>NZ_CM177755.1:920000-5782500 GCF_058313675.1 Paenibacillus sp. fava2 | reverse complement strand
CAAGCCCATTGAATTAAGAAATACATACCGTGTGCGGACGTGGCTCAGCGGTAGAGCATCGCCTTGCCAAGGCGAGGGTCGCGGGTTCGATTCCCGTCGTCCGCTCCAATATTTGCGCCCTTAGCTCAGCTGGATAGAGCGTTTGACTACGAATCAAAAGGTCGGGAGTTCGAATCTCTCAGGGCGCGCCATATTTACTTAACAGAAGCATCTCTCCGGAGAGGCTATTTTTTTTGTCTGGATAACTCCATTATTTGCAGTGAAACGGAATGGTGAATTACTATTAAAGTAATTTTACCATTCCGTTCTTTTATATAGAGAAGGCGTATTAAAGCGGAAAGCGGCCAAAATGCAGAAGAGGAGGCTTTTGTATGTTTAAGAGCATTAAACGGCGTATCGACAATGCTAATCAAATGCACAAAATGCGAATCGAAAACCCTGAGGCATTGCAGCGGGCATTAGAGGAGGAGCAGGCCAGAGCTGAGACGGTCGGCGATAACGTTCCGCCAGTGAAGCCCGGACCGGTGATTCGGTTTTTCCGCTGGGTGCTGTTCCTCCTGACTGCCCTGATAGTCCTTGTTGTTATCCTTGGGGTGCCCAGCGCAGACAATCCTTTATTTTCGCTGATGAGCTTTGGCTTGCTGCTGTCACTGTTGTACCTGACGGCTGGACTTGCTCACCCCTCGATCATCTTTGTCCGGAGGAAATGGCCAAGGGAAGAGGTACTGGAGCTGTTCGGCCTGCTGAGCATTGTCTTTATTGTTTTAATGGTTGTGTTTCATCGATAGGCACAAGTGATACTGGCTGTTTACTCCCCGGAATTATACAGTACCGACACCTGATAGCTGTTCAGAAAGCTGATCCATTCCTCCGAAGGCTTCTCGTCAGTGACAATGTAATCCACTTTATCGAAGCTGAACAGCTTGATGAAAGCAATCCGGTCAAACTTGGAATGGTCGACGAGCAGCACGACTTTGCTGGCCTGCTTTTGCATCAGGATCTTCAGCTCGCTCTCCTCCTCGTTGGAATCACTGAGCCCTCCGGTCATCGACAATGCTTTACAGCTGAAGAGGGCGACGTCCACATTATACTTCTGGATGGTCTGCGAGGCGGTGGGGCCGACGAAGGAGCTGGTCTCGGGTCCCAGTGTACCGCCGGTGGAAATCAGCTTATGGCCGGAATGCTGGAATTCGGATAAAACCGCGAGTGAATTGGTGATGATGGTCAGGTTGTGTTTGGATTCGGTGATTTTACGCAGGGCTTCAAAAGCTGTTGTGCTAGTATCCGTCATCAGGCTGTCCCCGTCATTAATCAGATCCAGCACATTGGCAGCGATAATGCCTTTAGCCTCCAGGTTGACCTGATGTCTGCTCGCGTATGACGGGTCTTCGTTGGTATGGGCGTTTAGTATGGCGCCTCCGTAGTTTTTTTTGGCCAGACCTTCTTTGTCCAGCTTGTCCAGATCGCGGCGGATGGTCTCCTCGGACACCTGGAATTTCTGCGCGAGGTCAGCGACATGCACTTTTTTATGCCGGTACAGCTCGTTAATGATCAGATCTCTCCGTTCAAATGCCTTCATGCTTACCCACCTTTGTCTACAAAATCATATATTATTCATAGTGTACTACATTTGACTGCAAGATAGTCAGAACTCACACGTAAAACCACACTACTTTATTACAATATCACATAAATCCACATAAATATAATAAAAAGTTGTGGAATATTGTTGACTTTGAACCACTCCGACTCTATGATAAACATGAACTCAACTAAATTATCGAGTACGGGATCAAGCGGCACTGGATGGGGCAGTCTCACAATACTTTCATGATAGCGCTTTAAAAGGAGACTGGATTCACGTCTGAATGGATCTGCCGCAATATCCAACCAATTCATTTGAGGAGGAACAGCAGTGGCAACAAATTATCCGAAGATTGGAATCCGGCCTACGATTGATGGAAGAAGACGCGGTGTCCGCGAATCGCTAGAGGCCCAGACCATGGGGATGGCAGAGCGGGTGGCTAAGTTTCTTACGGAAAGTCTTTTTTACCCGGACGGGTCTCCTGTAGAGTGTGTTATCGCTGATTCGACGATCGGCGGTGTGAAGGAAGCAGCGGCTGCCGCACAGAAATTTGCCGGACAGAATGTCGGCGTATCGATTACCGTAACCCCGTGCTGGTGTTATGGCTCGGAAACGATGGATATGGATGCAACGATTCCGCACGCTGTGTGGGGTTTTAACGGGACGGAGCGTCCGGGGGCAGTTTATCTGGCGGCTGTTCTGTCTGCCTATGCGCAAAAGGGAATTCCGGCGTTCGGCATTTACGGTGAGGATGTACAGGAATCCAGCAGTGAAGAGATCCCGGCTGATGTGCAGACCAAGCTGCTGCAGTTCGCCAAATCCGCTATGGCAGTAGCGCTGATGAAAGGGAAGTCATATCTCTCGATGGGCTCTGTGTCGATGGGGATTGCCGGCTCGATTGTGAACGAACAGTTCTTCCAGGACTACCTGGGCATGCGGAATGAATACATCGATATGTCCGAGTACGTGCGTAGGTTCGAGGAAGAAATTTATGATAAAGAGGAATTTGCTCAGGCCTTGGCCTGGGTTAAAGAAAAATGCCGCACCGGAGCAGACAATAATCCGCAGCACCTGCAGATCAGCGATGAATTGAAGGAGCAGCAGTGGGAGACCTGTGTCAAAATGACGCTAATCGCGCGTGATCTCATGGTGGGGAACCCGCGGCTGGCTGAGCTCGGCTTTGAGGAGGAGGCTAACGGGCATAACGCGATTGTCGGGGGCTTCCAGGGCCAGCGGCAGTGGACGGACCATTTTCCGAACGGGGATTTCATGGAGACGATTCTTAACTCCTCCTTTGACTGGAACGGCCGGCGTGCCCCGTACATCGTGGCTACCGAGAATGACAGCCTGAACGGGGTAACGATGCTGTTCAATTATCTGCTTACGAATACGGCACAGATTTTTGCCGATGTCCGGACGTTCTGGAGTCCTGCTGCGGTTAAACGGGTAACCGGATATGAACTGGAGGGAGAGGCGGCCAACGGGCTGCTGCATCTGATCAACTCGGGTTCTGCAGCGCTGGATGGAACGGGAGAGCAGAGTGTAGACGGGAAGCCTGCGATTAAGCCGTTCTGGGAGATTACGGATGAGGAGGCGGAGCGCTGTATAGCAGAGACTCAGTTCCGTCCGGCTTCACAGGAATATTTCCGCGGGGGCGGCTTCTCCACCGATTATTTAACAAAGGGCGGAATGCCTGTAACGATGGCCCGGCTCAATCTGGTTAAGGGGCTTGGTCCCGTACTTCAGCTGGTGGAGGGTTATACTGTTGAGCTCCCTGAAGAAGTGCATAAGACACTGGATGAGCGGACCGATCCGACCTGGCCGACCACATGGTTTGCGCCGACGCTGACAGGACAAGGCTCGTTCAAAACCGTCTATGATGTCATGAACAACTGGGGAGCTAACCACGGTGCAATCAGCTACGGGCATATCGGCGCCGATCTGATTACACTGGCCTCCATCCTGCGTATTCCGGTCAGTATGCACAATGTGGAGGAGTCCCGGATTTTCAGACCGCGCGTGTGGTCTCTGTTCGGCACAGAGGATCTGGAGAGTGCGGATTACAGAGCCTGCCGCAACTTCGGGCCGCTGTACTAAAACTCAAGGTGAAGCAGGTGCAGGATATGGATGAAGCAATCAAGCTGCTGGCAGTGGATCTGGGGGCCAGCTCCGGCAGAGTCATGCTGGGCCTGTATGACGGTAATCGTATAGAGGTGGAGGAAGTTCACCGGTTTGCCAATCAGCCGGTTGAGCTGCACGGGCATTTATACTGGGATGTGCTGCAGCTGTTTCATGAAATGAAGCAGGGGATACGCAGGGCGGCCAGAGAGCACGGGACTTTGACGTCCGTGAGCGTGGATACCTGGGGCGTCGACTACGGTTTCATTGACCGGAAGGGGCAGCTGCTGTACGCCCCGCATCATTACCGGGACCAGCGGACAGCTGCCTATGCTCCTATTCTTGAGGAGATGCTGCCGCCGGATGAGCAGTTTAGATTGACGGGCAATCAATCTGCCAGAATTAACACCGTATATCAGCTGTACGCGGATCTGGAGCAGAGTCCCTGGCTCAGGGAGACCGCAGACCGGATGCTGCTGATGCCGGACCTGTTCCATTATCTGCTCTCCGGCATTGCCGCCGGGGAGCAGACGATCTGGAGCACCAGCGGTCTGCTGGCCGCGGGATCAGCGGCTCCTGCAGCCAAGGTGATGAACCGGCTGCGGCTTCCGCTCAGCCTGATTCCGGAGCTGGTGCCGGCCGGAACGGTGACCGGCCAGCTAATGCCGGCGCTGCAGGAGGAGCTTGGCACAGGCCCGCTGCAGGTCATTGCCGGGGCCGCCCATGACACGGCCTCTGCGGTGGCTTCCATTCCCTATGGACCGGGAGCAGAGGCAGCCGCTTTTATCAGCTGCGGAACCTGGTCCCTGGCAGGAATGGAGACGGCACAGCCGGTGCTGACAGATCAGGCCCGTGAATATGGCTTCACCAATGAAGGCTGCTTCGGCGGTGGAAACCGGCTGCTGAAGAATATTACGGGGCTGTGGATTATGCAGGAGACGCAAAGAGGCTGGGCGGAGGCGGGTGAGCCGGTGTCTCATCAGGAGGCGGTCCGGCTTGCCGCAGAAGCCCGGAGCGAAGGGTATGCTGCGGCTGTTATAGATCCGGATGATGCCCTGTTCAGCACTCCGGGCGATATGCCCGGCCAGATCGCAGCCTATTGTGCCCGGACCGGCCAGCAGCCGCCGGGGAGCAAGGGCGAGGTGATCCTGACCATTCTGCAGAGCCTTGCCTCGGCTTATGCCCAAACAATAAGTGAGCTGGAGACGCTGACCGGACAGAGCCTCCGCGCAATCCATATGGTGGGCGGAGGCATCCGCAATGAGCTGCTGTGCCAGCTTACGGCTGATGCCACCGGAAAAGAGATTATTGCAGGGCCCGCTGAGGCCAGCGCAATCGGTAATATAGCTGTCCAGTTAGCCGCTCTGGGAGCAGTCAAGGCTTCTGCGCTCAGAGAGCTTGTGGCACAGTCCTGTACGCTTGTCCGTTATTATCCGTCGAAATAAAGGAGAGTTACCATGAATCAGAAAGAACAAGAGCTGCGCCTGCTGATCTGTGACATCGGCAGAAATCTGTTTAACAAGGATTTTATTGCTGCCAATGACGGGAATATTTCGGCCCGTTTGTCCGAAACTGAAATCCTTGCTTCACCGACCGGGGTCAGCAAAGGCTATCTTCAGCCGCATATGCTTGTAAAGGTCAATCTGCAGGGGGAAATTCTTGAAGCAGCGGAAGGGTACCGTCCTTCCACCGAAGTGAAGATGCACCTGCGGATCTATAATGAGCTGCCCGAAATGAACGGGGTGGTGCACGCCCATCCGCCTTATGCTACAGCTTTTGCAATCAAGGGCGAGCCGCTGGATAAAATGATGATGCCGGAGTCGGTCATTGCGATGGGAGATATTCCGCTGGCGGCATACGGGACACCTTCTACAGAAGAAATCCCGGATTCGCTGATCCCGTTCCTGGGCAAGAAAACGGCTGTACTGCTGGAAAGCCACGGCGCCCTGACCTGGGGCAAGGATGTTATGAGCGCCTACATGAACATGGAGCGGCTCGAATACACAGCGAAGCTGACGTTCATTACCCGGATGATTGGCGGGGAGCGCGAGCTGCCGCAGAACCGGATTGATGAGCTGGTGGCCCTGAGGTCTTTTTATGGGATGTAGCCCGGCTGTCCAAGGAGGTACAGCATGCTGAAGAAAATACCCAAGCTATTGTCTCCAGACCTGGTCCGTATTCTGATGGAGATGGGCCACGGGGATGAGCTGGTGCTGGCGGATGCCCATTTTCCGGGTCATTCCCTGCATAACAGAGTGCTGAGATACGACGGGACGGGAATCCCTGCACTGCTTGATGCGATCCTTGAGCTGCTGCCGCTGGATCATTATGTGCCGCATCAGGCGGCTTTTATGGCTGTAGTGGAGGGGGATTCGTCTGTGCCGGAGATCTGGTCCGTGTATGAAGCAATCCTTGCGAAGCATGACAGCAGGGCGACGGTTGAATATGAGGAACGCTTTGATTTTTACAACCGCTCCAGGAAGAGCTATGCCGTTGTGGTCACAGGGGAAGAGGCTCTTTACGGCAATATCATTATCAAAAAGGGTGTCGTCACAGCAGAGAACCGCTGAGAGTTCATCTGAAATGCGGCTATGTAAACCAGCTTTTTAATGAAAATAGTGAGGCTACAGCGAACATGTCCATGTGCTGTGGCCTTTTTTGATTGTGCAGAGCCGGCAGCAGAAAAGAAGTCAAAGGTATGCACACTCCCGGTAAAAGTTAGACTTTTGAACAGGTTAGAGAGTATGCTTTTATATAAAATACTCATTGCCATGCTGTATAAGGAGAATCCTGTATGATGCTGCATACCGAAAAATATATCAAATTCCCGTTTGGCTTCTGGTCCGGGGTACAGCAATTGGGAATTGCCCCCGCTGAGATAGCCCGGCAGGCCAGGCTTCCGCTTTCAATCATTAAAGAACCCAGGGTCAGTGCTGCAGAATACTTTGCTGTCTGGCAGGCCTTTGAAGAGCTGACTCCGGACATGGCTGCGGGGGTTGCCGGACTTGTGACGGTTTTTGAAACCGCCCAATATCCGCCGGATGTGCTGGCCACGTATCACGCCCGTGATTACCGCGATGCGCTCCACCGCATGGCCAGGTATAAACAAATGTGCCCGCCTGAACAGCTGATTATAACGGAGGCGGATGAGGAATGTACGATTGAACTGCAGTGGCAGCACCCGGAGTCATCCATCCCGCAGATTCTGATCGGAGTTACGCTGGCGTATCTTCTGGAGCTTGGGCGGAGGGGGACAGGACAGGCTATAAACGCCCGCAGGGTGGAATTTTCACATACGTCAGGTGATATAACGGCACTGAATGAATATTTCGGGTGTCCTGTCCAGACCGGAACGGGGAGGAACCGGCTCGTTCTGCGGTGCAGCGACCTGAACCTTCCTTTTACCACCTATAATGAAGAACTGCTGGCTATACTGACTCCCGCTCTGGACCGGACCTTGAATGAGCAGCAAGACGGCCCCACTGTTGCAGAGACGGTTAAATGGATTATCAGACGCAGCCTCATGGGCGGACGGTATGATATACAGACGGTAGCGAGGGAGCTTAACATGAGTGACCGGACGCTGCAGCGGCGGCTGAGGGAGGAAGGGACAAGCTTCAAGGCGCTGCTGACGCAAGCCAGACATGAGCAGGCGAGGGAGTATCTGGCTGATCCGGAGCTGGACATAAAAGAAGTGGCCTGTCTGGTCGGTTATGAGGATCAGAACTCTTTTTACCGCGCATTTAGAATATGGGAAGGTGATACACCGGCCCGCTGGCGTCTGGAGCATAAGGTTCAGCATTGAGTTGGCGTGTACTGCAAGAAGATTGGCACGGCAGGCTAGTTACCCGGCATTCCCGGTAAAGTATGATTATCCCTGACGGAACGGAAGGTTATGCTTTAGGTTCTGAATTACATCATTGGGGAGACATGCGCTATGGATATGGGTTTGCAGGGAAAAACAGCCTTAATAACAGGATCAACCAAGGGAATCGGCAAAGCAATTGCCCTGGAGCTGGCGGGAGAAGGCGTAAATGTACTGATTAACGGCAGAAACCGGAAGGAAGCAGAACGGACTGTAGACGAGATTAGCAAGGCATTTCCGGAGACTTCGCCGCAGGCTGCTGCTGCAGATCTTACCGATAGTACACAGAGGGAAGCCTTGTTTGAACAATACCCGCAGGTGGACATTCTGGTGAACAACATGGGGATTTATGAAATCATGGGCTATGCAGAGGCAACCGATGAGATCTGGGAAAAGTATTTCCGTACAAATGTGCTTGCCGCCAACGCATTATGCAGATTCTATCTGCCGAAAATGCTGGAAAATAACAATGGCCGCGTAATCTTTATTGCGAGCGAGGAGGCGGTCATGCCTTCAGGCCAGATGCCGCAGTATGCAGTGACCAAATCGGCGCTGCTCTCTCTTTCCAGAAGCTTGTCCGGAATGACCGCAGGGACCGAAGTGACAGTCAATACGATTATGCCGGGACCGACACTGTCCGAAAATGTGCAGCAGATCATTGAGGGAATCTACGCCGCTGACAATACGACCTTCGAGGAAAAAGAAAAGAGATTCATGGCGGGGAATCTGCCCCAGTCAGAGCTTCAGCGCTTTATCAGACCGGCCGAGATCGGGAAGCTGGCGGCTTTTATCTGCAGCCCTTATGGAGCGGCGTTCAGAGGCTCGGCTGTCCGGATGGACGGGGGAATGGTGCCGACGATTTATTAAGGGGATCAGGCGAGACTGTACGTATAGAGTGAATGTGCGGCAAAATAGGCAGATCATCCGGCCGGTTCCCCGGCAATGATTATGCAAGTACTGTGCTGTAGGTGTTGTTTTGCGGGTAATGCAGGTAATACAGATGTTGCTCATCAAGCTAAGTGGAAATTTGCTATCTAATTTTACGGTGAGCGCCGGTGCCGGGAAACTAGGTGGAAAAACGCCACTTAGAATCGCTGAAAAGGCCTCTATAGTGAGAAATAGCCTGATTTAGATGTTGTTTTTCCACCTAATGTTTGAGATTTCAGGATAAGGGCGGATTTAAGTAGCAAAAATCCAACTAAATGTGGATGAGAGTCATCTTCCTGGTGAAATTGAAAATAGTGAATGACAGCAGCGGCCCCAGACTAATCAAATAGTCTAGGGCCGCTGCTGTTTGTATCCAGACTAGCCTATGCTGCGTCTTCTGCGAAAAGCTCTTAAGTCAGCTCGATCACAGCCATCTGGTGATTCTCAAGGTGCGGGACAGTGTACGTTATTCTGCCCTCCTGGTCTGCCGTAAACGGCAGTTCGGTCATCGCCGGGGCCAGATAGACCCGCTTGACGGCTGCACCGGACGGGAGCCGCAGGCTGACAGAGACATCCTGCAGCGGCACGATGTCCTCGATCACCTCGATGCGGCCCTTCAGCGCAGGAGCCGCATAGAGCAAGTGGTTCACGTAGCGGCGCTCAGCCTGCTGATACTGCAGGGTGGTGATGCCCCGCGCCGGGAGGCTGGTGCGGAGGGCAGGCTGCGGCAGCAGCCGGGACAGCGCATGGAGTACCATCTCCTTGAGGATGAGATGGCCGCCGTCGGCATATTCGCTGAATACGTCCCAAGCGATGTAGATCCCGCTGCCGCTTTCGACCATGGCCGGCCCGTTGTCCTCCCGGGCACCCGGCGTGTGCTGATGCGAGCAGAAGGTGAAGACATCGCGGTTGAAATACGGGTTCTCCAGATGGCCCAGGGCGTTCCCGCCGCTCAGCTCCACCAGCTGGCCTTCGCCGTACATGACAAAGGAAGCGGGCTGCAGCGCACCGGGAGTGAAGTGCGGACGGAAATAGGACGGGCGGTACGTATTAGTCCCCAGCCACTTCACTCCCAGGTCCAGCGCAAAAGCATCTCCGGCCGGGTTCAGGCCGGACCTGCCGGTAGCCAGCACTTTGCCGCCTGCGGCGGTAAAGGCGGCGATAGCTGCGGCCAGCTCCGGCCAGACCGGCACCTCATCCGGCAGCACCAGCACCTTGTACGCTGACCAGTCACTATTTGTATCCACGATGTCATACAGATAGTGGCCTTCGGTCAGGATGCGCACCGCTCCGGCATCGGCCAGATTGCGCTCGCCCTTCAGCGCCTGGCCGCCGGGGCAGGCTTCGCGCGCCGCCTCCAGGGACAGGACGGCGATGTCGGCGACGGAGGTAACGCCGCTGCACCACGGCTCCTTTGCCTCGACCTCAGCATAGGCGCTGCCGATCAGGGCATAGGTGGCTTCATCCATCAGGCCGGAGGGGTGAAGCTGGTCGCCGATGGAGCATTTGGCGCCGTGCGCGAGGCTGAGCGCGGCTTCATAGCGCAGCGCGTTCGGATGCTTGTAGCCGCCGAATTCGCCCCAGGAGGTATGGAATTTGCCGGTCATGCCGAGAAAATCCAGGCCGAGCGGCTGGGCGTAGCGGGCGGACAGCGGGAAATGGTCGTAGCCCCAGCCCCCGGTCGGCAGCGATTCCAGCTCGAGATGGGTGTTGACATGGACGAGGTCACGCCGGCCCCGCTGCTGATGGCCGTTGTTGTGATAGACTGGCAGGCCGGGCTTCACGGCATCGATGGTCTCGCGGACGCGGCGCGCATAGTTCAGGTAAGTCTGCTCGCCCAGAGCCACAACGGCTGCCTCGTCGCGCGGGTCCTTGCCGTCTGCCCGCAGGGCGGCTACGCAGTACTGGCAGCGGCATTTGCGGGCGCCGACGATGTCGAGGAAGATGCCGTCCGCATCGTAACGGCTGACCACCTCATGCAGCTGGGCCAGGAGAATATCCAGATAAGGCGTGCCCAGGCAGAATTCGTGGTAGCCCGGCGTCATGAAATCCTTGACCCAGCGCGTGCGGTCCTCTGCATCGCGGATCAGCCACTCGGGATGGCGGCGGGCCAGCTTTTCATCAAGGCCGGCAGATAGATAGACCGGTGTGCGGACGCCGATTTCGTGGGCAGCCTCAATCATTTCCCCCAGCAGATCGAAATCAAGCTGCGGATGGATCTCATTGGCTTCACTGGGATGGTAGGCCCAGCCGTGATGACATTTGGAGAATACGGTGATGGAATCGACATGGCCGGCGCGCAGCATGGACTGGAACTGGGCTTTGCTGAAATCTTTTCCGATGCCGGGAATGGCCTCGGAGGTATGAAAGTCGAGATGAACCTGACGGAAACGCATGGATGAACAGCCCCTTATAGGATTTGGATATAAAGCGATTCCCAGTCAATGTACCTCTTTTCTGCAAGCGCTACCAGTGTTATTATAGACTTGAAATAGCACAAAACCGACTTTGAGATAAGGAGGGGATACGGTGCTTTGTCTGGAATTTACGATTCCGCCGCTGCCAAAGTTCGTTACGGTGGGGCTGGCCGTCTGGTCGCCGGGTGACCGGCATTTTGCCCGTACCTTCGGGGTGTATGATCTGCTGCTGGTCAAGCGCGGGACGCTGTATATGGCTGAACAGGAAAAGGAATATGCGATCGGTCCGGGCAGGCTGCTGGTGCTTGAGGCAGGGCTGCCGCACGAGGGCTACCGGGTCTGTGAAGAGGATACGGAAATTTACTGGGTGCACTTTATACATGAAGGGAAGCCGGCTTATATCCGGCAGGAGGAGATTCCCTGGTCTGCACTGCTGGCCAAGGGAACAGTGGAGGATGAGGAGCCTTCTGCACAGCAGCGGCTGTACATGCCGAAATTTGCTGCTGTAGACGTTGAGGCACTGGAGCCGATTCTGGATGAGATGAACGAGATTCACAGCCGGCTGAACGCCGAGAATGCCCTGCGGCTCCACGTTCTGCTGGCCGAGCTGATGGCGGCGCTTCAGGCGGAATGTGCCCGCACGGCGCTGCCGGAGCCGGCGGTCCGGCTGGCCCGGGCGGCAGCCGCTTATCTCGACAGGCATTGGAAGGAGCCGTTTCAGGTAACGGGGCTGCAGGAGGAGCTGCATTTCCAGGCGGATTATATTACGCGGTGCATGAAGCAGCATATCGGCACAACGCCGCTGCAGTATGTGCTGCAGCGGCGGCTGGAGGAAGCCAAGAAGCTGCTCGGCGGCACGGTGCTCAGCGTCTCCGATATTGCCGAACGGATCGGCATCCGCGATGCCAATTACCTGACCCGGCTGTTCAGCGCAAGATTCGGCATGACCCCGGTAGCTTATCGGCGCCGGCTGCGCCAGCGGGATGAAGCGGCTGCAGCAGCAGGGGAGAGCAGGGAGTGATTACCCGCGGTCCCCGGAGCCGCTGATCCGCTCGCGGTATTCGGTGGGGGTGCAGTTGAAGCTTTTGCGGAACTGGCGGGCGTAATAGTTCTGGTCTTGGAAGCCGCTGTCCATAGCCACCCGGGAAACCGGAAGTTCGGGATTGCGCAGAAGCGTGCAGGAATAATCCAGCCGTTTGCGGATGACATAGTCCATGGGCGTGGTTTTGTAGTTGCGGGTGAACACTCTCAGAAACTGGCGGGTGGACATATAAGCCATATCCGCCATGGACTGCAGAGTGACCGGCTGGAGGAAGTGCTCCTCGATATAGGTGACCGCTTCACCGATCCGGAGCGCCTTGTTGTCCTCGCCTCCGCTGCTGTTCTGGTAATAACGGGAAAGCATGCCCACCAGGGCAGTAAAATAGGTGCGGACCATCAGGCGGTAGCCATCCTCCCGGCGCTCATGCTCAGTGAGAATCAGATCAAGCAGCCTTGTTGCCTCCATCAGCTGCCCGGCATCCAGCGAAAGCATACCTTTGAAATACATCTCCTGGCGGTAAAAGGGCTCGATGTAGAACAGCGCCTGGAAGCCCGGAAGCAGCCTGAGCTCCGGCTGCTGCAGCAGCTCCTCGGGCTGAAACATCACATTCACATACTCGATATCCTCGACATTCTTGTAACCATGGGAAACACCGCTGTGGATCAGAAAAACCTGGCCGGCCGTAACCGGATACTCTCTCCCCTCGATGATATGCACGGCGCTTCCCGACAGAATGACGACCAGCTCAGAGAAATCATGGCTGTGTACATAGTAATCATGGGTCAGCGGACATTTCTGGATCCGGAAGGTAAATCCGGGCTCAAGTCCGATGTCCCTCGCTAATAATTTGGTTGTCATGGCAATATTATGCTAAGGAAGGGCGATATCGTCAAGGCGGAAAAGAGCAGGCGGCGCTACCATTAGATTGCGGGCATACCGCCGTTAAGGGAAGCTATACGCCTTGGCGTACTTGTCAGGAGGGAAAAGCATGCTGCCTTTATTTACGTCTAAGAAAACGGAAAAACAGAATTCCGTACAGCCGCACATCCTGTTTCTTGGAGACAGCATCACGGCTGACGGTCAATATATCCGGCTGGCCGGAGAAGGGCTGAAGAAGCACCGGCCGCACCCAGGAGTCCGGCTGACGGCACGGGGAGTGCCCAGCGAGACGGCCTCGGGACTCAGCGAAGCGGCACATCCGTTTCCGCGTCCGTGTATCCATGAACGGCTCACGAGGGAGCTTGCCGAAGCCTCCCCGGATGTAGTTGTGGCCTGCTACGGAATGAATGACGGAATCTACCATCCGTTCTCTGCTGAAAGGTTTGCGGCCTATCAGGACGGAATGCGGCGGCTGAGCGCAAAGATTCATGAAGCGGGAGCCAAGGTGGTCCTGCTGACCCCGCCGCCGTTTGATGCCCGGTCCATGAGCGGCCCGCTGCTGCCGGCGGATGCGGACGATTTCAGTTATCTGGCGCCCTACAAGGACTACGACCGGGTGCTGGAGCATTATGCGGACTGGCTGTTAGCCGGCGGCTGTCCGGCTGATCAGGTCATTGGTCTGCGCACGCCGCTGCTTAGACACATCAGGCAGGAGCGGTCGATTAATGCCGCTTACCGTTACGGAGACGGGATTCATCCGGATGCCTCGGGCCACCGGGTTATAGCGCATACGCTGTTACAGGAGCTCTTTGGTACAGAGCCGGAACCAGGGCTTGATGGGCATCAGGAGTAACAGAAACTGCCCAAAGGGCGGATTGACAGGAAAAATCAGCCGGGATTATAGTTAGGTCACCTAAGCGCAGGGGGAGTGAACCCATGAATGTACTCCAGACGATCCGTTCACGCAAATATCTGCAGCGGATTTTGCTCAGCTTTATGCTGGTGGTTGCCACACTTGCGGTTGCCTCGCTTTTGCTAAATGCCAGTGCCCGCAGCCGGGTGCTCAGCCTGCAGAATGAAGCTGACCGGAAGCTGCTGACCCAGATCAACTATAACGTTGAGAATATGAACGGCATCGTGAGGGATCTGGCCGTATCGCTGTACAACGACGAAGAGCTGCTCGCGCTGAAGTCAGGGGCAGATTACAAGCAGAGCATTCTCAAAATAGAACGTCTGAATCATACCGTCGCTTCATCACCGTATCTGCACGCCGCAGTCTTCTATAACGGTGCGCAGCAGCGGTTCTTTTCGTCACTTAACCATGACATCAATAACAGTACCCTGTATGGAGCTTTGGAGAACTATATGGCTTCAAGAGCCGATCTGCCGAAGCTGCAGCTGATTCCTCTGGATCTGGACGGTAAAAACGAGGGGATCGACGTGTTTGCCTTCTTTCTCTATGACGGGGAGGCGCTGGGTTCGATTAACGATAATGTGCTGATTCTGACGGTGAAGCCGGACTGGATGCTCGACAACGTGAAAGCGCTTAATCTGGTCGCGGAGCGGCAAAATGATGTGCTGTTCATTACCGACAGCGAGGGCGAGGTGCTGATTTCAACCGACGGGCTGCTGCCTGCAGGGCTTAATATTAAGCAGGACCTGCTGCCGCGGCTCACACCATCGGAGAAGCCGGTGGATTCCTTTATCTACAATCATGAAGACCGGAAATACAAGGTTACTTATTTAAGCAAGGCGCTGAATAACTGGCAGATTGTCAGCCTGCAGGATTATGATGTGGTGCTGGGCAGCGTCCGGCAGATGAAGTGGACTGAGGTGGCGGTCACGCTGTCTGTGGTTCTGCTTGCGGTTATGCTGTCCGTGTTCTTTTCGCTGCGGCTGTATAAGCCGGTGGGCCAGCTGCTGACGCTGGTGCCGCAGAATGAACGCGGCGCCCCGCAGGGCCAGGATGAGCTGTCGCTGATTGCGGCCAATGTAACCGAGATGATCGGCAAGCTGAAGGGGCTGGAACAGGAACGGGCCTCACAGTCGAATATCGCCAAGGTGTATCAGCTGCGCAGCCTGGTCGGGGCAAGCGGAAGTGTAGACGAGAGTGCGTTCCTGCAGATCAGGGAGCAATATGGCATAGATATTGCCTATCCGGCGCCGCTGCGGCTGGCCCTGGTGCAGATTGACGATCTTCAGGGGCTTGCTGCCGGCCAGGGCGCTGCGATGGAGTCCCTGCTGTACTTTGCCATTGCCAACATCGGCCAGGAGCTGCTCAGCCAGGACGGCTCATGCGAAGCAGTAGATATGAAAAGCGGGCACCTGGTTTTCATTGCCGGAAGCGGAGCAGGTACGGCAGAAGAAACCGCCGCAGCCGGGGGGCTGGAGCAGCTGGGCGAGCGGTTCAGAGAGCTTCAGCAAACCGTCCAGGCTTATTACCGCATTACCTTTACGGTTACGCTCAGCGAGGTGTTCACCGACTACCGCAGCCTTACCCGGCACTACAATCTGGCAGTCCGCCACTCCAATTACCGGATGATTTACGGTAAAGGGGCGGTGCTTGAGCCGGAGCAGCTGCGGGAGAATGAACAGAATGAGACGCTGCGTATCCCGCAGGAGCTGGAGCGCCAGCTGATGGAAGGGCTGAAAGGCGGCGATCTGCAGGAGACGGAGCAGGCGATCCGTAGCTGGCGGGAGCTGCTCGGCAGCTTCAGCTACGAGAATATGTTCTCGGCGGTGCTGCATCTGGCGGTTAGCTTGAGCAACACCCTGGGTGAGATGAACAGTCACAACGTTAATCCGGTGTCAGTCAACCTGCAGGCGATTAACCGGCGGATTCTGGAGAAAGAGACACTTGATGAAATAGAAGCCGTGCTGCTGGAGGTCGTGCGCGAGGTAGCCGAGCAGCGCCGGAGCGGCCGCGAGGACAAGAGCCGCCTGCTGGCCGAAACCGTAAAGGAGATTATCGACCGGCATTATGCCGACCCTGACCTCAATGTGCAGCGGATTGCCGACATGCTGAAGATGAGCTCCGTGTATCTGGGCCAGGTGTTCAAGGCGCAGGAGGGCATAACGGTTGTTGACCAGATCAATGCGGCGCGCCTGGCCTATGCCAGGGATTATCTGGAGCAGAAGGATTTGACCGTGACAGAGATTATGGAGAAGGTCGGCTTCGGCAACGAAAGCTATTTTTACCGGCTGTTCAAACGCCGCTACGGGACGACCCCGAAGGAATACCGCCTGAAATCAGCCATTGACCGCAGCAAATAATGCAACTGTAATGTACAGGATGCCGGGCCCGCGAGTGAGATTTTTTCATTCAGCGGGCCTTTTTGGCTTTTTGCCGCACAGCCGCAGTACTCCTCTGGCCGGAACAGGAATCAGGGAACTGTACAGCCCGGGTTTACAGCATTCTTGCGATTGTACAGTACCGTAAATGCCTGCTGCTACGCTATTCTAAGGCCATGCAAAGCCTGACACACAGGCAGCCGTTAACGAAGAAAGGAAGGGGCTTTGGTTATGCAGAAGAACGTTTCACTTACCGGGCAGAGGGCACATGCGGGTGCGCCGCCGGGAAAACGCAGGAAGTCATGGGCGGGAAGAGAGCTGCATCATTTTAAGAACAACCGCGAGCTGTTTCTGCTCTCCCTGCCGGGAATTTTGTACAAATTGATTTTTGCCTATATTCCAATGATCGGCCTGATTATTGCCTTCAAAAACTACCGCTATGATCTGGGGATTTTCGGGAGCGAGTGGGTGGGGCTGGATAATTTCCGTTATTTGTTCACCACCGATACAGCATGGCGGATTACCCGCAATACCGTTCTCTATAACACCGCTTATATTCTGGTGGGAACCTCGGCGGCGCTGCTGCTGGCGATCCTGATGAACGAAATCAAGGCCAAGGTCAGCAAGTTCTACCAGACGGCGCTGTTTCTGCCCCATTTTCTGTCGTGGGTGCTGGTCGGCTATGTTGCTTACGCCTTTCTGAACCATTCCGACGGCTTCATCAACCGCACGCTGGAATCGTTCGGCCTTGATCCGGTCAGCTGGTATCAGGATGCCGCGCCATGGCCGGTTATCCTCATCCTGGTGCAATTATGGAAGGTAGTGGGCTTTAACACGCTGATTTATTTTGCCGGCATTATTGGAATCAACAGTGAATATTACGAGGCGGCGCGGATCGACGGGGCAACCAAACGGCAGATGGCATTCAAAATCACCATCCCGCTCATGGCTCCGATCATCATCATCATGCTGATCCTGTCCATCGGCAACATGTTCCGCGGGGACTTTGGCCTGCACTATTTTATCCCGAACAATTCAGGCTTTCTCTACGGTTCTACAGATATTATTGATACTTATGTGTACCGTGCGCTGCGTGAAGTCGGCAATGTGAGCATGTCTGCGGCTACAGGCTTTTACCAGTCGGTTGTCGGTCTGGTGCTGGTGCTGACGGCCAACGGAATTGTGCGCAAAGTCGATCCTGATAACTCTCTATGGTAAGGAGGTGCCAGACAGTGGCCCGAAAATTTGAATTCTCCAAGCTGTTCATTAACCTGCTGTTTACGGTGCTTTCACTTGTGGTCATTCTGCCGTTTCTGCTGGTCGTTGCAGTGTCGCTGACGGACGAAAAGTCGCTGACCGCTAACGGATACCAGTTCATCCCGGAAAAATTCAGTCTGGACGCCTACCGCTATCTGCTGGATGCCCCGGATATCCTGTTCCGTGCTTACGGGGTGACCATCACCATAACCATAGTCGGAGCGCTGTTAGGCCTGCTGCTGACTGCAATGACCGCTTACGTCATTTCTCGGCAGGATTACCGGTATAACCGGGTGACCACCTTTTATGTATTTTTTACGATGCTGTTCAGCGGCGGGCTAGTTCCCTCCTACATCCTCATTACGCAATACCTGCATCTGAAGGACAGTCTGTGGGCGCTGATTCTGCCGATCCTGCTGTCGCCGTTCAACATTATGGTCATGAAAGGGTTCATGTCCAAGATTCCGCTCGAGATCATTGAATCGGCCAAAATTGACGGGGCGCGGGAGTTCCGCATTTTTTTCCGGATCATCCTGCCGCTCTCCACTCCGGCTCTTGCGACACTTGGTCTGCTGATTTCCTTCACCTACTGGAATGAGTGGTTTAACGCGATGCTCTATATCGATGATCCGAATAAGGTGCCGCTGCAGCTGCTGCTGGTACGGACGCTCAACAGTATTGAGTTTCTCACAACCAATTCGGAGTTTACCGGACAGCTCGGCATTGATTTGTCCAGCTTCCCGAACAGCTCGGCGCGGATGGCGATTGCGGTGCTGGCCGGCGGTCCGATGCTGGTGATCTTCCCTTTTTTTCAGCGGTTTTTTGTCAAAGGGCTTACGGTTGGCTCCCTAAAGGGTTAACATACAATCATGTACAAAGTACAGGAGGTCACACACATGAAAAAAAGGCTGTTTGAAGTTCTGGCGCTCGTATTGCTGGCGGCATCGGTGCTTAGCGCCTGCGGCGGTAACGGCAACAATGGAAACAACGGGAACAGTGCAGGAGGCACGGCCACGGAAGGCGCACAGACGGCGGCTCCGGCTACAGATTCGGGTACAGAGGAGCTGAAACCGGTCGAGCTGACCTGGTATTATCCGCTGTCACAGCTGCAGGCCGACCAGGCGAAGGTGCAGGAGGAAGTCAACAAGATTGTGAAGGAAAAAATCAATGCCACAGTCAAACTGATGCCGGTCGCTGTCGGGGACTATGTGCAGAAGATGAACACGGTGCTGGCCGCAGGCGAGAAGTTCGACATTCTCTGGACCGGATATATGCTTAAGCCGGAGGAGCTGGTACGCAAGGGAGCTATACAGCCGATGGATGATCTGCTGGAGCAATATGCGCCTGAGCTGAAGGCCGATGTGCCGCAGGTGATGTGGGATGGTCTCTCAGTAGACGGGGAGATTTACGGGATTCCGAATCAGCAGATTAACGGCTCGCGTTACGGGTTCATCATCCAGAAGCGTTTTGCCGACAAGTACAATCTTGATACCGCTTCCATCAAAAAGCTCGCTGATATCGAGCCGTTCCTGGCCCAGATCAAGCAGAACGAGCCGGACATTATTCCATTCGGCGTATTCGGCACCTCCTTTATCAATCCGCAGTCGCATGATGACCAGTACTGGGTAGTTCCCGGCCTGGATGACCATTTCTATATCAAAACCGATGATCCTACCTATACGCTGCACCGTTACCCGGAAGAGGAGCTCGACAATTTCCGGCTGGCCAGCAAATGGTATAAGGAAGGTTATATCTACAAGGATGCCGCTACGGAAAAAATGAACGATTATCTCACCAAAGGCCAGATTGCCGTTGACTTCAACGTTACACTCAAGCCGGGTGTTGAAGCCGAAGTAAAAGCCAAAAACGGCGGCAATGAGGTCATTACGGTTCCGCTGAGCGACTGGTTCTCCAACGGCTATTCGGCAACAACCAACCAGTCGATCAGCCGCACGTCTGCGAATCCTGAACGGGCCATGATGCTGCTGAACCTGGTGAATACCGACAAGGAGCTGTACAATCTGCTCTGCAACGGCGTAGAAGGTGTCCACTACGAGAAGACAACAGGTGACTACATCAAGGCACTCGCGGATTCGCGTTATGTGCCGAACATGGACTGGGTTTTTGGCAGCGTCTTCAACTCCTATCTGAAGGAAGGCCAGCCGGAGAATGTCTGGGAAGAAACCAAGAAGATCAATTCCGATTCCGAAGTGAACCCTGTCGGCGCCTTCAAGTTCAACTCCGAGCCGGTCAATACGGAAATCGCCAACCTGAATGCCGTATGGGGCGAATACAAGCGCGGACTGGTTACCGGTACACTGGATTTTGAAGAAACCTGGCCTGTGCTGTACGGCAAGCTGAAGGAAGCCGGCGAAGAGAAGTATGTGGCGGAAGTAACGAAGCAATTCGAGCAGTTTTTGAAGGATAAAGGCTTGAAGAAGTAAGGCTAGAGAGACACTGCAATACCGGAGAAACCTGCTGCTCAATGACGGCTTTGCCATTGTACATCTTTTGGCAGGGCCGTCTTATTTTAAAAGATAAGAATTTATATGCTTCGCGCAATAAATGTTACTTATCTTTCTCGCTGAAACGGATACCGTCCTCACAAGGACGGCGTAGCCGTTTCCACTTGATCCGAAAGGAAGAGGAGCTTTGGTGAAAAAAAGGTTGCTTGCAGCGCTTATGGCTGGTCTGCTGTTCATGACGATTCCTGTTCCGGCCTCCGGATCTTCAGCATCCCAGGAGGATAAAGCATCAGGAAAAACGATTTATATATCTGTAAATGGAAGCGATTCCAATAGCGGTAAAAAAAATTCCCCGTTCCGGACGCTGGAGAAAGCCCGTGATACCATCCGTGCGATGAAAGCGGAGAAAGGGCTGCCGAAGGGCGGTGTCACCGTGTATTTGCGCGAAGGCCGGTATGAGCGGACCGTAAGCTTCGAGCTGCGCCAGCAGGATTCAGGTGAAGCGGGCAAGCCTGTCATTTACACGGCTTATCCGGGAGAGTCCGTAACGTTATCCGGCTCTAAGCACCTGGCGAAGTCGGCATTCGTCCCGGTCACTGATTCCGCAATACTCAGCCGTATAATCAGCCCGGAGGCAAGAACCAAGGTGCTGGCTGCCGATCTGGCAGCGCTGGGCATTACCGATTACGGCCAGCTCAGCCGCCACGGCTATTATCTGGCAAATGACCTGAGCGAAGTACCGCCGATGGAGCTGTATGTGGCCGGGGAAGGGATGACGCTGGCCCGCTGGCCCAACGAATCCACCGTCCAGATGGATGAAATTGTGGATCCAGGCCCGACCCGGCGTGATCCGAACGGGGAGGTCCATACGCGCGGCGGCACCTTTACCTACACGTATGACCGGCCCCAGTACTGGACACAGGCGGATGATATCTGGCTGGACGGGATTTTCGGCTACAGCTGGGAATGGTCGTACAACAAAATCGCCTCCATCGATACAGCCGCCAAAACGATCACCCTCCGTTACGGGGAGATGAGCGGGCTGTTCAAGAACTGGTATCCGGATTTTCATTTTGCGCAAAATCTGCTTGAAGAGATCGACATGCCCGGCGAATATTACATCGACCGCACCGCAGGCAAGCTGTACTTCCTGCCCAATGCCGGCTTTGCGGCTTCAGCAGACCCGGATATTGAAGTCACCATGCTCAAAACACCGATGATCAACGCGCTGAGCGCCTCTTACATCGACTTCTCGGAGCTGGTGCTGGAGAACGGCCGCGATTCGGCTGCGGTAATCATGGGCGGCAGCCATATGCGTATCCTGAACAGCGAGATCCGCAATTTCACCAACAGCGGCGTGCTGATCAATACGCAAAGCCGTTTCTACTATAACAATTTTGATGGCGCACCCGGAACGGATCACGATATTATCAGCACTCACATCCATCATATCGGCGGCACGGCCGTTACATTGACAGGCGGCAACAAAACAACGCTGCAGCCGGGGAACAATGCCGTGGAGAACTCACATATCCATGATTTTGCCTATTACCACAAGGCTTATAATCCGGGGGTTCTGCTGTCCGGTGTCGGCAACCGCATGTCGCATAACGAGCTGCATGACGCGCCCCATCCCGGCGTGCTGATCTTCGGCAATGACCATACCGTGGATTACAACGAGATCTATGATGTATGCACCACCTTCTCCGACCTCGGCGCGATCTACATGAATGCGGGGGAGCAGCCCCATGAGCGGGGCACCGTCATTAAGCGGAACTACTTCCATAACATCGGGGAGAGCAAGGCGGGGGTAGAGGGCGTCTATCCCGACAACTTCACGATGGGGCTGACCATTGACGAGAATATTTTTTACAAAATGGGCAATTCGGCCATTAAAAATAACGGCGGCGCACATATCCAGACCCGGAACAATATTTTTATCGACAGCAAAATTCCATACGACTATGCCGATCTGTACCTTGGCGACGAGCCGGATGACCAGGTGCCGCTAAATTACATGCCGAAGTGGCAGGCGCTGTTCGCGGCGAACAACAATTTTACAGGTACGCCTTACATGGCGAAGTATCCCGAGCTGGCGGACTTTTTCACGGAAAACCGTTACTATCCCGATACCAACACGTTCCAGGGAAATGTCATTTATAATCCGGTGATAACGCGCAGTGTAACAACCAATGTGTACGGGGCGTATGACAAGTTCGGGCTGGTGAAATATGCGGATAACTGGGTGACCACAGCAGACCCGGGCTTCACCGATCTGGCCGGCGGGGATCTGTCCCTGCGTCCGGATGCAGAGGTGTTTAATGCCATTCCGGGCTTCCCGGACATTCCGTTCGCCGACATCGGCATCAATGGCAAAGCCGGAACAACGGCAGGACCGGACAGCTATCCGGTACAGCAGGTAGTAGTATATGACCAGGCTATTACCGTAGACCGCTGGAAAACAGTCAAGCTGCGCACGGCAGTACTGCCGTGGAATGCGGATCAGCCTGCATTGACCTTTACCTCTGCTGATCCTGCTGTTGCATCCGTAGACAGTGCCGGTATTGTAACCGGTGGGATGGTCGGCAGCACGGTGATTACGGTGGCTTCAGCGGTGAATCCGCTGCTTACAGCCCAGGTTAGCGTAACCGTGGAGGCGGGCGACGGCGTAATGGATTTCACAAATTTCGAATCGGGGGCGAACAGCTGGAGCCAGGACGCTTACCGCAGCATCGAGAAGATCGGCGGGAACCGCTGGTACAAGGTGCTGAACGGCGCCTCGTCACTCAGCGCCAAAAGCTTCTCCGAATATGAGCTGAGCTTCCGGCTCAAGACACCGGCAGTGATGGGTGATAATGTGACCCTGTATGTATTTGACAGGCAGGCCGGCAGCGGCTCCAGCCGGATCGGTTATAAGACGCGGGCGGACGGCAGCTCCGCCTGGCTGCTGTACAATGCGGCGTGGACGGTGCTTAAGGAAGTGAAGCTGCCGGAGCATGACCTGCTGCCGGATACGGAATATAACGTCAAAATGCTTGTAAAAGGCGGAGATATCAGCCTCTACCTGGACGGGGAATTCCGGCTGAAGGGCAATGATCCGGGGCACAATGCGGCGGGGAAAGTTGGCTTCTATGTCAATAACGTCAGCCACATGCTGTTCGATGACATTCAGTTCAAGGCCCCGACCACGGAGCTGGCCGGAATCATTCCAGCGGAAAGCCAGGTGCGGCTTGCCGCCTGGGAACAGCAGCAGCTGCATTTGTCCTTCGATCCTTCGGATACGCCTGACACAGGAGTTACCTGGCAGTCGGCTAACCCGGCGGTAGCTGCTGTAGATCAGACTGGAGTTGTCAGTGCTGTGTATGAAGGAAACACGATAATTACAGCGGTATCAGTGGCGAATCCGCTGATTAAGGCAGACATTGCCGTAACCGTGTCCAATATCATGCATGAGACTACCTTTGAGAACGGCGGCAACGGCTGGCCGGTGGACCCTAACCGCAGCATTTCAGCCGATCCTGACGGGAACCGGCGTTACAAGCTGCTGAACGGTGCAACTGCGCTGCTTGAGCGCAGTTTTACGTCCTACCAGCTGGAGTTCAAGCTGAAGACACCGTCCGTGATGCCGGATAACGGGATTCTCTATCTCTTTGACCGCCAGGACAGTACCGGCTCGACCCGGGTCGGCTACCGTACCCGGGCTGACGGCACCTCGGCCTGGATTCTGTACAATACTGCCTGGCAGAAGCTGACCGAGTCCGTCCTGCCTGGACATGACCTGCAGCCGGATACGGAATATACGGTGAAGCTGACGGCCAAGGACGGCGACATCAGCGTATATGTAGACGGCGCATTAAGGCTGACCGGCAACGATCCGGGCCACCGGCCTTCGGGCAAAGTTGGATTCTACACCAGCGGTTTTGAGTACATGCTGTTCGATGACATCGTGTTCTCGGTTATGCCTTGAGTGGTTGAGAGCAGGGGGGCAGAAGTGAAGGAGTGCAGAGGTGCTTGAGTGCCGGAGGACAAAAGTGCAATGAGTACAAGAGTGCAAGAGAGCAAGGATGCAAGAGTGCGAGGGTGCAAGAATGCAAGGGTGCAAGAATGCAAGAGTGCTAGAGCACTAGAGCACTAGAGCACAAGAGAGCAAGAGAGCAAGAGAGCAAGAGAGCAAGAGTGCAAGGATGTAAGGATGCTAAAGGCTGGCGGCGCCCTCCCTGCGGGGAGGGCTTTTTGGTTCTTGATGGCGCAGGCGAGGATACTGGGACAATACAACACAGGTACTAAGCAACACTGATATTAAACAACACGGGCACTAAACAACACCCAATGTGATACTCAATCAAACCAACCGTCGCGTGATTGTACTTTGTGCAACAGAATCCTTTCTAAACAACTGGCAATTTCATTCTATTGCATTCCATACAATTGATTTTAGGGAAATAAGGATAAAGGGACTGATATCTGAGAATCTGCTGTACAAAATACAACAGAATCCGTATTTAGGCTGATTTAACCGTTATCTGTTGTACAAAATGCAATAGAACCTCTTATCCCTCATCCTGAAGAAATCCGGCCTTCTTTTATAGGCTGGATCACAGGTTTTATCTGTTTAAAGCGTGTCGTTATTATGCTAAACATAGTCAGCATCGTCAAGGCGGTACCCGTTTGTATACGGTAACATGAAAGAGAACACAACGTTTGGGAGGTGCAGCATGAAGCGCTGTTTGTATAGGGCCGAATGGCTCGGGGATGAGAAGGGGGCGGCTGCTTTTTTCGGGAGCGGCGAGCTTTCTGTTTCGCTTAAAGAAGCGATGGTAGGTCTGCGTGTGGATCATTTAAGCCTGTTTGCCGCCGGTAAACAGCTGTTTCTGTATTATGAGTGCCTGGCAGAGCCGGCTACACCGGAGCAGCTGCTGCCGGATGCCTTACAGCGGCTTGCCGTCTGGCCGGGAGGGGTGCCGGGACGGTGCTGGGCACCGCTGGCTGATATTTTTCATTACCAGCAGCCTGTGTCGGCGGAACATTGGCAGCGGCGGAACACTGCGGGTAAGCCTTACGGCCGCCTGGCTATGCTGAAGCCGGATGCGGCGGCGAGCTACATTTACTACCATTATCAGTATCAGGAGGAACGGCCGGGGGACGGGGATAAGTACGGCATTATCGGACTGCATGAGAACGTGCTGTTTTTTTATGCCGAGCAGCCGGACACCCGGGAGCCTGCCCCGTATGAAGGTAAGCTGAAAACCTCGCTGCGTCCCGATAACTGGGCGGAAGTGATGGAGCCGCATTTTATGAAATGGGCAAGTGCACCGGTTGGGCAGGAGCTGTGGAAGAACATGGAGCTGCTGCTTGAGGTGTACTCCGCAAACGGAAGGCCGGTGATACGACATGCGTAATTTATTTTGCCTGAATGGGGAATGGGATTTCATGCCTCTGTATGATCAGCCGCAATGCCGCAGCCTGCCGGAAATCATCGTCTACGAGGATCGCAAGGTGCTCGTACCCTCCAGCTGGAGGAGGACCTATCCGCAGCCGGACGGCAAAACCTTCGGGAAGATTGCGGAGTATGATTATGCACCGTTTGACCTGCATGGTTATCCGGAGGAATGGGATGCTGCTGAGGCAGGAGTGCTGCACCGCAGCTTCCGGGTTCCGGAGAGTATGGCGGGACAGCGGATTGTGCTGCGGCTGGACGGTATTATGCAGAAAGCGGTCATCTATATAGACGGCCGGGAAGCAGGTGTATGGGAGGACGGCTATCTGCCGCTCAGGCTCGACCTCACTTCGATGGTGGAGCAGGGACGGGAGCATCAGCTGCATGTGGTGTGCAGCAGCTTCGACACGGTGCTTCTGCCGAATGGAACGCCCAAGATCACCGGGCTGATGGGCTCCTGGTACGGCAGAATCAGCCGGGGGATCTGGCAGGATGTGTATCTGGAAGGCTATCCTCAGGTTGCGCTGGAGGATGTAACGATCCGCACCTCTGTCAGGGAAGGACGGTTGGAGGTTCAGGCGGTTGCAGCCGGGGCGGAGGAAGCTGCGGCTGGCCGTGGTCCGTTAAAGGTGAGGCTGAGCGTCTGGGAGAAGGGTGTGCTGCGGCGGGGTGAGAACGGCGCGGAAAGGCCTGATGTGCGGGGAATAGATGAGGATACCGGGGAGCCGGAAGGGCTTAAAGAGCTGAAAGAATTGGAAGAGCTGAAAGAGCTGAAAGAGCTGAAAGAGCTGAAAGAGCTGAAAGAGCTGAAAGAGCTTGGAGCCGGGGGAGTACCGGGAGCTGTTGCCGGCCCTGTCCTGTCAGCAGAGGGTAAGGCTGAGCTGGTAGATGCTGCGGCTGCTGGGGAGCTCAGGCTGTGCGAGAACGCGCGGGACGGGGCTGTATACTGTGCCTCCTTCCAGCTGGATTGGGACAATGCCCGGCCGTGGAGTCCGGATCAGCCGTTTCTCTACACTGCGGTGCTGGAGCTGCTGGAGGGCGAAACGGTTATTGACCGTCACACTGAGGATTTTGGCTTCCGTGAATTCTGGAGCGAAGGCCCGCAGTTTATGCTGAACGGCATTCCGGTCAACCTGCGCGGCGATTCCTGGCATTTTCAGGGCGGGCTGCAGATGACGGAAGCTTATATCCGCAACTGGTACCGCATCTGCCAAAGCGTCGGCATCAACAGCATCCGTCTGCATGCCGAGCCTTATCCGGCTGATTATCTGCGGATTGCCGATGAGGAAGGCATGCTGATTGTCGATGAGACAGCGATTTATGGCTCGGGCAAATCGATGCTGGCTGACCATCCGGCATATGTGGAGAACTGCCGGAAGCATGTGCGGCGGCTGGTGCAGCGTGACAAAAACCATCCGTCCGTTATCCTCTGGAGCCTGCAGAATGAAATGCGCTGGGTGGACGGGCGGGACGGCTTCAAGCTGCACATGCCCGGCCTGATGGAGGAGATCCGTCAGCTTGATCCGACCAGGCTAATCATCGCCGAAGGGGACAACCGGCTGCTGGCCAAGGAGCATACGGAGGTGGAGAGCCGTCACTATAACATCGACGGAACGATCAGCCAGTGGGATCGGAAGGCTCCGCTGACCTTTGGGGAGCACGGCGGCTGGTGGTATATCTGCCCGCAGAACAGCAGCATGTACACCGGCCTTGAGGTGTACCGGGGAACAGATGAGAGCACTGCGGGGCTGGCGCAGAAGGAGCGGCTGTTTGTGGAGCATGCCAGACGGCAAGGGGTATCCGGCATTTCTACCTTTAATTTCGCCCATTATTTCATGCGGGCGATGCCGGAACGCGAGCTGGTACTGCCGCTTGCTGATCCGGCTACGCCAGGAGTGAAACCGAAGACGGTACCTGCCTATTCACTGACGATTAACAACGGAATGCTGCCGGAGGAATATCCGCTGTATATTCCCAACCCCGCCTTTGCCATTATGGCTGAAGCATTCAAGCCCGTAACGATTATGGCAGCTGAATACAACAGCTGGTTTTATGATCATAAACCGGTTGTCCGCAGCTTTGATGTCTATAACGATACTTATTCGCGCCAGGATGTCCGGGTGGAGATCGTAATCCGCCAGGGAGGCAAGAGCATCCATGAGCAGACCTTCCGGTTCGTTCAGCAGCCTGCTGAACATAAGGTTATCGGGCTGGAGTGGATGCCTCTCCCGGCTGGTGACGGAGAGCAGGCTGTGCTGACAGCACTTTTGTTTCATAACGGACAGCAGCTGCATGAGCTGCGTCTGGAATACAGAATGGTGTCCGCAGGCCTGCTGGAGACGCCGCTGAACCTGAGGCGGCAGGCAGCCTATTACGGAGCGGACCGTGATTTCGCCTATATCCGCAGGCTTGTTCCGGGTTGTGAACGGGTGGACTCCGCTGAGGTGGCCGGACTTGCTCCCGGTTCGCTGCTGATTATCGGCAGCTATGCGGAGGATGCGGACAGCACGCTTGAGGCCGGGCTGCAGGCCTTCGCCGCACGCGGCGGCCGGGTGCTGCTGCTGGAGCAGAGCAGCTTGTCGCCCGGCAGGCTGCCGCTCTCGCGGCGGCCGTTCCTCCGCGCCTATGCCGGCAGCTACCGGCATCCGGTGCTGGAGGGCTTCAGCGACAGCAGCCTTATGTTCTGGCACGCGGAGCTGCGTGAAGAAGGGCCGCTGCCGATTATCCGCGCGGCCTTCGAGAAGCCGGTGACCGGCGATTTCACCCTGCTGCTGGAATGCAGCTCGGGCGATTTCGGCGACGGCGGCGATCTGTGGTCGCCGCTGCTGGAATACCGCAGCGGAGCGGGCCTGCTCCTGGCCAATCAGCTGGAGCTGATGGCCAATCTGGAGCAGGTCCCGCAGGCCTGCCTGCTGCTGCGGAACCTGCTGGCCCACGCCGGGGGCACCGCCGGCGCAGGCCAGCCCCTCCCCGGGGCGCCGCTGGCGCGCCCCGGTAAGCCCGCCGCCGCGCTGGTCCGCGCCGGCGGTGAAGCCGCAGCCCTCCTGGAGGGGCTGCGGCTGCGGTACACGGCGCTGGAGGCACCAGCGCCGGCACTGCCGGGCGCGCCTGACGCAGCGGCGCGCGCACAACTGCAGGACTTCGGCTTAATTATAGCCGAAGCCTGCATGCTGGAAGCGCCGGGCACAGCCGCGGCGCTCCGGCACTACGCCGAAGCCGGCGGGCAGCTGGTGCTGCTGCCGGCTGAGCCAGGGCAGCAGGCGGCGCTCGGCAGCCTGCTGGACCGGCCCGTGCGCGTACAGCCGCACGAGGCGTATCATCTGGCGGCGGACTATGATTACGCCGCCGTGCAGGGGTTCAGCCCTGTCGACCTGTTCGGCTTCGACAAGGTGTTTTTGTCGCCGCGCGAGGTCAAGAACCATGTGCTGGCTGCGCACAGCCTGGACATCGCCGGTGCGGACGCGCTCTGCACAAGCGTCGAGGGAACAGCCTGGAAGGACTACTTCGTGCATGGTTATACCGCAGAATACAGCCGGCTCGCGCTGGTGGAGCTGAACCGCAGAAAGGCCCGCCCTGCAGGAACGTTTATGGCTGAAGTCAGGCTTGGCGAAGGGGCTGTAATCTGCTCGCAGCTCCTGACCGATCCCGGCAATGACAAGGCGGTCCGCCTGTATACCCGGCTGCTGGCCAATCTGGGCGCATCCTTTGATGACGGCCTGCTGGACAGCGTGAAGGGGGACGGGGAATGGGCTGTGGAAACGATGATGGCCCTGCCATGCCTGCCCCACATTCATTATGAAGAGATGAAGGCGTACTACATCGACCCGGAATTCTCATTAAATAACCTGGGCGAGGGCCTGTACGGCTGGATGCAGAAAAAAGAGCGCCGCCCCGGTGACGGCACCCTGCGTATAGCAAATGCAGGGAATAACCGCTGGTTTTTGAGCTGTTTTGTACATGTCCCGGAAAAAGCAGGGGAGGCCGCTCAGCATTACCCGGGCCGGCTGCGGATCAACACGGACGTACCTTATGAAATCTACCTGAACGGTGAGTTTGTAGCTGAGCCGGAACGGGAGTTTAGGCTGCAGACCGGGCTTAACCGGCTGATCGCCACCCTGCAGGGAACGGGCGGAGACCTGGCGTTCGGCCTGACCTTTTTGAACCGGGATGGCACCTACATGAAGGGCCTGGAATACCGTCTGACCCTGGATGAGGTCGAGCCGAAATAACCCCATTACATTATAGAGGAGCTGAAGCCCGGTGAATGCGGAGCTTACCAGAAATAACGACCCGAAAGCATACTATACCTTCAGGGATGAGGAAAAAGAGGTCGAATTCAAGCGGCACGACATGCCGACGCCGTGGATGAACTATCTGTCGAACGGCACCTTCCATACGATGCTGTCGCATGCCGGCGGAGGGGTGGCATTTTATAAGTCGCCCCAGATCTGGCGGATCACACGCTACCGTTTCTTCCATCTGCCGATGGACCGTTCCGGCCCGTACATCTACGTTCAGGATGCCAAGACGGGCAGCTACTGGTGCCCGACCAGCGAGCCCGCCCTGGATAAGCCCGAGGAATGGAAAAGTGCCCACGGGATGGGCTACACCCGCTTTGAGGCAAAGCGCGGCGATATCGCGGCCCGGACGGTGTATTTTGTCGGACCGCATGAGAATTCGCTGATCTGGAATCTGACCTTGACCAATGATGGGACCGAGGCAAGAGAGCTGAAGGTCTACGCCTACGCTGAATTCGGGATGATGGAATTTATGCGTGAGCTGCAGTGGCAGTGCTACAACAAGCATCAGGTGTCCGTGCAGTATCATGAGGCTGAGGCGCTGGTCTACCGGTACGGGGTGGAGAACCAGCCGAAGCCTGAGGAGACGCCGCTTGTCTATCTGGCTGCGGATACGCCGCTTGCCGGCTATGACGGTGACCGTGAGGAGTTTATCGGGAGCTACCGCAGTGAAACCAATCCGGCGGCCATTGAAAATGGCGGCTGTACCGGATCGACGCTGCTGGGCGGCGACCCGTGCGGCGCGCTGCAGTTCAATGTTACCCTTAAGCCGGGTGAGAGCCGGACGATTAATGTGTTTCTCGGCACAGCGGCGGATGAGGGGGAGGTGTCGCGGGCAATCGCCTATTCCAGGGAAGCCGGATTTGTAGAAGCCTCCTTCCAGGCGTTAAAGGAGAACTGGTCCGCCTATCTGGGCGCCTGGGAGAGCCGGCTGCCGGATCAGGATGCCGAGCGGATGATCAATATCTGGAATCCGTATCAGGCGCACCGAAACTTTCTGTTTTCGCGCAACATCTCCTTTTACGCGACCGGGACGTTCCGCGGTGTAGGCTACCGGGATACAGCCCAGGATATACTCTCGGTTGTGCCCTTTGATACGGAGCTTGCTTTTGACAAGCTGAAGCTGCTGCTCGGCCAGCAGTACAGGGACGGTCATGTGAACCATTACTTCTTCCCGAACGAGGGCTGGGAGCCGGTAACAAGCATTCACTCGGATGACCATCTGTGGACGGCGCTTTCGGCCTGGGACCTGCTGGCGGAGACAGGGGATGCTGCGTTCCTGCAGACAAAGGTGCCTTATTATGACGGCGGTGAGGGCACGGTGTATGAGCATTTGCGGGCGGCTATAGATTTTACGGCCTCACAGCTTGGCTCCCGCGGCTTTCCGCTGATGCTGCGCTCGGACTGGAATGACCAGCTGTTCCGGGTCTGCCGCGAGGGGAAAGGGGAAAGCATCTGGACCTCGATGCAGCTCGGAACCGTACTGCTGCGGATGATTGACCTTGCTGCGGCTGCCGGGCATCCGGAGGATGCCACCCTGTACGGGGAGATGTATGAGCGTCAGCGTGAGCTGGTCAACAGCATCGGCTGGGACGGCCGCTGGTTCCGCCGGGCGATCATGGATGACGGCCGGTACCTCGGCAGCGATGAACACGACGAGGCCAAAATCTGGCTCAACGCCCAGACCTGGGCCACCATCTCCGGTATGGCAGACGTGGACAAGGGGCTGCAGGCGATGGACAGTGTGCGGGAAATGCTGGACACCGAGCTCGGCATCAAAAAAATCCACCCGTCCATTACCACCTTCCCCGATCCTGCCGACCCTCTGACCAATTACAACAAGGGAACAGGAGAGAACGGAGCGGTTTTCTGCCACGCCAACACCTGGGCGATTATTGCGGAATGCCTGCTGGGCCGCGGGGAGCTGGCTTATAAATATTACCGCCAGCTGCTGCCGAATGTTGCCATGGATAAAGCAGGTCTATGGCGCTACAAAGCCGAGCCTTATGTCTATGCCTCCAACCTGTTCGGGCCGGAGTCCGACAAGTTCGGATTGGCTAACGTCTCCTGGCTGACCGGTACCGCTGCCTGGATGTACGTGGCCGTTACCCAGTATATTCTCGGGGTAAAGCCGGTATTGAATGGGCTGTCCATCGACCCGTGCATTCCGGCTGACTGGGAAGGGTTCACGGTCAAGCGCCGTTTCCGGGGCTGTGTTTACGATATCACTGTTACCAATACCAATAAGGTCTGCAAAGGCGTCAAAAGCATCACCGCCGACGGCGTACTGCTGGAGGGCAACATTCTTCCCGCGTATCCCGGACGCGCATCCGTCAGGGTTGAGGTTGTCCTGTAAAAAAACAGGTTTATCTCATTCAGCGGACTGTATGGGGTGTTTGAGCATACCGCCCATAGGCAAAATGGCTGTTCAACCCTTCCATTTGCCTATGGGCGGTTATTTGTGAATGCTGCCTGCTCAACATTTACGCCTGGTTCCAGCCCAAAATAATAGAGCGAGTACACTTACACCTGCTCCGAGCCAGCATACCCCGTTCCATCCGGCATAAGCGTAGATGCTTGTTGCGGCAATAGAACCGGCAGAGCTGCCGATCGAATAAAAGATCATATAAGCGGCGGTGAGACGGCTGCGGGCCTCGGGACGCACATTAAAAATCATACTCTGATTCGTAACGTGTACCGCTTGAACGGCCATGTCCAGAACTAAGATTCCGATAACAAGCGCTGCCAGGGAGCGCTCCGTACAGCTGATAGGCAGCCAGGAAAAGAGGAGCAGCGTGAGCGCAATTCCGGTTGTGATCTGTCCATATCCGCGGTCGGCCAGCCGTCCGGCACGGGTTGCCCCCAATGCCCCGGCGACTCCGGCTAAGCCAAATGCCCCGATGGCAGAGTGAGAGAGTGACAGCGGAGGCTGGCTGAGCGGTAACACAAGCGAAGTCCACAAGATGCTGAAAGCGGCAAAAATAAACATGCAAAGCAAGGAACGGATACGTAAAATCCGCTCTTCTTTATACATACTCAGTACGGAACGCAGCAGCTTGAAATAGGTAAGGGAGGTTTTTCGTTCCTCCTGAGGCATAATCCGCAGCAGCGTTAATGCAATTGCAAGAATGCAGACTGCAGACAGGAGATAGACCGCCCGCCAGCCTGCTACATCAGTGAGCACTCCTGCAGCGGATCGTGCCAGCAAAATACCGATGACAACCCCGCCGGTCACGATCCCAACCGTACGCCCCCGTTCGGATGGTGCGGCTAAGGTTGCAGCGTAAGCAACTAAGGTTTGTGTAACTACCGCCAATAACCCCACAATGGCCAGGCCCGAAAAAAACACGCCGACATTCGGGGCGAATGAGATTGCAGTTAAAGCCAACACGGATAACAGCATCTGAGCGGGAATCAGCAGGCGCTTGGTGAGTATATCGCCAAGGGGCACCAGCAGAAAAAGGCCTATCGCATAACAAACCTGTGTAACCGTAATAACAATACCCACGGATGAAGGGGCTATAGCGAATTCCTCCGCGATGACATCCAGCAGCGGCTGGGCGTAATACACATTGGCAACAGACAGCCCGCAGGCTATGGCGAATAATAAAGTTACTCTACGCGGCATAAAAGCCGGCTGTCCGGCAGTTGCGCCGGGTTTCCCCGTTACCTTTTGGATCCCCGCTTTTTCGCTGATTTGCAGCTTACCCAAGTGGTTTCACACTCCTCACATTATAAATGTACTTTACAGTATAATATACTGAATGATACAAAAAGCATGGAATAAAAATAAACTCTTTAGTAACTATAGTCAAGGCAAATTTAAAGAGTGGTTTGACAATCAGACGGCGTAATTATAGAATTTATAATATACCGATTAGTATGATATGGAGGGTGAACAATGGTCCGGCTCAGGGAGTTTGATGAGGAAAAGGTGCTTCATGCGGCGATGCGTGTTTTTTGGGAGAAGGGCTATGAGGCGACTTCAATTAACGATTTGACCTCGGCCATGGCGATTCAGCGGCCCAGTCTTTATTTAGCTTTTGGCGATAAAAAACAGCTGTTTGAAACCACTCTGCGAAAATACACCCAATGGCACGCTGCAAGTATACGGAAGAAGCTTGAAAGTAATCATTCTGTCCGGGAAGCCTTTCGTAGTTACTTCAAAGGTTTAGTTGACGGGGAGTACGCGGGGCAGGGGAGCCCGGGGTGCTTTTGCATCAATACAATGGTCGAGCTGTCGCCTCATGATGAGAAATTTGAAATTATTACGCGGGAGCATCAGATGTACCTTGCCGTCCTGTTTCAGGAAACGATCGAACGCGGAATCCGGTCAGGCGAGCTTCATCAAGAGACGAACGCCAAAGCTCTGGCTCAAAGTCTCGTTGTATCCTTAATCGGAATCACGGTATTGCTGAAGTCCCGGCCTGACCGGTCTTTTGTCGATAATGCGGTTGCGGTCTCGTTATCCCATTTGTAATCAGCTTTGTTCAGCGGATGCTCTTCCTGTACTGTTCCGGTGAGATTCCTTTTTGCTTTTTGAACATTTGGCTAAAATACGACGGAGAATAGCCGCCGACTTCTGCAGCGATCTCCTGGACAGACATGGAGGTGTTGGCGAGCAGAATACTGGCTTCCCGTACACGCCGCTGCATTACATACTCAGACAGGGTGATCCCGGCAAAATCCTTAAATAAATGTGAAATATGGTACGGGGACAGGTGCATCGCAGCGGCCAGCGTCTCCAGGCTAAAAGGCTTTTTGTAGTGTTCGTCCAGCCAACCGGTAATCCGTTCAACATGCGAACCTCCGCGTGACTGGTTATTGAAATCCCCGGGCAACACGCCGGACATGTTCTTTTGCAGCAGCCGGATTAACTGGAGCATCAGAAGTCCCATATTTTCTTCTCTATCCGCAGCGGAGTTATTGTCGGCGTAATGCAATTCCTCCAGCACAGCGGCAACCGGCGTATTTTGCAGGTCATATACAACCGGCCGCTGCAGGCTCCCCCTCCACAGGCTGCGAAAATACTTCTCCAGTAAAGGAAAAGCCGCAAGATAACGCTCCAAAAAACCGGGATCAAAGGTCAGATTGGTCCGGATATACGAATGGCCCTGGGCCGCCGGAACAAGTACACGGTGCAGCTGATAGGGCTGAAACCAGACCAGCGTGTGATCCCGGATCGGATACGTCTGATTCTCTGCCATAATCTCGCCGCGGCCGCTATAAATGTACAGCATCTCAATGCCCCTATGCGCGTGGAACCAATGGGCTTCCGCATCCTCAACCTTATACTTGTACATAAACAACCCGGGCTCCAGCCCCTGGGGCGGATGATTGTTCCTGTTCATATAGCGCTCCCTCATGAACCAGTATTACTTTTAGTATAAGTAGCCGTCCGGTAAAAAGAAACCGTTTCATCTGCGTACTTAAGTAACTATGCAGCTCCAAGTAACCAGGTAAATCCTTAGTGGGAAAAATCCCATTAAGTAGTCCAGTTCAGCCCGTAGACAGCCACTATAGAGGGAAAAATACCTCTGATTCCGGCGGATTAGGGGAAATGGGCCAAATGAAGGCAAAAATGCCCTTGATTCCGGCGGATGAGGGGAAATGGGCGAAATGAGAGGCAAAAATGCCTCTGATTCCGGCGGATGAGGGGAAATGGGCGAAATGAGAGGCAAAAATGCCCTTGAATCCGACGGATGAGTGGAAACGTGCGAAATGAAAGGCAAAAATGCCTCTGATTCCGGCGGATTAGGGGAAATGGGCGAAATGAAAGGCAAAAATGCCTTTGATTCCGGCGGATTAGGGGAAATGGGCGAAATGAGAGGCAAAAATGCCTCTGATTCCGGCGGATTAGGGGAAATGGGCGAAATGAAAGGCAAAAATGCCTTTGATTCCGGCGTATAAGGGGAAATGGGCGAAATGAAAGGCAAAAATGCCCTTGATTCCGGCGGATGAGGGAAAATGTGCGAAATGAGAGGCAAAAATGCCTCTGATTTCGGCGGATGAGGGGAAATGGGCAAAATGAGAGGCAAAAATGCCTCTGATTCCGGCGGATTAGGGGAAATGGGCGAAATGAGAGGCAAAAAGACTGGTTACTCCTAACTAACTATCGAGCCTACCTCTCAGCTAAACTCTGACTTTGTCACCTACTGCCCCACACACCCATCCAGAATGCTAACCAGCTCAGCACTCCACTCGATGCACTCACCAAACTAACCCGCTTAGCACTCCAACTGATACACTCGCCAAACTAACCCGCTCAGCACTCCGTCCGACACACTCACCAAACTAACCAGCTCAGCACTCCACTCGACGCACTCACCAACTAACCAGCTCAGCACTCCACTCGATGCACTCACCAAACTAACCCGCTTAGCACTCCAACTGATACACTCGCCAAACTAACCCGCTCAGCACTCCGTCCGACACACTCACCAAACTAACCAGCTCAGCACTCCACTCGACGCACTCACCAAACTCACCCGCTTAGCACTCCAACTGATACACTCACCAAACTAACCCGCTCAGTACTCCGCCCCACACTCTCACCAGACACACCCACCCAACTCTCCACCATTCCAATCACCAGTCTCCAGCCAGGTCCCCGCGCCTCACCAACCTACCATGCCCCCTAATCCTGCCGGCCGTACCAATACCCCGGAATGCCCTGCTCCAGGCGCAGCAGCGCCTCCAGGAAGAAATAGTCGCCCCAGATCATGAAATCGTCCGGGGAGGAGTTGCCTCTGACGGAATAGGAGCCGTGGCGCAGGAAGCCTTCCTCGTCTGGATTGCCGGCGGTGAAGTAGTTGCCGATCAAGGAATCCATTGACCGGGTTACCGCGTCGCTCAGCAAAGCGCGGTCCGGGTCGCCTTCCGGGAGATGGTCCAGCAGCTCAAGCACGCCGCACACAAAGATGGCTGAGGCCGAGCTGTCACGTGCTGTGCCTTCCTCCTGCGGGGCATCGAAATCCCAATAGGCGACATGGTCCTCTGGGAGATGCTCCAGGAAGTAGCGGGCCAGCCTCCGCGAGGTTTCGAGGAAACGCTCCTCCCGCGTATAGCGGTAAGCCAGCGCGAAGCCGTAGACGCCCCAGGCCTGGCCCCGCGTCCAGGTCGATCCGTCCTGGAAGCCCTGCGCGGTTCCGCCGCGGATGGCATTTCCGTTCTCCTGGTCAAAGTAAAAGGTGTGGTAGGAGGAGTCGTCCCCCCGCACCAGGAAGCGGCGGCTTTTGTCGGCATGAATAGTGGCGCACTCGGCATAGCTGCGGTCTCCGGTCTGTTCAGCTGCCCAGTAGAGCAGCGGGAGGTTCATCAGGCAGTCGATGATAATCCGCCCGCCGTTGTCGGGGTCACCTTCCGGCCCCCACGCCTGGAACACCTGCGGTGCTGAGCGCCAGCGCTTCATCAGCACATCGGCGGCCTGCAGTGCCAGCAGGCGGGAGGTTTCATCGTTGTCGACGATCCACCGCGCTTTGGCGGACAGCGAGTAGAGGAAGCCGATGTCATGATGATCCAGCTCTTGCCCTGCTTCCATGCGCTCACGGAAGGAATCCACCGTCTGGATCGCTGCATAATAAAGGGCGGGATCTTTGCTGTATTCATAGCTCAGCCACAAAATACCGGACCAGAAGCCCTCCGTCCAGTTGGTCTGGTCAGTCAAAAAGTATTTGCCGTCACCCATACTGACAATTGGAAAACGGTTACCGAAACGCTCAATGTTAAGGCGGGTGATGGCCAGGGTCTGTTCAATTACGGATTTCCGGTTCATGCTGGAATAACCTCCTAGTATCGCTTTATTGTTCTTAACCTCATTATAAATCTGATGTTATATCGGTTTGTTGTGTAATTGATTAGGTATATTGCGGTTTGAACATGGCCGGATTAAAGATTGTGAAGACAATCCCCCGGTCTTATGGTAAAAATTACTTATGCCGATAGAGCAGACCTACATAATGTTATTAACCACAAGGGGGACCAGATGGAGAAGGTTAACCGAAGCATTTCTGTAATTTTTACAGCCGTTATGGCAGCTGCCGGGATATACTGGGCAACGCATGCCAGCAGCTGGACATTTATGGGCACTGCAGCTGCAGCGGCCTGTTACGGATTGTTCATCATGACCGGCCTGCGTGCCATTCCCGCATTAACCGAATATATTGCAGCAGGCGGGAACCCCCAGCATGCCAGACTGGAAGCTGCCGCGGATCTGCGCAGACAGGCGTGGACGAAAATTATTGTCTGGGTGCTGCTCAGCAGGCTGCTTATGGCGGTTGCCGCCTACGCTTTTCTGATCCTGAAGAACGGTTACACCGGGGGGCTAATTGAGCACCTAAATGAGGCTTGGCATATAAAAGGAATCGATGCTCCATCTTATCTGGGCATTGCCGAGAACTGGTATGTGACGGAGGGGGATCCCCGGTTCCATATCGTGTTCCTGCCTTTTTTCCCAATCCTGATCAAGGTAGTTCACTTCTTTACCAATAATTATCTTGCTGCTGGCTATGCCGTAGCCAATCTCTGTACAGTTGCCTTTGCACTGGTTGCTTATGAGCTTGCGGCGCTGGACATGGACAGGAAAGAAGCGCTACGGGTAATAAAATATATGTTTATTTTTCCAGCTAGCTTCTTCTTCCTGCTGCCGATGACGGAGTCCTTATTCCTGCTGTTGTCGTTATTATCCATTTATCTGGTCCGCAAAAAGAAGTGGCTGTTTGGTTGCCTGTGCGCCGCCCTGGCCGGATTCACGCGTTCTCCCGGGGTCCTGCTGGCGGTACCGATTGTTATTCTGCTGTGGCGCGACCTTGCTGAAACGTACAAATCTGCCCATAAAGGAGCGTTCAAGCGCAAGCTTGCAGCTGCTGCCGGATGCCTGGCAATCGTGCTGCTCGGCCTGCTGGCCTATCTGTACATTAACTATGCGGTCTACGGAAACGCGCTGCAGTTCAGCATTTATCAGCGGGAGCACTGGTTCCAGCGGCAGTATCTGTTTTTTGATACCGTGAGGTACCAGATGGAGTACGCGGTCGGCAAGTTCAAGGAAGGGGACAGCCGCAGTTTTCTCGGGCTCTGGCTGCCGAATCTGATTGCTATTTTTACTACACTGTATGCAATGTTCAAAAGCGCCAGGAAGCTCCACCCCTCCTATACTGCTTATATGCTTGTGTATTTTGTATTCGTCACCGGTCCGACCTGGCTGCTGTCCGCGCCGCGTTATCTGGCTGGAGCTTTTCCGCTGGCCTTTGCGGTTGTGCTGCTTACGAAGGATAAGGCTAAGGACAGTGCCATAACGGTATTATGTATAGTAGGAAGTCTGTTGTATCTGGCGATGTTCGTATGGGGATATCCGATTTATTGAGTTTCGCTGATTGTAACGGTTAAGGAGAGCTGTGCTTATGTCCAAAATAATGATTGTGGAGGATGACATCAAGATTGCGGAGCTGCTGCAGTCTGCCATCCAAAAATACGGGTACGAGGCGGTGCTGGTCCAGGATTTCGGGCAGGTGCTGGAGGAATTCCGGCAAGCACAGCCGGAGCTGGTACTGCTTGATGTGAACCTGCCGAGTTATGACGGCTATTACTGGTGCAGGCAAATCCGCCGCGTCTCCACTTGTCCTATCCTGTTTATCTCAGCCCGTGAGGGTGAGATGGACCAGATTATGGCGCTGGAGAACGGCGGGGATGATTATATCACCAAGCCGTTTCATTCCGGGGTTGTGCTGGCCAAAATCCGCAGCCATCTGCGGCGGGCGTTCGGGGAATATGCCGGAGTACGCCAGGAAACAGTGATTGAGCAGGACGGGCTTATTCTGTATCCCGAGAGGCTCGAGCTGCAGCTTGGGACAAGCCTGGTAAGCCTGACTCAAAAGGAAACGGATATTCTGGAGAGCCTGATGGAGCGTTACCCGCGGGTAGCCAGCAGGGAAGCACTGCTTGAGAAGCTGTGGGACCAGCCTCAGGCTTTTGTTGATGAAAATACGCTTAATGTGAACATTACCCGGGTCCGTAAAAAGCTGCATGAGCTTGGGATCGAGGAGGCTGTGCTGACGGTCAGGGGAACGGGCTACAGGCTGAATGTTACCTGGGGAGAGGGTGTCTGATGAAGCTGTTTATCCGGGAGCACCTGCTGCTGATTGCTGTCCAGCTGGTCCAGTTCGGAGCGATCATCTCCATTTACTGGCTGGACGGTTACCGTCACTTGCCGGTTGCCTTGTATGCCGTGTTTATAGGATTTTTCTTCCTCTCCTGTTATCTGGTTCACCAGTACCTGACCCGCCGCCGCTTTTACCTCCGGCTTAGCCGGCCGCTCGATTCACTGGATGAAGCCTTTCAAAAAATAGAGGAGGCCCCCGTATCCAAAGCCCTTGAGGAGCTGCTGCATTCCCACTACCGCCATACCATGCAGCAGCTTACCACAATGAAAAAGCAGCAGGAGCAGCATCTGAGCTTCATCGACCAGTGGGTGCACCAGATGAAAACCCCGCTTTCGGTTATCGAGCTTACCGTCCAGAACATGGACGAGCCTGAGTTTGCCAGCATCCGGGAGGAGCTGGAGCGGATGCGCAGCGGTCTGCATACGGTGCTGTACATGGCCAGGCTGCGGGCGTTCGAGAAGGATTTTAACATCAGACAGGTGGTTCTGCCGCAGCTGATCCATGAGGTTCTGCATGAGCATAAACGCCAGTTTATCCGCAACCGGATCTATCCGGCGGTGGAGGCAGCTGATCCGGGCATTTCCGTCCAGACGGACGAGAAATGGCTGTTCTTCATGCTGTCGCAGATCATTAACAATGCGATCAAATACACTGCGGTTAAAGCTTCCGGCGATAAAAAAATCACAGTTTCCTGTTATTTGCGGGACAGCGAGGCTGTTATAGAGGTCAGGGACGAGGGGATCGGCATTCAGGCGTCCGACCTTAAGCGGGTATTTGATCCCTTTTTCACCGGTGAGAACGGGCGGGGCCTGCGTGAATCCACAGGGATGGGGCTGTATCTGACCAAGGAGTCTGCCGACCGGCTCGGGCATGTAATTGAACTGGAGTCAGAGGCCGGGAAGGGAACGGCGGTCCGGCTTATTTTTGCAGCGAATATATAGCTTACATGCATGTAAGAAAAGTGAAACCTTAATCAATAGCGGCTCTTCTGCCTGCCCTGTATATTGGGAACAGAACCCGCCGGCTATAGAAAGGAGACAAGAGCAAAGATGCTGCAGGTAAAACAAGTCAACAAAATATATGAAGGCAACATCGCCTACCGGGCGCTGACAGATATTGATCTGACGGTGGAAGAGGGGGAATTCATCGGGATCATGGGGCCGTCCGGAAGCGGAAAAACGACACTCCTGAACCTGATTGCCACTGTCGATAGCCCGACAACCGGAGAGATTCTGATTGACGGCAGGAGCATAGGCGCGATGGGCAAAAATGAGCTGGCCGTCTTCCGCCGCCGTCAGCTGGGCTTCGTCTTCCAGGACTTCAATCTGCTGAACACGCTGACGGTGGAGGAGAACATGGTCCTGCCGCTGACGCTGGACGGAGTCCCGGTCCGTGAGATGAAGGAGAAGGCGCAGCGGATCGCTGACAAGCTGGGCATAGCCTCTATTCTAAAAAAGCGTACTTATGAAATCTCGGGAGGCCAGTCCCAGCGGACAGCCATTGCCAGAGCGATGATTCATTCGCCCAAGCTGCTGCTGGCCGATGAGCCTACCGGCAATCTGGATTCCAAGGCAGCCAAGGATGTTCTGGATATGCTGATGACAATCAACCAGGAGCAAAAAACGACGATGCTGCTCGTTACCCATGATGCCGTGGCCGCAAGCTACTGTCATCGTGTGGTGTTCATCAAGGACGGCCGGTTTTATACCGAGATTCACCGCGGCGACAACCGCCAGGGCTTTTTCCAGAAAATCATTGATACACTTTCGCTGCTGGGGGGATACGGCAATGACGTTCCGTCAATTCGCATTCCGTAATGTCACCCGCAACAAACGGCTGTACAGCGCTTATTTTCTCAGCAGCATGTTCATGGTTATGGTGTTCTTTACGTTCTCGATCTTTGCCTCGCATCCGCAGCTTAGTGCCGACAGGCTGAATTCGGGAACTGTGGTTGCCCTGAGCGTGTCGATATGGATTATTTATGTATTCTCCTTTTTCTTCGTACTATACTCGATGAGTGCCTTTCTGCAGTCACGCAAAAAGGAATTCGGCCTCATGATTCTGCAGGGCATGACGACCGGTCAGCTGCGTAAGATGATTTTTATGGAAAATATGCTGATCGGCATCAGTGCCATTGCCGGCGGTCTGGGCCTTGGACTGGTCTTCGCGAAGGGGATTCTGCTGGCCGGGGAAAATATAATCGCGCTTAATGAGCGGCTGTATTTCTATTTTCCGCTGCAGGCGATTGTGCTTACCCTGGTCTCCTTTCTGCTGCTGTTCGTGCTAATCTCCCTGTTTATTTCGGCGGTACTGCGGAGCGGCAAGCTGATTACCCTGATCAAGTCAGACCGTCAGCCGAAAAAGGAGCCGAAAGCCTCGCTGCTGCTGTCCCTGCTTGTCGTAGCCCTGATCGGGAGCAGCTACTTCCTGTCGCTGCGTGCGGAAGGGCTGGAGGCCGTGTTCCTGCTTCTGCCTGTGGTGATTATGGTTACTGTAGCAACCTATCTGCTGTTCACCCAGCTCAGCGTCTATATCATCCGGAGGCTGAAGAGTCAGGAGCGTCTTTTCTGGTCCAAAACCAATATGCTGCTGTTCTCCGACCTCTCCTACCGGATGAAGGATAATGCGCGTACTTTTTTTCTGGTGGCTATTATTTCAACGGTGTCCTTCTGTGCCATCGGGGCGTTGTACGGCTTCCAGTCGATGCTGTACGGTTCAATGCCCAAGCATAACCCTTATTTGTTCACTTACTTAGCTAAGGAAGATGACAGTATGGAGCAGACACATCTGCAGCTGATCCGTCAGAAGCTCAGTGAATCGGGGCTGAGGACTGAGCCGGCTGAGCTAACGCTTAGTTATTATCCGCTTGCGGCAGGGAACGATGAAATGCTGCTGCTGGTGAAGCAAAGTCAGTACAACCATATTGCGGAGCTGATGGAGCTTGAAACTATAGAGCTGGAAGAGGGACAGGCGGTGGCTGTCGATTTCGGGCTGTCCCGCAATGGAGAGGGCATGCTGAACCAGCCTTTGCAGCTGCGGACGGGGACCGTGGTGGAAGCGGACCGGGCCATTCTTTCTCCGGTTGTCAGCGTTGTCAGCCATTATTTGGTTGTCCCGGACGCGCTGCTGTCAGGCCTCGGCAATCCGTCCAAGGCGGATCATTACTATACCTGGCACGGACCGGCTGGTCAAAAGGGAGCAGTGGCTACAGGGGGACAGCTGCTGAACAAGCTGCCCTACTCCGAGGCTTATCAGTTCGATGCCTTGGATTATCAGATGGACATGACGGTTAAAAATTTCGGACCCATGATGTTCGTAGGTTTCTTTGTCGGCATTGTGTTCTTTGTGTCGGCAGGCAGCTTCCTGTACTTCCGGCTGTACAGCGATCTGGATGAGGATAAGCACAAGTTCAAGGCAATATCCAAGCTGGGCCTCAGTGAAAAAGAGCTGGGCCGGATTTTGAACCGCCAGATCAGCCTGCTGTTTTTTGCGCCTATTCTTGTAGCGCTGGTCCATGGAGCCGTGGCGCTTACGACCCTGTCGCATATGTTCCAGTATTCATTGCTCAAGGAATCCGCGCTTGTGCTGGGTATGTTCTGCATCATCCAGCTGGTCTATTTCCTGATTGTGCGGCTGTTCTATACTAGACAGGTGAAATTGGCGCTTAGGCAGTAGTGGTATAAAAAGAGGCCGCATCCCGGTTAGGGGAGCGGCCTCTTTGCTGTGCTTGGATATTACACCAGGTTCGGGATGTCTACCGCCGGATCGGTGTCTGCTTCATAATCCACACCTTCTGTGCGGAAGCCGAACAGGTTGAAGAAATCCTCCTGGTAGCCTGGCAGATCAGCCAGTTCAGGTACATTGGCTGTCTCAATTTCGCTCCAGCGCTTCATCACCTCAGCCTGAACGTCCTCACGCATTTCCCAGTCGTCGATGCGGATCAGATGGCTGCCGGCTTCACTGTTATACAGGTGCTCCGCGAACAGACGGTACATCTGCTGGATACAGTTCTCATGCAGCTCTTTTTCCTTCATCACTCTGTACAGGGCGGAAATGTACAGCGGGACAACCGGAATGGCCGAGCTGGACTGGGTTACCAGTGCCTTGTTAACCGATACATAAGCCCGTCCGTTTGTAGCGCTCAGCTTCTCGTTCAGTGCGATTGCCGTTTTCTCCAGGTCATTTTTGGCTTGCCCGATTGTTCCGTCTTTATATATCGGGTGAGTAACCTCAGGTCCGATGTAGGAGTAGGCTACCGTTGTTGCCCCTTCAGCAAGCGCGCCTGCTGCCTGAAGCTGGTCGATCCACATGCCCCAGTCCTCGCCGCCCATAACCGCGATCGTCTGGCGCACTTCATCGTCCGTTGCCGGCTCGATCGTTACGTTCGTAACTTCACCGGAGTGGAAGTTCATTGTTTTGTTGGTATACGCATTGCCTACCGGCTTGATCACGGAGGAGAAGGTTTCTCCTGTAACCGGATGAGTGCGGCGCGGGGAAGCCACGCTGTACACTACGAGATCAACGTTGCCGAATTCGGCTTTGATCAAATCGATCGTCTTGGTCTTGATGCTGTCAGAGAACGCGTCACCGACGATGCTGAACGACTTCAGGCCCTGTTCGGCAGCAGCCTTCTCCAGCGCAGCGGAGTTATACCAGCCTGCGGAAGCCGTACGTGCGCCTTCGGCGGGCTTGTCAAAGAAGACGCCGATCGTGTTCGCTCCGGCACCAAAAGCAGCGGTAATCCGCGAAGCCAGTCCATATCCGGTGGAGGCTCCGACAACCAGAACATTGACGGGTCCGCTCAGTTTTTTGTGTGCTTTTACATAGTCAATTTGCTGCTGTACCTGCCGGGCACAGCCTTCGGGATGCGCCGTGGTGCAGATGAAGCCGCGTGTTTTGGGCTGGATGATCATATAGGAAATCCCCTTTGTTTTTAATTTTAACTTTACAACCACTGTTATAGAGTATAGCAAATGATGGCTCAGAAAGATAAGCCCCCCGGTTATTTTATCTCCGGTATTTCGCAAACGGCCAGGATAGCGCTATGATAAATAGAAGAAAAAAGATAGCTGACAAGACTGGAGGCCGTACATCATGCTGGTGATTAACGGAAAAGAAACAGCGGAGATTCTATCGATGCAAGCCTGTATCGGTGTCATGCAGGATGTGCTGGCAGCACTGTCTTCAGGGGATGCGGTTCAGAGCCTGCGGCAGGTTATGCCGCTTGCGGACGGAAATCTGTTCGGGCTGATGCCGGCTTATCTGCGGCAGGAGGCGGCGGCGGGAGCCAAGCTGATCAGCGTGTTCCCGCACAATCATAACAGAGGGCTGCCCTCCCATCAGGGGGCGGTTGCCCTGTTCGATGCAGAGACCGGCAGGCTGAATGCCATCGTGGACGGCCGGCAGATTACGGCAATCCGCACAGCGGCGGTCAGTGCGGTAGCAACCAGGCTGCTGGCCCGGGAAGATGCCGGTGTACTGGCGATTCTCGGCACCGGCGAGCAGGCGGCCAGCCATCTGGAGGCGATGCTGCTGGTGCGCAGCATCCGCGAGGTCCGTGTCTGGGGGAGAACGCCGGACAAGGCGCAGCGTTTTGCCGCGGAGATGGCCGCCAGATACGGTATAGAAATAACGGCAGCGGCTACCGTGCGCGAGGCGGTACAGAAAGCCGACATTATCTGTACCGTGACGGCCTCTAGTGTACCGGTGCTGAATGGCGAGTGGGTCCCGGAGGGAGCCCATATCAACGCCGTCGGCGCCTGCCGGCCGCATGAGCGGGAGCTGGACTCGGCGCTGGTGGCGGCATCCAGGCTCTACGTGGACCGGCTGGAATCCGCAATCCATGAGGCGGGGGACTACCTCATTCCGCTGGCTGAGGGTGCCATAGCTGAAGGCCATATCGCCGGCGAGCTCGGCGGGCTGCTCCTGCAACAAGTGGAGGGCAGAACAAGCCGGGAGCAAATCACCCTGTTCAAGGGGCTGGGCCTGGCGATTGAGGATCTGGCGGCGGCGCATTATATTTACAATCAGGCGGTGCTTTTGCATAAGGGTGTTGAGGTGGAGATGTAATTGGAGGAGGCCAGACAGATGAGCTTACAGTCAGGATTGTATGATTTTAAATTAACGGAGGCGCAGGAGCTCCGCGCACAGCGGCTGCATGAGCAGAATATCAACATTGATCTGCTGTTTCAGGGGCCGTTGTCACCAAGCGCAATTCCCGCTGCTGTCTCGGATAGAATCAGGGAGCTGAGCGAGCCGTACAAGGATGAGCCGATGGCCTACAGCTCCATGCCGGCCAAATGGGTGACCAAGCTGGCTGCGGGCGGCGACATTCCCCAGTACAAAGAGGAGTGGTTCAAGTCCGGCATTACAGCCGGCAACCGGGAGCTGCACCTGAACGATATGGACAGCCTGATTACGAGCATGGGCGAGGTGCAGCTGCAGTTTGATGCCAATGACTGGCTGATTAAGGCGCTGACTGCCGGAGATATCCGCAGCGCCAAGCAGTCCGGCAAGGTGGCGGGCATTGTGACAGCACAGGAGACGGATGCCCTCGGCACCAATCTGGAGCTGCTGGAGGTGCTGCATAACTTCGGGCTGCGTATTCTGCAGCTGACCTACAATAAGCAGAATCTGATCGGCTCCGGCTGCGCGGAGCAGGGGAACGGCGGTCTGTCGAATTTCGGGGTCCGGTTTGTGCAGCGGATGAACGAGCTGGGGATCATTGTCGATACCGGACATTGCGGCAAACAGACGACCCTGGATGCCTGCAAGGTTTCAAGCACACCGGTCATTGCCTCACACACCGGAGTAGAAGCGATATATCCGCATATGCGCTGTAAAAGCGATGAGGAGATTCTCGCCATTGCCGGTACCGGCGGCGTCATCGGGATTTTTGCCATGCCGTGGTTTGTCCATGAAGACCCTGACCACACGACGATCGACCATGTGCTGGATCATATGGAGTACGTGATCCGTCTGGTCGGCGTGGATCATGTGGGCATTGGCACAGACTGGCCGATGAGCGATCTCGACTGGTCGCTGGTTTATTTTAAAGAGCATATTGCGCCCAAACTTGGCTTTGCACCTGGGGACGGGCCTTCGACCGAAACGGTGGCGGGACTTGAGAAATACAGCACGTTTATCAACTTCACCAGAGGTCTGGTAGCACGCGGTTATACGGATGAAGACATTGCTAAGATTATGGGCGGCAACTGGCTCCGGGTGTTTGAACAAATCTGCGGATAGGGGATTGCACTGATGACTACTTATTTACATACAACTGACTTCCATTTCTACTGTTCGGGGATTTATAGCGGCAGGATTCATTTTACGGAAAAAGCAATTATGCACGCCACGGTAGACGTCCGCCGCCGCACGCAAATGCAGGACAATGTGCTTGATCCAAACGCGAAATATGTGCTTCCTTTTGCCAAAATCGCCCGCCAGCTCGCTTCCTACGAAACTGCAGACTGGACGGGAGAAAAGGTTGTACTGGATACTGGCGAGGTATACCACAAGCATATCAGCTATGAGGCGGAGATTGACGGAAGGCTGGAGGCTTCACAGGTCTGGGCACTGCGGGGTGATACGGCGCTGGATGTGGTGACGCTGAACGGGGAGGTCATCGCTTTTCTAACCCCTAACCGCTATGGGATTGAGCTGATCGTCAAGGCAGGCTATGAAAAACTGACTCCGCTGACGGTGTATGATGAGCCGCTTCTGTCCAAGCCGGAGTATGGCGTTAATGACCTCGGAACGTTCCTGATTCCTATGCGTGACGGCATCAGGCTGGCAACCGATGTGTTTCTGCCGGAGGGCATTCAGCCGGGGACGAAGCTGCCGACGATTCTTGTGCGCACCTGTTATGACCGCAACGGGAAAAAAGAGATTTTTATGCGCTGGGCGAACAAAGGCTATGCCGTAGTCTCCCAGGATGTGCGGGGCCGGGCGGACTCTGAGGGTGAGCTGATTCCTTTTTATAATGAACGGGATGACGGCTACGACACGATTGACTGGATTATTGCCCAGGACTGGTCGGACGGCAAAGTCGGCATGTGGGGCGCCTCCTATCTCGGCTATGTTGTTGTGACAGCAGCGACCAGCGGGCATCCGAACCTCAAGGCGGTTGTGGATGAGGTAAATGTGGGCTCACCGTTTATTGATACCGCGCGCAAAGGCGGGACGCTATGCTCCTGGCCGCTGCTGTCGTGGACCCTGGCACAGTCGGTGGGGACGCGGACGGATTTTGATATTTTTGGCGGGATCACGGTAAGCCCGGAAGCGGCGGTTGATGCAAGGCCGATCCGGGACATTCCGCAGCAGATGATCGGGAAGACCTCAGGCCCGTGGGAGCTGTGGAGCCGGCATCCGGAATACGATGACTTCTGGCGGAACTGCACCTTCACCGAGCTGGGCCATCAGGTCAAGGTTCCAATGTATGTGATTTCCGGCTGGTATGACGGCGACAGTCCCGGTGTATCTGAGACCTGGCGGATGCTGACCGAGCATGATGTGCCGAACCGCAAAATTCGCTTAGGTGCCTGGGAGCACGGGCCGAACCGGGCCAGGGATCTGCAGGGAGTGGCTTTTGGCGAGGATGCGGTTGTCTACGATTATGATGTCTCGGTGCTGCGCTGGTTTGACCGGTTCCTGAAGGAGATTCCAAACGGTATCGATGAAGAGCCGCGGGCTTCCTATTATGTAGTCGGTGAAAACCGCTGGAGAACCTCTGAAGACTGGACTCCTGCTGAAGCGGTGGTTACGCCGTTCTATCTCGCAGGTTCGGGCCGGGCGAATTCGTCGTTGGGTGACGGCAGGCTGGTATTTGCACCGGAAGCGGATTCCGCCCTGGATACATTTATCTATAATCCGGCAGACCCTGTTGCAGACAGCGGGGAACGGGAGCCGGAAAATATGCGGAAGCATGAGCTGCGCAGCGACATTGTGGTGTACACCAGCGAACCACTGGCGGACAAGCTGACGGTTGCGGGGGAGCTGTCCTGCGTTCTGTATGCGGCAAGTACAGGCCTTGATACCGACTGGGTTGTGACGCTCAGCGATGTGTATGAGAACGGCGATTCGATCCGGCTGTCTAACTATATTGTGCGGGCCAAGTACCGTCACGGGCTGGACAATCCGCAGCTGCTGGTGCCGGGTCAGGTGGATAAGTATGATATTTTCCTGCAAAATATCGCCCATACCTTTGCTGCCGGACACCGCATCCGCTTCACGGTTACCTCGTCCAGCAAATTTGTCGCGTTCCCGAATACGAATACCGGCAATGATCCGTATGAGGATACGGGAGCGGTGATTGTTCAGCAGACGATTTGCCATGACACGGAATATCCAAGTCATATTTTGCTGCCGGTGATACCGAACATTTAAAAAAAATGAAACATTTTCCATTTGTGCTCGTCAAGAAAGGTATATAAGCATCTGCCTGAGCTGATTGAGATAAAGGGGGAAATGTTCATGAAAAAAAGACCTATGCTGCATCTGTGTGTCCTGCTGCTCCCGTGTGTTGTGCTGGCCGGCTGCGGTTCAGGCAGCTCTGGTGACGTTGCTGGCGACTCTGCCAGCTCAGAGATGAACTTCAGTGAAAGGGCAGCGTCAGCGGCGAAGCTGGATGCCCGGCTTGCCCGGCATAGCAATGAGCTTGGCCTGCAGCTGCTCAGCAAGCTGAGGGAACAGGGCGGGGCTGAAGGGAATTTGACGGTTTCACCGTATAGCATATCGGCCGCGCTGGCGCTTGCTTACAATGGCAGCCGCGGGGAGACGGCGGAAGAGCTGGGAGAGCTGCTGGGTTATGCTCCCGGGGAGCTGGAGCAGCTGAATGCCGGCAACAAGGCATTGCTGCCGCTGCTGAACGATGCCGGACCCGGCATTCAGCTTGAGCTTGCCAATTCGGTGTGGGTAGAAAACGGTATAAAGCTGCGCAAGAATTATCTGGAAGCAGCCGAAGCCAGCTATGGGGCGCAGGTTCGCACAACAGACCTGTCTGCGGAGAAGACTGTCACCAAGGTGAACCAGTGGGTTTCAGACCATACGGCAGGGAAGATAGACAGGATGCTGGAGCAGCCGCCCGGTGGCAATACGGTGGCGCTGCTGGTCAATGCCTTGTATTTTAAAGGAGCATGGCAAGTGAAGTTTCCTGTGGAGAATACCACGTTGGCGGATTTTCATCCGGATAAGAGTACCACTATAGAAGTCATGATGATGAAGCAGACCGGTAACTTTGCTTATGCAGAGAATGAGGACTGGCAGGCAGTCCGGCTTCCTTACGGGGAAGGACAAATGGATATGCTGGTTATTCTGCCGTCTGAACAGTCGTCTATGGATCAGGTGCTTCAGGGCGGGTTGCCTGCGGCAGAACAGTTTTCCGAGAGATTCGGAACCGTCGGTCTTCCGCGGTTCACTGCCGAATACGGCGCTGATCTGAAGGAGGCTATACAGGCACTGGGTGTTAAGATTCCTTTTGACCCGGCCAAGGCCGATTTCTCAGCGCTTGCAGATGTGGATATGCCCATTTTCATCGGCTCGATTATTCATAAGACGTATATCGAGGTAAATGAAGCCGGAACCGAAGCTGCTGCCTCAACGCTCGTTGCAATGGATGCTGGAGCGGCTCCCACCGCGGACTTACCCTTTGAGCTGACTGCCGACCGGCCGTTTATCTTTGTTATTGAGGACACACAGACGGGCTTATGGCTGTTCCTTGGGGCAATCGGGAAGCCGTTGCCGGCGGAATAGCTGAATATGCATGAATATGAGGAAAAATGCGTGCGCGCATCAGACTAAGTGGATTTTCGCCATCTAATTCTGCCTTGAACGCTGCTGCCGGGAAACTAGTTGGAAAAACGTCACTTAAATTGATGAAAATCAGCCTCAAAGTGATAAATGCCCGGAAACAGATGACTTTTTTCCACTTAGTGGCTGCAAACTCCGGGATTCACGGCAATTAAGTGGCTAAAATCCAACTAAGTGTAGCGAAGGGGAGTTTGGAACGTTGTATTCCCCCGTTGAATAGCAACATTTTTCCGCAGTGGCGCATAATCCCTTCCTTCACAGGCCACAATAGCCAAAAAAGCAGAATGAAGGGATTACAGTGAACGCTTTTCGCTTGAAAAAACAACTGTGGCGGCGGTGGAGACGATGGAAAAATGCCCCTTGGGTTGGAGCGGCCTGTATCGCATTAACGGTGCTCGGCTGGCGGGGGATGCAGGTTCCGGAACAGCTGAGCGGACTGCTCAGCACAGCCGAATGGAGTATGCCGGAAACAGCTGGAACATTTTATGATCCCCTGCAGGGCGGAGACCCGGACAACAGTGTAGCAGCCCTTGCAGCTGTGCATCACCCTGCCGGAGACACCGGGGAAGATGGAAGCATTACGCTGGAGCGTGCCAAATTACTGGAGACGGTAAGCAGTGAGGGGATCAGCCGGGTAGTGCATCTGAAGACGGTCTACATTACCGGTGAGGAGATCCAGACGTTGCCCGGCCTGAAAAGTCCCCGGCAGCTGAAGGTGCTGATCAAGGACCGTCCGGGCTGGAGCGGGTGGATCAGCGGGGAAGGCGATCTGTGGCTCGAGAAGCGGGTAAATGACCTGTCGCCGCTGACCAAGCAGAATGCCTACATCGGCGTCGATGAAGAGGGAAATCTGAGCCTGTTCAAGGGCCGGCCGGAAGGGGAAGAGGTGCTGAAGACCTTTTTTCAGATGGATATGGGCTCGATGAAATCCTCACTTCCCGAAGAGGTGTGGAAGCAGCTGCATGAAGGCATACACGTACAGGATATCGAGGAGTATAACAGTGTGCTTTCGACCTTCAGTGACTATGCACGGGATTCGGCAGAGCAGGTTATGCAGGCTGAATAGATACGGTACTTAACGGCTATGCGCCCTATATGGGCAGCATGGCCGTTTTTTTGTAATAAAGGAATCTGAGTTTCCGGGGGCCCTGTCCAAAGAAGCTGTTCCAGACGCCTGTAAGCCCTATGTCTGCAGCGCCTTGTCCGGCCTGAACCGGTCATCCGGGTGCTGCCTGGTGCGAATAATATCGCAGTTATTATCTAAATTACGCCTGTTATGACATAAAAGTATATCCGCACGCTCCGATGCTAAACTGTGATTGTAGGAAACAAGGTGGCAGATGCTTCCAGGGCAGTCTTTACATAAGCAGGCCCTTAAGGCGGTGCTATAAAACATTTAGGAGGTACATCAATGCGGACAATCTTTTCTGGCGAGGCTATAGACTTCAGTTACAACAAAAAGGAACCGGTACTGGACGGTCTTAGCATCTCTATTACTGACAAACAAATTTACGGGCTGCTTGGCCCCAACGGGGCAGGCAAATCAACCTTGACCAAAGTAATGCTTGGTCTCGAAAACCCTCAAAAGGGCAAGCTGCAGTGGTTCAATGAGTACCCTAACCAGAGCACGAAGAGCCGGGTGGGCTATGTGCCTCAGGATCTGGCGCTGATCTACGATCTGTCGGCCTATGAGAATGTAGAATTCTTCGGCAAGCTGTATAACCTCAAGGGTGAAAAGCTGAAGAAGCAGGTGCGATATGCTCTGGAGTTTGTAGGGCTATGGGAAGAGCGCAAGCAGAAGCCCAAGAAATTCTCGGGCGGGATGAAGCGGCGCCTGAACATTGCCTGCGGGATTGTACACAATCCCGATGTCATCATCCTCGATGAGCCGACCGTAGGGGTTGACCCCCAGTCGCGCAACCGGATTCTGGATGCCATTCTGGAGCTGAACCAGCTGGGCACAACCATCGTCTACATCTCCCATTACATGGAGGAGGTCGAAAAAATCTGCTCGCATGTCGGCATTATTGACAACGGCACGCTGCTCTGTGAAGGCAGACTGAGCGACATCCTGGAAGCTTATACGGATCAGGCCATTCTGAAGCTGGAGCTTCAGCTGAAGAGCTCCGCTTACACCGCACGGCTGGCGGATTACACGGTAGTTGCTATTGAGGATAACAAAATAGAGCTGGCGGTTCCGAAGAACAATGTCGGCGTAATCAGCGAAATCAAGGACAAGCTCGGCGATGAGCTCAAGAGCTTCCAGTACATCTCGCCAAACCTTGAACAGGTGTTTTTCAAACTGACTAAGAAGAATTTGAGGGATTAGCCATGTGGACGATCTATATAACAAGCATGAAGCGGAAGATCAAGAGCCCTGTCGTCTTTGTCAATTACATTCTGCTGCCGCTGCTGCTGATTGTGATTCTGGGCAACGCCCTGTCGACCATGTTCCAGCAGGAATCCAAGGAGACAGCTGCAGCGGTCAATATTACACAGACCCGTACGGTCGTGGTTAATGAGGACAGCGGCCAGTTTGGAAAAGATATCGTAGCCTTTTTGACCAGCGCTGAGAACCGTGAGCTGTATGAGGTCACCGTTGCCGCAAACGCGGAGGAGGCACGCAAAGCCCTGGAAGCTGATGAATATGACCAGTTCATTTATCTGCCCGCCGGCTTGACCGAAGGCGTCACAGCAAACCGGGAAAGTACGGTTACGGTTTACGGCAAGGATCAGAACATTGACAAGGTGGATATAACCGCCCTGACCCTCTCCGCCTTCGGCGACGGGTACCAGGCTATGGGCGTATCCGGACGGGATAATCAGCCGCTTGTCTACCAGCATGCCTACAGCAATCTGCTGACGGCGGGCGGTGCCGCCGGAGAGAAGGGTGAAGCAGGCGGTATGTCGGGTCTGAGCTACTATGGCGTGACGATGCTGGTCCTTATCCTCTTTTACGGACTGGCCAATACGATGAATTTCATTCAGGAAGAGTACAATGAAGCGCTTGGTGACCGCTATCTGATCTCGCCGGTATCCAAAATGTCGCTGGTAGTAAGCCAATGGCTGACCGGCTGCTCGATCTCCATTCTTCAGGGGCTGGTCATCGTGGCCTGTGCCAAGCTGTTCTTCAATGTCTCTTACGGCAATAACAATCTGGTGGTCCTGTTCATCATTATTGTCGGCGCCATTTTCTTTAACGCGCTGGGCCTGTTCCTCGGAGTGCTTGGACGACGCATGAAGGCACTGGACAGTATCGTCTCCCTGCTGATTCCGGTCATGACGTTTATCGGCGGCGGCTTTATCAAGCTGGATTTCGGTTCGCTCAGCAGGCTGAGCATCAATGAGGTGTTCCAGCAGCCGCTGTTCAATTATATTCAGCAGGGGGTAATCGACCTGATGCCTGTCTATAATGCACTGGTCCTGTCTCTAGGGTTTGTATTGATTTCCGTCTATTCATTAACCCGGAAGGGGGTCAGATAACATGAGAATCTTTGGACTTTATTTGAAGCGGATTGTGAGAAGAAGGCTGACGCTTATTTTCATGGTACTGCTGCCCGTTCTGTTCACCTTCATGGTGGTTACCCAGTATAACGATGCGACCAAGGTAACCTTGGCCATGTATGTACCGGATCCAGCAGTTGATTCCTATGTCTCCGCCATGCTGGAGAAGCAGGATGTAACCCTGATTCATGCAAAGGATGCAGACAGCGCTATTCAAGCAAGCGCGAATCTGGGGATTGTTTTTACCAGTACAGCCGGCGAGCTCTTTGCCAATCCGGATGCGCTGAAGATCGAGAGCTATGCCAAGGAGGTTAATTTCAACTCCAAATCACTTGAGGTCAAGCTGAACAGCATCTTCTCCTCACTGCAGACGCTGGCGAACAATGCACCCGATGCCGGAGCCTTTCAGGAGAGCATGAAGCTGATGGCGGATACTCCGGCACCGGTCACAATCGAGCCGAGTATTCTGGGCAATCCGCACGCAGTGGTGCTGACCAGCACGTTTAACATGATTGTGTTCATCATGCTCTTCCTGACCATGACCAACACCCTGCTGTTCCTGGGTGACAAGGTTCATTCCACGACTGAACGGGTGCTGCTGACGGCCAGAAACAAGCTCAGCTACTATTTACAGACGGTCAGTGTATTCGCAGCGATCGGTATCGTCCAGTTCCTGCTTATGATTGCGCTGATGAGCGGGGCCTTCGGAATCGACCTGGAGCTGTCCGCTTTCCATCTGCTGCTGCTGGTGCTGGCTTACGGTCTGCTTAATGTCATTGCTGCGGGCATCGGCCTGCTGCTGGTCAGCCGCACTACGAAACAATCCACCGGACGGCTGCTGGTCACCGTTGTCTCCCTGCCGCTGGCGATGCTCGGCGGTACACTCTGGCCAAGCTCCATCATGCCGGAAGGCATGCAGCGCTTCGCCCGGATTCTGCCGACCCGGTGGATTACGGAGCTGAACACAGAATTGTTCAGCGGGTTCACGGGAAGCGGCAGCGCGGTAACGGTTCATTTTGTCAGCCTGCTGGGCTGTGCGGCGCTCATTTTTCTCCTGCTCACCCGGGTAAAGACTCAGGATATCTAGGGCAGGCCACAGGCTGTGTTGAAAGGAGGAGAAGAGCACGATGCTTAACAGTCCCGAGACCGGCACACGGCATTACGAGCTGGAGCCCTTGCAGCAGAAAATTTTATATGCCGAAAAGCACGGTAAGGATTACGGTATTTATTTCACCGTTACTTATGATGACCGGTGGAGCAGGGATGAGATGGATCAGGCTGTCACGAAGGTAATGAACGCAGTTGAAGCCTTCAGCGGCAGAATTATCAGACAGGATTCACAGTACGTGTTTGCCGTGGACAGCGGCTTCAAGGATTACCGGAGCAGCGTGCCGCTCGGCGGCCAGAGACTGGCTGTCTTCGGGGGCGGACGCCTGGCCGCTTACTATCTCAGGGAGGAAGAGCACTGCATTGAGTTTCTAATGCATCATCTGATTATGGACGGTGATTCCCTGTATCTGTTCCTGGACAGCCTGGAACAGGAACTGCTGACCAAGAGCGCCCCTGTGCTTGATGAAGGCAGTTATTTCCGGAAGCCGGGTGGCCGGGCCAAGGCATTGCCGGGAATGGACGGGTATGCGGACAGAATCAGGCAATATCAGCGTCCGGATCAGACCGGCCGCCCGTATGCCGAGCCGGTTTACGGCCGCGGCCGGCTGACAGACGGGGCTTTCAGAGCGGCGGTATCGCTGTCAGGCAAGCTGAAGGTTACCCGGTTCGGCGTTATCCTGCTTGCGCTGGCCCTGCTGTCGCCGCAGCGGAGGAACCTGATTGGAGTAGTGGTGTCCCGCAGGGATCAAATGCAGCAGGCCGGTGTAATCGGGAATTTCACGGATATTGCGCCTGTTCTTCTGCAGATAGACGACAGCCTTAGCTACGCGGGCAATGCCCGCAGTATATTCAAAGAGCTGTTCCAGTCCATCAGCGGCTCTGCCCTCCTGTCCTATGAGGAATATATGGAGCTGCTGGGGTACCACGGGTATGACTACGTATTGTCTTATACCGGAATGCCGGAGCTGGAACAGAGATCGGCGGTATTCTCCCGGCTTACGCTGGGTGGCTATCTCCACAAGTACAATAACCATCTTCAGTTCAATGAATACGGCGACCATCTGGAGTATGAATACTGCTGCGACCAGCCCTTGATCCGGCACCTGTTCTCCGGACTGGAGGAGATGCTGCTTATGCTGGACCGGCTGGAGCTGTCGCAGCCTGCCGGTGATACGCTTGTACCGCAGGCGGCTGTCATGGAGACTGCAGCGGCGTCTGCCGGACCCGCTGCGCGGGAAGAGAGAAGCAGCAGGTGGTTACCCGATATTGGCGAGGATGAGGACCTGTTCCACTCCTCGATCTCATCAATGGATATAGCAAGAATGATTACGGACATTTACGAGCATCTGGGGGTACAGCTCAGCTATCAGGATATTTATACTTCGGGCACGCTCCGCGAGCTGAAGCGGCTGATCCTGGAGCGGGCCGGCCATGCCGCCTTCCCGCAATGGGATGCTGCAGAGCCGGACGGATACGAATGCCCGAACTTTATGAAGGTGCTGTTTATCGACAGCTTCCGCCTGGCGGAATCCAATATGTACGATGTGAAGTATGCTTACCGGATTTCCAAGCAGGGCACGGTTGAGTTGAATGCGCTGCAGGCTGCGATTGAGCATGTTATTGCATGCAATGATGTCTTCTTCACAGAGTATGTCTACGCCGATGGCGGGGTACACGGGAAGATCGGACAGAACAGGCATGTGGAAATTGAGCATATCACACTGGCTGATGCCGGTCAGCTGCAGGAGCTCAGCAGCGGGTTCCGCCTGCAGGGCGGTGGACGGCTATGGGATATCAGGCTGGTTACACTGCTCTCCACCGGGCACACCTACCTGTATCTCAATATGCACCATATGCTTATTGACCAGATAGGTCTCGGTATTCTGCTCAGCCAGATCGAGGACAGCTTCAACGGCCAGCCTGTGCAATTTGCCCAGTATGCGCAAATAGCCGGCAGCTATAAAGCAGCTATTGCCGGTGATGTGCAGGGCTGGCAGCCGCTTCTCCGTTACAACGCCTATCCAAGTCTGGGCAAGCCGGTTCGGACCAAGGGAAGCTATCATTTTTATGAGTTTACCTGTCAGGCAGAAGAAGTGCCGTATCCGGAGCAGGAGCACAGGCTGCTCTCTTCCCTGACGAGCCGTCTGGCACTGGCTTTCAATCATACACAGGGTTATGTGGGCGCGGTGTACCACGGAAGGGTAATCCCCGGCGCAATCCATGTTGTCCAGTCCTTCGCCCGGGTCCTGCCTGTCTTCTTCGACACTGAGGATGACAATGTCCTCAGGGAGAGCCTTACTACAGCACACCGGTATCAGGCGGCATCGATCTATGATTTGAACGGAGCCGGCTTCACACTGGAGTTCCCGGCAATTGTATTTCAGACCCTGGTGGCCGGCAGCAGTGAAGGACCGTTGTTTGACCAGGTGCTGGAATTCCCGGGTGTGTCGAAATTTCAGCTGCTGGTGAATTTCCAGCTGTCTGCCCGGGAGTGCCGGATCAGCTTGTATATTGACGATCTGGTGTACACGCTGGAGGAAGAAGCACAGATTGTCCAAGATGTGCGGTCAGCCTTTCAGGAGCTTGCTGTAGAGGCAGGTGAAGCCGATCATGCTTGAATATGCATATTCTCCGGATCCCGGGGAGCAGGAGGAGATCAGCGAGCTGACCGCCATCCAGCGCAAGATGTTCATCTGCAATAAACTGCCGCTGTACCGGCTGCCGCTGTTGTACACGCTTGATGCGGATACCAGTTACGGGGCTGTAAGAGCAGCATTGTACACCGTTATTAAGGCACATAAGACGCTCCAGGTAAAATATGAATACGATCCGCAGCTGCGGAAATTCTACCAGCGGTATACCCCTTTGCGGCCGGAGGATTTCAGTGTGGAACCACTGGAAATTCATGAAGCGCCTGAAGAATTTATCAGAGGCTGCAGCTCCGGGATTGATCTGGCTGCACATTATCCCTGGCGCCTGACCTTTCTGGAATGGCTGGATATGCGGTTCCTGTATGTGGAGTTCCATCATATCGCCGTGGATGGCTTGGGAATCCGCCGCTTTGAACAGGATTTCATCGGCAGGCTGCTGGAAGGGCAGGAGATTATACCACAGGCTTCCCTTGCGTTATCCGGCTACCGTGCAATCTGTGAGCTCCAGCGGCATAGCGCTGCTGCGGCAGAGGTGAAGGAAAGGCTGCTGAGGCTGCCGGCGCTGCAGTCCAGGCCTGCTCCCGGTGCCGGAAGGCTTGCCATCAGGCTTACAGCCGCCCGGCAGGAAGCGGTACAGCAACTGGCCGTACGACTAAAGGTCACGAAGAACGCTGTTTTTCAGGGTTTGCTTGAGGAGGTACTGGGCCGCATATGCGGCGGCGATACCTACGGCACAATCGGTAACTGGCGGATGAGAATCGGAAATTTCAATGAAGCAGGCTGCTATGTGCAGATTTTGCCTAAGCAGATTCAAGCGGAAGAGAATATGGATTCCAGAATCCGGAATATTCACGGCAGCAATCTTCAGAGCTTCAGAGACCACAGCAATGACTCCCACGGGATAATTGAATATCCGATCGTGTACTCCTATGAGGAGGACATGTTCCGGCATTTCCGCTACATACCGGCTGACCGGATGTGCAAGTTTGAATTATACATCAGGGTCTACCATTACCAGCAGGAGAACGGCATAGAAGTGGAATACAGCAAGGCCAAGTATTCAGATGATCAGATTGCAGCCATTATAGGTGACTTCGGCAGCAGGCTTGATTATTTGGCGGAAAAGGGGGATTTCTGTGGATTTTAAAGAAAAAATTAACAATATATTTAAATTATACCATGATAAAACGGCTATTCTGGATGATTCCCGCACATTAACCTATCGGCAGCTGGATGAGCTTACCCGCGGTGTTGCTGCCGGCCTCTGCAGCCGGGGCGTCGGTAAAGGGGATGTGGTGGCCATTGAATGCCCGGAAAGAGCAGATTCCATTGTGCTTATGATCGGTACCATCCGGGCCGGAGCCGCTTATTGTGTTATTCCGGAATCCTATCCGGACCATCGCAAGGAGAAGATGAAGTCACTGGTCCAGGCCAAGGTTAGTCTGCATACTATCGCCGAGGCCGGAGGCGGCCGGGAAGCTGCACTTCCGGAAACGGAAAGACAGCCTGACAGCCTGCTCTATATCATCTTCACCTCAGGCTCCACCGGAGAGCCGAAAGCGGTAGCTATCGAAGACCGGTCTATCGGTAAGATAGTCAATGAACCAAGCTTCTACCAGGGTGAGATTATGGGCCAGCTTGCCCCGCTGGAATTCGATGCTTCAGTCTATGAGATTTTTGGCGGACTGCTGAACGGAATGACACTGAAGCTGATCAGCAAGGATGACAGCCTGGATTGCGAGACGGTTCCTGAACGGTTTGACGGAATTGATACATTATTCCTGACTACAAGGCTATTCAACCTCTATGTGGATGAAGCCCCTGAGCTGTTCCGCAAGGTCTCGCTGGTTCTGACCGGAGGCGAGCGCTGCTCCGTACATCATCTGCAGGAGGCCGCGCGCTACTGCACCGTCCTCCATGTCTACGGGCCAACGGAGACCACGGTCTTTGCCACAGCCCACCGGGTTGACGGTACTGAGCTGCAGATGCCGATCGGCAAACTGTTTGACCAGGGGGCGTTCATGATTGTAGACGGGGATAATCTCGCGGTTCCTGCAGGGCAGCAGGGAGAGCTGCTGATTGCAGATTCCGGCGTCATGCGCGGTTATTTGGGGAATGCGGTGGCAAGCAGCAGAGCTCTGCTGGAGCTGGACGGCCGGCGGTTTTACCGGACCGGAGACACAGTGTACCTTGATGCTGAAGAAGAGATTATCTATGTGGAGCGTAAGGACAGGCAGGTCAAAATCTCCGGCTACCGCATTGAGCTGGGGGAAGTGGAGAAATGTGCCTATAGCTTCGGCCTGCAAAAGGATTGTCTGGCTCACTACGACGGACAGCGGCTGATGCTCTATGTGAAGGATCAGGTGAATCTGGAGCAGCTGCGCGGACATTTGCGGAGCAGGCTGCCTGAGTATATGGTTCCTACAGTGAAGGTGGTGGATATTATTCCTATGAATACTAACGGTAAAACGGATATCTCAGAAATCAATAATGGCAATTCTATGGCCGGTAATAACCGCAATGAAATTATGCAGGTGATGACAAGTGTGCTGAAAAGTGAAATAGCAGCAGAGCAGACATTCCTGGATCTGGGCGGAGATTCCATCAAGGCGATGGAAATCATCTGGCAGCTGGGAAGCAAGGGCTATCAGCTGGACCTGGATATGCTGTTCAGCAGAACTTTAGGAGAGATAGCGGACAATGTCAGCCACGGTTAGCAGTGCCGAGAAAAGAATTGTGAGCAGCTGCCTGCTCAGTCCTACCGCCTATAATATTCCGCTGTTTGTCCGGTTTGCCGAAGGACTGAATATCCCAAAAATGTATAATCTGCTGACCCGGTATGTGGAGCAGTTCGACTTGTTCCGGACCACCTACCAGATCCAGTCCGAGATTTACAAAAGAACCGGAGATGAAGCGCCGACGATTGAGGTCAGAACCTTCGGTCGGCTGGATAAGGAGCGTCTGATCAGCGAGCAGCTGATTACCGTGAGGGACCGTGCGCTGGTGCGGATTCTGATCTGCAGGGTGCTGGACGAGCCGGCTGATTATCTGTTCATCAATGCTCATCATGTGCTTCTTGACGGGTTCAGCATGAACCTGTTCCTACAGGAATTGACCGAAGCTTATCTGTCCGGGGAAGCTGCCGAATCACAGCTGCACCCGCCTGTGCTTGAAGTTGACGGGCCGGATAGCCAGGAGCCGGCAAGTATAATCAGCTTCGGGGGCTATGCACCGTTCAAGTCCAGGCTGCTGGCCAGACAGTGCAATGAGGTTCATTACCTGAATGACCGCTTCACGCTGGAGCCGGGATATGTCAGGAGGCACTCGGATTTTGCGGTAGCGCTGACCGCCTTCTCCCTCAGCCTGGCGAGCCTGCTGCACAGCGGAACGGTCTATCTGGCCTATCCTTACCTGGGCAGAGATCCCCGCAATTACCGGGCGCTCGGCAATTTCGTGCAGCTGATCCCGTTTGCGGTGCAGCTGGAGGAGGAGCTGGAGACGGGAACGGATCAGCTCATTGCCGGGATTCAGGCCAGGATATTCTCCGGCTTTGCCGGACGTGACCATTACGGGGAGCTGATCCGTACCGAGCCTATGAGCAGCATGAACATTTTCAGGGATATTATTTTTGACTATAAATCAGGCAGCCTGATCGCCAAAAAACTGAATGAGGCCCATGGCATTGAGCTGGAGGAAGCCGCCGGCTACCAGGATGAAAAATACGGGCTGCATTTCTCCGTCTATAAGACAGGGGAAGATTGGGAGATCAGTGTCATCTCCAGTGAATACGGGCTGGAGGATCTGCAGGCTCTGCAGTCGCTGTACCGCAGCAATCTCCGGAGCTTGTATGCGAATGCAAGCGGCGGGCTGCGTGTGGGTGATCTGGTGTCCCTGGCTTTAAGAGAAGAAGAGCCTTGCGGTGCAGAAGACAGCTTGCAGGCACAGGGCGGAGAGATTTACAGCAAGATTACCGAGATCGTATCCGCCCTTCTGGGAGAAACGGATGTGCAGGCAGATGTAAGCTTTTTCGATCTCGGCATGGACTCGCTTCTGCTTGTAAAGCTCAAGAAAAGGATCAGAGAAGCTTTCAATATCAATCTTAAAATTTCGGATTTCTTCAACTTTCATACAGCCGGGCTGCTGGCCGGTAAAATAAAGGATCATCTAAAGGAGGCTAATTAAATGAATATTGCATTGCTGTTGCCCGGACAGGGGACACGTTTTACGGAGCAGGTGAAGGAGCTCTGGCTGGAATCGCCCGGAGCGTGTGCGCTGATTGAATCAGCGGAACATCAGCTGGGCTTCCCGGTTTCGGAATGGCTGACCGCGGATTTAAGCCAGGACACCCACAAAGCACAGCTTGCCACCTATGTCGGCTCCATGTGCATGTACCAGTTATACAAGCAGAGAATCGGCCTTTATCCCGGCTTCTTGCTCGGCCACAGTCTGGGTGAAATTACTGCACTGACCATTGCCGGAGCAGTCACCTATGAAGAAGGGCTGGAGCTGGTGAACATCCGCGGCAAGGCGATGAAGGCGGCAATTGAGCAGCAGGAGAGCCTGGGGATGATGGCGGTGTTTGCCTCTCCCGGAGAAGTCGAGGCACTCGCCGCCGGCTGGGAGAACGTGTATGCGGCCAACCTCAACTCGGAGCAGCAGACCGTGATTTCCGGTACCCGCCAGGCCATTCAGGAATTTGTCAAGCACCACCGGCTTGAAGGGGTTATGCTAGGCGTGAACGGGGCCTTCCACACCCCGTATATGAAGGAAGCAGCGGATGAAGTATACGCGCAGCTTGACGGAATGTCCTTCAGCCCCAGAGTGCAGACCCAAGTCATCAGCAATAAGAGTGCAGGGCCTTATGACTTCACGAATCTGCGGGGAGAAATTGCCGCACAGATTATCAGCCCTGTCCGCTGGCAGCCGTCCATTGATTACGCGCTTAGCCGCGGGGTGCAGCTCTTCGTGGATCTCTCTCCTAACGGAATGTTCGTCAAAATGCTCAAAAGTGTTAAAGGCATCTTTGCCTTCCATAATGAAGAAAGCATGGCGGCGCTATGCACAGAGCTGAAGGATGATATTGAGGTCAACCGGCACTATGACGTATTCTCCCGCGCGCTCGGCATCATTGTCTCCACCAAAAATAACAGCCTGGATGCCGAGGCCTATGACGATATCGTAATAAGCGGCTATAACCGCATCAAGTCTCAGATCGGCAAAGCAGCCTCGGATGCTGAGATCCGCGAGACACTGTCACTGCTGGAGCTGATCCTGAGCGCCAAGGCGGTTCCCGCCGATGAAATTACAGAATACTGCAACCAGTTAGCCTGGAAAGTCGGATAACAACGCAAATAATGCGTTTATAGGAATGAGGTGGATGAGCTTGAGTAAAGATGATATAGCAATCATTGGTCTGGATCTGTCCATGCCTGGCTGCCGCAATCAGGAGGAGGTGTGGCGGTTTCTAAGCGCAGGGCAGGTGTCCAAGGGGCAGTTTCCCGGCCAGCGGCTGAAGCGGAGCGGGCTGTCCGGGAACGGGGAGCTTTATATGGAGGGCTCCTATTTCCCGGCCATCGATCAGTTTGATCATAAATATTATCATATTGCCCAGAAAAGCGCGGAGTACATGGACCCGAATCAGCGCCTGACACTGCTCTCGGCTACGAGGGCGCTGAATGACAGCGGCTGCCTTGAATCCATCCGGGGGACAAGGACCGGCGTCTACGGAAGTGTCAATACAACCCAGCAGTACCAGTATCAGCTGCAGCTGCAGGCGCTGGGCCTGACTCCCGACCTGCTGGGCATGCTGAATTCAACTATAGCCAGCCGGATCAATTATATCTTTGATCTGAAAGGGCCTGCGGTCATGACAGATACGGCCTGTTCTTCTTCACTCGTATCGGTTATCCAGGCAGCTGATGAGCTGCGCCGGGGTATTACCGATTATGCGGTAATTGTCAGCTCCAACCTGTATATCAAACCCGGTGAGAAAGCGGACAAGCTGGTTGATATTCTGGCTGCCGATGCAACGACCAAGGCTTTTGACGAGCGGAGCACCGGTACCTCCATCGGGGAAGGCGTATGCTCGGTCATCCTCAAAAGACGCAGGGAAGCGGAGAGGGACGGCAACTATATTTATGGGCTGATTAAAGGCTATGCTGTCAACAATGACGGGCATACCGTCAATATGTCCTCCCCAAATCCGCTTGCCCAGGAGGGCCTGATTGAGGAAGCCTGGAGCCCGTTCGCAGATCAGCTGGACCGGCTGGCGTTTATCGAGTCTCACGGCACTGGTACAGCGGTCGGGGACAGCATCGAGTTCGAGAGCCTGACCCCGTTTTTTCTGGAGCATGGCGTGAACAGGCAATCGGTGGCGCTCACTGCCTGTAAGTCGAACTTCGGACATCTGGATGTGGCTTCCGGCCTGTTCTCACTGATCAAGTCCGTGATGAGCCTGGAGCGTGGTATTCTGCTGCCGCATCCCAATTTCCGGATACCGAACAGCGAGATTGATTTCGAGCAATCTGTATTCTTTATCCCGGACAAGAGCAGCCCGCTCCGCCGGTGTTCGCTTGCCGGCGTCAGCTCCTTCGGCATGACGGGAACGAATGCACATGTCATCCTGGAGGGCTATGAGGGGGCGGGGGAGCGGAAGGTCAAGCCTTTGGAAATGCAGCTGCGGCCTTACTGGTTCCCGCTTGACCGCAACTCCTTTGCAGTCAGCCATCCTCTCCAGCGTATGGAAACGGAGCATACACTGTGTGTTCAATTTCCGCTGAGCATGCAGCAATGCTGGGAGATCAGAGAGCATATCTTTGGCAGCAGCCATCTGATGGTCGGCACAGCGATCTTTGAAATTCTTGCCCAGGGCCTGCAAACCACCGCTTACGGCCTGGAAGCGTTCAATATCCGTAATCTGCATATACTGGCACCGCTCTCTACCTGTGAGGAAGCGCTGAAGATTAACGTTGTTCTTGATAAATTGACTTTGCGGGGTACAGTTTCTTACTCCGCAGCGGGAGAATTCCGGAACTGGCTTCAGTTTGAGCTGGTACCCAGAGCCGGCCGCCAGGCTGAAGGACTTGCTGCGGGGCTTATCCAGGATATGGGACTGGAGGAGCTGGAGGAGCTTGAGGTCACCAGCCAGGTCGGAGACGGGCAAGGAGGCGGGCTGCAGGTCTCAGGGAGATGGGAGACCGTGGACAGGCTCTGGGTCAGTGCGGAGCGGGACCGTGCGCTGGTCAAGCTGAAGGCACCTTCCGGCTATGAGCGTGAATTTGGCTTATACAGCTTCTATCCTTCTCTTCTGGACCCGGCATTCAACGCACTGAACCGGATGGCAGTGCCCGGCGAGATTCTGTTCCCCTGGCTGTGGAGCGAAATTGATTTCAGCACCGGTGCGCTGAGCGGCAGCGAGTTTTACTCGGATCTAAGAATCCGGGAGAAAACTTCGGATAACATAGGCAATATTATATTATCTTTGGATATTACCCTGTATGACAGCTTAGGCAGAGCAGTCATTTCAGTCAGGAACTACAAGGTCAAGAATGCTCTGAATACAGGCGGGGAGCCGCGGGGTGATTATTTCAAGCAGGAGTATTATGTCGAGACGGTATTCAAGGAGCAGGAAGATCCGCAGGTGCCGCTGCTGATTATGCACCGCTCGCTGCAGAGAAGGCTTGCGCCGGATGGGCCGGTTCATTACTTCGAGAATATCTCCGAGCTGCAGCAGCTGCTGCCGTCGGCAATAACGTCCCAGAGGATTTTTTTATGGGACAAACCCTACTACGATGAAGCCGCTGTAGCAGAAGAGACCTTTGGAATCGGCTGCTGGCTGGTGGAGCTTAACCGCTCTAACTGCCTGAAGGAGTTTCATTACATCGGCACCGGGCTGTTCAGCCGGGATGAGATGAATGCGCTCAGCCGCAGTGTGGCGATGGGCATCTACTCCCTGCGTCTGGAGCTGAATTTCAGGATCAGGCTGATTGATGCCCAGCCGGTGCTCGGGTCACTGGAGCTTGTCCGCAACAGCTATCACAACGAGGAGCTGATTGTGCTCAGAGACGGAAATTATCACGCCCTCCGCTTCAAAAGTCTGAAGCTGTGGGGCGGCGAATCCGGCAAGCTGGCCGGACGGACGCTCCTGATTATCGGCGGCGGTTCGGGCATCGGCAGAGAATACGCCTGTTATGTGGCCTCAGCCTATCCTGACACGGACATCATTGCAGCCGGACGCAGCCCCGGGTGGCAAGGCGGATCTCCACCCGCTAATATCCGCTATCTCACACTGGATATTACGGATGAGCAACAGGTCCGGGCCTTTGCCGCAGGACAAGGCAGAAATGTGGAGTATGTGCTTAATTTTGCCGGGGAGCCGGCAAAGGGGCTGTTCGTCAACAAAACAAAGGCGGAATTCTGCGAACGGACCCGCAGCAAAATTCAAGGTTCTTATCTGCTCGGCAAATACTTCGGACATGCCCGGGAGATCATTCACTTTGCTTCCGTCGCCGGTCTGATCGGAGCCATGGGACAGACGGAATATTGTGCCGCGAATGCGTACCAGTCAGGACTGGCGGCAGAAGGAGGCCGTGTCCGGACTTTAAATCTGACCGGTTGGGAGGACGTCGGGATGTCGGCCGGGAAGGCAGACTATTACTTTGAGAAGCTCCACAGCCGGGAGGGTGTGAAGCTGATTGACCGGTTCGTTCATTCTGGCGTACTGCAGGCTTCCATGCTGAAGCTTAAGGCGCCGGCCGAGGATTATTCGTCCCTGTTCGGCAGACCTGAACCTGCCGCAGACGTCTTTAGCAGGCCGTCTGCGGCATCCCGGCCGGCCGGAGCAGGCATCCCGGCCATGCAAGGTGTTGCCGAAGCGTGGAAGCGGACGCTGGGTGAAGACCATTATGATGCAGAGCTCAGCTTTTTTGAGCAGGGGGGAGACTCGATCTCCATTGTGCAGCTGTGCGATGAACTCAACCGCTTGTTTCCCGGATGCTTTGATGTAACGACTCTGTTTTCCATTCCGACCATTAGAGGACAGGCTGAATTCATAGAACAGACCGTGGGGACACCGGTACAGCAGGCGGTGCCTGAAGCTGCATCACCTGACGCTGCTGAACTGCTTGATTTCCTGAGATTTCAGAAGATATAGCAATACAGTTCAATAAACTTGAAAGAGGCGAAGGCAATGAGAGCAGGCGAATATATATTTGATCAGGTAAAAAAGGGCAATCTGGACTCGGCAGCAGGCAAGGCCCTGCTGGAAGAGATTATTCCCGATGATATCGCTATCGTGGGCATCTCCTGCGAATACAGCAATGTAAAAGATACCTATGAATTCTATCAGGCGGTCAAGCACGGTATGAGAGGGTTCAAGGAATTTCCGGAGAACCGGATTCCGTACATTCCGAAGGATCATGATTACCTGCAGAAGGGCGCCGAGCACCTGAAGACGACCCCGGAGGAATTTCTCCAGCGGCTGTGCCGGGAAAAAGGGGCGTATCTGGAGGATATTGATACCTTTGATCCGGAGTTCTTTGGCATCTCCCCGGAGGAGGCCAAATATATCGACCCGACACACCGTCTGGTCATGAAGCATTCCTATCTGGCGCTTGAGGATGCGGGGATCCGCCTGGATGCCGTCAAGGACAGCAAGACGGCCATCTATATCGGCAAGGATAAATCAATTACCGCCAATTACCGCTCGGAAATCGAAGAGGATTCCAATTATGTCAATTCCGGCTGCTGGGAAGGCATTCTGGCCAGCCGCCTCAACTATATCTACAACATGTCCGGCGGCTCCTTTGTCATTGATACGGCCTGTTCCTCCTCGCTGGTAGCCGCGCATCTCGCCGTCAAGACGCTGCGAGACAAGGAGATCGACACCGCGATTGTCGGCGGAATTGCGCTCGGCCTGTTCCCCCGCCAGGGCAGCGTGCTGGACCAGTACAGCAATGTAGAGACCTCACGTTCCTTCCTGAAGGTGTTTGATGCTGAGTCAGAGGGGACGATCTTCGGCGAAGGTGTGGGTATTGTCATCCTCAAGCGGCTGAAGAACGCGATTGCCGACAATGACAACATTTATTCGGTAATCCGCGGAAGCATGATCAACAGCGATGGCAAATCGAACGGGCTGACCGCGCCTAATCCGCATGCCCAGAAGGACCTGCTGCTGGATACCTATGAACGCAGCTCCATCTCGCCTGAGACTGTTGAATACATTGACGCTCATGGCACCGGCACCAAGCTCGGTGACCCGATTGAAGTCAGAGGTCTTACGGATGCCTACAGGCAGCATGCGGACAGAAAAGGTTTTTGCGCCCTCACCAGCCTTAAGGAAAACATCGGTCATACAGTAGGTGCAGCTGGTGTCGGCGGACTGATCAAGATGTCGCTGGCGCTGCGCAATCAGGAGATTTTTCCGAATCAGACGTTCGAATCTCCGAATGAATATATCAAGTTTGTCGACAGCCCTTTCTATATTCCTACCAAGGTCCGCAGATGGGAAAAAGGCAAGTACCCGCGCCGCGGCGGCATCAGCTCCTTCGGATTCAGCGGCACCAACGCCCATATCGTCCTGGAGGAATATGAGCGCCAGCAGGAAACGTTCCAGCCTGGGGAGCCGTACCCCTTTGTCTTCACGGCTGAGTCCCATGACCAGCTCCTTGCCTTGCTGAATAAATTTGTGCGCCAGGCAAGCCGGCTGGAGTGCTTCAGCCTGCACAACATCTCTTATACGCTCGTTCATAAACGGAATCATTTTAAAACCGGAATCGGCTTTGAAGCAGCTACCCTTGATGAATTCATCAGCAGGCTGCGTACAGCAGTCGGTGTTCTGGCCGGCGGCCAGCCGGCGGACGGAATCTTCCAGGGGGAGCACCGGGAGATTACAGCTGACATGAGAAAGCTGATGCAGCACCGCCTCAAAACCGGCTACGACCAGTACCTGACAAGTGAACTGATCCAGCTGTATCTAGACGGTTACAGCCAGGCGCTGGAGCTGTATCCGTACCGCGGCGGGATCACGCTCTCCCTGCCGACCTATGAGTTCAAACGGGAAGTGCTCTGGGCAAATGTCAGAAAACATAATATTTACACCAATTCCGGCCCCAGCCTGCCTGTTGCCTCAACACTGATCCGTAAGCAGACCCTGAAGACAGGGCGCTCCGACGTCTATTCTGTACAGCTGTCGCCGGACGACTGGTTTGTGGACGATCACCGGATCGGCGGCCAGCGGACCTTCTCCGGGACGACCTATACGCAGCTGGCGGCCGAGCTGGCCGTGCTCTACTTCGGAACTCCCGCATTCCAGCTGGAGAAGCTGTATTTCAAAAATCTGATCCAGCTTGAGGATACGTACCGGGAGTTTCAGATCCAGGTGGGCAAGCCGTCCTCGGGACAGCTGGAGGTTGAAGTATTCTCCTATGAGAATCAGGACATGAACAACTATGTGACACACGCCTCCTTTACGATTAAAGCGGCGGAGCCGGGAATGGATACGGCAGAAGGAGCGGAAATAAGCACGATGTTCGAGCAGCAGCTGCTGACCGCGAATTTCGGCTCGGAAGAGAACAGCTTTTTCAAGGGCCGCTGGGATTTTGCCAAACACAATTTCCGTCTGGCCCGCCCGTCCGGCTCCGAGATCCTGCTGTCCCTGACGCTTCACGAACAGTATGCAGGCGATCTGAATGCCTTCCATCTGCATCCTTCCCTGCTGGATGGGATCCTCGGCGCAATGGTATATGAGCGTGCCCAGGCCCGCGGCAAAAGCTACCTTCCGCTGTCCTACGGCAAATTTATTTACACCGGCAAACCGTTTACCAGCCGTATTTATTCGCGGACAGAGCTCCTCTACGATACTGCAGGGGACCATGAGGTTATCTCGGGCAACGTATCCGTCTACAACGAGGCCGGAGAGAGAATCGCGTATCTGGACAAATATGTGATGAAGGCTTTCGCCAATGCCTATTTCAAGCCTCATCTGCACGAGGTGGGCTGGAGTCCTTCCGCCTTCCGTCTGCCTGAGACAACCGCAGCTGCCGCCGGCAAATCCGTCCTGGTTATCAGCAACGGACAGGCATTGGAGCTAGCCGCGGCTGAACAGCAGGAAGGAGTGGAGCTGCTGGATTACAGCGGGATCTCTGCCTTCAAGCCAGACAGCAAGTATGACATCGTTATCTATGCCCCCTGGTATGAAGCCGACGTGCCTGACAGCGGCAGCATAGAAGAGGAGATGCTGCATTACTTCCATTTCGCCAAGCAGGTGCCTTCGCTGGTCAAGCGCGGCGGAACGGTAGTGTTCCTTGCGGATAACGGATTTGCCCTGAATGCAGACTCCGCGCTTAATCCGCTGAACTACTCCCTGCTGAGCTCCGGGAGAGTTCCGGGACTGGAGAATACCGGCTTTAAGACGCAGATGCTGAACATGAAGGTATTCGACCTGGGAACCATCCTGGCCATCGCCGGGCAGGAGCAGCTGAATGGCCTCAAGCTGCTGTATGAAGGGAACCGGCTGTATGAGGAAGCGTTAACGGAGGTTGTCAGGCTGCCTGAGGATTCGGGGCTACAGCTGGGTGAACGGGACTGTGTCATTGTTACCGGGGGGTACGGCGGTATCGGTCTTGAATATATCGATGTTCTGCTGGAGCGCCAGCCGTGGCTGCACATTGCGGTTCTGGGACGTAAGGATGCCCGGTCTGTGCTGCAGGCCCAGACTTCCTTGACTGAACAGGAGTCTGACAGGCTGAACCGCATGAACCAGGTACTGGGCAAAGGGGCCAATGTAACCTTCCACAGCTGTGATCTGGCGGACGAGGAGCAGGTTAAGCAGGTCATCGGCGCTCTGGCCGGTACGGAGACCATCTCCGGGGTTATTCATCTGGCAGGCTTGCCGGAGGAAGGCATGCTGTTCACGAAATCGGAACAGGAGTTTCTTGCCGTAGCCTCCCCGAAGGTAACGGGAACGCTGCTGCTGCGCAAATATCTGGCCGGGCAGCCCCTGAAGTTCTTCATTGCCAGCTCCTCCATGACGACCATTGCCGGGTCGGCCGGCCAGTTCTCCTACACCTTCGCTAACGCTTTTCTTGAAGGCTTCCGGGACAAGGCAACGACTACAGTGCAGTGGCCCGGCTGGAAAGAAACCGGAATGGCGCTGCAGTTCGGAGATCTGGCTGCAGCAGACGGACAGCTGCTGATGAAGTCGCTCCCGTCGGCAGCCGGAAGAGAATACATCCGGCTCTCGCTGGACAAGCGGTTTGGTAAAGTGATTGCCGGCGAATTCAACAAAGCAAGGACTGCCGAATACCTTGGCGGATACATCCGCCTGCCTGAGCAGTATGCGGGCACTGCAGCTGCCGCTCCTGCACCGGATGCAACAGCGGAAGAGGCTGCAGGCATTCAGATTAAGGAGTACTCCGCTTTAAAGATCACCGGAACTGAAAGCCAGGATGAAGTGGAGCAATTTATTACGGTCGTCTTCGCCTCGGTGCTGGACCGCAACGAGATCGATGTCAACAAGAGCTTCACGGACCTGGGAGGCGATTCGCTCAAAGCCTTCGGCATCTATGGTCCGGTAGCGGAGCAGTTCAAGATTGATATCGAAGTTGCGGATGTGTTCATCTATCCGACCATTACCCAGCTCAGCCAATACGTCAGAGACCTGCTGGAGGAAGCCAATGGATGACCGCAGAGTCGTTATCGTCGATTATATCTGTGATTACCCGAACCGCGAATCGGGGAGCCCGGAAGAGCTGATCCGGCGCAAAGACGCAGCCTGGGAGCAGCGCATGCTGGAGCTTGCACGGAACTATAACCAGGAGCAGGCAGAGGCGTCCTGCTTCGACGGTATATTCTATACCTCCGTCGAAGAACGCTTCAGGCTGGAGCATGTGCCGCAGGAGGACAGCAGATTCCTGCTGTCCAGCGAACGGATCACACTCAGCCTGATGCAGACGCTGGCTGACCGGAACAAGCTGGGCCATAAGAACAGCCTGCTTGTCTCAGTCGGAACTGCCCAGACGGATATCCTGTCCAAATACGCCTTAATGGGCGTAGAAGGGGAAGACTTCCGGCATGCTGTGAAGCTTATTGATCCGCTGGGCTACCTGAAGCTGCTGCAGCTGGGCTGCACCCCTGCCGTCCAGCTGATCAGCGAGGCTTCCACCTCGGGGATCAGCTCCATGTACAGCGCCTACGCCAAAATCCGCAAGGGCGAGTTCGATACTGCTCTGACGGGGGGAGCGAGTGCCGTTACCTTCCCGGTTCCGTATGAGCTGTCCCAGTTCGGAACAGGGGAGGAACGCTATACGGAGCCGTTTGAAGAAGGAGCTTCGGGACGTTACTTCTCGGAAGGCGGCGCCGTCTTCCTGCTGAAGGAGCGGGAGCTGGCGCTGGCGGATGGTGATGTTATCCTGGCCGAGATCAGAGATATTTCCTCCGGGAGCATGGGCAATCCGGTGGTCAACCGGACCGCGGTGAAGAAGCTGGTGAGCCGGTCGCTGGAGAAGGCCGGGGTATCACCTGAAGCAGAACTTTTTCTGGAGCTGTACGGCCGCGGCAATGAGATTGATGATACGGCAGAGTTCTCCTGCCTGAAGGCTCTGCAGAAATCCTACCGGAACATGAAGGGCGGATTCCTGAAGGAGGATATTCATTATATCGTGGGCTATTACGGCTTGACCGGTGTCTGCCGTCTGCTGGATACCCGCCCTTCGCACAGTAAACTGTCGGGGCGGGAAGTAGCCAGGCCGAATCCTTACATCGGCACAATCGGCGGGGAGCAGTGGAGCAGCAGCCCCGGGGATTTCGGGCTGTTCGCGTCGGTACTGTATTCGATGCACGGCAACTGTTACTGCCTGCTGCTCCAGCTGGAGGAAGCCGGCGCCTGTTCCGGAGGAGGTACCGGACGATGAAGCTGATCCTCCTCCCGTATGCCGGTGCCCATGTCAATGTGTTCGCCGGGCTGCAGAAGCAGCTTCAGGCAGGTTACCCGGAGCTGACGGTTCTGTCCCTGGAATATCCGGGCCATGGCAGAAGATTCTCCGGCAAGCCGTTAAGCTCCATCCGGGAGATCACCGCTGATCTGCTCTCAACGCTGCGGCAGACTCTGGACCCCAAGGAGGAGCTGATACTGCTGGGCTACAGCATGGGTTCACTGATTGCCTATGAGCTTGCCCATGCACTGCTGGACTCCGGCTACCCTGTAAGCAGGCTGCTGTTCATGGCAGCCACTCCGCCGCACCGGATTGAGGCGGTGGATGAAGAGGAGCCGGATGATGATGCGCTGCTTGAACGCTGCCGGATTTACGGCCTGATCAAGGAGGGGCAGTTCGACTCCCGTCAGATGCGCCAGCTGTTTCTGCCGGCTCTGCGGAGCGATATTACGGCAGTGAACCGCTATAACCTGGATAACCAGTACCGCTGCCGGAGGTTTGGGGCAGAGGTCCGGATTGCGGTCTTCCAGGGGCTTGAGGACCGCTCGGTCACCGCAGTTCAGGACTGGGGCGACCTGTCCGGGAAGGATATTTCCTTGCACACCTATCCGGGAGGCCACTTCTTTTACTATGAGTTCGAGCAGCAGGTATACAGCCACATTATCAGCTTCATTACAGCCGGCCAGACAGGCCAATTCAAAGGGGGAAACGGGCAATGAACAATATACTAGGCAGTTTAGTGGGCAATATGCAGACTTTCAGGGATAAGACGGCTATCACGGAGAGCAGCCGTTCCATCACTTACGGCGGACTCAATACACTGTCCAATGTCTATTTGCGCCAGCTCCAGGAGCAGGGCATCCAGGCTCATGATGTGGTGGCGATTGAGCTGGAGCGCAGTATTGAGGCCATTGCGGCCATGGTCGCGGTGCTGAAGGCGGGAGCCGCCTATACCGTAATCAACAAGGACTATCCGGACAGCCGCAAGCAGACGATGCGCAGTACGATTCAGGTTAAGGCCACCATCAATGAAGTGCTGCAGCCTAATTCTCTGCTGGAAGATATGTGGGATTTTCCCGCCCGTTCAGCGGAGCAGCTTTGCTATATTGTGTTTACCTCGGGAACCACGTCAACACCCAAAGCAGTCGGCATTCCCGACCGGGGTGTCCTCCGCCTGCTGGGAGATGAACGGCTCGGACTCTCACCGGAGAAGACCATTTCCCACATCAGTCCGCTGGAATTTGATGCTTCCATTATTGAAATCTGGGGCGGGCTGCTGTCCGGGATGACCATTTCACTGTTATCCAAAACCGAGATTCTGAATATCTATCATGTGGAAAAGCGGATCAGCCAGGGAATCGACGTCATGTGGATCACCTGCTCCCTGTTTAACTTCTGGGTGGACAAGAAGCCGGAAATGTTCCGCAGCCTCTCCCGGGTCATTGTCGGCGGTGAGCAGCTTAGCCTGTCCCATGTCAATGAGGTGCTGAAGCATACCACTGTCGTCAACGGCTATGGACCCACGGAGAATACGGTGTTTACGACCCTTGATGTTATGGAGCAGGGCAGCGTGATGAAGGAGATTGCCATCGGCACGCCGGTTCATGGAACGCAGACATTCATTGTGAATGAAGACGGGGAGAGTGCGGCGGAAGGAGAGCTGTATGCCGGGGGACAAGGGGTAGCGATCGGTTATCTGGGCAATTCCGAGAAGACGAAGGAGGCCTTTATCCGGTGGCAGGGCCGGGACGTCTATAAGACCGGAGATCTTGTCCGGCTGAACGAAGAGGGCAAAATCGTCTATCTGGGACGGAAGGACACCCAGGTAAAGATCAACGGCTACCGGATTGACCTGCAGGAGATCGAATATACCGTCCGTGCCCAGGGCATCCGGAACTGCCATGCTTTTGTCCGCGATAAAAAGATCTACCTGGCAATCACCACCCGCTCCGAGCAGCTTGGCCAGGTTTTGAAGCAGCTGCTGCCGATGTACATGCTACCGTCCAAGATTGTATATGTGCAGGAGATTCCGCTGACCGCCAACGGCAAAACGGATACAAGGGCGTTATATGAACAGCATTTTCTCAGCAAAAACAAAAAGCTTGCCCAGATTCTCCAGCATTACCTGCCCGGCGCGGCCCTGAATGAGCAGACGAACATCTTTGAACAGGGAATCGATTCTGTGACAGTGTGGGAAATCGCCCGTGAGATTAACCAGAGGTTCAATGCCGATATCAGCTTCTTTGATGTCTTTGAGCACCCGTCCATCGAGCAATTATCCAATATGCTGGGAGAGGAATCTTATGCAGCGAACTATCTATGATTTTTTGTACCGTAAATACGGCTTCAGCGCCCCCGGAGAAAATAAGGCCTTCCGCAGCCTGTTCAGTGCAGGTATGAGGGCCTACTGGGGAGTGAAGCTGCTGGCGGTCGGCCTCTTTTTCTTCCTGTTCCTGCGCTTTACCGGCAAGGACCGGTTCATCCCGGAAGATACGTACTGGTTCATCGGAAGTATAGCGGCAGCGCTGATACTGGTGACTCTTTCCTATCTGAATGTATTCGGGGCCTGGTATGCGATTGCCCTGAGCAGACACCGCAGATGGATAGATTCCCTGCTGATTCTTTCGGGACTTGTGCTCTGCATCCGATTCCCCGTGTATGCCTTCGGGGAGGCGATGCCTGATGTCGGCGAGCTGCGTGAGTCACTGATTCTGCCGGGAATTCTGATGCTGATGCTTGGCATTTACCGCAAAATCCATTACCGGAGCTCCGGAGTAGTGCCGCTCAGCGCGCTTGCCAGTCTGCTGATTACAGCAGGCATCCTGTTCAAATACCCGATCCATACCATTACAGAGAGTATCTACTTAAGCTTTATACTGCTGATCAATGCCGGATTTGTAGCGGACCTGCTGCTGTTTCATTATTGGCACCGCAAATCAAAGGCCGGCGAACGATAAGGGGATGAGGCCATGATTAGTCCGCATCTGATCGATATGAAGGAGCAGCATGCCTTCGAGGCCAGTGAAATATTAAGCTCAACAGAGTATATAATGTACTGCAATATCTGCAATGAGAGCCGGCGCAGGGAATTTCTGTACGGGCGTTATGCGATCAAAAAAAATCTGGCCAGCCAGTCCGCTTCCTTTAAAGGGAAGCTCAGCGGCATTACGGTTGAGTACGGAAGCCTGCGTTATCCGATTATTAAAGACCAGCCGGTTGAGGTAGGTCTCAGCCATTCCAAGCGTTATGTGCTATCCGTCGTCTACTCCAAGGATAATATAGTAGGCATTGATATGGAGACTATCCGGCTGGAAGTACCGATTGAAGAAATGCTGAGCAACGGGGAAAAGGAGCTGATAGCCGGGTATGGCTCGTCCGTCCGTTTCGCTTACATGTTCTTCAGCTGCAAGGAGGCGCTGGGGAAGGCGTTCAAGATGGGGCTGCTCGCGGATTACTCCATTTATGAAATCTCCGGGATCAGGCCGGAGACCATGTTCGGTACGGAGGTCTTCAAGGTCTGCTTCAAAAACTTCCCGTTCCTGGCCGGTTACTCCTTTATGAAAAACGATCAGGAAATCTGCAGTCTGGTCGTCCCGCAAAAGATTGAGGTGGGCGATGTCCTGAAGGTTCTGATCGACACTTGAGCAAAATATATGTACCACCCGCCCATTCGCCGCCGCGCATCCGGACTCTCTGGATGTACGGCGGCGTTTTTCATAGAGTGCGCTGTATTCGTTTTCACAGGTACGTATAATTTCGGTACATTTAGGACATGCCACTGCGTTTATATCAGCATTTGGTACATCTAAGCGGCCTCCTGGGCATGAACCGTAAATCTCTCAGAAAAATGTTTAATATTAAGGACAAGAGAGGTGACCAAATAAGATGGAAGCTGAAGAAGCAGTAAAGATGGGATTTACCGAATCGCTGGCCTGTAAAATGGCCCAAAGGATGAACAAGGAGCGTGAGGGGGAATACATTGATTACCTGAAAATGAAGCTGGGATTTGAAATGCTGCTGATTAACCTGAGTAAAATGGTTCTTGTCTACGGAGCGGCAATCCTGTTCCATCTGCTCTGGCAGACATTAATCATGCACGGCGCCTACTTCGCGATCCGCAAAACAGCATTTGGCCTCCATGCAAGCAGCAGCTTGATGTGCAGTATATCAAGTACTGCGATGTTCATAGGCATACCGTATTTATGCGAACAATACATAAGGTTCAACAACATACAGGTAGGAATCATTGGTTTACTGGCTACATTGCTGCTTTACCGGTATGCACCGGCGGATACAGATAAATTTCCGCTGCTTGGCAAAGAAAGAAGAGAAAAATTAAGAAGGGCTACAACAAGGTCCAGTCTGCTGATTGTATTTACCGCTCTGGTGATTCCAAGCCCCACGGTCAAGGCTTTACTGCTCACGGGAATTCTGCTTCAAGTAATGATGATTCTGCCAATAACCTATAAACTATTGAAAAGGAGCTATAACAATTATGAAAACTATGACGCAAAGAATGTTTAACGAGGTAAAAGACGGTATGGCCGCAGCAGTGAGAAGTGCAGCAATCAAGAGCGGAGATATTGCAATGGAAACCTGCTGCTCGCTGCTGTTCCATGAACCTAAAATTCCAATGGAGCTATTGAAGTCCTCAGCCAATAAATAACTACTCACTCCAAGCGATACTGAATAACAGTGGAATTAATAGAACCCGAAAAGTTCCCCCGGTATAGGGGGATTTTTTGGGTTATTCAGCTTTACTAGTTTATCTTGTATGAATTACAATGAAATGGATAGGGTTAAAGTACCAATCTTGTATAAAATTACAGAATGAACTTATGCTGAGGGGGATAGGGGATTTTGAAGGAATTACTTGCAGTTTGCGCTCAAATGCTGACACTTTGTTTGAGTATTTACATTTTAAATCAGCGGAGATTCAGTCTAAAGTTCAGTCTTGTAATGTTCATAGGCGCTATTTGTATCGGGTATCCTCTCTACATCTTGATCGGTGTCCCCAGTATTGCCATTATTCTGCTTTTGTGTATTGCCTCGAGCTATTGGAAGTCCAGGGGAATTGTATTCAGTATTATTTTTCCGATTATAGCGATAATTATTTCAGTCATCAGCGACTACATAACAAGCGGTATCTTTATCAGGTTCTTTAATACCTCTCCGGAAGAGATCAACGAGGGATTCCTGAACAATATGTACTACTACCCTACTTATTTCGTGATTGCCATCCTTCTCGTTTTTGCCGTCCGGTTTCTTTTCACCAGATTCCAGGCATATGATCTTTTATTCCGCAGATACGGGATTTTGTTTGCCATACTTTGTGTAATTACGGTAGTGATTTTTTATGCCAATATTCTGATCGGGAAGCAGCAGGGATTTACGGATGCCAATATTCAGGCGAACAGTCTGCTGTTTGCATTTTATTTCATTCTCCTAATCGGTGTTTTCATGGTGCTGACGCGCAGTGTAATGAAAGAAGCTGCGATGCAGGGCAAGCAGGAGCAGTATGAACGTCTCCTGGAGTACACCGACAATCTGGAAATGATGTACACCGACATGCAGAAATTCCGCCATGACTATATCAACATACTGCTGTCGATGTCCGAATACATAAGATCGAAGGATTTGGAAGGGCTGAGTACCTATTTTGACCACAAGATCCTTCCGATCAGCCAGGGGATGCAGAATAACAACTATAAGCTGGGGACGCTGCAAAATGTAAAGGTCCAGGAGCTGAAGGGCATTCTGTCCTCGAAGCTGATCCGTGCCCAGGAGCTGCATATCGACGCTGTTGTAGAGGCAGTAGAGCCGATTGAAGCCATCAATATGGATTCCGTCAAGCTCTGCCGGTGTCTTGGGATTATCCTCGATAATGCCATTGAGGAGGCGGTCAAATGCGAAGCCTCCAACCTGCGTGTTGCGCTGGTCAAACGTTCCGGAGGTCTGCTGATTGCCGTTGCGAACAGCTGCCAGCCGAACGGTCCCGAGCTGCACCAGATTTTTGAGAAGGGGTTCTCCACCAAAGGTACGGGCCGGGGGCTCGGGCTGAGCAACCTGAGGGAGATCGTCTCCCAGTGCGCCGGTGTTACGCTGGATACATACAGGAAAGACGGACAGTTTATTCAGGAACTTGAAGTGTATTAGATTGGAGGAAAAGGAATGCTGGAGATATTTGTATGCGAAGATGACCCGGAACAAAGAAAGCGGCTTAACAGTTACATAGAGAACTATATCATGATGGAGAATCTGGATATGAAGCTGGTCATTTCCACAGGGCGTTCCCAGGATATCCTTGACTATCTGCAGAATAACCGGGTGACGGGGCTGTACTTTCTGGACGTGGATCTGCAGGAGGAGAAGAGCGGGATTGCACTGGGCGCGGAGATCCGCCAGTATGACAGCCTGGGAGCCATTGTTTTCGTGACCACTCACTCGGAGCTGACCTATTTAACTTTCACTTACAAGGTAGAAGCAATGGATTATATAACGAAGGACAAATTTACAGATATCCGCCAGCGCGTTATTGAGTGCATTGATACTGCCAACACCCGTTATCTGCAGAACAAGTATAACAATATTAAGAAATTCCAGACCAAATCCGGCGATAAGATGATCAGCGTTGATTATAATGATATTTTATTCTTTGAGACCTCGCCGCAGCTGCACAAAATCATCCTGCATGCCAAAAACCGCCAGGTCGAGTTCTACGGCAAGCTGAAGGATATTCTGGAGATGGACTCGCGGTTCTACCGCTGTCACAACTCCTTTGTCGTCAATAAGGATAATATTGCCGAGGTGGATACGAAGAACCGTGAAATCCGGATGACTAACGGGGAGATTTGTTATGCCTCCAGCCGTTTTCTGGGGGGACTGAAGGATATTATTCCGCACTGATAAGAGAAACTATATTTATATTACTGAAAAAGCGGATCAGCAACGGGGCAGCCGGGCATCCGCTTTTTTTTGTTTCTTAATCTCCGGGGAAAGCAAATTTTATGCTCCCGCCAGGGGGATTTTTGTTATAATGGTTAGAAGGAATACATATGTTCGCTTTAGGGGCGGACAATGGACCGTCAATGAGGAATATCCTGCCTGTAGCAGAGGAGAGATCGGATTTGCGTATTTTGGGAATTGACCCGGGGCTGGCAATTGTCGGCTTCGGTTTTATTGATAAGACAGGAAATAAACTGACACCCGTTCAATATGGCTCTATTCAGACAGAGGCGCATACGCCGGAGGAAGATCGGCTGTTGCATGTCTATGAGGGCATGGTCCAGCTCATTGACCGTTATAAGCCGGATATGGTTGCTATAGAGAAGCTGTTTTTTGCCCGGAACGTAACGACAGCACTCCCGGTGGCGCAGGCCCGGGGTGTGCTGATTCTGGCGGCTGTACAGAAGGGGCTCCCTGTTTCCGAATATACGCCAATGATGGTGAAGCAGGCGGTCGTCGGATACGGCAAGGCCGAGAAGAAGCAGGTGCAGGAGATGGTGAAGCTGCTGTTGAAGCTGTCTGCTGTACCGAAGCCGGATGATGTGGCCGATGCCCTGGCGGTAGCAGTGTGTCATGCCCACTCCGTGAGTCTAAATTCCAAATTAAATGAGGTATTGCGAAAATGATAGATTTTTTAAGAGGACCGGTTGTTTATCTGGAGTCCGAATATATTGTGCTTGATATACAAGGGGTAGGCTACCGTGTGTTCTGCCCGAATCCGTATGCCTTCGCCAAGGCGGAAGGTCCGGTAATGGTCTATATCCACTATCAGACCCGTGAGGATGCTACGCTGCTGTTCGGGTTCCCGACCCGGGAGGAGCAGAAGCTGTTCCGCAAGCTGATCGAGGTGTCCGGCATCGGACCGCGGGTCGCGCTCGGCATTCTGACCGGGGGGACGCCGGATCAGCTGATCTCGGCCATCTACCAGGAGAATATCACCTTCCTGACCAAGCTGCCGGGTATCGGCAAAAAGACCGCCCAGCGGATGATCCTCGACCTGCGAGACAAGCTGGACGGACTGAGCTCCGTGCCGATCCAGACCGGATTGTTCGCGGTAGCGGCTGAAGCGGAGGCGAAAGCTGCCGCCCTGCCTTGGGAAGAGGCGCGGGATGCACTGAAAGCACTGGGATATACAGAAGCAGAGCTCGACCGTGTATGGCTGACAATGAAGAAGGAAGGCGCGGATACGGGAACTGTCGATGTGCTAATGAAGAAGGCGCTGGGGCTGCTGTATATTGCCAAGTAAGAGGCTGCTAACAGTGTTGAAGAACGGAGTGATAAATAATGGATGACCGGATTATATCGGCCAATCTGATGATGGACGAGCAGGCGGTGGAATTCAGCCTACGTCCGCGTTATTTAGGCGAGTACATCGGACAGAATCAGGTGAAGGAAAACCTGAAGATATATATTGAAGCCGCCAAGATGCGCAGTGAGGCACTGGATCATGTGCTGCTGTACGGGCCGCCGGGACTCGGCAAAACGACGCTGGCGAATATTATCGCCAACGAGCTCGGCGTAAATCTGCGGACAACCTCAGGCCCGGCGATTGAACGGCCCGGCGATCTGGCCGCCCTGCTGACCAATCTGCAGGAGGGCGATGTGCTGTTCATCGACGAGATTCACCGGCTGCACCGCACGGTGGAGGAGGTCATGTATCCGGCCATGGAGGACTTTGCCCTGGATATTATGATCGGCAAAGGGCCAAGCGCACGCTCCGTCCGGCTGGATCTGCCGCCGTTTACACTGATCGGGGCCACGACCCGCGCCGGTCTGCTGTCTGCGCCGCTGCGCGACCGATTTGGTGTGGTTAGCCGTCTGGAATACTACACCATCGACGAGCTCAGCTTTATCGTCTCGCGCAGTGCCGAAATGCTCGGCATTGAGATCGTCGGCGATGCAGCAGAGGCGGTTGCCCTGCGTTCAAGAGGGACACCGCGTATCGCCAACCGCCTGCTGAAGCGGGTCCGTGACTTCGCGCAGGTGCGCGGGGACGGGATTATTACCCCGGAGATTGCCGCCGAATCACTGAAGATGCTGCAGGTTGACCCGCGCGGCCTGGACAGCATAGACCATAAAATGCTGAACGCGATGATCACCTCGTTCCGCGGCGGACCTGTCGGGCTCGATACGATTGCTGCTACAATCGGTGAAGAAAGCCAGACGATTGAAGACGTATATGAGCCGTATCTGCTGCAGATCGGCTTTCTGCAGCGGACGCCAAGAGGCAGAATCGCAACTCCTGCCGCTTATCATCATTTGGGCCTGCCGCTTCCGCCGCAGCCGAATTAAGGTTATGTCCTGAACAGTAATCTTTTTAGCCTACAACTAACTCCAAGGGGGATGACATGATGAAGTTTGCCAGGCAGCTAAGCCGGGCGCTGCTTGCGGCAGCGCTGACCGCCGGAAGTTTGCTTGTTCCTGCAGGCGGCACTTACGCCGAATCCGCACCGATCAGGGTTGCCCTATATGCCGATATCGGCAGCAAATATAAATCGACTGTCCCGTTCGTTACACTGCAGTCTGCAGAAGCTTTCAATCTGATGGCCGGCGGAACAGCGCTGCTGCCGGTTCCCGGCAATAACAAAATCCGCGCGAGTCTGGATCTTTACAAGGTTAAAGTAATGGAGACCTCCTCCTGGCAGACTGCGGCCGATGCTGCGAAGAAGCTGCAGGCCACTTCTGATAAACCGCAGCTGTTCATGACAACACGCGCCGGTGCCAGTGTATACCAGTTGTACACGGCTCCTTATGCCAGTGAAGCTGCCGCGAAGGACGGGCTTGCCCGCGTCAATAAGGCCGGCCTGTCCATTCCGGACGGTCAGGCTGCAGCCGTGAAGGGCAATAAGCATCTGCTGGCCGGTGATTTTGCCACCTCACAGGAAGCGGAAACGGTGCTTGGGAGTATAACGGATGCCGGAATGGATGCCTGGAAGGTGCTGGCGGCAGGTGCTGACGGCAGCGCCCGGTTCCAGGTGTGGGCCGGAGAAGCGGTGAACGACAGTGAGCTGGCTGCTCTGCAGGTACAGGCAGCTGCAGCTCTGCCGCAGCTTTCTTTGGGGACAACTGCTGTGAGCACACCCGGATTAATCATCCGCACGGATGCCGGAATGGACTGGACGAGCCAGGATCAGGCGTTTCATTATGTTGTCTCCGGCAGCGGAGCGAAGTTTACTGCGGCCGGCAACACATCCGGAATCCAGATCACTGAAAGATCCAAACGGACCTACCGCGGGGATCTGGAGCTGAGCGGACTTGCCGGATCACTGGCTGTTATTAATGTGGTTCCCATGGAACAGTATCTGTATGCTGTAGTCGGCGGCGAAGTCTCCTCGGGTTGGCCGGCCGAAGCGCTGAAGGCACAGGCGGTGGCTGCAAGAAGCTATGCGCGGGCCCAGGGCAACAAATTTGAGGTGGCGAATGTGGTCGATACGACACTTAGCCAGGTTTATAACGGAATCGGCGCTGAAGCCCCGGTAATCACCAAGGCTGTTGATGATACAGCCGGCGAGGTGCTGATGAGCGGCGGAAAGGTGGTCGAAGCGGTCTTTTCCTCCAATAGCGGCGGCAAGACAGCCGACCCTTCCGAGGTATGGAATAACGGAGGGAATACCTTCGTCAGCGTACCCAGCTCAGAGGATGCGGCCGCGGTGGGGACCTCGAAGAAATGGTACTATCTCCTGCTGCCTAGCGGTGTGGCCGGTTATGCCCGTGAGGATAATATCAAGCTGACCGGAAGCAGGAATGCGGCCGGACTCAGCATTGCGACGGCAACAACCAAGGATGTGAATGTCCGGCCATTGCCGGTTATTGAGAGCAGTGCCAGCCCCGTAGGGAAGCTGAATCCGGGTGACAACGCCGTTGTACTGGACCAGGTCTACGAAAACGGCAGCTACAGCTGGATCAAAGGGCCTTATAGTTCAGCCGAGCTGCTTAAGAGTCTGAGCGGCAAGACCAGCAATGCTCTGCCATCATCGATTATCAGCCTGCAGGTAACGCAGCGCGGGCCTTCGGGCAGAGCAACGCAGGTGAAGGCAAATGGCGAAATCCTACAGGTGAAATACCCGGATTTGTTCCGGTCTGCCTTGGGCGGATTGCCCAGCACCTTGTTTGATATTGTACCTTCCGGCAGTTATACTGTATTAGGCGCTGACGGCAAAACCGCTACAGTCAGCGGATCGCAGACTGCGGGTGTGTTGTCTGCTGCCGGCAAGGTGTCTGCTAATACCAGCGGAACGGTTGTCATGGGCGCGGATGCTGCCGCAAGAGTCGTAACCGGAACCAGCGGATTTTATTTCATCGGCTGGGGTAACGGGCATGGACTCGGCATGTCCCAATGGGGCGTCAAGGGGATGGCGGACAAAGGGTATGATTATAGGCAAATATTGCAACACTATTTTAATAACGTTACTATAGTTAAGGAATGAAGACAGAGTATGAACGTAGAAGATTATGACTTTCATCTGCCGGAGGAGCTGATTGCCCAAACTCCGCTGCTTGACCGCAGTGCTTCAAGACTGCTGATGGTCGACAAGGAGAACGGGCAGACCCGGCACCGGCATTTCACAGATATACTGGAGCAGTTTCAGCCGGGAGATACCCTTGTATTGAACGATACCCGGGTCATTCCGGCCAGACTGTTCGGAGTCAAGGAGGATACCGGCGCCAAAGCAGAGGTGCTGCTCCTGAAGAATCTGGGCGAAGACCGCTGGGAAGCGCTGGTGAAGCCCGGCAAGAAGCTGAAGAACGGTGCAGTTATTGTGTTCAGCGATGAACTCAAGGCTGTTATTGAAGAAGAGGCTGATATGGGCGGACGGACACTCCGCTTCATCTATAAGGGAATTTTTCAGGAAATTCTTGACCGGCTGGGTTCAATGCCGCTGCCTCCTTATATTAAGGAGACACTGGATGACCGTGAACGGTACCAGACGGTATACGCCCGCCATGAGGGATCGGCGGCTGCGCCTACGGCAGGGCTGCATTTTACGAAGGAACTGCTGGAGCAGATCGCCGCTAAAGGGGTAAATATCGCGTATATTACCCTTCATGTGGGACTGGGCACCTTCCGGCCGATGTCGGTAGATAAGGTTGAAGAACATGTCATGCATGCCGAGTTTTATATGCTGTCCCAGGAGACTGCAGATCTGCTCAATGAAGCAAGATCAAGGGGCGGACGGATTATTGCTGTCGGCACCACCTCCTGCCGGACACTTGAAACGGCCGGAAGACAGGCGGACGGCGGACCGCTTACAGCCTGCAGCGGCTGGACGGATATTTTCATTTATCCCGGCTATCAGTTTACAGTGGTCAATGCGCTGATTACGAATTTCCACCTGCCGAAATCCACCCTTGTTATGCTGGTTAGCGCTTTAGCAGGTCGTGAGCATATCCTCGCCGCTTATGAGGAGGCAATCAAAGAGCATTACCGTTTCTTCAGCTTCGGCGATGCTATGTTTATTTATTAAGCAAGAGAAAGGGTTAGACATATATGGCAGCAATAACGTATGAACACATTAAGACCTGCAAGCAGTCCGGAGCACGGCTGGGCAGAGTCCACACACCGCACGGAATTATCGAGACTCCGACCTTTATGCCGGTAGGCACACAGGCCACTGTCAAAACGATGGCACCGGAAGAGCTCAAGCAGATGGATGCCCAGATTATTCTGAGCAATACTTATCACCTGTTTTTGCGTCCGGGCCACGATATTGTCCGCGAAGCCGGCGGACTGCACAAATTCATGAACTGGGACCGTCCGATTCTGACGGACAGCGGCGGTTTTCAGGTGTTCTCGCTTAGCGACATGCGCAAAATTACCGAGGAAGGCGTACATTTCCGCTCCCACCTCAACGGAGACAAGAAGTTCCTGTCACCGGAAGTGGCGATGGAGGTCCAGAACGCGCTCGGTTCCGATATTATGATGGCGTTCGACGAGTGTCCGCCTTACCCGGCGGAATATGATTACGTCAAAAAATCGCTGGAGCGCACAACGCGCTGGGCGGAAAGATGCCTCAAGGCTCACGCCCGCCCGGAGGATCAGGGCTTGTTTGCAATCGTGCAGGGGGGCATGTATGAAGACCTGCGCCGCCAGAGTGCCGCTGATTTGACTTCCATGGATTTCCCGGGGTATGCTATTGGGGGGCTCAGCGTCGGTGAGTCCAAGCAGATTATGTATGATGTGCTGGATTATACCGTTCCGCTCCTGCCGCAGAATAAACCGCGTTATCTGATGGGCGTCGGTTCACCGGATGCGCTGCTTGAGGGTGCAATCCGCGGAGTGGACATGTTCGACTGCGTCCTGCCTACCCGTATCGCCCGCAACGGAACGACGATGACCAGCCAGGGAAGACTTGTTGTGCGTAATGCGCAGTATGCCCGTGATTTCGGGCCGCTTGATCCAGAGTGCAGCTGCTATACCTGCCGGAATTATTCCCGTGCTTACTTACGTCATCTGATCAAAGCCGATGAAACCTTTGGCCTGCGTTTAACGACCTATCATAACCTGCAGTTCCTGCTGGATTTGATGCGCAAGGTGCGTGAAGCGATCAGAGAAGACCGGCTGCTTGATTTCCGCGATGAGTTTTTTGCACAATACGGATTGTATGATAATCTTAAAGGCTTCTAGTACAACTGTGTGTTTACCATATGGTCTTATTGCAGCATGAACAGAAATGTCTTAACTTGCAGTATAAGTGTACTAGAGAACTAGATTGTGCTTCCATGCATATTGAAAGGGGGGAGAAATATGTTTCAATTAGCAGCTACTACTGGAAGCGGAAGCATACTGGGTCTGGTAGGCCCGTTTGTGCTTATGTTCGTGGTGTTCTATTTCCTGCTGATCCGTCCGCAGCAGAAGAAGACCAAGACACGTAACGCTATGCTCAAAGCGCTGAAGAAGGGCGACAAGATCGTTACGATCGGCGGCCTGCACGGGACGATTGTTGAGCTGTCCGACGATATCGTTGTTCTGCGGGTTAATGATGTAACCAAGCTGACGTTTGACCGCGGGTCGATCAGCCATGCAGTTACGATTGCGGAAGATAAAGAATAATTCCGTTTATTACGTACATAAAAGCGGCGTTCTCTCTTATGGAGGAACGCCGCTTTTTTATTGTGCAGATGAAAGATTATGAATTGGTGACCCGGCTTGGAACGGTAAGGCTCTCCTGGCCGCTGCGAAGGGTAAGCTTAGCCAGCTGGACAGCTACAGTAGTGGAGATGACGGCCAGTACAGTACCCCCGATCATATCGGTAAGCCAGTGGATGCCTAAATAGAAAATTCCGAATACAATCAGTGCGGCTGAAATGGTCGTAATCGCCATCCAGCGCCGGTTGCCGGAGCGGTAAGCCAGGATCGCGGTAGAAACGGAAATGGCCGTATGCAGGCTCGGGAAGCAGTTGTTCAGGCCGGAAAGCGGCCGGTATTCCTGTTCAAATCTCGGAAATACATCCAGCATCGTAAACCGGACACCAGCCGGGGCATAGGCCCAAACCTCATTGACCGGAAAGTAGAGATAGAACGGAATTGCCACGGCATAAACCAGCATAATCGTATAGCAGGTTGCATAGAGCATGACACGGTTTTTATCCAGCAGATACACACCCAACGAAGCGCCAAGTACTGACTGAAGCATAAAAATATAGAAGAACACAATAACCGGTGTCAGCCACGGCGCATAAAAGAGCTGCTGGACATGCTGGACGAAGTGCCCCTCAAGCCCGAAGATAAATGAGGTGAAGTCGGAGCCGAGATGCATTTTTTTCTCAATCTGCAGTTCATATTTATTAAGGGTTAGAACACTAATCATACCGGCAACAATTAATAAAAACTTATAGGAGCGGAGCAGCTCCCTCCCGAGCTCTAAGAATGCTGATAAGGGATTGCGCCTGGACCCGATCCAGATTAACAGGACTACGATTACGATCGTAAACAGCACAACATGATTCATGGATTGGTAAAGCAAAGTAGTCAAAGCCTCCTCGAGCAAAAACAAATCAGATGAACCCAGTGTACCATATTTTCAATAAAAGATTTCAGGTTCTCCGAAATTAAATTTTTTAGGATTTTTGTAAATTGACGCCAAATATACCGCCGAGTGCGCCAATTGCCGCTGCTGCCAGCACCCATAAGCCGTCTATACCGGCTGGCGAGCTGTCCAGTGCAAGAAATCCGACCAGCAGGACAATCACGCCATAAAACACCCCTGTCAGCGCGCCTTGGTACCAGCCTTTACTTGAGGCTCTCCGTCCTGCGGTCAATCCCCCGAAGGCGGCGGCAATCCCGTGGACTATGTAGGTGTATATCGCGAGATCCTGTTCCTTCATTCCGCTGCCCCACAGCAAAAGCGAGAGGACGATGGCCCCCAGCAGCATCCACATAAAGGAGCGGCATAACCCCGAAAGCACAGGACTGGATATTCTCCACGAGAACAGACGCCGGATTAAATACATGATAGAACCTCCTAATATTTTTTTTGCATACCTTCCATTCACTTAGCTCCGTATAAAAATACAAAGACATTTTAAATGATGCTGTTCAGTTATTACATATTGTATGGGAGGGCTTGCCCCAATAGTACAAGTTTGGCAAAGGCTGTTCATTTACCAGTAATTTATAAGGCAGCTTCCGAATGTTCCCTTGGCAGTGAGGCCAGAATAGGGGTACATTCATCCACCCCGGCATACCGGCTGAGGGTGAGATACGGAAAGGGGAGCGGAGAGAATATGCTTCAGCATATTACCAGCCATGTCTTTCTGACCGTGCTGATGTATTTCTTCATTTTCCTGTGTATGCGGGTTATGGGGAAACGGGAGATCGGCAAGCTGTCAGTGTTTGACCTGACGATTTCCATCATGATCGCGGAGATTGCCGTCTTTGTCATAGATGATATTAAACGCCCCATCTATGATGGTATAACTCCGATGGTAACTCTGGTTGTAATCCAGATTATTGTCGCACAGCTCAGTCTCAAAAGCAGAAAGCTGCGGCTGCTGATTGACGGCAGGCCAAGCGTACTGATCTCTAACGGCAAGCTGCACCGGAGCGAAATGCGCAGGCAGCGCTACAACATGGATGATCTGCTGCTTCAGCTGCGCGGGCAGAATATTGTCAGCCCGGCCGATGTGGAGTTTGCGATTCTGGAGACGAGCGGCCAGCTGACGGTCATTGAGAAGAACAAAAATGTCTCGTCATCCAACCAGTCCGGCAACAGCAGCGATACCGCCGAGAATCAGGACCAGAGTTCAGGTGCAGGCCCGGGCGGCACAGGCGGCTCCGGGAAGTCAGGAAACGCTTCAGGAGTAAATATCACCAAGAGCAAAATCAGGTATGAAGGCTTGCCGGTTCCGCTGATAATGGACGGAAAGGTCCAGGATGATAATCTGGAGATGATCGGTAAAAACCGCTTCTGGCTGCGGACACAGATCCGTCAGAAGGGTGTATCCGATTTCCGTGATGTTTTTTTATGCTCCATCGATCATACCGGCAAAATTTATGTAGACCGGCAGCGCAGCCGCTAATGTCTAGCGACGCCTTCTGAAAAAAGGCACCCGGTCCAGATCCCGGACAGAGATCAGGCCGGACAGCAGGCAGATGCCCAGATAAAGAGCCATACCGCATGCGGAGGCGAACAGGAACTGCAGCCACATGGTGCCGGAAAGCGGCACGGAAGTATACACATAAGAGGTCCCGGCAGCCATGATTATCATGGCTGTAGCAGTTTTTAGCGGGTCAGTGATCCGCATTGAGAATTGAATCAGCTTTACGACACTGGCCCCGTGGAGTAGCGTCACCAGGATACTGTTAACGATAATGGCGATTATGGCACCATAAATCCCGTACTCCGGCCGGGAGGCCAGCATGAGAATCAGGAGGATCTTAACCACTGCACCGGCCAGTGTGTTGATGAGTGCCCGGCCGGGCCGGTCCATGGCCTGAAGGGCTGCCTGCAAGGGAGCCTGGACATATAGAAACAAGGCGAACGGGGCCATCAGCTTCAGCATGGGAGCGGTGTCCGCATTGCCGTACATCAGTGTACACAGCGGTACGGCAAGCACATACATAATGGCGGCAAACGGGGCACCTGTAACCATAGCCAGCCTAAGAGCCTGATGCATCCGTTTATGGATTGCGGGCAAATCCCGGCGGGCTGCCGCTTCCGACAGCGACGGTACGAGTGAAACCGCCAGGGAAGAGCTAAGGACTCCCGGCAGCAGCAGCAGCGGAATCACCATCCCCTGGAGGGAGCCGTATTGGGCAGTGGCCGCCGCAGCCGCAATTCCGGCAAGCGCCAGACTGCGGGCAGTAATTATCGACTCCAGCAGATAAGAAAAGGAACCGACGAGCCGGCCCGCGGTGACAGGAACCGCAATACCGAGCATGCGGCTCAGCAGCGAACCGCCCGGCTTTTCCCCAGTCTGGTTATGTTTATTTAATAAAGGCTCAGGCGCTAGATCGGGTGCGGAGCTGTCCTGCTCCTCTTTTTTTACGATAAAATAGTACTGGGCCAGCAGGGCCAGCATCCCCACGATCTCCCCTACCGTTACTCCCAGCATTGCACCGGCTGCCGCATAGGCCATTCCCTTGGGCAGAAGCAGATACGAGAACCACAGCATGAAAAAGATCCGGACTACCGATTCCAGAACCGAGGAAAGCGCGGAAGGAATCATGTTCTGCCTGCCCTGAAAATATCCGCGGAATATGGAGGACACCGCAACAATCGAAATCATCGGTGTCATGCTGACAAAGGTATAATATACCCGGCTGTCCGTCAAAATAAAGCGGGTAACCCAAGAAGCGCTAAGCAGCGCTATCACCGTAAACAGCAGTCCGAGCGACAAGCTGAGAATAAGTCCTGTCTGCAGAATGCGGCGTGACTGTCCGGGCTGATTTTCCCCTTCCGCCTCGGCCACCATTTTGGCAATAGCAAGCGGTAATCCCCCGGTAATAACGGTAATCAGCACGATGAAAAAAGGGTATCCGAGCTGGTATAAGCCGACGCCCTCAGCACCGATAATCCGCGGCAGTGCGATTCTGGGTATAAACCCCAGCATCCGGTTAATAATGCCTGCAGCCAGCAGAATCATCGTTCCCTGTATAAAGGTCTGTTTCCTCTGTTTCTTCAAGGGACACTCCTTCTTCCTGAAATGAAATAAAATGAGACGCAGGTGAGCCGGTCCGCTGATGCTGCGGGGCTTGTATATTGATATGCTTGACCCCGGCCCATCCATGACAAGCTTTGGATATGACATCTTTTTTGCGGGAAGAAGGATAGTCGGCCGGTAAGGTCGAATATATATCCGGTAGCCTGCTTCAGCGCAGACCTTGGGAGGTGTAACACTATGGAATCGGAACCGTGGAAGTACGAGGAGCTTAGTGATGTAATCGAAGCTATGTGCGCCAGTAAAGCGGAGGAATTCCGGCTCCTGGGCTATGAATATGTAACCGGCAAGGATATCTGGGAGTGCGTTAGCAGCAAATATGCCAAGGAGGGCCAACCTCCGCTGTATAAGCTGGTAAATGATATTTATTCGCTTAAAGCTACAACGTATATGAATTACCTGATGCTCGCGGCCTACAGGGGGATTACCTGACTTGCAGGAACGAATTTCTTTTGCAAACCGACTGAGGAAGCAGTAAAGTAAGAGAGGATAACCAGGCACTACCTATCCAAACGGAAGGCTTGCTGAGCAGAGCACAGCCCGCCGTTTCTTTGTGTGATCTAAGCACCGTCGTTCTGCGCCTCAATTGACGGTGATTTCGCACGTAGCTATAATAGGAATATTGAGTAATGAAAGGGGAACTAGCAAGAGCATGAAGAGACTGTTAAGCTTTATCATTACCGTGCTCGTTTTAACCGGCGTCATGGCGTTCACAACCCCCGGTCTGCTGGACAAGGTCCGTCTGGGTCTTGACCTGAAAGGCGGCTTTGAGATTCTGTATCAGGCTTCGCCGATGGATACCGGCGGTGAACTGACCAGAGCTTCGCTGCAGCAAACCGCAAAGAGTCTGGAGAAACGCGCTAACGCACTGGGCACAAGCGAGCCGGAAGTGACAACGGAGGGAACAGACCGCATTCGTCTTAAGATTGCCGGTGTTACCGACGAGGCTGAAGTCCGCGAGAAGATGAAAGAACCTGCTGTTTTGACATTCCGCAGTGCTGCCGAGGGCGATGCAGCGGGAGTATACAGCAAGATCGAGCTCGTGGGCAGTGATTTTGTTGAAGGTGCGGCAGAGGTTCAACGCAGTAATCTGAACCAGCCGGAAATCAGCATCAGCATTAAAGATAAGGATAAATTCGCTGAAATTACCAAGCGCCTGCTTGGGAAAGAGCTTGCTATCTACCTGGATGAGAACCTGCTGTCGGCTCCGTTTGTAAGAGCAGAACTGACTGACGGCAAAGCATCAATCTCAGGTAACTATACGTTAGATGAAGCACGTGAACTGGCCGATACCATTAACCTTGGCGCACTGCCGCTGAAGCTGACCGAGAAATACTCGCAAAGCGTTGGCGCAACCCTCGGTAAACAATCTCTTGACCAGACAGTCAGAGCAGGCCTTGTTGGTTCCCTGATTATTTTGATCTTTATGATCGCTATGTACCGCCTTCCTGGTGTTCTGGCCAGCTTCGCGCTGATCCTGCACACCTGGCTGCTGATTCTGGTATTTGTCGTTGCCGACTTTACCCTTACGCTTCCGGGTATTGCCGCTTTCATCCTCGGTATAGGGATGGCCGTCGATGCCAACATCATTACCAATGAACGGATAAGAGAAGAGATGCGCAGCGGCAAGAGCATTATGTCCTCTGTCAAAGCGGGTAACAAAACCTCCTTCCGTACTGTTATGGACGCTAACGTGACGACCATTATCGTAGCAGCCGTTATGTTTGCATTCGGTACCGGTGCGGTTAAAGGCTTTGCCTTGATACTGATTGTAGAAATTGTGCTCAGTATCGTGACCAACCTCTATTTTGCCCATTGGCTGATTTCGGTGCTGGTGAAAGCTGGCGCCCTGAAGAAACCTAAGCAATTTGGGGTAAAGGAGAGTGACATCCGTGCGCTTTAATAAAGATATGGATTACGTGCATTGGAGTAAATACTTCTTTATTTTCTCTATTGTACTTACTGTACTTGGTGTAGGTTTCCTCAGTTTCCTGGGGCTTAACTACAGTGTAGATTTCCGAGCGGGTTCTAACGTGGATGTATCGTTGTCCAAGAATCTTACACAGGCTGAGCTTAAGCCGGCCCTGGACAGTCTGGGAATTGCCCATGAGCCAAGCATTACCATAGGTGACCAGCGTGTAAATATCCGTTATGATGAAGAGCTTGATAATGCGCAGAGTGAAGCGCTGAAGACCGCAATCACCAAGCTGGATGATCAGGCTTCCTATGAGATCAACACGGTTGATCCGGAAATGGCCAAGGAGCTTGCGCGTAATGCGATCTACTCCGTTCTATTGTCCAGTTTAGGGATTATTATTTATGTAAGCATCCGGTTTGAATGGCGCTTTGCCCTGGCGGCAATTGTCGCACTGCTCCATGACGCCTTTATGGTGGTGGCAGTCTTCTCAATCTTCCGTCTTGAGGTGGATATCACCTTCATTGTCGCGGTGCTTACGATTATCGGTTATTCCATTAATGATACAATTGTTATCTTTGACCGGATCCGTGAGAACCTGCGCTTCGGTAAACAGAAAACCTATGAGGACCTTAAGATTCTGGTCAACAAGAGTATATCCCAGACGCTTATGCGGTCCCTTTACACAGCATTTACGGTATTTATTGCCGCGTTCTTCCTGCTTGTAATGGGCGGCGAATCCATTAAAATGTTCTCGCTGGCTATGGTTATCGGGCTGCTCTTCGGAGCCTATTCCTCCATCTTTATTGCAAGTCCGCTCTGGCTGCTGCTCAAAAAGCGCCAGAAGCCTGCCGTGAAGAACAATCCGGCCTAAGTCTCAGCTTTATTGCCCGAAAAGCCGCGTCAACGACGACGCGGCTTTTCGGAATCTTTGGAACTGGCTGACAGGCGTATGCTGCAACATGAGATTACTTGCTACCAGGTAAGGAGGGCTCGTTATGAATGACAAACAATCACCGCAAAGTGAGACGGTTGCCTGGAACGGAATCGTCAGTGATGCTGTACTGGCTCTGGCTAAAGGCGGTATCGGTTATTTCACGGGCAGCAAGGCATTGCTGGGCGATGCCTTATATTCCGGAGCAGACGCGGCAGCAAGGCTGGCGGAAGCTCTCCCATGGCGTTCAGGACAGGCAAAGAAGCCTAAATCCGCCCGCCGGGCAGGGAACGGCAAAAGCAGTAAGGAACCGATTATTACCATGCTTTTCTCCGCGCTGATTCTGATGGCCGGACTGCAGATTGCTTTTTCAGCCATCCGGGATTTAACCAGAGGACATTTATCGACAGTTCCGCCTGCTGCACTTGTTACGGTTCTTATTTCAATTTTAGTAAAAGAAGGAATTTTCCAGTATCAATACCGTTACTTCAAAAAAATTGGCGACGGCAGCCATGCCGCATATGCGGACAGTCACCGTTTCAGCCTGTATAGTTCGATAGCTGCTTTAATCGGAATAACGTTGTCTATGGTCGGGGGATATATCGGCTGGAGCCCGCTGTTCTACATGGACCCGGTTGCGGCCCTGCTGACAAGCTGCCTGATTCTTCGTAAAGGCTACACCATGATTACCGCTTCGGTCTACGGCAAAGCAAGCCAGGAGCTGCCGTCGGCGGAAGCCGCCAATTTCATTGAAACCGTCGGGCGGGTACACGGAGTCATCCGCGTTGAGCATCTTCAGGCGGTAGAACAAGGCCGGTATGTGAATCTCCAGGTTAAGATCAGCGTGAATCCGAGGATCACAGTAATGGAAGCCCAGGATATCTCGGAATGTGCCAGAAAGCTGTTACAGCACCGTTTTGTCCATGTCGGTGAGGTTCATATGGATGTTGTGCCGTACGATCCGGGTTATCCTTACAAAACCAATCACCAGCTTGCGGACAATGATATCCCGACGCTGCTACAGTAGGCCGCATGGCGAGAGAAAGGTGAGCTCAATTGCTTCATTCAAAAACAAGATGGCAATCTCCGGCAGCCGATCCCGATAAAGTGGGGGAATTGGCCCGGAGCCTTTCTGTTTCACCGCTCCTGTCCTCCTTGCTTGTGACCAGAGGGTTTACTGCCCCGGAAGAGGCATTGCTGTTCATGGACGGAGGGGCGGATGACAGCCATGATCCATTCCTGCTCAAAGGAATGGCCGAGGCTGTGCCGCGGATCAGAAAGGCATTGCAAGAAGAGGAACATATTCTGGTATACGGCGATTATGATGCTGACGGCGTATCCAGCACATCGCTGATGATCTATCTGCTGCGTTATCTGGGCGCTTCCTTTGACATCTATATCCCGCACCGCTCCAATGAAGGCTACGGGCTTCATAATCATGCGCTGGACTGGGCGGTCCAGCAGGGTGTTTCACTTGTCATTACAGTAGATACCGGTATCAGTGCCGTGCATCAGATAGCGTATGCGGCAGAGCTGGGAATTGATGTTATTGTAACGGATCATCACGAACCGCCGGAGCTTTTGCCGGAAGCGTTTGCTTTGATTAACCCCAAGCTGCCGGACTGTCCTTATCCGTTTAAAGGGCTGGCTGGAGTTGGGGTGGCTTACAAGCTTGCTGAAGCGCTGCTTGACGGCAAGGTGCCTGTGGAGTGGAGTGAAATTGCCGCGATCGGCACGGTGGCGGATCTGATGCCGCTGCTGGGCGAGAACCGCAGCCTGGTCCGAAAAGGACTTGCCAGCATGCGGAAATCCCCGTTTCCCGGCGTACGCGCGTTGCTTGAGGTCAGCGGTGTAACGATGAATACCGTCAGTGCAGTCAATATAGCATTCGGTGTAGCTCCGCGGATCAACGCCAGCGGCCGTCTCGATCATGCAGGCCGGGCGGTTGCCCTGCTGACCACAGCAGATAGCGATGAAGCCGGACAGCTGGCCAGCGAGCTCGATCTGCTTAACAAGGAACGTCAGATGGTCGTTGAACGCATTGTGGGTGAAGCTACTGATAAGCTCATCCGGCAGATCGGAGACGGACAGCCGCCGGATATTATCGTGCTTGCTGATCAGGGCTGGAATGTCGGTGTTGTAGGGATCGTCGCTTCTAAGTTGCTTGAACGTTATTACCGACCGGTCATTATCCTTGATATTCATCCGGAGACCGGCATGTGCAAGGGCTCGGCCCGCTCAATTCCGGGTCTGGATATTTACGAGGCGCTTACCTCCTGCGCCGGATTAATGGACCACTACGGCGGTCATCCGGCTGCTGCAGGAATGAGCCTGCACCGCGACAATCTGGATGCTTTTGCCGCAGCCCTGAATGAATATGCCGCAGCGGTGCTTACACCGGAGCATTTGATCCCGGTAACCGCTGCAGACGGGGATATCACGATTGCCGATTTAACGCTGCAGGCTGCACTCGAAATGGACCGGCTGGCGCCCTTCGGCATGTCCAATCCGCTGCCCAAATTCATTGTGCGCGGAGCGGCCGTGAAAGAGACACGCAAGATGGGGCAGGAAGGCAAACACCTGAAGCTTGTCCTGCAGCAGGGGCGGCACACTATCGAAGCCGTAGCCTTCGGCAAAGGCGATCTGGCTGACCTGCTGCCCGGCGGGACTATGATTGACGTCCTGGCCGAGCTGTCGGTCAATGAGTGGAACGGCTCCCGTAAGCCGCAGCTAATGCTGCAGGATCTGGCCGTGCCCGATGCGCAGCTGTTTGATCTACGGGGAACAGCAGATGCCGTTCGTCAGGCCATTCGCCTTAAAGAGGTGCTGCAGCCTTACAGCGGTAGCGCGCCTTTTACAGCAGCGGCTGTTTTTCAGAACAGCCGTCTCTCGCCGCTCAGCGATCTGAAGGGCATGTCGCTGTGGGTTTATGATGCAGAAGGCGGAATTAATGCCCTTCATCATGGACAAGCTGAGCCAGACGGGAAAATCTCACTGCTGTGTCTGCTCGATATGCCGGAAACACCGGAGCAGCTGGATGCCCTGCTCGCCGCTTTCCCTCAGGCTGAGAATATTGCCCTGCTTCACGCCCGGCGTGACGGGCGTGACCGTCTGCAGGTTCCGACACGCGATCATTTTAAGGTATTATATAAATTGCTGGCTTCCATTGCTGCTACAGCAGTACCCGAGCATGAAGTGCTGCTGCGGCTTAGCCGCCAGTCTTCGCTGAGTGTACGGATGCTGGGCCGGATGCTGGATGTATTCGAGGAGCTTGATTTTATCGAACGTACCGGCGGAATGATCTCATTCGTGTCCCAGCCGGCAGCCAAAAACCTGTCCGCCTCGCGCCATTTTGTCCGTTTAGGACAGACTGCCGAGATGGAGCAGTATTTCATGGAGAGCAGCCCCCGCGAACTGGAGAGCTGGATGCAGGCCCGCCGCCTGGGTGTATCGTAGGCCGGGACAGTATAGGTTCACAAACCCATGCAGATGCTCACAAAACTAAGCAAATGCTTCCGAAGCGAGTTTATTCGAAGCGAATCGGTGAGGTAATCCTCACAAACCATGCAGATGCTTCCGAAGTAAGTTTTGTACGAAGCAATTAATGTGGGCGGATGCTCACAAAACTAAGCAAATGCTTCCGAAGCGAGTTTGTTCGAAGTGAATCGGTGAGGTAATCCTCACAAACCATGCAGATGCTTCCGAAGTAAGTTTTGTACGAAGCAATTAATGTGGGCGGATGCTCACAAAACTAAGCAAATGCTTCCGAAGTAAGTTTTGTACGAAGCAATTAATGTGGGCGGATCCTCACAAACTTTTAGGAGATGATACTATTGGATTTCAAAAATAATATTCGCGTAATTGAAGATTTCCCGCAGCCGGGAATCAGCTTTAAAGATATTACCACTCTGCTCAAGGACGGGGAAGCTTACCGCGCAGCGATTGACGAGCTTAAAGCGCTGGTATCCCATCTGAACATTGATGTTATTGCCGGACCGGAAGCGCGCGGCTTTGTAGTTGGCGCTCCACTGGCTTATGCGCTGGGAGTCGGCTTTGTCCCTATCCGTAAAAGCGGCAAGCTCCCGTACGAAACGATCGAAGTGGGCTATGACCTGGAATACGGTAAAGACACACTTGCTGTTCACACCGATGCCATCAAACCGGGCCAAAATGTGCTGATTGCTGATGACCTGCTGGCAACTGGCGGAACGATCGCTACTTCGGTCAGCCTGGTGGAACAGCTCGGTGGTAAGGTTGTCGGAGCAGCATTCCTGATTGAGCTGGTACAGCTGGCCGGCCGCAACAAGCTTTCGGACATCGAAGTTGTATCCCTGCTGACTTACGAAGACTAAACGAATTGCAAAATGCTCCCGTTGAGCTTTTCCCGGGAAATAAAAAGTGGACGGCTGTCGAATATCGACAGCCGTCCACTTTTTTGCTTTATTATGGGTCCATTCATTGGTTCAGCTAATAATCCATAAAATGGACATCATCTTATAAGTAATGTGTAACGAGGATGAACTTAAGGGAACCCCATTAGCGCGGCCGTATAGAGGCTCAATGGTTCAAGCAAGCTGGAATCAAGGGATAATTCCCTTTAAACACCTCACTCCTTTCGTGCAAAGCAGTAAGAGCTATCCCGCAGCTGCATGAATCAGCGCAAAGGGACAGCTCTTAGCTTGTTTATATAGTTAGCTCTTATGATTTAGTGTGCAGATTTCTCTGAATCCTGCTCGTTGGACAAGCCCAGCACTTCAATCAGCTTGAAGAACAGAGACAATACGATACCTACGATGGTCGCCAGCGCCATACCTTTGAGCTGCACGCCATAGATGTTAAGTGAGATGCCGCTGATGCCGACAACCAGAACCAGAGTAGCCAGAATCATGTTGCTTGCTTTGGAGAAATCCACCTTCTGTTCTACGAAAATACGCAGACCCGATGCGGCAATAACGCCGAACAGCAGCAGGGATACACCGCCCATAACCGGCTGCGGGATATTAGCAATAATAGAAGAGAAGGTACCGGAGAACGAGAGCAGAATGGCGATGATGGCCGCTCCGCCGATTACGAATACCGAGTATACCTTGGTCAAAGCCATAACGCCGATGTTTTCACCGTAAGTGGTGTTAGGTGTAGAGCCTACAAAACCGGACAGCACGGTCGAGATCCCGTTACCGAAGAGAGAGCGGTCAAGTCCCGGATCCTTGGTCAGGTCTTTGCCGACAATGTTGCTGGTTACCAGCAGATGCCCGATATGCTCAACAATAACAACTAGTGATACAGGAATAATGGTCAAAATAACCTGCAAATCAAAGGACGGAGTAGTGATTGTCGGATGGGATAGGAAATTAGCGTCGGCAATAGCGCCGGTATTTACTTGTCCCATAATATAGGCCAGCACATAACCGGTAACGATACCGATGAGGATATGAATAATTTTGGGGAAGCCGCGGAACATAACGGAACCAATAACGGTAACTCCCAGTGTGACCAATGACAATGTAATAGCCTTACCGTCCGGAGTCCAGTCTGCAACCGCAACGCCTTCAGGAGCAATCAGTCCGGACATGCGTGCGGCAACCGGTACCAGCTCAAGTCCGATTGTTGCTACGATAGCACCCATAGCAGCAGGAGGGAATACAACATCAATCCAGCCGGTTCCGGCATAACGGACGATTAATGCGACAAGAATAAAGATAACACCGGTAACAATGAACGCGCCCAGTGCAAGCGAATATCCATGCTGATGGTCTCCCTCATATTTGCCGAGCACACTCAGCACCGGTGAGATAAAAGCAAAGCTTGACCCAAGATAGGCCGGAATTTTACCGCGGCAGATCAGAATATAGAGCAATGTGCCGATACCGTTCATCAGCAGAATCATGCCGGGGTCTACCCCGAACAGGTTAGGAACAAGCACGGTGCTGCCGAACATGGCGAACAGATGCTGCAGACTCAGGAGAAAGCCTGGGCCGAGCGGGAGTTTCTCGTTAACTTGAATTTCGCGTTGCAAAGGAGTTCACTTCTCTTTCTCTATGTAGTTTTGTCTTAACCTGGCGAAAACCGCCTTTACTAGATTAAATAGTACGGCGCCGTTTGACAACAACATTTTTTTAACAATGTGAGACTTTATTTGTTTTTGTCATAAATTATCCTTCGATTCTTCATAAAAGCGGATGAATGACATGCGGCGGGAAGTGTTGACGTAATGCATCCTAAGCGTCATAATTATAAACAACTTTAAACTGCGTGTAGTGTAGCTCAAAGGAGCTGAAGGCCTGCAAATAGGGTTTCACTTGCGGGTTTATTTTATTATGCAGGATTCGGAATTTATCTAAACGCATGGATTTAACAACATTTTCGAGAAACTCCTGTCATGGGGTTTTCTTATAGAAAGGAAACGGATACGACGAGAATGGGCATAGAGCAATTAGTTGAAAAGGCCGGCGCTTATATAAAAGAAAAAGAACTTCTCCGCATCCGGGAAGCGTATGAGTTTGCCGACCAGGCTCATCACGGCCAGGTACGCAAATCGGGAGAGCCTTATATCCTGCATCCGCTGGCGGTTGCAGATATTGTCGTCAATATGCAGATGGACGTTATTTCTATTATTGCAGCACTTCTGCATGATGTCGTTGAAGATACAACCGTGTCGCTGGAGCAGATCCGCGAGAAGTTCGGCGATACCTGTGCCATGCTCGTGGATGGTCTGACCAAGCTGGAACGCATCCGCTTCCGCTCCAAGGAAGAGCAGCAGAACGAGAACTACCGCAAAATGTTTATCGCCATGGCTCAGGATATCCGGGTCATTGTGATCAAGCTGGCGGACCGGCTGCACAATATGCGGACGCTCAAGTATCAGTCTGAGGAGAGCCAGCGGCGGATTTCCTACGAGACGCTGGAGATTTTTTGTCCGATAGCTGACCGTTTGGGTATTTCGGCGATCAAATGGGAGATGGAGGATATTGCCCTCCGGTACCTGAACCCTCAGCAATACTACCGTATTGCGAACCTGATGCATAAGAAGCGGGCAGAGCGTGAGCAGTTCATCGACAGCGTTATCGGCAGAATACGCGCCAAGCTTGATGAGATGGGGATCGAAGGGGATCTGTCCGGACGTCCCAAGCATATATACAGTGTCTATAACAAAATGAGCACTAAAAACAAGCAGTTCAATGAGATTTACGATTTGCTGGCGATCCGGATTATTGTTGATAATATTAAGGACTGTTACGCTACTTTAGGGATTATTCATACTCTTTGGAAACCGATGCCCGGCCGGTTCAAGGATTATATCGCCATGCCTAAAGCGAACATGTACCAGTCCCTGCATACAACTGTGGTAGGTCCCGGCGGAGAGCCGACTGAAGTGCAGATCCGAACCTGGGAAATGCACCGGACGGCGGAATTCGGGATTGCCGCACACTGGGCATATAAAGAAGGTACGAGCAACAGCGGAAATCCGGAGAACCGCATGCCGTTTTTCCGGGAAATTCTTGAGCTGCAGCATGAAGCCAAGGATGCCGAGGAGTTCGTGGAATCGCTTAAGATGGACTTTTTCTCTGACCTTGTTTTTGTTTTTACGCCAAAGGGCGAGGTTGTGGAATTGCCGGCGGGGTCTGTTCCGCTTGATTTTGCTTTCCGGATTCATACAGAGGTTGGTAACCGGACCATCGGCTCCAAGGTGAACGGGCGGATTGTGCCGCTTGACCATAAGCTGAAGACCGGAGATATAGTAGAGATCCTCACTTCCAAGAATTCTTACGGCCCGAGCCGCGACTGGCTGAAGATTGCCCAATCTTCCCATGCGCGCAGCAAGATCAAGCAGTGGTTCAAGAAAGAGAAGCGCGAGGAAAATGTCGAAAAAGGCCGGGAAGCAGTTGAACGCGAGCTGAAGCGGCTCAACATGGAGGTTTCTGATTTCCTGACCGAGGATAAGCTGAACGATGTGGCCAAGAAGTTCGCCTTCGGCGACGTCGAAGATATGCTCTCCGCAGTCGGATTCGGAGGAATTACCGCCTCACAGATCGCGAATAAGCTGACCGAGAAGCTCCGCAGGGAGCAGGAGGAAGCAGCCAACCACCTGGAATTGTCTACCGAGATGAAGGAGATCAAATCCAGCGGCGGCAACCGTAACCAGCCTACCAACGGTGTGCGTGTCAAAGGCATCGATAACCTGCTGGTCCGCTTCGCACGATGTTGCAACCCCGTACCGGGCGACGATATTGTCGGATATGTAACCCGCGGGCGCGGCGTGTCTGTGCACCGTGAGGACTGTCCGAATATTCCGACCGACGGTGACGGGGAAGAATCAGCACGGGTGATTGAGGTGGAGTGGGAAGGCAGCATGGAGGCCAACTACAGCGTTGATATCGAGATTACAGGCCACGACCGCAATGGTCTGCTTAATGAAGTGCTGCAGGCGGTGTCCGAGAGCAAGACGAACATTTCCGCAGTCACCGGGCGCTCCGACAAGAACAAGATGGCGATGATTCATATGACGATCCTCATCCGCAATACGGATCATCTGCAGTCGGTTGTCGACAGGGTGAAGCGTGTGAAGGATGTATATACAGTTAACCGGATTATGCAATAGGGCAAGGAGCTGAAAGACGAAGTGAGAGCAGTAGTACAGCGCTGTAAGGAAGCGAAGGTTACGGCGGGCGGAACAGTAACAGGAGCCATTAATGAAGGCTTGATGCTGCTGATCGGCGTGACGCACGGGGATACGGAGAAAGATGCCAAATACCTGGCGGACAAAATAGCCGGACTGCGCATCTTCGAGGATGAAGCCGGCAAAATGAACTATAGTGTTACGGATACAGGCGGAGCGATTTTGTCTGTGTCGCAATTTACGCTATATGGGGACTGCCGCAAGGGACGGCGCCCGAATTTCATGGCTGCAGCGGCTCCGGCCGAGGCTAAGCAGCTCTATGATTACTTTAATCAGGAGCTGAGAGCCGGCGGACTTCAGGTGGAGACCGGCGTGTTCGGGGCCATGATGGACGTCTCATTCACCAACTGGGGGCCGGTTACGTTGATCCTGGACAGCCGGGACTAGAGCAGCGAACGAAACATGAATATCAAGCATGCCGCAGGTTGTTCCGTATAGGAGCAGCCTGCGGCTTTTTTTATAGTACAGCATTTATAGGCTGCCGGGGGTCTTGGAGTCCTCACCGAGTATTTGAGTCAGCTTCCATGCATAACCCCACTTTGTGCACTAGACATGCATACAAACTTACATGAGAGCTAAATTAAACCAAAAGTAATAATTTTACAGTTAGTTTTATAGACTCAATGAAAAAAGAACAGTGGCGTCTTAAAACGTAGGGTTGGTTACCAATAAATGGTATATTATGTTTGTTATCTGAGAATTATCTTTACCGTCGCTCGTTTCTCTTTCGTTTGTTCTGGAGTTTCTGCGGGCTTAGGGATCTTTTGCCGACCTTTAGAACGACGAGTCGGTTCACGATTCAGCGCTTCAATAAATACATCCCAGTCTTTCATGGCGTAATACCTCATCTTTCGCAGCATGCTCCATACACTTAGGGTGGACTGCACTTCTAAATGGATGAGCTGACAAAGTAGCGCCGTAATGATTCCGATGTAACATTGGACCCATACTGCGTGGGGGTGGTGATTATGGAACGTTACGGTGGCCAGATGCTGCTTGATCCATTTAAAAAACAGCTCAATTTGCCAGCGACAGCGATAAATTTCACCAACGTCTTCGGCTGAAAGATCCTGACGATTTGTGATGACCTCGTAGATTTTTCCATGCTTATCTTGGAATTGTACAAGGCGAACGCAAAACGTTTGGCCCGATTTTTTATCCAGAATCTCAACGTCAGCGTCCCGAGTAATATTGCTGCTACCCGAAAGGGGATGTTCGGTCAGCACGGTGTACTTTGTTTTTGCACGGATCCGGGCTACAAAAAGCACCGTCCCTTCCGACCATTCTCTGAAGTTTCCATAATGCACATAGCCACGGTCGAAAATGTAGGTGAATTCTCCAGGCACAACCAGATATTTGACCGCTTGTTGATCCGATACACCGATAGTGGAAAGGACAATCTCATCCGGAAAATGACACCCTGCTTCCAGCGAAAGCAGCCGCGTATGGATTTTGATACCCTTGGTCTTATTTTGATAAAACGCCCAATCGCCGAGTATTTTGGGTAGCGAAAGGCTCGTTGAATCGACGGGTGCTAACTTTCCAAGATGCTTGATGCCCTTGGCTTCCGCTTTTCGCAATTTTAATTCCTGAACAAGATCGGTAAACAACCACTCGAGATAAGCAAGAGGGATGGTGCCGAGCTTGCGGTTCAAGGTCGATTCGTGAATGGTCGTGAGTCCGGTAATGTCCTGAAGCTCTGCATTCGTTTCCAAATGGAGCACAATGTCGGAAAGAGTCCGCCTCTGCTGCAACTGAGCTTCTACAAAAAGGGTAATCGCGGCCCCAACGGTAAGTTTTTTCGAATAATGATCTGCGAATGGACAACGAAAAGAATGTAACATTAAATGCTGTAAGTACTTGCGTAAAACTGAATTTTGCGATATGTTACCCATGGATTAGCTCCTTTTGTGGAGAGATGTGGGTAACCTGCCTACTCTCTCTACATTAGGGCTTTTTTCATTTTTCACCAGAGTAAACTCATCTTTTTTATCCATAATTAGCTAACTATTTCAAAAAAATTTATGTTAGGTTTGCCGCATGTCTAGTGCACTTTGTGGGGTTATTTTGTGCCGGCACAAGGCCGGTCTCCAGCATCTGCACGGGGATAGAGCCAGCTTGTCCAGGATAAACTAGGGAGGATTGAAATTTTGTCAGGGGCAGGTAATCCGAAAATGAGATATTCTCCAAAATCATGGGTATGGACCAGCGTTCCGGTCTACACGGCAGGCAGTGCTGCAGAAGCGGCGGCGGCAGCGAAAGAAGCAAGGCAGGAGGAAGATTCTGCGCTGCTGAAGGGCAGAAGCCGGGGGCTGCTGCCGCGTACCTGAAGAAACCCGGAAAGTTCAGGTAACAGATTGAACAGAAAAATATTAAATAAGGGAAGAATGATGGAGGAGAATTTTGGAACTGTAGGAGCGGTAGCGTCCGCCTTAAAGCTTTTCGTAGAAAAGCTCGCTACGGAAGCATATGCCGTCTGCGGATTTCAACCGCGAACAGCGGTACAAATGAAGAAATCTGCAGACAACAGCGGCCGGAAGTCCAAACATTCTCTGGAGTCATGACTCATCCCGGAATGGGAAATTATAAGTTCAATCAATCGAGCACACCTTGTGTCGTTAGAAATCTGGATATTGCGGGTAATAAGAAAGCGAGAACAAAATAGCGGAGAGGAGAACTTATCCAATGAGTAAAGTAGCATTTCTGCTCGCCAGCGGTTTTGAAGATTCCGAAATGAAAGTCCCTTACGATGAAGTTATACAAGCAGGACATCAGGCTGAAATTATAGGTCTGAAAAAGAATGAGACGCTGCTGGGCAAAAAGGGAAATGTTTCCTATGCTACAGATAAAGCAATCAGCGAGGTAAAGGCCGGTGACTATGACGCAATCGTGATTCCAGGCGGTTCGTCACCCGAAAATCTGCGGCTGGATGAAGACATTCTTGCTTTTGTGAAGGAAGCCGATGCTTCCGGTACGCCAATTGCATCTATCTGCCATGGACCGCAGATTCTGATCAGTGCAGACCTGCTTCAAGGACGCACCATCACCTCCTACCCGCCGCTCAAGGATGATGTCGTTAACGCCGGAGCGGAGTTTAAGGATGAAGAGGTCGTCGTTGACGGCAATTATATAACATCGCGCACCCCGAAAGATGAACCTGCCTTTGTGCGTGAGCTGCTGAAGGTCCTGTAATCAACCAATATTGAAGGAGGGAACAATCATGACCAGAAGAATTCAGGCTTATTTCAGAACGGAAAGTGAAGCGGAGGGCGCGAAAACGGCATTGATTCCATATAGTGTGGAGGCGCTGGAAATTTCTCAGCTGACAGATCCCCTGGATTCCGGCAGGGACCGCAGACCGAATCTTCTTTTGCCGCTAGTTCCGTACAACAATTCAGTGATTACCGGCGGGACAATGGGTGTGGCAGGAACAGCGGGAGCCTTGAGCGGAGCTGCGGTGGTTCCGGCGGTAGCCGACAACGATGATGAAGGGCTGAGACGCGCCGATGTTGACGCAGACAATGATATTCTGCGTGATACCCATGTCAACGATGATGTCGACTTGAGTGATGTGCATATTGTAATGTCCCTGAAAACAACAGAGGAACATTATAATGAGGTTGTAGAGACATTGCGCGGCAAGCATGCTTATGTAGAGGTTTTTGAATAATATTAGTGGGACTGCCGGCTGTTCACCAGCACGCAGTCTGCAGGCAGCCCCGGCCGGTCCGCATGGACCCGCCGGGGCTGCCTTGTGCAGCAGAGCAAAAATTCACTGGACAGCTCGGGCAGCGTAGTGTAAAGTATGTTTGTGCTAAGGCGGACGGAGAATGTCCCAGTAAATAAAACGCTTTCTTTTCTGTAATACAACTGTAATACTGCATTCATGAATCCTTAATATAGGGTGTCTATAATAGAAGCATGACCCCCTTTTTTATAATATATGATTATGGACCTGCAGCAATCGGCTGCAGGTCACTTTTTTTATGTGCACCCAATCTGCAATATTTACACGGGAATTTTATTTCCTTCCTTGACTTTAGCGCAGTGGTTCAGTAGAATCTAACAATATACGAAATGTTTATAATGCTTTGATGACGGGACCAAGTAATCCGTGAACCATGACCCCAGAGAGGAATCCCCGCAGAACCGGCTATCGCCCTTAATGTAGGCGCTATACCCGTTTCGGCACGGCTGTAAGGATTCTGTTGATGACCGGATGAATGACTTCCCCGAGAACGCACGGCGAACGCAAGGCAGCTTTAATTGCCTGAGATCAGTAGCCGGAGCGCGTAGGCGGGCGTTAACCGCTTTGAGCGGATTCAGTTTTGGTGAATGAGTCCGGAATGTGGGTGGTACCACGGGTGAATAATCGTTTATGATAATCTCTCGTCCCTGTTTGTTACAAACAGAGGCAAGGGATTTTTTGCTTTTTTGTGAAAGATCAGAACGTATAAGTCTAAGGACTTATACAGGTCTGATCTTTCTCGCAGAAACGGTTGCCGCCTTCCCTGAAGGACGGCAAAGCCGTTTCTACTTGAAATTGTGCAAGCTAAGGTACAAGCGATGTCAGGCAAGAGGGGTTATTTTCAGGAGGGATAGGCTGTGGCTAAAGAAAGATTTGAGAAACCTACAGGTACACAGGATTTACTTCCAGGTGCCGTAGAGAAATGGCAGTACGTTGAAGGCAAGGCCAGAGATCTCTGCCGCCGGTTCAATTACCGGGAGATCCGCACACCGATGTTTGAGCACACCGGGCTGTTCGAGCGGGGCGTCGGTGAAACAACGGATATTGTGGAGGGCGAAATGTACACCTTCAAGGACAAAGGCGACCGTGACCTGGCGCTCCGTCCGGAAGGAACGGCTGGTGTTGTGCGTGCTTATGTTCAGAACAAGCTGTACGGCGAGCCGGATGTCAGCAAGCTGTATTACATCGGTCCGATGTTCCGTTATGAACGTCCGCAGGCGGGAAGATACCGCCAGTTCCACCAGTTTGGCATTGAGGCGTTCGGTGCAGTAGATCCGGCGATTGATGCCGAGGTGATCTCCCTGGGATATCAGTTCTACAAAGATCTCGGACTCAAGGATGTCCGGGTTGAGCTGAACTCCGTGGGCAATGCGCCAAGCCGCGCCGCTTACCGCGAGAAGCTGCTGAATTTCCTGAGACCGATGCGCGATACGCTGTGCAGTGACTGCCAGCGCCGCATGGAACGTAATCCGCTGCGGGTGCTCGACTGCAAGGTTGATCAGGATAAGTTCGGCGGTGCGCCATCTATTCTGGACAGCTTGGATGAAGAATGCACGACCCATTTCGAAAAGGTTAAGCAGCATCTAGATACCATGGGCGTTGAATACAGCATCAATCCCCGTCTGGTCCGCGGACTGGATTATTACACGCATACTGCGTTTGAGTATAAAGCAGCCGGCATCGGCTCCATCGATACCGTCGGCGGCGGCGGCCGCTATAACGGGCTGGTAGAGGAAATCGGCGGACCGGATCAGCCGGGCATCGGCTTCGGAATCGGGCTGGAGCGTATCCTGCTGATTCTGGAGAATCAGGGTGTAGAGCTTGCGGCAGCGAAGCCGCTCGATGTATATTTCGTAGCGCTTGGCGAAGCTGCAGATCAGGAAATTACGAAGCAGCTGTTCCTGCTGCGCAGCCAGGGGTTCTCTGCAGAACGCGACTATCTCGGCCGCAAAATGAAGGCACAGATGAAGTCTGCCGACCGCATGTCAGCGCGGTATACGGCGATTCTTGGCGAAGATGAGCTGAACAGCGGAGTCATCGCCCTGAAATCTATGGAGACCGGCGAACAGAAGACAGTCAAGCTGGAAGAGCTGGCACAGGCGCTGCTCTAAAGACCGTTTAACACGAATTTTAACCATGAAAGGGTAGGATAAATTATGAGTAGAAGTCATCATTGCGGACAATTGACGCCGGAACAGATCGGCCAGACAGTAACATTGAACGGCTGGGTACAGACCCGCCGTGACCTTGGAGGCGTCCTGTTCATTGATCTGCGCGACCGTACAGGTATTGTACAAATCGTGTTCAACCCGGATTATTCCGGTGAAGCACTGCAGATTGCCGATAAGGTACGCAGTGAATACGTGCTCTCTGTTACGGGTAAAGTTGTTAAGAGAGATGAAGAAACCGTTAACCGCAACCTGCCGACTGGTGAAATTGAAGTGCAAATTACGGAAATTGAAGTGCTGAATGCCGCCAAAACCCCTCCGTTCTTCATCGAAGACGGCGTGGAAGTGGATGAGTCGCTGCGGATGAAATACCGTTATCTTGACCTGCGCCGTCCGGAAATGCACAAGACGCTGCTGCTTCGTTCGAAGGCTGCTAAGATTTTCCGTGACTTCCTTGACGGTGAAGGCTTCATTGATGTTGAAACTCCGATCCTGACCAAAAGCTCCCCTGAGGGCGCACGTGATTATCTGGTGCCTAGCCGGGTGCATGAAGGTGAATTCTTTGCCCTGCCGCAGTCGCCGCAGATTTACAAGCAGCTGCTGATGGTCGGCGGCATCGAACGTTACTACCAGATCGCCCGCTGCTTCCGTGACGAGGATCTGCGTGCTGACCGTCAGCCGGAATTCACCCAGGTCGACATCGAGACTTCTTTCCTGCCGCAGGATGAGCTGCTTGGCATGATGGAAACCTTGATGCAGCGCCTGCTGAAGGAAACGGTAGGCGTTGAGGTTGCGGTTCCGTTCCAGCGCCTGACTTACGCCGAAGCCATCGGCAAATACGGCTCGGATAAGCCGGACTTGCGCTTTGGCCTGGAGCTTGTTGAAATGAACGACATCGTTGCCAGCAGCGGTGTGAAGGTATTTGCTTCCGTTATCGAAAAAGGCGGGGAAGTGAAGTGCCTTAACGCCAAAGGCTGCGGAACGTGGACCCGTAAGGAAATCGACGATCTCGGGCCTTATGCTGCACGTTACGGCGCGAAGGGTCTGGCCTGGATCCAGGTGAAGGACGGAGAATTTAAGGGGCCAATCGTCAAATTCTTCACCGAAGAAGAAATTGCTGCTGTAAAAGAACGTACCGGCGCTGAAGAAGGCGACCTTCTGCTCTTCTCCGCTGACAACAAAAAAGTGGTTGCTGATGTACTGGGTGCCCTGCGTCTGAAGATTGGCCGCCAGCTCGGCCTTATTGATGACAGTGTATTCAAATTCGCCTGGGTTACCGAATTCCCGCTGCTCAGCTATGACGAAGACCAGAAACGTTATGTGGCCGAGCACCATCCGTTCACCCGTCCGATGGACGAAGACCTGCACCTGTTCGATACTGACCCGGGCAAGATTCGTGCGCAGGCTTACGATATCGTGCTTAACGGCTACGAAGTGGGCGGCGGCTCCCAGCGTATCTACAAACGCGATGTACAGGAGAAGATGTTCGAAGCACTGGGCTTCACACCTGAAGTGGCTTACGAGAAGTTCGGCTATCTGATGGATGCGTTCGAATACGGTACGCCTCCGCACGGCGGGATTGCCTTCGGCTTTGACCGTCTGGTCATGCTGCTGGCCGGACGCACGAACCTGCGTGAAACGATTGCCTTCCCGAAAACGGCAAGTGCAACCGACCTGCTGATGGACGCACCGTCCCCGGTAGATGCTGTACAATTGGAACAGCTGCACATCAAGCTGGCGCCAAAGCCGGAAAAAGTGAAAAACTAACTAAACCACATGCCTGCGGAGCGTCTCTATGGACGTCTCCCCAGGCCGCATAATAAAGGAGGCGTGAACCTTATGCTGCATCAGTTCTCGCGTACAGAGCTTGCCATCGGGCCGGAGGGCCTGGAGATTCTTAAGAACAGCACAGTAGCTGTATTGGGGATCGGCGGCGTTGGAGCCATGTCTGTTGAAGCGCTGGCCCGTATGGGTGTCGGCCGGATTATCCTGATCGACAAGGATGCGGTGGATATCACCAATATCAACCGCCAGATTCATGCGCTCACAACCACAATCGGCCAGAAAAAGGCTGATCTGATGGTGGAACGCGTCAAGCTGATCAACCCGGAGATCGAAGCGATCGCCCTGAACATGTTCTATACGGAGGAAACGTATGAGGAGCTGTTCAAGCTTAAGCCGGATTTTGTCATTGATGCATCCGATACGATCATCTACAAAATCCATCTGATTAAGGAATGCCTGTCCAGAGGAATCCCGATGGTTTCCAGTATGGGCGCAGCCAACAAGATGGACCCTACGCGCTTTAAGGTGGCTGACATCTCCAAAACGGAGATGGATCCGATTGCCCGCGTAATCCGTCAAAAGCTGCGCAAGGACGGCATCAAAAAAGGCGTTAAGGTTGTCTTCTCGACTGAAGTTCCGGTGAAGCCGCGTGTGGATGTAACGGAACAGATTGTTCCTGCCGATGCTCCGGACCGGCGCAAGGCCAAGCAGCCGCCGGCGAGCAATTCGTTCGTACCGCCGGTTGTCGGTCTGATTATGGTAAGTGTTGCGGTTGATGATCTGTTGAAAGCCGGCGGCGCAAGCGTATAAAACCGGCTCAGGCAACAAATAAATGAATGGTGGACGAAGGGCGTAAGCAGCCGGATAGCCGGCTGCACGCCCTTTTATTGCGGTTTGCAGGTTATGATTCGTCAAAACAGGGTAATAGCCAGCGGAACTTAACAATCAGTGGAGGTTTTACAATGAATTCGAATTTTTGGCGGAAGAGCGTGGGTCTGGAGCCGGGCGATAACTGGAAACGGGAATGGGCTGCAGGAATCCTGTCTTATTTTGCCTCTGTATATATTGTAATGGTCAATGCGGCCATTCTGCATGATGCAGGCATGCCGCTCAGAGCGGGGATGGTTGCTACACTGCTGACGGCGGTTACAGGCTGCCTGCTGATGGCCTTCGGCGGTAAAACGCCGATTATTGTGGTGCCCGGCATGGGGATCAATGCCTTCTTTACCTATACGCTGGTCCATTCCATGAAGCTGGACTGGCGCGAAGCACTGGCGGTTGTTGTGGTAACCGGCGTACTGTTCGCAGTCGTTGCGTTCACATCGCTGTACCGGATTCTCAGCGAAGCGATCCCGCATAATCTGCAGCACGCCATCACGGTCGGAATCGGGCTGTTCCTGACCTTTATCGGCCTGCAGAAAAGCGGGATTGTCATTGCCCACCGGACGACCTTTGTGGCTATCGGCCATTTCAGCGCCCCGGCGGTTATCACATCCTGTGTCACCCTGATTCTGGCACTGGTGCTGTTCATCCGCGGAACGCGCGGCGGATTGCTGATCAGCATGATTGCCGGCACAGGGCTGGCCTATCTACTGGGTGCTGCACATAAGCCCGAGACAACGGAGTCAGGCCATGTCTTTACCGGCTATGATGATGTTTTTGCGGGCATGGACTGGAACGGAGTGATCAGCCTGGTGTTCTGGATTGCCGTGTTCCTGCTGCTTCTGATCGTCGTATTTGAGAATATCGGGCTGATCTCCTCGCAGACACTGATGGCCGGGCGGCCGGAACGGTTCAAGAGCAGCCTGCGGGCGCTCTCGATCGCGAACATTGCGGCAGGCCTGTTCGGCAGCAGTCCGGTTGTTGCGGCTGCTGAATCTACCGCCGGCATCGCGGCAGGCGGCAAATCCGGTCTGACCTCGCTGGTCACCGGGCTGCTGTTCGGGGCGACCTTCCTGTTTATCCCTCTGCTGGCCTATGTGCCGGACAGTGCCATCGCACCCATCCTGATTGTGATCGGCGGCCTGATGGTCCAGAGTGTGCGGGAAATGGATCTCAGCGACATGACGGAGCTGTTCCCCGCTTTTCTCGTAATGGTCATGATTCCATTCACCTACAGCATTGTGGACGGTATGGCTTTCGGCTTTATCACTTATCCGATTGTCAAGCTGGCTATGGGGAAAGGCAACGATGTCCCTCCGGCGCTGTACGGGATTGCCGGGCTGTTTGTAGCCAATTTTGTGCTCCATGCTTTTATGGGATAACGGCATAGGATTGCTGCGGGAAGCGCGGCGTTCAGCCGGATAGATAATTCTGGATTTTGTGAATCTGTTGTGCTATGATGAGTATCCTTTTTGTGTAAGTGATATCAGCCTTGCACAGATCGTTATGCTCATAAACTTTTAGGAGGTAACTGAAATTGGAGGACAACTTTCAAAGTGCCTATCAAGAGGAAGAAGACAGGCTGAACAGCACGCTTACCGAAATTGATTCGATCCTGACTAAACTGCGCAATACCCCGGTGTATACCGGACATGATTATACGGAGCAGGTGCTGGAGGATTCCAGGGAGCAGCGGCGCAAGGATTTGGCCAGGCTCCGGCCGGAGCCCTATTTCGGGCGGCTGGATTTCCAGGGCAGCGGCGACGGAGCGCCCAAGCCCCTGTATATCGGCAAAATCGGTGTAGACCGTGAGCAGGTAAGCGACCGTCCGCTGGTCATCGACTGGCGTGCACCGGTAGCAAGCCTGTTCTATTCTTTTACCGGAGGGACGGAACCAGCCTCTTATGAAGCTCCGGAGGGGCTGATTGAAGGGCTTGTGTATCTGAAACGCAACGTGGTGATCCGCAAGCAGATCCTGGAACGGGTAGCGGATACCTACAACCGGGACAGCGATGCACCGGCGGTATCGGACGAGTTTCTCGTCTACCGGCTGGGTGAGAACAAGGATAACCGGCTCCGAGATATCGTCTCGACGATTCAGGAGGAACAGGACAAGATTATCCGTGCGGTGAAAAATACGGCGCTGATCATCCAGGGCGTGGCGGGAAGCGGGAAGACTACGGTCGCCCTGCACCGGCTGGCCTTCCTGCTATACCAATACAAGGAGCAGGTCTCGGCGGAGAAAATGATTATTTTTGCTCCGAACCGGATGTTCCTCGATTATATCTCCGATGTGCTGCCGGAGCTCGGGGTAGGCAACATAGCCCAGAGCACGTTCCCGGACTGGGCGGCTAATGTGCTGGATCTGGAGCTGCCCGAGCAGAATACCACGGAGACATTGAACCGCTGGTTCGAAGCGGAGGGCGGCATGCCGGCCATTACAGAAGAAACACCTGGGCGTTTCAAGGGCTCTACAGCGCTGATGGAAGTCATTGAGTCGGCTGTTAAGCTATTGGAGACGGGAGCGGTTCCCGAAGGGGATTTCAGCCCGTGGGAAGGCGCAGTGCTGCGGCGTTCCATGATTCTGCGCTGGCATAACGAGGAATACCCCCCTTATCCGCCGCTAAAGCGCAAAGAACGGGTAATGGCGCGGATTCACCGCTGGATTGAAATGGAGCTGAAGAAAAGCCCGTCCGCAGCAGCGCTGAAGGAACGTAAGAAGAAGGCGGCAGCCAAGGAGAAGACATACGGCGGCAAATGGCCAAAGTATGATCCGCTGATGATCTACAAGCAGATCTTCCGCGCTGCCAAGGTGCCTGCGGACTGGCCGGCAGAAGCACCGGAGCTCATCCCGCAGGGGGTGCTGAAGGAAACGGCGAAGGATCTCAAAAAAGGCATCCTGCGCGAGGAAGATCTGCCTCCCTTACTCTATATCCATTATCTGCTGAGCGGCAATGAGGGTACGGAGCGCTTTGACCATATCGTGATCGATGAGGCCCAGGATTTCTCGCCTTTCCAGATTGCTGTGCTGGATTTGTATGTGAAGGGCCACTCCTTCACGATCCTGGGGGATCTGTCACAGGGTATCCATGCCTATAAAGGCGTGCATGACTGGGCGGAAATGCAGACCCTGTTCGCGCCTGAGCATACAGCCTACCACGCGCTGACGCGAAGCTACCGCTCGACCATGGAGATCATCGAATTCGCCAACGGTATTCTCTCAGCGGGCGTTCAGAGCCCGCTGCTGGCCGTACCGGTGTTCCGCAGCGGTAATCCGGTCCGCTTGATCGCTTATGGTAGTGAGGCGGCTGAGGCGGCTCCAGGAGCGGATCAGCGCCTGCAGGCAGTCAGTGCAGCGCTTAAGGCGCTCTCCGGGCGTGAATACCGGACAGTAGCCGTCCTGACCCGCAGCCTTCGTGAAGCGGAGGAGCTGTATGGAGCGCTGGCTGCCGGGTTTGAGGATCTCCATCTCATTGACGGCAGCATGACACAATATCTCGGCGGGCTGTCGGTACTGCCGGTCTATCTGTCCAAGGGTCTGGAGTTCGATGCAGTCATCCTGGCGGATGCCGATACCAGCCATTACGGAGCAGCCGCCTGGGATGCCAAACTGATGTATGTCGGCTGTACCCGTGCGCTGCACGAATTGTGGCTGCTGCACAGCGGAGAACTGCCTGCTTATGTGAAGACTGCAGGGGAAGAGACCGTTTCCGGCTGGCCGGAAGCCGCTGAACATTAATCCTGCAGTTAAAAGGACCGCCCTGTGGTATACAGGTGCGGTCCTTCTTTTTACTTCTTTGACGCCTCGTGCACAGGCTCCGGGCTCTGCCCGCTGAACCGGAACCGTTCTACCTGCTGCTGCATGTCTGCGGCCATACCGGACAGCGCTGCGGCCGAGGAGGTGATCTCCTCCATCGAAGCCAGCTGCTCCTCTGTAGCTGCTGTTACGCTTTGGAACGAATCAAGCGCAGCTTTGGCAATGACGGCCATTTCCTGCACGGAGGCGGCAACCTCAGCCGAACTGGCAGACATCTGCTCGGTGATGGCCGAGACTTCATGGATTTGTTCACCGACATGCCGGGTGGAGGTCTCGATCTGGGCGAACGCCCTGCTTGCTTCGGCGGTCAGATTCATGCCCTGCTCCACGTCCGCGGCCACTTTAAACCGCATAACATCATAAGCGCTGGCGATCAGCCCGACCATTTCAGAGATGGTCTCATGGATTTCCCCCGCACTGGCCCTGGTAGCCTCAGACAGCTTGCGGACCTCCCCGGCCACGACGGCAAAGCCTTTGCCGTGTTCTCCTGCCCGGGCAGCTTCAATGCCGGCGTTCAGCGACAGCAGGTTCGTCTGCTTGGCAATTGCGGTGATGGCGGTGCTTGTCTCGGCTACTTTGGCGCTCAGCGTGTTGAGCTGGGCAATCAGCGCGCCGGACTGATGAACGGATTCGCGGATGGTCTGCATCTGCTCGCCGACAAGCTGTACTCTGGCGCTGCCGGTGTTCACATCCTGCTCTGTCAGCATTGCGGAGCTGACGATGGACTGGGATGCAGAGGCGATTTTTTGGATGGCTGCTGACATCTCATCCATTGTGGTCGCCACCTCTGTAGAGGCGTAGGCCTGGGTCTCCACGCCGCGCGTGGATTCCTCCACCAGCTCCGTTACATATTCGACTGCGCGGCTGTTCTCGGAGGTACTGGCGGTCAGCTGCTCACTGGCGGCGGCCAGATGCCCGGAGGTCTCGGCGACCTCGCGGACCATAGTCCGCAGAGAGGCAACCATCTTGTTATAATTGGCGGCAAGCTCGCCGATTTCATCGGACCGCCGGGTATGCACGGCTTCATCAAGCTGGCCGTCGCTGACTCTTTTTGCCGAATTATTCAGTTGGATGAGCGGTGCTGTAATATTACGGATAATGATAAAGGTGGCAGCGCCGGCGAGAATAAGGGCGACAGCCAGTACAACCGCAGACTTCAGCAGAATCGGATAAACCGCACGGGTATACTCATCTTCAGGCAGCACGGCGATCAGCTTGAAGCCGCTCAATTCGTTAGTAATGTAATATCCGGCCATTTCAGTATTGGAGATGTTATCTATATAATCAATTTCGCCTGCAGGTCCGTTTGTCAGTGCAGCTGTCTGTACTTCACCTATAGCCGTTCCGGCATCCAGGGCAGGATGATAAATAACCTTATTCTGGCTGTCCAGAATATATACGTAGCCGCTGGAGCCGACACTTACATTTTGGGCCAGCTCCATGAGCTGCGTCAGGCTAAGACTAATGGTTATAGCTCCCCGGCCGTCGGGCAGGGCTCTGGAGATCGGAAGAATGAAGGTATTCGTGACCTTGGAGAAAATCGGATCAATCAGCGAGGCCTTGTCCGGCGCTTCGAGTGATTGGATATACCAGTCTCTTACACGGGGATCGTAATCTTCAAGCTGTGAGTCAGGGGAGAACATATATTGGCCGCTGCTGTTGCCTATAGCCACGATATCAATCTCCGGATGCTCGGACTTGAACTGGTCAATATGCTCACGGATCAAGTCGGCGTTTGCGCCCGGATCCATCTCGCTTGAAGGGAGCTGGTAAGCCAGGTTGTTCACGTTCGCGATTTCAAGCTGGATCAGCTGGGAGAGTGTTTTGTCCAGCAGGTGGATACTTGAGCTGGTGGTTTCCTCCATTTTGGAGCGCAGCTCTGACTCTGAGGTCGACGTAGAGATGACCGTCAGAGCCAGCGAGGGCACAAGGATAGCAGCAATCATAAACAGCATTAGCTCAGTCCGGAGTTTTTTTAATTGCAAAATACGCTTGAATACGCGCCCCATTGCCGCCATGATTAATTCCTCCTTAATGTTTGCAAGCGAAATACCGAAAGATTAAAATGTCAATTTCAATTGTCATGAAGTTGACACATATTTAAGTACTTATTTCGACATTAATCGACCGAATATTTAGTTTTTCGGCAAAAAACCTTTTCCGTTTCTGGTGAAGAACGATTATAACTGTTCTTGATCTTGTATCCCCCCGGCAGCTATGGCTTAATAATAAGTGTCCGGCCGGGCAAGATTACTTCTGGAAGGAGGCTGATTGAAATGATTTCAGTATACGAGGTGGTTTCCGTCTAATACGGAAATCCTGTTTACGGGGAGGCCGCGAGGCCTCCTTACTTACAAACACCTGACAGCAGGTTCGCCCCTCAGAGGGGAGACGGAAATAAAAATGAGAACGAATGTAGACGCTAACCATAGGGTTTTATATAATGAACTTACGGTATTTACCAAATATGAGCTGAAGAAAGGAGGCAGGTGCAATGATTATTACTTTAGATGCTGCAATTGACGGACGCAAAGGGACACACCTGTTGAAGGAGGAAACACAACGTGAGTTATGTAAATGGAAAGGATGTGCTCCCCCCGGGCCTGCTCGAAGAGCTTCAGGGATACATTCAAGGTGAATTGCTCTACATCCCGAAGAAGACGGAACAACGGGTAAGATGGGGTGAGAACAGCGGCTCCCGGCAGGAGATTGCCAGCCGCAACAAGGAGATTTTCTGCAGTCACAGCAGCGGCTGCTCGGTGAACGAGCTGCAGAAGAGATACCACCTCTCAGAGGAAAGCATCCGCAAGATTATTTCAAAAATGCGGCTTGCGATGAACCGCTAGCCTGAAATTTGAACTAAGAGCATGGCGCCCGCTTAGCGTAGCGAGGTCATGCTCTTTCTATGTTTTGTGGTATGATAGGGAGAGGTATTCAGGTGCGTCTTGCCTGAAAGTTAAGAGCAAGGAAGTGGAGTTATGGATTTATTCTCACTCGGGGACAATACCGGAGGCGGCCGTCTGCTCGCAGACCGCATGCGTCCGCAGAGTCTTGATGAATATATCGGCCAGGAGCATATTGTCGGGAAGGGCAAGCTGCTGCGCAGGGCGATCGAGGCGGATCAGGTCTCCTCGATTCTGTTGTATGGCCCTCCGGGCTGCGGCAAGACAACGTTGGCCCATATTATTTCCCATCATACACAGGGCGAATTCGTGCGGCTGAATGCGGTTGAAGCCTCTGTTAAGGATGTGCGGGAGGTTATCGACCGCGCACAGAGTAACAAGGCGCTGTACGGCACGAAGACGATTCTGTTTCTGGATGAGGTGCACCGTTTCAACAGCTCCCGGCAGGATGCGCTGCTGCCCGCTGTTGAGAAGGGCACGATTATCTTTATCGGCGCAACGACAGAGAACCCGTTCCATTATGTGAACGGGGCTCTTATGAGCCGTTCCACGCTGTTCCAGCTGGAATCCTTGACCAGTGAACACAGCATGGAAGCGATGCGGCGTGCGCTGGCCGATGAGCAGCGCGGGCTTGGCTTCATGCGGCTGCATGCTGATGAAGACGCGCTGCTGCACATTGCGGCGATGGCTAACGGCGACATCCGGCGGGCGCTCAATGCGCTGGAGCTGGCGGCAATGACTACAGCGCCGGAGCCGGACGGCAGTGTGCATATTACGCTGGGCGTGGCGGAGGAATCGATCCGCCGGCCGATCGTCAAGGCGGACGAGTCCACCCAATATGATGTGCTGTCCGCCTTCCACAAAAGCATTCGCGGCTCCAGTGACGCCGCGCTGTTCTGGTTCCTCTATGCAGTAGAGAAGCTCGGCATGGACCCGATGACCTTTATCCGCCGGCTGATCGCAGCCTGCAGCGAGGATATCGGCCTGGCGAACCCGCAGGCCATGGTCCAGGCGGTCAGTGCGCTGGACGCCTACCGCAACAACGGCTGGCCGGAAGCGAGGCTTAATGTGACCCAGGCGATCCTGTTTGCAGTAGAGAGTCCAAAATCCAATGCCGTGGTCACGGCGATTGCGAACGTTATGGATACGATCGAAGAGCTCAAATCCGCAGAGGTACCGCTGCATTTGCGTGATACACATTATAAAGGCGCAGTGAAGCTGGGGCATGAGGGGTACCAGTACCCGCATAATTACCAAGGCCATTACGTGCGTCAGGAATATCTGCCCAAGCAGATTGCCGGTAAGGTGTTTTATGAGGCAACCGAGCAGGGCAACGAAGCCAAGATCCGGCATAATCAGGGGCTGCGCCGGGGATTATAGTAGCTTTAAGGTGACAATATGAGCCGCTGCGTACAGCAGGAAGAAAGTTTTCCTGCTGCACGCAGCGGCTTTTTTTACTATTTGGATATGGGGAAATTGTGAAATATAACGTAGAAGGTAATAGAATAGGGGCGGAAATAGTCGCAAAATGTCGTATTTGTCATGTTAATTGACATGAAAAACTTTTTTTATTGAAAAATCATTGATAATTTACCATGAGTCAATTAGAATAAACTCTAACATTCAGGGATTACTTCCATAATAATCCTAAAATTTAAAGTGTAGTTCGTTGGTAGGGTTACTGTATATGACACGGTATCCTTTCTTAAAAATCCTGGTGTTAGGGTGATGAATTTGAGTGAAGACTTACTGCAAATCGAGAATTTAACGACATCCTTCAAAATTGCAGGCCGGTACTACGCTGCGGTTGATGATGTGACGCTCACCGTAAAGAAAAATGAGATTCTGGCTATCGTCGGAGAATCAGGTTCAGGCAAGAGTGCGCTTGCGTTCTCCATTATGGGACTGCACACCAAAGCAAGGATTGAAGGTAAGGTGAAGTACAAAGGCCAGGATATTGTCCAAATGTCCCCCGGCATGCTGAATAAGGTCCGCGGCAAAGAAATGTCGATGATTTTTCAGGATCCTTTAGCTGCACTTAATCCGCTCATGATTATAGGCAGTCAGATCGAAGAAGTACTGCTGCTTCATGATGCCACCCTCTCCAAAAAACAAAGAAAAGAAAAGGTTCTTGATCTGTTGGCAAAAGTGGGCATCCCCCGCCCTGAACATACATACCATCAATATCCGTACGAATTATCCGGCGGCATGCGCCAGCGGGTTATTATTGCGATTGCCATTGCGAACGGACCGCAGCTGCTCCTTGCAGATGAACCGACGACGGCACTTGACGTGACGATTCAGCTGCAGATTCTGGAACTGCTCAGAAAGCTGAAGAATGATATGCGGGCAGGCATTATTCTGATTACCCACGATCTCGGGGTTGTCAGCGAAATGGCAGACCGTGTGGCCGTTATGTACGCAGGCCAAATTGTTGAAATTGCTGATATTTACACGCTCACCTCTAATCCGCAGCATCCGTACACAAGATCCTTGTTTAATTCCATTCCTACTGTAAAAGAAGTGAAGTCAAGGCTGCACGTTATTCAGGGGATTGTACCTTCGCTCAAGAACCTGCCGCGTACCGGCTGCCGGTTTGCCGCAAGAACGCCCTGGATTGATGACTCCGCACATGAGGAGAATCCGCAGCTTCACGAAATTGCTCCGGGCCACTTTGTCCGCTGCACCTGCTACAGACATTTTCATTTCCCGGAGAGCGCGGAGGAGGCTGGCACCGATGGCATTGCTTGAAGTTAAAGATCTGCAGGTTCATTTTCCGATCAGGGGCGGGCTGTTCAGCCGCCAGGTTGGCGAGGTTAGGGCGGTTGACCGTGTCAACCTTACAATAGAGGCCGGCCAGACCTACGGTCTTGTCGGTGAATCCGGTTCCGGCAAAACAACAACCGGCCGGGCTATTATCGGCCTGAATCAAATAACGGGGGGGAGCGTCCTTTTCGAGGGAACCGACCTGGCTTCAAGAGGAGCACGCAAGCAGAATAGTGTCCGCCGCGAAGTTCAGATGATTTTTCAAGATCCCTATTCCTCGCTCAATCCCAAAAAACGTGTACTGGATATCATATCCGAGCCGCTGCGGAATTTTGAAAAGCAGTCTCCGCAGGAGGAGAAACGGAGGGTTCAGGAACTGCTGGAGCAGGTTGGCCTGAGTCCGGACAATATTTATAAATACCCGCATGAATTTTCCGGCGGCCAGCGCCAGCGGATCGGAATTGCCAGAGCAATTGCCCTGAAGCCCAAGCTGATCATTGCCGATGAGCCGGTCTCTGCACTGGATGTATCGGTGCAGGCGCAGGTCCTCAATTTTTTGCGGGATATCCAGAAGGAATTAAATCTGACTTATCTGTTCATCAGCCATGATCTCGGAATTATCCGGCATATGTGTGACCGTATCGGCATTATGTACAAGGGAAGGCATGTTGAAGAAGGGGTTCCCAAGGATATTTTTGACAATCCTCAGCACATTTATACCAAGCGGCTCATTGCAGCGATCCCGGACATTGATCCTTTGCAGCGTGAGGAGCGGAGCAGTTTCCGCCGGTCCGTAAGTGAGGATTACGAACATGCCTACCGGAGCTATTTCGACGATGACGGCCTGGCTTACCCGTTACGATCCATTTCCGATACCCATAGGGTGGCTATGCCCGAGAAAGGTTGAGACGTATGTGGAAGATTATTGTACGAAGACTGTTAATTATGATTCCGCAGGTACTCCTGCTAAGTATACTGGTATTTCTGATGGCCAAAGCGATGCCGGGAGATGCGCTTACAGGTATGCTTGATCCGAACATCGATCCTGCGGCTATTGAAGCAATGAGGGAAAGACTGGGGCTGAATGACCCGTGGTATATACAGTACTGGAACTGGATCAGCAATGCCGTACAGGGAGATCTGGGCCAATCCTTCAATTTCAAAATGCCGGTGACCGAGCTGATCGGCCAGCGTCTGATGAATACGGTCTGGCTGTCTCTTGTCACGCTGGTGCTTACCTATCTAATAGCCATTCCGCTTGGTATTATCAGCGGGCGCTTCAATGATACATGGGGCGACCGGCTGATTACCGGTTATACCTATGTCGGCTTTGCTGCTCCGCTGTTCATTGTTGCACTCCTGATGCTCTGGATGTTCGGCTTCTACTTTTCCTGGTTTCCGACCGGAGGCAGCGTAGCGCCAGGTGAAGTTCCGGGAACCCTCAGCTATATCCTCAGCAAGCTTTATCATATGCTGCTGCCGGCTTTATCCATCGCCTTAATTACAACTGTAGGTACAGTCCAGTATCTGCGTAATGAGATCATCGATATGAAGCAGAAGGACTTTATACTTACAGCCAGAGCAAAAGGAGCTTCGGAATCACGGGTTTATAACCGTCATATTCTGCGTAACTCCCTGCTGCCGATAGCCGCCTTTTTCGGGTATGAGCTGACAGGCCTTATCGGAGGAACCATCTTTGTAGAGAGCATCTTCAGTTACCCCGGCATGGGCCAGTTGTTTCTGGGCTCGATTGTTATCCGCGATTTCACCGTGGTGACAGCACTGGTGCTGCTGTATGGGATTGCCACCATCATCGGCTCCCTGCTGTCCGACATTATATTAAGCATTGTTGATCCCCGTATCCGGATTAAATAATGACCAGAACTTTATTGAGGTGAATGTAATGGCAAAATCAGGCACTGAGCTGCCGCTCCCGCACAATATTGATAAGAGCCCCTCCGGCTGGAGTATTCTCTGGCAGGAAATTATTAAAGACAAACTTGCATTAATCTCCCTGATCTTCCTGGCTGTCGTCATCCTTGGAGTATTCGGCACTGCTCTATTCCTTGATCAGAAGGAGATTGTTACTGTAGATTTATTTGCTCTCTATGAAAAGCCTTCAGCCAGATTCTGGCTGGGTACCGATTACGGCGGCCGGGATGTATTCGGTCAGCTCATCATCGGCACCCGGAACTCGCTGAGCATTGGTATCATGGTTACCGTTATGACAGGTGCTATCGGAATTCTGGTTGGACTGGTGTCAGGTTACTTCGGCGGTCTCATTGATAACCTGTTTATGCGTCTGGTTGACTTCTTTATGATTCTGCCGATGCTGATGATGGTCATCGCTTTTGTAACGGCGGTTCCGAAATATAATACCTTGACCTTTTCGCTTATCATGACAGCATTCCTGTGGATGGGGATTGCCAGGCTGATCCGCTCCAAGACACTGCAGGAAAAAGAGCTTGAATATGTCCAGGCTTCCCGGACACTCGGCTCCTCCCATCTCAAGATTATCTTCAAGCAGGTGATGCCGAACCTGAGTTCGATCATCATCGTAACAATGACCCTGAACCTTGCGGCTAACATCGGACTTGAGTCAGGTTTGTCCTTCCTTGGATTCGGATTTCCCGAAAGCACGCCAAGTCTGGGTACACTGGTCAGCTATGCCCGCAACCCGCAGACTCTGGAGTCCAGATGGTGGATATGGTTACCCGCATCACTGCTGATCCTGGTGTTGATGTTGAGTATAAATAATGTCGGTCAGGCGCTGAAGCGTGCGACGGACGCAAGACAAAGAAAAGGATAATAAGGGAGGAAGAAACAAGTATGAGAAAAAGAAAAACCGGAAAGACAATGCTAGCCAGTCTGCTGCTTGTCCTGTCACTTGCCGTTACTGCCTGCGGTTCAGGAAACAACAATCAGGCGGCTGAGCCCTCAGCCAGCGCCGCAGCTACGGATGCTGCAGCGACTGCTGCTCCGACAACAGCTCCTGCAGCTGAAGACGGGCTCTATTCAATCGAAGATTTCAGCCCGCAGAAGACTAACCAGGGTGAAGCCATCGAAGGCGGTACGCTGAATTACGGACTTGTTTCTGATACTCCATTTGAAGGCACACTCAACTATAACTTCTATTCCGGCCAGCCTGACGCGAATGTACTGCAATGGTTTGACGAAGGCTTGCTCACTTGGGATGCAAACTATGTGTTTACCAACGATGGAGCCGCTACGTATGAAGTGTCAGAAGACGGCCGGACCTTTACTTTCACGATCCGTGATAATGTCAACTGGCATGACGGCAAGCCGGTAACAGCTGAAGACTGGGCTTTCGCTTACGAAGTTATCGGTAATCCTGCTTATGACGGACCGCGCTATGGTTCCGACTTCACGAATGTTGAAGGAATGGAGGCATACCATGCCGGCACTGCTAAGACCATTTCCGGTATCAAAGTGCTGAGCGAAAAACAATTGCAGGTTACTTATATTAAGTCCACCCCGTCCCTGCTGACAGGCGGTATCTGGATCTATCCGCTTGCTAAGCATATTTTCGGAGGAATGGATGTAGCCAAGATCTCCGCTTCCCCTGAAGTACGCCAGAAACCTATCGGCTTTGGTCCGTTTAAAGTGGAGAGCATTGTACCTGGTGAATCGGTTGTGTATGTTAAGAATGAAGATTACTGGCGCGGTGCACCGAAGCTGGATAGTGTAGTCCTGAAAGTGGTTGCTCCGACTACAGTGGTGCAGGAACTCAAAGCGGGCAACATCGACCTGGTAGACAGCTTCCCGATCGACCAGTTCCCGGACAACGCTAATCTGTCCAATGTTGAATTCCTCGGCAAGATTGATGCAGCCTATACTTATATCGGCTTTAAACTCGGCAAATGGGATGCGACAAATGCTGTCGTTGTTCCGGATCCGAAGGCAAAAATGGCGAATATAGCTTTGCGCAAAGCTATGTGGCAGGCAGTAGATAATAATGCAGTAGGTGATAAGTTCTATCACGGTCTGCGCTGGAATGCAACAACGCTGATTCCGCCATCCCATCCTGAATTCCATGACAGCAGCAATCCGGGTATGCCTTATGATCCGGAAGCAGCGAAGCAGACGCTGGAGGATGCAGGCTTCAAGATGAACGGTGAATTCCGTACAAATCCGGATGGCACACCGCTGACCATCAACTTTATCTCGATGACCGGTTCGGATGTGGCTGAACCGCTGGCCCAATACTATGTACAGTCCTGGAAAGCGATTGGTCTGAACGTAACACTGGAAATGGTTGAATTCAACACCTTCTATGACCGTGTAGGTTCCAACGGTGAGGATGATCCGAGCGTTGACGTCTACCAGGGTGCATGGTCTGTAGGTATCGACGTTAATCCGCAAGGCTTGTACGGACATGATGCCATCTATAACTTCCCTCGTTACCAGAGTGATGAGAGTGACCGGCTGATGGAAGCGGGTATTTCTGCAGAAGCCTTCGATGTAGAGAAACGTAAAGAAATCTACAATGAGTGGCAGCAGCTGATGGTTGAAGAAATTCCTGTATTCCCTACCCTGTACCGTGCAATTGTTGTACCGGTTAATAACCGTGTCCTGAACTATGCAATCAATGACGGCGCTACAATATATCTGAGTGATCTGGCGTTGTCCGCTGATAAAGGTATTGCGGCACAATAAGTATTGGATTCAATAGCTTTGTAAAGCAGATCTAACAGCAAAACACCCTTCGGCTTAAGCCGAAGGGTGTTTTTTGCTGGAGCAGAGTAAGAATTGGTAGTGTAGCTGGCGCTGAACGGGGAGGTCAAGCTTTCAATAAGGCCTAACCCGCGCTCGTGTTATCCCTGCGGCTGCGGCACAACCTTCTGCGCCGCTTCGATGGTTCCGCCGCCCAGGCACTGCTCGTCCAGGTAGAAGACTACGGCCTGTCCCGGTGTGATGGCCTTCTGCGGCACATCGAACAGGACATCCAGGCTGCCGTCTTCACGGGCAGTAAGCGTAACGCCCTGGTCAGGCTGGCGGTAGCGGAACTTGGCGGTACACTTCAGCGGTGCATCGCCAGGCGTAAGTGTCCGGCCGTCAATCCAGTTCACGCCGGAGGCAACCAGGCTGTCGGAATACAGGCTATGGTGCTTGTCCCCCTGTACAACATAGAGAATATTCTTCTCCAGATCCTTTTCGGCTACGAACCAGGGTTCACCGTTACCGGAGCCACCGATTCCCAGACCCTGACGCTGTCCCAGTGTGTAGTACATCAGGCCGTCATGCCGGCCCTTCACTTCGCCGGTGGAAATATCAACCATATCTCCCGATTGTGCCGGCAGGTACTGGCTGAGGAATTCGCGGAAGTTACGTTCGCCGATGAAGCATACGCCGGTGCTGTCTTTTTTCTTCGCGGTATACAGGCCGGCCTCCTCAGCAATTCTCCGAACTTCCGGCTTAGGCAGATGTCCGATCGGGAACATGGCCTTCGACAGCTGGCTCTGATTCAGGGCATTCAGGAAGTAGGTCTGGTCCTTATTGTTGTCCACGCCGCGCAGCAGCTTGAACACCCCGTCTTCTTCAACCACACGGGCATAATGGCCGGTTGCCACATAATCCGCACCAAGCTGCAGCGCCTTGTTCAGGAATTCCCCGAACTTGATCTCCCGGTTACACATGACATCCGGATTAGGGGTACGGCCTGCCTTATATTCTTCGAGGAAATAGGAAAAGACTTTATCAAAGTATTCCTTTTCGAAATTAACGGTATAGTAAGGAATATCAATCTGCTCACAAACGCGGCGCACATCCTCGGCGTCGGTCTCGGCAGTACACACTCCGAATTCGTCTGTATCGTCCCAGTTCTTCATAAAGATACCGATGACGTCGTAGCCCTGCTGCTTGAGCAGAAGCGCCGTAACGGAGGAATCGACTCCCCCGGACATGCCGACGACGACACGGGTATCCTGTTTTGCCTTTGTCATTCCCATCACCATTTTCTATGCACAAAATACCGGTATTTGAACTGAACACCCGGCTCATTTCGTATTATAACATACCTGTCTACTGTTAACTGCCTAAGGACTAAGGAATTTGGTACAGAAACAGCGGAGATTTTGACAATTTGTCCACCACTCGCGAACATTCCGCCAAAAAAATGACTTAAACGCTGCAAATGTGTCCGCAGATATGATAACATAAGCATAGAGCAAACATCGGAATACGTTGATATGACATTTCTCATAATGTCTACTTAGCTTATTGTGAACTACAACTACAGCAATTAAACCGAAAGAGGTGCCCCTTTGAAAATATCAACAAAAGGACGTTACGGATTAACTATTATGATGGAGCTTGCCCTGAAATTCGGCGAGGGTCCAACCTCCCTGAAAAGCATTGCCGAAAAAAACGGATTGTCCGAGCATTATCTGGAGCAGCTGATTGCCCCGCTGCGCAATGCCGGGCTCGTTAAGAGCATCCGCGGAGCTTACGGCGGATATATCCTGTCGCGTGATTCTGCGACCATTACAGCAGGAGATATCATCCGTGTGCTGGAAGGGCCGATCTCACCGGTCGATTTCACCGAAGAGGACGATCCGGCCAAGCGTGATCTCTGGCTGCGCATCCGCGACAGCATCGCCGATGTGCTGGACTCCACTACCTTGTCCGATCTGATTAATTATAAAGAAGAGAGCAAAGCCGATAACTACATGTTCTACATTTAAGAACCGGCCTTTGGGCGGAACTCCCGCTGCTCTTTACCATTGACGTTTTTCCACCGAAACATTAGAATAATATACGATAATAAGGGCGATGGAGTTCGCCATTAACTGCCGAAAGGCTAATGACTCCTACCAGTGAAGCGTGTTCCTGGTAGGAGTCTATTTTTTATGTACGACTTTATATGAGGGGAAGAACGGCGATGGCACCGTGGAGGCAAAAAGGATCTGATATTATTGAAAAATGGTGGTTTGCCGCGGCCTGGGGAACCCTGTTGAAATGGATTGTGCTCGGCAGCGGAGTGGGGGTGCTAGCCGGCACTGCATCCGCTTTTTTTCTGAAAAGCCTGGACTACGTGACAGGGATCAGGATGGCCAATCCGTGGCTGCTGTTTCTGCTTCCGCTGGGAGGTGCGCTGGTCAGCTATCTGTATTCTAAATACGGAGGCAGCAGTTCAAAAGGGAACAATCTGATTCTGGAACAGATTCAGACAGACAGTGAAGCCGTACCCCTGAGAATGGCGCCGCTCGTATTATTCGGAACTTTGATTACCCATCTGTTCGGCGGATCGGCAGGCCGTGAGGGGACGGCCGTACAAATGGGCGGTAGCCTGGCGGAGTGGTTTGGACGGCTGCTCAGAGTAAAGCCCGTTGACCGCAGAATTCTGCTTATATGCGGGATCAGCGGGGGATTCGGCTCGATTTTTGGAACGCCTTTGGCCGGCACTGTGTTCGGACTGGAGGTGCTCGCCATCGGGCTGATCAGCCATGAAGCGCTTATTCCCGCTTTTATAGCCAGCTTTGTCGGAAACCTTACTGCGGCTTCTTTCTGGGGCATTAGCCATGTGCATTATCCGATAGGGGAGATTCCGGCACTCACTATGCCTGTACTGCTCAAGGTTGTGCTGGCTTCGGTTCTCTTCGGGCTGACAGGGACACTGTTTAGTGAGCTGACTCATGTGCTGAAACGCGGTTATACCCGCCTGTTCCGTAATCCGGTACTAAAAAGCGCCGTGGGCGGTGTAGTGGTCATCATTCTTGTATATGTACTGGGAACGAGGGATTACCTCGGACTGGGGCTGCCGCTGATAGAATCTTCCTTTACCGGAGAGGTCACACCGTTTGCCTTTCTGGGCAAGCTGGTGTTCACCTCGCTTACACTTGGAGCCGGCTTTCAGGGCGGGGAGGTCACCCCGTTGTTTGCCATTGGTGCTACTTTAGGCCATGCGATAGCAGAAATGCTGCATTTATATGCCCCTTTCCTGGCCGGACTCGGATTTATCGCTGTGTTTTGCGGTGCTGCCAATACGCCGGTCGCCTGTTTCTTGATGGGGATAGAATTGTTCGGGGGAGAAGGGGCGGTGTACTTTTTTATTGCCTGTCTGGTGAGCTACTTATTTTCCGGACACAGCGGGATTTATACCTCACAGCAGATCGGCATTTCGAAGAGCAGGTTCAGAGTCTTCCCGCCGGGAACAACACTGGGCACAGCCAAGCAGCACAAAAAGAAAAAAGACGGCACACTTTAAGCAGGCCCTCAGCATTATTTCATCAGGGGTTAAGCTAAGTGGGTTATAGTAAGCACATCCCCTTTTTTGTATAGTTTCTTCAGGCCCTGCCGGACGCCGGCGGGGCTCCTTTTTTGCCTGAGAGAGTTTACGTTCTTCTTACCTGTGCCTGACACTCAGAGAACAAATCGGTGTTAAACTTAGCCTATCCCCAAAAGTATGTAATGTTCGTTCATGTCCCTCTTGAAACCCTGCCGGTTGCCGGCGGGGTCTTTTTTTTGGTCCGCTGAGGGTTGGGGAGTTACCGGATTTTAGATGGAGGAAGATAATGGTGAGGGTGTGAGCGGGAGGATTGCAGGGATGCAGATTATAATCTTTTGTAGCGCTTAACCGTCCAGAACGGCAGGCTTAATAAGCCTTTGTCCGTTTTGAGCTCAAAGGAGTCTGCCGAATAGCCTTTTTCACCTGTGCCTCTATACGTTTCCCCGCTGATTAGATGGATTTCGAGCAGAGCTCCTTCAGCGATCGCTTGTTGAAGTTTTGAAGTTTGCAAAATATGGTCTCCTCTTACTGTATGCTGTTTAAAATGCTATGTGCTTTATTAAACCAACTGCCTGCAGTTTACACGTAAAATTTGATATTTGACAAAGTTGTAATGTTTCACTACAGAGAGAATTTGCAGGCATTAGCACCGGCGTATGACCCGGAAGTCATACAACCTTCTTATGTAGTTTAGGGCATAATGCGAAAAAAGGGAAACTCTCCAGAAGAGCACCCTTAAAAATTTAAGATTTTAGGCTTCCTTAATAAGCTCCGGATAGTCATTTCGTACGTTGCCTACAGCTGCTGATACCGGATAAGCGCGCATCTGTGAGCTATCATAAGGCTGGAGCAGCCGGAGCAGAGACGGGATATCCTCGTTGCTGCGGTCGAGCCACTGTGTCTCGGCTTCAGGAGTAAGGATCACGGGCATCCGGTTATGAATGTCTGCCATCAGGCTGTTGGGCTCTGTGGTGATGATTGTGCACGTACTCAGCCTGTTTCCTTCCTCATCAACCCGAATATCATACAGTCCGGCTAGTGAAAAAATCCGGCGTTCCGGCAGCACGATCCGCATCGGCTGCTTCCCTTCCGACCCCTGCTTCCATTCATAAAAGCCGTCTGCAGGAATGATACAGCGCCGCGAGCGGATGAGCCCTTTGAAGGAAGCCTTCTCCAGCAGCGTTTCAGCGCGGGCATTAATCCGTGTGCTGCCGCCTTTGTCATCCCTGGACCAGGAGGGGACCAGCCCCCAGCGCAGCTCACCCAGCCGGTTGCGGGTTCCGTCATGGATGACTGCCGGAATTAGCTGCACCGGAGCGGCATTATACTTGGGGGTGTAGTTAACCAGCGGTGTACCCTCTATAAAATACCTCAGCATTAATTCGTCCAAGCTTACAGTAATCGTATATCTTCCGCACATGCTCAAAGCACCTCCTGTATTTACGCCGAAACTATTTGTTATTATAATTCATGCTGCGGACATACGTGAAGTTAAGGGAGGGAATACGTTTTATGATTCTTGTAAGCTCCTGTCTGGCAGGAATGAAGGTAAGATATAATGGAACGGATTGTCTGGAAAACAGTCTAAAGGAGCTGTTTGACAGCGGCCGGGCGGCAGCGGTTTGTCCAGAGCTGCTGGGCGGATTCTCTACACCGCGGGAACCGGCAGAAATTAGCGGCGGGACCGGTGCGGATGTGCTGGACGGCAAAGCCAGAGTAATAGACCGGTCTGGGAATGATGTCACCGGAATGTATCTGGAAGGTGCACGCATCACGCTGGAAACAGCCCGCAAATGCAGCGCCTCTATTGTAGTGCTTAAGCAAAACAGCCCGTCCTGCGGCAGTAGAATGATCTATAACGGAGACTTTACAGGCGTAAAAATCGCCGGTGAAGGTGTTACTGCCGCGCTGCTGCGCAGAAACGGAATCCGGGTCATCTCCGAGCAGGAGCTGCCGGAAAGGCTGGAAGAGCTGCTGCAGTCTTTTACATCATAAAATAGACGAAACAGCGTAATTCTATTCAGCAGAGCGGCACTGCAGATGCATAGCATGAAGCATGGCGGTCCGCCTGCTGCAAATGTTACAACATTGTGTTCTTTGGCGGGTGGTAAAAGGCAGCATTCAGCAGTATAATCGAGAAGCCTCAAGAAATCCTTAATTTAATCTCAAGAAGCGGAGAATCAAATATGAAATCCATCTATTTGGACCATGCCGCCTCAACCCCGGTTCATCCGGAGGTGGCCAAGGTCATATACCATATACTGACTGAAGAATACGGCAACGCGTCCAGCGTGCATCATTCCGGACGGTCCGCCAAAAGAATTGTTAACGGCGCGCGCGATACTATCGCGGGCTTTTTGGGCTGTGCACCGGATGAATGGGTGTTTACCAGCGGCGGCACAGAAAGCGACAACCTGGCACTGCTGGGCGCTGCTGCCGCCACTGTACAGAAAGGTAAACATATCATTACCACTGCTATTGAACATCATGCGGTCCTGCATACCTGCGAGGAACTGGAGCGGCAGGGCTATTCCATCACCTATCTCCCGGCAGATTCCACAGGAAGGGTGTCGGCTTCGGATGTTGAGGCAGCCCTGAGGGAAGACACGGTACTGATCAGTGTGATGTTTGCCAATAATGAGGTTGGAACGGTTCAGCCGGTTGAAGAAATCGGCAGGCTGGCAGCAGAACGGGGAGTCCTCTTCCACGTTGATGCTGTACAAGCCCTCGGCATGGTACCGATTACGCTGCGCGAGCTGCCGGTGGATTATATGAGCTTTAGCGCGCACAAAATCAACGGTCCGCAGGGCATCGGCGGACTCTATGTCCGGCGTGGAGCTCCCCTGCATCCAAGGCAGCACGGCGGCCTGCAGGAACGGGGCAGACGGGCCGGAACAGAGAGCCTGGCCGGTGCAGCCGGATTTGCCAAGGCGGTGGAGCTGGCAGCCAAGGGGCTGGAGCAGCGGCGGGAACATGCCCTGGAGCTGCGCGGCACACTGCTGGCAGAGCTTGAAAAGCGTATAGGACAAAGCGGATATGCCGTCAACGGCAACCCGCAGCATTTTTTGCCGGGCATTCTGAACGTCAGCTTCTCCGGAGCGGATACAGATGTGATGCTGATGAATCTCGATATGGAGCGGATCGCCGCCGCCAGCGGCTCGGCCTGCACCTCCGGATCACTAGAAATCTCTCATGTGCTGCAGGCTATGAAGCTTCCGTCAGAACTTTTGCGCTCAGCGATTCGTTTTAGCTCTGGTTTGGGTAATACTAAGGAAGAAATGGAGTACGTTGCCCAAAAAGTTGAAACCATTCTGAAACGGCTGCGTAAATAGGGCTAGGGGTTACTTTAGTTCCTGTGGCTGTTCCAACGAATAAAGGTCTTTTCGGCTCAAGGGAACTCGTAAGTACACTCAGAGTGGGGAGACTTTGACAGTCATGAAACTTCAGGATTTGATTGGCCTCACTGTATATGAAGTTGAAGAAGGTAACGAAGTCGGCAAGCTTGTCGATTGTGTTCTCGATTCAAACTGGAATATTACGGGTATTGAACTGGAAGGCAAAACTTTTTTTTCCAGTCATGTGAAAGTTGTGGCATGGGAAGATATTGTCGCATATGGCGAAGATGCTATCATGATTCGCAATAAAGAGTCGATTGTTAAGGCCGACACTGACCATATACCATATACTTTTCTTTTGGGAAAGAACAAACTGAAGGATCTTCAGGTATTGACGACATCAGGAAGTAACCTGGGACGAATATCGGATGTTTATTTTGACCAGAAGTTGGGAAACACAATAGTAGCGCTGGAAATCAGTGACGGGCTTGTAACGGATTTGATAGAAGGCCGCAAATGGCTGCCTTGTTCTGAAGAGATGTCCATCGGTGAGAATGCCGTACTGGTTCCTGCGATGAGCGAAGAACGGCTACAGAAAGCCATTAATATTGTTAACGGATAGGTGGAATGTATTATATGAAGTGTCCAAACTGCAACTCCAAGGATATCGGCAAGATCGGTTCACACCAGTTCTACTGCTGGGGCTGTTTTATTGAACTAACGGTCAATGGTGAAAAAATGTCGGTTTATCAGGTTGAAGAAGACGGCACGCTCAGTTCGCTTGACGATCTGTTCTCAGGCGAAGAAATTGCTCAGGATTTCCCGCAAATCCACGCATCCTCCTGATTTACGTTCTCGCTAGGCGTTAATTAGCGGGTACATATGAAGAATTCTAAAGCGTCAATTTCCTTTCAGCATTGTGAATGCTGAGGGTTTTTGGCGCTTTTTTTTGCGGATACGCTGATTGGTTAAGAAGCAATGAGCTCTTGCTTGCGGTGCTTGCAGAATTCTGCGGTTATTTTGCAGCCGGTATACATATACTTATCACGGAGCCTGTCCGAAATCGGCGGCTAATGAATGAGGATTGTGTGTCAAGGAGGTGCAATCGTGGAGCAATGGTCGCAGAGCAAGTGGTTCCGCTGGATGATAGGAGTACTGCTGACCCTGATTATCCTATACTTTGTCTGGCTGCTCCGTCCGATGCTGCAGGGGATTTTTGTATTCTTAAAAGCCATTCTGGCGCCATTCCTGGCTGCCATGATTATATCTTACGTTCTGAACCCGGTGGTCAGCATGCTGGCCGGCCGGAAGATGCCGCGCAGTGTGGCTGTGCTGCTGATCTATACGGTATTCCTGACCACGCTTGCCGTGATCGCCATCAACCTGATTCCGATGTTTATTGAGCAGCTTGAGGAGCTGAATGAGCATTTGCCGGAAATGACCCTGCACGCCCAGGGGCTGATGCGCAGCATGAATACCAGACTGATCCCGCCGGGGGTAGAGACAGGGATGAACAACTGGTTTTATCAGCTGGAGAACCGGCTGGCAGGGGGGATCTCCCATTTTCTCGATAATATCGGATCTACGATCGGGGTTCTGTTCAATGCGTTTATCGTGCCGTTTCTGGTGTTCTATATCCTGAAGGATTTCGATGTGTTTGAACGGACTGTGGTATCCTGTCTTCCCCGCTCCCGCCGCAGATCGATTGTCAAGCTGCTGAAGGACATTGATGATGCGCTGGGCAATTACATCCGCGGACAGTTTCTGGTCTGCCTCATTATCGGCGTGCTGGCTTATATCGGCTACGTGATTGTGGGCATGCCTTATGCTTTGCTGTTTGCCTGCGTGGTGGCTGTATTTAACATCGTCCCCTACATGGGCCCGTTTCTCGGGGCTGCTCCGGCGATCGTGATGGCCACGACAATCTCTATGCGGCTTGTGCTGCTGGTTGCAGTTGTAAATACGCTGTGCCAGATGCTGGAGAGCAATGTCATCTCTCCCCAGGTTGTAGGACGGAGGCTGCATCTGCATCCGCTGCTGATTATTTTTGCCCTGCTGGTCGGCGGTGAAGTGGCCGGAATGATCGGACTAATTCTCGCGGTACCGGTCTTTGCCGCCGGAAAAGTTGTGATTCAGCACCTGTTTACCTACTATATCCGGCGCAAGCCGGTTTAGGGCGGCAAAAACGTTGACTATCGGCAAATAATTTGTATATAATATTGTGTAATATTACGATTGCTTCACAAAATAGTTATCGATGATGAGGAGTATTAGTTCGCTGGACGTTAGCTCAGAGAGCCGGTGTACAGGTGCAAGCCGGTTAACGAAGCGGATGAACTCACCTCGGAGTAATGGCGCAAGCCGCGGGTTCTGTAATGATCCAATTGCAGGCCAGTGTGTGAACCGCCGTCGGCTCACCCCCGATAGAGGGTGTCAAAGTGAGCGGCAGACATAGCATGTCCGGCTGCTAACTAGGGTGGTACCACGGGAATTCAGACCTCTCGTCCCTAGCGTTTATACGCTGGGGATGGGAGGTTTTTTTGTTACAGTCAGTAGGACTTCAAGGAGGAAAATAAGAGATGAGCGAAAACCAAACAAGCACAGCAGCCGGAGCCGGCTACCGTGCCCAGACCATCGAGCCGAAATGGCAGAAATTCTGGGATGAGAACAAAACGTTCAAGACAGGTGAAGATGCGGACAGACCGAAATTTTACGCGCTGGATATGTTCCCGTATCCTTCGGGTGCAGGCCTGCATGTAGGCCATCCGGAAGGTTACACAGCGACAGATATTATCTCCCGCTACAAGCGGATGCGCGGCTATAATGTGCTTCATCCGATGGGCTGGGACGCCTTCGGCCTTCCGGCAGAGCAGTATGCCATGGATACCGGGCAGCACCCGCGTGACATTACCGTTAAGAACATTGATAATTTCCGCCGCCAGATCAAATCGCTGGGCTTCTCCTATGACTGGGACCGCGAGATCAGTACAACGGATCCGGAATATTACAAATGGACCCAGTGGATTTTTATCCAGCTGTATAACCGCGGTCTGGCTTATGTTGCCGAAGTGTCGGTGAACTGGTGTGAAGCGCTGGGAACGGTACTTGCGAATGAAGAGGTTATCGACGGCAAAAGCGAACGCGGCGGCCATCCGGTTGTACGCAGACCGATGCGCCAGTGGATTCTGAAAATTACCGAGTATGCGGAACGCCTGCTCGAGGACCTGGATGAGCTGGACTGGGAAGAGAGCATCAAGGATATGCAGCGCAACTGGATCGGCAAATCGACCGGTGCGGAAGTCAACTTTGCGATCGACGGTCATGATGCAAGCCTGGAAGTATTCACAACCCGTCCGGATACACTGTTCGGTGCAAGCTACTGTGTACTGGCGCCGGAGCACAAGCTGGTTGATGTGATTACAACGGAAGCACAGGCTGCTGCCGTAGCGGAATACCGTGACAAGGCAGCCCGCAAGAGTGATTTGGAGCGTACGGATCTGGCAAAAGAAAAAAGCGGCGTATTCACCGGGGCGTATGCCATTAATCCGGTCAGCGGCGCTAAAGTGCCAATCTGGATTGCCGATTATGTACTCGCCGGCTACGGAACCGGGGCAATTATGGCTGTTCCGGGCCACGATACCCGTGACTGGGAATTCGCCAAGCAGTTCGGCCTGGATATCATTGAAGTTGTACAGGGCGGCAATGTCCAGGAAGAGGCATACAGCGGTGACGGCCCGCATGTTAACTCTGATTTCCTGAACGGTCTGGACAACAAGGAAGCTATGGCGAAGATGATTGCCTGGCTGGAAGAGCAGGGCAGCGGCCAGGGCAAAGTGACCTACCGTCTGCGTGACTGGCTGTTCAGCCGCCAGCGCTACTGGGGTGAGCCGATTCCGATTCTGCATCTGGAAGACGGCACAATGAAGACGGTGCCTGTAGACCAGCTGCCGCTGATGCTGCCTGATGTGGATGCCATCAAGCCTTCGGGTACTGGTGAATCCCCGCTGGCGAACGTAACCGAATGGGTGGAAACTATTGATCCGGAGACCGGCATGAAGGCCCGCCGCGAGACCAACACGATGCCGCAATGGGCCGGCAGCTGCTGGTACTACCTGCGGTATATCGATCCGCACAACGATAAGGAGCTGTGTTCGCCTGAACTGCAGAAACAGTGGCTGCCGGTTGACCTGTATATCGGCGGTGCCGAGCATGCGGTGCTTCACCTGCTGTATGCCCGCTTCTGGCACAAGGTGCTGTACGATATCGGTGTAGTGGATACGAAGGAACCGTTCCACAAGCTGGTTAACCAGGGCATGATCCTGGGTAACAATAACGAGAAGATGAGCAAGTCGCGCGGCAATGTGATCAACCCGGACGAAATCGTGGACGCTTACGGCGCAGATACCCTGCGTGTCTACGAAATGTTCATGGGGCCGCTGGAAGCAACCAAGCCATGGAACGAAAAGGGTGTGGAAGGCGTTCACCGCTTCCTGTCCCGCGTATGGCGCCTGTTCGTGAACGAGGACGGCAGCCTGAGCAGCAAAATTACAGCAGACGGCGGAACCGACGAGTTCAAACGCACCTGGCATAAAACGCTGAAAAAAGTCGGCGAGGACTTCGAAGGCTTGCGCTTCAATACAGCGATCAGCCAGCTGATGATCTTCACCAACGATGCCTACAAGCAGGAAACCCTGTCCAAGGAAGCGGCTGAGCACTTCGTGCAGATGCTGTCGCCGCTGGCACCGCATCTGGCCGAAGAGCTGTGGCAGCTGCTTGGACATGAAGGAAGCATCAGCTATGTGCCTTGGCCGTCTTATGACGAAGCCTGGACAGTAGATGCCGAAGTGGAAATTGTTGTACAGGTGAACGGCAAGATTGTACAGCGCGCACTGGTGGCAGCAGATATGGGCAAGCAGGAAATGGAAGAGCATGCACTGGCTCTGCCTAATGTGCAGTCCGCTGTGGAAGGCAAAACGGTCCGCAAAATCATTGCAGTACCCGGCAAGCTTGTAAATATTGTAGTGGGTTAAGCGAAGAATGCAACTCTACCCGCAGCTACGGAGGAATCCGTGCTGCGGGTTTTTTGAATTATAAGAATTTATAGGTTGCACGGCATAAATAATCCTTCTATTTCGCGCAGAAACGGATACCGTCCTTTTAAGGACGGCGTAACCGTTTCAACTTGTTGGAAAGATAAGTTGTCTAACGGTCCAGCGGACCCTGGGCGATGCCGTCACGGCCGAAGGAAGCATCCAGCTGCTGCACGTCCTCGTCGTATTTATCATGTGTGGTTGTAATCAGCCGCTCGAATACGCCTTCCAGGCTGGTACGCAGGTGATTCAGCGCTTCGGCCGTAATCCCCCCGCGGACAGCAACCCGTTCCTGCAGCTCCTGGGGCGTGAAGGAGCCTTCCGTCAGCAGCTTGCCTGTACCGAGCAGCATTTCACCGGCCAGCCGGCTGACCAGCGCTTCATCAATGCCGGTTGCGGAAACAGCGGCCTCGATCCAGCGTTCCAGAAAATAACTGAGGAAGGCCGGGCCGCAGCTGGAGAAGTCTGAAGCGATCCGGGTATGGCTCTCAGGGATTTCCGCAGGCACGCCAATGAATGAGAACAGCTGAAGCAGAGACTGCCTGTCTTTTTTATTTAACCTGCTTCCGAAGATGCAAAGAGAAGTCCCGCTCTTGACAGAATGGGTGATGCTGGGAATAATCTTGGCAATTTTGGACGGCAGAACGGATTCCAGGTGATGGAGCTGGACAGGGCTTGTAATGGATACGACAATCTGCTCACTGCGCAGGTAAGGAGCGATTTCATCAGTCAGCGCCTTGAACTGCAAAGGCTTAACGCACAGAAAAACAATATCGCTGCCTGACGCAGTCTCAATGTTGCTTGAACACACAGTCAATCCGGGATGCAGCTTCTGAAGTTCCAGCAGCTTGCCCGGACTGCGGTTGCTGGCCAGTACATTGCATGGATCAAGCGCCCCCGAATTAAGAAAGGTGTCGATGAGCAGACCGCCCATGCTGCCTGTTCCGATAAATCCCACTTTCATCCTGTGGTAACCTCCTTTCTTATGTTGCTGGGCTTACAGGAATCCTCTTCCTTCAATGTATGCCGGCGAGTCTTGGACAAATGACATGGTTTACACAAGTTTTTGAATGAAATTCCATTAAAATTAAGGGGATTAGCTGATGAACAAAAAAATGCTCGGGTGTGCAATTGCTGCAGTGCTGCTAGGTGGCGGGCTGGTCTGGGCTGCAGATCACAGAACGGTGGCGGGGATAGAAGGCTGGGAGACACTGAATGCCGGGATGGCGCAGGCGCTGGGGGTAGAGGGGGGAGCAGAAGCAGCATCTGCAGTTAAAGCAGGAGGCAATGCGGCCCCGGTTGGGGCAAGCGGAAATGAAGGAACGGCTGCAGCTGTGGAGAGCAGCGGAACTGTGAACAGCGGGACGGCTGAAGCTGCGGGGAGCAGTGAAACGGTGCATGGCAGTAGTAGAGCGGGAATTGAGGATAGTGGTGCATCGGATACAGTAGGAGCAGGAACTGCGGGCAGTGATTCGTCGGGAGCTGAAGCTAGTGGAGAAGCGGTAAAAGGTAGTGATGCAGCGGGAAAGGGTGCGGAGGGAACCGCAGGCGGTGGAGGAACAGATGCAGCGGGAATTGCAGGAGCCGCAGGGAGCACGGCCGCAGCGGCGGACGGGAGGATTAATGTGAATACAGCCGATGCTGCAGCGCTGATGGACCTGCCGGGGATCGGTGAAAAGAAGGCCCAGGCAATTATTGATTACCGCAGCAGCAAGGGCGCCTTTCGCAGTCTGGACGATCTGGGCAAAGTAAAGGGAATCGGACCCAAAATGCTGGAAAAGCTGGAGGGGCAGGTTATTTTCAATTAGAAAAAAGTGTAATTTTAATCTTGACACTGTAAAGTTAAGGGGTTATATTTACAGTGTAAAGTTTGAGAGAAGGGACAGTAATCTTTTGAATCAGAAACCTTACCATCATGGCGATCTACGAAACACATTGATTGAAACCGGCATTGAGCTGATTAATGAGGAAGGGTTGGGCGGGTTCTCCCTGCGTAAGGTTGCGGCCAAATGCGGAGTTAGCCATGCGGCTCCGTACAGTCATTTCAAGGATGTCCAGCAGCTGCTTGCGGCAATGGCGGATCATGTTACCGGACAGTTTACGGTTTCCCTGCAGGCTTCTGTCGAAGGACAGGAAGACCCGATGTCAGCAATGGGGGAGCTGGGCACAGCCTATATTGCTTTTTTTGAGCAGCATCCGGCCTATCTGCCGTTTCTGTTCTTTCAGTCGGGCATTGCGATTCAGGTGGACGGGGGAGATGAGGGAATTCCGGCTTACCCGCCGTTTGCCGTTTTCCGGACGACAGCCTACCGGCTGTTCCGCAGTCTGGGGCTCCCGCCTGAACGGGACGGTACCATGCTTATGGCTTACTGGTCGCTTGTCCACGGGGTAGCTTCTCTTTTATCCAGCAGCGGAGTCCGTTATTCGGGGAATTGGCAGGAGGTATGGCAAGTCATTCTTCAATCGGGAGGAACAGAGAATGAGACTGATCGTGCATGATCTGGGGGAGCAGGATTTCAATACCTGGCTCGGCGGCTTCAGCAGGGATACCGACGAAATCATAGGGGAGCAGGAAACCATCCGTCATTGCGTAGGCTGCTTCGGCTGCTGGGTCCGTACTCCGGGCACCTGTGTGCTGAAGGATTCTTATAAGCATATGGGCGAACGGCTTGCCGCCTGTGAGGAGTACGTGTTCATCAGCCGTAACGTGTACGGTGGCTACAGCCCGTTTGTCAGCAATGTTTTGAACCGGACGCTGCCCTATGTGCTGCCTTATTTTCTAACCAAAAACGGAGAGACCCATCATCAGCAGCGCTATGAGCGCCAGATCAGATTCACGGTTCATTTTTACGGGGAAGGCATGACTGAGGCGGAACGTGAAACGGCAAAGTCACTGGTGCGGGCCAATGCGCTCAATCTGGATGCGTCCGGTTACAAGGTTTCTTTTCACGATACGCTTAACAGCCTCAAGGAGGTGCAGTGATGAGAATTGCGCTGGTTAACGGCAGTCCCAAGGGCGGGGCAAGCAATTCCGGGATTCTGCTGGAAAAGCTTAAGCCGCTTATCACCGAAGGCAACGAACTGAACGCGTACCGGGTTAACGTGAAGCCGCTGAAGCCTGAGCAATACCGGGAGCTGAACGAAGCTGACGTACTGGTGCTGGCTTTTCCGCTCTACTTTGATGCTATTCCTTCGCATTTGCTGCGGATGATGGTCGAAATGGAGAAATTCCGGCAGCAGGAGCCCGGGAATCCGGACCTGATGGTATATGCATTGATCAACAACGGATTCTATGAAGGCCATCAGTGCATCATTGCGGCGGATATTGTGAGCAACTGGTGCAGCCGCTGCGGCTTCCGCTTCGGTATGGCAATCGGGCACGGGGCTGGAGAAATGTTTAAATCTTTGAGCCAGGTACCGCTGGGTAAAGGCCCGCTGAAGAATCTCGGCAAGGCGATGGATCAGCTCTCAGCTGCAATTCTCACCCGGAGGAGTGCGGATTCGCTGTTCATTCAGCCGAATTTCCCGCGTATTGCCTGGCGTATGGCGGCGACTTATTCTTTTTGGCATCCTCAGGCAAAGAAGAACGGGCTCCGGCCTAAGGATCTGCGGAGACAGCCCTTTCAGCAAAGCGGGAACGGGAACCACGGTTAATCATATTGAAACAGTGCCACAGTATGTTACAATAATGAGCAACTAAGAAGAGAAAGTGGAGAAACGCCGATGACTGTGGCCTACCGCAAAAACTGGGATACATACTTTATGGACATTGCCTGCATGGTCTCCACCCGTTCACGCTGCCCCCGCCGGCATGTTGGTGCTGTGCTGGTACAAGGGAAAAAGCTGCTGGGAACGGCATATAACGGAGCGCCGATGGGTGTGCAGGATTGCTCGGAGGCCGGCTGCATGCTTTCTGAGCAATATGAGCGGGAAATCGTGGACGGTGTGGAAGCGATGGTGATGAAGCAGCGCTGCATCCGCACCATTCATGCCGAGCAGAATCTGCTGCTGTTCACCGACCGGAGCGACCGTGAGGGCAGTACCGTTTATGTAACGGATGAGCCGTGCTGGACCTGCGCCAATATGCTGGCCAACAGCGGTATTGTCGAGATTGTCTATCTGCGGCCTTACCGCAAGGATATGAAGAAGGTAGAGGCCATGCTGGGCTCAAAGGGCATTATATTCCGCCAGCTTGAGAATTATGAGCCGCCGAAGGAAACGATGATTACGGTCTCGGAATAAACGGGATTTACCGGAAGCAGCAATTGAATATCGCAAGCAACTGGGGAAGAACCTCTGTACACGCAAGTATTGCGTGGGCAGGGGTTCTTTTTGCTGTCTTCGCATTATAGGGGAGGAAATGTAATGAACATAAGGCCGTTATTAAGTTTTACTATCTGCTGGGTAGCCGGCAGTGCGGCAGGCTGCTTGTTTGGCGGATATCAGCTGCTGGCTGGAATTGCCGGCTGTCTGCTGCTGATCGCTCTGTGGGCGGTCAGCGGGGGAATCCGGTGGAGAACCGCTGCTGTATTTGTGTTGGCGCTGGCTGCGTCAGCCCTGTATTGGGAATGGAACGAGGGCAGGAATGTCAGCCTGCTGCCGGCGGCGCTGGGAAGGCCGGAAGCCGGGCTGAATGAGACATACATAACTGCTGAAGGTGTTGTTGCTTCGCCGGTGGAGCGGGACGGGGACCGGGTGGATTTCACGCTGAAGCTGGCACGGATTATAGGAGACGGGCAGGAAGGGCAGGCTGCGGAAGCTCCAGCGGCAAAGATGCAAGCAGCAGAGTATGTAAACGGGGCAGCGGCAGGCAAGCCGGCAGCGGGAGGTTCAACGGCAGCTGCAGACCCCGCAGGTGAACGGATTGCTGTGCAGATCAAGCTCCAGGCGGAGAGTGAAATCGCGGCAGCGGCGCAGTGGCAGCGGGGAGACCGGGTAACCGTCACGGGAGAGCTTGAGCTGCCGCCGGTAGCGCGGAACTTTGGCGGCTTTGATTACCGCGCGTACCTGCAGACGCAGCGGATTCACTGGCTGCTTAAGGGGGAGGGCACAGCAAATGTAACGGCTATGCCCCCGGCATCCTGGCAGCTGTCCAATATTCTGCGCTGGAATGATACTGCCCGTGCTGCGCTTGGCGCTGAGATGGACCGTTTATTTGAGGAACCGCATGCCGGCTATATGAAGGGGCTTGTAATCGGTCTCCAGGATGATCTCGATCCTGAGACGTTCAAGCAATTCTCACAGCTTGGGCTGACGCATATTCTGGCCATTTCAGGGATGCATGTGGCTGTTTATGTTGGAGTCATCCTTTTTCTGCTGCGGCGCCTGCGGTTTACCCGTGAAACGGCGCTGACCGTTACGCTGCTGCTGGTGCCGGTCTATGTGCTGCTGTCGGGTGCCGGGCCATCGATTGTACGTGCCGGACTGATGAGCATGATCGCCCTGCTGGCTGCAAGGCTCGGACTGCTGAAGGACGGCATGAATATTCTCGCCGCTTCAGCGCTGATGATGCTGGTCTGGAATCCTTATTTTCTGCTCAGTGTCAGCTTCCAGCTGTCTTTTCTGGTAACGGCCGGATTAATGGTCTATACCCCGCTGGCAGCCCCACTGTTCGGCAGGCTCCCCAAATGGCTGGGCAGCTCCATAACAGTAACGCTGATCGCACAGCTGGTATCCTTTCCGCTCACGGTGTACTACTTTAACCAGTTTTCCCTGCTGTCATTTATCGCTAATCTGCTGCTCGTTCCCTTTATTACTTTTCTGGTTCTGCCGCTGGGCACCCTTGCGCTGCTCCTTGGACGAATCTGGGATGCCGGAGCTTCTGCGGTTGCAGGAGCTGCAGAGCTGCTGAACAACTGGACGTTTGCGGCAGTGGAATGGGTAAACGGGTATACAGCAGGCGTGCTGATCTGGGCCTCTCCGTCTTTGCTGTGGATATGCCTTTATTACGCACTGCTCTACGGCCTGCTTAATGCGTTGATACGGAGGAGGGAGGCGGGATTTGCCCCGCAGTATATGGAGGATGAGACCAGGCCGCTGGCTGGGCTTGCGCAACCGGGAGCGGCGGGAGTCCGTGATACATTCCCGTATCCGTCTTATACGGGCGTTCAATCCGGGCTGCGCGGCAGTGGTTATGCAGCCACACTATGCGCTGCGGCACTGGGTTTACTGCTGTACAAGGGTTACTACACGGAACAGCTGAACGGCACAGGAGCCATATACTATCTGGATGTGGGCCAGGGAGACAGCATTCTGATTACTACACCCGAGGGGGCTCATATTCTGGTCGACGGCGGCGGAACGGTAAGCTTCGGGAACAGAGAGGAATGGCGGATCCGCCGCAGCCCGTTTGAGGTGGGAGCCAAAACCTTGCTGCCGCTTCTGAAGCAGAGAGGAATTCACCGGCTGGATGCGGTGATCCTGACCCATGGCGACCAGGATCACGCAGGCGGACTGCAGGCAGTGCTGGAAGGAATGCCGGTCTCGGCGCTGTTGTTCAATGGAACCATGGCGGATACGGAGCCTTACACCAGGCTGATGAATACGGCCATTGCCAAGGGTGTCCGGCTGTATACTGTGCAGCAGGGAATGGTGCTGGCTCCGGATAAAGCGACGGCGCTGCATTTTCTCTGGCCGGAGCCATTGGCGGCAGCGCAGCCGCTGCTTCCGGAGGTGGAGGAGCAGAATCATGAATCGGTGGTGTTCCGGCTGGAGATGAACGGCCGCAGCTTTCTTTTTACGGGAGATATGGATGAAGCGGCTGAGGAAGAGATTATTCAGGCTGCGCAGCAGGCCGGTATCCGGGAAGCAGGGCCTATAGACGTATTAAAAATTGCTCATCACGGAAGCAAAACCTCGACGGGCGCAGCCTGGCTGGAGTTCTGGGAGCCTGCTACCGCAGTAATCTCGGCCGGAGTCAATAATTTGTATGGCCATCCGAATGCCGGTGTGCTGGAGCGGCTGGAGGAAGCGGGTGCGGCGATATTCCGGACGGATCTGCACGGGGAGGTGCAGCTTAGGGTGGGGGAGGAGATCCGTATACGGTATAGGATAGATTCAAATGAAGTTAAAAGCCATAAGAAACCTGATTAATTTAGCATACGATTGCCAGTGGCCTGTGAAGTGACAGGGTAGGGCTATTGAGCGCTACCTGCAAATGGAATGGGATGCGCTCAAATAGAGCCGTTCTCCAAGGGAGAACATTCTTTGAGGATAGCCCGGGCAATTATTTGCCCAGAGGTTTTTGGAGCAACCATTCCAGGTAAACCAGACGCAAGGAGCGCTTTTATACCAACCTTTTCAGCAAAAATAAAATCAGTGCCGCCTGGTTTGGATGCCAAATCAATAATAAGGGTGTCAGTTTTAAGATTTGAAATAATAGGCTCAGTTAAATACTTATATTCGATTGTGTTAAAGATTACATTTGCATTGGATACTTGTGTAAATATGTCTGATAGATAAAAGGGTTCTAAACCCATTTCCCACGCGCGGGCAAAAAGGCTGGATTCGCCTACACCAATCTTCACCTTTGCTCCTAGATTTTTCAGTTTATTGGCTAAAGTTATTCCTATCCTCCCGAATCCAAGTACCATACACACAGAATTATGGATAGTAATTTCAGTATTTTGAATGGCTAACATAATGGCACCTTCTGCAGTAGAGATCGAATTATAAATGGCAATTTCGTCTTTGGTTAATAATTCTACTAACTCGATATGATGCTTATAGCAAAGAGACTTCAAGTATTCTGTCGCCGTTCCCGTGAAAATTTTGCAGGAGTCTGGAACACACTGAATGTGTTCTTCTAGTAATACAAGTGTTTCAGAAGTGTAGCTGGATTCGATCAGACCCTCATTATTCGTTCCGTTTACGGGGAGGATTACCGCATCAGCATTATTAAAAATACGGGGAGTTAGCTTTGATTTTATCGTATGATGCACTTTGTCATAAGTGTCAAATCCAACCAATATAAGGTTTGCATTTTGTTCAGTTAATATACGGATGACCTCCTTATGGCGGCCGTCACCTCCAATTACAATTATTTTTTTGTCAGATAGCACAAATATCACGTCCAGTCGAGTAAATAATAGAATCTATTTTATGGAATAAGCCTCGTTTATACCTGGTATGGAAAAAATACTAAATTCTTATTATGCAGATAGCAAGTCTTTTATTTAATAGCAACAATTTGGGAACATAAGTTACTTTCGCTGTAATATGAATTTTCAAGGCTAAAAAAGCGGACCTCGGGCCGCTTTTTTAGCCTTGTTTTTTGCACGGGCAATTAAGAACTCACCACATGCACCCGGCTCTCCCGCAGCAGCCGGGCATAATAGCCCTCCCGCTCGAGCAGCCTGCGGGGCGGGCCGGACTCGGCGACCCGCCCGTTCTTCATCGCGATGATCAGGTCAGCTCCGGCGATGGTGGACAGCCGGTGGGCGATGATCAGCGTGGTGCGCTCACGGGCTACATTGTCGATGGCCTGCTGGATCAGCTTTTCCGTGCGGGTATCGATGTTCGCGGTAGCTTCATCCAGCACGAAGATCGCCGGATCATGGGCAATGGCCCGGGCGAAGGAGATCAGCTGCCGCTGCCCGGCAGACAATGTTCCGCCCCGCTCGGTAACCGGCTCGTCGATGCCTTCCGGATATTCCTGTACGAATTCAATGGCGCAGGATGCTTCTAGCGCGTACTGCACAGTGTCCTCCGCGATCTCGTCGCCCAGCGTAATATTATCGCGGATCGTGCCGGAGAACAGGAAGACATCTTGCAGCACGACGGAAATGTTCCGCCGCAGATCATCCAGCCGCATATCGTTCACATTGACGCCGTCGATCAGGATTTCTCCCTTTTGGGCCTGGTAAAAGCCGTTGATCAAACTGATAATGGTCGTCTTGCCCGCGCCGGTCTCGCCGATAAAAGCTGCCGTCTGCCCTTTGCGGATCACAAAGCTCACGTCCTTCAGCACCCAGTCTGTATCCTTGTAGGCAAACCAGACATGGCGGAACTCAATCGTGCCGTCCAGCCGCTCTACAGCGACTCCGCTCTCCGGCTGCTCCAGCCGTTCCTCCTCGCGGATCAGCTCATCGATGCGCTCCGTAGATACCAGCGCGGATTGAATGGAGGTATATTTGTCCGCCAGATCAGAGATAGGGGCAAAAAACTGCCTGATATAGGTCGTGAACGCATACAGCACACCGATTTGCAGCACACCGCCGGAGATTTGGCCGACGCTGAACCAGACGAGGATGGCAATCGCCAGACTCTGGAACATATCCGATGCAGGCTTCAGGATACTGTTGAGCCGCACCTGAATCAGCGTGGTCCGGAAGTAATCCCCGTTCAGCTTCAGGAACTGCTTCTCCTTCTCTTTTTCCGCGCGGAAGATCTGAATGACCCGCATCCCCGCAACGCTCTCGGCAATGAAGCCGTTGATCTGCCCGATGTAATGCTTCATGTGGAAGAAGTTCTTTTTGATTTTGTTTTTGATGAACAGGACCAGAAAGACAATCACGGGAATTACGGTAAAAGAGACTAGCGTTAGCTGCGGGCTGAGCATCAGCATGGCGTAGATAATGCCGATCAGCAGCAGCACATCCTTGACCAGCGAAATGATGACATCGGTATACAGGTCGCTGACCTCAGCGGTGTCATTCGTCGCCCGGGTAATGAGCCGGCCGGACGAGGTGCGGTCCAGAAACGACAGCGGCAGCCGCTCGATAATCCCGAACACCCTGACCCGCAGATCATGGATCAGGCTCTGGCCGACCTTACCGACGATCAGCGCCTGCAGGTAGGCAAAGCCGGAGCCTGCCGCCGACACCAGCAGATACAGCAAGGCCAGACCAAGAATAGAGTCAAGACCATGCTCTGCCGCGCCGCCGATCAGAAAATGGTCAATGACCCGCTGCAGCAGCAGCGGCTGGACCAGAAATGCCGCATTGACAATAATGACACAGACGCAGGCCAGGATAAGCTGAAAGGTATAAGGGGCGGATAAACGCAGCAGCAGCTTTACTGCGCCGGACTCAGACTTTTTGGGACGTGGACTAATGGCCGTCTTCATGCTGTTCCGTGTAGATATCAAAGTACAGGCCTCCTTTCGTAAGCAGCTGTTCATGCGTCCCGCGTTCGGCAATAACCCCTTTGTCGAGCACGATAATCTCATCTGCTTCCTTAATGGACGAGATGCGGTGCGAGATCAGAATATTGGTTTTGCCTGCACGGACCTGCCGGAGATTCGCCAGAATCTGCCCTTCCGTTACGCTATCCACTGCCGACAATGCATCATCCAGAATCAGAATGGCCGGATCACTGATCAAGGCGCGGGCGATGGCCAGCCGCTGTTTTTGTCCGCCTGACAGATTGACGCCGCGTTCCCCGAGAAGTGTATCATAGCCGTCCGGAAACCCGCTGATGCTGTCAGCGATCAGTGCAGACTCAGCCGCCTGCCGAACCTCACTGTCACTGTAGCCGTCTTTGAAAAAGGCGATGTTATCCTTAACTGTAGCGGCAAAAACAAAGCTGTCCTGCGGCACATAGCCCATTCCTCCGCGCAGCGCCTCAACCGTGTAATCGTTGATATCCCTGCCGTCCAGGACGATCTGCCCGGGCTCTACATTGTAGAAGCGGAAGAGCAGCGAGGCCAGGGTGCTTTTACCTGAGCCGGTACGGCCGATGATGCCCAGGCTATGTCCCTTAGGGAGGCTGAGCGAGAGGTTTCGCAGGGCAGGCGTATCCGAGCCATTGTAACAGAAGGTCAGATCACGCAGCTGGACCTCACCTTCAGGTTGAATGTGAACCGCCTGCGGCATATCCTTAATGTCAGGCTGCACCCGCAGTACCTCATACAATCTGCCCAGAGAGGCTATGCCGCGCTGGATCGTGGCGACGATTTTACCGATGGACACGATAGGGCTGATAATCAGGCTCAAATACCCGTTAAAAGCGACGAAATCCCCGACACTGATGTCACCGCGCATGACCAGACGGCTGCCATAGACTAAATTAATGACAAAACAGACCGCAAACCCGAATTCGATCATCGCCGGCAGCGCAGCAGAGACACGGATCAGATCCAGATTGGCCTGTTTCATCCGGCTGCTCAGCCCGCTGAAGCGCTCCATTTCTGAACGCTCCTGCACATAGGCTTTGATGACACGGATACCGGAAATATTCTCCTGAACCTTGCCGGACACGGCGCCGAACTGCTGCTGGACAATTCTGAACCGGGTCTGAACCTTACGGCTGCTGAACAGCATAATCACAATGATAAAAGGCAATGGGGCAAGCGTAGCCAGGGTAAGACGGGGATCAACCGTAGCGAACATGAAGTAAATGGAGGAGCAGCAGATCACAATGCCGTTGAACGACATCGCCGTAGCCGGACCGAACGTCATCCGTACCGCGGAAATATCATTGATGGCATAAGCGATCAGGTCGCCTGTCTTGCGGCTGTTATAAAAAGAGGGGGAGAGCTTCAGGTAGTGCCGGACCAGCTCTTCACGCAGGTAACATTCGAGGTTGCGCGCGCTTTTGATAATGATATTTCTCCATAAAAAAGTGCAGGTGAACACGCCGGCGGCAATCAGCACCATCCACAGCACCTGAAGCTTTACCTGCCCTGTGTTGAAGCCGCTAACCTTCATTAAGTCAACCGCACGGCCCAGCACCTTGGGAAACAGCGTCTGAATAAAGGAAGCGGCGAACATAAAAGAAAACCCGATCAAATAATCAGTCTTGCGGGCTTTGAAAAAACGCAGCAATATAGAGGATTTCATTTGGCATCCCACCTTTTGAAAATACACCTGCCTATAGATCTCAGATGCTCCTTACGGATTCTCTTTCCACAAAAGTGCTAAGCACAGCAATATTCTCCGCAGGCTTCTGCGGGTCGGCAATCCGGCTGAGCAGTGTGGCTACCACTCTCTGGCAGGAGTAATCGATATTCAGGTCCATCGTAGTAAGTGGAGGTGTTGAAAGAGCCGATATCTCCGTGTTGCCGCTGCTGAGAATGGACACGTCCTCCGGAACTTTAACTCCGCGCTCCTGCAGCAGACGGATCAGCTCAACAGCCGTGAAATCATGCTCGCAGATAAAAGCGGTCGGAAGTCCGCCGCCGGCAATCAGCCCGGACAGCCTGCTCCCAAGTGCATCATCACGCTCCAAAAATATCGCCTCTGCAGCCGGCAGGCCATGCTCCTCCAGCGCGGAGGTGATACCTGTTTTCTTTTCCTTGTTGCGGTAGGCGCCAAGATTCCCTACAAAGCCGATTCGGCGGTGTCCACGGTCAATCAGATATTGGCACTGCTTGTAGCCAGCGTGCAGGAAGCTGAACCACACACTGTCGAAATCATAGGCCGGTGAGTACCCTACATACAGAATCAAGGCCGGAATCTGGTCATGAATAAAGTGGATATAATCACTGTTAAACCGCCCGATAAAAATAACCCCGTCGAACCTGTAGCCTTTACTTAAACGGTAGGGCAAGGCCAGCCTGTTCTGGTGCTCCTTATCCACAAATTCAATGCTGTAATCCGTGTCGGCCTGCTGCAGCGCCTTCTCAATCCCCTGAACCTTATAGCTGAAGTTACTGTTGTCATACTGATAAGGCTTCTGGTGAAGCACCAGAATTTTCTGAGGAGCTGCCTTGCGGGGCCGGATATAGCCCATTTCCGCCGCTTTTTCCACAATCTTGGCCTTCATTTCCTCGCTGATGCCGCCCTGATCCGCCAGCGCTCTGCTGACTGATACCGGAGACAGCCCGAGTGTCTTGGCGATCTCGGTGAGCGTTACCTTTTTGCTTTTCACAATAATCCTCCGTTTTTGCTGCACAACACAGCAGCTTATGCCTGAATACTGTTATTATATTCCTGTATTACACAGGATACAACGCAAGAAAACGATAAAATCAACGTAAGAAATAGATTATTTAAAGTTAAAAAATACATAACTTTTCGACGTTTAAGCGCTGAATATCATTTTTGGAAGATTGAGGGAACCAAATGAAGTCCGGAGAGTCTTATTGACCAAAGAGGTGAGAGAGAATATGCACAGTGAAGAGTTACCGTATGCCGTAGCCTATGCGCCGTCCATGACGCTGCGGGAAATGATGGAGACTTACGGGCGGGATGTGTGGAATTATGCGTATTTTTTGAGCGGCAGCCGGGAGCAGGCGAATGACATCAGCCAGGAGGTATTTCTGAAGGCGCACCGCAATATCGCCAAATACCGGGGCAGTGCCACCTTGAAGACCTGGCTGCTGACGATTACCCGTAACACTGCGTTCAGCTGGAGACGGAACAGCTTCTGGCACCGGTTCATTCCGCTGGGGAAAGGCCAGTCTCCCGGACAAGCACGCTCTGCCGAAAAAGAGGCGCTGAGCAAGCAGTATGTTAACCGCATCTGGGAGCTGATTATGGAGCTGCCCGATAAGCACAGGGAGGTGCTGGTGCTGGAGATTCAGCAGGGATTGTCCACTGCGGAAATGGCGGCTCTGCTCGGAGTAGCGGAAGGAACGGTGAAATCCCGGCTGTCCCGTGCCAGGGAGAATATGAGAAAAGCGCTGGAGGAGGATGAGCGATGAAGCACAGACAGGCGGAAAACGCAGGAAAAGTAGGGACAGGGAAGCCTGAATGGTACCGGGAGGCCGGACGCGGCCCTTTCGCGGAAGACGGGTTCACCCCGCAGCTGATGACCCGGATCGAGCTTGCTGCTGAGCGCCGTAACGGGGCGGGAAAGGTTATTATGCGCAGGCGCATCGGTATTGCTGGAGTGACAGCAGTGCTGCTGCTTGGTGTACTGCTGTGGCCGCTGGCGGGCGGCGGGGGAGACGGTTATACGGCGCAGCTAAGCTCATTGTTGGGTAAAAATAATGCGGCATCGGTGCGGCCTTCCGCCTCTCCTTCTTCAGCGCCGTCCTCAGCAGCCGAGGCTTACAATCCGCCACTGGGATCGCCGGAATTTGAGCTAGGCGGTGTGAAGTATTATATGCCAATTCCATCTAACGTGGATAAGACTCATGCGCAGGTACTGGAAACACCGCTGGGGATTGTCTGGTCACCGCCACCGCAGATGACAGATTACCTTAAGCCGAAATACACACGCAATACGGAACCCTACTCACTGTACCTGACTCCTAAGGGACATGTGGAGCTCTCGGCGGATTCCGCCAAAAGAATCTATACTTTTCCTTTATATGTAGGGAGTGCACAGACTTATTTTGCTCTGGGGCAATTTTATAGTGCAGGAGATTATCTTATAGTGGCACACTATTCCTACAGTCTCGGAGAGGAGCGGGAGTTTCGGAAGTGGAAACTTTCGAGAATAAATCTTAAAGAAGCGGCTGCAGGCAAGGTGTCTGCTCCGGAGGAGATACTGAATTTAGATGCTTCGTTTACAGTTTACAGATCCTTTATGGCTATTAATCCGGACAGGGAGGAGTTATTGGCAGTTAGTTATTCGGAGGATGGAAAAGGCGGGTATATACAGAAGAGCAAGCTCTATGATATTGCCGGCGAAAAATATCAGCTCCTCAAGGAGGAAGTATCAATAGAGAATAAAGAAAAGCCGTCGGTCATTCTTTTTAGCCAAAATGTTTATAGTGTTCTGGCGGGTTCTGGGGTTGCCCATTATGAGCTTAATGGAAAGAAATATGCAGCGGAGGTTGTACTGTTAACCGGCCCGCAATGGTACTACGACTATCATCCCCAGGAATACCAAACAGGCAGTTGATTCTTTCACAGTAAACAATAAATTTAGTTCATTTCATCTGGATAATTTACTAAAAAAAAGCTATACTTTTGATAATATCAAAGGTATGGCTTTTTTATGCGGAGTGGAGCGGAAAAGATGAAAAAACTGACAATTGAGGATGTTGCCCAGAAGGCGGGAGTCTCGAAGAGCACAGTCTCACAATTTTTGAATAAACGCTTTAAATACATGAGCGAAGCGACCAAAAACCGGATCGCCGATGTGATCGAGGAGCTGAATTATCAGCCGAACGGCCTGGCCCGCAGCCTGAAGCAGAACCGCACGCATATGGTCGGGATCATTGTCGCCAATATTGACTACTCGCTATCGATCCAGTGTATCCGGGCAATTGAAAATGAGCTGCAGCGCCGCGGCATTCAGGTCATTATCTGTAATGCCGACGAGAACGCGGATAAGGAAAATACGTATGTGGAGACGCTGGTGGCGCGCCAGGTGGACGGGCTGATTATTTTTCCGACCGGTCACCAGTCCTCGGCTTACACGCGGCTGATTGAAGCTGAGTACCCGCTGGTATTCATGGACCGGCTGGTTGAGGGGGTAACGACCCAGAGCCTGCTGCTGGACAATGAAATGGCCGTCAAGACAGCGGTCAAGGAGCTCACCCGCAACGGCCATGAGGCTATCGCCATCCTGTCGCTGCCGCTAGGGGAGAACGCGATTACCCCGCGCAAGGAGCGGATGAGCGGCTACAAAAAGGCGATGGAAGAGGCGGGGCTGCCGCTGAATGAGCGTTATATGTGCAGCGTGCCCAGAGAGCGGATCTCTGCCGCGCTGGATGAGCTGCTGAACGGGCCACAGCCGCCGACGGCGCTGGTAGCCGCTAATGACCTTGTGCTGGGTGAAATCCTGAAATATGCGAACCGCCATTCGGTTGATATTCCCGGCCGCCTGTCCGTTATCGGGATCGACGATGCCGAGTTTGCCCTGATCTACAACCCGGCGATTACGACGATCCGCCAGCCGGCCTACGAGATGGGGATGCAGGCGGCGAAGATTATGCTCTCGCTGATCGAGGACCAGGATGCCGCGGTTCCGATTACGTACCGCTTTCCGCCTGCGCTTCAGCAGGGGCAGTCTGTACGGCCTCCAGTGTAACGGAGTCGGAGTAAAACGGTTTATTCTCTTAGCACCTGCTTGGGCCTGAATTTGTGCACTGTACTGCCTGTGCCGAAGTTTGTTTTAGACAAGTTTAGAAGTTGCTTATGGAGGGGAGCACAGCTTCCCTCTTATTTGAGTTTATGTCTTTTGCAATTCGGAAGTTTGCTGGATTAGAGTAGCTTGAGTGGGTTACATGCCTGGAGAACTCTGCGGGAGTGCAGATGAGCCGAGGAGTTTAGCTGGAGTAAAGGAAAAATCCCACTAACAGAGCTGTAGATAGCCAGTTGGCGGGTGAATAAGGGGGGAAATCCCACTAACAGTGCTGTAGATGGCCAGTTTGCGGGTGAATAGAGGGAAAATTCCCGCTAACTGCGGCCCGTCCGGCCACCAGGGGACCGCTGCAAAAGCTGTAAGAAAAAACAGGAGTGCTCCCGGCGTTTAGCCGAGGGGCACTCCTGTTTTTGGTAAATGAATGATTGCTGTCTCTATACTTGATCCTTAGCGCACCGGCAGTAATTTTTACACGCCGGCGCTCATGAAGCTCTCCAGCTTGTCGCGGGTCGGCAGGCCGTCCATGTCTCCGGGAGACATAACGGCCAGCGCACCGATGGCATTACCTCGGCGTACGGCTTCGGCTACAGGGAGCTTTTCCAGCATGGCGCTGATTACGCCAACAGCGAATCCGTCACCTGCACCTACTGTATCTACTACCTCTTCCACCTTAAAGCCGCTTACGTAGCCTTCTTCTCCGGCAGAGGTTTTGTAGTAAGCGCCTTCGGGACCCAGCTTGATCACAACGAGGGATACGCCGCGTTCCAGATAATAAGCAGCAATTTCCTCCGGAGTTTCAAGACCTGTCAAAATTTTGCCTTCGCTGAGGCCCGGCAGGAACCAGTCGCAGCGGGTGGCAAGATCATTGATTGTAGCTACCATGGTCTCCTTGTCAGGCCAGAGGGTCGGGCGCAGGTTCGGATCGAGGGAGACGGTTTTGCCGCTCTTTTTCATAAATTCCATAGCGTGAAGCGAGAACTCATGACAGGTTTTCGAGAGCGCTGAAGAGATGCTGGTTACATGCAGATGGCCGGCGGAAGCGAAATAGGCTTCATCAAAATCAGCCAGGCTCAGCTTGGACGCTGCGGAATTTTTGCGGAAATATTCAACCTTGGGATCTCCGGTAAGCACCTTGGACTTGATCAGCATTCCGGTAGGAGCTTCCTTTGTATAAGTAATGCTGTCTGTATCAATATTTTCTTTGTTCAAAGCCATCGTAATGAACTGCCCGAAGTTGTCTTCACCGAGCTTGGTTACATAACCCGTAGTGTGTTCTAGACGGGACAGTCCGGTTGCCACATTGCTTTCTGCTCCGGCCAGCGCCTTCGAGAATGAGGTAACCTCATGCAGCGGCCCTACTTCATTTGCATAAAACATTGCCATCGGCTCGCCAAAAGTGACAGCACTAAGTTGTTTGCTCATCGTTAAATTCCTCCCCAGGGCAATCCGGAGACTCCCTGTATAATGATTAGTAATTTGAAATTATCACATAAATCGGTTTTGTACAATAAGACAACGCTCATTCGGACCCGTGAATTTTCAGTACAAAAATGTGACGTAACAAAAAAACCTTTATAAATCAGGGAATGAGGCAGGTTGGAAGGCGGAGTTATCTGTTGCGGTAAAAAAACGTATTGACTGTTAGCACGATTATTATTACTATTTCCATAGAAGGTTTCGTAAGAAGGTTAGTAAATGGGATAAAAAAGTTTATCTAAATAAATATTCTTTTTTTATGTCTGTTTTCATACTACGTTATAGTGAGAGGAAGTTAATCATGAAGAAAATAAAAGTATTGCAAAACCTTACCTCTGTCGGTGTAGTGGCAGTTATCCGTGCTGACAACGCTGATGATGCATTCAAGATGTCGGCTGCCTGTATCGAGGGCGGACTGAACAATATTGAGGTTACTTTTACTACTCCGGATGCGGATGTAGCAATCAAACGTCTGGTAGCTGAATACGGCAGCCGCGCGGTTATTGGTGCCGGTACAGTGCTTGACCCGTTAACAGCCCGGATTGCCATTCTGGCCGGATCTGAATTTGTAGTGAGCCCTTCTTTTGAGGAAGAAACCGCCAAAATGTGTAATCTTTACGGCATTCCTTACATGCCGGGCTGCATGACCCTGAATGAGATGAAGGAAGCGCTGAAGCTGGGTGTGGATGTGCTGAAGCTGTTCCCGGGCAGTGCCTTCGGACCGGATTATGTGAAGGCTGTCAAAGGGCCGATGCCGCATGTTAACATCATGCCTACAGGCGGCGTGGATCTGAACAACATGGGCAAGTGGATTGCGAACGGCTGTATCGCTGTCGGCATCGGCGGCAACCTGACCGCTCCGGCCAAGGAAGGCCGCTACGACCAGATTACCGAGCTGGCTGCACAGTATGTGGCTAAGTATAAAGAGGTTAAGGGCCTGTAAAAGTTAGATAGCAGCACCCGTGAATAGAAAAGGATAATCCATTGACTGCCCTCCGTTTACGGTGAGGCAGTTTTTTTTCCTACATCTAAATGAAAATCGTGATGGTTTTCCCGGCTTCCGGGCAATACTTACAGCAAAAGCAGCTGCCAGTCTGCTGATGCTCTGAGAATGCCCCTGAAGATGGAGGGACCCGTCATGCCCGGGAATGACAAGAATAGGACGCTGTACCGGACTTTAAATGAAGAAGAAGCGGAATACGTGCAGATCATTTCATCTGCCAGAGGCTGCAAAGTAACGGCCGGTAAGCTGTATGCACTGCATAGAAATCATAATCATCCGCAGCTTTTTGAACAGGGAGAAATGTATGTAGTGGATGACGACGGCAAAGACAACTACGCTGTGCTGATGCTGTGCGCTACTATAATGTTTAAGTGATGCAGGCTGTCTCCGGGTATAACACCCGACGGGGCAGCCTGTTTGATTTCATTTTTGTCATAAACCTCTTGCAAAAGAGTATTTGAAGAATATGCGCTTCCCTTGTATGCTTAGTAAGGATTATGGACAGTTATGGCCGTTCGCCGGAGCGGAACCGGTGGCGGCCCAAGACGTATTATGTAAAGTTTGGTATCCTAAAAATAATGATTACAGGCTTGCAACAAATCCGCAGTCTTGCGCGTCAGTAAGATTGCATAGAGAGGGGGAACCTTCGTGGTGGAGCAGGGACTCATCAGAGCCGCTCAAGCGGGCGATCGCGACGCTCTAATCACCCTATTGCGGGAAATTGAAGGACATGTATATAAGACGGCCTTCTACATTTTGCATAATGAACAGGATGCTCTGGATGCATCACAGGAAGCGCTTATCAGAGTGTATACCAAAATCGGTTCCTATGAGGAGAAGGCCCAGTTCAAAACATGGGTTCAGCGTATCGTGACCAACATCTGTATTGACAAATTCAGGAGAACGAAGCCTACTGTGTCTATCGACGAGCACGAAATGGTGTTCCAGGATAATAAACATAATGTAGAGCGTGAGGTGATGTCGGGTTATTTGGCGGAGGATATACGCGAGGCCATCGACCAGCTCCCAGAGCATCACCGGACGGTGATTGTACTGCGATATTTGCAGGATTTTTCTTACAACGAGATTGCAGACTGTCTCGACCTGCCGCTCAACACAGTGAAATCTTACCTGTTCCGGGCCAGGCAGCAGCTGCAAAATAGACTTCAGGAGTATCAGAAAGGTGGTGTATCAGGATGAAGTGTACGGAGGTGACAGAATGGATGCACCGCTATTTGGATCATGATCTCAGTCCCGAAGAGACTGTGGAAATGTATCGCCATATCGATAATTGTCCTTCCTGCGCGGAAGTCTTTGACCGGTTGACCATGCTCTCTGAGCAATTGGAGCAGCTGCCGGATGTTAAGCCTCCTTTTAGTCTGGTTGATTCGATCCTGCCGCAGCTTGAGCAGATCGATTCCGGTATTCGGGGTTCAGATGCAGAAGTTCCGGAGCAAGACAGCAAGGTTGTACCGATGACACGTAAAGGTACTCACGGCAAAGAGGCCAAAGGAACTTCGAGAGCAGCTTCCATGGCAACGCGGACAGGCATTGGCGCAGTTGCTGCTGCGGTTATCCTGCTGTTTGCTGTATTTAATATGCCGGAGCGCTTACCTTCGGCAGATGTGGAAATGTCACTGAACCAGGCGGCTGAGACAGCTGGAAGCAATGAAGCAATGAGCAAGATGGCAACGGAAAGTACGGATAACGGTGCCACCGGAGATAAGGCCGGCAATGTGTCAACCTATCAGATGGAGATCCAGCCTTCTGAAGGTGCAGATGCCGCAAGCGGTGGTGCAGCGGCGGATACCGCTGCTCCGTCTGCGGTGGAAGCTGAGCCGACTGCACAATCCGGTGCGGCGGCCCCTGCAGCAACTGAGTCATCTTCAGCTAAGCGGAATACGCCGGCTGCGCGCAGCACACAAGCGGTGACGCCGTCTCCAAGGGATAATGCCAGAGCTGGAAGCGGCAATTCCAACAGCGCGTCAGATGCCCAGATATTCAACAGCAGTGCGGCAGATATGCCTGCCGGTACGGCAGACACGCCTGCGCAGGATCCGCAGCAGCCTCCGGCAAGTCAAGAGGCTGGTGTTATGGGACTTCTGCCGGCGCTTGTATCGTCTCACGGCTCGTGGAGCTCTCCCGACGGGCGTTATGCAGCCGAGCTTGCCGGCCAGCAGCTGGTAATCTACAGCCTGCCGGCTGACGGACAGCCGGAAGAAAGGACAGCGGTAACCTCACTTCCGCTGGAGGGGACCTGGGTATCCGGTTCCTGGTCAGGGGACAGCCTGCAATTTACGTATGTGACAATGCAGGATGGTGCTGAAGTTACAGAGGTATATACAGCGCCTGCAACTCAGGCTACTCCGGCACCGTCTGCATCACCTGGGAGTCCGGCTACTGCAACCCCGGCACCGGCAAGCACGGCTCCGGCCAATAAATAATTACTTCGGTGGAACGTTTTGAGGGTACCCCGAATATGCTATGGTGAGAGGACAGGAATTACACGATTTGCGAGTTCCATCGGTATGACCGACGGAAGCGGGGTTTCTAGGGCCTTTTGCTTCCGCCGTTTATATAGATGCGCCGCTGAAACGGAGCAACTTTGGCCCTGGCTGCCGAGGTTGCTCCGTTTTTGCATTTACACACTGGATGCCGGCAGTCGCAGCCATAGCAGATTCATAAAATTTCAATTATCTTCCACATAGCAAGTAAGTACAAAAAGCATTAAGCGCAACTTTTACAGCCCGTTTTCTGTTAAACTATAGACACGTATGTGTATTTGAGGGTTTACCCGAATTGAAATAGAAAAGGAAGTGGCAGGATGGATGCCAAAGCGGCGGCCAAGGACATCAGACAAGGAAAAATTTCACCGCTCTATGTACTCTACGGCAGTGAAAAGTTCCGGATGAATGAATTTGCGGCCTTCCTGGAGGATCACCTGATCGCCAAAGAGGACCGTGATTTTGCAGTAATACCCTTCGATCTGTCAGAGACGCCTGTCCAGGCGGTGGTGGAGGAAGCGGAGACCGTACCGTTCATGGTGGAACGCAAGCTGCTGCTGGTGAGGGACGCCTCGCTGTTTACTGCGGGCAAGGAAAATGCCAAGATCGAACACCGCGTTGAGCTGTTAAGTGATTATATGCAGGCTCCCGCTGATTTTAGCGTAATTGTGTTTCTGGTTAATAATGACAAGCTGGATGAGCGCAAGAAGATCGTCAAAGCGGCCAAGGCAGCCGGAACAGTTCTGGCTTTTAATCCGCTGGGTGCAGAAGAGCTGCTCCGCTGGGTAGAGAAGGGCTTCAAGGACCGCGGCTGTGCCGTAGCGCCCGGGACTGCAGAGGCACTGGTAGCCAGTGCCGGCACCGGCCTGCAGGGCTTGTCTGCAGAGATGGACAAGCTGTCCCTGTTCGCCGGAGCCGGCGGGACAGTGGATGCAGCAGCGGTAGAGAGCCTGGTACACCGCGGTACGGAGCAGAATGTATTCACGCTGGTGGAGGATATTGCGAACCTGCGCCTTGACAAGGCGCTGGGTACGCTCTATGAGCTGCTGAAGCAGCGCGAGGAGCCGATCAAGATTGCCGCGCTGATTGCCCGGCAGTTCCGGATCATCCTGCAGGTGAAGGACCTGTCAGCCCTCAGCTATTCCCAGGCCCAGATCGCCTCACAGATCGGTGTGCATCCGTATGCCGTGAAGCTGGCCGGAGAGCAGGCCCGCAAATTCGACAGCCGGCGGCTGCGTCAGATTCTGAGCGGCCTGGCTGATCTGGATTACCAGATGAAGACCGGAGCCATTGACAAGGTGCTTGGCCTGGAAATGTTCATGCTGCGCCTGGGAGCGTAGCTCCCGGCGAAGGCCCCGGCCTGTCCGGCCCAAAGAGCCTGCCTTTACGCTGAATCAGCGGATAAGGCAGGCTCTTTTTGGGGAATATAAACAAAAAAACCTAACCGTATGCAGGATAACGGTCAGGTTCTTATAGTGCTCATTATGAAAGTCGCTAATTAGGCCTGAGCCTTAAGAGCGTTCAATTTCTTCGCCAAGCGGGATTTTTTGCGGGCAGCCGCATTTTTATGAACCAGACCTTTAGTTACGGCCTTGTCCAGCTTTTTGGAAGCAGCTTGGAAAGCAGCTTGAGCAGTTTCAACTTCCGTTCCAGCCAGTGCTACATCAGCAGTTTTCACAGCTGTACGAAGCGCGGATTTCTGGGAAGCGTTCAGAGCACGACGTTTCTCGATCGTCTTGACGCGTTTAACCGCGGATTTGATATTTGGCATTGCATTCACCTCCTGGAAGACATTCGAAATCATCAAATGATTCACAACTTAAAATATCTTAGCACGCCCGGGGGCAAAATGCAACACTAAAAGCATATAGAAAACCGTTGACTGATTCCCCGAGCCGGCCGGGTGAAAAGCTGTGCAGCTGGTCTTACCAGCGATAACGGATTAAACTTTGCCCGGCAGTGCGATTTATCCATGTCTTCCTGCATAAACATAGCGCATCTCTCGCACACTACCGACACCAAGATAATCTTCCGCAAAGAGTTTTGTACGAAGAAACTCAAGGAAGCTTATGCTCACAAAACTTAGGTGTATGCTTCCGAAGTGAGTTTTGCACGAAGAAACTCAAGGAAGCTTATGCTCACAAAACTTTTAGGAGGCTGAACTAGGATGGAACTGGATCTTCAGCTGTATTCGGTACGCACAGACCTGGCGGTGGAGGCGAAGGAACTTGCCCAGGGTCTGCAAAAAACGCCGATTCCCGGTGTTAATGAAGAAGTGGAGGAAGCGGAAGGGATCAAGGTTACACGGCTTGGCGTTGCCACGGCTGCGGGCTCACAGGCGATCGGAAGGGCGCTTGGAAACTACGTGACACTGGAGGTTCCGGCGCTGCGCGGCGGGGATACCGGGCTTCAGCAGAAGGTGTCAGTCGTGTTTGCGCGTGAATTTGAACAGTTTCTGAACCGGATCGGGATCGGCAAGGATTCCTCGGTGCTGATTGTCGGTCTGGGCAACTGGAATGTGACTCCCGATTCGCTGGGACCGCTGGTGGTGGAGAATGCGCTGATCACCCGGCAATTTTATGAGCTTGTGCCTGACCAGGTCTCTCCGGGATACCGCAACGTGAGCGCAATTGCACCAGGGGTGCTTGGACTTACCGGTATTGAATCCAGTGAGGTTGTGCAGGGGATTGTGGACCGCACCAAGCCGGATCTGATCATTGCCATCGATGCGCTGGCCTCCCGCTCGCTTGAGCGGATCAACACGACAATCCAGATTGCCGATATCGGCATTCATCCAGGCTCAGGCATCGGCAACAAACGCCGCGGACTGACCAAGGAAATACTGGGCGTTCCGTGCATTGCCATCGGTGTCCCTACGGTGTGCTACGCATCAACAATCGTCAACAATGTGCTGGAGATGATGAGTAATCATTTTGGCCAGATGAGGGACGGCAGAGCGCACACCAAAGAGATAATGGGAATGCTGGACGATATTTCGGAGCAGGAACGGCTGCAGCTGGTAAAAGAGGTACTGGAGCCGCTCGGGCACGACCTCATTGTGACGCCTAAGGAAATTGATGAATTTATTGAAGAGATCGCAAACATTGTCGCCAGCGGCCTGAATGCTGCACTTCATGATGCGGTGGATCCGGGAAATGTCGGTGCGTACACCCATTAACCTGTTTTCATATGAAAATTATGTATAGTCCGGATTACCGTATGAGCAAAGCCCGAGCGGCAGCGCTTATGCGGTTTTTTGCTCTATTAATTTGTCTCTACCTTGGTTCTACTACTCCATCCACGCTCATAGATTTGAAGTATAAGAGATTACAGAGGGCTGGAGGAGGACATAACAATAATGAACAGAAAATGGTTTCAGCTATGGAATATCGGCAGGCTGCGGGGAAAACTGCTGGACGTTCTGTCGCTGGGGAAGACGATGCTGCTGCTGGCCGGAGGTTCACTTGTTTTTTTCATGCTGCTTGGAGCCGGCGGACTGGCCGGAACGAAGCTGAACTCTTCACCTGTTCCTTCCATGAAAGGTCTGGCGGCATCCCTGTCCAGCGGGTTCTTTATGGAGCTGCTGGGCATGGAGGTGCCGCACCTGCCGAAAGGCGAAGAGCCGTCAGCTTTCTCTGCGCCAAAGGTAACGTCATTCGTGTTCCGCATGCTGACCAGTGTAGACCCCGGCAACCCCAAGAGCCTGCTGTCCCGTGAAGTGCCCGGACTTGCAGCCGATGATCCTTTCCTGCTGCGTGAAGGCTCGGGCGGTACAGCCGGCGCACCTGCAGACTATCATCCGGGGACAGATGAGCTGGCCGGCACGGAGGATCAGCCAGATCCGGGAGCTGCAGAGCCGGACCCAGGAGCAGCGGCTGACCCGGATACGGACAAGCCTGAGGATAATCCTGAAGTGCAGCCCCAGCCGACGGCGGCGCCGGATAAGGGTAACTCTGCAGAGCAGGGAGACAGTAGTGGAGCCGGCCGGGATAACAGTGCAACCGGGGATGCATCTATTAAAAGAGTACTGGTCTACCACTCTCATCCCCGCGAAGCGTATAATCCGCTGCTGGGAGCAGAAAGTGACAATCCGAGTTCCGCATCACCCTCCAAAAATGTGCTGCTGGTAGGCTCCTACATTACCGACAGACTGGAGCAGCGCGGAATCGGTACGGTTCATGCCAAGGATGATTACGCAACGGAAGTGCCGGATTACAACTGGAACTTTTCCTATAAATATTCACGGATCACCATCAAGGCGGCCCTGGCCGCCAACCAGGAAATGACCGAGCTGATAGATATCCACCGTGATTCGCAGCGGCATGGCAAAACGACAGCCGTCATTAACGGAAAAAGCTATGCGCAGGTGTACTTCATTCTTGGCCACGCCAATAAGGACTGGAAGAAGAACGAAGCCTTTGCCAATTCCATTCATCAGCTGCTGGAGAAAAATTATCCCGGACTCTCGCGCGGCATCTGGGGGAAATCCTCCGGGAACGGGAATAACGGGGAGTATAATCAGTCTCTTTCTCCCAACAGTGTATTAATAGAAGTAGGCGGAATCGACAACAGTGCCGAGGAGCTTAAGCGGACAGCGGATGTGCTGGCTGATGCGATTGCCGATGTATACTGGGACAGCCATGATGCGGAAAAGGCGGCTGCTCCGGAAAAAAGTACAGGATCTGAGAACTGATAAAGGAGTGAACCGGGATGTCCCGTTTCGGCAAAAAACTGGTTGTGATCGGCCTATGGGCCGGTATCGGCATATTGGTTGGCATGCAGTTTGGCGGAAGCGGCGGAACGAGGACAGCACCGGTCGCTCCGGGCTGGAACGGAGCTGCGGTCATGCAGCAGACGGGGCAAGCTGCCGCTGCTGCATCCGGTACTGTGCAGGACAGCCCGGTCTATGTATATGTGCCGGTTGCCGTTGATCCTGTGACCGGCGCCTATACGGCACTCCCGACTGCACCCCCTGCGGCACAGCCGCCGGCAGCAGTCCAGAATCAGACTCCTGCCGGCAGCGGCAGTCTGCCGCAGCAGGAGGTGCAGGACTACAGCACGCTTACGCCTGAGCAGATTCTGATCCCTGAGGAACAGCAGCCTGGCATTGATGTGCTGGCTGACAAAACGGCAGGCCTGCTCCAGCAGGCCTCCCAAAAAAGCATCCGCTGGATCGTCTCCCTGTTCGACTCGGCGGAGTAAACGTCCGTATGCGCACGGTGTATTTGCATTATGACGAGAAAAGGCCTCCCCGGAGGCCTTTTTATATCCCCGCCTGCCTTACAGCCGTGGTTATAACGGCACTGTACTCCGCTTTCTTTACTTTCCCGGCTGCACGGGATTGATGGGGGAAGCGCGTACTGTTATAATAAGTGGATTAACATAAGGCTGTCTGTGGGGGTAAGGAATGACTGACGTTCAGAAAAGACAACAACAAATTCGCAATTTCTCGATTATTGCACATATAGACCATGGTAAATCGACTCTGGCCGACCGTATTCTTGAATATACGGGCGCACTCAGCTCGCGTGAAATGCAGGAGCAGGTGCTGGATCAGATGGATCTGGAGCGTGAACGCGGAATCACCATCAAGCTGCAGGCTGTTCGCCTTACTTACAAGGCTGATGACGGTGAGGAGTATCTGCTGAATCTGATTGACACTCCGGGGCATGTCGACTTCACTTATGAGGTTTCTCGCAGTCTTGCTGCCTGTGAAGGAGCACTGCTGGTAGTAGACGCAGCCCAGGGGATTGAAGCGCAGACGCTTGCCAACGTATACCTTGCACTGGATAACAACCTCGAAATTTTGCCGGTTATTAACAAGATTGATCTGCCGAGCGCCGATCCTGAACGGGTGAAGCAGGAGATTGAGGATGTCATCGGGCTCGACGCCAGCGAGGCTGTGCTTGCTTCGGCCAAGGCGGGCATCGGGATCAAGGAAATTCTGGAGCAGGTCGTCAAGCAGGTTCCGGCTCCAACCGGAAATGCCGCTGAGCCGCTGAAGGCACTGATTTTTGACTCCCACTACGATCCGTACAAAGGCGTTATCGTTTATGTCCGGGTAATGGACGGCAAGATCCGTGCCGGCTCAAAGATCAAGATGATGGCTACCGACAAAACATTTGAGGTTATTGAAGTCGGCGCCTTTATGCCGCGCATGACCATTGTAGACGAGCTTAACATTGGGGATGTAGGCTTTATCGTTGCCGGTATCAAGCATGTCGGCGATACCCGTGTCGGGGATACGGTAACGGATGCCAAGAATCCGACACCGGAGCCGCTGCCGGGCTACCGCAAGATCAACCCGATGGTGTACTGCGGTCTGTATCCGATCGAAACCTCGGATTACAACGATCTGCGTGAAGCGCTTGAGAAGCTGCAGCTGAATGATGCCTCGCTCAGCTTTGAGCCGGAGAGCTCCAGCGCGCTCGGCTTCGGCTTCCGCTGCGGCTTCCTTGGACTGCTGCATATGGAGATTATCCAGGAGCGGATTGAGCGTGAGTTCAACCTGCCGCTGATTACAACTGCTCCAAGCGTTATCTACCGGATTATGCTGACTAACGGCGAAATGATGCAGATTGACAATCCGTCGAACTACCCGGAAATCGGAACCATTGATTATGTGGAAGAGCCTTATGTCAAAGCTGCAGTTATCGTTCCGAACGATTTCGTGGGAACAGTAATGGAGCTGTGCCAGAACAAGCGCGGGGAATTCGTGAACATGGAGTATCTCGACTCCAACCGGGTAACCATCACTTATCAGATTCCGCTTTCGGAAATCGTATATGATTTCTTTGACCAGCTGAAATCAGGCACGAAGGGCTATGCCTCCTTCGACTATGAGATTTCCGGCTACCGCCAGTCCAACCTGGTGAAGATGGACATTCTCCTGAACGGCGAGCAGGTTGATGCCCTGTCGTTCATCGTCCATCGTGACCGTGCCTACAACCGCGGCCGCATTATTTGTGAGAAGCTGCGCGGCATCATTCCGCGGCAGATGTTCGAGGTGCCGATCCAGGCATCAGTCGGAACCAAGGTTGTGGCCCGTGAGACCGTTAAGGCGATGCGCAAGAACGTTCTGGCCAAATGCTACGGCGGTGACATTTCACGTAAGCGTAAGCTGCTTGAGAAGCAGAAGGAAGGGAAGAAGCGCATGAAGCAGGTCGGCAGCGTAGAGGTGCCGCAGGAAGCGTTCATGGCGGTTCTGAAGATCGACGAATAGGTAAGCTGCGGGGCTTTCCTTTTGCGGAACGTACCGTTTAATTAGTAGGGAGACACTGAAGGGAAGCCTGACGGCTTCCCTTTTCTGGCTATATAGATTGGCATTACTAAATAAAATTTAAAGGAGACAGCTATGACCACTCATAACAATGGCCGTCCCCCTGAGGCCGTATATATTCATATTCCGTTTTGTACGAATAAATGCTTTTACTGTGATTTCAATTCCTATGTGCTGAAGGATCAGCCGGTAATGGAGTATTTGCATGCGCTTGACCGGGAGATGGAGCTGACCGTGCAGCAGACTCCGCCGGGAGTGATCAAGACCATCTTTGTAGGCGGCGGAACACCGACGGTGCTGAAGCCGGATGAGATGGCCTATTTCCTGGCGTCGGTCCGCCGGCATTTCCCGCAGTGGGATGACAATATCGAATTCTCGATGGAGGCCAACCCCGGCACCACGGATATCGAGAAGCTTACAGTGATGAAAGAAGGCGGGGTCAACCGCGTCAGCTTTGGGGTGCAGGCCTTCCAGAATGAGCTGCTGAGCGGAATCGGCCGGATTCATAACATCGATGATGTCTACCGCAGCCTGGAGAATGCGCGCAGTGTGGGATTGAATAACCTGTCGGTAGACCTGATGTTCGGCTTGCCGAACCAGACGGTGGATATGCTGAGAGAGAGTATCAGCAAGGCGCTTGAGCTGGATCTGCCGCATTATTCGATCTACAGCCTGAAGGTGGAGGAGAATACGCTGTTCCACACCTTGTTCAACAAGAATAAGCTGCCGCTGCCAAGTGAAGAGGATGAGCTGGAAATGTATCTGCTGCTCATGTCTGAAATGGAGAAGGCAGGTTATGTCCAGTATGAGATCAGCAATTTTGCCAAGCCGGGTATGGAGAGCCGTCATAATATAACGTACTGGCGTAATGAGGATTATTACGGCCTTGGTGCAGGGGCGCATGGCTACGTCAAACGTCAGCGGCACATCAATATAAAAGGCGTTAATCCCTATAATGAAGCTTCGCGCAGCGGCCTGCCGCGTCTGGATTCCTTTGAGATTACGGAGCAGGAGGCAATGGAGGACTTTATGATGGTCGGCCTGCGTATGCGTGCCGGGGTATCAGGCAGTGCGTTCCAGGCCCAGTTCGGCAAAAAGTTGGAGGAGATTTTTGGCGCACCGCTGCATAAACTGCTGCATGCCGGGTTGTTGGAGCAAGACGGTGACACCTACCGGCTGAGCAAGCAGGGAATCCTGTTCGGCAATGATGTTTTCGGGGAATTTGTCGGACTTTTAACAGAGGTTTAATTTTAAAATACCCCTTGAATTGTAATTCACCTTGTTGTATATTTATTCATATTAACAACGAGGGGTGAGTTAAAGTGCTTGTCAAGACGGAAATGATCCGCCAGTCGGCTCCTGCGGGAGAATCTAAAGTGATATGCAGAAATGCTACGGTGGAGGATGTGGAGCCGCTGTACTTAATGATAGAGGAGTACGCCCAGCGCGGAATTATGCTCCCCCGTTCCAGGCAGGCACTGACCCGCCAGATCGACCAGTTCGTCATCGCTGAGATTGACGGCATGTTCGTGGGTTGCGGTTCGCTGTTCAGACTCGGAAATGACCTCGTTGAAGTCCGTTCCATCGGCCTTCGGGATGAAGGCAAGGGCAAGGGTGTCGGCTCCATGATTCTGGAGAAGCTGACGGAGGAGGCAAGACGTCAGGGCATTCCGAAGATCATGGCACTGACATATGCAGTCGATTTCTTCCTCAGAAACGGGTTCACCGTAGTGGAGAAGGAGATTTTTCCCGAGAAGGTATGGACAGATTGCGTAAACTGCAAGAAGCAGCATGCCTGTGACGAAATTGCCGTAATGAAGAGATTAGATTAAGCAGGCAGCCGCATGCTGCCACGCTACAACATACAAAAGCCGCTGTCCGCCAGGGAGCCAGTCCCGGGAGCAGCGGCCTTTTTTAAGTTACTTGGCATAGATTAGCTTACGCTGCTGCTCAATAAGCTCTGCAAGCTCGGGAGGAGCATAGGCAGGGGGGTTAAAGGAGGGGGATAGCGTATTATATACGATGGTAATAGCAGAACCGTCCTTCAGCTCGATTTCGAGCCAATAGTTATCGCCAACCCAACTGTTGGTTTCCTTATACAACTGTTCAAACGGGATATAGTTCAGCATGGGGAACTCTTTTATAAAAAGTTCAGCAGCCTCCGGTGTGAAGTCCATAAGGGGTGTGGTGCCATCCATTCCGCTGATAAAGCGGACCGCTGTTATTTTGCCTGAGATGTCTAGCAGGTCGTTAAGGGTCCCGGCTTTCGGATTACTGCGGGCTACGAACAGCCTGTCTCCCGCCCATAAACGGGCGGATGTCCTGTATCCGCTCGCTTCATACAGCTCTGTACCGACCTCAAGCAGAGTAGAATCGCCGTCCCGCATCTCACTACGCGGACACTGATGGTCGGCTATGCGGTAAGAGATTTCGCCCAGACGTTTGCCCTTAACGTGCTCCCCGGGCGGACTATTATCATCCTCCAGGTAGACGACACCATCCCACTGTAACACTGAGGCATAATCCACGTCACCGTAAAAGCAGCTGTCCTGCCTGCCGGTCTCTTTCACATAAAACAAAACAGCAGCGGCCAGAAGCAGCCCGGCGGCCGGGAAAATCCAACGGTATTTTTTTCTTTTCATGCAGCTTGCCCCCATTTCTTCTATATTTTATATACAGACGAAAGCTGGAGGCAGAGGTTGCGGAGGATTTCCGGAATCAGGGCTGAAAATTGATAAAGCTGTAATCCAAATCCGGACTGAATCTGACTTGACAATCTCAAGGTCAGTTTGGTATTTTTGTATTAGCGGTTAGCACTCATCTGAGTAGAGTGCTAACGAATCGGAGCCTCAGCCGATAGGAGGGAATAACATGTTAACTGAACGCCAGAGAATGATCCTTAATGCTATTGTGGATGATTATATTTCTTCCGCAGAGCCTGTAGGCTCGCGCAGCATCTCCAAACGTGGTGATGTGGGCTACAGCCCGGCAACCATCCGCAACGAAATGGCTGATCTGGAGGAATTAGGTTATCTTGAGCAGCCGCACACTTCGGCTGGAAGAATTCCTTCACATAAAGGCTACCGTTATTATGTGGATCACCTGGTGCCGTGGAATTCCGCCGGAACAGCAGAAATGGGCACGATACGCGCCTTTTTTGCCGAGAAGCTGAATGCTACAGAGCAGGTTATCCAGCATGCGGCAATGATTCTTTCCAATATGACGAATTACACTTCCATCCTCTTGGGACCGGAGGTTTTTCATACTTCACTGCGCCATTTTCAGCTCCTTCCGCTTGACGGTAATAATGCCGTGGCAATTATTGTTACCAGCACCGGGCAGGTAGAGAACCGTACGGTTCAGATTCCGCCGGAGATTTCCCTTTCCGAAATGGAAAAGGTCGTAAATCTGCTTAACAGCAAGCTGGTAAACGTTCCGCTATATAATCTGAAGAGCCAGCTCTATTCCGAGCTGGGCGAGGAGATGCAGCGTCACATCTCCCATTACGAAGAATTGATGCAGGTGCTTGACCAGGCGCTCGAAAGCGATCATGACCAGCGTATCTATCTGAGCGGGGCAGCCAATATGCTGACTCAGCCGGAGTTCAAAGACGTTGACAAGGTCAAGACGATCCTTGATCTGCTGGAAGAGACGCCGACGTTGCTGAAGATGCTGTCCCCCGCATCCGGCGGAACCGGAATACAGGTCCGTATCGGGACGGAGAATAAGCATGAGGCCTTTGCCAACTGCAGTCTGATTACAGCAACTTATTCATTGGACGGCAAAGCGCTCGGCAGCATCGGCATTCTGGGTCCGACCCGGATGGAATACGCCCGTGTGATGGGCATCCTCGGGATTTTATCCCGGGATTTGACAGCGATGCTGGCACACTGGTATAAGTGAACAGAGTGTAATTGATTTACGTGAATGATTTGAAGGAGGTGAAGACAACTTGAAAGAGGAACAGGTTCAGGATCCGAATGAAATGAAAGATGAAGCAGTAAATGAAAACCTGGCGGCCGATGAGGCCGAAGCCGCGGCTGAGAGCACGGCGGACATCGAGGAGGCTTCAGACGGCGGTGAAGCTGCCAAACGACTCCAGGAGCTTGCAGAGGAGGCTCAGGCCCGCACCTTGCGTGTACAGGCGGATTTTGATAACTTCCGCCGCCGCACCCAGAAGGAGAAGGAAGAGCTGGCGCAGTATGCCACTTCAAAGCTCGTTACGGAATTGCTTCCGGTACTCGACAATTTTGAGCGTGCACTGGTAACTGCTCCGGGCAACGCTGAATCTGAGGCCTTCACCAAAGGCATCAACATGATTTTCCGTCAGCTGGAAGGGGTATTGAAGTCTGAAGGCCTTGCGGCCATGGAAACAGTAGGACAGCCATTTAACCCTGAATATCATCAGGCGATTATGCAGGTGGAGAGCGAGGAGCACGAGGAAGGCATCGTGACGGAAGAGGTCCAGAAGGGCTATCTCCTGAAGGATAAGGTTCTTCGTCCGGCCATGGTCAAAGTCAGCATGTAGTCTGTCTATATACCTTGGGTAACACCATGCCTGTCACAGAAGATGCTGTGCCGGAAGCTTCCGGCCGTATTGTTATGTGCAGATCCCTATCATTATCAGCGTTATTCAATTAACTATAAATTACAGGAGCCTGGGCTCCATAACATTTTTGAGGAGGCACATTACAGTGAGTAAAGTTATCGGGATTGACCTTGGAACCACCAACTCTTGCGTTGCCGTTATGGAAGGCGGCGAAGCTGTCGTTATTCCTAATCCGGAAGGCGCGCGTACAACCCCTTCGGTTGTAGGCTTCAAGAAAGACGGCGAGCGGATCGTCGGCGAAACAGCAAAACGCCAGGCGATCACTAACCCTGACCGTACAATCGCTTCGATTAAGCGTCATATGGGTACTAACCACAAAGAAAGCATCGACGGTAAAGACTACTCTGCACAGGAAATTTCCGCAATGATCCTTCAGAAGCTGAAATCCGATGCTGAAGCTTACCTGGGACAAACGGTTACACAGGCGGTTATTACAGTTCCGGCTTACTTCAATGACAGCCAGCGTCAAGCGACCAAGGATGCTGGTAAAATTGCCGGCCTTGAAGTTCTGCGTATTGTCAACGAGCCAACTGCTGCAGCACTTGCTTACGGTCTTGAGAAGGCTGAAGACCAGACTATTCTCGTATATGACCTGGGCGGCGGTACATTCGACGTATCGATCCTTGAGCTGGGCGACGGCTTCTTCGAAGTAAAAGCTACCAGCGGTGACAACCGTCTGGGCGGTGACGATTTTGACCAGGTTGTTATGGACTTCCTCGTAGCTGAATTCAAGAAAGAGCAGGGCATTGACCTGAGCAAGGACAAGGCTGCTGTACAACGTCTGAAGGATGCTGCTGAAAAAGCGAAAAAGGAACTGTCCGGCGTACTGACTACCACGGTATCCCTTCCGTTCATCACGGTTGTTGACGGCGTGCCGCAGCACTTGGAAGTAAACCTTACCCGTGCTAAGTTCGAAGAGCTGACTGCAGGTCTGGTAGAACGTACACTGGGACCAACACGCCAGGCGCTGAGCGATGCAGGCATGACTCCTGCTGATCTGGACAGAATCGTGCTTGTCGGCGGTTCCACCCGTATTCCTGCGGTACAGGAAGCAATCAAGAAGCTTACCGGCAAAGAGCCGCACAAAGGCGTTAACCCGGATGAAGTGGTAGCCCTTGGTGCTGCGGTTCAAGCGGGCGTATTGACTGGTGATGTTAAAGACGTGGTGCTGCTTGATGTAACTCCGCTGTCCCTCGGTATCGAAACTGCAGGCGGCGTGTTCACAAAGATGATCGAGCGTAACACTACTATTCCTACAAGCAAATCACAGGTCTTCTCGACCTTTGCCGACAACCAGCCGAGCGTGGAAATTCACGTGCTGCAGGGTGAGCGCCAAATGGCGAACGGCAACAAGACGCTGGGACGCTTCATGCTGAACGAGATTCCGCCGGCACCGCGCGGCGTACCGCAAATCGAAGTTACTTTTGACATCGATGCTAACGGTATCGTTAATGTATCAGCAACAGACAAAGGCACGAACAAGAGCCAGAAGATCACGATCACTTCTTCCAGCGGCCTGAGCGATGCTGAAGTGGAACAAATGATGAAGGATGCCGAGCTGCACGCTGAGGAAGACCGCAAGCGTAAAGAACTGGTTGAAGCGAAGAACAATGCTGACCAGCTCGTGTATTCTACTGATAAAGTAATCAAAGATCTTGGCGATAAAGTGGATGCTTCCGAAATCGAGAAAGCAAACGCCGCTAAGGATAAAGTAAAAGCAGCACTGGAAACTGACAATCTGGAAGAAATCAACGCAGCTACAGAAGCGCTGACCGAGATTGTACAGCAGTTGTCCGTGAAACTGTATGAGCAGGCTGCACAAGAGCAGCCGGGCGCTGAAGGTGCTCCAGAGGGTGCTAAGAAGGATAATGTTGTTGACGCTGACTACGAGGTTGTTGACGACGAGAAGAATCAAGGGTAACCTTAAACGATAAGTCTATTTCGTACGAAGGGAAGGTCAAGACCGGGGCATCCCGTGTTTTGGCTTTCCTTTTAACATGTTACAGGCTAATTGAGTATTGATGTACGGAGGTGAAAGCAGTGGCAGATAAACGCGATTATTATGAGGTGCTGGGTCTCGGAAGAGATGCATCTGACGATGAAATAAAGAAGGCCTACCGTAAGCTGGCACGCCAGTATCACCCTGACGTCAACAAGGCCAGTGATGCTGAAGCCAAGTTCAAGGAAGTGAAGGAAGCATACGATGTCCTGAGCGACGGCCAGCAGCGTGCCCGATATGACCAGTATGGCCATATCGATCCTAATCAGGGTATGGGCGGCGGCTTTGGCGGAGGCGGCGGAGATTTCGGCGGACTTGGCGATATCTTCGATATGTTCTTCGGCGGAGGCGGCGGACGCCGTGATCCGAATGCCCCGCAGCGCGGCGGCGATTTGCAGTACACAATGACCATTGAGTTCAAGGAAGCGGTATTCGGCAAAGAGACCGATATTACCATTCCGCGTACAGAGTCCTGCGATACCTGCTTTGGCTCCGGAGCTAAGCCGGGTACGAAGCCGGAGACCTGTTCCGTCTGCCACGGCAGCGGCCAGCAGGAATTCGTGCAGAATACCCCGCTTGGACAGATGCGTAACCGCCGTCCCTGCTCCCATTGCAGCGGCACAGGCAAAATCATCAAAGAAAAATGTACGACCTGCGCAGGCCAGGGTAAGGTTAAGAAGCAGCGCAAGATCCATGTACGCATTCCAGCCGGCGTAGATGACGGCGCACAGCTGCGTATGACCGGTGAAGGCGAAGGCGGTACACGCGGCGGCCCGGCCGGCGACCTGTACATTGTCATCCGTGTGAAGAACCATGAGTTCTTCGTGCGTGAGAACGATGATATCATGTGCGAGGTTCCGCTGACATTCGCCCAGGCGGCGCTTGGTGACGAGATCGAAATCCCTACCCTGACCGAAAAGGTGAAGCTGAAGATTCCTGCGGGAACCCAGACCGGCACCTTCTTCCGCCTCAGAGGCAAAGGGGTTCCGCATTTGCGCGGCAGCGGCACAGGCGACCAGCATGTGCGGGTAGTCGTTGTAACGCCAAGCAAGCTGAGCGAAGAGCAGAAGGATTTGCTCCGCCAGTTCGCTTCTTACAACGGCGAGAACACGCATGAGCAGGAGCAATCGTTCTTTGACCGTGTGAAGCGTGCCTTTCGCGGTGACTAAGTTTTGGAAATGAAATCAAATTAACCCCCGGATTCGCGAGATAACGCGGAGCTGGGGGTTAATTTATTGTTAGCGTTGTTAAAAAAAAGATCGTGCACCGGCCACAAGGCCCTGCACGATCCTTTTTGCATTTCTGCCTGCTGTCAGCCTCCTGAGAGGTGGACAACAGGCATATTAACTAAAGACTACTCGATCAAGCCAATTTTGTTCAGCAGCTGGTACAGGGCAGCAGCGGCTGCTTCACGGGTTGCCGGAGCAACCGGATTGAAGCTGGAACCTGTATCACTGCCGATGATGCCGGCTGTGGACAGGGTCTGCAGGCTATCCTTCGCGTACGGTGCCACTTTCGCGCTGTCTGTGTACGTTGTAAAGGAAGGATTTGTGCTCTTCAGTTCAGTTCCGGTTAATTTGAGCGCTCTGTCCAGAATCACTGCCAGCTCCTGGCGGGTTACATTCTGGGTTGGTGCAAATTTGCCGTTGCCGATACCCAGAATCAGACCTGCCTTGGTAGCAGCGGCCACATCCTGGGCATACCAGGCAGTGGAGCTGACATCAGTGAAGGTAACACTGGCATCAGTACGAAGCCCGAGTGCGCGGGTCAGGAGCGCAGTGAATTCCGCACGGGTCAGGCTGCTCTTCGGCGAGAAGGTCGTAGCCGATGTACCTTGGATAATCAGCTTGTTAGCCAAAGCTTTGATGGCTTCAGCCGCCGAAGAACCGGCAATATCTGTGAATGCTGCGGCAGGCTTGCTTACTGCAGCATAAGTCGAAAAGCCTGGACGGCTCACAGTAACAAGGGTTGATCCGTCTGCCTGCGGAGTAAATACCGAAGCAACCGGCGTTACGACTCCCTTATCTTCAAAGAGAACGCCTGCAGTATTCGGCTGGATAGCGCCTGGTACAGTAAAGGATCTCTTAATAAAGAGGTTAGTCGGTGTGTTCAAGTAGGTGCTGCCAGTAGCGGTTGTCCAGGAAGCCTCGAATGTAACCGGAGTTCCGATTACCGTGGACCCGGCAACGCTGGAAGTCAATCTTCCCGCAGCTTCAGGCGCCTGCTTGATGTCAAGCTTGAAGTTCTGTCCTGCAGGTGCTGATTTCAGCAGGGATACAGGCAGAGCAACGGCAGAACCATTGACTGTAACCACAACACTGCTGTCGGCATGAATGCCTGCCAGCTGAGTTACCTGGGCTGCTGTCAGGTTCAGTTCTACTGCTGTGTCGGTTGTTGCAGGCAACGCAATTACGACAGCGGTCTTGGCAGCTGCAGCGTTAGCCAGAGCGGTCTTCAGGTTGTCGTCGGTTACAGTAACAGTAGTCACTTTATCCTTGGACACAGTAGCCGGAGTCAGGGTGGCCCGGGCCGTTCCTTCCTCAATCAGTGATGCAGCAGCAGCAGGGACTGCCGGTGTTACAGGCGTTACTACACCGCCGCCTCCGCCATTTGAACCGCCGGTGCCTGTGTTTGGCGCAGGCTGATTAATGAAACGGAATGAGGTATAGGTAGTATAGAATTCATCTTCGTATTGGTTGATCTTGATAGGCAGTTTGGAATTATCTTCAGCATTGATGCCCAGCACTTGAAGCTTATAAACCCCGTCTGTCAGATAAGCAACAGCAGGATTGCCGTTTGCATCAAGAATCGGATCCCCTTTACTGTCATATGGATGATAAGTGGCGCTGATTACAGTAGAGTAATCTCCCGGTTTAAAATATTTATCCGGAGAATCTGTAGCGGTAACCTGGAAATAACCCTTGGTTTTATCGTCCATACCTACGAGATCTACTTCATAATAATTGATGTCATCAGCTTTCAGCTTGTAGTTGAGAACAGCTCCTGAATTGTTGTACACAATCGGTGTTGTAATCTCTGCTTCCTGGATACCAGTGCCCCAGTCAGGCTGATCCACGGATTCATCGACGTTAATTGCGAACGGCAAGTGCAGGGTAGGCTGTCCCGCTGCTTCAAGAACAACATTACCTTGCAGCATCTGCGGTTCGGTTTTTGCAGACACATTAACGTTCAGATTGAAGTTGGAAGTACCATAAGCGGAGGCTGTAACTGTTGTCTTATCCAGTGTTGCAGTTACATTCTCAAGATCACCGTAGTTCCAGACTACAGAGGCAGAATAAGTAACCGCGCTGTTGCTTACGTTTTTAAGCTGCAGCTCTTTGGAAGCAACTGCGCCAGGCAGAAGAGTTCCGAAGCTGGTGGATGGATTGTAGTTAATTACGTTTTGTGCCGCAAAATTTTTGTCAAGAATAGTAATTGGCTCGAGCGCCTGCAGCAGCGCCGGTGTCTTAATGGCATTCTCTACGTTTGCCCGGCCAGGGCCTTGGATATACAGATCTTCAGGCGCACCCTTATAAAGGAGCTGATCTGCAGTATTGGCTAGAGCGGCACGGATATCAAACGGGGTATATTCCGGATGTGCCTGTTTGATCAGTAGTGACAAGCCCGCCACGTGCGGAGTAGCCATACTGGTACCGCTGCTGCGGTGATATGCCTCGGTATAATCGCCGCCATATGCCGGATAGGTGGACAATACACCGTCACCAGGAGCGACAATATCAGGCTTGATGCTGAGATTTCCGTCCACGTTAGGACCCATGGAGGAGAAGTAAGTTATTTCATCGCCTGCAGTCATCGTCTGCTTGTACTCATCTCCGAAGGAGAAGTAGACGGGCTTACCATCATTCGCAAGAATGGCTCTGGCGAGTGCGCGTCCCTTGGAGCCTTCGATATCGAAGGTTGGGATATAGTCGTATCCGTCACCAAGGTTACTGCCGATGAATCCGTCGCGGTCTTTGATGCTCTCATCAAGGATAGCTTCTTTGGTAGCAGGGTTTGCATTCCCGTTAAAGATCACGACAGCTTTGGCCCCGTGTTCTTTGGCAATGGCAATTTTATCGACAAATGCCAGATCCCCGCGGGACAACAGGACAATGGAGCCGCTGATGTCGCGGTCCGGATAGTCTGATTCTGCACCAAGGTCGGCGTATACGACTTCAACCGGATCGGTGCCGATAATATCTGTGAAATTATACTGTCCGAGCTTGTATGCCATTACATGAAAATCGAAGTACTCGGAATAAGTGACAGTAGTTACAGAATCGGCGATTTCTGCTTTAAAATCACCCGAGAAGGCTTTGATCGGGCTTGTTACAGCACCAACCGAAATGGCCAGCTGCGCAGCCGCAGGAGAGCCAAGGGAGAAATAGCCCGCTTCCCCGTTGTTTCCGTTGGCAATAACCGCTATAACTCCTGAGAGCACGGCGTTATTGATCGCGATGGAGTCAGGGGAATTTACGTCTTTTTCGGAATCAGAGCCGAGCGACAGGTTGATGACATCCATACCGTCCTTAACGGCATGTTCAATCCCGTCGATAACCTGGGCGGATGAACCGGAAGAGGTGCTCGGGTCATCAAGATTTCGTCCCAGAACCTTATATGCGTAAAGCTCTGCACCTGGTGCTACGCCTTTTTGGGCAACATCACCTTTTGCGGCATATTGTCCGATAATCGTACCCGAGACATGCGTTCCGTGGGAAGTTCCGGCATAGCCTGTCTTGTAAGGATCTTCTTCCTTGGTCAAAGGCACTTCTTCATAAGGATCTTCATCCTGATAGAAGGAATCGTAACCGCCCTTGTAGACAGGGGCAATGTCCGGATGCAGGTAATCCACACCGGTATCAATAACACCGACCTTGAGCCCTGCGCCTGTAATGCCCTGATCCGCAGCCCAATCCGCATGAATCTGCTCCAGCGGAGCATTGTCATTTCTGTAAGTAGCTTCCGTTACGGTTACATCCGGAAGGGTGTACCAGGTGCTGTTCGGATAGATGGAGGTAACGCCGGAGATTTTGGCCAGCTTTGGAATTTCATTGGCCGGGACGGACACTTCAAAGCCGTTCAGTACTGTGTCATACTGATAGTTGACGGTCAGATCAATGCCGAGAGCATCGGCTTTATCAAGTACCTCGGACTGCTGGCTCTTGACGGCAGCTTCCGTAGCTGTCTTGGAGAGCGCGGAGATTCCTTGCTTGGCTGCATATTTACCTACTGCAGCAGGCTGGCCGCTCAATTGCACAATAACGCGGACATCTTTTGAAGTTTTGGTGTCAATCTGCGGTGAAATATAAGTCTGATTGGATGTCTGGGTAACCGAGGTTAAAGATTTAGTCGATGATAGCGTCTGCGGGCTGCCGGCGGCAAAGGCCGCTCCAGGAATCATGCCTGCTGTCACTCCAAGTGACAGGGTGATAACAGACAGCTTGCGAGGTAGTTTATTCCACTCCAAATGTAATCCCCTCCAGATGAGTATGTGTACTGATACAGCTGAATTTTTCCTGCTATAGACAGCAGTCCGATTCTCCTTTCTAGTAATCTCGTTTTATTTCCGTCCCGGCTAGTAGGAAAAATATTAAGAAGATTCTACCATTGGTAAAATGTAAAATCCAGTTAAAAGTAATGTTGTTTTTATGGGGATTGTCATGTGTGAAGGAAAACGTAACATATATACGCTCCGAAATAAGAATAAAATGGATAAAAAGTACTATTTTAACGAAAGAATGATAATATAAATATTACTAGAGTGAGGTAATATTACACATGAAATCGAAAAGTCCTGTATTTATGAGTCGAAAGTATTAAAAGCACTGCGTTTAAATAATCGAAATAATATATATTTCTTTGTTATCTAATGGAATTGTTAACTGAATGTAGATATTATCCCGAGAAAGGGAGTGGGGAAAAATGAACAGACCAGTGCCAGGTAAGTTTTTCCTGCTGATTAAGATTAAACATAAAAACTGCGTATAAACCATGCAGCATCAATACAAAATAAAATGGTCAATTTGTGTTTGGCATATCAGGCAGAAAGCAGGGATTATCCTTGTCAGAAAAAAGCATCCTCGCCTATTTCAAATCTCCCGAAGAAGCTGAGGGCGTCTCCCTGAAGCTTCAGGCTCTGCGCGTAACCGAGCTTTCCATCGACCGCTTCACCCGGTTCAGCGGAGGTGGCCTGCAAAATGCTGTGAATCCGGTGACTGGCAGTCTGGCCCGTATGGATTCCATGACCGCCGTGAGCGCGCATTCGGGTATTTTGTCCGCTGCGCATACAAGCTCAAGCGGGATGAGCCATGGCGGTGACGGAGGGCCTACCGGCAGAAACATTCTGCTGACCGTGATTGTACAGCCGGAATCTTACCAGCAGGCCTTATCCATCATTGAGGAAGCCGGCGGTATGATCTAGATGCGTGTACTTGTTTTTATCAGGAATCTGAAAGGTGGTAGCTGTTATGGATAGAGAGAACTCGGACATTTTCTCCAAAACGGAAAAGCAAAAGATGCTCTACGAAGCTAAACTGGAGGATGTGCAATTTGTGGCTGCGGAAGCTGACCAGGAGGATCTGGAAGCGCTGGACCGCGCGCAGGAAGCGGACAAGCGCCAGCTGAACGAGATTATGAAAAAGAAATAGCCGGCCTATAGTACTGAAAATTAAGGACATCTGCCCCACTGAAAGTGGGGTTTTTTGCGTGCCGGCGTGTATAATAGGGAAATGGACAATGGCAGGGGGGATGTTGGTGAATACGTTTATTATGTGGGGCGGACTGGCGCTGCTGGTCGCTTTGCTTACTTTTTTGAATCAGAAGCAGATTTATTCGTCCAAAGTGAAACGGGCATACCGTGAACTGCGAGGGCTTGCGGAAGCCGTCCGGGACGGACGCACTTCTCCTGCCGATCTGAAGAGATGGGAAACCGCACTGGCAGAAATGGATAGGCATCCGAATGAATTTAACAAGCTGGACGCTGAAATCGGGCTGCGCGCGGTATTCGTCCTGTATCTGGAGCAGTATTACCCGCATGATCCGCGTCTTCCCGGATTGCAGGAGGCGGCAGGGCACCGGAAGGATTCGGTGTGGGGAATGAGGTTCGGGGACTACGGGTCCAAGAAGTAAGCGCGAAAAGTAGGGTGATAGAATCAAATCTTTTAAATCGTTATAATTCATAGTAGCTTTTCTGCCGTTAATATAGAATATATACCTTATGAATATTTGAAAGCCGCACAATCTCAAATGAGCCGGACAGGGAGATAGTATTATGGAGAATGTATCAGTTCCAGCAGTCACAGAGGCGCTGGTAGTCAAAGCTATGGAAAAGAATCTTGCCCTGATCCGCTTTGATCTTGACCGCAGAGTGGCCTATGTCAATGAAGTGTTTGCCGGTTCAATGAAATATAAATCAGAGGATATGTACGGAATGCATCACCGGGAGTTATGCTTTCCTGAGTTTGTGAACAGTCCGGACTACGAAATCTTCTGGCAGAATCTGCTTTCCGGAACCAGCTTTCAGGATAAGATTGAACGAATGGATTCAGAGGGGAACACTGTGTGGCTCGAAGCAACCTATATGCCTATTTTTGACGAAACAGGCCACCATGTTATCGGCGTAAGCAAGATTGCGACCAATATTACGCACCGCCAGACCGATGTAAACCATGTTGTGGAGCAGATGCAGAGAATGGCTGACAGCCTGAACCGGCGGGCTGAGCAGGGAATTGAACGAAGCCGGGAAATGCTGCACAGCATCAATAATATCGCCATAGTATCGGACGAGAACACTCTTATCATCAAGAATCTGCAAAACAAGGCTGTGGACATTCAAGGGGTAGTACAAACTATCCGTGATATTGCTTCGCAGACACATTTGCTGGCGCTTAATGCTGCAATTGAAGCGGCGCATGCCGGGGAGTTCGGGCGGGGGTTCGATGTGGTGGCCAAGGAGGTCCGGAAGCTCTCGGGTATGGTGCAGGAATCCATTGGCGAGGTACGGAACAGTGTCAAGGCGATTACGGAGGAAATCGGCAGCATGTCGACTGGTCTGGAGCATGTTCAGGCAAGCGTCAAAGAGAGCCAGAAGCAGATTGAAGTAGCCCTTGAGGAGTTTACAGGCATTGCGGTCTCGGCCAGTGAGCTGGATATTCAGGCAAGGGCGGTTATGAATATTATCTGATCTTATCCAAAATGGCAGTATGGTGCTCCTGAAGCAGGGAGGCCATACTGTTTTTTTTATTGGATATTTCTGTTTTGCGGAGGGTGCAGCCGTTTTTACTTATTGCTAAATTGCAGGAAAGTTATTAGATTTTCGGCTGAAATTGCCGATATAATATTAATTATATAAAATTTAGAATTTTGCCAGTCATGTTTGGAATGGTTTAAAGGGGGATGAGGTCATGGAGCACATGCATATGCATGGCAGTCATGACAAGCTGCTCGTATTTTTTTCGTATTTGATAGCTGTTGCAGCTTCCTATACGGTTTTGGAGCTGGCGGGCATACTGGGGATATCCAAGGGCAGGCGGAGGGTGCTGTGGCTTGTGTTCGGCGCCGTCATCATGGGGATGGGCATCTGGTCTATGCATTTTGTCGGCATGCTGGCCTTGAAACTGCCTGTACCGGTCGCGTATAACCTGATGGTTGTACTGCTGTCTATGACAGTCGCAGTCATTGCTTCACTGGTTGCCCTGCTTGTCATCAGTAACTTCAAGCGTGGAACGGTTACGCTTCTGGTGAGCGGTCTGCTGCTTGCCTCTGGTATTTTCGGTATGCATTACATAGGCATGTCCGCAATGCAGATTGGCATCTCGTATAGAGCAGACTATGTCATCCTGTCGTTTGTTGTTGCTCTGGCAGCATCCGTTGTTGCGCTGGGGCTGTCCTCCCAGCTGTTAGTGAACCGCTCGGCAGTAGGGCCGGGAAAGAAGCTGATTAGCGGACTAGTCATGGGCGTCGCTATTGTAGGCATGCACTATACCGGAATGCTTGCGGCTGGCTTTGAGCCTGAGAGCCGTTCCTGGCTGAATACCGGGGTGGTACTGGATCAGAAATGGCTGGCCTATGTCATAGCCGGGGGAACGCTGTTCACGCTGGGCCTGTCTGTTACCGGAGTTTATATTTCGAGCCGTTTTTCCAGAAAAGATACGGAGCTTCTAATCAGTGAAAAATGGTACAGATCGCTCTATGAAAATAATCAGGATGCCATCATCTCCATAGATCTTAATTTACGCATTATCGGCTCCAATCCTGCAGCCACGGCGATTAGCGGCATCAGCAGCAAGGAGTTCAAAGAGCAGTCCCTGGACTCCCTCCTTGGTATTATTGCAGCGGAGGATCAGGCGCTGATCCGGGAAATGTTTATCCGGTCCCTTGCCGGAGAGCAGGTTGGCTATGAAACGGCGATCATGCACAGTAACGGGCAAAAGCTGGATATCAGCATCAATATCGCTCCGGTTATGGTCGATGGCCTGGTGGCCGGCATTTATGTTATTGCCCGGGATATTACGGAGGAGAAGCAGGCCAAGGAGCAGACCCGCTATCTGGCCTTTCACGATGAGCTGACAGGTCTTCCGAACCGCCGGATGTTCAGTCAGCTGCTCTCCCAGACCATTGAAGCACATCATGAAACCCGGGAGCCTTTTGCCGTACTCGTTATGAATGTTGACCGGTTCAAGCTTATTAATGATACACTCGGACATTTGCACGGCGATCTCTTTCTGCAAGAGATGAGCAGCAGGATTATTGACAGCGTGGTTAACGGGCAGATGGCGCTGGCACGGCTGGAGGGCGATGAATTCGCACTGCTCTGCCGGTTCTCGCGGAAAAAAATGAATGTGACGGATATTGTGGAACAGATGATTGCTGCAATCAAGCAGCCGCTCCACCTCAAGGAGCGAGATCTCTACGTTACAGCCAGTATCGGTATTTCTTTTTATCCGGGCCACGGCCAGACTCCGGAAGAGCTGCTCAAAAATGCCGGAACGGCCATGTATGAAGTGAAGAAAAACGGCAGGAACGATTACCAGTTTTTCTCGGACGACCTGAACGGCCAGATTATGGAGCAGCTGGAGCTGGAATCGGATCTGCGCAAGGGGCTGGCGCGCGGTGAGTTCACGGTGCATTATCAGCCGCAGATCCGGGCAGCAGACAATGAGCGGATTATCGGGGTAGAGGCGCTGGTGCGCTGGAATCATCCGGTAAAAGGCCTGCTCGGTCCAGGTCTGTTCATTCCCGCTGCGGAAGTGACCGGACGGATCGTTGAGCTTGGCAATTTTGTGCTGCGCGAAGCCTGCCGGCAGATGCGGCAGTGGCATGATGCGGGCGGTCCGCGCATTCCGGTTGCCGTCAATTTATCCTCTCAGCAGTTTCTTCAGTATAATCTGCTGGAGGATATCCGGGATATTCTCCGGGAAACAGGTCTGGCGCCCGAGTACCTCGAGCTGGAAATTACCGAGAGCATGATGATGGATGCCTCCAGAGCCAGCGCTATTCTGAATGATCTGGTAAAAAGCGGGGTCCGAATCAGCCTTGATGACTTCGGGACCGGCTATAGCTCGCTTGGGTATCTGAAGCTGTATCCTATACACAAGGTGAAAATCGACCGTTCGTTCATCAGCGGCATTACGGGCAGCAGCCATGACCGGGCCATTGTGGCAACCATCCTGACCATGGCAGAGCATCTCGGCATGCAGGTGATTGCCGAAGGCATCGAAACGAAGGAGCAGCTGGACATCCTTGTGGAGAGCGGCTGCCGGGATATTCAAGGGTATTATTACAGCAAGCCGCTGGCTGCTGAGGAGCTGGGACGGAAATATTTGCTTCCGGCAGAGTCTGTTGGCAAAATAATCTGAAAAGGCGCGGTCCGCAATGGCCGCGTTTTTTTATTTTGAGAAATGAACCTTTTCCGCGGACGGATTGTTTATAAGACAGACCTGTTAAAGAAGGGAGGAGTCGGATTGCAAAGCAACCGTGAATTATTTGAAGCCTACAGCAAAGCAGTGTACCGCACCTGTTACTATATGGTGCAGGATGCGGCAGATGCTGAGGATCTGTGCCAGGAAGTGTTTATCACCGTCTTCCGCAGCCAGTGGCAGAATGTTGAGCATACGCGGGCCTGGATTTTGAAAATTGCGGTCAATACCTGCCTTAACCATTTAAAACGCTCAAGCAGCTTGCGGCAGAAGCTTGTGCAGAATTTGCATTTGTGGGGCAGGGGCGTAAGTGAAGACCCGGTAGAACGGCTGGTTGAACAGAAGGAGACGGCGCAGGAATGGGCGCGCTATATGTCCAGGCTTCCTGCCAAGATCAGGGCAGTGCTTACCCTGAGGTACATGCATGATTTCAGCCTGACTGAAATTTCGGAAGCCTTATCCATCCCTGTAGGGACGGCAAAATCGAGACAGCACAAGGGCATTAAGCTGCTGAAGGAGATTCTGCTTGAAACCGAAATCCAAGATGAGAAGCGGAGGAATGAGCACTGTGAAGAAGCTGGAGCTTATGCTGGAGCGGCAATTAAATGAAGAGGATTCTGTAAGCTATCCCGATTTTGAGAAAATGTGGAACGGCCTGGAGCAGTCGGGTCACACCCGTTCCTCTGAAATGAGCCGGGCTGAGGTGCAGGTCCAGTACCGGAAAAGAAGCTGGCGTAAGATTACGTTCGCGGCTTCTATGGGCTTGCTGCTCGCTGCGGCCCCGGTATATGCCGCGATTCAGCATGACTGGGGAAATCTGCTGCACGGCAAGGAAGGAGTTCAGGCTGCGCTTGAGCAGAATCTGGGCCAGCAGCTTGGCCAGTCCGTTACAAAGGACGGAGTGACGCTGACGCTGCGGACAGCAATAGTTGATGAAAAACGTACTGTTATTCTGTACACACTGGAAACGGGAAAACAGACGGAAGGGCAATTCTGGGACGTGCAGGGGTTCTCTCTGCAGGATGAAAAAGGCAACAGCAGTGAAGGGGAAAACAATTATCTGCAGTGGGATGAAGTAAACAACCGCTATAACGGCTATTTCGAAAGCGAATGGACCCCGCGTAAATCTGAAACCCGTGTTACGCTTAAGGCCGCCGCAGTACAGTCCTTTAGCCAGACTCAGATGGACATCCGGCTGGACAGCCGTTCTCGGGCCATACAGAGCTTTCCCGTCGGACAGGAGGGCATGGAGAAGCTGGAGGTACAGCCTTTCATGCAAAGCGGGGATAAGCTGCTGCTGTCTTCCGCCGTTACATTTAATCAGCCTGAGACCAAGGATTGGGCGTTCCCCGAGATCATTGCTTACCGGAACGGTACGGTAATCCGTTCTTTGTCCGGGGGGACTTTCGGGACACCCGGTGACAACGGTGAATACACAATGAAGCAAACCTTCAACGCAGCCGATGTTCCTGCGGACGAAACCGCGTATAAGCTGCAGTATACCAGACTGGAGCAGAATATTACCGGGCCATGGGCCTTTGACCTGCAGCTAAGCAAACAGCAGATGGAGAGCGGTACGTTTAAAAAAGCATTGGATCTTCCACTGGAGCCGGGTGACACGGTGAATACGGTTGAGAACATGATCATCACGCCGACACAGATCCGGGTCTCCATCCGTGTGAACAGCGAAACTCCAAATTTTCCATACCAAAAATATGCGCTTGAGATTGACGGCCGGATCGTGGAAGGCTTTCGATATATGTCTCCAAAAGATGATGTGGAACTTGCCGTAATCGCCTTTGAACGTCCGGTAAATGTGGAGATTGGACCGGAGACTCCGCTAACATTTGTGGCCAGCTACAAGGTTAACGTACATGAAGGGGATAAGACACCGCTGCAGCTGACCAACATTTCTGCTGCGAAGCAGACGGTGATGCGCAGTACCGGCGGCTATCCCGTAAAGTGGACCTACTATATGGAGGGGAAAGATCTCTTTGTCGAAACAGAGAGTGAGGCTGTGCGTTTCGGCGGAGTCAATCAGACCCATATTAATCTTGGCAAAGACCGGATTATAGGCAGGCCGGTCACTATCAATTTTGCGGGGGACGGAAACAACCGGGCCATTGATGTATATAAGGATTTCCAAGGAACTGAAGCCTCCATATATATGTTCTACTATACAACAGATGAACCTGAGCGGGAGACGCGTGTGCAGCTCCAGCCGTAACCGTACTGTTCTATCAGTAAACCATAAAGCCGTCCGTACCCTGGGAGCAGGGGCGGGCGGTTTTTTTGGCAGTAAAGAATTTTGGTAGCTTTTTGCGGCTTGTTCCTTTATCCTTGCAGGACGGAAGCCTGAACGAAGATGAATTATAGCCGGGAGTCTATGCCAGGCAAAAGGAGAGAATAATTTGAATAGGGAAATAACACGCTGTGCCTGGGTCAACGAAGATCCTTTGTACATTGACTATCATGATAAAGAGTGGGGCAAGCCCCTGTATGATGACCTCAAGCTGTTCGAGCTGCTGATGCTGGAGGGCATGCAGGCCGGACTCAGCTGGTATACAGTACTGAAGAAGCGGGAGCATTACCGTAAGGTATTCGACGGATTTGATCCGCACATCATTATCCATTATGACGAGGACAAAATAGAAGCATTGCTGCAGGACACGGGAATCATCCGCAACCGCCTCAAAATCAATGCCATTGTGAAGAACGCGAAGGTTTATCTGGACATTTGCCGGGAGGAGGGCAGCTTTTCGGATTATGTGTGGAGCTTTGCCGGCGGTGAACCCGTCATTAACAAATGGAATACCCGGGCTGAGGTGCCGGCAACAACGGTACAGTCCGATTCTATGAGCAAGGCGCTGAAAAAGAAAGGCATGACTTTCGTCGGCTCGACGATCTGTTACGCTTTTATGCAGGCTTCCGGTATGGTGAATGATCATACTATGGACTGTTTTTGCCGGAAATAATTAACCGTGATCTGTACAGCAGGCGTAGTTTTGGCGCTACCTGTGGTAGAAATGGTATACTGATAAATGTTGAATAACTGGATTAGTGAGTTTTGAATGAAGCTAAATCATGGAAGTACTGCTTACCAAACTTTTAGGAGGACCCACACACATGTTATGGCATGAATTGACGGTACATACAACAGAAGAGGCGCAGGAGATGATATCCAATCTGCTGTATGAAGCCGGAGCAGGCGGTGTTTCGATCGAAGAATCGGGAACACTTAATAAAGTTAGAGATACCCGGTACGGTGAACTATACGATGAACCGCTGAACGATATCCCTCCCGGTGAGGCTGTAATTAAAGGCTACTATGCCGAAAATGTATCGATGGACGATGTCATCAAAGAGGTTGCTCCACGCGTTGAGGAGCTGCGTGAATTCGGGATAGATCCCGGCAAAGCGCTGATCTCCTGGAAGACGGTAGACGATGAAGAATGGGCCCATGCGTGGAAAGCTTACTTCAAGCCGCTGCGCGTGTCTGACCGTCTGACGATCAAGCCGACCTGGGAAGAATATACACCAGCCAGCCCGGATGAAAAGATTATCGAAATCGATCCCGGCATGGCCTTCGGAACAGGAACGCATCCGACTACGGCGCTGTGTCTGCGTGCGCTGGAGAAGCATATCAGCGGCGGCGAAGAAGTCATTGACGTGGGAACCGGCTCCGGCATTCTGGCGGTCGGTGCGGTTCTGCTAGGTGCGGGGAATGTGCTTGCGCTTGACCTTGATCCGGTCGCTGTGGAGAGTGCGCGGGAGAATGTGGAGCTGAACAGACTGCAGGCCTCGGTAACGGTAAAAGAGAGCGATCTGCTCTCGCTGCTCGGAGGCGAAGGTGCGGCAGATACTGCGGCGGGGGACATGTGGCCAAGTGCAAGACCCGGCTATACCGGGACAGCTGCAGAAGGGGAGCAGTCTGTGGAGGCAGGCCTTGGCGTTACACTGCCAGTAAAGCTTATCGTCGCCAATATTCTGGCAGAGATTCTTGTGCTGTTCACGGATGATGTGTTCCGTGCGCTGCAGCCGGGCGGAATCTATATTACTTCCGGTATTTATAAGGATAAGGAAGGCCTGGTGTCGCAGGCGCTGGAGGCTTCCGGTTTTGAGATTATAGAGATTACCCGTGAAGAAGACTGGGTGGCCATTACAGCCGGAAAGAGGTAGAGATGGATTTTTTAAATGATATATTGGTTTATCCACTGCAGCAGCTTCCGTTTTTCCTGATTACGATCGTCATTGCCTTTACTGTGCACGAGTTCGCGCATGCTTACTTTGCCAACAAATTCGGCGATCCGACGGCCAGGCTGCTTGGCCGCATGACGCTGAATCCGGCCGTCCATTTTGACCTGTTCGGCATTATCCTGCTGCTCATTGCCGGTTTCGGCTGGGCGCGTCCGGTTCCGGTGAACCGTGATAACTTCAGCCGTCCGCGGCTGATGGGGATTGTCGTGTCGGCTGCCGGGCCGCTGAGTAATTTTCTGCTGGGGATTATTGGGGCGCTGATTTACACGGTGCTCATGGGTACAGGAGCGATCGACTCCATCACCAATGAGCAGCTGCAGCTGGCGATTGTCTGGTTTTTCGGTATCTTTATCAAGACCAACTTTTTTCTCTTTCTGTTTAATCTTATTCCGCTGCCGCCGCTTGATGGTTACCGGATTCTGGAGGATGTCGCACCGCGTCCGGTCCGTGCCAAAATGCAGCAGATTGAGCAGTGGGCTGTCTTTATCTTTTTACTGGTTATTTTTATCCCTGTTCTTAGCGCCAATACGATTGCTCCGCTCTATAACTGGGCAATTCAAATCGGCAATCATTTTATCCGGTTATTCCTGAACCTGTTCGGATTCTCCGGGTTCTACTAAGGGCTGGTCATTGCCCTGCAAACGTTGTATGATGGAATATGTTTTTTCTAAAAGATTAACGAAGTATATGAATTTTCAATAGAATGAGGCTAAACTATGCAGCGTTATTTTGTAAGCCCGGAGCAGTTTGGTGCAGAGCAGGTAGCTATTAGCGGTGAAGATGCCCGTCATATTGCCAAGGTGATGCGCGGGAAGGCCGGGGATAAGCTGATTGTCAGCGACGGGGTGTCCCGCGAGGCTCTGACGGAGATTGCTTCGATTGAAATCGGCGAGGTTGTCGTGAATATTGTGGAGCTGCTTGAGATGACGCATGAGCCGCGCATCCAGGTTACGGTAGCACAGAGCCTGCCCAAGGGCGACAAGCTGGAGACGGTGATCCAGAAATGCACTGAGATCGGTGCCGTGGCTTTTGTTCCGTTTCTCTCGGAGCGGACTATCGTGCAGTACGATGAGCGCAAGGAGAGCAAGCGGCTGGAGCGCTGGCGCAAGATCTGTAAGGAAGCCGCTGAACAGGCGCACCGTAATATCGTTCCTGACGTTCATTCTCCGCTCAGCTGGAAGCAGCTCCTCAAGAGCTTCAGCGGATATGAGGCGGTCTACTTCTGCTATGAAAAAGAAGAAGGCTTGCAGCTGCGCAGCGCCGCCGCACCATGGATTGCCGGATTGCCTGACGGTTTCCGGGGCAAGGTGATGGTTGTGGTCGGCCCGGAAGGCGGGTTCAGTCCGGAGGAGTGCGAGGCGGCAGAAGCCGCCGGGGCGTTATCCGTAGGGCTTGGACGGCGAATTCTGCGCTGCGAGACAGCCGGTATGGTTGCTGCAGCCTGCATTTTATATGAATCCGGAGAAATGGGGGGAGCTTGAGGAATGCCATCCGTAGCATTTTATACTTTAGGTTGTAAAGTGAATTTCTATGACACTGAAGCCATCTGGCAGCTTTTCAAAAATGAAGGTTACGAGCAGGTGGATTTCGAGGGAACCGCCGATGTATACCTGATTAACACCTGTACGGTGACGAACACAGGCGACAAAAAGAGCCGGCAGATGATCCGCCGCGCCGTTCGCCGCAACCCGGAAGCGATTGTCGCTGTAACGGGCTGCTATGCCCAGACCTCGCCGGGCGAGATTCTGGATATTCCGGGCGTCGACCTGGTTATCGGCAACCAGGACCGTGAGCATATTATGACTCATGTGAAGAACATTCAGGAGTCGCGCCAGCCGGTTAACGCGGTGCGCAACATTATGAAGACGCGGGAATTCGAGGAGCTTGATGTACCGGGCTTCGCCGACCGGACGCGGGCGTTCATGAAGATTCAGGACGGGTGCAACAACTTCTGCACCTTCTGCATTATTCCATGGTCACGCGGACTGTCGCGCAGCCGGGATCCGAAGTCGATTGTAGCCCAGGCCCACCAGCTGGTTGAGGCAGGCTATAAAGAGTTCGTGCTGACCGGTATTCACACCGGCGGCTACGGCGATGATCTGGACAACTACCGTCTTGCCGACCTGCTCTGGGAGCTGGACAAGGTGGACGGGCTTGAGCGCGTACGGATCAGCTCAATTGAAGCGAGCCAGATTGATGAGAAGCTGCTGGAGGTGCTGAACCGCAGCTCCAAAATGTGCCGCCATCTGCACATTCCGCTGCAGGCCGGCCATAACGAGGTGCTCAAGACGATGCGCCGCAAATACACAACAGAAGAATATTATGCCAAAATGCAGCTGATCCGCCAGGCTATGCCGGATGTAGGCATCACTACTGACGTCATTGTCGGCTTCCCGGGCGAGACGGACGAAATGTTCCGCGCCGGATACGACTTCATGAAGGCTGTTAATTACTCCGAAATGCATGTGTTCCCGTATTCCAAGCGGACCGGTACTCCAGCCGCGCGGATGCTGAACCAGGTGGACGAGGAGATCAAGAATGAGCGCGTACAGCAGCTGATCGATCTCTCCGAAGAGATGCAGCTGGCTTATGCCCGCAAGTTCGTCGGCAAGACCGTCTCGGTTATCGCAGAACGCTCAGCCAAGGACGCGCCGGGCCGCAGCATCCAGCACGGCTTCAGCGACAACTACCTGCAGGTGTTCTTCGGCGGTGACGATTCACTGCAGGGCGAGCTCTGCCAGGTGAAAATTACTGACGCGGGCATTAACGAATGCAAAGGCGAGCTGGTTGGCGTCAGCCGGACTGCGCTTCATCAGACTGCGAACTAGCAGGCAGGCAGGAGACGGAAGCAGCGTAAATGTCTCTGCGGACGGATACTCCGGTAAGATAGAGTATGTTTTCTTTAAATATAGCGTATCCAGCAAGGATTTCGTTTCCCGTCCGGGAGATGAAATCCTTGTTGCTGTTTGGGGTGACGTACGAGACTAAGTCAATCGCAGTGCGGGCGGCTTGTAACAGAGTGCTGCGCTTGAAGCATTGAAGAAAGGGTAAGGAGTATGCAAGGAAGCAGACCTCCAGAAACAAGTATATCTAACTCAACTACCTAGCTCATCCAATTAGCTCATCTACCTGGCTGAAGCATGCAGTTGGAGCAGCACTGGCTCATTCCGGCGGAATAATCTTCTGTCCTTCTCTGTCCAGCTAAATAGCTGTATTCCGTACACTTAAAAGTAACGAAAACTCGGATGCGCCGCATATAACTGCAGTTTGTGCAATTAAATCTGCCCGATCGGCTCAATCTAGTAAATGTGCGGCATTTTAGTTGTATAAAGTACAATTAAGTTATAATCACAATAACGTTAAGGAGCTGTCAACATGGCGCATAAGCAAATTTCAGCGGGCGGCGTTGTGTACCGGCGGGCCAGCGCCGGTCTGGAGATCCAGCTGATCGTCGACCGTTACGGCAAGGTGGCGCTGCCCAAAGGCAAGATGGAGAACGGGGAGACGGTAGAGGAGACAGCGCTGCGGGAAATTCGGGAGGAGACCGGCGCTGTCGGCATTATTAAGGCTCCGATTGATGTCATTAAATACACGTATGAGCACCATATATACGGAACCGTAGATAAAGAGGTTCATTACTTCCTGGTGGAGGCGGTTGGCGGGATCACCAAGGCACAGGCAGAGGAGATTAACGCGGTGGAATGGCATGAAGCAGAGGCCGCCTGGGAGCGGGGGAAGAGCAGGATGTATGCCAACAATGTGCCTATTTTGCAGAAAGCAATGGCGCTGCTCTCCGGGCTTTTACCGAATAAGCAATCTAGTTAAAAAGTCCTGAATTCGCCGGGAACAGAAAATTAACTGAAAATAGGGTAAACACTTCAGGCGTAATTGTCGATATAGTGGAAGAGTGTGGTAATAACCACCGATAAACTTACGCCCTAAGGAGAGAACAGATGACCGTGTACAGGAAAATGACGAAGATGCTCCTCATTTTGATATTGGTTACTGCCGCAGCTTTTCCGGTAAACGTCTTTGCGGCTACAGGCGACACGAACTCAATTGATTTTGACAGCTCGGCAAAAGTGGAGCTTACGGTTGGACAAACCCCCAAACAGCTTAAAGTATATGCCAACATTGAAGGGTCCTCCTCCAAAAAGGATGTGACCGCGGCTTCAACCTGGGTATCCTCAAATACAAGCGCAGTCAGAGTAGTAAACGGGCTGCTGACCCCGGTCGATACCGGAACAGCCATGATTACCGCTACATATCTAAATGCGGTAGCCACCCTTGAGGTATCCGTTACCCATCCCTTTAAAGATTTGACCCTGGAGCGTAGCTCTGACGGGATTTACAAATTAGGTGACAGCGAAGAAACGCTGCTCGTCAAAGCCAAGGCCACAGGAGGACAATCGGCAACCTCGGTGAAGGATGTCTCGGCTGATGCCGACTGGAGCAGCTCCAATACAGGCGTATTGACCATCGATGATGGCCAGATCACCCTGGTGGATGAAGGAACCGCAACTATTACTGCGAAATTCAAAGGACTTACTGCTACTTTTAAAGCCAAGGTAGAGCTGCCTTATTCAGCTATTGTTCTTAAAGAAGATAATGTGGCTGTCAAGGAGCTCGAGCTGCTGGTCGGGGATGATCCGGTGGTGCTGACAGCTGTGACCAAAGCTACGGAGAAAAGTGATGAACAGCCAATAGGCGATGAGGCAGAATGGACAAGCTCCAGCGAAAGTGTGGCAACAGTAGAGGCCGGTACCATTTCAGTAGTTGGTCCCGGTAAAGCTGTAATTACAGCAAAATACCTTGGCGTAGCCAAGTCCGTGGATGTTTATGTGCGTGCGCCGTATGAAGCGGTTCTGCTGACTCCTTCAGAGGATCAGACGCTGTTCTTGGGCGAGAGCCTGCAGGTAAAGGCGGAGATGAGAAACGCTGTGAACTCGAAGCAAAATCAGTCTTCTGACGCAACCTGGACCTCCGACAACCTGCTGGCGGCTACAGTTACCAAAGATGCGTCAGCAGCAACTGTTACAGCTAAGGCGGTCGGTTCGGCAGTTATTAAAGCAGAGAGCCTCGGTGTCAGCAAAACATTGAAGGTAACCGTACTGCCGACTATTACTGAACTGGTTCTGGATAAATCCGAACTGGAAGCTTACACAGCAGACAGCGTTAGCCTGCCGAAGGTTAGCGGAACGAAGCTGGATGGTACAAAGCTGGATCTCAGCCAGGAAATCGAATGGACCTCGGCTAACGAGGACATTGCCGAGATCAAGGATAACAAGCTGTCTGCCGTCAAAGCGGGAACAGTAACCCTTACAGGAAAGATCAAGAAAGGTAATGTCTCCTCCGGTACTTCCCCGATCCGTGACAAGAGCGTGGAGCTGAAAGTTACCGTACAGAACAAGGTGCTGGTGCTGATCGGGCCTGAGGATGCGCTGGGTCTCGTTATTGGTGAGGAGCAGGGATTGCCGTCCGTAAATGCAGTGCTTGAAAACGGCGATGAGGTTGATGTTACAAGCACTATTACCTGGGAAATTACCGGAACCAATGCGGTCCTTAAGCAGACAGCGAACGGTAAAGTGATTAAAGGCCTGACCAAAGGGTCGGCTACACTTAAAGGTACTTATTCAAACAAAACGATCAATGTTCCGGTAACGATTGAGCAAAAGGTTGTGAAGCTCGTTGTTGAGCCTGGTACAGTAGATCTGAATCTTAAAGCTTCCAAAGCGATCAAGGTAACCGGATATTTTGCCAACGGCAAGTCGGCGAATTTCTCCGGTGCGATGAACTGGGAATCCTCCAATACTGCAGTGGCCACAGTGAAGGGAACGACAGTCAAAGCTGTAGCTGAAGGTTCGGCAACATTGACCGGCTCCTATCAGGGTATCGCCGCTACAGTTAAGGTCAACGTAGTGCCTAAGCTGACCAAGCTGACTGTGAATGAAACCAAGCTGGTGCTTGCTGCCGGCGCTTCCCAGAACGTAGTGGCAACAGCATTGTATGATACCGGCAAAACAGCCATCGTTACGGGCAGTGTAGTATGGACCAGCTCCAAGCCTACAGTAGCAAAGGTGAATGCTTCCGGTACAATTACAGCGGTGGGCAAAGGTACAGCGTCCATCAAAGGCAAATGGAACAACAAGACGGTAACCGTAACCGTTACTGTAAAATAAATTCATCTGATCTGCAGAGCTGCTGTTCCGGCGCTTTGCAGATTTTTTTTGGCTAAAGCTATAGTAAACCCGAGTAATCCGATGTATAATTCTGAAAAGTACATAACAGGCGTATCCAGGTCAGGCAGAACATGCTGTACGCCATAGGTAAATCCAATTATCAAGGAGATGAAGCAGATGGCGAAGAGAGAGTTATTATCTATCAGATCGATTGTAGCGGTGGGGATCGGTTCGGCCTTATTCGTAATTTTGGGAAGATTCGGTTCGATTCCCTCCGGCATTCCGAATACGAGCATTGAAACGACTTACGCGCTGCTTGCGTTGTTTTCGCTGCTGTATGGTCCTGTAGCCGGACTGCTGATCGGGTTGATCGGTCACACGCTGAAGGATTTTATTTTTTACGGCTCCCCCTGGTTCAGCTGGATCATCTCCTCCGGACTGGTCGGCCTGATTATCGGCCTGCTGGTTGCCGGCATTTCCATCCAGGATGGTGTGTTCGGCAAAAGAGAGATCATCCGCTTTAACCTGGCGCAGATTGTGGCCAATGCCATTGCCTGGTTCGTTGTAGCACCGACGCTGGACATTCTGATCTATGCAGAACCGGCGAATAAGGTATACACGCAAGGGCTGGCTGCCGGAGCGGCAAACATTGTAACGGTGGCTGTCATCGGTACGCTGCTCGCAGCAGCCTATGCCAAGACGCGGACCAAGCAGGGAAGCCTGCGGAAGCTGGGTTAATTGAAAATTTAGCAGAAAGCCGGTGACAATCACCGGCTTTTCTGTTGAAATAAAGAGGATGCATACGGAACGAATTATTGAAAGAGGAAGGTAGAGATGAGCAAAGCCGTTATAGAATTTACAGATTATAGCTTCACCTACCGGGCTCAGCAGGAGCCTACACTGCGCGGAATCAATCTGAGGATCAGAGAGGGAGAAAAGGTGCTGATTGTCGGCCCTTCGGGCAGCGGCAAGAGCACGCTCGCCCATTGCATCAACGGGCTGATTCCCTTTTATTACCCTGGAGAGACGGCGGGAAGCCTGCGGATCATGGGGCAGGAGCAGCAGAAGCAGAGTATCGCTGCTTTATCACAATCGGTAGGAACAGTCCTGCAGGACCCTGACGGACAGTTTGTCGGGCTTACTGTGGGCGAGGATATCGCTTTTGTGCTGGAAAATGCGGCTGTGCCCCTGCATGAAATGAAGGAGCGGGTAACCGCGGCAGCCAGAGCTGCCGGTATTGAGGAGCTGCTGTCTGCTTCGCCGCAGGAGCTCTCCGGCGGCCAGAAGCAGAAGACGATGCTGGCCGGTGTACTCGCCGGTAACGTCGATATTCTGCTGTTTGACGAGCCGCTGGCCAGTCTGGACCCTTACACCGGTACCCGGACAATTGAACATATTGACCAGCTTCAGCGTGAAACCGGCAAAACGGTGGTTATCATCGAACACCGGCTTGAAGAAGTCCTGCACCGGCCGGTGGACCGGATTATCATCATGAACGACGGAGTCATTGTTGCTGACCTGCCGCCTGCCGAGCTGTTAAGCTCGGGCCTGCTGGCCGGAACCGGGCTCCGTGAGCCGCTGTATCTGACGGCGCTGCGTTATGCCGGTGTGGCAATTACGCCGGATCTCCAGCCCCAGCATCCGGAGCTGCTCCGGCTGGGGGATTCCGCCGGGCGTCTGCAGCAATGGATTGACGGTAACCGGGAGCAGACCACTCCGGCTGAGCCCGTTCCCCTGCTTGAGCTGAAAGAGGTCAGCTTCGGTTATGAACGGGATGCGGCGGTGCTGGACAAGCTGTCACTGACTGTTAACCGGGGCGAGATGCTGGCCATCGCCGGCAGGAACGGGGCCGGGAAGTCGACTGTATCCAAGCTGATCTGCGGTTTTTATAAGCCATCCTCGGGAAGTATCTGGCTGAACGGCCGGGATATCGGCCGCGATACCATTAAAGAGCGGGCGGAACGCATCGGCTTTGTGATGCAGAATCCGAATCATATGCTGTCAAAGACGCTGCTGTATGATGAGGTCGCCTTTGGCCTTAAACTGCGTGATGTGCCGGAGGAGCAGATCCGTGAACGTGTTCATGAGGTACTGCGAATCTGCGGCCTGCATGCGTTCCGCGAATGGCCGGTATCGGCGCTAAGCTACGGGCAGAAGAAACGGGTCACCATCGCTTCAATCCTGGTGCTGGAACCGGAGATTATCATTCTGGATGAGCCTACCGCAGGCCAGGACTACCGGCACTATAATGAGATGATGGAATTTCTGCGCGGGCTGAGCAGCCGGGGAATCACGGTAATCATGATCACGCATGATATGCACCTGATGCTGGAGTATGCCCAGCGGGCGATTGTACTGGCGGACGGAAAGAAGGCGGGCGATGACCGGCCGGAACGGATTTTGACGGACCGTTCTATTGTAGAGAAGGCTAACCTGAGAGAAACCTCGCTCTATACGCTTGCGCTAAGGGCGGGAGTACGCCAGCCGCAGGAGCTGGTCCGCACGTTTATCGCTTTTGACCGGGGGGTGCGCCGCGGATGAGAGCCAGAATGCTGACCTATACGAAGCAGGACTCGCCGGTTCACCGTCTGAGCGGAGCAGCCAAGCTGATTGTGTTCATTGTCTGGTCGCTGTCGGCCATGATTACTTACGATACAAGATGCCTGGTTGTCATGCTGCTCATCAGTCTGGTCCTGTTCAAAGTTTCAAAAGTGAGGTTTCAGGACTACGCTTTTGTGCTGTATTTTATCCTGTTCTTTTTTCTGCTTAATCATCTGGCGATTTTTCTGTTCTCTCCTCTGGAGGGTACAAGGATTTACGGCACCCGTCACGATCTGTTTCACTTGGCCGGACGGTATACCGTTACAGCTGAACAGCTGTTCTACCAGCTTAATATCGCACTGAAGTATGCCGTAGTCATCCCGGTAGCGCTGCTGTTTCTGCTGACGACAGATCCGAGCGAATTTGCCGCATCGCTGAACCGGATCGGGGTTAACTACAAAATCGCTTATTCGGTGTCGCTTGCGCTGCGTTATATTCCCGATATTCAGCGGGATTACGAGAATATCTCCTTTTCAGCACAGGCCAGGGGCATTGATCTTTCCCGCAAGGAGAAGCTGCCCCGGCGTCTCAAAAATATCGTATCCATTCTGTTGCCGCTGATCCTGTCGAGCATTGAGCGGATCGAGAAAATCAGCACAGCGATGGAGCTGCGCGGCTTCGGCAGCGGCCGGAAGCGGACGTGGTACATGGGCCGCCCCTTTACGGGCAGGGACTATATTGCTTTGGGTCTGATGCTGTCGCTGGCTGCGGCAGCGCTGATCATTACATTTTATGACGGCTCAAGATTCTACAGCATCTTCTAAATGTAAAGAATAGATTAGTATCACAGGGCAGATTGAAGTATAATAGTACAGCGATTCTCCCGGTTAAGGAGAACCGCTGCGCGGGCTGGGACAGATCAAATGCGGCTGAGCCGCTGCTCTACTCTGGACCAGAGCGGCAGATAGCACAGCGGCAGCACGGCCAGTGAGCATACGACGTTAAAGATCGTCTGGGCATGGGCAAGCTGGGAGGCGGGTCCGCCGCCGAACAGGGCGGACAGGTCCTGCAGCGGGCCGATGAACGGCAGGAACAGCACGGCGCCGCCGACGTTGAGCGCCACATGCGAGCCGGCGACGAACTTGCCGGAGGCTGAGCCGCCGATTGAAGCGATGACGGCGGTGACACAGGTGCCGACATTGGCGCCGAGCACAATGGCGATGCCGATTTCCGGCGGCATGGTGCCTGCGGACGCAAGGCCCATTGCCATCCCGATGACCGCAGCGCTGCTGTGCAGCATCGCGGTCAGGCAGGCCCCGGCGGCCAGCCCCCACAGGGCGCTGGTGGCCGCATGGTCCAGGAACCAGCGGAACATGCCGCTGGCTTCAAGCGCGTTGCCGACCGACTGCATGACGGCGATGCCCCACAGCACCAGGGCAAAGCCGGCCACTGCCAGGCTGATGAACTGGAGCGGGCCGGACACCTTGCGGCAGGCCTCGGCTGACCGCCAGGTGAAGGGCGGCAGCTCGCCGAAGATGACGGCTGCGGCCCACAGGCAGAGCGCCGCGGTGAATAGCGGCGCTGCTGCGGAGCTGATCTGCAGTCCGATCAGCTCCGTGGTCAGACAGGTGCCGATGTTGCTGCCCAGGATGATGCCCAGCGTGCGGGCATATGTGAGCAGCCCGGCATTGACCATGCCGATGGTCAGTACAGTCACGGCGGTGCTGCTCTGCAGCAGCGCCGACAGGAGGCTGCTGGCGATCAGGCCCTTCAGCGGCGTAGAGGTCGCTTTATGCAGGCTCCGCGTCAGCAGCGGGCCGGCGAGCTTCGCCAGCGCCGTCTCCATCAGCTTCATGCCGGCGAGAAATATAACAAGGCCGTATATGACAGGGAACAGCAGGTCACGGATCATAAGGACATGCTCCTTTGAACGGGGGTTGTACACCAATATATGAAAGCTATGCAGTGGACATGTATGAAATTAACAATAGGAACAGGGAGTTGAAGTCATTGGCATCGGTTATTCTGGAACGCGGCCGCAAAAAAAGACTGGAGCAGGGCCACCCGTGGGTGTTCGCCAGCGAGGTAGCTTCAGTGGACGGAGAGGCGCAGGCCGGCGGTTTGGTGGATGTGCTTAATCATCAGGGGAGATATCTGGCGACCGGATATTACAATCCGGCCTCGCAGATCCGGGTAAGAATTGTATCGGAGTCCCCGCTCGCCGGGATGGATACGGCATTTTTTGTAGAACGGTTTACAAGCTGCCTGCGGCACCGGGAACGGTTTCTGCCGGGAGCGGACGCATACCGATTCGTATACGGCGAGGCGGATTTTTTGCCGGGGCTGATTATCGACCGGTTCGGCGAGGTGCTGGTTGTGCAGCTGCTGACACTGGGCATGGACAAATGCCGGGACGCTATCGTGGAGGCGCTCGTACAGGTGATGGCACCGCAGGGCATTTATGAGCGCAGCGATGTTTCCGTCCGTGAGCTGGAAGGCCTGGAGCAGAGAACCGGCGTATTGTTCGGCGAATGCCCGCGCCATATTACAGTCACCGAGAACGGCCTGAAGGTGATCGTCGATATCGAAGAAGGCCAGAAGACCGGCTATTTCTTCGACCAGCGCGAGAACCGGGCATCGATCGCTCCGCTGATGAAGGGCTGGGGCGGTCGCAGCGGCATTACGCTGCAGGAAGTGGAGACGGAAGACGGATCTGTGCAGACCCTTCCGGTTAACAAAAGCGGCAAGCCGGTCACATTCCCTTACTGGGATGGCGCAACCGTGCTGGAGTGCTTCGCGCATACGGGCAGCTTCACGCTGCATGCCTGCAAATACGGCGCGAAAAAGGTGACCTGTCTTGACGTGTCCGCCCATGCGATCGAAAGCGCTAAAGCGAATGTCGAGATTAACGGATTTACAGACCGTGTAGAGTTTGTTGTGGACGATGCGTTTGCCTTCCTGCGCAATCAGGTAAAAGGGCTGGAGGAGCGCTCGGAGCGGGCCACCAGTAAAGCAGACGTTAATCCGGGCGGCAAGCCGGCAGCCAAGACAGACACAGCCAAGCCGATGACCGCCGGCGGCGGACGCACCTGGGATGTTGTCATCCTGGACCCTCCTGCTTTTGCCAAAACCAAAAGCGCAGTAGCGGGGGCCGTCCGCGGCTATAAGGACATCAATCTGCACGGCATGAAGCTGGTTAACGAGGGCGGCTATCTGGTGACTGCAAGCTGCTCGTACCATATGCAGCCGCAGCTGTTCCTGGACACCATCGCCGAAGCGGCCAAGGATGCCGGCAAGGTGCTGCGCCTGATCGAATGGCGGGCAGCCGGCAAGGACCACCCGCAGATTCTCGGCGTGGACGAGGGCCACTACCTGAAATTTGCCGTGTTCGAGGTGCGCAGCAAGAAATAATGAGCTGATGCGGCCAGCGCTGACTTCTGGCGCGCGCGTATAGGCGAATCAAAGGCTAAAGGACGAAATCAAAGGCACAAATGCCCTTGATTCCGGCTGCCGCGGGCAAAAGGGCGAAATCAAAGGCACAAATGCCCTTGATTCCAGCCGCCACGGGCAAAAGGGCGAAATCAAAGGCAAAAATCAGACTGTTGAAAAAGCAGACATTCACACGACACTGTGTTAATTCGGTATAATATAGGTAACTCTGGTGGAAAGCGCGGTGTCCTATGCTTAACGAAAAAGATCATGGCAATAGCGGCAGTTCTCAAATGGAATTGGTTTCTCTAGACCAATTGGTCCCTTCCGATCACCTTCTGCGTCAAATCGATAAGCACGTGGATTTTTCATTTATTACTGAAACGGTTCGTCCATTTTATGGCTCCGGTATGGGGAGACCCTCTATTCCAGCCATCCGTTTATTTAAAATGATGCTAATCGGCTACTTATTCGGCATCCGCTCGGAACGCCAGCTAGAAAAAGAGATTCATGTAAACCTGGCCTACCGCTGGTTTTTAGGTCTGTCCTTGACCGACCGGGTTCCCGACCATTCCACCATTAGCTGGAACCGGAATAACCGGTTTGAGGGAACCTCGGTTTTCCAGGATGTTTTTGACGAAGTTGTGCGGCTGGCGATCTCCCATCACATGATTGCCGGGCGTCTGCTCATTACCGATTCTACCCATATTCAGGCCAGTGCCAGTAATAATCGCTACACACTTGAGGTTCCAAACGAGTCGCCGCAATCCTATCTCCATGAGCTCGAACAAGCGGTTACGGAAAGCCGTAAGAATCACGGAAAAAAGCCTCTACCTCCTCAGTCAAAGGCGACTGAGGAGGCGGAAGGGAAGAAGCAAAAACGAAGTGTGACGGATCCGGAAAGCGGCTTTATGAAGCGTAAAGGTAAACCGGAGGGCTTTTTCTACTTGGACCACCGCACCGTTGACCACAAATTCAATATGATTACCGATGTCCATGTGACTGCAGGAAATGTGAATGATGCGACCGTCTATATGGAGCGTTTGAACCGGCAGCTGGCGACGTTTGGATTTGCAGACACGCTGGAGGCAATCGCCCTGGATTCCGGGTATATGGTGCCACATATTTGTAAACAAACGTCGTCCTGGATGACCGTGATTGCAGAGCGGAAAGGCCCGTCTAAACCCGGTTTTATTTCCAAAAAAGAGTTTGTTTTTGACTCGGAAAAAGAAGTCTATGTGTGTCCTGAAGGACAGTTGTTAACGTACCGGACCACCAGCCGGAATGGTTATGAAGAGTATGCCTCCCCTAAAACGTATTGCAACGCTTGTCCACGACTGCCCTATTGCACCGAAAACCAAAGCTGCCAGCGCGTCATCCGGCGGCATGTGTGGGAGAGCTACAAAGAGCAGGTGAGCCGAAATAAGAACAGCGCCGAAGGCGAAAAGCTCTACAAGTACCGCGCTCAAACCATTGAGCGTAGCTTTGCTGATGCCAAAAATCTGCATGGATACCGCCGATGCCGGATGCGGGGCAGAGATAAAGTACAAGAACAGGCACTAATGACCGCAATTGCTCAAAATCTAAAGAAGATAGCCCGGCATCTAGCCCAACAGGGGACTGTGCCTCTCCTTATGCACACAAATAAGAGTAACTTTTCTCCGTTTGCGTATTCTGCAAGCAGATACACGCTTTTTGCGGCTTAATAAGGGACTTTCTCAACGGTCTGAAAAATGCCCTTGATTCCGGCTCACCCCTGTAATAGGGCGGGACGCCGCAATATAGCTACATTCCAGAGAGTACCCCCCGGGTACTCTTTTTCTTTTGCAATCCTTTCATTCTTCAATTGATAATCATTCTCACTACATATATAATTAGCCCTAATTAATAGGGGGCGAACCATATGCTGAACCAAACTGACGGCCGCAGCAGCGGCCATGAAGTGATAGATGCGCACAAAACACTGGTCTGTGAAGGATTTCAATTTACGTACCATCTGGATGGGAGCCACTTCGAGATTATACCGCCGGAAGAGCTGGGGAGCGGAAGCTGCAAAAGCCTGCTGACCCAGGGGCATATCCAGATGACCGATTTTAACCTGATGTTCAACCGCGACATTGAGGCAAACGGCGAATTTAGGACCCCGCGGACGGAGCTGGTCTTTTGCCTGGGGGACGGGATTGAGTGGGGCACGACGCTTGCCGGGGACGCTTTTGCGGTGGAGCGGGATGAGGTGGTGCTGCTGCAGGGGGGCGGGAGGAGAGAGAATTGCCGGTATGTGCAGAATGCCCGCTACCGCTTCCTCAGCATCGACATGAGCCCGGAGCATTTTGGCCGGATGACGGAGGAGCTCAGCGGGGATGAACGGCTGTGTCTTTCGGGCGGCGGGGAGGTCTGGTTTGCCAGAAATAAAATCACACCCGCGATCCGCCAGATTCTGGCGCAGATTGCCGACTGTACGTATAGCGGCGGCGTGCGGAACCTGTATCTGGAAAGTAAAATGCTGGAGCTGTTCGCCGTCTATCTCAATGAGTCGCTCTATGAAGCGCAGCGGATTTCTCCGGGTGTCAAATTGTCGAAAGAAGACATCCAGAGTCTTCAACTGGCAAAAGAGCTGCTGCAGCGTGATTACGCCCAGCCGCCCACACTGGCTGGCCTGTCCCGCCTGATCTGCCTCAATGAATTCAAGCTCAAAAAAGGCTTCAAGGAAATGTTCGGCACAACCGTCCATGCCTATGTGATTGAGCAGCGGCTGGAGCATGCCAGACAGATGCTGGAGCAGGGCAGAATGAGTGTCAGCGAGGTGGCGGCGCAGGTCGGGTATGGAAATATAAGCCATTTTGCAGCGGCTTTCCGTAAAAAGTATGCAGCGAGTCCCGGGGAGTATGCGGTTTACAACCGTAGTAAATCCGCCCGGGGATAGAAGGCGATTTAACATGATCGATCAAACGAAGGCCGTGAAAGGCTCCTGATTTGAGCGTTAATGCTCCCGTAACGGGTAGAGGCAGGTGAGAAAGATCACCTACAATTGTTCACAGAGAATCATTCTCAATGCACGTTCGTTGTGTGTATTCCGGAGGAATGGGGGAAAAAGCTGTGAGCAAGACCAAAACCAAAACAGGCATGGCACGGCTGCTGGAGATTGCCGGCGAGAAAAAAGGGCTGCTGCTCTGCTCCGGCCTGCTCTCATCGGCCAGCGCTGTCCTGATGCTTGTACCTTTTATATCGGTATATTTCATACTCGCCGAGCTCTTGCGGCATGCCGCCGCTCCAGGCGGTGTGGACAGCAAGCTGATGATGACATGGGGAGTCACCGCGCTGTCGGCGCTTTTTCTGGGCCTGATTACTTCCTACGGCGGGATTATGTGCTCGCATCTGGCGGCCTTTCGCATCCAGTACAATTTACGCATCCGGATGACAGAGCATCTGGGCAGGCTGCCGCTGGGTTATCTGAACGGCACTTCCACCGGTGCTGTCAAAAAAAAACTGGAGCAGAACGTGGAAAAGGTGGAGAACTTTATCGCCCACCAGCTGCCTGATCTGATCAGCGCAGCCGTGACTACGGTGCTGATGATCGGCATCATGTTCTGGCTGAGTCCGCTGCTGGCTCTGGCCTGCCTGCTGCCGATCCTGCTGGGCTTTGCTGTTCAGGCCTCGCTGATGGTGGGCGGCAAAGGCCAGGACAGGGCCAAAGAGTATCATGGAGCGCTGGAGCAGATCAATACGTCTGCTGTACAGTATGTGCGGGGGATGCCTGCGGTCAAAGTGTTCGGCCAGACGGTGCACTCCTTCCGTAAATTTTATGCTGATATGCTCAACTACCGCGATAACTGTTTAGCTTTTACAGACCGTTTTCAGAATGGCTATATTGTCCTCAAAACGCTGCTGGCCTCAACGTTCGTCTTTATTCTGCCGGTGGGCATTCTGCTGCTGCGGCGGGAGCCGGATTCGCTGTCCGTAACACTGCTGCTGCTGTTCTTCCTGGTGATGGCGCCTGGCGTATCCGGTCCGCTCTACAAGCTGCTGATGCTGGCCTCCAGTACCCGTGACATTGGGGAGGGGGTCCGGCGGATGGATGACCTGCTGTCCCGCCAGCCTGTGCCGGAAACTACAGTGCCGCAGTCGCCCCGCAGCTATAACATTGAATTTGCCGGCGTGGGCTTCTCATACCATGAGAACGGGGAGGGAAGCGATGCGCTTAAGCAGATCTCTTTTGTGGCGGAGCAGGGGACGGTCACCGCGCTGGTCGGACCTTCAGGATCTGGTAAATCTACTGTTGCCAGCCTTGTCCCCCGGTTCTGGGATCCCCATTCAGGAGCGATCCTTATCGGGGGTGTGGATATCCGCGACATGGCCATCAGTGAACTCATGGATACCGTAGCCTTCGTGTTCCAGGAAACCTTTCTTTTCTACGATACTTTGTATGAAAATATCGCCGTAGGCAAGCCGGGTGCTACACAGGCCGAGGTCGAGGCTGCGGCGAGAGCGGCCCAATGCGACGATTTTATCACCCGGCTGCCTCAGGGCTATCAGACGCTGATCGGTGAAGGCGGCGTCTATCTGTCCGGCGGCGAGGAGCAGCGGGTTGCTGTGGCCCGGGCCATTCTCCGGAATGCGCCGGTGCTGGTGCTTGATGAGGCGACTGCTTTTGCCGATCCGGAAAATGAGCATAAAATGCAGCTGGCCCTGACCGAGCTGATGCGCGGCAAAACCGTGCTGGTCATCGCCCACCGGCTTGCGTCCATCCGTGAAGCGGAGCAGATTCTTGTGCTGCGGGACGGCGAAATCGCCGAGCGCGGCAAGCATGAAGAGCTGGTTGCGCAAAGCGGTCTCTATGCCGGAATGTGGCAGGCCTACCTTGGTACCGATGACTGGAAAATGGAGCGGGGAGGGGTGCAGCATGAAGGTACTGCGTAATATTACAGCCGGCAAGCCGGAGCAGCTGCTGAAGCCGGTGCTGTTTTCCCTGCTGAGCAATCTGGTAGCCGCCTTTCCGTTCGCGCTTGTCATTGAAGCGGTCCGGCTGATATTCGAGCCTTATGTCACGCCGGGGGCCGTGCTGCAGACGGAGCGGCTGTGGTGGCTATGTGCAGGTCTGGCTGCTACGGCAGTATTGATGTTCGTGAGTGAAATTCCGGCTTACCGCGCTGCTTACCGGGGCGCGTACAATGTAGCTGCCGAGGGCAGGGCTGAGCTGGCCGAGCATCTGCGCAAGCTGCCGCTCGGGTACCTGTACCGCCGTGATCCCGGTGATCTGGCCAATATGATGATGGGCGATTTCACGCTGGTAGAAACGGGGATCTCCCATCTGCTGCCGCAGCTTGCCGGGGCATTCGTCCTGCCGGTCTTCGCACTGGCCGGCATGCTGTTTCTGGACTGGCGCATGGCGCTCGCCATGTTCGCAGCGCTGCCGGTTGCCCTGCTGCTGATGCTGCTGTCTACCGGACTGCAGCGCAGACTCGGCAGCCAGCATATGCGGGCCAAGCTGAATGCCGCCAACCGGCTGCAGGAATATTTGAACGGCATCCGGGTTATGAAGGCGTACAATCTGACCGGTGAGCGGTTTGCCCGTCTGGATCTTGCCTTCCGCACACTGATGAAGGAGAGCATCCGGCTGGAGGGCATTTTCGGGCCGGTGGTTCTGACAGCGGTGGGGCTCTTACGTGCCGGGCTGCCGCTAATGGTTTATATCGGTGCCCAGCTCCTGCTGGGCGGAGAGCTCGGCGTCCTGCAATTTGCTGTATTCCTCATTGTAGGTACACGCATTTATGATCCGCTTACCGCCGCGCTGACCAATTACGCGGAGTTCCGTTATAACGAGCAGGCCGGGGAGCGGATCGTCAAGCTGCTGCAGGAGCCGGTCATGACCGGCGGTACGCAGCCGCTGCCGCAGGACAGTACGGTTAGTTTTAAAAATGTCTCTTTTGGCTACGGGGAGACGAGGGTGCTGAACAATTTGAGCTTTGTCCTGCCGCAAGGGTCTCTTACTGCTATTGTCGGGCCGTCCGGCAGCGGGAAGAGTACAGTTCTGCGTCTGATTTCCAGGTTTTACGATCCTGATCAGGGTGACGTATATCTGGGCGGCTGCAAGCTGAGCGGGATCGACCCCGAGCATCTGCTGAAGGCGGTGTCGGTTGTATTCCAGGACGTATACCTGTTCCAGGACACGATTGGCAACAATATCGCGTTCGGACGGCCTGGCGCATCACGGGAAGAGATTATCCGGGCTGCCACAACGGCGCGCTGCCACGATTTCATCAGCAGGCTGCCGCAGGGCTATGATACGCCGGTCGGCGAGGGAGGCAGCACGCTTTCCGGCGGGGAAAAGCAGCGCCTGTCGATCGCCCGGGCGATTCTGAAGGATGCGCCGATCGTCCTGCTGGATGAGGCGACGGCTTCGCTTGATCCGCAGAATGAAGCGGAAATCCAGAAGGCGATTGATTCGCTGATTGCAGGGCGGACAGTGATTGTCATTGCCCACCGCCTGAAGACGATCCGCGGTGCGGATAATATCATCGTGCTGGAGAACGGACAGGTCGCGCAGCAGGGCACACATAAGGAGCTGCTGGCTGCAGACGGGCTGTATGCCCGGCTGTGGAGGCTGCAGCAGAACACGGCCGGGTTCCGGATTTCATCTTGATTAAGTAAGGAGGACGACATAATGGCAATTTCTGCAGATGAATCCAAATGGCCGCTGGTTACGATTCATATGGGAGAGCAATTCGACCGGGATACGGTGAACGATTATATCGCTTATTGGGAGAAGCTGCTTGCGGATGGTTCGGCATTCGGGCTGATCATGATCCAGAAGGGGGAGCGCGGGGAACGGCCGGACCGCGAGGTTACGAAGCTGTACATGGACTGGTGCAAATCGCATAAGGAGCAGATTGCCCGCAGCTGCGGCGGAATCGCTGTTGTAACCGCCAGTTCCAAGCTGCTTGCCTTGTATAAACCGGTAACGGCCCTGTCCACCAAAAAAGTATATGGCTGCCCGGGCAATGTATTCTCCGGAGAAGCCGAGGCGCAGGAGTGGCTTAAAGTGCTGCTGCAAAAAAAATAGAGCAGTTTGGATGATGTCAAAACAAGGAGACAGCCGCAGGTATTGCGGCTGTTTTCTTTGCGTTCCTTACAGGTAAATATTGAGATTTGAAAACAATGGCAAACGTACGTTCTATTAAGAGATTTGCAGATATGCTATAATGTTGGGACGAATGAAACAAGGGTGCCGGGGTTTACGCACCCCATCTGCACCACGGAAGGAGTCTACTGCAATGACGGTGAACTTTTTGCTAGGCCGCTCGGGCAGCGGCAAAACTACGAAAATTTGGGAGGAAGTCTCCTCCCGGCTGGAATCAGCGCCGCTGGGCGCACCGCTGATTGTGCTTGTGCCGGAGCAAGGCTCGTTCAGTGCGGAACGGGGGCTGCTGAGTACGGCAAAAGCCAAGGGCAGCATCAGGGCCCAGACGCTCAGCTTCTCCCGGCTGGCTTACCGGGTGAAGCAGGAGACGGGAGGCAGCGCGGGGCTTCCGATCAGCGAGGAAGGCAAGAAAATGCTGCTCTACAAAATTATCAGCCGCCGCAAGGATGAGCTGAAGCTGTTCGGCGCCTCTGGTGACCGGCCCGGCTTCGTTGAACGGCTGAGCAGCCTGCATACTGAGCTGAAGCGCTGCTGCATCGGGACAAATGATTTGGAGGAGCAGCTGTCCAGAATGCGGGACTCTTCGGGCAGCCCGATTCTGGCCGGGAAGCTGGATGATCTGCAGCTTGTATTCAGCGACCTGGAGCAGTCAATGTCGGGATTATATATCGATGAAGAGGACCGGCTGGCCGAGCTGGCCGCCCATATTCCCGATTCTTCCTATATACGAGGCGCCGAAGTCTGGGTTGACGGCTTCCACGGCTTTACTCCCCAGGAATTCATGGTGCTGCGCGAGATTATGCTGCATGCCTCGAGGGTAACGGTGGCACTGACCCTGGACAACATTTATCCGCCGGGGCTTCAGCCGCATGAGCTGGAGCTCTTTCATCCGCCGGCTGTTACTTATATCAAGCTGCGCGGAATGGCGGAAGAGGCGGGGCTTGAGGTCTGGGATGAGCTGCTTGCTCCTCCTGTGCCGCCGCGGTTTGAAGACAGTCCCGTCCTTGCTCATCTGGAACGCAGCTATGGGCGCAGATGGAAGTGGGCCGGAGAAGCCGGTCAGGTTGGCAGGGAGCTGTCGGTAACGGCAGCCTCCTCCCGCAGGACGGAGGTTGAGGGCGCACTGCGGGAAATGCTCCGGCTGGCCCGCGAGGAAGGGGCCAGATACGGCGAAATGGCCGTATTTGTGCGGAATATCGGCGACTACGAGGCACTGGTTGCCCCGTTATTCGAAGACTACGGCATTCCTTTTTTCCTTGACCGCAAAGCAAGTGAGCTGCATCATCCGCTGGCGGAATTTATCCGCTCTGCGCTGGATACCGTGCGCCGGCGCTGGCGTTACGAGGATGTGTTCCGCTGTGTGAAGACCGATCTGCTGCTGCCGCTGGACGGCAGCATGACCCGTGAGGATATGGATCAGCTCGAGAACTATGTGCTGGCCTGCGGCATCCAGGGCTACCGCTGGACGAACGGTAAGCCGTGGAAGGGGATACCTAGTCTGTCGCTCGAAGGGGCGAGAGTTGTGGATGAGGCGCTGCTGGCGAAGATGGAAGCCTGCCGTGAAGCAATTACCGGGCCTCTCTATGCCTTTGAGAAGCGGGTCAAGCGGAGCCGTACCGGTCTTGAGCTGTGTACGGCCGTTTATCAGCTTCTGCAGGAAACGGATATCGCGCGCAAGCTGGAGCGGCGCAGTAGGGCAGCCCTTGAGCAGGGTGAGCCGGCGGCTGCCCGTGAGAACAGCCAGCTGTGGGATGCAGTGCTTGACCTGCTGGACCAGATTGCCGAAATGATGGGCGAAGAACGGCTGGAGTTTGAGTTGTTCGCCGGAGTGCTGGAAACCGGCCTTACCGAGCTCAGAATGGGGCTTGTTCCGCCGTCCCTCGATCAGGTGCTGGTCGGAACGATGGACCGGACCCGGACAACTGGCGTGAAATATGCCTTTTTGCTCGGCTTTAATGAAGGAGTTGTGCCTGCACAGTTCAAGGAGGACGGAATTCTCTCCGAAGGCGAGCGGCTGGTGCTGGAGAATGCCGGCATGGAGCTTGCGCCGGGAGCGGCGCGTAAGCTGCTGGACGAGCGTTTCCTGGTCTATAATGCGCTCACGACAGCCAGCTGCAGACTGTGGATCAGCTATGCGAGTGCGGATGATGAAGGCAAGGCACTGCTGCCTTCCGAGATTATCCGCCAGCTGCACATTATGTTCCCTGAGGGGTTGTCCGAGCATATCACGTCCGGGTTCCCTTCGGCGATCCAGCCGGATGATAGCGAAGGGGAAGCCCGGCATCTCGGCTTCATCGGCCAGCCTGAACAGACGCTGCGCATGCTGATTATGCAGCTGCGGCAATGGAAGCAAGGCGTTGACATACCCGGCATCTGGTGGGATGCCTACAACTGGTACATCAGCGGGGGCCGGGAACGCCGGTTGCCGCTCCTGCGTCTGCTCGGATCGCTGTTCTACCGCAACAGCGGGATTCCGCTGCGGCGGGAGACCAGCCTGCGGCTGTACGGCGGTTCAACGCTGCGGGGCAGCGTCTCGCGGATGGAGAAATTCGTGGCCTGCTCGTTTTCCCATTTTGCCTCGTACGGCTTAAGACTCAAGGAGCGCCAGCTCTACAAGCTCCAGGCACCGGATATCGGCCAGCTGTTCCATGCGGCACTGAGCGACATGGCCAAGCGTCTGCAGGATCAAGGGAAGGGCTGGGGCAGCCTGTCGGCCGAGGAATGCCGGAAGGAAGCGGGAGCGACGGTGGACAAGCTTGCCCCGCTGCTGCAGGGAGAAATCCTCATGAGCACCAAACGGTACGGATATATTTCCCGCAAGCTCAAGAATATTGTCGGGCGCGCCTCGATTATTCTCGGTGAGCATGCCCGCCGGGGCAGCTTTGAGCCGGCGGGGCTGGAGCTGGATTTTGGACCGGGCAAGGATCTGCCGCCGCTGATAATCAATCTGCCTAACGGCTGTGTGATGGAAGTAGTCGGCCGGATTGACCGGGTAGATAAAGCTGAAAGCGAGCAGGGCGTGCTGCTGCGGGTGATCGATTACAAATCAAGCCAGAAGGATCTGAAGCTGCATGAGGTGTATTACGGCTTGTCGCTGCAGATGCTGACCTATCTCGATGTGCTGCTTACCTATTCGGAGCAGTGGCTGGGCAGAGCGGCGCTTCCGGCCGGAACGTTATATTTTCACGTACATGATCCTTTGCTGACTTCACCGAACGGCCTTAACCGTGAACAGGCGGCGCAGGAGCTGCTCAAGCGGTTCAAAATGAAAGGGCTGCTGACTGCCGACCGTGAGGTAGTCTCGCTGATGGATACGACGCTGGATAAGGGGTATTCCTCCATTGTACCGGTGGCGCTAAAAAGTGACGGGAGCTTCTACAGCAGCGCATCCGTGGCTACACCTGAGCAGTGGGGACAGCTGCTGTCCTCAGTACGCAGCAATATTACAGAGATCGGGACGCGGATTACCGAAGGGGATGTGGCTATTCAGCCTTACCGGATTCAGCAGGAGACAGCTTGTACCTTCTGTTCATTCCGGCCGGTCTGCCAGTTCGATGAAGCGGTGGAAGGTAACGGCTATAACAATCTGGGCAAACCGGGCAAGGATGCCGTCTGGGAGCTGCTGTCGAATAAAGGAGGAGAGAAGCCGTGAGGATCAGAGCGGAAATAGAAGCGAAGCCGGAAGGCAGCTTCTGGAGTGACGACCAGTGGAGGGCGATCGCCGAAAGCGGTGACGATATACTGGTTGCGGCTGCGGCAGGGTCAGGCAAAACGGCAGTACTGGTAGAGCGGATTATCCGCAAAATCAGCCGTGCGGAAACCGGCTTTAGTGTGGACCGGCTGCTCGTCGCCACGTTCACTAAAGCAGCTGCATCGGAGATGCGCCAGCGGATCCGTGAGGCGCTGGAACAGAAGCTGGAGGAGGCGGAAGGCGCCGGAGGCGGGCAGAGCCCTGAGGTGGATCATCTGCGCCGCCAGCTCGCCCTGCTGGGCAGAGCTTCCATTACCACGCTGCATTCCTTTTGTCTGGAAGTCATCCGCAGATATTATCAGATCATCCCGATTGATCCGGGCTTCCGGATTCTGAATGAGCATGAAGCGGAAATGATGCGCCAGGAGCTGCTGGAAGAGCTGCTGGAGGAAAAATACGGGGAAATGAATGATGAAGAGGAAGACCCTGTATTTGTGCAGCTGGCAGACTGGTTCAGCGGGGAACGCAGCGATGATGCCGTGCATGCGCTAATACAGCGTCTGCATGACTTTTCGCGCAGTCATCCGTGGCCCGATCAGTGGCTGCGGGATACTGCGGCTGATTTTGCCCTGCCGGACACGGAGAGTCTGGGAGAGACCCCCTGGGTACAGAGCATTCTGGCTGAAGCGAAGCTGACGCTGGACGGAGCTGCCAGCCAGCTAATGCAGGCCAGAGAAATTGCCCTGCAGCCGGGCGGGCCTGCCCCGTATGCGGATAATCTGGCCGAGGATCTGGCCATGGTACACGGAATGCAGGAGGCTTTGGTCTCGCGGCCCTGGGCTGAGCTGTATGAGGTGTTTGTGGAAATCTATTTCGGCAAGCTGAAGGCCTGCCGGAAGGATTCGACAGATCCCGGGCTGCAGGAAATGGTCAAGGAACTGCGTGATAACGTGAAGAAGAGCCTGCTTGAGCTGCAGAAATCACTGTTCGGGCGTCCTGCAGAAGCTTTTCTGGCAGAGCTGCATGAGGCGGCTCCGCTGATGCATGAGCTGGAGGAGACTGTTATCGCCTTCGGTGAGCGTTACCGCCAGGAGAAGGCCGGCCGGGGGCTGGTCGACTTCAGTGATCTGGAGCATTACTGCCTGCAGATTCTGCGTCGTCCTGATTCACAGCCCGGCCATTCACTTCCCTCGGATGCGGCGGTGGAATACCGTGAGCAGTTCGATGAGGTGCTACTCGATGAATATCAGGATACGAACAGTGTGCAGGAGGAGATTGTCCGGCTGATCGCGCGCGAAGCGCCGGGCAACCGGTTCATGGTCGGCGACATGAAGCAGAGCATCTACCGGTTCCGGCTTGCCGAACCGGGGCTGTTCCTGGACAAATACAACAGCTTCAGCTCTGCAGGTGCAACGGAAGCAGGGGATGAGGCTGCTGCAGGCGCGGAAGACGGAGCCGCTGGCAGCGGCATGGTTATCGACTTGGCCCGCAATTTCCGCAGCCGGATGGAAGTCGTCAATGCCGTTAATATGGTGTTCCGGCAGATTATGGACAAGACGGTTGCGGAGATCAGTTATGATGAACGGGCAGAGCTGGTCTACGGAGCGAACTTTCCCGGAGCGGCCGAGAAGGGGCCGGATATTTCTTTTGCCCCTGAGCTGCTGCTGATCGACAAGGGAGCTTCCTCCGGAAGAGGGGCAGAAGAAGCCGGGGAAGACGGCGAGCTCCCGGCTCAGGAGAATGAGGCCATTGAGAGCGAAACGGCGCAGCTGGAAGCGCGGGCCATCGCCCGGCGCATCTCCCAGATGACCGGGATGACCGGCGGCGAGCCGCTGCTGATCTACGATAAGTCACAGAAGCTGATGCGTCCGGTCGTTTATGGGGACATCGTCATTCTGCTGCGCTCAGCGCGGATCTGGACACCGCTGATGATCGAAGAGCTGCGCCTGGAGGGCATCCCGGCCTTCGGAGATCAGAACAAAGGTTATTTTCAGGCTACCGAAGTGGAAATTGCCCTCTCGCTTCTACAGATTACAGATAACCCAAGCCAGGATATTCCACTGGCTGGTGTGCTCCGCTCGCCGGTTGTCGGCTTGACCGAGGAGGAGCTGGCTGCTGTTCGCCTGTGCAGCAACGGTACTTTTTATGATGCTCTCACAGCGGCAGCTGGAGAGCAAACCGCTGGTACCGGGACAGACTCGGATTTGGCTCAAGCCGAGATTGCGGCAGCACTGGAACAATCCGATTCTGCAGATTCCGGCGCGGATTCTGCAATACAGATTCAGCCGCAGCTGCGTGAGAAGCTGCAGCATTTCCTTAACCTGCTTGAGGGCTGGAGAGATGCCGCAAGGCAGGGCAGCCTGAGCACGCTGATATGGCGCATTTACGGGGAAAGCGGGTATCTGGAATGGGCCGGCGGTCTGCCGGGCGGCTTCCAGCGCCAGAACAATCTCAAAGCCCTGTATGACCGGGCAGTCCAGTTCGAAAATGATACCACGGCCCGCGGCCTGTTCCGCTTTCTCGTCTTTATCAACCGGCTCCGTGAAAACGGGGGTGACCTCGGGTTTGCCGCAGGAACCGGGGAAGAAACCGGCGGGGTAAATATCATGACGATCCATAAGTCCAAAGGTCTGGAATTCCCGGTTGTCTTCATCGCCGGGATGGCGAAGCAATTCAACCGCCAGGACCTGCATTCCCCGTTCCTGATGCATAAGGAGCTGGGCTTCGGCCCGCGGTTTGTGGAGCGGGAGACACGGGTCAGCTATCCGACCCTTCCGTATCTGGCAATCAACCGGCGCTCCCGGCTGGAGCTGCTGGCTGAGGAAATGCGTGTACTGTACGTAGCCTTAACCCGGCCGCGCGACAAAATGATTCTCGTCGGCACGCTGCGCGATGTGCCGCGCACCGTAACCGCCTGGGCAGGCACACAGAGCCGTGAGGAGCTGCTGCTTGCCGATCATCTGCTGGCCAGGGGCCGCAGCTATCTGGATTGGGTGGGCCCGGCGCTGATCCGTCATCCCGCCGCAGCCATTCTGCGCAAGCTGGCCGGTATTGAGGGAACGGGATCAACGGTGCTGCACGGCGACAGCTCCAACTGGAGTATTTCCGTGCATAATGCCGCTGCGTTAAGCTCAAGCACTCCTTTTGCCGCGGAAGACGATGCAGCCAAAAACGAAGAAAAGCGCCAGGTGCTCGAAGCACTGCGCAAAGGCAAGGCGGTAACCGCCTATTCCACAGCAGCAGCCGGGGAAATTGCCGGGAGACTCGAATGGCAGTATCCGCTGGCTGCAGCCTCCGCTATTCCGGCGAAGACATCGGTTACGGAGCTGAAATCGATGCTCTCGCTGCAGGATCAGCCTTCCTTTGATCTGCTGGAGGAACGGGCTGTAGCCGGCGGACGTAAAGGCCAGCCGGGCACAGCACAAGCTTCGCGTGCGGACAGCCTTCATCTTCGCCGTCCCAAATTCATGGAGAAGCGCGGCCTGACAGGTGCGGAGCGCGGTACCGCCTACCATACGGTAATGCAGCATGTTCCACTGGAAGGCCCGGTTGACCGTGCCGTGCTGGAAGCGACGCTGGCGCATCTTGCCAGGGTTGCCATCCTGAGCGGTGAGCAGGCTGAGGCGGTTGAACTGGATGAGGTGGAGGCTTTTTATAGAAGTGAACTGGGACGCAGACTGCTGGATGCCGAATGGAAGCAGAGAGAGCAGCCGTTCAGTTATATGGTTCCGGCCGCCGAGGCTTATGAAGGACTGGATTATTATGATCAGGCGGCAGCGGAGCCTCCGGTGGCAGGCGGGGGGGCGCTTGCAGAAGCCGTGCTGATCCAGGGGGTTATCGACTGTCTGTTCCGCGAGAACGGGCGGTTGATCCTGGTCGATTACAAGACAGATGCCGTGCTGGAGCATACAGGCGGGCTGGACGGGCTGAGGGAGAAATACCGTTTTCAGCTTGAGCTGTACAGCAAGGCGCTTCAGGATATTACAGGCGAGCCGGTCAGCGAGATCTGGCTGTACTTTTTTGACGGCGGGCATGCTGTAAGTCTCTAAGTCTATTAAATGAACTGACATATTAGATCAACGAATACCGCAGGTGGCGGGGAAAAGAGGGCGGAAATGCGCATATTGCATACAGGCGACTGGCACTTGGGCCGTACGCTGGAAGGCCGGAGCCGGCAGAAGGAGCAGGAGCAGTTCATTGACGAACTGGTGGAAATTGCCGACGCCGGTCAGGCGGATCTTATTTTGATGGCGGGGGATGTCTATGATTCGGTCAATCCTCCTGCGGCGGCGGAGCAGCTGTTCTATGATGCGGCTGCCAGGCTGACTGCGGGCGGCAGGCCGCTTGTGGTCATCTCGGGTAACCATGACCAGCCGGAACGTGTGGCGTCCGTCTCCCCGCTGGTGCGCAGACAGGGCATTACACTGGTTGGTATGCCTACTTCAGAGCCGGTAACGGTACATGCGGTGCGGACTGGCGAAATCGCCAAAATTGCTGCCCTCCCCTATCCCTCGGAAGCCCGTCTGGGCGAGCTGCTTGCCGGTGAGAGCGGGGAAGATGAGCTGCGGCTGGCATACAGTGCGAGAGTCGGCAGGCTGATGAAGCTGCTGGGCCGGGAGTTTACGCCGCAGACGGTAAATCTGGCGATGAGCCACATTTATGTGCTGGGCGGTGTGGAGAGTGATTCCGAGCGTCCGATTCAGGTCGGCGGCGCTTATACGGTAGATCCGTCTGCCTTGTCCTGCGGCGCCCAGTATACAGCGCTCGGGCATCTGCACCGCGCCCAGCGTGTTAAAGGCGAAGGGATGATCCGTTACAGCGGATCGCCGCTGGCCTACAGCTTTTCTGAAGCGGGTCAGGCCAAGTCTGTAACGATGGTGGATGTTGCCCCTGGAGGCGAGCCGGTGTTTGAGGAGATTTACCTCAGCTGCGGCCGTCCGCTGGTGAACTGGAAATCCTCCGGCGGGCTGCAGGAGGTCTACAGCTGGCTTGATGAGGGGCGTGACGCCAATGCTTTTATCGATCTGGAGCTGAGGCTGACGGAAGCGATGTCGCTGAATGATATCCAGCGTCTGCGCAAGGCGCGGGAAGGGATTATTCATATCCGACCGGTCTATCCGCAGATGGAGCTGGAGCTCGAACAGACTGCCCGTTCGCGCATGCCGGTCCAGGAGCTGTTCCGCAAATTTTACCAGCGGCAGACCGGCGGCGCGGAACCGGAGGATGAATTGATCCGGCTGTTCCTGGAGCTGGCGGAAGAAGAGGACCGGCGCCAGCCGGAGGAAGGGGAGGTGGGCTGACGTGAAGCCGATTCTATTAAAATTGTCCGGATTGCAGAGCTACAGGGAGCAGCAGGAGATAGATTTTTCCAGTCTGACCGAGACAGGACTGTTCGGGATTTTTGGCCCGACAGGCAGCGGCAAGTCCAGTCTGCTGGATGCCATAACGCTGGCGATGTACGGCAAGGTGGAGCGTGCGGTGAACGGTACGCAGGGAATCATGAACCATTCCGAGGATCAGCTTAGCGTAGCCTTCACCTTCGAGCTTGTCTCCTCGGCAGGTCCCCGCCGCTTCAGGGTGGAACGGAAATTCAAACGTACCGGCGAGCAGTCGATCAGCAATACGATCAGCCGTTTTATCGAACTGACGGAAGACGGCGATCATGTCCTGGCGGATAAGCTGGCTGATGTTACCCGCTGTGTGGAGGAGCATATCGGGCTCAAGATGGATGACTTTACCCGGGCGGTCGTGCTGCCCCAGGGCAAATTCGCCGAGTTCCTGTCGCTGCGGGGTGTCGACCGCAGACAGATGCTCCAGCGGCTGTTCCACCTGGAGCAGTACGGGGACCAGCTGGCGCTGAAGCTCAGCCGCAGGATCAAGGACAATGAGGCCGCGCTGCGGGCACTGGAGGCTGAGCAGCAGGGGCTTGGCAGCGCTGGCAAAGCGGATGTCGAAGCGGCGGAGGTCCGGCTGCAGGAAGCGGTTAGCCGCGCGGAGGAGTGCCGCAAGCTGCTGGAGGAAGCCCAGCAGCGCTCCGACCGCTTCGCGAAGATCCGCGAGCTGCAGGAGGAGCGCACCCGCCGCGAGGCCAAGCGGCAGGCGCTGCTTGCCCAGGAGGAAGGCATCCTCCTCCTGGAGCGTAAGCTCGGCCAGGCTGACGAGGCTGAGCAGCGGCTGCCTGTGCTGACCGCCTGGCGCAGCGCGGAAGCCGCCTGGAAGAGCCGGCTGGCCCGCGCGGAGGGCCAGGAGGTGAACGCCGCATCCGCTGAGCGGGAAGCGGCGGGGCTTGCCGCAGCCGAAGCTGCGGCGCAGGCTGCGCTGCTGGCGGAGGAGCCTGCGCTGCGCGAAGGCGCAGACACCTACCGCCGCGCGCTTGAGCTCGAAGCCGAGCTCGCCGGGCTGCGGCAGGAGCGCGCCGCTGTGCTGGAGCGCAGCGGGACCCTCTCCGGCGCGCTGGGCGCCGCGCAGGAGAAGATGGCCCGGGAGCGGGAGCTTTTGGCCCGCGGCCAAAAGAAGCAGCAGGAGCTGCAGCAGAGCCTGCTGCCGCTGGCGGTCCGCTCCCAGGAGCGGCAGTCTCTGCAGGAAGCCATGCAGAGACTGCAGGGGCTGCGCTCGGCCGAGACCCAGCGGGACTCGGCCGAGCGCGAGCGCCAGGGCCGCGCGGCGGTGCTCGCCGCGGCGCAGGCGCGCCTTGCCGCTGCCGAGGGCTGGCGGCAGGAGCTGGCGGCGCAGCGCAGCGGGCAGGTCGCCTCGGCGGCGCTGCACCTGGAGGACCTGCGGGCTGCGGAAGCCGCCGCAGGGGAAGCTGCCGTGCGCCTGGAGCAGCACGGCAGCGCGCTGGAGGCCGCGCTCAAAGAGCAGGAGGTTCACCGGCTCTCGCTGGCGCTCGCCGGCGAACTCCGTGACGGGCTGCCTTGCCCGGTCTGCGGCAGCGAGCATCATCCCGCGCCTGCGTCCGCCCAGGACGGCGGCGCGGAGGAAGAGCCTGCCGGCCGGCTTCAGCAGGTGCGCCAGCTGGCGAGACAGGCGCTCGATACACGCCACCTGCTGCACAGCCTGCTGGAACAGGACGGGGCCTGGCTCGAGCAGGTGTATGGCGCCGGCGTGGCGGACAGCACGGCTGCTGCGGGTCTGGAGCAGGCCGTTGCTGCTGTTGCACAGGCCGGGCAGACGCAGGCGGAAGCTCCGGATGCTGGTCTGCTTGCAGAGCTTGAGGCTAGACTGGCCTCCGGCAAGTCCCGCTCCGCAGCGCTGCGCAGCACTGCGGCCCGGTGGCAGCAGTCCATGCAGGAGCAGCAGCAGCTATGCCATAAGGAAGCAGCTGCCGTAGAGGCAGAGACAGCCTGGCTGCAGGGATTGGCCGCCAAAGCCGAGGAGCTGTCAGGCCAGTTAGCCGGACTGCGCGGAGAGTGGGCAGTGCTGTTCCCGGAACTGGCGGTGAACGAGGCGGAGGCCGCTTACCGGGCCATGCAGCTTAAGGACGAGCAGTCGGAAGAAATCCGGGGACGTCTGGAGATCAGCGTGAAATTCCTGGAGGACAAAAACGCCGCCGTTCAGGCGCTGCAGGAGGAAATTACCGGTCTGGACAAGGAGCTGGCACAGCTGCATGCCCAGCTGGAGGGCAAGGAAGCGCTGGAGCGCGAGAAGGCGCAGCGTCTGCAGCAGTGGACAGGCGGACGGGCCGCTGCCGAGCTGCTTGCTGATTGCGAGCGGCAGCTGCGCAGCCTGCAGGCTGCGCTAGAGAGCAGCAGGCTAAGCCACCGCCAGGCTGCCGAGAAGGCGCAGCATGAGCTGAAGGAAGCGGCCATTGCCCGCCAGGCGGCTGAATCGGCCCGCGAGCATTACACCGAAGCTGCTGCGCGCTGGGAAGAGAGCCTGCAGTCGTCTCCGTTTGCTTCAGCGGCCGAAATTGAAGCTGCAGCACTGCCGCCGGAAGAACGGACGGCGGCAGCCCTCCGTGTGCGGAGTCACCGTGAGGAGGAGGCTGAAGTGAACCTGCAGCTGCGGAGCATCGCCGATAAGCTGCAGGGTGAAGTGCTCAGCGACGAGGACTGGCTGGCCAGTCAGGCCGGGCTCAAGCAATGCAAGGAGGACGATGAGGAATCGCTGCGCAGCCGGGCCCGTGCCGAGCGCGATCTGGAGGATCTCCAGCAGCGCCATGTCCGCTGGATGGAGCTGGAGGAGCAGCGGGCCGGTCATGCGGCGCTGCAGGACCAGTTGTCCAAGCTGCAGACGGTGCTGCGCGGCAATGCCTTTGTCGAGTATATCGCCGAAGAGCAGCTGATGCAGGTCTGCCAGGCTGCTTCGCAGCGTCTGCGTTTTCTGTCCAAGCAGCGTTATGCGCTGGAGGTGGACTCCGGCGGCGGCTTTGTGATCCGCGATGACGGTAACGGCGGCGTCCGCCGTCCGGTTTCTACCTTGTCCGGCGGGGAGACGTTCCTGACCTCCCTGTCACTGGCGCTCGCCCTGTCGGCACAGATCCAGCTGCGCGGACAATACCCGCTGCAGTTCTTTTTCCTGGATGAAGGGTTCGGCACTCTGGATACAGAGCTGCTGGATACCGTAATCACTTCCCTGGAAAAGCTGCACAATGACCAGCTGTCGGTCGGCATTATCAGCCATGTTCCCGAGCTCCGGGCCAGGCTGCCGCGCAAGCTGATTGTCGTTCCTGCCGAGCAGGGGGGCGGGGGATCGCACATTCTTTTGGAAAAAATGTGAAACTTGGGGCTTGATGTGATGTCAATCACAGAGACACCATCATGCCCCTGTTATAATACAGCTAAGCCGACATCTTTTAGAAACACCTCGGCGGACGTATGACCGGGATGCACTCCTTTTCATACGTTCGCCGCCGAATCAGCCTTTCAGCTGATAGGGTGTTTCTTTTTTTTGTCTATTTTTATGTATCCATATTTATACATCTGGTTTTATGTACGTGAATGAAGAATTGCTGTGGTGTTTGACTGTACTGAGATAGCTGCACTTTGTTCAACAAAAAGCACCGGAATTCGTTGTCAGCGCCATATAGCTGTATTTAGTTCAACTAAAGCGGGCTAAATATCTAAATAGTTGTCCGGATACACTTAAAAAAGAAAATTGAAGAAAAAGCGTCGTTTCAGTTGTATAAAGTGTAGTCAGGTACAAAGTGAAATTTTAATGCATTGCTAACATGCCCCAGATTTTAACTAAAAGTTAACGAACTCATTCCAGCTGTTACTGATACAGTTTGATTTTGCCCCTTGCTGATGACTGTACTACAACACAGGAATATTGATACCCCGCTCATTTTTAACACCTGCCAATGCCCATGCGCTCATCACCACATACGTACACCCAGTTCTCACTACATTTCCGCCACAGCCGCAGCCATGCCCAATATTGTCTTCCCGCCTCTTGGCCGGTACCGGCCCGCCGTAAGTGCCTTTTTCTACTGTCAGCTATGTCCTAAACCCTTTCCCGTGTCCTGTACCTGCACCGTCCCTCAGCGAGGTTTCCATCCCCCTTAGCCACATTTCCCTTTTTTACAAATGGCCCTCCCGCCCCGGCTTTCGTATTCCGTAAAAATCCTGTATGATTAGACACATAAAAAACAATGGCGGGAAGGCCGGGCAATCGGTGGGGCAGACAGGCGATCTACGGGTCATATGTCTTTCCAGGCAGCAAGCTGCTGCGAAGAGCACCTAACATTTAGGCTTCACAAACCAGTTCAGCACCAGTATTAGGGCTTTTACGCTTTACAAAATCAGTTAGACTTTCGCTCTGCAAGTTAGTTCAGCGCTTTCGCTCCACACATTCGGTCCAGCGCTACGTAGCAAGTCTGATTCCGGAGCACACTTAGCAGTATCGCACCACAAAACGTTCAGGAGGAAGTGTTGTATGGAAACCGTTTTTAGCAAAATTATTGAGGGCACAATTCCTTCAAAAAAGGTGTTCGAGAACGAGCGGATTCTGGCGTTCCATGATATTCAGCCTGCGGCACCGGTGCATGTGCTGATTATTCCCAAGAAATTCATCTCCTCGATGAACGATGTTACGGCAGAGGATCTGCCGCTGATCGCCGAGATCCATGCTGTAGCCCAGCAGATTGCTGCCGAGCTCGGTGTCGCTGAAACAGGATACCGGCTGATTAACAACTGCGGACCGGACAGCGGACAAGCCGTTCCACACCTGCATTACCACCTGATTGGCGGTGCCAAGCTGGGCGCCCTCGTGGGCATATCTGATTCACACGCTTAGCGTATTATTCCAAATTCAGAATACCTGCCGGAAAAAAGAATAACACGAAGGTTGACACCTTATTTCGGTTTGACCTATAATGAAAGTTGATGAACCGTGTTATGCTCTTGGACGGTCTGGTCGGAGGGAGGGAAAACTGGTGTCTGAAACGAAAGTTCGTAAAAACGAGACAATTGATGCTGCACTTCGTCGCTTTAAACGTTCCATCGCTAAAGATGGTGTCTTGGCTGAGGTGAAGAAACGCAAGCATTATGAGAAGCCAAGCGTTAAGCGCAAGAAGAAGTCTGAGGCTGCTCGTAAGAGAAAGTTTTAGGAGGATTACCGAGTCATGAATCTTAGCGAACGATTGAACGAAGATATGAAGCAAGCGATGAAGAGTAAGGACAAGTTCACACTCTCCACCATTCGAATGGTTCGTTCTACGATAAATTATTCTGAAATAGAATTAAAGAGAACATTAGACGACAACGAAGTGCTTGATATCCTTAGTCGTGAAATCAAACAGCGCAAAGATGCCCTCCAAGAATTTGAATCAGCGGGTCGTGAAGAGCTTGCCGCGAATACGAAGGCAGAAATCGAGATTATCATTAAGTATCTTCCTGCGCAGCTTTCCGAAGAAGAAATTAAAGTAATTGTACAGCAGACCATCCAGGAAACCGGTGCTTCTTCGAAAAGTGATATGGGTAAGGTCATGAGCGCACTGATGCCTAAGGTCAAAGGTCGCGCCGATGGTAAACTTGTGAACCAGGCGGTTCTGCAATTTCTGCAATAATATAGCGCTAACACCCCTTTTTATAAGGGGTGTTTTTCGTTATATAAGGGACAAATGATAAGCATCTGCTTATCTTTGTCCCTTTTTCAAAATAAAAGAATTTATATGTTTTACGTTATCAATAATCCTTCTATTTCTCGCAGAAACAGGTACCGCCTTATCTGAAGGACGGCATAGCCGTTTCTACTTGTTGGGCTAAAAGCCGTCAGCCCGGTTAATGTTTTGAAACGGATTGACGGATAAAGGCGTACTAGGAGTATGAAATGGGTTATCATGAAGAGGGGAGGTTCTATTGTGAGCAGATTCAGGAAAGGGCTTGTTTCCTTTACCGCTGCTATTCTGCTGCTGATGCTGTGCATACCGGTACTGGCAGGTGCAGCCGCATCATCCGGGTCAACAGGCCGGCCGGCCGGAGAAGTCAAAAGCGGCCCTGTGTTTATCATTCCGGTTGAACATGAGATTGAACGCGGGCTGCAGAGCTTTCTGGAGCGCGGATTTGCAGAGGCGGCTAACTACGGGGCGGTTCTGATTGTACTGGAGATTGATACACCCGGGGGACTGGTGGATTCTGCAGAGCAGATTGGTTCACTGATCAGGGACAGCGACATTCCGGTTACAGCTTTTATTAAGGGCGACGCTGCATCGGCAGGCAGTTACATAGCGTTGAATGCAGACAACATTATTATGAAGCCCGGAAGCATGATCGGCGCGGCATCGCTCGTAGACAGGGAAGGGAACAGTGTGGATGACGCCAAAATCGTCTCTTACTGGAAATCCAAAATGGTCGGGGCAGCCATGCTCAACGGCCGTGATCCTGACATTGCTGCAGGAATGATGGATGTGAACCTGGTTGTGAACAAGCCTGAGCTTGGGGTGAATAAGGCGGCAGGGCAGATCATTGCGCTGACCAGCGACGAGGCGCTGAAGGCGGGCTATGCTGAGCATTTGGCGGCTACACCGGAGGAAGCCGTTACCTTGCTGGGCTACTCTAATGACGACATTTTTCACGTTAAGCAGACCGGGGCCGAGAAAGTGTCGCATTTTCTCACTAATCCGGTAGTCATGACGATTCTGCTCTTTATCGGGATTGCCGGGATTGTCATTGAACTGCTGGTACCGGGCTTCGGGGCTCCGGGCATCATCGGTACGCTGGCCTTTGCCCTGTATTTCTTCGGCAACTACGTGGCCGGCTTCGCCGGAGCGGAGACATGGCTGCTGTTCATTCTGGGGCTTGTCATGCTGGTGCTGGAGCTCTTTGTGCCAAGCTTCGGCATACTCGGCCTGCTTGGTTCAGTCTGTCTGATCGCAGGTGTTGTTCGTGCAGCCTTCAGCTACACCCACGCCCTGCTTAATCTCGGGATCGCATTTGCTGCTGCGGCGGTAGTCATTGCTGTCGTTGTGGTTACTTTTAAGGAACGCGGCATCTGGAACCGGTTCATTCTCCAGGAGAGTCTGACCAAAGAGGAGGGCTTTGTGCCTGCACTGGAACAGCTCAGCCTCATTGGTGCAGCGGGAATGAGCATTACTCCGCTCCGTCCTGCGGGAACAGCCATGATCGGCGGAGAACGGGTGGATGTGGTTACTGAAGGCAGCTTTATCAATCCTGACAGGCCGATAGCCGTGGTGAAGGTGGAAGGCGGCCGTGTGGTGGTAAAGGAAGCGGCGGAATGAGCTGCGAATGTAGAATGATTTTTAATTAAAGTAACGGAGGTTGGGAACAGGTATGGGCGAAGCATCTTTGATTCCTATTTTGCTGATTGCGGTTGTCGTGATCATTGTATTGAGTGTGTTCTTCAGCTTCTTCCCGGTTATGCTGTGGATTTCCGCATGGGCATCCGGTGTAAGAATCAGCATTATTACGCTGGTGGCGATGAGACTGCGCCGGGTAACGCCAAGCCGGATTGTTAATCCGCTGATCAAGGCTACCAAAGCCGGACTTGGTCTTAACATCAACCAGCTGGAAAGCCATTATCTCGCCGGCGGTAACGTGGACCGGGTTGTCAATGCGCTGATCGCGGCGCAGCGGGCCAATATTCCGCTTGAATTTACCCGTGCGGCGGCAATTGACCTGGCAGGGCGTGACGTGCTGCTGGCGGTGCAGATGAGTGTTAACCCGCGTGTCATTGAAACACCGATTGTAGCTGCAGTTGCCAGAAACGGGATTGAAGTTAAGGTAAAAGCCCGCGTGACTGTCCGCGCCAATATCGACCGGCTGGTCGGCGGTGCGGGTGAAGAAACCATTATTGCCCGTGTCGGCGAAGGGATTGTTACCACGGTAGGTTCCAGTAATTCGCATAAAGACGTACTGGAGAATCCGGATTCGATTTCCCGGACTGTTTTGTCCAAGGGGCTTGACTCCGGTACAGCCTTTGAAATTCTCTCCATTGATATTGCGGACGTCGATGTCGGCAAAAATATCGGCGCTTACCTGCAGACTGAGCAGGCCGAAGCGGATAAGCGCATCGCCCAGGCGAAAGCCGAGGAGCGCAGAGCGATGGCCGTTGCCCATGAGCAGGAGATGAAGGCTCGAGTTGTCGAAATGAAGGCGCTGGTTGTCGAATCCGAATCCCAGGTTCCGCTGGCTATGGCCGAAGCACTGCGCTCCGGACAGCTGGGTGTGATGGATTACATGAATCTCAAAAATATCGAGGCCGACACGCAGATGCGCGGATCGCTCGGTAAAGTGAACGACGGGGATGATCCGAACCGTCCGACCAATAAATAAGGGGATGTGAGATCCCATGGGCAGTCTGATTTATATTGCCGTGATTATTCTGATTGCAATCTTTACCAATGTGAATAAAGCGGCCAAGAATAAGAAAAAGCCTAACGCCCGGGGCGGAATGCCGACCTTTGGCGGGGGCGGGGATAACCCGCTGCGCCGGATTGAACGGCCGGACGCTGACGAAGATAAAGCACGTTCTTCTGGAACCGGCAGCGGCTTCCCTGCACCCGAAGGCAGCATGTCCTCCCGGGACAGCTCATCCTATGAGCGGCATGAGCATGAACTGGCCCCTGCCTGGGATGAGCCGCCGCAGATCCCGACTCCCGACTATGAGACGGGTGAGGGTATGTCCTACGAGCAGCCTGCGGATCAGGAGGACAGTGTGCAGGCCCGCACAGAACGGATGCAGCGTGAGCTGGAGCGCCTGCAGGCTGCATATGACGGGATGGCAGCCTATGGTCTTGAGAAAGCAGCAGACGGGCCATCAGCCGCCCGTGTGCAGGGCTCTGCTTCCTCCTCACTTACCGGCGGAGCTGCAGACAGCCGCCAGGCGCTGCGGAACGGGATCATCTGGGCGGAAATTCTCGGTCCGCCGCGTTCACGGCGGCCGCACTCAACGAGAAGATAGCAGCTTTACTGCAGCTGCCGTGTTGAGACGACCAGAACTGGATTACAGAGTATGCAATACAAGCCTTTGGAACCTTCTTGAAGGGTCCGGAGGCTTTTTGCGTTTTCAGCAGGCCTTGCGGAGGAACCGTAGCCGCATTCTCTAACCCTGTGTGAGTATTTCTCATAAAAGCCTGCAGCGCCGCATAAGGTGTAAAGAAGGCAGGAAGGGGGAGAAGTCTACATATGACCCGTATCGGCCGCAGGCTGCGGGGATGGACAAACGGGGTACTGGATCTTCCGCAGGATGTGCTGCAGGAGCTGCCCCGGATCACCCTGATCGGCAATAAGGAACTGTATATCGAGAACCACCGCGGTGTGCTGCATTTTTCGTCCGGCCAGCTTACCATCGCGTTAGCCAAGGGTTCGCTTGAAATCTCCGGGCAGGAGCTAATGATCCGCAATATCCTCGGCCAGGAGCTGGCTGTTGAAGGTATTATCGGGGAAATCAGATACAAGGGAAGCGAGGAGAAACCATGAAAGAGCCGCCTCTGTCATCACTGCGGGGGTTCGTTACACTGCATGTGACGGGACCTGCGGTGGAAAAGTTTATCAACGCCGTAACCGAAGCCGGCATCGTCATCTGGGAGGTGAAGCCTGCAGGCAGCGGCGCTTCCCTGAACCTGCTGCTGGACGACTTCTTCAGCCTCCGGCCGCTTTTAAAAAAGACAGGCTGCCGCATGCACGTCACTGCGAGGAGCGGCCTTCCTTTCCGGATGGCCAGGCTGTGGAGACGCAAGCTTTTTTCAGGAGGCATCCTGCTGTTCGGGGTAATGCTTCTGCTATTCTGCTCCATGGTCTGGACAGTCCGGATCGAAGGCAACCAGCGCATCGCCTCGGATGATCTGCTGGCTGCCGCCCGCCAGGAGGGGATTTATCCGTTTCAGTGGATCTGGCGCATGGACGAGCCGGACAAGCTCTCCAAAAGGCTGACCTCCCGCGTGCCGGGGCTTTCCTGGGTGGGGGTAGAACGGACAGGGACACGCATCACAATCCAGGTTGTCGAGGCAGACCAGCCGGAGAAGCGGCCCCTCCTGAGCCAGCGCCATCTGGTCAGCAGAACGGATGCGGTCGTTACCGGTATTTATGCTGAGCAGGGCCGGCCCGTGGTGGGCATCAATTCCCGGGTTAAAAAAGGACAGATCCTCATATCAGGGTCACTGGGTGATGAGGAAAATATAGAATATGTGGTAGCCAAGGGCGAAGTAAGGGGACTTGTCTGGCATGAATACAATATCGAGGTTCCGCTGAAGACGACAAGCAGCTCTTATACCGGGGAACGAAAAGACCGGACCTATCTTGTAATCGGAGACTGGGCAATACAGCTGTGGGGTTACGGTAAATCCGGCTTCAGCAAAACGCGCACACTCACGGAAAATAATATGTTATCCTGGCGCTCCCTTCAGCTGCCGCTGGGGGTTATGACGGAGAAGGAGCTGGAGATCAGCTATGCGTCTTCGGTGAAGACGGCGGAAGAGGCGAGGGAGGAAGGGATTGCCCGCGCAAAAAGCGATATTTTGGCCCGTTACGGCACGGACAGCACCATTAAAAGTCAAAAAATTTTGCATGAGAAGAAAGACAATGGTAAAGTTTATATGAAAGTGCTGTTTGAGGTGGAAGAGAGAATCGCGGAAGAACTTCCGATAGTAAACAACTGAGGAGAATGAGGCTACTTGTCAGAACAGACTGCAAGCATTCGTATATCTTTGCAAAATGCGGGAGAAGCGCAATCCCTGTTCGGCCCGCAGGATGGATTTCTGAAAATCATTGAAAGTGAAATTCCGGCAGTGATTGACTCGCGTGAAGCAGAAATTACAATACGCGGGGCGGAGCGCGAGGTGGACATGCTGGAGCAGCTGTTCAATGTGCTGCTGTCCCTGATCCGCAGCGGTTACATTCTCAGCGAGCGCGATGTCCAGTATGCAGTGGAGCTGGCCAAGGAGTTCCGTTCTGATCAGCTGCTGGACCTGTTCAAGGGCGAAATTACGACTACGTTCCGCGGTAAGCCAATCCGCGTCAAAACCATCGGCCAGAAGCATTATGTGACCACGATCAAGAAACGCGACATCGTCTTCGGTATCGGGCCTGCAGGAACGGGAAAAACCTACCTCGCTGTTGTGCTCGCCGTTGCTGCCCTCAAGGAGGGTTCCGTGAAGCGGATCGTGCTTACCCGGCCTGCTGTCGAAGCAGGTGAAAGCCTGGGCTTTCTGCCGGGCGATCTGCAGGAGAAGGTTGATCCGTATCTGCGCCCGCTCTACGATGCCCTGTACGACGTTATGGGGCCGGATCAGGTAGCTAAGGCGCTGGAGCGGGGACTGATTGAGATTGCACCGCTTGCCTATATGCGCGGGCGTACGCTGGATGATTCTTTTATTATCCTGGATGAAGCCCAGAATACGACCCCGGAACAGATGAAGATGTTTCTGACCCGGCTTGGCTTCGGCTCCAAGATGGTCATCACCGGTGATGTTACCCAGATTGACCTGCCGCGCGGCAAAAAATCGGGATTGATCGAAGCTAAGGCGATTTTATCCGGTATTGAGGAAATCGGTTTTGTATATTTTGCAGAACAGGATGTAGTAAGACATTCACTGGTGCAGAAAATTATCGTAGCCTATGACCGCTCTGCCGAAAACCTCGACTAACAAAGGGGACTGTCCTCATGGCTTCAAAGCAACCATCGAAACTAAGCGGATTCGTATACAGCAATACCGGATGGAAGTATAGCGCGGCGACGCGCTATGCTCTTTTCCTGTTCCTGGGGCTGGTCTTCTACTTCAGCCTCTCATCCGACCTGCTGCCGAAACGCTATGATATTAAAGTGAATACGACCAGCGCCAAGGAGATTACGGCGCCGAAGCAGATTCTTGATAACAAGGCGAAGCTGAAGGCCCAGGAAGCTGCGGCGGAGGCTGTACAGAACAAATATGCAATTATACCGATCAGGGCGGACAGTCTCATTACCCTGCTGCTGGACCGGATTGACAGTCTGAATCAGGATGATCTGATCTCGCAAAGCGACAAAATCGGCATTTATAAGGATGTTATCCCGCAGCGGGCCAATGATTTTGTACAGAGTTTTATCAATTCCAGCCGCAGTGCCGGTACATATTCAGATACGCTTCTGGAGGAGATCCAGTCCGGCATTGCTGAACAGGCCTACACCATTCCGGAAGAGACCTATATCAAAATTCCGCGGCTCACCTCCCAGGATATTATCGAAATGAAGCAGGTTGCCCGGGAAATTGTCATCAAGCTGATGAATGACCAGATTGTTGACGCCCAGACCGCCCGCGCGAAGGTGGCGGAGCAGGTCAGCGTCAGCTCCCTCAGCCAGCGGACAGCCCGTGAGGTGACTCAGGAGCTGGTCCGGCTGGTCATTATGCCTAATAAATTTTTTGACGAGGAAGCTACCAAGGAAGCGAAGGTTGAAGCACGCGAGAATACGCCGGATGTGTTCATTGAGCAGGGCGATGTGCTTGTTGCCAAGGGTGATGTCATCACGCCTGAGCTGTACACGCTCCTGGATGAGAACGGGCTGCTCAGCAACGAGGTTAACTACTGGCCGCAATTCGGCCTGCTGCTGCTGTCGGTAATGCTCTCGGCAGGGCTGATGGTGTTCATCCGTTATTCCGGAGGCACAGGCGGATCAGGGTTCAAGTACAATAATTCGCAGCTTCTGATGCTGGTGCTCGTCTTTGTTATCACTATTATCACGATGAAGCTGGCTGCCTTCCTGCAGACCGATGTCCGTTATTATGTCGGATTCCTGGCTCCGGTCGCGATCGGGGCGATGCTGATTGCCATGCTGCTGGATATGACTCTGGCGTACTTTTGCTCGATCCTGTTCAGTGTGCTCGCCAGCATTATTCTGAACGTGCAGCAGAACACGGTATTTGATTTTACCTTCGGTTTCTTTGCGCTGGTGGTATCGTATGTAGCGATTTTTGCCACCCACCGCGCCGGCCAGCGTTCCACGCTCCTCAAGGGCGGGATTATGGTCTCCTTATTCGGTACAGTGACCGTCTTTATGCTGAAGCTGCTTGGAGGCGGAGTCTGGAATGATACGCAGACCTTATATTCAGTCGGGTTTGCTTTTGCCGGCGGTCTGCTGACAGCGGTGCTTGTCATCGGGCTGATGCCGTTCTTCGAAGCTACCTTCGGTATCCTGTCCGCGCTGAAGCTGGTTGAGCTGTCCAACCCGAATCATCCGCTGCTGCGCAAGCTGCTCACGGAAACACCGGGGACCTATCATCACAGCGTAATGGTCGGCAATCTGTCAGAAGCGGCGGCGGAGGCGATTGGTGCGGACGGGCTGCTCTGCCGGGTAGGCTCCTACTATCACGACATCGGCAAGACGAAGCGGCCATTTTATTTCATTGAGAACCAGAACAATATGGAGAATCCGCATGATTCGATTGAGCCGGCGCTCAGCAAGTCTATCATTGTAGCGCACGCCCGGGACGGGGTGGAGATGCAGAAGGAGTACAAGCTGCCCAAGCCGATCCGCGACATTGCCGAGCAGCATCACGGCACGACGTTCCTGCATTATTTTTATCATAAGGCGCTGAAAATAGCGGAAGAAAAGGGTGTTACGCCTGATTTCACAGAAGAGGATTTCCGTTATCCGGGGCCCAAAGCGCAGTCCAAGGAAGCGGCCGTGGTCGGGATCGCAGACAGTGTGGAAGCAGCGGTCCGCTCACTCCGCAAGCCAACCGTAGTACAGGTAGAGACGATGATTGAAAAAATTATTAAAAGCAGGCTGGATGACCACCAGTTTGATGAATGTGACCTGACGATCAAGGAGCTGGACATCATTGCCCGGACGCTCAAAGAGACGGTCATGGGGATTTTTCACTCGCGGATCGAATATCCTGAAGAAGTGAAGAAACCGAAGAAAGAGGAAGGAGCGGCAACAACATGAGTCTAGCCATCAATTGGAATAACGAGCAGGAAGAATACGAAATTACGGACGCGCTGATCACGCTCCTGGACAGCATCCTGCAAAAAGCGGGTGCCGCTGAAGGGATTGACAAGGGTGAGGTAGACCTTACCTTTGTTGATAACGACCGCATTCACGAGCTGAACCGCGAATACCGGGGTATCGACCGTCCGACGGATGTGCTGTCCTTTGCCATGAATGAGGCCGGGGAGGATGAGCCGGAGATTATATATGCGTCTGAAGAGGCTGAAGAATACGGGGAGGTTCCAAACACGCTGGGGGATATCATTATCTCTGTTACACGTGCTAAGGAGCAGGCTGAAGAATACGGCCATTCCCTGGAGCGGGAGCTTGGCTTCCTGTTTGTACACGGCTTCCTGCATTTGCTGGGCTACGACCATCAGGATGCGGAATCAGAGGCTGAGATGATGTCCAAGCAGGAGCAGGTATTAGCACAGGTTGGGCTGACCCGCTAATGGTCAAGAATACGGCGGTGGGCCACAAAAAATTCTGGCATTCATTCCGGTTTGCTGCGCAGGGCATTGCCGCTGCGTTCAAATCCGAGCTGAATATGAAGGTGCACAGCGTACTGGCTGTGGCGGTGCTGGCCGCCGCGGCGTTTTTCAGGCTGCCGCCTTCAAGCTGGATGCTGCTGCTGCTGGCAATAACGCTTGTACTGAGTACAGAACTGCTGAACACAGCGATTGAAGCGACGATTGATCTGGTGTCGCCGGATATTCATCCCCTGGCCAAGACTGCCAAAGATACCGCCGCAGGAGCTGTGCTGCTTACGGCGGTTTTTGCCGTTATTGTGGGAATCTACGTTTTTTATCATCCGGTGATGGACTGGATTGCCGGGTTTATGTCATAATCAGTTTACAAATTCAGCGGAACGGGAAGGCGGACCGGCGTTTGAGCCCTCCGCCATCTTCTATTAAGCGGCTTTGCAGCATTCATGCAGGATTGCCGGAATCTAATGGTGTGTAAACTGGCAATTATGATTGCTCACGAAGTGAATGCTGTGCAGCAAGCTTGCTGAAGTGAAAAAAAGTAGAATCTGCTGAACATAGTCAATGCTAACGCAACGGGTTTTGCAAGTAGTCAACTCATGGAGTACGTGCGGAGCGTTTGCGAAGATTGTTTTGTACGAATACACCCAGGCAGTATATGCTGAACTAACTTGGGTACATGCTTATGAAGTGAGTTTGCCAAAGTAAAGCCATGATGAAGATGCTAAACAAACTAAGTGAATGCTTACGAAGATCGTTTTGTGCGAAGTCACTCAGGTAGCATATGCTGACAAAACTTTTAGGAGGACCACTATGGAATCTGCTCAACTTCTTCAGGAAGCGATCAAGGCCAGAGCCAATGCCTATATACCGTATTCCCGTTTCGGCGTCGGTGCAGCGCTGCTGGATCAGGACGGTCATGTCCACTACGGCTGCAATATCGAAAATGCTGCTTACGGCCCGACGAACTGCGGTGAACGTACCGCCTTGTTCCGCGCTATTGCCGACGGCCATAAACCGGGAACCTTCAAGGCGATTGCCGTTGTTGCTGACACAGACGGGCCTGTATCTCCTTGCGGCGTCTGCCGGCAGGTAATGGTTGAGCTGTGCGGACCTGAAATGAAGGTAATCCTCGGCAACCTGAAAGGTGATATCGTAGAGACCACCGTAGGCGATTTACTGCCCGGCGCGTTTACGACTGCGGATCTGGAGCAGGGGCAGGCGCCGGAGTAGATTGTCTTGCTTAGGAGCAGCTGTTATAACGCTGGGTCTTTGATTTTTGGTGTTGGGGGCTTTCTATTGTATTATGTGCAATAGAACGGCCGATTTTTCATTAAAGTGGCAATCTATTGTATTTTATACAACAGATTGTGGAGAAATGCTTGATTTTTGCCTGTTGTGAGCAGATCTATTGCACAAAATACAACAGATCTTGAAATTGGTTTGTTATTTGTGGATTCTGTTGTATAAAATACAACAGAATGTTAATTTAGCCCTCACAATATTCCAGATGAGCTAACGGGATGGCTGTAGCGAGAAAAGCTTTGAAGTGGTTTTCCGTCTGTTAACCATCCCTGCGCGCGCTCTGTGCTGAAATCCGCCAATAAGCCATTTCGAGCGCTGCTGTCCAGCGTGTTCCCGCAGGGAACGAAAGCGTTCCTAGCACTAATGTCTGCTCTAAGATAGTCACTCGTAAGCCATCCCGAGCGCCGCCGTCCAGCGTGCTCCCGCAGGGAACGAAAGCGCTCATTGGATCAAATACCTGCTCGAAGCACCGGCAACCACTCACACGCCCATTTCCGGGTGTCCAGAGGGCCGGGGCCCTTGGGGTCCCCCTTGGCTAAGGGGGATTTAGGGGGATCGAAAAAAGGTTTTAAGCTTTTAATTTTTGTTTTAACACGAAAGGGAAGATCATATGAAATTCAAATCAGGGTTTGTCGCCATTATCGGCAGACCGAATGTTGGCAAATCGACGCTCATGAACCAGGTGATCGGCCAGAAAATCGCCATCATGTCGGACAAGCCGCAGACCACAAGAAACAAAATCCATGGGGTGTATACGGCAAACAACTCGCAGATCGTATTCCTGGACACGCCGGGTATCCATAAAAGACAGTCCAAGCTGGGCGATTACATGAACATGACAGCGTTAAGCACACTGCATGAAGTGGAAGCCGTGCTGTTCCTGGTAGATGCTTCGGAAGGGATGGGCGGCGGCGACCGGTTCATCGCGGAGCAGCTGAAAGAGGTCAAGACACCGGTCATTCTGGTAATGAACAAGATCGACAAAATCGAGCCGGAAGCGCTGCTTCCGCTGATTACGGAATACAACAAGCTGCACACGTTTGCCGAGATCATTCCGATTTCCGCCAAGCTGGGCAGCAACGTCAATACGCTGCTGGAGCAGATTTCCAAATACCTGCCGGAAGGGCCGCAGTATTATCCGGAGGATCAGGTAACGGACCATCCGGAGCAATTCGTCTGCGCCGAGCTGATCCGCGAGAAGATTTTGCATATGACCCGCGAAGAAGTGCCGCATTCCATTGCCGTAGGGATCGAGGATATGCGTGTTGAGTCCAACGGTGTGGTGCATATTAGCGCAGTTATTTTTGTTGAGCGCGATTCCCAGAAGGGGATTATTATCGGCAAGCAGGGGGCCATGCTGAAGGAAGTCGGCAGACGGGCCCGCACCGATATCGAGAACCTGCTGGGATCGAAGATTTTCCTGGAGCTATGGGTAAAAGTGAAAAAAGACTGGCGCAACCAGGACCGCGTTCTGCGCGATCTGGGCTTCCACAAGGACGTTTAAAGCCTGGCTCCGCTGCTTTCTGGCAGGAATTGCAAGGATAAACCTCCGCTCAGCGCACATCCTATTTCTGAAGAGACATCGTGTTTCCGAAGAAAGGATGAATACGAATGCGAGACTTTTCGTGGAAGTATTTTGCAATGACTGGAGATGTCGATGCATATCTGCTGTACAGGCAAGCCGGAGATCCGCTGGAATCAGGCGGACCGCTGTCTGCGGAGGAAGAGCAGGTTCTTGATGAAGAAGCTGAGTAAAGACTGGTTGCTTGCCGGATGGTTGGGGGAAGAGGCATGCTACACAGGGTGGAAGGGATCGTCATCCGCAGTATGGATTACGGCGAAGGGAACGCCATCATTACGATTTGCACCGAGAACGCCGGTAAAGTAGGTGTCCTCGTCCGCGGCGCGAAAAAGGTCAAGAGCCGTCATGCTGCGCTGATCCAGCTGTTTACAACCGGGGAATTTGTATTTTTCCGCAACAACGGGGGACTGGGAACGCTGAACGCGGGTGAGATCATACAGTCGCGTCACGCGTTACGGACAGACTTGATTAAAGCGGCATATGCTTCATACGCCTGCGAGCTGCTTGACCGTGTATTGCATGATGAGGAGACCGGCAGCTTCTGGTTCCGCCAGCTGTCGGCATGTCTCAGTGCACTGGAGGAAGACAAGGAACCCGGCATCATTATTAATGTGTTTGAGATGAAAATACTACAGGCTGCAGGGTACGGGCCGGAACTGGACCAGTGTATCGCCTGCGGACTGGAGAAGCCCGCTGAAGAGCTGCGGATCAGCCCGCGGCTCGGCGGTGTGTTATGCCGAAGCTGCAGGCACAACGATCCCCCGGCGATGGAAATCTCTCCGCGTGCCCTGAAGCTGATGCGGCTGTTTGCGGCCCTGGATCTGACACGCCTCGGCAATGTTGATGTCAAGGAAGCTACCCGCAGCGAGCTCAAAAAGATTATGCGCGCCTTCATGGATGCCCAGCTCGGGCTGAAATTGAAGTCACAGGGCTTCCTCGACCAGCTGGATAAATACAATATTTGACGAATCCCGAAATTTCCGTTACTATGGGAACAGTTTCTTTTTAATTTTACAGCCGTGTATTACTCTGAAGCCTCAGAGACGTGCAGTGATCGGGAAAGTAATGAACAAGATGCCGCTTAAGCGAGTCGGGGAGAGTGGAAGCCTGGCAGCGCATGGTTCATGAACAGGGCACCCGGGAGTGCGGAAACGGCAGAATGAAAAGTGGATTTCGTCAATTCGTGTTGCAGCGGTGCAATAAGCAGAAGCCGGCAATACAGGGCGTAATCAAGTAGGGTGGAACCGCGGGAGTATATGTCAAGCTCTCGTCCCTATGTCTGGATATCAGGCATGGGGGCGGGAGCTTTTTTGCATTGCAGGCGCTTGTAACGGCTGCAGCATAGAAGAACGCCGCCTCCATCGCGGCACAGTAAGATGCTTCACGGCAGCGATGCCAATACACTTGTAAAGCGAAGGAGTCGGTAGTATGAACTTTCAGCAGATGATTTTGACGCTGCAGCAGTTCTGGGCAGAGCAGAACTGTATTCTCGTCAACCCGTACGATACGGAAAAAGGGGCCGGAACGATGAACCCGATGACGTTCTTGCGTTCACTGGGACCCGAGCCGTGGAAGGTAGCTTATGTGGAGCCTTCCCGCCGCCCGTCAGACGGCCGTTATGGAGAGAACCCGAACCGTCTGTACCAGCATCACCAGTTCCAGGTTATCATCAAGCCGTCGCCGGACAACATTCAAGAGCTGTATCTGGACAGTCTGAAGGCGCTGGGCGTGGACCCGCTGCTGCATGACATCCGCTTTGTAGAAGATAACTGGGAGAATCCGTCGCTGGGCTGTGCGGGCCTCGGCTGGGAAGTATGGCTGGACGGGATGGAAATCACGCAGTTTACTTATTTCCAGCAGGTCGGCGGAATTGAGACCAGTCCGGTAGCAGTAGAAATTACTTACGGTATGGAGCGGCTGGCTTCCTACATTCAGGAGAAAGAAAATGTGTTCGATCTGGAGTGGGTGGACGGCGTGACTTACGGTGACGTTTTCCATCAGCCTGAGGTTGAGCATTCCACGTATACCTTTGAAGTATCCGATGTGCAGATGCTGTTCACCCTGTTTAACACCTACGAGCAGGAAGCACGCAGAGCGATGGAGAGCCATCTGGTATTCCCGGCCTACGATTATGTGCTGAAATGCTCGCATACCTTCAACCTTTTGGATGCGCGCGGTGCGATCAGTGTGACGGAACGGACCGGCTTTATTACAAGAGTACGTAATCTGGCCCGTACCGTGGCTGCGACCTATATGGAGGAACGCGAGAAGCTGGGCTTCCCGCTGCTGAAGAAAGAAGGTGCTGAGCATGTCTAAAGATATTTTGTTCGAGATCGGACTTGAGGAAATTCCGGCCCGCTTTATCCGGGCGGCGATGGAGCAGCTTCAGGACAGAACAGCCAAATGGCTGGAGGCTTCACGCATTGAGCACAGCGGAGTAACAGCTTATGCTACCCCGCGCAGACTGGCTGTACTGGTAAAAGAGGCTGCCGAGCGGCAGTCCGATGTAAGTGAAGAAGTAAAGGGTCCATCCCGCAAAATCGCGCTGGATGCTAACGGTGACTGGAGCAAGGCAGCGCTTGGTTTTGCCCGCAGCCAGGGTGTTGATCCCGGGCAGTTCACATTCAAGGAGCTGGCAGGTGTTGAATACATCTATGTGACCAAAAACAGCGACGGCGTTGAGACTTCCTCCCTGCTTGCTGAAGGTCTGACTGGAATCGTGAATGCGATGACCTTCCCTAAAAATATGCGCTGGGGCGCTTATGATTTCAAATTCGTCCGCCCGATCCGCTGGCTGGTGGCTTTGTTCGGCCAGGAAATTGTTAATCTCGAAATCACCGGTGTCAAAGCAGGTAATGTGAGCCGCGGCCACCGTTTCCTGGGTACGGATGCTGTTATTGCCCAGCCGGCAGATTATGTTGAAGCGCTGCGGGCACAGCATGTGCTGGTCGATGTACAGGAACGCGAGGAACTGATCCTGAACCAGATCAACAAGCTGGCTGCAGACAAAGAATGGACGATCGCGATTAAGGAAGATTTGCTGGAAGAGGTCCTGTTCCTGGTGGAGACGCCGACTGTGCTGTTCGGTACCTTTGATCCTTCCTTCCTGGATATTCCGCAGGATGTGCTGATCACTTCGATGCGTGAGCATCAGCGTTACTTCCCTGTTCTGGACAGCGCAGGCAAGCTGCTGCCGTTCTTCGTAACCGTGCGTAACGGTAATGCAGAATCGCTTGATGTGATTGCCAAAGGGAACGAGAAGGTTCTTCGCGCCCGCCTGTCGGATGCCAAGTTCTTTTACGAGGAAGACCAGAAGCTGCAGATCAGCGATGCCCTTGCCAAGCTGGAAACCATTGTTTATCAGGTGGAACTGGGCAGCGTAGGCGACAAAGTGCGCAGAATCCGGGCGATTGCCGATTCTTTGGCATCCAAGCTTGGACTGTCTGCAGCTGCAGCAGCTGAAGTAAGCCGTACTGCCGATATCTGCAAATTCGATCTGGTGACCCAGATGGTCGGTGAGTTCCCTGAGCTGCAGGGCACAATGGGTGAAGATTACGCCCGCAAAGCCGGAGAAGCCGAGAATGTGGCAAAAGGGATCTTTGAGCATTACCAGCCGCGTTTTGCCGGAGATAGCGTGCCTTCGACCGAAGCGGGTCTGGTTGTCAGCCTTGCCGATAAAATTGATACGATCGTCGGAAGCTTTTCCATCGGAATCATCCCGACCGGTTCTCAGGACCCTTACGCGCTGCGCCGTCAGGCGGCAGGCATTGTGCAGATGCTCCTGGAGCATAAGCTGTCTATCACCTTGCAGGAAATTTTCGCAGCGGCCGTGGAAGTGCATGAAAATTTACGTAAAGAGAAACATTTTGCCCCTGAACTGCGTAATAACCTGTACGAGTTCTTCGGTCTGCGTGTAAAACGCCTGCTGGCTGATGACAATATTCGCTATGATGTTGTAGAAGCAGCAACCGCTGCCGGTTTTGACGACATCGTTGATGTTGTCGGCAGAAGCCGGGCACTTACCGAAGCTGTAAGTACTCAGGATGATTTTAAAGTTACCGTAGATTCCTTAACCCGCGTCAGCAATCTGGCTGCCAAAGCCGCAGAGGGTACTGTTATCGAGCCTTCCCTGCTGAAGGAAGAAGCCGAAATCAAGCTGTATGAGACATGGCAGAGTATTCATGCGCCATATCAGGAGGCTATTGCTGCCCGCAATGCTGCTGAAGCGCTGCGCATTCTGTCCGGCTTGAAGGATGCCGTTACCGGGTTCTTCGATTCCGTAATGGTTATGGCCGAGGACGAGCAGATCCGCACGAACCGTCTTGCGCTTTTGGCAGGGGTGGATGCAGACTCCAGAGTCTTTGCCGATTTTGGCAAGCTGGTGTGGTAATTACCCTGCCGGATACAGGAGCGGCTTGGCGCAAGTAGAGCTTGGCTATAGGAAGCACTCACCGGTTTTTGGGCAGCAGCCCTGAAAAAGTTGTGATTTTGTGTGAACTATGGTATAGATCGATGCTTTGGGGTATAAATATACGGAACGGTGCCAATGCGTAAGTTGACATCCGTTCCGTATTTATGCTTTATCGAAAGAAGGATTTCGGTTTGCGTAAAGCGTATATATATTACACAGGAATCTGGTGATGGCGATGGAAATGCCCCGCGGAAGGAAAATTGTTGTCGACGGGGATGCTTGTCCGGTGAAAAAAGAGATTACGGCTTGTGCGCGTGCCTTTGAAGTTCCTGTGCTGATGGTTTCTTCTTACGATCATGTGCTTCAGGCGGATGAAGGGGTTACAGTGGTTCAGGTTGACCGCGGAGCAGACAGTGCCGATCTTTACATCGCCAATCATATTGCTGCCGGGGATATCGTTATTACCCAGGACTACGGCCTGGCTGCACTGGCGCTTGGCAAACGCTGCAGAGTACTGTCGAACCGCGGGCAGGAGTATGAGGATTCCAAGATGGATTTTATGCTGGAAGGCAGGCATGCCAGAGCGGTGGAACGCCGGCGCGGGCACTATTCCAAAGGGCCTAAGGCGATTACCGCCGAAGAAAAAAATCTTTTTCAACATAAACTGACAAAACTTTTAACCCTTTTGCAGGAGAATGTGCAGCAATAGCGAATTATATTTATTTGTTAAGAGATGAAGGTGGCTAAAAGTGGCAAGCGGACACGGTAATATTCCGGAAGAAGTTATCGAAAGCGTGCTGGCGCGGCATGATATTGTCGAAACAGTCGGCAAGGTTGTCCATCTGACCAAGCAGGGTAAATATCTATGGGGCCTCTGCCCGTTCCACTCGGAGAAATCCCCTTCCTTCACAGTAACCCCCGACCGGGGAGTGTTTCATTGCTTTGGCTGCGGTATGGGCGGAAATGCCATCAAATTCAGGATGGAAATCGAAGGACTATCCTTCCCCGAAGCAGTCAGAATAATGGCTGAAGAAAGTGATATTGCAATTCCCGAGGGCAAGGGCGGACCGTTATCTCCCCCTGATCCTGAGCGGGACCGGCTGCTTTCAGCCTATGAATTGTCGGCGAAGTTTTATCATTTTCTGCTGAAGAACACGGAATACGGCACGGCCGCGATGAACTATTTAAGATCCCGGAACTTCAGCGACAAAATGATTGACCAGTTCCAGATCGGTTTTGCCCCGGACCGCTGGGATACACTGCTGCAATTTCTGGAGAAGCGCGGGTTTGATCTTGCTGAAATGGAAAAAGGCGGGCTGCTGTCTGCCAGAGGAGAAGGGAAGGGCTATATTGACCGTTTCCGCGGGCGCATCATCTTTCCGATAGCGAACCGGACGGGCAAGGTGGTTGCTTTTGCCGGAAGAATCCTCGGAGACGGACAGCCGAAATACCTGAATTCTGCGGAGAGCAGAATATTTAACAAAAGCCGGATTCTGTACAATCTGCACCAGTCCAAAGCATCTATCCGCAAAATGCGGCAAATTGTCCTGTTTGAAGGATACGGCGATGTCATTTCGGCCTGGGAAGCAGGGGTGCATAACGGTGTTGCCACTATGGGCACGTCGCTGACGGAAAGCCATGTGGCGCTAATGAAAAGTCTGGCGGATGAGATTGTTCTCTCCTATGACGGTGACAAGGCTGGACAAGCTGCAGCGCTGAAAGCAATCCCGATGCTGGAGGAAAGCGGGCTGCGGGTTAAAGTGGCCGTACTGCCGGGCGGAATGGACCCAGATGAATTTATCTCCCGTCACGGTGCAGAGAGCTTCATGGAGCGGATCATTGATTCTGCGGTCTCAGCCATAAAATTTAAGCTTATATATCTGAAAAAAAACCATATACTCCTAGAGGAAGACGGCAAAATTGCCTATGTCAAGGAGGCGCTGCAGATTATCGCCACCCTGCATTCCTCGACCGAGCGGGAAGTATATTTGCGGGAAATATCCTCCGAACTGGAGCTGTCCTATGACAGCCTGAAGCAGGACTGTAATTTACTCCGGGCGTCTATGCAAAAAAACATGCCCGAAGGGGATAATAACGATAAAAGGTGGAATAATGGTAGGCATAAAAAAGGGCAGGTGCAGACACCCACTTTACTGCCAGCTTATCATGCTGCGGAACGGAGACTGCTGTCTCTAATGATACAGGACCCGGAAGCAGCCGCTTATGTGGGCGAACGCCTCGGAGAAGAGTTCAACATCGATGATCATGCGGCAATTGCTGCTTATCTATATGCCTATTACGCGCAAGGCAAACCACCCGGCATCAGCCGGTTTCTATCATCGCTTCAGGATGACCGTCTGGAGAAAACCGCTACGGCGATATCCATGATGGACACCCCTCCGGACTGGAACACCCAGGTTCTGGATGACTGCATCCGTGAAGTGAGGAAATACCCTACACAGCGCAAGATGGAGCAAAAGCGTGAAGAGATGATTCAAGCGGAGAAATCCGGCGACTTTTTGCGTGCGGCACAAATAGCAAGTGAGATTATAACCCTAGAGAGACAATGAGGAACTGACAGGATGTACCTAGGGAGGAGGGAGTCGAATTATGGCGAACGATCAGCATACTGAACTGGAAGCAGAATTTACTCTGGATCAGGTTAAGGACCAGCTTATTGAACAAGGTAAAAAAAGATCATCACTGAACTACAAAGATATCATGGAGAAACTGTCGCCGTTTGATCAGGACCCCGAGCAGATGGAGGAGTTCTACGAGCAGCTCAGTGATCACGGGATTGAAGTGGTTAATGATAACGAGGATGAAGGCTCTCCGCTCCGGCAAGGGGATGACAGTGACGGCAACGACAATGATGACTTCAGCTTTGACGATGATTTGTCGCTTCCGCCGGGAATCAAGATCAACGACCCTGTCCGGATGTATCTGAAGGAAATCGGCCGCGTGCCCCTGCTGTCGGCTGATGATGAAGTCGAGCTGGCTATGCGGATCAAGAACGGTGACGAAGAAGCCAAACGCCGCCTGGCTGAAGCCAACCTGCGTCTCGTTGTAAGTATCGCCAAACGTTATGTCGGACGCGGCATGCTGTTCCTGGATCTGATCCAGGAGGGTAACATGGGTCTGATCAAAGCGGTCGAGAAGTTCGACCACAACAAAGGTTTCAAATTCAGTACCTATGCTACGTGGTGGATCCGTCAGGCGATCACCCGTGCGATTGCCGACCAGGCTCGTACCATCCGTATTCCGGTGCACATGGTGGAAACGATCAACAAGCTGATCCGTGTATCCCGCCAGCTGCTGCAGGAACTGGGACGCGAGCCGTCGCCGGAGGAAATTGCCGCTGAGATGGAGCTGACTGTCGAGAAGGTCAGAGAAATCATGAAGATTGCCCAGGAGCCGGTATCGCTGGAAACGCCTATCGGGGAAGAGGATGACTCGCATCTGGGAGATTTCATTGAGGATCAGGAGGCTCTGGCCCCTGCGGATGCAGCTGCCTATGAGCTGCTGAAGGAACAGCTGGAGGATGTGCTGGACACGCTCACTGAGCGTGAAGAGAACGTACTCAGACTCCGTTTCGGTCTGGATGACGGACGGACAAGAACCCTTGAGGAAGTTGGCAAGGTATTCGGCGTGACCCGTGAGCGGATTCGTCAGATTGAAGCCAAGGCGCTGCGCAAGCTGCGTCATCCGAGCCGCAGCAAACGGCTCAAGGATTTCCTCGAATAGTTGTACTATACCGGACCTTCTGCTGCACGGCGGCAGGGGGTCCTTTGCGCTTGAAAACAGCCTATGCCCCAGGGGGAAATGAGGGATCGGACGTTGAATCTGGAAAAACGTGAGACCATTATCAAAGAGATTCAATACTGGAGAAGAAGCAAGCTGCTGCCGGAGCAATACTGTGATTTCCTGACAAACCTTTATAATGATGAAGACAAAATCAAAGACAGCAATCCGGTATCCTTGCAAAATCTGCAGCAGGGAAGCATCAAAATTTGGTTGTTTGGTTTTGGAATAATTTCCTTGATTTTCATGATTAGTCTTTATTTTAGCGTTTTTCCCTGGCCTTTGCAAATTGCAACGGCACTCTGTGTCCTGGTCGTCTGTTACGGTTATTCAGCAATTTACAGGGACCGGAACCAGACAATCAGTCTTCTGCTGGCCGGGGTCGGCAGCGTGCTGACGATGGGCTTTGGCCTGTGGATGATTGCGCTGCATGGTCTTGATCCTGATTTCTGGCAGCCTGTGCTGATTGCCGGCTGCGGGCTGCTCTGGAGTGTGCTCGGATTCACTCTTCGGATCGGGCTGCTCCACTACTGCGGGATTGCCTTCTGGGCACTCCTCTATGCCGGATTCTCCGGGCAGATGCGTCCGGAAGCATCCATGCTGGAGCTGGAGCTGCTCTGGCTTCCGCTCTGTGTACTTATGGTGTGGTTAAGCTGGCTGCTCTATCACAAGGTCAGCGGTGTGTCAGGGGTCTATCTGGGAGTCGGGGTTTCACTGTGGTTAATGCCGGAGGTCGATGCGCTGTGGCTTAGACAAGGCTTTCCTGACTGGGTTTCGCTGTTACTGATTGTGAAGATAGCGGCGGGGCTGGCTCTGCTGTTTATTTTCCGAAAAAAATGGATAACGTGGGTGGGATCATGAACAAAGTAAAATTATCAGACCGGCTGCAGCTTCTGCTGGAACAGGTGCCGGAGGGAAGCAGGCTTGCTGATATCGGCTCCGATCATGCGCTGCTTCCTGTAGCTGCCGTTGAGAGCGGCAAAGCAGTCTCTGCAATTGCCGGTGAAGTAAACCCGGGCCCGTATGAAGCAGCTCGCAAAGGCGTTGCGGAAGCCGGACTGGGCGCCAAAATTGCTGTGCGGCGCGGCGACGGCCTTGAAGTGCTGGAACCGGGCGAAGCGGACTGTATCTCGATCGCCGGCATGGGCGGATCGCTGATCGCCGCTATTCTTGAACGCGGCCGTGTGCTTGGCAAGCTGGAGGGGGTCAAAACCCTGGCGCTGCAGCCGAATGTCGGCGAGGATATCTTACGCCGCTGGCTGTTGAATAACGGCTGGGTGGTCATCACCGAGCATATTCTCGAAGAAGACGGCAAAACGTATGAAGTGCTCACTGCGCTGCCGGAGGGACAAGCCTTCGGGCTGACAAATGAGCAACTCTACCTTGAGCGTATGCTGCCGGGCGGTGTTGTATTAAGTCCGGAGACTCTTCTGCAGATGGGGCCTTGGCTGCTGGAGAAGCCGAATGCGGTATTCTTTGCCAAGTGGCAGGGGGAGATCGCCAAGCTGGAAGGGATACTGTCTTCACTGTCCCGTTCGGAGCTGGAATCGGCAGAAGAGAAGCGGACTGCAATCCGGGCGCAGATCAAGAAAATTTCGGAGGTGCTGGAATGTTTGCCAAAGGACAGACTGTAATCAGCTACATGGAGCAGCTTGCCCCGAAACATCTGGCCGAGGAATGGGACAATGTGGGCTTGCAGCTTGGCAGCCTGCAGAAGGAAATTACCGGCGTACTGGTTGCGCTTGATGTAAACGATGAGGTTGTAGACGAAGCGATTTCCAAAGGCTGCAATCTGATCATCGCGCATCATGCGATTATTTTCCGGCCGATCAAAGGCATTCAGACCGATACTCCGATGGGCAAGCTATATGAGAAGCTGATCAAGAACGATATCGCCGTCTATATCAGCCATACCAACCTTGATGTGGCAGAAGGCGGAATGAATGACTGGATGGCTGAAGCGCTGGGTATTGAAAATGGTGCTCCGATCAAGGACATTCACACGGATCAGCTGTCCAAGCTGGTAGTGTTCGTGCCTAAAGATCACCATCAGAAGGTGCTGGATGCGATCCTGAACGCAGGTGCCGGCTGGATCGGTAATTACAGTCACTGCAGCTTCAACATTGAGGGCTACGGTACATTTGTGCCGCGCGAGGGCTCTGATCCTTATATTGGTGAAGCCGGCAAAATGGAGCGTGCCGAGGAAATCCGGATCGAAACCATCGTTCCGCTGTCTGTCCGCAATAAAGTGGTGCAGGCGATGCTGAAGGCTCATCCTTATGAGGAGGTCGCGTACGACCTCTACTCCATGGACCTCAAGGGCCGCAGCTTCGGCTTGGGCCGGGTAGGCAAGCTTAAAGAGCCGGTGACACTCGGCGAATTCATCGAAACAGTCAAAAAGGGACTGGACGTGGAACATGTCCGTGTCGTCGGAGACTTGAACCGTAAGATCCGCAAGGCTGCTGTGATGGGGGGCTCCGGGGCCAAGTATTATAACAGCGCTATTTTTAAAGGTGCCGATGTGCTTGTAACGGGTGACATTGATTACCATACCGCACAGGATGCATATCTGGCCGGCATTACGCTCATTGACCCGGGCCATAATGCCGAGAAGATTATGAAGGTCAAGGTAGCCGAGTGGATGTCCGGCAAGCTGACCGAGCATAAATACGATACGGCAGTCTATGCTTCGGATATCGGCACAGAGCCGTTCAAATTCCTGTAAAATCCCTTTATTTACACTTGTGCAGACTGGTGCAAGTCTGTATAATATACAATGTTGTTCGGGAAGTTTGACAGACAATCGCCGGCGGCTTGTCCGCGGGAGGAAAGTCCGGGCTCCACAAGGCAGGGTGCTGGATAACGTCCAGTCGGCGCGAGCCGAAGGATAGTGCCACAGAAATGGACCGCCGATGGCCGCTTTCGGGCGGCACAGGCAAGGATGGAACCGAGGTGTAAGAGACCCCGAGGAACGCTGGTGACTTCGTTCCTGGTAAACCCCATCTGGAGCAAGACCTAATGAGACACAGCACTTCCTTTACCGGAAGGGCAGCCTTCGCCTGAGGCGTGTCTAGGTTGGTCGCTGGAGCCGTGCAGTAATGTACGGCCTAGATAGATGATTGTCGCTTATGGTGGGAGGGTAGTTCCCGTATGAACCACGACGAGCACAGAACCCGGCTTACGGCAAACTTTCCTAACTGACAACCAGTTGTAACTGATAAAGCTCGATTATGCAGCTTATATACGACGAGATAGCGGCCCTCCAATGGAGGGCCGCCTTTTTTTGTGTGTTATTGCAGGCATGTTGATTAACTCATTTAGTAAAATTGTTTTTTAGAACGGGTGCGCATCAGGCTAAGTGGGAATTCAGCATCTAATTCTCATCGACGCTCATAATAAAGGGAAATAGATGGAAAAACGCCACTTAATTTCTTCGATTTCCCTCTCAAAGGGCAGTCTGGCTCGAAATAGATGCCTTTTTTCCAACTAAAGACCCCCGCATGATGATAAGAGGTGAATCTAAGTGGCAAAAATCCAACTAGGCGTAGGTGGATAAAATGAAGGGCAAAAATGCCCTTGAATTGCCCCTACGCGGCAAAACGGACGGAATGAAGGGCAAAAATGCCCTTGATTTGCCCCTGCGTGGCAAAATGGACGGAATGAAGGGCAAAAATGCCTTTGATTTGCCCCTGCGCGGCAAAATGGACGGAATGAAGGGCAAAAATGCCCTTGAATTGCCCCTGCGCAGCTAAATGGGCGGAATGAAGGGCAAAAATGCCCTTGAATTGCCCCTGCGCAGCTAAATGGGCGGAATGAAGGGCAAAAATGCCTTTGAATTGTCCCTGCGCGGCAAAACGGACGGAATGAAGGGCAAAAATGCCCTTGAATTGCCCCTGCGTGGCAAAATGGACAGAATGAAGGGCAAAAATGCCCTTGATTTGCCCCTGCGCGGCAAAATGGACGGAATGAAGGGCAAAAATGCCCTTGATTTGCCCTTGCGCGGCAAAATGGACGGAATGAAGGGCAAAAATGCCCTTGAATTGCCCCTGCAGCTCTTCACTCTGGTACGAGCAGCCAAATATAAGCACTGCAGGGAATTGCTTGCCTCCGGTCAGCCTTGCGTACACGGAAGCAGCCCCTCCACGGCCTGCTTAAGCGAGTGTGTCCACTGCCCCAGCCAACGTCCGCCCGTAGCGCTCCAGCGCCGCTTCCAGACGCCGAACAGCGACGGGCAGCAGCTCAGGCGTCGTGTGGGTGAAGTTCAGGCGCATGGCATTTTTCAGCGGCTTGGCTGCGTAGAAGACTTCGCCTGGTACGAAGGCGACGCCCTGTTCAACCGCAAAAGGCAGCAGCTTGGCGGAATCTATGCCTGCAGGCAGCTTCAGCCACAGGAACATTCCGCCGCGCGGCTCCAGGAAGCTGGCGCCCTTCCAGCGTTCTCCGCTGAGCTCTCCGGCCAGCAGCTTCATCCGGGAGTGATATTCCCGCGAGATGAGGCGGATATGGCTATCGATGTCAAAGCTCTGAAGCAATTCATGAAGCGCCCGCTGGTCAATGGCGCTGGAATGAAGATCAGCCGCCTGCTTGGCCTTAGCCATGACGCTGATCAGCCCGGATGGGCCGATAATCCAGCCGGTGCGCAGGGCAGGAGCGACGATTTTGGAAAAGGTTCCGGTGTATACCACACACTGGTCTTCACCGGAGCTTCTGTCGATGGCTGCCATTGAAGGGGGATAGGCGCCGGGGGAATCATCAAATGCGATCTCGCCATAAGGATTATCCTCCAGGATCAGCACATTGTACCGGCGGCATAATTCAACGGTCCGCTCACGGCGTTCCTTGCTCCAGCTTCCCCCGGAAGGATTGTTGAAGGTGGGGACGGTATAGAGCACCTTGGGACGGTGCAGCTTGAGCTGCTCCTCCAGATGCTCCGGCAGCATGCCGAATGCGTCGCTATCCACGGTGATGATATCTGCTCTGTAAGAGTTCAGCACCTGAAGGGCAGCAAGATAGGTCGGTGCTTCAACCAGCACCTTATCCCCCGGGTCTAGCAGTACCTTGCAGAACAGATCGATTGCCTGCTGGGAGCCTGTGGTGAGCAGCATATCACCGGCCTGCACCGGGATACCCTGGCGCGTAAGTCTAGCGGCTACCGCCTCACGCAGCGGAGTATAGCCCTCGGTAAGCCCGTACTGCAGCGAAGAGGCGCTGCCTGAAAGTGCGCGGTTATAAGCATCCCGCACCGCTTCCAGCGGAAAAAGCTCTTCCCCGGGCAGGCCGCCGGCCAGCGAGATAATGTCTTTGCCCTGTGTAACTTTAAGTATATCGCGAACGGCTGATGAGCCAAGATGGTTCGTCATTTCAGCATAATGAATTTTCATAAAAAATCTCCCCGCAGTTGAATTTTGTTGTATCATAACGGCATAGCGGTATAACAGTAAAGCGGTGAATATAACAGTTGGGAGGATGGTCAGATGCACATTGATTTAAACCGCGGGAGCAGCAAGTCTCTGCCCCAGCAGATCAGCGATACGCTGGCTCAGCGCATCACCTCCGGACTGCTGCAGCCGGGGACACGCCTTCCTTCCGTACGCGGTCTGGCCTCCTCGCTGAAGGTCAGCCAGGTCACGGTAAGCAAAGCCTATGAGGAGCTGGAAAGCCACGGCCATATCATCTGCAGTCAGGGAAAAGGCTGCTTCGTCGCCCGGAGGCCGCTCACCCCGGTAGAGGCGGGAAGCGGTTGGCAGGACGGGTATGACGATTTTTTACCGCGGGCCCAGCTTTGGCGCAATTTTGACTATTCTTCCGTACAGTATCCCTTTCATCTTGCAGCGATTCACAGCGAGCTTTTGCCGCTGCAATTTATCGGGGCCACAATGTCTTCGCTGGTAACCGGCCAGCCTGAGCTGATGGCTTCCTACGGTAATTTTCAAGGAGATGCCGAGCTGCGTGAAGTGATGTGTAGGCATCTGCACAGCCGCGGAGTGGAGGTCCAGTCTTCCGGTGTGATGATTACGAGCGGTTCTCAGCAGGGGATTGATCTTGTAGCCCGGACCTTTGTGGGGCCGGGAGATACCGTGTACCTGGAGGCACCCAGCTATACAGGAGCCATTGATGTTTTTGCAGGACGGGGGGCGGAGATGATCTTTGTCCCCATGGACAGCGAAGGAATGAGAATCGATGTGCTTACCAGACTCTGCGACAAGCGTCCACCAAAGCTAATCTATACCAACCCTACCTTCCAGAATCCGAGCGGTGTAACGATGAGCATGACAAGAAGACAGCGGCTGCTGGAACTGGCCAGAAGCTACCGCTGCCTGATTGTGGAGGATGATCCGTTCAGCGATCTCTATTTTCATAAGCCGCCCCCGCCGCCGATCAAATCAATGGACGAGGAAGGCCATGTGGTCTATATGAAAAGCTTCAGCAAAGTTATCGCGCCGGGCTGCCGGATCGCCTGCGTAGCCGCCGGAGACAATATCCTGTCCAGACTGATCGCTGCCAAGTCGGCGAGCGATCTCGGCAGCCCGCTGCTGAACCAGCGGGCAGTCCTGCCGTTTATCACACGCAGGTATGATGCTTATACCAGGCAGCTGCGCACGGCACTGCGGGTGCGTATGGAGACAGCAGTGAAGCTGCTGAAAAGATACGCTCCCCCGGGAGTCACCTGGAATGTTCCGGAAGGCGGGCTGAACCTGTGGCTGCAGCTGCCGGGTGCAGAAGGAATCAGTAAGCTTCATGCACGGGCTGAGCAGGCGGGCATTTCTTTTCTACCGGGCGATGTCTGCTACTCCGGCGAGGTTCCTTCCCGGCATATCCGCCTCTGCTATTCGCAAATGAAAGAAGCCGATATGGAAGAGGGGCTCAGGCTGTTCCTGCAGCTGCTGACAGAGCATCTGCGCACGGACCGTTTAACATGAGCTGTATACACCAGCAATCCTGCGCTGCCTGCCGTCCATTTTCCTGCTAGCCTTTTAATGAGAACCCGATTTCTCGCGCATACTCTTCAGCTGCTGCCCGACATGCTGCGGAAACAGCTGCAGCGGCACATCACTTCCGCCTGCGGCCCGCAGTGTCTTGTAAATATCTACCTGGCCCCAGCCGTAATACTTGTCATGACCGGCTTCGCCCAGATCAACGGCATTTGCCGTCATCAGCTCCATAACCTCTTTGTTGGTCAAATCCGGATTGAGTGAGCGGACCAGCCCGGCAAGCGCAGCAACATGCGGACTGGCCATGGATGTTCCTGAAAGGGCGGCATACTGGTTATCCGGATAGGTGCTGGCAATGCTCTCACCGGGAGCGGCGACATCAATATAATCCCCGTAATTGGAAAAGGAAGCTCTTTCCCCGGCAGAGTTTGTTGCGGCCACAGCCAGAACTTCCTCATAAGCAGCCGGGTAACCGGGCCGTTCCGTGTTGTCATTGCCTGATGCGGAGACGATAACGACATCCCGGTCATAAGCGTATTTAATCGCATCGTGCAAAAACTGCGAGTCCGCATAGTTGCCCAGGCTTAGGTTGATAACCTTTGCCCCGTTGTCGGCAGCCCAGATAATGCCTTCGGCAACGGAATAGGTGGTTCCCGCCCCGGAGTTGTCGAGCGCTTTTACCGGAAGGATCTTGTTGTACCAGCTGATGCCGGCCACACCTTCCTCGTTGTTGGTTATAGCCCCGATAATCCCGGCCACATGCGTTCCATGCCCTACGTCATCATCGGGTGCAGACCCGCTGCTAATGGCGTTATATCCAGCCAGCAGCTGGCCCTGCAGATCAGGATGGGAGGCTTGAACTCCCGTGTCTACAACAGCGACGATCACTTCATTGCTGCCCTTGGATAAATTCCAGCCCTGTTCCGTTTCAATAGCCGGGAGGTTCCACTGGTAGGTGGAGAACAGCAGATCATTTGGTGTAACGGCTCCAGTTCCGGTATTTTCGTAAGAGGTATCATTGGTTAAATACATATAGTGAGGCTCTGTATATTCAGGACTCCACTTGTTCTCGAAGTAGGTTTTGAGCTGGGAGTAATTCAGCTTGTCCGAGCGGAAAATATAGGCATACCCCAGTTTGCGCGGCTGCTTGCAGCGGATATCAGCAGTTATCGTCTGGAGCTGGCCGGGTGTAGGGTGGACGTTTTTGAAGCGGACGACAATTTCATTTTCGTAAAAATGGCTGGCATTCTCGTTGTCATGGCCTGTTTTGACCGTAATATCCTTAAGGGTATCGGCATGAACCGATTCAATCCGGTATTTGCCCTCCTTAGGATAAGGGATCAGGCGCAGGTTCTTGAGCTGATGATCGGCAACGCGCTCCAGAATGTTCTGGCTGATTAAGGCGATCACGCCGATATGACCTTCCTGGTCACGCTGGGCCATAAAGTAATACTTTTTATCTCCGATTATAAAAGAAGGCGATTCATACGACTGGTGGCCTTTAATCGCGGCTTTTGCCGTATTAAGGTACTTCAGCAGCTGCTTGTTCTCCTGGTCTGTCCCTTCGGGAAGCGAGGATTTGAAGGTGTCTGTTTTATGGGTCCGGTAATCGATCCACATCAGCATAGTGATATGCCCGTGTCCCTGCTGCAGGCGCTTGGCATATGTTGATATATCCCGCGGGGCGGCACCGTGCGTTTCGGCGAGCAGGGTACGCAGGTGTCTGCTGACATCAGTCCGGTTCAGGCGGTCGGTCGCGCTGACATCCTGCACAAGAGAGGTCTTTTTAATTGTTTTCTCCTGGTGGGGACCCGGTACGGCGGGAAGAGCTGCCTGCTTCAGCTTCGCTTCTTCGGCAGGGCGAAGCAGAAAAGTAAGCAGGATCACGGTGAACGCAGCGGTCATCAGACCGGCGACGGTTAGATTTTTTCGGGACATATTCTCCGCTCCTTCTAGGTATCGTATAGCTGTAGGTTTAGAAGAGAACGCCGCTTTTATGCATCACAGAAAAGGGTACCGTGTCCCCTGTTTTTGTGATAATATCAAACTGATTAAACAGCTTGTTCAGCCTCTTGATATTGCAACAAAATCATCCGCGATATCAAACTGATTAAACAGCCAGTCCAGGCTGCGTATCAATCGAATGAAGTTTTTGTTATACTGTTTTTAAGAAATAAACCGCTTGCACCGTCTTTTTGAGGCCGGGATGAGATCAAGTATTCCTGGCAATACCTGTCTTTACCAACACTAAGAGCAAGGACTAATAAGGGGGAGCAACCGCCATGTCAGCAGCTAATGTGCAGAAACTATGTGAAACGACGAGAGAAAAACTGAAATCCGTAATCGGAAAAATGGAACTATTCCTGAACACCCATGCGCTGCCTCAGCTGGTAACAGAAGAGGATGAGGAAACAGCAGCATTTTATCAAGGTTTTCTGTCCGATCTCCGCCATCTGCTGGTCTTCTCAGAAATGTCTTACGAGAAGCTCGGGGTTGCGCTGCGCCGTGCCACGTTTGATCAGGATTTCGCGCAAAAAGCGCTTTACAACGTATATCATTACGGAGTGAATAACTTCTTTTATCCAAAAAACGAAAGCTATTCCGAAGACGGACGTTACGCCTATACAGGCCAGGATGCCATCCGTTTCCGCAAAAAGCCGGTCCGTCCGGCACGCGACATTATTATGGAAATTACCAAGGTGTACGAAGAGCTGCGGGATGATCTCAGCTACTACGAAAACGATTATCTGACTGAAAAACGGATGCAGAATCAGGTTTAGCCTGTACTGGACCGCCAGCTCCATAGCTACAATTGCTCAAGGGATCGTGCTTGCCATGGCATATGGCAGGTACGGTCTCTTTTTGCTGTATCACATCGGTCATCCGTAGCGTAACCTGAACGGCGCATGGTTGTTTTGATGCTTTACATTGCCTGCCCCGCCAGCAGGTGGCATTCCCTATCCGCATACACACGCAGGAGCAGGGACATAATGATACCGAGGTGATGATAATCATGTCAAACGCCAAACCGCTTGTAAGATGCAGTGTCAGCAATTGCCATTATTGGGGTTCACAAAATGTATGCCGGGCTGAAGAAATCGTTATTGAAATCGACAAGCATGCGGGCAGCGCCTTCAAGGAAGAATTCGCCGAAGAGATGACTAGCCTCGGCAATCATCATGATCATGCGGGCACTTCATCCGCAACCTGTTGTCTGACCTTTAAGCCGGGCGAGTAGGGGGATGACCAATGGAGTCTAATGATGAGGGAACAAAGATTGACCCGTCACGGCGCAGAAAAGTAATCCTGCGTCCTCGAAGCCGTGTGGATTATCCAAGACGCGACCCGGCACACCGTGAGGAATATGCTGCCGAGGTGAGTCCGCCGCTGGTGCGTCAACCGGGATCCAGCGACAGTAACGGTTCAGAGGTCCGGCAGACGGCCGGCGAGCATAATGACAGCAGGACAATGGGCTATATTGCTCTGGGGTTCGGAGTCGTTTCGTTATTTATCTGGTCCATTATTACCGGAACCGTAGCGGTTGTTCTTGGTTACAATGCCTATTCCCGCGGGCAGAAAACAGCGGGGGCCTGGGCGATGGGACTGGGGATCGTGTCCACATTAAGTTATTTTGTAATGATACCCTTTGCCAGGTAATGCCGGGAATAAGAAAAGCAGAACGAAACAGGCTTTTAGACCTATCTATGAGGGTCGGAAGTCTGTTTTTTCTTGTCGATATATAGCATTTATGATGAATGAATTGTAAAATAAAGGCGTATCTCAAATTTTAATTAGAGCTTCTTCCTACCAGGATATTTATATAAAGATTAAACCAGAGAGAAGGATGTCCAAAATGAGTATCGATCCAGCATCAGCAAGCGGACTTGGGCAGCTGAAGTGGGTGAACCTGCGTTCAAGCAGCGGACTGCCGGCAGCAGCAGGCGCCGCTGAAGCTCAGAGCTCGTCCAGAGCTGAGTTCGCCGCTGTCCTGCAGCAGCTCTCTGCACAGCCTGCGGACGGGAGCAGTCATTCGGGAGCGGCTACACTTGCAAAAGACAGTACAGCGCTGAGCAGCCTGATCTGGCAGCAGCTTGGTGCAGCAAATGTGGCTTACGGCAGTATATCCGGAGGAACCGTGGAGAGTGTACCGGCAGATTACGAAGAGCTGATTCAGACGGCAAGTGCAAAATACGGCGTACCGGTTGAACTGATCAAGGCAGTGATCGATACGGAATCCTCGTTTAATCCGAATGTGGTTTCGTCGGCGGGAGCCAAAGGGCTGATGCAGCTGATGGATGGAACAGCGAACGGGCTTGGCGTATCGGATCCGTTCGATCCGGCCCAGAATATCGACGGCGGTGTACGCTACTTATCCTATCAGCTGAAGCGTTATGACGGGGAAGAGAAGATGGCACTCGCTGCATATAATGCCGGGCCCGGACGGGTGAACAAGCTGGGCGTCAGCAATGACGAAGAGCTGATGCAGAACCTGAGCCTTCTTCCCAAAGAAACACAGGCCTATATTACCAAAATAGAACGCGCCCGCGCCGAATACGCGCTATAATAACAAGATCAAACGGTGTACCCGCATCTTTGCAGCGGGATATGACCGTTTGGTCTTTTTTTTCGGTCCGGACTTTATATGGCCTATACAATAAGGTATTCTATAAGTCTTGATAGAATCATTGTGTAATCCTGATTAGTCAACAAGATAAAGGAGAACTTAAATATATGCTGTATTGGGATTATGCCGCAGCAACCCCGCCGTATGAGGAAGTAGTTCAGACGATGGGTCAGATTATGAGGCTGCATTATGCCAACCCTTCCTCGCTGCACCGTGCAGGGAGAGAAGCGGAACGGCTGCTTGTACGCTCCAGAGAAGTATGTGCCGCCGCGCTTGGTGCAGCACCTCATGAAATCCTGTTCACATCAGGAGCCACGGAGAGCAATAACCTGGCGGTTAAAGGCGCAGCCCTGCAATATCAGGGCAGGGGACGCCATATTGTTACCACGCAGATCGAGCACCCTTCAGTATATGAGAGCTGCCAGCAGCTGCAGTCCCTGGGCTGGGAGGTGACGTTTGTGGCACCTGACTCCACGGGAGTGGTAGATCCGGCCGGAATTGCTGCAGCAGTCCGGCGGGATACGGTGCTGGTCAGCGTCATGCATGTCAACAATGAGACTGGCGCGGTGCAGCCGCTTAAAGAAATCGGACAGATCGTCAAGGCAGCCAATCACCGTACGCTGTTTCATGTGGACGGTGTACAGGGCTTCGGAAAGCTGGTCACGGAACTGAAGGAGTGGCAGGCAGATCTATACAGCCTGTCTGCCCATAAACTCCGCGGTCCGCGCGGTGTAGGTATTCTTTATGTGCGGGAGGGGGTTGCGCTGTTCCCGCTGCTTACCGGCGGGTCGCAGGAGCAGGGGGGCAGGGCAGGCACGGAGAACGTAGCTGCGATCGTCGCTTCTGCCAAAGCGGTCCGTATGGGTGCAGAAAACAGGGAAGCCTATTATAAGCAGATTACACCGCTGCGGGACCGGCTGCTGGCGTTTTTGTCAGGTGTTCCCGAGTTTACAGTGAACAGCAGCAGGGACGGAGCGCCGCATATTGTGCATTTTTCCTATCCGGCCGTAAACGGAGAGGTGATGGCCCGCAAGCTGGAGGAGCTGGGGATGACGGTTTCTACCCGCTCCGCCTGTTCCTCCAGGCTGGCTGAACCCAGCCGGATTCTGCTGGCCATGGGCAGGGATGCTGCAGCAGCGCTTGGCGGTGTGCGCATCAGTCTGGGGGATGCTCATACGCAGGCTGATATTGCGGCCTTGGAGCAGGCGCTGCTATCTGCTGTACAAGCTTTGAAGATTGTGGAGAGAGGCAGGAAATGATTAATGAGAGAGAATAGAACTGAAGCCGCGGCAGGCCGCGGAAGCAGCATTGAATATGCCGATATGCTGCTGCTGCGCTTCGGGGAGTTTACGTTGAAGGGCAAGAACCGCAACCGGTTCGAGAAGACCGTGCTGCGCCATGTCAAGGAAATGGTAAAGCCTTATCCGAAAGCGGTGCTTAGCAAGGAATTCGGGCGGATTTATGTGACGCTGAACGGCGAGCCTGCAAGTGAGCTGGCGGAGGCGCTGAAGAATGTATTCGGCATTGCTTCAATCAGTCCGGTCAAGGTTTCACGCTCGGAATTTGACGATATTCTGGCAGCCAGCCGGAGATTCCTGGAGATCATCGCCCCGCCGCAGGGGACAACCTTCAAGGTTAACGCGCGCCGGGTGTGGAAAGACTTCCCGCATGGCTCGATTGAGATGAATAAGCTGATTTCCACCCCGCTGCTGCAGGGCTACCCGGGGCTGCTGGTCGATGTAAAGTCGCCTGAGCTTGAGCTGAAGCTGGAAATCCGCGAGGGGTCAACGTATATTTTTTGCGACCAGATTGAAGGTGTAGGCGGATTTCCTCTGGGTACGAACGGGAAGGCAATGCTGCTTCTGTCCGGCGGCATCGACAGCCCGGTAGCAGCCTGGTCCTCCATGCGCCGGGGGCTTGAGGTGGAGTGTGTCCATTTCTACAGCTACCCTTATACAAGCGAGCTTGCCCGCCAAAAGGTTGTTGATCTGGCGCGTGTGCTGTCGCGTTATGCAGGGGGAATCAAGCTGCATCTGGTTCCGTTTACGGAGGTGCAGACCTCTTTTACCGGAATCGGGCAGGATAACCTGATCATTACGCTGATGCGCCGGGCGATGCTGAGAATCACCACCCGGCTGGCTGAGCGGGAAGGTGCGCTTGCTGTCGTTACGGGAGACAGTCTGGGGCAGGTGGCCAGCCAGACCTTGTCCAGCATGAACGTCATAGGCCGCGCCACTGCTCTTCCGCTGCTCCGCCCGCTGGTGATGATGGATAAGAGTGAGATTGTGGAGCTTTCCCAGAGAATCGGAACGTACGACCTGTCGATTCTGCCTTATGAGGATTGCTGCACCCTGTTTGTTCCGAAATCGCCCACAACCAACCCGAACCTGCGGATCATTGAAAAGATTGAAGCGACTCTGCCCGGATATTCTGCACGGCTGGATGAGGCGGTCGCAGGTACGGAGACGATTACCATTACACCTTACGGTGAAGAGAAGCCGCAAGATCTGGTGCCAGTCCAGTCCGGGCTGCAGGAGGAATGGTTCTAGGTCAGCCGATGCCTGATCCTTATAAATAATTGGACAGGAAGCATAGCTTGCCCGCTGTGGACATACATGTAATACATGTAGCCCGGGGAGGTAAGAAACCTATGGATTCGATAGTTCTGCTTGGTGAAATACTGATGATCAACCTAGTGCTGAGCGGGGACAACGCGATGGTAATCGCGATGGCCAGCAAAAACCTGCCGGAGAAGCACCGGAAACTGGCGGTCTGGTGGGGGGCGGCTGGTGCAGTGGCCCTGCGGTGCGTGCTGACCTTTGCCGCAGTGCTGCTGCTCCAGATCCCGTATATTCAAGCCGGCGGAGGAATTTTGCTGCTGTGGATTGCGTTCAAGCTGCTGCTGGAGGACGAGGACGAGGTTACAGTCCGTGATGAGGGCTCGAGCTTGTGGAGATCCATCCGCACCATTCTGCTGGCCGACTTCGTTATGAGCCTTGACAATGTTCTGGCCATTGCCGGAGTAGCCAAAGGGGATCTCGCCCTGATTGTTATAGGCATTATGCTCAGTATTCCGATTGTCGTGTGGGGAAGCGGTATTATTGTAGGCTGGTTGCACCGTTATCCAATTCTTGTCTACATCGGCGCGTTCATACTTGCCCATACGGCAGGGGATATGCTGCTGCAGGATGCCAAGTTCGGGCTCGTGATCTCGTTCTTCCTGCCTTCCCATCACACCTTCCTGCCGATAGCTCTGGGCATCATTGTTATCCTGACAGGCGTGTTCAGGAAACGGCTGGTATCAGCCAGTTAAGAAGCGGTAATAATGAGGGCTGTGCCGGAAGCTGTAAAAGCTCCGGTGCAGCCTTTTTGCAGCTCTGCAGGAAGGTGCAGATTTCAATGAGAAATAACTGCTGAATGATGGCGTTTTATGGCAGTTTCAGCTAAAATATAAAAGAAATCCAGCGAAAAGAAGTGAACGATGAAGGGATAGGTGAATAATGTCATCAAATAAAGACATGAAACTGGGGATATTCATTGCCGCCGCCGGCCTTATCATTTTATTGGGGAAGCTGGGGGTATTCGGATTTCTCGGACGGGCTTTGTGGCCGCTCGTAATTCTGATTCCAGGCCTGTTCCTGCATGTGCTTTTTTTCAGCAAGAGGGCTTCGGCAGTTGTGCTGGTTCCGGCAGGCATACTGACGGTTTACGGCCTGCTGTTCGGCTTCTGTAATACCTGGGGCTGGGGTTATATGCGCCATCTGTGGCCGGTGCTGCTGCTTGGTGTTGCTGTCGGCCTGTATGAATATGCCTTTTATTCTCCGGCAAGGACGGGAGGTCTCACAGCTTTTGCTGTCATTCTCGGGGTAGTGAGCGTTGTTCTGCTGGTGTTCAGCATGATCGGTACGGGTGCGCTATATCTGCTTGGTATTGTGCTGGTAGCTGCGGGAATCTGGCTGATGTCTGGCCGAAAAAAACGGGGAAGCCGTAAAAAGTGGAACGGCGGCTGGTAAAGAGGCTATACGAACTAGAAAATTTACACGGAGCTGGAAATCGTTTTTTCATAAAAAGACTTGCTTTTCATGGTGCTTTCACTATAGAATTAAGAAATGTTGGAGCGTCGGCTTTCTGCCAGGCGCTTCTTTTGTGAGATTGCCGTGACATGCTAAGAATTTAAACATTTTTAATTTGATAAATGAGAGGATTTGGATACAAATCATGCATTCAAGAACAGAAATCCGCAATATCGCGATTATTGCCCACGTTGACCATGGTAAAACAACACTTGTCGATCAGCTGCTGCAGCAATCCGGTATTTTCAGCGCCCACGAAACCCTTCAGGAACGTGCAATGGACTCCAATGATCTGGAGCGGGAACGCGGAATCACTATCCTTGCCAAAAATACAGCAATTACCTATAAAGAATTCCTGATCAACATCGTAGATACTCCGGGCCATGCTGACTTCGGCGGCGAAGTGGAACGGATCATGAAGATGGTTGACGGCGTACTGCTCGTTGTCGATGCTTATGAAGGCTGCATGCCGCAGACGAAGTTCGTTCTGCGCAAAGCGCTGGAGCAGAACCTGACTCCTATCGTTGTTGTGAACAAGATTGACCGTCCGGCTGCCCGTCCGAAGGAAGTTATCGATGAAGTGCTTGATCTGTTTATTGAGCTTGAAGCTAATGACGATCAGCTGGAATTCCCGGTTGTCTATGCTTCCGCGCTTAACGGCACATCGAGCCTTGATCCTGAGAAGCAGGACGACAACATGCAGGCACTGTATGACACCATTACTGAGTACATCCCTTCTCCAACTGAAAAAGTTGACGAGCCGCTGCAGTTCCTGGTAACGCTGATGGACTACAACGAATATCTGGGCCGTATTGCTGTCGGACGCGTTAACCGCGGCGTAATCAAGCAAGGCCAATCCGTAACGGTAATTATGCGTGACGGTAAGAGCAAAACCGCCCGTATTGAGAAGCTGTTTGGCTTCCAGGGTCTGAAGCGTGTTGAAACCGAAGAAGCCGGTGCAGGCGACATCGTTGCAATTGCCGGAATCAAGGACATCAACATTGGCGAAACAATTGCCGATCCGGCTAACCCTGAAGCGCTGCCGGTTCTGAAGATCGATGAGCCTACTATGCAAATGACGTTCCTCGTGAACAACAGCCCGTTTGCTGGTAAAGAAGGGAAATGGGTAACTTCCCGTAAACTTCGTGAGCGTCTGTTCAAAGAGCTTGAAACAGATGTCAGCCTGCGTGTAGACGAAACAGACAGCCCTGACGCCTTTATCGTATCCGGCCGCGGTGAGCTTCACCTGGGTATCCTGATCGAAAATATGCGCCGTGAAGGCTATGAGCTGCAGGTTTCCAAGCCTGAGGTTATCGTGAAGGAAATTGACGGAGCCAAGATGGAGCCGCTTGAGCGTCTGCTGATCGATATTCCTGAAGAAAGCATGGGTTCTGTTATGGAGAGCCTGGGAACACGCAAAGCTGAAATGGTTAACATGATCAATAACGGTACTGGCCAGGTACGTCTGGAATTCCTGATTCCGGCACGCGGCCTGATCGGTTACAATACACACTTCCTGACACTGACACGCGGCTATGGCGTAATGAACCACGCGTTTGATAGCTATGCTCCGCTGATCGGCGGCCAGGTTGGCGGACGCCACCAGGGCGTATTGGTATCCAGCGAAACCGGAACCACTACATTTTACGGCATGATGGGTGTTGAAGACCGCGGTATCCTGTTCCTGGAGCCGGGTACTGATATTTACGAAGGTATGATCGTCGGTGAACACACTCGTGACAACGACATTATCGTTAACATCTGTAAGGAAAAAGCACTGACTAACGTGCGTTCCGCCACAAAGGATGAAACGGTAAAAATGAAAACTCCGCGTATGTTCTCACTGGAAGGTGCCCTTGAGTACCTGAATGATGATGAATATTGCGAAATCACGCCTAAATCCGTACGTCTGCGCAAGAAGATCCTGAACAAGGGCGAACGCGAACGTGCAGAGAAGCAGCGTAAGCAGGCTCAAGCCAGCCAGGCTTAAGCTGACAGCCATAAGCCGCCGGATGTGAAATCCGGCGGTTTTTTTGTGTCCTGCGGTGCTTTGCTTAAATTTAAAGATTAATGACGGCAGGAATGATATAATGGATGCGACATCTATTTCCGGGAGGAGTGACGGGCTGTGCAGAGCTGGTTCGCTGATCATCCGATAGTCGCTTATATCGTCATTTTTGTTCTGCTGACATATGTGTATAACCGTGTCTTCCGTGTCAATCAGAAGCTGTCAATCGGCAAGGAGATTGTACTGTATCTGATGATGGCGCTCGGCTCCGGTATGCTGCTAATCTTTCAGCATGACAAGCTGCCGATTATCCAATGCCTGCTGGTTGCAGTAGGGCTTATGCTGCTGGTGCGGGTCCGCTATCTGGTGGAAGCCCGGCAGAGACGGAAGGCTGCAGCGGCGGACAAACACCGGTAAACGCAACTTTTGCTTCCGGTTTTCGTCTAAGCTTGTAGCTTGAACCAAAATCCATGTGAACTGAAAAGGACTTTATTCCATTATGAGTAATAGCAAGGGAAGCCTGCCACCAAGATCAAACGGACCACAGGGAGGCAGAGGACAACAGAACCGTACTGCCCCGCAGACCAAAACGAAGAAGAAAAAAGTTAAAAAGCGCAGCTTTTTTGCCAGGCTGACCAGAATGCTGCTGATGCTGGTGCTGATCGCCGTGCTTGCCGGACTGGGATATGCCGGTTATCTGTACTATAAATTCGAGAAGGGCGGCTTTGGTACCGATCAGGCAGTGGACAGCGGACAGCTTGCTTCTGCGAAGCCGCTGACCATGCTGCTGCTGGGAACCGATAACCGTCCTAAGCATCCCTCCAATCTGACAGATGTCATTATGGTGGCTGCGCTGAACCCGGATACGAAATCGGCAACGGTCGTTTCACTGCCCCGTGATACGTATGTGGAGCTTAGCGGTTATAAGAAGAATAAGATCAATGCCTATTACGCAAGATTCAAAGGCAAAGAAGACACCTCCGGCCTTTCCGCCGAGGATGAGATGAAGACGATGATGGGCAAATACCTTGGTATTGACATTGATTATGTTACGGTACTTGATTTTCAGGGCTTCCGTGACATTGTCGATGAGCTGGGCGGGGTAGATGTGAATATCAGCGCCGATATGTGCTATACGGACAGTGTGGACGGAACCGATATTAATCTAAAAAAAGGTCCGGCACAGCTGAACGGGGATGATGCACTTGATTATGTGCGGTACCGCAAGTCCAACTGCAGCCCGAAAACGGAGGGCTCGGATGACTTTGACCGCAACAAACGCCAGAATGAGGTGCTGAATGCGCTGGTCGGGCAGATGCAGTCACTGGGCGGTGTGCTCAAAATCGGGAATGTAATGGATGCTGTCGGCAAGAATCTGGAAACCGATATTGAGAATGAGCAGATTAAAAGCATGATTGCTACCTACTGGAAGATTTCCAAAGAGAATATTGCTTTTGTGCCGGTAACAGGAACTTGGCGCAGCCCGTATGTGTATATTAACGATACAGAGCTGGAGAATGCCAAACAAAGCCTTCAGGCAACACTTGCCGGTTCAGCAGCTGCCTCTGAAACTCCTTGAGCTGCTTCATGAAAGCATCTCTAAATTGAATGCAAGTTTACGCGTGTGCTATAATATAATAAATTGAATGCACATTTGCCGCATAGGGGGCCTGTACTTATGTCCGAAGCCGTTGCTCAGCTCAATGAATCCCTGCTATCGATGCTGCAATCGGAAACCTTTGTTCTTCTTAATACGGTGGATGCGGAATCCGGAGGCCCAACGTCTACAGCCATTTCCTGGGTCTATGCCGTGAGTCCTTCTGTCGTACGTCTTGCGGTTGACCACCGGTCGAGGCTGGTGAACAATATGAAGGTTAATCCGCTGGTGACCATTACGGTTTTCGGCGAGGGAACCGTTCATGCCATTAACGGGCGCGCTGCAGTTAAGCTGGATCCGCTCCCCGATGTGCCTTTTAAGATGTGCTGTTTTGATATTGAAATTGAAGCGGTCCGCAATGCGCTTTTCTATGGCGCACAGCTTGAGTCCGCCCCTAAATATGCGAAGGTATACGATGTACGTGCGGCTGAGAAGCTGGACGGACAAGTGTTTGCCGCCATGCAAAAAGCCCAGTGATACTGTCACTAGGCTTTTTTTGTCTACCCGGTATACCAATATAAGGGAGTGATCAGCGGCAGAGCTTTTATTGATTATTGCCTTGAGGCTTTGTATCTTCAGGCAGCTGAGGGATGATCCGGCCGATAATATCTGCCATTTCGGAGGCAAATCCGGAAACCGGGTTACCTTGCGACATATGGCGGCTCATATCATCCAGCCGGCCTGAGAGATCCATATCGGCCGTGACCAGTGCTTTTACCCCGCGGGGGTCCTTACGGATTGCTTCGGCTACCGAATATTTAATGCTTCCGACCCGCGAGCGCTCAAGCGACCCGTCTACATCAATGCCGACTACGGCCAGGTTGTTCATGACGACACAGTGGGCTCCGTTTACACCGGGTACTCTTTTGGCCAGCTGCTCAAAATGATCCTTCAGTGCAACATCACTGTTGTCCTGAACGTCATAAGGTTGTCCGGTTCCGGACCCCCTGTTGTTATCGATGGCGGCAGTGTTGTCATCAGACAGCTGCTGCACTCCATGCTCCCCCTGGCTGCTTAACACTTCAGGCGATTGTTTACTCTGAGGAGAGGGTGATGACTCTTTATTGGCGATACCGCAGCTTGTCAGCAGCAGCAGTACCAGCAACAGACACATTGATTTTCTCATATGAAATACTCCTTTCAGTCAAAAATCAGTACTTTACCTTATGTTGCCCTTGCTGAAAAGAGTTATGTATGATCAATCAAACCAGGCGCTGTGGAGGGGATATCATGAAAAAGATATTTGTACTAGACACTAACGTGCTCTTGCACGACCCCAATTCGATCTTTGCGTTTAAGGAGAATGAAGTAGTCATTCCGGCTGTAGTCCTGGAAGAAATCGACTCCAAGAAGCGCAACGCCGACGAAATCGGCCGCAACGCCCGCACCGTGTCACGCTTGTTAGACGGACTCCGTGAGCTGGGCCACCTGCATAGCGGGGTGGAGCTGGAGCATGGAGGCACGCTGAAGGTGGAACTGAACCACCGCAGCTTCGTAAAGGTACAGGAAATGTTCGGGGAAGTCTCCAACGACAACCGGATATTGGCTGTAGCGCTTAATTATCTCCTTGAGGAGAACGAAAAAGCTGAACCGCGCCCTGTGGTACTCGTAAGTAAAGACGTGCTCGTCCGCATCAAAGCGGATGTGCTTGGCATAACGCCGGAGGACTATCTGTCCGACCGTACCGGCGACCTGAACGAGCTGTATACTGGCTATCAGTCACTGCTGGTTCATCCGTCGCTGATTGATGAATATTACAGCAACCGTTCCTTGTCCGTGAAGCAGCTGAACCTCTCTTTCAAGCTGTATCCGCATGAGTTTGTTATTCTGAAGGATGAAATCGGCAGCGGTAAGTCGGCCCTGCTCAAAGTGAACAGTGATGCGTCCCGCCTTGAGCCGCTTTACCTCGGCAATGACGCAGTCTGGGGCATCAGCGCCCGCAACGCCCAGCAGCGGATGGCGCTTGAGCTGCTGCTGAATGAGGATATCCCGCTTGTTACCATCACCGGCAAGGCGGGTACAGGCAAGACACTGCTGGCCCTGGCAGCGGGACTGTTCAAGGTGGAGGATGAGCACCGCTACAAAAAGCTGCTGATTGCCCGGCCCGTAGTTCCGATGGGTAAGGATATCGGCTATCTCCCCGGCGAAAAGGATGAAAAGCTCCGTCCATGGATGCAGCCGATCTACGATAACCTGGAGTTCCTGTTCGATACCAAAAAAGCCGGCGATATTGATAAAATATTGATGGGCCTGGGCAGCATCCAGGTCGAAGCGCTCACCTATATCCGCGGACGTTCCATTCCGTCGCAGTTCATCATTATCGATGAAGCGCAGAATCTGTCCCGCCATGAGGTGAAGACGATTGTCTCCCGTGCCGGGGAGGGAAGCAAGGTCATCCTCATGGGCGACCCCGAGCAGATTGACCATCCTTACCTGGATGCGGCAAGCAACGGTCTCAGCTATATTGTTGAGAAATTCAAGCAGGAGGGCATCAGCGGCCATATCACTCTGGAAAAAGGCGAGCGTTCGCGCCTGGCCCAGCTGGCAGCGGATCTGCTGTAAATACATGCAGCCCCCGGACAAAGTCCGGGACTGCATACAAAGCCGGGAGATTTTCCTCCCGGCTTTTTGCCTGCCCGCCCCACAGCGGAGCGGAGATTATTTTTCTGTTCCCCGAGAGTAGTGTAGCGGAGTGAGCGGAATTGTTCTGGAGAAGCGATAGCGTTCGCCTTTGTCCCCGGATTGCTACCATAAATTCTATTCGAATACAATCCGGGGACAACAGCGATCGGAAGAACAATCCGCACGCGGAGCGGCCTAGCTCTCAATACAGATTTTAATCCCCGCGCCGCTACATATATAATAGAAAGAGAACGTTTTCAAAGCCCCAAAGACATAGGCGCCGACATCTGGTAAAATAGGGAAGGAATCAATAGACGGGAGGGACAGAACCATGCTGAAACGCAAAAACTATTGGCTGCTGTTCGCGGTACTGCTGCTGGCGCTGACAAGCTTGTCGCCGAGCATGGAGCTGGATACCACGGAAGGGACGGATCCGCCAAGACAGCCGCAGAGCCAGTCTGAACAGCCGGATTCAAGAGCTAAGGACAGTGTAACCAGCCTGAATATCCGTGTGTCCATGAGCGGTGCGGAACTGAAGGAGCTGCAGCGGATCAGCAGTAACTATACATTGTCGACCGGAATCCAGGTGCTGATCAGCAATGCAGACAATGAAGAAAATGCCGAGAAGCTCAAACAGGAGCTGACGACCGGGGAGAGCCCGGATATTATTATGACCGATGGCCGGAATATCCGCGACCTGGCGACACGGGGATATCTGCTGCCGGTGGATGTCTACCAGAGTGTGCCGGGCAGTGCACCGCTGACGGTGCTGATTCCGCAGATGCAATGGAACGGCTATGATTGGGGGATTCCGCTCGACGTAGATCCTTATGTACTGGTCTATTCCCCGCAGCACTTAGCTGAACTGGGCTTTGCTGAAGCACCGGCAAGTCTGGAGGAATGGAGCCTGCTGCTGAACCAGCTTCGTGAACAGCAGCAGAAAGAGCCCGGCAAAGAGCAGTACCTGCTTGCCATGGACAGCCGTAATCCATATGGCTTCTCTGCATTGCTGGAAAGTATGGGACATAGCATGACCGGGGATTATTCTTCTGTTCTGGAGTGGGTACAGGTTGCCCGCAGCTATTTTTATCTGAGCAGCCGCTTTAATCCGGAGATGTGGGACATGCTCCAGAGCGGCAGACTTGCACTCGCTGCGCTTCCGCTATCCGAATGGAGACTGCACGGGAATGCTTCACTGTCCGCCAAAGCTCCGGGAGGTACAGAAGGAAATGCAGGTTATGAAGCGATGCATAGCAGATTTTTTGCGCTTCCTGCGGGCTCAGCCCACCCGGAAACTGCAGTCAACTGGCTGGCCTACATCACTTCTCCTACAGCACAGATGGAATGGCTGGAGAATACACGGCGACTGCCGGCGCTGGAGGAGCTGTACCGTTCAGGTCTGCCGGAGATTGCGGGTCTTCCGTTTGACGGAAATCTGCTGTTAACGGAAGAGGAGATCACTGAGCAGGCGGCGGGTGGCAGCTGGGATGCCGTTTCCGCGGCCGTTACCCTGCTGCTGACCGGCAAGCTTGATGCAGCAGGGTACAAGTCCTCTATCGGCCTGGAGTCAGAATGAAATGCCCAGCTTCACATAGAGCACGCCATCTTTACTCTCTACCTCAGTCGCATGCAGGAATGAGACGATTTTACCCGGATAGAAGCCAAGGTCGAATTCATCCTCCAGATCCTGGCGCGTCGATTCCGGGAGCTCCAGTCCGTTGAATACGACGTTATCAATATGGAACATCAGACCATTTACAGGTTCTTCCTGGATCGAGTAGTGCCCGGTTAAGGTCAATGTCAAACCGCCGCTTGAGCCTGTGGCAATAACACTGCCGTCGTTAAACCGGAAGCCGAAATCTTTAAACAGCTTATTCTGTGACACCAGAAATTCATTTAAATCCGCTTCCTTCAGCATAAGGTTATAAGTCATACCTTTGCGGGTCAGAACACCCTCGCGGCCCTGGATAAACTGGGGCAGCCGGTTCATGGCTGAGGACAGCGCCTTGAAGTAGATCTTTACCTCATGCAGTCCGATGTTCTCCCAATATTTCGTGAACTCATTCAAAAGGGCACTCATGCTTTCAGGATCACTGCTGGCCCGAATGCCGCCCTCAATCTCCTCGTTCAACGCCGCTACCCGCTTTTTTTGCTCCTGTAGTGCACTTTTTAGCTCCGCAAGCTCTCTTGAACTGCGTTCAGCAGCCATCAGCGTCGCCTTCAGAGCTTTATAATCCTCTTCATACTCCCTTAGAATATCATGGTCCCGCCTGATAATAATTTCATAATAATCATATAGGGCGAGCACCCGGCTGATGCTTCTGGCAGAAAGAACGGCAGCGAGCAGCCCGTCCCTTTCACCCGTATAATATGAACGGATAATGGCACCTGCACGCTCCTGCCGGTCAGCGATAGCCGTTTGTTTGACAGCAGCCTGAGTCTTCAGCTCTTCTGCTTTTCGCTCAAGATCAGCTTGCTGGGCAGTAATGCGGGCAATTTCTTTTTCAATTTCAGCAGAAGACAGCGTCTGCTCCAGCAGTCTGCGCGTCTCTTCATTATCCGGGAAGGAAGGCGGCGGGGAGACGGCCGCAGGGCCGCCTGCAGATAAATAGGCTGTTGACGCTGGCGGAAGTATAGTAAGCAGTAGAAGAATGATGAGAATGACAAACCTTCGGATTGATTTGTTGCGGATGAGCACTACACCACCACCTTTTGCAGAATAGACTGGTATGTACTAATACTATGTTTTGTCCTGTTAAAATATCATACCCTGTTTCCTTATAAGAGCACACACAAAATAACCCCACAAAGTGGAGCCTTGACGATAGAAGCCGAATCCGTTACTTTGCAGGTCATTCAAAAAAAGGAGGCTGTTCCTTGAATCAAGGAGCACCTCCGTTTTGATCTGATTATTAATGTTACAGCGGCAGCCCCATCTGAAAGACTGTCCAGTAGCTGAATCCCGTGAACGTTACGATCATATAGCCCCAGAAGAGCAGGATATACGTTTTTTCGGTAAATTTCATATAGCCCAGCACCACAAAAAAAGCGGTCTGCAAAAAGAAGAGTAAAGCCATTTCAGTCAAACCGCCAGCGAAGGCCATAAGCCCGATGACGAGTGTGAAGAATCCCAATACGCGGAACATACGGTCCAAGAGAGTATCCCCCTTCTTAGAAATGATTCCCGAAAAGCACTTCTTTGGATCTATTATACCTGTTCGTCAAAAAACTGTAAACGAATTCATTGAAAAAATTATGCAATTATATAATAAATATGATTTTTGATGTTGACATATTCTTTAGCGGGAAAATGTAACGCTTCGCGTATGATGTGGAGACAAAATGGAAATACAATTTAGTATCAAATAGATTCTATGAACTCTAGCAGAGGCATAGAAATGGAGTAAGCAGCTTTTATCCCTATTCACTATCCGGCGGAGCTGCCGGTTATGAAGATGGTTATTTCAAGATGTTGTTAGGAGGGTTAGGCTTTATGACAGCCGTTAGACAGGATGCTTGGAGTGCGGAAGATGATTTGATATTGGCCGAAATAACACTGCGTCATATCCGGGAAGGCAGTACCCAGCTTGCCGCTTTTGAAGAGGTGGGGGAAAAAATCGGTAGAACCTCGGCAGCATGCGGATTCCGCTGGAACAGTTGTGTCCGTAAAAGCTATGAGGATGCCATCGGCATCGCCAAAGGCCAGCGCCAGAAGCGGAGTTATCTGAAAAAACAGCCGGTAAACAGGGGAGCTCAGGTAGCCGGCCTGATTCTTGGTGACATCGACGAGGAGTACGGCCGAAGTGACAACCTGAATGAAAGCTCCTTATCTATTGATGCGGTCATCCGGTTTCTAAGGCAGTGGAAAGGGACATTTCAGGAGGCGGGTCGTCAGCTGAAAATGCTGGAACGCGATCTCCGGGATAAGGAAGATGAACTGACGGAGCTCCGGGCGGAGAACGAGCGGCTGTCCAAAGAGGTGAACCTCGCTCAAAGCGATTACCGTGTCGTAAATGATGATTATAAGGCTCTGATCCAGATCATGGACCGGGCACGCAGACTGGCCTTTTTGAATGAAGAAGAAGAAGAAATGAAAACAAGATTTAAAATGGATGCAAACGGAAACCTGGAACGGATGGAATAGTCATCTTTCCCGTGAAAAGCTGCTGACGAGTGCCGGATGGCAAACGTTTTGCGGCTTTTTATTGTTTTACTCAAAAGAATTTATTTGTTTACGCTGGTGTTTTGCATTTCCGGGCAGCAGCAGGCTATAATGAGGGAAATTATTGGAAGGATGCGTAAGCGCTCATGAAAATAGATATTATCGGAGCGGGATCAATAGGACTGCTGCTGGCTGGCAGACTTATACATGCCGGTCAAGACGTCAGAATATGGTGCAGGAGTAAGGAACAGGCCGATGCTCTCATTAAAGACGGATTAACGGTCAGCTGCCTGGACGGGGCTGCGCCCATCGTAATTCCGGGAACGGCGTTTTTTGCTTCCGCCGCAAATACCTTTGCCGGTACTTATCTGCATGAGCCCGGGGACTGGGTGGTACTAACAATCAAACAGCAGGCTCTTCATCAGGAGCTGCCGGAAATACTGGCCCCTTTGTATAGCAGAAGCATGAATGTTGTCTGCTTTCAAAACGGGTACGGCCATCTGCAGAAGCTCCGGCAGCTGCTGCCGGATGCCTCCGTATGGGCTGCGGTGACTACTGATGGAGCCAAGAGAGAAACATCTACAGAAGTAATTCATACCGGAAGAGGAGAAATATACATAGGGCAGGAAGACGTTGGTCATACTAGTGCTGAAACGGACGGGCTGTCATACGCAGCAGCAAGAAGTTTCACGGATGCCCTCCTGACAGCAGGATTTTCTGCCTCTATGTCGAACAATGTGAATACCCTGATTTACCGGAAGCTCTTGATCAATGCTGTGATCAATCCGCTGACCGCGATATGGCGCATACAGAACGGCGAGCTGCTGGCCTCCAGTCAGCGGGTTCAGCTGATGAAGGATCTATATGCTGAAGCGGTTGCCGTTTATGATGTCTGCGGCGTTACCTATGAGGAGGATGCCTGGGAGCATATCCTTGAGGTATGCCGGGCAACATCGGACAATATCTCCTCCATGCTGGCCGATGTCATTGCCTCAAGGGAGACGGAAATCCGCTGGATTAACGGCAGTATTGTGGAGATGGCAGAGCGCCGGGGAATTGAGGTTCCACTGCACCGCTGGATTTGCCGGCTTGTTGAAGGCATGAGTGCGAGAGAGAGGTGACGCTGTTTGGAGCTGCTGCAAAATTCATTTGTCACACTGGGTGTTATTCCGGTTGTTCCTTTTTTAATTGTCTATTTTATCGGAACCGGGCTCAGGAAGGATAAAAAAAAGACTTTGATGCTGGCAATGGATGTGACGACTTTATTTTTATTGCTTTCGGTTTCGGCCTTATTTAATATACTCTTCAATGCTAAATTCGGGTTTTATTTTATACTGCTTATTGTATTAATATCCGCCGGACTGATTGGCGGAGCCCAGAACCGGATCAAGGGCAAGGTTGATGGAAGGCGGTTATTCCGGGCGGTTTGGCGTTTGGCGTTCTTTTTTTTGGGTGCCCTTTATGTGCTTTTTTTGTTCATAGTCCTTATTCAATACATATCACAAGCGATGTAATGTTCCACTGCTCCGGTGAAGCGTCACTGTCACAAAATTTTTAAGTTTTAAAAAAAATGTGTTTTCAGAAAATATTGCTCTAGATTTTTTTGACCACTGGTTGTATAATCATAAACCATATACCACATTCTATTTAGGGGGAACTGCTAGATGAAAAAGAGTAAAAGTCTTTTGCTCATGATTGCATTGGTTCTCGTAATCGGCACAGTGCTTGCCGGCTGCGGCGGTAACAACAATGCAAGCAGCGGCAACAACACAGCGGCGACTAATGCGCCGGCGAGTGACAATGCAGGCACGAACACAGGTGAAGAGAAATTGGCTGCTGACCAGACGCTTAAAATTAACTTGAGCTCTGAGCCTCCTACTTTTGATCCGCAACAAGCTCAAGATAGCACATCTAATGCTATTCTGAAGTTGATGTATGAAGGACTTACCCGTCAAAATGCAGAAACAGGACAAGCTGAAGAAGGCGTTGCAGAATCCTGGGATATTTCCGCTGACGGCCTCGTGTACACTTTCCATCTTCGTGATTCCAAATGGAGCAACGGTGACGCTGTAACTGCTAACGACTTCGCTTTCGCTTGGCAACGCGTCCTTGATCCAAATGCTGAACAAGCAGCCCCTTATGCTTACCAGCTGTATTACATCAAAGGTGCTGAAGATTTCAACACTGGCAAGATCACTGATTTCAGCCAGGTTGGTATCAAAGTAATTGATGAAAAAACGCTTGAAGTAACACTGGCTAACCCAACACCTTATTTCTTGGGTCTGCTGTCTTTCTATACGTACTACCCAGTACACAGCTCTGTTAAGGACAATGCAAAATGGGCAACTACAGTGGATACACAAATCACTAACGGTCCTTTCACATTGACTGAATGGACTACTGGTCAATCCTTGGCAGTAACTAAGAATCCATCTTACTACGCTGCTGATGATATCAAAGCACAACAAATCAACTTCTCCATCGTAAACAGCGGCGCAACTGAGCTGCTGAGCTACAAGAACGGTGAGCTTGACCGTGCAGGCGGTCCAATTGGTGAAATTCCAACTGAACAGCTGCCAATCGTTGAAAAAGAGCTTCCTAACGAATTTGCAAGAAAAGGTATCGCGAGCGTTTACTACTACCAGTTCAACGTAACCGAAAAACCTTTCACTAATGCTAAAATCCGTAAAGCATTGGCAATGGCGATTGAACGTCAGCCAATCATCGATAACATCACTCTGGGTGGACAACTGCCGGCATTCGGCTTCGTACCTCCAGGTATCCAAAGTAATGAGCAAGAATTCCGTGCTCAAGTTGCTGATTCCCAATACTTCACTGAAGATCTTACAGAAGCTAAGAAACTGCTTGATGAAGGTCTGAAAGAAGAAGGTCTGGATAAACTTGAATTCACAATTACCTACAACACAAGTGAAGGCCATCAGAAAATTGCTGTAGCCATCGCTGACCAATGGAAAAAAGCACTCGGCGTTGAAGTTAAGCTGGAAAACAAAGAGTGGGGTGTCTTCATCGAAGACAGACACAACCTGAACTACCAAGTAGCACGTGCCGGCTGGTCCGCGGATTACAATGATCCAATGACTTACCTGGATATGTGGGTAACTGGCGGCGGTAATAACGATAGCGGTTATTCCAATGCTGACTACGATAAACTGATCCAAGAAGCTAAGACTTCTGCAGACAATACAGTTCGTCAAGAGAAGTTCGCAGCTGCTGAAAAAATCCTGATGGATGACATGGTTGTCATTCCAATCTACTACTACACAAACAACTCCCTGACTAAAGAGTATCTCAAAGGTGTTACTCTCGACTTCAGCGGTGCAATCGATCTGTCCCGTGCTTATCTTCTTGAGCACTAGGATAAATTAAAATTAACCTAATACAGTAATATAATAGTCTGAAGTTCTTATATTACTTCGGGATATATATGTGGAATTCCATATATATCCCTTTTTTTTGTATAAGGTGCTAAATGTGATTATTTGGAAAAAATGGATATTTGGTCAAATAGACAAATCGATGTTTTTTCCTTACAATAGGTAAGTAAAAAAATGTCGAAGGAGGTGATGACGGGCATGTTTCGTTATATTTTCAACAGATTTCTCCACATGGTTGTTTCGCTGTTTGTATTGATTTCTGCAACCTTTTTCCTAATGAAAGCAATTCCGGGCGATCCGTTTACATCCGAGAAAAAAATTCCTGAACAAATTCTGCAGCGCTTGTATGCGCAGTATAATTTGGACAAGCCCGTCTTGGAGCAGTACGTGCTTTATCTGAAAAACATTCTGAAGGGTGACCTGGGCATTTCAATGAAAATGCTGAATCAGGATGTAACACACATTATCGGACAGACCTTTTCCTCATCACTTAAGCTTGGGGTTGTTGCTATTATTGTAGCAATAATCGTAGGTGTAGCATTGGGGATGCTTGCGGCGCTGTATCACCGGAAGCTGATTGATAATGTCGCTATGGTATTAGCTGTTCTCGGTATTGCGGTACCGAGCTTTGTTGTGGCTTCTTTGCTTCAATACTTGCTGGCTTATCACTGGAAAATATTCCCTGTAATGGGCTTCAAAGGACCGATGAACTATTTCCTGCCGGTAATGGCGCTCACCGCATCCCCGATAGCCGTTATAGCCCGTCTTACCCGTTCCAGTATGCTGGAGGTATTGCATTCCGATTATATCAAGACAGCAAAGGCAAAGGGCCTCAGCTGGTTTTCGATTGTATCCCGCCATGTATTGCGTAATGGTATTTTGCCGGTAATCACTTATGTGGGACCAATGACTGCGAACATTATTACCGGATCGGTCGTTATTGAACAGATCTTCGGTATCGGCGGTATCGGTAAACAGTTCGTTCAAGCTATTAATACCCGTGATTATCCGATTATTATGGGCATCACCATTTTCTACGGCGTTATTTTGATGGTTGCACGTTTCCTTACGGACGTTGCTTATGTTGCCATTGATCCGCGAATCAAACTTGCTGGCAGAAAGGGGGACTAACGTTGGCTGTTAATGACAATATGGTTAAACAGGTTGAACTGAAGCCTGAGGACTTTCGTAAAATTGACATTAATGATAAAGAAGCAGAAGTAATTCAGCGTGAAAGCCTTTCCGCCTGGCAGGATGCGTGGGAGCGTCTGCGTCAGAATAAAATGGCAATGACAGCGTTGATTATTATGCTCGTGATTATTATTATGGCCATTGTAGCACCACACCTGGTTCCTTATACGTACGACTCGAATGATCTGATGAGTACGAACAAGCCGCCGTCCCTGGAGCACTTATTCGGTACAGATGATTTCGGCCGTGACGTATTTGTCCGTACCTGGATGGGGGCCCGTATCTCCCTCATCGTTGGTCTTGCTGCTGCATGTATTGACTTGATCTTCGGTGTTATTTACGGTGGTATTATGGGCTTCTTCGGCGGACGTGTCGACACCATTATGAATAAGTTCTCCGAAATCCTGTACTCGATCCCTTACTTGCTTGTAGTAATTATGCTGCTCGTAGTATTTGAGCCAAGCTTGTGGACTATCATCCTGGCGCTTACCATTACAGGCTGGATTAACATGTCATGGATTGTGCGTGGCGAAATTATGCAGCTGAAGAGCCGGGAATTCATTCTGGCTTCCCGTTCCATGGGGGCTGACTGGAAACGCCTGCTGTTCAAACATCTGCTTCCTAACGCAATGGGGCCGATCATCGTTACCGTTACCCTTTCCGTTCCAAGTGCAATTTTCTCTGAAGCGTTCCTGAGCTTCCTTGGATTGGGTGTACAGGCACCGGTTGCCTCTTTGGGTTCTATGATTAATGACTCGTTGACTGGATGGTTGTACTATCCGTGGCGGATGATTTTCCCGGCGCTGGTAATAAGCTTGACCATGCTTTCCTTTAACATTTTTGGTGATGGACTGCGCGATGCGCTCGACCCTAAGCTGAAAAAATAGTTGGATCAGGATACGGCCCGTGGAATAGATTTTGAAAGAAATCAAAAGTATTCGCGGTGAAGATATTGGCATGATATTTCAAGACCCGGTGACTTCTTGAACCTGACGATCAATTTGGGCAAACAGATAAACGAAGTTTTGATCTAACATCAGAAAAGTCAGCGGCCGAAGCGAAAAAGGTATTGAGATTCTTGAAATAGCCGGCATCATTATGCTGAGGCTCGCTTTAACCAATATCCCCACGAATTCTTCAGTGGTATGAGCCAATCATGAATATCATGAATGAACTGCCGCAAAAGAACTAAATGCAGGGCGAGCTGCTGATTTCATTCATCGGTTCCCCGATCTGATTATGCCGCCGGCGGCTGTCCGTACTCTTCGCGTTGCAGCAATGCATATGGGCAGACGGTTTGGTCCCGGCGTCACAGAAATCAGCGGAACGCATATGGAGCACCGCTGAAATATTCATTCGATGGCCAAGGAGGTGCAGTACGTTTGAGTAAGAACCTTATTGAAGTTGAAGGTCTTAAGAAATATTTTAATGTGGGCAAGGGTAAAGTTCTTAAGGCTGTTGATAATATTAATTTCTCCATCCGTGAAGGCGAAACCCTTGGGATGGTAGGCGAATCCGGTTGCGGTAAAACTACTGCTGGCCGTACGGTTCTCCGTCTGTATGAACCGACTGCCGGAAGCGTGAAATACAATGGCACGGATATTTACAAGCTGTCGCCTGGTAAGATGAAAGCTATGCGGCGCGATATGCAGATGATCTTTCAGGATCCATACGCATCGCTCAACCCGCGCTTTACGATTTCTGATATTATCGGTGAAGCACTGGATATTCACGGCATGGGCGGAAGCCGCGCCGAGCGTAAAAAACGGATTGAAGAGCTGCTGGATATGGTTGGTCTCAATCATGACCATGCTACCCGTTATCCGCATGAATTCTCCGGCGGACAACGCCAGCGTATCGGGATTGCCCGTGCACTTGCGGTAAACCCTAAATTCATCGTCTGTGACGAGCCGATCTCTGCACTTGACGTGTCGATTCAGGCACAGGTTGTCAACCTGCTCAAGGAACTGCAGGACCGTCTGGGCCTGACATATCTGTTTATCGCGCATGACCTGTCCATGGTTAAGCATATCAGTGACCGTGTAGCGGTTATGTACCTGGGCAGAATGGTGGAACTGGCAGAGAGTGAAGAGCTATATGCCAACCCTCTCCATCCGTACACCAAATCGTTGCTTTCAGCCATTCCTGAGCCGGATCCAGAAGCGGAAGCAAACAAAAAACGGATTCACTTACATGATGAGCTGGGCAGCCCGATTTATTCGGCCAGCGACAAATCAAATGACAGTGACTTTGAGCTTGTTGAAGTTTCCAAAGGTCATTTTGTTGCCAAAGGATTTGCTTAAATCATACAGCTGTACTGATGCAGGCGGGAGCGTTGAGCTCCCGCCTGTTATGCGTCAGACGGATTTCTTTGACGCGCGCCGTTACTTTGGATACAATCATATAGAGTTTATGGACTAGATGTATGTTTACATATAGCAGGCAGAGTAGAACAGGAGGGCAATTGCACATGAATGTAGTACCGGAACCGTTACCGGGCGGGTCAAAGCTCGCACGCGACTATATAGGGCATTATGAAGCGGTGGATAAGCTGTACGGAGGGGATTTCCGAAGCGAGCAGAGCCGGAGGATGCGGGCAGAATGGCTGGACAGTACGGAGCTTCAGCGTGCCGACCGCATGGAGGTTGCTTCAGTTCTGCGGAGCTATAATCAGCAGCATAATAATTATCCGGAAGTGATGGCGGCATTAGCTCTGCTGGAACAGCCCGGAACACTGGCCATTACAGGAGGACAGCAAAGCGGCCTGTTTACCGGACCGCTCTTTGTTATATATAAGGCGGCAACGGCAATTCTCGCGGCGAAAGAAGCTGCGGCACAGCTTGGCCGGCCTGTGATTCCGTTATTCTGGATTGCCGGTGAGGATCATGACTGGGATGAGGTTAATCACACTTTTGTATTAAACAGGACCGGAGAGCTTGCCAAACTAAAAGTAAACAAGCCCGAAGGACCGCGGGCTTCAGTCAGTGCGATTCAAGTTGGACAGGATAGCTGGCAACAAGTGACTGAGCTGCTGGACGGTATGCTGCAGGAAAGTGAATTTAAACCGCAGATTATGGAGTTTATCCGCAAATCAGCAGATACAGCCTGCTGTATGAGCGATGCTTTTGCCAAGCTGATAGGTTCACTGTTCGGCAAATTCGGACTGGTTCTGCTGGATTCCGCAGATCCTGCTCTGCGTGCTCTGGAACGCCCGTTCTTCGCTACATTGATTGAACGGAACGATGAGCTGGAATCAGCTTATAAGCAGGCCGCTGAGAACATTACAGCTGCAGGTTACGAGCTGCAGGCTGATGTAACGCCGGGCAACGCGAATCTCTTTTATATCCATGAGGGTGCGCGGCTCCTGCTGCATAAGACAGATGACGGATTCAATGACCGTAAAGGAACGGTTTCTTTTACTCGGGACGAGCTGCTGTCCGTGCTGAAAGAACATCCCGAACGGTTCAGCAACAACGTCTTAACCCGCCCGCTGATGCAGAATTATGTTCTGCCGGTGCTGGCCACTGTACTGGGGCAGGGGGAGATTGCGTATTGGGCAATACCGCATGAGGCCTTTGGCGTTGTAGGAGACCGGATGCCGCTGATTATGCCGCGCATGTCCTTTACGATCATCGAGGGCACACTGCATAAGCATATGAATAAATACGGGCTTTCCTTCAATGATGTGTATGCCGGCCTTGAGGGCAGACGCAAGGAATGGCTGGCTGCCCAGGATGAGCTGGAGCTTGAACGCCGGTTCAACGAGGTCAAGGAGACCTTTGCAGCGATGTATGAGCCGCTGATTGAACAGCTCGGGACTATTCAGGCGGGGCTGCTCAAGCTGGGCCAGAACAACAAAGAGAAAATTGTCGACCAGATTTCCTTTTTGCAGGCTAAAGCCCAGGATGCGATGGAGAAGCAGAATGAAGCCGCCCTGCGGCAGTGGGAACGGATTGAGCTCTCGCTGATGCCTGCTGGCAAGCTGCAGGAAAGAGTGTACAACGTGATGTACTACCTGAACCGCTATGGTCTGTCCTGGCTGGATGAGCTGATGGAGATGCCCGCCGACTTCAGTGGAACGCACCGTATTATATATATGTAGGGAAATGTTCTAATCCAACTTTTTAGGAGGTTTTCAAATGAGTTCATTGTCGAAACAAAACAGTATCGTAGCAGATATGTCGCTGGCACCTGAGGGCCATCTCAAAATCGACTGGGTACGCCAGCATATGCCGGTTCTGAACCGTATCCGTGAGCAATTCGAAGCTGAGCAGCCGTTCAAGGGACTGAAGGTGTCGATTACACTGCATCTGGAAGCGAAGACCGCATATCTTGCAAAGGTAGTCCAGGCCGGCGGGGCAGAAGTGACAATTACCGGCTCCAATCCCCTTTCTACGCAGGACGATGTCTGTGCAGCGCTTGTCGAAGACGGGATTACAGTATTCGCCAAATACAATCCGACTCCTGAGGAATTCAAGGCCCTGAACATCAGGGCGCTTGAAAGCAAGCCGGACCTGATTATTGATGACGGCGGAGACTTCGCCACTCTGCTGCATTCGGAGCGCCCGGACCTGATGGAGAATATCCGCGGCGGTGCCGAAGAAACAACTACCGGTATTATCCGGTTGAAAGCACTGCAGAAGCAGGGTATCCTGAAGTTCCCGATGGTTGCGGTTAATGATGCCTACTGCAAATATCTTTTTGACAACCGTTACGGTACGGGCCAGTCAGCCTGGGACGGCATTGTCCGCACAACCAATCTGATTGTAGCCGGCAAAACGGTGGTTGTAGTCGGATACGGCTGGTGTGGTAAAGGTGTAGCCATGCGTGCCAAGGGCCTTGGCGCGAATGTAATTGTAACAGAGGTAGATGCGATCAAGGCTGTTGAAGCGCATATGGACGGATTCCACGTCATGCCAATGCTGGAAGCGGCCAAACATGGTGATTTCTTCGTTACCGTAACCGGTAACCGTTATGTCATCCGCGGCGAGCACTATGATGTGATGAAGGATGGAGCGACTCTCTGCAACGCCGGGCATTTCGATGTAGAAGTGAACAAACCTGAATTGTCCGAGCGGTCCGTATCCCAGCGTACAGTGCGCAAAAACATCGAAGAATATAAGCTTAAGGACGGACGCAAGCTTTATCTGCTGGCTGAAGGCAGACTGGTTAATCTCGGCGCAGCGGACGGCCATCCGGCAGAAATTATGGATACGACTTTTGCCTTGCAGGCACTGTCGCTCAAATATGTAAATGACAATTACAAAAACATCGGTGTCAAAGTGGAAAATGTTCCTTACGAGCTGGATGAGCAGGTAGCCCGCTACAAGCTGGAGAGCCTGGGAATAGCGATTGACAGTCTGACTCCTGCTCAAGTTGACTATCTCGACAGCTGGAACCTGAATGATTAATTAAAAGTTGTATGGATCTGCAGAATGCCCGGAAGCCATGCGAATGGCCCGGGTATTTTGCTGTCTAATGGGTGTTATGCCGGTAAATCATTACTGGCTGTCTGCAAAATGCTGTGCCCTATATATAAGTACCCATGCTTTTTCTCCTGCGATTATCCTTCTTTAGTCCAGGATTAATAAAATTCATGATAATATGTACCCTGTTTTAAACAGATTTACACTTTACTATTTCAATATGCAACATTCAATTATGTAAAAGGGCCGAATAATGCTGCAAAGATTTGTATGAATGATGACTTGACAAATAAGAAAAAATTACCTCGGCTATGAAAAAGGTTTTTGATTTTTAATGGCGAATCTATTATGCTTAGGTGGTGTAAAGTGGGGCAAAGTGGGGAATCGGTAACAAGGAGTGGGTAAAACGATGTTTATGGGGGAGTTCCAGCATAGCATTGACGACAAAGGCCGGATCATTATCCCGGCTAAATTCCGTGAATTGCTCGGAGCCTCATTCGTCGCGACCCGCGGCCTCGATTCCTGCATATTTGTTTATCCCATGGAAGAATGGGGAATCATGGAGCAAAAGCTCAAAAGCCTTTCACTGATGAAATCGGATGCCCGTGCCTTCAGCCGCTTCTTTTTCTCGGGAGCGACGGAATGTGTATGGGACAAGCAAGGCAGGGTTAATCTGCCGGGGAATTTGCGGCAATATGCCAAGCTGGAAAAGGACTGTGTTATTCTGGGCGTTTCGAACCGGGTGGAAATCTGGAACAAAGAGCTATGGGAACAGTACTTCGAACAATCAGAGGAATCGTTCAACGAAATTGCCGAGAAATTGGTGGATTTCAATTTTGACTTATAACACACATACACAATTCGAATACTGCCCTGGAGGGATGCAGCTTGTTTCACCACATCACGGTGCTTAAGGAAGAAGCGACAGAGGGGCTGCACATCAAAGAGGATGGCATATATGTCGACTGTACACTTGGAGGAGCCGGACACAGTTCTTTGATCGCATCCAAGCTTAGCGGCAACGGCCGGCTGATCTGTCTGGATCAGGACGACTGGGCTCTGGAGAATGCAAAAGAACGGCTGGCAGCATACGGGGAGAAAGTGGTGCTTGTTAAGACCAACTTCCGTGACCTTGAACAGGTCTTGAAGAGTCTCCCTTTTGTTCCGCAAAAGGACGGTGTTCCGCAGGTAGACGGCATACTGTATGATCTAGGCGTATCTTCGCCCCAGTTTGACGAAGGGGAGCGGGGATTCAGCTATAATCATGATGCCCCGCTTGATATGCGGATGGACCAGTCCGCAGAGCTGACCGCAGCCGAAATTATCAACACATGGCCTGAACAGGAAATTGCCCGGGTGCTTTTCCAGTATGGGGAAGAGAAATTCTCACGGCGGATTGCCCGCAAGATTGTGGAAAGACGCGAGGAACAGCCGGTTACAGGCACCGGCGAACTGGCGGAGCTGATCAAGGAAGGCATTCCGGCAGCGGCGCGCAGAACAGGCGGACATCCGGCAAAACGCAGCTTTCAGGCCCTTAGAATTGCCGTGAATGACGAGCTGGGCGCTTTTGAAGAAGGCCTGCATGCAGCTGTACGCTGTCTGGCGCCTGAAGGAAGAGTCTCTGTTATTACGTTCCATTCGCTGGAGGACAGGATCTGCAAGCAGATTTTCAGCAGCTATTTAAGCAGATGCACCTGCCCGCCTGACTTTCCGTTTTGCGTATGCGGCGCTGAAGGCACATTAAAGCTGGTTAACCGTAAGCCGCTGGTGCCTTCCGAGGAAGAGCTTGAGCAGAACCCGCGTGCCCGTTCAGCAAAACTGCGCGTTGCAGAGAAGTTATAAAAACGACGATGAAGGAGAGTCAGAGAGATGGCCTATACCCGCGGCAATTTAGCAGTTCAACCTAAGAGAAAACAAGAGGTAAACCCGCTTTACCGCGAGAAGACGAAAGTCGTCACCAGACGGATGGTGCTGCCGACGCTGGAAAAGCTGGTTTATATGCTGACGCTGGCAGCTTTTGTACTGGTGGCTGTCGCCCTGATTTGGCGTTACGTCCATATTTATGATTTGAATTTGCAGGCTCAGAAGCTGGATAGCACCATTGCCGAGACACAGAAGCAAATTGCCACCTATCAGATGGAAAAGCAGACGCTGGAACAGCTGGTTGCCGAGAAAGCCAAGAAGCTGGGCTATATCCAGCCTCCGGAAGACTCTGCAATCTATGTGTCTGCAAACGGTAAGGCAGCTGACGAAAACGACAATTAGCAGCCTGGTGAGGCTGCAATAATAGAGTTTGTGAGGTTACCTTATGGTCAAGAGAATAAAACTTCGCACGCTGTTTATAGGAGGGTGTATTACCCTCTTTTTTCTTGTTTTAGTCGTCCGGGTATTCTGGATTCAGGTCATGCAGAATGATTTCTGGCATGAAAAGGCCGTTAACCTATGGGCACATACCTCGGTTATCAAAGCGAAGCGTGGTACCATTGAAGACCGAAACGGTAGTGTTATGGCCAGTGATGTACCGGCGTATACAGTCGTTGTAAACCCTCAGGTCATCGCTGAAAAGGAAATCGGGGAAGAGGTCATCAAGGGACTCCATGACCTGCTGGGCAAGCCAGAGGCCGAACTGAAGAAATTGGTGGAGGCCAAGGATGACAGCGGCAATTACCTGAAGAACCGCGAAATCCGCAATGAAGGCTGGAAAATTGATAAAGAGCTAGCGGATAAAGTGAGAGAGTTCAACAAAGAGCTGGAGGAGAAATATAGTACGCTCGAAACCGGAATCGGTCTGATCACAGAGCAGAAACGCTATTATCCCAAAGACTCTTTGGCTGCGCATATTTTGGGCTACACGAACCGCGACGGCGAAGCCATTATGGGGCTGGAAAGTTATTTTAACAAGCAGCTTCAAGGAACGAACGGCAAGCTCTATTATCAGAGTGACGGTAAAGGGATAAAGCTTCCGGACTCCAATGACACCTACCAGCCGGCTGTGAACGGCAGCAATATCAAGCTGACCATTGACAGTACCATTCAGCGTTACATTGAAGAAGCCATGCAGAAGGCCTATGACCAGTACAAGCCCAAGAGTATGACGGTTATTGCCGCCGATCCGAACACAATGGAAATCCTTGGCTTGGCCAACCTGCCAACTTTTAACCCGAATGAATTCTGGAAATATGCAGGCGATCAGCAAAATTTCCTTAATCATGCCATCAAGTCGATTTATGAGCCAGGCTCCACCTTCAAAATTGTCACGCTGGCCGGGGCGGTGGAGGAGAATCTGTTCAACCCTGAGGCCACCTTTAAATCAGGCTCGATCCGGATTAAAGGATATAGCCAGCCGCTCCATGATATCAACCGTGCCGGCTGGGGTGAAATTTCATTCCTTGAAGGTGTGAAGCGCTCCAGTAACGTGGCTTTTGTAAAGCTGGGCTTTGAAATGCTCGGGCAGGACCGGCTGATGCAGTATATTCACGATTTCGGGTTTGAAGAGCAGACGGGCATCGATCTTCCCGGAGAAGTCTCAGGCCGGGTTACACCGAAGTATTCTGTCGAGTATGCAACACTAGCTTACGGTCACGGTAAAGTGCAGGTTACCCCGATTGAACAGCTCACAGCTGTCGCAGCTATTGCCAATGGCGGGAAGCTGATGGTACCGCATGTCATAAAGGAAATCAGCGATCCGAACACGGGGAAAACGGCAGTTACCGAACCGGAGGTTGTCCGCCAGGTTATATCTGAAGAAAGCGCCAGGGAAACCGGCAGTTATCTGGAGCAGGTTGTGTCAGACCAGAGTATAGGTACCGGTAAACATGCTTACATTGAAGGCTACCGGGTAGCCGGTAAGACCGGGACCGCGATTAAGGTAGAAGGCCAGGACTACGTAAAATCTAAGGTTCTGGTATCCTTCATCGGCTATGCTCCGGTGAATGATCCGAAAATTGCAGTGATCGTCATTATCGATGAGCCGAATGTTGAGGTTGGCGGCGGAACGGCAGCTGCCCCGGTGTTCAAAGAAATTGTATCACAGTCCCTGCAGTATATGGGGGTGCCAAAGACAGCCCTTGGCACGGGAACAAGCGCAAAGGTTAACAAAGCGGCTCCAGTCCAGCGCTCCACGCCTGATCTGGAGGGTAAATCCGTTAAGGAAGCCAGAGAGCTGCTGCTCGATCAGGGCTACGATTTTGAGGCGGTCGGCAGCGGAAACAGTGTGGTCAGCCAGTATCCGGAAGCGGGGACTTTGCTGGCTTCGGGACAGCGGATCTATTTGTTAAGCCAGCAGGGCGACCAGGCTTCTATCCCTGATCTTAAGGGACAGTCGCTGCGGGATGCGCTGGAGGTGCTCAATCTGCTGAAGGTCCAGATTTCCGTCGAAGGCGAAGGATATGTCACCGAGCAGACAGAATCAAGCCAGAACGGCAAAAAGCTTGTACAGCTGAAGCTCAATCCGCTTAATGAATACGGTGAGGATATTCCGGTAGCTGCGGCAGGAGAAGAGAACGAAGATACCGGGGATAGCGGAGAGTAGTCTGCTGCTTCTCCCTGATGGGCCGGTCTTTGCATACGGCAGGCTGCACAGGCTGTCAGGCTTGTTCTAACCCCTGTTTGTCCCGAATAGTCATGGAGATAAGAGATCATGTCTATTACGAGGGAAAGCGGGGGAACGCGGTATGAAGGTTTCAAAGGTTGTAACCCGGCGGAGAATGCTGTGGACACTGCTGGGACTGGCTGTGTTATTCGGTTCACTGGCTGTACGTCTTGCCTATGTGCAGCTCTATCAGGGCGAGAAGCTAAGCGCCAAGGCGGAGGAGTCGTGGCGCCGCAATATTCCTTACACCGCCAAGCGCGGAGAGATACTGGACCGTGAAGGTGTTGCACTGGCTTATAATGTCAGCTCGCCTACGGTTTATGCCGTTCCCGTGCAGGTTAAGGATAAGCAAAAGACGGCACAGCAGCTGGCTCCGCTCCTTGGAATGACTGAGGAAAAGCTGGTCACTTTGATGTCCAAACGTGAGTCATCGGTTAAGCTACAGCCCGGCGGCCGCAAAATTACGATGGAGCTTGCCGCGAGCATCCGTGATTTGCAGCTGCCGGGCATCGTTGTGGCTGAGGACAACAAACGGTACTATCCTTATGGTGATCTGGCAGCACATATTCTCGGGTTTACCGGAATCGACAACCAGGGGATTACGGGCATAGAGAGCATTTATGATAAGCTGCTCAAAGGAATTGCCGGCAATGTCTCCTATCTGTCCGATGCGGGAGGAAGGCTGATGCCGGGCTCCTCCGAGAAATATTACGAACCCCAGGAGGGGCTCAGCCTGCAGCTGACCATTGATAAGCAGATCCAGTCGATTATGGAGCGTGAGCTGGATCAGGCGATGGTGAAGTATCAGGCACAGGGTGCATGGTCGATTGCAATGAATCCCAAAAACGGCGAGATCCTGGCGATGGCCAGCCGGCCGGGCTATGAGCCGGGCTCTTACAAGGAATACGACGCTGAGGTGTATAACCGCAACCTGCCTATCTGGATGACCTACGAACCGGGGTCCACCTTCAAGATCATTACTCTTGCTGCCGCGCTGGAGGAGAATAAGGTGGATCTGCAGAATGAGCGGTTTTTTGATCCGGGTTATGCCGAGGTCGGGGGCGCCAGGCTCCGCTGCTGGAAAAAGGGCGGGCACGGCAGCCAGACCTTCCTTGAAGTGGTCGAGAATTCCTGCAACCCCGGGTTCGTCGCCCTGGGCCAGCGGCTCGGCAAGGAAACCCTGTTCAAATATATCCGTGATTTCGGGTTCGGGACGAAAACAGGTATAGATTTGAACGGCGAGGCCAGCGGTATTTTGTTCAAGCTGTCCCAGGTTGGACCGGTGGAGCTTGCCACTACCGCTTTCGGCCAAGGCGTCTCGGTAACGCCGATTCAGCAGATTGCTGCAGTATCAGCAGCCATTAACGGCGGTAAGCTGTATACTCCGCACGTGGCCAAGGCCTGGATCAATCCGGAGACGGGCGAGACCGTATCCGAGGTTCAGCCCAAGGAAGTCCGGCAGGTCATTTCGGAGGAAACATCGAAGAAGGTGCGGGCTGCCCTTGAGAGCGTGGTTGCCAAAGGCACCGGCCGGCCGGCTTTTATTGACGGCTACCGGGTGGGAGGCAAAACAGGGACGGCACAAAAGGTAGTTAACGGCCGCTATTCTCCGACCGAGCACATTGTTTCATTCATCGGCTTTGCTCCTGCGGATGATCCGCAGATTGTAGTTTACACTGCGGTTGATAATCCTAAGGGAATACAGTTCGGGGGGGTTGTAGCTGCTCCGATCGTACAGAACATTCTGGAGGATTCCCTGCATTACCTGAAAGTACCTGAACGAACAGACCAGCTTCCCAAAACCTATAAATTAGGTGAAACTCCGATTGTTACGGTTCCCGATCTAACAGGGGCTACAGTCCAGGACATTTACGAGGACCTGAACATGAACTTTACGTTAGCCCGTTCAGGCACCGGCAATACTGTCATTAATCAGGCTCCGAAAGCGGGAGCGAGGGTTGAACAAGGCTCAACCATCAGGATTTATATGGGGAATTCCAGTCAATGATAGAGGTAGGGCCAGTCTTCTTATCCGAAATTGCAGAGTGAGGGATTAGTTATGAAATTAAAAGAATTATCTTCTTGTCTTGCGGCTTCGCGCCTGTATGGAGACGGGGAAACCGAGATTGTAAATCTTCAGGCAGATTCCCGGAAGGTTAAGCCCGGCGATTTGTTTATCTGCCTGCCTGGTTTTACGGTGGATGGCCACGATTATGCACCCCAGGCGGCAGCCGGAGGCGCTGCAGCGCTGGTAGTTGAACGGAAGCTGGATCTGGATCTGCCGCAGCTGATCGTCGATGACTGCCGGTTTGCCATGTCTGTACTCGGAAATGCCTTCTTCGGTTCACCGAGCAGCCGCATGAAAATGATCGGCGTGACCGGAACGAACGGCAAAACGACGACCACCTATCTGATTGAGCGGATTATGTCCGATCACGGGCTGAAAACCGGGCTGATCGGCACGATCCAGCTCCAATATGACGGCCAGATCTATCCGGCTTCCGGCACGACGCAGGAGTCGCTTGAGCTGCAGCGTACACTGAACGATATGGCGCTGAAAGGGGTGGAGTGCTGTGTCATGGAAGTATCCTCACATGCGCTTGAGCAGGGGCGGGTAAAAGGCACGGATTACCGTACAGCGATTTTTACAAACCTGACCCAGGATCATCTGGATTACCATCATACGATGGAGGAGTACCGTGCGGCCAAAGGGCTGTTCTTCTCCCGTCTGGGCAACGTCATTTCACCCTGGAAAGAAGAGCGTAAGTACGCCGTGCTGAATGCCGATGATGAAGCGAGCGCTTATTTTGCCGCCCAGACTGCAGCGGAAGTGATTACATACGGCATTGATAATAACGCCAACGTCAGGGCGTCGCAAATATCGATTACAGCCAAAGGAACATTTTTCCATGTGGATACGTTTAAGGGAGAGACTGACATTTCGCTGCGCATGGTCGGCAAATTTAATGTATATAATGCCCTGGCTGCGATAACCGCCGCACTGCTCGAAGATATCCCGCTGGAAGAGGTTAAATCAAGTCTGGAGTCGGTGGCCGGTGTAGCCGGTCGTGTGGAATCGGTCGACGAAGGGCAGGATTTTGCTGTTATTGTTGACTATGCGCATACGCCGGATGGACTGGAGAATGTGCTGAAGGCCGTTTGCGAGTTCGCGGGCGGCAAGGTGCTGACCGTGTTCGGATGCGGCGGGGACCGGGATAAGACAAAACGCCCGCTTATGGGCAAAATTGCCGCGAAATACAGCGACCATGTATTTGTGACTTCGGATAACCCGCGGACAGAGGACCCCCTGATGATTCTTCAGGATATTGAAGCCGGCCTGATCGGGGACGGGGTTCCGCAGGAGCGTTATGAGATGATTCCGGACCGCCGGGAGGCAATCAGAAATGCTATTGAAATGGCAAGCCCCGGCGATGTAGTATTGATTGCGGGGAAAGGTCATGAGACCTACCAGCTGATCGGCGGAGTGGTTCATGATTTCGATGACCGCCTTGTCGCCAAAGAAGTTATAAGGGGCCGAAGCTATTGATTACAAGAACGCTGCAAAAAATCGCTGACATGTGCGGAGGAACATTAGGTTCTGCTGCAGATCCGGAACTGGAGATAGCGGGAGTCATTACCGACTCCCGCAAAATTACATCAGGCTGCCTGTTTGTCCCGCTTACGGGAGACAATTTCGACGGGCATGATTACAGTGCGGCGGCACTCACTGCCGGGGCTGGCGCTACACTCTGGCAGCGGGATAAGGGTGCTGCACCGGAAGGTGCGGTCATTCTGGTTGAGGATACACTGGCTGCCCTGCAGAGACTGGCTGCCGCTTATTTAAGCGAAACAGGCGCGCAGGTTGTGGGTATAACGGGCAGTAACGGCAAAACGACAACCAAGGATATCGTTACCTCCCTGCTGGAGGGACAATACAGGGTTCATAAAACTCAGGGAAACTTTAACAACCACATCGGATTGCCGCTTACGGTGCTTTCGATGAGCGAGGATACCGAGATAGCCGTACTCGAGATGGGCATGAGCTCACGGGGAGAAATTGCCCTGCTGGCTTCGCTTGCCGCTCCTGACGTTGCGGTTATTACAAACATAGGGGAGTCGCATCTGCTGCAGCTGGGCTCCCGCAAGGAAATTGCCCGGGCCAAGCTGGAAATTGCTGAAGGACTAAAGCCTGGCGGGCTGCTTATCTATAATGGCGATGAACCGCTGCTCGCGGAAGTTATGGCAGAATCTGCTTTCCATGCGCCGGAAGGTCTGCAATCTGTCCGTTTCGGGTTTACTGCAGATAACGATGTTTATCCGACAGGGATGATGACGCATATCGGGGGAATGACGTTTACAACCGTCTACCTTGCTGAGGAGCGCGCTTTTACACTGCCGCTTCCGGGCCGCCACAATGTCAGTAATGCACTGGCTGCATTTGCGGTTGCCCGGCATTACGGGGTTAGCGAGGCGAATATTGAAGAAGGGCTGAAACGGCTCAAGCTGACCGGCATGCGGATTGAAGTGATCGTAACGGCCTCCGGACTGACGCTGCTGAACGATGCCTATAATGCCAGTCCTACCTCGATGAAGGCGGCTATTGATGTGCTCCAGTCTATGAAAACAGACGGCAAGCGGGTTGCTGTGCTGGGGGACATGCTGGAACTTGGGCCTAAGGAAGCTGATTTCCACCGGGAAATCGGCGGATATCTGGATCCGGCTTTGACGGATCTGGTCTTTACTTATGGACCGCTATCAGCCTTTTTGGCTGAAGCCGCAGCCCGGAGCTTCGGGCCTGAGCGGGTGTTGGCCTTTACCGATAAGGCAGAGCTGTCTGCTGCCCTGAACGGCAAATGCAGCTCCAAGGACATTGTGCTGTTCAAAGCATCAAGAGGCATGCGTCTGGAAGAGACGCTGAACAGCCTTAACGAACATTTTAAACAGACATAAATACTGGAGGGGGTGTACCCATGGATTATCAACTTCTGCTGCTGACTATTGCTGTATCCTTTATCCTTGCGGTCATTGCCGCTCCGCTGTTCATTCCGCTGCTGCGCAGAATGAAATTCGGACAGCAGGTACGGGACGACGGACCGCAATCCCATTTGAAAAAAGCGGGAACACCGACGATGGGCGGTATTATCATTATGGTGGCGTTCACGCTATCCTTCTTAAAGTTTTCTGTAGTGAATTCGGATTTTTATGTTCTTTTGGTGGCTACGCTCGGCTACGGGCTGATCGGGTTCCTGGATGACTATATCAAAATTGCCTTTAAACGCTCTTTGGGGCTCACGGCACGCCAAAAGCTGGCGGGCCAGCTTCTGGTAGGCATAGCGCTGAGTATTCTGCTGTTTAATGCCGGCCACAATACCGGAATCAGCATACCGGGCACGGATATCAGCTTTGACTGGGGCGCCTGGTTCTATTATCCGTTCATCGTCATCATGATGATGGCGGTTACCAATGCCGTAAACTTCACGGATGGAGTTGACGGACTATTGTCTGGAGTCAGTGCAATTGCCCTTGCCGCCTTTGCAGTCGTCGCCATGCAGGCAACCTCAATTGCCGCAGGAGTGTGTGCGGCTGCAATGATCGGTGCAGTGCTAGGGTTTCTGGTGTTTAATGCCCATCCTGCCAAAGTATTCATGGGGGATTTCGGTTCCTTCGGGATTGGCGGCGCAATCGGGGCCATTGCCATTGTGACCAAAAGCGAGCTGCTCTTTGTGGTGATCGGCGGTGTGTTTGTAATTGAAATGCTGTCCGTCGTGCTACAGGTGGCATCTTTTAAAACACGCGGCAAGCGCATCTTCCGCATGAGCCCGATTCACCATCATTTTGAGCTTGGAGGCTGGTCGGAGTGGCGTGTTGTTACGACTTTCTGGGCGGTAAGCCTGCTGCTTGCGGCTGTAGGACTAATCTTGAGCAAGGGGTTGTAAGGAATGAAGCATCCAGATGAATACAAAGGCAGGGAGGTGGTCGTCCTGGGGCTCGCCAAAAGCGGAGTCCAGGTGGCCAAAGTACTGCATGAACGCGGAGCGGTTGTCACGGTCAACGATAAAAAAGAAAGAGAGCAAAGTCCCGAAGCTTCCGAACTGGAATCTTTGGGAATTTCTGTTATATGCGGAGGGCATCCGGACGGCCTGATTCATGAAGGCGTAAGCCTTGTGGTGAAGAATCCGGGAATCCCGTATTCCGTGCCCCCGGTACAAAAGGCACTGGAGCTCGGCATCGAAATCGTAACCGAGGTGGAGGTGGCCTACCGTATCTGTGCAGCGCCGATGATCGGCATTACCGGCTCCAACGGCAAGACAACTACGACCACCTGGGTGGGCAAAATGCTGGACGCTGCCGGAATGAACCCGATTGTCGCCGGAAATATCGGCACACCGCTATCTCAGGCTGCGCAAGAGGCACACGATAATAATTGGATGGTAGTAGAGCTGAGCAGCTTCCAGCTTAAAGGAACGGAGACATTCCGCCCGAAGGTGGGCGCGCTGCTGAACGTGGCGGAGACCCATCTCGACTATCACGGGGGCATGGAGGACTATGTGGCCTCCAAAGCGAAGCTCTTTGCCAACCAGAAGCCCGAAGACACTGCGGTGCTGAACTGGGATGATCCGGTCTGCCGTGAACTTGTTCCTTACATCAAGGCAGGCATTCTGCCCTTCTCAATGACCGAGGAGCTGGTCCAGGGAATCTTCGTCCGGCCTTCTTATGTGCAGGACGCAGAGGATGATCTGGAGCGGGTGATCATTTACCGCGATTACAGTGAGAGTGAAACCGAGATAGCCAAGGTCAGCTCAATCGGCCTGCCCGGCCGCTTCAATGTGGAGAACGCGCTGGCAGCCTGCGGCATTGCCATTGCCGCAGGGGCAGATCCCGCTGTGCTTGGCGGCGTACTGGCATCGTTCCGCGGTGTTGAGCACCGGCTGGAGTATGTGGCAGAGAAGGCGGGTACCGCCTACTATAACAATTCCAAAGCTACCAATTCCAAAGCGACAACCATGGCGCTGGGCTCCTTCAAACAGCCGCTGGTGCTGATTGCCGGAGGTCTTGACCGCGGCTCCGACTACATGGAGCTGCTCCCTGTCCTGGACGGCCTGAAAGGTATCGTGGTCCTGGGTGAGACCCGGGACAAGCTGGCAAAGGTTGCCGCAATGGCAGGAGTAAAGCATATCATCTCCGTCGATAATGGGGAGAGTGCCGCCGCCGTGCTGCAGCAGGCTGTGCGGGAGGCTTCCGCTCTTGCGGAACCGGGAGAGGTCGTTCTCCTGTCTCCTGCATGCGCCAGCTGGGATATGTTTACATCCTATGAGGAGCGCGGGCGTATTTTTAAAGAGGCGGTGCATAACCTTTAAGTAGGGGGGTGGATAAGCCCCTACTACGGATGCAAGAGGTGTGCTCCTGATGAACAAATCGCGTCATGCGCCTGACATCTGGCTGCTGATTCCCATACTTGCCCTGCTGGTCATCGGCATGGTGATGGTTTACAGCGCCGGATCTGTCCTGGGCTTCCGCAATTATGGCGATTCGTTTTATTTTGTCAAAAGACAGCTGCTGTTCGCCGGACTTGGCCTTGCTGCAATGTTCGTAACCGCCAACACGGATTATCTGGTGCTCAAGAAGTTTGCACGGCCTGCACTGATCCTCTGCTTCATCCTGCTTGTCCTGGTTTTAATTCCGGGCATTGGGGTAGTCCGCGGCGGTGCACGGAGCTGGCTGGGGATCAGCAGCTTCGGCATTCAGCCCTCTGAGTTTATGAAGATGGGAATGATTCTGTTCCTGGCCAACTGGCTGGGCAAGGACGATTATGACATCTCCGCCTTCACGCGCGGCCTGCTGCCGCCGCTCGCCCTGATCGGCTCAGCGTTCGCGCTGATTATGCTCCAGCCGGACCTCGGCACAGGCACCGTGATGTTCGGTGCGGCGCTTATGATGGTCTTCACGGCAGGCGCCCGGATGAAACACCTGCTCTCACTCGGGGGACTGGGAGTGCTCGGCTTTGCCGGGCTGATTGCCGCTGCACCTTACCGGCTGAAGCGGATTACAGCCTTTCTTGACCCCTGGTCCGATCCGCTTGGCGCCGGATATCAGATTATCCAGTCCCTTTATGCGATTGGCCCCGGAGGGCTGGGCGGTCTCGGGCTGGGGATGAGCCGGCAGAAATACAGCTATGTGCCGGAGCCGCAGACTGATTTTATTTTTTCTATACTTACTGAGGAGCTGGGATTCATCGGGGGAATTGCGGTGCTGATTCTCTTCCTGATCCTGATCTGGCGGGGAATGAAAGTGGCGATGAGCCTGCCTGACCGGTTCGGCAGCTATCTGGCGGTAGGGATTGTCAGTATGGTGGCAGTTCAGGTCATCATCAATATTGGTGTGGTTATCGGAATGATGCCGGTAACCGGTATTACCCTTCCGCTGATCAGCTATGGGGGATCTTCGCTGACTCTGATGCTCACGGCACTCGGCATTTTACTGAATCTATCCCGTTATGCGAGGTGAAAGAGATGCGTATCGTATTAAGCGGCGGTGGCACGGGGGGGCATATTTATCCCGCCGTTGCCGTCGCCAGGCAGCTTGAAGCGGAAGAGGGAGGATCGGCCTTTCTCTATATCGGCGGCAAACGCGGTCTGGAGAGCAGGCTCGTTCCACAGGAGAATCTTCCTTTTAAAGCTATTGATATTACCGGCTTCCGCCGGAAGATTTCGATGGACAATGTAAAGACGATAATGCGTTTTCTGAAGGGGGTTAAGGCCTCCAAGGAAATGCTGCGTGAGTTCAAGCCGGATGTCGTTATCGGTACAGGAGGGTATGTTTGCGGTCCTGTAGTATACGCGGCCTCCCGTCTCGGGATTCCGACGCTTATCCATGAACAGAATGCGATTCCCGGACTGACGAATAAATTTCTGAGCAGGTATGCCGATACGGTAGCCGTAAGCTTTGAAGGCACAGAATCCGCTTTTCCGGGTGGCAAAAACGTCATCTATACCGGTAATCCAAGAGCCACAACGGTGACAGCTGCAAGCCCGCAGCGCGGTTATGCGTCCCTTGGCATACCTGAAGGAAGTACGGTTGTGCTTGTGGTCGGCGGCAGCGGCGGAGCCAAGGCGATTAACCGGGCAATGATTGAGATGGTGCCGTTTGTGGGTAAGGGTAATGGAGTTCATTATGTTTATGTTACAGGCGAGTCTTATTTTGATGAAACCCGCAAGGCCCTGCGTCAAAAGCTCGGGGGAGAGCCAAGCTGGCTGCATGTCCTCCCCTATGTCCACAATATGCCCGAGGTGCTGGCCTGTACCTCGCTGATTGTGAACCGGGCGGGCGCCTCCTTTTTGGCCGAGATTACGGCTCTGGGCATTCCCTCCGTCCTCATTCCGTCCCCTAATGTGACGAACAATCACCAGGAAGCGAATGCAAGGCAGCTGGAACGTGAAGGTGCGGCAGTTGTACTGCTGGAGAAGGATTTGAGCGGCAAGGCGCTGTATGAAGCCGTTCAGCGGATCATCGGGGCAGAGTCACTGCGGAGCAGCATGGCGGAATCGTCCAGACGTCTGGGCAAACGGGATTCCGCTGCGCTGGTCGTCAGCGAACTGCGGCGGCTTGCCGCCATACGGAAGAAATAAGGTTAGGCTGCCGGCAGGCTGCAGCTCCAGAGCCGCTCTTATTCTCCTGCTGTCACACACCCGGGGTTATGAACATAGGATAATCCTATAATCGTGACAATCACCCATGGTTCTTCCCTCAGGGTGAGATGCCTACGCGTATACTGTAGTACCAAGGGCGTTTCACAGGTTTTGGTCGGGAGAAACAGGTTGTGGGTGAGCGGTAATCTCGGAGGTGATACATTGGACAAATTGGTGATTGAGGGTGGAAGTCCCCTGTCAGGCACCATACGTATCCATGGAGCAAAAAATGCGGCCCTGCCAATCCTGGCGGCTAGCCTGCTGGCCGAAGGAGTTCACTCACTGCATAATGTGCCGAAGCTGCTGGACATCGAGACTATGCTGAACATTTTGGGACGGCTGGGCTGCAGGGCTGTGCATGAGGAAGAAACGGTAACAATGGATACGTCAACCTTAAGCACTTCCCATGTTCCGGAGGATTTAATGCGGCAGATGCGGTCTTCCATTTTTTTAATGGGACCCTTACTGGCCAGATTTGGTGAGGTGACGATCTATCAGCCGGGCGGCTGTGCGATCGGGGAACGCAAGATTGACCTTCACCTGCAGGGCCTAAAGCTGCTGGGGGCTGAGATTGAGGAGGTTAGCGGGAGGATTTCCTGCCGGGCCGGCAGGCTGACAGGGAGCGACATTCATCTTGATTATCCCAGTGTCGGTGCCACAGAGAATATTATGATGGCGGCGGCAATGGCTGAGGGCACGACTACGATATCAGGTGCGGCCAGAGAGCCGGAAATCCAGGATCTACAGAATTTCCTGAATGCGATGGGTGCCCAGATTATCGGCGCGGGCACCGATACCATCACTATCCGGGGTGTCGAGAAGCTCTATCCCTGTACGTATGAGGTCATCCCTGACCGGATCGTTGCCGGCACGGTCATGATCGCTGCTGCTGCAACGCGCGGAAGTGTCACACTGACCCACACCAATGCCGGACATTTAACCTCGCTCATCCATGTGCTGAGGCGGGCAGGTGTTCAAATTACAGTCTGCAATGATATAATAAATGTCAGCTGTATGGGGCGTCCGCGGGCGGTAGAACGGATTGTGACATCGCCGTATCCCTCCTTTCCTACGGATCTGCAGTCTCAGGTGATGGTGCTGCTGTCGCTGGCCGACGGTTTCAGTGTCATTAAAGAGACGGTATTCGAGGGCCGCTTCAAGCATGTGGAGGAGATGGCCCGGATGGGTGCGGATATTTCCACTGACCTGAACCGGGCATTTATCCGCGGTGTCCAGAGATTGTACGGGGCAACAGTGGAAGCAACGGACCTGCGGGCCGGAGCCGCCCTGGTGATCGCCGGTCTCGCAGCACAGGGAACTACTATTGTTGAGCAGGCGCACCACATCGACCGCGGCTATGACGGCATCGAGCTGCTGTTTCAGAAGCTGGGTGCACGCATCAGCCGCAAAGTACCTGTACCGGGTCCCTTTGATTTGGCCAATTAAAGCTCCCTGTCTCCTTCGGCTTCGGCCAGGGAAGGAGACAGGGCCTTATTACGGAGATATGAGAATGCCTAAAACCCGACTGCCTCGTCTAAAAGAGGACAAGCCTGTAAAAAAAATGAGCCGTAAAATCACTGTCATTCTGCTGCTGCTTTTCATAGCGCTGCTGGCCGTAATCTTTTTCCGTTCCTCCGTCAGCCGCATCACGGAAATCAACTTTCAGGGTAATAAGTACACTACCCGTGAGGAACTGCTGGAGAGAAGTGGCCTGGTAATCGGCGGACAGTTTTTCGCAGCCTCAGCTGATTCTGTGGAAGATTCGCTGAAGGGGCTTAAAACCGTCAAGGAGGCCACCGTGGTCAAGAATTTTCCGGGGGTCGTCAACATTACCATTGAAGAGTTTCCGGCTGTAGCCTATGAGCTGGATCAGCAGGGCATTCTTGAAGCCATACTGTCCAGTGGAGCTGCCGTTAAGGTGAATGACACCGGGATAGCGGTAGAGAAGCCGATTCTGACCGGCTGGAAGGAAGAAGATCCTAATAAGGCCAAGCTCTCCCAGGCTTTAGCCGGTATTCCCAATGAATTGACCAGTGACATCTCCGAGATCGTCCCTTCACCGACTCTATCTTTTCCGGACCGCATCAAGCTGTACACCCGTTCACATTTCGAGGTGATTACAGCAATCTCTCTATTGAAGGATAAGGTGGAATACCTGAACCAGGTGATTGAGACCGAGGAGCCCGGACTGATCAAGATGCTGGAAGCTGATACGTATGTGCCTTTCGTGGCAGAAACCCAGGATACAAATGACATACAAGAGTAAATAGTCCCTACTAATGATACGGAAAAAATGCTACAATCGGAGTTACGGGCAATAAGGTGTATCCCTCTTTTTTCTGCGGATTTTTTGAGAATAAGGCCTGGAAGTGGTTGCTTTTTTCTTTTTATCCTTATATTTCTTGCGGGGATAAAGGGCAACTCCGGACTATTAAAAGATACTCACTATAAAACCCGGTATTCCATATTATCCCATTCAAAAAAATTGTAGAAAAAAGAGGGAAAGGAATCGTGATGTTGAATATGTACAGAGAAGCTTCCCGGCTAGGGAAACCGTGTGTTTCTTCAGCATCAACTTTTAATTATAACAGGAGGTGCCATAGGGCTTGAGCAACAATGACATCATTGTTAGTTTGGACATCGGTACATCCAAAGTGCGGGCAATTATCGGGGAAGTTACTAATGGAACCTTTAATATTATTGGCGTTGGATCTGCTGATTCGGAAGGGATACGCAAGGGTGCGATTGTAGATATCGATCAGACTGTGCAATCGATCAGAAGCGCCGTGGAACATGCGGAGCAGATGGTCGGTATTCAAATATCCGAGGTATATGTCGGGATTTCCGGCAACCATATCGGTCTGCAATCCAGCCATGGCGTCGTGGCCGTCCAGAATGAAGACCGGGAGATCGGCGAAGAGGACATCGATCGCGTGATCAAAGCGGCAGAAGTTATTGCAATGCCGCCTGAGCGTGAAGTTATCGATGTTGTCGCCAAACAGTATATCGTTGACGGTCTGGAAGGAATCCAGGACCCCCGCGGCATGATCGGTGTGCGCCTGGAGGTTGAGGCGACGATTATAACCGGGGCGAAAACGCCGATACATAATCTGCTTCGTTGTGTAGAGAAATCAGGGCTGAAGGTGAAGGATCTTGTGCTGATGTCTCTTGGAGCCGGCGGATTGGCGCTGTCCAAAGATGAGAAGTCGATGGGTGCGGTGCTCGTCGATATCGGTGCAGGCTCCACGACGATAGCCGTATATGAAGAAGGTTCCCTTTGTGCCACTTCCACGATCCCCATCGGCGGAGAATTTGTAACGAATGATATTGCCTACGGACTCCGTACACTTACTGATCAGGCGGAGAAGGTTAAGCTGAAGTACGGCTGTGCCTGGATCGATGATGCCGCCTCAGATGTCGTGTTCAAAGTGCTCCGTATCGGCAGCAATGTGGAAAAGGAATTTAACCAGGAGGATCTGGCAGCGATTATCGAGCCGAGAGTCCAGGAAATATTTCAACTGATCCGCCAGGAAGTTAAGCGGCTGGGTTACAATGAGCTCCCCGGAGGTTATATACTTACGGGTGGTACTGTATCGATGCCGGGTGTCCTGAAGGCGGCACAGTCTGAATTATCGGCTTCGGTACGTATTGCTGTTCCTGACTATATCGGAGTGCGCGACCCGGGCTTCACCGGGGGTGTAGGTATTCTGCATAATGTCGTCCGCCGTTTCCGCGTTCGCGGCAATACCGGCGGAAGCGCGAATAAGAAAACGGTCAACCGAAGCAAGCAAAGCGCTGCTCCAACCCAGGAGATCGACAAGAAGCCGGGGCTGATGGAGCGTATTAAGAACATGTTTAGCGAATTCATATAAGTGTAAGTCCAGATATACTTGGACCGGCCATCCAAGCACTATTCAAGGGGGAGATGGAATCAATATGTTGGAATTTGATTTTGAAATGGAGAGCTTGGCGCAAATTAAGGTCATCGGCGTAGGCGGCGGCGGAAGCAATGCTGTCAACCGGATGATTGAAAACGGCGTTCAGGGTGTTGAGTTCATCACAGTTAATACAGATGCCCAAGCGCTGCATATGGCCAAATCGGAGCATAAACTGCAAATCGGGGACAAGCTTACCCGGGGACTTGGCGCAGGTGCCAATCCTGAAGTAGGCAAGAAAGCGGCCGAGGAGTCCCGCGATCTGATTTCAAATACGCTTAAAGGTGCAGATATGGTTTTCGTAACCGCAGGAATGGGCGGCGGTACAGGTACCGGAGCAGCGCCTGTTATTGCCGAGATCGCCAGAGAATGCGGAGCATTGACCGTAGGCGTCGTGACCCGCCCGTTCACCTTTGAAGGCAGAAAACGTGCTAATCAGGCAGAACTTGGAATTGAAGCACTCAAGGAAAAGGTCGATACGCTGATTGTTATTCCGAATGACCGGCTCCTGGAAATTGTAGACAAGAAAACGCCGATGCTGGAGGCATTCCGTGAAGCGGATAATGTGCTCCGCCAGGCTGTACAAGGGATATCTGACCTTATTCAGGTTCCCGGCCTGATTAACCTTGACTTTGCTGATGTGAAGACGATCATGACTGAACGTGGTTCTGCGCTTATGGGGATCGGTATTGCCACCGGCGAGAACCGTGCTTCTGAAGCAGCCCGCAAAGCGATTATGAGCCCGCTGCTTGAGACTTCAATCGAAGGTGCCCGCGGTGTAATTATGAATATTACAGGCGGCTCCAACCTCTCATTGTATGAGGTGAATGAAGCGGCTGAGATCGTTACCGCTGCCTCCGACCCTGAAGTTAATATGATCTTTGGTGCCATTATTGAGGAAAGCATGAAGGACGAAATCAAGGTCACGGTTATCGCTACCGGGTTCGAACACAAGCCTTCACCGGTTTCACAGACCCGCCGTCCAGCGGTCAGCAGTGAACCTGCTCCTGCTGCTGATAAGAACAACAGCAACAATCTGCGTCCGTTCGGTAATCAGACAGCCTCTGACCAGCTTGATATTCCGACCTTTCTGCGCAACCGCACACGCGGCAGCAACGATTAGACAACTGTAAATATTTCATACGGAAGCACCGTATCCCCCGGCTGGAAAGTCGGGAAGGATGCGGTGTTTTTTTGCTTTTTCAGCTGATATAATACGGATAACGGGAGCGGATGAACAAATGGAACTGCTTGATCCCCGGGTGGATTTTGTGTTTAAACGAATTTTTGCAAGTGAAGGCAATAAGGATGTTCTGCTGGCTTTTCTGAACCGTGTACTGCAGGATGCGGGTGCACCGCCGCTTGAGGAAGTCGTGCTGCTGAATCCCTACACGGATAAGGATGATCCTCAGGACAAGCAGTCAATCTTTGATATCTGGGCAAGGACGGTCGACGGCAGGCTTATTAACATTGAAATGCAGCTGTTTAACCAGTATGACATGGAGAAGCGGACCCTGTACTACTGGAGTAAACGTTATTCAAGCCAGCTGCAGACCGGCGGCCGGTATATAGAGCTCAAGAAATGTATAACGATAAATATATTAAATTATAATGTGCTGCCGAATGCACACACCCATAGTGTATTTCATCTGCGGGAGGACAGCAGCGGTGTATCGCTCATTGATGATATAGAAATTCATTTTCTTGAATTGCCGAAGCTGAAGAAGGCTGCTGTTCCCGGTGAAGAAGGACTGGTCAACTGGCTGCTGTTTCTAAAGGGAGATACTGATAACTGGGAGGTACTGAAGATGAATGAACCGGCACTGCAAAAAGCGATTGAAACGCTGGAATACCTGAGTCAGAATCCCGAAGCCCGGCGCAGATATGAAGACCGACAGAAGTTCCTGCATGATGAGGCCTCGCAAAGGGACGGCGCGCAAAGGGAAGGCTTTGCCAAGGGTCTGGAGGAAGGCAAGAAGGAAGGCATCAAGGAGGGCAAGAAGGAAGGCATCAAGGAAGGCATGAAAGAAGGTATGAAAGAAGGTAAGTCAGAAGGAAGGAAAGAAGGCATGGAGCAGGCTAAGCTGGAAATTGCCAGGAATTTACTCCGGATGGGAATGGATCAGCAGGCCGTTCAAGCCGCAACCGGACTTACGGAAGCCGAAATCAGGTCTTTGAATTAAATAAGGTCACCTCTGAACCAGCCTTCCCGGGCTGGTTATTTGTTTTTGAATACATTCACGGACCGCACCTATATCTCGACAAAAAAACCTTTGGAGTGCCCCCCATGTTTAGACAGACTTTGAAAGCGGGAGTTTCTATACTAATCTTATCGTCAAAAAAGAGAGCCTGCTTCCGTTCGCAAGACAGCAGCTCTTAGGCAGGTGAAAGTGCTGGTAGTTTATATTGATTTGATTTTCGCCGCCAATCTGCTGATCGACGGAGTGCTTATATGGCTGACCGCGTGGCAGATGAAAGTCAAGGTTTCATGGTGGAGGCTGGCCCTCTCCGCTCTGGTCGGCGCGTTATATGTAGTGATGATGTTTGTGCCAGAGCTGTCTTTTCTTTACACCTTTCTGATTAAGTTCGGATTGTCCGTGCTGATGCTGCTGATAGCCTTCGGGTATAACAGCCTGCAGCGCTTTCTGCGTGCATTGGGAGCGTTTTATGTCATCAATTTCGCGGCGGCCGGCGGCATACTGGGCATCCACTATCTACTGCAGAGCTCCGGGGATATCTGGAACGGTATTCTGTTTACAAGTACAGGGGGCCAAGCCCACCGGCTGAAAATCGGATTCTGGTTCGTGCTTGGAGTGCTTCCGGTGGTACTGCTGCTCTTTAAGCTAATCCATTCCTCACGGGTCCGCAGGGAGCAACTGGACTCCTATATCGGTGAAGTCACTGTGGAAATTGAGGGTATCAGCGTCAGCTGTCCCGGACTGCTTGATACAGGCAACCGGCTAAATGATCCTCTGACCCGGATTCCGGTCATGGTGATGGAGGCATCACTGTGGGAAGGACATCTGCCGGCCTCCTGGAAAGGAAAGCTGACACAAATGGGCGCAGACCAGCTTCTGCTGGAAACGGACGGGCAGTCTTTTGCATGGCAGGACCGGATGCGGCTGGTACCGTACCGGGGCATTAACCGCGGGGCGGCATTCATGCTCGCACTGAAGCCGGACCTGGTGAAGATAAAGCTTGGTGAGGAAATCTTCTGCAGTAAAAGAGTGCTCATCGGGCTGGATGGCGGGACACTGTCGGGAGACGGCGCGTACCGGGCGGTCATACATCCTGACCTGGCCCAAAGAGAGCACGCGGCTGAAGCTGTAGTGCCTTGCTGAAAAGATAAGAACGTGTAAATTTGGGGTTACACAGGATTCTTATCTTTCTCACAGAACCGGATACCGTCCTGTTCGGGACGGCGAAGCCGTGTCTACTTGAAATGTAAGAATTGATATGTTTTACGCTATCAATAATCCTTATATTTCTCGCAGAAACGGTTACCGCCTTCTTTGAAGGACGGCATAGCCGTTTCTACTTGGATCACCCCAAGAGGATGGTTAAGGACATCCGGGGTAACTGAGCACTTCTTGGAGGAGGAACAATAATGGTCAAATGGAAGCTTGCGCTGCAGCTGCAGTACTATCGGATGCTGTTTCTGCTGGGGCTGAAAAGCCAGGAAATTTATTATATCGGGGGAAGCGAAGCTCTGCCTCCGCCCTTGACAAGGGAAGAAGAGGAATACCTGCTGCAAAGGCTGTCGACTGGTGACGCGGCGGTGAGGGCCATGCTGATTGAGCGCAATCTGCGGCTGGTTGTCTACATCGCCCGCAAATTCGAGAACACAGGCATTAACATCGAGGATCTGGTCTCCATTGGCGCCATTGGCCTGATCAAGGCCGTTAACACGTTCGATCCCGACAAGAAGATCAAGCTGGCCACTTATGCCTCGCGCTGCATCGAGAATGAGATCCTGATGTATCTGCGGCGCAACAGCAAGACACGCAGTGAGGTATCCTTTGATGAGCCGCTGAATATTGACTGGGACGGAAATGAGCTGCTTCTGTCAGATGTGCTGGGAACGGAAAATGACACCATTTACCGCAATATAGAGGAGCAGGTGGACCGTAAGCTGCTGCAGAAGGCGCTGGAAAAGCTGAGTGAGCGGGAGCGGCTGATCATGGAGCTGCGGTTCGGACTGCGCGGCGGAGAGGAAAAAACGCAGAAGGATGTTGCCGACCTGCTGGGAATCTCGCAATCTTATATCTCACGTCTGGAAAAGAGAATCATCAAGCGGCTGCGCAAGGAATTCAACAAGATGGTGTGAGCAAAAAACCAAGGAATAAAATGCCGGACCGGGGAGATAATGTACAGTAATGTTTCTCCTTGGGAGGTAAATCATCATGACCCGAAACAAAGTCGAGATTTGCGGTGTGGATACTTCCAAACTGCCCGTTCTGACGAACGTGGAAATGCGGGAGCTGTTCACTTCGCTGCAGCAGCAGGGCGAGCGATCCGCCAGAGAGAAATTGGTTAACGGTAACCTTAGACTCGTTCTTAGCGTTATTCAAAGGTTCAACAATCGGGGAGAGTTCGTAGACGATCTGTTCCAGGTAGGCTGCATCGGTCTGATGAAAGCCATCGATAATTTTGATTTATCGCAAAATGTGAAGTTCTCCACCTACGCGGTTCCGATGATTATCGGAGAAATCCGCAGGTATCTCAGAGACAACAATCCGATCAGAGTCTCGCGTTCGCTGCGGGATATCGCCTACAAAGCCCTTCAGGTCCGTGACAGCCTGACCAACCAGAATTCGCGGGAGCCGACGATTTTTGAAATCTCCCAGGCGCTTGGCGTTCCGAAAGAGGATGTTGTATTCGCACTGGATGCCATCCAGGATCCCGTTTCTTTGTTTGAGCCAATCTACCATGACGGCGGAGATCCGATCTATGTGATGGACCAGATCAGCGACGACAAAAATAAGGATGTCTCGTGGATTGAGGAAATTGCCCTGCGTGAAGCGATGCGGAAGCTGGGCCAGCGCGAGAAGCGGATTCTGTCCATGCGTTTCTTCGAAGGGAAAACCCAGATGGAAGTGGCGGATGAAATCGGCATTTCACAGGCCCAGGTTTCGAGGCTTGAGAAGTCGGCCATCCAGCAGATGCAGAAACATGTGAAGTCTTAAAGCTGACGATAAAAAGCAGGGGTATCCATAAGGCGTGTTCAAGCCGGCGGATACCCTTTTGTATGTTATGCGGCAGCTTCTGCAATTAATTCTGCATGTTGCCAAGCCTGAAGGACATATAATCAGCTATAGGTCTGATTGTACAGGAGTGGTGGGATGAACGAGGATTCCTTTAATTCAGGCAAAAAAATGAAAATTTCCGATTTTCAGACGAAGGATGTCATCAATATCGTGGATGGAAAACGGCTGGGGCAGATCAGCGATCTGGAGCTGGACCTGCGCCGGGGAGTGATCGATGCAGTAATTGTGCCTGGCTTCACCCGCTTTATGGGGCTGTTTGGGGGCGGCAGTGATCTGATTATCCCCTGGCGGAATATCGTCAAGATCGGTGCGGACGTTGTGCTTGTCAAAATAGAAGAGGCCAGGCTGCCGCAGGGCCAGGAAGAGCGTGAAACGATGTATCTGGAGCGGGGGGACCGCAGCGAACGGCGCACTTATTAATCGGGTGCGTCTTTTTTAACCGTTTGTGGTAAAGGAAAGGATGCATCTGCGTGAGCGTTTGAGCAAGCCTCGTAGACCTGGCCTCACATTGTAGGGTACACTTAAGCAGAGGTGAGAGAATGGAACCGTTTATTCAAAGCAAAGGGCTGCCTGTGCGGCTGGAGCTGGAGCCATGGCAGGTGCATACAAAGATTACCGCCGGGTTCACAGGAAGAGCGGGCGGAGCCGGAAAGGCGCCGTATGACAGCTTTAATTGTGCTTTTCATGTTGGCGATGATCCGGCGGATGTGCTGAGCAACCGGAGAATGCTTGCGGAGAGTCTCGGATTTAGCCTGGCTGACTGGACCTGCGGAGAGCAGACTCACGGAAAACATATAGCTGCTGTAACTGCTGAAGACCGCGGACGCGGCAGCACGGACAGGGAGTCGGCATTTCCGTCTACGGACGGACTGGTGACCAATGTGCCGGGTGTGCTGCTTACTTCTTTTTATGCCGATTGTGTGCCTTTGTACTTTTATGATCCTGTGCAGCGTGCGGTTGGACTGGCTCATGCCGGATGGAAGGGAACCGTAGCGGAAATTGCCGGGGCGATGGTTGCAGCAATGTCCGGGCTGTACGGAAGCCGGCCTGAGGAGATTATAGCGGCTATAGGCCCGTCAATCGGGGACTGCTGCTATGAGGTTGATGATTATGTCATGAATCATGTGCGCGCGCTTGAGCCGACATTGCCTGATCCGGCATCATTGGAGGCTGCGCCGCCGTTGTACAGCGTTTCACAGAGTGATAAGGACAAAAATATGCTGAACTTGAAAGAAATGAACCGACGCATTATGATTAAAGCAGGAATTTTGCCGACTCATATCGAATGTACAACATGGTGTACAAGCTGTAATCCTGATGTGTTCTTTTCATACCGTAAGGAACAGGGAGTAACAGGAAGAATGACGAGCTGGATCGGAATAAAGGAGAGTTGAAGTTGGCTTTAACACTGCAGGAAAGAATAGTTGCTGTCGGGGAACGTGTAGCACGGGCCTGCGCGGCAAGCGGCCGGGATGTACATGACGTCAAGGTTATCGCAGTGACAAAATATGTGTCGCTGAAGACGGTGGCGGAGGTTTTGGAGGCAGGCCTTGAGGAAATTGCCGAGAGCCGCTGGCAGGATGCCGAGCATAAATGGAACCTGCTTGGGGACAAAGGGACCTGGCATTTTATCGGTCATCTGCAGACCAATAAGGTTAAGGATGTTATCGGCAAATTTGAATATATACATTCATTAGACCGGCTGTCGCTGGCACGGGAACTGCAGAAAAAAGCCGAAGCCGCCGGCATTGATGTGAAGGTATTTCTCCAGGTGAATATCTCCGGAGAAGATACGAAGTTTGGACTGCCGCCGGAGGCTGTGCCGGATTTCCTCCGGGAAATCGCTCCGCTGCACCGGATTAAAGTAGTCGGACTGATGACGATGGCACCACATGAAGAGGATCCGGAGCTTACCCGTCCGGTGTTCCGCGGACTGCGCGAGCTGCGTGATGAGCTGAATCTGCTGGCTTTGACACCTGAGCCTATACAAGAGCTGTCGATGGGAATGTCGAATGATTTTGAAGTGGCGATAGAGGAAGGAGCCACCCGGGTGCGCCTGGGTACGGTATTAGTAGGTCACGAGGAGGGAGCTTGATGGGCGTGATGAACCGGTTTATGAATTTTTTGGGCTTGCAGGAGGAAGAGGAAGTTGTTGAACGGGAACAAATCACCCGTGATGAAGAGGAGTATGAGCCGGCCCCTGTAGAAACCCGCAAGAACCAGCGGGCTAACGTCGTCAGTATCCATTCGCAAAAAAATGTGAAGGTCGTACTTTATGAGCCTCGCTCTTATGAAGAGGCCCAGGAAATTGCCGATCACCTGCGTTCCCACCGTACCGTTGTCATTAATCTGCAGCGTGTGCGCAACGACCAGGCGATGCGGATCATTGATTTTCTCAGCGGAACAGTTTATGCCCTGGGTGGAGGAATATCCAAGATTGGGGGCAATATATTTATGTGCACACCGGACACCGTTGAGATTCAGGGGTCGATTACAGAAATCCTGGGAGACGAACAAGATTACAACAGAATGAGGTGAACAGGTTTTGAACGAAATATCTTCCATTATTAACATTCTATTTCAGATTTACTATTACATGATTATTATATACATTCTCATGTCCTGGCTGCCGAACCTGCGCGAAAATTTCATCGGCGAGCTGCTGGGCAAGCTTGTTGAACCTTACCTGAGCCCTTTCCGGCGGATCATTCCACCGCTGTTCGGGACGCTGGATATTTCCCCGATCATTGCACTGTTCGTATTGCGCTTTGCAGTAGTCGGTCTTCATTCCATCGTGGCAATGCTCTTCGGCTAGCATGATGAGAAATGAAATTTACGGGCATTTTCATCCTGACGAACGGCAGTTTGTGGATAAAGCCTGGGAATGGGTCAGCCATGCCGGGGAGTATCATGAAGTAAAGCTGACAGAGTTCCTTGATCCCCGCCAGGGCTATATTCTGCAGACGCTGGTGAACCGTCATCCCGATGTGGAAGTTCGCTGGGAGGGCGGCTCAGAGAGCGCTGAGCGGAGAAGGGCGCTGGTTGCACCCGATTACCGTGATCTTTCTGAAGAAGATATGGAGCTGAAGGTGCTTAGTATCTCCTCAGGGGAACAGAAATTTCTCAACCTGGAGCATGGCGACTATATGGGCGCAATTCTGGGACTTGGGGTCAAAAGAGGAAAGATTGGCGATATACACGTGCTGGAGGACGGATGCCATGTAGTAGTAGCATCAGACATCGCCGACTATCTGGCGATGAATCTGACCGGTGTGCACCGGGTTAATGTTACCACGGAGATTCTGCCGGTTTCCGGCTTGCGCGAAGCAACGGTCAAGCTGGAAACGGTGGAGCTTACAGTCGCGTCCTTACGGCTCGATGGAATTGCTGCGGATGTAACCCGGCTTAGCCGGAGCAAAATACTGGTTCCGATTAAAGCGGGACGCGTGCGGGTCAACTGGAAAGTGGAAGAAGATCCTTCCTGCGGATTAGAAGACGGGGATATAGTATCCATTCAAGGATTTGGCCGGTTTAAGGTTCTGGAGATTGGCAGTCTGACCAAAAAAGGCCGTTACCGGGTCAAGGTCGGTAAATTTGTCTGAATCTCCAGCAGGAATCTGCAGGCGCTTGTCGAAATTCATTACTCCTAAGGAAGCAAATGTTTTGAAAGCCGGACGCCGATCATTGTATCCAAGGTGCTCCTAGAGCTTCATCCGGAATGAAATCCCGGCAGCACTACCGGCTGCCTCCTTCAAAACGGGACGAAGCATTCGATTCTTTTTGCAGTATAGTCTTTCTTCTGCGCCATCCGGATACCACAACGTCGGAGAAGCGCACAAGGTCCGAAATTTCTAGGAGGTGCACAGCATGCCATTAACGCCGCTCGATATACATAACAAGGAGTTCTCCCGGAGAATCCGTGGTTATGATGAGGACGAGGTCAATGAATTCCTTGATCAGGTCATCAAGGATTACGAAAGCGTCATTCGCGAAAATAAGGAGCTGCAGAACCAGCTTCTGTCCATTCAGGAGCGTCTCGATCATTTTGTGAACATTGAGGAAAGCTTATCCAAAACCATCATTGTTGCCCAGGAAGCGGCCGATGATGTAAAGAACAATTCCAAAAAGGAATCTCAGCTGATCATCAAGGAAGCGGAAAAAAATGCCGACCGGATCATCAATGAGGCGTTGTCCAAATCCCGTAAGATCGCCATTGAAACGGAAGAGCTCCGCAAGCAGGCCTCCATTTACCGCACCCGGTTCCGGACGCTGGTGGAAGCACAGCTGGAACTGCTCTCCCAGGATGACTGGAATGCGCTTGAAAGCCGTGAGACCAGCGACAACCTGCTCTGATTGTGATATCCGGTATCAGTAACCTGATAACGGATGGATTTTTATAACAGTTGGGCGTCTTTACTGTTGACATTTTTTCTTAAAACGTCTATAACTAGAACATATCTGTGTAAAGTTTATATGTATTCGATGACGGGACAAAGTACGATAAGGTTATGTTCTCCAGAGAGTCGGCGGTGCTGCGAGCCGATTGTTCAGGCCTTACCGGAAGATCTTCCCCTAGAAGCTGAGCCGAAGCGACTTCGTCGTGTGTAGGTTTACGCCGTCTGCCGGACGTTATCCCGGACCCGCATACAGCAGTATGTGCGGAACTGAGATTGTGCTGTATTCACTCCCCTTAAGGATGTGCGTCAGGCACAGAATTAGGGTGGTATCGCGAGCGTCGTCTCGCCCCTTTGGGGGCGGGGGGACGCTCCTTTTGTTGTGTGGCGATCCCCCTAAATCCCCCTTCCGAAGGGGGACCCCAAGGGCTGGCCGCCCTCTGGACACCCGCAACAAGGGCTCCGAGTGTTTAAGTTTACTGTGGCAGACGGGAAGGATTACTGCGGCGGGGGAGCGGCCCTTCTTAGGCTCCCCTGGCGGGGACGCCTGCGGGGCCTTCACTTAAGGTCAAGAGCAAGGCGTCCCGCCCAGCGCTGCCCTACGGGAACGCGGGGCGGGCGCCCCAACAAGAGCAAGGCGTCCCGCCCAGCGCTGCCCTAACGGGAACGCGGAGCGGGTGCCCCAACAAGAGCAAGGCGACCCGCCCAGCGCTGCCCTAGGGGAACGCGGGGCGGGTGCCCAACAAGAGCAAGGCGACCCGCCCAGTGCTGCCCTACGGGATCGCGGAGCGGGTGCCCAACAAGAGCAAGGCGACCCGCCCAGTGCTGCCCTACGGGATCGCGGAGCGGGTGCCCAACAAGAGCAAGGCGACCCGCCCAGCGCTGCCCTAACGGGATCGCGGAGTGGGTGCCCTACATTAAAGCGGGCCGCTTGCGGCGATAAGCGGGAATTACAACCAAACTAACAACCATACCGCCGCTGTCCCGGAACTAGACAACTTTCCGAGTGTCCAGAGGGCCGGGGCCCTTGGGGTCCCCCTTGGCTAAGGGGGATTTAGGGGGATCGAAAAAGCAGTTGATACTGGTTTCAAGATTACATCATTGAAAGGATTGACCCTCATATGCAAAAAGTAGATGTCAAAGAGAAGGCGCGGGCGAGAGATGTCCGCATCCTGAAGAAATGGAGCGACGAAGATACGTTCCGCAAATCGATGGAGAACCGGGCGGGCCGTCCGAACTATGTGTTCTATGAAGGACCGCCGACAGCGAACGGCGTGCCGCACATCGGGCACGTGCTGGGCCGCGTAATCAAGGACTTTATCGGCCGTTACCAGACGATGAAGGGCTTCCGCGTCGTGCGCAAAGCGGGCTGGGATACCCACGGCCTGCCGGTTGAGCTCGGCGTACAGAAGAAACTCGGCATCTCCGGCAAGCAGGAGATCGAAGAGTACGGCATCGAGAAATTCATCAAGGAATGCAAAGATAGCGTCTTTGGCTATGAGAAGCAGTGGCGTGAATTTACGGAAGCGATCGGTTACTGGACCGACCTGGATAATCCGTATGTAACGCTGGATAACACGTACATCGAGAGCGTGTGGAACATCCTGGCGACTGTGCATGACAAAGGTCTGATGTACCGCGGACACCGCGTTAGCCCGTACTGCCCTAGCTGTCAGACAACGCTGAGCTCCCATGAAGTGGCGCAGGGCTACAAGACTGTTAAGGATCTGAGTGCTACAGCCAAGTTCAAGCTCGAAGGCAGTGGAGATTATGTGCTGGCCTGGACGACTACACCTTGGACGCTTCCGGCGCATATGGCACTGGCCATGAACCCTGAAATGGAATATGTTCGTGCAGAGCAGGAAGACGGCGTGTACATCCTGGCGAAGAACCTGGTGGATGAAGTGCTGAAGGGCGAATACACCATCCTGTCCACCCACACAGGTGCTGACTTTATCGGCCAGAGCTATACTCCGCCGTTCAGCTACATCCAGGCTGAGAAGCACAATGTCATCGTGGGCGCATCCTTTGTTACGGATTCCAGCGGTACAGGGATCGTACACATGGCTCCGGCACATGGTGAAGATGACTACAAGAGCTGCCGCGAGAACGGCATCAGCTTCGTGAATGTAGTGGACACTTCCGGTAAGTATACTGCTGTAGTGAGCGATTTTGCCGGGCGGTTCGTGAAGGACGTCGATCTGGACATCATCAAAGTGCTGTCCGAAAAAGGGCTGCTCTACAACAAAGAAAAATACGAGCACAGCTATCCGTTCTGCTGGCGCTGCGATACACCGCTGCTCTATTATGCAACAGACAGCTGGTTCATCCAGACAACAGCAATCAAGGATCAGCTGATTGCAAACAATAACACAGTGGACTGGTACCCTGACCATGTGCGTGAAGGCCGCTTCGGCAAGTTCCTGGAGGAGCTGGTTGACTGGAATATCAGCCGTAACCGCTACTGGGGAACTCCGCTGAACGTCTGGGTCTGCCAGGATACAGGCAAGGAATTTGCACCGCACAGCATCGCTGAGCTGCGTTCAATGGCGATCGGCGAGGTGCCTGAGGACATCGAGCTGCACAAGCCGTATGTGGACAACATCAAGCTGCGCAGCCCGTTCAGTGAAGGCGGCGTGATGGTGCGTACACCGGAAGTAATCGACGTCTGGTTCGACAGCGGATCGATGCCTTTCGCACAGAGCCACTACCCGTTCGAGAACAATGAGACCTTTGAAGACCAGTATCCGGCGGATATGATCTGCGAAGGGATCGACCAGACACGCGGCTGGTTCTACAGTCTGCTGGCGGTATCGACGCTGTTCAAGGGCAAGGCACCTTACAAGGCGGTTATCGCCCACGGCCACATCTTCGATGAGAACGGCCAAAAAATGTCCAAATCCAAAGGCAACGTAATCGACCCGTGGGAAATCATGAACGAATACGGCACCGATGCGTTCCGCTGGGCGATCCTGTCCGACAGTGCGCCTTGGAATAACAAACGCTTTTCGCGCGGCCTCGTTGGTGAGACTAAATCGAAGGTAGTGGATACGCTCGTTAACACGCATGCGTTCCTGACGCTGTATGCCGGTATCGACGGCTACGATCCTGCCGAACATCCGTTCAAGGTTTCTGAGCATAAGCTGGACCGCTGGATTCTCTCCCGCCTGAACAGCCTGATTCTGCTGGTGGATAAAGGCCTGGCCGTTAACGACTTCGTTAACACCTCCAAAGCGGTTGAGAACTTCGTCGATGAGCTGAGCAACTGGTACATCCGCCGTTCCCGTGACCGTTTCTGGGGCAGCGGGCTGGGCGAAGAGAAGCTGGATGCTTACCGCACCCTGACTCACGTTCTGCTCAAGACAGCTACGCTGATGGCTCCGTTCACACCGATGCTGTCCGAGGATATCTTTACGAACCTGGGCGGGGGGGAAAGCGTGCATCTGGCTGACTATCCAAAAGCGGACGAAAGCCTGATCGACCTTGAGCTTGAACGTGACATGGAAAGCGCCAGAGGCATTGTCGAGCTGGCCCGCAACGTGCGTAACGAGACTGGCATCAAGAACCGTCAGCCGCTGTCCGAGCTGATCGTGTCCCTGGACCGTGACTTTGCTATCGCCGACTATGAAGAGATCATCAAGGATGAGATCAATGTTAAGCATATTGTCCTGGAGAACAGCGACAGCGGCTTTGTTGACTTCACCCTGAAGCTGAACCTCAAAGTGGCAGGCAAAAAATACGGCAAAAACGTCGGCTTCATCCAAGGCTTCCTGAAGGGCATGGATAGCGATGCTACCCGTAAGGCTGTTACTGATGGTGTTGTAAATGTTGTGTCACCTGAAGGCGAAGAGCTGCAGATTACGGCAGAAGAGCTGCTGGTTGAAAAGCAAGCCAAATCCGGCTTTGCCGCAGCTTCCGGCTACGGGCTGACCGTAGCGCTGAACACCGAAATTACGCCTGAGCTGGAGCAGGAGGGCTGGGTGCGTGAGATCATCCGTGCGGTGCAGGATTACCGCAAACGCCTGGATCTCGCGATTGAAAAGCGGATCGACCTGACCCTGCAGCTGGATGATGAGCTGAAAGCGGCAGTAACTGCTTTTGAACATGTGCTGCGTGACAACGTACTGGTTGCTGAGCTTGCTTTTGACGGTGACCATAGCTTTGAAGCAGTGGATGTCAGCGGCAAATCGATCGGCATCTTTATCAAGGGCTAAGCCCTGCCAGCAGGTGCATTACCTGTCCCGAATTGGCATATACTAGCGGCATAAGAAGAAACGTCCAGATGGCCCTGATTGCAGGGGCATGTACTTTCTTGGGTATGCGCCGCATGAGCAGTCCGTGTCCCTGGAGAGCCTTTCTCCGGGGGGGCGGACTTTTTATGTAAATATAAGAATTTATATGTTTTACGCTATCAATGATCCTTATATTTCTCGCAGAAACGGTTACCGCCTTCTCTGAAGGACGGCATAGCCGTTTCTGCTTGTCAGGTAATGCAGTTATGCTGGGTGAAGGAGCTGATGAGGGTGACGGACAGGCAGGAGGAGCACGGGCGGTCTGTACAGGGCAGGAGAATTACGGTGAAGACATCCGGGGATGGGAGCGGGCCTTCCGGGCAGAAACCGCAGAAAGCGGATCTGGAGACGGGGCGGGCTGGAGCAGGGCAGGAACAAGAGATTAGCCAGGAGGAAAAGCTGAATGCCGTCTTCCGGCTGACTACCGGACTGGCCCAGCAGATGGAGAAGGCGCGGATTGCCGAGTACACCGAGCTTTTGCATAGCCCCTTCCGCCTGATCTGGCTGAACATTTTATCGGGAACGGCACGCGGAGTGGGAATTGCGCTCGGCTTTACCTTTTTTGCGGCGACGATTATTTATGTTCTGCAGGTGCTGGGTGCGCTCAATCTGCCGATTATCGGGGACTATATCGCCGACATTGTGCGGATCGTACAGCATCAGCTGGAGCTGAAGACGTTTTAGCGTGCATTTTATTTTTGAAAAAAAGGAGCAGCCGCAGCTACTCCTGTGATCTTTTTCCATTCGGGTCAAGCAAGTAATCGCCTTCCTCGCTGTCCATATAATGACGGTAGCTGTTGCCTCTGATGATGGTAAGATGATTGCCGGCAATGTCAGTCGCGACAAAATTTTCCCACGGCTCTACGAAGCCCTCGGTTTCGTCCGCCTCAATCTCCATATCATTATAGGAGCGGATTTCATTGTCTTCGGCCATGGCCGGTGAATTCGAGCTGCCCCAGCTTTCAACAATCTGCCAGGCATCCTCCCCGTCGAAGCCGTTCTGTTCTTCGCGTTCGTCCAGGCTTGTCCGCCCGAACGGCGGAGACAGAAATTCTTCTTCCGCAGGCCGTGTAAAAGGCGAGAACTGGCGCGGATTATGCTCTTTACAGTACCGGGTTGAGGGGACAACGGACAAACGTTCATAAGGGATATCTCCGCCGCAGACGGCACAGCTGCCATAACTGCCTTCTTCCATTGCGGCCAGGGCATCATCGATTTCCTCCAGCTCATGCTCATCGCGTTCTACGAGGGAGATATCCATCGAACGGTGGTACAGCTCTGTTGCCGCATCTCCGGGATGATTGTCGATGACGGACAGCTCGCCGGTATTATCGCGCAGTGATTCCTGCAGCCCGTAGTGCTCATTATTTTGCAGACGGTGGCGTATGTCCTCCTGCTGCTGAAGCAGTGCTTGATGCAGGCGGGCCAGCTGCTCTGATGTCAGGTGACTCATGGACGATGCTCCTCTCAGGTGCTTTTATCGAAACGGTTCCTTCAAGGATAGCTTGGCCGGAGAGGCACGGTTTTACCGCTGGAAAATGTTTTTAGCCTGAGGCTTTTTGCCCAAGCCATGAATAGACGGGTTCTTGAGGCCTGTGCTACAATATACAAGTCTTTATTCAGTATTCGTACCGCATCCGCGGGAAAAATAAGAACGGAGTGACAACTTCTGTGGTGTACTTTCTGATTGCGCTAATTGTATTTTTGATTGACCAGGGTACCAAATATGTGATTGCTACCCGGCTGGAGCTCGGAGAGCAGATTCCGGTTATTAATGATTTCTTCATTATTACCTCACACCGCAATCGTGGAGCCGCTTTCGGCATCCTTCAGGGACAGCAGTGGTTCTTCATTCTGATTACAACCGTGGTTGTGATCGGTATCATCTGGTACCTGAACAAAGCCCGGAAGACCCGCAAGCTGCTGCCTACAGCGCTGGCTCTGGTGCTCGGCGGAGCGATCGGCAACTTTTTGGACCGTCTGCTGAACGGAGAGGTTGTAGATTTTCTCATGTTCAATTTCGGCAGCTACACCTTCCCGATCTTCAACGTGGCCGACTCCTGTATTGTAATCGGGGTAGCGCTGATTATTCTGGACACGCTGCGTGATGTGAAGGGCGGAGAGGAAATCACTGAAGTTAAAGAAGCAAAGGAAGTCAGAGAAGGGAATGAATGATTTGAACAAGGACTTTGGCGAATTGGTGGCTGAAGGGGCCTCAGAGGAGGACAAGGACGTCACTGCATGGACGGTTGCATTAGAAAACGCCAAGGAACGGATTGATAAATACATCACCGAAGCCTGGGAAGAGGAGGTTTCCCGTTCGCAGGTGCAGCTATTGATTTCAAACGGGCATGTTACGGTAAACGGAGCTCCTGTAAAAGCGAATTATAAGCTGTCTGCAGGCGATGTTGTTGCTGTAACCATACCGGAACCGGAAGTAACTGACCTGGTACCCGAAGATATTCCGCTTGATGTGGCTTATGAAGACAGCGATGTTATTGTGATCAACAAGCCGCGGGGCATGGTTGTGCATCCGGCTGTAGGGCATCCGTCAGGTACCTTGGTCAATGCGCTGATGTATCACTGCAAGGACTTGTCCGGTATTAACGGCGAGATCCGCCCGGGCATTGTGCACCGCATTGACAAAGACACCTCCGGCCTGATTATGGCCGCCAAAAATGACGCCAGCCACGCCTCGCTCGCAGCCCAGCTGAAGGAGCACAGCGTAACCCGGCGTTATATTGCGGTTGTACACGGTAACGTATCGCATGACAAGGGAACAGTGGATGCGCCGATCGGCCGTGATCCACACGACCGCAAGCTGTACACCGTAACCGAGAAGAACAGCAAGCGGTCGGTGACCCATTTTACCGTGCTGGAACGCTTAGGGGATTGTACCCTGCTCGAGTTGCAGCTGGAGACAGGCCGTACCCACCAGATCCGTGTGCATATGAAGTTCATCGGACACCCGCTGGTCGGAGATCCGGTGTACGGGCGCAGCAAGGGGATCACCATGAACGGACAAGCACTGCATGCCGCTATACTCGGCTTCGTGCATCCTTCGACCGGAGAATATATGGAGTACAGCCGGCCGATTCCTGCGGATATGGAAGATTTATTGCTCCAGCTGCGGAGCAGATAAGTACAAATGAAGTGATGATAAATCCATGGTTTTGCAGGCGGTTTTGCTTCATATTTAGATTATGGGATGTAAAATCGTCCTGCATGGGTTGCATAGTTATAAATAATGCCAGGAGATGAGAACAAGAATATGAGTATTGAACAATATCAGAGCACTTTTATTCAGAGTAATTTTGCTGACCGCATCGGCGGCGCTAACTACGGCAAGGATACCAACATTTATAAATTTGAAAAAATCAAACGTGCAAAAGCATCGGCGAAGCAGGACTTTCCTGATATCGAACTGATCGACATGGGTGTAGGCGAGCCGGACGAAATGGCTGACGAAGGCATCGTTGCCAAGCTGGCTATGGAAGCTGCAAAGGAAGAAAACCGCGGGTATTCCGATAACGGGATCCCTGAATTCAAAGCGGCAGCCGCTGCTTACCTGAAGGAAGTATTCCAGGTTGAAGGCATTGACCCTGTGACGGAAGTGGTTCACTCCATCGGTTCGAAGCCGGCCCTGGCTATGCTGCCGTCCGCCTTCATCAATCCGGGCGACATCACCATCATGACCATTCCGGGTTATCCTGTGCTTGGTACCCACACCAAATATCTGGGCGGACAAGTCTACACTGTTGAGCTTAAGAAGGAAAACAACTTCCTGCCTGACCTGAACTCCATTCCGGAGGATATCGCTCACAAAGCGAAGCTGCTCTACCTGAACTATCCGAATAACCCTACAGGCGCAAGTGCAACTCCTGAGTTCTTCGCTGAGGTTGTAGTCTGGGCTAAAAAATACAATGTCGTAGTTGTCCACGATGCTCCTTACGCAGCCTTGACTTATGACGGCGTGAAGCCGCTGAGCTTCCTGTCCGTACCTGGCGCGAAGGATGTCGGCGTAGAGCTGCACTCCCTGTCCAAGTCCTATAACATGACCGGCTGGAGAATCGGCTTTGTTGCCGGTAACCCGCTGATCGTAAAAGCATTCAGCGACGTTAAGGACAACAACGACTCCGGTCAGTTCATTGCAATCCAGAAGGCTGCCGCTTACGGTCTGGCTAACCCGCAGATCACCGAGGCAATTGCCGCCAAGTACTCCCGCCGCCACAACATGCTGGTAGACGCGCTGAACAGCCTGGGCTTCAAAGCCGAGAAACCGAAGGGTTCGTTCTTCCTGTATGTAGCTGCACCTAAGGGTGTCAAAGGCGGACGCCGTTTTGAATCCGGTGAGGACTTCTCCCAGTTCCTGATCCGCGAAAAGCTGATCTCCACTGTGCCTTGGGATGATGCCGGCCCGTTCGTCCGTTTCTCTGTTACCTTTGTAGCTAAGGGTGAAGAAGAAGAAAAACGCGTAATCTCCGAAATTCAAAGACGTCTCTCCGACGTTGAATTCGAATTTTAATGATAAAGCCGCCGCGGTCTTAACAGACTGCGGCGGCTTTTTTATGAGTGGGGGAAATGGGGGGTTCCGGTGATGGATACGTATTATTTTGCCGGCGGGCGGTACGCCTTTTTATGAAATGCATTGATGTACTTGAACAGGGACTCCCCTTTATCTGTTACTGCAACTTCCCGTGCGAGCGGCTTCAGCATGGCCTGATACGGCTCCGGTACCCAGATGTACTGATGAACGTAGGGCGTAAGGACGAAGCCGTTCTTTTCCCAGAAATGAATCCGTTCTGTATGTTCCTCCGACGTGCCGGATTCTGCCTCGATAATAACTCCTTGCACGCCATGTTCCTTCTGTGCCCATTCCACGACTGAGTTCAGCAGCAGTGTACCGGCTCCCCGGCCGCGCAGCTCCCGGCTGACCGCCAGATAATCAATGATGAGCCGCCGGCCTTCTTTTCCGTCGATTACACCTGTAACAGCCATCCCGGCTGTCTGTCCAGCTAACATTCCGGCGTGCAGATAGCCGATTCCAAGGTCCAGCATACTATGCAGGATTTTTTCAGGCTTGGCCCCGCTGGGGAAAGCCTCCCGGTACACCGGCTCCACGGACCTCCATAGCTCATCGTTCCACTCTGCAATTGTTATTAGCTCCATGTTCATCCTCAAGTCGCCTCCGGATTTATCATAACAGACCGGGCGGGGCATAGTAAAAAATGGTGCTGTAGCGGGAATGGCCGCTTTAGCGCGGATTAACTTTTGGCTGCTGTCTGTAATATGACATACAGGTGTCTATTTCAATCGGATAGAATGATAGCATAAGTCAAGATAAAGAGGTGTGCCTGTGGACAAGATGGATTATAAAAAAGCTAACAAGGATCTATACCAGCCCAAGACTGTGCCTGGTGTGGTTGATGTGCCTGAAATGACCTTCATCCAGGTGGACGGACAGGGTGACCCGAATGAGCCGGAGGGCGAATATCAGCGGGCTGTAGAAATACTCTATGCGCTGTCCTATGCGATCAAAATGGCTCCCAAAAGCGGTCCGGCGCCAAAAGGATACTTCGAGTACGTCGTGCCTCCGCTGGAGGGCCAGTGGTGGCAGGAGGACATTCACGGGGTGGACTACGCCCGGAAGGACAGGTTCTGCTGGACCGCGATGATCCGCCAGCCTGAGTTTGTGGATTCGCAGGTGTATGCGGCTGCTGTGGAGACAGTAAACCGTAAAAAACCGCAGATCGATGTTGCCAAAGCCCGGCTCGTAACCTTTACGGAGGGGCTGTGTGTCCAGTGTATGCATATCGGCAGCTATGATGAAGAACCGGCGACCGTTGAGAAAATGAACAGGTATATAGCAGAACAGGGTCTGCTGTGTGATCTGTCTGACATGCGGAAGCATCATGAAATTTATCTGTCCGACCCGCGCAAATCGGATATTGCGAAGCTGAAGACGATTGTACGGCATCCTGTACGCAGGGCGGAGTAACACTGGGAAATATGTAGCTTAATGATAATTGGACCGGGGATTGGGTAAATACAAAGTAAGTCTGCCCCAATGTAAACCGGAGGAGTGATGTGCGTGGATCATTCAGCTTCAAAAGAGCCCGGGAATGAAGGCGTTGTACCCAACTGGCAACCGTCCTCCCTTCCTGTCATGCAGCGTCATACAGAAGCGTATCTCGACAAGCAGCTGCTGCCGCTGCAGCGGATTGAGGCCGGGGGCCCTCTGCAGCGGGCCGATCTGAAGAGCTTCCCAGACCCGGTTCGTTACATTGGCTACGCTATTGTCTATGGCATCCCCCTGATCGTCTTAGCTCTAATTCTAATTAGCCTTTTAAAGTAAGCCGGCGTTTTTTGCCGCTGATGGTTCTTGCCGATTGTATTTAGTCTTTTTGTTTTCAATCGTTTGCTTTCAGTCTTTTGTAAGCTGAACTTAAGAATAATGGGTACCGGATAGGCGAAACTCTTGTATCTCAAGAATTCAGCCATCTCAACAAGTCCGGTTTTTGAGTTCTCAACCAATCTAGTTGGATTTTTGACACTTAAATCCGGTATTTTTCGCTATCTACGGCCATTAGTTGGAAAAAAGGCATCTAAATCGGGCTATTTATCGCTCGGTAGGGTATTCCGGCTAAATTAAGTGTCTTTTTTCCAACTAGTCTCTGGGAAGAGGGTTTCACCGGTAAAATAGTTGGCAAATTTGCACTTAGATAAAACAGCCTAGCCGTCATCCCTTTGCTCCTTCTCCCCCGAACTGGGAAAGCCTTCTGTTCAGGTGGAACCCCGCAGCAGCGCCCGGCACCGAACAAGTGTATTTATAACTAAATGTAAAACTTTCCCGGTTTGACATCAAGACAAACATCTGTCATAATTCCCTTTAGTTGAATATGCGCCTTTAATTCAGTCCCGTGAGGCTGGCAAGGTAACGTGAATCGAGGTTCGCGACAATTGGATGGGATCCGTATGAGTACGGATAGCCTCTTTATGCGCGCGGACATCCATCTTTTTAATCTGCGGATTTCACTCCTTGCCTGCTTTGGGCAAGGAGTTTTTTGATTTCCGGGAACTTGAACGGGCGTACAAGTGAAAGGATGGCTGGATAAATGGCTACCGAAAAAAATGTAATTATGGATGAAACGGCGATCCGCCGGGCGCTGTCGCGCATTGCACATGAGATTTTGGAGAAAAACAAAGGTATTGAGAATTGTCTGCTGGTCGGCATCCGCACCCGAGGGGTGTATCTGGCCCAGCGGATTGCAGAACGGATCAAAGAAATTGAGGGCGTGGAAATTGCCTGGGGCGAGCTCGACATCACGCATTACCGGGATGACCGCGAAGGCGGAGATAACCGGGAGGCAATGGACCAGGCGGCGGCAGAGAGCATACTGAACCTGCCGGCAGGCAGCGGCGGTATCCGCGACAAGAAAGTGATTTTGTTCGACGATGTGCTGTACACCGGACGTACGATCCGCGCGGCGATGGATGCCCTGATGGACTGCGGACGGCCGCGGATGATTCAACTGGCTGTACTGGCCGACCGCGGACACCGCGAGCTGCCGATCCGGCCGGACTACATCGGCAAGAACGTGCCGACCTCCAGGCATGAAGAGATTGAAGTTTCGCTTACGGAATACGACGGCAAAGACGAGGTTTACATTATTTCCAACCGGGAGGAACGATAACAATGATGACAGCAACCAAGGTGAAGGAACGCAGTCTGCTGGGGATTAAAGAGCTGGACCGGACAGAGCTTCTGCAGCTTTTGAACAGAACCGCGTATTGGGATAATCAGGCTGAGAAGCTGACACCGGTGCTGAGATCACAGTTTGTAGCTAACATGTTTTTCGAAAATAGCACACGGACCCGCTTTTCCTTCGAAATGGCTGAGAAACGTCTTGGGGTGCAGGTGCTGAATTTTACGGCGGCAGCTTCCAGTGTAGAAAAAGGCGAGTCGATCTACGATACAGTGCGCACACTGGAATCGATGGGGATCGACGCCGGAGTTGTGCGTTTGAAGCCTGCAGGAGTGCTGCAGCAGCTGGCGGAGAAGGTATCCATCCCGCTGATCAACGCCGGAGACGGAAACAACGAGCATCCGACCCAGGCGCTGCTGGACATGTATACGATGACCAAAAATTTTGGTGAGCTAAAGGGCCTGAAAGTGTCGATTATCGGGGACATTATGCATAGCCGGGTGGCCCGCTCGAACCTCTGGGGACTGACGAAGATGGGAGCAAGCGTGCAGTTCTGCGCCCCGGACAGCATGAAGGCGCCTGAACTGGCACAGTATGCACCCTACGTAAGTATAGAAGAAGCGCTGAAGGCCGATGTGGTCATGATGCTGAGAGTGCAGCTGGAGCGTCACGCAACCGGCATCCTGCAGTCAGCTGAAGAGTACCGCAGGCAGTATGGACTGACGGAGGAACGGGCGGCCAAGCTGGATAAGAACACAATCATCATGCATCCGGCGCCGGTCAACCGCAATGTGGAGATCGATGATGCGGTAGTCGAGAGCAGCCAGTCACGGATTTTCCCGCAGATGGCTAACGGTGTTCCGGTGAGAATGGCAGTCATGGAGCGTGCTCTTCAATAGAAGAGACAGACTCTAAAAAAACCTGACATAAATGGATTAATAAATATACACAAAGATGAATTTTTATTATATAATACAAACAGGGTCTGGAGCTGCGGCTTGCAGGCAAAAGGAGAATCAACCGTGATCATTAGAAATGCCAGCGTATTGAACAAAGAAGGCGAACTGGAAATCAAGCATATCGTGGTTCAGGACGGGATCATCACAGCGGTTGAAAGTGAGCTTCCTGCGGAAGAATCCGGTGAAATTGTAGACGCGGAAGGCAAGCTGCTGGTACCGGGCCTGATCGATATGCACGTGCATCTGCGCGAGCCGGGCTTTGAGCATAAAGAAACGATTGAAACCGGCGCACGGTCGGCGGCCAAAGGCGGATTCACCACCATCGCCTGCATGCCGAACACCCGCCCGGTGACTGACACTCCGGAAATAGTCGAGCTTGTAAAAGAAAAAGCGCGTGAAGCCGGACTCGTTAAAGTGCTGCCTTATGCGGCAATCACCAAAAATGAGCTTGGCCGCGAGCTGACAGACTTTGCCGCCCTGAAGGAAGCCGGAGCGATCGGCTTTACAGACGACGGTGTAGGTGTACAGACTGCTCAAATGATGAAGGATGCTATGAAGCTGGCTGCAAGCCTGGATATGCCGGTCATCGCCCACTGTGAGGATGATTCACTGGTCGAAGGCTGTGCGGTTAATGAAGGTACTTTTGCAACCAAGCATGGCCTGAAGGGGATTCCGAATGAGTCGGAAGCCATCCATGTAGGGCGCGACATTCTGCTCGCTGAAGCGACAGGCGTACACTACCATGTCTGCCACGTCAGCACAGAGCAGTCGGTACGGCTGATCCGCCAGGCGAAGCAAATCGGCATTAAAGTAACTGCTGAGGTTTGTCCGCACCATCTGCTGCTCTCCGAAGAGGACATCCCGGGAATGGACGCCAACTGGAAAATGAACCCGCCGCTGCGCTCCCGCCGCGATGTGGAAGCCTGCATCGAGGGACTGCTGGACGGCACGATCGACATCATCGTAACCGACCATGCGCCGCACAGCGAGGAAGAAAAAGCCAAGGGCATGCAGCTTGCACCGTTTGGCATCGTCGGTTTTGAGACTGCCTTCCCGCTGCTGTATACCGCTTTTGTAGCGACAGGCAAATGGGATCTGTCCTTACTGGTACAGCGGATGACCGCTGATCCGGCCCGCGTGTTCCGGCTGAACACAGGCAGCCTGGCAGTAGGTGCGCCGGCTGACTTGACACTGATTGACCTGAATGAAGAGCAGGTGGTAGACCCGGCCACTTTTGCCACTAAGGGACGCAATACACCGTTCACCGGATGGAAGCTGAAAGGCTGGCCGGTAGCAACCTGGGTAGACGGCAAAGCCGTCTGGACACAAGCCAACTAACGATCCTGACTGAGTCAGGATAGAGACAATAGAATCAGACTACAGAAACAAGAAGGAGTGGAAGGAAATGCAGGCAAGATTGCTGCTTCAGGACGGAACGCTGTTTACAGGGACCGCATTTGGCGCTGAGGGCGAAATGACAGGCGAGGTTGTATTTAACACAGGGATTACAGGTTATCAGGAGGTGCTGTCGGACCCATCCTACTGCGGACAGATCGTAACAATGACTTATCCGCTGATCGGGAACTACGGCATTACCCGTGATGATTTTGAATCTGTGCGTCCTTTTGTACACGGCTTTGTTGTACGCCGCCATGAAGAAGTGCCGAGTAACTGGCGTGCTGAATACAGTGTGGACGACCTGCTGAAGGAATATGGCATTCCCGGCATCAGCGAAATCGACACCCGGATGCTGACCCGCATTATCCGCCACTACGGAACAATGAAAGCCATCCTGACTACTTCTAACAAGCGTGTGGAAGAGCTGATGGAAATGATGGGCGACACAACGATTGAAGAGCTGCGCAACCAGGTTGCGCGCACTTCTACGACTACAAGCTACAGCAGCCCTGGAACAAAGGAACGGATCGTGCTGGTTGATTACGGCGCGAAGACCGGTATCCTGCGCGAGCTGAACAACCGCGGCTGTGACGTAGTGGTCGTGCCTCATGATGTAACTGCGGACGAAATCCGCCGTCTGAACCCTGACGGAATCCAGCTGTCCAACGGCCCTGGGGACCCTAAGGATGTGCCTTATGCCGTGAACACCATTTCCGAGCTGCTTGGCGAATACCCGATCTTCGGCATCTGCCTGGGTCACCAGTTGTTCGCACTGGCCTGCGGTGCAGACACCGAGAAGCTGAAATTTGGCCACCGCGGCGGTAACCACCCCGTTAAGGAGCTTGAAAGCGGACGCTGCTTCATCACCTCGCAGAACCACGGCTACACCGTTAATGAAGAATCTGTGCAGAGCACCGAGCTTGAAGTGACGCACATCAACAATAATGACAAGACCATTGAGGGTCTGAAGCATACCCGTTACCCTGCCTTTTCGGTGCAATACCATCCGGAAGCAGCGCCGGGACCGCATGACAGCAGCTATCTGTTCGACCGTTTCCTGCAGATGATTGCCGATCACAAAGCGAAGACGCCTGCCGGCTCACGCCAGGCACAGCTTGCTGCCAATGCCAGAATCACGGCACCTAAACTAACAACGAAGCTTGAAGCCGTGAAAGGAGCTCTATAATCATGCCTAAGAACGATAAACTTAAAAAAATCCTGGTAATCGGCTCCGGTCCAATCGTCATCGGCCAGGCGGCCGAGTTCGACTATGCAGGCACACAGGCCTGCCAGGCTCTGAAAGAAGAAGGCGTCGAGGTTGTACTGATCAACAGCAACCCGGCCACCATCATGACTGATACTAACATGGCTGATAAAGTCTATATCGAGCCAATCACCCTTGATTTCGTAACAGGCATCATCCGCCAGGAGCGTCCGGACGGATTGCTGCCAACGCTGGGCGGTCAGACCGGCCTCAATATGGCAGTTGAGCTGGCGCGTGCCGGCGTACTGGAAGCGGAGAACGTGAAGCTGCTCGGTACTCAGCTGCATTCGATCGAGAAGGCGGAAGACCGTGATTTGTTCCGCGAACTGATGCGCGAGCTGGACCAGCCGGTTCCGGAAAGTATCATTATTACAACTGTTGAAGAAGCGATGAGCTTCGCTGAGGAAATCGGCTTCCCGCTGATTGTCCGTCCGGCTTATACGCTCGGCGGAACAGGCGGCGGTATCTGTGATAATGCGGAAGAACTGCGTGAGACGGTTAAAGCGGGTATCCGCTACAGCCCGATCGGCCAGTGTCTGGTCGAGAAGAGCATCGCCGGAATGAAGGAAGTCGAATATGAAGTAATGCGTGACGCGAACGACAACTGTATCGTGGTCTGCAATATGGAGAACTTTGACCCTGTAGGTGTACATACTGGCGACAGTATCGTTGTGGCACCGAGCCAGACGCTCTCCGACCGTGAATACCAGATGCTGCGCAGCGCTTCACTTAAGATCATCCGTGCGCTGAATATCGAAGGCGGCTGTAACGTACAGTTCGCGCTTGATCCGCAGAGCTATCAATATTATGTAATCGAAGTGAATCCGCGTGTCAGCCGCTCCTCGGCGCTTGCCTCCAAGGCAACCGGCTATCCAATCGCTAAAATGGCAGCCAAAATCGCACTCGGCTACACGCTCGACGAAATCGTTAACCCGGTTACCGGACAGACGTATGCCTGCTTCGAGCCGACGCTGGACTATATTGTAAGCAAAATCCCGCGCTGGCCGTTCGACAAGTTCACCTCGGCGAACCGCAAGCTGGGCACACAGATGAAAGCGACCGGCGAAGTAATGGCGATCGGCCGTACCTTTGAAGAGTCGATCCACAAGGCAGTCCGTTCCCTGGAAATCGGAGTTCACCGCTTCCGTCTGCCGGGTGCCGAGCTGCTGGAAGACAGCGTCCTGCGTACCCGTCTGGCAAAAGCGGATGATGAGCGCCTGTTCCTGATCGCCGAAGCCTACCGCCGCGGCTATCAGCTGCAGGAAATTCAGGATATTACGAATGTAGACTGGTGGTTCCTGTCCAAGATTGAAGGACTGGTACAGTTCGAGGATGTGCTGCGCAGTGAAGAAACACTGAGTGCTGAAACCTTGTACCAGGCCAAACGCAAAGGCTTCACTGACCGGGCTATCGCCGAGATCCGTGCCGAAGGCCGTCCTGGCGGTGCACAGACGAAGGAAGCGGATGTCCGCGCCCTGCGCCTGGCCCAAGGCCTGACACCTGTCTTCAAGATGGTAGATACCTGCGCCGCTGAATTCGAAGCATCGACGCCTTACTACTACTCGACATATGAAACAGAAAACGAAGTTACGCATTCCGATAAGCAGAAGGTTGTAGTGCTCGGCTCCGGTCCGATCCGTATCGGCCAGGGGATTGAGTTCGACTACTCTACTGTACACGCGGTGTGGGCGATTCAGAACGCCGGCTATGAAGCCGTCATTATCAATAACAACCCGGAGACGGTGTCTACGGATTTCAATACTTCAGACCGGTTGTATTTCGAACCGCTTTTCTTTGAAGATGTAATGAACGTCATTGCCCAGGAGAATCCGATCGGGGTTATCGTGCAGTTCGGCGGCCAGACGGCCATTAACCTTGCTGCGCCTCTGGCGGCAGCCGGTGTGAACATCCTTGGAACCAGCCTGTCGAGCATCGACGAAGCCGAGGACCGCAAGCGGTTTGAAGCGCTGCTGGCCCGTCTGGATATCGCACAGCCGAAAGGCAAAACAGTAACCGATGCAAGCCAGGCTGTAGAAACAGCACAGTCCCTTGGCTATCCGGTGCTGGTGCGTCCTTCCTACGTGCTGGGCGGACGTGCGATGGAAATCGTATATAACGATACTGAGCTGATGAACTACATGGTTGAAGCGGTTAAGATCAATCCGGAGCATCCGGTACTGATCGACCGTTACATGCTCGGCAAAGAGGTTGAGGTTGACGCGATCTGCGACGGTGAAACCGTAGTAATCCCGGGCATCATGGAGCATGTGGAGCGCGCAGGCGTCCACTCCGGCGACTCCATCGCCGTATATCCTCCGCAGTATCTGGATGAAGGACTGAAGCAGAAGATCACCGACATCACGATCAAAATTGCTAAAGAGCTGAAGACCATCGGTCTGGTGAACATTCAGTTCGTTATCTACCAGAACGAAGTGTATGTCATTGAAGTAAATCCGCGCTCCTCGCGTACGGTTCCATTCCTGAGCAAGGTGACCGGCATTCCAATGGCCAATCTGGCGACCAAAATCATCCTTGGCAGCAAGCTGAAGGAAGAGGGTTATACAGAAGGCCTCTGGCCGGAGAGCGACTATGTATCGGTTAAAGTGCCGGTGTTCTCTTTTGCCAAGCTGCGCAGAGTTGAGCCTACCCTGGGACCTGAGATGAAATCGACCGGTGAGGTTATGGGCCGCGACAAGCTGTATGCCAAGGCGCTGTACAAAGGTCTGATTGGTGCAGGGATGAAAATTCCGGCAACCGGCGCGATCATCGTTACGGTAGCGGATAAAGACAAAGCCGAAGCGGTTGAGCTGATGAAGGGCTTCCATGCTATGGGCTACAAAATCATCGCTACAGGCGGCACGGCGCAGGCGCTGGAGCAGTCCGGCCTGAACGTGATGAACGTCAACAAGCTGGATGAAGGCGAGCCTACGATCCTCGACCTGATCCGCAGCGGTCAAGCGAACTTCGTGTTCAATACCCTGACTAAAGGTAAAACACCTGAGCGTGACGGCTTCCGCATCCGCCGTGAAGCGGTTGAGAACGGCGTGGTATGTATGACCTCGCTCGATACCGTAGCGGCGCTGCTGAAAATGCTGCAGACGATCAACTTCTCGTCACAGTCGATGCCCGCTTTTGTCGGACAATAAGATATGAATACCAGGAACCGCCTGCGGGCGGTTTCATACAGGGGACGGTTTGCGTTATCGCAGACCGTTCAACTGTGCCCGGGCAAGCAGATGATGAATGAAGGAGCTGGAGAATCACCCATGGAACAGCAAACCCCTGAGCAGACAGAGCTTGAAACGATTGGTCAGATTGCCAAACGGGATGAAATGGCCGGCAGGCTGATGATTCCGCTCGACTACCCGGATGCGGACTCCGCGCGGGTCCTGATTGATAAGCTGGAAGGCATTCCGTGTTACCTGAAGGTTGGCATGCAGCTGTTCTATGCAGCTGGGCCGGATTTTATCAGAGAGCTCAAGGAACGCGGCTATAATGTCTTTCTGGATGTCAAAATGCACGATATCCCAAACACCGTCCGTGGCGGTGCTGAGAGCATTACCAGGCTTGGTGTGGACATGTTCAACGTCCATGCCTCCGGCGGCAAGACGATGATGGCTGCAGCACTTGAGGGAGCCGCCAAGGCGGTCAGCCTGAACCCTTCACTGCATATTCCGCTGATCATCGCGGTTACACAGCTTACAAGTACCAGCCAGGAAGTCATGAACGATGAAATCGGCATTTCCGGGAATGTAGAAGATACCGTAGTACGTTATGCCAAGCTTACTGCTGAAGCCGGTTTGCATGGCGTAGTTGCTTCCCCGCAGGAGTCCGCAGCGATCGCAGCAGCCTGCGGTCCTGAATTCGTTACTGTAACACCGGGTATCCGTCCGGCAGGCTCCTCCCTGGATGACCAGTCCCGGGTAATGACACCTGGACAAGCTATCCGTCAGGGCAGCCACTTCCTGGTTATAGGCCGGCCGATTACAGCAGCAGCCGATCCGCGCGCAGCAGCACTATCCATAATTGAGGAGATGACACAAGCATGAGTACATTGTCTAATACAAGTCAGCAAGTAGCAGCCTATCTGCTGGAGATCGGGGCGGTCGCCCTGCGTCCGCAGGACCCATTCACCTGGACCTCCGGCATTAAGTCACCAATCTATTGCGATAACCGCCTTACAATGTCCTTCCCGGAAGTGCGTAATTTTATTGCAGGCGGCTTTGCAGAGCTGATTAAAGCCAGCTATCCCGAAGCACAGGTCATCGCTGGCACAGCAACCGCCGGTATCCCGCACGCGGCCTGGGTGTCCGACAAGCTGAATCTGCCGATGGCTTATATCCGCGATAAGGCCAAAGGCCACGGCAAGCAGAACCAGATCGAAGGCAGTATCACTCCAGGCCAGAAGGTTATCGTTATCGAGGACCTGATCTCCACCGGCGGAAGCTCGATCAAAGCAGCCCAGGCTGTGGAAGAAGCAGGCGGTGAGGTGCTGGCTGTTCTGGCGATCTTCAGCTATGAGCTGGACCGCGCGACTGAGGCGTTCGCAGCAGCCGGTGTGCCGCTGCAGAGCCTGTCCAACTACACAACCCTGATCGATGTAGCCCTGAGCCAGGGCAAGATCGCTGAGAGCGATGTAGCGCTGCTGCAATCATGGCGTAAGGATCCGGCGTCGTTCGGAGTGTAAAATGTTTTAATTGCGGGACTTGCGGCTTTCCGGTTATGAGAGCTGCAAGTCCCGCATATTTATCTGTCATGATGGGGTATGCTATTACTGCAGCGCTGAATACCCGACTTCAAAGGAGACATCCATCATGAACTGGATTTATTTTGCCAAGCTGTTCAGGACGAGATTTCAGGCAGGCTGTCTGGCCAAAAGGCTGGAGCAGGACGGCTGGATTTACGGCTATCATGACCCGCGCTTTGTTGAAATTTACCGGTCGCGGAAGGGCCGTTACGGGGTTCGTTTTTTACCCTAAGCAATTAACAATTTCATCCTTGACTTTAGGGCCTTATTTAATGTATATTAACTATTGTCGCTGTTTGAATAAGTTTACTGACGCGGGGTGGAGCAGCCCGGTAGCTCGTCGGGCTCATAACCCGAAGGCCGCAGGTTCAAATCCTGCCCCCGCAACCAATTATTCTTTTGCAGCCATTGTACATTCGGATACCTAGTCCGGGCCCTTAGCTCAGTTGGTTAGAGCGGTCGGCTCATAACCGATTGGTCACAGGTTCGAGTCCTGTAGGGCCCACTTCATTAAACCCCTTGCCTAGCAAGGGGTTTTTGCTTTGTTTGGGTTTATTGGTGGTTAGTATGAAGGAGGATTGGAATTATAATGGATATTCAGATGATGATTGTGCGGTAGAAGGATCTTATATTAACCAGGCCTCATAAAGCTCGGGTCTTTGAAGTCTAACGAACTCCCTGAAACGGGATAACAGGTTCAGGTTATTGAGTTCATCAAATAGTATTTTAGGTTTAGGAGAGTGAAATGCGAATGAGTGTACAAGATCAATGGCAACAAGGGTTTGTGAAGGGGTTAACAGAATATGTCTCAATGCCGCATCGATCCGTTGCAGGCCTAAGCGCTTCATTTCCTCTAGCAAATCAATTATTTTTTTGGCTATGGCATCATCAATGCAGGGATTATGAAGAAAGTATTCATCTAACCCCTGTCCCTGTATATACTCTATTACGTTATAGTTAACTCCGGAATCAAATAATTTTGGGAAGAATGAAGAAGATTGCACATGCTTAAGCACAATGGACTCCAGCTTGGCATCATCGGGAGACGCATAGATTTTAACGCATCTGCCGGAATCCAATAAAAAAACAGCACCTTGCGCACCGGCTCCGATAAGGGGGAGGGATGTGGGATTATCAAAAGAAACCTGATAATTTACGCCTGGCAGCTGAATTCCGGGATAAACCGTAATCGTTGTAAAGTTATCCATCCGTTAAACCTTCTTTTCATTATAATCCTTACTCCATACGGGAAAATGAATGCGGACTGCTTCTATCGCCTTACGTAATAGGGCTAATCTCGAGTCCAGATAAGAAACAACTGCACGGCCTTGACTGTCAAGGAACCTCCACTCACCGGGTACACCTGATACTACTTGCTTAAGGGCAGCATAACTGAATGACTCAAATTTCTGTAATGCAGCTTCAAAGGGAGATTTGCTATCCAAAGAAGGAACAAATTTCTGGTACAATTCACCCCAATAAGTAGAAATGTAAGGTTGATGGGCTGAAACAGAGCGTTCATTCCAAGACGGCCCTTTCAAAATGTTAGCTTGGTCTATCATCCATAAATGCGGTATCAGAGAGTTGGATATCAGCAGGTTGGTATTTGCCTCATTAAATATATGCCGGTCATTGTTGTTCACCCAGTAATCAAATAGAATGATATCAGCTGTTTTATCAATATTATCTGCCTTGGAAAAATCAGAGTCAGGGGTTACATTGACAGCATTCTCGATGTAGAGGCTTCCGAAATGCGGACCTGCTTGTGCATACCCTCTTTGAAGTTCGGGATTTCGTAGAATAATCTCCTTATCCAGAAGGATGACCGCTCCTTGTGGTACAGGAAGATCAAGCAATAAGGCTAATCTGTAGCTAATCAATTCATTAACCAGAACCATAGTGCCTTGAGGATTGGAACTGAGTTTAACCACGTAGGTTTGACCATCTTCACAACGGATTAAGTGAGGACGGCTATACCCTGATTCGATTGGTTTAATATAATATTCTCCGCGTATCATTAGAAACCACCTTCTCATCTTAAATTATGAGGTGGAATAATTCAAAGATTAGGCGAAATGGTATTTTAATTTGCTGATTTTTTTAAAATGGGTCTTCGGTACAATGGTTGCAGCCTTACCCCAGTACTTTGTCAGTGATATAAAATATCCCGCCGGACTTGCGCCTATGGCATTCATTTTTTCTCTTGGTTAATCATCGGATATATAATTGATTGGATGTTTGCACGATATAAATCAAAAAACAAAATCTAATTTCCACCCAATAAGACTGATTGTACTCTGTGCAATAGAATCCGTTATACCCCATTGAACTTCATATATTACTGTAACAAAGTATAAAAAAAGCCCACACTGGGCTCAAAACTTCTCAGGATTTTCAATTCTCATCGAGGCAATTTCGCCGCATCTTTTACAGAACGTGTAGATCACTCCAGAGCCTAAGGAAAAGGCCTTGTTGATCGGCATCACGCGGGCATAACCATTATTTAGCTTGCCCTTAACGAATTCGGTTCTTCCGCATGCTTTACAAGCCGGCTGTGCCTGGTTCATTATATCCACCCCACAGTACGTATTTCTAATTGTATACGCTGAGTTTAGTAATTACGTTTCATGAACAGGAGGCCCCCATATGAAAATCAGAACATTCACTGAGCAGGACGTCACACAGCTTGTCACTCTTTTTTACGAAACGGTACATTCGGTCAACAAACGGGATTACTCGCAGGAACAGCTCAACGCCTGGGCGTCGTATGAGGATGAGAGCCAGCGGCTTAGCAAATGGAAGGACGCTCTGAGCCGTAATATTAGCTATGTTGTAGAATGCAATGGCGAAATCGCCGGGTTTGCAGATATGACGCTTGAAGGGTATTTGGACAGGCTGTTTGTACATAAGGAATATCAGCGGAAGGGAATTGCTAAGGCACTGGTGAATACCCTGGAGGCGGAGGCGCACGGGCTGGGTTTGACTGAGATCCGTACGGAAGCGAGTATTACGGCGAAGCCTTTTTTTGAGCAAACAGGTTATGAGGTGGTCCGGCAGCAGGTTGTGGAACGCAAGGGCGTGAAGCTGGAGAATTATTGTATGGTGAAAAGTTTGCGCTGAAATCGATAGAACGATTTTCTTCATATGAACATAGAGAGGGGCGACAACAGGATGAAAATGCATACTGACCCCCGGGGGGAAGCGTATAGGCAGGTCATCGACTTAGGTATACAGAATGCTGAATGGTTTGTGCTGGGTGAGAAGTTTTCGACTGAGCCTGGGGTAGATACATCAGCAAGAGAGCGATATGAACCTGTCTTAAATAACTTGAAGCCTTACCTCGTGAAGACGATTGTCATTCAGGACAAGGATACGAAAGAAATCAGGAAGGAACTTGGCAAGCTCAAAAATACATATAACAGTCACGCCTTTTACGGCTCGGGCACATACTATTTCTACCGTTGCTGTGAAGAGAGCGGGAATGTACTGAAGCAAGCAGCAGAGCGGCTGGCGGACTGGAAGTATCCCAAGCTGCCGGAGGACCTGTGTTTCCTCAAAAAAGAGGGCGGGGACTATCTCTACTCAGTCGTGCATGAACGCATCTATGGCATGGAAGTAACGGAGGAAGAGGCAGCGGGACTGATGGAGCAAGTTACGGGGCTCTTCTTGGAGCTTGCTGCGCACCGGGAGCTAGACTGTCTGCTGGAGGATGCCATCAGGCACAGGACAGACAAGCTGTACATCAGCGGACACCGGCTGACGGAGCTGCCTGAGCGGATAAGGGAGCTTAAAGCGCTGCGGGAGCTGGAGATATTTGAGCAGGATTTGTATCGTCTGCCGGACGGGCTGTTTGAGCTGGAAAAGCTGGAGCGCTTAACAATCATGACGGCTGATCTCAAGGAAATTCCGGCATCCATCGGCAGGCTGAAAAACCTGAAGGAGCTAACCATCCAGTGCGCCAGCTCGGACCGTCCAGTGCCCGGTTACCAGTTCAAGCCGAAAGCGGAGATTAGCCTGAACCGCATACCGCCGGAGATCGGAGAGCTGGAGCAGCTGGAGCGGCTAACCATACAATACACCGCGATCCGCGGGCTACCCGTCGAACTGACGAAGCTGAAGAAGCTGCAGGTTCTGGATCTCGGGATGTGCATGATTCCGGAAAAGCCGGATTTTTTGCAGGAGATGGGGCAGCTGAAGTATATCAATCTGTCACAGGACTCTTTATGGTGAGTTTCAGTGAGTTTCAGCCGCGTGTGAGAGTGTGAAACGGGGTGAGGGGGATTTTTTCAATAGTAGAGTTTATTTTTGAATGTATCGTAGATACGTTTTGGGAAAACCGCAGAAAGAAAAAGAAGGACAAGCAAAAGGAAGTATCATGAACAACGGGTACACAGCAAAGCAGCCCGCCTACCAAGGCAGGGCTGCTTTTATTTGGGTCATCAGGCCGGTCCCGTTGCCGCGGGCCACAGCCATCCTTATGGAGTCATGCTGTCCCACAGCGCCTGGAATGCGCCGGCTTCCACTTCGAAGAACACCGGTGCGTTGCCATAGCGCACCAGTCCCTGGCCGAAGAGCACCAGCTGAACCTGTACCTTGTCTTCCAGCTCCAGATAGACAATTTTGCGGTCTTCACTATCGTAGATGCCTTGCTCTATCAGCGGCTCAGCGGCTAATGGTTTGGCAGCCTCAAGTGCACTCAGGAAGCCGTCAAGGGCCTCGCCGCCTGCAAGCGGTGCATACTGCTGCTGTCCGTTGTTCCAGCTGTCGAAGCTTTTCCACCGGGCGGAGGCAATCCGTCCCTCCAGATTCAGCTCACCAAGCAGGTCGGCACCGCTGTTAACGGTAATGCCGTTGGTATGCTCATACAGGTCTGCGAATACCTGGCCGTCGATTTCCATGTAGGACATGATCAGGAAACCGGAACCGTAGCCCTTTACAGTATAGATATCAGCCACGCCGATGTTGGAGGACAGTTCAGTGTAGCCATCCTTGCCGGTCCATTCGTCAATACCGCCTGTAGTTGTTCCGAGCTTATCGCCGCGCAGGGCAGCGAGATCGGCAGCTTCCATCCGTGTTAGGGTTTGTGTATACACATTCCCTTCATATACAACCAGAGGGACCATGCTTGCCGAAACCTGGGCATTCGGATCCGGAAGCTCCACCTTAGGGATAGTGATGCCTGTTCCCGGGTCTACCTGGGCCACCTGCGCCGGAGCCGCCGGGCCGTTGATCTGCTGCCAGATATTTGGTCCGGCGATACCGATGCCTGCAGCAATTACGAGACTTGCCGCGATGTACATCGTTTTGCGCGGACGTTTCCGTTCCTGCTGCTGCTGTTCCATTTTACTGATCAATCCGTTTTTCGTATTTTCACTTGGTTTCATAGTATCCACCGCTTTCTTATATTGTTGGCGAAACTGATCTTCGTTCACTCTGATTCCGCTCCTTCCAGCTCCAGTTTTAACTGCTGGCGTCCCCGCTGAAGCCGCATTTTCACAGCAGAGTCGCTGATCTGCAGAATTCTGCTGATTTCCTGTACCGAATAATCCTCGTAGTAGTAGAGATGGATCACTGTTTTGACCTTCACGGGCAATGCCATTACGAGCTGAAGCAGCGCCAGATCCACAGGACCGTCTGCAGCCAGCGCTTCAACACCTTCCAGCTTGACCTCGCGCTTGCGCCAGCCTCTGCCCAGCATTGTTTTGCAGGTATTGGTAAGCACACGGATCAGCCATGCCTTCTGATGCTCGGCATCGTTAAATGCCGGCGCTTTTTCCATCAGCTTGATGAATGTATCCTGAACGGCCTCTTCAGCATCCTGGCGGCGGCCCAGATGGACCATCGCAATCCGGAACAGCATCTCTGAATAGGCTTCATAACTCTTTATCACATGATTTCCCGGCCGGGTCATGGATCGCTGCATGATGCAATGACCTCCTTTATACCTATAACACCACTACGAACGGGATTTGGTCACATTTTGTTTCGGAAAATTTTAATTATTACGCTGCGATGTCATATTATTCTGATTAGGCCAAGGGGATACGGGGTAAAATCCGGTAAGTCTGCATACCTTATTCTGGAAAATCAATGCTATGGAATGAAATAGTGAAGGGGCGAGAATATGCATAACAGAAAATATTTAGCAGGAATCGGTCTGGTGCTGGCCGCTATAACCATGAGTGCCTGCAGCAGCAATAATGAAGCGGATAACGCAGCTTCGACGGATCAGCCGTCTGCACCAGCTGCTGCGGAGGAAGCGGCCGCTTCAGTCCAGCCGTCAGCAACGTCCGCGCCGGCGGCGACTGAACAGGCTTCTGCCCAGCCGGCTGCGGGGGCTGCATCAGAGGGGTTGCCGGAGAATTTGCCCGGAGACTTCCCGCTCCCGGAGGATGCGGTGATCAGCGTGTCGCATTCGGAAGAGAATGAGGGCAAGAAGGCGGCGCTGCTCATTTTCAAGACCAATGAGAGCATGGAAGCTGTAACCAAAACGTACAAGGATTATTTCGCTGACAAGCTGGGAAGTGAGGCTGTACAAACAATAGATGAGAAGAATCTGATTATCCAGGGCAACTCGCCGGACAATACGCAAGTCTGGTCTGTCATCGGAGGCGAGCTGTCGGCTGAACCCGGTGTAGTTGAGCTTAATATTACCTGGTCTGAGCTTTGAGATTCGAAGTGGCAGGATACAAAAAACAAACCCCCAGCCTTTAACAGGCTGGGGGTTTGTGCGGGCGCGACAGTATGCAAAAACTAAAGAAGGATCAATCTTCCATTTACCTCTATCTAACCTTCATCCTTTGTAGTAAACTGATAACCCTGGAATAAATTCCATATTTATCAAGGGGGCTAAATGTATGCAGGAACAACTGGCACATGCCAACAAGGCGGCATGGGAAACGAAGGCTTATCAGGCTTGGGTGCAGCATCACGGGACTCCGGAGGCGCTTGCCGGAGAATTAAAGAAGGACCCCCGGCACCCGCTGCGTTACTGGCTGAAATACACAGGTGATCCATCCGGCAAAAAAGTGCTTAACCTGCTCGGCTCCCACGGCCGCAAAGCGATCCCCTTAGCGCTGCTTGGCGCAGAGGTGACGGTAGTCGATATTTCGGCTGAGAACCGCCGGTATGCCATAGAGGTTGCGGCTGCAGCGGGTGTGCAGCTGAATTATATCTGCTCGGATGTCCTGCATATCCCGGATGAAGAATCGCTTGGGCAATTCGACTATGTGCTGATGGAGTTTGGGGTTTTGCATTATTTTACTGATCTTAAGCCTTTATTTTCGCTCGTGAACCGGAGGTTGGGGGAGGGCGGCCGGCTGCTGCTGACGGATTTTCATCCGTTTGCCAGGGCATGGAAGACGACGGAGACGCTCCGGCAGCCGACAGGCAACTATTTTGACGATACGGTCCGGGAAGGCGAGGTTGCCTTTGCCAGGCTGCTGCCGGAAGCAGAGCGTCCGGGATTGAACAAGGTGCTGACGAGGGCCTGGACAGTGGGCGATATTCTAACAGCAGTCGCGGCGAGCGGGCTGTATATCCGTACCTTTGAAGAGATCCGTAACGCAGCCGATCCGAGCTTTCCCGAGTTTTATACCCTGATTGCCGACAAAACAGAAGTGCAGCTGTCTCCGCTGAATCCCTGATTGTAGGCATTAGACAACCAAACGTAAGCATATGGGTACATAAAACACTATTGGGGTGGTGGACCGGTGCTGCGTAACCAGGAGTTCAGAGTTTATATCATTACCAAAGGGGATATTCTCCGATTTGTAGCGATAGAGATTGTGCTTGGAACGATGACCTACTCTATTGCGATGAAGTTGTTCCATAACGTAATTTTGGCGAGTGCAGGCGGCTGGGCGGGGACAGAAGGCTTCAAAAGGCTGATTATGCTGAAGAATATATTAGCTAAATAACCGGATAGCAGAGAGAGGCCATCTCCTGGGAGATGGCTTTTTGGGCTGCCCACATTCAACATCCTTGACCTTAGGTCAGACCTGAGGTTTATCATAGGGATACACATTTGCGGCAGGGGCGGCTTATGAGGAATATGTGCAGCTTGATCATCCCGGGAAAATAATGTCCAGGGCACGCTGGACCTTTGTCAGCCGGAATTTCACTGCTGATGCAGAAAAGGACCTGCAGAACTTCAAGTCTCCTCTACTTTTGCTGTTGGGGGATGACGATATTAATGTAGATGTACAAGAAGCGGAGCGGGTGTACCGGGAGCGCATCATGCCTTCCTCCCTGCTCAACGTCAAGGTGTTTCCGGATACAGAGCACTCCATGCTCAGGACGGCAACGGCTGATTCCAGCCTGCAGGCGACTCTAATCAGCCTGTTTGCACCAAGAAAAATTACAGCGGACGGCTACATGGAACAGATTGAGCTGTTCCTGCGGGAAATATAAGGGCACATAAAGGACATAACATCCAGTTATGCTAGTACCAATAACATGTTTGAAGGCGGGGACTGGATTGAAGAAGAAGCTTCTGCTCGTCGAGGATGAAATCCGGATCCGCGAGCTGGTATCAGACTATTTCATACAAAACGGCTGGGAAGTATGCGAAGCGGATAACGGGCAGGATGCGCTGCTCTGGTTCAGCTCCCAGCCACCGGATCTGATCATCCTGGATATTATGATGCCCAGGCTGAACGGGTTCGAGGTGTGTCGGGAGATCCGCCGGCAATCAGCGATTCCCATTATTCTGCTGACGGCAAAGTCTGCAGATGACGATAAAATATACGGCTTTGAAGCGGGAGCGGACGATTATGTGACAAAGCCGTTCAGTCCCAAGGTGCTGGTAGCGCGGGCTAATGCGCTGATGAAGCGGGTGGAGGGCGGTCATCTGCCGGATTCCGGCAGCCTCAAATTCGGCAATGCTGTCTTTAATACCTCTGCCCACCGGCTGGAAATCGGAGGTGCAGAGGTAGAGCTTGCCCCCAAGGAATATGAGCTGTTATGGCTGCTGATCCGCAATAAAGGCATTGCCGTCTCCCGTGATACCATTCTCGGCCGGGTCTGGGGCATTGAGTTTGACGGGGATTCCCGGGTCGTTGACAGCCATATCAAGAAGCTGCGCAGCAAGCTGGGCGCAGAGTCACGCTGTATCCGTACGGTGGTCGGCACCGGCTATATGTTCGAGGAAGAGGCATGAGAAGGCGGGGAATTACCTTTAAGCTGTTTGTGATGACCGTGATCTTTTTTCTCTGCTTTTACGGGATGGTCATTCTGGGCCAGCTGCTGTTCTTTGACGGCTTTTACCAGCATCAGAAGGAGAGCCGGGTCGAAAAGCATCTTAAAAGCTTTGGTGCCAGCTACACCAGTGAGCAATGGACCGGCAGCCGGCTGTCTCAGGAGCTGGTCCGTTTTATGCTGCGCAACAAGACACAGCTGGCGATTGTGAAGCTGGACGGCAAGATGAATTCGGACGACCCGTATCATATGAAGCTGCGGATGAAGGACGGCAGGGAGCTGGTTGTTTCCCTGTCGATGTTCATGAGCGAATACGGGGACGCGCTGAGGGCAGCGGATATCAAGGAAGAGGATACGTTGACGCTTGAGGGCGAGCTTTTTGAAGAGGACAGCAGCAGCACTCAGGACCTGATCTATCCTGTAAGCATAACCGCCGGCGGCAGAACGATAGGAATGCATGAGGAGGGGATGACGCGGCTGTCCGGAACCGTCACAGAAATTGTACTGCCGGATCTCAAGCTATGGAATCCGCGTCAGGGGATTCTGCTGGAGGCGCTGGAAGAGTGGTTCCCCCTCACTTCTGAGCAAAAGGCGGGTCTTGAGCAGCTGGAAATGCAAAAGCAGGAGTGGACCGCTCCCTGGAGCGGGATCCGCAATTCTGTCATTATTCTGCCCGTCCGGCAGGCCGGCGGAGAGGTCGAGCTGCTGTTCACGGTTACCTCCCTGCAGGATGTCAAGGATTCGAATGAAGCGCTTCGCTGGTTCTTTTTATATCTGGGGCTGGGCGGGCTTGCGCTGATTCTTATTCTCTCGCTGTTCTTCTCCAAGATGGTCACCAGGCCACTGATCAAGCTGAACAATATCGCGAAACGGATGGTCTCACTGGACTTTACTGGAGATAACTCGATCCGGCAAAAGGATGAGCTGGGCAGCCTCTCAAACAGCATGTTCACGTTGTCGGTAAGTCTGGATTCGGCGCTGCGCGAGCTGCGTGAGGCTAACCGGCAGCTGGTCGAGGAGATGGAGCATAAACAGCGGATGGAGAGTATGCAGCAGGACTTTTTTGCCAATGCCTCGCATGAGCTGAAGACTCCGCTAAGTATTATAAAGGGCTTTGCTGAGGGTCTGGAGGATGGTGTGAGTGCAGGCAAGCAGGATCACTATATTAAGGTCATTATTGAGGAAGCCGACAAAATGGAGTTCCTGGTGAAGGATATGCTGGATCTGGCCAGGCTGGAGTCAGGCACCATCAAGCTGCAGAAGAGCTCTTTTATACTGAGTGAGCTGACAGAAAAGGTGGCTGACAAGCTGATTCACCTGCTGGATGGAAAGCGGCTGAAGGTGGTTGTTATTCCGGTGAACGAGCCGCCGGTGTATGCCGACAGCAGCTGGATCGAACAGGTGGTGCTTAATTTCATGACCAATGCCATCCGGCATGCGGACGAAGGAAGCACGGTGACCGTCAGGATAGAGGGGCAGGGGCAGACGTGTGTCCTTAGCATTCATAATCAGGGCGAGCCTGTACCGGAGGATCAGCTCCAGCAGATCTGGGAGAGGTTCTACCGGGCTGAGCCCTCCCGCAGCCGGCTGACAGGCGGAACCGGGCTGGGGCTGTCCATTGCCAAACGGATTCTGGATATGCACGGCTGCCGGTATGCAGTGAAAAACATCGGAGATGGCGTCTGTTTCAGTGTGTACTTTGAAGGCTGAGCAGACATGCGGCATTGAGGCCGGAAAAGGAGTGAACGGTTTTGAAATGGAATTGGCTGCCTTCAATGTGCACGCTGGGTAATCTGGGACTGGGATCATTGTCCCTGCTGTACACGATACAGGAGCGCTATGACCTGGCATTATTAATGATTTTGCTGGCCGCATTCTGCGACGTGCTGGACGGGTTGCTGGCGAGAATGCTGGGCTGTACCAGCGAGTTCGGTAAGCAGCTGGATTCGCTGGCGGATATTATCTCATTCGGACTGGCACCGACATTTTTGATCCTGTTATACAAGCTGGAAAATGTACACTGGCTGGGGCCGGCGGCTGCGGTTGGCTTTTTGATCTGCGGTGCGCTGCGTCTGGCCAGATTCAATATATCAGCCCCGTCCACGGGCTTCACCGGTATGCCGATTACAGCTGCCGGCGTGATTTTGTCCATGCTCTCATTATTTGCTGAATATATGAAACCGGGATGGGTCATCATGATGATGGGTCTGTTATCCGTAATGATGATCAGCCATATCCCGTTTCCGTCACTTAAAAAATACGTTAACAGGAAGTGAGTCCATGCCCTGGATCATAGAGATGATTACGCAATACGGATATTTGGCAGTCTTCCTGCTCATGGCACTGGGAATTCTCGGCATTCCTGTTCCGGACGAGCTGCTGATGCTATTCGTAGGCTATCTGTGTTCAGTGATGGTGTTCAACTTTTCCGTTGCCGTGTTGGTTTGCTTCATGGGATCCATAACAGGCACACTGATCAGCTATACCATCGGGCGGAGAGTGGGCCAGCCGGTTATCGAGAAATTCGGCAAATGGGTGGGGCTTACCCCCAGGCGTTTTGCCAGCGTTAAAAGATGGTTTCATAAGTTCGGCCACTGGACTGTGTTTATTGCCTACTTCATTCCCGGATTAAGACATGTCTGCAGCTACATTTCCGGCATCAGCGCCATGTCATTCCGGAAGTATCTGCTGATTACCACAGCCGGTGCCTTGATCTGGTCCATTTTGTTTGTTTCTATCGGCTACTTTATCGGGGCCAGGTTGTCCTTTGCATAGCAGAAGGAAGGATGGGGCTTCCGTCCGGTTGAGCTGGCTATGCCTTAAATAGGACAATGCTGCCGTTCATTCGTCCAAGCTTACCTGCTGCTCCTCTCATATCCTGAAAGTAGAATAGATGAGAGGATGTGTTAGTTTACTATGGCAATAATTATAGATGTAGGAAGCAGTACAGCTTCAACCGGCAGCCAGACGATATCGATCCCGATTCTTGCACCGGGAGCGAATCTGATCCTGGCAGAGTTTGGGCTGTCAACGGTTACCGGCGGATCGGTTCTGTTAAATGCCAGCGTGGGCTTTCAGACTACATTGGGCGTTCCGAGTGTAGTGTTCACCTTGTACCGGGACGGCCAGCCTGTATATAATGTGGGATCAAGCGGACTGGCGCTGCTGGCTATTCAGCCTATTGCCCTGTCTTTTCTGGATAGAAGCGTACCTGCAGGCTACCATGCCTACTCTCTGGGAGTGGCCAATAACAGCTTGAACATTCTGCTGAATACGGCGAGTGTTACCGGGCCGGTAACGTATTCCGGAGTGTCCATCGGCTAACAATACCTGCGGTGTATTTACATTCCACAGATTGCTTGTTATGATCAGAAGTATCAAAAGAGCTTACCCGAAGCGATTAAAGGATGAATGACCTCCTTTAGTCGCTTTTTTTTTTGTGGGTTATTACCGGGTTGTTTTGTAGAACTTGTACTGTATTGGAGGCGTTTTGTATGAAAAAAAGAGGTTACGAGCTGTTCATGCTGCTGGTTGGAGCGTTTTTGTTTGCGCTGGCAGTGAATGTATTTATTATCCCCAATGATTTTGGTGAGGGGGGAGTAACCGGAGTATCGATCATTCTCTTTTATCTGCTGAAATGGTCGCCGGCGCTGGTTGGCTTTACGCTCAACGGAATATTGCTCATTATCGGCTATAAGCTGCTGGATAACAAAACAATCATCTATACCATTATTGCGGTGGCGTTTAACTCCCTGTTCCTGTATCTGACCGAGAACTGGCGGATTGATTCCAGTGAGCCGGTGATTAATGCGGTCTTTGCCGGTCTGCTTGCCGGTGTCGGGATCGGATTAATTATCCGGGTTGGCGGTACAACGGCAGGGACGACGATTCTGGCCCGGCTGGCTAATAAATACTGGGACTGGAATATCAGCTATGCGCTGCTGTTCTTTGATCTGATCGTTGCCGGTCTGTCTGTCTTTGTCATCGGGCTCGAGAAGGTCATGTTCACCTTCGTTATTCTCTTTATTGGAACCAAGGCAATGGAGTTCATCATTGAGGGGGTAAACCCCAAAAAGGCAGTAACGATCATATCGGCTGAGCACGACCGCATTGCTGCAAAGGTTACCGAGCTTATGGACCGCGGAGTGACGGTGCTGCAGGGCTATGGGTATTACACCGGCGAGGACAAAAACGTGCTCTACATCGCCATCAGCAAGCAGGAAGTCTCCATGCTCAAAAAAATCGTCCGGGCCGAGGACAAAAATGCCTTTGTCACGATCCATGATGTGCGCGATGTGTTCGGCGAAGGGTTTATTGATATCTCCAAATAAATGCAGCCGGGCGAAAAGTCATTGCCGTTTCACCCAGTCAGCAGCGGGCAAATCACATATGCTATGGTGTACTCTCAATCATGAAGGAGGAATTGGAAATGGGTTGTTATGGTGAAAATGTAAGTCCGGTTGGCGGAGCAAACTGCGGATACGGCAGTCCTTTTACTTCTAGTGCTGCAATTCTGGTATTGTTCATCCTGCTGGTTATTATCACTAAGGCTTTCTGGGTATAATTGACTTAATCAATGTGCTCTGCCGGACTTCCGGCAGGGCTTTTTCTTTGAAAGCTGAAGAAACTGCAGAAAATTCCCAAAAAAAATGAAGTGAAACGGTAATTTGGCGGTTCGCAGACTGCCTTCTATGGGTAACTCCCTCTTTGAAGGTTCATATGAGATGAATCCTGAAGAGAGGAGGGAAACCTGTGTTTTATGATCAGTCGCCCTATGACATTAAACTGGAATGGGGTCAAAGAGGGGCGAGGGCTGCAGCAGAGCGTGGAGACATCATCGTTATGGTCGATGTACTAAGCTTCTCCTCTACCGTAGTAACGGCAGTTCAGCACAAGGCTACCATCTATCCGTATCCTTCGCCGGTCAATGAGCAGGCCAAAGCTTATGCCAAGGGGCTCGGAGCAGAAATTATCCGCGGCAGAGCCGAAGCGCTCAGAGCAGGAGGGCATTCATTGTCGCCGTTGTCGTTCAGCTCGGCTGATTATGAGCGTGACTTTGTTCTGTGCTCCACGAACGGTGCAGCCTGCATATGGCTTGCGGCACAGGTACCTGCATTGCTGGTCGGCTGCCTCTTGAATGCTTCAGCTGTTGCCGACACTGCGAACAGGCTGAGGCTTGAGCTGGGGGCGCCGGTTACCGTAGTGCCGTGCGGTGAGAAATGGCTGGATGTGATCGGTGCCGAAAACAATCTGCGTCCCGGCATCGAAGATTATCTGGGAGCTGGTCTGATCCTCTCCAAGCTAACCGGAAGCAAGTCTCCGGAAGCGGAGGTTTGCATCGGTGCTCTGAGGTCTTCCGGGCAACGGATCCGGGAGCTGATCTGGGAGTCTGCCAGCAGCCGTGAACTGAGGGGACGGGGATACGAAGCAGATGTGACTTACTGCTGCCAGGCAGATATCAGCTATGCCGTTCCGGTGCTGCAGCATAACCGTTTTGTTAATGCGCCATATCTTGTACAGAAAAAATAAAATTTCATCCCGGCTTCAGCAGAATTTCATAAGGAATTAAGTTAAGGGATGTATAGTAATGACATACCCCCCTTATTCATAGATTTGGACCCTGCCGGACGCCGGCGGGGTCATTTTTTTGTGAGCCGGCTGGATATTATCCCTCAGGCTCCTGCAGCAGAATCGAAAAGGTCTGGGTCTCGTGATCGACTTCGATTGCAGCAATGCCCACAAAATCCGGAATCTCGGGATGAACCGCATCCACGCTGTAATCCGGATGGGACAGTAATAACCGGATGACTTGAATAGCTTCCATATCGCACCCCCTCAAGGACTGAGACTGATTAAGGTATTGTCCCCGCCCAGGTTAACGAATATGTCTCTGGATGAATTTTCTCTCATCGCTCCGTTCCATTACCGCCATCAGCTGCCCCTGAAATATCCGCCGCTGAATCTGGTCGATCCGCTGCAGCGCCAGCTCCTCAGGTACCTGGAATGTAGAGGCTAAGTAGTAGACGGCATCCTCGCGCTGTTCGGGCAACGGTCCGGCGGAGATCATGGAATAGGGCATGGCCGCATAGAGGATAAATCGCTCGGATTCATCCTGCTGCGCCTGTGTGAAATGCCCGGGCATCAGAATACGGTTGCCGGCATGGCGGAGCAGATGGCAGAGCTCATGAAGAAATTCGAGGCGCTGCAGCTCGGGCGGAAGCCGGTTGTCCAGGAACATCGTGTACATGCCTGCGGAGGCCTCGACACTCTTGCTGCGCACATCCAGGTAATGGACCCAGATGTTCAGCCGTTCAGCTATGTACGAGATGGAAATATCGGCCGGTTTACGAACCTGCAGACGCTGATACAAATCTTCAGTCCAGCCCTCAAGGGCGGTCATTTGGTAGTAGGATTGCATAATATCACCTCTAAATAAGATCGTATGTTCGTATTTATGGGTAAAAGAAAAGCCCGGAGGGCTAAGGTTTGCCGGCATCAGACCGGAACTGGCGTTCTTATGTATTTAAGAATAAATCAATTAAACCTGAATATCAAGTGTTTTTCCAAGATTCGGATGCGGGCTCTGCTGGAGCATCTGAGTCATATTCTGCGCCATGATTTCAGCTGAATTCTTGGCTATGTTCAGTACCTGAAGTCCGGCTGCCTGCTGCAGTGACACCTGGCTCATGGCTGTGGATAAGGCGGCAATGTCCATTTTGCACCTCCTGTTTCATTAAAATTGGGGTATGACCGGTACTCCTAATGTATATCGACTGCATAGCGAAGATTCATTAGCCTCATAAGGCGAAGAAAACTGTTTGCCGATTGGCCCAAACTGCAGGTATGCCTGATACATACTCTGTGCTGTGGGCATTAAACATTTCAGGGGAGGAATAAAAAATGGGTGCAGAATACGGTTGCGGTTGCGACAACAATGTTGGCGGAGTAAATCAGGGGCCTCCGGTAGTGCCGGTAGTAAATCCTTGGATGACCTCGACCAATGCGATTCTGGTTCTGTTCATTTTGCTGGTTATTATTACAAAAGCCTGTATATTCTAAAAAAAGTTCCGGCATATGCAGCTCCGCGCCACGCGAAAGCCCGTGCGGAGCTGCTGCTGTTGTTGCTGCTTATTTGAACATAAACTCTACCCGGGTTCCGTCGGCATAGCCTTCCAGCTGATTGCCTACCCAGCTGCCTGCACCGCGGTTGTCGGCGGGAGTTATATATTCGATGTCTGCTCCGGCACCGCCCTCTGCACACATTGCCATCGGCCACTCATCGCGGTCATAGCCTTTTTTGGTCGGTACCCCCTTGAGGGATTCCTTGCGGTTCTCCTCGGCATCCCCGCGGTTGATCGTACATATCGCTGACTCACCGTTTTTGATCGCTTCCTGGATATGCTCCGCGGTTTCAGGGTAACGGTCTGAGGGGAAAACAAGCTGTACAACCTCGGAACCGCCGGTGGAAGGCGTCGTGACGGACTGGCCGTTCTCCTCGAACCAGTAAGCTGCCAGAGCCAGCAGGACAACAATAATAAGACTGGGGATAAATTTCTGTTTGTTCACGTGCTCCTCCTGATTATGCTGAAATCTTGTTGCCCGGGTCTACTCAGTATAGCTTATAATTAGCAGATTTTAGTATACTAAATTATGAAAAATAGATCGGTAAGCCGGATGATGTCCGGAATGATCAGGAGGAGAACCGGATGAAATATAGTATTTCAATTGAAGATGAAACGCTGGTAGCTGCCGCACAAGAGATTATAACAAAACGCTACGAATGGGAGAGGCATCATGTCAGTGCGGCGCTGCGCACCAGGACGGGCGAGATTTTTACGGCGGTGCATCTGGAGGCCAGTCTGTCCCGTGTAACGGTCTGCGCAGAGGCAATGGTGATCGGCAAGGCTATTTCGGAGGGGTACAAGGCATTTGATACCATTGTTGCAGTAAGGCATCCCGATCCGGACAGTGAAGACAGGGAGATCAGGGTGGTATCGCCCTGCGGGATGTGCCGGGAGCTGATTGCCGATTACGCGAGAGACTGTAAGGTGATTCTTCCCGGAGAAGAGGGGCTGGCCAAAGCCGATATTCTTGATCTGCTCCCCCTTCGTTATTCCCGCGAGTAGCAGCAAGCTTGTTTTTAGTATACATACAGGTAGTAGCATGAAAACTTGAAGCAACTATATTAGAAATTAAAATGATTATCGGCTTACCCGCCATCCGCCGCTTCCCTGCACCGGTTGTCCCCATACAATGGTACAAAAAAAGGATGGTGGAACAGATGGAACAGCGCATACTCCGGGATCTGCTCGATTCGGCATCCCGGCTGGTTAACGATGCCGCGTGGCAGTCTGCCTTCCGTGCCTTGCTGCGGGCTCCTGCAGATGAGAAGCTGGCAGCACCGGCGCTGAATCTGCTGAACAGGCTGTATACCCTTCAAGGCAAAGGACTGATCAGCGGAATACACGATTATCTGGAAAGTGCGGATGAGTTCAGCAACAAGCTTAAAGCTACGAGCGGCCAATATGCCGGGCTTCACGGCTACGAGCTGGGAGCGATCGGCAACCAGACTGAAGCGCTGATAGCCAATCAGCGTCAGTGGGTGACAGACAGTGCCATCCGCTGGCATAAGGACGGCGGCATTGTCACCATGAGCTATCACGCCAGTCTGCCGGGAACAGCCCCGGCCTGGTCAAATGTCTCGATGAACCTTAGTGAGGCGAATTTTGCAAAATATATCACACCTGGTACTCCTCAATATACAGCGCTGCTGGCGGACCTCGACAAGGCAGCTGTCTACCTGAAAAAACTGAACGATGCTGGGGTTCCCGTTCTCTGGAGGCCGTACCATGAGATGAACGGCGGCTGGTTCTGGTGGGGCCAGAAGACCCGCTTCGTGGAGCTGTGGAACCTGATGTTCGAGCGTTATACCGTCTACCACGGCCTGCACAATCTGCTGTGGGTGTGGAGCCCCAATGCCAAAAACCAGTGGAGCGAGGAGCCAGCCAAATACTATCCTGGCGCCGGCAGGGTGGATGTACTGGCTCTGGACATTTATGACGGGGATTACAAAGCCAGTCATCATGACGGCTTGTGGGACCTGGGACGCGGCAAGCTAATTGCCATCGGTGAGAACGGAAAGCTGCCTTCACCGGCAGAGCTGGCCAAATCGCAGAACAAATGGTCCTACCAGCTGACCTGGGCCAAACTGCTGTATGAGCAGAATACGGAGGCTGTGATCAAGTCCTTTATGAATGACAGCTTTGTGATTACCAGAGACGAGTATAAAGCCCTGGCCGCTGAAGGGGAGCAAACACATCCTCCTGGAATCAAGGGCGAGTATTTCAATAACATCACGCTGAGCGGAGCTCCCGCACTGGTAAGGACAGATTCAGCAATTAACTTTTCATGGAGACAAACGAGCCCTGATCCGTTAATCAATGCCGATTTCTTTGCGGTACGCTGGACCGGTAAACTGAAGCCCGATTTCAGCGAGACCTATAATCTTTATACCTACTCGGATGACGGCATACGGGTGTGGGTGGACGGGGTTCCCGTCATCGACAGCTGGATCAAGCAGAGCGGCACAGAGCGAACAGGAACTGTACAGCTGATTCAAGGCAAGCTGCATGAGCTGAAGGTAGAGTATTACGAGAACCAGGGAGATGCCAAGGCTATTCTGATGTGGGAGAGCCACAGCCAGCCCCGGGCCGTTATTCCCGCCACAGCCTATGTGCTTGCTTAGACGGGTAAACTTGCAGAAGATCTCCAAATTTTTGGAGATCTTTTTGTGATGAAGACGCTTTAAATTTGAAATTTGGTGCTTATGAGCTCTTTTTACATTTATTTCATTTGCACTTTACAAAACCCGCCATTATTCTGTTAAGTGGAGGGATTTGAGACGATGAAAAAAGCTTTATTGATAACCGTACTTTTAATGGTAATGATCCTTAGTGCCTGCAGCAATAACAGCTCTGCGCCAGCTTCAGAGGAGGAGGTTCAGGAGACCGTACAGAACTTCTACAATGAAATGACGAAGTTTGACGAAATGGGCAAAACGTCGCTGGAAAATTTCAATACGACACTAACCTCTTATTCGACAGGAGTTGCTACGGACAAGGAGCTTGAAAAGGCGCTTGATTCTTTCCAGGATACAGCCTCTGATATTGCAGACCAGGTTAATGATGTGAAAATTTCCAAGAGTCTGCCGGAAAATATTGAGACTCTGCTGAGAGATGCAGCCATTGCGTTCCAGAGCGCCTATTCCATCAAAGAGCAGGCTTCTCAGAGTGCGGCTTCCCCGGAGGTTACAGCAGATGAGTTCAACGCCATGAACCAGCAGGCGGATGTGGCAATGCTGTACGGGATCTCCAAAGTGAATCAAGCCCGGGTCGCTGTAGGATTGCTGGATGAGGACAGCGCGGCTGAGACGGAGCTGGGGACTGTTCCCGGAACTGTAGTTGGTACAGAAGCAGATTCAGTGGATACCGGAGCAAAGACAAATACAAGCACAGAATAAAGCAAATTATTATGCGGATTATGAACTTCATTAGAGGCGCTGTACAGCCTGGCTGTGCGCGCCTTTTGCTTGCGGCCTGCAGCATGCACCTAGGAATGGAAATCCGTCTGTTGTCATTTTTTGATGCTTGATTAAAAGCCGGATCTGCAGATATAATAATACAAACGTATGTTCGTATTAATGGAGCGCGAGTGATTACCAACAACATAAGGAGGAACGGCGATGGGCAAACAGCTGGAGGAAGGCCTGCAGGGAGGTCTTGTTCACAGGAATGAAGAGGATGCACTGCACCGGGATGAACCCGCTGCAAATCTGCGGAGACTGGAAGGGATTGAGAGTACTCTTGCACAATCGCTCCGGAGTCATATCCGTATAACACTGGTATTGCAGGGGGAGGGAGAGGGCAGGCAGCTGAACGGTTTTGTCACCTCCATTCATACCCACTCGCGTGAGATTAAGCTGCAGTGGGCAGAGGAATGGAAATGGGTTCGTGTAGATGACATCGCTGAGGCTTACCTCGCCTGATCCCTAATTTATGGCTGGGCCGTCTGTTTTCTCATAGGCGATCAGGGTAACCTCTTTGTTGCCTGTTATCCGTGCAATAGCTTCCTCGGCCTGCCGGATCACCTCAACGGCGTCCTTCCTGTCGCTAAGCGCGGCAATCTTATAGCTGTCACTGTGAATGTCCAAGGGCTAATCCGCCTTTCGGGAATGGAGTTTATTTCGGATAGTGTGGCCTTTTAGGCGGGAAAACATCCAAAGCTTCTAATCAGAGAACGGGATGGGCGGTTTCGTACGAATGGTGCACACACTTTAGGCAAACCGTACAAGCAAAGCAGGCAGAGAGGGCATCTACTATACCAGGGGGTGAGGAAAATGCTGACTTTAGATCAGGTGAAAAGTAAATCGGCAGGCTGGCTGGGTAAGCTTCATCCGGTTCTGCTGGCAGGTGCCAGTGCTCTGATCCAGCGCAGCTATGCCAAAGGCATCCCGATTGTCATCACCCAGGGCATGCGGACTATAGCCGAACAAAATGCACTGTATGCGCAAGGCCGCACCAAGCCGGGAAACATTGTAACGAATGCCAGAGGCGGCTCCAGTTATCATAACTATGGTCTGGCCATCGATTTTGCCCTGCTCCTGCCGGATGGCAAAACGGTCTCATGGGATACATCCCGTGACGGCAACAATGACAAGACGGCTGACTGGCAGCAGGTGGCGCAGGAAGCCAAGAAGCTGGGTTTTGCCTGGGGCGGAGACTGGACCTCCTTCAAGGATTATTCCCATCTCGAGATGACCTTCGGGCTGACCACAGAGCAGCTGCGGGCCGGCAGGCAGCCGACGGTTCAGCAGGTCAAGGATACACTGGCCCTGATTAACGGGACAACCGGCGGAATGGATCAGGCCATTACAGTCACACTGAATGGAGTTAAAATTACCAGCGGCCTTCTGGAGAACGGCATAACCTTTGCACCCGTGCGGGCGGTTGCTGAGGCGCTTGGCGCACAGGTCACCTACGATGCTGCCAGCCGGACTGTGAACCTCGTCAGGGAATAAGGACCACCTGTATAGATGATGATCCACATGGGGAAATTATCAGCGAAATACAATTTCCTCAAAGGGGGCATTTCTCTTGAACAAGCTGGTCACAAGCCTTGCCTGCACTACACTGTTATCCATGAGTCTGATGGGATCGGGTTATGCAGCTAATGCTGCTGGCACCGGTGGGGGAATGGGTACATCCATTCCGGATACCGGAGCAAACGGTATGAGAACCGAGCGCATCCGTGAAACGAATGGAACGGGTACTCATATGCTCAACGGAACGGATCACCGGATGATGAATCAGACCGGCAATACGATGCGCGGAACAGACGGCCGGATGATGAATCATAACGGCAATACGTTGATGAATGAAGTTGAACGCAGCGGTGATAAGCTGATGAACAGAACCACCGGTACAGTTCGTAAAGGTGAGAACATGGTGAACAACGCGGTCCGGGACCGTGATAACAGCACCGTCTCCCCGCTGTCCACCACCAATCAGACCGGCAGATACCGCGCCACCAGCACAACCACCAATACAGACAACGACAGAGGCTCCAACTGGGGCTGGCTCGGTCTGATCGGTCTGCTGGGTCTGGCCGGCATGCGTAACCGGAGCGGCGAGCGGGAACGTCACTAGCAGGTAACCCGCTGCCACGGCGGAAGGTTGCTGATGAATGGCGCAGGAGGTTTCGCCCTTTGTTGGGCGGCAATGAGCAGGGATCAGGGGCAGGGATGCCCCTGATTTTGGCTTGTGCGCGCATTTGAGGCGGTAGTGAGTGCTGGAGGCAGAAATCAAAGGGACAAATGCCTTTGAATTGGGGTATTATGCGCTGAAGGCTGGAATCAAAGGCACAAATGCCTTTGAATTGGGGTATTGAGCACTGAAGGCTGGAATCAAAGGCAAAAATGCCTTTGAATTGGGGTATTGAGCGCTGAAGGCTGGAATCAAAGGCAAAAATGCCTTTGATTTATCTCGTTTGATGCTATTGGCGGGGGAATATAGGTAACTTTGCTCTTTGGATGTGCTAAAGTAACAATTCCGCTGTGTGACCATTAAAAGTGCTTTTTATGACAAGCCACGTGAAGTTAGGCCGAAGCAGCCTAACTCTATTGTAAATAAAAAAATTGGCAATATGGATTGCGCGATCACCAGATACGTGATATGATATTTCTTGTCGCGTTAGAGCGCACAATATATGCCGGGGTGGCGGAACAGGCAGACGCACAGGACTTAAAATCCTGCGAAGGGTGACCTTCGTACGGGTTCGACCCCCGTCCTCGGCACTACAGTGAGAAACCTTGAGAAATCAAGGTTTTTTTCTTTTTGTTTTTATAAGCTATAATTTTCCCGAATGCTAAAGGTTCTGTGTGTCTAGGAATCTAGGAATCACATTAGAACACACAGAACCCTGACGATAATACTCCTTTTCAGTGCTTGTCTAACCACAAGTTCTAGAGAGGTTTTTTAAACTGTGAACTTGTATGATTTTTTTGGATTGGATAAGAGTTAGGTTGGAGGTCAACATAGGTAGCCCGGCAACTGATGTGTTTAATATTGACATTCAATGAGAGTCCTAATTTTGGGATTCTCATTATTAGTATAGACTGATCATTAAACGAATGCCCCCCTTTATTGCCTATTTGGCAATGAAGGAGGGCACTTTTCTAAGTCTAATGATTATTGTTTTTTTGCAGAGCTTGTTATCATCAGGGTTGATTTGTTCTTATCCCATTGCATATTAGCCCCAAGCAATGAGGTGAGATTGTGAGCTATAATGTAGGATACCCCTGAATAGGCATAACAATTTGCTATTGTTTTTCCATCTATTGTTGGTAGTTTTTTGATGCTGTCATAGCCTACATCTACTCCTAGCAATTTGCTGACAGATCGCAGTGGAACGAACACGGCGCTATCAAATAGTCTTCCGGGTTCTGCGATTTGTCCATTCACTTTGATTTGAACGACTTTAGCTGCTGCAAAGCTTTTCTCATTTGGAATTTTGGTTTGAATACCATAGTAGACTACTGGTTTTTCAATTAATTCAGGCGCATTCGCCGGGTATACTCTAACCTCATGTGTGCCAGTTATTGTACCTAAAGTAGCCATGACTGAAGCCTTTCCTAATCCGGTTGTCTGAAGACTTCCCTGACCTAAGGTCGCAATAACCTGTGGATCCGTCGTTTCCCATGAAGCTAGCTCAGTTACATATGCAGTGTCCCCGTTATCGTAGATAGCTAGCGCATTTAATTCATAACCGTTATTTACAATTAGTTTGAACGGATCAGATGATGGCGAGATCGTTCCGCGAACGATTTCAATTCTTTTGGGAGTGAGAGCACCAACTAGCAGCTGCTTAGAGGTTGTGCCATAGCTATGAACGGAGGCTCCCGTGGCATCCTGTAGTACAGTTCCCTCAGATACAATATTGATTAGTGTATTCTGGATCTTGACCTCATTTTTAACCGTTAGGTAAAAAGAGATAAACGCTTCATCAGCCGTTGAGTCGATCATTTTGCTATTTAGAGCTGATATAGACAGAACTACTTCCTTTCTGCCATCGGCAGGGTTGAAATCTTCAGGATATGGATGATCGATATGATAATCAACAGTCTCAAAAGCTTTGGAAGGAATGAAAAAGTTATCATCTCTCCATATGTATTTCCCAAGCGCTTTATCAAATCGAATGTTATCCTCTGATGAAAATACATTTTCGTCATAGCTTACAGCAATCTTAGCAGAACGAAGCCCTTTGTGATCGGAGGGAATATTCGAAATCTTGACGCTCACCATGACACTCTGGCCTGGGAGTAGGCTCGAATAATTGCTTAGAACATCAACGGATAACTTCTTTGATGTTGATGCTGATGCTGTTACTATACCTGTAAAGCTGGCAACTGACACGAGCAAAGCAAGCAGCGCTGTGATTGTTTTTCTAAGAATATACATTTAATAAACCTCCATCCATATAATTACATCTGATATTTATATCGGCCGCCAGGAGGGATTTGTAAATGCGCTAATTCCCAACGATAATCGCAAACAATTCATCTGCAAATTAATAGGGATCATGTAACCAATTGGATAAACCGTTCACAATAAATTTAGAGTTAAGTGAAAAGGACATTTCGAGTAATTGAGGGAGTCCCACCGTTAAAAACGTTATGAATCAGGAAACCTGCAGGCGCAAACAGCGGCTGAATACCCGAACATTCTCTGGAGTCACGGCACAGCGGCATGACTAAACTTACGAGTCTATGAACCAAACTTGAAACGTTTCCAAATTAACTATTGAAACGTTTCCACTTTGGTGCTATTATAATTTTCAGAAGAGAGTCGGAGGTGTTCAATGACAAGCATTAAAGATGTAGCCAACTTAGCCGGCGTTGCAGTAGGTACCGTGTCCAGAGTCATTAACAACTCTGGCGCCGTCAAACCGAAGACACGCCAAAAGGTAGAAGCAGCCATACAGGAGCTGAATTATTTTCCGAATGAAGTGGCCCGGAATTTTAAAATGCAGAGGTCCAGGATGGTCGCCTTATTGCTGCCGAGTATCTGGAATCCCTTCTTTTCGGAGCTGGCGTATTACATTGAGGATGAACTGGACCGGGAAGGCTATAAGTTGATGCTGTGCAACAGCGGCGGCAAGCCCGAAAAGGAGCTCTATTATCTTGATATGCTGCGGCAGAACAAGGTGGCCGGAATTGTGGGCATAACTTACAACGATATCGAGAATAATGTGAGCAATGACATTCCGATCGTAAGCATTGACCGGCACTTTAATAAGAAGATTACCTGCGTAACTTCGGATAATTATGAAGGAGGCCGTCTTGCCTTAAGAGAGCTTGTGAAGGCGGGAGCCAGGAAGCCGGCTTTTATGGGGAGCGTCACCTCGGTGTTCAGTGAGACGATGAACCGGAGAGAGGGCTTTATCCATGAGGCGCAGGCTTTGGGCGTCGATTATGTAATCTACGAGAAGCCGGACCCCATCGTGGACAATCAGGCCTTTATTAATGAGTTTCTGCATAACCACGGCGATGCAGACGGCATTTTTGCCATTACCGATATGCTTGCCGCCTGTTATATCGATCAGGCCAGTAAGCAGGGTATCCGGGTGCCGGAGGATGTGAAGGTCATCGGCTATGACGGCATCCAGGACAGTCCGTATTTTCATCCTATTCTGTCTACCATCAGGCAGCCGGTGGAAGAAATGGCGCGCATGACGATCAAACTGCTGTATGACAAGATCGAAGGCATTCCGCTGGATAAGCAGGTGTACCGTATACCTGTTGTGTTCAGGCAAGGCGAGACGACATGATCTCCTGCAGATCAGAGAAACATCAGCATATCCGTATGGATGCACCGACTGGCGTTTTTCTTTTCTAAATTGGAAACGTTTCAAGTACGGAGATATATTTTTTATCCTAAATTGGAAACGTTTCAAAATGACTATTTATTTTACATTGAAAGGGAGTATAAGCGTGAATTCAAGAACCAGTACGGCAGATCCCTCCATGATCAAACCGGGCCGCAAAAGATGGAGCCGGTTCAAGCGCGACTATGAGCTGTATCTGTTTTTGCTGCCGATCATTATTCTGTATCTCGTATTCAAATACTATCCGATGTACGGGGTGCAAATTGCGTTTAAGGATTTCTCGCCGAGCCAGGGGATCTGGGGAAGTGAATGGGTAGGGTTCCAGCACTTTAAAGATTTCTTCAATGCTTATAATTTCTGGACCATCATCACAAATACGCTCTCCCTCAGTTTCCTTTCGCTGTTGTTCGGCTTCCCGGCGCCTATCATCATCGCTATTATGCTCAATCAGATGCTGGGCAAGTCCTATAAGAAATTTGTGCAGACCGTAATTTATGCGCCGCATTTTATTTCTACCGTCGTGCTTGTCGGGATGCTTAATGTGTTTTTATCGCCCAACAGCGGTCTTGTTAACCACCTGATTACCGCGTTTGGCGGGCAGCCCATCCTCTTTATGGCTGATGAAGGCTGGTTTCGTCCACTCTATATCCTTTCAGGCATCTGGCAGGAGACAGGCTTCGCCACAATTATCTATCTTGCTGCGCTTGCGGGAGTCAATCCTGAGCTGCATGAAGCGGCTATCATGGACGGGGCGAGTAAATGGAAGCGTGTGTGGTACGTGGATATTCCGAGCATTTTGCCGACGATTGTTATTCTGCTGATTCTCGCACTGGGCAATATTATGAGCATCGGGTTTGAAAAAGCATTTCTGATGCAGAGTGATCTGAACTATGCCACCTCCAATATTATCCCGACCTATGTCTATGAAATGGGGATTCAGAAGGCCCAGTACAGCTTTTCTACGGCAGTCGGCCTGTTCAACTCCCTGATTAATATCATCCTGATTTTCACCGTAAACCGGATCGCCAAAAAGATGACAGAAACCAGCCTGTGGTAAGGAGGAAACAATCATGAACCAATTATTGAAGCGAAAGAGCAGAGGGGATGTATGGTTTGACATCATTAACTATATTTTGCTGACCATTATCATGCTGCTTGTGTTATACCCGCTTTACTTTGTGCTGACTGCCTCGTTTAGCGATCCCAATTATATCTACTCCGGTGAGGTCTGGCTGTTTCCGAAGGGGTTCACGCTGGACGGCTATGAGCGGATCTTCAGTGACTCCTCCATCTGGATCGGATACGGGAATTCCATTCTGTACGCGACGCTGGGGACCTTAATTGGAGTTGCCGTCACGGTATTCGCAGCGTATCCGTTGGCCCGTAAGGACTTGGCCGGGAAGTCGGTGATTATGTGGTTTTTGCTGGTTACGATGTTCTTCAGCGGCGGGCTGATTCCGACCTACCTGCTGATAAAAGATCTGCACATGCTGAACACGATGTGGGCGCTGGTCATTCCCGGGGCAGGCGGTGTATTCAACGTCATCATTGTCAGAACCTTTTTCCAGTCGTCCATACCGGATGAAATGTGGGAGGCGGCCTCGATCGACGGATGCTCGAACACCAGATTTTTCTGGAGCATTGTCCTTCCCTTGTCTAAGTCCATTCTGGCAGTCATGGTGCTGTACCACGTGGTCGGCTTCTGGAACGGATTCTTCGACGCTTTGATCTACCTGAATGATGAGAGCAAGTACCCGCTGCAATTGGTGCTCCGCAACATTCTGGTCCAGAATCAGGTCAATTCCGGGATGATGATCGATGTGGAATCCTATGCAGCCAAGATGCGCGTAACCGAGCTGATCAAATACGGGGTCATCATGGTGTCCAGTCTGCCGCTGCTGATTTTGTATCCGTTCCTGCAGAAGTATTTTGTCAAAGGTGTAATGATCGGCTCGATCAAGGGCTGATATCCATATTCGCTACTTGAGAGGGGGGATGCACCGCCGTATTCAGGCAAAAAATAGCAGAGCAATACAAGCGTTTAACGGGTGGCATGAACAAAAGGGAGGTTATGGATAATGAAGTCTTTATTCAAAAATGCGGGGATTGTAATGCTGGCCGGAGCGTTTGCGCTGAGCGGATGCTCGGGTAACGGGAACGGGTCCAAGAATCAGGCGGAGAATCCGGATCAGGAAGCGAACTTTAATGCAACCGGTCTTCCGATTGTAAACGAAGCGGTGTCCTTAAGAATGGTAGCCCCGAAGGCGGCCCTGGCGCCGGAGTTTACGGAGATGGAAATCTTCAAACGGCTGGAGAAGGATACTAATGTAAAGATTAACTGGGAGAACATTCCGGATACCGACTATACAGAGAAGAAGAACCTGCTGCTGGCGAGCGGTGATTTGCCGGATGCCTTTTATGCGGCCGGATTTACCGATTATGAGCTGATCAATTACGGTGAAGACGGAACTCTGATTCCGCTGGAGGATTTAATAGAGCAATATGCGCCTAATTTGAAAGCGCTTCTGGACCGTCGTCCTGATATCAAATCATCCATTACCGCACCAGACGGGCACATCTACGGGCTGCCGTCCTGGGAAGAGAATAACCTGGGAACGAACCCTTTCTTTCACGTCATCAATAAAAGCTGGCTGGATAAGCTGGGCCTGAAGGTACCGGAAACGCTGGATGAATATACGGAAGCGCTGCTGGCCTTCAAAACACAGGACCCGAACGGCAACGGCAAACAGGATGAAATCCCGCTCAGCTTCATGCACATGCAGTGGTGTATGGATATCGCCGGACTGTTCGGCGCCTTTGGGCTTCCGGATAACCTGGAGCACCGTGTTGTCCGGGACGGCAAGGTTATTTTTACGGCAACTCAGCCTGAATACAAGGAAGCCCTGAATTATTTTCATGAAAAATGGTATAAGCAGGGTCTGATCGATCCGGAATCCTTCACCCAGGATGCGGCGCAGTATCTTGCCAAAGGCAAAACGACCGATGAAACGCTGGGGTCCTACGTCTGGTGGGAAGTAGAAGAGGTTGTCGGTACTGAACGTGCCAAGGATTATGTGCTGCTGTCCCCGCTTAAAGGCGCGGATGGGGAGCAGACGATTGGACGCGCCAATGGCGGCGGGCCGGGACGCGGATCTTTTGTTATTACCAAAGCGAACAGCAATCCGGAAATTACCATGCGCTGGATCGACCAGCAGTATGAGCCTTACATGGCCGCTCAAATCCACTGGGGCCCGCTGGATGTTGTATACAAGAAGGACGAAAACGGTAAACTCGTGAACCTGCCGCTTCCTGAGGGAGCTTCTGCAGGCGAATTCCGGCAAAAGGTTGCTCCGGGATCCGGCGCGCCAGGCATCATTACCTTCGAGGACTTCGGCAAAGTGGTAGATATGGAGCCCCGGGCCCAGCAGCGCGCTGCTGACCTTGAGAAATACTACAATCCGTATATGGAAAAAGAAAACTACCCAAGCATCTTCTTTGAGCCTGAGGAACTGGACACTATTAACAGAATTGAGCCGGAACTGATCAAGTATGTGAATACGCAAAGAGGCAGATTCATTGTGGACGGCGGAGCGGACGAAGCGTGGGACAACTACCTGAAGACACTGGACAAGATGGGCCTTAAGGAATTGATGGAAATCTATCAGACCGGACTGGACCGCTACAACGCAAATCTAAATAAATAAATAGAAGATTAGGTGGGGAGAAACTGTGCTAGATGTTATCGCGATCGGAGAAGTGTTAATAGACTTTACTCCGGCAGGCCGTTCAGCCGCGGGGAACGGGCAGTATGAATGCAATCCGGGTGGGGCTCCGGCCAATGTGGCCGCTGCACTGTCCCGTCTGGGCGCAAAATCGGCACTCGTCAGCAAGGTTGGAGCGGATTCATTCGGTTCTTTGCTGCACAATACACTGCTGGACAGCGGTGTGGATGTAGCAGGTGTTTCGGTTACGGACGAGGCAAGTACAACCTTGGCCTTTGTTCATCTGGATGAGCAGGGAGACAGATCCTTCAGCTTCTTCCGGAAGCCGGGAGCGGATACCTTTTTACATGCAAAGGACCTCCCGCTGGAGCGGATTGACAGCTGCAAGGCGCTGCATTACGGCTCATTGTCTATGACCCATGAACCTGCACGGACGGCTACCCGGACGGCAGTTCTTAAGGCTAAGGAAGCAGGGGTACTGCTGTCGTTTGATCCGAATATCCGGTTTGCATTATGGGAGAGCAAGGAGGAAGCCAGACAGCATATCTTGTGGGGGCTGAAGTATGCCGATATCCTGAAGATTTCGGAGGATGAGCTTTCTTTTATAACAGGTACAAATGATATTGAAAAAGGTTCTCTGGAGCTTCAGCAGCACTATGATATTACACTCATTGTCGTTACTTTAGCGGAAAAGGGCTGCTATTACCGCCTGGCTGGACAGGACGGGTATGTGCCGGGCTTTAAGGTGAAAGCTATCGATACGACAGGAGCAGGAGATGCTTTTCTGGGCTGCCTGTTATACAAGATTCTCAATACCGGGGGTTCTCTACAGGAGCTGACCACCAGTCAAATCACCAGCATACTGGGTTTCGCCAATGCCGGCGGAGCATTAGTAACAACACGAAAGGGGGCTCTCGGGTCCATGCCTACGACTGATGAGATTAACTGCCTGATGGAGTCCGCCAAAACGGACAATGGCGACCGGTTCAGACCCGGGTTCCACTTTTCACCTCCCGACAACTGGGCGAATGATCCCAACGGATTAGTCTATTATGAGGGAAGCTATCATCTATTCTATCAATATCATCCTTACAGTAATAAATGGGGACCGATGCACTGGGGCCACGCAGTAAGTGAAGACCTGGTTCACTGGGAGCACGCGCCTGTTGCGCTATTCCCGGATGAGCATGGTGCGATTTTTTCGGGCTGCTGTGTAGTGGACTGGAATAATAGCAGCGGTTTATTCGGAGATTCCCAGGGAGGACTCGTGGCGATCTTTACGCATGCCGATACCCATCCGGAGACAGGCCAGCCGCGGCAACGTCAGAGTCTGGCTTACAGCAGCGATAAAGGCCAAACCTGGAAGAAGTATGATGGTAATCCAGTGCTCTCCGAGGATGATCTGATAGACTTCCGGGACCCCAAGGTGTTCTGGCATCAGCAAAGCGGGCGCTGGATTATGGCGATTGTTGCGGGAGACCACGCCCGGTTCTATGCCTCAGATAATTTGCGTGAATGGTCGCTGACTGGTGAGTTCGGCAAGGGAGAAGGCTCCCATGACGGCGTATGGGAATGCCCGGATCTGTTTCAGCTGCCGGTGGATGACAGCGGTCGATCCAAATGGGTGCTTATTATCAGCATTGGTGACAATCCTGATTGTCCCGAGGGATCCCGCACGCAATATTTCATTGGTGAATTCGATGGAAAGACGTTTATTAATGACAACCCGGCCGATCATATCCTGTGGCTGGATTATGGCAGAGATAACTATGCAGGTGTTACCTGGTCGGATATTCCGGAGCAAGACGGCCGCCGTGTCCTTATCGGGTGGATGAGCAACTGGAAATATGCCAACGAGACGCCTACGGGTTCCTGGAGAGGTGCCATGACTCTGCCCCGCGTCCTGTCACTGACAAGCCAGGACGGAAATGTCGTGCTAACGCAAATGCCTGTCCGGGAAATAGAGCAGCTGCGCAAAGAAACGGCGAGCTGGAAGGCTGTCGCCGTTACACCTGAGACTCCGTTTGTACAGCGGACGGATCATAGTCTGCTGGAGATAGAGGCAGAACTGGATGTCCGTTCCGGGGAAGAGGTATATATCCATCTGAAATCCTCCGGACAGGACGAGATCATGATCGGCTACGACCCTGCTAAGGAATGGCTGTTCACCGACCGCTCCCAATCGGGTGTGACTGATTTCCATCCGGCGTTCGCAAGCCGGCACGGTGCCAGTCTGGCCGCGGTGAATGGGCAGCTCAGGCTGCAGCTCTGGCTGGACCGCAATGCGGTTGAGGTGTATGCGGATAATGGCCTGGTTGTGCTGACGGATCAGATTTTCCCTGAGTCTCCTATTGAGCATATTGAGGTAAGGACGCAGTCAGGGCAGGTGGTCGTGAACTCCCTGCAGATTCACAAGCTGGACGCTGTTCAGATTCCATATGTCAGTACAGGGCAGCCAACAAGGAGGAATGAGGCATGAGCAGCTCGGCGGGAGACCGAGGACTAACGAGGTATTGGGCTTTTGATGAAGGGGCCGGAGCAGGTGCGCTGGAGAAAGTCACTGATACGGTGGATAATGTCCATTACGTGTTTAATAATGCGGAGTTTACCGACCCTTGTACTCCGCCATGGAGGCAGGGCGTACAAGGAACCAGTCTCCTCTTCGATGGTTACTCAACCTATATTGAACATTCTGTCCATGGAGAGGCAGAATTTATGGATGCTCTCAGCATCGGGGTATGGGTTGCACCACGAACCTATGAGTGGGGACAGGACGGCAAGCTGGCCGCCATTGTTAACCGGCATAATAAGGATGCTAAGCAGGGTTATCTGCTTGGCATGTTCCGTCACGGCTCCTGGTCCTTCCAAATCGGGCTTGAGGGAGGGGAATGGGCCGAAATTTGGGCGCCGGATGGCTGTGAGCTGCCCAAGAATGAATGGTCTTACGTAAACGCTGTGTTCGACGGGGGGAAGGGTGAACTCAAGCTGTATTTGAACGGCAGTGAAGTGGCCTCTGCTGCCGTGCCTTCCGGCTCCCGGCTGGCGGAAGCGGCGGATACGGATCTGCTCATCGGCAGGAACAATCACAGCAGCAAGCTTGCAGGGGTGTTCAGCCTGCATATGTTCAGCGGGCTTATGGATGAAATGAAGATGTATAGCTGCGCTCTGAGTAACGAGGAAGTAGCCTCTTCTTATCTTGAGGTGATACACGCACATGGAGGCGTCCGGCCGCAAGTCGATTATGATGACATCAGGCTGGGCCGTACTCCACTGCTTGCAGACCGGCACAGACCGCAATATCATGTCAGTCCGCCGGCCCACTGGATGAACGAGCCTCATGCGCCAATCTATTTTGACGGGCGATATCATCTGTTCTATCAGCATAATCCGCAAGGGCCTTACTTCCATCATATTCATTGGGGACATTGGGTAAGTGAAGATCTGGTGCATTGGCGTGATCTTCCTGTGGCCCTGGCACCTGAGAAGGATCAGCTCGCACCCGACGGGATCTGGTCAGGAAGCGCCACTTATGATGCCGACGGCCTGCCTGTCCTGTTCTTTACGGCCGGCAACGACAGTGCTTCACCGAATCAGAGCGTGGCGCTGGCCAGAAGCACGTATTCCGAAGATAAGGACCCTGATCTGGTGAGATGGATCAAACATCCGGAGCCGCTTATTGTACAGCAGAAGGGAATGGGGGCCTTCGGCGATTTCCGGGACCCGTTCGTGTGGAGGGATGAGGACGGCTGGTATGCCCTGGTCGGATCGGGGACGGAAGGCGGAGCCGGAGCAGCGCTCGCATTTACGTCAAAGGACATGCTGAACTGGACGTACAAAGGTTCGTTCTTTGAAGCGGACATTCAGAAGTTCCCTTACCTTGGACCAATCTGGGAGCTTCCGGTGTTCCTTCCTCTGGGCAGTGACAAGCAAGGTGTGAGTAAGCATCTCCTGCTGGTCAGCCCTGTGGGAGCTGGAGCCGATGTTGAAGTGTTCTACTGGATCGGACAGCTGGACAAGCACAATCTGTCATTCATACCGGATCAGGAGGAACCACAGCTCATTGATGTCGGTGATTTCCATTTTACCGGCCCGAGCGGAATGGTAGATCCGGTGACAGGCAGGAATATCGTCTTTACAATCGCGCAGGGTGACCGTACGTCCTTGCTGGAGTATCAGTCCGGCTGGGCTCATAACGGCGGATTGCCGGTAAGTGTGTATTTGCGGGAGGATGGCCGGCTTGGCATTGAGCCGATTCATGAGCTGCAGTCACTGCGGGGTGAGAAGCGGTTATCGCTTCGTGACAAGTCATTAACAGAAGCTAATGACCAGCTGAGGGCTATTCAAGGCGATATGCTGGAGATTCGACTGGAAATGGAGCGGGGCAATGCTGCACAGCTTGGAATCAAGGTCCGGTGTACACCGGATGGAGAGGAAGAAACGCTGCTGTATTATGACTGGAAGGAATCCATGCTTTTGGCCGACCGGACGAAAACGTCACAGCATCCTGAAGAAAAATGCAGCGGGATTCAGGGCGGTAAGCTGGAGCTGTGCGGCGAGAATCTGAAGCTGCATCTCTATCTGGACCGCTCCATGATCGAAGCCTATGCCAACGGACTTAAGAGCCTGACAACCCGGGTATACCCGGGCCGTAAGGATGCCCTGGGCCTTGAGCTCTGGGGAGATGGGGAAGCGTTGGTGAAGTCTGTGGACATTTGGGAGATGAAGTCAATATGGTAACGCGGAGCGCCCAGGCGCTCCTTCCCTCATGGGTACAGCAATTAACGCAACCCAATAGATAGTTATTTGTAAGCGCTTCATTGAATCGAAAATAATGAAGGAGGCTTATTAATGAGGAAAGCTAACCGAAACACATCATGGATCTCCAAAATGGTAGCGGGGGTTATGGTTCTGCAGCTTGCGGCTCCGGGTATTCAAGGCACAGCCGCAGCCGCGGTTGAGAAGGAAGTCGGGGAGGCTGCGGCATCAAGCCCGGCTCCGGGATTATCCGTTACCGGTTCAGTCTATCAGGCACCCAAGCTGGAAGGGAGCTCGTCTGTTACGGATACGGTCTATGAACTTGTAAACCCGGGCTTTGAAACGGGAGACTTAACAGGATGGACCGTTGCCAAAGGAAACGCGTTTGGCCCGGACAGTGTATCCGGGGAGTCCACCTGGTGGGCGGAACAAATCCCGTATAACCAGGAGGGCACTTATCATTTAAACGGCTGGAAGTATAACGAAGGAGAGACAGGGGTGCTCCGGTCCAGTACCTTTGAGCTGGGCGGTAGCGGCTGGATTAGCTTTAAGCTCGGCGGTGCCAAAAATGCTGACAAGGTATATGTGAACATCGTAGAAGCAGATACGGGTCAAGTGATCGCCAGATACGGCAACAGCAAATTTTCAGACGCTGGCTTCCCGAATCCCGCTCAGGGCATGCGGCTTGCGAATATGGAGCAGTATAAGGCCGATCTTTCCGGATATTTGGGCAAGAAGCTGTATGTTGAGATTGTAGATCATGCAACCTCGGACTGGGGATTGATTTTTGCAGATGCCTTCTTTATGTATCATCAATCAGAGCCGGGCGAAGGCACCGTTGCCGTGGATATTAAGCCGGATTTCCAGCGCTACCAAATCATGAATCCGGGCTTTGAAACGGGTGATTTGACCGGGTGGACCGTTGTTGAAGGTGAGGCGTTTGGGCCTGACAGCGTATCTGACGAAACCGTCTGGTGGGCAGAACAAATTCCGTATAACCAGGAGGGCACTTATCATCTAAACGGCTGGAAATACAATGAAGCCGCAACGGGAGTGCTTCGCTCCAGCACTTTTGAGCTAGGCGGAACAGGCTGGATCACCTTTAGATTAGGCGGCGGCAAGCATACGGATCAAGCCTATGTAAGTGTTGTCGATGCGGATACCGGGAACCTGATTGCCAGATACGGCAATAGCGAGTTTAACGATTCCGGCTTCCCGGATCCGGCCCAGGGCATGAGGCTTGCCAATATGGAGCAGTACAAAGCGGACCTGTCCAAGTATATCGGCAAAAGAATCTATATTGAAATTGTTGATCATGCAGTCTCGGATTGGGGAGTGATTTTTGCGGATGACTTCCAGACCTTTAACGAGAGCGTGCCGGATGAAGGGGTGATGGCCGGCAATATCATTCCGACTGAAATTGCGAATCGCAGTTTTGAGACAGGTAACTTTGAGGGCTGGACGGCCAGTGGGGAGGCTTTTCAAGTAACGGATGAAGCTCACGCAGGTAAAGAGGGCAGCTTTTATGCCAAATCCTCCCTCCAGGGACAGGGCTCTATTACCTCAAGCGCCTTCACGCTTCAGGGAACCGGGACGATTAGCTTTAAGGTTGTAGACATTGTGAATCCGGAGAGTGCCTACGTAGGATTGTATGATGCCGGAACGGACGAACTGCTTGAAAAGACCGGGAATACCATCGTAAATCAACAAATTACCTGGAATGTGCATAAGTACTACAACAAGAGCCTTTATATCAAGGTCATTGATTCGTCTGATCAGTCCCGTATTTCCGTTGATGCTTTTCAGGCTAACAATAAGGGCAACATCTTCTATATGGATTTCGATGAAGGCACTGGCAAAAAGGCGCTTGAGCAAGTGAGTACTCTTGAGCATGATGTAAACTACGTGTTTAATAGCGCCAGATATATGGACTCCAAAGATCCAAGATGGACTCCGCGCGGAGTAAAGGGCGGTGCCCTCCTGTTTGACGGGTATTCGAATGATATTGAGGTTAACTCGGAGGAGACCATCCCCGTAAGCGACGCGCTGACGATCGAAGCCTGGGTCGCCCCGCGCAGCTACGAATGGGGAGACGGGAACAAGCTGTCGGCCATTGTGAATCAGTCCGATCAGGACAAGGCGGAAGGCTTCGCGCTTGGCATGTACCGGCATGGGACATGGTCATTTCAGGCCGGAATCGGCGGACAGTGGGTGCAGGTATGGGTTAATGATCATCTGCTTGAGAAATACATGTGGAATTATATTGCTGCCACTTTTGATAAGGGAACTGGAGAAATTAAGCTGTACCTCAATGGAGAGCAGGTTGCCTCTCAGGCAACCCCCATCAATGTTCCGATTACATCATCTACAGCAAGCCTGATGATCGGCAAAAATAATAAGCCAACAAAGTTCGCTGGCCTGTTCTCTTACAATATGTTCAGCGGACTCATTGATGAAGTGAAGCTTCAGAACAAAGCACTCACGGGTCAAGAGATCCTTGCTGAATATGAGAGTGTTAAGATGCTTCACGGCGGCGTGGTTCCGGAAATTCCGGACGGTGATATTGATGAAGACCCGGGTGTGTTTGACGGAGATCAGCACCGTCCGCAGTACCATGCAATGCCGCCGCAGAACTGGATGAATGAAGCGCATGCACCAATTTACTATAACGGCAAATATCATTTATTTTATCAGCATAATCCGCAAGGTCCGTATTGGCATCAAATCCACTGGGGTCATTGGGTCAGTGATGATATGGTGCACTGGGAAAATGTACGGCCTGCACTTGCACCTGAGGCGGGTACGCTTGATCCGGACGGTGCATGGTCAGGCAGCGCGGCTTATGACCGTGACGGAAATCCTGTCCTGTTCTATACCGCGGGCAATGACTCTTTGTCCCCAAATCAAAGAACAGGCCTGGCGACCCCCGCTGATTTGTCTGATCCTAATTTGGAGCAATGGATGAAGTACCCTGAGCCAGTAACGGAGCAGAACGGAAACGGCATTCATAACGAGTTCCGGGATCCGTTCGTGTGGTATGACCAAGAGACAGATAAGTGGTATCAGCTGGTAACCTCCGGTCTGAAAGACTTCAGCAGCGGTACGGCGCTGGTATATGTATCTGATGATATGTACAACTGGGAGTATAAGGGGCCGCTTTACGTCAGTGACAGAAGCCAGTATCCGGAGCTTGGCACAGTATGGGAACTGCCGGTGCTACTCCCGGTAGGCAAGGACAGTGCAGGCCAGCAGAAGTATATTTTCATGATCAATCCGCATGAGAAACCGGAGCAGGTTCCGCCGGCGAATGATGTGCAGCGGGATGTTGAGGTATTTTACTGGATCGGAACGTGGGACCGGGATAATCTCAAATTCATACCTGACCAGGAGGCACCGTCCAAAATTGATGTGGGTGACGGCTACTTAACCGCAGAGAGCGGGATGGTTACCCCTGACGGAAGAACGGTTGTGTTCTCCATGGTGCAGAATGTAAGAACACCACAGGCGGAATATCAGGCTGGATGGGCGCATAACCTGGCGCTGCCGGTTTCCCTGAGCCTGGATGAGCACGATGAATTGCGCATCGAGCCTATTGAAGAATTGCAGAGTCTGCGGGGCAATAAGCTGGTTAATTTGGCAGACAAAAATGTTCAGGCTGCCAATCAGCTGATTAGCAATGTCAAAGGCGACATGCTGGAGATCGTCATGGAGATTGATCCGGGCGAAGCTCAGAAATTCGGCCTTAAAGTACGGCGCTCTGACAACGGTCAGGAAGAAACACTGATTTACTATGACAAGAGCGACAATACATTCAATGTGGACCGGACCAAGAGCAGTATCGACCCGGATGTCCGGGTGGATGGGATTCAGGGCGGGTACGTCGATCTTGACGGAGAGAACCTGAAGCTCCATATTTTCCTGGACCGCTCGGTTGTTGAAGCCTTTGCCAACTACAAGAAAAAGCTGACAACCCGCGTCTACGTAGGCAGATACGATTCCTTGGGTCTGCAGGTCTGGGCGGATGACGATGTTACGGTCAAGTCGATGGAAGTATGGGAGATGAATGCTTTGACAGGTGAACCGGCAGCTCCGGTCGATGTACCTGACAACTGGGACAACTCCGTATATACCGATATTACCGATCTGCCGAATCATGATTTTGCTACAGGTGACTTAACAGGCTGGATTGCAGAAGGGGACGCCTTCCAGGATGTCCATGTGACGGATGCCCAGTTTTTCTGGGATACGATCTACTTCAATCCTTCGCATAAAATACCGGGCGGCTATCATTTGTGGGGCTTCAATGAGGAGGCCGGCGGCGACAGCTTGACGGGAACGCTGCGATCACAGAATTTCATCCTTGGCGGAAACGGCAAGCTTAATTTCCTGGTCAGCGGCGGGCGTGATATTGATAAGCTATACGTTGCACTGGTCCGGGCATCGGACGGCAAAGAGCTCTTTAAAGAGACAGCAACGAATTATGAGGAATATCAGCGGAAAATCTGGGATGCGTCAGCGTATATAGGCGAGGAACTGTACATTAAGGTTGTTGACCAATCCACAGGCGGGTTCGGACATATAAACGTCGATGATTTCAATGTACCGGTTAAGGCGCAAAATGGGGGCGGGCCAACTGACCCAACTGACCCAACCGATCCAACGAACCCAACAGACCCAACAGACCCAACTCCGCCTGTTCCAACCAGTCCGCCGGGTAATCCTGTGATCCCGGGAAGCATGCCGGATAGCCAGAGCACTCAGAGTAGCTTGACTTTCGAACTGGCCAAAGGTGAGCAGCAGGTCCTGTTTCCGGTGACTATGGCAGCAAATGACGGTAAGAATGCCCTGAAGGTTAAGCATGCAGATGTGGAGATTGAGGTTCCTGCAGAAGTTTTAAAGGAATTGCAGGCACTGGTTACGGGCAGCGGATTGGAGCAGGCGCAGATTTCTTTTGAGATGGGGGCATTATCTGCCGAACAAAGCACAAAGCTGCTCACACAAGCCGGAAGCAAAAATCATGCGGACATCTCCGCAGCCGGAGAGATCTATGATTTCAAATTATCTATCGTCAAGGCTGATGGAGCAGTGCTTGAGCTGGAAAGGTTCTCCCAGCCTGTCACAATCAGACTGAGTGCCAATGAGAATTCCCGTGAGGATCTGACTGGCATCTACTACATCGCTGATGACGGCAGCCTGGAGTACATGGGCGGAACCCGTTCGGACGCTAAGTGGACAGCAAAGGTGAGTCATTTCAGTGCATTTGCAGTCCTTACCTGCGATAAAACATTTGAAGATGTGAATGCATCGTATTGGGCTCATGATGTGATTAAAAAGATGGCGGCCAGACAAATGGTCTTAGGTGTCAGTGAAATGGCATTCGCACCTAAGCAAAAGGTAAGCAGAGCTGAGTTCGCTTCCCTGATTACCCGGGCCCTCGGTATAAGAGGGACGAACGCACCTGCATTCAAGGATGTAGACTCCGCCAAATGGTATGCTTCCTCCATTGCCGCAGTGTACGAAGCAGGGATTGTCACCGGAAGAAGCAAAGATAGCTTTGCGCCGGAGGACACCATAAGTCGTGAAGAAATGGCATCCATGATTTACAAAGCATATCTGTTTCATACAGGACAGAAGGCTGCTGGTAATCGTCAAAGTAATTTCAAGGATGCCAGCATGATAAGCGTATGGGCTGCAGATGCAGTGGCTGCCTTACAGGAGCTTGGGTTCGTTGACGGGCGCGGCAATCAGGTGTTTATGCCCCATGAAACGGTGAACCGTGCAGAAAGCGCGCAAATCATCTCGCTGCTGCTGGATGAAGTCAACAAATAAGTTTTAAGAGAAAGCCGGGGAAGCAAGGTGATGTTTGCCTTCGCCATGACTCCGGCTTTCTCTAATGATGCCTATATGCCGGTTTCGCTGGATGAACGATTAGCCATTCAAAATAACGGGAGGAATTATTAATGAAGGAATTTTTCTATCGTCCGGATCATGCATGGGTTGGGGATGTTATTCCCTATTATGAAGACGGAGAGTTTAAGCTGTTCTATCTGCACGGGTGGAGAGACAACGATCAGGAAGGTCTTGATCATGGCTGGCATTTGCTTGGAACGAAGGACTTTGTAAATTATCGGGAAGACGGAGCCTGTAAAATTGAAGGCGGGACTGGGCATATTCTCAAAGTGGACGATGTTTATCACATGTTCTATTGTATTTTTCCAGAAGGAAAACAGTTTGCCTGCCATGCCATCAGTAAGGATCTGCTGACGTGGGAGCCGATTCCTGAAGACACTTTTGGCCCGGATGGCGAAATTTATGAGCTGGCGGACTGGCGTGACCCCTTTGTTTTCTGGAATGAAGAAGAAGAACAATATTGGATGCTGATCGCAGCGCTGGCCAAAGGACCGACGAACCGGAAAGGCTGCACAGGTCTGCTGTCGTCCAAGGATCTTAAGAACTGGGAGTACCGTGAACCGCTGTATGCACCGAACTTGCATGTAGGCGCACATGAATGCCCGGATTTGTTCCGGATGGGAGATTGGTGGTATCTGATTTATTCTTCGTATACGGGGCGTTTCGGTACCTTTTACCGGATGAGTCGTTCCTTGAACGGACCATGGATTACACCGCCAGAGGAAGCCTTCGATGGACGGGCTTATTATGCGGCGAAGTCGGTATCCGATGGATGTAAACGTTATTTGTTCGGCTGGAATCCGACAAAGAACGACGACCTGTTTGGCTGGAATCCGCCTAAAGCTTCTGGTAAAGATTATGATACATGGGATTGGGGCGGCAATCTGGTTGTGCATGAGATCGTACAGCGCCTGGACGGGACGCTTGGGGTAAAAGTTCCGGAAACGATAGACTCTGCCTTTACCAAACAAGTATCCGCGAGCTTTCAGACAATCGCCGGAGATTGGTCAATTACAAATGATGTGCTGCGCAGCGATTCCCCTTATGCCTTTGCCGGCTGCATCACAGAGGAGGAACTGCCCGATCAGTGCAAAATATCTACAATTGTACGTTTCTCGGAATCAACCCAGGGTCTGGGGTTCATGCTTCGTGCAGGTGAGGCTCTTGATTTTGCCTACTATATCACGCTTGAGCCCCAGCGTAGCCGGATTACCTTCCGGGGGCCGATTATGCAGTCTGAAGAAGGAGGGAAAACCTTCCCTTACGAGGTGGAGCTGGAACGTCCGCTCAAGCTGCTGCCCGATCAGGAGTATGAAATGAAGGTATTCGTGGACAACACGATTTGTGAAATCTATATCGGCGGAGATGTGGCGATGAGTGCCAGAATGTACGACATCCGGCAAGGAAAGCTTGCCGTATTCGTCAGTCAAGGTGCAGCGGAGTTAAAACGGGTCAAGATAGAAACGCTATAAGCGTGAAATAAGTGAGCGGCTGGTTCAATATCTTCTGGACGGGCAGCTGCCGGATGGAGGTTGGAATTGTGAATCTCCTCCCAGTCCGATATTCTAAAGTGGTGGTCTTCATATTGATAACTTAAAATCGATATGTCTATAATAAGCGGTATGAAGGGGGGAGCAGACCATTCGCTATTTATACGAATTTATTCAGCATCAGGACGATCTGCCGATGAAGCTCTTCGTGAATTCCGTACAGCATATTGAGTTTCATTGGCATAAGGAAGTTGAGATCCTGTATGTTCTCCATGGCTCAATCAACATGTATCTGGACCAGAAGCAATATACGCTCCAGGAAGATGATATTCTCGTGATCAACAGCATGTCGGTTCACAAGATCGAGCGGACCCATCAGGATAATGTGTTGTTAACCCTGCAGTTCGGACCCGAGCTGCTGCATAATAATGCGTTCATCTCCTGTAACTCTGCCGGTCATTCCGGGCAGGACCAGACGCGGCTGCACAGCATCAAGCATAATCTTGCGCAAATGGTCTGGGAGATTAACAAGAAATCGCCGGGTTATCACAGCTACACGATAGGCAGATTACAGATGCTATGCGGATGTCTGCTGCGATATTTTTCGGACGGGACGAATCCGGCGGTGGCAGAAGGAAGCAAGGACAACGATTATAAAAGACTGAACAGTGTCCTCACATACATCGACCGCCACTATAATGAAAAGATTACGCTGCAGGATATGGCGGATTCCGAGCATTTAAGCCTGCATTATTTTTCCCACTTCTTCACGGATAAAATCGGGATTCCCTTTCAAAAGTATCTGACGCTTATCCGCCTGGAAAAGGCCCAGCTTCAGCTGGCAGAAAGCGATAAGACCATCTCCGAAATTGCCCTGGATTGCGGATTTGCCAACGTGAAGCTGTTCAACAAATATTTCAAGGAAAAATACGGCTGCACGCCGGGCTCCTACCGGGAGGCGTCGCTCGCACCGGAACCGCACCGGCTGAACCTGAACCGCAAGCCCAAAACGTATGAGGAATCCTCAAGCGGAGACTATTATGAGATGGACACGATGAATGCCATAGGGTCACTGTACCGCTATCTGGACGTCAAAACGGATACCGGTCCGTCCGGCGTTCCGCTGTCTGCTGCTCTTGCAGCTGCCCCTGAGCGGATTGAGGTTCGTGCAGACCAGACACCGGCATTTTATAAAAAGCACTGGAATATCATCACGACGGCCGGAAGAGCCGTAGAAGGACTGCGCGAGGATTGGCGGAAGCAGCTGTCTGCCTTGAAGGGAAGCATCCCGTTCCGGTATATCCGGTTTCACGGCATTTTTAATGATGAGATGATGGTATACAGTGAAAATGAAGACGGCACACCGGTCTACAACTGGTCTTATGTGGACAAGCTGTACGATTTTCTTCTGGAGCAGGGAGTCCGGCCGTTCGTTGAATTGAGCTTTATGCCGGGACAGCTGGCGCGGTCCAGAGAAACGCTGTTTTGGTGGAGAGGCAATATCAGTCCGCCGGCAGATCCAGCCAAGTGGGAAGCGCTGGTCAGGGCCTTCATCCGACATTGTCTGAACCGTTACGGACCGGACGAGGTGAAGCAGTGGTATTTCGAAGTGTGGAACGAGCCGGATTTGGCAGGTGTCTGCTGGGCAGGCAGCAAAGAAGAGTACTTCGCCTTTTACGAATCTACCGTTCATGCGATTAAATCGGTGCTGCCGGAGCTGAGAACAGGCGGGCCTGCTATGGGGTACGGCTCGATCTGGAACGATACCTGGGCGGAGGATTTTCTGGCTTACTGCAGCTCGAGGGAAGTGCCGCTCGATTTCTTTTCGTTCCATATTTATTCGGAGTACCCCAAGCTAAAAACGGAAGAAGGCCGTTTGACCCGGATCATGCCCCCGGCATTTTTTAAAGAAAGCATTGACCGTGTACGGCAAAAAATGAAGGCGGCCTCGTACAGTGACGTTGAGCTTCATATTACCGAGTGGAATTTTTCGCTGTACGACCGGAATCTGCTGCACGATACGATGTTTATGGCCCTGTTTGTCATCTACCAGACGATGAATACGCTCGGGGACGTGGAGGCGATGGCCTACTGGTCCTTTACCGATGTGTTTGAAGAAAGCGTCGTTCCCGCATCCCCGTTCTATGGAGGCTTTGGCCTGATCAGCCGCGACGGGCTGAAGAAACCCGGGTATTATGCGTTTGAGCTGATGCAGAAGCTGGGTGACGAGCTGATTACACAGGGGGAAGGTTATACTTTTACCCGAAAAAGCGACGGAAGCCTGCAGTTCCTGTTCTATCACTACGTCCATGTGGATCAGCTGTTTGCGAGCGGAGACTGGTCAGAGCTATCCGGCTCCACCCGTTATGATGTATTTGAGGAAAAAGGCAGCAAGGCCTTTGACATCACGCTAACCCGGCTCGCAGGACCGTATAAATGCACCAGCTATCAGCTGGACCGGGAGCATGGGTCGGTATTCGATGAGTGGATGACTATGGGCGCGCCTGATTTTTTATCACAGGAGGAAATTCTGTATTTAAACAGCAGAAGCGGTCCGGTCATCCGGACAGAGCTTATACAGAAGGAAAACTGGCGCAAAGAAATTGTACTCCCGCCTCATGGGGTGCTGCTGCTCCAGCTCGAAAGGCAGTTTTAATTGAAAATACACTGAGCAAACATCCCTTCTCTGATGAAGGGGTGTTTTTTGTTGTTTATTTTGGATCGAAGCAGACAAGCTAGTACAAGAGGCAGGAAGTAGGCAAAATACGAACCCGGATGCGGCAAGTTACAACAAGAAAACGGTATCATAAAACACTATACTAGGGTTGTATCAGCATCAGCTAAGAGAAAGACAGGGGGAATTTAGATGAAGCGTTTCATGAAGTGGATGACAGAATCGTTTGCACCTAGATTGGAGGCGTTTACGAATAATCTCTGGGTTGCATCCATTCAGGAAGCCATTATGGTGGCGATTCCGATGATTTTTATCGGCTCGATTATCACACTCATTTCAATCTTGAAGGATTTCATTCCGGGGATGCCGGATCTTACACCCATCACGACCTTTAGCTTCGGGCTATTGGGGTTGTTTATTGCTTTTTTAACACCGTATACCGTCATGGAAAAAAGAGAACGTCACAAAATTAAGCTGCTGGCGGGAATGAGCGGGGTCTCCCTCTTCGTGATGCTGCTTAACCCGACCCTAAATGAAGACGGTACCATCCAGTTTATTCTGGAACGGTTTGGGCCTTCGGGGATGATTACGGCACTCCTGGTTGGTGTGTTTGTTGCTCTTGTCATGAATCTGTGCAACAAATTCTCGTTCTTCAAAAAGGGCTCCTCCCTTCCGGAGTTCATTATGGACTGGTTTGATTTTCTCGTGCCGATTGCCCTTATTTTAACTACAGGCTGGGTTCTGGTCTATCAGCTGCATTTCGATATTTTTGCACTGATTGTCAATGTGTTCGAGCCCATCAATGCCATGGGTCAAAGTCTGACCGGCTTTGTATTGTTTAACTTTATCGGCGTGGTGCTGTATTCCTTCGGTGTAAGCCCTTGGGTGATGACTCCGATCTGGTATGCCATCTGGATCCCTGCCATTGAACAGAATGCGGCCCTCGTTGCAGCCGGTCAGGACCCGGTCAATATCAATACGTTCGAAACCTTTTTCTCCGGCTGGCTGGGGATCGGCGGGATGGGCGCTACGCTGCCTTTAGTGGTCTGGTTCCTGCTGGCCCGGTCCAAAAAATTGAAGTCTGTCGGCAAAGCGACAATCCTTCCGTCCTTGTTCAACATTAACGAGCCGGTTGTGTACGGGGCACCGATTGCGTTCAATCCGCTGCTTATGGTGCCGATGTGGATTAACGGGCTGATCACGCCAATTCTCGTGTATATCGTCCTCGATATGGGGCTGGTGCGGATTCCGAGCCAAATCTTCCAGCTGTGGTATACCCCGATCGGGCTGTCTACCTATCTGATGAGCGGATTTAACGGGCTTATCCTGCTGGCGGTCGTTCTGCTGATTGTGTTTGCGGTCTGGTTCCCGTTCTTCAAGCTGTATGATGCCCAGGAGCTGAAAAAGGAACAGGAAAATTAATCTGATAATAAAGGATGGAGCAGCATGAATAAATCACCTGATGAATTGTTGAAGGAATTGACCCTTACCGAAAAAGCCTCGCTTGTTGCGGGACTGAATATGTGGATGACCAAAGGGATCGAGCGGCTAAATATCCCGCCAGTTCATATGTATGACGGAACCAACGGGATTCGCAAGACGAACAGTAATGAAGAGATGGGAATCACCACGGAAAATGTACCGGCTACCTGTTACCCGACAGGCTCTGCGATCGGCTCTTCCTGGAATACAGCATTGCTGCATGAGGTAGGCGTGGCGCTTGGACGGGAGTCCAAGACGATGGAGGTAGAGCTGCTGCTCGGTCCGGGCGTCAATATGAAAAGAACACCGCTTGGCGGAAGAAATTTTGAATATTATTCGGAGGATCCCTGCTTGACGGGCGAGCTTGGCGCAGCCTTCATTAACGGTATTCAAAGCGAAGGTGTCGGAGCCTCCGTCAAGCACTTTGCAGGCAACAACCAGGAGTTCGAGAAAATGGTGACCAGCTCGGAAATCGATGAGCGGACGCTGCGTGAAATATACCTGAGCGCCTTTGAACGGATTATTAAGAAATCCGATCCCTGGACGGTCATGTGCTCCTATAACCTGCTGAATGGAACCTATACCAGCGAGAATGAGCATCTGTTAAACGATATTCTCAGAGAAGAGTGGGGCTACGACGGTGTTGTCCTGTCCGACTGGACAGCCGTCAATGACCGGATACGCGGGCTAAAGGCCGGACTTGACCTTGAAATGCCGGGCCCTGCCCACTACAATGCCAAAGCCATAGTAGAAGCGGTTCAGGACGGGAAGCTTTCCGAAGAGCAGCTGGACAAGAGTGTGAGCCGTATCCTGAAGCTGGTTGAACGGGTTACCGGAAACAAAGCTGCTGAAAAAGAGGATGCAGATTATCATACGCTGGCCCGTAAAGCGGCGGCCGAAAGCATCGTGCTGCTGAAGAACGATAACGCGATTCTCCCGCTGCGGCCGGAAACGGCTTCGTCGATTGCGGTAATCGGACGGTTTGCGAAGAAGCCGAGAATTCAGGGCGCCGGCAGTGCCAAGGTGACCCCTACCAGAGTCGATATCCCGTTGGAGGAAATCAAAGAGCTGGCAGGTAGTCTAGCCACGGTGAGCTATACAGCCGGATACCCGGAAGATGATTCTGTGAATGAAGAGCTTATTCAGGAGAGTGTAACACTGGCCAAGAACGCCGATGTGGCGGTACTGTTCGTAGGCCAGCCGGAATATGCCGAATCGGAAATGCATGATTTGAAGGGCATCGAGCTTCCGGAGCACCAGGTCAAGCTGATTCAGGCGGTTGCCGCTGTTCAGCCAAAATGTATCGTGATAACCAGCAGCGGCTCGGCACTGGTCATGCGTCCATGGGTACAGCATGTTCCTGCTGTCATCCATTCCTGGCTGTCGGGTCAAGGCATGGGCAGATCCATAGCCGAGGTATTGTTCGGTTACACCAATCCTTCAGGCAAACTGTCGGAGACCTTCCCTGTGAAGCTGTCGGATAATCCTTCGCATATGCGGATTCGCGGAGAGAACGGCAAGCTGTATTACCGCGAAGGACTGTTCGTGGGTTACCGCTACTATGACCGTAAGGAACTGGCGCCGCAATTCCCGTTCGGACACGGATTGTCCTACACTACCTTTGCCTATACAGATCTGGAAGTGGTGCAGCACGAGAGTTGCGTCACAGTATCTTTTCAACTCACCAATACAGGCAAGCACAGAGGGAAAGAAGTCGTACAGCTGTACGTACACGATGAAGAATGCAAGTGGACCCGCCCGGAGAAGGAGCTGAAGGCCTTTGCCAAGGTGGAGCTTGATCCGGGCGAACAACAGACGATTGTCTTTGAGCTGGAGGAGAGAGATTTTTCATACTTCAATACCAAGTACAACCGCTGGGTCGCAGACACAGGATATTTTCAGATTCTGCTGGGCAGCTCGTCCAAGGACATCCGGATTACGGGAAGATTGCACTGTGACTTCGGTAAGGAAGAAATCACGTTCCACAAATTCAGCCTTCTCAGCGAATGGGTGAGTGATCCCGCCGCAAAAGCCGTATTGGAAGATTGCCTGAATGAAATGAATGAGCATGTCACAGACAAAGTATATCTTAACGAGGAGTTTGTCGGCTTCTGGGAGGACTTCCCGATGATAAAGGTCTTCCAGATGTTCGGCCAGACCTGGATGAACGAGCGCTCACCGGATCAGGTGATTCAGGAGCTTATTGAACGGGTTGAGCGGTTGCGGACTTATTAACTATATATTTATATTGAGAAGAACGACTATGCCTGTGTTGGCGTGGTCGTTCTTTTTTTAGTTTAATAAGCCTTGGCTGTTTGTTTTTTAAAATAAAAAAAGTACGCAGCTAGCGTACTTTTCAAATAAAGCTAAGTCGTTTCCCGCTCAATCAGCTCGACCGGAAGAATGTTTTCGTGAACAAGCGGCTCGGAGCTCATCTGCTGCTGAATTAGATTTACGGCCATACGCCCCATATCCTCAATAGGCTGCCTGACTGTAGTGATGCCAGGTGAGGACCAGGACGCCAGACTGACGTCGTCGTAGCCGACAATTTTTATTTGGCCGGGAACGGTTTTGCCCAGCTGTCTGCATTTTCTGATTACATGGCCTGCAATAATGTCACTGGTGGCGAATACACCGTCCAGATCAGGGTGGTCCGCAAACATATTCGTTATTAGGTACTCGTACTCTTCCCGGTCAAACACATTCATCTTGGTTTCAAGAATGACCGTTTCGATTCCTGCCTTTTTTACAGCCGACATGAAGCCTTCCGTTCTGAGATTGGATAGCATATCCAGAGACTGGTTCCCGCAAATATGGACAAGCTTCCGGCAGCCTTTGCTGATCAGCAATTCCGCTGCCAGGCGGCCTCCCAGCTCATTATCCGATGCAACATACGGAAATCCTGTGATCAGGCGGTCAACGGTTACAATCGGATAACTCAGATTAAGGTAGCTTTCTGTATCCAATGTATGGCTTCCCATTATGATCCCGTTGACCTGGTTGCCTTTCATCATTTTCAGGTATTCCCGCTCCTTGGCCGGATCCAGCTGTGAGTTGCACAGAAGCAGTTTGCAGCCTTGCTCATATGCATATTGCTCTACTGCGTAGGCGAACTCTGCAAAAAAGGGATGAGAAACATTGGGAATGATTAAGCCGATGACGTTTGATTGTTTGCTCAGCAGGGAGCGGGCAAGATCGTTGGGCTGGTAGTTAAGCTCTTCCATCGTTTCATGAACAATCTGCCTGGTTTTCTGACTGATGTATCCCCGGTTGTTCAGTACCCGGGAGACGGTAGTGACTGACACTCCTGCTCTCTTCGCTACATCGTGTATGGTTGCCATATATTGTCCTCTACATTTCTATTGTTAATCAGACAGTATATTCAATCACGCTGTTAGTATCATCAATGTATTGAATAGTGGTTCGCTTGGTATTAAGATCAACGAACAGTTCGCAATAGTTGTCATTATAATCCCAGCGCAGCCTGACTTCTTCCGTTGATGATACCTTAACTTCAAACTTACCGTCAAATGCCGCATAGCTGTTACGGAACCGGATAAGCTTTAAAAGCCGCTGAACGACAGGTTTTTGCAAGGATTGGTCGATTTCATCAAGGGTATAGTTGTGACGGTTAATCTCACGGCCGTCTCCGGTTGCTTCTGCCCGTTCATAATCATTTTCACCGGCAAGCAGTCCTACATAATATACCTGCGGAATACCCGGAGCAAAAAATTGAATGGCTCTTGCAGCAAGGTAAGCATCATCATCGCTATCCAGAACAGAATAATAGGTACAGCGGATTTGATGGACATCGAAGCCATCCTCACCCTTATGCTCCTCCGACAGAATCAGGCTCAGATTAGAGCCTCTCTCTAAACAGATGTCTACGAGCTTTTTCGCCTCTCCCGTATCAAGCAGACCGTCCAGATCGGGTTTGACAGGAATACCGTCATGACAATCGAGCATTGTGAACTGTTTGGCAGGCCGGGTCTGCAAATAATCGCACAGTGCAGCGCTGGACTGGTTGGTTAAGGCTTCCAGAATGCGGTACGGTAATATAAAATCATAAATCCAATAACCGTGCTCTGCCAGTTTGTACTGAATATAGTGGTGGGAGTGCACCTCTGGAAGAAGCTCAATGTCTAAGGATTGGGCAAGCTCCATGATCCAGTCGAGAAAATCATAAACATCCGGTTCAACAAAGAAACAGCTGGTGCCCAGCTTCTTAATAACGTATCCGACTGCATCCAGACGGACAATTTTGATATTATATTTTTTGAAGTTCCGGAAGAATGAGGCCAGGAGCTGTTTGGTCATTTCCGAGCGGATGTCCAGGTCAATCTGTTCTGAAGGGTCTGTTTTTCCAAAAGTAGTCCATACGCTTTCCTCTATCCCACTATCTTCAATCCGGAAGGTGGAGTAGGGGAGGGGTCTGCGCAAAAACATCTTGTCTATATCTTCCTGCACCGGCTGCCCGTCTTCCCACAGCTTATCCAGGGTGAGGAACAGGTCTGAATATTGTGAGCTGCGGCCGGACTTCAGGAAGTCCTGGAAATATTCCGATTTCTGCGAAATATGATTGACCATCAAATCAACGAGGACATCAAATTGTTCTCCGATCTCCCGGATATCATCCCATGTTCCGAACCTCTGATCAATTTCGAGGTAAGTAAGCGGCGCAAAACCTCTGTCGCCTGAAGAAGGGAATGGAGGGAGAATATGCACGCCGCCTTTAAAAACTTCAGCGAACCGGGAATAAAGCACCTCCTTCAGAGCCTTTAAGTCTCCGCCCAGTGAGTCGGGATACGTTATCAATTGAACCTGATTTTTTAATGACATGATTAATCCTCCTAAATTTGGTATAAAGAGCCGATGACCTCAAGTCTGGGCAAATCTGCTACAGCTCCTGCAGATTGTAATTTAAAAGCACTCACAGCGAGTCCCATACGAACAGATTCACGAAGGGTCAATCCCTTTATAATGCCTGCATACAATCCTGACCAAAAAGCATCTCCGGCTCCGGTGGTATCCACTACTTCTGTTGCCAATGAAGGAAATGCCTCGCTAGTTCTGCCGTTGGACACCAACGCACCGTCCTTGCCTAAGGTCAAAATCACCAGTTTGGCTCCCAGCTCAAGAAATTGCTCAATATACGATTCGGGTGAACCTTTGCCGAACAGGCGCTCAGCATCATCTTCAGAGGGTTTAATAATATCGCTTTTTGCAATAAATGATTTGACATAGCTGATCCCGTCTTCTCCTGCTTCCCACAGCTTTTCATGATAATTAGGGTCAAAGCAAATGAGCATCCCGTTGTCCTGTGCAATGCCAATCGCTTTTTCAAGAGTCTGGCGGGCAGGTGCTCTGGAGATTGGCCAGCAGGAAAAATGCAGGATCTTGGAATGTTTAAGCCGTTGTTCGAGTTCTGTGGTGTAGGCAAGCTTATAATCTGCCCCCCTGTAAAAAATGGGTACGGGTGTCGATTTGCTTTTTGTCAGCATTACCATACTCGTAGCCTCTTGTACAGTTTGAATGGAGTCCGTGTTCATTCCTGCCTGTTGCAGCTGCTGTTTAAGAAAAGCTCCCAGACTGTCTTCTCCGACCGTTGATGCTACTGCTGCACGGATTCCGAGTTTTGTTGCATTCATTGCGATGTTTGAGGGGGATCCGCCAAAAAATCTCTGATAAGTGCCGCCTGAAGCATCCTCGTCATACGTAGTTGATATCAGATCAACAAGAATTTCTCCGATGGCTAACAGGTCATAACTTTTCGGCTGGAAATTGACTTTTTCATTTAAATTGAGCATATAGCTCCTCCCTGAAGCAATAGTAGAAGATTAGCCTTATTGTATATGTCAAAGGTTTGACATGTCAATCGTTTGACATATAAATCAGAGCATTTAGTCAACCCATACAAATTATAGTGCTTTCCTTGAAAAGTATAGATGTTACCCTCTTTTTGATAAAGGCTCTGGTCATAGAAGCATTGTTGAGGTTAGCATAAAAGAAAGATAACCCACTATACCCGATAGAGAGGTGCTGGCAATGTTTTCTGCGCTTATAGTTGACGATGAATTGTTTGTGCGTAAGGGATTGATCAAAATGATTGACTGGGAGCGCAGCGGATATGTAGTGACCGGAGAGGCCGACAACGGAGAGGATGCGCTGGCTATGATCCGCGAGCACAAACCTGATCTGGTGGTTACGGATATCCGGATGCCGGTTATCGACGGGATTGGCCTGATTCGTGCCGCTGTGCTTGAAAAGCTGGATACGGAGTTTATTATTGTCAGCGGATATAATGAGTTCGAGTATGCCCGGCAGGCTGTGCGCTACGGTGCTTTTGATTATGTGCTCAAGCCGATTGACCAGGAGGACTTCGAGAAGACACTCGGCAAGCTAAAGGAGCGGCTGGAGGAAAAAGAACGGCTTAAGGCCCGTACCCAGGTCGGTCTGGACCAGAGCCGGGTTGAAGCGCTGATCCGGGGAGAGGAGGGCATGCTGGACGATGCTGCCTGGAAGGCTCCATGGGAAGGTGAAGCCGTACAGACGTTCACCTACGCCCTGCTTGAATGGAACGATATTCTTCCCTGGAACGGGTATGTACTGCCGGCCAAGGATATGCTGCGCAAGGGCATCCGCGAAGCTGTGCATACAGCCTCGGGAACGGTGTTTGAGCCTGTACTGTATGAGCATCACCAGACGTACGGCCTGCTCGTGCCTGATCTGTATGCCCGTTCCTTCGGCGGGGATGTCAGCGCGTTTCTAACGGAGCTTGCCGGTCTGATCCGCACAGCCTTTTCCTGTCCGTTCCGTATTTACGCCGGGCCCGGTGTTCCTTCATTAAAGGATATAAAACATTCCTATCTCGGAGCCAAGGAAGTCCAGCAGCATAAATATCTCCTGCCGGCGCATTCCGTCATTGCGTATGAGGATATTTCGGGCAGAGCGCTGAATTACCGGCATTTGGAGGATGAAATGTACCGTAAGCTGATTGATGCGGTAGAAGAGAACGATCCGGAGATGCTGGCTGAACAAATAAACCATCTGTTTCAATTCATGCAGGAAAAAAGCTTCTCGCCGGAGGCGATGAAGGCGGCAGTCACCCAATGTGTGTTGGGCATCCTGAAATCGATCCAGACCCTGGAGGGTGACGAAAAGGAACTGATTTATCTGGAGGCGGCGGTAGGCTGGTATGACCGGAACATCACGCTGGGGGAAATTACGCGCATCTTTACGCTGTTTGCCCATGAAGCGGCCGGACTTCTGGGGCGGCTCAGCCAGAACCAGTGCAAGGGCGGTATCCAGAAGATCAAATGCTACGTCGACGAGCATTATCATGAATCGATTACGTTAAAGGAGATCGCTGCCCGGTTTTATATGAATTCTGCCTATCTGGGCCAATTATTCAAGAAAACCTACGGAAGCTATTTCAATGAATATCTGCAGCAGCTACGCATAACGGAAGCCAAACGCCTGCTCCGGCAAAGCGATTTGCGGATCTATGAAATTGCCCAGAAGATCGGATTCAGCAACGCTGATTATTTTGTTACCCAGTTTGAAAAGCTGGAGCAAATGACACCGACCGAGTACCGGAACCGCATTATCAGCCGGTAAGCCGAATGAGGAGGAGGAGAGGAAGAAAGTGGACAGGCTGCTCAATCATATTAAGATGCGCAACAAAATGCTGTTGATCTATTTTCTGTGCGTGTTTATTCCAATCGTGCTTACCAATATTCTGTTCTACAATGCCATTACAGAAAATGTGCGAAATCAGCGGATTCGTGATATCGACCGGACCATCGAGCAGATCAGCAACGATTTCCGCGAGCAGGTTGATAATGCGGTAGGATTGTCTTCCTTTTTCTATGCCGATTTAAGCACGAATGAAATTCTGGACCGGAACTTTGCGAATGCGGCCGATTATCTGGAGGTTTACGACTCGTATTTACGGCGGATGCTTAACAACTATACCCCGCTATCCTTCTCATTACAGAATGTGACGATTTATGTAGACAATGATACCTTATTACACTCGGGAAATATCGGCTACCTGTCGGATGAATTGAGAGAGGAACCGTGGTACAGGCAGGCTTTGGCCAATGACACCTCCCATCCGATCTTTACCCGGACCGAAAGCGAAAGCGGCCGGTTTCAAGAATTCTCGCTGATCCGGAAGATGGATTATTACTCTGGAAGGCTGAACAAGGAGAAGGTCGTCAAAATCGATTTCAAGACCATCGACATCGGCGAAATCTTTAATAATCTGAATATGCAGGGGGCTGTCTATCTGCTGAATCCCTCAGGAGACATCGAGTATACCACTGATTCCTCCATCGACTGGAAGACGTCAGACAAGACAGCCTTCAGTACGATCCGCTCCAGCGACCGGATCAAATTCTCAAGCCGGTACAGCGGAGTAAGCTATCTGGAAGGCTGGAGTATCGTCGGAACGGTGGACGAGAACGAAGTGATCCGGGAGGTGAGGAAATCCCGTGACTTCATTCTTATATCCGCCTGTCTGATGATGATTCTCCCTACCTTCGTTATTGTCATTATCACCCGGTCCTTCAATGTCCGCATTGTCAAAATCCTGAAACAAATGAAGAAGGTGCGCAGCCAAAATTTCGAGGTGATTCCGGTTACTGACTTCCGGGATGAAATCGGCCAGCTCAGTCTGGGCTTCAACCGGATGATTCTGCAGATCAAATCCCTGATAGATGATGTATACATAGCCGAGATCCAAAAGAAATCACTGGAGCTGGAGCGCAGCAAGGCGCAGCTTAATGCGCTGCAAAGCCAGATCAATCCGCATTTTCTGTTCAATGCGCTGGAGACGATCCGGATGCGCAGTCTTCTGAAGGACGAGAACGAAACGGCGGCCATGATTCACAGCATGGCGAAGATTTTCCGCAGCTCGCTCACCTGGAACAAAGATATGATTACAGTCCGGGAAGAGCTGGAATTTATCATCTGTTTCCTTGATATCCAGAAATACCGCTTCGAGGACCGGATTGACTATTCGCTTGATGTACAGCCGGAGGCGTATGCCTGCAAGCTGCCCAAGATGCTGTTCCTGCCTTTTGTGGAGAATGCCAGTATTCACGGTCTCGAGCCTTTAAAGCAGGGCGGACGAATCCATATTACCATCACTATGCAGGACCGGAATCTGATTTTTACAATCAGGGATAACGGGACAGGGATGAACGAGAGGCAAATCGGCAAGCTGTACAGCTACCTTGAAACCAATGAAATCATGGGCGAACGGATCGGGATTCAAAATGTAATCTACCGCGCCAAATTGATATACGGTGCAGGGTTCCATTTTACGGTGAACAGCGCTCCCGGACAGGGAACAGAGATCGAGCTGAGGATTCCAAGATTACCCGATTCAGGTGAAAAGGAACAATAATTTCTACAGTACGGTCTATATTCTTGAGGGTAATCAGGAAATGTAATCGCTTTTATAATGGAAAAGCAAGGAATTGATAACGAGGGGGAAAGGCTTTGAAAACAAAAAAAATGCTTCGTCTAAGTCTTGCAATGCTTCTATTGTCATCTTTGGCAACAGCCTGTTCCGGGAATAACGGGAACAACGCCGGTGCAGAAACCAACAGCAAGCCTGATTCAACGAACAGTGCCAATGCCGGCACTGAGGAAGTCAAAAAGGACAAGGTTACCTATACGATCTTTAACGGTGTTGCCGGCTCTAAGGATGGCAATACCAATGAGACGACGATCGGCAAAATGCTGGAGGATCAGACAGGCACCAACTTCAAGCTGGAGTTTCTCGTCGGCGACCTGAACACCAAGATCGGGACCATGATTGCCGCCAACGAATACCCGGATGTACTGATTCCCGACGCGGCTATTGAAGAGGTATTGAACGCCGGCGCGTTTATTCCGCTCGACGATCTGATCGAGAAGTACGGACCGAACATCAAGCGCGTGTACGGCGACGACCTTGACCAGATGCGTTCCGCAGACGGCAAATTGTATTTCCTGCCATTGTCCGCCCAGGTCGGCGAGTTTGTACCGGATCCTGAACCGACAGCGGCCTTCTGGGTACAGCGCCGGGTGTTGGAGGAAGCGGGATATCCAAAGATCAAGACGCTGGATCAGTACATGGAGCTGATTGAGAATTATGCGGCCAAACATAAGGATGAAGAGCTGACCGGGATGGTGTCGCTCACCCATGACTGGAGATTTTTTGCCACCGCCAACCCGCCGATGCATCTGCTGGGGTATCCGAATGACGGCAACGTGATGGTGGACCCGGCTACACTCGAGGCCACAACCTATTCCGGCTCAGACGGAGCCAAACAATGGCTGCAGGCCCTGAATACGCTTAATTCCAAGGGGATGTTTGACAAGGCCTCCTTCGTCGATAACTACGATCAATATATTGCCAAGCTGACCTCGCATAAGGTGCTCGGGTTCTTCGATTACCGCTGGCAGGTGCAGACTGCGCTGAATGTGCTGAAGGATGCAGCCCGGAAGGACCCGTCGCTCGACGGCTACAACTACTTCCCGCTGCCGGTTACCTTTGACGAAAGTATATCCGATGCTTATGTTGACGGTCCCGGCGGTCTGGTTACTAACCGCGGGGTCGGTATTACTGTCAGCGCCAAAAATCCGGAGCGGATCATCCAGTATTTTGACAATATGCTGAAGGAAGAAAATCAGATCCTTATCTCCTGGGGGATCAAGGGCGAAACCTATGAAGTCAATGAAACAGGCCGCTACTACCGGACCCAGGAGCAGATCAACAAAATCGACGAGGCCTTTAACGAGAAATTCGGCTTTAAGTATTACAGCTGGAACTGGCCGAGCTATGGCGGCAACTCGACACTCTCGGACGGCAATGCCAAGGGCGTAGGTTATCAGCCGGAAGTATTCCAGATGAGCCTTACCGATAAGGATAAAGAAATCCTGGGAAAATATGAGGCTCAGACCTATACCCAAATGTTCGCCAAGCCGATTGACCGTCCATGGTATCCAGCTTGGGGCTTCGTAAAGGAGCAGAATTCACCGGAATTGATGTGGGAGACCAATAAAGATGAGCTGACCAAAAAATATTATCCGAAGCTGGTACTCTCCTCCCCGGATAAATTCGATTCCATCTGGAACGATTTCCAGAAGGAATGGGGTAAGCTGGACACAGCCGGCTATGAAAAATGGACTACTGAGCAAGTGAAGAAGAAAGTCGATATGGGCAAAGCAAGCAAGTAAAGGAGATGAAGGGCTGCCGGAGCATTGGCGCGGCTATGGCTGCCGGCTGCCCTTTTCCCCGGTAATCCGTACAGGGGCTGGAGGAGATAATGAGATGAATACAAAAACAATACTGGCAACGCCTGAAATAAAGACTGACCAGAAGCCTGCAGGCCTTCGGCTGTTTCTGAGCAAGCTGGTGAAGCAACGGGTGCTCGTGTTTATGTCGGTTCCTTTTTTGATCTGGCTGTTTATATTTAAATACCTGCCGCTGTGGGGCTGGACCATCGCTTTCCAGGATTACCGGCCGGCGCTCGGCTTTTGGGATCAGAAATGGATCGGCTTTTCGCACTTTGCCTTTTTGTTCGGTGACGAACGGTTCCTCCGGGTACTTCGCAATACGCTCGCTATGAGTTCGATTAATCTTATTTTGGGTTTTTTAACCGCCATCGTGCTGGCCTTGCTGCTTAATGAAATCCGTCAGGTTGCCTTTAAGCGCATCGTACAGACGGTCAGCTATTTACCCCACTTTATTTCCTGGGTGGTGGCGGCAAGCATTATTCAAACCACCTTGTCCCCGGACGGTATTATTAATCAGCTGCTGATCTGGGCAGGGTTCATTGACAAGGGGCAGGAATTTTTGTTTCTCGGCATTCCGCACTTTTTCTGGGGAATCTTCGGGGCAAGCTCGGTCTGGAAGGATATCGGCTGGAATACGATTGTGTATCTGGCGGCCATGACAACCATCGATCCGTCGCAGTATGAAGCCGCAGAAATGGATGGTGCAGGACGGTTCAAGCGGATGTTCTACATCACGCTGCCGGGCATTAAAAGTGTTGTTGTCGTACTGCTTATAATGAACATCGGCTATCTGCTGGAATCGGGATTCGAACCGCAATATTTGCTGGGGAACGGCATGAATGTAGACTATTCGGAGAATATCGATATTTTCGTGCTGAAATACGGGATTGCCCAAAGCAATTTCTCTCTTTCCATCGCAGCCGGCATGTTTAAGACGATCGTCAGCTTTATTCTGCTGTTCGTGGCGAATTCCGTTGCCAAACGCGCTGGCGAGTCCAGGCTGTTCTAGACGAAGAAGGAGGGATTTGAAGTGGAGAAAAGCAACCGGATCCGGACATCCAGGGGCGATAGAGTATTCGAAATATGCAACTTTATCTTTATGATTCTGCTAATGATCGTTACACTCTATCCGTTCATTAATATACTTGCTGTTTCTTTAAATGATGCGCAGGATTCGATCAAGGGCGGGATATACCTGTTCCCGCGGGCGTTAACACTGGATAATTATCAGTATGTATTCAAAGAAGCCACCATTTTTCATGCGACCCTGATTTCCATTCTGCGAACGGTAATTGGTACGGTTGTGACGGTACTAGGTTCAGCCATGGTGGCGTACACCATCAGCCGGCAGGATTATGTGCTGCGCAAATTCATTACAATTGCCTTTATTCTGACCATGTACTTTAACGGCGGATTGATTCCGAACTACCTTCTGATGCGCGATATGAATCTCGTCGGCAGCTTCTGGGTCTACATCCTGCCGGGCCTTATCGGTGTATTTAATCTGATCATTATCCGTTCCTTTATTGAAAATTTGCCCGAGAGCATCCTCGAATCAGGAAAAATTGACGGTGCCGGCGATTTCAAAACCTTCATCAGCATCGTGCTTCCGCTAACCATGCCTGTGCTGGCTACCGTAGCCTTATTCTCGGGGGTGTATCAGTGGAACTCCTGGTTTGACGTATTCCTGTACAATTCCTCGAAGATTAACCTGAGCACCCTGCAATACGAGCTGCAGAAGATCCTGCAAAATTCCACGGCCAGTGCAGGTACCTCCAGCATGGACGGCATGATCAACGGAGCGAACGGCTCGCAGCAGGGTGCAGTTACGCCGCTGTCGGTCCGGGCCACGATGACGATCGTCGCATCGGTGCCAATCATTATGGTCTATCCGTTCCTGCAGAAATATTTCGTCAAAGGCATGATGGTCGGCGGTGTAAAGGGCTGACGACAGGGAAGCCGTGTTATCTTTGCTGTTCAGGCTGCCGGATTGTCCGGCAGCTTTTTTCTTTGATTTATTTAAATGAAGACGCATATGAGGATAGGTCAACGATCGGTTAGTTTAGGTCATGGACTTCAATCCTCCCGTGTACCTATAATCGAATTGTCTATTAATATCTTCTATTATAAAGGGTGAAATGACATTGGCTAAAAAACAAGGAATGAATCCATACCTTCCTTCATGGGAATATATCCCTGACGGTGAGCCTTATGTATTTGATGGACGGGTGTATATTTACGGTTCGCATGACCGGTTTAACGGGCATGTGTTTTGCCTGAATGATTATGTCAGCTGGTCTGCGCCGGCGGAGGATCTGTCTGACTGGAGATATGAAGGGGTAATCTACCATTCCACGGATGACCCGCTCAATCCGGAGGGAAGCATGTGCCTGTATGCCCCTGATGTTACGGCCGGACCTGACGGGCGGTATTATCTGTACTACGTGCTTGATAAGCTCCCCATTGTATCTGTGGCTGTATGCGATACGCCCTGCGGCAGATTCAGCTTCTACGGTCATGTGAAATATGCCGACGGAACACTTCTCGGAGAACGGGAAGGCGACGAGCCCCAGTTCGATCCCGGTGTCCTTACAGAAGGAGAACTTACCTATTTATACACCGGGTTTTGCGCAGCGGGGGATTTATCCAGAAGCGGTGCCATGGCTACGGTATTAGGTCCCGACATGCTTACCATCCAGGAGGAGCCTTTATTTGTCGCGCCGAGTGAGCCCTACAGCGCCGGAACCGCTTTTGAAGGACATGCGTTCTTTGAAGCGCCTTCCATCCGCAAGAGAGGAGATACCTATTATCTTATCTATTCCTCGGTTGCCATGCATGAGCTGTGTTATGCGACCAGCAAACAGCCCACCAGGAACTTCGAGTACAAGGGAGTCCTTGTAAGCAACTGCGATCTTCATATCGGTACATACAAGCCGGGTGCCAAACCGATGTATTACGGCGGCAATAACCACGGCAGCATCGTAGAGGTCGATGGAGCCTGGTACATTTTTTATCACCGTCACACCAATGGAACCGCATTTTCCCGGCAGGGCTGTCTTGAGCCCATCCATTTCCGCGAAGACGGAACGATTCCCCAGGTTGAAATGACATCCTGTGGTCCTAACCGGGGGCCGCTTGAAGGTAGAGGAGAATATCCGGCCTATTTGGCGTGCCACTTGTTCTGTAATGCCGAAGAAATGTATACCGGCGGCTTTGGCCGTTCCGGGGCATGGATGGACAGCCGCTTCCCGAAAATTACTCAGGATGGGCGGGACGGCGATGAGGAAAACGGTTATATTGCCAATATGACGGATTCGGCTACGGCCGGATTTAAGTATTTTGATTGCCAGGGCGTTCAAAAGGTGCATATCAAGGTGAGGGGCTATTGCCAGGGTGTGTTTGAAGTAAAAACAGCGTGGGATGGACCGTCTCTGGGACATATTCCCGTAGGCTTCACCAACGTCTGGACAGAATATGCCGCAGAGATCCGCATTCCTGACGGGCAGCAGGCCCTGTATTTCACCTTTTCCGGTAATGGAAGCGCCAGTCTGGCCTCGATTGCCCTGGAATAACTTATGCTGAATAAAGGAGAGAGCTGCGATGAACAGAAACAGCCAGGATGTTGAGGTGTCAGAGGCTCCGGCCGGATTTGACAGCGAACGGGAATCCATTGCCCGTGGGAGCATTCAGGTAATAGAATATCCTTCCGGAACGGTAGGCCGTAACCGGCAAGCCAGGGTGTATACGCCGCCAGGCTATTCAGCTGACCAGAGATACAGTGTGCTTTATCTGCTGCACGGGATCGGCGGAGATGAGAATGAGTGGTACATGCATGGCATGCCTCAGATCATTCTTGATAATCTGTATGCGGACCAGATGCTGAGGCCCGTGATTGTCGTATTTCCCAATGGCCGGGCCATGCAGAATGACCGGGCGGAGGGCGATATTTTTGATGAAGAGAAGATCCGGGCGTTCGAAACGTTTGAGGCGGAATTGTTCGGGGATCTTATCCCTTATATAGAAGCGAATTATCCGGTCCCGACGGACCGGCTGCACCGTGCCATTGCCGGATTATCTATGGGCGGCGGGCAGGCCTTGAATATCGGGCTCGGTAATCTGGACAAGTTCGCCTGGATCGGGGCGTTCTCTCCTGCGCCTAATACCAGAAAGCCGGAAGTACTGGTTCCGGAGCCTAAGCGGACTGCGGAGCTGCTGCACCTGCTATGGATATCGTGCGGAAATCTGGATTCGCTGAAGCATGTCAGCGACCGGACACATGCCTACTTGTCGCAGCATGCTGTACCGCATATCTGGGTAGAGGAGCAGGGCGATCACGATTGGCCTGTCTGGAAAAGCGGATTGTACCAGTTGGCTAAACGTCTCTTTTAAAGCAAGAAGGCAGGGCAGTGATTCCCCGGTAACGGGAGAGTCACTGCCCTGCTTCGTTTCCTGCTTATTTATTAGCCATTGCCTCTTTGCGCAATTTCACGATTTTTTCGGCCTTCGCTGTATCGGCGGCGACTACATCCGACCAGCCGAGACCGGTCAGATCCGATTTCAGCTTGGTCCACAGCTGGTCGAATTCGCTCTGGTTTTTGGCGAAAATCATTTTCCAGGAGGTATCCTTTACATAATCGGAAATCTGGCTCCGTTTATTCTTGATGTCGGAGGAGTCCGTCCCGAGGCTCGTATTGATGTTGGGCACAATATCAATCATATTGTTTTTCTGATAATAATCAGTCGGGTTGGTAGCCTTGAACATACTCTGCCACTCAGTAGTAAGCGTGGTTTTATTAGCCTCAATCGTTGCATTCCAGTAATCCTTATTATAGAATTCGCCAGTATCGGGATCTACCGAAAAATCACCGATAATCATGCTGTTGATTTTGCTTTGTCCATCCTGATAGCCTCCGCCGCCGTATTCGTCGGGAACAGGGGTGTTATCCTGGAAGGCGCTCTGGCCGATTTCAGTCAGCTTGAACTTGCCGTCGGCGGTTTTTTCATAATTGAAGCCTTCCATACCATTGGTATAGTAGCGCAGTCCTTCCGGGGAAGACATCCAGTCCATGAATTCCATGATGCGGTCCGGATTTTTGGCTTTGGCGCCGATGGCGAAGACGCGTCCATTGCCGAAATAAGCATCACTGTTCTGGATAATATGGGTGTCGCCGATTGGAATAGCCACGTTTCCGTCACCCTGCGCCCCTCTTTGGGGCGTGTTATAGAACCCTCTCTGCCATGAATACCATAACAGGAGCACCTGTTTATTGGTCAGCTTCTCGGACACCTTGTTCCAGTCCTGCGTCGGTGAATCCGGGTCTACAAGTCCCATCTGGTTGGCGTCAAAATAAAACTGGAGGATTTTCTTGTACATGCTGTTATCATCAATGAGCGGTACGATATCCCCTTTGGCGTTCAGCTGTATGGTTGAGGTTCCGTCCGGCTGCTCATAGCCGTACCAGTTGCTCAGCCAGCGGACGTTCTCCATGCTTCCGTTATCCCAATCCTTCCAAAGCGTAATAGGGGAGATAGGTTTACCGTCAGCCGTTGCCGGATATTTCTCATGCATCAGCTGTAGTGCATTCAAAAGGTCAGTCAGATTGTTCAGCTTGGGCGCCCCGATCCCCTTGTAATAATCCCAGGGCATGAGCGGGCTGGAATAAGGGATTTCCTCCGAGAAGGTGGTCGGCGAGGTATCGGCTACAAAGGTCGGCAGGCCGTAAATTTTACCGTCCGGGTTCACTTTGTCAAAGGCTGCATTAAACGGCTGGAAATGCTGCTCTACATATTTGGACAGGTACTGCGTATTCTTGACCTTGTCGGTAATATCCATGATAAGTCCGGCCGGAATCAGCTCCTCCAGCTGACTGTTGTCAATAATCAGCAGATCCCCGAGGTCCCCGGATGCCGATCTTGTTTTGTAGAGCTGGTCTCCTGCTACCTGTGGGGAGAGAATATTAAGTGTAATATTGAATTTGTCCTTAATCAGCTTGCCGTACCAGCCCGTCTGCTCTCCCTGATAATTGGCCGCATTGTTAAACACGGTGATGGTAAGCGGTTTGCTGTGATCGGGGCCGTTCCCCGGATCTGCCTCCGGATTGTCTGAATTACCTGAATTGCCGCCGCATCCGCTCAAAGCTGTCATTCCCAGAAGCATACAGGCTGCGAGCGCAAATACGGTCCTGCTGTGCAGTTTATTCTTTTTACTCATATACAATACAACCCCCCTGATTTAGGAATCTTCTATTATAACGGCGCTACGGTCGGCATTAGCCTTTCACAGCCCCGATTATAATTCCCTTCACAAAAAACCGCTGAAAAAACGGATAGACCAGAAGTATGGGCGCTACAACGATGATCGTCACCGTCATACGGATTGATGTTGTCGTCTGCTTGGTTGCGAGGCTTGCCATTGCTGTTGATCCGGCATTCTGCAGGTTAACCATGGTCGACAGTGAGCTGGCCTGATTGATGTAGTTGTAGAGGATAAACTGCAGGCTGTACAGCTTGCTGTCCGTAACCAGCAGCAGCGTATCCTGAAAGGAATTCCACTGGTTCACTGCCGAGAAGATCGCGACGGTCGCCAGAATAGGCTTGCTGATGGGCAGAATAATTTTGTAAAAGATCGTCATCGTCCCGGCTCCGTCTATACTGGCCGCCTGCTGCAATTCCTTCGGCGTGGATTCCACAAAGGTTTTTACCAGAATGATGAAGAAGGGGGCGACGATGGAAGGCAGAATATATGCCAGAAAATTGTTGGTGAGGTGCAGAGACCGCATGGTCAAATACCAGGGAATAATCCCGGCATTAAAGAACATGGTGATAATCGTGAAGCGGTACCAGAACCTTCTGCCCCACATGTCGTCCTGGGAGAACATGAAGCCCAGGAAGGCAGAAGCGCCCACTGTCAGCAGGGTGCCAATGACCGTTCTTCCTAATGAAATGACAAAGGCATTCCATAAGCCGGGGATCTTGAACACATCAATATAGTTCTGAAAATGAATTTGCTTCGGAAGGAAGATGACCTCCCCTTTGGCGCTAAGATCGTTTGCGCTGATCGTATTGATGATGATGGAATAAAAGGGATAGATACAAACGAAGGTAAACAGAGAGAACAGCACATAAATGGTAATGGAGATCAGTTTGTCGGCTGTGCTGACCTGCATTCTATTCTTCTTGGACAAGCGACGGCTGCTCTTGGCTGCCGTTTCCGTTCCCATGCCGCTCATACGATGCCCTCTCCTCTCAATAGTTTCGAAAGTCCGTTTACGGAAAAGAGAAGCACTACACTGATCAGACTCTTGAGCATGCTGATGGCAACCGAAACGGAGTAGCTTCCGCCTCCCATGGCCAGGTTATACACGTAGAGATCCAGCACCTGAATACTTTCCTTGTTAAACGCATTCTGGAATACAAAATATTGCTCGAGGCCATTGTTAAGAAAGCTTGCTATCTGGAGCATAAGCAGCACGAAATAGGTTGGCAGCATACTTGGCAGCACCACATGCCGGATCACCTGCATTCTCGTTGCCCCGTCTACATAAGCGGCTTCATAGAGGGATTCATCAATCCCCATAATGGCGGCAATGTACAGGATGGCCGACCAGCCCAGCGTTTTCCAGGTGACCCAGACCCATTGGGTGATCCAGACATGCTCCGAGCTCTGAAGGAAGAGTACAGGCGAATCTATAAGCCCGAGCTGATGCAAAAAGCCGTTGACGATGCCTTCACTCGAAAACATGGTAAAAGCTAAAGAGTAGACCAATACCCAGCTGATGAAGTTAGGAAGGGTGGTAACGGTCTGGATAAATTTCCGGAATCTCACGGCCTTGATTTCAGTCAGGAAGATGGCAAAGATCATGGGGAGCCAGGAGAACAGGATGCCGAGTCCGCTTATCCCGAACGTGTTCTTGACCACCTGCAGCAGCTGATCAATTTTGACTTGATTTTCTACCAGCGAGTGAAACCATTTGAAGCCGACAAAAGGCGACTCGGACAAAGGAATGGGCGGCATATAGTCGAAAAAGGCATAGACCCATCCGTACAGCGGATAATAGGCAAAGACGGCCAGTAAAATCATAAAAGGCAGGATATAAAGAAATTTGCTTACTGATTTGCTTCCCGTAATAGATTTGGGACCAGGCATCCAATCCACCCCTTGTGTCTATTTTGCGCGTTCAACAAAACAGGTTTTGCTTTTTTGTTAACGCTTACACAACTATGGGTTTATGATAAAGGTTCATTTTCCTGCGAACAATGACCTATCCTCACTGGTTATTGATCTATTATTAGATAGGGCCAGATTTGCTGCGTCAGCGGTTGTTTTTGCCATAAGCGGAATCTATTATATAGAATACCGGGAGGTTGACGGGCATATGAAGGAATACCCTGCGCACAGTGCTGTCCTGTATGAGGCGCACCAGAAGATTTATTACCGGGCGTGCGGGGAGCATTGGACGGTATCAAAAATGGTCCAGACTCGCCCTTCTCTTATCCGTCAAGAACAAAGCCGGGATAAAAATAACTGCGAGCACAACGGCCGATACCAGAAACCCGGCATGGTAACCCCTTAATCCGTCCGCGGCCGTTGGCTGCAGGCCTTGGATGACTGTGGCGACAACGGTGGCGATGACAGCAGAGCCAAAGCTTGCGCCAAGATTTTCGATAATATTAATTCCTACACCGGCTTCCGGAAGCTGCCTGCTATCGAGTCCAATATAGGCCTCACTTGTTAGCGGAAGACTGATTCCCCCGATGCTGGCACCGCGGACGAACAGGATAACGGAGATCCAGATCATGCTCGTATGGCCGGTAATGAAGATAAGCGGAACCGATCCGATCAGAGAAAGAACCAGGCTGACAAGCACCACGTATTTGGCACCGATTTGATCGATCATTTTGCCAAGGATAGGCCGGGTAATCAGCATTCCGACTCCCTGGGGGATTAGGGCGATGGCAGTTTCAATTGCCGTGAAATGACGGAAGTTCTGAAAGAACAAGGGAAGGATCAGCATAGGACCCATGATGGCAATGTTGGCGAGGAACAAGCCGATGCTTGAGGCCGTGAAGCTTGTGTGGGCAAACAGATTGAGCGGCAGGACTGTCTGATTTTTTCTGATCCGGTTATATGCCAGATAGATAATACCCAAAGCAAGGCCGATGCTGCTCCAAAGTATGGTTTCGCTGTTGTTGAAGGAGGCATGATCGGCTGCTTTTGTAATGCCGTAGATCAGGGCTGCGCTCATAGAAGACAGAACAAGGATCCCGAACAGATCGAGCTTACTTTCTTTGCTGAAGGGCTCGAAGTCAGGGATCTTTTTCATCATCAGCGGTGCTGCAGCCACAACAACGAATACATTGATGAAGAAAATCCAGTGCCAGGATGCTCCTTGAACGATGAAGCCGCCGATTACCGGTCCCAGGATGGGGCCGAAGATCATCGGTGTGCTGACGATAGCCATGACCCGGCCGAGATTGTCCTGACCGGCGGTTTTGACCAGAAGGGTGAACATCAGGGTGGTAATGACTCCGGCACTAAAGCCCTGCAGCAGACGGAAGCAGATGAAGCTGGATATGTCCCAGCTGAATCCGACCAGAGCGGAAATGACGCCAAAGGCGATAACGGCGCCAACGAATACTTTTTTACCGTTAAATTGATTCATCAGCCAGCCGGACACGGGAACCGCGACCGCAAGAGCCAGAACATAACCTGTAATCGCCCACTGAATGATATGGAGGGTTGTGTTGAAATCTCTGGTTAGCTGATCTATAGCGATATTTACCATCGTGGAGTCAAGCATCGGGGCAATCGCTCCAAGGGCAATGGCCCAGGCCGCCATGAGGATTTCTTTGGGTAATGCTGTCGTCTGTACGTTCTCTTTTGCCATGTTAATCTCCTTAAAAAGCAGTTTAGTTTCCTTGTCAACAAAACAATAAACTGATTTGGTTTCCTTGTCAACAAAAAATAGAGATAAAAAAACAGCCCGTTCTCAATAGAATTGGGCTGCTTTTATAGAAATGAGCTGCAGTTGGTTTAGATAGTTATCCCTCAAGGCTGTCTGACTTATTGATATCCAGCCCCTGTTTCTTGATTTCTGCATCCAGATGCCGGCTGTACTTACCGATGAAGCTAAGCATACTGTCATATTGCTCCCCGGTTACCTGCTCGAATACGGCTTGATCCCGCTCGCGGAACTCGTTGTGCAGCTCCTCATGTATATTAAATATGGTTCTGCCCTGCTCAGTCAGTCTGAAATAAACCTCTTTCTTATTATCCGGCTTCCGGTAGCTTTCGATAAGGCCTTTGTCGGTAAGCTTTTTGGTTAATTTGCTGATGGCACCTTTGGTCATATAGAGAGTTTCGGCGAGCTTGGTCACATTGGACTCCGCATTTTTTTCGATACATTCAATGCAATGAACCTCCGACGGCTTACAGCCTCTGAGACTCTCTTCCATCTTCGATTTATTAATCCAGGCCATCTTGTTAAATAAGTCCCGGAACTGCAGCATGACCTGATCCTGTTTATTAATGGCTAGTCGCCCCCGTATGCGATATAAGATATTTGAGCTCTCCTGATTAAAGAGAAGGTCTTCCATATCAATATTCCCTGATTTGTATTTATTTGTACAGCCGGCGTAACTGTTGCAGTCATAGATGCGTTACATTAGTATAACGTGATTTTGGTTCTAACAATATCTTTTTACAAAACTTTGCACGGGTATGCTAGACTCAACAAGACATTGTTTCTTAACGATTTGCTCAGGAGGATATTCACTAAATGGCTCATATATTAGTAGTTGAAGATGAACAGCCGATCAGCGATTTGATCACAATGAATCTTAAACTGGTCGGACATACGTATTCCAAGGCTTACAACGGTCTGGAGGCGGCAGACATGCTGGAGCAGGAGCGGGCAGATCTGATTCTGCTGGATGTGATGCTTCCGGGACTGGACGGGTTTGCAGTAATGCAGCGGATTGCGCATCTGCAGATTCCGGTTATTCTGATTACGGCCAAAAATGCACTGGCGGACCGGATCAAAGGGTTCGAGCTGGGGGCGGAGGATTATATCATCAAGCCGTTTGAAATGCTGGAGCTGCTGGCCCGCATTAATGTCGTGCTGCGCAGGAATGAACAGTCCGTTCCGGCGTTTGTCTGCGATGGGGTGGAGGTGCGGTTCGCGGAGCGGCAGGTCCGGGTGGACCAGCAGGCGGTCGATTTGACCGCCAGGGAATTCGAGCTGCTCGAAGTGCTGATCCGCAACCGTAATATTGCCCTTTCCAGGGAAAAGCTGCTGGAGCTGGCCTGGGGCTATGATTTTGCCGGTGATACCCGCACTGTAGATGTCCATATACGTCAGCTGCGCAAAAAACTGGGCTGGGAAGAACGGATTAAAACCGTATTCAAGCTGGGCTACCGCCTGGAGATTCAGGTCTAGCATGCGGTTCTGGCATAAGATTCTGCTTGCTGTACTTGCTCTTTTTATTGTTGCCCTCGATGTGAGTGTCATCATGGTGATGAAAAAAAGCTGGCAGCTGAATATGGACAGCGAAACCAGACGGGCGGCGAGCGAGCAGACGTTAATCGCAAATAATATTTTTGAAAATCTCGATTCGATCCGGGCGCGCGGCAATACCCTTACACCTGTCCTGCTGGCCAGTGTGGCCCAGTCCTACGGGGATTATTACCTCAGCCAGGGAATCGGCATTGAGCTGCGCGAGAACGGACGATTAATTTATCCCAATAACAGCGGACAGGCTGAAGGGGTGGAGGAGGGACAGGGTGGGCAGAACATCACGTTGTCGATGCCGCTGCCTGCACCATACGGGCATTTGGAGCTGACCTATAACCGCGATATCAGCGGACTCTATGCCCAGCAGCAGGAGCTAAACCGTTTCTTCGTGATGATCAACTGGATTGCCGGACCGGTGCTTGCGCTGCTGCTCTATCTATTAATCCGCCGGCTGACCAAGCCGCTCAAGCAGCTGTCAGAGACCGCCCGGACGATCGCGGAAGGTGAATATTCGAACCGGGTGGAGCTGCGCAGCAGGGATGAATTCGGGGAGCTCGCGGTTCACTTTAACCGGATGGCTGCTGCAGTGGAGCAGCGTATGACCGAGCTCTCGGATATGGCTGAGGAAAAGCAGCGGATGGTGGATAATCTGGCTCATGAGCTGCGCACACCGCTGACCAGCATGCAGGGCTTTGCGGAGTTTCTGACCTCGGCCAACATCGGCCAGGAGGAGCAGATGCTGGCCGGCCGTTACATCTGGAGCGAAACGGTCCGGCTGAAGAATCTGGCCTTTAAGCTGCTGGATTTGTCTGTTCTCCGGCACCAGCCTCTGGTACTTTCCGGGGTAGAGGTGGCCGATCTGTTTGAGGTGGTGAGGCAGACAGAGGAGCATAAGTTAAAAGAGAGCAGAATTCCGCTGGAGATAGACAGCTCCATTCCTGCCGTGCGGGGTGATGCCGATCTGCTGGCAGCTTTTCTGGTGAACCTGATCGAGAATTCGGTTCACGCCTCCCAGCCGGGCAGTCCGATACGTCTGCTGGCCTATGAGCAGAATGGAGAAGCTGTGCTGGGGGTGCGCGACAGCGGGAGCGGAATGACGCCGGAGCAGAGCACACGCGCCTTCGAGCCATTCTACCGGGCAGACCCGGCGCGCTCGCGCCTGTACGGCAACGCCGGGCTTGGCCTGTCCTTATGCCGCCAGATTGCCGAGGCGCATCAGGCGCGGGTCGAGCTGGAATCTGAGCCCGGGCAAGGGACGTGCATCCGGCTTATTTTACAACTCTCTAACAACTTGGCCTCCTACTCTATAACATCCCGGGATTAAGGTATAGACAGGTTAAACATCCCAGATTCCGATGGAGGTCATTCAATTGAACAAAAAGAAAATATATGCCGGAGCCGTTGTTCTATTCTCAGGAGGCGTGCTCACGTTAAGTGCTTTTCTTGTCCCTGGCATTGTAAATTCGCAGGTTATTGAGGGGGACGGTCCGGCCGTTCAGGCCAAGGTTCAGCCTGCTGCGGCCGAAAGCGCAATCCCTGTGCTAAAAGTAGAAGCTCCGGCCCCCGTATCCACGGTGACAGCCGATCTGCTTAAAGATATGAGCGAAGCGCAGATGCAGCAGATTTATGATTATGTGAATAAACCCGGGCTTGAGCCCGGCATCTCCGGCAGGGAGATGACCGAAGCAGAAGTGAACCGCAGACTGGTGCTGGAAGATAACTACGTGTACGATGGGCTGCGCCCGGAGCAGCCGCTGCCGCTTAAGGCCGGACAGGCGGAGGTATATGTGGATTTAGAGACGCACACGTACACCTACCCTGAGCGGACGATGACCGATGAAGAGCTGCTGCAGCTGATCGACTGGTCCTACCGGCTGAATTATATCGCTGCCCGGCACAATGTCACTGTCCCGCCGCTGGTGCAGGACATTAGCGAGGCTAAGGCGGAACAGCTGGCCGCAGAAAGTGTGTACAAGCTGTTTGATGCCGATGTTTCCAAGCTGGAGACAAAAGCCCTTCTGGCTGAGCTTGGAGCGGACAAGCAGCTAACCTGGACTGTGCATTCGGCTCCATACAAAGCCGGCACCCTGCGCGGGGAAGGGAAGGAATTCAAGGAGTATCACGTGATCATTGATGCCAAAACAGGCGATGTGCTGGATACAACGGTCATAAATGGGGCGCTGAAAAGAACACCTGTCGATGCAGCCGTTGCAGACAGCATTCAGAAGGATGCCAGCTGGATTCACAAGGCTACCCAGATTGTGATGAACAAGCAGGGAGAGAAGCGCACCATCGTCAAGGCCAGCCTGACCGGTACAGAGGTTAATAACAAGCGCGGGATGGTCGCCGTGAAGCTGCTGCTGGAAGACGGAAGCAGCTATACGGCAGAGCTCCGTTATCCGAATCAGGCCTTGCGCTGCCTGATTTATGAGCCGGCGGGAAAGTGAGCAGGCACTCATCGCTGCTGCGGCCATAGCAAGTATAAGATGAGGAGACATTCTGTTGCACTTTGTACAACAGATCATGATTAAATCGGTCTGAAGATAGAATCTGCTGTATTTTGTACAGCAGATTTTTTGATTTTTGGAGCATTCGCTCTATTTTCCGGAAATCAATTGTACCAAATGCAATAGAATGACTTTTTCGGCATCCAAATGATGAATCGGTTGTACAAAGTACAACCAACCATCTTACAACCAAATCAAATGCTTGTTTATTTTAGATAAGCATAATCTGTCATTATGCCATAAACAACGGCCATTAGATTATGTCTGCCTCCGCTTCAATCCTCTACAATGGAATGGATGAAGCTTGATAAGGAGGCGTTACCAAATGATTAATATTGAGCCTTTTATACAAAAGGTGCTCCGCACTATAGATGCCCACCGCGCGGGCCAGGCGGGCGGATACCGGCGGATGCTGGCCGACCCGCCGCATGAAGCGGAGCTGTACGGAACAGCAGATGCAGCAATTCTGCTGTATACGCTCGGGGAGCTGCCGTCTCCGGGGAGTGCGGAGCATAGCGGGCTGATCCGGACACTGCAGAGCTTCCAGCGGGAAGAAGACGGAATGTTCCCCGGGGCGGGGCATCACGCCATTCACAGCACGGCGTTTGCCATCTCGGCGCTGGAGCTGCTGGATGCCAAGCCGTTGCAGCCGTTGAAAGCGCTACATCCCCTGAAGGAGCGCTCCGGGCTGGCTGCTTTTCTGGACGGGCTGGACTGGAAGCAGCAGCCGTGGGGCGAGTCAACCAAAGGCGCAGGAGTCTACGCTGCGATGGTGCTGGCCGGAGAGGCGGATAAAGCCTGGGAGGACTGGTATTTTGACTGGCTCTGGAATGAGGCTGATCCGGAGACAGGCCTGTGGCGGCAAGGAGCAATAACGGGCCGCGGGGATAACGCTGCTGACGACGGAGCGCCGCTGTTCCATCATCTGGCCGGCTCCTTCCATTACCTGTTCAACCAGGATTACCGCAAGCACCGGCTCCGTTATCCGGAGCAGCTGGCAGATACTTGCCTGACGCTGTTTCAATCCGGGCAGATCCCGCTTTCTAAGGGGGCTTTCTCTTTTGTCGAGCTGGATGTGCTGTATCTCGTAGTGAGCGTAATGGGGCAGACCAGTCACAGGGCAGAGGAGCTTAAGGAAATGGTTCAGGCCATCGGCGGACATCTGCTGGAGTTTATTGCCGCACGTGCAGAAGAACCAGCTGATGAGATATATGAGGACCTGCATACCTTATGCGGCAGTGTGTGCGCCCTGGCCATCGTGCAGTCCGTGCTGCCGGAGCAGGTGCAGGCGGAACGTGTGCTGAACAAAGTGCTGGACCGGCGTCCTTTTATCTAGCGGGCATGGGACTTATTAACATAAGGGGGACAAGCTGATGATACAGTGGGCATTCGTTACAGGAGCGGACCGGGGAGTCGGGCTCAGCCTGGTTAAGGGACTGCTGGGACAGGGCTATCATGTATTTGCCGGACAATATGCCGGAGCCGGGAGTGAGCTGGAGCAGCTGGAGGGGGTAAGTGAGGGACGGCTGAAGATTATTCCGCTTGATATCAGTTCTGCTGACAGTGTCAGCAAGGCGCTGAAAGCCGTGGCTGCGGTCACGGACCGGCTGGATATTCTAATCAATAACGGGGCTATATTGGGAGATATGCAGGCGACGATTGAGGACGAGCTGGATTTTGAGGAGATAGATCAGGTGTTCCGCGTGAACGCGCTGGGGGCGCTGAGGATGTCGAACGGGCTGTTGCGGCCTCTTTTGCGGAGTGAACATAAGCTCATCGTCAACATCTCCTCCGAGGCAGGCAGCATCGGCAGCTGCTGGCGGAACGCCTGGTATGCCTATTGCATGTCCAAGGCGGCGCTCAATATGCAGTCCCATTTGATCCACAACCAGATCGCTCCTAAAGGCGGTAAGGTGATGGTTATTCATCCCGGCCATGTCCAGACGTACATGCAGGGCAAGCTGGATACAGCGGGCAAGCTGACACCGGACGAGTCTGCCGGGAGTATCTTGAAGCTTGTGGAGCAGCGGCTTGATCCCGGCTATGCCGGGGAAGGGCTTGCACTGATTGATTATGCCGGGGAGACGCTGCCCTGGTAGATACAGGAGCGGATTTCATAATATAAGTTTTCCAGAATCGGAATCAGACAGTATAGATTTTTATGAAGAAAAGAGGTATTTGAGGTATGATATGTAATTATGGGTTGTCAAATAAATGGATTTTTTGAAATGGGGGGAATCAAAATATGGAACGTAAAATTCAACTAATGGAAACCTACGTAGATATCGATGTTGGAAACTCACCTTTTATAAAATTAGATAACGGATTGCAAATTCCATACTCTTCAATCACAGGAATAACAACGGGTAGACCGATACCAAATGCTTTTAAACTATATGGTGCTTTATTTCGAGGAATGAGAAATGGGTTATTTAGATCAAATGGTGGTTATCAACTGCACTTTTTTGAAAATGAGCTTGAAACTCTTCATTTAGATTTGAATAGCTTTAAAGTTGGTAAGTTCAAAATATCAAAGCTGATCATTGGTGTTAAAAATCCCGAAGAAATAAGCGAAAATATTTCCGGAAGATTAAAGTGATCATTTGTTGATGAAGGGTTCTTTGAACTAACGGGAAGCGTAGCTCAATAATACCAAGAAAGCAGCTGATCAATGTGATGGGCTGCTTTTGTTCAATTAAAGGGCAGGATATTTAGTTGAACAAGATAAGTGGAGGTTTTATGTCGCATTTGACGCAAACTGTGAAAGAAGGGAAACGGATAAAATGATATAGTGAATTCTATACATAGCACTTAATTTATCTATCGGGAGTATATATCTACTGGGAAGGTGTTGCAGGAATAGGAGGAGTTAAATGATTTTTGAAACAGAGTTATTTATCGTGAAGATTGTAGAAGAAGACGATGTGCCAGAGCTAGTTGAGGTATACAACTCGAACCCTGTATTTTTATTAAGCCATTTGGGCATGGAACAGATTACGGAAGAATGGTTGGGGAAAGAGCTTGCGTCTATGCGGGAGCTGAATTTTTTATCATGTAAAATCGTGCAAAAAAATCATGGATATATTATCGGAGTAATCGATTTTTTGCCGGGAATAGAGACGTATTTGTCACTGATGTTGTTAGATCGAGAGTATCAAGCTAAAGGACTGGGTAAGGAGATTTATTGCTCATTTGAACAATATATTCGGTCTCTGAATATTGCTAACGGCATGATTCGCATTGATGTGGTGACTGGTTACAAGAATTCAGTGCTGAATTTCTGGGAGCTGAACGGGTTTGCGATATCTGGAAATACAGTACTGGAGTGGGAGGACCAGAAGCTACAGGCCGTGGTGATGCGCAAACGGGTTTTAGGTCTTCAAGGAATCAAGCATCTTTCTGAATAAGAAGATATACAGTGCGAAGATACTATGCTTATAACGGGAGACGTTAGTTAGATAGCAGCAGCCAGAAGGGTATTTAATTCATTTGACAGAAGGGATGCGGAAGCATAATAATATAGTTAACCAGACTAACTAAATGAGGTGGACATATGAAAGAGAGTACGGTGAGGAGTGCGGAGATCATCGGTTTATTTTGCCGGCAGCAGATGAATGTGAAAAAGGAGATTCCGGTCAGGTCCAGCGAGATGGGCGTGCTTATCTTTGTGGAGAAGCAGGAGGAGCCGGTTACGCCGCTGATGATCAGCAGTTTTTTCAGGATATCCAAGCCGTCTGTTACGGTCATGATCAATTCTCTGGTTCGCCAAAAGTATCTCCATAAAGCTGCATCAGCTACAGACGGAAGAAGCTACACTGTCTCAATGACGCCGGAAGGGCGGGAACTCGTAGAGTCCACCGCAACGGAATATTACCGCAGCATGGAGCTGCTGGAAGAGCAGATGGGCAGTGCTGAATTCACCAGATTTATAGAGTTAATGCAGCAGGCGACGGAAATCATCAGCAGGGAGACGGGAAGATCATGAAAATAGTAGTAACAGGCGCTTCGGGCAATGTGGGCAGCTATGTAGCGGATGAGCTGTTGAAAAGGGGGGAGCAGGTTGTGGCCACCGGGACAGATGTGCATAGACTTGAGAAAATATTTCACGGCCGGGCAGCATGTGTGAAGCTGGATTTTACAGAACCGGCTACGTTTGCTTCGGCGCTTGAAGGGGCGGACCGGGTATTTCTGATGCGCCCGCCGCATTTGGGGAACCCGGAGGATTTGTATCCTTTTATTGACGCCTTGAAGGCTCACGACATTCGGCTGGTCGCCTTTCTGTCGCTGATGGGGATCGAGAAGAATAGCATTCCGCCCCACTATAAAATTGAAAAATACATAGAAGCTGCAGGAATTCCTTATGCGCATATCCGTCCGGGGTTTTTCATGCAAAATATATCTGGCATTCACGCTGCCGAGATCCGCGGGCTGAATCAGATTTTTATACCGGCGGGCAACAGCAAAACCAGCTTTATTGATACGGCGGATATCGGGTTTGCTGCCGCTGTGCTGCTTGGCGATCCTGTGAAATATGCCAATACCGCCCACACGCTAACTGGACCGGAGTCGCTCGACTATTATCAGGTGGCGCAGATCCTGAGTGAGGCAACAGAACGGCAGATCACGTATGCCAAGCCTGGGTTCCTGAAATATAGAAGGTACTACATTAAAGAGCGGGGACTGGATAAAGCCTATGTGAATGTGACGGTAGCCCTGTATTTTATGACCAGGATGGGTACGGCTCAGCGGGTAAGCGGGGAGTTTCAGCAGCTGACAGGGCGGGCACCGAGAACGTTCCGGGAATTTGTGCAGAAAAATTTGAAATGTTTCGAAACGGTTTAACTGCATTCTAAAATTGTAAGAAAAGAATGTAAGAAACGGCTGTTCCGTAGAGGAACGCCGTTTTTTTGCGTTGTTTTATCCGGGCGGGGAGGCTTGCGAGCGGTATAATACAAGATTTCACTTACTGAGGGAAAGAACCTTTGAGGCTTAGTTGGATTTTTGCTACTTAAATTCGGTGATCCCCGGCTTCTGTGATGGTTAGGTGGAAAAAGAGCATTTATTTCGGACGATTTATTGTTCTGGAGCTACTTTCGCTGAAATTAAGTGTCGTTTTTCCAATTAGATTCCCAGCAGCACAGTTTTACGGAGAAATAGATGGCATTTTTCCACTTAGTTTAATTAGCAGGGTTGGGAAGCGAAGTGGAGAGGGATTTGTGAACTGGAGGATCAATAGCGACTGCCTGAAGCGTTACGCAGATAAGCTGGCAACGAAAAGCATAGGCTGTTTGCCGATTCGGGCAGATCATGTTGATGGACCCGGCATCGATTAACCATAACTTTAGTATGAATACAAATATGGTTTCAGCGTGAACGCCGGTATGAACCAGGTGTAAATACTTGGAAGGTTATGCAGTTGTATTTTTGCATGTGGCCCAATATAACCCTATATTGGTTTTTTGCGGCGGTCCTATTTTTCTGATCCTTCTGTCTTAAAAGTTACAAAAAGGTTACAATAAGGTTACGATACTGCAAGGGAATATAGTCCTAGTTTTCAGCGGTATTCAGTTAATTTTCAGGAAAATTTCAGGTGATTTTCAGTAAAGTAGGGTACAGGGAGCTTCCCGTTACCAGAAAATAACGGATGCAAGACATGAAAAACTGCGCTACTGTTATACCCGGCAATTCAAAAGCTGCCTGTGCTCACGAAAAACATAGGCACATCCCAGCATGAAGCCTATACATATTCCAGAATTACAGGACGGAGGAGGGGAACGCATAACTCGGATTGCCGATCAACAAGGACTGTCCGGCAGCTGGACAGACTGGAATGTGAGGACGGGTCATTAGACAGAGACATCCAGGAGGGAACACAGAACATGAAAGTATCGCTTAAACTACACGCGGCGGTTGCCGCCGCAGCAATCAGTATATCCGTGCTTGCGCCTCTGCAGATGGCCGGAGCGGATTCTGCCAGACCATGGCTGGACGCTACGCATTCTCCGGAAGAGCGTACGGAGCTGCTGCTGAAGGAAATGACTACAGAGGAAAAGGTTAATTTTGTCACAGGTAATGTGAATAATTATTACGGCTTTTATAACGATTCGCTGGAGCGGCTTGGCATTCCCGCATTGACGATGGCCGATGGGCCGACAGGCGTACGCATAGCCAACCCTGATATACAGAATAAGAAATCTACCGCATTCCCGGCGCCGATCGCGCTTGCTGCAACCTGGGATACCGAGGCAGCAGCTCTCTACGGTGATCTGGTCGGAGAAGAAGCGTTCAATACAACGCATAATGTGCTGCTCGGACCGGGACTCGACATTGCCCGGCTGCCATGGGGCTCGCGTAACTTCGAGTCTCTCGGAGAGGACCCGCTGCTGCAGTCCAAGCTGGGCGTGGCTTATGTCAATGCTGTGCAGAGCCATCCGGTCATGGCAACAGCCAAGCATTACCTGCTTAACAATCAGGAGACAGACCGTTTCACAGTGGATTCCGTAGCCAGCGAACGGGCGATTATGGAGATCTACTCCAGACCGTTCGCAGCGGCGATAAAGGATGCCGGTCTTTCTTCCGTAATGTGCTCATTCAATAAAATTAACGGCACTCCCGCCTGTGAAAGCGAATATGCGCTGACTGATGTCCTGAGAGACAAGCTGAACTTCGACGGCTTTGTCATGAGTGACTACGGCGCCAATCTCAGTACAGCCAAATCGGCACTGGCCGGACTTGATCTCGAAACACCGGGTGAGCCGTATGGCAAGTGGGGGAGTCAGCTGCTGACAGCTGTTCACAACGGAGAGGTCAGTGAAGACCAGCTTGACCTTATGGCCGGAAGAGTTCTGACCCAGATGTTCGATAAAGGCCTGTTTGACAGCAAGCCGGTCAATGTCCAGATTCCGGCAGAGGAGCACGGCAAGGCGGCGCTTGCTATTGCCGAGGACAGCCTGGTGCTGCTCCAGAATAAAGACAAGGCGCTGCCGCTGAATGAGGACAAGCTGCAGTCGATTGCGGTCATCGGCCCGGATGCTGATAACTACACAACGGTCGGGGGAAGCTCTCTGGTGAATCCGACGTATACGGTCACTCCGCTGGATGCAATCCGCGGACGCGCCGGAAGCGGCGTTAAAGTCAGCTATGCACCTGGTACGGATCCGGTAGGCACCGGTGATATTGTCAACGGTCCTTCCGCGATTCCATCCTCGGTCCTGACTCCTGCGGGAGACGGGGAAGGTACTGGTCTTAGCGGGGAATACTGGCCTAACAACAAAATGGAAGGCGAGCCTACGCTTACCCGGACAGACGGCCAGGTTAACCTGAATCTTGGTTTTTATAACTTTGACGGACTGAACGGACAGTCCTCCAAGCTGCCGCAGACACCGGGCAATCTGAACAGCATGATGTCCGCACGCTGGAACGGTTATTTGACTGCTCCTGTGACAGGCGAGTACAATCTAAGCCTGACCAGTGTAGGCACCGGCAAGCTGTATCTGGACGGCAAGCTGCTGATCGACAGCGACGGAACCAAGCTGAAGACAGAAAAGGCTGCTGTAACCCTCACCAAGGGAGAACGTCATGAGATCAAAATTGAATATAAAACATACTACAAGGAAGGTGCCTCCACGGACTTCGGCGGTACCGTCCGGCTCGGCTGGGAGCCGCCGGCTGGTGCGGTAGACAGCAAAATGCAGGAAGCCGTTAATCTGGCCCAAAAATCTGATGTTGCCGTAGTTGTTGTCCGCACCTATGAAAGTGAAGGCTACTACGACCGTTCGGATCTGGATCTGCCTAATAACCAGGACCGTCTGATCTCCGAGGTGGCTGCAGCCAACCCGAATACAATCGTGGTATCCATGAGCGGAAGAGCGGTTGAGATGGACGGCTGGCAGAATAAGGTCAAGTCGATCGTCCAGGCCTGGTTCACCGGTCAGGAGCAGGGTGACGCCATTGCGCGGGTACTGTTCGGAGATGTGAATCCGTCCGGTAAGCTGCCGGTAACGTTCCCGGTTAATGAAGACAGTACGCCGGTATCGTCTGCTGCACAATTCCCGGGAGTGAACGGCAAGGGCGAGTACAGTGAAGGTGTTATGGTGGGTTACCGCGGTTACGAGAATTCCGGGATCAAGCCGGCGTTTGCTTTTGGCCATGGCTTGTCCTATACAACCTTCGACTACCGTAATGTTCATGCAAATGTAAGCGGCAAGGGCGCTAACAGCAAGATGACAGTGTCTCTGAATCTCCGAAATACCGGTAAAGTTACTGGTGCCGAGGTAGTTCAGGTGTATGTCGGCCAGCTGCCAACCCAGGTTGAGACCGCACCTAAGCAATTGGCAGGCTTTTCCAAGGTTGAACTGAAGCCCGGCAAGCAGCAGCGCGTCCAGATTGAGCTGGATGCCAAAGCACTGTCTTATTGGGATGAGAAAACGGACAAGTGGGTCATGCCTTCCGGCAATGTACCGGTTTATGTTGGCAGCGCCTCGGACGATATCCGTTTGAAGACCAGCTTGACGATCAAATAAGGGTATTGCAATGTAATCAAAGATCAAACGATGAAGCAGATATTTCCGGGCAACAAAAAACATAGCTGGCCAAGTGTGTGACGGGTAGCACAGCTGTGTAGCGGATAATGACGCAGATTCATGGATCGGCCGGGGGTAAAGCCTCCGGCTTCTTTTTATTTATACCATATTAAGGAGGTCTCGCTATGCGCAGACGCAAACTGTTATTGACGGCAGCAGCAGCCGCCGCCGCACTAACGGCCTTGAGCGCAGTGATACTGTACAATTACAAGCCGGAACAGACCCGCCCGTCTCCGGTAGAAGTGAATGCCTGGGTGACAACGGGAGATCAGTCCAGTCTGCTTGCTCCGCAGGAGCCGTTCTTTTTCCGGGATTCGGCAGACACGGATGGTGAAACGGCGCAGTCAGCTGCCGGACAACCCGTTATAACGGTGAATCCGGACCAGGAATATCAGACGATGGACGGCTTTGGTGCCTCCGTTACGGGGTCTTCCGCTTTTCTGATTAATAAGCAAATGTCTGAGGTTCAGCGCGATGCACTGGTAAATGATCTGTTCTCGCCCGAAGGGATACGCCTGAGCTTTGTCCGCCACTCCGTCGGCGCTTCCGATTTCTCGGTCGATGCAGACGGCAATCCGGCGAGCTACACTTATGATGACTCAGAATCCGGACAGGATTACGGGCTGGAGCAGTTCTCCACCGCCAAAGACAAGGATGTGACGGAGCTGCTGCGGCGTATTGTTGACGCGAACGAAACGGTGAAGGTAATGGGAACACCCTGGACCGCTCCGCCCTGGATGAAATACGGGGAACAGATTCATAACGGATGGTATTTAAACTACGCCGAGCCGCGTGTCTATTCTGCTTACGCGCAGTATTTGGCACGATATATTAAGGATTATGAGAAGCTGGGTATCCCTATCTATGCACTGACTATACAGAACGAGCCGGAATTCACGACTGCGGATTATCCGAGTATGAGCATGGGTGCGGAAGAGCAGGCACTTTTTATCGGAGATTATCTGGGACCGGAGTTCAGCAAGCAAGGCATTACGTCCAAAATTGTGGCGTTCGATCATAACTGGGACATCGCGGAGAGCTATACGCAAACTGTACTGGGTGATGTAAAAGCGAACGCCTACACTGACGGCACAGCCTATCATTGTTATGCGGGTTCGCCGGAAGTGATGAGCAAGGTGCACGCAGCCCATCCCGAAAAAGAGATCTATGTAACGGAGTGCAGCGGAGGCGCGTGGAGCGAGAATTTCGGCGATAACCTGACCTGGCTGATGTCCAAGCTGATCATCGGCGGGCCGCGCAACTGGGCAAAGAGCGTGCTGCTGTGGAACCTTGCCCTCGATCCTGACGGCGGACCAGCGAACGGAGGCTGCACGAATTGCCGCGGTGTTGTAACCGTAGACGGCCAAGGAGCCGCAGGCTACTCACGGAATGTGGAGTATTACGCCCTGGGACATGCCAGCCGTTTCGTTCTTCCCGGAGCGGTCCGTATCGGCTCGCCGCAGGCCGGCGGGATCGACAATGTCGCCTACCGCAATCCGGACGGCACCCTTGTCCTGATCGCCCTTAATCCGGCGGATGAGGACCGGGCGTTCAGCGTGGAGTGGGGGGAGCGTACATTTTCCTTTACTTTAAAAGCACGCTCGGCGGTGACATTTAAATGGCAGCCATAGGATGGAACAACAGCCAGGCGTACGATTACAATGAACCAAGAGAGGACGATCAACTATGAATAAGTTTGCCGGACGCAGAAGGAAACCGCAGTCGAAGCTCCGCCGGTTTAGCTCTGCCACAGCAGCAGCTTTTGTTCTGGGAGCAGGCCTGTTCGCCTCCGGCTTTGTATCCCCGGCTATGGCGGATTCGATCAAAAGCATACCGCTCATCGGAAGCCTGTTCAGCTCGATTGAAGGGGATATTGGCCTGCGGAACACCGGCGACCTCGGGCTTGCCTCCAGTGTGAACGGTGAAGTGTCCTACAGGGACGTGAAGCTGGAGGTTACCGAAACCGTTTTTGACGGAAGCCGGGCAGCTTTTCTGCTGAAGACAGAAGCTCCGAACCTGAAGAATGGCGAGTTTGATACCGGTAAAAGGAAGGTGAAGCTCAGCGATGCCATCAGCAATCTGACGCTTACGGTAGACGGCAAACAGCAGGGTGACTCCGGCTCTATCCTGCAGGGCGGTTATTATACAGGCGCCGGTGATGCCCATCCGGATATGCTGATTTTTGAGGAGGTGTTTGAAGCGTCCGGCAGCAGCACTGTTCCTGATACCTTAACGGCTGAAGCTTTTCTTACTCTGGAAGGGATCGACCACGAATTCAAGCTGGATATTCCCTTCAAAAAAACAACCGAAGACATCATTAACGTGCAGCCTGATGCTCTATCCGCTAATGACGAGCTGTCCGTTACAGTGGCAGAGCTGCAGAGCACTCCTTTGACGACCCGTATTGATTATTCCATAGCCTTGTTCAAAGCAGATACATTAACAGAGAAGGAAGAACAGCAGTTGAACAAGATCCGGCTAGCCGTTTATGACGATCAGGGACGCCAGCTTCCGGCTCTGAACGGGGACGGGCAGTATTCTGCCAATGCACTCAGCTTCGACGCGAGATATGCGACAACTTCCGGAGCCACCTCTTATCTGCTGTTAAAGCCTTTTATAATAGAAGATGATTTCGCGGAGACGGTGAAGGAGAAGCAGTTCATCAAGGGACTGGAGCTGAAAATCGATCTTCCTGCGGCAAAATAACACAAAAAAGGGACATGCCCATAAGCCAGTGATGGCTTCCCGGGTATGTCCCTTTGTATGCTTTTAACAAAAATGTCTAATGTGAAACAGGCTGCGCTCCGCCGGTAGGAAGCTTTTTCCGCTGCTCCAGCCACTGGGATACCAGAATGCCGCCAACCACCAGCATAGCCCCGATATATCCCTGCATAGTCAGACGCTCACCGGCAAACATAAATGCGATTATCGCGGCAAAAATCGGCTCCAGCGCATACATAAGTCCCAGCTGTACAGGTGCAATATACTTCAGGGATACCGACTGGGCAATAAAGCAGAAGGCACTGCAGACCAGACTAAGCGCCAGTATCGAAGTCCATCCGCTGAAGGTTCCGGGAAGAACCGGTGACTCGAAGATAAAAGAGAAGATCAGGGCAAACACCGCAGTGAAGCCCAGGGACACAATGCCGACGTTTATGGAATCGGTCTTTTTGACTGCTGCGCCGGAGATCAGGATAAACAAGGCGTTGCTGATCCCGCTCGAAATACAAAGAATATCTCCCGGGTGCATCTGCAGCTTGCTGTTCAGGGTTAGCATCCCGATGCCGGTCATTGCAATCAGTGCACCGATGATGTGGCTCAGCGCAAGCTTTTTACGGAAGAGAAAGACGCTTAATATAGGTACAAAAACAACCGTAAGCCCGACGAGAAAGCCGGCGTTTGAGGTGCTTGTAGTTTTGAGGCCGAATAGAATGGATACGCACACCCAGAGCAATATGGCTCCAAGCACTGCACCATACCCGATAGTCGTTTTATTAATCCTGCGCAGCCGCCTCCAGAATACCAGTCCGGTCACCAGAAAAGCGATCCCAAAGCGCAGTGCAAGCAGATTGAATTCTTCCATGGAATCCAGGCCCATTTTCATAAACAGATAGGAAGATCCCCATCCCAGGGTAATGAGCAATACCAGAAAATTGGCCTTATACTTGTTCAACTCGACACGCTTCCTTTTGTATGTAGTAGTGCGGATTATCAGCGTGCAGAGACGTGCATGACCAATTTTCCTCAATCAGTATACTCCAGCGTGACTCAGGACACAACGCTCTCCAGAAAACCGTGTATATTCTAATTTGTAATCTCCGCTTTTTTAAACTTTTCAAAATTTGATTTGAGTCCTCCTTTTGACCCCGGTGCCCGTTATAGAATGAGGGTGCTGATAGACAAACAAGATCAATTGGAGGGCGAAGAGAGATGAACATTTCAGATATTAAGATTGCCAAGGATACGTACTGGGTAGGGAAAATCGACAACCGTGAGGTGCCGTTCCACCGGCTGATTCTGGCGAAGGGCACGACTTACAATTCCTATTTGCTGAAAACCGGCAAGCCGACCGTTATTGATACCGTGGATATGGAGTTTGGCCGTGAATATGCCGACCGGATGGCAGAGCTGATTGATCCGCTGGACATTGCATACATCGTAATCAATCACACCGAGCCGGATCACTCCGGCGGGCTGGCAGCGCTGGCTATGCGGGCGACTAACGCTACTATTGTATGTACCGAGATTGCGGTACCGGAAATCCAGGAAATGTACAAGCTGCACAGCCGTAATTACCTGGTGGTACGGGACGGGGATACGCTGGATATTGGCGGCAAAACGCTGCTGTTCAAGGAGACTCCTTATCTGCATACCGCAGAAACGATGATTACTTATTGTATAGAAGATAAAATACTTTACCCGTGCGACATTTTCAGCACCCATGTTGCTGTGGAGAAGCTGTTCAGCGATGAGGCCGGTTTTGATATCACAGAGGATTTCAAAGGTTACTACAGCGCCATTATCCACCCGCACAGAAGATATGTAAGAACGCTGATGGAAGCGGTCAAGGATCTGGAGATTGAGATGATCGCCCCTTCGCACGGGTTCCTGATCCGCGAGGACGTCCGCAAGTATATTGATCTGTATGCCGAGCTGAGCCGGGAAACGACACAGGGCAAGAAAGCGGCCATCGTCTACACCACCATCAAGAACAATACGAAGAAAATGGCCGGCATTCTGCAGGCTACGCTGCAGGAGAACGGTATCGAAGCAACGGTATGGGATGCGGATAAAAGCGATATGAACGACATGATCGAGAGCATTGAGGCGGCGGACGCTGTCTTCATCGGCAGCTCAACCCGTTACGCCGATATGATCGGCAATCTGGAGCCGCTGCTCAAGGAGCTGCAGCTCCTGAATCTGAAAGGCAAGCTGGCAGCTGCCTTCGGCTCTTACGGCTGGAGCGGTGAAGCGATCGAGGTTATCCAGGATTACCTGAATGGAACCAATATGACCGTACAAAGCACTTCCGATGTAATCAAGTCCACCGGCATGACGCATGTGGAATTCCCGATCCGCGTCCGCTTCTCCCCGAAAGAGGCCGAGAAGACACAGAAGATCAAAAACGCCGCTGAATTCGTCTCTGACCTGCTGCTGAGCGCAATCTAAGGGGGCCGACGGAAATGAATAAACATTATGTCATTGTCGGCAGCGGGGTAGCGGCGGTTCATGCCGCTAAGGCGATCCGCGATCAGGATGCGGAGTCGGAAATTACGATTTATGGGGAGGAGAGCCACCTGCCCTATAACCGGATCAAGCTGACCAAGGGCTTGTTCAGTGATCTGCACAGCGATAAGGTGCTGATCAAGAAAGAAAAATGGTACCGCGATAACCGGATCACTCTGCACACTGCCAGCCGGATTGCTGCAATCCACCCGGAGGCGCAGGAGGTAGAGACGGCAGACGGCCGCCGGATAACCTATCATAAGCTGCTGCTCTGCATGGGTGCCCGCAACCGGGCGCTGGCTGTAGGCGGTGCCGGACTGCAGAACGTGCATACGATCCGGGATTTGGCTGATGCCGACCGTTTAAAGGCAGAGCTGACCGCCGGGCAGCGCACCGTTGTCATCGGCGGCGGGGTACAGGGGCTGGAGACAGCCTGGGCGCTGCATGAAGCCGGTTATCCGGTGACGATTGTCGAGGCCGCCCCGCGCCTGATGGCCCGGCAGCTGGATGAAGCTTCGTCGGAGCGGCTGCGCCGGATTCTGGAGCAGGCCGGTGTGGAGGTTAAGCTGCACGCTGGGGTTACTGCGATTACCGGAAATGTAGTAGTCTCCGGCGTAACCCTGGACGATGGAACGGAAGTTCCCTGCGGACATGTCGTGTACTCTATCGGCATCGTGCCGAATACGGAGCTGGTGCGGGAGACCGGGATACATGTCCGGTCCGGCGTGCTGGTGAACCGTCATCTGGAGACGAGTACTCCCCATATCTATGCCGCCGGCGACATTGCCGAGCTGGATGGCCTGGTGGAAGGCTTGTGGGGCGGAGCGATGGAGCAGGGCAAAGTAGCCGGAATGAACATGGCTGCGGCAGACCCGGCCGATTACCGCCGGCCGGTTCCGGTGACGCTGTTTAACGCTTTTGGCAGCTCGCTGTTCTCGATCGGGAACACGGATGAGCGGCAGTGTGACCTGTCAGCGGCGGGCGAAGTGAACGGCGTGTACACGCGGATTTACGTCAAGGACAACCGGCTGGCCGGGGCGCTCGCCTGGGACGGTGCGGCAGCCTCGCTGCTGTATAAGTCAGCGGTGGAGCAGGGCGTGAGCCTGGAGGGGCTGGATGTGGCGGGCGGCAGTCTTGAGGCGGTTATTGCCGGGATTGCGGCGCTGGTGGAATAAGAGTGCGGGATCGCGGCCAAATGTGAGGTTTACTGGTTTGGTGATCCAGGTAAGAGAACAGATTCATAATCCGTAGTTTGGGCCGGCTCTAACTGTTGTGAGGATGACTGCGCAATGAAGCATAACTGTAGTTTGTACAACTATATTCCCGCGTCGTCGTATGCTTGCGCTCTATAAGTGTATTTCGTGCAGCTACAATGGGCCGGAGCGCGTAAATCGGACTTTTTAGGGAGATTTAAGTGTATGGAATACAACTAAGTGCCGGCTCGGGCAGAAAATAGCCGATTTAGTTGTACAGAATACATCTATGCTGATTATCGCGGTGCGGAAATGCCCCTATAAGCGGCGGCTGACCAAACTAAGTGGAAAAATGACATTTAATATTTGGCTAACTGCCGGTTTGAAGAATCTAGGTGGAAAAACGTCATCTAATTATACAGTTATCCGTCCAAAAGGGGTTTTTGGCCTAAACTAAGTGCTGATTTTCCAACTAATGAGTATAAAAGTCGAGAAATGATCGAATTAAGTGCCGAAAATCCAACTAAATAACACACAGGAGGAATTAACAATGACTAAATACATTTGCAAGCCATGCGGCTATATTTATGATCCGGCGCTCGGAGATCCCGATGAGGATGTTGAACCAGGTACGGCATTTGAGGATCTGCCGGAGGATTGGGTCTGCCCGGTATGCGGGGAAGACACCACTCATTTTGAACCGGTCGCACAGAAACGGATTGTTTCCTAAGCAGCAGATTCCCGATTAAGCAGGCTCTCGTTCAAATAGATTCAATCAACCAGACTTCCTATCAACCAGACCAATGAACCAAGGAGGGGTACAGAATGCCGGAACATTCCTGTAAAAACGCTGCGGAGCCGTGTACCCGCAAGGTGCCGATCTTCGCCTCGCTCAGCGGCAGCGAGCTCTCGCGGATCAGCGCGATGATCAGACACCGCAAATACGCCAAAGGCCAGGCGCTGATTCTGGAGGAGCAGCCGACAGACACGCTGTTTATTATCCAGCAGGGACAGGTGAAGCTGTCCAAAATGACGCCGCAGGGCAAGGAGCAGATTCTGCATGTGCTGAGCAGCGGGGAATTTTTTGGCGAGCTGAATATCCTGAGCAGCGAGGAGCTGAGCAACTTCAGCGCCTACGCGCTGACCGAGACGGCGATCTGCATGCTGACCCGCACGGATATGGAGCAGCTGATGGCGGAGAACCCGGATATTACGATCAAGCTGCTGAAGACTGTAGCCAAGCGGCTGGCCCATACCGAGAATCTGGCCCAGAGTCTGGCGACCAAGGACCCGGAGATCCGGATCGCCCATATGATTCTGGAGCTGGGCGATAAATATGGCAAGCCGCGCAGCGGCGGACTTGCGATCAAGCTGCCGCTCTCCCGCGAGGAGCTGGCGAGCTATGTGGGTGTCACCCGCGAGACGATCAGCCGCAAATTCGCCCGCTTCGAGGACCTGGGCCTGATTGAGCTGGTCGGCAATAAGCAGCTGATCGTGAAGGACCGGCCGTCTTTGGAGAAGTATACAGTGTAGCTTCGCCTGATTTGTTACAGGCCAGGCGATCATCCGGAGTGCAAGCCGAAGACGGCGGAGCAGCCCCAGCTTCATCTGCAAAAGCCAAAAAACCTTGAGAAATCAAGGTTTTTTGGCATGCTCGCCTGCGTCTGGCTTATTCGTAGCTGGCTCAAATCAAATCAATCTGTCCGGTCTGTTTGTATCCGGCACACGTGAACCGAAATCCGGATCACAAAATGCTCCGGATTATCTTCAGTGAAATAATTGTAGAGATCCATCTCGTAAGCGGCGCCGCATACAGCCAGCCCGTTAACTTGGATGAACTCTTTTAGCTGCGCATAAGTGTGTTCTAATGTCTCGTAAGATCCCTTATGATCCATGACGGCATAAAGGCCCGGCGGCTTTACGATGATATTGCCTCCCTTGGCAGGAGTAAGCAGCTTGCAGGCAATGTGGCTTGGATAATATTCGCCTGACTGGAGCTGCTCCTGATTCACGATGGACCAGAACGGCAGCTCATGCATAATCAGATGTTCTTCACAGTAGATCCGGTGTTCGCTGAATTTGCGGGCGTATTCGTGGTCACTGATGTCCGGGCCGACGGGGGTTGTGATAAAATACGCCGCCTGCTGCTCTTCAACAGCCGGCGTATCCCTTGGTGCCTTTTGTGCGTTTTCGGACATTTGCAGGGCGCCGTCCAGGAAGCTCTGAATCCGCTGCATCCGGTTCAGCTCAAGCTCAAGCTCACGCTGCTTCTGGCGGATGAGGCTGACGAACCTGTCTGTGTTCTGGTTATCCAGAAAATCCTTGATTTCCTTCAGCGAACTGCCGGCCTTCTTGAGTACACTGATGATTTCGAGTGTGTAGCATTGCTGGAGCGAGTAGTAGCGGTACCCCTTCGCGTTCACAAATTCCGGCTTTAACAGCCCGATTTCATCATAGTGAAAAACCGTATGCTTGGTCACCCCGCAGGTCCTGGCGATTTCGCTCGTTGTAAAGTATTTGGACGGCATGACGGACATGGCCTATCTCCTTTCGCTGGTTTAGCGGTCTTGACTATCGGGTTACCCTATAGTTTAAAGTCGTTGTACTGACAAAGCAAATGTCAAAAACCAGCCAGGGGTGCCTCATGAACAAACTGATCAGAAACAGAGTATTTCTTATTGTCGCCACAGCCGATCTGCTGCAGCAGACAGGAATATGGATCCGGAATATGGCTTTGCTGTTCTATATTATGGATCAGACCGGAAATAATCCTACTGCTGTATCCATGCTTACTGCGTTAGAGTATCTTCCTATCTTTGTGTTCTCTCTAATCGGAGGAACCTTTGCCGACCGCTGGAATCCGAAAAAAACTGTCATTTTGGGCGATGCCCTAAGCGCATTATCAATGCTGCTTATTCTTGGACTGGTTGCCGGCGGGGTATGGCAGGCGGTGTTTGCGGCCACCGTTATTTCGGCGATTGTCAGCCAGTTTTCCCAGCCGTCTTCCGCGGTGCTGTTCAAAAAGCATATCCCTGCAGAGGAGGTCGGAACAGCCGTCGGGATTAACCAGAGCCTGATGGCCTTATTCACGATCTTTGGACCGATGCTCGGGACTCTTGTCTATACTCAGCTCGGCATACAGTCATCGATTATTGCCTTGTTCCTGATCTTCACGCTGGCAGCCGGAATCCAGCTGTTCCTGCCGTCATCGGGCAGAGAGCTGAAGGCAGAGAAGACTTCACCGTTAAAAGATATAAAAGAAGGCTTCCGTTATGTGCTGGGCCATGCCAACCTGAAGCTGATTGCGGTTATGTTTCTCATCTCGGGTCTGGCGATGGGGGTGACCCAGCCGCTGGATGTCTTTGTTACGATGAACCGTCTGGGTCTGCCCAAAGAAAGCGTACAGTGGTTCGCAGCCGCCGAAGGCGCGGGGATGCTTGCAGGCGGCCTCCTGGCAGCCATGCTTACAGCCCAAATAACCCGTTACAGACGCGGGGTCATTACAGTAATCATGATCATTTGGGCAGTCATCACCGCTATTGAGGTGCTGTCGGTCTGGCCTGTACTTACAGGAAGTGCGAGAGTGCTGTCCGGTATAGCTACAGCCTGCTTCCAGGTCTCCTTCAGCGCCATGATGATCCAGGAGATCAGGGAAGAGTATATCGGCAGGACCAACGGAATTCTGATTCCGCTGATGATGGGAGGGATGCTGCTGGGCAGCGCCTCCTCCGGATTCATTGTGGCCCAGCTCGATCTGATGGGAGCCTATTTTATAGCGGCGGCTCTTACGCTTGGCTGTGTTGTTTTTACAAGAAGGTTGAAGTTTGGTTAAAGTGCGTATCTAAAGGTACTGCATTTTGAAACTAAATCGTGCTTCCCTGCAACCCTTTTGCGCCAGGGCAAGCTTCTTTGCCCTGAGACATTATTCGTCCCCCGTCGAAAAACGTTTCTCTAGACCCACTCGAATTGCGTCTGCTAGTATGAAACAATGCAATGTAAGGCGAGGGGAGAATCTGGAAACATGGAGCAGCAGCAGCGTTATGAGAATTTAAAAATGGGCGAACGCGGGGCTGTTATAAGCATTATCGCTTATATCTGTCTATCTGCACTTAAGTTAATAATCGGGAATATTTCGGGCTCGGAAGCCCTCAAGGCAGACGGCCTTAATAATGCAACGGATATTGTAGCTTCCATCGCGGTGCTGATCGGACTAAAGCTGGCGCAGCGGCCGGCTGATGCAGACCATCCGTACGGCCACTGGAAGTCGGAAACGATAGCTTCATTAGTAGCTTCCTTTATTATGATGGCGGTCGGCCTGCAGGTTCTAATTACGGCGGTTGCTTCTGTCTTTAAGGGCAGAGGAGAGTCGCCGGATCTAATTTCTGTATGGACAGGGCTATTCTGTGCAGTCGTGATGTATTGTGTCTACCGGTACAATAAGCAGCTTGCGCTCAGAATCAAAAGCCAGGCTGTGATGGCCGCCGCCAAGGATAACTATTCGGATGCCCTGGTGAGTATCGGTGCGGTAATCGGGATCGTCGGCTCCCAGTTTAATCTTCCATGGCTTGATCCTGTGACAGCGGTTCTGGTCGGATTCATCATCTGCAAAACAGCGTGGGATATCTTCCGTGATGCCTCCCACCACTTATCGGACGGGTTCGATGAAACGATTATCCATACATTCAGGGAGACTGTTGAGCAGGTTGAAGGTGTGGAGGAGGTTAAGGAGCTGCGGGCCAGAAATTATGGCAGCAATGCTGTAGTCGATGTCGTCCTGTCGATCAAGAGCGGTCTGGGCTTTCAGGAAGCCCATAACGTTGCTACCAATGTGGAGAATGAACTGAAGAAATCCGCCGAAGTTATAGAGGTTCATGTGCACTATGAGCCGTCGAAGTAGCCCCGTCAGGGGCTTTTTTTAATGGAGAAAAACGGACTGATCTTAATGCAATCTTAATACTGAAGGCGAAATCCTAACACCAGCTTAATCCGGCAGGTGATATGCTTTCAGGACAATAAGACTAACGTACAAAGCGAGCGTGAAACCCGTGATTTCCTTTTTAAAAAGGTTTTTGATTGGCAGGCCCTTGAAGTCCACTGAGCTGGGGGAGCAGAAGTTAAATAAAAAGAAAGCGCTGGCGATTCTGTCATCAGATGCATTATCCTCGGTTGCCTACGGTCCTGAGCAAATCTTAATTGTATTGGTTACGGTTGGTACAATGGCTTTCTGGTATTCCATTCCGATCGCGATCGGGGTATTGGTGCTGCTGACTGCGCTGATCCTGTCCTACCGTCAGATTATTTTTGCTTATTCGCACGGCGGGGGAGCCTATGTTGTCTCCAAAGAAAATCTGGGCAGATACCCCGGGCTGGTCGCCGGCGGCTCGCTGTTGGTGGATTATATTCTGACGGTGGCGGTAAGTGTTTCGGCGGGGACAGACGCGATTACATCGGCTTTTCCAAGCCTGCATGAGCATAAGGTGCTGATCGCCATTATCTTCGTGCTGCTCATTACATTATTGAATTTAAGAGGAGTGACGGAATCCGCATCCGTTCTGGCCTATCCGGTATATCTGTTCGTGCTGGCCTTATTCATTCTGATCGGCACGGGTCTTTATAACATCTTAACGGGTAACGTTCCGGCTGAGCTGCATACGTCGCTGGGCACTCCGGTGGCGGGAATCAGTTTGTTCCTGCTGCTGCGCGCTTTTTCATCGGGGAGCTCCGCGTTAACCGGGGTAGAGGCGATCTCCAATGCCATTCCGAATTTTAAAAGTCCTGAAGCTTCCAATGCGGCCAAAACGCTGGCAGCGATGGGGATTTTATTAGCTGTCCTGTTCTCCGGGATTGTCGTGCTGGCCTATTACTACGGGATTTCGCCGCGGGCTGATGTCACTGTAGTGTCGCAGATTGCGGAGCAGACCTTCGGGCGCAATGCGATGTACTTTTTTATCCAGGGTACAACTGCGTTAATTCTGATTCTGGCGGCTAATACCGGATATTCGGCGTTCCCGCTACTCGCAGTGAATCTGGCCAAAGACAAATTCATTCCGCGGATGTTTACAATGCGTGGAGACAGACTCGGGTATTCCAACGGGATTATTATCCTGGGCGTGCTCTCGATGCTGCTGATTTATGTATTTGAAGGGGAGACGGAGCAGTTGATTCCTCTGTATGCGGTGGGGGTGTTCATTCCCTTTACGTTATCCCAGACCGGGATGATGGTGAAATGGCTCCGCGAAAAGCCGGCAGGCTGGATGCCGAAGTTCGTTATCAACACCGTGGGAGCGCTGATCAGCTTCATTGTAACCATGATGTTCTTCCTGACCAAGTTCACTCAGGTATGGCCGGTATTTGTCTTCCTGCCGATTCTCCTGTTCATCTTTCATAGAATTCATAAGCATTACGAGGCTGTTGCCGACCAGCTTAGAATTACAACCTGCGAGCCTACGGTAAAAATCGAGGGCAATGTCATTATCGTGCCGGTTGCCGGAATCACCCATGTTGTGGAGAACTCGCTGGAATACGCCAAATCGCTGTCACCGCAGCAGATTATCGCCGTATATGTTCCTTTTGAACGGGAAGATGAAGCGGCATTCGAGGAGAAATGGACAAAGTGGCAGCCGGACGTACGCCTGGTGACCCTCTATACGCCTTACAGAAGCATTGTACAGCCGTTAACCAAGTTTATTGACACGATCAACTGGAAAGCGGCAGATCTGAATCATCGAGTCACAGTCATCATTCCACAGTTTATACCGAAAAAAGGCTGGCACAACATCCTGCACAACCAGTCGAGCCTGCTGATCCGCGCCCGTCTGCTGTTCCGCAGCGATGTGATTGTTACTACGGTGCCTTATCATTTGAAGAAGTAATTGAGTTTAAGAGGCTGTCCCAAAGTCATGTAAGTGGCTTGGGGCGGCTTTTTTTGCGTGGATATAGGCTAATGACTTCCTATTAAGTTAACTGGGAGATTTGTTGAATATACTCGTTTTATCCCATATTAAGACTTTCGTTTATTTTATAATAAAAGAAAAGAAGAGGTGACTTTATGACTGATGTAACTATCCGTATCTTGAATGAAAGTGATCCCAAAGTGATCTCCGAGGCGTTTCATAATCAAGGGTGGGAGAAGCCTGTAACTCTTTTTCTAAAATATTTGATGGAACAAGAAAAAGAGCAGCGAGTCACATTGGTGGCTGAAATTGAAGGTGATTTTGCGGGTTATGTCAATGTACTTTGGCAATCAGATTATCCCTATTTTAAAAAGCAGCTTATACCGGAGATTCAGGATTTCAATGTACTGATTAAGTATCGACGTCTAGGAGTAGGTACATTGTTGATGGATAAAGCAGAAGTTATAGTTAGCGAACGATCAGAAGTCTCAGGCCTGGGTGTAGGGCTGTTCAGTGATTATGGGGCTGCACAAACCTTATACGTCAATCGCGGATATGTTCCGGATGGCAAAGGAATATTTAAAGACGGGGAGTACCTGCAATATAGTCAGCAGGTAATTATAGATGACGATCTGAATTTGTTCCTCGTTAAGAGATTATGAGGGGAAGGTAGGCATTTAAGTATATCTCACTCAGATATTCAACTAACGTGAAACGTTAGCTCAATAATACCAAGAAAGCAGCTGATCATCGTGATCGGCTGCTTTTGTCACCTCCCTCGTAATCATTCAGTCTCCTCACTCAGACCCATGAATTAGTAGGAACTTCAACTTTATTGTCTGGTTATACCCGGAGCCTTCCGGTACTCACTCGGACTAATCCCCATCAGCTTACGAAAAATCTCGCGGAAATGCGCGGTGTCCTGGTAGCCGATGCTTTTGGCGATGTCGGGCATTTTGCGGCTGGTTTCGATTAAAAGGTGGCAGGCCAGCTCAATCCGCTTATGCTGCAGGTAGTCAGAAAAGCTCATGCCGGCCTGCTGCCGGAACAGGCGGATAAAATGCCGGTTGCTTATACCGGCCTGGGCGGCCAGCTGCGAGAGTGTCAGCGGCTCGGCAATATGGAGACTGATATACTGCAACAGTTCTGACCACTCACGATTATCCATCCGTCCGGAAATTCCGGTGCCGCCGTGCTCCTTCGTCTGTTGCTTCACCAGGCGCGCGATCCGTACAGACAGCTTCAGCAGACCTGCGAACAGGCTCGCCTCGAAGCCCCAGGGCTGCTCGGTATACTCCCGGTACATACTCTCGAAGGCTTCGCCAAGCTCGAGCCCCCTGTCTTCAAGGGCAATATAGCTGCCCGGCTCTCCATTAAAAATAAACAGAGGTTCGCCGCCGCTCCCGTAATTCCCCAGCCAGGCGCCCAATTCTGCGGCAAATTCCGGCAGTGCACACAGGTTGTACACGATCAGCGGATTCCGGACTGAGGTGCTGCCGGGGCGGAAAATATGTGAGGTGCCTACAGGCAGGAGATACAGGCAGCCTTTGCCTGTTTTTTCAACCCGGTCATCGATATAATGATAGCCTTCGCCTGACGTTACATAGACGATCTCAATATAATCATGGCTGTGCACGCGCAGATCAAAGCCCTCCGGCCAGCGGTTGAGGAACAGTGGAAAACCGTCCACAAAATGCTCGGATACACTGGATTGATGGACGGGCGTTTTTGACGCTTTTTGCAGACCGGTTCTAAGGAATTGGTCACTATTGTCCATGTATAATGTCACTTCTCCCTGCATCATCTTCTGTCCACCCAGTATACACTTAGGCATATCAGAAATGAAAGGGGTAACAATTATGGAGACACATCCAATGAAGCAGGCTGCCGCCTGGATCTGGTATCCGGGGGATTTTGAAATCCGGCTGCATGAAAAAATGTCTGTAGCGCGCAGAGCGCGGGGCGTTACTTATCCGGCCCTTTGGCGGCTTGACCGCCATTACAGTAATATCAAATTCAGCTATACGTATGACCTGCCCGAGGAGGAGCAAATTACTATTTTGGCAGAAGGCAAGCTCTCGCTCTATCTGGACGGCAGGGACAATTACCGCTTGAACAAGTCCCCGATAACCCTGCCGGCAGGACGGCATCAGATCGAAGTCAGTGTGTACAATGATCAGGAGACGCCAGCCCTCTACATTAACGGGAACAATATCCGTACCGGCCCGTCCTGGGAAGTGACCTCTTACCAGAATGATTGGGTTAGCGCAGGCTCATGGATTTTTAATCAGCCGGACAGTCTGCCGTCAGAGTATAAGCTTAGTGTGTCACCGCTGGAGGCAGTCTCCGTGGAGCTGAAAAACGGCCATCCGCTGGCTGACTTCGGCCGGGAAACATTCGGCTATCTGCGGTTTCATAACCTGACAGGAACCGGGACAGTCCGGCTGTATTACGGGGAGTCAGAGGCGGAGGCGCTGTCACCGGAGGAATGTATCAATCTCGACGGGTTCACGGTTAATGGCGGGACTCCGCAGGGCGATGAAGGCATATTCATTCTGGAGGAAGCCAGAGCCTTCCGGTATGTATGGATTCATGCGGACGGGGATGTACAGTGGGAACGGGTCTCCCTGCTGTATGAGTATGTGCCGGTAACCTACCGCAGCTCTTTCCGGAGCTCGGACTCCCGGCTGGATGAAATTTATAACATGTCACTGTATACGCTGCACCTGAACACCCGCGAATTTTTCCTGGACGGAATCAAGCGGGACCGCTGGGTGTGGTCGGGGGATGCTTATCAGGCGTTCCTGATGAATTACTATAGCTTTTTCGATCTGGATGTGACCCGCCGGACCCTGATTGCCCTAAGAGGAAAAGATCCCGTGACAATGCACATCAACACGATCCAGGATTACTCTTTCTATTGGTTCATCTCCCTGTATGATTACTATCTCTATACCGGTGACTTCGGGTTCATCCGCCAGTATTATGACCGGGCTGTTTCGCTGATGGACTTCTGTCTGCAGCAGCGGAATCCGGAGGGTTTTGTGCAGGGCAGAGAACAGGACTGGGTATTTGTGGATTGGGCAGATTTCAGTAACATAGGTGCTGTCAGTACAGAGCAGATCCTGTTCGTGCGGGGCCTTGAGGCTATGAGTATTTTCGCATCGCTTATGGAGGATGCAGATGCTTCCGCACGTTATGGGGCAGTGGCTGAAGAGGTTAAGGCCAAGACGCTGTCGGTCTTTTGGGATGAGGCAAAAGGCGGTCTGCTGCACCACCGGGTTGACGGGGAGACGCAGCCGGTTCTGACCAAGCATGCCAGTATGTTCGCGATGACCTATGGCTACCGTCTCCTGAGCAAAAAGCGAGTGTTGTCCAAAAGGTAATGCTGAACCCTGAGGTTCCGCAGATCAGAACGCCATATATGCGGTTCCATGAGCTGGCAGTGCTCTGCGAGAGCGGAGAGCATGAGGTTGTCTACAAGGAGCTGCAGTCCTACTGGGGCGGGATGATCGATCTGGGAGCGACCTCCTTCTGGGAGGAATATGATCCTTCGCTTGCTGCGGATGAGCATTACGGGATGTACGGAATGCCGTTCGGTAAAAGCCTCTGCCATGCCTGGGGAGCCGGTCCAGTCTATCTGCTCGGAAAGTATTTTCTTGGAGTGCGACCTCTGACGCCGGGTTATGCCACTTACACGGTAGAGCCGCAGCTTGGTGGCCTTACTTGGATGGAAGGTACTATACCGGCCGGCCCGGGGGACATTGAAGTCTACATGGATCAGGAAAAGATCAGAGTGCGGAGCACACATGGGCAGGGTGTGCTGAAATACGTCCGCAGCGGCCAGGCCATGGAAGCTCAAATCCCGGGTGACGGGGAGTGGGTTGAGGTTGGTTGGGTATAAAGAGCAGAACCCGCGCGAAAGCGCGGGTTTCTTTTTGCTGAAAAGGGTTGTCCGGCACAGCCTATTTCCGCTCCAGCAGATGATGCCGCTCCCTGTACACCATCGGCGTAACACCAGCTATCTTTTTAAACACCTTGGTGAAATAGCTCTGGTCGTTGAAGTTCAGCAGCGTGCAGATTTCGGAGATGGGCGTCTGGCTGTGGACGAGCAATTTTTTTGCTTCATTAATACGGGTGTTCTGAATGTATTCGCTGACCGTAATTCCGACCTCCCGCTTGAACAGGACGGACAGATATTTCGGGCTGAGGTCTGCTTTACGGGCAATGTCGTCGTGGCTGATATTCTCGTAAATATGCTTGTAGATATAATCCTTGCAGGTGGTGACCGTCTTGGAAAAGCGTTCGTTTTTGACCTCCCGGACCTGCTCGGCATAGGTATAGAGCACTTCCTTGGCCAGCTCCCGGATACCCTCCAGCGTGTTCGCTTCCTCCAGCTGCTGGATAAAGCGGTCATGCAGACTGAAGGCGACCTCCTCATGCAGTCCTCCGTCAATTGCAGCTCGGGATACCAGGGTAATTAGGGTGATGATGTGATTTTTATTGGACCGGAAATAACTGGTTTTGGACAGCACGCTGGCGATTTCTTCTTCCTTCAGATGGGGCAGCTGGGGCAGCTCCTCGACCCGTCCCTCTCTGATGATCTCCAGCATTTTCCGCTCAAACAGCCGCTCGTGATAGATGCTTGCCTGCAGATTACGGGAGACCACCAGCTCGTTTTTCTCCATTTTTTCATGGGATTCCCGTAGCTCGCCGTTCCGCGACCATGCTGTCTCCGGGGCAACATAGATCTGGTTGAACAGCTGAAAGGCGAGTGTGCCGATATTCAGCAGCTTTTCCAGGGGAACGACAGGGATGGAGCTGTAGTACTGGATGATTTTATCGCGGTAAAAGAAAGCCAGGGAATCGTTGATAATCCCGTCCACCCGGTCAGCGGATAGCGGATAGGAAACAGACGGGCCGATGAGCACGGTGCCCTCGAACACCTGCTTGCTGAACACGCTGATGAGCAGGAATTTCTCGGAAAAGGCTGACTTTTGCAGCAGCGGAAAATCGTACGGCTTGCCGGCATAGAAGTTCAAACGTGCAAACAGACTCTCTTTCTGGTTCTCATACAGCGGATTAAGCAGCTTGTTGTTGGAGGACTCATAGGTGATTTTTCCGGAGGGATCGATATAGAAGACATGCAGATCAAATGTGGCAGCAATAAGGTCACATAGCTTGAAATGCTCCTCAGTGTTCATGGCCGGGCCATTCTCCTTTCCTACTTCCTGGTTCAATGTTACAAAAAAGAGTACCAAAATACCATAACGATTTTTGTGACCATGATATTATTTTAGCTGTAAGGTGATCTGTAAAGTTGATAGCGGTTACATTTAACACGTTAAGTAGAGGGGATGGACAGAAATATGGGAAAGTTTCCGGCGGATTTTATGATTGGGGCGGCTACAGCTGCCCATCAGGTGGAAGGACATAATATCTTTAGTGATTTTTGGGCGATGGAGCATGCACCTCATTCCGTATATAAGGAGCCTTCGTTGGATGCAGTAGATCATTATAACCGGTATGAAGAGGATATTCTGCTGCTGAAGGAGGCCGGCTGCAACGCCTACCGGTTCTCTATTGAATGGGCGAGAATTGAGCCTGCAAAGGGCGAATTCAATGATCAGGAAATCCGGCATTACCGGGATGTGCTGAATTTCTGCCATCAGCAGGGGATTACGCCGGTAGTGACCCTGCATCATTTTTCCTCGCCTAAATGGCTTATAAGCGCAGGCGGTTGGGAGAATGAGACGACTATTGAAGCCTTTGGCCGGTACTGCAGACATGTTGTCTCAGAGCTGGGCGAATTCATTCCTTATATCTGTACGATCAATGAAGCCAATATGGGCAAGCAGATCACCAAGATTATGAAGCGGATGATGGGCGGCAGCACTAAGCAGACGAATAATGCGGAAGTCCAGGTGGGGCTGAATACGGATCTGGGAGCCCGGATGGAGCATTACTACCGCGAGCTTGGGGAAATTTTCGGCATCCATCCGGGCCAGGTGCAGCCGTTCCTCTCTCCAAGAACGGAGCAGGGTGAACGGATTATTATGAAATGCCATGAGACAGCGCGCAGCATTATCAAGGAGCTGCATCCGGACATTCAGGTAGGCATTACCTTTTCACTATATGATCATCAGGCCCTGCCGGGTGGGGAGCCGTTTGTGCAACTGGAACAGCAGGAGGACTTCCTAGTCTATCTGCCGTATCTGCAGGATGATGATTTCCTCGGTGTACAGAATTACTCTCGCAAAATCCACGGGCCGGACGGTGTCGTACCCCCGGATGCAGCAGCCAAACTGACGAAAATGGGCTATGAAAATTATCCGGCGGCGCTGGGGAATGTTCTGGATTTCGTATCAGAGCATTGGAAAAAGCCCATCTTCATTACCGAAAACGGCTTGTCCGGTGACAACGATGAAGACAGGGTTACATTCATTAAAGAGGCGCTGAAAGGCGTTCAGGAGCGGATTGCCAAGGGGATTCCGGTTATCGGCTATACGTATTGGTCGCTGCTCGATAATTTTGAATGGCAGCTGGGCTATGACCAGACCTTCGGTCTAATTGCCGTGGACCGTTCTACCCAGACAAGACATCCCAAAGAAAGCCTGTCTGTACTGGGCGGGATTGGTACAGCCGGCTTATAGCAGCCTTACTCATTAAAGCAACTATGAAAGAAGAAGGTGACTGCAGACATGAAGGTATCAGGCAAGGTTATTGTTGTTACCGGAGCCGGAGGCGGGATCGGCCGGGAATTAGTGCGTAATCTGCTGTCCAAAGGGGCGCGTGTAGCTGCTGTTGATATAAGCCAGGCTGCACTGGAAGAGACCGTCAAGCAATCCGGCGCTGCCAGCGACAGATTATCCATACACCTCGTAAATCTGACAGATCCCGCTGCAGTAGAAGCGTTGCCGGAGCAGGTGCTGAAGCAGCACGGAGCTGTGGACGGGATCATCAACAATGCGGGGATTATACACCCGTTTGTGCCGGTAAATGAACTCGGCTATGACAAAATCAGGCAGGTAATGGATATCAACTTCTACGGAACGCTTTACATGGTTAAGACCTTTCTTCCGCATCTGCTGGACAGACCGGTAGCCCATATAACGAATGTATCCAGCATGGGCGGGTTCCTGCCCGTTCCCGGACAGACGATCTACGGGGCATCAAAGGCAGCGGTGAAGCTGCTGACCGAAGGACTTCGTTCCGAGCTTAAAGATACGAAAGTCAAAGTAACCGTGGTTTTTCCCGGCGGGGTAAGCACCAACATTATGCAGAACTCCGGTCTTGCGGACGCAGGCAATAAAGAGATAAGCAAGGATCAGGTCGCCCAGCTGCTGACTCCTGTACAGGCTGCCGAGATTATCATTGACGGAATCGAAAAGGACCGGTACCGTGTGCTGGCCGGCAAGGATTCCCGGATGATGGATAAGCTGTACCGCCTGAATCCGCGGCGGGCCGCGGAGCTGATTGCCGACAAGATGAAAGAGCTGCTCTAAGCGGGCTGAGACGGATAGAGGGGTAAAGGGAAATGGGATGGAGGGGATTTTGGAATGCGTAAAGTAATGAATTTGAATGCCGGTTGGATATTCTCGAAGCAAAGTGAGATAGCGGGTGCCGATCCGGCCTGCAGCGACCGTGACTGGGAGACGGTCTCCCTGCCGCATACCTGGAATGCGGTTGACGGAGCTAACGGCAATGAATATGACCGGCGGGCCTGCTGGTATCGGAAGACGCTGACTATACCGGCCGCTGAGCAGCATAACCGGGTATTTATAGAATTTCAAGGCGCGAACAGTGTGGCGGACGTCTATCTGGACGGCCGGCATATCGGGCAGCACCGGGGGGGTTATTCCACTTTCAGGTTTGATCTGACAGATTATTTACGGTTTGGCGGTGTCCATATTCTGGCGGTAAAAGTGGATAACTCCGCCTTGGAGGATGTCTATCCGCTGCGCGCCGACTTCACCTTCTATGGCGGCATTTACCGTGATGTGAATCTGATCCTCGTGAATCCGGTGCATATCGACCTGCTGGATCACGGCTCTGCGGGCGTATATATCGTGCAGGAAGAGGTGACCGCTGAAGCTGCAAAGTTACGGATTCATACCCGGATTGCCAACGACACCCCGGAAGAAGGGAAGACCCGGCTATGGGTCGAGCTGCTGGATAAGGCCGGGGCTGTTGCCGGAGTATCCGGTGCTGAAGTTCATCTTCCTGCTGGAGATACTGCGGCTGTAGATCTGGACATAACGATTCCGAAACCGCTGCTATGGGATGCCGTTCCGGATGCGCATCTGTATCAGGCCAAAGTATCCTTGCAGCGCTATAACGATACAGTAGATGAGGTAGTCATTCCTTTTGGCGTGCGTTATTTCCGCGTTGATCCGGCTGAGGGGCTGTACCTGAACGGCAGACAGGTCCGGCTGCATGGGGTCTCCAGACATCAGGACCGCAAGGATATGGGCTGGGCGATTACGCCGCAGCAGCATGACGAGGATATGACGCTGATCCAAGAGATCGGAGCAAACTCCATCCGTCTCGCCCATTACCAGCATGACCAGTATTTCTATGATCTGTGTGACCGCGCAGGAATGGTGGTCTGGGCAGAAATTCCGTTCATCACCCGTATGTCGGAGAGCGATCTGACCGGGGCCAACGCCAAATCGCAAATGACCGAACTGATCCGCCAGAATTACAATCACCCGTCGATTCTCTTCTGGGGCATCCAGAATGAAATCCAGATCGGCAGCAAAAATGTGGAGCAGGTCCGCCAGGTTGTCCGTGAGCTGAATGAGCTGACCAAACAGGAAGATCCGACGCGGCTGACAACGATGGCGAACATGTTCATTGTCGATGACACGGATGAGTACAACTATCTTACCGATGTAATCGGCTATAACAAGTACTATGGCTGGTATAACGGTAAAGCGGAGGATTTTGCCCCGTGGATCGACCAGTTTCATCAGACCAACCCGGACACCTGTCTCAGCATTTCCGAATATGGCGCTGAAGGGATTATCGAATATCACAGCGATCGGCCTGTAGTTAAGGATTACACAGAGGAATACCATGCGCTATATCACGAAAAAGTCTGGAGGATTTTTGTCGAGCGCCCTTTCCTGTGGGCAACGTATGTGTGGAACATGTTCGACTTCGGGGCCAATGTCCGGGATGAGGGCGGGGTGAAGGGGCGCAACAATAAAGGGCTTATAACCTATGACCGCAAGGTGAAAAAAGATGCCTTCTATATGTACAAAGCACACTGGTCGAAGGAGCCATTTGTCCATATTGCCGGAAAACGCCATCTGGAGCGTGCCGGGGACAGCACTGATTTAAAAGTATACACAAACTGCGGTTCGGTATCGCTGATTATAAATGGTGTAAAGACGGAAACATTATCCGGGGCAGATAAGATTCTGCTGTTCAAGGATGTGCTTTTGAGCGAAGGATACACCATGATTGAGGTTGTAGCAGATAACGGGGAGCGAGCCTGCACAGACCGGGCTGTTTTCAAAAAAGTTGCAGTTGCCAATCCGTCCTACTCTGCACCGATTGAGGATAAAGGAGAGCTGGTGGCAAACTGGTTCACGCTCCCGGAGCAGGATGACAATGAGCCGCTGGTTGAGGTGGAAATTCCAGAAGGCGTCTTTTCTTCGAGAGATACGTTGCAGGATCTGATGACGAATGATGTAACGAAGCAGATCGTCATCCGAATTCTCGGAGATCTGACGCAAATCCCGATGTACGGCATGATGGAGAACTTTAAGGTCGATGCCCTGGCCTCGATGGATAATGATAGTTTATTGTTCAATAAAAGAGCGATCAACAAGCTGAATCAGCAGCTGATCCAGATCAAAAAGCAGCCTGCAGCAGAGGGAGTCTCTTATGAATAACAAATTACAGCGCCTGCTTCAGGGGGACGGGGAGAACTACATCTTTCCTTTTCTGTGGCTGCACGGCGAAGAGGAGGAAGTGCTCAGAGAGTACATGTCGGCAATCCATTCGGCCGGTATAGGGGCAGTCTGTGTGGAGAGCAGACCCCATCCTGATTTCTGCGGCCCGCAGTGGTGGCATGACCTGGATATTATTCTGGATGAAGCGAAACAGCGGGGCATGAAGGTGTGGATTCTGGATGACAGCCATTTTCCGACCGGCTATGCCAACGGCGCTCTGGAGCAGGCCCCGGCTGAATGTTGCCGGCAGTACCTCTACTATTCTTCAGTGGAAGTATCCGGACCGGTGAAGTCCGCCCAGCTGAATGTGTCCAAGCACGCGAAATTCACTAAGAACCCGTTCGAGAGCAGCATGTTCTCCATGCGCGCCAAAAAGGAAAAACGGAGGTTCGACGATGATACCCTGCTCAGCGTCTGTGCCGCACGTGTGGACCAGGGCTTTGATACAACTACCCTAGTTGACCTTACAGAGCTGGTCAAGGACGGGGAGCTGGTGTGGGATGTTCCGGAAGGCAAGTGGGCGATCTATGTAAACTACCTGACCCGCAATGCCGGCAGCCGTGACGGCTACATTAATATGCTGAAGAAAGACAGTGCAGCTAAACTGATCGAAGCAGTATATGAACCGCATTATGCCCGCTACAAGGAAGAGTTCGGCGTCACGATTGCCGGCTTCTTCTCCGATGAGCCGGAGCTTGGCAACGGCCGGATGAATGATAACAAGCCGATTGGGGCGGATCAGGATCTGCCCTGGAGCGATGAGCTGGAAGAACAATTGCATGCCCGGCTTGGCGAAGGCTGGCGGACTAAGCTGCCCCTGTTGTGGGAAAAGGGGAATGACCCGCATCTGATGGCGGAGGTCCGCTATATCTATATGGATTCAGTAACCCGGTTGGTGGAGGCTAATTTCTCCAGACAGGTCGGAGACTGGTGTGAAGCGCGCAATGTGGAGTACATCGGCCACCTGATTGAAGACAATAACATGCATGCCAGGCCGGGTGCCAGCCTGGGGCATTTTTTCCGCGGGCTGTCCGGGCAGCATATGTCCGGCATTGATGATATCGGCGGGCAGGTTATGCCGGGCGGCGAGATTTATCCGCAAAGAACGGTAATCGGTGAGCGCGACGGGGAGTTCTTCCATTATCTGCTCGGGAAGCTGGGCAGCTCCTTCGCAGCCATTGATCCGGTTAAACAGGGCCGGACGATGTGTGAGATCTTCGGCGCTTACGGCTGGGGCGAAGGCGTGCGGATGATGAAATATCTGGTGGATCATTTCCTGGTCAGGGGCGTGAACCATTATGTGCCGCATGCCTTTTCCGCCAAGCCTTATCCTGATCCGGATTGCCCGCCGCATTTCTATGCGAACGGCCATGATCCGCAGTTCCGCCATTTCGGGGCTCTGATGAGATACCTGAACCGGATGTGTGCCTTGATCAGCGGCGGTAACCGCGTAACTCCGGCTGCAATTCTGTATCATGCCGAAGCGGAGTGGGCGGGGAAATATATGCTGACCCAGAAGCCTGCGCATGTCCTGCTGGACCGGCAGATCGATTTTGATATTATTCCATCGGATGTATTTACGGAACGCAGCAGATTCAACACCCGGCTGGGAGATACGCTGCAGATTCATAATCAGGCGTATAAGGCTGTGATCATCCCATATGCGGAATATATTACAGCGGATACAGCCAAGGCGCTTCTGGAGCTGCAGCAGGCAGGCTGCCTCGTGCTGTTCATTGACGCACTGCCAAGCGGCATCCTGGATGGGGAGCAGGAATTACTGGGAGAGCTGTCGGACTGCAGGACCGTTACGCTGGATACCCTTGCAGCTGAGCTGCAGAACCATGGTGCTGCTGAGCTGGCGGTCACGCCGGCTTTTCCGATGCTGCGTTATTTGCGTTACCGGGAGCAGGGCGAGCTCTATCTTTTTACCAATGAGAATATGGCGGAAACCTTCCGCGGAACGGTTACTGTACCGTCTGCAGGGACTGTATATGGCTACGATGTCTGGAATAACACCTTGTTTGAAATGCAGGCTGAGCCGGGAGAAGGTGGAACGGTACTCCAATTGGAAGTTCCGCCGTACCAGAGTGTGGTCGTTGTGTTTGATGCCGCCGGAGATGCAGGGATTAGCCCGCCACCTGCCTATGAAGAGGAGCTGATCCTGAAGGACGGCTGGAGGATGAGCCTGGCTTCTGCTATTGAATATCCGCATTTTCATGATGAGCAGGACATTTCCGGGTTCACCAGCGTAGGACTGCAGTACCCTGAGTTTTCGGGCTTTATCCGTTATGAGTGCGAGTTGACGGTTCCGGCATGGAGGCGGGCGGCGCTGGTGATTGAGGATGCTTTTGAAGGCGTAGAGGTGTTTATCAATGACCGGTCAGCAGGGATTCAGGTAGCCCCGCCGTTCAGGTTTGATATCAGCCGGCTGCTGCATCCGGGAACCAATAAGGTACGAATCGAGGTGGCAACCACTCTGGAGCGTGAGCAGTACTTCTCGCCGCAGAATCAGGGCAGTATCTTTGCCGCTTTTATCAAAGCCCCGTTCTTTCAGCCGACAGGCATTACCGGGGAAGTTAAAATGACAGGACAATACTGATATCATTGCTTGAATTGCCAATAAACCGGTCTCTGCTGTGTTAGAGGGAGCCGGTTTTTTGCTGTGTTTTTCCAGCGTTACCCCAATCCTTATCAAGTGAAAAAAGACTCAATCTTTATTATAAAAAATAATGAATTTCAGCACCAAAAAAACGACTAAAGTACCATAAAGCCTAAAAAGAAAGCGTTATCATATTGCTGTAACCAGGACGTGAAATACCCGGGAGTGCTTACTGGCTTGGATTACCGTTCATCTGATTCGGAATCTTGAAAGGAAGTGTGTAAGTGTGGGGCAAATTGTAAACAAACAGGTCATCAAAGGGCAAAGGGCCGCTGTTAAAGCAGAAAGAGAGAAAAAGTACCGCCGCGCAAAAGCCTGGCAGATGGCTGTCTATCCGATCGGCGGGTTCGGCCACAATGCCTTTATGTTCCTGATGGGGCTTGTATCCTATTATGCCGCCGGGATTGTCGGGCTGGGTACAGTAATAGCTTCAATAATTATAACCGGCTCCAGAATTATGGATGCGGTTACAGATCCGGTAATGGGCATTGTGCTGGACAGAACCAATGGAAGATTCGGAAAGGTCAGGCCGGCTCTGGCGATTGCCTATATCCTGATGGCCTCCTCGACCCTGCTGCTGTTCTATACTAATCATCTTGTGCCCGACGGCTTAAAGATCATTTATTTTATACTGTTATACTTCGTGTTTATTATCGGCTATGCAATGTCCCAGATTTCGCTCAATATCGGAAATGCGGTGATCACGAACGACCCGGAGCAGCGTCCGCTGTTTGGCGGGCTTACGATGATTTATACGATGGTTTTTTACACTGGTGCTTCCGTTTATCTTTCCTTTTATCTGACCAATAAGTATGGCGGCTATACTCAAGTCGGCTTGTTCCAGGAAATGACCCTCTCGACCGTAATCATCGCCGGCATTGCCTATATTATGGCCATTATCGGCATTGCCTCCAAGGACCGTAGTGAAAACTACAACACAGGCAAGGAACACAAAGTTATTAAGGTAAAAGAGATATGGCCGCTCCTGAAGAGTAACCGGCCATTGCAGATGTATGTTGTTGCTGCGTCGATTGATAAGCTCAGCCTGCAGATTGCCGGCAACCAGATTGTGAACGTTATGCTGTTCGGCATCGTAATCGGTAACTACAGCCTGATGGGCACAACCAATGCAATCGGGATGATTCCGAATATTCTGGTGCTGGTGTTCGGGATCCGTTATTCCATGAAATTCGGCTCCAAGAAGGGCTTTGTCATCGCCACCTGGCTGTGCATCATCAGCTACAGTCTCTTGCTGCTGCTGCTGTGGCTCGGTGATCCTACTCAGATCCGGATGAACAACATAGGCTTCATGACAATCAGCTTTATGGTTCTGTATCTGGTCGGCGGAGCAGTGAGGTATGTGGGTTCCGGTCTGATGATGCCGATGCTGGCGGATGTCATTGATTACAGCGCATATAAATCCAACTATTATGCTCCAGGCCTGATTTCTTCAGTATACGCCTTCATTGATAAAGCGGTATCCTCACTGCAGCAGACTTTTGTCGGAATTATGCTCGCTTTTATTGGATTTAAGACCGCATTTCCTGATGTCGACACCCCTTACTCCGGCAAAATCTTCTGGATGACCATGTTCCTGGCGAGCGGAGTGATGCTGCTGGCGTGGATCATCTCGCTGATTGCGATGAGGTTCTACGAGCTGGATAAGGAGCGTATGGCTGAAATACAGGAAGAGCTTGAGGCGCGCCGCCGGGCTGCCGGAATCTAAACAAGGAACCAGGAGGATGAAGAGAACATGACTGATTTTACGAGTGTACAGGATAAAACGGTGATCGTAACAGGTGCGGCAGACGGATTGGGTGAGGCGATTGCAAAATGTTATGCAGAGAATGGAATGAAGGTCGTCGTAACAGACATCAATGCCGAGAAAGGACAGCAAACCGTTGATCAGATCAGGGCACAGGGCAGGGAGGCCTCCTTCTTCAAAGCCGATGTCAGCAGTGAACAGGATATTATCGATATGATCGAATATACGGTTAGCACCTACGGCCGGCTGGACGGTCTGGTGAACAATGCGGGGATTGCCGCCCCCAACCGGCCGCTCCATGAATACTCGGCAGAGGAGTTCGACAGAGTTACTGCTGTAGATTTAAAAGGGGTGTTTCTGGGCATGAAGCACGGAGCCAGCGCCATCCTGAAGTCAAAAGCTCCAGGCGGCTTCATCGTCAATATTGCTTCCCTGGCCGGCATACTGGGCAACAGCTCAATGGGGCTGTATACCTCTTCCAAGCACGGGGTTGTGGGTCTGACGAAAAGTGCGGCGCTCGACTATGCCCCGTACAATATTACCGTAAACGCCATCTGCCCGGGTACCTTCCGGACAGCGATCTGGGGGCAGGCGCCTGAAGCGGTCATTCAGGATTTTGCCGCGATCATCTCCCCGAACGGGAAGCTCGGTGATCCGCGCGAAATCGGCCATCTGGCCCTGTTCCTGGCCTCCGATCTGGCGCGTTATATCAGCGGTGCCGCCATTCCTATTGATGCAGGCGCCAGTGCAGGCAAGCTGACTCCGACGAAGTGGGAGCATCCGGAGATTTTGGAGTAGGCGGAGACCTGCGGAGAGGCAGAGGCCAGTCTATACAGTAGAAGAGTTCTAATAGGAGTTCTATTGCACTTTGTACAACAGATTAGGCTTAAAGCAGTCTAAAAACAAAATCTGTTGTATTTTATACAGCAGATTTTCAGGTACTGGGTTCTTTGGCTTCGTTTCTATGAAATCAATTGTACGAAATACAACAGAATGGAAATTTCAGCAGTAAAGCATGGAATCTGTTGTACAAAATACAATCACACCGCAGTTAGCCGCGCATTAATTTGAAAATCAGCATAAAAGCTATGCAGATCAAATTTACAGCCGGGCCCATCAGGGTCCGGCTTCCAGCATTTTTTTTAGCGAAAGAAAGATCATGAATTTACCCCCAAAAACACTTAAAAATACCTGTGTTTTTATGAATCTGAAATAGTATATTTCAAGTAGAAGGATACAAGGCTGGTCACATCCTGTAATATAAACGGATCAATAACCTAAAGGCAGGTCACCTATGAAAAGAAATCACTGGATGTACAACTGGATTGTCAGAGTGCGGAATATGAAGCTGCAAAATAAGCTGATGCTGGGCTATGTGCTGGTGTGTGTTATTCCCTTGTCATTTGTAAGCGTGTTCATCTTTCAGCAGTCGGCCAGAGGCCTGGAGGATTCCTCCGAAGAGTTCGCTTCGCTGTATACGTCGCAGATCCGGACAACCTTAAATGAATTTATGAAGGAATACGAAGAGGTTACGAAGTCGGTGCTGGTTGATAACGATCTTATTTACAGTCTCGGAGAGGCTGATCATTTGCCTTTTGAGAAGGTCATTGACCAGCGTCTGGCGGTGCAGCGGCTTTTGATGAGATTAGCTCTGCTTAAGTCTGAAATGAGCAGCGTGATGCTGGTCAGCAGGGATGACACTGTATATCAGTTTAGTAATTCAACCAACAAGGTTGATGAAAAGGAGCTGCTCACCCAGGAGTGGTATACCAGGCTCCGCGATTCCGGCGAGACCTTCTTTATCACCGGTCTGCATGACCGTTCCTATTACGAGGATAAAGAGGAGGGCGCGGTAGTCACTGCGGGAAGAGTGCTGTTCAGCTCGGATGGGGCCTATGCGGGCATGCTGCTGATTGATCTGGACCCGTTCACCCTGCTGCAGCTCGATCATGAATTCGTTCTGGCCCGGGACAAATACGGGATCAGTGTAGTTATAACCAATCTGCAGCAGCAGATTGTCTACCACTCTGACGCGGCCAGCGGAAAGCTGTCCTGGAAGCAGGTGCTGGATTCGAGCGAGCAATATCTCCAAGACAAAGAGGATGAGGATCATATTGTGCTGCTGAGCAGTACAGCCCAGGGAGAGCTGCTGATCCGGACGGATATTCCCCGCTCGATGCTGCTGCAGAAGATCAATCAGATCAAGGGTATGACCGTCATCGTCATTCTGACAAGCTGTCTGGTCATCATGCTGTTCTCCTTCGGTCTGAGCTATACGATTACCAGGCCGATTAAGGCGCTGCGCAGGAGCATGAAGCAGGCCGAGGTCGGACAATATCTTGCGATCGAAAAAGAGCAGGGGGGTGATGAGATCGGCAGTCTCGTGCACAGCTACAACAAGATGATTATAACGATCCGCACCCTGATTGAGGATGTATACATCGGGGAAATCAAGCAGCGTCAGGCTAAATTTATCGCGCTTCAGAATCAGATCAATCCCCATATGCTCTACAATACGCTGGAATCGATCCGGATGAAGGCGCTGGTCAAGGATGACGACGAAACGGCAGACATGATTAAAATATTGGCCCGCATGTTCCGGCTGACCTTGAATAAAGAGGGCAGGCAGCACTCCGTAAGGCATGAGCTGGAATATACAGCCAATTATCTGCAGCTGCAAAATATCCGGTTTGACCATTCCTTCAGGCTTGAGCTGAACATTCCTGATGAGATGCTCAACTGCAGCATCATTCCGCTTGTGTTCCAGCCGATCGTGGAAAACAGCATTAATCACGGATTTGAAGACTACAGCCGCATTATGACCATCACCATCGAAGGCCATTGGACAGATGAGGGGGAGATGCTGCTGCGGATAACGGATGACGGTGCCGGAATGAGTCCGGACAAGCAGGCACAGCTGCTTGCTGCTCTGGAGGGGGCGGATTCCCATAAGTACAAGCTTGAGGATGTAAATGATCAGCCGGAGAAGGGACTTGGCCTGCAAAATATCGCAGAACGCATCAAGCTGCATTATGGAGACAAATATTATCTGACGATTGTTGCCGGAATACAGGATGGAACGTCCATTGAAATCCTGATTCCGGGGAGCGGGAGGGACCAGGGATGAAAATTGTTGTGATCGATGATGAGAAAGGCATTGTGGAGGGCATTAAAAAGCTTATCGGCCGCTATCTTCCCGATTGCAGGGTGGCCGGCACCGCATTCAACGGGCTCGAAGGCTTTGAGCTGATCCGGCGGCTGCAGCCGGACATTGCCATTACGGATATCCGTATGCCCAAAGCAGACGGGCTGGATATGATCAAAATGGCAGTGGACGCGGGTTTAAAAACGAAGTTTATCCTGCTGAGCGGCTATGCCGATTTTGAGTATGCCCGAAGAGGAATGAAGCTGGGTGTGCAGTTCTACATCAACAAGCCGGTTGAGGAGGAGGAGCTGCGCAGCAGCGTGAATCAGGTGATGGAGACGATCCGGGCTGACAAGCTCAGAATGCAAAAGCTGGATGAGCTGAAGCATGAGGTCAGCAGCCGGATGCAGGAGGAAACACTGCGTGACATTATCGATATCGGGCCTGATCATACGGAGCTTGAGGCAGAGCTGCTGCGCGAAGCGCAGATTCCTACAGCAGGAATCTGGTTCACCTCCGTTCTGCTGGATTTCAGCGGCAGCGCCGGCCAGCTGAAAGAAACGGGCTTCCAGCCGGTTTTCCGGCTGATTGACCTTACGCTCCGGCACTATCATAAAGTGTACCGCTTCCGTTACATGGGGCCGCTGATTGCGGTGGTCATTGCCCATAACAGTACCACTCCGTACGTGCGCCTGCTGCATGCGGTGCAGGGCCTTAAGCAGGCCTTGGCCTCTGAGCTGAATCTTCCGGCCAGCATCGGCCTCGGTACTGTCTATAAGCGGGCTTCAGGCATCAGCCAGTCCTTCGAGGAGGCGCGTAGTGCACTGAGCTATAAGGTGATTAAAGGAGGAGATCCGGTCATCTCTTACAGTGAGATAACCAAGCTCGCCGGCCGCAGCCAGCCGGTCCCGGAAGAGCTGATTATCAGGCTGGAAGAAGCGCTGGATAACATGAATGAGGACGAGTGCGTAGCCATTATCCGAGAGATGTTCCGCGTAATGGCTGAAGGGCCGGGGATGAATCCGGCGGAGCTGCAGCAGTCGTGCCTGAATATCCTGCTGTCCAGCATCCGGAAGCTGTCCTTCCAGCAACTGCAGCAGAATGAGCTGGTTGGCCGCCATATTCTGTCTCTGGAGGGGATCTCCCGGTTTCAGACTCTGGAATATCTGGAGGAATGGATGATCCAGGTCATCCGCGGCGTAATTGCCTTCAAGGCGGAGCATGATCTGTCCCGCAAAAAAGACGTCATCTCCGAGATTAAGGCGTACGTAGCCAAGCATTACAATGAACAGATCAGCCTGGCTGATCTGGCTGCGAGGTTCTTTATCAGCCCGTATTATCTGAGCCAGCTGTTTAAGCGGAAGACGGGCGGAAACTATCTGAATTTCCTGACTCAAATCCGGATCGACAAAGCCAAGGAGCTGCTGGAAAATACAGATCTGAAGGTATATGAGGTCTGCCAGATGGTCGGCTATACGGATACCCAGCATTTTGCCAGAATGTTTGAGAAGCTGACAGGCTGTAAGCCGAGAGAGTTCAGGCGGAACCTGCCGGGAGGCTGATTTCGGGTGAGACCACTCCTTACGGGAGTGGTTTTTATCTTAAAAATAGCATGTTTAAACTTAAAAATGTCTAATTGTAGAGCAGTTGTGCAAATTATAATATTGCTATTGTAAGCGGATTCAATAACTAGTCTGTTAAGGGGGAGAAACATGAAATTTAAAAAGATCGGGTTAATGCTGGCAACCGGTGCCCTGGCCATTACCACTGTAACCGCTTGTGGCGGTAACAACAATGCCGGAAATTCTGCCGCTGATAATCAGAGCCAGAACCAGAACCAGAGCGGAGATCAGAACCAGAGTGCTGCCGGAGACGAGATTGTAGACATCGAGGTCTGGGGCACCAACATTGGCTACAAGCCGATTGAGAAGGGGAGCAAGCTGTACGAATTCTATAAGGAAAAGCTTGGCGTCGGCGTCCTTCATCCGTATGTGGAATGGAACGGGGGGACGAATTACCTGAACCAGCTGAACCTGAAGATTGCCGCCAACGAGATGCCGGATCTGTTCCTGCCGCAGCAGGGACTGGAAGACAGCCTGGCGAAAAACGGTGCGCTCGCCGATCTGACAGATCTGCTGCATGAATACGCCCCGAACCTGTGGAATGCCATCCCGCAGGACATGTGGGATATCGTCAAGGCCAATGACCCTACCGGCCAGGGCAAGATCTATTACATCCCGGGGATGGTGGACTACGGAAGATATGCCGGCATGATCCGCCAGGATTGGCTCGACAAGCTGGGCTTACAGATGCCGACAACCCAGGAGGAGTACGAAAAGGTTCTGATTGCATTCCGGGATCAGGATCCGAACGGCAACGGACAGCAGGATGAGCTGCCTACAGGCGGACGGGAGCAGGCACGCTGGATGGACCATCTGTTCGCAATGTATGGTGTAGCAATGTTTGAAGGCTATCCGGACTGGGATATCTATAACGGTGAGCTGACCTACTCTGCCGTAACCCCGAACATGAAGGCTGCGCTGGAGTATATGGCCAAGCTGTATCAGGAAGGCCTCATGGACAAGGAATCGCTACTGAACTCTAAAGACAAGTGGGACGGCAAAATCCATGCCGATAAAGTCGGAAATTACTTCCACTGGGTTGAATCCGGCTATCTGCCGCTGGAAAATCTGTTCAAAAACACAGGGGTAAAGGCTGAATTTACAGTGCTGCCGGTTCCAAAGGTTGAGGGCTATGAAGGCTTCTATACATGGAAACGTTTCACGCCTCCTGCCTGGGTAGTGAAGAACAACAAGGACGAGAAGAAGCTGATGGCTACCCTGAAGCTGCTGAACAATATGTATGATCCGAAGGTCTGGAAGGACCTGTATCTCGGAGTAGAAGGCATGCACTACACGATGAAGGACGGCCAGGCAACCAGACTGCCGGATGACAAGAGCACACAGGAGAATCTGATTCTTGATCCGTATGCCAAAATATCTACGCTTGATTTCATGATGGATCTGAATAAGAGCACCGCTTCCGAAGACCGGATGTGGGCAATTGACCAGGTGAACCGCAATATGCAGGAAGCCCAGAAATATGCCAAGGTGATCGCCGGTGACGGTATGCCGGCCAGCGTATACGACGGCTATCCGGATATTAACAACCGTACACTCTATGTAGAGTATGCCAGCAAAATTATCCTCGGGCAGTATCCAATCAGCAAATTTGACGAGTTCGTCGAGAAATGGAACCAGTCCGGCGGCGAAGAGGTAACCAAGCGGGCCAGAGAATGGTACGCGAAAATCAAGAAATAGGCGCTATTGCTGCAAAAGTCCGCCCGGCGTCTGCTGCCGGGCGGACTTATTTTTTGATCAAGGAGAGTGGAGCTACATGACTTATCTATGCAATCCGCTAAACATCGAATACAAATACCAGATAGTTGAGTTTATGGGCAAGAGAGGGGCATTCAGGGAAGCTGCTGACCCTACTCTGATTATTTTTCACGGGGAGTACTATCTGTTTCCGTCCATGACTGCGGGATTTCTGACAAGCCCTAATTTGGCCGAATGGACCTTCCATCCGCTGGAGGGTGTGCCTGTATACGACTACGCTCCTGATGTGCGGGTTATTGGGGACTATCTGTATTTCTCCGCCTCGGACAAGTCCAAAAACTGCTCATTCTACAGAACCAAAGATCCGGTAAACGGCGAATTTGAAGAAATAACAGGGAGCTTCCCGTTCTGGGATCCTAACCTGTTCCAGGATGAGGACGGAAGACTGTATTTCTACTGGGGATGCTCCAACGTTACGCCAATTTACGGCGTAGAGCTTAATCCCGTGGACATGCAGCCGTTATCAGACCCGATTGCCCTTATTCATGGAAACCCCGGTCAGCTGGGTTATGAAAGAAAGGGCGAAAATCATATTGAGGATGGAACCGCTCCTTATATTGAAGGAGCGTGGATGGACAAGCATAACGGGACCTACTATCTGCAATATGCCAGTCCGGGTACAGAGCATAATATTTACTCGGATGCGGTCTATATTTCGGATAAACCGCTTGGCCCGTTCAGGCTGGCGGACAATAATCCCTTCTCTTATAAGCCTGGCGGCTTTATGCCGGGAGCCGGACATGGCTCTACACAGGGAGACCATTACGGCAATCTGTGGCATATCTCCTCGATGCGGATCAGCATGAACCATTTGTTTGAACGGAGGCTCGGACTGTGGCCTGCAGGCTTTGACAATGACGGGGAGCTGTTCTGCAACCAGCGCTACGGGGATTGGCCGTACAGGGTGGAGCAGCGGCAGCTGAACCCATGGAGCGGGCCGGACTGGATGCTGCTTTCCTATGGCAAACCGGCCGCAGCTTCTTCTTCAGAGCAGGGCTATGAGCCCTCCAGGGCGGCAGATGAAAATGTGCAGACCTGGTGGAGAGCCGGATCCTGCCGCCCTGGCGAGTGGCTTGAGCTTGATCTGCAGCAGGAATACACCGTGCATGCGGTACAGATTAATTTTGCGGACGACCGGCTGCAGGTCGACCTTCCGGAAGGAGCAACACTGCAGAAGAACCGTTATATTGTCCGGGAGCAGCTCTTTACCCGCTGGCTGCTGGAAGGCTCGCTGGACGGCGTGGAGTATTTTGTAATTGAGGATAAGACAGAAGCCGCTACAGATCTCTCGCATGATCTGATTGTACGGGAAGAAGGAATGACAGTGCGGTTGATCCGGTGCACCATAATGGAGCTGCCGTTCGGCCAGCAGGCCTGCATATCCGGGCTCAGAGTGTTCGGGAAGGGGACGGGAGAACTGCCTGAGCAGACTAGCGGTGTAGTAACTGCGCTTAAGGGTAAGCTGGATCTGCATGTGCGCTGGGACGAGAGTGAAGCTACAGGATACAACGTGCTCTGGGGATATGCAGCTGACAAGCTCTATCATAGTTACATGGTATTCGGGTGCAATGATGTAATGATCGGTGCACTGACCGCTGACCAGCCGGTATACGTGCGGGTAGACGCGTTCAATGAAACCGGGATCACTGAGGGCCGGATACACCGTGCAGTCTAGCCGAAGAGGGCTGTCTTCATTCTGTTGAAAATGACCCTGAATGAACTTAAAAACGCCCAATTGAGACGTTTTCGGACTGGGCATATAGTTACATTGTAAACGAATTCAACGACTGGATAATGGGGGGAACACTTTGAAATTTATTGCATCTCATCAACTGAAGGTGTACTGGCCGCTGTATGTCATGGCGATCCCGGGAATGATCTTTCTGATCGTCTTCAAATTCATTCCGCTGGCCGGTGCTGTAATCGCCTTCAAAGATTATTCCGTATTCCAGGGGTTTATAGACAGCCCCTGGGCAGGGTTTAAACACTTCGAAACCCTGCTGAAGCATCCGGATTTCCTGCGGGTATTCAGCAATACGCTGCTGCTGGGCCTGTTCAAGCTTACCATTGTATTTCCGATTCCTGTTCTGCTCGCCATGATGATTAATGAGATCCGGAAATCGGCGCTCAAAAAAGGAATTCAGACTGCGCTGTATATTCCGCATTTTCTCTCCTGGGTTATCGTGGGCGGTATTCTCTTCGATTTCTTTTCCTTAAGCGGAATGTTTAACATTGTCCTCGGTTGGTTTGGCAACGAGCCTGTCCTGGCGATGCAGGAAAGCGCATACTTCCGGCCGATTTATGTACTCGCCTCCATCTGGAAGGATGCCGGCTGGGGCACCGTCGTCTATATGGCGGCCATCAGTGCCATTGATCCGCAGCTCTACGAATCTGCGATGATCGACGGGGCCTCACGATTCCGGCAGATCCGGCATATCACCTTCCCGATTCTTTTGCCTACAGTGCTTGTGCTGTTCCTGCTGGATATCGGGAACTTCCTGGATCTCGGCTTCGATCAGGTCTACAACCTGCTGACGCCGATGACCTACAACGTCGGGGATATTCTCGATACCTATGTATTCCGCACAGGTATTCAGCAAGGGCAATACAGCTTCGCAACGGCAGTAGGCCTGTTCCAGTCCGTTATCGGATTTATAATGGTCTACACCTTCAACAAGCTGTCTAAAAAGGTTTCAGACGGGGGGCTCTGGTAAGATGCTTACATCAAGAAGTGAAAAAGTATTTGTAGGAGTAATCACCGGGCTACTCATTCTATTCTCGGTTGTAGCCCTGATTCCGCTGGTGTCCGTTATTTCAACTTCGTTAAGCTCGAAAAGTGCTGTGGACATGAACCTGGTCACTCTATGGCCGAAGCAATTCACATTTGACTCCTGGAGTTATATTATCGACCGTCCTGACCTGTGGAGATCGTTCTTTCTGACCCTTACCACAACGCTCATCGGTACGGTGCTGGCCCTGCTGATGACCGCCTTGTTCGCTTATCCGCTGTCCAAGCCGGAATTCCGCTGGGGTTCGGTCATCATGATGGCCGTTGTTATCGCGATGATCTTCAAAGCACCGATTGTGCCTTACTTCCTGACAGTACGCGGCATCGGCCTGTATGATAATCCGCTGGTGCTGATTATCCCGCATATCCTGAATCCGTTCAATCTGATCATTATGCGGACCTTCTTCAAGCAGTTCTCCAAGGAATTGGAGGAAGCGGCTTTCCTGGAGGGCTGCGGATACTTCAGGATGCTGTTCCAGTTCGTGCTCCCGCTGTCCAAAGCAGTGCTTGCTACACTCGCATTGTTCTACGGCGTGGTGCTGTGGAATCAGTTCCAGCATCCGCTGTTCTTCCTGCAGGACACCAGCTGGTTCCCGCTGCAGATCAAGATCCGCCAGTTCATTACCGACGACAGCGTGATTATGGCAGGTGCCGCTTCAACAGCCAATCTGAACTACAACGAGCGCACGTTAAGGGCAGCAACCGTAATTTTTGCCATTGTTCCGATTATTGTGGTGTATCCGTTCCTGCAGAAGTATTTCGTTAAAGGTGCGATGATCGGCTCGGTAAAAGGATAATTTTGCGAAAATAACGGGGCTGCGAATTTAGTCTGCAGGAGGTCATTATGAACAGTCGTATAACAGAAGTGCTTCAGGGCCGGGAAGAGAACTATATTCTTCCGTTTCTCTGGCAGCACGGGGAAGAAGAAGACGTAATCCGCGAGGAAATGGCCCGGGTCCATCAATCCGGGATCGGGGCGGTCTGTATCGAGGCCCGGCCGCATCCGGATTTTCTCGGACCGAAGTGGTGGCTGGATATGGACATCATTATGGACGAGGCGCGCAAGCGCGGAATGAAGGTCTGGCTGCTGGATGATGACCATTTTCCGACCGGTCATGCCGCAGGCAAGGTGAAGGAGGCGCCGGAGGAGCTGCACCGCAGATTTCTGGGCGAACGTTATGTGGATACGGTCGGGCCTGCACCGGGCGCATCTCTGCTGGTCGATACGCTGCTGCTGACCGGACTGCGGCCGACGATCTCTCTGTGGCAGAATGCCAGCGGCCGGAACAAGCTGATCTCCGTTGCTGCCGTCCGCCGCGATCCCGCAAACGGGGTGTTGCTTAGTGAATCCATCGACCTCATGGACCGCGTGCAGGATGGCATCCTGTATTGGGATATTCCTGAAGGATATTGGCGGGTCTTCGTCATCTCCGAGGATAAGCAGGGCGGCGGCGAGAAGCAGGCGGACTACTTGAACCCGCTGGACCGGGATTCCGTCCGCATCCTGCTGGATACCGTTTATGAGGCGGTCTATGAGCGCTATAAGGATGATTTCGGACAGACCTTTGCCGGTTTTTTCTCGGATGAACCGGGCTTTTATAATGACAAGACGACGTTTGATTTCGAGTCCAGGCCGGGCAAAGCCGGAGTGTCACTCCCGTGGAGCAGTGACGTGCCGGCTCTGCTGGAGCAGGCTTTGGGCGGGGATTACCGCAAGCAGCTGTATCTCCTCTGGCATGACGCGGGTGAACAATCGGACATTGTCCGGTACAGCTACATGAATATTGTCAGCAGGCTGTATGCGGAGAACTTCTGCAACCAGCTCGGGGAGTGGTGCAGGGTTCGCGGGGTGGAGTATATCGGGCATGTGCTTGAAGACAACAACGTTCACGCCAGACTCGGTCCCGGCGCCGGACATTTCTTCCGGTCCATGTGGGGGCAGGATATGTCGGGCCTGGATGTAGTGCTGTGGCAGATCGTTCCCGGCTTTGATGAAGTGTCGTTCCGCTCGGCTTCCGGGGTGACGGACAGCGAATTTTTCCATTATGGACTTGCCAAGCTGGGGGTATCGCTCGGACATATCGATCCGAAGAAGCAGGGCCGGACGATGTGCGAGGTATATGGAGCCTATGGATGGACGGAAGGGCTTAAGCTGATGAAGTGGCTGACGGATCATATGCTGGTGCGCGGCGTGAACCGGTTCGTGCCGCATGCTTTTACCCAGAAGCCGTTTCCGGACCCGGACTGCGGCCCTCATATGTATGCAGGCGGGAAGAACCCGCAGTACCGCTACTACGGTTATCTGAACCGGTACATTAACCGGATCAGCCATCTGATTTCAGGCGGCAGACATGTGGTAACCGCAGCCGTTCTGTACCATGCCGAGGCCGAGTGGTCGGGGGAAGCAATGTATTTCCATAAGCCGGTAAAGGTGCTGCTGCAGCATCAGATCGACTGTGAGGTGCTTCCGGCTGATGTACTGCTGGATCAGGCGAAGATCCAAGACGGGAAGCTGCAGGTTAACCTTGAGGATTATCAGTGCCTGATTATCCCGTATGCCGAGGCGCTTCCGGCGGAGCTGCTCCGGCAGCTGGCTGATTATGCGGGGCTGGGGCTGCCTGTGTACTTTGTAGATGGACTTCCAGAACGCTCCAGTGAGGGTACAGATGTGTCCGCTGCGTTGTTATTCCTTTCTGCCTGCCCGAATGTGAAGATTAGCGGATTAAACGGGCTTGCAGATGTGCTTACTGCCGCTGGTTATTATGATATTCAAGCTGAAGGGTACGAGCCGTATTTGCGGAATTACCATTATGTACATGAGGATGCGGATGTCTTTATGTTCTTTAATGAAAGCCCGCATAAAGTCATCTCCACGAAGGTTACCTTGCCGCTTGCTGGAGAGGGCGCGGTATATGGTTATGACGCCTTCCGCAACCACTTAACGCTGATGGAGGCAAGCGGCAAAGCAGGAGCAACAACAGTGGAGCTTGAGCTTCATCCGTATGAATCCATCGTGCTGCTGCATGGCGCTGCGCTTACCGGCTGTTCTGCTGAACGGGCATGGACTGCTGACGGGCAGCGGCTTACAATGGAGGGCGAATGGACGGTTTCCACTGCCGTTTCGGAGTCCTATCCTGCGTTTGACGCGCCGGTGACATTGACGAGGCTGCAAAATATGAGCGCACCTGATATGCTGCCGGACTTCTCGGGTACTTTCCGTTATGAGACGGAGTTCGAGTGGGATGATTCCGCTGACAGTGTATTGCTTGAGCTGGGGGAGGTCTACGAAACGGCGGAAGCTTGGATTAACGGCCAGCGTGCAGGTCTGTGTATCTGCCCTCCGTACCGGATGGAGGTAACGGGGGCCATCCGCCAAGGAACCAATACGCTGGTCGTTGAGGTTACGAATACGCTGGCCAAGGATCAGCAGGATTTCCTGTCCGCCTTTGCCCAGCAGGAGCCGAGCGGGCTGATCGGCCCGGTGACAGTAACGCCGCTGCGGCATCCGGTAAAGGGGGCTTAGGGATGAACGTCATTATGAATCCTGTACTGCGCGGATTTAACCCTGATCCGTCGATTGTCCGCGTAGAGGATGATTATTATATAGCCACGTCCACCTTTGAATGGTTTCCGGGTGTGCAGATTCACCACTCCAGGGATCTCGTGAACTGGAGGCTGCTGAAACGGCCGCTGGACCGGATATCCCAGCTGAACATGGCGGGCAACGGGGATTCCGACGGCGTATGGGCACCCTGTCTGACCTATGACAACGGCCTGTTCTATTTGATTTATACCGATGTGAAGTCCCACAAGGGCGCTTTTAAGGATACTCATAACTATCTGGTGACGGCTGAAAACATAGAAGGCCCATGGTCGGAGCCGGTCTATCTAAACAGCAGCGGGTTCGACCCGTCCCTGTTTCATGATGAGGACGGCCGGAAATGGCTGCTCAACATGCGCTGGGATTTCCGCAAAGGCAAGAACAAATTCGGGGGCATCGTCATTCAGGAGTATTCGCAGTCGCAAGGGAAGCTGATTGGCCCGGTTACAACGATTTTTGAGGGCACGGAGATTGGCTTTACGGAAGGCCCGCATCTGTATAAGCACAGCGGTTATTACTACCTGCTGACAGCAGAAGGCGGAACGAGATATCAGCATGCTGTTACTGTGGCCCGTTCGGGTTCCCTGTTTGGGCCATACGAGATTGACCCGCATAACCCGATGCTGACCAGCAGCGGCCAGCCGGAGCTGCTGCTCCAGAAGGCCGGTCACGGGTCACTTGTGGAAACGCAGTCCGGTGAATGGTATATGGCGCATCTATGCGCTAGACCTGTGGACGGCTTCCACTGTATCCTGGGCCGGGAGACCGCCCTGCAGAAGTGTTACTGGGACGAAGAGGGCTGGCTCCGGCTGGATGGCGGAGGGAACAGTCCGTTGGCTCAGATTGCAGCGCCGGCTTTGCCGCCGCAACCGTTTGAGCCGGAAGCGGAGCGGGATGATTTCGACGGGCAGCAGCTGGGCGACCAGTGGAACACGCTGCGGATTCCGCCGGGTCCGAACTGGCTCTCGCTCAGCGAGCGGCCGGGCTTCCTGCGGCTGAAGGGCATGGAATCGCTGAGCTCCTGCCACCGGCAGAGTCTGGTGGCCCGCCGGCAGCAGGCTTTCAGCATCGAAGCGGAGACGGTGATTGAATTTGAGCCGGACAGTTTCCAGCAGATGGCCGGCCTGATCCTCTATTACAACACAGAGGATTATGTGTATCTGCGGATTACACATCTGGAACAGCATGGCAGAGTGATCGGGATTATCCGGTCCGACCGGGGAGTGTACGACGAGCTGCTTGAGGATGATCTTCCGCTGACGGATTCCGGTCCGGTGTATCTGAAAGCTGTAGTCAACCGGGAAACATTGCAATTCTATTATGCGGTTGAAGCCGATAACTGGTCACCTGCAGGCGGGGAGATTGACATCGCCCATCTTTCGGATGAGGCCAAGGAGCCGCTGCGGTTTACCGGAACCTTCGCGGGGGTATGTGTGCAGGACTTGGCAGGAACACGCAAGGCTGCTGACTTTGATTATTTTATATACAGGGAAAAGGAGTGAACGGGGTGCCGATTATACAATTCCCCGGAGATTTCTTATGGGGCGCAGCGACAGCTGCCTATCAGATTGAAGGAGCCTGGAACGAAGGCGGGCGAGGCCTGTCAATTTGGGATACGTATGCGCATACGCCCGGCAAGGTCCGGAATGGCGACAACGGGGATACCGCCTGCGACAGCTACCACCGTTATGAGGAAGATATCGCATATATGAAGGAGCTTGGCCTCCGCACTTACAGGTTCTCCATATCCTGGCCGCGGATTTTTCCGGAAGGAACAGGAGCCGTTAACGAAGAAGGCTTAAGCTACTATCACCGCCTGGTGGACAAGCTGCTGGAGAACGGGATCGAACCGTTCTGTACCCTGTACCACTGGGATCTTCCGCAGGCGCTTCAGGACACAGGCGGGTGGAAGAATCGCGATACGATCGGAGCTTTTGTCCGGTATGCCGAGACGATGTTCAAGGCCTTTGCCGGCAAAATAAAGCTCTGGACCACCTTCAACGAACCGTGGTGTGTCTCCTTCAAAGCCCACTACATCGGTGACCTTGCGCCCGGTGAGCAGAACCTGCAGAGCGCGCTGGATGTGGCCCATCATCTGATGATCGCCCATGGCAGGGCGGTGCAGGCATTCCGGCGCTCCGGGATCTCCGGACAGATCGGCTATGCCCCGAATGTCAGCTGGCGCGATCCGTTCAGCTCCCGGCAGGAGGATGCGGAGGCCTGCCGCCGCAGAACCGGCTGGATGGTGGAGTGGTTTTTGGACCCGCTTTTCAAGGGCGAGTATCCGGGTTTCATGACAGAGGCCTTCGCAGCCCAAGGAGCGAAGGTGCAGATTCAGCCGGGCGATATGGAGGATATTAAGCAGCCGGTTGATTTTCTGGGAATTAACTATTACACCGGTTCGCTGGGACGCTATAAGCAGGGGAACGGCCTGTTTGAGCTGGAGGATATCGACGAGGGCTATGAGCGGACGGACTTTAATTGGCCGATCTATCCGCAGGGCTTGTACAAGGTGCTGGTGCATATTAAGGAGCGCTACGGCGCTATCCCGGTCTATATTACGGAGAACGGAGCCTGCTATGACGGCGATCCGGCTGGCGGCAGGCTTCAGGATGACAAGCGGATTGCCTATCTGGGCAAGCATCTGCTTCAGCTGAAGCGGGCTATGGAGGACGGCGTGCCGGTCAAGGGTTATATGGCCTGGTCGCTGCTGGACAACTTCGAGTGGGCCGACGGCTACAGCCGGCGCTTCGGGCTGATCCACGTGGACTTCGATACCCTGGAGCGGACGCCGAAAGACAGCTTTTACTGGTATAAAAAAGTGATCGGGAACGGGTGGCTCGAGGTCTGATTCCCTTCATATTTCCTGTCCACACAAAAACACGCAGCGCTTGGCTGCGTGTTTTTGTGCTGTTTAAAATAGACTGCTTGTAACTTTATGCGTCAGATGCTCAATTCTCGGCTTCATCAGGGCATCGTCAATGGCGGACAGCTTGTCCGGCTTGAACAGCTGGATTTTTTTGAGCTGATAATAGTCCGTTAATACCTGCTCCACCGTGAGCTGATTGGTCATCAGATATTTAACATTCAACATTCCGCGCAGAAGCTCATCCTGCATAATGAGGATTTTACCATTCAGATCATGAAAAAGGCCCCGGCGGATTCCTTCTTGATAATAGGCCAGAATCTGCTCTTCCCGCTGCTGCATGCCTTCGTTGAAGCGGCTGTACCAGTCAGGGTAGCTGGTTTCAAGGTCCTTCAGGAAGATCTCCGTAAAATAGATAATCAGCGAAACGGACTGTTCAAACATTTGCTGAAACCGGATGCCGAAGCTCTCTTCAGACTCCAGAGGGGATGAAGCCAGCTGTTCATTCATATACACAACAAAGCCTTCGACAATGTAGCCGATAATCTCCTCTTTCGTGGAAAAATATTTATATAAAGTAGCCCTGCTGACCTCCGTTACTCTGGCGATTTCATCCATCCGCACGGATTGCAGCCCGTTTTTCCGCAAATAGGGCAGCAGCTTGGTGATCAGCCTGGAGCGTGTTTCTTTTATTTTATCCGGATTACTTACAGAATTGTTCAACATCAAAACCCCCTCATGCTGTATTATAACCTGAAATTTCACCAAATAGATTCACTGTGTACAAAATAGACAAAAAACATTAAAAGTGTTTACTTTGTATTATGTGTGTGCTAAGCTATCTCTCGAAGCTAATCCAGGAAAGAGAGGGAAACCGGATATGAAAAAGCAGAAACTCGGAAATAGTGAGCTAGTTATTTCTTCTATGGGATTGGGCATGATGGGGATGTCCCCGGGCATATACGGCTCTGTAGATGATGAAGAGTCCATAAAAACCGTGCACCGCGCGCTGGAGCTGGGAGTTACACTGCTGGATACCGCCGATACTTACGGGAATGGACATAATGAGGAGCTCTTGGGCAAAGCATTGAAGGGCCGGAGAGATCAGGCCGTAGTAGCCACCAAGTTTACATTCGGACCGAACTGGGAGTTTATCGGAGGACATCCGGATTACGTGAAAAAAGCCATTGATGAGAGCCTGCGCCGTCTCGGCCTCGATTATATCGACCTGTATTACCAGCACCGGGTGGATCCCAATGTGCCGATTGAGGAGACTGTAGGGGCGATGGCTGATCTCGTAAAAGCAGGAAAGGTCCGCTATCTGGGCCTTTCCGAAGCAGATGCAGCTAACATCCGCCGGGCGCATGCCGTACATCCTATCTTTGCACTGCAGACGGAATATTCCCTGTGGAGCCGTGATGTTGAAGAAGAAATTATACCCGTAGTAAATGAGCTGGGGATTACTTTTGTAGCTTACAGCCCGCTAAGCCGAGGGTTCATCACCGGAGAGCTTCAGAAATTTGAGGACTTCAAGGCAGATGATATGCGCAGAATCCTGCCGCGTTTCCAGGGAGACAACTTCCAGAAGAATGTGGACATAGTAAACAAGCTCGGTGAAATTGCCGGAGAAAAGAACTGCTCGGTTGCCCAGCTCGCCATTGCCTGGACGATTGCCAAAGGTACGGTGCCGATTCCCGGAACCAAACGCCGGAAGTATCTGGAGGAGAATGCCGGAGCGATTGATATTCAGCTTACTGCTGATGACCTGGCGCGGATTGACGCAGTCAGCCCAAATGCATTCGGGGGACGTTATCCGGGTGCGGAGTAACAAGCGACCTGAAGTATGGCCTGTGTAATTTGTATGATAACAGCAGTGGACCAGTAATATATCTGTAAATTGGCACTTATAATGGGTCCAATCCATTCATATAATGGCTCAATATTAACAGCCCATTACTGAAGGAGTGCTGACAGATGTTCCAAGGTTTATCCGCGTTTCCGCTTACCCCATTAAATGAAACAGGTATTAACGAAAAAGAGTTCATTCCTTTGATTGAACGGTTAGTATCAGCAGGAGTAGACTCGGTCGGAGTGCTGGGCTCAACCGGAAATTACGCTTATCTTACCCGTGCTCAGCGTGAACGGGTTTTACAGCTTGCTGTTCAGGCTGCAGGTGGTTTACCCGTAATGACGAGTATAAGCGCACTCCGGACACTTGATGTACTGCATATGGCAGAGGATGCACAGCGGGCAGGAGCAAGAGCGGTTCTTCTGGCTCCGGTTTCATACCAGCCTTTAACGGATGAAGAGGTTTTTCATCTGTATGAGCAAGTGACAAGCAATCTGTCCGTGCCGCTCTGTGTATACGATAATCCGAATACGACGCATTTTCGTTTCAGCGATGAGCTGCACGGCAGCATTGCTCAGCTTCCCCATGTGAGGGCTATTAAGATTCCCGGAGTTCCTGCCGGGGGAGAGGCGGCGGGACTACGGATCGGGAAGCTGCGTGAACTCGTTCCCTCCCGCGTGGCGCTTGGCATAAGCGGAGATCCTTCGGCAGCAGCCGGTTTAAGAGCAGGCTGTGAGGTATGGTTCTCTGTGCTGGGCGGACTGTTCCCGGCAACCTGCCTGAAGCTGACCCGTCTGGCCCTGGCCGGACGGGAGGAGGAAGCGGAGCAGATTTCTCTGCTGCTCGAACCTTTATGGGTCTTGTTCCGCCAATATGGCAGTCTGCGTGTTGCCTCGGCTATAGCACAGCAATTAGGCTTCATTTCAGCGCCGGCCCTTCTGCTGCCGCTGCTACCGTTAAATTCATCTGTGAATGAGCAGCTGGCGGCAGTGTTACGAGAGATTGCAGGATTAGAAGGTTTACAGGATTAGAAGAAAACTAGCTGGTCCTGTTCGCTGTTTGCACATAAACAGTCGCTTCCTTGAGGAGGCGGCTGTTTTTTTGTTGGACGTATGTTTACCTGTCCGTACTAAGGCGAAAAGTCACACTTATCCGGCCGAACTGCCTACAAACGAGCCCCATTAAGGGGAAAAATCCCCTTAAATCTCCCTAACCGCCTGCAAATGAGCCCCATTAAGGGGAAAAATCCCCTTAAATCGGCCCATCCATCCGCAAACGGGCCCCATTAAGGGGAAAAATCCCCTTAAATCGCCCCATCTGCCGCAAACGGGCCCCATTAAGGGGAAAAATCCCCCTTAAATCGCCCCAACCGTTTGCAATCGAGCCGCGCCAAGGGGAAAAATCCCCTTAAATCGCCCCATCCGCCGCAAACGAGCCCCATTAAGGGGAAAAATCCCCTTAAATCGGTGCGACCCCCTAATTCCGGAGTCTCCTATTTAAAATCGACTCTTGTCGTAGACTTACTCTTTATTTCGCCTTTTTCCTCGGCCAGAAGAAGGCGGATCGGTCTTCTAGGCTCATGACCCACTCTGAAAATTTGGCCGGTGGCATTCTGCGAAGACTGGTATGCATTCTGCGGTTGTTGTAGAAGTCCATGTACCCGTCTACGGCTTCATAGGCGTCTTCAAACGTTGCGAATTCTTCCTTGCCAAATAGATCTCTCTCCATGTTGCTGTGGAACGATTCAATAAAAGCGTTGAGATCCGGCGTTCGAGGCGGAATCCGTTCGTGTGTAATCTCCCAACCTTCGCACATATCTCCAAAAAGGTGGCTCACGAACTGTGGTCCATTGTCGGTTCGTATCACTGGGCGTTCGCTGTGATTCGTACAGTGAGAGTCCATCGCTCTCCAAAGCGTCTGACAGACATGCTTCGCCTCACACGACGATCCTCTGTAGTAGCCGACGATGACACGGGTGAATACATCGATAATGCTAAGGACGAAGAAATGCCTGTCGCGACCCGTGACGTAACCATATTTAATGTCCATCTGCCAGAGCTGGTTACATCCGGTGATGACTCGGTTCTCTGGCAGCTTCCGGGGATGCTTGAAGCGCTTCTGACGTTGTGGCTGCAGGATATCTAGTGCCTTACACAGCCGGTAGCTCTTCTTATGGTTCAGCTTTAACCTGTACTGATTCCACAAGCATTCCGCAAGCAGCTTGTACCCGTACACGTGCTCTTCTCCAGAAATCAATTCCAGAAGCCACTCTTGAATTTGCTCGTCGCTAATCTTCTCCCCTGACTCCGTAAGGGAATAACCCGGTACAGGTCTCCCGCGCCCACCTTGAGCTGCTTGCGGGGACTGCGACTTGCGCTTGATGTGGTCATAGTATGTGGACTCCGCCAGCCCAATGATACGCAGCACCAGGACTGCTGAATTCCCCTGCTTAATGAACCGCTCGGCTACCTTGATTTTCTCGGATAAGCAGGGGTTGGCTTTTTTAGCAGTTCACGTAGAATCTCGATCTCCAGATCTTTTTCTCCAAGCATTTTGACGGCCTTCTCGTATTTCTGCTCGACCTCAAGAAGGCGCTTCAGCTCTTCTGCCTGCTCCTGGGGATAGGGATGCTCTTGTTCGCCATGCTGTTCCCGATAATCCCTTACCCACTGATTCACCGTCCCCGGGGTAACACCATATTTTCTGGCAACAACCGCTGCCTTAATGCCAGACAAGACCTCCTGTGCAGCCTTCTCTCTCTGTTCGGACATTCTTCCCATTGTGCTCATCCTCCTCATGTATAAAGTCTACATTTTTGTGGGGGAGGACTCCAACTACATTAGGGGGCTGTGGAGAAATCGCCTCAACCGTTTGCAATCGAGCCGCGCCAAGGGGAAAAATCCCCTTAAATCGGCCCAACTGCCTGCAAACGAGCCCCATTAAGGGGAAAAATCCCCTTAAATCGGCCCAACCGCCTGCAAATGAGCCCCGCCAAGGGGAAAAATCCCCTTAAATCGCCCCGTCCGCCGCAATCGGGCCCCATTAAGGGGAAAAATCCCCTTAAATCGCCCCAACCGCTTGCAAACGAGCCCCATTAAGGGGAAAAATCCCCTTAAATCGCCCCATCCGCCGCAAACGAGCCCCATTAAGGGGAAAAATCCCCTTAAATCGGCCCAACCGCCTGCAAATGAGCCCCATTAAGGGGAAAAATCCCCTTAAATCGCCCCAGCCATCTGCATACGAGCCGCGCCAAAGGGAAAAATCCCCTTAAATCGCTCCCGCCGCTTGCAATCGGGCCCCACCAAGGGGAATAATCCCCTTGAATCGCCTCATCCGCCAGCGAACGAGCCCCACCAGGGGAAAAATCCCCTTAAATCGCCCCAACTGCCTGCAAACGAGCCCCATTAAGGGGAAAAATCCCCCTTAAATCGCCCCAACCATTCGCATACGAGCCGCGCTAAGGGGAAAAATCCCCTTGAATCGGCCCAACCGCCGCAATCGGGCCCCATTAAGGGGAAAAATCCCCTTAAATCGCCCCATCCGCCGCAAACGAGCCCCATTAAGGGGAAAAATCCCCTTAAATCGGCCCAATCGCCGCAATCGGGCCCCATTAAGGGGAAAAATCCCCTTAAATCGCCTCATCCGCCAGCGAACGAGCCCCACCAGGGGAAAAATCCCCCTTAAATCGCCCCAACCATCCGCAAACGAGCCGCGCTAAGGGGAAAAATCCCCTTGAATCGGCCCATCCATCCGCAAACGAGCCGCGCTAAGGGGAAAAATCCCCTTAAATCGGCCCATCCATCCGCATACGAGCCCCGCCAAGGGGAAAAATCCCACTAATCCAGCCATCGCCCATCCACCTGGCAGAGTTTCTTTTAGCTGCCCATCCCTAAACGTGTTGACAACCTGTATATACAGGTTTAAACTGTGTGAAGTGTTTGATCTTGTATATACAAGTTTAATGATTGGGAGAGAACCAAATTCTGGAGGTGCTTCATTTGACACAGACCCGGTATTCGGAATGGTGGCGCCGGTCCACGGTGTATCAGGTATACCCTAAGAGCTTTAAGGATACGACAGGCAACGGAACAGGAGATATTAAAGGGCTTACAGAGAAGCTGGATTACCTGCAGGAGCTCGGCATTGATATTGTCTGGCTGCAGCCGGTCTACGTTTCGCCGCAGTATGATAACGGTTACGACGTGGCCGATTATGAGGCGATTAATCCGGACTTCGGCACGATGGAGGACTTTGAGGAGCTTGTGGAGGAGCTGCACCGGCGCGGCATGAAGCTGATGACCGATATTGTGGTCAATCATACTTCGGTTGAGCATGAATGGTTCAAGCAGGCTTCATCCGGCAAGGACAACCCGTACCGTGACTATTATATCTGGAAGGACCCGGGCCCGGATGGCGGGCTGCCGAACAACTGGCAGTCGAAATTCGGCGGACCGGCCTGGCAGTTCGACGAAGCTTCGGGGCAATATTTTCTTACCCTGTACGACAAAACGCAAGCAGACCTCAACTGGGAGAACGAGAAGGTACGCCGGGCTGTAAACGATATGATGCTGTTCTGGGCCCAAAAGGGTGTCGACGGCTTCCGGATGGATGTCATTAACGTTATCTCCAAGGACCAGCGCTTCCCGGATGATGACGGCAGTGTGCCGCCGGGAGACGGACGCAAGTTCTACACCGACGGTCCGCGTGTCCATGAATTCATTAAGGCGATGTACGATGAGGTATTCGGGCCATATGAGATGGTTACGGTCGGAGAGATGTCCTCGACAACGCTGGAACACTGCATCCGGTATTCCAGTCCCGAGGAGCGGGAATTCTCCATGACGTTTAACTTCCATCATCTGAAGGTGGATTATCCGAACGGGCAGAAGTGGGAGCTGATGCCGTATGATTTTGAGGCGATGAAACGGCTGTTCACGCAGTGGCAGACCGGGATGCAGCAGGGCGGAGGCTGGAATGCCTTGTTCTTCAACAATCATGATCAGCCGCGGGCCATTTCCCGGTTCACCGACGATAAGGCCTACCGTGTGGAAAGTGCGAAGCTGCTGGCGACAACGCTGCACGGCATGCAGGGTACACCTTATGTCTATCAGGGTGAAGAGATTGGCATGCCGAATCCGATCTGGAAGGGCATTGAGGAATTCCGCGATATTGAGTCGCTGAACATGTACCGGATTTTGCAGGAGCAGGGTAAAAAGCCGGGCACAGCGCTCAGCATCCTTCAGGAGCGTTCACGCGACAATTCCCGGACGCCGATGCAGTGGGATGACAGCCCGAATGCCGGCTTCACCACCGGAACACCGTGGATCAAGGTCGACGAGCGTTACCCGGATATCAATGTGCAAAAAGAGCTCGCTGATCCGGACTCCATCCTTCATCATTACCGCAGGCTGATTGCCCTGCGCAAGGAGCATGATGTGTTTGTGGAAGGGGATTTCAGCAGACTGGATGAGGCCCATCCTGAGGTGTTCGCTTATGCCAGACAGGCAGAGGGAGCGGCACTGGTGGTCGTTTCGAACTTCAGCCGCAAAGAAATCACCTTCCGCTTCGGGGACAAGCCATGGGCAGAGCTGGGCAGCGGCGGCGGGCAAGAGCTGCTGATCGGCAATACGGCAGAAGCCCCGGTCTTGGCGCAGGAACTTCCGCTTAGTCCTTATGCCTCCTACATGTGGCTAATCCGCACGTAATTTTATTCCAACATTATAAATAAAGCAGGTAAGGAGTGATCACATGGCTATAGACCGCAAAAATGTAGAGGATATCGTCCGGGCCGTCGGGGGCAAGGAGAATATCGAGGTTGCGACACACTGTGTAACCCGGCTGAGATTCTCGCTCTATGACGAGAGCAAGGTAGACAAGGAAGCGCTGGACCGCAATGACCTGGTCAAAGGGCAGTTCTCGACCCAGGGGCAGTTCCAGATCGTAATCGGACCGGGCACGGTCGATACCGTCTACGATGAAATGATCAAGATTACCGGCGGGTCCCGCGCCTCCAAGGATGAGGTGAAATCGGCGGCCGCACGTAAGCAGAACCCGCTGCAGCAGGCGATCAAGACGCTGGCCGATATTTTTATTCCGATCCTTCCGGCCATCGTTACCGCGGGTCTGCTGCTCGGGATTAATAATATCCTGACCGGACCGGGCATCTTCTTTGATGAAGAGTCGCTGGTTCAGGTCTATCCGGCCTGGAGCGATATTGCTTCCATTATCAATACCATTGCCAGCACGGCGTTTACGTTTCTGCCGGCACTGATCGGCTGGGCCGCAGTTACGCGCTTCGGGGGCAGTCCGCTGCTCGGGATTGTACTGGGTCTGATCCTCGTACATCCGGATCTGCTGAGTGCCTACGGCTATGCCAACGCTTCGCTTGAAGGGACTGTTCCAACCTGGAATTTGTTCGGCTGGCATATCGAGAAGATCGGGTACCAGGGGCAGGTGCTGCCGGTACTGGTCTCGGCTTATATTCTGGCCGTCATCGAGAAATTCCTGAACAAGCGGGTGCATGATTCCATTAAACTGCTGGTCGTTGCACCGGTGGCGCTGCTAATCACAGGGTTTCTGGCGTTTACCATTATCGGCCCGCTTACGTTTGCCATCGGTAATGCGATTACGGACGGTCTCGTTTATATCTTCGATCACTTTGCACTGCTCGGAGGCCTGATCTATGGCGGCTTGTATTCCGCACTGGTTATCACCGGGATGCACCATACGTTCCTTGCCGTCGATGTCCAGCTGATCGGCAGTGAGGGCGGAACCTTCCTCTGGCCGATGCTGGCGCTGTCCAATATTGCCCAGGGTGCTGCGGCACTGGCCATGTTCTTTATCGTCCGGGAGCAGAAGACCAAGGGTCTTGCCGCCACTGCCTCCGTATCCGCCTTTCTGGGCGTTACCGAGCCGGCGATCTTCGGGGTTAATATCCGCTATCGTTATCCGTTTTTCTTCGCGCTGATAGGCTCCGGTTTGGCCGGCATGCTGCTGACACTTAACGACGTGCGTGCCTCATCCATCGGGGTAGGCGGGATTCCCGGCTTCCTGTCGATTTTCCCGAACCAGTGGGGCGTGTTCTTCATCGGGATGGCGATTGTGCTCATCCTGCCGTTTGCCGCCACCATGCTGTATGGCCGTATTGCGGTCCAGCGCGCTAAAAAGAACCAGCCGGCTGAGACTGCCCGGACTGGCGCAGTGATCGGGACCAATGAACTCGCCAGCCGCAGCTCTGTGCAGGCCTCGCAGGAGCCGGTGAATATTCTCGAGCTGGCTGCACCGATAAGCGGAAGAGCAGTGCCGCTGGAGCAGGTTCCTGATCCCGCTTTTGCCGAGAAGCAGATGGGTGAAGGGATTGCCATTGAGCCGTCTGACGGTAAGGTCTATGCTCCATTCGACGCTACAGTCGCCCATGTCATCAAGAGTAAGCATGCGCTGATTCTTGAGCATGCCAGCGGCGTACAGGTGCTCATTCATGTAGGAATCAATACGGTATCCCTTAAAGGCAACGGGTTTACCTCGCACCGGAATATCGGTGATAAGGTCCGGGCCGGAGAGCTGCTGCTGGAGTTCGATATGGATGCAATCCGTGCTGCCGGTCTCCCGGTCATTACGCCGATTATCATTCCTGCCGGACAGGAGATGGTAGAACGGATTGAAGAGAAGACCGGACCGGCGACAGCCAAGCAGACCGGTATCCTGACTATTCATCTTAAGGGCTGAACGGGCCCGCACCGGTAAAAAGACTGCAGATGGACAGCCCTCCGGGGCTGTTTTTCTGTTACGCCTTGTCCACAATTGAAGCGGTGCTTCCTTCGGCATTGCATGATACAATATAGGACGGTGATCAACATTGAGAGAAAATATCTATCTGCAAATCTATAATGAATACAGCAGCCGGATTCATTCCGGCCAGCTTCCGCCCGGAGCCAAGCTGCCGTCCGAGAGTGAGCTTGCCGAAAGCTACGGCACCTCCCGGGAGACGGTGCGCAAAGCGCTTAATCTGCTGTTCCGGGAAGGCTACATCCACAAAATCAAGGGCCGCGGCTCGTTTGTGCTGGACATGACCCGGATGGATTTTCCCGTGACCGGCCTCATTTCCTTTAAGGAAATGTCTGACACGCTGGGCGGCCCGTCACGGACCCTGGTTGAAGAGACCGTTCAGGAGCCCGCCGGTCCCATGCCGGCCAGACAGCTGCAGATTCCGGAGGATGCCCTGATCTGGAAAGTTATCCGGGCCAGGGAGATCGAAGGAGAACGGATTATTCTGGACAAGGACTATTTCCGGGCGGATATTGTGCCGTTTCTGAGCAGGGACATTGCCGCAGGGTCTATCTATGAATATCTGGAAGGGGAGCTCGGGCTGAAGATCAGCTATGCCAAAAAACTGATCTCCGTGGAGCCCTCGACAGAGGAGGACCACCGGCTGCTTGATCTGAAGAAATATACGCATATCGTTGTTGTACGGAACTACGTCTATCTGGAGAACACTGTACTGTTCCAGTACACCGAATCCAGGCACCGGCTGGACAAGTTCCAGTTTGTGGATTTTGCCAGACGGGTGCGGCGGTAAATAATCCATCAAAAAAAGTATCCTGAGAGCCGACAGGCCGGGGTGCTTTTTTTATTTTCACAATTTGACAACAAGACTTCATTCCGTGAAGCTTCTTAAAAAAACCCGCATCAAGCTTAAAAAAGCCGCATATGGAGCATCTGCTATCTGTGTTACTATTGCAAGCGTATTCATAAATAACAGCCTTGCATTTTAACACAAAAGGAGAGCGATCATGAAAACGTACCTGAAGCCATTCTTATCCGTGCTGCTGTGTATCTGTCTGCCGGTGACTTCCTTGTTTACGGGCCCGGGAGTTAATGCTGCATCTGCGGCAGGGACAGCCTTAGCTTTTCCGGCGGCGCAGGATGCCTTTGTGTCCAATTTTAACGGTCAGGGCAATGCCCTGGGAACCAGCCTGAGTGCAGCCAAATTAATTTACGGCAAATCCCGTCATGCTTATCTGAAGTTTGATTTATCCTCCATCGATACGAACCGGTATAATCCGGGCGAGATGACGATGCAGCTTAGCTTCAGAAAATCACATGCGCCGAATGAGCTGGTCTTTACGGAAAGTGAATCTCTTCTGCGTGACACGGATAACGAATGGACCGTCACTAATGTTACGTATAACACCCGTCCGTATGAGATTGCTGGCTCTCCGGCGGTTACCAGAACGGTCACATCGGCCAGTGAAGAGAACCTTACGGTTGATCTGACTCCCATCTTTCAAAATGCGTTAAACAACGGAAGAAAAGTAGTCAGTATTCATCTCACGACTGCAAAAGCGGAGGACAATACGGTTAGTGCCAGTGAGTTATTTTCCTCAAGAAACACTTCAGGTTTTCCGGGACCTGTCCTGAACGTTACACTGGGAGATCCGGTTGTAAACGATGGAAGCGACAGAACCGCATTAAATGCGCTGATAGCGCAAGCTGAGCAACTAATTGAAACCGTATACACACGTGAAAGCTGGGCGATATTTATGGCGGCAATTGATCAGGCCAAAGCATTAAGTATAAACGATGCAACGCAAGCTGAGGTTGACGAGGCCCGGTTAACACTGCAGACAGCGATGGACAATCTGGCGGTGATGGAGCTGCCGTCCCAAATTACCGGTCCAGACCTGGGAGACTACTACAGTAACAGCCAGACTGCGGCGATGATCCTAAAGATGAGGAACGGGGACGGGCAGTATGTAAAAGCAGACCCGGTTACGGAAAAGCTGTCGCTTACATCCGATTCCGCCGAGGCCTCTGAGTTTGCCCTGTATGTGCTTGATTATTTTGCAACGGTGGATCATGAGGAGCCTGAGGCCGGGGCGACCAGAACAGCTTATTCCATCAAGTCGCTGGACACCGGGAAATATCTGACCATCCAGAACTATTTTACGGAAAAAGAGTTCCTGGACAATACCCACCGTTATTTCAAAATTATCAGCGGCGCGGCAAGCGGCGTCAGTACCGACAGGACGTTTGAGATTACAGCATCGGCAGCAGTAGCAGGGTGGAATGAACGTTTTTATGTGGATCAATACACAGAGTCAGGCTTCTACCGGATCTTCTCGCATTTGTCTACCATGCGGGATGACAGCAATTTCAACCGCTTTAATGTGACAATGACCGCTAATGCTATGCTGAGCAGTGGAAGAGCCGCTGAGAACAAGGAATACCGGTTTTATTTTGAACAGGTTACGGGAAAAGACCCGCTGGAAATCAGCCGGAAGGTATCCGGAGATACTGCAAATTTATTGTGGAAGCCCGTGAACGGGGATACGGAACCTGCCAGTTATAAGGTCAACGGTACGGTAACAGACGCGGTTTATTCGGATGGACTCATGCAACTGAAGCTGCAGGGTTTGAGCGAAGGTACTCATGCTTATACGGTTGAATATAACGGAGGCGGCTATAGCACGATGGCGGATGTAAATGTCCGTATCTTCAGCCATCCGGGGATTCTGCTGAGCATGCAGGACCTGGAGGATATGAAGGCGCATGTGCAGGCTAAGCAAGAGCCCTGGTACTCCGATTACCGGAGAATGACGGACAGTGTGCCTTACGGAGTAGCCAGCTCCGGTTACCAGACCAAGGTATTCTCAAAGGTCGGACGCGGAGGGGCCCAGTCTGATTCCGGGAATATCGGTTATTTTGAAAAGGGAGGCAATGCCGCGTACTTCAACGCCCTGCAGTGGGTCATTACGGGAGACGACCAATATGCGGACATGGCCGCAGGTCTGCTCGGTGAGTGGGCAAAAACGCTGAAGGTGATTGACGGCAGGGACAGAATCTTAGGAGCGGGCATCAATGCCTACAAGTATGCGAGTGCTGCGGAGATTATCCGGTATTACGGCGGCGGGTACAGCGGGTATAGCGATGAGGATTTTGCGGCGCTGCAGGCTATGATGCTGAATGTGGTCTATCCTGTCATTCAGGATGCGGCGGTTCCGATGCTGGCCAACGGCAACTGGGACGCGGCTGCTATTGTCAGCATGATGGCGATCGGTGTGCTGTGTGACAATACGGAGATTTTTGAGCGCGCGATGGGCTTTTATCAGGATATTCATACGAATGGCTCCATCTTCGCTTACGTGAACGATACGGGACAGACGATGGAGACCGGCCGTGATCAGGCCCATGCGATGCTGGCGCTTGGTTATATGGCGGAAATCTGCCTGATTGCCGCTAACCAGGATGAGGATTTGGCTTCCCTGTATGATAACAGGCTGGCGAAGGCTTTTGAGTATTCGGCCAAATACAATCTGTATTCGCAGGAATTGTCCGGGGTGGAGGTTCCTTTTACAGCGATGCCTAATGTGTTCGGGGATACCGGGAGAGGGTATTACGGGACAGGGTTTGACATGGAGAATAACGGGCTGAACCGGGGCGAGCTGAGACCTGTTTTCGAGCAGGGGCTGGCGCTTTACAGCAAGGCAGACGGTGTGGATATGACCTGGACGGCCCGGGCGGCGGCAGCGATGCGCCCTCAGGGCATGGTGCACTTCGACAACCTGAACTTTGGCACGCTGACCTATTACAACGGGGAGCCGCAGACTGGGGCAGAAGGGCCGTATTTTCAGATGCGGACGCGCTGGGAGCCCTTGTATCAGCGAAACTGGAGTACCGTTAACGGTCAAAAAACCGCCGAGACTCTAAACTCGTATTATGCACTTAATGCCGATGGGGAGCTTACTACCAGCTCGATGAAAAAGGATGCGCCGTTCTTCCAGTTGGTTGCGGGCGATGACGGCACGTATTCGATCCTGCTGCTTGAGACCAACAAGTATTTATCAGTAAAGGAGGATAAGTCGGGGGAATACAACCTGATCAAGGCGGATGCCACAGAAATAGGTGACAATGAAAAGTTCATCCTGCGCTCCAGCGGGGTCGGCCCGTTCTTCCTGGCTTCTCCCAAATACGATAACCGGATTGTCTATCAGGAGGCAGCCGGAGCAGGCAGCAATGCCGCTCTGACGCTTCGCCTGGGAAGCAAAACGCTCAATCAGATCACAGATATTCCGGACATCTCCACCAGCGAGCGGCTAATCTTCATGTTTAATACAGAGGATATAGCGCTTCCGGAAGGCAAGCCCGTTCCAAGCCAGCCGGAGAACCCGGCAACGCCCGGCGGCGTGCAGGCAGAGGAAGCTGCTGATTCACCGCAAATTTCCCTGAACGGGATAAGCGGTACGCTGAGCAAAAATGAGAATGGCGGCTACAGCCTACTCCTGGGCGACAGCCAAATCGGGACTGCTCTGGGCGGCAGCAGCGAGCTGATCATCAATGCGGACGGCATAGATAATCTGACGGTTCAGTTCTCCGCAGCGGCGATGGGAACGGCGAAGCTTACTATTAATAGCGGATACGGCAGCGTAACCCTTCCAAGCGGTACATTGCAGATGATGAAAAAGAAGCACGGCGACACGCTGGTGCTCCGCATCCGCAAAGGCAGCTATACCGTGGAGCTGCTGACGGACGGCAAGCCGGCAGTCTATGCGGAGCCCGGTTATCCGCTGACCCTCACGCTGCCTGTTGAGGTAACCGAAGGCCGTAATATTAACGAATATGCCGTAGTTAAAAAAGAAAACGGAAAAGACATTATCCTGCCGCTGGCTGCAGCAGCAGGTAACAGCTTGACCTTCGCCGCCGCAGTTACGGGTACTTACGACGCTGTATATAACGGACAAGTGTTCCATGACGTGCCTTCTGCCCATTGGGCGGCGCAGGATATAGCTTTTGTGGCGGCGCGCGGGTTATTCGGAGGTACAGGCAAGGAGCTGTTCGATCCCCGGACGCCGATGACCCGGGCGATGTTCACCCGGGTGCTGGCCAATCTGGAGGGAGTGGATCTGGGCAGCTATGCAACATCTGCATTCACGGATGTGCCTGCCGGGAAATGGTACGCATCTGCGGTAGCCTGGGCTGCCCAAAGCGGCATCGTTAACGGAACGGGACAGGGCCAGTTCAGCCCTGATGCCGTCATTACACGTGAGCAGATGGCTGTGATGCTGTATAACTATACAGCAACCAAGGGCTATAAGCCGCGTGCGGTTACTGCGGCGGAGTTCACCGATGCCGGCAGCGTGAGTCACTGGGCGCAGGAAGCGGTAGAGTCTATGGCAGCGGCTGGTATTCTGAGCGGCAAGCCGGGCGATTACGCTGATCCGCAGGGAGAAACGAGCCGGGCGGAAGCGGCCGCGGTCTTCGCCCGGCTGATCCGGGCGTGGGGAGCGGAGGCTCTTTAGCCGCTGGTTGGAACGCGAGCTGATTGTTAGCAGATGAGTAGCTTGAAGAGAATAAATTATAACTTGATAATGCTCTTGCGCATTTGTCAGATAGATTTCCACATAAGCAGGGTTCGAATTCATAATTCGCCTTGGGAGATGCCGTGATCCCAAAGACCGTAATTATAGGTAAAGCTAGTGTTCCGTTATTGGTGGGAAGTGGACAAAGATTATTATGTAACTCTTGGCAGCCGATCATATTGATCGGCTGCTTTTGTTCAGCAGCCATTTACCGCTTCTATTATTCTGTAGCAGATCGTTGCCATTTCTGAAGCGGATTGCCGGGCACCGTCCCTAATCCAATTCGCAGCTACACTGTAAATGGCGCCGCTCCAAAAGTAACCAGCGTAATGGGTAAGTAAGGTTACTTCGTTTGATCTATTTAACTGTACAGCTTGCAATTCGTTAAGAATAGTATCTGCTATATTAACTTTCAGAATAATTTGTAAGCACTCCAAATGTTGCTCTAAGGTTTGGAATAACGCCAGCCAATATTCATAGGAGTTTCGGATGGGATGATGCAGATTCATCGCTGCCACGATTTTATCTGCAATTTCCTTTATCGTATTCTGTAGAATTTCTTCTTTGGAGTTGTAGTTCCGGTAGTAAGCTGTGCGGGACACTCCCGCCCGTTTGACGATAGCTGTAATCGTTATATCCTCAAAAGCCTGATCGTTCATTAGCAGCACCAAAGCAGCCTCAATACTTGATCTAGTGATTCGGTTAGATTCCTCATTTGACAGCCTGAGCCCTTCCAGACGCTGAAACTCTGTAACTTCCTTCGCAGACATTACAGTACCCCCCTATATGTTTAGTCCGTTCGATCATCCATTGACCCTGTTTGATGCGATGTTACAATTGTAATGTCGGTTCGAATTTATGTTATAAATTGAATTTTGTCAATTGGATTTTGAGAGGAGAAATAAGATGAAAGCACTAATTCTTGAAAAACCCGGGGAACTAGAGAGCCTTACTGTGGTTACAAACAGGGAGATGCCAGAGCCCAAAGATAATGAGATCAGAGTAAAGGTCATTGCAGCAGGATTGAACCCTTCGGATTACCAAGTGGCAGAGCACGCTGGTCTGGAATCGGAGAAAAAACGCGTTTTAGGATTAGAAGTTGCGGGAATTGTAGATGCCGTTGGCAGCAGCGTGAATAATTTTAAAATGGGAGACCGTGTATACTATCTTCGCAGCATTAATAATCTCGACGGAGGATTTGCGGAATACTCTGTGACTACAGCTCACACAGCAAGTAAACTTCCCGATGAGGTACCATTTGAACAGGCAGCAGTTGTTCCGGCTGCAGGATATACAGCTTATCAGGCGATAATGCAGAAACTTAATCCGCAGTCTGGTGGTACGATTTTGATTCATGGCGGCGCAGGTGGAGTAGGAGGATATGCGATTCAATTAGCAAAAATTTGTGGATTAAAAGTGGTTACTACCTGCTTAGGAAAGGATATCGGCTATGTGCGCACTCTCGGGGCGGATGAGGCGATTGATTTTACTAAAGGAAGTGTATATGAAGAAGTTTCCGATCTGACCAATGGCCGGGGTGTCGATTATGTTTTAAATACGATAAGTCCCGATAGTGCAACAAAAGACCTTGAGATTCTTGCCTTCGGCGGCGAAATGGTGGTAACGGCCGGATTTCCGGATTTTAGCCGGATTCGTTTTTATGACAAAGGGATGTCTTTACACGAGATCGCTCTTGGTGCTGCTCATACACAAGGAGACTTTAATGCACAATCTAATCTTGCGCGAATCGGAGATCATTTTGGGAGCTTGATTGCAGCAGGAACAATCATCCCTCCACAAATCACAACGATAACTATGGAAGAAATTCCCGCCTATTTAAAAAAACTAAAAGAAGGTAAGATCACCGGCAAAGTTGCAGCCTATATCAATGAGTAAACGGGGAAAGTAAGGTGTCAAAAGAGGAGTTTGCTGATAAAATAGCGTCATTTGTACTTGGCGGTGTCTGGGGTAACGGTGAGGTTCATTAACAAAAAGAGCCTGCAGACGTGATCTGCAGGCTCTTTCTATGCGGAGGGACGGCAGTGATGCCGTCCTTTTTCTTGTTATTACTTGTGTCCGTGCACGCCATTTTCGGCATTAAGCTTGGCGATCAGCTTGTCGCCCTCGACGTCGAGGTTCGGCAGCAGGCGGTCCAGCCATTTTGGCAGCCACCAGGCTTTGTCGCCGAATACGGCCATAACGGCCGGAACAAGCGTCATCCGGATGATGAAGGCATCGATCAGGATACCAAAGGCCAGAGCGAAGCCGATCTGCTTAATCATCGCATCTGGTGCGAAGATAAAGCCGGCGAAGACGGAAACCATGATTACACCTGCGGCGAGTACAACGCGGCTGGCAAGATCGTAGCCGTGTACGATGCTGTCATTGCCGCGGCGTCCGTGAACATAAGCCTCACGCATGGAGCTTACCAGGAAGACCTGGTAATCCATCGCCAGACCGTACAGGATACCGGTGACCAGAATCGGCATGAAGCTAAGCAGCGGCCCGCCGGTATCAAAGCCGAACAGGGAGTGCAGCCAGCCCCACTGATACACAGCAGTGGTTACGCCGAAGGTAGCCAGAATACTGAGAATGAAGCCGACTGTGGCTTTGATCGGCACAATAACCGACCGGAATACAAGCAGCAGAATAATCAGGGAAAGAACGACAATGATACCGATGTACACAGGGAAAGCATCAGAGAGCTTGGATGACATATCGATGTTAATGGCGGTAAAGCCGGTTACGCCAAGGGTAATATCGTTATCGGATGCCAGACTGTAGGCAGGGTCGCGCAGATCCTGAACAAGATCTCTTGTTTCTGTATCTGTCGGCCCGGTTTTTGGAATCAGGCTGATAATTGCGATGTCACCCGTTTCATTAACGCCCATCGGCGATACCAGGGTGACATTGTCATGCATCTGCAGCTCCTGGGTCAGCTTGCCCAGCGTTTCCATCGAGATTTTGTCCGAAGGATTATTCGGCTGGGCAACCAGCAGCAGCGGTCCGTTAAAGCCCTCACCGAAGCCTTTGGAGATGATATCATAACTCTGGCGGGCCGGAGTATCCAGGTTTGCCGAAGCACCGGAAGGAATACCCAGCTCCATTTTGCTTGCCGGAATGGCGGCTGTTCCGAGCACCAGAACGACCAGAACAATGATCGGCCAGCGAAATTTCACTGTGGCGTTAGCCCAGCGGTGCGAGAAGCCGTGGTTTTGTTTGCCTTTGGAAGTTTTACTCTTCTCGCGGGCTTTGGCTGTACAGATCTTCTCGCCGACCAAACCGAGCATTGCAGGCAGCAGGGTCAGTGCCAGCAGGACGTTGATCAATACGCTGACCGCGGCAACGAGCGCCATAGTGGACAGGAACTCCATACCGATAACGAGCATCCCGCACAAGGCGATAATAACAGTCAAGCCGGCAAAAAACACGGCGCTGCCGGCAGTCCCGACAGCCCGGCTGGCGGCTTCGCGCGCACTCAGCTTCTCATCGAGAATCAGGCGGCGCTGACGGTTGACGATGAACAGGGAATAGTCGATTCCGACAGCCAGACCAATCATTACGGCGAGAATCGGCGTAATGTCATTCATCTGGATTACACTGCCAAGGGCAAACGCACCGCCGACACTGATACCTACACCAAGCAGTGCAGTAAGCAGCGGCAGCCCGGCAGCTACGACAGAACCAAGTGTAATGAACAGGACGACTGCAGCTACGGCAACTCCGATGGCTTCAGTTGAGCCGATGGAAGGCGTGCTCTTCAGCGAGTCGCTCGGAATCGCTGTAATGCCGGAGCCGGCCTGCTCGACTTCCGTTACCGCCGAGATCACCTCATCCGGCACTTCGGATGGCAGCGAGGTCTGCTGCACGGTGAACTGGAACTGGAACAGGGCAATGCTGCCGTCAGAGGACAGCATAACGCCGGGAACCATAGCGCCGTCAACGATCAGCGGGCCGTATGGAGCTGCCGATGCTGCTTGCGCGGCGGCAGCTGCCTGTGCAGCCGCAGCTTGAGCAGCAGCATCGTCCTGGCCTGCGGCGGCGGATGGGTCAGCTCCTGCGGCTTGAGCGGCAGCAGCAGAAGGATCAGCGCCTGCTGCCTGTGCGGCAGCAGCTGCAGCTTGAGCTGCCAGCTCAGCAGGATTAATGATGTATTCCATGCTGTAGACATCATTAATTGCTTTCACGAGCAGGGCAGCCCGTTCTGGCGTATCGAGTCGTTCGCCCTCCGGCGCGGTGAAGGCGACGCTGGCCTGGCCGCCGGCGGCAGCCGGAAGCTCTTCAGCCAGCATATCCAGCACCTTTTGCGATTCGGTGCCTTCAATTTTCATCTCGGAGCTGGACTGGATGCCGTTGACGCCGAGCAGGGCGCCGATTACGCCAAGAATGACGATCCAGGTTCCGAGGAAGTACCAGGGCTTGGAATAAGCCGATTTCCCCAATCGGTACAGAAATGTAGACATGTAATGGTTTCTCCTTTTTATCTCTGGTTTAGAAGCCGTTGCGTAAATAATCGAACATGGAATTCAAATATTGATCAAAGGATACAGAGCCAGGCCGGTCCTCCTGCGATTCACCCGGCAGCAGCACGTTGAGCCGTCCGTCGAGTATAGGTACAAATGCTCCGTAAACTGCACCGGCGAGCAGATGCGTATATCCGTCGGTATAACGGCCATGGGTAAACCGTTCGAGCACCTCCTGGGCAGCCATCTGCAGCCGGCGGAACACGCTGAGGATATACGGCTCCAGTGACGGATACTGATTAGCCAGCGATGCGAACTGCCGCAATCTGCGCAGAAATTCTGAAGTGAACTGCAGCTTGAGCAGGCTGTACAGGGCATCCAGCGGTGTCGCATCCGGCGCCAGATGTGCTAACAGGTCATTCTCATCCTCACTGGTTGCCCGGTTCATGAAATACTCTGCCACCGCTTCTTCTTTGCAGGAAAAATAATTGGCAAAGGTCCGCCGGGAGACACCCGCCTGACGGACAACATCGTCAACAATGAAGCCGTCCATGCCATGTACCAGGGCAAGCTCAAAAGCCGCTACAGACAAAGCATAAGCGGTTGCTTCCTTTTTCTGGTCACGCAGCGTCAGCTTGGGGTTCAACACGTTCTCCTCCTTTCTAGGAAAGAATAATACTTTAAATTCTAAAGTTTATTAAAGCATATATTTGCCCAAAGCGCAAAAATGCTCAATGGGCAAATAATGCTAGATTGAGAGAATGTCTATACACGGCTGATAGAGGAAGAAAGCCTTTGGGTAAGGAGAGGAATGAAGCGGTGGCGGGTGGATAAAGCGATGGCGGAGAGTACAAAGCTATGGCGGACAACGTGTACTATAATTTGGGCGGAAATGTATGTGCTGCGGATATTTGATGCGTTTGGCGGCTGCTCGGGGTAGGATGAAACTTGGGTGACTGGTTAAGTAACTGAAATGAAGGGCACAAATGCCTCTGATTCCGGCCGATCCGGCCAAATGTACGGAATGAAGGGCATAAATGCCTCTGATTCCGGCCAATCCGGCCAAATGAGCGGAATGAAGGGCATAAATGCCCCTGATTCCGGCCGATGAGGCCAAATGAGCGGAATGAAGGGCATAAATGCCTCTGAAATGGGCCGCCTTGGCCAAATGAGCGGAATGAAGGGCATAAATGCCTCTGATTCCGGCCAATCCGGCCAAATGTACGGATTGAAGGGCAGAAATGCCTTTGAATTGGGCCGATCCGGCCAAATGTACGGATTGAAGGGCAGAAGTACCTTTGAATTGGGCCGATCCGGCCAAATGAGCGGATTGAAGGGCAGAAGTACCTTTGAATTGGGTCGATCCGGCCAAATGAGCGGAATGAAGGGCATAAATGCCTCTGATTTCGGCCGACCCGGTCAAATGTACGAAATGAAGGGCATAAATGCCTCTGATTTCGGCCGACCCGGCCAAATGTACGAAATGAAGGGCATAAATGCTTCTGATTCCGGCCGACCCGGCCAAATGAGCGAAATGAAGGGCACAAGTGCCTCTGATTCCGGCCGACCCGGCCAAATGTGCGAAATGAAGGGCACAAGTGCCTCTGATTCCGGCCGACCCGGCTAAATGCGCGGAATGAAGGGCACAAGTGCCCCTGATTCCGGCTGACCCGGCCAAATGTTGATTGGGTTCGCACTGGCTCCGGCCCTAGACCCCCGGCAAGGAAGCAACTCGACCTGCCTGATGCACCGGTCTGATCGCTTTACGAGCATACAGCACAGCATACTCTCAGGTAACGCGCCCTAACCACAGGATACCGTCCGAGTAATCTGCTACAATAAATGCATTAAAAAATCATCCAGAGGAGGATTTACAGATGAAGGCTCTGTTATTGCAGGAAAAAGGAAAATGGAATGAGATGAAGGTGAGTCCGATTAGCGCACCTGAGCCGGTAGCAGGTGAAGTCCTGGTAGAGGTGCATGCTGCCGGGCTTAACCCGGTTGACTATAAAATTGCCACCGGCGGCAATCCCAAGTGGTCATACCCGCATGTGCTGGGGCTGGATGTCGCCGGAATCATCTCGGCGGTGGGCGAAGGTGTGGAGCAATGGAAGGCTGGCGACCGGGTCTTGTATCACGGGGATCTTGCCCGTACAGGCGGGTTCGCGGAATTTGCCCTGGCTAAGGCCAGCACGCTTTCGCGGATACCGGACACTGTAGATTTCCCGGATGCCGCCGCGCTGCCTACAGCTGGTTACACAGCATACCAGGCGGTGCATGGCAAGCTGCCGCTTACGCAGTTGAAAACACTGCTGATTCACGGCGGCGCGGGAGGCGTCGGCGGATTTGCGGTCCAGCTCGCGAAGCTGGCGGGTAAACGGGTTATCTCTACCGCATCGAGCCACAACCATGAGTATGTAAAAAGCCTGGGAGCGGACCACGTCATCGATTACCGGGAGGCAGATGTAGCCGCCGAGGTGCTCCGCCTTACAGACGGAAGAGGCGTGGATGCGGTAATTGATTCGATCAGCAGACAGAGCGCAACACAGGCGCTGGAGCTGATTGCCTTTTTCGGGCATGTGGTTCATATTGCAGGGGCGCCGGATTATGCGTCGGTGAAGCCGTTCACCAAAGCTTTTTCCGTCCACGAGGTTGCTCTTGGCGCTGCACATCAGTCCGGCGATCCGGAGGCGCTTAGGCAATTGTCTGTAATCGGAGACGAGATGCTCTCGCTGCTGGCTGCAGGGAAAATCTCCTCATTACTGGAGGAAGTCATCCCGCTGGAGCAGGTTCCGGCTGCTTTGGAACGCCTGTCTGAGCGGCATATCCGGGGTAAAATCGTGGCGAAGCTGAAATAGGACAGTAAGTGTCAGTTCATTCAGGTTTCCTCTGAAATTACAGCTATACATGCGGGAAGGCACTACACTTGCTTTTATCTGAATGTGGTTGTGCCTCAATTTGCTTGTATCTAATTGGGTCGTATCTGAATTAAGTGGAAAATCGCCACCTAATCCTATAATAATCACCGCTATCAGGAAACTAGTTGGAAAAAGGTAACCTAAATCCAGCCGAAATACCTCGAAAGCTAACAATCGCCCGATATAAGTGACTTTTTTCCAACTAATAGTCGCATATACCTGAAAATCCAAGAAATAAGTGTCGGAAATCCAACTAAACTGCTTAAACCAGCCCCAGCCCCAGCCCCAGCCCCAGCCCCAGCCCCAGCCCCAGCCCCAGCCCCAGCACCAAAAAGCGTAAAACTGGCGACATTAGCCAGAAGAAGCAGGAGGCTTCCGAAATAAAAGAGTGCCTGAAAGGAAATATCCGGAAGCTTTTGAACTAGATAAGATTCAGCAGCTGCCTTCTCCACCTGTGGAGGGGGTTTTTTTGTCATCCTGATTGACAATTCGCAGTAGAGTGTATACATTTGTATACAATAGTATTCTTGATGAATTGCTAAAGGAGTGACTCAAATATGAAAGAACAATGGGAAAACGGCGGGCATGGTGACCGTAACTGTGAAGGCCGGCATAAAGGCAGGCATCATGACGGAGCCAAGACGTTCCGCCGCGGGCGGGCGCTGGAATTTTTGAATGTGCTTGAGGTGAAAAGAGCAACGCTGAAGCAGCAGGTGGAAGCGCCGGAATATCAGGAGATCAAGCAGGTGCTGCTCGGTGAGCTTAAGGCCATTGAAATGGTAATTGACGAGTATACCCGGCATTTTGAGCTGCGCCGCAGGGAAGCGGATGAGCCTCAGACGCCAGAAGGGGATTCATGATGTGGGAATTAAGACGTTATTTGAAGCCGTATGTAAAATTTTTGATTCTGGCTCCGCTGTTCATGATGATGGAGGTCTTTTTTGACCTGCTTCAGCCTACGCTGGCTGCACATATCGTTGATAACGGCATTGTGAGCCGCAACTTTAGCGTTATTGAGCAGACCGGTTTTCTGATGCTGGGCGTTGCTCTGCTGGGGCTGGTTACCGGCGTATTGTGCAACTTTTTTGCCAGCAGGGCCTCGCAGAATTTTGGCGCCGACATCCGTGAAGCGCTGTTCACGAAGGTGCAGACCTTTTCCTTTGAAAATGTCGATACCTTCAAGTCCGGCTCATTGATGACCCGGATGACCAGTGATGTCGTGCAGGTGCAGAATCTGGTGCAGATGGGCCTGCAGGGCCTTGTCCGTGCGCCCAGCCTGCTGGTCGGCAGTGTGGTCATGGCGCTGATCATCAACCGTCAGCTCGGGCTTATTCTGCTGGGCACGCTGATTGTCCTGATTGCTGTAGTCGCGCTGCTGATCCGGTTTTCGACTCCGATTTTCTCGGCGGTGCAGGGGAAGCTGGACGCCGTAAATACGCGGATTCAGGAAAATCTGGCAGGTATCCGGGTCGTCAAAGCTTTTGTACGCACCGGCTATGAAACAGGGCGGTTCCGCGAGGTCAACGGGGAGTACACCCGGGTCTCGATCCGGGCGGCCCGCTTTATTGCACTGAATTCGCCGATCGTCACGCTGATTATGAACGCCTGCCTTGTAACCGTGCTGCTGTACGGCGGCAACCAGGTATCGTTCGGCTCGGTGAAGGCAGGCGATCTGGTCGCTTTTGTAAACTATGTAGTCCAGGTATTATCCTCCCTGCTGATGGTCAGCAGTCTGCTGATGAACGTATCACAGGCCAAGGTGTCGGCTGACCGGATTCAGGAGGTGCTGGCTGCACAGCCGCATATCCGCGATGCAGAAGCAGAAGGCGCATTGTCTCTGCCAGGCCGCAAGGTCAAGCTGGAGAACGTATCGTTCTCCTATAACGGCTCGTCCGATCCGAAGGATCTGGTGCTGCAGGGGATTAATATTGAAGCTGAACGCGGCGAGACCGTGGCCATAATCGGGGCAACCGGCTCCGGCAAAACCACGCTCGTCCAGCTGATTCCCCGGCTGTATGACGTTACGTCAGGCTCCATTCAGCTGGACGGACAGGACATCCGTGAGCTTCCGCTGCTGGAGCTGCGGCGGCGGATCGGGATGATCCTGCAGGAATCATTCCTGTTCACTGGCACGATCCGCGACAATATCGCCTTCGGCAAGCCTGGTGCAGAGCAGGCCGAGGTGGAAGCGGCGGCGCGAATGGCCCAGGCTCATGATTTTATCAGCAGGCTGCCTGAAGGCTATGATACGAAACTCGGACAGAAGGGTGTCAACCTGTCCGGCGGGCAAAAGCAGCGGCTGTCCATTGCCCGGGCGCTGCTCGTTAAGCCGCCTGTGCTGATCATGGACGACAGCATGAGTGCCCTCGATGCCCGGACGGAGCGGCAGCTGCGGGGTGCGCTGAGGGATATTACTTCAGAGGCGGTGACCTTCCTGATCGCCCAGAAAATATCGTCCGTTACAGAAGCGGACACGATCATCGTACTCGATGACGGGGAGATCGCAGGCAGCGGCTCCCATGAAGAATTAATGCAGAGCTGTAAGGTATATCAGGAGATCTACCGGTCGCAGTTCGGCTCAGAGGAGGTGCCTTATGTCAGCGAACCAGCCATCCAGTCATTCTAATCAGGGCAAAACACCGCAAAAATTCGACCAGATGGGCTTCCGCCAGGGTCCGGGCCATATGCACGGAGGCGTACCCAAGGTAAGATCCAAGGATACCTTCGGCACGCTGCGGCGGATTTGGGGCTACCTGAAGCAGGAGCGCGGGGCGCTCACCTGGGTTATTGTGTGCACCGTATTAATTACTGCTCTTTCGCTCGCGGGGCCTTATCTGATCGGCAAGCTGTTCGATAACTATATCGTGCCCGGCCGGTTTGAAGGAATGTTCCGGATGGGCATGATCCTCCTGGGCGTATATGCCCTGAGCGCGTTCTTCACCTGGGTTCAGCAATATACAGCCTCCAGCCTGTCCCAGAATACGGTCCGCAATATGCGGCAGGATCTGTTTGAGCAGTATCAGCGGCTGCCGGTATCGTTCTTCGACCAGCGCACCCACGGTGAGCTGATGAGCCGCGCCGTCAACGATATTGCCAACGTCTCCAATACGCTGAATCAGACGGTTGTCCAACTGATTGCAAGTGTCCTGATGCTGGCCGGCTGTCTGGTTATGATGCTCAGTCTGAGCGTGTGGATGACGCTGATTACCATACTGACTGTTCCGCTGATTACGTTTATTGTTAAAAAAATCTCCGTCCATACCCGCCGCTACTTCTCGAAGCAGCAGCAGCATCTCGGCGAGGTGAACGGCTTCGTCCAGGAAAATATCTCCGGCCTGAAGGTCATCAAGGTGTTCGGCCGTGAGGAAGAGGCAGTCCGCCAATTCCGGCAGATCAATGAACGGCTGCGGGCCGTCGGAGTGAAGGCGCAGACCCTCTCCGGCTCCATGGGCCCGATGATGAACTCGATGCGCAACCTGACCTTCCTTGTTATCGCGGTGTCGGGCGGTATTTTTGCTTATCATGAGATGATTACAATCGGTATTATTGTCAGCTTCCTTAATTATTCCAACCAGTTCAGCCAGCCGCTCAACCAGCTCGCCAACCAGTACAATCTGTTCCAGTCGGCGGTTGCCGGGGCGGAGCGTGTGTTTGAAGTGCTGGATCTGGAGCCCGAAATGGCCGGGGAGCAGGAAGACACGGCAACCCGGCGGATCAGAGGCGAGGTGGTATTCGACCAGGTAGGCTTCAGTTACAAGCCTGAGGTACCGGTGCTGAAAAACCTGTCCCTGCACGCTGAACCCGGCCAGATGCTGGCACTTGTCGGCCCGACCGGGGCAGGCAAAACCACGATTATCAATCTGCTGACCCGCTTCTATGAAATCCAGTCCGGCCGGATTCTGATTGACGGTGAGAATATCCGTGATCTGGATAAGCAGACTCTCCGGTCACAGATCGGCCTTGTGCTGCAGGATGCCTACGTTTTCTCGGGGACGATCCGGGACAACATCCGGTACGGGCGGATGGAAGCTACGGATCAGGAGGTAGAGGAAGCGGCTAAGCTCGCAAATGCCGATGTGTTCATCCGAAAGCTGCCGAACGGCTACGATACGTATCTGAATGCCGAGGGCGGTAACCTGAGCCAGGGGCAGCGGCAGCTGCTGACCATTGCCCGTGCCGTGCTGTCCAATCCGTCGATTCTGATTCTCGATGAAGCGACCAGCAACGTGGATACGCGCACAGAGCTGCATATCCAGGAGGCGATGCGCAAGCTGATGCAGGGACGGACCAGCTTTGTCATTGCCCACCGGCTGAGCACGATCCGTGAGGCCGACGCCATTCTGGTGATCCAGGACGGACAGATCAGCGAGCGCGGAACCCATGAGGAGCTGATGGACCGCCGGGGCTTTTATTATGAAATGTACCAGAACCAGTTTGTGTCGGGGACGGCAAGCTAGGGACGGCTTTTACAGAGAGTAGCCATACTTCTTCAGGGAGGAGGGCTGCTCTTTTTTATAAAACAAACCTGATCCCAACCGGCCTAGCAAAATAACAAGATTTCTGGTAAATTTGCAGGTCGTTACATAACGGAGCTAATTAATGTGCTTATGCATAAATAAATTGTAGTACACTAGAATTGCTATACAAGCGCTTACATGAATCACTTGAAATCCTCGGTTAAGGAGAACATTCCCATGCGGATGCTAATTGCAGATGATGATGATTATACAAGAGAAGGCCTGATGGATGCGGTGGAATGGAGCCAGTACGGCATTGAACAGATTATCGAAGCCAGAGACGGGGCACAGGCGCTGCGGCTGGCTGCACAGCATAAGCCGGAAATCGTGCTGACGGATATACGGATGCCGAAGCTGAACGGAATTGCTTTTGCCGAAAAGCTGGGAGAGCAGTGTCCGGACTGCAAGCTGCTGTTCATGAGCGGGTATCTGGATGTGGAATATCTGAAAAGCGCCATCCGGCTGGCCGCAGTCGATTATATAGAGAAGCCGATCAAAATTCCTGACCTGAAGGAGGCCATCGCAAAAACAGTCGAGTCTGTGCAGAAGAGCAGGCGGCTGACCGATGAGCTTAGCATCAAAAAAAACCTGCAGCAGCAAAAGCTGGCACAGCTGCTGATAGAAGGCACAGCCAGCCGCGAGGCGGTCCTGAAGCAAGGTGAGGAGGCCGGATTTCCGGTGAACGCCGGATATGTATGTGTGATTGTGTCTATTAGCGGGCAGTCAGGAGGTGAGCCGGAGCTGCTGGAGGAGCTGCATGCCTTCTGGCACAGGCAGGGGGTGCAGGCCGTCGGTAACGTTACCGGCAAAGGAGAGCTAGTATTCGTACTTCCGCTGAACCGGGTGAAGCCGGAGCGGGTCCATGCGCTGGCGAAGCAGCTGCTTATAAGCCATGACAGCCTCCGCATTGCAACAGGCAGCAGGGTGCCCGATATGTTTGAGGTAAGCCGGAGCTATGTCGATGCCCGTACAGCGATGAACTGCTTTTTCTATGAGCCGGAGGCCCGTTTCAGTCTGTATTCGGAGTCTGCGGTGACGTCAGCCGGGATCAGCCCGCAGCTGTTTGTGGACTTCCATATGCTGATGAGAAGCCAGCCGCGTGAGCTGACCGGATGGATCGAAGCGCTATGTGACAGCTTCGTCTCGGAGGAACGTCCTCCGCGCGAGCAGGTCTATTCGTTATTTTCTTCCATGGGTAAGGCAATGCTGCAGGAGAAAGGGACGCTGCTTGCCGGACTGGACGGGGTCTATGAGATGAAGGACATTGACACCCGGCTATCCGCGTTCAATACGCTAACGGAGCTCAAGGAATATATACTGGCAATCTGCAGCAGCTATTGTGCCGAAAAAGCCAAGGAAGCCGAGTACTCGCATACGGTCATCAGCGTGATGGATTATATAGCTGCCCATGTCAGCAAGGCGGAGCTGGATCTGCCGGAAATCGGCCAGCATATGTTCATGTCCTCCGCCCATCTGAACGTGCTGTTCAAGCAGGAGACGGGGATGACGATTACCCAGTACATCAGGGATTACCGGATTGAGCTGGCCAAGAAGCTGATCATGAATGAGCATTATAAAATGAACGCAATCTCGGAGCTGTGCGGCTTTGCCAGTCCGAGTTATTTTGCCAAGGTATTCAGGCTCTGCACCTCCGTAACGCCGGTTGAATACAGAAAGCTCAAGCTGCGATGAGGATTACTGTCCCGTTCCGCAATCTGTCCATCCGCAAAAAGCTGATGCTGCTGTTCGTCATGGTCGGGATTATCCCGCTGATCATTACCTTTTTTGTGTCCCAGCATGAAATCCGCAAATACGCGCTGGACCGGCAAAGCTATGCCAACAATCAGACGTATGAGCAGACCCTGTCCGTGCTGACCAGCCGGATGTCGCATATTGAAGAGATTTCCTCCATGATTGTGGTCAATAAAAAGATTACGTCCATCTTCTCACTGAAGCCCGAGAGGCTGGAAATCTGGCAGCAGCTCTCGATGTTCGAGGAAATTACCACCTATACACAAATTTTGGAGTCGGACTCGCAGTTCAGCAATATCATGTATTTTATCAACGACGGATTTGTAACCGCCGGCAAAACCTCGCTGTACCGGCCGCTCAGCCAGGTTCAGGGCCAAAAGTGGACCGAGTCCTTTTTGGCTGCGAAGGGGAGGTCTAAATGGCTGATCTTCGAGGACAAATTCAACTTTTTGACTCCGATGAAGTATCTGACGCTGGGCCGGGCATTGTGGAATGAGAATGACTATATGGAATCCGTCGGCTTCGTGATGATCAATATTGACCTGGAGGAGATCACCGGAGCACTGCGGCAGTCGGTACCCGGGCAGCTGGTCTACGTGGAAACAGCAGACGGCGAGCTGGTTGCCAGCAGCGGGAGTGAAGAAGAGCTGGCGAAGATGCGCCTGCCGGGCAAGCTGAACAGCGGGCCCAGCTATTCAGAGATTCATCTGGAGAGCGGCACTTACCTGGCCCGCGGCAACCAGATTGATTCGACCGGCCTGTACCTGATATCGGTGATTCCGTCCAGTGCCGCCATGTCGATTATCCAGAAGATCCGTATCCAGATGCTGGGCATCTACGCCGTGATCGGGCTGCTGATCTTTGTGTTTATTTTTCCGATTACAAGGTCGATTACACAGCGCATCTTCCTGCTGATGAACAAGATGAGCCAGGTGCGGCAGGGCAGGCTGAATACGCTGGACCTGGAGCCGCGTACAGATGAGCTGGGCCATCTGATCTCCAGCTACAATTATATGATCAACAGTGTGCAGGAGCTGATGGAGGAGCAGTTCAGGCTGGGGCAGGAGAAGAAAGGGGCTGAGCTGAAGGCGCTGCAGTCCCAGATCAATCCGCATTTTTTGTATAACACGCTGGATATGGTGAACTGGATGGCCCAGAAGGATGAGGTGGACAATATTCAGCGGGTGATTCACGCCCTGTCGGATTATTACAAGCTGGCGCTGAATAAAGGTAAGGATTTTGTGAGCGTGGGTGACGAGGTCAGGCTGTGCAGCATCTATATGGATATCCAGAAGAACCGCTATAAAGACAGGATCAAACTGGAGATCAGCGTAGAGGACGATGCGCTTAGCTGCATGCTGCCCAAGATTACCCTGCAGCCGCTGGTGGAGAATGCGATTGTGCACGGCATTATGGAGACGGAAGAGCGCAGGGGAACGATCCGCATTACAGGCCGGATTGAGCAGGATCGGCTGCGGATTACCGTTGAAGACGACGGGGCCGGCCTAAGCGAACGGGAGGAGCGGCATTCGGGCTACCAGGGAAGCGGCTACGGGGTTGAGAATATCAGCAAGCGCCTTAGCTTGTTTTTTGGCGGTGAAGCCAGAGAGATAACGTTCATAAGTGCAGCGGGCAAAGGGACCCGTATCATTATAGACGTTCCTGTTATGCGGGTTTTGTGAAAATAGCTGCCCGATGCCATTTTCTCAAACGTTTGTAAGGGCAATTCTAAAGCCAAGATCATCGATCTTGAAATCGGGCATGCTTTTCCTCCTACTCGTTGAACCGCAGTTGTTCTGGGCTTCAGCCCAGCTGCCTCCCCGGAAGACCCTATAGTTCCCATATCGTTCCGGATCATATAAATCCCAACACCATTCCCATACGTTCCCGATCATATCATAAAGCCCCCATGGGTTAGGAAGCAGCTGTCCCACTGGATGAACTGAACCACCGGAGTTTTCTTGAAACCATGCAATTTCATCAATTCGTTCATACCGGTATCCCGCGGTTCCCGCTTTGCAGGCATACTGCCATTCTGCGTCTGATAGTAATCGGAAGCCATTCGCTGTCTTCGTAAATATCGTATTCTCACTCTCATTTGTGATTGTATAACATTCGGTTCTGCCAAGCATTCTGGACAATTGATTACAAAAGGAAATGGAGTCTGTCCACGAAACCTCCGCGATTGGCAGGTTATTCATAATCGGCTCTATTTCTTTTTCATGCATGACAAAATGATACAACTGCTGTGTTACCGGAACCTTCATTACATGGAAAGGTTCGATTGCTGCAGTCCATGTTACAGCCTTTTTATTGCTTCCAGGGTTTGATAGCGTGTAATCAGAACTAAACCATTTATCCGTATTAACATAATCACGTAATTCGATGGTTCCTCCCTGTACAGGTACCATCAATTTCATTAACTCTTTTTCAAAATAAGCTCTGTCACTACCATACTTTTGATTGGTCATGATAACCTCCTCTCAACACGGTTATACAATTTTCACAAGTGGTCTTCCCCAGCCTATGATACGATTCACCGTATTTCAGCTAATGTTGCCTTTTAGTTCAATATCTCGGAAGTTTTATTCGGATTCTATCCGCAATAATGTCAAGAGATCATCGAAGATCCCGGGTGTCGTGAATACGACCTCTTCACCATAGAGTTCATCAGGAATGCCATCAGGCACCGCTTGTACATGGCTACTCATTGCTCCTGCCTCCCGTGCAATCAAGCCTGCAGCGGCTATATCCCACGGTGAAAGACTTTCCGTATGGGCATCTAATTTTCCGGATGCCACATAACAAATGTCTACTGTTGGTGCGGCAAAACGCCTAATGTCACGACAGCTTCTCCGGAGCCGGTTCACTCTTTCAATAGCCGGCTGGACTTTTGCTGGATCATGCGGAAAACCTGTGCCAATGACAGCATCTGATAGTGAAGTGCATCTACGGACTTGTAAACGCTCGCCATTGCAATAAGAGCCTTCTCCTTTAATTCCAACATAAGTACAGTTCAAATCCGGCGCATACACGGCTCCTGCGAGCACTACGCCATCAAGGGCAAAAGCCAATGAAACGCCGTAATGCGGTAGATTCCGGGAAAAATTAACGGTTCCATCTAAGGGATCGATTACCCAAACCGGACCGTCGAACTTGAAATGATCCCTGTTATGTACTCCATCTTCCTCCGAAAGAATCCGATGACCTTGAAATGTCTCCATTATGGCTTCTTGAATGATTCTTTCCGACAGCAAGTCAGCGGATGTCACCAGTTCACCCGCATCCTTATAATTCACTTCAATCTTTTCCTGGCTGCGCAATTCGGAAATCCTGTCACCCGCTTTTGTTACAGTCTGTTCTGCAAACAACGCTAATTCTCGAAGGTCGAACTTCATTTCGTTCCCATTCCTCCCTTAAAGTGCGTAATCATATTAAGGTTCTGCCCGTTAGTTTAGTAATCAGACAAATAAGATTAGCGTAATGCTTCACCGAAGATTATATGAAAATGAAGATGTTTTGAGTCTTGATACTTCCCCAAATTAGTCGACACCCTGCAAGCTCCGTACTCAGACTGCACTTGAGATGCAACCTTTTTAATAACATCCATCAACTCAATCAAGAGCTCATTGTCACTTTGTTCCAGTGTAAGAAGAGATGAGATATGCTTCTTCGGAATTGTAACAATGTGAACGGGATAAAAAGGGTGAGTATGATGATATGCAAGAACGTTATCAGTCTCAAAGACTTTTTGTACATCAGTACGACCACTTAATACCTCATCGCAATAAAAATCCTCAGTCAATATTATCCCTCCAAAATATAGTTATCAAAAATAGGAATTCGTTATATTTTGTCAGTATCCTGCCCGTTACCTGAACAAAGTGTTTATTATGTTATTGATTTGTTTGAGTAAACAACGAATCCGGTTCTTTATTAATAGATGAAAATCTCTCTTTCACATATTCATTTCTTCAAAAATGCCAATAAACAGGCTGTGCCCGTAAGATCCTTCTTTCAGATCTCACGGGCACAGCCTGTTCTCATACGGACTTACGTCGTGATCTTGGCATAGACGGCGAAGAACAGCGCCATTTCGCCCATCATAACTACATTGGGAACGTGGAATACCAGATTAACAATGTAAAAGCCGATCAATATCCCTAGCAGCAGGGACAGATGCGTAAAACCTAGCCGGTGCTGCTTGTGCCTGTAGACATGGAAGACGAGTGTCGTCGAGGCAAAATAGAGTACCGCAGACCCGAAGAACAAATTCAGCATCAGCCCGTAATGCAGCTCATCCAGGAACAGAAGCTGGATCGAGGCGGCAATCATACACAGCGAGAGGAAGATGAACAGATGGCCATAGATAATCGTCTGTCCTGCGGTCTGTACATGCTTATTGACCTTCTTCTCCAGATTGTCGTAATACTGCCACCACATCGCGATAATAAGCACAAAAGTTAATGCTGCAAAGGTCACCGACTGCGGGGTCCAGGAGCTGGAATTCAGTACGGCGAGTATGCTGACCACAGATTCGCCGAGCAGAATCAGCGCGAAGAGCGAGAAGCGCTCCAGCAGATGATGCGTGTTCGTCGGGGTCTTGAGCAGGATCCTTCTGCCGGTCAGCGGAAGGATAATATCAAGGGCAATTCCGGCGTACAGCACGGCATAACGTACCCAGGAATCAAAGAACAGGGAGCAGGCGGAGATAGCCAGTCCGATCCAAAAGCGGGTCCCGAAATAATGGGCCGTGGCCCGCAAATGCTTTTCCTCCTTGGCATGCGCATAATGATATTGCACGGCGGTCATCGCCCGCAGTCCTATGTAGCCGATCAGGAAGGAAAGATAGGTGGAATCGAAATCAACATTCAGGCTGGCTGTCATAATCAGTACAAAAAATAACTGGATAATCAGAAAAACCCGGTGAGTAACACTATCCTGCCCAAAGCGGTTAACAAATAAGGTCTGTCCCACCCAGGCCCACCAGATCGGGATGAAGATCAGTACAAATTTGCCCAGCGTCTCCAGAGATAAGGTCTCGTCCTCTACATGCAGCAGCACGTGGCTGGCTTTAGCCACCGCGGCGACAAACAGCAGATCATAGAACAGCTCAAGCCAGGTTACTTTCTTCTCGGTCATGTGCGTTAGGCCTCCTTAGCCGTCCGGATGATTTCCGGCTTGCCGTTTGTTTTTCCCTATCATAAGGGCTTTCTCTTGGTTCCCGCAAGACTGGATAGGAACAAGCCTATTAATCAGTGTGTTAGACGAGACCAAGAGAGGGGCGGGAAGAATTCTCTGGAGTCACGTCCAAACCGTAAATAACAATGGATTACAACAACATCCTTTTTTGCAAGGAATCTTGGTTATTTGCGATATTTCCCGTGCCGGCACGGCGGTAGAATTAGGGATGAAAGGAGAAGTGATTGCATGAACCAGGTATCACCGGCTGCTTCGAAAGCGCTTAATAAAAAAGCGCTTAAACGAAAAGCTAAGCCATTCGCGGACTTTAGAGCGCACAAAACCTACTATTTTATGCTCATCCCGCTGTTCGCCTATTTTATAGCCTTTAACTACCTGCCGCTTGCCGGGCTGTACAATGCTTTTACCGATTATGATTTCAGCAAAGGACTCCTGAGCCCGTTCGTCGGCCTGCAGAATTTCGAGTTTCTGTTCAAGGGCGGGGCGGACTCGATCATCTGGAAGCTGACGCGCAATACCATTCTCTACAATGTGGCATTCATCATTCTTAGTAATGTATGCCAGATCGGGATGGCTGTGCTGCTTAAGGAAATTGCGTTTAAACGGTTCGTTAAAACCTCGCAGACGCTGATGTTCATGCCTTATTTTGTCTCGATGGTTATTATCGGCTCCATCATCTATAACCTGTTCAATTTTAACTATGGCGTACTCAATAATATGTTCACTTCGCTGGGCATGGAAAAATTCGATTTCTACCGCACCCCCTGGGTCTGGCCGATCATCATTGTTGTCGTTGAGATCTGGAAGAGCCTGGGATATGGAACGGTAATCTATCTGGCTTCCATTATGGGGATCGACGAGAGCATTTATGAGGCCGCTTACGTGGACGGAGCTTCCAAATGGCAGCGCATCCGTTATGTCACTCTTCCGCTGCTCAAGCCGACCGTCATTATTCTGCTGCTGTTCGCGGTTGGCGGAATCCTGAAGGGACAATTCGACCTCTTCTGGAACATCGTCGGCAATAACGGGCTGCTGCTGAACGCAACGGACATCATCGATACTTATGTGTACCGTTCATTGACCGTTAACTTCAGCATCAATCTGGGAACGGCTGCGGGCTTGTATCAATCCGTATTCGGCCTGCTGCTGATCCTGACCGTGAATGCGGTTGTCCGAAAGGTAGACCGGGAAAATTCTTTATTCTAGAAAGGGCTGTGATTGCACGTGAGTTCTGTGGCTGTTGATAAGCACGGCAGTAAAATCCGCAAGGACGCCGGAACAAGAATATTTGATGTTTTCGCTGTGGTGACGGTTTCCATCGGCGCCTTGCTCTGCGTGATTCCGTTCATTATTATGCTCTCCGGCTCCTTCAGCACAGAGTCGGAGGTGGTGCGGAGCGGATATTCGATTATACCCAAGGGCTTCACGTTGGAGGCCTACCGGGTTGTCTTCACTTCGCTGGGCAACACGATCGGCAGAGCCTATATGGTTACGATCTATGTTACGGCGGTTGGGACCCTTCTCGGCCTGCTGTGTACCTCAATGGGAGGATATGTGCTCTCCCGCCCGGATTTTAAGCACAGGGATAAGGTATCGTTCTTCGTCTACTTCACGACACTGTTCAGCGGCGGGCTGATTCCAACCTATCTCGTTGTAGCCAACGTGCTGCATCTGAATCACTCGCTCTGGTCTGTTATTCTCGGCGGTCTGATGTCCGCGTTCAACGTATTCCTGTTCCGGAACTTTATCAAGGGCATTCCCGATGCGCTGATGGAATCAGCAAGAATTGACGGAGCCGGGGATTTCCGGATCTACTGGCAGATTATCATTCCGCTCACCAAGCCGGCGATGGCAACCATCGGTCTGTTCACCGCACTGGGCTACTGGAATAACTGGTTTACCTACAGCCTCTATCTGATCACGGATAAGGATAAATGGGGGCTGCAGTACCTGCTCTACCGGATGCTGTCCAGAGTAACGGATGCGGTCAAGGGCTCAGATGTCCTGATTGTCCAGCAGCTGCCCAGTGAAACGATGAAGCTGGCTACGGCAATGCTGGTTACCGGCCCGGTTCTGCTGTTCTATCCGTTTGTGCAGCGCTATTTTGTCAGCGGCCTGGTAGTCGGAAGTGTGAAAGGGTAAGAAGCGGCAGTCCAAAGCGGCTGTCTGGTCCGGTTTGAAGCGGAGAAGATGTATTTACTGTTTTCTCCGCTAAACATATACTTGTTCTAATAATGGAGGGGTTAAGCTTGAAAAGAAAGCAAATCACAAAGACAATGTTCATCACATCCATGGCCTTATTGCTGGGCCTGTCTACAGCCTGCTCAAATTCGAATTCGGGCAGCGGCAACAGCGGAAATGAGCCTGCCAAGACCGGCAACTCGGCAGCAACGGACGCACCGAAAGAAATCGTTGAATTGAAAGCGATTACGATGGGGAACGAGCCGAAAAGCGGGCTGGATAACTTTTATAAAGAGCTGGATGCTTTGACTGAAAAGGATCTCGGTATCCGCGTCCGGTTCGATTATATTCCGTGGGGTGATGAGAAAAACCAGATCAGCCGGGCTATCGCCGCGAAGGAATATGATCTTTATGTCGGCGGTGCCTGGTCCGATTTTGCCAACTTTGCCACCAAGAACGCTTTCGCCGACCTGACGCCGCTGCTGGAAGAAACGCCTGCTCTGGTAGAGCACTATAAAGGCTCGCTCGACCGCGTAAAAATCGACGGCAAGGTATTCGGCATTCCGCAATACAACAAGCCGGGCGGCGGCGGGGAAGGTATGCTGTACCGTGAGGACCTGCGCCAGAAGTGGGGTCTTCCGGAGATCAACAGCCTGGACACAGCCGAGCAGTATCTCTACAAAGCCAAAGACGAATATCCGTCTACCCCGATGCTGAACGACAAGCGGTTTGGCACTAATATTTACTCCCAGCTGATTGCCAGTAAATACTATACGGTTGCTGCCGATTATGCTGTAGCTTCCTTTGATGATCCTTACAAAATCATCAGCATCTACGATACGCCTGAGTATAAAGAGGCCGTAGCCAAGGCCAAGCAATGGTATGATGACGGCATCGTCGATCATGACGTGCTTGCTGCACAGGGCAATGCGACTGCCGAAACGCTGGAGCTGATGAAGGTGGACCAGAAGCCGCTTGAATTCAATAACCACCTTGGTGCAATCAGCAACAACTATATCAATCAGCTAAAAGAGGCGCTGCCGGATTCAACCTATGGCTGGTATGACTTCTTTATGGATAACAATGCCCCGGCCTTCCTGCCTAAAATGTCGCCAAGCACGATTACCATGATTTCTGTAGGCGCAAATACTCAACATGCCCTGGAAGCTCTCAAATTTATTGAAAAAGGCCATACCGACCAGACCTACTACAATTTACTGGCTTATGGTGTAGAAGGCGAGAATTACAAGGTTGATTCTGATGGATATATTCTGTATGAGGGTATTCCAACCGATAATATCAAGCCTGCCTGGACAGGGCTGTATGACGGTTATCAGGCGCTTCAGGTCAATTATCCGGGAGAGTGGAAGGCTATCTTCGATAAAATCCAGGCAGAAGGTGCTAAGCGTGCAGAAGCCGGCGGTACCGACCCTTATGAAGGCTTCAGCTTCGATACCAGCTCGCTGGCTACCGAGCTGTCCAATCTGGAGACGGTCAAAACCCAATATATCCAGCCGCTCAGCGTAGGAATGACCAATGACATCGACGGCGATCTGGCAAAGGTACAAAAGCAGCTGAAGGATGCCGGCTTCGATACTTATCTGGCTGAACTGCAGAAGCAAGTGGATGCCTACAAAGCAGGAAAATAAAGATAAGAGCCGCCTAGAGTATGTTTTATTTTCTCAGGCGGCTTTTCTACGGAGGACCTATGGATAAACTTATGGTTTACACAGCCCCGCCGGGCGTACCCGGCAAGGAGGATTTTGCAGTATATGTGCGCCTTCCCGGAGAAGCCTGGCAGCAGCTGTTTGTGTATGAGGTAAAGGTGGATATGCACAATGTGCGTAGTGCATCTATGGCCTATTTTGATATGAGCGGGAAAGTGGAGGTAAGGGTAGAAAGCCTGGGGCAGCCAATTAATGAAGCCGTAATCCGTCCGCTCTCAGCGGGCCTCCCGTTCGAGCATACCGGCCGGGAAATAACCTTTATGCTGGACCGTCCGCAGAAGCTGTCTATTGAAATCAACGGGGAACGGTTCCATAATCTGCACCTGTTCGCGAACCCCTGTGAGAGTGATGCACCGGACCCGCAGCAGGAGAACGTTCTCCTGCTGCAGCCGGCCATCCACCGGACAGAGGATATCTGCCGTCTGCTGGCAGAAGCTGAGGGAACAGACGGGCGGGTGCGGGATACGCTTTATTTTGCACCGGGCATGCATTATATCGAGGAGACACTGCTAAGGATTCCATCCGGGATAACCGTCTATATTGCCGGCGGTGCCGTTGTGGCAGGTTCAATCGTTTGCGATCACGTGCACGATGTGTCCATACGCGGCAGAGGGATTATCCGCCTGTCTGATTTTCACCGCTTCTCGGCCTTCCGCGGCATCCGGATTATGTTCTCGGAGCATATTTCTGTTGAAGGGATTATTACGCTGGACCCGCCTCATTACAGCATATATCTGGGCAAATCGCGGCAGGTGTCCATCCGGAATTTTAAATCATTCAGCACCCGGGGCTGGTCGGACGGCATTGATATGATGGCCTGCACGGATATTGAGATTGATGATGTTTTTCTGCGTACCTCGGATGACTGCATCGCGGTCTACGGCTCACGCTGGGATTATTACGGGAACAGCAGCGGCATCCGGGTGCGTAATTCCATCCTCTGGGCGGATGTGGCCCATCCGCTGATGATCGGTACCCACGGTGACCATCACGGGGACGGGGACATTATTGAAGATATCGTGTTCGAGAATATCGATATTCTGGAGCATCACGAGCCGCAGGTGAATTATATGGGAGCCATGGCCATCAATGCCGGTGATATGAATACCGTGCGCAATGTGACTTACCGGAACATCCGGGTCGAGCCCTTCGAGCTTGGCCGTCTGATTGACCTGAGAGTGGTATGGAACAAGGACTATAATCCCGTCCCCGGACGCCGGATTGAGCATATCCGCTTTGAGGATGTTTCATATAACGGAAGTAATGAGCGCCCAATCCAGATTTTCGGCTATGATGACGAACGGACCGTCGAAGATGTGACCTTCAAGCGCCTCAAGGTAAAGGGGCAGGCGGTTCTGCAGCCGGAGCAGGGAGTGCTTGAGGTGAATGCGTATGCGCGGGGGATTTCGTTTGAGGAGTGACACGGAAGCTGTGGTTTACCGGCGGCTTCTCACAATTCAAAGTATTCATTCCGGGAGATTATCGGATAGATAAGAATAGTGTAGTATTATAAGCAGCTCCCGAGCGGCGCATAACATTTTGCAGGAGAGGATAACACAATGAAGGCACCTTTATTCAGGGACCCGGTATACGACGGGGCGGCTGATCCGGTCATTATCTGGAACCGGGAAGCACAGGAATGGTGGATGATTTACACGAACCGCAGAGTATCGGCGGAGGGGGAAGGTGTGGCCTGGGTGCACGGCACCGATCTCGGCGTTGCTTCCTCGCGCGACGGCGGGACAAGCTGGCTGTACCGCGGAATACTGCAGGGGCTCGATATTGAATGGGGCCGCAACACGTTCTGGGCACCGGAGATTATCTGGCATGACGGGCTGTACCATATGTACGTCAGCTACATTCAGGGCATTCCGTCCGGCTGGGCCGGCCACCGGCGCGATATGCTCCACTATACCAGTCCTAACCTGCTGGACTGGACCTTCCGTTCCCGGCTTGAGCTGAGCTCGGACCGGGTGATCGATGCCTGCATCCACGAGCTGCCCGGCGGCGGGTTCCGCATGTGGTACAAGGATGAAGCGAACGGGTCGCATACCTATGCGGCGGATAGCAAGGACCTGTACCACTGGGAGGTTATTGGTCCGGTCATAACAGGACGGCCGCATGAAGGAGCGAACGTCTTCCGCTTCAAAGGCCACTACTGGATGATTGTAGACGAATGGCGCGGGCAGGGCGTTTTCCGCTCCGGTGACCTGGATACATGGGAGCGCAGCGGGCTGATTCTGGACCAGCCGGGAAGCCGTGAGGATGACGGTACCATCGGGCTGCATGCAGATGTCGTTGTGCAGGGCGCTGAGGCTTATATTTTCTACTTCACGCATCCCGGCAGAGACGGCAGCGAGCGTGAAGACAGTCCCGAGGGCAGATACCAGAGCCGCCGCTCCTCGGTTCAGGCTGCCCGGCTGGATGTAATTGACGGCATGCTTGTCTGCGACCGCAATGAGGGGTTTGAACTAAAGCTGGTGGCTGAGCAGGATTATTAGGCAGGCAGAATTGATTGTTCGTACTCTTGAATCTATCCGGATCTTGAAGTACTAACGGACCACAGTGAACTTATTTACCGGAAAGTAACTCTTCAAGCGAGGCTAACAGCAAAATTTATGAACCAGCTCCTCTCTTTTTATGGAAAGAGGGAGCTGTTTTTTTTGCCGGAGCCTGTAACTATTGTAACTGCAGGCAGCAGATTATAAGAGCAGGATAGAAGGGATAGAGCTGTACATAATCGTACCTGAAGGGATGTCTTCAACATGGAAAAGAATAAAGAGTGTATGTATTGTACGGAGGATGAGCGGCGGGATAACCTGATGCTTGAGGTGGCACAGCTTGCGGTATCGACGGTATTCCTGTTCAAGGAGCAGACATATAAGGGCAGATGCAATGTCGTTTACGAGGATCATGTAAAAGAGCTGTTCCAGCTGTCCCCTGAGGAACTGGCGGCCTTTATGGGCGATGTGCAAAAAGCGGCTGCCGCGGTTGACCGGGCCTTCGGGCCGGACAAGCTCAACTACGGGGCTTACGGGGACAAGCTGCATCATCTGCATATGCATATCGTTCCTAAGTATGACGGCGGGAAGGATTGGGGCTCCACCTTTGAGATGAATCCCGGGCAGACGTATTTAACAGAGCAGGAGTATGCGGAACGGATCGCACTGCTGCAAAAATATTTATAGCATCAGCATTTTAACCGTCAGCACCTCTACCCGGAGGAAGCTGGCGGTGTTTTTTTATTTTAATTATTAGTTTGTTACTTGGATTAGTGTGAAATTAATCATAACACCTTATGATAACACCGAGCTGGAATGTGGCATCACCGCCTATGAACCTGTACCGGCAATCCCCCGGATATACTCGATAAAATCCCGGATATGCCGGGCATAAATCGGCTCGTCCCGGTAGACGAGGCAGATGTGCCGGCGGTTGACGTAGCCGTCTCCCGGCAGGGGGCGGCGGATCAGCTCGCCTGCTGCCGTTTCTTTAAGGACGCTGCGCAGCGGCAGCACTCCGATGCCGGAGTTGAATTTCAGCGTCTCCTTGATCGTCTCAATCGCCCCAAGCTCCATGACGGACTGGAACTGGACGCCGGCATAAGCTGCCCACTCCTCGGCCAGCTGCCGGGAGGTGGAGCCCTGCTCATGGAGCAGAAAGGTCTCGCCCTGCAGCTGCTCTACGGTCAGCGGCACAGCTACCCCCAGCGGATGGCCCGGCTTCATGACCAGCTGCAGCTCATCCTCAATCAGCGGCAGAACATGCAGGCCTTTCAGCGGTTCGTCCGGCAGGGAGATGACCGCGGCATCAATTTCGTGATGCCTTAACAGTGAAAGCACCGTTTCGGCTTTTTTTACCGTCAGCAATAAGTCTGTATCAGGATGCAGCAGCCTGTAATCTGCCAGAAACGGGGGCAGATAATAAGTGGCAGGGGTATAGCTTGCTCCAAGCTTTAGCCTGCTGTGCGTATTCAAAGCCCTTGCCCGCATACGTTCTGCTGCTTCCTCCATAAGCGAAACAACACGTCTTGCATAGGGCAGCAGTTCCTCTGCCGCCTCGGTCCGGATCAACTTCCGTGACTGCTTGCGGAACAGCGGGGTACCGAGGCTCTCCTCAAGCTTCCGCAGATGAAAGCTGAGGGTGGGCTGGGTCAGCTCCAGTGTCTCTGCTGCCTCCTGCAAGGTCTCTCTGCGCATAACCTCTACGAATACTTTTAGCTGCTGTACATTCACTGCCTTCACTCTCCTCTATATTTGAAATATAGATGTTATCTATCAAACTTTCAATATGTATAGATATATTTAATAAAACTAACACCCAGGCTTAACGTTGCTCTTACACAAGGTTGTTAAAGTTTGAAGTAACGCTAAGGCGAAACAAGAAGCTCAAGGGGGATTAATCAATCGTGAAACGGAATTGGCTCAAAACAGCAGGTATTGCAGCAGGTGCGCTCTCACTACTCGCGGTAACAGCTTGCGGAGGACAGAACCAGAGTAATACAACTGCTGCAGCGGCTGACGGGAATGCGGCGGCAACAGCTGAACCAGCGGCAACAGCAGCACCTGCCGGCGACCAGACGCTGACAGTGTACCTGAATGATTTTGATGCGGTCATCGGTGAAATGTTTGAGAAAGAGACCGGCATCAAGCTGAACATCGTCTCCGGTAACGGTGCCGAGATTATGTCCCGTATTGAAGCCGAGCAGGGCAATCCGCAATGGGATGTCGTGTGGATCGATGCGATGCCTTCGATTAACGGGCTGGATGCTAAAGGCCAACTGCTTACCGGCTGGACGCCGGAAAATGTGGCCGGACTGAAAGACAACTATGAATCGCTGATTCCCGAAGACGGCTCGTATTATCCGACCGGAGCCCATGCTGCAGGAATCATCGTCTACAATAAAAACAACATCACGGGTGCAGATATTCCTGCCTCCTGGGAAGATTTGAGCCGCGCAGCCTACAAGGGCAGACTGGGCATGGCTGATCCGGCGATTGCGGCACCGGCTTATCCGTTTGTTTCCAGCTTTTTTGAGGACAAGGGAATGGATGGCGGAAAGGCTTACTTCAATACGCTGATGGAGCAGGGGCTGCGCGTATATCCGAAGAATCCGCAGGTGGTACAGGCTCTGACTGCAGGGGAAATTGATATTGCTGCACTGCAGGAGTCGAATGCATATTCGATGGTTGCTGCGGGAGAGCCGGTAGAGCTGGTATGGCCTGAAGAGGGAGCGCCGGCATCCGTACGTGTTGCAGCAATCCAAAAGGACACGGCTAATGCTGACGCGGCGAAGCAGTTCGTGAGCTTCCTGCTGGAGCCGGAAGTGCAGCAGGAGCTGGTTGATACCGGGGACGAGGCTTACTTTGAACCGTCGGCAGAGGGCGCAGAACCGAAAGCTGACCGTGCTGCTGACGCGAAGCTGAACTTTACAGATGCTGCATGGGCGAGCGGGCATGAGGCCGAGATCAAGCAATGGTTTGCCGATCAGGCTGTGCAGTAAGCTGGTATTATGCTAAAGGCGCTTAATGTAAACCGGCTGGGCTGGATCGTCAGCATCCTGCTCGCCATTCTTGTCCTGTTTCCTCTGGCAGCGGTCATCATCCAGGTGCTGCTGCCGGGTGTTTTCTTCGGTGAACTGAATTTTGGCGATCTGTCGCTCCTGCTTGATGTCTTCAACCGCCCGCTCTGGAGAAAATCGCTGGAGAACTCGCTGCTGCTGGGAATCGGCACTACGCTGTTTGGAACCATTCTGGGGACGGTGCTGGCTATGGCCCGTTCCCGCTGGTCTTTCCGGGGGGCCGCGCTGCTGGATGCCGCCGCCTGGATTCTCTTTATCATGCCTTCCTTCATCCTGGCCCAGGGCTGGATTATGTTCTCCGCCGGCAACGGCCTGGCCGCGTCCCTGTTCGGCTGGAAATGGGTAAGCTCCGCTGTATTCTCACCTGCCGGCCTGGTTGCGGTGATGACCTTCAGCAAGTTCCCACTGGCTTATCTGACCGTACGGGCGGCGATGGAGTGGAAAATGGATATGTTGTCACAGGCTGCAAGGCTGTGCGGTGCCAGTTCATGGCGCGTGTGGCGGACGGTGGAGGTTCCGCTGCTGCTGCCGTCTATTTTTTCCGGCGCATTGCTAGTCTTTATGGATACGGTCGGAGACTTCGGTCTTCCTTCGGCAATAGCGGTAGTCTACCGCTTTCCGACACTGCCTTATTCCATCTATTCGGCTATTTACACCTCTCCGATCCGCTTCGACATGGCGGGAGTGCTGTCCCTGTATCTGGTGCTGCTGATCGCCATGGCGATTGCCGTGCAGTTCTATGTGCTGCGCAGAGCCAGATATGACATTCTGTCAGGGCGGGCTGTTCGCTCGGCTCCCGGCTCTGCCGGTAAATACAGCTGGCTGATCAGCTGCGCGGTGGGTCTGCTGCTTGTCATCGTTATTGGCATTCCGATCGGCTCAAGCCTGGTCATGTCTATCCTGCAGGTACAATCAGGCGGACTGGTCAAAGGCAATCTGACGCTTGAGCATTACAGCGAGCTGTTCCGCCAAGGAGCGGATCTATTCCCCGGGATCGGCAGATCGCTGGCGATTGCGGCTGCAGCCTCTGTATTTGGGCTGATCATCGGGCTTGGTGCGGCGTTTGTGCTGTCGTATTCCCGGTTCAAATTTAAAAAGCTAATTGAGACCGCTACGCTGATCTCTTTCGCGGTCCCGGGCGTTGTGCTCGGTATCGGCTATATTTTTGTCTGGAACCAGAAGTGGCTGGAGCCGCTGGGACTCAGACTGTACAGCAAGCCGCCGATTCTGGTGCTGGCTGCCATTGCCGGGGCGATTCCGGTGATCACTCGGGTTATCACCGGCTCGATGGCCAAGGTTCCCGGGCATCTGCTGGATGCCGCACAGATCCAGGGAGCTTCCCTGGTCACCCGGGTGCGTACGATCCTGATCCCGCTGATCCGCGGCGCACTGGTGTCTGGTGCACTTGCCGCCTTCGGCTCCTGCATCTTTGATCTGGCGGTCAACTCCATTTTGTTCCCGCCGAATTTTGTAACCCTGCCGATTGTCATTGATGATGCCTTTGAAGATATGCGGTTCGGCTACGCATCTGCGGCTACAGTGACCGGAGGAGGCATCATTGTACTGATCCTTGTTGTAATTGAAACCATCTTTAAGAAGAGAGGGGCGAGAGCATGAGACAGCCACAGAATGTAAACGCCCCGGGCACACCGCTGCTCGAAATCCGCAATTTGCAAAAAAGCTACGGCGGTTTCCAAGCGCTAGGCGGTATCAACCTTGAGCTGCAGGAGGGTGAGATTATCAGTGTGCTGGGTCCCTCGGGCTGCGGCAAGTCAACGCTGCTCCAGCTCGTTGCCGGACTGAGCCAGCCGGATGGGGGAGAAATCTTGCTGCACGGGAAGGCGATTGCGACTGCCTCCCGGATGACGCCGCCCGAAAAACGGGGCATCAACATGGTGTTCCAGGACTATGCGCTGTGGCCCCATATGAATGTGTATGATAATGTCGCTTACGGGCTCAGACAGAAGCGATTGTCTGCGCAAGCCATTAAACAAAAGGTGAAGGAGGCCCTGACGCTGCTTCAGCTTGAAGGCTTCGAGCGGCGTCTGCCGCCGCAGCTGTCAGGCGGCCAGCAGCAGCGGGTGGCAATTGCCCGCGCCCTGGTAACAGAGCCGCGGCTGATGCTGCTCGATGAGCCGCTCTCCAACCTGGACATGCGGCTGCGCGTGGAGATGCGCACCGAGATGTCAGTGCTGTTCCGGAGGCTGAAAATGAGCGTGTTCCATGTGACCCACGATCCGGAGGAGGCCTTCGCGATGGCCGACAAGCTGCTGCTGATGCGCAGCGGGGCTATTGACCAGCTGGATACGCCGATGGCCTGCTACAATAAGCCAGCCAGCAGGCAGGCAGCTTCGCTGCTGGGTGCGATCAACGTACTGAACGGCACCTTTGCCGGATCACCGGGGGATGCCGCCCTGCAATGTTCAGCAGGTCTGCTGCGCGGGACCGTCTGCGGGCCGGACGGCAGCCTGCAGACGGGAAAAAGTGCGGAGCTGCGCTTCCGCCCGGAAGCAGTTAAAGTGCTGCCCGCCGGAGCAGAAGCTTCTAATGAACGTGGAGATTTCAACCGGATTGAAGCTACAGTCATCCACTCGACCTTCGAGGGAACCAAATGGCGGACAATGGCAGAGTCGGCGGCAGGGGAGCGCTTATACCTGTTCAGCGAAGAACAGCGGGATGGCGGGAGCATCATCCATGCCGAGCTTCCCAGCGAATCCGCCTACATTTATGCAAACTGAGAGCAAGATTAACATACAGATCACTTCGGGAAAGGCCGCTGATATTGTGCTGCACACATCATTGAATAGAGGCAGACTGCTGGCGATTTCAGACATCCACGGACATGCCGGAGGCCTGCTGCAGCTGCTTGATATCGCTGAATATAATCCCGCTTTAGACCGTCTGATTCTGGTAGGGGATTACATAGACGAAGATCCGCCGAGCTGGGAGACGCTGCATCTGGTCCGGAGGCTGACGGAGGAAGGGGCTTTGGCCGTACCGGGCAATATGGAGCTGCGGCTGCCGGAGCTGCTCATGGATTCGGCAGCCGGAGTAGCCGGGAGCGGAGAGCTTAAGGAATGGCTGCGGGGACTGCCACCGTACATCGAAGCGGACGGTTACCTGTTCGTTCACGCCGGATTCCGTCCGGATAGGCCGCTTGCCGGGCAAACGCTGCGAGACATGACCGAGATCCGCGAGGATTTCTGGGGAGCCCAGCCGCCGGCGTATGCCGGCAAAGGTATCATTTTCGGGCATACGCCAACCTTTAAAATAGGCGCCAAAGCAGGCGAGGTCTGGAGAAAGCCAGGTTTAACCGGCATCGATACAGGCGCGAAGCATAACTTCCGGCTGACGCTGCTGGATGTCCACAACGCCGTTGCCTACTCCTGCGCGACAGAAAAGACCCGGCAGCATTACAGGGATTTCAAAATGGAGAACCTGAAGGGTTGTTAATACTTGTTCCTGAAGGTGCCTCTAACGCTATCCATTACCATTTTTCGCAGCGGAAGCCGCGCTTCCCTTCTTTAATTTCCCTATTACCACCAGCAAAAAAGGCAGTCCCAGCATGTTCACAGGCAGAGCAAACGGCACCCAGTACCGCTGCAGATAATTCGTTGTAGCTTCGATTACATTTTGCGGAATCAGCGCAAAGGCAAATATAACTGGAGCAATGTACCAGGTCATCATTCTCCAGCTCCGTATCTTCAGAAACTGCGCGGTTCCGTAGCTTACCAGGAAGAAATAGACGGCCAGCTTGACAAATACACTGGAAATCCAGATTACGACCGGAATGGCATCGAAGTTGTCGATGAAGCCAAACAGTGAGATTTTCTGGGCCATTTCAAAAAATGGATACCACATGTTAGGGCTGAGATTGACGCCAAGCACGGCAATAATCATGATTGTGGACAGCAGTACCACCAGGTTTGCCACCAGCACCGCCAGGAACGTATAGGCGCGCCCTTTGCGCGGCTGGGATAAAAAGGAGGCGAACATCAGATACTCGACCGAATGGCCCAGATACGAAGCCGGAGCCAGTGAGCCCTTTAAAATCTCCTTATAGCCGCTATCGACATAGAAGGGGAGAATATGCTTCAAGTTAATGTTGTTGATGTTGGCAAGCAGGACAAAAACGACCATGATCACAATGATGGGACCGAGGAATTCGCTGCAGCGGGCGATCCCTTCAATTCCTCCGTTATAGGATGCATAGGCAATCAACAGGACCATCAGCAGAATAACGAATTCCTTGGGCGTCTCCGGCAGCAGCATAACATTAACAAGGTCTGAAAACTGGCGGAGAACAATCGGGATAATGGTATACCATTGCACCAGATAGATGACAATCACCAGCTTGCCGGGCCATGCACCAAATACTACCGGGGCATAATCGATCAGATTCTGGCCTGGGAATATACGGGCAACTGACGTTACCAGAAAGGCAACGGCCAGTGCTATACAGCCTGCCGCAATAATGGAGAGCCAAGCATCCTGCTTGGCGGCCTGCAGGCTCGGGGTAATCGTCATGACCAGAGTCATGCCGAGATTCATGCTCAAGATGATCCAGAATACCTGCACGCCGGATATTTTCAGATTCATTGTGTGCATCCTCTTCATTTTATGGTTTCGCTATTTTTGCAGATAAGTACGGCCATGTGTTTTGCCTAACTGCTCGATATGGAATTCAACTTCAACATTTACTTTCATTTCGGGAAAAACTTCGCTCCAGGAGTCCTGGATACTTTTCCAGTAATAAGGGTGTTCGATATGGAGTTCCTCGCCCAGGCCAAAGATGTCCGACTTCATTTCTTTCTGGACATGTGTCAGCAGGCCTTCGATCCGCTCCTGTAATTTAATCGAGAATAATTGTTCTATATTTTTCCTGTTCTTCGCATTGTCCAGATTCAGCCTTGTGTTGTTAGAGACGACATTGACTATGGTATGGAATTTAACTTTGGCCTGGGGATGACCATCAATGATCTTGGTATGAACATGCACTTCGCTCTCTGAAGCCTTCACACTGATGGTGCCTTTATAATCTCTGTCTTCAGGCTCTGCCTGAATCGTAAATCCCAGGCGGTAGGGGTCGCCAATCCACCAGCGCAGCAGCTCCAGTTCTTCGGGCTCGGTAAATCCGCTCAGCTTATTACCGAGGTAGACCGCAGCCCTGTCGATCGCAACCGATTCCTGGTTCGTGCCCTTGCGGACAACCCGGATGGCGGCAGTTACGGGGGATGTCCCGGGTGAGGAGAACGCCTCCAGAAACTGATCGAACTTCACGGAGAAGCTCTGTCTGCTGCTTTGAATTTTGCTGATCGCGAGTGCCGGAATAAGCTCCATTGGATAAGGGGCGCTGAGAATTTCTTTGGCTGTTGCTCCATAGGCCGTTAACACGTAGCTGTTGTAACGGGTCTCCGGGAACCGCGTAAAAAGATCCTGAATCTGATTAAGGCCATGCCGCGCATAGTTCTCTCCGATCAGGAACACTTCCCTGTGGCCAAAATAAACGTATCTGGACATTTGCTGCTGTATCCGGCCCAGAGCCTCCTGCAAGTCATTGCCTTTGGCGGAGATGACGACTACCTGCTTCTGGCTGCCCCCTGACTTCACTGCGCTGGGTATACCCGTAGGCAGCGCAATCTGATAGGACACCTCAACAAGCCCGCTGTCCGTTAGATCGATCCCGCTGCCCATGATTAGGGCAAGATCATCCATCTCCCTGCGGTCCCAGCAGCCGGTTGTCATACAGAGGATAATCAGTAGAAGCATATATCTGCATGCCACTGCCAATCTGCTCATTTTAATCCCACCCCAATTAATGCCTTGTATGTTTATGGCGTTTTCTCAAAATCTGCCACGGGGCTCTCCATAACGAGTCCGCTAGTCCGGTAACTTTGATAGGTGCAAGCGGAGACAAATAGGGTACACCGAAGGAACGCAAATTGACCAAATGCACCAATATGACGAGCAAACCGATACCCACCCCGTAGAGGCCGAAGGTTGCAGCAAGCAGCATGAGCGGAAACCGGATAATGCTGATGGCCTGACTCATTCCCGGATTAGGGATCAGAAAAGAAGAGATACCGGTTATAGATACAACAATGATGATCGTGGCCGAAATGATACCGGCCTGAACGGCTGCTTGTCCAATAACAAGTGCGCCTACAATGCTTATCGTCTGGCCGACAGGACGGGGAAGGCGGATACCGGCTTCACGTAAGGCTTCAAAAGTAACCTCCATGATCAGTGCCTCCACAATGGCCGGGAAAGGCACAACCTCACGGGCGGCAGCAAGACTCAAAGTTAAGCTTGTGGGAATCATTTCCTGATGAAACGTTGTAACGGCAATAAAAATCGAAGGCAGCGCCATAGCAAAAAATGCGAACAGATATCTCAGCCAGCGCAGCATGGTAGCAAACATAAATTTCATATAATAATCTTCTGCAGACTGAAAGCCGAACCAGAAGGTGACGGGTAAGATTAACACCATTGGCGAGCCGTCGGTGATAACGGCGACTTTGCCTTCAATCAATGAGCCGGTTGTCATATCCGGACGCTGGGTCGCCTGAATGACAGGGAAGGGCGAATAGGGATGATCGCTGATTAATTCTTCGATATAACCGGATTCGAGGATGCTGTCCATGTTGATAGAGGCTATACGTTTTTTTACTTCCTCAACCACGCTTTTCTGGGCGATATCTTCAATGTAGACGATGGTAACATTAGTGCGGGAAAGGCTGCCGGCACTGAGTTTTTCTGTTTTCAGCCGGGGGGTACGGAGCCTGTGCCGGATTAGGGCAAGATTGATGTCCATTTTCTCTATGAATCCGTAGCGCGGTCCGCGGATAACGGCTTCCGTTGACGGCTCATCCAGTGCGCGGTTCAGCTTATCCTTGACCGAGTAGGAAAAGGCTTGTGAAGAGCCTTCAATAAACAGGAGCGTCTCCCCGGTGACAATGCGCCCTGCCGCTTCTTTCATAGTCATAACAACTGTGGGCTGGACAATCGAGGAGAAGCCCACTGTAAGCTGCTCATGCAGCTGGGATAAGTCGCAGACCGGAGATTCTGATTCCTGTGTAATAGGCTCCAGGAAGCCATCATCCCACAGCTGCTTATCGATCAGCACATCCAGGTAAACCGCCATGGCAGGCTTGGAGCCGAAGATCATGAGCTTGCGCACAACGAGATCGGAGCAATTCTCGAATATTTGAGTAACGCAATGCTTGTTATCCTCCAGCCTCTCTGAGATATTGGAATCTATTTCAGGTTCAAGTGCATTAATTTTTTTGGCAAAAGGGTCCTTTGACCGTTTGTTTAGTCTCATCAGCCTGCCACCTCCAGATGCCTTAATATTCGCCATCTATTCCCTGTTTATCCAAGTGGAATGAAAAAAGGCTATCCGCGAAGCTGTATCAGCCTCATGGAATAGCCTTGTATACCCGGGTATAGTTTCCCGGCTGCTGCAGATACTTCATGCATAGGATACGGATGTCTGCGAAAAGGAAGTGAGGAAGGTTGAAGCGCTTGGGAAAGATTCTGGCTTTTCTGATCATCATTATCTTATCGGGAGCAGTGCTCTACTACTCAACGGTGCTGGCGAGCTAGCTGAAATACTTGCTGACGATCTTTTCGGCTGTCCGTGTAGCCAGCGCCTGGGTTGTTAATGTCGGGTTGGGGCCGCCAATTCCGTTATAGTGCACACTGTTATCCGCAATGAATAAGCGTTTGACCTGATAGGCCTCGCAGCTCGTATCGGTGACATAACCCATCCGCATCGTACTCTCCAGATGCAGCATAAAACCGAAAGGGGTATCCGAGCGGATAATCTGTCTGGCCCCGGCTTGCTTCAAGGTCTCGGAAGCGTATCTGGCCAGCTGATCACGCCGTTTGAGTGTGTTCGGGCTGGGGGTATAATGAATGATCGGGATGGGTCCATGCTCGTCTTTGAGCAGAGGATCAACTTCAACCCGGTTGCGGTAGAGCGTATCATCATCGGTCAGGAGCAGCATCGTCATAGTCCGGCTGTAATTCATCATCAATTCCTTAAGCTGCGGGCCCACGACTCTGCCGCGGATATTCCACGGCTCTCCGGGCTCCGGCGGGTTCAGTGCATCATATCCTGCTTCACTGAAGCCATAGGTCAGGAAAGACATTAACCCCGGACTTAGACATGAGACCTGGAAGATTCCCGTTCCAGGAATATCTACCCGGGCCCCTGAGGTATGGCCGACATAGGGATAAACTGCAGGCTGGCCCATTATGCGCATAAGCTCCTTCTCCTCAAACACGCCGCCAACCCAATCAAAGCAATGATTGGTTAAGCCTCTGCCGACCCATTCATTATAGGGCAGATCCGAATTCAGCCACAGCCGCGGTGTTTCGATACAGCCGGCTGCCATAATGACGGTCCTGGCGGTCAGCTCCCCGGTTTCACCTGTCCAGGTATCCCGGAACCGGACACCGGTTGCACGTATGCCCTCTTTGGAGTCATTTGATGTAAGAATTTTAGTAACGAAGGAGTTGGGCCGGATCGCCACATTGCCGGTTTTCAGGGCAAGCGGTACATAGCTGACGAGGGTGCTGCGCTTGGCAATTTTGTCTACCGAAGGACCGGATGCACATCCGTTGACGCAATTCCCCCTCAGCGTACAGCCTTCCATATTGGATAACTCTTCAAGTGAATATCGTGGATCCATCAGATTCCCGTTAGGGGGAAGGATGGCGTTCGGATTCGGCCGGTAGCCCGGGGTGGTCACGTTCAACGTTGGATTCAGCTGCCAGCCTGCTTTTTTGGCACCATAATAAAAAAGCTCTTCCTTCGGCGTTGTGGGTGAAAATTGCACTGGCAGCGTAGCTTCGGCTTTCTCATAATAAGGAATCAGCTCACGGTAGCTTATCGGCCATATCTGGTCAATCGCCTGGGGAAAAGCGCGCGGCGACTGTGACCAGTAATGCTGCGTTGTGCCGCCGACACCGGAAGCCTGCCAGATATCGCCCTTCTGCCGCATGATCCGGTGCCAGGGCGTACGGCGCCTGTCGGCAGGGCCAAAACGAAAGGTGCCCGATACCACATCATTCATATTGTTTTCGTACGAGTTGAAGACTCTTTTATAGATCCCGATATCCAGATCCTTATAATCAGAGCTCCAATCCCCGCCGTGTTCACTGTTCGGATTCGCCCAGTGCTTGTTGCCGTACCAGGCCCCCGCTTCCAGTACCAGTACTTTCAGGCCGGCTTCCCCAAGCTCTTTGGCCGCAACCGCACCGCCGCCCCCGGAACCGATCACAATGACATCAGCATCGAACATAGACTCAGCTGCGTACAATAGATGACCCTCCTCCTTGCCGCTCAATGGTCAATACATTGCCCATAAAGGCCCGGTAGCCTGGGACGATGCCCGGATAGCACACCTGGCTCCAACCCGGCGGGAACCCCTCCAGCCTCCGTTCTGTCGGGGTCCTCAGCCGGGTGCTTCCATATGCCGGCCATTCGGAATAATTCCCGAACATAGTCTGCCTGTTAAGGAAATCAATGATATACCTGATAAGCCCCCGGTCATTCCGGTAGGGGGGAGGAAATGCGGCAAAGTCAAGCTGATCAGACTGATCCAGCATGGCAAGCACCCGGATCCGGTCTGACGGATGAAGAGCCGCAAACGGATATTCAGTGTGGCCCGGGTAAAGGGGATAGTCCTGATGTTGTCCTGATGCGATGAATTGGACGGCACCGCAATTAAGCAATTCCGCTGTAGGAGCGGCTAACGGTACTGTTGTCAGATAAAAGCCTAGCCAAAGTGAGAGATTATGGTCCAGTTCCCAGATTAAATACTCGTGAACACATAATTGAACAGCTCCGGCAGATTGTACGGCCCCATGCGCAGAACAGGCTGCGGTATACGGGATAATGGCTTCGACTAGAGCACGAAAGGTGACATAGGTATGGGGAGAGACAGCTGCGGCATAGCCTGCGGCCTGATGCATGACAAATCCCCCTTCACATCAAACGGGTCAGATCATTTTCTGAAAATAAGAATGATGGTTCCCTGATATAAATACCTATTCCCCGGAATGCTGTTTCAGACGCTGATTCAAAGAATTGGAAAAGAAAATGGATAACAGGCTCACAACCGGCTGTTTTCCGGCGCACCCCGCTCAGGCGCTGAGCCTGCCCCGGCTTGCTGCATATACTCCCGCGGCGACATGCCTGTTACCTTCTTGAACACTTTACTGAAATAGAAGGCGCTCTCATAACCGAGTTTCTGCGAGATTTCATAGATACGGCCTTCGCCGCGCAGCATCATCTCTTTGGCGGCTGTCATTTTGGTCTCGGTGATATACTCCACATAATTGACCTTGGCCGTTTTGGAGAACAGGTGGCTCAGGTAGTTAGGGCTGAAGTTGAAGACATCGGCCACCTGGTTGAGCGAGAGCTTGGAGCCGAGATTGCGTTTGATGTACTCCTGGACATTCTTTACGATCTGCTCCTTGTAGCTCTGCCTGCGGGTGGACAGCATTTCCGAGACGCCGTCCCGGAAGCAGACCAGCCAGCCGGCGATCTCTTCAATGGAATGCATCTGGTAGATTGCGCGGTAGCCCTCCTGCTCATGGCCGAATATATGCTCAACGATCTCTTCGCCATCTGCCAGCAGCGAGGTAGCCATGTAGAGGATATTACAGGCTGCGTCGGTGGCGGGGACAAGCAGGTCGGACCGGCCGTCGAAGATTTCGATCATTCTGGAGATGATCGCGTACAGCGCCTGGGTATCCATCTCCTCAAAGGCCCGGCGGATCTCGGAGCGTGACTCCGAGAAATCAAACAGCGGAAAGTCCTGCTCCGGCGGCTTGCCTTCGGAGTAGAAGACGAAGGACTGGGCCTTCACCGCAGCCGGCAGCGCCTTGCGGGCGGCAAGATAGCTCTCCCGCAGCAGATAAGGGTCCTCCACGGCAAAGCCGATCGCCCCGATAATCGTCACATTGAAATAGTTGTGCAGCACGGAGGCCATATCGGCCAGCAGCTTCTGGGTATCCGGCATCCACAGCTGCGGATCGGTTCCGCAGACAGGCAGGGTAACGGCAAAGTTGCGCAGGTCGAGGCTCGTTACATGGCAGGGGCGGATGGACGTAAGTGTATCCTTGGCCATCTGCACCGTGCTTGAGCAGAGGGCGACCAGCTTATCCCCGCGCGGCGGGACGGTGTCCGGGCCGAGAATCCGGCAGGTGCAGACCACATAAGCAGATTCGCTGAGGTCGAGATCAAGGTCCTCTTGCTGTAGCAGGTACTGGTTTTTGTTCTCGAACAGATTGTTGAACAGCCGGACGAAAAATTTATCCCGCTCGGCCTGCAGGTTGCCGCGGTGCACCAGCTTCGGGTAGCTCTCGATCGTCTGATATTCTCCGAGCAGGGTAATCGCCCGCTGGATGGACGCGGCCAGCGTCTCCGGGGTCAGCTCCAGCTTCACCAGATAATCGGCAGCCTGCACTTCAATGGCGCTGCGCGCATATTCGAACTCCTCGTAGCTGGTCAGGATGATGAACAGGGGGACGCGGCCGTATTTTTTGCGTACGGAATCAGCGACCTGCAGACCGGTTTTGATCGGCATTTTGATATCGCTGATGACAATATCCGGGCGCAGGCTGTCGATCATTTCCTCCTCCTGGGCCCCGTTATGGGCAATGCCGACAATTTCAATATTATACTGCTCCCATTTCAGCATGGATTGCAGGCCGATGCAGACGAGTGCCTCATCATCGGCAATCAGCAGCTTGATCAAGCGTATCACTTCCTTGCTTTTTAGTAGTGCAGACTATTCCTTCAGCTGGAACGGGATAAGAAGCTTCATCTGCGTATATTGTCCCGGTTTGCTCTCGATCGACAGCCCGTAAGGCTCTCCGAACGCCAGCTGCAGCCGCTCATTGACGCTGCGCAGCCCGATGTTCTCGAACAGCCCCTTGGACCCTTCCTCCTGCTTGGACAGGATATGCGAAATCTGCTCCTCCTCCATGCCGATCCCGTTATCCTCGACGGTAAGCAGAATGTCGGCGAAGCCGCTTTTGGCCACCGTAATCCGGATGTCGCCTCTGCCCTTGGGTTCAATGCCGTGAAAAATCGCATTCTCCACCAGCGGCTGCAGGGTAAAGCGCGGGATCAGACCGTTTAGAAGCTCCTCGTCCGCAATGCTTCGCACCATCGTTACAGTGCTGCCATAGCGGTATTTCTGGATCAGAAAATAATCCTCCAGCAGGTTCAGCTCATCGCGCAGCGGCAGCAGGCGGCGGTTGTCTTTGGCAATGCTGCGCAGCAGCCTCGACAGGGAGGTAGTCATTTCTGCAATGCCGGTGGCGTTCTGGATCGTAGCCATCCATTTAATCGAATTCAGCGTGTTATAGAGAAAATGGGGGTTGATCTGGTTCTGCAGCATCCGGTATTCCAGCTCCTGCTTCTGCTTCTCATCGGCCAGCCTGCTGTCCATCAGGGCAATGATATCCTGGGACAGGCGGTTGATCCCCCTGCCGACATCCCCAAGCTCGCTGTTCCACTCAATATTACGGTCGAGCAGGAAGTTGCCCTGGGCGATTTTGTCGATCCGCTTCTTCAGTTTCTCCACCGGCAGGCTGATCGTCCGGGTCAGATATAAGGTAATAATGCCGCTGAGCAGCAGGACAAGCAGGCAGACCCCGAACATAATCGGTACCCATACATTTGCTTTGGGCGCGAACTGGTTGCCGGCAATCGTCTGGGTCAGCTCAACCCCGCTTCTGACCACGTAGGAGACGGCCAGCGTCCGCTCCTCACCCTCCAGACTGATTTCGGACAGCTTGGTCATCGGACCGACTGGCTCATCCTGCGTATAGGCGACCGGGTGATAAGGGGTTGTAACGGGCTGTATTTTGTCACCGATAATCTGATAATGATTCGTACCGAGTGTCAGCAGCAGACGGGAATCCTCCGGCAGGGTGTAGCCCTTCAGCTTGTCGGTAATGACCGAGGTGTTGACCAGCAGGTAGACGGTCCCGATCCGGGAGGCATGATCCCCGTAAATCGGCAGAATAAACGGAATGCCGTAGGCGGTGGAGAGCGGGTCCTTGATCACCTGGTCATATTCCTCTGAAGCCTCGTTGTTCAGTCCGGTAATCTGGCCGATATTGTGGATCGTGAGCGGAGTGGACACACTGACCGAATTGTCGAGCTGCAGGAATTTCCCCTTATTGTCGGTTACGATCAGCCGGCGGACATAGTTGTAGGAGCGGTTAATCTGAAAGTCCTCCTGCATCGAGCTGAATACATCCAGCGCATCCCTGGCCTTGGCATCAGGTGATTCGAAGTAGTCTGCCAGCAGCGTATTGGTAGTAGAATTAGTGCTGCTCGTCATGGCCAGAACGGACAGGTTAAGCAGGTCTTGTTCTATAATATGGGAGACCAGCTGCAGGTTGAACTCGGTTGCCTGAATTGTCGTTTTGCGCTGATAATAGGAAATGAGCTCATAGCTGAAAAAGGACAGCAGGGTGGCGATCAGCAGTGCAAACACAATCATGATCAGGATGATGCGGCTTTTAATAGTAGATCTTCTAATCGTGGTGATTCTCTCCTTTGGTACACAAGAAATATAGTGAAGCGTTTACAAGATTGCCGGATGCTCCATGCAAAAAACGTTATAACCACCATAGCATATTCCGGTATTGCAAAATAGAGGGGGAGGCAGGAAGCCGAAATTTTACAGGTTTTGAATAGAAAATTACAGGTCTTGGACAATGAAAGCGCAAACAGGACATAAAAGTGAATGATCTGCGCAGGAAAATACATCCCATCTCCCGCTATAACCCGGTAGAATGTGAAATAGCTTCAGAAGATGATGGCTGGTCAACAATACAAGAAGAAAAGGGGATAATTCAATGAATTACAAAAGATTGTATGGCATGACCTTTACTGCAGTGCTCTCCGTAGGCCTGCTGGCGGGCTGCTCCGGCAACAACAATAATGCCCAGAACAATGCCGCTGCAACAAACGCTCCTGCCGCCGGCACCAATGCAAGCGCTTCCTCCGAGCCAAGTCAAGAGCCTGTTACGTTAAAATGGGCGCTGTGGGACTGGGAAGCAACGGCTTACTATAAACCGCTGATCGAGGCTTACCAGAAAGAGCATCCGAATGTGACTATCGAGTACGTTGACCTTGGTTCAACCGACTATATGACCATGCTAAGCACACAGCTGTCCGGCGGTGCCGATCTCGATATCCTGACCATTAAGGACATCCCGGGCTATTCCAATCTGGTGAAGCAGAACCATCTTGAGCCGTTAAAAGGGTTCATGAGCTCGAACAGCATTGATCCTGCGCTATATGGCGGTACTGTTGAGCAGATCGAAGTGAACGATGAGGTTTATGCGCTTCCTTTCCGCAGCGACTTCTGGATCGTGTACTACAACAAAGACCTGTTCGACAAAGCAGGGGTTGAATATCCTAGCAACGACATGACCTTCGACCAATATGATGAGCTGGCCAGAAAAATGACCTCCGGCAGCGGTGCTGAAAAGGTATACGGTGCACACTATCATACATGGCGCAGTGCGGTTCAGCTGTTCGGCATCCTGGACGGCAAGAACACCGTGGTGGACGGAAACTACGACTTCCTGAAGCCTACCTATGAGCGCATCCTGAAAGAGCAGGAAGACGGCATTGTAATGGATTATGCGACACTTAAGACCTCCAGCACGCACTATTCCGGCGTATTCTACAACAACTCCGTTGCCATGATGAACATGGGCAGCTGGTTCATCGCCACCCAGATTGAAAAGGTAAAAAGCGGCGAGTCCCAGGCAACTAACTGGGGTATCGTGAAGTACCCGCATCCGGACGGCGTTGAAGCAGGAACTACACTGGGAACCATCACTTCCCTGGCTGTTAACCAGAAGTCCGAGCACAAGGAAGCTGCGCTTGATTTCATGAAGTTTGTGACCGGTGAAAACGGCGCTTCTGTCATTGCTTCCACAGGTACTATTCCGGCAATTAAAAACGATGAGGTTATCAGCTCGATCACTTCCATCGAAGGCTTCCCGGCTGACGAGAACAGCAAGGCTGCCCTGAATACCGTACAGACATACCTGGAAATGCCTATGCATGAAAAGAGTGCCGACATCGAGGTTATCCTGAATGAAGCGCATGACAACATCATGACCAAGAATGCGACGATCGACGAAGGCCTGAAGGACATGAATACCCGTGTGCAGGCGCTACTGAACAACTAAGCAGTGATTCTCAGGGGGCGGGCCATGCCCGCCCTTTGCATAGAAGGCAGAAGGTTTGGAGGAGAACAAATGCAAAATGAAACCGTACTTAGACCAAAGAAAGCCCCCAAGAGGATACTGTCCAAGGGCGTCCGGGATCATCTGGTAGCATACAGCTTTATTGCGCCGAACTTTATCGGCTTCGCCATCTTTACGCTTGTCCCTATGTTCTTTGCTTTTGTCCTGGCATTTGTGAAATGGGACGGGGCCAATCCGATGGAATTCATCGGCTTCGATAACTTTGCCCGGCTGATCAAGGATACCACCTTCCATAAAGCGCTGTGGAACACGATTGTCTATACCATCGGCGTTGTACCGTTCACGATGGCTGTTGCCCTTGCGCTCGCTATTCTGCTGAACCAGAAGATTATTGCCCGTAACTTTATGCGGACCGTCTTCTTCTTCCCCTATGTTGCTTCGCTTGTAGCGGTGGCGGCAGTGTGGAACTTTATTTTCAGCCCGACTATGGGTCCTGTGAACAACATCCTGCATCTGATCTCCGGCGTACCGATTGAGGATCTTCCCCGCTGGGCGGCGGATAAAGAGTGGGCGATGTTCACGGTCATCCTGTTTACGGTCTGGAAAAACATGGGTTACTACATGGTCATCTACCTCGCAGGCCTCCAGGGGATCAACCCGGAATTATATGAAGCTGCTGAGCTCGACGGCGCAGGCGCCTGGAGAAGGTTCCGCAACGTGACCGTTCCGCAGCTGGCACCAACGACGTTCTTTGTTCTGATGATTCTCGTCATTAATTCGTTTAAGGTCTACGATATCTTCATCAACCTGTTTGCCGGTGCCGACAATCAGCTGAACGACTCAACAAGAGTAATGGTCTATCAAATCTACAACACGGCGTTCCGTTCACTTGATTACGGATATGCCAGCGCCATGGCTATTGTGCTGTTCCTGCTGGTGCTTGGTATTACGATCGTCCAGTTCCGCGGCGAGAAGAAGTACGGATAATAGGGGGATATGAATGATATGGTAGGTTCAAATAAAATCTTCAGAGTCAGCTTGAAAGTGTTAGTGTATGCTTTGCTCGCTGCAGCAGTCTTCTGTATGCTGATTCCTTATGTATGGATGCTGTCCTCATCACTCAAAATGAACAAGGATGTCTTTTCCTTCCCGATGCAGTGGATTCCGGATGTGCCGCGCTGGCAAAATTTCGTGGACATCTGGACCCGGATTCCACTCGGAAAGTTCATTTACAACACGGCGAAGCTGTCCGTAGTCGTTACGATTCTGCAGTTGCTGACCTCAAGCTTTGCAGCCTATGCATTCTCCAAGCTGCAGTTCAAGGGCAAGAATATCCTGTTCCTTGGCTACATCGCAACCATCGCTATTCCTTGGCAGGCTTACATGGTGCCGCAGTTCATCATGATGCGTTCGCTCGGGCTGAATAACACGCACTTGTCCATTATTTTGCTGCAGGCCTTCTCGGCATTCGGGGTGTTCCTGATGCGCCAGTTCTACCAGGGTGTCCCGGATGAATTATGTGAAGCGGCGCGGATTGACGGTCTCAGCGAATACGGAATCTGGGCGAGAATTATGCTCCCGCTGTCCAAGCCGGCCCTGTCGACACTGACGATTTTCACCTTTGTCAACACCTGGAACGACTTCCTCGGGCCGATGATCTACCTGACCAAAACCGAGCTGAAGACGATTCAGATTGGACTTCGCATGTTTATATCCCAGTATTCCGCTGAGTACGGGCTGATTATGGCGGCCAGCGTAGTCTCGATCATACCGGTTGTTATTGTGTTCCTCGCTTTGCAGAAGTACTTCGTTCAGGGCGTTGCTGCGTCAGGGATTAAAGGTTAGAGAGAATTACAGTGATGTGCAAGCCTGGCAGTTGCCTTACCCGCAAGCTGCCAGGTTTGTTTGTCTATGCCTTGTACAGCCGTCCGAAGCCTTCTCAGATTACACAACCTGTGCGGAAGCTGTCTGAGGCATGCTTTTTACAGTGGTATGTATACGCTTTCTTTTTAATTTGGTTTGCCCACTTTAACTATTGAAGGAGGATAAATGAATGAACAGAAAGTCAGCATCCGGCAAAAAGCTATTTTCCATCCTGATGACGGGCATGCTTGTGCTCGGAATGTTTCCGGGACCCGGCCAGCCGACCGCATCCGCTGCAACGGCAGATAAGGTTTACGCAGCCGCCTATATGGGGGCGGAGACTGCGGCGGGCACCAATCTGCCGGCCAGCATTAATGTCGGAGGCAGCAGTACGGCTGTCAGCTGGAAAATCGGGGAAGACACGTTTGCTGTGCCTTATGAAACAGTAACCGTGAGCGGAACAACGGCCAGTGGTCCGGTTACGGCCAGCGTTGAAGTTATTCCTGCTGCGGATTATCCGCTGGTCTATTTTGTGGACAGCGGCCGGGGCGGAGACTCGGTGGGGAACGTGCCTACGGCCTCCCCGCTGTATGAAGCGGTCAAAGCACTCAGCGGCGGCCGCCTGATCAATCAGGCACCGGACCAGCGCTTTGTCAGCGGCACCACTGCCTGGGGCTTCGACGACTCTGTGCAGAAGATCAAAAATTCCAAGGACGGCGGTCACACCGATCCGGCGACAGATTCATCGATCTGGGTTGTGGGTGTACGCGCTGCAAACGACAATATCGTCTATCAGCTGAAGGCGCTGGAAGCCGGAACGTATACGCTGAGCAGCGGCTTCAATGACTGGTACGGCAGCCGTTCGCGGGTCATCCAGCCGCGGATTGAGTATCAGGACACAAGCGGCGGCAAGCACACCTTGTCACTGAGCCAGTTCAATGTTAATGCGTCCAAGATTAACTCCGGCGAATTTACGGTTCCCGCAGATGTGGACACCAGCGCTCCGATGACATTGACGTATGCCTTTGTCTCCGGTGAAAAGCCGATACTCAGCTGGTTCGCTATTGCCGAAGGCGGAATTAAATCCATCCTCGATGATGCCAAGGCAAATGCAGCCTCGATGGTGCAGGTTCTGCTGAACGGCAACGATATTCAGGCGGACAATGAGAACGGCCTTACATTTAAGGGCTTTGGTGTACTGAGCGCCAACAGCACCAGTGCCCTCCTGATGGATTACAAGTCAGAGCAGCCGGAAAAATATGCGGAGATGCTGCAGATTCTGTTCGGCGGAGAGCATCCGCTTATGACCCATGTCAAAATCGAGATGGGCAATGACCGCAACAACTCCACCGGACCTGATCCGGCTACGATGCGTACAGCGGATGAAGAGGTCAATGTTAAGCGCCATCCCGGCTTTCAGCTGGCAGCAGATGCGAAAGCCGTTAATCCGGACCTGAAAGTCAGCATCCTGCGCTGGAGCGCTCCGGCCTGGGCGGATAACAACGACAAAATCTATACCTGGTACAAAAACACGATTCTGGAGGCTTACCGCCAGTACGGCTACATGACCAGCTACGTTAACCCGTACATTAACGAGCATGCTCCGGATATCGATTGGACCAAGCAGTATGCGGAAAAGGTAAAGAACGATAATGAGGGTTTTGCCAGTGCAGAGGAGCAGGCACTGTATAACCGGATTCAGGTGGTCATTTCCGATGAGGTCGGCATCGGCTCCTTCGGGAGTGCAATGGTAAGCGATGAGTCACTGCGTAATGCCGTACCCATTGCCGGATACCATTACAACACCGATGACGATGCCGCCGGCAATTTTAAAAAGCTTGCCGAGCAGTATGACATTGAAATCTGGAACAGCGAGGCGCAGGCTACATTCAGTAATTCGGCGTTCCGTCCCAATAACAATGTGAAGGACCCGATAGCTGCCGGAACGGGAATCGGCGGGGTAGGCGGTCCGCTGGAAATGAGCAATACGATCATTAAAGGGTTTGTGAATTCACGCCGTACCCATTTTATTTACCAGCCGGCAATCGGCTCCTTCTATGAAGGCGGGCAATATTCCTTCAAGGAGCTGGTCAGCGCACGTGACCCTTGGTCAGGCTGGATTCACTATGACGCCGGGCTGGTGATTTTGCAGCACTACAGCCGGTTCGCAGAGCTGGGCTGGGAAAATGACGACAATACAGCCGGCATCTGGAGAGCCGTTCCCAAGGCCAGCTCCACCGGTGCGACAGGAACCAATCCGGTCAACGGGCGCAACGGAACACCAAGCTATATTACGCTTGCGGCCCCTGACAAAACCGATTTCTCGACCGTCATTGTAAATGACAGCGAGTACACCAAAACCTACAAGCTGCAGGCCGTCAATATGGCTTACACCGGTAATCCTTCCCTTGAGGTATGGGAGACCCGTGCAGCCGATGCCGGAGAAGCGTTCAACAGCAATTACATGCAGTATCTCGACGATGTGGCCGCAGACGGCGGCGGTGTGTACACCGTTAAAGTAAAGCCATATTCGACGGTAACGGTAACTACGCTGGATACCAAGGACAAAGCCGAATATAATACCCCGCTGCCTGTGGAAGGCGAACGGACGGTGCTTGATACCGATGCAACAGGAGCGGTTCAGAATACGGATGACAAAATCCTGTACGCCGATGATTTTGACTATTCTGATAAAACAGTGGTGAAGATCGGGGCAGACGGAAAAGCAGCAGGCACCGAGAGTTATATCGACTCCCGCGGCGGATCAAAAGGCGCCATTCCGCGCTATACCCATGACCGCAACGGCGCATTTGAGGCTTACCTGCCGGACGGATCGGATAATTATGTTCTCCGCCAGCAGCTCGACCGGAGCCTTATGGGCCTTGGCGGCACCTGGAACGGCGGCGATCCGGTGACAGCTATCGGCGACAACCGCTGGACGAACTACAAAGCCAGTGTTGATGTCTCTTTTGAAAATAACAGCACCCAGGGCGGGGCGAACTATGCAGCCATCGGTGCCCGTTATCAGGGTGGCGGCAGCTCACACGCTATCGGCGGTACGCCATATGTGCTGAAATTCTGGTTCGACGGGGGCTGGCAGCTGCTGGTGAACGGCGGGGCTGTGGCCAGCGGAAATGCGGCGACAGGGAGCGGGGGCGTGAAAATCGAAGGCTTCAATACGGCCTATGATGCCTGGCATAACCTTGCGATTCAGGTTGCCGGAGCCACCGTTACCGCTTATCTGGACGGGGTGAAGCTGGCTGCCTATACTGATCCGGTTCCTGAATTGTCCGGCCGGGTTGACTTGGCCAGCGGCTATTATCATGTCCGGTTCGACAATCTGAAGGTGGAGACGGTGGATGGCTATGCACCGTACTATTCCGAGCTGCTGGACAATCTGGAAATGTACGATTTGACTGCGGGTGCGAATCCTAAGCTGTCCTATAGTGGTGCCTGGAATCATGCCAACGGTGCAGGCATGTTCATCTATCAGCGTTCCACATCCACCAGCCAGGGGGCAGGTGCAGCACTCTCGTATACGTTTGAAGGCACCGGGCTGGATATTCTGGGGCCAAATGACGGATCAGCGAAACTCGAAGTGACAGTGGACGGCAAGACTGCTGTGCAGTCGGCGGAAACGATGGCCTCGAAAGAGCTTTACCAGACCTATGCGCTGCGCGGGCTGAAATACGGCCAGCATACGGTAGAGATTACAGTATTGAGCGGCACGCTGCTTGTGGATGCCGTAGCAGTTGTCTCCGGGGAAGTGCAAGGCTTGCCGGATACCTCAGTGCTTGCCGCAGCGGTGAGTGCAGCGAAGGAAACGGTGAAGCTGGACGAATATGCCGAGGCAGACTGGCAGCTGTTTACGGCTGCACTGGGCAGTGCAGAGGCTGCGCTGGCTGATGCTGCCGCCTACCGGCTGGATCAGGAAGGTGCGGCGCAGCTGGCTGTGCGTCTAACCTCTGCGCAGAATCAGCTGACCACAGGCGATCTGCGGGAGCTGGCTGTTCTGCCGGATACCGCGACCTATGCCGGCCAGCTGCCTGTTCTTCCGCAGCAGGTGGAAGCGACTCGGGCAGACGGCAGCAAGCTGCCAGTAACCGTGAAGTGGAATACGGCGGAAGTCAGCTTTGATACGCCGTATGACAGAGTGGCGGTTACCGGTACGTACGGCAAACTCAAGACGGTTGTTTATGTAGAGGTCGTGCCGCAGGGTCTGGTTTATTTTGTGGATCCGGGCGTAGCTGCGGAAGGGATTACTCCGCCTTATACCGTTGTTAAGGAGTTGGTCGGTGCCGGTCTGCTGAATGAACAGGCGGATCAGCTCTCAACGGGAGACGCGGTATGGGGACATACCAATACAGGAGCAAATTACGGCATGAAAGGGCTCGGAGGTGCAGTGGTTACCACGGATAAGTCGCAGACCGGGGTCTACGGCTCCAACACAAGGAACAATCCGCTGGTTTATCTGTTCCCGCTGGAGGCGGGCAAATATACCATTACCTCCTTCCACAGGGACTGGTGGAGCAATGCTAACCGAACGATGGATATCACCGTCAGCTATAACGATGCTGAGGGCAAGGCGGTGACGGAAACGGTGCGCACCGGGGTGGTTGCAGGACTGAACGGCGTCATGCTTAACCATGATTTCACGCTGCCGGTAAGCGGAACGGTGAAATATACCATTAACAACACCTATTCGGGTAATCAGGCTGCACTGGTCAGCTATGTAGCTATTGCCAGAGACAAGACCAGTGTTGCCAATGAGCTGGCAGTGAATGAGGCCAAGAGTATTCTTGAGGGAGCAGCCTTCAATGTGAAGAAGGCAGCTGCCAATAGTGAAGAGGCCGTTCTGACTTGGCTGCAGCAGACGATTTCCGGGCTGGAAGGCTTGAGTGAAACAGGTGTGACACTTGGAGATGTGACCTTTACTGCTTTCCAGGAAGCAACTGAGGACACCGCGGGCAGCTTCAGCTTTACTGTAACGCTAAGTAAAGGTGAAGCGCTGGCTACGGGTTCGGCCAGCGGTACGATTACCTTGCCGGAGCCGGATGTAACACCACCGGTCATTACCCTGAACGGAGATCGGGTGGTCAATGTTAAGCTCGGATCGGAATATACAGATGCCGGAGCGACTGCAGCCGATGAGGTGGACGGCGATCTGACAGACCGGATTGTTACCACGGTCAGCAGTGAGGTCTATGGGCTGACTGAAATCGATACAGCCAGAGCGGATGTGTACACCTTGCACTACAACGTCAGTGATGCCGCAGGCAACAAGGCGCTGGAAGTAACGAGAACAGTGGCTGTAGCCGAAGACCCGGATTCAGTAAAACCGGTTATTACCCTGCTTGGTGAGCCAGCTGTAGAGCTGGAGAACGGCGCAGCGTATACCGATGCCGGCGCGACGGCAGAGGATGACCGGGATGGGGATCTTACCGGCCAGATTATAGCGACCATTACGAAGGGCGGCTATCCGGTAGCTGTGCTCGATACCGCAGTAGCGGGCACTTATCTCTACCATTATAATGTGAGTGATGCGGCGGGCAATGCGGCAGCTGAGGTTACCAGAACCGTAACCGTTGCTGAGAAAGAGCAGCCGCCGGTAACGGAACCGACACCAGCTCCGACGCCTTCGCCGGCACCTACCCCTGCACCGACGGATGCGCCTGTGCAGACCGCTCCTCCGGTAGCGGCTACACCAACGCCGACACCTGCGGTGCAGACTGAACGGACTCTGGAGCAGAAGGATATTCCTGCCGCTGCAGACGGAGCCGTAACGGTCCAGCTGGCTGAAGGTACAGAATCCGTCGTGCTTCCGGCAGGTATTCAGGGATTGACGGGTAGCAATACACTGCGCCTGGCCTGGAGTAATGCTGCTGTGGAATTCACACCTGATGCGCTGAAGAGCATTGTAGAGAAGGCCGCAGGGCAGTTGCAGGCGGCGGATCAAGTACGTATCAGGCTGACAGGTACGAAGACACCGGCAGCTGCGGCTGAGCAGCTGATCAACAATCAGGCTGCGGACAGCTCGCTCCGCTTGTCGGCGGCGGGGGATGTCATCAGCTTCAGTCTGGAGACTGTTGTTGTAGACGGCACTGCTACAAAGGTAACAGCGTTTGATGTGCCGCTGCGTCTGACCTTCAGTGTGGATGCGGATGCCAACCCCGATCTGCTCGGCGTGTACTATATTGCCGGGGATGGAAGCATCCAGTATGTTGGCGGCGTCCTGAAGGACGGCAAAATGACAGCGGCTGTGAGCCATTTCAGCCAATATGCCGTGCTGGAATATGACAAGAGCTTCGCGGATGTCGGCAGCAGCATGTGGGCTAACAGTGTAATCAAGTCGCTGGCGGCCAGACATATTATTGAAGGAATTTCCGCGACGGAGTTTGCGCCGCATGGGCAAGTAACAAGAGCGCAGTTCGCGGCGATGATCGCCCGGGCACTCGGCCTGGAGGCTGCGGATGGAAGCACTCCGGCATTCCAGGATGTTAAGACGGGTGCCTGGTACGCTGACAGCATTGCTGCAGTCAATCAGGCAGGGATTGTACTGGGACGAACAGCAGATACCTTTGTTCCAGACAGCAGCATTACCCGTGAGGAAATGGCTGTAATGGTTGTGCGGGCTTACGAGTATCTGCAGGGTGAGCAGGCGCAGGCAGCTTCTGCCGGATCGTTCAGTGATCAGCTGCAAATCAGCGGCTGGGCAGAGGAGGCAGTAAGCATCGCTGTGGAGGCAGGACTTCTGCAGGGACGCGGCGGCCAGCAGTTTGCTCCGCAGGCACTGATGACCCGCGCCGAAAGTGCGCAGGTGATCTATAACTTGCTGAAGCAGTAGTAGGAATGTGTTAAAGAACCCGGCAGTCTGCAATGGTGCAGGCTGCCGGGTTTCTTTTAACGCTGCTGTTTACTTGGGCTAATGGAGCAAAGTGCTGGAGTGAATATCTGCTATAGGATAAGCCTGTTGAAGGACTGTCTTGGCTGAATTGCAGAGTGCTGGGTTGGTGAATAAGTGGGTTGGGAGTTGCTGAGTTGTTGAGTGGGTGGGTTGTTGAGCTGGTAGGTTGCTAGGTTGCCAACTGTTCAAACTGCGGGACCTGCTACGACCGCGGTTAACTGCACTTTGTACAACTAAAACAGCCTTTTTTCCTCCTAAACTAGGTTTAACTGTAGTTTGTAAATAGTTTGTACACTTAAAAGAGCGAAAAAATGGGGAAATTGCCCTGCGGGTCTGTTTTAGTTGCACGAACTACACTTAAAGTGTGTCTGAGCGGAATTTCGGCGGTTTTAGTTGCACGAAATACAGTTAAGCTGCCGGACGTGGCAACGTCGGGTGTAAGCAAACAAACGCTGGGTGTAAGTCAACGTCGGTGTAAGCAAACGCCAGGTGTAAATGAACGCTGGAAGTAAGTCAACACAGATATAAGCCAACACCCGGTGTAACTAAACGCCCCGCCCAAGTAAACACCGATTATAAGTAAACCGCGCTCCTGAGCGCTGTACCTTCAATGCCTTTCATTCAGCCCGCTCCGCCAGCTTGCCATATTTGCCCGGCGGTATGCCGGTGATGTTCTTAAAGGTGCGGATAAAGTTGGCGTAATCGTTGAAGCCGGTCAGATAGCAGGTGTCGGAGACAGAGGTGCCGGCGGACAGAAGCTGCTTGGCTAAGGTGATTTTTTTGAGCAGGATGTAGCGGTAGAGGGTTCCCCCGGTCTGTTGCTTGAACATGTGGCTGAGGTAATATTTATCAAGACCGAGCTCGCCGGCAATCTGCTCAAGTGTCAGGTTCAGCTGCAGATGGCTGTCAATATAGCTCATGGCTGTCTGGATATGCGGTGAAATGACGCTGGTTACAACATCAGAGCGGGTGCGGGTGTATAGCTCATTTACAAGTACGAGAAGCTGGATCAGGTAAGTCAGGGTAAGCACCTCGCTGCCGAATTTCGGCTGCTCCACCGTTTCAATCAGGCGCATAGACAGGTCCAGGTATTCGCTAAGCAGCGGCTCCTCCATATGGGCAAGATTATGCTCACCGGTCTGGCGGTTCTGGAAGCAGGCGAGCAGGTTGGTTGCCGGAGTGCAGAAGGGATAGATCTGCGGAGCCCGGAAATGAATGGTTAACCGTTCATACGGCTCCTGGGTCAGATTGATGATTTTATGAATTTCGTGGTTGTTAAAAATCAGCACATCCCCGCGCTGCAGCGGGTAGCTGTATTGCTCTACGAATCCGTTCACCCTGCCGCCCAGAAACAGGAAAATCTCATAATGGTCATGGATATGAAAATCACGGGTCGGAGAGACCGGCGAATTGCCGATTCCGGCCAGAATATCCCCCTGAAACGGCTGATAGTACTCCGAATGCTTCATTCCTGCTGCCCCTTCCGATTCATCACAATAAACGCAATAAAACCTCATTAATCGCAAAGACATTGCAATAACTCAACAGTAAACTATAAAGAGAGATAGTGCAAATGAAAGGAAGAGCGCTTACATGAATACTACGGAGCAGCGTAAATATTGGCTGGATACTTTACTGCAGATCGGACATCCGGTGCTCGATGCTTTGAGCCGCAGACGTTTAAAAGAAGAGCTTCCTACAGAATTTCACGCCGACCGGAGCACGTTTGCCCACCTGGAGGCTTTTGCCCGGCTGGCCTGCGGGATGGCGCCATGGCTGGAGCTTGAGGGGCTCGAGGGTGAAGAGGAACAGCTTAGAGCCCGCTATGCCGGCCTGATGCTGGAAGCGATAGATGCCGGTACCGATCCGGCTTCCCCGGATTATATGAACTTCAAGACCGAGGGCCAGCCGCTGGTGGATGCCGCTTTTCTGGCCCATGCGCTGGTACGGGCGCCCAAACAGCTTGCCGGACGGCTCGACAGCCGGGTCAAAGCTAATGTAATTACCGCGTTAAAAGAAACCCGGCGCACCGCGCCCAGCGGCAGCAACTGGATTCTGTTCAGCGCCATGGTAGAAGCGGCCCTGTTCATTCTGGGCGATCTGGAATATGACCGGATGCGTGTAGGCTATGCCGTGCACATGTTCATGGAATGGTACAAGGGCGACGGCGTCTACGGGGACGGCAAGGACTTCCACTGGGATTACTATAACAGCTTTGTCATTCAGCCGATGCTGGCGGATGTAGTCGCGGTGTTTGAGCAGGACTCCGCACAGTATGCGGCGCTGAAGCCGGTCATTATGGAGCGGGCCCGGAGATATGCTGCCGTGCTGGAAAAGATGATTGCCCCGGACGGAACCTATCCGTTCACCGGGAGGTCGATAGTGTACCGCTTTGGCGCTTTTCAGCTGCTGTCGCAGGCGGCGCTCCAGCATTTTCTGGAGGATGCGCTGCCGCCGCAGCAGGTACGCTGCGCGCTGACGGCTGTTATCAGACGGACAATGGATTTCCCGGGAAATTTGGACGAAAAAGGCTGGCTGCGGCCGGGAGTGTACGGCTATCAGCCGGATCTTGCCGAAAGCTACATTAATACAGGCAGCCTCTATCTATGCACCTCTGTATTTTTGCCGCTCGGCCTGCTGCCCTCCGATCCCTTCTGGGCGGAGGATGATATGAAATGGACCTCGGCGCGGATTGCCGCCGGTGAGAATGTAATGAGGGATCAGGCAATCGGTAAATAAGCCGTACATGGTAACGGATGGATTAGGAGGATTGGAAGATGACGGAGCCAAGTCTTTTGAAAAGGGTGCAGGAGCTGCAGCCTGTTAGTATGAGTCTGTATGTTCCGGCCGGTAATCCGGATGCGTTCTGGAGATCGGCGGCCTCGGCCGGGCATCTGCAGCAGGACATAGCTGAGATCCGGGCAGAAGGAGAAAGGCTGGCAGGCCAGCCGGTTCCGGAGCTGACCCCGGAGCTGTTCTCCGTCTTTGCGCGCACCGGCTCACGCCTTGAATATGAGCGGGTGTACTTTGAACGGAGAAGAAGGCTTAATACCTATGTATTCCTGGCACTCCTGGAGCCGGACAATGCACAGCATCTGCAGTATGCGGAAGAAATGCTCCTGGCGGTATGCAGCGAATACACCTGGTGCCTGCCGGCCCACGTTCCCGTCGGGCATGAAGCCGCGGAGATTAACCGCTATATCGACCTTTTCTCGGCCGAGACCGGCTTTACGCTGAGTGAAATTTCACTGCTGCTTGGGGAACGGCTTCCGCTGGCGCTCCGGCTGCGGATCAAACAGGAAACGGAAGACCGGCTGTTCCGGCCTTTCCTGGAGCAGGGACCCTATGAATGGGAGACTGCCCGGCACAACTGGGCAGCGGTCTGCGCCGGCTCCATCGGTGCCGCCGCGCTGCTCTCTGTGGAAGATCCGCAGGTTCTTGCGGAGATTCTGCAGAAGACAGAAAGCAGCATGCATTGTTATCTGGAAGGCTTCGGAAACGACGGTGCCTGCCTGGAAGGGCTGGGCTACTGGAATTACGGGTTCGGCTATTTCACTTACTACAGTGATCTGCTCCACACCCGCAGCAGGGGAAGCCTCGACTGGTTCAAGGTGCCCAAGGTGCAGCGGATCGCCCGTTTCCAGCAGCAGTGCTTCATTGACGGCAGCCTTACCGCCAATTTTTCCGATTCACTGCCCCGGGTGCATGTGCATATGGGCTTGTCCCATTACCTCTCCGGCGTATATCCCGGAGAAGTTGAATGCCCTCCGGCGGAGCTGCGGGCTCCGTATACCGAGGATCATTGCAGCCGGTTCGCTCCGGCGCTGCGCAATCTGATCTGGAAGCAGTCCGGTACGGGGCATAAGGACTGGCCGGCGGCCAGCACCTACCTTCCCGATGCGGCCTGGCTGCTGTCGCGGCATGTCTCGGCGTCCGGCACCTTTGGCTTCGCGGCCAAAGGCGGCCATAACAACGAGCCGCATAACCATAATGACCTGGGCCAGTTCATTCTGACCGGCCGCGGTGAGGTGTACGCTGCCGATCTGGGCAGCGGGGAATATACGGCCGGCTACTTCGGCGCCGGCCGTTACGGGTATGACTGCAACGGCTCCCAGGGCCATTCGGTGCCGGTCATTAACGGCCGGTATCAGCAGGCCGGCCGGGCGTTCAGTGCCGCTGTACTGCACGCGGCAACGGGCGAGGCTGCGGATGAGCTGACGCTGGACCTGACAGCCGCCTATGAGGCGGAAGATTTGCAGTCACTCACCCGCACCCTAGTCTGGCACAAGGAAGAACTGCCGCGTTTGGAGCTAATTGACAAATACCGCTATGCGGGAGTTCCGGAGAGCTGGACAGAACGCTTCATTACATGGAGAAAGCCGGAGGTTTTATCCTCCGGTGCGGTGCTGCTGCCGGGACACGAAAGCGGCGGAGTAAAGGTAATGTTTGATCCGGCAGCTGTCGAACTGCAGATTAATGAGCATGTATACCGCGATCATTTTGGGCAGGAGCAGGTTTGGCACAGTCTGGACTTTCAGGCTGTCCGGCCGGGCAGCGAAGGCAGCTATGCTTTTACCTTTCAATTTATATAGAAGAAACACAACCATTCAAGCAAAGGCGGGAACTTAAAATGAACATGACAGCACAGCATACATGGGTGGAAGAGGCCTGGACCAAGGCACTGGAGAAGACCGTTATCAACAGCCGGAGCATCGGCTCTGAATTTCCCCATGCCAGCCACGGCGGAAAATACGATCTGGCGGCACCGCACTGGTGGACAGCCGGCTTCTGGCCGGGGATGCTCTGGCAGCTTTATGCCGGAGGCGGTGACGAGAGCCTGAAGGCGGTTGCCGTGGAATGTGAGCAGCGGCTGGATGAGGTGCTTGACGGCTACCTGAGACTGGATCATGATCTGGGCTTCATGTGGATATTGACCAGTGTCGCGAACTTCAAGCTGACCGGCTCGGAAGCCTCGCGCACCCGGGCATTGAAGGCGGCCAACTATCTGGCGGCGCGCTTCAATCTGAAAGGCCATTATATCCGGGCCTGGAATCCATGGCGTGAAGGCGAAGACAACAGCGGGGTTGCCATCATCGACTGCTGCATGAACATGAGCCTGCTGTTCTGGGCGTCCGGGACGAGTGGTGATCCGCGCTACAGACATATCGCGGAAGCGCATATGGATACCGTACTTGAGCATTTTATCCGGCCGGACGGCTCGGTCTATCATATTGTTGACTTCAATCCGCATACCGGTGAGGTTGCGGAAAAACGCGGCGGCCAGGGCTATGCGCCGGAATCGGCCTGGTCGCGCGGCACAGCCTGGGCGATCTACGGCCTGTCGCTGGCTTATCATCACACCGGCTATGAGCGTTATCTGCACGCTGCCCAGCAGGTGGCGAATTTCTTCATCACCCGGCTGCCGGAGGATCATGTTCCGCATTGGGACTTCCGGACAGCGGGCGTAACCGGAGACCTCCGCGATACCTCTGCCGGTTCGTGTGCAGCGAGCGGGATGCTGCTGCTGGCCGGTCAGGTCACGGCTGCGGAATCGCATGTGTACCGGAATGCCGCCCTGAAAATACTGGAGTCCCTTTACAGCAACTACGGCACCTGGGACAATGCGGAGGAGCAGGGATTGCTGCTGCACGGCACAGGTAACTACCCGGAGAACGGGAACATCGATGTCCCGCTCATTTATGGTGACTTCTTCTACGTAGAGGCGCTGGCCCGGGTGAAGGAAGCCGGCCCCTTCTACTGGGAATAGGGGGGAACGGGATGAATAGCGAGCAGAAAGCTGCAATTCAGAATAATCCGCTTGTAACCCGCCAGGATATGGCGCTGGCCCTTGAACAGCTTACCGCTCCTCTCGGACCGCTGTACAGTCCGGGCGGGGCCCGGCTCAGAGCCGGAAAGACAGGGGCCAGCTATCCGTCATCCGTAGCGGAGATGGAAGGCTTTTCCCGGGTGTTGTGGGGGCTGGTGCCGCTCCTGATGGGCGGCGGAACCAGCCCGCTACTGGATACCGTGCTGGATGGCATCCGGCATGGCACCGATCCTGCACATGACGAATACTGGGGCGATGTGGCTGATTACGACCAGCGGCTAGTAGAGATGGCTGTCTTCGGCTTCGCTCTGGCAGCGGTACCGGAGCAGCTCTGGACGCCGCTTGCTCCCGAGGAGCAAAGCCGGCTGTACAGCTGGCTCAATCAGATCAACGCCCATCCCTGCTATGACTGCAACTGGCTGTTTTTCAATGTGCTGGTCAATGCCGGCTTCAAAAAGCTCGGGCTTGCCTATGACGCAGGGCAGCTGGAGACGAACCTGCAGCGGATGGATGCGTTCTATCTGGGCGAAGGCTGGTACAGTGACGGGGTCAACGGGCACAGCGATTACTATGTGCCGTTTGCCATCCATTATTACGGGCTGCTGTATGCGAAGCTGATGGAGCAGGAGGACCCGGAGCGTTCAGCGCTGTTCAAGGAAAGAGCAAGACTGTTCGCCCCGGCGTTCATCAGCTGGTTCGCCCCGGACGGCTCCGCGCTGCCATACGGCCGCAGTCTGGCATACCGTTTTGCCCAATCGGCCTTCTGGAGCGCATATGCTTATGCAGAGGTAGAAGGAGGCTACCCGGCAGGGGTGGTTAAGGGGCTGGTGCTGCGCAACCTGCGCTGGTGGTTCAGCCGGGAGATTTTTGACCGGGACGGCGTGCTGACGATCGGCTACACCTATCCTAACCTGGTGATGGCGGAGAATTACAATGCGCCCGGTTCACCATACTGGGCACTCAAAACCTTCCTGCCGCTGGCCTTCAGCGAGGAGCACCCGTTCTGGAAGGCAGATGAGCTGCCGCTGCCGGAGCTGCCGGCAGTGTCCGTCCAGCAGCCGGCGCATCTCGTTATGGTGCGTGAAGCCGGGCATGTGGCCGCCTTCAACAGCGGGCATTTGTACACCAATGAGCATACCCATACCTCAGCCAAGTACGAGAAATTTGTGTACTCGACCGGCTTCGGCTTCAGTGTGCCCCGTGCGGAGTGGGGATTGTCCCAGGGGGCTTTTGATTCCATGCTTGCCCTGAGCGAGGGCGGGGATAACCTGTACCGGGTCAGAAGGCGGAACCTGAAATCGGAGATCACGGACAATGTGCTCCATTCCGTATGGAAGCCATGGTCTGATGTTGAAATCTGCACCTGGATTATCGTCGGACTCCCATGGCATATCCGGGTGCACCGGATTGCAGCGGGACGGGCGCTGGACATTGCGGAGGGCGGGTTTGCTCTCGGTCAGGAAGCAGAGCGCGGGCAGTTTATCATCCCCACGGGCGCAGCTGCATGTACGGCCTGGGGAGCTACAGCGATTAAAGAGCTGCTCGGATACGGCAAGGCAGAGCTGATTATGCCTAACGCCAACACGAACCTGCTCCGGCCGCGGACCGTGCTGCCTACCCTGACGGCCTCAATCGGGCCGGGGGTTCACTGGCTGGTGTCCGCGGTCTATGGCGATCCGGCCGGGAATCCCGCCAAGGATAGCTGGAGCCGCCAGGCAGCCGGTATTCTGGAGCAGCAGCCGGAAAAGCTGCTTAATGTAGTCATTGATCAGCAGGTCATAACGGTAATCACGATTGACGGCAAAGCGCTCACGATCAGCATGGACTAGGCTGAAGCTTATAATAAAAGGACTGTTCCGCGCCAGACATGGCCCGGAGCAGTCCTTTTTTTAATGAAGCATTACCGTTCCGCAGGCCCGGCAGTTCCCTTAATGACATACTGCCTGGGGGTGGTCAGGCTGAACTCCTTGAACTCTTTTATAAAATGATTCTGATCAAAATAGCCGAGCTCAAAGATCTGTTCCAGCGTTTTCTTGTAGTCCTTCATCTCCAGCAGCTCCAGTACATGCTGAAAACGGACAATGCGGCTGAACAGCTTGGGAGAAGCCCCGATATGGCGCTCAAAGGCTTTGATCATATACCGGCTCGAATACCCCGTATCCCTGGAAAGATCATTTACGTGCAGGGTACCGCGGCTGCTGATAATCTGATCTGTCAAATAGGCAATAAGGTGCGGGATCTCCGGCTGAGTCCGTATGTAGGTTTGATAGAAGGCCTCAAAGGCCCGTACCCGCTCATGAAAGGTCTTCTTTTGGGCCACCTGCTCCAGCAGTTCTCCAGCATGGGGAATGACATCCCCGACAGGGATTTCCAGTTCACTAAACTCACCTATAGAGTAGCGGAAGAAATGCTCCGCATAACCAGGCATAAAGCGAATGACAAAGTACTCACACTCCGAGCGGACAAAAATGCCCTGTCTGCCCTTGAACAGGGTACCGCATATATTGGCAGACGGGGAGTCCGGATAGCAGCAAATCACAAGGCTCATGCAGCCTTCAGGTAAGACAAACATCTGATTAACGTTCAGGTCATCCATGTAGAAGCCGTAGAATTGAATGCCGCCGCCAAAAGGATCATTTAAGGAAGGCAGGTATTCGGAATAGGAGTGGAGCGTCTTTTCGAAAGCTGGCTGGAAGGGACGATAGAGGACAGACGGTCTTGCTTGCAGATGCATATTAAAACCCCTTTTCTCATTAATACCAATTTAGCCAATGTGAATTATAAGTATTAGAGGGATATTCACATTAAAACGAGTAGGGGCATTTAAGTCAAGCAACGAAAATGTGAACGGAGGTTCCGATTTTTACTATAAGTGAATGTCTTACCCATCTATAATCAAATAAACCGATGGGGTTGGTCGGATATATTCCAGTAGATTTGCAGCCAATATCCCTACGGAATTTATCCGCTCGGGCCTGAGGATGAGGAATTCGCCGTTCCCCACGGGCGGGCGCATTTAAAAGGAGGGTATTCCAGATGAGCAATACAACAGAGACACCGGCAGAAATTGCCGCTAATGGTTCATTTGTAAGACAGACTAACCGGTTCTCCTCTTCCTTCGGGGATCATCCCGGCGGGCTTCCGGTGGAACCGGGCCGGTACCGGCTGATCTGGTCGGCAGCCTGCCCTTGGGCGCACCGCGCAGTGATTGTGCGGCGCCTGCTGGGCCTCGAAGAGGTCATCAGCCTGGGCACTGCAGATCCGCTGCGGCCGGATCTTCCGCATCCGGACTGGGCATTCACGCTGGATGAGGACAGTAAGGACCCGGTTCTGGGCATCCATTATTTAAGTGAAGCCTACCGGGCGGCCGACCCCGCTTACCGCGGCCGTCCAACCGTTCCGGCAATTGTGGAGACGGCAACCGGCAAGGTGGTACATAACGATTATTTTAAGCTGACGAATGATCTGGAGACTGCCTGGGCTCCGCTGCATAAGCAGGATGCACCGGATCTGTATCCCCTGCACTTGCGTGCGGAAATTGATGAGCTGAACGGACAGATTTTTCACGATGTAAATAATGGTGTCTATAAAGCCGGTTTTGCCCGCTCACAGGCAGCTTATGAATCAGCCTACGAAACCTTATTCGCACGGCTGGATGAGCTGGAGGAACGCCTGTCGGCGAGCCGTTATCTGTTCGGGGGGCAGCTGACGGATGCGGATGTCCGCCTCTACACCACTCTGGCCCGCTTCGACATCGCCTATTACACTGTGTTCCGGGCCAACCGGCAGCGTCTGGCTGATTACAACCATCTGTGGGCATACGCCAGAGATTTATACCAGACGCCGGGCTTTGGCGATACGACTGATTTTGCAGCAATCAAGCAGCATTATCATTTATCGATCCTGATTGCGGCTGAAGGGGCTAATCCTTACCGGATCTTGCCCAAGGGGCCGGATCTGAGCCAGTGGAATACCCCACACGGGCGTCACAGCTGAAAGGAAGGTAAGGGATGGCGACAATATACAGAGTAGATGCGGTTTGGCAGTTGGCCGGTGTGTATGAGGTCAGGAATAAAACCTTTGTGCAGGGGCAAGGGATACCCGCGCGCCTGGAGTTTGATGAAACGTATGGCGTGCAGTATCACTATCTGTTATTGGAGGAGAATGAAACGGCGGTTGCCACAGCGCGCATCAATCTGACCCATGCGGATTACGCCAAAATTGAAAGAGTCGGTGTCATTCCTGAATATCAGCAGAAGGGCTACGGCCGGCTTCTGATTGAAGCGGCAGAGAGCTGGGTCTACGAGCTGGGCATTCACAAGATCGTAATCACGAGCCAGCAGCGGGCCTTGGGTTTTTATGAAAGCCTGGGATATACGGCAAGGCCTGATGTTGAGCTGAAAGCCTCCTCCATCCCGGTTGTCTACACCGAAAAAATACTGCAATGAAAAGAGGTAGTGACCTATGCCGCAAGAAAAAACCGTCCTGAACACCCGGGTCGTAAACCATGAAGATGCCCATGAGATTACCAAAGAAGGATCGTTTAACCGGCAAAAGAACCGCTTCACCACCCCATTTGGAGATCAGCCGGGTGAGCTGCCCGTTGAAGCAGGCCGTTACCGCCTGTTATGGGCCAAAATCTGCCCCTGGGCGCACCGAGCAGTCATTGTCCGTGAGCTGCTGGGCCTCCAGAGCGTGATCAGTCTGGGGACTGCCAGTCCGGTCCGTACGGAGAACGGCTGGGAATTTTCGCTCGACGAGGGCGGAGTTGATCCCGTGCTGGGCATCCGCTATTTGCCGGAGATTTATGCAGCAACTGATCCGCAGTACAACGGGCGGGCCACAGTACCGACGGTAGCCGATGTAATTACGGGAAAGGTTGTGAATAACGACTATTTCCGGCTGACGAACTATTTTGAAACAGCCTTTAAGCCTTTTCATAAGGCGGGTGCGCCTGAGCTTTATCCGGAAGCGCTGCGCGCAAGAATCGACGAATTTAATGACATCCTGTTCCATGAAGTCAATAACGGGGTCTACAAGGCCGGATTTGCCCATTCCCAGGCAGCCTACGAGCAGGCCTATGATGTGTTGTTTGCCAGACTGGATCAGCTGGAGGAGAGGCTCGCGGGTCAGCGTTTTCTTTTCGGCGACTCCATCACTGATTCGGATGTCCGTTTCTACGTTACTCTGGTGCGTTTCGATGCTGCCTATTATTCCGTCTTCCGCACGAACCGTAACCGGATCATAGATTTCCCGAACATCTGGAACTATGCAAAGGATCTCTATCAAACGCCCGGCTTCGGGGATACAACAGACTTTGACTCTATTAAAAGAGGCTACCAGCTCGGCAATCATGCCGACAATCCGAATCAGCTGCTGGCCAAAGGCCCGGATGTGTCGGTCTGGAATCAGCCGCATGACAGAAACAGGTTCAGCAATTAAGTACCAAGGAGGAATATTCAATGACCACTAACAATGTGCGTGTCCGTCCGAAGGAAACCGAGCATGAAATCAATGAGCAGGGCTACTTTGTGCGGCAAAACAATCATTTCACCACCCCCTTCGGTGAAGGGGAGGGCAAGCTGCCGGTGGAAGCGGGACGATACCGCCTGATCTGGGCCAAGGGCTGCCACTGGTCGAACCGCGCCTCTATTGTCAGAGAGCTGCTTGGGCTGGAAGAGGCAATCAGCATTAATCTGGTGGGCCGCGGCAGGCATGAGCAGAATCTGGGCTGGGAGTTTGTGTATGACGAAGGCCAGAAGGACCCGGTGCTGGGCGTACAATTCCTGAGCGAGCTATACGCCAATGCCGATCCGGAGTATAAAGGCAGACCGACGGTGCCTGCGGTAATCGATGTTACAACCGGCAAAGTCGTAAATAACGATTACGTCTGGCTGACCAATTATCTGGAGAAGGAGTTCGCCCCGTTCCATAAGGCAGGCGCACCGGATTTGTATCCGGAGGAGCTGAGAGCGGACATCGATAAGTACAATGATTATCTGTTTGACAATGTGAACAATGGAGTCTACAAGGCGATGTTTGCCCAGTCCATTGAAGCCTATAACGATGCCTTTGAGCATTTGTATGCCGCGCTGGATTTGATAGAGGAGCGTCTGACGGACAACCGGTTTTTATTCGGCGATTATGTTACTGACTCTGATGTGCGACTGTTTGTCACACTGGCCCGGTTTGATACCTACTATTTCAAGAATCTCGGTCCGCTGAGGGGCCGCATTGTCGACTTCAAGAACATCTGGGGGTACGCGCGTGACCTGTACGCAATTCCGGCGTTCAAGAATAATACCTATCTGCGCGATCTGGCAAAAGCAAACGGCGATAAATCGGTGATTTTCATAGACTACAACACGCGCTTCTGGGATCAGATTGATTATGAGGGCCTGTGGTCGCAGCCGCATAACAGACAAGAGCTCAGCAGTGACCCGGAGCAGAAATTCAAAACCAAATAATAGATCATTAGGGGGATATAAAGATGAAGATATGGAGAAGGCTGGGACTTGGAATGACGGCGGTAGTGCTGCTGGCGGGGATTGTGGCTTGCGGAAATAATGCTGATTCCGGGGCGGCGGCAAATTCAGGAGCAGCCGGGAATAATTCTTCGGCAAACAATGAAAAAATTACAGTTAATATCGCAACAGGCGGTGCACCTAAACCCTTTTCCTACGTGAATGACAAGAATGAAATTGACGGCTACGACATTCAGGTGGTTAAAGCGATTTTTGAAGGATTGCCCCAGTATGAGATTAAAATTGAAAAAACGGAATTCCCGTCGATCTTCGCAGGCCTTGACTCCGACCGTTATCAGATCGGCGCGAATAACTTTGCCAGCAATGCGGAGAGAAGGGAGAAGTACAATTACTCCGATCCGATTTTCAAAAACCAGTTCGTGATTGCTGTCGCGGAGGACCGGGAGGACATCAAGTCCTTTGCCGATCTGGAAGGGAAAACGACTGAGGTCAGCCCGAGCGTGAACTATACGGTTGCCCTGGAGAACTATAATAAGTCAACCGCCAAGACGCCGGTAAACCTGAAATATACCGATGCTGAACTGGTTGTTACTCTGCAGAATGTGGAGAGCGGTGCAAGTGATTTCAACCTGATTGATGCCGCCATGCTGCAGCTTTACATTAAAGAGTTTGGCCTCAAGCTGAAGGCAATCCCGCTGTCACAGGAAGATACCGACCGGATCGGTGTACCGTACAGCTACCTTATTCTCAGCAAAGGCGGGAACAGTGATCAGCTTCTCCAGGATGTTAACGGGCGGATCAAGGCGCTGATTGAGGACGGTACAGTTACCAAGCTCAGCGAAGAGTATCTGAACGGCGACTTTGCACCTGAAGTCCAGTAACGGGACAGCGCGATGCCAAATATCTTTGATATAGAACTGGTCTTTACGCTCATACCGAAGCTGCTGGTATATCTGCCGGTAACGCTGCAGCTTACGGCCGTTTCCATGCTGGCAGGGCTCCTTCTGGGGCTGCTGCTGGCACTCATTAAGATGAAAAGAATACCCGTGCTGTACCAGCTGAGCGCAGTATTCATTTCTTTTATCCGGGGAACGCCGATCCTGGTCCAGCTGTATCTGTCCTACGCCGGGATTCCGCTGATTCTGAAATACTACAATTACTATCATGAAACCAGCTACAACGTGAATTCCATTCCTGCCCTGTTCTATGTGCTGCTCGCCCTGTCGCTGAACGAGGCGGCCTACAGCTCTGAATTTATCCGGGCTGCCCTGCAGTCTGTGGACAAAGGGCAGATCGAAGCTGCGCATTCCCTGGGCATGACTTACCCGCAGGTGCTGCGGCGGATTATTCTGCCTGAAGCCTTTATCGTGGCCCTTCCGACGCTCGGCAATGCCTTAATCGGACTGATGAAGGGGACCTCGCTCGCCTTTGTCTGCTCCGTGGTTGAAATTACAGCACAGTCGAGGATACTGGCCGGGAATAACCTGCGGTTTTTTGAATCCTACTGCTCGCTGGCCCTGATCTACTGGGGCTTGACGATTATTATTGAGCAGGCGATAGCGCTGCTGGAGAAGCGGCTGGATATTGATTTCAAAAGCCTGCGCAAACGTAAGGGGGATGTCATCCTTGATTGAAATCCGCGGGTTAACGAAATCCTTTCATCAGCACAAGGTCCTGGATCATATCGATCTTAGCATTCAAAAAGGGGATGTAGTCGCCATAATCGGCTCATCCGGCGCCGGCAAATCCACCCTGCTGCGGTCCATCAATCTGCTTGAAGTACCGGATGAGGGGACGATCAGGCTGGACCAGCTCAAGATCGATTTTGCCAAAAAAAGCAAGTCCGATGTACTGGAGCTGCGGAAGAGCACGGCGATGGTCTTTCAGCAGTTCAATCTGTTCCGGCAGAAGACGGCGCTGGAGAACGTGATGGAGGGGCTCATTGTTGTCCGTAAGATTCCGAAGGAGGAAGCGCGGAGGACTGCTGAACTGCACCTGGCGAGAGTAGGCCTGGCGGACCGGATGCATCATTATCCCAAGCAGCTGTCCGGCGGGCAGCAGCAGCGTGTCGGGATTGCCAGAGCGCTGGCCATGCAGCCGAAGATTCTGCTGTTCGATGAACCGACCTCGGCGCTTGACCCCGAGCTGGTCGGTGAGGTACTGGATACGATCCGGAAGGCGGCAGAGGAAGGAAATACCATGCTGCTGGTCTCCCATGAAATGAGCTTTGTCCGCAAGGTAGCTACCCGGGTACTGTTTCTGGATCAAGGGGTTATTGTGGAGGACGGCACGCCGGAAGAAGTATTTTCCCATCCGAAATCGGAGCGCACCCGGCAGTTTCTGGCTAATTATTACCGTGATCAGGAACCGGAATTTACCATTTGATGAAGAGGGACTGCAATGACCTACACCTACCGTAAAGACAGGACTAATATCGACTGGACTCAGGTCTCCCGCCTGCTGAACGGCTTTGGTTTAACGGATTTTACACCGGCACAGACCGAACGGGCCTTTGTGAATAGCGCAGTGAATGTATTTGTCTTCGACGGGGATACAATCATCGGCTGCGGCAGGGCACTCTCTGACGGCATCTCGCAGGCGGCGGTGTATAACATTGCGGTAGACGGGGCTTACCATCACCAGGGGCTTGGAAAAAAGATCATCGCGCTGATCCTTGAAGAGACGGCAGGCTGCAATGTTGTGCTCTATACGCATCCGGACACCGTCAGCTGGTATGAGGAGCAGGGCTTCCGGAGGATGAAGACGGGGCTTGCGCTGTATCACCCGGACCGGATTTCGAAGCTGGCGGGGATGGGGTTTATCTGACATTTACTGAGGCAAATACAAATAAAACCACAAGACAGTACGGCTGTTGTCACCGGCCGCTGCCTTGTGGTTTTTTTTACAAAGTTCCGTCTTCATCAGATTACTGAAGCCGCAGGAAGTGATGAATTATTTATCTGCCAGGAAGGCATCAAGCTGCTTCTGCTTCTCAGCCAGAATATCCTCAAGCCCGTTTTTCTTCTCCTTATCATACCATTCCTGTGCTTTTGCCGGATCGATGGAACCTGTCTCCAGCGCAGCAGCATACTGCTTCGAGATGTTGATCAGGATTGCCGCCTGCGATTTGACCGGCTCTACATTGAAGATGAACCCGAGGGCAGGGGATTGATGGGCGCTAGCGTTGAACGCTTTGGTTTGCTCCCATTTATCGGGGTTTTCCGATTCGAAGGTATAGTTCAGGAACTGGTTGCCAAGCTCCCAGGCCACACCCGGATTGTAATCAGCGGATTTCGGGCCGGACTTAATCACGTTATCGGATACCTTGGTATAATGCTCTCCTTCGATACCGAAGTTGATCAGGTTAATCAGGTATTTGTCGGAATGTAACAGGTTGATTACCATCATGGCCCGGGCAGGATCCTCGGAGGTTGAGGAGATTGCCAGCATCGCGCCGGCTGTTTCACTGGTAGACACGGTAGCCGGTCCCAGCTCCAGCTGTTTGATCTTACCTTCAAGTCCTACAGAAATGGCGTATTCCTCAGCCCATCCCGGCTTGAGCGAAGCGATGGCCATGAACACATTGCCGCTGCTCAGCGGATCGCCGACCGAGGTGGTTGCTGCATCTTTATTGATCAGACCGGCTTCAAAAAATTTGCGGGTCAGCCCGATCTGTGCCATATAATCCGGGTCTTCGAAACGGCTGATTACAGTTGTATCCTCGCCGTCCTTGCGGACTGCGCCGTCGATTGTATCATCTCCCAGAAAATCAAGCTGCGCCATGTAGTGGGTATTAAAGTTCGAGGTCTTTGACATGAACAGCGGGGTGAAGCCGGCACCCTTCTTCTCCTTGACGGTCTGGAGGATCGGCTCAAGGTCGGCGACGGTTTTAACCTTGTTCAGCTGCTCGGTAAGGCCGAGCTCTTCGGCGATATCGCTGCGGTACAATACTCCGCCCTGGGCGGCCATTTCTTTATTTGTCGGAATTCCGTATATTTTGCCCCCGACGGAGGAGCCTTCGAGAAAGGCCGGATCGAGCGAGCTGGTGATCTCTTGTCCATACTGCCCGATGAGATCACCATGTTTGCCATCCGGATTATTCAGCGGGATGAACGCGCCTTTGGAGACATTGTTGGCATAACCGTTCCACTGTGCGGTAAACACGATATCCATCGGTTCACGGCTGGCAATCAGCAGCGGCATCTTTTCGTCGTACTGCCCCCAGTCGAGTGTGCTGATTTTGACAGTAGCATTGATTTTGGGCTGCAGATATTCGTTGATTTTGGCTTCGACGGCCTGCACATCCTTCTGCGCAGGGCCTTCCCACAGTAGTTTCACTTCATATGGCTTTAGCTCGGATGCATCAGAACTGCCGGAAGAGTCTACTGCTGTGCTGCCCGCATTGTTGCTGCCGCAAGCGGCAAGCAGCATTGACATCATCAGTACGGCGGATACGGGTGTCCATGCACGCTTGGAGCGGTTTTTGTTCAAGTTAACCTTAGTCATAGTGGTAGGCCTCCCCTTATTTACTGTATGTGCAGCTATATGTAACCGGCAGATGCCGGATACAGCTCTTTCTTTCCCGGGAATACTCCCCGGGGTTTATCCTTTAACGGCACCCACAGTCAAGCCTTCGATGAAGAAGCGCTGGAAGAAGGGGTAAGCGAAAATAATCGGGCCGATCCCGACAACCGCCATGGCCATCCGCACCGTTTCGCTTGGCAGCTGATAATTCGGGTTTTGCCGCATAATCGCCGCATAGGCGGTAGAGTTGGAGCTCAGGAACTGCATATCCTGCAGCGCCTTGTACATCCGGTACTGGATATTGATGTGGGTATCGTCGTTTATGAACAGCATGCTCAGATACCAGTCATTCCAGTAGTTCAGGGTGCAGAGCAGGCCGACGCTGGCGAGCACGGGGAGAGAGAGCGGCATGACGATTTGGGCGAAAATCCGCCATTCGCCGGCGCCGTCTATTTTGCCGGATTCAATCAGCTCGGTCGGCACTGAATTGGTGAAGAACGTCCGCATGACGAGTACAAAGAAGCCTTGGACCAGATAAGGGACGATGAGCACAGCCAGAGTATTTTGCATATGCAGGTACTGGGTGTACATCATGTAGAACGGCACGAGGCCGGCGTTGAACAGGATGGTGAATACCATGATGAAGGAGAAAATGCCGCGCTGCTTGAAGTCCCGTCTGGAGATCGGGTAAGCGAACAGCGCCATGATAATGATGGAGAGAATCGTGCCGACAATTGTAACGAAAATTGAGATGCCGTAGGAGCGGACAATGCTGGACCAGTCGTTCAGCAGGAAATCGTATGCGGACAGGCTCAGCTTTTTGGGAAACAGGCTGTAACCGTTCAGCAGCACCGTTTTTTCATCTGTAAAGGACACAACGAGCACGAGCACGAACGGAATGATGCAGATGGCCGAATAGATCCAGAAGAAAATATTGATCAGGGTATTTGCCGGTTTGGATATATCGGTCACCGAGGGTGCCTTGTCAACGGGCTTGCGGCTGCGTCTAGTGTTTTTTGCTGTGAGAGTTCCCATATGGGGTAGCCTCCTGTTCTGAGTAATTAGCGTTACGCTGGTTTAGTACAGTGCGTCTTCCCGGCTGATTCTGCGGATGATCAGATTACTGACAAAGACGAGAATGAAACCGACAACCGCCTGATACAAGCCTGCCGCCGAGGACATTCCGAAATCACCTGTGACAATAAGCCCCTGATACACATAAGTATCGATGACCAGCGTCGTATCATACAGCGCCCCGGCGTTGCGGGTAACCTGATAGAACAGCCCGAAGTCGGAATAGAAAATACGGCCGATCTGCAGCATGGTCAGCACAATCACGACCGGACGGATCAGCGGCAGGGTGATGGATTGAATCTGGCGCCATTTGGAGGCACCATCGATGGTGGCCGCTTCGTAATACTCCTTGTCGATTCCGATAATCGCCGCCAGATAAAACACGGCATAGTAGCCAATGCCCTTCCAGGTGTTCACAATCGGCAGAATGTACGGCCAATATTTCGGATCAGAGTACCAGTCGAATGATTGCCCGATGCCAAGCGCCGGCAGGACCGACTTGTTAAGCAGCCCGATCTCAGGGTTGAGAAAACCGTAGACGAGATAAGTGACGATGATCCAGGAAAGGAAGTACGGCAGGAACATCATCGTCTGATGGAATTTGGCCAGCTTGCGGCTGCGCATGGAATTGAATAACAGCGCGAGGGCCACCCCGATAATCAGATTCAGGACGATGAATACCGCATTGTAAATGATCGTGTTCTTGGTGATATTCCAGGCATCACTTGTGCTGAACAGAAAGCTGAAGTTTTTCCAGCCGATCCAGGGGCTCTGGAATACGCCGGTCTGGTAATTGACGCTCTTGAAGGCAATGACGGAGCCGAGCATGGGCAGGTAGTTGTTGATAAGCAGGAAGATCAGGGCGGGTGTCATCATCAGATAAAAGGCTCCGAACTTCCGCAAGTGTCCGACATTCTGCCTGCGGCGGCTTTTGCCGGCAGCGGGGAGAGGGAGCGGGGCAGCCTCGACAGATTGGTTCATTGTTCTCACGTTCCTTTCACAATCAGGATGCTTCTCTGTTGGCTTCATTATAGAGACATCAGGGTAATCATTCTATCTACTCAGATGACATGAATAGCAAATATGTGACTTTTGCGGAAAAATACATAACATCATATGAAAGTTGAATGTCATTAATTGAAAATAAAGCATTAAAAAGCCGCATGAAGCAGCGTCCCTTACAGGAAGGAAGCGCTGCCCGATGCGGCTGGGAGCGTTTAATACAGGTTAAAGCTGGCGGTGAATCCGCCGGTAATCCTGCGGCGTCAATCCGGTCAGCTTGCGGAACAGCTTGGCAAAATACGAGAAATGAACATATCCAAGACCTTCAGCGATGCTGCTGATCTTGTCATTGGACTCCACCAGCAGCTGTTTTGCCCGTTCGATGCGCTGTTGTGTAATATATTCTGACAGTGACATCCCTGTCTCCTTGCGGAACAGGCGCGACAGGTAGGCCGGGTTGCGGCCTACCAGGTCGGCAATCTCATCCCGGCTTAAATCCTTCTGCAGGTGATCCTGGATATACTGATGAGCTTTGGTAATGACCGGTGAAGCACTCCGCTGCATGCCCGAAAAGGCATCTGCGGTTTTGGAGGCGAGCCGGACTGCCCATTGCAGCAAATGCTGCGGTGAGCGGGTTGCCAGCGGATCATTCAGCTCCTGGACACTGACCAGCTCATAGATCGACAGGCCTTTGCGGCGGGCGGTCTGGTAGAACAAATGCATCAGACCATAGTAGATCTGCTCCAGTGTCTCCCGGCTGGCAAGCTCCTCCTGCAGCTTCTTTACCGTCAACTGAAGCAGCGAGATCAGCTCCTCCTGCCGGCCCTGTTCAAGCAGCTCTGCCCATTCCCCGGGGCTGGGCACTATGCCGGGTTCGCCCGGAGCTCCCGTGCCGCCGGACTCTGCCGCGTCTATGACCGACTGTGGCGATGATATATTGGCCCGTTCAGCCTGCAGCAGGCTGCCGATGGCCTCGGCCAGCTCCTCCACCGGAGCTGGTGTCCCGACATAGCAGGAGGTTTGGCAGTGAAATTCCCCGGAAGCTGCCACGAACCGGCTGCAGCGCTCAAGCAGCGCCTCCCGGTCCGGAAGCTGATCTCCGGTGCAGTAGAGCAGAATCAGGTTCAGCTCATGGCTGTCCTGAATCACGACTCCGCTCAAGTTTCCGATAATGCTCTGCGCAGCTTCCATACGGAGGGCATACTCCATAATGGCCTCATCCTGAGCACTCATATCCTCTTTCCAATGCTCGATACTCAGCAATACAGGCAGGACGTGGCTGTCGGCAGCCAGCGGAATGTTATAGAGCGTGAACTGGCGGTTTAGCCGCTCCGGCTGAAAAGGGATACGCCCGGCCAGCAGATCCTGCCAGAAGCGTTCGACCAGAACGGGCAGCTGCTTGTTCCACTGCAGCTGCTGCTCCTCCAGCAGTTCGCTGAAGGACTGGCGTTTTTGCTGCACTGCAATCTCTGCCAGGGCGCGGCTGACAATGTCCTTTAGCAGCCCGTGGTCGATCGGCTTGAGCGCATAATCGAAGCAGCCCAGCTGCAGCGCATCCCGGGCGTATTCAAACCGGGCGTGGCCGGTCAGAAATACTACTAAAGTATGCGGGAAGTTTCCGTGAATCCAGCGCAGCAGCTCCAGCCCGTCCGCGCCCGGCATCTCAATGTCGGAGATGACCAGATCGACGTGCTGCTCCTCCATCAGCAGCTTCGCTGCAGTGACGCTGCCGGCTTCGAGGATGGCAGTGAGCGGCAGGCCGCTCCAGTCAATGCCCTGGGTGATCCCTTTGAGTGCATAAATTTCGTCATCGACTACGAGCATCTTTACCATCGCCATTCTCCTCCATCTTGTGTTGTGTGGTGCCTGCATTCATCTCCCGAAAGGTGTTTTGCTGCTGCAACGGCAGCCTGACCTCGACAACGGCGCCGCCATCTGCACCGTTGCGGAACAGAATGCCTTCCTGCTCCCCGTACATAATCCGGTACCGGCGCAGCACATTCCAGATGCCGAGATGCTTCTCGCCCATGCCCTCCGCGTACGTTCCGCCCTCCAGCTCCTGAAGCATGTCCTCCGGGAAGCCTGGGCCATTATCTGCAATCAGAATCCGTATATAGGGAACCGGGGCAGCGTCCCCTTCCTCAGACGAGATCATTACGCGAAACGGCGTGCCGTCCTGCTGCCTTCGCGTCAAGCCATGCACAATGGCATTTTCGACAAAAGGCTGCAGGAGCAGCGGCGAAAGATTCAGCTTCAGGTGGCCGGGCGGCACGCTGATCTCGTAATCCAGCATGTTCACATAGCGGAGCTTCTGAATCTCCAGGTAATGGCGGATATGCGCAAGCTCGCTCTCCAGCGGAACGGTTGTCCTGTCGCCGTGCATCAGGAAGCGGAAGTAATCGGCCAGATGCAGGGACATTTTCTGCACCGATGCATAGTCCTTGAGTGCGGCCATGTTATAAATAATGTTGAGTGTATTCATGTAAAAGTGCGGGTTAATCTGCATCTGGAGATGCTTATATTCGGCTTTCTGGACCCGCAGCTGCTCTTCATAGACATCAATTTTGAGCGCTTCAATCTGCCGGGCCATTTCGTTAAAGGTCGTTGTCATGAGCGAGAATTCCCTGGTGTCGGCAGCCTGAGCGGGCAATCGGACATCGAGCATCCCGTAACCGAGCTTGCGCATCCCGCCGATCAGACCTGACAGCGGACGGAACAAAAAGCGCTGCAGATACAGGAGATAACCGCAAAGAGCCATAACAGAGAGCAGGGGAACCCAGTAATAGAGCATTTTTTGCAGCAGGGGAAGATTCTTGAGAATGTAGGACTCTGGGGTGACGACGACGTAACGGATGTCCGAATAATGCGATGCTTCCGTGAGTACAAGGTAGTTTTTCTTCTTCCACTGGATGGTGTCTGCACCGGACTTCATCTTTAGCACAGCTGTGCGGAAATCGCGGTCCAGCCTGTCCGGAAGCTGGATGGAGGAGAGCAGGCTGCCCCCGCTGTCCATGATAAAGACGGAGCCCTCGGGCCCGACATCAAGCGAAGATAACGTCTGGTTTAAGGTATCTGTCCGGACAAGCGCGCCGTCAAGCATCCCGAAGCCGATATCGATGGTTTTGATCAGGTAGGCATCGCCGTCCTGCATCGTTACAGTCTCCCAGCGGTCGCTTTGCACAGGTGTATTTGCGATAAATTGTGCGGAATAGGAGCTGAGCAGCTGGTTCAGCGCATTGGATTTGTTAATATTCTGGGTAGCATATAGCGGGTAACTGCTCTCCTTGGTCAGATAAACAAAAAAGGTGTCCACCATCTTGTAGTAATTCGTATCGATCAAAAAGCGGTTATACAGCCGTACCTTGGCAAGTGTATACTCCGGGTCGCTGACCGGTAGCGTCTTGAGGGAGAGGATTTCGGAATCATTCGCGGTACCGAGCTGGATGAGGAAATTATAGGTGCTTTTGAGCAGCGCGTCGTTGGCATTGACCTCTGTGCGGATCAGACTGCCGTAATTAGCCGAAAGCTGGGCGCGTACAATACGGGCAGCGTAAAGATTGTTGTACATGAGGAAGAGCACAAGCGGAGCTATAATGAGGAGAAATCCGAATACGATCCGAAATCGCATCGACCGCCAGTACCGCATCTGAACCCCTCCTGATCCGTTAAAATGTTTTGCATATTAGAATAACGCAATGTCTTCATTTTGCCAACACCAAAAGGACATAGAGCCGGGAGGGTTCCTGGTCTATGTCCTTATGATGTAAATATGCTTGCCGGTTGAGCTTGGTTAGTGTGCCTGTTTAAAATATTGTGCTAAGATCCCCGCGATAAACCGCTTATAATCCCCGCTGTCAAAAGCGGAATTATCCACCTTATGTTTGGCGATGGTCAGGCTGCTGTAAATCTCATCTTCCAGCTGTTGACGTGCTTTAAGCACCTGAAGCGTTCCTTCAATGCCCGAGTGCTGCTGCCGCGCGCCGTATCCCTGGTTCGTATAATACTCAATGAATCCCTGTGACCATTCGCGGGGACGTTCCCGGACAGCTTTTATAAAAGAATGGTCGAGATCATTCTGTGTGATGTAGATCAGCAGCGGATTGAGCGGCTCTATGGTGGCAGCGAGCTCTGTTACGTAGCCTTTAACGGTCTCTCTGTCAGCGTCATTTTTAACCATTCCCACCGTTACAGGATTCTGGATGAAGCAGCAGTCAAAAATGAATGTGTCCCGACCAGCTGCCGCATCCGCAGTAAACGTTCTCCACCTTTCGGCGATAAGCTTTCTGTTGTCCTCAAGCGGCAGCTCATAAATATCTTTTTGGAAAATAGCATTCAGCAGCTCATCCGGGAACTCCTGCCCGTACTTCTGCTGCAGTTTGCGGTATTCCAGAAAGCAGCGGCCATCCTGATGGATGATGTGTTCATTCAAGAAATCGCTGTATTGATCAAAGCTGCCCAGCAGCTCTGCAAATTCATGCTCCTCAAAACAGGCAACCCCGTCGTAATCCGCGGGATGCTCCAGATTTCCTTCGGTATATAGCCGGGCGTCAATGTTCATTGCCGCAAGCAGCTCATGAACAAGCCCGGCGGCCGTTGTTTTCCCTGACCCAGGCAGCCCTTCAATCAGAATCAGCTTTGGTATGGTTGTCATATCATTTCCTCCAGTCCGGATTAGAGGACCTGCTTGCGGGAGAGTGCCTGAGATGCTGTTTTCCGCAACAATAAAGCGGATACCGTCAGGTATCCGCAGAAGGGTTCAAAAGCGTACCGTCCCGTGCATATCCTGTAAGATTAGATGCGGGCAGGCCGAATAGAACAGCATAAACACTGTTTTCGGGCAAGCTTGTGCATGGTTAATCGTTACAGAGTAATCCACATGATCGGCGAAGGCTCCTTTGTATGCATCTCTGGTTTTTAGCTTACCATCCGGCCCGGCTGAATACAATCATGTATTCAGCCGGAGACATTTACGTATCAGGCTTTACTGTGAAGGGTGATCAGATAACCGTCCGGGTCGGCAAATGTAAAGGTTCGCCCGAAGGGCCCATCAATGGGGGCGGATGTAATCTTTACGCCTGCAGCAATAAGCTTGTCGTGGATTTCCTGTGAATCAGGAGCATACAGCCACAGAGCGACACCTAGTCCGGGCTGGGTCCCTGAACCAAGCTCCACTCCTGGCATCAGGTCACGCAGGGCAAAGGCGATCGGCTTTGTTTCAAAGACCACGGCATGAGGGGGGCCGGCCTGTGACCGGACCAGTCCGAGATAGTTTTGATAGAATTCTGCAGAGCTTTCAAGAATGCTCACTTGAAGTGAAATGAAATCGGGTCCAATTACTGGCATATCATGTTCTCCTTTGTGTATGGGTTTGTTAACTTTCTTTTGGTATGTCCTGATTATACAAACCCCCTGCTGCCAACAGTATGTCAGTAGCGTTCTTTCATTTTTTTGATTTCTTCTTTTATCCGGTTTTTAAAGGATTCAGGCTCAGTGACTACCACATCTGCCCCCCATCCAAGCAGCCAGGGCAGCAATTCCTCCGGTTGACGGACACGGAAAGTAGCATGGTAACCGTCCTCTTTAGCTTCGGCAGTCTCCATGTAATAGTTGTTGGCTTCATCAACTTTATCGGCGATTTCTGAATTAAAAATGGCGCAGACCCTTATGCCGCGCGTATCCTTCGGCCGATAGGTTTGAAGGTTGAAGTTATCGGGAAGCTGGAAGGGATCATCAGTAACGGTAAGGTCATTGATCCGGGAAACCCGAAAATGGCGGATATCCTCCCGCAGGTCACAGGAAGCAAGTAACATCCGGCCGTTCTGCTCATCATGTGCCAGTCCGAACGGCGATACCGTTCGCTCAGTTACCCTGCTCCCATCGGCTTCAGCAACCCGCTTGTGGTAGGCGAAACGAATTTTTTTGCCCTCCTGCATGGCTTCACGGATGATCCCCAGGTTAACCTTCTCCTGGATCATAATATTCATTTCGTCTTTTTGGAGCAGACGGATGCCCCCTTGGATCCGGGTTGTCTCCTCACGGATAGGCCCTGAAAGTATGGCTTCTATTTTTCTGCGGGAAGAACAGGCACTATTGCGAAAAGCGGGATCAAAACGTTTTTCTATAAACTCAGCGCCAAGAAGCAGGGACACGGCCTCTTCTACTGTAAAGCTGATGGGCGGAAGAAAATAACCCTCCATTAAAGAATAACCTGTTCCTGTCTCGCCAATGATAGGGACACCTGCCTCGCTCAAAGCCTGCATATCCCGGTAAATCGTTCTTGCGCTGACCCCCAGAACCTCCGCTAATTCATCAGCTGTCCGCAATCTGCTCCGCTGTAATTCCATTACAATTGCTAAAAGACGCTCTGTTTTATTCAATTGAAGCCGCACTCCCTTGCTAAGGATTCAACCATTCATCATATCTTCCGTTGTTTCAAAATATCGTACGAGATTTACTTCTGTAGGGGTTATTTTGAAATTAGCCTGCCACACTTCAACCCCTTGGTTTATTGAGGATTGCACAGAATTCCGGATATAGCTGCTATGTTTCCCGCCTGAAGAGCCGATATATTTAGGACTATCATATAGGAAACATACTAACAGGATTGCTTTGTCATTTTCATTCAAACTGTGAGCCAATTCCCCGATGTGCTTTATGAATCGTTCAAAGGAGTTGAAGCGGCTTCCTTCTTTAGTTTCGATATGCTCCTTAAGCTTGACCTGCAGCTGCGTAAGGGGTGTTTTGACCTCAATGTACGTATTGCCTACAAGAAAATCAAGCTTGGAATTGCCGACCGTTTGTTCTCTTTTAATCGCTTCACCATCAATCACTATACCAGAAAGCTGACCGCTTTTTATAAAATGTTCCACATATCGGTTTGCTGCATTCTGATTGATCCCTATCCATGATTTATTTACATCGGATGGTAAATCAACTGAAATTGCCTCCACAGTATAAGGGGTCTTTCTCGTTAAAGAGTTGCTTTTTGATAGCAGGCAGGGGACACCGCGAAAAACGATGTCACCAATACGACCTGTAGTGGGACAATGGCAATCAACAATGACGCCGTCAACCTCGACTTCCATGATGAACCGGTTTCGTCGTCTGCAAATCACACCTTCAATGAGGGGTGTTTCAAAAATAAACGGGTTGTTATTAGTTTCCATAGTACAATCTCCCCAGTAATCTCTATAAGCTAAGTTTAATTAATATCAGCTTAGGTATTCTTGTACCTAAATTATAATGGAACACTACTGACAACTGAATGTCAGTAGCCCCATGGATAAGGTAGAGGAAGCGCTGGGGCCAGGTCCGGTCCGGGCGGCATATTCCGGAGTAACGGCTTATTGCCGTGCTGCTCCTGCCGGAATACCGTTTGAAAAAGCCGTGCCGGGTATTAAGGGGTATCAGGAAGGAGGTGTGAAGCCATGTATAAGGATTTGCCGCCCGAGCTTCCCCCTAAGGTTGTTCCCGAGGTCGACCCTGCGCGCATACCGGAGCCGAAGCCGGCTGATATACCACCGGAGGTCGTTCCCCGCGAGCAGCCGGAGATTCCGCCCCCGGTCCCGCCGGAGGTTCCGCCTAAGCAGCCGCTGTAACAGCGTTTTGAGCATTGACGGCTACTGTTTAGTCCTGACAGGAACAGATGTAATCTGCCTAACGACTCCTGTTCAGTGCTTGTCTGACGACAAATGCTGAACAGGAGTTATTATTTGGTTTAGGGGCGTTTCATCAAAGAATCTAATTGGATTTTTGACACTTAATTCGCATAAATTTGCCGCCCCGCAGGTTTTAGATGGAAAAAAGTAACTTATTTCTGCTAATATACCTCTCCAAGGGCAATAGTGGTGTTTTTAAGTGTTCTTTTTCCAACTAATCCAGTATTAAGGCAGTATAAATGAAAAATAGATAGCGAAAATCCACTTAGACTTATTCTGATGAGCATCATCTCGCGGGATAACGGAAGAAGTCCGGACAGAAGAAGTCCAGAAAGGAGGAATCCGGACATTCTATAAAGCCGGCAGCGGCGCCGATAAAGAATAAAAGGTAAGTTTACATTCTGTTTGCATTGTTTGTTTACACTAAGCCTAAATAGAGAGACGGAGGTAGAAAGCTTTTGGAATTGTTTGAATACATACTGCTGATGCTGGCGGCGCTTGCCGTATCGAATCTGGTGAACCGGTTTATACCGTCGGTCTCGGTGCCGATTATCCAGATTGCGCTGGGGGTGGCGATTACGCTGCTGCCCCTGCATTTTGAATTAACACTTAATCCGGAGCTGTTCCTGCTGCTGTTCATCGCTCCGCTGCTGTTCAATGACGGTCGGCATGCCGATAAGGAAGCGCTCTGGAGCCTGCGGAAGCCGATTCTTTTGCTGGCGCTGGGGCTTGTTTTTGTGACGGTCGGCATCGTCGGTTACTTCGTGAATTGGCTGCTGCCGGTCATTCCGCTGGCGGCATCTTTTGCCCTGGCTGCGGCCTTGGCGCCGACTGATGCGGTTGCGGTAGGCGCGCTGGAGCAGAAAGTGAAGATTCCTCACCGCACGATGCAGATTCTGGAGGGGGAATCCTTAATCAATGATGCTTCCGGTCTGGTCTCCTTCCAGTTTGCGGCGGCTGCGATGGTTACGGGAATGTTCTCGTTCAAATCCGCCGGCCTTGGCTTTCTGGGTATTTCGCTCGGGGGAATTGTGCTTGGCCTGCTGCTTACCCTGATCAAATACGGTATCGTCAAATGGCTGCGCAGGCTGGGGATGGAGAATGTGACCCTGCATATGCTGATTGAAATTTTGACGCCTTTTCTGATCTTTATGGCGGCCGAGGAGCTGGGAGTAAACGGCATTCTGGCTGTAGTTGCGGCCGGGGCCGCCCATTCCTTCAATTATAAAAAGATGAATCCCGAAGTCGCCAAGCTGCGGGTCGTTTCCAAAAGCACCTGGTCGGTCATCATCTTTGTGCTGAACGGCCTGGTCTTCCTGCTGCTCGGCACACAGCTGCCGGAGATCATTCAGACGATCTGGAACAGTCCGGAAATCGGCAATGTGCGGGTAATCCTGTACACCCTGCTGCTGACATTGGCTGTCCTCGGCCTGCGGCTGATCTGGGTGCTGCTGATGAAGGTGCCCGGAGACGGCGAAACAAATCTCAGCCCGCGTAAAAAAAGGTTCAGAACCGCGCTGATTCTTTCGCTGTCCGGCGTACGGGGCACAATTACGCTTGCAAGTACACTGTCCCTGCCGTTTTTCCTGGATGACGGTACCGTTTTTCCTTCCAGGGATCTGATCATCTTCCTGGCCTCCGGTGTCATCCTGTGGACGCTCCTGGCCTCCAATTATCTGCTGCCGCTGCTGCTCGGGGCGGAGGCAGTATCGGTCCAGGATGAGGAGGAGACTCAGGCCAAAATCGAGATTCTGCGCAATGTTGTAGCCGGGTTAAACGACCTGTCCACAGAGCAGAACCGGATGGCTTCGGCCCGGATCATCAGTACTTACACTTCAAGAATCCGGATGCTCCGCAAGGATGACAGCCGGGATGAGCTGCAGCGATCCCTGGGCCTGTCGGTGCTGAAATGGGAGCGGGAGAGCACACTGCTGGCGCTGGAGCGCAGAGAGGTTGATCCCTACACCGGTTACCGATATCTCAACCGGATTAACCGGATGCTGTTCATGCATACCCGCGATCCCCTGTATAAACGGGAGTTGTTCCCGGTCAAGCATTGGGATGAGGTGGTAGGCATTCTGCAGCAGGCACGGCTCAGCAGGCGTGAAAGGCGGGCCGAGCGGGTCCGGCTGAGAATCCGGAATTGCACTTATGTACTGGAACAGCTGAATGCGCTGCTGGCGCAGGGCGGACCGGATCTGGAACCGGTCACCATGTTTCTCCTGCAGTATGAACGGGTGCTGCTGCGGTTAAACCGGAGCGGAGATGCCGGCTCCCGGGAGGAGTACGAGCAGTCCATGCAGGAGCTGGGCCGGATCGGCATTCAGCTGGAGCGCGACAGCCTGCAGGCTATGTTCGAGAGCGGCAGGATATCCCGCCAGGGAATGAAGGAGATGAAGCGGGACATTCTGTTCATGGAGCATGATCTGCGCGAAGAAACGGTCTGATGGCAGAGCAAGATAACAGCAGAGATACTATAAGAGGAGAATAATACATGGCAGACAGCAGATCCAACCCTAAGGTTGATTTTTTCTTTAATAAGGCAGGGCAGTGGCAGGAGGAATTTGCGGAATTACGGACAATTATCCTGGATTGCCAGCTGACCGAGGAATTGAAATGGGGAGTGCCCTGCTATACATTCGGCAAAAGCAATATTGTCCTGATCCACGGCTTTAAGGAATACTGTGCTGTGCTGTTTGTGAAAGGGGCCCTGCTGCAGGACCCCGAGCAGATTCTGATTCAGCAGACGGAGAAGGTGCAGGCGGCACGCCAGGTCCGCTTCACCGGGGTGCAGGAGATAGAGACACTTAAGCCTGTCCTGTTCGCCTATATCCGTGAAGCTGTAGAGAATGAAAAAAACGGATTAAAGGTGGAGATGAAGGAAACTGCGGAATACGCCGTTCCAGATGAGCTGCAGGCCAAATTTGCTGAAGTTCCAGGTCTGCAGGATGCTTTTGAGGCGCTGACACCGGGCCGGCAGCGGGCTTACCTGTATCATTTTTCCGGGCCCAAGCAGTCCAAGACACGCATTTCAAGAATTGAGAAATATACGCAGGCGATATTGGACGGCAAGGGCATCAATGACTAAACGGCTATTGCGTGTAGATTGACTCCCCATCTGCTTCACTGAGCGTCCGGATTTCAATCAGCTCCATTGCGGTATGGGCTCTGATTCCGTGCTGCTCCTCCCGGCTGATGGTGAAAGAATCGCCGGTGCACGCCGCGGTGTACAGCCCGCTGCGCAGAATTTCTCCATGCCCGGATATAACGAGCCAATGCTTGCGGGAAAGGCTGGTCGTCTCAGGCAGTTCCTGATCCGGCAGGATGGACAACTTAATGGTCAGTATCTGCTGCGGGCCGTCGGCTGTCCGGTCCAGAATAGTGTAGCTCCCCCAGCTGCATTCCCCGTATCTCGGTCCGGCCGCGTTCTGCTGCACAATTTCTTTAACTGCATTCGCTTCATGCTTGCCGGCAACCAGAATGCCCTCGGGGCTTGCTGCGGCGACGATGCCGGGCACGCCAATCACATGCAGCGGAATGTTCAACTCGTTGATGATTACGGAATCCGGGCTTTCTCCCCAGATTCCGCCTGCGCCGGTTACCGGCTGCTGCAACTCTGCGCTCAGGGCTGCCCAGCTTCCAAGATCGCGCCACTCCCCCTCGTGCCGGAGTACAACTGCCTTGCTGCTGCGCTCAGCAATTTCCTTGTCGAAGCTGAGCACCGGCAGGCCGGGATAGCTGTCAATAAAAGCCGCCAATTCGGCAGGCAGTCCCATGCGCTCCAGTTGTGACAGCATGAAGCTGAGCCGGAAGCCGAACACCCCGCAGTTCCAGAGTGCAGATGCCTGCAGCAGCTCTTCCGCCCGGGCGCGGCCGGGCTTTTCTTCAAAGGAAATAACCGTAGCACAGCCGCCGGCTGTTTCCTCTCCGGGGACTATATAGCCGTACTGGTCGGAAGGATGGGCAGGCCTTGTCCCGAGCAAGGCAAGCTCGGCCCCTGAAGCTGCCAGGACCTCAGTGAACCTGTGGAATAATTGAAAAAAGGCATCATCCGCGAACATATCAGCCGGAGCCACGCATATCGTGTCCTCCGGCTTTGCTGTTCCTGTCGTATACAAATGAAGTACTCCCAGGGCTGCGGCAGTAAACGTGCCGCGTTTATGCGGCTCCCCGATGACCGGATAGCGATTCCCGGTGTAGCGCCGGACAAGGGCTGCCTGATCCTTATGCGTTACAAATAAGACCGATTCACCAAGCCCCGCCCGGCCGAGCTGGCGGCATACCCGCCCGATCATGGATTCGGTTCCGCCATCCGGTGCGGGGAGAAGATTCAGGAACATTTTGGAGCGGATGACGCCGGACAGCGGCCACAGCCGCTGCCCGGAACCGCCGCAGAGCAGAATGGTATGCTGCATGGATAAACCTCCTTAATGCTTGCCGGGAATGGAATATCCCTTGCGGTGATGAAAAGACAAGGAACGGTAGGTCCGGGCCAGCTTGCGGATTTGTTTTTCCCCGAGGCTGCCCGCCGGACTGTGCAGTGATTTATTGTTTGCCATTCTCAGCAGCACAGCGCCGCGGTTTTTGCTGTATACATAGTTAGCGTAGGTTTCAAATTCTGAGAAGCCAAACTGCCTTTTCTTGTTGATGCTGCGGATAATTGCCGCATGCCAGGGCAGGCTGTGGCGCGCTTCGATCGTTCTTTTCAAGGCGGCCAGCTTCTTTTTTTCAAACAGCATATAGTGGGTCACAAAGGACTTGGGCGAAGGCGCAGTGCTCCCGAGCAGCTTCCGGTAGGTACGGAAATATTCCGGCTGGCTCCAGTTCCGGCAATAAAATACGGTCTTCCCTGATGAGCGGAACCGGTGAGGGCGGATCAGCACCGTATCTGCATCAATAACGAGAAAAAAGGACTCGCGGCAGATATGATCACCGTTCATTTTCAGCAGCTGCTGATATAGCCAGCCGGACCGGTTCCAGCGGGCGGAGGAATAATGGATGTCCTGTTTAGTGAACGGCAGAACAGTGGTTTCATCGACGAAGATACAGCCCTTGCGCGCACACAGCGCCCTGATTCTGCTGCTGGCCGGTGAGACGATATAAATATGGCTGATAGGATGGAGGACATGACGGCGGAGGCCGTCGATTACAAAGGGAAGGGTTGCCAGATCCTTTTCAATGGCCGGGATCAGGACGTCTATTGCGGGACCGTTATCGGCTCCGCCTGCTGATAATGCTGACATTCCAATTCATCTCCCGTACGATAATTGACAGCTTAGCGTCTGCACCAGAATATGCTCTCCGGACACGATATGACCGGGTCAAACAGGCTGTAAAATTATTCTCAAGCTTCACGGGACAGATGGTTATTCAGCTGATGCCGAGGCGGCATAGGATGCACTGAGATGTTATTCAGGGGAAGACTGACTGTCTTTCCCGGACAGGAGAGTGCAGATGTGAAAGCAATCAAGACTAACCTTCCGCAGAGTAAATGGCTTAAAACGAAACTGCTGCTGCAGAGCGGTTTCGTTAAACGCTATATTCCGGACACCCGGCGGTTCACGAAGCGTAATCTGGAGCAGATGATCTACAGCTATGGAATGATCTATGTCAAGCCGGAAAGGGGAACCTATGGAAACGGGGTAATGCGTGCTGAACGCGGAGAACGGCAGGGCTTTACGTACCAGTATGAGGAAACAGTCCGCCATTTCGATACGTTCGAGGCTTTTCATAAGAGCCTGGTGAAGAAAACGGGCGGCAGAAGGTATCTGATTCAAAAAGGCATTCACCTGCTGAAGCATAACAGCCGCCGCTTTGACATCCGGGTGATGGTGCAGGTAAGTCCCAAGGGCGTCTGGGAAGCTACAGGCATCATCGGCCGGCTGGGACATCCCCGCAAAATCGTGACGAACTACCACAGCGGCGGAAAACCGATGGCTATTGAAACGCTGCTCCACAGCCATCTGTCCCCGCGCCGGCTGGCGCAGCTGACAGAGGAGCTGAATGTGCTTGGTGTGCGCATGGCAGTGCACATGCAGAAAACGTATCCCAAGATGCAGAAGATTGGTGTTGATATCGGATTGGACCGGTCGCTGACTCCGTGGATCATTGAGGTTAACATGAATCCGGACCCGTATATTTTTAATCAGCTGAAGGACAAATCCATGTATAAAAAAGTAATGCGGTACCGCCGGTTTCAGCTGAAAAAATAATAGTCCGGACGGCAAAAGAGCTCAGCGGGATTTCTTCCGCTGAGCTCTTTTTGTATGCCGCTATCCGCCGTGCGGGGAGCGCCATGATCCAGGCTTCAGGCGTTCTCGGTAACAGCCTGCTTGAGCGGCTGGCCGGCTTCTTTACCGGCGGCCGGCCCGACCTTCTTGATAAAGAAGGAGAGGAGCAGGCCAAGGACGCCAATGCCGACAATGACCAGATAGGCATCGTTAATCCCCTGGATGGAAGCTTCCATAATCATGTGCTCCTGCGAGCCGCCCTGTGTGCTTCCGGCAGCAAGCATCTCCTTCATGTGTGCGGTTGTGCGGCTGGTCATTACCGTAACCAGCAGTGAGGTTCCGACAGCGCCGGCCACCTGTCTGGTTGTATTGGATATGGCGGTACCGTGGGCGTTCAGCTTCGACGGCAGCTGATTCAGGCCCAGGGTCTGAATCGGCATCAGAAGCAGCGCCATCCCGATCCGCCGGCCCGTGGACATCAGGACCAGGTAGGTGAAGCTGGTCGAATCGGTCAGGTTCACGAAGCCGAGTGTCGTGATGATCATGATCAGCAGGCCGGTGACCGCCAGCCATTTCGCGCCGAACCGGTCAAACAGCTTGCCGGTAACCGGCATGAGCAGTCCCATGATCAGTGCACCGGGCAGCAGCAGAAGGCCGGATTCCAGCGCCGTGTAGCCGCGGGCATTCTGCAGATACAGCGGCAGGAGCATCATATCCGCATACATTACAGTGGTGACGGCCACGCTGATAAGCGTAGTCAGGCTGAACATGTTGTATTTGAAAGCGCGCAGATCAAGCAGCGGATTCCGGGAAGCCAGCTGCCGCCACACAAACAGGCCCAGCGCGACAATTCCTGTACCCAGTGTCAGCAGAACCTCCATACTTGACCATCCGCTGCTGGCAGCCTGGCTGAAGCCGTACAGCAGCATGCCGAATCCGATGGTGGACAGGACCACGCTGATCAGGTCAATTTTGGGATAGGTACGCTCCGATACATTGCGCAGATAAATAAATCCGCAGACGATGACAATGAGTGTCAAAGGAATCATGCCGTAGAACATCGTCTCCCAGCTGTAATGCTCGAGAATATATCCGGCCAGTGTCGGCCCGATCGCCGGCGCAAAAATAATCGCCAGCCCGACCATACCCATCGCCGCGCCGCGCTTTTCCCGGGGGAACAGGGCCAGTATGACATTGGTCAGCAGCGGCATAATAATGCCTGCCCCGGCTGCCTGGATCATCCTTCCGGTGAGCAGTACAGGGAAGCTGGAGGCCAGCGCCGACACAACCGTCCCTGCCAGAAATACAAACATGGACGTCTGGAAAAGCTCACGGGTGGTGAAGCGCTGCATCAGGAAGGCTGTAATCGGGATCAGCACCCCGTTAACCAGCATATAGCCGGTGGTCAGCCATTGGGCTGTTGCCGCCGCAATGCCGAAATCCTTCATCAGTCCCGGCACAGCAACGCTCATCACCGTCTGGTTCAGTGTTGCCAGAAAGGCACCCAGAATCATGATGAACAAGATGGGGCCTTTTTTTATGGAATTGTCTGTTACTGCTGCTGTACTCATTTCACTCCATCCTTTCCGCTCTTCAATGTTGCATGGACTTAATTTACAAAGTGTTGTATAGTTTACAAGGCATAAAACAAATTATAGTTGAAATTTTCATGTAATCAAGCAACGTTTTCAGAAAAAGTGTAAAGTAATTGACGGTCTGCAGCGGACTGTAGCCTAACTTGATCATAAGAGACATTTTAATGAAAATTGTAGTGTTCCTTTTTAAGCTGAAGGAGTGGAGAGAACGGGATGGATAATGAAACGCAGCGGACAGATCCCCGGGTAGTGCGTACGCGCCAGCTATTGAAGAATGCGCTGATCGAGCTGCTGGAGGAAATGGATATCGAAAAAATCTCGGTGAACCGGATTGCAGAACGGGCGGGGATTAACCGGGTGACCTTTTATCTGCATTACAGGGATTTGCCCGATATGCTGGAAAGAATGGCTGATGAGATGGTGGAGGATATTCATAAGGTGGTCAGCAGTCATCCCGAGCAGGCGATGGGGGAGGAGTGGCCGCTGCTGGAGAGTCTCTTGAAGCATATTGAGGCAAATGCCCGGCTGTACAAGGTAACGCTGACGTTCAGGCATAGCACGATTTTTACGGACAGGCTGGTAAAATTGATTGAGGATATGATTACATCACGGCTTGCGCGACAAGGGGGAAATCGGGAGTCTGAGGTACAGCGGGATATTGCGCTCTGGTACGGCTCTGCGGCGCTGATCGGTACGGTTGTCAAGTGGCTCCGCAGGGACATGCCGTATACCCCTGCGTATATGGCCAGACAAATTACACTGCTGCGTTCACGTTAACCGCTCCCGTACAGGGACGGAAGCGGCGGTTAGGCCGCCGAGGTCCGGTCTGCCTGATGGCTGACTCTGGAACGCCGGCCGAGGATGAATCCGGCGAGTGAAGCAAGCAGCTGCTGGAATACCATCCCAAGGACAACGGGGACAGCAACCGGAGCAGGGAAATAAGATACGGCAAGCACGGCACCGGCGCTGATGTTACGCATCCCGCCGTTGAAGATCAGTGCCACCTCATCGGCCTCATTCCAGCGCAGAACCTTTGCGGTCAGGAAGCAGAGAACATAGCCGGTGGAGGCCATGAACACGATTACGGCCGCCAGACCAACCAGCTTGAGGTCAATGTTGGCGAGATACGGCGAGATAACCGAGCCGTTAATCATAATGACAACAGCCATGAATACCTTGGAGAAGGGATTCAGCCGCGGGCTCCAGACCGGCGCGACTGCTCCTTTGCTCCATTCATTAAGCATCATTCCAAGCAGTGAAGGGACAACAATCATCCAGAACAGGCTGCTCATCATCGCCCATGTATCCAGCTCCACATTCGTTCCGATCAGTACAGACAACACTCCCGGAACGACAAAAGGCGCAAGCAGGGTATCAATCAGAATAATAGACAACGTAAGGGCAGTATTGCCCTTATAGATGCTCACCCATATAAAGCTGCTGACCCCGGTCGGGATGACCGCTGCCAGCACCAGGCCGGTAATGGTGAACTGATCGGTATAATACAGCAGATTTCCGAGTCCGAAAGCGACCAGCGGCATCGCAATGTGAAGGATAAAGAGACAGACGAATAAGGGCAGCGGTTTTTTGATAACATTCACAAAATCCCTGACGCCAAGGCTGATGCTCCCGGCAAACGTCATAAAGGCGAACAGCCAGGGAGACAAGTAAGTATAAGGGGTGAGCGCACTGCCGCACAGCACACCGGTAAGAACACTCAGCGGGGTAATCAGCGGCATCATCCGGTTAAGCACACGGTTCAGTTTGAGAAGCATGTCAGGACATCCTTTTTTGTAAGTTCCCCCTATTATACACCTTTTGCCGGATGGTGCATGTGACACTATACTTTTGAGGACCTCTGCCGGCCTATGGTATACTAATTAACAACTTATAACAGTTAATACATAGCAAGCAGGAGGAAGGGAATGGAGCAACGGAGCAAGAAAAGGAAAGCGCAGCTCGGCAAAGCACGCAAACGCAAGGCGCTGATCACCACGACTGCAATACTGGGTACATGTCTGATTGCCGGTGCTGTATATGCCGGAACACTGTATTTCAAGGCAGAGCGGGCATTGGACCGGATTTCCGCTTCGGGCACAGCCCCGGTTGAAACGGCTGGTCCGGCATCACCAGCCCCGGAGGCTTCGGCTGCTGCAGATGCTGCTGCCGAAGAGGAGAAGAACAAGCCGCTTACGTTCCTGCTGGCAGGGGTCGATAACAGAAGCGGCAGCGGCGGGACGATGAATACGGATGTCATTATGCCGGTTGTCTATGAGCCTGCCACCAGACGTCTGTCCATTTTATCTATTCCACGGGACATGAAGATCACCAGCAGTGATCTTGGTACGCATAAGGCGAACTATTATTATGCCTATTATTATGCCCACAACAAGGGCGAGGATTTGCAGAAGACGAGAGAGTTCTACGGCAGCCTGCTGCAGATGGACATTGATCATATGATCCTGGTGAATTTTGCGGCCTTCAGCAGCATTGTTGATGAGCTGGGCGGGCTGGATATTGATGTGCCGATGGATATGCGGTATGTGGATAATGCGGACGGCACTAATATCAATCTCAAAAAAGGGATGCAGCATCTAAACGGCAAGGAGGTGCTTGATTTCGTCCGCTACCGCAAATCGAACCGCGGTACGGCAGAGTCCTCCGATTTCTCCCGCAATGAACGGCAGCAGGAGGTGCTGAACCTGATCCTGGACAAGCTGGATTCGGTAAGCGGCATTACCAAGTGGGGCGAGATCATTGATATTCTGGGCGATAATATCCGTACGGATATTGATAAGGATCAGCTGGTCAGCTGGATTATGAACTACAAGACGATGAAGCCTGCAACAAGTGAGCTGATCACGCTGGAATCGGTATGGAAGAGCCCGTACGTCTATGCGAACGAAGAGGATCTGCTGGAGAAGCTGGAAAAGCTGCGCAGTCCGCTCGGTCTGCCTGCACTCGATAACAGCCGGCTGCTTCATGATTTTGGGCTGTAACAATAGTGCTTTTCCAAGAGGAAACACAAGATAAGGGAGCTATTCTCCATAAGCGGAGAGTAGCTCCCTTTTTTTCAAATTCATATTAATTGCGGCGTTTAACCCTTCTTCCGGTGGTGCCGGGCAATGGTTGCAATCGTTATTATGCCTATCACTACTAAGCCTCCGATGGTCCAGGCATCAATAGGGGTACGGTCTGCTAAGGAACTGTTATCTGCGGGCTGCTGTGGAGCAGGCAGCAGTGCAATCTCCTTATTCTGCAAATACTCCGGCCCGGCAGCATTACTACTGATTACGGCGGAAGGCGAGCATAGCGGATTTTCCCACTCTCCGTCCGTCTGCTTGAGATAGAACAGGTAGTCTTTGCCCGTCTCGCTTGGGCCGTTAAGCGCACCCCAGGTGATGTTTTCCTTCAGGATGAGCGAACGCTCCGTTATTGCTTTGAAGCTCCGATTAACCGTGATATGGATCTCATTGGAATCGTCGTTACTCCGGGATACCTTATCGACATGTCCGATGACGATGCCGTCGTAATAATCATACGCTTGTTCAACCGTCGGCAATTGGGCGCAGGATAAGGCAAAGGAGCTGCCGGCAGGCAGAAAGAGCATTATTAAAAGAGCAAGCAGGGCTGCTCTGAGCATATATATTCACCTCCGTGATACTTATCTGACGGTTGCCGGAGGGGAAAGGTTGCAGCGGGGAAAGACTGTTTGAAGCAGGCGTAAACAGCGAATACGCCGCGGACAACGTAAATAGGTCAACCCCGTAAACGCCGCTCCCCCGCAAGCGCCGTAACCCCGCAAGCGCCGTAACCCCGCAAGCGCCGTAACCCCGCAAGCGCCGTAACCCCGCAAGCGCCGTAACCCCGCAAGCGCCGTAACCCCGCAAGCGCCGTAACCCCGCAAGCGCCGTAACCCCGCAAGCGCCGTAACCCCGTAACCCCGTAACCCCGTAACCCAGGTCCCTCAGTAACATCCACTTTTTCTAACGGACACCAGAGCCGTTATTTGTGGAAATCGGCCTGTTTAATCAGGCTAACGGACCGTAATGCTCTTATTACCAGCCTGACAGTGCGTTATACGCGGAAAAATGGGAAATAAGGTCACTGGAGTCCGTTAGCCTGCAGAAACACACCTGTTGCTGCAAATAAGCGCATCTGAGTCCGTTAGCCGGACCGCTGGTATTAATATTACTTAACTTCGCAACAACATATTGTGTTTAGAACACCGAAGTATCAACCGAGTCCTGCCATCCATGAGTTCAACTGCTGCAGGTGAGTTTTTTAGCGCGTACCCGAATTTTGCAGCCACTATGTCCACACGACACGCACACCTCAGCTCTATAAGCTACTAATCATTCCCGCGTCCGGCCTACAGCCACACTACGTCCACACGCCACGCATACCTCAGCCCTATAAGCTACTCTCATTCCCGCGCCCCAGCCTATCTGCACACTACGTCCACATGCCACGCACATCTCAGCTCTGTAAGCTACTCCCATTCCCTCTCTTCAGCTCCTGTCCACACACCACTGCCACATACCACCCACACAACCGCCCCGCACACCACTCCAACCCTTGCCAATGCTGCTCAATCGCGTGCAACCGCTTCACCAAATCTTAAGTTTGGTAAGTATATTCATTAAGAACTGACGATACTTTACGCTGTCGCTGTTTGTTATCATATTCGTGTAAGGGGATTCAAGGGTAAAGGCCTAACCCGGCGGTCCCGGTTTTAGGAAGGAATGTAAACGCTCTACGAAAGTAATGCTTCGCACAAAAACATGGAATATTTGGCATACTGGAATGAGAGGCTTTTATACTCAGGGCCGTGAATTCCTTTTATCCGCTTTTTTTTCAGAATCAGGGAGGGTCAACTATGGACAATCAGAGCTTAGCCCGGGAGATTATCCGGAATGTCGGCGGCCGGAGCAATATCAGCCATCTGGAGCACTGCGTCACCCGGTTAAGATTTACGTTAAAAGATGAATCCGCCGCCCAGACGGACACGATCAATAATCTGGACGGCGTTATGACAGTGGTCAAAAGCGGCGGCCAATACCAGGTTGTCATCGGCAACAAGGTAAAAGAGGTCTATAAAGAGGTCACGGACCAGCTCGGCGGAGCGGCCGTGCCTAATGATACGGAATCAGTGCCATCGGGCAAAAAGAAAAATGCCTTTAACCGCTTCGTCGATGTAATTGTCGGCATTATCTCACCGATCATCGGCCTGCTGGCCGCTGCCGGGATTATCAAAGGGATGCTGGGGCTGGCGACTGCGCTGGACTGGCTGTCGGCAACAGACGGCACCTATATTTTGCTGAATGCGCTCGGAGACGGGCTGTTCTATTTCATGCCGATTATTGTCGGCTTCTCCGCGGGCCGGAAATTTAACGGCAACCCGTTTATCCCGGCAGCTATCGGCGCCGCGCTGGTCTATCCGTCAGTCATTACCGCCTATAATGCGGGTGACAGTCTGACTTTTGCCGGGATTCCGGTTGTGCTGGCGAGTTATACCTCGTCACTGTTTCCGATTATTCTGGCCGCCTGGGTTGCGGCGAAGCTGGAGAAATGGTTCGAGCGCAAGCTTCCCGCCTCACTGCGGCTGTTCTTCGTACCGCTCTTTACCATTCTGATTACCGGGATTTTGACCTTCCTGCTGGTAGGGCCGGTACTGACGGAAGCAAGCAGTCTGCTGGCAGATGCGACCATGTGGATTTACAACCTCAGTCCGGTTATAGCGGGTGTTGTGCTTGGCGGGCTGTGGCAGCTGATTGTCATCTTCGGCCTGCATTATGCTTTTATCCCGGTGCTGATCAACAATATTACAACGCTTCATTATGATCCGGTGAATGCGATTCTGAGTGCCTCTGTATTTGCCCAGGTAGGTGCGGCGCTTGGGGTGTTCCTGAAATCCAGAAATGCGAAGGTGCGCAGCATTGCCGGTCCGGCCGCCATATCCGCCTTTATGGGTGTGACAGAGCCGGCGATTTACGGGATCTCGCTGCCGTACAAAAAGCCCTTTGTCATGGCGGGCATTGCCGGGGCTGTAGGCGGCGGTATTACTGCGGCGATGAGTGCGAAGATGTTCGGCTTCGGCGGCGGGGGGATCTTTGCAGCACCGATGTTCATCAATCCTGCAGGGCTCGACAACAGCTTCTATGCCTATGTCATTGCAAGTGCGGTGGCCGTTGTTATCGCAACCGTGCTCACCTATCTGTTCGGCTTCAAAGACAAACAGGAGACTCCAGCAGCAGCTCCGGCAGTATCCGGGGCAAGCAGCACAGCACCGGCGGCGGGTACAAAAACCCAGGTCTACAACTCCATTCAAGGGACGATTATCCCGCTCAGCGAGGTGCCGGACGAAGCCTTCGCAAGCGGCGCGATGGGCAGCGGCTACGCCGTCATTCCTTCGGATAATAAGGTTTACGCGCCGTTCGACGGTACGGTAGTTACCGTGGCGAATTCCAAGCATGCCGTTGCAATTGTGTCAGACGACGGTGTGGAGCTGCTGATTCATATGGGGATTAATACCGTTAAGCTGAAGGGTGCGCCGTTTGAGCTCAAGGTCAAGGAGAATGATCGTGTCCAAAAAGGCCAGCTGCTGGCCATTGTCGACTGGAACATGATCCGGGACAACCAGTTCGAGGTGACGACTCCGGTTATCGTGACAAATACAGCTGAGCATGAATCGGTTGAGCTCAAGGCAGACCGCAGCCGCGAAGCCAAGACAGGCGAGCTGGTTCTCAGCATCCGCTAAAATACTGCACTACCGGTGCTGCTTGCGGTAATCGCTCGGCGTCTGGCCGTAGTACGCTACAAATTTTTTGTAAAAGAAGCCGAGATTGTTGTAGCCGACCTCACCGGCCACCTCCTCCACCGTAAGCGAAGTATTGGTCAGGAGGAGGCCGGCGCTGGTCATCCGCTGAATCTGCACAAGCTCCTTGAACGTTCTCCCGGTCGCTTTTTTCAGATAGGCACTAAAGTAATTGGGATGGAAATTGAAATGCTCGGCTACGGAAATCAGGGTGACGTCTTTATAGTGATCCTCCAGATATTTCAGGATTTCGATCAGATTGGCCCTGCCGGCTTCATCGCCGTAGTCCTTGTCCTGACCGCCCTGGAACGACTGCAGCAGCTTGCTGAACACAATGACCATATAGGATTCGATAATCTCCTTGGAGCAAAAGCCCGGATCAAACGTTTCGCACATCAGGCTCTCCATCGTCTCCCTGAACGAGATTTCATTGCCGGTATGAAAAATAATATGGCGGTTGTGATTATGAATCTGCGAGATCGCATTCACGATGAAATTGGAAATGATCCCGGTCGTCGCCAGCCTGCTCAGAAAACCTGTGGTGAAGAAGGGCTTCAGCATAATGAGGTTGATGATGATATCGTCCTCGGTCGTTTCGAGAATGGTATGCGGCACGTTGGTGTCGAGCATACACAGATCGCCCTCCCGCAGGGTGACGTGTTTGCCGTCGATAATCTGCTTGCACTGGCCGGAGTAGACGTAATTGATTTCCACGTAGTTATGGATATGCATCGGAATTTTACTGTAACGGGAATGCTGGCGGATCGTCATCTGGTTAATGTGAAAAGAGTTGGTGGAGTTGGCGGGAAATTTGGAGTCTCTCCAGCCTTGAGTGGAATAAGGGTCCAGATCAAGAATGTACACCGGGCCTCCGGTGATATTCACGGTCCGGTTCATTTGCTCGAATATGAGCAGGCCCTTGTCAGGATCTTTCCGGTGACGGTGCTCGCTCTCTGATAGCTCGTATAGCCGCCGCCTTAATTCATCTCTCTGCATGGCTGCAGTCCCCCTTTATTCAATAACTATATGAAGTTAAGTTTGGTAAGTCAAATCAATTATCCGCTTACTTGCGGTATCAGATACATCAAATAGACAGAGAAGACAGGAGTGGAGCCTTTATGAAAAGACTTACTGAGGTTCTGGAAAATAAACAGGAAAACTACGTGCTTCCTTTTCTGTGGCTGCATGGAGAGCCGGAGGCGCTTTTAAGAGAATCGGTTGCCAAAATCCAGGAGGCCGGCATTCACGCCCTCTGCGTGGAATCCCGGCCGCACCCCGATTTCTGCGGTGAGGGCTGGTGGCGCGACATGGACATTATTATGGATGAGGCCCGCCGCCGCGATATGAAGGTGTGGCTGCTGGACGATTCCCATTTCCCGACGGGCTATGCGAACGGCAAGATTAAATCCGATCACCCCGAGCTGGTCAAAAAATATCTTAAAATCCATCAGCTCGATTTCGTTGGCCCGCTGCAGGACGCCTCTTTTCTCGTAAAATGGGGCAGCCCCGGCAACCGGATGAGCCTGACCGCAGCTCCCGTGGCCGTAAAAGACAAAATCCTCGGCATCATCGCAGCCCGGAGAACAGGCGAGAACAGCGTCGATCCGGCGAGTTTAGTTGATGTCAGCTCCCATGAGCAGGATGGTGTGCTGTACTGGGACATCCCGGAAGGAGACTGGCGGATCTTCATTCTGCTGGAGACGATTTACGGCGGGGAACCCCACACCGAAGGCTATCTGAATCCGCTTGATCCCGAGGCTGTAAAGGTGCTGATCAATGAGGTCTACGAATCCCATTATGCCCGTTATGCGGCGGATTTCGGCCGGACGTTTGCCGGGTTTTTCTCGGATGAGCCGCGGTTCGGCAATATGCACGGGGCCTTCGGCTCGATCGGCCGGGCGGAAATGGTGCTGCCTTGGAAGGAAGGTCTGCAGGATAGGTTCACTGATGAGGAACGGCTGCTGCCGCTGCTCTCAACCGTGGAGGCAGAGGGTGCAGAGCACGCCATCCGCTACAAATACATGGACATTGTAAGCCGGATGTACGGTGAAGCGTTCACCGGAACACTGGCAGCATGGTGCCGGGAGCACGGGGTGGAGTATATCGGCCATCTGATCGAGGACAACAATGCGCATGCGCGGCTCGGCTACGGGGCGGGGCATTTTTTCAGAGCGATATGGGAGCAGGATATGGCCGGCATCGATGTCGTACTGAACCAGATCATGCCCGGCATGGACAAAGGACCGTTCAAGTCAATGACGGCGAAGGGCTGGGACGGGGAGTTTTTCCATTATGGACTTGCCAAAATGGGCGCCTCACTCGGTCATCTCGATCCCAAAAAGCGTAACCGCACCATGTGCGAGGTGTACGGGGCTTACGGCTGGGCGGAAGGCATCAAGCTGATGAAGTGGATTACCGACCATATGCTGGTGCGGGGCGTGACCCATTTTGTACCCCATGCCTTTTCGCCAAAAGAGTTCCCCGATCCCGACTGCCCGCCGCATCTCGATGCCAGAGGCCATAATCCGCAGTACCGGTATATGAGCGTGCTGTTCAATTACCTGAACCGGGTCAGTCACCTGCTGAACGGCGGGCAGCATGTGGCGAACGTTGGGCTGCTGTATCATGCCGAGGCAGAATGGCTGGGTGAGTATATGCTGTTCCAGAAGCCGGCGAAGGAGCTGACGCAGCATCAGATCGAGTTCGATGTCGTTCCTGCGGATCTGATTGCACAGGCTGAGCTGGGCAGCGGCACATATACGATTAACGGACAGACGTTCAGCGCGCTGGTCATCCCTTATGCCGGGGCATTGCCGCAGGCGCTGCTGGAGCGGGTTAAGGTGTTCACGGATGCCGGTATCCGGGTGCAGTTCATTGACGGTCTTCCGGTGAGAAACGAGCACGGGGAGCAGTTGGATGGCGTGCTGCTGGAGCAGGCGGCGGTATGCGGGCTGGAGGATTTTGCGGCTCAGCTGATAAAAGAAAATCATCACGATGTGCACACCTCAGAGCATCAGCCGTACCTGCGCAGCTATCATTACCGTCAGCCTGAAGGCGATGTGTACATGTTCTTCAATGAAGATCCTTACAAGGTGATTGAAACGACAGTGACACTGAGCGGGGATCGTCCGGTTGTCGCCTATGACGGCTTCTCCAATCAGGTTAAGCCGGTATCGCAGTCGCAAGCTAACGGTAAAACGGCGGTTCAGCTGGTGCTGCATCCATACGAATCCGTTGTGGTGCTCGAAAGCCGGGAGGAAGCAGCGGAGGCGGCTCCGCAGCAGGCGAATGACGGCGCAGAAATCGCTGGGGAATGGAGCGTTTCTTTTGCTACAGCCACGGCGTACCCATCCTTTTCAGCAGAGCAGACGCTGGTTTCGCTAGGGGACATCTCCAGAGTGGAAGGCAAGGCGCGGTTCTCCGGAACGATGCGTTATGAGCTGGCGTTTACTTTGGAGGAAGCAGCTCCGGCTAATGCTGTGCTTGACCTGGGACGCGTGTATGAGGTAGCCGAGGTTACGCTTAACGGTCAGCAGCTGGGTGTCAAAATCTGCCCGCCTTACATCTTTGATGCAGGCAGCGCGCTGGTCGTTGGCGAGAACCGGCTGGTGGTTGAGGTAACCAACAACCTCGGCAAGCAGGAGCAGGACTTCTTGTCCCAGTACATGATCCACGAGCCGTCCGGGCTGCTGGGTCCGGTGATGCTACGGTAGGCAGCAGGTGAAAAAGAAGCAGAAGCAGAAGGAGCATAATATTATGTCAAAATATACTTTTCCCGCAGGGTTCCTGTGGGGCGGCGCAATCGCGGCCAATCAGACGGAAGGGGCTTACCGGGAGGACGGCAAAGGGCTGACTACGGTGGATCTGATTCCGTCCGGGCCGCAGCGGTGGGCTGTGATGGGCGGAAAGCTGGATGCTTTTGAGCCGCAGCCGGGGCTGATGTACCCGTCGCATGAAGCGATCGGCTTTTATCACAGCTATAAAGAGGATATTGCGCTGTTTGCGGAAATGGGCTTCAAGGCGCTGCGTGTGTCGGTGTCCTGGGCGCGGATTTTTCCAAACGGAAATGATGCTGAGCCGAATGAGCCGGGGCTACAGTTCTATGATAATCTGTTCGATGAGCTCCTAAAATACGGGATACAGCCGGTGGTGACAATCGCGCATTTCGATGTGCCGGTTCATCTGGTGCAGACGTACGGAAGCTGGAGAAGCCGCGAGCTGGCGGGGTTGTTTGAGCGGTATGCCATTACGCTGTTTACACGCTATAAGGACAAAGTGAAGTACTGGATGACCTTCAACGAGATTAACATGCTGCTGCATCTGCCGTTTGTCGGCGCGGGGCTGGTCTTTGGTGTGGGGGAGGATAAGCGGCAGATCCAGTATCAGGCGGCCCATCATCAGCTGGTGGCGAGCGCGCTGGCGGTGAAGGCCTGTCATGAGCTTATCCCGGATGCGCAGATAGGATGTATGCTGGCCGCCGGATCAACGTATCCGTATGTGTGCAATCCGGAGGATGTGTGGGATGCGATGAATAAGGACCGCGAATCATTCTTCTTCATCGATGTTCAATCCCGCGGGGCGTATCCCGGCTATGCCAAAAGGTTCTTTAAGGACAACGGGATTACGGTTGCGATGGAGCAGGGCGATGAGGAGCTGCTGAAGCACAATACGGTGGATTACATCGGCTTCAGCTATTATGCCAGCCGGACTGCCAGCACGGACCCCGAGGTGCTGGGCCGGATGACCAGCGGTAATGTATTCGGCTCGGTCGATAATCCGTATCTGCAAAAGTCGGCCTGGGGCTGGACGATTGACCCGCTCGGCTTCCGCATTACGGCCAATCAGCTGTATGACCGGTACCAGAAGCCGCTGTTTGTAGTGGAGAACGGGCTTGGCGCTGCCGATGAACCGGGTCCCGATGGAGAGGTAACCGACGACTACCGGATTGACTATCTGCAGAGACATATCGCCGCTATGGGCGAAGCGATTGAGGACGGTGTGGACATTATCGGCTACACCAGCTGGGGACCGATCGATCTGGTCAGTGCCTCAACCGGTGAGATGACCAAGCGCTACGGCTATATCTATGTCGACAAGGACAACGCCGGCAACGGTTCGCTGCAGCGGAGCCGGAAGAAGAGCTTCCACTGGTACAAGCAGGTCATTGCCAGTAACGGCGGGGACCTGTCGGCCGATGGGCTGGATTAGGATAAGCCGCATAAAATAAAATGATAAGACACCTCCAGGAGGATAGGCTCTGCCGCTAGACGGAGCGATCCCTGGAGGTGTTTTTTGTCAGAGATGAATATTGCTAAGAGCCCGCCCCCGCCGCATCATCAGCCTTCACGCAGTCAATCGCCACAACAATTGCAATCATGATAGCTTCCATCTGTTCATTCAAAATCTGAATCTTGTAGCTATCCCCCCAAGTGAACCATTCCTTGTTGACTTCACCAATAACGGAACCGCGCTGTAAGACCTGAAAGTTCATATCCCACCAGTTGCCGCGCACCTCAATGCCGGCTGAATCAATCGTATAGCGCGCTTTTAAAAAGGAAAATTCCTTCTTGATCGTCAGTATCTCCCGGCCGTTCACCTCCACAAAGAACTTCGGCAGCAAGCTGAACACCTTTTTCGTTATCAGTGCGACTTCTTCTCTCCGGGCATTCATAATGGAGAATGTTTTGGGGATCTGCATAAAGCTGCCCTCTACCAAATAGACATCCTGCTCCTGCTGGTTCTTCACTGTGAATTTTCCGCTCAGACTAAATACCTTCTGTTTCATGTACAGCTGTTTCATAATGAACCTCCTTCGCGGTACTCGCGCGGGGATTTGCCGTACCAGCGCTTGAACTGGCGGCTAAAGTGGGCGATATCCCGGTAGCCGAGGATCGCGGAGATATGGCTGACCGGCAGACGGAGATCGTCCAGCAGCACCTTGGCCTCATGGAGCATCTGCTGGGATAAGAACTCTCTCGGGGAGAGGCCGAATACCTGCCGGAATACCCGGTAGCAGTGCGAGGAGCTGATGCCCAGCTCTGCCGCGATATCATCGACGCCAAGTGTCTTATCATCCTGCGTATCCTGCTTGAACTGCTGATAGACAAGACTCTGCAGGCGGCTGCGGATCTGGTGGGCAAGCTCGACCTTTTCATAGCTGGCAGAAGACTGCAGGTTGGCCTCAACAGAGAAGGCTTCCCACAACTGGCCGAACAGGTCGAACACGGCAGACTGCAGCATCATCCGCTGGGACATTGTGATGTCCCCGTGAATCTGGCGGGAGATATCGACAAGTCTGGTGAGCGAGGGTGTCAACTTATGGGCAATCGTGCTGTCAGCCTTGAACAATACATGATGCAGCCGGCTTAAGAGCGAAATGAGAATTTTATCGTCGATATCAAAGTGTATGCAAAAATAGGTGAACGGCAGCCCGTCGCCGCTCGTGCTGGAGTGCGAGTCTCCGGGCCGCAAAAGGACCAGATCCCCGGCGCGCTGCGTATAGCTGCGGCTGTTGACGATGATCCGCTGTTCCCCGTCCAGCACATAGTTGAACTCATATTGAGGATGGGCATGAATTGGATAACTCCATGCACCGCTTACCGTCCGCAGATGCATGCCGAACAGGTTCAGCGTTGTTTTGACGTCAGGGATAATGATTTCACTAATGTTCTGGCCGAGTTCAGGCGGCAAAAAAGCCGAAGCCATAGGCGGTTCCTCCCGGTAAACAAGTTCTCTGTCCATTTTAGTATAGCGGAGTTTAGCTTGATTTGGGTAAATTTCTGCCTGATTTGGCAATGTCCCCGGCATAGAGCCTCATGATAGGATGAGAATGGGCAATCTATAAACTGCCAAACTCGGATGCTGCGTACCAGGAAGGAGCCATTATGACAAAGTCGAATCCATTCTATAATGTCCAGCATTCACCTATCGGGGCATTTGCAAGCTTCACACTCGGTTTTAAAGGTAAAAACGGAGGGCTCGGGCTGGAGCTGGGCAAGCCGGCTGACCAGAATATGTACATCGGATTTCAGTCTGCGGACGGTGAAAGCTATGAGATGCTGCCTTTTTTTGAGCAGGTGGCAGATGCCGGAGCCAGATATGATATAGAAAAAGCGGATGAGACCGCCAAAATTAAATTGAAAGCGTTTCAAGATGAGGCGATCAGCCGGACGCTTGGAACAGCAAGTGATACGTGGCAGGCTGGAGACCTGACCTTTAAGGTATACTCTCCTGTCCGTTCCGTACCTGATCCGTCCACAGCTGATGATGAATCGCTGAAGGCAGCGCTGCTGCCGGCGGTTTTTGCTGAGCTTACGCTCGATAACACACGGGGGACCTTTGCCCGCAGAGGCTTCTTCGGCTACGAAGGCAGCGATCCTTACAGCTCCATGCGCAGGCTGGGCGATACGAGCGGCGGCGCCTTTCAGGGGATCGGACAAGGCCGGCTGACGGGGATTGCCTGTGCGGAGGAAGGCGTGCAGTCGGCGCTCGGCTTTACCATGGAAAAGATTCTGGAAGCCAAGCTTGAGCATAATCTGTCCTTCGGACTGGGCGGCACGGGTGCCGTGTTGATGGAGGTTCCGGCGGGTGAAAAGCGGACGTACCGGTTTGCGGTTTGCTTTTACCGCGGCGGTCTTGTGACCACAGGAATGGATGCCAGCTATGCGTATACCCGCTTTTTCCGGAATATTGAGGAGGTGGCCGGTTATGCGCTGGAGCATTTCGGCGAACTGACCGCTGCCTGTACGGATGCTGACGCCTGGATTCACTCGGCCGGGCTTAGCACAGACCAGACCTTTATGCTGTCACATGCGATTCACAGCTATTACGGAAGCACGCAGCTGCTGCATGACGGGGAAAAGTATCTGTGGATTGTCAACGAAGGCGAGTACCGGATGATGAATACGCTGGATCTGACGGCGGATCAGCTGTTTTTTGAGCTGGTGATGAATCCGTGGACAGTACGGAATGAGCTGGAATTGTTCGTGGACCGCTACAGCTATGAGGATAAGGTTGTGTTTCCGGGCGAAACCAGGGAGTATCCGGGCGGCATCAGCTTCACCCACGATGTCGGTGTAGCCAATGTGTTCTCGCGTCCGCAGTATTCCGCTTATGAGCTGGCGGGGCTGGATGACTGCTTCTCCTATATGAGCCATGAGGAGCTGGTGAACTGGCTGGTCTCGGCGCTCGTCTATATGGAGCAGACCGGGGACCGTGAATTCACAGATAAGATGCTGCCAACGCTCCGGGCCTGCTTCGCGAGCATGCTGAACCGAGATCACCCGGACAAGGAGCAGCGCAACGGCCTGATGGGTCTGGACAGCAACCGGACGCAGGGCGGAGCCGAAATTACCACTTACGACAGTCTGGACACCTCGTTGGGACAGTCACGCAATAACATTTATATGGCGGGCAAATGCTGGGCGGCCTATGTGGCGCTGGAGAAGTTTTTCGGTCAGGAGGGGCTGGCGGAGCTGGCTGCGGAAGCTGGCCTGCAGGCTGAGAAATGTGCCTCTTCCATCGCGGCAGAACTGAACAACGAGGGCTACATTCCGGCTGTCATTCACGAAAACAACGATTCGCGCATCATTCCGGCGATTGAAGGGCTGATCTTCCCGCTTTTCACCGGCTGTGAAGAGGCGCTTGATCCGGCCGGCCGGTTTGCCGGGTACCTCAGTGCGCTGAACACGCATCTGCAGACCGTACTGGTTCCGGGCGTCTGCCTGTTCGCTGACGGCGGGTGGAAGCTGTCCTCCACCAGCAACAACTCCTGGCTCAGCAAAATTTATCTCTCGCAGTTTATCGCCCGCGAGATTCTGCATATGCCTTGGGAGGAGAGCGGCCATGCGGCGGACGCCGCCCATGTAAGCTGGCTGCTGCATCCCGAGCTGTCCTACTGGTGCTGGAGCGACCAGATTCTGGGCGGCCTGATCGGCGGCAGCAAATATTACCCGCGCGGCGTTACGGCTATCCTCTGGCTGCTGGAAGGCACGCGCAGCCGGTCACTGACGGAGCTGGCCGGACCTTCCGGCGCTAAATAAATTGTGCAGATAAAAGCTGGCGCGCTCTATAACTGCAGTTTGTGCAACTAAAAGCAGGGGAAATCCGCGTTTGGACAAAATAGCTGCATTTAGTACAGCTAAATCGGCTGAAATCGGGCTAAAAGGGCTTAATCGGCCGAAATAGGTGTACAGAGTACACTTAAATCGGTTAGAGGAGCAAAAATGGCCCAAATAGCTGTACAAAGTGAAGCTAAAGTTGTCAGGTGTAGCGGATACGTATCTTATTGGAACCAGGTCAGGTTCATGCAGGAGTGCTGAGCAAATGTGTATGGGCTAGTAGGCCGGGCGGGTGCGTAAGTCCGCTGTACTACGCAAATCTGCCGGCGGGGTGTGCAGAGCAACTAGCTGGTCGGATGTAGCGAGAGGCAAGCCGGGTGAGTAGGGTGAGTAGGGTGGATCAGTGAGCCGGACGGGTGTGCTGAGCCAGTTGTGGAATTGAAGTGTGAAGCGTATGCGCAGAGCCGACAGATTGCGTGATTATATCAAGTGTGCAGAAGCAAGTGTGGAAATAAAATGTGTTAAGTAACATTAATCAGGAACAATCAGGAGGAGATTTCCGGATGAATGAGGCTGGTGGAATTAACAATCTGTTGCAGGATCATGGCTATAATGCCTGGTTAAGCTACCCCGAGCAGCCGCAGGGCAAGCTGCGGGAGCAGTATGTACGATGGTGCGGAGCGGTCAGCGTTACAGAGACGGACGATACTGTTCAGGCTGCGCTGGCGGAATGGAAGCGGGGGGTTGCCTCGATGCTGGGCATTGAGGTGCAGGCGGAAGGTGTTCTGGCGATCACCGCAGCCAATGCCCCGAGTCATTCTGCCGGGACCGGCGCAGGCCCGGTCGTTGCCTTCGGCACCTTCGGGGGCGGGAACGCGCTGATCGGCAGCGTGTTTGCAGAGTCCGACATCCGCAAGGTGGGCCGCGAAGGCTTTGCCATCCGCACCAGCGCAGCGCATAACTGCATTGCTGTTGGTGCCTCCTCGCCGGCAGGTTTGCTGTATGGAGTGTTCCATCTGCTGCGGCTTATGGGTACACTTCAGCCCATCGAGGCACTTGATGAGGCAGTCAATCCGGTCAACAGCCTGCGGATGATCAACCATTGGGATAACTTTGACGGCAGTGTGGAACGGGGTTATGCCGGCAGGTCTTTTTTCTATGATAATAACCGGTTTATCGGGGATATGAAGCGGGTCCGTGATTATGCGCGCCTGATGTCCTCGGCCGGAATCAATGCCATTGCAATCAACAATGTGAATGTACATGCACTGGAGACACTGTTCATCTCGGAGTATCTGCCGCAGGTGGCCGAAATCGCAGACCAGTTCAGGCTGTACGGCATCCGGCTGTTCCTGAGTGTGAATTTTGCCGGGCCAATGCAGGAAGGCGGGACAGGTACAGCCGATCCGCTCGATCCGGGTGTACGCCGGTGGTGGCAGGACAAGGCAACTGAAATTTATCAGGCGATCCCGGATTTCGGCGGCTTTGTAGTCAAGGCGGACTCGGAGAACCGTCCGGGGCCGTTCACCTACGGGCGCGACCATGCCGACGGGGCCAACATGCTGGCTGAAGCGCTGGAGCCGTTCGGCGGCATCGTCATCTGGCGCTGCTTCGTATACAACTGCAAGCAGGACTGGCGTGACCGTAAGACAGACCGTGCGCGGGCAGCCTATGATCACTTCAAGCCGCTGGACGGCAGATTCAAGGATAATGTCATCCTGCAGATCAAAAACGGGCCGATGGATTTCCAGGTCAGAGAGCCGGTCTCCCCGCTGTTCGGGGCGCTTACGCAGACCAATCAGATCATTGAATTCCAGATCGCGCAGGAATATACCGGCCAGCAGCGCCATGTCTGCTATCTGGTTCCCCAGTGGAAAGAGGTGCTGGAGTTCCAGACCCTGGCCAAAGGCGAAGCTTCTCCGGTGAAGCGCATCGTGGACGGCTCGCTGTGGGGCAACCGGCACAGCGGGATTGCGGCGGTGTCCAACACCGGCAATGACACCAACTGGTCCGGCCATCTGCTGGCCCAGGCCAACCTGTACGGCTACGGCCGTCTGGCCTGGAATCCGGAACTCAGCGCGGAAGCAATTGCCGCTGAATGGATTGCCCTGACCTTCGGCAGCAATCAGGAAGTGGCGGATGTAATCAGCGGGATTTTGCTGGATTCATGGGAAATCTATGAATCTTACACTGCGCCGCTTGGAGTGGGCTGGATGATCAATCCGGAGCATCACTACGGGCCGAATGTGGACGGATATGAATATTCACAGTGGGGCACTTATCATTACGCCGACAATCAGGGGATCGGGGTCGACCGGACGGTGAAGTCGGGAACCGGCTATAGCGCCCAGTATATCAGCAGCAATGCTGCGCGGTATGAGTCGCTAGAGGAATGCCCGGATGAGCTGCTGCTGTTCTTCCACCATGTGCCGTACACCCATGTGCTCCATTCCGGCAAAACCGTGATCCAGCACATTTACGACACGCATTTTGAAGGGGCGCAGCGGGCGGAAGGGCTGTTGTCCTCCTGGCAGACCTTGAAGGACAAGGTAAGAGAGGATCTGTATGTGCAGGTGGAAGAGCGTCTTACAGGGCAAGCCGCGCATGCGAAGGAATGGCGTGACCAGATCAACACGTATTTTTACCGGAAAAGCGGTATAGAAGATCAGTTGTCACGTACCATCTACTAAGAGGATATAACCATGACGATTACCTTCGGAACCATTATTGACTGGCTGACGGCCGGAATCCCCGTGCCGGAGCAGACGGTAGACAGGCTGGAAACAGGAGCGCCGGAGACGGAGGTGTGGGGAATTGTCACCGCATTTACCGCCTCGCAATATGTGATAGAACAGGCGGCTGCCCTGGGAGCCAACCTGATCCTCTCCCATGAGGGGATCTATTACAGCCACCACGACCAGCGTGAACGGCTCAGTCAGGACCCGGTTTACCTCCAGAAGTCGGCGCTGCTTGCCCGACAGGAAACAGGCATTTACCGGCTCCATGACCATGTGCACCGCTATACGCCGGACGGGATTACCGAAGGGCTGCTTGCGGCGCTGGGCTGGCAGGGGAATGTGACGGAGCACCGCCCGGCGGTGTCCCTTCTGACGCTCCCGCCGATGACGGCCAGAGAGGCTGCGGAGCATGTGAAGGGCAAGCTGGGGATTTCCTATGTGCGTGCTGCAGGAGATCTATCGGCGGCCTGCAGCAGAATTGGCATTATGGTCGGCTACCGGGGCGGAGGCCAGCTGGCGATTCCGTTGTACGGGGAAGAGGGGCTGGATCTGATTATTGCCGGAGAGGGGCCGGAATGGGAAGCGCCGGAGTATGTCAGGGATGCGGTGCAGCAGGGGCGCAGCAAGGCGCTGATCATGCTCGGCCACGCCGAGAGTGAGGCGCCGGGCATGAAGCTGCTGGCAGAGCGGCTGACCGCACAGTTTCCGGCAGTGCCGGTGTATTTTATCCAGGATGCTCCGGTGTTTGAAGTGATTTAACTCCTGAACCTCCTTGCTGCCAAGGAGGTTTTTGGTTTTGCCGGCGTGTCCTAACGGCGGGACGATGCAGGCTTTTTATCTAAAAAAGCTGAGAATACTCCACCCTCGATAGGGTGGGAATGAATCTGCGGTATTTGACCTAAATCAGAACGTATGTGCTATAATATGAATAATATTACCAAAAATGAGGTGTCGCACATGCTGATACATCAAGCCTATAAATACCGGATCTACCCCACACCGGAACAACAGCAACTCATAAGGCGTATGTTTGGCTGCTGCCGCTTTGTGTTCAATTACTTTTTGGACACTTGGAATCAAAGCTATGCGGAAACGGGAAAAGGTTTGTCCTATCAAGCTTGTGCGACAAAACTCCCTGTACTAAAAGCGCAATACGACTGGCTGAAAGAAGTCGATAGCATCGCTTTGCAGTCGGTTGCCCGTCATGTGGCGGATAGCTTTGATCGCTTTTTCAAAAAGCAAAATCAAGCGCCACGCTTTAAGAGCCGGAAGCATCCGGTTCAAAGTTACACGACCAAATTCACGAACGGGAATATCGCCATTGATGGGAGTCGCTTGAAGCTCCCAAAACTCGGCTGGATGCGTTTTGCAAACTCCCGGAAGCTGGAAGGACGGATATTGACTGCTACCGTGCGTCAAAACGCCAGTGGAAAATTTTTCGTTTCGCTTGGTTGCGAAGTTGAAAAGAACCCACTGCCGCAAGTGGACGCACATATCGGAATCGATCTGGGTTTGAAAGAGTATGCTGTAAGCTCGAATGGTGAACGGTATGCCAATCCCCGCTTTTACCGCCAATATGAGAAAAAGCTGGCGCTTTGGCAGCGGCGGATGGCTCGGCGTACTTCGGGCGGCTCCAACTGGAAGAAAGCGAAGCAGCATGTCGCTCGCATTCACGAACGTATTGCGAATAAACGAAATGATTTTCTCCACCAACTGACAACGAAACTGATCCGTGAAAACCAAACGATTAGTATCGAACATCTGCGTGTCGCGAATATGATTCAGAATCCCAAGCTTTCAAAATCCATCGCGGATGCGTCTTGGGGGGAGTGGGTACGGCAACTGACGTACAAAGCCCTTTGGTATGGACGAACTCTTCGGATCGCCGATACGTTCGAACCGACCAGTCAGCGGTGTCACGTGTGTGGCACAATCCACTCGGAAGTTAAGAATCTTGCGGTTCGGGAATGGACGTGCAACGCTTGCGGTACGCTTCATGACCGTGATGAAAACGCCGCTCATAATATTGCACAAGTAGCGGTTTAACCGCCACCTATCCAAATGATAGAACTGCGGGAACGCAGGAATCGCTTGCTAAATAAGAAGAGGTTACTCTTCTGTTCGCAAGAATCCGCCACTTCAAGCGCTAGCTAAGTGGGGGAGAATTCAAGATAATGACAATCCATTTTGCATATTGAACATTGCTCCGGGCGCTGGTTATAGCTTACATTGAGAGTGCATGAAATCGCATGAAGTCGCACAGGGCGGTAACCGGCCCATATTTTACAGTGGAGGTCATCATGTTGATCAAAAGTTGGAGAGAAGGAAGAGCCAGGCATTCAGCTGTTTTTTTACTGGGTATTATCCTGCTTGCCGGAGGATGTGGAGGCTCTAATAATGAAAGCGCTTTGAAGACGCCTTCGGGCAATTCGTCTGCGGAATCCGCTGATTTTTCCTATCCGATGGCGGGGGATATCACACTCACCTTTATGAATGAGCAGCTGGGCGGGACACCGGAGCGTCTGCCGATCGATGATGAGTATGAGCTTAGAACGGGTATACGGATCAGGCAGCTCGGAGGCACGCCGATGACCGACCAGAAATTCAGTCTGCTGCTGGCATCGGGCGAGCTGCCGGATATTTTTCTCAATACCTGGCTGCAGTTTCCCGGCGGTCCGGATAAAGCGGTGGAGCAGGGCTATATTCTCAAGCTGAACGATTTGATCGACCAATATGCACCCAACCTGAAGCGGACGCTTGCCGAGCATCCCGAAATTGACAAAATGATTAAAACCGACGCCGGCACCTACTACGCCTTCCCGTTCATCCGTTCGGAAACCGGCAGGGTGTACGGCGGACCGGTTATCCGCCAGGACTGGCTGGACGAGCTGAAGCTTGGCATCCCGGAGACGATTGACGAATGGCACACTGTACTGACCGCTTTTAAAGAAAAGAAACAGGCTGCTGCCCCGCTGACGCTGCGGACCTTGTTCCTGGGTGAGCGGACCGGCGGTTTTGCCGGCGCCTTCGGGGTGATGGGCAACTTTTACGTCAATGACGGGAAGGTGGTCTACGGGTACCTGGAGCCTGGCTACAAGGACTATCTGAAGACGATGGCCCAGTGGTATAAGGAGGGGCTGATCGACAAGGATTTTGCCTCCATCGATGCGGCGACTGTGGATAAAAAAATGACCTCCGGCGAGAGCGGAGCGACGATCGGCTGGCAATTTTACATTGAGAGCTACAATTCGGCAGCACAGGCAGCAGGCAAACATGCTGACTATGCAGCCGCCCCGTATCCTGCAGCCGCCAAGGGGGAGACGCCGGAGTTCGGTCAGCTCGACAATGCCTATGCCGGAACTTACTCCGCGGCTATTTCGGCTAATACGAAGCATGTGGAGGCGGCGATGCGGTGGCTTGATTATGCTTTTACTGAGGAGGGCAGTATGCTGAATACCTTTGGCATCGAGGGAACTACGTATACTTTGGTGGGCGGCGAGCCGGTGTATACGGACTTTGTGGCGAATAACCCGGATGGTATTTCCAGCGACAAGGTAATGCTCAAGTACTCGCACAGCACGAACTTTCCCATGATTCAGCAGGATAATCATCTGCCGGTGAAGTTTGCCCAGACCACAGCGGCCCTGGACATCTGGAAGAATACGAACCACGAGCACCATCTGCTCCCGCCGGTTACGCCGACAGGCGAGGAATCCGACGAGCTGGGCAGCATTATGAACGATATCAATACCCTGGTGAAGGAAGCGGAGCTCAAAATCATTCTCGGCACCGAGCCGGTGGATAACTACGACAAATATGTGCAGCAGATGCGGGATATGGGGATTGAGCGGGCGCTGGACATTCAGCAGGCAGCCTATGAACGTTATCTGAAGCGCTGATACCGGGCGAGTATGCCGGAGAAAAAGATACAGGAGGAGAGTACAGGATGAACACTGCACGCAAATGGAACGGGGGCTGGCAGTTCAGCAAGCAGCCGCTGGGATCTGAGCTGACAAAAGTAATGGCAGAGGCGGACTGGATGCCCGTTACCCTGCCGCATGACTGGCTGATCTACGATACGAATGCGCTCTATGAGAACGGGGAGGGCTGGTACAGCAAGACGCTTACTCTGGATAAAATACCGCCGGAGCGCTGCTGCTCTCTGCGGTTTGAAGGCGTATACATGGATTCTGCCCTGTATGTGAACGGACAGGAGGCGGGGGAGTGGAAGTACGGGTATTCCACCTTTGAGTTTGACATTACGCCTTATCTGCAGGAAGGCGATAACACCATTGTGATGCGGGTCGTCCATGAATCGCCCAATTCCCGCTGGTACTCCGGAGCAGGCATCTACCGCTCGGTGTGGCTGCGTGAATATCCGCTGAGCCATATTGCAGCTGACGGAATCTACATTGCTGCGCGGCCGGCAGCCGGCGGGAACTGGACGGTAGATGTGGATACAGAGCTGGAACTGGCAGATACTTCCGACAGGCCGGGAGACTCCGGGCAGAACCATGCAGCCGGCGGGGAAAAGGCGGCTTATACGCTGCGCCATACGGTGCTGGACGGCGACGGTAATGCAGTGGCCCGGGAGGAGTCGGCCGTGCTGATGGCGGACGGCGGCGGAATGGTTCATGCCCACAGCCGTCTGGCAGTGGAGCAGCCGGCGCTCTGGGATATTGCCAGCCCGAGCCTGTACTGGCTGAAGACAGAACTGCTGGAAGGTGGGATCGTTATCCAGGAGGAGCGTGAACGGTTCGGCTTCCGGACAGTGGAGCTGGACAGTGACAAGGGATTTTTCCTCAACGGCCGCTCCTTTAAGCTGAACGGGGTGTGCCAGCACCATGATCTGGGTGCGCTGGGGGCTGCGGTTAATAAGGCTGCGCTGCGCCGGCAGATCGTGCTGCTGCAGGAGATGGGCGTGAACGCGATCCGCACGGCCCATAATATGCCTGCGGTCGAGCTGATGGAGCTGGCGGATGAAATGGGCGTGCTCATTGTCTCGGAGGCATTTGACATGTGGGAGCGCAGCAAAACGCCTTACGATTACGCCCGCTTTTTCCCGGAATGGTGGAGGAAGGATATTGCCAGCTGGGTCCGGCGCGACCGGAACTGCCCGAGCCTGATCATGTGGAGCATCGGCAACGAGATCTATGATACTCACGCGGGTGAGCGGGGCCAGGAGGTTACCCGGATGCTGCAGGATGAGGTACTACTGCATGACCCGCGCGGCAACGGTTTTGTGACGATTGGCTCAAACTATATGCCATGGGAGAATGCGCAGAAATGTGCAGACATCGTCAAGGTCGCCGGGTATAACTACGGCGAGAAATACTATGACACGCATCATGCGGAGCATCCGGACTGGATGATCTACGGAAGCGAGACCTGCTCGACGGTGCAGAGCCGGGGCGTCTATCATTTTCCGCTGGAGCAGCCGGTGCTTGCCGACGATGACCTGCAGTGTTCAGCGCTTGGCAACAGCTCGACCAGCTGGGGCGCGAAGAATACAGAAATCTGCATCACCGGTGACCGGGACGCCAAGTATTCCCTTGGGCAGTTTCTCTGGACCGGCTTCGACTATATCGGGGAACCGACCCCGTACCATACCAAGAACTCTTACTTCGGGCAGCTGGACACCGCCGGGTTCCCGAAGGATTCTTATTATATTTATCAGGCGGAATGGACGGATTACCGCACCGCTCCGATGATTCATATCTTTCCGTACTGGGATTTCTCTGAAGGTCAGCTGATTGATGTCCGGGTCTGTTCCAATGCGCCGCGGATCGAGCTGTTTCTGGATGATGTGTCACAGGGAACGTATGATATTGACCATGAAAACGGCCTGCAGCTGGTAGGGAACTGGAAGCTGCCGTACAAGACAGGAGTTCTCCGGGCCGATGCCTATGATGAGCAGGGTCAGGTGATAGCCTCGGAGCAGCGTGCTTCCTTCGGCGATGCCGCTGCTCTTGTTCTGGCAGCAGACAAACAGGAGCTTGCCGCTGATGGACAGGATCTGATCTTTGTCACCATTGCGGCTGCCGATTCTAATGGTCTCCCTGTGGAGAATGCCAACAACCGGGTGCAGCTGAGCATCGATGGGCCGGGAAGGCTGGTCGGCCTGGATAACGGGGACAGCACCGATTACGATGCCTACAAAGGCTCAAACCGCCGGATGTTCAGCGGCAAGCTGCTGGCGATTATTGCCGGCACCCTGGAGCCGGGGGCGATTACGCTGCGTGCGGAGTCGGCAGGTATTACCGGTGCTGAGATCGTGCTGCAGTCCGTGCCTGCGGCCAAGGCCGAAGGAGCGGAGCCGGAGGAGCCGGTGCTGTACGCGGATTGCCCGCTTGAAGCCGGGCGGGAAAACGGCCGGAGAGCCGGCGATAACGGCGGTGAAGCCTTACTTGAGGTGCCGGTGCGGAAGCTGGAGATCCTGTGTCCGGAAGGCACGCTGCTGACCCCGGAAAAGGCCGGCCTGCCCATCCGTGTGAAGCTGCACCCGGAGAACGCCGCTGATCAGGATGTGGAATGGCGCATCACTAATGCGGCTGGAGTGGATTCCAATATTGCTGCGCTTGAGGTTAAGGGACAGGAAGTGCGGATTACCCCTCTCGGGGACGGTGACGTCTTTGTGCGGTGCGGAGTGCGCAACGGGGCAGAGGGCATCCGGATCTATTCACAGATGGAGATCAAGCTTAGCGGCTTCGGCCAGGCTTATCTGAATCCGTATGAATTCATCTCCGCCGCCTATCACAGCAGCGCCAGCTACAACCTGACCAACGGCAATGAACGCGGCGTGGCGACGGCGCGTGAAGGGGAGAGCCTGATCTGCTTCGAGCGGATTAACTTCGGCAGCTACGGCGCAGATGAATTGACGATGCCTATATTCGCACTGGACAGCGATGAATATCCAATCGAGATCTGGGAAGGGATTCCGGGCCAGCCCGGCGCAGTACTGCTGGATACAGTATTGTACCAGAAGCCGTCCCGCTGGAATGTATATCAGGAGGAGACCTACAAGCTGCCCCGGCTGCTGCGCGGCATTACAACGATTTCCTTCATCCTGCGGAAAAAGATTCACCTCAAAGGCATCTTGTTTGCCCGCCGGCACAAAGCCTTTGCCCGCCTTGGTGCCCTGGAGAATAACCGGATATACGGCGATACCTTCTCCATCACAGAGCGTGCGATTGAGGGGATCGGCAACAACGTGTCGCTGATCTACGAAGACATGGATTTCGGTGAGCAGGAGGCCGTGCGGCTGCAGATTTGCGGCCGTTCCGAACTTGCTAATAATACCTTGCACCTGCTGTTCAGCGGTCCGGAAGGAGACTCCAAGCAGCTCGTTGAATTCCCGGGAGCAGACAGCTATACGGTGCGGGAATTTGCGCTTGAGCCGGTACACGGCTCACAGACAGTAACGTTCCTGTTCCTGCCGGGCAGTAACTTTGACCTGCAGTGGTTCCGGTTTCTGCAGGCTGAAGAAGGAGACTGACCCTCTGGAATGGAAGACCGTTAAGCGAATTAATGACCCACTTAACAATGATTCAATGTCAGTATTATCGATAAAGGCAGCCGGTCGCTTAGACCGGCTGCCTTTATCATACCAGTTAAAGATTGTTATATTGCTCCTCTGAGACTGGCTCAAGCCATTCGGGTGTACCCGCAGTGATTGCTATATGTTCAAACCAGCTGTCCTTTGTTGCGCCGTGCCAGTGTTTTACACCATCATGGGTAACAATAACATCGCCCGCTTTTAACAATTGGGCCGGTCGTCCTTCTTCCTGGTACCAGCCTTCGCCGCCAGTTACAAGTAAAAGCTGGTAACCGTTTCTATGGATATGCCAGTTATTCCGGCAACCCGGTTCAAAGGTCACGTTTCCTACGCCTACATTAATTTTAGGATCAGCAACCAGCATTTTGAGGTAGCTTTGTCCGATAAAATATTGTGCAAATGCTTCATTCTTTTCGCCAATAGGGAAAATCACGCCGTTTGCAACTTCTTCATGCTTTGCCATTTTGTATCCTCCCTTTAATTCACTTTGTTTTTCTCGCCGAAGACCGGGAAGAAATTATGCTCACCATAATGCTGGATAGTCTCAACTTGTTTCAAAGTTTCCATATCTGCATCGCTGATAACAAAGTCAAGCTCAGCATTGATTCGCATATGCTCCGGATTCGCCGTCTTAGGAATGACTACAAGACCAAGCTGGACATCATATCGCAGGCTGAGCTGGGCTGCAGATACTCCAATCTTTTCAGCGATTTTCTTAACCTCCGGATGATCGAGAATGGCCCCGTGTGCGATCGGGGAATAGGCCTCGACCAGGATGTCATTTTTCTGGCAGAACTCAATCAATTGAAGGGGTGTATTGCTCACATGGGCCAAAATTTGATTGACCATAGGCTTAATCTCGCAGCTCTCAAGAATATTTTCTATATCGTCCTGCAGGAAGTTAGAAAGACCGATGGCCTTAACCTTTCCTGCCTTATAAGCGTCCTCCAAGGCTCTCCAGACTTCTTTGTTTTCCGCAAAATAACGTTTCTCACCGCGGAATTCGTTCCAGGGCTGCGGGCTGTGGATAATCAGAAGATCGATGTAATCCAGCCCCGTTTTTGCTAAAGATTCATTAATGGATTGCATTACTGCATCATAGCTTTTTGCTTCTGCGGCAACCTTTGTCGTGATAAAAATCTCTTCTCTGGAGATTCCGCTGGAACGGACTCCTTCACCTACACCGGCTTCATTCATATAAGCTTGAGCAGTATCAATATGGCGATAGCCGATGGACACCGCATCACGTACGGCCTGGGCAGCCTGTTCAGCATCAAGCAGCCAGGTCCCCAGGCCTAACTTTGGAATTTCTATCCCGTTTGCTAATTTGTAAGCTTCGGTAAACATATGTTTATCTCCTTTTTCATATTCAGAATGGCAGCTCGCAAAATATTGAAATGCGCACTAATCGATATGGATCGTCTATTCGACATATGTATATAATAAAATAATCACAATTGTATTCAATCGTTAATTTCAGCAAATTCGTCGATTACTAAACATATTGAAGCAAAGTGTCAATCATTCAAGAGAAGCCGGTGGTCTGGAATGACCATCTTCATTATCAGGATAAATACGACTTATTAAACAAGCTCAACCAGGAACATAATAGAGTTTCATGAAGAGGTGGATCTTACCGTAGAGAAGAATCAGGCGTTATCAGAAGGGGTCATGCTGCAATATATGGCAACTGCATATGTGGGGGAGGCGAATGGTGGATTGTAAACGGAATGCCCGGTCCGCCTGCGAAATGGAAAAACGAGTAGAGGTTTTGTTAGAAAGAACAGTGTAGGACTGCACTCTGGACAGATAAAAGAGAACGGAATCCCATCCTCCGTAGCAATTCCCGTCTAGTGTAACGTAAGCAGCCGGTCATCCAGACTGGCTGCTTTTTTGTGATGGCCGAAATGAAGGGCAAAAGTGCCTTTGAATTTGCCCGAAGTGGGCAAACGGCCGAAATCAAAGGCAAAAAGGCCTTTGAATTTGCCTCAAGTGGGCAAACGGCCGAAATCAAAGGCAAAAAGGCCTTTGAATTTGCCCAAAGTGGGCAACCGGCCGAAATCAAAGGCAAAAAGGCCTTTGAATTTGCCTCAAGTGGGCAAACGGCCGGAATCAAAGGTAAAAATGCCTTTGAATTTGCCCCAAGTGGGCAACCGGCCGAAATCAAAGGCAAAAATGCCTTTGATTATGCCCAAAGTGGGCAAAGGGCCGAAATCAAAGGCAAAAAGGCCTTTGAATTTGCCTCAAGTGGGCAACCGGCCGAAATCAAAGGCAAAAATGCCTTTGTTCTTCCCGCCGGCAGGCGTACAGCGCAGATCCAGGGCACTTTAACCCCGGATATAATCTGCAAAATTCTCCTGCAGATACAAGGAATTAATATCCTCCCGCAGATGGTGGTGGATCAGCGCCTCCAGCTTGTCGGTTTCCCGCCGGGTCATGTATTCCAGAATGTGCTGGTGCTCGTTCCAGATTTCCTCCAGCTTTTCTTTCCGGAGCATGTGCAGCCTGCGGTAGCGGACATAGTGCACATTGGACTGCTGAATCAGGTTCCATAGATACTCCCGGCCGGCCAGCCGGAACAGGGCGGCATGGAACGCATCGTCCAGGTTGAGGAAGGGTTCGGTGGCATTGTCTTCACGAATGACGGCCTTCTGGCGGTCCAGTATATCCTTCAGCTCATGCACGCCTTTCAGGGCAAGATGCTCCGAGAGATATTTGATGATCTCCTTCTCCAGCACACTCCGCAGAAAAATAATCTGCTCCACCGACTCCAGATCAATATAGGAAACCAGATTTCCCTTCTTGGGATAAATATCAATATACGATTCCAGACTGAGCTGCTTCAGCACATCGCGCAGCGGGGTCCGTGAAATCTGGAACCGTTCGGACAGGACCGTCTCGCTGAGGATAGCGCCCGGCTTCAGGGTCAGGGTAAGAATCTCCTGTTTCAGTGTCTTCATAATTTCTTCTTTAATTGACATGGCTTCATTTGCTCCAACTTTGTATTTTGTTATCTAGTATACATCATGCTGGGGGTTAACAAAAGAATACAATCTGATCACATGTGAAAAAAGCCGCAAACATCAGCTTTGTAAGGGTATACATAGGCTTTCATAATTGGGTATTGACATCGTTACAGAGTTTAAACTATGATCAAGTCAAACTTGTATACAAGATTGGATTGTGCATCAAGCTTTCTGGATTTGGTTTGGCTTCAGATCCGTTAAACTGGATTGTGTGCATCAGACCCGCTAGGCATTTTGTGCCCGGTTTTGCCAGCTGCTTTATTGCGCTGTGTTCCCGCACATCACGCCGTGAGCCTAATCTGCACAAGGGGTTATTATTTGCTTTTACATCATTTCACTAGGTTATCATTTGCTTTATACATCATAAGGAGGGTTTATTTATGAACATGACATGGAGATGGTACGGCGAAGGGAACGACAATATCACTCTGGACCATATCCGGCAAGTTCCGGGGGTAATGGGCATTGTGTGGTCGCTGCATCATAAGGTGGCCGGTGAAGTGTGGGAGATGGAAGAAATCCAGAAGGTTGCGGATCAGATTACGGCCAAGGGCTTCAGCACCGCTGTAGTTGAGAGTGTTAACGTTCATGATGATATCAAGATCGGCCTGCCGTCCCGCGACAAATATATCGACATTTACATTGATACGATCCGCAAGCTGGCCAAAGTCGGCGTGAAAGTCATCTGCTACAACTTCATGCCCGTGTTCGACTGGACGCGTACGGAGCTGTACAAGGAGCTGCCGGACGGATCGAACGCCCTCTTTTATGAAAAGGCTGCCATTACCGATAATCCGCGCGACATGGTTGACCGCATCCTCAAAGGCGCAGGCGAGTTCACCATGCCCGGCTGGGAGCCGGAGCGTCTGGCTAAGCTGGATGATCTGTTCGCGGCCTATGCCGATGTGACAGAAGATAAATTGTTCGGGAACCTGGTGTACTTCCTTGAGCGCATCATGCCGGTATGTGAAGAAGTGGATATCAAAATGGCCATCCATCCCGACGATCCGGCCTGGCCGATCTTTGGACTGCCGCGTATCATCCGCAGCCGCGATACGATCCGCCGGATGCTGGATGCCGTAGACAGCCCTTACAACGGACTGACCTTCTGCACCGGTTCACTCGGCACGAATCCCGAAAATGATCTGCCGGCGATGATCCGTGAGTTCCATGACCGGATTTATTTTGCCCATATCCGCAATGTAAAGGTATTCGACAATGGGGACTTTATCGAAGTGTCACACCGCGGCCGCGACGGCAGTGTTGATGTGGCTGAGGTGGTAAAGGCTTATCATGAGAGCGGGTTCACCGGCTATGTCCGTCCGGACCACGGCCGTCACCTCTGGGGAGAAGAGAAGAACTGCCGTCCGGGCTATGGCCTCTACGACAGAGCGATGGGTATTATGTATCTGCTTGGCGTATGGGATAGCCTGGAGAATGTAAAGGAGGCGAAGTAACATGCTGCGCCTGAGCCGATCCAGTATCGTGAATGAAGCGGCCTCCTGGGAGGCCGCCGGTGTAGAGCTTCCCAAGTTCGACTATGACACAGTAGCGCAGAACACGCTGGAGAAGCCGGAATGGGTGCATTTCGGCGCAGGCAACATCTTCCGCGGATTCGTGGCGAATGCCCATCAGAAGCTGCTCGACAGCGGGGCGGCGGACACGGGGATCATTGCGGCGGAGACGTTTGATTTTGAAATGATCGACAAGGTATACAAGCCTTATGACAATCTGACCCTGCTGGTGCTGATGAATGCACGCGGTGACTTCCAGAAGAAAGTGGTCAGCAGCATCTCGGAAGGCATCACTGCCGACAAAACCCGCGAAGCGGATGACCGGCGGCTGACGGAAATCTTCGAGAACCCGAGCTTGCAGATGGCCAGCTTCACGATAACTGAGAAGGGCTATTCCCTGACCGGACCAAACGGCCAGTATCTCGGCATTGTGGAGAAGGATATTGCCGGAGGACCGGAGCAGCCGGTCCATGCGATGAGCATCGTGGCTGCCCTTGCATACAAGCGGTATCTGAAGGGCGCATACCCGATGACTTTTGTCAGCATGGATAACTGCTCGCATAACGGGGATAAGCTCAAGAACGGGATCGTTACAATTGCCAGGGAATGGGCAGCAAAAGGCTCAGTGGAAGCAGGCTTCGTGGACTATCTGCTGAATGAGCAGCTGATTACCTTCCCGCTGTCGATGATCGACAAAATCACGCCGCGCCCGTCCGAAACCGTTCAGGCTGCGCTGCTGGAGCAGGGTATCGACGAAATGAATGTCATTGTTACCTCCAAGAACACCTATACCGCTCCGTTTGTGAACGCCGAGATCAGCGAATATCTGGTCATCGAAGACAAATTCACGAACGGCCGTCCAGCGCTGGAGCAGGCGGGGATTATTTTCACCGACCGGGATACGGTCAATAATATTGAAACGATGAAGGTAACCACCTGCCTTAATCCGCTGCATACGGCGCTTGCCGTGTCTGGCTGCCTGCTCGGTTACACCCTGATCGCTGATGAGATGAAGGACGATACGCTGCGCAAGCTGGTTGAGATTATCGGCTACAAGGAAGGGCTGCCGGTTGTTGTTGATCCGGGTATTATCAGTCCGAAGCAGTTCCTGGATGAGGTGCTGAAGGAGCGCTTTGCCAATCCGTTCATTCCCGATGCGCCGCAGCGGATTGCGACAGATACCTCACAGAAGGTGGGGATCCGCTTTGGTGAAACGATCAAATCATATGTCCGCAGAGAGGACCTGAACCCTGCTGACCTGACTGCCATTCCGCTGGCTATTGCTGTATGGTGCCGTTATCTGCTGGGCGTGGACGATAAAGGCGAGGCCATTACGCTCAGTCCGGACCCGCTGCTCGAAACATTGCAGGGCCATCTGCAGGGTGTAAAGCTGGGCGACACCAGCTCTAATGTGCGCGCTATTCTCGAAGACGAGCAGCTGTTCGGCGTGAAGCTGTATGACATCGGCCTTGGCGGCAAGATCGAGGGCATGTTCTATGAGCTGCTGGCCGGACCGGGAGCAGTAAGAAGCACGCTAGAGAAATACGTGAAATAAAGGCAGGGGAGCATAAATAATGAAGGGATTAATTCAGGAGGATTTTCTGCTGCAGTCGGAGGAAGCGCGTATACTGTACCACGAGTACGCCAAAGCGCTGCCGATCATTGACTATCACTGCCATCTTGATCCGCAGGCCATAGCCGAAAATAAACGCTTCAGCAGCATCACCGATGTCTGGCTGGGCGGGGATCATTACAAGTGGCGTGCGCTGCGCACCTTCGGTGTGGAGGAGAAGTACATTACCGGCTCGTCATCAGATGAAGAGAAGTTCGCCAAGTGGAGCGAGGTGCTGCCCTATACGGTGGGCAATCCGTTGTATCACTGGTCTGCGCTGGAGCTGAAGCATTATTTCGGTGTGGAGGAGCAGCTGAATCCACAGAACTGGCGGGAGATCTACGACCATTGCAACAAGCTGATTGCCACTGACGCTTTCACGGCCCGGGGGCTGATCACAAGCTCTAACGTGAAGTGGATCTGTACGACCGATGATCCGGCGGATGATCTCAAATATCATGCCGAAATAGCCGCGCAAAAAGAGTTCAAGACCGGTGTCACGCCAACCTTCCGTCTGGATAAGGCCCTGTTAATCGGAGCTGAGACGTTTCCGGCTTATCTGGCCAGCTTAGAGCAGGCGGCAGGGTATCCGATTACCAGCTATGCGCTCATAGAACGCGCCTTGCTGGAGCGGATCGAGTACTTCGATAAGAACGGCTGCATGATCTCGGATCACGGCTTCACCGATCTGCCGTTTGAGGAGGCATCCGCCTCCGAGCTTGAAGCCATCTTCAGCAAGAGGCTGAGCGGACAAAGCCTCAGTAAGCTGGAATGTGACCAGTATGCAACGGCCTTGTTCCTGGCCATGGGCCGCAAATATGCGGAGCACGGCTGGACGATGCAGCTGCATATCGGAGCACTCCGCAATCCGAATACCCGGATGTTCCGGAAGCTCGGGCCCGATACGGGCTTCGATATCATCGGTGATCACAGCTATGCCGAGCGTCTATACAAGCTGCTGGACGGTCTTGACCGGACAGGCGAGCTGCCGAAGACAATTGTCTATAATCTGAACGGCGCGCAGAACGATGTGCTGGCGGCGATGATCGGGGCTTTTCAGGGCGAAGGCATCAAGGGCAAAGTCCAGTTCGGCTCCGGCTGGTGGTACAACGACCAGAAGGACGGCATGATTAAGCAGCTGACCTCGCTGTCTAATCTTGGCCTGCTGAGCTGCTTTGTAGGGATGCTGACCGATTCCCGTTCCTTCCTGTCCTACACACGCCACGAGTATTTCCGCCGGATTCTCTGCAACCTGATCGGCGGCTGGGTGGCCAGCGGCGAAGCGCCTAGAGACCTGCCCTTCCTGGGCGGTATCGTGGAGGACATCTGCTACAACAATGCTGAGCGCTATTTCGGTTTAGCTGAAAGAGATTAATCTATGAAGTTAAGTTTTAGTTCAATTCACGCAGAGCCCGAAATTACAGGGCTCTGCGTTTTTTTCATGTATAATGAGTTTCGTATAGAAAGAATAGTCATAGGGGGCGGATAAAGAAATGAATGCTGGAGAGTTTCAACGGTATGTGAGAACGTTTAGTGAAGTTAAGGGCTTTGATACGAGCACAATCGAACAGCGGATGCTGTATTTAATGACCGAGGTCGGCGAATTGTCCAAGGAAGTACTGTCGGTCTCCTTTCATCCGGATGAAGAGCTCAAGGCCAATCTGGGCTATGAGATGTATGATGTGGTGTGGAACATTTTTGATCTGGCGAACAAGCTGGATATTGATCTGGAGCGGGCTTTCCGCGAGAAGCGGGAGATTAATGACCGCAGAAGCTGGGATTGACCCCGAGGAGCAGCAGGAATATATGGAATGGAAGGGACGAGCGGGATATGTTGAAAACAGAATACATTGATGTATTGTCGGTGATTTCGGGTAAATTGTATGCTTCTGCAGCACATGTGATGGATACTGCAAGCAGACTGATTCCGGCCAATACATTTTGTATCGCCAATCTGGACAGTCTGTCAACTAAGGTGCTCAAGTCCTTTAACCGGGATAAAATCATGCTGGTCGAGGGTCTGGTGGTGGACAATGAGGAATCCTATTGCGCGCTGGTCACCGAACATGCGCAGGGGCCGCTTGTTATTGATAATAATCTGACCCATCCGCTGACAAGGGATATGGATGCGACGGAGTTTGTCGGCGGGTGTTCATTTATCGGAGTGCCGATCCGCAATGAGAAGGGGGAGTTCTACGGCTCGTTGTGCTCGTTTGATCATGGTTTCTACCAATATCAGGAGCGTGATGTGGAACTGCTGGTATCTTTATCCGCTTTTTTCACCAACCTGCTGGAAATGGAATCGGCTCTTACTGAGTTGCGGGCGGCAGAGGAGAAGGCTGAACGGGTGCTGGAGGATAAAAAAAATCTGCTCGCCGTGCTTAGCCATGAAATCCGCACACCCATGAACGGAGTGATCGGCATGAGCAGTCTGCTGCAGACCACGGAGCTGACGGAGGAACAGCTGCTGTACGTCGATATTATTGAGAAGAGCAGCAATAATCTGCTGTCCATGATGGACCAGATCCTCGATTACTCCAAAATGGAAGCCGGCACGATGAAGCTTGCGCTGAAACCTTTCCGCATCCGGGAAGCCATAGACCATGTGCTGCAGTTGTTTACAGCCGATGCCGGGAAAAAGGGGATCAGGCTGTGTGCGGTATATGACAGTCCGGACAGCCCGCTATTGCTGGGTGACAGCCCAAAAGTCACTCAGATCTTAACCAATCTGGTCAGCAATGCACTGAAATTCACGGAGCGCGGTGAGGTCGGACTGGTGGTACAACATGCAAGTACTCAGGATGACTGCGTCACTGTGACCGTTGAAGTGAGGGATACCGGGGTTGGGCTGCCGCCCGAACAAAAGGACTGCCTGTTTCGTTCATTCTCGCAAATTCATGAGCACCGTTCACCGGGCAAATATGGCGGAGCGGGGCTCGGGCTCTCCATCTGCAGGCAGCTGGCTAAGCTCATGGGCGGTAAAATATGGCTGAAGGAAACAAGTGACAAGGGCTGTACCTTTGCCGTTGCTATCCCCTTTGAACAGGCAGAAGCCCGGCATTTTTCCAGTAAAATATTCTGATGCTAAAATGCCGTTTTAAAAATTTGGCAACGGGTAAATTGGAATTGTGAAGCGCTATCCTGCATCAGTAGCTGCTGACATACACACTATAACACCGGTCATGCAGGGGAGCCTCACGAATCCCGCCACTGTCAGCCGAAAGAGAACGCAGCGTCAAGGCGCAGGCAATGTCGTCGGATAACAGAATAAGCGGGACGGGCGGTATGCCGGCATGGTCCGGTATACCGTTTTTCTTGTTGTGACAGAATGCGACCTGCACAACTTCACTTCCTTACAGCTCTCCGGCCGTCTTTTTCCGGAAAAGATAAACCGCATTGTCCTCAGACGGCGGCAGAATCAGCGCTGACAGGCGCTCGTCTAACTCCATTGTATACTTCTCAGCGTTATGGTAAGCCTCGAAATCTCCGGTCGTCTGCGGGTTTCTGGTTCCAATCACGATATAGAGCTGCACGGAATCCGCCTTGAATACATGCTTCTCATACGGGTTCTTCGGCACGGGCCAGGAGCACAGCACCACTTCAGGGGTGTATTTAGCCAGCGCCGTTTTGGCGTCAGCCTTCTCCACGTGAGCCGGATAGTCGATATAATGCTTCCAGCTGTAATCATCGGTAGCAGTGCAGGCCATACCCGCCTCATTTAGAAAACGTGTCAGCGTTCCATCCCCCGCAGCAATCTCCAGACATTTCCGGGCCCCGATCAACACTGTCAGCTCCTTGATCAGTTCTTTGGAGTAGAAGCAGTAGATTCCCTTTTTGTTAACGAGCGGCATCAGAATCTTTTTATCCTTAATGAATCTCCAGAAAAAGCGGAACAGGGGCAGCGACACCGGCTTGCGTTCGAACCCTTTGCGGAACAGCAGCCTTTGCAGGATGGTCCCGTCCCAGCGGTTAAAACGGACATTGCCGGCAGGTGTATTGGCGGATACGGCAATATTCAGCTGCTCCAGCAGATAGACTGCAAACCGCGCCTTGATAATATTCGGCAGAAAAGCATTCACGGTGGCTTCATTCATCCCGCTTTTGCTGATTTTGGTATTGGCTGTTCTGGCGCTGGCCGTGTACCGGTCGATGATGGCCTGTACTACATTCGCCGCGGCGCCCTTCTTGATTTCACCCAGCTCACGCAGCACCTCATCCTTATACTCCGGATACTGCTTCAGCAGTGCTTCGACACTGATCTCATTGGTCATTATTTTTCTGGCGGTTTCAATCGTAAACCTTCTCATTATTTAAGCTCCAGTACTTCGTTTTTCTTTATTATAAAGAAAACAAGGAGCCGGTCCAAGACCAGCTCCTTGTTAAGCAAGGCAAAAGGATTATTCACTGCGCAGAGCCACGACAGGGTCTTTCTTCGCCGCGAATTTGGCAGGAATGAAGCCGCCCAGCATGGTCAGTCCGACACTGAGCACGACGAGTCCGAAGGCATGCAGCGGATTCAGCTGCGCGACATTCGACAGATCGGTAATCGACTTCAGAATGATGTTGACCGGAATGGTCAGCAGATAGGCGATACCGATCCCGAGCAGGCCGGAGAGCGAGCCGATAATGCAGGTTTCTGCATTGAATACGCGGGTGATATCCTTTTTGCGGGCACCGAGGGCACGCAGTACACCGATTTCTTTCGTACGCTCCAGTACGGAGATATAGGTGATAATACCGATCATGATCAGGGATACAACCAGTGAGATGGAGGCGAAAGCGATCAGGACCATCGTAATTCCGTCCATAATACCGCTGGACAGGCTGGTTACCATCGCTGCCAGGTCGGTGTACACGATCATTTCTTCCTTGCTGTGATCATCATTCCATTTATCTAGATAGGCTACAAGGTTCTCTTTGGCTCCAAAATCCTTCGGATACAGGGAGATTGAGGACGGTGTCGCTACAGCGCCAAGCGCGGCAAGTGCGGCTTCCTGGGAATTGGCATTGCCAGGATCCGTACTTGCGCTTGATCCGCCCATGCCCATTCCCATACCCATCTGCATGCCGCTCATGTCAACTCCGCCGATCTGGGAGAACACTTTGCCTGTCAGCACATTGACCTGATCCTGCTGCTCCTGGGCCTGCACAATGGCTGAGCCCTGTGCATTCTCAATGAACTGCTCCGCCAGGCTGTCGGAGTAAGCGATACCTGCCGACATGGTGGACATCGGGGAGTCCTGCTGTTTGCGGATGATCCCCGAGATTTTCAGGGTAACGGCATTAGCGCTGTTGTACATTTCACTCAGGTTGGCGGCATTACCGTTCAGCTTGAACATGCCGTCTGCTTCGGTATAGTAGTCATTGTTATAGATCAGCTTGAACTCACGGCCGACAACATCGTCAAAGCTGACATTGGCAGCATTATAATCAAACCCAAGCGCTTCAAGAATGCTCTGGTTCATCCGGTTGTATTCATCAACAACCATCACCAGATCGGTCGGCTGCTCAGGCAGACTGCCTGCAAGCAGGTCATAGTAATCTGCCAGATAGCTGCCTTCAGTACCTGCCGGCTTATCCGGGTAGGTAGTGAAGTTCAGGCTGGCAGTATCAACCGGAACTGCGGTTTCGCCGTCTGAACGCAGGATGTTCATGTTCACCTTACGGCTGTAGGATACACCATCGAGCAGTGCAGGGTCGATTTTGTCCAGATAGTCCAGATATTCCTCGCTCAGCACATTCGTATGCAGAACCGTGTTGGCGGTTGGATCATACGGATACACTTCAGCGGCATCCGTGAATTCGGTCCACTTCTTGTCGGCTTCCTCCATTTGCGCTCCCGGCGGATTGGACATATCAATCTGCGCGGCCGTTTCGCTGATCGTCACCGGAAAGTTGGATAACGCTCCGGATTCATAGCTGCTGATCTGCTTATCGAAACCGTTCGAGAGGGAGAGAATCAGGGCAATGCCGATGATGCCGATACTGGAGGCGAAGGCGGTAAGCGCCGTTCTCCACTTTTTGGTCGAGATATTTTTGCCGGACAATTTGAGGGCGGTAAAATAGCTCATTGCTGTCTTTTTCAGCTGATAATTCGCATTGGTCTTAAGGTCGGCCGGAGGGTTGGTGTCGGAAATGACCTTTCCATCCCTGAACTGCACAATCCGGTCGGCATAAGCTTCGGCCAGCTCCGGGTTGTGTGTAACCATGACGACGAGCTTGTCTTTGGCGATTTCCTTGATCAGCTCCATAATCTGCTCACTGGTTACGGTATCAAGTGCGCCGGTCGGCTCGTCTGCGAGAATAATATCAGGATCGTTGGCAAGTGCTCTGGCGATGGCGACACGCTGCATCTGTCCGCCGGACAGCTGGCCCGGCTTTTTGTGGATATGATCCTTCAGCCCGACCTTCTCCAGTGCTTCTACTGCCTTGCGGTGCTTGACGTCAGCACTCACGCCGCTCAGGGTCATGCCCATTTCCACGTTATCCGTGATGCTCAGGTGGGAGATCAGATTGTAGCTCTGAAAAATAAACCCGACACTGTTGTTGCGGTAAGCATCCCAGTCACTGTCCTTGAACGCCTTGGTTGAGGTTCCGTTAATAACCAGGTCCCCGCTGTCATATTGGTCGAGCCCGCCGATGATGTTCAGGCAGGTGGTTTTACCCGAACCGCTGGGGCCGAGAATGGCCACAAATTCGTTTTTCCTGAAATCGAGACTTACATCATTAAGTGCAGTTTGCGTGAAACTGCCGGTGGTATAGCTTTTGGAGATGTTTTTAAGCTGCAGCATACCGTTAATCTCATCCTCTCTTCATCCTTGAATCTCTGTCTTTGTGCAAAGCGTAACATACATTTATGAACTGAACATCAACTCGTACCGCCCCGGACAGCATGGGGAGTGGCCGATACATAGTAAGTGATACGCGCTAAAGTTCATAATGGGTTCATATAAATATTGTACAATGTGAACAGGCATTGGAATTGCAGGACGGTTGTGATGACTATTAAGGGATTGCAGGTGTATGGATGATTAACATATTGGTAGTTGAAGACAACGGCAAGCTGCGGCAGCTGATCGGTACGGTGCTGGCGAAGCACGGCTATAATCCGGTACTGGCCGAGGACGGTCAGCATGCGCTGGAGCTGCTCGATACGCACTATATTGACCTGATCATTTCGGATATTATGATGCCGAATGTGGACGGTTATGAGCTTATTGGGCGGCTGAGAGAAGCGGGCTACCATACCCCGGTGCTGATGGTTACGGCAAAAGAGAGCTTTGAAGACAAGCAGCGCGGCTATCACGCAGGCACGGATGACTATATGGTGAAGCCGATCGACGTGAACGAGATGATTCTGCGGGTCGGGGCGCTGCTGCGCCGGGCGCAGATTGTGAATGAACGCAGGCTGGTGATCGGCGAAGTCATCCTGGACTCGGATTCGCTTACGGTACACCGGGGGGAGCGGAGCGCGCTTTTGCCCCAGAAGGAATTCTATCTGCTGTACAAGCTGCTGTCCTATCCGGGCAAAATCTTTACCCGCCAGCAGCTGATGGACGAAATCTGGGGAATGGACTCAGAGACGGATGCCCGGACTGTGGATGTGCATATCAACAGGCTGCGTGAACGCTTCAAGGACAGCCCGGAGTTCGAAATTGTAACCGTGCGCGGACTGGGCTACAAGGCGGTGAAGCATCAGTGAGGAGGCCGGGGAAAAGCAGTAACCTGTGGGGAGCACTGGTGCTGAGTGTCTTTCTGATTCTGCTGTGTGACGGGATATTGATGTTTGGGCTCAGTCTGCTGATCGTCAAGTCAGGGCTGATCGATGTGGGGCGGTTTCATATTGTCTGGCCCATTTCGGTGCTGCTGCTGGCAAGTGTCCTCACCGGTACTGCCATTACGGCCATTGTCGGCCGGAAGCTGCTGGCTCCGATCAATGATCTTAGTGAAGCGGCGAAACAGGTGGCCAAAGGGGATTTCAGTGCCAGAATCGCGCATGAGGATCATAAGGTGGATGTAATCGGCGAGATGGCGGTCAACTTTAACAGCATGGTCCAGGAGCTGGACGGCATGGAGACGCTGCGCAACGATTTTATCGTCAATGTATCGCATGAATTCAAAACGCCGATTGCGGCGATTGAGGGCTACGCCACACTGATGCAGGACCAGGAGCTGACACCTGAAGAACGCGCGGATTACAGCCGGCTGATCATTGAGAGCACCCGGCAGCTGTCCTCCCTGTCCAGTAACATCCTCAAGCTGTCCAAGCTGGAAAACCAGGAGATCGTGGGCGGCAAAACAGAGTTCGCGCTCGACGAGCAGCTCCGCCAGGCGTTATTACTGCTGGAAGCCCAGTGGAATGACAAGGGGATTAATCTGGATTTGACGCTTGAACCGGTTGCTTATCATGGCAATGAGGAGCTGCTGATGCAGGTGTGGCTGAATCTGCTGGGCAATGCGTTCAAATTTACAGATAACGGCGGGGAAGTAGCGGTCAGCCTATACAGTACGGAGGCAGCTATAACGGTACGAATTTCGGATTCAGGTACCGGAATGACGGAGGAAGTGATGAAGCGGATCTTTGAGAAGTTCTACCAGGGCGACAAGTCACGCTCGGCAGAGGGCAACGGCCTCGGGCTGCCGCTGGTGCGGCGGATCGTGGAGCTGAGCGGAGGCAATGTAACGGTGGAGAGTGCGCCGGGGAAGGGCTCGGAGTTCGTGGTTAGGTTGCCGGTATAAGGTGCAGTTAAGTTACTGAACTAGTCGATAGGGATGCTCCTGCAACGTGTGCCGGGCGGGCAACCAGGCTAACTAAGCAAACTGATCTAATTGAGCTAAGTGCAGACTTATCTTTATAACTCTACTGAGCTAACTCTGTGACTCAGCGCGGAGGAAATAAAGCGGACTGCGGCGAATGACGTTATATCCAGAATAAACCAAAAGGTTCTTTTACCCTGGACAAATGTTGTCTAACCCCCACTTTATCAAGGAGGCTGTGTATGTCATATAACAACATCAATAAAACAATAACTACAGAACGGCTGCTGCTGAGAATGTTCACCTCATCCGATGCGGCGGAGGTAGCTAAGCTGTGCGACAACTTTAATATCTACAAAACAACCTTATACCTCCCCTATCCCTACACGATTGATGATGCCCTGAGCTGGATTGACCGCCATGAAGCTAACTTTGATGCGAGGCTGTCGTATGAGTTCGCCGTAACAGACAAGATCAGCGGAGCATTATATGGTGCGATAGCCTTGTCCTACGCTGAAAAATTCAACAACGGGGAGCTGGCCTACTGGATTGGCGAAGAGTTTTGGGGGAACGGATATGCAACTGAGGCGGCTGAGGCAATGGTGAAGTTTGCTTTTGAAGACAGGCTGTACCATAAGGTGTTCGCTCGTTATTTCAATTCCAACATAGCCTCGGGTAAAGTAATGGAGAAAATAGGCATGAGTAAGGAAGGGATCCTGAGAGAACATATAAGAAAAGATGGCCGGTACGAGGATCTGGTGCATTACGGGATTATCCGGCCCTAAAAAATTGAAGTTGCTTTCCCTACCTGTAACTGATATAGTTACAACTTGAGAGGCGCTTCTTTTTTAATTACAGCTAATATCCAAACCCAATACTATTTAACCGGAGGTTGTAAAATAATGAACCACTTGATCGTCTATGCTCATCCGCATGAAGGAAGCTTCAACCACGCCATTCTTAACACCGCAGCAGCTGCTCTTAAAGAGAAGGGCCATGAGGTTCACGTCCGGGATCTGTATAAGCTGGGCTTCAATCCGGTATTATCTCCTGCAGACACTGCAGCGATGCGTGAAGGCAATACGCCAGCTGATATTGCGGAAGAGCAGGAATATCTGCGCAACGCGGATGTTATTACTTTTGTCTATCCGATCTGGTGGACAGGGCTTCCGGCCATTTTGAAGGGTTATGTAGACCGCACGTTTTCCTACGGCTTCGCCTATCAGTATAATGCGGAGGGCGGCATAGACAAGCTGTTCACTGGCAAAAAAGCAGTCATCGTTAACACTCACGGCACTCCGGGGGAAGTGTATGAGGCTATTGGCATGCACAACTCGCTTAAGCAGACCTCCGGCGGCGGAATCTTCGAATTCTGCGGCGTTGAAGTGCAGGAGCATCTCCTGTTCGGCGGCGTTGGAAGCGGTGCGGGTGATGAGGAACTGAGCAATATGCTTTCACAGGTAAAAGAAAAATTCAGCGCGCTGTAAGCTGCTGAATCAGCATATAAACAAAGAAAAGAACGGCACCCGGTGCCGTTCTTTTTTGTACATTAGCAGGAGTGAGTTGCCTCAGCCCCCTTATTTTGCACCTTTATTCTTCAGAATTTCCTGTACCCGGCTGACCATCGCGGTCCCGTCTGTACGGGTAATCGGGTCTTTCGGGTTGAAATTGCCGCCTTCGTCCAGGCTGACAATCTTCAGGGCAAGAGCAGTCTGGATCGCCCCCGAGTTCAGAATATCCATTTGATCCTCGTCCGCTATTGTTACCGGAATGAGCTTATACATCGGCAGCTGGCCGCTTGTCTGCAGCGTATTAATCAGCAGGTAGGTGAAGGATTCTCTGCTCATGCTGGCGGCTGGTGCGATCTTGATCTGCAGATCCGCTTCAGGCCCCGCAGCTTCCTTGATCAATTGAACGGCTTCTTCTGCGGTGAGGATTTCGTTCTGGGCACCCGGTGCCGGATGTGCCTTCAGGTAGGCAAGCGCATTGCTGATCTCTACCGCAGCCTCAGCACGGGTAATCTGCTGCTGCGGATTCAGCTTGCCGCTGTTGTCCAGCTTCACAACCCCGTAAGCCAGGGCACGCTGGATTGAGCCGGAATACTCGGCCGTTACCTGGTCCTGATCTGCGAATTCCACCGGTGCGATCTTGATCATCGGCAGCCGGCCCCCCAGCTCAATCGCATCAATGAGCTGATGGGTAAAGGCTTCGCGGGTCAGCTTGCGGCCGGGCTGCAGATCAGCCGGCAGGTCCAGGCCGTGGACACCTGCAATTATGAGTGCCTGCGCATACCAGGCTGCATCATTGGCGTTAGCAAAATAATCTGTAGCCTTCGGCGCCTTCACAAACCGGATGGTATCCAGATTGAGGCCGGCGGCATTGACGATCATCTGCACACCTTCCGCTTCAGAGATCGGCAGATGCGGGCCGAACTTCGTTGCGCTGATTCCTTTGATTAGCCCCTGATCCTGCAGGGCGATGATTTTTTCTTTATCCGCTACATTGTTCAGATCGGTAAAAGCGGCAGCGGAAGCGAATTGTTCCCCGGCAAAGCTGAACGCAATGGCAGCGGCGGCGGATAATGTAACGAGCTTGAATGATTTTTTCATTAGAGTTCACCTCAGGAAGTAGTTTGTGGTATTTGTTTTCATAGACGGACGATGGTACAAAAAGGTTACAACGATTTTTTTTATCCGCCGGAATGAACGATTCGCCCTGGCTGTTCGTATTACAGTTAGTTGTTTAACAGTATGGGAGAGGTGAAGGCATGCTAACCATCAGAGGATTTTCCAAAAGCTATAAGGGCGGCAAGAAGGCCGTACATAATCTGAATCTGACCGTCGAGCAAGGAGACATTTACGGCTTTATCGGACATAACGGGGCAGGCAAAACGACGACGATCCGGGCAGTCGTGGGCGTGATGGATTTTGAAGAGGGCGAGATTGAAATTGACGGTATTTCGATGAAAAAAGACCCTCTGTCCTGCAAGTCGCGGATCGCATACATTCCTGATAACCCGGACCTGTATGATCATCTGACGGGGATTCAGTACCTTAATTTCATCGGCGATCTGTTTAACGTATCCCGGAAGGACCGTGAGCTGCTCATTGCCAAATACGGCGGCGCTTTTCAGCTGACTCCCCATCTGGGTGACCTGATCTCCGGGTATTCCCACGGCATGAAGCAGAAGCTGGCGATTATCTCTGCGCTGATCCACAAGCCGAAGCTGCTGGTGCTGGATGAGCCTTTTGTCGGACTGGACCCGAAGGCGGCTCATACGCTAAAAACGATCATGGCGGAGGTGTGCAGGGAGGGCAGTGCGATTTTCTTCTCCACACATGTACTGGATACGGCAGAGAAGCTGTGCAACAAGATTGCGATTATCAAGGAAGGCCGGCTGATTACAGAGGGCAGAACTGAGGATGTAAAAGGGGAAAACAGCCTGGAGGATGTATTTATGGAGCTGATTGATCATGGTTAATATCTGGAGACTGACGAAGCTGCAGCTGATCTCGACCTTTGGCCTCAATAAGGCCCTGCATACCAGGGATGCAAAAGAGCGGCGCAAGCTGCTCCTGCTCAGCATCGCCCTTCTGCTCGGTGTGCTGATGATTGCCGTTTTTTCGTTCGGGTACAGCTACGCGATGGCAACAGCTTTTGAGCAAATCGGCCGGTTAGACCTGCTCCTGGCTATTATGATGGCTGTCACGTCAGTTGTCGGTTTCTTCACCACAGTGTATAAAGCTGGCGGCGTGCTGTTCAGCTATAAGGACTATGATCTGCTGATGTCGCTGCCGGTGAAGACGAGTCATGTGGTGGCAAGCCGGGTGCTGCAGCTGTATGTGCTGAATCTGTTTTTTACCGTGATGGTTATGCTGCCTGCAGGAGCGGTCTATGCGTTAAAAGTGCAGCCGGAAGCGTATAACTATCTGCTTTTTGTGCCGCTGCTGCTCTGTATCCCGTTAATCCCCATTATTGCAGCGTCCGTAATCGGCGCACTGATCAGCTGGTTTTCTTCCAGGTTCCGGGCGAGCCGGATGATCAGCCTGGTGTTGACCCTGCTGTTCGTAGTGGCTCTGATCCTGGGTTCATTCACACTGGAAGGAAGCGAGCCGGAGCTGGCTGAGCTGGGAACAGGGCTGGCGGATATGATATTCAAGCTATACCCGCTTACAGAGCTGTATGTGAATGCTATGAGTGCATACCGGATGGATGCCTTCCTCTTGTTTATATTGCTGTCTGTGCTCGCATTTGGAGTGTTCTGCACTGTGCTGGGAACCCGCTATAAAGCGATTCATACCGGTCTGACGACCAGCCGGGCAGGCGGAAAATATACGATGCAGCCGCTCAAAGCCTCCACAGCCTTTCAGGCCCTGTACCGCAAGGAGCTGCGCCGTTATTTTAGCTCTTCCAACTATGTGCTGAACACCGGCATTGGCATGGTGCTGCTGCTCATCATGTCAGTCTCCCTGCTGTTCACCAGTCCGGAGCAGCTGGGACAGCTGGCCGACATTCCGCAGCTGCAGCAATATCTTAATACACTGGCGCCGCTGTTTGTGTCCTTATTCGTAGCCCTTAGCTGCACTACGTCCAGCTCGATCTCTCTGGAGGGCAACAATCTGTGGATTCTGCGGAGCTCTCCAGTGCCCAAGCACATCATTCTGCTCAGCAAGGTGGCGGTGAACCTGACCATTACAGTGCCTATAACGGTTGTGAGCTGTGTGCTGCTGATGATCTCGCTGGGCACAGGCTGGGCAGACAGCCTGCTGCTGTTCGTAATCCCTGTCATTTATGCCTGCTATACCGCGCTGATGGGTATTATCGTCAACCTGAAGCTGCCCAAGCTCGAATGGACCAATGAGGTCCAGGTCGTCAAACAAAGTGCAGCAGTGCTGGTGGCGATGCTGCTGGGCTTCATCAGCTTGATTATTCCGGCAGGACTGTCGTTTGTGCTGACCAGTGTGGACGGCAGGGCAATTATGCTCGGGGCCGGGGTGATCCTGGCTGGAGTGTGCGCCGTGATGTACAGGTATGTTAAGGCGCAGGGGGAAGGATTGTTCCTGAGGTTGTAAAGATTACCTGTATCTTTAATTATCTGCAGGTGTATTGTTTGTAGGAATAGAACATAAATCAATTAACAAAAGGCCGTCCCGTCGTCAGGGGTGGCCCTTTACTTTGTTCAAGCGCATGATTCCATCTGAAGAGAAGATTTTTCAATGCAGCAAAAATCACTTGATCCCGTATGGTCAAGGCTCGGCTTTCCTTATCCGCCTGAGGAGTTCTTTGTGAAACAGCGGTAACTCAGTAATGTAACAATCCGGCTGTTACGGCACAATGAATGCGCCTAGCTGAAATAACTGTACTTTCTGCAACTAAACCTGGCTAAATAGCTCCGCTGCAGGTTTTAACTGCACTCTGTGCATTTATATTTGCCGAAAACGCCCCGAACCGGCTTTTTCGGGGAGAATAGATGTATAGAATACAGTTATTTCCTTGCAATTACTAATTTCGCCAGTTTTTTTGTACAAATTACACTTAAAACTGATTTGACTCCAAACCGACTGACTGAGGTTAGCGCTTTTGCAGGGAAGAGCAATCCGCAGCCAAAGCGCTTTACCTAAGGCAGGAAAAGGAGCCGGTTTGTTAGTCTCTTAATGACGTTCTATATTAACAATATAAAAACCGGTTCAGCTGCCCATGGGGGTAGACAGCTGAACCGGTTATTTATAATACCGGATTAATTGCGGATCAGATAATCGAATGCTCCCAGGGCGGCGGTAGCGCCGGAGCCCATGGAGATGATGATCTGCTTGAAAGGACTGTTGGTGCAGTCGCCAGCGGCGAACACGCCCGGGATGCTGGTTGCACCGTGGCTGTCGACGACGATTTCGCCGAAACGGGTACGTTCCAGAGTCTCGGCCAGCCAGTCGGTGTTCGGCACAAGGCCGATCTGGACGAATACACCTTCAAGCTCGACATGCTGCTCCGTACCGGTATCACGTTCGATAAAGGTAATGCCGTTCACCTTGTCAGTCCCGGTAATTTCCTTAGTCTGAACGTTCTTATGAACAGTTACGTTAGGCAGGCTGTACAGACGCTGCTGGAGTACCGAGTCTGCCTTCAGCTCCGGCATGAATTCGAGAACGGTCACATGGCTGACGATACCCGCCAGGTCAATCGCCGCTTCGATACCGGAGTTGCCGCCGCCGATTACGGCGACATGCTTGCCGGTGAAGAGCGGGCCGTCACAGTGCGGGCAGTACGCTACGCCTTTGTTCTTGAACTCGGCTTCGCCTGGAACCCCCACATTACGCCAGCGGGCGCCAGTAGAGAGGATAACTGTCTTGCTCTTCAGCACGGCACCGTTCTCCAGCTCGATTTCGATGAGTTCTTTCTTCTCCAGGCGCTTGGCCCGCAGGGTCTTCATCACATCGATCTCGTATTCCTTCACATGCTCTTCCAGGCTTGCAGCGAGCTTCGGACCTTCGGTGTACTTCGTACCGATGAAGTTCTCAATGCCCATCGTCTCCATGACCTGGCCGCCGAAGCGCTCAGCGACGATACCGGTGCGGATGCCTTTGCGGGCGGCATAGATAGCCGCGCTCGCACCGGCAGGACCGCCGCCGACAACCAGCACATCAAATGGTGCCTTGTCGGATAATTCGGAAGCATCCGGTCCGGTACCCAGCTTGGCGAGAATTTCTTCAGCGGTCATCCGGCCGCTGCCAAAGAACTCGCCGTTCAGGTAAACGGACGGCACTGCCATAACATCCTTGCTCTCAACTTCGCTCTTGAAAGCGGCACCGTCGATCATGGTGCTGGTTACGCCGCTGTTAAGTACGCTCATCAGGTTAAGCGCCTGCACCACATCAGGGCAGTTGTGGCAGGTTAAGCTGATGTAGGTCTCGAAGTGGTATTCACCCTTGAGTCCCTTGATCTGATCAATGGTTGCCTGCTCCGCCTTCGGAGCTCTGCCGCTCACTTGCAGCAGGGCCAGTACCAGCGAGGTGAATTCGTGGCCGAGCGGTACGCCAGCAAAGGTAACGCCGGTATCTTCGCCCGGACGATTCACGCTGAAGCTTGGCGTGCGCGGAAGTGCAGTATGTTCTACTTTGATATTGGCCGACATGTCGGCCAGCTCATTCACCAGAGACAGCGTTTCTTGCGAAACGCTGTCGTCTCCGGCGCTGACCTTCAGCAGTACCTCGCCCTCCATGAGCTGAAGATACTGTGCTAATTGTGCTTTGATATCCGCATCAAGCGCCATGTTTCATCCGCTCCTTAGATTTTTCCTACGAGGTCAAGGCTTGGCTTCAGGGTTGTGCTGCCTTCCTGCCATTTAGCCGGGCATACTTCACCTGGGTTGTTACGTACGTACTGAGCAGCTTTGATCTTGTTGACCAGAATGCTGGCATCACGGCCAATGCCGTCAGCGTTAATTTCAATTGCCTGAATGACGCCGTCAGGGTCAATGATGAATGTTCCGCGGTCAGCCATACCAGCTTCTTCAATCAGAACGTCGAAGTTGCGGGAGATGGTGTGGGACGGGTCACCGATCATGATATATGTGATTTTGCCGATGGCTTCGGAGCTATCGTGCCATGCTTTATGTGTAAAGTGGGTATCGGTGGAAACAGAGTACACTTCAACACCCAGGCTCTTCAACGTTTCATATTCGTTCTGCAGGTCTTCCAGCTCAGTAGGACATACGAAAGTGAAATCTGCAGGGTAGAAGCAAACTACGCTCCATTTTCCTTTAAAATCAGCTTCGGACACATTGATGAAACTTCCATTGTGGTAGGCGGATGCTTTAAACGGCAGTACTTCTTTTCCAATCAGAGACATTTTTATTTTCCTCCTAAAATTGTTTTCTGCACAAGAGAGGGCTTATAGGCCTTCATTGTATAGCAGTTCTTTATTGATAATTATTATCATCTAAATATTATTATTTGTCAAGGATGCGTTATGGATTTCACAAGTCGTTCATCTTTCGTAAGAGGACAGGCTGAAAACCATAGTTATCCAATAATAAATTACCCTGCTGAAGCCCTGATAATTGTGTAGAATGTTTGAACAATTTGGCCTGATCCCTATTTTTATGTGAATTTTCGAACAAAGTCTCCTTATCCTTCGTAATGTAAGATGACAGAGCAGACGGAGGGAGAGAATGATTAGCGACAGACAGCTTATAGAAAGCTATAGATCCGGCCAGCAGGAGGCTCTTGAGCATCTGATCAACAGGTACAGGGATAGTCTATTCCGGTTTTGCTATCATCTTTCCCTGGAAAAGCAGGAGGCAGAAGATTTGTTTCAGGAGGTGTGGGTGCGTGTACTCCGTAAGCTGGAGAAATATGATCCGGAGCGGCCGTTTAAAGCCTGGCTATTCCAGGTGACCCTTAATATACATAAAGACCGGTACCGGAAATGGATAAAGCTGCGTGAGCGCCTGACGCTGGCCTGGGCCGACGAAAGCAGCAGGTTTAAGGAAACCAGGGATGCTGCGCCGTTAACCGAAGATTTTCTGATGAAAAAAGAAGAGGTCCTGTACCTGGAGCAATGTCTGCGAACACTGCCCAAGCGTTATCTTGCCCCGTTGATTTTGTTTTATTATGAAGAATTCAGCTATGAAAGTATCGGAGTGGTGCTGGATGTTCCGCTGGGGACGGTAAAATCCAGACTGAATCAGGGAAAAAAGCTGCTTAAAGCAGCAATGGGGGAGCGGGGGAATGAATGAGCCGATGGAAAATGAACAGCTGTTAAAAGAATACTTCAACGCACCTGTGGCCGCACCGCCTCATTTAGCCGAGAGTACATTACGCAAGCTGGGCGATAGTCAGCCTCTCGGCTTACTGATAAGTGCAGCTGCTCTGAATATCATTGTTGCGCTGATTCTCGCGTTTGTCCTGCTTGCCGGTCCGCTCTTACTGCTCTGGAAAATAGTGATACTGCTGGTCTTTACACTGTTTCAAGCCATTGCTGTAGCGATTCTGGTTTATAACCTTTCTGCAAGTGCTTTGGAGATCTCTCCGTAACTAGATGAAGAAACGATACCATTTCTGGAAGGGAGTACTATGAACAACCGGATAGGGCTGGAAAAGTGGATTTTTTGGGTGTTGACGGCAGTTGTTGTATTGGGATTTGGCGCTTTCTTCATTGTAATGGCTCCTTCTATCTATGAAGTTTTTGGTGACGACTATGGATGGATTCTTGTGATTGCAGGGCTTACGCTGCTGTATATAGTATTGAATGTTCTGATCGCCGTGTTCATCTATAAAGATGCCTCCAGGCGAAAAATGAATCCCTGGCTGTGGATGCTGGCCGTCATTTATATTCCCAATTTTATCGGACTGCTGCTTTATCTGTTTGCCCGCAGACGGCAGCATATTCCTGCAGCGGCTGATCCGGGCAATAATCCTGTGCAGTGTCCTCATTGCGGCAACTTAATTCACCCATAAGGAGTGTCAAAAGTGATGAACAAGAAATGGATTGTAACGGGAATGCTGGTGCTGGTGATTGCAATGCTGCTGGCCGCCTGTGATAAAAAAATAATGTACGTGGGTTCAAATTTTGGATCAAAAGTTAAGGCTTCATACAGGCTGTTCACCGGTACAGATGAGAAGAAGGTTAAGCTGAAGAGCGGGGACACCCTTGTTGTGGACTACCGGTCCGAGGTGGAGAAAGGGGAGCTGACGATAAAGCTATACGATCCCGATGGCCAGCTGGTCAAGGAACTGGGCACAGGTGAGTCAGGAAGCGAGGAGATCGAAGTAGACAAGGATGGAAAGTATAAGTTTGAAATCACGGGGAAAGGCGCCAAGGGCAGCTATGAAATAAAGTACAGCACTGATTAATACAGGTGGGCCTAAAAATGAAACAGCGACTGCCGGGGGGAGAATAAATTCCCTAGCAGTCGCTGTTTGTATTAAATTATCTTTACCCGTCTATAAATCTTCTGCACCGGCAGGCTGGTTTTTACCCGCCACATTTGGTTTAGTGTACATTTTATTCAGTATAATCGTTTGCACGATAATGAACATGCCGCCAACGGCCCAATATAGCGGTAACGCGGCGGGCATCTGAAACGAAAATATACCCATCATCACCGGTGACAACAATCCGAGGAAGGCCATTTGTTTATTTTGGGTTTGCTGAATCTGCGCAGAAGCGGATTGGGACACGCGGAACTGAACGTAATACACCGCAGCGGCAACAAGCGGCAAAATCAGATCTGGTTTCCCAAGGCTAAACCACAGAAAATCGTGAGCTGCAATCTCCGGAGTGCGACGAATGGCATAATAAAATGCAAGCGTAATCGGCCATTGAAGGAGCATCGGTAAACATCCCATGTTCAGGGGATTAAATTGATGCTTCTGGTACAGCTGCAGCATTTCGGCCTGCTGCTGTTTTTTTGCATCCACACTGCTAACGTTCTTATACTTCTCGTTAAGTGCAGTTAATTCCGGCTGCAGGACGGCCATCTTTGATTTCATGTCCGTTTGTTTCCTGGTTTGATTCATCATGAGCGGCATGATTGCAAGCCGGATGATGAAGGTCATCAGCACGATCGATAATCCGTAGTTTCCATGAAGTGCATCCGCGAGGAATTTGATCATGAACGAAAAGGGATAGATCAGAAAGTGATTAAATATCCCTGCTGAATCAGCATTAATCGGGTCTGTTGGGGATGCCGCCGAACATCCGCCGAGCACAATGACCGGAAGAACTCCAATCAGCATGACGAGAATGGGCTTGGCCCATTTTTGGAGCAATACAATCTTTTTCATCGTTGTCCTCCCTGATTGAATGAATGAAATATCAATGCGGGGAAGGACAATTGTCTTCTTCATCAGGTGCTTTTCTTCGTCTGGCGATACGTATGATCCACCGCTGAATACTGCTCAACTGCGGCAGTCTGACAGCTGCATACCAGGCTGAACCGGCTGCAGCAGTTTCATGATCCCAATGTATCTTGTGTGCAGAATAACACGCGAATGGAAGTAACACTAAGGAAGAGAAGAGGGCAATCGAGAATGCCAATTGGACCAAGTCATAAAAATGCTCCAGTCAGGTTCACCTCCGTATGAGCCGTATGGGAATAATTTGAATAATGATCATACGTCAGAGCAACTGCGCGGTTTCACTAACCTGCACAGCAATCTATTTTCTCTCGAAAATGAGCACCGATCTGGAGCCCGGAACATATTCGGCGTCGGTTGCAAGCAGTTCTGACACAAACCGGACCGGTATGAACGTTCTTTGATTCTTCAATAACAGCGTCGTGTCGAACATGACCGTCTTTCCATTCACAATGGCTTGCTTGTTATTTACTGCCCAACGGATCGTTGTGGTGCCCTTCGTGATCATGACTTCCTGCTTGCTCTTGTCCCAGGCTACATTCGCCCCGAGATGCTCGGCCACAAACCGGACGGGTACATAGGTGCGGCTGTTATAGATGAACGGGGCAGTGTCGAGCTTATAGCTGCTCTCACCTACATAGGCGGCAGTGCTGCCAATCACCAGACGTTGAGCTTTAGATTGATTGAGCTGATGACCATCACCCGCAAGCTTCTGGAGCAACTGATAAGATTTCGTGGTAGACCGCAAATCTAGATAGTTGTGATTTAAAGTCAGCCCGTACAGCAATGCACCCGTGTCATAATGGGTATCGAACGAATGGTTTTTCAGAGCATCTATATTCCAAATCCTATTATGATCCAGGTATAAATTACTGATATTTGTAAGTGATCTCAGCGGCTCAAGATCATAAATCAAATTCGAACGAAGATTTAACGACGACATGTCTGTCAAGTTCTTCAAGGGGGTTATGTCCTCGATTTGGTTGTTTTCCGCATACAAGGATATGAGTTTAGTCATTCCTTCCAGACCGCGAAGATCAGAAATCTGATTCCCGCTGATTTGAAGGACCCGCAGGTTACCGGACAGCGGCTTGAGCACGGTTAAGTCTGAGATCTGCGTGTTCGAGAGTTCCAGATGGACCAAATTAGGCAATTTGACGATGGAATTGACAACTGCGATCGGGTTGTTACTGAGTTCAAGCACTTCTAATGGCGTTGCCGTTGATAGCGCCATAATATCCGTGATTTCATTATCGTTTGCCTCAAAGAATCTCAGGAGCGGCAGCCGCTTGAGCACATCGATAGAGGTAATCTGATTTCCGGAAAGCTGCAATTCCTCCAGCTTTGTCAAGGAAGCCAAAGCTTCAATAGATGTAATGCGGTTGCTGTTAAGATTAATGCCTTTAAGCTTCGTCAATGCGCTGAGAGGCGAAAGATCCTCAACTTTATTATTGATTATACTAACGTACGTTAGATTCTTCGCATATTGCAAGCCTTCAAGGCTCTGAATTCCTTTTCCGTAAAGATTAATGGATGTTAATGCTTCCATATCCTTCTGCAATACAGCTTCATCATCACTTTTGTTTAGTATTGCTTTGACCTCTTTCTTCAACTGCTCGTCCTGGAAGCTTACCTCTGTAGAAGCCTGCACCGTTGATGTCTGCTCCGCCTGCACCATAGGTACCTGTGCCATCAGGCCAAATCCAATGGCAACCGAGAAAATTACACCTGATAAAAATCTGTTCATTGTATCCCATCCTCTGTCTTTTCTAGTTGTCTATGTCTATGTATATAATATCAACGCTTCAATTCCCGAAAGGTTGCGGGGCTAAAAAGCAGAACCATAAAGAGGAGACACCCGAAGGCCTTGATGGTATTCTGGAATAAATTCAGAACTAATAAGGGGGCTGGCTATCGATGCAGAGGATTATCGGAATGTACAAACAATTTTTGTGGGAGCCTCTGTGGTTTAAGATTCTGATTATAGCTGCTTTGCTTGCTGCCGTGGTCTTCAGCAGCTCGTTTTTTGCGGATCACGGGTATTATCAGAGTATTGCCAAGATAGCAGGCGCCATCTTTTTTGGTGCCTATGGGATCAAATTCAGATCTAATACCCGGATTGCTGTTATCTTTTTTGGAGCTGCAGCCCTTTGTGTGCTTCTGTCCTTGACCTACCTGAGCAACTGAATATAAAGGTAAAGCGGCCTTCGTCCCCGGGTGTTTTTCCCGGGATGGGGGCCGTTTTATTTTGCCGGTAATAAAGTCTGAAATAGATCTGGAAATTTCTCCTTGCATTCTGCCGGAACCTCTGTTAAATTGATATTAACAAAATGTAATTATCAAAAAGTTAATATGTATTTAACTCAGGATATGCAGAGAAAGTGGAGGGATGCAGCATGAGCAAAGTTACGGGTAACTGGAAGTGGTTTGAAATCGTCTGGCTGATTATCTTTTCGGCAATAGGGGTACTTTTCACATTTCTGTCCAAGGACTCATTCTTTGGCTTTACGGTATTTATCACCGGAGTGCTGTGTGTGGTCCTTACGGCGAAGGGAAAGCTGATGAGCTATGTGTTTGGGATGTATAATACGTTCGGTTATGCGTATCTGGCCTATGTTAATGGATTGTTCGGGGAAGTACTGCTGAATCTGCTGTTTTTTGTCCCGATGAACATTGTCGGCTTCTGCATGTGGCGTAAGCATTTTCAGGGAGGTAAGCTGGCGATGCGTCAGATGGAGGTTAGAGGTATGCTTCTGGTTGGAGCTGTCTGCATCTCCGGGTTCCTGCTGCTGGGATACGGTCTGTCATTCATACCGGGGCAGAACTCGCCGTATATTGATGCGCTGACTACTGTATTGTCGGTCGTTGCAACAATCCTGATGGTGCGGAGATTCAAGGAGCAGTGGCTGGTCTATATTGTGCTGAATATGTTCACGGTGCTGCTGTGGGCAATCCGGACATCCGAGGGGAGCAGCGAAGGCCCGCTGATGATCGTCATGTGGAGCGCCTATCTGCTCAACGCGGCTTACGGCTATTATAACTGGAACAAAGGTGCGAAGGAGGCGCTGGCATGAAAACACTTGGACTGACACTGGGCAAATTCGCCCCGCTGCATAAAGGCCATCAGTATATGATCGAAACGGCGCTGCAGGAGGTCGATGAGCTCATTGTGGTAATCTATGAAACGGCGGTATCTCCTGTTCCGCTGCACATCCGGGCAGGCTGGATCCGCAAGCTGTATCCGGAGGTCCGGGTTATTGAGGCCTGGGACGGCCCGGACGGCTATTCCGACGACAGGGAGCATGAGATCCGTGAGGAGCAGTATATTCTGGGACTGTTACAAGGCGAGCAGGTGACCCACTTTTATTCCAGCGAGTTCTATGGCAAGCATATGAGTATCGCCCTTGGTGCAACAGACCGGCGGGTGGATGAGGCGCGTGTGAAGGTGCCGGTATCGGCCACGCTGGTCCGCTCCGATCCTTATAAGTACAGGGATTATGTCAGTGATCTCGTGTACCGGGATTTAATTACGAAGGTCGTTTTTGTCGGAGCAATGTCCACCGGCAAATCCACCATTACCGAAGCGCTGGCCCGGCGCTACCGGACGGCTTATGCCAGTGAGTACGGGCGCGATTACTGGACAGAGCATCAGGTGGACCGCCGGATCGGACTTGAGGCCTTTGACGAAATTGCAGTCGGCCATATTGAGCGGGAGGAGCAGGCTCTGCTTGCGGCGGACCGGTATCTGTTTGCCGATACGAATGCGATTACGACTTACATGTATGCGCTGGATTACCACGGGCAGGCTCCGGAGCTGCTGACCCGGCTGGCTCTGGAGAATGCGCAGCGGTATGATCTGTTTTTTCTGTGCGACGACGATATTCCTTACGATGATACGTGGGACCGCAGCGGGGATCAGAAGCGGCATGTGTTTCACAAGCAGATCATTGCCGATTTACAGGCACGGCGGATTCCGTATATCACGCTGAGGGGAAGTCTGGAAGAGCGGATGCGCAAAGTGGATGAGGTGCTGGCAAAATTCACGCCTTATAGCAACTATTTCGGCGGACAGGTATAGTAGTAGTATTAGATGAATGAGGGGGCAGCGGCAGTGGAAATTGTGGATCGTAACGGACTTACGGAGCGCGAGTTTTTGGAGCAATACCGGGCAGGGGATTATGAGCGGCCTTCGATGGCAGCGGATATGGTGATTTTTGCGGTCGCAGATGCGGGGCAGGGGGAAGATAGCGGCTTTCCGGAAAAAGAGCTGCGCCTCCTGCTCATACGCCGTGGAGGACATCCCTTTCTCGGAAAATGGGCGCTGCCGGGCGGCTTTGTCCAGCCGGACGAGACGGCAGACCAGGCTGCTGCGCGGGAGCTGAGCGAGGAGACCGGCTTGAACGACGTGTACCTTGAGCAGCTGGGAGTCTTCTCTGATGTCGGGCGGGACCCGCGCACCTGGGTGATAAGCTGCAGCTATATGGCACTGCTCAGCAGCGGGCGGCTGCAGGTGCAGGCAGGTGATGATGCCCAGGATGCTGCCTGGTTCAAGGTAAGCTACCGCCAGTTGGCGGAGCATAAGGAGCGGCTGGATAAAGGATACGTCCAAACCTGGACCTATGAGCTTAAACTCAGTAACGGAGGGGAAGAGCTGAAGGCGGTTATAAGCCGGACTGTTACGGCCAGGCTGAACTCGAAGTCCGTTGCCTACTCCGTACAATTGAATGACGGCCTCGCCTTTGACCATGCGAAGATCATTGCCTATGCCATTGAACGGCTGCGGAAGCAGACGGAGGACAGCGATATCGCGCTGCACCTGATGCCGGAGCAGTTTACCTTGCCGGAGCTGCAGCAGGTGTATGAAGGAATATTGGGCGAGCAGCTGCCGGCGGGTGAGTTTGAGCGCAGGGTGGAGGGGTTGGTTGTAGAGACAGAGGTGTATGCCGGGGAGCTGATGGTGGAAGCGATGGGTAAGAGTAACCGCCTGTATCGGAGGAGCTGGGGGATTGAAGGGTAATGTAATTTAGTCCGCCGAACCGTGTATAAATCACGCCGGATAATTGCCTTCCAACATTGCTGCAATTTATACAATTAAATAGCTGCTGTTTCAGCCTTAGACAGAATGAGCTGCACTCTAGATTAACTTAGAACAAGTTGTAGCGGCTATCCCGCTTCAGAACCATATCCTCTGAAGCTTGTATGAAGAAGTCTAAAAACACTCCGCCGCCGGAGTGTTTTGCTTATTTGTGATATTTTATCGCTTAACGCATTTAACAGCTTCTCATTCCCGGATAATTGTGCTATTATTTACCACATAACCGACAGACTGTCGGTCTGTTAACGGCAAAAGTATAACTACCGCACAAATAAGGAGCCAACCATGAGAATCGTAAAAGAAGCGGAAGCGCGCAGAAATGAAATCCTCGACGCCGCCGATGAGCTGTTCGGGCAGAAGGGGTTCGACGGAACGAGCACCAACGATATCCTGAGTAAGGTCGGGATTGCCCGGGGTACGCTGTATCATCACTTCAAGTCGAAGGAAGATATTATGGATGCGCTGATTGAGCGCTACAGCAGCAAGATGCTGGGGGCGGCGCAGGCCATTGCCCTGGACACCACCATTCCCGTCGTCGAACGTATTCTCCGTGCCGTTATGGCTATGAATATCAGCAGCGGTAACGGAGGGGAGAGCAGTAAGGAAATTATGGAGCATATCCACCGGCCGCAGAATGCGCTGATGCATCAGAAGATTCAGAAGATCATTATTAACGGCGTGCCGCCGATTCTGACACCCATTGTCCGCGAAGGCATCCAGCAGGGGATTTTTAACACACCGTACCCGTATGAGAGCATGGAGATGATCATCATTTATGCGAACACCATTTTTGATGAGGAGATGGTTGAGATGACCGGAGAGGTGCGCATGTCGCGTATTCTGGCCTTTATCGCCAATGTGGAGCGGCTGCTCGGGGCCGGAGAAGGAAGCCTGTTGAGTGTAATGCAGGCGTTCGGCGTTAGCGGGGGAGATGAGCGGGGCAATGAGTAGTCCGCAAAAAGCCTTCGGCAAATTTCTCATGCTGTGGTCGGGACAGCTGATTTCGGCGGTTGGCAGCGGGCTTACAGCGTTCGGGCTGGGGGTTTACCTGTATCAGCAGACCGGGCAGGCAGCTGCGATGGCCTTGGTCACTCTGCTGGCCTTCATGCCCTCCCTCTTGTTAAGTCCTGTTGCCGGCGTGCTCGCGGACCGCTATGACCGGAGATTATTAATGATGCTGGGCGACAGTCTGTCCGCAACCGGACTCCTCTATATTCTGATTTGTATGCTTAACGGGGGAGCCGAGCTGTGGCAGATCTGCCTGGGAGTGACTGTAAGCTCCGTGTTCTCCTCGCTGCTTGATCCGGCTTATAAGGCTACAGTGACAGATCTGCTGACGGAGGAGCAATATACCAGAGCAAGCGGCTTCGTCCAGGTGGCCGGTTCGGCCAAATACCTCATCTCCCCGGCACTTGCCGGCTATCTGCTGATGGTGTCTGATGTGAAGCTGCTGCTGGTCATCGACATCTGCACTTTTTTGGTGACCGTTGCTTCAACGCTTGCTGTACGCAGGGGCCTTCCGTCCAAACCGTCAGAAGAGACAGGGTCCTTTACCCGTGAGCTAAAAGAAGGCTGGAGCGCGGTTTCGGCAAGCAGAGGCGTGCTTATGCTGGTCATGATGACCTCCGTAATGACCTTTAGTCTCGGCTTTATTGAGACGCTGTCGATGCCGATGATCCTGGCTTTTGCCGATAGTGCTGCACTCGGAACGCTTGAAACTGTCATCGCACTGGGGATGCTGGCATCCAGCATAGTCATCGGCGTCCTCCCGCTCAAAAAGAATTTTGTAAAGATCCTGGCACTGTCCCTGTTCTGCGGAGGGCTATGCATGGCGGTATTCGGGCTCCGGGAAAGTGTGGTTTTGCTTGGGGTTTCGGGCTTTTTCTTCTTCGCCACCCTGCCGTTTGCCAATACCAGCCTGGATTATCTGCTGCGGACGAACATAAGTAATGCTGTGCAGGGCCGGGCCTGGTCACTGATCGGGTTAGTCTCACAGCTGGGCTTCATTGCCGCCTATATGCTGTCCGGGGTACTCGCCGACCATGTGTTCACTCCGCTTTTGATGGACGGGGGACTGCTTGCGGGCAGTGTGGGCCGGATTACCGGAACGGGCAGCGGCCGGGGAATCGGGCTTCTGATCATCATCGCCGGGCTGCTGCTAAGTGTGTCTGCAATTATTCTGTATAACCTGAAATCCATTAAAAGGCTGGAACCCGGAGGTGACCTATGTTCTACAGGATAATCCGGGGCGACATGCGCGCCGGCAGGCTCATCACATTGACCACTCTATTGTTCGTTACCGCTGCTGCTATGCTTGTTTCCCTGTCGGCCATCCTGACCGTCAATCTTACGGGGGCCATTGATACGCTGATGACGCAGGCGAAGACACCCCATTTCATGCAGATGCATTCGGGGGAGCTGGACCGGAAGCGTCTTTCGGCTTTTGCCGGGCATAACAGCAAGGTCGAGGCTTTTCAGATACTTGAATTTGTAAATGTGGAAAATGCGCGGATTGTCATCGGCGGCAAGTCACTGGCGGACAATGTCCAGGACAACGGGTTCAGCACACAGAGCGGCAAATTTGACTACCTGCTGGGCCTGGACGGGAAAGTGATCACGCCGGCTGACGGTGAGCTGTATGTGCCAATCGCCTATATGAAGGACGGAACCGCCAAGGCCGGAGATAAGGCTGTAATTGCCGGGAAAGAATTGACCGTGGCCGGATTTCTCCGAGATTCCCAGATGAACTCCCTGCTGGCCTCCTCCAAACGATTTCTGGTCAGCGAACATGACTACACCGCTATCCAATCTTCCGGCAGCACCGAGTATCTGATTGAATTCAGGCTAAAGGATCTGTCCATGCTTGGCGGCTTTAAAAATGACTACACCTCGGCAGGACTTGAAGCGGGCGGACCTACGATCACCTACCCTCTATTCAAAATGCTCAATGCCATGTCCGACGGGCTGATGATCGCCATCATCCTGCTGGTGAGCTTGCTGGTTGTTGCTGTTGCTTTTATGTGCATCCGGTTTACCTTGCTGGCCACTATCGAGCGCGATACCCGTGAAATCGGCGTCATGAAGGCTATTGGACTTCGCGTGTCGAACATCAAGAAGCTTTATCTCGCCAAATACGCGGGTATTGCTGCCCTCGGCTGTCTGCTGGGCTTCGCTCTTTCGCTGGTGTTCAGAGGCAGGCTGCTGGACAATATCCGGCTGTACATGGGCGGAAACGAAAAGGCATCGTTGACCCTGCTGCTTGGACTGGCCGGAGTCGTGCTTGTGTTCCTTGCCGTTACCGGCTATGTGAACGGGGTGCTGGGACGTTTTCGCAGAATTTCTGCGGCAGAAGCAGTACGGTTCGGGACTGCGCAGGACAAATCAGGCGGAGCAAAGCAGCTGCGGCTGAGTACGAACCGGCTGCTGAACACGAATGTTTTTCTCGGAGTCAAGGATGTGCTTGCCCGGAAAAGCTTGTACGCAACCATGCTTGCTGTTATCATCATTGCCGCATTCGTTATCACTGTACCCCGGAACCTTTACAACACGATTTCGGCCAAAAGCTTCATCACCTACATGGGTGTAGGCAACAGTGATCTGCGCCTCGATATCCAGCAGACGGACAATATCGCCGCCAAAGCAGCAGAAGTGGCCGCGGTTATGGAGAACGATACTTCGATTTCCCGGTATGCCGTGCTTGCAACGGAGAGCTTTACCGCTCTGAGGGAGGACGGCACGGAGGAAAGGCTCAAGATTGAGCTTGGCGACCATTCCATTTTCCCGGTGAAATATGCCAAGGGCAGAGCGCCTGCGGCTGACGATGAAATCGCCCTGTCCGTGATGAACGCGGATGAGCTCGGCAAACAGCCCGGTGATGTCATTACGCTGAAGAACGGCGGACAGATGCTGGAGCTGACGGTATGCGGCACCTATTCAGATGTTACTAACGGCGGGAAGACGGCCAAGGCCGCTTTTGCCAGCCAGTCTGCAGAGGTGATGTGGACCGTTATTTATGCGGAGGTTGATGATAAGGCGCTTGTCGGCAGCAAAGCGGGGGAGTATGCGGACCGGTTCTCTTTTGCCAAAGTATCCGGTGTTGATGAGTATATTACGAAGACCTTCGGCTCGACCATAAGCTCAGTCGGTACGGCCTCCCGCATTGCCGTTGTTATGATGCTGGTAATCAGCGTACTGGTTACGGTGCTGTTTATGCGGCTGCTGATAGCAAAGGACCGTTATCCGATTGCCGTCATGAAGTCCCTGGGGTTTACTGACTCAGACCTCCGAGTGCAGTATTTTGCGCGTGCGGCGGCTGTGCTTGTAGTGGGAATTGTACTCGGGACGGCTCTGGCGAACACACTTGGCGAGGGGCTGTCGGGTGCACTTATCCGCTCGTTCGGCGCAGCCTCGTTCAAGTTCGTGGTCGATCCGTTTGCGGCATACCTGCTCAGTCCGCTGCTGCTGGCCGGCGCGGTGCTTATCGCCACTATAATCGGCACAGCGGGTACGGGGCAGATCTCCATATCCGGCTATATTAAGGAGTAGATCAGTAACATGAAAAAGATAATAGCAGCTGACCAGATCGAAAAAGTCTACGGCCAGGGCGAAGAACGCCGCAAGGTGCTTAACGGGGTGTCTGTGAGCATTAACGAAGGAGAGTTCGTGTCGGTGATGGGACCATCGGGCTCGGGCAAATCGACGCTGCTGTTTGCGGTGAGCGGAATGGATACGGTGGACGGCGGACGGGTGTTTTTTGACGGCAGGGAGCTTGGGGCACTTCAAGAGAATGAGCTGGCCGACCTGCGCCGCAGACGGATGGGCTTTGTGTTCCAGCAGCCGACGCTGCTGAAGAATATGAACCTGCTGGATAATATCATCCTTCCGTCCATGCGTGATCATCGAAAGAACGTGAAGAAGATCACGGAGCGGGCGAGAGCCCTTATGAAAAAGACCGGCATTGCCGGGCTTGAAAAACGGGACATCACCCAGGTGTCCGGCGGCCAGCTGCAGCGGGCAGGCATTTGCCGGGCGCTGCTGGGCAGCCCGCAGATCCTGTTTGGCGACGAGCCGACCGGAGCGCTGAATCAGGAGGCGGCCGAGGGGATCATGAGCCTGTTTGCCGAAATCAATGAGGCCGGGACTGCGGTAATGCTGGTCACTCATGACGCCAGAATTGCCGCGAAGACGGAGCGCATTCTGTTCATGTGCGACGGGCAGATCGTAAGCGAACTGCGGCTGCCGAAGTTCAGGGAAACGGAGCTCGGGGAGCGGATGGAGCGGGTTGTGCTGCGGATGCGGGAGCTGGGAATATAGACAAATGAAAGGACCCTTCATTCTAAAAAAAAGAGTGGAGGGTCTTTGGTTTTTATGTGATATATTGGATTTGTTCTAATAGAAACTACATTTACGGAATGGGGCCGTTATATACCGTTATTTAATGAAAATGGAGAATGCAGCCTGATTGAAGCTTTGAAAGCATACATACCGGAGGTTGAGGAGCTGCTGAATCCGGGAGTGGAGGAAGCGGAAATGGAGCAGGCCGAGAGCCTGCCCGGGTTCTCTTTTCCAGATGAATTCAGAAAGTTATATTAAGCATAACGGTGAGGGGGATCAGGTAATGGGCGTCATGGCCGGATTCACCTGGATGGATCTGCAAACTGTAACGGGATACTGGAGAGGACGCCAGAATTCAAGTCTGAATATTATTTCAGGCAAACCGGATGTTGTGAAGGAAGGAGGATATAGAAAGGGGCTATGGAGAACGAGCCAAACAGCATGATTCCGGTTAGCGGATACTGGGCGGAGCATTTTGAGGATGAGCTGGAAGAGGGTTGTATTTCTGCAGAATCGTTGAGCAAACAGAAGAGTGTAATGATCCTTCCTTATCTTGCGGAAAAATACGAGTCAGTGTCGCTGGAGTTTTTGACTCTTATGCCTAACCTTAAGAAACTTATTACGCATGCCGATAACATTGCAAATTACCAAGTACTCAAGAAGCTGACAGGACTGGCTCAGCTGGCTATCAGCGGATCCTCTTTTACAGAGTCAGATCTGGAGTACTTAGCTTGTCTGGAGGATTTAAGAAAACTGACTCTGATAAGATTAAGATTACAGAATGTACATAAACTGAAGAGCATCCCAAATTTAAAATCCCTCGCATTAATTTTAATAGAATCATTTGACAGTAAAACAATAGGAGAGCTAGTAAACTTGACGGAATTATGCCTTGAAGACTTCGCGGCTGGCGATTTAAGCTACATTTCAAACCTTACGAAATTGAAAATGCTGGAGCTCAAAAAGGTGACGATCCCCCATTTTGGATTTATGAAAGATTTAAAGAATCTGAAGACTTTCAAGGCAGACACTCGGGCGGAAGATGAATCGGAGATGACTGTTCTGGAGGAATTGAGCAAGCTTGAGGAGTTTACCTATCCGGTCGGCGATTTATCCATTCTTCAAAATTGCTTGGGTCTGCGAGAAATCGGTGTAGATGCATCGAGATATAGCGGGCTCCCGGAACGTTTCAGGAGTAATATCATCGGGTTCACGATATTTGAGGCAACCTCGATAGAACAAATAAATACAATAGGTGACGAGTTGGATAAATTTTTCAATCTTAACTAGTATCATGGTTAGTTTACATGGAGGGACTGAAGGACATTAGAACGTTAATAATAGCCGCATTGTTGCTGATCACCTGCTCTTGCAGCAGCAATAACAATCAAGTACCTGACAAAGTCAATAATAGTACGCCATTTGCAAGGGAAGCAGCTCTACCGGCGGACAATGGAGACAGTAATGGAGACAGTGAAAAATATACACTGCCGGAGTATTACGATTATTCTGGCGGTGAACTCCCTGAGGACATTGTGAAGCCTATAGAGTATACGGTAGAGCAGCAGATCAGTGCGGATAAGCCGGAATTTTCTTTTCAGGTGCATGGACGAACGGTCCAAAGCTATGGCTTAACGGGTGATAAAACGAAATATTACTTAAAGCGCGGAGACAACAAGGTTCAGTCCATAATTGTTAATAACAGTGCGTTAGCATACCATCAGGAATTGGAGTTTCAGGAAACGGAAATCCCAGACATAACGGCGACTACCTATGGTTTTTCGCTGGATGACTGGAATTTTGACGGTTATTTGGATATCAGCCTGTGGAAGGAAACAGGGGGGACTTCGCTGAATGCCCCGCATTATTACTGGTTATGGGATAATGAACAGAGCAGGTTTGTCAGCAATCGAGAGCTGGAGGAGCTCAGCGAGGTTACCTTTGTGGAGCTTGTTGAGCAGACACAGGAGCTAGTGGCCGGCATCAGAAAACCTGGTGGATATGATGAAGAGTATTATGTGTGGGAAGATGGAAGTATCGCCCTGGTAAAAGAAGTGAATACAACATTCGGTGAACCTGCTGAAAATACGGGGAAAAGCAGGGCGTATATTACGGTTAAGGAACGGGTTGGCCGGGAGATGCAGATTATTGAAGAGTATTATGAGGACTGATGATATAGCGGAGAGAGGGAGGCATTCTTGTGATCGAGCTAATCCAGTATGTTATAGAAGATATGAACAAGCAGCTTGAGCGGATTGAGAAGAGCCTGAAGCTGTTAAACGATGAGCTGGTGTGGACCAAAACGAAGGACTCCATGAACAGCATAGGCAATCTCTGTCTGCATCTGGCAGGCAATGAATATCAGAACTTTGTCAGCGCCATCGGAAACAGTCCGTTCATCCGGGAGCGGACCCGTGAATTCACAACGGATGGAGGAATCCCCAAAGAGGAGCTGATCCGTATTCTCCGCAATACGCGGTCACAATCGGAAGAAGCATTGGCTGCTGTCTCAATGGACGATTTATCCCGGGAGGTCATTATCCGCTATGGGCAGGAGGACTGGAACCGGATGTACCGGAGTGCTGCCGGGGCCGGCGAAACTTATGATACAAGAACCATTGGCCGTCTGATTGTCCAGGTATCCACACATTACGGCTATCACGCCGGGCAGATTGTGCTGCTTGCCAAAATGCTGCAGGACACAGATGAGCATGTCACGGGCCAATACCATTGAGGAGGGAACGTTATGATCAGATTGGAGCCGTTCGAACGCAGTGATTTTAGGCAATTAATTGCCTGGATTGATTCGCCGGAGTTTATGGTGCAGTGGGGAGGGAAAACGTTCAGCTACCCTTTAACGGAACAACAATTAGAGTCTTATATCAACAGTGATACACTAAGCTACCGGGTGGTGTATGCGGAGAATAACGAGGTCATCGGGCATATCAGTTTAACGCCGGACCCGTCAAATCAATCAGGAAGAATAGGAAAAGTAATCGTAGGAAACAAAAATTTACAGGGGCTTGGCATCGGACAGCAGATGATCCGGCAGGTTCTGGATATCGCATTCGGACAGCTGAAGGTACACAGGGTCAGCCTTGGTGTATTTGATTTTAACCATGCGGCCATTGCCTGCTACGAGAAGGCGGGGTTTGTAAAAGAAGGCATGCTCCGGGAAGCGCGCAAAGTCGGCAACGAGTTCTGGAATCTGTGGGAGATGGGGATTCTGGAGCAAGAATGGCTGGGCAAGAAGAAAAAAAATTAAATGAGTGAATGCTGTCTCCTGAAGCTGAAAAAGCCTTCCATCCTGCCTTTCCGGCAGAGATAGAGGGCTTTTTGTCATTACAGCAAGATTTGAAAAGTGGATCATTAGCGCCTGTGTTACTTTGGATTTAGCAAAGCAACGATTACAGCAGCAGGAGGGGTTAGGACACTGAATCAATCGGCAGTTTTTTGACAGGTGCATAGATGTGGTAGGCGGATTGGAGATTATGGACATCATCAAACGCCTGGATGAGCTCGATGTGGGAGTCTTCGGTTTCCTGCCTGGAGATCTTGAGAAATCTTGCATAATCGGTCTTAAGCACATCGCCAATATCCAGAAGATCACCGGAATATTTGAATCTGGCACAGAAGAGCTGTGGTACATCAATAGTGAAATAAAAAGGCCCGTCAAGCCGGAAGTCAGCCGGAATGCCGAACAGAACCTTGAAACGGGTGGAGTCAGGCTGGCAGTTGGAATAGATGACGTAGCAAGGACCTTTTACCGTGGTGTCTATGGCCTGCAGCAGCTGTGCCGAGTGCGAGCGGATCTGTGTTTTGTAATCTTCAGCAAGATCCACTTCAAAGGCAATCCCCGTTACCCGGATGGATTCGAGCTCGGTCAGGGTGAAGTCGGTGACAACATCGCCGTTGATGTTTTTCAAGGGTCTTTTGACCACCGGGGGAATAGGGACTGGAGAGATGTCTGCTTCTTGCGCTTTTAGAGCGCTGGGAGCGATCCCGAATTGTCTTTTAAAAGCGCGGGTGAAGGAGGACTGGGCTCCAAAATTAAGCTGGTACGCAATATCGGTCAGTGAAGAACTGCCGGATTGAATGAGCGCTACGGAAGCGTTCAATCTGCGGGAGAGTATGTAGTTGTTTAAGGAAGAGCCTGTTACGGCCGAAAAAAGCCGGTGAAAGTAGTATTTGGACATTTTGAAGCTGTCTGCTACCGACTCTACTGACAAAGGCTGGTCCAGATTGTCCTCAATATGGACTAATGCACGCTCGATGACTTCATAATGGTCCATAGTAACCCCCGCTTAATGTTTTGAAATGAAAACCGCAATAGATTGAAACTGTACTTACAGGAGGAAGCGCATATGACACAAGACAGAAGAAATGGAGTCATTATCGGAATTTTGTATATCGCAGCTGCCGTCACTTCAATCATCGCCGTAATCTCATATGAGCCGGTATTGTCGGAACAATGGTATATGGCCGTAGTAGACGGATTTAAGACAAAGGTTTTGCTCGGAGTCATCAACGATCTTTTGCTTGTGCTGACGGCAGTGGGTACAGCAGTGATGCTGTTCCCGTATCTCCGCCGCCGGAATGAACATCTGGCACTCGCCTATTTATGCTTCCGGTTTATGGAGGCTGTGCTGATTGCGATAGGTGTGGTAAGTATACTGGGTTTATTGCAGCTTAGTGTACATTATGAGGCAGGCAGCCTGAAAAGTGTAGATAATCTTGACGGGCTCGGCTATATGCTGCAGGCCTTTCACCGCTGGACCTCAATGCTGGGTCCCAATTTCATGCTGGGTGTGAATACGGTAATTTACAGCTATCTGCTGTTCAGAACGGGCATTGTCCCAAGACCCTTGGCGCTTTTCGGCATGGTTACTGCTGTACTGGTATTCATCGCCGGGCTGTTAGAAATGTTCGGTGTGGTAGAGCCTATGTCTGCGGTAAAAGGAATGATTGCCCTGCCAGTAGGCGTATATGAAATGAGTCTGGCAGTATGGCTAATAGTGAAGGGGTTCGACCGTGGGAAGCTTGAACAGCTAAAGCAGAGGTGAGTGGAACGTGCTTTTGATGAGATAGACGATTATAATCAAACTCCCCCTTGAAGGCAGCTATTTCCTCTATGTAAAATAATGGATGGTAGGTTGGCTAGAGCTGCCGCCAGGCATGTGTACAAGGAGAGGTGTGTATGAAATTTAACTGGATAAATGCTGAGGAATTTTCCTTTAACAGTTTTCTGCTGCTGGACCGCTGGATTATAGAGATGATCTGCCGGAATTACCGGGAGTGGGCCGAATTTGAAAAAAACCTTGGAGCCGCGCTGGCCAATAATCCGGCAGTTGCCTGGTACTTCGCCCAAAGGAGTCCAGAGAGTAAGCCTTATGTTGAGCAGATCATTGCTTCTGCGGCAAAGGGGCTCAGTGCTAATGAGGTGCGCCAGGCCGAGATTTTTGTCCTTCAGGCGATGGAAACCTCTGTGGTGTACGCTTACCCGGATATCATGAACCGGAATTGTAATTATATCTATGATTGGGATAAGCGGCATCTGCTTCATTTGGCAGATTTCACAAACGCTCTCGTGCTGGATGTGGGGAGCGGCACCGGACGGCTTGCTTTTGCGGCGGCGGAGCAGGCCAGACAGGTCTATGCTAGTGAGCCTACGGACAGGCTGAGAGAGTACATGCGTGATAAGATCAAACGGGAAAACATCCGCAATGTGAAAGTTCTCGACGGTACGGCAGATAGTCTGCCCTATGAGGATAATACCTTTTTACCTATGTAACAACAATGTGAATGCTGCGTAAGCAGACTTTGGTTAGTGTATTAATATAACAAGCGATACCCATATCCTGTAAATGAAACGGAGACCTGAAGATGAACAATGATCGGAACAACGGCAGATTGGAAGGAAATATTCATGCTGTGTCTGCAATGTCGATGAAAGCTGCCGAAGGACTTACAATCCAGGACCTGATCGGTTTACTTCAAGCTGCCCGTAATTCGGCGGACGGCAGGGTTCCTGGGGCGGAGCATCTGGATGAACAGAGGCTTTTTGAGGCAATTAAAAATGCGATCCTGAATGCGGAGCATTTATATATCGCCTATGATGTCCACACGAATTATCCCTATATTGGGATGAATGATCAGGTATGGGTATTCTCGGAGGAAAGGTTCGCAGCGAATGCGGCCGACTATTATCTGCAGCAGCTCATCCAGTTGGAAATGAAAAAGCTGGGCAGAGAGGACATCTGCAGGCTGCTGTCAGAGCTTCATTTTCTCGGTATCCGTAACCTGCTTGTCGATAACGGACAGCTTACGGTTGTGGTTGCCAGGGACGAGCTGTTGCCGCCGCCGGATTGGAGCGGAACGCCGGAGATCCAGATTCCTGTAAGCAACCCGGGACTGCAGCATGCGATGCTGAGCTTCTTCCAGGCCATGTATTCCCGTCAGCAATATGTGGGCAAAAGCCAGATTCTGCGGGCAGCGGAAGCCCGGATGCTGGATGAGCTCGTTCAGGCAAAGTTTCTGGTGCCGATGCAGATTAAAGAAGAACAGCCGTCAGCCCCGGATGTGCAGGGAAAGAAGATATTACAGCAGGGAACGGTTATCCAGTTTGCTTCCCTCGGTGTTGAGGACGGGGAGCCGTGGCTGCCGGTATTCACAGATTGGCCCGAATTTGAAAAAGGCTACGATAAAACGGTCTGGGGCGGCAATGTCGCTACGTATGGGGATATTGTGGCGCTGTCTGCGAGCATGGGCGGTGCTGTAATCAACTTCCGCGGAATCGGCTTCCGGCTGGATGAGAAGAACAAGCGGATGGTTGCGGAGTATGTGCGGGAGCGGGATGGCGGGAGGTAGGAGGATAGGCTGATGAAGGAAATAGGAACAGTTATTTTTTTAACAAAGTACTTGGTAAATAAGGCTGGCCGGGAGGTGCCCGTCCACATAAGGGATTATTCTTTTCCGTTACGGTTTAAAATGCAGAGATGGCTGTACGGCTGTTGTGCGGTTATTTTACTGATTGGAATTATGGTAACTGTAAGAGGGGTGAACGCCAGGAATATACCGGGAATGTGGATCGGATTTGCAGTTATATTTTCAAGTGTCCTAGCGGTAATCTATTTACTCCGCAGAGTGTATACACTTACAGATGATACAATCATTGTCCAGACTCTGTTCACAAAAAGGCAGATCGCTATTCACCAAATAAATAAGGTAGAGGTGACTGAGCGGCATATCTGCCTTTATCTGAATGATCAAGAAAGAGTGGAGCTCGATCCGTTTATCAGCAATCTGTCTTTATTTTTAAGTCTGGTTCGGGAGTTGGCTTTACCGCATGGTAAGGGGAGGATGTAGATGTTAGTTATCGTACTAAGAATATTAACAGGCTCATTTCTTGTAACAGCGGGTTTCTTGATCTTCCGGCAGAAGAAGGTGAAGGTAAACACAAAAACGTTTAGCACTGTAAAGTCTAGAGAGTACACACAAGGAGCCCAGTTCGTGTTATTTAAAGCTGCAGGCGGGGTGGTTATCGTCCTTGGACTGCTTATTTGGGTATTTGGCTTTCCGGAGTTTATTATAACTTGAGGTTATTAACTCGGCTGCATCTATTTGCTGAACAAACTAAGTGGAAAAATGACACCTAATTCCGGGGCTAACCGACTTTTTGAAAATCTAGTTGGAAAAAGGTAACTTCATTTTACGGTTTTCTTGCCAGGAGGGGGTTTGGAGCTGAATTAAGTGACGTATTTCCACCTAATGATTAGAATGTGAGAAAAATAGTGAAATTAAGTGGCGAAAATCCACCTAATAAACGTTGAAAGAGGGCTCTTTTCACCATAAAATAGCGTTAAGCACTTATAAAATGTCCGAAGAGGAAGACGCATATGAAAAACAGCCTGCTCAAGTATATGGCAGATTTGACTTCCCTTAGCGAAGCAGAACAACAGGCGATCTTAAACGAGATCGTTATAGAAGAATTTAAAAAGGGAGCCGTGCTTTTTAGACAGGGCGAGGTCACCAGTAACTGTTACTTTATTCTGAAGGGCTGCGTAAGGCAGTATTCTGTAGATGAAGCAGGGAGAGAGGTTACCTCGAATTTTTATACGGAAGAGGAAGCCATCGTTAATTTTAATTATCACAAAACGGATAAATCATCCGATTATACCCTCGTGTGTATTGAGGATTGTGTGATGGTGATCGGCAGTCTGGAGACGGAGCAGCAAATGTATGCCAAGTATAGTCAACTGGAGACGATGACCCGCAGAATGGTTGAAGCCAACTTTAGCCGGGTACAAGCGGATTTCGCTGCCTTTATCGCTTCGTCACCTGAAGAACGCTTCAAGGCGTTATGTATGAAGCGCCCTTCTTTAATCGGCCGGGTCCCGCAGCATCAGTTAGCAAGTTATCTGGGTATGAGTCCGGAGTCACTCAGCAGAATAAAGAAAAGAATTTCCTCCGGATAACGATTAGCCGTTCTATGCCCGCTCTTTCCCTCCCTTAAATAGCAGCCATAACGCAAAACCCAGTTCCCCCGCCGACATAGGAATGATAAAGACATTCTCAACAATTTCCCCGATTCCCTCATATTCAGGAAGTAAGAATTTACATACATGAGTAAGAATATATCCAGCCGAAGCAATCAGCAGCAAAACAGCAACCCATCCCGGAACGTTAACCGCCCGAAGCGCCAGTATGCCCAAAATCAGCAGATGCCCGCCAAATATAATTAAGCCGACGGACCACATGGCATCAAATGCTTTTAAATGAAGCATGATTTGTACGCCCAATTGGGCTGAGGTATAACCCTGCGAATCTGTGCTGCTCGTCAGCAATTGCACAAATATTAAATTCATTACCGCGATGCCCAAGATAGCAGAATAAATAAGCCGCAGCCATGCACCCAGCAGGGACAAAGGCTGATTTACTGGCTTCAGGAAAAGATAACACGACCAGGCGACGATAATATCTAGCACCAGGATGATGATCCAGCCGGCAAGCTCTGCACGGAAGAGATTGTTATGCGCCAGCAAGTTTTGTAATGTGACATGTGCATTCCCTTCGGTAAGAAGGGCTGAATGGGCATAGCCGTATGAAAAAGCGGCAACGAGCGCCATGATCAATAGTCCTGTCCCCGCTGTTAAAGCCGCTGTCCGCTGATCCGTTATTCCACCCCTTGTGTTACTCATAAAAAATCCCCCTTGCGCTGTGATGAGCTCATCTTACACCGGGGGCTGTATTTGTTCATTGACTTAAGTTAAGAGGATGGACGTGCTGCTCCTTCTTATACTCGTTCGGCGACAAACCGACCTCCTGCTTGAACAGCTTGGAGAAGTAAGAGTAGTTCGAGTAGCCGGTTTTGCTGGCGATCGTGTAGACGGACAGGCTGGTTGTTTCCAGCAGATGTCTGGCAGCCGCGATGCGCACCTGAATGACGTAGCTGCCGAGGGAGATGCCGGTTTCGCGCTTGAACAGCCGGGCCAGATAGTCCGGATTGAGGTAGACGATTTCCGCCAGATCGTTGCGGGTCAGGTCGTCCCCGTAGTGCTCGTGGATGTACTGCTTGATCTCCTCGGCAATCGATTTGGGCTGGTCTGCGAAGTCGCGGTATTCCATGGCCGTGTTGACCAGGTACTTCAGGTATTCCTCCATATCCTCAATGGAGTGCAGGGAGTGGAGCAGCAGCTTGTCATTGGTTTTGCCGGCGTACAGCTTGTGGGCCTGGATGCCTTTTTGCTTGAGAAAAGAGTACACCAGCTGCACCATGTCCAGCCTGAACAGGCCGAGCACCGAGGTATCGAGCGACTTATAGCTGAGTATGGAGCGCAGATAGCAGGTGGCCTCTTCCAGAAAAACAGCCAGCTTGTTCTGGTTCAGCAGCTCCTCAAGCTGGGCCAGATCCGGCGGGGTATAAGGGGACTTTGGCTGGCGCAGATCGTTCTCCACCAGGTAAGTCTGATTCCGGCATCTCGTCAGCTCCTCGTCCATGTTCAGCAGCTGCTTCAGGATGCTGCCGACCTGCTGCAGCTCACCTGTAAGGCCGATATTGCAGCAGGCATCGCATTTTAGATAAGGCACCGCCTTTTGGATAAAAGAAGCTCCGGTTGCCTGCAGTAAGGCATTGTCCAGCGGCGGCTCGTTCCATTTGAGGATGGCGATCCAGTTGTACTCTTTTACCTCCAGAATGCTTTGAACCGTGTAGCCGGGATGCTGCAGCAGCTCATACAGCACATTCAGCAGCGCGAAGTCGAACAGATCCTTTTCTTCTTTGCCCATGCTGCCGTTATGAGGGAAGACATTGAACAGGACAGGCTGGATGAGATCGCCCATCTGATAGGACAGATTCTGCTCTTCAATTGCACGGCTGATTTCCGCCTGCTTAACCGGAGAGGAGGTGCTGCTGCTGACCAGCTTGCGCCAGAAATGCTCCAGGTTTTTGGACTGGTTTTTCTGCCAGAAGTAGCCTCCGAGAATCGCCTCCTCATTGCTCTGCTGCTCCTTGGCGCGGGCGACGGCTTTCTGGATGATCAGCATCAGCTTGTCGAACTCAATCGGCTTGAGGAAATATTCGAAGCTCTGCAGCTCAATCGCCTTCTGGGCGTAGTTGAAGTCAGCATAATTGGTCAGCAGGATCGCCTGAACGCTGAGATTCTGCTCCCTGATCCAGGCCAGCAGCTCCAGGCCGCTGCCCTGCGGCATTTCAATGTCGGAGATCAGAAGCTGCACAGGATGCTTCTCCAGAATCTCGCGCGCCTGGGCCACATTATTCGCGGTATATACCGTTTCGATGCCGAGCTGCGGCCAGTCGATTTTTTTCTGCAGGGCGGCAATTACGTAATAATCGTCATCTACCAGCAAAATATTCATAGATCTAACTTCCTTTCTGCTGCAGGCTCCGGAAGATCGGGCAGGTATAAAGTGACACATGCGCCGCTGCCGGGAATATTGGTGAAAGTCACATCGGCCAGATTGTAATAGAGATACTCCAGCCGTTTCAGTGTGTTCATAATGCCGATATGCGTACCTTTGGTCTGATCGAGCGGCTGTCCGCTTTGCAGCTTCTCCAGCACCTCCGGCGGAAACCCCGGCCCGTTATCCGACAGCTCGATCCGTGTTCCGGTAATCTGCTCCTCCAGCAGACAGCGCTGCACCGTGAGCGTGATCTGCATTTCATTTTCCCGGGAGATGGCGTATTTGACGGAATTCTCAATAAAGGTCTGCAGGACGAGCGGCGGAATCTTAACATTCTTCGTCTCCTCCGGCAGCTCCACCTGATAGCTGAAGGCGTCCCGGTAGCGCTGCTTCTGTATCTCCAGATACATCTGCACATGCTCAATCTCACTCTCCAGCGGCACGAAGTTCTCCCCGTTCTGGAACAGGTAGCGGAAATACTTCGAGGTGGTCATCGCCATATCCTCAATTTCCTGATACATTTGAATTTGAGCCATGCTGTAAATGCTGGTCAGGCAGTTCAGGAAAAAATGCGGCTTGATCTGCTGCTTCATATAATCCAGCTGAATCTGCTGCTTCTCCAGCTCCTGCTCGTACATCGTAATTTTGAATGTTTTGATCTGCTGGACGAGATCCTTGAACTGGGAGTTGGCCTGCTCAAGCTCGATGATTTTGCTGCCCTTGTAGTCCGCCGGCTGGCTTTCTTCATTAATACGGGCGAGATTCTCAGAGAAGCTCTGGATCGGTCCAAGCACCCTCCGGTTGAAGAAGATCATAATGATTGACAGCGACGAGATCACCATGAAGAACAGCAGGACGATCAGGAGCTGGGCGATCATAATCTTTTCAAAAGTCCCGAATCTGATCACCATGTCCGCACTAAATGTTGTATTCAAAAACTCGCTGCTGATCGTGGTGCGCGGCTGCTGGAGCAGAGAGAAGCGCCCCTCACCCCGAACCGCCTTGCCGCTGTTGGATACCGGACTGGAAAGCACGGTGCCCTGGTCATCCACGAGCGAAGCATAGCCGCTCTGCCCCAGATTAATCTCGCGCAGCGGGCGAATCAGGTTGTCGGCGGAGATCAGTCCGATCAGATAACGGTTGTAGTACGGGACGATATTAATGACGTAATATTTGCCGTTTACCAGAATCGGCGTCCATTTGGAATAGAACTTTTCGTACACCTCCTTGTCATCAATAAAAGAGATGATCTGCCGCTTCAGCTCCAGATAGTCCGGATAGTTCACGCTGATCGGCGCACAATTCAGGAAGTAGGACTGATTTTTTAAATAGTAGAAAAAATTATATTCCTGGCCGTAGTTCTTCTGCAGCTCGGTAAATTTTTTGTGCAGGTTCGCGTTGGACTTGAGGAACTCGATGCTGTTAATGTGATAGGCATTCATCGTGTTCAGCGTCTCGTCATTGGCCAGCGTCCAGCCCATATAGTGGTTCATGTAAGCGAAATCATGATTGATCCGGTTAATGTACAGCGCCGCCGTATCCTTGAGATAGCGGGTGGACTGCTGCCTGACGATAATAATGGAAGTAATGCTGATGATCAGATCCGCGATGAGGACAATGACGGCAATCAGGATCATAACCCTTACATAATGGCGGATGGGAAGCGGCTTGGGTGCTGCTGTTTTTTTGGTCATGGCTGGGTACGTACCGGTCCCTTTCTGCGCGATTTCAATAATGAATGCGTTTTATTTAGGTAACATCAACATTATAAAACCTTTGCCCGAAAAAAACATAAGTACAGGGAGGCGTTTTGCCGCAAAGTCCGGAAAGCGCTAACAAAGGTCTGGAAAGTGTTATGAAAAATCGGGTGATCAGAGAGAGTTATGTCCGGAAAAGAGGCGAATTTGCGCCAGAGGTCCGAATAACGGCCGCAAAGCGTCCGGAATGCCTATCTGCAAGCCGTTATGATTAGACATGTAAAGTCAATATGCACACATAAGAAACGGGGGAGTTACACAATGGTCAAACAGGGCAAAAAAGCTTCGGCCAAAAAGCTGACGACCGGCCTGCTGGCAGCCGTAATGGTTGCCGGACTCGCGGGCTGCGGCAGCAGCAACGGGGAGAACAATGCTGCAAACAGTGATACAAGCAGCTTCAACAAGGAAGGACTGCCGATTGTAAGCGAGCCGGTAACGCTGAAGGTATTGACTGTGCGCTGGGGCAGTATGGGCGATACATTCACGCAGAACCAGTGGCTGAAGGATCTGGAAACGAATACGAATGTAAAAATCGACTGGCAGGTCATGTCCTCCAATGATTGGGGCGAGCAAAAATCGATCATGCTGGCCAGCGGCACGCTGCCGGATGTGGTGATCGGGGATCAGACCTTCTCGGATTCCGATATCGTGAACAACCTGAGCTATTTCCGTCCGCTGGATGACTATATCGACCAGTATATGCCTAACCTCAAGGCCGCTATGGAAGAGACGCCGGATATGAAGAAGATCAGCACGTTCCCGGACGGTAAAATCTACTCTCTGCCAGCGAGACTGCCGTCGCGTCCAAAAAGCTCCCGCCAGCCGGTGATTAACAAAACCTGGCTCGACAAGCTCGACTTGAAGGTACCAGAGACCATTGACGAGCTGTACAACGTAATGAAGGCGTTCAAGGAGCAGGACCCGAACGGCAACGGCAAGGCGGATGAAATTCCGTATATTGAAGTCAGCAATGACCTGATCAGCCCGTTCGGCATCGCCGACCTCAACAACAATAACATGCTGGTGAAGGACGGCAAAGCGGTATACTACCCGACCTCGGAGGAATACAAGGAAGGCCTGAAATGGGAAAATAAGCTATACACCGAAGGCCTGCTCGACAAGGAGCTGTTCACCCAGGACGACACGATGAGATCGGCCAAGTTCCAGAACCCGGACGCTCCGGTAGTGGGCTTCTCCTACCAGTGGACACCGGATGCCGTATTCGGCAAATGGGGCGACCAGTACGTAACAATTCCGCCAATCGCCGGACCGGACGGCAAGCGCTACACGATCGGCAATCCGAACGGGATGAACCTGGCCCGCAACGAGTTCCTGATCACCTCCTCCTGCAAAACGCCGGAAATCGCCGCACGCTGGGCGGACCAGTTCTACACCGATGAAGCGAGCATCCAGAACTTCTGGGGCGCAATCGGTACGGTTATCCAGAAAAATGATGACGGCACCTATACGCTGATGGACCCGCCTGCCGGAACCAGCGCCGACGCCTGGTACTGGGAGCAGTCGCTGCGTGATTTCGGTCCGAAATATGTCAGCCCGGACTTTGAGCAAAAGATCGTACTGAGCACAGAATCCGGTGACGGTCTGAAGCTGCAGCTCGATAAGCTGGGCAGTGAGTATGTGACTGAGCCGTTCCCTAACGTAATGTACACCGCCGAGGAGTTCGAGGAGCTGCCGACGCTAACCACCGACATTGATTCCTATGTGAACACGATGCGCGCCCAATTCATCAGCAAGGGCAATATCGATGAGGGCTGGGATGCCTATGTGAAGCAGCTGAACGACATGGGGCTCGACAAGCTGCTCAAGATCCGTACCGAAGCCTACAGCCGTTATACCAGTGTAAAATAATCCGCTTATTGTCCGCCCCGCGCAATCCGTTGCGCGGGGCGGGATTGTCTTATGGGAGGTGGCTGGCATCCCACTATACTCATATCCGTCACCCCGCTCACTCCGGTGTGTTAGGAGACGGAGGAAGAACGGGGTAGGGATACGGCGAAGTGTCACGATGTATGGATGTGCGCAGGGTACAGTCAGTAATGAGGTTGGCAGAATGCCTTAAAGCGCAGGCTAGCGGATTGAAAACAGAGAAGAGTGACACAGCAGGAGTGCTATTAAGGGCATGAAAGTTGAGAGAGTGGTGTCGGAGAGGAGGCTGATTCTAGTGTCTATGACGGTTACGATGAAAAAGGTAGCCCGCCGTGCGGGCGTCTCCGTATCCACCGTCTCCAGGGTTCTATCGGGCCATGCCAATGTGCGTGAGGAGACCTCCCGCAGGGTACGGGAGACGATGGAGGAGCTGGGCTATACGCCGAATATTATCGCCCAGAACCTGGTCTCGCGGACGACCCGTTGTATCTGTGTCCTGCTGCCGGACACGGCAGAGATATGGCCGGCCAACCTCTACTGTATGGAGGTGATCCGGGGGATTGTGTCCGGCGCCGGCAAGCTGGGCTACGACATCCAGATCGCCTCCGGCAATGGGGAACAGGAGGAGCTGGAGGCTGTCTCCCGGCTGCTGAAGGGCGGCCGGGCCGACGGTGCAATCCTGCTCTCAGCCCGCCGGAGCAGCACGGTCGTAAATTTCCTGCAGCAGGAGAGCTATCCGTTTGTGCTGGTGGAGGATGAGCCGGTTGCGGGCGGGGGGAGTGAGATGGCGGCGGATCTGCATGAAACGGATGCCGGGAGTGCCGGGCAGACGAAGGTTGGCGGGGAAAGCGCTGGTGGTGAGAATAACAATCTGGTGGGAGACGGCTGGAGTGTGAGTAATGGTCTTGTGATATCTGGAGAATACGAGGCAGATGGCGGGAGAACGAGACTGGTGGAGGTTGGCTGGGAAGAAGTAGATAGTGAGAGTAGTAGTCTAGTGATAACTGCTGAGCATAAGGCAGATGGCGGAAGTACGGGTCTGGCGGAGGTTTGTCTGGATAAAGTAGGTAGTGAGAGTACTGATCTGGTGTTAACTGGTGAGCATGATGCAGATGATGGGGGTACGAGACTGGCGGAGGTTGGCCGGGAGCGTACTGGTGAGGGTGCCAGTGCAATGCCGGCAGCGGTAGTACCTTTTCCCGGTATGCCGGACGAGAGTGTTGCGCGGATGGGGGCGATGGCTTCGGAAATGCTGATCGGGAGCATCCAGCGGCAGCATCACCAGCCTTCCCCGGGAGGGGACGCAGGCTGTGTGGCCCAGTTTGTTCTACGCCGGCCGATTCTGAGCGGATAGTTACTCTGAAAGGAGGGGCCGGTGGAATTTAGTTGGATTTTTGACACTTAAATCTATCGATTTTCACTTTTGCAAGCAACTAAGTGGAAATATGCTACTTATTTCAGTGACTTATCCCGCGAATAGGCGAATTCGGCAGATTTAAGTGCCTTTTTTCCAACTATATTACTAATATCGTTGTTTGCGGAAGAATTAGGTGACGAAAATCCACTTAGTGTAAGCCAGCCCATCTAAAGATTGGTTACTCAACACACGGTTATGCAACAAACTTCCATATAGCACCAAGCACTCATGTCGCACCAAGCACTCACATAATATCAAACTCTCACATAGCACCGAGCTCTCACATAGCACCTAACTCCCATATAGCGCCAAACTATCATATTGCACCCAACTCTCACATAGCACTCAACTCCCATATAGCACCCAACTCTCACATATGACCAAACGTCCACATAGCACCAAACTGTCAACAAGCTAACTTATCCGCCAACATCTAGCCTTGAATCTATTTTAACTATAGGAGTAGGAGTGTATCAGAAATGGCAAAGCATACGGTAAAATTACTGCGCAGCAGTGTTGTATACTCGGTGTACGTCCGCAACCACAGTGAGGAAGGGACCTTCCGCGCGGTGGAGCGCGATCTCGGGCGCATCCGCAGCCTTGGCGTAGACATTATCTGGCTGCTGCCGGTCCATCCGATCGGTACCGCCGAGCGCAAAGGGGGCTTAGGCAGCCCGTACGCCAACCAGGACTACCGCGAGATTAACCCGGAGCTGGGCACGCTGGACGACTTCAAGTCGCTGGTCGGAGCGATCCATGAGCACGGGATGAAGTGCATCATTGACGTGGTGTACAACCATACCTCGCCGGATTCGGTGCTGGTCAAGGAGCATCCGGAATTCTTCTACCGGACTCCGGAAGGGAAGCTCGGCAATAAAGCCGGAGATTGGGCGGATATCGTGGACCTCGACTATAACTGCCCGGAGCTGTGGGACTACCAGATTGAGACGCTTAAAGGATGGGCGGGTCTCGTCGACGGCTTCCGCTGCGATGTTGCCCCGCTGCTGCCGCTGGCGTTCTGGGAGCGGGCTGTGAAGGAAGTGCGCGAGGTCAACCCCGGCTGCCTGTGGCTGGCCGAATCCATTGAGCCCGATTTCATCATGCACCTGCGTTCGCTCGGCTTGACCGGGCTCAGCGATGCGGAAACACTGCAGGCATTTGATGCCTGTTACGACTACGATGTCTATCCGTTTTACAGCGGCTATCTGGCCGGAGAGATTACACTTGGCAGTTATGTTGAGAAGATCAACGCGCAAGAATACCTGTATCCGGATAACTACGTTAAGCTGAGGTTTCTGGAGAACCATGACCGGCCGCGGGCCAAAGCCGTCATTCCGGATGAGCAGAGCCTGATCAACTGGACGGCCTTCCTATATTTTCAGAAGGGCATGACGCTGATCTACGGCGGACAGGAGACGGCGAACACGGTTTGCCCTGACCTGTTCGACAAGGATACGGTCAACTGGGACACCGGGACCGACCTGTCCTGGCTGTTCGCTGCGCTGTATCCGGTTAAGCAGAAGGAGATCATGGCGGAGGGCATCTGCCAATTGCGCGCAGTAGAGGAAGATGACATCGTAGCAGGTACGTATACCTGGGGCGGCCGAAAGCTGGCCGGTGTATTCAGCCTGAAGGGTAAAGAGGCAGAGGTGGACACCGGCTTGCCGGATGGAAGCTACCAGAGCCTGATCGACGGCAGCGTGATCACGGTCTATGGCGGCGGCAAGCTGTTCTGTGCCGGCCGGCCCGTCATTATAGAGCAGGTGTAAGCCTGCGTAAGATGCAGTAACAGATACCGCCGGATAGCAGACGCTGCTGCCTGGCGGTATTTTTGCATCCGTAAGCAGTCCGTACCCCTGCTTCCCCGCCAAGCCGAAAGTCCGGATAACAGCAGCGAAAGTCCGCATTACGCATGACAGCCCGCTGGCCGGGAAACCGTGCAGCCCGGAAGCTTTTACACCAATCATAAAAGTCCGGTTAACGCCCCCATTAGGTCCGGCAGCCTCCGGGACCTTAAAGATATACTTTAGGTACTTAAACAGATAAACACATTCAGGAGGGGATTTCATGAGATCCGGTCAAGCCAGTTCCGGGGGGACGCTTATGGCGGTGAAAAGAAACTGGGGGCTGTATTTGCTGCTGCTGCCCGCGGTGGTGCTGTCGCTGCTGTTTGCGTACAAACCGATGTACGGGATACTTATTGCTTTCAAGGATTACAGCCCGGCTTTGGGAATTACGGAGAGTCCGTGGGCGGGGTTCAAATATTTTGAGAAGTTTTTTAACTCCTATCAGTTCTCGAACACGATTAAGAATACGCTGATTATCAGCCTGTACAGTCTGGTAACCTTTCCGATTCCGATCATTCTGGCGCTTATGGTGAATCAGATGCGTCCGAACCGGTTCCGGCGCTTTTTCCAGACCGTTTCGTATATGCCGCATTTCATCTCCACCGTGGTCATGGTCGGGCTGATGGTCATTCTGCTGTCGCCAAGCACCGGCCTGGTCGGCAACCTGTTCAGCCTGTTCGGCAAAGAAGCGCCCGATCTGCTCGGCTCCTCGTCGCTGTTCAGCAGCGTGTACGTCTGGTCGGATGTGTGGCAGCATGTCGGCTGGGACAGCATTATTTTTATCGCGGCATTGTCTGCGGTTGATCCGAGTCTATATGAAGCTGCAACCGTGGACGGGGCGAGCCGCTGGCATAAGGTGCGTTTTATCGATATTCCGATGCTGATGCCGACGGCGGTTACGCTGCTCATTCTGCGTGTCGGGGGGCTGCTTGGGGTTGGCTTTGAAAAAGTGTACCTGATGCAGAACGACCTCAACGCCACCTCCAGCGAAATTTTGTCCACCTATGTATATAAAATCGGTCTGCTCAGCAGCCAGTACAGCTTCTCGTCGGCCGTCAATCTGTTCAACACCGTCATTAACTTTATTCTGCTGATTATCGTCAACCAGATCTCCAAGAAGATCAGCGAAAACAGCCTGTGGTAGAAGGAGGAGATCACAATGGGAGTACTTACACCTGTAGTTAAAGAGTCCAAGGGGAAAATAAAAAACAACCGCTCCTCCGATACCGTGATGGAAGTTGTGCTGTACGTGATTGCGGTGCTGTTTCTGATTATTCTGATTTATCCGCTGTATTTTATCGTTATCGCTTCCTTCAGTGACCCTTCGGCGGTCGCCGGCGGCCAGGTCTGGCTGTTCCCTAAGGGATTCACGCTCGACGGCTACAAGGAGCTGCTGCGCCATAGTAATATCTGGATCGGCTACCGCAATACCATCCTGTATACGATTGTCGGCACGCTCATTGGCCTGGTTGTTAATATCTGCGCTGCCTATGCGCTCTCACGTAAAGACCTGAAGGGGCGTAAATTTCTGTCGCTGTTCTTTATTTTTACGATGTTTTTTAACGGCGGGCTGATTCCGACGTTTCTGACGGTCCGTGATTTTCATATGTATGACACGTTTCTGGTTATGGTGCTGCCGTTCTCGGTTGGCGTGTATAACATCATTGTTGCCCGTACGTTTTTTCAGACCAGTATTCCGGGCGACCTGTGGGAGGCGGCGCAGATTGACGGGTGCGGGAATCTCCGGTTTTTTACGGGGATTGTGCTGCCGCTGTCCAAAGCGATTATTGCCGTGCTGGGTTTGTGGATTGCCGTCGGCCACTGGAATTCCTATTTCAATGCCCTGATCTATCTCAAAAATCCCAATTTGCATCCGCTGCAGCTGATCTTACGCAACATCCTCATCACCAACCAGATGCAGTCCGGCATCGGGTCCGGCGAGGCGGCGCAGCTGGCGCTGAGGCTGGCTAATATGATGCGTTACTCCGTCATTATTGTCGCGACGGTTCCGATTATGTGCGTGTATCCGTTCATCCAAAAATACTTTAACCAGGGGGTTATGATCGGCGCGGTGAAGGAGTAGTTCTTACCAGTGCGCCGGTTTTAGCCGGAAATGAGGTCATATTGTTATGGGAAAAATGATGCAGGAGCTGCGGCCGCTGCCGGAGCATCTGAAGCTGGCAGTGCGGCCTGTCGCCATTCCTGAGGCGAGCATTGAAGGAGTGGACTTCCGGATCACTGTTCTGACTTCGCAGCTGCTTCGCCTGGAATACCATCCTGACGGAAGGTTCGAGGACCGGGCGACCCAGACTGTGCTTAACCGGGATTTTCCGGTGCCGGAGTTCCAACTGGTGGATCACGGCAACAAGCTCGAGATTATTACGGAAAGGCTGCATTTGAGCTATGACAAGCAGCCGTTTTCCCGCTACGGGCTTAATGTACGTGTGCGTAACGGCTCAGGTCACCTGATGGGAGTCTGGCATTACGGCGACACGCCGCAGGATCTTGGCGGTACAGCCCGCACGCTGGATAATGCGGACGGGGCGATTCCGCTTGCGCCGGGGCTGATGTCCCGCGGCGGCTATACGGTGATGGACGACAGCCGTTCGCTGCTGCTGGAGGCGGACGGGCAGGTTACGCCGCGTGAGGGCGGCGGGCTGGATCTGTATTTCTTCGGATATGGGCATGACTATCTGGAATGCCTGAAGGATTTTTACCGGCTCAGCGGCCCGGCGCCGCTTCTGCCGCGTTATGCCCTTGGCAACTGGTGGAGCCGGTATTACCCTTACAGCGCAGATGAGTATCTGGCGCTGATAGAACGGTTCGAGCAGGAGCAGATCCCGTTCTCTGTTGCGGTGATTGACATGGACTGGCATCTGGTCGATGTCGATCCGCAGTACGGCAGCGGCTGGACGGGCTATACATGGAACCGCAGGCTTTTCCCGGACCCGCAGCAGTTCCTGGCCCGGCTGCATGAGCGGGGGCTGCATGTAACGCTGAATGTTCACCCGGCGGACGGCGTGCGTGCATTCGAAGACCCTTATCTGGCGATCGCCGGGGAGCTTGGGCTGGACCCGGAAAAGGGCGATGCGGTGGAGTTTGATATTACCGATCCGAAATTCCTCCAGGCGTATTTCAAATATCTGCATCATCCGCTGGAAGAGGAAGGCGTCGACTTCTGGTGGATCGACTGGCAGCAGGGCGGTGTAACCAGGGTGCCGGGACTTGATCCGCTGTGGATGCTGAACCACTATCACTATCTGGACAGCGGACGGCGCGGCGGCAGGCCGCTGACGTTCTCCCGTTATGCCGGACTGGGCAGCCACCGTTATCCGGTGGGCTTCTCCGGTGATACGATCGTCACCTGGGACTCGCTTGCCTTCCAGCCGTACTTCACGGCGAGTGCAGCCAATGCCGGGTACGGCTGGTGGAGCCACGACATCGGTGGCCACATGCAGGGCTATCTCGACGATGAGCTGGTGATGCGCTGGGTGCAGTTCGGCGTGTTCTCGCCGGTGCTGCGGCTACATAGCTCAGCCAGTCCGTTCAACAGCAAGGAGCCGTGGCGGTTCAATCCGGTTGCGGAAGCAGCGATGAAGGAAGCGCTGCGCCTGCGGCACCGGCTGATTCCTTACCTGTATACGATGAACCGCTACGCGAGTGTGGACGGGCTGCCGCTGGTCCGGCCGCTGTATTATCATCATCCGGAGCAGCCGGAGGCTTACGGGGTGCCGAACCAGTATTACTTCGGCACAGAGCTGATGGCCTGCCCGGTCACCTCACCGGTGGACCGCCGGACCGGTATGGCGGAGTTTACCGCGTGGCTGCCGGAGGGCCGCTGGTATGACTTTTTCAGTGGCCGGGGGTATGACGGCGGGCGCAGCCTGTCATTGTACCGGAATCTGGAGACCATTCCGGTGCTGGCGAAGGCCGGGGCGATTGTTCCGCTGGCTGATCCCAGCGGATACACTTCGTCCACGGCGAACCCGCGGGAGCTGGAGGTTAAGGTGTTTGCCGGAGCGGACGGAAGCTTCCACCTGTGGGAGGATGCGGAGGAAGCGGCGGGGGAGCGGGCGGAAGAGGACGATGGGCTTACGGCTGAGGGCGTGAAGAATGGGGGCGCGTTGGGGGACCGCGAGGAGAACTGGTGCGTTACAGAGATGAGCCTAAGCTGGACGGAGTCCGCCAGCTTTACGATTCATCCGGCCAGCGGCAACCTCGACGCCCTGCCTCCGCTGCGTAGCTGGAAGCTGAGCTTCACAGGTGTGGCCGAAACGCAGGTGAAAGTGCTGGCTGGCGGTGCGGAGACGGCAGCCGATACAGCGTATGACCATTCCACACATACGCTTACGGTAACGATCCCAGAGACCGCGCTGTCTACCGCGATTACGGTTGAACTCGGCGGCGCGCGCCTTGCGGCTAACCGGATTGAAGAGGACGTATTCGCCCTGCTGAACCGGGCGCAGATAGAATTCCAGCTGAAGGAGCAGATCTACGGGCTGGTGCGGTCTTCTGCCACGCCGGCGGCAGCGCTTGCCTCCCTGACTGCGCTTAAGCTGGAGCAGCCGCTATTCGGCGCGCTGTGTGAGATTTTGACGGCCAGCTTGGGGTAAGAGAGGAGCCGGGGCGAAGGTAGAGTCGGCACCGGCGCTGAGTTTTGTACGCTGCATTAGGTTTGTGGTGCACGGATGAATAGCTGCCTCACCGGCCGGGCTGAGTTGTTCCGGCTGAACTCCGGCAGCTAAATAAGCTAATCTCTCGAACGAACGTCCCGGCGCATGCGTTGTGTATGAGGCAACAATTCACTCATCGGGCAGTGTCCAACCTATAGAAATTAAAATAGCTGCACAATCTGCAGTTATATCCGAGGAAAATGTGGCCCTCAGCGATATAACTGTATTTTGTGCAGCTATTTCCGCCCAAAACGGCGAAAACAGGCTTTTCCCGGCAGTTTAGTTGCACGGAATGCAGTTAAAATGAACTTTCGGGGAAAAACAGGCATTTTAGTTGCACAAAGTGCAGTTAAGGCGAAGCATCGGAGGAGGGGGAGTTTACTTAATGCTACGTCGTGCAGCTACTAATGATTGTGTCCGGAAATCTGCAGACAACAGCGGCCGGAAGTCTACGCATTCACTGAAACAAGGTAAATCCCAAACCATAAAATTATATAGTTGATATTCTTGCATAGATGCTTACAGCTAGATTTCAGGTGCAACAGATTCAAACTATATTAACTTAAAAAGCAGCTTGCTTTCCATTCCTATAAAAGCTATTATAGACTTATAAAGTCTGCGATTGAAGATTGAGGTGGAACATGAAGTACTCCAAAGCTACGAACTATGCGCTGCATACGATGCTTTTTCTGGTCGCTGCTTCTCCCGATAAGCCTGTGGGCGTGCAGCAGCTGGCTGAACGGCAGCATGTATCGCCGACGTATCTGTCGAAGATTCTGACCAAGCTGGTGAAGGCGGGGCTGATCCAGTCTGTATCCGGTGCGAACGGCGGGTATCAGCTTAAGCAGAAGAAGGATGATATCTCTTTTCTCGATGTGATCCATGCGATTGAAGGAACGGCGTCGCTGTTTGACTGTACGCTGAATCACTCCAGTGAATGCCTGATCCAGCAGGTGATGGTGGAGGCAGAGAACCGGATGGAAGACTATCTGCAGAACAAGAAGCTCTCTGAGCTTGCTGCAAAAGTAACGGTGGATTTATAAGCGCCGTTATTTTTATAGCTTTATTATAGATATAAGAAGTCTTTTAAGTCTTTTTTATAGCCAGCAGTGTGTTATAGGTATAATCAGCAGTTAATTAAACGAAAAGGGATGATAAAGAATGAATAAAAATTTATTTGATGCACAGGTATGGGAGCAGGCATGGAAGGAAGACCCGAAATCCTACATCAATTTGACAAGAAAAGCCGGCGTGGACCCTACCCGCTCCTTCGATTCCAAAGCGCATACGTTTAACGAAGAGGTATTCAGCGAAGGCGGAAGACAGAGAGCAGAGCGGATTATCGGCTGGATGGAGGGGCAGGGTGTTGATTTTAACGGACTGACGGTGCTGGATATCGGCGCGGCTTCGGGCGGTTTCAGTGTGCCGTTTGCCGAGCGCGGGGCGAAGGTGACCGCCGTAGAGCCGAATGCGCTGCTGGCCGATTTGTTTGAAGCGAACAAAGCCCGGGTCAGCCCCGGAAAAGCGGAAATCACACTGGTACGCGAAGCCTTTGAGGATATCGATCTGGCGGCTAAGGGATGGGAGCAGGCGTTTGATCTTGTTTTTGTCTCGATGTGTCCGGCTGTGTCCGACTGGGCAGGCGCGGAGCGTGTGATCAGCTGTGCCGGACAATACTGCTATATCAGTACTTCAGCCGGCTCCAGGCGGCATAGTCTGCTGAACGAGGTGCTGCCTCTGATTACCGGGAAGGCGGCGCCGCTTGGCGAAGCCTCCGAAATGGCCTATCTGCTGAATCTGCTCTATCTAAAGGACTATGCATTCGAGTCGATTGTGACTAAGGAAATGAAGAGCACAGAATACACTGTAGAAGAGGCCATTGACGAGGTGCAGCAGCTGCTGAAACACCACCGACTGGCGGACAGTGAAGATACCGGGAAAATCGTTTCTGACTATATGCAAACTACGTATCCTGATGGAAAGGTGACTGTGCAGCAGGGCGGGCGCTTCGGCAAGGTACTGATCCGGCTGCGGGATGAGAACATGTACAGCAGAACTAAATAAGCTGCATGTAAAAGCGCTTTGCCGTCTCAATCCGGCAAAGCGCTTTTTAATTCCTGAAAAAGAAGTGCTGCGGTTTAGAATGGTCCGCTGCCGCTTTCAGCCGCCCGCACCCCACGCCTCCAGCAGCGGCCCGGCCTTACCGCACACCGGATCGCTGTCCGGCAGCGGGACCTCCGCGATCTCGGGCAGCGCCGCTGCGAGATCGTCCGGGGTGGCCCGGCGGGTGTTGTAATCCGCCCCGCCGGGATATGCGCCGGCGACGCGGAAGCCGGCGGAGCTGTGCAGCAGCTTGTGCGCCGTTCCGGCCGGCAGCACCAGTACATCTCCGGCCGATACCTCAAGCGTCCGGCCGGCATCGCCGCCAAGCTGCAGGCTGGCGGTCCCGGACATCACGCCAAGCACCTCATGCGCGTTGCTGTGATAATGGTGATAGCTGAACACGCCGCTTACCCAGCTGTTCAGCCAGCCGTTGTCATTGAATAGCTGCTCGGTGCGTTCCGGATGGTCCCGCAGAGCACCTGTATACACAATGACCGGCAGCACCGGGTTGTTCGGCAGCAGGCCGTCCTGCGGGAGAGTGAAGGCTTCGATGGCTCCCCCGGCTCCGGCTTCCGGCTGTTCAAACGGCTTCATTAAGCAATCGCCTCCTAAGTCCACAAATCTATTCCTTATTGGATTTGCTGTCTGCGGTATTGATAAGGGGTAATTCCGTATTGTTCCTTGAACAGCTTAATGAAATACTGCGGCTTCTTGTAGCCGACCAGCTGGGAGATATCAATCACATGCAGATTGGATTCCAGCAGCAGCTGCGACGCCTTCTCCAGCCGCTTGCCAGCAATGAACCCCGACAGGTTCTCGCCGGTCTCCTGTTTATACACCTTTGACAGATAAACCGGATGGAGATGTACAATTTTACCCAGATCGTCCAGGCTCAAACCATCACCGATATGTCCGGTAATATAAGCTTGAATAGTATCGACAATATGGCTGTTCGTCAATTTGGGGCTGCGCTCCAGCCGGGTGACACAGAGCAGCACAGACTGGAGCGCATTATCGGGCTCAGCCAACTCTTTGAAGATCCAGTCTGCCACCTCTGACTGCTGCAGGCGGCCGGACGTGAAGTACAGCAGCTGGATGAAATCAAGCAGATAGAGAATCTGCTGCTTTCTGGTTTGCAGCTTGGCGTAGCTTCGGAGGATGTTTTTCCGTGAAGTCTCCCAGTCCCCGTTCACCCGTTTCGGGTGGGCAGTGCAGCTCTGCAGCAGCGTACAATCCCCGGCATCCGGCTCCTCGCGGTAATAAAACTGGCAGAATATATGCCGGGCAGTATTCTTGTGTGCGAATTCAAAGCTCCCGGAGAAGGAGATATTCTCTATTTCAGCAGCAAGCGGGCCGGCACCGGATACCCGGAGCAGGCCGGTAATGGACGGGCCGGCTGCCCAGATGAAACCCTCTGCAGCACAGCTGTGATTCCTTAACGTGATTTCGTCTGTCTCCTTGGCGTCTGAAATCTGAAAGAAGCAGTAGCGTTCATTCAGCTGCAGCACAGTATCACACGCAGCGAATTCATTGTCGCCCTCTGCGGGAGAAGTACCGCCGATAACTGACAGCAGAAAGCCCAGAGTGTCAAATTCCGCCTGCACTGGCTGCTGTTTCCGCTGCTGCTCGTCAATATTTTTAAGCACCTGCTGCATGGCTTTTTCCATATCCTCTTTATCTACAGGCTTAAGCAGATAATCCAGGGCGCCCAGCCGGATCGCCTTTTGCGCATAATCAAACTGTGAATAGCCGGAGAGGAAGACCACCTTGGTTTTCAGCAGCTGCTCACTGATATGCTCCAGCAGATCAAGACCGGATACCTCAGGCATGCGGATATCGGTAATCAGAATATCAATGTCATTTTGGCTAAGCAAATGTCTGGCTTCCAGCGAATTGGTGGAGGTTACAACCTGCTGCACGCCGAACTTTTTCCAGTCCAGCAGATGCTTCAGATATTCAACGATATAATGCCCGTCATCCACGATCAGTAATTTCATATTCTCCTCCTTCATCCAGTGAGAAATCGATATAGGCCATAACGGACAGGCCGCCCCAGTCATTGGTGAAGAACCGCAAGCCGCTTAATTCGCCGTAGGCATTTTTGAGCCGCTGATGAATATTCCACAGGCCGATGCCCCGTGAGCCCTCCGGAGGAGTCTCGCTGCCCACACGGGCCGCCAGCAGCTCAAGCTGATCCGGCATAAGTCCTTTGCCGTCATCCGCAACAATGATCAGTGCCCCGTCATCGAGTGCCTTTACCTCGATGGAGACACGGTGGGCGCCCTGCAGCTCCTCAATGCCGTGCTGGATCGCATTTTCAACAATCGGCTGGATAAGCAGAGGCATAATGCGGTGCTCCCCAAGCTCCGGCGGCAGGCTGATCTCATAATGCAGCTCTTTACAGAGAGACATGATTGACAGAAAATGGCCGGCAAGCTGCAGCTCGGAGGCCAGCGTGGCATCGTGCCGGTCGAGCTTGGTCAGGTAACGGTAATATTCCGCCAGATGCTTGCTCATCTGCATGACAGCTTCCGGTGAGGATTGAGCCATCGACATAATAAAGAACAGGCTGTTGTAGAGAAAATGCGGATTGATCTGGGCCTGCAGCTGCTTTACCTCTGCATCCCTGCGCAGCTCGGTTTCGATTTTGAGTGAGGCGAACAGGTTCTGGGTTCTGAGTACCATATGATTGAAGCTTTTGAACAATGTATAAAATTCGTTGACCGGATTCTCGCTGATCCGCGTGCTGTAGTTACCCTGCTCCACCTGATGGAATTTTTTGCTGAGCAGATGCACATTACGGTAGAAATTACGGTAGAACATCAGAATCACGGTCAGGCCGATGATCAGGATAACGATAATACTGGCTGCGAACACCTGCTGGCTGCGGTCCAGCGGAGTCAGGAAATCGCTCATCCGTGTATACGTCACCAGATACGTATCAATAGGCTCTATGTATTTGGACAGCACATAATAGTCGTCCTCGCCGGTATGGTAATCGAATTTGAGAATCTGCTGCGGATCAGGGGTAACCGTCGCCCGCGCTTTTTCCTCGATCCGGCTGTCTACCGGCTTGCTGCTAATGACGAGGCTGTCATTCACCAGGAAAAAAGCGTTGGAGCTGTCGCCGTTAACCGCTTTGCCCAGCAGCCCGGTCAGATACTCCCTCTTAAGCTTCACGCCGACGATATACTCTATATTTGCCGGATTTTTGGGCTGGTGGATATAAGGGTAGACCGAAAAGTAATACAGGCTGTTATTATAAGTCTGCCAGCCGCGCTCCGTTACCTGTTCAAACGGGAGCTTTGCCTGCGAATCATGCCCGGTCTGGATGAAGGTGCCGTCCTGCTTCCAGTAAATCCCGATTGACTCTACCGCAAGGCTTGAGAAGAGCTGATCCGCTAATCTGCCGGAAATTTCATTTTTGCTCATCTGGGCGTCATAGTTGCTTAATTCCAGCTTGCGGTTCTGATAAAACCGTACATCATTATCGGCAGTATACTGGATCCCATACATACTTGCCTCGGAGATTGCCCCGTCTATAATTTCCTCCGCATAAGCCAGCTGATTCCTGGAGGCGTTGACCAGACTCTCCTGAAGCGTTCGTGAGCTAAGGGTATTCATGATGTAGAACAGCCCCAGTGTAAGCAGCAGGAAAAAAATGAAAAAGTAGATGAACCGTTTCATATTCACCTTTTTAATCATATTATCGTCCTCATTCCCCGTAACACGTATTTGTCTAATTTGCTGTGCAGCCGTCAGAATCTATCATAATTCATTAAATTCAAAAGAAAAAGACAATCAGCCCGCAAAATGAAAGCGCTTAGCAAACAGGTTAAGGGATTGGTTATGATCTTCAGATCGGGACATTTTAGAATGAAAGCGCTTTTGCTAACATTAAATCTGCAACCACTACTCGGCATTCTTAAAGGGGGTAACACCAATAGCTCACGTTATAAAAAACCGGGTGCAGCCGCTCAAGACTGACATCCGGAAAAAAGGAAAAGATCCCTGGAGCAAGGAAGTGAAAAAAAGCTGGCCGCTGTATGTACTCTGTATCCCGGCACTTGTGTGTGTCCTCATTTTCGCCTACGGGCCGATGGTCGGACTGGTGATGGCTTTTCAGGATTATAAGCCCTGGCTGGGCATTTCCGGTTCTGCCTGGATCGGCTGGGACAACTTCGCGAGAATCTTTCAGTACAAGGAAGCCACCCAGGCTATTACGAACACGCTGATTATAGCGGTAATCAAAATCGTTGTCGGTATTGTCGTGCCGATCATCATGGCCATCCTGTTAAGTGAAATCCGCAATATGGGTGTCAAAAAAAGTATTCAGACGCTCGTATATCTGCCGCATTTCTTATCATGGGTAACGGTGGCCGGCATTATGATTGACCTTCTGGGACTCGACGGGGGCATCAACCATGTGCTGACCAGTGTGTTCGGAATCCAGCCGGTCTATTTCCTTGGTGATCCGGTTCTGTTCAGACCAACGGTCATTATCAGTGATCTGTGGAAAAACTTCGGCTTCGGCATGATTGTCTATCTGGCCGTCATTACCGGGATCGATCCGTCTTATTATGAGGCCGCCGAAATTGACGGTGCTTCACGCTGGCAGCAGATCAGACATGTTACATTGCCGAGCATGCTGCCGATGATTATCGTCATTGCCACACTGAGTCTGGGAAGTATCCTCGATGCGGGGTTTGACCAGATTTTTAACCTGTACAACCCGCTGGTATACAGTACGGGGGATATTATTGATACTTACGTGTACCGGTCTTCGCTATTGAACGGCCAATACGGGTTCGGTACAGCGGTCGGGCTGTTCAAATCAGGCATCAGCTTTGTCCTGATCGTTATTTCATACCGTATTGCCTACAAGGCCGCCAACTACAAAATATTCTAGAAGGGAGCATGGAGAGTGTATCATAAGTCCAAGGGATATAAGCTATTTTCGTTCTTCAACTATATATTTCTGATTCTGATTGCATTATCGTGCTTCCTGCCGATGCTCCATCTGCTCGCCCAGTCCCTTAGCAGCAAATCGGCGATCAACGGCAATCTGGTGTCCTTCTGGCCGGTGGACTTCAATATGGACGCCTACGCCAAAACATTCAGAAACACCAACTTTACCGGCTCGATGCAAATCTCTGTATTCCGGACGGTACTCGGGACCTTGATCAGCATGTTTGTCATTACAACGGCCGGATATGCCTTATCCAAGGACTTCCGCGGGCGGAATGTGCTGATGTGGATTTTTATCTTCACGATGCTGTTCTCAGGAGGCCTGATTCCGTCCTATATCCTGGTTACGAAGCTGGGGTTTAAGGACACGATCTGGTCGCTGGTGCTGCCGGGCGCCTTTGGCGCTTACAACCTGATTCTGATTATGAATTTCTTCAAAACCATTCCGAAGGCGCTGGAGGAAGCGGCGTTTATCGACGGTGCCTCATTCTTTGTTATTTTCCGCAAAATCTATCTGCCGCTCTCCCTTCCCGGACTGGCAACGGTAGGCCTGTTCATTATGGTCGGCCACTGGAACGCCTGGTTTGACGGAATTCTGTATATGTCGAGTACAGAGAACTATCCGCTGGCTTCCTTTTTGCAGACGGTTGTGGTGCAGGGCTCAGCCCAGAGCATGGCGCTCAGCCAGTCGGAGGCGGCGGCATTATCGGAGCAGAGCATCAAGGCTGCACAGATCTTTATCAGCACCTTGCCGATTATCCTCGTCTATCCATTTTTGCAGAAGTATTTTGTAAAAGGTATTGTACTGGGTGCAGTCAAGGAGTAGCAGAATCAGATACCTACTTAAATTCAACGATAAAGGAGTCTATATATGAAAAAAACAGGTGCATTACTCTCCGTTGCTGTATTGCTTACAGGGCTGCTCGCCGGTTGCGGTCCGGTTAAAAAGGAGGGAGGCTCTACGGCGGAAGCGACGCTCAAGGACGGTAAATACGATCCGCCGATTACGATTACAATTGCGAAGCAGCAGGATGAAAATGCCGGGAAATATATCAACGGTGAAAGCCTGAATGATAATGTTCTGACCCGCTGGGGCGTGGATAAGCTGGGTATACAGATTGAGACGACACTGCTGGGCGGCGATGCAGCGCAATATAACACAAAGCTGCGGCTTGCGCTGACCGGTTCGGAGAAGCTTCCCGATGTGCTGCCGGTTTATGATACCTCGCTGGAGAATGACCTGATCCAGTCCGGGCTGGTCAAAGATATTACAGAGGACATCAACAAATATATGCCGGAGCGGCTGAAGGAAATTTACAAGGAATACCCGACAGCCTTCAACCCGGTCATTCAGGACGGCAAGGTATACGGTATGCCGATTGCCCCCAATCTGACGGAAGGCGAAGTGATGCTGGTCCGGCAGGACTGGCTGGATAAACTGGGGCTGAAAGCGCCGACGACGATTGACGAATTCGAGCAGGTTATTGCCGCTTTTACGAATGATGATCCGGACGGGAACGGCAAGAAGGATACGTACGGATTCGATTTTAGCGGAAAGGATTCCTACAACACCGGCTGGGTCAGCGACTCCGTCATGATCTTCAGCGCCTATGCCGGCAAGCATCTTCCGGGCCAATGGTATAACGAGGACGGCAAGCTTACCTACGGGTCGGTTGCGGACGGGACAAAGGATGCACTGGCTAAGCTGCGTGACTGGTATTCCAAGGGATATTTGAACAAGGAGCTGGCGACACAGGGTGCCTGGGATGCACTGGCTGACTTTACCGAAGGCAAAGCAGGCATTATCATCGGACGTCCTTGGCTGTACGGCAGTGTAAAGGATGTTGAGACCAATGTGCCGGGTGCCAAAATCAGTGCCTACCCGACAATCAGCGGGGTCAGCGGCGATAAGACATACCAGTCCGGCCAGCAGAATGACGGCGTGTTTATGTTCAATAAAGATTTTAACAATATGGAAGCATTCTTCCTCTACTACGACAAGCTGTACGATGCCGCCTTCGGCACAGGGGACTTCAAGTACGGATATGCCCAGGGCTATGATTATGACATTGTGAACGAGGAGGTCGTGTTTGATTCCAAGAAATTCAACACACCGCTGGATGCGGTTCAGGGCGTAGGGAAGATGGCTTTTACCAAAAACACGCCGAGTGTGGACGGACCGGGCAAGTCCTTCTATGATCTGGCGCAAGGTGCCAAAGCCGATACCGGAGTGCTGATGCGCTCAGCGGCCAATGATCCGACCACCAGTGAAGGATATGTCATTTCTTACGAGAACCGGGATGTATTGCTCCCCAACGCCTTTAACGGCCCGCCGACCAAAACGATGCAGACCTCATGGGAACAGCTGAACACAATGGAGAAGGAAACCTTTACAAAGATCATCTACAGTAAAGAACCGCTCGAAAGCTACGACACTTTTGTTAAGCAATGGTACGAAAAGGGCGGAACGCAGATCACGGAAGAAGTGAACGAATGGTTTGCCAATGCGGGTAAAGTGGATGTCATGACCAATATGGGTCTTAAATGAGCATCCGGTGCCTAATGAAACGGTATGTAGAAAAGAGGTAGAGAGATGACATCATCCTTCCTGCTGTCCGGGGAATGGTTTGACACCGGCCCTCATGCACAGCTTACGGTCAGCCCCTCCGGGGGCTTCCGGCTGTGGACGTCGCCTGAGGGCGGCGGAGCAGAGCTGCAGCCCGGCAAAGCAGACACTGCTGAATGGCAGGCCTGCCGGTATGTGAATGCGGAGGTATATCATGAGTGCCATGATATCCTGGTCCTGCTGTTCAGCTTCCGCGACAGGTCTAACCGTGAGATTACTTACCATCTGGGCATCCTGCCGGGCGTAAGAACCGTAATCTGCCTGCCGCTGGAGCATTTGAGCGGTGAAAAGCTGTTCCTGCCCCGTTATCCCGGTGTGATGCAGACAGTACTGCGTGGTGATGCCAGGGTAGACCGGGAACAGATAACCGGCTTTTCCATTGCGACTATTCCATCGGCTGCGGAGAGAAGTGTCGATATACTGGGCTTATGCCTAAGCACGGAGGAACCGGATTTCCAGTATGACTATCAGCCTTATGTGGATGAGCTGGGACAGCTGAAGGGAAGAGAGTGGCCGGGCAAAACGGCAGATGCCGCAGCATTAGTCAGCCGGCTCCGGGCTGAGCAGCAGCGGGCGGCAGAATGGGCAGAGACGGAAGGGGCAGATTACAGCGCGGGCTGCCTCAGCCGCTACGGAGGCTGGAAAGAGCTGAGGTTCACTGCGACCGGTTATTTCCGCACGGAGTTTGACGGCCGAAACTGGTGGTTTGTTGATCCGGAAGGCTATGCACTGTTCAGTACCGGTATGGATTGTGTCGGCCCTTCTTCGCCTATGTGTGTAACCGGTATGGAGCATCTGCTCCCGCCGCTGCCCGGGCAGGAGGGGGGTTATAAGGATGCCTGGTCGCAGGAGGGCCGTGAATTCAGCTTCGGGATAACTAACCTTATAACAGCATTTGGCCCACAGTGGCGGGCCGCCTGGACGGAGCTGACCGAATACCGGCTGCGGCAGGGCGGGTTTAATACGATCGGCAACTGGTCGGACAGCCGCTTCATCGCGGCCTCGGGCCTGCCGTATGTGTATCCGCTGAACGGTTTCCCGGAGACGGAGCAGCGGATCTTCCGCGATTTCCCAGATGTGTTCAGTCCGGAGTATGAGCGGAATGTGCAGCGGTTTGCGGAGCAGCTGCTCCCGCTGCGGGAAGAGCGGCGGATGGTCGGGTATTTCATGCGCAATGAGCCGCATTGGGCGTTCGTGGATGGCCTGAACCTGACGCAGCTGATGCTGGCTTCAGCGGTCCGTTTTGCCAGCAAAGAGCGGTTCATCCAGTGGCTGCTTGAGAAATACAGTACGGTGGAGGAGCTAAACGCGGCGTGGGATAGCCATTATACCAGTTATGAAGAGCTGTATAATCCCGATGATACGAAGCCCGTTGCCGATTCGGTAAGGGCGGCTGATTACGCCCGGTTTAACCGGCTGCTGATCCGGCGTTATGTGGAGCTGCCGGCCCGTGCCTGCCGGCAGGCAGCCCCCAATCACCTGAACCTCGGCATGCGTTATGCATGGGTCAGCAGCGATGAGGTACTGGAAGGCTGTGAGTGGTTTGATGTATTCTCGCTGAACTGCTATCAGTCTGCTCCGGACCGGGAGCAGATTGAACAGATCAGCAGCCGCCTCGGCAAGCCTGTTATGATCGGGGAGTTCCACTTCGGCGGCGCAGACAGCGGAATGCTGGCTTACGGGATCCGGGCGGTGGCTACCCAGGAGGAGCGCGGCGCGGCGTACCGTTATTTTGTGGAGCAGGCTGCTGCCATACCGCAGCTGATCGGCGTTCATTATTTCCAGTGGAATGACCAGCCGGTGCTGGGACGTTTTGACGGAGAGAATTATCAGATCGGAGCAGCCGATGTCTGCAACCGGCTGTATGAGCCTTTTATGCAGGGGGCTGTGCAGGCGCACAAGCAGATGTATAGGGTAAGGACCGGCATAGCTGAACCCTATCATGAGCTTCCGGCAGAGATTCCGCGAACCGGATTTTAAGGTTTATACTACAAAAAGGGCAATCCGCGGTCAACGACCAGGGATTGCCCTTTTATTGTTGTAAGCCGGGATTTATTCCACAGCCAATTTCTTAGTATTCACACCTTCAGCCGGAGCTTCTGCTTCTGCAGGCGCTTTGTTCGAGGAACGCAGCGGCAGCTCCTTCAGGAAGAATACGAGCACGAAAGCAAGCCCAAGAACTATGGTTCCTGTAAGGAATACAGTGGACAGGGTCTGGCCCAGTGCATCACGGATGCTGTCAATCATCTGTACGAAGATTGGCTGAACATCAGCAGGCAGACCGGCTTGCGTCTGCTCCAGCAGCGGCTTGTTCATCAGCGCCTGCGGGTTGGCAAAAGCAGTCATCTGCTGGGCAACCGTCGGATCAAGCTTGCTGAAGTCCGGTGCTGAAGAAGAGGTCAATGCTTCTTTCAGATGCTTGGTCAGATTGTTCGACATTACAGTACCCATTACCGCGATACCGATTGTACCGCCCAGGTTACGGAACAGCTGGGTGGAGGCCGTTACTGCACCAAGCTCGGTGTGGGATACGGCATTCTGCGTAGCCAGGGAGAAGACAGGCATCCCCAGGCCCAGGCCCAGGCCGAATACGATCATACTAAGCACAGCCATCGGCACGTTATGCATAATTACCATAATGCCCATACCGGCAACCATAATCGGTACACCGATCAGGGCGAAGCGTTTGTATTTTCCCTTTTTGGCAATCATCTGGCCGGTCAGGGCGCTGGCTATTACCATTACAATGGACATCGGCATAGTCACATAACCTGCATAAGTTGCGGAAATTCCAAGCACACCCTGTACAAAGAAGGACAGGTAGATCATCGCGCCCATCATACCGAAGTTCATCAGGAAGCCGATCAGATTGGAGATCGTAACTACACTGTTTTTGAACAGGTGAAGCGGCAGGATCGGGTTTTTGGCTTTGGTTTCAATAAAGATAAAGATCATTGCTGATACTACAGTGGCAGCCAGCAGGCCGAGAATCTGGGCAGAGCCCCAGTCATATTCCGTACCCGCCCAGGAAAAAGCAAGGAGCAGCGGTACGATGGTTGTTGTCATAAACAGGGAGCCAAGGTAGTCGATGCTGGTCGACGCTCCGCGTTGTGCTTTTGGAAACAGGGCCAGGATCATGCCGAATGCGACCACACCAAGCGGAAGGAAGATCCAGAACAGCCAGTGCCAGTCGAGATGGTCAATCAGGTAACCGCCGAGTGTCGGTCCAAGTACACTTGAGAAGCCGAAGACTGCGGTCATCAGGCCCATCCATTTGCCGCGCTCGCGAGGAGGGAACAGGTCGCCTACAGCGGTAAAAGCGGAAGACTGGATGATACCCGCACCAATACCCTGAATACCACGGTAAGTGATGAACTGGAAGACGTTATCGGAGGTACCCGTTAAAAAGGCACCGACCATAAAGAGCAGAATCCCGACCAACAGGAACGGCTTGCGTCCGAACATGTCAGAGAGCTTGCCGACGAGCACGGTGGCAATCGTCGAGGTCAGCAGGTAAATATTAATGGTCCAGGTATAGTAGTCCATACCGTCGAGAATGGAGATGATGCGCGGCATAGCCGTGCTGGTAATCGTCTGGTTGATCGCGGCAAACAGCATTGCGGCCATAATGGCGATCATAATGGATAGCTTGCGCTTATCTGTTAAATTTTCCATAGTTGGTTTCTTCACCGTCTCTTTTATTTTTTGTCTAATTCCTTAATTAATATCCCGAAAATTCTTCTCAAATGCTCCATATCTTCTTCAGGCAAAATACTGAAATAAGAATGCATAACCTCACCAAGCTTCGCTTGCGTTGCTTTGATTACGGCTATTCCTTCGGCGGTCAGCGTGATTTGCATGGCCCGGCGGTCTCCGGCGGCCCGCTCCTTCTGAATATAACCTTCAGTAAGCAGCTGATCCGTAATTCCGGTAACGGCGGCAGGTGTCAAATCAAGTGCAGCGGCCAGCTGGGAGACCATCATCGGACCTTCCCTGGACAGGGTTTGCAGCGCCTTGAACTGGGTCTGGGTAATCCGGAAGCCTTGTTTGTTCCACTGCTGGCCCAGCCCTTTCAGAAAAGTCTTAAAAAGAATGGGGAATTCAAAATACCTGTCACGCTCCTGATCTGTCAATCCTTCACCTCCCGGACAATCATTTGAAAATACATAAACGGTTTACTAAATTAAAGATTTAATAATTAATCGAGAAATAATTAATCAATAAATAATTAACAACTTAATTATTAAAGCATGAAACAATATATCATCTCTGCAAAAATACGTCAAGAGCCAAACTAATTTTTTGGAGCACACAAAAAAGCTGTACCCGCACCAGCCTGGACTGATGAGGATACAGCTATTATTCAGCATGTTGCAGCTTATAATTCGTCCACTTCACGCAGCCAGAGTGCGGCAGAAGCATCACTTGGCATCCGCCAGTCGCCGCGCGGCGAGAGGCTCACGGTACCGACCTTAGGCCCGTCCGGCAGACAGGAGCGCTTGAACTGCTGGGTGAAGAAGCGGGAGATGAACACCTTCAGCCAGGCCTTGAGCTGCTCCTTAGGGTAAGCCTCACCGAAGGCCTGCTGGGCCAGATAGAGCATTTTGCCCGGAGCAGCACCGGTCCGCAGCATATAGTAGAGGAAGAAGTCATGGACAATGTAGGGTCCAAGGATATTCTCCGTCAGCTGCACAATCTCACCTGTAGCCGACGGCGGCAGCAGCTCAGGGCTGATGCCTGTCTCAATAATGCTGTAGAGGAACTTGTTCACCGTCTCATCCGCCTCATGATCGGCGTACCAGGCAACCACATACTGGATCAGCGTTTTCGGAATACCGGAGTTTACGCTGTACATCGACATATGGTCACCGTTATACGTACACCATCCAAGGGCAAGCTCGGACAGGTCGCCGGTACCGATGACAATGCCGCCGTTCTTGTTGGCCAGATCCATCAGAATCTGCGTGCGCTCACGGGCCTGCACATTCTCATAGGTTAGGTCATGAACATCCTTATCATGGCCGATATCTTCAAAATGCTGCAGGCAGGCCGCCTTGATGTCAACGACCATCATCGAAGCTCCGAGCGCCTTAATCAGGCCAACCGCATTGTCGTAGGTCCGGTTTGTTGTGCCGAAGCCCGGCATCGTTACGGCCAGCACATCGCTTGCCGGACGTCCAAGGCGTTCCATTGCGCGAACAGCGACGAGCAGGGCGAGCGTGGAATCAAGTCCGCCGGAGATGCCGATCACCGCCTGCTTTGTACCGATGTGGCGGATGCGCTTCATCAGGCCGGACGTCTGGATCGACAGAATTTCCCGGCAGCGCTCATCCCGCTGCTGCGGATTGCCGGGAACGAACGGGTTCACGGCAATTTTGCGGACAAGCGGGCGATCCTTCTGCTCTGCTCCCGGATCGGCGAACAGGATCTCGCGGTAGTTGCGCCCGCCCTTGCCGGCCCGGAAGGTGCCCATAACGGAACGTGAATACTGCAGCCTCGGCACATCGATATCAGCAATAATGAGCTGGCTCTCATGGCTGAACCGTTCCGATTCGGCCAGCGTCTGGCCGTTCTCGGCAATCAGCGAATGGCCGCCGAACACGACATCTGTCGAGGATTCACCGGTATTGCTTCCGGCATAGACATAAGCCGCCACACAGGAAGCGGACTGGCCGGAGACCAGCTGGCGCCGGTAATCGGCTTTGCCGACCAGCTCGTTGCTGGCGGACGGGTTGAACAGCAGCAGGGCGCCGGCCTGGGCCAGCAGGCTGCTCGGCGGAACCGGTACCCAGAGATCCTCGCAGATTTCTACGCCGAACGACAGATTGCCGTCACTTTCACTGGCAAAAATCAGATCATTGCCGATCGGCACGGTCACACCGCCCAGACGGAGCTCGGTAACCTCCAGCTCCTCGGCTGCTGCGAACCAGCGCGGCTCATAGAATTCGCTGTAGCCGGGCAGGCAGGTCTTGGGCACAATACCGAGAATCTTGCCCTGCTGAAGGACTGCTGCGCAGTTGAACAGCCGGCCTTTGATGGCGACAGGCAATCCGGCGATAACAATCAGGCTGAGGCCGGCTGTTGCGGCTGTAATTTCATGCAGGGCTGATATTGCTTCAGTCTGCAGCTTGGGCTGCAGGAACAAATCTGCGCAGGTATACCCTGTAATAGATAGCTCTGGAAGCACCAGGTATTCGACCTGCTGTGCATGAGCCTGTTTGATTACTTCAATAATCTGTGCGGCATTAAACCCGCAGTCTGCGACGCGAAGCTCGGGGGAAGCTGCGGCGACCCGGGCAAATCCGAAATTGTGCATGATTTCACCTGTCCTTTTGTATGAATGAAGCTGTCTAACCTAATTGTACCCATGATCCTGAGTAACTAACATATGTAAGGGGAGCGGAGCTCCATCGTCTATTTTACATGAAAATCCCGGGGAGCACATAACAGCACAACTGCTCACGCCAAAAAAGCACCCGCATGCTGCGGATGCTTAAAAGACGCTGACGGGACGGCGAAAGCCTAAGCTTCATTATACAGCCGGTGCAGAAGATCCACACTATCCTGTAAAAAGGGCTCTGTTGTGCTCTCCAGCAGTCCCTGGATATGAGGGCGTTTGTATTTCATGTACTGCAGAATCGGCGCAAAATGCAGCTGTCCCTGGCCGACAGGAACGATAACGATTTTGCCGTCTTCTACAGTGAAATCCTTGAGATGGATGACCGCAATCCGGTCGCCCAGCAGCTCCAGCGCTTCAGCAATAACAGCCTCCTGCTGTCGGTAATTATCCGGTGACATCAGGTTAGCACAGTCCAGAATAATCTGCAGATTGTTCGACGGAACCAGCTCCAGCAGCCGCTTCGCCAGCCTGGCGCTATGCAGCGGATGATTCTGGCCTGCTTCAATGCCCACGGTGACGCCGAACCGTTCAGCTTCCGCCACCATCCACTTTACCGACGCGACCACCTCCTGAAAGGCTTCCTCGGTAAAATTGTCCGGCGTATAGCCGCTCCCTACGCTGCCCGTTTCAGTGCCGACCAGACTGGCCCCGAAGTCACGGGCCAGACGCAGATGTGTGCTGAAATCCTGCAATGCCTGCTGCCGTTTGCCGGGGTCAGGATCAATGATGTTGACATAGCAGCCGAGCACGGCGATTTTGATGCCCGACTGGCGGAAGCTTTCCCCGTAATATACAGCCGTTCCTGGACTGAGCGAGGACAGGGAAGGGACACTGGCCGGGAAGGATTTGCGCACGGCAAGCTGAATGTGGCTGAACCGGTAGTGCTTCAGCTTCGCGATCAGCTCCGGCAGGGAATGGCCGGGGAAATCATGGGCGCGGATACCGAGATGCAGCGGTATGTTCATTACAGGTGGCCTCCTTGGGAGTAATATATTCATGCCTGGATTGAACTATACAAAAGTTAGCGGGTGGGAAAGAACGGTACATTTCCCGTTAATGCAAGGAGAATGGCCGCCGATGCCTGAAATAACGGTACATTTCCCGTTAATGCAGGGAGAATGGCCGCCGATGCCTGAAATAACGGTACTATTCCCGTTAATTCAAGCAGAATGGCCGCTGGTGTCGGAAAGAACGGTACATTTCCCGTTAATTCGGGCAGAATGGCCGCTGGTGTCGGAAATGACGGTTCTATTCCCGTTAATTCGGGCAGGATGGCCGCTGGTGTCGGAAAGAACGGTACTATTCCCGTTAATTCGGGCAGGATGGCCGCTGGTGTCGGAAAGAACGGTACTATTTCCGTTAATTCGGGCAGAATGGCCGCGGGTGCCGGAAAGAACGGTACATTTCCCGTTAATTCGGGCAGAATGGCGGCTGAAGCCGGAAAAGAACGGTACTATTCCCGTTAATTCGGGCAGAATGGCCGCTGAAGCCGGAAAGAACGGTACATTTCCCGTTAATATGACCAGTTGGCGGGTTTATGTAAGCTTATCTTTTATGCAGATGCGGATGCAGCTCTGCTAACGCCGGACATTGCCGGATGGCGACCGCCACAAGAGCGGCGACCCGCTTGGCGCCTTCGGTACTGAAGTGTGTGTCATCCGTTACACCGTCCGGATAGTTAGGGTGCTGCCCCGGAGGCAGATGCATCAGCAGGTGCTGCGATCCCTGGATGCCGAGCTTGCGGTACAGCTGCTGGGAAGCAGCAAAAATATCAAGCAGCGGCGTCCCCGTTTCTTCTGCAACGGCGCGCATCGCCGCCGGGTAAGCGCCTACGGCCAGCAGATCGGGTTCACCCTCCGCTGTGAACCGGCGGCGGCTGACAGAGGTCAGCAGCACCGGATAGCCGCCCCGGCTGCGGGCGGACTCGATGTACAGGCGCAGATTCTGCCTGTACTCGGTATCAGGATCGGTAAAACGCAAAGGGTCGTCATGCTTTCCGTCATTATGCCCGAACTGGATCAGCAGGTAATCACCGAGCTGAAAATCCTTATCAATATCGGCCAGCCGGCCTTCCGTAAGAAAGGATTTGGTGCTCCGTCCGTTGATCGCACGGTTATCAATAATGACTTCAGGGCTAAAGTGGGTCTGGAGATATTCGCCCCAGCCGGCCATCGGCTTGGCTTCCGCACCTTTCAGGGCGGCAGTAGAGTCACCGGCAATATATAGTGTCGGCATATCAGACTTCCTCCTTTTTCGCTACAAATTGGTGTTTGCCCAGCCAGACCTCGCAGAGCTGCAGCCATTGCCGGCATTCCGCATTCCCGCCGGAGAGTCCAAGCCCATGGCGTCCTTCTTCAAAAATATGCAGCTCGAACGGAATTCCTGCTTCCGACAGGGCGGATGCAAATTTCAGGCTGTTCTCCACCGGAACACTGGCATCGTCGGCGGTTGTCCAGATGAAGGCTGGCGGGCTATCAGTGTTAACCTGCCGGTCAGCTGAGTGAGCAACAACTTCCGCTTCCCCCGGACTTGGCCCCAGCATGTTCGTGCGGCTGCCCATGTGGGCAAAGGGCTCCTCGAACGTAATGACCGGATAACCCAGAATCAGCAGATCGGGTTTAGATGCCGGGGCTGCCGTGACTGCCGTTATGGCAGCGAGATGCCCGCCGGCCGAGAAGCCGGTGAGGCCGACCTGCCCGGGCCGGACTTTCCAATCCTTGGGCGTTTCCCGCACCCAGGCCAGTGCATCCTCCACATCCTTGATCAAGGAAGACGGGTTAATGTCCTGAGTCACATACTTCAGCACGCCGGCATGAATACCGATGCTGTTCAGCCATAAGGCAACCGGCTCGCCCTCATGCTGAGCCAGATGATGATAGCCTCCGCCGGGCAGCACGAGGATAAACGGCCGGGCCTCCTGAACCGGCAGCGGATAAAGGGAAAGGATGGAGGCGCCGGAATTCTCCGGCACAGCTCCATCCCCGTCAAGACATACATGCAGCATGCTTGCTCCCCCTACCTTATTCCGCAGCCGGGAAGCCGAAATATCCGGCTGCATTGTTGTAGGAGATATCCTGAACCAGCTGTCCGAGCAGCGCTGTATCATCCGGAGCTTCGCCGCGCTCCACCAGCTCTCCGAGCAGTCCGCACAGCACGCGGCGGAAATACTCGTGGCGGGTGTAGGAGAGGAAGCTGCGGGAGTCGGTCAGCATGCCGACAAAGTTGCCCAGCAGGCTGTTGTCAGCCAGCAGGGTAAGCTGCTCGCGCATGCCGTTTCTGGTATCGTTGTACCACCAGCCGGAGCCGAGCTGCATTTTGCCGGCGGTGTCCTTTTGATAGCAGCCCATAAGAGCCAGCAGTGCCGGATAATCCTTCGCATTCAGTGAATAGAGGATTGTCTTCGGCAGACCCGAGGCGCATTCTGCCCGGTCCAGCAGACTGGACAGGCTTTCGGTAATGGACAGGTCATTTATGCCGTCGTATCCGGTATCCGGTCCCAGCTTCTGGAACATCGGTGTATTATTGTTCCGGTAAGCATGGATATGCAGCTGCATAGTCCATTCTTGGTCATGATAGAAGCCGATGAGCTTCGTGAGCAGCTCCGTACGGTAGAGTGTAATCTCTTCGGCGGACAGTTCTGCACCATCGAGACGATTGGCGAAGATGGCCTGGGCTTCAGCGTCCGAGCCGGCCTTGTAGCGCAGGACATCCAGCGCATGGTCTGACAGGCGGCAGCCGTTGTCGTGGAAGAATTCTACACGGTTCTTCAGCGCTTCAAGCAGCTCAGCATAGCTCGTCACCGGCAGACCGGCGGCTTTTTCCAGAGCAGCGATCCAAGCCGGGAAGCCAGGTGCATCAATATTCAGCGCCTTGTCGGGACGGAAGGTAGGGAATACGCTGAATTCCTTTTCGGTTTCTTTCAGCAGCTTGTGATATTCCAGTGAATCGGCAGGGTCATCTGTAGTACAGATCGTCTTGACCCGGGAGCTGCGGATCAGCCCGCGGCGGGTAAATTCCGGTTCCGCCAGCTTGCGGTTAACCTGTTCCCAGATCGCCGGTGCTGTCTGCTCATTCAGCGGCTCGTTAACACCGAAGAAGCGGCGCAGCTCCAGATGGGTCCAGCTGTAGAGAGGGTTGCCGACAGCCTTCGGCAGCGTTTTGGCCCAGGCCAGGAACTTGTCGTAATCCGAAGCATCACCGGTAATATGCGATTCCGGTATGCCGTTCGCGCGCATAAGCCGCCATTTGTAATGGTCGCCGTACAGCCAGGCTGCAGTCAGGTTTTTGAACGGCTGGTCTTCATAGATTTCACGCGGATCAAGATGGCAGTGGTAGTCGATGATCGGCATCTTGGCTGCATATTCATGAAAGAGCTGCCGTGCAGGTTCGGTAGTCAATAAAAAATCGTCGTTTAAAAACATGATGACGCTCCCTTTATAAGAAATTTAGGATAAGAGATTATAGCGTAACCCCGGTTTTGAAAATTGCCAGCTCGCGCACTTCGTTCTGCTCATTGCGGGTTTTCTGGCCGCTTGCCACGGCAATGATATAGGAAATGAACTCTTCCAGCACTTCAGCCATCGGCACTTCCAGCAGAGGACCTGCGTTGAAGTCCATCCAGTGGCCTTTTTTGGCGAACAGCTCATTGTTGGTGGCTACCTTTACAGTAGGCACGAAGCTGCCGAATGGAGTACCGCGGCCGGTGGTGAACAGCACCAGCTGGCAGTCGGAGGCAGCAAGAGCAGAAGCAGCCACCAGATCGTTGCCCGGAGCCTGCAGCAGGCTGAGGCCTTTTTTGCGCAGCTTTACGCCATAATCCAGCACGTCAACGACGGGAGAAGTACCGGCCTTCTGGGTGCAGCCGAGTGATTTGTCCTCCAGCGTACTGATACCGCCGGCTTTGTTGCCCGGCGAAGGATTCTCATATACCGGCTCTCCGTAGGAGAGGAAGTACTGCTTGAAATTGTTGATCAGGGAGACGATATCCTCGTAGACCTCGCGGCTTTCCGCGCGGGCCATCAGCATTTTCTCAGCACCGAACATCTCCGGAACTTCAGTCAGTACCGAGGTGCCGCCCTGGGAAATGATGAAATCGGAGAATGCGCCCAGCAGCGGGTTGGCCGTAATGCCGGAGAAGCCGTCCGAGCCGCCGCATTTCAGGCCGATGTTCAGCTCGCTGAGCGGTACCGGCTCACGCTTATCATCCTTGGCTGCATCGTACAGCTCTTCCAGGAGCGCCAGTCCGGCTTCAAGCTCATTGCCCACCTCCTGGGCCACAAGAAACTTAACCCGGCTCTCATCATGATCGCCGAGAATGCTGCGGAATTCGGAGACGATGTTGTTCTCGCAGCCGAGGCCGAAGACGAGCACGCCGCCAGCATTCGGGTGATTTACGGCATCCAACAGGATGCTGCGGGTCATGCGGTGATCATCACCCAACTGGGAGCAGCCGTATGGGTGCTTCAGCACGGTGAGGTTGTCGAAGCCGCCCAGGTCGGGGTGCTCCGCCTTGAACTCGGACAGCATCTGCTCGGCAATACCGTTCACGCAGCCGACAGTCGGGATGATGAACAGGTCGTTGCGGATGCCGACCTTGCCGTTAGCACGGCGGTAGCCCTGAAAGGTCAGGTCGCGTTTCGGATAGGTGACCGGATGAAGGTCAGGCACATAGTCATATTCCTCTTCGCCGACCAGATTGGTCTTAATGTTATGCGTGTGAATCCAGTCGCCTGCTGCGATTGGGGCAATCGCGTGTCCGATCGGATAGCCGTATTTGGTGATGACGTCATTTTCGTTAAAGCCGGTCAGGGCGATCTTGTGTCCCTGGGGAATATCCTGGCCTGCCTGAACGGTCAGCCCGTCGATTTCAAGCTGCTCACCGGCGGTAACCGGACGCAGGGCTACAGCCACCGTGTCACGGGGGTTCATTTTCATTAATCGTTTCATGCTGTCTGTCCCTCCTAAAAAAGTTGTTATTTTATATCAAGGCAGGAGTGTATCCTGCCTTATTCTTCCTTGTTTCTCAGAGAACCCTAATCCGGTATTCTATTAATTCACAGCCTGCTGCAGCACCGCACGGCTGTCGGTGCGGTCAAGCTCCTGCAGCTTGGCGGCAATGCCGCCCGCAAGTCCAGGCACCAGTGTCAGATCCTGGCCCCACAAGCTCTCATCGGCAAGGATGGTCTGGACAAAGCTGTCCGGATTGTTCCAGGCCTGATCGAACACCTCCAGCACCTCAGCGCCGTCCTGTCTGGCTACACGGTCTCCGCGGTAGCTGAGCAGCAGGGCGGCAAAGGCCAGCGTCATCAGCTCAGGCAGCTGGCCGCGCTCCTGGCGGTAGCGGAGCAGCACCGGCAGCAGCCGGGACTTGAACTTGGAGATGCTGTTCAGTGAGATGGAGGCAAGCTCATGACGGACGAACGGATTTCTGAACCGCTCCAGTACAGCGGCGGAATAGGAGGACAGCTCCTCGGCAGGCAGATCCAGCATCGGGCTCAGCTCGTTGTTCATCAGCTCCTGCACGAAGCGGAAGAAGGTTTCGTCGTTCATTACATCCTCGACGGTCTCCAGACCGGCCATCATAGCCAGCGGAACCATGGCTGTATGCGGGCCGTTCAGCAGGTGAACCTTGCGCTCGCGGTACGGAGTCATATCGTCAGTTACCACTACGTTCAGTCCGGCCTGGGCGAGCGGCAGCTTCTCGGACAGCCATGCCGGTCCTTCGATAACCCAGAAGAGGAATGGCTCGGCTGTAACGATCAGATTGTCTTTGTAGCCCAGCTCCTCTTCCAGCTGGGCAGCCTTATCACGCGGATATCCGGGTACAATCCGGTCTACCAGACTGCAGCAGAAGGTATTTTCTTCCACGAGCCATTTAGTGAAATCTTCGCCCAGCTGCCACTCTGCAGCGTACTGCTGCACGATCTGCAGCAGCTTCTCGCCGTTGCGGTCAATCAGCTCGCAGGGAATAATGATGAAGCCCTTTTTGCCCAGCTCAAAGCGTTTGTGGAGCAGTGCCGTCAGCTTGGCCGGAAAGCTCTTCGGAGGTGTGTCACCCAGACTGTCGCCGGCGCTGTAGGCAATGCCCGCTTCAGTTGTATTGGAAGTGATGAATTCCAGACCGTCATCTTCAGCCAGCGCCAGATAGGCAGCATAATCGTCATAAAGGTTGATCACCCGGCTGACGCTTGTGATGATCTCACGGGAGTTTACCGTCTGCTCCTGCATAATCCCGTTTAACAGCACGGTATAGAGATTATCCTGCTCAGCCATCAGTCCGCCGAGCCCCTGGCCGATCGGCTGAACGAGCACGGCGCTGCCGTTAAACAGCCCCTGGTTGTTCATCTGCTGCAGCTGCCAGTCTACAAAGGCGCGCATAAAGTTGCCTTCGCCGAACTGGATCATCCGTTCAGGATAGACGGGCAGGCCGGGCTGGGTGGTTCTGGATAGGCGGTTTGTCATGGTTTTCAACGTCTCCTTTAAATTTAAATAGATAAAGTTTAATTAATGCACACGTGAACATTTTTATCAGGAAGAAACGGATTCACCCTGCTGAATGAGGGGGATCCGATTCTGCAAGAACAGAGATTTGCGGTTTAGGCAAATGAGCCTCAGCGGTCTGCCACCGTATCGCGCATAACCAGCGACGTCTTGACAAACAGCTGCTGGGGCTTGGTGTCCGGCTGCAGCAGCAGCTGGATCAGCATCTTCGTGCCAAGCTCACTGATATCCGTAATCGGCTTGCGGACAGTGGTCAGGGCTGGATTCGTGTACCGGGCAAACATAATATCGTCGAACCCCAGCAGGGAAATCTGCTGCGGAACGCTGATCTTATGGGCATAACAGGCATTCATGGCCCCGATGGCCATATCGTCATTGGAGCAAAAGACGGCGGCCGGAGGCTCCGGAAGGCTGAGCAGCCGGGACATGGCGGCATAACCGCTCTCAATGCTGTAATCACCCTGCACGAAATAATCTGAATTAAGCGGAATACGGTGTGCGATCAGACTGTCCATAAAGCCCTGCTTGCGCTCGGTCGAGGACTTGAAGCCGGGTTTGCCTTCAATAATAGCAAGCTGCCGGTGCCCTTGGGATACCACGTAGTCGATGGCTTCCCTGACACCTTCACGGTCGTTCGCCACCACGTTCATAATGCCGGGATCCTCCAGCTGGCGGTTCAGCACGACAAGCGGGATGCCGATGGTTTTGACATGGTAAATAAAAGCATTATCCTCATCGCTCTGGCTCATGACAAGAATACCGTCAAATCGCTGCGGCTGAATGTTGCCGAAATTACGTACTCCGTCAATCCCGTGGACGGTCAGATTGTAGTTCTCGTCCAGCGCATGGCTGATACCCTTGATGGCATCCACCAGGAAGCTTGACGAGGTTCCCTGATCAATACTGGAGAAGAACAGCCCGATGGTGAAGGATCGTTTGGTAACGAGGCTCTTCGCATTGTAATTCGGCACATAGTTCATCTCGGCGGCGATCCGTTCAATCTTGTCGCGGGTGACTTTCTTGATCAGCGGGCTGCCGTTCAGCGCTCTGGACACCGTAGTATGGGAGACGCCTGCAACACGTGCAATGTCTTTGATTGTTATCATAAGCTCTCCCCGAAAAAAATGAATTGTTAACGATTCCAGTGTATTCCTCAAACCCTGCCAAGTCAAGGAAATATTAAAATGCACACGTTAAAATTTTTGTTGGCACTTTGATTGAGAAAGCGCTATAATCAACTTGTTTGTTTGACGGAGCGAAAAAGGTAGGGGCGCAAGATGAACCTGCCTGATGTTCGGGCATGGACATAATTAATTTAGTTATGAACAAAACGGGGAGGATAAGACGATGTGGGTAGGAAAAGAGGCCTTTTGCGATTACCGGACAATCCAGGAGGCAGTGGATGAGCTTGAGCGCCGGCCCTCTCATATGCATGAGACACTGTATATTTTGTCAGGAGTGTATGAAGAGGCGGTGAGGATCTATCGTTCGGATCTGACCATTGCCGGGATCGGCGAAGTTGTCATTACGAATAACCGTTACGCCCGGCAGCCGGATGAGACCGGGGCAGAGCAGGGGACGTTTGCCACACCGACCCTGTTTTTGAACGGCAGCAGGCTGGTTATCGAAAATCTGACTGTCGCCAATACGGCGGGGCAAGGTCCGGAGATCGGCCAGGCACTGGCCTTGTATGCCCATTGTGATGAGACCGTGTTCCGCAACTGTACATTCAAGGGACACCAGGACACGATCTTCACCGGTCCGCTGCCTGCAGCGAACAAGCACGGCGGCCCCTTTGGCGGTATTCCGCTGCGTGAGCGCCATGAGCAGTGCCGCCAGCTGTACTCCCGCTGTTATATTGAAGGGACAGTGGATTTTATTTTTGGCGGGGCAACCGCCTATTTCGAACATTGTGAAATCCGCAGCCTGCGTTCCACCCATGATGGCGTCGGTTATGTAACGGCAGCATCTACGCCTGAGAGCCAGGCATACGGCTATGTATTCGAGGAATGCCTGTTAACATCGGGTGCTGAGGTAAGCGGCATCTATCTGGGGCGGCCTTGGCGCAGCCATGCTTCAACGGCCTTTGTGAACTGCCGTTTGGGGGCACATATTCATCCTGCCGGCTGGGATAACTGGGGCAACCCGGCCAATGAAGCCACTGTCCGTTACAGCGAATATGCAGCGGCAGGCATAAGTGAACTTCGGGGGCAGCGTGTACCATGGGCAGAGGTGGCAGGGGCAGGAGAAGGTTCCCCGGATAAAGCGCAGGTCTTTGCCGGGACGGAGTTCTGGAGATGAGCCTGCAAACGCAGAACGGCCGGTTGTGCACAAATAACTCAAAAAAGCGGATGCATGCTGAGCGTGCGTCCGCTTTTTTTGCCGATTGGAGATGGGTTCTTCTTCATCTGATCCATCAGCGCGTGAATCTCTTCTCCCTGTGGAAAAAGAAGGAAATCCAACTCAGCCACAGAAATAGTAATATTCATGTCCTATGCCCGGTTATGCTGAAATTTGGTTATTCCCCGGTCATAATGTGACACCGTGCCGTCAAAGCGTTTGACCCGCACATATTCCTCGGAGAATTTTTCAATTATGCCGTAGCCGACCTGGGAATACATCCCGTCAGGGTCAAGCTGCAGTGCGGACACAAAGGTCTGTGACATGGCGGCAACAAAAAAATCAATGTTTTTGACAAGCGACTTTGGCATCGTCCCGGCCCTCCGTATCCTTTTCGCTCCAAAAGCTTTTCAACTATTTTACGACAGCAAACGCGTTTTGAAAACAGGTTTAATTTGCAAAACTGCTGAAAACAGGTCATAAGCAGAAGGAGGCGTTTACAGTTGAGGCAGATAGTAGGAAGGGCTGCTATTGTGCTGCGGATTCTGCTTGTGCTGCTTATTTTGACACCGGTAGTGTATGTTCAGATTAACAAAATCCTTTACGCCAAGCGGGTCACCGCCTATCTGACGGATATGAAGGGCTACACAAAAGAAGAGATTTCTTCGGTAAAAGGGATCTGGAGCATCAAAGCGCCGCCTTTTCTGGTGGAGGTAGAGTTTAGAGATGAGCCTGGTGTGGAATATACTTATTTTGCCCATACCGGTGTGCTGCAGTTTAGTTACAGCATAACGCCCGAGGGAAGGAAGAACGGATTCAGGGAGGCCCGGTTGAAGCATGTGGACCCTGTCCAATGATGCTAAGGTACTGGATCGATCAGAACGTCCGCGCGAAGAAGGGAATAGACGAGATTAAGATACTGTTTAATTAGGAGGAGTATATATGCTGATTAGAACTGAAAAGGCTGAGGATTACGGGCAGGTGTTCCGGCTGAATGAGCTGGCGTTCGGGAACCGTGAGGATGAAGCGAAGCTGGTGGAACGGATCAGGGCTTCAGAAGCGTTCATCCCGGAGCTGTCTATTGTAGCTGAGGAAAAAGGCAAGGTGGTCGGCCATATTCTGCTGAGCGGAGCCAAGGTACTGGGAGAAACGCATGAGCATCCGGTGATTGTAATGGCGCCGATTGCGGTGCATCCGGATTATCAGAAGCAGGGCATCGGCGGACTGCTGATTGAAGAGGGGAAAAGACGTGCGGCAAGCCTCGGGTTCGGAGCTATTTTGCTGATAGGACATCCGTCGTACTATCCCCGGTTCGGTTTTGTGACTGCTGGCGGGCACGGGCTGGAGCTGCTGCAGTTTCCTGTGCCTGCGGAGGTATTTCAGGTTTGCGAGCTGAAGGAAGGAGTGCTTGAGCAGCTTCAGGGTGAATTGAAGTATCCTGGAGCATTTTTTTAATCTATCTGGTTGGCGTTGTATAAGCTTCTACAATTCATATTGTTTGGTAGGAAACGGATAATGGGCTGATTTTTGCCGGGGCTGATGATGAGTATGATGATGATACCGATGCCAGTAAGGATGATTCGGGAGAAGGCGCAGACGGTGAGGATGAATACGATGAGGAGTCTTATGCTTATGTGCCCGGTGAAGAGGATGTGGTCAGTATTGCCGGGCTCTGGACGATCTCTCCGTTCCTTGAGGATGAAGAGTATGAGCGCGGGACCGGTATCACCGGTTTGCCAAAACGGCAGAATAACGGATAGCAGAGAATTACCGTATAAATAGCCTGTAGTAAAATTTAACCTGACACAAAGCTGTCCAGTATGCCATGTTATGCTTTCATAACCGGGATTTCAACAACTATTGGAGGGTACAAAACATGGCGGAGCCGCTAAAGGCAATGTACAATGAAGGATTTCTGCGGAGCTTCGGCAGGAAACTGCATGGAGCTTATGACGCATTTGATATAGAAGGCTTTGTCGCTGAGGCGATGAGGGAGCCGTGGGGAGAGCTGGAGCTGAAAGCGCGGATGCGGCGGATTACGCAGACACTGGGAACTTATCTGCCGGCCGGCTATGAGCAGGCTCTGGCCGTCCTGTATGCGGTAGATCAGGAGTGCACGGGTTTCCCCTACCTGATCTTCCCCGATTTCGTTGAGGTATACGGGCAGGCTGAGGAGCATTGGGCGCTGTCGGTGGCTGCGCTGGAAAGATTTACACAGGGGTCGAGTGCCGAGTTTGCCGTCCGACCTTTTCTGCTGCGCGACCCGCAGCGGATGATGGAGCAGATGCTCATCTGGTCGCGGCACAGCAATGAGCATGTGCGCCGGCTTGCCAGCGAAGGCTGCCGTCCGCGTCTTCCGTGGGGGCAGGCGCTGCCGGTATTCAAACGTGACCCTTCCCCCGTTCTGCCGGTGCTGGAGCAGCTCAAGGATGATCCGTCGCTGTATGTGCGCAAAAGTGTGGCCAACAACCTGAATGATATTGCCAAGGATCATCCGGATGTCGTCATCGGCATTGCCCGCCGCTGGATGGGCGTTAGCACCCGCACTGACTGGATCGTGCGGCATGGCTGCCGCTCGCTGATCCGCAAAGCAAACCCGGAGATTATGGCGATCTTCGGCTATGCGGAGGAAGAAGATCATACGCCGCTAGTGGCAGCCGCCGCCTTGTCCGTCGATCCGCCCGCTCTGCGGATTGGCGAGAGCTGTGTGCTGAGCTATGAGCTAAGAGTGCGGGAGGGGGAACCGGTGCGGATCCGGGTGGAATACGGAATTGATTTTGTGAAGGCCGGCGGCAAAACCTCCCGCAAGCTGTTCCTGCTCTCCGACAAAACGGTTCCGGGAGGAGCGAGGCTGTCTGCCGTCCGGACACACCGCTGGGCAGACCTGACCACCCGCCGCCACTATCCGGGCGGGCACCGGATTGTGCTGCTGGTGAACGGCAGGGAGGTTGCCTCCACGGAGCTTATCCTTGAAGCTGCGGTGCCGGAATGAGAGGCAAAAATGCCTCTGATTCGGGCAGATGCAGCCAGATCGCCGAAATGAGAGGCAAAAATGCCTCTGATTCGGGCAGATGCAGCCAGATCGCCGGAATGAGAGGCAAAAATGCCTCTGATTCGAGTGGAAACAGCCGTTTTGCCGGAATGAGAGGCAAAAATGCCTCTGATTCGAGCAGATGCAGCCAGATCGCCGGAATGAGAGGCAAAAATGCCTCTGATTCGAGCAGAAGCAGCCAGATTGCCGGAATGAGAGGCAAAAATGCCTCTGATTCGGGCAGATGCAGCCAGATCGCCGAAATGAGAGGCAAAAATGCCTCTGATTCGGGCAGAAGCAGCCAGATCGCCGGAATGAGAGGCAAAAATGCCTCTGATTCGGGCAGATGCAGCCAGATCACCGAAATGAGAGGCAAAAATGCCTCTGATTCGAGTGGAAACAGCCGTTTTGCCGGAATGAGAGGCAAAAATGCCTCTGATTCGGGCAGATGCAGCCAGATCGCCGGAATGAGAGGCAAAAATGCCCTTGATCCGAAGCGTACAAGCCGCACCTTTTCCTCCATACGCAACATTATCAGAGATCAGCCGTTTAGTAAGAATAAGGGTAATAAAGGGTAACCAGTTACAGAAGGAGGGGGAATAATGCGCCTGCTGCTACCAGTCGCTTCCCTGCTGTTACTTTTAGTCCTGACAGGCTGCACAGAAAATAATAGTCCAAGTGCTGAACGAGGGGCAGCAAACGCTATAAGTAACGCACCCGCCGCGCCCCACTCATCCAACTTGCCAAATGCAACCAACGGATCTGACACACCCGCAGCACCGGACTCATCCAACACACCCCGCACATCTGTTACCGGACAAATGCCGGAAATCATGCCGGCGGATTTTGCATTTTCTGTGCGCTTTGGGATTACGGGTAAAAATGAGATTAACACCTTTAACGGTACGGTGACCAAGGATCTGGTGACTAAGGGAACGGCACAGGCGGAGCTGGTTTTTACAGACAGTGAACTGGCGGATATTTATAACCGTTTACGCACAATCAACATTTACAGGGAACTGAATTTGGAGCCTGACACAAAGAGCTGCTCGAAGACACCTTTTGGCGAGGAATATTGGCAAATTAGGCTGGACGGGGAAGAGCGGTCCTTTTATTGGGATGAGGAAAACTGCCAAATAACTGCAGATGCTGAGCAGCTGAAGGAGCTGCGGAGCTATATTTTTGAGCTGGTCAAAAGCAAGCCGGCTTACCTGGAGCTACCGGAAGCCGTCGGCGGCTACGATTAAACCGAATGACGATGGCAAACACACGACCAAATAGGGCGCCCTGCACAGGCAGGCGCCCTGTTACTGTCCAATAATCATTTTATATCAAGCTCAAGCCTGCCGCTTTACAAAAGCTAGTCCGTGATATTACCGGCCATTTTGAGCCGTTTCGCAATCTCTTTGAATTCCTCTGCGGAGATGCCCGGCGCGAATTCTTCCTTGAGTTCAGGCGATTCAGGAATAGGAACACCTTCAGGGGCACCTTCAATCACTTCAAGCGGAAGACCGTCCTCAGGGTGAGTTCCCTTCCAGATCTGGCCGATCGAGCTGAAGTTCTTGTCACTCCAGGTGTACAGCTTGGTGTGCACGCCCTTTTCCTCGTATTTTTTGGCTTCAGTAAACAGTTTATTGCTTAGAGACGGTACCGGTACCAGCTTGGTCACGTTTACGCCTGTGGCAATCTCCAGTGCCTTGGCATAAGCCACGACATGGACGCCGCCGCGTACAAGCAGGAAGCCTACAACCGCACGGGCAGCCGGATGATCGGTCATTTCATAGACCTTCATCTTATGGGTCCTGGCCCCGCATTCAAGGAAGAAGTTATGCAGCAGATCCTCCACAAGATTGCCGCTGTTAAACACATTGGCCCCGGTCCACGGATTGCCCATGGAATCGAACGGCATGGCACCCTGCGCTCCGGCCAGGAAATGGTAAGACAAGCGGGCATCCTTAACAGATTCAAGCGGAGTAGAGTCCGGCTTTTTATAATCGGTTGAGCCTCTGAGACATTTGTTGACGGCATGGGAGACCAGCTCCACATGCCCGAGCTCTTCAGCGGTAATGCTCATCACCAGGTCATAGAACGGCTTCAGCTTGTCCTTGGAACGGAAGTTAAAAGACTGGTAGAGATAGTTGTTGAGCGTAGACATTTCCCCGAATTTGCCGCCTAACAGCTCTTGCACGGCAGCAGCCGCATTCGGGTCGGGTTTCTCGACATCTGGAATCTCAATCATAATTTCATCCATCCGTTTGAACATGGGATTGTTGTCCTCCTTGGGGTATGCAGGATATAGTGCTCGCCCTAAATTAAACGCAATCCGCATGGTTCAAACGTTACCATGGAGGAAACTTTGTAACAAAATGGTTATTATCCTTCCGCTCCAGCTCCGCCATCCGAAGCACATAGCTCTTAAGGCCGCTGTGCGGTGCCGCCTGCCACAGCCGGAAGCCTTCCGACGAGGTAACAGCAGTAATATCCTTATCAGCAGTCCCTGCAAAATAAATCTCATTCAGCCGTCCTACAACATCCGCCATAGCCTCCAGCTGTTCCTGCTTATAACCGTCATAGCTGCTGTCACCGGTCAGCCTGGCATAGCTTTTGTCCGCTGACAGCTTCCGGAACGCCTCTTCACTGTAGGCATTGAAGTTGAGCAGGTTGGGGTCTGTGCTGCCTGCCGATTTGGCCCAGAGCTCTACGTTTAGCTTCGCGGTATTGTAGTCCATCGTCTGAGATGCAGGTGAATAATCCAGAATCCCGTACTGGTGCGGGTAGACGGACAAGGCGCTATTGGCAACATCATAGATGCCGGCTTCACTTGTACGGATATCCTGGAAATGAATATGTCCGCTGAATACCGTTGTAATCCCGTTCCGGCGCAGGGCCGCAGCAGCCTGCTCGTTGTTGTTAAGCGTGAAGCCCTCCCGGAGAGAATCACTGTGATCAAGCAGGCTGTGGTGCATAACTGCCACAATCCGCGCACCGCTGCGGTCAGCCAGCTCACCGCAGCGGTCGATCCAGCGCAGAGTGGATTCGGTAAGCTGGCCGTCTAGCTGGGGATGCCCCAGCTTTTTATTGCTGCTGTATTGGCTGGTATCCAGCATCAGAAGCCAGAGATCCTCTGAAGGGGCTGCCAGGTAGCTGAGAGTGTCATTGTCCTTCAGCAGAGCTTCCCCATAACCGAATTCGCTGTAAATGCTGCGGAAGTTTTTGGGAGTGACGGAATCCGTCTGGTACTGCCGCTCCCCCTCAAAGCGTCTTGCCCAAGGGTTCATCACATCATGATTGCCCGGAATAACATAAATCCGCGTTCCGGTTCGCTGCTCAATCGCCCGCAAGTGCCCGGCAAGATCCTGATGGCTGGCTTTTTCCCCGTTATTGGTCAGGTCTCCGCTGATTATGACTGCCGCCGGGCGCCGGATTCCTATATCCAAGTCCAGGGCATCCAGCATTTCATCACTGTAGTTCAGCTGCTTGCCGTCCCCGGCAGCCAGAAAGCTGCGGAAAGCAGGCCCATTATCGGTCAGCCTGGGGGAAAGATAGTGAATATCTGTAGTAGTAAGGAGTTTGAGGTTCTGGCCGGACTGAATCCGGAGCACCTGCTGCTCGGCCCTCTGCCAGCTGCATGAGGATAGTAGAAGGAGCAGGGAGAATAAAAGGATTACGTTAAACCGCCGGACAGACATAAGATGCACCTCATTTCATATGGAACGGCATTATTTTACTTTGGCTGATCCGCTCACCATCCCCTGGTCACCCAGTTTGAACGTAGACAGGTACTGCTTGTTTGCAAAATAGATATTCCCTCTGACTGTAGCGCTGATAACAGTGAATCCGTCAGCCTCGACATAGACATCTCCAATATAAATGCCGCCTTCGAGCCGGGTATTCTCACTTCTGACCGTCATTTTGGGAGCAGTCAAGGTGAAGGAATTGGTGATGCTCTGGTCCTCGTCCTGGGTGTAGAGGGCGATTTTGCGGGCAGGCCCGCCGTTATGGACGAATTGTCCGTCAACAACAAGCTCATCGGTAAAGGTAAGATCGCGCAGCGCAGCCGCAATCCAGGTACCTTCCTTGCTGAGTGCTTGTCTGAAGGCCGCCTCGTTATCGACAATGGAAGCTGTTGTAACAGCATCTGCTGTCCCGGTTCCGTTTGTACTGCCAGCCGTGTTGTCCACCGCATTGCTGCTGCCTGAATCCGAACACCCCATTAGCAGGGTAAAAGCGAGTACAGCCGCTCCAAAAGTAATCTTGTTCATCTGACTAAGCCTCCTGATTGTGTAATGTAGAGTAGGTTAGTGGCGGATAGCTTTAAAATTAATATAGAACGGTTGGTGCGGAATTGAAGTGATTTAACTCACTCTATCCCACAATATTTACCGATCGTTCTATAAATGATAAAATAAGGCCAGAAAGGAGCATGTTACATGGCCAGAAGTAAAGAATTTGACGTGGACAACGTTCTTGGCAAAGCGATGACGATTTTTTGGCAGCAGGGCTATGAGAAGACCTCTATGCAGGATCTTGTAACGGGCATGGGCATACATAAGCGCAGCATGTACGATACATTTGGAGACAAGCATACCTTATATATGAAAGTAATGGAGCGCTATGCGGATACGGTTTCCGGTAAAATGGAGAGCAAGGTAGAAGGGCTGCCTTCCGCCAAGGAAGCCATCCGGCTGTTATTCGAAGCTTTTGCGTTCAAGAAAGGCCCCGAGCCTAAAGGATGCCTGCTGGTGAATACCGCGGTGGAGCTTGCTAATCATGACTCTGAGGCGGCAGCCAAGGTAACGGAAGCCTTCCTGAACACCGAGCATCTGCTTGAACGCCTGCTGCGCCAGGGTCAGGAAAGCGGTGAGCTTGCGCGCAGCTTTGACCCGGCTGACATGGCCGCCTATCTGCATAATGCACTCGTGGGCCTGCGGGTGCTGGTCAAGACGGACCCGGATGCCGGGCGGCTGCAGACGATCATCAATATTACACTTAAACCGCTGGATTCATCACCGGTATAGTATGGGCGTGCCGGCTCACGATTATCCGGTTATCCGCCAATTCCTAAAGGCTAAACAACTGTCTTCCCGGTCCGGGCTTCTATCCGGGCAGAGTTTGGATTACAATATTCTTCTGATGAATTTGGTTGCAGGAGGAGCAGCGAACATGGCAAAACAGAAATTTTATGTGGTCTGGGAGGGCAAGCAGCCGGGTGTTTACACGACCTGGGCGGAATGTCAGGCCCAGACCGATCATTACACCGGAGCCAAATACAAATCCTATGAGTCAAAGGCTGCCGCGGATGCTGCCTTCAAAGCAGGCTGGAAAGGCAACTGGGGAAGCGGGGCTTCGGGGTCCGGTGCGGCGAAGGGCAAACCGTCAGGCTCCTGGAGCCGCAGCACAGCTTCAAGCGCTCCGGAATCAATGGAAATTGATTATGACAGCATCTCTGTAGATGTCGGCACAAGGGGAAACCCGGGACCGGTGGAATACAAGGGAGTGGATACACAGACCGGGGATGTTATTTTCTCCTGCGGGCCGATCCGGAAAGGGACGAATAACCTGGGCGAATTTCTGGCCATTGTGCATGCACTGGCCCTTCTGAAGAAAGAGGGCAGCAGCAGGACGGTTTACAGTGATTCCGTCAATGCGATGAAATGGGTCAAGCAGAAGAAGGTGGCGACCACCCTGGCGCGCGATGCTTCTACAGAGGAGATCTGGACGCTGATTGACAGGGCTGAGCACTGGCTGCGGACAAACACCTATAATAACAAAGTACTGAAGTGGCAGACAAAGGAATGGGGAGAGATCAAAGCGGATTACGGCCGTAAATAGGGTAATACAGAGTACGGTCTAAATCACAGCAGGAATCGGAAGGGGAACCGTAATGTTCGGAAATGATTGGGATGAAGTGCTGCAGGAGGAAATTCAGAAGCCTTATTTTGAGGAGCTGCGCTATGCGTTAGCAGCAGAGTATAAACAGCATACAGTCTATCCGCCTAAGGAGCTGCTGTTCTCGGCACTCAAGCTGACGCCATACAGTAAGACACGGGTCGTTATATTGGGACAGGACCCCTATCATGGGGCGGGACAGGCCCACGGGCTGAGCTTCTCGGTAAAGCCCGGTGTACGCATTCCGCCTTCACTGCGCAATATTTATCAGGAGCTGCATGTGGATACCGGCATGCCTGTCCCCAATCACGGATCCCTGCTGCACTGGGCAGAGGAGGGTGTGCTGATGCTTAACGCCGTGCTGACTGTCCGGGAAGGCCAGCCTAATTCACATAAAGGATTGGGCTGGGAGACATTTACGGACGCAATTATGGAGAAGCTGAATGAACGGACAGAACCGATGGTGTTTATATTGTGGGGCAGCCATGCCCAGCAAAAAGGAGCCTATATTGACCGGGACCGCCATAAGGTTATCCAGTCTCCGCATCCCAGCCCGTTCTCGGCACACCGCGGATTTTTGGGCAGCAGGCCCTTTTCACAGGCGAATCAGTATCTGGAATCTCACGGTTTGAAAGGAATCGACTGGTCCATACCGAATTTATAGGTAGCAGGGGCATAGTGAAGGGGTGAGAGCAATGAAGCATTGGGTAGGCAGACCGGTCATCATGTATTGCGGCGAGGCACCATATACGATCATGAAGGGCGTGCTGCGAAAATGGGACCCTCAGGCTTCGCTGGCCGTCATCGGCCATCAGGAAATTGCTGTGCCTTTTCGTGACATTGTGTACATTAAGGCGCTCGCTCCCAAGGAGCGGGCATTGCCCCCGGTTCTTCACTCCGTCGGCTATGTCATGAGAGAGCGCCAGCAGTTTGACAACGCTGTCTATTTTAAATCGGCGGTTACTGTCTGGAAAGGCGACCAGCTGGTTGCCTTCAATACAGTCATCGTCTCGCACACCAAGGGTGCGGTTACGCTGCAGGACGGACAGAATCTGATGAAGGGCACACATAGCTTTGTGGTCCGCTCCCTGCGGGGATAACCAGCTTTCTGATCGCCTTAAGTGAGCCGCGCCAGCCTGCATAAACAGCAAATACAAAGAGCAGCGTTTCCCTGTAGCGGGGGACGCTGCTTCTTTGTATTCTTTTACGGCAGCTACATCTGCTCGTCTTTAGGCAGCTGAATCTCCTCGACCCGCTCTGCCACAATAATCTCGTAAATGCGCATAAAAATGATTTTGGCAATCATATAGACAGGCAGGGCAATCAGCACACCGATAATTCCGAAGAAATCTCCGCCTACCAGCACAATGACAACTGTAGTTAGAGGGTGCACATCAAGCGATTTGCCGTAAATGATCGGAGAGAGCACATTATCCTGGATCTGCTGGGCGACCAGAATGATGACAAGCGACCAGATCGCCATAGAAGGGGATTCGATGAATCCGACGATAACAACCGGTACTGACGCAAGCAGCGAGCCGACATAAGGAATAAAGTTAAGCGGAATAGAAATCATGGCGAGCAGCAGGGAATAAGGCAGACCGATGAACAGGAAGCCGATGTAGAGCATAATCCCGAGCACCACATTCAGAATAACCCGGGTGACGATGAAGCCGCTGAGCGCACTGTCGATATCACCGAGCATATCCTGGCCTTCCTTGCGGAATTTCCGCGGAAACAGCCCCAGCAGGATAGGGGACAGCTTGTGCCCGTCCTTTAGCATGTAATAGAGAATGATCGGCAGCGTGGCGATAACCACGACAATACTGGAGATGACCCCGATCAGATTAGACATGGAATTGGTCATCCAGTTGATCGCGTTGCTTAAATATTCGGAAATTTTGTCGGACAGGTCCGTATCGCCCGAGAAAAACCGTGACAGTGCCGGGTTATTCCGCAGCTCATTAAATTGATTCTGCATTCCCTGTACCAGGTAAGGCATATTATCAATAAAATTCTGAAACTGCTCGCGCAGCGTTGGCCAAAGCAGAATCCAGAACAGTACGAACAGGCCGGCGAAGACGAGATAGATCAGCAGAATCGATAGTGCGCGGTTCAATTTATGCTTCTCCAGAAACCTGACGAGCGGGCGCAGCAGATAATACATGAATCCTGAGAGCATCATGGGCACCAGCAGCAGATTGATAATGGAGAGCAGCGGCGTGAACAGGAACATCACCTTGGAGCCCAGATAAAGAATTAATAGAAAGGAAATAATGGACAGGCTTGTCCGAAAATATTTGCTTTGCAGCATAGCAGCACCTCCGTAATCTTGAATGTGTAGCACGGTCCTATGTATAGCTCTTCCCGATTCTATCTTTATAACCGAAACGCAAGAGATTGATTCAGCCTGATAGAGTGTATTTAGCCCTGGCCCGGTTTAAGCGGGAAAAGAGCAGGTTAATACGCATTAACAGGAGGGGATGCACATGACTGCGCTTGTTATAGGGATATTCGGGCATCCGAGCGATGCCGTGCTGGCAATCGAAGATTTGAAGGATAACGGTATAAAAGCGAAGCATATCTCGGCTGTAACGAAGCAAAAGAGTACTCTTGAGCGGATCAGCCACGACACGGGCATCGGAAAAACGGAGAGCGGAGCCGGAAATGCAGGCTTGTTTGGGACAGCCCGTGAGGTGGGCGTCGGCCTGGATATGATCAACGACACCGCTGTATCTGCCGGACCGGCGGCACGCAAGCTGGCCGGAGCCGATCTTGAGGACGAGGGTCTTGCCGTCAGCCTGATCGGGATAGGAATACCGGAGGCGGATGCCTTTAAATATGCTGAGCATGCCGAAAATGAGCGTATTATCGTTATTGTGGATATTGAAGAGAATCAGAGCAGTCAGGTAAGCGAAATAATGGAGCGGCATCAGGCTCTTCCATTAACCTCCGCTGAATAAACCTGCAGCTACCGGCGCGGCAGACGGGATTTCCGTTTTGCCGCTTTTTTGCGTGATTGGATGAACAGAGCAGGCGCTACATCCACCTGACCGCCGGTTTCCTTCGTAACCTGCTTAGCCTTGACAAGTGCCAAAAAAGCAAAGAATTCTCCGAGAGCAGCCAGCCCGGCAGCGATAATCTCGTAGTCATCAGCGGTCAGTTCCGCTGACTCAACAGGATTTCCCGGACCCCCGGAACCATTGCTGATTTTATTATTGCCGCCGCTGCTGCCATACCCGTTAGTGTTGTTGGCCATCCCTGTTCACCCGCTTTTTCGCCATATGTATTATAAATATGTCGCTGCCTCCCGGTAGGAAATAGGCAATCGGGAGGTTTTTTCTCAAGAACTGTTTTTTCAGGAATGAGCAGAAAAAATCACTTTACATCTTATGAAAACGCTGTTAATATCATAAATGAGCACAAATGATCAATAATGAGCAATAATCGTCAGTTAAATGATCAAAAACGTAAGCAAATATACAGATACTGCATAGCAGGCGGACTACATGCTTACGCTATGCGTACAGGGAGTTGACTGCTGTGCTGTTTGAAGAGGAAAGAAAACGGAATATTGTACAGTTCGTTGAGCAGCATACAAGGGCATCGGTGCAGGAGCTTAGCCTCCAGCTCGGCGTCTCTGAATCGACAATCCGGCGGGATCTGAAGGAACTGGAGGAAGCAAGGCTGCTGAAGCGTACGCATGGCGGGGCGGTATCCCTGCAGAGCGTGAACTTTGAGGCTGCCTTTCCGGACAAGGCAGACCGTCTTCTGGACGAGAAGCAGCGGATTGCCGCCAAGGCAGTCCAGATGATTCAGGAAGGCGATGCCATTCTGCTTGACGGAGGAACAACCACCCTGCAGATTGCCAAGGCGCTCAAGAGCTTCTCTAACTTGAAGGTCATTACCAATTCGATTATGGCCCTGAATGAGCTGAGGGATTGCCGGAATATCGAAGTGTCGATTACCGGCGGGATGCTGCGGCCGGATACGATGGCCTTTGTCGGTCCGATGACGGAACGGTCGCTGGAGATGGTGCGGGTAGACAAAGCCTTTCTCGGAACGAACGGGCTTGACCTGCAGGAGGGCATTACCACTCCGAATATGCTGGAGGCGGCTACGAAGCGCAAAATGATCGCTGTTGCCAAACAGTCTATTCTGCTGGCAGACCACAGCAAGATTGGCCAGGTCTCCTTCTGCAAAGTGGCTGATCTGCACGAAATCGACCACTGCATCCTGGATTCGGCAGTGCAAGGCAGCTTCACCCGCGGCCTTGAAGCCATGGATGTCGGCTTCACTATCGTGTGAAGGCAAGTAAACCACAATAATGAGGGATGAACATGATTTACACCGTTACACTCAATCCTTCCATTGATTACATCGTGGAAGTGGAAGATATGAAACTAGGCAGCCTGAACCGGATGTCCCGGGATCTGAAGCTGCCCGGCGGCAAAGGCATCAACGTGTCGCGTGTGCTGAACCAGCTTAAGGTAGACAATACGGCGACCGGCTTTCTCGGCGGTTTCACCGGCCGGTTCATCGAGGACTGGCTCCGGGAGGAAGGGACCTCAAGCAGTTTCGTTCCTGTCGGCGGAGACACGCGGATCAATATCAAGCTGAAATCAGGAGAAGAAACCGAGATTAACGGAGCCGGACCGGAAATTACCGCCGCTGAAGCTGAAGCGCTGATAAATAAGCTGAGTAATCTTCAGGCCGGGGATATTGTCGTTTTATCCGGCAGCATTCCGCCTTCACTTGGCGGGGATTTCTATAACAGATTGATCGGGGTGTGCAAGCAGCAGGATGCACAGTTCGTCATAGATACTACGGGGCAGGCTCTGCAGCAGGCTCTTGTACACGGTCCGCTGCTTGTCAAGCCCAATCACCATGAGCTTGCCGAACTGTTCGGGGTTACCATCAGCACCAGAGAAGAAATTATTACCTACGGCCGTAAGCTGCTGGAGTCGGGAGCACAGCATGTGCTGGTCTCGATGGCCGGAGACGGCGCACTGCTGATTACGGAGCAGGGAGTGTATAGTGCGAGTGCGCCAACCGGTCAGGTGAGAAATTCGGTAGGCGCAGGGGATTCAATGATTGCCGGGTTTGTAGGTACCTTGTCCAGGGAAGGCGATGTGCTGGAGGCGTTCCGCACAGGTGTAGCTTCAGGCAGTGCAACGGCATTCTCCGATGATCTGGCGGATGGCGGATTCATCAGTAAGCTGCGCCCGCAGATTCAGATTACACAGCTATAAGGTAGTTAACAGCATTTAGAGGAACATAGGGAGCTGATCAATATGAGAATTACAGATTTGATGATAAAGGAAGCAATGATCATGAATCTGCAGGCAACTACCAAGGAAGGGGCGATCGACGAGCTGATCGCCAGCCTGGCAGCCAGCGGAAGAATCAACGACAAGGTGCTGTTCAAAGAAAAAATTCTGGCGCGTGAAGCCCAGTCCAGCACCGGAATCGGCGGCGGAATTGCCATGCCTCATGCCAAAACCTCTGCGGTGGATCAGGCGACAGTAGTGTTCGCCAAGAGCAGCGCAGGCGTTGAGTATGAATCACTGGACGATGAGCCGGCCAAGCTATTCTTTATGATTGCTGCACCGGAAGGTGCTGGAAATATGCACATGCGAACACTCGCAGCTCTGTCCAGGTTGCTCATTGAAAGCGAATTCATCGAATCGCTCATGAATGCCTCCAGTCCGGATGAGGTGGCCGCATTGTTCGACGCCAAGCAGACGGAACAGGAAGCCAAGGCGGAAGCAGAACAAGCTGCACCTGCAGCAAAGCCTTCGCCTGAGAAGGTGATTGTCGGGAATCCGGATTCCTCCGGTTTTGTAGTAGCAGTTACAGCATGTCCTACAGGTATTGCCCATACCTTTATGGCGGAAGATGCACTGAAGAAGAAAGCGCTGGAGATGGGCGTTAATATCCGCGTTGAAACGAATGGTTCGGAAGGCGCTCAGAATGTGCTTACCGAGGATGAGATCCGCCGGGCCAGCGGTGTTATTGTGGCGGCAGACAAAAATGTCGAGATGGCCCGCTTCGCCGGCAAGCCGGTGCTGCAAAGACCGGTAAGTGACGGTATCCGCAAGCCTGAGGAGCTGATCAGCAAAGCGCTCAAGGGCGATGCGCCGATCTACCAGGACGGCGGACGTAGCACCAGCAGCGAAGCTGCTCCGGCCAAATCCGGCAGCGTGGGAAGCAAAATCTACAAAGATTTGATGAACGGTATTTCACACATGCTTCCGTTCGTAGTCGGCGGCGGTATCCTGCTTGCCATTTCCTTCCTGATCGAGCAGGTGGCCGGCGTCGATAACCCGCTGGTGAAGCTGCTGCAGACGATCGGCGGCGGTGACGGTGCTTTCCACTTCCTGATCCCGATCCTCGCCGGATTTATCGCGATGAGCATCGGCGACCGTCCGGCGCTTATGCCGGGTATGGTCGGCGGTATTATGGCTCTGAATTCCAACGCCGGCTTCCTTGGCGGTCTGGCCGCCGGTTTCCTGGCCGGTTATGTCATCATCGGCCTGCGTAAAGCCTTTGCCGGCCTGCCGCGCACGCTTGACGGACTGAAGCCGATTCTGCTCTACCCGGTCTTTGGCCTGCTGATCACCGGAGCTGTAGCCTATTATATATTCGATCCGGTCTTTGGCTCCATTAATACAGCAATGATTGATGCCCTTAACAGATTGGGCACAGGCAACATGGTGCTCCTGGGTATTGTGCTTGGCGGAATGATGGCTATCGATATGGGCGGCCCGTTCAATAAAGCGGCATACACCTTTGCAATCGGGGTATTCACCTCCAGCGGTAACACGAACGGCCTGATGATGGCTGCGGTAATGGCCGGCGGTATGGTGCCTCCGCTGGCAATTGCGCTGGCAACTACCCTGTTCAAGAACAAGTTTACCGAAACCGAACGAAAGTCCGGGATTACGAACTACGTACTGGGACTTTCCTTTATTACTGAAGGTGCAATTCCGTTTGCCGCAGCCGATCCGCTGCGTGTGCTTACCACCTGTATCATCGGTTCTGCTGTTGCCGGCGGACTGACACAGCTCTGGCACATTAACGTGCCTGCACCGCACGGCGGGATATTCGTTGCTTTTCTTTCCAGCAACGCGCTGCTGTTCTTGCTGGCTGTGCTGATCGGTGCCGTGATCTCCGGCATTACGCTCGGTCTTTGGAAGAAACCGCTGCAGACGAAATAATAAATAACGATCCGCACTGAAAGCTGCGGGGATCAGACATCGGTCTGTTCCCCGCAGTTTTTTCTTTATTAGATTCCACTGCAATTTTAAGGTGTAATTCTGTATAATTATTAATATACATAAACAGAAGCTAAAGGAGAGAGCGAAATGATTCTGCACAGAGGGGAAGTCTTGTTCCGTCAGGGAGACAGCTGCGATTATCTGTATAAGGTGAAGAGCGGGCTGTTCAAAGTAACAAGGCTGCATGAGAACGGGAATATGGTGCTGTTCAATCTGCTGTATCCCGGTGAGACGGTCCCCCATCATTCCCTCATTTCGCCTAAGGAGGCGCATGGAACGGCTGTTGCCATGATCAAAAGCGAAATCGAGATCATTCCGGCGGCGGAATGGTACCGGGAGCTTCGCGAGAATCCGGACAAAGTGATGGAGATCGCGCTGCTGCTCCAGGAGAAGGTCCGGTTCATGCAGACCCGTCTGGATCACCTGACCGTCGGCTCTCCGGCCGAGCGCATGGAGCTGCTGAACCGCTGGATGAAAGATTATGCTTACGGAGCACAGCTGACAGATCTGTTAACCCAGGAAGAAATCGGACAGCTGATCGGCGTCCGGCGCGAAACGGTCAACCGTCTGCTGCGGAACCAGGGCTGAATGTAAGTTTTACATGAATACAGCGTAAAATTTACATGAATCGTGATGTTTTTACTGGAAACCTGTTTAGAGACGGCCCGCCGCGTGGTATAATCTATTCAGAAGTTATCAAATTAAAGAAAGGATCAGGATACCATGTGTCCCCGAAGGACGATTCCCCAAAGGACGATTTGGAAACGTTATGATCTGTCTTATACTTAGCTTCCCTGTAGTAGGTGCGAAACGTTGTTAGTGACGAAGCCGCCTCTGCCATGGGAAGGGAGTATTGTATGCGAAGGATAAGCTCCTCTGGTGTAACCCGTCGTAGAGGGTCCGGTGATGTCTAAGCCGCCAACTACGATAAGGGGAGACCTGTATGAGGAATCACAACGACGGCATGAAACTGCCGTTACGACTCACCGTTATTTTGTCCGGAACTTTGCTATTAGCGTTTACTTATTATCACATTAATTATCAGAACCATTTGACCGAGGGCGGGTTTGTCGGCCTGGCACTGCTCGGCAAATATGTACTAGGCATTTCACCATCTGTATCGACTCTACTCTTGGACATACCAGTACTTATAATCGCCATGATTTTTAAAGGAAGATCGTTCGTGGTGAACACGTTCATCTCTGTAGCAGCCTTTACGCTGTTCTACGGACTGATGGAGCGCTATTCCGGATGGGTGATTGACTTGCAGGGTAACCTGCCGCTTGCGGCCTTGTTATCCGGCGTACTGACAGGTCTTGGTGCAGGCTTGGTCCTGCGGGGCGGCGGTGCGAGCGGCGGTGACGACATTTTGTCGCTGCTGATCAGTGAGTGGAAGGGTATTAAGGTAGGTACGGTTTTCATCCTTATGGATGTTATTGTTCTGGCATTGTCGCTTATCTATATGCCGGTCAAGGAGACACTGTATACAGTGATGGCTGTAGTAGTAGCCGGTTATGTCATCACCTTGACTACATCACTGGGCAGACCAAAGCTGAACAAAGTACCGAAGCTTCAGCCCAAACTTAGCAAGCCGCATGATGGTTCAGTAGCGTGATCAGCGCAAAGTTAACCCCGCAGCGCGGGGTTCATGATCAAAGGCCAGCTTATGATGCAATGCATCTGAGCTGGCCTTTATTTGTGCCTGCAAGACTGAAACCCTAACAGCGGTCAGCGCGTATATATCTCGTTCATAACATCAGGAAATCACAGAGAAGCGGATACTAAGCATTATTAACCCTTTAGGAGGCTGCAGGTATGAGTGCGCATGAAATTGATTATGTCATTATGGGCGAGGAAATCCAGTGTGTGGAGGTTCAGCTTGATCCCGGAGAGAGTGTGGTAGCCGAAGCGGGCAGTTTTATGATGATGGACCCGGAAATTACAATGGAGACGATTTTTGGTGACGGCTCCGGCTCGCGGCAGGGCAGCGGACTGATGGGCAAGCTAATGGGTGCAGGCAAGCGGATCCTGACCGGAGAAAGCCTGTTCATGACCGTCTTCACACACAGCGGGCATTATGGGCGGAAGAATGTAACCTTCGCTGCGCCGTATCCGGGCAAGATTATCCCGCTTGATCTCCAGAAGTATTCCGGCAAAGTCATTTGCCAAAAGGATTCCTTCCTCTGTGCAGCCAAGGGCGTCTCTGTGGGCATCGAATTTCAGCGCAAGCTGGGCGTAGGCTTCTTCGGCGGTGAGGGCTTCATTATGCAAAAGCTGGAGGGGGACGGCCTTGCTTTCGTTCACTCCGGCGGACATGTGCTGGAGCGGACGCTGCAGCCGGGCGAGACGATAAAGCTGGATACAGGCTGTCTTGTGGCGATGACCTCATCCGTGGATTACAATATTGAATTCGTCAAAGGCGTCAAAACCGCCCTGTTCGGCGGCGAAGGCCTATTCTTTGCCACCCTGCGCGGACCGGGCAAGGTATGGGTGCAGTCCCTGCCGTTCAGCCGGATGGCCGACCGCATCCTGTCGGCGGCAGGCGGCTCCGGACGCAAGGAGGAAGGCAGTATTCTCGGCGGCCTGGGCAATCTGCTCGACGGCAGATAAGCAGTGCCTGGTTACTATAAAGAACATAACAGCCGTACCGCCGGGTTGACCGGAGGGACGGCTGTTTGTTTGCGCAGGGCAGCAGAGAGCGGAAGGCCTGCCATTCACCTGCTGCCGCCAGGCCTCCTGATCCTGCAAGAATCTCTTATATAGTGTATATCTTATTTGACTAGCCTGCCGGGACTGTATATATTATGGGCAAACCCCCTGGCATAGGCCGGGGCTGCAACCGGAGGCGTTCTATGTTCAAAATATTCATTATCGAGGATGATCAGGGTCTGGTGACCCTGCTTCAGGATTATTTACATAAGTTCGGCTATGAGACAAAGGCTGTACAGGATTTTGAAGCGGTAAGGACCGAATTTGAACAATATGCGCCGCACCTTGTACTGCTGGATGTCAATCTGCCCAAATTCGACGGTTATTACTGGTGCCGGCAGATTCGCGGTATTTCCACCTGTCCGATTCTGTTCATCTCCGCCCGTGAAGGAAAAATGGATCAGGTAATGGCACTGGAAAACGGGGCGGATGATTATATTACGAAGCCGTTTGACTATGAAATTGCGCTTGCCAAAATCAAAAGCCATCTCCGCCGCGCTTATGGCTCCTATGCTGCCGGAGGCAATGAGCGCAGCCTGAATGTCTCGGGACTGCTGCTTGATGTGGACCGGCTGCTGCTCTCGCGGGGCGGAGCGAGGATTGAGCTAAGCCATACAGAAGCCAAAATCCTCGATGAGCTGATGCAAAAAGCCGGTACGGTCGTCACGCGCGACCGGCTGCTGGAGAAAATTTGGGATGAGCAGGCATTTGTCGATGATAATACACTGAATGTCTATGTAACACGGGTCCGCAAAAAACTGGCCGTCCTGGAAATCCAGGACGGGCTTCAGACTGTGCGCGGCCAAGGCTACCGGTTATCGGGCGACTGGGGTGAAGCGCAGTGAGGCTGTTTTTTCGGGAACAGACGCCGTTAATTGTAGTGTATCTGTCGCAGCTGCTGATCATTACGCTGGTATACCGGCTGGACGGCGGAAGCACAGTGGAGGTGAGCCTGTACGCGATGCTGCTAAGCACCTGCCTGCTGCTGGCTTATCTGGCTTTCCGCTACATCACTAACCGTTCTTTCTATGAACGGCTGCAGACACAGCCGGATTCGCTCGATGAATCGGGCGGCCCGGCCCAGAGCTCGCCGCTTGCCGACAGCCTGCGCAATCTGCTGACCCGGCAGTTCCGGCTTTATCAGAATGATCTGCACAGCTACCGCCACAAGCTGGAGGAGCATATTCATTTCATCAACCAGTGGGTGCACGGGATGAAGACGCCGCTGTCTGTCATTCATTTGATTATTCAGGATAAGGACGGCCCCCCGTTTACGGCAATCGGCGATGAGCTGGACCGGCTGAAGAAGGGGCTGGATACGGTGCTGTATACCGCCCGGCTCGATACGTTCGAGCATGACTTTTATGTGGAGCAGCTGGAGCTGGCTGCTGTCGTGCGCAGTGTGACTTCCGAGCAGAAAAGGCTGTTTATCCGCAAGCGCGTGTTTCCGGCAATCGCCGTTGACAGCGGGATCACCATCACCTCCGACGAGAAGTGGCTGGGATTTGTGCTGACCCAGCTGATTACGAATGCGCTGCGGTATACGGTGGAGGAGGGCAGACTTGTACATTTTCACGCCTATACGGAGGAACAGGGGCGGGTCACGCTTGAAGTCCGAGATGAAGGGGTAGGCATTCCGCCAGGCGACCTGCCCCGTGTGTTTGATCCGTATTTTACCGGTGTCAACGGGCGGACCTTTCAGGAATCTACCGGGATGGGCCTGTATCTGGTTAAGCAGATTTGCGGCAAGCTGGGGCATGAGGTGGAGATTTCCTCCGAGGTGGGCAAGGGGACGGCGGTTCGGATTATTTTCTCCGGGAACGCGGGGGCTGGTAGTGCAGGATCAGAACCACTACGGTAGAGACAACGGCCAGAGACAGCGTGTTCGTAATCAGAAACGCCAGGCCGCTCCCCTGTACAGCGAGATTTACTGCATAAGCTTCCATCAGTCCGATGCCCAGCAGCATCAGCAGATAAGCTTTTAGATTAAGGTCAGTCACTGATTTTGTCCTTACAATCTGAATAATCTGCGGAATCCAGCCCACAGACAGAATAAAACCGCCAAGCAGCTGCATCAGCGCGAAGAGCATGGGGTATACCTCCAGCTTAAGTGTCTAATACGTTGTATGCCGGCGCGGCCGGAAGAGTGACTTACTGATGGACGAACCTGCATAAAAATACCCCGCTATCCTGTTTGAGATAGCGGGGTATTTATCGTGAGCGCCGTTAAAGGCTGCTGCAGCCTATTGCTGTTGCCCCAGCCGCGCAAGCTGCTCCAGCAGCTGTGCAGCTTCACTGTGCGGAAATGCCTCCGCCAGCACCTCGCCCACGGTTACCCGGGCGCGGTCCACCTTGCCCTGTCCAATCGCTGTCAGCGAGGTATAGATGCTTCTGCGGTCGCTATCGCATGACTTGCGCTCCAGCGCGCCGCAGCCCTTGGCTTCGAACCGGCTGACCAGCCGGGAGACCGCGCTCTGGCTGAGGCCGACCATGGCCTCAAGCTGCTGCAGCCTCAGCTTCTTCTCTGGGGCTTCGGACAGAAAGAGCAGCAGGTAAAATTCCTTGAGTGACAGCTGATACTTCTCCTGGAGCCTTGCTTCCAGTTCATTGGCAACATTCATCTGTAAATGAGTCAGAGACAGCCAGCTGGCTATCAGATCATTCTCCGGATTATTCTTCATCTGCAAAGTCCTCTCCCGGTGCATGCCGGCACATGAAATTAGTTAAAATCCATTATACCATTTCCGCCCTGCGGGTTGCGAGCAAAGAAGTCAGCCGGCTGTAATGCTGCATGAACCATATACCAGAATGTACCCTCCGGTTTACCGATTAATTACTGGTACGTGGAAAACCGAATGCATACTGCTTCGGAACGCCTGCAGCCTTGCCGAGCTGTACGCCGGCCTCCAGCGTCCAGTAAGGGTTGCGCAGCATTCCGCGGCCGACAGCGATCAGATCCGCTTCCTCGTTGCCGATTACTGCATTGGCAAGCGCTGGTTCATCCAGCCGGCCAACGGCAATGACGGGAACCGCCAGCTCCTGTTTGAATGCCCGGGCCAGCGGCACCTGGTAAGCCGCATGCGTTCCGGGTCTGCCCGCCGCAGCAATAGCACCTTCGCCGCCTGCGCTGATATGAAAGATGTCAGCGCCTGCTTCCTTATAGGCTGCGCCGATATTCAGGCTTTCTTTGAGGCCGTAGCCGCCTTCAACATATTCCTGTGCCGAGATGCGCATAATGAGCGGCATGCCTTCAGGCATTTCCTGTCTTGCGGCAGCGATGACTTCCTTGCCGAACAGGGTAAGGTCCTGTCCGTACTCATCTGTTCTGCGGTTGGTCAGCGGTGAATGGAACTGGTGGATCAGGTAGCCGTGGGCGCCGTGCAGCTCAATCACATCAAAACCGGCTTTAACCGCACGTCTCACGCCGGCCTGGAACTTGCCGACCATGTCCTTAACTTCTGCTGTTGTCAGCTCGCGGGGTGTTTTGGATTTATCGTCGAACGGGATCGGGGAGGAGGATACAGGAACGGCTGCGTCTTCGGCCTTGCGTCCGGCATGGGCAATCTGTATGCCCACTTTGGCCCCGTAGGCATGGCAGGCGTCGACAATCCGCGCCAGGGCAGGGATATGCTCGTCAGACCAGATGCCCAGATCATAATCGGTAATGCGGCCGTCCGGCTCCACATCCGTCATTTCTATAATAATCAGCCCGGTGCCGCCAACGGCCCGGCTTACATAATGGTTATAATGCCAGTCTGTAGCAATACCGTCCCTCTCAGTAACGGAATATTGGCACATAGGAGGCAGAACTACACGGTTTTTCAGTTTTAAATCCTTAAGCTCATAAGGGGTGAACAGATCATTCATTCGGTTATCTCTCCTTGGCAGAGTGCCTGAATTTGGCATGCTTTTATTAAATGTATGCTCATGCATATAAATATAGGAGATGCTGCCGCTCCTGTCAACCCTTACTTGCTTACAATAATGTAAGGTGACTGTAAGTTTCAGAAATAGTGCCTGGTGTTAACACTTTGTATAATAAAAGCAATCTAAGACAGAAGGAGCGGAAGCACTTGCCCCTGTTAGACGTACACAACTTATCTAAAATATACGAGGGCAAGGTCTCGATCCACGCGCTGAACCACATCCGCTTTGCTGTAGAGAAGGGGGAATTCGTCGGCATTATGGGCCCTTCCGGCAGCGGTAAAACGACGCTGCTCAACGTGATTGCCACCATTGATGAGCCTACCTCGGGTGAAGTGATGATCGGTGGCCGCGATCCGAACACGCTGGACCGTAAGGAGAAGGCGCTGTTCCGGCGCAAGGAGCTGGGCTTCGTCTTCCAGCAGTTCAATCTGCTGGATACTCTTACTGTAGAGGAGAACATCGTTCTTCCGCTCACTCTGGCCGGCTTACCGGTGGCAGAAATGGAACGCCGGCTGCAGGAAGTGGCGGCGAGGCTGGAAATCGTGCAGCTGCTGGGCAAGCGTACCTACGAGATTTCCGGCGGCCAGATGCAGCGCGTGGCGATTGCCCGGGCGATGATCCACCGCCCGTCACTGATTTTGGCGGATGAGCCTACAGGGAGCCTCGATTCCAAAACGGCCGGCGAGGTCATGGGGCTCCTGGCTGAGGTGAACGAGGCCGAGGGGGCTACCGTGCTGATGGTTACCCATGATGCTGTGGCGGCCAGCTTCTGTCATCGCGTCATCTTTATCAAAGACGGGCGTTTCTACAACGAGATGTACCGGGGAAGCAGCAGGGCGGCTTTTTTCCAAAATATCATCGACATGCTGTCGCTGCTCGGAGGAGCTTCCCATGACCTTTCGCCAGTTCGCCTATAGAAATGTCACACGCAACAAACGCAAGTATGCCGCCTATTTCGTCTGCAGCTCCTTTTCGGTAATGATTTTTTTTCTCTGTGCGCTGTTTGTTTTTCATCCGGCCATTAAAGATGACTTGATTCTAAACACTGCGGCCAATACGATGCTGGCGGCGGAGGGCATCATCTTTGTCTTCTCCTCACTGTTCGTTCTGGTGTCCGTCGGCTCCTTTCTGCAATCACGCAAGCTGGAGTTCGGGATCCTGCTGATGCACGGAATGACCAAAGGCCAGCTCAACAAAATGGTATTTCTGGAAAATATGATGATCGGCGGCATGGCCATCCTGAGCGGTACCCTGCTTGGCATTCTGCTGGGCAAGCTGTTTCTGATGATCGGGGCAGGCTTTCTCGGGATCGGTCCGCTGGATTTTTATTTCTCCTGGCAGGCGCCTGTGCTGACAATCAGCAGCTTCGCCCTGCTGTTCGTCCTGATCTCTCTCGGAACCTTCGTTCTGATCGGGCAGGATTCCTCTCGCGGCCTGTTCCACGGGGGACGCAGGAAGGAGCAGGCGCCTCGGGTATCCCCTGTGTGGGCTGCCGTCTCTGCACTGCTGCTGCTCGGCGGATACGCCCTTGCAGCCTCTGCCTCGGCCTCCTCAGTGGAGCGGGTCATGTTCCCGGTGGTAGCCATTACGGTTATCGGGACCTACCTGTTTTATACACAGCTGAGCCTGTATATCGCGGGTGTGCTGCGCCGCATACGCCGGTTCTACTGGCATAAGACGAATTTGATTATGCTGTCGGGTCTGTCATACCGCTGGAAGGCCAACGGGCGGATGTTTTTTATGGTGACGATTGTGTCGGCGGTGTCCTTTACCTCTGTCGGCGTGTTTGCCTCGATCCATACCCTGTCCAGAGAACTGAAGCTGGATTATCCGGCGGCTGTAGGCTATGTGGCCAAGGCCAATCAGAGTGGAGACAGGGCAGAGCATGATCTGCAGGGAATCCGCAGCGAGCTGGAGCGCCTCGGATTGCCTTATGAAACCTTAACGCTCCCGGTAAAATATGCGGAGGTAGTCTCCCAGACGGGGCCGGACCTGACGCGCCAGTTGCCTCTGATCGCTTACAGCGACTACATGCAGGCTTTGGAGAAGGCGGGATTCGTCTCCGGCGAACAGCCGCTGCAGGGCAGCGAAGGGCTGGTGATGATCGGCTCGCAGCGTGACCGCAGCTTAACCTCCAGCCGGGTTGAGGCGGTATATACACTGGAGCAGGGAGTGGAGATTGTTGAAGCCGGCTATACCGGGCATGTCCCAATTGCCGAATATCTGCTGCCTGAGCTGGACGGCAGGGACGGCGGGGATTTCAGCGGAATTGTGGTCAGTGACAGTCTGTTCCAGGCCATTACTCCTGTGCACACAGACCGCTATACAGGCTTCTACGTGGAGGATTTTCCGCAAACCTCTGGGATTGCAAGGTCCCTCAGTGACAAGGGGAAAATGGCCTATGAGAGCGATGCCCCCTATGCCGTAGTTGTCAGCGGCACGCTGTTTGAAATTCAGAAAATCCTTTACAGCACGATGCTGTTCGCTTCCCTGCTGGTAGGGACCGTCTTTTTCATCGCCGCAGGCAGCTTCTTATATTTCAGGCTGTATACAGATCTGGACCATGACCGGCAGCAGTATTCCACCTTGTCTAAAATGGGGCTGACCGACCAGGAGCTGGATCGTACCGTTACGCTGCAGCTGGCACTGATGTTTTTTATCCCGGTTGGAATGGCCATATTGCACAGCCTCTTTGCTTTTATCGCCCTTCAGCGGCTGTTTTACCTGTCCATTGCTGTGGAGACCGGAGCGGTGCTGGCCGGTTATCTGGCGGTGCAGGGGCTGTATTTCTTCCTGATCCGCGGCCGTTATCTGCGTAACCTCAAAAAAAATTGACTTGAATGCGGAGGACTTTACAATGAAAACCTGGATTACTGACTTTATGGAGCAGTTCGGTTATCTCGGCATTATGCTGATGCTGGCCTTCGAGAACATTTTTCCGCCGATCCCTTCTGAGATCATCCTGCCGTTCGGCGGATTTATGACGACAACCTCGGATATGACGATTCCCGGTGTGCTGATTGCCGCTACGGTCGGCTCTCTGCTCGGCGCGGTCGTGCTGTACTGGGTCGGCCGGCTGCTCGATGTAAGCAGGCTGGAGAAGATTGTCGAGCGCTGGGGCGGCTGGCTGCGGATCAGCGCCAAGGATATCCGCCGGGCAGATGCCTGGTTTGACAAATATGGCTACTGGACGGTTCTGTTCTGCCGGATGATTCCGCTGGTGCGCAGCCTGATCTCCATTCCGGCGGGGATGTCGGGGATGAAGTTCGGCCAGTTCATGCTGTTCACCACCATCGGTACGCTGGGCTGGAATACGCTGCTCATTCTGCTCGGTGCGGCCCTGGGTGAGTCATGGGAAGACATCGCCGGTTATATGGATGCCTACTCGAACGTTGTCTACGCCCTGCTTGCAGCCGGGATTCTTGTGCTGGGCGTGCTGTTCTTCCGCAGACGCCAGGCGGCGGGTAAAGCCCGCAGCTAAGCTGCGGGCTGCATAACAGAAGTTTATTACTCTGCACAGGCAGAGACAATCATAAGGAGGGAAAAACATGGAGCTGCTAACCATTATGAAAGCAATTATTCTCGGTATCGTTGAAGGCTTGACTGAATTTGCTCCGGTTTCCTCCACGGGCCATATGATCATTGTGGATGACATGTGGCTGAAATCCCAGGAGTTTCTGGGAAAATATACAGCCAATACGTTTAAGGTTGTAATCCAGCTGGGATCGATCCTCGCGGTGGTCATTATTTTCTACAAACGGTTTATTGATCTGCTGGGACTCAAGCGGTTCAGCCGTAAAGAAATGACTGCCGTGCCGGATGGTGTGCCGCAGGTGGAGACAGAAGGCCGGCTGAAGCTGGGGCAGGTCCTTGTCGGCCTGATTCCGGCAGGCGTTTTCGGCCTGCTGTTTGAGGATTATATTGATGAACATCTCTTTTCAACCTCAACGGTGCTGATCGGTCTGGTCGTCGGAGCCATCTTTATGATCATTGCAGACCGTTTTGCGCCCAAAAAACCAAAAACAGAAACGGTCGACCAAATTACATACCGTCAGGCGCTGTCGGTCGGCCTGATTCAGTGTGTGTCGCTCTGGCCGGGCTTTTCCCGCTCCGGTTCGACTATTTCCGGAGGCGTGCTGCTCGGAATGAGCCACCGGGCTGCCGCGGACTTTACCTTTATTATGGCAGTGCCGATTATGGCCGGTGCCAGTCTGATCTCGCTCATTAAGAACTGGCAGTACTTTACGCTGGATGCGCTGCCGTTCTTCATCGCCGGCTTCATCAGCGCCTTTCTGTTCGCGCTGCTGTCGATGCGCTTCTTCCTGAAGCTGATCAACCGGATCAAGCTGCTGCCGTTCGCAATCTACCGGATTGTACTGGCTGCCGTGGTCTATCTGGTCTGGTTCTAAGCGGTCCGATTGACAACCTCCATAAACCTAATTTATAGCAGGCTGCTGCAAACGGCGGCTCCTCCCGGGAAGGGAAGGGGCCGCCGTTTCTTTGCGGTTTCCCGGCAATTTCCGGTATTTTCCGCCCCGATGGATGAAAAGGCGGAGAACGGAAACGCGCTGGCGGACTTGCTCTGCAGGCAGTTTGCGGTATCAGCTATAGAGAATGTGTATAGCCGGGAAACGGCAAAGCTATTGCGGACTATCCCTGCGGTTAGTATGATTGCAGCAGATCAGGTGCACGGCAGCGGCGAAGACCAGGAGAGACGGCAACGCTTGCGTTATTAATATCCGGCATCGTATAACAACGTGATAAATACAATTATGTGAACTAGGAGTGAGTCATTATGTCTAGCACTATAACAACAAGCAGCCTCGGTTACCCGAGAATCGGCAAAAACCGGGAATGGAAGAAGCTTCTCGAAGATTTCTGGGGCGGCAAAATCAGCGAGGAGCAGCTGAGGGCCGGTATGGCCGGTCTGCAGCTTCAGCATCTGAGAACACAGCAGCAGGCAGGAATTGACCTGATTCCGGTCGGCGACTTCACCTTCTATGATCATGTGCTGGACACGGCTGCCATGTTCGGCATCATCCCGCCGCGTTACGGCTATGAGGGCGGAGAGATTTCCCTGGAGCTGTATTTTGCAATGGCCCGCGGCAACACCGGCGCCACCGCCTGCGAAATGACCAAATGGTTCAATACGAATTACCACTATATCGTGCCGGAGATCGGTGAACAGACTCCGGTGCTGACAGCCAATAAGCCGCTTGCCGCTTACCGGTTCGCCAAAGAGCAGGCTGGAATCGAAGGCAAGCCGGTTGTACTCGGCCTTTACACGTTCCTGAAGCTGTCCAAGGGCTTCCGGGCTGCAGATATTGCAGCGGTAGCAGACCGCTTCCTTCCGGTCTACATCCAGCTGCTGCAGGAGCTGCAGCAGGAGGGGGTAGCCTGGGTGCAGATCGACGAGCCTGCGGTTGTCACCGGGCTGGGTACAGAAGATATCAGGCTTCTGGAGCGCATTTATGAGACTATTGCCTCTGAGGTGCCTGGACTCAAGCTGCTGCTGCAGACTTACTTTGAGGCTGCGGAGCCGCTGGAGGCGCTGCTGAACCTTCCGGTGGCCGGGCTTGGCCTGGACTTTGTCCATGATGGCGGAGCGAACCTCGAATCCATCCGGCGGCTGGGCTGGCCGGATGACAAGTGGCTCGGCGCCGGCATCATTGACGGGCGCAACATCTGGCGCAGCGATGCCGCTGCCAAGCTGGAGCTGATCCGTGAGCTGCGGGCCTTCGTGCCGGACGGACGGCTCATTCTGCAGCCGTCCTGCAGCCTGCTGCACGTACCGGTATCGGTGCAGGGCGAGGACCGGCTGAAGAGCACGGTCAGGAACGCCATCGCCTTCGCGGACGAGAAGCTGGCGGAGCTGAGCCTGATTGCTGCAGCGGCAGCGGACGGGCAGGACAGCTATGCCGCCGAGCTGGCTGAGAACCGCGAGGCCTTGTCCCTGTTCCGCGCGCTGCCGGAGCGCGGCCGCAGAGATGTAGCAGAGCAGGTGCATAGCCTGCAGCAGCTTCCGGACAGCCGCAGCCTGCCTTTTGCCGAGCGGCAGAAGGTCCAGCGCGACAAATGGCAGCTGCCGCTGCTGCCGACAACGACGATCGGCAGCTTTCCGCAGACAGCGGAGGTCCGGCAGGCCCGCCTCAAGTGGCGCAAGGGCGTGTGGAGCCAGGAGCGCTATGACGCATTCGTGCGCAAGCAGATCGAGGATGCCATTGCTTTCCAGGAAGCGCTTGGCCTGGATGTGCTGGTGCACGGGGAGTTTGAACGGACGGATATGGTGGAATTTTTCGGCGAGAAGCTGGCCGGCTATCTGTTCACCAAAGGGGGCTGGGTGCAGTCCTACGGCTCCCGCTGTGTGAAGCCGCCGGTTATCTATGCTGACGTCGCATTTACAGAGCCGATGACCGTCAAGGAAAGTGTCTATGCCCAGTCGCTCACCAAGCTGCCGGTCAAAGGAATGCTGACCGGACCGGTGACGATCCTGAACTGGTCATTCGTCCGGGATGATCTGAGCCGTGAAGCGGTGGCGAATCAGATCGCGCTCGCGCTGCGCCAGGAGGTAGAAGCGCTGGAAGCTGCCGGAATTGAGATGATCCAGGTGGATGAGCCGGCTATCCGCGAAGGGCTGCCGCTGAAGGCGGAGGATCATGAACACTATTTGAACTGGGCAGTGCGGGCTTTCAGGATTGCTACGAATCCGGTCAAGGACACAACGCAAATCCATACCCATATGTGCTACAGTGAATTTAACGATATGATTGATTCTATCTCGGCAATGGACGCGGATGTGATCTCCATTGAAACCTCACGCAGCCACGGTGAGCTGATTGTCAGCTTTGAGGAGCAGGAATATGATAAGGGAATCGGGCTTGGCGTATATGATATCCACAGTCCGCGGGTACCGGATACGCGGGAGATGACCGCCAGTATCGAACGTGCGCTGCGTGTCCTTGACGCCGGACAGTTCTGGATCAACCCGGACTGCGGCCTGAAAACCAGAGGCTGGGAAGAAACCGGTGCAGCGCTGCGCAATATGGTAGAGGCGGCAGAGCAGGTGAGGAAGGCAGTCGGAGTTTAGAAGGACGGTAACCGCGGATGCGTAAGCGTCCGCGGTTCAGAATAAACGCCACCACAATAGCTGTGGTGGCGTAATGGTCGTTGTCAGACTGTTATTTTTGCACTATCGCAAAATAGTTGTTCTCATCATCGGCGAAGTTAAACACCCGGCCTTCCGGCATCTCAACCAGCTCTCCGACAGTAATGCCCTTTGCCTGGAATTCCGTATACAGAGAGTCAATGTCATCGGTGAACAGCAGAATGGAAGGCGTACCCAGATTAAGCTCCGGCTGCATTTCAGCGATGAGCTGCTTGTTGTGAAGCACGAATGAGGTCTGAGCGCCTTCTGCTGGCGATATTTCAATGCAGCGCAGGCCTTGTCCGTTGTCCGCTTCCGAAACTTTGATAAACCCGAGCTTTTCTGTCCAAAAGCGCAATGCCTGATCCTGATCATTTACATACAGCATAACCTGGCCAATTTGCTTGATCATCGTTCACCCTCCGGATTGGTTTAATCGTGAAAACGTAAACCCATTGTACGGTGTTTCAGCAGGGGTTGCAATCAGGCCGAATTACCGGAGTGTTTCGCAAAGGTAAAGATTTTTCATGAAAAAACACTTGATAATAATTATCATTCTTGATAAAATGAGAAACAGAAAAGAAGGAACCGTGGAGGGTCCCTTCTGAGAGTATTGCTTATTTGCTTTCGAATGTTTTGCAGTCTGTTTCTTCAGAGTGCTTAGGCTCCTTGGAGCTGTGATAAGCAACGAAGATCGATTCAGCGTTACATTTGTTCTCTTCAGCCCAGTAGGTGCAAGAGTTTACGGCACACATAACGTCTTTTGCCATGAGGGTCACCTCCCCTTATAGTAGAGTATCAATATTGTTAGAGCGAATAGCGCCCTGTTCAGCAAGGTGGAGCTTGTCCGAACAGACCTTACCCTTATTCAGATGAATACAGGGTATTTGGTGTATCTTGTCTTTTCAGAGTCGATAGGCATAATAATTGTAGCAAAAAAAGTGAATTTGCGCAAACGGATCATCCTGCAGTCGGATGGTCCGTTTTTTTATAGAACACAAATCTATATGTCTGAATTGTTAATTATGGAATCCAAGCTCAGAAAAGGATGCGATTTTACTATTTCTCCTGCAACCTTCCAGCATTTGGAACGTCAAATGGGTAGGCGGATCATCTGAAAAACAGACACAGGATGAACGTCCGGTTGCATTGCACAAAAGAAGCGTGAAATCCACTACACTTTTGGAGGAATGAGTATGCGCAAATGGGGTCTGCATTACTTGACGGGTTTATTGGTTTTGGCGGTGATACTGGCGGGCTGCGGTTCAGGTGATAACAATTCGGCAAGTGACAATGCAGCGGCGAATATGGGGGCAGCCAGTGAAGCTTCAACGGAAGCGGCGCCTGCAGCAGAAGAAACGATGAAGTACGACAGCTCAGCAGATGTGGACCTAAATCAGGTTGCCAGGGGCGGTGGAGAAGCTGACTCCGGCGGCAATACTCCGGCCGGTAAGGGCGGGAATTCAGGACAGCAGGCATCCGGCAGCTCGGCGGGGGCATCCGGGTTCAGCGGCATTGACGTAGCAGCCGGGCTGAACAAGAAGCTGATTTATAAAGCGAATCTTACCATGGAAGTAGAGGATTACGGGAAGGCCCAGTCCGAAGTGCGCAACCTGGTTACACTGGCAGGCGGATATATCATCGGCTTCACCGAGAATATGTCCGACTACGAAAAAGGCGGAAACTTTGTGATGAAGGTGCCGGCTGCGGGCTTCTCCCCGTTTCTTGACAAGCTCGAGGAGATTAAGAACAATGGGATTCAGCGGAGCATCGAGGGCCAGGATGTGTCGGAGGAGTATGTGGATCTCGAATCACGCCTTAAGGCGAAGCAGCTGATGGAGACCCAGTACATCAATTTTATGTCAAAAGCGACCAAATCCTCGGATCTTGTAGCCTTTGCCAATGAGCTTGGAGCGATTCAGGAGTCCATTGAGCAGATCAAAGGCAGAATGCGTTATATTGACCAGAATGTATCCTTTTCAACAGTAGAGCTGCGGCTCTATCAGAGCGGCTCGAGTATCGTCGATATTCAGAAAAAAGAGCAGGAGCCGCTGCTGACACGGGCCTCTGATGCGCTGTCGAAGAGTCTGCATGCCTTGTCGGTTATGTTCCAGGGGCTGTTTGTCTTCCTGGCGGCAGCATTGCCTGTACTGGTCGTATTAGCGGTCATTGTTGCTGTTGTGCTCTTTATCCGGAAGAAGCTTGGCCGGGAGCAGGAGACCAAACTGGAGCGTATACATGCCGGCAGGACTACTCAGCGCGAATTGCCGGGTCACAGCACTGGAAGCTTGACTGAGGAAGCCGAACCGCTCAAAGAAGAGGATGAACATTCGAGTAAATAGGACGGGGGAAGCGACATTGGATTTGGTATTTCTTGATAGCCTTCCTGATAATCAGGAGTATTATGAGCTTTATCAATCGACCGGCTGGGATCCGGAAGGACGCTGGACCTCAACGCTGCTTCAGGATTCCTTAATAAACAGCTGGTACACATTAAGTGTTCTCAGGGACGGAAAGCTTGCCGCAGCCGGCAGAATGGTTTCCGACGGTGTAATCCAGTGTGTGATTTGCGATGTAATCGTAAGGCCGGATTATCAAGGTCTCGGGATCGGTACAATGGTAATGGAACGCTTGATCGGCCATTGCAAAGCAAAGGGAATCCGCTGGATTCAGCTGTCCGCAGCAAGCGGAAAAGCAGCCTTTTATGAAAGGTTTGGCTTTGTGCCAAGAGCTGCCGATGCACCGGGGATGAGCCTGTTTCTGTAAACTTCCCGAATGTTATGCATAATAAAGCCTCCAACCCGTCAAAAGATGGGCTGGAGGCTTATTGTGTCTGTTCTGCAGGTATCAGGAACTGAACGGATTCAGCTGCTTATGCATACTGGAAAAGCACCTGGTACTCGCCGTAGCCTTCCTTTTCCAGATCCTCCTTGGGCACGAAGCGCAGGGCAGCTGAATTGATGCAGTAGCGCAGGCCATTCTCGCCGGGGCCGTCGGTGAAGACATGGCCGAGATGCGAATCGGCAACCTTGCTGCGGACCTCAGTGCGGATCATCAGATGGCTGAGATCTGTTTTTTCCTTAACCGCATAATCGCGGAGCGGACGGGTGAAGCTGGGCCAGCCGCAGCCGGAATCATATTTGTCCCTGGAGCTGAACAGCGGCTCCCCGGAGACGATATCCACATACAGTCCGTCGCCGTGATGATCCCAGAACTCATTGCGGAACGGCGATTCGGTCGCATTATTCTGTGTAACCTCATATTGCAGCGGAGTCAGGCGCTCCTTGAGGCTCTGCTTATCCTCTTTATGCTTCCAGTGGTCTTCAATAAAGGCTTCCCGGCCGGAGCCCTTGCGGTAACGCTTGTAATGGGCGGGATTTTTGCGGTGGTAATCCTGATGATATTCCTCTGCCGGATAAAAAGGCTTGGCCGGAAGAATGGGTGTTACAATCGGTGCCGAGAAGCGTCCGCTGGCTGCCAGCGCCGCTTTGGAGGCTTCAGCTTCCAGGCGCTGTTCTTCAGAATGATAGAAGACGGCTGTGCCGTAAGAGGTCCCGCGGTCATGGAACTGGCCGCCGGCATCTGTCGGATCAATCTGCTGCCAGAACAGCTCAAGCAGCTTGCTGTATGGGAAAATGTCAGGGTTAAATGTAATTTGTACTGCTTCTACATGCCCGGTCGTTTCCGAGCAGACTTCCTGATAGGTCGGATTAACGGTATGGCCGCCTGTATACCCGGAGATAATTCCGCCTATGCCCGGCAAGTCTTCAAACGGGGATACCATACACCAGAAGCAGCCGCCTGCAAAGGTGGCCTTTTCTGTCTTCGAGCCTATATGTTCAGATTGAATTTCACTCATGAATATCCCTCCATATTATGGAATGCTATTTAATTGATTAAAATTTAATTATATTATAAAACAAATAAGCACAGTCTGCCAACGCCCCGGCCAGCATGATCAACGTTCTTTGGGCTTACCCTCTGCCCGCATGCGCAGAGACCATCCGGCCGCTGCCAATACTGTCCCATACAGGGCCAATGCTGCAATCACGCTCCCGGGATGACCGGACAGCCCGCCTCCGAGAAACGCATATAAGGCAATGCCCGGAAGCTTGCCGATTCCGGATGCTGCCAGATAGCTCCAGAAGGGCAACCCTGCAGCGCCGGCATATATGTTCACTGCAGTCTGCGGAACTACCGGCAGCAGTCTGGCCAACACAATGGAAGCAAACGGGCGGCGCTGAACAGCAGCGGTGAATTTATGGAGCGCGGGCACTGAAGCCAGATAAGTAAAGGCGCGCTGCTGAAACAGATATTTTACGAGACCGTACATGGCCGCTGCGGCAATCGTTGTTGCGCTCCAGCAGATGACTGCCGCCCAAAAGCCTCCGTACACATAACCGAACAAGCCGATGATCAGTTTGTAGGGAAGGACAGGGAACAGGGCCAGAAGCACAGCGGCAATAAAAGACAGAACAGGGCTATGATCCTCACGCAGCCAGTCCAGCAGATCATATCTGTAGATAAACGCGAGAATAATAACCGAAACATACAGGAGAACCATCAATCCTTTTCGCATTTCTACTATGCCCCTTCACAAGCTGTTCCTCTCATCATACTGAAAAAAAACCGATTAATGAAGCAAAGATCATTGTCGCAGCGGCATGTCACGGTATAATACATCTATACGACATGAAAAGGAAGATGTACTATGAACACTCCCGTACGTAAAAGAGTCGCGATGATCGGGATCGGCGATATCGCCCGCAAAGTATATCTGCCGCTTCTGACCCGCCACGATCAGGCAGAGGTGGTCGGCGTGCTCAGCCATTCGCCGGCTACTGTGCAGGGGGCTGTCCGGTCCTACCGGTTACCCAAGGGTACAACGGATCTGGATGAGCTGCTCTCCTGGGACCTGGATGCAGTCTTTGTGCACAGTCCCACTACAACCCATTATGAGTATGTTACCAAATGTCTGGAGCACGGATTACCGGTGTATGTGGATAAGCCGTTATCTTATGACCTGGAGGAATCGCAGCGGATGGCCAAGCTGGCTGAGGAGCGGGGACTGCTGCTGGCTGTCGGCTTCAACCGCCGGTTCGCACCGATGTATACGGCAGCCAAAGCATGGCTTGAGAAGGCAGGCGGAATCAGCCAGTGTCATGCGGTCAAGCACCGCACCAGCCTGCAGAACGGCAGCAGCCATGAGACGGTCCATGATGATCTGATCCATATGCTTGATCTGCTGCTGTGGCTGTGCGGCAATGACTATGAGCTGCTAAGAAGCAGTCTTAACTCCGACAGTGAAGGACGGCTGCTTCAGTCTTCCGGAATTCTTGGCTGGAACCGGGGAGTTACCGGAATATACAGCATGGTAAGGGATGCCGGAGCTGATATTGAGAAGCTGGAGCTGCACGGAAGCGGGAGATCAGTAGAGGTAACGGATCTGGAACGGGCGGTGTTATATGAAAAGGGTTCACTGCCGCGCAACCAAAATTTCGGCAGCTGGGATACCGTTCTGGAGCGCAGAGGGTTCAGCGGAGCGGTCAAGCATTTTTTAAGTACAATTGATACACCAGAGCAGTGCAGCATCTCTGCTTCCGCCGTATTGCCGGGTCACAGGCTGGCGGCAGAGCTGACTGCCAGATAAACAGAGAGGAGCAATAACGTGGACGATTACCGCAAATCAATGGAGGAGCAAATCATCGAGAGCTACAAGCGGGATGAAGAAATGATGATTCTCGTGTTTGCCCAGTGGTGTGTAAACAACAAGCTGGACCCGCATGCCCTGTATTTGCAGGCTTATCCTCAGCAGGAAGGAAATGCCGCACTTAGCCGGGCGCTTGCCCTGACTGTACCGGAAGAAGAAGCCGGGGACATATCCGATGATACGGTTCTCGGGGTGCTGTCGCTGTACGGCAACGATGATCTGGCTTACGTAGTAACTGAGGCCATCTCCCGGCGCAAGCCGCAGGCAGGCACAGGGGATTGACACTGCGGATATAATAAGGTAGGCTGTGAACTTTTTTTGGGAAAACGATGTTCATTATGCTATAAATATGTTAAAATTATATATACTAACTAATAGTTAGCTTCACAACGAGAGGTGAGAACAATGGAAGAACATCAGCTGACGATGTGCCCAAGATTCGAAACGGCCTTCTCTTTCTTAGGCAAACGCTGGAATGGACTTATTATCCAGACATTGATGAGCGGCCCGAAACGCTTCAAGGATATTTCCGGCCTGATCCCGTCAATGAGCGATAAAATGCTGTCGGAACGAATGAAGGATCTGGAATGCGAAGGCATTCTGGTAAGACATGTGTATCCTGAAACTCCGGTACGCATCGAGTATGAATTAACAACAAAGGGCCGCGCGCTTGAGCCGGTCATGCAGCAGATCCAGTCCTGGGCCGAGAGCTGGGTCGAATAGTCCCGCTACTGCAGTCCTGTTGATAGCCCCTTTTTCCGCTAATGGAATGAGGGGCTTTTTCATCTGTTAATCAGGTCTATATAAATTTTTAATAAATAAAACTTGCACAACTGACGCGGAAATGTAATATAATAGGAAAAACTGGCGTGGCCAGCCTGTCTAGCCGCTGATTATGATGTCGCAGAGAATTTGTGTGAAAGCGTAACCAAAGTGTGAAATCCGTTCTGCACAACATTTAGGAGGCGAGGAAGATGAAAACCACCTTGTTTTCCCGGGAAATAACCTATGGAAAAGAGGATGTTGCCGAACTGGAGACTGCTTCGATCAAAGTCCAGCTTATTTATGATAAGGCGCTGTTCATGTTACACGGCTATCTTCCCGGCTCCTTATGGGATTCGTGGATCGGTGTGCCCTATGAAATTATTTCCTCTTTATATAAAGGGGATAATGACAGCGGAAGTGTCTTTCAGAAATGGATTCAGAGTCCGTCCGGCTGGAAATGCATCGGCTGTGAGCGGCACTGCCTGGAGCCTGCGGATGCTGCAAAGCGGGCCGTATCAGGAAGCCAGCGGCTGTTCACCTTTCATAACGGGATAAGACAGAGCATGGTTTTGCAGGCTGTAATTTGGTCACTGTATGAGAATACGCTTCTGTTCCAGCACTATCTGGGCAGCGAGGCATTTCTGGACGGGGATGATCTGGATACTATAGGGCATTATTTTGTGCCGACTTATGTCAGCCCGTTCCGGCTGAGCGGGAATGGTAAGCCATTTAAAGAATATAAGGAAGATCATATACAGGTGTACCAGGAATGGATATCCGCCCCTGATCTGGTTCTGCAGTGGAACGGCGGGCTGACTGAAGGAAGATGGATGACAGGTGTGTATGTGGATCACTCCAAGTTTGCCGGGCTAGGCCCCTATCTGAAGGACGCCCAGGGGAAGCGTACGTATATGCAGGCTACGATACAGTAGCTGTTATAATACAAAGCACCTCTATCCGGAGGTGCTTTTTGCGCTGTTAGGCTTCGTCCTGCTCAGCCCGTCTCCTAATCCAGCGGACACCGCCCAGGATAACGACTGCGACTGTTGCCGAAATGATCAGCAGAGGGAGGGCAGTGCCACGAACCGGTGATTCACCGGCTGTATTGGACAGGGTCAGTGTTATTACACACACCGCTATGAGCACTGCGAGCAAAGCGCCAACCAGACTCCGGCTCGCGGACGTCAGGCTTCCGCTGCCCGGTCCGACATAAGAGCCGTTCCAGATGGTCCGTACCAGATAGGAGCCGGCACCGACAAGAAAGATGAAATAGTTGCTGAGCGGATAATCGAGCCAGTGAATACCGTAATTATGGAGCCCCATATCAGCGAGCAGCAGGAACGCCATCAGGTAAAAGGTCTGCCTGCCCGCCTGGTTCCGCTTCTGCAATTGCCGTTCATCCAGCTTAGCTTTTCTCATGATCATCAGCCTCCCAAAAAAGTTGATCCAGCGTCTTGCCCAAAGTCAGACAAATATCAATACATAACCTTATTGTGGGGTTGTAATCACCATTCTCGATAGCAATAATAGTCTGCCGGGTAACGCCCACAGCCTCTGCAAGCTGCTTCTGTGACAAATCCTTTTCTGCTCTGGCGGCTTTGAGCCGCAGGTTCTTTCCCATTTCTTCACCTCGGATATAATGTAATATATAGTATACACAATGTCAAACATATTATACATTTTTACTTAGTTACTATGTTCAATAAAATTTTATTTATTTAGTGCGTAAAATCACAAGCCGGGGTTCCGCCAAGCGTTATTGTGTAGAGGTAAGAAAGAACTTAGACCAATAACACGAGGGAGGGCCTATTATGACGGCCAATCAAATAAACCAGACTACAGAACAGCTTAGCTTTAGCGGTGAAGATTTCGTAAGAGATATCGTACTGAAATTTCCGAAAGCAGCAGATTACTTCAAAGGACAGCGGATCGATTTCTGCTGCGGCGGTGCAAAGCCGCTTACTGAAGCAGCCGAAGAGAAGGGCCTGAATGCAGAGGGGCTGCTCAGTGACCTGCACAAGCTGGTGGAGGAGCATCCGGTGCTTGAAGAGGATACAAAATGGAATCAGGCTTCGTCGCGCGAACTGGTAGAGCATATTGTGAACAAGCATCACCGCTACCTGCGTGAAGAGCTTCCGCAAATCAGCCAGAATGTTACCAAGGTGTTCCGTGTGCACGGTGAGGATTCCCCGCACCTGGCCGAAGTACACCGCCTGTTCAATCTGCTGCGTGAAGACCTGCTGAAGCATACCGCACAGGAAGAGGAAGTTGAATTCCCTAAAATGCTGGCTTACAGCGAGAATCCAAGCGAAGCCGGATTGGCTGAGCTGCACGAGCTGCTGCATAATCTGGAGCAGGAGCATGAAGGAGCCGGCGAAATTCTGCGCGAGCTGCGTGCGGTCACCAATGACTTCACTCCGCCGCCGCATGCCTGCACAACTTATCGTCTGACCTATGCCCGGCTTGAGGAGCTGGAAGGCATGACCTTCGAGCATGTACACCTGGAAAACAACAACCTGTTCCTGCGTTATCAATAAGCGGAGCAGTCTGTGATGTTAATGGCCCCTTCGGGGGCTTTTTCTGTGCTTAATGCAGCCTGTGCACAGCCTAAAGGGGTTATTTCCCAATTATTCCTCAGGCTCCAGCAGTAAATATTCCGGAAAATGACAGCGGTATGATTGAGAAGCCTGTCTATTTACGTTATCCTTAAATAGGAGTAATACATAACGACTACATGCCTGAGAAAATGCTGGAAGCTGTGTTCAGGCTACAAAAGGCGGTGCCGGAGAAGTGCAAGTGAAGTTGCTGTGGCGTTTGTGTCTGGGAGTCTTGTTCATTGTGATTGCCGGGGGCTGTGATGCCCTGAACGGGAATCTGGAAGTAAATAATGCTGCCGCCGGTGCTGTTCAGCCTGCGTTTTCCGTAAAAGTGGGAGATACGGATCTGACCGGCAGCTCTGGCCGGCAGATCAGTGATGCCTATAAGCCGGAGATCACCGTGAAGGAGCTGCTTGACGCCAGCGGCCTTGTCACCTTTGCCGGAGACGGCAAAGCTCTTTTGACTGTAAACCATATATCGCTCGGTCCGGATATGGCCTGGGAGATTCAACTAAGCGGTAAGCCAGTGGCTGATCCGGGCACGGTGGTCAAGAAGGAAGATACGATCCTTATAACGGCCGCTGCTGCACAGGAAGCTCTGTTTCAGCCGGTTATTCTCACCGTCAACGGCGGGATCGGCCAGCCCGAGCTGACCCAATCCTATGTGATGCCTTATACAGAGAATCTGACGGTGAGGGGACTGCTGAAAAGCAGCGGGCTGGTCCATCTGGCCGAGAATAACAGAACGCTGCTCGCTGTCAAGGAATACAAGCCGCTTTCAAATGAAGAATGGAAGCTGAAGCTGAACGATAAGACACTGCTCGACAGCGGCATAGATATGAAGCTGCGAATCCAGGATGAGCTTGAGATTTCACTGGTTTTGCGGTAATCGACCGTCACCGGCAGGAAGGATTTGTACAGCCCGTTTTTCTCTAAGCTGCAGGCAGCGGCTGAAGGGAGAGCTGGCTGTTTTTTTGTGTGCAAACTTCGAGCAATCAACAAACTAAATGTAAGCTAACATGACATGTAATATTGTGAAAAGATTCACATTTATTGTGATTGTAATCACAAATGCCGTTCAAATTTAAAATGTATAATTCAGGTACGAGATAAAATTCTAAGAATTTTAAGAGTTTTGGGGAGGTTTTAACAGTGAGAGTGGAGAGAGAAAAGTTAGTATTAATAGGCAACGGTATGGCGGGCGTAGGCACGATTGAACAGATCTTGAAGCTGGGCGGCGCTTATGATATTACGATCTTCGGCAGCGAGCCTCATCCCAATTACAACCGGATTATGCTGTCCTATGTGCTTGAAGGCAGCAAAAGCATCGAAGATATTATTCTGAATGACCGCCAGTGGTACGCAGACAACAACATTACGCTGCATACAGGAACTACGGTTGTAAAGATTGATGAGGAATCCCGCCAGGTCATCGCTGAGAACGGACTGGCTGTTCCTTACGACAAAGTTATTATTGCAACAGGCTCCAATTCCTTCATTCTGCCTGTTCCGGGCAGCACCAAAGAAGGCGTGGTCGGCTTCCGCGACATTGCTGACTGCGATGCAATGCTGGCGGCTGCCAAGCAGTACCGTACTGCGGCAGTAATCGGCGGCGGTCTGCTCGGACTTGAAGCAGCCAAAGGCCTGGTTAACCTCGGGATGGATGTCACAGTAGTGCATCTGCTGGAGGATCTGATGGAACGTCAGCTGGACCATACGGCATCGTCCATGCTGCAGGCAGAGCTTACCCGTCAAGGCGTAAAATTCGCCATGGGCAAGCAGACGGTGGAGCTGACCGGGGATGAACGTGTCAACGGACTGAGATTCAGCGACGGTTCGGAGCTGCAGGCGGATTTTGTGGTCATGGCTGTAGGTATCAAACCAAATACCCAGCTGGCTAAAGACAGCGGCATTACCGTGAACCGCGGGATTGTTGTCAATGATTATCTGCAGACTTCCATGGAGAATGTCTACTCTGTCGGTGAATGTACAGAGCATCGCGGAACCTGCTATGGTCTGGTCGCTCCTTTGTTTGAACAGGGGATGGTATTGGCTAAGCACCTGTGCGGAGCAGCTACCCAGCCGTATGAAGGTTCGGTTGTATCGACCAAGCTGAAAATTTCCGGTGTGGACGTCTTTTCGGCAGGCGAGTTTACAGATACACCGGAGCATACTGTTATCTCCGCTAAAGATGAATGGAAGAGAACCTATAAGAAGATTCTGCTCAAAAATAATGTAATTGTCGGTGCTGTACTGTTCGGTGATGTTACCGAATCTGCAAACCTGCAGAAGCTTGTGAAACAAGGCACAGAGATGACCGATGAGATTTACAGTGAAGTAATGGGAACCGGCTGCTGCGGCGGCGGTGGCAGTGCTAAGAAGGGCATGTCCGTTGAAGCAATGGCAGATGAAGAAATCGTCTGCGGCTGTAACGGGGTTACCAAAAAAGCGATTGTCGATGCGGTAACAGAGAACGGTTTTACCACTGTAGATGAAATCAAAGCCTGCACCGGAGCTACACGTTCCTGCGGCGGCTGTAAGCCGGTTGTTGAACAAATTCTTCAGTTCGTGCTGGGCGACAGCTTTAAAGAAAGCGCCAAAACCGGTATCTGCGGCTGCACATCGCTCAGCCGTGATGAAATTGTTGCCGAGATTACAGCAAAAGGACTGAAGACCACCAAGGAAGTTATGAATGTGCTGGAGTGGAAACAGCCTGAAGGCTGCTCCAAGTGCCGTCCGGCCGTCAACTATTACCTGGGCATGATCTATCCGGATACGCATGAGGATGAGAAGGAGTCGCGCTTTGTCAATGAACGGATGAGCGCCAACATTCAGAAGGACGGTACCTTTACAGTTGTTCCGCGTATGTACGGCGGTGTGACTACCCCAGAAGATCTGAAACGGATTGCGGATGTATCTCTGAAATATGATGTGAAGGTAGTCAAGGTAACCGGCGGACAGCGTCTGGACCTGATCGGCGTCAAAAAAGAAGATGTGCCAAAAGTGTGGGAAGAGCTGGATATGCCTTCAGGTTATGCCTACGCCAAATCGCTGCGCACCGTCAAAACCTGTGTCGGCAACCAATTCTGCCGTTTTGGTACACAGGACTCCATGGGTGTAGGGGCTATGCTTGAACGTAAATACGAACGCCTTGATTTCCCTGCCAAGTTCAAAATGGCGGTGAACGGCTGCCCGCGTAACTGTGCTGAATCCTGTACCAAGGATATCGGTATCGTCGGTAATGACGGCGGCTGGGAAGTATTCATCGGCGGTAACGGCGGTATCAAGCCGCGGATCGCAGATTCCTTCTGCAAAGTGAAGACCGATGAAGAGCTGGTTGAAGTATGCTCTGCCGTAATGCAGTTCTACCGTGAAACAGGCAATTATCTGGAAAGAACCTCGGAATGGGTAGAACGCATGGGTCTTGAGAAGATCCAGAGCGTAATTCTGAACAATGAGGAGAACCGCAAGGAGCTGGCGGCACGGATCGATTTTGCCCTGGCCCAGGTATCCGATCCATGGAAAAAAATGCTGAAGGAAGAAGACACACGCAGCGCCCTGTTCGAAAAAGCCCAGCACTAAAATAAACGCCCAGGAGGAGAGAAAACGATGGAAAACACAAACCATGAGTATACGATAGGGACGGTTCAGCATTTCCTGCCGCAGATCGGCCGTGTAATCGGCTGCGGTTCGGTGGAGCTGGCTGTGTTCAAAACCTCGGATGGCCAGATTTTCGCGGTGGAGAACAAGAATCCTCATCCGAAGGGCGGCCCGCTCGCGGAAGGAATTGTGTCCGGGCATTACCTGTACGATCCGCTGTATGACTGGAAAATTGATCTGCGCAGCGGAGAGGTTCAGGCTCCCGACAAAGGAAGAGTCGCCACATTCCCGGTTACTGTAGACGGGGAAAGTGTTAAAGTTACCCTGCAGGGTACATTGATTCAAAGCTAAATTTAAGATAAGAAATGGCGGGGTGGAGAGATGTTTACGCAAAGCGTCGAGAACATCGTAGAGGCAGCAGTCAGCAAACGGGATAAAATGAATGAAAATTTGCCGCGGTACTTTTTGGCGGCGCTGCTCGCAGGGGCATACGTCGGAATCGGAATTATTCTAATCTTTTCGCTGGGAGCACCGCTGGCGGCGATTAAATCGCCGTTCCAGCCGCTCGTGATGGGCGCCTCCTTCGGGATCGCCCTGACGCTGGTCATTTTTGCCGGCTCGGAGCTGTTCACCGGGAACAATATGTTTTTTACCGTCAGTACCCTTGCCGGAAGAACATCCGTATGGGACACGGTCAAAAACTGGGTGATTGTTTTTATCGGCAACGTCGGCGGCGCCGTTATCCTGGCCCTGCTGATCCAGGGCACCGGATTATTCAAGGCAGCTCCCGCGGAGCATCTGATCTTCGCCGCCGCAGCCAAAAAAATGACGCTTCCGTTCTCGGAGCTGTTCTTCCGCGGCATTCTCTGTAACTGGCTTGTCTGTCTGGCCATCTGGATGTCCTCACGTGCCAAAAGCGAAGCTGCCAAGCTGGTGCTCATCTGGTGGTGCCTGTTCGCCTTCATCGCCAGCGGCTACGAGCACAGCGTCGCTAACATGACCCTGCTTAGCGTGGCTGTTCTGCTGCCTAACCACCCTGAGACCGTTACAGTAGCCGGCTGGCTGCATAACATGATTCCGGTTACGCTCGGCAACATCATCGGCGGCGGCTTGTTCGTCGGCGCAGCATACTGGCTGATCTCTCCTGTCCGCAACAAGTTCAGCAAACGTTAAGGAAGTCCTGATAAACTGTCCTGAAGGCATAAGCCTTTGGGGCAGTTTTTTTGTTACACCGGGTGTATACGGTGCTTGGGGGATAGGCCTATGAAAAGTCGCCTGAACACAGAAAAAAAGACGCCTGCACGGCGCCTTTGACCACTCTATTTTTATTAAATAATATTTGGGCCAGAACTGTTTCAATGAGGAGAATAGAGGGTATTATTACTAGGGAATTAAATCCGGCAAATTTCGTTCGGACACATTTCGCAGTGGCAGATCTCCTGCAGCATACCAAGATCCTTGATGACGATCATGCCATTCTCATATTCAACTGCATCTTTTTTACGCAGATCGCTCAGCATACGGTTGACACTCTCACGGGTAGCGCCGATCATGTTGGACAGATCCGTATGCGTAATTTTTTTGTTGATCAGAATGTTGTCGCCATTCTTCTCGCCGTAGGTGTTGCCAAGACGGATCAGGGTAGAGCACAATGCGCCCGGTTTGCCGTACATCATCAAATCACGGAATTTCGTCTGTGTGAGACGGTGGTGAATGCCCATCCACTTCATAAAGTCAATCGCAAAATCACAGTGCTGGCAGATCAGAATCTCCAGATCCTTCTGCTCAATTACGCCAACTTCGCTTTCTTCAATGACTTCAGCGGTGAAGCTGTGCTTCGTGCTGAAGAACGGGTCGGCCTGGCCAACCATGTCACCTGCCTGGTACATATAAAGAATGAGTTCCTTGCCTTCGTCTGTAGATTTGGTCAGCTTCACGCGTCCACGTTTGATATAAAACAATTTATCCGAGTAGTCGCCTTCCCAGAACAGATGTGATCCTTCAGGGACCATACGTTCCTTCATTGTAACGAGAAGTCTGTTGAAATTCTGTTCGGAGAAACAGTTTGTATTTCCGTGGGCTTCGATAACATTGTAATGTTCCTTTATCATAATAATCGACATCCCCTTTATTCCCTCAGTTTTTCAGTAAATTTTAAATTAATTATACATGGTAATTCCTCTTTATGGTTAAAAATTTTCGCGAAAAAGTGTCGAATTTTTAACATTGTGATAATTTTCACTTCAAATATGTGAGAATTGATACGTTTTTCACCGTGACAGGGGAAAATCCATATATATTCGTCTATTATAACAGCCGTTTCCCAATTAGCACAATTGCTGGGAGGCGGTTATTTTGTGTTTTCTGCCTGAAAGGAGACATTTCTTATAGATTATATTGTGAAATAGGGATTTTATTCAACTCCGTAAAAATGCACATAACTCCGTTACAGCCTGACATTGGCCCTGTGAAAGATGCAAGGTACGCTTATGGCGTGTATCAAAAAAACGGAGAAGGAGAAATCAGACATGGCGAAAGTAGCGGATAAATATTTAAAGGTAGATCCGTGGGCGGTAATCGAAGAAGGCTTTGATCCGGGGCGTAATAGAGTATCGGAGTCAATTTTTTCGCTGGGCAATGAATACATGGGGGTGCGTGGCTATCCGGAGGAGGGGTACTCGGGCGATACGCTGCTGGGCAGCTATTTTAACGGATTATATGAAGAGCACGCCACCGGGAGCCATTATAAAGGGATCATCCGCTCGCTGCGTTATATGGTGAATGCAGTGGACTGGCTGTATACCCGGATTACTGTTGACGGCGAACAGCTGGATCTGGCTCACAGTAAGGTGAAGGGCTTCAGCCGCAGGCTGGATTTCCGTACCGGTACTTACAGCCGTGAATTCGTGTGGCTGCTGGAGAGCGGAAAAGAGCTGAAGATCACGTTCACCCGTCTGGTCAGCATGACGATGTCACATCTCGGGCTGCAGAAGGTGGACTTTGAGCCGCATAATTTCACGGGTGAGGTGCAGGTGTGTGCAGGGCTTGATTTCGGGGCAGTCCATGAGGAGCGGGGCCAAAGTATGTGGAAAAGCCTGCGCAGCGGTTCTGCGGAGGGAATTACGGCAATTATGGCAGAAACGCTGACCACCGGCAACAAGCTGTTCGCAGGCTTTGCCTTGCATTCTCCGGCTGAGCTGAATCCGTGTGCGGTAGTGCGTGACAGGTTCGCGGGCCAGTCCTTCACGCTGCCTTTAATAGAAGGAGAAAGGATTCATTATACGAAGCTTGCCGTCAATTGTGCGGACACCGGAAGTACGCGCAGTCAAGAGCAGCTCTGGGAAGAAGGTATGAAGCTTGCCGCAGCGGCAGCAGAGCTTGAAGCAGAGGATGTGTTTGAGGCCCAGGCCGCCTACTGGAAGGAGATCTGGGAAACCAGTGACATTTGCATTGAAGGGGATCCGGAGAATCAGCAGGGCATCCGTTTCTGTATCTTCCAGCTGTACCAGACATACCACGGCGACCATCCGGGCTATAACATCGGGGCGAAGGGCCTGACAGGCGAAGCATACCGGGGATTGGCTTTCTGGGATACGGAGTCTTACTGCCTGCCTTTTTATATATTTAACAATCCGAAGGCAGCCCGCAGCCTGCTGGAATTCCGCTATAAGACTCTGCCGGAGGCAATGGAGCGGGCCGGGGAAGTGGATTGTGAAGGAGCCTGCTATCCCATAGCGACCATCGACGGAACGGAAAGCTGTGACCTGTGGCAGCACTCCAATCTGCAGCTGCATGTCGGGACGGCTGTCTCCTACGGCATCTGGCATTATGTGAAAAATACGGGTGATAAGGAGTTTCTCTACAGTAAAGGTGCCGAGATGCTGATTCAGATCAGCCGGTTCTATGCCACCCGCGGACAGTGGGGAGCACGCAGCGGGGAGTACGGGTATTTTGGCGTAATGGGTCCAGATGAATTTCAGCTGATGGTGAACAATAACTGCTATATCAATCTGATGGCCAAAAAGCTGTTCGAGTACACGGGAGACACACTGGCTGAAATGCGGGAGTCTATACCGGAGCGGTTTGCTCAGCTGACTGCCGTGACTGCGCTCCGTGATGATGAACTGGCGGACTGGGCAAATAAAGCAGAGCATATGAAGATTCCTTTTGACCCGGCCAGCGGCGTCTATGAGGAGCATGACGGGTTCTTTGATATGCCGCATATGGATATCCACTCTATTCCGGTGACGGAGTTTCCGCTGTATTCGAACTGGTCCTACGACCGGCTGTACCGCTATGACATGATCAAGCAGCCTGATGTGCTGATGTTCATGTTCCTGTATAACAGTGAATTCACCAGAGCAGCCAAGCTTGCCAATTATGACTATTATGAGCCGCGCTGTATCCATGAATCCTCGCTGTCACCGTCCATTCACTCGATTCTCGCCAGTGAGCTCGGCAAGTATGATGAGGCATACCGGTTCTTCGAATTCGCTACCCGGCTGGATTTGGATAACTATAACCGCAATACCCGCGAGGGACTGCATACCACCTCGATTGCTGCAGCCTGGATGAATATTGTTTACGGGTTCGGCGGCATGCGTTCAGACGGGGAGCGGCTCAGCTTCAGTCCAACGCTGCCTGAGCGCTGGACGTCCTACAGCTTCCATGTACAGTACGAAGGAGTACTGGTCCGTATGGAGGTTGGACAGAAGGGGGTACAGATACAGGCGGTTTCCGGCGGCAGAACAGAAATGATGGTGTACGGACAGCGGGTGAGCGTTGGTCGGGACATTGTAACGCTTCCGCTTGCTGAAGGGCTGGTGGCCGGATGAGCTGGATGGTAGAGGACCGGGAATTCAGCCGGGAAAATATTGTTACGAACGGAAATAAATATATGACCGGTAACGGTTATATGGGCTGCCGCGGAACGCTGGAGGAATTCGGGAAGGAGCAGCTTGCTGCAATTACGCTTGCCGGAGTGTACGATCAAGCCGGAGGAAAATGGCGGGAGCCGGTAAATGCGCCGAACCCGCTGTTCACCAGACTCTCCTGCAACGGTGAACGGCTGGGAGTACTTGACGCAGAGCCGTTGTCGCACAGGCAGGAGCTGGATATTTCTGCGGCGGTGCACAAGCGTAAGACGGTATACAGCATCAGCGGAGGCGAGCTGGATTTTACCGCCGAGCGCTTCGTCAGCATGGGTCAGCTGCATGTGCTGGCGGCCAGGTTTAGCCTGGTTGCCACGTCAGATTGCCGGATTGAGCTGGAGACGGGCATCGACAGTGAGGTGTGGGATATTAACGGCCCGCATTTATACGGACTGCAGGAGCAGCGTATAGAGGGAGTGCTTCTGTCTACAGCAGTGACAGGTGAGCTTGGTCTGCAGGTAGCGGTCGCAGAAATGACCGTATGCCGTTTTGAGACACAAGAAACGGCGGGGGAGGGTGCACGCCGGTTCATTGCTTTTGACATCAAGGCCGGAGAGGTTTACGAATGGTTTAAATATGCGGCAGTCTATACGGAACTGGACTGCAGCGATCCGGCCGTACTGGCACTGCAGAATCTACGCACAGCGGAAGCAGCCGGATATGGACAACTGCTTGCAGCCCACTGTGAAGCCTGGGCGGAACACTGGAAGCGGAGCGATTGCCTCATTGAAGGAGATGACGCCGCGCAGTTTGCGCTCAGATACAGCATCTATCAACTGCTGATCATTGCTCCGACTGAATCGGAGAAGGTATCGATTCCGGCCAGAGGGCTGTCCGGTCAGGTGTACAAGGGTGCAGTGTTCTGGGACACGGAGATGTTCATGCTGCCCTTTTTCCTGCATACAGACCCTGGCACAGCCCGCAATCTGCTGATGTACCGGGTTCATACGCTGGGCGGTGCGCGGCGGAAGGCGGCTGAATATGGTTACCTGGGTGCCTTTTACGCCTGGGAGAGCCAGGATACGGGCGACGATGCCTGTACGCTTTTTAATGTAAACGATGTATTTACTGGCCGGCCGATGCGCACCTATTTCCGGGATAAGCAGGTGCATATCAGCGCGGATGTTGTCCACGGCATCTGGCAGTACATTGCGTTCACCGGGGACGACAGCCTGCTTATGGACGGCGGGGCCGAAGTGATCTGGGAATGCGCCCGTTTCTTCTATTCCTATGCCTACTATAATCCGGTTAAGCAGCGCTATGAAATTCTGGATGTTACCGGTCCTGACGAGTACCATGAGCGTGTCAATAACAATGCTTTTACCAATGCCCTGGTAGGCAGGACATTGGAGGTAGCGCTGGAGTGTGCGGAGCTGCTGCAGACCGTGTATCCGGAGCAGTATAGCCGGCTGGCCGTACAATTCGCAGAGGGGCCTTTTCTGAAGGAATTCCGGGAAATGCTGGAGTCCTTCTACATTCCACAGCCAGATCCGGACACCCTGCTCATCGAGCAGTTTGACCGCTACTATAGGCTGGAGGATGTTCCGCTGGCAGAGCTGAAAGCCCGAGTGCTCAACCCTAATGAATACTTGGGCGGCGGCAACGGGCTTGCGACTACGACTACCATCCTAAAGCAGGCTGATGTGGTGCTTATGCTGAATTTGTTCAAAGGCTCATATTCCAGAGCGATCAAGCAGGCCAACTGGGAGTACTATGAACCGCGTACCGAGCACGGCTCCAGCCTGAGCCCGTGTATCTATGCGCTGGTAGCGGCAGATATCGGTTCACCCGACTGGGGATACCCTTACTTTATGCGTACCGCTACTGTGGATTTGACCGGGAAATCCAAGCAGTATGTCGGGGATCTGTATATCGGCGGAACGCATCCGGCTGCGAATGGAGGAGCCTGGATGGCGGCAGTGCTCGGCTTTGCCGGTGTACAGTTTGACGGGAAGACGCTGCAGGTGAAGCCTGCGCTGCCTGAGCAATGGACGGCTGTGGACCTGCCGCTGAGCCTGCGGGGCGGCAGCTTCCGGCTGAGAGTCAGCCGGGAGGAGATAACCGTTAGCGCTGCTGCGGGTAACAGGGACGCTCTTATGGTATGCGCGTCCGGCAGCGCAGATCAGCTATGCCGGCCCGGAGCGGTGCTGACGCTGAAGACTGCGGGGGCTGCCGCTGCGGGTGCCAATGGCCATACTATTGCTGCTGAATAACAGCTGGCGGGAATCAAGCTAAAGTAACAACAGGGAGGTCATGAATGTATGCCGGATTATAGCATGCTGAAGCAAATGAAAGGTGCAATATTTGATCTGGATGGAGTCATTGTGGATACAGCCAAATATCATTATCTGGCCTGGAGGTCATTAGCGTCAGAGCTCGGTTTTGATTTTACAGAAGCGGATAATGAACGCCTTAAAGGCGTGAGCCGGATGAGATCGCTGGATATTCTGCTGGAGATAGGCGATCTGGAATTCACTGAGGCGGAGAAGCTTGCCATGGCGGACAAGAAAAACCGCCTATATATAGAGTATATCTCGCGATTGGATGAATCAGAGCTGCTGCCAGGTGTCAGCTCTTACCTGAACAGGCTGCGTGACAGCGGTATCGGCATTGCCCTCGGCTCAGCCAGCAAAAACGCGCTGTTCATTCTGGATAAACTGAACATTGCCGGCCTCTTCGATGCTGTGGTGGACGGCAATAAGGTGTCCAGAGCCAAGCCTGACCCGGAGGTGTTCCTTATAGCCTCTCAGGAATTGGGCCTGCAGCCCGGTGATTGCATAGTGTTCGAGGATGCTGAAGCAGGCGTCGCCGCCGGCAAAGCCGCAGGGATGCGGGTAGTCGGCATCGGCAGGCCGGAGGTGCTGGGCGAGTCAGATATTGTCATTTCCGGATTGCATGAATTATAGGGGCTTGATAGACTAATAGTCGGGGGAACAGCAACCCCTTATTATTCTATTATAGAAGGAAAGCCTGAGGGATGCAGATGGAAACGTTGTTATTATGGCCTGAGGGGGCTCCGGGGGCGCTTGGAACAGGCGCTGAGGATTGTCCGGCAATTACGCCTTATCTGGTCGAGGGAAGCAAAAACGCTGCAGTGCTGGTCTGTCCCGGAGGCGCTTACTGGCTGCGGGCTGATCATGAGGGAGGCCCGGTAGCGGAGTGGCTGAATACACTGGGAATCTCCGCATTTGTGCTGCGTTACCGTGTAGCTCCTTATCAATATCCGAGTGCCCTGAAGGATGCCCAGAGAGCTCTGCGGACGATCCGCTTCCGTGCCGGGGACTTCGGAGTTGATCCGGAAAAAGTCGGCATTCTGGGATTCTCCGCCGGCGGCCATCTGGCTTCAACGGCATCCGGACTGTTTGACAGGGGTAACAAGGAGGCAGAGGAGGCGCTGGAACGCCAGTCCTGCCGTCCCGACTTCTCTATCCTGTGCTATCCGGTCATTTCCATGATGGACGGTGTGACACATGAAGGGTCCAGGACCAACCTGCTTGGCGATAATCCGCCGGAAGAGCTGATCCGCCGTCTTAGCGGTGAACTGCAAGTTACACCTGATACGCCCCCTGCGTTCCTGTGGCATACTGCAGATGATGGAGCGGTACCGGTAGAGAACAGTCTGCTGCTTGCCTCGGCGCTGCGCCGTCAGCAAATTCCGTTCGATCTGCATGTGTACGCCCACGGGGTACATGGCCTCGGATTGGCCGAGGAGGAGCCTCATACCTCCGGCTGGACCGCTGCCTGCGCTTCCTGGCTGCAGATGAACGGGTACAGCAAGACAGGCAATTCCTAAATATCTGGTATTCCGGCCTTTCATGAGTGGTTGAAACTTATGAAAGGCTATTTGTTATTCTGTCTGAATGTATTGTTACATGATAAGATGGTAGTATTGGTTTGATTTTACAGGGGGAAAGGTGAATCATAGATGAAGAAGCTGCTTCATTTGCTTTTGGCATTGGGTTTGATTATGAGCATCGGATTAACACAAGAAGGGGGAGAGGTATCGGCAGAAGGAAGCAAGCAGGTGTTCAGGATTGGTGTAGACGTGATCCCGGGCCAGCTTGACCCTGCCCTCACCGTCAACGATACAGAGTCCTCGGTTATTAAAGGCATGTTCGAGGGTCTGGTCCGTTTGAATGAGTACGGACAAGCTGTGCCGGGCATGGCGAAATCCTGGAAAATAACAGGCGGCGGCAAAACATTCACCTTTGCTCTGCGAACCAGCGCCAAATGGAGCAATCAGCAGCCTGTAAAGGCCGCGGATTTTGAATATGCCTGGAAGCGGGCCTTGTCCCCGCAGTCTTATAACAGTATGGCTTTCAAAATGTATATGATCGCCGGAGCTGAAAATTATCATAACGGCAAGCAGAAGGATGCCTCCAAAGTTGGGATTAAGGCGCTGAATGACCATACCCTTCAGGTAACGCTGACAGCCCCGAATTACACGTTCCTACAAATGCTCGCCGAGAATATTTATCTGCCGCTTAACGCAGCGGCGGTTAAAGCCAATACCGGCTGGGCAACCAGCGCGAAGGCCATCGTGACGAACGGACCGTTCAGACTGACGGCCTGGGATGCCAACAAGGTTGTTTTGACTAAAAATGCCGGTTATTACGCAGCTAATGAGATTCAGTTCTCCGAGGTTCAATTTCTCAAGCCGGCTGCAGGCCAGCTATCGAATACCGACACTTATCTTGATGGCAGGCTCGACTGGATCGGCAGCGGTGAAAATACTAGAATCGATTATTATGACCAGCTAACTACTGATGCCAATACTGAAATCTATTCTTTTCCATACGCCAGCTTATATTACTATCAGTTTAATGTTAACGAAGCTCCGTTCAATAATGTGAAGATACGTAAAGCGCTGGCAATGGCGGTTGACCGCAAGGGCTTGCCTTACGGTACTCCGGCTTATGGAGATATTGCTCCAACCATTCACGGGGCTAAACAAACCTTCCGTTCAGAAATTAAGGATTCCAGATATTTCAGAGAAGATGTTAAAGCAGCCCAAAAGCTGCTGCAGGAGGGACTGAAGGAAGAGGGTTTAAACAGTTTGCCGGAGTTCAATATTATAGTGAATGCAGAGCAGAGTCATGATCTGATTGCCTCAATCATCGTTTCCGGCTGGAAAGAAAACCTGGGCATCAAGGCGAATATTGAAGTTCAGGCCTGGAACGAGCTGCTCGACAACCGCCAGAGCCAGAACTATACAGTGGCCAGAGCAGGCTGGAGAGCGGATTACAATGATCCTGCTGCGTTTCTGGAGTATTTCACCTCCTGGAGTAAGGATAATGATTCCGGCTGGAGCAATAAATTTTACGACAGTTATATCCTGCAGGCACGGCAAAAGCAGGACCTTGCAGAGCAGATGCGCCTGCATGCCAAGGCTGAGAAACTGCTCATTGATGATATGGTCATCCTCCCGCTGTACTATTATGTGGCAGATGTCCTGAAGCAGCCGAATGTTCATAATGTATATGTCGATTTTGACGGCTCGATTGCTTTTACCAGAGGTTACTTAAAATAATCAGTCATACTCTCAACCATACTCACTTTAGCCCGGCATACTCTGCACAATGGGCTACAGCATCATTAAGGTCAGCCGGAGGTTCCGGCTGACCTGTTTGCCTGTTTGCCTGTAAACTAAGTGGATTTTTGCCATCTATTTCGTGCGTTTTTCAGCATTTATGCGGATTAGGTGGAAATACTCCACTAGACATGCGGCAAACCTAACATAAATTTTTTTGAAATAGTTAGCTAATTATGGATAAAAAAGATGAGTTTACTCTGGTGAAAAATGAAAAAAGCCCTAATGTAGAGAGAGTAGGCAGGTTACCCACATCTCTCCACAAAAGGAGCTAATCCATGGGTAACATATCGCAAAATTCAGTTTTACGCAAGTACTTACAGCATTTAATGTTACATTCTTTTCGTTGTCCATTCGCAGATCATTATTCGAAAAAACTTACCGTTGGGGCCGCGATTACCCTTTTTGTAGAAGCTCAGTTGCAGCAGAGGCGGACTCTTTCCGACATTGTGCTCCATTTGGAAACGAATGCAGAGCTTCAGGACATTACCGGACTCACGACCATTCACGAATCGACCTTGAACCGCAAGCTCGGCACCATCCCTCTTGCTTATCTCGAGTGGTTGTTTACCGATCTTGTTCAGGAATTAAAATTGCGAAAAGCGGAAGCCAAGGGCATCAAGCATCTTGGAAAGTTAGCACCCGTCGATTCAACGAGCCTTTCGCTACCCAAAATACTCGGCGATTGGGCGTTTTATCAAAATAAGACCAAGGGTATCAAAATCCATACGCGGCTGCTTTCGCTGGAAGCAGGGTGTCATTTTCCGGATGAGATTGTCCTTTCCACTATCGGTGTATCGGATCAACAAGCGGTCAAATATCTGGTTGTGCCTGGAGAATTCACCTACATTTTCGACCGTGGCTATGTGCATTATGGAAACTTCAGAGAATGGTCGGAAGGGACGGTGCTTTTTGTAGCCCGGATCCGTGCAAAAACAAAGTACACCGTGCTGACCGAACATCCCCTTTCGGGTAGCAGCAATATTACTCGGGACGCTGACGTTGAGATTCTGGATAAAAAATCGGGCCAAACGTTTTGCGTTCGCCTTGTACAATTCCAAGATAAGCATGGAAAAATCTACGAGGTCATCACAAATCGTCAGGATCTTTCAGCCGAAGACGTTGGTGAAATTTATCGCTGTCGCTGGCAAATTGAGCTGTTTTTTAAATGGATCAAGCAGCATCTGGCCACCGTAACGTTCCATAATCACCACCCCCACGCAGTATGGGTCCAATGTTACATCGGAATCATTACGGCGCTACTTTGTCAGCTCATCCATTTAGAAGTGCAGTCCACCCTAAGTGTATGGAGCATGCTGCGAAAGATGAGGTATTACGCCATGAAAGACTGGGATGTATTTATTGAAGCGCTGAATCGTGAACCGACTCGTCGTTCTAAAGGTCGGCAAAAGATCCCTAAGCCCGCAGAAACTCCAGAACAAACGAAAGAGAAACGAGCGACGGTAAAGATAATTCTCAGATAACAAACATAATATACCATTTATTGGTAACCAACCCTACGTTTTAAGACGCCACTGTTCTTTTTTCATTGAGTCTATAAAACTAACTGTAAAATTATTACTTTTGGTTTAATTTAGCTCTCATGTAAGTTTGTATGCATGTCTAGTGGAAATACTCCACTTATTTTTCTGTAAAACCTCCACATTGGCTGATATCGCTATAATTAAGTAACGTTTTTCCAACTAATATGCTTTGAACGTTGTTTGATGACGAAATAGATAACATTTTTCCACTTAATTTAATGTGCATTGTGTTCTCTCTAAAAAGGGGATGGAGCAGCGGAGCGGAGGTTTGGAGCTGTAGGAGCGTCCGCGTCCGCCTTTGTCTGTGGATTTCCACCGCGGACAGCGGTATTCAATCAAGAAATCCACAGACAACAGCGGCTGGAAGCCCAAACGCTCTGCGCAGCAGCGAATATATCCCCCCCTGCCCACACCCCGTAAGCAATCTTTTGTGCTTTGCGTTCTTTCAAAAAAGGGGATGGAGCAGCGGAGTGGAGGTTTGGAGCTGCAGGAGCGGTAGCGTCCGCCTTTGTCTGTGGATTTCCACCGCGGACAGCGGTATCAAATCAAGAAATCCACAGACAACAGCGGCCGAAAGCCCAAACGCTCTGCGCAGCAGCGAATATATCCCCCGTCTTTTCACAAACGCCGGCCGCAAAAATTGCATACAATCCCACCTAATAAACTTTAAAATAAACATATGTAAGCGCTTCTTTGTTTGTTATATTATTGAAACTGGAGGTGGTTCCGGGGTGTTGTCTTCACTGATTAAGCCGATTGTCCGGCTGAACGTCAAGCAGCAGCTGATTCTGCTGTTTGTTATTATGCTTACCCCCATTCTGGTTCTCAATAATTACGGGAATTACAAAGCCGAACAGGTTCTGAAACGGCATGTCACCAACGCTTATGTAGAGCTGAACAAGCAGAATTTTGCCATCATCAACCGCGACATCGATACTGTTAACAAAATAACGTCTACGGTGATCCAGAATCCTTTTCTGCAGCAGCTGAATATGAGCGGGCTTGATCCCATAATGGAGCGGGTGGAGCGCTACGAGACGATAGAAAAGCTGCTGGGCAGCTACTCGCAGGGAGCGGAGCGCGGGGATGCGATTTATTACTCGCTGTATGTGTACGATCCGAACAATTATTATTTTTTCGCCCCCAATTTTCCGCAGGTGAAGAAGGCGGGCGTTTATTTTTTCACCAAGGAGGAGGAGCCGTTCTGGTTCAGGCAGGCGGTGGAGCAGAAGGGCCGGGGTTACCTGATGTTCATGGACCGGCTCAGTCCGCAGGCTGAGGATCTAAAGACGCTTACCTATGTAAGGGCGGTCAACAATATTTATCTGGGTGCGGGAACGATAGGTGTGCTTGTGGTTACGAAGATGGAGGCCAAAATCGGTGAATCGCTGAAGTCGATTTCATTGCCGGACGGGGAAATTTACCTGACAGATATGAATAACAGGGTACTCGCCTCCAGCACCAATTCCACGGGAGAGATTATTGAGCTGCCGGAAGGGGCGGAAATTGGTGATCCGGAGGGAACTGTGGATGTGATTACCGACGACTTCATCTATGTGGTGAACAATAACCATATGCTAGGGCAGAAGCTGGTCTACAAGGTTCCGGTAAAAGCGCTGCTTCAGCAGCAGAACGAGATGAAAAGAGTCATTCAGTACATAACCGTGGCCTACGCCTTATTCGGCCTGATTATTATCACGTATTTCTGGCGTTCGCTGATGACACCGCTGCAGAAGCTGGCTTTTTTTGTGCGGAAGTATGAGCCGGGCAACCGGGTACCGGAAACGCCGAAGCGGGGCAGCAATGACGAGGTCAGCGTGCTGATCTCGTCCACCTATGATATGGCGCGCCGGCTGAACAGCCTGATCATGTACAAATACCAGATGGAGCTGAAGCAGAAGGAGTCCCAGTTGCAGCTGCTGTATCAGCAGATCAATCCGCATCTTTTATATAACACCCTGGAGAGTATTTATTGGAAAAGCTCGCTGGAAGGCAACGTGGAATCCGCGGAAATGATCAAAGAGCTGTCCAAGCTGATGAAGATCAGCCTGAGCCGGGGACGGGAGCTGATTACGCTTGAGGAGGAGCTGGAGCATGCCAGTGCCTATATCAAGCTGCAGCAGCACCGCTACGATTACGTGTTCACCGTGACCTGGAATATTGCCCCCGAAACCAAAAGTAATCTGATCCCCAAAATCACCCTTCAGCCCCTGATAGAAAATGCCATTATCCACGGGGTCAAAAATATGGGGGAGGATGGGGAAATCATCATCACCGCCGCTGTCCTCGGGGATGATGTACTGATTACTATAGAAGACAATGGCTACAAGCAGGTGGACTACGAGGCCATCACCCGGGTGCTCAATGACCAGAGTCCAAATCCGGCAAGCGGGTACGGCATCCGCAATATTAACCAGCGTGTGCAGCTGCATTTCGGCCCGGACTATAGCATCAGCTACGGACCGCGTGCCGGAGGCGGGACGGTTGCGGCGGTTCTGCTGCCCAAAACAGAAGTTCAAGAATAGAAGGGGGAATCTGCAAATGTTCAATATTCTGGTGGTGGACGATGAACCGCTTATCTGTAAAGGCCTAAGTAATCTGCTTGCTTCCTCCGGACTGGATATCGGTAATATCTATACTGCAGGCAGCGGCTTTGAGGCACTCGACTGCATCCGGATGGAGGAGGTCGATCTGCTTGTCACTGATATCCAGATGGGGGCGATGAGCGGGATCGAGCTGATGCAGCATGCCAAGCTGGCGAAGCCGTGGGTACAGACGATTGTTATCTCGGCGCATGAAACCTTCCAGTACGCACAAATGGCTGTCAGGCTTGGAGCGAAGGATTATCTGATCAAGCCGCTGAACAGCGAGCAGTTTCTCGACTCCGTACGGAATGTGCTGCTCAAAATGGACCGGCCTTCGCCTGAGCTCGCCGGCTTCATGGCCGGAATCGGCGAAAGCTTCCGGCTGGATGAGCCGCTTCCGGCCTACAGCGAGCTGCTGAACAGGCTGCTTACCGACCCTGCCCCAGCGCTGGGCAGCGAGGAAGAAATGCGCAAGCTGGATGAGCTTAGGCTGCAAGGCCCTTATTTTGCCGTGCTCAAGATCAAGCTTCCGCTTCCGGGGACAGACAGCAGCACCAAGTACAGCCTGCGTGACCACGGGCTGCTGCGATACGGCGCGCTCAATATCGCCAAAGAGCTGCTGGATCAGGAGTGGAGCTCGACGGCCTTTTATTCGCCGGAGGAAGAAATTACGGTAATCATCCAGTGGGATGAGAAAAGCTACGAAGAGGCAGGCTCGGGTCAGGTCAGCAGGCTGGATGTGCTGGGCCGCAGCCTGCATTTTAACATCCACAAATTTCTGCACCTGAATGCAGTCATCGGAATCAGCCAGATTCTTAAAGGGCTGCCGTTCATGGAGGTGCTGAACCGCCAGGCCTCCCGGGCTATTCTCTGGAACAGGGAGCACAGCGACCATTATGTGTTCTACTACGGCGATTTCAATTGGAGCAGCTATACCGGTGCCGGTGAACCGTCTGCAGAGGAGCTGCACACGCGCAGCAATCTAATTGTCCAGAAGGCCAAGGAATATATCGATGAGAATTACGCCCAGAAGGGCTTAACGATACATGAGGTCGCCAAGAAAAACCATGTCAGCCCTAATTATCTGAGCTATCTGTTCAAGAAAAATACAGGCCACAACCTGTGGGAATATGTCATCAAGCTGCGGATGGAGGAGAGCCGGGAGATGATTTTGCATACCGATCTGCGCCGTTACGAAATTGCTGAGCGTGTCGGGTATGAGTCGCCGGAGCATTTCAGCAAGATTTTCAAAAAATACTACGGTATTAGCCCGAGCGAGCTGAAGAAGTAAGAACGCCCATGACTTCGGTAGATTTACACATGTGCAGCGCCCCCCGCCTTTCCTACAATTAAGGTAGGAAGTACTTTGTCAAAGTGCTTAAAGAAGAAAGGAATGAGGGAGCCAGATGAATCAGACCGCTGCACTTCACGATGATCTGCCGGCAAAGCTTGAGAGCAGGCCTTATAAGCAGAACCGCTGGAAAAAGAATTTTTGGGGCTACATGTTCCTTGTACCCGCGATTGCCATCTTCGTTATGTTTATGTGGGTGCCTATCTTTAAAGGTTTTCTGTACAGCTTTTACACCGTGGATTTTGTTAAAGGAAATACCTTTGTCGGCTTCGATAACTATTCGAGAGCCCTTAGCGATCCTGATGTGCTGATCGCCATCAAGAACACGCTGTACTATATGCTGCTCTGTCTCGTTGTCGGCTTCTGGGTGCCGATTGCCTTCGCAATTGCGATTTCCGAGCTGAGAAAATTCGGCGGCTTTGTGCGGGTGGCGGCCTATCTGCCCTATGTCATGCCGGCAGTTGTCTTATACGGGCTATGGAGATGGCTGTATGATCCGGTAGGCCCGATTAACGCGCTGTTAGGGACGATGGGGGCGGATCAAATCCCGTTCCTGACGGACAGCAGGTGGTCCATGCTCTCGCTTGTCTTTATGGAGACGTGGCAGCAGTTCGGCTCGGGGATGCTCATCTATCTGGCGGCTGTGCTCAGCATCCCGCGTGACTGGTATGAAGCGGCGGAGATTGACGGAGCCGGGGTGTGGGCGAGGATCCGCCATATTACGCTGCCGTCGCTGCGCAACCTGATTATCCTGATGCTGATTCTGCAGATCATCGCGACCTCGCAGGGGTATCAGTCACAACTGGCGCTGCTGGACGGCGGGCCTAACAAGACCACGCTGACGTATGCGCTGCTGATTGTAAAGTATGCTTTTACCAGACTGGATTACGGTACGGCAACGGCGCTTGGCATGCTGATGTTCATCGTCCTTGGCGGTTTGGGCATTTTACAGTTCAGGCTGAATAAGGAGGATAACTAAGATGAAGAGCGCAGAGAGAGGCATTCTGTCCGAGCACGATCTGAAAAAGACAGGCAACAAGGTCGTCTACGGTATTATGGTGTTTTTTATTGCGGTAATGGTGTTCACCATGATGTATCCGATTCTGATGACGATGTTCAACGGGCTGAAATCGAATGTCGAGGTCAACTCGTTCCCGCCGCATTTTTTTCCGCAGGAGTGGCATTTCGGTAATTTAAAGGATGCGGTGAAATATATTGATCTGCTGAAGTTCCTCAAGAACACGCTTTATATTTTTGCCGGAAATATGGTTATGACGCTGGTTGTACTCGGCATGGCCTCGTTCAGCATTTCGCGGATGAATGTGCCTTACCGCAAGGCGTTCTACTTCTTTTTCCTGATGACGCTGTTTATTCCGGCGACGAGCTATATGATTCCGAACTTCGTCAATCTGAAGGAGCTGGGCCTGCTGAACCAATATGCGGCTTTCTGGCTGCCGGCGGGAGCGAATACGTTTTATTTTCTGCTGCTGAAGAACTTCTTCGACGGGATTCACCCGGAAATCTTTGAAGCGGCGCGGATCGACGGGGCCTCGGAGCCGAGAAGCTTTTTTGCGATCGCTGTTCCGCTGTCGGTGCCGATTTTTGCCACGCTGGCGATCTTTATTTTCTCCACTGCCTGGAATGACTGGTTCTGGCCGTCACTGGTCATGCATTCCGAGGAAAAATATACGCTGGCGACCGCGATCTACAAATATGTGATCAGTGTCAAGGCACTTAATACGAATATTAAATTTGCCATTCTCTTTCTCGTGTCGCTGCCGCCGATTCTTGTGTTCCTGATCTTCCAGAAGTTTATTATGCGCGGCGTGGCCTTGTCGGCGGTAAAAGGCTAATGATGGCGTGGGAAGATGCCAGGAAGAGGAATTGCACACCATCGTAAACCTGCACACGAAAGCAATATAAATACACCTCGTTTGTAAACGGTTTCTCTTTTAAGATGAATTTGTAAGCTAATCATGAATTGAAAAGGGGAGTTTCAATGCGTAAATTTTCCAGCGTATTAGCAGGTCTCCTTGTGGCCGGTTCGTTGTTATCCGCCTGCGGCGGCAACAATAACAGCAACGGAAATGCCCAGGGGAATACAGGAGGGGAAGCGGCTCCGGCGCCGGCAGCTACAGCTGCAGATAACAGCACTGCTGCGACAGATGCGCCTGCGGACGATATCACCCAGCGAAAAGTAACAATCAAAATCCACTATCCGACGCCGGACCTGACCGAAATGCGCGCACAGGAAGACGATCGGATCAAACGGTTCCAGGCTGAATATCCGAACGTAGAGATCATCAAGGACGACTGGCAGTACAGCGTCAGCGAAATTGGAATCAAAATGGCCGCCAATGAGGCGCCGACCTTCTTCAACACGTATGCAACGGAAGCCAAGTTTCTTGTGGAAAAGGGCTGGGCAGCCGATATTACCGATCTGTGGAACACTTATGAGTACAAGGATCAGATCAATCCGGTGCTGCAGAATCAGTTCATTATTGATGGTAAAATATTCGGTGTAACCCAGAAGGGCTATGTCACCACTACCATGATCAATAAAAAGATGCTGGACGATAAAGGTGTGGCTGTTCCGCCGATGGACTGGACCTGGGATGACATGCTGAATACCGCCAAAGGGGTAGCCGATGCCAAAAAAGGCATTTCCGGTATTGCGCCGATGGGTAAAGGTAACGAAGCCGGCTGGAACTGGACCAACTTCCTGTTCGAAGCAGGCGGCGAGATTCAGAACGTGGACGGCGGCAAGGTTGTGGCCACTTTCAATTCAGAGGCAGGCGTGAAGGCGCTGGATTTCTACAAAAAGCTGAGATGGGAAGCGGAAGCTATTCCGCAGGACTGGGCACTCGGCTGGGGTGATGCAGTCGGCGCATTCCAGCAGGGACGTACAGCGATGGTTATGGCCGGCTCCGACGGCGTAATCGAGCAGGCGCTGAACCAGGGCGGACTCAAGCCGGCGGATGTACTGACCTATCCGATGCCTGCGGCTGAAAAAGGCGGCAAGCACACCGGTGTGCTCGGCGGCGATTATCTCGTAATTAATCCGAATGCTTCCAAGGATGAGCAGGAAATGGCGTTCCGTTATATCACTTTCGATTATTTCTCTGACAAAGGCCTGGAGGCGCTGGATGCAATTCTGCAGCAGCGCAAGGCGGACGGCAAATACTTCATCCCGCCGCTTCTGGACTATTATGCAGCAGATTCTGAGTTCGGAAAGAAAACCAAAGCGGTATACGACAAGTACTCGGACATTGTATATCAATATAATCCGGACATTATGGCTCTGCTGGACGGAAAACCGGAGGCTCAATACAACACTCAGGATTACTACGCAACGATGTCCAATGTAATCCAGGAGCTGTTCTCCAAAAAAGGAACGGACTCCAAGGCACAGCTTGATGCTGCAGCCAAAACAGTGCAGGAGCAATTCTTTGATTCTATTACAGTTGAATAGCAGACAAATTAAATTGTAAAAACAGACAGAAGACCGGCAGATCCTCCGATCGGGGGGACAGCCGGTCTTTTTATTGTTGGTGATAAATTTTGACAAAAAACCTCAGGCAATGACAAAATGATCTTCTGAAAGTACGACAGCCTAAGCGTGGAAATTCCTTCAAGTTAAATATAACCGAATAAAACACATAAATAATGGTTAAATATCCTGATTATGATCGAATGAAAGCGCTTTGAAAGCAAATCAAAAAAACTTTATACTTTGTGAAAGAATTCACTATACAAGACGGAAATGATGTGTTAAGATAAATGTGTAGAGAAAAACAACCTAAAAATTGACAGGAGGACGAGGGAGATGGCAGTTAAGAACGAAGTCGCCGCCCAAGTGAAACAAACCACCGCTGAAGAATATATTCAGACTTTGGTGGATAAAGCAAAGAAAGCCCTGGATGCGTTCATGGAACTGGACCAGGAGCAAGTTAACACAATCGTTCATGCAATGGCATTGGCAGGTCTCGACAAACATATGTATCTGGCGAAATTAGCTGTCGAAGAAACAGGCCGCGGAGTATACGAAGACAAAATTACGAAGAACATCTTCTCAACCGAATATATCTGGCACGGAATTAAGTATGACAAAACCGTAGGAGTTATTGAGGATAACGCCTACGACAATTTCCAAAAGATCGCTGAACCAGTCGGAATTATTATGGGTATCACACCGGTAACCAACCCAACATCCACCACGATGTTTAAAGCACTGATTTCCGCTAAGACACGTAACCCTATTATATTCGGTTTCCACCCTTCAGCGCAAGAGTGTAGTGCCGCTGCTGCCAAAATTCTTCATGATGCAGGCGTAAAAGCAGGTGCTCCTGAGAACTTCATCCAATGGATTGAGCTTCCTACCATGGATAAGACAAACGCGCTGATGAACAACCCTGACGTTGCACTGATCCTGGCAACAGGCGGATCCGCAATGGTAAAAGCAGCATACAGCTGCGGTAAGCCGGCTCTCGGCGTAGGCCCTGGTAACGTACCTGCTTTCATCGAGAAGAGTGCTGATATTGATCAGGCTGTAACAGACATTATCCTTTCCAAAACATTCGATAACGGCATGATCTGCGCTTCCGAGCAGGCTGTTATTATAGAAGAAGCTATTTTTGATCAAGTGAAGAAGAAAATGATCGCGAACGGCTGCTACTTCGTTAATAAAGATGAAGCTGCCAAGCTGACTAACGGTGCAATGAATGTAGAGAAATGCGCAGTTAACCCGGCAATCGTAGGTCAATCCGCTGTGAAGATCGCTGAAATGTGCGGAATTCAGGTTCCGGCCGGCACGAAGATTCTGGTTGCTGAAATCGAAGGCGTAGGTACTAAATATCCGCTGTCCGCTGAGAAGCTGAGCCCGGTTCTGGCTTGCTACAAAGTGAAAAATGCTGATCAGGGTATCGAACGCGCTGCAGAAATCGTTGAATTCGGCGGCATGGGCCACAGCTCGGCAATCCACTCTAATAATGAAGAAGTTATCATGAAGTTCTCGCACCGTCTGCAGACAGGACGTATTCTGGTGAACTCGCCTTCAACACACGGCGCCATCGGAGACATCTACAATACAAATATCCCTTCGCTCACCCTGGGCTGCGGATCATACGGCCGCAACTCGGTGTCGCAAAACGTTACTGCCATCAATCTGATCAACGTGAAAAGGGTGAACCGTCGTACCGTGAATATGCAATGGTTTAAAGTACCTGACAAAATCTACTTTGAAAAAGGATCCACACAATACCTGGCTAAAATGCCTAACATTACACGCGTAGCAATCATTACTGACCCTATGATGGTTAAACTGGGTTACGTGGAAAGAGTTGAGCATTACCTGCGCCAGCGCCAGACTCCTGTAGCGATCGAAGTGTTCTCGGAAGTTGAACCGGATCCATCGACTACTACTGTAGAAAAAGGTACAGCTATGATGAACAGATTCCAGCCGGACTGCATCATCGCACTCGGCGGCGGTTCCCCAATGGATGCTGCCAAAGGCATGTGGCTGTTCTATGAACACCCGGATGTTGACTTCAACAACCTGAAACAGAAATTCATGGATATCCGCAAACGCGTATACAAATATCCTACCCTGGGTCAAAAGGCTAAATTCGTTGCCATTCCGACTACTTCGGGTACCGGTTCAGAAGTAACCTCGTTCGCAGTTATTACTGATAAAACTGCCGGCAACAACACTAAGTATCCGCTGGCTGATTATGAGCTGACTCCAGACGTTGCGATTATCGATCCGGAGTTTGTATACAGCCTGCCAAGAACTGCAGTTGCTGATACAGGTATGGACGTACTGACTCACGCTATTGAAGCTTATGTATCTGTAATGGCAAGCGACTACTCCGACGGTCTGGCAATCAAAGCGATTCAGCTGGTGTTCCAGTACCTGGAAAAATCCGCATTGCAGGCAGATAAGGTTGCCCGTGAGAAAATGCACAACGCATCGACACTTGCAGGTATGGCGTTCGCTAACGCATTCCTGGGCATCAACCACAGCTTGGCGCACAAATGGGGCGGACAGTACCACACTGCACACGGCCGCACCAATGCGATCCTGATGCCGCACGTTATCCGTTACAATGCCAAGAAGCCTACGAAGTTCGCTTCGTTCCCTAAATATTCGCACTTTGTAGCTGACGAGCGTTATGCCGAAATCGCCCGCATTCTGGGATTGCCGGCCCGCACTACTGAAGAGGGCGTAACAAGCCTGATCAATGCGATCCGTGACATGAACAAGAAGCTGGGTATCGAAGAGTCCTTCCAGGCACTGGGCTTCGATCCTAAGGATTTCGAATCCCGTGTAGATTACCTGGCTGACCGTGCATTTGAAGACCAATGTACAACAGCTAACCCTAAATTGCCGCTGGTAAGTGAGCTGGCTGATGTATACCGCAACGCTTTCTACGGAAGATTTGACGTTTAATTGGTGATTGCCCGGTAAAAGATAAGTTTAAAGGTTAATATGGGGCTAGATGGTAGTGACAAATATCACCGGAAAGGTGATATTTGTCACAGTCCTTTTTCAGAAAATAAACTAAAATGTTTATATAAACAACGAGCCCGAGATATGAAAGTGTGATTGTGAATTTTATAACAACCATATCTTTGGGATCACGAGACACGGGATCAACCTTCAAGCCCGCGATCTCTACAAATATAATAAATATATAAATGGAGGGATTTAGCATGTCGGTGATTGAAAAAGATGTACAAGAAGTAAAGTCGGGTTGGAGAAGTTTTACAAAAGGCAAATGGGCCAAGAAAGTTGACGTTAACAACTTCATCGCAACAAACATCAAACCTTATGAAGGAAATGAAGATTTCCTCGTAGGTCCTACAAGCAACACCACTGAACTGTGGAAGATCATTTCCCAGCTGAGCAAGGAAGAAAGAGAAAGAGGCGGCGTATGGGATGTTTCCCTGGATACTGTCTCCACTATTACTTCCCACGCACCAGGCTACATCGACAAGGACAAGGAACAAATCGTAGGGGTGCAGACTGATGCTCCTTTCAGACGTTCCATCCAGCCGTTCGGCGGTATCAAGATGATGATCGATGCCACTAAGGCTTACGGCTTCGAGCTTCCGAATAACATTGTCGAAATGTTTACGAATATCCGCAAAACGCATAACCAAGGCGTATTTGATGCATATACACCTGATATGAGAGCAGTGCGTAAATCCGGCGTTATCACAGGTCTTCCTGATGCTTACGGCCGCGGACGCATTATCGGCGACTACCGCCGCGTTGCTCTGTACGGTATTGATTTCCTGATTAAAGACAAGAAACAGCAACAGGCTGAGCTTGAAGTGGATTCCATGACTGAAGATGTAATCCGTCTGCGTGAAGAGCTGTCCGAGCAGATCCGCGCTCTGGGCGAACTGAAAGAAATGGCTGCTGCACACGGGCTTGATATTTCCAAACCGGCTAACTCTTTCAAAGAAGCTACTCAATGGGTATACTTCGGATACCTGGCAGCAGTTAAAGAGCAGAACGGTGCGGCAATGTCCCTTGGACGCGTATCCTCCTTCCTTGATATCTATGCACAGCGTGATTTTGAAGAAGGTACTCTTACTGAAGAACAAGCACAGGAAATCGTTGACCATTTCGTAATGAAGCTGCGTATCGTGAAATTCCTGCGTACACCTGACTACAACGAACTGTTCTCCGGTGACCCTACTTGGGTAACTGAGTCCATCGGCGGTATGGCTGAAGACGGAACAACCCGCGTAACCAAGAACAGCTTCCGCTTCCTGCACACCCTGTATAACCTGGGACCTGCACCGGAACCGAACCTGACTGTACTGTGGTCCGAGAAGCTGCCTGAAGGCTTTAAGAAATATTGCGCGAAGGTATCCATTGAAACCAGCGCTATCCAATATGAGAATGATGATGTAATGCGTCCATACTGGGGCGAAGATTACGCGATCGCCTGCTGCGTATCCCCAATGCGCATCGGTAAACAAATGCAGTTCTTCGGAGCCCGTGCGAATCTTGCAAAAGCTCTGCTGTACGCAATCAACGGCGGTGTGGATGAGAAATCCGGCGCACAGGTAGGTCCTGAATACCCTGCAATCACTTCCGAGTATCTGGATTACAACGAAGTAATGAAACGCTTCAAACCAATGATGGAGTGGCTGGCCAAGACTTACGTTAACACCCTGAACATCATCCACTACATGCATGACAAGTATTCCTACGAACGTATTGAAATGGCGCTGCATGACCGCGACATTCTGCGTACAATGGCTTGCGGTATCGCTGGTCTGTCCGTTGCTGCTGACTCCCTGAGCGCAATCAAATACGCTAAGGTTAAGCCAATCCGCAACGAACAAGGCATTGCAATCGACTTCGAAACCGAAGGTGAATTCCCTTGCTACGGTAACAACGACGACGCTGTTGACAGCATCGCAGTTGAGCTGGTTGAAACCTTCATGACAATGATCCGCAAAAACAAAACTTACCGTGATGCTGTTCCGACTCAATCGGTACTGACTATCACTTCGAACGTAGTTTACGGTAAGAAGACTGGTACTACTCCTGACGGACGTAAAAAAGGCGAACCATTCGCACCAGGTGCTAACCCAATGCACGGACGCGATAAGAAGGGCGCACTGGCATCCCTGAACTCTGTTGCCAAACTGCCTTACTCTGATGCACAAGATGGTATCTCCAATACGTTCTCCATTGTTCCTAAGGCACTGGGTAAAGACGAAGAATCCCGTAAGTCCAACCTGGTATTCATGATGGACGGATACTTCCACAACAACGCCCAGCACTTGAACGTTAACGTATTTAACCGTGAGCAGCTGATCGATGCTATGGATCACCCAGAGAACTATCCGCAACTGACAGTTCGTGTATCCGGCTATGCCGTTAACTTCATCAAGCTGACCCGCGAACAACAGCTGGATGTTATCAACCGTACATTCCACTCTTCGATGTAAGATTTGTTCTTGGACATCAGGAACTGATATAAACCACAGAGCTGCCGCCCTTGAAAGAGGGCGGTAAACTCTTGCCTGAAAATCATTAAAATTTTAAGTTTTTTTGAAAGGATGACCTCATATGGTTAAAGGACATATCCACTCTTTAGAGACCTTTGGAACGGTGGATGGCCCGGGAATCCGCTTCGTGCTTTTTATGCAGGGCTGTCTGCTTAAATGCCAGTATTGCCACAACCCGGACACCTGGGGGCTGAACGAAGGCAAGGAAATGACACTCGAAGAAGTACTTGCGGAAATCGAGCCGTACTTAAATTATTATAAGACTTCCGGCGGCGGGCTAACCGTTTCCGGCGGTGAGCCTACCCTGCAGGCGCATTTCGTGAAGCAGCTGTTTACAGAAGTAAAGAAGCGCTGGAATCTGCACACCACTCTTGATTCCAACGGTTATAATGACGGCTCCAAGATCAGCGATCTGCTGGATGTTACCGATCTTGTCCTGCTGGACCTGAAGCACATCGATGATGAAGCTCATATTAAGCTGACCGGTAAATCCAATGACCGTACATTGAAGCTGGCCCGCTGGTTGTCTGATCATAACCGTAAAATGTGGATCCGCCACGTATATGTTCCCGGCATTCATAATAAGGAAGAAGATTTGCTTAACCTTGGACGTTTTATCGGAACCCTGAACGGGGTTGAAAAGTTCGAAATCCTGCCTTATCATCAGATGGGGATTTATAAATGGCAAGAGCTGGGGCGTCCTTACGAGCTTGAAGGGGTGCCTTCACCAAGCGATGAGGAAGTACAGCGTGCGTACCGGCTGATTGAAGAGGGACGCAAAGAAACTGCTCTGGTAAAGTAATGGAAACAGATATATGAAGCCGTTCCTGTTAGCGATAGCTGCGGAGCGGCTTTTTTGCTGGGCTTCAGAAGAGGAAACAAAGCTCATGTTGCGCTGCGAAAACTCATGTTATAGTAACCATTGAACAAGGGTACACAGCATATTTGATCACTCACGGACAGGAGAGATAATAATGATAAATGTTATACATGAGCCGCAGCATTACCAATGTCCTTTCTGCCTGCTTGTACAAGGGATCGAAAACAAGCATGTTCTTTCCAGACAGTCGGATATCTTTTACCATGACGAGCTGGTCACCGCGTTTATTGCCTCACACTGGTGGCCGGGTAATCCCGGACATGTGCTTATTATCCCTAATGCGCATATTGAGAATATCTACAGTCTGACAGGGGAGCTCTCCGACCGTATACATAGGCTGGAAATTGAAGTGGCTAAGGCGCTAAAGGAAACGTATGGATGTGACGGCGTCTCTTCACGGCAGCACAACGAGCCGTCAGGCGGCCAGGATGTGTGGCATTACCATCTGCATGTATTTCCGCGCTATGACCAGGACCAGCTGTACACATCAAGAGCCAGGATAACCACTGTTGAAGAACGGATGTCATATTCAAGCAGGCTGAGGGAGTATTTCACAGAAATAGAGAAACGTGATGTATAAGTTTTATGACGGGAATATGATTATTGAATTTGTGTAGTCAGTTTATGTGTTATGTAATATCACTCTATATGTAACTTAAAAGTGATGTATTCGCTTACATTAGAGGTTTTTATCCCTATTGTAGATGAATGTTAACCTTACGATTACAAAGGACGTTTTTTATAATAAAAGGTGTAAGGGAAATCATTAAATAGGGAGGGTCACCCGTAATGAGAAAGAGTATAACGATGCTGTTGTCCCTGATGTTTGTCACTTCTGCGCTGTTGACTGCGTGCGGCGGAAACAACAATAACAATGCAGGTAACAACGGAGAAGCCGCAGCAACGAATAGCGGAACAGCCGCAACGAACGCCCCGGCAACAGAAGAGCCTGCGAATACAGAGCCTTTTGAAATGACCATCCGCCACACCCAGGTAGGTGCCGACAAGCAAAAGCGTCTGGCCATTCTGGAGGATGTAGTCGGCAAGGTGCAGGAGGAAGTGCCCGGCCTGACCTTTAAGCTCGACGGGGTGGATTCGGATGTGAACCGTAAAGAGAAGCTGCGCGGTGAAATGGCCGCCGGCAATCCGCCGGAGATTTTTGACCTGTTCGGCAGCCCGGATTCCAAGATTTATGCAAAGGAAGGCAAGCTGCTGGATCTGACCCCGATTCTGGAGGAGCTGGGCATCAAGGACAAATTCTCCAATCTTGATCCGTTTACTTATGAAGGCAAAATCTACGGACTGCCGATTGGCGGCTCTGGTGAAGGTTTCTTCTATAACAAGGAATATTATGCAAGCAAGGGCTGGAAGGCTCCGGCCACCTTCGCCGAGCTGGAGCAGCAGCTGGCTGACATCAAAGCCGATGGCAAAGTGCCGCTGGCCGGCGCTTCCAAAGCAGGCTGGGTACCGCTGATGCTGGCTAACCACCTGTGGTCCCGCTATGCCGGACCGGATGTTACAGCAAAGTTCGCGACCGGTGAGGCAAAGTGGAGTGATCCGAATGTTGTCAAAGGCTTTGCCAAATACAAGGAGTGGGTCGATAACGGCTACTTCAAAAAAGGCGAGCTCGGATTCGAATATGCTGAATATACCACTCAATTTACCAGCGGTGAAGCGATCTTGATGTATGACGGAACATGGAAATCCTCCGTATTCAAAGCCGGCCAGTCCGGTGAAGGCCTGATCGGAAAGGTCGGTTTCTTCAACATTCCGGCGGTCGACGGCGGAGTGGGTGATCAGACAGCGCTGATGCGTGATGTGAACAACGGCTACGGCTTCTCTGCTTCCGCAGGGGAAGATGAACGCCAGCTGGCTGCCGTGAAATCCTTCATTAAAAATATGTACAACGAAGAAATGCAGCTCCGCGGTCTGGTAGAGGATGGTGTCCTGCCGGCGATGAAGCTTGACCAGGCAGTGCTGGATGCGAATATTACCGATGACCTGATGAAAGAAATCGTGGCGGTGCTCAATAACTCCGCATCCTCCTTCCCGGCATTTGACTCGCTGGTTCAGGCGGATGTGACCACCGAGATCAGCAACATCCAGATTCAGAAGCTGATCGGCGGCCAGACCACTCCTGAAAAGATGGGCGAAGAGCTGCAGAAGGTTCAGGAAGAAGCGAACGCGGCTGTGGAGTAGCCAACCATTGAAATGTACCCTGGTGGCTGCTCCAGGGTACATTTTTTTAAAATTGGCGCCCAGATCTCAAGCATCGGAGGTAGTTATGAATAAAGCGCTCAGAAATCCACTCGTCTTTATCCTGTTCGTTCTTCCTGCACTTGCCTTGTTCCTGATCTTCTTCATCTATCCCATATTCAGCTCCATCTATTACAGCCTGACCAGCTGGAACGGTGTATCCGACACGGTTAAAATGACCGGCCTGTCGAATTATGAAAAAGCACTCGGTGATGACCGTTTCTGGGTATCGGTGAAGAATAACGGCTGGTTCATTCTGTTCTCCGTCTTTATCCAGGTTCCGCTGATTGTCCTGTTCTCCCTGCTGATTGCCAACGTCAAGAAACTTAAGGGCTTATACAAAACAGCAGTGTTCATGCCTTCAATTATGTCTACAGCAGTCATCGGTATCCTCTGGGGCTTTATCTACGAGCCGAATATCGGCCTGTTCAACAAGCTGCTGGGCCTGGTTGGTATAGAACCGGTTTACTGGCTGTCCGATGAACGGTTTGCCATGCTGTCCATTCTGATCACAAATGCGTGGCAGTGGACCGGATTCTACATTGTAATGGTGCTGGCGGCGATTCTGGCTATTCCGGGAGAACTTGAGGAGGCTGCAGCTATTGACGGGGCTACGGGCTTCCAGCGGGCTACACGCATCACCCTGCCGCTGATTGTGCCGATCATTTCAGTAGTGATTATGCTCTCCATTGCCGGAGCCATGAAGGCGGCGGATATCGTCATCGTTATGACCAAAGGCGGTCCGGCCGGTTCGACCGAGGTGATGGCGACCTATATGATCAAATATGCAATTACGAACTTTAAGTACGGGTACGGCAATACCATTGCGGTCCTGATCTTCGTATTTACGCTTATCGTGACAGTGGTGTACCAGCTGCTGTTTAACCGGCGTAGTGAAAGGATTGAATACTGATGCCGCGTGCTCTCAGAAAAAGTCTGCCTCATGCCGCGCTGCTCGGCTACCTGCTGGTTGTGCTGTTCCCGTTCCTGTTTGTGCTGTTCTCCTCTGTAAAAAAGGACAATAACTCGATAGCCCTGAATCCCTTCGGCATTCCGAAGGAGTTCGTATTTAATAACTACGTGGAAGCCTGGGTCAATGCGAAGATCAGCACGTACTTTTTTAACAGCTTATATATCTCGGTCTTTGCCTCGGTGGTGTCGATTATCCTGGCCGGTATGTTCGCCTTCGCGGTTACCCGGATGCGCCACGGCCGCTGGAATATACTGCTGTACTCGTTCGTACTTGTAGGAATGCTGATTCCGAATAACGCGCTGATGCTGCCGATCTATACGATTGTACGCAAGCTGCATATTCTGAACACACACTGGGCGCTCATTATTCCGTATATTGCCAATGCAATACCGTTTACGATCATTATTCTCGCTGCCTTCATGCGTTCACTTCCCAGTGAAATTGAGGAAGCGGCGGTAATGGATGGGTTGAAGGCCCCGGGTATCTTTGCTAAGATTATTGTACCTCTGACGGTTCCCGCCATGGTTACAGTATTCATCGTCAATTTCCTGGGAAATTGGAATGAGTTTTTGCTGGCCAACTATTTTCTTTCCAATGATGAGCTGCGCACGCTTCCGGTGGGAATGGTCCAATTCCGTGATCAGTATCAGATGAACTATGCGCAGATGTCCGCCGGTATCGTCTACAGCGTGCTGCCGGTGGTTATCATTTATGCCATTTTGCAGGAGAAAATAATTGAAGGTGTAACGGCAGGCAGCGTAAAGGGCTAACCTAAATACAGTCAGGAGCGCAGCTTATGAATTTGCGCTATAAATTATTTACTGCTTTTTTGGGCCTGATCATTATTCCGCTATTTACCCTTGGCATGATTATGTTCTTCGTCACGTATAACTCCATTGAGAAGAAGTACAGCCAGCAGTCTGAGTATTCGCTCAAAGCGATCAGCTATAGCATCTCCAATGTGTTCAAGGATATGAACAATGTAACGGATAACGGGATAGCCACCTCGGTGTTTCACATGGCGCTTAGTGCGGATGATCCCTCCAAACAGGATTTGACTGATGCCGAGCAGCTCAGCCTGAACGCCAGCCAGCGTAATTTCCGGAGTCTGCTCTATAATCATCCGTCGATCAGCTACGCGTTTTTGTATAATTTTAACGGAAAAGGCAGCTCGGAAATTGTCTCGGTATTCACCAAGGAAAACTTCCGGACGCTTCCGTACGAAAAATTCAAGGGAAGTGAGCTGTACCAGGAAGTAATGGAGCTTAACGGTGTGCCCAAGTGGCTGGCGCCGCATGAGTATCCTGAGCTGACCGGAACAGAGCCGGTATTTACACAGATCCGTCTGATTAAGGAGCTTAGCTTTTTTCAGAATATCGGTATTCTGGTGGTGCAGATCAAGAACTGGGAGTTCGAATCCATCTTCCGCAATTTGAAAATCGGGGACAGCAGCCAGAAGGTTTCTTTTATGCTGGTGAATGATAACGGGATGATCCTGCTTGATCCGGACCACAGTCTGGACGGGCAGGATTTGAGCTCTTTTACTGCTAAAAAAATCACGTATAAGCCGGGCTTTCAGAGCTTCAGAACAGAGTTTGCCGGCGAAAAAAGCATTCTGTCCGTCTATCATCTCAAGGACTATCCCTGGAGCCTGGTTTCGGTCACCTCCTGGGACTCTCTGTCCCGCGAGGTTACGGTGTTCGCCCGCTGGTTCGTCGCCGTGATTTTTCTGTGCCTGCTGGCAGCAGTCATCTTCAACCTGTTTTTTATGAACCGGATTACAGGCGGCATCGCCGTTATTGTCCGCTTCATGCGCCGGGTGGAGGATGGCGACCTCACGACCCGGGTAGAAGAAAAGGGCAACGACGAAATGACCCTACTGGCCAGAGGCATTAACGACCTGATGAACAAAATCAATACGCTGTTCAACCGGATTCAGGTTGAGCAGCGCCGCAAAAACCAGGCGGAAATGCGGGTGCTGCAGGCGCAGATCAAGCCGCATTTTCTGTTTAATACACTGGAGTCGATCAATGTGCTTGCTGTCCAGAATGAAGGGCGGAAGGTCAGTGAGATGGTCTACAGGCTGGCCGGTATTCTGCGGATCAGCATCCAGGACAGGGATGAGATTACGCTGCAGGAGGAAATTACCCATCTGCGCAACTATCTGGACATCCAGAAGTTCCGGTTCGAGGATGTATTCGATTATGAAATCGACATTCCTGATGAGCTGCTGGGCTGCGGTATTCTGAAGCTGACGCTGCAGCCGCTGGTCGAGAACAGCATTCAGCACGGGTTCGAGGGGATCGGATACCACGGCCTGGTAAAGGTGAAGGGCTGGGAGGAGCGGGGCAATCTGATTCTGCGGATCGAGGATAACGGAATTGGTATGACACCGGCCCAGCTGTCCATGTTCCAGTACATGGTTCAGGATCCGGCTGAGGCGGATGCTTCATCCCGGACAGGAGATGGCATGCGCCACCAGGAAAGGCGGGGGCTGGGCGTCCGCAGCGTGGCTGACCGTATCCGTATTGAGTACGGCAACCGTTACGGCATCTTTATCTGTGCCAGTCCCGGAACCGGAACGGTTATCCAGTGCGTCATTCCCAAATATGAGCAGGGGGAAGATCATTATGCTAAAGGTTCTGCTGGTTGACGATGAAGCCCCTATTCTGAACAATCTCAACAAAGTGCTGCCGTGGCAGGAGATGGGGATGGAGGTTGCAGGAATGGCGCGCAGCGGGATGGAGGCGCTAAGGATTGCCGAGGAGGAGGCGCCTGACCTGGTGCTCTGTGACATCCGCATGCCGGTTATGGATGGTCTTACCTTTGTCGGCAAGCTGCGGGAAATGGGCCTGGAGAGCGAGGTACTGCTGCTAAGCGGGTATCAGGAGTTCGATTATGCCCGGGAAGCAATCCGGCTCGGAGTCAAGGAGTATATCTGCAAGCCGATTCATTACGAGGAGCTTGGCAACAAGGTGCGCAATATCGGCGTGCAAATCCGCAGCAGACAGTACAAGGATAAGCTGTACAATAGCGTTCCGTTATTTCAGGAGCTGCCTGCTGAAGAGGATACGTCCCGGAAAACACCTGAGCAGCTGATGAATCAGGCGGCAAAATACATTTCGGAGCGGCTTCACTATGATCTCGGAATTGAAGAAGTGGCTGGCAGAATCGGCATCAGCAGCAGTTACTTCTGCCTTCTGTTCAAGAACCGGTTCTCGGTGACCTTTGTCGAATATGTAACCCAGCAGCGGATTGAAGCAGCCAAGGTCATGCTTGCCGGCACCGATAAAAGCATAACGGCGATCAGCGCAGGTGTGGGATACCAGGAGCGGCGTTATTTTACAAAGGTCTTTCAGAAGCAGACGGGGATGACCCCGAAAGAGTACCGTGACCGCAGCCGAAATCCCGAAGAATATTAACCGGCTGGAATTTCCGGAATATATGCGGCAGTAACGGGTAACCAATATAAAGTCTAATACTAAGCTTATTACATGGACGATTGACCTGGAGGATGTAGGGGGATCGTCTTTGTTTTTTTCTTTACTTAAAATGAAACTTTTTCAGGTCCGGCGCGTCTAATACTATGTTTTGTAAAAAGAGCGTGGCAATATACAGCTTCACGGCAGCTGTTAAAGCGTTTTGATTTTACGGGATTATAAGCAGCAGACAGAAAACACACCTGCCTTATAGACTAAAAATGGGAGCTGAAGGAGTCATACCATGAATTTCAAAAAACTAACGTTAGTCGCTGCATTGGCTGTAACTCAGGCCGCAGCTGCGGTTCCGGCTTATGCCGTACCGGTAAGTACCGCCGGAGTAACCGGCACTATAGTAAGTACAGCGCAGGCTGTCCAGCCTAGTGAGACTGTTGTGCAGCCGGAGGCCACTGATCCGCTGCCAAGTGAGGTTCCTGCCGGAACGGTCACCCCAACAGCTACTCCGAATCCGGGTGTTACCGCTGAGCCTGCAGCATCGGCAGATCCATCGGCCACTGCTACACCGGCTCCCACAGAAACTACGGCTCCTGCTGCTACAGACGGAACGGTTGTTCAGCCGCAGAATACGGTAAACGCTGTATATGGAACCTCTGCTAACCAGCTTATCCTGCATATGAACAGCAGACAAATGTACAAAAACGGAGTATCTTATCTGGCTAACCAGCCGATGGCTGTCAAGAACGGGGTATCCTACGTATCAATCCGCGCGATGGTTGAAATGGTAGGCGTAAGCTACACCTATGAAGCTAAAACAAAGGAAGTTGTTGTTACTAAAGGAAGCAGTGTAATGCGCTTCAAGACAGACAGCAAAATCTATACTGTAAACGGTACAAAAGTGACAATGAAAGGGCCTGCTTACCAGTTCAAAGGCACTTTCATGGTTCCGCTGACCTCCATTACAGCCGCCCTCAATCTGCCTTATACAGTGGATAATATTGGGAAGCGGGTTATTCTGACGCTGAACACCAAGCCGACAGCAACCTTCAGCGTACAGTCGACTGAAATTTTTGCCGGCCAGACTTATATTAACTACACCACTTCCAGCTCTTCTCCGAACGGTACGCCGATTGTAGAGGAACGCTGGAGTGACAATAAACAGGATATCTACGATCAACCAGGCTATTATACGGTTACTTATTCCGTACGTGATGCGAACGATCAGTGGAGTGACCCTTATTCTGTAACGATTAAGGTGCTGCAGCCGAACCAGCCGCCGGTCGCCAATTTCACTACCAACAAAGAAGAATACAAGATGGGTGAACCAATCACCCTGACCGATCTCAGCTATGATCCGGAGTACGAAGAGCTTACAGCTGAATGGACGAACCGCGCGCTCGCATTCTTCAATCCGGGCCCGGTGTCGATCCAGCTGAAAGTTACCGATAAGCACGGATTGAGCAGCACTTTTGAGAAGACCATTAATATTACCAGCGAGCAGCTGTACACCCAGGATGAGGTAGCGAAGCTGTTCACGGTGCCAGGAGACGTTATCTCCATGGACGGCGGAATGATTCCCGGCCTGCCTAACCTGACGTATAATCTGTCTTCAGAAAATTACAAGCTTATCCGCAGTAACAGTCCGGAAACGGTGAATCAGGAGGGCGTGCTGTACCGCGAAACCTCGGTCGGCAATACCCGCTTCCTTGTTCATCACTTGAACAACATGTCTACGAGACAGAAGCTGTATGTGATTGCAACCAACAACAACCTGTATCCGACGACTATTACAACGCAGTATTCCGGGATTGCCGGTCCGGTTACTTCTCCCGAATATACAGGTAAAATTTCGATCCAGAAGTATTATAATTCAATGCTTACTAATGAAAAATACGGCACCATCACCCTGCAGCCTGGTGAGAGCAGAGCTATTCTGACCGATATTAACAAAATAGCGATGAAGCCGGGTGAGGTATTGTCGCTTAGCGCCGATCTGTTCAGTGATCTGACGGTACAATACAACGTGGTTATGGTTGAAGAGAGCAAGGACCCGATAGCCCTTCTGCCTATACTGCCGGTTCTGGACCGTGACGGTGTGCACAACCGCGGAACCTATCCGGATTCCACCCGGATTATCACTGTGAGTGATGTGGTCGGAACGACACAGTCGAAGCTGATTTTGGGCGATAACCGAAATGACCTGAATCTGATCGGCATTGATCCGATGACCGGAACGGAAGCTTCGAATGCCGGAAACTTCGGGGTGCTGTACAAAATAAGATTTGAACATGTAGCTCCGAATACGCTGATTACGTTTAATCCGCGCGGAGGCAACTATCTTGGCTCGCTCATGGTGAATAATACCATCGTTAATCTGCCGAATAAAGGCAGCTTATCCAGCTCTGATATGAATGCCGTTGTATACCGTTCCGCGGGCTATGAAAGTTCGGTAGAAATTGTATTCTCGGTGGCTTCAGGAAGCAATCTGCCGGTGAACTTTGTGTTTACTCCGCTGCCTGCGCTGAAGCAATAGATATTGAAGATTTAGTTACGATAAAACCGGCTAAAGCCCTGTTAACAGGTGCTTTAGCCGGTTTTGCTGTATCCGTCCGCCGCAGATGCTTCTGATTCAGGCAAAACTCCGGGAAGAAAGGAAGCCCGGCTGCCCTGCTTGATTGACGGAGCAATGGTTTTGGGGCATTATAAAGAGAGTGCAACAGCAAATGAATTATGTTATGGGAGATGAGCGAATGCTGTCGACAGAACAAATACTGGAAGCCATGTCGGGGCAGGGGCTGCGAATCACCGATCAGCGCAAGACGCTTGCCAAGTTATTCGGCGAGAATACGGGATATTTGTCGGCGAAGGATGTCTATGATCATATGGGCCGCAAGTACAGCGGGTTAAGCTTCGATACGGTCTACCGCAACCTGCGGGTCATGGAGGAGCTGGGTGTGCTTGAACAGGTGGTATTTGAAGACGGCGTCAAATTCAAAGCCAGCTGCAACCAGGACCACCACCATCATCATATGATCTGCCTTCAATGCATGAAGACTTACCCGATTCATTTCTGCCCGATGAATCTAACGGATACTCCGGACCAGTTCCGGGTAGTCAAGCATAAATTTGAGGTGTTCGGTTACTGCAAAGACTGTGAGAGCGGCAAGGAAGCAGAATCTGCACTTGCAGCCCACGGCAAAGAAGGCCGCTGATATGCCGGACCTGCGCAGAACGGTCCAGGCGCCGATCAGGGTATACCGCAAGTTCATATCTCCGCTGAAGCCTGCGACCTGCCGGTTCTATCCGACCTGCTCGGCGTACGCGCTGGAGGCGATAGAAGTGCACGGCCCGGTGAAGGGCTCCTGGCTGGCCACCAGGCGGATTGCCAGATGCCACCCCTTCCATCCGGGAGGGCTTGATCCGGTCCCGCCGCGTAAGGAACAGCCGCCTGATGAAGGGGCTGTCCGGCCGACTTGACAGGATGGCTGATTTTTGGGTATATTTTGGAGAATAATATGCATTCCGAGGAACGGATAAGTAAATCGGGTTGGCCATTACAGAGAGCCGGGTGTGCTGGGAACCGGTATGGTGCACCGATTGAAAATGGTCCGGGAGGAACTGTGCCCGAGCAGTAGGCTGCGGATATAAGCGGCCTGTCGTAAGGACGCAGCGTGATCCAGCGTTAATGGACAGTTCTTGATTAAGGACTGGCGAAGCCTGCGCTCTGTGAGGAGCCGGGGAACTTTGGGTGGTATCGCGTGAGTATACTCTCGCCCCATATTGGGGCGGGAGTTTTTTGTGTGGACCTAAGCTGCATGATCATGAAATGTGCCAATACGAAAGGATGAACAGGATCAATGAGTGAGAACAAAACTTTTTATCTGACAACCCCAATCTACTATCCGAGTGACAAGCTGCATATCGGGCATGCCTATTCGACGGTAGCCGGTGATGCAATGGCCCGCTACAAGCGGCTGCGCGGCTATGAAGTGCGCTATCTGACCGGTACGGATGAGCATGGCCAGAAGATTGAGGAAAAGGCTGCCAAGGCCGGCAAAACGCCTCAGGAATTCGTTGACGGAATCGTTGTCGGAATCAAGGAGCTGTGGCGCAAGCTGGACATCTCCAATGATGATTTTATCCGCACTACCGAGGAACGCCATAAAACAGTGGTTGCCGATATTTTTGACCGGCTGCTGCAGCAGGGCGACATCTACAAAGGTGAATACGAAGGCTGGTACTGTATCTCCGACGAAACCTTCTATACGGAAACGCAGCTTGTGGACATCGAACGTGATGCGGACGGTAACATTACCGGCGGCAAAAGCCCGGACAGCGGACATCCGGTTGAGCTGGTAAAAGAAGAAAGCTACTTCTTCCGGATGAGCAAATACGCCGACCGCCTGCTTAAGTTCTACGAAGAGAATCCGGAGTTCATTCTGCCGGAATCACGCAAGAACGAAATGATCAACAACTTCATCAAGCCGGGTCTGGAGGACCTTGCTGTTTCCCGGACAACCTTTGACTGGGGCGTTAAGGTAAAAGGCGATGCCAAGCACGTAGTCTATGTATGGATCGATGCGCTCACCAACTATATTACGGCGCTCGGTTACGGCTCTGCAAACCGCAGCCTGTATGACAAGTTCTGGCCGGCGGATGTACACATTGTCGGCAAGGAAATCGTCCGGTTCCACACGATCTACTGGCCGATCATCCTGATGGCGCTGGGCGAACCGCTGCCGAAGAAGGTGTTTGCGCACGGCTGGCTGCTGATGAAGGACGGCAAAATGTCCAAATCGAAGGGCAACGTAGTCGATCCGGTGACCCTGATCGACCGTTACGGCCTGGATGCACTGCGTTACTACCTGCTGCGTGAGGTTCCATTCGGCTCTGACGGTACGTTTACGCCGGAAAGCTTTGTTGACCGGATCAACTATGATCTTGCCAATGACCTCGGCAACCTGCTGAACCGTACCGGCGCGATGGTGGAGAAATACTTCGGCGGCGAGCTGCCGGCTTACGCTGGCAAGGTTACGGCCTTTGACGGCGAGCTGGAAGCTGCTGTAGAGAGCACCTATGCCAAGGTAGAAGAAGCGATGGAAAAGATGGAATTCTCCGTTGCTCTTACCGCCATCGGCGCGCTGATCAGCCGCACGAATAAATATATCGACGAAACCCAGCCATGGGTACTGGCCAAGGATGAGAGCAGAAACGGCGAGCTTGCTTCCGTTATGAGGCATCTGGTGGAAGGATTGCGGACCGCTTCGATTCTGCTGCAGCCGTTCCTGACCGGTGCTCCAGCCAAGATCTGGGAGCAGCTGGGCATTCAGCCGGGTGAGCTGACCACCTGGGACAGCGGCCGGACCTTCGGCCTGATCCCGGCCGGCACGAAGCTCGCCAAGGGCGACCCGATCTTCCCACGGCTGGACGTAGCCGTGGAAGTGGCCTACATCGCCGAAGCGATGGGCGCAGGCAAGCCGGCTGTTGAAGCGGCGCCAGCTGCAGCTGAGGCTGCTGGCAGTGCTCCGGCGGCTGCAGAGCCGGAGGAAGAGCACAAGGAAGAAATCGGCATCGATGATTTCGCCAAGGCCGAGCTGCGCGTAGCCCAGGTTATCGCGGCTGAGCCGGTGAAGAAGGCCGACAAGCTGCTGAAGCTGCAGCTGGATCTGGGCTATGAGCAGCGCCAGGTGGTGTCGGGCATCGCCAAGTTCTACACGCCTGAAGAGCTGGTAGGGCGCAAGGTGATCTGCATCGTGAACCTGAAGCCGGTCAAGCTGCGCGGCGAGATGTCCCAGGGCATGATTCTGGCAGCCTCCAAAGGCGACCAGCTGACCATCGCCACTGTGCCAGACAGCATGCCGAACGGAGCAATTGTGAAGTAAGCAGGTCTCAGTTACAGACAGTTGCATAACATGGCTGTTAATATCGCGTAAGCCGGAGTTAACAGTACGTATAGAAGAACGCCGTATGCCGGAAACCGGGAGAGCTCTGTTGATCAGACAGGGTGACACCCGCCGGCTGCAGGCGTTCTTTTTTATGCAAAGCGTTGATGTGTGTATGAGTGGGGAATAGGCAGCTTATTAGGCTAGTGCGATGCGTAAAGGAGCCTGGGGGCTGACCAACCCGGTGAGAGGTAAGAGTTATTGTTTTAGTAATGTAATTGGCGGATGGACTGAGAACCTTTTCCTCTATCTGTGGAGGATAGTGACTGGTACGGCTAACGGACTGAGGAGGCGTTAATTCTCCTGTAATACGGATATTCCCCGGCTAACGGACCGAAGTGCGCTTATTGCACCTCAAATCGCTGTTTTTTTGAACAAATCGTTTATTTAAGGGCGCTGGAGTCCGTTAGGAATGATGTGGGGCTATTTTTGCGGAAATAAGAGCGCTGGAGTCCGTTAGAGTGGAATGGACGGAATGAATGGGGGATGATTGTGATGATTGGGATGGAGAGATGGATGAGATGGTTGAACAGCGACACTTTTAGGGATTACGCGCATTGTTATCTTTCAGGGGCAAGTGAGTTAGAGCAGATTCATATGTGGGGGAGAGAGTTCAGTGTTGACTTATCGTAACGATTACTATTATAATTCTCATAGTAAAATTTACGATTTAAGGGGTCGATAGAGAATATGTCTTTCAAAGGATTGAACCGGAAAATGCTGCTTATGCCTGCGCTGCTAGCATTGCTGGTACTTACAGCATGCGGAGCCAAGAGCAGCGGAAGTATTGTCGAAGGAAAAGTAAATGTTATTACTACTTTCTATCCTATATATGAGTTTACGAGTGAAATCGGCGGGGATGATATCAATGTGATCAACCTGCTGCCTGTCGGGGTAGAGCCGCATGACTGGACTCCGCGCAGCCAGGATATTATCAACACTTCCAAAGCACAGCTGTTCCTGTACAATGGTGCAGGTCTCGAAGGCTGGGTGCCGAATTTCCTGAAGAGCCTCGATAGCGGCAGTGAAGTGAAGGCCGTTGCAGTGAGCGAAGGTGTGGACTATATTATGACTGACGAAGATGACGGGCATAATCATGGCGGAGAAGCCCACGCCGAAGATGAGCATGCAGACGAAGAACATGCAGATGGTGAGCATGCGGATGAAGCACATGCTGATGAAGAGCATTCTGATGAAGCTGCGGGAGACAGTCTGCATACTGACCCGCATACCTGGGTAAGCCCGAAATCGGCGCTGATTATGGCTGAGAACATTAAGGATAGTCTGGTTGCGGCGGACCCTGATCACCAGGCAGGCTATGAAGAGCGCTATAGCAAGCTTGTTGAGCGCCTGCAGGCCCTCGACAGTAAATTCGAGACGGAGCTTGCAAAGCTGCCGAATAAAGAAATTGTCGTATCCCATCAGGCATTTGCCTATCTGGCCCGTGATTACGGTCTGAGCCAGCATGCGATTATGGGCTTGTCGCCAGATGCCGAGCCGCGCGGCCAGGATCTGGTGAATCTGGCGGCACTGGTTAAGGAAGAGGGCATCAAATATATTTTCTTCGAAGAGCTGGTCTCCGATAAGTTGGCCAAAACTCTTGCGGCTGAAGCCGGAGTAGAGACCATGGTGCTTAATCCGGTGGAAGGTCTTACCGAAGCGCAGGAGAAGAACGGCGACAATTATTTCACTTTGATGGAGAAAAATTTGCAAAATCTGATTCAAGCCTTACAATAAAAAAAGAAAGCATAAATGAAAGTTAAGTGAAAGGCGGTACACATCATGCAACCGGTATCCCTGGACTGCCATCAGCATATGATCGAAATAGAGGATTTGTCCTTCTCTTACGGAGAGCAGAAGGTCATTTCCGGTCTGAGCTACACCGTGAAGGAGCGGGATTTCCTTGGTATTATCGGTTCCAACGGCGCGGGCAAAACCACTTTGATGAAAATGATCGTCGGCCTGCTGCCGCCAACCAGCGGAGAGATCAAGCTGTTCGGCCAGTCCGTACGCAAATTCAAGGATTGGGAACGGATCGGCTATGTTCCGCAAAAGAATGCCTTTAACCCGCTGTTCCCGGCCACGGTACGTGAAGTTGTGCTGTCCGGACTGTACAACAACAAGAATCTGATCCGCCGCGTATCCAAAGCGCAGCACCGGCAATGCGACGACGCGCTGGAAGTTATGCGGATTCAGGATATCGCGGACAAAAGAGTCGGCCAGCTCTCGGGCGGCCAGCAGCAGCGCGTCTTCCTGGCGCGTGCGCTGATCAACCATCCGGATCTGCTGATTCTGGACGAACCTACGGTCGGAATTGATGCGGAGACGCAGGCGGGATTTTTTGAGCTTATTTTCCATATGCATGCCCATCATCACATGACCTTCCTGATGGTGTCACATGACATCGACATGATCAAGAGCTACCTGGGCAATGAGCCGGTACAAAGCAACGGTAAAATCAACTTCTACTGCCGCCACTCCCATGATGCCCAGAATTGTGCAGCAGAGGACCTTCAGCATACGCTGGCCTAAAAGAGAACTGTTGTCTAGCGCAGTAAAGATTGCTGGGTGAAGGGATGCGGATTACGAAATATGCTTCTGCTCCCTCAGCACATTGCTCCGCTAGTCCGCCCGGATAGGCATGTCAGCCGGGAAAAACTAGTAAAGTAACAGTGTTAAACACGCTATAAGTAGGCTAAAATAGTAAAACAAATGTGCTGTGTGCTGTCAGCGTTGTAAGTGACGTGCCTGGAGAGTAACCGTATTTCGTCGCAAAAGTAAGCTAGACGCATAAGTAACTATGCTCTGTTCCGGATAAAGGCGAGTGTTTAAACAGACTGTGCCGAAATAACTGCATTCTTTGCAACTAAAACCTGCGAATTAGCTCAGTTGCAGGTTTTAACTGCACTCTGTACACTTATTTTTGCCGAAAATGGCCTAAACCGCCTTTATTCACTCTAAATAGTTGCACAAACTACACTTATTCTTTCATAAGCCGCATTATTGCCGGATTTAGTTGCGCAAACTACACTTAAGTCTGATTCGTGCTTGGTGTGAGGCAGGTAGGGGTAGACGGTCGCTTGTAGTTGCGGCTAAATAGTTGTAAGTCAAAGGATTTGGTCGCATTGAGATATGAGCAAACGTACATCATTTCAGCCGACCTTGTTGTGAGATCACTTTAATTCCAGCCTAACCATACAACTAATCGGCCAAACTGTAGCTACATAACAAACGTCTCTTAACGTTCTTCTAAGTAACCATACGCTCTACCTTGTCCCTAAGCTTTACCTTGTCCCTAAGTACCGTTACCGTAAAGCGTGTCCCTGCAAGGGAGGAACTGGGGGGGCGAAACGCTTTTTCAAAAGGATTGGTTTGTTTCTAATTATTTATGAGGAGATATCATCTTGGAAATTTTATTCAGTGACTTTTTTCAGCGGGCGCTTGCGGGCGGGCTGATGATTGGGATTACGGCGCCGCTGATCGGCGTTTTTCTTGTGTTACGGCGTTTGTCCATGATCGGGGATACGCTGGCGCATGTTACGATTGCCGGGGTGGCGCTTGGTTTTCTGACCGGCTTTTATCCGCTTGGAGCGGGGCTGATCTTTGCCGTGGTGGCTTCGTTCGCGATTGAGAAGCTGCGCAAAGCCTACAAGAGTTATGCCGAGCTCTCCATCGCGATCATTATGTCGGGCGGGGTGGCGCTGGCGTCCCTGTTCTTTACACTGGGCAAAGGGTATAATGCGGATGTAATGAGTTATTTGTTCGGAAGTATTTATACACTCGACAATACGGATCTGATCGTCGTCGGAATTGTGACTATAGCGGTGGTTGTAGTGGTAGCACTGTTCTTCAAGGAGTTTTTCCTGCTCAGCTTTGAAGAGGATGCGGCGAGCGTCAGCGGGCTGCCGGTCAAACTGCTCAATATGCTGATTACCGTTCTTACGGCGCTTGTAATCAGTACAGCGATCAAAATTGTCGGCTCCCTGCTCGTATCTGCGCTGCTGACTATCCCGGTGGCCATTAGTCTGCTGCTGTCGCGCAGCTTTAAGTCTTCGGTTGTCCTGTCTGTAATCATTGCAGAAATTGCCGTTGTCGGCGGCCTGGTTATAGCCGGTGTCTGGAACCTTGCTCCGGGAGCAACGATTGTTCTGCTGCTAATTGCCCTGCTTGCCCTGACTTTGATCGGCAAAAAAGGGCTGCCTGCCTAGTTCATTAATAGCGAAGTGACCCCTAATCCGGAAGGAGAGCTGCCGCTTTGTCCAATCTGAATGCAGGAATCGCTTTTGCCGCTGGTGTGGCGTCCTTTATATCGCCCTGCTGTCTGCCGCTCTACCCCTCGTACCTGTCGTATATTACAGGCTTGTCGGTTCAGCAGCTTAAAAACGGCAGCAACAGCAAAGAGGTCCGTTTCCGGACCCTCTCGCATACGCTGGCTTTTATTTTGGGATTTTCGGCTGTTTTCTATACGCTCGGCTTTGGTGCCGGGCTGTTCGGGCAGTTTTTTAACGGCCAGCGGGACCTGATCCGCCAGCTGTCGGCCATTCTGATCATCGTGATGGGGCTGTTCCTACTGGGCGTCTTCCAGCCGCAGTTTCTGCTGCGTGAACGCAAACTGAATCTGAAGTGGAAGCCGGCAGGGTATGCCGGATCTTTTATCTTCGGCATCGGCTTCTCCGCAGGCTGGTCCCCGTGCATCGGTCCGATTCTTACGGCGATCATCGCGCTGTCTGCCAGTGACCCGGGCACCTGGTTTACCATGATCACCGCCTACAGCATCGGTTTTGCGCTCCCGTTCTTTGCACTGGCCTTCTTCCTGGGCGGGGCAAGGCGCATTCTAAAGTATTCAAATGCACTGATGAAGGCCGGGGGGGCGCTGATGATCCTGATGGGCTTCCTGTTGTTTACCGACCAGATGTTCAGGATTACAATCTGGCTGCAGGGAGTCACACCGGACTGGCTGAAGTTTTGATAGCACTTGGCAGCCCCCGTTTAAGTAAAGTAATCAATACCCGCCTCGGGAAAATGCTCAAAAATCCGCTCTGTGATGAATTCGCGCAGGGCGGTTTGCTGTTCATCGGGATAGACATATTTATTCTGGCCCCAGCGGCCCCATTTTTTCTTGCGCTTCTCAATATCCATTTCCAGCTTGGATTTGGGATAACGCTTTTCAATCACCGTCTTGGCCGTCTTGGTGAACCGGTGCTGGATCATCTCGAAGGTCAGGCCTTTGCCTGAACCTGGAGGCATCGCTTTTGCCAGCTTGGCCAGCAGCTCTGCATAGCCCTCTTCCCAGCCGTCATGCCAGATAATCGGTGCGATAATAAAACCAAGCGGATACCCGGCCCTGGCAACCTTCCCGGCGGCTTCAATTCGTTCATCGAAGCGGGCGGTGGCGGGCTCGAAGTTTTTGATAACATAATCGGCGTTAATGCTGAAGCGGATCCGGGTGTGCCCGTTGTGCTCCAGCCCGAGCAGGGGGTCGACATGCTGATACTTAGTAACAAAACGCAGCCGGGCCAGCGGCTCCTTCGCCATATACGTAATCAGCTCGGCAAGCGAGCCGGTAATATGCTCCAGCCCCAGCGGGTCGGAGGTACAGGCAGCTTCAAAGGTAGTGATTTCCGGCGCGCGCTCCTCGATGTATTTTTTGGCGGCATCCAGGATATCTCCTGTGTTTACATACACCCGTATATAAGGCTTCGCGCCCAGCGTGGTCTGAAGATAACAATAATGGCAGTGACCCATGCAGCCTGTGGCAATCGGAATGGCATAATCGGCAGAAGGCTTGGACTGGTCAAAAGTGAGCGTTTTGCGCAGGCCTACCACAAGAGTCCGCTTGGCGATTTTATACTGCTCCAGTTCGCCTTCACCGGGCAGATTGGTAATCCGGTTATGCGAGGTGGTCATACGGTAGGGGATGTTCTGGGCTTTGACCCATTCCATAATTTTCTCCCCTTTAGGATAGTTCAGGGCATCCGGCTCAAAAAAAACAAGCTCAGGAATGAATAACCCGGTAGGCCTCGGCTTTCTTTTGACAGATGGACGTTCAGGTATTGCGATTGTCATGAACTCACACTCCTCCCGTATAGGCTTAACGGTATTGTGCCATTTAGCGCTGTCCTGAAATCATGGTAAACATCGTTAATGACAGCAGGTGCTTTTCCGCAGGACTTGCCAAGGAGCGGCAGAAACATGTATCATTGTTAGAGCAAGGCTCGGCCCCAGTGCCACGCTCATTATAGAAAAGAGGTAAACTTGAATGCCAACACCCAGCATGGAGGATTATTTGGAGCGCATTTACAAGCTCATCGACGAGAAGGGTTATGCGCGGGTTTCGGATATTGCCGAGGGCTTGGAAGTACATCCCTCCTCTGTAACCAAGATGATCCAAAAACTGGATAAGGACGAATATCTCATCTATGAGAAATATCGTGGGCTTGTCCTGACGAGCAAAGGTAAAAAAGTAGGAAAACGGCTGGTTGACCGGCATCAGCTGCTGGAGGAGTTCCTCGGCCTGATCGGAGTACAGCAGGAGCATATTTATAAGGATGTCGAAGGCATTGAGCATCATCTGAGCTGGGATTCGATTACGCGGATCGAAACGCTGGTGGAGTATTTCCGCCGTGATGAGGAACGCGTGAAGACCTTATATGATATTCACAATGAGCTGGTCAGCGATTCATAAAAAGTCTGTTTCTGTATGGATACCGCAACCTTTCCAGTTTTTTTACGTCAAAACGGATAACGTCCTTTAACGAAGTATGAGAAAGTATAGCAGCCTGTTATACTTTTACTTGTATTTCTCCGTTTTGCAAGAAACGGCCGACTCCCTTAGATAAGGACGAGAGGCCGTTTTTTTGCGTTCATTTCATGTATAACAGGGAGGAATTATGAATTACCGAAAATGGTTTTTGGGAGTAATGGTGCTGATGCTGCTTCTGCCGGTATGGCCGGGAAGTATCCGCGCGGCTGCGGTTCAGATCACGATTGAGCTGGACGGGGAGGCGCTGAATCCTGACGTGCCGCCGTATATTACCGCTTCAGGCGTAACGATGGTTCCGGCCGGTGTGGTCAGCCAGGGACTTGGCGCGGCGGTCGAATGGAGCCAGAGCAGCAAGACAGCGACGATCAGCAAAGGAGATACCGTGCTGAAGCTGACCAGCGGCAAACAGACAGCATTGGTGAATGCAGCCTCTGTGAGTCTGGATACCTCGGTGCAGATCAGGCAGGGCCGGGTAATGGTACCGCTGCGCTTTGTAAGTGAGCAGCTCGGCCTTCAGGTAGTATGGAACCAGGCAGCGAAGCATATCGCCCTGTATTCAAATGCAGAGATCACTGGTCCGTCAACGCCTACGGTTCCGACAGTACCAACACCGTCTGTGCCATCTGTACCCGCTCCGACTCTTCCCGGTAATACAGGGAAAGCGATGAAGGGAGCATGGATCTCCACTGTGTTCAACCTGGACTGGCCGTCCACATCTTCAGCGGGCAATCCGGCGAAGCAGAAGCAGGAATTCGATACCTTGCTGGACAAGCTGCAGACGACCGGCTTCAACGCTGTATTTGTGCAGGTGCGTCCCTCAGGCGACAGCCTGTACACTTCACAGCTTGTTCCCTGGTCCAAAGTGCTGACCGGTACGCAGGGTAAAGTTCCGGACTATGATCCGCTGGAATACATCGTGAGTGCGGCGCATCAGCGCGGCATGCAGATCCACGCCTGGTTCAATCCGTTCCGGGCAACAACAGATACAGCTGCGGCCACACTTAATGGTCTTGCCGGTAACCATGTATCCAAGGTTCATCCGGACTGGATCGTTAAGGCGGACAGCAAGCTGTATATTAATCCCGGCATTCCCGAGGCCCGCCAGCATATTATTGATACGGTGATGGAGGTTGTCCGGGGCTATGACATCGACGGTGTGCATCTGGATGATTATTTCTATCCCTCTAATGTAACCTTTGCCGATGATGCGGCTTTTAAGGCATATAACAGTGCTGGTATTGCCAGCAAGGCAGACTGGCGCCGGAACAATATCAATGAATTCATCCGCCAGCTGGGACAGGAGATTCATGCAGCCAAGCCGGCAGTATCCTATGGAGTCAGCCCGTTCGGCGTCTGGCGGAACAAAAAAGCTGACAGCACCGGATCAGACACTACAGCAGGCGTAACGGCCTATGACGATATGTATGCGGATACCCGTACCTGGATCAAGAACGGCTGGATCGACTACATCGCTCCGCAGATTTACTGGAGCCTGTCCTTTTCGGCGGCCCGCTATGATAAGCTTGTGGACTGGTGGGTGAATGAGGTCAAAGGCACCGGCGTCAAGCTGTACATCGGCCAGGCGGCTTACAAGGTAGGAGACACGAAGCAGACTGCCGAATGGCAGAGCGGTGAACAGATTATCAACCAGCTGAAATACAACGATAACTACGATGAAGTTGCCGGAAGCATAATGTTCCGCGCTAACGATGTTGCCGTACGGAATCCGTACGGGCTTGCAAGCCTGCTGGCCTTTTATTTTAAATCATAGAAGTCATGAATACTCCCCCGTGCTCATAGATAAGCAGTAGATCTATGGAACGGGGGTTTGCCGTGTATGGAGATCAATGCAGTCTTTGAAGGCGGCGGGGTAAAAGGAGTGGCGCTGGCCGGAGCGGTTGAAGCGACAGAGCGGGCAGGCGGTGTTTTTAAAAGAGTGGCCGGAACTTCCTCAGGCTCGATTATCGCTTCTTTTCTGGCAGCAGGCTACGACGGGGAGGATATGAGCCGGATCATCAAGCAGACACCGTTTACCTCCTTTCTCAAGCGGGGAATGCTCTACAATACGGCACTGATTGGTCCGGCGCTGCGTGTCATGATCAAGAAAGGGCTGTATTCCGGGGAAGCCCTGGAGAGCTGGGTTCGCGGCATCCTGCTGGATAAAGGCATCGTCACTTTCAGCGATCTGCCCCGGGGCAAGCTGTCGGTCATTGCATCGGATATTACCAACGGCCGGATTATTGTTCTGCCGGACGATCTTCCCGAGTACGGGATCTCCCCGGACAGGTTTGAGGTTGCCAAGGCGGTGCGGATGAGCTGCAGCATTCCCTATTTCTTCGATCCGGTCATGCTCCGGCTAAACGGGCGGGCGGCACAGGGGAAGACTTTTATGGAGCAGTTCGTCTATGTCGTGGACGGAGGGGTACTGAGTAATTTTCCGCTGTGGCTGTTTGATGAGAAAAAGGAAGGCTTCAAAAGCCCTGAACACCGGACGCCGACGGTCGGCTACCAGCTGATCGGAAAGACGGAGCCGCAGCCGCACCGGATTACCGGACCGTTTACGATGCTGCAGGCAATGGTAGGCACGATGCTGTCCGCACATGATGAACGCTACATTGAGGCGGAGAAATTCGTACGTACAGTCAAGATACCGACCCTGGGCATCTCCACGACACAGTTTCATCTCACGGCACAGGAGAGCGATGAGCTGTATGCGGCAGGAATGAAGGCGGGCGAGGAATTTTTCCGGAACTGGCGGCCGCGCAAGCACAGGATTTAAGGCGGATCATTTTGTACACACAAAAAGCCTCCCGCATGACTGCTTGCGCAGCACCGGGAGGCTTTGGCTGTTATTCTAATGATATTTGGGCAGCTGATCGTCGTTTTTGCCTTTGCTGCCTTCGATAACCTGAAACGGATACGTTTTACGTTTGCCGGGAACTGTCTGGGCCTTGCGGACTCCGGCAACCTTGGCCATTGTCTTCTGGGATGGTTTAACCTTCGGTCTTGAACGGCCGGAGCCGTAGGACGGGCCTTTCATAGCCAGCCTGTAAGCGAACACCAGCAAACCTACCAGGATGAAGGTCGGGAGCAGCTGCAGGAACAGCCACCAGAATCCGAAATTCATTACTCCGTAAACCAGTCCATATACGCCAAGAATAACACTGATCCAAAAAATTAAAGCATGCCTGATCATAGGGCAATCATCCTTTCGCAGGATCCAATACGCCGCCTGACACACTTTCATCGATATAGCCTTTAGCTTCAATCATGGCGTCCAGCTCGCGCATCCGGTTAAAGGAGGCGATGGACACCTCAACCATATCATCTTTAGGTTCCTTGGTTGTAAGCAGCTGGAGCCACAGGCCGGGATAACCTAAATACTTCAGCCATGGAACGTCGCGTACCGCGTTCGTTCCTTTCAGAACCTCAAACGAAATGCCGATGACAACCGGCAGCAGAACGATACGCTGAAGGACGCGTTCAGTAAGACTGCTCCAAGGGAATACAGAGTAGATTACGACGCCAAGGATAATGGTCAGCATCATGAAGCTGCTTCCGCAGCGGTAATGCAGGCGGCTGTATTTCTGAACGTTCTCGACAGTTAATTCTTCGCCGGCTTCAAAGGCGCTTATGACCTTGTGCTCGGCCCCGTGATACTGGAACAGCCGTTTGATTACCGGAGTCTGTGAAATAGCGGTCAGGTAGACAAGCAGCAGAATCAGCTTGATCAGACCCTCCAAAAGGTTCCGCAGAATATAGTTGTCAACTACACCCTCAAACAGATACGTCTCTATAAAGACCGGAACCAGGGTGAAGATCAGCTTGCCGAACAGGAATGACAGGATACCCATCACCGCGACACCAAAAATCATCCCGAGGCTCCAGCCTTCTTCTTTCTTCTTGTCCTTCGCCTTGTCCTTCTGCTTGGCCGCTTCCTCCGGCTCAGTCTCATCTTCAGCAAACGATTCTGCTGAATAATTCAAATGTTTGGAACCTTTGGCGCTGGAATCTATAATACTGACAATGCCGCGAAGCAGCGGAATCTTGCGCAGCTTGATGACCCAGCTCTTATCGCTCTTCGGCACCTCCAAAAATGTGATTTCCTGATTCTTCCGCCGTACGGCTGTTACGTTGATATGCTTGCCGCCGAACATGACGCCTTCGATAACGGCCTGGCCGCCGTAACTGGGAGTTTCCTGGGACAACCAATTCACCTTCCCTGATAATAATATGATTGATATAAACCATTGTAACTAATTTATGCTTACATTGCTAGTTGGATTGGCTTTTCCTGAGCATACTAGGAGTAAGAGGCAGGAGAAGCAGCACAGCCAATTCACATGTGAAAGCGGGGCACAATAATGAACAAGGCAGGCAAGCAGGCATCGGGGCATACGAACCCTTTATTTTTTGCAATCGAGCTGGGGATATTTGCCGGAGTTATCTGGGGAGGGATACGCTGGCTAATGTACGTTTTTCATTTTACCAAGGTGATTCCGGGCTTTTTGGCAGAGCCTTTCTTTCAGCATGCTTTTTTAATGAAGCCTGCAGGACAGCTGACCGGATATCTGTTTTATATACTGTTCTCGGTAATCGCTTCGCTTATCTACGTCTTCCTCCTCCGCAAGCTGAAGGGACCCTGGCCGGGTATGGTATACGGTGTGATCTGGTGGGCGGTAATCTTCCTGGCGGGCTCCTGGCTCTTCCTGCAGCAGCCGATGTTCAGGCTCCCCTGGAACTCTGTGGTCAGTGAATTTTGCATCTTTTTGCTCTGGGGATTATTCATCGGTTACACGGCAGCCATCGAGTATACGGATGAACGAAAACGCGAACAGCGGACAAAGCTGGCCTGAACGCCCGAAAAAACTTCTCAAGGGCATAACCCTATGTTAAAATACAATGTGGCTATTTCGAGAGGAGAATGAAAATGGGCAACAAGCGCGTCTCCAAGCTGCGTAAGGTTTTGCAGGATATGGGATTGGATGCTATGTTAATTACCAGCGGGTATAACCGCCGTTACCTGAGCGGATTCACCGGTTCTTCGGGTTATGTGCTTGTCACCGGCGATGAAAGCTACCTGCTGACTGACTTCCGGTATATGACCCAGGCGGCGGAGCAGGTAACCGGCCTTAAGGTTGTACAGCATGGTCCGAAATTCATTGATACTGTACGGGAGTTGCTACCCCAGAGCGGAAGTGTCCGTGTGGGCTTTGAACAGGATGACGTGACTTTCAGCGCGTACACGGCTTATGCCGAGGCGCTCCAGCCGGCAGTGCTGGTTCCGGTATCCAAGGCGGTTGAGAATCTGCGCATGTTCAAGGATGAGGATGAGCTGGCTGTTATGCAGCGCGCGGCCGATCTGGCCGATGCAACGTTCAGTCATATCCTGAATGTGATCAAGCCCGGCATGACCGAGCGTGATGTGGATCTGGAAATGGAATTCTTCATGCGCACCCACGGCGCAACCTCTTCATCGTTTGATACCATTGTTGCCTCTGGCGAACGTTCGGCCATGCCGCATGGTGTAGCCAGCAGCAAGGTAATCGGGAACAATGAATTTGTTACCTTTGATTTCGGTGCGCTGCTGGACGGGTACTGCTCGGATGTGACCCGTACGATTGCACTGGGCAAGCCGGATCCCAAGCTGAAGGAAATCTATGACATCACGCTTGAAGCACAGCTGCACACACTGGCGAATATCAAGCCCGGCATGACCGGACGGGAAGCGGATGCGCTTGCGCGCGATATCATTACCCGTTACGGCTACGGAGAGTATTTCGGCCACAGCACAGGCCATGGCCTTGGTATGGAGGTTCATGAATGGCCGCGGCTGTCCAAGCTCGCTGACGAGATTCTGGAGCCGGGAATGGTCGTTACCGTTGAACCGGGGATTTACCTGTCCGGTCTAGGCGGAGTGCGGATTGAGGACGATATTGTAATCACCGAAAGCGGGATTACACTTCTGACGCATTCGTCTAAGGATTATCTGGTACTTTAGATTTTTTTGCTTCACCCATTCACCAAGTTGATTAATGATCCAGGAGGGATTTTTAGTGATTTCAGTTAATGATTTCAAAACAGGCCTGACCGTAGAGGTAGATGGCGATATCTTTACCGTGCTTGATTTCCAGCATGTTAAACCGGGTAAGGGTGCGGCGTTCGTCCGCTCCAAGCTGAAGAACCTGCGCAACGGCAACACCGTTGAGCGCACCTTCCGTGCCGGCGAAACCATTGGCCGTGCCATCATCGAAAACCGCAAAGTACAGTACCTGTATGCAAGCGGTGCTGAACACGTATTTATGGATAATGAAACATATGACCAGTTTGAACTGACTGCCAAGCAGCTTGAATGGGAGCTTAACTTCCTGAGAGAGAACATGACGGTTAACATTGTCAGCTATCAGGGCGAAATCCTCGGGATCAACCTGCCTACCAGCGTTGAGCTGAAGGTTACTGAAACTGAGCCTGGTGTTAAGGGTAACACTGCGCAGGGTGCAACCAAAGCCGCTACACTGGAAACTGGTCATATTGTACAGGTTCCGCTGTTCATTAATGAAGGAGACGTTCTCCTGATTGATACACGCGAAGGTAAATATATCTCCCGCGCGTAGGACAAGCCTGGCATACAGCCGCAACAACAATAGCCTCCCCGCTTACAGCGGCGGAGGTTTTTTTGGCAGTGAAGCAGGGTGATCCCGGAATGGGCGCTTTTTTTTTTGAAACCATTAACGCTTGATGTCATTTTCGTATTATACTGGATTAAAGCGATAAACCAAAATATAAGCTACATAGAGCGAAATAGGGAGTGAATAGAACTTTGTCACTTTATGTCATGAAATTCGGAGGCAGCTCCGTCGGCGACATTGAACGTATGAAACGGGTCGCTAAGCGCATCGCAGATAAGCAGGATGAAGGGCACCGCTGCGTTGTGGTTGTATCCGCTATGGGAGATACTACGGATGATCTGATCGACCAGGCCAAGGCGCTGAATGAGCAGCCGCCGGCGCGCGAAATGGATATGCTAATGACAACCGGCGAACAGATCTCGGTTGCGCTGCTGTCCATCGCCCTGCACGGGATCGGCAGAGATGCCGTCTCTTATACAGGCTGGCAGGCAGGCTTCCGCACAGATGAAACCCACGGCCGGGCCCGGATCAACGAAATTGTTCCGCTGCGTGTGCTGGAGTCGCTGGAGCGCGAACAGATCGTGATCGTGGCCGGCTTCCAGGGGATGACGCTGGACGGCGAGATTACAACGCTGGGACGCGGAGGCTCCGATACAACGGCAGTTGCACTGGCAGCTGCAATCAAGGCTGATGTGTGCGAAATCTATACCGATGTGGACGGCATCTATTCCACAGACCCGCGTATCGTCAAGACGGCGCGCAAGCTGAAGGAAATCTCCTATGACGAGATGCTGGAGCTGGCCAATCTGGGCGCAGCGGTACTCCACCCCCGGGCGGTAGAGTATGCCAAAAGATATCAGGTGAAGCTGGTCGTCAGATCAAGCTTTAATCATAATGAAGGTACTGTAGTTAAGGAGGAAGCAAGCATGGAGCAGGGAGTAGTAGTAAGCGGAATCGCATATGACAAAAATGTGGCGCGGATCAGTATTCTGGGAGTGCCGGATGTGCCGGGTGTTCTTGCCCAGGTATTCGGCAAGCTGGCTGCTGAAGGCGTCGATGTGGATATCATCGTGCAGAGCGGCGTTCAGAACAGCACAGCCGACTTTTCCTTTACAGTAGGGCTGGGCGATTTGGCCCGGGCCAAGGAGGTTATTGAAGGGCTGCACAGCGAGCTGCCTTACCGTGAAGTAACCTCGGAAGACAATCTGGTCAAAGTCTCGATCGTCGGTGCAGGAATGGTCAGCCATCCTGGCGTTGCCGCGCAGATGTTTGAAGTGATCTCCGGCCAGGGCGTCAGCATCAAGATGGTCAGCACCTCCGAAATCAAGGTGTCCTGTGTTATTGAATCCGGCAACCTTCAGCAGATTATTCAGGCGCTTCACACCGCCTATAATCTGGATACTGAAGAGCAGGCCTTCGTTGGCGGGCCTAAGGACCGCAGATAGGTATTAGAACAGGGATGTTTCTACAGCGAGGGCTGGAGGAACATCCCTTTTTTAATCATCTGAATCCGTTTGTTTGATGAGTTACCTGGATTCAGATGATAAGATACCCGGGAGATTTGAAAAAAAGAGCCTGTAGTCCGCCGGTTACCGGGGATTACAGGCTTTTTTCCATGATCAGTCTAGCTAACTCAGCCGTCTGAACCGGCCCACGATCTCTACCGTCTCCAGCACGTTCACGAACGATTTCGGGTCCGTCTCGAGAATGGTCTTGCGCAGCTCGGCCAGCTCATAGCGCGTCGTAACGGTCATCAGCATGGTGTTGCCTTCATGACTGTATCCGCCCTCCGCATTGACTACAGTGACCCCGTGGGGCAGCTGGTTAAGCCGGCTGAGCATCTTGTCGCGTTCCTTGGTGACGATGAAGCAGGTCAGCTTGACGTGGCGGATATGAATCATATCTACGACCCGGCTTTTGACGAAAATACAGAGCATGGCATAAAGGGCGGAATCCCAGCTCTTGAAAAAGCCCAGGCTCAGGATGACCAGACCGTCCAGCACGAACAGCACAGTCCCCATCGGAATATCGCGTTTGCGGGTAATGATCGAGCCCAAAATATCAAATCCTCCGGAAGAGCCCCCTGCACGAAGCGAAAATCCAACCCCGCAGGCAATAATGACTCCGCCGAAAATGCTGGCCAGGATCGGGTCCTTGGTCAGCTTGATGACCGGAATGACGGTCAGGAACCAGGTGGTGGAGATGACAGACAGCATGCTTAAGCATATGTATTTTTTGCCTACGGCCACAAAGCCCCAGATCAGAATCGGAAAGTTGATTGCAAAATAGTACAGTGAAATATACTTGGGATTTGTGAGATAACCGATAATGGAAGCCGTTCCGGCCACCCCGCCGCTCAGCAGCTGATGCGGAATGAGAAACAGCCGGAGGCCGCTGGCTACCAGAAAAGCTGAAAGAATGATGACAGCTACATCTTTTACCTGCCTCGCTACTGTGCTTGATACTAGTGGTACTACGAGATTACGAACCTGCATGCTAAAATTCCCCTCTTTTTTTCTTAGTCTATCCAATGACATAAGCTTCTATTTCCCGTTTGTTGATTAACAAATTTATTTTATCACACTGATGATATTTTTTTATGAATTGTTTCTCTATGATTTCTTTCACATCTCAGGTGCGGCTGCGCCTATTTTCGCTTGTCTAAAGTGGACAGCTTGCGCATATCCATGGGTAATGGCTTGTTTTCAGGCAGTGCGGGATGGGTCTGCAGCAGATTTGAATATAAGGAGCTGAACAGATTGGACAAGTATGTTAGCTGGATGGCGATTTTGCGGCTGCTGTCCGGCAGTGTGGAGATTACGGCGGCACTGATTATGCTGAAGCTGAACCAGGTGGACAAGGCGCTGGCGGTCAATTCAGGACTGGCCCTCGTAGGGCCGACGATTCTCATTCTGACAACGGCTGTCGGGCTTACGGGGATGGCGCAGGAGCTGTCCTGGGGCAAGCTGGGCTGGATCGGCTGCGGGGTGGCTTTTCTCTTAATCGGTATTCTAAAAAAATGATAGATGATAGGCATAAAGCTCAGGTACAAGCATAAATATGGAATAAAGCTATAAAAGTAGAGGACAGCTTGGGGGTACATTGTATGGCTAATGACTGGCTTTTCCTGTTTCCCGAAAAAGTAAGGACGCTGCTGAGCGGACTTCCCGCCCATCTTCTGGCGAGGCTGGAGGAGGTCAGGGTCCGAGAAGGGCGCCCGCTGGAGATTAACTACTCCGGCAAATACCATTTCCTCTGCGAAAACGGCAGCCTGACCCAGCTTCCCGCAGAAGCGTACAAGCCAAGCCGGGAGGATACACACCGGCTGCTTGATCTCATCAGCAATCATTCCCTCTATACGATGGAAGAGGAGCTGCGCAAGGGCTTTATTACGATTCCCGGCGGACACCGGATCGGCCTTTCCGGCCGGACGGTGCTCAGCGGAGGCGGGGTTGAGCACCTGCGCGACATTACCGGCTTCAATGTCCGGATTGCCCGCGAGCTTCCGGGCATCGCCGACAGCGTGCTGCCCTACCTGGTGGAGCGGGGGCGGCAGCGGATCATGCATACGCTGATCCTCTCGCCGCCGCAGCACGGCAAGACCACGCTGCTGCGTGATCTCGCCAGGCAGATCTCCGCCGGCAGCCAGTCCGGACGGGACGGCAGCCGCCCGGGCCTTAAGGTCGGCATCGTGGACGAGCGCTCGGAAATCGCCGGCAGCCGCCGCGGCATCCCGGCCTTTGATGTCGGGCCGCGCACAGACATCCTCGACGGCTGCCCGAAAGCGGAGGGGATGATGATGATGATCCGTTCCCTCTCGCCAGAGGTGCTGGTCGCTGATGAGATCGGGCGCCATGAGGATGCCGAAGCGGTGACAGAAGCGCTGCATGCCGGAATCTCCGTGGTAGCCACGGCCCACGGCAAGGAAGTGGCCGAGCTGGCCCGGCGTCCGGGCCTGGGGGGACTGCTTGAGCACCGGATGTTCGAGCGGTACGTCATTCTGCACCGCACCGAGGCAGGGCTGACCTTCCGCATTCTGGACGGGCAGAAGCGCGGGCTGCTGCTCATAACGCCGGAAGAGCAGCAAGGCGGTGAACGCCGTGCTTAAACTGCTGGGTGCCGTCCTGGTTGTGCTGGCCGGCACGCTGGCCGGGTTCACCCGGGCTGCCCAGTATGCAGACAGGCCGCGGAACATCAGGGGGCTGATCGCCGCTCTCCAGCGGCTGGAGACAGAGATTCTGTACGGCTATACCCCGCTTCCGGAGGCGCTGCGGCGGATCGGGCAGCAGGCGAAGGGGCCGCTGCAGGCCTTTTTTACCTCCGCTGCCCAGGAGATGAGCCCGCCGCTGGACCACAGTGCAGAGGTGGCTTTCAGGCGGGCGATGGAGCTTCATTTCCGTTCCGCTGCGCTGAAGAGTGCAGAGCGGGAAATTCTCCGCCAGCTGAGCTGCACGCTGGGCACAAGCGACAGGTCGAATCAGAGCACGCATATTGCACTGGCTTTGCAGCAATTGAAGCAGGAAGAGACAGCGGCCAGAGAAGATCAGGGCAAATATGAAAAAATGAGCAAAAGCCTGGGTCTGCTGCTTGGAGTACTGATCGTCATTTTGATCTTTTAGCGAGGTGCCAGGAATGAATATTGAAGTCAACGCGATTTTTCAAATCGCCGGCATCGGCATCATCATTGCCATGATCCATACGGTACTCAAGCAGATGGGCAAAGAGGATATCGCCCACTGGGTAACGATCGTCGGATTTATCATCGTGCTCTTCATGGTGATCCGGATGCTGGACGGACTGCTTCAGGAAATCAAAACGATTTTTCTTTTTCAGTAGGCAGGCAGTATGGAAATTATCCAGGTAGTAGGAATCGGACTGTTGTCGACGGTGCTGATCCTCGTGCTGAAGGAACAAAAGCCGATGTTCGCCTTTCTGCTGACTACGGCAGCCGGCATTCTGATCTTTCTGTTCCTGATCGGCAAGATAGGCACGATTCTCGGGACACTGGAGCGGGTGGCGGAGTCCTCGGGAATGGAAATGATCTACATCAAAACCGTGTTCAAAATCATCGGAATTTCCTATATCGCGGAGTTCGGGGCACAGATTGTGCGAGATGCCGGGCAGGAGTCCATCGCCTCCAAGATCGAGCTGGCCGGCAAGGTGCTGATCATGGTGCTGGCCGTGCCGATCATCAGCATTATTATCGAAACGGTGATGAAGCTGCTGCCTGCCTGAACCATGCGGAGCGGGAGCAGCCGGAGAAAGGCGGGAATGCAGGACATGCAGGTGCTCAAGACTCCTAAATATAAAATACTGCTGCTTCTGCCCTTTCTGCTGCTGCTCTGGTGCGGGGGAACTGCTTCGGCAACCGGCGCTCCGCCGCAGGCTTCAGGCGGTACCGCATCACCCGTAGACGGGTGGGTCAAGGGTCAGGTAGAAAACCTGCCGCTGGACGGGGTTGAGTCTTATTGGGACCAGCTGATGCGGGAGTACGGCGGGTTCTTCCCGGACGGGCAGACCCCGTCGCTGATGGATATGCTGCTTCCCGGCGAGGACGGTCTAAGCTTTGCAGGCGTGCTGTCAGGCCTGGGCAAATTCATGTGGCATGAGGTGCTCTACAACGGCAAGCTGCTGGTCACGATCGTCATGGTCAGTGTACTCAGCATGATTCTGGAGACGCTGCAGACCGCTTTTGAACGCAAGGCCGTCAGCAAAATCGCTTATATGCTCTGCTACATGGTCGTGCTCGTCATCGCTGTCAACAGCTTTAACATAGCGATCGGCTATGCGAAGGATGCAATAGACCGGATGATTGATTTCATGATGGCGATGATTCCGCTGCTGTTCGCGCTTCTCGCTTCGATGGGCAACATCGTCACTGTTTCCGTCACGCATCCGCTGATTGTGTTCATGATCCATACGGTCGGCACGCTGATTCACACGATTGTATTCCCACTGCTCTTCTTCTCGGCAGTGCTGCATCTGGTGAGCGCCATGTCGGAGAAATACAAGCTGACCCAGCTGGCTAATCTGCTGCGCAATGTCGGGGCCGGGCTGCTGGGAGTACTGCTGACGGTGTTCCTCGGCGTTATATCAGTCAGAGGCATCACCAGCTCGGTGACAGACGGTGTGACAATCCGCGCCGCCAAGTATATCACCGGAAATTTCGTGCCTGTCATCGGCAAAATGTTCGCGGACGCCACCGACACCGTCATCTCGGCTTCGCTGCTGGTGAAGAATGCTATCGGGCTCTCAGGCGTCATCATCATCCTGTTCCTGTGCGCCTTCCCGGCGATCAAAATTCTGATTCTGGCGCTCATCTACAATGTCGCTGCAGCGGTCATGCAGCCGCTCGGCGAGACGCCAATCGTGTCCTGTCTGCAGACGATCGGCAAAAGCATGATTTACGTCTTTGCCGCTCTGGCCGCCGTCTCCCTGATGTTCTTCCTGGCTGTGACGATCATGCTGACCGCAGGCAATGTCACGGTGATGATGAGGTGAGGCCTGCCGATTCGACCGGTTCGGAAAAAAGCGGATGCCTACTAACGTTCAGGGGGTTAAGCGTATGAGCTGGTTAGGCGATTGGCTGCGGGAGCTCATTCTGGTAGTCCTGATGGCTGCCTTTGTAGAAATGCTGCTCCCGGGCAAGTCGATGGAGCGCTACGCCAGGCTGGTGCTCAGCCTGCTGGTCCTGCTGACGATGCTCAGCCCGATTGTCTCCCTGCTGAAAGGGGATGCCGCAAAGGAGCTGAGCGTGGCCCTGGGACAGCAGGAGCAGCAGGGCGGACTGCTCTCCGGGGCAGGCCGGGGCGCAGGCGAGCTGGAGCAGATTCTGGCCGACGGGCGGATGCTGGCCGCAGGGGCCAAGGAGCAGGGCCTGCAGCTGGCTGCAGAGGAAGTTGCCGGCCAGATGCAGGAGCAGGTCGCCGGAAGTACAGGCCTGCAGGGGATCAAGGTGACGGTGAAGCTCGGGCTGAGCAAGGCATCCAGCCTTGGCGGTGAGGAGGTTCCCGTAATTACCGCAGTCACCGTGTCCCTGCCGGCGTCAGCCGGAGCAGGCCAGGCCGGCGGCGCGGAAACAGGAGGAACGGACAGCCCCTCAGGTTCTGAACCGATCCGGATTGAACCGGTGGTGCCTGTACAAGTGCAGATTGGCGGGGGCACCGCCGGCGGAGCGGCGGAAGTAACAGCCGGGTCAACAGGCAATGCTTCCGGTGCCGGAGCTGACGGACAGGAGGCATCAGGCACAGCCGATGTAGCAGCTGACGGAATTAAGAAGCTGCTGGAAACGAACTGGAATCTGGAGCCCGGCATCATCCGGGTCTCCGGCAGTACAGCGGGCACCGGGAAATCTTAAGAAGCAGCGCTAATGATGAGGGGGGATAAGAAGTGGCCAACTGGTTAAAAAAGCTGGAGCAATGGGCAGGCGGAGGCTCCGGCAGTCCGAAAAGGAGTCATACCTTCCGCTGGCTGATCATTTTGGGACTGCTGGGCGTGGCAATCATGCTGTTCAACTCCTTTGTGAACGTGAAAAAGCTCGACAGCGAGAATACGGGGCGTGAACCGCCGGCTGTCGAGTCCTCGCAGACCACCCTGCAGCAGGGGAATCTTAACAACTCCGGAGCCTTTGACAGCATCGAGCAGGCAATGGAGGAGCGCACCAAGGAAATCCTGGAGAAGATCGTCGGTGTCGGAACGGTGGACATCATGGTTACTGTAGATTCTACAGAGGAGATTGTTGTGCAGCGGAATATGAATGATTCACAGCAGCTGAGTGAAGAGACCGATGCCAGCGGCGGCAAGCGCCATACCACGCAATATACCAGGGATGGTGAAATCGTCACCTACAGCCAGTCGGGCGATGAGACTCCGATCATTACCAAACGGATCAAGCCGCAGGTGCGCGGCGTGCTTGTGGTAGCCAAGGGCGCCGAGAACAAGGTTGTCCGCGGGTTGATCGAGGAAGCCATCCAGAAAGGCCTGAATGTGCCAAGCTACCGCATTTCCGTTGTGCCGCGCAAGCAGGAATAGGCGGGCAAATCAGCAATAAATCCAATATTATTTTTAGGAGGAAAAGAAAATGAAGGGCAAAAGACAAACAATTTGGTTGGTTTCCATGCTCAGCTTGATGGTGGTGCTGTCGGCTTACTACTTATTCACTGAAGACACCGGGGCCTCCATTCCCAAGGAAACAGCAGGCACCATCCAGGTGGACAGCGCGAATAACGGCACAGGTACAACGGATTCTGCAGTGCTCGACAACGGTCTGGTTATCAATGAAGTGGATACGCAAGGTGCACTAAGCACGGATGCCGGTTCCGAGGCTGCCGCTACAACAGAAGACACTGCAGCTGAAGATGCAGCAGCGGCTGTTACCGACCCGGTTGCTGACACAGCCAGCAGCGAAACAGCGGCTGCACCGGATAAGAGCAGCACAGACAGCTCCAAAGAAGACACTGCTGCAGTAACTGACAAAACGGCCGGTGAGAAGACTGCGGCAAGCAATGATAAAGCAGCGGCTGATACCTCTACAGACAGCGCTACAGCTTCCACTGAAGGCACGCCAGCCAAAGGCGATGATGAAATTCTGAAGGAAGTTGCCGCACAAAGCGCATCCGCAAGCAGCATGTTCACCAACTATCTGTTTGAACGCGAACAGCAGAACCTGAAGAACTACAATGACCTGATCGCCCAGATTAACGACATGACCAAGACACCGGCCGAGAACGCTGTGGCACAGGAGCAGCTCAGCAAGCTTGAGGAAAAAGAATCCAAAATCAGCGATATCGAGACCCAGCTCCAGCAGAAATACGGTGAGGCCATCGTCAAGGAGGAAACCGGAAACAGCTACACCGTGGTTGTGCTGAGCGACAAGCTGGACGTGAAACAGGCCGTTGGCATCGTGGATCTGGTGATGAAGGAACTGAGCGTTACCCAGGACAAAATCCGGGTGCAATACGTATCAGAGCAATAATTACCAGTATAAAAAAGCAAAAAATGCCGAAAGAGCTCGGGTTGCCCCGGGCTCTTTCCATTTCTAGCGTTTGTGATATAATACATAAAGTTATCATGATGAAAGCGACCTCAGATTTGCGTTATCCCTGAAGCCATGCTTCAAAAGAGAAACGGTGAGGCCGTTTTTTGCTTGAAAGATAAGAAAGGATTTATTTTACGCTATCCTTTATCCTTATCTTTTTCGCAGAAACGGGTACCGTCCTTTTAAGGACAGCGTAACCGTTCCAACTTATCCGTAACAGAAAAGTGGCTTCGAGAGAAAGCTGAAGGAGTGAACGATTAAATGTTCAAGTTAAGCGAGATTAAGGAATTGATTAAATTGCTGGACCAGACCTCCTCCGTACATGAGCTGGAGATTGAAAGCGAAGGAATGAAGCTGGCTATACGTAAACCGGATCGACCTGAAGCTGATGGCAATGCAATCCAGGCGGCTCCTTATGTCTATCCCTTTACGCCAGCACCGCAGCCGCACAGCCCGCAGCATGTTGCACCTACGGCCCCAAGCGAGATCCCGGCTGCCGTACAGCCGCAGTCTTCCCCTGCCGAAGGAGCATTACATAAAATTGTTTCTCCAATGGTAGGAACCTTCTATAGTGCCGCTTCTCCAGAATCACCGTCCTTTGTCAAGGTGGGGGACCGTGTGAATGAGAAATCCACTGTCTGCATCATTGAAGCGATGAAACTGATGAATGAGCTGGAAGCGGAAGTAAGAGGCGAAATCGTATCCGTGCTTGCCGAGAACGGCCAGCTTGTAGAATACGGCCAGCCGCTGTTTCTGGTAAAGCCGGAGTAACTGCCGCAGTACTAGAACAAGAGGGCTGACAGGCCTCGTTAAACTTTGGGAGGAAACGCATGAACATTCAAAAAGTGCTGATTGCCAACCGCGGTGAAATCGCGGTGCGCATCATTAGAGCCTGCCGCGAAATGGGCATTTCCACCGTCGCGGTCTATTCAGAGCCTGACCGGGATTCACTGCATGTCCGGCTGGCAGATGAGGCTTATTGCATCGGTCCGATGTCGTCCAAGGACAGTTATTTGAACTTTACCAATATTATGAGCGTCGCTACATTAACAGAGTGCGATGCGATTCATCCCGGATACGGGTTCTTGGCTGAGAATGCTGATTTTGCCGAGATCTGCGAATCCTGCAATATCACCTTTATTGGCCCTTCCCCTGATGCCATCACCCGGATGGGGGACAAGGCTGTAGCGAAGGACACCATGAAGCTGGCCGGCGTTCCGGTTATCCCGGGCTCTGACGGGCTGGTAGGGGATGTAGAGGAAGCGGTTATGCTGGGCCGTGATATCGGCTACCCGATCATCGTAAAGGCTACCGCAGGCGGCGGAGGCAAAGGCATCCGCATCGCTGAAGACGAGGAGTCCCTGGTGAAGCAGATTACTGCTGCCCAGCAGGAAGCCCAAAAAGCCTTCGGCAACGCCGGCGTCTACCTGGAGAAATTCCTGACCGGAATGAAGCACGTGGAAATCCAAATTATTGCTGATAATCACGGGAATGTCGTCCACCTGGGCGAACGGGACTGCTCTGTGCAGCGCCGCCGCCAGAAGCTGGTCGAAGAAGCTCCTTGCTCCGTGCTGACACCGGAAATCCGTGAAGCGATGGGGCAGGCCGCTGTACGTGCAGCACAGGCCGTGAATTACTCCGGAGCAGGTACCCTGGAGTTTCTGCTGGGTCCGGACGGGCAGTTCTATTTCATGGAAATGAACACCCGAATCCAGGTTGAGCATCCCGTAACGGAGATGGTTACCGGCGTGGATCTGATCAAGGAAATGATTTCGGTGGCCGAGGGCAATCCGCTCTCCTTTACCCAGGAAGATATCGTGATCAACGGCTGGTCGATTGAGTGCCGTATTAACGCCGAAGATCCGGACAAGAACTTTATGCCTTCACCGGGCAAAATCGGCTTTTACCTGCCTCCGGGCGGACTGGGTGTACGGGTGGACAGCGGGGCTTATCCCGGCTATACCATCTCGCCGTTTTATGATTCCATGATTGCCAAGCTGATCGTCTGGGCGCCGACGCGCCAGGAGGCGGTTGCGAAGATGAAGCGGGCGCTGGCCGAATTTGCTGTGGAAGGCATACATACCACGATTCCGTTCCACCAGAAGCTGCTGGAGCATCCGGTATTCCTTGACGGGAATTTTGATATCAAGTTCCTGGAAGAGTATGAAATTTAGGACGGCTTCTCATTGTTTGTCATAAAGTTCGGCAAATGATATAGTATGTTTAATAAGAGACGTGCTCTCCGCTATAAATGTTGAACAACTTTTTTATTGAAAGGGTTGAAGTCCAAGATGAGTACATTGCCGACGGAATACGAACGTACGGAGATCGGCGAGATCCAGATTGCTCCGGAAGTAATCGAGGTTATCGCAGGTTTGGCTACCGTAGAGGTTAGAGGCGTTGCCGGCATGAGCGGCGGATTCGCCGGAGGAATTGTGGAGCTTCTGGGCCGCAAGAATCTCTCCAAAGGAGTAAAGGTAGAGGTTGGACAACGTGAGGCAGCCGTAGACGTGTCCGTTATTATTGAGTACGGTAACCGTATTCCGGAAGTAGCCGGGGAGATTCAGCGCAATGTTAAGCGTTCCATCGAGACTATGACCGGTCTGACTGTAGTGGAAGTGAACGTGCATGTACATGACGTCCAGTTCAAAACTACCGCGAATACGGACAAGAGCGAAGACACAGAAGCGGTTCACCGCGTGAAATAAGGGCCCCCGTTTATCCATAAACCCCCGACAGCACCGTCGAGGGTTTACTCTAATTTAAGGAGGTTATGAGACTCGTGGCAAAAATTTTGGACAGGCTTCTGCTGTTTATCTACAGCTTAAGCATCGGAATATTATCTGTAATTGCCATTCTCCTCCTGAGCGGCGCAATTCCGGATACGGTCGAGATCCAGGATGGCCCGGCCGCCTATATTGCAGCCATTGCTGTGGCAGTCATTCTGTTCCTGCTCAGTATCCGTTTCTTCTACATCTCCCTGCGCCGTGACCGGGCCTCCCAGCCGTCGGTGGACCAGCGTACGGAGTACGGGGATATCCAGATTTCGATGGAAACCATTGAGAACCTGAGCCTCAAGGCTGCAGGCAAGGTTAAAGGGATCCGGGACCTGAAGTCGCGTATCCGCGTGTCACAGGCAGGACTTGAGATTATGATCCGTGCGGTAGTGGACGGTGAGCATTCGCTCCCGCTGCTGACCACAGAGGTTCAGCGTCAGGTGCATGATTTTGTGCAGGAGACGACCGGGATTCCGGTTGCAGACGTTTCGGTCTATATTGCCAACCTCACACAGTCTCCAAGCTTCAAAAGTCGAGTGGAATAGAGGTGAGTTTCCCTTATGCCCTGGAAAGAAGTATGGGGAAGTCACGGGGGCAGAATCGCCGGAGTAACGTTCGGTATTGTGCTTGGCCTGATTTATCTGATTAGCGGTTTTTGGGATATGCTGTTCTTTGCACTGGTAGTGTTCATCGGATATACGCTTGGCAAAAGAAAGGATACGGCGCAGCCGCCCCTGTTCGTCTGGCAGGAGCTTGTAGAGCGGCTGTCCGGACGCTGGCGTCCCTTCAAATGAACCGCGATAGCCTTTCTCCCGGAGCCTGGAACCCGTTTCGTTTGCGTTGACTGGCCTGCCGGGTGAAGGGCTGCGCGGTTTTTTGGTTACTAGAGGGGATCAGGTGGTTATTAGATGCGATAATGCCACTTAATTTCACGGCGGAATCTCGATTAGAAGGAGTTTGCTGCAAATTAAGTGACGTTTTTCCACCTAAGCATTTAAAAATACAAGAAATCCCCAAACTAAGTGACAGAATTCCAAGTAGTGTTTTTAACTTTGGCTGCTACAGCAGTTGCCGCACTAACTACAATCCGTTTAACTGTATTTCGTACAATTAGATACCGGCATACACACCCCGGTACAGCCCCGGCCGGTTTTTGACTGTACGAAGTACAATTAGGGATAAAGCAGACGGTTTTGTGCTGAGAATAATAATTGTGATTCTAAAGGTAATGAATAAGTTGACGGAAACAATGCTTTACGATATAAAATGCGAGATAAGATTGTAGGAGGAACACATGAAGAGACGTTTAGCAAGAGAGATTATTGTCCAGAGCCTGTACCAGATGGAAATGAATGATGTGGATAGTGCAGAAGCGGTAGAAATGCTGATTGCTGAGGCATCCGAGGAAAATGAAAGCGAGCATGTCATCACAGACGAGATAGAGCTGAAGGCGTATGTCGTGCAGCATGTGAACGGCGTATGGGAGCATAAAGTGGCCATCGACGATATGCTGGAGCATTACCTGAAGGGCTGGCAGATGAGCCGTTTGTCACGGGTAGACCGCCAAATTCTGCGTCTGGCAACCTTTGAAATGGTCTTCGCAGACGATGTGCCCGCCAAGGTTGCGGTCAACGAGGCGATCGATCTGGCCAAGCATTTCGGCACAGAGGACTCCGGCAAATTCGTGAACGGTGTACTCGGCAAAATGATCCAGGAAATTGACAAGCTGAAAAGTGAGCTGTAAGGCCGGAGAAGTACCCGGCAGGCACCAGGGAAGCAAACCAGCGGTAACTGGCCGGTAAGGCTGGCATATCCCGGCAGAAGACAAGCAGTATACGATTAGCAGACAAGCAGTATCCCGCATTACCAGCCATTCATGGTTCAATCACACTTCTTGAGCAGATAAAAAGGGGAGAGACTTACATGACAGCAGCAATCATCAGCGGTAAACAGGTATCCGACGAAATTCGTATTGACATCGCACAGCAGGTGAAGGACCTGGCAGAGCACGGCGTAAAGCCCGGTCTTGCTGTCGTTCTAGTCGGTGAAGACCCGGCATCCCAGGTCTACGTCCGGAATAAGGAGAAATCCAGCACCGAGCTTGGCTTCCACTCGGAAGTGCACAGACTTGATGCATCTACAACCCAGGAAGAGCTGCTTGCCCTGGTGGCAGAGCTGAACAGCCGTAATGATATCGACGGTATCCTTGTTCAGCTGCCGCTGCCTAAGCATATCGAGGAGAAGGCGGTTATTGACGCCATTGCTGTGGAGAAGGATGTAGACGGCTTCCATCCGATCAATGTGGGCAATCTGGTTATCGGTGATGACAGCCTGCTGCCTTGTACACCTGCAGGTTGTATTGAGCTGATCAAGCGGACGGGAACCGGAATTTCCGGCAAGCATGCGGTCGTAATCGGCCGAAGCAATATCGTCGGCAAGCCGGTCTCCCTGCTGCTGCAGCGCGAGAATGCGACTGTAACCATGTGCCATTCCCGTACGGCGAACATGGCTGAAATCTGCCGCCAGGCGGACATTCTGGTCGTAGCTATCGGCCGGGCGAATTTCATTGACGGCTCGTATGTGAAACCGGGCGCTGTGGTTATTGACGTCGGCATGAACCGGCTGGATAACGGCAAGCTTGCCGGAGATGTGGACTATGAGAGCGCGAAGGAAGTTGCCGGATATATTACACCTGTACCGGGCGGTGTAGGCCCGATGACTATTACCATGCTGATGAGCAATACGCTGATTGCGGCCAAACGCCGCCGCGGCCTGGAATAGGAGCTGCTTATGGCGGCAGAACGGCAAGTCTTATCCATTAAAGATCTTAACAAATATATCCGCATGAAGCTGGATTCGGATGTGCTCCTGTCAGATGTGTGGGTGCGCGGGGAAATTTCCAACTTCACTCATCACGGCAGCGGGCACATGTATTTCACGCTGAAGGATGAGAGCAGCCGGATCAAGTCGATCATGTTCGCCTCCCATAACCAGCGCCTGCCCTTTGTTCCGAAGGAAGGGACCAAGGTTATCGCCAGAGGCAATGTAACAGTGTATGAACGGGATGGGCAATACCAGTTCTACGCAACCCATATGCAGCCCGACGGCATCGGCAGCCTGTACATGGCTTACGAGCAGCTCAAGCGGAAGCTGGAGCAGGAAGGGCTGTTTGCGGCGGAACGCAAGCGCCCGCTGCCGCGCTTCCCACGCGTCGTGGGGGTTGTCACCTCACCGACCGGGGCGGCTGTACGGGATATTATCATCACGCTGCAGCGGCGCTTTCCGCAGGTAGCGGTGGTGCTGTATCCCGTGCTGGTGCAGGGCAAAGGGGCTGGGCCTTCCATCGTGAAGGCGATCCAGAACCTGAACGCCATGGGCGAGGCCGATGTACTGATCGTCGGCCGCGGTGGCGGCTCACTGGAGGAACTGTGGGCCTTCAATGAAGAAGCCGTAGCGCGGGCGATTGCCGGCTCCGGCATTCCGGTGATCTCGGCAGTCGGTCATGAGACCGACTTCACGATCGCCGATTTCGCCGCCGATTTGCGGGCGGCGACCCCTACAGCGGCGGCTGAGCTGGCTGTGCCGCATGCCGCCGAGCTCGCCTCGCAGCTGCGCACGGCACAGCTGCGGCTGCGCCAGGGCCTGCTGCGCCGCTCCCAGCGCGGCGGCGAGCGCCTGGCCTCGCTGCAGCGCTCGCTGGCGCTGGTCGGCCCCCGCCGCCAGCTGGCCCAGCACGCGCAGCGGCTGGACATGCTGCGCGCGGCGCTTAGCCGCGCAGCCGAGACCCGGCACCGCCGGGCGCAGGAGCGCCAGGCGGTGGTGCGTGCAAGGCTGCAGCGGTTCCACCCGCAGGCCAGCGTGAATGCGGCCCGGCAGCGCACCGAGGGCATCACCCGCCAATTGGCGGGGGCGATGCAGGCGCGCCTGCGGGACAAGCGTGCGCGTTACGTCTCGGAGCTGCGCTCACTCGACGCGCTCAGCCCGCTGAAGGTCATGTCGCGCGGATACAGCCTCGTCTATGACGAGAAGGAAGAGCATTTAATCAAATCGCTAAAGGAAGTTGAGCTCGGCGATGTGGTCAACATAAAGCTGAATGACGGACAGCTTAGCTGCCAGGTCTGGGGAATGAAGGAGGATGGCAAAGACGATGACAAAGGAAGCGGAACTGGATTTTGAAGGGGCAATGGAGCAGCTGGAGGCAATCGTCCGTGAGCTTGAGCACGGCGACGTTCCCCTGGAGAAGGCCATTGACCTGTTTCAGCAGGGCATGAAGCTGTCACAGCTGTGCGGAAGCAAGCTGGAGCAGGTGGAGCGCAAGATCGAAATGATTACCGAGATGGACGGGGAGCTGCGCAAGAAGCCTTTCGGCGCCCGGCTGGAAGGGGACAGCGATGAGCAGGTCTGAGCATAACGCGGAAATGAATGCTGCAGGCGGGGAGCGCCAGCCGCTCCCGGAATATATCGGAGGAGTAACGGAAGCGGTCCTGCAGGAGCTGGAGACTACCCTCCCGCAAGGCTGGGCCGTCCCGGGCAATTTGAAGGATGCGATGAACTATTCATTGCAGGCCGGAGGCAAGCGCCTGCGTCCGCTGCTGGTTGTCGCAGCCTGCGAAGCGCTTGGCGGCAGACGGGAAGCGGCGCTGCCGGTAGCAGCAGCCATTGAGATGGTGCATACCTATTCGCTGATTCATGATGATCTTCCGGCGATGGATAATGATGATTACCGGCGTGGCAAGCTCACGAGTCATAAAGTATTCGGCGAAGCAACGGCTATTCTGGCCGGTGATGCGCTGCTGACCCATGCGTTTTACAGCGTGGTCCAGGCTTCCCGCCGTTATGGCGTGCCTGCAGAGCAGGTGCTCTCCATTGTCGAGGAGCTGGCCGAAATGGCCGGTCCGCGCGGTATGGTCGGCGGACAGGTAGCCGATATGGAAGGCGAGCAGGGGCTCACCAGTCTGGAGCAGCTACAGTATATCCACCGCCACAAGACCGGCGATCTGATCGTATTCTCCGTGCTGGCCGGCGGACGGATCGCCGGTGCAGACCCTGCGCAGCTTGAAGCGCTGCGTGAATTCGGCACACAGATCGGCCTGGCTTTCCAGGTGCAGGATGATATCCTTGACCTGGTCGGCGACGAAGGCAAGCTCGGCAAGAAGACGGGCAGCGACATCAAGCAGCAAAAGGTGACTTACCCGTTCTTCATCGGGCTGGAGGCCTCACGCGCTGAAGTGGAGCGGCTGACGGAAGCTGCCCGCAGCGCTGTGCTCGGCGGGGGCTTCAAGGACGATTCACGCCTGCTGGAAATTGCATCTTATCTGATGTCCAGAGACCATTAAAGAAAATTCCGAAGCGGCTGTATTTCGACAGCCGTTTCGTTTGTGTTATAATGGGGTTTATATTTTACAACATCTAGGAAAGCGGGGAAGACTCGTGCTGCTTCCAAATATAAATGATCCGCAGCAACTCAAATCTTTATCAGTGCCAGAGCTGAACTCCCTTGCAGAGGAGATTCGTACGTTTCTGATCGAGAAGCTGACTGTGACCGGCGGGCATCTGGGATCCAACCTGGGGGTAGTGGAGCTTACGCTGGCGCTGCATTACTGCTATGACAGTCCCCGGGATAAAATGATATATGATGTAGGACACCAGGCTTATGTCCACAAAATCCTGACCGGACGGCAGGACCGCTTCGACACGCTCCGCAAGAAGGACGGACTGTGCGGCTTTGTGAAGCGCTCGGAGAGCGAGCATGATGTCTGGGAAGCCGGACACAGCAGCACCTCTCTGTCTGCAGCTATGGGTATGGCCATGGCGCGTGACCTCAAGGGCGAGGACAACAAGGTTATTGCTGTGATCGGTGACGGTGCGCTGACCGGCGGGATGGCCTTTGAAGCGCTGAATCATATCGGGCATGAACGCCGCAAGCTGATGGTAATCCTGAACGATAATGAGATGTCCATTGCGCCGAACGTCGGGGCGATGCACAATTACCTGAGCAAAATCCGTTCAGACCGCCATTACCTGCGGGCCAAGGATGAAGTGGAAGGGCTGCTGCGGAGAATTCCGGCAATCGGCGGCAAGCTGGCCAAGACGGCTGAGAAGCTGAAGGACAGCCTTAAGTATATGATGGTACCCGGCGTGCTGTTCGAGGAGCTTGGCTTCACCTATCTCGGGCCGGTAGACGGTCATGATATTGAGAAGATGATCGACACCTTCCATCAGGCGGACAATGTACACGGGCCAGTGCTGGTGCATGTGCTGACCACCAAAGGCAAAGGCTACAAACCGGCTGAGACCGATTTCTACAAATCACATGCCATTTCTCCATACAAAATTGAATCCGGACAATCCCTTAAGGCGGTCGATAAGCCGCCGATGTACACTGAGGTATTCGGGGAGGCGCTGATTGAGCTGGGCCGTGAGGATAAACGCCTGATCGCGGTCACTCCGGCCATGCCGGGAGGCTCCGGCCTGTTCCCGTTCGCCAAGGAATTCCCGGACCGGATGATTGATGTCGGCATCGCCGAGCAGCATGCGGCAACGCTCTGCGCAGCGCTGGCTATGGAAGGAATGAAGCCGGTATATGCGGTGTATTCCACCTTCATGCAGCGGGCCTATGATCAGATTCTGCATGACATCTGCCGCCACAACGCCAATGTGATGTTCGCCATTGACCGTGCAGGCTTTGTCGGTGCGGATGGCGAGACCCATCAGGGCGTCTATGATATCGCTTTTATGCGTCATATCCCGAATATGGTTATCATGATGCCTAAGGATGAGAACGAGCTGCGCCACATGATGAAGACGGCGCTGGAATACAATGACGGACCGATTGCTTACCGTTATCCGCGGATTGACGGAACAGGTGTGGCTCTGGACAAGGAGATGCATACGATTCCGATTGGCTCATGGGAACGCCTGCGTACCGGCGACGATTACGCTGTGCTTGCCTGCGGGCCGATGGTTCAGGTTGCCGAAGAAGCGGCAGAGCTCTTGAAGCGTGAAGGTATTCAGGTTGGAGTCGTAAATGCACGCTTCCAGAAGCCGCTTGACAACTCAATGCTGCTCGAGCTGGCTAATGCCGGAACCTCAATGATTGTTATGGAGGAGGCAAGCGAAGCGGGCAGTCTGGGCAGCGCCGTGCTGGAGTTCTTTGCATCCCAGGAGATATATGATGCAAGGGTGCATCTGATGGGCGTGCCGGATATCTTTATTGAGCATGGCTCCGTCAAAGAGCAGCGCCAGCAGACCGGCCTGACCGTTGAAGCCTTGTGTGCACGGATCAAAGCGATGAAGGCACTGAGCAAATATACGTACAAGTCGACTTCTACTTCCTGAATAACGGAAGTGGAAGCCGGCGACCAAGAACGATCAGGAGATGAACATGGAACACCCTAAAGAACGGATTGATGTATTACTGGTGGAGCAGGGCTTTTATGAAAGCCGTGAAAAGGCGAAGGCCGCCATTATGGCCGGTCTTGTACTGGCGGACGAGGAGCGGATCGAGAAAGCGGGCATGAAGGTGCTGCGCAGCTCTGTCCTGAAAGTAAAAGGAGCTGTACACCCTTATGTCAGCCGCGGCGGTCTCAAGCTGGAGAAAGCGCTCCGCAAATTTGAGATCAGCCTGACCGGACGCGTCATGCTGGACATCGGCTCCTCCACCGGGGGTTTCACCGACTGCGCCCTGCAGCATGGGGCAAGTCATGTCTATGCCATTGATGTCGGCTATAACCAGCTGGACTGGAGCCTGCGCAATGATGAGCGGGTAAGCGTAATGGAGCGGACGAATTTCCGTTACATGACACCTCAGGATCTGCTGGGTCCTGTGCCTGATTTTGCGAGCATTGATGTTTCCTTTATCTCGCTCAAAATCATTCTTCCCCCGCTCAAAGCGCTGCTTAGCCGCCCGGCGGATATTGCCGCGCTTATTAAGCCGCAGTTCGAGGCTGGCCGGGAAAAGGTCGGTAAATCAGGCGTTGTGCGTGATCCTGCGGTACATAAGGAAGTACTGGTCAATGTACTGACTATGGCGGAAGAGCTGGGTTACCGGCTTGAAAATCTGACCTTCTCGCCGATTACCGGCGGTGAAGGAAATATTGAATTTCTGGCACACTGGAAGCTGACGGATGATTCAGCAGAGTCAGAAGCACTGTCTGCTCCCCGTTATACGGCTGACAGCTTCGCGCTGCTGGCTGATACCGTCATTAAAGAAGCGGCTTCGACCTTTACTGCGTCTGCTAACGGAAACTCATCGAAGAAACGATGAGTTTCTTTTGCTTGAAAAGTCATATTTTACACAAGACTAATAATCAGCTGGCGCTGACGTATAGCAGGAGTTCCCGGCAGTCTGGGCGAATAAATCACCGAGGTGATTTGCGTGGCAAGCTCTGACAAAGCCGTTGTGGCGCTTATTGGATTGGCAGTTGTGATATTTCTGGTATACCGGATTTATCTCTGGCTGCAGAGCTCGCCGGATTCCTTCCTGAAGGACCGGGTGCCGATCAACAATGATATTGCTCCCCACCCGTCCATTGAGTGGCTGGAGGCAGCAGGATATGAGGTGATTGGCGGCAAGCTCAAGATCCCGCTTTCTTTTAATGTAGACGGTGCCCCCATGTACAGCCGGCTGTTTATTGATTACATAGCCTCCAAAGAGGACGGCTCCTATTACCTGGTCATTCTGTCCAGGCCCCGCAAGGAGCTGGAGTTTACAGGGAGCGCACTCCGGGATGCACTTCTGCCTTATTTGCTGATTTATCCTGACTGCAGCGGAGTGCTGTATGTCAACACGGTGTCCTCTGCCATCCATGTGATTTCTTTTGGCAGGGATGACGGAGAGTCCGCTTAATATTCATTTTTATAATACAGGAGGCACTATGAAGGGACACAGGCATATCAAGATTCGTGAAATTATCACACAGAAGGAAATCGAAACACAGGATGAGCTGGTGGACGAGCTGCGCGAAGCAGGGTTTCAGGTCACACAGGCAACTGTATCGCGTGATATCAAGGAGCTGCTCCTGATTAAGGTGCCTATGGATGACGGGAGATACAAATATTCCCTGCCGACGGACCAGCGTTACAATCCGACCCAGAAGCTCAAAAGAGTACTGGTGGACAATTTCGTCCATATCGATTCCTCGGGCAACCTGGTGGTCATGAAATGTCTTCCGGGGACTGCCAACTCGGTGGCTGCGTTAATTGACAACATTGACTGGCCGCAGATTATGGGTACGATATCCGGCGATGATACCATTCTGATCATTTGCCGTCTGCCGGAGGACAGCAAGAATGTCATTTCGCAGATCATGGGATATATCTCCTGAAATAAATAGACGCAGCATCAATCCATTCATGGGAATCATCTTTTCGGAGGTGCAGTTATAGTGTTAGAAACGTTATCGATCCGCAATCTGGCCGTTGTTGAAGCGGTAGATGTGCATTTTTATCCCGGATTTCATGTGCTTACAGGGGAAACAGGCGCCGGGAAATCCATTATTATTGATGCGCTTGCGCTTGTAGCCGGCGGACGGGGCTCTGCGGACTCTATCCGTTACGGCTGTGACAAGGCGGAAATGGAAGCGCTGTTCAGCCTGCCAGCCGGTCATCCGGTATGGGAGACGCTGGAGCGTCTGGGCATTGACGCCCAGCCTGAAGAGCATCTGATTATCCGGCGTGAGATTACTTCAACAGGCAAAAGCACATCACGTGTTAACGGACAGATGGTCAATCTCAGCATGCTGCGGGAAATCGGAGAACAGCTGGTCAACATTCACGGCCAGCATGAGCACCAGAACCTGCTGAAGGCCGAGCGTCATCTTGGGCTGCTGGATACTTACGGTGAAGCGGTAATCGGTCCGCTGAAGGCTGACTATCAGGAGAAGTATACCGCTTTTGCCAAGGTGGAGAAGGAATTGCGGGAGCTTCAGGAGTCCAGCCAAAAGGCTTATCAAATGCTGGATTTGTACCGCTTTCAGCTTGAGGAAATTTCTTCTGCACGATTAAAACCGGGAGAAGATGAATTACTTGCCGAAGAACGGGTCAAACTATCCCACAGCGAGAAAATGATGGATTCGGTATCCGGTGCATATGACCTGCTGTATGACAAACAGGGGCTGGAATCCATCAACAAAGTCATCTCCCGGCTGGAGGATGCGGTTCGTTATGACGAAAAGGGGCTGCGGGCTTTACTGGAGCAGCTGCAGTCATCCTATTACCAGCTGGAGGATGCTGCTTTTCAACTGCGGGATTACCGGGAGGACATTGAATTCAATCCGGTGCGGCTGGAGGAGATCGAGAACCGTCTCGATCTGATTAATGGCCTCCGCCGCAAATATGGAGACAGTGTGGAACAGATTCTGGCGTATTATGATCAGATACACCGGGAAACGGACCTGCTGGAGAATAAGGATGAATACATCGAGAAGCTGAGCGTGAAGCGCAACAGCCTGCTCACCACTTTAATGGAAGCCGCAGAGGTGCTCACTGAAGCGCGCAGACAATGTGCGGCAGACCTTGCTACCCAGGTCGAAGGAGAGCTTAAGGATCTGCAGATGGAGCGGACATCTCTGCAGGTCAAGCTGGATCTTCTGGAGGACCCGCGCGGCGTGGAGTACAAGGAGCGCCGGTACCGGCTGACCCGTCAGGGCATCGACAGTGCGGAGTTCATGATCTCGCCGAACCCGGGTGAGCCGCTGCGGCCGCTTGGCAAAATCGCTTCCGGCGGTGAGCTGTCACGGATTATGCTGGCGATGAAGAGTATTTTTGCCCGTACGGATGCTATTCCTGTTCTGGTCTTTGATGAAGTGGATACAGGGGTAAGCGGACGCGCGGCCCAGTCCATTGCGGACAAGCTGTTCAAGCTGTCGTCCACCTGCCAGGTGTTCTCGATTACCCATCTGCCGCAGGTGGCCTGTATGGCCGATCATCAGTACCTGATCCGTAAAAAGGTTGAGGACGGCCGGACCATGACCGAGGTCGATTTTCTTAACGAGAGCGGGCGGATTATGGAGCTTGCCCGGATGCTGGGCGGCGTCGAAATTACCGAAAAAACACTGCATCACGCCCAGGAAATGCTCAGTCTGGCCGAGGCCAGCAAAGCAGCCATAAGCTAGGCGGGACAATGATTGACAGTAATAAAAGCCTGGGGGCAAGGTTATCTTATAGGTACGCAATTGGCGACCACCTTTTTCGTCAAGCGAAAGAAGCAAAAGGGAGCGTGACAGCCATTGAAGCCGAACCTCAGGAAGTTAATGCCCGGCCTTTTATTCACCTTCTTTCTCAGCTTATCCGGTGTAGCAGGTCCCGTCCAGAGTTATGCCTCACCGCTTGACCCGCAGCCGGCCAAACCGGCGGTCCAAGCGGCAGATCAGGAGCTCAAGGTAATCCCGGGGGGACAGACGATCGGGGTGAAAGTGAAGTCGGCAGGTGTTCTTGTTGTTGGCCATCATCTAATTGAAGTATCTGAGCAGTCCAAGCTTTCACCCGGAGAAAACAGCGGTCTGGTACCCGGAGATCTTATGATTTCCATCGACGGTGTGAAGCTCAATGAGGTATCCAAGGTAGCGAAGCTGGTCGAGCGGGCCGGAAAGTCAGGTGAAACCTTGACCATCGTGTACAAACGCGCCGGCAAGGAGCATACAGCCAGGCTGAAGCCCGCGTATGACCGTAATGACAAGGTGTGGAGACTGGGGCTGTACATCCGCGATTCCGCGGCTGGTGTCGGCACACTGACCTTTTATGCTCCGGAGCAGGGAGTGTACGGCGCTCTGGGCCATGTCATTACGGACATGAATACCGGAACCCCAATTGTGGTCGGCAGCGGGCACATTGTGCAGTCCACGGTCACCTCCATCTCCAAGAGCCAGGATGGCGATCCGGGTGAGAAGCGGGCTGTTTTTCTCAAGGAAAGCCAGGTGCTGGGTAATGTGCAGAGCAATACGGATTTCGGTATCTTCGGTAAAATGACCAAGAACCCTGAGCACAGTCTTTACAAGCAGCCGATTCCGATCGCGAAGAGCAGTGAAGTGAAGGAAGGCCCGGCGCAGATTCTAACGGTTGTTGATGGCCAGCAGGTGGAGCGGTTCAATGTGGAGATTATCCATGTCGCTCATCAGCAGACTCCGGCCACCAAAGGGCTTGTGCTGCGTATTACCGATCCGCGTCTAATTGATAAGACCGGCGGTATTGTCCAGGGCATGAGCGGTAGCCCGATCGTACAGGACGGCCGATTAATCGGTGCAGTTACCCACGTATTTGTCAATGATCCGAAGTCAGGCTATGGCTGCTTTATCGAGTGGATGCTAAAAGATTCCGGTGTCACCGGGCAAACTGATCTTTCCCCATATAATCTTAAGGCGGTATAGCCTTAAGATTTTTTTGTCGAAGCTCAGCGATATAAATCGAAAGTTGAAATAAAATATTTAATTATAATCCAACGGCGAAAAAAAATAAAGAAAAATAATTTTCGACAGAAGGATATTTGAAGGGCATGTCGAAAACCTAAGGAGTGCGATAAAAATGTGGTAAAGAATAGCAGATATGAATAAGGAGGAAGCAGCCAGTGCAGAATATTGAAGTGTTGTTGGCAGATGATAATAGGGAATTCACAAACTTGCTAGCCGAATACATTACGGAACAGGAAGACATGACCGTTACAGGCATCGCTTATAATGGAGAAGAAGTGCTTCAGATGCTTAGCGGGGCAAGAAAGATTCCGGATGTACTGATCCTCGATATTATCATGCCGCACCTGGACGGACTCGGCGTTCTTGAACGCCTGCGTGATATGGATCTTAACCCGCAGCCGAAGATCATCATGCTGACTGCATTTGGTCAGGAGAACATCACTCAAAGAGCTGTGCAGCTTGGCGCGTCTTATTATATTTTGAAGCCGTTTGACATGGAGGTTCTGGCCAACCGTGTGCGCCAGCTCGTCGGTACACAGGGCAGCATGAGCAGTTCTTCAAATATGGCTGGCTTTGTCGGCTCACGTCCGTTGGCCTCATCAGGCACCAACGTAGTGCCGCTCTCCAAGGGCAAGAACCTGGACGCGAACATTACCTCCATTATTCATGAGATTGGTGTGCCTGCGCATATTAAAGGCTACCAGTATCTGCGTGAAGCGATCACCATGGTGTACAACAATATTGAAATCCTTGGGGCCATTACCAAAACACTATATCCGGCTATTGCAGAGAAGTTCAAAACCACGCCATCCCGTGTTGAACGGGCGATCCGCCATGCGATTGAAGTCGCCTGGACCCGTGGTAACATCGACAGCATCTCCCACTTATTCGGCTATACGATTAATATCTCCAAATCCAAGCCGACGAATTCCGAATTTATTGCCATGGTAGCCGACAAGCTGCGGATTGAGCATAAGGTGTCTTGAAAGGGTAAGGATCAGGATACGTAGAAGGAATGAAGTGGACTCCCACACCCGATAAACCTTTTTGGTTTATTGGGTTTTATTTTTGCAGGAAAAGCAATTCGAATGATTTGACAGTTTCGCATTATGTAATACAATTAGCTTGTTATAACGAAATACCCCATTAAAGGAGAATGTGTTTTGAAGGAAGAATCACTTCAGTATATTATCTATAAGCGCCGCGATTTCAAATTTAAATTAAAAGGCCAGACGATCTTTTTGTGTGCAGTAACCATAATTGCCAGTCTGATCTTAAACGGCGTCACCCGCAAAACAGGAATCATTTCAGGATCAGCGTTTATTGTTTGTCTGTTAGCATACATAGGTGTGGACAGTCTGCACAAAAAGCTGGCTGTTTCAAAAAGAAGAATCGTTATAGAAACGGGCTTTCCCATTAAAAATAATGTATTAACCGGTGTGCAGCAGGAACTGATATTGCTTGATATAGACTACGTTATTAACGGATCACGGCAAAAAAACAATCCATTTTCCGTCTTTTCGGATATTGCTGCCCTTAAAAGCAGGATTGAAAAAGGAGAAGCATTAACGGACACAGAAATGGAAGGCTTAAACGGAATATACTCAGTAGATGCTCTTAAAAAAATATAGAAGCCAAAGTATGCAGCAAATTCCGCAGCCGATGTGGTTATGATGGAGTGCAGGGTTATGGAAAAAGAGCTCAGTAAAATGATTATTCGCTGTTCATTTGTTTTAATAGGAGTCATTATTTTTGGTCTTGTGATCTATCCTGGCTTGTATAAGTATGATAAGTTAGATCAACGCTTTCCTGTTAAAATAAACCGGATCACAGGAGATGCAAAAATCCTGACGATAAATGGCTGGCAGGATGCAGATGATTACGATCATGTGCTGGATTTATTCGCCGAGTATAAACAGCAAGTTATGGATGCCATGGAAGGGCAGAGTGAATCCATCAAGAACGATGTAATGAACAGTGTCTTGAATGAACTGCAGCATGCAAAAAATGAAATTGTTAATTCAGCTCCCTCTGAAACAACTCAGCCAACGTACGCAGACGGAACATCAGTGTTTTATTCTGCAAATCATGATGCGAACGATTCTGAGAACGAAGCGACAACGTTAAAATTTGGGTTAGGCGATTCCAAAGATACGGTAAAGAAATCAATGGGAACGCCAGATCATATCACAAACGGTGGAGATACATGGTATTATGGATCAGCAATTATAAGCTTTAACAATGGTGTTGTTGAAGGATGGAACGACCAGTTAGGAGAACTGCATCTTAAATAACAGCAAAAAGACACTGAGAGCCTGCTCATCAGTGTCTTTTTCTTGTATATCAGCCGCCTTTACAGGAGCTTAATCAGCTCCTCAAGCTCCTCCGCCAACCCTTTTGCAACCTCAAAATTCTTTTCCTTCAAAGCCAGTTCAATTTTCATTTCCACTGCTTTTTTGTTTTGCTCTGCTTCTAAATAGTCTTTATCAAAATGACTGGCATAAATCATCTTTCTGAATTTGCGCATACTCATTTTTCTAATCGTCTTATCCTCAATGATCAGCACATAGTCCATTCCGTTTACGACAGAATAGAAGTCATGTGAAATCATAAGAATGGCACCTTTATACTCTTGGATAGCTTTCTCCAATGCGATTTGTGCATAGGTGTCCAAATGGCTTGTCGGTTCATCAAGCAGCAGTACATTTGCGTTACTGGCAGAAACCTTGGCCAATTGTAGCAGGTTTTTTTCTCCGCCGGATAACGATTCTATCTTTTGGGTAACGATTTCTCCTTCAAAGCCATAGTCAGTAAGATACGACCGCACTTGATCATAAGTATCGAATCCCGCTTCGATAAATTCCTCCAGTATGGTATTAGAATCGTTTAGTACTTCGCCTTGAAGCTGGGATAAGTAAGCCACTTTTGCATCAGGGTTTACTTCAATCGAACTGTGGTTATGCTTAACAATCTCCCGTAGCAAGGTTGTTTTCCCTGTACCGTTAGGACCGATAATGGCTACTTTATCCGAGGACTTGACCTCAAAGCTGACATTTTCTAAAAGCAGTTCATCAAAGGAAACGCTGTAATCATTAACTTTCATTACAACAGTGTCGTCTTCAAGTTCATGTTCCATGCCGAAACGGATCTTCGGTTGCTTAATATCGACGAACGGAGCTTTAATTCTGCGGGCTTCCAGTCGTTCCTGAAATTTCACTCTTGCTTTTAGCGCTCTGCCTCTGGATGCTTCCGAATTATAAGTTGCGCTGGCTCTAAGGTTATCAATGATATTGTCGTTCCGCTTGATTTCTTCCTCTTCAGCGAGTGCGAGCTCCTGTGATTCGATCTTAGTTTGAAGTAGAGAGAAATTATAATCTATATACCGCCCGTCAAACTCCTGAATCTCCATGTTTTCAAGGTGAATGATTTTGTTGAAGCAATGATTAAGCAAATAACGGTTATGTGTGATGACCAGCAGGATGCCTTTGTGGGAGTTGATAAGATTTTTGAGCGCATTTAGATTTTCAAAATCTAAGAATACATCCGGCTCGTCCATAATCATCAAGTCCGGACTGCTAAGCATTTCCTTCATGACTTGGATCAGCTTGAACTCTCCGCCGCTAAGCTCAGATACCCTTAGATCCTTCAGCTTCATGAGGTTTGCCAGGTTTAGCTTCTTATTAATGTTGCTTTCAAAATCATCTCCGCCGATCAACTCAAAAGCGTCTAACGCCAGTTGATACTTCTCCAGTAACGGCTCAATATCGGCGGATGTCTCCATTTCCGTGAGGACAGCGTTTATTTCATTTTGAATCTTAATAAATGCTTCTCCTATATATTCAAAAACCGTTGTTTCTTCAGATCTGTCCAGCTGTGAGAACTGGCTTACATACCCGATAGTGCAGGAAGGTTCTATCTCTAGCCTGCCTTCGTACAAATATCTTTCCGGATCCATCAATATATCGACCAGTGTGCTTTTCCCGCTGCCGCTTGTCCCTATAAAAGCGCAATGCTGTGCTTCTTCAAGGGTAAATGAAATGTTGTTATATAGTTCTTTTTGCGGAAACGAGAAGGATAAGTGTTCAACTTTTATCATCATATTACCTTTCCTTATAACCAAAATGGGGTCTATCATTATTGGATTGTGAGTGGCATTTAAGTTGTTAGAATAACACTGATTTCAGCTAACATCAATTCATTTTATTATAATATGCCATTGCTGATCCCGGTATATGATTCTACCCCGCTATAAAATGGTTAATTACAAAGCAGCTAATCTGTACCCGCCTGATAAATACATATGGTTTTACCGTTTTGGGCATCTAAAATTTAAATTTGCAACATTTTTCGACATGCAAATTAGGTTCATGCGTGTATAATCATTGTAAAAAATGAAAGGATTCAGTTATTTTCAAAACACCAATACATTGAAGCAATCACATTAGTGTGAAGGGGAAAGAGACGGATGGCCAAAAAAAGCATATTAAATGTATTGGTCGGTGTGCTAAGCCAATTGATCGTGATCGGACTGGGGTTCTATATCCCGCGGTTAATCATTCTTACCTATGGTTCGGAGGCTAACGGCCTGATAACGTCGGTAGTGCAGGTTATTACATACTTATCCTTACTGGAAGCAGGGGTAGGGGCTGCCTCCATACAGGCGCTTTACAAGCACATTGGAAATAACGACAAGCCCAAAATCAACGAAATTCTGACTGCAACCTCGTCTTATTACCGCAAAACAGGATGGTACTATTTTATCGCGGTCATCCTGATCTCGATCGGATATCCCCTTGTTGTCAGCTCCGGCTTCAGCAACTTCACAGTTATGGCCATTGTGTTATTAAGCGGATTGGGCGGGGCGGTTAATTACTATTTTCAGGGGAAGTTCAGGGTTCTATTGCTTGCTGAGGGCAAGAACTACATCGAGGCTTCCGTAACGGCACTCTCCACGATTGTGAACAACGTGATCCGAATCATTTTAATGCTGAACGGCTTTGATATTATTCTGGTTCAGGCGGTTTATTTTGTAATCACGATTGTTCAAATTATCGTATACCAGATCTATATGAAAAGGCATTACAAATGGATCAATTTCAAGACTACACCGGATTATCAGGCCATCAGCCAAAAGAATTCCGTTCTGATCCACGAGCTGTCTTATCTCGTATTTAAAAATACAGATGTTGTCCTGCTCACCCTGTTCACAAACCTGAAGGTTGTAAGTGTATATATGATGTACAATATGATCTTTGGCGTGGTGGAAAGAGTAACCTTTACGATCCGGGACAGCTTCAAGTTCGCTTTAGGCCAGAAATACAACAATAACTTTCCGAAATTTGTCAAGATGTTCAACCTCTTCGAGTCGTCCTACATCTCGCTGGTGTTTGCCCTGCTGACGATAACTACGATCCTGATCCTGCCTTTTATGAGGCTGTATACCTCAGGGATCGAAGATACCAATTATATTGATGTGCTCCTGCCTTTATTGTTTGCAGCGGTGAAGCTCCTGTTCAATGCCCGGTTATCTTCCGACCTGGTGATTGATATTGTCGGCCATTTCCGCAAAACACAGTGGAGATCGATTCTGGAGACATCTATAAACTTTGTTCTCTCCTTGATACTTGTGTTTCCGTATGGCGCCTACGGGGTGCTGTTTGGGACCATGGTCGCTTTAACTTACCGGCTAATTGATATAGTATGGTACACGAATAGCAAATTGTTGAAAAGAAGCTCCTGGATCACCTACAAAAAATGGATTATTAATTTGCTTGTTTCCGTGATAATCATTGCTGTAACGAAACAGTTTGATTTTATGGTAACTCCGCATTCATACACAATGTTCATTTTAGACGCTGCTGTGTTATCGGTTACGCTGGTCCCGCTGTTTTTTATAGCTGGCCTCTGGCTCAGCAGACCGGATGCCGGCATGCTGCAGGAAATGCTTGGTCCGCTCCTTGCCAAATTTAAAATCCGCAAAGCAGGGCGGCAATACTAAAAGAAGATGGGGGTATTAGAATGGAACCGCAAATCAGTATTATAGTTCCGGTGTATAATGTAGCTGACTATTTGCCGAAATGTATCGAATCGATACTGGCGCAGACCTTTACGGACTTTGAGTTGATTTTGATTAATGACGGCTCTCCGGACAAATCCCCTCAGATCTGTGACCATTATGCAAGTCAGGACAGCAGGGTGCATGTGATTCATAAAAAGAACGGCGGCGTCTCTGAAGCCAGAAACTGCGGGCTTGATATTGCCAGGGGCAAATATATCGGCTTTGCAGACAGTGATGACTGGCTGGCACCGGATATGTTTGAGCTATTGTACAACTTAAGCGAGAAGCATGACGCCGATATTTCCATTTGCGGCCACTACGTGGTGACAGATGATTCAACCGAACCGTTGTATGAATATTTTGAAGGAGAGATTGTTTACAGCAACGTGGAAGGCGTACAAAAGATCGTCGAGGATGTTGAAATTCAGAGCTACTTATGGAACAAGCTGTTCAAACGGGAGCTGTTCGAAAACCTCCGGTTCCCGGTCGGCAAAATCTATGAGGATCTGTGGGCCATGTATTTCCTGTTCAAAAACGCCAATAAATCCGTCCGGGTCTGGGACCCGAAATATTATTATCTGCAAAGAGGCGGCAGTATTACACAGGTATGGGATGACAACAGCTTCTATAACTACTACCTGGCTGTAATTGACCGTTACAATGATCTCAAATCAGACGGGAAGAATACCCCCTATCATGATATCTCCAAGCAATACCTGGATAATGTAGTGGAATACGGCTTTAACTATTACAATTATTACATCAAAAAAGGCATTAAGGTAAATGATGAGCGCTGCGAAGAGTTCATTGCCTTTTTAAAGAGTAACATCAATCCGTTTTTCCAGGATAATACCCTGGGCTTCAAAAATAAAATGAGCATCAGCCTGCTGTTCTTTAACAAGCGATTATATGCGCATTTATTCAAATTTGCATTCGTCGTACTTAGAAATAATAAAATCGGATAAGCAAGCTGAACCACACTCCTTTGTTGGAAATGAAAATCCAATAGAGGAGTGTTTTATTTTTGTGTTATGATAGTAGCAGGTGCAATTTATAAAGGGACAATCGTTGCATCTGAATTCAGCCAAGGCGGTATGGTATTAAAAAAAGTTGTGAAAGATATTCTTACAGAGTATTAAATGCGCCTTTTTAGCAAAAATGAATAATGTTGCCCTTTCTTGCAGCCATCTATTCATCCTGATCCATAAAGCCAACAAAAAATGGTTCGACAGAAAAGGGGAATCCACAAATGAGAATTAACGTAAAGTTTACTCCTAAGGGAAAAGCAGCGGTTGAGAATTTCAGCAATGAAGAGCTGCTGGAAATTTTTGCGCGGTATCTAAAGACCTTGACCAAGAAATATGACATTGAGGTTGATGTGCCGCATGAGGTCAACCACAATATAGTGGCGGACGGTACGGTCATTGTAATGGCACAGAATGTGAACTGTGATGTGGATACCTTCTTCAAGGAATTGAGCCGTGATATCAAAGTACCGCTCAAGAAGAGACTTGGCGGCAAATTGGACAATGTATTCAAGACAGAAGTTATAGAATAGCAGAACAGGAACGGATTATATCCGTTCCTGCACAAAAGCCATCCCTTCTTAAACAGAAGAGGATGGCTTTTGACTTGTGGTAAATATGCATCGCGAACAAAAATATATGTAGAAGTGTACCGATTGTATTGAATTCAAGCATCCAAATAATCCGAAGGTATTAATTTTCGTTCGGTCAGAATATTCATGATGATTTCAATAAAATCAGGTGAAGCCTTAGCCTCCACCGCCAATTCGTAGATGTTCAATAGCTGCTCGTCAGATAGTAGTTCGAGTGATGAGGGGCGCGGAGAAGGATGAAAATAATAATCCATTAGATTCCTCCATCAATAGGTATAATGATCCAAATTATAGCTAACTTATTTAAATGGTACCATTTGGAAGGAAATCCGTCTCCTGTCATTCACCCTGCGAATTACTCTTTACATAACATGGTTATTATGTCATAATATTTACCCATTTTACATTGAAGTATCCCGGCATCGAAGCGATACCGGGATGTTGAAATGATACGATACAGCAACTCATTCAATCTGCTGCTTCTTCTGATGATTCCGCAAGAAATCGCTTGATACGGGGTTCATTGGACTCCGATACCGTTGCAAATTGTTCACCTTCAATGAAGTGGACAATTTTGCGCTCGGCATCATACGCGTTCACCTTGTTCAGGCTAACGACGTTGTTACGGTCAAGGCGTTCGAATCCTTTACCCTTGTATGCAATCAGCAGATCGGAAAGAGTAGTGGGGAAAACAAATTCGCCTTCTTTCGTATGGACGAATATTGCATTTTTATAGCTGGAAAAATACAATATGTCTTCCTCCCTGATGTCCAGGGAAGAACCGTCGTTTTGTAAGACACGCATGTTTTCCCCATCCTTGTTGGATTACTTGCGGAGTTCTTTTGGTGCTTCTGGGCTGTGATAAAGTGGCTTCATAACTGACACAAATAAACGAGAAGAAGCGGCAAGGATTGAGGAAGCGTGCTTGGCAAGCGTCTTTTTCATGGTTTTCCCCCTTTTATCCATGGTATTACTGTTAAGGATTGTACGATAAACGCCAATCCGATGACAGACGAATGAATGAAAAAGTTAAGACTTACCAACAGAACAGAGATTATCTTTAAAATCGGAAATAATTTCACTGGTATCCTGGCATTCTTGTCCGGGTTAGGCGCGAACAGAAGCATAATGAGCAGGCTAGCCATATTAATCAGGATAAGAGCCAATCCGGAGATACTAAACAGGTAAGGAACAAGTGTACATAACAAAACAGAAAAAATGTTACAGGCTCTTGCCGTTTTTAAATGAAATCCGCCTGAAGTGAGGCGGAGAAGTGAACAACTTAACAGGAAGGTCATAAATTTGGTGAAATGACCGGTCAGCAATCCGAATGTTGCTGTGACAATAACAATTAAAAAAGTATTTAAAATGATACCTAGAGAATACTGCATCATTTCAATTGAGTGAGTTTCTTCTGGATTTGTCATCTTAATGGCAACAGCAATTTTATTGGCTAATGTGTTCATGCTTTGCGGTCCTTTTTATATGAAATATATAAATATCCATAAAGCAGAGTACCATATGCTAAAGGTATAAAAAAGAAGAATCTAGTGTATTGCTGAGAGAGTTGAATCATTACTATACCCATTAATAAAGATGGAAGAGACAACGCGAAAATAATAAATTCATGCGGCTGGATTTTAACACGTTCATTGGGTTTATCTGGAACGAAATCAAATCCTTTTCTGTGTATATTAAGGTAATGAGCAATGAGAATTGTAATAGATGCGGAAACAACCTGTAATATATTCACTCCCATTGTCGGATACGGAAAAGATAGATAGTAAAATCCTGTGAAATTCATAACCAGATAACAAATGGATTGCAATAATGTGTAGGATAAATATGTCAATCCAGTCATAATAACAGCATAAAATATATGAATCCTAAACAAAAGCCAGAGGAAACAAAAAGTAAGCAAGTATTGAATAACAGCATCGGGTAAAGCCATACCGTAATTATGCCGAAGCACAAATGAGACAAAGGCCATGATCAGACTTGCAAAAATAATTTCAATTATGTAAAGATCAATCTTGAATACTCTAAACGCAAGCAGGAACATAGCGGAGGTTTCCAGGACAGAGAAGAACATATACAGCAGAAATTCAAGCATACCTACACTCCCGGTAAACAAGTTGGCTCTTCCTATTCTTGCAAAGATTATACATAATATACTAAAATACAACAATATCAATCTACACTTTTCAACAAAATCTTCATAAATTTAGGTGGGAGGGGCAGTTTATATGAACCAGCGTCCGGAGCAAGGCGAATACATGGAATTTCAGGAAACTTATATCTCTTTAGTGCCGCCGGAGGGCGACATTATCACCATTCTCCGTGAGCAGTCCAAGGAGGTTTTTGCGCTGCTGGACAGTCTCAGCGAAGAACAGGGGAATTACAGGTACGCGCCGGAGAAATGGAGCATTAAGGAAGTGGTCGGCCACCTGACCGATAATGACCGCATTATGTCCTACCGGCTGCTCTGTTTTGCCAGAGGTGAGCAGGCGCCGCTGCCTGGATATGAAGAGAAGGACTACGTTGCCGCCGGACATTTTGACCGCTTTACCCTGAAGCAGCTGGTGCTGCATTACCGGATCGTGCGGGAATCCACACTTGCTCTGCTGGAAAGCCTGGCGGATGACGTCTGGACCCGAGCCGGAAATTTCTATTCCGTACCTGTGACCGTCAGAGCCCAGGCCTGTATGATTGTCGGACATGAGAGACATCACATGAATATATTGCAGGAGCGGTACCTGAGCCAGGTGTAGCTGCTGAACCTTGGAACAGCATAGACGGGAGGGGGCCTGGATGGGATTTGCCAGAAGCATACTGCATTTCTTCATACCGCCGGAACGGACGCTGCTCTATACCACTTTTGATCAGAGGGAATATTTCGTCATCAAGAACCGCCTTAGTGCGGCAGGAATCCGGCACCGCTCCAAAATCAACGGCGGGATGCGCGTCATTTCCAGCCGTAATCATTATGGGGGTAATATGGCTTCCAGACATGAACTGTTTGTAAGTAAAGAAGATCAACATTGGGCACTCAAGGCTATTCAGAAGTAAAGCAGATAACAAAAAAAGCGTTCCAGCCGCATTGAACGGTACAGGAACGCTTTTTTTGCTGCTATAGAGGAGGATTCTTGTGACATTTGCGGCAGACGGGGTAATAAGCTTCATTACCGCCGATCTGGATCTGCTTGCCGCTGTAGACCGGCTTGCCGTTCTCCACGCGCAGGGCCATCGTTGCCTTGCGTTCGCAGAACCAGCAGATGGTCTTCATTTCTTCGATTTTATCGGCATAGATCAGCATGTATTTGCTGCCTTCAAAAAGGTTGTTCTGGAAGTCATTCTTCAGGCCGAAGGCCATAACCGGGATGTTCAGCTCATCCACAATCCTGACCAGCTGGAGGATGCAGTCCTTGGTGAGAAACTGGCATTCATCAATCAGCACGCAGTGGGGCTTGGGGAGATTGCTGCTTACAATGCCGTAAATATCCGTATTTTCATCAATCGCAATGGCCTGCTTGCGCAGTCCGATACGGGAGGAAATGTACCCGACCTCGTCCCGGTCATCAATGGAGGGCGTGAAGATGAGCACCGACTTGCCCTGCTCCTCATAATTATGGGCTACCTTGAGTATTTCAATGGATTTTCCGCTGTTCATTGCGCCGTATCTGAAAAACAACTGTGCCAAGTCCATCTGTCCTTTCGCTCTTGTCTCCAAGAGTGTAGTATGCCGAAAAATGCGACTTTATTAGAGTATCATATGTCCATTTAAAGTAGCCAGTGAAAAAAGTGCCGGATTCGGCATATTTCTTGTAAGACATTTCCCGCCTTAGGGCTGGTCCTCAGGTTATGCTATAATATACGCACGTGTGTTTTCAGCGGAAGAACCATTTACAGGAAGGAAGTTATGCCAAGTGCCGGAGAAATTGGAGCAATATAAGGAACGGGTAGCCGCGGTCCGCGAGGATGGCGGTTTATCAGAGGAGGTGCAGGAACTGCTGTCGGACATGCTTGAGGAGCTTGCGGAGCTCAGCCGCAGCAACAAGGCACTGCGCCGGGTCATTCTGAAAAACGGACAGGGTTCGGCAATGTCAACAAGATTAAGGGATGCACTATACGAATAAATTGACGAGGTACAGCCGATGAACATCATTTTAACCTATCTCAAAAAATACAGGGTAGCTGCCATAGCTGCTCTGGCCATGATGGGGATTGAGCTGGCAGTGGAGCTGTCGCAGCCCCTTCTGATCTCGAAAATCATTGATAACGGAATTGCCGAAAAGGATATGGGAGTAGTATGGCTGTGGGGCGGTGTACTGACCCTGAGCGCGGTTATAGCGTTCGCGGCAGGGATACTGAGCTCTTTTTTTGCATCTCATGCCAGTCAGGGCTTTGCCTTTGATCTGAGAGAGAAGCTGTACGAAAAGGTACAGTCCTTTACTTATGAGGTGTTCAGCCGGTTTCCGACCTCTTCACTGATTACGCGGCTGACCGGGGATGTGACGCAGCTGCAGGACACGATATTTATGGCGCTGCGGTTTATGACCCGCGTTCCGCTGGTTGTACTGGGCAGTATCATAATGGCGCTGGTCGTGCATGTGAAGCTGGGACTGCTGCTCGCTGTAACGCTGCCGGTGCTGATCCTGTTCTTGGTCTGGGTGATGCGCAGGTCTTCAGCCCTGTTTAAGGTTGTGCAGAGCAGACTTGATGGTGTAAACGGTATCATTCAGGAAAATCTTACAGGCATCCGGCTGATCCGGGTCTTTGTGCGCATGGGACATGAAATCGGGCGGTTCGCTTCAGTCAGCGGCGGACTGATGAAATCAACCATTGCTGCATTAAGATTGACGGAGACGATGGGGCCTCTGATTATGCTGATTGTTAACGCTGCTATAGTAGCTGTGCTGTGGTTCGGGCGGATCGATATTGCTGCAGGAGACGCTACACTGGGGCAGACCGTGGCAGTCATTAACTACTCCCTGCGGACGATCGGGGCGATGTCAGCCCTCTCATGGATTATGGCGACCTTCTCACGGGCTGTTGCATCAGAGCAGCGGATATCCGAAGTAATGGCCTCACCTGAAGGACGGGGAGAATTGGAATCTGCAGCAGGCCAAGGGAATATGGGCTGGGAAAATAGCATCCGGGGGGAAATTGAGTTTGCGGATGTCAGCTTCAGTTACCCGGAAAGCGATATTGCAGCGCTTGAAAACATTTCGTTCAAGGTTGAGCCGGGTAAACGGGTAGCGATTATGGGCGCGACAGGTTCGGGCAAATCCTCGCTGGTCGGGCTGATTCCCCGGCTTTATGAGCAGAGCAGCGGCATGATCCGGATTGACGGGAGAGACAGCGCAGACATTGAAACTTCCAGGCTACGCAGGTCGATCGGCTACGTGCCGCAGGAAGTGCTGCTGTTCACCGGCTCTGTGCGGGACAATATCGCCTGGGGCAACGAGCATGCGACAGTGGAGGAGATTGAACGGGCGGCTGCGGCTGCGCAGATCCACGACACGGTCATGGGGCTGCCGCAGGGCTATGATACGATGATCGGCCAGCGCGGCGTTAATCTGTCCGGCGGGCAGAAGCAGCGGCTGACGATTGCCCGGGCTCTCGTCCGCAAGCCGGCAATTCTGATTCTGGATGACAGCACGAGTGCGCTGGATGCTGTGACCGAAGGGCTTTTGCTCAACGAGCTTACGTCTATGTCCTATACTACCGTGCTTATTACCCAGAAGATCAGTTCAACGGTCTCGGCTGACCTGATCCTGCTGCTGGACGAAGGGCGGCTGATTGCCAAGGGAACGCACCGGGAGCTGCTGGCAGATTCGCCGTTGTACCGGAAAATATACGAATCCCAGACAGGGGAGGGAGCACAGCATGTTCAAAGCATTAACTGAGCCTTTCCGCCATCCGAAGCCTGATTTTGGGGCAGGCGAGAAGACATCCGGAGGCCGGAAGCCGAAGGCGAAGCCTAAGAACTGGTCCGCTACCCTGTCGCGGATCTGGAGCTATCTCGCCATACGCAAAGCGAAGCTGGCGCTTGTATTGCTGCTGGTTCTGGTCAGCACCGGACTGGCGCTGCTGGGCCCTTATCTGATCAGCCGGGCGGTGGATCATTATCTGGAGGGCGACGGGGGCCGAAGCTGGGTGATTTTCCTGATCACGCTTGCTCTTGTGTACCTGTTCACTTCCCTGAGTACCTGGCTGCAGAATATATGGATGATCGAGATTGCCCAGGAGACGGTTCTCCGGATGCGCACGGACCTGTTCGCTTATCTGCACAGGCTGCCGATTTCGTTCTTTAACCGCAGGCAGCAGGGTGAAATTATGAGCCGGCTGACCAATGATATCGAGAATATCAGCTCGACGCTTAACAGCTCGGCTATTCAGATTTTTTCAAGTGTCCTAACGCTTGCCGGTACGGTCGGTGTGATGCTGTGGCTGAGTCCGCTGCTTACGCTGCTGACCTTTATCGTAGTGCCGCTGATGTTTCTGGGGATGCGCTGGATCACCCGCCGGACAGGACCGCTGTTCAAGGAGCGGCAGCGCAATGTGGGCGAGATGAACGGTTATATTGAAGAGACATTGTCGGGCCAGCGGGTCATCAAGGCTTTTTCGCAGGAGGAGCGGGTCATTTCCGGCTTCCGTGAGCGCAATACGCGGATTATGCTGTCCGGATACTGGGCCCAGGCGATTTCAGGCTTTATTCCCAAGCTGATGAACGGCCTGAACAATTTAAGCTTTGCTATAGTCGCCGGTATCGGGGGCTTGCTCGCCATCCGTGATATTGTAACTGTCGGAATTATTATTGCCTTCGTGGAGTATACCCGCCAGTTCACCAGGCCGCTTAATGATTTGGCTAACCAGTGGAATACACTGCTGTCGGCGATTGCCGGGGCGGAGCGGGTGTTTGAGGTGATGGATGAAGAGACGGAGGCCAGAGACGAGGGGGCAGCCGTATCGCTTAATCATGTGGAGGGGGCTGTCAGCTTTAGGGATGTTTCCTTCTCTTATGATGAGGGCAACGATATTCTGCATAATATCAGCTTTGAGGCGAAGCCGGGTGAAATGATCGCCCTGGTCGGGCCGACGGGTGCCGGCAAAACAACGCTGATCGGCCTGCTCTCCCGCTTCTATGATCCGAGCAGAGGCAGCATCACGCTGGACGGCAGGAATTTGTCCTCGGTCCGCCGGGAGAGCCTGCGGAGTCAGATGGCTTTTGTATTGCAGGATACCTTCCTGTTCAAGGGAACAATCCGCGATAATATCCGTTACGGCCGGCTGGATGCCACCGACGCTGAGGTTGAGGAGGCAGCGAAGCTGGCGAACGCCCACTCCTTCATTATGCGGATGCGCGGAGGCTATGACCGCATGCTGTCTGTGGACGGCAGCGGCATCAGCCAGGGGCAGAAGCAGCTGCTGGCCATCGCGCGGGCCATTCTGGCCGATCCGGCGATGCTGGTGCTGGATGAAGCGACCAGCAGCATTGATACCGTGACTGAAATCAAAATCCAGGAGGGGCTGCAGACGCTGATGAAGGGCCGGACGAGCTTCGTTATTGCCCACCGCCTCGGCACCATTCGCGCTGCCGACCGCATTCTGGTGCTGCAGAACGGCCGCCTGCTCCAGCAGGGCTCACATGACGAGCTGATGCGCCAGGGCGGACTGTACAGCGAGCTTGTACACGGTGCGCGCAAGGCGGCGCCGGGCGGAGCGTAGGTTCAGGCAGCCACTGTATGAATGAACAGCAAAAGCAGCAAGTCCCGTTCCCCGGAACCGAATGTACCGGCAGAGCGGACTTGCTGCTTTTTTGATGCTTCTGGGCGGCATCTGCTGCTGGATGTAAATTATTGGATTTAAGATGGTGTAGTAGGAGGCGGAGAATTGGCGGAATGGGGGATGTGAGTTGCTTAAGGCAATTGAGTGAAGTGAGGCAAAGTGGGCGAAATGAGGCAAAGTGGCGGAATGAGGCAAGTGGGCGAAATGAGGTAAATGGGCGGAATGAAGGGCACAAATGCCTTTGATTTCGGCGAAATGAGGTAAATGGGCGGAATGAAGGGCACAAATGCCTTTGATTTCGGCGAAATGAGGCAAAGTGGCGGATTGAGAGGCAAATATGCCTTTGATTTCGGCGGAATGAGGCAAAGTGGCGGAATGAAGGGCACAAATGCCTTTGATTTCTGCGGAATGAGGCAAAGTGGCGGAATGAGAGGCAAAAATGCCTTTGATTTCGGCGAAATGAGGCAAAGTGGCGGAATGAAGGGCAAAAATGCCTTTGATTTCGGCAGAATGAGGCAAAGTGGCGGATTGAGAGGCAAATATGCCTTTGATTTTTGCGGAATGAGGCAAAGTGGCGGAATGAGAGGCAAAAATGCCTTTGATTTCTGCGGAATGAGGCAAAGTGGCGGAATGAAGGGCAAAAATGCCTTTGATTTCTGCGGAATGAGGCAAAGTGGCGGAATGAAGGGCAAAAATGTCTTTGATTTCGGCGGACTGAGGAAAAGTGGCGGAATGAGAGGCAAAAATGCCTTTGATTTCTGCGGACTGAGGAAAAGTGGCGGAATGAGAGGCAAAATTGCCCTTATTGAGTATCGTTAGTAAATATACTAGCCCTACAAGTTGCTCTTAGCCGCCGGCTGTTCGGCCTTCTGCTTCTCCCTGAACCGGGGGCCGACATAGTTCTTCTTGCGGTCACGTGTCAGAATCCAGCCGCCAAGGAAGCTCATGCCCGCCGCGAACAGCAGCAGCCCGCCGCCAAAGTGCAGCCAGGCAAATACCGGGGTTACGCTATCGTCGCCGTGCATGGAGAGATAATTGAAAATATCGTCCTTCATCATCAGGAAGCCCTTCATCGCCAGGAGTCCCGGAATGACGAGAATGATAATGGCAATGAAGCGTGAAATGATCAGTTTCATATCGGCAACACTCTCCTTGCAGCCTATTGAATTCACCCATATGATAACGCTTCAAATGGCAAAAGTCCATGCCTATATGACGTTTGTAAGTTTTGTATTGAGCAGAAAAGGGAGTACAATGTAGGGAGCTATGCAGAACTTTTGAGTATTGACTGGAGGAATACATATAATGACAATTTCCTGTGACGTGGCTATTCTGGGCGGAGGAACCGGAGGATATGTGGCGGCGATCCGCGCTGCCCAGCTCGGCAAGTCTGTCGTCGTCATCGAAATGGACAAACTGGGCGGAACCTGCCTGCACCGCGGCTGCATCCCGAGCAAGTCGCTGCTGCGCAGTGCGGAGGTATACGCTGAGATACAGGAGAGCGAAAGCTATGGCATTGAGACGTCAGGCGTGAAGCTGGTGTTCCCTAAGGTGCAGGCCCGTAAAGAGGCTGTAGTAGAGCAGCTGCACCAGGGTGTACAGTATCTGATGCGCAAAAATAAAATACAGGTGGTAAAGGGCAAGGGGCGCATTATCGGCCCGTCGATTTTCTCGCCGCGCAGCGGTGCGGTGGCCGTTGAGCTGGAGGACGGGGAGATGGAGACTGTAGTCTCCACCAATCTGATCGTGGCCACCGGCTCCCGCCCGCGTGTGCTGCCGGGCCTCAAGCCGGACGGCAAGGTGATTCTGAGCAGCGAAGAAGCGCTGACGCTGGAGGAGCTGCCTGCCTCGATGATTATTGTGGGCGGCGGCGTGATCGGAGTGGAATGGGCTTCGATGCTGGCTGATTTTGGCGTCCAGGTAACCGTTGTGGAAGCCGCAGACCAGCTCCTGCCGCAGGAGGATGGCGAAATTGCCCGTGAGCTCACAAGGCTGCTCAAAAAACGTGGAGTCAAGGTGCTGACCGGCACTACTGTAGACCCGGAGACCAGCGCCATTACAGAGGACGGGATCAGTATCGAAGTCCGCAAAGGGGAGCAGAGCCAGACGTTGTCTGCCGGCAAACTGCTGGTCTCGGTCGGCAGGGTAGCCAACACTGAGAATATCGGGCTGGAAAATACGGATATCCGCTTTGATAAAGGTGTGATCGAGGTCAACGCCAACATGCAGACCGGTGAGCCGCATATCTATGCCATCGGTGATGTGATCGGCGGCCTGCAGCTGGCCCATGCCGCTTCTCATGAAGGCATACGTGCCGTCAATCATCTGGCAGGCGAGCCGCTTCATCCGTATCATGCCCATCTTGTCCCGCGCTGTGTCTACACAAGGCCGGAAGTAGCCAGTGTCGGCTATACCGAGAAGGAAGCGCAGAACCTTGGGCATGATGTTGTCACCGGAAAGTTCCCGTTCTCAGCCATCGGTAAGGCGATTGTCCACGGAATGAAGGACGGATTCGTTAAGGTTGTTGCGGACCGCAGCAGCGGTGATATTCTCGGCGTACAGATGATCGGGCCGCATGTGACTGATCTGATCGGGGAAGCTGCGCTGGCGCAGCTGCTGGATGCTACACCTTGGGAGGTTGGCGAAGCAATCCATGCCCATCCTACCCTGTCCGAGGTTATCGGCGAAGCCATGCTGGCCGTAGACGGCAGAGCGATCGGATTCTAAATATAAGCTATGGGGAATAAAAGGAATGCCGGAGAGAGCGAGCGCCGCGAGACGAGCGCAAAAAAGCTTTTTTCCGGCTTTTCCTCTCTTTTCTTTTTGCAGGGAAAGGGCTTATAATGTATTTAGTCTAGTCTTAGTACCTGGTTATAAGATCAGGTTAAAGGTGGGCTATGACAGCATGCCAACAAAATTTTTAGGAGGTACCTCTGTATGAAATCTCAAGGTACTACTGCAAACACGATTAGCCGACATAAACAGCTTGGACTGACAGACGGCCAGGTCATTGATATGTACAGATATATGCAGCTTGGACGGAAATACGATGAGCGCAGCCTGCTGCTGCAGCGGGCCGGAAAGATTAACTTCCACGTCTCGGGGATCGGCCAGGAAGCTGCGCAGGTTGCTGCGGCGTTTGCGCTGGACCGGCAAAATGATTATTTTTTACCCTACTACCGGGATTATGCCTTTGTGCTGTCCGTAGGGATGACTACGCGTGAGCTGATGCTGTCCGTATTCGCCAAGGCGGAGGACCCTAACAGCGGCGGCCGGCAGATGCCGGGCCATTTCGGAGCCAAGCGTCTGCGTATTGTAACAGGCTCAAGTCCTGTGACAACCCAGGTGCCGCATGCAGTCGGCTTTGCGCTTGCTGCCAAGATGCAGAAGAAGAAGTTTGTTTCTTTTGTGACCTTTGGCGAGGGTTCCAGCAATCAGGGGGATTTTCATGAGGCCTGCAATTTCGCGGGTGTGAATAAGCTGCCGGTCATTATTTTTTGCCAGAATAACCAGTATGCCATTTCTGTTCCGGTTCACAAGCAGCTGGGTGGTAAGGTCAGCGACCGTGCACTGGGCTATGGCTTCCCGGGTGTGCGTGTAGACGGCAATGATCCGCTTGAGGTCTACCGGGTAGTGAAGGAAGCGCGCGAACGCGCACTGGCCGGTGAAGGGCCGACGCTGATTGAAGCCATGATGTACCGTCTGTCGCCGCACTCCACCTCCGACAATGATTTGGCTTACCGGACGAAGGAAGAGGTAGATGAGAACTGGAAAAAAGACGGCATCGCCGCATTCCGGACCTACCTTATCGAACAGGGGCTGTGGAGCGACGAGCAGGAACGTGATCTCGTTGCTGAATATAATCTCGAACTGAAAGAGGCAATTGAGTACGCCGAAAATGCGCCGTTCCCGAAACCGGAAGATACGCTGCTGCATGTGTACGATGAATCCGGCCTCAAAGGAGGAGCATAAATCATGGCAATGATGGAATATATCGATGCGATCCGGCTGGCGATGAAGGAAGAAATGGAGCGCGATGAGTCCGTATTCGTGCTAGGGGAGGACGTCGGCGTTAAGGGCGGCGTGTTCACCACTACCAAAGGACTGCAGGAGCAGTTCGGGGAAGAACGCGTGATGGATACGCCGCTGGCCGAATCGGCAATTGCCGGTGTAGCCATCGGGGCGGCGATGTACGGCATGAAGCCGATTGCCGAAATGCAGTACTCCGATTTCATGCTTCCGGCGACCAACCAGATTATCAGTGAAGCGGCTAAAATCCGTTACCGCTCCAACAACGACTGGAACTGTCCGGTTGTCATTCGCGCGCCGATCGGCGGCGGGATTTTCGGCGGACTGTATCATTCCCAGTGTCCGGAGTCGATCTTTTTCGGTACGCCGGGGCTGAAGATTGTAGCACCTTATTCGGCAGCTGATGCGAAGGGCCTGCTGAAGGCGGCGGTGCGCGACCCTGATCCGGTGCTGTTCTTCGAGAACAAGAAGTGCTACAAGCTGATCAAGGAAGACGTGCCGGAAGGCGATTATATTGTACCGATCGGCGAAGCGAATCTGCTGCGTGAGGGCAGCGACATTACGGTAATCGGGTACAGTCTGCCGCTGCATTTTGCGATGCAGGCAGCGGAGGAGCTGGAGCGCGAGGAAGGTGTTACCGCGCACATTCTGGATCTGCGTACGCTGCAGCCGCTCGACCGTGACGCGATTATCGCTGCAGCCCGCCAGACGGGCAAGGTGCTGATCGTTCACGAGGACAACAAAACCGGCGGCATCGGCGGGGAAGTGGCGGCGATCATCGCCGAGCACTGCCTGTTCGAGCTGGACGCGCCGATCTTCCGGCTGTGCGGCCCTGATGTGCCGGCGATGCCGATCAGCCCGCCGATGGAGAAGTTCTTTATGCTGAGCAAGGATAAAGTGAAGGCTGAGATGCTGCGGCTGGCGCAGTACTAGGGGAGTAGCCTGCTGAGTTTTCTCGGAACAAGGGTCTGAGGCTAAGGTGAATCCAAACTTGGATCGTGAGCTAGTGTTGTACAACGCTGCATACACATGCTTCGGGCATAGGCGCGATATCCGCTCGAATATGAAAGCAGTTGGCCAATTGCAGTCTAGCAGTTATTCGAACCAGTGCGGGGGTGCGAAAGAGCTGCCCAAACACCACTGCTGCCCAATTAGATGGATTTTCGTCACTTAATTTCGACTAACCGGGCTAATAATGAGATTTAGTTGGAAAAATGCTACCTAATTTCGTCCAAATGGAGCTTTAACGGTGCTATGTGAGCTATTAAGTGACTTTTTTACAACTAATCTTCTATGGCTGGCGTTTTCTGCTGATATAAGTGTTGTTTTTCCAACTAAATCAGATTAACGTTCAAGCCTATACTTACAGAACATAAATTCATGTAAACAATACCTAAGCGTATGCTTCCGAAGCGAGTTTTGTACGAAGTAAACGCAGGAAGTATCGGCTTACAAAACTTTGAGCCTATGCTTCCGAAGCGAGTTTTGTACGAAGTAAACGCAGGAAGTATCGGCTTACAAAACTTTGAGCCTATGCTTCCGAAGCGAGTTTTGTACGAAGTAAACGCAGGAAGCATCGGCTTACAAAACTTTGAGCGTATGCTTCCGAAGCGAGTTTTGTACGAAGTAAACGCAAAGAAGCATCGGCTTACAAAACTTTAAGCCTATGCTTCCGAAGCGAGTTTTGTACGAAGTAAACGCAAAGAAGCATTGGCTTACAAAACTTTAAGGAGTGACAATATGTCTGACAACACAAAGCTGACGGATGTGGTGATGCCGCAGCTGGCGGAATCGCTGGTGTCCGCTACGATCGGCAAGTGGCTGAAGCAGCCGGGTGACCGTGTAGAGGAATATGAGCCGATCTGCGATCTCATTACGGATAAAGTCAACGCCGAGCTGCCTTCCACCGTGGAAGGCACGCTGGTAGAGCTGCTGGCCGAGGAGGGCCAGACGGTCAGCGTCGGCGAGGTCATCGCCCGCATCGCCGTGGCTGGTACTGCCGGGAGCTCCGCACCGGCTGCGGGCACTGCCCCGCAGGCAGCAGCCGCGCCTGCGCCAAGCACGCCAGCCGCGCCGGTCCGGCCGGCAGCGCTGGCCCCCTCAGCAGCGGACGCGCCTATGCGCTCCCGCTACTCACCTGCGGTGCAGACGCTGGCAGCGGAGCACCGCATCGACCTTAGCGCCGTGCCGGGCACCGGGCTCGGCGGGCGCATCACGCGCAAGGATGTGCTGGCATATCTGGAGAACGGCGGCGCAGCAGCCGTTCAGCAAGTGCCTGCACATCCGGGCGCGGCCGGCGCGGGGCAAGCCGGCCGGCCGGTGCCTGAAGCGCAGCAGCCTGCGCTTCAGGCGATCCAGGCGGAGGTGCAGGAGCAGCTGGAGCCGGTGCGCAATTCGGGGCTTCACCTGAGTGAATCCCCGCGCATTCCGACCATCGAGGTCGAGGGCGGACTTGGCAGCAGCTCGGAGTACCTGATCGACGTTACACCGATCCGCAACACGATTGCGACAAGAATGCGCCAGAGCGTCTCGGAAATTCCGCATGCCTGGACGATGATTGAAGTAGACGTAACCAATCTGGTTATTTTGCGCAACAAGGTCAAGGATGAGTTCAAGCGCAAGGAAGGCATCAATCTGACGTATCTGGCCTTTATGATGAAGGCGGTGGTCAGTGCGATTAAAGACTATCCGATTATGAATTCCGTCTGGGCCGTGGACAAAATCATCGTCAAACGCGACATCAACATCGCGCTTGCGGTCGGTACCGAGGATTCCGTGATGACGCCGGTGATCAAAAAGGCGGACCAGAAGAACATCGCCGGCCTCGCCCGCGAGATCGACGAGCTGGCCCAGAAGACCCGTGAAGGCAAGCTGCGCCTGGATGATATGCAGGGCGGCACCTTTACAGTCAATAACACCGGTTCTTTCGGTTCCATCCTGTCTTATCCGATTATCAACTACCCGCAGGCGGCGATTCTGACGTTTGAATCGATTGTCAAAAAGCCGGTCGTCATCAACGACATGATTGCTGTCCGCTCGATGGCGAACATCTGCCTGTCGCTGGATCACCGGATTCTCGACGGTGTCATCTGCGGCCGGTTCCTGCAGCGCGTAAAAGATAATCTGGAAAGCTATACGCCGGATACGAAGATATATTAATCAGCGGCAGCACATTTGCCGTGATACAGCAAACAGCGCCCGGCAAATGCCGGACGCTGTTATTAAGCTTATAGGGCCTGTCCTTAACCGGCCAGGAAAGGCTCAACTACCATCAGCAGGGTTGAGGCGACCATCGCGATCAGCATGATATAGATGACGATGCGGAACCATTTTTGACGATTCATGTGTGACTCCTTTAGGATTAGTGTAAGAGTAAGTTAACAGCACTAGCAGAATATGAACTTAAGATTGTTGTCTACGCTTTGTTTTTAAGTTCACCGTATTTACCACTATTGTAACGTATCTGAGAAAGAGAGGGAAGTCCAGTGATAGTACGAGACCGATTGATTCAGGAATTCATGGAGCTTGTCCAGGTGGACAGCGAAACCGGAAATGAGCGGCAGATTGCCGATGTGTTAAAAGAAAAATTCAGTGCCCTCGGCCTGACTGCCGTCGAGGATGATTCTATGGAGCGTACCGGACACGGAGCGGGCAATCTGTTCGTGACCTGGGCGGCAGACAGCGGTGCTGCTGCACCCAAGCTGCTGTTCACCTGCCATATGGATACTGTTGTTCCCGGCAAAAACATTAAGCCTTCGCTCGGCGAAGACGGCTGGATCACCAGCGACGGCACAACGATTCTCGGCTCGGATGACAAAGCTGGCCTTGCAGCACTGTTCGAAGCGATCCGCGTGATTCAGGAGCAGAACATTCCGCACGGGCAGATCCAGTTCGTTATTACCGCAGGCGAAGAATCCGGGCTGCTTGGCGCACGGGCTATGGACGCAAGCCATCTGGATGCGGATATGGGCTTCGCTCTGGATTCCAACGGTGAGGTTGGCTCCATTGCAGTAGCTGCACCGACTCAGGCGAGAATTACGATGCAGATTATCGGTAAATCCGCCCATGCCGGCGTTAACCCTGAAGACGGAATCAGTGCGATTCAGGTTGCGAGCAAGGCGATTTCCGCAATGAAGCTCGGCCGGATCGATAGTGAAACGACAGCGAATATTGGTAAATTTGCCGGCGGCGGCCCGACCAATGTCGTCTGTGACCATGTGCAGCTGGATGCGGAAGCACGCAGTATTGTACAGGAGAAGGTGGAGCTGCAGATTGCCTCGATGCGCGAAGCGCTCGAAACGACCGTCCGTGAATACGGCGCGGAATGCGAGTTCCGCAGTGAGATTATTTATCCGGCATTCAGCTTTAATGAAAATGATACGGTAGTGCAGCTGGCGGATCGTGCCATCACTTCCCTGGGACTGACAACCCGTCTGTTCCCGTCCGGCGGCGGCAGTGACGCCAATGTATTCAACGGCCTGAAGGTGCCTACGGTGAACCTGGCCATCGGCTATGAGCATATTCATACCACCAAGGAACGGATCAAAGCCGATGATATTGTTAAAGCGGCAGAGCTTGTGGTAGCTATTGTCAAAGAAAGTGTAAAGGCATAAGCCTGTCCGCTGCCGCAGGCTGCGCAGAATGAAAGAAGGAGCTGTTTCCGGTAATGCCGGGACCAGCTCCTTATTGTTACCGGTGGGTGAAGGAGGGCGGCAATCAGCCGGCTTTGGGCGGATTAACCCGTGTCTCTGCCTGCAGCAGAAGGACGTAGGACAAAGGCATATCGCGTCCGTACCGTTCGATCCATCCTGCAATAACGGCTTTAATCTGCTCAGGCTTGCCTGCGACTGTAACGGCTGATCTGCTGGTACGGATAAGGATGTCATTCATGCTTGCATTCCTTCTTTCCCCTTAAGTTTGCTATAATACACCCTATGCAGAATCCAGCCAAAGGAGACCATGAATCTATGAAAAAAAATGAATTGCACAGCAACCCTGCACTAGACGAAGAGACTTTGTCCACCCAGCCGATTTTTGAAGGCAAAATCATCACTCTGCAGGTGGATACGGTAAAGCTGCCCGACGGCAACAGCGCTACCCGTGAAGTGGTGAAGCATCCCGGAGCCGTGGCCGTGCTGGCGCTGAATAATAATAAAATGCTGGTGGTGGAGCAGTACCGCCAGCCGATGCACCGCACAGAGGTAGAGATTCCGGCGGGCAAGCTGGACAAGGGCGAAGACCCGCTGGAAGCGGCAGGCCGTGAGCTGCAGGAGGAGACAGGCTTTCACAGCGGTGAGCTGAAGCTGCTGAAGTCCTTTTATACCTCGCCGGGCTTTGCGGATGAAATTATTCATCTGTATGTGACGGAGAACGCCCAGCCGGGTGAAATGGCACTGGATGAAGATGAGTTTCTTGAGGTGTCCGAGCTGACGCTGGAGGAAGCGTACCAGTACATTGCGGACAGACGGATTGCCGATGCCAAAACGATGATGGCAGTCTATGCCTGGCACCTCTACACCCTGACAGGCCAATGGCACTAGAGCGGGAGCTGCACAGCTTCTACTGTGACCTGCATGTCCATATCGGCAGGACCTCTGCGGGGGCAGCTGTCAAAATCAGCGGCAGCCGCGACCTCACCTTCGCCAATATCGCCAAAGAAGCGGCTGAACGCAAAGGAATAGAACTTATTGGCATCATTGACAGCCATTCGCCGGGTGTCATGCAGGATATCCGTGATCTGCTGATGTCGGGTGAGATGACTGAAGCGGCAGGCGGCGGGATTGCCTACCGGGGAACGACGATTCTGCTCGGCACTGAAATTGAGATCCGGGAACCGGGCCGCAAGGAGTGCCATGTGCTGGCTTTCATGCCGGATCTTGCGGCAATGGAGGATTTCAGCGCGTGGATGAGCCGGCATATGCGCAATGTTAACCTCAGTTCGCAGCGGCTGTATGCCTCCTCGGGAGTGCTGCAGGAGGAAATTTACGGGCGGGGCGGCCTGCTGATTCCAGCACATATTTTCACACCGCATAAAGGGCTGTACGGCTGTTCAGCAGAGCGGATGGCTGAGCTGTTTGATCTGGAGCAGATTGCTGCCGTTGAGCTTGGCCTCAGCGCCGATTCGGAAATGGCCGGGTACATCTCTGAGCTGGACCGTTATTCCTTTCTGACCAATTCCGATGCGCATTCCCTCGGCAAAATCGGCCGCGAATACAATGTGCTCGAACTGGCTGCCCCTTCGTTTAACGAATTCCGGCTGGCGCTTGCACGGCAGGAAGGGCGGAGGGTGAGCGCCAATTTCGGTCTTAACCCGCGGCTCGGCAAATATCACCGGAGCTATTGCTCCGGGTGCGGCAGTATCATCGATGAAGCGGCAGCTACTTCGGAGCGCTGTCCTTACTGCGGAAGCACGAAGCTTGTACAGGGTGTATTCGACCGTATCCTGCATATCGCCGACCGGGAGCAGCCGCTTGTTCCCGGCCATCGTCCGCCGTACCACTACCAGGTTCCGCTGGAATTCATCCCGGGGCTGGGCAAGGCCAAGATGAACGCGCTGCTGGCCGCTTTCGGCACGGAGATGAATATTCTGCACCGTGCCGGCGAAGCTGAGCTGGCCGCAGTAGCCGGCTCCGAGCTGGCAGCGCAGATCGTCCTGGCCCGCAGCGGCCGGCTGGCACTGACTTCAGGCGGAGGCGGAACCTACGGCAAAGTGGATAGATCGCAGAGCTAATCCTTTCTTGTCCGCAGGACAAGTCATAGAGCGGGACGTTTCCTCATATGGTGTAACATGTGACCTGAAAGGAGAACGTCCCTATGCGCAGTTTGCGGCTGATGATCAAGGAACAGACGCCTCTTTATATTTTTGTTGCGGTATTATTTCTGGTTGGGGTTGTATTCGGGGCGCTGATTGTCAGCAGCCTGACGCTCGATCAGCAGCAGGAGCTGGGGGATTATCTCGGTAATTTCTTTGTGACCGTGGATCAGCAGGGGCTGCCGGCTGCCCCGGATTCTTACTGGAGCATAGCCGCGCTGAACCTGAAATGGGTGGGACTGATCTGGATTCTGGGCTTATCGGTGATCGGGCTGCCGGGGATTCTCATTCTTGATTTTCTCAAAGGCGTGCTGATCGGCTTTACCGTCGGCTGTATGGTCAGCGAGTACTCCTGGCACGGGCTGCTGTTCGCACTGGTCTCCGTCGCGCCGCATAATCTGGTGCTGATTCCGGTGCTGCTGGTCAGCAGTGCCGCTGCCATTGCCTTCTCCCTGCTGATGATCCGCAGCCGCGTGCTTGGCGGCAGGCGTACACCGGTAACCCGGCCTTTTGCCATGTATACACTGCTATCCCTGGGGATGGCCGTACTGGTACTTGGCGTTTCCGGGTTTGAAGCCTGGGTGACGCCGGCCATGATGCGCTGGGTGACGCCTATGTTGGTCTGAGGTCCGGTAATAATACGCCGTACAAAAATTAATAACCTGCCGGGTTCAGAGCCCGTGCAGGTTTTTTTGAGCTATGATCAAGCATATACACATGCCGTTTCATCAAACCTTTATCTCTCTTTCATCCTATTTTAAGCTTCGGGGCTTATAGTAATCCCATGACCCCCTTATTATAGACTTTGGCCCTGCCGGACGCTGGCGGGGTCCTTTTTTTTATGAATATCCGTAATTTAAAATGATTCTAAAAGCGTTTGACTTCTCAAAGGAACACCCCCTATAATATAGAAGTGGTTTTGTGCCCGGTGCGGTAATTTTCCAAGGGGGAGGGAGACAGGTGGAAGCCCGGATAGACAAGATTAAACAACAGCTACAATCCCAAGGATATAAGCTTACGCCCCAACGGGAAGCAACCTTAAGAGTGCTGCTGGAGAACGAAGAGGATCATTTGAGCGCGGAAGATGTGTTTATGCTTGTAAAAGAAAAAGCTCCCGAGATCGGTCTTGCCACCGTATATCGTACCCTGGAATTGCTCAGCGAGCTTCATGTCGTAGAGAAAATCAATTTCGGTGACGGCGTTGCCCGCTATGATCTGCGGACGGATACGGCCAAGCATCATCATCATCATCTGATTTGTGTACAGTGCGGCTCCATGGACGAGATCCGGGAGGACTGGCTGGGACCGCTGGAAGAGCGGCTTGAGAACGAATTTAATTTTACGGTGCTTGATCATAGACTTGATTTTCACGGGATTTGCCACCGTTGTAAGGACAAAAATGCAGCGGACGGCAGCGCTCCCGAATAAAGCTTATAGATGAGGAATTACCGCACAAGCTCTCTCCGGTATCAGCCGGAGGGGGCTTTTTCAAATCTGGAAGTACATAACCATCAAGACCGGCGCATAAAGTGTAGGACGAGTCGATTTCAGGCGGATGCTCCATTGACGGCACCTGTTCTCGATAAAACCTTCGGGAGGTAATCTTATGATTGTGTCTATACCCAAAACGGTGCGCCGGCTGTATTTTATGACCCTGCTGGTTGCTTTTAGCTGTCTGCTCTATTATGCTCTGAACTGGATCGGCGGCTGGATCAGTCCGGTTGACCATTATGACATTCCCGAAGGCTCGGCCGTCCGGGCGTTTCAGGATGCACCGCATACCGGTGAGGAACTTAATGCAGGGGATCGCCTGCGGCTGTATTACTGGTACGGGGAGTGAGACCCGGGTCACAAGCAGGATAAAGCTAGAAGTCTGTCGAATGAAGCGTTGTAGATTAAATTTGAAAATCATATGCCTAAATGCTGCATAGCCGCGATAAGCAGCCTGAGCAGACGGGAGCGTGAACGAATGAAGTCGCATTTGCAGCCTTTTATGCAGTATCTCACCGAAGATAAGGGCTTGTCCTCAAGCACGCTAGAATCTTACGGGCGGGATATTTCGCAGTTTTTGGAGTTTGCAGCCGGGCGGGGGATTGCTTCGCCGGACGAAATAAGAAGAACACATCTTCTCCAGTATCTTGCCGAGCTCCGCGGAGCCGGAAGGGCGGCGGCTACTGTTAACCGGAGCACGGTATCGCTGCGTGCTTTTTTTCATTATTTGCTGAAAACCAGGCAGATTAGCCAGGACCCGACACTGGAGATGGACAAAATAAAGCCCAGCAAAAAGCCGCCGATGATCCTCAGCATCGGGGAAGTGGAGCGGCTGCTGGCCGCTCCCGATGAAACAGGCCCGCAGGGGATGCGCGATAAAGCCATGCTGGAGCTGCTGTATGCTACCGGTATCCGGGTCTCCGAGCTGATCTCGCTGGATGTCGGGGATGTGCAGACAGGGCTGAAATATGCCCGCTGCAGCTCAGCGTCGGGCAAGGAACGGATTATCCCGATCGGAACGATTGCCGCAGACAGTGTTGCGCGGTATACGGACGGGATGCGGGACAAGCTGCTGCGCAGCAGCAGGGAGGAGCCCGCGCTGTTCCTGAACAGTCTCGGCGGACGGCTGACCCGGCAGGGCTTCTGGAAAATCATCAAGAAATATGCGCGGGAAGCCGATATCACGCAGGATATTACCCCGCATACCCTGAGGCACTCGTTCGCTGCGCATCTGCTGGAAGGCGGTGCGGATCTCCGGTCGGTCCAGCAGATGCTGGGTCATGCCGATATCTCGACTACACAGGTATACAGCGGTATTGCCCGTAAGAATATGAAGGAAGTCTACGAGAGCCATCATCCCCGGGCTTAAAAAGATGCTTTTTATGAGTAAGATCGTTATGATGGAATCATACTGAAAGAATGGCCGGACACGGGATTCTCCGGATGGTTCTTTTCCCAGGTTATGAAAAAGGCTATGAATAAGGTTATGAATACTGCGAAGGAGTGAATGATATAATGTCATCATTTAAACGGATCGGATTTATAGTGCTTGATAGTGTAGGGATCGGCGAAGCGCCGGATGCCGAAAGTTTTGGAGATAAAGGTTCCCACACGCTGGGCCATATTCTGGAGCGGGTACCCGGCCTGAAGCTGCCGAACCTGCAAAAGCTGGGTCTGGCCAACATTGCGGCCCTGCCGCCGCTTGAGCCGGTAGCTGAGCCAGCCGGTTATTACGGCAAAATGCAGGAGGTATCCGTAGGCAAGGATACAATGACCGGCCACTGGGAGCTGATGGGGCTGAAGATCGAGGTTCCTTTTAACGTGTATCCGGACGGGTTCCCTGCAGAGCTGATTGAGAAATTCGAAGCGGCGACGGGCCGCAAGGTAATCGGAAACAAGCCGGCTTCCGGTACTGAAATTCTGGTGGAATACGGCGAAGAGCAGATGAAGACCGGTGCCTGGATTGTGTATACTTCCGCCGATAGTGTTTTCCAGCTCGCTGCCCATGAGGATATCATTCCGCTTGAAGAGCTGTACAGCGCCTGCAAAATCGCCCGCGAGCTGACTATGGCTCCCGAATTCTCGGTAGGACGCGTCATTGCCCGCCCTTATGTCGGCCAGCCGGGAGATTTCAAGCGTACGCCTAACCGTCATGACTATGCCGTTAAGCCGCCGGAACCAACCGTGATGAACGCGCTTCAGGATATCGGCAAGGATGTCATTGCCGTCGGCAAAATCAACGATATTTTCACCGGGGAAGGGGTTACGGCCTCGTATCCTACCAAGAGCAATGAGCACGGCATCCAGATCACGATTGATGAGCTTCGCAAGCCCTTTGACGGCTTCCTGTTCACCAACCTGGTAGACTTTGACTCCCTGTATGGGCACCGCCGTGATCCGGAAGGGTACGGCCGTGCGCTGGAAGTGTTTGATGAGGCCATTCCGGAGCTGCTGTCCACGCTTGGCGAAGACGATCTGCTGATTATTTCCGCCGACCACGGCAATGACCCGATCCACAGCGGAACGGATCATACACGTGAATTTGTGCCGCTGCTGGTGTACAGCCCGAGATTCAAGACCCCTGGTAACCTGGGCATCCGCCAGACCTTCTCTGATGTGGCCGCTACGATTGCCGACAATTTCGGGGCAAAGGCGCCGCTGTACGGGACAAGCTTTTTGGCAGAACTTAAATAACGAACCTTATATTTTCAAGGAGGCAACAAACCATGTCAGTAACTCAAAATCACATTCAAGAGGCAGTAGCCTATATTAAAGATCAATGTACCGTAGCCCCGGAAATCGGCCTGATTCTCGGTTCCGGACTGGGCGTGCTGGCAGATCTGATTACGGATGAAGTAGTTATTCCTTATAATGAAATTCCGCATTTCCCGGTATCGACTGTTGAGGGCCACGAAGGCGAGCTGCTGATCGGTCTGATCGAAGGACGCCGCGTAGTCATGATGAAAGGCCGCTTCCACATGTATGAAGGGTATGGCCCTGAGACAACGGCGTTCCCGGTACGGGTTATGAAGGAGCTTGGGGTAACCAGCCTGCTTGTGACCAATGCCGCCGGTGGTGTGAACAAGGACTATACCCCGGGCGATCTGATGCTGATTACCGATCATCTCAACCTGACCGGCCGCAATCCGCTGATCGGACCGAACGATAACGCGCTGGGCGTGCGATTCCCGGACATGTCGGCTGCTTACAGCCCTCGTCTCATTGCAGTAGCTAAGGAAGCTGCGGCAGCGCAAAATTTCGAGTTCAAGGAAGGCGTCTATGCTGGCCTGCTTGGTCCTAACTATGAAACACCTGCCGAGATCGTGATGCTGCGTGTCCTCGGTGCAGATGCTGTAGGGATGTCTACCGTTTCGGAGACTATTGTAGCCCGTCACGCAGGCCTTGAGGTGCTAGGCATCTCCTGTATTACCAACATGGCTGCCGGTATCCTGGACCAGCCGCTGAATCATGCCGAGGTTATGGAGACGGCGGAACGTGTGCGCGATCGCTTTTTGAAGCTGGTGCTGGCCTTCATTCCTAACATGTAGGCTGAGCCGTTACCCTGCGTTCTGCTTTGGCTGTAAACTAAATTATCGGGCTCGTCAGAGCCATTATCCGTGAGGTGCAAAACTAATGCGTGCAGTTGATCTGATTCAGAAAAAAAGAGACGGCGGCGAGCTCAGCCGTGAAGAAATTGCATTCCTGGTGCAGGGCTACAGCAAAGGGGAGATTCCGGACTACCAGATCTCGGCCTGGGCTATGGCTGTCTATTTCCGGGGGATGAACGCGCGGGAAACCGGCGATCTGACGCTGGAGATGGCAATGTCCGGCGACCAGGTGGATCTTAGCCCGATTGCCGGCATCAAGGTGGACAAGCATTCCACCGGCGGCGTAGGCGACAAGACAACCGTAGTCCTTGCCCCGCTGGTGGCTTCTGCCGGCGTTCCGGTCGCCAAAATGTCCGGCCGCGGGCTGGGCCATACCGGCGGCACACTGGACAAGCTGGAGTCCATCTCCGGATTCTCGGTGGAGATGGGCCGTGAGCAGTTCTTTGCCCAGGTCGGGGAAATCGGCGCGGCCGTTATCGGACAGTCCGGCAATATTACGCCTGCCGACAAGAAGCTGTATGCACTGCGTGATGTGACCGCAACGGTGGAATCCATTCCGCTGATTGCCAGCTCCGTCATGAGCAAAAAAATCGCCGCCGGCGCCGACGCCATCGTGCTTGACGTCAAAACCGGCAGCGGTGCGTTCATGAAGACGCTCGACGATTCGATCGCCCTGGCACAGGCCATGGTTGATATCGGCACGCATCTCGGCCGTAACACAGTGGCCGTGATCAGCGATATGGATCAGCCGCTGGGCTTCGGCATCGGCAACGCGCTGGAGATCAAGGAAGGCATCGAGACGCTGAAGGGCCAGGGGCCGAAGGACCTGCAGGAGGTCTGCCTCATTCTGGGCAGCCAGATGCTGGTGCTGGGCGGCAAGGCGAAGGATGAGGCGGAAGCGCGCTCGATCCTGCTGTCGCACATCGAGGACGGCAGTGCCCTGGAGAAGTTCAAGCAGATGGTATCCGCACAGGGCGGGGATGTTACACAGGTTGAAGCTCCGGACACTTTACCGTCGGCCAGCCGCTTCATTGAAGTGAAGGCTGCAGCTGCAGGTTACGTAGAGAGCATCCAGGCTGAGGAGATCGGCGTAGCCGCCATGCTGCTCGGAGCAGGACGCGAAACCAAGGAATCGCAGATTGATCTTGCTGTCGGCATCCAGCTGTCCCTGAAGGTCGGCGATGCTGTTGCCGCAGGCGATACGCTTGCCGTGCTGCATGTGAATGATGCCAGTGAGAGCAAGGTACAGGAAGCGGAAGCGAAGGTGCTGGAGGCTTACCGCATCTCATCTGAGCCGGTTCCGCCGCAGCCGCTGGTGTTCGCACTGGTAACGAAGGACGGCGTTACGCGGTACTAGATCCGCAATTTAATAATAAACGTACGGAACATTTGCTGTCCCGTACGCCAGAGACTGCCGGGAAACTCCCGGCAGTTTTTATTTTATTTTCGTAAAATCCACCTCATAAATGACGGACTGATTCTGTTCTTCATCCAGATAGATCAGCTCGGTAGGCTGGCTGAAATCGATTCTGCCTGTATTGAAATAGGGAATCAGAATTTTGGAATAGCGCCTGCTGCCTATCCCGTCCTGACGGCGAATCATCATTTCCAGCTGCAATAGCTTCCTTCATCTGGCGGTCAGACAGGTCAATAACGAAGTAATTAGAGAAAGGATCATGATGGCCATGACCACTTTATTTTCAAAAGGATTCGCCTCAGCCTTCTCTATCACTGTTCAGATTACGCTCCACGGCCTGCAGCATCCGGTAAGCTCCCCGGCTCTCGTTACAGAGGACTGCAGCTATCGTGCCGCCGACCGGATAATAGGCAGAGTGGAAGGATACGCCGGGGTCATAGCCCATCACATGATATTTGTACACCCCGCCGTCACGCTTCGTAATCCACACCCCGTACCCGTAGTAATTGTCCTTTTCTTCATGGATATGCGGCGTTAGCAGCAGGTTGGTCATCTCCGGGCCCAGCAGCCTGTGCTGAAGCAGCCCCTCCCACAGCAGCAGCATGTCAGGAGCGGTCGTGAATGCCCCGCCGTCGGCGCCCCCCTGAACCGGGATGGAGTAGATGTTGGTAGTCCATGTGCTGTCTTCTTTTACAATATACCCCTGAGCCGTATTACCGGGCAGCACGTCAAGTGCAAAGTATCCCGAATCCTTCATTCTGCATTTAGCGAAAATATGCTGCTCCACATAATCCGTATAGGTTAACCCGCTAAGCTTCTCAACGAGCAGCCCGAGCAGAATGTAGCCGGCATTGTTGTAATGGAATCTGGCACCCGGTTCAGAAGCCATCGGCAGGTTACAGAACATCGGCACAAAATCCTTGGGCTGCCTGAGCAGATACATGGGCCGGGTTATCCAGAGCTCGGTGAAATCCTCCATTGTTTCTTCATCAAAATAATCCGGAATCCCGGAGCTGTGGGTCAGCAGCTGATGCACAGTAAATCTGTTATTGAACAAGGGAAACGAGGAGCGCTCCAGTATATCCATAACGCTGCTCTCCAGTGCAAGCCGGCCCTGCTCCACCAGCTGGCAGACTGCAATGGCTGTAAACAGCTTGCAGCCGGAGGCAATGCCGAACCGCGTATCCTGACAGTTGAGTATCTGATCAGCTTTGTTGGCGTACCCGTATGCGCCGGAGACTGCAGGTGTACCAGTGCTTTTTACGAGAAAAGACCCCGAGAATCCCGCCGCCTCCGCTTCTGATTGCATGGCAGCTGCCAGCTGTTGCTCTAGCATAAAAAAACCTCCTGCTATGTAATGTCTTTAGGGTAGATGGTAATGTCTGTATGCTTCATAAGCTACCATATCATGCCTGCTTCCAAAAGGGTATGTCTACTTCTTCTATGAAACATTTGCTGCCGGTAAAGAGTATACGCGGGACGTAAGGTTTATCTGCTAAGGACAAGAAACCTGCGTTAGTTTTGGCAGGGCGGTACATTGTGGACATTTCTGACTTTGCGATAGTATAAATGCTAACATTACAATCTTGAGATCGACATCCGGGAGGGAATAGAATGGCACTTCAGCAAACGATTAAGGTAATGAACACAATGGACAGTGCATATGTGAACGGGGAGCAGGTTAAGCAATTATTTTCTGATTATTCCGGGATTGAGGTCCTTGTTAAAAAGGTAGAGGGTGAAAAAGGCAGCACGGAATTCGTTAAAATTACGATTCCGGGCAGCGAGGGTAAGCTTAATGGAGGCAGCGCGCCTACTTTCGGCATTGTCGGCCGCCTTGGCGGAATCGGCGCCCGCCCAAGCCGGATCGGGATCGTCTCTGATGCAGATGGGGCAGTAGCAGCAGTTGCTGCAGCACTCAAGCTGGCGGATATGCAGGCCAAAGGGGATGTACTGAAAGGGGATGTGCTGATTACAACGCATATCTGTCCGGATGCGCCGACGCTGCCGCATGAGCCGGTGGATTTCATGGATTCTCCGGTGGACATTCTGCAGATGAACGAGCATGAGGTGCTGCCTGAGATGGAAGCCGTGCTGTCCATTGACACAACCAAGGGGAACAGAGTGGTCAACCACAAAGGCATTGCCATCTCGCCTACTGTCAAGGAAGGCTACATCCTGCGGGTCAGCGAGGATCTGCTGCGGATTAAAGAAATGACGACTGGCCAGTATCCGGTTACTTTTCCTGTGACGACACAGGACATTACGCCATACGGGAATGGGCTGTACCATATCAACTCCATTCTGCAGCCTGCGGTAGCCACATCGGCACCGGTTGTGGGTCTGGCTATAACTGCCCAGTCCATGGTTCCGGGCTGCGGCACCGGCGCAAGCCATGAAGTGGATATCGCCCAGGCGGTGCGTTTTGCCATAGAAACGGCCAAAGAAGTGACCCAGGGGACCTGCTCCTTTTATAACGAGGAAGAGTTCGCACGCATTACTGAACTGTATGGTTCTATGAATGTCCTGCAGACTTTGGGCAGACCGGCAGTGGCTTCCCTTTAACAGTATAGAATACGGTGGCGCTGAAGCGGTTCAGCGCCATTTGTATATCAGGTTGAATGGACTTGAAATTTAAGCTGAGGGAAGTGTAACGGGGGAGAATTTTGGAACCCGGGTGCCGGAAAAGGTTGATAAAGAAACAGGGATTGTCAGGAGGGAACAGCTTGAACAATATCGGCATGATTACAATCGGCCAGACTCCGCGTTCGGATGTGGCGCCGATTATCGAAAAGCAGCTGGACGGGCGGGCCGGACTGGTACAGGCCGGGGTGCTGGACGGCTATACTGCTGCGCAGGTGCGTGAGCAGTTTAGTCCGCAGGCCGGGGAGTACGTATTGACTACCCGGATGGCGGACGGCTCGGCGGCTGTTATTTCCCGGGAGCGGATCGCACCGGTGCTGCAGGGGAAGATTGATACAATGGAAGCAGAGGGGATCACTACAATTCTGCTGCTCTGCACCGGCGTTTTTCCGGGGCTGCATACGAATCGTGCCCATCTGCTGGAGCCGGATCAGATTATTCCGCTTGTCGTGCAGGCGATGCTGGGCGGCCGCCGGCTGGGGCTGATCGGTCCTCTGCCGGAGCAGGAGGACAGTATGAAAGAGAAGTTCGCCGTTTCCGGCGCGCGGGTTCCCTTTGCTGCGGTTTCGCCGTATACCGGCACGGAAAGGGATTTCCGCGCTGCTGCCGAGCGGCTGCGTGGCGAGGCTGACGTGCTGGTACTTGACTGTATGGGCTATGTGGAGCAGCATAGACAGTGGGCAGCTTCAGCAGGAGTGCCCGCTGTGCTGTCGAATGCCTTGATGGGCAAGCTGATAGCAGAAATGGTGTAATCAGGAGGAAGTTAACATGAGTGAAGCAAGAATAGGGATCAGCATGAATGTTCTTAAGGATTGCCTGGGGCTGCGCAGCGGCGAGCTGCTGGCTGTTGTAGCCGATGATGACAAGCGTGAGCTTGCCGAATCCGTGTACGAGGCAGGCAAGCGGCTCGGGGCTGAGTCGATGCTGCTGGTCATGAAGCCGCGCAGCAAGTCCGGTGAAGAGCCGCCTGCTCCGGTTGCAGAGGCAATGGCCAAAGCGGATGTGGCGGTATGCATAACAACACATTCCATGACACATACGGCGGCCCGTAAACAGGCGGCCGCAGCAGGAACCCGGGTGGCGACCATGCCGGGGATGACAGACGATATGTTCAGCCACGGAGCGATTACTGCCGACTATGCACAGGTCAAGGAACTGACCGAGCAGGTGGCCGCGCTGCTGTCCGCAGGCCGGGAGGTCCGGGTCGAGAAGGACGGGTTCAGCCTCAGCTTCCCGATTGACGGCAGAGACGGCGTACTGAGCACCGGGCTATATTTGAATCCGGGTGAATCAGGTAATCTGCCTTCCGGTGAGGCTTTTATTGCTCCGCTGGAAGGTACTGCGGCCGGGAAGATTGTTGTGGACGGCTCAATCGCTGGAATCGGTGCGCTGAACAGCCCGCTGGTGCTGACCGTCGAGCAGGGCCGTCTGACCGCAGCCGATGGTGAAGGCGGGGACAAGCTGCTGGAGCTGCTTGGTTCAGGCGACGGACGCCTCCTTGGGGAATTCGGCATCGGCACAAACAATAAGGCCAGAATTACCGGAGTGGTGCTGGAGGATGAGAAGGTCTACGGCACGATCCATGTGGCATTCGGCAGCAACAACACCTTCGGCGGAACGGTTGCGGCAGGTGTACATATAGACGCTGTAGTGATGAAGCCGGATGTGTATATTGACGGGAAGCTGATTATGCGTGCCGGTGAGCTTTTGTAGGCAGGCGTGCTGCTCATACCAGCTGCAGGGAAGCGGGCCGGAAGCTGTCGGCCATACGGTTGAGTGTACGTCTGACCGGGAACAGCCACGAGGGCAGACTAATCACGATGTTTGATCAGGGGGAGATAAGGATGCTTGGAATGATACGTGTAATTACGCTGCAGGACGAGTCTGCAGTCCATCTGCACGGGGCGCTGGTTGAAAAGCGCTACGGCCTGCCGGTGCTCAGCCGCTGCATTCCGGACCAGCCCCGGGGCGTGTACAACGACGAGACGGAAGCCGAATCGGTGCCAAAGATTATTGAACTTGCCCGGCAGCTGGAGACAGAAGGCTGTACTGCAATCGGCATCAGCTGTGCTGCAGATCCGGCCCTTGCTGAAGCAAGGGTGGCGGTCAGGGTTCCGGTGTTCGGCGCAGGCTCCTGTGCCGCGCATCTGGCATTGACCTGCAGCAGCCGGATCGGTGTCCTGACGATCCTTACGGAGGTACCGCCGCTGATCCGCGGTATTCTTGGTGATGCCTATATTGGCATGGACCGTCCTGACGGCGTAACGACTACACTGGATCTTGGTACGCCAGCCGGACGGGCCGGCGCCCTTGCCGGCGCGGCCCGGCTCGTCGAACACGGAGCCGAAACGATCGTACTGGCGTGCACCGGCTTCGCCACCATCGGGCTTGCGGCCGAGCTGGAGGAGCAGCTCGGCATCCGCGCCTTTGATCCGATCCTGTCGCTCGGCGCGGCTGTGGCTTCAGCTGCATCTTTGCCAGATCGGATGCGGCGCTGATTACTGCGCACTAATGTATCATGTTAAGCCGGTACCAGGTGCATGCCAGGTGTGTCCCACATGTGTGCAAAGGATGTACGGAGTGCGTGCGAAGAACGAGCTAAGAACGAGCTAAGAACGAGCCAATGCAAGTATATCTTTTGCATGTATGACGAAGCGTGCTAAATGCGTACCGCGTGCATGCTCAATGCCGGGGGCGTCATTGTACTTGGCTTGAAAAGTCTAAGAATAGTCTGGTGATATTCTCACTGGGAAAGCTTTATTGGCAGCTGCTGTGCCAGCTCCGCAGCCAAAAATGCAGTTAAGGCGTCCCCTGAAACGTTTGCGGGGATGCTTTTTTTTGCTGTTAAGAAACGTTAAGGGCAAACGGGGAAAACTGTTAGGGTATAGTATCACGCTTTGGCGGGCGGGGGATAAGTGTTCGCTGTAACGGGGAGCGGAATGTCGATTTAGAGTAATATTTAGTTTCCTGGTATGAGGAGTGTGGCAGAGCTGAGGTTTATTGATGATAGCCGGAAAAAGGAGGCTTGAACTAACTATCGGGTTGTCCCGCTCAGCTGTTCGCTGAGGTTTCCTTACGGTTTCAGCGTTGAGACTGATGCTCGAACAAACTAATTGGATTTTTGCTACTTCATTTCACCATTTGGCATCATTCAAGCTATTTAGTTGGAAAAATGATACTTATTTCATGCGAAATATACCGTTCAAGGTGAATTTGGAATAATTAAGTGCTGTTTTTCCACTAGACATGCATACAAACTTACATGAGAGCTAAATTAAACCAAAAGTAATAATTTTACAGTTAGTTTTATAGACTCAATGAAAAAAGAACAGTGGCGTCTTAAAACGTAGGGTTAGTTACCAATTAATGGTATATCATGTTTGTTATCTGAGAATTATCTTTACCGTCGCTCGTTTCTCTTTCGTTTGTTCTGGAGTTTCTGCGGGCTTAGGGATCTTTTGCCGACCTTTAGAACGACGAGTCGGTTCACGATTCAGCGCTTCAATAAATACATCCCAGTCTTTCATGGCGTAATACCTCATCTTTCGCAGCATGCTCCATACACTTAGGGTGGACTGCACTTCTAAATGGATGAGCTGACAAAGTAGCGCCGTAATGATTCCGATGTAACATTGGACCCACACTGCGTGGGGGTGGTGATTATGGAACGTTACGGTGGCCAGATGCTGCTTGATCCATTTAAAAAACAGCTCAATTTGCCAGCGACAGCGATAAATTTCACCAACGTCTTCGGCTGAAAGATCCTGACGATTTGTGATGACCTCGTAGATTTTTCCATGCTTATCTTGGAATTGTACAAGGCGAACGCAAAACGTTTGGCCCGATTTTTTATCCAGAATCTCAACGTCAGCGTCCCGAGTAATATTGCTGCTACCCGAAATGGGATGTTCGGTCAGCACGGTGTACTTTGTTTTTGCACGGATCCGGGCTACAAAAAGCACCGTCCCTTCCGACCATTCTCTGAAGTTTCCGTAATGCACATAGCCACGGTCGAAAATGTAGGTGAATTCTCCAGGCACAACCAGATATTTGACCGCTTGTTGATCCGACACACCGATAGTGGAAAGGACAATCTCATCCGGAAAATGACACCCTGCTTCCAGCGAAAGCAGCCGCGTATGGATTTTGACACCCTTGGTCTTATTTTGATAAAACGCCCAATCGCCGAGTATTTTGGGTAGCGAAAGGCTCGTTGAATCGACGGGTGCTAACTTTCCAAGATGCTTGATGCCCTTGGCTTCCGCTTTTCGCAATTTTAATTCCTGAACAAGATCGGTAAACAACCACTCGAGATAAGCAAGAGGGATGGTGCCGAGCTTGCGGTTCAAGGTCGATTCGTGAATGGTCGTGAGTCCGGTAATGTCCTGAAGCTCTGCATTCGTTTCCAAATGGAGCACAATGTCGGAAAGAGTCCGCCTCTGCTGCAACTGAGCTTCTACAAAAAGGGTAATCGCGGCCCCAACGGTAAGTTTTTTCGAATAATGATCTGCGAATGGACAACGAAAAGAATGTAACATTAAATGCTGTAAGTACTTGCGTAAAACTGAATTTTGCGATATGTTACCCATGGATTAGCTCCTTTTGTGGAGAGATGTGGGTAACCTGCCTACTCTCTCTACATTAGGGCTTTTTTCATTTTTCACCAGAGTAAACTCATCTTTTTTATCCATAATTAGCTAACTATTTCAAAAAAATTTATGTTAGGTTTGCCGCATGTCTAGTGCTGTTTTTCCAACTAGAATCTCGAGAACTGCGTGAGATCCAAAAATAGATCGCGATTTTCCACTTAGTTTGATAAGAGCACATACACTAACGAGTGTACAAGCATGGCTAAGATACAATTGACCCGGCGGAATCACTCCCAAGGCTCGCAATGAAGGGCAAAAATGCCTCTGATTCCGCGGAAACAGCTCGGCACGGCGAAATGAAAGGCAAAAATGCCTCTGATTCCGTGAAAATAGCTCAGCGCGTCTAAATGAAGGGCAAAAATGCCTTTGAATCAGCCGAAATAGCTCAGCACGGCGAAATGAAGTGCAAAAATGCTTCTGAATCCGCCGAAATAACCCAGCGCGGCGACGGAAGTTGAGCTGAAGCTTTTCGCAGGACAAGCTCGCTCCGGCGAATGCATTCGTATTGCCAATTTGGAAATATATGCAATTTGCTATATTTTCCTGTGGTAAACGGCGTATGTCTGATAAACTAACATGAGCAATTAACGCGGCATATTTCAGGAAAAATAATGAAATACTGTATACAGCAGAGGGAGGCAGAAGCATTGAAGACACGTGGAATTACATTAAGAGAACTGATGCAGCTGTCCGTGCTGGGCAAAGCGAGGGTAATCAGCGGTGAGCAGGGCCTGGACCGGGTGGTCCGGTTTGTAGATATTATGGAGGTCCCTGACCTGAAGGGCTGGATCAGCGAGGGCGTCATGCTGCTGACTACAGCCTACTCGATCCGTCACGACCCTTCGCTGCTGGCGGAGCTGATCTATACACTTGATAATCTGGGCGCGGCGGCACTTGCGATCAAGCCGGCCCGGTTCCTGAAGGAGATACCGCAAAGCGCGATTGACGCCAGTAATGCCTGCGGCCTGCCGATTGTGGAAATCCCCCCGGAGATTCCCTACACGGATATCACCCAGCCCGTGACGGAGCTGCTGCTCGGCCGGCAGGCGATGCTGCTGCGCCGGGCGGAGGAGGTGTACCGCACCCTGACAACGATGGTGCTGGAGAACAGCGGCATCCAGGCGGTAACGGATAACGTGGCTGAGTTTCTGAAGGCTCCAGTGGCGCTGGTTGATCCGGAGCGGAAGATTATCGTCTCCTCCCCGGCGGATTATGAATGGCAGCAGGAGGCAGTGCCGCTGAACTGGAGCATTCATGTAGACCGGCGCACCGTGGCCAAGCTGCTGGTGGACAAGCAGCGGCTGGACGATATGGAGGAGGTAGGAATCGAACAGGCCAGGCTGGTATTCGCGCTGGAGCTGATGCGCAGAAAGGTAGCCGAGGACACGGAATTCCGGCTGCGCGGCAATTTCATCGACGAGCTGCTGACCCCGCCCCTGCCCACGCGCCATGAGGTGGAGCGCCGGGCAAGACAGCTGGGCATGAACCCCGAGCATAAATGGGAGGTGGCGGTCATTGAAGGGGAGAGCGCGCCGAGCGAGGAGACGGTCAACCGGCTGCTGGAACGGGAAGCGAAGAAGCGCGGTGTCACGCCCCATGCCGAGTACCGTTCCAGCCGGGCTGTACTGTTCCTGCCGACACCAGAGGGGCGTAAGCTCAGCGCGGCTGAAGATATACAAGAGTCCTGGTCCAGGACGCTGGAGGGCTGGCTGCAGGACAAAAGCAACGGCCTCGCCAATTACCGGACCGGCGTCGGGACGCCGGAATATCTGTGGGACATCCACACCAGCTATAACGAGGCCCGTAAGGCGCTGTCTGTCTCCAGACGGCTGGGACAGGGCACAGGCAGTGTTACCCGCTATGAGGAGATGGAGGTATACCATCTGCTGGAGGGGCTTGGCGGACCGGGCTTTGAGCGCCTCTTCGAGCGCAAGCTGGGCAAGCTGCTGCAGTATGACAAGGAGCATGACAGCAACATGCTGCTGACGTTCTATCATTATCTGGAGTGCCGGGGAAGTCTGATTGATACTGCCAACAGCCTGTACATACACCGCAATTCGGTTAAATACCGGCTGGAGCGGATCCGCGATATTACGGGCTTTGATCTGAATGATCCGCGCGAGCAGTTCGTCTGCCATTTGTGCCTGATCTACTACTACCTGCAGGAAAAATAGGCGGGATTGGAATTTTTACGGAAAGCAATGTCAGATAAAGTGACGTTCACGCGTTGCAGTAGTGCACAACCGACAAACGGTTGTGCTTTTTTTTAGTTAAACGGGACGTAGAGCAGGCGTTGAAATCTATGTAGAATTAGCACAACCACTAAAGAACAGCAGGAAACAGCACAGTACCTGACATGGAGCCGCAGGTTCTGCCGTAAAGAGATGGCTCAGTACAAGACACAAGACTGGAAGGGTAGTTACAGAAGCCGTAAGGGGGTTGATTCATTGTTTGCTTACACATTAAAAAGACTGGTGCAGATGGTTCCGGCTCTGCTCGGCATTATCGTCATCACCTTCATTCTCTCAAGAGTACTGCCGGGTGATCCCGCGATCATGCTGGCCGGGGAACAGGCGCCGGAGGAGACGGTGAACAAAATCCGCCAGGATATGGGGCTGGACAAGCCGCTGTACATCCAGTTCTTTTCCTACATCGGGCAGCTGCTCAAGGGGGATATCGGCTATGCATATCACACCGGGCATTCGGTAGCCAGCGATCTGGCATCCCGCTTCCCGGCTACGGTCGAACTGACACTGGCCAGCATACTGATTGCGATTCTGGTGGCGATTCCTGTGGGGATCGTTGCCGCTACCAAGAAAGAATCAATTCTGGACCACATCTCCCGGGTATTCTCACTGATCGGGGCCTGTGTACCGATCTTTTGGCTGGGCCTCATGTTCATTTATATCTTCTATTCCATCCTTGGCTGGGCTCCGGCACCGATGGGCCGGATCAGCGGCGATCTCAATCCGCCGGTGCATCTGACCGGATTGTACGTGCTGGACAGCATCCTGTCGGGAGATATGATCGCTTTAAAAAGCAGTCTGGCCCACCTGCTGCTCCCGGCGATCTGCCTGAGCACCGGCACTATGGCCATCGTGGCCCGCATGACCCGCTCCAGTATGCTGGAGGTGGTGGATCAGGATTTTGTCCGCACGGCACGGGCCAAAGGCCTGCGGGAATCCGCTGTCGTGTACAAGCATGCACTGGTTAATGCGCTAATTCCTACATTAACTGTACTCGGACTGCAGTTCGGCTTTCTGATGGGCGGAGCGGTTATTACAGAGACTATCTTCTCCTGGCCGGGTATCGGCGGTTACGTTACGGATTCCATTCTGGCAGCGGATTATGCGCCGATCCAAGCTTTTACCCTGGTCAGTGCCGTGCTCTATTGCGGGATTAACCTGGCTGTCGATCTGATCTACGGCATCATTGATCCGCGTATCCGCTATGAATAGAACCGCTTCTGAGAAAGGAGGAGACTTACGTTGAGCACTGCAGCACATTCAGCGCATTCATCACAGCCCGCACATCCGGCACAGGGCAAGCCGGCCAGACCGGAGGCTGCCGCCAAGCCAAAAACCCTATGGTCCCTGCTGCTGCGTAACCGGCTTGCCGCCCTCGGGCTAACCTTTATCTTCATCTGGACGGTCATTGCCATTATTGCCCCGTGGATTGCCCCGCATGATCCTTATGCGACCAATATGGCGAACAAGCTTCAGGCTCCTTCGGCCAGCCACTGGTTCGGAACCGACAATTTCGGCCGCGATATTCTCAGCCGGGTGCTCTACGGGGCAAGAATCAGTATCTGGACCGGTCTGATCGCAGTCGGCATCTCCTTCATAATCGGTGTGCCGCTCGGCGGAATTGCCGCTTACTATGGCGGCCGCACCGGAACGATCATCATGCGTCTGATGGACATTCTGCTATCCTTCCCTTCGCTGGTCCTGTCCATGGCAATCGCTGCTTCGATCGGAGCAGGCCTGACCAGTGCGATGATTGCCGTCGGGATCGTCGGCATTCCGGAATTTGCCCGCCTGATGTTCGGGCAGACAGTCTCACTCCGCGAGAAGGAATATATAGAAGCAAGCCGGGCAATCGGCGTGAAAAATACAGTCATCCTGTACCGCCATATTCTGCCCAATGCCCTTGCACCGCTAATGGTGCAGGCAACGCTCGGGATGGGCTTTGCCATCCTGACAGCCTCCAGTCTCAGCTTTCTCGGGCTTGGCGTTAAGCCGCCGGTTGCCGAGTGGGGCGCGATGATCTCCGAAGGACGGGAATACATTATTTCCGGGCAATGGTGGCTGGTTACTTTTCCGGGATTGTCCATTGCCACTTCGATCTTAGGCTTCAACCTGCTCGGTGACGGATTCCGAGATGTGCTTGACCCGCGGTTGCGTTCCGGCAAATAAAGCAGAGCAGGGGAGCACGCCTCCCTCAGCTTACGCAGAATCCCGGTAGATATAGATCAGGGAAGCCCGCGGCACGGTGCAGTATCCGGCAGCCCGGCGGTACATGATCAACAAGCAGCACCAGTGTTGTTTTGCAGGCAGGATATAGAAAAGGGAGGAACTACTGATGAAAAGAATCAAACTGATGTCAACGCTCGTCGCATTTTCCATTATGCTCGCCGGCTGCGCAAGCAGCGCCAATCCGACCAACCCCGCTTCTACAGCGGCTACAGGGAATACGGGAACGGCAGCTGCTGCAGTCAAAAGCAATCTGACGGTTGCCTATTCCGAGGGCGGCACCACGCTTGACCCGGCGGAAGCCAATGACCTTACCTCCGATACTCTCGTGCTTGCCGCATATGATCAGCTGGTCACCTACGGGATCAAAACAGAAGACGGCGCTAACATCGCCAATACCGAAGACATCCAGCCGATGCTCGCTGAGAGCTGGGAAGTGTCGGATGACAATACCGTGTACACGTTCAAGTTGAAGCAGGGTGTAACCTTCCAGAGCGGGAACCCGGTTAACGCCGAGGCGGTTGCGTACTCTTTTGACCGTGTGGCTAATTCTAGCTCCGGCAGCTTCCTCTATGGAATGGCCGCGATCAAATCCGTAACTGTAGTGGATGATTCCACAGTTGAAGTTACACTGACTAATGCCAATCATAATTTCCTGCAGATTATCGCCATGTATACATTCTCCATCGTGGATCAGAAGACCGTAGAAGCGCAGGGCGCTGACTACCTCAAGACGAATGCAGCAGGCTCCGGCCCGTTCACGCTTGAGAAATGGGACCCGGCTACGGAAGCCGTCTTTACTGCTAACGAGTCCTACTGGCAGGGTGCGCCAAGCCTCAGCAAGGTTACTATGAAGTTCACCAAGGAAGCCTCCAACCGCGTGCTGCTGCTTGATAAGGGCGATGTGGACATGGCGATCGAGATTCCTCCTAAGGATGTAGATTCCCTTGAGAGCAACACGGATCTGACCGTTGCTTCCAATGCAAGTAACCGGATTCTCTTCTTCGCAATGAACAACAACGTGAAGCCGTTTGACAATGTAAAAGTCCGCCAGGCCATCAACTATGCGATCCCCTACGATGAGCTGCTGAGCGGCGTTATGTACGGGCAGGCGAAACAGATGAAGAGCTCTGTAGCAAGCAACACGCCGGGCTTCACGGATGCAGGCTACGTTTATGAGCACAATCTTGATAAAGCAAAAGAGCTGCTGACTGAAGCAGGTTATGCTGACGGCTTTACCTTTGACTTCACACTGGGTTCCGGTTTCGATGACTGGGAGGATGATGCCGTACTGATTCAGGCGGAGCTGGCCAAAATCGGCGTAACCATGAACATCAACAAGCTGGCCCGTGCCCAGTTCCTGGAGCAGCAGAAAACGAACAACCTGACCTCCTACATCTCGAAATGGACATCGTTCGTCAATGACCCTGGCTACCACCTCGGCTTCCTGCTCTACGGCAAAGGCTCTTCCAACTACATCAACTACAGCAATGCTGAGGTAGACAAGCTTTGGGAAGCAGCCAACGTAGAGACAGATGCAGCCAAACGGACGGCACTCTACGAGCAGGCACAGGAGATCATTACAACCGAAGCGCCTTGGGCGTATCTGTACGAATACAACCGTATTGTCGGTATGAGCAATAAGATCAGCGGCTACGCGTTCTATCCGGATGAGGTTATCCGTTTCTACCCGCTGTCGTTTGAACAATAAGAATTTCGGCTGATAAAAAAGAGCGGACGGGCCACAGGCTGCGGTCCCTCTTTTTCACAAATTAACGGAAGCCTCTCTGGCCCCGAGTGCCAGCAATGAGGACCTAAAGGAGCGCAACAGGCAATGACAGACTGGAAAAGCAAGATACTGCAGGCGATTGACGATGAGCAGGACCAGCTCCTGGAGCTGTGCTCACAGCTGATCCGTTTTCCTTCGGAGAATCCGCCGGGCGATTCGCGCGACATCAGCGCTTTTATTATCCATTATTTAAAAGAGGCCGGCATCGATACAACGATCCATCAGGCTACCGATACTATGCTGAATCTTGTTTCTACTTTGAATTCAGGATCAGGCGAGCCGTCCGGTAAAAATCTGATTTTCTGCGGACATACCGACGTTGTGCCTGCCGGTGATCTCTCCCGCTGGGATTTCGATCCGTTCTGCGGCGATATTGTTGACGGTTATCTGCTCGGCAGGGGCGCTTCCGATATGAAAGCCGGTCTGGCCGGGCTGATCTATGCAACAACGCTGCTGGCCAAGCTTGGTGTTCCGCTCAAAGGTGACTTGTCGCTGCTGATCGTGCCGGACGAGGAGACAGGCGGCCATCTGGGCGTGCCGTGGGTGCTGGAGCGCGGGCTGATTACCGGAACGGCGGCAGTTATCGCCGAGCCGTCCGGGCCGCTCAATCCGACCATCGGGCAGAAGGGCAGCTGCTGGTTCGAATTCACCGTAGAAGGTACGCCGGGCCACGGCAGCCTGTCCCCGGTTGTCGGCGACAGTGCGATCGTCAAGGCAGCCAAAGGAATCGAGGCGCTGCAGCGCCTGTGGGACATCAAGCCGGATATTCCGGAGGAAGTCAAAGAAATCATCCGTATCTCTCAGGACTATGTGAAGCAGCGCGAAGAATACGGTGAAGTTGCTTATCAGGTATTCGATCATGTGACGGTAAACATCGGGACGATACAGGGCGGAACCAAGGTGAACGTTGTGGCGGACCGCTGCACGATCCAGGTTGATTCCCGCGTGCCGTTCGGCGTGGATTACCGCGATGTGCTGGATCGTGCCCGCTCACTCCTGCTTGAAGCAGGCATTGAATCGGAGGTAAAAGGCTTCGGCTTCCAGGGCAACGCGAACTGGACGGCTCCCGAGGAGCCAGTCGTAAGCGATCTGGTGGAGAGCATCTGCGAAGTCAGCGGCGAGGAAGCTTACGGTGTGCTGCAATGGGCATCGAGCGATGCGCGCCATTTCCGGACCCATAACATTCCGGTGCTGCAATACGGCCCGGCCGAGCTGTCAACCATCCATAACTTTAATGAAAAAGCGCCGGTCTGGCAGATTATCCAGTGTGCGAAGGTTTATGCGCTCACTGCGCTTAAATATTTGGGCGTCGAAGAAAGCAAATAATAGCGGAATTTTAATATAAGTGAGACACAGAGATAAAGGAGGGGCAATCATGGCAGAACTGCTGGAAGTATCGGGGCTATGCACCGAATTCAAAACAGCTGCGGGTACGATCCGCGCGGTGGACGGCATCAGTCTGTCAGTGCGCAAGGGGGAGACGCTGGGCATTGTCGGTGAATCCGGCTGCGGCAAAAGCATCACCTCCCTGTCGATCATGCAGCTCCTGCCCAAGCGGATCAGCCGGATCGCCTCCGGCCAGATTCGTTTTGAGGGCAAGGATATGCTGGAGATGCCGGCCAAAGAAGTCCGCGGCATCCGCGGCAACCGGATTGCGATGATTTTTCAGGAGCCGATGACCTCGCTCAATCCGGTATTCAAGATCGGGCGGCAGATTTCCGAATCGGCCCGTTATCATCTGAAGCTGGGGAAGAAGGAAGCGAACGAGCGGGCGATTGAAATGCTGCGCAAGGTCGGGATTCCCCGTCCGGAAAAGATTGCCGAGCAATATGCCCACCAGCTCTCAGGCGGGATGCGCCAGCGGGTGATGATCGCAATGGCGATGGTCTGTAACCCCCAGCTGCTGATTGCCGATGAGCCGACAACGGCACTAGACGTAACGATCCAGGCGCAGATTCTTGATCTGATGCGCGAGCTGCAGGAGAAGGAAGGCATGTCCATCCTGATGATCACCCATGACCTCGGCGTCGTTGCCGAGATGTGCGACCGGGTTGTCATTATGTATGCCGGCCAGATTGTCGAGGAGACGGATGTCGCTACCCTTTACAGCAATCCGCTGCATCCGTATACCCGCGGACTGCTGGCATCGCTGCCCCAGCTTGCCGGAGACAGCGACCGCCTGACCTCGATTCCCGGCCAGGTGCCTAATCCGGCTAATCTTCCGGCAGGCTGCCGGTTTGCGCCGCGCTGTCCGGTGGCGGTTGACCGCTGCCTTACGGAGCGCCCGGAGCTGGTGGAGATTCAGCCGGGCCATACCTGCCGGTGTCTTTTGCAGGAGGAGGGAGTCCTATGAGCACATTACTTGAAGTCCGCAATCTGAAAAAGCATTACCCGATCCGCAAAGGCTTCTTCTCGAAGCAGGTCGGTGCTGTCAAGGCGGTTGACGGGATCACATTATCCGTCGAGCAGGGCGAAACGCTGGCTGTTGTCGGCGAATCCGGCTGCGGCAAGTCCACGACCGGGCGGGCAATCCTGCGCCTGATTGAACCGACAGACGGAGAGATTATGTTTGGCGGTACCGATGTACGCAGCCTGAACACAGAGCAGCTGCGCCGCTTCCGGACCGATATGCAAATGGTATTCCAGGACCCTTATGCTTCGCTTGACCCGCGCTGGACTGTCCAGCGTATTCTGGAGGAGCCGCTGCGGACCCATGGTTCCGCGTCCTCCGCCAGCGAGCTGAAAAGCCGGGTCGAGCAGCTGATGGAGGTTGTGGGTCTGTCCCCCTATCAGGCCCACCGCTTTCCCCATGAATTCTCCGGCGGCCAGCGGCAGCGGATCGGGATTGCCCGGGCGCTTGCGCTGAATCCGAAATTCATTGTCTGCGACGAGCCGGTATCGGCGCTGGATGTATCCATCCAGGCCCAGGTGCTGAATCTGATGCAGGATCTGCAGGAGCAATACGGTCTTACTTATATGTTCATTTCCCATGACCTGTCGGTCGTGAAATTTATCAGTGACCGCGTGGCCGTTATGTATCTTGGCCGCGTTGTCGAGCTGGCCCCGACCAAGGCGCTGTTCGCGAAGCCGCTGCATCCGTACACGCAGGCGCTGATGTCCGCTGTGCCGGTGCCGAATCCGGGCCAGAAAAAGCAGCGGATCGTCCTGACCGGCGACGTGCCGAACCCGGAGACGCCGCCAACCGGCTGCGCCTTCCACCCGCGCTGTCCGTATGCCATGGACAGATGCAAGTCGGAGGCGCCGGAGCTGCGCACGCTGGACACCGGCCATCAGGTGTCCTGCCACTTATATTAACCGGCTGTGCCATTTAGCAAGCCGGTAACAACAAAGAGAGCAGCCTTTCTTCCCGTAAGGGAAAGGAGGCTGCTCTCTTTTATACAAATCCGCAACAGTTACTGCGCGTTCCTCCGGAATTCACTCGGCGTTACGTTCAGCGCCTGCTTGAAGGTTTTGCAGAAATACATGGATGAATTAAAGCCGCAGGCCAGTCCGATTTCCAGAATCGAGCGGCCGGTATTAACGAGCATGTTGCAGGCATGCTGGATTCTAATGTTATTAATATAGTGCACGAGAGTAAGCCCGGTCGCTTCCTTGAAGATGTGGCACAGATAGTATTTGGAGATGTAGAACTGCCCGGCGATCTCTTCGATTTTGCGGATCGTAGCATAATTCTGGTTGATGTAAGAGAGAATCAGGTCGATCTGATCGGGAGAGGCCGTAGTCTGTGCGGTTCTTGGCGCGCTTTTGCTCTGGTTCAGAATATCCAGAATCTCGGCCAGATAGATGAAGATACGATTGCCGCCGTCGGCTACATCCTCTTTTTCCAGCAGCAGCAGCAGCTTTTTAACCCGGGGGAACATCTCCCTCTCGACCGAAATAACCCCTCTGTCGAAGCAGCCCAGCAGAGCGTTAATGGCCTTCTCCGTAAAATACATCCGTAAAAACCGGTCCGTAAAGTAAATACAGGTTCTGGCACAGCCGTTATTCCGGTAGCTCTGGTGGAACAGATTGGGCTTGAACAGCGCCGTATCGTGCACCGCCAGCGTCAGCATGGAATCATTGATCAGCATATTATGGTGACCCTCTTCTAGGATATACAGCTCGTAGCAGTTATGGTAATGAACATTAGGCATCCGGTGGCCGGCGTCATGCTTCATATATTCAATGTAGAATAAAGGATGCGGAACAAACAGATCTGCGCCCATGGCTTCAACCCCTGTCTTTTATAGCAATATAGTACAACAAACGACGATAAAAGCAACATAATAAAAGATAGTTGTTCTATCTTGAGGTATAGTTAACCCACAGAAAGCAGGCAGCCCACCGTGCCGCCTGCAAATAGGAGGCTAATATACGTTGAATACAATCCATGCAGCAGACCAGCGTCTGGAGCTGTTCACAGGCAGCAAGCCGGTACATATCTTTGTGTCTGATCAGGAAAATAGTGCCGTAAAGATCGCCGCAGACAATCTGATTACGGACATCAAGCGGGTATTCGGCTGTACGGCGGTTCTTTCGCCTGAGATTCATGAATGCGCCATCATTATCGCCACACTGGAGGAGGACGGGCAGCTCCCTGCAGTTCTGCAGAACCAAGAGCTGTCTCTGGGGCAGTTAAAGGATGAAGCTGGAGCGTGGCGGTGGGAGGCTTTTCTCCAGCAGGCCGCAGAAGGCGTGTTCTACATTGTAGGAACCGACCGCCGGGGAACGATCTTCGGCATCTATGACCTGTGCGAGGCGATAGGCGTATCTCCTTGGCATTACTGGGGGGATGTCCCGGTTAAGACCAAAGATTCGTATAGTGTACCGGCAGATTTCAGCAAGTCCGACTGGCCGTCTGTGGAGTACCGGGGCATTTTCCTCAATGATGAAGAGGAGCTGGAAGACTGGGCTAAACTGCATACACCGGACGGTACGATCGGGCCGGTGGCCTACAGCCATATCTTTGAATTGCTGCTCCGCCTGAAGGCGAACTATATTTGGCCGGCGATGCATGTCAATTATTTCAACGGCAATCCGGAGAATGGTGCGCTGGCGGAGCGGATGGGCGTTGTTGTCGGCACCTCGCACTGTGATATGCTGCTGCGCAGCAACCAGAATGAGTGGACGCCGTGGACTGAAAGCAAGGGCTATACGGATGCCGAATACGATTATTCTATTGAAGGGCGTAACCGGGAGATTCTGCTGGAATACTGGCGGGAAAGCATCGAGCAGAACCGGAATTATGAGGTCTGCTTCACGATGGGGATGCGGGGTATTCATGATTCGGGCTTCCACACCCGGGCTATTGATGAGGACGATTCCCTGACTCCGGAGCAGAAAAAGGAGGCCAAGGTCAAGCTGCTCGGACAGGTAGTCCGTGATCAGCGGCAGCTGCTTATAGACGTGCTGGGTGAGGAAAAAGGGCTGGCAGCGCTGCAGACCTTCGTTCCTTATAAAGAGGTGCTTTCACTGTATGATCAGGGTCTGGAGCTGCCTGAGGATCTGACCCTGATCTGGGCGAACGATAATTTCGGCCATATGCGCCGCTATCCTTCAGAAGCTGAACGCAGCCGCAGCGGCGGGAACGGGCTGTACTTCCACGGCTCCTACTGGGCCGCTCCGGGCACAGGGATGAGCTATCTGTTCATCAATTCCATTCCGCTGGCCCAGACAGGCAATGAGCTGCGGAAATCCTGGGAGTCAGGCATCCGCAAGGTTTGGGTGCTGAATGTCGGCGGCCTGAAGCCGGTGGAGCAGGATCTGGAGTATTTTGTGCGGTACGGCTGGGAGGCCGGGAAAGCGGAAGGGATTACGAAAGATCCGCAGGTGTTCACAGAGCAATGGATCAACAGTAATTTCACCGGCGGACACGGGGCAGAAGCTGCGAAGTTATACACAGCCTTTGCCCAGGCGACCAATGTACGCAAGATCGAGCATATGCAGCCTGGTGTGTTCTCGCAGACGGCTTACGGGGATGAGGCCGGCCGCAGACTGATGCTGCTGGAGGATCTGTACAGACGGGGCAATGCCATATTGCACAGTCTGCCTGAGGAGGAACGCGCTGCTTTCTTCCAGCTGTTCCTGATGAAAATCCATGCCTCCTACTATACCAATCACGAGTTTTATTATGCCGACCGCAGTGTGCTGTCCTATGAGCGCGGCAACATGCAGGCAGCCGACCGGTATACGGGGTTATCGGCGGAGATGCTGGACAATAAGCGGCGGATGCTGCATTTCTATGACAGGAAGCTGAGCGGCGGCAAATGGGAGGGCATGCTGACTCCGGAGAGCTTCCCGCCTCCGCCGACTGCGCTGTATCCGGTGCGGAAGCCGGCGCTGCAGATTAGCGGCAGCGGCTTGCGTACTGACCTCTGGAACGGGGAGGAAACGCTGCGCTTCTCCGTCTATGGGCGGCGGGAGAAGTGGATTGAGCTGGGCAATCAGGGAGCAGGCAACATTCCGTATACCCTTGAGCTTCAAGAGGGTGTGGAGTGGCTCACCCTGTCTGTTACAGAAGGAACGCTGGAAGCCGAGCAGCGGATTCTGGTCACGGTTCAAGATCCCGCGGTTCATGCCGGCAAACGCGGACTCATCACAATCCGTGATCATAGAAATAATGCTGTCATTTCTGTTCAGGTGGAGGTTGAATCCGCTCCGGCTGTTCCGGACGGCTTCACCGGATATGTTGAAGCAGACGGCTATGTGTCTATCCCGGCTGACAGCTACCATCAGAGCCTGGATGCAACGAACAACGCCGGGGAGGTTCAGTCTGCCTGGTTAACAGTGCCGGGCATGGCCCGGTACGAGGGGGCTGCGCTGATGGCATGGTATCCTGCAGGGCAGCGGCCGGAAGGGGCGCTGCAGGATAATGCATCCGTCGGGTATGACATTTACATGGAGCAGGGCGGAGAATACGTTCTGGAAGTCCACCGCTTCCTGACGCTGAATTCTACAGGCCGCATCCGTTTCGGTGTAGGCATAGATGACGGGGAGCCAGTGCTGGCCGAGTCGGAAACGAATGACGAGTGGAAGGGCAGCTGGCAGCAGAGTATTATGGATAACGGCGAAAAGCTGCTGGTGAAGCTGCCGTATATGGAGGCCGGGACACACACGCTCAAGCTGTACACAGCGGATAATTATGTAACGATCTCCAAACTTGTGCTGTATACCGGTGCGAGAATTGAATCTAATCTTGGCCCCGCCTTCAGCGCTCTGGGTCATAAGCCTGCTGCCGGCTACGGCGCGGAAAACCCGCAGGTGGACTGGCAGGAAGTAGAGGTACTATGCAGCGGATTCTACAGTACTCAGAAGGATGAGGTGGCGCTACCCTCGGTCCTTTATGCGGACAGAGCCTTTTTCGAGGAGCGGTTTGATCTGATCTTTCAGAAATGCAGTCCGGAGTCTCAGACAAAACTGGGAGCTGCACGTTATGACAGCCTCTGGAAGCGAACGGATGAAAAGAATGTTATTGAAGCCTTCGGTTCAGGCAGCTTTACCGAGCAGGACGGTGTTATCGCCATCGAAGCTGAATACGCCCTTGCGAACTCGGAGCATGCCTACCTGACGCCTGCAGCAGACGATCACAGTCTGAACTGGAGTCACCTGCAGGCTGAAACGAACGGCAGAACAGGATTCGCGATGCATGTGGCTGATGCTGGCCTGAAATGGGAGGAGCCTGCTGATGCGCCGGGCATGCATTACCGCATCAACGTCCATAGACCGGGCGTTTACCATGCATGGCTGCTGGTCAGACATCATAACTTCCAGTCCGACTCTTGTTACCTGGCGCTTGACGGCAATGTACAGCCTCTGACGGAGCAGTTCGGCCGTGGGAAGATTCACACCTACAATACCGCCCAAGTGTACTACTGGTGCCATATCTCTGACCTGGTGATCAGCTCCGGCGAGCATGTGCTGTCCATACTGGCTTGCGAGTCCCAGCTTCGGATCGACCGGATCTACCTGAGCGCAGGAGATGAGCTTCCGCCGGCAGATGCCCAGTGGCAGGATTCCGGCAGACAATAAGAGGAGTTAGAGGACCCCTTCACAGCCGTATAGGAAGAATAATTGAAAAGGAGCGGCAGCCTAAGACTTGTTGAGTCTTGGCTGCCGCTCCTTTATTTCTATAATAAAGAATTATGGCTGGAGCGGCACTGTGACTTCAAGATCCTGCAGGTAAGTCCGCTCTCCCTGGTTATGGATTCCCGGAAGCAGGTTGCCGTTACTGTCTTTCTTTTGCCCGACAATGCTGTGATCATCATTCTTAACGGTTAGCGTGAAGGGTTTTATGGTTACGGACTTTGTTGCAGCGGCAAAGGGGGCATACAGCTCATTGACCTGATCTGATGACCCCGGTTTGCTGTTATAAAAGCCGAAGATGTTAGGGTCAAGGGAATTTCCCTGATCATCTACAAGCTCGTAATACACTTTGCTGGCGCTATATTCTCCTGTTTGCTCATTAGAATAAGGGACCTCGCCCTGACTGTGTAAAATTAAACGCGTGGACACCGGGGTTACCAGCAGCTCATCGACTGTATAACTAAACGATCCATTCGACTTAGTAATGTCTGGTTTAACTGCAATCGCGTTATCAATCAGCTTTACAGGTACGTTGAATTCAAAGGTTTCATCCACCTGCTTCATCTTGGCCTGAATGGTCAGCGTAAATTCGTCAGGTAAATCGAGGCCATGTGTCAGCTCCGCGCGGTAAGTATTGTCATGATAAGGGACATCGCCTAACATTCCTTTGGTAAATGTAATTGGCTGTCCGTCTGCCAGGAATACTGGAGGTTCAATGATAGCCCCTAAACTTCGCTCGGCAAGGTCCAGCTCGCCTTCATACTCCAGCAGGAGGGACAGCCGTGTACCGTCATAGAGCAGATTGGTCAGCTTCAGTGTATTTCCGCCGTGGGTAACACTTTGCGCAGGCTCTGATAATATCCCACGGGCAATCGCCTGATCTACCGATTGCGGGCTTGTGCCTTGATAAATAAGGCCGATGCCCGGAATTTTCTTCAGCGTCTCTGCCATCACCGGCGATACAAAACCTGCACCGATAGTACCTGCGCCAAGCACCGCAGCCGCGGCCGCAGCAATTGCTGTTTTCTTAAGGATTCCCGGTTTGGAATTTGAAGCTCTTGCGGTTGTTCTGTTCATCTCGCTCTCCCCAATCTTATGCATAATGTAAGTGCTCAATTCCCGTTTGGGTACAACAGACTCGCGGATTCTTTGTTCGATAACGTCCATTTCAGAATGTTTTGTTTGCCCCTGATATTGTTCCATGGACCCTCGCTCCTTTTTGGCCTGCGCGTTCTAGCAGCTTTTTACGCAGCCGTTCATATTTTTTGCGGACTGTAGCTGCCCTAATCCCCATAATCACGCCAATCTCTTCAAAGGTGTATTGCTCTACAGCTTTTAGAAGCAGGATATGACGTTCTTCTATGGTTAAATAGATCAGCAGCTCCTGGGTAATCGAATCGGTTAATGGAACCTGCTGCTGACTCTGCTGACCCTTGTAATGCTCAATTAGTCTGAGCCAACGGCCTTTTTTATGCTTCAAATTAATCAAATGATGATAGGCCAGCTTGTAAAGCCAGGCCGAAAAGGAAGTTCTGCTGCTATAGCGGTGAAGGTTCGCATAGGCACGGATAAAGATCTCCTGTACAGCATCTTCCGTTTCCGTATGATTCTTGAGAATATAAAAGCAGTAAGTATAAATCTGACGTTCAAACTGCTTAATAATAATCTCGTAGGACTGCTTGTTGCCTGCCTTCACAGCTTCTACAGCCTGCTCAATCATCAGCTTCCTTTCGTCCGCTTCCCCGGGGACGGTTAATTGCACGCTTTTCACCTCCTGTGTTTGATACCTATATAACAAGCCTGGAGCATCGTTTCGTGACATGATTTGTTTTACAAGCCGAGAATTACGGGCTGGACACGTTCTATGCTTCTATTGCTTAACGGACTGGCGATCACAATTTGAAAAGTCCCGGTTCTAGGCTCAATGACTTATTTTTTGCATGTATGTATCGTTGTTAATCGAAGTTAGCTTTCTGAAACACGATGAAAATATTCATTAAAATTTGATCAAACAATTCAATCATTCTATAATTATATTAAAAATAAAACTGGATTGGGAGGAGTTGGAAGAAAAAAGTGGATAAACGCCGTGAGTTATGGATTGATGCCGCCAAGGGCTTCAGCATTATTTTTGTAGTGATGGGACATTCCGGCGATGCCGCCGCCAATCATTATCTGTCCTGGTTCCGGATGCCGCTGTTCTTTCTGCTGAGCGGTCTGGTGTTTAAGCCGACCCCGCCTGAGCGGTACACCGGCTGGGCAGTAAAGCGGACGAAGGGACTGATGACGCCTTATTTTGCCTACGGATTATTGATTGCAGCAGGGATGCTGCTGTATACCCTGAATTTTACCGGATTCCTCGAAAATATTGCCAGGCTGCTCTACGGAGGGCTTACCTTAACCGGGCCTTACGGGGTATTCTGGTTCATTACCTGCCTCCTGTTCACGCAGCTGCTCTTTGGATACATTGTCAGGTACAGCCGCAGCACCCAACTCCTCCTAATCGCCTCCGCCTATTTACTATCGCACATCATCGCATTGACGCCGCTTAAGAACTTTAATCTCCCATGGAACATTGACGTTGCTCTGCTTGCTGTTACCTACTATGCAATCGGATATTATGGCAGAAAGGCCATTCCTGCGCTGATCAGCCGCTTTTACGTACTGCTTCTGCTGCTGCCGTTATGCGGATTGGTGCTGTGGCTGGAACGCCGCGGAATCATCAGCTATAGCCTTGATATGAAGTATAAGGAGTATGATGCGCTGGTACTTGACCTGGCGTTACCGCTGCTGATTTCACTCACCATTTGCGCTGCTGTATTCCAGCTGTCCAAACGGCTGCCGCTCGGCTTCATGGGCAGGCTTGGCCGCAACACAATTGCGATTATGTATCTGCACCTGCCGCTGAATTACAGCCTGAAACTTCTGCTTGGGGCAGACTACGGGCTGATCCCGTTTACCCTGGTAGGTGTGGTGCTGCCGCTGCTGGCGGCTAAATGGGCAGGGCGGTCACCGCAGCTGTCCAGGCTGTATCTGGGACGGGGCAGCAGCCGGCCGGCCGTACAATATGGGGCTGCACGCAGATGAGTCTATTATATATTTAGGCAATTCTAGCACTAAAAGTGCACAAGCTCTTTTTCATAGCCTTCATATACTGAAGCATAACTATGAAAAGGAGTGATAGATTGTGGTAAAAACCCTCTTGGATTACAATGCTCATGTCGTTACCCCCATTACCAACGGAGTTTCCATCCCTGTTCCGATTTCCCCTGCTGGTGTACAGATCGCTGGAGTAGGAGTGTTTATTGATCCGGCAGTACCGGCGCATTTCCCGAACAAGGTTGAACTCAAGGCAACCATTGGTGTGGATATTCCGCTTGATTTCCCTAACATCCTGGTGCGCATCTGGCGTGCTGGGCACGAAATCTTTTATGCGCGGGCAGAATACGCCGAGGTTATTGTCGATGACGGTATTATCTCCCTGCATATGGTAGATGTTAACGTGCCGGCAGGTGTGCAAAACTATCAGCTGATTGTTGAGAACCAGGATGCCGATTCTACCGCAGTTGTTGTCGGACCGGTTATCTTCAGCGCAATGGCAATCGGAGGCTAACGCTCTCCGTCTTGACAGGTTTGAACAGCAAAGGGCTTTCTCTGCAGAATCCGCGAGGATGCAGGGAAGGCCCTTTTTTTGTACTACAGCTGGAATAATTTCCTGCTTTTCTGACCAGACTGGAATACAGTACCTGTGAGTTGAAGGTAATGTTCAGGAGGGGAACTATTTTGAGAAAAATACGTGTATTGACGCTTGTGCTGTGTATGGCTGTTTCTGTACTGGGAGCGGCTGCGGGAGCATCGGCAGAGGAAAAAGCAAAAAGTACCGGCAATACCGCCGCTGCTGCTGATCTCGCCCCGAATGCGCGTTCTGCCATCCTGATGGATGCGGGCACCGGCACAATTATTTATGAAAAGAACAGTCACGACAAGCTGCCGCCGGCCAGTATTACCAAAATCATGACAATGCTCCTGACGGTGGAGGCGCTGGATGAAGGAAGGCTGCAACTGACCGACATGGTGCGGACCAGTGAATACGCTGCGTCGATGGGCGGTTCGCAAATCTTTCTGGAGCCCGGCGAAGAAATGAGCGTTGACGAGATGCTCAAGGGCATCGCGATGGCTTCCGGCAATGATGCCTCCGTGGCGATGGCAGAGAAGATTGCCGGCTCGGAGAGCGCTTTTGTCGACATGATGAACAGCAAGGCAGAGGAGCTTGGCCTGAAGGACACCCATTTTGCCAACTGTAACGGGCTGCCTGCGGAGAACCACTATTCTTCCGCCCACGACATCGCCGTCATCAGCCGCGAACTGCTGAAGCATGAACGGATTATCAAATATACCGGCTCCTATCAGGACTATCTGCGCAAGGATACCGAGAAGCCGTTCTGGCTGGTTAACACGAACAAGCTGGTGCGCTTCTATACCGGCGCTGACGGCCTCAAGACCGGATATACGTCTGAAGCCAAGTTCTGCCTCTCGGCTACTGCGTCCAGAGACGGGCTGCGAGCCGTTGCCGTGGTGCTGGGTGAACCGAACACCAAGACGCGCAACAGCGAGGTGTCGGGCATGTTCGACTATCTCTTTTCCCAATACAAGGTGCATACCATTTATAAATCCGGAGATGCCATCGGCACCCTGAAGATTGAAAAAGGCGTGAAAAAAGAGCTGCCGATTACCGCAAAAGAAACCTATAGCGTGCTGCTCAAAAAAGGCGTGACTCAGGAAGGTATCCGCAACGAGGTCGTACTGCAGGATGATATCAAGGCCCCGGTCGCCGCAGATCAGACGGTCGGCAAGCTGGTCGTCTACCAGGGAACGAATGTCATTAAGGAATATGAGCTGAGAGCGGGCGAGGCGGTACCAAAGGCCGGCTTCTGGAAGCTGTTCAAACGTACAGCGGGCTCGCTGTTTACGATTGATTAATAGCTTGGATTTTGTAGATTCCCCCTGTGACTTCTGTAGATTCATGGGGGTTTTCTTCTAGTTTTGTCGTGAGGCAGGAATCACTCTTTGCCATGTAGAAAACCTTGTCCTTGTAGGGGAAAGAAGTCGTTACAGGGTGGTTTGAAAGCAACGAAGAGGAGAGTGGCAAGTATGAATTCCCATGTGGAGATGGAGCATCACCGGGGTGTGCTGGTTGTCCGGTTGTATGGAGAGCTGGATCATCATGCAGCCGATTATGTTCGGATGGAGATGGATGAAGCCATCATGCGGGGCCAGGTCGAGCATCTGATTCTCAGCCTGAAGGAGCTGCAGTTCATGGATAGCTCCGGTCTCGGTGTTATTCTTGGAAGGTACAAGCTGATCCGCAGCAAGGGCGGTAAAATGGCAGTCTGTGATGCCACTGCACCCGTGAAGCGGCTGCTGGAAATGTCAGGCCTGTTCAAAATCATGTCCTTATATGACAACGAGAGTGCTGCACTCTCGGATTTGGAGGTTGCGTTATGACAAAGAATGAAGCTTCTAACTTCATGAGTGTCCAGTTTGCCGCCCTCTCGGAGAACGAATCGTTCGCGCGTGTGGTGGTAGCGGCCTTCGTTTCGCGGCTTGATCCGACCATGGATGAACTGAACGACCTGAAGACGGTCGTATCGGAAGCAGTCACCAACTGCATCATTCACGGCTATGACAGTAACCCCGAAGGGATTGTCAGCATCTCGGCGAGCATCGAGCATGAAACCGTACATCTGACCATTGAGGATCAGGGTAACGGGATTGAGGATCTGGAGCTGGCACAGCAGCCGCTGTATACGTCCAAGCCGGAGCTGGAGCGGTCAGGAATGGGCTTTACGATTATGGAGAACTTCATGGATGCCTTCGAAGTGACCAGCGAGCCGGGCCGGGGCACCTCCATTTCCATGAAGAAAACAATCGTCTCCAAAAAAGCTTTATACAATTAGGGGTTGGAGCCATGGAAGCAGAATCAAAAAAAGCTCCGCCGACCTATTTGGACGATGCGGAGGTCAAACGTCTTATCGCGCTCAGTCAGGCCGGGGATAATCTGGCCCGCGACACGCTCGTAAGCTGCAACATCCGGCTCGTCTGGTCGGTGGTGCAGCGGTTTATGAACCGCGGATACGAGCCGGATGACTTGTTCCAGATCGGTTGTATCGGACTGCTCAAGTCCGTCGACAAATTCGACCTCAGCTATGAGGTCAAGTTCTCCACCTATGCCGTGCCGATGATCATCGGCGAGATCCAGCGCTTCCTGCGCGACGACGGAACCCTGAAGGTCAGCCGCTCCCTCAAGGAGATGGCCAACAAGGTGCGCAAGATGAAGGACGAGATGTCCAAAACGCTGGACCGCCTCCCGACCATCGGCGAGGTTGCCGAGGCACTTGGTGTAACACCCGAAGAAATCGTGTTTGCCCAGGAGGCAAACAAGCCGCCGACCTCGATTCACGAGACCGTCTTCGAGAACGACGGCGACCCGATCACCCTGATCGACCAGATCGCCGACGAGTCGCAGGAGCGCTGGTTCGACAAGCTGGCGCTGAGCGAAGCGATCGGCGCGCTCACCGAACGCGAGCGCCTGATCGTCTACCTGCGCTACTACCGCGACCAGACCCAGTCCGAAGTCGCCAGCCGCCTCGGCATCTCGCAGGTACAGGTGTCGAGGCTGGAGAAGAAGATCCTCGCGAACATCCGGGAGCAGATTGCCCAGTAGGGTGGGGCGGGGAGCGTGGCGGGTTGGGAGCCGACAGGAACAAATGTAAAAGTGAAAGTGAATGCAGGGTTGGGACAGTATGCACAGGTGACAATTGTGCGCGTAACAACGTAAGTTCGATCGGTATGTGGCAAGAAAGCGCAAGACTGAGTGTGTAAGGACATGAGTAACAAGTATCTGGAATGGCCGAGTGTGATTAGGTCAAGGGCAGAAGTGAGTGTAAAAGTCGAGGCAGTCGGGATGAGAGTAGCAAGTAGCATAAGTAGTGAGAGTAGCTAGTAAATGTAAATGCTGGGAACGCAGTACGGTCCTTTGAGCAGGGTATGGAGAATGATGTGACGGGTGCAGTATACGGTACGGTTTAAACCGCCTCGGGAGGGGCGGTTTTTTTTGCTTTTGAAATGCAGAAAGTGGAATTAGCGCTACCGGTTACACGCCTGGTACCTGATTCCACGGGCATACGCACTGATTTCGCTCCTCCAGTAGCTGAAGATGGTGCCGGAGGATGCTAACGGACCGTACAGCCCTTATTTTTACTCTGGACCACTATTCAGATTTCTAACGGACCCCAGCGCCGTTATTTCCTCCCAAACAGACGTTTTTGGAGTAAATCACCGCAGATAAGAGCACCTGAGTCCGTTAGAATCCCCAAAGGCGGCTTTTAGCAAAAATAAGATCATCTGGGTCCGTTAGAGCTATATTATTTGCGGATACGGTATTATGATTTAAGTAGGAGCGCTCAATTAACTGAATCATAACGGAACATAGTCGAAGAACCTCGTTAATATGTTTCGCTTACTTTTCGACGCTAGTCTAAACCTTGAGTAAATAAACTTGCAGGAGGCCTAAAATTGCTACTGAACCAATTAATGAAAAGTTATATAAAAGGTATTAATAAAAGCGATCCCGTCCAGCAAGTCGAACCGAATTGGTTTTCCTTCACACTATGGGAGGATTGTATATTACTCGAGAACAGTCTAAAGAATGTAACCTTACCGGAGAGTTTTAGCGCAACGCGTTACGATGACCGGACATCAATGGAAGCAGATTTCAACCATCTTCATATGGATACACTATTTACGCAGGAAGTAACGCCGGTATCTTTATTACAATCAGCTCTGAGCCTATTAAATGAATGGGAGCGAAAACTAAAAACAGAGTATCCTGAAAGAAGTTTTCATTTAATTTTGTCCTATGATGGTGAGGATGTTGTGGTAAGGTTTTACGGCTTAAGAGGATCTGAATTGCCATGGGTAGATATTGATAATTTGGAGAATTACAAACTGGAAGGTGTGCTGGTGAAGGTTATTTAAAGGAATAGCAGTTTGTGAGGTGTAAGGAAAGTTGCCGAATATAATTGATCTCTCAACAAAAATCTGGCAGTTACAAGAGATGAACTGGCTGCATTTCTCAGTGGAAGAACAAAAGAAATGGAATCGGGATTTTGAAGATACAGTTGGGCTGCTTATAGAAAAGATTGAACAGAACAATTCAGATGCATCGGTGTTAGTTTTTATTAAAGAAAAGGATCAGGAGTCATACTTGATGCCTGTTGAAGTCATGTTCAAGGTGTATCAGCAGATCATTATCCTGGACTACAAAGTGCTAGATCATCTTCGAGAATTTGCCGGCTATTTATCATTTTATGGCCCTGATTGGGAGGACGAGGCAGCTGATATTATTCAATTTTTAGGCGAGGGGAAGATGAGTGAAGCGAAAGAAGTTGCTTTGGGGGTGGATTATGATAAATATAATGAACATGCGGATTTGGAATAAACAGAGGCGCATAAGGAAGGAAACGGGAACTAAAATAGTCTCACTGCTTAAAGAACTGAACTACAAGGAAGTAATAATCAATAATACCGTCGTTTATACATCTGAAGGAAAGTATTTAAAGCTAACCTTTATTAGGGGTTTAAAATCATACGTTTTAGAATACGCAGATAGTTATGATGAAGCTGAGAAAAATCTTTTTGAAGATGGTGATTTGTTTCCGTTAACAATGAATGAAGCGGAGCTGCTATGTAAGATGCGTGATGAAATTATTAACTTATAACCAGAAGTTGGCCAAACGTTGATTAATATTATAATGAATGAGACATCCCTCGAATTAAGCAACCGGAACTCTATCACCGGAGAAATTTATTTTCAAATGGGAGATTCTTTTTTTTCTGAGTTGAACTTTACTTTCATGGATGGCCCAGGAGAAATCTATGTTTACAAACACGTATGATGTCCTATTAGGCGATCCGCATTTCTATATAACGGATTGTAGTATTTCGGATTTTTGTGATTTTCAATGGAAGTTGAACCGAGTGTCCGAAAAGAATATATTTGCAGGCATGATAAGAGGCAAGAAATGTAAAACAGTGAACGGACTCTATGACGAATTCTCTGCTGTACTCCAGTTCCCGTATTATTTTGGTGAAAATTGGGATGCTTTCAATGATTGCCTGAATGATTTGGAATGGATAGCGGCTGATGCCTTTGTGCTGTGTATCAGTAATGCAGAGAATATAACTCATCTTGGGAAGAGTGATTTTGTATACTTGCTTGAGTTACTGTCTACATCAGCAAAAGAATGGGAAAGCGGACGAGAATATGGCTCACACTCTACTCCTCCTACACCGTTTAAGATATTATTTCATTGTGAGAAGAGCAAATTTGAAGGATTTAGTTTAATCTTACGTGACATGGGTATCAGACTTGAGACTTTGCAGGTTAAAATGTAGCGGCACTTGAGTGGGTTATTTATCAGTTCCCATTTCATATCTTTGAGGTGAAAAGATGCCACATCACAACTTAAATCTGTTTTGCAAAATTTATTTGGATACTGACCTTGATAGATCTATCATATTGTCTGATATTAGCGGAGCTATTGGTGGCCAACCGGGGCCGTATTCGAGTTTAGTCCATGGGATTTGTGATCTCGATGTTATAAGAAATGATGATTTTAACGAACAGAAAAGGAAAGTACTCCCTGACGGATTTTTGTTCTCAAAAAATTTAATTGAAATTGAACCGAGTAAAGGTATTCGCACAGAAACATATATTTCTACAATCTCATGCCTGCTCGAAGGATTATGGGAAAGAGGTTATAAAGCTGTGGCTTCGTGTGATTTTGAAGAGTTGTTGCTTAATAAAGGCGGGTACAGCCAACTACAAGAATGAATGCATTCAACAACATCCCGGAGGACCCCATAATGCTGATGAACTTTAACGACCTTGGCAGTTATCGTCGTGCCCGAGTTTGGCTGGATGAATCCCCGTTTGAGGCCTACCCAGCGAGGGAGAAAGTCGAGCGCGCCTTTCCTTTGATAAACTGTGCATGTAAAAAGCAATGCAAGCTCATATTAGAGCTCGTACTAGCTGCCCGGATGGTGAGTAACTATGCCTGTATTGGAATTTCATATTTTCCGTCTGATGCTGCCGAACTGGTGGTTCAAGCCGGGATCGGCAGCAACGATGATGAGATCATTGAAGATGTAATTGCTTTACAGCCAGAAGAAGTCAGACGCGGAATTCCGGAGGAATATATTATTGCAATGTTCGATGAAATACATACGTTATCTATAGATCCCGCTTTTCTTCTGCCATCAGGAACGATAGTCATTCATACCGGGGCTCACGGGGAAGTGGGATCAAGTCCGGTCAGCTTCCGGCAGACAATGAGTGTGCTTTTGCGGCTTATAATACTGGAGAATAAAACTCCTGAGTCAGTGCGAGAGACTATTGTAGATGAACTCGGCAGAATGAGTTAACCTCAGTTAGCCTGTTAAATTAATTACAATCCAAAGGAGCCACACACCGCATGTTCGACGATATAGACTTTTCCCCGGGAATCGTTACTTATGACGGAACGAAATTTCTCGATCAGGAGGACATTTTTCAAGTTGCCTATCGAGAAGATTCTTATACGCTGGATGTTGGCTGGTACCGGAGAGTATTTAAGGTACTTGTGATTAAAAATCTGGATTGGGAAAAGCCGGCACTGGAAAAAAGATGCACGAACCCGGAGCAGCTACATGAGCTGGTGAAGGAATGTGCAGATTTTATTAGAAAGAGATTGGAGACTGAACGAGATAGTTAATAGGATTTAGACATAACCAGAGCAGTGTTTTCCTTAATTGGAGGAACGCTGCTCTTTTTTCGCTTACTTCTACGTTCATTCACCATATTCTGACTACAATTTCGTACAAGAGAAGGGTTATCCTGTATGGATGTTGAAATTATTTACAATGAACCTTTTATTTGAATAAATTAGGAACCACGGAGGCGGAGAGTATGAGCACATTTACTGCAAGTTTTATATACGCACAGGCTGATGACGAGAATGATGTTCTAATGATAGGCTTCGCTGACGACCAATATGAGCCGCAAGAGTATATCCTCCTCCAAAAAACAATGCATCCCGATGAACAGGACCTGGCGCTGGGCTTTGATAAAACCCATATTACTTACAACGATGAATCACAGTCACAGTATGGCGGAATCGAAAAAGTGCTGCTTAAACCAGGCTCAATCGAAATTTCTCTGGACGAAGAAGCTGTTGAAGCATTGGACTGTGAAGCAGCGGTGGTGCGGGTTAATTTTGATCCAGGGACACTTAAATTAGAAGAGCGTAGAGAACTTTTTGAGCAGATGTTTGGAGAGTTGCTTGAAATAGATGCTGAAGCGAGCCTGCTATGATCTACCTGCTGCTATATTCAGACGGGCAAAAATGGTATTTCGAAGCAGATGACGAGGGCGTAGTTTATAGACAAATGCTATTGGAAGAGGGCAAGGCGAGCAGGATTTCTAATGTGAAAAAAGATGACTTTTTCCTGGCAGAACATAAATTGCAATTAGACGATCCTGAACTGGAGTCCATCTCCCAAGCCGCATTCGAGGCAGTCTGGAATAAACTCATCAAGGAGCAGCTGCCGGATTGGCTCGAAACTAAACATACCTTTACACAGGGCACCAAAATATTCGGCTATCTAGAAGTGCTATATCCGCATGGAGTTATTGTAAGCATCCCGGATAATAAAGCCCTCGGACTTGCTGACTATGACGAATGTGCTGCACATGCCGGGCATCGCAGTATTCATAAAGGCTTGTTAGTTGAAGCAACTGTCAGCGGATATGATGAGGTCAATGGTTGGCTTTTACTGGAGGAGCCGCGTGTATGGGGATTTAGAGAGGAGTCCAGCATGACAGACCAATCAGCAGCTAATAAAGAGCTGACACTAGTCTATAAAACGTTACACCGCTCATTTCCTTATCAGGATTCAGCACACTTGAAGGAGGATTTTGCAGAAGCCTTTGCACATTTAAAAGAGGGATCGTTTGGCGTAGACTTCAGTGAATATTGTGCGTTAATCGCCGGCACGGTCAGTTACGTTATTCATAACTCTGTTGCTGAGATTCCTGAGAGGCAGCTTGATCTGTTGCAAAAGAGCTTTTTTGAGCGCTATCCGGCGTATGGTTTTATCCAGAGTAGTTTGAATCATTATCCCACAATCTCAGCGGATCTGGAGGATCATGAGCGTGCCAGGGGGATGCTGCTTAGTCTAATACACGATATTGGTGGGGCATAACCTATTCGAATAAAAGGAGGCAGAGAAAGTGAATATAAAAGTTCACACGATGCAAAAGCTGCTCTCATTAAGCGTCATACTGGTTCTGCTTATCGGTATTACACTGTACTCCGGGTATTCCTCAGGTCAAGCCGAGATTAGCTATCGGACCGATATCAAACCGATCAGCGAGCGGTTCCCTAATTTGACAGGTATTGATAAGGTCTATTGGAGCGGAAGCACCATCGGCGGAGATTTTGGGCCGACTAATTATGTACTGCGGGGCTATGTGTTTCTGAGCCAAGCTGCCGCTGCATCGCTTAAAAAGGACTATGCCTGGGAGAACGAGTTGATCATTCCAAAGCTGCAGTATGATTTTAAAGGCAAGCTTCAGCATTGGAGCAACAGTGATGATTTTGATGCCTATATAAAGAGTTCCAGCTACACGGGCCATTTTTATTTTGATCAGAAGCATAATGTGCTTTATTTTGATGTGGAGCGGTAATATCTTGAGGTACAGTTTACACATAGTTAGGAATATCGGAGGTGTAGGGAATTAAGGAGAGACTTAAATATTATGTTCCGGTGTATTTATGCGGATATTGCATATCCATATGGGTCACGGGCGTTCCTAAATGGTATTACCTGCTTCCGGTCAAATTGATCCCCTTATGCCTCATGATGATTGCAGGAAACAGCTTATATAATATCTCTGTTAAAAAAATGCCTCTATATGCTGTTAAGCTCCTTATCTTAAAATACATATTTATCTCAATGCTGCTTTTGTTCATTTTTGCTTTGTTTTATCAGCTTCTGCTGACCTATTCAATTGATATATCTCCATTAATCGGTGTTTGATACTGGCATACACTATATTTTGAAGGACCAGATCTAGTAGAGAGAGAGGAAGAAATACCACTGTGAAAAAAGCATTCAACACCTTCAGCGCGATTGTTCTGACTCTTTTCTTGTTAACTGCCTGTCAATCCAATCCACAACCGGCCCAAGAAGTGCGTATGAGACTGAGCGATGTCAACAAGCTGCTGGATGATCATAAAATGGTTTTTAAAGAAGCAAGTGCTGCGACCCCCCCACAATCATCAGCCAAACTGCGAACGCACAAGTAACCTTTATTTTTCCGCTTACCTACCAGACCCTGCATGTGTACGAGTTTGAGAATACACAGGATTTGGCCGATGAGCGGGATAATCTGCTTGAACGGTTTGAAGAAGCTTATTTTGACGCAGAGGTTGTAGAGATCGTACATAATAATGTGTACATGGTCACAGCTAAAGATTTAGGGGAAGAGGAGTCAGAGCTGGAGCGGCAGGTTAGGGAGGCTTTACATGCAAATTGATCAAATACTATCTACAATGAAAAATCACCGTCTGCATGAAATTTTTTCAGTAGGCGTTGTAGACTTGGAGGAATCAGGACTAGCCGAATTCGTTACCTTAACGGACCGCCTTTTCGTCGAATTTGGAGAAGTGCTGGTTAAAATTGAAACGATTGAGCAATATTCGAAATTGGCACTTACGGTAGTGAATAGTATTCAATTCGAAGTAGATCTTGAAGATGTCATTTTGGCAAAAGCAAGAATAGGTAATTTTGTTTTTAACAATCCTTTGACCGATAATAAGGTAGCGAAAATTGTGTTATACAATATGGAAAGTAAGACTGAGAAACTCATATGCGACGCCTTGAAAATAGTTTTGTTAAATCAGCAGGAAATCTTTATCGATCCGTCCTTTTTAGGGATTAATATCGGAGGGCCTGAGGTTGAAGCCATATGGAGGCATAACTTAGCAGATAACTATATACCTTTGCCAACGTTACTTAATATCAATTCACAATGATACATATCCAACTCTCCAGATTTGCTAGTCCGGTACCCCCTCGCTCTCCGTAGCCACTCCCACCCCCTTTTGCCCATCCCATTCCATATGCTACAGTTATCCAACACAAGGTAACCTTTTAGCCCCTAAACGGCACTTATAGATAAGAACATGTGAAAAGAGGTCCGGCAGGCATGGAGACGCGGTGGATTGAGGAAGCACAGCAAGGGGATACGGAAGCGTTCGGGCGGCTGGTGGCGCATTTCCGCGGGATGGCGTTTGCGGTGGCGTATGACAGGCTGAGGGATGTGCATCTGGCGGAGGATGCCGTGCAGGAGGCGTTTCTGGAAGCCTATACGCATATCGGCAGGCTTGAACAGCCGGCTGCTTTTCCGGGATGGTTCAAGACGATCGTCGTCAGACAGTGCCAGCGGGCGCTGCGGCGTAAACGGTATGCCAGCCTTCCACTGGAAGACGCATCCCATCTGACGGACGGGTCACAGACAGTAGCTGAGCTTGCCGAGCAAAAAGAGGGCGCACGCATTCTGCAGCAATCGGTGGCGGAGCTGAGTGACCGGCTGCGGGTGCCGCTGCAGCTGTTCTATTTCTACGGCTACTCCCTGCTGGAAATCTCTGCTTACCTGAACATCCCGCAATCCGCGCTCAAAAAGCGGCTCTTCGATGCCCGGCGCAAGCTCCGCGGAGCACTGCCTGTCATCGACCTGGCTTCGGTGTTCAACAGCTTATATGAAGGAGGCAGGAATATGCTGCATATCGTGAACGGAGATAGTGTGGGGAATATGCTGAAGCAGGGCATCGTGCAGGGGGATGTGCTGGTCTGGAGGGAAGTGTATTCGGCCGGGCCGAATTTTGTGAATACTGCAGGTGAACAGGAGCGTGCCTTCCGCGCCAAAATACTCGAACAGTCTATGGGCATCCCGTCAGCGGAATATATGGCAGGCTGTGCGGAACAGGAGGAGCAGCTGCGCGGTTACAGCCGCTATGAGGAAGTGGTGCTCTGGTTTGAACATGACCTGTTCGACCAGAGTATGCTGGCCTGCCTGCTGCACTGGTTCAAGGGGCAGAGACTAGGCAGCACCAGACTCAGTCTGCTCTGCATCGGGGAATTTCCCGGAATAGAGCTGTTTCACGGGCTTGGCCAGCTGACTCCGGAGCAGCTCAGTACGTTGAATGGAACATGGCGGAGTATCGGGCCTGAAGAGCTGGAGCTGGGCAGCGAGCTGTGGCAAGCCTATGCCGCCTCTTCACCTGAGCCGATGGCTGATCTGCTCGAACTGAGAAAAGAAGAGCTGCAGGCATCTGCTCTCACGTTTGCCTATGCAGCATTCCAGGCTCATCTGTCACGCCTGCCTTCGGTGGAGAACGGGCTTGGCATCGTGGAGCAAACGACCTTGCTTAAGATACGCAGCGGAGCCGACACTCCGATGAAACTGTTCCGGCAGGTGACCGATGAGCTGCATGTGCTCGGGATGGGCGATCTGGAATATTGGCTGTATCTGCTCGGGATGGTACAAGGAGCGAACCCGCTAATCCGAATTGACGGTGCGGAGGCTGCGGACCATTGGGATTTCCGGCAGGTGCCGGATTTTCTGAACCGCAAAGTAACAGCTGCAACGCTGGGAGAACAGGTGCTGGACGGTATAGAGGACCGGGTGGCTGCACAGGGGATTGATGTGTGGTACGGAGGACTGCATCTGCATGGACACTCGGTTCCTTGGCGGTGGGACAGTCTGGCGCAAAGACCCATGCGCATGTAGCTTTTGATGCTATAATAAGGTTCTGATAATGACTGGGAAGGAGTGGAAGATCATCAGAACCTTAGTGATCAGTGATATTCATGGCTGTTACCGGGAATTTAACGCGCTTTTGCGGAAAGCGGACTATAACCCGGAGCGGGACAAGCTGGCGCTTATCGGCGATTATGTGGACCGGGGGCCGAACAGCAAGGCCATAGTGGATCAGGTGATGTCCCTCCATGCGGAATTTGGGGCGATTGTCCTGAAGGGTAATCACGACAAAATGGCCTGCGATGCGCTGCTCAGCGACGATGAGGACAAGCTCGACCTGCATTGGCTGAACAACGGCGGGTTTTATACGCTCGCCAGCTACGCAGGGGCGGATGCGGATTTCGTGCAGCAGGACCTGGGCTGGGCGGAGTATATCCGGATCAAGCACTGGATCAGACAGGCGTACAAGCATCATCTGGATTTTTTAAGCTCACTGCCGCTGTATCATGAGACGGAGGACCATCTGTTTGTGCATGCGGGGATCGATCCGGCGCTGGCGGACTGGAGAATGCAGAAGGATTATGATTTTATCTGGATCAGGGAGCCGTTCTACAATCATCCGGTAACGAATACAAGCAAAACCGTTGTGTTCGGCCACACCCCAACCTTCGAGTTCCAGGACGACCCCGGCATCTGGTTCAGCCCGCACGGCGACAAAATCGGCATAGACGGCGGCTGCGCATACGGGAAGCAGATGAACTGCCTGGAGATTGGTGAGGAAGGGTATAAAAGCTACAGTGTGCGGCTGGGTGAGAGCAGCTGAAGAAGGGTAACTCGATATCCATTAACAAGGAGATGAACATGGACAGCCAGGCAACGGGCAATATTACATATTTCAGTGTGCTCAAAATCTGCTACAGGCTTTACGGAGTGTATTTATTCGTAACAGGATTTCTTGATATTCTAAGCTATGGAGCGTATTTCCTTAGTCTTGAAGCTTATCTTCAGCTGCTGGTAATGGCAAAAATAGAAGATTTGTATTCGGCTGTACTTACTCTGTTGAGCGGAATTATTTTAGTGGTACTAAGTGGGAAATTATCCGCAAGTATCGCAGATCCACGGCAGGAGCTTTCCTTCGCGGCAGAGCAGCTTCAGCATATCGTTTACTACGCGCTGCATTTCGTGCTGACTATGACACTGGTTCCGTTAACGATCAACATTTTGGCCGGAATAGCGGTTCTTTTTTACGGATCAGCCGAAGGATGGGATTGGAGCCAAATCACTATAATCGCAATGATGTTTCTCTTAGGTTGCATTTTATTTCTGGCAAAGAAAAACTGCCGCAGGCTCGTGCGGTTCATTATTAAATAAGCTCGTGATCAAAAAACGGAGGTTATGCTGATGAAAAAAATACTGTCCCGCATCGGGCTCGGACTGCTGGTTCTGCTCATCGTATCCATCGGGGTATGCTTTTATATCGGTGCATTTACGTATGCTTTCAGGCTTATGATCCTGCTGCTGTTTGTGTTCGGCGGCATGGGGGCCATTTATAAATTGAAGAATGACGAATATATGTATAACGGATACACAGGCAGCAGACGCAGCGACAGAGAGGAGTACGAAGAATATACACGGTAACGGACAGTTCATGGCAGACGGAGCAGAGCAGGCTAGAGGTCTGCCCGGACCATGGCGTACATAGAATGGTAGAAGTCATCATCTACTCTACTGCAGCAGGAGGCTTGCGTATGGATGAGAAGATTCAGGCTCTTATGGAGTCCGTTGATGCACTTGTAACCGATATCATAGAACCGCTGCGCCGGAAAATGATCAATGAGCCCGCCTTTGCCAGACTGTATGCCGCACTTGAGGAAATAGAGCTTGTAATTAGGCAGGAGCAGCAGATTGACAGGCAACTGGCAGCGCAGCTGTTTCTGGTCTATTCGCAGCTGGTAACCCAGTCCAATTATGTGTATGATAAAAGTCCCTTTGTCCCGCATATCGGCAAACTGCAGGGGATGATCCGAAAAATATTCGGCGGCGCTCTGCAAAATGTATAAAAGTAAGCGCTTCACAGTGCCCCGTTATGCTCTGCTGCGGCAGAGGACAACGGGGCTTTTTCGTATGCAGGCGGCAGAATAAAACGCTGGCAATAGATTTTTTTGGGAGGACATTTGGATTTGTCCATTGCCAAACCATGGTAATCTGTCTTACAATACAATACTATAGTGATAATGAGAATCAATTTCAAGAGAATGGGTGAGAGGGTAATGAATCAACAGGCAACTGCCGGACAAGGGCAGGCCCGGACTGCGGATCCTGTGAAGTTTCGTTCACGCCCGTGGGCGGCAACGCTAATTTTGATATGCGGTCTGATTGCCCTGGTGTTCGGCATTGCAGTTTCCGTGTCCTTTGGAGCGGCGGATATCAGGCTGTCCGTGGTATGGACCGCTGTATTTCATTTTAATCCGGATCTGACGGATCATCAGATTATCCGCGAGCTGCGGATGCCCCGGGTGCTCGGCGCGGCGATGGTTGGTGCAAGCTTTGCTGTTGCAGGCGCTATTATGCAGGGGATGACGCGTAATCCGCTGGCGGACTCGGGGCTTATGGGGATTAACTCCGGTGCCGGATTCGCGCTGGCGGTATGCTTTGCCTTTTTCCCGCAGCTTCCGTTTATGTATCTGATCCTGTATTCCTTTATTGGCGCAGGTATGGGTGCGGGAATTGTCTACGGGATTGGCTCGATGTCCCGGGGCGGTCTGACTCCAGCCAGGCTGGTGCTGGCCGGCGCGGCCTTCAGTGCGCTGCTATCCGCGCTCAGTGAAGGAATCGCGTTATATTTTAACATCGGACAAGACCTGGCCTTCTGGTATGCCGGAGGAGTAGCCGGAACGAAATGGTTCCAGCTCAAGATCATGTTCCCGTGGATCGGCGGAGCAATTATCGGAGCAATCGTCCTGTCCAGATCCATCTCTATGCTCAGTCTCGGTGAAGATGTTGCCAGGGGGCTTGGACAGCGTACAGGGCTGGTCAAGCTGGCAGGGGCATTAATCGTGCTGATTCTGGCGGGGGCTTCAGTATCAGTGGTCGGGGCAGTGGGCTTCATCGGCCTGATTATCCCCCATCTGACGCGTTATCTGGTCGGGGTGGATTACAAGTGGATTATTCCCTGCTCGGCAGTGCTCGGCAGTCTGCTGGCGATCTTCGCCGATCTGACGGCAAGAATGATTATTCCCAAGCATGAGACCCCATTCGGTGCCATAATCGCCCTGATCGGCGTGCCTTTCTTCCTGTATCTGGCCCGTAAGGAAAGAAGGGAGCTGTAACCATGCAGAGAATAAGCGTACCGTCCTACGAATCGGCAAGACGCAGACGCGGGCTGACGATTCTGGCAGCGATAGCTGTACTTATTATTATTGCTTTTATTATTAGTGTGAACACGGGATACATACGATTAACACCGCTGGAACTGCTGAATACGATGCTGGGGAAGGGAACGGACAAGCAGGAGCTGATTCTGTTCGATTTCCGGCTGCCGCGCATCGTCATCTCGCTGCTGATCGGAGCCGGGCTGGCTGTTTCCGGCGCGGTTATGCAGGGCGTCTTCCGCAACGATCTGGCTGATCCCGGTATTCTCGGCATTAATGCCGGGGCCGGGCTGATGGTCATGCTGATGGTTTCCTTCTATCCAACGACCAATGCAGCTCCGGTTTATTTTCTCCCGGTCATTGCGTTTGCCGGAGCCGGCCTGACTGCCGCTCTGATCTATGCGCTGGCCTATAAGCGGCATGAAGGCATCAAGCCGATCCGTCTGCTGCTGACCGGTGTTGCCGTTGCCGCCGGGATCAGCGCCGCGATGATTGTACTCACGCTGCGCCTTGATCCCGACAAATATCAGTTTGTCGCGACCTGGCTGGCGGGCAGCATCTGGGGAACCAGCTGGAAGTTTGTATTATCACTGCTGCCTTGGATTGTCATCCTGGTACCTTATGTCATCTACAAGGCGCGGGTAATGAATGTGCTCAACCTGGGTGAACAGACAGCAGTCGGCCTTGGAGCTAACGTCAATAGAGAGCAGTTCAAGCTGCTGGCCGCCGCCGTGGGTCTGGCTGCCGCCAGCGTTGCCGTCAGCGGCGGGATTGGCTTCGTCGGCCTCGTCGGACCGCATCTGGCGCGGCGGCTGGTCGGGCCCAAGCACCAGCTGATGCTGCCGGCCTCAGCATTGCTGGGCGCTCTGCTGGTGATTACGGCCGATACGATCGGCCGCTGGATCCTGCAGCCGTCGGAGATACCGACCGGCATCGTAGTCGCCGTCATCGGCGCACCTTATTTCTTGTATCTGCTGGCACGTACGAAATCATAGCTGCTCGGCCATCATTCAACCGGAGGGGATAACATGATTGATCAGGAACTGGAATTATACGACGTGACAATAATCGGCGGGGGACCTGCCGGAATGTATACGGCTTTTTACAGCGGGATGAGAGATCTCAAGACGAAGCTGATCGAAGCCAAGGAAGAGCTTGGCGGACGAATGCGGATCTATCCCGAGAAAATGATCTGGGATGTGGGCGGTGTGACACCGACCCTCTGCGGTGATCTGATCAAGCGGCTGGAGGAGCAGGCCCGCACGTTTGAACCGACTATTGTGCTCGGGCAGCAGATCATCAAGCAGGTTCGCCAGGAGGATGGTACGTTTATACTGACCTCAGCTACAGGCGAACAGCACTGGACACGGACAGTGATCCTGGCCATCGGCTACGGCATTCTGCAGATGGCCAAGCTGGAGATTGAGGGAGCCGACCGTTACGAGGTAACCAACCTTCATTATACCGTGCAGGAGCTGGAGCCGTTCCGCGGCAAGCATGTGCTAATTTCCGGTGGCGGTGACTCGGCTGTGGACTGGGCGAATGAGCTGGAGAGCATCGCAGCCAGCGTTACGATTGTTCATAGAAGAGACCAGTTTGGCGGACATGAGAAGAACATTTCCCGCATGAAGGCATCATCGGTCAAGGTACGCACACCTTATACAGTGAGCCAGCTGCACAGCAATAGCGGCGAAACTATTGATCAGGTCACAATTACCCATGTCGAATCCGGCGAGAGCGAGCAGTTCACTATAGATGCGGTCATTGTGAACCATGGGCTAAAAGCCGACTTCGGCCCGCTGCGTGACTGGGGTCTGGAGATGGGTGAATGGTGGGCCAAGGTCAGTCCCAAGCTGGAGACGAATCTGCCCGGTATTTTTGCCGCCGGAGATTTCGTCGATTATGACAGTAAAGTCCGCCTGATCGCCGGGACATTTACTGATGCGGTGCTGGCACTGAACAGCGCCAAGCTGTTTATGGACCCGGATGCTCCCAAATATGCTTATGTGTCCTCCCATAATGACCGGTTCAAAGAGAAAAATAAAGCGCTGGGCGTAATTGACGACCACTAGCAGACAATAACAGAATAGAGAACAATACTGGCTGTCAGCCTGCAGGTATTCTGCGGGCAGGCAGCTTTTTTGATGTTTTCAGGGTCTCCATACCCTCCCGTCCATTCCATAAGCTGCATAAAAAGAGTTTAGCAGGCGAATAGTAAGCAGGGAGGTGCTGAGCATGCCGAAACAACAAACACAATCCAGTCCGGGAGAGATCGCAAGCAGCGGAGAGGAGAGTCCGCCCCTTTCCACGGATCTTGAGGACACTCTCAAGCAAATCCATGAAAGACTCGGCAACAGTCCGGATGTGAATGTACGCAAGTATGTGACCCTTGATCATGAGAACCATGTAGCAGTTCTGTATATTAACGGGCTTATAGATAAAGAGCTTGTGGACGAGTATGTCACTCATGCCCTGTCGTTTGAAGAACTTAGGGACAAGAGTCCTTCTGCCGGGGATCTCTTTCTTTTTGTCAAGGAAAAGGCACTGAGCATCGGTAAAGAAAAAGTGGTAGAGGACCAGAACAGCTTGCTGGAAGGGCTGTTGTCCGGGGATACCGTCATTCTTTTCGACAAACTGGATAAGGGAATCAACGTATCGACAAGCGGAGGTGAAGGCCGGTCCGTTACCGAAGCATCGACCCAGGTCAATATCCGCGGCCCCAAAGAGAGCTTTACCGAATCGCTCGGGACGAACGTGGCGCTGGTGCGCAAACGGATTAAAAATCCGAATCTCTGGATTGAGACGCTGACGATGGGCTCCGTAACCAAAACGGATGTTTCCATTGCCCATATCCATGGCCTCGCCAAGGAAGAGACACTGCAGCAGATCCGTAAAAAGCTGGCGGACATTCACGTCGATTCCATTCTGGAATCCGGATATATTGAACAGCTGATCGAAGAGAATAATTACTCGCCTTTCCCTACGCTGTACAATACAGAGCGCCCGGATAGTGTAGCCGGAAATCTGCTGGAGGGGAGAATTGCCATTTTTGTGGACGGCACTCCATTCGTGCTGATTCTTCCGGCTACCTTTTTTATGTTTTTTCATACTGTTGAGGACTATTACCAGCGCTATGATATTACTTCGGTCATCCGGGTGCTCCGCTTTGCATGCCTGCTGGTATCGCTGTTCGGTCCGGCGATTTTTGTTGCTGCGCTTAATTTTCATCAGGAGATGATCCCGACGCCGCTGCTGATTAATTTTGCCTCACAGCGTGAAGGGGTGCCGTTTCCGGTCGTAATTGAGGTGCTGCTCCTGGAGGTTACTTTTGAAATCATCCGTGAAGCCGGTATCCGGATGCCCTCCCAGATCGGTCAGACCGTCTCCATCATCGGCGGTCTTGTCCTGGGCCAGGCAGCAGTCCAGGCGGGGATCGTCTCTCCTGCGATGGTCATTGTCGTTTCCCTTACGGGAATTTCCAGCTTTGCGACACCGGCCTTTAACATGGCCCTGTCCATCCGAATACTCCGCTTTATTATTACCTTTGTTTCAGCCTATATAGGGCTGTACGGAATTGCTATTTTCGGGCTAATACTGGTTGCACATCTGTGCAGCCTCCGCTCCATGGGTGTGCCTTATATGTCTCCGCTTGCTCCCTTTGCGCCGGGGGACCAGAAGGATATTTTCCTGCGGACACCCCTGCACTTCATGAAGACCCGCCGCCGTTTGCTGAAGAACGATAAAGCACCGGGAGCCGCCGTTCAGACCAGCCAGGGCAGCCGTCATGAAAAGTAGGCTGGCATTGCTGCTTGCGGTCTGTATCAGCTGCTCCCTGGTGCTGAGCGGGTGCTGGAACAGCCGTGAGCTGAATGAGCTGGCGATCGTCAGCGGAATCGGTATCGACAATCTGGACGGCAAGCCGGGCTACCGCGTGACCTTCCAGATCATTAACCCGTCCTCATCTGCGCAGACAACGGGCTCGGCAAGCAATCAGCCGCCGATTGTCATTGTTACTGCAACGGACCGCACGATCTTTGGGGCACTCCGCAAGGCGTCAAGACGGGCCACCCGCCAGCTGTTTTTTGCCCACACCCAGCTGGTGATCATCGGGGAGTCACTGGCCAAGAAGGGAGTCACCAGCATCTTCGATATTTTCGAACGGTCGCATGAGCTGAGGCTAAATTCGGCGGTACTGGTCTCCAAGGATACGGATGCGGCCTCCGTCCTGAAGCTGCTGACCACGCTGGAGAGCATGCCTTCCTTGGGCCTGTTGAAAAAAATGCAGAATACCTCCAAGGTATGGGGCGAGAACCGCAGGGTTACTGTATTTGAAGTGATTAACGGGATTACCGGGGAAAGCGATTTTACCATTAATGGGGTCCAGATCGTGGGCGATGTTATTGAAGGCCAGAAAAAAAGCAGTCTGGAGCAGTCCGACCCTATGGTCGGGTCGCTAATGAGCGGCTTAGGCGTTTTTAAGGAAGGGCAGCTGATCGGCTGGCTGAACGGACCTGAATCCCGGGGGACGCAGTGGATGCTCGATAAGCTTAATGAAACCAACGTGAATGTGGATTCCCCGGACATGGAGGAGGATATTGCCGTTAACATTTTCTATTCCAAGACGGGGGTGAAGGTAGAGCTGCGGGAGGGAAAGCCGGTATTTCATGTCCATATCCGGGAGGAAGGGATCATTAATGAAACCGGAGGTTTCGTCGATTTAAGCAAGGAGGATGAGCTGAAGGCGCTGCAGCAAGGGATTGCGAATAAGACAGCGGCTGAAGTCAGGCTGGCGGTTGAGACTGCACAGAAGATGAAGACGGATATTTTTAACCTGGGCAACGAGCTGAAGCGGACCCATCCGGAACAGTGGGCGAAGGTACAGGGGGATTGGAGTTCCGCATTTGCCGAAGGGGAGCTTGATCTCCAGGTTGAAGCTTATATCCGCAGTACGGGAATGCGGCTCAAGCCATACATTCCAGCCAAAAAATAAAGGTCTGTCAAGGAACGGGGGTAGCCATTTATGCGAAAGGAAGTCATTGGTCCGTTTCAATTGTTCGCCATGATCGTTCTGTTTGAACTGGGAACGGCGGTTGTTGTCCCGATCGGCCTGGAGAGCGGCCATGCAGTATGGATTTCCATCCTGATGGCGCTTCCGGGCGGCATCCTGCTGTTTATGGTCTATACTTATCTGTACCGTCAGTTCCCGGATCTGGTGATCAGCGGGTATACCCGGAAAATACTGGGGAAATGGATCGGCTGGCCGCTAAGCCTGCTGTACCTGCCGGTTCTGACCTATAACGGTTCCAGAAATCTGCGGGAGGCCGGCGATCTGCTGATCTCCTCTTCGTATGACCGGACACCGATCTTTATCATCAACTCCATTATGGTTATTGCCGTAATGTTTATTCTCTACCATGGCATAGAGGTGTTCTCAAGAACCTCGGAAATATACTTCTGGCTGATTGTGTTTATGGGATTGATTTCGAATTTCGTTGTCATTATCGCCGGTCTGGTTCAGTTCAAAAACCTGTTTCCGGTCCATCCGGGCGAATGGGGAGAGGTGTTCAAGTCCGCTTACCCGAATATATGGATTTTTCCCTACGGTGAGCTGGTCTGCTTTACCGCGGTCCTTCCTCATTTCAATTCCAGGAACAAAGTCCGCAGAACCGGCACCGGTGCCATTGTACTGAGCGCCCTGCTGCTCAGCTTTACACATGCGATAGAGATGTCGGTGCTTGGACCGGACATTTACAGCCGGACTACCTTCCCGATGTTCACTACGATAACACTGGTAAATGTAGCGAATTTTCTCCAGCGGCTGGACGCGCTTGTGATTTTGACGCTGATTATCGGCGTTTTTTTCAAAATGTCCATTTACTGCTATGCTGCGGTTTCGATTGCCGCGGATTTATTTCATGTCAAAGAGCCCCGGAAGCTGGTTATTCCCGTGGGCTCGGTGGTGCTTTATAGTTCCTTTGTCAGTGCAGAGAATTTTCCTATCCATATGAATGACGGGAAAATATTTCTGGAAAATGTCTTGCCCTTCCTGTGCGCGGTCATTCCCATTTTGCTGTTCATTGTGCATCTGATCCGGCGCAGGTTCGGATGGTACCGGTAGCTTATTTGCGTGCGGATTTGCGGGGCTTGAGCAGATCTGCAGCGGCAAAAAGAAAAGGAAGGGCAGCGAAGATAATCATGCAGCAGGCCTCCTGAAAGGTCGTCGTGGCAAACGCTGAGGTAACCGAGAGCAGGGAACGGCTTATGCTGGTACCTCCAATTACATCCACGCCCACAATCATCCCCAGCGTCAGCAGGGCAAGCACCATATAAATTCCAATGATCTTCATACCTTTGATCCTCCTGTTTCCTGCGATTCAAGGTCTCCGCCGGAACGGAAACTAAAGGTATTATCACCGTTTCCTGTCTTGGATAGTCAAAAAAAGGCTGGCGGGCAAGAAGACCCGTCAGCCATACTGCATTATTGTCCTGAAGTAAGCCAGTCTGCCAGCTCCTCTGTCTGCGAGAGAACGGCAATCGGATCGTAATACCACGAACGCTCCTCTTTCCAAATGTAAATATGGCCATTTTTCACTGCAGGCAGACTGCCCCAAATCGGATCAGTGCTGAAATCCTCAATCGTCTGGTTGTTGTCAGTTACAATGAGATAATCTCCGGCATAGCCGGGCAGCATCTCGGCAGAAATCTCTGCCCACTGCTTCTCCATAATTACATCAGCCACTGCTGCCGGAGGTTTGCGTCCAAGCGCCTGGTAGACCGCCTGTCCGCCGCGTCCGAAGTTGTCCCCGTAAGCCCAGGTGGACTTGTCCGTATGCTCCAGAATGCTGAAGGTAGCTTCAGCCGGGATGGCTGCGTCCACTTTGGCTTTGGCTGCGGCAATACGCTTGTCATAGTCATCCAGCCAGTCTTTGGCCTCCTGCTCCTTGCCCAGCAGCTTACCGAAGTAAGTCAGCTCCTCATGGGCATTCTTCAGATCACCGTAAGGTACAATGACTGTCGGTGCAATCTGGCTGAGCGTTTCATAGGTTTCGGCATTTCCGGAAATAATCAGGTCGGGCTCCAGGGCTATGATATTTTCGGGAGCCATCTTCCCGTAGGTTCCGGTGTCTGTAACACCTTCAAGTGCCTCTTTAAAATAGACATTCTGAAGGGTCAGGCCAGGTGCCCCAACCGGAATCGTTCCCAGGGCAATCAGGCTGCCGAGGTATTCTTCGGCCACGATCCGTTTCGGCTCTGCGGGAATTACAATTTCGCCGTTGACGGTGGTGACGGTTTTGACGGCTGCAGGTGCAGCGGTGGCCTCCGGCTGCGGAGACGCAGAGGCCGGGGCACTGCTTGCAGTATTGCTATTTGCAGTAGCCGCACCGGCATTGGTACTGCTGTTGCTGCAGGCTGAAGCCATAAGGGCCAGCGTTAAAAGCAGGGGATACAGGATCCAGTAGGTTCGTTTGGTACTGCGTGTGTTGCCGTGCTGCCCGATATTCAAAGCAATTGCCCCCTTGTGTCTATTGATTTTCATTCTCATTTACATCTTACTGATTTCCGTCCTGGAAGACTATGGCCGGATGTGATCCCTGTCCATGTAAATTTGTGATGTCAGGGCCTCAATCAGTGCATTTAACTGTGCCAGAGAGGAAAGGGGGTCAAAGCCATAGAACATTTCCGGCTGGTTCAAGGCGTAGACCCGGTTATTGCGGACTGCCTCGAGCCTCTGCCAGCGCGGGGAATGCAGCATCATGTCAAAGCGCTCGTGTCCTGCAGATGTAACAGGGCTGCTGGTGATGAAAATATGGTCTGCGGGATAATCCGGCAAGCGCTCAATCGTTGCTTTGATAAATCCTTTACCCAGCAGCCCCTTCTCAAGAACGGCAGCCGGCGGAGAGAAGCCCAATGCGCCGTAAAGAATCTGGGAGCCGTGCCCGTAGCTGCTGCTGTAACAGTAGGCAGCTGCTTCGCTAACCTCCCAGGCAACGGCTGTACCGCGCGGTCCGATCAGCCTGTCAAGCAGCAGGTTCGCGTGGCCGCACAGCTCGTCATACCGGCTGAGCCAGGCTTCAGCCCGGGGCAAGCAGCCGGTCACTTCCGCAATGATGCGGAATTGCTCCTGCCAGCCCATCTGCATGAACGGCAGCTCAATTACCGGTGCAAGCGGCAGAAGCTGCTCACGATCCTCCGGCAGCGCATAGCTGATGATGACATCCGGCTGCACTGCGGCCACAGAGCGGAACAGCGCAGCTCCATTAGTGCTCTCGGTACCTAATCCCTTATAGGGCGGGGCAAGCTGAAGCTGCTTCATCCAGCCGGAATAAACGCCAAGCTCAGGCAGAATGTCCAGTGCTCTCAGGCTGGCGGTATGGTTGAAATTCAGCGAGGCGATTTTTTTATCCTGGCGGTGGAAGACAGCCGGAGAAACACCTACCACCTGCTTGAATTTACGGCTCAGGTAGGTGCCTTCGCTGTACCCGACTTCAAGCGCAAGCGTGCTGAGACTCTGTGCTCCGGTCAGCAGGCGCTGCTGGACCCGGCGGATCCGCTGCAGGGCCAGATATTCGCTGAAGGAATGTCCGGTAGCCTTGCGGAACGTCCGCGAGAAATGCTCCGGACTGACCTGGGCCAGCTCGGCCAGCTGCGTCCGGGTCAGATCTTCACGGTAATGGGCTCCGATATACTGCAGAACACGGTCAAGCCAGTGCTCCGGCGGCTGCAGGTTGTCCGGGGGCAGATTATACACACCATCCAACAGCTCGGTGAACAGCATCTGTACAGTAAAAGGGCTATCCTTCGGCGGTTCATTCCATTCCTTGAGCAGCCGGCAAGCCAGGCTGGAGACGGCTGCGGGGGCACCTGTGTACAGCCTCCGGTTATTTAACGGGCTGCTGTCCGCCTGCCCCGAAGATGAAACAGCAGCATATTCAATCCATACCCCCTGCAGATTAAACTGCGCTTCCAGGGAGAGGGGGAGGCTGCAGCTGCAGCACAGCATTGTTCCGCCGGAAATTACATGGTTGATGCCTTCTATTTCAATGACGCCGCTGCCGCCGGTTACAATCATCAGGATGGAGAAGGGGGGAACTGTAACCGTACCCTGGCTTACAGATAAACCGGCAAGATCAATAATCCGGCAAGGCATATGGAAGCTTGGGGCGTGCAGGGGCAGACTGCCGAAGTGCGGGCTGGTCATCATACATTCACTCATCTCTTGTGTGATAATCATTCTCAGTTAGAGTATACCAAGGTTTTGGACTATTGACGATCCTCCGGCAGAACCGTAGAGTTTAATGTAATCCTCAATAAGGGTAAAGGGAGTAGTATAAGGAGGGATTGCCTGTGACAACCTGGAATCTGCAAGGGACGGTTAACCATCTGCTGATCTGTAACGGCAGCAGCTGCAAAAAAAATAAAGGCGAAGAAGTCGCTGAAGCGATCGAAGCCGAAATTGATAAGCAGGGTGCCGGAAGCCTCATTCATACGACCGTCACCCGCTGCAACGGCAGATGCTCGGATGCGTGTGTGGTCATTTCCTACCCGGACGGCGTATGGTACCGGGAGATGACGCCTAAATCGGGCAAGACGCTTGTACGCAGGCTGCTGGAAGGGGAGCGGCTGGAGGAGAATATCCTTTATACGTATGAGGGGCAGCTCACCGCGGCTTCATCCAAGGGCACCAAGGGCAAGAAGAAAAAATAACGCAATACCGGCACTATAATGGAGCGTAGCAATGAATGCCATACATAGCACAGCTCAGACGGGAACCCGCGGCTGATTAGCAAGAACAAATATTCACCCTTGAGATTTGACTTGCAGGCCATGCGTTGACTATGCTTATATCAGTGCATTTTATCACAATATTAGATGAAGGTTTGTTGCGGGGGGAGTGTATAAATGGAGAGGCTGCAGGTATGGCCTGAACGGTTTAAAAGATTTTTTTTGAATAACAGATTTGTTGTATCCTTATTGATTGTTCTTTTGATCGGTATCAACATTCTGGTGTTATCCAAAGTTCCGTTTATTTTCAAGCCGGTGTCCGCGCTGCTGCATACGGTCGCTGCACCGCTGCTGCTGTCAGGGATTGCCTATTATCTGCTGAATCCGCTGGTAGACCGTATGGAGACAAGAAGCAAGATTAAACGGGCCTACGGCATCGTTATCCTGTACCTGGCCATTGCGGGGATTGTCACGCTTATTCTGCTGACCGTCATTCCGATTATCCGCACCCAGCTGGTCGGCCTGATCGATAATTTCCCGAAATACAGCGCCCAGATTCAGGATGAGTTTATAAATTTGACAGGCAGTGAGCTTTTTGGACGGATTCAGGAAAATGTTGGGGTGGGCAACAGTCTTGATTTTGGGGATCTGACCAACAAAGTAACCACATGGGCTACCTCATTCCTTAATAATGCAGTGAGCGGAGTTGGTAATTTCGTCGGGGCGCTGACCGAGGTCGTTCTGGCTGTGGTTACTACACCATTCATCCTGTTTTATCTGCTCCGTGACGGCAAACGTCTGCCTGATTATCTGATGCGGTTCATCCCGAACGCTCTTCAGCCGCAGACCCGCCTTGTCATGAAGGAAATGAACAGCCAGGTGGCATCGTATATCCGGGGACAGATCATCGTCAGCTGCTGTATTGGTGCGCTACTGTACATAGGCTATCTGATTATCGGGCTGGAGTATTCGCTGGTGCTGGCGATTGTGGCTGCCTGTACGGCGGTCGTCCCTTATCTGGGTCCGGCCATCGCGATTACACCGGCGTTGATTGTAGCGCTGGTAACTTCGCCTTTTATGCTGCTGAAGATGATCTTCGTCTGGACGGCTGTCCAGCTTATTGAAGGCAAATTCATCTCGCCGCAGATCATGGGCAAATCGCTGAAGATCCATCCGATTACGATTATTTTTGTTATTATTTTTGCGGGGAAAATGTTCGGTGTGCTCGGCATTATTCTGGCTGTCCCGGGATACGCCGTGCTTAAAGTTATCGTTACCCATATCTTTCAATGGTTCCGGTTCCGTTCCGGGCTATACAGTGTAGAGGCAGAAAAAGAAGAAGCCAAGGAGTAGGTCTGAAAGGATGATTAGCAAATGACAAGACCCGTTGCGGATACGTTATACGGAAAAGTACAGGGGGCTCAAAGCGGCGGGGTGAACGTCTGGCGCGGTATTCCGTTTGCTGCACCGCCTGTCGGGGAGCTGCGTTTCCGTGCTCCCCAGCCGCCGGAGCCCTGGGATACCGTAAGGGAGGCTGTGGAATTCGGGCCGGCAGCACATCAGCCGCCAAGCTCCAGCAGCATCCGCTTCGGAGGGACACAGCCGGTCTTCTCGGAGGATTGCCTGTATCTGAACGTCTGGGCGCCGGCCGGCGGGCAGGAAGCGCTACCGGTAATGGTCTGGATTCACGGCGGCACCTTCCTGACGGGAGCGGGCAGCCAGCCGATGTTCAACGGCGCAAGCATGGCAGAAGCCGGAAACGTCATTGTCGTTACTGTCAATTACCGGCTGGGGCCGTTCGGCTTCCTGCACCTGTCTCCGTTTGGCCCGTTTGAGTCCAATCTCGGGCTCCTGGATCAGATCGCTGCACTGCAGTGGGTGCAGGATAATATCGCCGGGTTCGGCGGCGACCCCAAGCGGGTGACGGTATTTGGCGAGTCAGCCGGCAGCATGAGCATTGCCGCCCTGCTGGCGATGCCTGCCGCGAAGGGGCTGTTCTCCGGCGCCATCATGCAGAGCGGCGCGGCACAGACACTGAAGCCGCAGCAGGGCGCGGATATTGCTGCGGCCTTCCTGGCCGAGCTTGACGGTGACGTGAACCTGCTGCAGACGGTACCTGCGCAGGAGATTCTGGCTGCGGCCGCCAAGATGGCATACAAGCTGTCCGGCGATTCACTCAGCATGCTGTTTCAGCCGCTTGTTGATCCGGCGACCCTGCCGGTGGAGCCGGCGGAAGCGGTGGCCAGCGGCGCAGCCGGCGGGATTCCGCTGATGATCGGAACGAATCTGCATGAGGGCCATCTTTTCTTCCGGGGCGACCGGGAAGGTGCGGGCTTTGACCAGTCGCTGAAGGCACTGGAGCTGATGCTGGGTGTCGATAACCTGACGGAGCTGGCCAGCCATTATCCCAAGAACTGGGAAGGGCAGGCCGCGTTAATGACGGATCTCTACTTCTGGGACAGCTCCATCGCATTTGCCGAGCGGCAGCTGCCGTATGCTCCTGTCTGGATGTACAGATTCGACTGGACCATTCCCGGCCATCCGCTGCTGGACAAGGCTATTCATGGAGCAGAGATTTATTATGTCTTTAATACGATAGACCTGCTGCATCAGTACGGGGTGTCCGTCAGCACTGAGATGGCTGCACTCGCCGCACGGATGCAGGCGGCCTGGACCGCTTTTGCGCACCGCGGCAGCCCGGAAGCAGCCGGCTTGAACTGGCCTGCGTACGCTAAGGGCGAGCGGGCGACGATGATCTTCGGGCAGGACATCCATGTGCAGACCGACCCGGACCGCGAAAAGCGTAAGCTGCTGCTGTCGGCCCTGCCTGCTTCCCGGCAAGCCCCGGACCCGGAGTAAGTGGCATAACCGGAATGAAGGCCCCGCGTTTCGCGGTGAGGAAATGAGGCGAGGCGGACTTATGAGTAGTTTAGCACGCCGTATTTCCGTAAATCGGAAGAGCCGAAGTTGAGTGAAAATGATAACCGCCAGGCCTAGGCCTGGCGGTTATTTTACGTTTGCAGGCATTTGAGAGCGGCAGAAAGAAAATTAAGTCATAGACCCATTTCTGAGCGGCCGGGAGGAGGAAGGAAGGCTGGTTGGTTAAAGGGAAAAAACCTTTTCTTACCACCGTTTAGAATGGGACACTCATCGGTCAGTTAACAGGTACATAGCCGGTCTTGGCCACCAGCTCCTGTCCCTCCGGAGAGACGATCCAGTCCAGGAAGGCCTTCATTTTCGCGGAAGGAGGACCTGCTGTTACCGCATAAAAGTTAACGGTATACGGATATGCACCGCTGCGGATACTTTCCTCGTCCGGCTCAACACCGTCAATGGCAAGCAGCTTGAGCTCGTCGCTCCGGTTCATCTGAGAGGCATAGTAAAGGAAGCTGAAGCCGATGGCATTTTTATAGTTGCGGTAACTGGAAGTCCGGGAGATAATCCCGCTCATGAGATCCATCACATCTTCAGACGGTGCCTGCATCAGGGTGCGGTCTTTCATGATTTTTTGCAGCATCGACTGGCTGCCGCTGCCTTCATCGCGCTGAAAGGCCCGGATCCGGTCATTCCGGCCGCCGGCCTGCTTCCAGTTGGTAAGCTCCCCTGAGTAGATGTCCTTAATCTGCTCTGTGGTCAGGCTGCTGACAGGATTACGTTTGTTGACAAAAAAGACAAAGGCTTCACGGCCGATCGGTGTAAGCACCAGCTCGCGGCCGGCCAGCTTGGCATCCTTCTCCTGGGCAAGCGAGGGAGCCGCGGTAAAGATAATGTCCGTTTCACCGGAGAGCAGCCGCTGATATGCGTAAGATGTGGAAGAGCACACGACCGGATTATCTGCAAAATCATACGGGTCATATTCATCCTCCGGGTATACGGCCTGCACGAATGCGGAGTAGAGCGGATACAGCGCAGTCGCTCCGTCTAGCCGCGGCGGAGTGTCTGTAATCTTATAGGAAGCCGGCTGTTCCAGCACGGCAACTTTGGACTCGGATTGAAACGGCTGATATTGCTGCAGGGAGACCTCTTGCTCGCTTACCTCAGCCAGGCTGTTCACATAAGCTTTGTTCAGCTCATATCCTCCGGTTGCCAGCAGGCAGAGCCCCAGGAAAGATACAAAAGCAATGCCCCGGACACGGGATGTGAACCAGCCGAAGATGGAGCAGACGATATAGGCGCACAGCACAGCAGCGACCACGGCAGTGAGCGGAGCATAGAAGCGGAACCCGCCCAGCAGGGCAACAATGAAATAGCCGACAACTGCCAGGAAGGCAATAGGAACTACGGCTACAATTGAAAACAGCAAATTTAACCAGATTGATCTCTTCACAGCTACCCTCTTTCTTCTATATGCTGGAGTATGGAAAAAACAGATAGATTTATTATACCTTAATAATCCAGTATTTTCTTCCAAATATCTCAATCTTCTGAACAAGCTCTGCTATGCTGATATGAAACAAAGCAAAAATTTTCATAAAAAGACTGGACGAAATGGCAGAACAGAGTTATTCTGAGATTGTGAAAAAAATAACGGAATACAAGATTCTCGGGGTAAGGTGAAATTCCTGACCGGCGGTGATGTTCAAAGCGAACTAAGCCCGCGACTCAATCTCTGCATGTACTGCGGGATTGACTGATCTGGTGACAATCCAGAGCCGACGGTAAAGTCCGGATGGGAGAGGATCATAGATAAAGGCAACAGGTGTATTCCTGATGTCTTTATTGAAAATGCCCCCGATAATTGCTCTAACAGAGTAGTTCGGGGGCTTTTTGGTCTCTTATCGAGGGTTTGTATCGACAAGGAGAATGAATTATGAGTAACGTATCAGCTTCATCATCAGGTGTGCGCACATCGCCAGTCCGCAGCGGCTTCTGGCTGGTTGTGCTGGGGGCGGCTCTCTGGGGCGTTGACCCGCTGTTCCGGATTATTTTATTGAAATCATTGACCTCCTCGCAGATCGTTCTGCTGGAGCATGTAGTGCTCTTTCTCGCAGCCGCACCGGTCCTTTGGCGCCATCGTGCCGAGCTGAAGTCCATCGGGCTCCGTCAGGCAGGTGCGCTGCTCGTTGTGTCCTGGGGCGGTTCCGCCGTGGCAACGATCCTGTTCACCAAGGCATTGTCCAGCGGGGATCTGAATGCCGTACTGCTATTGCAAAAGCTCCAGCCCGTGTTCGCTATCGGACTGGCGGCCGTTATTCTGAAGGAACGCCTGCCGCGCAACTTCGGCCTGCTGATTATTCTTGCACTGGCCGGTACTTATCTGCTGACCTTCGGCTGGACAGTTCCCTTCGGCCATGTTAACAACTTTGTCAGCGTAGGCAGCCTTATGGCCATGGGCGCTGCTGCCCTGTGGGGCGGATCGACCGTTATGGGCCGTTATCTGCTTGGCTCCATGAGCTATGAGACCGTAACCTCCCTGCGTTTCATTCTGGCACTTCCTTTGCTGTTCACCCTGACTACACTGGAAGGTGCTCCATGGCAGGTAAGCGGCGGACTGGGAGCCACTTCGCTCGTAGCCATCAACCTGCTGCTGCAGGCGCTGCTGCCGGGACTGCTCAGTATGCTGCTCTACTACAAAGGACTGAATACGACAAAGGCTTCTTTTGCCACACTGGCCGAGCTTAGCTTCCCGATGACCGGGATTCTGATCAATTGGGTTGTCTATCACCAGCTTGTTACCATGGCGCAGGTTGTCGGGTTTGCCCTGATCTGGACGGCACTGTTCTACATTTCCAGCCAGCAGGCCAAACAGCAGCAGACAGAATTGAAGCAGGCAGCTTAACCAAATACGCCTGAGGAGGGTAACTCCAGGGCTTTCTGCAATATGAGGATGTCTTCATACAGCCGTAATGGCTGGGAAGGCATCTTTTTTGTGCTTTTTCCAAGATGAAATCTGCTTCTCTGGAGTAAAAATAAGGCGTTTCTCCCATACTACCGTTATTCTGCTGTCATCCTTTGAGGAGGTGCATGAAGATGAAGGATAAGCCCGCACCTGCGATTTACATACAGCTGAAGAACAGGGTCACGGTGCCCAAAGGCCGGGGAGTTATGCTGCGGGATGTGGCCTATCTGATTGCTGCTGCGGACATTAGGGAGCAATTGGACTCGATACTGCTGCTTCAGCCGGAGCAAAGCGACGGGAATCTGATTCTGATTGATCTGCTGACCATTATCCCGCGGATTCATGAGCTCGTTCCCGGGGCCGACATCCAGCCGATCGGGGAGGGGCGGACCATTGTACAGATTGAAGGCCCGCTGGAGGCCCGCAAGCCGTCCATTGCCCTGTTTATGCTTGTCTGGCTGCTGCTGTTCTTCGGCTCGGCGCTGACCATCATGAATTTCCATGCCGATGTCAGCATGCAGGAGGTGCATGTGCGGATTGTGGAAATGCTGACCGGGCGGCGTGACGAGCATCCTTATGTCTTTCAGGTAGCCTATTCGCTGGGAATCGGGTTCGGGATGGTGGTTTTTTTCAATCACCTGTTCAAGAAAAAATGGAACGAGGAGCCGACACCGCTTGAAGTGGAAATGTTCCTGTATCAAAAAAATATTGATCATTACGTAGTACATGAGGAATACAGCAAGCTGGAGCACCGTCAAGGCCCTTCCGGGAAAAAGGGGGGAGCCCCATGACTGCTCCGCTCTCCCTCGGGCTCCATCTGCTGCTGGGGGTAGCGGCCGGAATCGCCGTCGGCGGGGGTGTAATTGCCCTTTTTATCGTACTGGATATGGTTCCGCGCCTGGCCCAGCTGACTTCCTCCTACAACAAGGTGCACTGGTATGAAGGAGCGATGGTCGGCGGCTCGCTGCTTGGTACGGTGAGTGATTTCTGGAACTGGAAGATAGCGGCCGGTCCGCTGGCTGAGCTGGGAGTAGGCCTGCTTGACGGGATTTTTGTCGGCATGCTGGCCGCTGCCCTGACGGAGGTACTGAACGTGCTGCCTATTCTGGCCAAACGGCTGCATATGACGCATTATCTGTTCGGCCTGCTGATGGCAATGGTCTGCGGCAAGGTTGCAGGGTCATTGTTCGATTGGTTTGTGTACCAGCGTTAACCCGGCTGTGGTGAGGTACAGCTTCGAAGCATCAGCGGCATATTGAACTTTTAGGAGGTTATGGAGTGATGAGGTATATACACAGCGGGGATCAGGTGGAGACTGGCCGCAATAAAGCTTCTGCTCCCGGGCATGCGGATTTGCAGGGAAGCGGTGCGGAGGGGGAAGAACAGATGCATACAGAACAGCCGGAGCCTAAAGGGGAGGCAGACGGCAGTGCTGATATTGGCGTAGATGCAGGGGCAACCGGCTACGGGGATCATGATCTGCAGGCCTCTGTTGGAGCCGGTACTCCGGACCAGGAGGGGGAAAAGACAGAAGGGGAAGAGCCGGAAGTTTCCGGCGTATCTGATTCCGCGGAGGATGCAGCGCAGGGAAGTGCTCCAGAGGATGCAGCGCAGGGGAGTGCTCCACAGGAGGATGTCCCACAGGAGGATGTCCCACAGGAGGATGCACAACAGGATAAGGACCGGCAGGAGGAGGACTCCGCTGCGCCTCAAGGGGCTTCATCCCCGGATAAACCGGAGACGGAGAGCACAGAGCGTACAGAAAGTTCAGACCAGCGCAGCAGCAGCGGGCAGGAGAACCAGACGGACAGCCGGCAAGAAGACGATGAGGGGCAGCAGGCAGAGGAAGGGACAGGCGGCGGTCTGAAGGGGTTTTGGTCCACCTTGTTTGATGATGACAGTGATCAGCCAAAAACCTCCGGTACGGATGGTTCAGGCACACAGGGGGCAGAAACCTCCGGTGTTCAGGATTCCGGAGCCACAGGTAATCAGGATGCGGAGATTTCCGGTGAGCTTGGTACAGAGGAGCCGGAAAGCGGCAAAAAGGGCTTTTTCGCCAGGCTGTTCGGCGAGGAGCCGGATGAAGAGGACGAGGAACAAGGAGCGGAGCAGGGTAAGCAGGAGAATAACAGAACGAAGGCCCGGGAAACCGGGAAGAAGCGGCAGAAGCAGGCCGCGGAGCCGCAGGAGAAAAAAGAGGATCCGCTGCAGAAGAAGCGGGATTCTGAGCGCTCAGACTCGCTGGAGCAGTCGATTATCTACTGGCAGGGAAACGATCACATTCCGGAACATCTGGAGGACACCAAAAAGACACTGACTGAGGTGCTGGGCCTAGGTTCTTCGTTTGACATCGTCTTCCGGGAAATGACCTTCGGGGGACGCAAGGCGGCTCTGCTGTGCATCAGCGGATTCGCCAAGGACACGATCATTGACGAAATATTGAAGCGGCTGACCTATCTGACGCCTGACGAGGTATCTACCGGTGCGCTCAGCAGCTTTATGACCGAATATATCCCCCATGTGCAGGTGGAAAAGGGCGAGCTGCTGAGCGAGAGCATTAACAAGGTGCTTTCGGGCATGAGCGTGTTTTTCATTGAGGGCGAAAAACAGGTCATCATCATGGATACCCGTGCATATCCGGCACGCGGGCCGGATGAACCCTCGATTGAACGGGTGGTGCGCGGGGCCCGTGACGGGTTCACCGAAACGTTGCTGAGCAATGTGGCGCTGGTGCGCAGAAGGCTCCGCGATCCCGGATTGAAATATGAAATGCACCAGGTCGGCCGACGGACACGGACGGATGTCTGTGTAGCTTATATCGATGATATCGTCGACAAGACCCAGGTGCAGGCTGTTACGGATAAAATCAAGAGCATCGACATCGACGGCATACCGCTGGCTGACAAACAGCTGGAGGAGGCGATTGTCGGACGAGGCTGGAATCCCTATCCGCTCGTAAGATACTCGGAACGCCCTGATACCGTAGCTTCGCATCTGCTGGAAGGCCGGGTTGTGATCTTTGTAGATACCTCGCCGAGCGTTATCGTCCTGCCGACAACCTTCTTTGATCTCTGCCAGCATGCGGAGGAGAACCGCCAGACCCCGTTCATGGGAACATATCTGCGCTGGGTCCGGTTCATCGGCGTGTTCGCCTCCATGTTTCTGCTTCCGCTGTGGATGCTGATGGTCATCCACCCGGAGCTCAAGCCGGCGATGCTGGAGTTTATCGGCCCGCAGAAAATGGCAAAAATACCGATTCTGGGCCAGTTCCTGATCGTTGAGCTGGGGGTCGACCTGCTGCGCATGGCCGCCGTCCACACGCCGACACCGCTGGGTTCGGCTATGGGTCTGATTGCCGCCATATTGGTCGGGGACATTGCTGTACAGACCGGACTTTTTGTCAATGAGGTTGTACTGTATATGGCGGTTGCCTCGATCGGCATGTTCGCGACCCCGAGCTATGAGCTTGGCCTGGCCAACCGGATTGTCAGGCTTGCGCTGCTGCTGGCCGTGGCGGCTTTCCAGGTGCAGGGCTTTATGATCGGCACTACGCTGCTGGTCATTCTGTTGACCACGCACCGGTCCTATAACTCCTCATATTTGTGGCCGTTTATACCATTTAATGCAAAAGCTCTGGGGGCTATTCTGGTGCGTCAGCCGGTGCTCAGCTCCAAATCAAGGCCGTCTTTCAACAAAACACGGGATAATACCAGGATGCCGCCTGTTCAGGAGAACGAGAAATAGGCGTACAAAAAATACAAATCAACTGCAAATTAGTCCATTCTATGACGTTCCCTCTGTCTGTTATACTGAATACACTAAATAGCCCCTGTGAAGTCCGGGTTAGAGCCTGGAGCCCGTTTTTGGAACACCGGGGAATAATTTTCATACAATAGACAGGGTGGAATCAAAACGTTCCACGGAAATTGGAGGACTGGACAATGTTTTTACACGGGACGAGCCGGATTAATGATGCCGGACATCTGGAAATCGGCGGATGTGATGTGACCGAACTCAAGGCGGAATATGGTACCCCGCTATATATAATGGACGAGCAATTAATCCGCCAGCGCTGCCGCGAGTATATGGATGCCTTCAGAGCGTCCGGATTAGGATTCCAGGTTGCATATGCCAGTAAGGCGTTCTCAATCATGGCTATGTGCCGCCTTGTTGACGAAGAAGGGCTGTCGCTGGACGTAGTTTCGGACGGGGAGTTGTACACGGCACTCCAGGCCGGATTCCCGGCTGAACGTATTCATTTCCACGGGAACAACAAGACGCCGGACGAGATTGAAATGGCGATTGAAGCGGGCATCGGCTGCTTTGTAGTTGATAATCTCGTGGAACTGAGCCTTTTGCAGGCCATTGCGGCCAGCAAGGAAGTAACCGTGAATGTGCTGCTGCGCGTAACCCCAGGCGTTGAAGCTCATGCTCACCATGCCTATGCTTCGACCGGCCAGACCGATTCCAAGTTCGGCTTTGACATCGGCAACGGCTCTGCCTATGCTGCTGTACAGCAGGCTTCGGACAAAGCGAATCTACAGCTGCTTGGCGTGCATTCCCATATCGGCTCACAGATTTTTGAAACCGAGGGCTTCCAGCTGGCTGTTGAACGGATCGCTGATTTCACCCGCAAGGTGAAAGAAGAGCTGAACATTGATTTCCCTGTCGTCAACCTGGGCGGAGGCTTCGGCATCCGTTATGTAGACGGTGATACACCGCTTCTGGTATCGGAATATGTTGCAGCCATTACAGATGCTGTGAAGACACATTTCGCCGGAATCGGCAGCTCGCTGCCGCAGATCTGGGTAGAGCCGGGCCGCAGTATTGTAGGCGATGCCGGAACTACGCTGTACACAGTGGGTACGAACAAGGAGATTCCGGGTGTGCGCAAATATGTGGCCGTTGACGGCGGCATGACAGACAATCCGCGTCCGGCGCTCTATGAATCCAAATATGAGGCTCTTCTGGCTAACCGGGCTACTGAAGCGAACGAAGAAACAGTCTCCATCGCCGGCAAATGCTGTGAGAGCGGCGACATGCTGATCTGGGATGTTGAGCTTCCTGCTGTTAAGAGCGGTGATTTGCTCGCGGTTGCCTGCACCGGCGCGTACAACTATTCGATGGCCAGCAATTACAACCGGATCCGCCGTCCGGCCGTGGTCTTCGTACAGAATGGCCAGAGCGATCTGGTTGTGCGCCGTGAGAGTCATGGTGACATCGTTGTCAACGATATTGTACCTGAACGTATTGCCAAGAAGGCTGTAGCGAAGTAGGTTTCGTGGCTCCGGCAGCAGCCCTTCCGGCTGAGCGCGTTTGCAAAGCAAGCGGGAACCCTCCCGCTTGCTTTGCTTTGTGCGCAGTTTCATAGTAAACTAATAAACGTGTTCTACATCTGGAATTTTGAAAGGGGTCATTTACATATGGCAAAGCAAGCGAAAATTACACTCGAAAACGGCGGCGTAGTGCTGATCGATCTGTTTGAAAACGATGCTCCTAATACTGTGGCAAACTTCGAGAAGCTGGCTAACGACGGCTTCTACAACGGTCTGGTATTCCACCGCGTTATCCCTGGTTTCGTGGCACAGGGCGGCTGTCCTAACGGTACCGGTACAGGCGGTCCTGGATACACAATCAACTGCGAGATCAACCCTAACAAGCATGAGCGCGGAACACTGGCTATGGCGCATGCCGGCAGAAACACAGGCGGAAGCCAGTTCTACATTTGCTACGCACCGCAGCCGCACCTTGACGGAGTACACACTGTATTCGGTAAAGTTGTACAAGGCATGGAGTTGGTTGACAGCTTCCAGGGACGCGACAAAATGACTTCGGTCGAAATTATCGAAGCTTAATTTTTCCGGTTCAGGGGCAAATGCCCTTTTCGGATGATGAAACAGCACTGCACTGGTTTTCCAGGGCGGTGCTGTTTTTTTTGTACAAATGTGTCTATATACTTCTGCTCCGGGAAGCATTACGGCTTCTGATCATCTCCGGCAGCTTGAAGAAAATCAGGAACATCATGAGGAAAATAACGAGAGCAAATACCTCCTCCACCAGCAGGTAATAAGGATAAGGGCCAAAGTAGTCGAGTACGGAGAAGGTGCCGGGCTTATGAGCCAAAAACATGTAATTGGCCCCAAGCAGCTTATCGAGTGCAAAAACAATGACGGCAATCAGGTTAAGGCAGAGCATGGTGAACAGCAGCGACCGCCAGGTCGGCCGGAATCCGTAAGCCCAGGTCATGAACAGGGAGGACAGCACGATTGCCGCGTGAGCCGTAAAGAACAGCAGGAAACGGATATGGGGAAAAGGATAGACCAGATTAGGCGTCAGGAGAGCGATACAGGCCCCTCCGATCCCGGCAAAATACAGAAAAGAGTAGAGCAGCCGGCTGCGGGTTAGCAGCATAACCGCCGACAGCAGCAATGTAATTCCGCACAGCTCCAGCGGCAGTGAATGGCGGCTGCTCCAGATGCCGTGGGACAGATACCATGCATGCAGCCCGCCTTCTGAAGCGAGCAGTACGATAATCAGCAGCCAGCGGACCTGGTTCCGCAGAAGCGGGCGGGTACGCAGTGAAGACCTTGCTGCGAACAGCAGCAGGCAAAGTGCGGCGGCCGCAGCCAGGGCCAGAAAATGCGGCGCCGTGAACATCATGAAATCGCTCCCGTGTTTTCGTCCAAAAAAGGTAGTCAGATCCACAAATTTCGCTCCCTTGTTCTAAAGCTTGCTTTTCAAAAAATAAATATTCCTGTTTTAAACATTTTTTGATTCTAAGCTTCTATACTTAGGTGATATAAGTATATAACGCTCAAACTGGCCAGAAAAGGAAGGAATTCTGCTTGTTTACATAAGATGGACGGTTTCTGACCGAAATACATAACTGGCCTTGGGGCGGAGTGTGCCATTACCAGCGGATTCGGCGCCATCTTAAACAGAAGCCTTGGTGAGAGCTGAAATGAATTTCAGGAATGGGGGATACCGGGGAATGATAAAAAAGAGGTTCAGTCTGGCTATTGCGGTTCTAATGCTGTTTGTGCAGTACGCTTATGGAATCGGGTTTATTACACAGGTTAAGGCAGAAGCGATCGAACATGAGACGGACATCATTACCAGTGTGTCCATGGCCGTTTACGGACCTGACGGAAGTACCGTAACGGACAGCGTCTATGATGTCAACTCGAATGTAACACTGGACTATACGTGGGCGCTTCCCGACGGACACAGCTACAGCGCCGGAGACACCTTTACCTTCAAGCTGCCTGAACAGTTCCAGCTGTACAATGACATCAGCGGAACCCTTGTCTCCGATGACGGGCAGGCGGGCGATTTTACTGTCAGCCAGGCAACACATGAAGTAGCGATGACCTTCAGCAATTACATTGAGGACCATGGCAACGTGCACGGCACGCTGCGGGTGAACACAAAGTTTGACCGCACCAAGGTCAGCGGAAGCACAACCGAGCAGATTATATTCCCGGTTAACGGAGGCGCTCAGACCATAACGGTTACGTTCAAGCCTCAGGTTGGCTCAACGATTGCCAAGACAGGCACCGCGAGCGGCTTCAATGCCGACAGGATTGACTGGACGGTTGATGTGAATAAAAGACTGGAGCCGGTAACCAATGCCTTGCTAACCGATCCTATCCCGGCCGGCCTGTCGCTGGACAGCACTGTGACGCTGGCCGTATACCAGCTGAATGTGCAGCTTGACGGCTCAGTGCAGCAGGGGGCTTTGGTGGATGGAAGCAAGTATGCTGCCGAAGTTGCAGGCGGTGTGCTTACAGTACGTTTTGCCGATCCTGTTATTAACGGAGCTTACCGCATCACATATACAACAGGAATTACCGGGGATGAGGCGAGCTACACGAATACCGCCACCTTTACAGGAGACGGGCGTGATCCGGCCAGTGCATCGGCGACAGTCAATGTGGAGCGCGGCGGTAGCCTGAAGAAACAGGCGGTTCATTATGACTGGGGTATCCAGGTCATTACCTGGGCCATCGAATACAATTACAACCTGAAGAGCATTCCGCAGCAGAGTGCTGTACTCAGTGATTTGTTCGACGACACCCAGCAGCTTGTGCCTTTTTCGCTTAAAGTGTATCCGGTGACGCTGGATTCTTCAGGAAAAGCGACCAAGGGGGCTGCGTTAACCGAGAATACGGATTACACAGTAACCGCCATTTCAGGAGTGGAGAACAAGCAGGGCCTCAAACTGCAATTCAATGCCGGCATCAATTCTGCATACCGAATTGAATACAAAACCGAAGCGGTTGGGCGGGTATTCAAGGACCATACCGTTACCAATACCGTTTCAGACAGCACGTACAGCCAATCGGCAACGCAGCTTGTAAGGCCTATAATTATCTACAAAACATTCTCCGGGGCGAATTATGCTGAACATACTGCGAACTGGAAAATTACACTGAACGGCGATAACCATCCGATGAAGGATGTTGTGGTCACAGACCTCTTTCCTCAGGGCGGCCAAAAGCTGATTCCGGAAACAATCGTTGTACGGAACAGCAGTAATACAGTACTTGATCAATCAGCATATACGCTGGAATACGCTACACCCGTATTGCCTAATGCCGGCTTCAAAATTAAATTCAAAAGCCCGATTAACGGGTCCTACACCATCAGCTATACTACCTATTTCAGCAATGAGTGGCTGAACGGGAACACCGACGATTTTATTAACACTGCCAAGATTGATTGGACAGATATTGAAGGTATTAAGCAGAGTACAAGTGCGGACGGCAGGTTTATTCCCCGCAGTGAGTGGAAGAACAACGGTTTCAAAACCGGAATGTACAATGCTTCCAGCAAGGAGCTGACCTGGACGGTAGGCGTCAATTATACCGCCAAAGAGGTAAAGCTTCCTGTTGTATCCGATGTGCTGACCGCCGGGCAGAGACTGGTTCCGGATTCACTGAAGGTTTATAAGCTGAATGTGGATGCCAAGGGAGATTATACGCTGGGGGCCGAACTGGGCAGCAGCGCGTACTCCTACTACGCAGGTAACGATGGTAAGTTTAGAATCATTTTCGCTAAAAGCATCAGCGAAGCGTATGCCGTTGTCTTTAAGACTACTCTGGCCGGCCAGCTTATCGGCAGCACTGTAGTCAACACGGCGAATCTGCTGGACGGTGAGAAAAAGGTGTCCAGGGATCTGACCGCATCGGTATCGATTCCGCACGGCGGAGAATATGTCCTGAAGAGTGGGCTGCAGAACGGGGAAAAGATCGACTGGACCCTTGCGGTGAACCGCAGCCAGTCCCATGTTAAGGATGCCAAGATTATTGATACGCCAAGTATCAATCAGATTTTACTTCCGGATTCTTTCCGTCTCTATGAAGGAATAGCTGCTGCAAACGGTGATATTACGAAGAGCAGCACGGAATTGGTAAAAGGTGTGGATTACACCTTGCAGGTACTGGCTGATGACGATGGCAGACAGAGCTTTGAGCTAAGCTTTGCCCGTGACATCGACAGGGCTTATATCCTGGAGTACCAGTCGCTGATTGCAGCGAAGACAGGCGATAAGCTGACCAACACCGCGAAATTTACCGGAAATAATGTTGTTAATGTTGAAAAGAATACAACGACAGAGGTCATTGTCGGTGTATCCAGCGGCTCGGGCACGGGCAGCGGAGAGCGGGGGACACTGACCGTCAGCAAGCTGGACGCCCAGAACACGGGTAAAGTGCTGGCAGGCGCGACCTTTGAGCTCTACCGTCTGAACGGGACTGAGCGTGTATTGGTTAATACTCGCACGACAGACGCGGCAGGCAGCGCAGTGTTCAACAATATCTGGCTGGGCAGCTATATTCTGATTGAGACAGCGGCGCCGAGCGGCTATGTGCTGGATACAAGAGAATATCCGGTGACCATTAGCTCGGTGGCAGGGATTAACCTGACCGTATACAATACTGCCGTACAGCCGACAGCTACACCAACACCGACTCCGACGGTAACGCCATCACCGACGGCTGTACCAACGGAAACACCAGCTCCGACGGTAACGCCATCACCAACGGCTGTACCAACCGAAACACCGGCTGCAACCGGATCACCGGCGCCGACAGCATCACCGGTACCAACGGTCTCTCCGTTACCTACAGAGTCAGCAGCCCCTACCGCTACGACGTCACCTGGACCAGGAGTAACACCTTCTCCTGCTCCGACACCGGCAATTCCGGGAGGAACACCGGGTACGCCTCCGCCGGGTACTGAAGTGCCGGGTGTAATTATTGTAGATGATGAGATTCCGGGCGGTCCGGCAATTACTCCTCCGGCAGCAACACCGGGGCCATCAGTTTCACCGGAATCCCCTGGAGGGGGAACTATAGAAATTCCGGTTGACGATGAGATTCCGCTTGGCGGGGGTGACCCTGACAGCGGCAGTCCCGATACGGATACTCCGGATATCGATATCGATGATGACAGTATTCCAAAAGGGTCTGTAACGGATACCGGGGGTGACGGCCAGCTGCCGCAAACCGGCGAGAGCAGTCCGCTTCCTATCTATCTGGCAGGGCTTGGCTTGATTGCGGCAGGTATTGTGCTGAACCGGGTGTTCAGAGGCAGACGTAATCAGGAGTAGTTAATAAACATATGTGCTGATCCCATGGTCAGCTACAGCAGAAAGCCTGCGGCGATATATGCCGCAGGCTTTTTTACTGTGTTTCCGGCGGCATTCATGATGTTGCCTCAGGTATGAAGCTGCACCGCGCGTTCCCGCTGCTGCATTACTTCCAGTCTGATGCCGCGCTTCAGGCTTCTGGAGCCCAGCAAAGTGACCAGCAGGATTGACAAGCCGGAAACTCCGAGCAGGAGCGAGGGAGGAACCCGGTCCACAAGCATCCCGTAGAGAATCATTCCTGCCGGAGCAATCGCTCCGGAGGCTGTCTCCACGACGGCAAACACTCTTCCGAGATAGGCAGACTCGACCGTCTGCTGAAGATATACCTGCACCGGTATATTGATATTCATTACGGTGGAGCCGACCATAAACAGCATGGCCATCAGAAAGATAAAGGTCCCGGTAGGGCTTAAATCAACGATCAGCGGCAAGGCCAGCGCAAGGAACAGCAGTCCGAGCATAAGGAGGCCGCGGATCAATGAGCTGGTCGGACTGCTGCTCTGGCGGCGGACGGTCAGCAGCAGTGACATCGCCAGCATGCCTGCGGCGAGCATCGCATTAATGGTGCCGTATTGTCCGGAGCTGAGGGAAAGTGTCTGAACAACGGCGTAAGGCAGGACTACATTCAGGGAAACGACGAAAAAGTTGACCCAGAAGACGATAACCATAACGGAGCGGATGACAGGCTTTTTAAAGACGTAGGATATCCCACCGGCCAGACTGCTGCGGAACTCTGCCAGCACAGTGCTGCGGGGAGAATTATCCGGCAGCAGCTGGTTCGCTTGAGCTGAAGCTTCAGAGACTGCCGCCGGCTTGAACTTGAGGCCGAAGCTCATGAGGGTAGAGACCGCAAAGCCTGCAGCATTCAGCAGCAGGAACAGCTTCAGCGGAACGGTGGCATATAGCATGCCGCCCAGAACAGGTGCGAGCAGGCCGCCAATGGAGCCGGCGATCTGATTGAGCGACCCGGCACGCTGGAGCGAATCTGCCTCTACAAGCTGGAGCAGGGAAGAGGAGACGGCAATACCGTAAAAGGTAGAACAGACGGAGAGCAGAACGAGGGTGACGTAAACAGGCAGCAATGTGACTCCGTTCAGCGAGACGGCCAGATAAGCCAGCAGCAGCGTTAATACGGCGCCGAGGTCTGAGTAAATCAGCAGCCGGCGGCGGTTCATCCGGTCCGCCATCACCCCGGCAAAGGGGGCGAGCACAATCCGCGGCAGCATTCCGCAGACCATTGTAACGGCGAAGCTGCTCCCTGAGCCTGTGAGCTTCAGGATATACAGGCCCACTACAAAAGTGTACATACCGGAGCCGAGAATTGAAGCGAGCTTGGCTGTAAAGAACAGCAGCATATTCCGGTTGCCTGGGGCAGCCCAAAAGCTTTTTTGCTTTACCATAAACAGCACTCCTTAAAATCAAAAGTTAAATATTATTAAACACATTCTATGTGTGCTGGCATGTAATTGCAATATAAAGTTTAATTTTATTAAACTTTATTTTTTCTTACCGGGAAATTAAGTTATACTGGTAGAAAGACAGACATAAGGATGGCTAAACAGATGACAACTAAACAGACAATCGGGGATAAAATAAAAGCATTACGCCAATCCAAAGGGCTTACACAGAGCGGGCTGGCCGGAGAAGCAATGACCAAAAGTATGCTCAGCCAGATTGAGAACGGCCGTGCCATGCCCTCTATGCGCAGCCTGCAGATTCTGGCTGAGCGTCTTGGAGTAGACGCCGGATACTTTCTGGAGGATGATCAGGGTGCTGAGCTGGCGAGGCTGGTACGCGACATCGAAGTCCAGTTCAAGCAGAAAAACTATAAAGCGGTTGTCTCCAGAGTGAAGCCTCTGCTGGACGCAAAGCTCCCGGTGACCGTCGATGCCGCCCGGCTGATGGAGTTCTATGTGGCTGCCTGCTATTATACAGGGAGTGCAGGAGGGGAAGAGGCGGTCGCAAGGGCTGCAGAGATCTACGAACGGTTCGGATTGTTTGTGGAGAGCGCCAAAGTCCAGTATCTGACCTACGCGCTGCTGTTTACACAAGGCAGGTATGAAGAGAGTCTTGCGCTTATTTTGCGTGTCAGGAAAGAGTATATGAGCAAAAAAGTCGGCAACAATTTTCTGTTCGAGCTTGACCTCCATTACGCAGAGAGCGTTACTTTATCCGCTCTGGGAGATTACAGCGGGAGCCGGAAAGCGGCACTGGATGCCATTGCGCTGTCACGTGAAGAAGGCGTATATTATTTGACAGACCATTTTTACCGTGTGTTATCCAATCTTGCCCTTATGGCCGGAAGTCTGGAGCAAGCGGGACATTACCTGGAGAAATCGCGGCTGTATGTGGAGCTGTCAGAGGACAAAATGTCAGTACAGCTGCTGAAGCTGGCCCAGATGAGGCAGGCGAATGCGGAGCAGCGGTATGAGGATGCTCTGCAGATTGGAGAACAGTTTCAGGCAGAAGGAGACCGGTATATATCCAGCCGAAGCCTGGCTGCGGGAACAGCCTTGTATCATCTGGGGAGGGATGAGGAAGCGCTGGAGCTGTTATCCAAAGTTACCCTTACCGATGATGTCCACCATCCGCTGGACCGCGCGGCCGTATTCACCTCTTATGCCTATAAGGCCAGAATTTATGCCAGAGCCGGGAAGCTGGAGGAAGCACGCCAGCAGTCGGAGATTGCTTATGAGCGTGTACAGGACTATCCGCCTTCCGTATTTTGCACGTTCATCCGGGATACTTACCATGAGCTGCACCGGCAGTAGCATACGCCCGGTTATGGCTGCAGCGCAAAAGTGCAGAACCGGAGATTCCCGGCTTTGTTTTTTTATGCCCCAAAAGATTTGCAGGGCTTTAGCGCCGGCTTATTGGTGTATCTCGCCGGTAATGCTATAATAACTAAAATTCAATTTATCGGGGGAAATGGAATGTGGAAGGAATTTAAAAGCTTTGCGATCAAAGGAAATGTGCTTGATCTGGCAGTTGCCGTAGTCATCGGGGCAGCATTCGGCAAAATTGTCTCCTCGCTGGTTGCCGACATTATTATGCCTCTAGTAGGTTTGCTCAGCGGCGGTATTAACCTGGGAAAGCTGACTTTTACCTATCTGGATGTCGAGGTGAAATACGGGATATTCCTGCAGAGCGTGGTGGATTTCTTTATTATTTCGTTCTCGATTTTCATGGTAGTCAAGGTGGCCAACCGGTTCAAGCAGAAGGAAACAGTAAAAGTTGAGGTTGTAGAGACACCGGCACCCGATCCGGAAATAGCCCTGCTGACAGAAATCCGCGATCTGCTGAAAGCCAATAAGCAGGGGGAAGCGTAACCGTTAGGGTGGCATATAAACTATGGTTTTGACTATTCCGGACAGCAGCCTCCGGCTGCTGGTACGCAATGATCTGCTTGCTTTTTTGACCGTATAGTGCTAACTTTATTTTAGTCATTGTTAATGACTTGCAGTATTCGATGATACTAATTTCATACTGGTTTGATCCTTCAGGGCAGGGTGTAATTCCCTACCGGCGGTGATGTCACTGTGTAATGGCTGTTACAGTCTACGCGTGCTTAGTCCGCTACCCGCGTCGTATCCTTTGGATACGGACGGTGGACCCGGTGCAAATCCGGGACCGACAGTATAGTCTGGATGGAAGAAGGAGAGAATAGCGTACTGCCACTGAACGGGCAGGCGCACTGGTGTATTCCCTAATAATATGTGCGAACTTTCACAATCACTGGTGAAGGGGCTTATTTACGCATCATTTTATTTGAATTGCCGGTAAACTCTCGTATATCCCGTCTTGAACTCCGCCTGGAGATTGAGGACGGGTTTTTTGTTTATTTAGGCCTGAAGGCAATTAGCAGAGATTGGAGGCAGATCATGAATATTATGAATGACGAATTTTATATGTCGCTTGCGCTTGATATGGCGGAAAGAGCGCAGGGACAGACCGGCATTAACCCGGTTGTCGGCTGTGTTGTCGTAAAGGACGGAGCTGTGATCGGCCTGGGTACACATCTGCAGCGCGGCACCGGCCATGCTGAGGTGCATGCGCTTAACATGGCAGCGGGAAAAGCGCAGGGGAGCACCGCCTATGTGACGCTTGAGCCCTGCAGCCATTACGGCAAAACGCCGCCCTGCAGCCAGCGGCTGATCGACGAAGGCGTTACGCGGGTCGTTGTTGCCTGTGAAGACCCTAATCCGCAGGTGGCGGGACGGGGCTTTGAGATGCTGCGTGAAGCGGGAATTGATGTTGAAGTCGGACTGCTGAGAAGCCGCGCCCTGAGGCTCAACGAACGGTTCATCAAGTATATTTTGACGAAGCAGCCGTTTGTAACCCTGAAGAGCGCAAGCACGCTGGATGGTAAACTTGCTACAAGAACCGGTGACAGCAAATGGATATCGAACGGGCAGGCACGGGAAATAGTACATACGCTGCGGCACCGCCATCAGGGGATTATGGTGGGTGTGGGCACGGTAATTGCAGACAATCCTTCGCTGACTACACGGCTTGAGGTTCCGGGGCTTCATCCGGTGCGCATCGTCATTGACTCCGGCCTGCGGACTCCGCTGGACGCAAACGTCGTCACAGGCGGCGAAGCACCGACGATTATCGTGACGACAACGGCAGCCGATCCCGCCAAAAAAGCGGCGCTGGAAGCGGCAGGCGTTACGGTAATAACGTGCGGCGACGGGCCGCGGGTGGACTTGAAGGCAGCGATGGTCACACTTGGCGAGATGGAGATCGGCTCCATTCTGCTTGAAGGCGGAGGAACGCTGAACGGCTCGATGCTGCAAAGCGGGCTGGTTGACCGGGTGGTTCTGTTCTATGCACCGAAGATTGTCGGCGGCGGAGCCGATGCTCCGGGAACCTTTGATTTTCCGGGCGTGGCACTGATGAAGGAAGCAATCACACTTGAGGGATTGGAAGTTGAGGTCCTCGGGGATAATGTCTGTATCAGCGGCACCCCGGTCCGCTAGGACAGGCGATGTATTGGCAAGAAGCACTACCTGATAAAGCTAGTGTGACAGAAGTAATCTTTCAGGAGGGGATCACATGTTCACCGGATTGATTGAGGAGATCGGCATTCTGCGCGGTGTCAGCAGCGGCGGGGAGATGATGGTGCTTACTATCGGCGCCTCGCTGATCATGAGTGATCTGAAAATCGGAGACAGTGTGGCTGTGAACGGCGTCTGCCTGACGGCTACCTCGATTAGCGAGCATTCCTTTACCGTGGATGTCATGCCTCAAACCTACCGTAACAGTAACCTCAGGGAGCTGCGCAGCGGGAGCCGGATGAATCTGGAGCGGGCGATGGCCGCCGGCGGCCGTTTCGGCGGGCATATCGTCCAGGGGCATGTGGATGGCACAGGTGAAATCCGCAGCGTCAAGCGTGACCAGAACGCAGTCGTGTTCGAGATTACGCCGGACAAGGGATCGTTGTTTAAATACATCATCCCCAAAGGCTCTATTACGCTTGACGGTATTAGTCTGACTGTAGTAAGCACCTCATCCTCGGCCTTCACCGTATCGATCATTCCCCATACGCTCGGCGAAACAGTGCTGAACCATAAGCGTCCGGGCGACAGCATCAATATAGAGTGTGATGTGCTGGGCAAATATGTCGATCATCTTCTGCATTACAGAGGGGCCGGCAGTGGGGAAGAAGAGAACAGCTCCCGGATCAGCCGTGATTTTTTGGCGGCGAACGGGTTTGTATAATAAGCAGAAACGGCTACACTGTCCTAAACCGGGCGGTGTCCGGATCTGCGGGGAAAGATAAGGATAAGTAAAGTATTTACTTTCTTATCTTCAGACTATTCTGCTTTGCAGCGGCAGGTATGGCTGCGTAGAGCTGACAGGAGGACAGGACTATGAGTGAGAACAGCAAGCAAGACAGCGTTTTGAACCGGATTGAAGACGCCATATATGATCTGATGCGCGGGAAGGTCATCATCGTGGTCGATGACGAGGACCGTGAGAATGAGGGTGATTTCGTTGCCCTGGCTGAACGGGCCACGCCGGAGGTTATTAATTTTATGATTACGGAAGGCCGCGGTCTCGTCTGTGTACCGATTACGGCGGAGCGTGCGGAGGAGCTCGATCTGCAGCCGATGGTTACCCACAACACAGATAACCACGGCACTGCCTTCACCGTTTCGGTTGACCATGTCAGTACGACCACCGGTATTTCTGCAGGCGAGCGTTCCCTGACAATCAAAGCCTTGATGGATCCGGATGCCAAGCCGGCAGATTTCCGCAAACCGGGCCATATGTTCCCGCTGATTGCTAAAAAAGGCGGTGTACTGCGCCGTTCAGGCCATACCGAGGCTGCTGTTGATCTGGCCCGCATGTGCGGATCGTACCCGGCCGGCGTTATCTGTGAAGTGGTCAAGGCGGACGGAACAATGGCCCGTCTGCCCGATCTTGTTGACATTGCGAAGAAGCATGATCTCAAGCTGATCAGCATCCAGGATCTGATCCATTACCGCAATGAGAAGGAGCAGCTGGTCACCCGTGAAGTGTCCGTTAACCTGCCGACGGATTTCGGCACGTTCCAGACCATTGCCTATACGAACGAAGTGGATGACAAGGAGCATGTCGCTCTGGTCAAAGGAGATATTTCCGGCGAGGAGCCGGTGCTGGTGCGCGTACACTCCGAATGCCTGACCGGTGATGTCTTCCACTCGCACCGCTGCGACTGCGGCCCGCAATTTGAAGCGGCGCTGCGCCAGATTGAAGCGGCGGGCCGGGGAGTCCTGCTCTATATGCGCCAGGAGGGCCGGGGCATCGGGCTGATCAACAAGCTTCGTGCCTATAAGCTGCAGGAAGAAGGACTGGACACGGTAGATGCCAACCTTAAGCTGGGCTTCCCGGCAGATCTGCGGGATTACGGCATCGGCGCACAGATTCTCAAGGATCTGGGAGTCCGCCAGATCCGGCTGCTGACCAATAATCCGCGCAAGATCAAGGGGCTTGAGGGCTACGGCCTTGAGGTCGTAGAGCGTGTGCCGATCCAGATGCCGGAGAACAAAGACAACACCGGCTATCTGCATACCAAGCAGGCCAAGCTCGGCCATCTGCTGTCTTTTGACAATATTGAACAGAATGAAGATTCCAAAGCGTAACAACGCCATAAATAACCAACTTACAAATGAAGGGTTGATGAATAACAATGCCGAATTATTTTGAAGGACACTTAGTATCTGAAGGATTGCGTTACGGTGTAGTGGTAGGACGTTTCAATGAATTTATTACGAGCAAGCTGCTGTCCGGCGCACTTGATGCATTCAAACGCCACGGGGTTGCGGATGATGAGGTAGATGTGGCCTGGGTTCCAGGCGTATTTGAAATCCCGCTCATCTGCCAGAAAATGGCCGAAAGCGGCAAATACGATGCGGTAATCGCTCTGGGTACAGTGATCCGCGGATCCACGACACATTATGACTATGTGTGCAACGAGGTCGCCAAGGGTGTGGCAGCCATTAACCTCAAGACAGGCGTTCCGACAATCTTCGGCGTGGTGACTACCGAGAATATCGAACAGGCAATCGAGCGCTCCGGAACCAAAGCGGGCAACAAAGGCTGGGATGCGGCTACTTCGGCAATCGAGATGGCTAACCTTAACAAGCTGTTTAAGTAAGCGGAATAAGCTCTCCCCTCTTGACGGATTAACCGGATTCGTGCTTATTTATATGTATAAGAAGAAAGCATGGACTATAAGAAATCTTTCTACTTGTGTAGCGTCCTTTTAGCGGCGCTGCACTTTACTTTTTTTAGCAGGGGGAAATCGCGTGACTGTATTGTACAAGCTGGAGACGTTCGAAGGTCCGCTCGATCTGCTCTTACATTTAATTGACAAGGCGGAAATCGACATCCAGGACATTCCGGTCAGCGAGATCACCGAGCAGTATATGGAATACCTGCACAGCATGCAGGAGCTTGAGCTGGATATTACAAGCGAATTCCTCGTCATGGCGGCAACGCTGCTGTCGATCAAGAGCAAGCTGCTGCTGCCCAAGCCGCCGGTGATCGAGATTGAAGATTTTGAATATTACGAGGACGACGGGTATGACCCGCGTGCAGAGCTGGTGGAGCGGCTGATCGAATACCGCAAAATCAAAAGCATTGCCGTGCAGCTCATGGATATGGAAAGCGAACGCAGCCTCATATTTACAAAGGAGCCGGAGGATTTGGGTCCCTTTGTGCCGGCCCAGCTTGATCATACGCTCAAGGGGCTGCATACCTCTGATCTGATCGCCGCCTTCCGTAAGGCGCTTAGCAAAGCGGCGAGAAGATCGTCCTATCAGAGGATTACCCGAGATGAAATTTCAGTGAAGGACCGGATCCGCGATGTTTCGGAGGCGCTGATGCGCAAGGGAATGGGCGGCCGGCTGCGTTTTTCTGCGCTTTTGCATGAGAGCATGGACCGGCATGAGATTGTTACTACCTTCCTGGCTATTCTTGAGCTGATGAAGATGAAGGCGATCTTCTGCTATCAGGAGAAGCTGTTTGATGACATTGTAATGGAGTGGAGAGGAGGAGAGGACTTCAGTGGACTACAAAACGCTGAAATCAATTATTGAGGGCCTGCTGTTTCTGTCCGGGGATGAGGGGCTGTCCGTCCGGCAAATTGCCGACATTACCGAGCAGCGTCCGGATCTCGCGACCCGGGCACTGGAGGAACTGAAAGAGGAGTATGTATCCCAGGAGCGGGGCCTGCAGGTCGTGCAGATTGCCGGAAATTACCGGCTGGCTACCCTGCCGGATCACGCTCCGTATTTCGAGCGCCTGGCTTACTCGCCGGCGCGGTCATCCCTGTCCCAGGCCGCACTGGAGACACTGGCGATTGTGGCCTACCGCCAGCCGATTACCCGGGTGGAAATCGAAGAGATCCGGGGTGTGAAGTCGGAACGGGCGATTCATACGCTGAACAACAAGGATCTGATTCATGAGGTTGGACGGGCAGAGGCTGTAGGCCGGCCAATTCTGTACGGAACGACCAAATCGTTCCTGGACAGCTTCGGGCTGGCCAGTCTGAAGGAGCTGCCGGAGCCGTCGAATTTTGATACTTCCGACAGTCTGGAAGAGGAAACCCAGCTGCTGTTCAACAAGCTGGACAGCCAGATGTCATTCGATGATGTGGATGTTGAACAATAAAGCCCTTATACTTCAGTTCTGACAGCCGTTGCCCCGTATGGGGCAGCGGTTTTTTTATGTTCTCGCTGCGCGTTAGGGACAGGTTTAAGCGGATTTTACGGCCTGTCAGCCAGTTTTCCTGCTATTTGCGTCTGTCCGAATGTTTTCCAGTCCACTTTGCCATACTAACCCAAGGATTCTACAAAAAGGCTGCTTGGAGGTAAAACCGTGACTCTATGGCTTGTTATACCCTTAGCCCTGCTGCTGCTGGCAATTATACTGGTGCTGTCTTCCTCTATTCATTTTCACTTCCGTTTAAACAGAATCGGCAAGGATGACCGTGTGGAATTCGATATAAAAGCTTTATTCGGGCTGGTTAAATTTCACTATGAGCTGCCGAAGCTGGTCTTTGAAGGAATTGCCCGGGGAGTAAAGGTGAAGCTTGAACAAAGCGGGATTACCCCTGCCCGTAAGGAGGATGAATCAGAAGAACAGATCGACAAGGATAAGGTGGAGAACTGGAGGGAGAACGTGAAGGAGGCGCTGCGGGCAACCCGCGGATTCAACCGCTGGATGAAACAGGTTCTATCCCATGTCCGTATCACCCGGTTCGACTGGTCGACAGATTTCTCGCTGGGCGATGCAGCCTCTACTGCCATCGCTACAGGCGTTGTGTCCGGCCTGAAATGGGGACTTGTCGGCTGGATGTCGCAGATGGTAAGACTGCAGCGCAGTCCGAGGATGTTCGTTGTCCCGGTGTTCCGCGATGAGGTTTGTTTTTCAACAGAGGCTGTCTGTACCGGAAAATTAAATGTTGCTTATGTTCTCTATTCAGGAGTGCAGCTGCTGCGTCGTATTGCCAAAGTGGAGGGCGGGCTGTCGAGCTGGAAACGTCTGCTTAAACGTGAGGGCTGATTCCGGCAGGAGAAGCCTATTCTAAGTAACATCTTACATACAAATGCTGCGCACGGGGGATGATATCACCTGTGAAAGACTTGAGAAGTCTTTATAAGCCAAAGGAGGATATCAACATGAGCGACCATCCGATCCAAGGACTAATGCAGACGGCAATGGAAAATATCAAAGGTATGGTGGATGTTAATACGATTGTCGGAGATCCGGTGGAAACCCCGGATGGCAGTGTCATTCTGCCGATCAGTAAAGTAGCCTTCGGGTTTGCCGCAGGGGGCAGCGATTTCCGGGTAGAGGATGACGGTCCGGGCGTCAATGCTAGCGGCAGCAGCGTCAAAATGCTTCCTTTCGGGGGAGGCAGCGGGGGCGGGGTATCGATCCGTCCGATCGCTTTTCTCGTTGTAGGCAGAGAAGGGGTACATATTGTGCCGCTGGATAACCAGACTCACCTGTTTGAGAAGATCATTGACTCCGCTCCCAACCTGATCGACAAAATCCAGAATATGTTCCAGAACAACAACGGGACGCCGGTGGGAGCAGAAATCGTAGGAAATCCGCCAGTAAAAGCGACACCAGTTAAAACAGAAGCCGCGCATCCGAGTTCATCGGCCCATTAGAAGGCTTATAACGGAATGTGCCCGTCTGGAATGCGGAGCTGTATATCAGGGACACCGCCTGCTTATGGCGGTGTCCTTTTTTGGTGCAAGAAAATAGTTGTGTTACGGAGGCAATCGTAAGTACGTGCATCAGCCTGCAGGTTAAGACCGCACCCCGCTATGCGGGGTTATTTTGCTTTTCCAAGGAAGGACATACCTGCCCGGCGTTCAGCATACACTTGTACAGGCAGGAGGAAAAGGACAGGTGAACTGATCAAAACCGGAGGATGAACATGAAACCATTAACTGTAATTACTGTGAAGCCGTCGTTAATTCTGATAATGTGCCTGCTGCTCGCAGTGCTTGTCCCGGTGAATCCGGTAGCTGCTGAGAACGCTTCTGTTTCGACCCATGCCAGGGCGGCGGCACTCATTGATGTGGAATCCGGAAGGCTCCTGTACAGCAGCCGGGGGGATGAGCCGATGCTGATTGCCAGTCTGACCAAAATCATGACGGCGATCGTGGCGATAGAGAACGGGGATCTGGCTTCCAAAGTGAAGGTGGGTAAAAACGCCTTTGCCAAGGAAGGCTCCTCGCTGTATTTGAAGCAGGGCGAAGAGATGCTGCTGGAGGATATGCTGTACGGGCTGATGCTGCGCTCAGGAAATGATGCAGCAACGGCGATCGCTGAGCATGTCGGCGGTTCGGAGCAGGGGTTTGTCTATCTGATGAATGCCAAGGCGGAGGAGCTGGGGCTGAAGAATACCCATTTTGCGAATCCGCACGGGCTGGATGCAGATGGGCATTATTCCAGTGCCAACGATATGGCTGTGCTGACTGCTTATGCGCTGCATAATCCTGTATTCAAAGAAATTGTGGGGACACAGGAGAAGACGGCTGACAATCCGTATGAAAAATGGGATTACAAATGGGCCAACAAAAATAAAATGCTGCGCCTGTACGAAGGTGCGGACGGGGTTAAAACCGGTTATACCAAAAAAGCGCTGCGCTGCCTGGTCAGCTCCGCTACCCGCGGCGGCCAGCAGCTGGTGGCGGTGACGCTGAATGACGGCAATGACTGGAATGATCATGCCGCACTGCTTAATTTCGGATTCAACCATTATCCGCTCAAAACCTTAATTGAACGCGGGGAGGGCATCAGCGGTTACAGCTTTGTTACGTCCCGCAAATTTGCCTACCCGCTTGGTCAGGGCGAGGAAGCCAGAATAACGACCAAACTGGTTCTGAATGGTGAGCCGGCTGCCGCCGGGGAGAAGACAGTCCGGGGCAGCAGCTTCGGACTGAAGGGCACTGTAGTGCTGCAGCTCGGAGGTAAGGAGATTGGCCGGGTGCCGGTCTATGAGCCGGACCGGCTCCCGCCCGAGGAATCCATGTACATGAAGCGTTACAGTCCGGCGGGAACAGCCGCATATCCGGCAGATAACTGGCTTCAGGCGCTGGGGAGTGCACTGCGGGCACTGCTGCAAATGGGAAGATAATAAGCGTACCGGGGAAGAGAGCCGGGTAGGAGGAGGGACCGGGATGATTAACGGGATCTGGCTGGGGATGATCGTGATCGGCTTTGTGTTTGCAGCCGTGAACGGCCGGATGGATGCTTTTACTGCCGCCGTCTTTGACGGAGCCAAGAACGGGGTCACTGTAAGCTTTGGCCTGATTAGCGTACTGGTATTCTGGATGGGGATGATGCGGGTGGCCGAGGATGCGGGCCTGCTTCGCAAAATAGCCCGGCTGCTCGGGCCGGTGGTAGGCTTTTTGTTCCCGGATGTGCCTAAGGGCCATCCGGCGATCGGCTATATTCTGTCCAATATGAGCGCCAATCTGCTTGGGCTGGGCAATGCGGCAACGCCAATGGGCATCAAAGCAATGCAGGAGCTGCAGACGCTGAACCCTGATAAGGAGACAGCGACTCCGGCCATGTGCACCTTGCTGGCACTGAATACCGCCAGCATTACGCTTATTCCGGCTACGCTGATTGCGATCCGGCTCAACTACGGCTCAGCCGACCCGGCCGGTATTGTCGGCACAACGCTGGCGGCAACCGCCGTAGCCACGCTGGCCGCGATTGGTGCGGACAGGCTGATGCGCAGGCTGACTCTGCTGCGCAGGCCGCCGAAGCCCCCCGCAATCAGTTCTGGCGATCACACCGCCGGAGGCCGCGCCCTCCCGCATACTTCAATGAAAGGGTGAGCATGCCTTGTTCCAGCTAATCAGCCTCATCTCGGCCTGGGCGATTCCGGTCATGATCACCTTTATCCCGCTATATGCTTTTACACGCAAGGTTCCCGTGTATGAATCCTTTGTAGAAGGAGCCAAAGACGGCTTCGGCACGGCAATCGCCATCATTCCGCATCTGGTCGGCATGCTTGTTGCCATCAGTGTGTTCCGGGCCTCCGGGGCGCTGGATTTCCTTATGGGCTTCATTGCCCCGGCGCTGGAAGGCCTCGGTGTCCCGCCGGAGGTGCTGCCGCTCGGGCTGCTGCGTCCGCTGACCGGCACCGGCTCGCTGGCCTACACAACGGATCTGATCCGCGTTCACGGGCCTGATTCCCTGATCGGCATGATTGCATCGACTATTCAGGGGAGCACAGACACCACATTGTATGTGCTGACAGTCTATTTTGGCGCTGTGGGAATCCGCAATGGGCGTTATGCGCTCAAGGTAGGCCTGTTCTCCGATATCGTCGGCTTCATTGCCGCCATTGCTGTATGTTTATTGGTCTTCGGCTAGCCGGATCTGGGCGGTTGAAAATGAGGGTTTGAAATTCCAGAATTGCTGTGTTAGGATTAAAGTAATTAAATAATCCTTAAATTCATCGTTTAATGGATTGTTACTGGCCGGGCCAGGCAAAACCTAAACTGATGGTAAAGCATTTGTCTTCTCTTTTTGGAGGTGGCAATTTCTTTACTAACGGTTTAGGTTTTTCTTGTTTTCGGGCATCATACTTATAAAATACAGAAAGAGGTTATGTTCATGGCTACAGCAAACACAGGATTCCCGAAGAATTTTTTGTGGGGCGGCGCTACGGCAGCTAACCAGCTTGAGGGCGGTTTTGACTTGGACGGCAAGGGCTTGTCTACCGCCGATATGATTGCCCATGTGCCGAAGGCGCTGCGTAAAGGCGATCATTCGATGGAGATTTCCTCGGAGCGCATTGCCGAAATTCTTGCGGGTGACCTCAGCGAGCGTTTCCCCAAACGTGAAGGGGTGGACTTCTACCACCGTTATAAAGAGGATATTGCCCTGTTTGCCGAATTGGGCTTCAAAGTATTCCGCATGTCGATCAACTGGGCGCGGATTTTCCCGAACGGTGATGATGCCGAGCCAAACGAAGCTGGCTTACAGTTCTACGATAATGTGTTCGATGAGCTGCTAAAATACGGTATTGAGCCGCTGGTAACACTGTCCCATTATGAGACACCGCTTGGTCTGACCCTGAAGTATAACGGATGGGCCAGCCGTGAAGTGATTGGCCATTATGTAAAATACGCCGAGACTGTATTCACCCGCTACCGGAACAAGGTGAAATACTGGCTGACCTTTAACGAAATTAATGTCCTGACTATGAGCCCATACACGGGTGGCGGCATTCTGTCCGACAAGGTTGAGCACAGGCTGCAGACCATTTATCAGGCACTGCATCATCAATTTGTGGCAAGTGCTATGGTAACGAAGCTGGGTCATGAGATCATTCCTGGTGCGCAGATCGGCTGTATGCTCGCCCGCATTGAGTCTTATGCACACACCTGTAACCCGGAAGATGTGCGCAAAGCCCAAGTGGAGAACCAGATGAACCTGTTCTTTACCGATGTGCATGCCCGCGGGGAATATCCGCACTACATGAACCGTTATTTTGCCGAAAATAACATCGTGATTGCACGCGAGCCCGGGGATGATGAGATCATTGCCGAGCACACTGTCGATTTCATTTCCTTCAGCTATTACATGACACTTACTGTAACTGCTGGTCCTGAAGGCGAAGTAACAGCGGGTAACCTGGTCGGCGGGGTGAAAAATCCTTATCTGGAGGCTTCCGACTGGGGCTGGCAGATCGATCCTGTAGGTCTGCGCATTACGCTCAACACGCTGTATGACCGTTACCGGAAGCCGCTCTTTATTGTGGAGAATGGACTGGGCGCCATCGACCGTGTTGAAGCTGACGGCTCAATCCATGATACCTACCGGATCGATTACCTGAAGCAGCACATTATCCAGATGAAAGAAGCAGTCAAGGACGGCGTTGAGCTGATGGGCTATACAGCCTGGGGGCCAATTGACCTGGTGAGCATGTCCACTTCGGAAATGTCCAAGCGTTACGGCTTCATTTATGTTGACCTGGATGATGAAGGCAAAGGCACGCTTGCACGCAGCAAAAAGGATTCATTTGACTGGTACAAACAGGTGATTGAATCGAATGGTGAAGTGTTATAAAACGTTTTCATAATATTGTTGTCATTCTGCCGGCAATGTGATAATATGCATATACGGGAAAACTAAAACTGGATTGTTACTGAACTTTCAGGCAAAACCAGAAGCTGGCATTAAGTATTCAGTGCCTGTTTTGGTTTTGCCTTTTTACTACTCTGACGGGCGTAAGGTGATGGAATGAAAATTGAGAAGGTGCTCAACAATAATGTCGTGACCGTACTCGATGCCAGTCAGAATGAGCTGGTTATCATGGGCCGGGGAATTGCCTTCAAGAAGCATACCGGCGATGTTATTGATGAGGACAAGATTGAGAAGGTATTCTCACTGGATAACAAAGAAGTCTCACAAAAGCTTATGACGCTGCTGTCGGACATTCCGATTGAATATGTTGAATGCTCCGATGAAGTGATCCGCTATGCGGAGACGGTGCTGGGCGAGAAGCTGCATGACAGTGTGTACATCTCGCTTACAGACCATATCCATTTCGCCATCGACCGGCACCGTCAGGGGCTTCAGCTCAAGAATGCGCTGCTGTGGGAGATCAAGAGGATGTACCGCAAGGAATTCTCAATCGGCCTCAAGGCGCTGCAGATTATTGAAGACCGCCTTGGCGTATTGCTGCCGGAAGACGAGTGCGCTTTCATCGCAATGCATCTGGTCAACGCCCAGCTGAACGGGGAAATGCGTGAAACGGTCAGCATCACGAATATTGTGAAGGACATCTCGAATATCGTGAGGCGCAGCTTTTTGATCGAGCTCGACGAGGAGTCGCTCAGCTATTACCGCTTTCTGACGCATCTGAAGTTTTTTGCCCAGCGGGTGGTTCAGGGCTCACCGGTTGACGAACGGGACAGGGATCATACGCTGCACGATCTGGTCCGCGTCCAATATCCGGAAGCCTACGCCTGCGCAGAGAAGATTGCGGATTACACCCGCAAAATATACAAGCGGAACTTGTCCAAGGAAGAAATTTTGTACATGACGATTCACATTGAGCGGATTGTCAGAAACGATGAAACAACCGAATAAGAGCACGGGATTGTTACTCTAAGCAGGCAAAACCTAAACGCTGAATAGTATATGCGGCATTATCGCGATACTATGGGTGTTTAGGTTTTTTTGTTCCAAAAAACTCGGAATTGAAGGAGCATATTAAGATGGATAAAACAGCACTCTCCAAAGACATATTGAAGCTGGTGGGCGGAGAAGAGAATATCGAACAGGTTACCCACTGCATGACCCGCCTGCGCTTTAACCTTAACGACAACAATAAAGCGGATAAAGCCACCCTGCAGAAAACACCGGGCGTTATGGGTGTAATGATCAACGGGGGCCAGTTCCAGATTATCATCGGTAACGATGTGCCGGTTGTATATAACGAGCTTGTCAAGAATATGAAGGGCGCTCCTGAAGGAAGAGTGGGTGCAGCCTCAGCTGATGCGGGGCCCAAGAAGAAAAAGAATGTGCTGAGCAGCATTCTCGATTTCATCTCCGGCAGCTTCACTCCGATCCTGCCAGCGATCACCGGCGCAGGTATGATCAAAGGGATCATTGCCCTGCTGGTTGCGGCAGGATGGATGGGTACCACCAGTTCAACCTATGTCATTCTTTCGGCGATCGGTGACGGCGCCTTCTACTTCCTGCCGATCATTCTGGCAGTCAGTGCGGCCCGCAAGCTGGGCAGCAATATGTATATTGGCGCAGCAATCGGTGCTGCCATTCTGCATCCGACGATAACAACGCTGCTTGGCACTGGTGAGCCGGTTACTTTTGCCAGCCTGCCGGTTGTTGCAGCAACGTATTCCTCGTCGGTTATTCCAATCATTATCGCGGTATGGCTGGCTTCCTATGTAGAAAAAGCAGTAGATAAGGTTACACATGCTTCACTTAAGCTGATTATTGTTCCGACTGTTACGCTGCTCGTAATCGTGCCTCTAACCCTGATTGCAGTTGGCCCGATTGGCGTTATCATCGGTAACGGCCTGACCGACGGCATTTCCTGGCTGTTTGATAATACAGGCTTGTTTGCGGGCCTCCTACTGGGCGGCACCATGTCCCTGCTAATCATTACAGGTATGCACTATGCGCTGATTCCGATCATGATCGCCTCCATTGCCAGCCTTGGATATGACTATATGATTCCGATTATGATGGTAGCCAACTTTGCCCAGGCCGGAGCAACCTTCGGTGTGTTCCTGAAAACGAAAAACAGCAAGCTGAAGCCGCTGGCGCTCTCAACAAGTGTTACAGCGCTGATGGGGATTACAGAGCCGGCAATGTATGGTGTAAATATGCGTTTCAAAAAGCCTTTTATCGCCGCGTTGATCGGCGGAGCTGCCGGCGGAGCATTCCTGAGCCTGTTTAAAGTTAAAGCTTATGTTATCGGCGGTCTGGCTGGATTGTCCGGGATTCCGATGGTACTTGGCGCAACGTTTATATACTCGCTGATCGGATTTGCCATTGGTATTGCTGTAGCTGCGATCGTAACTTATATCCTGGGCTTTGAAGATGAGCCTGAAGCTGCAGCAGCAGCGGTTCCGGCTGCAACGGCTGATGCAAATGCCGCTTCAAACTCAGCTGTGATTGCTGATGCGCTGGAAGCTGAAGCTGCTCCAAAGGTTACTGAAGATATCTACAGCCCGATTACCGGTGAAGTTAAACCGCTCAGCGAAGTGAATGATCCGGCCTTCTCCGAAGAAATTATGGGTAAAGGCTTTGCGATTCAGCCGTCTGAAGGACGGGTAGTATCTCCTGTAAACGGCAATGTGTTCTCCCTGTCAAAGAGCGGACATGCAATTGGTCTGGTCAGCGACAACGGCGCTGAATTGCTGATTCATATCGGAATCGATACCGTGAAGCTGAAAGGCCTGCATTTCTCGCCAAAAGTGACAGCCGGCACCAAAGTATCCGTTGGTGATCTGCTGATGGAATTCGACCGTGCCGAAATTGAAAAAGCGGGCTACAGCACCATTACACCTGTGATTATCACCAACATTGCCGAGTACAGCTCCATTAAGCCTGCAGGCCGTTCCACAGTGAAGGAGCAGGAGCTGCTCTACACCGTGCAGGCCTAAAACCCAAAACTATTCCAATAGAAGAAAGTGAGTGAAGCTGTTATGCAAAAAACATTCAAAATCGTTGATGAAGACGGCATCCATGCCCGCCCGGCCACAGCGCTGGTCAACACAGCTACCAAGTTTAAAGATACCGAGGTGTTCGCCGAAAGCGGCGGCAAGAAGGTTACCCTCAAATCAATTCTCGGCGTGTTGTCGCTCGGCCTGGAGCCCGGCGATACGCTGAGCCTGATTGCCGAAGGCGGCCAGGCTGAGGAAGCACTGAGCGCGCTCCAGGATGTTATGGTTAAGGAAGGGCTGGGAGAGGTTCAGGAGTAGGACTGGCTGAATGCCGCCGGGTAATCACACTGGCCTTGTCACAGATGATGAAATACTGGTGTTCCGGTGCCTGCATTTGCAGGTATTCGGGCACCAGTTTTTGGTGTGAGCTGCTTTACTCCAGGAATCCCGGAAATATGCTATCGTCTTATGGATGATAAGACAGGAAGTTTGTTTGAAGTGTCTGTTCCAAAGCATATTTCGTTGGGGGGATCTAAACATGCCGATGGTGCTCATTCTGCTGGCCTTATATGCAGGCATTTTGTACTATCTGTTTAATAATGGGGCCGATTTTATTCAAAAGGAATGGGACGCCGACAGAGAGTGGCTCCTGAAAAAAGCCGGCTGTGTCCTGGGAGTTTGGGTGCTGATCACCGTACTAAATATTTTCCTCCTGCTCTTTAACGGCCAGTTTCTCGATCAGAGCAGCTTGATCTTTTATAATGTGTTTTGCGCTGCGGTTGGTTTCTCGGCAGCACTTGGATTATTAGCAGACAGACGGATATTTAGCGGGGCTATTTTCCTGCTGTACCTGTTGGATCTGTTTCAGTTCAACCGCTACGCAGCAGTGGTAACGGGTGACTCACTGGAGGATAGCGGGGTTAGCTTGGGACTTTCCTTTAATTTGTTTATTAATTTTGTCGTGTTTCCGCTCGCTATGCTGGCAGACTATCATATCAGCCTGGAGGAGCCGGAGAATGAATACTGGTGACATACAGGTGGTTTGTACAAGCCGGCGATGACGCCAGCGTCGGCATCTCATATCACATAGTTGTATTTAATCCGCTTACATTTCGTGTTCTCACCCAGTTGCCGGAACTAGTTGGAAAAAAGACATCTAATTCCGCCTGTTTTGGCTAAAATGATGCTTTTGCGATAATCTAAGTGTGCTTTTTCCACCTAATTTCTGGATTTGTCTGAAAAAGAGTAAATTAGATAGCATTTTTCCACTTAGGTTTTGCTGATGCTCCTTTCTGAAGTGTACTCCGGGGTGAGGGTTTGTTTTTGCCTTCAAGCGCAGCGGATGGGCGGGAGTATGGGAGGGGATTTTGGAACTGTAGGAGCGTAGCGTCCGCCTGAAAGCTTTTCGGAGAAAAGCTCGCTACGGAAGCATAGTCAGTCTGCAGATTTCTAACGCAAATGCGGTACAAAATCAGGAAATCCAAACCTAACAGCGGCCGGAAGTCCAAAAGTTCTCGCAGTTACGGCTGCAGCCCATCCGCCCCCCATCAGCAAGATTTTAAGGAAACCAACCCGTCACCCCGCCCTTCCCCCAATCATATGCTAATGCAGCAATACGGAGGGAGGCCGGCATGCGTTGGAATATAAAGGATTTATTCTGCATCATTCCCGCTGTCCGTCGATAAACGGCAAGGGGTTTGATTTTTGGGTAGGGACGGACGGCGGAATTTACGCTGCTCCGCTGTTGACGGACCCGGATTATATCCACATTTGTCTGGAAGGGGATTACGGGGAGGAAGTGGGAATTCCGCGGCTTCCGGGCCGCCGGGAGCAGCTGTTTGCCGCAGGCAGGCTTATTCTGGAGCTGGCTGCGCGCTATCATATTTCGCCGCTGGTGATTGAGCCGCATAATAATTCATGTCCGGGAGCATTTTTTCCATGGAATGAACTTGTGATTTATCCCGCTGATGGTTATCATTAACCTGAGGTGAGTAGTCGAAAATGGAAAGATTACAGAAAATTTTGGCGCAAGCAGGTGTTGCGTCCAGACGCAAGTGTGAAGAATTGATTTTGGCCGGTAAAGTGGAGGTCAACGGGGAGCTCGTAACTACGCTTGGCACGAAAGTGGACCCCGAACAGGATATTATTAAGGTGGCCGGAAAACTGATCCGGGGCGAAAATAAAATCTACATTATGTTCAACAAGCCCAAAGGTGTCATTACAAGCGCATCCGATGACAAGGGCCGCAAGGTAGTAACGGATTATTTGAAGGGGATTAAGGAGCGGGTATACCCGGTGGGCCGCTTGGACTATGACACAGAAGGACTTTTGCTGCTGACGAATGATGGGGAGTTTGCGAATCTGCTGACCCATCCGAAGCACCATGTCCCTAAGACGTATCTGGCCACGGTCAAGGGTGTACCGCACGGCACGGCGCTGGACAAGCTGAAGTCCGGCATTAAGCTGGAGGACGGCATGACCGCACCGGCTGAAGTGGAATATAAGGATGTCGATGAGGAGAGCAAGGAATCGGTGATCAGCATTACTATCCATGAAGGCCGTAACCGTCAGGTCCGCCGGATGTTTGAAGCGATCTCGCATCCGGTTGTCCGGCTCAAGCGGATTTCCTTCGGGGACATTCTGCTGCAGAATCTCAAGCGCGGCTCCTATCGCCATCTGACCAAGGATGAAATTAACCATCTGCAGCAGATTGCCAAGGCCGGGGCGCTCAAAGCAAACCAGACTCGTAAAGACACATAACGTTCACAATTTCCTCTCCTAAAACTGTGACAATATTCGGTATAATGTTCATAGGATGTTCACACCTGACAACTAAAGTATGAATTGCGTCACAGAAGGGGGCTTCGCGTGTGGGCAAAGCGAGAAAGCCGATTCAAATCGTAATTCTGTTTCTGATACTTTTGCTTGGAGGCTATGCAATCGGCACTTCGGTGTTCGGCGGAGACGGAAAACCGCATGAAGGCAGTAAAGCGCCTTCCTTTGAACTGCTGGGGCTTGACGGCCTTACCCATACGCTGGACGAGTACAAGGGGCAGCCGGTCGTGCTGAATTTCTGGGGCTCCTGGTGCGGTCCCTGCGTGAAGGAAATGCCTGCTCTTCAGGCCCAGTATGAGAAGTGGAAGGATGAGGGGGTAGTTGTTGTCGGCGTCAATGTCGGAGAAGATCAAATGACTGTGGAGAATTTCGTTAAGCTGGTTGATATCAATTTCCCTGTTATTATGGATACCGGACGTGATGCAGTACGCAGCTATGGCGTTTCCCCTCTGCCGACTACCTTTTTCATTGACGGAAAGGGAAAAGTGGACAGCATTCACATCGGGCAGCTGGATCTGGACTCGCTTGAGGCGCAAATCGGGAAGCTGGTGGACCCATGACCTCAAAGGAACCTCTGATCAGTAATACCAAATGCGAATGCGGCCATCAGAACCCGGTTGGAACAGTGCTGTGCGAGGCCTGCGGCAAACCTTTGGATGAAAAGGAGCTGGAAGCTGAGAGTAATCTGGAGATGCGCTACGACGGTGTTGCCCGCCGTTCCCAGCGCGTCAATCCGGGCCTGATTGACCGGGTGTGGAACTTTTTTTCATCTGTCAAAATAGCAATCTATCTGATTGTACTGACCCTCCTGGGCTCCATGCTGGGAACCATTTTCCCGCAGGAGAGCACTTTTCTTAACATTGATGCTTCAACCTACTACAAAGAAACGTACGGAAGAGCCGGGAATATATATTATAGACTCGGCCTTTCGCACACTTATGAATCATGGTGGTTTGTGACCCTGCTTGTGATGATCGGCGCTTCGCTCGTGATTTGCAGCCTGGACCGTGTGCTTCCGCTGTATAAGGCGCTTACCCGCCAGAAGGTACGCAAGCACCGTCAGTTTCTTACCCGTCAGAAAGCTGTTCTGGTAACACCGCTGACGGCTGAACCTGAAGCCTGGGTAGCAGGACTTATGGAGCCGCTGAAGAAGAAGGGCTACCGTGTCAAGACGGACGGGACGGCTTTGCTGGCCGAGAAGCACCGTTTCAGCCGCTGGGGACCTTATGTAATACATATCGGCCTGATTATATTTTTACTTGCCGTACTGGCGCGTGGATTGCCTGGACTCAACATGGATCAGCATCTTGCTTTTCAGCAGGGTGAGGCCACTCGGATTCCGGATACAACGTATTATCTGAAGAATGAACAGTTTACAGTCGAGTTTTACAGTGATGAGGAAATGCCTGAGGAGTTCCGCGGTAAAAAGGTGCTGCCCAAGCTTTATGAGACCAAGGCAGTGCTCTACGAGTGTACAGCTGACTGCACGGACCCGTCCAGGGAACCGCAGCTTTCGGAGGTCGCCAGCCACGATATCAGAGTTAACTCACCCTTAAGCTACAAAGGATTGAAAGCGTATCAGTTTGATTACGACCTGACTCCCGTACTGCGCTCGGTGCAGCCGGTGCTGGTAAATACGGCCACCGGAGAGGGCTACGGCAAATTCAAGCTTGATATGAGGAATCCGGAGCGCATGTTCCAGTCGGGACCGTACACCCTCTCCCTGAAAGAGAAGTATATGGATTTCGGTCTTAATGATGAGGGCCGTCCGGTATCCAAATCGCCTTATCCGAATGCGCCGGCCTTCCTGTTCCTGATTACGGGTCCGGGGCTGCCGGAAGAAGGCCAGCAGTATTTTTATTTTCCCAAGCAGGTGGATAAGGAGCAGTTCCAGCAGCAGGCGATCAATGACCGGCTGGGCGGCGGTGGGCGTTTTCTGGAGCTTGAGGTGCAGGACATGGGGGATGTGGATTTTGCCGCATCGACCTCCTATCTTAATATCCGGATAGACCGTGCGATGCCGTTTGTATGGATCGGGGCAGGGATTGTTATGCTGGGGCTTGTACTCGGCTTCTACTGGCAGCACAGACGCATCTGGCTGCGTGTGGAGGACGGGGAGCTTGTGCTTGGCGGGCATACCAACAAGAACTGGTTCGGCTTCCGCCGCGAGATCGTGGCCATTTTGCACAAGGTAGACCTGATAGTCGATGAAAAATCATTGGACAACGGGGGAGGTCTGGCATGAGCCTGCTCGATTTCAGCAGTGATGTGTTTATTGTTGCCTTCTTTTTGTACAGCGGTGCGTTTATGCTGTATACGATCGCCATCATGGGCCGCCGCTGGTCGGGCCGCAAGCCGGAGGAGCATACCGCCCGCTTCGGCAAAATCGCATTTATCGCCTCATCACTCGGACTGCTCTGCCATCTTGCTTATTTCATTACCCGCTGGATCGGGGCCGGCCATATTCCCGTCAGCAATATGTATGAATTCATGACTTTTCTATCGATGATGATTATGGTAGCGTTCACTGTGATTTTTGCCATCTACCGTAAAATTATTCTCGGGGTGTTCGCGGTTCCGATCTCCATAATAGTCATGGCTTATGCTGCGGTGTTTCCGCAGGAAGTACAGCCGCTGATCCCCTCATTGAAATCGATTTACCTGAATATCCATGTCACGCTTGCGGCGCTGGGGGAATCCTTTTTCGCAGTCGGCTTTGCCGCAGGCCTGATGTATCTGCTGCGCACCGTGAATTTTGACAGCACTGCACGCAGTGACCGCAAGCAGCAGCGCCTGGTTGAATTTACTCTCTTCTCAATCATTGTTATAATTGGATTTCTCGGTAGTGTGTTCGCCTTCCGCGGAGCCGGGTACGAATCTGTTTTTGTCCGCAGCGATGTAACGATTGACAGCGCCGGGCAGGGAGATAGTACAATAGAGAAAGTGAGCTATAAAATGCCGCCGATTGTGGCACCCTACCAGAGCGAACCCGAGTATTTCCAGCCTTTTCTCGGCATAACGGAGCCTTTGTTTGAAGCCCCTTCCTGGATGAACGGGGTTAATGCCGGTCGCAAATTCAATACTGTAATCTGGTCGCTTTTATCCGGTCTGATCCTTTATGGCATTCTCCGGCTTATCATCCGCAAGCCGCTGGGCAAGGCGATTCATCCGGTGCTGGACGGGATTGACGAGAATGATCTCGATGAGATCACGTATAGGGCCATTGCCATAGGCTTTCCGATCTTTACGCTGGGGGCATTAATCTTTGCCATGATCTGGGCACAGATTGCCTGGGGACGTTTCTGGGGCTGGGATCCCAAGGAGGTCTGGGCGCTGGTAACCTGGCTGTTCTATAGCGCTTATCTGCACCTGCGCCTCGCCCGCGGCTGGCAGGGACGCAGGTCGGCCTGGCTTGCTGTATTGGGCTTCCTGGTTGTCATGTTCACCCTGGTGGGTGTTAATCTGGTCATTGCCGGGCTTCATTCCTACGCGGGCACAGACTAGGGCTGCCAGGCAGCTGCGGCTTCGCACAGGAATCTGAGATACTGCAAGTTATGAATCATTCGTTTATCCGGTGTTATTTTGCGTTATAGTAATGTAAATCCCATGATTGTAAATTCCATGCCTCGGGCGTGATAAGTACCAGGGTAATGTTCAACTGTATTTGATGGAGGGGTTGTTGTTAATGGCTGAGCATCTGAATAGAATTCTGGTGGTGGATGACGAAGAGCGCATTCGCCGCCTGCTGAAAATGTATCTCGAAAAAGAAGGCTACGAAATTGACGAAGCGGAAGACGGCGAAATGGCTCTGCGCAAAGCTACAGCCAATGATTACGGTCTTATCCTGCTGGATGTGATGCTGCCGGGAATCGACGGGATTGAGGTGCTGACAAGGCTTAGAGGTGTCAAATCTACTCCCGTTCTGATGCTGACCGCCAAGGGTGAAGAAATCAACCGTGTACAGGGCTTTGAAATGGGAGCCGATGATTACGTGGTTAAGCCGTTCAGCCCGCGCGAGGTTATTTACCGGGTAAAGGCCATTATGCGCCGTTCCTCGGCGACGGCCTTTTTATCCAAAGAGAGTAATTCCAGCAACAATATTGTGTTTCCTCATCTCATTATTGAGCATGATGCCCACCGTGTTACGGCAGGCGGCCAGGAAGTCAGTCTGACCCCTAAGGAATATGAACTGCTTCATTATCTGGCGATATCACCGGACAAGGTATTCTCCCGTGAGGAACTGCTCAAGGATGTGTGGAATTATGAATTTTTCGGAGATTTACGTACTGTAGACACGCATGTGAAAAGACTCCGCGAGAAACTGAATAAGGTATCACCGGAATCGGCAGCAATGATCACCACGGTATGGGGAGTCGGCTATAAGCTTGAGGTACCTAAATAGGTGAGCTTCTGGAGAAGCTTGGTCGGCAAGCTGTGGGCTACGATCATCTGCCTTGTTGCTGTTGTGCTCATTACGGTAGGGCTATTTCTGCTCCCTTACATCGACAGCAACTTCGCCAATTCCGGGGCGATCAAACGTTTATTTATGTATGCCTGCATGATCGGGTTTTCATTGACAACGTTTTTTGCGTTGTTCCTGTTTACCAAAATTACACAGCCGATGCAGCAGGTCATTGAAGCGGCTAACAATATCCGCCGCGGACAATACGGCACCAGGCTGAATCTCCGTACCAGTGATGAGATCGGCCAGCTGGCGACCTCGTTTAATCATATGGCTGCAGAGCTGGAAGAGAATATCCGCAGCCTGAATCATGAGAAGGGGCACTTGTCCAGTGTGCTTCGCAGCATGACTGACCCTGTGATTACCTTTGATAATGAGGGTCACGTCATCCTCACCAACCCTCATGGCCAGAAGCTGCTGGAAACCTGGAGCGATTTGAACCTGGAGCATCAGGAGGATGGCATTGGCGGGCAGGAGCAAGCACATGCGGCCTTCCATGCAGTTCCGATCCCGCTGCGTCCTTTATTTATGGATACGCTCAGCCATGGAGGGGATCAGCGTGCCAATGTGCATGTCCGCCAGGGTGTATGGTCCGTTCATATGGCTCCGCTCTATTCCGAGAACCATATCAGGGGGGCGGTCGCCGTTCTCCGGGATGTGACTGAGGAAGTTCGGCTGGAGAAGATGCGCCGTGACTTTGTGGCCAATGTATCGCATGAGATCCGCACACCGCTCTCCATGATGCAGGGCTACAGTGAAGCGCTGCTTGATGGTATGGCATCCTCTCCGGAGGAGAGAAATGAGCTGGTCCAGGTGATTCATGATGAATCGCTGCGGATGGGCAGGCTAGTCAAGGATCTGCTGGATCTGGCACGGATGGAAGCCGGTCATACGGACATGATGATGGGACAGGTTGAAATGGGAGAGCTGCTTGACCGGATCTACCGTAAATTCTCGGTACGGGCTAAGGAACGCGATATTATTCTGGATCTGCATAGATCCGAAGGACCGCTGGTGCTGAAGTCTGCTGACATGGATAAGCTGGAGCAGGTTCTCACTAATCTTCTGGACAATGCTTTCCGGCATACGCCTGCGGACAAACAAATCTCGATTCTGACCGCCTCTGTTGTGCTGGAAGGCCGCCGTTATATTGAGATTGCGATCCGTGACCAGGGCGCCGGGATTCATCCGGATGACCTTCCTTTTATCTTTGAACGTTTCTACAAAGCGGACAAGGCCCGTGTGCGCGGGGAAACGGGCGGTACCGGACTTGGGCTGGCCATTGTCAAAAATATCGTCGAATCACACCACGGACAGATTTTTGCCGCCAGTAAGCTTGGCGAAGGCACGACTTTTACGCTACGGCTTCCTGTCGAAAAACAGTAAATCCGGACTTAGACTGACAGCGCCTCTGAATGCAGAGGTGCTTTTTGTTGAAAGGACTCCTTTAATCTTGTTCATCGTGGAACACAATATACCCGTCACTTTAGGAGGCATTATTCATGATTTTATCATTGGATCAAGGGACTACGAGCTCCCGGGCTATACTGTTTAATCTGGAGGCCGGCATGGTTGCCCAAGGGCAATATGAAATTAAGCAGTCCTTTCCCCGGCCCGGTTGGGTAGAGCATGATCCGGAGCAAATCTGGGAGAGCCAGCTGATGGCAGCCAGAGATGCGATTCAGGCCAGCGGGATAGCTGCGGCGGACATAACAGCAATCGGTATCACCAACCAGCGTGAAACAGCCCTGATCTGGGACCGGACTACTGGCGAGCCGATATACCCGGCTATTGTCTGGCAGGACCGGCGGACTGCACAGCAATGTGAGGAGATAAAGCGGCAGGGGCTGGACCGGGAGATTGCAGACAAGACGGGGCTGGTTGTGGATGCCTACTTCTCTGCAACTAAGCTGGCCTGGATCCTTGATCATGTGCAGGGCGCCAGAGAGCGTGCAGAGCGCGGGGAGCTGCTGGCAGGGACGATTGACAGCTGGCTCATCTGGAAGCTCACAGGCGGCGCTGTGCACGCTACAGACGTGACCAACGCCTCCCGAACGATGCTGTTCAACCTGCATGAACGAAGATGGGACGATCAGCTTTTACAAGAGCTGCATATTCCACGCTCCATCCTCCCGGAGATCCGCATGTCCGGCGGCGAATTCGGTATAGCCGATGCTGGGTGGTTCGGTGCGGAGATTCCGATCCGCTCGGTACTCGGCGACCAGCAGGCGGCACTGTTCGGACACACTTGCCTTGAGGCAGGCAGTGCCAAAAATACGTATGGGACAGGCTGCTTCATTCTTATGAACACTGGGACGGAAGCTGTTGTCTCCAACCACGGCCTGCTGACAACGGTAGCCTGGGGAATGGGGGACGAGCTGTATTATGCACTCGAAGGCAGCGTGTTTGTGGCCGGAGCAGCCGTGCAGTGGCTTCACGAAGGGCTTGGTTTGATCGAAGGTCCGGCTGACTCTGAGCAGCGGGCAGCTGAAGTAGAGGACAGTGAAGGGGTGGTTGTCGTGCCGGCGTTCACCGGTCTGGGCGCTCCGTACTGGGATATGTACGCGCGCGGAGCTGTCTTCGGATTGACCCGGGGGACAACGGCGGGGCACCTGGTCCGGGCAACACTGGAAGCGCTGGCGTTCCAGTCCCGTGATGTCATTGGCGCAATGGAGAAGGATGCCGGCATGCCGCTGACCGGTCTGCGTGTGGATGGCGGAGCCGTCCGCAACAATCTGCTGATGCAGTTCCAGGCCGATATTCTCGGCAGTACAGTGACCCGTACAACTTACGCGGAGACAACGGCGCTTGGCGCTGCTTTATTGGCCGGATTGACCTCAGGAGTCTGGTCGAGAGAGCAGCTTGAGCGCTTTAATAAAGCGGAACGTGATTTCGTACCCCGGATGGACGGAGAAGAGCGCGAACGCCGTTATAGTGTATGGCAGGATGCCGTTGAGCGGAGTATGGGCTGGGAAAAGCATGAGTCACGGCATTAACACAGGACCGGGCTGCTATACCACATAAATACAACAGGAAAAAAGCAACCTGCAGCAAGGAGAACCTTGTCTGCAGGTTGCTTTTTTAATTTAACATTAATTGTTATTCTTGAAAGGAAGGAACGATCAGCATATTATCAAGTCCCGCTTTACGGCCAAGCCGGGAGAGCTGCATCTTGAGCAGCGGGTTGTTTTCGAGTGCTAAAGTCACCTGCTGAAAGCCCTCCGACTTATACATAATGAAGCAGCTTTCCAGCAGGGGCACGACATCCGGTGCGGTGACATTCAGCTTGCGGCAGTCAATTTGCAGGGAATATTCTGAAGCTGTGATGGGATTGACTGTCTGCTGGTAAGCCTGCATTGTTTTGAGGCCATCCTCATTGGAGAAGGTGCCTTCCAGTTGCATATGAACAATCTTACTCACGGAATCTGCTTTCAGAACAAACCTGCCCATTCCTTCCAGCCCCCAAATCGAAAGATTTACATTCAGACTGCCGGTTCTAAAGTTACTTGATTTCTTCCAAGGTAGCAAGCAGCACATTGAAGGCGGAGATTACCCGCGGAGCGCCGATTGCCGGAACCAGATGCAGCAGGATGCCTTTGATCTGATCGACTGTCATGCCGACACGCAGTGCCATTACATAATGTACGCCCAACTGTTCATACTGGCCCATCGTGATCAGGGCAGAGATAACAGCAATTTCTTTCCAGTCTGCACCGATCGTGGTCCGCTGAAAAATATCGCCATATGCGTTGCCCATAATATACTCAGCCAGCTCCGGAAAATGCTCTTTAATCGGCGCCAGCTGCTTATTGCCATAATCTCCGGACAAGTTGGTAAAATGCTTGAATCCACTGTTCACTGAACTTTCCACGTAAAAACCCCCTGAATGATGTTAATTAAAGATTCAATACACGGTGCGCTGTCGGAGGCATTTCGTCACGGTCGGTGAGCAGTTCAATTACTGCTACCTTGTTGGAAGCTACCGCTGCATCAATAGCCGCAGCAAATTGTTCAGCCGTTTCGCACTTATAGCCTACAGCTCCGAGAGATTCACCAAATTTTGCCGCATCCATCGGAACCTCGAAGAGTGTGCCGTCAATTCTGCCGGTCGTCTTTTCCATACCTTTGAGGGCCATATCCAGCTGCATGTTATTAACGACAATGAAAATAACCGGCAGGTCTTTGCACACAGCAGTATTAATCTCAGCCCCTAGCATCATGAAGCAGCCGTCCCCGGTGATGCAGAAGACGGTTTCGTCCGGAGCAGCAGCCTTGGCTCCGATCGACATGCCGATGGAATTGCCCATGCAGGCGAAGTAGGCATCAAAGATAAAGCTTCCAGGCTTCTTGACGTTATACCATTTTACAGCATGGAAGCCGTGGCTGCCGTCATCTACAAAGACGGAACTGTTATAAGGAATCTGATCGCTTAAAGTGCTCAAGACCGAAGCGATCGAAAGTTTAGGCAGATCAGGCAATTCGTCGCGGTAATTGGCATCTACTGTTATTTCGTGTTTGACCGCAGTATCCCGGTCAATATTCTCCAGATAGTAGCTAAGGTTGTCACGCAGATCCCCGCTGACTGAAATGGTTGGTGAATTCAGGATTTTGCCGACGAAGGTAGGGTCGGAATCAAACTGGATCAGCAATGCAGGGTGATTCTCCGCCTTGAGATTGCAGATGGTCATATCGCTCAGGCGTGAGCCGAGCACGATATACAGATCGCTGCTGTTCAGCAGATCATCCCCGTGCTTGCATCCGCCCACACCTACCGGTCCATGATACAGCGGATGATCCCAGGCGATGGCTCCTTTGCCTCCCGGTGAGGTAACGACAGGAATATTGAAGGTTTCAGCCAGCTGTACCAGCTCCTGGTGGGTGCCGGAACGGTTTACGCCTTTGCCGGCAATAATGAGCGGGCGCGATGATTCGTTGATTGCGGCAATTACACGCTCAAAATTGCCGATGCTGACAAGCGGCTCGTGTTCAGGAATAACAATACGGCATTCTTCCAGCATTTCTGTCTGGACATCAAAGGGAATGCACAGATGCACCGGACCGCGTTTGCCGCTGAGGGCAATAGAGATGGCATGATTGAAAATCGTGCTGAAATGATCCCCGCGCTCTACCAGCTTGCTGAACAGCGTAGCGGGTCTGAACATATCCGCCAGATCAGCCAGATAAGAGGAGGAATCCTGGCACTGCGGAATTCCGAGTTCTTTAATCGACTGATGCCCTGTAATAAAGAGAACAGGAAGATTGTTGGCCTTGGCATGTGCTGCAGCAGTAAGAAGATTCGTTCCTCCCGGACCCGAGGTTCCGAAGGCGACTCCGAGACCTCCGGTTTTGAGTGCATAGCCGGCGGCTTCAAAGCCGGAGCTGGACTCATGTCTGCCCGGAATAAATTCGATACCGTAATCAACCATCTTAAGAGCTATAGGACAAATAGATTTGCCGATAATACCAAAGGAATGTGTTACGCCAAGGCTGCGAAGTGCCTCCGCCATATAATCTGCGACTGTTTTCAAATGCTCCACCCTATCCGTTGTGTATTTGTCTAGCGATTCTAGCGACTCTAGTGACAATAGAATACCTGTACTCAAATGAGCACAGGCCAGTTGCAAGTATAGCCGTTCAGAACGTAATGGTGCTTACGTCCCGGCTGCAACCTGGCTATCCTGGTCCCAGAAACTGAGACTGTAGATCCATGGCTTTGCGTCATTTCCTTTCGGAGAATTTTGCCATATAAAGTTAGGTCCAATGGATAATATTTCATTGGTTAATTTTACTTTTACAATATATTTTTAACTCTATCATTGTCAATACAATAATGCAGAAAAATACGAAATTTGACGAATTGCAGAACGATTTGGTGAAACCTGAGAGCACATCCAAAAAAAAGCTGCCGCTCTATGTGAGCGGCAGTCTTAGGGCCTGAGAACCAGTATTTTAGAATTTGAAAATATGAATGGTTTTTTGCAGCTGGAATACAGCTTGCGTCATTTTGTCGGTTTCATCGGCGACAGATTGCAGGGCGTTGATCTGTTCATTCATTGCAGCAGATACTTCTTCGGTGCCGGCTGCGGTCTGCTGGGTTATTGCGGATATGTTTTCAATGGCGCTGGATATTTTAAGTGCGCTTTCCAGCATCAGGTCACTTTCCTGGGAGAAGGAAGCTATCTGCTCGGTTATGTATTGCACGCTCTGTACAATCTGCGAGAAAATGTGGGCTGTCTCTACAATCAGCTCATTCTGCACCTGTACAACCTCTTCATTGATGGCGATATTCTCTACGGCCTGCTTGATATCGGATTCAATGCTGCGGATCAGGCCGAATACTTCTTTGGTTGATGCGGTGGATTCTTCAGCAAGCTTACGGACCTCCTGGGCCACAACGGCAAAACCTCGGCCGTGTTCGCCGGCGCGTGCTGCCTCAATTGAAGCATTCAGCGACAGCAGGTTAGTCTGCTCGGCGATCTCAGTAATGGATTTGGCAATCAATGAAATCCCGCGGGCGTTCTGGGAGAGGGCCTCAATGGTACCGGCAACCTTGCCCGTAGCTTCGATATTTTTGCGCATGCCTTCAGCCTGGGTATCTACCGACAGCCGTCCTTGTTCTACCAGTTCAAGCGTATGTATAGAGCGTTTATTCATTTCCTTGGTGGAATGTGTATAGTTGGCTACCTTTGTCTCAATATCTTTAATCGATTCTGTCATGTCCGCGATATCTGCGGAGATTTCATTGGCACCGACAGCAAGTTCATTAGAGGAGGAGGCAACCTGTGCCATTACTATTTTGAGGCTGTGGTTCTTGTCTTCGATCCCTCTGCTGGCATCCATAACGTGCTTGGTAATTTGTGAGGCTTCGGTTAAAATTTTCTTGAGCTTGTCGATCATGATGTTGAAGGAGCGGCTGACCTCACCCATAGATCCGTTTTCATCAGCCCGGCTTGTAAAATCGCCTTTGGCAATGGTGTGGGTGACATTGGAGAACTCGTCAAAAGAAGATGTAAGCGTTCTCTCGACAAAGCGCGCAAGGGGATAAGTCAAGCCTGCAAGCGCCGCAATGAGAATGATGCCGAGAATGAGTTTGCCCATAACTACCATCGTAATTAATACCGGAACAGCGAACAATGCGGCGACAAGATAACAGCCGGCTACAATTCTCTGTTTTAACGGAAGCTTGGTCATCCAATCCATAATAAAGTTCCCCCTAAAAAAAATGGTGTGTATTGGTATAGTATAGGTGATTGACGGGGGAACAGTCTATTGTAAAAACTGACATAAAAACTCAAATCCCGTTTCCGGCAGAAGTGGAATTACGGGTCATTTCTTCATATAAAGCAGAAGTTTCCTGCAAAGCAGCCATCAGGCTGACTACCAGCTCCTGCGGACCGGCTGCCACAGCCTCCTGTCCAAGCGATAATATGATTTTACAGGCAGATTCCAGGGTGTGGAACTCCGCTTGAGCCTCCAGCCAGCCTCCTCTGGCAGACTGCCGGGTGGACAGAACGGTTGTATACCGCTCCTGTTGAAGCGAATGCAGGCCCGAGCTGCTGAGCAGCAGGGTGACAGGATAACGGGGCAGTGCTGCCTTGAATGAAGCGGTGGATTGCTCCCAATAGTTCGCCAGATCAAACCCCGGCGGACGGGTAAAGGTTTCACTGGTTATTTCAGCTCTAGTAATCCGCGAAACCCGGAAGGTCCGCATTTCACCTCCGCACTCGGCAGCAGCATACCAGACCCCGCGTTTGGCTACCAATCCCAGCGGGGCAATCTTCCGCACCTTTTGTTCGCCATTGTTGCTGTAAATCATGGAGACCATCCGGTCTGTCCATACTGCTTCCTGCAGCAGGGGGAGGTAAGGATAAGCTTCGCCTGAAGGGTGCCAGCCTGCGCCGTCAATATGGATGCGCTGAGTCAGGAGCTGGAGCGGAGAATCCTGCGGCTTGGCTGCTGCCGCTGCTTCCAGCTTACGGACTGCAGAAGAAAAGTCCTCCTGTATCCCCAGCGCCTCCAGAACAGTGGTGTCCGCCGTCAGAAGCAGCGAGCCGATCTCCCGGGGTTTCATGCCTGTAAGCGTGGTTCTGTAGCCTTGGGGCAGCATCCAGCCGCCGTCCCGGCCTCTTTCAGCTATGACTGGAATACCTGATGCACTAAGCGCCTCCATGTCACGCATAACAGTCCTTTCGGAAACCTCAAGCAGCCCGGCCAGCTCGCGTGTGCTTATTTTGCCGCGGGCCTGCATCAGAAGCAATATGGATAATAAACGGTCGGCCCTCATTTTGTTCTCTCTCCTTTAACGTTGCTACGTATTGTATAGTTTATTACAAGTGTATCATTTATATATGACAGTTGGTGACATATATACCGGTTATAATGATTAAAGACAACAGGGAAGCACATATTATGAACGATAACCGGAGAGGAGCTGGATTAAAGATGACACTGCAAGGAAAAGTGGCACTGGTTACCGGAGGAAGCAGAGGGGCGGGGAGGGGCATTGCCATCGAGCTGGCCCGCGCGGGAGCATTTGTTTATATCACCGGCAGAAGTACGGGGCCACAGCAGGCCGGCCAAGTAAAGGGGACAATAGATACGGTCTGTAAAGAGATTCTGGAGATCGGCGGTGAAGCGGCCGCGATCCGCTGCGACCATACAAATGATCAGGAGACGGAGAAGGCAATCCGGCAGATTGCCGAGGAAAAGGGCAGACTTGATATCCTGGTTAATAATGTCTGGGGCGGAAATACCATGCCGATCGGCCTGGAGCCGTTCTGGGAGCAACCGCCGGCGCACTGGGACAATATGTTTGAAGCAGGAGTCAGGGCGCAGCTGATGACCAATTATTATGCGGTTCCACTGATGCGCAAGTCCAAGGACAGCGGCGGACTGATTATCCATACGACATTCTGGGACAGGGATAAATATACGGGGAATTTCTATTATGACCTGGCCAAAAATGCGCTAAACCGTATGGCTTACGGTTTGTCCGTAGAGCTTGCTGCAGACGGGATTGCGGTTATACCGCTATCACCTGGCTGGATGCGGACCGAGCTGGTATTGGCAGAGTTCGGGACGGATGAAGAGCACTGGCAGGAGATAGAGGCGCTTAAGAATACTGAATCTACAGCGTATATCGGCCGGGCGGCAGCTGCGCTGGCGCAGGACGGCGGGAAGCTGGCCCTATCAGGAATCCCGCAGCAGGTCGGGGCGCTTGCAGAGAAGTACGGCTTCACGGATTCGGACGGGCGTAGAGTTCCTGTCTTCCGGATTCTTTAATAACGGAAGCCACCAATTGAATGGAAAATGCCCGTCCGGAGCAGCGCTGCCATGAGCGCGTTCCGGACGGGCATTATTTATTTGCAGGGTCTGTTCCTACTGCAGAATAACCTCTTCCGCAGTATTGATTTCAGGAAGTCCGGCAAGCTTCACCAGCACATCCTGAGGTACCGCTTTATCTACAGTAAGCAGCATGATCGCTGCTCCTCCGACTATTTTACGGCCTACCTGCATGGACGCGATGTTGACATCATTTTCACCGAGCAAGGTTCCGACGAGACCGATGATCCCCGGCTTATCGTTGTGGGAGATGAGAATCTGGTTACCTTCCGGAGCAATATCAACAGGGAAGTTGTTCACCTGTACGATGCGTTCGCCGTAGCCCTGCAGCAGCGTGCCGGCTACCAGACGCACTTCATCCGGATCTGCCTTCAGTGTAACGGTAATCAGGTTCGTGAAGCCCTTGGTCTTAGGCGATTTCGTCACGACAACGTTCACGTCACGGGTTTTGGCCAGGTGCATCGAGTTGACGATATTGACATCGCCGGCGAAGTGGCGGGACAGCACACCTTTGACGATATAGCGGGTCAGCGGCTGCGTATCCACATCGGAGAGATCGCCGGCATATTCAACGTTAATTTCACTGATTGCACCGTGGGTAAGCTGTGTTGCGAAGCTTCCCAGCTTCTCGCCGAGCGTGAAGTACGGCTGAAGCTTGTTCATTACGCTTGGAGCAACCGGCGGGATGTTGACGGCGTTGATGAACGGCTCGTTGCGCAGGATATGCAGAACCTGCTCCGATACATCGATGGCGACGTTCTCCTGGGCTTCAACGGTCGAAGCGCCGAGATGCGGAGTGACAATGATCTTCGGATGCGACAGGAACGGATGGTCAGCCTGAGGCGGCTCCTTCTCGAATACGTCAAAGGCTGCTCCGGCAACGATGCCGCTGTCGATCGCTTCAACCAGCGCCATTTCATCAATAACGCCGCCGCGGGCACAGTTGACGATGCGCATGCCCTTTTTCATAACCTCGAACTGCGGGCGGGAGATCATGTGGCGTGTTTCAGGTGTCAGTGGTGTGTGTACAGTAATGAAGTCAGCTCCGCGCACGATGTCATCGACCGAGGCCAGCTTCACTTCCAGCTTCTCGGCACGGTCAGCTGTCAGGAACGGGTCATAGGCAAGAATGCTCATACCGAATGCTTTGGCGCGTTTGGCTACCTCGCTGCCGATCCGGCCCATACCGAGCACACCGAGTGTCTTGCCGCGCAGCTCAACGCCAAGGAACGTTTTACGGTCCCACACACCGTTGATGGTTTTGGCGTATGCCTGCGGAATGTGGCGGGCCAGTGCCATCATCATGGCAAAGGCATGCTCACAGGTAGTGATGGTGTTTCCGTCTGGAGCATTAATAACTACGACGCCGTGCTGCGTAGCCGCCTCCAGCTTGATGTTGTCAACTCCGACTCCGGCACGGCCGATAACTTTCAGGTTGGTGCCGGCAGCGATTATTTTCTCGGTAACCGTTGTCTGGCTGCGGACAAGCAGACCGTCATATTCGCCAATGATGGCAATCAGCTCGTCTTCGCTCAGTCCTGTTTTCTTATCCACAACTACATCGCTTGCGTCCATCAATTGCTGAATACCCAAATCGCTGATCGGATCCGACACTAATACTTTAAACATGGTTTCTTATCCCCCTTAAAAGTTAAAAAGCTTATATGCCTAAGGATGCCCTCATGAGGCAACCGCAGTACCGATAGCAGTCAAACTGGCTGGCAAACATTGCCGGAATAACGGGGCAACGCGCTGTCGCATAAAAGAAAAAAGCTGCAGACATACACGAAATGCTGAGTGGTGGGCCTTTTAGACCAATTATAATGAATCCGGGTAACAAAAAAACTCCCAACCCCATACTACTGCCGTAGTAAGGGACGAGAGTTGTCGTGGTACCACCCTAATTCACTGCAACTGTTCAGGAAGCAGCCTCATTGGCCGTAAAGGCCACACTGATAACGGAGATGATCCGATTGCATCTACTATTCGTTCGATACAATATCTCAGGAGCGCTAAAGAACACTGTCCGCCACCGGTTTGCACCACCCACCGGCTCTCTGTAGACATTCAGAATCTTTGTTCCTTCATCGGTTTTGCTTGATTAATTTTTCATAATGTAACATGGTGATGCCAGCTGTGTCAATAGGCTTATTCTGCCTGGACTGCCTTGAAGTGAGCTTTATTTTTCGTTATGATGCAATAGCTGGCTTTACTCATAAAAGAACGGAAGCTGCGGTACAATTTCCTTGCCGTAATATTGTTCACGCCACTTCATGAAGTCCTGCTCCTGAACTGCGCCTGTGGAGATGAGCAGCGTGATGGACGACTGGACATCCTTCAGGCCGAGTGAGCTCGCAGTGCCGGAGTAGATCATATCATCAATCTTGGCTGTAATATCCTGCGGATCGTAGGCACCGTAGATTTTGCGGTTCAGCATGATATTCGCGACAGTCGAATTTTTGAGCAATAGAGGCATCTTTTTCCAGGACACAAAGGACAGCGTCTTAATCGCTCCTGTCTCTGCAGGAATGCTGCTGCTCGTTTTGGAACCCCACTTAAGCATGGAATCATAGAAATTCTTTTGTCCCAGCAGCCCGAACTTGATGGCACTAGCCGTAAAATTGTCATTCTTCAGCGCCTTGGAGGTTTCAGAACCGGAGCTGCCGGCGGTCACCTTGCTTGATGCCTGGGAGAAGAGCGTTAGACTCTTAAGAATATTAAGCTGAGCCTGGGACAGCAGCGGCGAGCTGGTAAACAGGGAGTCTTTACTGACCTTGTCGTACTGTTTGTCAGCCAGAATACTGAGATTTTTGAGCGTTGCCGCGTTCGTGCGGGCATCCGTGCTGCGCGCCAGATTATCCACTTCTTTATTCCAATTCCGCTTGAATTCCCGGTAAGGCAAAAATACGTTATGATAGAAAGCAACAAGATCCTGCTGCTGATACGACCCGGAGAATTCCTCCAATGCCCCTTCAGCATCGGTCAGGTGGGCATATTTCGCTTCAGTCTTGTCAGCTCCAACCTTCACTCCCGTAAAAAATGCGGCAAATGCGCAGATCAGGAAAAATAGAAAGCCCAGTGTGTATAACATTTGAGTGCGGGAGTTACGGCTATTCATAATTTAGTGCTCCTTCTTCTGGGGAAATTATCTTATGTAAAAACAAATTAGAACAGGCAGGTTACAATGAAAAAATTCAAATTTGGCAACATCAAGATCAAAAAGGCCGACCCGCAGCAGCTGACAGACAAGCTGCTTCTGCTAAATCTCTATATTACACAGGGCCTTACTTTATTTATCGGTCTGATATGGATATTATTGCAGAAAAGAAATCCCATTGACATATTAAATTTTCCTGACAGCGCACAATTTGTGCTCTGGGGCCTTGGTCTGGCTGGCATTATGCTGGTTGTGGACTTTTTGTTAACACATATTGTACCTCAGGACAGTATGGATGACGGAGGCATAAATGAGCTCCTGTTCGGCCGCCGGCCGTTCTGGCATATTATTATCATTGCGGCGATGGTTGCGGTGTGCGAGGAGCTGCTGTTCCGCGGCGCCATTCAGCACGCTTTCGGCCCCTACTGGACCAGCATTTTGTTTGCGGTGATTCATGTCCGCTATCTCCGCCACTGGATTCCGACCGGGTGGGTATTCCTCAGCAGCTACGGGCTTGGTTATATTTACATTCACACCGAAACATTGTGGGCGCCGATTCTTTGCCATTTTCTGATCGACTTGTTTTCAGGCCTGGTCATCCGCTACAGGAGGGAGTCATGAACGAGGAGTTAAGCCGGGTTAAATCCCGCCGCAAGTCCGCTGAGCGCAAAAGCCGGCCTTCAGCCGGTATTAACAGTAAAACAAAGGCAGTCCAGACATCGACTGAAGCGGACTCCAGACAAGGAGCTAAGCCATCGGCAGGCCTCTCCAGAAAAGCAAGATATGCGGCAAGAGGCGCTGAGAAGGCGGACAAGCAACATAGGATCGCCGCCGAGGAAGAAGCGGAGACCCCTTCCCGCTCCGAGAGTTATCCTTCACAGCGTGTCCGGTGGAGTAAAATATTTGTCAACACGCTGAGTGTCCTGTTTATTCTGCTGCTCGGATTCCTTGTCTGGTGGGGAATCGAGGGCGCACCAGAGCTGAGAAACTTATGGTAGCCGCCTGGATTATTAGTGCCGCCGCTGCCCTTCTGGTTGGACTGGGAATTATAGGCACAATCATGGTTTTCTCCGCTTTCGGGCGGAGCATTATTGCCGAGGAAATATTCCTCGGCGGCCTGCCGCCGGAATTTGACGGCTTCCGGATTCTGTTTATTACCGATATCCATCGCCGGCGGCTTCCCGAAGCTCTTCTAGCACCGCTGGCCGGAAAGGTGGAAGCCGTCTTTCTGGGCGGTGATATAACGGAGAAGGGCAATCCGCTGACCAGGCTGGCAGATAATATGAAGCTAGTCGCATCGCTTGCTCCGGTATATGCGGTTCACGGTAACCATGATTACAAGGCAAAGACTAATCTTGCTGATAATATCATCCGGGCCAGCGGAGCAAGGCTGCTCATGGACGAGAATGTCTTTATTGAGCATCAAGGCGGCAAGCTGCTGCTGACCGGGGTCGACTTTCCGCGGCAGGGGGGCAAAAAGGGGTATGCCCCCCTGCCGGCGGTACCTTCCCATGAAGCTGCGTACTTCCGGATCATTCTCGTGCATGACCCGCTGTGGTTGTCAAGGCAGGATTCCGTTCCGGCAGACCTGATTCTGGCCGGCCATACCCACGGCGGCCAGGTTGTGCTTCCTTTCGGCCTGCAGATGCATGCCGATCCGTTCTACCGTACATACAATGCCGGCAAGTTCACTATTCCAAGAAAAGACGGCAGCGGAGCCCAAGCCAAGCTGCTTATCAGCCGGGGCTTCGGCACTGCGCATCTTCCCGTGCGCTGGCGGAGTCCGGCGGAGATTCATGTGCTTACACTGCGCCAGGGTGAGGACAGGGGGAAGGCCTGAACCTAACAGGCCCTTCGGCGACCTGTTTTGTTTTTATGTATGGTATTATTGTAAACGCAAAAAAGGGGCCCGCGGCAATAGTGCCTGGGGTCCCTTTTTTTGGAATCGGGTAAGTGCTTTGTGCTTAGCGCTGCTTGAGCTCTATGCTGCGCGGATCAACAAAGCTGTAGCCTTTGCCTTCAAGCGTAGTCAGCAGCGTGTCGAGCGCCTGGACTGTCCAGGGGAGCTCGTGCATAAGGATATTACTGCCGGAATGCAGCTGATCCGTAACGTTTTTGACCAGTGTTTCCGTCTTTGCCGTATCCTTCTCCTTCATCTCCCAGTCGAGTGATCCTACAGACCAGGTCATGTAGAGCATTCCGTTCTCGGCGGCTACCTGCTTGCCCACATCTCCGCCTGCACCATGCGGCGGACGGAAGAAAGCCGGGGCTTCTCCGGTTATTTCCTTGACGATGGTCTGGACATCCCCGATCTGCTTTTGCACTTCTGCGTAACTTTTATCCTTCAGCACGATATGATCCCAGCTGTGATTGCCGATAATACCTCCGCGTTCATGCAGCAGTTCAAGCAGCTCGGGATGCTCTTTTACCCTATAGCCGTTAACAAAGAAGATCGCCTTGGCCTGATGCTTGTCCAGCGTATCCATGAGGGCATTGATCATCTCCGCTTCCTTCGGGCCGTCATCGAACGTTAGAAGAACTACCTTTTTGTCCGTACCTTCCTCATTGGGAACAATATCGTAATTTTTGTTCATATGGTACAGCAGCGGAATTTCGGCAGCCGCCGGATCACTGCTTGATGGAGTGGCCGTACTGGATCCCGGAGCAGCTGAAGCTGCCGGGGTTACGGTTGCTTCCGTGCCATCCTCCGGTGCCGGACTGGAGGATGCGCTTGGCGCTACGGTGCCTGCGGCATCTTCCGGCGGTGCGGCAGACACTTCTGCAGTTGCAGCCGGAGCTGTCGCAGTGCTGTCCTGTGAAAGGTCTTCATTGTTGTTGCCGCTGCAGGCTGACAGCAAAAGGGTTGCCAGCAGCAGGGCTGAGATTGCTTTACCCACTTTTTTCATCTCGCTTTCTTGTTGTTTGGCTGTATGAGCGGGAATCTTTCCGCGAACACTAAGCATGATTTTACCATACAAGGAGGTTAGAGATATGAATACTTCGTCATTTCTGTGCGGAGTTGTGCTTGGTGCAGCCGCGAGTATGATTATGTCCAGAAAACGCAGTGCCATGATGTCTTCGCTCATGCAGTCCGGCGGCCAGCTCCAGGGTTCAGGGGAAAAAGCGCGCGACAAAATTGTGGGCATGGCGTTGACCGGGTTCGGCAGTACGGCAGCTGACGGCTCGCATGACAAAGCAGACAAAACGGAACACAAGACATCTTCTCAGGCCGGGCAAAGAGATGATACGTCGCTGAAGTCGAGGGAGTCCAACCTAAACATGCTGAAGGATTTCATCCGTACAAATCCCGATGTAAAACATGAAGTGGAGCAGATTCTGAAGGACACGCATACAGTCATACCCGGTTTGTAACCGTAAGGCAGCAGTAAAGAATCATTTTGGGGATGATTCCATCCGCAGAATGATTCTTTTTTTGTTCAAAATGGGTGCATAGTGGTAATGAATGATTAAATATATTTATTTACGTGCATTTAGTGCGCCAAAATGATAACATACTTACATAGTAACCATTTTTGGCTCATTACTCGGGACTCATCATACATTAATATTAAATGAGCTTGCAAAAGGAGGATCCTGTCATGAGAATAGAGCGATTAGGTCAAGATAAGATACGGATTTTCCTCACTTTTGACGACCTGAGCGAGCGGGGCATCCAGAAGGAAGATATGTGGCAGGAAGTTCCCAAGGTGCATGACCTTTTTACGGAAATGATGGACCAGGCGTACAGTGAGCTTGGCTTTGACGCTACCGGTCCGCTTGCCGTTGAAGTGTTCGCATTGCCCGCGCAAGGTATGGTCGTTATAGTGACCCGGGGAAAATATGATCACCATCAATACGGTGGAGCCGGGGAAGAAGAAATGCCTGAAGAGATTTACGAAATGGAAGTTACATTAGAACAAAGCGACTCCATTGTGTATGCATTCCGCGATTTTGAGATTCTGGTCGAAGCGGCTCATGTACTCATCGGCAATATTACTTCCCAAGGAAAACTGTATTCTTATAATGATAAATGGTACCTCTACTTCGATCCGAAGGAATATGAAGAATCTGTGCTCACGGGACTGGTTGCCGTATTGTCCGAGTTCGGTGATTCATCTCCGGTGACAGAAGCTGTGCTGGACGAATACGGAAAGACAGTAATGGCTGAGAACGCCATTGAGCTGTTGTGCACACATTTTAAGCGCCAGGAATAAGCAGAGAGCGGGCCTTGGCATCAGCCGGGCCCCTTTTGTAAACAGGTTTGCGGTAGAGAAAGTTTCGGGGGAGGAAGTTCGGTGCTTTTGTTATCGGTTATTACGTCGGCAGTGGCACCAGGACTTGCGCTGCTGACTTTTTTCTATCTAAAAGACAAGTACGACCAGGAACCGCTTCATATGGTCATAAAGGTATTTTTGCTGGGACTGCTGATTGTTTTCCCGGTTATGATTATTCAGCGGGGCATGGTGCTCGGGCTTGGAGGCGGAGCGTATGTGGATTCTTTTCTGATTTCTGCCGGAGTCGAAGAGTGCCTGAAGTGGTTTGTGCTGTACCATATGATTTACAATCATACCGAATTTGACGAGCCTTATGATGGAATACTATATGCTGTAGCGATTTCGCTCGGCTTTGCAACAATTGAGAATGTAATGTATGCCTGGTACAGCCATGCTACACTTGGGTCCATGTTTATCAGGGCACTGCTTCCGGTCTCAGGTCATGCGATGTTCGGCGTCATTATGGGCTATCATATGGGCCGGGCTAAGTTCACCAAGGGAAAGAAGCCGAGAGGGATACTGCTGGTGTCCTTGCTGCTGCCCTGGCTATGGCACGGAATATACGATTTTATCCTCGCCACCATGTCGAACTACTGGGTCTGGTTCATCGTACCTTTAATGGCAGTATTGTGGTATGGAGGCATGGGGAAGGTGGCGCTGGCCAACAGCCGTTCACCGTTCCGTTTTCTGAAGCGTGAAGAAGAGGTTAACCTTTAAAAGAGATGGACACACTTAAATCTACCGGAAAGTTCCGTATTAAGGAATTCCAGAGAGGAGAGAGGTGTCTTTTTTTGCGTGTAAAAGTCCGGATTGTATGCAGACAGTGTGGCGAATCCTACATATTGAGAGGCAGCAAGGAGCAGGGGATCGTCCAGACCGGTTTCAAGCAATGCCTGTGCAGCAGCAGCAGTGGCTTTGATATTGAAGAGCGTGGCTGACCCGGGCGCTGCTCTGGAAGTAATCTCTTTTTTTTTGCTGACTGCATCGGTGCATAACTCTTCTCAGTTATTGTCAAACTAACGGCAATAAGCTACTGAAAGGAGTCTTGCAGCCCAATGTACAAAAGATTAAGTGCCATAATGTTCCCGCTTACCGCGCTGCTGCTGGTTGGAGCGCTGGTCTGGGGGTATCAGGAGAACCAGGAGAAAAACTCGATTCTGATTAAAGCGGAGAACCAGTATCAGCGTGCTTTTCATGATTTGTCCTATCATGTGGAACGTCTTCATGGTGAACTCGGGAATACCCTTGCCGTGAATTCTGCCTCTAACGGGATGCACCGCAAAGGTCTGGTTAATGTATGGCGGCTGACCAGTGAAGCGCAGAATGAAATCAACCAGCTGCCGCTTACACTGCTGCCGTTTAGTGAAACCGAGGAGTTCCTGTCCAAAATCTCCAATTTTTCCTACAAGGCTGCCGTACGTGATTTTACCAAGAAGCCGTTGACCGAAGGGGAAATGGCAAATCTGATGGCACTCTACAAAAACTCCGGTGAGATCTCCAAGGATCTTCAGGAGGTGCAGGAGAAGGTTATCGGTAAAAAGCTGCGGTGGATGGATGTGGAAACAGCGTTGGCGACCGAGAATAAAGCTGAGGACAATACGATTATCGACGGGTTCAAGACTGTGGATAAGCGGGTTGCAGCGTACCCTGAGCTGGACTGGGGGCCATCTGTAGCCAGTATCTATGATAAACGGTCTGTGAAAAAGCTGGGCGGCAAGCCGGTCACCGCCGAGGATATCAGAGCCAAAGCAGTGAAACTCGCCGGGGCCGGAGCTAACGCAAAGGTGGACATCCGTGAAAACGGTAAGGATACCGAATGGGCTTCGTATACGGCTACAGTGACCAGCCAGGACCACCAGAAGCCGCTCACCCTGAATTTCACCAAAGAAGGCGGGCTGCTGGTGAGCTACAACGACAACCGTGAGGTTGGAGAGGCAAGGGTTTCACTGGAGCAGGCGGCGGTTAAAGGAGCGGAATTCCTTGAGAAAAAAGGATTTCCCGGCATGACGGCGGTCAGCGCGGACCGGTATGACAATCTGGGGAATCTGACCTTTGTTAGCAGCCAGGACGGGGTGCTGATTTATCCGGAAAAAATCACAGTCCGTACCGGGCTGGATACGGGGGAGCCTACAGGCTTTCAGGCCAGCGATTATGCAAAGGAGCATCAGGAGAAGCGGGAGATTCCCAAACCGGGCTTAACCCTTGAACAGGTCAGAACGCATCTCAATCCGGAATTCAAGGAGATATATCACCGGCTGGCCTGGATTGAGAATGAGGATGCAACCGAGCTGCTCACCTATGAGTTCGGAGGCAAAATCAACGGTTCACAGTACCGGATTTACCTCAATGCCGCCGATGGAAACGAAGAAGCGGTGGAGGAGGTAAGGACCTCCTCAGGGGCTCAGGATAAACAAAGATAAAGTATAGTCTGAAGGAGGAGGCTTCCGCCCGGAGCGCTCCTCTTTTTTTGCGGCTACAAATTTGGCCGGGTTCTCTGTAACTTTTACTAACCCGGTGCCAAAAGGCCATGCTATAATCGGTAATGTGATTAATTACTAACTCTGTGGCGGTGACCGGATTGTATCCCAAAATTAATGAACATCTTTACATACAGGTAGCTTCAAGCGATGCGGCTGAGGCTGAGATTGAATACAGGTCCAGGATTGCGGACATTGAGGATGATGCGATTCTGATTGAGATTCCCATGCAGATCGGCAAGGCCCGGCTTAAAAAGCTGTATATGGGAGATGAGCTTTCCGTTTATTTTCTGACTGAGGGCGGGATCAAAAACTATTTCAATACCCATGTAATCGGCTTTAAAGAGGATGTGATCAAGATGATCAGAATCCGCAAGCCGGAAGCAGAACATATCTTCAAAATCCAGCGCCGCAGCTTCCTGCGGGTTACCGCAGAGCTTGAACTGGCCGTCAAGGACGCGCTTGGCAGCCGGATTCTTGTCCGTACCGATGATGTCGGCGGCGGAGGAACTTCTTTTCTTAGCGACGGCAAGGTCAAATTTGCTGTTGCCGACAAACTTAGCTGCTGGATGCTGCTCCCTTACCGGAACGGCAGTATTGAGCACGCCTATTTTGAAGGAGAGATTGTGCGGATGAAGCAGCTGGACAACAAACGCAATCTCGTCATGCTGAAGTTCTCGTCGATTTCTGATGCTGAGCGTCAAAAGATTATCCGCTTTTGCTTCGAACGGCAGTTCGATTTCCGCAACCGCTGACCATTTCTGCGTATATTTTTACCGGATTAGACCCTTATGCGGTTTTGCACTGTGTTCCAAACTGTGGTATAATTTTATAAGTCGCAGGCAATGCCTGCTTTTTTCTTGATAAGATCAGCAGGTTCCTCACGGATATCCGGCTGAAAGAGTGTTTGAGGAGGAATGCCCCGTTGGACAGGCAGGGTACACATACTTACGACAGAATTAACGTCGCCATCGACGGACCTGCCGGGGCAGGCAAGAGCACTGTTGCCCGATTGGTAGCACGTAAACTTTCTTACATTTATGTTGATACGGGTGCCATGTACCGCGCAATTACCTGGTATATGCTCCGTGAAGGCATTCCGCCTGAAGATGAGCATCAAGTGAACCGGATTGTCCGGGATATGATCATTGAGCTCATTCCGGAGGAAGATGTACAGAAGGTGCTGATCAATGGGGAAGACGTAACCCCGCACATCCGCAGTCTGCAGGTCAGCGGCCAGGTGTCACAGTACTCGAAGCTTGAAGAGGTACGTGACAGGCTTAGTCATCTGCAGCGTCAAATGGCGCTCCGCAAAGGAGTGGTCATGGACGGCCGCGACATCGGTACGACCGTACTGCCGGATGCCGAAGTGAAGATTTTCATGACGGCAAGCGTGGAGGAACGGGCTCTCCGGCGTTACAAAGAGCTGAAGGACACGGAAACAGTGACTCTCGAGCAGCTTGAACACGATATTGCAGCACGTGACCGTCTTGATGAAGGGCGGGAAATATCACCGCTGCGCCGTGCGGAGGATGCTATTCTCCTGGACACGACCTTTATGGATATCAATCAAGCCGTGGAAGCCATTGTCTCCCACTGCAGATCTCATGTTGACGGGGAGAGAAATCATTCATGATTTATGTCATTTGCCGTGGATTGCTTCGCTTGATTTATGCCATCCTGTTCCCGCTTAAAATTGTGGGAAGAGAAAATGTGCCAAAGGAGGGCGGGGTACTGCTCTGCGCGAACCACATCAGCCTGCTCGATCCGATGACGATCGGGATCAAGCTGAAACGTCAGGTCAAGTATATGGCCAAGGCCGAACTATTCGCAGTTCCCGTGCTGGGCTGGCTTATCGGGAAGCTTGGCGCTTTTCCTGTCAAACGTGGCGGCGTAAGCAAAGAATCCATTAAAACGGCCCTTAATACGCTTCGCGGCGGACATGTAATGGGCATCTTTCCGGAAGGAACGCGCAACTCTGATACCGGTGTGGCGAAGAAGGGCGCAGCCAGCTTTGCGCTCCGCAGCGGGGCAGCAGTGGTTCCGGCCGCTATCATCGGTTCCTACAAACCGTTTCGCCGGATGACCGTTATTTACGGAGAGCCCGTTGATCTGAGCGCTTTTGACGGAGCGGGCAGTGATTCTCTGGAAGAAGTCACCGATGTTATAATGGGACGGATTCATGAGATGATCCGGACCGGCAAGCCAAGCGCGAGGTAGCTCCGCGAATTTAAGGTATTTACAGTTACTGAGGAATAACGGCATAACCGCTATTTTTTGGAACATACTATCGTAATACTGTAAATGTTATACAAGTAATGATTGTTTTGAACCCTGCTCTTACGCGGGTTTAAATAAATGGGGTTTTGAATCGAGGAGGGTAATCACATGTCTGAAGAAATTAAAAATCAGGAAGCTGCGGCTAATGTTGAGAACAACGAAGCCGTAGAAGCGACAGAAGCTGTGGAAACCGCTGCACCTGTTGCCAGCAACGAAGAAGAAGTGACTAGCCAAGAAGGTTTGGAAATCATTTCTGTGAAAAAAGGCGATACCGTGAAAGGAACAATCGTCAAAATCGAAGATAACCAAGCTTATGTAAGCATTGGATATAAATACGACGGTGTGATTCCGATTCGCGAACTTTCTTCCGTACAGCTGGACAACGCTGCAGCAGCAGTTGAAGTTGGACAGGAAGTGGAATGCAAAGTAGTAAGCGTCAACGACAACAAGGAAAGCCTTGTGCTCTCCAAACGTGCCATTGACAGCGAAAAATCTTGGGAAGATCTTGAAAAGTACTTTGCTTCCCAGGAAGCGTTCGAAGTTACTGTGGCTGACGTTGTCAAAGGCGGTCTCGTAGCTGATGTCGGCGCACGCGGATTTATCCCGGCTTCCATGGTTGAACGCCACTTCGTAGAAGATTTCAGCGACTACAAGGGCCGCACCCTCCGCGTAAAAGTGAAGGAACTGGACCGTGAGAACAGCAAGGTTATTCTTTCCGCGAAGGAAGTGCTGGAAGAAGAATTCGAAGCTAACAAACAGAAGATCATGTCCGAACTAACTGAAGGACAGATCATCGAAGGTACAGTACAACGTCTGACCCAGTTCGGCGCATTTGTTGATGTGGGCGGCGTTGACGGTCTGGTTCACGTATCCGAGATCGCTTGGAACCACGTTGAGAAGCCGTCCGATGTTGTATCCGAAGGCGACAAAGTTACTGTTAAAGTACTTAAAGTTGATCCGGAAAAAGGCAAAATCAGCCTTAGTATCAAAGCTGCTGCTCCAGGTCCTTGGGATTCCGCTGCAGGCAAAATCAACATTGGTGATGTAGTAACAGGCGAAGTTAAGCGCCTCGTTAACTTCGGAGCATTCGTTGAACTGCTTCCAGGCGTTGAAGGCCTTGTGCACATCTCGCAGATTTCCCACAAGCACATCGGTACTCCGCACGAAGTGCTTAAGGAAGGACAAGAGGTTCAGGTTAAGGTTCTGGACTTCAATCCATCCGAGAAGCGCGTCAGCCTCAGCATCAAGGAAACCGAAGAAGCTCCGGCTCCTACGGCTAAACCTGAACGCAGAGAAAGACAGGACAGAGCTCCAAAAGAAGTTCTGAACAATCCTAACGTTTCGCTCAGCAACGAAGGTCTCAGCTTCACACTGGCTGAGCGTTTCGGCGACAAGCTGGACAAATTCAAGGGCAATAACTAATCCCTTAAATTAAGCTTTGCACAGCAGTATAAGAATGCTGCATAAGGCGACTTATGTGTTCTTATATGTGGTGTCATACCGGGTAAAGTAATCGGCGAGCCCTCATTTGAGGGTTCGCCGATTGTGTTTGTATGGAGTTAGCCAATTGTAATGTTTTTTGCTATGATGAGAAACGTAAGGAAGACAGGAGGAATGGAATATGGCAAGACCCGTTGTGGCCATTGTAGGCCGGCCTAACGTCGGAAAGTCGACGATTTTTAACCGGCTGATTGGTGATAAACTGGCCATTGTAGAAGATAAACCGGGAATTACCCGGGACCGGATTTACGGTATTTCCGATTGGAACGGCAAATCCTTCAGTGTCATTGATACCGGAGGGATTGAAGTGGACGGTGAGGATTTCATCCTGAGATCGATCCGCGTCCAGGCGGAGCTGGCTATTGAAGAAGCGGATGTCATTATTTTCATGTGTGAGGCCAAGAGCGGATTGACGAATGCAGATGAAGAGGTAGCGCAGATTCTGTTCCGGTCCGGCAAGCCGATCGTACTGGCAATCAATAAAGTGGATAACATGAAGCGTGCCGAAGACATCTATGAATTCTATAGTCTGGGTATCGGCGATCCGATCGGTATTTCCGGCAGTCACGGTACAGGTGTCGGCGATTTGCTGGATGCGGTTGTGGAAAAGCTTCCCGATAAGGTTGATGAAGAATACGACGATGATGTCATCCGTGTTGCGCTGATCGGACGGCCTAACGTAGGCAAGTCCTCGCTGGTCAACGCCATTCTGGGTGAAGAACGCGTAATTGTCAGTGATGTAGCCGGGACTACACGCGATGCAATTGATACTCCTTTTGAACGGGATGGGCAGAAGTATGTCCTGATTGATACAGCGGGTATGCGCAAGCGCGGAAAGGTTTACGAGAGCACTGAGAAATATAGCGTTATGCGCGCCATGCGGGCTATTGAGCGGGCTGATGTTGTTCTGGTTGTTATTAACGGCCAGGAAGGCATCATCGACCAGGATAAGCATATTGCCGGTTATGCCCATGATGCAGGCAAAGCTTCTATTTTTGTCGTAAACAAGTGGGACGTCGTGGAAAAGGACGACAAGACCATGCAGCATTTTGAAAATACTATCCGTGATCACTTCCTGTTCATGACCTATGCTCCGGTTGTATTCCTGTCGGCATTAACAAAACAGCGCCTGCAGAAGCTCCTGCCGGTCGTGCAGCATGTTGCGCAGCAGCATGCCCTGCGGATTACAACCCACCTGGTTAACGATGTTGTATCCGATGCCGTGGCCATTAACCCGCCGCCTACAGATAAAGGACGCCGTCTGCGCATTAACTACGTAACCCAGGTTGCCGTGAAGCCGCCGACGATTGTGGTGTTTGTTAATGACCCTTCGCTGATGCACTTCTCCTATGAGCGTTATCTGGAGAACAAGATCCGCGCAGCGTTCAATTTTGAAGGCACACCGATCCGCCTCTTTACGCGGCGTAAATCTGATAACGAAAGTTAGGGGAGAAGAGTAGTGGCGTTTGAACTTCTGGTTATCGTAGTAAGCTATTTGCTTGGCTCTGTCAGCTTCAGCGTATTGCTTGCCCGGCTGCTTAAAGGGATTGATATCCGCCAATATGGCAGCGGTAACGCCGGGGCGACCAATACGCTGCGGGTGCTTGGAAAAGGACCGGCAATTCTGGTGCTGATTCTGGACGTGCTGAAGGGCATTGCCGCTGTCTGGCTGGGGACATGGGCCGGCGGCTGGGGAAGCTGGGTCGCGGTCGGCTGCGGAATTGCAGCCATTATCGGTCACAACTGGCCGGTGTATTTCCATTTCCGCGGGGGCAAGGGGGTTGCTACGGCGATCGGCGTCATGGCGACACTGTTCTTCTGGCCTGCGCTGGCAGCGGGCGTTATTGCCATTGTGTCTATTGTCTTGACCCGTTATGTGTCACTAGGCTCCCTTATTTTTGTGGCGCTGACTCCGGTATTTCTTTTGTTTGCTCAATTTACGGCACCGGAGCTGTGGGGCAGCCTGATTATCGCAGTCTTTGCCTTCTGGCGGCACCGCAGCAATATCGTGAAGCTGTCTCAGGGAAGAGAGAACAAAATCGGCTCCAAGGCCAAGGAGGGGAATCGTGTTGTCTGATAAAGTAACCGTGCTGGTCGCAGGCAGCTGGGGAACTGCGCTGGCCGCTGTGCTGGCGGCTAACCACAAGGAAGTTTATCTATGGACACGGAGGCCCGAACAAGCTGCCGAGATCAACGAACACCATACAAACGAGCATTTTCTGCCAGGCATACGTCTGCCTGAGAATATCATTGCCACTACGGATATGGAGCAGGCTGTTTCCGGCTCCAAAGCAGTGGTAATTGTCTCGCCTTCCTCCGGCATGCGCCAGGTGGCGCGCAGCCTCAAGGCTTTCTGGAAGGATGATATGCTCTGCATCCATGCGACCAAAGGCTTCGAGACGGAAACCATGAAACGGATGTCCACGGTTATTTCCGAGGAGCTGGGCTGTAAGGAGGGAGAGATCGTTGTCCTCTCCGGGCCGAGCCATGCTGAGGAGGTCGTCCGCCTCTGTCCGACAACCGTGGTGGTTGCTTCTGCAGATGAAGCGCGTGCAGTCACTGCACAGGGACTGTTCATCAATAACGATTTCCGCGTATATACCAACCGCGATCAGCTGGGTGTCGAGCTGGCTGGAGCCTTAAAGAATATCATCGCTCTCGGAGCAGGGCTGTCTGATGGTCTGGGCTTCGGTGACAATGCCAAGGCTGCGCTGCTTACCCGCGGACTTGCCGAGATTGCCCGGGTAGGGGTCGAGCTTGGCGCCAATCCGCTGACCTTTTCCGGACTGGCCGGACTCGGTGACCTTGTGGTTACGGCAACGAGCCAGCACAGCCGTAACTGGCGTGCAGGATCGATGCTGGGACAGGGCAAACCGCTGGCCGAAGTTCTGGATTCCATGGGGATGGTTGTGGAAGGGATTCGGACAACGGAAGCCGCCTATGCCATTTCTGTCCGTTTAGGCGTGCAGATGCCGATTACCGACCAGATCTACCACGTTCTGTTCAAAGGCAGAACCCCGCGCAGTGCGGTGGAGGCGCTGATGGGCCGTGACCGTAAAACGGAAATGGAAGCTATCTCACAGGAAACCTGGGAGCAATGGCATTCCTGAGGACTGTTCACCTTTTGCCGGATATTCTCATATGTTGTAGTGGGGATTGACGGAGGAGGGAAGAAGAGTGAACAAAGATTTTTCCAAGGATGCCCTGAATGCCATCAACAAAAAGACGGGGAAGAACATCACACCAGGCGCAATCAAAAAGCTCGCAAGCACGGTAAAGCCGGGCACCACGCAAAATGAAGCCCAGCTCCGCCAGTTGATCAAGCAGGTGTCAGCGATGGCTAAAGTGCCGGTCACTGAGGATACTGTGCAGGAAATCGTAAATGCGGTCAAAAAAGGCGGTACGAATTCCGGCACAATGGAGTCTTTAATGAAAATGCTGATGAAAAAATAGCTCGCCTCTTTGGGTCACTCAAGGAGCAAAGAAGCCGGTATCTAGCAGATTCCGGTTTTTTTGCTCTTTTTTGCTGCAGATTACACTTTATAGGTACCGCGGCTTATGGTTCATGCTATAATATTTGCAATTCAATATAACCGGCAGGAGGCAGAGTAATTATGGACCCTATGACTAAGATGTGGTTGTCGCTGATTGCGATACTGATTATGGGAGTATCCGTATTTCTGATCACATTTGCCCGCAGCAGGACAAAGGGGCTGCTCAGAGCAGTATTATCGGTCATTGCTTTTGTCATCATGCTGATCGGTCTGCTCAGCGGAGCGGCATCAATTATGTAAGCATTTACAAACAGGCTCAGTCAGATGTATTTCTGGATTATCGTTTGACGATTTCTCAGGAATGGGGCGTGCGCAGATGGCAGAGGCGGGAATTTCATACATACAGGAGACAGCATTAAGGAAGGTTGCCGAAGCACTGGATTTAAGCTGGATGGAGAAGCCGCCGGTCTGGCTGCTCGGAGGGAGCTGCGGTCTGCTGCTGCATAATGTTTCATTAAGCAGACAGCCTGCCGATATTGATCTGTACGCTGATCTGGAGGATGCAGCACCGCTGCACGAGGCACTTAGCTGCTATTCGGCAGACAATGGGCCTGAGGAAGATTACAGCGGTGATTGCTACTCAAGACGCAGCCGTTATATAGTGGGGGAAATGAAGGTGGAGCTGGTCTGCGGATTCCGGATCGGCAATCCGCCCTTTGGATACGCAGTGAATGTACATTCGCTGCTCGGTCATGCTCCTGTCAGCGGAATCAGCGGCATCAGCCTGATCCGGCTGATGCCGCTGGCACATGAGCTGCTGTACAGTATGCTGCGCGGGAGAACCGAACGCTGCCGGAACATTGCCGCCGTGATGCATAGCGGCCTGCAGCAGCATACTTCGCTGCTTGAGCAGCTGGCAGAGCAGAACGGGCTCGACCCGGCCTGCCGTGCAGAGCTCCGCAGACTGCTGGGGCAGCCGCCGGAGACAGAATTCAGGAAGGAAACTGCACGATGAAATCGCAAAGAGGAATTACGGTTACTTTTCAGCCGGATGAACGCAGGGCTGTAGTCAAGCAAGGCACAACACTGCTGGAGGCAGCACGCAAAGCCAGCGTTGTCCTGCCGACACGCTGCGGAGGCAAGGCAGCCTGCCTGATGTGCAAGGTAACAATCAGCCGGGAAAGCACGGATGCCGTGCGGCCGCCGGATGAGGCTGAGAGACGCAAGCTGGGCAGCCTGGTGGAGCAGGGCGTGCGGCTGGCCTGCCAGACGGCTGTACAGCAGGACCTGAGCGTTAATGTGCCTGAGGATCCGCTCAAGGCCGCAGTACGGCGCCGGCTGGAGGCTGCGCGTCGCGGCGAAATGGACGAGCTGTGGTAGGACAGTGCTGTTAACATTGATTATTTGGCGTACTGATTATACGAATACATTACACCTGCTGAGTTGAGCTGGCGGGAGGAGATGGATATGGATAATAACATGGGGCCGGGCAGTATAGGTTCCTCTATCCTGAAGCTGGCGCGGCCGCTGCTGCTGCTGTGTGTCCTGGCAGGCTGCATGTATCCCGAAGAACAGCAGCAGCCGGGAGGCGGCAGCAGAGAGAGTGTCCGGCGCGTACAGGCAGCTGTAGAGGAGTATCAGCAGAGGGAAGGGCTGCTGCCGATTCTGAACAGTGATGCGGACACACCGCGTTATGAGAAATTTGTGGTTGATCTGGAGAAGCTGCGCTCGCAGGGGGATCTGGATGAAATCCCCCCGGCTGCATTTGAGCAGGGCGGGAACGCTTATTTTCTGATTCTCGATGAGGAGACGGCACCTGTTGTTAAGCTGATGGATCTGGTTACCGTGCAGAAGGTAAACGATGTCCAGCGCCAGGTCAACCGCTACAAGTCTGCTCACGGCGGAAGTCTTCCGGCAGGTGAGGAGTATTATCCCGGGGTCTATGCTGTCGATCACAAGCTGGCAGGAACGTCAGCGGTCACACTTAACAGCGTCTATTCGGGCCAGCCGCTGAAATTCATTATGGACGGTGAGGGGAAGGTGTATGTTGATTACTCGGCTGATATTATGAGTGCACTCGGGCAGTCCGGGAATACTCCGGACGCAGATCAGGACCTGCGGACTGCGCTTGAGGCAGCTTCCTACTATGTGCCAGTGAAATCCCTGCCCTACCTTTGGATCGGCGGCAAGCCGGTTCCGCAGCCTCCGCACAGTCCATAGATTATGTTCGCTAGCCCCCCTTAACCCGGGGGCTTTTTATTTTTTCACAGGGCTGTAAAAGCTCCAGTGAAGTTCTATCCGCTATTTTCTGTTCATATGCTGGATGAGAAGGTTTCCGGGCATCGTGACGCCCTTTCTGTGCGCAATTGCTGACGCGTGTGAAATTCCTGCATAAAATGCGCAGCTGCGGGTCATAAATCCGTTCCGGATACATATGATGATACTAGTCCAAATGCATGTCCGAGCATTCGGAGTTTAGCGCGGGGCAAGAATGTTCCGCTAAGGCAGGCTAGGCTCCCTGGCGGGCAATGCCAAAGTCCGGTGGATGTCCTGCAAGGGTCCGTTTACCGGCGGAACGCGAAGTCGATGCTCTTCAGGCATTTTTTCTTCGGAGTAATATGAGGAGGGGATCTCTTTTGGAAAAAGTGGATATTTTCAAGGACATTGCCGAGCGTACCGGCGGAGACATTTATCTTGGCGTCGTCGGCGCGGTTCGCACGGGAAAATCGACATTCATCAAGCGCTTCATGGAGACGATTGTTCTGCCGAACATTACGAGCGAAGCAGACCGGGTAAGAGCTGTGGATGAACTGCCTCAGAGCGCAGCGGGCAAAACAATCATGACAACCGAGCCGAAGTTTGTGCCGAACAACGCGGTACAGATCAAGGTTGCAGAGGGCCTTGAAGTGAATGTGCGGCTGGTCGACTGTGTAGGATATGCCGTCGAAGGCGCAAAGGGCTACGAGGATGAAAACGGGCCGCGCATGATTTCCACCCCGTGGTTTGAGGAACCGATTCCTTTTCAGGAAGCGGCGGAAATCGGCACACGCAAGGTCATTCAGGAGCATTCCACACTGGGTGTAGTAGTGACCACGGACGGCACCATCGCTGAAATTCCGCGGCACTCGTACATTGACTCGGAAGAGCGTGTTATCGCTGAGCTGAAGGAGGTCGGCAAGCCGTTTGTGCTTGTGATCAACTCCACCCGTCCGCGCAGTGAAGAGACCCAGCAGCTCCGCGGTGAGCTGGCTGCCAAATATGATATTCCGGTAATGACGCTCAGCGCCGCCAATATGTCGGAGGATGATGTGACCGGTGTGCTGCGGGAAGTGCTGTATGAGTTCCCGGTACATGAGGTCAATGTCAATCTGCCGAGCTGGGTAATGGTGCTTGGCGAGAACCACTGGCTGCGCAGCGCTTATGAAAATTCCGTCCGTGATACGGTAAAAGATATCCGCCGCCTGCGGGATGTGGACCGTCTGGTATCACAGTTTACCGAATACGACTTTATCGACCGTGCAGGCCTCAGCGGCATGAATATGGGTCAGGGTGTGGCGGAAATTGACCTTTACGCACCGGAAGAGCTGTATGATCAGGTACTGATGGAAGTGGTCGGCGTGGAGATCCGCGGCAAGGATCATCTGCTGCAGCTCATGCAGGATTTCTCACATGCCAAGCGTGAATACGACCGCTTCTCGGAAGCGCTGGAGATGGTCAAAACGACCGGATACGGCATCGCCGCCCCTTCGCTGGCTGAAATGGCCCTCGATGAGCCGGAGCTGATCCGCCAGGGCTCACGCTTCGGGGTACGGCTGAAGGCGACAGCGCCGTCCATTCATATGATCCGTGTCGATGTGGAGTCCGAGTTCTCACCGATCATCGGTACGGAGAAGCAGAGCGAAGAGCTGGTTCGCTATCTGATGCAGGACTTCGAGAACGACCCGATCAAAATCTGGGAATCCGACATTTTCGGCCGCTCGCTGCATTCCATTGTGCGTGAAGGCATTCAGGGCAAGATCGCCATGATGCCGGATAATGCCCGCTACAAGCTGCAGGAAACGCTTGGACGGATCATCAATGAGGGCTCAGGCGGACTTATTGCCATCATTTTATAAAGCAGCCGGGCTGATCAGACAGTCTGCAATCAGGAGAGCGGAATCATCCGCTCTCTTTTTTGTACTCTCGTAGAAGAATCTAACATTATTAGCCTATCATTTCAGTGTGACGGGCCTATTGAAATGCTACTTTCTGCTCCTTTTTTGAGTAACGCCTTGAAATTATGGGTGGGCTGTATTACTATAAGTTTGTTGCGCTTCTAGGAAGAGAGGCGCCCGTATCTAGTAATTAACGGGATTATCACGTATATTTTGCGTTGAAACGGAAACAGTGTATGATACCGGAAATTTACCCAGGGAGGTGAGAAGACATGAATAAATCAGATTTGATCAACGTGGTTACAGAAGCAACTGAACTTCCCAAGAAGGATGCTACTAAAGCGGTAGACGCCGTTTTCGAAGCAATCACTAATGCTCTGCAGAGCGGTGACAAAGTGCAGCTGGTTGGCTTCGGAAACTTTGAAGTGCGCGAACGTTCCGCACGCAAAGGCCGCAACCCGCAGACTGGTGAAGAAATCGAAATTCCTTCCAGCAAAGTACCTGCTTTCAAACCAGGTAAAGCGCTCAAAGACGGAATCAAATAGAGATTTCTACATATCGATCCTATATTCTTTCCGAGTCATAACGATGCCGCCTTTTAGGCGGCATTTGTTTTTCCAAAGCCTAAACCAGGCAAATGCTTCCAAAGTCAGTTTTGTACGAAGCTGTTCATGAAGCCAGGCTCACAAACTTTTAGGAGGATGAACTATGACTGAGAAGAACAACGGCGTAAGTCCGGCACCTGCAGGCAGCGAGTACATTGTGGTCAAAGCCAAGGAGAACGGCGTCCAGGTCATCGGGCTTACCCGGGGGCATGATACTCGCTTTCACCACACGGAAAAGCTCGACAAGGGCGAGGTGCTCATCGCCCAGTTCACCGATCATACCTCAGCGATGAAAATCCGCGGCAAGGCAGAAATCTGGAGCAAACACGGACAACTGGAAAGTGAAAGCTGAAAAGCAGGCATAGCCTGCTTTTTTTCAAAATATAACTAGATATAGGCAAGCCGGCATGTTCGTATAATGTCACGGCCTGGCGGAAACGATGGATAAGGGGGCAGGCTATGAACCGGGGCTGGCTGATCGGAATGGTGTTGCTGGTGACCGCTGCCTCTGCTGTAATTCTGCCGCAGCTGGCTACCTTGGAAGCTGGCCTGCCGCAGCATGCGGTGGAGACGCTTGGCGGGGATGGAACCATACTTGCTGATGAGAATATCGTAGATACGCTAAGCAGCCTGCCCTTCAGTCTGGACATCGGGAGCGCCGGCTGGAAAAACGGGGTTTTATCGCTTGATCTCAAGGTAACCGGTAATGATCACGAGCCGGAGGAGCTGTACCGGAACATGGCACTGGCGGTTTCTTTTGCATTCCAGGAGACGGACAATGTTGATCAGCTGCTGCTGCGGATTGTCGCGGAGGATAAATGGCTGGACAGCCGCCGTCTGCTGCTCGCAGGTGATATCCGCCGTACGGAATGGTCACTCCGGCTTCAGGAGCTGCTGCAGAATACAGGCAACCGCCCTTTGCCGGATGTTTTGAAGGAGGGCTTCCGTATTAGTGAAAGTGAGCTGTGGCGCAAGCAGTTCATTTATCCCTGATGTGGGTAAAAGAAACTAGAACGTGCCATGTGCGTGACAAAAAAACATGTGATATAATAGACAAGATTGTGAACAAAGATATTGTAATAACGTCAATGGCTTCGGAGGCTGAAATGAAACCGTACCGCATACCGCAATTAGCTAAACCTTACACCGACTACGACATGATTCAGCGGCATACGGAACTGCCGCCTTTTTCAGATGGTCGCAGTCATTTGTTATATATTTTTCTGAGTTACGGAAATGCGGGTGAAGACCGCAGCAAGGAGCTGTATACGCTGGTTACAGGTCTGGTTCAGCTTGCTCTTGACACGCATGAGAGCATTGAGCACGTGAGCGATGACCCGGGCGGAGATGTCATGCGTTCCCGGCAGCTCAAGGTGCTGGCCGGTGACTATTTCAGCAGCTGGTTCTACCATCTGCTGGCCAAGAGCGGCCAAATCGGAATGGTGGGCAGCCTAAGCTCGGCCATCGCCGATTTTAACGTGCTGAAAGCCCGGCTGTACAGCAAAATGAAGGAGCGGCTGCTCTCCTCGGAACAATACCTGCGGCATTCGGTACAGCTCAATATGCGGCTGTTCCTTTCTTTTACACCACATATTGAAGAGAGCCTTGCCGGCCTGTGGGAGAAGCTGCTGGCCGAATTCAGCCATTGCGAAACTGTATGCTCCGAGCTGCGGCGCGGCAATGATCCGGCGGCGGCACGGGACGGGTATTGCTACTGGAAGATACTCGAGAGTGCTGCAGAGGAAGAAACAATACTGCTCCGGGAGCAGAAGCTGGACCTGAAGGACTGGAAAAAGCTCAAAATGAAATATAAATGCGATACCCTGCTGACCGACAAGCTGCATCAGTCGATTCAGTCCATTCAAGGACTTTTACAGGGTATTAAGGACGAGCATCTGGTAAGTGGGCTTAACACTGCTCTGGACCGCTTCCTCCTGCAGACGAAAATTTCCGGACAAGCAGCCGTGGAGGGGTAAAGAATGACTATAGAGAAGACTTCCGCTCTGGGAGAAACGAACGCACAGCCGAAAGAGCAATTTGTACATTCCGTGTTTGAGAGCATTGCCGGTAAATATGATCTGATGAATGATATCCTGAGCTTCCGCCGACACAAGGCCTGGCGCAAATTCACAATGCGCAAGATGGCGATGAAACGCGGGGATTCTGCAGTGGATTTGTGCTGCGGTACCTGTGACTGGAGCATCGCGCTGGCTGAAGCAAGCCAGACCGGCTCTGTAGTGGGCCTGGATTTCAGTGCAGGCATGCTGGAAGTGGGACGCGGCAAGGTTGAGGCCCAGGGCCTTCAGGACCGCATTTCACTGATTCAGGGCAATGCGATGGACCTGCCGTTCGGCGACAATTCCTTCGACTACGCAACGATAGGCTTCGGGCTTCGCAATGTGCCTGATCTCGTTCAAGTGCTGAACGAAATGAAGCGTGTGGTGAAACCCGGGGGAATGGTTGTCTGTCTGGAGCTGTCCAAGCCGATGAAGCAGCCATTCAAGGGCATTTATTATTTTTATTTCGAAAAGGTTCTCCCGCTCCTCGGCAAATTGTTTGCCAAGCGGTACGAACAATACAAATGGCTACCCGAATCACTGGCCCTCTTCCCGGACAGAGAGCAGCTCTCGGTGATTTTCCGTGAAACCGGACTGACGAAAGTGGAATCCTTCCCCTTGACCGGAGGCATCGCAGCACTACATATTGGGTTCAAGGAGAACTGTAATGTTTAAAAAAGTTGGCGTTTTTCTACAAATGATCAAGTTTGAGCACACTGTTTTTGCTTTGCCTTTCGCCTTTATGGGCGCACTGCTGGGATCGGTCGTCATGTTTGGCGAATTGCCGTCATGGCCGCAGATCGGCTGGATTGTCGTCGCCATGTTCGGCGCACGGAGTGCGGCCATGGGGCTGAACCGGCTGATTGACCGGATCAGTGATGCTAAGAATCCCCGGACAGCCGGGAGAGCCATCCCCGCCGGCCTGCTCAAGGTCGGAGAAGTATCGGTATTTATCGCTATTTCCTTTTTCTTATTATTCTGGGCTGCCTTCAAGCTGAATCCCCTGTCGGCCAAGCTTCTGCCGGTAGCCGTTTTTCTGCTTGTGTTTTACTCCTTCACCAAAAGGTTCACCTGGGCCTGCCATCTCATCCTTGGGCTGACGATTGCACTCGCTCCGCTGGGAGGCTGGGTAGCGGTTACAGGAAATGTAGACTGGACAGCGATGATCTTTTACTTCACGATTGTTTTCTGGACAGCCGGCTTTGATATTATCTACTCCTGCCAGGATGTCGAATTTGATGAGCGGGAGGGCCTTTATTCAATCCCCGTCCGCTTTGGAGTGGCCCGTGCGCTGTTTATTGCCAAGGCTTTCCACATTCTAACCGGAATCGGATTCATTTCACTGCTCTTTATGGCAGACCTGAGCTGGTGGTATGTGGCGGGCATGATTATTGCTTATATTATCCTGTTCTATGAGCATCATATCGTGTCGCCAAGCGATTTAAGTCGCCTTCAGACGGCGTTCTTCACCATGAACGGTGTGCTCAGCATAGTGGTATTTTCCTTCACTCTGATTGACCTGGTGGTGCAGTTCAGATGACCGGGCCGAAACCTAAACATTTCGTAGTTGGCATTACCGGGGCAAGCGGCGGGATTTACGGGGTTCGTCTGACAGAAACCCTGCTGTCGCTGGGATACACTGTCCATCTTGTGGTCAGCAATGCGGGCTGGCGGGTGTTCAAGGAGGAGCTGGGTTTTAACGTCACAGACCGGGAAGGCTTTTTGAACGGACAGTTCAAGGGCCATCCCGGTTCTCTGCTTTATCACCCGATTGCTGATATCGGCGCCTCCATAGCAAGCGGATCCTTCCGGACGGAGGGAATGGTTATTATGCCCTGCTCCATGGGTACACTGTCTGCTGTAGCACATGGAAGCTCGGATAATCTGATGACTCGGGCTGCTGATGTAATGCTGAAGGAAGGGCGCCCACTGGTGCTGGTGCCGCGTGAAACTCCGCTGCATGCTATTCATCTTGAGAATATGCTGAAACTGTCCCGGCTTGGAGTGAAGCTTATTCCGGCGATGCCGGCATTCTATTTCGGTCCGAGCACTATGGATGACCTGGTGGACTTCATGGTCGGCAAGGTTCTCGACAGCTTCGGTATTGAACACAGCCTATTCCGCAGATGGGGGGAAGATGAATGAAGGACCAGCAGCATACGGTAATCGGTAAAATCAGCTACACCAACTCATGGCCGGTATTTCACAATTTTAACCCCTCTGCCCTGAAGCATCCGGCAGAGATGGTGAGTGAAGTACCTGCCATTCTTAATCAGGGGATGTCCAGAGGGACTATCCAAGTCGGGGCATTATCCTCCTTTGCCTATGCAGAAGCGAGCGACCGGCTGCTGCTGCTGCCGGATCTGTCGGTCAGTGCAGACGGGCCGGTCAAGTCGATTCTGCTGTTCTCCAGGGTTCCGGCAGCACAAATAGGGAGCGGTCGGATTGCCGTTACGAACACATCAGCCACCTCAGTGAATCTGCTGAAGATTCTGATGGAACAAGCCATCGGCGGCAAACCAGAGTACATTACGGCTGAGCCTGATCTGGACAGTATGATGGATCAGGCTGACGCTTGCCTGCTGATTGGCGACCATGCGATCAAGGCGGCCTGGCAGGACCAGGGTTATCTGGTTACAGACCTTGGGCAGGTATGGAAAGACTGGACGGGTCACAGCATGACCTTTGCCGTCTGGGCCGTTAACCGCGAAGCGGCAAAGGACAAGCCGGAGGCTATTGCCGAGATTGCCGCAGCTTTTGTGGACAGCAAACAGCGCGGTGTGCGTAATCCTGCACCAATTATCCGGGAAGCCTGTTCGCGTATTGGCGGCACTGCTGCATACTGGGACGGCTATTTCAGTAATTTATGTTATGATTTTGGGGAAAGGCAGCAGGAAGGTCTGAACCTCTATTTCCGCTATGCCTATGAGATGGGCCTGCTGCCGCAGGAAGTGAAGATGGAGTTATGGAGCCGCAATCTGCTGACACGGGTGAAAGAATGAAGCGAATGCAAATTTTCGGAATGCTGAGTAAGGACATGGACCAGATAGAAAAAGAGCTGTACCGCAGTGTACAGGGCGATGATGAACTGCTGGCGGAAACCTCGCTACATCTGCTGAAGGCCGGCGGCAAACGGCTACGCCCTGTCTTTGTACTGATGGGCGGCAAGTTCGGGCAATATGATCTCGAGAAGCTAAAGCGTGTGGCGATTCCGCTTGAACTGATACATAGCGCTTCGCTGGTTCACGACGATGTAATCGACGATGCCGAGCTGCGCCGCGGAGAGCTTACCGTCAAGGCCAAGTGGGGCGACAAGATCGCCATGTACACCGGTGATTACATTTATGCCAAGGCGCTGGTAATGGCTTCGGAGCTCCAGAATCCGCGGATTCACCAGATTCTTTCCAAGGCGATGGTGGAGATGTCGATCGGAGAAATGGAGCAGATCCGCGATTTCTTCAACAGCGGACAAAGTGTCCGCCATTATCTGCGGCGCATCCGCCGCAAAACAGCGCTCCTGATAGCCATCAGCTGTGAGCTGGGGGCGCTGGCTGCCGACGCAGAGCCGGAGACGGCCCGCCTGCTCTATAATTACGGATACAACGTCGGGATGGCCTTCCAGATCCGGGATGACCTGCTGGATCTGTCGGGAACCGAGAAGCAGATCGGCAAGCCTCCCGGCAGTGATATGCGGCAGGGCAATATTACGCTGCCGGTCATTTACAGTCTGGAAGACAGCCGGCTGCGTACACCGCTGCTGGATGAGCTTGCGCTGATCCGCAGCGGACAGGCCGGAGTCGGCCGTGCCATTGATCTGATACTGTCCGGTGACGGTATTACCCGGGCAGAGGAGCTGGCATCACGTTATATTGACAAGGCGCTGGCCGCACTGGAGCAGCTTCCTGTCAACAAGACCAGACGCAATCTGCGCGATATTGCCTATTTTGTGACCGGACGGGCATATTAACTGCCGGAGAGCCGAATATTAAGCGTTCACAGATGGCGTGCTTTCTGATAATATCAGAAAATAAAAAGTGAAATTGGAGAGTGGCTCTATGGAAAAGACGTATCTGATGATCAAACCGGATGGTGTTCAGCGCGGATTAATCGGACGTATTGTAGCCCGTCTGGAGGATAAGGGGTTTAAGCTGGTTGCCGCCAAGCTGATTAAGGTTACGGAAGAGCAGGCCAAGAAGCACTATGCAGAGCACGAGGGTAAGGACTTTTTCCCGGAGCTTGTAGGCTTTATCACTTCCGGTCCTGTGTTCGCAATGGTGTGGGAGGGCGATGACGTGGTTGCCCTGTCCCGGCTGCTGATCGGCAAAACAAAAGTAGGCGAAGCATTGCCCGGAACGATCCGCGGTGATTTTGCCAGCCACACTCCGCTTAACCTGATTCACGGTTCGGATTCTCCGGAAAGCGCAGCACGCGAAATCGCCAATTTCTTCGCTCCTGATGAACTGGCTGACTACAATAAAGACATCGCGGTCTGGATGTAAATTTCGGCAGGAGGCAGGGATGAATGATGGCTGATCGTGAAGAGACAACAGTGCAAGACCCGGATTATACCGGCTTTATTCATAATGTTAAGCAGAGCACAGGAATAGATCTTGCCCAATACAAGGAAGCGCAGATGAAGCGCCGCCTGACCACACTGCGGATGAAGAACGGATATCATACCTTTACTGATTTTTTTGCCGCAATGATGAAGGACAAGGCTTTATTCTATGAATTTCTGGACCGGATGACCATCAATGTATCTGAATTCTGGCGTAATCCGAACCGCTGGGAGGTGCTGAGGGATGTTATTCTGCCCGAGCTTCAGCGCTCAGGCCGCCGGCTGAAGCTGTGGAGTGCCGCGTGTTCAACCGGAGAAGAGCCGTATACACTGGCGATGATCCTGTCGGACAAGAATTTGCTGACCCAGACCGGCATTCTTGCAACGGATATTGATGATGGTGCACTATCCAAGGCGAAGCAGGGACTCTATCTGGAGCGTTCCCTGAAGGATGTGCCCCAGGATGTAGCAGCCCGCTATTTCACACCGGAGGGTCCGGTGTTCAAGGTTAGTGAAACGCTCAAGAAAAATATCGAATTCCGCAAGCAGAATCTGCTGCTCGACAAATTTGATGACGGCTTTGATCTGATCATCTGCCGCAATGTGATGATCTATTTCACAGAGGAAGCAAAGAATAAGCTGTATCACAAATTCTCGGCCAGCCTGCGTCCCGGCGGGTATCTGTTCGTAGGCAGCACAGAGCAGATTTTTACTCCGGCGCAATACGGATTTGAATCGACGGAGACCTTCTTTTACCGTAAAAAATAACAGGATGCACAGAGCGGCCGGTGTTCTGCCCGGAGCGGGTATACTTTATCCTCTTTTCAGTGATAATGAGAAGTAGGTACCGTATGCTATGCGAAAGGTCGTTAATCCACATGGACAAAAGCAAGGTCATTGCCGCGTACAGACGCGGGTTTCTGACTGTCCGCGAGTGCGGGCAAATTCTTGGCGTCGAAGAGCTGCAGCTGCAGAGCCTGCTCAGGCAGGAGGAAGGTAAGCAAAGCATACCTGAGGCGCAGCAGAGGATCGGAAGCTAGACGTGGAAGCTCTGAACCGTAATGTGCGCAGCGCCGCCTGAGCTCGAAAGAGTCGGGCGGCGCTGTTGTTTGAAATGAAAGCGCCCCCCGCAAAGTACTTGAGTCAGCACCAATGTAAAGGCTCCGCTTTGCGGGGGTATTTTGTATAAGGCTGCCGTCCGAGCGGAGCTTATCCTTTCTTGTCAAAGCGTGTAGGCTATACTATAATGAGGCAAGAGTTTTAATATTTTAGCGGTTTACAGTTTAAAAGTGTGAAAGGGGAACGCGTCATGAGTTTACGCTACTTAACAGCGGGGGAAACGCACGGCCCCCAGCTTACAGCCATTATCGAGGGATTGCCCAGCAATCTGACACTTGATTTCGAAGAGCTTAATTTTCAGCTGCACCGCAGACAGAAGGGCTACGGCCGCGGACGCCGGATGCAGATCGAGAAGGATACGGCACAGATCGTCGGCGGAGTACGCCACGGGTATACAACAGGTGCCCCGGTAGCCCTTGTAGTGGAGAACAAGGACTGGACACACTGGAAGAATATTATGAATATTGAGCCGATTCCCGGCAGTGATGAGGAGAAGCGGCGCGTGAACCGTCCGCGTCCGGGACATGCAGACCTAAATGGCGGACTCAAATATAACCATACAGATCTGCGCAATGTGCTGGAGCGTTCCAGCGCCCGCGAGACGGCAGCACGAGTAGCGGTAGGTGCTGTTGCCCGCCAGCTGCTGGCGGAGTTCGGTGTCAAGATTGCCGGACAGGTGATCCGGATCGGCGAGATTGAAGCGCCGGCAAACGATCTGCCTATTGATGAGCTCATTGCAAAGACCGAAGAATCTTCTGTGAGAGTTGTAGATAAAGAGACCGAGCAGAAGATGGAGGCTTACATAGACAAGATTAAGGAGGAAGGCGACTCCATCGGCGGTATTGTGGAATGTATCGTGGAAGGTCTGCCTGTCGGCCTCGGCAGCTATGTGCAGTACGACCGTAAGCTGGATGCGGCAATTGCCGGAGCGGTTATGTCGATCAACGCGTTCAAGGGCGTGGAAATCGGTATCGGCTTCGAAGCAGGCGTTCTGCGCGGCTCGCAGGTGCATGATGAGATCATGTACGATCCATCCCGCGGATACTACCGGGCAAGCAACCGGCTGGGCGGATTTGAAGGCGGTATGACCAATGGAATGCCGGTTGTCGTCCGCGGCGTTATGAAGCCGATCCCGACTCTGTACAAACCGCTGCAAAGCGTAGATATCGACACCAAAGAGCCGTTCACGGCGCAGGTGGAGCGTTCCGATGCCTGTGCGGTCCCTGCAGCCTGTGTAGTGCTGGAGAATGTTGTAGCCTGGGAGCTTGCCAAAGCCTTCCTCGACAAGTTCGGCGGGGATTCGCTTGAGGAGATCAGAGCCAACTACAATAATTATCTGGCCCAGCTGGAGAGCTACTGATATGCGCAGCATAACAGTAGATTTGGGCGAGCGCTCCTATCCGATCCTGATCGGCAGCGGATTGCTGCAAGGTATCGGGGAGCGCTGCAGGGAAGCGGGCTTACCGCTGCGAAGCCCGCTGCTGGTGGTCAGTGACAGTGAGGTAGCTCCGCGTTATCTGAGCGTGGTGGAAGCCTCGCTTCGCGGACAGGGCTATACTGTGGTCAGTCATGTTATACCTTCAGGTGAGGCCTCCAAGTCGCTTGCTGTGTACGAAGAAGTGATCACAACGGCCATTCAGGCCGGGCTGGACCGCAGCTCAGCGGTCCTGGCGCTTGGCGGCGGAGTCGTCGGTGATCTCGCGGGTTATGTGGCTGCTACTTATATGCGGGGAATCGGGTTTGTGCAGATTCCGACAACCATCCTGGCCCATGACAGCAGTGTCGGGGGCAAGGTGGCTGTTAATCATCCGCTGGCGAAGAATATGATTGGCGCCTTTTATCAGCCAGCCATGGTCCTGTATGATCTGGATACACTGCGCACGCTTCCGCCACGCGAGGTGTCTTCCGGTCTGGCTGAAGTGGTGAAGCACGGCCTTATTCTTGATCAGGAATTTGCATACTGGTGCCGTGAGAATGCTACAGAGCTGCTGGCTCTGGATGCCGAGGCGCTGGGTTATGCACTGGAGCGCGGATGCGCCATTAAGGCACGGGTGGTCGGTACAGACGAGCGTGAGAACGGACTGCGGGCCATTCTGAACCTGGGACACACAATCGGCCATGCCATTGAAGCGGTAGGCGGCTATGGTGTGTTCCTGCATGGAGAAGCGATCTCGATCGGTATGGCCGGTTCAGCGCTGCTTGCGGCCAAGCTGGGCCGGGATCGCAGCATTTACGAGGATACTGTATCCATGCTGTCCGCGCTGTCGCTGCCGGTCAGACTGCCGGCGGAATACAGCGAGGATGAATTGATGGAAGCAATGATGCATGACAAGAAGTTCAAGGAAGGCAAAATGACCTTTATTGTGCCAGATTCAATCGGTGCTGTGAGCATCATTAATGATATACAGCAGAGTGACGTGCGTGAAGTTATAGCACAGCTTAAGAAGGAGGGGAGCCCATGGTAAACCGGGGGATCCGCGGCGCAACGACCGTCGTCAATAATGAAGAAAATGAAATTTTACGTGAAACCGTAGTACTGCTCCGGGAAATTGTCGAGCGCAATGATGTTATTGCTGAAGATATTTGCAGCGTTTGGATTACTGTGACCGGTGATTTGGATGCTACGTTTCCGGCACGGGCCATCCGCGAGATCGAAGGCTGGGAGCTGGTGCCGCTGATGTGCTCCGTCGAAATTCCTGTTAAAGGCGGCCTGCCGAAGTGTATCCGTTTGATGGTGCAGGTCAATACGGACAAGTCACAGCGGGATATCCGTCACGTCTACCTCAATGAAGCAAAGAAGCTTCGCCCTGATCTCTCACAGAGCAAGTAATTAATTTGCTGCTGCGGGTTGTCAATGAACACCGTCATCATGTATAGTGTAGTTAGCCGAGAGAAGATGAGTTTAGTTTGAGCCTAGTTGAGTATAGTTGAGATGAGTGCAGGATGTTAGATCTGAGGCATTCCGTTTATTTTACATATGTCCGCATGGATGTACTTCATGGTAGTATTTGTGCTACCCGTATATTCTCTACAGGACGATGTTATCTAATTCGGAGAATAATGCCCTGTCCAGTGCGCTTTTTCATATACTTACCTACACAACCTCTACTCCGGTAGAGGTTTTTTTGTATTCCGGATTATAGATTTGACCATTCCAAGGAGGTATTCCAAATGACGTACCCTGGCATCGAAGAAGTGGTGAAGCTGTCGCGGGAGTATAACCTGATTCCTGTAGTAAAAAGACTGCTGGCTGATATGGAGACGCCGATCCGGCTGTTTCAGCGGTTTGCCGGTGAATCCCATGCCTTTCTGCTGGAAAGTGTAGAAGGCGGAATCCAGTGGGCCCGTCATTCTTTTATCGGCAGCGATCCGTTTCTGACCATCTCGGGAAAAAAGAACGTCATCCATGTCAAAGTTGGCGATGAGCAGAGACGGCTCACCGGCAAACCGATCGAAGAGCTCAAAGCGCTGCTCCGCTCCTATCGCAGCCCCAAGCTGGAAGGGATGCCTCCTTTTACCGGCGGGGCGATCGGGTTCTTCGGATACGACCTGCTGCAATATTATGAGAAGCTGTCCCCGCATGCGGTAGATGACCTCGGGACGGATGACATCCGGTTTATGTTCTGCGACCGCATCATTGTGTTTGACCATGTGAAGCAGCAGATCCTGCTCATAGGGAATCTGCACATTAAGGACGGCGATACGGATTCGGATATCCGGGCTGCCTACGAAGCCCTGAACGGCAAGCTGGAAGACTTCGCTGAAGAGCTGCAGAAGGAAGGACCCAAGGAAAACGTCAACCGCCGGAGCATACCGGAGGATATTGAGCTGGGCCAGATTCATTCCAACCTGACCAAGGAGCAGTACATTGCCAATGTGGAGCAGGCCAAAGAGTACATCCGTGCGGGAGATATTTTTCAGGTAGTGCTGTCTCAGCGGCTTCATATTGAGACCGAGGTATCTCCGCTGCATGTGTACCGGATGCTGCGCACACTGAATCCTTCCCCGTATATGTACTACCTCAAGATGGATGAGGAGATCATCGTCGGCACCTCTCCGGAGGCGCTGGTGAAGGTAGACGGCAGCCGGGTGGCTACGCGGCCGATTGCTGGAACCCGGCCGCGGGGAGCGGACGAGGCTGAGGACCGGGCACTGGCCCAGGAGCTGCTGGAAGATGAAAAGGAACGGGCAGAGCATCTGATGCTGGTGGACCTGGGCCGCAATGATCTGGGCCGGGTATCGAAGTTCGGCACAGTCAAATGTGATTCCTTTATGGAGATAGAGAAATACTCACATGTCATGCATATGGTATCCAATGTGTCGGGAACGCTGGATGACAACAAGGATTTCTTCGATGCCTTCCTGTCCTGCCTGCCGGCAGGAACCGTATCCGGTGCGCCCAAGCTGCGGGCGATGGAGATTATCTCCGAGCTGGAGCGGGAAGCCAGGGGCGCTTATGCAGGAGCGATCGGGTACCTTGGCTTCTCCGGGAATATGGATTCCTGTATTACGATCCGTACGATTATCTTCCGCAAAGGCCGGGCCTACGTACAGGCCGGAGCGGGTATTGTCTGGGATTCGGTGCCGGAGAAGGAATACGAAGAGACCCTGAACAAAGCGAAGGCGATGTTAAAAGCAATCCGGATGGCAGAGGCCATGTTTCCGGCAGAGATTAGAGAGCCGCAGGTAATCAATCAGGATTACATGTACGAATATACCCCGTAAGCGAAGAAACCAGTGAAGATTAGAAGAGCCGAGCAGAGAATGCTCCATACTACTTTTAGGAGGACTAAAACTATGGAAGCAAGCCAGTTAATACAATCAGGAATTGCGGGATTAATCGAAGGAAAAAACCTCAGCCGGGCGCAGGCCCGTGAAATAATGGGAACGATTATGGATGGCACTGCATCAGCGGCACAGATCGGTGCCCTGCTGACCGCCCTGCGGATCAAGGGAGAGACGGTTGAAGAAATTACCGGCTTTGCCGAGGCGATGCGCGGATTTGGAACCCCGGTGCTCACAGAACGCACCAGGCTGCTGGATACCTGCGGTACCGGAGGCTCAGGCATCCATAAATTTAATATCTCTACCGCTTCTGCTATCATCTCCTCAGCTGCGTCTGTACGCGTCGCCAAGCATGGCAACCGCTCCGCTTCCGGCAGAGCAGGCAGTGCAGATGTGCTGGAAGCGCTGGGTGTGAACATTCACCTGAATGCGGAGCAGGCCCGCCAGTGCCTGGACAGTATCGGAATCTGCTTCCTGTTTGCGCAGATTTATCACCCGTCCATGAAGCACGCCGCTGCTCCGCGCCGCGAGCTTGGTGTCCGGACCGTCTTCAATATGCTGGGCCCGCTGACCAATCCGGCGGGAGCCGACCGGCAGCTGATGGGCATATATGACCGGAATAAGACCGGTATTGTCGCTAACGTACTGAAGGAGCTGGGCTCCAAGCGGGCCATGATTGTAAGCAGTCTGGATGGTCTGGATGAAATCAGCATTTCGGCGCCTACACAGGTGTCTGAATTGAAGAACGGTAATGTAACCACGTATGAGATTACACCGGAAGAACTCGGCCTGAGCCGCCATCCGCTGGAGGCAGTGCTTGGCGGGGATGCTGCCGAGAATGCCGCCATTATTACAGCTGTGCTTCAGGGGGCGCTTACCCCGTACCGTGATATTGTCCTGGCTAATGCCGGTGCCTGCATCTATGTTGCCGGACTGGCGGAGAGCCTGAACGAAGGTGTGGCGCAGGCCCGCCAGATGATCGATTCCGGCAAAGCACTGCTCAAGCTGGAGCAGCTCAAAGCCATGACAAAGGAGCTTGACTATGTATCTTGATAAAATTGTTGCCACCAAAGTAAAAGAGGTTGAAGCCCTGGGCACAAGCTTCTCTGTAGCAGTAGCTGAAGAGGTTATAGCAGGTTTGCCCGCTACCAGGGGGTTCAGGGATGCACTGGTACAACGCCGGAACCGGGAGATGGGGCTGATTGCAGAGGTTAAGAAGGCATCGCCGTCAAAAGGGCTGATCCGTGCGGATTTCGATCCTTCTGCTATTGCCCGAGGCTACGAGGCAGGCGGTGCCGATTGCCTTTCGGTTCTGACTGACCAGGACTATTTCCAGGGCAGCAATGCATTTCTGCAGCAGGTAAGAGATGCGGTGAGTCTGCCGCTGCTGCGCAAGGATTTTATCATTGACGAGCTGCAGATTTACGAAGCGCGGATACTGGGTGCGGATGCCATCCTGCTGATTGCGGCGATTCTCACTGCAGAACAACTGGCTTCCTTTACGGACCTGGCAGCCTCTCTCAGCCTGGATGTGTTGATAGAGATTCATGACCAAAGCGAGCTGGAGCTGGTAATCAGTACCGGTAAAATCAATAATCCTCAAGTGCTGCTCGGCATCAATAACCGCAACCTGCGCACATTTGAGACCCGGCTGGAAACATCAGCCGAGCTGGCCGCTCTGGTGCCGCCAGGAGTGCCTGTAATCAGTGAGAGCGGAATCGCCGGTCCAGCAGATATTGATTATTTGAGCTCAAGCGGTGCAGTCGGTGTACTGGTCGGAGAGTACCTGATGCGGCAGGATAACGTAGAGGAAGCGGTACACGGGCTGCTCGGACCGGTCTCAGCAGGAAAGGATCGTGCCCTGAATGGCTGAAGCGCTGGTAAAAATCTGTGGACTTCAGGACGTTGAAGTGCTAAAATCTATGAAGCGATTGCCGCTCGACTATATCGGCTTTGTATTTGCTCCCAGCCGCCGCAGAGTCACTGTTGAACAGGCAGCCCTGCTGGCTGCCGAACTGTCAGCCTGGGAAACGGGCAAAGCTCCCGGCGCGGCCGGAGTCTTTGTGAATCCTGAACTGGAGGAGCTGCAGGAGCTTCTGGCTGTTGTGCCGCTGGATGTGATTCAGCTGCACGGGCAGGAGAGTCCGGATTACTGCAGAGAAGTCAAGCTGGCTTTTCCCCAGGCTAAGGTGTGGAAGGCGCTTTCGGTGGCCGGCAGCGGACAAGCGGATGGCGCTGGAGCCGAGAGCATGGTGGACAGCTATGCAGGGACTGTTGACGCACTGCTGCTGGATACATACGATCCGCAGGGCAGCGGCGGTTCAGGCCGTACCTTTGACTGGGGCAGGATTCCGTTCTTCCGGCAGGCTGCGGAAAGGCATGGACTGCCTTTATTTGTAGCAGGAGGACTTCATCCGGATAACGTTGGTGAATTACTGAGAGATTACAGTCCTGATGGGGTAGATGTCTCCAGCGGGGTAGAGAGCAGCGGGGTAAAGGATATTGCCAAAATGACTTCTTTCGTGGAAAGGGTGAAGCAATCATGATACAAGTACCGGACAAATACGGGCGTTTTGGTTCTTTTGGAGGCCGCTTCGTTCCCGAAACCTTGATGAATGCACTGATTGAGCTGGAGGAGTGCTATGCCAAATTTTCGGCGGACCCGGCTTTTCAGGAAGAAATAGCGTATCTGCTGAAACAGTATTCCGGGCGTGAAACGCCACTGTACTATGCAGAGCGGCTCACCAAACAGCTTGGCGGGGCCAAGATCTATCTGAAGCGTGAGGATCTCAACCATACCGGAGCCCACAAGATCAACAATGCGATCGGGCAGGGGATTCTGGCCAAAAGAATGGGCAAGACCAAGGTTATCGCCGAAACAGGCGCCGGCCAGCACGGGGTGGCTACCGCAACGGTAGCGGCACTGCTGGGCATGGAATGCAAAGTATTCATGGGCGAGGAGGATACCCGCCGTCAGGCGCTTAATGTGTTCCGCATGAAGCTGCTTGGCGCCGAGGTCATTCCGGTGACTTCCGGTTCCCGTACCCTCAAGGATGCCGGCAATGAAGCGCTGCGCTACTGGGTCAGCAATGTTGAGGATACCTTCTATATTCTGGGCTCAGCAGTCGGCCCTCACCCTTACCCGATGATGGTCCGTAACTTCCAGCGGATTATCGGCGACGAGACACGGCGCCAGATTGTGGAGGCCGAAGGCCGTCTGCCGGATCTGCTCGTTGCGGCTGTCGGCGGCGGTAGCAATGCCATCGGCATGTTCTATCCGTTCATGGAAGACGAGAGTGTAGGAATGATCGGTGTGGAGGCTGCCGGTAAAGGCGTCGACACCCCTTTTCACGCGGCAACCATGAGCAAAGGAACGCACGGGGTATTCCAGGGCTCCATGAGCTACCTGCTGCAGGATGAATACGGTCAGGTGACCGAAGCCCATTCCATCTCAGCCGGTCTGGATTATCCCGGAGTTGGCCCGGAGCATTCCTATCTCAAGGACATCGAACGGGCCAAGTATGTTCCCGTTACCGATAAGGAAGCGCTCGACGCCCTCAAACTGTTATGCGTAACTGAAGGGATTATTCCGGCTCTGGAATCGGCGCATGCCATCGCCCATGTTGCCAAAATTGCCCCCGGACTCAGCAAGGATGATATCGTGGTGATTTGCCTCTCCGGGCGCGGGGACAAAGACGTGGAATCCATCATGGCTTATACGGAAGGGGCGGATTTGTAATGACCACTGAAACGACCAACCGGATGGATGTCGCTTTCCGGAAGCTTAAAGAGGAAGGCAGAACAGCTCTGATCCCTTTTCTTACCGTAGGCGATCCCGATCTTGAAACTACGCTGGATATTATCTCCGAGCTCGAGGCTGCCGGAGCGGATGTGCTGGAGCTTGGGGTTCCTTATTCCGATCCGCTGGCGGACGGCCCGGTCATCCAGCGGGCCTCATCCAGAGCACTGCGCGGCAAGGTTCACCTCCGCACCTGTATGGAAACCGCGCTGAAGGCCCGGCAGAACGGCAGCAAGCTGCCGTTCATCCTGTTCACCTACTACAATCCGGTGCTGCAGATGGGCCTGGATACGTTTTTTGCCGAGCTGGATACCCATGAGATCAGCGGGCTGATCATTCCCGACCTGCCTGTAGAAGAGTCGGAGGAGATGCGCCGGCGCAGCCGCGAAGCAGGAGTGAATCTCATTCCGCTGGTTGCCCCGACCTCCAGTGAGCGGATTGAACGGATCGTTTCCGGTGCCAGCGGCTTTGTATATTGCGTATCCTCGCTTGGTGTGACAGGGGAACGGTCCTCTTTTCACAGCGGTGTAGACGACTTTATTGCTTCGGTCCGCCGTGCAACGGATCTGCCGGTAGCCGTAGGCTTTGGAATTTCCACCGGCGAGCAGGTGGCCCGCTTTGCACAAATATGTGACGGTGTCGTTGTGGGCAGCGCGATTGTCCGCAAGGTGGAAGAGGTTATACCGCTGCTGGAAAACCCGGCCACCCGCAGTGACGGGCTGTTGCAAATTCGTGAATTTGTGTCACAATTAAGACCATAACAGTCAAGCCTGCCTGAAGCAGGCTGTTACAATTCATGGAGAGTGAGGACTACAGATGAATCCGAAACCGAATATCGTTAACCTCCCTGTCTACAAGCCGGGAAAACCTATTGATGAGGTTAAAAAAGAGCTTGGCCTGGAAGAGGTTATCAAGCTCGCTTCCAATGAAAATCCGTATGGTGCTTCGCCGAGTGCCAAAGCGGCCATTATCGCGGATCTCGACAACCTGTTCCTGTATCCCGACGGCTCAGCGGCTGATCTGACGGCCGCACTGGCCGGACATCTCGGTGTTCAGAGCGAGAATATCATTTTCGGCTGCGGTTCGGACGAGATCATCGCCCTGATCTGCCGCGCCTTCTTCCTGCCCGGCGATGAGACCATCATGGCTGATCAGACCTTCTCCGTATACAAGAGCAATGCGGATATTGAAGGTGCTGTAACCATTGAAGTACCGCTGGCAGACGGGACCCACGATCTTGACGGCATGCTTGCCCGTGTCACTGACAAGACCAAGGTCATCTGGATCTGCAATCCGAATAACCCTACTGGAACAATTGTCCCGCACAATGCACTCGTTAAATTCCTGGATGCAGTACCGGCCGGAGTAATGGTGGTGCTGGATGAAGCTTACTTTGAATATGTGACAGACGAGTCCTACACAGATGGAATCAAGCTGCTGGAGCAGTATCCGAATCTGGTTGTGCTGCGGACCTTCTCCAAGATTTATGGTCTTGCTGCCCTGCGTATCGGTTACGGTGTTGCCAGCCCGCAGATCATCAATCTGATCAATAAGGTGCGCGAGCCGTTCAACACTTCCCGGCTGGCTCAGGCCGGAGCCCTGGCAGCGCTGGCTGATCAGGACTATGTGGCTGAATGCCGCCGGCTTAACAGTAAAGGGATTGCACAGCTGCAGGAGGATTTCCGGCGTCTGGGCCTTCATTCCTTCCCGGCTAACGGGAACTTCATCATGGTCGATGTACGCAAGCCTGCTGTAGAGGTATTTGAGGCCCTGCTGCGTCTCGGCATTATTGTCCGGGCGGGACACCGTCTGTACCCGACTTATATCCGTGTGACTGTGGGTTCAGCGGAACAGAACAAGGCTTTTATCAGTGCACTGGAACAGACGCTGTCTGAACAGGAAGTACGGGCTTAAACAGATTCCGTACAAGACGAACTAACAGAAGGCAGGTAGTACAAAGATATGACGACAAAAATAGCAATCTTCGGTGTCGGTCTGATCGGAGGCTCACTGGCCCTTTGCTTCAAAGGCAAGGAGGGCCTGACCGTCGTCGGCCATGCCCACCGTCCTGAATCTGCGGTGAAATACGTCAGCAGGGGAGTAGTGGATCATGCTACGCTGTCTGTTGAGGAAGCGGCGCTTGACGCCGATTATATCTTCCTGTGCGTGCCTGTCGGCATGCTGGAGGAGTACCTGCAGCAGCTGAGCAAGCTTCCGCTCAAGCCGGGCTGCATCATTACGGATGTCGGCAGCACCAAAGCCAGCATTGCAGCCTGTGCGGTATCCCTCGATATTCCCGGCGTCCATTTCATTGGCGGCCATCCGATGGCCGGCTCGGAACGTTCCGGTGTGGAAGCCGCTTCTTCCCTGCTGTTCGAGAATGCCTACTATGTGCTGACCCCGCCGCCCGGAGTGCCGGAGGAAGCCTATGAGGCACTGAAATCCCTGTTATTACATACGAGAGCACAGATCGTCCGGCTTGATCCGGAACGTCATGATGAAATTGTCGGGGCCATCAGCCATTTGCCGCATATTATCGCTGTAGCTCTTGTGAATCAGATTCATGCGTATGATTCAGAGGATTCGCTGTACAGTACACTGGCTGCAGGGGGATTCCGGGATATTACCCGGATTGCCTCCAGTGATCCGATTATCTGGCGCGACATTCTGCTGAATAACCGTGCAGTGATGCTGCGGCTTCTGAAAGACTGGAATGAGGAGGTTTCTTCCTTCATTCAGCTGTTGGAGAGCTCGGATGGCGCCGGTATCGAGGAGGCTTTCCATGAAGCGGGCAGCTTCCGCAGCCAGCTGCCGGAACGCCGCAAGGGTATGATTACCCCGTTGTTCGATTTGCACATTGATGTTCCCGATCATCCGGGGATTATCGGCCGCATCGCCACCGAACTCGGGGATCAGGGAATTAACCTCAGCAACGTACAGATTATTGAGAGCCGTGAGGATGTGCCGGGGATCATGCGACTGTCGTTCCGACAGGAGAACGACATGGAGCGGGCCAAGGTGCTCCTGCAGCATAACGATTACACAGTATACGTATAGACAGCAGCGCTGCTGCAGCCAGAATCATTTAAGTGCAGGAGATAGGAGCTGTCTATGAATAACAGCGCGTGCCGGTTAAGCCGGTACGCGCTGTTTTGGTTGCAGCCTGGAGAGCTTCAGAAGCCGCCGGGTGGCAGGGAAAAAAGTTTTTAACAAAAAAAAGAACCGCTTACAAAGTAAGCGGCTACAATTCACAATGGGTATTGGAATCGTACAGTGTTTGGATAGGAGTGGAGAGAAACCATACTGTACTTTTATTATATGTATCCGTTTACATTTTGTCAACACTTTCTTTAAAACTTATTTGAGTCCAGCGGCTTCTCCGGATTTCGACTTTTCCTGCCATATGGTAGAGAATAGGTTTACAAAAGTCTACTAATTTCATCCTGATAGAATGTATGCTATACTGGTTAAGTATGTTTATAGATTGCAGTTGGAAATATTTGAATGTGCAATTTTATTTCTGTATTTACATACAGCATTTCTTAATTGCCGGAACGCTGAATATACATAGGAAGTATTGCGTTATTTAGTAAAACTTACCGTTTTTAACTTTAGGATTTATGGAATTGCAAATTTGGAGGATTCACCGCAACTTTTTTACCCCAGGCCGGTATATACAGTTACGGACCTGACGGGTTAATCGTGCAAGGGCGAGGAGGGCTAAAACTCACCATGACGGATTCCCAGTTGATCCAGTTAATCAAGCAAGGAAACACAGAACTATATTCGGAACTGATGCGGAGATACCAGCGAAAGATACTGGCTTTTGTATACCATATGCTTAAGAATTCGCATATGGAGCTCATTGCAGAGGATCTCTGCTCAGAGACATTCTACAAAGCATTCCGGAGCCTGCATTCCTTCCGTGAAGTGGATGCTTCGTTCTCAACATGGCTGTACACGATCGCCCGCAACACGGTGCTCAGTGAGCTGCGTAAGAACCGAGCGGGAAATGTCTCGCTCGAAGAGAGCGGCTATACGCCGGTAGCACCGGCGGAGGTGGCACCAGAACAGGCTGCACTGCGCAAGGAACGGATGAATCTGGTCCGCGAAGCAATCAATAATCTCCCGGAGAAGCAGCGCTCGGCGCTGATTTTGCGTGAATATGATCAGATGGACTATCAGGAAATTGCCGTCATTTTGGATCAGAGTGTCAGCTCCGTGAAATCACTGTTGTTTCGTGCAAGGAGCAGTGTGAAGCTCCAACTCGAATCCTATTTTTATGAGCCTGAAGTGGAAGAGCAGGCTGAGAGGGTGTAAGGCCAATGAACTGCAGGGAAGCGCAGGATTTCATTCCGCTGTTGTGGGATGCTCCCCCCACTGATCCTAAGCGGATTGAGCTTGAAAGACATATCGCAGGTTGTTCTTACTGTGCCGCTGAATGGGCTATCTGGCAGGAGAGCAACGAGCTTATGCAGGACCTGAGACTGGAGATCAGCGCTGAACGCGCTGAGGCTGTCAATCAGAAGGTTATGGAACGCATTTATCTGGAGAGCCCGTGGCTGATGCCGGGTGACGGGAAATCTGCCGGCAATACCAACGTTTTCCGCCGCAGGCTGAGCCTGTGGATCGCCTGCTTTCTGGCCGTGTTTTTATCGAGCTTCTTATATTTCACCTTGTTCAAAACACCTGCCAATACAAGCTCGGCACAGAGCGGCATTATTGATTCAGGTGTAGCCGGACTTACGCTGGAATGGTCCTCATCCTATCCTGCTACAGAATCCGGGGGAAGCATTATTGAGCCGCTTGTAGTGAGCATGGGGCCCACACATCCGCAATACTGGATGGTATTATCCATGCTGGGCGTAGCGCTGTCGATCTTTCTGCTGACAAGGCTGAACCGTTACCGCAGACAATGACAAGGTCCCTTTACCCCGGGTAAAGCGGACCTTTTTGTTGCTTCAGGCATTGAAACCTCTTCAAAAACGTTCATAATACTTCAAAAAGAAGACATTTGTTTGCTTTCATGATACATTATTAAGCAAACATACTGGATGGAAGGGTGATAGGCGATGCTGGTCGGCTTGATACGCCATGGACTGACGGATTGGAATGCAGCAGGCAAAATACAGGGACAAAGTGATATTCCGCTCAATGATGAAGGCCGGAGGCAGGCTGACATGCTGGGTGAGCGGCTGCTGAATGAACCCTACCGCTGGGATTTCTGCATAACAAGCGGTCTGTCCCGGGCAGAAGAGACGGGGAAGATCATTGCCGGGAAGCTGGGTATCCCTCTGATCGAGCCGGATGAACGAATCCGGGAACGTGCTTACGGTCAGGTGGAAGGGATGACAGCTCTGGAGCGAGAGGCCAAATGGGGAAAGGACTGGAATCTGCTTGAGCTAGGACAGGAAACCGATGAGCAGCTGCAGCTGCGGGGGCTTGCTTTTATGGAGGACATTACCGCCCGCTATCCCGACAGTAATATACTGGTCATCTCCCATGGCGGATTTCTCGCCCAGCTCTATGTAGCGTTATACAAAGACAAGTACACAGAACGTCTCGGCAATCTGTCCCTGACCATTATTGAGAAAAGCGAACAGGAATGGAATGCGCTTTTGTATAATTGTACTCGCCATATTTTACAGAATCAGCGGTAACCCGAGCTTTCGGGTTTTTTTTTTTTTGAGAAAAAAGGAATAAAAAGGGCTGTATTTCCCATAATGGTAGTAAAACAGTGAGGCGATGAATGATGAATCTGGCGGATATGCTCACATACGCGGACATTGGCCAGCTCACCGCGATAGCGGGACGCTACCAGTGCGATTGCAAACGAAACTCGAAACATGATTTGATCCAGAGTCTTCTCATCCTGCTTGGAAGCCGGGATTTCATGGATTCTCATATCCGGAGCTGTAAACCGGAGGAATTGCGGTTTCTGAACACACTGCTTTTTGATGAACGCAGCCACTTTAGTCTCGAGGATCTGCTGGCCGCAGCGAAACAGGCATCCTTTGATATTCCGGACGGGAAAGACGGCGGATATCGTGAAATGGTCAGCCGTTTCAAAAATGGAGGCTGGCTGTTCAGCGGTGCCTCACAGCAGAGCAAGTATCTGTTTCAGGTTCCGGAGGATTTGAAACGCCGTTTCCTTGAACAAATGGGCAGTTATATCAGGGAAAAAGTAGTGTACGCCAGCGAGCCTGGCGTGTACCGGTCCGAAGGGGATTTACTGGCTGGCGATCTGCTGCTGTTCATGCGGTATGTGAAAGAGAATGAGCTTGAGCTGAACCAGGAGGGCGCACTCTATAAACGTTATCAGCAGGGGCTGATGAATGCGCTCCAGATACCCGAGCCGCTGCTTGGCAAAGGCGGGTGGAGATTCGGTTACGGCAGAGCGTGCGAGCACTATCCGCCCAGAATGGCCCTTTTGTATGATTATGCAAGACACCGCCGTTATATTTCTGAAGAGGGCTTCCGTTTGAAGCTGACAGCTGCCGGAGAGACACTGCTTGCCGAAGGAAAAACCGAAAGGCTGATGCAGATATTCTTCTTTTGGTTAAAACTTTATAAAGGTGCTGTTCCCAATCTTCCATCAATCGTATACTGGATTAGTAAGAGCGCCGGAGAGTGGGTAAGCATCTCTTCCTTGACGGAAGGAATAGGCTGGCTGATCAAACCGTTCTACTATGACGATGCGGCCTCCATTCTGGAACAGCGCGTTCTAAGGATGATGCTTCATCTGGGGATGATCCGGCTGGGGGAGACCCCTGACGGGCCGGTCGTTATGATGACTCCATGGGGAATGGAAGCGGCTACTCCAAGGCGGCTGCCTAAGTAAGGGGGAGGAATATGCGGATTGCTTACGGGAATTACATACCGCGGACTGACGAATCTGTATACGTGGCGGAAGGTGCCAAGCTGGTAGGTGATGTGACGGTAGGGCAGTATTCCAGCATCTGGTTCAATGCAGTGCTCCGGGGAGATCTTGCTCCGGTAGTTATCGGGGAACGCTGTAACATTCAGGACGGGGCTGTAGGGCATGTCGGCAATGGCTTGCCGCTGATCCTGGAGGACGGGATATCGGTGGGGCATTCCGCAATCATCCACGGCTGCAGGATAGGCAGAGGCACATTAATCGGAATGGGTGCAATTGTTTTGAACGGAGCAGAAATTGGTGAATATGCTTTAATAGGAGCCGGTTCAATTGTAACCGAAAACAAAAAAATCCCGCCGTATACATTGTGTCTTGGTTCTCCTGCTAAAGTCGTCCGCGAGCTCACGGAACAGGATCTGCTCCGGATGAAGCAGACCAGTGAAAGTTATGTAATCAAAGCAAAAGAATATGGAATCTTCTAAACAGCGGAGGTGTATCGAATGGACAAAATGAAGGCTACCTATGAAGTGATGCTAGGACTTGCGGCAGAAATGGTGTGGGATGAAGCGCTGCGAAAGCGTCGTACCGACATCTTGTACCGGGAGATCGACACGGCGCTGGCGGCCGGAGATAAAGCGGCATTCCGTTATCTGACTGAAGAACTGAAGAGTCTTGCATAAGAAATGCGCTTAGCGCATTTCTTTTTTTGACTTATCCGGCAAGTCCATATTAAATAGATTAAAAGGAATCCATGTGAAGGGATGATTACGGTGAAATTCAGTGAATTTACAGAGGAAAGCTGGAAAGAACATGGCAAATACTATGATACCTGCCTGCTCCCGTTCACCGGACTGTCGGGTGAGGAGAGCCCGCCTGAGGCGGCAGCCGTGCTGGAGAGGCTCCGTGATCTGCTGGAACTGATCGAGCAGCCGTTCCGGGGACGCGTTGTTGTATACCCGGCAATACAGTATGCAGCAGGTCAAAATACAGATTATCTGAATGGAGTGTGCAGAAAAGTCAAATCCAGTAACTTCCAGCATGTGATAGTTGCTTCAGCCGTTCCGGGAGTGTCGGAACAAGATATTTATGAAAGCGATTTAGTCTTTGCTGTGTCTGGATTTGGACCGGATTGTAAAGTCCCGGATAAGTCCGAAATAAATGAAAAAATCCATGCTTTGTGGCAAAGTGTAACATGAGTTAATTGTGACAGAAAATCAACAATTCATAAAAACGGAGTGCAGATGCCTGTCACAAAATAGACAAAATTCTTGACGGGTATTGGGGCCTAAGCTATGATAAGGGTGAATTGATATGACATGTGATTTATGTCATTGTAACCGGATTCTTTACATTAAATGACTGTGCATGACCTGCAGGTGCCTTCTCCATTTTTGAAAAGGGGGTTACACACCGTATGAGCAGTTACAATGAAGAGCCTGAAATTAATCCGCCCAAACCGCCCAGCCGCAAGGAGATGTCCCGCAGGCAGTTTCTGACCTATACCCTTGGCGGAGCCACTGCATTTATGGGAGCAGGAGTCCTTCTTCCCATGACGCGTTTTGCTGTAGACCCTATTTTACATAAGCGGGGGGAAGGGGAGTTCATCAAGGTTGCAGAGGTCTCGCAAATAACCGATGTTCCGCAGGAGTTTAACTTTGAGCTCAAGCAGCAGGACGGCTGGTATGCCAGTACAGCTACATTGACGGCGTGGATCCGAAAAGATGAGGGCGGAAATATTTATGCGCTTTCACCGATCTGCAAGCATCTGGGCTGTACGGTGGGCTGGAACAATGATAAGGCTTTTCCCGACGAATACCATTGTCCCTGCCATGGCGCACGTTACACGAAGCTGGGCAAGCAGCTGGCGGTTGCAGCTAAGCCGCTCGACCAGTACAAGACCAAGATTGAAAGCGGATGGGTGTATCTGGGTGATATTGTACCTAATACCGAAGCCAATAAGGAGGCGTAGCCCTGATGTTTAAAAATATCTATAACTGGATTGATGAACGTCTGGATATTACGCCAATCTGGAGAGATGTCGCCGATCATGAGGTTCCTGAGCATGTCAACCCGGCCCATCACTTCTCGGCATTCGTGTACTGCTTCGGGGGTCTAACCTTTTTTATCACTGTCATTCAGATTCTGTCAGGCATGTTCCTGACCATGTATTATGTACCGGATATTATTAATGCCTATGCCAGTGTGGAATATCTGCAAACCAAGGTTGCTTTTGGCCAGATCGTACGCGGCATGCACCACTGGGGGGCTAGTCTGGTCATTGTCATGATGTTCCTGCATACGATGCGCGTGTTCTTTACAGGCTCGTATAAAGCGCCACGCGAGATGAACTGGGTGGTGGGAATGCTGATCTTTTTTGTCATGCTGGGTCTGGGACTGACCGGATATCTGCTGCCATGGGACAATAAGGCTTATTTCGCCACCAAGGTTACACTGGAAATTGCCAACTCCGTGCCGGTTATGGGTCCTGTGTTAAAAGAGCTGATGCAGGGCGGAACGATTGTCGGTGCAGAGACGCTTACCCGCTTTTTCGCCCTTCATGTATTCTTTCTCCCGGCGGTCCTGCTTATACTGCTCGTCGGACACTTTATTATGATCCGCAGACAGGGAATATCCGGCCCGCTGTAGGCTAATCGACGAAAGGAGGGAGAACGGAATGGCACATAAGGGCAAGGATGGATCCGGGGAAAAGGTAGTGTATGTCGGTGACTCCCGTGTAAGGAAGGGCAGCGGATTTATTACGCCGCCTGACTATACGGCTTACCCGGGGAAATCGGAGGCGTTCATTCCGAACTTTCTGCTCAAGGAATGGATGGTCGGGGTAGTTGTGCTGGTAGGCATTCTTGTGCTCACGATTTCCGAGCCTGCACCACTGGGATTTCCGGCAGACGCCAGGGCTACTGTTATTCCAATTCCTGACTGGTATTTTCTGTTTCTCTATCAATACCTGAAGCTGCCTTATGCCTCGGGTGATTATATCGTGCTGGGAACCCTGGGAGTCACAGGTGTGGCTTTCGGCGCACTGCTGCTTGCCCCGTTTCTGGACACAGGCCGTGAACGGCGCTTCTACAAACGGCCGATTGCTTCCTCACTGATGCTCCTTTCACTGGCGGCGATCGTCTATTTAACCAATACGGCCTGGACTGAATATAAGCATGAAATGGCTGAAACCGGCCAGATCCCGGAAGATGTGCAGCGTGAGGAGAAAGCTGCGGAGAACAGGGCCAAGGGCTTGCCCACCACCAGTGCGGTACAGCCTGAGGATATCGCAATCGTGGACAAGGATGATCCGGCGATGGCACTCTTCAAGCAGGCGACCTGCGTCACCTGCCATGCTGTGGATCTGAAGGGCGGGGGCGGGCCTTCCCTGCGCGGGGTTGGCGATACCCATGATCAGGCGGCCATCCTGGCCATTATCAAGGAGGGTCAGGGCCAGATGCCGCCGATGTATGAAACGGCGCTTGGTGCCGGGCTTACCGACCAGGATATCGATTCGCTGGCGGCGTGGCTTGCCAAACAAAAAAGCGAACAGTAAAATAATGATAACGCGAACCTGATCGTATTCTTGCGGTCAGGTTTTTGTCTGTGTAAAGACTGTGAAATGTTCTGATCTGAGAGGGTGAAACTGTGTATGCCGGTTAACATGTTAGACAAGCTGTTCAAGCACCGGGGGATCATATGGCTGCTCTTTATCGTCAATCTCCTTGGAACGATTTACGGATACATATGGTACGGCAATCAACTGGAGTATACTGCGCAGAACTATCCGGCCTGGCTGCTGCCGTTCGTGCCGGACAGCCCGACAGCCAGCCTGTTCTTTACAATTGCGCTGTTACTGCTGCTGTATCCCCCGAAAGGCATCAAGGGGACGCTGGTGCGTGAGCTGATCGAAGCGCTGGCTGTAGTTACTTCTGTCAAGTACGGCATATGGGCGGTTGGTGTTATTTTTGCCGGGGGATACCAGGGAGATACGGTCAGCTGGAAGGACTGGATGCTGGTGGTGTCGCATACCGGAATGGCGGTAGAGGCCCTGATCTATGCCCGGTTCTTCTCGTTCCGGCGGATGCTGCCGGTGGCTCTGCTCTGGACGCTGGCTAATGATATGGTTGATTACTCAGCAGGAGTCTATCCTTGGCTGCCGTCAGTATTGGACGACGATGTAACCCAGGTGCAGTATCTCACGATTCTCCTGACGCTGCTGAGCGCTGTCGCAGCCTGGGTAGCCGGCCCGAAGATAAGGCGGCAAGAGCCCTTGCAGCGGACCGGAATCCGGCGCTGACGGGCTGTTCTAACTCTTGTCCTCCTGCCATAGATTAAGGGTAGGAGGGATGTCTCATGCCGCGCAAGTGTTATAGGGTGCTGAGTGGATTCATATTGTGCTGGCTGCTTGCCGGCATGATCGGCGGGAGTGTATCTGCAGGGAGCGGAGCCCCGGCGCTGACCGGCAGTAACGGAGCAGAACGGCTGGAACAGGCGGCTGAAGCACTGTACAGCTATGTGCTGGAAGGTGATGTGGTTAAAGCAAGGCAGAAGAGCGCGGAAATCTCCGAGATCTTTGTGTCTTCCACTTTTGACGGACTGACTTCGGTTGAAGGCGTCAATGCGCTGTCCGGGGTTATTATGGATCTCAAGGCGACCCTTGCGGCTGCCCAGATCGATCCCGGAAAGTGGGAAGCGGCAGCAGCCAGAATGAGGCTTGCCGCCAACAGTCTGAACCATCCGCGTCAGCCGATGTGGCAACAGTATTATAAGCTGATCCGTGAGGATCTGAACGATATGGAGCAAAGCGCCGTGGCCGGTAACACGGAAGGGTGGAAAGCTGCGGTCTCCCGGCTGCAGAGCAGATATGACACGATCCGCCCGGCGGTCGTTATCTCAAGCCGGCCGGAAGCTGTCAGCGCCTTTGACTCCTGGCTGTCTTATGCAGCCGGGGTTACCGGTTCCGCTCAGCCTCCCGAACGTTCGCGGCTGCTGGAGATTGTCTCCTACGGCCAGGACGCGGTGAGGGTGTTATTCGGCAAGGAACGCGATGAACCTGCGTTATCCCTGCCGCTTGCCCCTGCAGAATATGGAGCCTGGGGTCTGCTGGCAGGTGTCTTTATCTTCACCGCTCTCGCCTACGCCGCTTTCCGCAAATACCGGGGCGAGCGCGAGGATCTTAGGCCGGTATAGGACGGCGGTGCTGGACTCTCTGCTTGCTGGAACAAGTTGTTCAGCGCCGCTATAAGGTGACTGATTCTGAATAATTTTAAATTAAGGCTCCTCTCCCGGCTAAATGCTGTCAGAGGAGCCTGTTGGCGTATGCACGTTTGATGAGCTGTAGTGGTGGAAGAGTAGGGGGGCATATGAGGATGGGGGCTTGTCATGAGGATGGGATGACATAAGGACGGGATTATACAAGTACCGGATGTCATGAAGTCGAGATAGACAAGAACGGGATGGCACGAAGACGGGATGTTATGATGACGGATGGACAAGAATGGGATGGCACAAGGAGCAGATCACACAAGGACGGGATCGCTTAAAGTACGGTAGCGGTAGCGATCTGTTGCATATTGTGCAATAGAATCAGGAAAATCAGGCGAAAAAAGAAAATCTGTTGCATTTCGTGCAACAGATTTTCCGGTTGAAGGCCTTTTGGAGCTCTAGAGGTAAAATCTATTGCAGAGAATACAATAGATTGACAATAAGGAGCTGGAAACTGGCAGATCTATTGTACAAAATACAATAGATTGGTGCAGCTGCTATTTTAAAGCCACCGTTTTAGGAATAAGTCCTGCTAATTCAAACCCAACTAACTCAGGACTCCCGGAAGCCCTCGCCCATTACATCGTGTACATCGCTGATAATCACGAACGCCGTAGGATCGACGGATTTGACCAGCTGGCTGAGCCGGCGGATCTCCTGGCGGGAGACGACGCAGTAGACCATATGCTTTGCCTGCTTGGAATACGCGCCGATGGCCGGAATCAGCGTTACACCGCGTTCCATTTCGGCAGTAATCAGGTCGGCAATCTGCGGGGCATCATCGCTGATGATTGTGAAGGCTTTGGCGGCGTATGCCCCCTCCTGGATAAAATCAATGACCCGCGATGCGATGAAGACGGCCACCAGGGTGTACAAAATCTTTTCACGGGGTATGTAGAGCAAGGATGCGCCGATAATGATAATATCGACAACGAGGATAATCTGGCCCATGCTCCAGCCAAATTTACGTCCCAGGATGCGAGCCACGATATCAACCCCGCCGGTTGTTCCGCCGTAACGGAAAACAATGCCCAGGCCAAGGCCGAGTGTAACGCCTGCATATAATGAAGCAAGAATAAAATCATGCTCCGTTGTGAACGGGACGAGCCACCCCTTGTCAATCGCCTGTTCGAACACCCAGAGGAAAAAAGTCAGGGAGCCGATGCCGAGTCCGGTATAAACAATCTGGTTGGAGCCTAGCACTTTCCAGCCCAGCAGAAACAGCGGAAGGTTCAGCAGCAGGGTGGTTAGGAAGATTGGAATGCTGAAGGCATAATTGAGCAGGATGGTAATCCCGGTTACTCCGCCCTCCATCAGCTGGTTGGGAACAATAAAGTACAAAAGCCCGAACGCATAGACCGCTGTTCCCAGCATGATGGGTGCTATGGTTTTACCGATATTCATTACCTTTAATGAGTTCATTTAATCCCTCGCCTAGCCCTTATACGGGCAGAATGTTCTAGCCTGGCTTTCATGAGGTGAAGCAGTAAATATAAAAAAGATTTGTCTTCAAAACGTCTTTACGATAACATAGGGGCAAACATAAGGCAAGATCATACAGGGGGGCGCAGCTGCAAATTATGGAAAAAAGTCTAACCGAGATTCAGCGCGAAGTTGACGCTTATATCTCTCAGTTTAAGGAAGGTTACTTCAGTCCGCTGTCCATGCTGGCCCGGATGTCCGAGGAAGTCGGGGAGCTGGCGCGTGAAGTAAACCATCAGTTTGGTGAAAAGCCAAAAAAAGCCGATGAAGCAGACAACTCCATTGAACTGGAGCTGGGTGATATTCTGTTCATTACGGTTTGCTTTGCGAATTCACTGGGGATTGATCTGACCGAGGCTCACAATAAAGTGATGCACAAGTTCAACACCCGTGACGCCGGCCGCTGGACCCTTAAAAACACCGATTAGGCCCTTATATCATATGCTGTACCAAACGAACGGGATTTAGCCGTAAGGATGGTGAGTATATGGATCATAACGATTATATCAAGGCCGCATACCGTTCCATTTTGCGCAGCGATTTCGCGCAGGCGATTGAATCTTTTGAGGCTGCAATTTCAGCCAGCCCGGACGATGCCGAAGTCAGATACCGGTGCTCCATTACCTACGCCCGCAGCGGGATGGTGGAGAAAGCGCTGGAGCATGCGGTCGCTGCGGTGAGACTCGATGATATGAAGCCCGAATACCGGCTGCATCTCCAGCATCTGCAGGCGCTTCAGCTTGTGCAGGAGGCCAAACATCTGCTGGAAGATGATGCGGGCGGGACATCCAATCCGTATCATCCGGTTACACTTCTTAAAGAAGCAATTACGCTAGACCCCTTATACGGAGACGCCTATGTATGGCTGGCCATTGCGCACAGCCGGATGAATGAGCATGTACAGGCGATCGCCGCCATGAAAGAAGTCATTGCGCTTCATCCGGATGATACCGGATTGCGCCAGCTGATGAAAGACCTGCAAAGGTCATTGCAAAAATATATCCATTAAAAAATGGAACCAGTAGAAGCGAGGAGGATTTAAAGGTGAGCGACAAGATCAGAGTGATTGTCTCCGGAGCAGGAGGCAAAATGGGTAAAGAGGTTGTTAAGCTGGTGCTGCAGGATGATGAGCTGGAGCTGGCAGCAGCAGTAGACCGTTCCGCAGTCGAACGTGATGCGGGCCGTATGGTGGGACTGGATGAATGCGGAATAACTGTTACTTCCGATCTGGAAGCTGCCTTAGCAGGGAGCCGCGGAGATGTAATGGTTGATTTTACGATTCCGCAATCGGCTTATGCCAATACTTCGCTTGCAATCAAATACGGGGTGCGTCCGGTTATCGGGACAACCGGGTTCACTCCGGAGCAAATTGCCGAGCTGGACAAGCAATGTCAGGAGCAGGGAATCGGCGGGCTGATTGCCCCGAACTTCTCGATCGGAGCAATTCTGCTGATGAAATTTGCCGCACAGGCATCGAAATATTTCCCGCATCTGGAAATTATCGAGTATCATGGAGATCAGAAGCTGGATGCCCCTTCGGGTACAGCGATCAAGACGGCAGAAATGATCTCAGAAGCCAGAGAAGAGCTGCGCCAGGGCCATCCGCAGGAGGAAGAGCTTATTGAAGGCTCGCGGGGCGGCTATTATAACGGCTTCCGTATTCACAGCGTGCGTCTTCCAGGTGTATTTGCGCAGGAAGAGGTTGTGTTCGGCGGCTTCGGGCAATCGCTCAAAATCCGTCATGATTCGTACGAACGGGCAGGCTATATGCCAGGGGTTAAGCTGGGAGTCCAGAAGGTAATGGGGTATACCGGACTGATCTACGGCTTCGAGCATTTTATTGAATAGACAGGGGAGAGACCAACATGCTAAAGATTGCCTTTATCGCACATGACCGTAAAAAAGAAGAAATGGTCAATTTCGTTACCGCCTATGAAAATGTTTTTACCGGGCTGGAGCTGTACTCTACCGGAACAACGGGACAGCGGATTATGGAAGCAACCGAGCTGAAAATCAACCGGTTCATGTCCGGTCCACTCGGAGGCGACCAGCAGATCGGCTCTCTGGTAGCGCAGGATGAGCTGGATCTGATTATTTTCCTGCGTGATCCGCTGATGGCCCAGCCGCACGAGCCGGACATTACGGCGCTGCTCCGTTTGTGCGATGTGTACGGCATCCCGGTGGCGACCAATATCGCAACGGCGGAAATTCTGGTGAAGGCAATCGACCGCGGGGATTTCGGCTGGCGGGAGCTTGTACATAAGTACAAACCGGGTGTGGACGAGTAATGAAGCTGGACATACTTGTATTCGGGGCGCATGCCGATGATGCCGAGATCGGTATGGCCGGAACCATTGCCAAGCATACGGCTGCGGGTCTGAAGGTAGGCCTGTGTGACTTGACCGCTGCCGAGATGTCATCGAACGGCACTGTGGAGCGCCGCAAGCAGGAAGCGCAGCAGGCTGCCGATGTGCTTGGTGCTGCTGTGCGCAGTAATCTGGGGCTGCCTGACCGCGGCCTGTATATGACGGAAGGGCATCTGGCTGCGGTGACCGCAGAAATCCGCCGGTTTGCTCCGGCTGTCGTATTCGCGCCTTACTGGGAGGACAGGCATCCGGATCATATCGCCTGCAGCAAGCTGGTGGAGGAGGCTGTATTTAATACCAAGCTGCGCAAATACATGCCGGACAAGCCTGCGGTGCCTGCACCGCTGCTGTATTTTTACTTCATCAATGACCTGGGCCGTACTGACCTGATTGTGGATGTAACGGAGCAATATGCTGTGAAGGAGCAGGCACTGTCCTGCTACCGTTCCCAGTTCGAAAAAGCTCCCGGCGAGGATGTGGTATCCACCCCGCTTAATGAGGGATACATTGAACGCGTCCGCTCACGGGATATGCTGCTTGGCCAGCGCAGGCTCATTCCCTTTGCTGAAGGCTTTGCCACCAGGGTTCCCCATGCTGTTGACCTGTTCCTTAACGGGGGCAAGGCGGAATAAGCTTTATTTTGTTGTGCGATGCAACTATAATAAATCCATGACATTACTTAAAGTAAGAGATCAGTCTACGAAGGGGACGGAGCTATGAACCGGCTAAAAATAGGCATCACCTGTTATCCGTCTCTGGGCGGCTCGGGCGTAGTGGCGACTGAACTGGGCAAGCTTCTGGCGGAAAAAGGCCATGAAGTCCATTTTATTACACACAGTATCCCGTTCCGGCTTGGAACGTTTCAGAAGAATATATTTTATCATGAGGTTGAGGTTAACGATTATTATGTGTTCCGTTATCCTCCTTATGATCTGGCGCTGGCGACCAAAATGGCCCAGGTAGCCAAAATGCAGGGGCTGGATCTGCTTCATGTCCATTATGCGGTACCGCATGCCGTCTGCGCATTTCTTGCCAAGCAGATGCTCGGCAATGATATGAAGGTTGTTACCACCCTGCACGGCACCGATATTACGGTGCTGGGGCAGGATGAATCACTCAAGGATCTCATCCGGCTGGGCATTAATGAGAGTGATGCGGTTACTGCCGTTTCAATGGATCTGATCAACGAAACCCGGAAGGTTCTGGATATTACAAGAGATATCGACCTGACTTATAACTTTGTTGACAAGCGGGTCTATTATCCGCGGGATGTAACGGACCTCCGCGGCGATTATGCCGATCCCGACGAGAAAATCCTGATGCATATCAGTAATTTCCGCCCGGTCAAACGGGTGGGCGATGTGGTTGATGTTTTTGCCAAGGTGAGCCGGGAGATCAAGGCGAAGCTCCTTCTGGTAGGGGAAGGTCCGGAGCTGCCGAAGATTCAGGCCAAGATCAACGAAATGGGCCTTGAACACAAGGTACGCTTCCTCGGCAAGCAGGATGAGATTGCACAGGTGATCTCGCTGGCTGACCTGCTGCTGCTGCCTTCGGAGAAGGAGAGCTTCGGGCTGGTTGCGCTGGAGGCGATGGCCTGCGGCGTGCCTACGATCGGTTCCCAGGCTGGCGGCATTCCGGAGCTGGTTCAGCACGGCAAAACCGGCTTCCTGGCGCCGATTGGCGATACGTCTGCTATGGCCAAATATGCCGTGAAGCTGCTGTCGGATGAGGCGTTGGCCGAGCAGTTCCGCGAGGCTTGTCTGAAGCGTTCCTGCAATGACTTCAGCCGGGACAGCATTACGAATCAATATGAGGATATTTATTACCGTGTGCTGGGGCGCAAGGTGCTCGGAATGGATGCCATCCGGGGGTAAGGAGAACGATATGGAATGGACAATGGCACCGGACGGTATGGCGGCGGCAGCCCGGAAGGTGATTACAGGGCTGCTTGAGAGCGGCCGTGAGGCTTATTTCGTCGGAGGCTGTATCCGCGATGAGCTGCTGGGCCGGCCGGTTCATGATATCGACCTGACCACTTCGGCGTTGCCCGAGGAGGTTATGGCCGTCTTTCCGCGCTGCATCCCGACAGGGCTTGCCCACGGGACGGTTACAGTGCTGCAGGACGGCTTCAGCTTTGAAGTGACGACTTACCGGACGGAGAGCGGCTATGCCGATCACCGCCGTCCGGAGCATGTCTCCTTTGTAAGCGATGTTAAGGAGGATCTGCGGCGGCGTGATTTCACCATCAATGCGATCTGCTGCGGGCTTGACGGGGAGCTGGTCGATCCGTTTCTGGGGGCGCAGGATTTAAGCGCCCGGCTGATCCGCTGCGTAGGCAGTGCGGAGGAGCGCTTCGAAGAGGACGCACTGCGCATGCTGCGCTGTGTGCGGTTTGCGTCGGTGCTGGATTTTGCCATCGCCAAGAATACGTGGCGGGGGCTGCTGCGCCAGCGCGACAAGCTGGCGCATATTGCCGTCGAGCGCGTGCGCGCCGAGACGGAACGCATTGCCCTGGGGCCGCACCCTGTGCGCGGCCTCGGCCTGCTGGCGCGCAGCGGGCTGCTGGCGCGCGGCAAAGCCCCGTTCCCCTGGACCGGCGAAGATTTGGCGGCAGCTGCCGCCATACTGGCCGGGATCGGGGAACTGGACAGCGCCCGCCTGCGGTGGGCGCTGCTCCTCCATGCCCTGGGGCAGTCGGCCGAAGCGGCCGACAAGCTCCTGCGGGCATGGACGTTCCCGGGGGCGGCGCGCAGCTCCGTCGCCGCCGTGCTCCGCGTCCGCGAGGCGTGGGACGCGGCACTGGCCTCTGTAGCGACGGATTCTCCCGGCGCTACAGAGCAATTGCGGCGGCGCTGGATCGCCGCCGTGCTGTCCATCGGCGCGGAAGCTGCCGATGGGTGGGTGACGCTGCTGGCGTCGCTGCCGCAGGCCGCCGCAGGCAGCGCAGGCGGCGCGGAGCAGCCTGCACAGAGCACCGGCATGGCAGCGCCAGCCGGCAAGCCCGTCTTGCGTGCAGCTGACAGCGCAGCGCCAGCGGGCGGTCCCGTCTCACGCGCAGCTGACAGCGCAGCGCTGATTCGCCAGCACATCCCGCCCGCGACTCTCCAGTCATGGACCGAAGAGATGCCAATCCGCTCGCTTGCCGAACTGGCAGTTTCCGGCAAGGAGCTGGCCGGTCTGCTTGGGAAGACTCCCGGGCCGTGGCTCGGCGTGCTGCTGAATAAGTTGCTGCTGGCTGTAGCGGCGGGGGACTGCCCGAATGACCAACAAGTACTGCTTCAGGAAGCAAGAAGGATGGATATAGATGAATCATGATAAGATGGCTGCCCCCGGCCTTCCGGCACGGGACAGCTTCGTTTCCGGCTGGCAGGACCGGCTGCAGCTGCTTGACTCGGTGGTTTCGACTCAGGAGGAAGCGAAGAAGCTTGCTGAGGCAGGTGCCCCTGAAGGTACAGCCGTCCGGGCTGAGGAACAGACCGGCGGCCGGGGCCGGATGGGCCGGAAGTGGCATTCGCCAAAGGGTAAGGGCATCTGGATGAGCATTGTGCTCCGCCCTGACCTCCCGCTTGCCCTGACGCCGCAGCTTACGCTGCTGGCCGGGGTGGCTGTCTGCACAGCCATCCGTGAAGTGACCGGTGTGCCGGCCGGAATCAAATGGCCGAATGATCTGCTGGCCGGCGGACGCAAAATCTGCGGTATCCTGCTGGAATCCTCCCTCCGGGAAGGAGGCCTGCATTATGCCATCGCCGGCATCGGAATTTCCGCCAATCTGACTCCGGAGGACTATCCTGATTTCCTGCAGGAGGTCGGCACTTCTCTCCTGATTGAAGGCGGAGGCATCCCGGTCGACCGTGAACAGCTGACCCGGGCTGTGCTGACTGAGCTGGAATATCTCTACTGCCTGTACCTGGATCAGGGATTCCGGCCGGTGAAGGAGCGCTGGGAATCTATGTCGGTGACGCTCGGACGCCAGATAAGCTTCACAACAGCCCAGGGCCGCTCTGAAGGCAAGGCAGTGGGGCTGGATGAGAACGGCGGACTGCAGCTGCTGGATGAGGCTGGCAACATCACCAGCATCCTGTCAGGAGAGATAGAAATGATCTGATATGACAAGGGTTCCATCCCTTGTCATATTTTTTTCGTGTAATTGGCGTCGTGTTTTGGTATACTATGGACAGAGACGGTATCGCCTTGGCGCGAACTGTACTCCGGCTAGGCTTTAATAACTGAGTAATTGCTTTTGGATGTACCTTCATAACTGTACAGGACGGTTACGTTGGATTCTGCTCTGAGCCGTAAGGACCGAGACAGAAGGGACGATCGCGAGTGACTCTTTTTTGCCCTTCGGACCTATTTAGCCGATTATGCTAAAGGGTTTTTTTGTTTGCGCGTTTACGCGTACTTTAACTGCGAAAAGGGGAATGGAGAGAGTGGCTGACAAACATGCACTGAACATTGTAAAGATGAAAAAAATGAAAGCGGAGGGTGTGCCCCTGAGCATGCTGACCGCTTATGATTATCCTTCGGCGCTGCTGGCCGAAGAGGCGGGGATTGACCTGATCCTCGTTGGTGATTCACTGGGAAATGTGGTACTCGGCTATGATACGACACTGCCGGTAACGATCGACGATATGGTCTACCATACCCGCTCTGTCGTCCGCGGGGCGCAGAACACTTTTATAGTGGCTGATATGCCGTTTATGACCTATCACGGTGGTGTGGATGAGACACTGCGCGGTGTACGCAGACTGATGCAGGAGGGCCGTGCCCATGCGGTTAAGATGGAAGGCGGGCTGGAAATCTGCGAAGCCGTGTCTGCTGTCACTAAGGCGGGAGTGCCGGTTCTCGGACATATCGGCCTGACTCCGCAGTCGGTCAATATGATCGGCGGCTACCGGATTCAGGGGAAGGACCCTGAGGATGCACAGCGGCTGATGAATGAGGCTAAGGCGCTTGAAGCGGCCGGTGCTTTCGGGATTGTACTTGAGCTTGTGACTGAAGAAGTGGCGGAAGCCATTACAAAGGCGCTTAGCATTCCGACGATCGGCATTGGAGCAGGACGATACTGTGACGGTCAGGTGCTCGTGTTCCATGATCTTGTGCGCTATGCTTCGCCATACCGGGAGAAGCGTTTCGTCAAAACCTATGCCGACGTCGGCAGCATTATCCGCGAGGGGATCAGCAGTTATGTCAAGGAAGTGAAGGAGCGTTCCTTCCCTGCTGAGGACCATGTTTTTAACGCGGATGAGCATGTACTGGAATCTTTATACGGCGCTGCCGGAAAAGGAGAGAAGTAAGATGAGAGTGGTCAGAACAGTAGCACAATTGCGCGAAGCACTTGATTATATGCGTCAGGGAGGGCATACTCCGGTTGGTTTTGTGCCGACTATGGGATACCTGCACGAAGGACATGCCAGTCTGCTGCGCAAGGCCGGTGAGAAGAGCAATACGGTGGTGATGAGCATTTTTGTCAATCCGCTGCAATTCGGACCGAATGAGGATTATGCCTCTTATCCGCGTGACGAAGCACGCGATCTGGAGCTTGCTGAGCGGGAGGGCGCAGATATCGTCTTCATTCCGAGTGTGGAGGAAATGTACCCGCAGCCTACACTTACCAAGATCTCGGTATCCTCACTGACTACCAGTCTCTGCGGCGCTTCCCGTCCGGGGCATTTCGACGGTGTAACTACTGTAGTTAACAAGCTGTTTAACATGGTACAGCCTGATTATGCATTCTTCGGTCTTAAGGATGCCCAGCAGGTAGCGGTACTGCGCCGCATGGTATCCGACCTTAATATGAATGTTGAAATTATTGCCTGTCCAATCGTCCGCGAGAATGACGGGCTGGCGCTCAGCTCGCGCAATGTCTATCTGTCTGCAGAAGAGCGCAGCCAGGCGCTTGTGCTGTCCCGTTCATTGAAGGCTGTTCGCCAGGCAATGGACGAGGGTGCGGTCCGTACTGCTGATGAAGCCCGGACGCTTCTTGTCTCGGAAATTTCCTCTGCGCCGCTGGCCGTGATCGATTATGTGGAAATTCTGACTTTCCCTGATCTGGAGGCTCTGGAACCGGGATCAGCGCTTACTGCCTCCGATAGTGAGATCATCATTGCGCTGGCAGTCAAATTCGGCAGAACCCGGCTGATCGACAATAATGTATTTATTCCGAAGGAGGTTCCCGCCCTTGTTTAGACATATGATGAAATCCAAAATTCACCGGGCGACGGTGACAGAAGCCAATCTTAATTATGTAGGAAGCATTACGATTGATGAGGATCTGATGGAAGCAGCCGATCTGCTTGAGAACGAAAAGGTACAGATTGTGGACAACAACAACGGCTCCCGGCTGGAAACCTACGTTATTCCCGGCCCGCGCGGCAGCGGCGTCATCTGCCTGAACGGGGCGGCGGCCCGCCTGGTGCAGCCTGGCGATACAGTCATTATCATCTCTTATGCAATGCTGTCCGCTGATGAACTGGCCGGCCACAAGCCGACGGTTGTGTTTGTGGATGCTGACAATAAGCCGGTCAAGCTGGCTGACCATGAGCTGCACGCTACAATCGCCTGATAAGGCAGCTGCAGGCCATGTAATCAATGGCAGGGATGAACCGCCCCGACTTTGCGAAAAATGAAGGCAGGCAAGCTTAGGCTGATTTCATGTTCAGTAAAGGGGGATGGCCCGATGTTTCAACATTTATTTGCTGAGATGAACAAGATGCTCCAGGAGATTGCCCGTGACTACCCCTCTTCAGAGGGAGAGTACCGGAATGAACTGATCCGCAAGTACAACATGCTTCACAGGCTCAGTGATAAAGTGATGGATGAGTGGCTGGCCTTTGCCGAGCAGCTGAGCCAGTTCCGGGAACAGACTGAGCTTGCGCTCGAGCCTGAGGAAGAAGTGCCTCAGCAGGAGGCGCCAGAGCTTGCCATGGATTCTTTTGTCCGGGGCCAGGGGTATTATAAGCTCCTGATGTACGGCAAATGTATCCAGCAGTTTCAGGAAGTGATCCGGCGTTATCCGGACAGCCTGGCCGCCCGGCTGTATCTGGCCATGGCTTATCTGCAGGAAGGGGACGGGGAGACGGCCTGGAGCCATCTGAACCATATGCTCGCCCTGATCCGGGAGAGCAAGCTTAAGGCGATGATCTATAATGCATTGGGCTGCATCAGGGCCTCACAGGAGCGCTTCCTTGAGGCAAGTGAACTGTTCGGTTTGTCTTTGCAGTATGATCCGGCTCTGCCGGAGCCGAATGTCAATCTGGAGGTCTGCCGCAAAAAGGGCGGTAAGCTCCAGTTCGGGGACCAGCTTGTTTCGCTTTTGTAATCATAGCCTTCATTTAGGCGATGCATCCACTTGAACAAGCGGCTTGCATCGCCTTTTTACGTAACTTCTGTTATGCTGATATGGAGTCTCAAGTGAAAGGGAATAGAACTTACAATGAAATTTGCCGTGCTTGATTTTGAAACTACGGGAACCCAATCTGTGGGTGAGATCATCCAGGTTGGCCTTGCCATTATAGAAGAAGACCGGTCTGTTTCCCGGGTATATGGGTCCTATGTCAAGCCCGGAACACCGATTCCTCCTTTTATTACAGGCTTGACCGGCATAACCGACGCGGATGTTGCGGATGCGCCGGAGCTGGATGAAATGATGATGGAGCTGGTCCCGCTGCTGGATGATGTTGTGCTGGTAGGGCATAATGTCGCATTTGATTTTCACTTTTTACAGAATGCCCTGGACCGCTGCGGCTACTTGCCGTTTCAGGGCCGGATTCTCGATACGATTGATTTTCTCAAAATATGCTTTCCGTCGCTGACCACCTATCAGCTCGGTGCAGTCAGTGCGCATTTCAAGCTGACGCATGAGCGTCCGCATCAGGCTGACAGCGATGCATTGGCCACTGCGCTCGTGCTGCTTAAATGCCTTGACGAGCTGTACAGCCTGCCGCTGCTGACCATTCAACGCCTGAATGAGCTGTTTGCCGGCGAAGATAGCGATCTGGCCTGGTATTTTGATGGCCTGCTTCATGAGCGGGAGATGGAAACCTTCCAGCCGGAGGGCGAGCTGACCTTTCACCGTCAGCTGGCACTTGCGGTCGGCGACTGGAATGAGCTTGTTTCACCGCGCGAGGAGGGTTCCGGCAATCCTTTGGAGAATGTATCCTTTGAGGACTACATGGCTGAGGTAACAGCCCGGCTTAAGGATACGTTACCGCAGTATGAGACGCGGGAAGCACAGGAGATAATGATCGGCGAAGTAAAGACCGCCCTTCAGGAAGAAAAGCATCTGCTGATTGAAGCGGGTACCGGCACCGGCAAATCGCTGGGCTACCTGCTGCCGGCTATTTATCATAGCGTGCGTACGGACCAGAAGGTGATGGTCAGCACACATACAATCAATCTGCAGGATCAGCTGCGTGAGCGCGACATCCCCCTCCTGACTACAGTGGTCCCGTTTCCGTTCAAGGCTGCCGTCTTTAAGGGAAGAGGGCACTATTTGTGTCTGCGCAAGTTTGAACATAAAATAAATAACAAGGACTTCGTAAGTACCAGGGAAGAAACGCTTACAGCAGCACAAATGATTGTGTGGCTTACCCAGACGCTGTCCGGTGACGATGAGGAGCTGAATCTCAGCGGCCGCGGCGGCGACTTCTGGGAAAGTGTAGCCAGTGACACCGACTCCTGTCTGGGCCGGTCCTGTCCGTGGTTCCGTAAATGCTACTACCACCGGGCCAAGCATGAAGCCGGAATTGCCGATGTAGTCATTACGAATCATTCCAAGCTGTTCGCAGATGTAAAGGCGGGACATCAGCTGTTGCCTGCCTATGAGCATCTTGTTATAGATGAGGCCCATCATCTGGAGGATGTGGCGGGCAAGCATCTGGGCATGCAGATGAAGTATTTCACTGTGGCCCATACGCTGACACGGCTATACAAGGACAGTAAGAGCGGCCAGCTCCCGGCACTGCGCCAGACCCTGCAATCATCTGGAAGCGAGCAGGCCTCCGAATGGAGCAGTGTCATCGACCGGATCTATCCGGATCTGCTTACCGTCAAGGAAACCTGGGATGTGCTCAGCGACAAGCTGTTCGGACTGCTGCCAGACCGCAGTGATGCGGCAGCTGGTGAGGCCGGACAGCTGGTGTCACGCCTGCACCCCGGCAAGAAGCCAAGGGACTGGGAGGAGCTGGCTGCGCTGGAGAACACACTGAATCTCAGCCTCAGTGATATTATCCGCAGGGGCGACAAGATGCTCAGTGAAATGCGCGATACCGACAGCCAGTCCTCCTCGGACAGTCTGGTAACCGACATCGGCGGCCTGTTTAAGGATCTGGCCTCGATCCGCGAGCAGATCCGCTTCTTCATGGGCCTGAATGATGAGAATGTTGTGTACTGGATGGAAGGCAGCAGCAATTACCGAGGCAAATCCCTGCAGCTGTATGCTGTACCGGTAGATGTCAGTGCCCAGCTCAAGGAGCTGTTCTTCGACAAGAAGAAAAGTATAACGCTGACCTCTGCAACGCTGTCTGTGGATAAATCCTTCCAGTTCATGATCGATAATCTCGGACTGGGCGAGGCTGCGGAGCAGGACAGGCTGATGACAGCGCTGCTGCCTTCACCGTTTAATTACCGCGAACAGGCACTGCTTGTTATCCCGCGTGATTTTCCGAGCGTAAAGGGCAGTGTAGGGGATGCCAGGTTTGTTGACAAACTGGTGCACTCACTGGCAGAAGCTGCTGTGGCAACCAAAGGCCGTATGCTGGTGCTGTTTACTTCCTATAAGATGCTAAGGCAGGTCTATGACCCGCTTAAGGATGCACTGGCCGCAGAGGACATCGCTGTACTTGGGCAAGGTGTAGAAGGGGGGAGCCGCAGCAAACTGATCCGGCGTTTTCAGGACAATTCTGCGGCGGTACTGCTCGGAACCAGCAGCTTCTGGGAAGGCGTGGATATTCCCGGAGATGCGCTCAGCTGTCTGGCGATTGTCAGACTGCCGTTCCAGCCCCCGAACCACCCGCTTGCAGAGGCCAAAGCCGAGCTGCTGCAGGCACAGAAGAAGAACCCGTTCATGAAGCTGTCGGTACCCCAGGCGGTCATCCGCTTCAAGCAGGGCTTCGGCCGGCTGGTTCGCACCGCCCAGGATCGGGGAATTGTCATTGTATATGATACCAGGGTCATCGAGTCTTACTACGGGAAGTATTTCCTGTATTCACTGCCCGGCCCCAAGATGGAGCATATGCTGACTGACCAGATGGTTCCGAGAATCGAGGAATGGCTGGAGGGCGGCATTTCCTAAACTGCATTCATTTCATTCTTAGTCTAGTTCCGCATCAGCTTCCTGTTTGCTTGAGTATCGGGGAGCGGTGCGGCTTTCATACACATCCGAGTTATACTAAATTTAGGAGGAGAAGACATGAAATCGGACAAAATATCGGAGGCTGTCGTACGCAGGCTCCCAGTGTATCTGCGTTTCTTGAATGATCTCCAGAAACGCGAAATTGCAACCGTTTCTTCCCAGGAGCTGGGACAGAAACTTGATCTTAATCCGGCACAGATCCGCAAAGACCTGGCTTATTTCGGGGACTTCGGCCGGAAGGGCATCGGCTACGATGTATCCTATCTGATTGAAAAGATCCGCCATATCCTTAAGCTTGACCAGCAGATCAACGTGGCTCTGGTCGGTGCGGGGAACCTGGGCCACGCCCTTTCCAATTATAATGCTTATCTGAAAGATACGATGAAAATCACTGCCGTATTCGACTCCTACGCACCCAAGGTCGGCCAGAAAATCAACTCCCTGACGGTTCAGCCGATGGAGGAGCTGGGCCAGACCATCCGTGAGCAGGGGATCCGGATCGGCATTATTACCGTACCGGACAGTGAAGCGCAGAATGTAGCCGACATTCTGGTGGAATCGGGCATCGAGGCTATTCTTAATTTTGCTCCGGTTATTCTGAAGACTCCGCCGTCGATCCGTATCCATGCGGCCGATTTTACGACTGATCTGCAGAGCCTTGCCTACTATTTGCATGACGGAAAGGAAGAAATTACCGATGAGCAGCAATAAAACGATAATCGCGAACGGCCGGTTTCTTGTAGCTGGCTCACTTCAGCCTGTCCTGAGCGGTTATATGACGATAGAGGATGATCTGATCACATACATAGGAGAAGATAAGCCTGCAGCAGAAGAAGGCGTTCTGACGGTTGACGGCAGCCGTCTGCTGTTCATGCCCGGACTGGTCAATACCCACGGCCATGCGGCGATGTCGCTGCTGCGCGGATATGGCGATGATATGGTGCTTCAGACTTGGCTGCAGGAAAAAATGTGGCCGATGGAAGCGAAATTTACCGGTGATGATGTGTACTGGGGAACAGCCCTGTCCGTTCTGGAGATGCTCAAGGGCGGAACAACTACCTTCCTTGATATGTATGATCATATGGACCGGGTGGCCGAGGTTACAGAACAGTCGGGTATCCGTGCTGTTCTGATGCGCGGTGCTATCGGTCTATGTCCTGAAGATGTGCAGAACCAGAAGCTCGCAGAAGCCGTGGAATTTGCCCGTAACTGGCACGGCAAAGCGGACGGCAGAATTACGGCAATGCTCTCGCCTCACGCGCCTTACACCTGTCCGCCGGACTTCTTCGTGAAATTTGTTCAGGAGGCTCATGATCTGGACCTGCCGATGCACACGCATATGTCCGAAACCCGCCATGAAGTGGAGCAGAATGTGACCGATTACGGCCTGCGTCCGGTGGCACATCTGGAGAAGCTGGGCATGTTCACCCGCCCGTCTCTGATCGCCCATGGTGTTCATTTGAATGATGAAGAAATTGAAATTTTGGCCAAATACAGTGTGGGAGTATCCCATAATCCGGGCAGCAACCTGAAGCTGGCAAGCGGGGTTGCACGTGTGCCGGACCTGCTTCGTGCGGGAGTCAAAGTCTCACTGGGCACTGACGGGGCGGCAAGCAACAACAACCTCGATATGTTCGAGGAAATGCGTCTGGCTGCGCTGATCCATAAAGGAGTCAGCGGGGATCCGACCGCCGTACCTGCGCCGGAAGCGCTGCTGATGGCAACGGAATACGGGGCAGCTTCCATCTTCCTGAACAATGTCGGCCGCCTGGCTGCTGGCATGAAGGCGGATTTTATTGCCATTGATATTGATCAGCCGCATCTGCTGCCGCATTCTGACCTGCTCTCCCATGCGGTATATTCGGCAAGTGCCAAAGATGTTGAGCATGTCTGGGTTAACGGCAAGCAGGTTGTTAAGCACGGCCAGTGCCTGACACTGGACGAAGAGGAGATCCGCCGCAAAGCGCAGGAAACCTTTGAAAGCCTGCTAACAAGATAATCGAATGCAAGGCGACCGGATCTTACGGTCAGTTATTTAGAAGAAAGGGAGCTGCACTTTGAGGAAAAGGAAAAAATGGCTTCCGCTGGCGATCAGTGCGGCACTGCTCCTTTTGTTCGGACTAGGTCAGTTCTATGCCTATATCATGAAGGACCAGTGGGCCGAGCGCAGCGCAGCCAGGGAAGTGGCCAGAAGCCGTGCCGGACTGACTGAGGTGACCAAAGCCCAGAAATCCGTCTGGGATGAAAATGCAGCCTATTGGGTGCTTACAGGAAAGAATGAGGCGGGCACCGAGCTGATGGTCTGGGTCCGCTTTACACTTGACGGTAAACCGGCAGGAGGCGACAACGATATTTACGCGGCAGAGCTGTCGAAGGGTACCTCAGAGCAGCAGATCCGGGAGAAGCTTGCTTCTGAGCTGCCCGGTGCCGACATCAGACGGCTTTTGCCCGGCGTATTTAATGGAGAATATGCATGGCAGGTCTTCTACAAGCAGGAAGGACGGTATTATTACCAGTTCTACCGGTTCAGCGATGGTACGGCAATCGGGGAAGGCTATAGCCTGCCGAGTAAATAATACAGCAGGAACGGCATAAGCAGCAGGTGGACGTAATGGTCCGGCTGCTGTTTTTGTTATGCTAAATCTTGTGAATATGATGATTTATGCAATTTTTGATATACAATTAATATAGCAATTCTTATACTGAAGCGGTTGTTAGTCAAACATTGGTAGAGAGAGAAATTACAGTGGATACCGAACGTGATCTTAGGCAGGCCGGGAAAATGTTTGTGAAAATTCTGGGCGGGCATTTATTCGGCATCTATCTGCACGGTGCCACTGATTAATTACCGCCTGGCGGAGTACACTGGAACAAGCTTCCCCGGTGATGTGAATCCTCCTGAAAATAGGGGGATTTTACGGTTTATATTACGGAACGGATTAACGGAGTGACAGATAAAGTTGTCTGGAATGCCAAATAGAAGACATGGATGATCTCATCATTCATGTCTTTTTTGTCGATATGAAATAGAAAAAAGGAGTGTAACCAAAAATTAGTATCGAAAATTTAAAATATATTCACAAATTTATGCGGAATCGTATATACACCTATGATATACTAGTCCATGTACTTAAGACATGCGAAAGAGCATGCCGGATAATAAGTTATCGCTAAACATGCTATCTTCATTATTTCTTTATTATATTGGCTTACATCTGAGAGGAGGACGTTGCTTGAAATTACGTCTCGTACCTGTGCTGTTAACGTCTCTGTTGTCTGCGGCGCTGCTGTTTGGAGGCTGGTATGCTTACCGCCAGTTCGCTGTCCAGGATCCGCTCCAGAAAATTGTATCATCCTATGAAGGAGTCAATGAATCACATATTAGTATTAACCGCAATGAAGTGACTTTGAAACTTAATCTTGAACCTGGAACGAAATTGCGTGAGCTTGTGCAGTATGTTAATAGTGAAGGTAAGTCAGCAATCGGCAGCCGTACGCTTAAGCTTGATGTTGACCAGAACTCCAGTGCATTGCTTGATGAATATTGGGACAAGGCGATGTTTTCCGTAGCAGAAGCGATGGAGAGCCGTAAATATACACTGATTCCTGCCAAGCTAGACGGACTCAAAGCCCAAAGCTCCGAGTTTCAGAATGTGACAGCAACGACAGAAATCGACGACAATAACGTCTACGTGAGCCTGAGTGACGGTAAACAGAGCAAGTTTATTATTTTACCGCGGGTTCCCGGAACGATGGGAGTGTGGAATAATGCCTAAGTATTGGAAGGAAATCCTCGCCGGTTTTGCTCCGGTGCTGCTCGTTTTTATGGCTTTTGTCGGCATTAATATTTTCCCGGTTGTTATCGCTGCCGGCATGCTCGGGGCCCTGCTGCTGATTGCCCATCTGCGCGGCGGTTTGACAGTCAATGCCGGTGCAGACAAAAAGCGCAAGAAGAACGGCCCGTCGAAGCTTACCTTTGAGGAGATCGGCGGCCAGGACAATGCCAAGCAGGAGCTGCGTGAGGCCCTTGACTTTCTGATCCGTCATGAAGAGATCAGCAAGTTCGGGATCCGCCCGCTCAAGGGAATTCTGCTGACCGGACCTCCGGGGACAGGGAAGACGCTGATGGCCAAAGCTGCGGCACATTATACCAATTCCGTCTTTGTTGCGGCATCAGGCAGTGAGTTTGTGGAAATGTATGTAGGTGTCGGTGCCGGACGTATCCGTGATTTATTTAAAGATGCCCGTACCCGTGCCGTTAAGGAAAATAAGCAAAGTGCCATTATTTTTATCGATGAGATTGATGTGATCGGCGGCAAGCGCGAAGGCGGACAGCAGCGCGAGTATGACCAGACACTGAACCAGCTGCTGACTGAGATGGACGGGATCTACAATAACGATGCACCGCGGATTCTGCTGATAGCCGCAACGAACCGTAAGGAAATGCTGGATTCCGCATTGCTGCGTCCAGGTCGGTTTGACCGCCACATTCAGGTGGATATGCCCGATAAAAAGGGCCGCAAGTCCATTCTCGACCTCCATGCCAAGAATAAGCCGCTGCATGCCGGTGTTGATCTGGACAAAATCGCCGAGGAAGCCTACGGGTTCTCCGGTGCCCAGCTGGAAAGCGTCATGAACGAAGCGGCGATTTATATGATGCGCGAAAATCTTACCGAAGTGGAGCAGCGCCATCTGTCCTCAGCAATCGACAAGGTGATGATGGGCGAGAAGACAGACCGTGAGACCAACCAGGAAGAAAAGCGGCGGGTGGCGATCCACGAGCTGGGCCATGCGATTATGGCGGAGCTGCTGCGTCCGGGAAGCGTTAGCCAGGTAACACTGACTCCGCGGGGACAGGCACTCGGTTATGTGCGGCACAATCCGCAGACAGAGCAGTACCTGTATACAAAGGATTATCTGGAGCACCAGATCATGATTGCGCTTGGCGGTGCAGCCTCCGAGGAAATGTATTACGGGGGACGCAGCACAGGATCACGCGGTGACTTTGATCAGGCCCTGAATATTGTAGAGACCATGATGAAGTCAGGCCTCACCTCACTGGGGATCGCAAATCTGCAAATGGTTACCACAGAAGAGCTTATGAAAGAAAACAGTAAAATACTGGATGATCTCATGATCCGGACGCGTGACCTGCTGGAGAATCAGCGTAACATCTTTGATTACTCCCTTGACATCCTTATGAAGGAAGAAGTTCTCTCCGGAGAGCAATTTCGTTGTCAATTTCGTGACAGTGTAAAATTACCGGCATAAATATTTATGCCGGTTATTTTTTTTTACTTTTGAGACATGCTAAGATATTATTATATGTCGTGCTACATATTTTTTTCGACAGACAAGGTACAATACAAAAGTATAGATACCTGAAAGGATGGAGGCTTTTACATGAAGTTTAAAAAGATTGGTGTCATCGGCGGTGGCACAATGGGACAAGGGATTGCCGAAATGCTGGCAGCCAAAGGCCTGGATGTATTACTGGTGGAGAAAAACGCAGAAAGACTGGACTACTCCTATGAGATGATCGAGACAAATCTCGATAAGCAATTGGAGAAATGGGCAATTACCCAGGCTGAGAAGAAGCTGATTCTGAGCCGTATCCAGAAAGTGACACACTTCGCTGAGCTCAGCTCCTGCGATATGGTCATCGAAACCATTACTGAAGATCTTGAAGATAAGCAAAAAGTGTTCAACCAGCTTGACCAGGTGTGTCCAAGCCACATTATTCTGGCCAGCAACACTTCTACACTAAGCTTGACTGAGCTTGCCAGCTCTACAATGTATCCTGAACGCGTTATTGGCATGCATTTCATACATCCTGTCGGCAAGGTGGATCTTGTCGAAATCGTGCGCGGTCTGAAAACCTCTGACAGCACTTTTGAAGATACCAAAACCTTTGTTGATGAAATCGTTGAGAAGAAGGGCGTAATGATTTATGAATCCCCGGGATTTGTAACTTCACGCCTAATTTGCCTGTTCATTAACGAAGCTATGCACGTCCTGCAGGAAGGTGTTGCTTCACCTGAGGATATCGATGACGCAATGCGTATCGGTTACCAGTTCCAGCACGGGCCGCTTGAAATGGCTGACCGTTTCGGCCTGGATTCCGTACTTGCCGCACTTGAGAACATGTTCCGTGAATATGGAGAGCTGAAATACCGTCCATCCACGATTCTTAAGAAAATGGTGCGTGCAGGACAACTGGGTGCTAAATCGGGCGAAGGCTTCTTCAAGTATGACAAGGATGGTGACCGTGTATGAACGTTCTAGTAATTAACTCCGGCAGTTCTTCTTTGAAATATCAGCTGTACAATATGACTGATGAGTCTGTTCTGGCCAAAGGTCTGGTAGAGCGCATCGGGATGGATTCCTCCATTCTGACCCATAAGCCGACCGGCAAACAAGATGTAACTGAAGTCAGCGAAATTCTGGAGCACAACACCGCAATCCGCAAAGTGCTTGCCTGCCTGACTGACAGCGAGCATGGTGTAATCAGCTCTATTGAAGAAATCAATGCTGTAGGCCACCGTGTCGTGCACGGCGGTGAGTACTTCAAGGAATCCGCCCTGGTGGACGGCGACGCCAAGTCCAAAATCCGCCAGCTGTTTGACCTTGCACCGCTGCACAACCCTGCTGCAGTAATGGGGATTACAGCAACTGAAATCAATATGCCGGGTGTACCGCAGGCTGTTATTTTTGACACTGCATTCCACCAGACTATGCCGGAAAAAGCTTATATGTACGCCATTCCAAGAGTGCTGTACAACAAATACAAAGTCCGCCGCTACGGCGCGCACGGTACTTCCCATGACTTCGTAAGCAAAGCTGCTGCCGAGTATCTGGACCGTCCGCTGGAAGATCTGAAGATCATTACCTGTCACATCGGTAACGGTGCGAGCGTAACTGCGGTTCAGGGCGGTGTATCCGTTGACACTTCCATGGGGATGACCCCGCTGGAAGGCCTGATGATGGGTACACGCAGCGGTGACCTCGATCCGGCTATCGTTCCTTATGTAATGAACAAGGAAGAGCTGTCTGTCGGCGAAGTGAACTCCATGCTGAACAAGCACAGCGGTCTGCTGGCTATTTCCGGCGTGAGCAGCGACATGCGCGACATTATCGACGGAGCAGAGAAGGGCGAGCCCAATTCTACGCTTGCTTTTGAAATGTATGAATACCGTCTGCGCAAATACATCGGTTCCTATGCAGCAGCTATGAACGGTGTGGATATTATCGTCTTCACAGCGGGTGTCGGCGAGAATGCCTCACTGCTGCGTGAAAGGGTACTGAACAATCTGACGTTCCTGGGCATCGAGCTTGATGCTGAGGCTAACAAGGTCCGTTCGGGTGATCCGCGCCGCATCTCCACAGCTGATTCCAAGGTGCAGGTGCTGGTGGTTCCGACAAACGAAGAGCTTGTCATTGCCCGCGATACCTATCGCCTGGTGCAAGGAATTAACGGCTAAATTAGAGGAGAGATCTTAGGCATGGCTAACAAAAGTGTGATCAAGAATGTGAATGAGCATGTCGGAGAGAGTGTTGTCATCGGCTGTTGGGTGAACAATAAGCGCTCCAGCGGTAAAATTCAATTCCTGCAGCTTCGGGATGGTACAGGTTATATCCAGGGCGTTGTGGTGAAATCGGAAGTGCCTGAGCAGGTATGGGACGATGCCAAGAGCCTCACCCAGGAAAGCTCATTGTACGTAACGGGCATTATCCGTGAAGAGCCGCGCAGCCAGTCCGGATATGAAATGACAGTTACCGGAATCGAAGTGCTGCATCTCACTGAGAATTATCCGATTACCCCTAAAGAGCATGGCGTTGACTTCCTGATGGATCACCGTCACCTCTGGCTGCGTTCCTCGAAGCAGCGTGCGGTACTCGTGATCCGTGCGGAAATTATCCGTGCGATCCAGCAGTTCTTTAACGAAAATGACTTTACCAAGGTGGACCCGCCGATCCTGACACCAACCTCGGCTGAAGGAACCACCAACCTGTTCCATACGAAATATTTCGATGAGGATGCCTACCTGACACAAAGCGGCCAGCTGTATATGGAAGCTGCAGCTATGGCGCTTGGCAAGGTGTATTCCTTTGGTCCTACCTTCCGTGCAGAGAAATCCAAGACCCGCCGCCATTTGATTGAGTTCTGGATGATCGAGCCGGAAATGGCCTTCACTGATCATGAAGAGAGCCTTGTAGTACAGGAGAACTTCATCAGCTTTATCGTGCAATCCGTCCTGACGAACTGCCGCGCTGAGCTTGAAGCGGTAGGCCGCGATGTCTCCAAGCTGGAGAACATCAAAGCACCGTTCCCGCGGATCACCTATGATGATGCGATCAAGTTCCTGAATGATAACGGCCATGAAATTGCCTGGGGCGACGACTTCGGTGCACCGCATGAAACTGCGATTGCTGAAGCTAACGACAAGCCTGTGTTTATTACGCATTATCCGGCGTCATTCAAGGCATTCTATATGAAGCCGCACCCTGAACGTCCAGAGGTTGTGCTATGCGCGGATATGATCGCGCCTGAGGGCTACGGTGAAATCATCGGCGGTTCGCAGCGTATCGACGATCCGTTACTACTGGAACAGCGCTTCAAAGAGCATAATCTTTCCATGGATACTTACAAGTGGTATATGGACCTGCGTACCTACGGTTCCGTGCCTCACTCCGGCTTCGGTCTGGGACTTGAGCGCACAGTAGCCTGGATCTGCGGTCTGGATCATGTGCGTGAAACGATTCCGTTCCCGCGTACACTGTACCGTCTATACCCTTAAATAAAGTGAAAGGGGCAGAAGTATGGACGGCAAAGGATGGAATACCTGGGGTGAGGGCGCAGCATTTGGTCTTCAGCACGGGATGGCCGTCATTCCTTATGCACTCTTAAAATATTACCGGAAGCTGAATCTCAGCGGCGACGAAGCGATGCTCCTCATCCACCTGCTGTCTTTCCGGCAGGTGGAGGGCATTGATTTTCCGTCGCTGGAGGATCTGCAAACTGTGACCGGCCGGAGCATTTCCGTAATTGCCGGAGAGCTGCAGAAGCTGATGAAGGAAGGCTTTATCAGCATTGACGGAACCAATGACGAGCTTAGGGATTTTCATTACGAGCAGTACAATTTTACAGGATTGTTCAACAAGCTGGGTGCTGTTCTGGCTGAAGTTGCTCAAGAGGCTGCTGAGGGCAGATCTGCCGGATCTAATCATTCCGGTCATGCTACAACGCGGATTGCCGCAAGTCCTGCTGCTACAGTAGCTGTGGAAGCGGAGAGCCGCAATCTGTTCAGCATCTTCGAGAAGGAATTTGGCCGGCCGCTGTCGCCGATGGAGTGTGAGACCATTTCCGGCTGGGTCGATCAGGACCGGTATCCGGAGGAGCTTATTCTGCTGGCGCTGAAAGAGTCAGTATTTGCCGGCAAGGTTCATTTCCGCTACATTGACCGAATCCTGCTGGAATGGTCACGCAACCGGGTGAAGAATGCCCAGGACGTCAAGAACTATAACCAGAAATTCCGCAACGGCGGAAGATGATGGCCTGAATGATGAAAAGTCTGCTGCCTTGGGCAACCAAGCGCGGCAGGCTTTTTTTGCTTTTGTACGTGCCTCCTCAGTTCAGAGTAAGGTGTGGTGTGGTGATGGCCGCATTGGCTAAATGGGAAAGTAAGAGTTGACGGGGGAGTGGCAGATTGGAGGTCAGATGGCAAAGATTGCAGCGAAAAGTGGTATCAGGTAAAATTTGACTGTTGTAGTATGGAGTGGATGAGTATATTTGCTGTCTCTAGCAGAAAATTTTTGTTATTGATATGGAGGAGCATTAATGCGGATAAAAGGTATAGCTATTTCTTTGGCGGCTGCAGCTATAGTATCCGGCATCGCAGCAATCGTTATTACACTTTCAGCAGGAGACTCAGAATTCGTGCAAGAGCAGCTTATTGTGGATAATGCATCAAAGGTGTCCAGTCAGACTCAACCCCCTGCAATGCAGCAGCCAGAAGAAAAAGTGAATGTCGTGGCAGAAATATCGGGCACCAATGACGGTAAGGAATTATCAGTTAGCATGGGGGCAGAGGGGGATACCAGCTTTGCAATTATGAACAAGGAACAAGGCGATGTGGTAACGATTAAAGTCGAATCGGAGCAGGCAAATAAGCTTGAAGTCGGCATTATGTCTGTCTCCAGCGACCAAGTGTACAGTGAGGTGATTCCGGACGGGACAGGGGAGATCAAGATTACGGTGCCGTCAGACGGAGAATATCGGATGTACATCAAAAATCACTCATCAAAAGAGGCCCGTTTCCTTCTGATCCTGGACGAGCCGCTCACAGGTCCGCTTGTATGATTTGATTTCAATACAGGCAGGGCAACTAATAGAAACTCCCCCGTCAGTAATCCTTATCGGATGCTGACGGAGGAGTTATTGCAGGCGCAGCGGAGTTGGCTGGTGTTCCGCTGACTGATAGAATTGTCTGACAAATAGCGTTTTATGGACTTAGATCAGCTGTTCAGAATCATCCAGGAGCTTACTGGTTCTTAAACAGCTCTTTTTCCACGGCTGCCCCCATCTCACGGGAGCGTTCGGCGCAGCGGTTCACTGCGGCGATGACCGTTTCGAAGAAGTCGCCCTTGTCCAGCGCTTCGATCGCTGCCTGGGTGGAGCCGTTTGGCGAAGTGACCTTTTTGCGCAGGGATGCCGGATCCTCTCCGGTCTGCTGTACCATCCGGGCAGCTCCCAGTACGCTCTGCACGGTCAGCTCTGAGCTCTGCTCAGCTGTTAATCCGCCGCGGATGCCCGCAGCAGTCATCGCTTCCATCATGTAATAGATGTAGGCCGGTCCGCTGCCGGAGATACCGGTCAGAATCTCCATCCGTTCCTCTTCGATAACGGAAGTGATGCCCACCGATTCGAAGATATTTAGTGCCAGACGCCGGCCGTCCTCGCCGACTTCCTTGGAGAAGGCGATGCCTGTTGCGCCGAGTCCGATTGTGCTTGAGGTGTTCGGCATGGTGCGGATCACCGGCTGCGGCGTGCCGAGCAGACCCTGGATGGTGCGGATTGTAAGACCCGCAATAACGGAGACGATAAGCTGGTCCGGCTGGAGCAGCGGAGCCAGCCCGCGCAGCGCTTCAGCAGCATCCTTCGGTTTCATTGCCAGGACGATAACCTGGGCATTCTTCAGGATTTCCGTTTTTTGCTGCGGGTCATTGCTGCCCTGCACGCCATAACGGCTGCGCAGTTCGGCCAGACGTTCGCTGCTGCTGCGGTTGAGCATGGTGATGCTGTCGGATGCAATAACATTGCGGGCAATCATGCCCCGCACAATGGCTTCCGCCATCGAGCCTGCCCCGTAGAATACGATATGTTCCTTAATAAGTGGAACGGATGGTTGCTGACACATGTTATGAGTCCCCCTAAAAGTTTTGTGAGCTTAACCTCACTGTATGATCCGCGTACAAAACTCTCTTCGTAAGCATCTCCGTTATCCCCGGATTTGTCCGGTTCCGCGGATGATATATTTGCAGGAAGTCAGTGCAGGCAGACCCATGGGCCCGCGGGCATGCAGCTTCTGGGTGCTGATGCCGATTTCGGCGCCAAAGCCGAATTCGAATCCGTCGGTGAACCGGGTGGATGCATTATGATACACTGCTGCAGCATCTACCTCCTGCAGGAAACGTGCGGCATGCCCGGCATTTTCGGTAACAATGCATTCCGAATGCTTGGTGCTGTATTCAGCGATATGACGCAGCGCTTCATCCAGCCCGCCGACGATACGGACATTAAGAATGTAGTCATTATATTCGGTTGCATAATCCTCAGCGGTTACCGGTACCGCCCAAGGAATCAGGGCTACCGTTTCCGGGCAGCCGCGCAGCTCAACATTAACCTTGCGGAAGGCTTCAGCCAGCGCCGGCAGATGCCGGGCGGCATATTCACGGCTGACAAGCAAGGTTTCCATGGAGTTGCAGACAGACGGGCGCTGGGCTTTGGCGTTAACGCTGATCCGTTCGGCCATTTCAGGCTGACAGCCTGCATCCAGATAAGTATGGCATATGCCTGCACCTGTTTCAATTACAGGCACTGTGGCGTTCATGACAACATTCTGGATCAGTGAGCTGCCACCGCGCGGGATGATTACATCCAGCAGGCCATTCAGCTTAAGCATCTCGTCAACAGAAGAACGGTTAGGATCTTCAATCAGCTGGAGGGCTGCAGGCGGAATGGACGTTTTGGCCAGCGCCGTGTGCAGCACTTCAACGATTTTGCGGTTGGAGGAGAGAGCAGAGGAGCCGCCGCGAAGAACCACGGCGTTGCCTGTCTTCAGGCAAAGGCCGGCGGCATCCACCGTTACGTTCGGACGGGCTTCATATATAATGCCGATCACTCCGAGCGGGACGCGGATTTTTTCGATAGACAGGCCGTTGGGACGCTCAAATTGTTCGAGTGTATCTCCTATAGGATCAGGCAGGACGGCAATCTGCTGCAAGCCTTCAGCGATTGCGCCGATCCGGCTGACATCCAATGCAAGGCGGTCGAGCATGGATTCCGGCGTACCGGCCTTACGCCCGCGCTCCAGGTCTTCGGCGTTGGCGGCGATAATGGACTGAGCCTCCTGACGCAAAGCATCAGCCATGACAAGCAATGCTTCATTTTTCTGGCCGGTGGTTAAGCTTGCTAGAACTCCTGTAGTCTCTTTGGCTAATGTGGCCTTATTAATCACTTCACTCATATTGTTCCCCCCTGAAAGGTAGTGTATGTTAATTGCCTTATCTGTTAGCGCAGCGTGATCCATTCATCACGGTGGATGACTTCAAGCCGGTGAACTTCACCAAGCTTGGGAACGATCTCCCGGCTCGGCAGGCCTTGAATGCTGCGGAGCTGGGTATCATCGTAGTTGACGATCCCCCGGCCCAGCAAGGTTGCATCTGGTCCAAGGACCTCAACGACATCACCGGAGTGGAAGCTGCCCTCGATCCGTTTGACACCTACCGGCAGCAGACTGTGTCCACCATGGAGCAGGGCTTCAACCGCTCCGTCATCGACATAAAGCGAGCCGAGCGGTGTTGACATAAAGCCGAGCCACTGTTTTTTGACCGGCAGGGAGGCGAGGGTAGTGTCAAAATAAGTGCCTTTCCCCGTGCCTGCTGCAGCCAGGCGCAAATCTCCGGGTTCAGAGGCGCGGCCGATAAAGACCGGAACCCCGCCGCGGGTTGCAATTTTGGCGGCATCAATTTTGGAACGCATTCCGCCTGTTCCGACACTCGAGCCGGCACCACCTGCGTAGGCATAGATTTCCGGCGTAATCTCCTCCACCCGGCTGAAGCGGACTGCTTCGGGATTCTTCCGCGGGTCTCCGCTGTACAACCCGTCCATATCGGTCAGCACCAGGAGGCGCGAGGCCTTCAAAAGATTGGCAACCAGTGCTGACAGTGTATCATTATCCCCGAATTTCAGCTCGTCGACCGATACTGTATCATTTTCGTTAAATACCGGGACGGCACCCTGTCTTAGCAGCTCCTCGACCGTCATCATCGCGTTATTCATCGCCCGGCGGCTGCAGAAGTCCGTGCGGGTCAGCAGAATTTGGGCGGTCGGCAGTCCGTGATGGGCAAAAGCCTCCTGATAAGCCTGCATCAGCATTACCTGCCCGACAGCAGCTGCAGCCTGCTTCTCATGCAGCAGCTTTGGCCTGGACGGATAACCGATGCCGCGGAATCCTGCGGCTACGGCCCCGGAGGTTACCAGCAGTACTTCACATCCGTCCTGGCGCAGAGCGGCAAGCTCAGCTGCGAAGAAGGCTACAGCCTCGCGGTTTAAGCCGCCTTCAGGGCCGGTCAGCGAGCTGCTGCCGATTTTGACTACAATACGTGTGGCCACTTTATCTTCACTTCCCTTTCAGAATTTCAGACTTGAAAACGACAAAAAGCCCCCATCCTAAGACTAAGCAAAGGACGAAAGCATGTTAACTTCCGCGGTACCACCTTCATTGATGAGGGAACATCCGACTTCATTCTCATAACGGGAGTATCCGTCCTGCAGGCAGCAGGCCGCTCGGGGGTAGGATTCAGAAATAACAACCGCGGTAAATTCTCTCAGCCTTCCGGAATTTACTCTCTGCTCACGGATAGAGACATTTCTTACTGGTCCCGTCTGCACGTTTCACTATTTGACAAATAGAATACCATGGCGGTGTACGGTTTGCAAAGGGAGTTTGCAGGAATATTTTTATGCGCTGAAGCTGCAGTGAAATGAGATGTTTACGCGCGGGGGGAACGGGTAATTTACTTATAATCTGTTACCAGGAGGTGCATCCACTTGAGTAAAGACAAGGTAATCGCGCAGGAACAGACTGAAAATGCCAAAGAGGCAGCGGAATTTCAGAATCAGACGATCCGTGATTTTGTTGAAGAGCGTGCTGCAGACACCAGAACCAAAGGACCGGTCAATGAGAGCACGACCCGCCTGCCGGACAACCAGAACCGGATGATCACTCAGCATAACCGCCAGATGTGATAAGGCTGTATGAACAGCGTGTCTGATGATCATTGTCAACGATGATTAGGTAGAGAATATAGAAGAGGCTCCCGGAATTCCGCTGACCAGCGAACTCCCGGGAGCCTTTTTATGCGGGTGTAATACAGATTCAGGCTTCCGCCAGACTGGCTACCGTATCCTTGAAGGTTTCAATAAATACCTCGGCTGCTTTGGAAAGATAGCGTCCCCTCCGATAGGCGATAACCAGTGTACGGCTCGGCACCGGCTCAGCCAGCGGCAGAAAGACGGGAACGAATTCACTTCGGGGGGCACGGGCGATAAAATGAGGTACCAGGGTAACCCCCATACCTGTGGCAACGAGGGACTGAATGGTCTCCATATTGTTGCTCTGAAAAACAATCTTCGGCTCAAAGCCGGCTTCCCGGCAGAGCTCCATCGTCATTTTGCGGAAGCCCTGGCCTTCTTTGAGTACAATAAAGGGCTCGTCCTTCAGTTCCTCTAGTGTAGTCCGGAGGCCTTCAGCCTTGCGAGAGGCCAGCGGATGGTCCGGCGGTACGGCCAGGTCGATCCGCTCCTCCCCGAGCACCTCATAGGCCAGTGTCGGAATTTCCAGCGGAAGGGAGAGCAGGCTTAAGTCCGTCTGACCGCCGGCGGTCAGCTTTTCCAGGTTCATAGAGGAATCCTCAAGCAGCGAAATTTCAATATCCGCATAGTTCTGCTTAAACACCGGCAGGACATGAGGAAGAAGATGGGCACCGGTAATCGGCATACTGCCGACAACCACACGGCCGGTGCGCAGTTGTGATATATCCGACATCTCCTGTCGCAGCAGCTCCACGGCAGCTATAATCGATTCCGCCTGCTCGACGAACCGTTCGCCGGCATGCGTCAGCTCAACTGAACTCGTATTACGCTGGAACAGCATTACCCCGAGTTCCTTTTCCAGCTTGGACAGCTGCTGGCTGAGCGAAGGCTGGGCTACATGCAATTTCTCTGCGGCACGCGAGAAGTTGCGCTCCGCTGCGATTTGCAGCGCGTACTGCAATTGTCTTAATTCCATAATCGTACCCCTTGTTTGCTTATAATACTTATAAGTATAGCCTATAAGAGGTCATTTTAATATAGCCCTGGGAGCTAGAGAAGCAAGAGAACCCCGAACGGGGCTCTTATTTCATTTCGGCCAGAGCCTTATCCATCTGCGCTTCATTAGCTTTAACAGAATCACTGTCAACAGCCTCAACGCCGAGGAAAGAATTCTTGGTGTTTTGATAGAACGCGGAAGCGAAATCCTTAATCGGCTCCCCGTCAGTATGCCTGCCCTCAACTACAACAGCTTTGAAGAGATTGGTCAGCATGTACTCGGCGTCCTCCATATGAGCCAGATAATTGCCGGCATTGTACTCCTCAACCACTTGTGATTCAAAGTCCGTCAGTTCTTCGGGAGAAGAGGAGTAGGCCTTGGCCAAAACTTCCACAGCGTCAGCCTTTTGGGTAGGCTCTGTATCCGATTGGGCAATCTGTCCGATAGCCGATTCCCAGCTTACGGACGGATTGCCGGCCGTGGGTTCAGCAGCAGGAGTATCTGCAGCGGGTGCAGCCGTTTCCTGTACTCCCTGTGTAGCGGCAGGAGCTGCCTGGTCTGCCGTTTCATTTCTTGCCGCAATCTGTCCGATGATACTGCCCAGCACAACTACTACTAGCCAGAACAGCCAGCGCTTGTAAAATGGTTTTTTCATTACTCTCTCCCCTAAGTCTAGTATTTTTGAAAATGATTTTATCAGATTTCGGAGTGGATTCAAAAATACATACCCCAATAATACTGCTTATAAGCGCAGGCTATTACTTTTATAGAAATCATATCTTGGAATTATAAACACGGCGATGTTATATTTAGAACATTCAAGAGAGACTCCACACTCTCTTCCAATGAACGATTCTACTAATGAGGTGAAATCATGAGCAACAAGACAATGTTTGAGAAAATCTGGGACAATCACGTTATTCATTCTGAGGAAGGCAAACCTAGTATCATTTATATCGATCTGCATCTGGTGCACGAGGTTACTTCCCCGCAGGCTTTTGAAGGACTCCGCCTGAGTGGCCGCAAGGTACGCCGTCCGGAGCTTACTTTTGCAACAATGGACCACAACGTTCCGACCAAGGACCGTTTCAATATTACGGATCCGATTTCCAAACAGCAGATCGACACCCTGTCGCAGAACTGCCGCGATTTCGGAGTCAGACTGTTTGACCTGAATGACATCGACCAAGGGGTCGTACACGTTATGGGACCGGAAATCGGTCTGACCCACCCGGGCAAAACGATTGTATGCGGCGACAGCCATACCTCCACACACGGCGCTTTCGGCGCACTGGCCTTCGGGATCGGTACAAGTGAAGTTGAGCATGTGCTCGCGACCCAGTGCCTGCAGCAGTCCAAAGCCAAAACAATGGAAGTCCGCTTTACCGGCAAGCGCAATCCGGGCGTAACCGCTAAGGATATGATTCTCGGTGTTATCGCCAAATACGGCACGGACTTTGCAACCGGATATGTTATTGAGTACACCGGCGAAGCGATCCGCGAGCTGTCGATGGAAGAACGGATGACGGTCTGCAACATGTCGATCGAGGGCGGGGCGAGAGCAGGTCTGATTGCTCCGGACGATACTACCTTTGAATATCTGCGCGGCCGTGAATATGTACCGCAGGGTGAAGCTTTTGACGCTGCTGTTGCTTCCTGGAGAACACTGGTGAGCGATGAAGGCGCACAATATGACACTGTTGTTGAGTTCGATGTTGAGACATTGATCCCGCAGGTAACCTGGGGCACAAGCCCGGGTATGGGGACAGACATCAGCTCAAGCGTGCCTAATCCTTCGGATTTCACTACTGAAAATGAACGTAAAGCTGCTGAAAAAGCGCTTGAATATATGGATTTGACTCCAGGCACCCCGATGTCCGAAATCGGCATCGACTATGTGTTTATCGGCTCCTGCACCAACGGCCGGATTGAGGACCTGCGCGCTGCTGCACAGGTAGCCAGAGGCCACAAGGTATCCGACAAAGTTACTGCGATTGTAGTTCCGGGCTCCGGACGCGTTAAAATGCAGGCGGAGAAGGAAGGTCTTGACAAAGTATTCACCGAAGCAGGCTTTGAGTGGCGTGAAGCAGGCTGCAGTATGTGCCTGGCGATGAACCCTGACGTTCTGCAGCCTGGACAGCGCTGTGCCTCGACCTCTAACCGTAACTTTGAAGGACGCCAGGGACGCGGCGGACGCACGCATCTGGTATCCCCGGCAATGGCGGCTGCCGCTGCCATCAAAGGCCGGTTTACTGATGTCCGTGACTGGAATTACAAGACGGAAGCCGTCAACGCATAGAAACTTTGAGAGAGAGCGGGAGGAAATAACACTATGGAAGCTTTTAAACAATTAAACGGAATCGTTGCCCCGGTTGACCGGGTAAATGTTGATACAGATGCTATTATCCCTAAGCAGTTCCTGAAGCGGATCGAACGGACCGGGTTCGGACAATTCCTGTTCTATGAATGGCGTTTTGACGAGGCGGGAAATGACAATCCTGCTTTTGAGATGAACAAGCCGCGTTACGAAGGCGCATCTGTGCTGATCTCCCGGGCCAACTTTGGCTGCGGCTCCTCCCGGGAGCACGCTCCATGGGCGATTATGGACTACGGCTTCAGAGTGGTAATTGCACCTTCCTATGCCGACATTTTCTACAATAACTGCTTCAAGAACGGTATCCTGCCGATCAAGCTGTCTGAGACTCAGGTTGATGATCTCTTTAACCGTACAGCTGAGCATGAGGGGTATAAGCTGAATGTAGATCTGGAAAATAAAACGCTGAGCGATGATTACGGGCTGAGCATCAGCTTTGAGCTGGATGAGCACCGCCGCCAGTTCCTGCTGCAGGGTCTGGATGACATCGGACTGACCCTTAAGCACGCCGACGAAATCGCTGCCTATGAAGAACGCCATGGTGCCAAGCTTTTCGCCAGATAAGGACAGCATAATCCGTTAACTTTACAAATTTTACACAAAACTTCTATTTCCGTGTACCGGAGATAGAAGTTTTTTTGCTATAATCGATATATTCATTGCCTGCACAGGCAACTTTTGGGGATTTCTGTCGTCTATAGCTTATCTGTGTATTATCGTAGTAACTATTATTTTCCAAAAAGGGAGAGTACGGGATGAGAAGAGCCGGACAACGGGTGTTATTGCTATTGCTGCTGCCGCTGCTGCTGCTGGCATTTGCCGGCAGGGAAGCTGCAGCCGCCGGACAAGGTGCCGGCCGGATTGTGATGGACAATCAGGAGCTTGCGCTGCCCCAGGGAATCAGCCTTGAAAACGTAAATGGAAGCGTTATGATTCCTATCCGGGTAGTAGTTGAGAACCTGGGCTTTGAGGTGCTGTGGGAACAAAAGACGAAGAAAGTAACGGTTCAGCAGGACGGAAAGACTGTTCAGCTGGCGGTGGGAAGTAAGACTGCTGAAGCTGACGGTGTAACCTTGTCACTAAATGCGGCACCCAAGCAGAACGGAGGAACCGTGCTTGTGCCGATCCGTTTTGTAAGCGAGCAGTTCGGGCTCAAGGTCGGCTGGGATAACAGCGACAAGACCGTGTATCTGAGCGGCGGGCAGACAAGCGGTACTGCGCCTTCCGTTGACCCGCTCCCGGCAGCTACTGCAACACCTCAGCCTGCTGCAACGGCAACACCTCAGCCTGCCGCCTCACCAACGGCAGCACCCTCTCCAACAGCGGTAACAGGCCAGGACGATGACATTGCGGGCGGGGTTAACGGTCCTCAATCTACTCCTGTTCCCGGAAGTGCCGGTACTGTGGCTACCACGCCTCAGGTGCTGGGAGCGGTGTTCAGTGAGAACCGGCTGATTGTAGCTGCGGCAGGAGGCGCCAAGCCTGCTGTATCCAGACTCAGCGGTCCTGACCGGATCATCGTTGATTTTGCAGGCGCATCCTTTGCCCCTGATTTTGTGGGCAGTCTGCCAAGCGTTGCACCGAACGGTACGCCGCAGGGCAAGCTTGATGTCACAGGATATCCGCTGGTTACGGAGGTAAGATATGCGCTGTTCAGCACGAGCCCCTCTACCGTCCGTTTTGTGATCCAGACCGTGGGCAGCCAGCCGTATCAGCTGAGCACAGACAGCAGTACAGGGCTTGTAACGATTGATCTCAACACAGCAAACAGCGGAGGCACTCCTGCAGCCGGCGCAGGGAGCTCTGGCAAACCGGTTGTCGTACTGGATGCCGGACACGGCGGCAAGCAGCCGGGGGCAGTGAGCCCTAACGGCAAGCTCGAGAAGGATGTTAATTTTGCGGTAGCCAATAAAGTCGGTGCCCTGCTTGCCCAGGACGGCAAGGTTGAGATCGTGTACACACGTACGACCGATCAGACCCTTGGTCTGCAGGACAGGGTTAATATTGCCGAGGCTGCCAAAGCCAATCTGTTCATTTCGTTTCATGGTAATTCACTGGATGTAACCTACCCCAACCGGGATAAGGTTAACGGCAGTGAAACCTATTATTCAAGAAGTGAGAGTCTGCCGCTGGCCCAGATTTTACATAAGCATCTGGTAGCAGGGACCGGCTTTAAGGATAACGGTGTCCGGAGCAAGAGTCTCCACGTGACCCGGGAGACTAGCATGCCGGCAGTACTGCTCGAGGTCGGGTACCTGACTAATCCCGGCAATGAAACGGCAATGTTCACTGAAACGCTGCAAAACAATCTGGCAAGGGAAATTGTGGCCGGAATCTATGAATATCTCGGATTGTAACGGATAAAGAGGCTGAGGAAATGCGGAGGAAGCGGATGTTTTCTGGAATTAATTCGCAACTTTTGAGCTGTACAGGCGTCTAACCAATGTCGAAGGTTGTCAGTAGCCAGGTCATCACGAACGCCATTATCTGGCGGAATACTAGATTCTTAGAGGTGAAAGATGAAGAAATTTGCTTTTACGCTGTTGCTGATGCTCTTTGTACTGGTGTTGCCGGAGCATGGACAGGCTGCTGCCGCGAACAACAAGATTTTTCTCGACGGGAAGGAACTGACTGCAGGTCAGAGTGCTCCGGTCGAGAATGTGGGCGGCTCCGTAATGGTGCCGCTGAGAATGATCTCCGAAAACCTCGGCTACAAGGTCGACTGGGATCAGGCCAGCAAGACGGTGACGATCGGGCAGACAGGTACTACAATGAAGCTGGTTGTAGATCAGACTGCTGCTTCCGTAAATGACAAAACCGTAGTGCTTACCAATGCGCCTCTGAACCGGAACGGGACTACACTGGTGCCTATCCGGTTTGTCAGCGAACAGTTTGGGCTGACTGTCAGCTGGGACAACGATCAGAAGATTGTAACTCTTATTACCCCGGAATCCGGCGGAAATAACACGGGCTCAGAGGGTGGAGCCGCTGACGGCGGGTCAACCGTAGTTGTACCTCCGGCAGAGCCGGCTAAGAACCTGACAATGGTAAACGGCATCAGTTTCAATGAGAACCGGTTGTCCATTGCCATGGAAGGAAATGCGGTACCTAAGGTATCCAGGGCAAGCGGGCCCGACAGGATCATCATTGACATTGAGAACGCCACCTTTTCCGATATTTTCGGAACCGGTCAGATTCTTGATCCGAACCTTAACGGCAGCCTAACCGTAACGGGTTATCCTGACGTTACTGCAGTACGCTATTCACTCTACAGTACCAGTCCTTATACTGTCCGCTTCGTCATTGATACAACCAGCCACAAGAATTATTCCGTTGAGGTGTCAGGTGAAACCTCGAGACTGGTTGTTGTGGATCTGAATGCAGTCAGCACTGACAATCCGTCAACCCAGCCGGGCAACAACGGCCGGAAGCTGATTGTACTGGATGCCGGACACGGAGCCAAAGATTCAGGGGCTGTCGGAGTGACGGGCAAATACGAAAAGAATTTTAATCTGGCTATTGTACTGAAAGCAGCGGAGCTGCTCAAAAAAGAAAATAACATTGACGTTGTACTGACCCGCAGCGATGATACCTTCCTTGAATTGAAGGACCGGGCGGCGATGGCCAACAATCTGAATGCGGATCTGTTTATTTCCGTGCATGCGAACAGCAGCAGCTCATCGGCTGCAAGCGGAACGGAAACGTATTACCAGCGGGAGTCCAGCAAAGCGCTGGCAAACGTGATGCACAAATATCTTGTGCAGGCCACCGGCCTGAGTAACCGCGGTGTCCGCTACGGGAATTTCCATGTTATCCGCGAAACCAAAATGCCTGCAGTCCTCCTTGAAGTAGGCTATCTCAGCAACAAAGGCGATGAATCACTGCTTTTCTCAGAGAGCTTACAGGATAAGGTAGCAGCAGGTATAGTCAGCGGAATCAAAGAGTATCTGGGATTGAAATAGCAGCCACGCGGCAGATTAGGGCCGCAAAGTCCAGTCTGGCCTCAGAAGTGGCGGACTGATCGGGCTTTGCCGCCCGGTCTGCCCATATTCATCTATAGGGGGTAATGTTGATGAACAAAAAATTAACGTTAACAGCAGTCTCGGCTGTGCTTCTGATGCTTATTGCCGGCTGCGGGGATAAACCGACTGCGGCTCCGGCTGCCGATGCGGCGCAGAACAACACTGCAGCGGTAAGCGGAGCTGGAGGGAACGCCGGAGAAACGCCGGATAACGGAGCTGACAACAGCGGCGGAGAAATCGTTACGCCGTCTACTGCTCCTCAGGCGGAACCAAGCCCGACTCCGGCTGCAACCGCTGAACCGGCACAGCCGCAGAAGCAGAGCCAGAGCATCGAGGTATATTACACGGACCCTCAGCAGATGGATCTGGTTACCGGAGCCGCAACAATCAGCTTTGCAAATGATACAGAGAAATATACCGAAAGCTTCAAGGCGCTGCAGACCAGCAGCAATGCCGAGCAGGTGTCGCTATGGGGCGGCATGGAGCTGAAATCGCTTGAGTTCAAGGACGGTCAGGTCACCCTGGATATCCATAAGCCGGATGAAGCGCAGCTGGGCGCCGGCGGCGAAGCGATGGCGATCAGTGCCCTGGCCAAGACATTCTTCCAATTCGAAGATGTGAAGGCGGTTGAGCTTCTGGTTGACGGTGAGCAGGTGGAAAGTCTGATGGGACATGTCGATCTGGAGCATCCCCTGACAAGAGAGAACAGCGGCCTGTAACCTCCGGTGCAGGAAACCAGGCACAGGCCGGCGAATCACTAACGGAATCATATTTGGGATACAGAGAGGGGAATAACGCATTGTCCGGTCAAAAAAGATCAAAACATACTCTTAGAGCTTATTCTGCCCAGGCGGCTTCCGCCGTTCTGGCCGGCGCCATCGCGTTTGGCGGAGCAGGTGCGGCGTTTGCGGATACTGCGGCTGCCCCGACCACGACTTCGTCGACAACAACGCAAACCGCAGCAGCGGCTGGCAGCATTTTCAGCGATGTGAAGGCTGGCTTCTGGGCCGAAAAACATATCTACAAGCTGGCTTCACAAGGGATTGTGGTCGGCAACAACGGGCTGTTCCGTCCGGGAGATTCCGTTACCCAGCAGGAAGCTGTCCTGATGGCTCTGCGGTTTATGAAGCTGCAAAATAATGCGGATACAACAACAGATGTTGTCCTGCCGTCGAATTTTCAGGTCAATAACTATTATAGGCCTTACGTTGTGCTTGCCTTCCAGTCAGGTTTGCTGGACAAAACAGTAGAAATGGCTGCGGATAATCTCAAAACCTCCTGGGGGGAGCGCAAGGCTTCCCGGGAATGGGTGGCTGAGCTGCTAATCCGTGCACTGGGTAAAAACTCTGAGGCAGCTGCAGCAGCAAGTGAGCCTACGGGATTTGCCGATGATGCCAAGGTCTCTGCCAACAAGCGCGGTTACATCAATGCCGCAGTAGATTTGGGGCTTGCAAACGGGCTGGACGGTAACCGCTTTGATCCTCAGGGTGCAGTAACCCGCGCACAGCTGGCGACTTTTTTCAGCCGGGCAGAAGCGCATAATTCACTGCAGTATGACAATACCGTTTCCGGTACAATCAGCGCTTTAAAGGACGGCAAACTTACACTGTTTAGCAACGGGACTAATGCTACGTATAACCTGAGTGCGTCAACCGCCTATTTTACAAGTGCCTCCGAAGCAAGGATCAGCCTGAATGATATTCAGCCTTATACTAAAGTTACCGTTATCGGTGCAACCTACAACGCCGTTTATGTAGAGTCAACTAATCCTGTACAGCAGATTGAGAATGTCGAAGGAACATTTGCCAAGGTTACACCAGGCGTAATCTGGGTAGATTCTCCAGCCGGATATGATCAGTACGGCTACGATGAGAATACCGTATTTGTTGATGTAAACGAAGCAGTGATTAATGCAGCATCAGTGACGGCCGGCAGCAAAATCAAGCTGACGCGTGAAACCTACAGCGGCTCCCGCAAAGTGGTCAAACTGCAGGTGACTTCTGGCATTGTAAACAAAACAGCTGCCGGAACGGTTCAAAGCGTTGATATTGCGGGCAAAAAAATCACCTTCAAGAATACAGCCGGAACAGTAGAAACCTTCAACTGGGAGGATGGCAGCACACTGTTCAGCTCACAGAGCGCAGTACTGCAGCCGGCCGATCTTAAGACCAATTCTGCTGTGAAATACACGGTTAAAAATAATATCCTGACTGCAGTTGAAATAACCTCTTCAGCAGAACGGACAGTCTCCGGATACATTATGGAGCTGACAGGCTCAACCATTGTGTACAAAAAGTCTGACGGTACACGTGAGGTTAAGCTGCTGGCGGCATCGCCGGCTATCGTGATACCTAATGTAACCAGTCCGGCCGCAGCAGATCTTATTGCCGATGCTACCGGAGGGGATAACGTCCAGCTGACACTGAACAGCAGCGATCAGGTCACCAAAATTGAAGTGACCAGCCGTCAGATCGAACAATTCAGCGGTGCAACGGTGGTCGCTTATAATGCCAAAACCCAGCTGCTTACCTTTACGGACAGCAGCAGCAAAGCTCATGTAGTACAGCTGAATGCCAGCACCAAGCTTGCTTATGACGGAGTTACGGCTCCCACGCTGGCCGGCATTGCCGCCAGACTGACCGAAGGCCGCAAGGTGGATGTGAATGCAGTGGGTGACCGTGCTTTGTCTATAGAAAGTACAACCAAATATAGCGGTACGCTTGCATCAGTGAACGCCACCACCCGGATGCTTGTACTGAAGCTGGCCAACGGCCAGTCACTGACGCTGCCTTATCCGCAGAGCATTGATTATTTCGGCAGAGCATCGGCCACACTAGCTGATGTAGCAATTAACAGCCAGGTTACAGCAGTGCTTTCCGGAAGTCAGGACGTCATCTCGGTGCTGCGTGTGCAAACTGGCATGCAGCTTGAGATTACCACTCTTAACAGTACTGCAAACAAGCTGGGTGTAAAATGGTCCGGCGGTACCAGCGAGCTGTATACACTGACTGTTCCGATGACCAATGAGGCCGGACAGAACATCACAATCAGTGACCTGAAGGTAGGCGGCTTTATCAACGTGAAGTTTGACGGAAGCTCCCCCATCTCCATTCAGGCGGTTAAGCTAAGCAGCGGTCAGGTAGCTGCGGTTGATGCTGTGGCAGGGACGCTGACTGTCAAGGATTACACAGGGACTTCGCAGACCTTTACGGCCGGCAGTGGTGTAAGAGTTGTTCGTGACGGTGTTACGACAACTTCTCTAAGCAATGTGACAACTGCCGACCGGGTGGAAGTGCGTAAGGATGCGGATGGTGTAGTTCTGATCCGTGTACTGACCCAGCTCAGCAAAGTATTCTCGCGGGTGGATGCAGCGACCAATGAGCTTCAGGTTAAACGTACCAGTCTGAACGATCCATACCGCTATACACTCGCGCCAAATGTATATATTCATCAAGGTGACACGACTTTATCCGTGCAATCTCTCAAAGAAAATGATAATATTATATTGTATTTTAATAATGACGTTGTGGTTGAAATTGTGAAACAATAATGTTATGGTGGATTTCCGTGTGAAACACCGTCTTGACGCAGAGGATAGACTGACTGCGTCAGGACGTTTTTTTTGAAATATAAGAAAAGGTAAGCTTCTCACCGGATGTATCCTTATATTTCTGCAGATTATGAGAGGATACGCTCGCAATCTTCATTTCGAGTGTAAATACTCCGTGGAGGGGACGCTATGAAAGCCGCAGAAGTCCGCCACATTCTGGATACTATCGGGGACTTGTTTCCTGATGCGCATTGTGAGCTGAACCACAAGAATGCCTTCGAGCTAACGATTGCCGTTTTGTTATCAGCCCAATGTACGGACGCAACAGTAAACAAAGTGACAGTGGACCTGTTTCAAAAGTATCAATCTCCGCTGGACTACGTTTCCGTTCCCCTGGAGGAGCTGGAAAATGACATCCGGCGCATTGGATTATTCCGCAACAAAGCCAAGCATATTCAGAATCTGTGCTCGATTCTGATTGAGCGGTACGGTGGGGAAGTACCGCAGGCTCATGATCAGCTGGTTACCTTACCTGGTGTAGGACGTAAGACAGCCAATGTTGTGGTGTCCAATGCATTTGGAGTGCCGGCTATCGCTGTAGATACTCATGTAGAGCGTGTGGCCAAGCGGCTGGCGCTTGCCGGCTGGGATGATTCCGTGCTGGAAGTGGAGAAGAAGCTAATGAAGGCGGTGCCCCGTGAGGAATGGACGCTCACGCATCACCGGCTGATTTTTTTCGGCCGCTATCACTGCAAGGCACAGAATCCGGCATGCCCCGTGTGTCCGCTGCTCGACGTATGCCGGGAAGGTAAGAAACGTATGAAAACCGCAGCAATCAGGAAAACTAAGACTGAGGCGGAAGCAACAAAGAAGTTAGAGATGAAGAAGAGGATGGGATAGAGATGAAGTGCATTTCTGTGTATACCGATAATTTTGAGACTTTTTCCGATATTTTCGACCGTGTAGTAGAAAGTCCGCTTGAAGAAAATGAAGAGCAGGAAGTGGAAGGCATCACGATCAGCCATTCCGGCGATGTGCCTGAACACTATCTGGAGCGGATGTCCCAGAAGCCGGAGGTTGTCGTAATGAAGGACAAGTCCCGCGGTCTGACGATTCTCCAGCACGGTAAGGTATTTGAAATTCTGCTTCCGGTTCTGGAAACAGCTTAATATTCATTGGCAACAAGAGCCGGCCCGAAGGGGCCGGTTTTTTTATATACCCCAACACCGGAAAGTGAGGCCTCGATCTATATGGAAGATAAATCTGCTACTTCGTCAAAATCAGACCAAATGGAATCCTTAAAATCAATGAAATCAACCGTCCGCAAGCTCGAAAACGCCTTAAGCCAGATGACCGAAAGCGGCGCAAATATAACTCTGGTAAAGAAACGGCTCCATGCTGCCAGTGCGGGCTTAGCGGTGCTAGAAAATGCATGGGAACAAAAGCCCCATTCATATACCCCTGAAGATTTGGCAGAGGCCCGCAATGTTCTCCAAGGCCTAATCCCGTCCGTTGAAAGCAGTTACGCCAAGTCAAAAGCCGGCAGTCCGCAAAGAACGCTCCTGGAAAGAAGACTGGTGGCATTGAATCAGGCCGTTCAGGCGATTGAGGATTCCTCCGCAACGCAGGCAGCTGACTCTGAATAAGGCTGTTATGTGGAGTGTGTACACTTCAATGCCAGGGGAAGGGCATATTTTGTATGTATAAGTGTATTTGGTGGAGCTATGGGCTCATTAATGATAAGCTCTCCCTAATTTGGAGTGAGTGATTGTACTTTGTGCAATAGAATTGTTACTGAACGAGTGGAAAATCCATTCTATTGCATTTTGTACAATTGATTATCGGGAAATAAGATGAAAGCGCCAAAAATCTGAGAATCTAATGTACAGAATACAATAGATTCTCATTTTCAGGCTGATTTAACTCGTTTCTGTTGTACAAAGTACAGTAGAAGTACCTCACCTCTCAGCTTACCGATGCTTATAGCTTGTGGGTCTTCTTTTACGGACTATAAACCCGAACCGTGTATAATACTCAAAAAACCAGCCTTTTGCTGACAGCCTGCATAACTTCCCCAAATCCGCTCCTTAGGTCAACTCCCAATCCAATCTATCCAAATTCAATCTATCCAAATTCATATCTCGTTCGCTTACCTCTATTTATCAAATGAAGAGTTCTCCTTGGATGACAGCTGTGCGTTATACCTGTGCCGGGTCATTAACAATCTCCGTTCGATTTCAGCAGCAAGGATTGTTCTCTCGTTTTGTAAGGGATTATAGCTGATTTTGTAAAACGTGATGATTTGATTTGTGACAGACAGGTGATAAAATGTAGGTAATCTGTGACCGGTTAAATTTGAAATAATATGTTTTGAAGTATTGCCGGGATGCAATTCATCACCAATTCAGTCAATCATGCAAGATTCCGGCTAGTTGGAAGCGGTTATTTACAATTAATGGACATATTCTTACTGAAGTACATAGTTATATAGCTGTGGAATTTTAAGGAAACGGCGGAGGTGGGCACTTGTGCGGGCAGAACAGACGAAGCTGGAACAGAATCAGAACCAGAATCAGAACCAGAATCAGTTAAAGGACTCATCATTAGCCTCATTTAAAGAGCTGATGGATCAGTGGGGGGAAGCTGAAACAGCAAGGGTCATTGCGGACTTGCAGAGTAAAGAGCAGAAGGATGAGCTGACGCTTGCTTTTTGCGGACATTTCTCTGCCGGAAAGTCCAGTATGATCAACAAGCTCTGCGGCAGTAACGTACTGCCTTCAGGTCCCGTTCCGACCAGTGCCAATATCGTGTCGATCCGCTCCGGGGAGCCGCGTGTTAAGCTGTATCCCGTGCCGCTCCAGAAGGAGATTCCGGTAATCCCCTGGGAGACTACACCGGACCAGCTCCAGGAATACTGCCGCAGCGGCGGTGAATACTCAGCCATTGAGGTGTGGGAGAAGGTTCCGATCCTGGGGGCGCATGGTGTGCTGATGGACACGCCGGGAGTTGACTCTACCGATGATGGTCATCAGGCGGCGACCCGCTCGGCGCTGCATTTGGCCGATGTAGTCTTCTATGTAATGGATTACAATCATGTGCAGTCCGAAAATAATCTGGCATTCGCCAAAAATCTCAGTGACTGGGGAAAACCGCTGTATCTTATTGTCAATCAGATCGACAAACACCGCCAGCAGGAAATTCCAATCACAGAATACCGGCAGCAATTGGAAAGCGCTTTCGATACCTGGGGCATTCAAGCGGCGGGGCTCTTGTTCACTTCCTTGAAGGTGGAGGAGCATCCGCTGAACCAGTGGGAGGAGCTGCTGAAGCTAATAGCCGCACTTGTGGACCGGCGTGAGGAGCTGCTGCAATACAGCCTGTCCCGGTCAGCCCATCATATTGCTGAAACGCTTGTAACAGCTTATGCGGAAGAACAGAGTGAGCAGCGGGAACAGCTCAAGGAGGAAACGCTAGGAGCGGATGAAGCGGAAGTGCAGGCTGCGCTTGAGGCTTTGGCCGGGGAGCAGGAAGCTCTTACCGGCCTGCAGGAAGAGTCGCGGCAGCATCTGCGGAGCATGCTGGATACCTTGCTGGGCAACCTCAATCTGATGCCCGCGGATGTCCGGGAGGCGGCTGGTGCTTATGTGGAGAGCCTTGCTCCTGGATTCCGGCGAGGGTTCCTGTTTACTGCCGGCAAGCGGGAGAAGGAGCAGGAGAAGCGGCTGGCCTCCTGGCACAGCCTGCAGAGCCGGGAAATCTCCGGCCAGCTGGACTGGCACCTTCTGCAGGCGGTGCGTGAATGGGCCGAAGGCCTGGAGGTCTGGGAGGACGGGGCAGAGACCCGTCTGAAGGAGAGCTTCCCGGCGGTGAGCCGCGAGTGGCTCGCGGCGCAGATGAAGCCGGGAACGGCCGACAGCGGCGAGGCGCTGCTCAACTTCTGCCGCGCCCTGGCGGCAGAGCTCAAAGCGCAGTACCGCCGCGCTGCACTGGCGGCCGGCGATGAGCTGCTGGCGAAGCTGCCGCCGCTCATCGCTGAGCGGCGCTCCGCTCTCGCGCGCCGCGAAGCCGCCCTGCTGCGCCAGGCGGACGCCGCAGCTAGGCTCGCGGCGCTTGACCGCGCGGCGGACGCCCGCGCGGCAGCCCTTGCGGCGCTGCTGCCGCAGCGCCGCGCCCTCACCCCCGGTGCCCTGCCGGGGGTAAGGGCAAGCACGCACGCGGCCGTGCCGGAGGCGCCGCCGCGTGAAGCACAGCCGCGCCGCAGCGCCGCGGCTGGCCCTTCCGCCGCCCCGGCCTCTCCGGCGGCGGGTTCGCCGGCGGCCGGGCGCCGCCGGCTGGGCAAGGCCGCAGCGGTGCTGGACGCTGCGGCGGAGCTGCTGCGCGGCGAGCCGGCGATGGCCTCGGCGGCGCGCAGCCTGGCGGCGCGGGCTCAGACCATTGCCGCCGGCCGCTTTACGCTGGCGCTGTTCGGAGCGTTCAGCGCCGGCAAGTCCTCCTTCGCCAACGCCCTGCTGGGCGAAGACGTGCTGCCGGTGTCTCCGCATCCCGCCACAGCCGCCGTCGGGCGCATTCTTGCGCCGGAGGGTGAATACCGGCACGGGGATGCCCTCATTACAATGAAGTCGCAGCAGGAATTCTGGGACGATATTGTTCATTCGTTCAATGTACTGCAGCTGCCGGTGCCGCAGCGGGAGACCTGGCTCTCCGTCTCAGCGAACCTGCAGGCCGGCGGCCTGCATCCGTCGGCGCTGCCGCATATCGGCTTCCTGCGGGCCGCAGCGGCAGGCTGGCAGAAGGCGGAAGCGCTGCTCGGTACGGTACGGACGGTGGACCTGCAGGAATACCGCAGTCTGGTCGCAGACGAGACACAAGCCTGCTTCATTCAGGAGACGGATCTGTACTATGACTGCCCGCTTACCGCAAGCGGCATTGTGCTGGTCGATACACCGGGGGCGGATTCTCTGCATGCCCGCCATACCGGGGTAACCTTCGGCTATATGAAGAATGCCGATGCCATCTGCTTCGTGACCTATTACAATCACGCCTTCTCCAAAGCGGACCGGGGGCTGCTGGCCCAGCTCGGCAGAATTAAAGACAGCTTCGCGCTGGATAAAATGTTCTTTATTATTAATGCCTCTGACCTTGCCGGCAGCGAGGAAGAGCTGGAGGAGGTAAAGGCGCATGTGGCCGGCAATCTGCGCGCAGGCGGCTTGGCCAAGCCGCGGATTTATGCCTTATCCAGCCTGCTGGCTCTGGAAGGCAAAACAGGACTCGACCGCAACCGGTATGAGGCGTCCCGCTTCCGCAGCTTTGAGGACGCGCTGGCCCGGTTTGCCGGCGGGGAGCTGCCGCAGCTGTCGCTGCACGCCGCCAGGGACAGCATAGCTTCGGTGCGGCAGCAGGCCGAGGAATGGCGGGAGCTGGCAGCTGCCGAGGCGGGTAGACGGGAAGCAGGTCTGCAGGAGCTGCAGGCCCGTAAAGAAGCTGCCGGCAGGCGGCTTGCGCTGCTGGCGGCGGAAGAACGGCCGGCCAGTGATCTGCGGCGCGAAGGTGCAGAGCTGATCTATCATGTCGGCCAGCGGATTAGCTTCGCGCTGGGCCGGTTCTTTCAGGAATCCTTTCATCCTTCCCTGCTGCGAGAGGATGCGCGTAATTTGAAGGAGATCTTTACTGCCTGCGGCCGGGAGCTGGAACGTACACTGCAGCGGGAGCTGGAGCAGGAGCTGTGGGCCATGACCCTGCGGCTGGAGGCAGCCGGGAGGCGGCTTGCTGGCCAGGCTGTCCTGGCAGCGGCGGAAGAACTGGCTTTATCCGGCCGGGAGCTGCTGGAGGACGGGCAGGAGCACTGGGCTGCGCCCGAGAAGCTGGAGGCCGGACTGAGCCCGCTGGACTGGCCGGCCTTCTGGAGCCGCTTCAAATCACCGCGCCATTTCTTTGAAGGCACGGGCCGTTCAGAGCTGCGTGCAGAAACAGAGCCGCTGCTCAAAGAGGCTGTCACTAAGGCGGCTGAAGCGGAACAGAAGCTGCTGCTCGACTTCTATGCTGATGCTCTGAACACGGCATTAGGCCGTGCTGCATCCAGGCTGCAGGAAGCTTTGCAGGAACGGGAGGAAGCGATGTCGGAGCTGCTGAAAGGGGGTGATTCGGCGGAGCACTGGAGTGGAATTGCCGCACAGCTGCACCGGCTGGAACAGTCTTTCGGGGAGCTTTTGAATAACGATCTGTGAAGTTTGTAGGAAAATGTCGAAGAACACTTGCAAATTAACCGCTGATGGAAGAAAATAAAGAAGCCTGGAAATTTACAATGAAACTGCTGTTCGTTTACAGAAACCTTGAAAATCAGCAGTTAAATTTGCGAAAGAGGTTGGAATCGACAATGTGGGGAGCTCCTTTTTCAGCCCAAAGCCGTAAGCTGCTGCTCCTGGGCAGCGGAGAATTGGGTAAAGAAGTCATCATCGAAGCTCAGCGCCTTGGCGTAGAGACCGTAGCAGTAGACCGTTATCCGGATGCCCCTGCGATGGGCGTTGCTCATCGTTCTTATGTCATTGATATGCTCGATGCAGAGGCACTCCAAGCATTGATCCGTAAGGAGAAGCCCGACCTTATTGTGCCGGAGATTGAAGCCATTGCCACACATGCACTGCTGGAGCTGGAGGCGGAAGGCTTTAATGTCGTCCCTACAGCCCGTGCAGCCCGGCTAACGATGGACCGTGAAGGCATCCGCCGGCTGGCAGCCGAGGAGCTTGGCCTGCCGACCGCGCCATACCGGTTCGCAGATAGTCTGGAAGAGCTGCGAGCAGCGCTTGAAGAGCTTGGCACACCCTGTGTGATTAAGCCGATCATGAGCTCGTCCGGCAAAGGGCAGAGCATCTGCAGACAGCCTGAGGATGCCGAGAGTAGCTGGAATATTGCACTTGAAGGCGCCCGTGCCAAAGGGACACGCGTCATCGTCGAAGGGTTCGTTACCTTTGAGAGTGAAATTACCCTGCTGACGGTCCGGACGGTTAGCGGCACTGTATTCTGCCCGCCTATCGGCCATATCCAGAAGGACGGGGATTATGTTGAATCCTGGCAGCCGCATCAGATGAGCCCTGAACAGCTGGCGGAGGCGCAGTCCATTGCCCTTGCAGTTACCGATCAGCTTGGCGGTCTGGGGATTTTTGGAGTTGAGCTGTTCCTTACGGAGCAGGGGGTATTGTTCAGCGAAGTATCACCAAGACCGCATGATACCGGCATGGTTACAATGATTACACAGGATTTATCGGAATTTGCTCTGCATGTCAGAGCCATTCTTGGATTTCCGCTGGACTCGGTGACGTTAATGACACCGGGGGCATCGGCTACCCTGAAGGCGGAGGCTGAAGGACAAGCCTTCACAATCTCCGGCATCGGTGAAGCGCTGGCACTGCCGCGCACACAGGTAAGGGTATTCGGCAAACCTGAAATCCGTCCTGGACGGCGGATGGCAGTAGCCCTAAGTGCGGCGGAAGATGTGAATATCGCGCGGACGGCAGCTAAAAGGGCGGCGTCTATGCTAAAAGTGGAGGTATATGAGGATGAACAGTAGTACTCAGGAGCAGGTACTGCAAATTCGCAAATGGGGTGCAAGTGATCTGGAGAGAGTCACAGCCCTTTTGCGTGAATTCGGCTATCCGACAACGCTTAGCGTGATGAAAGAGAGAATGGAAGGCATGGAGCATGATCCGTTCCATTGCACAATGGTTGCTGAGCTGGACAATGAAGTTGTGGGAATGATTGATCTTCATCAGGTTAAATCCTATTATAAGCAGGCAGACTGCATTACGGAAATTACCGCGCTGATCGTATCAGAGGAGCTCAGAGGACACGGTCTTGGCAAAAGACTGGTCGCTGCAGCTGAAGAATGGGCCCGCCAGAAAGGCTGCTGCCAGCTGTTCCTGAGAAGCGGCAACCGTGTAGAGCGCGCACCGGCGCACGCTTTTTACCGTCATATCGGATTCGAGAAAAGCGCAGGCTACCGCTTCAGCAAAGCCCTGCTGTAAATCTTATACGTGCAATCATCCCCATCCCGGAGCTAACGGGATGGTTTTTTTTATTTCTGGGCCTATTACGTTATGTACATACCTTAACCCGTAGTTCTAGCATTACTCCGGTAGATTCCCGTCCCCCGCGAAAAATTCTTCAGGTTGACCCTTGCCAAACGGGCAGACTAATATTATAGTGAAATGCCCGCTATTTTGCAGACTTATTTGTTTTAAACAGAAACAGAGGTCATTGAAACAGCCGGGCTTTTTTACCTTTTGAGATCAGGACAACCCTGGACTCATTTCCGCTATTCCATAGAAACATATATTAATCCAAAGAGGGATGAAGCATGTATAAACTGATTCTTGCAGAAGACGAAGAAGATGTGCGGGAAGGGATCATTGCCCAAATTGACTGGGAGCAATACGGCTTTGAAGTGGTCGACCAGGCGGAGAACGGGCGGGAAGCGGCAGACGCCATCGACCGGCTGCTGCCGGATGTGGTCGTAACGGATATCCAGATGCCGTTCATGAACGGGCTGCAGCTGGCCGAATGGATCCGCAGCCGCCATCCCAATACAAAGATCATCATCCTGACCGGATATGATGAGTTTGAGTACGCCCAGAAGGCGATCAAGCTGCAGATCGACGAATACATTTTGAAACCGTTCTCATCGCAGGAGCTGATTGATGTTCTTCTTAAGGTAAGAGCGGCTATTGAAGCAGAAATCGCCGAGAAGGAGAACGTATATGTGCTGACCGAGCATTACCGCAAAAGCCTGCCGGTGCTGCGGGAGCAATTCCTCTCCTCGCTGGTGTCCCGCCGGCTGCCGCTGAAGGAGATCAGCGATAAAAGCACGGAATACAACATAGACCTTGCCGGCAGACAATTTCAGGCTTCGGTTATCAGCATTGACTATATTCATACCGGAGAAGATCAGGGGACGGGGGTAAGCAGACATGTGTCGCTCCGCGATACCGGGGATCATAACCTGCAGCTGTTTGCCATTCTGAATATTGCCGAGGAAATATGCCAGAAGCATGGATTCGGCAAAGTATTCATTCACCGTGATGATGTCGTGCTGCTGTCTGTCAGTCAGGCGGCAGAAGAAGCTGAGATTACAGGCAATACGTTAACCGTCCTTGAAGAGATCCGCCAGAATGTACAGCGCTTTCTCAAGCTGACGGTGACTGCCGGAGCCGGAACGGTCTGCCAGTCGGCAGGCATGCTGTTCAATTCCTTTGCTGATGCAATTCAGGCACTGGATTACCGGCTCATTCTGGGAAACAATAGAGTGATCTGGATCGAGGATGTCGAGTCCAGGTCCAATCAGCTGCTGGCGTTTGATGAACTGACCCAGCAGTCCCTGATCCGTACGATCAAGCTGGGAACGGTGCAGGAGCTGAAGGAAGTAGTGGACGAACTGTTCGGCGGGCTGGATACTGCGCATGTGTCTACACAGGATTATCAGATTTTTCTGCTGGAAATTATAACGTCCATCCTTCGTGTAGCCAAAGAGTCGGGCACGGAAGCTGCGGAATTCATCGGTTCCGGCATTTCCACGCTGTCCGAAATCAACAAATTCAATAATATGGGCGAAGCGAAGCAGTGGATTATCAGTATCTGCACCAGGCTGATGGACACAATTGCTTCTGAACGCCAGTCCAGCTATAAACAGCTGATTGATCAGGCCAAGGATTATATCCGCAGCCATTATGAGGAGTCCGACATCTCCATCGGCCGGGTCTGCCAGCATCTGCATATCAGCACAGGTTATTTCAGCAGCATTTTTAAAAAAGAGATGAAGATGACCTTTGTCAGCTATCTGCTGCAGATCCGCCTGGAGGCGGCCAAGGAGCTGCTCCGTTCCACAGAGCTGAAGGCGTTTGAAATAGCGGAAAAGATCGGCTTCTCCGACCCGAATTATTTCAGCTTCTGTTTCCGCAAAAAATACGGGCAGTCGCCCAAAGAGTATAAGAACAGCTCCCGGGGAGGATAAGTGATGAACAAAAGCAAGGGGGATTTCTTCCCGCTGCGTCCGCAGACCGGCCAGCGCGGCCGGATGCGCCTCTCTGCCAAGCTGCGGAGCATTCAGCTGATTATTACCCTCTCCTTTACGGCAGTGGCTGTTCTTGTAGCAGTCATTGTCGCTTTTATGCTGTACAACAAATTTGCCAAAACCGCGGAGGAGAACGCCAACCTGAATATGCAGCAGATTATTGAACAGGTTAATTACAACCTGGAGCTGTATGTGAAGGGAATGAGCAATATTTTTGATACGGCGGAGAAGCAGATTACCTCAAGTGCATCCATAGACTCGCCGCTGCTCTATGAACGGATGGATACGTTGATGAGCAGCCGAGAGGATCTGGTTTCTGTGGCTGTTTTTACCCCTCAGGGTCAGTATGTCGTCGGTACACCGGGACAAAGCATGCGGCTGAATACGCAGCTGCATAGCCAGAGCTGGTTCACCAGCGCCCAGAAAACGCCTGACATCTCCTACTCCGCGCCGCATATCCAGAATTTGTTCAAGGGAAAATACACCTGGGTCGTGTCCATCAGCAAAATGATTCAGTACAAGCAGGACGGGGAACTGAAGTCTGGCATTCTGCTGATTGATTTTAACTTCCGGACGATTGATCAGCTCAGCCGTCAGGTCAAGCTCGGCAAGCGCGGATATGCTTATATTCTCGACCCGCTGGGCAATATCGTCTATCATCCGCAGCAGCAGCTGATTTACGCCGGCCTGAAGTATGAGAATGTGGAGCCGGTGCTTGAGTATGCTTACCGGAGCTATCTCGATGAATCAACCGGGGAGAAGCGGTTTATTACCGTCCGGACGGTGAAAGAGACGGGCTGGAAAATCGTCGGCGTAGCCTATTACGATGAGATTGTAACGACCAAACGCGACCTGAACCAGTTCCTGATCTGGTTTCTGGCCGCAGTTATCCTGTGTGTTATCGCGGTGTCCGTCCTCCTTTCCTGGCTGATTGCCAGCCCCATCCGCAAGCTGGAGCGGACAGTCAAGCAGGTGGGAGACGGGGATCTTAATACTCCGATCAATGTGAGCGGCGCCTATGAGGTAGAGCAGCTGTCCAGGCGCTTCAACCTGATGCTGCAGCGGATCCGGCAGCTGATGGATCAGATTATCTACGAGCAGGAAACGAAGCGCAAGGGTGAGCTGGAGGTGCTGCAGTCGCAGATTAACCCTCATTTTCTGTACAATACGCTCAACTCTGTTGTCCGTCTGGCCGAACGCGGCAAAAATGACGAGGTCATCACGATGATCCAGTCACTCTCGAAGTTTTTCCGGATCAGTCTCAGTAAAGGAAACAACATCATTACTGTTCAGGAGGAGCTCGATCATATCCGCCATTATCTGGTGATTCAGAGCTTCCGCTTTAAGAATAAATTCCGGTTCGAAATCAGGGCACAGGAGGAGGTATTGCCGCTTCAGACGATTAAGCTGATTCTGCAGCCGATTGTAGAGAACGCGCTTTACCACGGCATTGAAATGTCCCCCGATGAGGGGCTGGTGCTGATTACTGCGGAGCTGCAGGATGATTTGATTATTATCAAAATCAGCGATAACGGGATAGGCATGTCCAAAGAGACGCTGAATACAATCCTGAGCGGCGGCGGAAAAAGCGGCAACGGCTCCGGTGTCGGGGTACGCAATGTCAACGAAAGAATCGGACTTTATTACGGGCGCGAATTCGGGCTTGCTTTTGAAAGCGAGCTGGAAGAGGGGACAACGGTAACGATTGTTTTTCCGGCGGTTAGCAGCAGTGCAAACCCGGAGAGTATAGAGGGGGAGGAGCCTTTATGAAGATCATACGTCTAATACTGACGCTGCTGATGTGCGGGCTGGTCTGGTTATCGGTTACCTCCTGCTTTAATACGTCACCTGTCTATATCAATACCAAAAACGCACGCAATATCCATATGATCGTCAAGATGAACAAGGGTGATTACTGGAATACGGTCAAGCTTGGTGCAGAAGCGGCTGCCAAGGAGTTCAATGTCAATCTGACGTTCAAAGCGCCGGATTCCGAGAGCATGATTGATGAGCAGGTTGCCATGGTTGAGGATTCGATCAGCCAGCACGCAGATGCTATTATACTGGCGGCCAGCAGCTATATGGGGCTCGCTCAGGTTGTCGACCAGGCGGCGTATTCCAAGATCCCGGTTATTTCGGTTGATGCCGAGGTCGGCTCTGCAAAGGTAAGGTCCTATGTCGGCTCCAACGGCTATGAGGCCGGCCAGAAATCTGCTGAACGTCTGATTAATTTGCTGAACGGCACCGGAGAAATCGGCATTCTTAATTTTACCAGCGCTCCCCTGAACGGGGAGCATGAGAGCGGCTCGATAGATTACGGGGCCCGGGATGCGGATGAGCGGGAAAAGGGTTTTTTGAACTATGCCGCCCGTTATCCGAACATTCATGTAGTGCAGATTTCATATACCACCTCGAGTACCATCGAAGCTGAAGATTTGACCCGGCAAATGCTGAAGAACCATCCGGGGCTGCGGGGGATCGCCACACTGAACGAGACGGCCTCCCAGGGAGCGGGCAAGGTGATTCAGAGCATGGGACTTGATAACATTATCAGAATGGTCGCTTTTGACAGCTCTCCATCCATGCTGGAGCTGCTGCAGAACGGCACCGTTCAGGCCACTGTCATCCAGAATCCGTTCAGCAACGGCTATCTGGCAGTGAAATATGCGGTGGAAGCGGTGCAGGGAATGGACGTGCCGGAGCGTGTGGATACCGGGACGAAGCTGATTGATCTGGACAATATGCTGTATCCGGAGAATCAGAAGCTGCTGTTTCCGTTCGTAAAATAGGATTTTTATGATATTAGAATTTTTATAAAAGACAGTAGTATTTTATATTCGCAACCGTTTTCATGTGGGGCATAATAAGGATGTGCCTGAGACACGGACACACTAATAAAGAAACATCACCAGGAGGTCATTAAATTATGAAAAAACTCACTTCCGTTTTACTTGCTAGTGCATTACTGGGTGCAGCTCTGGCAGGCTGCGGCGGCAATAACAACAACTCTGCTAATACAGCTGCAACAAATGCTCCGGCCGGCAACTCGGCAGCGGACACAGCGAATTCCGGCAGCGGCGAAACGCCTAAAGTCGGTGTAGCGATTTACAAATTTGATGATACCTTCATGACCGGCGTTCGTAACGCAATCGATGCAGCAGCTAAAGGTATTGCAACTGTAGACATCGTAGACAGCCAAAACTCGCAGCCGACCCAGAACGACAAGGTTGACCTGTTCGTTACCAAAAAATATGACGGCATGCTGATCAACCCTGTTGACCGCACGGCTGCCGGCGTTATCATTGACAAAGCTAAAGCAGCTGACATTCCGGTAGTATTCCTGAACCGCGAACCGCTTCCGGAAGATATGAAGAAATGGGATAAAGTCTACTATGTAGGTGCAAAAGCAGAAGAGTCCGGCACGATGTCCGGCCAGCTGATCGTTGACTACTGGAAGGCACATCCTGAGGCTGACAAAAACGGCGACGGCGTGCTGCAGTACGTAATGCTCAAAGGCGAACCGGGACACCAGGATGCCGAGCTGCGCACGACTTACTCCATCCAGGCTATCGAAGATGCCGGCATCAAGGTTGAAAAGCTGGCTGAAGATACTGCAATGTGGGACCGCGTAAAAGGACAGGAAAAAATGGCTGCCTTCCTTGGTTCCCACGGTGACAAGATCGAAGCGGTTCTGGCTAACAATGATGACATGGCACTGGGCGCAATTGAAGCTCTGAAAGCGCAGGGCTACTTCACTGGCGACAAATACATGCCGGTAGTAGGTGTTGACGCTACAGCACCAGCTGTTCAGGCTCTGCAGGACGGAACGATGCTCGGAACAGTACTGAACGATGCGAACAACCAGGGTAAAGCGGCAATCACGGTTGCAGCGCTGTTGGCTAAGGGCGAAACTCCTACTAAAGACAACGTAGGCTTCGACATCACTGACAACCAATACGTGTGGATCTCCTACAAAAAGATCACTAAAGACAACGTAGCTGACGCGCAATAATAGCCTCTGGTATAAACAGAACTAATAGACAAAATGATAACCGGGGAGCGGGCCCATCCGCTCTCCGGACTTCCTTAAGGGTAGGGAACAGGATAGAACCGCTGTGCCTCTCATGGAAAAAGAAAAAAGCGTAGGGGGCGTAACAACATGGCTAATGCTGAGTTTTTGCTGGAAATGAACAATATTACAAAAGAATTCCCCGGCGTTAAGGCGCTGGATGGAGTTAGCCTCAAGGTTAGACCGGGTTCGGTTCATGCACTCATGGGCGAAAACGGGGCAGGAAAGTCCACACTGATGAAATGTCTCTTTGGCATTTATTCACCGGACGCCGGTGAGATCTTTCTGGATGGCGAAAAAGCCAATATTACCAACTCTAACGATGCCCTTGGGCACGGGATTTCAATGATTCACCAGGAGCTTCATCCGGTACCGTTCCGGAGCGTGATGGAGAACATCTGGCTGGGACGTTTTCCGACTAGGGGAATCGGGCCGATTCAATTCATTGACCACAAAAAAATGTATGCGGATACGGAAAGTCTGTTCAAGGATCTGGACATTGATCTGAATCCCGAAACCTTGGTAGGCAAGCTGTCAGTATCCAAAATCCAATCCATTGAAATCGCGAAGGCCGTTTCTTTTCATTCCCGCGTTATCGTAATGGATGAGCCGACCTCTTCCCTGACAAGCGTGGAAGTAGAGCATTTGTTCCGGATTATCCGGGACCTGCAAAAAAGAGGCGTAGCTATTATCTATATATCCCACAAGATGGAAGAAATTCTTGAAATCTCTGATGAAGTAACCATTATGCGTGACGGTAAAAAGATCGGTACCTGGCCGTCTGCTGAGCTGACAACAGATCTGATTATCTCCCGGATGGTTGGACGCGACCTGACGAGCCGCTTCCCGGAACGCAGCAACGTACCTGGTGAGGTCTATCTGAAGGTGGAAGGACTGACTTCCCCGGAGCCGAGATCGTTCAAGGATGTCTCATTTACACTCCGGCGCGGTGAAATTCTCGGTGTAGGCGGACTTGTAGGTGCACAGCGTACAGAGGTTATTGAAGCCCTGTTCGGGCTCAGAGCCATCCAGTCCGGCAGCATCTCCATCGACGGGAAAAAGGTCAACATCAACTCACCGCAGGATGCCAAAAAGCATGGTCTGGCCCTGCTGACGGAGGAACGCCGCGTAACCGGTATTTTCCCTGTACTGTCTGTCCATGAGAACGGAGCGATTGCCAATCTGGACCGTTACCAGAAGCCATATCTCCTGCTTGACGGCAAGAAGAAAAAGGTAGAAGTCGACCGGATGATCGAGAAGCTCCGTACGAAGACACCAACCACCAAGGTACAGATTATGAACCTTTCGGGCGGTAACCAGCAAAAGGTGCTGCTGGCCAGATGGCTGCTGACCGAGCCGGAAATTCTGCTGCTCGATGAGCCTACCCGGGGGATTGATGTCGGAGCCAAATTTGAAATTTATTCAATTATTGCCGACCTTGCGAAGCAGGGGAAGAGCATCATTATGATCTCCTCCGAAATGCCTGAGCTGCTGGGCATGTCTGACCGTGTAATGGTCATGTCCGAAGGACGGCTTACAGGAATACTAGAAGGCGACCAGGCTACGGAAACCGAAGTTATGCGTCTCGCCGCACAGCACTAGGATAGGAGCAGTACTGACAACAGCGAAGTCGGAGGTGCTTCCTGTACAGCTGGTTCAGCTCACATTAGAATCGCTAAACTTCGCGTAACACTTAAGGAGGAACACTACTCATGGACGTAAAAAAAGCACAATCCTTTATCACCCAGAATGCAATCTATATCGTACTTGTCATTCTCATAATGGGGATTATCGTATACGAACCAAGCTTTATGTCAGTCAACACTCTGCGTGACGTACTGATCCAATCTTCAACCCGCGTTATTATTGCCCTCGGGGTGGCCTTCATCCTGATTACAGCAGGTACCGACTTGTCGGCAGGCCGTGTAGTCGGCTTCACCGCCGTTATCTCGGCATCGATGCTGCAAATTCCGGATTATTCCCGCCGTTTCTTCCCGGATCTGCCGCAGGTGCATGTACTGTTTCCAATCGTCATTGCTATCGTGGCCGGTCTCCTCTGCGGTCTGGTCAACGGTCTCGTCGTTTCCAAGCTCAATGTACCGCCGTTCATTGCCACACTGGGCACCATGCTGATCGTATACGGCGTAAACTCCCTGTATTTCGATATGGACCCGAACCAGTCACAGCCAATCGGCGGACTGCGTGAGGACTTCACCAAGATTGGCTCCGGCTTTATCGGCAGCGGCCAGTATTCCATACCATACATCGTCATCATAGCGATAGTCGTCGCCGCCATTGTCTGGGTGCTGTTCAACAAAACCAAGCTCGGCAAAAACATGTACGCCATCGGCGGCAACATGCAGGCTGCCAAGGTTTCCGGTATCAACGTATCCAAGAACCTGATCTACATCTACGCTATCGCAGGTGCCCTGTACGGTCTGGCTGGTGTTCTCGAAGCAGCAAGAACAGGCGGAGCTACCAATAACTACGGTAACATGTACGAGCTTGACGCCATCGCGGCCTGCGTAGTCGGCGGCGTATCCACTACAGGCGGTATCGGTACCGTTCCGGGTGTACTCGTCGGGGTTATCATCTTCACCCTCATTAACTACGGTCTGACCTTCATCGGCATCAGCCCTTATTATCAATTGATCATCAAAGGTCTGATCATCATCGCTGCGGTATCGTTTGATATGCGGAAGTACTCGTCGAAGAAGTAGGCTTTGCTCGGTGATTGGGCGTAACTCCGGGAAAGCTTTGGGCTTCCGGCCGCTGTTATGTTTGGATTTCCTGATTTGAACCGCTAATCGCGGTAGAAATCCAAACATAGCCTATGCTTCCGAAGTGAGCTTTCCTGCGGAAAGCTTTCAGGCGGACGCTCCGCTCCTCCAGCTCCAAACTTTCCCTCCGTTACTCCCATCACCTCGCCAAGGTGGGGGAAAGCAGCAAAAGCGTTTGCTAGCACTGCATAGCAAACGCTTTTTGGTGTTTCGATTGCTGCGCTCCGAAACAAAACGCCAAGAAAAAAACAAAAAACCAAAAAGCCAAAAAACCAAAAAGCCAAAAAGCCAAAAAGCCAAAAAGCCAAAAAGCCAAAAAGCCAAAAAGCCCAACCAGCTGCTGTGCAAAGCCCGGCTCAGCATTGCTAACTGCAATGTTAGTGTAACCTCCCGCTTAACCCGCCAACAGCAATAGTAGAGTAACCTCCCGCTTAACCCGCCAACAGCAATAGTAGAGTAACCTCCCGCTTAACCCGCCAACAGCAAAAGTAGTGTAACCTCCCTCTTAACCCACAAACTACAGTAGTAGTGTAACCTCCCGCTTAACCCGCCAAGTGCAATGTTAGTGTAACCCCCGGCTCAACCCGCCAACAGCAAAAGTAGTGTAACCTCCCGGCTCAACCCGCCAACTGCAATAGAAGTGTAACTCCAGCTCGGCGCACCAACCTCAGCATCAGTACAAACCCCGGCATATCCCAACCCAAAAGAACTTTGTAAGGACCACCCGTCGGCCGCCTTGGACGCTAACGGACACCACAGCCGTTATTTTCGCCAAACGGTGCTTTTTGAGGAGCTAACGGACCGAGATGACCTTATTTCGCCCAGGACAGGTAATTTTGAGGCTGAGCTGGTTAATTAACGGCGCTGGTGTCCGTTAGAATGTGATACTTGGGATTTTGCGGCAGATAAGGTCATCTGAGTCCGTTAGCCGGGTAGGGATGGAGATGCGAAGAGCATACCAAGTAGACGCCAAGGGGATGCGAAGGAGATGCAGAGGGCATTTGAAAGGCATACGGGGCATACGAAGGGCGTACGGAGACATGCAAAGTGCAGAGGACAGGCCAAAGACATGCGAAAGACACGCGAGAGACAAGCGAAGAGCATGTAAAAGGTCAGAAAAGGTTATACGTGGGCAAGGGGGGCGACTATGTTCTCTGAGCCATTTCCTGCACCCAAGCAGCAACAAAAAAGCAGCCGCTCGACTTAAATCGATGGGCTGCTGCGTATGGCTATTTTTACAAAGACCTTATTCAACATCATAGCAGAACGGGAAGAAACAGTCTATATTTTTTCCAGGGATTATTATACAGTGAGGTAGCCGGCAATACAATGATCAGGAGTGTTGTTCAATGAATGTTAACGTTAGCTGCCACCTAGACCCCCTTGCACTGCAGAAATATATCGGCCAGGTTTTTGGAAGCTCCCACGTAGTTTCAGGTGTGACCAGAATGCATGGCGGTGCCCAAAAGGTAGTCTATAAGGTAGACTGCACGAACGGCTTCTGTTGTGTGCTTTATGTGTGGGATCTGACCATGAACTTTTTTCAGCAGGAAATCGAACAAAATACGATCAATGCAAGTTCATATGGCAGCGGCCTGTTTGCATCCAGCAACAGGTTTTTGAAGGAACATTCCATCCGCACGCCGGCACTTTACGACTTGAATAATGACAGAACGGACTATACGTTTGATTACGCGCTGGTTGAGTATATTGACGGACAAAAAGCTGAAGCCTATTTCAGTCATCCTGATCCGGAGGTTAAGGAGCATGTTTTACAGCAGGTAGGGACTCTGGTTACAGCCATGCATAACATTAAGAGAAATACCTTTGGTGCACCTGAGCAGCATCGTAACGTACGTAAAGCAGGCCAATGTCATCTGGTGCTGCAGGATAATGCAAAGCTGCAGTTAGCTTACGCAGTGCAGTATATCGACCTCATTAACACTAATAAAGAGAAGCTGCTGGATAAACTGAATGAGCTTGCAGACAGAATCGGACCAAGGACAGAATACGGGCTGATCCACGATGAACTCGGCCCCGACCACCTGCTGGTAAATGAGAGGCTTGAGCCTTATCTGATTGATATTGAAGGCGTGCGGTTCTTTGATATCGAGCATGAGCACAGCTTTCTTGAATTCAGATTCGGCGAGTATTACCGCTATTTGCAGAACGATTCCCTTGATCCTGACAGGATGCGGTTTTACCGGTTCCATCATCATATCGCCTTAATCTCGGCCGGGCTGAAGCTGCTGCACCGCGGATATCCGGATCAGCGATTTTCAAAAAATCTGTCCAGATATCACACAGAGCTGGCCATGCGGTATATTGAATAAGCTACCAGATCAGAAAGTCCCGGTCTAACAGCCGCAGAATGGCCTCCAGAAAAAAGTAGTCGCCGTAAATAATCGGCACTTCACGGTCCGACTCCCGGTGATACCTTCCGGAGCCGTGGGAGACGATGGAATCCGTCCCGGGGTTCCAGTCACAGAATATCTCACCGATCTTCCTCAGGAGCCGGACCGCAGCTTTTGTATACAGACCTTTCTCATATTCACCAACAAATTCGGATAGCTCCAGTAGTCCGCAGGCAGCGCACACGGCAGCAGTTGTATCAATATACAAAGGCTCTTCCGGCGAACGGAAATCAATAGGTATCTCGTAGTCGTTGACGGCGGCATTCGCGATAAAATAATGCGCTGACCGTTTGGCGGCATCCAGATACTCCTGCTTCAGGGTATACCGGTAAGAAAGCGCCATGCCATAGACAGCCCAGGATTGGCCGCGGGTCCAGGAAGAGCCGCTCTCGTACCCTTGCCCGCCCGGATTATCCAGGTACCCACCAGTTTCCGTATCAAATTGCACCAGATGGTTACAGGAGCCATCCGGCCGCAATACGTACTGCAGGGCCATGTCAGCGTGCTTGAGTGCAATCTGCTTGAGGCCGGAATCCTTGCGCTGGTCAGCAGCCCAATAGAGCAGGGGAAGATTCATCAGACAGTCTACAATGGCGATGCCGTCCTGCCCTTCGTTCCAGGCCCGGATATATCCGCCGGCCGGCTGAAACCGCCCGGCGAGAATACCTGCTGCATGAAGCCCGCGGATACGGGACTGCTGATTTCCGGTAAGCCGGAAATCAGCCACAGCCGTATGTAACCACAGGAATCCCAGATCATGATCCAGGCCCATGTAGTCAGCTAACCCCTGATCCAGTTTTGCTTCGATTTGTTCAGCTGTGTCTTTGTATAGATCATCCTTGGTAGAGTGGTACATCTGCCACAGAATGCCGGCCCAGAAGCCGTTTGTCCACCAGACAAGGTTCCACTCAGCCATGTCCCCGTAGGTTCCATTGACTGGAATATAGGGCATGATCGGGCCGACGCGGAGGCATTCTGCTTTTACTTTTAATTCAAGCTTGTCCCAGACCCGGGCCGCCCACTGGCGGTCCGTTTCACTGATCGCATATCTCATAACCGTGACCACTTCCTATCTGTATTTTGACATCTGCGAAATCTGCCTCAATTCTGGTTTCGACACTAAGCCTTCCCTTTGGAATCCGGTATTCAATAGCCGGGATTAACGCGGTGGGGAAAATCAGATTGGTATTCGGCGCGCTGGTGATCACCATAGGTCTGCCGGTGCCAGAAGCTGCTGAGCTTCTGCCATTAGCATCTATGACAGCAGCAAAGGTATCGCTAACCTCTCTGCGGGTCTCTCCGGGCAGGTCGGGATAAGCAAACCCGCAGTCATATGCGGTGCATTCCAATTCGCTGGTAATCGTATGGCGCCGGATATGACCTTCATCTGTTGGAATAAGCCAAGTCTCGACCTCAATGCCCTTGGCCGGGCTCCATCTGGAATATACCTCTGTTGCGGTGACGTTATATTCCAGGCAGGCTTTTCGCACATAAATCATATCGTGAACGTAAAAAGCCAGCATGCTGTCTGTTCCCGCCTCATGCAGATGACTGTACGATCTGGGGCAGCTGAACCCGAACCGGGTGGAATACGCGAACTTTGCGTATTTTTCAGCTGCGTGGGTAAGCTGCAGAACCGGGTATTGCCCGGCCGTAAGCGCGGTGACACTATAGCCGCTGCGGTAGATCAGCATGTTACACTCGGCGATAGCCAGCCGCTGTTCAAGCTTGGGAAGAGGCTCGCTTTTCACGGTCCAGAACTCGTGGTCTGCAGGAAGGGCAAGCAGCGCGAAGCTTTTGAAAGCCCAGTACGGGGAACCGGATGCATTATAACCCTCTGACATATTGAGATTCGGATACGCATAACCAATGGATAACACGCCGCCATTATCAAAAATAGGCTGCCGCAGCCACTGCTCCATATGCCGTTCTATGAGTCCTTTTAATACTCCCATTGGCAGAACATCAAGCTCCAGCATCGCGCTCATGCTCCAGAAGGCTGCCTGGGCAAACCGGTAGGACATGGACCTCCCGAAGGGCAGGGCCTTGCCTTCATCATCAAACCAGTAGATAAAGGTTCCGGCAAACTCCTTGGCTCTTGCTTTGAACAGCGCTGATCTTAGCGGGTCTTCATCACACATAAACTTGGCATACAGCAGGCAATAGAAATGAATCGCAAACGAAACATAGTAGTCCTTCTGAGGACGCAACCCGTCGGAATACCAGCCGTTCCCCAAATAAAAGGACTCATATTTAGCCATAGCTTCTTCCATACGCTCGTTGCTGTATGGCATGCCTATATGCTTCAGCGCCAGGTTGGTGATAACATTGAAATACTGCCAGTTGTTTTCGGCTAAGGAATAGAGATTAATCTGCCCCAGCCATGCTGCCAGATGGTTACGGCTATGCTCCGGCATAGGCTCCCATAATTTCTCCGGGATCATCAGCAGCCCGAAAGCGATAGCGGCCATTTCCACCATCCGCTGGTCTTTATGGTGCAGATCCCCCCAATATTCCGGAGAATCCGGATTGGTTCCGTTCGCCAGACCCTCCAGATAAACGGGCAGCAGGCTGACCTCTTTACCGCCGCCGGCCCAATAAGGAACCAGTCCCCATAGCAGGCGTGAAAAGCCCTCCATTCCTGCAACGCTGCTCCCGTATCCGGCTGTTTCAGCGCCAAGCTGAAGCCTGGCTTTTCCCGGGCTGAAACGTCCCTTTAACGGCTCTATCATCGAAAGGAGCAGTCCTTCGTAGAACTCCCGGCCGCCGTGATCCTGTACTGCTTGCATAGCTGTCTTCCACCTTTCCGCACATCATTCCTGACGTCTGCTGATCTGCAGCGCTTCCTGCCTTAACTATAGGATCAGGCCTGTGTGATGTATATGCGCAGAATGTCCAATCGGATAGAAAATGACAGCAGTGATGTCGGCAAAATACACAATGCGGTTGGCAGCGGAGACAGCTCCGGGATTTTCAAACGTTGTAAAGAATAATGGAATAGGGAGTGTGGCTATAATGACCGATATTTTTAACAACATAGAAGTGGTACTGGGTAGGAGTCACTTTTGTAAAGTTGAGCATCACATTATCGTTATAGACGGTATGCCTCTTGATGCATTACTGCATAATCACTATCCCTCACGCAATCTTGAAGGGTTAATTCCGGTGATGCCGGACTGGCTGGATGATCCGGGGGAGAGAGAGTTTATATTATCAAGGTACAATTGCACCAGTAATGAGTTTGTAATGCCGGTATTGATGTGCCCGGACGATTGTGATTTAAGCTGTACGGTGGTGGTTGCGCATGTAGTGCGGACGGGAAACAGGGTGACCTGGACAAAGCTTGGTATCGATGTGAGCAGCAGGGAGGATCTGTTGTCAGGCTATGATCATATAGGAACTACTATGGACTGGCTGGATAAAATTACGGAACTAACTTTTACAGAATCCGATTACATCTCACAATTCAGCAAAATTTATCTGTTAAACGGATGCAGCGCAGATAAGCGTGAGTAAAGTAAATTATGGTAGAATTTTACCAAACTTTCAGGGTATAGTGGAGGAGGAATAGTGCATTCCAGATTGCAGTGGGGGGAGAAATCAGCAGATGAATCAAACGTACCGCAAGCGTAACACGACTGCCTTCACATTGGCTTCTTATTTTGCCTTGGCAGCAGGCCTGTTCTTATTCTGCCTGGGTGTCTACAATGACAATTGGGAGCTGAATGTGAAGGGGTATTATATTCTGTGCATGGTGCTGATTACGATCAGCTGCATCGTCATGCAGAAGGTTGTCCGGGACAATACGGAAGATAGAGAAATCCGCCTGGAGAATCCGAAACACCGGATGAGGAACACAGCTGCTTTTACCGGTATGGCCATTGCAGGTTTAGTTATCGGTTACGCCATGTTCTTTATTGGCCTGTACAATGCTCCGTTTCAGTTAAATGTAAAAGGGTACTACATCGCTGTGATTCTGCTAATTTCGTATAGTGCGATCGGCGTACAGAAGGTGACGAGAGACAACGCTGAAGACAAGGACATTCTGGCCGAGCTGGAATCCAAAAGGGATTATCAGGGATAATAAGAGCATTTAAACAAGAAAGGTCCATCCTGGGATGGGCCTTTGTGAATTTATATATGAAGATGAGGGGAACATCCCAGTGAATATTGTAAAAGAAGTGACAGCCCATGCTCTTTACATACGTTTTGAACTGGGTTTGGGAAGCTTGATGGATGAGGCCTACCGCAGGGAAGGTCTGCATCGCGCGAATTCGATTTGCCGTTCCATTTTTGATCCTGAGGACCATGTAGTTTTTTTACATCATACCAGTTATAGCAGAAATGAAAAATGTGCCAGTACTGTACGTTTAAAGCGCTTTTTCAAAACCCGGTTGAGGCAGCAGTTAAGTTCAAGTGTTCTGCCATATGAGTTCGATGAATCGGAAGAAGATCTTTATACTTTTGAATGGAAGGCTGAAATCAAAGCCAAAGAAATCCGGATACCGTATGTACTGGAGTCCATTGGCAATTTAGATTTCAGGCGTAAACCGGAAGCAGGCGGCCAAATTTACCTGTACAACAAAACAAAAGGAATTTTGTTTCATATGTATGACGATCGCGGCTGTGATGTTTACAGTTCCGATAAAGACGTTCTGCTGCCTATCTACCATCAGCACCGGAAGTGGATTTTGGACTATAACCGGTACCAAATTGACAATCTTTTTGGTGAGGGTCTTACAGGCATCATAGAAACGGATGAAGAACAAAAATCCCGCAGGAAGAGTAATAACAAGAAGATCGTTGAATCCGGCATCCATCTCAGGCGCATCAATACTTGTCGTATAGCACATTATTTCGAGATTTCCTTAGATGATGCAGATACATTTGCAAAGGAACTTGCTTTCACATCGTTTGAAATTGAGCGGGTTTCCGAAACAGATAACCGGGTCACTTTTACAGCTGCCAAGACGGAAGCATTAGCGCAAATTGATTATCAGAGTCATCTCATGAGCATGTACGGTAAAAAATATGGGGCCTATATTGGTTGGAGCTGTGAGAGAGCAGATTGACAGATTGATTCAATACACCTCTTTCGGAGAGAAATCGCCAATCCCCTTCAACGTATAATCAAAAAACTGCAGTACCAGCCGATTCATGTTCTCGATGCAGTAGTATTTATCAATGACCGCTTTTCCAACCGGCATCATTGTAGCCAGTATAGGGGAGAACAGCGGCAGATCGGTCAGGCTCATATGATTGGCTCCCTGAAAATGAACGGAGTATGCTTCGGTGAATGTTTGATCAGCTGTTTTGTTGGCAGCATACACAGTGGCATAGTCAAGCTGCTTCCATACATCGTCGGAGTAAATATTAAGCAGCGGGATATTATAGGCTTCATTAGCCGCGGTAAAATCATCCGCCTCCCGGTCATAACGAAGCTCGCTGAACAGCGGGGCGTCCAGATTGACAACGGCACCGATGTCGCCACGCTCCGCTCCAAGCCAGACACTGGCTGCGCCGCCCATTGAGTGGCCGAATACCCCGATTCTAGCCGGATCAATTAGCCCATAAACAGCAGGGCCGTTGCCTTTTGCAGCATTTTCCATAACCGAATCTATCACCAAATTCATATCGCCGGTGCGCAGCTTCATCCATTTTTGAATGATCCCGTAAAGCTCCTTTGCCGTATAAATCCCGTCTTTGTTAGTATTATTGAATTCCCGGAAATAATCCGGGCTGATCATCGTCAGCGTTCCATCCTCAGCTTCCGTATAAAAAGAATGATAGGGGTGGCCGATGGAAGCAACGACATAGCCATGGCTGGCAAGTTCGGTAAACGTAGAGGTATTGCTTGAGCTGATTCCGTAAGCCCCATGGGAAAAGACCAGCAGCGGATAAGTCCCTTCAGTCTGCTCCGGATACCAGAATTCCACATTTACGTGTCTGTTCTCACCGGTATCCGTAAACTCCTCAATACGGTTCTTGTCCGTGTAGGTATACATAGCTGTTGCAACAGGATATTCCCCTGTAACCTCAGGCAATCTGTATTGCGGAAAAAGCAGTACAGGTGCAAAAGCCAACGTCAGCACAATGAGCATCAGGATTGCTTTTGCCACAATGGCTGAGCGTTTGAACACACGGGGATTTGCTTTGGGCTGCCGGATTAGCGGCAACAGGCCTGCCGCAGCCAAAAGAAGCAGCATACCTGCGCAAATAATCCAGCTAAAGCTCCATTCAATCCCAGGCAACAGGGTGAGCATAACAAACATGATAAACACAGTAACTCTGACCAGGCTCTTTACTTTTCTCTGCCGCTGCTTCGTAACCAGACAATATACAGCCAAAGCAATCTCAACCAAAGGCACAACGGTGAACAATACGATTTCCATCTTCTGTTTGTCCCCTTCCGGTGTTATTCATAAGGATGGCTTCATCTTATGAAACTGCCGGAGGGAAGCGTATAGCAAACGAATAAGCTGTAGCTACAGGCCAATAAGCTGCAAAAATAACCTTGATCTCCTAGCCATCCTGCCGGTCATCCATCTTCAGCTGACGTAGTTTTTCATTAATCTGCTCCGCTTCTTTTTTATCCACCTGCCAGGATAACAGCCGGACGATCCCGTAGACTGCGGCAATCTGCACAGCGAAAAGGGCTGTAGGCAGGAAACCTCTCACCATCCCGGTCACAAACGCCAGGGCGATCAGAATCACCTCAAGAGCGGCAAAATGAAGGATCACCCTTGTCCGCATATTCCGCTCGCTTACCCCGTCAGGCGTGTAGAGAATAATCCCCGTTAGCGTACCGACCAGTGAGAAGCCCATTATGATATAAATGGTAATCAGATCAAAGGCTTCGTCAGGATCAAAGATGGATCGTAACACAGTAATAATGATGATAATGGATGCAAAAATAATCAAAAAATCCCGCAGCAGCTCTTTTACAATTTGCAGTGGCTTCATCCCGTTCCCCCCTTATAAGCCCAGCATGTTTTTGAGCACAGGCACGTACTGTCTGGAAATCACAACACGCTCCCCGTTATCCAGTACAGCTTCAAACCGCCCGCTGAACGCCGGACGAACCATGGAAATTTTGGCTATGTTCAGCACGGTGGATTTGGATGCGCGAAAACAGCTCAGCCTGCTGCTAAGCGCCTCCAGCTCATAGAGCTTTTGCTTGACCTCATACACGCTGCTCCTGCAGTAAATGAACACCTTCCCGTCTACGGCTTCAAAATAATAGATGTCCCTGAGCTTGATCCGGTGAACGCGTTCATTCTGGTATCCAAGCAGTACGAGACTGTCGGTCTGAAGCCTATGTATTATACCCCTTATTTCCTCATCTTCCTCGTGGCACCGGATAATGATCTCTTCTTCCTGTTCTCTGGCAATCTGTTCGACTGAAATTTTCATTTCTGCACCTGCTTTGATAGAATTACACTTTATTGTAAAGGCTAAGGACATAACCTTTTATTAACACATTCTTTAAACAGAAGTCTATAATTTCCAGCAATTACTCTAGGAAATGTCTGTTCTTTTCTTATAATAGAGAAATGAAGAACGCTTGAGCACATCTGAGAGGACGTTAGATCTTTGTTTGAAACCCTACTATTGAATTTTCTGTTTATTCTGTTTCCGGTGTTGATTGTTGTAATATTTTTTGAAAATAGAGCCAACCGTTACAATAACAAAATCCTGGTGTTTATGTCTGCAGTCACGATGATCCTGTGCATAGCCAAGCCGATTAAGCTGGAGATGGGCTTTATTTATGATCTGCGCTATGTGCCGTTTATTCTTGTGGCGTTATTCGGCGGGTACAGGAACGTGCTTCCGTTATATCTGATTCTAAATATATACCGGCTGTATATCGGCGGGGCGGGTATTATTCCGTCCTTCCTGTTTTCCACAGCGGTGCTGCTGATTGTGCCGTTTTTAAGCAAATGGTTTCTCAGGCAGAGCGCCAACCGGCGGATTGTATCGGCAACCTTTATTGCGGCGCTGACGATGGGCATCTATCTGATTATCCTCGGAGTGATGAAGGGGACGCTGGACAGGCAGTTCTGGACCCTGACGTTCTATGCCTTGACAACACATGTCGGAGTAATGAGCATTATTATGATTCTGATTGAGCAGATCATTACCAATATCCGAAACCGTGACCGGATTCTCCAGTCGGAGCGTCTGAATGTCGTCAGTGAGCTGGCGGCCAGTGTGTCACATGAAATCAGAAATCCGCTTACGGTGACGAGCGGTTTCCTGCAGCTGCTCAACAAATCCGGGAATATTACGCCAGAGGAGAAAGGCTATGTGGAGCTGTCCCTGCAGGAGCTGGACCGGGCGGAGAAGATTGTCAGTGATTATCTTTCTTTTGCCAAGCCGCAGTCCGGTAATATGGTGTTCTCCAATATGCTGACAGAAGCAGAGTATACCAAGAATATCATTATGCCCTTTGCCTCTATTCACAAGGTTGACGTTCAGTTCCATTTCACCAATACACTGAATACCAGCTATGACAAAAATCAGATCCAGCAGTGCCTGATCAACCTTTACAAAAACGGCATAGAAGCCATGAAAGAGAAGGAAGGCGGGACGCTGACCATTCAGATCTCGGAAAACAAGCAGAATATTATAATCAGCATCCGGGACACCGGGATTGGCATGACGAAAGAGGAAATTTCACGGCTCGGCAAGCCGTATTACTCCACCAAGGAGGAAGGAACCGGCCTGGGAATGCTTATGGTATACAGCACTGTGGACAAGCTCAAAGGGGATATAGAGGTTGAGAGTGAAAAGGGCAGGGGAACCGCCTTCCTGATTACGATTCCCGCCGGAGGCCCTTCTCCGGACTGATTATCAGGGCTATCCTGGTATAGCTATTAATTATAACGGATGATAGATCATTAGTAGAACAGTACAGCTGAGCAGATATGCTATAGTAGCTGTACTAATTGAACTGATGAGGAGATTAACCGATGAGCACTCAGACCGAACCTTTGAAACGTACCGTAACCCCATTCCGATATGATATTGTAGGCAGCTTCCTGCGTCCCGCCGCTTTGAAGGAGGCCCGGTTAAAATACAAGAACGGTGAGATTACCGCCGCCCGGCTGAAGGAAGTTGAAGACGCCGAAATCGTCAAGCTCGTAACGAAGCAAAAAGAAGTCGGCCTCCAGGCCGTGACTGACGGCGAATTCCGCCGCTCCTGGTGGCATCTGGATTTCTTCTGGGGCTTTGACGGAGTCGAGCAGACCATTATTGACCTGGGCTATCAGTTCAACGGAGCCCAGTCCAGACCGGAAACGGCCCGTCTGAGCGGCAAAATCAGCTACAGCAGCCATCCGTTTGTCGCACACTATACCTTCCTTAAAGGGATTGCCGGCGATGACGTGGTTGCCCGCCAATCCGTTCCGGCTGCTGCCCAGTTCCTGTTCGAGCTGGACCGTGCCGAAAATAAAGAAAGCACAAACGCGCTGTACCCGAACCGCGAAGAGCTGCTGGCTGATACTGTTAAAGCCTACAAAGGTGCAGTGCTTGATCTGTACAATGCGGGCTGCCGCAGCATTCAGTTCGACGATTGCACCTGGGGTGCGCTGTGCGACGAGCAGTTTGTGGCTATTATGGAACAAATCGGCGTGAATGTGGCTGACTATGCTAATGAGCTGGCCCAGGTGAATGCTGCCGTTGTAGCCGGTCTGCCGGAAGACCTCGTTGTAACGACCCATGTGTGCCGCGGCAACTATGTATCGACCTATGCCGGTGTAGGCGGAGGCTACGAGCCGATCGTGCAGACACTCCTCGGCATCGACAATTACTCCGGCTACTATCTGGAGTTCGATACCGACCGTGCGGGGGATTTCAAGCCGCTGCGCTTCCTGAAGGAGAACCAGCAGGTAGTGCTGGGCCTGTTCTCCTCCAAGTTCGGCGAGCTTGAGAATAAGGAAGATATTCTCAAGCGGATCGAGGAAGCCAAGCAGTACGTTGACCTGAACCGGATCTGCCTGAGCCCGCAATGCGGCTTCGCTTCCACCGAAGAAGGCAACCACCTGACAGAAGAGCAGCAGTGGAACAAGCTTGCGTATATCAAGGAAATTGCGGATGAGATCTGGAAGTAAGATAAGCATCTCATCTAAATGGATTAAGCCGTACGGAATATTCCGTACGGCTTAGCTGTGTTTGGGGGGCCGGAAGCGGCGGTATTCCCGCTTGCCGTAACAAGCGTAACAACCGTGAGCCCATTGCGGTGGAAGTCCGGCTGAAGCTTGAAAGGAGAAGGTCCGGGCAGAGAGATTTCAGCAGGGTTAACTTCTTAAAGGTTTGAGCAGGTGGAAAAGGCTGAAACCGAGAAATAGTATTGGAGCAATACAGGCTGTACGCAAGGAGTCTGTCAGGTGGGGATTCCGGTGCAGCGTGTGCTGCCGGGCAAGATCAAACTGGTTGGACAGATGATCAGGTTAGAGGAGAGACTGGAGTTTATGGGGATTTTGAAGACCGCGCAAAGGTTAGTTTTTATTCTTATTGCTGGTGTTGTTGCTGCATCTTGCAGTGAACAGGAGGTATTGCCCGTAAATACAAAGACTGACTTTGCTTCATCTGATCATAACTTGATTGAATCGGTGCAAAAACCAATGGAACAACCAACAGCAGCATCGACAGTAGAACCGACGGCAGTACCGGTAGCAGAACCGACAGCAGAACCGACAGCAGAGCCGGCTGCTGGTGAGATGCCCGGGCAGCACCAGGAGACGTGGGAGGACTATCTGAACTCGGTCGTCGAGCGGAGGGAGGAGTATCTCTTTTTTGCTGAACAGAGGTTTGAGATTAATCTGCAGGATCGCGTAATGCAGGGTGAAATTACTTTAGTGAATGATTCTGAGGGATTTTCCTCCATTGAAGATTCATATGTTTCTGCCTACCTTATAGATATTGATAAGGATGGCTTAGACGAACTCTATGTTACTACTATGGAGGGTTCAATCAGGCAATATTACGGGCATATTTATAGACAGAACGGTGAGGAGTATACCCGGGTTGACACTTTTGAAGGTAATATTATCCCTTATGAATACAACGACGAAATTCATTTTTTGGACGTAGTAGCTGACTTTGAAACGAAATTTACAAGTGCTGTCATTGAATATGAAGCTGACGGGCTAGCATTCAAACCGGTAAAAACGCTGGAGGTTCATTATACCTATGACGTATCAAAGCTACCGGAACCTTGGTCAGAAGTTATCAGCAGCTCTGAGTTGAATAAATTGCACGAATATGAACTACTCCGCTCACCGGATGCTACGGTTACCAAGCTGACCGAACAGCCCGCTTTCGACATCCAAGTAACGGATGATAAGAACAGCAATTCATTCAGGTTTACTGTCCAACTCTGGTTGACCACTGTAGGGTATGCACCAAATTACTGGGAAATCCTGGCGGCTGATGAGGATACGCAGCATTTTATAGGTATGGAGCAGATAGACTCCGGTCAAGTCAGCAGCACAAATGGTGCAGTAAATTATGGTCTGAAATTCTATAAGGATGCTGCTTCCGGCCAGCTGTTTCTGCTCAAAATATCCTATCCGTTCTTCACAAGGGAAACCCGTAAAGACGGCGATCTGATTCTGGAGATCTTCCGGTTTAACGAGAAGGATGCAGAAAAGATTGACGAGGTGCTGCTGGAGCCAAACGTTGAAATTATAGCAGAGTAACAAAACGTCTGTAATTATATCGAAGGGTGGTAAATGAATGAATTTAGGTGCGCTCAACGTCAATGTAATTACACTGTTTGTGGAGGATCTGCACAAGACCAGAAGGTTCTATGAGGATATATTCCGGTTGTCGGTTGTATACGAAGACGAAGTATCAGCAGTATATAATTTCGGTAATATGAGCATTAATCTGCTGAATGTATCCGAGGCAGCAGGACTGATTCAGCCGGCCAAGCCTGCCGGCCCGGAATCCGGCTCACGGTTCCAGTTTACGATACAGGTTGAGGACGTAGATGCAGCAGCCAGGGAATTGGCACAACAGGGAGTCGAGCTCCTGAACGGTCCATTGAACCGGCCATGGGGAGTACGCACCCTGGCTTTTGCAGATCCGGCAGGCCATATCTGGGAGCTTGCGCAGCCACTGTCTTGAAATGACAGAAGCCTCTAACGGACACAAGGGCAGTGCAAAGCTGCCCTTGATCTTCCGGCCAACACCCACCAAAGGGTGTTTTTTGTGCTGCTTTTGATCTTTCCGACGAAGGGGATTGAAGGGACGGAGCGGATTTTGGAACTGGAGGAGCGGGAGCGTCCGCCTGAAAGCTTTCCGAAGGAAAGCTCGCTACGGAAGCAATACTGTCTTCGGATTTCACCCGCTGACAGCGGTATAAATAAAGGAAATCCGAAGACAACAGCGGCCGGAAGTCCAAAAACCGCGGAAGTCCCGCAGTATCCTCGCAGCTCCAATGTCTGGGCACAGAAACACCCTTTCCCCCTCAACTTCATACGATATAGGCAAAAGCCTTTATAAAGGAGCGACGGGAATGCTGAGGATTAAGCTGAATGAGCTGTCAAAAGGAGCGGACAACGGGCTGCTGCAGACGGAAGTGTGGAAATGGGACGGGATCGGCTGGAATGAATATGTGGCCCAGCAGGACGAGGATTTCATCCGGGCGGATGACGAGCTGTTTGTTACGCTGCCCGCAGAGGCCGGGCTCTACCGGGTAGATTACTACATTAAGCCACTGGAGTTGCTGGAACCGTTCGATGTGCTGGACGCAGAGGCTGCAGGCGGTCTGCGGGCAGAAGTGCTGCATCCGGCCCCTTTTAAGACCAAGGAAGGTACGCTGTGGGGCTACATCAACAATGAAGGGCGGACCGCAATTGAACCCAGATACGAGTACGCCGAGGAATTTCAGGAGAACGGCCTGGCAATTGTACAGCGCAAGAACAGCAGCGGGCTGATTGACAGCAGCGGACGCGAAAAGGTCAAACCCTACTACTCCTTTATCGCTCCGTTTGTCGAAGGCAGGGCGGTCGTGTCGGATGCCAAAGGCTATACGTTGATCGATGAGAAGGGCAGGGAAGTCACTGCGGCGCGGTTTGATTATCTGAATTCGCTGCATGAGGGGCGGGCGCTTTTTTCCAGGCAAAGTACTACAGCTGGCGGTTCCCGCTACGGATACATTGATGCGCAGGGCAAGGAAGTGCTGCCAGCCGTTTATCTGGATGCAAGTGATTTCATGAATGGAACCGCTCTGGTAAAAACCGCCGAAGGCGAATATGCGCTGATTGATAAGGACGGCACGGTGCTGCATACGTATAAACACGCTTTTGTAGGGAATCCGGGCGACGGGCTGCTGGCCTATCAGGAGACAGAGAACGGTAAATACGGCTATCTGAACCTGAACGGCAGTGTCGCGATCAAGCTTCAATTTACGTCCGCGCTGCCGTTTTCGGAAGGGCGGGCGGTGATCAACACAGCGGAGAATTACGGTAACGCCTACGGGCTGATTGATAAGCAGGGCAAGCAGATCATCCCGGCCACCTATTACGAGGTACAGCAGCTGGGCGAAAACCGTGTCGCGCTGGGAACCCCGGTCTATGCCGACCAGCCGTACCGCGGGTCCCGCTATGTCATTGCAGATGCTGTTACCGGCAGAATTCTCAGCAATCATCCGCTGCTCGGGGTGAACAATTACCAGCACGGGCTGGCCTCCGTCTACGATGCCAAAGATACTTACTTTATCGATAAAAGCGGAAAAAGAGCATCACAGCCGCCCGTCATCGCCGGTTCCGGCACCTTATCCTTCAGCGGCAGCCTGATCCGCGCGGATATTGATCAGCGCACTGCGTATTATGACCGCAAAGGCAAACAGGTGTGGCGGCAGAACGGCGTCATCCCGCTCCGGCCTCCTTACTCTGTACTGGAGAAGAAATATAAGCCGAACAGAGACTATCTTGTCTATTATCCGGTCATTGAAGGCATTGCGGACATTGAGGTGTCCAAGGCCGTCAACAGCAGGCTGCGCAGCCTATCCAAGGCTGAAGGTGTTTCAAGCGATGCCTCAGGTCAGGATTTCAGCTACACCGGGGATTTTGCCGTGGAATTTTTCCGTAAAAACCTGCTTGTGCTGGAGCTCAGCGGCTACAATTACCCGTTCGGTGCAGCGCATGGTATGCCTACTATGCTGTATGAGCATGTCAATCTGCGCAGCGGCAGATTTTATACGCTCAGTGACCTGTTTAAACCCGGCAGCAGATATGTTGAAAAGCTCAGTGAGATCGTCGGCAAGCAGATTGCGAATGACCCGCAGTATTCTTATGTTTTTCCGGATACGTATAAGGGCATTACGGCAGATCAGCCGTTTTATGTGGATGAGGATGCGCTGTACCTGTATTTTGCGCCTTATGAGATCGCTCCATACTCCGCCGGCTTCCCGACCTTCCGGATTCCGTATGCAGAGATTATGGGCCTAATTTCGACCGAAGGCGATTTCTGGCAGTCCTTTCATTAAACAATATAAACAGCAGGGCCGATAAATAGAATAGCAAGCTTTACAAGCAACGAAGACTGCTTCCTGTGATCCGGGAGGCGGTCTTTTGAAGATATAATTGGACAAGCTTTTCTCTAAAGCTTGCAATGTAAATAATTAGCAGCGCACAGCTGATAGTTTTATGCTACAATGACTGAGGAAGAAATGACAACTTTGTAATAATTGGTGCCCATATACTTGCAGCACTGCAAATACTACAACAAGAACAAGGAGATGGCATAATGAAGAGCAAAACGGTAAAAGCAATGATCGGTGGAAGTATAGCAGCGGTGATGGCGCTGAGCATTTCGCTGCCGTCACAGGCTGATGCAGCAACCGGGACTACTACGGTAGAGAACAATCCAAGCTTTGCCCAATTCGTTCAATACTTCGCTCAATATAGCAACAAGGCATTTTATTTTAACGGAAATACCGTAACGGTATCGAAGTTCAAGCCGCCGGTTGTGCCTGCGGCAACTGCAGCACCGGCAGCTACCGCTACACCTGCTCCAACCGCTAAGCCTGCGGCAACAGCGGCACCGGCAGCAACTGCGAAGCCGTCAGCAACCGCCAAGCCAGCAGCAACACCGGCAGCGACAGCCGCACCGGCTGCAACTGCATCCACACAGTCTTCTTATGTGAAACAAGTTGTAGACCTGGTGAATAAAGAGCGCGCTGCAGCCGGATTGTCTCCGGTGGCAGCCCTGGACAGCCTGAACAAAGTAGCAGCTGCCAAGGCGACGGATATGCGTGTTAACAATTACTTCTCCCACACTTCGCCTACGTACGGATCGCCTTTTGACATGATGAAGTCCTTTGGAATAACCTACCAGGCAGCCGGTGAGAACATCGCCATGGGCCAGAAGACACCGCAGGAAGTAATGACCGCGTGGATGAACAGTGCGGGTCACCGTGCCAACATTCTTAGCGCTAACTTTAACTACATCGGAGTAGGGTTCGATAATAACTACTGGGTGCAGGAATTCATCGGTAAATAAGTCTCGTAACGCCCACACACTATAAATACAGCAAGAATACAAAAGGACTGCCTGGACAAGCCGCCTAAACGGCTCACTCCAGCGCAGTCCTTTTTTGGACGGAATCCTGGGAGTTCAGGAAATGCCTGCCTCCCAGATCGGCTCGGCATGCAGATTCTTCAGCCGGCTGCTGCATTCCTTGCCTGTGTCGTAGGAGCGGTCACCCAGCACCTGCACGAAATACCCCTGAGCCCGGGCCGCCTCCGCTGCTGACGGGCTGTTCAGCCATGAGGCGAGCGCCCGCAGGACAGTCCGTCCTTCTGCCAGCGCCTGCTCCCACAAGTCCCAGACACTTTCGGTGCGCACCTCGGAATAAAGGGCGGAATGCCGCCACTCGCCATGCCTTTCGTTTAAGTAATCAAGCTGCTCTTCAGCAGGGGACAGCGGCCGGGAAAAGAGCCGGAGGGCTTTGCCGCGCAGCAGTGATTTCTTCCAGCCTCTGGGATCGTACAGGAACTTATGGGCCAGCAGCATATCCAGATAGGCTTCGTCCCACATCTCGCGTGGAATTCTGCCGGTATCGGGATACCAGCGGGAAGCCGTGTCGTGAAGAATGCCGTGCACGCTGAAGGGCAGATGTGAGCCTACATTGATTTGCTTCCAGGCTGCGTGCAGCCAGTTATCCATCTGCTTCAGCGACTTCATGAACAAAGTGTCCAGCACAATCTCAAAGCGCTGGTGATTCCGGTGCTCATAGCCTGCCTTCCAGTTGATATAAGGATGAAGATTGCGGTCAAGCAGATGATGGGTGATGAACCCGAGAAAGTACTGCTGGGCTTCCCTGCGCTCTCCGGCAGGCAAGGCTAAAGTCCGCTCCCAGAATTCCACCAGCACCGGGCCGCAGTGCTCTGTATGCATGACATCGCCGAGCCGGAGCGCCCGGGTTTCTTTTTTCCAGGGAAAAAAACGGTGATACAGCAGAAAATCAGGCCCCTGGCAGCCCAGCTGAAACAGCTCGGGATGTATTTTGAAGTCATCGAGAAAAGCAAATTCCCCTTGAAGCTCTGCTGCAAGCTGTTTTCCGTACTCCAGATGCATCCAAATGTTAGGCATTCTCCCACCCCTCAGACTCGTTAGTTTTCTCCAGCATACAGCCTGAATATTAAAAGAAAGTGAAAACGGGTTACCTGCATTGTAATGCCTCCTGCTTATTTGCAAATTGTGTATAGAAGAATTATGTTTATTTACATACGTTAAGAAGTTTGTAAAATGTGGAACAATGGAGAATAGAGGCATACGGAGGGATTGCTTTGAAGGATGCAAAATGGACCTGGCGCAGTGTAAGCCTGATTTCTGTCGCGGCTACACTTCTTTTAATTGTGGGCTTTGTATATGCAATAGGCGATATTATCAATCCCCGTGGGGAGGCACTGACCGGATCACTGCCGCAGGAGACTGCAACCCCGGTACCGGCCGCAGCAGGTGAAGTGAAGATTCTGGCCCTGGGCGACTCGCTGGCCAAAGGCACCGGGGACAACAGCGGCAGCGGTTTTGTCAGACGGACGCTGGACGGGCTGACAAAGGGTGGAGGCCAGGCCCAGCTGCTTGGCAATATGGGAATTAACGGTCTGACTACTGCCGGGCTGCAGACGAAGCTGCAGGAGGAAGGCGTCCAGTACGCGCTTCGTCAGGCGAGCGTTGTATTGGTGTCCATCGGCGGCAACGACCTGTTCCGCGGCTCGGATATTCTGGGTAACGGGACCGGGGGAGATGCAGGCCCTGCGGGAGCAGATCAGGCTCCGGCTGAAGATACTGAGGGCAGCACCGGCACAGTGCAGCCCGGCGGCGTTCTTGACGGGAAGCCTAGTGCGCTTGTTACCTCTACTCCGAAGCCGAATGAAGATGAGCTGACACCGGAAGCGCTGCTGGCTGCCCTGCCGGATGCGGCAAAGCGGCTGGGAGAGATTCTGGAGACCATTGCCGGGATTAATCCGGAAGCGCAGGTCTATTATGTGGGATTGTATAATCCCTTTGGCGATATAGAAGATCTGCTTGTGCCGGGCAATCAGGCGGTGACAGCCTGGAACAGTGCGGCGATGGACATCATCAACACGCACAGCAATATGACGCTTGTTCCGACCTTTGATTTGTTTAACCGCCATTTGGACAAGTACCTCTCAAGTGATCATTTTCACCCGAACGGTGACGGCTACCAGCGGATCAGCGAGCGGATTGTACAGGCTATAAGGTAATAATGGAATCCAATAAGACCAGAATGAACGTCAGCAAGGAGCTGTGGTATATGGCAAAAGAGAGAGGCGCTGAGCCCGCAGATATTGTGTTGTCCGTAAAAGGTGTCCGCAAAAAAATCAGCCGCAAATGGATCATAGACGATGTCACCTTTGACGTGAAGGAAGGGGAGATCTTCGGGTTTCTGGGGCCGAACGGCGCCGGCAAAACGACTACCATCCGGATGCTCGTCGATCTGATCCGTCCGACAGAGGGCACTATTACCGTCTGCGGCTATAACGTTAACCGTAATCCTGAAAAAGCGCTCCAATACGTAGGGTCGATCGTGGAGAATCCGGAGGTCTACACCTATCTGACCGGCTGGGAAAATCTGCAGCATTTTGCCCGGATGCAGCCGGGAGTGGATGAGCAGCGGATTGCTGAGGTAGTGGAGATCGTCCGTCTTGACCAGCGTATTCAAGACAAGGTCAGCACTTATTCTCTGGGGATGCGGCAGCGGCTCGGTATTGCCCAGGCGCTCCTCGGGCGCCCGCGGCTGCTCATTCTGGATGAGCCGACAAACGGGCTTGATCCCAAAGGGATCAAGGAGCTGCGTGAATTTATCCGCAAGCTGGCCGAAGGCGGCCTGGCCGTATTTGTCTCTAGCCATCTGCTGAGCGAAATTCAGCTGCTGTGCGACCGGGTGGCCATTATCAGCAAGGGGCGGGTACTCGCCGTCGGCGGTGTCGATGAACTTGTCGCCCGCAACTCCCCTTATGTGCTCTGGGATCTGGCGCCGGTTCCGGCGGCCAGGGCCATTCTGGAAGAACATCCCGGTATCCGGCTGCTCGGGCTCGATGAAGTTACGCTCGACGACTCGGTTATTGCCGGAATGGGCGGGGGCTCAGTCATCACAGCCATGGACGAAGCCCTCATTCCGGAGACTGTGGCCGCGATGGTGGCGGCAGGGGTGGAGGTAAATGCCGTGCATAAAATCAATCCTACACTGGAACAGCTATTCTTGAAGCTAACGGAAGGTGAATCTATTGACTAATCTGCTTCCGCTCATCCGCAATGAGTGTACCAAAATAATAAAAAAGAAGCGCTTCTATGTTATTCTGCTGATTCTGCTTGTGCTGGTGCCGATGTTTACCTATGCGCAGATGCGGATTGCCGAGCGCAGCCGGGACAAGTTCAACTCGGACTGGCGGCTGGAGATCCAGCAGCGGATCACCGATAACCAGAATTCACTCAGCAGCGACCGGATTCCGGAGGAATGGAAATCATACCGGAGGATTTTTATCCAGCAGCTGCAGTATTATCTGGACCATGATGTCAATCCCAATGAGCCGAGCGGGGTCACCTTTACCCGTGAGTTTCTCGATAATTCGGTTTCCCTGTTCATTCCGCTGCTAATTATGGCGGTTGCTTCGGATCTGGTGTCCGGTGAACGGACGACGGGCACCATCAAAATGCTGCTGACCCGCCCGGTCAGACGCTGGAAGGTGCTCTTCAGCAAAATGGCAGCACTGCTCATGTTCGTGTCCCTGATCGTGCTTTCGGTATTTGTGATCAGCTACCTGATATCCGGGCTTGCTTTTGGCTATAAGGGCTTTAATATTCCGGTGTTCACCGGCTTTCAGCTGAGCGGAGATACCGTTGATATGAGCGGTGTGCATTCAGTGCCACAGTGGAAGTACCTGCTGATGCAGGGCGGGCTGATCTGGTTCGTTAGCGTGGTTGTTGCCCTGCTGGCCTTCATGGTTTCGGTTCTGGTGCGCAGTACGGCTGCGAGCATCGTAGTGATGATGGCGGCACTGATTGCCGGAACAATCCTGACGAACATGGCTGCAGCCTGGTCGACCGCGAAGTATTTGTTCATGGTCAATCTGGGCCTCACCGGTTATTTAGCCGGTACGCCTGCGCCGATTGAGGGAATGACACTGCCCTTTTCACTGGCGGTATTGTCGGTTTGGGGGCTCGCCGCGATAATCATTTCATTCGCCGTCTTTACGAAACGGGATATTTTGAATTAGAATGTACAAAGTGAACGAAAACGTTTGTTTGCATTTCAGAGTAAGTGAGATAAAGAAGGAGGAGCATGAATGCTCGAACAGATCGATATGTTTGCAAAAGTCTCCAAGGACGGCGAAGCAGGCCGGACCGGATACGATGCTGACGACATTCAGGTGCTCGAAGGTCTGGTTGCGGTCCGCAAACGGCCCGGCATGTATATCGGCAGTACGAGTTCTTCGGGACTGCACCATCTTGTATGGGAAATCGTGGATAACGCCGTTGATGAGCATTTAGCCAAATTTTGTTCCAAAATTGATATTACATTGCGTAAGGACGGTTCGGTTACCGTCATTGATAACGGGCGGGGGATCCCGACCGGAATGCACAAAACGGGAGTGCCTACGCCGCAGGTTGTATTTACGATTCTGCATGCAGGCGGTAAATTCGGCGGCTCCGGCTACAAAAAATCGGGCGGGCTGCACGGCGTAGGCGCTTCTGTCACCAACGCCCTGTCCGAGTGGCTGGAGGTTGAGATTTACCGTGACGGTAAAACCCACCGCCAGCGGTTCGAATACTGGGTGGACAAGAGCGGCAAGGAGCATGTAGGCGAGCCTGTAACCGGCCTCGAGGTTCTCGGAAATACGAACAAGACCGGTACGAAGATCACCTTCAAGCCGGATATTCGCGTCTTCGCAAACGGCATTGCCCTGAACTACGACACGCTTGCGGAACGGGTGCAGGAGATCGCCTTTCTGAACTCGGGTCTGCGGATCACCCTGAATGACGAGCGCAGCGGACGCCAGGATGAATACTTCTACGAAGGCGGCGCCAGCCAGTTCGTGCAGTTCCTGAACGAAGGCAAGGATACGCTGCATGACGTCATCCACTTCAGTTCGGAGAAGGATGAGATCGAGGTTGAGGTAGCATTGCAGTATAACGCAGGTTATACCGAAACGCTGGCCTCGTTCGTCAACTCCATTCCTACCCGCAGCGGCGGAACCCACGAGACCGGGTTCAAGACGGCCTATACGCGCGTATTGAATGATTACGCCCGCCGGACACAGCTCCTGAAGGAGAAGGACAAGAACCTCGAGGGTAACGATCTGCGCGAAGGCATGATGGCCGTTATCAGCGTCAAGATGGCTGAGGTCGAATTCGTCGGCCAGACCAAGGATCAGCTAGGCAGCGCCTCTGCCCGCAGCGCCGTCGATTATATCGTGGCCGAGAACATGGCCCGTTTCCTTGAAGAGAACCCGCAGGTCGCCCAGAGTCTGCTGAAGAAGTCGATTCAGGCGTCCAAGGCCCGTGAAGCGGCGCGCAAGGCGAGAGACGAGATCCGCAGCGGCAAGAAACGCAGCGAGAGCTCGAATCTCGGCGGAAAGCTGTCTCCGGCCCAGTCGAAGGATGTTACACGCACCGAGCTGTTCATCGTCGAAGGGGATTCCGCCGGCGGATCAGCCAAACAGGGCCGTGATTCCAAGATTCAGGCGATTCTGCCGCTGAAGGGCAAGCCGATGAATCCGGAGAAGGCCAAGCTGCTTGATATTCTGAAGAATGATGAATACAAGGCGATTATTTCAGCGATCGGTGCCGGGATCGGCCCGGATTTTGCCGTAGAGGACAGCAATTATTCCAAAATCATTATCATGACTGACGCCGACACAGACGGCGCACATATCCAGGTGCTGCTGCTGACTTTCTTCTACCGTTACATGAAGCCGCTGATTGATGCCGGCAAGGTTTTCATCGCCCAGCCGCCGCTGTACAAGCTGACCCGCAAATCGGGCAAGCTGGAAACCGTACGCTATGCCTGGAGTGATGAAGAGCTGCAGAACTACCTGAAGGAGTTCGGCAAGAATTTCGAGCTGCAGCGCTACAAGGGACTCGGCGAGATGAACCCCGATCAGCTCTGGGAGACAACGATGAACCAGGACACCCGGACCCTGCTCCAGGTGCAGATTGAGGATGCCGCCAAGGCGGAGCGCCGCGTCTCCACCCTGATGGGGGACAAGGTCGACCCGCGCAAGCGCTGGATTGTTGAGAATGTTGATTTTACGGAGATCATTGAGTAAGAGCGGCCGTTCGTTGGCTGTTCTGCTCTGCAGTTTACGGCGGGATGTGCGTTTAACCCGCCTTTGCTTTACCCATGCCGCAGCTTCTGTGCGGCATGGATTTTAGCGGAAGTGACGATTGCTTCCGGTTTCTAAAAGCTTGATGATTAGAGGAATGGAGCAGAGTTAAAGCCTGCAAGGCGGCAACGTTCGCCTTTATTCTTGAATTTCAACCTTGCTATAAAGATTCAACTTTTATACTTTTATTAGGAGAAGTGGCGGAAGGGAATTTTGGAACTGTAGGAGCGAATGCGACCGCCTTTGTCTGCGGATTTCAACCGCGAACAGCGGATTAAATCAGGAAATCTGCAGACAACAGCGGCCGGAAGTCCAAACATTCTCTGGAGTCACGGCAAAGCCCAAATAAGAAATCTATAAGTTAATCTGTATAGCGGACAATAATGTAGATTCAAGAATAACAGCGGTTGCAAGTCCAGACTTTCTGCGGAATGACGATAATCATCAGACTTTTTTTAACGGGATAGATTGAGGAACAGAAGGTGAGCCAAGTGAGCAGTTTATCAGAACAATTTTCGCCGGCTTTTCTGGAAGAGGTCGTCGGTGACCGCTTTGGCCGGTATTCCAAATATATTATTCAGGACCGGGCGATTCCCGATGTACGCGACGGGCTGAAGCCCGTGCAGCGCCGGATTCTGTATGCGATGTACGACTCGGGCAATACCCCGGACAAGCCGTACCGTAAATCGGCCAAGACCGTCGGTGACGTTATGGGTAACTACCATCCCCACGGGGACTCCTCCATCTACGATGGTATGGTCCGCATGGCCCAGCCATGGAAAATGGGGCATGTCCTGGTAGACGGACACGGCAACTGGGGCTCGATGGATGATGACCCGGCAGCTGCGATGCGTTATACTGAAGCCCGTCTGTCGCCGATTGCGATGGAGATGATGCGCGATATTGAGAAGCGCACGGTCCTGTTCAAGGACAACTTTGATAATACCGCGAAGGAACCGGTAGTGGTGCCATCGCGTTTTCCGAACCTGCTGGTCAACGGAACAAGCGGGATTTCTGCCGGCTTTGCGACAGAGATCCCGCCGCATAACCTGCGTGAAGTGATCGACGCCTGTATTGCCGTCATGCAGAAGCCGGATATTTCGCTGGAGGACATCATGACCTTTATCAAAGGTCCCGATTTCCCGACCGGCGGTACGATCATGGGCGGCGACGGAATTATGGACGCTTACCGCACCGGCAAAGGGCGGATTTACCTGCGCTCCAAGACCGAGATCGAGAACCTGCGCGGCGGCAAGCAGCAGATTGTCATTACCGAGGTGCCGTTCCAGATCGTAAAATCGCGGCTGGTTACCTCGATGGAGAATATCCGGCTGGAAAAGAAGATCGACGGCATCGCGGAAGTCCGCGATGAGAGCGGCCGGGAAGGCCTGCGCATTGTAGTCGAGCTGAAGAAGGATGCCGATGCCCAAGGTGTTCTGGCTTACTTGCTCAAAAAGACTGATCTGCAGGTTACGTATAACTTCAACATGGTTGCCATTGTGAACAAGGCGCCGCAGCAGCTTGGCCTCAAAGCGATCCTGGAGGCTTATATCGCCCACCAGCGCGAGGTGGTCACCCGCCGCACCCAGTTTGACCTGGAGCGGGCAGAGGACCGTGCGCATGTGCTGGAGGGACTGGTCAAGGCGCTTAATATCCTTGACGAGGTCATTGCAGCAATCAAGGCCTCCAAGAACCGCCAGGATGCCCAGAACAACCTGGTCTGGATGTTCGGCTTCAGTGAGCGCCAGGCAGATTCAATTCTTACTCTGCAGCTGTACCGCCTGACAAATCTGGAGATTCATTCATTGCAGAAAGAACTGGATGAAATGATGGCCCGGATCAACACATTGAACGGTATTCTGAACAGTGACAAGAAGCTGATTGCCGTTATCCGCAAGGAACTGCTGGAAATCCGCGATAAATACGGCATTGACCGCCGCTCGCTGATCCAAGGCGAAGTTGAAGAATTGAAGGTCAGCCTTGAAGTGCTGGTTAACGCAGAAGATGTGCTTGTAGCGCTGTCAGCCGACGGCTATATCAAGCGGACCGGCATGCTGTCCTTTACCCGCTCCGGCGGTGAACGCAATGCTTCCGGAGTCAAGGACGGCGATCATATCGTCAGGCTGCTCGACCTCAATACCCGGGACAGCCTGCTTGTCTTCACCCGCAAAGGACAGTACTTCCTGCTTCCGGTTCACCAGATACCGGAATTTAAGTGGAAGGAGCCGGGGACGGCAATTGTCAACGTCATCAGCCTCGCCAAGGGGGACAGCGTTGTAAGCATGCTGCCGGTGGGCAATCTGGACGATCCGCAGTCCAGCCTTGTATTTGTTACCCGCAAGGGCCAGGTAAAGCGTACGGAGCTCAAGGAGTATTCTACCAGCCGCTCAGGGGCTGTAGCCGCCTGCAAGGTTGCTGAAGGCGATGAGATCATTACAGTAGCGCTCAGCAGCGGGGACAAGGACATTGTGCTGGTGAGCCGTGATGGAATGTGTATCCGTTTCAAGGAAAGCGAAGTGAACCCGATGGGCCGTGTGGCCAGCGGAGTTAGAGGTATCCAGCTGCGTGAAGGTGACGAAGTGGTCTCCTGCTTCTGGGTGAGTGAAGATGAGGGAGAGATCCTTGCTGTTACAGATATCGGTTACGCCAAGCGAAGTCTGCTAGTAGATTACCCTTCCCAGAGCCGCGGCGGCAAGGGGATGCCGACCTTTGAGTTCAAGGAAGGCAAGCGTGTTAAACCGAACGGCAGCCGGATCGCCGGCGCGTTCCACTGCAAGGAGCCGGTGGAGCTGGTGGCCATTACCCGCGACGGGCAGGTACACACCTTCTCATCCGAATCGGCACCGCTTGGCGAACGGCGCTCCATAGGCAAGGCAATGGTTACAGTGGAGAAGAAGGATGAGATTATTACGCTTTTCCCGGCCATTAAATAACGGAATAAAGCCGGTTAAGATGATCTAAATGTTTAACGGCGCATGTGCAGCTTTGTTGGAAGCTGAGACATGCGCCGTTTTATTTTTTAATGCTGCAGGCAGGTCTTCCGGACTGTTTCAGAATTATTTTTTTGTTTAGCAGGAAATGGAATTTATTTCTCGAAAATGTAGATATACCGGATTGAGATCCGCAGGGAAAGGAAGGAATAAGTGTGCACTCCTCTGAATTCAGTAAAATCTGGCACAAAATCTTAAAGGACTACAAATTACATATGGACAGCAACCTTGCCCCTACACTGACTGATGCCCAGCTCACCGTATTGGAACTGCTGCAGGAAAGAGATGCGATGAAGCCTTCTGATCTGGCACCTCATCTGGCGACCAGCCCGGCGGCAGTAACGATGCTGCTTGACCGGATGGAGAAGAACGGACTGATCGTACGCGAACGCGATGCGGCAGACCGGCGGATTGTCTGGGTGAGCATTACCGAGGTGGGCCGGAAGGAAGCAGCGCGCGGATTAAAAGTGCGGAGTGATTTTTTCGCCGAAGCGCTCGACCCGATTTCATCGCATAACCAGCAGCTTCTGCTGTATCTGATGGGGAAGATGGCGGTAGCCCCGGCGCCTGAAAGTATGACACCGTAAACTCTGATTTTATACAGTTCATCTACTTTGGGAATCGAAGATCGTGTGCGTTAACGGATTAGATGACAAAATTCCACTTATACAGAGCTTAAGCAGTATTCTTATTGTAACGGTTGACGCGTACAGCAAAGTGCGTGCGCCGGATTGATAGCGCCAAGCCCTCAAATCAAACAGGCCATCCTCAGCGGATGGCCTGTTTCTGTACCTGCTGCGGCCACAGGTCCCAGGGATGGGCCTGCGGGGGCAGCGAGATGAGTTCTATATCTTCTTTGGTAACCGGGTGCGGGAAGCCGACAACAGCCGACCAGAGGGCGATCTGCTGTCCCGGACGGTTAACGGCAGTACCGTATTTCTGGTCTCCGAACAGCGGGCACCCGATCCCGTTCAGCTGCACACGGATCTGGTGCGAGCGTCCGGTAAGCAGATCGATCTTCAGCAGGCTGTAGCCTTCTGCGGTGCCCAGCACGGTATAATCAAGGATAGCTTCCTTGCCGCCGGGTGTGCCTTTACGGACAATGGAGACGGTGTTGCTCTTCGCGTCCTTCAGCAAAGTGTTGATCAGCCGGCCCTGGGAAGCAGGCGGCTTGCCGTGGACGACGGTCAGGTACACCTTGCGGAAGGCATGGGTGCGGACGCTGTCAGACAGCCGCGAGGCAGCCTTGGACGTCTTGGCGAAGATCATGGCACCGCCGACCGGGCGGTCCAGCCGGTGCACAAGCCCCATGAAGACATTGCCGGGCTTGTTATACCGTTCCTTGATATCCTCCTTGAGCAGGCTCAGGAGATCAGGGTCGCCGGTGGCGTCTTCCTGAACAGGAATATTCACCGGCTTCACAATGCCAAGCAGATGATTGTCCTCGAACAGAATCTCAAAACGCGACTGTGCACCGGACGTTCCTTCTCCTGTACCGTTATGCTGCATATTCATGGCTTACGCCTCCCAGCGGCCCAGAATTCCGCAAGGCAGGTTCATGCCGGAGGCCGTAATCGGCAGACCGATCTCGCCAGAGGTCAGCTTGCCGCCGTAACGCTTGCCCATGGTCATTGAGAGCATATTGCGCAGAACAGTCGGCGAGATGCCGGTGGTGTAGGAATTGATCAGCATGAACAGCGGCCTGTCGCTCATGATCTCCATACAGCTTTCGAGGAACGGGTAGAGGCTGGACTCCAGCTTCCACATTTCGCCCCCGGGTCCGCGCCCGTAGGACGGCGGGTCCATAATAATGGCATCGTATTTGCTGCCGCGGCGCTGTTCCCGCTGCACGAATTTGAATACGTCGTCAGTGATGAAACGGACCGGACGTTCGCCGAGACCGGACAGCTGGATATTTTCTTTTGCCCACTGAACCATACCCTTGGCTGCATCGACATGAACAACCGAAGCTCCTGCACTGGCTGCAGCGACAGTAGCTCCGCCGGTATAAGCGAACAGGTTAAGCACAGAAATCGGACGGTTCGCACCGGCGATCTTGTCCATCATCCAGCTCCAGTTCGCGGCCTGCTCAGGGAAAAGGCCCGTATGCTTAAAATTAGTCGGACGCAGGTGGAACTTCAGCTTGCCGTAGCTGATTTTCCAGTCATCCGGAATACTCTTTTTCATTTCCCATTGTCCGCCGCCGGAGGAGCTGCGGTGATAATGTCCGTGCACATCACGCCATTTGGCTGTTTCCTGGGCCAGCGGCCAGATAATCTGCGGGTCCGGACGGCGCAGGATAATGTCGCCCCAGCGCTCCAGCTTTTCGCCGCCTCCGGTATCAATAACTTCGTAGTCTTTCCAATCGCCTGCAATATACATCATTAATCCATCCTTCAAAAATTCATTTAGATTTTATTGTACAACATTTAACAGGGCGGCTACAAACAAAAAGGTTACGAAGCAGCGGCTATTCTCAGCATACCCATCCTGTCTGCCCGGCATAATGCCTCAAACCAGTAATAGTTAGACTTTATATACTGGGATTGATTGTGTATGATCAGGAAAAGGGGAAGCAGATAATAGCGGAGATCCCAAAAAGAACGGAGGAACAGTCGTGTACAATCTGGCAGAGCTGTATTATCCGATCACCGCCAGACCGGGTGGAGCGGGGGAGTTTATCCCATGCAAGGCGCTGCGGCCATACATCCGCTGCTATTGGGGCACTGTACCAGAACCGGAAGCTGATCCTGCCGAATGCTCAGCGCTGACGGACAAGCCGGACAGCCGCCAGGCGGCACGGGAAATAATCATCCCCGATACCTGCATGGACATTATCTGGGAGTGGGATACGGCCACAGGTGCTGCCGGCGGCGTGTTTTGCGGGATCAATGATACTCCGTTTGAGGTGGACGGAGACGGGCAGACTGCAGGCAGGCAACGTTTTGCCATCCGGTTTCATTTCTGGGCTGTACATCTGTTTGCGGATGAACATCTCCGGGATGTAAAAAATTTTTACGGCGAGGTTGACCGGTATTTCAGCTCCTTCCGCAAAGAGCTTGGGGAAAGACTGGCAGCAGCCCGGACACTAACAGAGCGGATCGCCTGGGCTGAAGAGTACCTGCTGCGCCGCCTGGATAATGCGGGCAATGTCAACAACGGGCTAATGAACGCGGTACATACCCTTTTACAGGCAAAAGGAGTGAAGACGGTATCCGGGCTCTCTGCCGAATCGGTCCTCAGCAGCCGGCAGCTTGAGCGGCTTTTCCGCGATTATATCGGTATATCACCGAAACAGACAGCCGATCTGGTCAGATTTCAGAATGTGTGGCGGAATCTGTATTCTCCTGCACCGCAGTTCCGCAATATTCAGGATTTGGTCCATAGCTTCGGTTACAGCGATCAGTCCCATTTTAACAACAGCTTTAAACGGTTTGCCGGCCAGACTCCGCGGGAAGCACTGGTGTATGCGGGGAAATGAATGTCGCTTTTTTACAATACGGGGACTGCACGGGCGGTTAGAATGGATACAGTAGCCGGACAAGGCTGACAACATATATGAAAAGAGGGAGCTTTGCATGATCTCAGCATTTGAAGGTATTAATCTGTATACGAAGGACACCGCTGCTCTCGCAGCTTTCTATTCAGAGATTCTCGGAATTCCAGTTCCCTTCGAGGGATTCGGCAACAGCGACGGGGCCAAAATCGGCTTTGAGGGCGGACTGCCGGGAATTATTATCTGGGACGAGCATAAGTGGGGCAAGCATACAACAGGCGTTGTCAATCTGGTGTTCTCCTGCAGCAGCCTGGATGAGACCTACGCTGAGCTTAAAGCCCGCGGGCTTGATTGCGAGCCGCCTGTTACGATGGAATACGGGGGCAGGGAGATGAATTTCCGGGACCCGGACGGCAACGGAATTACTTTGCTTGAAGGCGCATATTAAGCAGATGATGTATCTCCGTATATAGGATAGAAAAGAGGTAACCGGACAATGGCCAGACTGAAGGGCTGCTGTCCGGTTTTTTTATATGTTGACAATGAGAATCATTATCAAATAGAATAAGGGTAATTAATCCTGGCTTCGGGGCACATTAAGGGGCCGTTATATACTTCATGCATAACTAGGGAGGACAGAATCATGGCTAAGGTGCTTGTGGCATATGCCAGCTTAACCGGTAACACGGAAGAGATCGCAGAACTGATCGCAGAGGGGATACGCCAGGCAGGCGGAGAGGCCGTTTTGAAATCGGTAACCGACTGTAATGCGGATGAGATAAATAACTATGAGGCTGTAGTGCTGGGAGCTTATACATGGGGGGACGGCGAGCTGCCTGACGAGTTCCTTGATTTCTATGAGGAGATGGATGAGCTTGATCTGGCCGGCTTCAAGGCAGCCGCATTTGGCAGCGGAGATACCGGATATTCTATTTACTGCGGTGCTGTTGACCTGATTGAAGAAAAGCTGAAGGAGCGCGGGGCAGAAATCGTGCAGGAGAGCCTGAAGATTGAATACGGCCCGAATGCAGCGGAAAAGGATAGCTGCCGGAACTTCGGACGTCAGTTTCTTGAGACCTGCGCGGCGGTTTCTTAACCATGGGCGGCGCGGCAGGAACCATAGAGACGGTAAAAGCGGAAACGCAGGTTGAACGTTACGTCAGGCTGAATGATTTCCGCATGGAGCATATCATGCTGGGCGGTGCGGAATCGCTTGCCGGCGGAGCTGCTTCGACCGGACTTCCCCGCTGGAGACAGCAGGTACAATACGCAATCGGCCACACGCTGAACGATTTCTACAGCCTGCAGCCTGCGGTGCGCCGGGAGACGCCGATTCAGTTCCTGCTGGAGCGGCGCTGGCCGCTGAGGAGCAGCGCTTTTCCGTCGCTGATGCATTATTGGGATGTAAAAACGGCGGTAGGCGATGAGTTGATGCGGCTAGCACCGGTCAATCATACACATGAGATTCCTGTCATGCTCTATGAGCAGTGGCACACGCCCGTTCCGGAGCTTGAGGTCGAGCTGGCAATGATCTTTCAGCTGGCGTGGAATTCGCAGCGCAGCGGCCGCTGCCTGAATATTCAGAAATTTATGGTATCAGGCAATGAGGATGTAATTACGGGTTTCCTGCACATGGCCAATGTGTTCTGTCATAAGGCTTACGGGCAGCCGGCGGATACGATTGAAATCTACTCGCTGCTGGACAGCCGGAGGCATATTTTTGACGGGGCAGGCGTGCCGCTTGCGGAATCACTGGATTATGTCCGGCTCCTCTCCGTCTTCCTGGAACAGGACAGAACAGCGGACAGGAATGTCAATGTGGGAGAAGGCAGAAATGAGAAGAACGAGGCCGCCCTGGGCGGGTTCGGACTGATGTAATCTGTACAGGCAGAGCCTGATCTGAAAAAGAAAGCCCCCTTTCTCCGGCAAATCTGCCGGAGAAAGGGGGCTTTGACCTGTTTTAAATAGAGCCGGTGTACCGGTAATAATCCTGCCTGTTCAGAATGACAAAGCCGCAGCTTTCGTACAGCTTCAGCGCATTCGGATTGTCCAGGGACACTTCGAGGTTCACCCCGTTGTAATTACGGCTCTCCCGTTCTATCGTCTGCTGCAGCGCACTCCGTCCGATCCCGAGGCCGCGCAGCTTCTGGTCAACAGTGAAGCCGTAAATCCAGGTCTCGTTGTTCTCGGTCCAGAGCCGCATTTTACCGGCCGGGCGGCCGTTCAGCTCGATGATGATATGCTCCTGAAGCGCTTCATGCCGCTGCTCCTCGAACATTTCCGCGGCTTCTTCCTCAGTCACATCAAACCCTGCACTGTCGAACTGGATGAGGACTGAGGATTCGTCCTCACGGGCCGGCCGCAGCGTAACCGTTCCGGCCGCAGAGCTGGCTTCCCCAGGACCCTGCAGCGTTGCCGCCGAATCCCATTTCATCTGGTATTCAGCATGATTGAACTCAAGCGGCAGTGTCTTCAGGAAGCCGGCGGCAGATGCCGAGGCCGCCGGGGCATTTAGCAGCAAGGTAGTGATGTTGCGCTTACGGATGTTATCCTGCGCAAGCTGCCATAGAGAGGTGAAGACGCCCCTGCGCCGGAAACCCGGCCGGACCATGCCGCACACCTCCATATCTCCGCCGAAGCCGTACAGGCCGATGAAGCCGACCAGCTGCCCCTCCTCGTAGGTTACGAGGTATTCTGTTCCTCCCGTGTCCGGAGTAGGGCGAAGCATATCCCAGTTCAGCTTCAGGGAGATTCCCTCATATTGCTCGCAGCGCTGCTGGAGCTCTTCAATGTCCTTTAATGTGTCAGTAGAATTCAAATCCGTTTCCTCCTCAAGTTGAGCCTTAATACGCTTAGCGATCTGCGTGCTCCTCAAGGAAACGGCCCGCTTTATGATGCGCTTCCGTCCCCGCTGAGCACGTCCGAATATTCCTTGTGCCGTTCGAACTGCTTGACGGCATAAGGGCATACCGGAATAATTTTTACACCCGCTTCACGGGCCTTTTCCACTACTTCCCGTACCAGCTTCTCGGCAGTACCTTGACCGCGCAGCTCTTTCGAGACAAAGGTATGATCAACAATCCAGTTACCTGTAGCCTCTTCCAGTCTGTATGTAATCTCGGCAAGATCTTTTCCTTCACCGGCAATATACAAACGGCCTTCACCTTGTTCAATTTGTCCCATATTCTTCACTCCTGCCTTGTAATATGGCTTTATTTTACTATTCCAAGTGACAAAAAGCGAGGTCTGGCAGCAAAAGGATGTTTACCCGGCGGCCAAACGGGGTTAATAAGAGACTAATCGGGCCTGAGCTCTGTAGGCCTTGTTTCTATCCGCAAGCTTAATTAACAAAAGCACTATTCGACGCAGCTAAGCCGGCAGCATGGACATTCATGCTTTCCGGCGGCCCACTAAACTTGGCGTACGCTTTCGAAGCGAGTTTCGTCCGAAGAGACTCACGGAAGCTGAAGCTAACCAAACTACTAGGAGGAAATATCATGAATACTACAATTCGTCTGACTGAAAGATCCGGCTCGGCTTCCGCAACGCGGAACAAAGGCTTTGTACCGGTTGTCGTCTACGGTGCAGGTTCAGATACACAATCCTTTTCGGCAGATGCCAAGGCCATTACTGAAATTGTCGGCAAAAACCCCCGGGCGATCCTCAAGGTCGAGCTCCCGGACTCCGGTACCAAAAATGCGGTAATTGCAGAAATTCAGCGCCAGCCGCTCTCCCGCAAGCTGCTGCATGTTGATCTGCATCAGATTGATATGAAATCGGAGCTGGATACCAAGGTAGCCTTTCAGTTCACAGGCGATCCTGCCGGTGTAAAAGCTGGCGGCATCCAGCAGATTGAGCTGTACGAGCTGGACATCAGAACATTGCCGGATAAGCTGACACCGACCTTTGAAGTGGACATCAGCAATCTTGAAATCGGTGACCAGCTGCTGGTATCTGACCTGCCGAAGCATGAAGGCTGGGAGATACTGACACCGGAAGACACACTGATTGTGCGGATTTCGCCGCCGGTTGTGCATGAAGATCCGGCAGAAGGCGAAGCTGCGGAGGAACCGGCAGCTGCTGCAGATGCGGACGAAGGTAAGACAGAGGCGTAATTCCCGCTTAACGGCAGGGAGTCTATAGACTGATTTTTAGAAGGAGCAGACAAACTCTTACCGGAGCTGTCTGCTCCTTTTTTGAGCGGAACGGTTCTTACGCTTGAGCAGATTTACAGCGTAACATTGTTATGTTGCGATAACGGCAAGGGGGGATCGCATGGAAGAAGAATTGATTTCCAAGAAGGAACTGCTTGAGCTGATAACCTGAAAGACGGATTTTCCCTGGATGAGCTGGCAGATAAGCTATTTAACACGCTTGCCGGGCATTTGACGAGATTTGAAGGTAAGGGCTGGGAGCTGTTTTTTATCCTGAAAATGGGCGTGGGCTTCTTTCTGCTCAGTGCAGCACCGGCACGGGAGGAAGAATGCGATCGTGAAGCAGCAGGTAAAGGTAATGAAATAGAATGCGGTTGAAGGAGCGGGAGAATGGAAATATACAGATTTGGTGAAGAGTGCGGGCGGGAAATATCGCAATTTGGTTCTGCCTTTGTAATGTCCCGGATCATTCAGACCGATAAGGCAGCGCATATCGGATGCATGTACCTGAAAGCAAACGGAATCATTGGATACCATCAGGCTGTAAGCCCGCAGCTTCTTCTCATCACGGCGGGTGAAGGTGAAGTTAAAGGGGAGAAAGACGAATACGTCAAAGTTCAGGCAGGCGATGCCGTGTTCTGGCAGAAGGAGGAGTGGCATGAAACCATTACAGCCAAAGGGTTAACCGCTCTTATAATTGAAAGTGAAGAACTGACTCCGGCATTATTTATGGCTCCAAGATAAACATATGGCATCTGGCCGCATATTGGATTCTCCCGGCGAACACAGGTAGAATAGACGGGAGAGAGCAACTAACATCAAGGAAGCTTAGGAGGATGGGCATTATGACTGATCAGGCAGAGCTGGTACTAGATGCACGGGCAGTGCTGGGCGAGGGCCCGCACTGGAATGATGCAGACAGCAAGCTGTACTGGGTCGATATCGAAGGCAAACAGCTGCGCAGCTATGATCCGGCGACAGGCAAGGAGCAGGCGGTTACATTCGCCCAGAGAATCGGTGCCGCAGTCCCTGACGCTGCGGGCGGCTGGATTCTGGCGCTTCAGGAAGGCATCTACCGGTATGACGGCAGCAATCCGGACCGGCTTGAGCAGCTGGCCGAGGTGGAACCTGAGCTGCCCGGAAACCGGCTGAATGATGCCAAGTGTGACAGCGCCGGGAGACTGTGGTTCGGCTCGATGAGCATGGGCCCGGACCGCTCCGCGGGCAGCCTGTATGTGATGGAGCGGGACTGCACGGTCCGGCAGGTACTGAGCGGTGTCGGCATCTCCAACGGCCTGGCCTGGGATGACAGTCTCAACCGCATGTACTATATTGACTCTGTGACCAGAGCGGTGGATGCGCTGGATTATGATCCGGAGTCCGGCAAGGCGAATAACCGCCGGGCAATTATTCATCTGCCAGAAGGCAAGGATGTCCCTGACGGGATGACAATTGACCGTGAAGGCATGCTCTGGGTCGCCCAGTGGGGCGGCAGCTGTGTATCGCGCTGGAATCCCCATACCGGTGAGCAGATCGGCAGAGTGGAAGTACCGGCGCTGAATGTAACTTCATGTACCTTCGGCGGTGAAGCGCTGGATGAGCTGTACATCACGACAGCGCGCAACGGGATGAGCGAAGAAGAGCTGGAGCGCTGGCCGCTGACAGGCGGGCTGTTCCGGTTCAAGCCGGGCGTGCAGGGGACTGCGGCTAATATTTTCCGGAGTGAAGGATAGGTTTGCTGATGTATGCTGCAGTGGAGGTAACGTGTAACTTGCGGCAGATACGTGTGTATGCAGTGCGGTGTAGCGGTAGCAGAACAGTTACTGGCCGGGAAATAAGCGGGGCGAACAGCATGATGCGAAAATCCTGGCTGCCAGCGCTTAGCGGAGACAGAAATATTTGTTCATATGAATCGCTTCCCGGCTAATGCAGCACAGGAAGGTAATGTTGCTCGGGAGCGTTATCTTCCAGCCTAACGATTTACATCTGGTTGACGGAATAAGTGTATTTGGTACAGCTAAAAATAGTCAACTGGCGTACATGCGTCAGATAACTGCAGATTATACAACTAAATCGGGCCGAAGCGGGCAAAAAGGACTTTTTACGGCGATATAGTTGTACGGAGTACACTTAAACGGGCGTTGGCTAGAAAATCAGGCGTTTTAGTTGTACAAAATGCAGCTATGTTGTTCGTTGAGTGGCGGGAGCGATTCTACAGCTGTCTGCTGAGCGGACTAGGTGGAAAATGGTAAACTAATTTCGGGAAACTTGCCGCAGGAGAGAAGTTAGTTGGAAAAACGATATTTAATCCTGCTCTTTTCATGCCATATGGGGCTTTATAGGTGAATCTAAGTGATGATTTTCCAGCTAATGTTTAGAAAAGCTGATAATCGGTAGAATGAAGCAGCAAATATCCAATTAGCTGCCGGAGTGCTGCTGTCTGGTGGAACTATCCAAGTTTAACGGGTGCGCAGGGTATTTGCTCAGCGGCGGCGAATCGGCAGAGATAGAGATGTGGGACCGGATACATTCAGTCTGCCTAAATTTAGTATTGAAAGCAGGCGTATTTCATTAATAAAGTCTTCAGTCAGGCTTCCCGTACAAACGGGGAGCCTTTTTGCGTGCTAAAGGATACGCGAAGCCCCCGCTGCGAAAACGGTCCACTTCCCTGCGAAATGTTCACTCACCTGCGAAAACGGTTCACTTCCCTGCGAAAATGGTCCGCAATTTCCGGACGGCTCTCCCGTAACCGGCGGCTGGTCTCTATCCCGGTTAAGCCGGGGCTTCTGCTACGATGGAAGCGTAAACAAAAATCTGGATCATAGGAGATAGAGGCATGGGAGTACCTTCTGGCAAGCTGCTGCACAGCGCCGAACCGGTCCGCCGGACCCGCGGGAAGCTACAGAACAAATATAAGCTGTTCCTGATGGCGCTGCCGTTTCTGGTGATCACTTTTATTTTTTATTATCTGCCGGTCAGCGGGTGGATCTACGCCTTCTATGATTTCATACCGGGCATTCCGCTGTCGGATACGCCGTATGTCGGGCTGAAATGGTTCCGGACAATGGTCGAGAATCCGACCCAGACCGCAGAAGTGCTGCGTGTGCTGAAAAATACGGTGGCAATGAGCTCACTCGGGCTGGTCACCTCGGTGTTTCCGGTAATCTTCGCTATTCTGCTGACAGAGATCAAGGCAGGCTGGTACCGCAAAATGGTGCAGACGCTGACGACAATCCCGAATTTTATCAGCTGGATTCTCGTCTATGCGCTGGCGTTCTCGCTGTTCTCCGTGGACAACGGCGTCGTGACCCATGCGCTGGTCCAGCTCGGGCTCGTGGATGAAGGCTTCAACTTTCTCGCTTCCAGCTCGCATGTGTGGCTGACGATGATTGCCTGGTACTGGTGGAAGTCGCTTGGCTGGGGGGCGATCCTGTATCTGGCGGCGATTGCCGGCATTGACCAGGAATTGTATGAGGCGGCAGAGGTGGACGGGGCCAGCCGGTTCCGCAAAATCTGGCATATTACCGTTCCGGGCCTAATCCCCACCTTCTTCGTGCTGCTGCTGCTCTCGATCGGGAATTTTGTGAACAACGGGATGGAGCAGTACTTCGCTTTTCAGAATGCGATGAACAAGGACACGATTGAGGTGCTGGATTTGTACGTGTACAATATCGCGTTTGCCAACAATTTTCCGTTCGCGACAGCCGTCAGCATGCTGAAATCGGTCGTCAGCGTGGCGCTGCTGTTCGCAGCCAATACTTTGTCCAAGGTTGTGCGGGACGAATCGATTATTTAAGGGGTGATTCCATTTGCGCAAAAAGCTCAAGCCAGGCGATGCCCTGTTCCAGGGAATCATCTACGTGCTGTTCGGCGTGTTCACGCTCAGCTGTATGTATCCGTTCTACTACCTGTTCATCAATACCATCAGCTCCAATGATCTCAGCGCGGCGGGTTACATCAAGTTTTATCCGCGGGATATTCATTTTGACAACTATTCCAAAGTACTGCGGATCAGCGGGCTGAGCCACGCGGCGCTGGTATCCGTCTACCGGACAGTGGCAGGTACGCTGCTGACCGTCGGCGCATCGGCTTTTCTCGGCTACCTGTTCACCAAAAAGGAGATGTGGGGCCGCCAGATCTGGTACCGCAGCATTGTCGTCACCATGTATTTCAGCGCGGGACTGATTCCGTGGTACATCACCATGCACAATCTGCATCTGACCAACAACTATCTGGCGTATATTTTGCCGACGATTATTACCCCGTTTAACATCATTCTGGTCAAAACCTTTGTCGAGGCGATTCCACCCTCACTTGAGGAGTCAGCCAGCATTGACGGGGCAGGTTATCTGCGGGTGTTCTGGAGCATTATCGTTCCGTTGACGACGCCGATTCTGGCGACGATTACGATTTTTTCGGCGGTCAGCCAGTGGAACTCCTTCATCGATACGGCGTTCCTGATGACGGAAACCAAATATTTCACGCTGCAGTTTCTGCTCTGGCGCTATCTGAACGAATCGAGCTCACTGGCGGCACTGATCCGCAATTCCCCGGATATGGCGGCCAGTGTGCAGAATATGCAGACGCCGACCTCTGTGCGGATGACGGTGACGATGATTGTCGTGCTGCCGATTCTGATTGTGTATCCGTTTTTCCAGCGCTTTTTTGTAAAAGGCATTATGATCGGCGCGGTCAAAGGCTGAGGAGGCCGCAGCCGGTTTTATGCACGTATAGGTCTATTAAACTTTATTAGGGGGTACAGGTATGAAGTTAAAAAGATGGCCGCTCCTCCTGCTGAGCGCGGTTATGGTATTCGTGCTGGCAGCCTGCGGCGGGGGCAACAATAACGGGGGCAACGCAGGACCGGCAGAAAGCACGGAAAAGCCTGTCGCAGAGGCCACTGCCGGTGCGGAGGCTACGGCTGCGCCGGATGACGGTGCGCTGGATCATTCCAAGCCGCTGAAGCTGACCGTGTTCTCTACAACCGCCAACTATGCCGGGCCGCAGACCGGCTGGTTCGCCAAGGTGATCAAGGATAAATTCAATATCGAGCTGGATATCGTCGCCTCCAACCTGACCGGCGGGGACACCAAAATCTCGGCGATGATGGCTTCCGGTGATCTGGGTGACATCATTGTTTTCGGGGATGATAAAAACCATTATCCCAATGCGATCAAAGGCAAGCTGCTGCTGGACTGGACCCAGGACGGGCTGCTGGATAAATACGGCGCCGATATTTCCAAGCAGTTTCCGAAGGCAGTAGAAAAGGCTAAGGTCGCTTTTGGCGGCGGCAGCTCGGTTTATGGCATCGGCAACAGTGTAGCTACTAACCCGTCCGGACCTTCCGAGGGCAAGGACATGACCTGGGGGCCGGATCTGCGCTGGGATCTGTATCAGCAAATCGGCGCACCTGAGATCAACTCGATCGAGGACTACCTGCCTGTACTGAAGAAGATGCAGGAGCTGGAGCCAAAAAATGAGCAGGGCAAGAAAACCTATGCCTTCTCGCTCTGGGCGGACTGGGACGGCAACTACAAAATGACGCTGGCGAAGCAGTTCGCCAACATGATGGGCTATGATGAAATTCCGGAGACGGCAATTTTCGTCAAAGCCGATGAAGAGAAATATTACGATTTCCTGTCCGAGGACAGCTGGTATATGAAGTCGCTGAAGCTGTACTACGAGGCCAACCAGATGGGGCTGCTTGATCCGGACTCCCTGACCCAGAAGTTTGATGATGTAGTGGCAAAATATAAAGACGGCCGCCTGCTGTTCTCCTGGTTCCCGTGGCTTGGTGCCGCCAACTATAACACCGCAGAAAGAACGGCTGAAGGCAAAGGCTTCGCCATGGTGCCGTTCAAGGATGAACTGATGTATTCAACGGGCTTCAACGTATACGGCGGTAATGGTATTATCGCAATTGGTGCCAAGGCCAAGGAACCGGCGCGGATTATGGAATTTCTGAACTGGATGTACACACCGGAAGGCGCGATGCTCTCGGCAGGCAGCGGAACGGCTGTACCTAACGGGCCGAAAGGGCTGACCTGGGATATCGACGCAAACGGCAAGCCGGTCGTAACGGATTTTGGCTGGCAGGCCTACACGGACCAGCAGAACACCCAGGTTCCGGCGGAATATGGCGGCGGGGACTACTACTACGGCTCGAACCAGATGAACTTCTCGTTTGTGGTACCGGCGATGGTCAATCCCGAAACGAACGAGCCGTATGACCACAATCTGTGGCAGACTACGCTGGAGCGCAACCCGTCCAAGCTGGACAGTGACTGGAGAGCGAAGATGGGCGTGCTGACGCCGAAGGAATATTTTGAGAAAAATAATCTGCTCGCCGTTGCCCCTCAGGGCTTCACCGGTAAAGAGCCGCTGACGATGGATAAAACGCTGGAGCAGAAAAACAAACAGATCGGCACCGTGATCCAGCAGATGTCCTGGAAGATGGTATTTGCCAAAAATGAGGCTGAATTCGATAAGCTGAACAAGGAAATGCACGATAAGGTCAACGGACTCGGCTATGCCGAAGTAATGGAGTTTTCCATTAAAAAAGCGGAGGAGCTGTTCGAAGCCCGCAAAAGTGTGAAGTAAATAAAGAAGGAGGCAGGGCGGCGCAGCAGCTGCTCTGCCTTATTCTATTCAACCCAGGGTAAATCTGGTATTCTGATCCTATCAGATAAAACGCTTACAGAAAGCGAAGTGGGCTAGCAGAATGCGCCGAATGAAGAAGGGGAGCTTTGCGCCGGCCGTGAAATCCTTAAGGAGAACACTGGTTATTTACCTGCTGGTCGGTACGCTGCTGCCGCTGCTGATCGTCGGAATTGTATCCTACACCTCTATCTATTCCATTTTGTCCGGCAAAATAGGCAGCGGCATCAGCGCAAGCCTGCGCCAGGAAGCGCTCAGCCTGGAGAATGCCATCGACAATCTGGATTTCGCCTCCAAGCAGTTTGCGCTGGACGGGCAGATTGTGGAGGAAATGTCCTCTTTTCTGCAGGAAAAGCAGATTTACCGCAAATCGCAGATTATGAATTCGATCAACCAAAAGATAAATCTTGTCAATTTCACCAACCCTTATATCGGATTGACTGCCTATGTTATGCCCGGCGGAAAGGACCCGGTGCTGTTCACCAATATGAGCATGAGGCGGGGCTTCGATACGGGGAAGCTGCCTGCTTTCATGCGCTACAACGGCGCGGATTACTTTGGTCCGCACGGGACGATGTATGCTGTCGGCGACAATGTGGTCTTTTCGGAGCAGAGGATTGTCCGGGTGAGCGGCCAGCATGAGCTGTATATTTACCTGGAGACGAACTATAGTCTGCTGCGCAAAATTTTTAATGAACAGGCCTACGGCATGGCGGTGAACCATCTGCTGGTCAATCAGGCGGGGACCTCGACCTATGCGGTTGACGGGGAGGTGCCTGACAAGATACTCGCTGCTGCGGGGTTGAGCGGACGTCCGGCCCATGAGGAGCTGGAGGGCTATCACCTGTTCCGCTATGAGAGTCCGCAGGGCTGGAAGCTGGTGGCTGCTGTCCAAAAATCGGTGTTCAACAGCGAAATCTACGCCTGGTTCTACAAAATGATTCTGCTTGCCCTCTCGACCCTGCTGTTCGCCGGCCTGCTGGCCTGGCTGATCTGGAGGCGGATCTACGGTCCGCTGCGCAAGGTGAATGTGGAAATTATCCGCATGGCCGAGAATGTTACTGCGCCGGTTGCTTTTACGAATGTGGAGGAGTTTGATTTTGTACTGAGCAATTTCCAGCAGATGAAGGATCAGGTCAACGAGCTGATCCAGGCGGTAGCGCGCAATGAGAAGCAGAAAAGCCAGTTTGAGATAGAAAAGCTGCTCAGCCAGATTAACCCGCATTTTTTGCATAACACGCTGAATACGGTGCAGTGGCTGGCACGGCTGAACGGGCAGAAGGAGATCGACCGGCTGGTTACGCTGCTGGTGAAGGTGCTGCATTATAATCTGGGCAAGCAGAGCCTTATTGTGACGATTAGGGAAGAGATTGAGGCGATCCGCAATTATATGGAGCTGCAGCGCATCCGTTATGATTATGAATTCGAATTCAATGTGCAGGCGGAGGACGGGGTTCTTGATGCGGCGGTGCCGCGTTTTCTGCTCCAGCCGTTGGTCGAGAACTCAATCTACCACGGGCTCAGCGACCATGGACGGGTGGATGTCATTATCGTGGCGCAGAGCGAAGCTGAAATCCGGCTGTGCGTGCGGGATAACGGTGCCGGGATGAATGAGGCCCAGATTGCAGAGCTGCTGTCGGACGACAGCGCCAAAAAGCGCGGGCTCGGCATTGGCTTCGCTTATGTTATGCGGATGCTGCATATCTATTACGGCGGACAGATGGAGCTGCAGATCAAAAGCGGAGAGGGTGAGGGGACAGCCATCACCATTACGATTCCCCGTAAAAGCAAGGAGGACTTCGATGATTAAAGCAATTGTGGTCGATGATGAGCGGCTGGTGCGCAAGGGCTTTATTTCGCTGATCGACTGGGCGTCCTTTGGAGTGGTGATCACCGGTGAAGCCAGTGACGGCAATGCGGCGCTGGCACTGCTCCGTGAACAGGAGACTGATTTGCTGTTCGTGGATATTACGATGCCCGGCATGTCCGGCTTTGAGCTGATCCGGCAGGTGAGGCAGCAGTTTCCGGCTATCCGCTGCGTGGTGCTGACCTGCCATCATGAATTTGACTATGTGCAGGAAGCCTTGCGGCTGGGAGCCGTCGATTATATTGTCAAAACACTGCTTGAGGTGGAGAATGCTGACGAGACGATCAGCCGGCTGGTCGAGCGGATTCGCTGGGAGGACAGCGCTAGGGAATCGCTCAGCCGCAGGGAAGGCAGCGGCCTGGCTTCCGACCGGGCGCTGCTTCTGCTGCCGCTGAAGGGGCAGGAGAGCGAAGAGGAGCTGTTCCAGCTTCCCAAGGCGAAGAATCAGCCGCTGATTACCCTGAAGGGGCAGTGGATTCTGCCGCTCCAGGGACGGCTGTCCGGCGATGAAATCCAGCGGGAGCTGGATACCCTGCCGGACGGTCGCTGGCAGGCGGCGCTGGTCAGCGGGCTGCAGGGCAGGCCGTGCCGGGAGCTGGAGCAGGTGCTGGGCAAGGCAGCGCGCCAAGCGCTGTTCTATTACGGCGGCGCGGAGAAGCCCCCGCGGCTTGAGTACGCGGAGCTTGCGCTGGCAGCGGAGCCGTCTGCCGGGATGACAGCTGACCCGGTGCTGCCGTCAGCGGCTCATCAGCTCAGATGGACGCTTGAGCGGGAGGACTGGGAGAGCTTCACAGCCGAGGTGCTGCGGTTGCAGCCTGATCCTGAAGCGGTAGCCGCCTTCGGCAGCGCGCTGCTGAAAAGCTGGAGTCCGCTGCTGCTCAGCATTGGCGAGGCGGCTGAGCTGGAAGCCGCAAGCGGCAGCAACATGAGCTGGAGCAGCTGGAAGCAGTGGCTCCGGCAGTTCGCCGGGCATGTGCAGCGGCGGACGATCGAGCTCGGACTGAGCAAAGAGGTGATGTTCTGCCTGATCCGCGCCGTTCTGTACATGAAGCAGAACGCCGGCCTCAAAATCAACCAGGGCGATGTAGCCGCCCATATTAATATGAGCCGGGGGTACTTCAGCCAGTGCTTTGCCCGCTTTGCAGGTGAAAGCTTCGGTGAGGTGCTGCGCGGCATGCGGCTGGAGCTGGCCAAAGCGCTGCTGCTTGAGACTGCTCATCCGGTGCATGAGATCGCCTGCCGGTCAGGCTTTGAGGATGACCGTTACTTCAGCAGGCTGTTCCGGGAGCGGGTCGGCCGGCTGCCAAGCGAATACCGTTCCCAAGGGGCGAAGCTGTGAGGCAGGGCTATGCACCTGCTTCAGTCCGCCCCCGTTAGGGATGACCGGCTGCCAGGTGCTGCCGCGCAGAAAGGATGGGGCTATGAAACAGAGCTTAGGGTTCATGCTTATTGTACTGGCGGTGCTCATGCTGCAGGGCTGCAGCGGCAACTCTCCGGCTCCAGCCGCCGAGTCGCCGGTGACGGAGACTGCCGAAGCCGCCGCTTACAGCAGATATGAGCAGCCGGTTGCGATGCGGATCGGCTTCAAGGTGCCTGATGCCCGGCTGAACAACGGGGACAGCAACGATAACAATCCGATCTCCCGCTATCTGGAGAGCCAGACGAATATCAGGGTCACACACGCCTGGGAGGCAAAGGGCGAAGACCCGTATACACAAAAAGCACAGCTCGCGATTGACAGCAACGACCTGCCGGATGCGATGGTCGTTGACCGGGACCAGCTGAAAAAGCTGATCGACAGCGGAATGATTGCCGATCTGACAGATGTCTTTGGACAGTACGGCTCCGAGCTGATCAAAGAGATGTATGCTTCAACCGGAGGTCGTGCCCTGGCGGATGCCTCACGCGGCGGCAGGCTGTACGGCCTGCCGAATGTGGCTATCCATGCCGATTCCCCGATGCTGCTGTGGGTCCGCCAGGACTGGCTGGACCGGCTGGAGCTGCCGGCACCTGCCACCTTCGAGGATATTGAGCGGATAGCCAAAGCGTTCACCCAACAGGACCCTGACGGCAACGGCAAGCGTGATACCACCGGACTCAGCGCCTACAAAAATATCGTCTACGGGGCGAAGCCGCATATTAACGGGCTGGATGCCGTATTCAGTGCATTCCATTCCTTTCCGACCAACTGGATTAAAGACAGCAGAGGCTCCATTGTATACGGATCGATTACACCCGAAACGAAGGCTGCCCTCGGCAAGCTCGCCGACTGGTATAAGCGCGGGCTGATTGATCCGGGCTTTGCTCTCTACAAAGAGACCCAGGAGCCGATCATCGCGGGGCAGTCAGGCATGTTCTTCGGCCCGTGGTGGATGCCGTACTACCCGCTGTCGGAGGCGGTGGCCGCCGATACCCGGGCGGAGTGGCGGGCTTTTGCGGCTCCGCTGGACTCAAGCGGCAAGTTCGTTGCCCACATGGCGGCGCCGACGGACCGCTATCTGGTGGTCCGCAAGGGCTACGGGCACCCCGAGGCGGTGGTGAAGCTGCTGAACGTATTTACCCGGCTGGAAAGACGGCGCGACCCGAACAGCGCTGAGGTCAAAGCGCTCGACGACTTCTCGTCGGAGACCGGCATCCAGCCGCGCGCCTATTATCCGTTCGACCTGCTGATCGATTACAGCGGGGCGATTGAGCAGCACTATACTGATGTGCAGCAGGCGCTGCACGGCAAGATCGATCCGCAGCAGCTCGACCCGGACAGCAGGCTGCTCTATGACCGCTGGATCGCCGAAGAAGAGCAGCCCAAGAAGAACCTCGAAGGCTGGAAGGCCACCAACGCATATAAATACGGGGCGGCCGTCCTGACTTCGACGGCCATTGAAGAGGTGCACAGTGTCTACTACGGCAGCACCCCCGGTATGCAGGGGCTATGGCCGAAGCTGCAGACTCTGGAGAGCGAGACCTTTCTGAACATCATCGTCGGCGAGAAGCCGCTGAGCGCTTTCGATGAGTTCGTGCAGGAATGGAAGAGCATGGGCGGGGAACGGATTACACAAGAAGTGGCAGCGGCTGCGGGCGGCGGTGCGGGCAAATGAAAAGTAGTGAGCAGGGCAAAAACGGCCACTACTGCACCGCTACTGTCCGACGCCGGTCTGGCACTGTCTTGGCACTGTCCTGGCACTGTCCTGGCACTGTCCTGGCATTGACCCGACTTTGCCCTGATGCTGCCCGGCACAGTCCCTCCGTTGCCTCGACGTTGATCCGACACTGACCCAGCACCACCACACACCGTGCTAACGGACCCAGATGAACATCTTCCTGTTCGCTGAGCTGCCAGTGAAGAGCTGTCATTCTCCAATGCAGCTCCCAATCCAAAAGGCCGGAACCTCTACTAAGGAGATTCCGGCCTTTTTTATAATAGAGCTTTGCAACTGAGGCTGTTAAGCAACCGATACAACTATGCAGCTGGGACTTCGCTCTTGGGTGAAGCAGAAGTCTTGCCTCTGGTTGAGACAAAGCTGAACCAGGCACCGGCCAGAGCCATCACGGCCAGGACTGCGGACAGCCAGGGGATTGACGTTAAGCCGAAAGAGCTGATCGCAGCTCCGCCTAGATAGGCCCCCGCCGCATTGCCCAGATTGAGCGCAGAGTGGCTGGAGGTTGTGGCTAACAGCGGGGCTTTGTGTGCCAGATTCATAATCCGCAGCTGGATACCGGGCATAATGCCGAACGCGGCAATGCCCCAGAGGAAGATGTTAACAACCGCCAGTACAGGATGCTGGAGGGTTAAGGTCAGCAGAGAAATGACAACTGCCAGCACAGCAAAGTTAACCATCAGTGAAGGCATCAGCTTCCAGTCTGCCAGCTTGCCTCCTACAATATTGCCCAGCGTGACACCCACCCCGAACAAAACCAGAATCCAGGTCACACTCTGCTCGGCAAAGCCCGTAATCCCCTGCAGCATTGGCGTAATGTACGTGAACAGCGAGAACAGGCTTCCGCACCCGAGGGCGCCGGTGAGCAGAATCAGCAGCACCTGCGGATTAAAGAGGCCCCGCACCTGTTCACGCAGGTTCGCGGTTTCCTGCTGGACAATGACCGGAATAAACCGGATGATGCCGAATAATGAAATGATTCCAAGCACAGTAATGGCCCCGAAGGAAGCACGCCAGCCGAGCTGCTGGCCGATAAAGGTTCCGAACGGTACACCGATAATATTCGCTACAGTCAGACCGGCCAGCACTACTGATACAGCACCGGCGCGCTTGTCAGGCTGAACCAGTCTCGCAGCGATAATGGTCCCCACACCCAGAAATGTGCCGTGTGCAAAAGCAGTAAATACACGTGCAGTAATCAGCAGCAAATAGGTAGGCGCAATTACGGACACCGCATTGCCTGCGATGAAGATGCACATCAGGATGACCAGCAGCTTTTTCTGCGGCAGCTTGTGGGTGAACACGGTGAGGATAGGCGCACCGATGGCAACTCCAAGCGCATAGCTGGTGATCAGCTGGCCGGCTTGTGGAATGCTCACCCCAAGATCACTGGCGACATTGGGGAGCAGTCCCATAATGATGAACTCGGTCATGCCGATTGCAAAAGCGCCAAGGGTAAGGCAGAGAAGGGACAGCGGGAAACGGCTCTTCGCCTGCTTGGACCCGGAACGGTCTTTGACTCTGTTTATATTCATGAAGCCTGCCCATCCCCGGATCCGGCAGTGTTATCGGACCAGTCTTTGCATACATCCACCCATTCTTTTGCGCCCGAATACTGGGCAAGCTCCCCGCAGGTCAGTTCAATGGCTGAGTTCGTGCTGCCGCAGGCAGGGAATAGAGTGGTGAACCGCTTCATCGACACATCCAGGTAAACCTCCAGCTCCCGGGCCAGACCAAACGGGCAGACACCGCCGATTTCGTGACCGGTTTGCTCCAGAACCTCCTCCGGAGTGAGCATCCGCGGTTTAAATGCAAAGGTCTCCCTGAACTTTTTGTTATCTACCCTGGCGTCTCCTGCGGCTACAATCAAAATGGCGTTTTCGCCGGAACCCCGGAAGGACAAGGTTTTGGCGATCCGGGCCGGGATGACACCGATGGTGGCGGCAGCCATATCCACGGTAGCGCTGGAGGTGGTGAACTCCAGTACATCCTGCTCCCGTTCAAAGGCGCGGAAATGTTCTTTTACTCTGGCAATAGACATAGCTGACACTCCTTTTTATGAATATTCATGAATTACAACGATGTTTCATGCATTTTCACGCTGCATTTCATTTTAACGGTTTTCAGCGGTTTGGGCAAAAGAAACCTGATGGATCATCCAATCCGTCCAGCCTGAGAAAGCATTTAATAGGGGTAAAAACGGCTTGCGGGGTGGGACAGATGGATATAAGTGAAATCAAAGGGGCATACGACTGCATCGTCAGCCTTGGCAGATCCTGTGAGCCGGCGGCTCATTTGCGCAGAAAGGGGCTCAGAACCTTTTCCTCACCGCTTGATTGGGTAGTTTCATTATCGCTTACGGATGTGAACCGGCTGCTCAGTAGCCGTTTTGCAGGTTATATGGAGCTAGAGAATATGTCGCCAATCGGGGGAAATGATGTATATGGGGAGAACGAAGTGGGCATGCCGGTTCAATCGTATTTTATAAAGGATTTTCATTACAATGTAATACCGGATCATGATTTCCCGGTGCTTGACGGGCAGGCGTGGAGCATGGCCTATCCCGGTTTCAAGGACAAAATCGAGATGCGCAGCCAGTATCTGCTGGACCAGCTGGCCGTCAGCCGCAGAACCTTGTTCATCCGCTGGGGCAGCACCTATGAGGAAGCAGGCGCGCTTCAGCAGGTGCTTAGGCCTTTGACGGGCGGAGCTTTTGTGATCCTGGTTGTGAACGGGGTAGACGGGCTGGAAAGCGTGGTCAATAACGGGTGGGGCTACCCTGGCATCTGCTCGCTCAGCATCCCGAACCGGGCAGGGGATAACGAGACCTGGGATTTTTTACTGGACGGCATCAGCCTGATGTGAGCAGAGTTAGATTTTAGAGGGAAAAATGCCTCTGATTCCGTCCCGGCGGGCCGAATGAGTGAAATGAGAGGCACATATGTCCTCGATTCCGGCCGGCCGGTCGAATAGAGGCATAATCCGCTACAGCAGCTTTTCGGTGCTCCGTATGACCTTTTGGAGCAAAAGTACAAGTGTATCAGCCTCTTCTCCGGTCAGATCGGCGGTCATTTTGGTATTATGCCCGTCCAATATCGACTGGAATTCAGGGGCAAACGCCAGTGCCTTGGCGGTCGGGTACAGGTGGGACGAACGCCGGTCCCTGGGATCGGGCTGCCGTTCAATGTATCCCAGCTGCTCCAGGTGCTTGACCGAACGGGCTGTGGTCGCTTTATCGAATTTCATTTCATTTGTCATCTGGTCCTGGGTAATGCCGGGATTGCCGAGAATCAGCTTGAGGAAGCTGTGCTGCCCGCCGCTGCCAAGCCCGTAGGGCTGCAGCTCCCTGCTTAATATTTTGGTATTCTGGCGCTGAAGATAGGCGATCAGCTTGCCGACGGGTTCTTTTTTCACTACGGACACCTCTTTGGATTAATGCGGCAGAACATTCCTGGCAGAATTCCGCCCTTGCCAAAAGTTTACCGTAAACTTGTTGCGTACGCAACTAAACTGCTGTAGACTGGGTAATGCGGATCAGATTGTTGCGGGCGCAACTAAAACTGAAAATTAAGGCAAGAGGGTGTTCGTTCATGAGTTCAATTCCTGCAACCTATCAGGAGGATGAGGCGATTCAGAAGAAACGCTGGGTCATTCTGATCGTTCTTAATCTGTTTACATTTATGTCTACACTGGACGGGAGCATTGTTAATATTGCTCTGCCAGTGCTGGTAAAGCAGCTCAATCTGCCTGTAGCCCAGGTCGAATGGGTCACAACCGGTTATTTAATGGCCATCTGCGCTGTCATTCTGTTCTTCGGCAAGCTGGGCGATATAGCCGGCAAAATCAGGATTTTCAGAATCGGAACGGTCGTATTCATCGTCGGCTCTTTACTCTGCGGCCTCGGTACCAATCTCCCGTTTCTTATTGTCTCCCGGGTCATCCAGGCGGTTGGCGCTTCAATGACGATGGCGAACAGCCAGGGGATTGTTACCGATATTTTCCCGGCTAATGAACGCGGCAAGGCGTTGGGTCTGATCGGCACCTTTGTGTCACTGGGCAGCATCGCCGGTCCGAGTCTGGGCGGCATTATTGTATCTACGCTGGGCTGGGAATATATTTTCTGGGTCAACGTACCGATTGGCCTGATTGCGATTGTGCTGGGAACCAAGGTGCTGCCGAAGGATCTGATCCGGGTAAAATCCAAAATCGATCTCCCGGGCAGCCTGCTGTTCGCCTTTTTTATCATTACGCTGTTCGCCGGCCTGCTGCTGGGCCAGCAGTTCGGGTACAGCGACGGCCGGATTATTGCGGCGCTTGCTGCCGCTGCCGTCTCCTTTGCTGTTTTTCTGATGGTCGAGCTGCGCAGCTCTGCTCCTCTGCTGCAGCTGTCGCTTTTTAAAAACACTTTATTTTCACTAAGTATCCTGTGTGCCTTTCTGGTCTTTGTCGCTAACTTCTGCTTTAATATCATCTCACCGTTCTATGCGCAAAATATGCTGGGCCTGTCGCCGTTCTATGCCGGGTTCCTGCTGATGCTCTTCCCGATTTCGATGGTAATTATCGCACCGCTCAGCGGGGCGCTCTCCGACAGGATCGGCTCCGAATTCCTGACCTTTGCCGGCCTGATTGTAATGGTGATCGCCCAGTTTGGACTGGCCCGGCTGCATGAAGGAAGCTCCGTCATCCTGGTCGGACTGTGGATTGCCATGCTCGGGGTCGGCAGCGGACTGTTCCAGTCGCCGAACAACTCGCTGATCATGAGCAAGGTGCCTCGCACCCAGCTCGGCTCGGCCGGCAGTGTCAATTCGCTGGTCCGCAACGTCGGGATGGTGGTCGGGATTACAATTGCCACCTCGATCCTGTTCAACGTGATGAGCAGCAAGGCCGGATACCGGGTAACCGGACTGGTTGCCGGCCGGCCGGATATTTTCCTCTCGGGAATGCATGTTGTGTTCATGACCTCCTCCGCGATTTGTCTGGTATCGGCGCTGCTGACAGGCTGGCGGATGATTACGATCCGCAAGAGCAAGCGGGATCGCGCTTAAGGCAGAAGCTTTTTACAGCAGGGATCTTCTGCAGCATAACGGTGCGGTAAATCTTTTTTAGCCGGATTTGTCACACATCTGCTGTCTGCTTTGTCTCCATTATTGAACAACACTTTTGGAGGCGATCGAAAATGAGCTTGAGATTTAATTACAGACAGGTTAACGCGCCCGCATTCCGGGCCATGATGACTATGGAGCAGCATACGGGCGGACGCGGACTGGACAAGGTGCTTACCGAGCTGGTTAAAATTAGAGTGTCACAGATTAACGGCTGTGCCTTCTGTCTGGATATGCATGCCAAGGATCTGCTGAAGCTGGGAGATTATCAGGATAAGCTGGTTCTGGTCAGCGTGAGGCGTGAGGCGCCCATTTTTACGGAGAAGGAAAAAGCAGTGCTGGAGCTTGCCGAGACTGTTACCCACATCAGCCACGGCGGCGTTCCGCAGGCCGTTTATGACAGGGTGCGTGAATTCGTCAGCGAAGAGGAGTACGTCGACTGGATCATGAGCATCAACATGATTAACAGCTGGAACCGGATTGCGATTTCAACAGGCATGTATCCGGGCTTGTTCTAAATAGAAGGAGCGGGGGGACAGCATGTGTTAAATGCACGCGACAGCAGGACGGCAGGGCCAGAGCAGAGAATATTGGCGCAAACGGAGGAACGGAAGGCGTTGGAGAAGCAGGCTGATTTCGGAGAGCTGTATGTTACCTATAAAAAATATGCCTTCTCGATCGCCTACCGTATGCTGGGGACAGTGGCGGATGCGGAGGACGCGGTCCAGGACTGCTTCGCCGACCTTCAGCATCGTGAGCGGAACGATATTGATAACATCAAGGCCTATATCGCCAAAAGCATCACCAACCGCTGCCTCAACCTGCTGAATTCCGCTCATGCCCGCAGGGAGACTTACATCGGAGAATGGCTGCCCGAGCCGGTAAGCGAGCTCTGCGACGGTCCCGAAGCGGCGGCTGAGCGGAAGGATACGCTCTCCATTGCCTTCCTTGTTCTGCTGGAGAAGCTGTCGCCGGTTGAAAGAGCGGTGTTTGTCCTCCGCGAAGCGTATCAATATGATTATGAGGCGATTGCCGGGATGACCGGCAAAACCGAGAGCAACTGCCGGCAGATCTTCAGCCGTGTGAAGCGTACGCTGCAGGCGGCACCGGCGGCAGAGGCGCTCACGCCACCACCGGAGCAGGCCCGCAGAGGGCTGCTTCAACGGTTCACGGCCGCCTTCACCGCGCATGATGTAAGCGGGATGCTGGCGCTGCTGGCCGAGCAGCCTGTACTTGTGGCTGACGGCGGCGGGCGGGAGGTTCATACCATCCTCCGGCCGATGATTGGCCGCAAGGGCGTGCTCGCGCTGCTCACCTCGCGCAGAGTGCTTAACCGGATGAGAAGCTGGGAGGCTGCCATCGAAAGCATTAACGGTGAGCCCAATCTGGTCTATAGACAGCAAGGGGAGGTCAAAGCTGTGCTCTGCCTGGCCCTGAACCGCAGCGGCGAACAGATCCAGAGCCTGTATCTGATTATGGGACCGGAAAAGCTGGGCCATATTCTGCCCTTACCCGTCGGGTAACGCAAACGCTGACAACTTTGACAGGATTGCCGGCAGCCTCTGCAACCCGCTTAACGCACACATCATAAAAGCGCCGCCCGCCTATTTCTAGGGGGGCGGCGCTTTTTGGCCTGAGCTTTAGTTCTTGAAGCTGTGGATCGGGGCAGGAATCCGGCCGCCGCGGTTAACGAACCCGGCACAGTTGAACGGATTGACGGCCATGACCGGAGCGTAGCCGAGCAGGCCGCCGAATTCGACCATCTCGCCGACTTCCTTGCCGATGACCGGAATCACACGGACAGCGGTTGTCTTATTGTTGACCATGCCGATCGCCGCTTCATCAGCGATAATGCCGGAGATGGTTTCCTTGCTGGTACTGCCCGGAATGGCGATCATATCAAGGCCGACCGAGCAGACACAGGTCATCGCTTCCAGCTTCTCCAGCGTCAGTGCTCCGCGCTGTACGGCCTGGATCATCCCGTGGTCCTCACTGACAGGGATGAAGGCGCCGCTTAGTCCGCCGACATAGGAGGAGGCCATGACGCCGCCTTTTTTGACATTGTCGTTAAGGATGGCAAGCGCCGCTGTAGTGCCCGGAGCCCCGGCCTCCTCCAGGCCCATGACCTGGAAAATCTCGGCGATGGAATCCCCGATCAGCGGCGTAGGCGCCAGCGACAGGTCAATGATGCCAAATGGCACGCCGAGGCGCTTGGAAGCCTCCTGGGCGACGAGCTGCCCGACCCGGGTTACCTTGAAGGCCGTCCGCTTGATGGTCTCGCAGAGCGTTTCAAAATCCTGTCCCTTTACTTCCTCCAGTGCCCGCTTGATTACACCGGGTCCGCTGACACCGACGTTAATGACACATTCACGCTCGCCGACCCCGTGAAAGGCTCCGGCCATGAACGGGTTATCCTCGACCGCGTTGCAGAACACTACCAGCTTGGCGCAGCCGATCGAGTCGCGGTCCTTGGTGCGCTCAGCAGTCTGCAGAATAATGTCGCCCATCAGCTTGACGGCATCCATGTTGATCCCGCTCCGCGACGAGCCCACGTTGACGGAGGAGCAGACCCGTTCGGTTACAGCCAGTGCTTCAGGGATGCTGTCAATCAGGATGCGGTCGCCTTTGGTGCAGCCCTTCTGCACGAGTGCGGAGAATCCGCCGATAAAGTTAACACCAACCTCTTTGGCGGCCTTGTCCAGAATTTCTGCAACCGGCACATAGGAATCTGTATGTACAGCGCCTGCTGCAATGGAGATCGGAGTTACGGAAATACGTTTGTTGACGATCGGCACGCCGAACTGGCGCTCCAGATCCTCACCGGTCTTGACGAGCTTCTCGGCGGAGCGGGTGATTTTATCATATACATTCTGGTTGAACACGCGCATATCGGTATGCGAGCAGTCCATCAGGCTGATTCCCATTGTAATGGTGCGGACATCCAGATTCATTTCCCGGATCATCTGATTCGTTTCCTGAACTTCAACACGTGATATCATTGTCTTCGTCTCCTTTGGCTGCTAGATGCGGTGCATAATGTTGAAGATATCCTCATGCTGGAGCTTGATCTCTACCCCGATATCCTCACCAACCTGCTGCAGGTCCAGGACGATCTCCTCAAAAGACTTGCTCGGCGCAGAAATGTCGACAATCATCATCATGTTAAAATAGTCCTGAACAATCGTCTGGGAAATATCCAGAATGTTCAGATTGTGCTCAGCAAGGTATGTACAGACTCTGGCGATAATTCCTACTTTGTCTTTTCCCAGTACAGTAATAATTCCCTTCAATGAAAAAGCCTCCTATTTTATACTAGTCTATTCATCGCCGCATTAACGGGATGAACCGTTTTAATTATTATCACAAATGCCGGCACACCTATCAACCAAAGGTTTTTTGTCGGTTTGATTACATTTTTGATCTTGACGCAGTTATTCTTTAGAATAGTGTTGACAGTATATGAAAAAAATGATGAACTGATAGTTTGACAGTTCGACAGTATGTTCAAAGGAGTAATCATGACAACGAGAAAATATAAAGAGCTGGTGGAGCAGCGGACGAGGCAGACTCTGGAAACGTGGTCAGGGCAGCAGTCAGTCGGAGAGCGGGAGATTTACCGTTTTTTGCATAATCTGAAGGGAACCGCAGGCACGGTCGGTTTGGACCGGGTAGAACGCTTTGCGGGCAGCACGCTGCTGTATTTCTCGGATCACAGTGATAAAGTCTGGCTGGAGGCGGAATGGCGCGAGGTTTTATATCCTTTGCTCGGACTGTTCGGCGGCGACGAGTCAACCGGTGCGGTGCCGGATCCCGTTCATGATATCAGCCTTTCTATCGGCGTAAGCCAGCAGAAGTATGAAATTCTGCTGATAGATGACGATGTGGAGCTTGTTGCCTTTTTAAGAGAATCCCTGGAAGGCCATTCCTATTATGTGAATATAGCTATGTCTGCCGAGCGCGGGCTTAAGCTGTTCTATGAGAGCCGGCCGGATATGATTCTGCTGGACATTCTGCTGCCGGACCAGAGCGGAATAGATGTGCTGCACCAGATAATCGGGAAGGCTACACAAGAACGGATTCCGATCATTATCATCAGCGGCGAGCATTCCAAGGACATCCAGTTGTACGCGTATTCATTGGGTGTGATGGATTATGTATCTAAGCCGGTGGATATCGACCTGTTCCTGGTGCTGATCAAGAACCGCTTTGAGCTGAAAAAAGAATGGCAGAAGTCGATTATTATAGATGAGCTGACCGGCGCCTATAACCGCAAGTTCTTTAATCAGACGATGAAGCAGCTGATTTCTGACTTCCGGCGGACGGAGCGGACTTTTTCCCTGGCCCTGCTTGATCTGGATCATTTCAAGCAGATTAATGATACGTACGGTCATCTGATAGGGGACGAGGTGCTTCAGACTTTTTCCGAGCTGGTGCGGGGCTCTATTCGTGTAGAGGACACCTTCTGCCGCTATGGCGGTGAGGAGTTTGCGCTGTTTATGCCTAATACACCGGCCGCTTCCGCGCTTACAGTAATTGAACGGATCCAGAGACAGTTCGCTGATATGGAGTTTCAGGCCAAGCAAGAGCTGTTCCATGTCACCTTCTCGGGCGGAATTACAGAGATCCGGGCTTCCAGGGATAATCCTGAGGAGCTGATCGAGGATGCGGACCAGGCATTGTATGCCAGCAAGCATGCGGGAAGAAACCAGACAACCCTGTATGATGATTACCTGCCGGTAGGCAAGGCGGAGAAAGTGCTGAAGGTCATTATGGTTGATGATGATGCGCTGATCCGCAAAATTGTTGTCAAGCAGTTCATGGACTGGGAACCCGTAAATATCTCTAGGGTTGAGGTAAGCTGCTACGAAAGCGGAGTGAAATTTCTACAATCCGGCTGGTATTCTGCCGATGATAAATATATCGTCCTGCTGGACGGCATCATGCCGGAGCTGGACGGGCTGGAGGTGCTGGAGCAGCTCCGCAGCAGCTATCCGGAGGAAAACCTCCTAGTGGTCATGCTTACAGGCCGCAATGATCAGCAGGATATTATTCATGCGCTGCAGATGGGGGCGGATGATTATATCATCAAGCCGTTTCACCTGCCCGAGCTGCTGATGCGGGTCGAGCGGCTGGTACACAGATTTTTATTTTAGGCAAAGCAGCGGCTGTGCAAATTGAAAGGTGAGAGAAAGATGCAAAAGGTACTAATTGTCGATGATGAAGATGTTTTGCGCATGCTGATTGAGGACACGCTTGAGGATCTTGAGGAGGTTGAGCTTCACACAGCCGAGAACGGGCGTGAGGCGATGAACAAGCTGACAATGAACGAATTCGATCTGGTCATCCTGGATTACATGATGCCGGAGCTGACCGGAATCGAAGTGCTGGGCCTGCTTAGTGAAGAGGTGAAGGCGGCTACCCCGATCCTGATGCTTACTGCCAAAGCACAGGAGGGTGACCGGAATATTGCCAGAGAAGCGGGTGCCCGCTATTTCATGCCTAAGCCGTTCAGCCCGATGGAACTTCTACAGATTGTGGAGGGGATTCTGGGTGATCAGAAGAAGCATCAGTAACATGAGTATCAAAAAGAAATATTTCCACATCATTGCCGGTCTGATTACAGTGGTTCTACTGACGGGAATTGGCCTTTATATATATATACATGCCGAACAGACTCGCCTGAATCATAACCAGGAAGTGCTGCAGAACAAGGCGGATACCATTAATGAGCTGGCGGTTACGCTGAACGATGTATTTTTCCGGGTCAGAGGTTACAGTGTGCTCAAGAGCAGCAATGAGCTTCAACTGGCTTACGATTCGCTGGAGAAGCTCAGAGGCGTGCTTGAGGATTATTCCGCGCTGAAGCTTTCCCCTGAGGAAGCCAGCTTCAAGGAGCATCTGGCCACATTTGTTGACCAGTACCAGAATGTGACCCTGCCTAAGGCAATTGGCTTCGTCGAGCAGGATAATTATACAAGCCTGCGTGCACTGGCGGCTGAAGGCAATACCCAGGCGGTGAATGAATTTCTGACGTATACCAAGCAGTACAACTTGCGTTCTGACAAGCTGCTGAGTGATATGGTCGACCATTCCCTGAAGCGGGCCAACGAATTCACGCTGCTCGCTTTCGGCCTCAGCTCGCTGCTGCTGCTGCTTTTCACACTGATGATCTGGAGGATTCTCAAAATCCTCATTGATCCGATTGTCAGGCTGGAGGAGGCTACCAATTCGCTTGCTGCCGGAGAAGCGGTAATGATCGGCAAGCTTCATAAGCAGGATGAGATCGGCCGGCTCTATGAGGCCTTCCTTAATATGGCTCACAGCATTCAGGATAAAGAGGAAGAGCTGATGATGCAGAATGAGGAGCTCCATGCCCAGCAGGATGAGCTTCAGGACCAGCAGTTCAGGCTGGAACGCTCGCTCGGCGAAATCGAGAGCATGATGAAGGCGCTGGACCAGTCGTCCGCTGTGGCCATCCTTTCACCTAAAGGGATTTTTACGTATGCCAATGGGAATATGAGTGAATATACAGGCTACAAAAATCCTGAGCTGATCGGTTTCACCTTCCGGCTGCTTGATCTGAAGAATATGGAAGCTGCCCGGATGCAGCAGATTGTCAGCAAGCTGAGCACAGGCGGCGTATGGAGCGATGAGGTTCAAATGGGCATGAAGAACGGTACACCGGTCTGGCTGCACATGACCATTATGCCTTATCTGAATGATGAGGGGCAGGTCTACCAGTACATTCTGATAGCCAATAATATTACCTCCATGAAAAATGTCCAGCAGAAGCTGGCGGAGACGCTCGAAAATACGGAGCAGACCAAAACCATGCTGGAGCGCAGCAATCAGCTGAATCATGACATTACCTATACACTCGATAAACAGGAATTTGCTGAGAAATTCATCGAGTTCATGAACCGCCAGTATGCCTTTGATTCCAGTGTGTTCTTCCTGGTAAAGGACCAGATTACGGTGGTCCGGGGAGTTCCCCAGGAGAATGTTGACCGCTATCTGGGCAGTGAGAGCGGCAATATGCTCTACCGTATGCAGACGGAGAAATCTTATATAACCAGACGGCCTGCTACGTTGCGGGAGCAGGGGATCGCGCCGGAGCCGGTGCTCTCCTACGATTATTACTCCACTGTTGTAAATGCCGAGGACGAGGTGATTGCCGTATTCTGCGGTACCCGGATCGGACATTCCTTCAACGAGGAAGAAATTAACGAAATCCAGGGCATGATGAACCGGGTGGGCCTGGCCATCGAGCGGCTGTTCATGTATGAGGAAATCGAGCACGGCCGCAAGCTGAACCGCGATATTGTAAATAATGTAAACGAGGGAATTCAGTTTGTCCAGATGGACGGCGGCATGCTGCAGATGAACCAGGCACTTGCGCTGTTGTTTGACTATCATGAATGGTTCGAAGGCGACCTAATCCCGCTGGAACGCTGGAGCGGGCATTTCACACGGATGGCCAATGAATCGGAAGAGCTGGAGCAGTTCTACCAAAAGGCAATGTCCGAGCATTTTATTGAATCCAGCTCCATGAAGTATTCCATCGGTAAAGATCCGCTGAAGCATGTGGATATGTATGCCATACCGGTATTCCGCCGGGAGATGCGCTTCGGGACACTGTTCGTCCACCGTGACATCACCCGCGAATACGAGCTTGATCTGATGAAGTCTGAGCTGGTCAGCACAGTCAGCCATGAGCTGCGGACCCCGCTGTCGAGCGTGTTGGGCTTCACCGAGCTGCTGCTGTCCAAGACAATGAAGCCTGAGAAGCAGCTGAAATATCTGGAGACCATTCACCGGGAAGCCCAGCGGCTGACCGATCTGATCAATGATTTTCTTGACCTGCAGCGGATGGAGTCAGGCACCCAGCAGTATAACCAGCAGCCGCTTAATCTCAGCGAGCTTGTCATGGGCGTTATTGACCAATATAAGGTTGGCGGCACTCATACTTTACTGTTTGAGGACGAGGCCCACAACGCCGAGGTTGAGGTGGACCGGGATAAAATTGTTCAGGTGATGACCAATCTGCTCAGCAATGCGATCAAGTTTTCCCCGGGAGCCAGTGAGATTAAGGTTTCCCTGCACAATGAGGCGGAGCGGATTATCGTGCAGATTCAGGATCACGGTCTGGGCATTCCGAAGAACCAGATCGGACAGCTGTTCCAGAAATTCAGACGCGTTGACAACAGCGCCTCCAAACGGATCGGCGGAACTGGTCTGGGCCTTGCGATCTGCAAAGAAATTATCGAGAAGCAGAAAGGCTCCATCGGCATCGAGTCGGAGGAAGGCGAAGGCTCGACTGTATGGTTCAGCCTGCCGGTCCTTCATTCATCAGGCAGCCGTCATGAAGACGAGCCGGTGAAGCCGAGTCCCGACAAGGATCAGAAGCCGAACGTAATGATTGTAGAGGATGATTACAGCCTGTCCCTGCTGCTCTCTGAGGAGCTGAAGGGCAAGGGCTTCCGCGTAACCCACCATTATCATCCGCTGCAGGCTTTTGAACAGGCGCTCAAGACACCGTTTGTAGCCATCGTTGTGGATCTGATGCTGGGAGAGGAGCTGGACGGCTGGGATTTGATCCGGATGCTGAAGAACGACGAACGCACGGAGCATGTTCCGATTGTCATTTCTTCCGCGCTGGATAAGACGGACAAGAACATGATGGACAACGTGGAGAAATATCTGACTAAGCCATACCCGCCGAATGAGCTGACCGGCACTCTGCAGGAGATTGTGAACATCAGGCAGGGAACCGGGGAAGTGCTGTTTCCGGACTGCGAGCATACAGGCGAACAGGAGTAACCAATGAATGCCGGCAAGCTCCGGTTTCCTTGCAGAACGGACGTTATCCTATACTTGGATAACGTCCGTTTTTTATGTTTTCGGGGTCACCGCAAAGTACCTGAGTCAGCCTCCATGAAAGGTCTCAGTTTGTGGGGTTAATAAAAAGCTTGCCTTATAGTGGACTCTAAGGGGTATAGTGGGAAATGTATTGCGGACAACCATTAAGGGATTAAAGGGAGGAAATACGAGTGAAGTACAGTTATTTGGGTAAATCAGGCCTTAAGGTCAGCCAGCTCTGTCTCGGCACGATGAATTTTGGCCCGGAAACCGAAGAGAAGGATGCTTTCCGGATTATGGATGCCGCGCTGGATGCGGGAATTAACTTTTTTGATACGGCCAACGTTTACGGGGGCCAGGAACGCCGCGGCTGGACGGAAGAAATTATCGGCCGATGGTTCAAGCAGGGAGGCGGACGGCGGGAGAAGGTCGTGCTGGCGACCAAAGTGTACGGCGACATGTTCGATGAGCATGACGGGCCTAATTCCGGCGCAGGCTTGTCAGCCTATAAAATCAAACGTCATCTGGACGGCTCGCTGAAGCGTCTGCAGACCGATCATATTGAGCTGTACCAAATGCATCACGTGGACCGGAATGTATCCTGGGATGAGCTGTGGGGCGCATTCGAGAATGCCATTAGCCAGGGGAAAATAGATTATATCGGCTCCAGCAACTTCGCCGGCTGGCATATTGCAGCTGCCCAGGCCCAGGCCAAAGCGCGCAATTTCCTCGGCCTTGTCTCGGAACAGCACCTGTACAATCTGCTGGAACGGACGCCGGAGCTTGAGGTTCTGCCTGCTTCGCAGGAGCTGGGCCTTGGCGTTATTCCGTGGAGTCCGCTGGCCGGAGGGCTGCTGGGCCGCAACGCGCTCGCTAAGAGCGGCGTACGCAGCGCCCGTTCAGCCAAGCTGGAGCAGAACCGCAGCAAGCTGGAGCAGTTCTCCGCACTCTGCAAAGAGCTGGGCGAGCATGAGGATCAGGTTGCCCTGGCCTGGGTGCTGGCTAACCCGGCGGTTACGGCCCCGATTATCGGGCCGAGAACGATCCAGCAGTTTGAGGACTCATTGCGTGTTACCGAAATCGAGCTGGATGAGGATACCCTGAAGAAGCTGGATGAGATTTTCCCGGGTCCGGGCCGTCCGGCGCCTGAGGCTTACGCGTGGTAACCAGCAGGTTATCATTGGCTATTGGAATAATCTAGACTGGCTACTGAACAATCCTGCGGCCAATTGATTTGTCCGGGTGCAGTGCAACAATAGTTGTGAACAGCAAAGCAGCGGTTTCCTGTAAATAGGAGGCCGCTGCTTTGTGTTGATGTCGTGCAGTGCCAAGCAGACAGGAAGGGCAGTTTCTTTGGCGCTCCGGGATGCACAAATGCCTCTGAATTCGCCGAAAGCGGGCGCGAGGCGAAAATGAGAGGCACAAATGCCTCTGAATTCGCCGAAAGCGGGCGGGAGGCGAAAATGAGAGGCACAAATGCCTCTGAATTCGCCGAATGCGGGCGCGAGGCGAAAATGAGAGGCAAAAATGCCTCTGAATTCGCCGAATGCGGGCGGGAGGCGGAAATGAGAGGCAAAAGTGCCTCTGAATCGGTGCGACCCCCTAAATCCGGAGTCTCCTATTTAAAATCGACTCTTGTCGTAGACTTACTCTTTATTTCGCCTTTTTCCTCGGCCAGAAGAAGGCGGATCGGTCTTCTAGGCTCATGACCCACTCTGAAAATTTGGCCGGTGGCATTCTGCGAAGACTGGTATGCATTCTGCGGTTGTTGTAGAAGTCCATGTACCCGTCTACGGCTTCATAGGCGTCTTCAAACGTTGCGAATTCTTCCTTGCCAAATAGATCTCTCTCCATGTTGCTGTGGAACGATTCAATAAAAGCATTGAGATCCGGCGTTCGAGGCGGAATCCGTTCGTGTGTAATCTCCCAACCTTCGCACATATCTCCAAAAAGGTGGCTCACGAACTGTGGTCCATTGTCGGTTCGTATCACTGGGCGTTCGCTGTGATTCGTACAGTGAGAGTCCATCGCTCTCCAAAGCGTCTGGCAGACATGCTTCGCCTCACACGACGATCCTCTGTAGTAGCCGACGATGACACGGGTGAATACATCGATAATGCTAAGGACGAAGACATGCCTGTCGCGACCCGCGACGTAACCATATTTAATGTCCATCTGCCAGAGCTGGTTACATCCGGTGATGACTCGGTTCTCTGGCAGCTTCCGGGGATGCTTGAAGCGCTTCTGACGTTGTGGCTGCAGGATATCTAGTGCCTTACACAGCCGGTAGCTCTTCTTATGGTTCAGCTTTAACCTGTACTGATTCCACAAGCATTCCGCAAGCAGCTTGTACCCGTACACGTGCTCTTCTCCAGAAATCAATTCCAGAAGCCACTCTTGAATTTGCTCGTCGCTAATCTTCTCCCCTGACTCCGTAAGGGAATAACCCGGTACAGGTCTCCCGCGCCCACCTTGAGCTGCTTGCGGGGACTGCAACTTGCGCTTGATGTGGTCATAGTATGTGGACTCCGCCAGCCCAATGATACGCAGCACCAGGACTGCTGAATTCCCCTGCTTAATGAACCGCTCGGCTACCTTGATTTTCTCGGATAAGCAGGGGTTGGCTTTTTTAGCAGTTCACGTAGAATCTCGATCTCCAGATCTTTTTCTCCAAGCATTTTGACGGCCTTCTCGTATTTCTGCTCGACCTCAAGAAGGCGCTTCAGCTCTTCTGCCTGCTCCTGGGGATAGGGATGCTCTTGTTCGCCATGCTGTTCCCGATAATCCCTTACCCACTGATTCACCGTACCCGGGGTAACACCATATTTTCTAGCAACAACCGCTGCCTTAATGCCAGACAAGACCTCCTGTGCAGCCTTCTCTCTCTGTTCGGACATTTTTCCCATTGTGCTCATCCTCCTCATGTATAAAGTCTACATTTTTGTGGGGGAGGACTCCAACTATATTAGGGGGCTGTGGAGGAATTCGCTGAAAGCGGGCAAAATGCGAAAATGAGAGGCACAAATGCCTCTGAATTCGCCGAAATCGGGCGGGAGGCGGAAATGAGAGGCACAAATGCCTCTGAATTCGCCAAAATCGTGCGCGAGGCGGAAATGAGAGGCACAAATGCCTCTGAATTCGCCGAAAGCGGGCGAGAGGCGAAAATGAGAGGCAAAAATGCCTCGGAAATCGCTGAAAGCAGGCGCGAAGCGAAAATGAGAGGCACAAATGCCTCTGAATTCGCCGAATGCGGGCGGGAGGCGAAAATGAGAGGCACAAATGCCTCTGAATTCGCCAAAATCGGGCGGGAGGCGGAAATGAGAGGCACAAATGCCTCTGAATTCGCCGAAAGCGGGCAGGAGGCGGAAATGAGAGGCACAAATGCCTCTGAATTCGCCGAAAGCGGGCAGGAGGCGGAAATGAGAGGCACAAATGCCTCTGAATTCGCCGAAAGCGGGCAGGAGGCGGAAATGAGAGGAAAAAATCCCTCTGAATTCGCCGAAAGCGGGCCGGAGGCGGAAATGAGAGGCACAAATGCCTCTGAATTCGCCGAAAGCGGGCAGGAGGCGGAAATGAGAGGCACAAATGCCTCTGAATTCGCCGAAAGCGGGCGGGAGGCGTAAATGAGAGGCACAAATGCCTCTGAATTCGCCGAAAGCGGGCCGGAGGCGGAAATGAGAGGCACAAATGCCTCTGAATTCGCCGAAAGTGGGCGGGAGGCGGAAATGAGAGGCACAAATGCCTCTGAAACCGCCCAAACCCTACCCTTTCGCCCATTAGCTTAGTGTGAGACCGAGGAGATGACAGCCAGCTCGCCCTCTTCTGTAATTTCGGCATAAACTACCGACTGTGGTCCAGTGTATCCCAGCTTGCGGAGCTCCTTGGCCAGCCATTCTTCGTCATGTCCGAGACTGCCGAGGGTGTCCCGCTGTATGATTCCGTCCTCGATGATGCTCACCGGCAGGACGGATTCCGGAACGGGAACGAGCAGGTCCTCGCGGGTCGCCGGTTCATATTGCGCTTTCTTGAGGATGCTCAAAGAGCCGTTTGTCTCATAGATGGCATACGCGACCTCGCTGACAGAGAAGGTATCCTTAGACCGCAGCATCATTCGCAGCTGCTCGAAATCCAGATTGTTTTTTCGCAGCTTGCCCATATCAATTTTTCCGTCGCGGATCAAAATCTCCGGTTCTCCTTCCAGCGGCTTGCGCAGCTTCGGGAGGTGGAGTGTAATTTTTTCAAAAGTAATTGACAGCAAGGTCCAGATTGCCAGTGTAAACAGCAGCATCGGGATGGTATGTTCTTTTTCATAAATGGTGTCCCCGACAAGATCGCCCAGAATAACCGCCGAAATGAAGTCGAACGGGGTCAGGGCGGAGATTTCCTTTTTTCCGAGCAGCCGGGTCATTGCCCATAGTCCCATAAAGCCTGCAATCAGTTTAATGAGGATCAGTCCGTATTCTTCCATGTGGTGCCCGCCTCCAGTCGGTCAATCTGTCTAAGAGTGTTTAACCAATACAGATTTCCTCGTAACAGCTGCTTGCTCTGCGTGTCCGGGAACCTCTTGCTAAACATGGCAAAGATGAAAACAGCAGCCGGCATGTGTTAAGCTGAAGGTATAAACGGTGCAGATGAACCATAAGGCAGAGAAAAAGGAGGCGCTGGTTTTTGCTCTTTTATGTGATTGCAATACTGGTATTTGCGGCAGACCAGGCTGCCAAGTGGATCGTACGGACGAACATGCAGCTTGGGGAAACTGTACCGTTCTGGGAAGGGCATCTGACGTTTTCTTACTACGAGAACAGCGGCGCTGCCTTTAGCTCATTTCAGGGATACGGCAAATATTTTGCCATTGTGGCCGTGATTTTTGTGGCGGCAGTATTCTATTACCGGCGTAAGGGAGAATTGCGGGGGCCGCTACTCGAAGCTGCCAGCGGTTTTCTGGTCGGCGGGGCTGCAGGCAACGGGATTGACCGGGTTCTGTACCATCAGGTCACTGATTTTCTCATTTTCGGTGATGGAGGGGGCATTCTGAATCTGGCTGATCTTGCGATCAATGCCGGAACGCTGCTGTTCATCCTTCACCTGATTGTGGAACAAGTGAAAAGCAGCCTGCATAAGCGGAAACAGATGAACGAGAGCTAAGGGTGTTCAAAATAAAAAGTCTGTCCGTCAAGTCATTGAGATGACTTGACGGACAGACTTTTTTGAGATTACATCCTGACTGTTCCATGACCTATCCGGCCGGCGGCGGACTGTTCCGCTCCAGCTCACCTATGGCCCACTCGCAGAACTCTATGGAGGATTTCATGGCCATCACCCGCTTCTGCAGCAGCAGGTAACGCCCGAAGGTGGTTGCCTTCAGCTCACGGGTCTCCCCGCGCTCATCGCGGAGCGCCTCATTGGCCTTGATCAGCAGATTGTACCGCTGGAGCTCACTGCGGTTAAACTCCATACGCTGCAGCAGCAGTGCCTTGGCTTCGTCCGGCTCGGTGAGCCAGAGGCTGTACAGCTTGAAATGCAGCTCATCCCGCAGGACGGCCGGTTCTGCAGGCAGCCTGACCCATTCCTGCAGAACGGAGATGCCTTCTTCCGTAATCGTATATATTTTTTTATCCGGCTTGTCGGACTGCTCAATCCGTTCATGGCGGATGAAGCCCTTTTCCTCCATGCTTTGCAGCAGGGGATAGATCTGGCTGTGACCCGCCCTCCACAGGGGTTTGATGCCTTGCGTAAGTTCATAGCCCGTCAGCGGATTTGCGGTAAGCAGCGCAAGCAGCCCGTAAGACAGTGTATTCATGGCTGTAGTGTCCTCCAGTCTTTGATAATCCGAGATTACTGCAAATAGCACCTATATGTCAGTATTGACATAACTATTCTCTGATTATAACATTAATAAAGTCAAGTTACATATGTAAAAGTAGACATATAGATGGGGAGGGGAACATTCTTGGAAGCTGCAGTTAAAGGTAAAATTCATTTCTGGCCGGTTATGACCGCCATTTTTTTCGGGAATTTTCTCTCTGTGCTAAGCACTACAACGATAAATATCGCCGTGCCGATCCTCATGGATCATTTCCAGACCGGGCTGCACACGATGCAGTGGATGGTTACCGGCTTCATGCTCGCTACTGGTGTTACGGCCCCGCTCGCCGGATACTTGGGCGGCCGTTTCAGTTATAAACGCCTGTATACGTTCGCGTTATCGGGCTTTACCGTATTTTCACTGTTGTGTGCACTTTCCTGGAATCCTGCAATTCTGATCGTGTTCCGCATGCTGCAGGGCTCCTGCAGCGGACTGATTATGGCCTGTACGATGACCATTATCTTTCAGGTCATTCCGCAGGAGCGCCGGCCTTTTGCCGTCAGCCTCTGGTCGCTGTCGGCCATGGTGGCTCCGGCCATCGGTCCTACCTTCAGCGGCTGGCTGCTCCAGTTCGCCAGCTGGCACTGGCTGTTCTTGATCAACCTGCCTGTCGGAGTGGCGGCGGTCATTCTGACCCAGCTGCTGATTCCTTATTACCGGATGAATGTTCCCAAGTCGTTTGATGTACCGGGACTGTTTACGGTGGTATTGGGCAGCTTGTCCCTGCTGGGAGCATTCAGCCAGGGCGGCAGCTGGGGATGGACTTCCTGGAAGACACTTTCGATGATCGCGCTTGGAATTGTACTGCTCATCCTGTTTGTTCTGCGGGAGCTGAAGACGGAAGTGCCCCTGCTTAACCTGCGTGTGCTGAAAAACCGGAGGTTCACGGTGATGCTCAGCATTTACAGCATTGTTACTGTAGCCATGTATGCGGGCACCTATCTGACACCGCTGTTTTTGCAGACGGCCGAAGGGGCCAGCACGCTCAAAACAGGTCTGATCCTGCTCCCGTCATCAGTACTGCTGGCCCTGCTGAGCCCGGTGGTCGGCAAGCTCTACCCGCGTTTCGGGCCGGTAAAGCTGATTTCTGCCGGCATCGCCTGCATCTTTGCCGGACTGTTTCTGATGAGCAGGCTCCATGTGGGTATCGCCCATACCTTCATTTTGTGGGCGATGGTCGTGCGGAACCTGGGAATCGGGCTGGCGAATGTTCCGAGCAGCACGGCATCGATGGAGGAAATACCGGCAGAATGGTCGGGACATGCAACCTCGATTAACAACTGGATACGTAATGTGCTCAGCTCACTCGCAATTGCAGTGTTTACCTCGCTGCTGTCGAACAGGCAGGCTGTACATGCAGCGGAGCTGGCCGGATCGGGTGTGACGGCAGGCAGCGGAGATATCGGGCTTCAATCGTTTACCATGGGCGTCAATGACGTGTTTGTGATTGCTGCGCTTCTGGTGCTGCTAGGATTTCCGCTGATGCTGCTTGTCCGCCGCAAAAGGGAGAATATCCCGGCTGAAGGGCTTCTTGAAGGTCCCGGAACGCTCAAAAGGGAATCTGCTGCAAAATTGTAATATCAGATTATCTAATGCAAGTTATCATTAATAATAATGAAGCGGCCCAAATCGGAGTGTTTTACTCTGATTTAAGCCGCTTTTCGTCATTATATTGGATAAAATGACAATAATGCCAATTTTAAGTCATGATCAGACGCGTTGATCGTTTCTGATAATTATGATAGCCTGAGTTCAAGATGTTAGAAGAGAAGAAGATTTTACGTTAAGGAGAGGTCCATATTGGTGCAACTACAAGTTACGAACAGCCCGTTTAACGAGAGTCAGGCCGAGCTTCTGAACCGGCTGCTGCCGACATTGACAGAGTCGCAGCAAATCTGGCTCGGCGGATATTTGTCCGCCATGTCCCTGCGGGGAGCCGGGGCTGCGCCGGCAGCCGGTGAGCAGCCGGCGCCTGCTGCAGCCGCCCAGGGCGCATTGCCTGCCGCAGCTGCACCTCCATTATCCCGTGAGGTGACTGTACTGTTCGGCTCGCAGACCGGCAACTGCCAGCGGCTGGCGGCAAGCCTGTCCCGCAAGCTTGAGGAGCAGGGCTTCAAGGTGACTGTATCTGCTATGAACGCCTTCAAGCCAAATACGCTCAAGAAGGTCGAGAACCTGCTGATCCTGGTCAGTACACACGGGGAAGGCGAGCCGCCGGACAATGCCCGGGCTTTCCATGAATTTCTGCACAGCAAAAGAGCACCGCAGCTGGAGTCGCTGCGCTTCTCCGTTCTGGGACTGGGAGATACCTCGTACGAGTTCTTCTGCCAGACCGGCAAAGACTTTGACCAGCGGCTGGAACAGCTCGGCGGCCAGCGCCTGAGCCCGCGGATTGATTGCGATCTCGATTATGATGAACCGGTCGCAGACTGGTTCGAGCAGGTGCTTGGCGCTTTGAACGGCCCGCAGAATGCACCGCAGCTCGCTGACCAGGCGGTAGCGGCAGCCGAGAAGGCTGATGAGCCGCAATCACCATATTCCCGCAATCATCCTTTTTATGCTGAAGTGCTGGAGAATCTGAATTTGAACGGACGCGGATCAGACCGCGAGACCCGGCATCTGGAGCTGTCGCTTGCCGGCTCAGGGCTGAACTTTGAGCCTGGGGATTCCCTCGGGGTCTATCCGGAGAATCATCCCCTGCTGGTAGCAGATATTATTACTGCAGCAGGCTGGAATCCGGACGAAACCGTTCCTTTTAATAAGAAGGGTGAAGAAGGCACACTGCGCGAAGCGCTGCTGCGCCATTACGAAATTACGGTACTGACCAAACCGCTGCTGGAACAGGCGGCTAAGCTGTCTGCCGCACCGGGTCTGCAGGCACTGCTGGCACCGGAAGCGCAGCAGGAGCTGAAGTCCTATATCCAGGGCCGCGATCTGCTGGATCTGATTACGGATTTCGGACCATGGAATGTTCCGGCCAGCAGCTTTGTATCCATATTGCGCAAGCTGCCGGCAAGATTGTATTCCATCTCCAGCAGCTATAACGCGAATCCGGAAGAGGTTCACTTTACTGTCCGTGCGGTGCGCTATGAATCGCATGGTCGCGAGCGCTACGGCGTCTGCTCGGTGCATTGCGCCGAACGGGTCCAGCCGGGAGACACGCTGCCGGTGTATATCCAGAGTAATCCGAACTTCAAGCTCCCGGCGAATCCGGATGTGCCGGTAATCATGATCGGGCCGGGCACAGGCGTTGCACCTTTCCGTTCCTTCCTTGAAGAACGCGGTGAGCAAGGTGCAGGCGGCAAGACCTGGCTGTTCTACGGTGACCGCCATTTCGTGACCGATTTCCTCTACCAGACAGACTGGCAGCGGATGCTGAAGGAAGGCGTACTGAACAAGCTGGATGTAGCGTTCTCGCGTGATACGGAGGAGAAGGTATATGTGCAGCACCGCGTTCTTGAGCACAGCAAAGAACTGTATAGCTGGCTTCAGGAAGGCGCGCATGTGTATGTATGCGGCGACGAGAAGCATATGGCGCATGATGTTCATGCGGCACTCCTGACCGTTATTCAGGAAGAAGCCGGCCTCAGCCCTGAAGGTGCGGCAGCGTATCTGGAGAACCTGCAGCAGGAACAGCGCTATCAGCGCGATGTATATTAAGGACAGCGGATGGCCCCGGAAGGAGAAGATTAATAGTGGCAAACAATGAATCAGCGGTGAAGCCGATCGGCGGACCGCCTAGCGATGTTGAGCATATTAAGCTGGAGAGTAACTATCTGCGCGGCGCCCTCGAATCGACGCTGCAGAACCCGATTACCGGAGGACTGCCGGAGGATGATAACCGGCTGCTGAAATTCCACGGCAGCTACATGCAGGATGACCGGGATTTGCGTGCAGAACGCGAGCGTTCCAAGCTGGAGCCGGCCTTTCAGTTCATGCTGCGGGTAGTAGCACCGGGTGGCGTGGCCTCGGCAGCGCAGTGGCTGGTAATGGATAAGCTGGCCCACCAGTACGGCAACGGTACACTGCGTCTCACGACCCGGCAGGCTTTTCAGATGCACGGCGTGCTTAAATGGAACCTCAAAAAGACAATCAGAACCATTAACGATACACTCATGACTACACTGGCGGCCTGCGGAGATGTCAACCGCAACGTAATGAGCAGCCCGAACCCGTACCAGTCCGAGGTGCATTCCGAGGTCTATGAATGGGCCCGCAAGCTCAGCGACCACCTCGCACCGCGGACTCCGGCCTACCACGAAATCTGGCTGGCCGGGGAAAAGGTAGTGGACAGCAAGGCGGATGTAGAAGTTGAGCCTATTTACGGGCCGGTCTATCTGCCGCGCAAATTCAAGATCGGCCTGGCGGTTCCGCCTTCCAATGATGTCGATGTATTTTCCCAGGACCTGGGCCTCATCGCAATTCTAGAAGACGGCAAGCTGGCCGGATTTAACGTTACTGTCGGCGGCGGGATGGGGATGACGCACGGTGATACCAATACCTATCCGCAGCTTGGCCGGGTAATCGGTTTCGTCCGTCCGGAGCAGATCATTGAGGTTGCCGAGAAGACCGTTACGATTCAGCGGGATTACGGGAACCGTTCTGTCCGTAAAAATGCCCGGTTCAAATATACAATTGACCGCCACGGGCTGGAATGGTTCAGAGGAGAGCTTCACCACAGGCTGGGCTGGGAGCTGGAAGCGGCCCGGACCTACCATTTCGACCATAACGGCGACCGTTACGGCTGGGTGAAAGGCTACGACGGCAAATGGAACCTGACCCTCTATATCCAGAGCGGACGGATTCAGGATCAGGAAGGCTATCTGCTGATGACCGGACTGCGCGAGATTGCCAAGATTCACACCGGCGATTTCCGGCTTACCCCGAACCAGAATCTGATTATTGGCGGCGTCAGCAGCGCGAAGAAACGCCGGATCGCCGAGCTGGCCAAACAATACGGCCTGACCGACGGTGCACATCACTCCGCCCTGCGGCGCAGCGCAATGTCCTGTGTGGCGCTGCCGACCTGCGGTCTCGCAATGGCGGAAGCAGAGCGCTATCTTCCGCATCTGCTCGATAAGCTGGAGCCGATTATCGACAAGGCCGGCCTGCGAGACGAGGAAATTGTCATCCGGATGACAGGCTGTCCTAACGGCTGTGCCCGTCCGGCACTCGGAGAGATCTCCTTTATCGGCAAATCACCGGGCAAATACAACATGTATTTGGGCGCCGGCTTCAGCGGCGACCGTCTGAACAAGCTCTATAAGGAAAATATCGGTGAGCAGGAAATTCTGGAGACACTGGAGCCGATGATTCACCGCTATGCGAATGAACGGATCAGCGGCGAGCATTTCGGTGATTTCGTCATCCGCAGCGGATACGTAGCTGCTGTAACCTCCGGACTTAACTTTCATGACTGATTGCCTGCATTCGAACGGACCTGTTCTCCAAAGGGAACAGGTCCGTTTTTGTCCGGCGTTTTATGAAAAAACAGGAAGATCGTCAGCAATCACAGATTAAATTTGGATTTTCGGCGGTTTTCTTACATAATATATAGAGTGAAGTGTCAAAAACATATTCAAGAGCCATTATAGTGAGTAATGCGTTCTGTACAGAAGAGGCGATTCAGATGATTATCATGAAGACAATGGAAGAGATCGAAAAAATGCGGGCTGCCGGCCAAATTCTGGCCGAATGCCACCGGCAGATTGCCGGAATGATACAGCCGGGTATTACTACCTGGGAAATTGACGAGTTTGCCGAGAAGTTCATCCTGTCACAGGGAGCCACTCCGGAGCAAAAAGGCTACCACGGCTATCCTTATGCAACCTGTGCTTCTGTGAACGATGTGATCTGCCACGGCTTCCCCAAGAAGGAGCCGCTGAAGGACGGAGATATTGTTACGATTGATATGGTCGTTAACCTGAACGGCTGGCTGGCGGATTCGGCCTGGTCCTACGGCGTAGGCAACATTAGTGTGGAGGCGCAGAAGCTTCTCGATACGACTAAGGAATCGCTGTTCAAAGGAATTGAGCAGGCGGTGGCCGGCAACCGTGTTGGTGATGTGGCTCACGCCATCCAGACCTATGCCGAGTCGAACGGCTTCTCGGTAGTCCGTGATTTCATCGGTCACGGTATCGGCTCAGAGATGCATGAAAAGCCCGATGTGCCTTCCTACGGTCCGGCCGGCAAAGGCCCGCGCTTGAAAGAAGGCATGGTATTTACCATCGAGCCGATGCTGAATACCGGAAGCTACCGGACCAAGGTTGATGCTGACGGGTGGACTGCCCGGACCATTGACGGCGGACTTTCTGCTCAATATGAGCATACCCTGGCCATTACGCCGCAAGGAACAATCATTCTTACCCAGCTGCCCTATCAATAATCCATATATTCCCGCAGAAACGGTTGCCCCTTTAAAGGACGGTGCAACCGTTTTTGCTTGTTTCCATGACTAAATGTGTCGAAATTCACGGCAGCCAGGCGTGAAAATGAATATAATAGGATGAATTTAAGGCAAATGGGAATAGAGGATCACTTTTATGGCAGCAGACAAGCAGTGCAAAAATCAGCTGGCAGCGCCCAGCGCAGCCCAGTGTATGGATCATTACGGGTGTATTTATGAGAACAACCATCTGATTACGCTGATGGTGGATCCGGCTGACGGCAGGATCGTGGATGCGAACCGGGCAGCCTGTGCTTTTTACGGCTACCGGCTGCGTGATTTCAGGAAGCTGCTGATCACAGATCTGAGTGCGGAGCAGGATGCGGGCATTGGTACCGGCAGATTTCTGGCCAGTGCACTGCCCGGAGGGGAGTATCGCGGAAATCAGGTCTTTCATGACCAACACCGCCTGGCCTCCGGTCAGCATATTGATGTGGAGATTCACACCGGAACTATGCGGATGCTCGGGAGGGACTGTATTTATACAGTTATCCATGATATCAGCGAAAGGGTGCGCTCGGAGAAGCGCCTGCGTGAGAGTGAAGAACGCTACCGGGATCTGGTTGAGCTGTGCCCGGAGGCGATTCTGGTATACAGCGGCGGCACTATTCTGTTCGCCAACCAGCGGACAGAGAAGATGTTCGGTATACAGAAGGACGAGCTGCTTGGCAGGAGTATTGATGATTTTTTTATCGAGGAGCCGCTGAGCAGTTCGGAATACAACAAGCTGAAGGCGATGACAGGCATCAAGGACAGCTTCCGGATCGAGCAGCGCTTTATTAGGCGGCATGACCAACGGGTATACGACCTGGATATTTCCGGGGTGCCTGTTATTTACAACGAGAACGCAGCGCTGCAGCTGGTATGCCGTGATATTACGCAGAAGAAAAAGGAGATTGAGCGGGCTGTCCGGCTTCAGGAGCAGCGGCATGCGGTAGGCTTTCCCCTCGAAGGGAGGGCTGTTCTGGAAAAGCTGTATGTGCCGGCAAATACGCTCAGTGGAGACTTTTTTATTTTTCACAAAATCAATGAGTCTGAGGTGCTCGGCATTATCGGTGATGTAGCCGGCAAAGGGATATCTGCAGCGCTCAGTATTTCCGCCCTGCGTGTAATGTTTATGGACAGCCTTCACAGCGGGCTTGCGCCAGTGGACATTCTGCAGGATTTGAACCGCAAAGCAATGGAGCACATGGGTGAGGATTACATTGCCGGCTGCTGCTTCCATCTTGATTTTGGCAGAAGGATTCTGAAGGCGGCTGCAGCAGGGATCAATGAGTTCATGTATGTGCCTTGCGGCGCAGACGGAATGAAAATTACTGTAAGAGGCACCCCTCTGGGAATGTTCGGGAGCAGTGAATTTGAACAGACGGCCATAGCTTTTCAGGCAGGCGACCGCTTTTGCTTCTATAGTGACGGTATGGAGCTGCTGTTTGACGGCGATGAGCTCTGCCGGGAATACGACTATTTAAAGGGTAAGATTACAGGATCGGTGCTGCAGGATGACTGCACATGGCTGAATCTGCATATTACGTAAGCCAAGGAAGTGGACTATGGAAACTGTACAAAAGGAAGTCATGTTCTGCGGTTTGGGAAATCATCAGGTCATCATCGAGGACATTATCCAGGATCTTGAGCTGGAGCCGTATGCGTTTGATATCCGTCTGATTCTGATGGAAGCAGTGACCAACGCCTACTATCACGGCAATCTCAGCGATTGTACGAAACCGATCACCATCCGTTATCTCCTGTGCGGCGGGCTGCTCAACCTGCAGGTTGAGGACTCCGGGGACGGGGAGCGCGATCTGCTGATTCCGCAGGAAATCGGCGACGGGGAGCTGCTGGAGGATGGAGGGAGAGGGCTGTATCTGATCCGCTGCTTCTCGGACAGTGTGGAGATGATCCGTAATACGATGTTTATCAGCAAAAATGTATGTGCTCACTAAAAAGGAGAGAATGTAGTGAAATTAAGTATCAAGGTTAAAATGAGCATCCTTTTATTCCTCATCATCAGTATCCCTTTGGGTATATCCGGCGCGGTATCATACAATTTGGCATCAACCGCGCTGCAGAAGACGATCGAAGAGGAGTTGAAAGGGACAACAAGTTCAGCCGCCAAGGCGGTTGAAACGGAGCTGACGGCTGCGGGGAACCTACTGGATGTTGCCAGCCGTAACGAAGCTCTGGCGGAATTCGCCGGTGATCCTTCAGGACAGAAAACCAAGCAGACGGCTTATTCCTATATATCGGGTATTCAGCAGGATAATGCCATGCTGATGGAATCTCTCATTATTGCTGATGTGAACGGCAAGGTGCTGATCACCAGCAGTTCGCAGTCTCCGGAGCTGAATGTGAAGGACCGTGAGTATTTCGGGCAGGCACTGGCGGGTGAAAAAGCAATAAGCGATGTTCTTGTATCTAAAGACAGCAATAAAAATATAGTAGCGGTAGCCCGGCCGCTGCGCCAGAACGGCAGTGTTACCGGTGTTCTGATCGGAACGATCCTGTTCGACACGATTGCAGCTCCGGTCGCTGAGACCCGCGTCGGCGAGAGCGGATACGGGTATATGCTGGACCGGACCGGCCTGATCGTCTATCACCCTGACGGAAGCAAGGTGCTGAAGGAGAATCTGGACGGCAACAGTAATGCGGAACTGAACGCACTTGTGCAGCAGATGAAAAACGGGGATACCGCGCATGGTTTCTATACATATGAAGGCGTGTATAAGTATGTCTCCTTCGAGCCGGCAGGGAGCTGGATCGTAGCGACGACCGCCAATTACAGTGAATACATGAAGCCGGCAGCTGAAATCCGCACTACGACGCTGCTTGTGGTTGTCTCATTCATCCTGGTGGCCTTGCTGCTTGGATACTTCTTCACCACCCGCAATATCATTAATCCGGTCAAGAAGCTTCAGGCCGCCATGTCGCTCGCCGGAAACGGGGATCTGACTGTACATACCGCAATACATACACGGGACGAGCTGCAGTCCCTCAGTGATTCATTTAATGCGATGATCGACAAGCAGGAAGCCATTATTGAAAAGGTAAGGCACGGCTCGGCAGTCCTCACCTCCATGTCTGAAGAAATGGCAGCCTCCTCCGAGGAAATCAGCGCCTCGATTCAAGAGATCAGCTCAAGCACCCAGGAGATTGCTGCAGGAGCGGAGAACAACAATCATTCTGTAGTGAATGCCTCCCAGGTGCTGGTTCAGCTCTCCAGTCTGGTGCAGCTTGCCCAGAGCAAGGCTTCAGCCACTTCACAGAATGCTAATAACACGAACGAGGCAGCCCAGGCCGGCAGATCAGGGGTAATGAATACTGTCGTTGCCATGGATTCTATCAGCAGCAGTACCCGGGAAACCGAGGAGCAGCTGCTTACTGTAAGCGGGCTGTCGGATAAGGTTGCTGCTATTATCGGCACCATTAACGCTATTGCCAGGCAGACAAATCTGCTGGCCCTGAATGCGGCGATTGAGGCGGCAAGGGCAGGGGAGCATGGCCGCGGCTTCAGTGTTGTGGCCGGAGAAGTCAGAAAGCTGTCAGATGAAACGCACCTGCAGGCGGAAGAAATCAGCAGCCTGGTGTCTGATATGGTATCCAGAATAGGCCAGGCTGTGGATTCGATGCGGGGAGCCTCCATTGCTGTGGAGAGCGGTGTACGGATCGTCAAGGAGACGGACCACGCTTTTATTCATATTATTGAGTCGGTTGAGCTGATAACGGCAAGTGTACAGGAAATATTGGAAATTACGAGGGATGAAGTAGCTACTTCTGACCAGATCATCAAGCTGATTGACTCTATGGGGACGATATCGGAAATGTCTGTACAGAATACGGAGAGTGTCTCCAGCGCCACTGAGGAGCAGGCGGCAACAGTTAATAATTTTGTATCTACAGCTGAAGAGATCAGTGCAATGGCCGGTGAGCTTGAGCTTCTGGTCGAAAAATTCATAATAAGGGGTGAGTAGCATGAACGAGATTACGATTGACATGCCGGTGATGTTTTCGGTGGAGGAGGCCAGCGCTTTCCGCGATACTGTCAAAACCTGCATAAGCAGCGGCCAGACAAGCTTTCTGCTGGATTTCAAGGAATGTACCTTTATTGACAGTACCGGTCTTGGCGTAATAGTCAGCCTGTACAAAAAATGTGCGGAGAACGGCGGGACGATTCGTCTGCGGTCCCTCCATCCGAATGTATTCAAAATTTTTGAGCTGACCCGGCTGACGAATGTGTTCGAGATTATTTAGCAGCGGGTTCTGTTCCTGATACAACAGGGGCGCTCCAGCAGACGATATACCATCTGCTGGAGCGCCCCTGTTTCTTTTTAGTGCAGTTAGTCCGTTATATTCCTAGTGTAGTACTCAATAATATCCTTACGGCGGATAATGCCGAGAAAAACGCCTTCACGGTCAACGACCGGTACAAAGTTCTGGTCTGCGGCAAGCGTCAGCATATCCTCCATTTGTGCTTTGATGTAGACACTCTCATTATGCACATGCCGCTGGATGTCGCTGACCTTAACCTCACGCATGTTGTCGAAGCTGAGTCCTGCCGTATTTTTCAGCTTCCAGAGCAGGTCTCCTTCAGCCAGTGTTCCAACGTATTTCCCCTCGTGGTCAATGATCGGTATGGCGGAATAATAGTGCTGCTCCAATTGCTCCATTGCTTCAAGCATAGAGATTGAGGAGGTAATGTAAGCGACCTGATCCTTGGGCAGCAGAAAGGCAGAGATTTCCATGGCTAGTCTCCTTTACATTAGAATGAGTGCTAGGCAGTATAATCATTAAACCACACATTCTATTGTAAGCGCATTAATAAATTCTCAGGTCAGGGCCGGAAAATATGCAGAGGCTGTCATGCAACAAAAAAGGATACGCCACACTAAGGCGACGGTCTTGCCGCTGTCAAGTATGACATATCCCTGTTATTCTTAATCATGAAGCGGGACCGGTATAGCCTATTGGGCTGCTGCTTCCGTGCTTTCAAGGCTAACCTGCCATTCAATGCCGAATTTATCCTTCAGGCTGCCATAGAGTTTGCTCCAAAAGGTCTGCTGCAATTCCATTGTTACGGTTCCGCCTTCCTTCAGCTGATTGAACCAGGATTTCACATCCTCCTCGTTCCGTGTAACCAGCGCAAGACTGATGTTATTGCCTTGTGTAAAGGGCATACCCGGGAACACATCGGAGAACATGACGTTGCTGCCGTCCACGTTCAGCCGTGCATGCATAACCAGGGCCTTTGCTTCTTCCGGAAGCGGGTAGTCGGGGTTCGGCGGTGCTTCGCCAAAGGTCATAATCTGCGGATTACTGTTACCAAATACCTTAGCGTAAAATTCAACAGCCTCACGGCAGTTTCCATTGAAATTCAAATACACATCAACTGACACTGGCTTCACTCCCTGGTTGATAAATTAAGGCAAGTACTTTATTTCCACATTGTAGCATGGCCTTGTCCAAAGAAAAATATACTTTTGCGGCTTGCAGCTGCTCTTTCGGCTTAGGCCGCAGAGGCAGGTCAGCTGCAGGCGGAGCCGCAGCCGGACGTGACCACGATAAACATGTGCGATGCTGCAGTGACGGCATGAATTTTTTCATATAAATAAGAGAATTGACTGAAAGTAATGGAGGAGTTGCAATTGAATGAACAGGAGCAGGCTGTCCTGCAGGAGCTTAATGCCATATATGCGCTGAGGTTGCAGGCTGCCGAAGCTGTAACCGGGGAAATGTACCGTTGCTGGGCGGAAGAAAAGGTTTATTTTGCAAGAGTCAGTCATTATATGCCCTATGAAGTACAAGAAGAGGAAGTTAAGCTGCTGGTATTTCTGCGGAGCGCAGGGGTCTCTGTGGCTGAGATAATTCCTTCTCTCACAGGTAAGCTGGTAGAAAGCCGGAATCTTGCAGAGCCTGTCCATATTGTCATGTTTGCGGCTGCGCCGGGGGTTCATTTGCCGCTGAGGGAATGGGACTGCGAAGTATTCAGAAGGCTGGGTCGGGTAATCGGCAGGCTGCACAAGGCCGGAGCGAGGTATGAGCAGGAGCACGGCCGTGCTGAGCAGATTAAAGACTGGATAGAGAACCGCGAGTATCAGTTTCTACAGTCCATTCCTCTGGAGCAAACATTGATCCAGACTGCTGCGCAGCAGGTGCTTCAGGCGCTGCAGGCCATTCCCCGGGACGGGGTGAATTACGGTATTGTGCATGGGGATATCTGGCTGGAAAATGTGCTGGTTGAGGGAGAAACGCTGACGCTCATTGATTTTCAGGATTGTGAGCGCCATTATTATTTATATGACCTGGCGGTGCCGCTTTACTCTGCACTGGAGTTTTCTTTTGCCGGGCAGGGGAATATCAGAGATTACGGCCAGAGACTCGCAGAGAGTCTGCTCACCGGATATCTGGAGGAGCATTCGCTGACCTCAGAGATGCTGAGCCATTGGCCGCTGCTGCTGCGGCTGAAGGAGCTGTTTGAGTATAATCTGATGCATCTTTATTTCAATAAAAAAGAGCTCAGCGAGGAGCAGATTCGGATTCTTAATCTCTACCGGATGCGGATTGAGCATGGTATCCCGGCGGTACGGCTGGACTATGAGCCGCTGCATCGGTTAGTGGAGGAGTACAGCAGGACTGGAAACACAGAAGGAGGATAACATGATCATTTACGGCTGTGATTTCAGCGGAGCCAAGAACCCGGAAGGCAAGATTTTCGTAGCCTCGGGCCGGCTGGACGGTGACAGCTTCACCGTGGAAGAGGTGTCCAGCTGTGAAGACAGACTCGACTTATACTATCGTATCAGGAACAGCAGAGCCCCGTGGGGCGTGGATTTCCCTTTTTCCATCCCGGAGTATTATCTCGGGCAGCAATATGAATCCTCATGGGACAAGTTCATCCAGGGAGCTTATGAGGATAGCAGAGAGCAGTTCAAGCAGCGGTTCGGCCAGATTCACAGCGGCAAAAACAGCCGGGATCTCCGGGTGACAGACATCGCTGTGGATGCCAAAAGCCCGGTATCCTCTACACCGATTGCAATGCACGCCATGCTCTATGGGGCGCGGCGGCTGCTGCACAATCTGCATGGGGAAGCAGCGGTCTACCCGTTTCAGCCGTACCGGGCCGAGGTTCCGCGGTTGTATGAAATTTATCCCGGCCACGGCTGGAAGGTATTGAAGCTCAAGAGCAGCGCGCCTGATGCGCTCCGCGGTATTTCCGCCAGCTTCAAAGCGCAGGTGGACAGCGGATTTGAGGTTACCATCAGCCCGGCAGCTGCTGCAGCGGCAGAGGATGCCCGCGGACAAGCCAATCTTCATGCCAGAGACGCTGTGATGGCCTGTATTCAGATGGCTTATTGTCTGCGTAAATACAGGCTGGAGAGCAGCGAAGAAGGGTGCAGGCCGGCATTCGCCTCCCGGGAAGAATGGGAGAAGTGCATGCTTGAAGGACTGGTTGTGCGGATGTCTCCCTGAAAGATCAGGCTTGGAAGTAATGGTAAAGACACTAGAAATAACTGGTGTCTTTTTATTTTATATTGGGTAAAATTAACTCTGAAACAACATATTCAGCATAAGCACAGGAGTTACTGAATTTGTAACTACAGAAAAGGAGATGCATGAATTGCTGGACATTGCTCAGCTCGTTCCCGGTGAGGAATCCGAGATGGTTAGCCTTATCCGGGAGACCTTTGATACTCATATCTCACAGCACTACTCGGCAGAAGGTATTAACATGTTTAATAGAATCATCACACCCCAGGCCATCCGGGAACGCTTGAACAGCGGCAGTGTCATTTCTATTGCCAGAACCGGCTGTACGCCTGCGGGCGTAATCGAAGTGTACAATAACAGTCATATTTTCCTGCTGTTCATAAGTAATGAAGCGAAAGGTACAGGCGTCGGGAAAATACTGCTTGGTTATGTAAAAGACAGGCTTGTGCAGCTGGGAGTAGAGAGGCTTACCGTGAATTCATCACCCAACTCTGTAGGCTTCTATAAGTCTCAAGGCTTCCTGCCGCTTGCCGGGGAAGAAGAAGTGCATGGAATAAGGTCTACAAAAATGCAACTTTTGCTCTAGGACACGCGGAAAATAGGCAGGAATAATCTGGAGGCGTAGCGAATAGATAGCGGGTCAACAAAATTCGACTTTTAGACTACATAATAGAGGGGCATGGTCGTGAAAAAAGGGCAGAAAACATTATTCTTGATTACAACGTTTATTTTGATTTTTTTGCTGCCGCTGCTTGGCAGTCTGGCCAAGTGGAAGGGCTTGCCTCCCGGTTACGGGGAATTTCCTGCGCAAAAAGTAGAAGCTGACCCCGGGTTCAGCCTGCTGTATTTCACCCTCGCCTGTATCGTTGCCGTTGTTATAACGCTGGTGCTTGCGTTTCCCCGCATGTTCGGATTCAAAAAAGTCCCGCCGGCACCGCAGCCCCGGGCAGGCAGCACCGCTTATCCCGTGTGGTTCTGGTGGAGTTTACCTGTGCTTGCGCTCAGCTGGTTCTTTATGTGGGCACGTCTGGACGTGCTTGAGCCGGTCGGAAATTACACCTTTGTCCCGTTGTGGTGGTCCTTCATTCTGATCCTGGACGGGATCGTATTTAAACGGACGGGCGGTCATTCAATTCTATCCCGCAAGCCTCGTCTGATGCAGCTTCTGGCCGTAGTCTCCTGCTTCAGCTGGTTTGCGTTTGAATATCTGAACTTTTTTGTATTAGAGAACTGGTATTACCCTAATGAGGACGTATTCTCCAACTTCGGCAATGTCTTCTGGTTTTCATTATCTTATACAACCGTACTTCCGGCGATAGTGGAATGGTATCTGCTGCTGGGCACCTTTAAAGGACTCAAGGAGCGCTACAGCAGCGGGCCTAAATTTAACGTATCCCGAACTCTTTTGATCCTTTATTTTGTGATCGGGTTATTTCTGGCGTTCGGTATGGGTTATTATCCTTATCTGCTCTTTTGGGTGCTGTGGGTCGCCCTTGTGCCGATGCTTTCGGCGGCAATGGCGCTCTGCGGCTACTGGACACCGTTCAGCCCGGTCAAGAACGGTGACTGGTCACAAATTATCCTGATTGCACTTGCCACCTTGTGCAACGGGTTCTTCTGGGAGTTCTGGAATTTCGGCAGTGAATGGTTCCATGATTCCTTGCCAACCAATCCGAATTATTGGAAGTATTCCGTGCCGTATCTGGACAAAATTCATATTTTCTCTGAGATGCCGATTCTGGGCTATTACGGATATCTCTTCTTTGGCGTAAACTGCTGGATTGTGTGGCTGATTGCTGCCTACGTATTCAAATTTGATGCTGATTTCGAATTAAAGGGAAAGAATCGCTAAAGGTGGAGTGGGCATGATTGCGTTGGACAACTATCAGGTTTTGGAAACCATTTCGGATCAGTATGCGAAAGCGGTGTACAGATGCAAGGATGCTTTTACCGGAAATACAGTCATTTTAAAAGTATTAAAAGCCGAATTTACCGGCCCAGAGGCCGTAATGCGTTTCAAACAGGAGTACAGGCTGCTCAAGGAGCTCAGCGCACAGCTTGAAGGTGTAATAAAGCCCCATAAGCTTGAAGAGAAGAACGGCTATTATACAATGGTGCTGGAGGATATCCGCGGGCGTTCCCTGAAAGAGATCATGGAGTCCGATAATCTGGACACGGCAACTATTTTGAAGCTGGCTATCAAGATTGTGGATATTCTCGGTGCGGTGCATGAGCATAACGTTATTCACAAGGACATTAAGCCCTCCAATGTAATCTGGAACAGGGAGCAGGACGTGGTGCAGCTGATCGACTTCGATCTGGCCGTCAAGCTGCCAAAGGAGAAGCAGGAGTTCCAGAACAGCGGGGTGCTCGAAGGCAGCATCCAGTATATTTCGCCCGAACAGACCGGACGGATGAACCGCAATATCGATTACCGGAGCGATTTTTACTCACTGGGTGTTGTGCTCTATGAGCTTATGACCGGAAGCAGGCCCTATGCTGCGCAGGAAATGCTCGAACAGATTTACTCCATTATCGCCAAGGAAGCCATCCCGCCCCGCCAGCTGACCGGAGGCAGGGTATCCTCCGAGCTGTCGGATATTATTATGAAGCTGATGGAGAAGTCTTCTGAGCAAAGATACCGGAGTGCTTACGGGATAAAGTCCGATTTGAAAAAAGTGCTGGCGGGCGAGACCGGCTTTACTATTGGAGCGGATGACCGCCATAACGTGTTCCGGATTCCGCAAAAAATATACGGCCGCGATGCAGAGCTGGCCCGGTTGACAGCGGCCTTCCGCCAGAGCGTCAGCGGGCAGCCGCAGCTGATGCTGGTCACCGGAGAAGCCGGTGTGGGGAAGACGGCGTTGGTACATGAGCTGCACCAGCCGATCAGTCAGGAAAAAGGGCTATTCGCCGAGGGAAAGTTTGACCAGTACAACCGGAATATCCCGTACAGCGCGATTATCCAGGCTTTCCGCCGGCTGATCAGCCAGCTGCTGGATACGCCTGACGGGGAATACAAGCGCCGGTTAGCCCAGTCCCTGAGCGATAAGCTTGCCGGCAACGGCAGCCTGATCGCCGGAATGGTTCCGGAGCTTGGCGACTGGATCGGAGAACAGACTGAAATGGAGCCGCTAAATCCCGCTGAGGAGACGAACCGGTTCTTTTTAACCTTTGCCAAGTTTATAGAAGGCATTACCTTCAATGAACAGCCGCTGGTGCTGTTTCTGGACGATCTGCAATGGGCGGATTTCTCCAGCCTGCAGCTTGTCGAGCGGCTGCTGCAGGATCATCAGCTGCGCAGGCTGTTCATTGTCTGCTCCTACCGGTCAAATGAGATCCATGAGGGTCACCCCCTGTTTGCTTCTCTAGCCAAGATTGAGAAAAGCCGGGAAGTCGGGATAATCAGGCTGGAGCCGTTAACGGTCCTTGATGTAAATCAGCTTATTTCGGATACCCTGCACAGCCCCCGCGAGCGCGTGGACATGCTGGCGGAAGTGATTTTTAAACGGACCAAGGGCAATTCATTTTTTGTGAGTGAGCTGCTCAAGGATTTGTACCGCAGCGGTTATTTATATTTCGATGAGCTGCAGGGGAGCTGGAGCTGGCGGCTGGAGCAGATCCTGAGCCTGCCGGTGAATGAGAATATTGTTGAGTTCCTGATGATCAAGCTGAACAATCTGCCGGAGGAGACCCGCACAACGCTGATGCTGTGTGCGGCAGCAGGCAGCAGGTTCGACCTTAGCGTGCTGATGCTGATCAGCGGGGAGCCGCGGAGCCGGATTGTCAGAGCCATTGCCGCAGCTGTTGATGATGAACTGATCGTACCGTCCGATGCCGGCTATGCCATGTTTTCCGGTTATCTGGACGAGACCGAAACCGATACGGAACCGCTGCAGGATATCAAAATTTCGTTCCGGTTTGCCCACGACCGGATACAGCAGGCCTTATACCAGATGATTGATGAGCGGGAGAGTAAAGAGCTGCACCTAAGAATCGGGCAGGTGCTGCTTGCGAATCTGTCTCCGGAGGAAGCGGAGGAGCTGATCGTCGATATTGCCGCCCATATGAACAAAGGGATGGAGTTCATCCGCAGCCAGGCGGAAATGAACCAGGTGATCCGGCTTAATCTGCGGGCTGCCCGCAAGGCAAAGGCAGCCTTTGGTTATGACTCTGCATATGCACTGCTGGAAGCGGCTTTGCCGCAGCTGCCGGACAACGCATGGGAGGATAACGAGCTTCCGGCAGCGGAGATTTACCGGCTGCTGGCCCAGTGCGGGTATCTTACCCATCATATTAACGAAGCGGATGCTGCATGCGCTGTACTGCTGGAGTATACAGCCGGAAAAATGGACCGAGCCGGGATTTACGAGCTGCAGGCTGACCACTATATGTATCTCGGGATGATGAAGGAAGCGATCGCTGCCGGGAGACAGGGCCTGCAGGAGATGGGCATCCAGATCCCTCAGCGTGTGGGGATGGCTTCCGTGCTCAAAGAGCTGGTAAAGGTTAAGGCCGCACTCCGGGGCAGAACGGCTGATGATATCTTTGCCTCCGGTGAAATGAAGGACCCGGAAATGCTGCTGGTCATGAGACTGCTGATTAATTTCATCCCGCCGGCCTTCATCTCCGGCGAGACTTCGCTGTTTGGCCTGGCTGTACTCAAGAAGGTCGGCTTGACGCTGAAATACGGCAATTCCCCTGAATCGGCATTAGCCTTTATAGGTTATTCCATGCTGCTGTCCGGTTTCGGTGATGTGAAGGGTGCGTTTGAATTCGGCCGGCTTGGCATCAGAATCAATGACAAGTTCAATGACCTGCAGTGGCGGGGCGCGGCGCATGTCCTGTATACCCTGTTCAGCCACGCCTGGACGGAGCCCTGGGACACTCTGCAGGACTGGTTCACCACCTCGATTGAAGCCAGTCTGCGGACTGGAGACCTGCTCTACCTGGCCCATTCCTCCTTCTATGTAAATCTGTGGAATCCGGAGATGGATCTGCTTACGAACCTGCAGGAAAGCAGCCGGATGATTGCCATGATTGAGAGCACCAAATATAAGGAGTCGCTGGCGACCGCACTGCTGGTCCGGCAGTATTACCGCAATCTGCTGGGGGAAATGGGCGATAACCGCTCGTTCAGTGACGGCTCTTTTGATGAAGAGAGCATGCTGGGGGAGCTGGAACAGGCTAAATATAATTCCGGTATTGCGATTTATTATATCTACAAAATGAAGCTTCTGTTCACCTATGAAAGCTACCAGGAAGCGTTAGTGTTCATCGACAAAGCCTACGATATCATCGGGGCGCTATCCGGCTCTGCTTTTATGGAGGAATTCTCCCTCTATACCTTTCTGAATCTGTCTCACAGCTATCCTAACCTGCGCGGAGGGGAGCGGAGCAAAGCAAGAAGAAGAATGAAGAAGGAGCTGGGCAGGGTCCGTAAATGGGCCAGGCATGCACCAGGTACCTTCAGGCAGCACGAAATGCTGATGAAGGCGGAATGGGCCCGGATTTCGGGCCGGGATGATGAAGCAGGGAAGTATTACGATCTGGCGATTGAGGCCAGTGAGCAAGGGACGTTCGTCAGGTATAAGGCGCTTGCCTACGAGCTTGCGGCTAAATTTTACTACACCAAGCAATTTAACGAGTTTGCCGCTTATCTGCTCAGACAATCTGTGTATTATTATTCAGTGTGGGGTGCAAAGGCCAAAATCCAGTTCCTCAAGGAACGGTACCCCGATATCATCCGCAAAATCAATACCAAGGAATTTCTGCATGGACGGACGTTGTCCGATTATACCGAAAGCATCGATCTTGATTCAATGATCATGGCTTCCCAGGCGATATCCAAGGAAATTGAGCTGGACAACCTGCTGGAGGCGCTTATGCAGATCGTCATCAAGAATGCCGGGGCACAACGCGGCTGCATCCGAATGACCGGCGGCTCAGGTCTGCTGGTAGAGGGCGAATATCTGGCGGATGAGGATAGAATTTCTGTTGGCATCCAAAACCGGAAGAGCTTTAACAATCTGCCTGATTCCATCCTGCGTCAGGTTGAGGAGAGCGGCGAGACGCTGATTTACAATGACGCTTTTTCAGAAACACAGTTCGTTAATGATCCGTATGTCGTGAGGCACCGCCCCAAATCTATGGTTTGTATGCCGCTTATCAACCAGAACAAGACAGTTGCGGTCATCTATCTGGAGAATAATCTGCTAACCGGCGCATTCACTAAGGAGCGGATGAAGATCATCAACCTGCTGTCCCGGGAAATGGTGTTCTCTCTGGAAAATGCCAGCCTGTACTCAGAGCTGGAGCGTTCAGAGGAAAAATACCGCGAGCTGGTTAACAATATGCAGGACGGAATCTTCATTACACAGAACTTCATTTGCAAATACGTTAATGATGCGCTGGCCGGGATGCTCGGCTATGAGGTGGAGGAGATGCTGGAGCAGCCGTTTGAGAGCTTCCTCAGTCCGCCGGAGCGGGAAAAGGTCATGCATTATTATAACCGGAGGGTAGAGGGCAAACCCGCACCTTTCGAGTATGAGACCCGACTGCTGCATAAAGACCAGGTCCGTGAAGTTATCGTCATTCACAAGGTTACGCTTATCAATTATATGAACAACATGGCGATTCAGGGAACGGTAAAAGATATCACCCAGCGCAAACAGGCGGAGGAAGAGCTGCTGCGGCACAAGGAGCATCTGGAGGAGCTGGTTGCCGAACGGACAAAAGAGCTGGAGCTGAACAATGAGGAGCTCAACCGGTATATCGGGATGATTGAGCAAATTTCCAATACGGACGAGCTGACCGGCCTGTATAACCGCAGATATTTCAACAAGGTTTTTGCAGAGGAAGTTGAGAAGGCAACGGTTACGCAAAAATATCTGACCTACCTGATGCTCGACATCGACTTTTTCAAAAAATATAACGATACCTACGGCCATTATGAAGGCGATAAAGTGCTGCGCAGAGTGGGCAGTGTGCTCCTGCAGCTTGCGCAGCGGGCTGGCGGCTTTGCCATCCGGCTTGGGGGGGAGGAGTTCGGTATTATACTCACCGGCTTCACTCCCGTGCAGTCCCGGGAATATGCGGAGACCATCCGCCGCAGCATCACCGATTTAAAGATACCGCACGCCATGAGCACGCAGTTCGGTATTGTGACCGTTTCGATCGGTATCGCGTGTGTCCGGGTGGGCGATGTCGGGGAAGAGGATGTTTACAAGCTGGCTGACGATGCCCTGTACCAGTCCAAGGCCGAAGGCCGAAACCGTGTTACGCTGTTCCAGTAATGTACCCGAACCCTCCGGATCTGATATGCCGGAGGGTTTGCTGCGCTAGCGGCCCTGTGTGTAAAATTCCCGTTCTTTGCAAATACTTTCCCTAAAAGACCGGGAGGCTTGCATTATGAAACAAGGGGAAAAGGGGTTATCGGTATGGCATCTGACGATGCTTGCACTCGGGACGGTGGTTGGGGGTTCCTTTTTCCTCGGCACATCGGTGGCCATTCGTGCAGCAGGGCCGTCTGTCATACTGGCCTATGTCATTGGCGGGATTCTGGTTTACTTCATTCTCTCGGCTTTGTCGGAAATGACGGTAGCGAGTCCAGCAGCCGGCTCGTTCCGAACCTACACTGAACAGGCATTTGGCAAGGGGGCCGGGTTTACCGTAGGCTGGGTATACTGGACAGGCCTCGTGCTGGCGATGTCCAGTGAAGCAACAGCGGCGTCTATTCTGCTGCGCGGCTGGTTCCCGCTGCTTCCTCTGGGGCTGCTTGGTGCTGCAATTATTATTGCTGTTACCCTGTTGAATCTGCTGGGGGCAGCGCGGCTAAGCAAGCTGGAGAGCGGGCTTGCAGCCTTTAAGCTGCTGGCCATTGCCGGTTTTATCCTGATTGCTGTCAGCATTGCAGCAGGGCTATGGTCAGGGGGACAGCAGAACGCTGGTGTGCAGGTTCTGCAGGGTCAGGTCTGGATGCCGGGAGGCCTTGCCGGGATCGCCGGGAGCATGCTGATGGTTATGTTCACCTATGCCGGATTTGAAGTACTCGGGCTTGCAGCTTCGGAAGCAGGCAATCCGGGCGTGACGATTCCCAAGGCGATCCGCTATACCCTTGTGTTGCTGGTCGGCTTGTACATCTCAGCCATAGTAGCCCTGTTCCTGCTGCTGCCTGCAGCCGTTGTCTCCGAGCAGGTCAGCCCGTTCGTGACAGCGCTGAGCCGCTTCGGTCTTGGCTGGGCAGGCAATGTTATGAATGTTGTCCTGGTATCCGCTATCCTGTCTACCATGCTGGCTTCGGTCTTTGGCCTGGGCCGGATGCTGAGGTCACTGGCAGAGGAGGGACATACTCCCGCCTGGATGCGGGACCGGACGGATATCCCTTACCGCGGTATCCTGATCTCCGGCGGTGCGATGCTCGCCGGTCTTGGGCTGGGGATGCTGCTGCCGCAGGGCGTCTACCTGTTTCTGGTCAGCTCCGGGGGCTTTTCGCTGCTGTTCTCTTATCTGATCATTATGGCCAGCCATTACCGGCTGCGCAAGCGCCATGGCAGTCCGCTTACCGCGCGGCACGGCTTGCGCGGCTATCCGTATACGTCATGGCTTGCAATCGCAGGTTTGCTTGCCATTCTGGCAAGCATGCCTCTCATCCCCGGTCAAGGCGGCGGCCTGGCAGCCGGGTTCACGCTGGTCGTGTTCTTCGCTGCGGTATATGCGGCAGGCAGGCTGCGCCGCAGAGCCGGCGGACACGGCAGAGTGCAAAAGCCGCAGCTGCTTGTGCCAGCTGCCCGGGCACAGATGGAGGCCGGGGAGGAGCCCGGGCGGAACAGCGGTGACGGGGGGTGAGCGGTGGCTGGGCGGGAGCCAGGCGGCCGAATTGGCCCAACGGGCGAAATGAAGGGCAAAAATGCCCTTGATTTCAGCCCAAGCGGCACAACGGGCGAAATGAAGGGCAAAAATGCCCTTGATTTCAGCCCAAGCGGCCCAACGAGCGAAATGAAGGGCAAAAATGCTATTGATTTCAGCCCAAGCGGCCCAACGGGTGAAATGAAGGGCAGAAATGCCCTTGATTTCAGCCCAGGCGGCCCAACGGGCGAAATGAAGGGCAAAAATGCCCTTGATTTCAGCCCAAGCGGCCTAACGAGCGAAATGAAGGGCAAAAATGCCCTTGATTTCAGCCCAAGCGGCCCAACGAGCGAAATGAAGGGCAAAAATGCCCTTGATTTCGGGCCAAGCGGCCCAATGAGCGAAATGAAGGGCAAAAATGCCCTTGATTTCAGCCAGCGTTTAGCGCAGCGAGCACCACAAAGAATAAAGCCGCCCGTTCAATTTCCACGGGCGGCTTTATTTTTAATACACATTAAACATCGCGGCGATTTCATCGTACTGTGTCGTCTGGGTCAGAGCGAGCGAGAGCAGGATGCGCGCTTTTTGCGGAACCAGGCTGTTGCAGGGAATGGAGTTCGCGGAAAGATCGATATAGGTGTCTTTCAGGGTGATGCCGCTGGAAATTCGTGAGCAACGGACTACCGGAATGTTGTTATCCTTCAGCTCACCCACTTTATCTATCCAGGGCTTGCTGTAGATGCCGCCGCCTGCTCCGGCGATGACAATTCCTTTGGAGATGGTAGACAGGTAGTCAAGTATGCCGGGATCGGCATCGACATGGAAATAGGCGACGGACACCTCAGGCAGCCCGCTCAGCGGGGACACATCGAACTGGGCGGCGGTCGTATGCTTTTTCAGGGAACGGGTATAGAAAAAAGCTTCACTGTCACGCATATAGCCCAGACAGCCGAAGTCCCGCTCATCAAAAGCGTTGGCCTTGAACGTATTGACCTTCTGCACATCTCTGCCGCTATAGATGCCTTCTGCGAACACGACCATGACACCCTGACCGGTGGCCTCCGGATTGGCAGCGAGAGCAACCGACTGGAACAGATTCAGCGGACCATCCGGACTAATAGCCGTAGCAGGACGCATGGAACCGGTAATAATGACCGGCTTATCGGTTTTGATGACGAGATTCAGAAAGTAGGAGGTTTCGTCGAGCGTATCCGTTCCATGGGTGATGACAAAGCCGTGAATATCCTCCCGCTGCGCCAGCGTGTTAATAATGGAGGCAAGCGTCAGCCAATGCTGGCTGGTGATGTCGGCGCTGCCCAGGTTACTTACCTGAATACCGACACAGTTGGCTACACGCTCCAGATGGGGTACGCTATCCAGCAGATCCTGGATCGGCAGGGCACCGGGCTCGTAATTTAAGGTTTTATGGGCTTCGCCGCTGCCGGCAATCGTTCCTCCGGTGGCGAGAATAACGACATTTTTCAGATTAGGATTATAGAAGGGGGAGGCTGTAAAATTGACTTCCGGCGTTGGAATGATCATGAGTACGTTCCTTTCAGTCTAAACTATTATGTGAGAAAGCTAACTTATAATAAGAAAGAAGTCAACTGATTTTTGTTAAAGGAAAATATTACCTTGCAGCCGAATATATAGAAGGGTAAAAATACACGGGATAGGCTAAGGGGAGCTGAGCATGAATCCATTTTTTAATTTACATACAGTGGCAGACGGAGTCTGGGCGGCAATTGTTGTTCCGGGCAGCGGAGCATTGGGAAATGCGGCGATTATTGATTTGGGAGACAGTACGGTTGTTGTGGATACGTTCAGTCTTCCGCAGGCTGCCGAGCTTTTGAAAGAAACGGCCGAGAAACTGACAGGGAAGCAGGTTAAATACGTGGTGAACACCCACTATCACGGAGATCATCATTACGGGAATCAGGCTTTTGCGGACAGTCAGATTATATCTACGGCTGTAACACGAGAATTGTTAACCAAAGAGGGTACGCCGCCTACGGAAGCTTGGCAAGACGGATTACAGCAGGTAATTACTACCTTGGAAAAAGGCAGACAGGCCGCGCAGGACAACCGGCTTCAAACGGCCTTTGACAATGAAATCGCGGATAAAAAAGCTTTACTGAGAGCTGTTCCGGATATCCGCAGAGTGACGGCTTCAGTAACCTTCTCCGATAAAATGATGATTCATGGCAGTGCGCGCACCGCTACCGTGCTGACTTTTGGCGGAGGACATACAGAAAGTGATGCGATGGTGTACGTAGAGGATGCTGGCGTATTAATTGCCGGTGACCTTGTCCTTAGCCGGACACATCCGGCTATGCTGAGCGGCAGTCTGGAGCATTGGCCGGGGATTGTTGAGCGGATCGGGCGTGAGCTTGAATTCAGCAAGCTGATTCCCGGACACGGGGAAGTGACGGACCGCAGCAGTCTTGAGGAGATGATCCGTTACCTGACAGCCATTCCTGAGTATGCCCGGCAGGCGGCAGCAAGTGGTGAAACGGAAGTTTATTGGCTCGACGGCGGTGTACCTGAGCCTTTTGCGGAATGGGAAATGTCCCATGTATTCGGCTGGAATTTCCGCTGGCTGTACCAGCAATATAAACAAGGAGAAGGGGTGAAGTAATGATTGAACTGGAAACCGGCAAGTACGCACAGGTCCTCCCGTTGCTGGATTTGGTAGAAATCAATACCTTGTTCGCAAGAGCGGTTCTGGAGCACACGATCACCGGCAAAGTCTATACGGATGAGCCGGACGATCCGCGAGCTTATTATATAGCACATCCCTACGGGATGTCGCTTGTGTTTGGAGATACCGGTAATGATGCTTTTGTTAGCGCGGTAAGTGAATACATAACGAACCCCAAAGGAATCAGGCGTACGCCAGAATGGCTGCAGGCAGATCCGGCAGGTGAGTGGACGGGAATTATCGATGCTGCTGCTGCCTTACATAATAGTACACTCGGACTGGGTGAAGGCTTCACTGCAGAGAACTGCTCCAGAGCTGTCCAGTGCAATACAAGAGTCAATTTTATCCTGGACCACACCGCATTCGCCGCTGCAAAAAACGCTGCCGGCAGGCAGGCAGCTCACATCGCAAGCCTGAACTCAGAGCACTTTATGGAGCTTGGGCAGGGAGTGGTTCCCCGCTTTTTTTGGCGGGATGCTGAACACTTTATGATGGAAGGGGCAGGCTTCGTAAGTCTTACAGCGGAAGGAGATGTAGCAGCTGCCGCATTCTCCTCCTGCTGTGCCGGGGGCCAGCTGGAGATTGGAATTGAGACGCTGCAGGCCCACCGGGGCAAAGGATACGCTTATGCGGTCAGCCTGGCGCTGATTGAATATTGTCTGGATCACGGTCTGGAGCCGGTCTGGGCCTGCCGGCTGGAGAATAACGGATCATTCCGGCTTGCGCACAAGCTGGGCTTCCGCCCGGTGCTGACCCTCCCTTATTACGGTTTGGCTTATGAGGCGTAGTTTATATGTGCTGCTGCTGTTTCTCCTGACAGCCTGGACAGATGCCGGAAACGTCGGACCGATCCAGTAATATATTGCGGATATTCATATCATGATTGGAGAAAGGGCGCCTAGGAGCGCTCTTTTTTATTGAAATCTATCAAGATAATGATTATCATTATCACTAATATGAAGCTGTGTTTTGAATGGAGGGATTCCGATGGAGCGGGTGCAACCGCTTGATATAAGCGATACAGATACTAGTGAACGGATCGGCATGGCCGGTATCCGGGCCTTTATGGCGAGTCACTTTCATGAGCCCTTGTCCATTGATCAGCTGGCCGGGAAGGCCGGCTTCAGACCGAAATATTTCAGTGAGCTGTTCAAAAAAACATACGGGCAAAGTGCGATGGACTACCTGACCGATCTGCGGATCAGCAGGGCAAAGCAATATTTGCAGGAGTCCGGCTATCTGCTGCGGGAAATTGCCCAAAAGGTCGGGTACAGTGATGAATTCTATTTCAGCCGGAAGTTTAAAAAAGAGATCGGCGTACCGCCGTCCGCCTTCGTCCGCCGTCAGAAGCAGCGGATTGCCGCCTGCTCTGCTGCGGCCACCGGACAGCTGCTGGCGCTGGATATCATTCCGGCGGCAGCGCCGCTCGATGCGAAATGGACCCATTATTATTACAACAAATATTATTCCCTTATCGAGACCCATCTGAGGGTCGACCTTCTTGACCAGGAGATGGAGGTGGACAAGCTGATCCGGTCGAGGCCTGATGTTATCATCGGACATGCCGGGATGGCTGAGGACTGGCGGGAATCGCTGCTCTGTAATGCCCAGACCCTATTCATTCCCGGAGAGCAGGGCCGCTGGGATGAACAGCTGCTGGAGCTTGCGGTTTTTCTGGACAGGGAGCAGCAGTACAGGCAGTGGATAGAACTGTATGAGCAGAAGTCAGAGCAGATTACACAGCAGGTCTCAAAAGCGGTAGGCCGGGACAAAGTGATTGTTCTGCGGCTAAGCGGCGACCAGTTGTATGCCTATTGTAATCGGGGGATAAGGGCCGTGCTGTATGAGCAGCTTGGATTCTGCCCGGCTTATAACCACTCAAGCGAGCTTTATAATGAACCTGTCTCTATTGATGAGCTTCAGGATCTGAACCCGCAGCGGCTGCTGCTGCTGATCTGCCCGGATTCCCGGACAAGGATGAGCTGGCTGGCCCTGCAGCACAATGAGCGCTGGTGCAGCCTTCAGGCGGTACTGAACAGGAGGGTATATGTACTGCCCTCTGATCCCTGGTTTGAATACTCGGCGGTGGCAATCGACCGGATGCTGGAGGAGATACAGCTGATGTTTACCGGAAATTGTCCAAATCCGCAGGAGGACAGAGTCCATGGTTACCCGCAGGCCTATCCTTTATAATCTCCATTAATGAGAACGATTATCATTAGGGGGAGATCAGATATGCAAGACATAACCGCATCTGCAGGTAAAATAAGAAAGGGATTGCTGCCCGCTTCACTCAGCCTGCTGCTGGCAGCTGCGCTGCTGAGCGGCTGCAGTTCAGATTCAGCAAATCACGGGGCAGACAATGCAGCCTCGGCAGCCGCTGCCGCAAGCGCACAGCCTGCTGCTGAGCCCTCCGCTGAGCCGTCTGCAGCTGCAGCACAGACAGCTGAAACGGTCTATCCGCTTACTGTTACAGATGAGCTGGGCCATGAGCTGACGCTGGAAGCGGCGCCGCAGCGCATTTTTGCCCCGTATCTGGAAGATTCCCTTGTTGTACTGGGCGTCAAGCCTGTGGCCCAGTGGGCGAACAACGGACAGGGGCAGGCCTATCTGCAGGACAAGCTAGCCGGCGTGCCGCTGCTTGATTTCAACAGCGGGCTGCCTTCACCGGAGGTCATTATGGATCTGCAGCCGGATCTGATTGTACTGCACAACGCCAATTATGCCGAGAACGGGGTATACGAGCAATACTCCAAGATCGCCCCGACCTATGTATTCAAACAGGCGGCAGGTGATCTGGACAGCTCTGTAACGCTGCTGGGTGAACTTATCGGGAAGCAGGAGGCCGCAGCTGAAGGGCTGGCCGCCTATCACCGGAAGGTTGAAGATGCCAAAGTAGCACTTGCTCCGCATACGGACGGCAAAAAAGCGCTGATCATCCGCTTCAATTCGCGAGGAATGTTCCTGATGGGCGGAGTATACGGCGGGTTCGTGCTGGCGGATCAGCTGGGCATTGCCAAAAGCAATCTGGTCGCAGCCGAGAACAGCCTGGAGCTGTCGCTGGAGCTGCTGCCGCAGATAGATGCCGACTACTTCTTCCTGGCCAATGATACGGCTAACAGCGGGGAGACCTTCTACAAGGAGCTGACGGAAAGTGCCCTCTGGAAAAGCATCCCTGCCGTTCAGGAGGGGCATGTATACAATGTGGATGACCGGTACTGGCTGGGCGGGGGAGTTGTCGCCTACAGTAATGTTATAGATGATGTGCTGGAGATTATCGTGCCATGAGCAGCATCAAGGAACTAGCCTATCCGCATAAGGGCTGTGAGGAGATTGTCATTACCGCCGGTCCGCGTAAGGCCGAGTACCGACTGCTGCTTTCACATCCGTCCGGTGAAGCTCCGCAGGACGGTTACCCGGTGGTTTACGCGCTGGACGGGCACGCTGTATTTCACACCCTGGCGGAGGCCGCGCGGCTGCAGACCCGCAAGCCGCACGGCTTCGACCCGGTGCTGATCGTCGCCATCGGCTATCCGTCCGGCGAGCCGTTTGATATGACCCGCCGCTGCTACGATTTCACGATGCCTGTAGAGGAAGAGACATTGCTCAAGCGGCCGGACGGCAGCGCCTGGCCTGAGCATGGCGGTGCAGGCAGCTTCCTGGATATCCTGCAGGAGGAAATCATGCCGATGATTGCCGGGCTGTTCCCGGTAGACCAGCAGCGGCAGGCTGTATTTGGCCATTCCTTCGGCGGCTTGTTCGTCCTGCATGCCCTGTTCACCAGGCCGGAATTGTTCACCCATTATGCGGCCGGTAGCCCATCCGCCTGGTGGGGGGATTATGAAGTGTTTCGGGAGCTTGAGGCCTTTACGGCTGAGTATCCTCTGCTTGCCCTGCAGCGGAAGCTGCTGATTACAATCGGGACCGATGAGCTTGACCATATGGTTGAGGATGCCGGGAAGCTTCCCGTGCTGCTGGAGCCGCTCGCCGGGCAGGGACTCGAGGTCAGTCTGGCCAGGTTCTCCGGGGAGAATCATGTCAGCGTCCTGCCTGCAGCGCTCAGCAGGCTGCTGAAGTTTGCGCTGGAGAAGCAGTAGGACTGGCTCTTGCCGGCAGATCAGGTCTCTGGAACCTCAATGGAAAGCACCCAAAAACCTCTCTTTATCAAATGGTAATTGTATTACTGCCATTTGTATAAATGAGAGGTTTTCTGTGTTCCTCTTAATCTTTTAATTAACCGTTCAAACGTTTATGATTCTCATGGGCGATGCTGATAAGGGCAGTATAGAGCGGCTGCACGTTAAACTTTTTGGCAAATTCAAATTTATAGGCTGCAGTCTGCAGATTGTTGGATTTATGGTAGGGAGAGGTAATATAGTGCAGGTTAATTTCACAATCATCAAAGCCTGTCCCGCCGGTCTCCATGGTAACTTCATAAATAGAGCTGAGGTGAATGGAAGCAACCCGCGTTTTCTTGCCGGTAACCCCTTGATGATCAATCATAATCAGCCGCTCATCTGTAATGATGAACGCATCACGGACCAGCTTGAAGCCTGTGCGGATCTGTTCCTGGGGCATCAGATAAGCCCCGTACTGGTTCATGAGCTCCGGAATCGTCACCTCTGAATAATTCCCCATTAAACCGCCAAACAAGTTAGCCATTATATTCCCTCCTGAGTCCACCGGGGTGGAGATGCTGTTGCATAGTTCCCTGTTAATATTCTCCAAACTCATGACTAATCCTGCCTGGAAATATGGTAAACTAATTTCAATAATGATAGGGGTGAGAGGCATATGGCGGATGAACATGATGAGCTGGCAGAGAAAAGACGCAAAAATCTGAAGCTCATACAGTTCAGTAAAGAGGATGATGCGCTGATAGAATCGGACAAGCCCAAAGAGACCTTTGCCGATGTTGGCGGGCTGGAGGATGTGAAGAAGAAGATCCGGATGAATTTCATCCTGCCGCTGCAGCAGCCGGAGCTGTTTGCCGCTTACGGCAAAGAGGCGGGCGGCAGCCTGCTGCTCTATGGTCCTCCGGGCTGCGGGAAGACCTTTTTGGCCCGGGCTGTAGCCGGAGAGATTGAAGCCAATTTCATGCACATCGAGCTGCAGGCGATTCTTGCTATGTATGTAGGGCAGAGTGAGAACAATCTGCACAACATTTTTGCAAAGGCACGGGAAAACAAGCCCTGCGTCATCTTCATTGACGAGCTGGACGCCATGGGCGGCAGCCGTCATCAGATGCGCCAGCACCATGACCGGATGCTGGTGAACCAGCTGCTGCTGGAGCTGGACGGGCTGCAGGCGGAGAATGACCAGGTGTTTGTGATCGGTGCAACCAATACACCGTGGTATCTGGATTCGGCGCTGCGCCGTCCGGGGCGGTTCAACCACCTCGTATTTGTTCCGCCGCCGGCGGAAGCGGAGCGTGAAACTATTCTCGGCCTGAAGCTGGCCGGCAAGCCGGTTGAACCGCTCAATCTGTCCAGGCTTGCGGGAGAGACAAAGTTTTTCTCAGGCGCTGATCTGGAGCAGGTAGTGAGCGATGCGGTTGAGACAGCGATGGAGCGCACCTTTGAAACCGGGGAGATTCAGCCGATTACGGCGGGTGATCTGCGGCAGGCGGCCAAATCCCGCAAGGCAACAACGCTGGAGTGGTTCGCCACAGCAAAGAACTATGCCACGTTCAGCGATGTGAACCGGGATTATCAGGTTGTTCTCGACTATGCCAAGAAGCATGGCATCAAATAGTACAGGCGAGGCAGGAGGTCCTGATGATGGGGTATGAATCCAGCGGCTACGGTTTGGCTGCGGTGCATGAGCTTATGGGAATGAAACGGTACAAGGAGGCGCTGGCTGAAGCGGAGCAGGTGCTTCGTGAGGATCCTGAGGACCCGGATATTTTTGCTGTTATCGCACAGATTCAGCTATATCTGGGGGACTACAACAAGGCGATGCACTGGGCGGGCGAAGCGCTGCAGCGGGATCCCGAGCAGCAGCTGGCCTGGTTCGTAAGAGTTAATGTCTACTACGATACACAGGACTATAAAGCGCTGATAGAGGCAGTAGCGGAAGCGATGCGGATCGACCCCTATGAGCCGCATTATTACTTCCTTAAGGCTAATGTGCTGAACAAACGGGCCAAATACAAGGAAGCGAAGGAAGAGCTGCTGCAGGCGCTGGAGCTGAGCCCCGAGAATGCAGTCTATCTGGCTACATTGAGCTATACTGAAGCCCTCCTTGGCAACATGGCGGAATCGGTCAGTCTTGACAGGCAGGCGGTCCAGACCGGGGTAGAGAATGAGTATGTGCTGCTATACCTGGGCTGGGCTGCCGGACACCGCGGGGATTACAAGCTCAAAGAAACTTATATGAGAAATGCCGTCCGGCTGGATCCGGATGACAAGCAGCTGCGGGATGAGTTTCTGGAGTCGCTGCAGCAGACCAATAAGCTGCTGGGCCTCTTCCTGTGGCCGACCAAGTATATCCGCAGGCTGAAGCGCTGGCAGCTTCTTACGGTCTGGATTGTGGCCTGGGTGGTGTTCAGGCCGCTGGTGCTTTTGCTGCTTCTGCTGTATATCATAGCCAATGTGGTGACCAAAGCGGTCGTTCATGTGCAGGTTTACGGCTGGCAGAGAAGACGAAAGTAAGGACTTATTTATGCGAGTGCTCCGGCAGCCGTTAAGGCTCAGGGACACTCTTTTCTTTTATTCATACAGGTTTAAAAAGAGCACAGTTGGTGATAATAGGGGGTAATCATAAGGAAGGGAGTGGCAAAGCTGGATATTACAATGGGATCAGATGAGGTCATCAGCCGGATTAAGCAGCTCCAATCGGGCGGAGGAAGCATCAACAAGAAGCAGGTTAAGCAGCATGACCCGGAATTAATGCGGAGTGCCCTGTACTATTTTCCAAGCTGGGAGCATGCTGTGAAGAACGCGGAACTGCTGTAAAGAACAGACCAAACACAAAAGAGCCGGGACTGCAGCGCTATTATTATAGTCTGTAATCTGCGGCTCTTTGTGCTTCAATTCACGTTGTGGCTACTCCGGCTGATTGTTATCCTCAGGGCAAATCGTCTGCCGCTGGATCGCCTTCATGTTCAGATGAAGCTCATTCATGTATTGATTGACTTTGAGCTGCAGCTTGCGGAGCATTTCGATCTGCATCTCATTAATCCGGTCTTCTGCGCAAAAGGCTGAGCAGGACAGCTGGCCGGCGCTATAGGACTTCGTTTCATCGACAACAGTGTTAAGCTTTTCTTTGTAAATTCGCTTGACCGGACCCTCTTCGCCTCTAATCTCATAGTAACGGCTTGTCTCCAACAATAGTTTCCAATGGCTTACCTTAACAGCATATTCATCCTTTTCGATCGCTGCCGAGACTTTCACAATTTTAATATGACTGTTCATGGTAACAAATCCTCCTGCACCCTACACCAAAACGGGATTCATTTCGCGGCAAAACTATTAGCGATTATACCATGCAGTGCAGGCTTTTCCCACTGGAAGTTATGGTAAGCTAGTTCAATTGGACTAAGTCTAATGAATCTGGGAATACACATGATTTGTCTGCAACTTTTTCCTGTTTCTGGAGTCCAAAGAGTAGATGGAATCATAACAGGATGAAGGGATGGATTTACATGAAAAAGAGCTGGCTGTTATTGCCTGTTCTAGTGTTATTATTTATTTTTCCTCCAGTAACCTCTGCTGCATCAACCGCTTATATCACAATGACCTGGGAAAACGGAGGCCAGATGACAAGCCCGGGACTGCTGAAAGAAGGGACTGTTTATACCCGTGCCAGCATCCTGGAGTCGGCTGGTCTGCTGGCTTCCAGGAGCAGCACGCGCAGCGGGACAGTATACACGTATAGCGGATGGAAGAAGACGGTGACTGTAACCACAGCAAGTACAAAGGGCAAGCTGGATGGTCAGACTGTCAGCCTGGGCGGCCGGCCTTTTGTATATAAGGACGAGCTGTATCTGCCGGCCCGGTTCGTAGTACAGGCATTGGGCGGAGAGACGGTAAGCTGGAATGCCAAAAGCAGGGTATACACCGCCAAAAATCTTCAGTTCTTTTCAAGTGCCAGTGCTGTTTACGGAGGAGTTTCCTACACTGTTGATAAGCAGACGGGAAAGCTGTATGCCCAAAGTCCGTCAGGCCAGCCCCGGCTGATTGCTAATCTTGGCTCCGAGCTGTACGACATGGTTAATTTTGATTTCCGCAAAACGGACGGAGGATTACTCTACCTGACAATCACCGATGTTTACGGAGAACCGCACATTAATAACAAGTGGTATACCCTGATCATTAAGGACGGGATGGTGATCCGCCAGGCGAGCGTGGGCTATTGGATCCGTTACGGGGATAATGTGAAAATGTACGGCGATAACCTGATTTTGACGGATGGCAGGACGCTTAGAGTAATAGAGGACGGGACCGGAAAGGTAAAAGAGACGCTGGATCTGGTCAAGCTTGGCGGGATAGATGATAAGTATCTGGTCGAGGCTATGGATGACGACTTCCTGCTGATCCGTCCCAACCAGAAAGGGCTGCTTATGCTGATTGACCTCAAAACCGGGAGCAATACGCTGCTCTACAAGGAACTGCTAGACGCTGACCAGCAGCTGTATGCTGAAATAAACGACGTTCCGTTTCACGGGGATCAGTTGGAATTTGTCCGGCGTACAGGCAATCTGCTGCAGTTCAGGAATCAGACGGTTCAGGACGGCCGGATTTATGAATATGAACTGTCAAAGACTCAGCCTTAGGCTGAGTCTTTGACAGTTAACAACGCTGCTGGGAGGTAATGGAAACGTTATGGAAATGCTGTACCATTATTACGAAAAAGCGCTGGGCCCTTTCCGGAATCTCTCGGATTTACCGGATGCCGAGGCGGAAGAAGTGCTGGGAGCGATCCGGCGGGATAAAGGAGTCATGGCTTCGCGCAGACCTGAAGGATACCTTCAGCGAAGAAGAGAGCTGGAGCGGCTCGCCAGGGAGCTGTTTACTGCAAAAGGCGGGAGACCGGTCCGAACAGCCCCTCACTATATGGTTGTCGGTGAATGTGACTGGCTGAAATCATGGTACGCTGAGGGAGAAGCGGTTCAGCTGCCCCTTTCCAGCTTTGACACCGATACACTGTCATTCTCTTACGGCGATTTATTTCCAACTTTTAGTCCCAGGGTGCAGGACGGACGGGAATATCGGGGTCAAGTGTATACATATTATGAAATATTGCAGCTTATTGAAAAGTATGGACTGCCGCAGATCTGGAATAAAGACGGCACTGGCGGTCCGGAGCGGTATATTGAGGTGCAGGTGTGGGAGGAGGGTCCTTTGAAATCCCTGTTAGAGGAAATCAAAGACTGATCAGAATGCATTGTAAAAAAAATACGTATTTGTAACGGAGGTGTAGTACAATTCATTAAGTTGCCCGGTTCGGGCATCTATTACATGGATTAAAGGAGACATACGATGACAAGGACTTCTAAAAAGGCTCACCCGATTCTATTTTCGCTCATGCTAGGCATTCTGCTGACCTTTCTGATTTCAGCCGCCTCCGCTGCTGCAACCATTATGGAATTAAACGACAACGGGGTAATAGCGGCCCAGGGAGCAGCTTTTCTGGTAATGGCAGTTATTGTTGCCGGTTATATGACGAGGGGCGGCCGCAGGTGGGGGCAATTTGGATTCAGACCCTTTCGTGCAGAAGAGCTGCGGGACTCTCTGTATTACATACCGCTGGTGGTCATTGCTCTGGTTCAACCGGTTATGGGCGGGCTTAATGTTCAGCTTACGCTAGCTGAAGTCCTGCTGTTTCTGGTGTTCACCCTGATTGTCGGTTTTACTGAGGAGACTATCTTCAGGGGGATCATCAGAGATAAGCTGAAGCTTAAGGGGCCTGTATTTTATATCGTTTTTTCTTCAGTATTCTTTGGCATCCTGCACATGGCTAATGCGCTAAACGGAACTGATCCCATACATATTGTGCTGCAGGTTATCAATGCCTTTCTGATCGGGTTAATCCTCGCTCTGCTGATAGAGACTACGGGGAATATTATCCCGCTGATTCTGTTTCATTTTGTATACGATGCCCTTGCCTTCATGACTATCGAGAATCCCGATAAAGAGCTGACAGTGGTTATTGTTCTGAATGTTTTGTATTTGTTGTACGGCATTTACCTCGTCTACAATCTGCGCCGACGCAAAAAGCTGGGGACAGCATCCGGAAACCGGCTTAGTGCTTAATCTCGCAAAAGGTGTCCGTAACCTGTAACCTTTTGCAGGATTGCTCCATCCTGCTAATTCATTAGGACCTGCCCCGGGATTACAGTGATTTTACAATTGTGAAAGTGTAAAATCCACGTAAAACTGCAAAATAAGCAGCAATTGTCAGGCTCGGGGGGGGCCAATATCCCGGATTGGGAATTTTCCGGGAATACGACAAAATACGAAAAATTTTGGAAGTTTAAAATTAATCGGATATGCGCTACTATAGTGACATCACCAACAAGTAACTGCACAGGTAACCGCTAAGCGGGTATCATTATGGCTTACTAATGGTGAGTACTGAAGGAAGGAGAGATTCCCAAAGAAACCATGAACCAGGGACAAGCTTTTCAGGCAAGACACATCTTGCAGTCGAAGGAGCGTGATTCCGTTGAAGCAGGTTAGCGAAGCGTACAATTACGGTTGACACAGTAGGGAAAACGTCCGTGAAAACGTTTTTCGTGTAATCGTGTACGTGGGGAACTCATCCCATATGCAGGACATGGGGCAATACTCCTTATCTGGAGCGAACGGGAAATACCGAAATTGAATGAACAATAACCATGTCAGGGATATGGATTGTGGCTGGAGGAAATGATTGAATTGAATAATGGATTGAACACATAAATCCCCGTTACCTAGGTTGATAAGGTAGTCGGGGATTTATGCGTTTATGTTAATAAAAGCGGCTAAGTTGCAGTTAGTATTGGCAAGACGGATTCACGGAATACATCTGCGGAGCGTTTCTGCTTGCCGCGATTATCCTGAGTCAGGACAACGACGGTTTCCAGCTTCGGCAGAACATAAATAAACTGCCCGCCGTAACCCCGGGCGTAATAATAATGAAGCTCTGTTTCCGCAGCAGATTCACCGGAATGAGGATAGCTGTCCGTCCACCAGTGCCAGGCGTAACCGCCGCGGCGGGGAGCTTCTGCCAGGAGGGCAGTTTGCACAGAACGGTCAACCAGCTCTGCAGCAATCAGCTGACGTTGGTCCCAATGCCCGCGCTGCAGATAGAGCTGGCCGAACCTCAGCAGGTGAACCGGGCGCAGGCGCAGCCCGAAGCCGCCGGTATGAATACCCTGCGGGTCCTGCTCCCATTCATATTGTTCTATGCCCAGCGGACTGAACAGCACGGACTCGGCAAACCGGGCAACCGGCATCCCCGTGCCTTCCGCCAACAAAGCCGCCAGGAGCTGGGAAACACCGGAATTGTATTCCATATGCTCACCGGGATTATGGGACAGCGGCTGCTCCAGCACAAAATCTATCCAGTTCTCTGAGCGCGTCATGCGGGGAAAGGAATTCTGGCCGCCAAACTCCGTCCAGTTAAACCCCGCTGACATGGTTAGCAGATGCTCCAGTGTTATTGCCGCCTTGCGCGGATCACGGTCCTGCCGGAGCCGGGGATAAAATTCCGCCAGGAGGGTTTCCGGCCGCGGCAGCAGTCCCTTTTGCATTGCGATGCAGACGAGAGCGGACAGGACGCTTTTGGTACAGGAGTTGATTTTGGCGAGTTCACCGGCTGTGCCGGTTTCTCTATAATGTTCAAAGACCAGACGGCCTTCGGAGCTAATTAGACAGCTGCGCAACTGATAAGGTGCGAGCACTGCGGAAAGTTTGGATGTATCCATTTCTTGAGTTCCTTTCTTATGCTGCCGGATGGCGTAATCCATTATTATGTTTGGACATATCTGTTAACAGTGTACCAGCCTTATTGCAAAAAATGAAATGAGAGGAGTATTTCTGATGAATAAAGGCAATCGGGAAACCATAATGACCGTAGAAAGGCCTATTAACGTCTGGTATCTCTTTTTATGAAAAATAAAGAGTAATAGACACAAATTTGTGAAAAAGTTCACGTAATAATTATCAAATTTTAATATATAATATGGTTATCAAAAAGAAATTAAACAAAAATGATTTGGGGGATTTGAGATGAAATTTGTAAAAAGCTTATTGGTTGCCGGGGTTGCTGCTGCGTTGTTGTCGGGTTGCGGATCGAATAGTGATAATGCGGGAAATGAAGCGGCTGCCACTGCAACTGCTGCTGCACAGACCGATGCTGTATCAACTGCTTCCATAGTGAAAGAACAGGATCCGTTCCTGAAGGCAGTAAGTGCAGAAGGTAACTGGATCGTTGCGATCCTGAATGATCTGACTGTAGATCAGGATGTTGTTGTAGCCGGAGAATTCCATGATAAAGGCGCTGCCGAAAATGCAATTTACCGCAAGCTCGCCCTGTATGCACAGGATGCTGATCATAAGGTAACTGCTACTTATACACTGACTGCACCTAAAGTAACGGTACAAAGCGAAAACTTCAGAGTACAAGGCGGTACAATCAAAGGGGACGTATACGTAGAAGCGAACGGCTTTAACCTGTATAAAGATGCTACCATCGACGGTAACCTGTACTTCGCAAGTGCTGATGTACAAGCAACTGCAGTGATGGAAGGCAAAGTGACTGGAACTACTGAAGTTAAATAATCAGTTTACTCTGCGTATGATCGAATAGATAGAGCCTGTAGACTTAATCTCTGACACGGGGATTGGGTTTGCAGGCTTTCTTTATGTTTACATAGAAATATATGGAAAGTGTTGATTGTTTTGAGCTGAGAGAAGGAGGGGCTGATATGAAAAAGTGGATTCCGCTGCTGGTAATCTGTCTGCTAGCCATTGGAATTATGAGCTACAGTAAGCTGAAAGTAAGCGAGGTTGCCAGCATCCGTCTGGAGTGTGCGGATTTATGTCATGACGGGCAGGTACCCGCCGGACTTTTTGCAGAAAAGACCTTTAATGAGCCGCAAGAAATCAAGCTGTTCGTAACGGCTATCAATAAGGCTAAAAGGATAAAAGGAGAACTGGATTATGGTGTGACGTTCAGAATGTATGCAGCTTATAAAAACGGCGGAGAAAAAGTCTACAGCCTCAACATCTCTGATTCCAAAAAGGAGGGGACACGGGGTCTGCTGGTGGACTCTAACGATAGCGGACAAGGCTACTCGATTCCTTCTAAAAATCATGAGGAGCTGCGGAAGCTTATTTATGGGGAGTAATTTTGAACGGAAGGGCAGGTGGACTAGGTGTCAACAAAAGTGCGATTGGCTACAGTAAACGATGCCTCTGCATTAGCCAGGCTGAACTATGAATTTAACGGAGGTGAGCTGCGGCAGGCTGTGGAAATATCGGAGAGCTTACTGAGAGACGGTGAACTTGTAGCTGTGGCCCTGATGGAGGACCGGGTGATCGGATTCGGCTGCGCCCGGAGCTATCACTCCTTTTGCTACAGCGAGGCTTGCGGTGAGATTACAGAAATGTACATTGAGCAAGCTTACAGAAGAAAAGGGGCTGCGACGGCATTGCTAAATCTGCTTGAACAAGAGTTAAGCCGCCGCAGCGTGGGTAGCGTGAAGATTCTGACAGGCACTAATAATCATTCGGCTCTGCAAACCTATGAAAATTACGGTTATTTGAGAGACAATGAAGCAGTGCTAACCAAGAGGCTTCTCTGATAAGAGCTTCATAGGACAGCTTCAGCCTCAGGTTCCTTAAATTGCAGCCGGTACAGCTGCGCATATACTCCGTTGCTGGACAGCAGGCTGTCATGAGTGCCTTCCTCGGCGACAGCTCCCTTATCCAGCACGATGATTCTGGTGGCATTGCGTACAGTGGACAGCCGGTGGGCAATCACCAGCGTGGTCCGGTGCTTCATAAGCCGGTCAAGTGACTGCTGAACAAGCTGCTCCGATTCATTATCCAGGGCGGAGGTCGCTTCATCCAGCAGCAGAAGCGGTGCATTCCGCAGAAAGGCCCGGGCAATGGCGATCCGCTGGCGCTGTCCTCCCGATAAGCCTGTTCCGTGCTCACCGATCAGGGTGTCATAGCCTGCGGGCAGCTTTTGAATAAAGTCATCTGCTCCTGCAAGTCTGGCCGCTTCCCGGATCTCTTCATCACTGGCCAAATTGCTGCTGAACGCAATATTGTCCTTAATTGATCCGGAGAACAGGTAAGGGGACTGCGGCACATAAGTAATCTTGCTGCGCAGTTCTGCAAGCTCTCCGGATGCAGATTGGCCGTAAACGGAAATATGTCCGGCATCGGGTCTGAGTAATCCGCAGCACATCCGCATCAGGGTTGTTTTGCCAGAGCCGCTTGGTCCGACCAGCGCAACCGTTTCACCATGCCGGATATGCAGATTCAAATCTCTGAACAGCGGCGTCTGGTCATCCGGTGCTGCGGAGTGGCTGAAGTATGCACCATGAATCGTTAATGCCGCAGATTCATCCGGACAAGGCACTGAAGAGAGGCTCTGGTGCCCAGGCGGAATGTCATCCTCGGACGGTGCGTCAAGAATAGAGAATACGCGGTCAGCCGCGCCAAGCGACTGCTGGACACCGCCCCAGGTCTGTGACATATGGACAAACGGCCACTGGACCCGCCCCATCAGAATGATGAAAGCAAGTACTTCCCCGGCGGATGTTCCGCCCTTGATTGCCGAGTAAGCAATGAAGCCTGCACAGATGACCATCACCAGATTGTTGATAAAAGCGGCGCTGTTCCATAACAGTGTCGTTAAAAGGGCCCTCTGCAGCAGCAGACGGTTTAGCCTTGTGCGCTCAGCCGCATATTTGTCCTTCAGCATCGTTTCCAATGAAAACGCCCGGACGATCTTCACGCCCTGCAGGGTCTCCTGCAGAATGCCGCGCAGCTGAGCTTCAGCCTCATAAATCCGGGTTGACAGCTGCCTCAATTTACGATCAAAGAAGCGGCTGGAGAAAAAGACGACCGGCCCGGAGCCAAGCGCGAGTAAAGCGAGCCACACATCCATGGAAGCCAGATAGAGAAAGGAGACAAAGCAGAGCAGAAGATTGTAGCTCAAATCGTAGATAATGCTGCTGACTGTGCCCATCGCGGCTTCCGCATCCTTGGTGTTGCGTGAGGTAAGATCACCGGAATGCATGGACTGAATCTGCCGGAACGGCAGGCGGTGCGTCTTGTTAAACAGCGCTGCCCTCAGATCCCAGGACATTCTGCTCTGAACGACAAATCTATAATAATGCTGGACCATCAGACAAAGTATGATTAGGACACAGGCAGCGGCGACAATAACGCTCAGCCGGAGAAGTGAATCCATATCTGCGCTGTTAATGGTGTCAATAAACAGCTGCTGGATGGCAGCTAAACCAATGTCCATCACCAGTCTGGCAGCAAGCAGCAGGGTAGCCAGCAGCAGGCCAAGCCTGTAGGGCGAGGCAAAAGGCAGCAGCCGGCTCAGAACGGTGCGGAGCGGTAACTTTCCGGCTTCTCTGGTCGTCATATCTGATTCTCCTCCGGCACAAGGGAATGATCCGTCCGTTGGACGGAATGCACCATATTATAATATTTGCCCTCCATTGCCATCAGCTCCGGATGGGTTCCTTCCTCAACAACCGAGCCCGCCTCCATAAAATAGATCGTGTCGGCATTACGGATCGTCGACAGCCTGTGGGCAATCACTACGGTTGTCCGGCCCTGCATCAGCTTTTGCAGCGCCTGCTGGACAACCTCTTCACTGTGGCTGTCGAGCGCGGCCGTCGGCTCATCCAGCAGCAGCAGCTCCGGCCCGCGGACAAAGGCCCTGGCAATGGATAGCCGCTGCCGCTCCCCGCCGGACAGGGTGATCCCCCGTTCACCGATGGCAGTATCATACTGCAGCGGAGTACTCATGATGAAATCATGAATACCCGCGTCCCGCGCTGCTTGTATAATCTCCTCTTTGGCAGCTCCGGCTCTGCCCCAGGCAATATTCTCATACAGTGTGCCTGAGAAAAGATAAGGCTCCTGTGATACGTAAGCAAGACTGCTGCGCCAGTCCTGCGGTGAAAGGGTTCCTAACGGCTCTGACCCGCAGCAGATGGTGCCGTTGTCGGGCTCGTATTCTGCCAGCAGCAGGCGGAGCAGCGTGCTTTTTCCGCTTCCGCTTGGTCCGGCTAAAGCGGTCACTTTGCCCGGCTCAATAGCAAGCTGTACCTGCTGCAGGACCGGATTGCCGCTATAGCTGAAGCTTACGTTGTTAAAGAAAATGGGCAGTCCTTTGAGACCTGCTGTTACATTGTCTTGCTGTTGTCCGGGCGTCTGCTTCTGAATGCCTTGCTCCTGCCCGGGCTGTTCATTTTGCAGCTCTAACAGTTCAAAGATACGGCCGCCCTGAGCCAGGGAGGTTTGCAGCTGTGCCCAGAGATTGGAGAGCCTGGAGACCGGATTCGTAATCTGCTCGAAGCTGATCAGAAATGCCGCCACCGCCCCCACATCAAGCCGTCCGCCAATTACGAGGTATCCTCCATAAGTAAGCAGATACAGCAGACCGCCTAAGATGACGGTAAAGTTCATATTATAGCCAACCGCTTCTGCACGGGAGAGCGGAACATGGAACTTGAAGTAGTGCTGCACCCGCTCCATGAATTGCTGCTGCAGCCGTGAAGCCAGTGAGAAGGCGCGGACGACTTCAGCACCCTGTACGGAGTCCTGTATCAGCACTTGCTGGGCGGCTTCCACTTCCTGTCTTTTCCGGTACAGGCTGCGGATCCGCGAGGTAAAGGGCAGCATCACCAGCGGCAGCAGGGCGCAGATCAGCAGTATGCCCATGGTGAGCGTGAAATGAAGGGACATCAGGTAGGTAAGCAGAAAGAGGATCTGCAGCAGGCTGCTGAACAGCTCGACCGTCTTCAGGTTAATGCCCTGCTGCGCCGCAGGTGCAGAATCGTGAATACGGCTGATGAGATCGGCGGAATGGTAGCGGTCCAGATCTTTCATCTTCACCTTCAGCAGTTTGTCCAGCAGGGTCAGCTGCAGCCGGGAAGTGGATTTATACTCAAGCACTGCGGATAAATAGCTTTTGAGAAAATTAAAGACAACATCAACAAGTACAATAGCTAAAGCGAATATAGCGCTGGAAGCCAGGCTGGATATGTCATGCTCCGTGGCTGCATTAATGATCCGCCGCAATGCTTCAGCAATACCGACAGCGGTCAGTGATATAACGGCAGCAGCCAGACAAAGTGCAATGTACCAGCCGATATACGGCCTGCCAAGCTTCACTAAACGGATGAATGTGCCGGAAGCTTCTGATCTCTTCAATGGAGACCCTCCCTGTTATCAGATGTAACCCTTATTGCAGAATACTGCCTGATTTAGCTCTAATCCAACATGACTTTTGCAGTCAGGGCCAGCAGCTCCCGTAACCGCTCACCATTCAGATGATAATACATGCGGTGATCCTCCCGTTTCACACTGATCAGATCCAGGAAGAACAGGAAGTTGGAATGATAATTCACAGCTGCCGGTGTAATGCCGAGAGCTGCGGCGATCTCCTGTCCGTAATGGGGGCGCTGCTTCAGTAATAGCACAAAATCAAGCCTGCGTTTATCTGAGAAGGCTTTCAGGAATAGCTCAGTCTGTTCACGGTCGGCAGCCGGGCCGAATACCCGCTCATTATGGATACCGAAGATAACCCAGCCAACATTGCCGGCTGCAGTAGTAAAATTCAAGAAATGATTTCCGACCTGTGATGCCTGGCTTACGTGAAAAGCAGTGGGGAAAGAAATGAAAATTTCGGGCTCGTTTTTGTGAATTTCACGGATAAACTGCTCAGGCTTGGCAGCGAATAACGTCTCATAATGAGCTGAAGCCTGCTCAGAACGTTCCTTAAACTGCTCTTTCCAGTGGATAAAGACATCCTTGTAGAACTGGCGGAGAAGCTGCATATACCTCAGCTTGCATTCCTCCGGATGGGCAAGGCATTCCAGCAGCGGCTCCTGTGTAAGAATGACCTCCTGATGCGGAGGAGTATCCCTGACTAATGCGGCCAGCAGGCTGAGATTGCCTTTTAATGCTTCCCAATCTCTTCCCTGCAGCAGCTCATCCAGCTTATCGTGGTAAACCCCGAACACCATCTCTGACAGCATCCATTCCGCCGGTACGGCCTCCAGTGACGCAATCCAGTCTTCTGCTGATTGCGGCTCGGGATTGCTGCAGATAGACACATAGAAACCAAAGTCCAGCGTCTTATGGAGAAAATTGTGGCCGAAGAAAAACTGCAGTTCGCGTAACGTGTGCGGTGACAGCCGGGCATTGGTATCCTCGTAGAACGAATCAGCGATAGAATCAATTTCAATCTTGTAATCCTGAGCCATGGCATACATCTGCTCTCCGCATGCGGCCATGCCCATCGCGACGATCAATTCCAAGGACTCATTATAGGTGAAGCGGATATTATGCCGAAGTTGTTCGTTAAGAGTAGGTTTCATCTGGACCTCCATTATTAAAGTAAAAATTAAATATTTAATTATATTCCACAATATTAAGTTATCACTTAATGTTAAAATAACCCATGCCTGAAAAAGCGCATAGGATAAAAATCACTCCATATTATTTTTGGACAGCGGTTTCTTTGACGGGGGAGCGTTTGGGTTTATGTTCTGAGAGAGCAGAGCCCGTTAAGGTTAGCGCAGTACCCAGTACTATAGCCCAGGAAAGCTGCTCCTGCAAAAACATCACAGCTGCCGCCACGGTGATGATCGGGACTAGATAGATGTACACACTTGTTCTGACCGCTCCGAGCATACCGACTGCCCGGTTCCACGTTACAAAGCACAGGGCGGAGGCTCCCAGACCGAGGAACAGCAGATTCGCCAGATTGGCGGGATCACGGAACCGGTCCAGGCCGAAGCGGAAATCGAACAGCAGCAAAGCTGGCAGCATACCCAGCAGGCCATAAAAGAACACTCTGCGGGTCACGCCGATGGTATTGTGCTGCAGTGCGCTGATTTTGCGCATTAATACAGAGTACAAAGCCCAGACGACAGGTGCTAGAAGAGCCAGCAGGTCACCAAGCGGATTCAGCTGTAGCCGGAGGCTTCCGTTCAGCAGAATGCAGCCAATGCCGCTCAGGGCGATCAGAAATCCTGTGATGAAGGCGGGCGTAAGACGTTCGTCCGGTAAAGCGAAATGGGCAATCACTGCGGTGAGGAACGGGGCGATGGAGACAATTACACCAACGTTAGAGGCGGAGGTATAGAGAAGCGCAATATTTTCGATCAGAAAATACAGGGTAACACCGCAGAGCCCGGCAGCAATGAATAACCCTTCCTCTCTAAAAGAGCCCGTCCGGATCCGCCGCGGATAAAGCAGGCACAAAACGGCATAGCCCAGAATAAAGCGGAAGAACAATATTTCCAGCGGTGTGAACCCTGTCAGCAGCTGCTTGGTTGAAATAAAGGTGGTCCCCCAAATGAGAATCGTGATAAAAGCCAGCAGATGCCCGGTGACGGCGCTTCGATTACCATTCATATTGAGGTCACCGCAACTCCCGGCTTTTCCGCCGGGCGGGTGAAGATCCGCAGATATTGCTTGGGGGTTAAGCCAATCAGTTTTTTGAAAAAGTTGCTGAAATGGCTCTGGTCGCTGAATCCGGTCCGCAGGGCAACCTCCATCGGTCCAATTCCTTGCTCCAGCAGCCGTTTAGCCTGATTGATGCGAATCGTCTCCAGGTAACGGTACGGGGAGATGCCCTTTTGCTTAGTGAACATACGCAGCAGCTGATATTTGCTAAGTCCCGTCAATTCCGTCAGCTGGCCCAGCGTAATAGTGTCTGTATAATGATCCTCTATGTACCGGCAGACCTTTTTGATTTCTGCAGTAACCTCTCCGGCGGGATCGGCCGTACCAGCTTCTTCCATATACTCCTGCAGCAGCTGCTCCAGCAGAAACAGCAGCAGTTCCTCCTTTTGAAAATCAGCCTGCTCCTCTAACAGCATCTGGTGCAGATCATGCAGCGGTGCAGCCAGTTCGCTCTGGAACAATACGGCTTGTGTGAAGCGCGGTAATTCGTTTTTCCCCGTAATCTCCTGCACATACTGGCGCATGATCTCGGGCTGAACGTTGATACAACGGTAATCCAGTGTCCGCCCGTCCACCTGTTCACAGGAGTGCGGGTCCCGGGGGTTGAAAATAATGACATCTCCGCTGTTCAGAACATAGTCCTCGTTGCCGCACTGCAGCAGTCTTTTGCCCTGTTCAATAAAACCAATGACATAATAGTCATGAAAATGATTAGGGAACTTCTGCATAATCCCCTCAAACCGGTAGGCTTCCAGTTTCAAATCCTGATCAAAAACGACGGTCCGTACCTCACGGGACAACAGCTTCACCCTCTTTTCTTGTAGCGTACAGCAATTATAATACAGGATGCGGCTCCGTTCTTGGATGATATTGCGGGGACGGGGAAAGGTTAGCGACCGTTTTTTGCCAGTTTATAGTATAATGTTCGGAGCAAGTGTGTATCAGTACATAAGAATGGGCCATAGGTAGCCGAATTTACGGTTGACTGTCAGGAGGAGAAGCTTATGAACAATCCAATAGTACGCACAGCCAGAGCTCCCGCAGAAAAAAGGCTGCTGGCAGCGATAAGTGTAAACGTAGTGTTGTGGATTTACATTATTGTTCAAGGGAACTTTCAGAATATTTATATAACATCGGCGATTCTTGCCTTGTTTGCTGCTGTTGAAATTATTTTGATATACCGCGCTTTAGCAGCCAGAAGATCTTTTGACATCATGCTTAATGAGGATAACCTTGTTATTGATAACCGGCAGATCCCGGCAGACCTTATCAGGACTATTTTTGTAAAAGGCTACTTTACGCCTGTTATCGGCATCAGACCTAAGGGAAATGTGCTGGTTCCGTATAAAAATTGCTTCCGTTTTGAAGATGATCGGTACATAAAGGAACTGACTCAGTGGGCGGATCAGCGCCAAATTAAGGTGGCCCATAAGAATTTTAGCCGCTGGCTGTAAGAAGATACTAATAAGACGAAGACCTGAAACGGAGTGCCCGATATGTTCAAAATCATGCTGATTGAAGACGATGTTACGCTATTCTCCGAAATTAAGGAACGTTTATCCCAGTGGTCGTATGAAGTGTACGGTGTCACCGATTTTGCCAAGGTGCTGCAGGAGTTCACAGCGGTTCAGCCGGAGCTGGTCATCATTGATATTCAGCTGCCGCTGTTCGACGGGTTCCACTGGTGCCGGATGATCCGGGCGCATTCCAATGTGCCGATTATTTTTCTGTCCTCACGTGACCACCCGAGTGATATGGTGATGTCGATGCAGCTGGGGGCCGATGATTTTATGCAAAAGCCGTTCCATTTCGATGTGCTGATCGCCAAAATCCAGGCTACGCTCCGGCGGGTGTATAACTACAGCACAGGACGGACAGAGCTGAGAACATGGCGCGGCGCCACGATTGAATATGTGAAGAATACCGTAACCAACAGCCAGGGCGCAGCCCTGCTGACCAAAAATGAAATGTTCATCCTCAAAATTCTGGTTGAGCACAAGGACCGTATTGTGGACCGTGAGGAGCTGATCAAGAATCTGTGGGACAATGAGCATTTTGTTAGCGACAATACCTTAACCGTGAATGTGAACCGGCTGCGTAAAAAGCTGGAGCCGCTGGGACTGGATGCTTACATCGAAACCAGGGTCGGACAGGGATACATGGCTACCGAAGAGGCTGCATTATGATTGCCAAATACATAGCTGAAAAAAGAAGCTGGCTCTGCCTGCTGGCCGGAATGCAGCTGCTGATTCTGTTCGTGGCTTTTGTCGATGCGTCGATCCCTTTCCTGCCGGTGCTGTATATTGTGCTGTTGAATGTAATCGTCTGCACGCTGTTTGTGTTCTTCCGGTATCAGAAGGAGACCCGTTTCTACAGGACGATGGAGGCCTGGGATCAGGTGTATGATCTGGAGGCATTCCGGGAGGCGGACAGTCCGTTTGAGCACATCGTACAGGATGCGGTAACCCTTCAGACTGATCGCTACCGGCGGGAATCTGCAGCGAACTTCCGGCTGCTGGAGGAGGAAAAGGACGATCTGCTGGCCTGGATTCATGAGGTGAAAACGCCGCTTACGGCAATGCAGCTGATGATCGAGCGCTTGCCGGATGACACATTGCAGAACCAGATGATGTACGAATGGCTGCGGCTTCATCATCTGCTTGACCAGCAGCTGCACCAGAAGCGGATACCTTTTATGCAGAACGATCTTTTCATTGAGCATACAGCGCTTGAGCCCATTCTGAATAAAGAGATCCGGGGGCTGAGAAGCTGGTGTATCCCGAAAGGCATCGGGTTCGATGTAGAGCTGGAGGCGGAAACGGTGCTGACGGACGGGAAGTGGCTCGGATTTATGCTGAGGCAGCTGCTGACCAATGCCGTGAAATACAGTGAAGCTTCAGATATTGTAGTACAGAGCCGGGAGCAGGACGGGCATGTGGTGCTGAGGATCAAAGACGAGGGTAAGGGAATTAGCCCCAAGGATCTGCCGCGTATTTTTGATAAAGGCTTTACCTCAGTACTCGGCCGTCAGGAGGGCGCAGCCACCGGCATGGGCCTGTACCTGACGAAGCAGGTGGCGGAGCCGCTGCTGATCAGCCTGGGCGTGGAGTCAGAGCCCGGGAAAGGTACAGCCTTGACGCTGACCTTTCCGCGGGAGAATGATTTTGTGAAGACGGGAGGGTCAGCCTGAACGGAGTCCGCATTCACGGATTTCGTTCAGCTCCACCGCCGACATTAAGCCGCACAGATACAAGTTAAGATATTCCTCAGACACACTCTGGTTAAAAATCAGCAGATCGTCAGTGTTGATAGTTACCGGAATACCAGTATCATAGAGCGTTCTGACCGGATGGCTGGCATAATTCCTGGTGCGGCCAAGCATTACATTGCTGGTTGGGCAAACGTTCAGCCGGATGTGATGATCTGCCAGCCACTGCATGATCTGCGGGGAGGCTGCTGCGGCGATACCGTGATGCACCTCCTGGAGCTCAAGCTCCACGGCTGCTTCCAGCACATCGTCGGCCGTGCCGAATTCGCCGGTATGTGCTTTGAGCACCAGTCCCGCCGATTTGGCTTTACGGTAGATGGCGCGGAAATTCCGGATTGGCTGCGCCAGTTCGGGGCCGCAAATATCAATGGAGCGGAACCAGTGATAAGAGAAGATTTCATCTAGACGACCGCAGAGGGCATCCGTATTGCAGGCCCAGTCCAAGGCAAGCTCCGGCAGGAACGCAGTCTCTGGAGCATAACGCTTACGCAGGCTGTCCATAATGCGGATAAAGGGCTCCATGCCGCCAAGCGATTCAATCTCATCAAGCCCGAAGCTGAGTGCAAGCAGCTCAATTCCGTCGTCCGCAGCCTGGACAAAAGCGGCTTCGATTCGTTTAAGATAGCCTTCCATTCCGGGGCAATGGCTTTTCACGCTGCGCACGAACCATTCCTGCATTTCACCGAGTGAGGCAAACGTTCCGGAATGGGGCTGAATGGTGATGTTAGCCCAGGCTTCTATGTACTTTAAGTTCCCGCCTCTTCCGGCGTGATTGTGCAGATCGCTTTTTGGGATTTTGCGCAGATCATCCAGCGAGCGGTTCTCCAGGGCAGCTATAAATGATGGTTTCATTGTACCCTCCCGGCAGATAGATATTGTTATCCCGAATATAACATATCAGGCGCGAATTGTATGTTAATTCCATTTCATTGATAACGGGCGTGTGACAATAATGTCACATGCCCGTTCATATTGTTAGGTGAAACGCAGGAACATAAGCCCCGGTCCCGGTATGATTGAGGTACAGAAAAGGAGTGGTTGCGAAGTGGTCATTTTACAAGCCAATAAAATTTACAAAACCTACGGAAATAAATTTAACAAGCAGGAAGTGCTGAAGGGGATCGACCTGCAGGTGGACAAAGGCGAGTTCGTCGGCATTATGGGCGCGTCCGGATCAGGCAAAACCACCCTGCTGAATGTGCTGTCCTCCATCGACCGGGTCAGCCAGGGGACAATTGAAATTGAGGGCAAGGAATTTACCGGAATGAAGGAGAAGCAGCTGGCGGAGTTCCGCAAGCATCATCTGGGGTTTATCTTTCAGGAGTATAACCTGCTTGATACTTTGACCGTCAAGGAAAATGTGCTGCTGCCGCTCTCGATTACCGGAATCTCCAAGAAGGAGGCGCATCAGCGGTTTGCGCAGGTAGCGGGGGAGCTTGGGATTGCCGAGCTGCAAAATAAATATCCGGCGGAAATTTCCGGCGGGCAGAAGCAGCGGACCTCGGCAGCGCGGGCGTTCGTGCATGAGCCGAGTATTATTTTTGCCGATGAGCCGACCGGGGCACTGGATTCCAAGTCCGCCTCTGACCTGCTGAACAAGCTGTCGGACATGAACCGGGGACGCCAGGCGACCATTGTGATGGTTACGCATGATCCGGTGGCAGCGAGCTATTGCAGCCGGGTAGTATTTATCCGTGACGGGCAGATTTACACCCAGCTGAACAAGGGGGATGAACCGCGGCAGTCCTTCTTCAATGATATTATCAAAACCCAGGGCGTATTGGGCGGTGTCCAGTCATGAACCTGAATTATATTGTGTACCGCAATCTCAAAAAGAACATCAAAAACTATTACCTGTACGTCTTCGCGTTAATTTTCAGTGTGGCGCTGTATTTCTCCTTCGTTACCCTGCAGTTCGATCCTTCCATGGACGAGGTTGCCGGTTCGGTAAAAGGCGGGGCAGCCATCGGAACCTCTTCGATCCTGCTGGTTGCCATCGTCGCGATCTTCCTGTTGTATGCGAATACGATCTTTATCAAACGGCGCAGCAAAGAGATCGGATTATTTCAGCTGATCGGGCTCACTAAAGGTAAAATCTTCAGATTGCTGAGCGCCGAGAACCTGATGCTCTATTTCGGGTCAATGGTTGCCGGGATTGCCGCCGGATTTGCGATGTCGCGCCTGATTCTAATGATCCTGTTCAAAATCCTGGAGATCGACGCGATGGCCGAGCTGCGGTTCTCATCTGAGGCGCTGGTGCGGACGATCATCGTTTTTGCAGCAATTTATGTGCTGATCATGCTGATGAACTATACGTTTATCAAAGGGCAAAGCATTCTGTCCCTGTTCAAAGTTAATGCAACCACGCAGACTCGTATCCGCAAAATGCCGCTGTGGGAGATTGTTCTAGGGCTGCTTGGTTTAGCTTTTGTCGGAGCAGGCTATTACATTTCAACCCAGCTGTTCAGTGGCAAATATACAGACATTTCTGAGCTGATGACGGCGATGATCACGATCCTTGCCCTGGTCATTATCGGGACGTATCTGTTCTATAAAGGGTCAGTCAGCTTCCTGTTCAATGCTATCCGCAAGAGCAGGCAAGGCTACCTGTCGATCAATGAGGTGCTCTCGCTATCCTCGATTATGTTCCGGATGAAATCGAATGCGCTGCTGCTGACGATTATTACTACCGTTTCGGCGCTGGCTATCGGACTGCTGTCCCTCAGCTATATCTCTTATTATTCGGCGGAGGCAACGGCCAAGGAGAGCTCGCCGGATGATTTCGGGTTTGCCCGCGTGGAGGCGAAGGAGAAGTTTGTCCAGGCGCTGGATGCGCAGAACATTAAATACAAAGAAATTCACATGAAACCTATAATGATGGAAGTGGATGCCAGCGGAATCATGGATAAGTCTGCGTTTAAATCACCTGATGACCGTCTTCTTTCAACCGCTGTTCTCAGCGAAAAGGATTTGGAAGGCATCGATCTGCAGCCGGAAGAAACGACGATTGTCGGTTATCGCGGCGCACTTCAGCAGTTCATGTCGCTCAGCGAAACAGGCGAAGTGAAATTCGATACGATAAACGGACCAGTCAGCCTGCAGGTTAACGGCAGCTCTCCAGATGCTGTTCTACCCTATTACTATGGCGGGGGCGGCGCTATTTTTGTGGTGGATGAGAGCATATACGAGGAATTTGTTAAAGCACAGAATCCAAAGGTGCAGAGAGGAGAAGGGAAAAGAGAATATTACGGGATCGAGCTGGCTGACCGTTCGCAGCGGGCTGAAGCCTACGAGATTTTCATGGAGCAAAAACCGGAATACCCGAGCTTTTCCCAATATGATTACGAGCTGAACCAGCGGAGCAATATGGGCCTGATCATGTTCATTGTCGGCTTTCTCGGCCTGACCTTCCTGATTACCTCGGGCTGTATTCTATACTTCAAGCAGATGGATGAAGGTGAGGAGGAAAAGGGCGGGTATACCATTCTGCGCAAGCTGGGCTTTACCCAGGGCGATCTGCTGCGCGGCATCCAGTTCAAGCAGCTGTTCAACTTCGGCATCCCGCTCGTAATCGGCCTCAGCCACAGCTATTTTGCAGTCAAATCCGGCTGGTTCTTCTTCGGTACAGAAATGCTGACGCCGATGATTCTGGTGATGGTGCTGTATACGGTGCTGTATTCAATCTTTGGCTTCCTGTCCGTGCTGTATTACAAGCGTGTGATCAAAGATTCACTGTAACCGGTTCTGATGAAAAGAGGCAGTTCAGCCCGCTTCCTGCGGATGCTGAGCTGTCTTTTTGTGCTGCGTATAGCAGAAATATCGTTGACAGTTTCCTGGATATTACATATCTTTACTGGGGCGGAGTTGAAATGATCTAATAAATTGGAGGTAGGCCCATGACCATATTTCTGGTTAGACACGGCAAAGATGATGAAGGCTACCGGGGAGGCTGGAGTCAAAGGGGGTTGAATACTGAAGGTTACAGACAATCAGAACAGCTGGGGTTATTCCTGAGAGAACATGATCATCTCTATCCAATCCACCGGATTGTCAGCAGTGACCTGAGCAGGGCATTAGATACAGCCGGCGAAATTGCAGCAAAGCTCAGTCTTACCGTGAAGTCAAGCAGTGACTGGAGAGAAGTCAACAATGGTGTTATTGCCGGGATGCCGAACGAGATCGTAAATGAACGGTTTCCCGGGCTTACCTTCGGCAGTCTCAGGATGGATGAGCCTTATCCGGGTGGAGAGAGTCCAATTGCCTTTTTTACGAGGATCAGTGAGACCTTCGGGAAGTTATGCCGGGAGCAGAATGAGCGGCAGCATTCAGAAAATGTACTTATTGTAACGCATGGCGGAGTGATCAATGTGATCTATCATCTGATACGGGGACTAAAATGGTCTAATCAGCCAAAGGATTTTCCGTCAGCCTACACCAGCGTACACAATATCAGCCACAGCGGCGGTAAATGGGAGATACAGCCAGTGTATCAGGGCAGTCATACATAACAAAGAAGGCATACAGGGGGAATTAAAATGGTTGAGGAAATTATTCAGCTGGGCCAAATCCGGTTAAACGTGATGCATTCTATAAAAGAGGGCAGGGAGACCGTGTTATTCCTCCATTTCAGCGGAGGCAATCTGCATATGTGGAACGGCATTCTCCCGCAGTTTGCAGAGCGGTACAGCATCATCGCGCCGGACTTCCGCGGGCATGGCAAATCGGATAAGCCGCAGACCGGCTATCATATTGATGATATGGCACAGGATCTTTATCTGCTGCTCCGGGAGCTGCAGGTGGAGCGTTGCCATGTTGTCGGCAGCTCGATGGGGGCAGAGATCGCCCTGAGTCTGGCTGCCGCGCATCCGGAGCTGGTCCAGTCGCTGATTCTCGAAGGGGGGCTCTGCAATGAGTTCGGTGAATACGGCTTGTTTAACGGAACAGCAGAGGAGATTGAGCAGAAGAAGAAGATTATGGAGGCTGAGCTGGCAGAACGGCAGGAACGTGTGTTTACGAGCAAGGCGGAATATGTCGCCGAGGAACGCGCTGAACTGGAACAAGAGGGCCTGTGGAATGAGCATTTCCAGCCGTTCTATGAGAACAGTCTGCAGCAGCTGGAAGACGGTAGATTTACCTACTGCTACCTGAACCATGTGCGTACAGAGTATATTCAAAAATTCTGGGATTCAAAGTTTGAGGAGTATTACCGCCAGGTTCATTGCCCGGTGCTGTTTCTGCCGAGTGAAGCGGAGTGGGCGAATGAGCAGGTCCGCAGCAGCCTGAATCACTTTGCCGGTCTGCTGAAGCAGGCTGAGATAGAGAGAATTTCTGATTCGATTCATGCCTATGTCTGGCTGCTGCAGCCGGCAGAAGCGGGACAAATGGTACTGCAGTTCATCAGCAGGCATTCTGTATCAGGTTAAAGGGACAGGTACCGCTGCTGGAATAGTGGTGGCCGGACAGAAACCGGGATTCGATTGGCACAGCTGCCCGGCATACGCCGGGTCTAGCTTGGCAAGCTCGGCGAAGTAGCTGCTGATGATATGATTCAGGCCGACCGCTCCAAGCTGGAAGGTGAGCGTGACAAGCTCGGGAACATGGCTGTAATAGAATCTTTTATCGCGTTTTGGCAGCTTGTAGACTGTGGGCGGGACAAAGGTTACAGCGTCAAAAGTATTAGCGATGCGGTAGCTGGTACGGATATAGGAGTTGAACGCTTTTTTGAAGGCAGGGTCCCCGACTCTCGGTGAACCATAGGTGTACAGTGCAGGTGATGTGAAGGCGGTATTGGCAGCTGCATCAACCGCACACAAGGTGGCAAGTGCTGCACCGAGACTGTGGCCGGTGACGGTTAAGGGTTTGCCGGATGGCAGGGTGGAGAGAGCGGATATCAGCTCGTTTCTGGCGGTGGCGTAGATATCAGTAAATCCCCGGTGGGTCATGCAGTCCTGCTTAATATATTTGAAGCTGCGCTGCGAGGCGATCAGATCGGATATCCAGTCGGCTTGCTGGCTGGTGCCGCGGAAGGCAATAATAATCTCATCCGGAGATTCGAGAATAAAGCCGAACCGTTCGCGCCCGCTGCCGAAGGATTTGGCGTAGATGGTATGTCTCAGCGTATAATTCTGCGGTATCACAAATAAGCCGTCCGGATTATTAAATTGCACATACGTCTGACTGCATATAGCTGCCAGGAAAATCGCCCGCTGCTCAAACCCGCTATTGTTCTTCACCCGCATCCCGCCCTTCTTATTACCACTATGTATGACGGGATGGGCGGATTGGTGCTTGGAGGTACCTTGTAATTGAAAGAAGGGGGCAGACCATGAAAGCCGTTGGTTTCGATCTTGGTGACACATTGATTTATTATGAAAATGTACCGCTCAGCTGGAAGAACCTGTACCGGTCAGCGCTGATTGAAATCATGCAGGCCATGCAGGTCCGGTTTATTGAAACACATATCCGGCAGGCTGAGCAGGTGCTGTCCTTATATAATACCCGGATACACCCCAGGGATTTCGAGGTGACCGACCTGGAAGTTTTTGATAAAGTACTTGCAGCATGGGGAATAAGCGGCGGGAAGGCGGAAGAGGCTGCCAGCATATTTTTCAGCTTTTTTCAGCAGCGCTCCAAAGTGTACCCTGATGCGGCAACTGTGCTTAAAGAATTGAAGCAGAGGGGCTTGCCCGTGGGGATTTTAACAGATGTTCCCTATGGGATGAGCATGAAATATGTGGAGCAAGATGTCGAACCCGTCCGGGAATATATCGATGTCATCCTGAGCTCTGCAGAGATCGGGTTCAGAAAGCCACGGACTGAAGGGTTTATACAATTAGCGACAGAGCTGGGAATGGATAAACCGCAAATGCTTTATGTTGGTAACGAGGAGAAAGATATTGTCGGGGCTAATCAGGCTGGCATGGTCTCTGTATTAATGAATAGAGATCAGCAGTTAAAAAACTGGGGACAGCAAATCACAATCCGTTCCCTTACCGAAATATTGAATTATATTTGACGCATGAGCAGATCTGCAGCATATTAAGAACGTTCAGTAAAAATAATGCTTTGCCGTTCGTTCCCGTTATGCTAAACTGTGATCTGATGAGGGAAATCGGGCGGTAAGCCTTTATTTTTTGTATAATCAAGAACGATCATTCCCGTATAAGATATCAATCTCTAATCTGTGGGTCGTATCAGCAATATCTTACAGAAAAAAGGAGTGTTAGAGGTGGGAAAACTGGACGGAAAGGTAGCTTTGATTACAGAAGGAAACAGCGGTATCGGTCTGGCGGCAGCCCGGTTTTATGCAGGAAAATCCGTCCTTACGGAAAAGGGAGCAACAAGAAGCAAATCGCCGGCTGCTTAAGATCGGAGCCAAAGAATGCGCCTTCATTCAATGAGGGATGGCATTCTTTGGCTTCTTTTGCCATTCGTGACATTTTACAATATACAGCCGCAGGCGTAAGATTCAATCAGCAACTGAATCTAATATAACTGTTCTCAAATGGCTGAATTCCGGTTAAGGGAACGGGGGAACCAACGGTGAAAGCAGTATGTTTTGATGCTGCTCACCTGGGGTGAATCCTTGCTGCAGGTTGTTCATCAACCAGGCAGGGTAGGGCTATCTCACTGCCCGAATCCGTCAGCTAACCCCGTAAGCCTCGAAGAGAGAGGATGAGCGCCATGATCATTTAACCGACCACGGAAGCCCTGCCCTTCTGTGGTCTTTTTGCTGCGCATAGAGGCAGAAAAGACGTCCAGATAAGAAATTGTATTCTTATAACAACGATTAAAAGTCATTTTTATTTACTCGCCTGCAAGAAAGGGGGGATTAAAATCATTAGTGTATTTATTGTGTGCTTCTGGGCGGGGCTGGTGCTTATTGTCAGTGGCGGATTTCACGGTCACGGGCTGACGGGCCACTTTCATGCGGGAGCAGGAGGTCACGGCTTTATGCCTCTGCTGCTGCCGCTGACCGTGTCTGTCACAGTCTGGGGCGGCACGGGTTATGTGCTCGTCCGGTTCAGCGGGATGAACCTGCCGTCGGCAGTACTGATCTGTACCGTGATCGCCTTGCTGCCGGGCTGTCTGCTGTATATTGTGCTGATCCGGATGATGACCCGGTATGACAGCAGCATGAATGAATCGGATTATGATTTAGCGGGACAGCTCGGGTACATCAGTATTGCCGCAGAGGATGGAACGGCCGGGGAGATGAAATATGTGCTGCACGGGACTATGCGTTCTATTGGTGTACGGGCCGAGACAGGCCAGCAGCTTGCAAAGGGCGACAGGGTGATTATTTTGAAGGTGGATAAAGGTATGGCGGAGGTAACTCTTTTTGAAAGGGAAGCCGCCCAATTATAAAATCGGGGAGTGTCGGAGCAGATGGTTATTCTCTATTTAACCGCGGGAATTGTGGCAGTGATCCTGCTGGCTGTGTTCAGTATCGTAAACGCATATAAGAAGGTCCCGCCCAACCAGGCGATGATTGTGTACGGTCTCGGCGGCAAAAGAGTGGTGCAAGGCGGAGGGACGTTCGTCATTCCCGGCTTTCAGAATAATAAGACCATCTCCATGATGCTGATGAGCTTTGATGTCATTCCGGCACAGGCGATGTTCTCCCGGCAGGGCATCAAGCTTAATCTGGAGGCCGTGGCCCAGATCAAGATCAAAAGCGACCCCACCGCCATTCTGACTGCCAGCGAGCAGTTTATAGACCGGCCGGAAGAAGACCGTGAGACGATAATTCTGCATTCGGTGGAAGGCCATCTGCGCGGACTGATCGGTCAGCTGAGTGTAGAGTCCATTCTCAAGACACCGGACGAAATCAACAGCAAGATGCGGGAAACCTGCTCGGAGGATCTTGATAAAATGGGGCTTGAGGTGGTCAGCTTCACCATTAAGAAAATTACCGATGATAAAGGATATATCGACAATATGGGTGTGCCGGAAATCGAACGCATCCGCCGCGATGCCAGCATTGCCAAAGCGGAAGCAGAGCGCGACATCCAGATCAAGCAGGCCGAAGCCGAGAAGGAATCCTCCATCGCCAAAGCCAATGCGCACCAGGCTACCATTGAAGCTGAAACAGCTGCACGTGCCAAAGAATCCCTGTTTGAAAAGGAGCTGAACATCAAGCAGGCGGATTTCAAGCTGGAAACCGAAGTGAAAAAAGCACAGGCGGATCTCGCCTACGAATTGCAGCAGAACAAAATCAGGCAGTCACTCGTTACAGAACAGGTCAAGATTACGCAAATGGAAGCAGAAGCCAACCGAACCGTCCGTGAAATTGAGGTTGGACTGAGACAGAAGGAGCTGGAGGCAACCGTGATCAAGCCTGCCGAGGCTGAGAACCAGGCTGTCATTATGAGAGCGGAAGCAGCCAAGCAGCGGCAGATTCTTGAAGCGGAGGCTGAGGCCGCCATGACGACCAAACGCGGGCTGGCAACGGCAGAAGCGGAGCTGGCAAAGGGGAAGGCGAATGCGGAAATCGTACAGCTCTCCGGAGCAGCGGAGGCAGGGGCGCTCGAGAAAAAAGCCGAGGCGTATAAGCAGTTCACACAAGCTGCGCTTACGGTGGAATTCTTGAAGGTTCTGCCTGAGCTGGCTGAACGAATCGCTTCTCCGCTGGCCAAGGTGGATAAGATTACAGTCATTTCCCAGGACGGTGCTTCAGCCGGCGTGAACAAAATTACCGGCGATATTGCCAAAATGATGGCCCAGGTTCCTGAATTGACCCGCACCCTAACCGGCATGGACGTGACCGAGGCGCTCAGCGGACTGCTCGGCCGCAATCGCGAATCAGAACAGTGATCTATGAACCAGCCCCATGCAGCACCGTAAAGGATGCGCTGTGCGGGGCTGGTTTGTCTTGCCGGAAAGCGGAGCAGAGTGACAAGCCCAAGCCTAATCCGTCCGGGCCTGGTCTGCCGGCAGCGGGATCTTCCAGTACCTGCTCCCGTCGCCGGTTCTCCCCAGCAGCCGGTTTTCCACCAGCTCTCTTCTCAGGAAGCAGTGATCGTTGAAGGTGTGATTGTTCTTTATGATCTCGTTGACCTCAGCTTCTGTATACTCCACATTCTCCAAAAAATTCGTGCTCAGATACTCCACGACGATTGTCTGATTGGCGCGTTTGGCCGGCCAGCTGCGCAGCTTCCGGTCACTGTCCAGGAAATTATCCAGTTTACTTCTCATTATTGGTTTCCTCCATATCTCAATATTCGAACATAATCTAATTATATGTATATCTAATTAGAATGCAACTGAAAGTTGTCCCTAAGGGTACGGCGAGCAATTGTTTATTAATCTTCGCTATTTACCGCTGCGCTGCAGTAATTCCTATGGGATAATATTTCTAAATGATCAGTTATAATGCTTGGGAACATAACGGGATCAGGATCAGTTGAACAAGCCGTGGAGGATGAGAGCGTAATGCCAAGTAAAAGTAAGACAATACTTATAACCGTTTCTTTGCTGCTTACACTTACCGGATGTTTTATCAGCGGAACAGATGAAGATGTCCAGGCCAACAGCCAGGAAGCCGCTGCTGCAGTCGCGGACCTTCCTGCCTATGATTTGTCTTCTCTTGTTATTGAGCTGCCCTCCGGGTGGGAGCTTGATAAAGGGGACAAGCTAAATTACCTGATGATAAATGAGCGGGGAGAGGCTGCTGGAAGAATCTCTTCAAGTCCCTATGAGGCTAACTATGAATTTAAGCATGCGCTGCCTAATCACAGCTCTGTAATTAACGATGAAACGATTCAGCTTTCAGCCGGAGACTGCCGGTTAATTACTCTTGATGCCGATAACGGCACAGCTGCGTCCGGCATAACCGGAACGCATAATACATATTACGGAGTTGTTTCGATACAGGATAAAGTGATCTATATTCTCGATTTTACGAATCTGGATAAGGATCCGCAGAGCAAGCAGCAGTTCATAGATATTCTGAACACCATTTCCCTGGGAGAACCTGCTGCGGTTCAATGACGGGAGCAGTGAACCCGTCAATCCTGTGCACGAACTGTCGGAGCGCACCGGAAGCTTTTTGTTACTCTTGAGTCAGGGAAAGGAGGCTGGCGCATGAATCTGCTGGAGGATATGAACAAAGCGTTAAGCTATATTGAGGAGCAGCTGGCGGGCGAAATCAATTACAGGGAAGCTGCGAGGCTGGCCATGTGCTCGGAGTATCATTTTAAACGGATGTTCTCCTTTTTGGCAGGGCTTCCGCTCTCTGAATATGTGCGCCGCAGACGGCTTACATTAGCCGCATTTGAACTGCAGCACAGCCCGCTCCGCATCATTGATATTGCCGTAACCTACGGGTACAGCTCGCCGGATGCATTCACCAAGGCGTTTCAGCTGTTTCACGGTGTTACCCCTTCAGAAGCCAGATTAAATGGACAGCCGCTGAAGGCCTTTCCCCGGATGACGTTCCAATTAACGGTCAGAGGAGGAAACGAAATGAATTACCGGATTGAAGAAAAGGAAGCGTTCCGTATAGCAGGTCTGCACAAAAGGGTGCCGATTGTGTTCGAAGGGGTGAACCCGGAGATTGCTGCCATGTGGCAGAGCCTGAATATGGAGCTGATCAGCGGGCTCAAGGCACTCTCCAACATGAAGCCTCAGGGAATGATCAGTGCCTCGGTTAACTTTTCAGAAGGTCGGATGGAGGAGAAAGGGGAGCTGGACCACTATATCGGAGTAGCTACAACGCTGGAATGCCCGGATACCTTCGCACAGCTGGAGGTAGCTGCAGGAACGTGGGCAGTCTTTGAAGCGGTGGGCCCGTTTCCCGAGACGCTGCAGAATGTTTGGGGCAGAATCTACTCGGAATGGTTCCCGTCCTCTCATTATGAGCTGGTGGAAGGGCCGGAAATCCTGTGGAATGAAAGTAAGGATACGGCTTCTCCAGCGTACCGGAGCGAAATATGGATTCCGGTTAAAAAGAAAAACCAAGTGTAACAGACAGAAGCTCCTGCGGGTAACCAGTGTTCCCGGGAGCTTCTGTCTGTTTTAGCTAAGCTGAGACATATATTCATAGGCTGTGATGCCGAACATGCTTTTGAAATGGCGGTTCAGGTGGGTCAGATCGTAGAAGCCGTAGTCTGCTACTGCCGCGTAAATATCTTTGGTGCGTTCGATGGAGCGCCTGGCATGTTCGACTTTGCAATTCAGAAAAAACTGATAGGGGGAGATACCGGCATGCTGCTTGAATCCGCGGATGAACTGGAACTTCGACATGCCGTACGCAAGGCACAGCTCATCCAGCTTGAGCACATCGCCAAGGCTGCCCAGCATCATTTCTTTTGCCCGGCCGATAAACCGGTTATCTGTTCCAGATCTGCTTGAGGCTGTATCGGCAGCTGTCCGGGCAAGGCGCTCAATGAGGGAGAGCAGCAGCTCAGCGGATAAAGCATCCCCCCGGTCGGACTGGACCGCACCGGAAAGAGCGCAAATCTGCCGGGACAGCCCGCGGTCATACACAATCGGTGTATCAAAGCGCAGCTCCCTGCCGCCCAGCACCTCAGATACGAGCTCCGGCCGGAGATAGAGCATGATATAGTCAATCCCGTCCCGGTCATAGGAGCTGCCGTCATGATACTGCTCACGGTTAAACAGCATGACACCACCCTGGTGTGAGGACTGGAAGCTGCCGCCGAGCTGATACTGCTGGATGCCGCGCAGGGTAACACCGATTGCATATTCCTCGTGGCAGTGTTTTTTGTACGTAAAGTCACTCATGCTTGCGGATAAGGCCAGAACATCCTGTGATTTTTTGTAAATAAACTGCTCCACAGCTTCCGCCTCCCTTCGTTAAAATATCCCCGAAACCATTACAGCAGAGTATATCATAAACAGCGCCATTACCGTGTTCGCCGTCCGCCGGTGAGCCTGCAGAAAGGCTCTGAACACCGTTCCGAATACGAGCCAGGCCATAAAAGCCAAAAATCCGATTCCGGTTATAACAATGACAAAGACGGTCAAAGGAAGAGCTGAACTATAATAGGGCAGCACATAGCCTGGGATTACAGTAAGCGTGAACAGGATCACCTTAGGGTTGATAAACTGCATCAGCAGGCCGGAGGCAAAGCTGGATGTATAGTGCTTCCGTGCTTCCGCTGTGTTCATCCGGTAAATCTGAACGGCCAGATATAGCATATACAGGCTCCCAATGACCTGCATTACGCTGAGAACACCGGGCAGCACGCCGGCAAGCATCCGGTTCAGCAGGGCGGAAGCGGCAAGCAGCAGGCCGAAGGCCAGTGTTGCGCCCCATACATACTTCATGGCCTGCTTCAGGCTGTTGTGCTGGACAGTGGAGAGGATGACAATATTGGTCGGTCCCGGAGTAAAGGTGACAACGACACAGTATACAAGAAAAGCGGTAAGATTCATGAGGACCTCCTGATGTGTAGTCAACAGTCAACATGAATCGTACAACGGAACACGGGGCGGTCTATAGTACATTATTGCAGCTTGCGGGCTTCATCCTCAGACAAGCTGTTTGCCGGGCAGCATCTGATTCTGCTCCAGCATCGCCCACAGCTGCCCGGTAATGTCTTCGGCAGAATAGGACACGGGGTTCGTGAACCACCATTCGATCACTCCAACAGTCGCGGAAGCCATAAATTGAATCCGTACCTCCTGATCCACTCCGGCGGGGAATTGCTCCTCCGCAAATTGCTGCCTGATACCCAGACAGATCATCTCAAGCAGGCGGCTGCGCAGGGCGGGCACCCCCTTGCTTGTCAGCAGGGTGGTGTAGAACGCGGTATGCTTCTCCAGCATAGTGAATACACGCAGCAGGGAGTCTTTTGTCGGATATGCAGGTTCATTAAGCCCTTCCAGAGGCATACAGCTTGCAATAAGCTGATCCAGATGAGTCTCAATGCATAACTCCAGCAGGTGGTATTTGTCTGTGTAATGGGCATAGACCGTTCCGCGGTTGACGTCTGCACGTTCCGCAATTTCATTGATCGTTATCTTCTCGAATTCTTTTTCCGCCATCAGGCTGATCAGGGCCTCCATGATGGATTCCTGGCTTTTCCGGACTCGTCTGTCCATGCGCGAATGCTCCTTTGATTCTGCTTATTTAAAAAGTTATCGGACATTTACGTTCGTTCTGTCGGGTAACCGACAATTACGCCGAATTTAACAATTGTATAGAAGGATAAGCTGAATTATATTGGACAAATGATTGAAAAACAACATTTGTTCGAAAAAGAGGAGATTACGATGAAAACATTGGTTTATGGTGCAGGGGTGCTCGGCAGCTATCTGGCGCATGTGCTGATCCAAGGCGGAAATGATGTAACCATATTGGCGAGAGGCAGCCGGGCGGAGGAGCTGAAGCGGGACGGACTGGTTATCCGCCACTATTTTCAGCTTAAGACGACCACTGACCCGGTGAAGGTAATCAGCACGCTTCTGCCTGAGGAGCATTATGATCTGATTTTTGTCGTGATGAAATGCAATGACTTTCCGGCTGTTCTGCCGGTGCTTGCAGCGAATGCCAGCAGCAATATTGTCCTGGTGGGCAATAATCCGGAGGCGCATGATACGCAGAGAATCCTGGATGAGCTTAGCGGAAATAAGAAAAATATAGCGTTCGGATTTCAGCTGAGCGGCGGACGGCGGGAGAAGGACCGCATGATCTCCGTCCGCGCAGGCGGGCAGATGGTGCTTGGGGCGCTGAACGGACAGGTTCCGTTTCAGGACGTGCTGACCAAGACCTTTGAACATACCAAATATAAACTGAGCTTCCTTGAGGATATTGATACGTGGCTAAAAAGTCATATCATCACGATTCTGCCGATGAATTTCGCTACATTTGCGGTTAAGGGTGACTTCAAAAAGCTAGCGCGGAACAAAAAGCTGCTGCAGCAGATCATCACGGCGATGGATGAAGGCTTCAGTGTGCTTGAGACACTGGGATATACGGTAGTCCCTGCAGGCCAGGTAAAGGCTGTCCGTTCCTACCGCAGGCTTATGTATCTGTTCCTCAAGCTGTATCACAGCCTTCCGGTCGCCCGGATGATCGATGGCTCGGTGCATGAGCTTACGGCGCTTAACAGTGCTTTTGAGCGGCTTAAGCAGCAGGCGGGGATGGCAACTCCGGTCTGGGATGAGCTTGTAGCTCAGAACGGCCAAAGTTAAGGCTGGCTGAACCTAGAATCCGGCGACAATCCGGGAGAATTTGTGTACACTAGGCTTAAGCACATGCTTAATCTGCATCTGAGGTGTCGAAAAGAATGGATAATGAGCTGACCATAAGCAAGCTAACCGCCGGGGACAGGGGAGCGGCTGCACGGATTTTTGAGATTTCGATTACGGATGCCTTTGAACAGGAAGGGCTAGGGGATCTGCGGGAGGATATGGCCCAGGAGATCGACGGTAAAAATCATCTGGTCCAGGCTGCGCTTACCCGTGCCAATCCGGACACTTTTCTGCTGCTGGCCAGGCTGAACGGTGAAGCAGCAGGTACGATATCCTTCGGGCCCTGCGGTGAAGAAGTCCGGATTTGCACCGGCGGCCGGCTGAACGATGTAGGTGAGCTGGGCAGCTTATATGTACTTCCGCAGTTGCAGAACCGGGGAATCGGCTCAGCGCTGATCCGCAGCATGGCAGAATGGCTGGACGGACAGGGTGTAGAGCAGTTCTGTCTGGACAGTGGCTATAAGCGCGCTCAGCAGAGATGGCTGAAGAAGTTCGGCGAGCCTTATGTAACCGCCCAGGACTACTGGGGGCCCGGCAATCCGCATATGGTGTGGCTGTGCAAGGTGAAGGATTACGTGTAGACTGCCGGGGGTATGCCTAGCGGTACTCTAAGTGCAAATTATCGCTGTCAAAATAGACAAGATCACCCTCATCATAATGCCATACGGCTCTAAGCCGGTTGGGCTGGCGGATGCCGCCAATAACGCTGTAGTCTTCCATATACGCGCTCCAGCGCACCTGTTGCCTGGAGCCGTCCATTCCGACAGCGGTACGGTCATTTGTAGTAAAGGACTGGCATTCGCCATTCTCCCGGAAGCTGAAGATACCACTGGCCGTGCTGCCGTAACGGGAAATCGTCGCTTCGGCGTGCAGATCATCAATCGGCCTCCAGGTGACATAGCGTTGGAGCGCAGCGCTAGGCAGCAGCAAAGCTTCTGAGAGAAAGGTGACCAGACAGGCCTGATCCATTTCAGCCCCCTGCTGATCGAACAGGGGAATCAGCTTGCCCAGGACCCCCTTCATGGCTCCCTTACCATCCACATAAGAATCCAGTCCCTGAAAGGGAATGCCGTACAGTGCAGTGTCGATAAAAGCAATTCTGTCCGTCTGCCGGACAAAGTTGTACTGGGTGTAATCGATAGTAATTGGAGATTTGCCGGGACCCAGGCTAAACTTAACATTGCGGAATTCAGCTTGCATTAGGGACATCTTCGGGTAGCCGGTAAAGCCTGCCGTTTCAAAATACCTCCGTACCGGAGGCGGGAGCGGCGTCCAATCCTCTTCGGTGAAAGCAGTATTTGAAGCCGATTCAACTGATAGCAGGCTGGTGGACAGCTTCTGAAATCGGGCTTTGGCTCCTGAGTAGGGAATCCGCCAGAAGATAAGGACAGCAGCCGCAAAACAGATTATAGTAACAGTCAGCACAATCATGAACGATCTACTCCTTTTCATCAGCCGGAGAACCGGCTTCCATCCGGATGACATTCCGGCTCAGCCCGGCTAATCCGCTGAACAGCCCGCCCGTCAATTCCCCGTCGAAACCATTGAATAATTCTGACATGAACTTCTCCTCTTTCGTGCTTCTTCCCGCAAAATAAACCATACATTTCTCAGTCAGCCGCACACGGATAATCCTTGCATCCTGTACATCCTTGGCAAGCTCCACCAAGCCTTGCTTCTCCAGTATTAGCGCCATCTTCTTGACATTCTGCCTGGAGCTTCCGGTCATCGCCGCGAGATCGGTCAAGGCAGGGGCAGCAGTGCCGCTTTTCAAAATAACAGCGATCAGCAGCCACTGCTTCGTCGTCATTTGCGCATCGAGCTTATCGCCCAGTGCCTGAATCCGGTTGGCAAGCATGAGTAAAGCCCCCAGAATGTATGCTTGTTGTTCATTCTCATTCAATCAGATCATCCCCCTTCTCCAATAGGTAACTGGTTACCTATTTAGTATATTCAACAATCCCCGTGGTGTCACTACATCCGGAGGCGGAGATATAAATGGTTTTGGAGACCGTTAAGCAGGGCCGGAGGGCCGGAGTATAATGAGACAGCAGTGAACGTTCTGAAAGGATACGTACACGTTTACATTCAGTTTAAATAAGGGATTTAAGATCCTTATATATTAGCAGTGCAGGAGGAGAGGCAAATGAATCAGCAAGGAAATAAGGGCCGGCAGCAGGGTGAGTTAGCGATTGAAGCGCAGGGGTTAGTCAAAATATTTGGAGACAACCGCGCGGTGGATGGCGTGGATCTGAAAGTGCCTACCGGCAGCATCTACGGGGTGCTTGGGCCAAACGGCGCGGGTAAGACAACCGCGATCCGTATGCTGGCTACGCTGCTCAGACCGGACGGCGGCTCAGCCAGGATCTTCGGACATGATGTTGTGAAGGAGCCGCAGATCGTGCGGCAGCTGATCGGAGTTACCGGACAGTATGCCTCAGTGGACGAATCGCTCAGCGCCACCGAGAATCTGGTGATTTTCTCGCGTCTGCTTGGACTCGGGCGTGCCGAAGCCAAACGCAAGGCAGCAGACCTGCTGGATGAATTCGGGCTGAGTGAAGCAGCCAGGCGGCCGCTGAAGAATTTCTCCGGCGGGATGCGCCGGCGCCTGGATCTGGCGGCAAGCCTGATCGCGCAGCCGCCGCTGATTTTTCTGGATGAGCCGACCACCGGGCTTGATCCGCGGACTCGCAACCAGATGTGGGATACGATCCGCCGTCTGGTAGGTTCAGGGTCCACCGTCCTGCTGACCACACAGTATCTGGAGGAAGCGGATCAGCTGGCTGACCGGATTGCCGTAATCGATCATGGTAGGGTCGTTGCCGAAGGCACCGTCGATAATCTGAAATCCTCGATCGGCAGCTCGTCGCTGCATCTCAGAGTCCAGAATCCGCAGCAGATCCAGCTGGCCCGGCAGACGGTGGAGCGTGTACTCCGCGTACAGACTGCCATTTCAGCGGAAGCGGCAACCATTACAGCTCCGATGGGCAATGCGGATGCCGTGACCGATCTGCTCATTGCTCTTCGTGAAGCAGGGGTTCCTTTGTCGGAGATGAGCGTGCAGAAGCCAACCCTTGACGAAGTGTTCTTGTCACTGACCGGCCGCGGGGCAGCGGATCATGCAGCACAGGCGGCAAATAAAACAGCTAAAACGGAGGGGCAGCAATATGAGTACATTCATTAAACCGGGCGCAGAACGCCAATTAAAAAATCGTTCCAGCCTCGGCCAGTCGGTCCGCAACTCCCTGACTATGGCTTACCGGGGGCTGCTCAAAATCAAGCGCACACCTGAGCAGCTGTTCGATGTTACGCTGCAGCCGATTATTTTCACTCTGATGTTCACCTATATCTTCGGCGGGGCGATCTCGGGGGATGTGGTCAGCTATCTGCCGGTCATTATCCCGGGGATCCTGGTGCAGACGGTGATTACCACCTCGATCGTAACCGGCGTGCAGCTGCGTGAGGATATGGAAAAAGGGGTGTTCGACCGTTTCAAGTCACTGCCGATCTCCCGTATCGCTCCGCTTGCCGGTGCGCTCCTGGCTGATACTGTCCGCTATACGATTGCTACTGTACTGACCTTTACAATGGGGTACCTGATGGGCTACCGCCCGGAAGGCGGCCTGGGCTCTGTAGTTCTTGCGGCATTACTGGTCATCGGCTGCTCCTGGGCGATCAGCTGGATTTTTGCCTTCTTCGGTGTTATTGCACGCACGGCTTCCAGTGTACAGGGTATTTCGATGATTGTACTGTTCCCGCTGACCTTCATGTCTAACGCTTTTGTACCTGCAGACACCATGCCTGACTGGCTGCAGTGGTTTGTCAAAATCAATCCGATCTCCCATCTCGTCACCGCTGTCCGTAATTTGACCAATGCAGGCACTGCAGGGTCCGACCTCGTATATTCGCTGGTTGGCGCCGCAGTTATTGTGGCGGTCTTTGCACCGATCACCGTCCGCGCTTATATGCGCCGTACGTAAATAGATGATCTTGCAGGCAATCCTCCCTGAGTGGAGGGTTGCCTTTTTTGCTATACTAAGTGCAATTGATGTACAAAACCTGTTTACGGAAAAGGAGCTGTCTATGCTATGGATATGAATCAGCCTGAATCTCTTCCGGTGTACACGGATTTTCCATACACTCCCCGTTATCTTGCGGTGAACGGGCTGCGCCTGCACTATGTGGATGAGGGCGGGGGGCCGCCTGTGCTTTTGCTGCATGGCAATCCCACCTGGAGTTATATGTACCGCAATATCATTCCGTATCTGACGCCATATGTGCGCTGTATTGCGGTTGATCTGCCGGGGATGGGCAAATCGGACAAGCTGGAGCACGGCTGTACGCTGGCGGAGCATGCAGAATATATCAGCTCGTTCATTGAACAGCTGGGTCTGATCAATCCGGTGCTGGTCGGCCATGACTGGGGGATGGCGGTGGGGCTGGAATATGCGGCAGCTAATCCCGGTAATGTGCGGGCAGTGGCGATGCTGGAGCCGCAGGCTTTATATCCGACGCCATCCTGGGAGGAATTTACGCCGGCTGAGTCGGCGGAGCTGTTCCAGCTGCTGCGTGATCCCGGGCAGGGCTGGCCGTTTATGCGTGACAACAGCGTATTTGTCGAGGGTATGCCAAACATCATCTTTAACCGGAAGCTGAGTGCTGAGGAACATGAATATTACCGGGAGCCATTCCGCAACCCGGAGGCGCGGCGGCCGATGTGGGTATTTCCGGGCCAGATTCCGGTTGCCGGGCAACCGCAGGAGGTTGTGCAGGCGGTTGAGAGCCGTAACCGCTGGTTCACCGGCTCTGATGTGCCTAAGCTGCTCTTTTTTGCCGAGCCGGGCTGCACAATCCGCGAACCTCAGTTGAACTGGTGCAGGGAGCATCTGAGTAATCTAACCCTGTGCTCAATAGGGAACGGTTTCCACCATCTGACGGAAGAAAATCCGCAGCTGATCGGTCTGCAATTGCAGCGCTGGATCAACGCTCTGCCGCTATAGCCCGCCCGAAATGAAGGGCAAAAATGCCTTTGATTTCGGCGGATGAGGCGAAATGAGCAAAATGAAGGGCAAAAATGCCTTTGATTTCGGCGGATGAGGCGAAATGAGCAAAATGAAGGGCAAAAATGCCTCTGATTTCGGCGGATGAGGCAAATGAAGCGAAATGAAGGGCAAAAATGCCTCTGATTTCGGCGGATGAGGCAAATGAAGCGAAATGAAGGGTAAAAATGCCTTTGATTTCGGCGGATGAGGATAAATGAGCGAAATGAAGGGCAAAAATGCCTTTGATTTCGGCGGATGAGGCGAAATGAGCAAAATGAAGGGCAAAAATGCCTCTGATTTCGGCGGATGAGACAAAATGAGCAAAATGAAGAGCAAAAATGCCTTTGATTTCGGCGAATGAGGCGAAATGAGCGAAATGAAGGGCAAAAATGCCTCTGATTTCGGCGGATGAGGCGAAATGAGCGAAATGAAGAGCAAAAATGCCTTTGATTTCGGCGAATGAGGCGAAATGAGCGAAATGAAGGGCAAAAATGCCTTTGATTTCGGCGGATGAGGCGAAATGAGCGAAATGAAGGGCAAAAATGCCTCTGATTTCGGCGGATGAGACAAAATGAGCGAAATGAAGGGCAAAAATGCCTTTGATTTCGGCGAATGAGGCGAAATGAGCGAAATGAAGAGCAAAAATGCCTTTGATTTCGGCGAATGAGGCGAAATGAGCAAAATGAAGGGCAGCTTCAACTAAGGAATGTTCTACAGACTTTTGCCTGTGGACGTTCCTTTTTTTGCATATTGATTGACAGATGCTGGATTGGAGGGTATCATGAAACTGAATTTAGTGATTTAGTAAATTAGTAATTTAGTAAATTACTAAATAATCATTAAGTCTCTTCCAATAAATTACTATACTCTAAGTTCCAAAGTTCCAAAGTTCCAAAGTTCCAAAGTTCCAAAGTTCCTAAGCACCAGGCTACCAAGCTACTAAATCATTTAGGACTAAGTCACTAAGCTAATAAGTACCAAGCCACTAATTACTAAATCACTAATTACTATGCAACAAACGACAAAATCACTAAGTCACTGAATCAATAAACCATCGAATCAGAGATCATTGAATTCAATTTGAATGGAGCGTGCCAATATGAAAATACCTACAACCCTCAAGCATAAACCCGTAATCGTGTCCGAAAATTATGAGCAGGTAGACGGCCGGTATGCCGGTAATACTGACGCCCAGGGCTTGTCCCTGGGTCTGGCCCAGTGGAATGACCGGGGCAAGGTCGATATTTCAGCGAAGGTGTGGAGACATACGGGAGAGAAGTGGTCCAGACAGTCAGAGGAGCTGCCGATGCACCGGGTGCTGGATCTGGCGATCCTGATCTGCAGAAGCAGCCTGTATTTTCAGGATGCTTACCGGCTGCCCGATATGTATGATCCCGAGAACCCGCAGATTGACCGCATCGGACTGCAGGGGGATGCCATGAATGTAGCGGTCTGCACCGACAACCCGATGATCGGCAATGATATCAAGCTGTTTGCCCAGGCACTTGGCGAAGACGGCGAAATGATCGGCGAGCGGCTTAGCGTGCTTTCACGGGTGCTGAAGGAAATGGGCTATTAAGCATAGGCTCAAGGCTAAGCAATGAAAGGGGAAATAGAAGTGGACAAAAGCAAGCGCAAGGAGCTGCAGGAAGAATTCAAACAGATCAAGACCTACATGGGGGCCGTTCAGATCACCAATAAGGTTAACGGCAAAATCTATGTAGACACCTTCTCCAATCTCAAGAACAAATGGTTCACCCTGCAGATGCAGCTGGATATGGGGAGGTTCGCCAATGCAGGCCTGCAGAAGGACTGGAAGGAGCTTGGTGCGGACAGCTTCACCTATGAAGTGCTGGAACAGAAAGAGGCGGAAGAAATTACCGATATCAAATGGGAATGCAAGCAGATGCTGAAGCAATGGCTCGACAAGCTGCAGCCTTATGAGGATAAGGGCTATAACAAACCTTTGCTTAGATAAAAGAAAAACAGCCGCAAGAACTCCTGTACAGGAATCCTTGCGGCTGTTCTTTTAGTCTATGAGCCATTCGCCCCGGGCAACCGGATGCACCTGTCCTCCGACGTTGATGTCATACGAGCTGTCTTTTAATGAGGCCTTGACTTGAATCAGAGAGGGTCTGCCGATCTTGTACCCCTGTTCAACACGGTACTGGAGCTCACTGCTGCCCAGGTAATTATATTTCAGTAAATAGCCCGCCAGGTTCCCGTTTGCACTTCCTGTGGCTGCATCTTCGGGAAATCCGGAATCCTCACAGAACACACGAACATGAAGATCATGATCCGCCTGAACCGTCTCTTTGCAGAAGACAAGGATGTTCGCGCGGAACGCTTTTGCCAAAAAAGCCTCAAAGGCTGCATGGTTAATCCGGCAAGCATTCACAGCCTCCATGGAGCGAAGCGGCACAATAATCGAAGCAAGACCGGTGGATACCTCCTGTACAGGCAAATCCGGCTCAAGCTCTCCGGCGTCAAGGCCCAGTATTCCTGCAATCACAGCCGGGTCAACCGTACGCCCGAATTGCGGCGGCTTCTGCTTCATCCACAGCTCATGCCGGCCTGCAGCAGTAACGGGAATTTGCCCGACGCCAAGATTAAGAGTAATAGTGCTGCCGGTATCCTGTTCAAGTCCCCGTTCAATCTCCTGCTGAATAATACACGCTGTCCCGAGCGTCGGATGCCCTGCAAACGGAACCTCAGTATCCGGTGTAAAAATCCGCACATTATAGCCGCCGTTAACCCGCTCGTCCGACTCGATAAACGTGGTTTCAGCAAAATTAATCTCCCTGGCGATCGTCTGCAGCAGCTCCTGCGGCAGATCAGCGGTATGGCGGAACACAGCCAGCTGATTGCCGGCATACCTCTTTTCACCAAAAACATCTACAATATAATATGGAATCGTATTCACAGAAAAGCCTCCCCGCATGATAAACAATAAGCTTTAGAATAAAGGGTTACTAGTTGTATTGCAAGACACTAGTAAGCAACTATACAGCCGCTGAACTGGCTCTTTTGGCGAAACTTCCAAATTAAGGGGACGTATAAACACAAAAGCGTACTGACAGGAGGACTGTATAGTGGCAAACGGCGCTAAGAGATTTTTTAAACTATTTTCCAAAAATATTAAGGAGCTGCGGGGTCCGGCACCCTATGAGGTGAACGGCCTGCGTGTCATCTGCGTTCATTGCCGGCATGACCGGTTTGACCATGGCTATGCCCAGCTGAACACGGCTTTATTAAGCTTTTTGAATCTGGATTTCGCCAACCGTTCGGCTAATATTCTGATCTGTGACCGCTGCGGGTATGTTCACTGGTTCAATAAAGACATCAGGAAGGTGAGAGTATGATGATTGTAAAATCCTTTGCAGGATTAGGTGCGTGTCTGGCGGCAGGCGGCTTATTGCTCACTGCATGTACAACAGATGCCAAGCCCGCTAAGCTGTCCGCACAGGAAGCGGAGACGATTATCCAAGAGTCAGTGGAACAGAAGGGGAACTCATCTGCAAAAACAGGCCAACTGGCTGAAATTACTCCGGATGATGTATGGGAGGAGACGGGTCATCAGCTGTTCAAGAATAGCGGCAGTCTGGAGACCTATGTGGTCGCGGACGAAAAAGCTGCGGTGCTCGGTATCTGCTTTGGCGGCAGCGGGGTAACGAGTGTTGTACCGTATGATGTGAATGGTGACGGAGCCGGGGATCTTGTGTATGCTTACTCTTACGGATCAGGTATTCACCGTTCCGAGATGTCCTGGATGGATCTGCAGACGATGACGGAGCATCCGGTGCTTAATAAAGCTGAAAAGGCCGGTTTCCGGATGTACGATCTTATTTTGCAGAGTGAAGATGATTCAATCCTGGTGTATCAGGTCAGCACGAACCAGAACCGGGAAGCAGTGACCAAGGCGCTGATGAGCTATCCGGCCAGTAAGGATATTGCGTCCATGAGTCTTATAAAGGATGGCGTGCTCGTTAAGGAGCAGGATGGGCTGTATTATGAAGCAACCGGCGGGGACTGAACGGACAGATTATTTTACTACCAAAAGAGGCTGGAGATGATAACATGTTCCTGCGAAGACTGGAGCTGCTGCTCCAAAATGTCCATGATCCGGGGAGATACCCTTTTTCTATACCGGCACTGAAGCAGCTGCATACCGTTGAATTCAAGACCAATGTTACGTTTCTGGTGGGAGAAAACGGGTCGGGCAAATCCACCCTGCTGGAGGCGATTGCTTATCAGTGCGGCTTCAATACGGCAGGCGGCGGACGGAACAATACCTATGAGGTAGATGCTGCCCATTCCGCGCTTGGCGATCACATCCGGCTGTCCTGGCTGCCGAAGATCACGAACGGATTTTTTCTGCGGGCCGAGACCTTTTACCATTTTGCCTCCCATCTGGATACAATGCCTGAGAGCCTGCGGTATTACGGAGGGCAGTCGCTGCATAAGCAGTCGCATGGTGAGGCATTTTTGTCCCTGTTCAACAACCGTTTTGGCAAAAAAGCCCTCTATCTGCTGGACGAGCCCGAAGCAGCACTCTCACCCGCCCGCCAGCTCTCACTGATGCGTATCATCAAGGATCTGGAGAAGGAAGCGCAGTTTATCATTGCCACCCACTCACCGATTCTGCTTGGCTACCCGGATGCGCAGATTCTCAATTTTGACAGCCAGCCAGCCTCGGAGATCCGGTACGAAGACACATTGCACTACATTATTACAAGACAATTTCTGGAGAACCGCAAAGCGGTGTTGCGGGAGCTGTTCAGTGACGGGGATGATTGAACGGAGAGCTCATTTCCTTTATGGACAGGTTGTATGGAATATCTCCGGACTGGTATAACTATTTATAAAAGAATTAATTGAATGAACATCCCGGGAGGAAGAAGCATGTCCAAAGAATATTCAAGGGTATATATCGAAAGTGTAAAGCAGGAGCTGTTAAGCCGGCTTGGCTTGAAGCAAGTGTATTTTAAAGGGCAGGCTGGCGATGATCTGCTCTATGAGGCAACCGGCTTTGACCGCGGGACATCGCATAAATTCTGTGTCCGGACCAAAAACGGATCGGTCGATGAGGCAGTTGGCGGTAAGTGGATGAAGGTGCGCGGCTTTACGGTCAAGAGCAAGGATTTGAACTGAGCCTTTATTAAAGTCTGCTTTTGACACGGGACGGTTGCTTTGACTAACCCTTCTGTATCCGATATAGTTATATCCAATTAAACTGATTGCTAAAGAGACTGGAGGGCTGATATGGAGGTTTTTGCAGAGTATCTGGAGGGAATTAATAACCCTGAGCACCGCACCCGGACGGAGGAAGTATTGAGCTGGGTCGCGGAGAAGTTCCCTGGTCTGGAGCCCAGGATGGCCTGGAATCAGCCTATGTACACCGATCACGGTACCTTTATAATTGGCTTCAGCGTATCCAAACAGCATTTGGCGGTGGCCCCGGAAATTGCCGGAATCAATCGTTTTTCGGACAAAATCGTACAAGCAGGCTATGATCATACGAAGCAGCTGCTGCGGATCAAATGGGGGAGCCCGGTGGATTATGACTTGCTTGAGGAAATAATTGACTTTAATATTCTGGATAAAGCAGACTGCTCCACCTTCTGGCGGAAATAATGACGATGCCTCAATAATATTGTATCCCGCCGCAATGCTTGTCATTGTGGCCTTTTTATATTTCTGAGAGAATATTACAAAGCCTGTTAATCAGATATTCAAAAGGATGTGAACCGGCCATGCAGATGGAAACGGAACGTTTAGTGATAAGAGAATTCGTGCCTGAAGATCTCCCGGAGGTACATGCGTATGCATCAGATCCGCTGGTAGCCAGATATATGATCTGGGGACCGAACACGGAAGCGGAGACAAGAGATTATATCAGCACGGTGATAGAGCTTCAGAATGAGTCTCCGCGCCGCGGCTATGAATTTGCAGTAGTGCTGCGGGACACCGGTCAGCTGCTGGGCGGCTGCGGCCTTTATCTCACTGAGCACCGGCAGGGGGAAATCGGCTACTGCTTCAACCCGCTATTCTGGAAGCAAGGGTATACGAGCGAGGCTGCAGCAGCGCTGCTTGAGCTTGGCTTCAGTACACTCGGCCTCCACCGGATCTACGCCACCTGCCGGCCGGACAATATCGGTTCAGCCAAAGTGATGCAAAAAATCGGCATGCACTATGAAGGCCATTTGCGGGAGCACAAGTGGCACAAAGGCACATGGCATGACTCCTATCTGTATTCCATACTAGAGCATGAATATAGAAAGATTACAAGCATACAATTTTGATATAAAGGTCAAGTGATAAGCTGATAGAATCGGTAAATGGGGTAATAACCGCTTGAGGAGGAATGCCTAATGGAATGGATCTTAGAAAACGTAGAAGAGACCAGCCTACTGCACCCGGAAACGTTCTTCATCCCCTCCGAGCAGGAAAGAAACACACAGCAGGCCGGAAAAATGGTCCGGCTACATTTCATATTGACGAATCCCGGGGCTGCCGGGCCGCGTGCTGAACGGATGTGGGTGGAAATTACCGGCCAGGATCAGGTGAGCCGCCAGTACACGGGAATCCTGACGAATGCCCCTGAGGTTCTAAAGACGCTGAAGCTAGGAGATACGGTGCAATTTGAACCCAAACATATCGCCCGGACCCTTCTCCGCGAAGGAGATCCACTGTGGCTGGCAGTCGGCGAGAAGCTGGCACTGGTTTCGAAGAAATGCCTGGAGCCGGGCAGCGCGGTGCACTGGATGTACCGGCAGACGCCTGAGCGGGAGCAGGACAGCGGCTGGCGGCTGTTCGCCGGAGATGAGGATGAGGCCTATCTTAACAATTCCGATCATGTGAGGCTTATGCATGTCTATTCGATCATGGATCAGGATCCAAGTCTGCTGGAGCCGTTCAAGGGAGAGGTCGGCAGCGCTTATGAGCGGGAGAGCAGGGACGGGGAATGGAAAGAGGTCATGGATTGGACGCCGGAGGAGAACGATTAGTGCCTGAGTATTCGCATATCCAAACCTGTGTAAGGTGTGACGCCGGCAATTTCACAAATGTACTTAATGAATTTGCCGCGTTTCTCGCCGGAGTTGGCCTGGACAATAGCTATTTCTGCAGCGGGCTTGAATGGGAGCTGGCGGATAACGGCTTTATGTATCAGGGAGGCAATGCAGATGCAGAGGAGGTCCCATTAGAGGGGCTTTCCCTGCATGTAAGGCCTTATGTGGTTGGTCTTACTCCTGAAGTATTTTCTGAGCTGGCAGAGTCATGGCTTGAGATTAATTTGTTATTCTGGACTGATGAGATTACAGCAAATTACAGATCAGGTGAGCTGGCCGGCAAAGTTAAGCCATATCTGTGGGATTTGATGACGCAGCTTTCCGGCAGCTATAAGCAGAGCGGTGTATATTTTACCAGTGAAGTTACGGACGGAAAACCGTGGGAAGCAATCATTACCGGGAGCAACGCGGAACTGTGGTCTTTTGATGCTGCGGTAATATCTCAGGAACTCTTTGAGCGGTATGAACAGCCGGATGATCGTTTATTTTACTATACATATAATGATGAGCGGCTTTTTTTGGCGCGTAGAGAGGTTTGGGGGGAGGTGCCCTGGTAGTGATGAATGAACATTATTAGTGCTGAGAGTAGTGAAAGTTAATGAATGGATATGAGCATATGATAAAAACAAATCACTACTTTATAAAAGGCGGAAGCTTGCTTTGGTATTTGTGATGATGGAGCGACCCTGTCCTTATCTGTATGCTTCGCAGCCTAATGAGCAGATATCCAGAATACACTCACATAAAAGAACGTCAGCCTTGCATAAGTGAACGAGACGGAAGGTTACATTTTGATATGGTCTAAAATACCAGAATGAATAAATAGTAAATTTGTACGCAATTGGAGGTGCATTACGATTGGATACGACTGAATTAAGAAAATTCGTAGATGAGAATAAACCATTCGAGGTAGCAAAAGAGGGGTTCTGGGACTGGATTTATACCTGGAAAGATGAAGACCCTGAAGATTATTTTGAATTGTTTCGAAATGAAGATATCTCTACTATCGAGCTAACAAATGAGCGTATTGCACTCGTTATTAACTATCAGTTTGATAATCCGGTTGAATTTTTACAAACGACAATAAACGTTTATTTTAAAGAAAGCCTGATTGCCAAATATCATTACTTGCAGGACTTTGATGGAAAGGCAATCGATGATGTGCTAAGTTTCGAGAAATATTCTATATTAACGGTAAACTTATAGTGGAGGGCACTCATGGAAGTTATTATTCGCGACTCAATCGTTCAGTTAATTCAAGGCGATATCACCAAAATGGATGTTGATACAATCGTTAATGCGGCTAACACGAGTTTATTGGGTGGCGGGGGCGTAGACGGAGCTATCCATAGAGCTGGAGGCAGAGCAATAGTAGAAGAGTGCATGAAGATTCGCAGCAGGCAAGGTGGCTGTGCAGTGGGCGAAGCGGTAGTAACCACGGGAGGAAATATGAAATGCCGTTTGGTTATACATACGGTTGGTCCGGTCTGGAATGGTGGAGCGAAGGATGAAGAAGAGAAGCTGAGGAACTGTTACAGGAGTTCATTAAGGCTAGCTGAACTAAACGAGGTTACAAGTATTGCTTTTCCAAATATAAGTACTGGTATATACAATTATCCGAAGGATTTGGCTTGTCGAATCGCTTTTGATGAGGTATCCAAGTATCTATTAAATAACGAGTCAAATATTAAGAAGATAGTATTTGTATGTTTTGATGATGAGAATTTTGAGCTGTATAAAAGTGAGCTGGAGAAGGTTTGAGTCATTTATAGCGCTCGTTATCTGAATAACTGCAGTTTGTACAACTATATTCCCTGTTTGCAGGGGCGGAGCAACTTTAAGTGTATTCTGTGCAACTATATCTGCGCTTTTGGAGCAAATGAGCGTTTTCTGCCCGGTTTAGCTGTATGGAATACACTTATTTCTAAAAAAGAGGCTTTTTAGCGCATTTTAGTTGCACAGAATACACTTATATCTTAGATGCCATCGTTTCATGTATATCTCTATCATACTTCAAGGGAGTGTTTAAATGGGAGTGGATTTTACGGCTTACCTGGGCCATACGCTGAACAGGAATGATATTCAAATATTGTGTAACAAGCTAAATTCCCGAGCATTGAAGCATATTGATGATTTTCATAGTTATCTGCTTCCGCATAACCCTAAGTATGAAGGGGAGATATGGAAGGTGGTTGAGGGGACCGGAGGCACGGTGGAAATCGAAGGCCCTTGCGGATTGGATTTTACTTTCTCGGAAAAGGTTTGTTATTTTCATCATTTTATCAGATGGAGCAGCTTTCTTCTGGATGAGGAGAGTCAGCTTTATCTAAGAAAGGTATGCTATGATTTGGCCGGTTATTTTTCATCAGACTATGCCATTTATGTGCCGGACAGTGGTTCCCGGGAATCAGGGGTTCTGGATTTTATTTGGGATGATGAAAATGGTGAAAATAAGGATATTGAACATATTAATAATTGGCTTCTTGCACGCTGCGGAGCACCTAAAGAAAAGATTAGTGATATTTATAAAGAACATGAAGATTATTGGGATTCTGAGGGGTACTACGTAGATTACTTCAAGGACATGTAAATCTGGAATCCCGCTGCTGTGCAAAATACACCGCCACCTCTCTCCGCCTCCCATCCACCAGGCAAACATACTTTTTTTTCTTGTCCACCATTCTTACCAATTCTATTTCAGTGCAGATCTTTAATTCTACCTCGTTTAATGCATATGGCAGGGTTGAATATGCATCCATTTTTTGCAGTGACGACAATTATAGTGTACAGCGTGATGAGACTTGGAGAGCTTCGGCGTGTGTCTGCTGACCAAAATCAGTGCAACAGTCAGAACGCCAAGCGGTAGCATTGAAGCGGACCCATATACTTCTTCCGGCACTTCTTACAGCCAGTTTGCCATTATACAGGTAGGAGTGAACAAGTTCCAGGTGACGCGCGTTACCAGTGCCAAGAGACGGAAATAGCAGGAATAGATTTCCTGTCACCTTCCAGGCGGATGCAGGGGCTTTTTTTCGCTGAACCATAATCCGGATGTCAAACGGCCTATGCCCGATTGAAGCAAGCTGCAGACGCCGCTGTACGATATATCCCCGCCTGTTCTGCTCTTTGCGGAGCCATTGCAGTAACTTATCTGTGTCTTGCATAGTAACGGAATTCTTCTCGTTTTGAATGCGGTAGGCATTCTCACCGCAAATGAACAGCGAGAGAAGTATTATTGCGGAGGATGCCATACTGCACCCGCTTGTCTCTTTGAACGGACATTGCAATCACAGCCCCTTCAGTCTTCTACGCTTATTCTAAGCTACATCAGAAATCGGCATAAGCGGATAACCGTCCATCTTTATGTGCCAGCCCGCGGAGTTTTATCGGCATCCGCCCAGTCGCCTTCTCCGCTAATGCATATGATGATAATGCCTACTCAATGAAAAGGAGCGATCACATATGGGATTTTTTCCAGGGCCGGGTGGCGGCCAAGGATTTCCGGGGTTCCCGGGAGGACCAGGTGGACCAGGAGGACCGGGAGGGCCGGGATTTCCAGGCGGATTTCCGGGGACACCAGGGGGAGGACCAGGAGGACCAGGCGGTGCTCAAGCGCCAACGGCTCCACCACCGCAATTCGTACCGCAAATGACGGCTACCGCATATGCCGTTGATCCCGGCGGGATCAGACGCTGCCTGTTCCGCAACACCTATGTCTGGCTGAACAACGGCGAGCAATTCTGGTTCTTCCCGGTATTCGTCGGACGTAATTCTGTTGCCGGATTCAGATGGTTCGGCTTCTCCTGGGCCTATTTCGGCATTGATTTGAACCGGATCAGTTCATTCACCTGTTTCTAAAAACATTATGCTCAAACAAAAAACAGCCACCCCCGCCGGTCTGACAGGAGTGGCTGTTTCTATTTACAAAGTGTTATTCTTCAGCAACTTCGCGGTCCGGCAGCTGGGACACATAGCTGTCTGACAGCTGAAGCAGCTTCAGTGCAGAGTTGAACTCGTCTTCCGTGGACTGCAGCGGCTTGTCGCCGTCGCCGGACAGCGTGTAATGCTGGCCGTCCTCGAATCCGCTGCCGGACAGGAACAGCTCCTCGTTATTGACAAAGGACCCGGTCGGCAGATAATAACGCTGCGGCAGCAGGTTGTACTCTCTCTGGTTCAGGATATCCTGGCCAAAGTGAATATGATTGTCCAGTGGAACACCAAGCAGATTGGCTACTGTAGGCAGGATGTCCACCTGACCGCCGAGCTGGTTCTGTACACTCGGAACAGGCACGCCGGCAGAAGAAATGATCAGCGGAATGTTGATCAGATCGCGTTCGGTGTACTCTTTTCCCAGAATCTCCTCCAGCAGGACCTTATCCTCATCCTTCAGCGAGAAAATCGGCAGGCCGCGGTGATCCCCGTAGAGTACAACAAGGCTGTCGTCCCATACGCCGTTCTCTTTGAGCTCAGCGATGAATTGTCCCAGTGCGTAGTCTGCATAGTTCTGGGCACGGATATAATTACCGACGAACGTTCCTTCATACCGCTCCGGTAGCTTCATCTTGTACTTGTCCTCCGGAATGGTGAACGGATTGTGCGAGGACATCGAGATGACATGGGAATAGAACGGCTGGCTGCTCTCATTCATCCGGGCCAGCTCTGCAGAAGTTTTGGAATAGAGCACTTCATCAGAGGCGCCGTAGAAAACCGTATCGTCCTCGCCAAAGAAAGCTTTGTCATAATAACGGTTAAACCCGAGTGCCCGGTAAAGCTCACCGCGGTTCCAGAAATCCACTTCATTCGTATGGAAGGTGGCGGTATCGTATCCTTGCTCCTGCAGTAGCTTAGGTAAGCTTGGCAGCTCTTTTGGCGCATAAATCTCGGTCGCCGGACCATCCGGCGGTACATAGAACGAAGTGTTGACGATAAACTCCGCATCCGAGGTGTTGCCCTGGCCGACCTGCTGGAAGAAGCGCGGGAAATAGATGCTGCTGTCCGCCAGCTTGTTCATGTTCGGTGTGATTTCCTGCCCGTCAATCGACAGATGAACCAGGAAATTCTGGAAGGATTCCATTTGAATGATGACCAGGTTCTTGCCCTTGGCTGCCCCGTTCAGAATCGGAGTAGACGTAGCTGTGATGCCCTTGGTCTGATCAATCACAGATTGCGTAATTGCAGAGCTGTCGATCAGCTCTTCTTCCTGGTCTGCCAGCAGGGCATAGGCTTCATAATTCAGAATGCCCATCTGCTCGGCCTGAACCGTCTCGTTCATACTGGCTTTGTTCGGAAAAATATTCATCATACAGATGACCAGTGAGATGCAGAAGAGAGCGGCTACAACCTTACGGTTGCTGCGGCGCGACATTGCTTTTTTCCAGGCCAGTGCCTTCTTGCGGCTGAGCATAATCAGGGTGATGATAATGATGTCCAGGAAGATCAGCATGTACTGCGGATGGATAACGGCGAAAATACTCTTTTTGACCGCACCCACCTGCTTAGCCTGGCCGATTACCTGTGAAGTAGCTATAATGCCGAAATGATTGTGATAGACGATCAGCGAGAAAAATAAAACGGTAATTAATAGATTGACGAGCATGTAAATAGCAATCTTCCGCTTGGTGGCGAACCACTCAATCAGACAGAAGATAATCAGGATAAAGGGGATTTCTTTGAACCAGGTACTCCAGGTCGGCCCGTCCTCGAACAGGTAGTACCAGGCAAAGTAGCTTTTCGCCAGCATAATGATAGAGAAGAAGAGTATGGATCTTTTACTGAGTGTGCGTGGTTCTTTCAACCGCATTGCTTATGCGCATCCTTTTCGCTTTAATTAGTTCATTCTATTACATTGCAGGTCCGGAATTCAACTCTATTAGATTACCTGAAAATACTGAAAATTCCTATGTAAAAATCAATTAAAATACATCTTCTTTCTGAATTTGAAAACCGTTCTGGAGTTGCGGCACCAAAACCTTTATAATATGACGAGTATACTTTGTAAAGGAAAAGGTGTTAACTTCATGAGCATATTAAATGTAGAGAAGCTGAGTCACGGGTTTGGTGACCGGGCTATTTTCACGGATGTATCCTTCCGCCTGCTGAAGGGTGAGCATATCGGTCTGATCGGGGCCAACGGTGAAGGTAAGTCTACCTTCATGAACATCATCACAGGCAAGCTTCAGCCGGACGAAGGCAAGGTTGAATGGGCCAAGCGTATGCGGGCAGGTTATCTGGATCAGCACGCCGTGCTGACCAAAGGGCAGTCGATCCGTGATGTGCTGCGCAGTGCCTTCCAGTATCTGTTTGATATGGAACAGGAAATGAACGATATGTACGGCAAGATGGGCGATGTGACTCCTGAGGAGCTGGAGCAGCTGCTTGAGGATGTCGGCACCATCCAGGATACGCTGACTAACCAGGATTTCTATATGATCGACGCCAAAATCGACGAAACGGCCCGCGGTCTGGGACTGACCGATATCGGTCTGGACAAGGATGTAAATGATCTGAGCGGCGGACAGCGGACAAAGGTACTGCTGGCGAAGCTGCTGCTGGAGAAGCCGGACATCCTGCTCCTCGATGAGCCGACGAACTATCTGGATGAGCAGCACATCGTATGGCTGAAGCGCTACCTGCAGGAATACGAGAATGCTTTCATTCTGATCTCCCATGATATTCCGTTCCTGAACAGCGTAATCAACCTGATCTACCATATGGAAAATCAGTCGCTGTCCCGTTATGTCGGAGATTACGAGTATTTCCAGCAGGTGTACGAGGCCAAGAAGCAGCAGCTTGAGTCTGCTTTTAAGCGCCAGCAGCAGGAAATTTCCGACCTGAAGGACTTCGTTGCCCGCAACAAGGCGAGCGTAGCTACCCGGAATATGGCGATGTCCCGCCAGAAGAAGCTGGATAAGATGGAAGTCATCGAGCTGGCCAAGGAGAAGCCGAAGCCGCAGTTCAACTTCAAGCAGGGCCGTACTTCCGGCAAGGTAGTATTTGAGACGAAGGATCTGGTGATCGGCTATGATTCCCCGCTCTCCAGACCCCTTGACCTGAGCATGGAGCGCGGACAAAAGATCGCTCTCGTCGGCGCCAACGGTATCGGTAAAACGACACTGCTGCGCAGCATCCTCGGCCAGATCCCGACTATTTCCGGCTCCGCTAGACTTGGCGATCTGCTGGAAATCGGCTACTTCGAGCAGGAGATGAAGGAAGCCAATTACAACACCTGTATCGAAGAGATCTGGAACGAGTTCCCGTCCTTCACACAGTTCGAAATCCGTGCGGCCCTTGCCAAGTGCGGCCTGACCACCAAGCACATCGAGAGCAAGATTGCAGTTCTGAGCGGCGGCGAAAAAGCCAAAGTCCGGCTCTGCAAGCTGATTAACCGCGAATCCAATCTGCTCGTACTCGATGAGCCGACGAACCACCTTGACGTAGACGCCAAGGACGAGCTGCAGCGTGCGCTCAAAGCCTACAAGGGCAGCATTCTGCTGATCTCCCATGAACCGGAATTCTACCGCGATATCGTAACCGATACGTGGAACTGCGAATCGTGGACGACAAAAGTATTTTAATCTATGACGTTGCGACAGGCTGCCTCGGTGAGGCAGCCTGTTTTTTGTGCGCAGGGGGAGCAAGGACTATACAATCCTTTATATGTAAATGGTGCGGCAGCTGATATTATGTTTGTATAACACAAATGCAGGGGGAGAGAGAATGCGGGATCCGGAGAGAATAGAGCGGATAATGGGTATGGTGCAGGAGTTATGGAAGCAGGAGCCTGATATGCGATTTTTTCAGTTGATGGCTGTGCTCGAGAGCAGATACTCTAAGGCCAATAATGCATTCGGCAGACGAGAGCTTTTTGAAAAAGAGGAAAGCAGGGGAATATTGTTCCCGTATAATATTGTTGATTTATTCCATCTGGAGGATGATAAGCTGGAGGCATTTCTTGCCTCGTTGCTGGCTGAACATCAGGTAAGGAAGAAGGGTTCAAATGATTAAAGATGGCAAGAGTGGAACCATCTGTTCGAGGATTTGATGAAGCACTATCAGTTTGAAGAGGACAAAAACCTGCTGAAGGAATACAAGGAAAGGTATGCGGCTTTCGTTGAAAAGGGGTCGATGCTGGAGTGGACAGACTGGTCGGATACCTCTGTTGCGCCGGGCAAAGATCGTCCATACGGAACCGGAACAATTGGTGCTTCTTTAATGGAGGAGGCAGCCTTGTACCGCAAACAAGTACTGTAATGATGCGCGAATGGAGTGAAGAATCTGCGTGAATGGCCGGGGAGGATTTATACTACGAGGAAACCAAGGTTATTTGAAGCTGGAGCTGGAAGAGTTGTTTGGGTTTCCTGATAGCACAAGTATTTTTGGAGGTTACGATGCCAATGGTATTGTTGAAATTAAGAGCAGCGGCTTTGGAGCAAGCGGCGAACTATGGTTCTCTACGGGGGAAGTATATTTATTTTATCAGCAGCTAAAAAAATCATTTGAAGATCTCAGTGGAGAAGCGTCATTCAGTAGCACTGAGCATAATCTGGAATTTAAATGCACGTTTACCTGGCAGGGGCACATCATGTGCACAGGTTTCTATAAAGAATATCCAGCTCAGGAAAATGAGCTTAGGTTTGAATTCCTGTCGGATCAGAGCTTTATCCCTTCTACACTCAAAGACCTTAAAGAGTTCGTACAAATGTATGGAGGTCCAACAGGCATCAATAGCACAAATGATAACTTATAGCAGGAGGCAAACATGGATAGCATTATTTTCGATCTGGACGGGACGATGTGGGATTCTTCGGATGTGGTGACGGTGGCGTGGAATGATGTGCTGCGCAGGTATGGAGATATTCCGCATGTGATTACCAAGGAAAGTTTAAAGGGGATCATGGGCCTGCAGGTTGCTGAGGTTGGTAAAATTCTGCTGCCCGGGATGGAAGAAGTTGTGCAGCAGAGACTTCTTGATGAGTGCTGTGAAGCTGAGTGCCATTACCTCGTCAAGCAGGGCGGATCATTGTATGAGGAGCTTGAAGCAGTACTCACGGCTTTATCGGCAAAATACAAGCTGTTCATCGTAAGCAACTGCCAGAAGGGATATATCGAGGCTTTTTATGAGTACCATCAGCTGGGTAGGTTTTTCGCGGACTATGAGAACCCGGGCCGGACGGGGCTGTCCAAGGGCGAGAACATCAGGCTGATCATGCAAAGAAACAATCTGGAGAGTCCGGTCTACGTGGGAGATACAGCGGGAGACCAGAAAGCGGCGGCATTCGCCGGAATCCCGTTTGTATTTGCAAGCTACGGGTTTGGAGAGGTTAGTGATCCGGATTATACGATTAACCGTTTGAGTGATCTTTTGGAACTGTTCAACTAAGCCTTATATCCAAATTAACCGGGGATGGAGCTGAAGCCTATGCAATCCAATCCAAGTGTCGCAAAGTTTGGCGGGGTCGCGCTGATTCTGGCGGGGATCCTCTTTTTTATACAGTATCTGTTTATGCTGCCGGTGCCTGCTCCTCGAGCGACTACGGATGCTGGGCTGATGGAATGGCTGGCCGGGTGGAAGTTTAATATGTCCATGGCAGACGAACTGCTGTTCTTTGCCCCGCTGTGTCTGATACCGGCTATTGCTGCGCTATATCAGGTTCTGGTGAAGACAGATTTGCCAAAAACCCTGCTGGGCTGCGCACTTCTGGCGCTTAGCATTCCCGTCTACATATTGCTAGTCATCATCCTGGGGCGGCTGGTTTACCCTGTCTTCCATATTGAAATATCCGCCGAGAGCCTAAAGCTGATGTTCAGCTTGTATTACGGGGGGCTGCATACGGCGGCGCTCATCATGGGGATCGCAACAATTGTCCTAAGTCTTGTCATTCTAAAAAGCCCGCTCGGTAAGGCTGCTGCCTATCTGGGCTTTGCCGCGGGGATACTGGATCTGATCGGATCTTTTCCCTGGCTGATCGGGCCGGCCGTAACGTTCATATGTCAGCTGGCTTTTGCAGCGTGGTTTGTTGTGCTTGGTGCCAGACTGATCAGGATTTCCGGAACGGCAATGCCAGTGAGTACGCCAAAGGGCTGAGCAGCGGCTTGACTTTTTAGGTTTACTGCAATAGACTCAAGTCATGAGGTTTACTGTAGTAAACTTAAAAAGGGGAGGAGCTGCATGGAAACCTACAAATTGTTCGATGCCGAGTACAAATTCGCCTGCCTGATCTGGGATAACGAGCCGATTAATTCAACAGAGCTGGTTAAGCTGAGCCAGAGTAAGCTGGGCTGGAAGAAGTCAACGACCTATACGGTGCTCCGTAAGCTGTGCGAGCGCGGGATTCTGAAGAACGAAGACGCAACTGTTACCGCCATTATCAAAAAAGAAGAGGCCCAGCAATACGAAAGCCAGACGGTAGTGGAAAAAGCCTTCGGCGGATCGCTTCCGCAATTTTTAACCGCTTTTCTCGGCAAAAAGAAGCTGTCTGAAAAGGAGGCCGAGGAGCTGAAGCGGATTATTGAGGAGGCGACCCGATGATTACGGGCCTGTTCGTCACCGTCCTTAATATGAGCATTACGGCCAGCTATGTGGCTGCAGCGGTGATCTTAACGAGGTTATTTCTGCGCCGTGTCCCCAAAATTTTCTCCTATCTGCTATGGTCGGCTGTATTGGTCAGACTAGTGTTCCCTGTCACCTTCACTTCAGGCTTCAGCCTGCTGCAGCTGTTCCAGCCCCGTAGCCAGAGCCAGACGGGAACTGGAGTAATGGAATTTGTCCCTCCCGATATCGGGCTGCAGCTGAAGCCGGCTGTGGATGCGGGGATTGGCGGAATCAGCCGGCTGATCAACAGCACTTTCCCGGAAGCAGCACCGATGGCAAGCGTAAATCCGCTGCAGCTTATCCTGTGGTCGGGAAGTATGATCTGGCTGGCAGGTGCAGTCGTTCTTTTACTCTACAGTGTGGTATCGTATGTACGCATTACTGTTAAGCTGCGGACGGCAACACTTGTTAGGGAGAATATTTTTGAGTCGGATCAGATTGCAGCACCCTTTGTATGCGGGTTTATTAAGCCGAAGATTTATATTCCAACAGGAATGAGCAGGCAGGAGCTGCCTTATATCGTACTGCACGAACAGACGCATATCCGCAGGCTGGATTATTGGATCAAGCCCTTTGCCTTCCTGCTGCTGATCATTCACTGGTTCAATCCCCTGATGTGGCTGTCGTATGCGCTCATGAGCAAAGATATGGAGATGTCCTGCGATGAAGCTGTCGTAAGGAAGCTGGGCAACGGGATTAAAGGGAGCTATTCTACCTCATTACTAACCCTTGCAGCGGGGAGAAGGGGGATGCCTTCCGGCAGTCCGCTTGCTTTTGGAGAAGGCAATGTAAAATCCAGAATTAAAAATGTACTCGCCTTCCGCGAGCCTTCAGCCTGGATCACCGCGATAGCCTTTGTCTTTATCACCGTTGTTCTGGCAGTCTGTATAGTGAATCCTAAGCCTGTAGCGTCACCTGAACAGCTTCCTTATAATGGATACAGTGTGGAGCAGCTGTTAAAGAACCGCACCCCCTATGTGGGAGCTGCCAGCAAGGTTGGCGGGCTGATCGGCGCATTGCCGGTACCGGAGGGCTTGGAGCCTGCGGGGATGGCGCTGCAGACGGTGGCTCCGCCGTACGGTCTGACGATTAAACTTGACATGCATGATTCTGTCGGTGTGAGCTCAAACGGTGCGATCAGCGGGGATGCTTTTTACCATAATTCGATTGTGCTGTTCAGCCTGATTGATAATGTCGATAGTATAACGTACAGCCTGGCTGATCACACAGGACAATATGATGGTGCAGCTTACAGCCTTACTTTTGTCAGAGGACGGGTTAATGAGCTGCTTGGAAGTGATGTCCGCCAGTATGCAGGTGATGAAGCGGGGCTGCACCAGCTGATTGATCGTATAGAGGGAATGCTGTCAGCCGACTATTAATACAAATGCAGCCATAGCTTTGTTGCGCTTATTCTGCAGTTCAATACGATTACAGGAGGCTCTGACCATGCAAAAGCTGTTCGAATATAACTGGCAGGTCCGCAAGGAATGGTTCGACTGGTGTGAAACGGTGAGTATGGAGGAGCTGATGAAGAAGCGTACCGGCGGCATCGGCTATTTTCTGCCTACGCTTTATCATATTGTGGCGGTGGAGTACGGCTGGATCTGCGGCGGAATAGAGCAGCGTGAGATTTATATTCCTGACTTCGGGGAGGTAGCCAGCGTGCAGCTGGTAAAAGGGTTCTCGGAGCGCTGCCATGCTGAGCTTGCCCCGTTTGTCCATAATTGGAATGACAGTCTGGAGAACCGGATGATGATCGACATTCTGGATGACGGCAGAGAGGTACCCCATCCATGCGGCGAAGTCATGCGGCACCTGATCTCCCACGAAATCCACCACACTGGCCAGCTCTCCGTCTGGGCGCGGGAGATCGGCAAAGAGCCGGTCAGTGCCAATTTTGTCGGCAGAGGTCTGTACAATAGATAGCCTGTTCAAAGGCGTGATATGTTTGAGATTTGCACCGAAAAAAGCGGATAAAGCCGCGGGTTTCCGGTGCTTTTTGTATTATCAGCGGCCTATAAAAGAGTGTAGCTGATCAATAAAAACAGTGAGAAAACACCCCTGATAAGTACATGCTGTATGCGGATACGGCCCTGCAGCACATGTCCGTTACATAGTGCACAGCCTATCAGCCACATAAGCCCTAGCCACAAGAAAATAGGCTGAATCGGTGTGCACACCAGTATGGCTGAACCCAGCAGATTAGCAGCTGTAAGCGTGGGGCCGAGGTTCCGGCGTTTAACGAATGCCGCAGCTCCCATTAGCACTGCATATAGGACTATTAAGAAATAGATCATCTTACTCCCCCTTCATATGGAATATAATTGAAGTTAATCATATGGGGTTAACCCCGTGGCAAGGAGGAAAGGAATGCAGATCGGTGTTTTTGTAGGCCGGATGAGAACTACTGTGGATACGGTTCGCCACTATATGGAGCTGGCTTTGCTGAAGCCGGAGCTTAAGGGGGGACGTTATTTTTTTGGGGAGAAGGAGATTCGGGATTTCCAGGCTATCGCACAGCTGAAGCAGTGGGGGTTTACCTTGAAGGAGGTTCAAGGACTGTTTGATTATAAGCAGCGAGCCGGCTGCGGGACGGCAGGTGTGCTTATATATGCCGCGGGAATGCTGCAGGAACGGATAAAGTCAATCGACAGCGCAATAGCAGAGCTGGGCAGACAGCGTAAGGAGGTAGTGGATAATCTGGCCGAGGTTGAGCAAGTCGTAATGCAGCTGGAGGGTTAAATTCCCTCTGACGAGCAGCAAGCTTCTTATACAACTGCACCACAGCCATAACTAAACGGTTATAGGTATTATAGCAAACACGTATTTTGCAAGCCCCCCGCTTTCAGGCAAAATAAATAACAGATCCGAAACAATGTGAAAGATTTCTCAAAGTATAATTCGGATCTGATTTTACAACTGAAACTGGGGAGGAAGATTAGAAAAATGGGGTATCAGTGTAACTGGGGAAAAGGGTTGAAGGCAGCGCTTAGCATGGTGCTGGCATCAGCGATGCTGCTTACAGCATGTGACAGCGGTGCTAACAAGGAGGCAGGAGCTGAGAATGCTGCAGCAACAGCACAGCCAAGTTCATCTGTTGCACCTGCAGCAGGTGAGGCGCCTGTACAAACTTACAGAGAAGGCACTTATACCGGAATTGGTAAAGGTAAGAACGGTGAGGTCAAGGTCGAGGTAACCTTTTCAACGAACAAAATCGAGTCTGTTGTTATTGTAGGGGAGAATACGGAAACCAAGGGTGTCAGTGACGCAGCCGTCGAGCGAATTCCTGCACAAATTGTAGAGCAGCAGAGTCTGGCTATTGACGCAGTTGCGGGTGCGAGTATGACAAGTGACGGTATTCTGGAGGGCGTTGCATCAGCTGTACAGCAAGCGGGCGGCGACGTAGCCGCACTTAAAGCGGTAGCCAAAGCGGAGAAGTCCACTGCGGTAGAAGAGCTGACTACAGATGTAGTCATTGTTGGTGCCGGCGCAGGCGGAATGACCGGGGCGATGGAAGCAGCACGCAGCGGCCTTAAGGTCATCGTCATTGAAAAAGGGTCCAGCGTTGCCGTCAGTAACGGTGCCATGGCAGGCGGACCGGTTGCCGTCGGCTCACGGATACAGAAGGAAGCCGGTGAGACGTTCACGGTGGACGATGTATTCAACCGGATGATGGAGTACTCCTCTTCCACGGTCAATGCCTCGCTGGTGCGCCAGGCGCTGGAGCTTTCAGGGGAGACAATTGATATCTTTGAAGACCTGGGAATGGAGATTACGCTGCGTGAGGATAATTTTGGTGTCGGTTACCGCCCGCGGATGAAATTCGCCAAGAAAGGTCTGGAGCGTATGGGATTGCTGCAGGACGATATTGAAGCTAATGGCGGGCAATTCCTGTTCGAAACAACCGGTAAAAAGGTGCTAATCGAGAACGATAAGGCAGTCGGAGTGGAAGCAGTGAAAGCAGATGGAACCACAGTCATCGTCCACGCTAAATCCGTCGTTATGGCAACAGGCGGCTATCTCGGCAACGATGAGCTGATGAAGGAGCATTTTGGCGGCGTCAAGGTTAACCCGCTTGGCTCGACACTGAGCGTTGGGGAAGGGATGGACATGATCGTTGCGGCAGGCGGAACACTGGATAACAACTTCGGTATCGTCGCCAATGAATTTTCCGGATCGAATGAAAAGAGCGGCTCTTGGAAAAAAGGGGCCAACGAAGCGCTGAACCTCGGGGTATATGGGACGCTGCTGGTTAACCGGGAAGGCAACCGGTTCAACAACGAGGACTTGATCGCCAAAGAACCGCTGTCAACCGGCGGAGAAATTACTCTGCGTGAAGGGCTGTACTATGCAGTAGTGGATCAGGCTTACATTGACGGGCTCAAGTCTAAAGGTGTCTATCAGTACATCGGCAGTCCGGATAGCTGGATTTACGGCAAAAAGACGCTGGATGGCGTAAAGCTGGAGAATCTGGACGCAGGGATGGAGCTGGCGTTTGAACAGGGCTGGGGTGTCAAAGCGGATACCCTGGAGGAAGCGGGTGCAGCCTTTGGCCTCACCAACCTGAAGCAAACGGTACAAACGTATAATGAAATGGCCGCTAAAGGTGTAGATACCCAGTTTGGCAAAGACAAAGCCTTTATGCAGCCTGTTAACAAAGGACCCTATTATGTGTTTGAGTATCAGCCGAGCGCCTGGTGTACCATCGGCGGCGTTCGCGTGGACGATCATCTGCGTGCATTGGACACAGATCATACGCCAATCGAAGGCTTATATGTAGCGGGTGTAGATGCAGGCAGTCTGTATTCCAATCCATATTATGATATCGAAGGTGCGGCATTCTCCCTGGCGCTGAACTCAGGACGGCTGGCTGCAAAAAATATCGTTAAAGACCTGCAGGCAAACTAGCATTCACCTGCTCAGCAGCCCGGAGCCTGCAGCTCCTGGCAAACCAGCTCCACGAAGGTACTGGCGGCCAGAATGGTGTAGCTTTGCGGATTGGTAAGGATGGAGATGGTGAATTGCGGTGTCTTTTCCCGGAGTGAGAAGTAGACCAGATTATGCGGATTATTCTCCTTGTCAATCATCGACTCGTGCAGGAACATTACCCCGAAGCCTTGAGCTACCAGCGCTTTGGCGGTCTCACTGTTCTTGCAGTTCAGCAGTACATTATAATTCAAATCAGCTTCGCTGAAAAATTGCTCTAGCAGCTCACGGAACAGTGTGCCGGGGATATTTGAAACGAACTTTTCATCTGCCAGGTCCGTGACGGACAGCAGCCGCTGCGGAAACCGATCCACGAAGGGGTGGTTCCCGCTGGTGGCCAGGCTGTAAACCTGAGTGAGCACAGGGATATGGTGCAGACCGACATCCTGCGGTTTGCAGGAGGTGAAGCCGACGTCCAAATGGCCTCTGGCCAGCAGCTGTTCAATCTCGGCAGGCAAAAGCTCCATCAGCTCAAGCTCTATATTAGGGTACAGACGGTGAAATTCAGGTAAAATTAAAGGCAGGATATAGGGGCCGAGGCTGAAAGGACAGCCGATGCTTACCTTTCCTGCCTTTAAATCTTTCATGTCCTGCAGCCTTCGCTCCAGCTGGTTGTGCAAATCAATTACCTTGCGTGCATTATCTATATATAGCTTACCTTCATAGGTTAACTGAAGCGGAGTGACAGAGCGGTCGAACAGTTTCGCTCCGAGTTTTTTCTCCACTCCGGTGATGAGAGAGCTAAGTTAAGGCTGGGCAACAAACAGTTTTTGCGCTGCCTTGGTAATGTTCTGTTCCTCGGCAATCGTGCAGATGTATTGCAGCTTACGGATGTTCATGCGGATGTGCCTTCTTTCGCCGGTAAGTTCATCTAATAGAACAAGTATATTACATTCACTGTGATACGGATGTGATGTTGAGCAGTTGAGCATTGATTATAATTGTTGGGACGATTTTAGGGGAGGAATGTGGAGGGTCAGAAGCGAATGGAGTATTGCCTGTATCAGATAAACAAGAAGGGAGTATACATTATGGCGCATTTCAGGTGTAACTGTGGTGAAGTTCTTGGAAATGGTTCAGTGCCCAATGATGTTCAAATCCGTGTATTTAAGAATCAGACTTGGATTAATGCTGTGAACAATCATACGGAAGCGTATTTGATAGATGAGGACTATGATATCTGGAATTGTCCTGTATGCAAAAGAGTATATTCTTTCAAAAATAATAAAGTAGATAAGATGTTTGCTCTGGAAGATGTTCAGATTGATCATTTTACCAGCTGTTTATGTGGAGAACGGACAAATTTCGCACACTATGTTGCTTATACTGATATAGAAATGGATAGATATACCTCGGATGCCGAAACTGCAAATGAATTACCCGATGCGCCCAGAGAGTTATGGAGCTGCAACAAATGTAACAGGTTTTTCCTCAAAGAAAACCAGTCTACGTCCATTCAGGTTTATAATGAAAGTAAGTAATCACATTATAACAGAACATGGTAATGGGACCGTCCAGGAAAAGTTTACAGTGAAGAGGAGGTAGCCGGGTGGTTTTCTACTTACCACATATTGCTGCTAAAATAACCTTGTTAAAAAGTGACGGGAAAGGCGATGGCCGCGATAGGCCAGCACGCTCAGGTTACCGTCCGGCACATTTGGTGAAAGTGGATTGAACTATTCGTATACAGTAACAAACCCATCCAGAAAGTGAGGCAACAACAATGACCCTGTCAATAGCAGCTACTGCCTTTACAGTCCTGATCTTCATAGTCATTCTGTTTCAGGCAGCTCTAGCTGCAGGTATGCCCTGGGGAGAGTATGCGATGGGCGGTAAATTCCCCGGCAGGCTTCCGGCTCCTATGCGTGTGGCATGCCTGGTGCAGATAGTCATTCTGGCTCTGCTCGCGCTAATTGTTCTGAGTAAAGCGGAGATGCTTTTGCCCGGCTGGCGGGACTTTGCTGATGTGGCGGTCTGGTTCGTGGTTGCTTTTTCCGTGATAGCCTCTGTTCTAAATCTTATTACCAAAAGCGTCCGGGAACGTAGAATCTGGGCACCTGTTTCGATACTAATGCTGCTCAGCTGTCTTATAGTTGCGCTTGGATGACAGGGGGATAATAAATGAATGTTACAGGCGAAGCAGGACATGAGAAGAGGGGATTGACCTGCGAGATTCCAAATGAGTGCGGGCGGTTTCTGGGGGAGCTTCTGCATCCGTTCGATACTGCTGCTTATGAATGGTATAACGGGGGCGAGGAGGCTTATTTCTGGAATCAAGGGACACTTGCAGATCCGCTTTTCCCTAAGCAGGTATTTGACATGGACGGGGCTGTGCTCAAAGATATTGTGGAGAATAATGAGTATTATGTTATTTTTGCAGATCTTAAGGCTTTTCCGAAGGGGAAAAAGTTAGTCAATGTTCAGACGTACGAAGAATACGTAAATAGTGACTGTCAATTCGTACTGATTATAGTGGATTGTGTGTATGTTGCGATTTACTGCAAGGATCAGGACAAACTGGAGGAGCTGTATTTAGGTGCACAATCGCATGGCTATAGCAAGGTACAATACACGACCGGTGATAATGACTTTAGAACAAGGCTATCGGCCTGGTAGAAGTGCTGTCTGAAAAATATTAGGTACATAGAATCATAAATCACAGAAAAGGAAACCGTTTGCAATTATAATGTAAGCGTTATCTAAATGCTGCTGTACATTAATGCGCAAATGGAGGAATAGGACTTGAGCTTAAACAAAGCTTCCTTTAACCTGCTTGTGTTTATGGGATTGAGCATTCAGTACGCTTTAATGCATCTTTTTTCGGCCGGAGAGATTATCGTCATTTCAACTGCTGAGCTTGTCATTTATATGCTGTTTACTTTTGCGGGGCTGGGATCCTTCTTCAAGCGCAGAAGACGTGCCTTAGCAGAGCAGGGATGCGGATCGGCTGGGCTTTTTTTTACCGTTCTGTGGACTGTTTCCTTGTGCTCCCAATTCCGTAAAGAAAGCTATCCGGAGGCGCTGACGCTGATCAACTCGTTCGGTGTATCCGCGGCCGGTCTGGTGCTGCTGACTGAAATCATTGTGCTGTTCAAGGTTTAATGTGTGTACCTAAGCTCCTGCCTAATGGCGGGGGCTTTTTTTGATCTGCTCCTGATTATTTCTATCACCTATAAATCATACTTGACTAGTGTGAATAATAGGTTTATAGTATGAAAAAAAGCTTGAAAAAAGAGAAAAGTTTCCAAACTAGCAGGCAGTTACTCCGTTAAAGCACTAAAATAATAATTGTATACAATTATACAATTATATTTAATGATATCAAGTAAATTCTCATATAGGGGAGCATCAGAGGTATGGAGCTACGATCACGAAGGCTGTCAAAGGATAATACCTACTATGCCTTAAAGCAAAAAATTATAAACAACGACCTGGAGCCGGGTCAGGCGGTCAATGAAGAAAGCCTGGCGGCAATGCTGGGAGTCAGCCGGACTCCGCTGAGAGAAGCGATACAGAGACTGGAGAATGAGGATTTTCTCGTCCGTCAGCCCAACGGCAGGTTGAAGGTGGCTCCGTTATCGCTAAAAGAGGTTGAGGAGATTTTTCAGATCCGCAGCATGCTCGAGGGGCATATTGCCAGAAGTGCAGCGAGGAATGCTTCCGATAAAGATATACAGAAGCTGACTGTGATGATGACACATATCAAGCAATCCTTTCAGCTCGGCGAGAAACAGGACTTTGTCTCCTACGGCTTTGAATTCCATGATTATCTGTCGGAAATAAGCGGGCTTATGACCTTTGAGAAGGTGCTTAACCAGCTTAGAGACCGCTCGCTCCGTTATTGCCGGTATGTTTCCTTGCACGGAGACTGGAATACGCAGGCGGATGAAGAGCATAACGATATTCTCCAGATGATCGCGGACAGAAATGAAGACGGCGCAGAGCAAGCCATGCGGGAGCATATTTTGAACAGTCTGGCTACGGCACTTGAGCGGATGAGCGGGATTGAAGCTGAGGTCAATGCATAAGCTTTTGCCAACGGAAAGGGGAGTTATGAACCAATGAGTCTGACCTATAAGAATGATCAGGAGCTGGAGAGTGAATTAATCGGGGTGCGGAGAAATCTGCACCGGGAGCCTGAGCTGTCCTACGAAGAATTCAGAACCACTGAGAAGCTGCGGGCCTGGCTGACAGATGCTCACATACATATTCTAGATTTGCCCCTAGCAACCGGACTGATTGCCGAAGTCGGACAAGGCGATGGGCCGATTGTTGCTATACGCTGTGATATTGATGCACTGCCGATCGAGGAGCAGACGGGCTTGCCGTATGCCTCAGAAATACCGGGAAAAATGCATGCCTGCGGCCACGACTTCCATACCGCTGTTATTCTGGGAGCCGCATTGCTGCTGAAGGCCCGCGAGAATGAATTACCGGGCCGGGTCAGAATCCTGTTCCAGCCGGCGGAAGAGACCGGCCATGGCGCAGAAAGCGTGCTGGAATCCGGAGGACTGAAGGACGTAGCCGCCATATTCGGATTACATAATTCACCTGAGCTGCCTACAGGAACGTTTGGAACAAGGTCAGGTCCACTGACAGCTGGCGTAGACCGGTTCGAGATTAAGGTAAAAGGTGTCGGTGCCCATGCGGCTACTCCGGAAAAAGGGGTGGATACCATTGTGACTGCGGCGCAAATGATTACGATGCTGCAGACGGTGGTAAGCCGCCAAAGCAGTGCAATTGAGCCGGTTGTGTTGAGCGTGACGAGAATTAACGGCGGCTTCACCTGGAACGTGATTCCGGAGCTGGTTGAGCTGGAAGGTACAGTCCGGACTTACAATGAAGAAATCCGCCGTGAAATTCCGCTACAGATGACGCGTATCATCGAAGGCATTGCGGCAGCAGCCGGCGCTGAGGCGAAATTGCTCTGGTATCCGGGACCGCCGGCAACAGTGAATCATGGGGAATGGGCTGATTTTACGAAGCAGGTCGCGTCGGATGCAGGATACAAGGTCGAGGATATTCCGCTGCAGATGGGCGGAGAGGATTTCGCACTGTATCTGCAGCAAATTCCCGGGGCGTTCGTAAATATCGGAGCCGGACCGGGCTATGCATTGCATCACCCGCAGTTTGATGTAGATGAGGCGGCGATCCTGCCTGCAGCTAAATATTTTGCAGCATTGGCAGAACAGGCACTGGAGAAGCTGCAAGCATAAGGGGGAATGAACATGATTGAAATAAGAAATGTGCACAAAACATTCACCCGGAAAGGGATCGCGATTGATGCCCTGAAGGGGGTAAGCCTGAAGGTTGAAAAGGGCGACATCTTCGGCGTTATCGGATATAGCGGCGCGGGCAAAAGTACATTGATCCGCTTGGTCAATTACCTGGAGCGGCCAACCGAAGGCCAGGTGCTCGTTGATGGGCATGATCTTGGAGCCTACAGCGTTAAAGAGCTGCGTGCAGCCAAAAAAAACATCGGCATGATCTTTCAGCATTTTAACCTGCTGGAATCTAAGAAGGTGTTCGATAACGTAGCGATCCCGCTTGTTCTGCTGAAAAAGAGCAAAGAGGAGATCCGCAAGCGGGTAACGGAGCTGCTGGAGTTCGTTGGACTAAGCGACAAGGCCGGAAGCTATCCGAATGAACTGTCCGGCGGGCAGAAGCAGCGTGTCGGGATTGCCAGAGCGCTTGCTTCCAATCCATCCATTCTCCTCTGTGATGAAGCAACCTCTGCCCTGGACCCGCAGACCACCCGTTCGATTCTGCAGCTGCTGAAGCGGGTGAATGCGGAATACAAGATCACCGTGATGATCATTACACATGAAATGTCGGTCATCCAGGAGATTTGCAACAAGGTGGCAGTGATGGAGGAGGGGCGGATCATCGAGCAAGGCAGCGTACTGGATGTGTTCGGGCATCCGCAGCATCCCACCACCCAAAATTTTGTAAAAACCGTCATTCAAAACTCCATAACCCCTAGTGTGCAAAAATCAATAACAACCGGGCTTGGCAGCCGGATCTGCAAGCTGAATTTTGTCGGAGCATCAACCACTGAGCCGCTGCTCTATGAGATGATTCGTACGAACGAGGTAAAGGTCAATATTTTGTTCGCGAATACAACGGAGATCCAGGAAACGACACTAGGAACCGTGATTGTTCAACTTGACGGCGACGGTGCTGAGATTAATAAAGCTGTAGATTTTCTGAAAAACAATGGAGTCAGCGTAGAGGAGGTGGAAGCTTATGTTCTCGACCACAGTAACCGGTGAGCAGTTTTTAACGGCTTTTATTGAAACTGTACAGATGGTGGGTGTGTCCCTGTTTTTTGGTTCCCTGCTGGGGGTTCCTATCGGGATATTGCTGGTAATCACCCGTCCGGGAGGTATATTGGAGAACAAGGCAGCCTATACCATCCTTAATCCGATCATCAATATCGTACGTTCGCTGCCCTTTATCATCTTGCTGGTGGCTATCATTCCGCTAACAAGAGCAATTGTTCATACTTCTATCGGGACAGCTGCTGCGATTGTACCGCTGATCATCTACATCGCTCCTTACATCGGACGGCTGGTTGAGAACTCCCTGCTTGAAGTGAACCCGGGAATTCTCGAAGCAGCCGAGTCCATGGGCTCTACCCCGTTTCAGGTGATCTGGCATTTCCTGCTGCCCGAAGCGTTCGCATCTCTGATTCTGTCGTTAACGACGGCAACGATCGGTCTGATCGGGGCAACGGCCATGGCCGGAACGGTCGGCGGCGGCGGGGTCGGCGATTTGGCCATCGTGTACGGGTACCAGCGGTTTGACACCGTAGTCGTGGTAGCCACAGTTATTATCCTTATCATTCTGGTACAGGGCATTCAATCTTTGGGCAATACACTGGCGCGTAAAATCCGCCGTCACTAAACACTACATATACTTGGAGGTAGCCGGCAGATGAGTAATTGGAGTAAGCAGGACCGTTTCAGAGCCTTATTATCCGGAGAGCGGGCAGATCGTCCGATTGTCAGCGGATGGCGCCATTTTATCGACAAGGAACAGACAGCAGAGGATTTGGCGGCAACGACCATTTCCTTCACCAAGCAATATGATTGGGACTGGGTCAAAATCAATCCGAGAGCGACCTATCTGGCCGAGGCCTGGGGCAATCAGTATGATTTTGCAGATTATCAGACCGTATTTCCGCGGCAAAAGACAACGGTAATTCCGGCAGCGGACAACCTGTGGGACCTTGAAGTAAAAAAGGCGACTCAGACGGCCGCATTTCAGGAGCATTTGGAGGCCGTTAAGCAGATTCGCCTGGGATTACCCGATACCCCGCTGATTCAGACAGTATTCTCCCCGTTGACGGTGCTGCTGTTTATCGTAGGGCGCTCCGCTTATGTCACCAAAACGGTATTTGGCATTGAGCAGCCTGTGACACTGGAATCGCTGTTCAAGGAGCACCGGGCCGCAGCACATCATGCGCTGCATGTGATTTCGCTAACCCTGGCCGATTATGTAAAAGAGCTGCAGCAGGCGGGTTCCGACGGCTTGTTCTACGCAGTGACGGGTACAGCGCATCCCGGTTTGTTCGATGAAGCGATGTTCGATGAGCTGTCCAGACCTTATGATTCCATCGTACTGGAAGCGGCCAGCTACGGCAAAAACATCCTGCATACCTGCGGAGCCTATTCGCAGCCGGAGAAATTCAATGATTACCGGATTGACGGAATCAGCTGGGATACCGTTGCCGAAGGCAACCCGGGTCTTGGAGCCAACCTGAAAGCAACCAAAGTAGGCGGAGTCGATCATGGCCTGTTCGCCGTGAACGATATTGCGCAGATCAGGCAGCAGGCGAAAGCTGCTTTGACTTTGATGAAGGACCAGCCGTTTATTCTCTCGCCAAACTGTGCGATCCCCCTGAACGTAACAGATGAGGCGTTAGTACAATTTAAAAACATAGTATTGGAATAGGAGATGAAGGTAATGAAGAAATTATTATTGGTTATGCTGATCGGGGTTATGGCGGTGCTGACAGCCTGCGGCAATAAGGAAGCGGACGGCGCAGGAGAAGACAAGAAGGAAATTACCGTCGGATTCGGTGTAGGAACCTATGAAGAGCAGTTCCGCCAGTCGATTCTGCCGATTCTGGAGGAGAAGGGCTACAAGGTAGATATCAAAACCTTCTCCCAGAACATGCAGGTTAACCCGGCAATGAAGGAAGGCTCGATTGACGCAAGTATTTTCCAGAGTACAGCTTACATGGAAGCTATTAATGAAGAAATCGGAGCAGATATGACTGGAATTGCTTATGTTCCGGGAGCTCCGCAGGGCCTGTATTCCGTTAATCATACGACGCTGGATGATGTCAAAGACGGTACAACTGTAGCTGTTCCGAATGACCCGGTTAACCAGGAGCGCGCGCTGCGTATTCTGGAGGAGCTGGGCTGGATCAAAATCAAGGAAGGCGCCGGTGTAGCCGATTTCAACATCAACAGCATGGAGCCGGACAAATTCAATATCGATATCAAAATCCTCGACCCGGCACAGATCCTGGTTTCCCTGCAGGACGTGGACTACGGTGTGGTTAACGGTAACTACATTGCTAACTCGCCAGACAGAAAAATTACAGATGCGCTGAAAATCGAGAACACACCTATGCAGCACAGAATTATTGTGTCGGTTAACAAAAAGGATGAAAACACCCAGTGGGCCAAGGATCTGAAGGCTGCCTATGAATCAAAAGAGTTCGAAGAATACATCAAGGGACTGGACAAATATGATGGCTTCATCCTGCCGGAAGCATGGGATAACAACTAAGAAAGGGAAGTGGATGTAAGTGGCACAGAAGCAGATTCATTTTATCGGCGGCGGACAGATGGCGGAAGCCATGATCCGCGCCTGTATCGCCAACAACACCCTGTCGGCAGAAGAGGTCAGTGTAACAGATGTTAACGAAGCGCGTCTGCAGCTGCTGAGTGACAAATACAAAGTGAATACAGGCAGCTCACAGGAGCATGGCCTGTCTGCAGCTTCCATTATTGTAATTGCCGTTCGTCCGCAGGATAATCTGGCTGTACTGGGCCAGCTTGTACAGCAGCATGCTGCACCCGCTGCTACAATCATTTCGATTGTGGCAGGGGTGACGATTGCACAGCTTGGCGGTTATTTTGGGGCAGAACGCCCGATTGTCCGGGTCATTCCGAACACCCTGACTGATACAGGCTACGGCTATAGCGGTGTTGCCTTGAATAGTCATGCTTCACGTGATCAGGTGGAGGATTTCCTGCTCGGCTTCGGCAAGGTTCAATATCTGGATGAGGGCTATATCGATATCTTCACAGGCTACGGCGTTGCAGGACCGAACTATATCTATTATTTCATCGAGTCCCTTGTGGATGCCGGTGTGCTCGCAGGACTGCCGCGTGAGCAGGCGTGGAATGTAGCACTGGAGAACATGCTGGGTGCGGTTAAGATGCTGCGGCAGACCGGCCTGCATCCGCGGCAGCTGCTGGATATTAATAACTCACCGGGCGGAGTCGGCATGCACGGCTTGTACGAGCTTAACAACAGTGACTTCGCGGCCGGACTGCAGCGCAGCGTGCTCGCTGCGGTTAAGCGGACTACGGAGCTGGGAGTGAAGAAATAATGGCTACCATCACTTGGGATCATCTGGTGCATTATGTGAACGATCTGGATCAGCCGGTCGAAAGCTTCCGGGAGCACGGGCTGGTTGCTTTTAGAGGGGGCGCTCATAAAGCCTGGGGAACCTATAATTCCTTAAGCTACTTCGGGCTCACCTACATTGAGTTCCTCGGTATTGAGAATCTTGAGCTGGCGAAGGCCACAGAGCACAATGTCGTAGTGCGGGATGCGGTACGGCTGCTGCCTGAGCATGAAGCCTTGAGCAGAGTGGTGCTCCGGACGGATGATATTGATGCTGTAGCAGCTTCCCTGCACGCGGCAGGTTTGTCTTTGTCGCCGATCATTGACGGCAAACGTCTGGATAACGCCGGCAGACTGATCGAGTGGCGGATGATGACGATTGACGGTGATTTTGCCGGACTCGTCTATCCATTCATCATCCAGTGGACGGGAACGGATGAGGAGCGGCTGGACAATATGACGGCCTCCGGCATCATCCAGCCTCACCCTGCAGGAGCCGTCGAGATGGTGAGCGCAGTATTCCGAGTCTCCGATCCGGCCGCGGCCGCCAGCCATTGGAGTGCGTTATTCGGACTTCCGGTTACGGAGTCAGAGGCCGGCAAATGCAGCCTGAAGGTTGGAGCGCAGTCGTTTGATTTTGTACAAGGGGACGAGAACGAGTTCAAGCAGGTTATTTTTGCAGCAGAATCAGCAGCATTAAAAGGTAAGACCATTCAGGTGGGCGAAGGTGAATATGTATTCACCTGATCACTGCTGATGGCAATAACGGAGGGCCCCTGGACTATGTTCCGGGGGCTTTTTTTTTGCGCAGACAGAGAGTGATAAAGGAAAATGTAATAGAAATGAAACGAAATACCATAATTTGTTTTATATAATGGCATAGATGGATGGTTGTCATAGGTATGATGCAGATTGTGATTATGATGCTGTTGGGGGAGGCTACTTCTAGTTTATGTTAACACCTCAGAAGTGTTGGAAGTAGTTTAAGTGCAGTTTGTACATCTATATCCGGTGTAAATCGGGCGTGGGCAGCTTTAAGTGTATTTGGTGCAACTAAAATAGGGGATTTGGCGTAAATGTACCCTTTTCCGGAAGAATAAGTGTATGAAGTACATCTAAGTGCTAGATAAGCAGAAATATGGGCGTTTTAGATGTATAGAGTGCAGTTAAGTCGATTGGCCGGATATGAGAATGTGCTGTAGGAGCAGGGATTACGGATCAAGCTTTTTATAGGAGGGAAGCAGAAATTATGAAATTTAAAACAAGTAAATGGTTAACGGCGGGCTTGTCTGCGGCTGTAATTTTGGCTTTAAGCACGGTAACTGCAAATGCTGCGGGAGGCAAAGGTTTCTCAGGAGCACCCGAATTCAATCGGGAAATTGTGAAGCAGCAGATCCCTGTTACTTTTGAGCCTGGAACATACTTGACCTATGATGCTGAGCTAAATCCCGCTGTAACCTATGATACGAGCGCTGCTGACCACGCCGGTGATAAAAGCCAATTCAATTCAGCGCAACCGGAAGTACCGGACATTGACGGAAGGGCCGCTGAAGATGCGTTCTTTAAAGCTGTAGCGGAGTCCGTGAAGCATCTGCCGGTCATTGATCTCGGATACGGGATCCCGGCTCCATCGCCGGGTACTGTAGTGATATATGGCTCAGACGGTCATATCAACCGGATCTATGTAGATGAAAAAATCGCTTCCCGGCCAACGTCCGCAGCAGCGCTGATTGATTATTTTCTGGGCTGGGAAAAGGTGCGGTTTGAAGGTACTTATAGTTATATGTACTATGCTGGATAGATGAAGGTGAACGGAGTGCATTTAATGACGGGCCGAGTCTGTATCGAATATAAGCGTTTAAGTTATTATGCAGTTGAGTGCGGGGACGAGGAGTTCTCGGTAATAGTGGTTCATCATGGACTGTTATCATTAGAGGAGAAGCTGACGGGTGAGCTTGATTTGCTTGGGGAGAAGCAGGTTTACAATGAGACGACAAAGGAAGAATTGGTTGTGTCCGTCCTAGCAATCCATTTAACCCGTGCGGAGGCAAAGAGATATATTGTGGATAAGGTGAAAGGGCGATAGTTTAATCATATAAAAGAAAGGGTCACCAAACATGAATATCCAGGGAATCAACCATTTTTGCTTCTCCGTCTCGGACTTGGACCGGTCGATCCGGTTCTACTCCGAGGTGTTTGGGGCCAGAATTCTGGTTAAAGGCAGGAAGCTGGCTTATTTTGAGCTGAACGGGCTGTGGATCGCGCTTAATCAGGAGGATGTGGTGCGGGACAGGGACAATCGGACATACACGCATATCGCTTTTACTATTGATAAAAGGGACTATGAGAGCCTGTTGAATAAGCTAAAGGAACTGCATGTCGAGATGCTGGCCGGGCGGGTAAGGGATGCCAAAGATAAAGAATCTGTCTACTTTTACGACCCGGATGGACATCTGTTTGAGTTTCACACGGGTACCTTGCAGGACCGGCTGGACTATTACCGTGCAGAGAAAGAGCATATGATTTTTTATGATGAGGAAGTCACCAGGAAAGAGGTTTGATGTGGATAGTTTGATCCGCTCCTGAAGTGACAAATGTCGCAATAATCCGGCTGCAATGTCGCAAAAGTACATGGAACCGGTGTGTGAAGGTAGAGTATACTCAACCTTATAAATCTGATAATGAAAATCATTATCACATAAACAGGGGGAGTCAGCATGAACAGAGCAACAAAGAGGCGGTCATCATCACTACTAATGGTATGGATGCTGGCGCTGGTACTTGTACTTTCGGCTTGCGGTTCTAATTCTAATGGAGGGAACGCAAATACGGGCAATGCTGCACAAGCAGCTGCTGGCGCGTCGGCCGAGCCGTCACCGGCTTCTGAAACACAGGCTTCGCCAACACCGGAGACACAGACTGCTGCAGCTTACCCGGTTACCATCAAGCATATGAAGGGCGAATATACGCTGAATGAGAAGCCGAAGGTGATTGCCGCGCTGGATGTGAAATTCATCGATCAATTGATTGCGCTTGGCGAGAAGCCTGCAGGAAGTGTGGTAGCTGGAGCAAAAGGCGCGACGTTTCCGGAATATCTGGGCGAGCTTGGGGATGTACAGGTCCTTGGTACACGGGATGAGCCCAACCTGGAGGCTATCGTAGCGCTGAAGCCGGATCTGATTCTGATGACCGACTTTCAGGAAGAGGCTTATGAGAGTGTCAGCAAAATAGCACCAACCCTCGTGCTCGACTTCTACGAAGACTGGCGGGATACACTGTCTACTATCGGCAAGATCACAGGCAAGCAGGCTGAGGCTGTAACTGTGCAGCAGGCTTACGAGGACAAAATTGTCGGTCTGCGGGAGCAGCTGGCAGCGAAGCTAGGTGATGATACGGTTGCGCTGATTCGGCCGAGACCGGAAGGGATTCGGGTGCACGGGCCAGAGCACCGGACAGGCAGCATTCTGTATGAGGATTTGGGCTTGAACGCCCCTGAATTTGTAAAAGCCATTACAGAGGATACCTCTGTTGAGATTTCTATGGAGACTGTCGCTGATATCGGAGCGGACCGCTATTTCCTGCTGTCGGATGATCTGTTTGCCAAAGATGCAGCGGAGCTGGCGAACAGCCCGGTCTGGAAGTCCATGGATGCGGTCAAAAATAACCGTGCTTATGACGTGAATGCAACACTCTGGATTGCCTACTATGGCCCGATTGCCATTAACATCATTGTCGATCAGGCTGCAGAAGCGCTGCTGGGAGCGCAGTAATATGGACGGCTATCTGTCGTCTGTCTCATGGAAGCAGCTGACGGCGGATTACCGCGTAAGGCTTGGTGAACCTCCTGTAAGCAGCATCCGTACGATTGCCCTGAGCCAGCTGCATGATGAGGCAACATGCCGTGATTATATTAGCTGGCTTAAGGATTATATCGGCGCGCCGGATACGCAGGTTGCCGCATCCATGCTGGCTAAGCGGATCGGATATTTGTGGATTGCGCCGCTGCTGACGGCAATGACGTTTCATAACCGGGAAGTTTCTATTGCCCTGGACAAATGCTATCTTTATCATCCGGATTTATCCGCCGGACAAGGGGATACGCGTTTTCCATTCCTCGCTGTAGATGGACTGCTGACGGCGGCTGCACCGCTGGATAATAGAAGAGTATGGCGGGAAGAGGTGGTTAAGCAGATTTTTGCAGAACACCTTGCGCCGCTGCTGCAGACCCTTGCCGCAGTTGGCCCCGTCTCTATGGCGATACTCTGGGAAAATATTATGGTTCGCATTGCCCCGCTATATGCTCCCGGAACCGAAGAATCCGGACAAGAACGGCAGCGGATGAGCGAGGATTTTACTTACCTGACCAAGACTGCGCCCGGCTCTTTGTTTGGCATGAGTCGTAATCCTTTTACACGTTTTACAGTGAACGATGAAGAGGTTCTGGTTGCTAAGAAGAAGCGGATCACTTGTTGCTTCTATTACCGGATGTCGGGAGAATATTGCCGGAAGTGTCCGAAAATTGACAATGAGAATGAATCTCAATTAAAATGACAACAGCAACATATGCTATTGTCAGGAGATGAGAGGATGCCGCTGCAGGAGCAGGCAAGTTTATGGAGTGATTTGGCAATCAAAACGCTTGACGTGAGCAGCGGGACTGTGCTGCCTGGCGGCGTGCTAAGCGAAACAGAATTGACTGCCAATCTGCTGCTGCTGGCAGGAGGCGGGCAGGGAAGGCTTGTGATGAACGGCGAGGATTGCCGTATCCAGGCCTTTTTTGCCTGCCATGCGGTTAAAGGCTCAGCCTTTACCCTGACTGCCGGAGCAGAAAGCATTCATTATACCGTGATTACCTATAAGGCTGTCCAAATGGCAGACGCCGCCCACGGAAAGTTTCCTCAGCGGAATCACCCGCTGTACAATTCATTTGTTCACCGCCTTGAGCTGCCGGCGGGACTGCACCAGACAGCAGAAGAAATCGAAGCGAAATGGAACAGGGGAGAAGGGCTGGAGCGGTTTCATGTAAATGCACTGCTGCAAGGTATGCTGTACGAGCTAATGATGGATGTTGAGCGCGGCCGGGGCGGTGCCGGGCCAGATATGGTGGATATTGTCACAGCCTATATAGCGGGACATTACCGTCAGGAGCTGGAGCTTAAAGAGCTGGCTGCGCTTGCCGGCTGCAGTGCAAGACAGCTGCAGCGGCGGTTCAAGCAGGAGAAGCTGCTAGGACCGATGGAATATGTGATCCAGCTGCGAATGGAGAGCGCACAGCGGATGCTGCGTCATACCGATGCCCCGATCAGCGAAATCGCCGAAAGAACGGGCTACCGTGATATGTATTACTTTAGCAGGGCTTTTAAGAAGTACTACGGGGTTCCTCCGCAGCTTTACCGGCGCAGCGCCGCTTTTGGAACAGGGGCGCTCCCGGCATACAACGGGCTGAGTGGTCGTTTTGCTGCCTCTTACGAATCACTGCAGGGCCCTGTAATCCGCCATATGCGGGGCGAATATGGAGTCACTGCTACTCCAAGGCATATTGCCGTACTCGACGTGCAGTATGCCGACCATCTTCTGGCCCTGGATGTAGTCCCGGCAGGAAGTGTTGGCACGGGAGGCAGTACTTCGTTACATTTTCCCCAATATATCAGGGACAGGCTTAAGGCTACGGAAATGACCGGAAGCTATGAGTACCCGGACCTGGAAGCGGTCGAACGGCTGCAGCCGGACCTTATAGTCTGCACCGAGGTGCACGCCCCGCATTATGAACGGTTAAGCCGGATTGCTCCAACCCTGATGTTCAAACGGAATGAGAGCTGGCAGACGATATTACGCCTCTTTGGGATTATAACGGGCAAGCAGGCGAGGGCGGAGGCCATTATTGCAGATTACCACCGCCGGACAGCCTTGCTGTCAGGAGAGCTGGCTGAGGTGCTGGCTGGTCAAAGTGTGGCTCTGATCCGTCCGCGTGAATCGCTGGTACGGGTTCATACCGCTTCGCACCGCACAGGCGCTGTGCTGTACCGGGATCTCGGGCTGCCTGCTCCGCTTTTTGTGGCAGATACCTCCGATACGGCGTACCACATCCCGGTTGACAGACTGCCTGCGGTGCATGCAGATCACTATTTTCTGCTTAGCAGTGAGCGGGTGCAGGATGAGATATCTGCGACAGAGCAGAGTACCCGGGTTATGCTGCATTCAGAGGAGCAGCCGCAGATTTATGCGGTGGATGCTGCTACCTGGATTGGCTGCTACGGACCGACAGGAATCAATTTTATTGTGGATCAGGTGGAAGGTATGCTGCTGGCTTGAACGTGACAACAAGCGGAGAGATAAAGACGATTTTCATAGACGAATAGCAAAGGCTCTTGTGGTTATCACAGGAGCTTTTTACTGTAGATTATCCTATTCTGTTAGCCTATTCTATTTATTTGCTAAAAATATACTATAATTTCCAAATATATGTTATTCTGATAGTGACATCCGGTTCTTGGCATTGTAGCTACCAGATTGGGAAGGAGGGCACTCGGATTTTTTGCGGTCCAATCGTTTTATTTATTGATAGCGTTTGCATGATGCATAACCACAAATTAAACGGAGGTTTTGACATGCTGGCCAAAATGAAAAAATGCGGGTTTTACGGTTTGGCTCTACTCTTGCTGGCTTCGGCTGCTGTGACCGGATGGAGTGCACGGGCAGCTGCAGCTACCCCTATTACCTCGGATTTTAGATCCCTGTCGTCTTCACAAATCGTCAGCGAAATGGGTGCCGGATGGAACTTGGGCAATCAGCTTGAGGCCTCTAACAACGGAACGCCAAGCGAAACGGCTTGGGGGAATCCTGTTGTTACCCAGGACCTGATCAAGAAGGTGAAGGCTGCAGGCTTCAAAACGATTCGCATCCCCGTCTCTTACCTAAATCACATTGGAAGCGCTCCCAGCTATACGATAAATACAACTTGGCTGAACCGGGTGAAGACGGTTATAGATTATGCTTATAACGAAGGCCTGTATGTGGTCATTAACATCCACGGGGACGGATACAATTCCGTTCAGGGCAGCTGGCTGCTGGTGAATAGCGGGAACCAGACGGCTATCAAAGAGAAGTACAAGCTCGTGTGGCAGCAGATTGCCAATAAGTTTGTGGGCTATGACGAGCGGCTTATTTTTGAATCCATGAACGAGGTGTTTGACGGCAACTACAGCAATCCGAACGCCGCGTATTACGCCAACCTGAATGCTTACAATCAAATTTTTGTAGATACAGTCAGACAAACGAGCGGCAACAATAGCGCAAGATGGCTGCTGATTCCAGGCTGGAATACGAATATCGACTACACTGCCGGTAATTACGGCTTTGTACTGCCGACGGATACGTTCCGTTCCTCAACGGTTCCAAGCTCGGAGAAAAGAATCATGATTTCTGCACATTATTATTCCCCGTGGGATTTTGCAGGGGAGGAATCAGGGAACATAACGCAGTGGGGGGCATCCGCCACAAATCCGTCCAAGAAATCGTCCTGGGGTCAGGAGGATTACCTTACTTCCCAGCTCCAGGCGATGTACAATAAATTTGTGACTCAAGGGTATCCGGTCGTGATCGGCGAGTTCGGCTCCATTGACAAAACGGCCTACGATTCCAGCAATAACGTGTACCGTGCAGCGTTTGCCAAAGCGGTCACAGCAGCAGCGAAGAAATACAGCGCAGTGCCGGTTTACTGGGACAACGGCTATAACGGCCAGCATGGCTTTGGTCTGTTCAACCGTACGAATAACACGGTAACGCAGCAAGGGATTATTAATGCCATTATGCAAGGGATGCAATAAGTCTTAGAAGGGGAATTTTATAAAAACGGCGTAGTCCTGTAATGGGGGTGCGCCGTTTTTAATGTTATGCCAGGGTAAGCCGGGACACCGATTACCGCAAAGAACAAAGAGAATGAGACGACCCTGGCCTACTACCAGGCCAAGGTATATGATCCGAACGCCCAGCTTGCGCCAATGTATACAGATTATTATGGTGGCTGGAAGACACCTACGGGATGACAGTATGGCGGAAGAAAGTCGTGCAGGCAGATGCGGTTACGATGGCTTTTACCGAAGCGGTTATAAAAGAGACTGTCATTGGAGTGGCAGACGCCGCAAAATTTGTCTTTCAGTTCGCGGTAGACCCGAAACATACTACCCTTGAAGTGGCAGAGCAGGCAAATTACCTGAGAATCATCCGGAAGCACTGGTCGAAGCGGCGAGGACAGTGTACCATAACTTTGAGGCAGGGACGCCTGAAGAACGGGCAGCCATGCTGGGATCGGTGGCTTAAATTCTCGTTCCGGACCTTTCGGTCATCAAAAGCGGAAAAGTTGGCCAGATGGTAAACGGAGTACAAGGCCTGGCTGACAAAGTAATAGTTAGAGTAAAGGACCTAAGCAAGCTGCTGCCGGATCAGGATAAATTCCCGAACCAGAATTCATTGGTAACGACACCCGAAGGCTTTGCTTTTAATGCCGGAAAATTCACCCCAGATGCAAAACCCCTGCCGAAGACCTCCGTACAGGAGCACTATCTGAGCGAGATGGACGGGCTGGGGAAGTGAAGGGAATCTTAATAGAAAGTTTGATTTGCATAAAAAGTGGATTGAGACAATTGGTAAAGAAGGCGAAGTGTTAAAGTTAGATGAAGTGGACTTTAGAAGTTTTAATTTATCCGATATATTGCTTGAACAAGCATATTGCTCATACTAAAAGGATTAACATTGGTACATTGGAGAACCCAATTTTGTTCAAATCAGAAGAAGCAAAGAAATGGATATTAGAAAAATGTGATGTAAGTGGCTAAGAGGGGGCTACCAGTGCCGAGTTAAACGGGTAGCAATACTCATTCAGACTTTACCCATATCAGACCCATATGATGTTTTACTAAATATGTTTGTACGCACATCATATGCTTTAGTTTTATTAGCTACATAAAGCTAATTCGTTACATTGACAGGTTGATTATGGTCAGATATCACCATGGTTGACCTGTTTTTTGGTATCTTCGTGGCTATAGAATACTTGTTTGAGATCGTAAAGTTAAGTGAAGAATTATCAGGACATCCTATCTGTCAGCGATACGGTGTATCATTGAAGGTATGTTCGGATAATTCATTGTGAATAGCGAAGATGCAATTCAACAGGAGGGAATCATACAGGATAATTTGGTACCCCTAAAGGAGGAGCTCATTATGAATGATCATAGAGATGAGAAATTAATTCAGTCTTTAAAATTACATAAAATCTGGATTGAAACAGTTGGTCGAGAAGGGAAAAAGTTGGCGGTCGATGAATTAGATTTTCGAAAGATAGATTTAGCGGATTACCCTCTAGATCAAGCCTATATAACTGAGTGTGTATTTAATGGAATGAACTTGGTAAAAAAAGATATGTATGCCTCAGTAATTTGTTCCTCAACTTTTGAAGATGCAAATCTAGAAAGTGCTGATTTTTATAAGGCAGACGTCTCTTATGCAAATTTTACGAATGCGAATTTGCAAAATGCACGATTTGCTAGAAGTGATTGTATTGAAACTATATTTAACAAGGCTGATTTAAGAAATGCAAAATTAGTAGGGGCACTTTTTTATCAAGCAGATTTCCGCAATGCGAACCTCCGAAATACTGATGTAAGCAACTCAACATTTGAAGAAGTATTGCTTCAAGCAGCACAACTAGGAGGTATGCGTGGATTAGAAGAGGCTTTCATTAAGAGTATCAATATCGGTACTCCAGAACAACCTATCATTCTTAAAGGCGAAGATGCTGGACAGTGGCTCATAATCAATTCCACAGATAAACATTCAGGAAAAGATTCCGGTTATCTAAATTAAGTGGAGGCATCAAAATGTACAAGGAACTAGATAACCTTTTATCTGCTGATACAGGAGTAGATTCTTGGTACGATGATGGCTGTGTCATTGCAAGCGAGATGCTTTCAGAGTTTAGTCCAAGTGATTGGGACGAATTATCTAATCATGTGCTTAATAAACCAATAGATTGGCAGAGGAAATTAGCATATTGTTTGGATAATGAGCGTAATGTACTTGAACTTAACATTCTACTATCATTGCTCGGTACTAATGATGTGGAATTATTCGAGATATGCATTGACACACTAAGAAGTTTTACAGATCGAGAAAGTAAAAAGATGATATTAGATAACCCAAAAATACTCCAACGTGTAAATGACTTATTACACACCACTACTAGCATACCAGTAAAGAAAATGCTCCAAGATTTCCTTTCGAAAATCCATTTGTGATTTTGTGTATAACGCTGTTAATTACGCGTTGTAGACCTTATTAACTTAGGCTTTCGTTGCCGAGTGAACAATTATCCGGACATCCCATTAGTCAGCGATGAGGGGTATCATTTAAGGGATGTTCGGATAACTCAATTATTAGTTCAAAGAGTCAGTACTAAGTCTCTAAATACACAAATTTCTAATCAGCCAAGGCTTCAGCAAGGGCAGGACGGTTGCGGGCTGCATCGCTTTGGTGTGGTCCATTCCGCTGCCCTTAATTATTTCTACATCCCACCCGAGCTGCTCTAATGCAGCTTTATTTTGCTTTAGCCTGCCGACAATATCGACGGTTACACTACCGAAGCTTTCACCATACACAATCGTATCCTTTTCCCCGGCAAAGGCCAGTCTCGGAAGCTTCAACAGCTGCTGCTGAATCGCCCGATCATCAAAATCCCGCAAATGCTCATACATCGTAACAAACTGCTTCGTCTGGTTCGGGTCGATCTGAACCTGAATGTTATCCCAATCCACCTGTTCCGGGTCTGTTGGGACTTGCTCATCAGCTACATAGAGATTTTGGTTACTGGAAGCTTGCTGGTATGTTTTGTTGGTTACGGTCAGCATTTCTTTATATGGCCCGTCTAACGGTGGGAATCCGCCCATGACCAGGCTTTCGAGTCGATCGGTACGGATAGCCAACTGCAATCCAGCCAAGGCCAACCAGGAATAACCGTAATAGCTAAACTTCCCGACGTTCATTTCATCAGCGACCGTTAAGAGGTCATGCACAATGCTCTCAGGTGTAAGCATATCCGGATTCGGATGCTGCAGCCGGTGCCCTTCATAGTCAAAAAATAATACCCGGAACGTATCCGCAAGCCCCTCCACAAAATGCTCCCCGAGCTCAGGATCTACTCCCCACAGCCGCAGATGATCAGCTGCTTGTCCGTATACAGATTCTTTGGCAACGGGCAGCATGATTGCCGGAGAACCGGGGTTCCCCGTAAGGGCTGCTTTTAGCTGTGTTCCATCTGCGAGTTTAATCGTCTTTTCCACGTAATCACTCCCAAGTAAGTTATATAATGATCATATAACATTCATGCAATATTCCGGCTTTGAAGATCAGAACCTATTTATATTGCGGGTTGTTTTCACGATATGTTATCGTAACACTTGAAGGTTTTACTTTAAGGATGGGAGAGCAGATGGAGACATACACCCCGAACCAGATTGCCGGCACCTTGCAGGTCAGCACCACAACGCTGAGAAGGTATGAAGAGCAGGAGCTGATTCCTGCTGTGCCGAGAACTCCGGGCAATCACCGTTTCTACAGGCAGGTACACGTTCAGGCGTTTAGGACCATAAGAGCCTTATTACTCGGATATGATATCCCTGTCGTTTATGAAGCAATGAGAATGATTAAGCAAAGGCGAACGGAACAGGCCCTGTGGCTGGTGAATGAGCAGCAGTATCAGATTCAGGCAGAGAAGCAGCGGGTAGAAGAGATCCTCACGATGATCAGGGTTGCCGATTTTACCAGATACCAAAACGTAAACCTGAAGGAACAGATGAACATTGGAGAGGCGGCCACTATAGCAGGTGTAAACACCTCAGCGATCCGTCACTGGGAATCCGAAGGACTCATTCAGTCCCAGCGGAATAAGGACAACGGGTTCAGAATGTTCTCCATAGCGGAGCTGCGCAAAATACTGGTTATCAGCAGCCTGAGAAAGACCGTCTATTATATAGACAACATGAAAAGCTTACTGAATAATTTAGATACTCAGGATAATGAGCGGATTGAGCGTTCTTTTCAGGTGGCGCTGGAGAATCTGAATAAGCGGCTTAGGCTGCAGTTTAAGGGGATCATGGAGATGATGAGGTACTTGGAGGTTTATGCCGGGGAGGGGCAGGACCTATAATCAGAATATAAGAGGTGTATTAATGTCAAGAAATATAAGGTATATAACGTTTTTTGTGTTGGGTGCATTACCTTTGTTTATCTATCCATTTGTTTTGTTAGCTAACATAATGTCTTTAGCCGGAAGCTGGTCAGGGCAAGAAGAATCTATTTTAAAAGCAATCGTGCTCTTATTCATAACACTAACGAGCTCATATCCAATAACCTATATTATTTGTTTGGTGCTGTATTTGATAAAAAAGATCAAAAACAAAACCAAGAATGGTGCTGTTCTGGTATCGAAGCTGCCCCATCTGCCCTTGATTCATTTAGTTCTTGCTATTCTTGCGGGATGTTTATGGGCGCTCTTGGATTGAGGTATGAAGGAGGAGCCGTTACCTATGATGATTCTGAGGCTGTTCAATACAGTGTATTCATGGATTTTGAAACCAAAAACGGCTTCCTGATTAAAGACAGCAATAGTGAGCGGATGCTGGATTTAAGAAAAAAGAATTCGGAAGAGCTGGCGGATCTGTTGGCGAAGTGAAGATGTAAAGGAAAAGCTCCTGTGGTTGTCACCGGAGCTTTTTTGTTGTGGGTTATTTGGTTGGCGGGTAACGCTTGGGGGTGTCGGTCTGCCCTAATAAGTGGGAGAAAAATAAAAAGAGGCGAACGGAACTTTTTGTTAATTCAGCATAAGGACGGAAAGAGGACCCAATAATTTTGCTTTGTACCGTCTGTATTTGGAAGAAAAATACTTTTATTGACTATTTGGGAGTAAGATATATAGAGCAGGAAATTTAAGTTGAAATGGAGGGTTCGGGTTTGGTTGACAAAAAAATTGGAGCAAGCGATTATCTGGCGTCAGGGTTGTATGCTTTTGCAGGGTTCGGTCTTGAAGTTGTACTGTCCATGCTTTTGCCTTTAGTGTTTGGTGTTCAAGGCTCTGAGTATACCCTATTTCATCAGTGTGTACACTGGGTACTTACATGCATTTTGTGGGGGAGTATGGCGCTATTTTTGATAAGGCTTTCAAGGAAAAAATATTCCTTTGATGTTATGAAGTTAAAAGTAACGCCGGACTCCAAGGGGTGGCTATTAGCGATTGTAGTTTCTGTAATAGCTATTACAGCTACGACTATTGTATGGGACGGCCTGAAGCCGGTTCAAGAATACGATGGTATAATTACATTCTTATTTCAGAATATCTATTACTTGTTTGAAGCGGCTTTGATTCTGCTAACAATAGCTTTTGGACAAAAGTTTGGTGAAACGCTCATAAAAAGAGGCGGTCTGCCGTATGGTGGGATTTTTCTTGCGCTCACATGGGGGCTCATACACATTTTGCTTCAGGGAGGTCAAACAGGGGTTTATGCTTTTTTCATGTCGATTCTATACGGCCTTGTATACATACTGCTGAAAAAGAATATCAGATTTTCCTATTTGATGATTGCAATTGTATTTATTTTATAAGTGAATATTTCATGTAGCTCCATTTGCATCAATAAAACAAGCTCCTGTGGTTATCACAAGGGCTTGCTTTGCCGTGAATTATTATCTGGAGGCCAGAACAAGCATCGATCAGTCAACAGATATAACTGAAAATGAAGATACCATAGAAGAACAATATACAACGGCTCAAATTTAACAAACGAAACAGTTAGCGAAAATGTGCAAGCAGAACAATCTGGTTTCGGATGCTATAGATTTTCGGGAACCGGCTATATATCCAATGTATTCAGAAAGGAGCCATTCCTGTAAGACTAATTTGCAATAAATAATCTTATTGATTTAGAAAAAGATATAATTTATAGTTCTAAAGGCACAAATGCATAACTAGGAAAAAATACTTAAAATGTAGTGCTAATGACGGTTCGAATTATTATCCTTACAGGTTATAAAAAACTTTAGCTGACTATCTATTTGTATTACGAGGAGAGATTTTAGTGACAATCCGCATCAAAAATTTAATTGCTTTCAGCCTGATCTTCATTCTAGTTTCTGCTGTTTTTATCTATCAGTTTGCTGTGGCAAACAATGTAACTAAAAGTATTAAGACGATAGAAAAAAGAACAATGGTTTCAGCATTATTAGCCGATGAAATGAAGCTGTCGGTAGTTCAGGTGCAGCAGTTTTTAACAGATATTAGTGCAACAAGAGGGCTGAATGGTTTAAATGATGGCATCCAGGTAGCCCAAGAATATGCAGACCAATTCTACAAAAATATAGATGAATTTGTGAAATTAAATCCAGAATCGCATGTGGAAATGAACGAAATTAAAGCAACCTTTGAAAGGTATCACACAATGGGCCAAAAGATGGCCAATGATTATATTGATGGTGGCCCTGCTAAGGGTAATCTAACGATGTCCAGTTTTGATGAAACATCAATAGCAATCAATGAAAAAGTGGATTTATTTCAAAAGGAACAAATGGTCTTAATGAAAAATAGTATTGCTGAAATAGAACACTCCAACAAAACGATGACCAACAACTTGATCATTTGTGCGATTACAGTAATTTTGCTCGGAATGCTAATCGCATATCTTCTCAGCCGTTCCATTACTAATCCGACCCATAAGCTAATCCGTATTGCTGAATCGATTTCCATGGGTGACCTGAGTATCCCAATCCAATCACATTCAAAAGATGAAATTGGTCAACTATCACGGTCATTTGAAAGAATGCGGGATAATCTTTCTGCACTAATACATAAAGTTCAAGGTATTTCTGAACACGTTTCAGGCGCTGCACAGGAATTAAAGTCTAATTCTGATGAAGGTTCCAAAACATCGAATGTGATTGCTATTGTGATGCAAGAAATGTCAGTTGGCGCCGAAACACAAATGAAAAGCTCTGAAGAAGCAGCTATTACTATAGAGGAGATGGCAAGAGGGCTACAACAAGTTGCTGAAACGATAACCATAACCAGTGATGTATCTATTCGTACTGAAAATGAAGCAAAGCAAGGCAATGAACTGGTTATGGCTGCTATGAATCAAATGGTTGCCATTCATCAGCTTGTGCATAACTCAGCACTAACGGTTACTCAGCTGGCGGAACATTCACTCACAATTGGAAATATTGTTGAGGTGATTCAAGGGATTACTACACAAACCCATTTACTTGCCTTAAATGCCGCTATTGAAGCAGCTAGGGCGGGAGAACACGGGCGTGGTTTTGCGGTTGTCGCACAAGAGATTCGTAAACTTGCCGAAAAAGCAGGTTCATCCTCAGATGAAATCGTTCAAATTATTCAAGTTGTACAAGGGGATACATATAGAGCAGCAGAAGCCATGAAAATGGGTAAAGAAGAAGTTGATTTAGGTATGAGTAGTATGAATGAAGTAAATAGTGTATTTGAAAGAATTTTAAAATCTAACGAAGAAGTATCAATACAAATTCAAGAAGTATCTGCTGCTATAGAGGAAATGTCAGCTGGCTCACAAGAAATCAGTGCGTCAGTAATGGAATTATCACAGATTGCAAAAAAAACTTCAGAGCAAAGCGACTCCGTCGCTGCTTCATCACAGGAGCAATTAGCCTCCATGGATCTAATCACCAATTCAGCGCAATTCTTAAATGGATTAACGGAAGAATTGCTTGAAATGGTAAACCAGTTCAAAGTCTCTACATAAGAAACCGAGAGTTCATAATCCCTCATAAAAGATGCTGACTTTTGTTAGCGTCTTTTGTATTTAAATAAAATGCATTTAATTGAAAATATTGTTTTGGATGATATAGAATTAAAAAGAAATATTTAAAGGAAGGTGAGTAGTATAGTGAACGCAAGAAATGAGATAGCAGAAGCAATTGGAATTATATCTTCCAGTACCACTCCTCATATGGATTATCGGCTGCTAAACTCCACAAAAGAAGAAGGATATACAAGACAATTAATTGAATATGATTCTCACGGAGATAAAGTTATTGCCTTTCTTTTGCTTCCGGAAATACTTGATAAAAACCCGGCGGTTCTCATTAATCACCAGCACAACAGGGAGCATCATTTAGGAAAGAGTGAGGTTTGCGGCTTAGCAGGAAATCCTCTGCAAGCTTTCGGACCTGCATTGGTCAAAAAGGGATTTGTTGTGTTAGCTCCTGACTCCATATGCTTTGAGGAGAGACGTAAGAATGCACAAGGAATTGAACCTGTCTCAGAAGATGGTGACTTTTGGCAACATTATAATGAAATGTGTTACCGTATCATAAAAGGCGATTATTTGATGAAAAAAGTGATCGATGATGCCATGAATGGGATCACTTTGCTTTCTAATCTTCCTTTTGTTGATAATAAAAGGATTGGCACACTTGGACATTCATATGGTGGTAATACTGTTTTATTTCTTTCTGCGTTAGATGAACGAATAGCCTTTAGCTGTGCCAGCGGCAGTGCTTGTACTTATGCAAATCGCATGATTAACAATGTCGGGATTGAAATGGCGAGCGTAATTCCGGGCTTCCACAGTAAATACGATATATATGATTTGGTATCTTGTATTGCACCAAGACGACTCCTTATTGTTTCCGCAGATGATGATAAATATTCAAAAGATGCTCCGTATATCGTTGAAAAAGCCAGCCCGGCTTATTTAGAACTCAAAGCTTTACATAACCTGTACCACAAGAGATATCAGGGTGGTCATGGACTGACGAAGGAAAGATTTGATTATATTATTGAGTGGGTTAATTTGAACGGGAAACATTCATTGATTAACCTCGATAATCACACCTCATGAGAAAGCGGAGTTGTTGTATTTAGGGCACTATAAACAACCACTTAAAAGCCCATTTTTTGAAAAACTCAAAAATAAGTTTGTATACTTAGCGCATGATGATGGCTGGTTTAATAAAATTTACTATAAAGATAAAAATCAATTTATTGATGTATTAGGACGTCTACTTTCAAATAGATTGAAATCTTATCGAAAGAATGTGTCGGCATTAGGTCAAGATATTGGAGAACAATTAACGTTGTTCGCTAAAGATGGAATACTGGTCGATTTTTATAGAGTTATTAAATCTAGCAACAGCATAGAAATCCCTTTCAACATTATTGGAACAAACATGGACTTTGATGATGTATATAACAACATGGAAAGACATAAGGCGAAAGCTAACTTAGAATATTGGCTTGTATATAATAAAGATGAATGGGCGATACGCTCGTATAGATAAAATATATGAACGTGCAATCTGTACAATGGGGGGATTGTGATGAATAGATTTGTTAAAGCACTTATTGAATGGAATAAAGACCCGAGCATGTTACCAGCGAACGAGTGGATTCGTGACCTTGTTGTAATCTATGGTGAAATCAAGGATAAGACACTTTATGGTGAAACGTGGACTGTGCTGGTTAGGATAACAGGACATGTTGGAGATACGTGGAATACATATGCTGATGTCGCTTTTATAGTAGACGAAGCACCTTGGCAATTGCTCGAATCAGGATATAGCTTTAATCTTTGGGCTAGAAAGGATATTGCAAAAGTCAGCATCCTTTGACTCTTTAAAAGGGCTAAGAAAGTAAAAGAGTTAGTAGATTTAAGACTAAATGAGCAATTATCATTTTTGGATTACCCTATACATATGGAGTTACCTTTTTAATTTCGTGCGCCTTCCCCCGCCAAATTGGGTAAACAAACACAAGACGGACTTTACCCAAATCAGCCGAAATGATGGGATACCCCCTGACAAATCAAAATGCACCCAATAGATTAATTAACGAAAAATCACCCTACCTGCTTCAGCACGCCCATAACCCGGTGGATTGGTATCCATGGGGTGAGGAGGCTTTTGCCAAGGCGCAGGCGGAGAACAAGCCGATATTTCTATCCGTCGGCTATTCGACTTGCCATTCGTGCCACGTCTGAGAATTCCACTCCTGTTAAATTTAGTTTTTCCGCCCATACTAAATTACTTTCCTTTATTAACAAACGATCCCGATTTAATTTTGTTTGAGCATACGATGTATAAGAAGCTTGAACTCTGTGCAAGATATTTTTGACGGTGTGAAGAGAGGTGTGGTTCCGTTGGACCATTCGGTGCTAGGGCTACAAGAGGAATTTAACTAATCACTAAGTCAACTGAAAGCGAGGGGTTGTGTCGCAGAGCATCTCTGAACACACACGCCTAGTAGCATTCCTTAAAACGGAAAGTGAACAAGCGGTGCCCAAGTATTTCTAATGATGTGAAGTGTGACTTTTAAAGATACTCGAACGATCAAACACCGTCGAAGGGGAGCCTGTAAAAGGGCTCCTTTTTCTATTCCTACCTCTTTATGCTGGAATTACAGCTAACGAATTAACCTCACAGAAAGATTATGTATTTGTATTAACACCATTTCATTCTGATGAGCAGAAAACGTATGAAATAATAAAATTGGGAGAACGGATACCTGTTCTTTACCTACATAAAAATTCAAACAGATGTACTTGCCATAATTTAGTTGTTAGATGAGTAGCTCTGCGTAACAAAAGGTCTGAGTAAATGTTAATTTCTCCCATGTAATAACTGAAATCGATTTGGCTGTTAGGTATGATTTATTTCAATCGTAAGGATTCAAACCTAATCGTCGAGAAGAGGTTCGGAGTCGGCTGGGGATTAAATTTCGGTCACCCGGTAAGCTGGCTGATTTTACTCGGAATAATTGTACTTTTAGTTGTGGTAACAAGGCTTAGAGTTTAATACTCACCGTTATTTGACTCGAACATAAGCGTACTGATACGATGAATAAAAGCGGTTTATATGAATGAAGGTGAAAAACAATATTTTCAACCTGAAAAGATAAAGAGAAAAGGCGAACCGAGGCACTAACCCTTGTTGGTGTCTTTTTGCAATTCAATGGGTAATACTAACAAAGGCACATTCCGCATAAGGAGGCTACATAAATGGAGATAAAAGAAGGCCAAAAGCCTAATCGACTAATAAATGAAAAGTCCCCGTATTTGTTACAACACGCCCACAATCCCGTGGATTGGTATCCATGGGGTGAGGAGGCTTTTGCCAAGGCGCAGGCGGAGAACAAGCCTATTTTCCTTTCGGTCGGATATAGCACCTGTCATTGGTGCCACGTAATGGAACGAGAATCCTTCGAGGACCAGGATGTCGCCAAGCTCCTCAATGACAACTTCGTAGCCATCAAAGTCGACCGCGAGGAGCGGCCGGATATTGACGGGCTGTATATGTCGGTGTGTCAGGCGCTGACCGGGAGCGGGGGGTGGCCGCTGACGGTGCTGCTGACGCCGGACAAGAAGCCGTTTTATGCGGGAACGTATTTCCCGAAACGGCGGATGCTGGGTCGGATCGGACTGATGGATATTCTGGAGCAGATTCATACCAAGTGGGAGCAGGACGGCGATGCGCTGGACAAGCTCGGCGATGATCTGCTCGCAAGCTTGCAGGAGCTGGACCGCAAGAATGCTCAACAGGCAGGAGAGGGGAGCGGAGCCCTGCCCGGCGAAGAGCTGCTGCATGAAGCTTTCTCGCTATATCAGCGCCAGTTCGATGAGGAGTACGGCGGGTTCGGTAATGCGCCGAAGTTCCCGACGCCGCATAATCTGTCGTTCCTGCTGGCGTACGGCCAGACTTACCAGCAGCCGGAAGCGCTGCGGATGGTGGAGAAGACGCTGGACAGTATGTACCGCGGCGGGATTTACGATCACATCGGCTTTGGCTTCTCCCGCTACTCTACGGACCGGGAATGGCTGGTGCCGCATTTTGAGAAAATGCTCTACGATAACGCCCTGCTGGCCATCGCTTATCTGGAAGCTTTCCAGATTACCGGGAAGCCGCTGTATGCGGAGATTGCTGAGCAGATCTTTACGTATGTGCGGCGTGATATGACTTCGCCTGAAGGAGCATTTTATTCTGCTGAGGATGCTGATTCCGAAGGAGTGGAAGGCAAGTTCTATGTCTTCACCCGCGATGAGCTGGCGGAAGCGCTGGATCTTGAGGATATGCACTCCTATTGCCATATGTACGGCATTACGCCAGAAGGTAACTTTGAAGGTGCCAATATTCCGAATCTGCTGCAGGGTCTGCCGGAGGATATGGCTGAACGGCTGGGTATGAATCCGCTTGGCATGAAGACGCGGACCGGGGAGTGGCGCGAGAAGCTGTTCGCATACCGTGAGGAGCGAATTCATCCGCTGAAGGATGACAAGGTGCTTACCGCCTGGAACGGCCTGATGATCGCGGCGCTGGCCAAAGGCGCAAAAGCGCTGCAAAAGCCGGAGTATGCCAAGGCTGCGGCAGCAGCGGCAGATTTCATCTGGGAGCAGCTGCGCCGCCGTGAGGATGGCCGCCTGCTGGCCCGTTACCGTGACGGTGAAGCGGCGATTCCGGCCTATGTGGATGACTATGCCTTCCTGATCTGGGGCCTGACTGAGCTGTATGAAGCAACAGGTCAAGTGGTCCATCTGGACCGGGCGCTGCAGCTGAAGGATGGATTGCTTGCGTTGTTCAGCGACGAGGAAGGCGGGGGCTTTTTCTTCACCGGCATAGACGGGGAAGAGCTGCCGATCCGCTCCAAGGAGCTGTACGACGGGGCATTGCCGTCCGGCAACTCAGTTGCAGCCAAGCAGCTGTACAAGCTGTCTGTAATTACACAGGATGTGGAGCTGAAGGCGATAGCCGAGCGGACGGCAGCGGTACTGGCTTCTGCGGCGGGAGAATATCCGCCGGGCTATTCAATGTACCTGCAAGCGCATCTGGCGCTGCTGTCCGGCGGACGCGAATGGGTGCTGTCCGGCAAGCTGGAGGACCCTGTGCTGCACAGCATGCTGGCTCAGGTCCAGCAGACGTACCTGCCGGATGCCTCGCTGATCGTCAACTATGCAGGCGGTGACGGCGAAGACCTGCACAAGCTGCTGCCGCATCTACAGGATAAGCCGGCAGTGGACGGGCAGGCTACGGCCTACGAATGCCGTAATTTTGCCTGCCATGCCCCGCTTACCAGTCTTGACGCAGTCAAAGAGCTGCTGGCCACCGGACGGCAGGTGTAATAGAAACACAAAAGGGACAGCCCGCGAGGGGCTGCCCCTTTTTCCCTTGGTTTCGAACCCAGCCTGCTGACTCAGGTAAACTGAGCGTAAAAGGAATCCCGCGGAATCGCCGCAGCCAGCCTCCGCCACTGATCCTGGAGCTCGGCGATGACGGCTTTGCCGGGCCAGCCGTCCGGCAGCAGCTCATCCGGCAGGGAAGGGTCGGCCATGATCAGGCCGCTCATTTCTTCGCCGATCTGCAGGAACAGCAGGAACAGCGGCAGTGCCTCGCCGCTGCTTATCGCCTTATCTGCAAGCGGGATAAACTCCCGGGTGATCCAGGCGCTTTTGTCTAAGTAAAGGGCTTCGAGCTTGTCCAGCTGCCAGATGTCCCAGGCCTTGGCCGGGGTAATGGTTCCTTCCGCAAACTCGCCGCGCAGAATGGAGACATTGCCGGTGAGCTGCAGGCTCGTAACATACTCCGTCACTTCCTGGCGGTAATTCCAGGGGGAGATGTAGACACTGTTATATAGAAGCCCATAGCCAAGCTGCAGAATAGCCGTACGAAAAGCATCCCGTTTCTTGCGCTCCTGCTCCGGCACTTCAAGCATGACCACATCCCAGGTATGATCCCACTGCTGCTCATAACGGGCGGGCTTGCTGTTAATGGACTTGATGTAGGCGCGTCCGGCAGAGGTTATGCAGTACAGGGAACGGGCGGGTGAGGCGATGTAGCCCTCTTTTTTCAGGCGGGACAGGCTGTTGCGGATATAGGTGGAGGTGTAGCCTCTCAGTTCATAGATTTCGACAAATTGCTGGGCACTCATCCGGTCCACGCGGGACAGCAGGAATAACATGGTTTTTTCGACAGACAGCAACGTTATCACGCCTCTCTTGACAGGTAGTGATTTCAAATATATTATAAATGTAGACGTTCGTTATAAAAATAGATATATTGAGCGATGGAAGCAGGGCAACCCCAAAAGCTGCGAAGTCCGTCCGTATTCATTTGTCATTGTAACGTAAACGGTATGCTTTTGCACGGTAAGTCCATAATCTTAATAGATGAAGAGGAGAGATAAGAGATGAAGATTATTTTTCACGGCCATTCCTGTGTACAGCTTGAGGTAGGCGGCAAGTCGCTGATTATCGATCCTTTTATTAGCGGTAACCCGGCTGCGGTAACGAAGCCTGAGGATATTAAGACAGATGCAGTGCTGCTGACCCATGCACATGCGGATCATATTCTGGATGCTGCGCCGATTGCCATCGCCAACAATGCGCCAGTGGTTGCAACTGTGGAGCTGGCTACGTATATCGGGTGGAAGGGTGTAGAGCAGACCATTGGAATGAACATCGGCGGAACGGTGGACCTCGGGTTTGCCAAAGCAACGATGATTCACGCTTTCCACACCAGCGGTATTACACTTGACGATGAGCAGCGGATTGTTTACGGCGGGATGCCTGCGGGCTTCATTATTGAAGCGGAAGGCAAAACCATTCTGCACGCCGGAGACACCGGGCTGTTCAGTGACATGAAAATGTTCGGTGAGCTGTATAACATCGACCTGGCGATTCTCCCGATGGGCGGACATTTCACAATGGGGCCGGAGCATGCGCTGATTGCCGCCAAATGGCTGAACGCCAAGCAGGTGCTGCCGGTGCATTACAACACTTTCCCGCCGATCCGCCAGGATGTGGCAAGCTTTGTAGATTCCCTGAACAAGGCAGGGATTGCCGGTACAGCGCTTGAATATGGGGAGAGTCTGGAGCTGTAACCGCATATCTTTCGTAGAGAGGCATCACTCCGGTGGTGTCTTTTTTTTGCGCGTTGATGCAGGCAGGTTCTCAATCATTTGGTTAAAAGAAAGCAAAATACCTGCGTCCGCGTTAACACTAACTTTTACATAGCCCGAATACGGGGCCAACAAAAGAGCTGTAACATGGGTTTCAGGGCCGGAAGCAATACAAGCCGGTGACCAGGCGATAAGCGAAAGGGAGTGTGCCTCACGATGAAGCATAACCCCATCATTGCTTCCATTACAGAAGAATCGCAGATCAGGCAGGCTATAAGCTGCACGGTGAAAAGGGTAAACCTGATGACCGGCAATATTAACAATTTGGGACAGCTTGTACGGCCTTTGCAGGAAGCGGGCAAGCAGGTTTTTGTACATGTCGAGATAGTCGGCGGAATCGGGCGTGATGCAGCGGCGATCCAGTATCTGGCCGAGGTTTTTAAGGTAGACGGGATTATTACCACCAAAAGCAACTCCATCGCCACTGCCAGACAGCACGGCCTGTCCAGTATCCAGCGGGTATTCGCCATCGACTCGGCGGCCATAGAAACGGCGCTGCGTATGATTAAGTCGAGCAATCCCGATGAGGTTGAGCTGATGCCCGGCCTGATGCCGAGGATTATCAGGGAGATGAAGCAGCGTATCAAGCAGCCCTTAATTGTTGGTGGATTAATACGGCACGAGGAAGAGATCAGCAGTGCACTGGAGAGCGGTGCAGATTACGTATCGATTGGCGATTCGTCATTATGGAAAGAACCGAAACTACATACAGCACCCCGGGGTGGAGACGATGAGAAAACCCAGCGGTCAGAAATTGGTGTTCCGATCTAACGTATGCCTATACGCGTAGAGGAGGGATTCCTTTCTGGAGCTGGTTTTTTTGTACGCAAAATTCCGGTTGTACCGGCAACATGAGAGAAATGAGGTGGCCGCAGATGGACATCGCTTCGTATGAGGCATATTGCTTTGATCTGGATGGAACTGTGTTCATAGGCGACCGGCTGCTTCCGGGAGTGGAGCAGGCAGTAACAGAGCTGCGCAGGCGCGGCAAAAAAATTCTTTTTCTCACCAACAGTGCGGTGCACACCCCGCTGGACTGCCTGAACCGGCTGGCTGCAATGGGCCTGAGCTGCCGGGAAGAGGAGATCTTGACCGCGCTGTATGTCAGCGGGATGTATTTTGCCCGGCAGGAGCCGGAGGCGAGGCTGTACCTGGTCGGTGAAGAGGTGATGCGCAGGCAGATGGAGCTCTGCGGCGTGGCTGTTACGGACGAACCGGCGGGGGCAACGCATGTGCTGATCGGTATGGACCGGAGTTTCACTTATGAGAAGCTGCGGCTCGGAATGACGGCGGCAAGATCGGGAGCAAAGCTGGTCGCTGTAAATCCCGATCCGGTCTGTCCGGTGCCGGGCGGGTATATCCCTGATACCTGGGCCATCGTCAAGGCGCTGGAGATCGCTGCGGGAAAGCCATCCGAGCTGGTGATGGGCAAGCCGTCACTGTACTATGCCCGGGAAGCACTGCACAAGCTGGGGCTCGCCCCTGAGCAGTGTCTGATGGTCGGCGACCGGCTGGAGACGGATATTCTGATGGGCACCGGCAGCGGCATGCACACCGCACTGGTGCTAACAGGAGTAAGCTCCCGTACCGACATTGAGCGGATGCAGATTGAGCCGCATTATGTGCTGGACACGCTGGCCGATATTGTTCTGCCGGGGATCATACATGAAAGAACAAGCTAGATCCATTTCGAGGAGGATGAACAGATTATGAACAACTGCAAGGTTTTGGCCCACCGCGGAGCGAGCGCTTATGCCCCTGAGAATACAATGGAAGCCTTCCGGCTGGCGGTTGAGCAGGGGGCGGACGGTTTTGAAATTGATATTAACCTCAGCAAAGACGGGGAAATCGTCGTCATTCATGACGACAGCATCGACCGGACCTCGGATGGACAGGGTGATATTACCGCCTACACTTTGGAGGAGCTGAAAGCCTTCAATTTCAATAAGGGCTTCGCAGAAAAATATACAACCGCACGCATCCCTACGCTTCGAGAGGTGCTGGAGCTGGTGAAGGAACACGGTCTGTACCTGAACATTGAGGTCAAGGATATTCTGTCCAAAATGGAGCTGTACGCCGGACTTCCCGGCGCAGCAGCTGAGCTGGTGCGGGAATACGGGCTGACGGAGCAGGTGATTTTCTCCTCGTTCAACCATTACTCCATGGTGAGGTTGAAGAATGAGTACCCGGAGATGAAAACAGGACTGCTGTACATTGCCGGATTGTACCAGGGGGCTGAATACGCCAAGCTGACCAAGGCTGACGCGCTGCATCCGGTGTTTTTCGGAGTGAACCGTGAGGCTGTGGACGAAGCCCGCGCTGCCGGAGTGCAGGTCAATGCCTGGACAGTGAACGAGCCGGAGCATATAGGCTGGATGCTGGCGGCCGGCGTGGATGCAATTATTACGGACCGGCCGGATGTCTGCATCGGGTTAAGAGGGTAGCAGGATGAACAAGACAACCATTTTGGCCCACAGAGGGGCAAGCGCCTACGCGCCGGAGAACACGATGGCTTCCTTTGCACTGGCCCGCGAAATGGGGGCACAAGGGATTGAACTGGATGTGCAGCTGACCCGGGATGGGAAGCTGGCTGTCATCCATGATCATACGATCTACCGTACATCGGACGGTAAAGGCCGGGTCAGCGACATGACGCTGGCGGAGCTGCGGCAATACGACTTCTCTTACACCTTCAAAGGAGAGTACAGCACCGAGGGCAGCCGCATTCCCGAGCTGAAGGAAGTCATGCAATTTGCCAAGGAGAATCAGCTGTACATCAACATTGAGACTAAAGATTATGCCAACCCTTACGGGGAAGTGAATATCCGCACAGCGGAGCTGGTAAAAGCCAGCGGCTATCAGGAGCAGACGCTAATCTCTTCCATTAACCATAACGCAATGGCCCGGCTGAAGCGTGAGTATCCAGAGCTGCGGACAGCGATTGCTTTCATGGAAAGCTACTACCGGATGGAGGTATATGCGGCCAGCTGCCGGGCCGATGTGCTGCATCCGTATTACCTTGGCGTAGACGCTGCGTTCATGGAAATAGCCAAGAGCTACGGGTACGAGGTGAATCCGTGGACCGTGGATGATGTAACGGAGATCCTGCGGCTGCAGCAGCTTGGAGTGACGCGGATTATAACCAACCGGCCGGATGTCGGCGTGGCGGCGCTGAGCAAGGTGAGCGTATAGATTGGATGACTGATTTATTAACACTATGGGGAAGTGGCGAAGCCCCATAGTTTTCATAGGAGGAAACCATGAGCAGCATTGTACTGGAGAACGTAAGCAAAGCCTACGGGGACAAAAGCATCATAGAAGGACTGAATCTGACGATTGAGAGCGGAAGCTTCACCGTGCTGGTCGGGCCGTCCGGCTGCGGAAAGTCGACGACGCTACGGATGATTGCCGGGCTGGAGGAGCAGACCGGAGGCCTGATCTCCATCGGCGGCAAGAGCATGAACCAGGTGGAGCCGGGCAAACGGAATCTGGCGATGGTCTTTCAGAATTATGCGCTGTACCCCACAATGACGGTGGAGAAGAACATCGAATACGGATTGAAAAATAACAAGGTGCCCAAAGCCGAGCGGAAGCGCCTGATTACCGAAATCGCGGAGACAGTGGGCTTAACAAAGCATCTGCACAAAAAGCCGGAGTTTCTCTCCGGCGGCGAGCGTCAGCGGGTCGCGCTGGCCCGGGCGATGGTTAAGAAGCCGGCGGTCTTCCTCATGGATGAGCCGCTGTCCAACCTCGATGCCAAGCTCCGCCAGCAGATGCGCATCGAGCTGATTGAGCTGCATAAGAAGCTGGGCGCGACCTTCATCTATGTTACGCATGATCAGGTGGAAGCGATGAGCATGGGCACACAGATTGTGCTGATGGACGGCGGGCAGATTATGCAGGAGGATACGCCGCACGGGATCTACAATGAGCCGCGCAATATGTTCACCAGCCATTTTATCGGCACGCCGCCAATGAACCTGCTGGAGCTTGCCCGGTCAGGGGGCATCCTTAGCGAAGCACCGCAGGGGGCGAAATTCTTCGGGTTCCGGCCGGAAAAAGCAAAATTTGTCCCGGAGCCGGAGCTTGCGGGTGAGAAGATGCTTGAGCTGGAAGCCGTCCTTAGCAGCCGCGAGCTGCTTGGCTCAGAGGTGATTTACAAGGCGGTGCTGGCAAGCGGGCAGAGCGTAGCGGTCAAATGCTTCGACAGTCCCGAGCGCAGCCTGGAGCCGGTTAAGCTGTATGTGAACAAGGAGCATTTATTCTATTTCGACGCACAGGAGCAGCGGATTCCGGCAGACGACAGCAGAGCAGGCGTGACCGCTCCTTCCATCGGGAGCACAGCATGAAGAACCGTAGCAAGAGCATGAAGCTGTTGCCTTATCTGCTGGTTGCGCCGGCGGTGCTGATTCTGACGATTTTTTATATCTATCCGATTCTCTATAACGTATATCTGAGCTTCTTCACCTGGAATATGCGCGGGCCAATGAAGTTCGCCGGACTGAATAATTACATCGAGCTGTTCAAGGGCCGCGATTTTCTCAGTACCCTGAGTAACACGCTGCTCTACATGGTGATGGATGTGACGCTGGTGATGGTGCTGGCGATGCTGTTAGCCCTCTTTTTGCAGAAAAACACCTTCATCAACCGCTTCATTCAGACGCTGAGCTTCACGCCGAACATTATCTCCCTGATCTCGGTCTCGCTGATCTGGATGTGGCTGATGAATACCGATACCGGGCTGTTCAATTATCTGCTTTCCCTGATTGGGGCCGGGCCGGTGGGCTGGCTGACGGATAAGCAGGTGGCGTTATTTTCACTGGTGCTCGTGTCGGTCTGGAAGTCGGTCGGCTTCAATGCGCTGATTATTACCTCGGCCCTTGGCTCGATTCCCGCTCATCTGTATGAGGCTGCGGCGCTGGATAATGCATCGAAGCAGTCGGTCTTTTTCCAGATCACGCTCAAAATGATCTCCCCGACCCTGTTCTTTCTGATCCTGATGAACATCATCGGCTCCTTCCAGGTGTTCGAGACGATCAACATCATGACCCAGGGCGGACCGGCGAATGCCACGAACACGCTGATCTTCAGCATCTACAAGCAGAGCTTTGAGTACTACCGGGTCGGCTATGCGGCGGCGATGGCGGTGGTGCTAATGGCAATAGTGGGGCTGATTACGATTTTCTACTTCAAGGCCCTGAACAGACGGGTCCATTACCGCTAAAGGAGCAGACTTGTGAAAACATTGATAAGAGCGCCCGGGCTGGTGCTGCGTATCCTCATCTCGGTGCTGCTGATCGTCATCTTCCTGACGCCGTTCTACTGGATGATCCTGACCGCCTTCAAAACATTGGGCGAAGTCCTGGCGATGCCGCCGAAATTCTGGGTCCAGTCGCTGCAGTGGCAGAATTTTAAGGATGCTTTTACCCGGATTGATTTCCTGCATTATACGCGGAACTCCCTGATTATTACGCTGGGAACGCTGATCGGTCAGGTGCTGGTGGTTGTGCCGGCGGCTTATGCGTTTGCGAGATATGATTTTAAGGGCAAAAACTGGCTGTTCGGGACTGTGCTGGCGACGATGATGATCCCCGGACAGCTGATCTTTCTGCCGATCTTCGTTATGTTTGCGAAGTCCGGGCTGCTGAACACTTATGTGTCGCTGATTGTGCCTTTTATCGCCAGCGGTACGGCCATCTTCATGCTGCGGCAGACGTTCATGCAGGTTCCCGACTCCCAGCTCGAAGCGGCGCGGCTCGATAATGCCGGAGAATTCAAAATCATCTACACGATCATGATGCCCGCCGCGATTCCGACCCTGTCTACGCTTGCGCTGCTGACGTTTATCGGGACGTGGAACAGTTACTTTTTTCCGCTGGTGTGGACGACGACAGATGCTGTCCGGACGTTGCCGCTCGGCATTCAGAGGCTGCAGGATATTGAGGGCTTAAGCCCGCAGATTGTGATGGCCGGTAATATGATGCTGATTGTGCCGATTCTGATCGTATTTGTGGTGGCGCGCAAGCAGATTATCAAGGCGTTTACTTACATGGGAGTGAAGTAGCGGCAGCGTCCGCAGGCTCCCGTGCTGATCCATAGCTTCAGCAGTACACATTAGAGAAGGTTCTAGGAGGAGAAGTGGACAATGAGTATGTGGAAAAAGAAAGTTCTGCCGCTGATGATGACAGTTCCTGTAACAATGGGGTTGGCTGGTTGTGCACAGACAGATGCTGAAGTATCGGCTGCACCGTATGAGAAGGGGGATCAGACTATCGACCTGCAATTCTGGACCTCCGCTGTTGAAGAGGTGAACCAGTCGCTGGTGGACCAGTTCAATGAAACCAAGGGTGCCGAGCTGAACATTCATGTTAATGCCGAGTATCAGGGCGACTATTGGGAGATGCAGCAAAAAGTAAATGCCGCGGCCATTGCCGGTACGCTGCCGAATGTGTTTGTGGACGAAGTGGCGATGACCAAGGGTTTTGCCGACAATGATATTATTGTGAACCTGGAGCCTTATATTAAGGCTACGGATTTTGACCGGTCTGATTTCCAGATCGGAGATCTGGGCAATCTGTACGTCGGTGAGGATCTGTTCGCTTTTCCGCATATGAGAAGTGTGCCGGTGATGTATGTGAATAAGACGCTGGCGGCAAAAGCGGGACTTAATGCGAACGGCCCTGCTACCTTTGCCGAGCTTGAAGCGTACCTGCAGGCAGCACATGATGCTACCGGCGAACCGCCAATGTACCTGTTCAACTACGATTTCTGGGTGATGGAGGCGCTGCTGCATTCCTATTCCGGGACTACGGTTGTTAATGCGGAAGAAACAGAATCAAATATCAACAGCGAAGGCGCGGTTAAGCTGATTACCTTCATTGAAGAGCTGGAGTCCAAAGGACTGGTTAAAGTGCTGGGCGTTACCGACTCGGATGCCTTCTATGCCGCGATTGCGAAGCCAAGCACAGCCCTGATCTTTGCCAGTATCGGCGGTTACAAGACATTCGCGGGTATGGCACAGCAGAGCGGGATTGAGCTGGGCGTGTCGATGATCCCGACAGGTGATGACGGTAAACGGGGCGTGCCGGTGGGCGGCTCCAATACGTATCTGGCTAATACCGGATCGGATCAGGAAAAAGCGGCTGCCTTCGAATTCATGAAATGGCTGTCCGATACGGAGCAGGCTGCTTACGCTTCTGCCAACACCGGCTACCTGCCGACCCGCTTGTCTTCACTCGACACGGACCTGATGAAAGAGACCATCGCGGCATTCCCCGGCTACCAGGTAGCTTCCGACCAGCTCGAATTCAGCAAAATGCGTCCAATGACCGGCGCATACCACGAGATCGAGGACCTGATGGGCGGCCGGATCAACGAAATCTGGCTGGAGAACCTGAACATTCAGGAGAGCCTGGATAAGCTGGCTGAGGAAGTGAATGTGATTTTGAACCGGTAGGCTGTGCGGGGATTTTAAGGTGAATAATGAGGATGCAAAGCTTCTGCTTATTTTTTGGCGGGGGCTTTTTTATGCGAGGATGCTTGCAGGACGCAGTGAAGTGAATGAATAGATCGTCAAACTCTATATAATGAAATATCTGAATATGGAGCTTGCGGGGATCGGATGATTAGAAGGAGAGAGAAGCAATGAGGAGATTTTTTAGGGGAAAAGGGATGGTCTTAGGCTGTCTGGTCCTCATAATTGCGATATTTACGGCGTTCTGCTGGCAGGGGCTGGGGAACCTGTTCATGGCAGGAGAGTATGGGACAGTAGATGAAATGGCAGAAAGCGTCATGCTCAAAACAGCTACTCCGGGTGCAGCGGCTTTAATAACCAAGCAGGGGAAATCTGAGTTTAAGGTCTACGGATACGCAGATGCTGAGCAGCAAAAGCAGGTCACTGAAGCTACCCTTTTTGAGCTGGGTTCGACTACGAAGGCCTTTACGGCGCTGGCTGTTATTTTGCTGGAGCAGGAGGGCCGTTTGGCGTATTCGGATCATGTTACAGAGTATCTGCCATGGTTCGGGCCTGCTTTTAGAGGGAACAAGGCAGAGATTACGATCAATCAGCTGCTGGCTCATACCAGCGGAATTCCGGCCTGGAGCATCCGGTTCATTCCTGAAGGTACTGCGCCGGAGCTGCTCGAGGACACCATACATAAGATTTCTGATATTGCACTGGATACATACCCCGGCACCGGATATCAGTATGCGACGGTTAATTATGATATTTTGGCAATGATTATTGAGCAAATTACAGGTATGAGCTATCAGGATTACGTAGGGCAGAATATTCTAATGCCTTTAGGTATGACAGACAGTTATTTTGCCACAGGGCAGGAAAAGGAACCTGAGCAGCTCAGCACGGGCTATCGCGTGTTTTTTGGTAAAAGCATAGCGTACAACGCGCCCAGATATTACGGTAATATAGCTGCCGGGTACCTGGTAACGAATGTTAAGGATTTGGAGCGCTGGGTTCATGCCCAACTGGATATCGGGAATATACCGGATGCTCTAAGAAAGGCAATCAGACAATCACATGAAGCAAGACCGGAGACAGCAGGGGTGGAAGCGGAAGGCCGATATTATTCCTATGGCTGGAGCAATGAGCCGGACCATCAGATGATCCGCCATACCGGAAGTAATCCTAACTATTCCTCGCAGGTCATCATCGATCTGGAACAGCAGACAGCTGTGTTTGTACTGGCCAACCTGAATTCGGCGGCTCCGTTGCTGATTGCAAGTAACATATATGAAAATGTAAACGGCAATGCCATGAAAGCCTATAAATACGATGATACATATACTTTAATTGATGTGGTGTTCTCGTTCTTAGCTCTGCTGGCGGCTATTAGCGTAACCCTTAAGGGGATTAGACTGGCCGGAGGAAGAATGGGGGATATTCAAAACGAACGGTTAAGACGCCGAAAACGAATAATAGCTAGGCTCGTTCTCAGTTTTAGACTCCTGCTACTGGTGCTGATAGTACTCTGGCCTTATCTGATTCAATACAATTACTACATGATCAGCGTGTGGATGTCTTCTGCAGTGTTTATATGGATGGGGCTTGCTGCGGTCAGCTGCGTGTTATCGGTAATATGCCAATGTATAACAATAGCAGGGCTGAAGAACGCTGGTGTTGGAGGTATAACGGGTAGGTGAAATAAAGCTTTAGTCGGGTTCACTAAAAGAATCATTTTCTTGTATCATCGTTACGAATGCTATTGTCCCTTTAACAAATTCGCTCTCACGGTGGAAGCTGAATTGTTCATATAGACGGATCGCCCTGAGATTAAACTTTGCAACGGTTAGTCGTCTGGGAGTGTTTCCGTACGTTTTACTAATATAGCTAAGAACAAACGCCAGGAACGAGAAGCCATTTCCCTGACCTGTATACTCGGGTCTCATTCCTATTCCGATATCGATATATTGTTTCGAATAAACGTATTCATCATTGGGAACCTGTGCTGCTAATCCTAAACAAAAGAATCCTACTAATCGCTTTTCGGTATCAAATACTCCCAAATAGGAATCCTCAAGCATTTCGCTTACCGCTTCCTCGCTGAATTCATTGTTGTAAAAGTCATAGGGTTCATCATACTTCCAGCTTAGAATATCACTCGCCATGAGTGTGTTTATTCTGTCAATGTACAATTTCTTAACGCCTCCTTAGGTGAGCTTCTATATAAATTTACTAAAAAGATTACCAGTATCCTGCACGTTAACGCAATAACGCCGCTGATCACGGCATCTTATTGAGATAGTGTTTCGAATTAGTGTAATAACAAGTAAACCCGGTCAGATGCGCTCATTATATCTCAGTATTCTTCTAAAATAGACAGGGACCTCATGCCAAGATAAGTCTGGACACGAAGCTGCGACAAGAACGGCATCTCCTTCAATTCCGCTCTCAAGGAGTGCAATTGCCCATCTATTCAACAAGTCAGCATCCAAATAATTACGGTTATATGCCTCAATTACATCGCCTGTTAGAATGATATTCCCTCCTAAGGTAAATAGAGAATCAACACGGTTCCGCAACAAGATTGCACCATTAATGGCATTGGAAACGGTTCTGAATTAACCACCCATATTTAAAGGTATCTAAGAACACTTTCCCTATGGGGATTTTATCCAACAAGAGTATCAATTTCAAGTATCAGAAGAATCAGGTGGTTTCGAAAGCGGGTTTATGTAACCATTCATATAACCGCAAGAGGATCGATGTGAATAAGGACATACTCACCGAAACGTTAAAACACAAAATCAAAGAACTTGAGACCAGTCAAGCACAAATGGTTGCTCCTTTACTGATAGGGTAGTATAATTCTTCCAAATCAGAATAGCGAGGTGATTGAACATGACTGAACAAACAGTAGCCAGTAGAATAGCAACATTAGGAATTGTTCTTCAGAGTGCAAGCGAACCAGCAGCCAAGTACGCAAACTTCATAAAAGTAAACGGGTTATTGTTTGTTTCTGGCAAGGGACCTGCTGGAACACCTAAAGGGAAGCTAGGTCAGGATTATACAACTGCAGAAGGTTATGAATTTGCACGACAATCAGGGATTGAAATTTTGGCTGTACTACAAACAGCTTTAGAAACACTGGATAAAGTGAAACGAGTGGTTAAAATTCAGGGTTTTGTTAATGCAGATGCTAATTTTGAAGAACATCATAAAGTGTTGAATGGTTGCTCAGATCTTATGCTGGATGTTTTCGGAGAAAAAGGGGTCCATGCACGTTCAGTCTTTGGAGCTGTTTCGGTTAGAGACAATCTTCTCATTATAATTGATTCAATATTTGAGGTTGAGGAGTAGAGAGTTTTACGCTAGGAGACTGGATATGAACTTTTCGAATCGTTATATATGGATAGAAGCTGAAATGTGGCCCGTAGGCTCATGGAATCATAAGGATGGAAACTCTGATGTTATTGTTGTTTTTCCGAATCGTTCCAAATGGATTTCCAGTTTTTTCACTTACCAAAATATCGAGACGTTAAGGCAAAAGAACATACAAACCGGTGAATGCATGAACGGCTTATTGCGGATGGAATCTGAATAAATTAGAGTTTACAGAAGGGCTAAAGACATGGATATTAAAGCGGTGCTCTTTGATTTAGATGGTACGTTATTGAACCTTGATGCTTCGCTTGTCTTTTTTGCTCGTGACCAGTACGATCGGTTTTCACAACTTCAATTAGTAGAGAAAGACATTTTTGTACGGCGGTTTATCGAGCTTGATAATCACGGATATGTTTGGAAAGATAAGGTTTACCAGCAGCTTATTGGTGAGTTCTCAATTCAAGATATGGAGTGGACTGAGCTTCTAAGTGATTACTTAATTAGTTTTCAAAGGCATTGCATAGGTTTTCCTAATATGATAACTATGCTTACTGAATTAAAGAACAACGGAGTAAAGTTAGCGCTGATTTCTAATGGTTATGGACAGTTCCAGTATGATAATTTTAAAGCACTGGGTATTAGTCATCTATTCGACGAGGTTCTGATATCAGAATGGGAAGGACTTCGAAAGCCAAACCCAGAGATTTTCATTCGAGCTCTGTCCAAACTGGGAGTGAGAGCAGAAGACGCACTGTTTGTAGGTGACCACCCGGAAAACGATATAAAAGCGAGTCGCGATGTAGGTATCAAAGCAGTATGGAAGCGAAATCAACAATTTTGTCAAGAGGTTAATGCCGACGCAATTATAAATGACTTGGAGGAATTAACTCAATACGTATTACGCTATTGATAACGCTGCTGGGTATGTTGATGTACTTTTGGCGGCAATCCATACACTATCATTAATCAGCATCGAATCGTTCTTTCCGGTGAAAAAAGAGTGGACCAGGGGAAATCCCCTGATCCACTTTTTTGCCTGCCTAAGGCTCAATTCCCCACACCAGCTGCCCGCTCACATAACCGGTGACTTTATCATGGTTGGCGAACTGGGTGCCGGAGGCCTTGAAGGAGTAGTCGTCAGCCTGATTATAGTTGGACCAGTCAGTTTTGGAGAACCGGGTCTGGATTTCTGCGCTCTGGCCGGGATTTAGCGATCCCGCTGCACTCGTAAAGCCGATCTCCAGCGCATAATCCGCTCCGGCAACCGGAGTTGCCAGCTTCACGAAATTAGCGGTGACATTTGCGCTTCCGACACTGGCCCAGTCACTCCAGAAGCTCTGTGCTTTGTCCCCGTCGATGGTGTAGTAATACCGGAGCTTGACGTCACTAAGCTGGATCGCGGAAGTTCCGTTGTTGATCACTTTGAATTTTGGTGAAATGCCGTTGCTGGAGGCACTGGTGTTGCCATTGAAGGCTTGAATCGTCAGGTTTCCTGACGGTACGGTAACGCTGCTGTCCGTCACATTTACGGTAAGAATGGCATTATTTCCCGAGTTAAAATGAAAGGTTAGCACATGCTGGCCGGTTGGCAGTGTGGCAAGATACGATTTTTTCAGAACAACAGCAGTGCCTGTTGCCGTATAATCCTGGCCGGAGACAAGAGCAGCGGTTCCTTTGGTCACACTGGTCAGCTGGAGCCCGTTCAGGGTAAGGGCTACTGAAATGTTCTGCTGAAGCGAGGCTGCTTTGTCAAAGGCTGCGGTTACCGGCGAGATTGTAGCGTCTGCTGCGCCCGGTGTTGAATCAATGATTTTCACCTTCAGGACAGGGTCTTGTCCCTGGTTAAAATCCAGCACGATCGAATGCTCGCCAACCGGCAGCTGAGCCAGGTACGCTTTTTTCAGAGTCAGCGTATTTCCGTTCAGGGTGTAGTCCTGCATTGCAGTCAAGGCGGCAGTGCCTGCCCGGAGAGCGGTTAGTGTATTGCCGTTAGGATTCATGGTTATGGCCTTGTCACTCTGATTAGGCGTGTATTTGTCGAACTCAATGCTTGACGGTGTGATGGATGCATTTGGTATGGGGTTATTCACACTCAGGTCAGGCAGCTCGTCCAGTGTAATAACATAATTGCTCTGGTAGAGCGTCGTCAGAGTCGCCGGATGATTAAAAGCAGTGCTCATAAGATGTTCACCGTACCAAGGCAGGAAGTAGAGCCAGCCGGATTTTTCCTCGGTCAGGTTCTTTACACTCGGAATGGTGTCGTTTTCCGTCATCGCTACCATTTTGGTACCGCCGGTTAATCCAACCAGCTGATAAAAAATGGAAGTAATCGCATCCTCATTCGGCACACCGGACAAGCCGTCATAGCGGTTGTAAATCGTATTGTATTTATCGTAGCCGACCAGATCGACCTGGTCATTGCCCGGGTACCACGCCGGAGAGGTGCTGTATACATAGCTGTTGTAGGTCCAGATTAGGTTGTGCAGGCCATACGTTTCTGTGAGCTTGGTATAGATCTGATCCCACAGCTGCTTGTACACCTCAGCCCCGGCCGATGCCCACCAGAACCAGGCGCCTTCCCCGTTCAACCCGCCGTTGCCCTCTGCCTCATGGTAAGGACGGAATAGGACAGGAACGTTGTTATCCTGCAAAATCAGCAGCTGTTCCGCCAGATCATCGATAGCAGCCATCACATACTGATATTCTTTGGTGCCGGGAACGACTGCATTGGCTGTATTAAAATTGGTTTCTGTCGGCTTGTAGGTGGCTTTCTTCCAGTCTACAAAATCGCCGGCCTGATAGGCAGTGAAATCACGGGGCACATTGATATGCCAGGAGGCTGTTGCGATTCCCCCGCGGTTGTTGACCCAGTCGATCATCCGGCTCGTTGTTCCATCCTCCCAGCCATACAGCGGATTATAGTTCATGAAGTCAAAGCCGCGGATCGCCGGATATTTGCCGGTCAGATTGTGAATCCAGTCGAACTCAAGCTCGGCATTGCCGTCATTCCCGCCGCCGTAAATCTCCTGCTGGCCGGAAATAATATGATTACCGTAGACTTCTGTCAAATAGTTCATCAGCAGCTGGGCTTCCGGGGTGGCTTGCGGATCGGAGAGGACAGGCTGCACATTCAGAGGATCGAGATCAGCATAATCGACCGTAAAGGTATCGAAGTACGCGAAGCCCCAGCCTGCCTTGATCTGGATGGTGTTGACGCCCTGATTCAGCTTTTGGAAGCCGAAATCGAAATCCTTCCAGGTGGTTGTGTAGGGCAGCATATACGAGCCCTTGGTAACGCCGTTAACCGTCAGAGACTGCTGTCTGCCGTCAGCGCTGAGCTCTTGCATATACCGGGTACTGATGGAGTACATGCCGGTTTCCGGGACAGTGACTGAGAAGGTTAACGTGCCTGAGTTCTGCATCCAGACAAAGCCGCTTCCGGAGTAACCGGGCTTAGGTGTTCCGTAAATCTGCGTAACTACCTGGAGGTCGGAGCTGAGCTGGGCATTTTCGCTTTCGATTGTGTACAGCGGGGCTTCTGCGTGAGCGGGTGCAATCCTCACCATTCCAAGCAGCAGAGTAACTACGAGCATCATTGCGCCTGCTTTTTTGACTAAATCTTTCATCGTCATCTTCCTTTCCATAATGAAATAGGATGAATAACTTCTAGTCTACTGACTCATGATGGCGCTTTCATAGTGAATATAGCATATGTAACAAAATATGTAAATATATGGAGTTGTGAAATATAAAGACAGATTAGGGGAGCTTGAGTTGCTGTTTTGCCATGGTATAATACGGCATAGCGTCTGCTTCATTATTTCAGCTGATAAGGAGAAGCGATGAGAACAATAAGTCTCTTAGCTGTCAGACCCGGAACCCGGTTCGATGAATCCGATCCTGCGCGGGAAGGAAATAAAAATAGCAGGTTTGCTGATCTGATTATTGACGGGCATTCCCTGTACCAGAAGCTTAAAAAGCATGATCTGGTCCCGGCGCTTGGCTGGGGGAGTGAGGCGTATCAACGGCGCATGATTGATTATTTTTTATTAAAGCAACCTCATGAGTATATGTTCTATAGATACCCGGTATTAGTCTGCCCCTGGTGCGCGGATGAGGAATGCGGCTATATCTCTGTTAAAATCGACAGGGAGGACGATGTGGTCATCTGGAAGGATTTCCGGCTGGGGAGTAATAATGAGCCTGTAAAGGCCGGGCCTTTTTATTTTGAATGGACAAACTATAAAAGCGCTATTGAGGCTACGTTCGGTACAGCAGGGATTCAGTAATGATATAGAGAGGAATGAACAAGTGAGATGAAACATCCTTTTCATTTAAAAGCGGTATGGAACGGCGGGCGTAACAGTGAGGGGCAGATTGACGCAGGCGGGCTCAAAACTGTCATTTCGATACCGCAGGAAATGGGCGGCCCGGGGACTGGTACGAATCCTGACGAGATGCTGCTGGGGGCGGCGGCTACCTGCTATCTGATCACGCTGGCGGCGATGATGGAGCGTTCTGAGATTACACCTGAGAGTCTGACCCTGGAGTCTGAGGCCACTGTTGATGTCACGAATAATGTGTTCACTTACGAACGAATCACGCATAAGCCGAGGATTGTGCTAAGAGCAGATGTGACCGAGGCTGAACGGACGAAGGCAGAGCGGCTGGCACATAAGGCTGAGGAGTCGTGCATGATCTCGCGGGCTGTTGCGGGAAATGTAGCGATTGAAACGGTGCCTAGTATTGTTACGGCGGAGCCGGATGCTGTGTAAATGGGGCGTATTGTGATTGCAGTTGAAGTGTTTTGTTGAGCTGAATTCATACTAAATGGAAATTCGCCATCTAATTTTCTGATAAAACCCGATATCAGGAAACTAATTGGAAAAACGTCACTTCATTTTGCCGGAATGGCCTTTAGAGCGGTAAATAGCTTTATATAGATGTCGTATTTCCAACTAAATGTCGGAAATATAAAAAAGTAGTGAAATCAAGTGACGAAAATCCAATTAGATTAACGCGATCCATAAAAAGACGCCTGTACCAGGACAGACAAGTCCTGCGCAGGCGTCTTTTTGCTGTCCATCTGTGTCAGCTCCGCGGCAGCCTGCTGCCATACCTTGCACGCAGCTGCTGCAGCTTGTCGAGCTTCTTCAGGCTGCGGTCCTTGCTCAGCAGGCCGACGCCGAGGATCAGATTCTCGATAATGTAGGTGGGTCCAACCATTGAATGAAACTCCCATACCTCGCCCCGCCCGGCGTACAGCACAATATCGGCGTCCTGTGAACGGGGATAGACTAGCCTGTCGGTAATCAGGATGACGAAATAACCTGCCTCCCGCGCATAGTCGAGGATAACATCCGTTTCGGGCAGCAGCTGGACGAAGCCGAAGACGAGCACCACATCCTTTTTGCCGGCATGCATCAGGGACTCCATCAGCTCATGGCCGCTGGGGGCCATCCGTTTCAGATTCAGCCCGTAGCGGGCCATCCGGTAAGACATCAGCTCAGCCAGACCGGCACAGGGGCCGGGGCTGTAAATGTAAATATGCCGGGCAGCGGACAGGGCGGCTACTGCACGCTCAAGGTGGGCTTCGTTCAAATAACGGTTTGTCTCCTGCAGGTGATGTGAGGCCACATCCAGCAGCATTTGCGGGAGGGAGCTGCCGCCGGTCCGCTGCATGGCATCGCGCATTTTTTCAGACGGGGTAGACTCGAAGCGGAAGCGCAGGCTGTTCTTGAAGTCCTTGGCGTGGCGGTAGCCGGCCGCTTTCCAGAAGCGGGATACCGAGGCAATGCTGATGCCCAGCTCGTCGGCCATTTCCTGCTCGGTCATGTAGAGGACGCGCAGCTCATTCTTTTGAATAAAATCGGCAATCACCCGCTGGTTCGGGGAAAAGGGACGGCGGTTCCAGTCCTTGTACATAGGCAATTGTCCTCCTGGGATGATGATGCTTCTCCACTATAGCCTGCCAGTGTGATGTAAATATTTTTACAGCGTTAAAAAACATGGAAAAAAGATTACACCCTCTTAACAAACGGGAAAAGCTGTGCTGACACGCTCTTTCTATACTTAAGTTAAATTCTTGAAGGGGGCCATTACGAAATGAGTACGTTAAAAACGCGCTACACGCTGACCCAATCGCAGAAAATGATGATCTTCGTGCTGTCCATGTCACTCTACGGGTTGTCCAACATGTTCACGGAGCTGATTCCGAGTGTCCAGCTGGGGCCGATTGAGCTGTCGGTCGAGTATTTCGCTTTCATTCCGCTGACGCTATGCATGCTGTTTCATCCGCTGTATGCGGCTGTGGGGGCGGCGGTTGGCGAGGTAATCTTCGGGGAGCTGATGCTGGGGCAGTTCGGCGGGCTGGGTGAGCTGGAAAAATTCATTACGTTCTCGCTCGCGATGTATATCGCCGGCCGGATGGTGTCCGATCCCAAAAACCGCAGGCAGGTCGGCATCGCGGCGATCAGCGGGGTGGCGATTCACCAGTTCTGCAGCTCGGTCATCGACATTGCTAAGGTGTGGGTCGGTGTGGAGGAGCTTGAGGCAGTGCAGGGGTTGGCGGAAAGTATCGTCATCATCGAAGGTGTCGGATTTCTGAATGATGTGCTGTTCTCGGGCATTCTGTTCGCGCTGCTGCCGACAATGTATCTGGTACCCCGCTTGTACGGTAAAATCGAACCGCTGCTCGGCATGAAGCCGCGCGAACGGAATATGCAATATGCCTCCGGCGGCAAATCGTGGCTGTCTCCGAAGCTGCTGGGCGGCGCCATTCTGCTGGCCCTGATTGCGATGGGGGCAGAGCTGCTGTCCGAGTCGGGCTGGAGCATCGGCGAATTCGAGCTGCCGGGGGCAGAGTCGAATGAGGGGATGCTGATCTGGATCAGCATGCTGGCAGCCGCAGTGGTTGCGGCGGTAGTGCTAACAGTGATCCTGCGGAAGGCTTCACGCAGGCGGCAGGAAGCGGGGCAGCTGGATGGGTAAGCCGCTGCTAGAACTGAGCAATGTGTCATTCACCTATCCCGGTGCGGAACAGCCGGTGCTGCAGGAGGTTTCGTTCACCCTGCAGCAGGGGGACTTCGTGGCGGTCATCGGCAGCAACGGCTCGGGCAAATCGACGCTGTGCAAATGTTTTAACGGCCTGATTCCGCATTATTACACTGGAGACTTCGAGGGTGAGCTTAAGCTGCTGGGCGAATCTGCGGAAGGGAAGCGGGTCAGCGAGCTGTCCCGGCATATCGGCTATGTGTATCAGGATTTCGAGAACCAACTGGTCCGGCCGACGGTGCTGGATGATGTGTGCTTCACACCGCTCAATTACGGGCTGGTTGATTACCGGGAGCGGGGATGGCGTGCGCTGGAGCTTACCGGACTCAGCGGCCTGAGCCGTGAATTCATCTGGCAGCTCAGCGGCGGGCAAAAGCATCTGCTCGCCCTGGCCGGAGCACTGGCGATGGACCCGGACATTCTGGTCATCGACGAGCCGGTGGCCCAGCTCGATCCGCAGCATGCCCGGCAGATCTATGATATTCTGCGCCGGCTGAATGAGCAGCACGGCAAGACGATTGTGGTGATCGAGCATCACGCGGAGTTCATCGCGGAGTACTGCCGCTCGGTGGTGCTGATGGACGGCGGACGGCTGCGCTGGCAGAAGCCGGTCCGTGAAGCGCTCACCTCGGTGGAGGAGCTGCTGGCCTTAGGAATCTATCCGCCCGATGTCACCCGGGCGGCCTGGCTGCTCCGGCCGGACCGGCAGGCCGCGGGAGAGTATCCGCTCAGCTGTGAGGAGGGGCGGGCATGGTTTGGGCGGCGGGCTGACGCTGTGAGTGCCGCCGACTCTGCCAGTGCTGCCAATGGCCGGACTCTGGCAGCGGCTTCGGCCGCAGCTGATCCCGCAGCACCGCCAGACTCCGCAATGCATGCGGCAACGGAAGCGGCGGTCAGCCAAACCCAGGCAGAGCCAATTGTCCGGATGGAGCAGATCCGGCTCTCATACCGGACGATCCACAAGACGCTGCAGCCGGTGCTCAGCGGTGTTAATCTGGAGCTGTACGCCGGGGAGCGTGTAGCGCTAATCGGGAACAATGGAGCGGGCAAGTCCTCGCTGATGAAGCTGATTGCCGGAATCACTGCACCGACCGGTGGTACTGTTCAGGTCAAAGACATTACCGTGAACGGACTGCCGCCGGAGCGGCTGTCGGGCATCGTGTCTTATGTGTTCCAGAACCCCGAGGATATGTTCATTGACGATTCGGTGCGCGGGGAGATCGCTTATTACCTGAAAGCGAGAAAGCTCGCAGATCTGGACGCAAGAGTGGAAGAGATGCTGCAGGCCTTCCGCCTGCAGGAGCTGGCTGAACGGGATGCCCGGCTGCTCAGCGGCGGACAGCAGCGCAGGGTGTCGCTGGCGATTGGCGCAGCCGTCCGTCCGGCAGTCATGCTGCTGGATGAACCGACCGCCAATCTGGATATTTCGACGAAGCAGGAGATGACCCGGGTGCTTGAAGCACTGCGCGGCCATGTCGAGACGGTTGTCATCGCTACGCATGACATGGCTCTGGTGGCCGAGTGGGCCAGCCGGATCATCGTGATGAGCGAAGGCCGGATTATAGCCGACGGTGATAAGGAGGCTATATTTTCAGATGGGCAGCTGCTGCGGCGCGCCGGGCTGGCCGAAACCCAGCTCATGGAAATGAGCCGGCTGCTGAACCTGCCGCAAATCTGCAGCAGCCTGGAGGAATTCACTGCTATGACAGAATGGAGAAAGGGGGAGCTTGTACATGGTGGAAGCCGTTAAACGGGCGCTGGGCAAAATTTCCGTTGAGCACATCAAGCTGGAGCTGCTCGGCACCGCGTATAACAGCAGCAGCACGTTTCTGGGCAGGCTTGACCCGCGGATGCTGCTGATCTGGTACTTATTCTTTGCCATTACGCCGTGGTTCATCTATAACCGCACGATCCTGCTCGGAATGTTTGTCTTTATGGTGGTTACGACTGTACTGTCCAAAGTCAGTCCGTACATTGTGTTCATTCTCTGCCTCGGTCTGGTCAGCCAGATCGGCTGGATGTTCCTGTTGTCGCTCTTCTTTGGCGGAGGCGCTGAATCGCTGCTGCCGATGCTGACCTTGACACTGAAGCTGTCTGTTATTTCACTGGCAAGCATCACGGTCTTCTCCAGCCTAGACCCGGAGCGTTTGAGTGACGGGTTGTCCGCTCTTGGCGTCCCCGATGCTTTTGCCTTTAGCCTGTCGTATGGCTACCGTATTCTGCCGACGCTGCTGGAGGAATTCCACCAGATTCTGCTCTCCTTCAGGCTCAGGGGGCAGCGGCCAACGAAGCACGGGTTTCTCTACCTGCGGACCGCCGCGTATTACCTGCGGATTCTCGTACTGGTCTTCTATCCGCTGATGCTGAACACAGCCAAGCGTTCACGCACCACGGTTGAAGCGCTGGAGACCAGAGGCTACACTTATGCCGTCAATAACCCGAAGGTTAAAAAGCTGCGTCTGTCCTATCTGGCCATGCAGCGCCGGGATTGGATGTTTGTTGCCTTCTCCGCAGTATATATCAGCCTGCTGTTCCCGCTGGGAGCCGCCTTTCCTAATCTGCTATATTAATCTGCTCTATTAACCCAAAAAACTAAGGAGTGTCATCCCTATATGAAAATAGATCTGCATACCCACGGCAAGCTATCGAAGAAATCCGCTTTCTCGGAAGAATACTTCCGTGAAATGGTCACGGAGGCGCTGGCGAACGGCCTGCAGGCACTTGCGCTCACAGAGCACTTTAATACCTCGAATTTCTTCGGGATGTATGAGACGCTGGACCGGATGTACCCGTACAACGGGCATTATTACGAGGCTGACGGCCTGCGGATTTTCCCTGGCATGGAGGTCGATATTGCTGAGACCGGCCATATCCTGCTGATCGGACTAAAAGAGGACATCCTGGAAGCACGCTGCGCCCTTGAGGGCAATACGCTTGAAGACTCCTTTATCGCGTTCCGCCAGCTTCTGGATCTGGCCGACGCACACGGTTTATGGAAAATCGGCGCCCACCCGTTCCGCACCTCAACACCGCTGCATCATCTGGACCCGGCGCTGCTGGCCCGGCTGGACGCTTTTGACTTCAATGCCAAGGATATTTACATGCAGGGCGAGCAGCCGTACCGGGCACTGATTGAACCGTTTGCGGCGCGCTTCGGTATCCCGGTCATTGCCGGCAGCGACAGCCATCAGTGCCTGCAGTACGGCAGCGTCGTGAACCGGCTGGAACAGGAATGCTCAACCGTTGCGGAGCTTAAGGCAGCTATACAGCAGGGCAACTATACCATTGAAGTGTCGCCTTGCCTGAGTACGAAGGTCAAAGGCTCGGTCATGATGAAGAAGCTGCTCAAGCAGATGGCGGGAGAGGCCCCGTCAAGGGATGAAGCGGCGGCTGAGTATACAGCTTAGGCAGGCAGACGGGGCTGCTGATTGAGCAGGAGTATAGAAGGAGACTGCATCGTAATTGTTTGGTTGAACAGTCCCGTGTTTTGAACAACTGATAATTGTACAACTGCTTCATGTGTGTGGCAGAGTCTTTTTTGATAATGCATCGTTTCAGCTTTCAGAAGTCTGTTGCTTATATACTTGCCGTAATGCGGTACGTTAGCTGCACTTATGCAACTATAACTGGCGAAATCCCGCATTTGCAGCGTATTACTGCATTCTATATAACTAAAATGGCCCGATTTGTTCAAAAACAGGAAGAGGCGGCGTTTTAGTTGTACGGAGTGCAGTTATGTTCATACTTCGGGGAAAATACGGCGTTATAGTTGCACGAAGGCAGTTACGTGAATCTTCTCTCCTCGTACTCCGCAATTACTTATAAGCGAGCGTCTCATCAACCATTCAGCATATTCCCGCACGCCCAAACCCCGGCGGACTTTTATTCAACGTAAATAACTCTTCCTCAACATTCAAATAATGGATAAATTGGATTAAATGGATGAGATCTATAATGTTTATTTAACATTGAACACGTTAACAACCATTTTTGCAGTTTTGCTGTCAGTACAGCCCCCTTCCTGATGAAAGCCCCGAATGGCATTAAGCTATTTGCTGTTGAACAACAATCTGGCGCATAACATTCGAATATTTTATTCAATTCGTATATACATCCTCCGATCTGAACCTTTGCCATTCCTAATAATTGTTAACGTGCTCAATCACCTGCTGTGCTTGGCAGAAAAGTGTGAAAACCTGCTGCACACGTTAAAAAAATCATGGAAACCCTTTTTTGAAAGCGCTATAATAAATATTAATGAGCAGATATTAAAGGGGCAGCGCAATGAAAAAAGGGAGAATGTTCTACGGGATTTTCATTCCTATTCTGATCCTCGGGGTGGGACTGGTTGCCAGCTTTGGCAGCTATATTTATATCAGTACGATCCGGTCGGTGGTCGGGCAGTTCTCCAGCAGCAAGCAGAGCTATGTTGAGCAGATCAAGAACAATCTGGAGCACAAAATCCAGAGCATTGAATATGCGTTCAATACGTTCAGCACGACGAGCTCTTTTCAGGAACTGGTCACGAATCCGATTACAATCAAGGACTTTGAGGCTTACCGCAGTGTCAATTCGCAGCTGAATTATATTGCCTCGATGACGGCGGAGGGTACGGAATATTCGCTGATCAGTCTGGAGCAGAACTGGCAGATTATGAATGAGCGGCTGACCAGCCTGAGTGAAGCGGATGTGGAGCAGCTGCGTGAGCAGTATATCGACCACCAGAGTCAGAGTTTATTTTGGGTCAAGACGGATAAGGGCATAAGGTTCGTGAATACACTGCCTGTGTTCTCCAGCAAAAAGCAGGCCATCGCCTTATCCGACATCTCCCGGTACACGCTGGATTCAATCATTAAGACGGACGAGAAGGCCCAGGTGTACATTCTGAATAAATCCGGTGAGCTGTTGTATGATTCCGGACAGAAAGAGACAAGCCTGACACCGGAACAGCTTACGGAGCTAAGCGGCAGCATTACCGCGGGTGATGAGAACGGCAAGACTGAAATGGAGACAGGCGGAAACCAGCCGCTCCAGCTGCTGTATTCCAAGTCCTCCTATAATAATTGGATTTACCTTACGGAGCTGGATCAGGAAGAAATCGCCGGTACGCTCAAAATGACCAAATTCGGCCTGTACGCTCTCGGGCTGCTGAGCATTTTGCTGATACTGGTTGTCGCTTATATTGTCGCTACTTATTTTACAAAACCCATACAGCAGATCAAGCGCAGTTTATCCGTGATCCCGCCGGTGAACACCAAAAATGAGTTCGAATATATTATCCATTCCATTGATACCATCCTGTCGGAGAAGGAATCATTAGCCAGTCTGATCAAAGCGGAAATGCCGCAGCTGGAGACCCAATTGCTCCACAACCTGCTGCGCAACCGCGAAACCCCTGAGGATCTGGAAAGGAATCTGCAGCGCTTCGGATATCCGCCTAACGGCAGCCTGAGATATACGGTGATGCTTATTCAGCTGGACAGCTTCGGCGCGCAGGGGTCGTCCGATAAGGATGTCCTGCTGCTGGCCATCAACAAGATGGTGGAGGAGATCATTCCGAAGTCACAGCGGATGCAGCCGATTATTCTGAATGATGACACTCAGGCAACAGTCCTGGCTATGCCGGAGCCTGACGGTCAAGAGCTCAACAAAGAGCTGCTGGACTATGGAACAGCGCTTCTGAAGGCAGTGCGGAATTATCTGAAGGTCCCGATCAGCATCGGGTTCAGCATGTCCTACCGTGATCTGCTGGAGAGCAAGGAAGCCTGCGAGATGGGCAAGCAGGCGCTGCACCAGCGGCTGAATCTCGGTAAGGAATCGATTATCTTTTATGAGGATATATACAAGGTCGTCTCCGGTCCGGTGCTGCTGCATTATCCTGCGGAGCTGGAGTCACAGCTGTTTAACGGCATCCGGCTGGGGGACAGGGAGCAGGTAACAGAAGCACTTTACCCGTTCCTGGCCCAGCTGATCGGCAAGAACAAGAGCACATTGAATTTTGAGGTTATGCTGGTGCGGCTGGTGAACAATCTGATTCAGCTCGAGCAGCATCTCGGTATTCAGGTTCTGCTGACCCAGGATAACAACAAGCTGTACCACCGGGTGCTGGACATCCGTAATCCCGAAGAGATTGAACACCTGCTGGTGCAGGAGGTCATCTACCCGATGACCACGGCCATGAAGGAGAAGACAAGCAAGCAGTTCCGCTGCCTGTCCGACAAGATTACCGCTATTGTCCATTCCGAGTTCGACCAGGAGCTGACGCTGGAGGGCATCGGCGAACGGCTGCACTACAATCCGAATTATCTCAGCAGCATCTTTAAGAAGGAATACGGCACATCGTTTAGTGAGTATCTGATGAATTACCGGCTGGAGATGGCCAAGAAATGGCTGTCAGAGACAGACATGACGATCCGCGAGATCGCCGAGCGGCTGCAGTACCATAACCCGCAGAACTTTATCCGTTCCTTCCGCAAGAAGGAGCAGGTTACACCGGGCACTTACCGCAAGCTGCAGCAGGGTGCCTAACCCAAAAGCATGATCCTTAGGTCACAGCAATAATCATCACAACCTTTTTAGCATAATCAGGTACAAAAAAACGGTATCGGCCTTTAGTGAAGGCGGTACCGTTTCTTTTTACTACTATACAATTAACCCTTTACAGCCCCCATCAAGGCACCCTTGGTAAAATGCTTCTGCACGAACGGATAAGCGATCAGCATCGGAACTGTAGCAACTACGATTACCGCCATTTTGATCGTCTGGGCCGGCGGGATAATATCGACCGAGGTACCCTCAGCCTGCATCCCGCTGGAGACGATAACGATCTGGCGCAGCAGCACCTGTATCGGCCATTTTACCGAATCATTAATGTAGAGAATGGCGTTCATGTAAGTGTTCCAGTAAGCAACCGCATAGAACAGGGAGATGGTCGCGATGGACGGGAGGGCCAGCGGCAGCATGATTTTCAGGAAAATTCCGAAGTCATTGCTTCCGTCAATCTTGGCAGATTCCTCGAGGCTGTCCGGCAGCGCCTGGAAGAAGTTGCGCATGATGATCATATTAAAGGCGTTGATCGCCACCGGGAACACCAGAGACCAGTAGGAATTGATGAGGCCGACCGATTTTACAACCAGAAAGGTTGGGATCATGCCCCCGCTGAACAGCATGGAGAACACAACAATGAAGTTAATGGTGTTTCTGAGCGGGAGATATTTGCGGGACAGGCCGTAGGCCATCAGCGCCGTCAGAATCATACTAACAATGGTACCTACAATAGTGACACCTACAGATACGGCGAGACCTTTGAAGATTGTAGGTGTGGACAGAATGTAGCGGTATGCATCCAGTGAAAAGGTAGTCGGGAACAGGATGAATTTCTTGGCAATCACTTCCTGGGTGGTCGCGAAGGAGCTGGCGATAATGTTTACAAAAGGCAACAGACAGGCTAGTGCGATCAGAATCAGGATACCGGCATTTACGACCGTGAAGATCTGTCCGCCGAGTGATTCTTTTCTTCGTGAGCTGTGGTTCATTTCATATCCTCCTTGTATTCGGTTACCTTTCAACTGTAACAAGAGGGATAAATTACGTATATAATCCGGGCATGAGGTGTTGGGTTTACCGCCGGAATAGGTGCCTTGGTCAGCCCATAATCATTATCTTACCCTGTAATCATCATAGGAGGTCAAAGAGGCAGAAACACTGCAGCCATAAGGGTTTCGACCACGGTAGTCACATAATGATTATATACGTAACGCCGGAAATTCTTTAGTCTAGGGAGCGTAATCCCCGAATGACCAAAGGAGGCTGACAAGTGAAAGTTTCAAGCGTCACCGCACCATCAAATCTGAATCTGGAAAAGAGGAAAGGCAGCGCGTTCCTGACCGCAGTAAAGAAATACAAGCTCTTATATCTGATGATATTGCCCGGACTGGTGTACTTCATCATATTTAAGTACCTGCCGATGGGCGGACTTGTAATAGCGTTTCAGAACTATCAGCCGTTCCTCGGAATCACGGGCAGCGAATGGGTAGGATTCAAGCATTTTATCCGGTTGTTTACGGAGCCGACCTTTATGATGCTGCTGCGCAACACGCTCATCCTGTTCGCGCTGAATATTGTGATTTTCTTTCCGTTGCCGATTATCGTCGCTTTAATGTTAAATGAACTTAAGAACCGTCATCTCAAAAACTGGATTCAGACCATTGTGTACATCCCCCACTTCATGTCATGGGTTATCATTGTATCCATTACCTATGTATTCCTGACTGTGGACGGCGGGGTCATCAATGAAATGATCGCAAGCATGGGCTTCAAAAAAATCAGCTTCCTGACCTCACCGGAATGGCTGCGCACGATCTATATCGGCCAGATCATCTGGAAAGAGCTCGGCTGGTCTACGATCATCTATCTGGCTGCTATTACTGTAGTAGATCCTCAGCTCTACGAAGCTGCGGAAATGGACGGCGCTGCCCGTCTGCGCAAAACCTGGCATGTGACACTGCCGGCCATCCGTCCAGTTATCATCACCCTGCTGATCCTCAAAATCGGCAGCACGCTGGATCTTGGCTTTGAACATATGTATTTGCTGCTCAACTCGCTCAACCGCGAAGTGGCCGAAATTTTTGACACCTACATTTATACGGCGGGCTTGAAGAACGGCCAGCTCAGCTTTAGTACCACGGTAGGCTTGTTCAAAGGCGTAGTCGGTCTGATTCTCGTAATGGCCTCCAACAAGCTGGCCAAAAAAATGGGCGAAGACGGCGTTTACTAAGGCAGTGCCAATTAATCTACTTTTAAAGGAGAAGAGTTATGAAGAAAAGATGGGTCAGTATGCTTGCCTGCGTTACCGTGCTTTCCACTTTGCTGTCGGCGTGCGGAGGAGATAATGAAGCAGAGAAAAACGCTGCCGTAGCAGACGAGAATGCGCCGCTGGAATTAACCTGGCTGAACATTCTGCACACAGCCTCCCCGCCGACTGATACAATCAAGAAACTGCTGGAGGAGTATACCAATACCAAAATCACCTTCAACTGGGTACCCGATGCTTCCAAGGAAGAACGGATCACAACGGCGCTGGCTTCCGGCGAGCTGGCTGATATTGTAACCTTGACCATGATGACCAACTCCTCGGTGCGCAGCTCGCTGAAATCCGGACTGTTCTGGGATGTGGGCCCTTACCTTGATGACTATGATAATCTGTCCAAAATTTCGCCGGAAGTTCGTGAAGCCGCATCCATTGAAGGCGTTCTGTACGGCGTACCGTTCCAGAAGAACCTGGCCCGCTCCGGTCTGATCATGCGCAAGGACTGGCTGGATAAGCTGGGCCTGCCGGTTCCGACTACACTTGATGAAGTGTATGAGGTGGCAAGAGCATTTACCGAGGATGATCCGGACGGCAACGGTGTAGATGATACAACCGGCTTTGGTGACCGTAACGATCTGAAATACAGCAGCTTCAAAACACTGAGCTCCTACTTTGGCACACCGAACGGCTGGAAAGTGGATGAGAGCGGCAAGTTCACTCCGGAATTCGATACGCAGGAATATATGGACACCTTGAACTTCTCCAAGAAGCTTTATGAAAACGGATACTTGGCGCAGGACTTTGCCGTTACAGCCAAAACCGACCAGCAGCAGCAATTTGCACAGGGTAAAACCGGGATCTACACCGGTATGGTCGATATCTCCAGCCTGAGAACGCTGGCCCAGGATCTGCAGGAAGGCCTTGAGCTTGTGCCGATCAACAAAATCTCGAACGGTGACGGCGAATACCACATCTGGTCCGAAGGCAGCGGCGTCGGCGGTCTGATGGCATTCCCGAAATCCGAGGTTAAAACCGAAGCCGAGCTGAAAAGACTGCTGCAGTTCATCAATGATCTGATCGATGAAGAAGCATTCATGCTCATGACCGGCGGTATTGAAGGCACGCACTATGAATTCGATGAAAACGGCGCTTATAAAGTCCTTAATACCGAGCTTTGGCAGGCAGATGTGCAGCCTTTCTCCTCCAGCAGACCAAGCGAAATCTCTTATACGCTTAAGGATGCCAATCCGGAGAAACAGCTGGCCAACGAACTGATTCGTGAAAATGACCAATATGCCGTGTTTGATCCGACTGTGCCGCTCGATTCCGCAACAAACAACGAGCAGGGTACGGAGCTTGCGAAGATCATCACCGATGCTACATTTAAGTACATCATGGGTCAGGCGACTGAAGCTGATTTCAAAAAAGCGGTACAGACCTGGAAGGATTCCGGCGGCACTAAGATTACTGAAGAGTATGAAGCAGCGTACAAGCTGACTCAGAAGTAAGACTTTAAGACCTGCTTCAAGTTTGGCGAGCCCACCCGCACCGGGTGGGTTCGTTGTGCAGGATATACGGGATTTGAGGTGATAAAGAATGAAGCATATGGTGATCAGCAAGACCGGCGGAGGTGATTACAGCTCTGTACAGGCCGCGGTGGACAGCATACCGGAAGGAACGGGGGACGTGACTGTCCTGCACATTGAAGCCGGAGTTTATTATGAGAAGCTGCGCATCAATAAACCGGATCTGCGGATTATCGGCAAAGGCGAGGTTAGATTCGTTTACGATGATTATGCGCGCAAGCCGGGCATTGAAGGTACGCCGATGGGCACTTTTGCCTCATGCAGCACTTACATTACCGGTGATAATATCACGGTTGAGAATATTATTTTTGAAAATACAGCCGGCAGCAGCGATGAGGTCGGCCAGGCGGTAGCGCTCTATGTCGATGCCGACAAGGTGTCATTCAGGAGCTGCACCTTTCTTGCGGCCCAGGATACGCTGTATCTGGCGAAGCCCAAGGAAGAAAAGGTGAACCGGAGCGGGCGCAATTATTTTGAGCATTGCCGGATTACCGGGGATATCGATTTTATTTTCGGCTCGGCTACGGCCTATTTTCATGAATGCGAAATCACCAGCCTGAATCTTGGCAAGGAGATTAACGGCTACGTTACGGCTGCCGCTACTCCAGAAGATAAGCAGACAGGCTTTGTGTTTCATAAATGCCGGCTGGTCAGCGATGCGGCCGAAGGCACTGTATACCTGGGAAGACCGTGGCGCGACTTCGCTCAGACTGTGTTTCTCGATTGCTGGATGGGCGCACATATCCGCCGTGAGGGCTGGAATGACTGGGACAAGGCCAGTGTGTGGCAAACCGTACATTACGGGGAGGCCGGTTCTGAGGGACCTGGAGCACAAGCGGACAAGCGGGTGGGCTGGTCTAAGCAGCTGCGTGGGAGCGAGCTGGAGCGGTTTACGCCGGAGGCCGTTTTTGGCGGGGATGCCGGCTGGATCCGCTGAAGGCTGGAGGGATTTTTTTACAATAAGAGGAGGGTGCAAAGTGGGAGAGAAATGGGCTGTAAAGACGGCGGATACGCTGATGGAGCGTCTGCCGAGACTGTACGAGGATAAGGGCTACAACGGCAAATGGTCATACGATTACGGTGTGGTGTTAAAGGGCTATGAGCTGCTGTGGAAGCAGACGGGTGAACGCAAATATTTCAATTATATCGCTGACAATATGGACTATTTCATTCAGGAGGACGGCAGTATCCGCGGCTACCGCAAGGATGAATACAACATTGATCATATCAATAACGGCAAGCTGCTGTTTACGCTGTATGCAGAGACCGGACTTGAAAAATATAAGCTGGCCGCCGCTAACCTGCGTGATCAGCTGCAGACTCATCCCCGGACTTCGGAGGGAGCTTTCTGGCATAAACAAATCTATCCGTACCAGATCTGGCTCGACGGGCTGTATATGGGTTCGCCGTTCTATCTGGAGTATTTGATTACTTTTGAGGAAGGGGCAGATTTGGGTGATGTAACGAAGCAGTTTATCCTGTGCGAAAAGCATACCAAAGATCCGGTAACCGGACTGCTGTTCCATGCCTGGGACGAAAAGAAGGTTCAGCCATGGTGCAATCCTGAAACCGGACTGTCCGAAAATTTCTGGGGACGATCGATGGGCTGGTATCTGATGGCGCTTGTGGATGTGCTGGAAATACTGCCGGAAGATCATGCCGACTATGCCGAGCTGGTGCGCATTCTGCGGGATACCCTTGGTGTGTTAAAGAACTATCAGGATGCGGGAGCAGGCGTGTGGTATCAGGTCGTCAATCTTGGGGAGCGCAAGGGCAATTATCTGGAAGCATCGGCTTCCAGCATGATCGTGTATGCAATAGGCAAGGGAATCCGGCTGGGCGCTCTGGATAACAGCTGGACTGAGGCGCTGGACCGCGCTTACACCGGGCTGATTGCCGAATTTGTGCTCGTAACGAAGGAAGGCCGGGTTAACCTGAACAAAAACTGTCAGGTAGCCGGGCTCGGCGGTGCAGACAAACGGGACGGAACGTATGCGTATTACATTAGCGAGCCGATTATTACGAACGACCAGAAGGGGCTGGGGGCATTCCTGCAGGCTTGTGCGGAGTATGAGCAGTTGAGAGCAGGCTCCGGCGATTCCGGGCTTTCCGGACAAGGAGGTTCCCATGCTGCAAATGTATAACATTACTGATTACGGTGCACAGCGGGATAGCGGAGTTCTCGCAACTTCAGCGATTCATGAGGCGATTGCAGCGGCCAGTGAAGCCGGCGGCGGGACAGTGTATGTTCCGGCAGGCCGTTTTTTAAGCGGGGCTATTATTCTGCGGAGCAATATCGAGCTGCATTTAAGCCCGGGGGCCGTGCTGTCCTTCAGTTCAGATCAGAGTGATTACCCGGTGGTAGAGTCCAGATGGGAAGGCGTCCGGCAGCAGGTCTATGCTTCCTGCATCTATGGCAGTGACCTGGTCAACATCTCCATCACAGGCAGCGGAACGCTGGACGGCAACGGCGGACCGTGGTGGGATGTGTTTCGTAACCGCCGGGAGGAGCTGGCATATCCGCGTCCGAAGCTGATCAGCTTTGACCGCTGCAGCCGGGTGACGATCAAGGATGTTACGCTGCTCAATTCACCGAGCTGGACGGTTAATCCGATCGAGTGCAGCAATGTCACTGTGGACAATGTATCAATTATCAATCCGGCCGATTCCCCGAATACAGACGGTATCGATCCCGAGTCGTGCAGCGGTGTGCGGATCAGCAACTGCAGCATTGATGTCGGAGACGACTGCATTGCCATAAAGGCGGGAACCGAGGATACGGCAGAGCGGATTCCGTGTGAAAATATTACGATCACGAACTGCACTATGGCTCACGGCCACGGTGCTGTAGTGCTCGGCAGCGAGATGAGCGGCGACATCCGCAATGTCGTCATCAGTAACTGTATCTTTAAGGAGACTGACCGCGGGATCCGCATGAAGTCGCGGCGCGGCCGGGGCGGAACGGTCGAAGATATCCGCATCTCCAACATTGTCATGGATCATGTGCTCTGTCCGTTCACGATGAACCTCTATTATTTCTGCGGCCCGCGCGGCAAGGAGAAATATGTCTGGGACAAAAATCCGTATCCCATTACGGAAGAGACGCCATGCTTCCGCCGGGTTCACTTTGCCAACATTACCGCCCGCAATGTGCATGCCGCTGCCGGGTTCCTGTACGGGCTGGCTGAGCAGTATGTATCCGAAGTAACCTTCAGCAATGTTGATATTTCCATGGCGGAGAATGCGGTGCCGGGCCATCCGGACATGATGACCGGCATGGAGAATATGAATAACCGCGGATTCTACCTCGGCAATGTACGGGACGTGAAGTTCCATCAGGTGACGGTCGAGAATCATGAGGGACCAGCCTTCTATATTGAGAACGGGGAAGAGGTCGAGCTGGTTAGCTGCCAGTCGCGCAATACACGCAAGCCGGAGCAGCTGGAAGAGCGGGTAACGCTTACTGGAGCTGATCTGAATCTTAAGGGATAGGACGGTGCTTAAGATGAGTAATCAAAAAATTCCTTTGGAGTCGCTGCTCGGCGATCTGCCGGAGCATGGTCCGGGACCGGTTGAAGCGGTGCTGCTGAAGCAGGAAATCCATGACGGCTTCCGCATGGAATCATTGCTGCTGGATTTGAACGGGCTGGAGAAGGTTCCGGCGACGCTTGTGAAGCCGCTGGAAGGTGACGGGCCGTTCCCTCTGGTGCTGTTCAACCATTCGCACGGCGGGAATTACACGAATGGCCGCAAGGAGCTGCTAAGCAGCAGTTCTTATCTGCAGTCGCCTTCCTTTGCCAAGACGCTGACAGATATGGGCTATGCCGTCTGCTGCATTGATATGTGGGGCTTCAATGAACGCGGCGGCAAGGCCGAGAGTGAGCTGGTGAAGGAAATGCTCTGGACGGGCAAAGTCCTGTGGGGCATGATGCTCTATGACAGCCGCCGTGCGCTGGATTACCTGTGCAGCCGTGAAGACATTGACACCGGGCGGATTGGCACCATCGGCATGTCGATGGGCGGGCTGATGGCCTGGTGGCTGGCGGCGCTGGATGAGCGGGTTAAGGTAACGGTTGATATTTGCGGACAGGTAGATGCCCAGACGCTGATCGATAAAAGAGGCCTGGATCATCACGGCTTCTACTCCTATGTTCCGGGGCTGCTCAAGCATTTCACGACGCTTGAGATCCAGCAGCGGATCGTTCCGCGGCCGCGGATGAGCCTCAACGGCCGCAGTGACCGGATGTGTCCGGCTGAGGGTGTAAGGCTGCTGGACGAAGGCTTGTCCGCAGCCTATGAGGCTGCCGGCAAACCGGAGCACTGGCGCAATGTCACGGCAACGGGCGGGCATATGGAGACGCTGGAGATGCGTGTGGCCTGGCAGGCTTTTTTGGCGGAGCATTTGTAGCTTTGGTGCGGGGCTGTTGTAGAGTGATTATTGTCTGCTGATTAAACTACTAGGTTAGGCGCTGCACAGACTGCTGTGGAGATCACTGAATTGGTAGCCTGAGCGGGTACCAAATGGCTACTGGGGTGACTGCTGAGTGACTGCTGAGTGACTGCCAAGTGCTGCTCCGGCAACTAGTTGGATTTTCGCCATTTAATCAGCCGATTAAGCTGGATTTGAGGTATTTAGTTGGAAATTCGCCATCTAATTTGGACTAAATCTCACCCTAGGGGCACCTTCGGCAGAAATAAATAGCTTTTTTACACCTAATTCCCTTTAATCGTTGTTTGATGAAAAAATAGATGGCGAAAATCCACTTAGTCTGGTTAGCGCACTACTTATATATCGTTGTAGAAGATCATTGGAAGGTGGAACAAGCTATGACTGCAATCATCCGTAATCCGGTACTGCCGGGATTTAATCCGGACCCGTGTATTTTGCGTGTAGGGGATACTTATTATATTGCTGTTTCGTCGTTTGAATGGCTGCCGGGGGTGCGGATCTATTCATCTGCTAATCTCGCGGACTGGGAGCACTGCACCGATATTCTTACCTCGCAGGTCGATCTGCGCGGTAATCCCAAGAACTGCAGCATCTGGGCGCCGCAGCTGAGTTATCATGATAATCTGTTCTACCTGCTGTATACGGATGTCAAAAGCACCAAACGCCCGTTCAAGGACTGCCACAATTACCTGATGACGGCGCCATCCATCGAAGGCCCTTGGTCAGAGCCGGTCTATCTGAACAGCAGCGGCTTCGATCCTTCCCTGTTCCATGACAGCGACGGCCGGAAATGGCTGCTCAATGCCTTGTGGGACTACCGCATTCTGGAGGGCAACAAATCCAGCGGTATTGTGATTCAAGAGTATGATGCCGCTGCGCAGCGGCTGATCGGCGAGCCGGCCAAGCTGTTTGACTGTACGCCGCTGAAGAAGACGGAAGCGCCGCATATCTACAAGCAGAACGGCTATTATTACCTGATCACTGCCGAAGGCGGAACAGGCTCGGGCCATGCCGTTACTGTAGCCCGCTCGCGGGAGCTGGCCGGTCCTTATGAGGTAGACCCGCTCAACCCGATGCTCACCTCCCGTAACAATCCGGATCTGCCCTTACAGTGTGCCGGACACGGCAGCCTGGTGCAGACGCCGGGCGGTGAGTGGTATATGGCCCATCTTTGCACCCGTCCGGTGGATGGCAAGTACGCCATACTGGGCCGAGAGACAGCGCTGCAGCAGGTGTACTGGGATGAAGCGGGCTGGCTGCGCCTTAGCGCCGGCGGCAATGAGCCGCAGCTTACGCTTCCTGCTCCAGAGGGCGTGACTGTAAGCGGGACTGGACGCAGTACAGTGTTCGAGGACCGCTTCGACGGCCCGCAGCTGAAGAAGACATGGAACACCTTGCGGATTCTGGCGGACGACAGCTGGTGTTCATTCACAGCAAGACCCGGTTATCTCCGGCTTACTGCCGGTGAATCTGTTCAGAGCCTGTTCAGCCATCATATTCTGGCAGTACGCCAGAGTGATATAAGCTTCCGCGCGGAAACGGCGCTGGAATATCAGCCGCAGAGCTATTTGCAGATGGCCGGCCTGCTGCTGTATCTGAATGAGGACAATTATCTTTATGCGTATATCTCACATGAGCAGGGCCAGGGCAGAGTGCTGCGACTGATGAAATGCGAAGCCGACAGCTTCAGCTATGAGCCTGCGGCTATTGCTTTAGACGGGCAGTCGCCGGTACAGCTGGCTGTGTCCGTTGAAGGGGCTGCGGGACAATTCTATTACCGTATCAGTGGTACGGAGGAATGGACGGCACTGTACGAGCCGCAAGAGCTCGGCTTTCTGTCCGGCGGCTTCACCGGCAACTTTGTCGGCATCGCCGCTCACGACATGAACCAGTTCGCCGGCAGCTATGCGGATTTCTCGTATTTCCGCTATGAGGGCAGGGATTTGTAAGGCCAATCAACCAGCATAGGCTGAAAGAGTAATAGGAGAAGGATGGACGGCCGTGCAGCCGCTCATCCTTTTTTTGCTTTTTACCGGTGAGCGGAGTAATCTGATTATCGGAAAAGCCGTTTGTACAATTATGCTCAGGAGAGGCGGAGAGGATAATGAATATCAGAACACTGGGACGTGAAGGCCTGGAGGTATCGGCGCTTGGACTCGGCTGCATGGGAATGTCTGATTTCTACAGCGGACGGGATGATCAGGAGTCGGTACGGACGATTTACCGTGCTTTTGATTTGGGCATTAATTTTTTGGATACGGCGGATATGTATGGCGTCGGGCGGAATGAGGAGCTGGTAGGACAGGTGGTCAAAGGCCGCCGTAACGATGTCATTATCGCCACCAAGTTCGGCAATGTGCGCAGCAGTGACGGAAGGATGCTTGGCATCAACGGCCGGCCGGAATATGTGAAGTCTGCCTGTGATGCCAGCCTGCGGCGGCTGGGCGTCGATCATATCGACCTGTACTACCAGCACCGGGTAGACCCGAATACGCCTATTGAGGAGACTGTAGGCGCGATGGCTGATCTGGTTCAGGCGGGAAAAGTCCGTTTTCTCGGCTTGTCGGAAGCCGGAGCGGCTACCATTCAGCGTGCACACCAGGTACATCCGATTACAGCGCTCCAGACGGAATATTCACTTTGGAGCCGGGATGTGGAGGATGAGATCCTGCCGGTCTGCCGTGAGCTCGGTATCGGCTTTGTGCCGTACAGCCCGCTTGGCAGAGGCTTTCTTACCGGGCAGATCCGCACGTTTGAGGATTTAGCTGAGGATGATTACCGCCGCAATTCCCCGCGCTTTCAGGGCGGGAACTTCAACAAGAACCTTAAGCTAGTTGAGCGGATTAAGGAAATTGCGGCTGAACAGGAGGTTCAGCCGTCACAGCTGGCTTTGGCCTGGCTGCTCGCCCAGGGCGATGACATCGTGCCGATCCCCGGCACCAAACGGACAAAGTACCTGGAAGAGAACGCCGGTGCATTGTCGATCCGTCTAAGTGACGGCGACCTGGAGCGTATTAATGAGGCAGCACCCAAAGGCAGTGCAGCCGGAACGCGTTATCCGGAGCAGGAGATGAGAAGCGTAAGCCTGTAACGCATCTGAGGAGCAGGAATGGCTCTTTAACGTATAGGAACAACGAAAAAAAGATGATTCCGGTATTGCGGAGTCATCTTTTTTTGCCGAGAGGTCATGTACATGTCTGAATAATGCGAACTATGGCGAAAAGCTACGGCTATCCCGAATACAAGGCCACAATAAACCTCTCTAAGTGTAAAAACGCCATCTAATTCCCCGCTAAACCCCGCTATCGAAAATCTAGTTGGAAAAAGGCCGCTTAATTCCGCCGAAATTGCCTTCAAGCCGGTAAATAGCCCGAAATAGGTGGTGATTTTCCACTAGACATGCGGCAAACCTAACATAAATTTTTTTGAAATAGTTAGCTAATTATGGATAAAAAAGATGAGTTTACTCTGGTGAAAAATGAAAAAAGCCCTAATGTAGAGAGAGTAGGCAGGTTACCCACATCTCTCCACAAAAGGAGCTAATCCATGGGTAACATATCGCAAAATTCAGTTTTACGCAAGTACTTACAGCATTTAATGTTACATTCTTTTCGTTGTCCATTCGCAGATCATTATTCGAAAAAACTTACCGTTGGGGCCGCGATTACCCTTTTTGTAGAAGCTCAGTTGCAGCAGAGGCGGACTCTTTCCGACATTGTGCTCCATTTGGAAACGAATGCAGAGCTTCAGGACATTACCGGACTCACGACCATTCACGAATCGACCTTGAACCGCAAGCTCGGCACCATCCCTCTTGCTTATCTCGAGTGGTTGTTTACCGATCTTGTTCAGGAATTAAAATTGCGAAAAGCGGAAGCCAAGGGCATCAAGCATCTTGGAAAGTTAGCACCCGTCGATTCAACGAGCCTTTCGCTACCCAAAATACTCGGCGATTGGGCGTTTTATCAAAATAAGACCAAGGGTGTCAAAATCCATACGCGGCTGCTTTCGCTGGAAGCAGGGTGTCATTTTCCGGATGAGATTGTCCTTTCCACTATCGGTGTGTCGGATCAACAAGCGGTCAAATATCTGGTTGTGCCTGGAGAATTCACCTACATTTTCGACCGTGGCTATGTGCATTACGGAAACTTCAGAGAATGGTCGGAAGGGACGGTGCTTTTTGTAGCCCGGATCCGTGCAAAAACAAAGTACACCGTGCTGACCGAACATCCCATTTCGGGTAGCAGCAATATTACTCGGGACGCTGACGTTGAGATTCTGGATAAAAAATCGGGCCAAACGTTTTGCGTTCGCCTTGTACAATTCCAAGATAAGCATGGAAAAATCTACGAGGTCATCACAAATCGTCAGGATCTTTCAGCCGAAGACGTTGGTGAAATTTATCGCTGTCGCTGGCAAATTGAGCTGTTTTTTAAATGGATCAAGCAGCATCTGGCCACCGTAACGTTCCATAATCACCACCCCCACGCAGTGTGGGTCCAATGTTACATCGGAATCATTACGGCGCTACTTTGTCAGCTCATCCATTTAGAAGTGCAGTCCACCCTAAGTGTATGGAGCATGCTGCGAAAGATGAGGTATTACGCCATGAAAGACTGGGATGTATTTATTGAAGCGCTGAATCGTGAACCGACTCGTCGTTCTAAAGGTCGGCAAAAGATCCCTAAGCCCGCAGAAACTCCAGAACAAACGAAAGAGAAACGAGCGACGGTAAAGATAATTCTCAGATAACAAACATGATATACCATTAATTGGTAACTAACCCTACGTTTTAAGACGCCACTGTTCTTTTTTCATTGAGTCTATAAAACTAACTGTAAAATTATTACTTTTGGTTTAATTTAGCTCTCATGTAAGTTTGTATGCATGTCTAGTGGTGATTTTCCAACTAATCGTTGTGGAGGACGAGAAATACAGAAACTAAGTGGCGAAAATCCAACTAGATCGTTGGAACTTGAAGTCGGATAAGTCTATTCCATCATTCTGTTTATCGTTGCTGCTATTTCTTCGTGACGGCGGAGCAAATTTTCCAGCTCCCATTTCTGCCCATAGATTTCATTATTGTAATTGAGGAGATGGTTCATCATTTGTGCAGGATCGGTGCCAAGAATGTGCAGCCGCTCATTTTCCATTGTCTGATATAAATTCCTTTGTTCAGCTGTGAAACGGTTCAACAATCCCTCCGTATCGCTCAGCTTTGTCTCCAGCAGGACGGCGGCAGCAGTTTTTGTAATCAAACGATGTTTCCAGAGCATCTCAACAGCCAGCAAGTCAGTATCTTCATAAACGTCCGACGCCTGTGCCAGTTTTTGTATAGATGACGATAAGACTGATACTAATCCGCTGTCCCACTCATTCATTAAATAAGCCAGGATATTGTATATCCAGATGGAATCGTTCCGCAGTAAGAACACTGCCTCAATATGAGGGACAGTATGAACCTTATACTTTTGAAGCAGATCAGCAACAGCAGCTGCTACAGGCCAGTTCATATCCTGCACCCATTCCAAAAGCTCAGGGATCAGCGGTATCACCTGGGATTCCTCCAGGCCGGACAGCCGTTCAATACTCTTGAAATCATGTTTATCTGTTGGCAAATTAGCTATATTCAAGCAGGCTGCCCCGTTCCTGTAACATATATTATTGTTCCGTCTGTCCTTTATCCTTCGGAGCCACCCGTGCCGGGCGGCTGACCCAGTTGCTGCGGTTCATCGGCTTAACAGCGTCAATCCGCGGATTAACCGGCTCCTGGACATTTCCGTCAGGTGTCTCTGATCTTGCCGCGACTGCTTCCGGATGCTGCCGTTTTTGAAGGCCTCCGCCGTTATGCTTGCCCCGGTTCCATACTCTGTTCTTGCTCACTTGCTACACTCCCTTTTTAGCTGATTTATACACCATATCACATCAGGAAAAGGTTAGAAAGCACCGGACGACCGCAAACCGCTATATATTATTGTCACTATTCAGGGTAATAAAGGGAATCATTCCAAAATGTAATGCATAAGCACAAAAGCTCAATTTTGACAAGTTATAAAATGTACTATTGATAATCCGGTCTCCTGTCTATAATGATATAGAATTTGAAAGGAGAGCACCCTGATGGCCATCAAGATAATTACGGACAGCGGTTCCGATCTGCCCCTTGAGTATGTTGAGAAGTATAATGTGACTATTGTTCATCTGCCGGTTCATTTCGGGCATGATCTGATGCCTAAACACACGGAGACCAAAGCCTTTTATGAAATGATGCGTGAGTCCAAGGAGCTGCCGACAACGGCCAGCCCAAGCCCGCAAAGTTTTCTCGAAGCATTCAAGGAGGTGGAGCCGGGCACGGATATCATGGTTCTCTGTATGTCCTCCAACATCAGCAGCACTTATCAGACAGCCACGATTGCCAAGGAGATGTATGAGGAAGAAGGACATCCGAACGCGATCGAAGTTATAGATACCAAAAGATTTTCCGGAGGGCTGTCACTTCTTGTGGCAACGGCGGCGCGTCTGTCACTCACCAGCAGCCTGGCCGAACTGAAGGAAAGCGTACTTAAGCAAGTTGAAGAAACTACAGCCTATTTCACGCTGGATACTTTAGAAAACGTTATAAAAGGCGGACGCTTGAACCGTTTGTCTGGCGCAGTAGCGTCTGTACTCAACATCAAGCTGTTGCTGAAGATCAGCGATGAGGGCAGAGTTGAGGTTGTAGAGAAGACACGCGGTTTACCTAAAGCGCTGAATCTGCTGTTAAGCAAGCTCGACGAGAAGCAGTATGATTACGAGAAAGCGGCGATTGCCATTGTTCACAGTAACTGTGAGAAGCTGGCGCTGGAGATCAAAGCACGTATTCTCGAAAAACACCCCTTCAAAGAGGTGGTATTCTCCAGCATGGGCCCGGTTATGGGGACGTATGCCGGTGAAGGCGGGATTGGAGTGGCTTTTTAAGCTGCGGCTGGGTCTGCTATGCATAGTATTTAAAGCTCGTAAAACCGTACCTGGCCTGCTGCCGATGTGCGGTTTTTTGGCGTGGGCGGAAGCAGTCAATATCCGGATACGGCTGTGCGCTGGACAACGGGACGGATTCTCCAAAGACACCATCATATAGGCATCTGCATAGAATGGAGCAAATCCAATAACGGAGGTAGGATGCTATGTCGACATATAATGCCGGCCAGACGGCTACAGTAATCTATCAGGCAGATCCGGCGGTTGTGCAGCATTTACATGGGGTTCGCGAGTCCCTGCATCATTCCTGTAAACCCTATTTAAATCATAAGGTGAAGGTTCAGACTCTCGACGGAATGACGCATGAAGGCACCATTGCCGGAATGGACAGCAAAAATATGTACCTGATGGTCACAGTCACGATGGACACGCCGCGCGGATTCTATAACCCTTATTACAAGCCGTACCCTGGGCCGGGTTATCCTTATCCGCCTTATCCGGGTCCTGTTAACAACAATGTCATTCTGCCGCTGGTACTGTTCGAGCTGCTTGCTATCTCATTGATCTGAGTGATGGTTTTGGTATGAAAAAAAGGCATGATCCGCGTTGCTGCAGCGTTGCAGGATAACCGGTCATGTCTTTTAATGTTATGAAGAGCTACTCTGGTTGGTGCGGCTCGGCCAGTGTACTCCCCGTAAGCAGAATTATTCTGCTTTTAGGGTGAGGCGGTAAGGTGATAAACTGGAAGGAACCGTAAACATAGGCTTAGTGTACCATTTTCCAGGCCGGTTTACAGATATAGGGCTTGCCAATCAAGGGAGGAATCGGAATGATTACATATCCAATGCTTAAACCGGGAGCGGTTATAGGTGTAACTGCTTCATCGTTTGGCGCGGACGAGCAGCACCGGGAGCTCTTTGACGAGGCTGTGGGGCGGATGAAGGAAAGAGGCTACCAGGTGAGTCTCGGACAGACGGTGTATAAGCATGACAAAGCAAGATCTGCTCCGGGCAGGGAGCGGGGGATGGAGTTCAACGGGATGATGCTGGACGAATCGATCGGTCTGATTATTCCGCCATGGGGCGGCGAGCTGCTGATTGAGATGCTGGAGTTTATTGATTTTGACCAGCTTAGACCCAAATGGGTGCTGGGATTCTCCGACATTAGCCTGCTCCTGCTTGCAATCACCTTGCGCACGGGCATAGCTACCGCACACGGCCCGAGTCTCGGGGATTTGCGCGGAGAGAAAACCGATGAGACGAGCGTCATGTGGCAAAAGGTGCTCTCAACCCCGCCCGGCTGCAGCATTGCACAGCAATCCTCACAAAAGCATCAGGGAGCAGGAGCAGCAGCGGACAGCCCGTCGCCATACCTGTTTAACCTGAACACTCCAACCATATGGAAGAGCGTATCGGGCCAGGATGTTTCACTAAAGGGCCGTCTGCTCGGCGGCTGTATTGACATTATCCGGCATATCATCGGAACGCCGTATGGCAATGTGCAGCACTTCAGCCGGCATTTTATCCAGGGGGAGCCGATTCTGTGGTATCTCGAAAACTGTGAGCTGAATACGGCGGATCTCCGCAGATCTCTTGTACATATGAAATATGCCGGCTGGTTTGACAATTGCTCGGGGATTCTGTTCGGGCGGAGCGAGGGCAATCAGCCGCTGTACGGGTATACCACAGAGGAAGTGTACCGGGATCTGGCAGAGGAGCTGCAGCTGCCGGTTCTTTATGATCTGGATTTCGGTCATGTTCCGCCTCAGATGACGCTGGTTAACGGTGCTTATGCCGAGGTAGAGGTGACAGGGGGACGGGGCACATTGAAACAATATTTCCATGGATAGCCAATCCATTGTATAGGCATCAAAAAAAGAGACAGCTGGTGGGCTGTCTCTTGTATACATTCTGCTTCAGGTATTCACAATTGCGGTAATTTCCTCATCCAGATCCAGCCGTACATCCTCGCGGTAAGCCCGGATACCGTACTCGCTGTGCAGATAGCGGAGAATCGCTTCAATCATGTTGGATTCGACCAGATACTGGCTGCGGCCCTGGATCCAGACCTCTGCGGTATAGCCGGTGTCTTCCTCCCAGCTAAGCTCAACCTGGACCTCCTGAACCCGGACGCCCTTACGCTCAGCCATATGAAGGCAGATGGCGTTAATAATTTCATCCATACTGAGAACAGTTGTTGACATTAGTAGCGGCCGTCTCTTTCTTCAAGTCTGCGTCTTTCTCTTCTGCGGCGGAAGAAGGACATTACAAGCACCACAACAAGATAGATGGCAAGCATATTAACAAGGAAACCTAGGATGTTGCCGAAAGCGCCCATTCCTGCAAACATGCTTCCGAACAGGAATCCGGCCAATCCGCCGATCATCATACCCTTCATCAGTGAGCCGCCGCTGAAAAATCCGCGTTTTGCAGTACCGGCAGTACCCGCAGTTCCGGCTGTAGTACCAGTAGTGCTATCACTTTTTCTAACATTATCAGTAGTTGATTTCTTCGGAGTCGTGGTAAAGCCGCGGCTGCCGGATTTAAAACCTCCTCCGCGTCTCGCATCCGCAAAATCGGGAGCGGTTACAGCAAAGAACAGGGTAAAGGCCATTACAATCATCATTACGCGTTTCATGGATTTCATTTAGTACGAGTACCCTCCTAAGGTTGTCTCAAAATTTTGTGGTTCTGCCCGGTAATACGCAGTATGCCCAAGGAGGTTTCAATTTTAATTAAAAATCTTTTGGATTATTTTTTGGCCGCTATTTGGACAAAAAAAAGTGCGTGGACATCACGTCCACGCCAAAAACATTTTCAGAGAGTTGCCTTGTTCTCCGCATACCCGTCCGAGACAAGCTCAAGCGCTCCGGTAGCCGGATCGATGATCATGCCGTGAATAGGTACGTTTGGGGGGAGTAAGGGATGGCGCTTAATAAGCTCCACAGTCTGAATTACCCCGTCCTTCACATTGTCAAACCCGCGCAGCCATTTGGTCAGCTTGATTCCCGAATTCTCAAGCGTCGACAGGACTTCATCGGATACGCCGCGTTCTTTGATGGAGTTAATCATTTTGTCCGCGTTCAGGGAAGCCATACCGCACTCATAGTGTCCAACTACAATAACCTCTTCAGCATCCAGCTCATACAGAGCGACCATAACGCTTCGCATAACCGAACCGAAGGGCTGGGAGATGACGGCGCCGGCGTTTTTAATGATTTTGACATCACCGTTTTTGAAATTCATCGCTTTCGGCAAAAGCTCTACCAGACGCGTATCCATACAAGTGATGACAAGCATTTTTTTATCCGGAAAGCGGCTGGTCAGATAGGCTTCGTATTCTTTTTCCTCCACAAATTTCTTGTTAAAATTCAAAATCTCCGATACGTGTGTCATGACCATGCTTCCTCCTAATAATAATATTGTGTACTGTAGGCTTTACGTATGTACGTAAGGTCTATTCACGGTTTGGTAATAAATGAACTATTTCAAATTTGAAGCTGAAAGCTCTGAAATGATTATAAGGATAATAAAACACGGACGTCAATAACCTGATGTGATGGCAGCTGCCGGCAGCGCTTCATTTTCGCATGTGACAGGCAAAGTTGCTTATCCCCAGCCAAAAAAGTATCATCAAGAAGAATAAGGAAAACAGAGAAAGCAGGTGGATGGAAATGGAACAGGCAGTTAAAGACAAATGGGAAGCTTTTCAGGAATTATTATCTAAAATCAGCAGCTATAATGAAGCCATCGGACTTCTTCACTGGGATTTGCAGACAGGTGCACCCCGTAAAGGGATAGAGGTCCGCTCCGGAACGATCGGGCTGCTCACGGGTGAGCTGTTCCGGCTGGAGACGTCTGAGGAGATGGGCGAATTTACAGCCTTTTTCGGCACGCCGGAGGTAGCTTCACAGCTGAGCGATGTCCAGAACAAAATCGTCAAGGACTGCCGCAAGGAGTACGAGCGCAGCAAGAGCATTCCGTCCAAAAAATTCGAAGAATATGCCGCGCTGGCTGCCCATTCCCAGAGCATCTGGGAAGAGGCGAAGGCGAATGATAATTTTGCCTCCTTTGAACCGTTTTTAAGCAAAATTGTTGCTTTCAAGCAGGAGTTTATCGACTATTGGGGTGTAAAGGATACCCGGTATGATACGCTCCTCGACATGTATGAGCCGGATCTGACCGTTGCCAAAGTGGACGAGCTGTTCGACCGCCTGCGCAGCCGTCTTGTTCCGCTGGTGGAGGCAATCAGCGCTTCTCCAAATAAGCCGGACACGGAATTTCTGAGCCAAATCTATGCCAAGGAGCAGCAGGAAAAGTTCGGCCTGTTCGTTCTGGAGCAGATGGGCTATGACTTTGATGCAGGACGTCTGGACGAGAGTGTGCATCCGTTCGCTACCGGGCTCAATCCGGGGGATGTGCGCATTACAACCAATTACCTGCTGGATAATGTGACGAGTGCGATTTTCAGCTCACTGCACGAAGGCGGGCATGCCCTCTATGAGCAGAATATCAGCAAGGAACTGGTGGGTACACCGCTGTCCGGCGGAACCTCCATGGGCATCCATGAATCCCAGTCAAGACTGTGGGAGAATATGATCGGCCGCAGCCGAGCCTTCTGGCAGCGTTACTATGGCGATCTGCAGCAGCATTTCCCGGAACAGCTCACAGAGGTTGAAGTGGAGCAGTTCTACCGGGCGATCAACAGTGTAGCTAATTCCTTTATCCGGATTGAAGCGGACGAGCTGACCTATAACCTGCATATTATCATCCGCTATGAGATCGAGAAGCTGATCTTTAATGAAGGGCTGGAAGTCAAGGATCTGCCTAAGACCTGGAATGCCAAATATCAGGAATATCTGGGCATTACTCCGCCTTCAGATGCGCTGGGTGTATTGCAGGATGTTCACTGGTCCGGCGGTGATTTCGGTTATTTTGCCTCCTACTCGCTGGGGAATATGTATGCTGCCCAAATCCTGAATACCCTCCGCAAAGAGCTGCCTGAATTCGACAGTCTGATTGCTGAAGGCAATCTTATTCCGATTAAAGAATGGCTGACGGACAAAATCTACCGCTTCGGCAAGAGCCTGACTCCGGCGCAGATTATTGAACAGGTTACCGGTGAGCCGCTGAATCCCGATTATCTGGCCGATTATCTGGAAGCGAAATATACGGAGCTCTATAAGCTGTAACCGTACTCCGGCCTGTCTGTGCGCAGATAGGCTGGAATGAGCTCCGGGTTAACGGTATAATAGAAGGAAACCGCACACGGAAGGATTTTGTTATGGCTAATACGTATACCTACAGCCGCAGGGAAGAGGTCGCAAATGCCATTACACACGGTATCGGAACGGTACTGAGTGTTGCTGCACTTGTTCTGCTTGTTGTTTTTGCCAGTTTGAAGGGAACGGCCTGGCATGTTGTCAGCTTCTCGATCTACGGGACAACGATGCTGCTGCTGTATCTCAACTCTACACTGGTGCATAGTCTGCGGGAGGGCAAGGCGAAGGACCTGTTTGAATTCTTCGATCATTCCTCCATTTATCTGTTTATCGCCGGCACCTATACGCCGTTCCTGCTCGTCGCGATCCGCGGGCCGCTGGGCTGGAGCCTGTTCGGGATCGTCTGGGGAGTAGCGCTGTTCGGTGTAGCGTTCAAGGCTTTCTTCGTCAAAAAATTCCTGTTCATGTCGACGATCTTCTACATTGCCATGGGCTGGCTGATCGTCATCGCCTGGAACCCGCTGTCTGCGGCTGTTGCCGGCGGCGGTATGGCGCTGCTGATGACTGGCGGTATCCTGTACACGCTGGGCACGATCTTTTATGTATGGAGAGGGTTCCCGTTTCACCATGCAGTCTGGCATGTTTTCGTGCTGGCCGGCAGTGTGACACACTTCTTCGCCGTACTGATTTATCTGCTGCCAATCCGTTAAAGAGCCGGAAAATAACAGGGAGATCCTGCATTTTGCATACAAAAAAAGATGACAAGCAAAAAAGCTTGACATCTTTCTTTGTTTTCGGTATCATAAGGGACGTTGTGAAGCTGTAAAGTGTTTTTCCTTGACGAAGGGAGTGCCCTTAATGAGTCAGGAGAATAGGCTCGAGAAGACGAACCGGATCAACCTGTTATTCGCATTCTATGAACGGCTGCTTACTGATAAACAGCAAACGTTTCTGAAATATTATTTCCACGATGATTTCTCCCTGGGAGAGATTGCTGCGGAATTTGAGATCAGCCGCCAGGCCGTGTATGAGCATATCAAGCGTGCCGAGCAGGTGCTGGAGAATTATGAAGAGAAGCTTGGCCTGCTGGCCAAGCATGACGACCGCAACCGGTATTTAGAAGAACTGCGCAGACTGCCTGATAATGGGATGCTGCCTGAGCAATATAAACAGCGGTTCACGGAGCTTGTGGATCGTTTGCAGAGGTTAGAGTAGCATGAAGGGAGCAAGCCGCATATGGCATTTGAAGGTTTAACCGGAAGATTGCAGAATGTGTTCAGCAAGCTGCGCGGCAAAGGGAAGGTATCCGAAGATGACGTAAACGAAGCCATGCGCGAAGTACGTCTGGCGCTTCTGGAAGCCGATGTTAACTTCAAAGTAGTCAAGGACTTCGTGTCCAAGGTGAAGGAGAAGTCCGTTGGCAAGGAAGTAATGGACAGCTTTACTCCCGGCATGGTAATCATCGACATCGTTAACAAGGAACTGACCGAACTGATGGGCGGAAGCCAGTCTAAGCTGGCCAAGGCTAACAAGCCGCCGACCGTGATTATGATGGCGGGTCTGCAGGGGGCCGGTAAGACGACCACCTCAGGCAAGCTGGCCAAGCTCCTGCAGAAGGGCAATCACCGCCCGCTGCTCGTAGCAGGCGATATTTACCGCCCGGCAGCGATCAAGCAGCTGCAGATTCTGGGTGAGCAGATTAAAGTTCCGGTATTCGCACTCGGTGACCAGGTCAGTCCGGTAGAGATTGCCAGACAGGCTATCCAGCATGCGAAGGATAATAATCTGGATTATGTCATCATCGATACCGCAGGCCGCCTGCATATTGATGAAGCGCTGATGGATGAGCTGAAGCAGATCCACAGTACTGTGAATCCTGATGAAGTACTGCTCGTAGTCGATGCTATGACTGGTCAGGATGCCGTAAACGTAGCTGAGAGCTTCAACAAGCAGCTTGAGCTTACCGGCGTTGTGCTGACCAAGCTTGACGGCGACACCCGTGGTGGTGCCGCGCTGTCCGTCAAGGCTGTAACCGGCTGCCCGATCAAGTTCGCCGCTCTCGGCGAGAAGATCGACGCGCTGGAGCCGTTCCATCCGGAGCGTATGGCGTCACGTATCCTGGGTATGGGCGATATGCTCTCCCTGATCGAGAAGGCTCAGGCCAACATCGACACCGAGAAAGCGAAGGAAATGGAACGTAAGATGCGCAATGCGGAATTTACGTTCGATGACTTCCTGGAACAGATGGACCAGGTCAAGAAGCTTGGCCCGATCGACCAGATTCTCGACATGCTGCCTGGCATGAACAAGGCCAAGGGCATGAAGGACCTGAAGGTAGACGACAAGCAGATGGGCCGCGTCGAGGCGATTGTTCATTCCATGACCAAAGCCGAGAAAGCCCAGCCTGAGATCATCAACCACAACCGCCGCAAGCGGATTGCCGCCGGCAGCGGAACGAACGTGGCCGAGGTCAACCGCCTCATCAAGCAGTTCGATGAAATGCGCAAGATGATGAAGCAGTTCTCCGGCATGATGGGCGGAATGAGCGGCAAGGGCGGCAAGAAAAACGCCATGAAGCAGCTCAAGAGTCTTGGCGGCAAAGCCGGGATGAAGTTCCCTTTCCGTTGATCTGAAGTTTTTGATCTTAATCTTTTGTGCTTGATCTTACCAGATCAGACATAGTACAACATCAGATGATCAAGACGTTTTTCGCTCTTAATCTTTTGATCTTAATCTTTTGACCTTAATCTTTTAAGCAGTAGTTTGTGTTAAACCCGTCGCCCGGTAACGCCGTAGTCAAGCGGGTCCCGTCAGGGACGAAAAGCGATGCCCGCTCCATCATCCCAAGATTCCGCCAGTCTGAACGCCCACGCCAGTTGCACTTAAGCGGGTGTCCAGAGGGCAAGGCCCTTGGGGCCCTCCCTTGGAAGGGAGGGTTTGGGAGGGATCGAAAAAGATGTTTATCACTAAACTCTTCCCATATTTTTGATATTCTTTTAAGGAGGTGAATTTCGTGGCAGTACGTATTCGTTTGAAGAGAATGGGTGCACATAAAGCGCCTTTCTACCGTGTAGTGGTTTCCGATTCCCGGTCCCCTCGTGACGGTCGTTTCATCGAGGAAATCGGTTACTATAACCCGGTTGAACAACCGGCAGTAGTTAAGATCGATGAGGAAAAAGCTCTTAAATGGCTTCAGACAGGTGCACAAGCATCTGATACCGTTCGCAACCTGCTTTCCAAAGCTGGTGTGCTGAAGAAGTTCCATGAGCTGAAGCAACAGAAATAATGACTGATTGCGAGGGTCCTCTATGGAAGAATTAGTTGGAGTAATTGCTAAGGCTTTAGTGGATCATCCGGAAGATGTAACGGTGCGGACTGTGGAGAAGGATCACCTGATTGTATATGAGCTCTCCGTACATCCTGATGATGTCGGCAAGGTCATCGGCAAGCAGGGCAGGATCGCCAAAGCGCTCCGCACAGTCGTTACATCAGCAGCAGTCAAGAGCGATAAACGCGTAACCGTGGATATTTTATCATAACTGATACGCACAAGGAGGGGCTAGGGATAGTATATCCCGGCTCCTTTTTGTTCAAATATAGAGAAGTGACCTTTAAAGGAGTGGATAGAATGGCAGAAGAATTAACCGTAGGCAGGCTGGTTAACACACACGGCATCCGCGGAGAGATCAAAATTTTGTCGCATACCGACTTTCCGGAAGTGCGGTTTGCCCCTGGCTCAAAAATGCTGGTTATTCCGGCGGACGGCAGCCCGAAATTCGAGGTTATTGTGGAATCGGCCAGAGAACACAAGGGCATGTATATTGCCAAGCTCAAGGGCTACACCAACATCAATCAGATCGAGAAGTATAAAGGAAGTCTGCTGAAGGTTCCCGGCGATGATCTGGTCGAGCTTCCGGAGAATGAATATTACTTCCATCAGATCGTCGGCTGCGAGGTCTATACCGATCAGGATGCGGATAAGCTGCTGGGGACGATTACAGATATTCTGCAGCCCGGCGCGAACGATGTCTGGGTAGTGAAGCCTGCCAAGGGGCAGGATATCCTGATTCCGGTTATTAATGATGTGGTGCTGGATGTGGATATTGCCGCCAAGAAGATTACTGTGCATCTGATGGAAGGGCTGCTGCCATGATGCGGATTGATGTGCTGACGCTTTTCCCGGAAATGTGTGAGGGCGTATTCAGCACAAGCATTCTGGGCAAGGCACGCGACAAAGGCATCGTTTCCCTGAATGCGATCAATTTCCGTGACTTCTCGGGCAACAAGCATAATACGGTGGATGATACGCCATACGGCGGAGGCGGAGGGATGGTGCTGAAGCCGGACCCCATCTTTGCAGCGGTTGAGCATGTGGTGGGTATTCCTCCGGTTACAGCAGACTCTGTACGGGCCCAAGAAGCTGGCGCTACATCAGAGGCAATTCAGACTGTCGAAGAACTGGCTGAGGCGGCTGCGGTTACTTCTGCGCCGGTTAAGCCGCGGATTATTCTCATGTGCCCGCAAGGGAAGACGTACAACCAGCAAATCGCCGAGGAGCTGGCCAAGGAGCAGCATCTGATCTTTATCTGCGGCCATTACGAGGGCTATGATGAACGGATCAGAGAACATCTGGTTACTGATGAGCTGTCCATCGGGGATTATGTGCTGACAGGGGGAGAATTACCTGCGCTGACGGTTATTGACTCTGTGGTACGGCTGCAGCCGGGAGCGCTCGGCAATGAGACCTCGGCTATAACGGATTCGTTCAGCACCGGGCTGCTGGAGTATCCGCATTATACACGCCCTGCCGAATTCCGCGGCTGGAAGGTGCCGGATATGCTGCTGAGCGGCCATCATGCCAATATTGAGCTGTGGCGGCGGGAGCAGGCTCTGCAGCGCACGCTGGAGCGCAGACCCGATCTGCTGGAGACGGCTGAGCTTACGGCGAAGGACAAGAAGACGCTGGAGGTACTGAGGCAGCAGCGGCAAGGAAAGGCTTGAGCATATTTTTGTAAAAGTAGTCATTTTTAACGTCTGTTTAACGTATATTACGTTGAGGAGGCGTTTTTTGTTATGTCCAGACGGGTATATAAATCTCAGCGGATCAGATGCAGACCTGCGAGAGCAGACACAGAAGCTTCACAATGAAATGCGAGCAAATGTGCGTTATCATCCTTATTTTAGGGTAATGAATAGAGGTGCCGCAGTACACCACTCTTACAGAAGCAGTTTAACTATCGAAAGGAATGAACACTAGTGACTACGAATACGCATGAACCACTCAAGCCTGACGTGGACACTGTCCACAAGGAAGCGGAGCCGCTCCGCACCGTTAACGATATTATTGAGTTTTACACAAACCGTAAATCGAAATTCTCCATTTGAATAACCTGGTGACAGGTTGAATAAGGCAGGACGGGGTTTATCAAAAAAACTTTAAAGACGTACCCGGCGGGTGCAGCTTTAAAGTTTTTTTGTTCTGATTGTAGGGATTACCACGAAAAACATAAAAAAGACCGTCCGAAGACGGTCTCTCTACCCGAGGCGCTTTGTAAAACTGTGATCCGTATCCCGCGCCACCAAGGCTAAGCTGATCAGCCGTTGGTCCGGGTAAGGGATACGTTCAGCATATCATGATAGATGTGAACGCACCTCCTTTCCTTGTGACAAGAGTATAGCACAGCCCAATCCGAAAATCTATAAAATTTAAACAATAATTTCAAATAATATTTTTGCAGAAAAAGAAAATTTTTCTTAAATGAAAACCCTTTCCGGAGTATACACAGAAAAACCGCTTCTGCAGGGTGCTGAGTCCTGCGAAAGCGGTTTTTGGTGTTGTGAAAATGTCCGGCTACTCTATCGTATGCCGGCTGCGTCTCAGCTGAACAATGCCGGTAACCAGCGAATAGGTCCCTACAGCCAGCAGGGCAACAATTGCCCAGGTGTAATTGCGCACGCTATAAGTGAGGGACGCGAACATGATGAAGATGGCGATCCGGAGGACCCCTTCATTCATAAATTTTCTGCTTGCTGTGCTCATGATTTCTGCCTCCTCAAAGTCGTTATAATAGTAGATGTACAAGTCCGTAAGCGTTTTACTATTTGTAATCATTATAAACCTTTTCTGCAGAAAAGGACACACTTTGTTCACAAGTTCTTTATTTCACAATAAATTCACTTTGTAGTGCGATTTTCAAAAAAAAGATGCCTTCTACCGTATACCTGTACCCCTGCCGTTGCCGCAATATCACGTCCCTCATAAAATACAGCAAACGAAGGAGGAGGGATACTCTGGTGGAAGCTTATTACAACTGTCTGCACTGCAAAAACAAAAGAGTGCGTATCTTGACAACAGACGGAAAGAAGCATGAAGGAATTATCGTCGATGTTGACCAGAACAATGTGTATCTGAAAACAAAGGGTAACGGGCGGATGAAAACATCGGCTTTTTATCCTGGCGGCTTTTACGGCGGATATTACGGCTATGGCAGCGAGATTTTGACCCTGAGCCTGTTCACACTGCTGGCTATTGCACTGATCTGACATCAAAAAAGCGGACTTCCCGGTATATCCGGGATAGTCCGCTTTTTTAATACATAACGGCTGAATGTATAGGTTACCGATTATACTGGCTACTGCTGAACAGAGATGGCTCCGATCTCCGTAGAGAGTGCGAGCAGGGGGCCGCCTCCGTTGTAATCCTGCCTGCCGTCCGTTACTCCGTTAATGGCTCCAAGCTCGCTGTCAGCTTTAACCGTGCAGTTCAAACCGCCGGCGAGACTGGCTTTGATGGCACCGATTGTGCTGCTGGCTTTAAGGCTGCTGCCGCTGTCCATTCCCTCAAGGTCCAGTACAATGCTTCCCGTTTCGGATTGCACTTTGGATTTGCCGGTAATTACCGCATCCTTAAGGGTAATCGTACCGACATCACTGGTGATATCAAAGCCGCCTTCAAGTCCGGTTGCTTCTATGGAACCAACGTTATTGGCAATATCATAGGCGGTGACCGTTTCAGGAACCTCAATTACATAATTGATGCTGAAATCGGAGTGGCCGTACTCTTTTTGTGCCCATGTCCAGAGGCTCTTGTCAGGATTGTCTTTGGAATGAGCGGAGACGGTCAGCCTGCCGCTTTTATTTTCGATTGAAACCTCGGCGTTGTCCAGAATTTTGCGGTCTGTGTCACGGGTAAGCGGATTATGCGCGATGAGGGTTGCAGATACAGTCAGGGTGTCGCCCTTTCCGGGGATCAGCTCAATCCTGCCCACAGCATTGTCCAGCTGAAGTCTGGTAGACCCGCCGACTGTAAGCGAGGTGGTAAGCTCCTGCCTCAGGCTGTTCTCATTAATCTGTTCTGCTGCTTCTGCTGCCGTTTCCTTAACAGCGTCATGCACATCGTCTGCCGCCTCGGCAATCTCCCTGCCAAGATCCTCTGCAGCCACGCCGGCGTCCAGACTCAGTGATTCAAGAAAACCTGCGCTGTTGCTGCCGGATAAGCTCTCTTCGAGCTGCTGGTCAGCAGCTTCCTTGCCCGGAAGCTCACGGCAGCCGGCAAGCAGAACAAGCGAGAATACGGTAACGGCAGCGATAATAGCTGTGTTATGTTTTTTTCTCAATGGTAACCCTCCTAGTGTAATCTCTGATTTGCTTATGTATAGTCATAAGTATATATTATGGTAAATAATTGAAGAACGGGCCGCAGACGGGTTGCTCACTGGACTAAAGTCGGGGGCAGCCAGACCAACTGTAATTCGAACTTTTTTTATGGTAAAATAGCTAAAAGATGAACTGTCAAGTGCAGCGGAGCCAGCCGGCAGGAAGATTGCCAACCACGCAGTCAGTAAAGGTTAAGGGAGCGGATGAGCAAATGGGATATGCAGCGGTTTTTGTGGTATTGCTTGTTATTGTTGCTGTTTCTTTCAGATCCCGGAGCCGCAGCAGCAAGCCGGAGAGCCCGAAGCAGGGCGTTCCCAGCAATGTTATATCCATGGACAGACACCGCAAAGCCAAACAGAGTGCTGCCATACAGCCCTGTTCCTCATGCAGGAAAAAGAACGGAAAGCTGATTTTTTATGCCCAGGATGACGGAAGTGTGGTCGGACTATGCAAAGACTGCAAGGTGAAAGCGAAGAAGCGGGATATGATGCCGCTATAACCTGAAAATTCACTATTGCACAAGCCTATCTTTTATGATAATATTATTTCTGTTGTGTGGAATACGGTGGTCCGCTGCGGATAATGAGGGAGAGCCTGGGTCTCTCCGGAAGAGGCATGAACACCTGTACGGAAGGAGGAAGTCCTAAATGAATATCCTACAAGCTATTACACAAGAGCAACTTCGTAAAGATATCCCTAGTTTTCGTCCAGGTGATACTTTGAAGGTGCACGTAAAAGTTATCGAAGGAACTCGTGAACGGATCCAGTTGTTCGAAGGCGTTGTAATCAAACGTCGCGGCGGTGGAATCAGTGAGACTTTTACAGTTCGTAAAATCTCTTACGGTGTTGGTGTGGAAAGAACTTTCCCAATCAACTCGCCTAAGATCGAGAAAATTGAAGTGGCTCGTCGTGGTAAAGTTCGCCGTGCGAAACTGTACTATCTGCGTGAACTTCGCGGTAAAGCTGCAAGAATTAAAGAAATCCGTCGCTAGAATCAGCGGCAAAGAAAGGGGCTTGATTTCAAGCCCTTTTCTTTATTCTTGCAGGCATCTCCGGCCCTTGTATACAAAGCCAGACTTGAACATAAATGCCTTAGGATCAGCTTCTTCCGAAAAGGCCTCCTGAAGGAGTATTCGTGGAGGCGTTTTTGGCAGAAGTTTTTTTGTTGTATATTGGAGGTATGGTGAGAGTAGCATAAAGAGAGGACGGTGAACTATGCAGCAGGATTTACAGCAGGGACAAGGAGAAACGGTGGACCCGGGCGGGCAGCCACCCCAGAAGCAAAAAAATGAAGTGCTGGAATGGATCAAGGCGATAGCGATTGCACTGGTTCTGGTGGTTCTGATAAGATGGCTGTTGTTCAAGCCGTTTATTGTGGACGGGCCTTCGATGCAGCCGAATTTCCATACAGGTGAGCGGGTCATTGTGAATGAAATTTTATACGACATCCGTTCTCCGCAGCGCGGTGAGGTTATTGTGTTCCATGTGCCTTCCGAAGGCAGAGATTTTATTAAACGCGTTATTGCGGTAGCCGGAGATACGGTAAAGGTTGAAGGGGATGTTGTTACTGTTAACGGCGAACCTGTGGACGAAACGTATATTCAGGAGGCCATTGACGCCAGACATGCCAATAACGCCCTTTATAATAACAAGGACTTCCCGAATGAAGATGTTCCGGACGGTACTGTACCTGAGGGTCATGTGTTTGTAATGGGAGATAACCGTTCAGACAGTACAGACAGCCGGATGATCGGCTACGTGCCGCTTGGCGATATTGTCGGCCGTGCAGATCTGATATTCTGGCCGGTTCAGGATATTTCGATTATTAACCACTAAATGATGCTGACAAAAGTCAGAGGAGGTGACGGCTATGGCCATTCAATGGTTTCCCGGTCATATGACGAAGGCAAGACGGCAAATTGAAGATAAGCTGAAGCTGATTGATGTTGCGATAGAGCTGCTCGATTCCCGTCTGCCGCTTTCCAGCCGCAATCCGATGATTGACGATATTTTGCGGGATAAGCCAAGGCTGATTATTCTTAACAAAAGCGATCTGGCTGATCCTGAAGCGACACGCAAATGGCTGGCGCATTTCCGGGCAGAGGGTCATGTTGCCCATCCGGTGGATGCTTCCACAGGAACCGGCATAAAGGAAATTCCCGAACAGGTCAAGCTGCTGCTCAAGGAGAAGATTGACCGGCAGATTGCCAAGGGCATGAACCCGCGGGCGAACCGTGCGCTTATCGTCGGTATTCCGAATGTCGGCAAATCCACATTGATCAACAAGATGGCTGGGCGCAATATTGCCCTTACCGGTGACCGTCCCGGTGTAACCAAAGGCCAGCAGTGGATCAAGACGGACGGCACACTGGAGCTGCTTGATACACCAGGAATTCTGTGGCCCAAGTTTGAGGACCAGGAAGTGGGTTACCGTCTTGCGATCACCGGAGCGATTAAGGAAGAGGTTCTTAACGTTGAGGACATTGCTTACTACGCGGTAAAATATCTGATCAAGGATTACGGTTCACGCTTCCAGGAACGCTTCGGTATTGAGAAGCTTCCTGAGGATCTGGACAATCCGGATGAAATTGTGGCCGTTATGGAAGCGGTCGGACGCAAGCGCGGCTGTCTGATCAGCGGAGGCCGTGTCGATCTGGAGAAGGCTTCCCGGACACTGCTGCACGAGCTGCGTGCCGGCAAGCTGGGGACGTTCACGCTGGAAACACCATAACAGGCAGGATATTAAAGTGATGAGAGCCATCCAATTCATTGGGTGGCTTTTTTATGTTTGGACGTGTGTTAAGGGGATAAGGGAGTCCTGGATTTTTTTATAAGCAGAAAGATGGATGACCCCGGAAGTCCTCTTGTGATAAGCTGGCATGTAGAGTAGGGTCTTATAAATGGTTATGGCGGTGGGACATGATGAGTAATACAGATATTGATATGCTGAGTTTTGAAAAAGCGGGCTGGGAACAGTCATACCGCAGAATTGCCGGAGTGGACGAAGTAGGCAGAGGCTGTCTGTTTGGGGATGTGGTGGCAGCGGCGGTAATTTTGCCGGAGGGCCTGATTATAGACGGGGTTGACGATTCGAAAAAGCTGACAGCGAAGAAGCGGGATGCGCTGTACGAGATCATAATGGAGCAGGCGCTGGCTGTCTGTGTCGGTCATGTGGAGTCTGCAGTAATTGATGAGATTAACATTAAGCAGGCCTCCCGCCTGGCGATGAAAAAAGCGGTTGAGGGACTTGGTGAAGCTGCCGATTATCTGCTGGTTGATGCGGAAAAGGTGGATTTGCCGCTGCCGCAGCAGGCGATCATTAAAGGAGATGCTAACAGCCAGTCCATCGCTGCAGCCTCGATCGTCGCCAAAGTGACCCGGGACCGGCTGTGTGAAGGCCTGTGGGAGGAATTGTATCCGGACTACGGCATTAAAATACATAAAGGCTATGCGACTAAGCTGCACCGGGAGCAGATTCTGTCACTGGGACCCACCCCGATGCACCGGCGCAGCTTTATCGGAAAAATTCTGGCTGAGCAGCAGACCTTATTTTGAGGCGGCAACCTTTTATAAAATGGACGTTAAATGCCGATAAAGTTAAATATCAGAATATGAAGAGAGGAGGGAGTGCGGCATGAATATCGGGTCATTATTCCGCGGCCTGCTGGGTGACAGCAGGCCCGGAGAGGCCAAGTCACTGGAGCTGAAGGAAGGTCAGGTTGTCCGGGGGGTAGTGCTGAGTGTTTCGGAATCAGGCAAGGAAGCGGTGGTGCAGATTCAGGGAACCCCTGTCCGTGCGGAGCTGGAAACACCGCTGGCACCGGGGCAGTCGATGACCCTTCAGGTCGAACCTCCGGGAGAAGGCGGGCTGCCGGTGCTGAAGCCGCTGTCGCCGGGTGATGCTGCGCTGGTTTCTCCGCAAAGTATGGGGGAAGCGCTGGAATCACTGGGACTCAAAGATGCGAAAGCTGGTAAAGAGATTGTAATAGCAATGCAGTCCGGAGGACTGCCGCTGACCAAAGAGACTGCAGCCAAACTGGATGCGATTATGAACGCCAAGCCTCAGGGAGTACCGGCTTCGGAGTGGCTGGAGGCGGCTGTGCTCTCGGTGAAGCGCGGGCTGCCGGTAACCGCTGAGAGTGTGAAGGGCCTCCAGCAGGCGGTCTTTGGGCCGAAGCTGCATGAGCTGCTGTCCAGGCTTGAGACGGAGCTTGGTGTATGGGCACAGCAGTCAGGGGAAGCGGAGAGCGGAAAAGCTGGCGGTCCGGCTTTGAATAAGGGGGCGGGCGTACCGGCAGCGGATCATACTGCCGCAACTGTGGCAGCTGGCAACGCGGCTGCAGAGCCGGAAGAAGCTGCCGGCACTGCCAGGACCCCAGCTTCGCCAGCCGGTGCTGAGAGCGGCTCCCGCACGGTACCGGCGGGCACGCAGGCGCCGGGTGCCGGAGCTGCTGATCATGCTGCGCGTGCAGCGGCCGGTTCAGCCGGAGAAATGGCAGTGGAGGATAACACCGGGGAAATAGCAGCGGCGAACAAAGCCGGACAAATGGCAGCGGAGAACGAAGCCGGAGAGCCGGCAGCTGCTAAAGGAGTGCCCGGCAAGGAACTGCCGGCTACAGGAACTACAGTGGCCGGGACCCCGGCTGCAGGAACGCAGGGTAGTCCGGCAGCCCGGGCCGGAGCAGAGGCTGCTGGTGCAGCCGTTAACCCGCAGTCTGCGGATGCCGGTGAAGCTGCCGGGGCAACTGGCGTGCCAGTCAAATCCGGGGCGACGGAAACAGCGGGATTTCCGGGCGCCGCTGCCAAGGCCGGGAACATAGCGCCTGCTTTCACCGCGGAGCCGCAGGCAGTTGCCGGTGAGGAGCCGGCGGACGCAGCTGCTAAAGGCGGCACGGCTATGAAGAGTGCCGACGGCCAGCCGGCACCTGCCGGTGCGGCCGGGGGCGCCCTGCTCGCGAAGCTGCAGGGCGTGCTTACCGAGCTGCGCGGCACGCTGCCGCAGCTCACGGACCAGGCTGGCGCTGCCGCCCAGCCTGAAAAGGGCGCCCCGCCTGCTGCGCCGGCGGGGCAAGAACCAGCCCGCGCGGCCGGCACGACGCGCGGGGACAGCCCGGCTGCTGCGCAGCAGCCGGGCCAGGCACCCGCCCCTGCCCAAGACACGGAGTCTTGGGTGGGGCGGGTGCTGAAGCTGCTCGGTGCGGAGCACGAGCAGCAGGCTGTGCGCGGCGGCGCTGCGGCCGCGCAGGCGGCGTCCGGCGGCGGGGCGGAGGCCGCCGATACGCTGAAGGGCGTGCTGCTGCAGGTGATGGGCAGCAGCGATGCCCCGCCCGCGGTCAAGGATGCCGCGGGCCAGATCGTGGCGCAGCTGACCGGACAGCAGCTGCTGCTGAACACCGACCGTACGGCGCCGTTCGCGCAGGTCACATTGTTCCTGCCGCTGCACGGACCTGATGGCGAAGAGACGGCTTCGGTGCATATTCAGTCGCGGCGCGGCCGCAAGGGTGAGCTGGATGCGGCGAACTGCCGCCTCTGGTTTGATCTGGATATGAAGCAGCTGGGCCAGACCCTGGTGGATGTTCAGGTGGTCGACCGGATCGTCAGCCTCAAGCTGCACAATAACGATCCGTGGGTGCTTGAACTGCTGGAGGGGCGGCGGGAGGAAATGGCTCTTGCCGCGGAGTCGATCGGGTACCAGCTGTCGAGCCTGCGGACCGAGCCGATTCCGGAAATGAAGGCGGCGTCCGGATCAGCCGCAGTGGCAGCCAAACTGGCCGAATTTACCCCGGATTCCTATAAAGGAGTCGATTACCGGATATGAGTGAGCAGGAGAAGCAGGAAGTATCGCAGCGGATGAAAAAGGCGGTCGCCCTGAAATATACCCCCGGCCAGAGTGAGGCCCCGGTGGTAGTGGCCAAAGGTCAGGGGGCGGTTGCCGATATGATTCTGCAGAAGGCCAAAGAGAACGGGGTGGCTGTACAGGAGGATGCTGCCCTGGTTGAGGTTCTCTCCAAACTGGATCTGGATCAGCAGATTCCGCCGGAGCTCTACAATCTGGTGGCGGAAATTTTGAGCTTTGTCTATCAGAGTGACAGATTGGCCGGGAAGCAGAAGATGCAATGAGAGAATCTAATGCTGGCGGAGCCTATAACCGGAAGATCAAGGGGGCAGCGGCTGAAGCGGCAGCAGCACTGTATCTGGCTTCGAGAGGTTACATTATAGTGGAAGCCAACTGGCGCTGCCGCAGCGGGGAGCTGGATCTGGTTGCGGAATATCAGGGTATTCTGGTATTCATCGAGGTGCGCAGCCGCAGCGGAAGTCCGCTCCCCGGAACGCCGGAGGAGTCGGTCGATGCCCGCAAAGTCCGGCAGGTGCGCAGCACGGCAGAGGTATATCTGCATATGAAGGGCGAGCAGGAGCGTGCCGTTTCATTTGATGTCATCAGTGTACAGCTGAACCCGGATTTAAGCGTCGCCGCGCTCCGTCATATCCGTGAAGCTTTTTGATGAATGATCTGTTCGGCCTGTCTTTGGTGAGCTGTTATAAACGCTATCCTTGGCAGGACTGCACGCTTTGGGTCATTTCTCCTGGGAAATGGGTAAACATTATTGTGACTTTTAATGCTACCATGAGGAGGCGGTTCCCCGTGAATAACCAACCGGTTAATATACAGGTAAGCTTTGCTTGCCAATATTGTGATCACAAGATTGAAGTGGATATGGGAGCCCGGCCTTCAGCCGTTATCTGCTGCAGTAATTGCAGTAAAAGCTTTACGATTATGCGCCCGGCTATCGCCGAGGAAATATTGATAGACTGGGAGAATGAGGCGCTGATTCAGAAGATCAGGGCTGAAAAAAGTCAGAGCAGCCACAGCAGCCTGATGAATCTGGTTATCCGGGTGATTGAGCTGCTAACCTGGCGCGACAGGGGCAATGGTCAGGTCGAAGCCATCAAGGAAATGCGTAAATGGCTGGTGGAGCATGAGGAAATCCCTTCTTTGGCAGAACTGATTCATCTGGATGTCAATCAGCGCTCCGGTAAACGGGAATGGCCGAAATGACGGCTACTCAAGCTAAAGTGAATGCCGGTTGAACTTAAGGATTGCCGGGAGCCTAGCGGTACCTTTGTAAAAGGGCTGCCGCACAGCCGGCCGGATTCTTAAGTTCTATTTTTATATTACATATCGGGAGGAAATCCATATGCCGGATGTCTTTTTCACATCGGACCATCATTTCGGACATAAGCTGATTATTGATTTTGAGTCCCGGCCTTTCGCAAATGTGCAGGCGATGGATGAGGCCTTGATTGCAAACTGGAATGCCGCAGTCGGACCTGAGGATACCGTTTTTCATCTGGGGGATTTCTCCTTCCTCGGCCTTGAGGCGACCAGTAGCATTATCAGCCGTCTGAACGGGTACAAAATACTCATTCTCGGCAACCATGACCGCGGGCGCGGCCGGAGCTGGTGGCTGGAGGCGGGTTTTGATGAGGTCAGTGAATACCCGCTGGTGTATAAGGACTTTTTCTTCCTTTCCCATGAGCCCATGTATATGAACAAGCATATGCCTTACGTAAATGTGCATGGTCATATCCACGGCCAGAAATATGAAGGGAACAATCATTTCAATATTTGCGTTGAGCATACCGGATATAAGCCTTTGTCGTTCGCTGCAATCAGGGATGCGGTTACGGTCAGTGAGGAAGGATAACAGATTTCAAAAAGCTTGATAAAAGCTCGGCTGTCTCTGTATACTAGGGATAGACAGACTGCGGAAAATGAGGAAGCACCTTTTTTCTTGGATGAATGACGCCCGTTGGGGCGTATTTCAGGGGAAGAGGTGTTTTTTATTATGTACGGAAAAATGCATAGTGCCTGCCTGTACGGTATTGAAGGCGTGATGATTGGAGTGGAAGTAGATCTGGCCAATGGCTTGCCCCAGACCAGCATAATCGGGCTGCCGGATTCAGCGATCCGCGAAGCGGTGGAAAGAGTGCGCGCAGCGGTCAGAAATTGCGGCTACCGCTATCCCCAGCAGCGGGTTACCGTTAATCTGGCTCCGGCGGATCTGCGCAAGGAAGGCTCGGCCTTTGATCTGGCCATTGCGCTGGGCATTCTGACGACCAGCGGTCAGCTGATAATGCCGGCAGCTGAAGAGATGCTGCTGATCGGCGAGCTGGCGCTGGACGGGAGCCTCCGGCCAGTGACCGGTGTACTGCCGATGGTGGAGGCGGCCCGGCGGTCGGGCTTCGGTAAGGTGCTGTTGCCGCGCGGGAATGAGGCAGAGGCAGCGCTGATCAGCGGCATGGCTGTCTATGCAGCCGGTCATCTGCGAGAGCTGCCGCATCCTGCTGATGCCGGAACGGGAGCTGCTGGCCATCCAGTTGCGGTACCAGATAAGCAGCCGCAAATTACTGGAGCTTCTGCAGGACATCCGGACAATGAACCGCTGCTCCCGTTCCCGGTTACTGTAATGGACAGCCAGGGCGATTCCGGCCGTAATCCCCAGCCTGTCATAGCACTTAATCTTGAACATTTGCGGTATCACCCGCAGTATAGTGTTTACAGCTTATCAGGTACAGCTGATGAGATGCTGAGGGAGGATTATGGTGATGTGCTCGGCCAGAGCCATGTAAAGCGGGCATTGACGATAGCTGCTGCCGGGATGCACAATATTATCCTGGCAGGTCCGCCCGGTACAGGCAAGACTATGATGATCAAGCGGCTGCCCGGCATTCTGCCGGAGCTGAATGACAGTGAATCGCTGGAGGTCACCAAAATATTCAGTGCGGCCGGCAAGCTGACGGATACCCGCAGCGGGCTTTTGCGCAGCAGGCCATTCCGTGCCCCGCATCACACCATTTCAGCGGCAGGGCTGATTGGCGGGGGAAGCATACCCAAGCCGGGAGAGGTGAGCCTGGCCCACCGGGGCGTGCTTTTTCTGGATGAGCTGCCTGAGTTCTCGCGGAATGTACTGGAGGTGCTGCGGCAGCCGCTGGAGGATAGCGTGGTTACGATCAGCCGCGCCCGTGCTGCTTTTACCTTTCCGGCCAGGTTTTTGCTCGCCTGTTCCATGAATCCGTGCAGCTGCGGATACTTAGGGAGTACAGGTACGCAGCAGCGGTGTAGCTGCAGTCCGGCAAAAATTGCCCAGTACCGGGCTAAAATCTCCGGCCCGCTGCTAGACCGGATTGATATGCAGGTGGATGTTCCCCGGCCGTCGGACTGGAACGGGCAGGGCCCGGCCTTATCTTCAGCAGAAATGCGCAAAGATGTACTGAGAGCCCAGCAGATTCAGGCAGAGCGTTACAGCAACCTGCCGATTTCCTGGAACAGCGAGCTATCCGGGGCAGCACTGCGCCGCTATGCGGCACTGAATAAAGAGAGCGGCCTGCTGCTGCACGGGATCCTGGAGAGTCTCGGCCTCAGCATGCGGGCGCATGACCGGATTATTAAGCTCGCAAGAACCATCGCCGATCTGGAAGGGGCGGCCGCGATTAGCTCTGCCCATCTGGCAGAAGCTGTACAGTACCGCAATCTGGACAGGCAGTTAAATGTGGAAGACTAAAATCTGTTTGCTTCTAAACAAGAATAAAATGAAAATATTAGTTTTTCAAAAGACGTCCGTCTGTATGAACTGTACGTCTTATTAAACGGTAGTTAAATCCACAACCTACTAATTAAGAGACGGACTATAGTCTCTTAATTAGTAGGTTGCCTGTTAATTCTTTATTATTTACTAACATGAAGCTTAATCTATTAAACTTTAAAATGATTCTATTTAACACATCGCTTTGGGCAACGTTCATAGTCCTTCAATCAGATTTGAATTCGGATTGAATGGCTTTAGAAAGCTCAGTAGCAGCTGTTAGTGTCTACACAAAGACGGCCGTAACTCTCTAGCGTAATAAATTTAGGTATTTCTAAAAATCAAGGTGAGTTTTAAACTCGTTAAGCAGGTACAGAACTACTTAGTACTTTCTTTTTTCAAACGATGGCGGTTATCGAAGTTTACTATAGAGAATAATGTCAGTAAATCGAGACTGATTTTCAAACAAAACATGATTGGAATTTTAGCTGTTTTCCTTGAACTGAGTATAGGTATCCTCTTTGAGATAATTCAGGCTCTCTTCGTTGGAAATTCGCAAATGTGTAATAGTTTTAGCGATGAAAGAGATCTTCAGTATTAGCAATGCACTATTTTTACATGTACTCTTAGCGACATTTGGTGGATTTCAAACCCAATGGCGGGTGTGCAGTGCTCTGCATTACAGATACTTTTTAACCCACTCCACCTGCTGTAGAACATTAGAAGAATTACTTGCAGTATAAATAACCTGAAAATCGTAGTAGCTTGCTGCGGTTTTATACCTTTTATGGGAAGGGGGAGTACACTAAGTGAATTATTAATCGGTTCTAATGGTATTTTATTATATTCTGTTCTGTATTCTTAAAAAATATGTGATATTTAGGGGAATATATGATGGTTTAAAATAAATAAAATGTAAATCTATGGTTGACAAATATTTGTAATATGCTTATTATATTCATGGTCCATGTATATATAATTATTATATGGAAAAAAATTGAATTGGAGTGTATATAATGAAAAAAGGTTTTGGCATGAGAACTACTAAAGTGGGTAAAGGGATTTTGTTGACGGTCGTAGCTTTTGCAATTTCTACTGGGGCTTTTCCTGCTAGAACGGATGCAGCTATAGAGCAAAGATATGATTACTTATTGTCTGGAAGCTTCTATAATAATTATGTGATTTTAGAGAATGGTTCTGCATTCTATTCATCGGGGTCCAATTCAAATGGTTTATTAGGAGCAGGTTTAAGTATGAATAGTTCAAAGGTTCCAGTCGAAGGTGTTGGTACTGATTTTGTAATGGTGCGTGCTGGTTATTCTCATACAGTTCTATTAAATAGTGACGGGACAGTCTGGTCATTCGGGTTTTCAAGCCATGGAGAATTAGGAACTGGAAGTAAAAATGACAAAGAAACTGAACCTTATCTTAATCCTTTTATTAGCGACGTGAAAGAGATCGGTGCAGGAGGTTATTTTACATTAGCACTAAAAAATGATGGTACTGTTTGGGCTTATGGAAAAAATGACTTCGGTCAATTAGGTAATGGCACAACTGTTGATTCTTTGCTGCCTGTTAAAGTTGGTGGTTTGAGTAATATTGTGAGAATTGATGCAGGTGAAGATAGTGGAGGTGCCTTGGATAAAAATGGAAATTTATGGGTTTGGGGACATGGAATCTCTGGACTGTTAGGACAAGGAGATACTACAAATAAGCTTACTCCGGTTCTTTACCCGGTAAACAAAGTGAAAGATTTCTCAATTGGTGAAGATGGAATTAACGTATTATCTGAAGATGGGTTTGTTTACACATCAGGATTAAATACGTATGGGGAGTTAGGAATAGGTAAAACTCCTAAAACGAAACAACTGACACCTGCAATAGTTGAAGTATATGATGTAATTCAAGTTTCAAGAGGAGACTCACATAGTTTGGTTCTGAAGAAGGATGGCACAGTTTGGGGGTGGGGTTCAAACGGCTCTGGGCCAGTAGGAAATGGTACAACTGACAATGTAATGTACCCTGTTCAAGTTAGAGATAACTACGCGCAACCATTAAAAGATATTTTGGCGGTTAATGCAGCTGGGCGTAGTTCTACTGCGTTCGATTCCAATGGAGTAGTTTACTCTTGGGGAAGAAATATTAATGGTCAGTTAGGTATCGATAATAATACTGATCAAAAATTAGCAAATGAATCGTTGTTTCCAAATGTTATAAATTAATATTTTAATTATTTATATGTAGAAAGGAGTTTATATGAATGAAAATTAGAATGTATACTATAATTATAACTATTTTGTCGATTTTTTTGTATAGTGGAAATACAATAAGTGCTACTGAAGTTCCATCAGAAGTTTTTGCTTACAAAAATATTCTTGAAGATGTTAGTGTGGAGAGCCTGAATTATCACGAAGACGTTAAAGAATACTTGATTAGTCGGGGTTACCAACAATTTTTAGATGAAATTTTAAATACCAATTCAATTGATTTAGAACAGCCCGATGTGCAAAAATTGATTGAAAACTTTGAATTAAATAATTCTGAATTAAGTGTAGATGTTTTAGAGGATGATCCTGAGGAATTAGAAGAACCTAGTTTACCTGATGAAGAGATAGATATTACTGACGAGGAACGAGAAAATCTTATCGAGAAGTATCAATTAGATATTCCGGAAATTGAAAATGCAGTTTATGATCAAAGTTTTTTAGTAGAACGAGACTACATGACAAAAGTAGTGAGTAATGTGTGGGTATTATCTTACATACCTTCTAAAACATCATTCGTAGTTAGTGTTGTAAATTTAGGTAATGATCCTATTGATCGGATTACAGGAACTATAAAAAAATATAATAAAAGCAAAGATGCATGGAAAGTGGTGAATCCTTCAAAAAATTTTTCGAAGGTTTCTGTTAATACAGGTATAGTAAATACATGGATGACGAGCAGAACAGCAGTATCGGACTATTTTGAGTATAAGATAACAGTGCAAGAAGACGGATCAACTTGGAATTATAATAATTCTGGCGAATTTAATTTACAAAGGTATTATTTTCACGGAGGGTTTTTTAATAAAATGAGTGCTCTCGGAGGGGAACGACATCATTTTGTTTCCAACGATGCCTTGAAAAGAGCTTCGTTCAATGCTAATGCTGCACCTGCTATTAGAATGTTGTATAGAGATCACCTAAATACACCTTCTTGGGGAACAAAATTGGAATCAAATGCTTATAGAGATAAAGAGTTTGATCTTTTGATGTCCAAAGATTATGTTGAGTTATTACAAATGGAAGTAGATGGGCTCAAGAAAGCAAAGGATTCAGAAGGGAAATATAAAAATTTGCAAATTAAGTATATTAATGAAGTTGTAGAGGTTTTATATTTATCTGAAAAATTTTTCGGTATCTAAATAATACAAATATGAAGGTGATTATGGAATGGATACCTTTGTGATTGAACCTCTTATTGGTATTGGTGATATTAAATTGGGAATGTCTAATCGGGAAGTAGGAAAATGCTTGGAAGCATACAGAAAGAAATATGCTTCTATGCATTTGGATGACGAATATTTTGACTATGCTTTTAGGATTCAATACAATACTTTAGGATTAGTAAACTTGATTGAGGTCCCGTGGCATGTCAAAGATAATTTTAAATGTTTGTTTAGAGGAGTAGATGTTTTTAATACAAAAGCTTTAAATCTTATAGAGATAATAAAAAAAGATTGTCCTTCTCTTGATTATGATACTGATAAAGCTAAAACTGGAATTTATGTGTTTCCAGAAGTATCTTTGACTTTTTGGAGATCTTCAGTATTTGATGAGCAAGATATAAATGAAAATTGGTTTAAAGAACTTTCAAAAGCTGATCAGGAAGAAGAACTGAGATTACTGTATTTTGAATCTGTAAGTGTATGTAATTATTCTATTTAAATGAGAAGTAAAAATCCTAAAGCTTATTGACATCATTGTCAGGGCTTTAGGATTTTTTTGCATCTATAATTGTTAAATCAATTAAATATGATTTAGCACATTGATCTCAACTGCAATGTTGCCGCGTGTAGCGCGGGAATAAGGGCAGGCGCCATGGGCGGCTTCTACCAGCTTCTCCGCTGTTTCGTGGTCAACGCCCTTTACCAGCACATCCAGCTTAACGGCAATCCCGAAGCCCCCGTCTTCGACTTTACCGAAGCTTACGGTTGCAGTAACTTCACTGCTTTCAATTTTCACTTTGCCGAGCCGTGCCACCATGTTCAGCGCACTGTCAAAGCAGGCAGAATATCCGGCTGCAAACAGCTGTTCAGGGTTGGTGCCTTCGCCGCCGGCTCCGCCCATTTCGCGGGGGGTGCTGATGGTCAGGTTCAGCTTGGGACTTTCCGATTCAATATATCCGTTTCTTCCGCCGACTGCTTTTACAGTAGTTTCATACATTTTTTGCTGGATAGTCATCATTATAAATCGCTCCCGTTCATTTTGTTGAATGTATTGTACACAATTTAATTTAACACAAAAAAATAATAGTCAATATATTTTTTGCTATTAACATGATATTGCAGATGAATTGTGATAAAATAACGTCATAAAGGCAGGTGAAGAAGAAATGCAAGAACCAACAACTACCCCTGAACTGATGCTTGATAATCAGCTGTGCTTTACGATCTACGCGTGTTCGCGTGAATTTACGAAGCTGTACCAGCCTCATCTGGACAAAATCGGACTAACATATTCGCAGTACCTGGTTATGATTGTGCTGTGGGAGAAGCAGCAGTGCACGGTCAAGGAGCTTGGCGAGGCCTTGTTCCTGGATTCCGGGACGCTGACTCCGCTGCTGAAGCGGCTGCAGGCCGCGGGCCTGATTCTTCGCGAACGCTCCCTGCAGGATGAACGCAAGGTGCTTATCTCGCTGACCGGGAAGGGCTGGGATCTGAAAAATGAAGCCGTCTGCATACCAGCGAAGATGGCGGAAGGCGCAATGCTCTCGGCAGAGGAATTTGTCCATCTGCTGGGCCAGTTCAAGGACCTGCTCGGCCGGATCCACGAAGCCAATAATAACGCAACTAAATAGAAGAACAAGCCTGTGTCAATGCAACCGTTCGCATTCCGGCATGAAATCAAGCGAAAATATATGTATAAATAGTGAAAGTTTTTGAGGAAAGCGGAATTGAATCATGTTACAATATTCTGGGTTTCACTTTATATACTATAGGTAGGTGCAAATCTGTACCCCGCTGATCAAAACGGAATGCGGCATGGCTGCAGGCTGCCTGCAAAAGCCGCCGCAACACTTTAGGAGGCTTCCGGTATGAATATCCACGAGTATCAGGGAAAAGAAGTACTTAAGAAGTACGGCGTTGCCGTACCGAACGGAAAAGTTGCTTATACAGTGGAGGAAGCAGTAGAGGCTGCAGCATCACTCGGTACGCCGGTGGTGGTAGTGAAGGCTCAGATTCATGCTGGCGGAAGAGGGAAAGCCGGAGGGGTTAAGGTCGCCAAGTCTCTCGATGAGGTCCGCACCTATGCGGGAGAAATCCTCGGAAAGACGCTGGTTACCCATCAGACCGGACCGGAAGGCAAGGAAGTGAAACGGCTGCTCATTGAAGAGGGCTGCCAGATTGCCAAGGAATACTATATTGGAATTGTTGTAGACCGCAGTTCCGGCAGGGTGGTCATGATGGCCTCCGAAGAAGGCGGAACAGAGATTGAAGAGGTAGCAGCAACCCATCCGGAGAAGATTTTCAAGGAAATCATTGACCCGGCTGTAGGACTGCAGACCTTCCAGGCACGCAAGCTCGCGTACAGTATCGCTATTCCGAATGAACTGGTCAATAAAGCGGTCAAGTTCATGCAAGCGCTCTATTTGGCTTTTGTGGATAAAGATTGCTCGATCGCAGAGATTAATCCGCTTGTTGTGACCGCTGACGGAAATGTAATGGCGCTTGATGCCAAGCTGAATTTTGACTCGAATGCATTGTTCCGCCATAAGGATATTCAAGAGCTCCGCGACCTTGATGAAGAGGATGAGAAGGAGATTGAAGCCTCCAAATTTGATCTCAGCTATATTGCCCTCGACGGCAATATCGGCTGTATGGTTAATGGGGCGGGACTGGCAATGGCGACTATGGATATCATTAAATATTACGGCGGCGAGCCGGCCAACTTCCTGGATGTAGGGGGCGGTGCGACAACCGAGAAGGTTACCGAGGCGTTTAAAATTATTTTGTCTGACGACAAGGTGAACGGCATCTTTGTCAATATTTTCGGCGGCATTATGCGCTGTGATGTCATTGCTGAAGGTGTGGTGGAAGCCGCCCGGCAGCTTGGACTTACCAAACCGCTCGTCGTCCGGCTTGAAGGAACCAATGTGGCACTGGGCAAGCAGATTCTCGCCGGTTCCGGACTTAATATTGTGGCAGCAGACTCCATGGCGGACGGTGCCCGTAAAATTGTTTCTCTTGTGTAACCTAAGTCTCGTATTAGACAAACTAAGTAGGGATGTGACCAAACGATGAGCATTCTTGTAGATAAAAATACGAAAGTCATCACACAGGGAATTACGGGCTCGACCGGATTGTTCCATACCAAAGGCGCACTGGATTACGGGACACAGATGGTAGGCGGCGTTACTCCGGGCAAAGGGGGAACCTCTGTCAACATTACGCTCGAAAATGGAAGTGAGGTCAGCCTGCCGGTATTTGATACGGTCGTTCAGGCTAAAGCGGCCACCGGTGCAACGGCCAGTGTCATTTATGTTCCGCCTGCCTTTGCCGCTGACTCCATCATGGAGGCAGTGGATGCCGGACTGGAGCTCGTGATCTGCATTACGGAAGGTATTCCGGTACTCGATATGGTTAAGGTATCGCGTTATATGGAAGGAAAGTCCACTGTCCTTATCGGACCTAACTGCCCTGGCGTTATTACGCCTGGAGAGTGTAAGATCGGCATCATGCCGGGCTACATTCATACTCCTGGATATGTAGGGGTAGTCTCCCGCAGCGGAACTCTTACCTATGAAGCGGTGCATCAGCTGACGGAACGCGGAATCGGGCAGTCCTCGGCTGTCGGAATCGGCGGAGATCCGGTGAAGGGCTCGGAATTTATTGATATACTGAAGCTCTTTAATGAAGATCCTGGTACAAAAGCAGTCATTATGATCGGCGAGATCGGCGGAACGGCGGAAGAAGAGGCTGCACTTTGGATCAAAGAGAACATGACGAAGCCTGTAGTCGGATTTATAGGCGGTGTTACGGCACCTCCGGGCAAACGGATGGGTCATGCCGGGGCAATCATTTCCGGAGGCAAAGGCACTGCCAGCGAAAAAATCGCCGTGCTGGAATCCTGCGGAATCAAAGTAGCGCCTACACCGGCTGAAATGGGCTCCACCCTTGTAAGTGTTCTTGAGGAACGCGGCATTCTGAATGCTTTTACCACCCATTAATTTGGAGGCAATCAGGGTTCGCTCAAAAAATCATTGTGCTCTAATCTGTCAAGTAGTATGATTTGTTAAAGGTAAGCAACCTTTTATTCCTGCGCGCAGGGTAAAGGGTTGCTTTTTTTGCGTTTATATCCCCGGATTTCAGTTCTTTGCAGCGGCAGCTTGCTTTTTTTACAGCATTATCACAAAATAGGGAAGGTTGACCCTTCCATCTAAAGGGAGCGTTCACATGGACACACGTGATTTGTTATTCGGGCTGAATGAAGTGGAGGGGATTGGCTGGAAAAGCATCGACAAAATCCGCAGAGCGGGACTTTTGTCGGATCAGGCCTTTCATTACCGGACTGAGGATTGGCAGGAGGTCGGATTATCCGCGAAAATGTCACAGCGGCTGGCTGAGATGTTCGATGCCGGATGGGTGCAAAAGCGCCGCCTTTTAATGGAAGAAAGCGGTGCGGCGATGATTACTATTCTGGATGAGGAATATCCTGCAATGCTCAAAGAAACAGCCGAGCCACCCTGGGTGCTCTATTACCGCGGTTCCCTGAAGCTTGCTTCGCAGCCTGCTATCGCCATGGTGGGGACTCGGGTACCAACGGCTTACGGCCGAAAGATTGGGGAAATACTCGCTGGGCAGCTCAGCCGGTCCGGTCTTGCTGTAGTGAGCGGTCTGGCCCGCGGAATCGACAGCGTTTGCCATGAAGCTGCACTGGCTTGCGGCGGAAATACCGTAGCGGTTGTGGCTACAGGACTCGACAATGTCTACCCGCCCGAGAACCGGGAGCTGGAAAGGGAAATTTCACGCAAAGGGCTTGTGCTCAGCGAATATCCGCTGGGAACCAAAAGCCATCCGGGACTCTTTCCGCAGCGAAACCGGATTATCGCCGGCCTGACGCTGGGAACGATAGTTGTGGAAGCGGACAGCCGCAGCGGATCACTGATTACCGCCGATGCCGCCCTGGAAGCAGGAAGGGATGTGTTCGCCGTTCCCGGACCTGTAACCTCTCCCAAAAGCAGGGGGGCGCTTGAGCTGATTAAGCAGGGGGCTAAACTAGTAACCGGCGCCGAAGATATTTTGGAAGAATACATATCAATATTGCCTGTAAAAGAGGGGGAAACAGGCGGAAATCCGTCTTTTGACCCCGGGCGCGGAGACGGGCTCACCGAAAAGAAATTGACAAGTGAGGAGTCTCACCTATACCATATACTGCATCAAGGCCCGTTTACACTGGATGAGTTGCTCTCCAGAACAAGCTGGGATTTTGGACATTTGCATTCAGTTCTGTTATCTTTAATCATAAAAAAAGCGGTAACACAATTGCCGGGTGCAATTTATAAGGTAATTTAATATAGAAGGAACAGAGTTGAGCGTATTCCCTCCATCCCTTTTGCCGGAATGAGGGCCAGGCTCACATCACTTTTAGGAGGATTAACCTATGGCGGATACACTGGTCATTGTCGAATCGCCGGCCAAAGCGAAGACAATCGGCAAATATTTAGGCAGTAAATATATAGTAAAGGCATCTATGGGACATATCAGAGATTTGCCTAAGAGTCAGATTGGCGTCGAGGTAGAGAATGATTTCAGTCCCAAGTACATCACCATCCGCGGCAAGGGCTCTATTCTGAAGGAGCTTAAGGACGCCAGCAAAAAAGTGAAAAAAGTATATCTGGCGGCTGACCCGGACCGTGAAGGAGAGGCCATTGCCTGGCATCTGGCGCACGCGCTGGATCTGGATAATACCGAGGAATGCCGGGTTGTTTTTAACGAGATTACGAAGCAGGCGGTCAAGGATGCCTTCAAAACACCGCGCAAAATTAATATGGACCTGGTTAACGCCCAGCAGGCCCGTCGAATTCTTGACCGGCTTGTTGGCTACAAGATCAGCCCTCTATTATGGAAGAAAGTCAAAAAAGGCCTGTCTGCCGGCCGTGTGCAATCGGTAGCTGTTAAGATTATCATGGACCGTGAGAATGAAATTTCGGCATTTGTACCGACAGAATACTGGAGTATCACTGCGAAGCTGGGCATCAAGGGTACTGACTTTGAGGCAAAGTTTCATAAGCTGAACGGTGAGAAAAAAGAGCTTGGCAAGGAAAGCGACGTCCAGGAGGTTCTGGAAGCGATTAAGAATGCTGATTTCCGGGTAGCCGAAGTTAAGGAAAAGGAAAGACAGCGCCATCCTTCCGCGCCGTTTACAACAAGTTCTCTGCAGCAGGAGGCTGCGCGCAAGCTTGGTTTCCGCGCAGCCAAAACCATGTCAGTGGCCCAGCAGCTGTATGAAGGAGTAGAGCTCGGCAAGGAAGGTACGGTCGGTCTGATTACTTACATGCGTACCGACTCCACTCGGATCTCCACAACGGCCCAGGATGAGGCAAAGGAATTGATTCTGGCCAAGTACGGTGAGAAATTTGTTCCGGAAGCTCCGCGCCAGTATTCCAAAAAAGCTGCGGGTGCCCAGGATGCGCATGAAGCGATCCGTCCAACCTCGGCAATGCGTGAGCCCGAGTCCGTCAAGGAGTTCATGAGCCGCGATCAATTCCGCCTGTATAAGCTGATCTGGGAGCGATTCCTGTCCAGCCAGATGTCCTCTGCTCTTCTTGATACCCTCTCTGTGGATATTTCTGCAGGAACAGCGGTTTTCCGGGCTGTAGGCTCCAAAGTGTCCTTCCCCGGGTTTATGAAGGTCTATGTGGAAGGCAATGACGACGGAACGACTGACGAGGAGAAATTCCTGCCGCCGCTCAAGGCGGGCGACGAGCTCGACAAGCAGGGAATTGAGCCCAAGCAGCACTTTACCCAGCCGCCGCCGCGTTACACGGAAGCACGTCTGGTCAAAACGCTGGAAGAGCTGGGCATAGGCCGCCCGAGTACGTATGCCCCTACGCTGGAGACTATTCAGAAGCGCGGCTACGTAGCCATTGAAGAGAAAAAGTTTATGCCGACAGAGCTTGGCGAACTGATCATAGAGCAGATGGAACAGTTCTTCCCGGAAATTCTCGATGTAGAATTTACAGCCCACATGGAGGGTGATCTTGACCATGTGGAGGAAGGTGCGGAGGACTGGGTCAAAGTACTGGCCGGATTTTACGAATCCTTCGAGAAGCGCCTTGAATTTGCTGAAGAAGAAATGAAAGAGATTGAGATTGAAGATGAAGTTTCGGATGAGCTCTGCGAGAAATGCGGCAAGCCGATGGTTTATAAGCTCGGCCGGTTCGGTAAATTTTTGGCTTGCTCCGGATTTCCGGACTGCCGGAATACAAAGCCTATTGTGAAGGATATCGGGGTCACCTGTCCTAAATGCAACGAAGGCAAGGTTGTGGAGCGCCGCAGCAAGAAGGGACGTGTGTTCTACGGCTGTGACCAGTATCCGGGCTGTGACTTTGTATCCTGGGACCGCCCGTCGCTTAAACCATGTCCTGCTTGCGGCTCATGGATGATAGAAAAGCGCAATAAACAAGGCACCAAGCTTCAATGCACCTCCTGTGATCATACAGAAGCTGTGATTGAGAGCGAAGAATTAGCAGAATAATAGATTTTTAGCAGGAGGAAATGAATTTGAAAGACACAGCAAAAGTAACAGTAATTGGCGCGGGGCTCGCCGGCAGTGAAGCTGCCTGGCAGATTGCTTCAAGCGGGGTTCCCGTTAAATTATATGAAATGAGACCGGCGGTTAAAACGCCGGCCCACCATACCGACCAGTTTGCCGAGCTGGTGTGCAGCAATTCACTGCGGGCGAACGGACTGGGTAATGCAGTAGGAGTACTGAAGGAAGAAATGCGCCGTCTGAACTCGCTTGTGCTTGGAGCCGCTGACCGTCATGCAGTGCCTGCCGGCGGTGCACTGGCGGTGGACCGCGACGGATTCTCGGGAGAGATCACCCGCACCCTGCACGATCATCCGCTTGTAGAAGTTGTTAATGAAGAGCTGACCCGGATTCCGGAGGAAGGCATTGTCGTTATTGCCACCGGCCCGCTAACCTCCCCGGCATTGTCTGCCGAGATCAAGGCACTCCTTGGTGAAGAATATTTCTACTTCTACGATGCGGCAGCACCGATTGTCGAGAAGGACAGCATTGATATGAGTAAGGTCTATCTGGCGTCCCGGTATGACAAGGGTGAAGCGGCCTATTTGAACTGTCCGATGAATGAGGAAGAATTTGACCGTTTCTATGATGCCCTGATTACTGCCGAGACTGCAGCGCTCAAGGAATTTGAGAAAGAAATCTATTTCGAAGGCTGTATGCCGATTGAAATTATGATGAAGCGCGGTAAGCAGACAGCGCTATTCGGACCAATGAAGCCGGTGGGACTTTTGAATCCCCACACCGGGAAGCTTCCTTACGCGGTTGTTCAGCTGCGTCAGGACAATGCTGCCGGTACGCTCTACAATCTGGTGGGCTTCCAGACACATTTGAAATGGGGCGAGCAAAAGCGCGTATTCTCCATGATTCCAGGCCTGGAGAATGCCGAATATGTCCGTTATGGCGTAATGCACCGCAATACGTTTATCAATTCGCCTAAGCTGCTGCATCCGACTTACCAGATGAAGGGACATGAAAGACTGTTCTTTGCCGGCCAGATGACAGGCGTTGAAGGTTATGTCGAGTCTGCCGCATCCGGTATGATTGCCGGAATCAACGCAGCCAGAGCGGCGCTTGGTGAGGAAGGGCTGGTATTCCCCGGAGACAGCGTACTGGGCAGTATGCCGGCCTACATTACTTCCGCTGATCCGGAGCATTTCCAGCCAATGAACGCCAACTTTGGGCTGCTGCCTAAACTGGAAAAGAAAATCCGCAACAAAAAAGAAAAGAATGAGTTGCTTGCTCACCGTGCGCTGGACAGCCTGGCAGCATTTGCGAGCCGGACAGGCCTTACCTATAAAGAACCTGAGACTGCGGAGTCAGAGCAGTCATAATTTGAAGTTTGCACAGCATAAGCTTATGATTTATAGAGGATGAACTTAGGAATGCTATGATCTTCATTCTTAAGTTCATTTATTTTAGCGGTAAGTTTATTCTAGGAGGTTGCCAAACTATGTTACCCAGCTTTCATGCAACTACTATTTGCGCCGTAAGACATAACGGTCATGCTGCAATCGCAGGCGACGGACAGGTTACCTTTGGCGAGAGCGTCATTATGAAGACTACCGCCAAGAAAGTACGCCGGCTGTACAGAGGACAAGTCATCGCCGGCTTTGCGGGTTCAGTAGCCGATGCAATCACCCTGTTTGAAAAGTTTGAAGGCAAACTTGAAGAGCATCACGGCAACTTGCAGCGTTCAGCTGTCGAGCTGGCTAAGGATTGGCGTCAGGACCGCATTCTGCGCAAGTTGGAGGCGCTGATGATCGTGATGGATAAGGAGGGCATGCTGCTTATCTCCGGCAACGGGGAGATCATTGAACCTGATGACGATGTGCTTGCTATCGGCTCCGGCGGCAATTTTGCGTTAGCCTCGGGCCGGGCACTGAAACGTCATGCGGCGAATCTGAGTGCGGCAGAGATTGCCAGGGAGGCACTGCAGATTGCATCCGAAATTTGCGTGTATACCAATTCAAATATTATCGTTGAACAATTGTAGGCACGGTGCCACAGAAAGAGGGAGGAAGTCGTAATGGTGAATCAATCGCTCACACCCCGCCAGATCGTCGCTGAACTTGATAAATATATCGTCGGCCAGAAACAGGCCAAAAAGTCGGTGGCAGTTGCCCTTCGCAACCGTTACCGCCGCAGCAAACTTAGCGAAGAGCTGCGTGATGAGATTGTACCCAAGAATATACTGATGATCGGTCCTACCGGCGTCGGAAAAACCGAAATTGCCCGCCGGCTTGCCAAGCTGGTCAATGCCCCCTTTATTAAAGTTGAAGCTACAAAGTTCACTGAAGTAGGTTATGTGGGCCGTGATGTTGAATCGATGGTCCGGGATCTTGTGGAGACCTCTATCCGCATGGTTAAGCTGGAGCGGACGGAAAAGGTGAAGGACCGGGCAGAGGAGCTTGCCAATGAGCGGATCGTCGCAATTCTCGCACCGTCCTCATCCAAGAATAAATCCCAGCGTAACCCGTTTGAGATGATCTTCGGCGGGAACAGCGGTAGTGCCGAAGACAGCAAGGAAGAGCCTGAGGACGGCAGTCTGAGTGAACGACGCCGCGGAATCAAGTTCAAACTGCTGGCAGGACAGCTCGAAGAAGACATCATCGAAATTGACGTGGAGGATACGGCTCCGACGATGCTCGATATGTTTGCCGGCCAGGGCAATGATCAGATGGGGATGAATATGCAGGAGATGTTCGGAAGCCTTCTGCCCAAACGCACCAAAAAACGCAAGCTGCCTATTAAGGAGGCTCGCAAGGTACTGATTCAGGACGAGGCGGCCAAGCTGATTGATATGGACGATGTCATCCAGGAATCGGTGGCCCGTGCGGAGCAATCCGGCATAATTTTTATTGATGAGATTGACAAGGTGGCCAGCCAGGGGAAAGGCTCCGGGCCTGATGTTTCCAGGGAAGGCGTGCAGCGCGATATTCTGCCTATTGTCGAGGGCTCTACGGTAATGACCAAATACGGCCCTGTGAAGACCGACTACGTGCTGTTTATCGCAGCCGGAGCGTTTCATATCGCCAAGCCTTCAGATCTGATTCCCGAGCTTCAGGGGCGCTTCCCGATCCGGGTAGAGCTGAGTAGCCTAACCCTGGAGGATTTTGTGTCCATTCTGACCGAGCCACAGAATGCGCTGACCAAGCAATACGTAAATCTGCTCAAAACAGAGAATATCGAGATTCAGTTCAAGGACGAGGCCATTCAGGAGATCGCCAGAATTGCTGCTTCTGTCAATCAGAACATGGAGAATATCGGAGCCCGGCGTCTGCACACCATTCTGGAGAAGCTGCTGGAAGACCTTTCTTTTGAAGCGCCTGAGCTGACGCTTGAGACTATGGTCATTACACCGGAGTATGTTCGCGAAAAATTGTCAGGAATCGCGCAAGACCGCGATTTAAGTCAATACATCCTGTAAAACAGGCGACAATTAGAAAAAGCTTAAAATTTAGGCATATAGAATTAGTGGCTTGCATGAAAGCCCGGAAAAACGGTCAATTCGTGCAATATAATGCCAAATAATAGAATATTATGGTGAATAAATGTTAAATAATTGAAAAACCATGCTTTAAGCCCTCTCTTTTCTGAAAAGATAGGGCTTATTTCTTATTGTAATAATATACAAATTCTACGAGAATCAAAGTATGTGAGATTGCCAATAGAATCATCCATCGACACCTTTCGACTACTTGCTTAAAAGAACGGCAAGAAAAATAGCTTTTTTTGTCGAAACAAGCAGGAATCCTTAAGATGTTGTGGAATTCTTTTCATTATGATAGCTTTGGAAGGGGGATTTCCATGGGTTTGCTGAACAGTGTCAGTTTTCAGAGATTGCAGGGCGGTCTTGAGGCTGCCACGAAACGACAAAGTGTCCTAGCTAATAACATAGCCAATGCGGATACGCCGGGATTTAAACGCTCTGATGTTTCTTTTGAAAGTGTACTTGCCGCGCAGGAAAACGGAGCGAAACCGACGCTGGGTGCGAAGGTAACGGATTCCCGCCACTTCCAATTCGGTTATGTTTCCGGTGTACCATCTGCAGTCGTTAGTAAGGATGCATCTACTTCGATGAATAATAACGACAATAATGTGGATATGGACCGGGAGATGGCGCTCAGTGCTGAGAATCAGCTCAGATATAATTCGTATATCGAGCAGCTGAACAGCCAGATTACTATGATGCGTACAGTTGTGCAGGGAGGGTAATATATAGTGAACTTTGGTAGCAGTTTTGGAATCAGCGCTTCAGCCTTAACCGCCCAGCGGCTCAGAATGGATGTCATTTCCTCCAATATTGCTAATGCCGAGACAACCAGGGCTTCCGTAGTAGACGGTAAGGCTGTACCCTACAAGCGTAAGCTTGTCGTTCTCGGAACAGAGCAAAATAACAGCTTTTCGAATATTTTAAATTCAAAAATGAATAGCGGTAACGGGACTGAGGGCGTCAAGGTGCAGTCAATCATCGAGGATTCCTCACCTTTGAAGCCGGTCTACAATCCGTCCCATCCGGATGCAGACACTGAGGGCTATGTGTACATGCCTAACGTCGACCTGACCAAAGAGATGGTGGATATGCTGTCTGCTTCCCGTTCTTATGAAGCTAACGTGACGATGCTGAATGCATCCAAGGCAATGGTAAGCAAGGCGCTCGAAATCGGAAAATAAGCTTAACTGACATTTAGGAGGGTAATCATTGATACAGAATTTTATGATTGGAACACAAGCCGTTCAGCCGCTTGCCATGAAGTCCGTAACTGCACAGGCGGGAACAGTGACCGGTTCCGGTCAGAGCTTTGGCTCTTATCTGGAGGATGCATTGAATCAGGTGGCTGCCCAGGAGCAGCAGGCCAAGGATATGAGCAACAAATTCGTTTTGGGGGAAGTCAATATCGATGAGGCGATGATTTCTTCACAACAGGCATTGCTGAGTTTGCAGCTGACTACACAAGTCCGGAACAAAGTGATTGAAGCCTATCAGGAAATTATGAGAACTCAGATCTAAATAATCTAGCTTAGTTTCGGATGGGGTGACACTGTGAATGAAAGATTGGCCCAATACAGGGAGAAGGCAGTCCAGTATTGGAACAGATTCAGCGGTAAACAAAAAATACTATTTTTCTCTACTCTTTTTATCATCATCATCATAGTCGTAGTTTTGACAATGCAGCTATCGAAAACGGAATACGAAGTGGCTTTTCGGGATTTGGATAATACGGACTCTGCAGGAGTCATGACCTACCTGGATTCCGCAGGGATTCCTTACCGGCTGAGTCCGGATGGCAGAAGTATTTCAGTGCCAAGCACCCAGGCAAACCGCATTAAGGTGGATATCGGTTCTCAGGGGATTGTGCAGGAGGGCTCGATCGGATACAAAGTCTTTGATGAGTCTTCATCCATGATCGGAACGACAGACAGCGAGTTTAATGTTAAGTACAACAATGCGCTGAATGGGGAAGTTGAGCAGCTGATGAGGCGGATGCAGGGGATCAAGGATGTCAAAGTACTGATTACACTCCCCAAAGAGACTGTTTTCGTCGCACAGGAGGGTCAGGAGCAGGCTTATGCATCTATCGTGCTTACATTCGATCCGGGATTCAGGCCGTCACAAGATAATATTGACGGATACTTTAACCTTGTGAAGACAGCCGTACCCAATTTGCCGGTTGACAACATTACGATCGCTAATAATGAAATCGAATTGATGCCGACAGCCAAAGGCGGCCAAGCGGGTGTATCTAACCAGGTTGAAGAAAACTTTACCCTTCAGAAAAAATTTGAAGAGGAAGTCAAAAAGAATGTCAAGCAGTTTCTCAGTACACTAACAGGTCCTGATAAAGTAGATGTTCTGGTCTTTTCTAAGTTGAATTTTGATAAGGAAAGCAGGAAGGAAGACCTCGTTACACCTGTGGATACGGAGAATATGCGAGGGATTGAGATAAGCTCACAGATTATCAGTAATACCTATTCGGGTCAGGGTAACACGACCGGGGGAGTTGCCGGTACAGGATCGCAAGATGTCTCGGGTTATCCTTCGGGGACGGACACAGGCACCTCTACTTCTGAAGAATCTTCGGAGACAAGAAACTATGAGGTTAACCGGATTACAAGGGATATCATCGCAAGCCCATATACTGTTAAAGATTTAACCATTAATGTCGCAGTTGAACCACCTGCCGGTCAAACAACTTTGGATGAGGCGACTTCAGGTGCAATCCAGAATATTCTGGTCAACATTGTGCGGGCTTCACTGGCGGATTCAGGAGTCACTTATACAGACGCTGATTTGACCAAAAAAGTTTCGGTGTACTCGCAACAGTTCGGTGGCACCACCGCTGAAACTGCGACTGGCGGGCTGGCAACGTGGATGATCTGGGCAATTGCAGCAGCAGCGCTGCTTGTTGGTGCAGGCGGCGGGTTCCTGATTTACCGGAGCCGCAAGAACAAGCAAGAGGAAGAAGTGGAAGAAGACATTCCGCTGCAGGTTCCTACCGAATTCCCGTCCATTAACTTGGAGAGCGTGACTAACGAAAGTCAGGTTCGCAAGCAACTGGAAAGCCTCGCTAAGAAGAAGCCGGATGAATTCGTAAACCTGCTGCGTACATGGCTTGCAGACGAACAGAGGTGAACTAATGGCAAAAGCTAGCCAGCAGGGTCTCAGCGGCCGCCAAAAGGCTGCAATCCTGCTTATCACACTAGGGCCCGAGGTATCGGCGCAAATATTCAAACATCTACGAGACGAAGAAATTGAACAGCTCACTCTGGAGATAGCCAATGTCCGCAAGGTGGACAGTGTGGAAAAAGAGTCGATCATGTCCGAGTTTCATCAGATCTGTCTCGCACAGGAATATATTTCACAAGGCGGTATTAACTACGCCAAAGAAATTCTGGAGAAAGCACTGGGCTCAACCAAGGCACTTGAAGTCATCAACCGTTTGACAGCAACGCTGCAGGTCAGACCTTTCGATTTTGCCCGCAAGGCTGACCCTAACCAGATTCTGAATTTCATTCAGAATGAGAATGTCCAGACAATCGCCCTGGTTCTGTCCTATCTGCAGTTTGAACAGGCTGCCAGCATTCTGTCCTCCCTTCCGCAAGAGAAGCAGGCTGAGGTAGCAAGAAGAATTGCGATAATGGACAGCACCTCGCCTGAGGTTGTTACTCAGATTGAACGGGTGCTGGAACAGAAGCTTTCGGCTACCGTGACCCAGGATTATACAAATGCCGGCGGTATCGAGTCTATCGTCCAGATTCTGAACGGGGTTGACCGCGGAACTGAACGTACCATTCTCGATTCGCTTGAAATCCAGGATCCGGAGCTGGCTGAAGAGATTAAAAAGCGGATGTTCGTGTTCGAGGATATTGTCAATGTGGACAACCGTTCAATCCAGCGCATCATCAAGGATATCGAAAATGCCGACCTTCAGCTGGCACTCAAGGTTGCAAGCGAAGAGGTGCGGGATGTTATTTTCCGCAATATGTCCAAACGGATGGCCGAAACCTTCCGCGAGGAAATGGAGTACATGGGACCTGTGCGGCTGCGTGATGTCGAGGAAGCTCAGACCCGTATTGTAGGAACGATCCGCAGACTTGAAGAATCTGGTGAAATTATCATCGCCCGTGGCGGAGGAGATGACATAATTGTCTAAGCTGATTAAACACTCCCAATATGTTCCGGTAGATGTGCTAAAGCGGCTGGAACAGGCCAGACAGAATGCCGGAATTGCCGAGGAATCCGTTTCGGAGGAAACGGCAGGTGAGGTGCATTATCATGACCCGGCTCGAGAAGAAGCAGAGCAGAGCCGTAGGCAGATGCTGAAGGATGCTCAGCAATTTGCTGAAGAACAGGTGCGCAGTGCATCTCTGGAAGCTGAAAATATTGTGGAATCGGCACGGACGGAAGCAGAAGAATGGTGGCGGCAGCGCCGGGAACAGGACGAGCATCTTATAGAGGCAGTTAAATCAGAAGCTTTTGAGCAAGGATATCAGGAGGGTCTCACACAGGCCGGGCATGAAATGGCTAAACGTATGGCTGAAATGATGGAAGAGGCACGTGCGGTATTACAGGAAGCCTACAGGGCGCGTGACGTGATTATTCAGGAAGCCGAGCCTTTCCTGGTAGAGCTGAGCTGCTCCATCGCCGAGAAAATTGTGGACAAGCAGCTTACCGTTGAACCGCAGTTTGCCATGGATCTGATCCGCAAAAATCTGGCGCGCAAACGTGAGCAGGGTCTTATCTCCCTGTGTGTCTCACCTTCACAGTTTGCCTTTGTCAATGCTGCTAGGGAAGAGCTCGCACTTGCTGTAGATTCTCAGGCTGAGCTTCAGATTTTGCCGGATTCGACTGTGAAGGATATGGGATGCGTTATCCGGTCCTCCTTCGGCAGCATCGATGCCCGGATTGATACGCAGCTTGCCGAAATTAAAAAATCGCTGGTAAGAATCGCGCTGGACTCCGACGAGCAAAGAAATGGGGAAGCCGATGCTTGACAGTGGACGTTATAAAGAATATCTAAGGAACTTCGATCCGGTAAGAATTAACGGAAAAGTTACCCAGGTTATTGGGCTGATGGTAGAGTCTGAAGGGCCGGATGCCAGCATCGGGGATGTATGCTACATCTATCCTGCGAAAGGCAACAAACCCCTGCAGGCTGAGGTAGTGGGATTCAGAGACAACAAGGTGCTGCTGATGCCGCTTGGTGAATTGCAGGCTATTGGTCCAGGCTGTGACGTGGTTGGTACAGGCAAACCGCTAAGCGTGCAGGTGGGTTCGGAGCTGCTGGGCAAAGTGCTTGACGGGCTTGGACAGCCGCTGGACGGCTCGCTGATTCCGGCACGGATGCCGCATAGCTCGACCTTCAATATTCCGTCCAATCCGTTAACCCGTCCAAGGGTGCATGAGCCGATCAGCATTGGAGTCAGAGCCATAGATGGCCTGCTTACGATTGGTAAAGGACAGCGCGTCGGCATCTTTGCCGGTTCAGGGGTCGGCAAGAGTACACTTATGGGGATGATTGCCCGTAATACCTCGGCTGATGTCAACGTGATTGCGCTGATCGGCGAACGGGGAAGAGAAGTGCTTGACTTTATAGAGCGGGATTTGGGACCTGAGGGCCTGCAGCGGTCGGTTGTCATTGTAGCCACATCGGACCAGCCGGCGCTGATCCGGATCAAGGGGGCGCTTATCGCCACTACCATTGCCGAATATTTCCGTGACCGCGGGCTTAACGTTATGCTGATGATGGACTCGGTAACACGCTACGCAATGGCCCAGCGCGAGGTGGGGCTTGCCGTCGGTGAACCGCCCGCTATGAGAGGCTACACGCCTTCTGTCTTTGCCAGTCTTCCCAAGCTGCTGGAACGTGCGGGGACAGGTCCTACGGGCTCTATAACTGCTTTCTACACGGTCCTCGTTGATGGTGATGATATGAATGAGCCGATTGCCGATGCTGTGCGCGGAATTCTCGACGGCCATATTGTCCTTAACAGAAACATTGCAAATAAAGGCCATTTCCCGGCTATCGATGTGCTGGCCAGCATCAGCCGTGTAATGAAGGACATTGCTCCCGAGGAGCAGATTGCAGCAGCAGAGAATGTGAAGCGGCTAATGGCTGTATATAAGGATACCGAAGACCTGATCAATATCGGGGCCTACCAGCGCGGTTCTAACGCGCAGATAGACGAGTCAATGCACTACATTGATAGTATATGGGAATTCACCAGACAAAAAGTGAACGAGAAGGTTACTCTGTCAGAAGTTCAGCAATCTTTAATTTCACAGTTCTCAAGGAGTTGATAGGCAATGAGGTTCCATTATACTTTTCAAAAAGTTGTGGACTTGAAGGGCAACGAGAAAACACAGGCGGAGTGGATGCTCTCGACTGCACTTGGAGAACTGCAGGCACAGGAAAAAAGCCTTGATGAATTACTGATTCAGCGCAGTTCGCTGCTGCTGTCGCTTCAGAGCGCAGCCGAGCAAAGAACACCTATGGCCAAAATTATTGAAATGCAGAATTATGTGCAGTATCTGGACACCTGTATTGCCCGTAAGCATACGGACATCAACAGGGCTCATCAGGAGGTTCAGCATAAGCAGGACCACCTTAGCACGAAAGTGCTGGATGAGAAGGTCTGGCTGAAAGCCAGAGACAAGGCGAAGACGATTTTTCAGCAAAATATGATTCTACGGGAACAAAACGAACTGGATGAGATGGCTACCGTCCGCTTCGCGATGAAATCCCTCTAACCCGGGAGGTTTCCGCTAGTGGCTAATAATGATTTGGAACTAGAAAACGAAGAGTCAGCAAGCAAATTCGAGCGGTTTTTATTTTTGATGATCCCTATTATTTTTACCCTCGTGCTGCTTGGTGTGCTGCTGACTCTTTTTAATATGGATATCCGCAACAAAGCGCTGGAAGTGGCCAACAAGATTCCCGTAGTGAATCAATGGATTCCTGATCCGGCTGTCCAGCCCGGAAGTGAAGCGGCAGAGGAAGAGGCGACTTCCCCGAATGAGGAGCAGGCAGAAAGCTCGGAATCCACGATCAAAGAGCTGAAGGCCCAGCTTGCCGAAAAGGATTCACAGCTGAAGCAAATCAATGAAGAAAAGACGGCACAGACTACCCAGGTCGAAGCATTGCAAAAGCAGATTGATACCATGACAGCAGAAGCCGCCGCCGCAGAGGCAGCCACGGAGGAAGAGGATCCCTACCAGGATAAAGTAACTGAACTGGCCAAGCTTTATTCGGGGATGAAGGCTTCCAAGGCAGCACCGATTATGGAAAATTTGACTACTGAGGAGCAGGTGCAGATCCTTAGTGCAATGAATACAGCGAGCAAAACGGCCATTCTGGAAAAAATGGATCCGCAAAAAGCTGCAGAAGTATCAATTAAGCTAAAAGAAACAACAAATTCAACCGATATGGCTATTGCAGCCCTTCAATCAAGACTCAAACAGGACCAGGCAGGTACGGCTGCAACGCCTGCAGCTACCGCTAATCTGGACCAGGAAAAGCTTAGCCAGACGTTCACTTCAATGCCTGCTGCGGAAGCAGCAACGTTGCTGAGCTCAATGTACAGTGTCAGTCCCGACAAGGTTATCACGGTGCTGAATACAGTGGGTGACTCTGTTAGATCCTCGATCCTGGGTGAGATGACCAAAAAGGACAGCGCACTTACTGCAAAAATTCTAAACCGTCTAATGGGCGGTAAATAATAGTCCTGAGAGGAGGTGAAAAACAAAGATGAGTTTAGTTATACCATCATTTTCAGGCGGCAATATGCTGCAGGCTAACGGGACTGCCGGAGCAGGCGGAACAGCCGTTACATCCGGAACAACAGCTTCCGCGGGGGGCGCTTCAACAGCCCAGCCGTTTGCTCAGACCCTGATTCAGACGATGACCGGAGCAACCGGCAATGCTGAAACGACTGTTCAGACCGGAACAATGGCTTCACTGCTTCAAGGTCTGCTGGCTGCAGTGCAGTCCGGTGATGAAGAGACCAGCGGTACGGTTGAAGTCAAGCATATAGAATTGTTGAAGAGTCTTACAGAGGACATGGATAAGCTTGATGAGAGTCTGAGCGCTGATCCTGCTCTGCTGGCGGCTCTCCAGGGCTGGCTGACGCAGGTTGCCCAGTTGCTGTCTGGAACTGCCACACAAGGCAAAGGAGAATCCGGTGAAGCCACAGTAACGGCTGCATTGCCGGCGCTTGACCAGATGCTTACGGTTACTGGTACATCTGGACAGGGAGAAAAAGCTGCTGAAGGCACTGTGACGGCTGCATTGTCGCCGCTTGCCCAGAACGCTGAGACTATCCGTTTTGTTGTGCAGGATGAGCTTAACAGCCTGGTCACTATGCTGCAGCAGGCAGCAGTGAATGGAGACGAAGCATTGGCCACCCAAGGCGCCGAGCTTCTCAAGCAGTTTTCGGCAATCCTGGATGAAGCGATTGTTCCTGACAATAAAACCAAAGGCAAAAACTTGAATAATGTGGAGGCTCCTGTACAAGGCAAGCATTCGGAGATTGGGGCTAAAACGCAGTCTGCTGATAAAACAGTCCCGGTACTGGTTGATCCTTCCGTAAGCGCCAAGACTGGTGAAGAGACACCTGACACACTGGTGACCAAAGCGGCTATAGGCGGAAGCAGCCAGCAATCTGCAACAGCAGAGGAACCCCTGACTGAGGCGGGGGCAGCCGAAGACAACAATGATGTATTGACTGCCGGACAATTGTCAATCAGAGAAGGCCTTACAGCACCACTAAAGGCTGAAACAGCCCGGGTACCGGTCACCCAATTTGCTCAGCAGATGGATACATTCATTAGCGGCAAGCTGGAAATCGTCCGCAAGGGCGGAGTTGCAGAGGCCGTTATAACCTTGTTCCCCGAAAATCTGGGACAGGTCGATGTTAAGCTCACTATGCAGAACGGCAATCTGATTGCCCAGTTCGCAACTACACATTCCGGCGCAAAGGAAATGCTGGAGCAGCAGATGAGCCAGCTGCGGGCAGCCCTCCAGTCGCAGGGAATTCAAGTGGAGAAGCTCGAGGTGACACAGAATAATACACCGCTTTTCTCACAATTCAATGGACAGCAGGGACGCCAGCCGAATTCAGGAGGGCAACAAAACGGTCACTCCAGAGACCGCCGCGAGGATATTGCTGATGCAGTGCTTGCAGCTGAGCTGAACGGTGAATTTAAGGAATGGGCCGCTAATAGTGGACAGGACGTCCGTAACCCGGATGGAAGGTTCTCGGCCGAAGCATAGTTTAATGAAGAGCGAGGTGAAGAAAGATGGCATCAACCAATCTGGTCTCCAACAGTGACCAGTGGAATTATGTGGCGAATACTTCCGGAACCGCCAAAACAACCGGAAACTCCACACTTGGTAAAGACCAGTTCCTGAAGATTCTGATCACACAGCTGCAAAATCAGGATCCTATGCAGCCGATGGAGGACAAGGAATTTATAGCCCAAATGGCGCAGTTCTCATCTGTTGAACAGCTAATGAATATTTCAACCCAGCTTACGGCAATGAATCAGTCATTGGGTTCTGTCTCCGGCCTGATCGGCAAGGAGATTACATGGACTGATGCTTCGACAGAACTGCCGAAGACAGGTAATGTTGAATCAATTGTTGTCAGCAGCGGGGTACAGTATGCTGTTGTAGGCAGTGAGCGTATTGCTCTGACGGACGTCACCCAAATTAAGAACGCAGCTCCAAAAGTGGATACTGTCAGCAGCACCGAGTCATCAGGGAGCAGTGAGGAGAGCGGGGCGAGCATATGAGTGAACGGCTGACTATAGGCCAGCTGTATCCCGGTACAGTCCACCCCCAGGTGCTTCAGAGATCACAAACGGTTAAAAATGCTGCCGGCACTGAAGCCAGCTTTGAGAGCGTATTGCAAAAGAATATGCTTAAGTTCAGCAATCATGCCGCCAAACGGCTTGAGCAGCGGGGAATTGAGCTTGGCAGCCGCCAGCTGGATCAAATATCGAATGCAGTAGAGAAGGCAGCCGCCAAAGGCAGCAAGGAATCTTTGATCCTGATGAAGGACATGGCACTGATTGTCAGTGTACCGAACCGAACAGTGGTTACAGCGATGGATGGCAGTTCTATGAGAGACAATGTCTTTACGCAAATTGACAGTGCAGTGATTATATCCTGACCGGCCGGTCCTAACCGGAGAGCCGGAATGGCCGCCGACCGACTGACGCGGCCATCACAGAATGAATTTGTATCATTACTAATCGAAGAGTCAGGCTGACTCTTAATCCAGGAGGACAATAACAATGTTAAGATCTATGTATTCAGGCGTTTCAGGTATGCGCGGATTCCAGACAAAGCTTGATGTTATCGGTAACAACATTGCCAATGTGAATACAATCGGCTTCAAATCCGGGCGCGTAATGTTCAAGGATGTTATGAGCCAGACCACCTCTGGCGCATCTGCACCAGTTGATGGCGGACAGGGCGGAGTGAATGCCAAGCAAATCGGTCTTGGTGTCAGTGTTGCCTCTGTGGACACGCTTCATCTCTCTGGGAGTGCAATGACCACTAACAATCCAACGGACCTGCGGATTGATGGGGACGGTTTTTTTCTGGTAAGTTTATCTGGAGATCAGGAAACACCTTTTCTGACGCGAGCCGGAGATTTCAAGGTTGATGCGAACCGAAACCTGGTGAATTCTGATGGTCTGCATGTACTAGATTCCGATGGTGCCGCGATTGTCTTGGATGAGGGTGCTACGGCATTCTCGATCTCCAGCGACGGCACAATTGTGCAGACATTAGCTGATGGTACGACAAATTCGGATTTGGTGATTGGAGTAGCTAAGGTCAGTAACCCGCAGGGTCTGGAAAAAATAGGCGGAAACCTGTTCCGGATGACGCTCAATGCCAATGCTGAAGGTGAGCTTGCTCCGACAACTGCGAACAATACCGAGGTGGGCACGGGCTCGATCGTATCAGGCCAGCTGGAGATGTCCAATGTCGATCTGACCGGCGAGTTTACGGAAATGATTGTAACACAGCGCGGTTTCCAGGCGAATTCCCGGATCATCACCACTTCCGATGAAGTTCTTCAGGAAGTTGTAAACCTGAAACGCTAATTTATTTAAACCAGCATCATAAACTTGTTGTGTAACAATAACGTTTCGCCCTGCGGCGTTACCGTTATTGCACTGTCTGTGGGGGAGAACTCCTCCCCCTATTTTTTGTTAGGAGGCCTGTTATGATTTCGGTAACAAGATTGAACGGGGCGCCTATGTGGCTTAACGCGCTGCTCGTTGAGATGGTAGAAGAAAGTCCGGATACGTATATCACGCTTGTTACAGGCAAAAGATTGATCGTGCTTGAAAAGGCCGAAGAGGTAATTACAAAGATTCGGGATTATAACAGGGACATAGGCACATATGCTGCCACCATTAAAGTCCAGTCAATGGAGGAGCTTTCATGAAAAAAATGCTGCCGTGGCTCATAACGATTTTGCTGGCGATTACACTTATTGTAGTTGCCGCCTTTTTACTGATGGATAGAATTTTTCCGAGCGATGCAAGTGATGTGAACACGGCTGTCCAGAATGTGGAAGCCAAAAAACTGAGCGCAGATGAAATCGTTGAGCTGAGTTCAGAAATCACGGACATCAAAACTAATCTTGCCGACCCCGATTATATCGTTTTAATAAATTTCGCATTCCAGCTGGATAGCGTTAGTGCCAAGGAAGATTTCGAGAAGATTAAAGACCTCAAGATCAAGCCGCTGTTGATCAAGACGCTTGCCGATACGAAGCCCGAGGAGCTTAACGGGGCGAACGGCAAGGATCAGCTGAGCAGCAAGCTGGTAAATCTGATAAACAAGACCTTAACTGAAGGCAAGCTGACCCAGGTTGAAGTAACGAACTTCATCATGACTTCGATTTAGCTGCTGACAGGATAATTCCTTGATGGGGGGGTGAATAAATTGGTTGATGTACTATCACAAAATGAAATTGATGCTCTGCTTGCCGCACTTTCTTCCGGTGAAATGGATGCCGACGAGCTGAAAAAAGAAGAAACCCAGAAAAGAATCCGCTCCTATGATTTTAAACGGGCTGTACGCTTTTCAAAGGATCATATCCGAAGTCTTACACGCATCCATGATAACTTTGCCCGCTACCTTACAACGTACTTCTCGGCCCAATTACGCACCTTTGTACAGATCAATGTCGTTCAAGTAGAGCAGCTCCCTTATGATGAGTTTATCCGCTCCATTCCCAAAATGACGATTTTGAATATTTTTGAGGCAGAACCGCTTGAGGGGCGCATGGTCATGGAAGTACATCCGAACATTGCCTTTGCAATGCTGGACAGAATGCTCGGAGGTTTCGGTACTGCCCCTACCAAGATCACCGCATTGACCGAGATCGAAACAACCATTATGGAAAGGATCTTCAGCAGGTGCTTTGAGAGCCTGCAGGAGGCCTGGAGAACCGTGCTGGATATTAGCCCGAGGATGGAAGGACTGGAGACGAATCCGCAGTTTATGCAGATTGTGTCGCCGAACGAAACGATTGCCCTGATCTCCTTGAGCACCAAAATCGGCGATACCACAGGAATGATCAATCTTTGTATCCCTCACGTCGTTCTGGAGCCGATCATGTCAAGGCTCTCTGTCCATCAATGGTTTGTCTCGGAGAAGAAGGTCCGTGATGAAGTGGAGTTAGAAGCCATAAGATCTAGAGTTAACCAGGCGCAGCTGCCTATTGTGGCAGAGCTAGGTGAATCAAGGTTATCCATTGCTGAATTTCTCGGGCTTAGTGTCGGCGACGTTATCTCTCTTAATAAGACAGTGGACGCAGGCTTGTCCATTAAAGTAGGGGATAGGCTGAAATTCATCGGAAGTCCAGGGATGATAAAAGATCGTGTGGCTGTACAAATAGACGAGATTGTCAGTGAAGGAGTTGAGGAGTTTGACGAGTAAAGATTATTTATCCCAGGAAGAAATCGATGCTCTTCTCAGACAATCTGCGGAAGGCTCTATGGCACCCCAGACCAAAACGGTAGATGATTTTCTAACACCGTTTGAGCAGGATGCGCTGGGCGAAATCGGAAATATAACATTCGGCAGTGCAGCGACTGCACTTTCCACCTTGCTGGGTAAAAAGGTTGACATTACTACCCCGAAGGTATCCATTATTACACGAAGTGAGTTTGAAGAAGCATTTCCAAAACCGCATGTAGCTGTACACGTTCAGTATGTGGACGGCTTCCAGGGAATCAATTCTCTGGTCATTAAGATCAGGGATGCCCAGGTCATCGCCGACCTTATGCTCGGCGGTGAAGGCGAGCCCAAGGACGAAGAGCTGAATGAAATCCATATCAGCGCCGTACAGGAAGCAATGAACCAGATGATGGGTTCCTCTGCGACATCCATGTCTACGATCTTCAACAGGTTTGTTAACATTTCTCCTCCGGGGATCGATATCCTCAATATGTCGAGCGGTGAAGGCGTCGGCAGTCTGCCGGATGATGAAACGCTGATTCAAATCTCGTTCCGCCTGAAAATCGGGGAATTGATTGATTCGACGATTATGCAGCTTCTGCCGGTACAGTTTGCCAAGGATATGGTGACTATGCTGCTGGGTGATGTGAGCCAGCCTGAGCAGGAAACGGCTGCTGCACGCACAGAGGCGCCTCCAGCCCCTGCAGCATCTGCTCCGCCGGCTAATGAGCCTGCACCGTCATCGCCGCCAATGCAGCAAATTCCGCCTCAGCAGGGAGGCGTTCCTCCGCAGTATCCGCCGCAGGGGATGCCGCCTATGCCCCCGTATCCGGGAATGGAAGGTGGCTATTATTATCCTCCAGCCGGAATGCCGGCCTACGGAATGCCAGGAATGCCGCCTTACGGCATGCCTCAATACGGAATGCCGCAGCAGGGGATGCAATATGAACAGGCTCCGCCGCAGACACCGCCGCCTAACCGCAATGTAAATGTGCAGCCGGTACAGTTTGCTAACCTGAGCTCAGGAGCTTTTGGCAATGTCGATGAAAATAATTTAAATTTATTGATGGACATACCACTGAAAGTAACCGTAGAATTAGGAAGGACCCAAAAGCAGATCAAAGATATTTTAGAAATGTCACAAGGCTCAATTATCGAGCTGGACAAGCTGGCTGGTGAGCCGGTTGACATTCTGGTTAACAACAAACTTATCGCCAAAGGGGAAGTCGTGGTAATCGACGAAAACTTTGGAGTTCGCGTTACGGATATCGTCAGCCAGTGGGACCGAATTCAAAAACTACAATAAACATACTTAGGGAGGATTTTTTTAAAATGGCTAACCGAATTCTAATCGTGGACGATGCAGCATTTATGAGAATGATGATCCGTGACATTTTGTCGAAAAACGGATTTGAGGTAGTGGGGGAAGCCCAGGACGGTGCACAGGCGATCGAAAAGTTTAAGGAGCTGCGCCCGGATCTGATTACAATGGATATCACCATGCCTGAAATGGACGGTATTGCCGCCCTGAAAGAAATCAAAAAAGTTGACGCTGGCGCCAAGGTCATCATGTGCTCAGCCATGGGTCAGCAGGCTATGGTTATTGATGCAATCCAGGCCGGTGCCAAAGATTTCATCGTGAAGCCGTTTCAGGCAGACCGTGTTATCGAAGCAATCAACAAAACACTGGGCGTATAGGAATCATAAGGCATGTTAGCCACTTCCGAAACGCTCGGAGACAGCAATCCCCTGCTGAGTTTACTGAAAGTTATATTTGTTCTTGTCATTATTGTGGTTCTTATAGTGCTGCTGATCCGCTTTCTCGGTCGACGCAATCAGACTTTAATGAGCGGACAATCCATCCGGACACTTGGTGCGGTCGGTATGGGTCCGAACAAGTCGGTCCAGATTCTGGAGATCGGCGGCAGCCTCTACCTGATCGGGGTTGGTGAAAATATATCCATATTGGACAAAATCACTGATCCCGCTGAGGTAGCGCTTATCATATCCAGATTTGAGGATCAGGCGGCAGGGCAGAAAAATTTTCTGGAGCCGTTTTTATCCAAAATCAAAACCAGGGTGCGCGGAGAGATCCCTTCTCAGGAAATCGAACTTAATGAAACATCCTCTTTTTATGAGACCTTGCAATCCAAGCTTGCGCAGTCGCCTGAGCGTAAAGAGAAAATGGAAGAGCTTCTCCGGGATGACAGTCTTAAGGATGAGTCGAGGAATTTATGAATAAAAAGCTGATTCTTTCTTTTCTTTTGCTCGGTATGTTCAGTATGTTGCTTATGCATCCGATTCACGCAGATCCTATTCCGAATATTAATATTCAGGTCGGAGACAGTGACGGCACAGCCGGCGGGGGAACCAGCTCCATCTCAATTCTGCTCCTTGTGACAGTTTTGAGCGTGGCCCCGGCTTTTTTAGTCCTTATGACCAGCTTTACGCGGATCGTAATCGTACTGGGTTTTGTAAGAACCTCCCTTGGTACGCAGCAAATGCCTCCTAACCAGGTACTGGTGGGACTTGCCTTGTTCTTAACGCTATTTATAATGTCACCTACGCTTTCACAGGTGAACGAACAGGCACTGCAGCCGTACATGAAGGGCACGCTTACCCAGTCCGAGGCGCTCGCCAAAGCAGCCGACCCAATGAAGGAGTTTATGTTCAAGCAGACTAACACCAAGGATCTGCTGCTGTTTATGAATTACACCGGCAGCAATGCTTCGGTCAAGCCTGCCACCTACAGCGATATTCCGCTTACGGTAATGGTACCTGCATTTGCCATTGGTGAGATGAAAAAGGCCTTTATGATGGGTTTTATGATATTTATTCCTTTTTTGATCATCGATATTGTTGTTTCCAGTACACTAATGGCTATGGGGATGATGATGCTGCCCCCGGTTATGATCTCATTACCTTTTAAAATAATGCTTTTCGTGCTGGTGGACGGCTGGTACCTGGTCGTAAAATCACTGCTGTTAAGTTTTAACACCTGACATTAAGAGGAGGCGTATGGGGTGAATGCGGAATTTATCATCGGTCTAGCCGGCCAAGCCGTATATTTGGTACTGCAAACCAGTGCCCCCATGCTGGTTCTTGGTCTGGTGGTAGGACTGATTGTCAGTATCTTTCAGGCTACAACACAAATTCAGGAGCAAACCCTAGCCTTTGTTCCGAAAATTGTCGCCGTGCTGCTTGCTTTGCTGCTGTTCGGACCATGGATTATTACGAAATTGGTGGACTTCACCAGCCAAATTTTGGGCAATCTCTATATGTATATCGGTTAAGCTTATGAACATAGAGACATTGCTGCAAAGTTTTCCTGTCTTTCTGCTGATTTTTTGTCGAATTACCTCCTTTTTTGTTGTTGTTCCTGTCTTTTCTTCGCAAAGCGTGCCTTTGCAGATTAAGATCGGATTGTCTTTTTTTGTTGCCATGATTGTTTTTAGTGCAGAGGGAACGGGATTATCCGTTGCGATGGATCTCAGCTATGTATTAATGATTTTTAGAGAAGTGCTGATTGGCCTTATGCTGGGTTTTATTGCTTACCTGATGTTCATGACTATCCAGACAGCCGGTTCCTTTATCGACATACAGATCGGTTTTGGGATTGCGAATGTGATTGATCCGATGACCGGAGCATCAGCACCTATTATCGGCAATTTTAAATACATGATCGCCCTGCTGCTGCTTTTGATCATGAACGGACATCACTATCTGCTTAATGCAATCGTATACAGCTATAATTGGGTGCCGCTTGACAATGAGATTTTTGTCAAAATGCTGGATGGCAGTCTCTCGGATTTTCTGATCCGTACGTTCGCCCAGTCGTTTGTCATTGCTTTTCAGATGTCTGCACCACTGGTGGTCGCCTTGTTCCTGACGGATGTGGGTCTGGCTTTTCTGGCACGGACTGCTCCACAGTATAATGTGTTTGTCATCGGGGTTCCGCTCAAAATTATTATCGGTCTTGCCCTGCTTGCCCTGCTGATGCCCGGTATGGCCGTTTTGTTTCAGAATCTGTTTGAAATTATGTTTGAATCCATGCAAAATCTTCTAAAACTTCTGGGCAAGAGTCCTTAGCTGATTGTTAGGAGTGAAAGGCATATGCCAAGCACCAAGCGCTATAAACTGGATCTTCAGCTGTTTGGGGGAGACAAGACTGAAAAAGCAACCCCCAAAAAACGGCAGGACGCCCGCAAAAAGGGCCAGATCGCCAAAAGTCCTGAAGTATCCGGTGCGGTTGTGCTCTTATCGGCACTGCTCAGCCTGAGTGTATTCGGCGGTTTCATGAAAGAACGCTTTGTGACTCTTTTCCTGGATGTTTTCCAGAACCGGATGGAGATGGCTGTAACAGCCGAAAATGTTATCAGGATGTTCAGCGAGTACGGACTGCAGATTCTGATTCTGCTTGCTCCGCTGCTCGGTGTCACGTTTGTGCTGGCTCTGATTGCGAACTATGCCCAGGTCGGCTTTATGGCATCCGGAGAAGGACTGACTCCTAAGTTCAGCAAAATCAACCCAATCAAAGGCTTCAAAAATATTTTCTCTATGCGTTCTTTTGTAGAGTTCCTTAAATCGGTTTTCAAATTGCTGGTTATCGCTTACCTGGTTTATAGCACTCTATGGGGCGAAAAAGAGAGCTTTGCTTCACTGGCGCGAGTCAATGCGGAAGGAACTTTTAATTTTGCCGCAAAGCTGACTATGAATCTGGGGATTAAAATCGGAGCTGTCCTCTTCATTATGGCTATCTTTGATTATATGTACCAGAGGTATGAACATGAGAAAAGCTTGAGAATGTCCAAGCAGGACATCAAGGATGAATATAAAAAAATGGAAGGCGACCCCATTATCAAAGGTAAGATACGGGAGCGCCAGCGCCGGATGGCCATGCAGCGGATGATGCAGGAGGTTCCGAAGGCGGATGTAATCATTACGAATCCTACGCATTTTGCAGTTGCATTGAAATATGACGGTTCCAAAATGGAGGCGCCAGAGATTGTTGCGAAGGGCCAGGATTATGTTGCTCTCCGGATCAGGGAGCTGGCCAAGGAGCACGGCGTTATGACTATTGAGAATAAGCCGCTGGCACGGGCATTATTTCAAAGAGCAGAAATCGGAGATGTGGTTCCCCACGATCTGTTTCAGGCGGTTGCCGAAGTGCTGGCCTATGTATATAAGCTTAAAGGCAAGAGGAGATAAGCCGGGGGAGGAAAAGGGCAGTGAAAGGTAAAGATCTAACAGTTCTTCTGGGCGTTATCGGCATAGTACTTATGATGATTCTGCCCATCCCGGAATGGCTTTTGGATGTATTGCTTATTGTCAATATATCGATAGCACTAACTATTATCCTAGTAGCAATGAACACAAGGGATCCGCTGCAATTTTCCATTTTCCCTTCATTGCTCTTGATAACAACCTTGTTCCGGCTCGCATTGAATATCTCGACCACCAAACTGATTCTTTCCGAAGGCCATGCGGGTGAGGTTGTAGCGACATTTGGCAGCTGGATTGCCAGAGGCCAGATAGCGATCGGGTTTATCGTGTTCCTGATCCTGGTTGTGGTCCAGTTCATCGTTATTACCAAAGGCTCCGAACGCGTTGCCGAGGTAGGCGCCCGGTTTACTCTCGATGCAATGCCGGGGAAACAGATGAGTATTGACGCCGATTTAAATGCCGGAATGATTAATGAACAGCAGGCCCGGGAACGCCGCCGCAACGTAGAGCGGGAAGCCGATTTCTTCGGGGCAATGGATGGTGCAAGTAAATTTGTCAAAGGCGATGCGATTGCCAGTATCATCATCCTGTTCATCAATCTGATCGGTGGCTTCATTATCGGGATGACGGTTCACGGGGATTCGTTTCAGGATGCCCTTTCAACCTATTCAGTACTGACAATCGGGGACGGTCTGGTAAGCCAGATTCCGGCCTTGCTTATCTCTACTGCTTCCGGTCTGATTGTTACCAGGGCTGCATCGGAAGGTAACCTTGCAGAAGATTTGACAGGCCAACTCCTGTCCTATCCGAAGCTTCTCTATATCGTAGCTGTAACAATTGCGTTCCTTGGCTTTTTCACACCTATTACCGTAATGTCCACATTGCCGTTAGCAGGGCTTATGGCATATGCAGCTTACAGTATGGGACAAAAGGCCAACAAGCAGCAGATTGCCGAAGAACAGCTGGTTGAAGAGAAACAGATTGAAGAAGTACGAAGTCCTGAAAGTGTCATTAACCTGCTTACGGTCGACCCGATCGAATTCGAGTTCGGCTACGGGCTGATTCCGCTGGCGGATACCGGGCAGGGGGGAGATTTGCTTGACCGGATAATCATGATCAGGCGGCAGTGTGCCCTGGAGATGGGGCTTGTTGTTCCGGTAATCCGGATTCGCGACAATATTCAACTAAAACCGAATGAATATGTCATAAAAATTAAAGGAAATACCGTCGGCGGCGGTGAATTATTACTTAATCACTATCTTGCCATGAGTCCCGGGTATGATGATGAGTCGATTAACGGTATTGAAACTGTCGAACCTTCGTTTGGTCTTCCGGCATTGTGGATTGACGAAACGGTCAAGGAGCGGGCTGAGCTGTCCGGATATACCGTCGTAGATCCGCCTTCAGTTGTGGCTACACATTTGACAGAGCTGATCAAACGCCACGGGCATGAACTGCTGGGACGTCAGGAGACGAAGCAGCTGGTGGACAACCTACGGGAGAACTATCCTGTGCTGGTTGATGAACTGATGCCTTCGGTACTTGCAATTGGTGACATTCAGAAGGTGCTGGGCAAGCTCCTCCGCGAAAAAATCTCTATCCGGGATTTAGTCACGATATTCGAGACACTGGCTGACTACGGTACTTATACCAAAGACCCGGATATTCTCACGGAGTATGTGCGCCAGTCGCTTTCAAGACAGATTACCCAGCAGTTCTCCCAGACGGGAGAAACTCTGCGGGTCATTACAGTCGGACCCAACCTGGAAAAGAAAATTTCAGAAAGCGTCCAGCAGACCGAGCAGGGCAGTTATCTGGCTCTTGATCCGGTGTCTACACAAACGGTCTATCAAAGACTTACTGAACAGATTAACCGTCTTCTTCAATCCGGCCAGCAGCCAATTGTGCTGACATCCCCGACCATCCGGATGTATCTGCGCCAGGTGATTGAGCGGACGATGCAGGACATTCCAGTGTTATCCTACAGCGAACTGGAGCCTAATATTGAAATTCAAAGCGTTGGGGTGGTGAACTTATGAGAGTAAAGCGTTATGTGGTCGACACGATGCCTGACGCGATGCATTCCATCCGCAGCGAACTGGGAAGTGATGCTGTAATCCTCAGTACCAAAGAGATTAAAATTGGCGGGTTTTTGGGAATGTTCCAAAAAAAGAAAATAGAAGTAGTAGCCGCGGTTGAAGAGGCTCGCAAGCCAGCTGCTGCCGCAAGCAGCGCCCCGTCAGCACCTCCAAGCATTCCGCGAAGCGCTGTGCCGCAGGCTTACCAGAAGGCAGCCAGCACCTCACAGGCGCCGGTCAAGGAAAGGCCAGCTGCCAATTCTTACGCCGAAGTTGCGGCTGCACTGTCCGAGGCCCAGCAGGCAAGGGGAGCGGTAGCCGTGATGCCGCCGGTTGAAGAGGAGCAGAGCGTAATTAAGCCTGACGAGTCTAAGCCTTCTGCACCATCCAAGGAATCCAAAGGTGCATTGTCGACATTGTACGAAAGCCTTGACGCAGGGCTCGATCCGGCTGTTTCCTCAGCCCTAGAAAGCGATGTACTACGCGAGATTAGAGACATGAAACAATGGATGGAACGGATAGCCCGTTATTCATCAAGCGGTGTTGAGCTGCCTCAGATGCTGGAAGAGTTTAAGCGTCAGCTGATCGACCAGGATACCGATGCTGTGCTTATAGAGGAGTGGATCGGCAATATTTATGACCGCTGGAATGAAGATGGGCGGACCTGGACGGCTGACCAGTTTGGGAATAAGCTGCGCGAGCAGATAAATGAGTTCCTGGCTGGAAGAATTGCCGGCGGGATTGCTCCGGATACCAGGATCGTCTATATTGCCGGACCGACCGGCGTAGGCAAAACTACCTCGATTGCCAAGCTGGCAGCCGAGCAGCTGTTTAAGCATGGCCGTAAAGTTGGACTTATTACCTCCGACACCTACCGGATATCTGCAGTGGAGCAGCTGCGTACATACGCTGCCATTTTGAATATTCCGCTGGAGGTAGTGCAGTCGCCGGGAGATCTGCAAAGGGCGATGTTCCGTCTGGAGAGCTGTGATCTGGTCCTAATGGATACGGCTGGACGCAATTACCGCAATGAAATGTTTGTAGCTGAGCTCCAGAGCCTGCTTGCTAAGGAAATCAAGAGTGAAACCTTCCTGGTGCTGAGTATGACTTCCAAAAGCCGGGATATGAAACTGATTGCAGAACATTTCGGCCGCTACCAGCTGGATAAGGTCATTTTCACCAAGCTGGATGAGACTGGAAGCTACGGGCCGCTGTTTAACGTATTAAATGACTTTCCGCTTAAGCTGTCGTATCTGACCAATGGTCAAAATGTTCCGGATGATCTGCTGATGGCTTCCAAAGAACAGCTCAGTGAAATGCTGCTGGGGACAGGAGGCTCCTGATGGATCAGGCTCAATCTTTGCGGCAGCTGGTATCCAGCCGTGATTCCAAGCCCGAGCCCGGAGACGGTCCTTCAGCCCGGATCATTACCGTATGCAGCGGAAAGGGCGGGGTCGGCAAATCAAATTTTACGCTGAATTTCGCTTTGGCGCTTAAAGCGATGGGCAGACGGGTGCTTTTGTTCGATGCGGATATCGGGATGGCCAACATTGATGTGCTCATGGGAGTTACGGCTAAATATAATTTGTACCACCTGTTAAAGAGAGAGGCGGATATCGCTCAGATTATCCAGAACGGACCCGGTGATCTGCCGTTTATTGCAGGCGGCTCAGGGATGGATGAGCTTTTCTCCCTTTCCGAGTCTGACCTCAACTATTTCACATCACAGATTGCCCGGATCGCCGACACCATGGACTTCATCCTGTTTGATACTGGCGCGGGGCTGTCCAAGGAAACGCTGAAATTTATAACCTCCGCCGATGATTGTCTGGTGGTTACAACACCGGAGCCAACCGCAATTACGGATGCTTACGCACTGATGAAAGTTGTACACAACTCTCATCCGGACGTATCCTTCAAGCTGATTGTGAACCAGGCAGGGGATGAAAAGGAAGCCAGAGGCACCGGCGACAAGATACGTATGGCGGCAAGCCGCTTTCTGCAGCTGGATATCCCTTTTCTAGGGTTTATCAGCAGTGATGTTCATGTAGTTCAGGCTGTCAAAAAACAAGTTCCATTCTCAGTGGCTTTTCCGAACAGTGCAGCAGCCAAAGACGTGCAACGGCTTGCCCTCAATTACCTGTCCGCCGAACCGGTGGAAGCAGTCAAGGTACAGGGCATCAGGGGATTTATCAACAAGTGGTTGAAGCGAAAACAGTAATTGTTCAGAATTAGATGAACAGAGGTGGAAGTGCTATGAGGCCTTATAAAGTTTTGGTTGTAGATGATTCCGCATTTATGCGTAAGATCATATCTGATTTAATTGAAAATAATCCTGACTTCAAGGTCACTGCTACGGCAGCGAACGGCCGTGAAGCAGTAGACAAGGTGAATGAGCTCCAGCCTGATCTGGTAACGATGGATGTGGAAATGCCGGAGATGAACGGCCTTGAAGCGCTGAAAATCATTATGGCCAATCATCCGCTGCCGGTAATTATGCTGTCAGGGATTAACGAGGAGGGAATGCGGGAAACGATCATGGCGCTCGAATCAGGGGCTTTCGATTTTATCCGCAAGCCTTCGATTACGAATTCCCAGGATATTATAGCGGTTGGCGTTTCACTCATAGAACAGATGAAGGGAGCAATGCTGGCCCGTGAGCAGCGTGAGGCGAGAAATGCTTCCCTGAAGACACCTGACATGATCCTGCCGGATCCGGCCCGGCCGGTGAATACCGGCAAGCCCGCTGTGCCGGAGCTTCCCGTACGCAAGCCCGGGCTTCCTAAGAAAACGGCGGAAGCCCCCGTTAAGCCTGCAGTGGACAAGCCTAAGCAGCCTGTCCAGGATGCCGGCACGAAGCTGCCGGATACAAGTAAATCCGGGGTAAGCACCACACGGAGTCTGCCCAAGACTCCGGCAGCTCCGCTTAAACCTGCTGCATCCGAGCGGCTGAAGAACCGCAAGAAGCCTGATACGGGACAGCCCTTGCAGGAGATCAAGGCAGTGCCCGAACTGCCTTCCGTTCCGCGACCGGAGCCGCCTGCTTCCACGGGTGAGCGCAAACCCGGAACGAAGGGATTGCGCAAGCTGGTTGCTGTCGGCTGCTCAACGGGCGGTCCGCGGGCACTCAAAACGTTCCTTGAGAATATCCCGGCTGATTTCCCGGCGCCGATTGTGATTGTGCAGCACATGCCGCCTAACTTCACTAAATCACTGGCCCAGCGTCTGAATACGTTTAGTCCGCTGGAAGTGACGGAAGCCGAACACGGTATGATTCTGCGCCAGGGAGCAGCATACATTGCTCCCGGAGGATATCATCTCAAGGTTGTCCCTGCAGCCGGCGGGCAATATGCGATTGAGCTTACAACAGAAGAAGCTCGTAACGGACACCGGCCTTCTGTGGATACCTTGTACGAATCCCTGCTTCCGCTTACGGACCTGGAGAGGCATGCCGTCATAATGACCGGGATGGGCAGCGATGGTGCGAGAATGATGAAGGCCCTTCACGACTCAGGTGTAACCTCGACGTTTGCCGAGAATGAAGAAACCTGCGTCGTCTATGGAATGCCGCGTTCTGCGGTTGAATTGCAATGTGTGAAATACGTGCTGCCGCTGCAGGAAATTGCACCGCGGCTGGTACAGGCAGTTAAATAAGGAAAAGCGAACTCGAAGGGGAGGTGCTCGTTAGTGGACATGAATCAATATTTATCCATGTTTATTGATGAGTCAAATGATCATCTGCAGTCATTGAATGAGAGCATGATGGGGCTGGAAGCAAATCCTGAAGACATTAGTATTGTACAGGTGATTTTCCGCTCTGCGCACACCCTAAAGGGTATGGCGGCTACAATGGGGTTTGAGGATTTGGCTTCCCTTACCCACCAGATGGAAAATGTGCTTGACCTGGTGCGCAACAATAAACTGCGGATGCAGGATTTTATTTTTGACACTTTGTTCAAAAGCCTGGATGCCCTTGAATCTATGGTGCAGGATATAACAGCAGGCGGGGAAGGCAAGGCCGATGTAACGGCGATTGTCTCTGCCCTGCAGGCTATCGTCCGCGGTGAAATTCCTGCCGCGGGCGGTGCTGCAGCCGCTCCGGCGGCGGCTCAAAGCCCGGCCGAACTCAAGATCACACTTGATGAATTCCAGTATTCGGTTTTGGATCAGTCGCTGCAGGAAGGGCATCAGGTACTGTATATTGACGTGGCAATCCGCAAGGACTGTCAGCTCAAAGCAGTACGGGCATATATGGTTTTTGATCTCCTGGAGCGTTCAGGAGAAGTGGTCAAATCCTTCCCTTCGGTTCAGGATATAGAGCAGGAGAAATTCGATCACAGCTTCTCTCTCTATTACATAACCCAAAAGGGTGCCGACGAGATGAAGTCGATGATTATGAATGTATCTGAAATCGACACGGTAACAGCGGTAGCCCTTGATCAGGAATCGCTTGCCCAGATGGCTCTGGAGGCTGCGGCAACCGCCGAGGCCCCTGCCCCTGTGCAAGAGGCTCAGGCTGCCCCAGCCGCTGCCATTCCGGCAGCACCTGCCGGCAGGGAAGAGAACGCCGCCAAGGCAGCACCTTCTCGTACAGGCGGGGCACCTTCCCGGACGATCCGCGTCGATATTGAGCGCCTGGATGTGCTGATGAACCTGTTCAGCGAGCTGCTGATTGACCGGGTGCGCCTGGAGCAGCTTGCATCAGAGGTACAGAACAGCGATCTTACCGAAACGGTTGAGCATATGGGCCGGGTCAGCGGCGATCTGCAGAACATTGTGATGAAGCTGCGGATGGTTCCGGTAGATACCGTCTTTAACCGTTTCCCGCGGATGGTGCGGGATCTGGCGAAATCGCTGGACAAAAAAATCGATCTGATTATTACCGGCGCTGAAACCGAGCTTGACCGTACAGTAATCGATGAAATCGGCGATCCGCTGGTGCATCTGCTGCGCAATGCGGTGGACCATGGTGTTGAATCGGTCCAGGACCGGACTGCGACAGGCAAGCCGGAGACTGGAACCGTTAATTTGCGGGCGTTCCACAGCGGAAATCATGTCTTTATTGAAATCGAGGATGACGGTGCGGGCATCAAGCCGCAGAAAATTTTGCAGTCTGCTATCAAGAAAGGCATTATTACACAGGAGCAGGCTGCCGGCTATTCCGATGATGAGGCGATTCAGCTGCTGTTTGCACCAGGCTTCAGTACAGCAGAGGTTATCTCCGATGTTTCGGGCCGCGGAGTTGGACTGGATGTTGTGAAATCCAAGATCACTTCATTAGGCGGCAACGTGGTTGTCTATTCGACGCCAGGCAAAGGAACGAACTTCTCGGTACAGCTTCCGCTGACCCTGTCCATCATTGCAGCGATGCTTGTGAAGATCGGATCAGAGAAGTATGCTATTCCGCTCTCGTCGATTGTAGAGACTGGTATTGTGAAAAAGACCCAGATCCGTACGATTCACGGAAACAGGATGATTGAGTTCCGTAACAGTCATATTCCGCTGCTCTCGCTCAGCAAGTTCTTTGCCATACCGGATTTTGATGAAAGCACGGAAGAGGAGACAGAAATTGTTGTTGTCCGCAAGGGCGAACGTATGGCTGCTCTTGCTGTTCAGGACTTTATCGGACAAAATGAAATTGTTATCAAGAATCTCGGCAAATATCTGCCGGAGGTTCAAGGCATCTCGGGCGCGACCATACTCGGTGACGGACAAGTTGCCCTTATTATTGATCCGAACGCATTTATAAAATAATCAGGATAGAACAGGGAGGTTCATTCCATGGCTGAAGATATTAAAGTAATTGTGTTTAAGCTTGGATCTGAAGAATACGGCATTGAAGTGGATAAGGTCCAGACGATCGAACGTATGATGCCGATTACCCGGGTGCCCAAAACGTATGCCTTCATTAAAGGGGTAATTAATCTGCGCGGCGTAGTTATTCCGGTAATTGACCTGCGCGGCCGCTTTGGAATTCAGGAGGCGGAGCACACGGATCAGACCCGCGTAATCATCGTCAATGTTAACGAGATGGAAGTCGGATTTATCGTAGATTCCGCTAATGATGTCATTGATTTAAATCGTGAGTCCATCGACACTCCTCCTGAGGTTGTGGGCGGGATCAAGGCGAAATATCTGGACGGGGTGGCCAAAATCGGAGAAGACCGTCTCCTGATTATGCTAAACTTGTCTGAGGTGCTGAATAAGAATGAAATCGTGCAACTGGAAAGCCTAGAGGGATAGTCGATGGAGCTGTTTAAGAACTTCAAAGATTTCAAGATGGATGTACTAAAAGAAGTCGGTAATATTGGAGCCGGCAACGCAGCCACCGCATTATCCCAGCTCCTGAATAAGCCGATTGATATGGCAGTACCCAAGGTTCAGCTATTAAACTTTGAAGAAATTACCGATAAGGTGGGCGGAGCGGAAGAGCTGGTCTATGCGGTGTTCCTGCGTGTTGAAGGGGAAGCGCCGGGCAATCTCTTTTTCATTCTAACTCCGGATGCGGCGATCAGTCTCCTCAACCGCGTTGCAGGAATTGAGATTCATCCGGATCAGGAGCTCGGGGAGATGGAATTCTCCGCGCTGAGCGAAATCGGCAACATACTTGCAGGCTCTTATCTCTCTTCACTTGCAGATTTCACTTCACTGTCGATGTATCCGACTGTTCCGGCACTGGCTATGGATATGGCGGGGGCCATTCTCGGTTACGGACTGCTGCAGTTCGGCCAGATGGGTGATGATGCGCTGCTCATTGATACAACCTTCCTGGAAGGGCAAAATGAAATCGAAGGCCAATTTTTCCTTATCCCGGATCCAGAATCATTCCCGAAAATATTCAAAGCATTAGGAGTACCGTTTGATAATGATTGAGGAACAAAGCATTATTAAAGTAGGAATGGCAGATCTTAATGTAGGCAGCCAGGATAGTCTGATCCGCACGACGGGTCTTGGCTCCTGTGTGGGGCTTACGTTGTTCGATCCCGGCAAAAAACTGGCGGGGATGGCACACGTAATGCTTCCTTCGTCAGAGATTGCCCGGGAGGGGCAGCTTAACATAGCCAAGTTTGCAGATACTGCCGTTCCTGAGCTGCTGTCCCGCCTGCTGGCACTGGGGGCGGTCCGCAGCCGGATCGTAGCTAAAATGGCTGGCGGCTCACAGATGTTTGCGTTTGCCGGGGGGAATGACACCATGAGGATCGGGCCTCGTAACGTGGAATCCTGCAAGCTGGCCCTGGAGGCGCTCCAAATTCCGCTTATCGCTGAGGATACGGGCGGGAATTTCGGCCGTACGATTGAAATTGCCTGCAGCACCGGGGTGCTTCATATCCGAAGTGTCCAAAAAGGCACCAAGGAAATATAGCGATGGGGAAAATTCTAATTAGCCTTTTGGCCGGACTGATTGGTTTTGTGTTTACCTTTCTAACAAATTACGGGCACAATTTGCTTGGGACGAGTCTGATTCGCGGAATTTTCGGATTTATTCTTTGGTTTGTGCTTGCTTTCTTCCTGAGATGGGTATTGGGTTTTATTGTTAAACAATCTGCGTCGGGTGATAACAGCGGCGAGCAGGCCGGCGGTAATGAAGCACTGGGTGCCAAGTTCGATCTGAGTACACCTGATGAAGATGAGGAATTAATAAATCTGCTGAAACAGAAGCCGCCAGAGGAAAGCGGAAGCAGTGAAGGTTTTACCCCGCTGCAGCCGCCCAAACTGGTCTCCATGAAGGATCCTGAAGAATTGGCCAAGGCCGTTCGTCACCTGAAAGAAGAATAAGCGAGCGCCTGCGGCGAAACGGTTTTCATGCCCGCAGGGTGTCCGCTGACTAAACTTTGGGAAGGGTGAAAGCCATTGAACGAGCAAAAAGCTTCTCAATCAGTAACAGACGGGCTGTGGGAGCAGTGGAAAGAGCACGGTGATCCTGAAGCCAAAAAAAAGCTGATTGAGAGTTACCTCCATATTGTTGACTATGTATCCAGCCGTCTGGCTGTCGGACTGCCCAAAAATGTATCCAAAGATGATTTGGCCAGCAATGGTGTAATGGGGCTTATAGATGCTATTGAGAAGTTCGATTACAAACGCGGCTTGCAGTTCCAGACGTATGCATCCTGGCGTGTCCGCGGAGCCATTCTTGACTCGCTGCGCCAAAGTGACTGGGTTCCAAGATCCGTTCGTGAAAAAGCAAAAAAAATCGAGGATGCTTATCAGCAGCTGGAGCAGAAATACTTAAGATCAGTCAGTGATGAGGAAATGAGCCAGCATCTGAACATTTCGGAGACGGAGTTTCAAAATATGCTGCAGGATGTGGCTGTCATGTCACTCTGCTCTCTGGAAGACCCGATCCGCGAAGAAGAGTCGGAAACACGGATGTCCATACTGGTGGACGATAAAGCCAAAAATCCGGACCGTAAAGTAAATGAATTCTATTTGCGCGAAACACTCACCAAAGGCATCGAAAAACTAACGGTGAAAGAACGGACCGTAGTGTCCCTTTTATATTATGAAGATCTTTCTTTGAGCGAAATTGCCGAGGTGATGTCATTATCGCCTTCACGGATTTCGCAGCTTCATTCAAAAGCTATTTTGCGTCTGCGGGGGACACTTGAGAAAAACCGCGACCTGCTCATGCAAAATGATTAACCGGACGACGGTGACAAGGGGGAGCAATAATTGATAGGTCATTATGCTTTGAATCAATGCGTAAGTATTTCGTTTTCGGAGGATAAAGGGATTGCCTACTTGGAGTTCTCTAAGAAAGATGAGAATTTTTCCTGCTCCGCCGAAGATCTGGAAGGCTTCCTTCACAGTCATGAGATTCGTTACGGTATTCAGCATGACATTGTAGGGCGGATCAGCAGCAACCCGGAAGAATATTTTTTCAGCAGAGTGCCAATCGCTATCGGGGAAGAACCGGTTCATGGCATTGACGGGCTGGTCGTTATGGCCATTGATCTTGACGAAGACCGCAAGCCGCTGGAAATGGAAGACGGCAAGGTGGATTACAAGGATCTGGTGCGGCTGAATAATGTTTTGAAGGGCCAGCTTATTTGTAAATCGATACCCCCTGTACCCGGCCAGAAGGGCCGAACCGTTACTGGAGAAGAGATTCCCTTTAAACCAGGCAAAGAAGCCCGGTTCAAAGTCGGTAAAAATGTGCTGCTAGATCAGAGTGAAACAGCATTGTATGCGGCTATAGATGGCCTGGTTACACTTACCGATAAGGGAAAGATTAATGTATTTCCGGTATATGAGGTTAACGGCGATGTGGATTACAGCACCGGCAATATTGATTTTGTTGGCACAGTGGTTATCCGCGGCAATGTGCTGACAGGATTCACTGTAAAATCCGCAGGCGATATCCGGGTAGTCGGCGGAGTTGAAGGCGCGGAGCTGACTGCAGGCGGATCCATAGAAATAACAGGCGGTATAATCGGGTACAACAAGGGTCTTGTCAGCGCCGGCAAAAATGTCAAAGTATCTTTTATTCAGGACGGCAACGTGGTTGCCGCTGAGGATGTCATTGTATCCCAAAGTATTATGCATTCCAATATCCGTGCAGGCCGGGATGTATTATGCAATGGCACCAAGGGTCTGATTGTTGGCGGAATTGTACAGGCCGGGGAAAAGGTGGTAGCCCGGACCATCGGGAATACGATGTCAACCGCAACAGCGGTTGAGGTCGGAGTCGTTCCGGAGCTGCGCAACGAGATCAATGAACTCCGCCAGGAGCTGCGGCAGCTGCTGGAGAACGAGGACAAGACGGATAAAGCGCTCTACCTGCTGAATCAGCTGGCTAACAACGGGCAGCTTTCTTCGGACAAGGTGGCGCTCCGTGTGAAGCTGAACGCTACCAAGCAGGCTCATATACGTGATGAGAGACGTATCAAAGAGCGTGTGCTGGAAATTGAAAAAATGCTCGAGGATACAACCAAAGCGAGGGTAGTGGTTGTAAAAACGGTTTACGGCGGTGCCAAAATCGTAATCGGCAGATATACGAGATTTGTGAAGGATCCGACGGAGCGGGTTGTTTTTTACTATAGTGATGGCGATATTACCTTGGCGCCGTATAATTAAACAGGCGGGCAGCTGAGGCGGCCGGCCATTGCTTTATGCTGAAAATCAACATTTTGTTTGTGAAAAGGGGATTGCCATGAGCCTGAAACCGGTTGAATTGCAAATTGCCCTGCCCCGGACAACGGATGCAGGGAAAGTGCAGAATGAGCTGCTTCACCGCCCTGTGCTCGATCAGCAGATGCTGGCCGGACAGAATGTGAAACATGCAGCAGAGCAGGCGCAGCGTACGAGCGGTGTTGATGAATCTTCAGAAACGAAGCTGCGGGGCGACGGGGAACGGGAAAACGATCAGGGCAATCGTTCATCGGGTCAGGGCCAGAAGAACAAGGATAACCCGCATGATGCAGAGCATCCGTATAAAGGGCGCAGAATTGATCTCAGTCTCTGAGCTTTTCAAAGATAATCGCAAAGGAGAACAAGCATTTGCAACCATGGGTATACATTGTGCTGGTAGGCGCTGTAGCTATTGTCTATGGCATGATCCTGCCGGCACGCCGGAAAGAAGAAGGGGCCGAGAAGCAAAGCCTTAAAGATACCGAGGCCGCCCTTGGGCTCTATATGGCAGACTTGGAACGCGAAAACGAAGAAATGCTGCAGCTCGTCAGCAGCATTAAGCAACAGTCCCAGAGCTCCAAAGCAGCTTTGCAGGAGGAGATAGCCGTACTCCGTGAGCAGGTTGCGGGTCTGGAGAAGACCACGATGCTGCTAGATGCACGTCTGACGGCAGAGGAAAAGGGGCTGCTTCAGCTGACTGCCTTCACTAAAGACAATGCATCAATGCAGCCGGCAGGCGATGCTTCCGGAGGTGCGGAGTCTGCTCCAGCACCCAAGCCGAAGCCGGTCAGCTCGATTAAGCTGCGCTATCCGCGGCTGTTTGAGCTGCATGAGCAGGGCAAATCCATCGACTCCATCGCCAAAACGGCCGGCCTGCAGCGTGGAGAAGTCCAGCTTATTCTTCAGCTGGCCAAGCAGGAGGAATCGGTATGATCAAGAACCGTTCGTTCATGTTCGGTCTCGGGACCGGTCTGATCGCAGGCGCGCTGCTTCTGCAGCTGATGCTCTCGGGAGGCGCAGCGCCGCTGACCCGGGAAGAGCTTGTCAGGCAGGCTGCGCTGCTGAACCTGACCGTTACGGATCCGGCTGCCGAGCCGCAGGCCACTGTTGAGCCGGACGCCACTGATCCTGCGGCTGAGGGGCAGACCGGCGCCGCAGCGACGCCAGGCGCTGCTACACCAGCGCCTACAGCTACTCCCGCAGCTACACCGGCCGCTGCGGTCCAGCCCAGTGCGGCTGCCGAGCCCAGCACGCCGGCCGCACCGTCCCAGCCGGCCCCGAGCAGCGGGACGGCTAAAGCACCGGCGGCTCCGGCCAGCCCGCAGGCTGCCGCAGCAGGTGTTATTGCCGTGCGGATTCCTGCCGGCAGCACGCTTACACAAACCGCACAACTGCTCGCTAACGCCGGAGTTATTACCGATCAGGCCGGATTTCTGGAGACAGCTATCGGCCGGAAGATTAATACCAAAATTCAATCCGGCAGCTACAATTTCATTAAAGGTGAGAGTGTAAACTCCATTATTGAAAAGCTGATAACCGTGAAATGACGCAGGATGTGCCATCAAATCACAAAACTTTCTGCGAATCGTTGCATCCCGTATTTTAATATGGTATAGTAATTGACGGTGTTAAAACACACGCCGGTTGATTTCGACAAGGGGTGCTTTCTTCTGAAGAAAGTCTTGTAGGAAAATGACACACGGCGGAGGAGACACACAATAAACCAAATCTAGGAGGTGTGTGAAGATGGCAGTAATCTCCATGAAACAGCTTCTCGAAGCTGGGGTACACTTCGGTCACCAGACTCGTCGCTGGAACCCTAAGATGGATCGTTATATCTTCACTGAAAGAAACGGAATTTACATTATTGATCTGCAAAAAACGGTTAAAAAAGTAGAGGAAGCTTACAACTTTGTTAAAAGTGTAGCTGCCGACAACGGCACAATCCTCTTCGTAGGAACCAAGAAACAAGCTCAAGATTCCGTTAAGGAAGAAGCTGAGCGTTCCGGTATGTTCTTCATCAACCAGCGTTGGCTGGGTGGTACCCTGACTAACTTCCAGACTATCCAGAAGCGTATTGACCGCCTGAAGAAGCTGGAAGCTTGGGAAGAAGACGGTACCTTCCAAGTTCTGCCTAAGAAAGAAGTTATCCTTCTCCGCAAAGAGAAAGATCGTCTTGAAAAATTCCTGGGCGGTATCAAGAACATGAAGGGCCTGCCAAGCGCGCTGTTCATCATCGATCCTCGTAAAGAGCGTATCGCTGTTGCAGAAGCCCGCAAGCTGGGTATTCCTATCGTAGCTATCGTAGATACTAACTGCGATCCGGACGAAATCGATTATGTAATTCCAGGTAACGATGACGCTATCCGCGCCGTTAAATTGTTGACTGGTAAAATGGCAGACGCTGTTGTAGAAGCTCACCAGGGCGAAGACACAACAACTGCTTAATAGTCAGCCGGAACATAAACAAGAACTTAAATGAAAAGGGTGGTTGGCAGGTGGATAACCTCTCACTGCCCTTTTTTTAGGATAAAGGCCTTGAATGGAATAAAACGACAATTACCTGGAGGGAATAACAATGGCAGTAGATGCAAAATCCGTAAAAGAACTTCGTGAAAGAACAGGCGCAGGTATGCTTGATTGCAAAAAGGCGCTTGAAGAAGCAAACGGCGACATCACCAAAGCCGCTGAACTGCTCCGCGAAAAAGGTCTTTCCGCAGCAGCTAACAAAGCTGGACGTATCGCTACTGAAGGTACTGTAGAATCCTACATCCACGCTGGCGGACGTATCGGCGTACTGGTAGAAATCAACTGTGAAACTGACTTCGTCGGCAAAACAGATTCCTTCAAAGAATTCGCACGCGATATTGCAATGCAGATTGCTGCAGCTAGCCCGCAGTACGTACGCCGTGAAGAAGTTCCGGCTGAAGCTGTTGAGAAGGAAAAAGAAATCCTGAAAGCTCAGGCACTGAACGAAGGCAAACCAGAGAAAATCGTTGAAAAAATGGTTGAAGGCCGCATCAGCAAGTTCTACGAAGAGTACTGCCTGCTTGAGCAGCCATTCGTTAAAGACCCAGACAAAACAATCGCTCAGCTGCTGAATGAAAAAATCAGCACAATTGGCGAAAACATCTCCATCCGCCGCTTCGTTCGTTACGAGCTGGGTGAAGGTCTTGAGAAAAAAGTCGACAACTTTGTTGACGAAGTAATGGCACAAGTTAAACAATAATAAGCTGCATTACAGCATCCTTGAATTGAATAAAGGCAAGCATCAAAAGAACGGAACACGTACAGCTAGTGTTCCGTCTTTTGTAAGAAAGTGAGGGTATACAATTGGGACAGCCGGTATTTAAGAGAGTCGTTCTTAAGGTTAGTGGAGAGTCATTGGCAGGACAAAACGGATATGGCATTGATGCAGAGACAATTAATTCCATTGCTGAGCAGGTTAAGGAAGTGGTTGAACTTGGTGTTCAAGTAGCCATTGTCTGCGGAGGCGGCAACATCTGGCGCGGCATCGCCGGCAGTGCAAGCGGCATCGACCGTGCAACAGCTGATTACATGGGAATGCTCGCTACAGTTATGAACTCGCTTGCCCTGCAGGATGCACTGGAGCAGATTGACGTTCCGACACGGGTGCAGACCTCTATTTCCATGCAGCAGATTGCCGAGCCGTATATCCGCCGCCGGGCCATCCGCCATCTGGAGAAGGGCCGTGTGGTTATTTTTGCGGCCGGAACGGGTAACCCGTTCTTCTCGACCGATACAACCGCGGCGCTTAGAGCAGCTGAGATTGAAGCAGAAGTTATTCTAATGGCGAAGAATAAAGTAGACGGTGTCTACTCTGCGGATCCGTTCAAAGATCCGACAGCCGAGAAATTTGAGCAGCTTACCTATATGGATGTGCTGAACAAAAACCTTGGCGTTATGGATTCCACCGCTTCCTCTCTGTGCATGGATAATAATATACCGCTCATTGTGTTTGCTATTACAGAGCAAGGCAATATCAAACGTGTCGTTCTTGGTGAAAGAATCGGAACGATTGTTAAAGGGAGTGTAGATTAATGCCACAGACGGTTAAGAAAAATGCCGAAGAACGTATGGAAAAAGCGATTGCTTCCCTGAAACGTGACCTGGCAACCCTGCGTGCGGGACGCGCATCTACAGCGCTCCTGGACCGGATCCAGGTTGAATATTACGGTGCACCAACACCGGTTAACCAGCTGGCCAACATCAGCACCCCGGATTCCCGGACTTTGCTGATCCAGCCATGGGACAGATCATCGGTAGCGGATATTGAACGGGCGATTATGAAGTCGGATCTGGGCCTTACGCCTGCTAATGACGGTACAATCATCCGTCTCAGCATTCCGCCCCTTACGGAAGAGCGCCGTACAGAGCTGGTGAAATTCACCAAGAAATTTGGTGAAGAAGCAAAGGTGGCAATCCGCAACATCCGCCGCGATGCCAACGATGACATCAAAAAGATGGAGAAAAACGGCATTTCGGAAGATGAGTCACGCGGGCACCAGGAAGATATTCAGAAATCAACGGATAAGTTCATAGCTGAAGTCGATAAGGTGCTCTTGTCCAAAGAAAAAGAGATTATGGAAGTATAATGATAATCAAGAGACCTCAAGGCCCCTCCGCATATGGTGGGGTTTGTCTCTTTCTGATAAGAGCTTGGAGGAAACGGAAATGATCAAACGGATTCAAGCATGGCTTAGCCGTAATGACAGGCAGGAAGAACAGCCCGCTGAGATCTCACCTGACAATATTCCCCGGCATATAGCGATTATTATGGACGGCAACGGACGCTGGGCGAAACGGCGCGGCTTGCCGCGCATTGTCGGTCACCAGAACGGGATGAAGGCCGTAAAACGTGCTACCATTGCTGCTAATGATCTGGGAGTAGAGTTCCTGACAATGTACGCTTTTTCTACGGAAAACTGGAAGCGGCCCAAGGATGAAGTCGACTTTCTGATGAAGCTGCCTGTGGAATTCCTTGCCCTTGAACTGGATGAACTGATTGAAAAAAACGTACAGGTTCGTGTGATGGGAGACAGTGAAGCCCTGCCTTCCCATACCCGCAAAGCGATGGAAGAGGCTGTTGAGCGGACCAAGCACAATACCGGACTTATCTTGAATTTCGCGCTGAATTACGGCGGACGCAAAGAGCTGGAAGACTGTATGCGGGACCTCGGCAAGGACATCAAGGCCGGCCGGCTGTCTCCCGAGGAGATCACTTCCGAGCTGATTGACAGCAGACTGCTGTCTGGCGGCTTACCTGATCCGGATCTGCTGATCCGTACGAGCGGAGAGATGCGGCTGAGCAATTTTATGCTTTGGCAAGTTGCGTACAGTGAGTTTTGGTTTACGGATGCCTACTGGCCTGAGTTTGACAAGACGCATTTGATGCAGGCTGTGGCAGAATATCAGCGCCGTACACGCCGTTATGGCGGATTGAAGTAGCCTGTGATGGGAGATGGGAACCTTTGAAGCAACGACTCATTACCGGAATTGTGGCCGGAGCGCTTTTTCTGGGGCTTTGTGCTATCGGGGGCTGGTCCTATCAGCTCCTGCTGACTGCCATGGCACTCGTCGGATTATATGAATTTGTCAAAATGACACGGCTCTCTCCGTTAAGCGGCACTGCCCTGCTTGGCTACGCTTCGATTGTCTGCTTCATGATCCCCTGGGGATTGCTGGATGTTTCCGCATGGTTGACCTGGGAACAGGGAGTATGGCTATTATTGCTGGTATTCCTGCTGGTTACGGTATTCAGCAAAAATAAACATGACATTCGGCTCACCGCACTTTTGTTTACCGGAATTGTATACATAGGGATGGGCTTTTCCTATATGGGCACCACCCGGGCGGCCGGCGACGGCCATGGCCTGTTCTGGACGCTGCTGCTGCTGTGCTGCATTTGGGGCAGTGATGCCGGAGCCTACTTTGTCGGAAGAAGCTTTGGCAAAAACAAGCTCTGGCCGGCGATCAGCCCCAACAAAACAGTGGAGGGTGCGCTTGGCGGTGTAGCTATTTCTGTAATCATTTCGGCATTATTCGCATTATTTGCTCCTGATCTGCTGACTATCGGACGGGCCCTCCTGATTGGTCTGTCTGCTGCTGTTCTCGGTCAGCTTGGAGATCTGGTACAGTCTGCCTATAAACGGGTGTACGGTATTAAGGATTCAGGCTCGCTGCTGCCTGGTCATGGAGGGATTCTTGACCGCTGCGACAGCTGGATTATCGTATTTCCTTTCGTACATATCGTAATGCTTATGCCTTACTAACAAACGACAGGGAGAAGATCCAACAGTGAAAAGAATAAGTATACTCGGCTCTACCGGTTCAATCGGCACACAGACACTGGATGTGGTTGCCATGCATCCCGATCAGTTTATTGTGGACGGCTTGGCTGCAGGGAGCAATACGGGTCTTCTGCTCGAGCAGGTCCGCCGCTTTAAGCCGCGCCGTGTATCGGTCTCTTCGAAGCAGCATGCTGAGGAGATCCGCTCCAGCCTGCCTGACGGAGTTGAACTTTTTTACGGTAATGAGGGTCTCGTGGAAATTGCTGCGGGCGGGGAGGCGGAGACGGTTGTAACCGCTCTGGTTGGCAGTGTGGGCCTTCAGTCTACACTTGCAGCTATTGAAGCCGGCCGCCATATCGGACTGGCTAACAAAGAAACGCTCGTCACAGCCGGCCATCTGGTGACAGAACTCGCTGACCGCAAGGGAGTGAAGATCCTGCCGGTGGACAGTGAGCACTCTGCCATTTTTCAGTGCCTGAACGGGGAAAACCGTGCGGACATTGCCAGTATCACTGTCACAGCATCCGGTGGTTCATTCCGGGATTACACGCGTGATCAGCTTGTAAATGTTACTGTAGAAGATGCGCTTCGTCATCCGAACTGGAGCATGGGAGCTAAAATTACCATTGACTCGGCCACGATGGTCAACAAGGGCCTTGAGGTTATTGAAGCACACTGGCTATTCAACCTGCCTTATGAAAAAATTAATGTACTACTGCATCCGGAGAGCATTATTCACTCCTATGTAGAGTTTTGTGACAGCAGCATCATTGCACAGTTGGGCAGCCCGGATATGCGCGTCCCGATCCAGTATGCCCTGACTTATCCAAACCGCTGGCCTTCACCGGCCTCCAGGCTGTCGCTGGCTGAAATCGGCCGCCTGACCTTCCGGGAGATGGATTTTGTCCGGTACCCGCTGCTGAAGCTGGCAATCGAATGCGGCAAAGCAGGAGGAACTGCGACAACTGCCTATAATGCAGCCAATGAGGTTGCAGTTGCCCGGTTCCTGCGCCGTGAAATTCCATTTTTACGCATAGAGGAAATTATTGAAGAAGTGCTGCAGCGGCATGAAAATGCCGGCAATCCGAATCTGCAGCAGATTGAGCAATGTGATGCTGTAACCCGGGAAATTGCCGCTAAGCTATAACCGTGTTGAAACGGTTTAAAGGCTGATGCGGGCGGGGAATTTACGTTACCCTGTAAAAATAGGCTGAGACTGTTGATTCTCTTGTGCCGGGCCTTGGAATAATGATAAATTAAGAGGACATACTTCGGTCTTACACCTAAAGGGGGAATGTTACGGATGGAAATGGTAAGGGTCGTTTTTTTGACGGTGCTTATGTTTTTTGTTCTGGTGACTGTCCATGAATGGGGACATTATTTTTTCGCCAAACGCGCCGGTATTCTTGTACGCGAATTTGCTATCGGTTTCGGCCCGAAACTGTTTTCTTATAGACGCGGTGAAACCCAGTTCACGCTCCGTCTGCTGCCTTTCGGCGGTTACGCGCGGATGGCCGGGGAGGATCCCGAAATTGTTGAGATCGGCCAGGGGCAGATGATCGCGGTCAGGCTCGGGCAGGACAACAAGGTTAAGAACATCTACCTAGACTCGCTGGATACCCGCAGAAATGTAATCCGCGGGGAAGCGCAGTTTACAGACCTGGAGGATGAGCTGAAGATCCGCCTTGATGTAGACGGTGAGGTCACTACCTATGATGTGCATCCGCAGGCCATGATGATCAAAGGCGGCCAGCAGACCCAAATCGCGCCTAAAGACCGCCAATTCGGCAGCAAAACCGTCGGGCAGCGCGCTTTGGCTATCGTAGCCGGACCAGTAATGAACTTTATTCTGGCTTTTGTCCTGTTTGCGCTGCATCTGCAGCTCGCAGGCATACCAATCGAAAATCCTACTGTGGTCAGAATCGGTGATATCAGTGCAGGGATGCCTGCGGAAGAAGCCGGATTAAAGGTAGGGGATATCGTAGTCTCAGTCAACGGCGAGCAAATCGGCGGGGACTATATGAAGATGATCGAGCTGACCTCGGCATCCAAAGGCAAAGAGATGGATTGGGTGCTGCAGCGCGGCAGTGAAACCTACGAAGTTACGATGATTCCCCGGACTATGGAAGGGGAAGAAGGCGGCAAAGTAGGGATAACCCGGGATGTGGAGACACGCAAGGCCGGATTCGGTGAGACGATCAGCAAATCGGGTACAGCGATAGTAAGCACAACCGAACTGATATTCACCGGATTTAAGCGGCTGATCAACAACTTCAATATGGATGAGGTCTCAGGGCCTGTAGGCACCTTCCAGATGACCGGACAGATTGCTATGCAGGGCATAGATTATCTCACCTACTGGGCGGCAATTCTCAGCCTGTACCTTGGGATCTTTAACCTGCTGCCGATTCCGGCACTTGACGGAAGCCGTCTGGTATTCCTCGGGGTTGAAGCGCTTCGCGGCAAGCCGGTCGATCCGAACCGTGAGGGTATGGTCCATTTTGTAGGCTTCGCCCTGCTGTTCCTGGTCATGATTGCTGTAACCTATAATGATATTTTGCGCCTGATTACAGGCTGATTTTCGATCTAACCCAAGCTGATTTATGGCGGACCCGCAAATGGCGGCCGGATGGCTCCGCAGCCAAGCTCTATTTTGCCGGGCAATTTAGGAGGATTTCAAGACATGGCTAAAGATAAGCAGTTCGTTACGGAAATAACGCCGCAGAGCGAGGATTTCTCGCGCTGGTATATCGATGTAATCAAAAAAGCGGATCTGATGGATTATTCGCCGGTCCGCGGCTGTATCGTGTTCAAACCGGAGGGCTATGAAATCTGGGAGCATATCCAGGAGGAGATGAACCGCCGCCTGAAGGCTACCGGTCACCGCAACGCCTATTTCCCGGTGTTCATTCCGGAGAGCTTTTTCCAGAAGGAAAAGGATCATATCGAGGGCTTCAATCCCGAGCTGCCTTGGGTAACAGAGGCCGGGGGTGATGTGCTGGAGGAACGTCTGGCGGTCCGCCCGACCTCAGAAACCATGTTCGGACACATGTATTCCAAATGGATACAGTCGTACCGCGACCTGCCAGTGCTGATTAACCAGTGGGCGAACGTGGTACGCTGGGAAAAACGCACCCTGCCGTTTATCCGGACCACAGAGTTCCTGTGGCAGGAAGGCCATACAGCGCATGAGAACGAAGCCGAAGCTCGGGAAGAAACGATGCGGATGCTGGATAACTACCGTGATTTTGCGGAGAGCTTTCTGGCGATTCCGGTTGTTACCGGCCAGAAGACGCCTTCGGAGCGTTTTGCCGGTGCAGTGGATACTTACTCCATTGAAGCGATGATGAAGGATGGACGGGCTGTTCAGGCTGCCACCTCCCATTATCTCGGAACCAAGTTTGCAGAAGCGTTTGAAATTCAATATCTGAGCCGCGAGAACTCGCTGGAGTATGTACACACTACCTCCTGGGGATCGACAACCCGCCTGATCGGCTCGCTGATCATGGTTCACGGGGATGACCGCGGACTGGCGCTGCCGCCTAAGGTTGCTCCGACGCAGGTTATTATGATTCCAATCGGACCGCCTAAGACCCGTGAAGCGGTAATTGGCCGGACGGACGAGCTGTTCAAGCAGCTGAAGGATGCGGGAGTGCGTGTGCGTGTAGACGACCGGGCCGATCTGACTCCGGGCTGGAAGTTCAACGAATACGAAATGCGCGGTGTACCTGTTCGTCTTGAGCTGGGCCCGCGTGATATGGAAAACGGCGTTTGCGTGCTTGTGTCCCGGATTACTGGCGAAAAGAAAGTCATCCAGCAGGATAATCTGGTGGAAGAAGTGCAAGCCATGCTGGAGCAGGTGCACAACGAGATGTTTGAGCGTGCGCTGAAATTCCGTGAAGACCACTTCTATTCCGTGGATAGCCTGGAAGAGATGAAAGCCTCGATGGAGGAGAAGCGCGGCTTTGCCCTGGCAGGCTGGTGCGGAACTGAAGAGTGCGAAGATAAAGTCAAAGAAGAAACGGGAGCGGGCAGCCGCAATATTCCGTTTAATCCGGCAGAGCAGAAGACTACCTGCATCTGCTGCGGCAAGCCTGCCAAGCATACGGTTGTTTTTGCCAAAGCTTATTAAACAACAATCGATTATAATAGACAGTATCTGAATGCAGCTTCTGGCGAGAGGAGTCGGCGGGCCGAAAGAACCCAACACTTTGTCGACCCGGAAGCTTTTTACAATTTATCCTTGTGTAAGTGGGTGGGGGAAGCGTGGAACAGAACGCGGAGAGAAGAAAAAGGTTCGAGCTTCTGATGAAGCAGGGGGAAATTCCGCCTGCGCTGATTGATTCCTATTTTATGGACGGACAGATTGAGCGGGTAGAGATCAGCCGGGGCAATAAGGACTGGCATATTGTCATCGCCAAGGATAGTCTCGTCCCGGCACAGGCGTACCGGACCTTTTGTTTGAGAATGCGTGAGAAGCTGCAGCATATCGCCAAAGTCAGCTTCCTGTTTTTATATGATGAAGAAAAGGTTGGCAGACAGGAGCTTGTACAGGAGTACTGGGGGCTGTTCATTGAGTGGGTGCAGCGGGAGATCCCGTCGGTTAACGGCTGGCTGACCCGGTCTGCACAGGAGCTGCAGGACAGTACGCTTGTCCTTAGCCTGAATGACAAGATGTCACTGGAGCTTGCCCGCAAAAAGGGAATCGAAGCCGCCATTATTAAATTTTATGATAAATATTTCGGATTTCCGCTGAAAGTAAAGCTGCAGATTGCCGAGAATGAAACCAGTAAAGCGGATGCTTATGAGGAATTCCAGCAGAAGCTGCAGCAGGAGCAGCGTGAACTCGTGGAAATGATGATGATGACCAGCAGCGAACCGGAGGAGCCTGAGGAAGAAGTTGATCCGAATGAAGTGATCAAGCTCCAGGTTGGCTATGAAATCAAGGAGCAGGCAACACCGATTCTGCAAATCCAGGATGAAGAGAAGAAGATTACAATTCAAGGGACGATTTTTGGACTGGAGAGCAAGGAGCTGCGCAACGGTAATACGCTGTTTACCTTCTTCATAACAGATTTTACGGATTCCCTGCAAATGAAAATGTTTGCCAAGACCAAAGAAGATCTGAAAATTATGAGCCAGCTGGCCAACGGCAAGTGGGTTAGAGCGCGCGGTAAGGTCGAGTACGACCGGTTCATGCAGATCCCTGAGCTGGTAATGATCCCGTCGGACCTGTCCGAGGTAAACGCACCGCCGGCCCGCAAAGATAATGCCAAGCAAAAACGGGTTGAATTCCACCTGCACACGACCATGAGCACAATGGATGCCGTTACGCCGATCGGCGAGTACATCAAAACTGCCGCCAAATGGGGCCATCCGGCCATTGCAGTTTCCGATCACGGTAACGTGCAGAGTTTTCCGGAAGCCAACCATGCTGTCCATAAGCATAAAATTAAAATGCTATACGGTGTGGAAGCCAATGTTGTCAACGATGCGGTTAATATAGTGGAAAATGCACAGCCGATGGATCTCAAAACAGCTACCTATGTCGTATTCGATATCGAGACCACCGGTTTATCCATCACACGCAATAATATTACCGAGCTTGCTGCCATCAAAATGTGTGAAGGCAAGGAGATCGGCCGTTATACAACATTCGTTAATCCGCACGAAAAAATCCCTTACCATATCCAGCAGCTGACTAACATTACTGACGAAATGGTTAAGGATGCCCCGGATTTGGAACCGGTACTGAAGGAATTTGTCGAGTTCATAGGCGATGCTGTTCTGGTTGCCCATAATGCGCGGTTTGATATGGGCTTCATTCAGGCCTCACTGCTGAAGCTGGGCCAGCCGCAGCTGCCAAATCCGTCACTGGATACGCTGGAGCTGGCGCGGCTGCTGTTTCCGAGCATGAAGAACCATCGTTTGAACACACTTGCAGATAAATATAAAGTGCTGCTGGAAAGCCATCACCGGGCGGTTGATGATACCATAGCGCTCGGCGGCATTCTGACCGGCCTTCTGAATGATGCCGAGAAGCTGAAGAATCTGACCCGGCTGGAGCGGCTGAACGACTATGTAGGTAATGATCTGTCGAATGTCCGTCCATTCCACTGCGGAATCTATGCTCTTAATCCTACCGGCAAAAAGAACCTGTATAAGCTGATCTCCATGAGCCATACAGAGTACTTCAAGCGTGTGCCGTGTATCCCGAAATCGAAGCTTGAGCAGCACCGCGACGGGCTGATCGTGATTTCCGGCTGTGAGCGCGGGGAATTTTTTGAGACCGTGCTTAACAAAACGGTTGAGGAAGCGATGGAGGTTGCCCAGTTCTATGATGTTTTGGAGATTCAGCCGCTGACGATGTATATGCATCTCGTGGATAAAGGATTTGTGGCAACGGCTGAGGATTTAAGGGATGTTGTACGCAAAATCTGTGAAATCGGCGAACAGATGAACAAGCCGGTCATTGCCACGGGCAATGTTCATTATCTGGAGCCGCGTCAAAAGCTGTTCCGTGACATCACGATCCACGGAATTACCGGATTCAGTCCTCTGAAGGATCAGGTCAAGCCGGATGCCCATTTCCGGACAACGGATGAAATGCTGGCGGAGTTCGAATTCCTGGGTGCGGAAAAAGCGATGGAGGTGGTTGTCACCAACACCGTAGCGCTTGCCGACCGGTTTGAGGAATATGATCTGTTCCCCAGTGAGCTCTTTACGCCGAATATTGAAGGGGCGGACGATGAAATCCGCAGTACCTGCTATAACACAGCCAAGTCCATTTACGGTGAGGATCTCCCGGAAGTGGTGGTGGCCCGTCTGGAAAAAGAGCTGGCGCCGATTATCAAATACGGCTTCTCGGCCAACTATCTGATCTCGGAGCGGCTTGTTAAAAAGTCGAACCAGGACGGCTATCTGGTCGGCTCCCGTGGATCGGTCGGCTCATCGGTAGTGGCGACTTTCCTGGGAATTTCGGAGGTTAATCCTCTACCGGCCCATTATATTTGCCTGAATCCGGAATGCAAGCACAATGAATGGTTCCTGGACGGCAGCATACCAAGCGGCTTTGACCTTCCGGATAAAGCCTGCCCGGACTGCGGCGGCAGGCTAAAGGGAGAGGGGCAGGATATTCCGTTTGAGACCTTCCTTGGCTTCAAAGGGGACAAGGTTCCCGATATCGACCTTAACTTCTCCGGAGAGTACCAGCCCAATGCCCATAACTTTACCAAAACGATGTTCGGCCCGGATAACGTATTTCGTGCCGGAACGATTGGTACGGTAGCGGAGAAGACAGCCTTCGGCTTTACCAAGAAATATGAGGAGCATCACCAGAAGCGCTGGCGGGGGGCCGAGCTTAACCGTCTGGCTGCCGGCTGCACAGGCGTTAAACGCAGCACCGGACAACATCCCGGCGGTATCGTCGTTCTGCCGGATTATATGGAGATCGAGGATATTACACCAGTCCAGTTCCCAGCGGATGATGTGACAGCCGAGTGGAAAACGACCCATTTCGATTATCATGCCTTTGACGCCAACCTGCTGAAGCTTGATATTCTGGGCCATGATGATCCGACCATGATGCGTATGCTTCAGGATCTGACCGGCGTCGATCCGACGACCATTCCGATGAACGACCCGAAGGTTATGAGCATGTTTAACTCTACCGAGGCGTTAGGTGTGCGGCCCGAACAGATCCGCACCCCTGTGGCCACCTACGGTGTACCGGAAATGGGAACCAAATTCGTGCGCCAGATGCTGATCGAATCGAAGCCGTCCAGCTTTGCCGACTTGCTGCAGATATCAGGACTGTCCCATGGTACCGGCGTATGGCTGGGCAACGCGCAGGAACTGATCAAAAACAACACCTGCAACATTAAGACTGTAATCGGCTGTCGTGACGATATCATGCTCTATCTGATCTATAAGGCGGGTATGGATGCCAGCCTGGCCTTTAAAATTACGGAAAGCGTGCGTAAAGGGAAAGGGCTGCCTCCCGAATGGATTGAAGAGATGAAGAAATGCAAAGTGCCGCAATGGTACATTGATTCCTGTCTGAAGATCCAGTACATGTTCCCTAAGGCGCATGCCGCTGCGTATGTAATCTCTGCAGTGCGGACCGCCTACTTCAAGCTGTATCATCCGATTGAATATTATGCGACCTACTTCTCCGTACGTGCGGCTGACTTTGATATCGAGCTCTGCTGCCAGGGCTATGAAGCGATCAACCGCCAGATCGGCGAGATCGAAGGCAAGGGCTTCCAGGCCCTGCCTAAGGAAAAAGCGATGCTGCCGGTGCTCGAGATGGCACTGGAGATGACGGCGCGCGGGTTCACCTTCAAGAACATCGATCTGTACCGTTCCGATGCGAACCGCTTTACTGTTGACGGCACCAGCCTGATTCCGCCGTTCTCCGCGCTTGCGGGAATCGGTGAGAATGCGGCCATCAATATTGCTGCCGCCAAGGATGCCGGTGAGTTCCTGTCAATTGAGGATTTCCAGCAGAAATCCAAAGCAAGTAAGACGGTTATCGAGCTGCTGACCGGTATGGGCTGCTTCCGCGGACTTCCGGAGAGCAACCAGCTTTCACTGTTCTAAAATACCCCGCAAAGTGAAGCGACGGCTCCGAAGAATCACCTGGTACTATGCGGGGAACCCCGGAATATCAGCCGGGTAAAGCCTTGCCGTACAGGCAGTCAAGGGCTGGTACTTGTCAGTGCAGATGCACTATGGTATAATTTTTCTTGGTAATAATGAGATAAGTCCGTTGTGTAAAGAGTGGGGAAACCCACTCTTTATCTTTGGTATATAGCAAAAGACAAGTTCGTGGAGGTAATTTTCTTTTGAGCACATCCAAATCCAAAATCAAACAAACGGTAGAGCAGATGCTCGGGTCCTATCTTGAGGACAATGGTTTCGAACTGGTGGACGTTGAATACGTGAAGGAAGGTTCCAACTGGTTTTTGCGCATATTCGTGGATAAAGAAGGCGGCATCGACATCGATGACTGCGGCATGATCAGCGAATATTTCAGCTCAAAGCTGGATGAGAATGATCCGATCCCCGAGGCCTATTTCCTGGAGGTTTCCTCTCCGGGAGCTGAACGCCCGCTCAAAAAAGCAGCGGATGTAGCCAAAGCGGTAGGCAAGGACGTATATGTAACGGTTTATGAGCCGATTCAGGGCCTTAAGGAATTCGAGGGCCGTTTGGTCTCGTTCGAGAATGAGGAACTGCTCATCTCCGCGGGCAAAAAAGAACATGTTGTGCCGTATGCCAAAGTCGCCAGCGCGAGATTGGCCATTATTTTTTAACGTTTTGAAAGGGGGACCGGAATTTCATGAGTATGGATTTTATTGAAGCTATGAATGAACTGGAAAGGGAGAAAGGCATCAGCAAGGATGTGCTGTTTGAAGCCATCGAAGCTGCGCTGATCTCCAGCTATAAACGCAACTTCAATGCGGCGCAGAACGTGCGTGTGGATATGAACCGTAACACAGGCGTTATTAAAGTGTTTGCGCGCAAGATGGTAGTCGAGGAGGTTCTCGACGCCAGAACTGAAATTTCCTTGCCTGCCGCAAGAGAAATCAACCCGCATTTCCAGCTGGAAGATGTCGCCGAGCTTGAAGTAACACCGCGCGATTTCGGACGCATTGCCGCGCAGACTGCGAAGCAGGTCGTAACCCAGCGTATCCGCGAAGCGGAGCGCGGACTTATCTATAATGCTTTTATTGATAAGGAAGATGATATTGTTACCGGTCTTGTCCAGCGCCAGGATATGCGCAACATCTACGTCGATCTCGGCAAAATCGAAGCTGTGCTTCCGCTCAGCGAGCTGATGCCTGGTGAGAAGTTCAAGCAGAGCGAGCGGATCAAAGCATATATCACTAAGGTGGAGAACACGACCAAGGGGCCGCAGATTATGCTGTCACGCAGCCACCCCGGCTTGCTTAAGCGTCTGTTCGAGCTGGAAGTGCCTGAGATTTTTGACGGAGTCGTTGAGATTCGTTCCGTTGCCCGCGAAGCAGGCTTCCGCTCCAAGATTGCCGTCTATTCGCGCAATGAAGAGGTTGATCCGGTCGGTTCCTGCGTAGGCCCTAGAGGTACGCGTGTCCAGACTATCGTGACAGAGCTGCGCGGTGAGAAGATCGACATCGTGCGTTATTCTGACGCGGTACAGGAATATGTGGCCAATGCGCTTAGCCCGTCCAAGGTGCTTGAAGTTCAAGTCTTTGAAGCTGAGAAAATGGCCCGCGTTATCGTGCCTGACTATCAGCTGTCGCTGGCTATCGGCATCAAGGGCCAGAACGCCCGTCTTGCCGCCAAGCTAACCGGCTGGAAGATTGATATCAAGAGCGAGACGCAAGCGGAGCAGGAGTATGGCAGACCGAAAACGTTTAGCGATGAAATGCATCAGGATTCCGTCTCCATCGATTAATTTGGCTGTTGACTGACGGGGGGCGATTAGAATGAAGCAAAAGAAGGTTCCGCTGCGCAAATGTGTTGCCAGCCAGGAAATGATGCCCAAGAAAGAGCTGATCCGCGTAGTCCGCACACCGGACGGCGAAGTGATGATCGATCTGACCGGGAAGAAATCAGGGCGCGGGGCTTACATCTGCGGTAAACTGGAATGCTTTAAACTGGCACAAAAAAACAAAGCGCTTGACCGTGCACTAAAGTGTCAGGTGAGTCCTGAAATCTATGCCCAGCTGGCCAGGGATTTTGCATCCGTAGAGGAAGAATTTCTAGCAGCAAAGGATAGTGAGGACAATGAGTAAAACCCTTTCTTATTTAGGGCTTGCGATGAGAGCAGGCAAGATTGTCACCGGAGACGAGGCTGTACTCAAGGCAGTGCGGTCTTCAGAGGCGAAGCTGGTCGTCCTGGCAGGTGACGCTTCAGATAATACCCAAAAAAAGTTTCGCGATAAGTGCGGAACCTACGATATTCCACTAGTAATCGCATTTCACCGGGATGAACTCGGTGCAAGTATTGGTAAGGACCAGCGAGTTGTGCTGGCCGTTACGGATAAAGGATTCGCGGAAATGATCTCCAGAACGCTTGGAGATACTGTCGGAGGTGGAGTTATTGACTAAAGAAGACAATAAGGATAAACTGCGCGTGTATGAATACGCGAAATCTCTGAATATGAGCAGTAAAGAAATTATTACAATTCTGAAGCGTTTGAATGTTCCTGTGAATAATCATATGAGTGTGATGGAGGACGGCTCCGTAAACAAAGTGGAGCAGTTCTTTAAGGATATCAAGTCAAACGCTGCAGCCAAGCGGGACACCGGCACCAGCAGCCGTCCGGCAGGAGCCGGTACGGTAACAGCCGAACCCCAAAGTGCTCAGAATGCCAACAAAAATCAACCGGAAAAGCAGGTAGGTATGAACAGTAACCAAAACAACAACCAATCGACAACGTCGTCCAGGCCCCAAAGCGGACAAGATTCCCGCAGAACCAACTCAGGCTCCACTCAAAACTCCCGCCCGCAAGGCAACCGTCCGCAAGGCAGCTCCACTGGCGGTAACCGTCCGCAGGGCAGCTCCACTGGCGGTAACCGTCCACAGGGCGGCTCGACTGGCGGTAATCGTCCGCAAGGCAGCACCGCTGGCGGTAACCGTCCGCAGGGCAGCAACGGCGGTGGCAACCGTCCACAAGGCGGCAGCGCAGGCAGCCGTCCGCAAGGACAAGGCGGCGGTGCTCCGCGTACCGGCGACCGTCCGCAGAGCAGTGCTCCGCGCACAGACAGCCGTCCGCAAGGACAAGGCGGCGGTGATTTCTCCCGCGGCGGAGACAGAGGTCCGAAGAAGAATACTTCCGGCGGCAGACCGAACAACAACGGCGGCCAGAAGCGTTTTGAAGACGGTAAAGGCGGCGGTAATTTCCGTAACAACCGCGGCGGTAAGAATGGCCGCGGCGGCAGAAACCAGCCGGTCGTACACCGTGAAAAGATTGACAACACACCGAAGAAGATTATCGTCCGCGGTAATATGACTGTCGGTGAAACAGCCAAGCTGCTCCATAAGGATGCTTCCGAAGTCATCAAGAAGCTGATCCTGATGGGTGTTATGGCAACTATTAACCAGGAGCTTGATATCGACACTATCCTGCTCTTGTCCGGAGAATTCGGCGTAGAAGTAGAAGTGAAGATTCCTGTCGATGAAGACAGCTTCGAAACAGTGGAAGAGAACGATTCCGATGAGGATCTGCAGAGCCGTCCGCCGGTTGTTACGATCATGGGTCACGTTGACCACGGTAAAACAACATTGCTGGATGCGATCCGTTCGACTAACGTAACCGGCGGCGAAGCCGGCGGAATTACCCAGCACATCGGTGCGTATCAGGTCGAAATCAACCACAAGAAAATCACGTTCCTGGATACTCCGGGTCACGAAGCGTTTACCGCCATGCGTGCCCGTGGTGCTCAAGTAACAGATATGACCATTATCGTTGTAGCTGCCGATGACGGTGTAATGCCGCAGACGGTAGAAGCAATCAACCACGCGAAGGCTGCAGGACTTCCGATCATTGTTGCAGTTAACAAGATCGATAAGCCGGGTGCAGACCCAGACCGTGTTAAGCAGGAGCTTACCAACTATGAGCTGGTACCGGAAGAGTGGGGCGGAGACACCATCTTCGTTAACCTGTCCGCCAAACAGCGCATTAACCTGGAAGAGCTGCTGGAAATGATCCTGCTCGTGGCTGAAGTCAACGAGTACAAAGCGAACCCTGACAAGCGGGCACGCGGTACCGTTATAGAAGCTGAGCTTGACAAAAACCGCGGACCGGTTGCCCGTATTCTCGTGCAAAACGGTACGCTGAAGGTCGGAGACGCTTTTGTAGCAGGTAACTGCTTCGGACGTGTCCGTGCCATGGTGAATGACAAGGGACGCAAAATCAAGGAAGCGGGACCTTCCACTCCAGTGGAAATTACCGGTCTGACCGAAGTGCCGCAGGCGGGCGATCCGTTCATGGCCTTCGAAGATGAGCGCAAAGCCCGTGCAATTGCCGACAGACGTTCCATAACCCAGCGCCAGTCCGAGCTGAACACGAATACCCGTGTAACACTGGATGACCTGTTCAAGCACATCAAGGACGGCGAGATCAAAGACCTGAACGTAATCATCAAGGCTGACGTGCAGGGTTCGGTAGAGGCGCTCAAGGGCTCCCTGGCGAAGATCGAGGTTGAAGGCGTGCGCGTGAAGATTATTCACAGCGGTGCCGGCGCCATTACAGAATCCGACATTACACTGGCGGCAGCATCCAATGCCATCGTAATCGGCTTCAACGTCCGTCCGGACGCACAGACCAAAGCTGCTGCAGAGCAGGAGAAGGTTGATGTGCGCCTGCATAACATCATTTATAACGTAATTGAAGAAATCGAAAGTGCCATGAAGGGCATGCTCGATCCGGTCTTCAAAGAAAATATCATCGGTCATGCCGAAGTGCGCAACGTCTTCAAAATCAGCAAAGTGGGCAGTGTTGCAGGCTGTATGGTTACAGACGGCAAAATCACCCGCAATGCCGAAATGCGCCTGATCCGCGGCGGAATTGTCGTGTTCGAAGGCAAGATCGATACCTTGAAGCGCTTCAAGGATGATGCAAAAGAAGTGGCGCAGGGTTATGAATGCGGCATAACTTTGGAACGCTATAATGACCTCCAAGAGGGGGACATTATCGAAGCGTTCATCATGGAAAAGGTAGAGCGCTAAGCGAAGAGGTGAATACAAATGTCTAAAATCAGAGCAGGACGGGTTGGCGAGCAGATCAAGAAAGAGCTGAGCCAGCTCATCCAGAGCGGATTGAAAGATCCGCGGGTAGGCTTTGTTACCGTAACCGGCGTGGACGTGACGAACGATCTGTCGCAGGCCAAAGTATACCTGAGCGTATTCGGTGACGCGGAGCAGCAGAATGCCTCGCTCAAAGCGATTGAGAAGGCCAATGGCTTTCTCCGCTCTGAGCTTGGCAAGGCGATCCGCCTGCGCCACACGCCGGAGCTGATCTTCAAGATTGATGAATCCGTTGCTTATGGAAGTCATATCGAGAAGCTGCTCGGCGAGATCAAGCACGAAGAAAGCTAGGAAACATAAAGGAGACGGCGAATGCAGAGCTATGAACAAAGTCTCCAGCAGACCCGTGAGTTTCTGCTGGAACACGACGATTATCTTGTAGTGTCGCATGTTCAGCCGGACGGAGATGCAGTCAGCTCCACCCTTGCGGTGGGCTGGCTTCTCTCATGTCTGGGCAAAAAATACACTATGCTGAATGAAGGTCCGATTCCTAAGCGGATGGAATATTTATGGCATGCCGGTGAAATCGTGAACCTGGCGGATGGTGAGCTGCCCCGCCAATACAGCAATATCATTTGCGTCGATTGTGCAGATTTTCAGCGTGTGGGCCTGACCCAGCGCTACTTTGCAAGCGATGCGCGCATCGTGAATATTGATCATCATCCTACCAATAACGGTTACGGCCTCGTTACGCTGATTAAGCCGGATGCTGCTGCGACTGCAGAAATTTTGTTCGACCTGCTGAAGACGTTTCAGGTGGAATGGGACCTTGATATCGCTACAGCCATTTATACCGGACTGCTTACCGATACCGGCGGTTTCCGCTACACGAATACATCACCAAAGGTTATGACTGCCGTTTCGGAGCTGCTGGCAATGGGTGTGAACGGACCTGAGCTGGCGGAGAACCTGCTGGAGGAAATGACTCTGGCACAGGTAAAGGTGCTGAACCGGGCGCTTAATACCCTGCAGCTGTCGCCGGAAGGGGATATTGCCTGGCTGTATGTTACCCCGCAGGACATGACCGATTGCGGTGCAGCTAATGAAGATCTGGAAGGTATCGTCAATTATCCGCGTAACATCCGCGGGGTAGAGGTTGGCATCCTGTTCAAGGTGATTAACGAGCATGCTGTCAAAGCAAGCCTGCGTTCAGCCGGCAAGGTGGACGTTGCTGCATTGGCCCAGGTATTCGGCGGAGGCGGACATACCCGGGCAGCAGGAGCGCGTATCGACGGGACTTTGGACGAAGCGGTTGCGCTGGTGCTTCAGGAGGTCAGACGCCATCTATGAGTGATCTTACAGGTGTACTCGCAGTCTTTAAGCCTGCAGGTTTTACCTCACATGATGTGGTCGCCAAAGCCCGGCGTATTCTTGGCATGAAGCGGATCGGCCACACCGGGACACTTGATCCTCAAGTGACCGGAGTGCTGCCGTTGTGTCTAGGACGGGCTACCCGGGTAGTGGAGTACATACAAGAGCTTCCCAAGGAATATGTAGCCACGCTGCGTCTGGGCCTGTCGAGCGATACCGAGGATATTACGGGAACGATTACGGAATCGGTGGATGAGGTCCGGGTAACCGAGGCTGAAGTGCTGGCTGTGCTGGAATCGTTCAGAGGGGTTATTTCACAGGTGCCGCCGATGTACTCGGCGGTCAAGGTTGACGGCAAACGGCTTTATGAGCTGGCCCGGGAAGGCAAGACCGTGGAGCGTAAGAGCCGTGAAGTGGAAATCTATGAGATTGAAATGACGGATATGGTCTGGAACGGCAAATATCCCGATATAACCTTCCGTGTGCTTTGCTCGAAGGGGACCTATATCCGTACGCTTTGTGTGGATATCGGCCGTGCGCTGGGGATACCCGGTGTCATGGCGCAGCTTACACGTACGATGTCTGCCGGAATCTCTGCCAGCCACTGCCTGACGCTGGAACAGATTGCGGAATATAAGGAAGCCGGTACTCTGCAGCAGCATCTGATTGCTGCGGATGAAGCCATCTCCCATTTGCCCCGGCATACGGTGACTGATGAGAAGAAAATGGCCGCCCTGCAGGGGCAGCGTCTCTCCATCCGTTATGTAGCGCCTGAGGTGAAGGACAGCGGCGATTTCCGGCTGTACGACGGTGCAGGTGAGTTCCTGGGCATTTACAAGCTCGACGAGACGGGAGCCATAGCTCCGGTCAAGGTATTCGCACAGCGCTAATTATTAATTTATTTGTGAATTGTAGGTGAGAAACAGCGTGAGAACCGTAACCTTAAGCTATCCAATACCGCCGGAGACCGCAGCTTCATGGGCTCAGCCGCAAGTAGCTGCCCTGGGACAGTTCGACGGGCTGCACCGCGGACATGCCAGCGTCATTACATCCGCTGTTGCCCTGGCCCGCAGGCAAGGCGTTCCGGCTGCAGTGATGACCTTTCATCCCCATCCCAAGGATGTTATGGGCAAAGGCGATTATGATGGATATTTGACCCCGCCAAAGGACAAGCAGGAAATCCTGGCCGGTATGGGCGTCGATATTTTGTATATAATAGAATTTAATGAGCAGCTTTCCCGGGTCAGCCCGCAGGATTTTGTATCCGTAATGCTGCTGCCGCTGCAGATTGTAACCGCCGTGGTCGGATTTGATTTCCGCTTTGGTTATCTGGGCGAAGGGGATGCGGATATGCTTCGCGAACTCGGGCAGGGAGCAATGAGCGTCGAGACGGTTCCGCCATTCCTGCTTGAAGGGGAGAAGGTAAGCAGCTCGGGAATCCGGAGAAGCCTGCACAGCGGTGATCTGGCCCTGGCGAACAGCTGGTTCGGCCGCTGCTATCATCTGCACGGAACGGTTGGACATGGTGAGAAGCGGGGCCGCACGATCGGTTTCCCGACAGCGAACCTTCAGCTTGAGGACCGTTATGTCATTCCGGCCAAAGGCGTTTATGCCGTTAAGGTTTTCTATAAGAATGAAATCCTGTATGGTGTCATGAATGTCGGTGTCAAGCCTACCTTTCATGACGGAATGACAGCGCCGAGCTTTGAAGTGCATCTGTTCGATTTTGCTGATGATATTTACGGACAGGAGCTTAAGGTTGAGCTTCATGCGTTCATCCGGCCAGAACGGAAGTTCGAGTCGATTGATGCGCTGATCTCGCAGATTGCACAGGATGCCGGTACGGCAAAAGAGCTGCTGGGTTATTCTTCATAATCTTCTGCGGACATGCGTTTACTTTTGTCTCCGAAGATGCTATACTGATTAACGTTGCTGGAATGACAGCATCATAACCTTAGCTTGGTTGCACGTTCTCACCGACGGCGACGAGGCTACTGGCGATTATAATGAAGGAGGTGAACAGGATGGCATTGACTCAAGAACGTAAACACCAATTGATCGACGAGCACAAAACTCACGAATCCGATACAGGATCCCCTGAGGTGCAAGTTGCTATCCTTACGGAGAATATCGTTAATTTGACTGACCACTTGCGTACGCACAAGAAGGATCACCATTCCCGCCGCGGACTGCTGAAGATGGTTGGACAACGTCGTAAACTGTTGGCTTATTTGAAGAATAAGGATATCCAACGTTACAGCGCCCTGATCGAAAAACTGGGATTGCGTCGCTAATTTCCATAAGAGTAACCTTAAAGCAGCCTGGTTGTATACCGTATGTCCTTCTTACGATCGACAACGGGACAGCCGGGTTGCTTTTTGAAAATTTACGGAGATTTTTCCAGTTTTCAAAAGGATATGATTCGCAGAAACGGCTATTTTACCTTTATGGAGGACAAGCCGTTTTTGCTTGTAGAATGAATCGCAGAAAAATTACCCATCAAGGAGGGATTTTATGGAACAACGTGTTGAGATGCAGCTTGGCGGAAGACGCCTTGTGCTGGAAACCGGGCGTCTTGCCAAACAGGCAAATGCCGCTGTTATGGTCCGCTACGGAGATACTGCCGTATTGTGTACGGTTACTGCCTCCAGTGAGCCTAAAGATCTGGATTTTTTCCCGCTTACAGTGAACTATGAAGAAAGACTATACGCAGTAGGTAAAATTCCGGGCGGATTCATCAAGCGCGAAGGCAGACCAAGCGAAAAAGCGATTCTGTCCAGCCGTTTGACGGACCGTCCGATTCGTCCTTTGTTCCCGGAAGGGTTCCGCAACGATGTTCAGGTATTGAACATGGTAATGAGTGTGGATCAGGACTGTGCGCCGGATATCGCGGCAATGATCGGTACTTCTGCTGCACTGAGCATTTCCGATGTGCCGTTTGACGGTCCGATCGGAGGAGTAGCTGTCGGCCGGATCAATGGTGAATTCATTATTAATCCTGACGTTGCCCAGCAGGTAGCCAGCGATATTTATGTCGTGGTTGCCGGAACAAAGGATGCCATTATGATGGTTGAAGCAGAAGCAAACGAAGTGCCGGAGGATGTGATGCTGGAAGCCATCATGTTCGGGCATGAAGAAATCCGCAAGATCGTAGCCGCTATTGAAGAGCTGGTAGCTGTTGCCGGTAAAGAAAAGATGGCCGTGAAGCTGCATGCGGTAAATGCTGACGTGAATACTGAGGTTCGTGCTTACGCCGGAGACCGTCTGGTGGAAGCCGTTAAAATCGCCGAGAAGCACGCACGCCAGGACGCAATTGATCTGATCAACAGCGAAACAGTGGAGTATTTCGTTGAGAAATACATAGAAACACCTGAGCTGCTGAAGGATGTCAAGGAAGTGCTGCATGATATCGTTAAGGATGAAGTACGCCGCCTGATTACGCATGATAAGGTGCGTCCGGATGGCCGCAAGCTGGATGAGATCCGTCCGATCGAATGTGATACGGCACTGCTGCCGCGTACGCACGGTTCCGGTCTATTTACACGCGGACAGACACAAATCCTCAGCGTATGTACACTTGGTGCGCTTGGTGACGTGCAGATTCTGGATGGAATCGATCCGGCTGAAACCAAACGCTTCATGCATCATTACAACTTCCCGCCGTTCAGCGTGGGGGAAGCCCGTCCGCTGAGAGCACCGGGCCGCCGCGAGATCGGTCACGGAGCACTGGGTGAACGCGCCTTGTCCAAGGTTATCCCTAGTGAAACAGAATTCCCGTACACCATTCGTCTGGTATCGGAAGCTATTGAATCCAATGGTTCAACTTCCCAGGCAAGCATCTGCGCCAGTATCCTGGCAATGATGGATGCAGGCGTACCGATCAAGGCTCCTGTAGCCGGTGTAGCGATGGGTCTGATCAAAGACGGAGAGCATGTCTCCATCCTGACAGATATCCAGGGTATGGAAGATCACCTGGGTGATATGGACTTCAAGGTAGCAGGAACTGCTGAAGGCGTAACTGCAATTCAGATGGATATCAAAATTGCCGGTATTGACCGCAAAATCCTGAAGGAAGCTTTGGAGCAAGCCAGAGAAGGACGTCTGTTCATCCTGGACAAAATGAATGAAGCGATCTCTGAGCCAAGACCTAACCTGTCCCAATATGCGCCTAAGATCATCATCATCAATATCAATCCGGACAAGATCCGTGATGTTATCGGTGCCGGCGGCAAGATCATCAACAAGATTATTGAAGAAACCGGCGTGAAGATCGATATTGAGCAGGATGGACGCGTATTTATCGGTTCTTCCGATGAAGCGATGATTCAGAAAGCCCGCGGTATCATCGAAGGTATCGTGAAGGAAGTTCAGGTTGGCGAAATTTATGTGGGTACAGTCCGCCGTATTGAGAAGTTCGGTGCGTTTGTGGAGCTGATTCCCGGCAAAGACGGCCTGGTTCACATTTCCCAGCTGTCCACAGAGCGCGTAGCCAAGGTTGAAGACGTTGTTGCCATCGGTGATACCATCACCGTTAAAGTAACCGAAATCGACCAGCAGGGCCGTGTTAACCTGTCACGCAAGGCGGTATTGACTGCTGAGAGCGGCGCGAAGGCCTAAGCCTTCCCATATCGGTCTATAAGGAATATGTATGAAGAAGAGACAGAAGCTTATGCATTCTGGCTCTTTTTTAACGTTCCTGCAGGTTAGCTTCTGAAGCCGGTTACTTTAAAGTTGAAGTGTCATATTTCATTTCTGTCATTCATAGGCTGGGACAAAGCGTCCTGTGCGTGCTGTGCGGGGCGATGTAGACCGTATCTAGCCGGGGAGGACAGTTGCATGAAAACGGACAAGGCGGCGCTTGTGCTGGCCTGTATAGCTGTTGTAATCGGAATAGGCAGTACCGACGGTCCGGTAAAAGAGATGCTGGCGCAGCTTAAGCCGCAGGATGCTCTTGCGGTAACGGCTGTACTGCCGGGAGAGAAGGGCCGTAAAGATCTGCGGGTACAGGTGGAGCAAAAAGCAGCTGAACTGAATGCACCGCCGGTGGATGCCACTGTAGACCGTGTCTGGAAGGCTATTCCAGGTTATAACGGCCTTGAGGTGGATGTGGAAGCGAGTTACCGGAATACCCTGCTGCAGGGGCCGGGAGAAGGACTGAAGCTGGTCTACCGCCAGATGCAGCCCAAGGTTTCTTTAAACGACCTGGGGGCTCATCCGATCTACCGCGGCAATCCGGCCAAGCCGATGGTAGCCTTCATGATCAATGTGGCCTGGGGCAATGAGTATATCAAGCCGATGCTTGATATTCTGGATGAGGAACAGGTGAAGGTGACCTTTTTTCTGGACGGGACCTGGCTGAGCAAGAACAAGGAGCTTGCGGCTGAAATGCTGAAGCGCGGGCATGAGATGGAGAATCATGCGTACACCCATCCGAATATGAGCACTTTGAGCAGGGCAAGGGCAACCGCCGAGATCCAGAAGACGCAGGTTTTGTTAAAAGAGAGCCTGGGCGTAACCAATCAGTGGTTTGCTCCGCCTTCGGGTGATTTTGACCAGGAGACCGTGGAGCTCGCTGCAGCGCTCGGTCTGAAGACGGTGCTCTGGACCCTGGATACGGTAGACTGGCGCAACCCGGCCCCTGAAGCCGTTGTAGCCAAAATCAGTGCGAAGGCGGAGCCTGGGACACTGGTGCTGATGCATCCGACAGCCTCGTCATCCAGGGCGCTTAAAGGGATGATCCGGGCGGTTAAGGCAAAAGGACTAAAGCTCGGAACCGTCAGCGAGACCTTGTCCGCAGAGCGGCTTTTACCCTCTGATGTTGAGTGAGCCGTTATTTTCTGGTAGGATTAAATTCGCTTAAGATTTTGGGCAGAACAGAAACAGGGCTATGCCAGGAGGACGTACAATTGGAAAAAATAGTGTTATCGAACGGCCTGCGGGTGGTGACGGAGAAAATTCCTACCGGCCGGTCCGTTTCCTTTGGAATCTGGGTCAGAACCGGTTCCCGCAATGAAAATCCCTTGAACAACGGTATTTCCCATTTCATTGAACATATGCTCTTCAAAGGCACCGACCGCTTTAGCGCCAAGGATATAGCCGAGCAGTTTGATGCGATTGGCGGCAACGTCAATGCATTTACGTCGAAGGAATATACCTGCTATTATGCAAAAGTGCTGGATGAGCATCTGCCGATAGCAGTGGATGTGCTCTCAGATATGTTTTTCCGCTCAAAGATGGATGCCGAAGAGCTGGCTAAGGAAAAAAACGTTATTCTCGAAGAAATCGCCATGTGCGAGGACACACCGGATGATCTGGTGCATGACCTGATGTGTGCTGCCGCTTACGGGGAGCATCCGCTTGCATACTCAATCCTCGGGCTGAAGGAACGCCTGCTTGAGATGACACCGGATGACCTGCGCGCTTACATGAAGGAGCAGTATACGATCGAAAATACAGTAATCAGCGTAGCCGGGAACATCGATGACGGCCTGACTGAGCTGCTGGAGCGCCATTTCGGCGCATTTGACAATCATGGCCAGGCCCCGGAGCTTACAGCGCCTGATTATCAGGGCGGCCTGCTGTTCCACCGCAAAAAAACCGAGCAGAACCATATCTGTATTTCCCTGCCGGGTGTACAGAGCGGCGGACCGCTGCAGTACCCGATGGTGCTGCTTAATAATACGGTCGGCGGCGGAATGAGCTCACGCCTGTTCCAGGAGATTCGTGAGAAACGAGGACTTGCCTATTCCGTGTATTCGTACCACAGCTCCCAGGCGGACAGCGGCCTGTTTACCGTATATGCGGGGACCGCGCCCAAGCAGACGAAGGAAGTAACCGAGCTGATCAAGGAAATGATGCAGGAGCTGGCTGTGAAGGGTATCAGCGAAGATGAGCTGAGAAAAGGCAAAGAGCAGCTTAAGGGCAGCCTGATTCTCAGCCTTGAAAGCACCAGCAGCCGGATGAACCGGATCGGTAAAAATGAGCTGATGCTGGGAAGACATGACACACTTGACGATATGATTGATAAAATCAGCCGGGTAACGATGGACGATGTTAACCGGCTGCTGGACCACATGTTTGCTGAACCTCTCGCACTGGCGATGGTCGGCTCAACAGATAAAGCGATTGCCAATGTTAGGAGAGATGATCTTGTCTTATCACGTTCAAATTAACAAGCTTCCGGGAAATGAGGATGTACAGCTCCCGCGCAAAATGTCGGAGCAGGCCTCAGGCTTTGACCTGCACGCCTCAGTAGCAGAGCCTGTAGTACTTGCTCCCGGCGAGCGTGCCCTGATCCCTACCGGTATTGCCCTGGCCATGCCTGACGGGCTGGAGGCACAGATCCGGCCGCGCAGCGGGCTGGCCTTCAAGCACGGCATAACCTGCCTGAACACCCCGGGAACAATCGATGCCGATTACCGCGGTGAGATCAAGGTGCTGTTGATCAACCTGGGGCAGGAGCCTTTTGCCATTGCCCGTAATGAGCGGATTGCCCAGATGGTGTTCCAGGCTGTTCCGGCAGTAACACTTGTAGAAGTGGAAGAGCTGTCTGAAACTGTTCGGGGCGCCGGCGGCTTCGGCCATACCGGGAAGTAAGGATTTACTGCCCATTCAAAAGCTTGCAGACAAACCGCCTATTAGGGCGCTGTCTGCAAGCTTTTTTTTTGTAACGTTATTTGCCACTATTCATTTTCAGGCCGGCATGTATAACTTCACGCAGCTTCTCCAGCTGCGCATCCCGCCGTTCGATGATATCTTTGGCTGTAGTGTAGGCTTCTATGTCCGGCTGCAGGGAATCTGCCGGATCACGTTCCGGTGCGGAACGGGTGAATTTTTTAAACGAAACCTGGAAATGGATGCCTGAGGCAGGAAGCTGGAAGGTAAGGATATCACCGAAGGACGACGGCTGGTTACCTGTTGCTTCACCAATAGTCCGGCCAAGACCGTTATCCTGGACAATGACAGCAAACATGTTGGCTGAGCTGAAGGTCTGGGGGGAGGTCAGCAGGTACAGCTTGCCCTTGTATGGATAGTCTGTCTTCAGGACGTTCTTGATTAGCTGCGGTGGCGATTGCACCACACCATCATCCTGATCTGCACCGTAGGCTGTCTTAACCTGCGGGGAGTAGCGGACATTAGCACCGTAAGTGTAGTATGATTTAACATCCATGTAAGACAGAAACTCACCGATAACGGACGAGTCACCGCCCCCGTTACTCCGCAGATCCACTGCCACATGCTGTATGCCCCGCGCCTTAACCTCGTCAAAGAACTGTTGCACAGTGACCTGATATTTCTGGGTATTCTCGCATGTATTCAATTGAAAGATGCCGAGTGACAGATCGTCCTCAAAGGTATAGGAAAAAGGCACGTCACCTTTAGGATACGGATTGTACTCCTTATGTGTAAGCTTATCCGTAAGGGTAAAAGCTTCTGTGATACTCGCGGCCCCTCTCTTTACAGTTATCTTAACCCGATCATTTGTAACCAGCCCAAGATGGCGGAGCAGAGCCTCTACCCGCAGCAGGACAGTTCCCTGCACTCTAATCCATTGCGTATTCTCAGCGGGAATGAGTATGGCCAGTTCCTGTTCCAGATCATCGATGCTGCGTCCGCCGATAGCTGTAACAATATCCCCGGTATGCAGATTGCCCCGGTTATCATTAACCACCAGTCCGTCATGCGCCCAAAACAATGGAAGATCAAGGAACTTTAGGTTCTCCAGCTCCCAGTATAAAACCGTATGCCCGTCATGCATCAATGAGACAATCTCGTTTGCGGTGAAATAAAAATCAGCGTCGCTTTGCGGCTTCCGGATTTTGCTGTAGGCAGATTCGATGACCTGCTTCTGTTCACTGCTCCAGCCGTTAATCAGAGAAGGATGGACTTCACCGATCGTCTCTACCAGAAAGTCCAGATCCTGCTTCATTTGTTCTGGATTTAAAAGCTTTACCGGAGCCTCAGAGGCCGGAGCACCGGAGCCTTGGGCTGCCTGGTTTCCATTGGGGGCTGGACTGCTATGAACCGATGCAGCGGGAAGCGCTCCGGAGGCTTGTCCGCCTTCATCCCCGAAATCTGAAGATTTAATATAGAGCGCGGCAGCAGCCACTGCGGCTACTGACAGCAGCAAGGCAGCCTTCGTCCATTTCGCCTTCATTAGATAGCTTCTCCTTACCATTTTTTAACTAACTATAAAATGATTCTGGATCATTTTCTGTGATTTATGTGGACCGCCCAGGAATTATTATCCGCTTTTCACCCATCTGCGAGCCCCGGCATAAGATGCTTTATAGACGATAGTGTATGTGGAAAGGAGCGTCATCCCTATGCTTACTGGCATCAGGATCGTGTTCCTGGGCGGGGACGCGAGACAGCTTGAAGTGATTCGAAAATGTGTGGAAATGGATGCGGCGGTCAGTGCCGCCGGATTCGAGAAGTGGGAAGCCCCTAGCCCGGGGGTGAACCTGGAACAGCTGTCGCCTGAGCTACTCGGAAATGCGGATGTGCTGGTGCTGCCTACGGTGGGCTGTGACGAGGAAGGGAACATCAACGCGCTGTTTTCATCCGGCCGTCTGCAGCTGCTGGAGGAGCATGCTGCTGCCCTGCCGGAAGGATGTACAGTATACACCGGAATGGCCAAAAGCTATCTGCGCAGCCTGTGCGCAAGACACAAGCTTAAGCTCATAGAGCTGCTGAACCGGGATGATGTGGCGATCTATAACTCGATCCCGACAGCGGAAGGTGCGCTGGTCATGGCCATTCAGAATACCGATTTTACCATTCACGGCTCCACTTCGATGGTGCTCGGGATGGGACGCACCGGCTTTACTATGGCAAGGGCACTCCAGGGGCTCGGCTCCACAGTCAAGGTGGGTGTAAGGAAGCAGGATCATTTTGCCCGGGCGGAGGAGATGGGCTGGAAGCCGTTTATGACCGGGGAGCTGCTGCAGCAGGTGGGCGATACCGATCTGATTTTTAATACGATACCAAGCATGATTATTACAGCACAGATTCTTTCCCGTGTTCCCAAGAGTAGCGTCATTATTGACCTGGCTTCGGCGCCGGGCGGATGCGACTTCCGGTATGCGGAGAAGCGCGGCATCAAGGCGATGCTGGCACCCGGGCTGCCCGGGATTGTCGCCCCGAAAAGCGCCGGGATGATTATGGGCAATGCGCTGGTACAGTCGATCTCGGAGGAGATTCTAACGAAGGGGGACCAATAAATGGATTGGCACGGAAAAACAGTAGGTTATGCGATTACCGGCTCACACTGCACCTTTGCGGAGGTGATGCCGCAGATTCAGCGGTTTATGGATGGGGGAGCGAAAGTGGTGCCGATTGTTTCCGCATCCGTGCTGAATACGGACACCCGGTTCGGCACATCGGAAAATTGGCTAAAACAGTTGAAAGATATAACGGGGAATGATATCATTTCTACAATTGTTGATGCGGAACCGCTGGGTCCATCCAAGCTGCTCGATGTGCTGACAATAGCTCCCTGCACAGGCAATACGACGAGCAAGCTGGCTAACGCCATGACTGACAGCCCTGTCCTGATGGCTGCCAAATCGCAGATGCGCAACGGCCGCCCGCTTGTGCTGGCCATTTCGACTAATGACGGCCTGGGTCTGAACGCGGCGAATATTGCGAAGCTTCTGGTAGCCAAACATATTTATTTTGTGCCGTTCGGCCAGGATAACCCTGAGGGCAAGCCCAATTCGCTGGTAGCACGCATGGAGCTCATTCCTGAAGCCTGCTACGCCGCACTGCAGGGCAAACAGCTGCAGCCGATGATTATCGAACGGTTTCATTCAGCATAGCATGAAGGTCTGCATGGAGCAGACCTGAATTGATTTATAAGCCTTACTTGCGCCGTCCTCATGCTGGGGGCGGTTCAGCACTTTTTTAGCTTGTTTAGAGAAGTAATGGAGGAATTATACGATGGGTATTTTAGTGCAAAAATTCGGAGGTACTTCACTTTCGACACCGGCAGCAAGAGAGCATGTTATCAGCCATGTCAAACGGGAGCTGGCAAGCGGATTCAATCTTGTAGTCGTTGTATCTGCAATGGGCCGCAAGGGCGAGCCTTATGCTACCGACACCCTGCTGGACTGGGCGGTACAGAACGGCAACGCGCTGCCTGACCGCGAGAAGGATCTGCTGATGTGCTGCGGAGAGATTATCTCGGCGACGACGCTGTGCGGGCTGCTGGAGGAGCAGGGCATCCGTGCAACTGTGCTTACAGGGGCACAGGCAGGCTTTTTGACTGACAGTAATTACGGAAATGCAAGAATTCTCGATGTCCGCACCGAACGGATTCTACGCGAACTGCGCGAGCATAAAGTAGTAATAGTAACCGGGTTCCAGGGTCAGACCGAAGCCGGGGATTTCACGACCCTTGGCAGAGGAGGAAGTGATACTTCGGCAACTGCGCTCGGAGCTGCCCTTCGTGCAGATATGGTCGATATTTATACCGATGTGGACGGAATCCTGACTGCTGATCCGCGGATTGTCGAGGATGCCAAGCCTCTTACTTATGTCAGCTATACCGAAATCTGCAACATGGCCTACCAGGGGGCTAAGGTTATTCACCCGCGTGCCGTGGAAATTGCTATGCAAGCCAATATTCCGGTACGTGTACGCTCTACCTTTTCCGAATCAGAAGGTACATTGGTCACCCATCCCGAAGGGTTTAATGATGTATCCAACGGGATTGTAGACCGGTTTGTCACTGGGATAGCCTATGTGAGCAACATTACACAGATTTCCGTTGAATGCCCGGACGGCAACGGCACAGGCGTACAGCTGCAGATATTTAAAAGCATGGCCGACAACGGCATCAGCGTTGACTTTATTAACGTAACGCCTACAGAGGCGCTGTATACCGTCAATGACGACAAATCCGAACGGGCTATTGCTGCGCTGCAGGAGCTGGGGCTCCGGCCGAAGAGCTTATCCGGCTGCGCCAAGGTCTCGGTAATCGGGGGCGGAATTAACGGTGTACCGGGGATTATGGCCCGGATCGTTGAGGCGCTCAGCTCGCAGAATATTCAGATTTTACAGTCGGCGGATTCGAATACTACCATCTGGGTTCTTGTGAAAAAGGAAGATATGGTGCAGTCGCTGCGTGCGCTGCATGCCAAATTTGAATTGCACCGCTGACAAGGAGGAATTCAAAGTGGATTTCGGTAGACTGATCACTGCGATGGTAACCCCCTTTGACGGGGATGGAGAAATCAACTGGGAAGGAACTTCCCGGCTGGTCGATTATTTGATAGAAGAACAGAAATCCGAAGCGCTGGTTGTCTGCGGGACGACGGGGGAATCGCCTACCTTGACCGATGAGGAGAAGCTGAAGCTGTTTTCCTTTGTCCTGAATAAAGCAGACGGACGCTGTAAAATTATCGCCGGAACCGGCACCAACAGCACCAGACATTCCATACATCTTACGAAGGAAGCAGAGAAGATCGGCGTAGACGGTGTTCTGCTGGTCGTTCCTTACTACAACAAACCGAACCAGGAAGGGCTGTATCAGCACTTCTCGGCGATTGCCGGCAGCACCTCTTTGCCCTGTATCCTGTACAATGTTCCCGGACGAACAGGTGTGAGCATGAGTGCGGCAACGACACTGCGGCTTGCGGAGATTCCGAATATTGTCGCCACCAAGGAATGTGCCTCCGTGGACCAGATTACATTGATTGCTACGGCATGCCCTGAGGATTTTCATGTCTACACAGGCGATGATTCTGCAGGTCTGGCTACCCTGGCGGTTGGCGGGCACGGGATTATCAGTGTGGCAGGACATATTATCGGCGCCCAGATGTCGGAGATGATTCAGGCATACCTGGCCGGAAATGTGAAGCGGGCAGGAGACCTGCACCGTCAGCTGTTCCCTGTGTTCAAGGGTCTTTTTGAATGTCCGCAGCCGCTGCCGAATCCGGCCGCAGTCAAGTATGCCTTGTCGCTGCGCGGAATCGACGTCGGTTCTGTCCGGCTCCCGCTGGTCGGCCCGGATGAAGCTGAGGCCGCTTTTATCAAGGAGCTGCTGAATTAGCCTTACTCTGATTCTGAACGGTAACTAACTGAAACCGGTATCCCTTTAACGGGAGCCGGTTTTTTTGATGAAATTGCATATTTTATATGAGCTGGTTGATGCATCTTTTCCGCAAATAATGCCTGAATTCTAAGGAAAGAATAAGCTTACATAGCGGATGACTTGTCTTTTGCCAAAAAAATCATGTATAATGTTCTTAAGTGACTGGGTGCGGTTAATTAAATATGCGGTAATCTTCCGTCAATGTTTTTAACATTGTGAGACAGGGTAGGTCCTTCTATAAGTCTGTGCTATTGCTGTCGGTTTTTTGCGCGAGGGGCGCAGCATTGGCCTTTGACGGATATTATCCAGTTCAAGAAGCTACTCACTTCTCACTTCTCGGTTTCGGGATTTTTCGCATTGCACAGCAGATATGATCAGACTTAAGCGGAATATCCCTGTTCTTTATGGAAGCTATCGGCAATTTGAACAATGTGTTCAGCGCCGCTGAAATATGAAGCTTAATGATTTGCCAATAAAAGGGTGACGTCCAACATCATAGGAGGGTTAGATTCATTTGTCCAAAAAAAATAACAACAACGATAAGCTAATGATTTTCGCTTTGGGCGGAGTCGGAGAAATCGGAAAAAACATGTATGTAGTCCAATATGCTAACGACATTGTGGTCGTGGATGCAGGACTTAAATTCCCGGAAGAGGATATGCTCGGTATTGATATTGTTATTCCAGACATCTCATACCTGACTGAGAACCGTGATAAGGTTAGAGGGATCGTCCTCACTCACGGACACGAAGATCACATCGGCGGTCTGCCTTATGTGCTCAAGAACCTGAATGTTCCGGTATACGGAACAAGACTTACGCTCGGCCTGGTCGAGAACAAGCTGAAGGAAGCCAACCTGCTTGGCGAAACGAAGCGCATTCTGATTAATGAGGATTCTGTCATCGACCTGGGAACCTCCCTGCAGGTGACATTCTTCAGAACTAATCACAGTATTCCGGATTCCGTAGGCGTATGCATTGAGACCCCGGAAGGTAATGTCGTTCATACAGGCGACTTCAAATTTGACCATACACCAGTCAATGGCCAATATGCGAACCTGCACCGGATGGCGGAAATCGGCCAGAAGGGTGTACTCGCACTTATGTCTGACAGTACCAATGCCGAGAAGCCGGGCTTTACCCCTTCGGAGAAAAATGTCGGCATCGTGCTGGAGGATATTTTCCGCAAAGCCGACCAGCGCGTAGTAGTGGCGACTTTCGCTTCTAACGTGCACCGTATTCAGCAGGTGGTTAATGCTGCAGAATCGACAGGCCGCAAGATCACTGTTATCGGACGCAGTATGGTTAACGTGGTTGCCATTGCTTCCGAGCTTGGATACCTGCATGTACCGGACGGTATGCTGATTGAGCCGGAGGAAATGAACCGCATGGCCGCCAACCGCGTTGTCGTGCTCTGCACAGGCAGCCAGGGTGAGCCGATGTCGGCACTTACCCGGATGGCCCGCTCCAGTCACCGCAAGGTAGATATCCTGCCGGGAGATACCGTTATTATTGCGGCGACTCCGGTTCCGGGCAACGAGAAGTATGTCGGCCGTACCATTGATGAACTGTTCCGTCTCGGCGCCAATGTAATCTACAGCGGCTCGAACTCCGGCGTTCACGTATCCGGTCACGGCAGCCAGGAAGAGCTTAAGCTGATGCTTAACCTGATGAAGCCGAAGTACTTCATTCCAATCCACGGTGAATTCCGGATGCAGCGCAGACATGCGCTTCTGGCAGAATCCGTCGGCGTGGAACCAAGTAACATCTTCATCACCGAGATTGGTGAAGTGATTGAGATTCAGGGCGGTGGAGCCCGCAGAGCCGGTAAGGTTACTGCAGGCAACGTGCTGATCGACGGTCTGGGTGTCGGCGACGTAGGTAACATCGTACTCCGCGACCGCAAACTGCTGTCCCAGGACGGTATCCTCGTAGTCGTCGTTACACTTAGCAAGCAGAACGGAGCGATTGTCTCCGGGCCGGATATCATTTCCCGCGGCTTTGTATATGTCCGTGAGTCCGAAGGACTGCTGGACGAAGCCAACCGTATTGTATCCAGCACGCTGCAGCGTCTGATGAGCGAGAAGGTCAATGAGTGGGCTTCCCTCAAGACCAGCGTCAAAGATTCCCTCGGCCGCTTCCTGTACGAACAGACGCGCCGCAGACCGATGATTTTGCCGATTATTATGGAAGTTTAAGAAGATAGCTTCTTCTATTTAAATAAGCAGGGCGCAAGAGCCCCTTCTCTCCCGGAAATATTGGACGGTTTCCTGGGGAGGAGGGGTTTTTGTTATTTTTACGGCAAGAGACAACATTTCCTTAGTTCAATCGTTATACTGCCAGGGAGGTGCATAATGGGGGCTAAGCTTAAGGAGCAGCTGCTGGGATCCAAAATGGCCGAGATCCGCAGATATCTGATCCGCCTGGGCGCAGCGCCTGAAGATGCGGAGGATATTGTACAGGATACGGTCTGCAAGGCACTGCAGTATATAAGCGGGATCGAAGAGCGCAATTTTAGCGCCTGGCTCTATAAGGTTGCAATTAACCGGTATTATGATCTGTGCCGCAGACATAAACGGTTTCAGTACACCATGGAGGCAGAGGAGCAGGCGGCGCCTGATAAGGAGCAGCCGGAGTCACTGCTATTGCAGCGCGAACAAAAGGAACGAATTGAACAGACGCTAAGCCGGCTGATTCCGGCCAACCGCCAGCTGATTCTGCTCAAATACGAGCTGGGCTTATCCTATAAGGAAATCGCAGCATTGCTGGGAATCAGTGAAGGAACGGTAAAAGCGTCTCTATACCGGGCAAGACAACAGTTTCAACAATTTTACGGAGGTGAGGTACATTGACTGCCCCATGGAATGAAGATGAGGACAAGCAGCTGTCACAGGTCTTGAGAAAGGCAAAACGCAAAAGTACGGTGCGCAGTATTTTCATTTCGCTGGCCGTAGTGCTTGTGACATTAACCGCTATATTTTTTGGTGCTGCCCAAATGGTGAATCACAGATCCTCAGAGACCCTTTTGAGCGAATGGATGTACAGGATGATCAGCAGTCCTAACGAATATGAAGCAGGATATAAGGATACCCGCGGGTTTCTGTCAGGTGTGCTGGAAACGAACACCTACAAAATTATTGAGGGTGTTCCGATCCCCTGGGAGCAAGAGTGGATAAATTACAATGAATGGTGGTTTCCGTTCACTACAGGCGCATACGGCGGGACATCAGCTTTGACCGTCAGCAATTCGGAGCTGGAGCAGGCCGGTTATGAATACGGCAGACAGTATAACCCTTACAATGGCCAGCGCGAAATGCTCTACTATGTTCCTGAAGTGGATTATAACGGGAAAATTTTTAATGACCTATCGCTGCTTAGTGAAATGGAGCCCGGGAAGCTTGCGGAAATGTCGCTGTCATTCGATCAATCCTATTCGTTTGAGGAGGTGCGAGACATGCTGCCAGCGGGCGTAAGACCGGTATGGTATTGGGTTGATACGTATGGTGATTGTAATGGATTTCAGTTTGAACCCCGTGATGACGGAAACGGAGGAACGAGCTACCCTTTGCCAATGTCAGGTTACGGGGTATACGGCTTCGGAATCCGTCCTGACTACAATGATGTAACACCTGAAGATTTTGTTGACTCCGTTCAAAGCGGATTGTCGCGCAAGGACAGATACTATGAAGAATATAAGCATATTATTGAGAATTTGAAAAAAGATAAAGCTGCGCCGGATGCAAGTGATGTCCGTATTCTGGGCGTAGTTGTTACAGGTACAGCGCCCACCCTGGCCAGCCTGCAGGGACAAAGCTATATCCGGGGCGCGGTGCTTGGGGCTGTTGTCGACAAGTACTAAAAGGAAATGTTCATTTCTGTATAAGCCGCTCACCGTAAATGTCATACTAAGCACAGTCAGTATGGCTGCAGCTTTATAAGAGCTGCAAGCGGAAAGGGTGAGCTGGAAGTGGATAAGAAGCAAGGTTTGGATACGGGTATCAGCAACGGAGAGGTTCAGCCGGAGGAAACCAGGACAGCTGCTCCTGAAGCAGTCCCGCCTGCCGTAAATATGCTTAAAGAGCTGGGCCAGACGGCGGTGCCGAGCGCAGAGCCGGATATTTTCTGCATGACGATCATCGGCCAGATCGAGGGGCATTTTGTACTCCCGCCGCATAATAAAACGACTAAATATGAGCATATTATTCCGCAGCTTGTGGCTGCAGAACAGAACAAGAATATTAAAGGCCTCCTGATTATTCTGAACACTGTCGGTGGTGACGTAGAGGCCGGGCTCGCGATTGCCGAAATGATTGCGTCCCTGTCCAAGCCGACGGTTACGGTGGTTATCGGAGGCGGGCACAGTATCGGTGTGCCGATTGCCGTAGCATCCAGCTACTCCATAATTGCCGAAAGCGCAACGATGACCATTCATCCGATCCGGATGAACGGGCTTGTGATCGGTGTGCCGCAGACCTTTGAATATATGGAACGGATGCAGGAGCGGATGGTACGGTTCGTCACCTCCCACTCGCGGATCAGTGAACAGATGTTCAAGGATCTGATGTTCAAAACAGGGGAGCTGAACCGTGATATCGGTACCGCGGTGGGCGGGTATGATGCGGTTAAATTCGGCCTGATGGACGAGGTTGGCGGAATCGGCGCCGCCCTGGCTCATTTAAACCGGATGATTGCCGGTACAAGAGTAACGGCTGCAGGAACCGGTGAGGTTACACAGGGAGGCCTGCCGCAATGACCTTCTATACCGTTGTGCCGCTTGAACAAATGTTTGAGGGGGCTTACAGTAACGGGCAGCAGCTGCAGGAAGTGACAATCGGGGGGATGCTGATGCAGGTAGAGCCGCTGGAAGGCAGGCAGGCACGGATTGTCCGTCTGCTTCAGTGTCCGCTTGACAAGTATCTTGATCCGGCGTTCGCTCCCGGTGCAGTTGTCGATTACGATAAATAACGGAGCGCCATAAAGTTGCATTTATTTACAAAACAGAACATAGGTACGCCACGCCATTATATGGTATAATGTTGCCGGGGGTGGCTGGCGTGGCTAAACGGAGAAAAAGAAAGTCTAAGAAAAAAGCGACAATCGGCAGCGTTCTTAAATATGAAATTTATGGTATTATGCTCATTACCATTTCAGTAATAGCCCTGTCCGGCGAAGCTGCCGTAGGGCGGTCTCTGTCCAGTATGGCGGGATACCTGCTGGGCAGATTTTATTTTGTTCTGCCGGTCGTCGGCATCATCTACGGCCTGATGGTCATGATACACAGGAAGTGGCCCTCCGGCTGGAATACTCGTTATACCGGTGCGGTAATGCTGGTCCTGTCCTTATGCCTTATGAGTTCGATCTCAGCCATGCAGCAGAAGCTGGGACCTATTAATATGCTGCATCCCGGCAATGTGCTGGCGCAAATACATAATGATCTATCCGGTGCGCTGAAGCCCGGTACCAATGACAGCAGTGTCTACCTGCTGGGCAAGGATATCAGCGGCGGATATGTTGGCGCGCTGGAGTTCGCAGCACTGCTGTGGCTGTTCGGCACATTGGGTGCGAAGCTGATTATGATCGTAATGCTGGCTATCAGCTTCATGCTGGTTACCAATCTCTCCTATGTGGAGCTGTTCTCGCTGCTGCGGGTACGCTCCGTGAAGCTGCTGGAGAATCTCAGGCAGAGAGCGGCCAACCGCCCGGCTGCAGTTCCGGTAACCCCCCGTTCGCCAAGAGGCGGCAGGCCTTCTGCACCACCGCCTCCTGACGATGACGAGGACGATGAAGAAGAGGACGAGCCATCTCTTCCGAGAAGAAGCCAGCCGCTGTTCTTCCGCCGGATCAGCGGCTGGCTTGGCGGATCCGGGTCCACCGGATCTGTTGAAGCAGGCGGCGACGAGACAGGCTCTGATGTGAGGACGCCGGATCCGGGCATGCCTGGATCTCCGGTAATTTCAGGATTTGAAACAGACCACTTGGATGCTGTTCAGGACAGGGCTGAATCTGATTTTGCCGATGAGGATCTGGAGCCGGTAACTCCGATCATCCGTGATTTCTTCGAGCATATCCGTTCTGAAGGGCTAAGTGAGGAAGAGCGGGAAGAGTGGGGCGGGTTTTCACCTGCCGCGCGCAGTGCAGGAGCACGCAGTACAGCTGCACCAGGCATTCCTTCAGCCGCCCGGCAGCCTGGTACAGATGATGTGCCGGATGAGGAGGTCACGGTAGATCTTGAGGGCCTGCTGGGTACGTCTGAGAGCGGAGAGCCTGCTCCGGCTCCGCCGCTTCCGCCGCCGCCGAAGCCATATAAGCTTCCGCCGTTCAGGCTGCTGTCCAAACCGAACGGCGGCGGCAAAGCTGGAGACCAGAACGATTACATGCAGACTGCCCGTAAGCTGGAGGCGACGCTGGAGAGCTTCGGCGTCCGGGCCAAGGTGCTTGAGGTGGTTCGCGGGCCTGCTGTAACCCGGTATGAAATCCAGCCGGATATCGGGGTTAAGGTCAGCCGGATTGTTAATCTGACCGACGATATTGCGCTGGCGCTTGCAGCCAAGGATATCCGGATGGAGGCGCCGATTCCGGGCAAATCGGCTATCGGTATTGAGGTGCCGAATCCCGAGGTTTCGCTTGTAACGATGCGTGAGGTCATGGAAACACAGATTTTTCAGGATGCCGAATCCCGGCTGTCCATTGCCTTCGGACGCGACATTTCCGGCCAGACCATTGTTGGCAATCTGGCCAAGATGCCCCATCTGCTCGTTGCCGGGGCTACGGGATCAGGGAAGTCGGTCTGCATCAACGGGATTATTACCAGTATTCTGTACAAAGCGAAGCCGGACGAGGTTAAGTTCCTGATGGTCGACCCCAAGATGGTTGAGCTTAATGTCTATAACGGCATTCCGCATCTGCTTGCTCCCGTAGTTACCGATCCGAAACGGGCCAGTCTGGCCCTGAAGAAGATTGTCGTAGAGATGGAGAAGCGTTATGAGCTGTTCTCCAAATCGGGAACGCGCAATGTGGAAGGCTACAATAATCTGATGAAGGATAACCCTGCGGCAATTCTCCCTTACATTGTGGTTATCGTGGACGAGCTTGCCGATCTGATGATGGTGGCAGCAAACGATGTGGAAGACGCAATCTGCCGTCTGGCGCAAATGGCTCGTGCTGCGGGCATTCACCTGATTATCGCTACCCAGCGGCCATCTGTTGACGTTATCACCGGTCTTATCAAAGCCAATATTCCTTCACGGATCGCCTTCGGCGTATCCTCCAACGTGGACTCGCGGACTATTCTCGATATGCCTGGTGCAGAGAAGCTGCTGGGACGGGGCGATATGCTCTTCCTCCCGATGGGTGCCTCCAAGCCGGTCCGTGTACAGGGCGCATTCATGAGCGACCAGGAGGTAGAGTCGATCGTGCAGTTCGTCAGCAGCCAGGGGGAAGCCGAATACGATGAGACACTTGTACCTGAAGTGGATGATGTCATTTCGGAAGATCAGGAGCCGCAGGATGAATTGTATGAACAGGCTGTACAGATCGTCCTTGAAGCGAAGCAGGCCTCTGTCTCGCTGCTGCAGCGGCGTATGCGGGTAGGCTATACCCGCGCCGCCCGGCTGATTGATGCGATGGAAGCCCGGTCGGTTATCGGGCCTTACGAGGGCAGCAAGCCGCGTGAAGTGCTAATGTCGCTGGAGCAGTATCAGCAGAACCGGATCAGCTCATAGACCTTATTGATCAAGCACTCTTTCCTTTGCGGAGAGGGTGCTTTTTGCTGTGAAAAGCCCCCCTTCCAAAGGATATGCAGCAGAGTTCAGCTTGCCCATGCATAGGATGTCCTGCCAGTCGTCATAATAACTTTAGCCATCCATGTTGAACTTACAATAGAAAGGTAGAGCGACCCCAATGAAAAAACATAAGCAGTGGATATTTGCCTTAATGACTCTGGTACTGGCAGCCGCACCGTTTGCGGGAGTCCTTTTCAAGAACCAGGATGTCTACGCCAATCCGCAGCAGCAGACGGAATCCGTTAGCCCTCTTTCCGGGGAAGAGGCGCTGCCGGCTTTCGGGACGACTCCGCTGAAGGTTGGCTCATCAGGTCAGGATGTATATGAGCTGCAGGGCAGACTGAAGCATCTCGGTTACTATAACGGAAAGATTGACAGCCAGTTTGGTGCCAAGACCAAAAATGCGGTAACCTGGTTCCAGTGGAAATTCGGGATGAAGGCAGATGGCGTTGTCGGGGCTAAAACAAAGCTGAAGCTGTATAATGCGACCAAAGCATGGAAGCCGACAGAGCCTTCAACCACAACTGCCAAAAAGAATACGGGCAGCAACACGGCTGCCAAGACAGGCAATACCGGCAAAACGAATACAACTGCAGAATTATCCTCCGGCAACACCATGGGCTTGTCCGAAAATGATCTGAAGATCATGGCCAATGCCGTATACGGCGAAGCACGCGGGGAACCGTTTGAGGGACAGGTGGCGGTGGCTGCGGTAATCCTGAACCGGGTTAAATCCCCGAGCTTTCCCAATACGCCGTCCGGTGTTATTTTTCAGCCGGGTGCCTTTACGGCAGTAGCGGACGGCCAGATCTATCTCGAGCCGAATGAGCAGGCACGCAAAGCCGTTCAGCAGGCGCTTAACGGCTGGGACCCATCCGGGGGCTGCCTGTATTATTTTAACCCGAAAACGGCGACCTCCAAATGGATCTGGACCCGGCCGCAGGTCATCACGATCGGGGAGCATATCTTCTGTATGTAAGACTATACACCGACTTAAAGCAACCGGTATATCTTCTGCCGGTTGCTTCCTTACTTTGGAATGGTTTAGAATGGATAATACTTCATAAACTTAAATTGTACTGCATCTATCCACGCCGTAAAGGAGTTTTGGACTTGACAAACAATGGATTTCAACATGGTAACGCTGCAGGCATGCGCATCCATGTACTGCCGACCAAGGCGTTTAAAACCTTCGCCATTTCTCTCTATGCCGGAGTGCCTCTGGATGAGGGCACAGTCACACCGACAGCGCTGGCTCCTTTTGTCCTCCGCAGAGGCACAGCCACTTACCCGGAGACCATGCAGTTCCGCGAACGGCTGGAAGAGCTTTACGGAGCCGGTTTCGGCTTTGACATCTACAAACGGGGCGATTATCAGATTGTCCAGTTCCGGATGGATACGATCAACGATTCATTTGTCCAGAGCAAGGAAAGTCTGCTGGGTGAGTCGTTTGCCTTTCTCGGTGAGGTGCTGACCCGGCCTTTGCTGGAGGATGGAAGCTTCCGCGCCTCCTATGTAGCAACCGAGCGTGAAACGGTGCGCAAGAAGCTGGAAGCGATCGTGAACGATAAAATCCGCTACGCCGCTGAACGCTGCATTGAGGAAATGTGCCGCCAGGAGCCTTACCGTCTGCATCCGCTTGGCCAGAGAGCCGACCTGGACAGCATTACGCCCAAGAGCCTGTATGAATCATATACAGCATGGCTGAACGGCGCCATTCTTGATCTGTATGTGGTTGGCGATACAACGCCTGAAGAAGTTGAAAAGCTGGTTATCCGCCATTTTGGCCGTGCGCATAAGGAAACGGCCGGCTACAGCTCCAACTTTAAGCCGGTGGCTGTTTCAGAGGTCCGCACGGTGGAAGAAAAGCTGGATGTTAATCAGGGCAAGCTCAACATGGGTCTGCGCACCTCCATAACCTATTCAGATGACAGATATGCTTCTGCGCTGATGTACAACGGTATTCTCGGCGGGTATCCGCACTCCAAGCTGTTTGTTAACGTCCGTGAAAAAGAAAGTCTGGCGTATTATGCATCCTCGCGATATGACGGCCACAAGGGTATCGGCACCATCCAGTCGGGGATCGAAACGCAGAATTACGGTAAGGCCGTAGACATTATCCGCAAACAGCTCGATGAGCTGAAGGCCGGGAATATCAGCGATCTGGAGCTGAACCAGACCAAAGCGATGATCCGCAACCTGTTGTCCGAGATACAGGACTCTGCCTTTGAGCTGATTTCGTTTGATTTTAACCGCCAATTGTCCGGAAAAGACCGTTCAGCGCAGGAATTGCTTGCACAAGTGGACGGAATTGGTGCTGAAGACGTGAAGGCGGCTGCCGACACCTTCCAGCTGGATACGATTTATTTCCTGACAGGGAAGGGGGAATAGCAGATGAACAAAATTCATTACGACAAGCTGCAGGAAACGCTGTATCACGAGGTTATGGATAACGGGCTGCAGGTATATGTACTGCCCAAACCGGCGTTCAAAAAAACCTACGCCACTTTTGCCACCAAATACGGCTCTGTAGACAATCATTTCAAAGTGGCCGGGGGCGAGGAAACGACAGTACCGGACGGGATTGCCCACTTCCTGGAGCACAAAATGTTTGAGGAGCCGGAAGGCGATATTTTTGCCACGTTTGCCTCTAACGGCGCTTCTGCGAATGCTTTCACCAGCTTTGACCAGACGGTTTACCTCTTTTCGGCAACCGAAAATATTGAGACCAATCTCAGCACCCTGATTGATTTCGTGCAGCGTCCTTATTTTACAGATGAAAATGTGGAAAAGGAAAAGGGCATCATCGGGCAGGAAATCAATATGTATGCCGATAATCCGGACTGGCGCGTCTATTTCGGATTAATTGAGGCGATGTATTCCAAGCATCCGGTGCATATTGATATCGCCGGCACAATTGATTCCATTGCTACGATCACCAAAGAAACGCTCTACACCTGCTACAATTCCTTTTATCATCCGAGCAATATGCTGCTGTTCGTTGTCGGCGGTGTAGAGCCCGAGAAGGTATTCGAGCTGGTCCGCAGCAACCAGGCAGCCAAGACCTATGACAAGCAGGGTGAAATTACGCGGATTTTTGAAGAAGAGCCTGCGCAGGTTGCGCAGAAACATAAAGAAAGCCGGCTTGCTGTGTCAATGCCGAAATGCCTGTTCGGTTTCAAGGAGAAACCGGAGGGGCTGACCGGGGAAGCGGCGGTACGCCGTGACCTGACAACGAAGCTGATGCTCGACCTGCTGTTCGGAAGCAGTACGGCGCTCTATCAGAAGCTGTACGATGAAGAGCTGATTTCGGACAGCTTCGGCCATGAATTTAACAGCTCCCCGCAATATGCCTTCTCGGCGGTTGGCGGAGATACGAAGGACCCGGATCTGCTGCTGAAGCGGATCAAGGAAGAGGTAAATGCGGTGCTGGCTTCCGGTTTTGCCGAGAAGGATTTTGAACGGGCCCGCAAAAAGAAAATCGGCGGCTATCTGCGTATGCTGAATTCGCCGGAGAGCATTGCCCATGAATTCACGCGCTATCAGTTCCGCGGCGGTGATTTGTTTGAAGTGCTACCGGTCTACGAATCGATTACACTGGATGAGGTCAATGCCCGTCTCCGTGCCCATGTGGACTGGGAGCAGCTTAGCGTATCGCTTGTGGTGAGCCCTTAATGGCGTTAACGGGAGAGGGCGGCAAACCAATCAATGAGATGACCGTGCTCATCACGGGAGGAAGCGGGGGAATCGGCGGCGCAATCGCCGAGCGCTTTGCTTCGGTGGGCATGAACATTGTCATTCATTATATGAATTCACATGAAGCGGCAAATGATGTTGCCCGCCGCTGTCTGGCAATGGGGGCAAAGGTGATGACCGTGGCTGCGGACATGAAGGACCGCAGCCAGCTTTTGCGTATGGCTGAACGTCTGGAAAGCAGCGGCATGCTTCCGGATATTCTGGTTAATAATGCCGGAAAGGCCCATTACGGGATGCTGGCCGATGTCACGGAAGAGGAATGGGATGAAGTGATGGCAGTCAATCTCAAGGGAACCTTTTTATGCAGCCAGATTTTTATGCCTTATATGGTCTCGCAGCGCTTTGGCCGGATAATCAATGTATCCTCAGTCTGGGGCATTTCCGGCGCTTCCTGTGAGGTGGCCTACTCTGCAAGCAAAGGCGGCGTCAACGCTTTTACGAAGGCGCTGGCCAAGGAGCTGGCCCCTTCGGGGGTAACGGTGAATGCTGTAGCGCCGGGGGCCGTGAATACAGCGATGCTTAACAATCTTCAGGAGGAGGAGCTGCGCATGCTGGAAGAGGAAATTCCGGCCGGCCGGCTTGCTTCACCGGAAGAAGTGGCTTCACTTGTCTATTTTCTGGCATTGCCCGAATCGGGTTATATCACCGGCCAGGTGATCAGTCCGAACGGCGGCTGGATTACTTAGCGAATCTGTTTTTCCGAGCGGCTTGGAGAAATCTCCAGCATAAGAACAGCACGTACGAGACATATTAATACTGTTGCTTTTAAATCATCACGTAAGACGGCTGACGGCTGAACAGGGCGTCCGGACCGTAACCATGAAGGAGGATTTAAGATGTCAACAGAATCCGTAGTAAAGAACTTTGATACCTGGAAGAGCTTTCTGGGTGAACGGGTCATTCAGGCTGAAAAAATGGGGATGAGTGAAGAAACCATCACCAAGCTGGCTTTTGAAATCGGGGAATTCCTCGACAAAAAAGTCGATCCGGGCAACTACTCCAACCGGGCGATCAAAGAGCTGTGGGATGTCGGTACGGACGATGAGAAGCATACCATTGCTTCCCTCATGGTCAAGCTGGCGAAGAAAAACGCATAGGCAAGCGGAAGGAGCTCCCCATCGCGGGAGCTTTTCTGCAATTATTACAACAGTGTCCTTGCCTTTCATTTTTATTTTATATATCATTAACATGACCCGTGTTTCAGAAGCTATGCCGAAGCCGGTTTTTTTGAGGTTATGGCGAGTCTGCAGGGAAAAGTAATCAATGAGGTGCGAATCAGTGGAATATAAACAGTGGTACATGGAGTACAAGATACATAAGAACAGACCTGGTCTGCTTGGTGATATCGCTTCAATGCTTGGTATGCTCGAAGTCAACATCCTGACGATTAACGGTGTTGAAGGCAAGACCCGCGGGATGCTGCTGGAAACCAGCGACGACGAGAAAATTATGCTGATGGGTGAAATGCTCAAAAAGGTGGATAATATTACGGTTACAGCGCTGCGTTCCCCGCGTCTGGTGGATAAGCTGGCTGTCCGTCATGGACGATATATTGACCGGGATTCGGATGACCGCAAAACCTTCCGCTTCACGCGGGATGAGCTGGGGCTGCTTGTCGACTTTCTCGGCGAATTGTTTAAGAGGGAAGGCAATCAGGTTATAGGACTTAGAGGTATGCCGCGCGTCGGCAAAACAGAGTCGATCATTGCAGGGAGCGTGTGTGCGCAGAAGCGCTGGACCTTTGTCTCGTCCACCCTGCTGAGACAAACGGTGCGCAGCCAGCTGGCTGAGGATGAGATGAATCCGAATAATGTCTTCATTATTGACGGCATTGTCAGTACCATCCGCTCCAACGAGAAGCATTACAATCTGCTGCAGCAGGTCATGAGCATGCCGAGCACGAAGGTGATTGAGCATCCGGATATTTTTGTGCGGGAATCCGAGTATACCTTCGATGATTTCGATATCATTATCGAGCTGCGCAACAACCCTGCAGAAGAAATATTGTACGAGTCGTTTACGACAAGCTACAGTGATGATCTATAAATAAGCACATGCTTCCGCAGTTAGTTTTGTACGAAAGCGAATCATGGAAGTGTTGCTCACAAAACCTAAGAGTATGCTTCCGAAGCGAGTTTTGTACGAAGCTAAATCGTGGAAGTGTTGCTCACAAAACTAAGAGTATGCTTCCGAAGTGAGTTTTGTACGAAGCTAAATCGTGGAAGTATTGCTCACAAAACTAAGAGTATGCTTCCGAAGGGAGTTTTGTACGAAGCTAAATCGTGGAAGTATTGCTCACAAAACTTTTAGGAGGTGATGGTATGTCGGAACTGGGCCGGCATTTGAAAGAGGCGCGTCTGCAAAAAGGGATGAGTCTTGACGATGTCCAGGAAGTAACCAAAATTCGCAAAAAATATTTAGAAGCCATCGAAGCGGGGGATTACAAAGTGCTTCCCGGAAGCTTTTATGTCCGGGCCTTTATCAAAACCTATGCAGAAGCTGTCGGAGTTAATCCGGACGAGCTGATGGAAGAGCACGGCAATGTTCCAGCGGCTCCTGTCGATACCACGATGGAAACGGTGATCCAGAAGCGCAGCCGCAGGACGGAGACGGAACGGAATGCCAAATGGCTGCCGACAGTCCTGATGTGGACCTTTCCGGTCCTGATCATCGCGGTGATCTACTGGTACGCTTCCTCGAATATGAACAAATCTGATCCTGAAACGGTAGATTCGTCCAATGTAACGAATGAACAGCAGGATCCGTCCAAGATCCAGCCTTCGCCGACGGCTGTCGGCGGTGGGATCGTCAGCAATCCTCCGGCTGGGGGCGGGGACAGCACGGCAACAGCTTCGCCTACAATTGCTCCGACTGCTACACCTGTACCTTCGCCGACAGCAGGCCCGGTGACGGTTACTGAGGACCGCAAATCAGGCAAGACAACAATCTTTAAAGTAACGGCATCCTCCGGTACGCCTGTGGAGGTTAAGATTGCAGCTACTGGTACAAGCTGGCTTGAGGTATACAACGGCGAGAATTCCCAGGGCGAGAAGCTAAGCTTCGGCAATACAGAAGCTGGTGATTCCCTGAGCTTTACGCTGGGTGCAGAAGGCATGTACATCAAATCCGGATACTCTCCGGCGACCACCATCACTGTGAACGGACAGGAAATTACCGACGGCAAAACCTCTTCACGTCTCCTGCTGGAACTGGACAGCGGTGCTTCCGGCGGCGCTGAAGGAACCGAAAACACTGCCGGAAATGAGAATACAGGCGAGTAAAGCCAGTCCTGCATAGACTTTGGTATTTTGGAGAACCTAAGAATGATTTACAGTTCTTACGCCAAAGTGAGGTGTATCTCATGACTGTCAGTTGGATTGTTACCGGGCTTGGCATTATTGTCAGCCTTCTCGGGTATTATTTGACACCGAGCGCCTGGGGCTATGGAATTTTGGGTTTTGGACTGGCGCATATTGTGCTGGGAATTCTGGATATGTTCCGGGCTCCTGCACGCAGCAGATAAGGCCAGTGAAGAAGTCTCCCGGGAACGGATATGCCGGGGGACGGGAATAATCTTTTGTTTTACACAGAAACGGGTGCCGCCTTACAGGCGGCGCAGCCGTTTCTTCTTGCATGCCCGGCAGCTTCCTTCCATAATTAGACTTCATGTGCCCTATCTCATATAATAGAAAAGAATAATTGTAAGCAAAGGACGTGGAAGAATGAGTTCGGAAAGTTCATTTGACATCGTATCCAAAATGGATATGCAGGAATTAACCAACGCGGTTCACCAGACAGAGAAGGAAATTGATAACCGCTTTGACTTCAAAAACAGCAAAAGCAGTCTGAAGCTGGAGAAAGACGCGCTTATCATTGCCTCCGAGGATGAATATAAGCTGAACGCCGTCATTGATATTTTGCAGTCCAAAATGGTCAAACGCGGAATTACACTCAAAAATCTGGATTTCGGCAAAATTGAGCCGGCTGCACTGGGAACAGTCCGCCAGCGCCTGGGCCTGAAGCAGGGCATTGATCAGGAAAACGCCAAAAAGATCAATATCCTCATCCGCGACTCCAAGCTGAAGGTGAAAAGCCAGATTCAGGGAGATACCATCCGTGTAACCGGTAAAAGCCGTGATGATCTGCAGCAGATCATCCAAATTCTGCGCAAAGCTGATTTGCCGCTGGATCTGCAGTTTAACAATTTAAAGTAAGCTTATGCACCCCGCAGTGTTTGTGTAACTGCCGCAGCGGGGTCTTTTATCTACATATTTTGGAATCAGGATGGATCAGGGGAGGAACTTCAGTGAATTTGCCCAACCGTATTACACTAGCACGTATTTGTCTTATCCCGATTATGATGTTTTTTCTGCTGGTTGATTTTAAGTTCTATCCCGAGCCGATTCATTGGGGATCATTCCAGCTTTCCATTAATCATCTGATCGCAGCCGTAATTTTCCTGCTTGCCGCCAGCACAGACGGAATAGACGGGTACATTGCCCGGAAATATAACATGGTTACCAATCTCGGCAAGCTGCTTGATCCTCTTGCGGACAAGCTGCTGGTATCTGCAGTGCTGATCTCGCTGGTAGAGCTGGGCAGATGCGATTCCTGGATTGCCATCGTTATCATCAGCCGCGAGTTTGCGGTTACCGGACTGCGTCAGGTTGCGCTGCTGGAAGGGAAAGTAGTGGCTGCCAGCAAATGGGGTAAAATAAAAACAGTAACGCAGATTGTTGCCATCTCTCTGCTGCTGCTTAACAATTTCCCGTTCCAGTTCGTGAGCATTCCGCTTGATGACATTGCAATCTGGGCGGCGGCTCTGATTACGATTTACTCTGGGATCGATTATTTCGTGAAGAACAAAGAACTGCTGGAGCTTCATAACGCCTAACCCTAATCCTTAACTAGTCATAACAATATCATCAGGAGGAGAACGCCAGCTATGAAAGCAGAAATTATTGCTGTCGGCACAGAGCTATTGCTTGGACAAATCGTTAACAGCAACGGCCAGTTTTTATCGGTTGAGCTGGCCGCGATGGGGATTGATGTTTATTTTCAGACCGTAGTCGGGGACAACAAGGGCCGGATCCAGGAGGCGATTGAGATCGCCCGGGGCCGCGCGGATATTATTCTGTTCACCGGCGGCATCGGTCCGACGGAAGATGATCTTACCAAGGATGCGCTGGCAGCAGCGCTTGGACGTTCACTTCATATTGACCAGCTTGCGATGGATCATGTTCAGAGATTCTTCGATGAACGTAAAATAGTAATGACCGAGAATAACCGCAAGCAGGCCGTAATTATTGACGGAACTACGCCGCTTCCGAATGAAATCGGCCTGGCCGTCGGCCTTGCTTTTGCCCATGAGAGTAAATATTACATCGTGCTTCCCGGACCTCCGCGTGAGATGAAGCCGATGTTTACTGACAAAGTCAAGCCCTGGCTGCTGCAGCATGCCCTCACCACAGAAATGCCGATCTACTCCAAGATGCTCAAGTTCGCGGGTATCGGTGAATCGCTGCTGGAGGACAAGCTGATAGATCTGATCCGCAACCAGACTGACCCAACTATTGCGCCCTATGCCAAGGAAGGTGAAGTGACGGTACGGATCTCAACCAAAGCGCCTTCGGAGCGTGAAGCGATGCAGAAGCTGGATGTGCTCGAGGAGCAGATGAAGGCAATTCTGCCTGAGAACATGTACGCCAACATCGATGTACCGCTGGAACAGCTGCTGGTGGACTGGATGGCGGATGCCGGCCTGACTCTCAGCGCAGCCGAGAGCTGTACCGGCGGTTTATTAATGGAGAGCATTACGAACATTCCGGGCAGTGCATCCATGTTCAAGGGCGGCATTGTCTGCTACTCCAATGAACTAAAGAAAAAGCTGCTGAACGTGCCCGCCTCTTATCTGGAAGGTCCTGATGCTGTCGGAGCTGTCAGCCGCGAGGTTGCAGAGGTGCTGGCGGACCAGGTCAGAATGCTGGCCGACAGCGACTTCGGCTTGTCGGTTACCGGGGTAGCAGGACCGGGATACTCGGAGCGCAAGCCGGTCGGGCTGGTATTCGTCGGCCTGGCCGAACGCGGACACAAGACAGAGGTCTTTGAGCTTAACCTCAAAGGAACACGCGAGAACATCCGGCTTCGTTCGGTCAAAGCGCTATTGTACCGTCTATGGCGCCGGCTGGAGGAACGCAAGGTGGAGACTCCGCTTGAAGGATCGGCCTTGCAATAGTTCCGCAGGGCGGTATATAATTGTAAATACGGAAGAACCGTGGCATAGTGAACCATTTGCTGCGGTTTTTTGTTTTTGTGGCTGCGGTTAGCCTGTAAATGTGAGTCTGCTACACCGGCTGGTTAATGACTATGTATGGTGCGTTCCTCATGGAAGGGGGCTTACAATAAAAGGGTATAATTCGCCCGCGGTCAAAAAAAACGAATGTATGTTCGAAAAAAAGCTTGGCAAGACCTCTAAAACACGGTATTATATTACTATAAACAAGTGAAGGAAGTGGTCTGATTGTCAGATCGTCGTGCTGCGCTGGATATGGCGCTTCGTCAAATAGAAAAACAATTTGGTAAAGGTTCGATCATGAAATTGGGTGAATCCAATCACATGAAAGTGGAAGTTGTACCAAGCGGAGCCTTGGCACTTGATATTGCCCTGGGTATTGGCGGACTTCCAAAAGGACGTATTATAGAAGTATATGGACCGGAATCTTCCGGTAAAACAACGGTTGCCCTGCATGCTATCGCTGAAGTACAGAAGGTTGGCGGACAAGCTGCCTTCATCGATGCGGAACATGCGCTCGACCCTAAATATGCCAACGCGCTTGGCGTCAACATTGATGAGCTTCTGCTGTCCCAGCCGGATACAGGAGAACAGGCGCTGGAGATCGCTGAAGCACTTGTGCGCAGCGGTGCAGTAGACATTATTGTCGTTGACTCCGTGGCGGCACTGGTGCCTAAGGCGGAGATTGAAGGCGATATGGGGGATTCCCACGTTGGTCTCCAAGCCCGTCTGATGTCCCAGGCTCTGCGGAAGCTGTCCGGTGCGATCAACAAATCCAACACGATCGCCATCTTCATCAACCAGCTGCGTGAGAAGATCGGCGTTATGTTCGGTAATCCCGAAACGACTCCGGGCGGCCGGGCATTGAAGTTCTACTCCTCGGTGCGTCTTGATGTACGCCGTGTAGAGAGCATCAAGATGGGTAATGATGTAGTCGGTAACCGTACCAAGATCAAAGTCGTGAAGAACAAGGTAGCTCCTCCGTTCAAACAGGCAGACGTTGATATCATGTATGGTGAGGGCATCTCGAAGGAAGGAAGCCTTGTCGATATCGGAACGGAAATGGACATTGTCAACAAGAGCGGAGCCTGGTATTCCTATGAAGGCGAACGGCTTGGCCAGGGACGTGAGAATGCCAAGCAGTTCCTCAAGGAGCATCCGGAAATTGCCTTGCTGATTGAGAACAAGATCCGTGAAGCAAGCAACCTTACCACCATTGTTGCTGCCCCTTCGGAAGCTGAGGTTGCAGCGGAGAAAGAGGAAGAAGATAATCTGCTGCTTGAAATTGAATAATACGTTTAACTAATATTGAGCGCCCTGTGTAAGATTGCAGCAGGGCGCTTATTTATTGATAATTAATAGTTAAGCTTTCACATTTTATATCGTTAGAGTGAGAGGTGAACGAACTGTGGTAATTCAACTTAATCCTGAGCCGGAAGATCAGGAGGTGCAGGCACTGGCGGATTTTCCGGACGGTGAGCTGCTGGAAATAACTAAGGTAGAGCGGCAGAAGAAGTCGGACCACCGCTATATTATACATTTCGGCGCCTATAACATGACTGTGCATGAGGATGTCATGATTAAATACCGGATGATCTCAGGCAATTCATTCATGAAGGAAGACCTTGAGGAGATTGTAGTGGCAGATGAGCGCCAGCGGGCCTATGTCGAGGGATTGAGATACCTGGAGCGCAAGCCGCGGACGGCCCAGGAAATGGCCCGCCGTTTAAGGGAGAAAGAAATAGGAGAGACTATAATTGCAGAAGTGCTGCAGCGTCTGCAGCAGGAACGTTTCATTGACGATCCCCTGTATGCGAAGCAGTGGGCGGAGCAGCGGATAACGAACCAGCGCAAGGGCAAGCTGTGGATCCGCCAGGAGCTTCGGGAGAAGGGAATCGACAAATCGCTGATCGCTGAAGCACTGGAGACTATTTCGCCTGAAGAGGAACTGGCGGGCGCACTGCAGACCGGGCGCAAGAAGTGGAACATGATCCGCGGGGATATGAACGACAAGCGCAGAAAGACCGGTGCTTTCCTGATGCGGCGCGGTTTCCCGGGTGAAATGGTCCGGCAGGTATTGAATACTCTGCGTGAGGAAGAGAATGCGGAAGGCTATGATGACGAGTTTTACGAATTTGAGTGAACCGCTTGACATTCTCTTGACTTTAATGGCGTTATCGACTCTCTTGACAATGTCTTTTTATAAATAATAAAATATAACATGAATCGGCATAAACTAAGAATCCTTTTTCCTTCCCAAAAAGCAGACTCTTAGGTAGCCGCTTCGCGTACAACTCATATGAAATGTAATCGCCGGATAAGGCGGGCAGTGTGCATGTGCAGCATGTGCAGTATGGCAATCGGTGTATTACCGGTTTTTTGTATGGTGATGAACGGATAGTTTAACAACTGCACAATTCCCAAGGCAAATTCCTTGGAGGAACCAACGAGGAGGTGAACAGATGCATCCTGCAATCTGGGTCATAATCGTTCTCGTTGTAGCTGCAATATTCTTTGGATTCGGTTATTTTATTCGTAAATCCCTTGCAGAAGCTAAGATTCAAAGCGCAGAGAAAGAAGCACTCGTCATCGTGGAGAACGCGAAGAAAGACGCTGAGGCGCTGAAGAAGGAAACGGTACTCGAAGCTAAGGATGAAGTACACAGAATCCGTACTGAAGCTGAGAAAGAAACTCGTGAACGCCGGAATGAAATCCAACGGCAAGAGAGACGTTTGCTGCAAAAGGAAGAATCGCTGGATAAAAAAATGGAATCGCTTGAACGAAAAGAAGAACAAGTAGCTAACAAAGAGAAACGAATTGACGAAACGCAACAGCAAATTGATGTTATTTACAAGAATCAGGTTACCGAGCTGGAGCGTATCTCCAACCTGAGCATCGATGATGCCAGAAGTATCATTCTGAGCAATGTAGAGCAGGAAGTTCGCCATGAAACCGCGCAGATGATCAAGGAAATTGAACAGCAGGCCAAAGAGGAAGCGGACAAGAAGGCCCGCGAAATCATTACACTGGCTATCCAGCGCTGTGCAGCTGATCACGTTGCCGAGACAACGGTATCTGTGGTAACTCTGCCGAATGAAGAGATGAAGGGCCGGATTATCGGCCGTGAAGGCCGTAATATCCGGGCACTGGAAACTCTTACAGGTATTGATCTCATTATCGATGATACGCCGGAAGCTGTTATTCTGTCGGGATTTGATCCGATCCGCCGCGAAGTGGCCCGTACGGCACTCGAGAAGCTGGTTGCCGATGGACGTATCCATCCGGCACGGATTGAGGAAATGGTGGAGAAATCCCGCAAAGAAGTGGATGAGCGGATCCGCGAGTACGGTGAACAGGCTACCTTCGAGGTTGGCGTTCACGGTCTGCATCCGGATCTGATCAAGATCCTGGGCCGTCTGAAATTCCGTACGAGCTATGGTCAGAATGTACTCAAGCACTCCATGGAGGTTGCTTATTTGACTGGACTTATGGCCGGTGAGCTTGGGGAAGACATCGTGCTTGCTAAACGTGCCGGGCTGCTCCATGATATCGGCAAAGCGCTGGATCATGAAGTGGAAGGCTCACACGTTGAAATTGGCGTTGAGCTTGCGAAGAAATACAAGGAGCATCCGGTCGTTATCAACAGTATCGCGTCCCACCACGGAGACTGCGAAGCTACCTCGGTTATTGCTATGCTGGTCGGAGCAGCTGACGCCTTGTCGGCAGCACGTCCTGGCGCACGCCGTGAGACACTGGAGACCTACATCAAACGTCTGGAGAAGCTGGAAGAGATCTCTGAGAGCTTCGAAGGCGTCGAGAAGTCTTATGCAATTCAAGCGGGCCGCGAGGTTCGCGTGATGGTGCAGCCTGAGAAGATCGACGATGCGGAAAGCTTCCGTCTGGCACGCGACATTACGAAGATGATCGAGAGTGAGCTGGATTATCCGGGTCATATCAAGGTTACCGTTATCCGCGAGACACGGGCTGTGGAATACGCAAAATAAGCAAGGAAACTGGCCCCCCTGCGGGGCCTTTTTTCTTTCCCGCGAAAAGGCGGCCGTAAAAAAATAAGATTAGGCAGTGCGATTAATGTTAGGAGGAGAACAACATCAAAGTTTTATTTATAGGAGATATTGTAGGCAATACCGGCAGAAAGGCTCTGCGGGAAATGCTGCCCACATTAAAGAGCAAGTACCAGCCGCATATTATCATCGTTAACGGTGAAAATGCCGCCGCAGGCAGAGGAATTACCTCAGCAATTGCCAATGAATTTTTTAATTGGGGTGTACACGGCATTACATTGGGTAATCATACTTGGGACAATAAGGATATTTTTGACTTTATCGACGACGAGCCGCGGATGATCCGTCCGGCCAACTTTCCGCCGGGAACCCCGGGTAGAGGGTATACCGTTGTTAAAGGCAACGGCAAACAGCTGGCGATTGTCAATCTGCAGGGGCGTACCTTTTTGCCGGCAATTGATGATCCGTTCCGGGTAGGGGAAGAAATTGTGGAGGAGCTGCGGCGTACCCACAAATGCATTCTCGTTGATTTCCATGCCGAAGCGACTTCAGAGAAGATTGCCATGGGTTATTTTATGGACGGAATGGCTTCTATCGTAGTCGGCACCCACACACATGTGCAAAGCAACGATGATGTCATTCTTCCAGGCGGAACCGCTTATTTGACCGATGCGGGCATGGTTGGTTCAAGAGAAGGAATTTTGGGTATGGAAAAGGATGCAGTCCTTTATAAATTCACTACCCAGCTCCCGTCGAGGTTTGTGGTAGACGAAGGTAAATGGCAGTTGAACGGGTTATTCGCGGAGATTGACGAGGCTACAGGTAAAGCGACACGTCTGGAGAAGATTCGTTTGCGTGAAGACGAATGGGTTATGAGCTAGGCCTGGATATCATGTAGTAGGACATTCGGGAAAAATCGCCGTTTTTGGATAAAGTGTGATCTTTTTTATATCGAAAAAGAGTATCTTTTGTACCAATTTCTCCAGCGTAGTCCGCAAAAAGAAGGAATTATTTCTTCTCCCGCGAATAACATCTACAGTAGTGGAAGAACACCATCATTTTCCCAGGGGAGGTACTTACTATGGATGTATTAAAAGTATCAGCTAAATCCAATCCGAATTCCGTTGCCGGTGCGTTAGCAGGTGTTCTTCGTGAACGTGGATCGGCCGAGCTACAAGCTATTGGAGCAGGAGCACTGAACCAGGCAGTCAAAGCAGTTGCCATCGCCCGGGGATTTGTCGCGCCAAGCGGTGTTGATCTGGTCTGCATTCCAGCCTTTACGGATATCGTAATTGACGGGGAGGACCGGACGGCGATTAAACTCATTGTGGAACCCAGATAATTTATGAACTTTTTCTGATGGACCTGTTTACTTAGGTAAACAGGTTTTTTGCTGTTCCGGGAAAAGGAGCGGATTGAAGGCATAAGCTGTTAATATAAGCGGCTGACGCTAATGGTTTGAAATGAATAAGGCTGTTGCACGGTATTTTAGTGGTATGGAAAGCGGGGAGAAGATGGGGACAGCGGAAAAATTTAAGGTTGCGGATTTTCATTGTGATGCACTGAGCAAGCTGCAGGCGAAACCCGATATTCATTTTAGAAATGATCATCGGCTGGACGTGACAGCAGAGCGGCTGGAGGCGGGGAATGTGGGACTGCAGGTTTTTGCGGTCTATTTGTCCGAGACTCTGGGAAAACCCGGCGTTGAAAGGATACTGGGTCAGCTTGAGCTGTTCCGCAAACGGGTTATCAGCGTGGAGGGTCTGCGTTGGCTTCGCTGGAAAGAGGAGGCGGTTATAACGTCTGCCCCGGAACAGGCCTGGGCGATGCTTTCGCTTGAGGGCGTCGACGGCCTGGAAGGGAATATATTTTATGCAGAGCTGCTGTTTGAGCTTGGAGTGCGATTTCTTGGGATCACCTGGAATTATGCGAATTGGGCGGCGGACGGGGTGCTGGAGTCAAGAAACGGCGGATTTACGGAAAAAGGCAGGCAGCTCATCGAATGGTGCAATACCAGCGGAATGCTGCTGGATGTGTCCCATCTCTCTCCATCCGGGTTCTGGGAGCTGGCTGAGCGCAGTACACGGCCCTTTATTGCGTCCCATTCCAATGCGGCCGCTGTGTGCAACCATCCACGTAATTTGACTGATGAACAGATTAAAGCGCTGGCAGCGATGGACGGACGGATCGGGCTGACCTTTGTTCCCTGGTTTGTCCGTAATGGGGGCGGGGCCAAAACAGAGGATCTTCTGAAGCATATCGAGCATGTCTGCAGTCTGGGCGGATCGCGGCAGCTGATGTTCGGGTCGGATTTCGACGGAATTGATGCCTGGGTTGAAGGGCTCGAGCATCCCGGAAAATATACGGATTTAGCCGATCTGCTGCTTAAGCATTATCCTGAGGATGAGGTAATAGGCTGGCTGCATGGGAATGCCATGCGTTTTTTGAGCACACATTTGCCTTCACGGGGTTATTAATAAAATGGCAAAAAGGTGACTAAGGCGGAGGGAATATTGCGAATTGTCGAAGAAATGTCGAAAAATTAATGCTTAATGTGAGCCTGGCCTTTTTATTTTTGGGTAAGAAGTTGTATAATGTTCAGTGGCTTGTACAGATACTAGAGAAAATACAAGGAGTGACTTACAATGAGCAAGACTGTACCCGTAGGTGTGTCGGCCCGGCATATTCACCTTACGCAGGAGCACGTGGAAGCATTGTTTGGCCCAGGCTATCAATTGACTGAGTTCAAACCGCTCTCCCAACCAGGACAATTCGCAGCAAACGAGCAAGTAGCCGTTATCGGCAGCAAAGGCAAATTCGACAAAGTAAGAATTCTCGGACCTGCCCGTCCGGCATCACAGCTCGAAATTTCCCGCACCGACTCTTTCAGCCTCGGTGTGAAAGCCCCTGTCCGCGAATCCGGACATATTGAGGGAACACCAGGCATTACTCTTAAAGGACCAGCAGGTGAAGTTGAGCTGGAGACTGGCGTAATCATTGCAGCACGTCACATTCACTTCCACACTTCCGAAGCAGAAGCTTGGGGTATTGCTGACAAGCAGATGCTCAAAGTACGCCTTGGCGGCGAACGCGGCCTGGTGCTGGAGAACGTGCTTGCACGTGTATCTGACAGCTTTAAGCTTGATATGCACATCGACACCGACGAAGCGAATGCTGCAGGTGCCAACAACGGCGATACAGCAGAAATCGTAGATTAGTTTTATTCTTAATACCGAGAAGGGCGGGGGAAATGTTCCTCCGCTCTTTTTTGTGTAATGAAGGACTGTTTTAGAATACGGGGTTATTTTATTTGCAGATTTATGGTATCATTATGCGTTATGTCTTAGCTTTGCGCATTGTGGAAACGTATGGATAAGCGTAATCCCGCTAGTCCGGGTGAACTGACAATATAAGTGTTTGATATAAGGAGATAACCATGACTTTTAATGATTTGGGTCTGAGCCCGTCGATTCTTAAGGCGCTGGACCTTGCAAACTATACATCGCCTACACCTATTCAGAGAGAAGCAATCCCCGCAGCATTGACCGGGAGAGATGTGCTGGGCTGTGCGCAGACCGGTACAGGGAAGACGGCAGCTTTTTCGCTGCCCATTATCCAGCTGCTTAGCAAGCAGAATGTTAACCGGAGCGGCAAACGCCCGATCCGTTCTCTGATTCTTACCCCTACCCGTGAGCTTGCGCTGCAGATTTATGAGAATATTCAGGTCTACAGCAAGTTCACTGGAATCCGCTCTACTGCTGTTGTCGGCGGGGTTTCACAAAGATCACAGGAGCGAGCTCTGGCCCTGGGCGCGGATATCCTGATTGCTACTCCAGGCCGTCTGATCGACCTGATTGCCCAGAAGCATGCTGACCTGCAGCAGGTGCAGCTGCTCGTTCTGGATGAAGCTGACCGGATGCTGGATATGGGCTTCATTCATGATGTGAAGCGGATTATTGCCAAGATGCCGGCTAAAAAACAGACCCTGTTCTTCTCCGCAACGATGCCGCAGGAGATTTCACAGCTGATCAAGACGCTGCTGGTGAATCCGGTCAAGATTGAAATTACCCCGGTTTCTTCGACAGTGGACAGAATTCAGCAATCCGTCTATCTGCTGGAGAATGGCTGCAAGCAGAAGCAGCTGAACCGTCTGCTGGAGGATAAGTCGATTGTATCTGCGCTTGTGTTTACCCGTACGAAACGCGGGGCGGACCGGGTTGCGCGCGATTTGGGCAAGGTCAATATTGCCGCCCAGGCGATTCACGGCAACAAATCGCAGAATGAACGGCAGAATGCGCTGCGTAATTTTAAGACCGGAGTAACCCGGGTATTGGTAGCAACTGATATTGCTGCCCGCGGTATTGATATTGACGAGCTGTCGCATGTGATCAACTTCAACCTGCCGAATATTCCGGAAACGTATGTTCACCGGATTGGCCGTACTGGCCGTGCCGGGATGAGCGGCATCGCCATTTCCCTGTGCGAAGCAGAGGAGCTTCCGTACCTGAAGGATATCCAGAAGCTAATCGGCAAGACCATCCCGGAAGTGAAGGATCATCCGTATCCGATGATCAAGATCAATCCGGCGCTGGCGGCGGAGGTGGCTAAAGCGAGTAAGACAGTTGCTTCAGGCAAAGCATCCAACCAGCCAAAAGCCAAAGCCAATCCGGCACGCAAGCCGAAGGAAGAATGGTTCACCAAGGGCAGCCGTCCGCGCAGCGGCTCTGAAGGCGGCAAGGTAGAGTGGCCGGACCGCAAGGATGGCAGATCTGCAGGCAGCGCCGGAGGCAATGCAGGCGAAGTGCGTACTGGCGGTGCCGGCAGAAAGCAGGCTGGCGGAGCTGGTAGAGAGCAGGCTAACGGAGCGCGTACTGGCGGTGCTGGCAAAGGACAGGCTGGCGGAGTGCGGAATGCAGGAGCTGGCAGATCAGCAGGAAACCGGTCCGGCGGAAGCGGAAGGAACAGCTCAGGAGCTGCGCGAGGCTAATAGGCAGCAGGAACGAGCAAAGTTTAAAATAGCAGCGTTATAGGAGGGAGATTGAAGCGGGGTTAATGCGAAGATCTTCTTTCCGCAGCTGCCCGGAAATGGTACTCTAAAGAACCGCCGGCAGCAAACAAACGTTGCAGCGCTGGTCTGCCGTAGTCAGCGCAAGCCGCTGCAAACGAATGCGGGCGGACTAAACCGGCGAAGCCACCGCAAAAGAACAAACACAAAAACCCGTATTGTACACTCCCGGAAGAGAGTGCAATACGGGTTTTTGCGTCTACGGCGTCCAGCCGGTATCATCCGGGCAAGGGCTAGCCGGCGAGATGGGCGCCCAGCTCCTCGCGGAGTGCGTCGCTGATCGAAGTCATCGGCAGGCGGAGGGTATCCGAGGAAATCTCGCCTTTGGCACTGAGGAGCCACTTGATAGGTGCAGGATTGGATTCCTTGAACAGCAGCTTCATCAGCGGCACCAGCCGGTCGTACGCGGCTCTGGCAGCCTCTACCTGGCCGGCTCTGTACTGTTCGTATATGTCCAGGAATCTGGCCGTATGCACATTGGCGGATGCAAGCATGCCGCCGGCAGCGCCGCAACCCAGCATATCAAAGAAGGAAAGGTCATCACCGCAGAGGATCGGCTTCGAACCGTGACGCGACAGCTCAGAGACGAGCAGCGGTGAGCCGGAGCAGTCCTTAAGGCCGACAACATTGTCCATTTCCAGGATGGTGCGTGCAGTATCTAATGTCATGCCAACTCCGGCGCGGCCGGGGATATCGTAAGCCATAATCGGAATACCGACCTCGGCTGCTTTGCGGAAGTGTGCGATAATGCCCTGCTGTGAAGGGCGGCTGTAATAGGGAACAACTACGAGTGCGGCATCAGCTCCGGCATTCGCGGCAAGCTCCGTACGCTTGACGGTAGACATTGTGTCGTTAGTACCCGTTCCGATAACGAGTGGAATATCGCTGCCCTGCAGCAGCTGTTTAGAGGCATCAATTAACAATTCTAATTCTTGTATGCTGACTGTCGGCGATTCTCCAGTGGTTCCATTTACGACCAGACCATGAATGTTGTTCTTGATAATGCCTTGCACATACCGCTGATAGGAAGCCAGATCAATCTCGCCGGCTGCATCGAACGGTGTTACCACGGGAACATAGATTCCATAAATCTGCTCTTCTGTTAACATGAATATCGTCCTCCAAATTTGTATAACCGTTTATTATACTGTAGCATGGAATAATTCATCGGTGTTAGCTATAATAAATGATATGGGGCATCAATAATATTGATGTTATATTTGATGAACTTGAGCCAGGCAGCGGGTCTAATCTGCTGATACACTCATGTTCACGTTCTGAAGGGTGAGAGCATGGATTTAACATATATGAGAACCTTCCGTGAGGTGGCGAAGCGTCAGAGCTTTACAAGAGCGGCAGAGGAGCTGGGATATGCCCAGTCGAGTGTCACAATGCAAATTCAGAAGATTGAAAAAGAATACGGGGTAACCCTGATGGAGCGCCACGGCCGGATTTTGCGTCTGACTCCTCCGGGGGAAGAACTGCTGAAGCTGTTTGTGGAGATTCTTGATCTGTATGACCGGTCAAAAGAAACCATTGCCCAGCAGATCGGCGGTACGCTGACCATAGGGACGATCGACTCGCTGGCTGCGTTTTATCTGCCGCCGTTCCTGCAGCAGCTGCGGACGACCTTTCCCGGGCTGAACATTCATCTGCAGACCGAACAGGAAGCGAATCTGGTCTCCAAAATCCGGGACGGCGAGGTAGACATCGGACTGATGCTGGACCGCTGCACGGCCGATTCCACACTGGAGCGGACGATCATTCGGGATGAGCCGCTGGTGCTGGTCGCTCCTGCAGGACATCCGCTGGCGAAGCTCGGTAAGGTATCGCTGCAGGATCTGAACAACTGTGAGCTGATTGTGTCGGAGGAAAGCTGTATTTACCGCAGCATGTTTGAGAATCTGCTCCGTGAGCACGGTATCGTGTTCCGGATCGGCTTTGAGCTGTCCAATCTGGAGGCGATCAAACGCTGCGTGCGCAACGGCCTGGGCATCGCCCTGCTGCCGAGAATAGTGGCCGAGGAAGAGATTGAGCGGGGGAATCTCGCCGAGCTGCCGTTCGTCCATCCGGAGATTCATTTTGACCTGCAGCTGCTCATCCATCCGAAGAAGTGGAAGTCGCTGCCGCTGCAGTCACTGATTCAAATGCTGCTTACCGATGCTGAGGCCAAAAAGGCTGCAGTATGAAGCGGGTGGACCCGGACTGCAGCTGCTAAACCAACTTTATAATCAACAGGGGGAGAGTATGGTCCATTTCCGGCTTGCTACAATAAATGACCTGAATGCCATTGTGCAAATGCTTGCGGACGATGAACTGGGCAGACAAAGAGAACGTTATGAGACTCCCCTGCCGCAAAGCTATTTTACAGCCTTCCATGCGATTGACTCTGACTCGAACAATGAGTTGATTGTGGCTTGTCTTGGTGAGGAGACCGTTGGTGTTCTCCAGCTTACTTTTACACCTTATTTAACCCATCAGGGCAGCTGGAGAGCCACAATCGAAGGAGTCAGGACTGCATCCCGCGTAAGAGGAAAAGGGGTCGGAAGTAAGCTGATTCTCTGGGCTATCGAGCGTGCTAAAGCGAAGGGCTGCTACATGATTCAGCTAACGACAGATAAGCAGCGCGAGGATGCCCGGCGCTTTTATGAGCGTTTGGGATTCGAGGCCACTCACACCGGGCTAAAAATGAATCTATAAAATAACAACTGTCGGAGGACACAATGAACATTATCGAGCTTCCTGTTGAATTTATGTATGAAGGACAGCAATATTACATCTATCCCTGCTTGATTGCATCTGACAATGAACTGATTCTGATCGACACAGGCTATCCCGGTTTCCTGCCCCTTATTGAAAATGCCATAGAGCAAAAGGGGTATGACCTCAGGCAGCTGAAGTATATCGTGATTACCCACTACGATGACGATCACATCGGGGCATTGCATGATTTTAAGGAAAAATACCCTTGGGTGACAGTGATCTCCAGCGAAAGGGAGGCCGTCTATATCAGCGGTGAGGTGAAATCCGAACGTCTGGTTCAGGCGGAGGCTTTGCTTGAGCAAATGCCTGATGAGCAGAAGGCCTTCGGCCAGTCGTTCGTTGACCTGCTGACGAGCCTGCGGCATCTTCCGGTCGATCAGACAGTCAAGGATGGCGAGTGGCTGTTTGGCGGGGCATGCAAGGTAATCGCAACTCCCGGACACACGTCAGGCCATATCTCTTTGCATCTCCCGGAGCTGGACAGCATAATTACCGGTGATGCCGCCTACATAGTGGACAAAGGCACAGAACTGCTGGTAGCCAATCCCCAGTATTGCCTCGACCTGCCGCAGGCGGAGCAATCTCTGGAGCTGCTGAAGAATCTCAGGGCGAAGCATTATTACTGCTATCATGGCGGAACGTTACATATATAAGAGGCTCATTTGGCGCTGATATGCAGCAAGATATTGACATCAAAAACGACAATATGGTATATAAAAGGAAGTGTTAGCACTCACCCTTATGGAGTGCTAACCATCCGGAAGCAATTAGCAGGCTATTTTTGAAAGGAGATTCTATATTCATGTCTAAAAAAGAGTTCAAAGCCGAATCCAAACGACTACTTGAAATGATGATTAACTCCATCTATACGCAGCGGGAAATTTTCCTGCGGGAGCTGATCTCCAATGCAAGCGATGCCATCGACAAAATCTATTACAAAGCACTGGCCGACGACAGCCTGGTGTTCAATAAAGAGGATTACTACATCAAAGTAACCGCCGATAAGGACAGCCGTACACTGACTATCTCGGACACAGGAATCGGGATGACGCAGGAGGAGCTGGAGAACAACCTGGGGATCATCGCGAACAGCGGCTCCTTTGCGTTCAAGAAGGATAACGAAGCCAAGGACGGCCATAACATTATCGGGCAGTTCGGGGTCGGTTTCTATTCCGCTTTTATGGTGGCAGAGGATGTTACAGTCATTAGTAAGGCGTTGGGCAGCGACCAGGCTTACAAGTGGGAATCGCAGGGGGCAGACGGTTACACGATTGAGCCAGCGGAGAAGGACAGCGTGGGTACTGAAATCACCCTCAAAATCAAAGCCAACACCGAAGAAGACAACTACGACGAGTTCCTTGAAGAGTACCGCCTGAAGGCGATCATCAAGAAATACTCCGACTTCATCCGCTTCCCGATCAAGATGGACATCACCGGCAGCAAGCCAAAGGAAGGCAGCGAAGGCGAATTCGAGGAAACGAAGGAAGAGCAAACCGTCAACAGCATGGTGCCAATCTGGCGAAAGAACAAAAACGAGCTGACTGAAGAGGACTACACCAACTTCTACAACGAGAAGCGCTACGGCTTCGACAAGCCGCTTAAGCATATCCATATCAGCGCCGATGGTGCGGTGGTATACAATGCGATTCTGTTCATTCCGGAGAACACACCTTTTGACTACTACACTAAGGAGTATGAAAAAGGCCTGGAGCTCTACTCCAACGGCGTGCTGATCATGAACAAATGTGCGGATCTGCTGCCGGACTACTTCAGCTTCGTCAAAGGGATGGTCGATTCCGAGAATCTGTCACTCAACATTTCCCGTGAGCTGCTGCAGCATGACCGCCAGCTGACGCTGATTGCGAAGAATATCAAGAACAAGATCAAGAGCCAGCTCCTCAGCCTGCTGAAGGATGAGAGAGAGAAATATGAGACGTTCTACAAATCTTTCGGCAGACAGCTGAAGTTCGGCGTATACAATGATTACGGTATGGAAAAAGAAACCCTCCAGGACCTGCTGATGTTCTACTCCTCCAAGGAGAAGAAACAGGTTACGCTGGCTGAATACGTGGAAAGAATGCCGGAAGACCAGAAGTATATCTACTATGCTTCCGGGGAGTCGGTAGAGCGGATCGAGAAGCTGCCGCAGACCGAAATCGTGCTGGACAAGGGCTATGAAATCCTCTATTTCACTGACGACATCGATGAGTTCGCGATCAAAATGATCATGTCCTATAAGGAAAAAGAATTCAAAAACGTCTCCAGCGGTGATCTCGGTATCGAAGAGGATGCTGCGGACAAGCAGTCGGAAGAGGAACAGAACGAGAATAAGGACCTGTTCGAAGCGATGCAGGGCATCCTGGCCGGCAAAGTGAAGGCAGTCAAAGCCTCCAAACGACTGAAGTCCCATCCGGTCTGTCTGTCTACTGAAGGCGAGCTGACCATCGAGATGGAAAAGATCCTCAAGGCCATGCCAAACGGCCAAGAGGTTCAGGCGGACAAGGTGCTGGAAATCAACGTGAACCATGACGTCTTCAAATCGCTCAAGGCTGCGGCTGACAGCGACAAGGAGAAGCTGGGCCTGTACACGAACCTGCTGTACAACCAGGCGCTGCTGATCGAAGGCCTGCAGGTTAATGATCCGGTGCAGTTCACCAACGATATCTGTAAAATTATGGTGTAATACTTAAGCGGCAGCTTTCTGCTGCTGTAGAGTGGCTCTAAAAGATAAAACCCGCTTCCGGCCCTGCCGGGGCGGGTTTTATCGTGTTTAGCAGGAGAGTTCCGTTCCGCTACAGGTATGCATACGGCAGTCCGTGTGCCGGATTTACCCCTGCCGGAAATTCTCAATAAACTTCTCGGCCAGGGCGGAAAGGTACTTATCCTTCATCCACACGGCGGCTACCCGGGTATTCAGGGAATCGCTGCGGATCTCCTTGAGTACCAGATTACTGTTGGCGGCAAGACTGTAGGCGGATCTGGGAATAATGCCGACACCCAGCCCGGCGTTGGCCCACAGCAGCGTCGTGCGGGCATCATCATTCATGCAGAAAAACTGCGGATCAAAGCCGTGCTCCAGACAGGTCTCGCGGATCAGCTGCTCAAACCGGCGGTAGGCGATTAGCGGCTGGTTCTGCAGCTCGCCGATCTCAATGTCCGGTCTCCCGTCTGTCCAGTCATAAATGGGGGCCATCACGGCAATCATAGGTTCAGCTGCCGTATAAATACATTCGAGTCCGGCACTGCTGAACGGGGTACGGATAATGCCTACCTCGACGATGCCTTTGTTCAGCAGGTCGAGAATCCGGTAGGTATTGCCTTCATGAATTTCGAATTTCACACCGGAATAGAGCTGGTGGAATTCCAGCAGCCGTTTCTGCAGCAGGGTGGCGGCAGAGGAGGAGACGGTGCCGATGGAGAGCGTGCCGGACACACCCTTCACATAATCCTTCAGCTCACGGGTGGTGGAATCTGCCAGCTCCAGAATCTGTTGAGCCCGTTCGCGCAGCATCATTCCGGCCTCGGTAAGCTGTACGCTGCGCGGGCCCCGCTCGACGAGCTTCACCCCCAGCTCCTCCTCCAGCAGCTTCAGCTGCTGGCTGAGCGGCGGCTGGGCCATCTGCAGCCGCCTGGCTGCTGATGTAATCTGTCCTTCCTCGGCAATGGCCAGAAAATATTTCAGTTGGCGGATATCCATCATTAACCTCCTTTTAAATTGTAATGACATATGAAATTCATATCTCAGTGATATGAAACCAATATTATTAATATGGTTGCAGATATGACATAATCATAACGGGTCTTCTAGATGTTGCATAGAGGTTACATACTGTATAGGCTGGTGAGTACTTATGTTTAAAATTGCTGTTTTTCTGAAACCGTACAAAAAAGAGGTCATTCTCGGTCCAATCTTCAAGCTGCTGGAAGCGATGCTGGAGCTGCTGCTCCCGACCATCGTGGCGCTGATTGTCAACAACGGCATCGGCAACCAGGATAGCGCCTATGTATACCGGATGGGCGGGCTGATGCTCCTCATGACCTTGCTGGGCTTCGGCTGCTCCATGGTCTGCCAGTATTATGCCGCCCGCGCTTCACAGGGCTTTGGCACATCGCTGCGCAATAAGATGTTCAAGCATGTATCCTCGCTCTCCTACGCAGAGCTGGATAAGCTGGGAACGCCATCCTTGATCAACCGGATCACTAATGATGTGAACCAGCTGCAGCTGGCCGTAGCCATGCTGATCCGGCTGGTTGTCCGTGCGCCGTTCATTTGCATCGGGGCGATCATCATGTCAATGATCCTCGACTTCCGGCTGTCGCTGATCCTGCTTGCGGCCACACCGGTGTTCGGGGTAATCCTGTATTTTATTATCACCCGCAGCAGCCCGCTCTACCGCAAGTACCAGCAGAAGCTAGATCATCTGGCGCTGGTGCTGAGTGAAAATCTGTCCGGTATCCGCGTTATCCGTGCTTTTGCAAAATCGCGCCGCGAGAAGCAGCGCTTTGCTGCGGCGTCGGATGATTTAACCGCGACAGCGATCCGGGTCGGCCGCATTGCCGCCTGGCTTGGACCGATGACGACGCTGGTCGTCAACGCGGCAATTATCGCCATCCTTTGGGCAGGCGGGATGCACATTGACGGAGGCCGTCTGTCCCAGGGCGAAATTATTGCTTTTATCAACTATGTCACCCAGATTCTGCTGGCACTGATCGTTGTATCGAATCTGGTGATCCTGTTCACCAAAGCTTCTTCGTCCGCTAACCGGGTTAATGAAGTCTTGGCTTCGACTACTTCCGTTCCGGATGAAGGAAACACGGCGGTTGCTGCAGCAGCACCGACTAACGTTCCGGCCATTTCCTTTGAGCATGTCTCCTTCGGTTATAACCGTACCGGGGAGCTTGCGCTGGAGGACATTACGGTAAAGATAAGCCAAGGCCAGACAGTCGGGCTGATCGGCAGTACGGGCTCCGGCAAGTCGACGTTCGTTAACCTGATTCCGCGTTTCTATGATATCGTTCAAGGGAATATCCGGGTCAGAGGGGTGAATGTGAAGGATTACCCGCTGGAGCAGCTGCGGAGCCTGATCGGCATCGTACCGCAAAAAGCGCTGCTGTTCACCGGTACAATCGCAGATAACATCCGCTGGGGTAAGCAGGATGCCACCCGTGAAGAGCTGCTGCAGGCTGCTTCGGTAGCCCAGGCGGAGGAGTTCATCAGTAAGCTTCCGGAAGGGCTGGAAACGCCGGTAGCCCGGGGCGGCCTGAATCTGTCAGGCGGCCAGAAACAGCGTCTGACTATTGCCCGCGCCGTAGTCGGCCGTCCGCCGGTTCTGATTCTGGACGATTCCTCGAGCGCACTGGATTTTGCAACAGATGCCGCGCTCCGCAAGGCGCTTAAGGAGTACGGGCGGGATATGACGGTGCTGCTCGTATCACAGCGGGTCAGCACCGTGCAGCAGGCGGACCAGATTATCGTCTTTGACGAGGGACGGATCGCCGGAACCGGCACCCATGAGGAGCTGCTTGCTTCCTGCGGGGTCTACCGGGAAATCTGCGAATCACAGCTGTCCAGCCAGGAGGTGGCGCAATGAATACCAATGAGACATGGAAGAGACTGCTCAACTATACAAGACAATACCGGAGGATGTCTGCCGGTGCCGTAATCTGCGCCATCCTGAGCGTGGCCGCCAGTCTGGTTGGTCCGCTGCTGATCGGGCGGGCAATCGACCGGATGATCGGGCCGGACAATGTCGATTTTCCGGAAATTCTGCGGCTGCTGCTGATTCTTGGCGCGGTTTATGCTGCGGGGAGCTTTTTCGGCTGGCTCCTGACCTATTACACCAACAAAATCGCCTACAGAACGGTCTATGGTCTGCGCCGTGACTTATTCGATAAGCTGGACACGCTGCCGCTTAAATTCCATGACAATCATCCGCAGGGCGACAGCATCAGCCGTTTTGTCAATGATATGGATGCCGTCTCCGACGGGCTGCTGCAGGGCTTCTCAACCCTGTTGACCGGTATTGTCACGATTGCCGGAGCAATCGGACTGATGCTATATATCAGCCCTGTTATGACTGTAGTAGTGCTCCTGTCGGCACCTGTGACTTACTTTGTCGCCAGATTCATTACTACCCGCTCCCAGAAGCTGTTCCGCGAGCAGGCGAAGATTCTCGGCGGACTGAACGGCTATGTGGAGGAGATTGTCGGCGGGCAAAAGGTTGTGCAGGCCTACCATTACGAGGACCGTTCCTTTGCCCAATTCTCTGAACGCAACAATGAGCTGTATCAGACCGGGGTTAAATCACAGTTTTACGGCTCGCTGGCTAATCCGACGACCCGGCTGGTCAATAATATTACTTTTTCGGTCATTGCGATGATCGGCAGTGCGCTGGTGATCGGCGGGCATTTCTCGGTCGGGGACCTGTCGAGCTTCCTGATCTACTCCAATCTGTTCGCCAAGCCGTTTAATGAAATCACCGGTGTAATTACCCAGCTGCAGTCAGCGACGGCTTCGGCCCAGCGCGTCTTCAGGATTCTCGATATGGTGCCGGAAACGCCGGATGCCCCGGACGCTCATGTGCTGGGTGCAAGCCAGGGGACGATCACTTTTGACAAAGTAAGCTTTGCCTATACGCCGGAGCGGCCGCTGATCCGTAATTTCAGCCTGGAAGTGAAGCCGGGTACCCGTGTAGCCATTGTAGGCCAGACAGGAGCAGGGAAGACGACGCTCGTTAATCTGCTTATGCGCTTCTACGATGTGGACAGCGGCAGCATCCGGATTGACGGTGTGGATATCAATCACATCACCCGTGACAGCCTGCGGCAGAACTTTGGGATGGTGCTTCAGGATACCTGGCTGTTCGGCGGCTCGATCCGCGACAATATCGCCTACGGCAAGCCGGGGGCGAGTGATGAAGAGGTTATTGCCGCTGCCAAGGCGGCGAGCGCGCACAGCTTCATCAAGCGCCTCCCGGAGGGCTACGGGACAAAGATAAGCGGTTCAGGGGATAATCTGTCTCAGGGCCAGAAACAGCTGCTGACCATCGCCCGCGTCATGCTGGCGGATCCGCCGATGCTGATTCTGGATGAAGCGACCAGCAGCATAGATACGCTGACCGAAATCCGTATCCAGAAGGCTTTTCTGAAGATGATCTCAGGGCGAACCAGCTTCGTCATCGCCCACCGGCTGTCAACAATCCGCGAGTCGGATATTATCCTTTATATGAAGGACGGGGATATTGTCGAGAGCGGCACTCATGAGGGGCTGCTGGCCAGCGGCGGGCATTATGCGAACCTGTATAACAGCCAGTTTGCGGCTGTATAACCTCTCTTATGAGAACATGACTGCATACAGTGAGGAATTACTGTGTGCAGTTTTTTATTTTCTTCTGCGGTCACCTATCGTCATCAGAACTGCAATAAAAATGACAAAAATGATAACTCCGGCTGCTATAAGAATATCCTGCAAATGAAACTCACCTCCGTCAGTGATGAAAGGGAATGAATGGGATAAATCCCTAATACGTAATGATAACATAGCCTAAAGCTACCTCAAAAATCATACAACTTTCCCTTTGACTTTAAAACCGTCTGGACGGTATAGTAAATAGAGAGGTGAATTCATTGAACGTTAATTCTAAACGCGGAGTCATATTGAACGCTGCATCCTTAATAATCAGGAGCCAGGGGGTAGAGAAGCTTACGCTCGAGGCGGTTGCCAGAGAGGCCGGCGTCAGTAAGGGCGGACTGCTGCACCATTTTCCGAATAAAAATGCTTTGATCCAGGGGCTGGTCGAAGAGCTGACGGACGGGTTCGTGACCGATGTCCAGGAGCGAGTGGCGGTTTCAGCTGTTAATGAAGGAAAGTGGAGCAGGGCATACACGGAATCTGTGGCCTGTGATATCAAAGACGGCAACGGGATCAGCACGGCGCTGACGGCGGCGCTTTTCATCAAGCCGGAACTGCTTGAGAAGCTGCAGGAGCAGTATGCGCTCTGGCAAAAAGACATTGAAACCGACGGGATCGACCCGGTGCGTTCCACCATTGTACGACTGGCTGCCGACGGCCTGTGGTTCTCCGAAATGTTCAGCTTAGGAAAGCTGGATGCGGAGCTGCGCGAACAGGTCATACAGGAACTGCTTAGAATGACGGTATAGGAGGAAAAGGATTGTGAATCCCTTTGTGTTATTGGCATTTGCCATTGTGTCAGAGGTCTGCGGCAGCTCGCTGCTCAAATTATCCAACGGCTTCAGACGGCTATATCCATCTCTTGGGGTGGTAATTGGACTCGGCTCAGCCTTTTACTTTCTGTCGCTGGCGCTGCAGTCGATCTCACTCGGTACGGCTTATGCGATCTGGTCCGGGGCGGGTACGGCGTTAACGGCCATGGTTGGAGTATTTTTTTATAAAGAACGGCTTAACCGCAAAAAAATACTGGGACTGCTGCTGATCATCGGCGGTGTCATTACACTGAAGCTTGCTACAGGCGGAGCGCATTGATTGATTTTACGGGCAAAGAAGAGGATGGGGATTCAATTGAAAAGTTACATGTACCTGGCTATGGCCATCTGCTTTGAAATATTCGGGACAACGATGCTTAAGCTATCGGACGGGTTCACGAATCTGCTGCCTGGTCTCGGGGTAGTTGTGGGAATGGGGTTATCTTTTTTTAGCTTATCCATGAGTCTGCGGGTTATTCCGCTTAGCTTTGCTTATGCAGTCTGGTCAGGCGTCGGGACGGCCATTACAGCTTTGCTTGGTGTGGTGGTGTGGGGCGATCCGTTCACCTTTGTGTCCTTCCTCGGTATCGCGGCTATCATCGGCGGTGTGGTGCTGCTAAATTCTGCTAATCATCCGGAAAAGGCATCGTCTGGGCAGTTGTGAGTTCATTTGAATGAGGAGGGATCATTATGGTACCAGACCTGGAGAAAGAATTGAGGGAAATTTGTATAGCTCTTACTGTGAAGCTGAGAGGAAACGGGGGAGGGAATGGGAACGCTTTGATTGATCACGACCTGATTCAAACGAAGCAGATCTTATAAAAGAGTATGATGATTTAAATCAAAGGTTAGTTCGCGTTTTCAGCAATTACAACTCTTAGCAAGGAAAAAGAAACTCCGCAACCCGCTGCATTCGCGGATATACGGAGTTCTTTTTTTAGAGATTAAAGTCAGCTCAGGACAGGAGTGTTCTTCATTTCATAGATTTTTTGGAGTGTCTGGAGGTTAAGCAGCTTTCCGTCTTCGTTCTTTGCATGGAGATACCCTTCCACAAGCCTGTACCCGAATATGATCAGGATCAGCTCGCAAACGCAATGCTCTGCAACTGGGGGAGCATCCGCATACTCTGCAAAACCTCTATAATACGCAGGGACGCACCGCTGGAAGTATTCGATCATGTGATCAAGATCCACTTCATCCGCCAGCAGGCTGGCGATGTCCTCGCCCAGATAGCCCCATCCGGAGGTATCCCAGTCGATGAGTGATATTGTCCCTTCGTTATAGATAATATTGGTTATCCAGAAATCCCGGTGGCACAGAACTAGAGGCAATTGTTCGATGCGGGCAAAAATCTCCTCTGAATGCTCGTCGATAGCAATAAGCATTTGCCGTACATGCTGCGGAAATTCACACTCCTCCGAACGGATGTAATTGTAGACGAGCGGCCATGACCGGTAATGCAGATACGTATTCTTCATGAGATCCGCCCGGCTCAAATTGGTCAGACGCTCCAGCACAGCAGGCTGCTCCGCGTACAGTTTGCCTTGATAACGGCCCAGTTCCAGTGCGGCTTGTTCGTACATGTCTCCAGTCAAGCTTAAACCGGATACACCATCAACGAATTCCAGCCACAGCTGATATTCATTCTGCTCGGCATTCATTTCAGCGTAGTAACATGCCGGCCAGCGGAAGGTATCCGGGAACGTTGCCCCTAAGTCGGAGGTATAGAGATCATACTCCCGCCGCCATGAACCAGGATCACTGTAGCGCTCCCATTTTTTCTGGATTTTCAGCACGACACGGTATGGTAACTGCTCGCCGTCCGAAGTTTCAGCGGTTCCTGTTACCAAATTTACATTTCCCACAGTTCCGCCTTGTAGAGATTTAGTAGTGTAGTCAGCTGAAATGATTTCCTTCTTGAACTGTTGGCTTAAGGCATATGTTAATGTTCCGATTGTAATCTTCATTTATTCCATCCCCCGGTTTTCCTGGTTTGTTTGCTGTGCATAGCTATTGTTTTGTTTCTGGCCCGCTTGTCAATCAGGTAGCCTGATTTATCCTGGACATATTTGTGCTCATGCTGCTGGGTAAGATAATGCTCCCAACGTTCACGGGGCAATGTACCGTCTTCGAGCGCGGTGAGAACCGCACAGCCCGGCTCGGCCACATGGCGACAATCGGCAAAACGGCACTTCAGAAACCACTTCTCCACATCGGTAAAGCTTGCTTGTATGCCTTCGCCGGCATCAAAAAGCCCAAGCTCACGCATCCCCGGTGTATCAATCACCATCGTACCGGAGGGGAGCATGAACAGCTGACGGTGTGTTGTCGTATGCCGCCCTCTGCTGTCAACCTCCCGGATGGCCTGGACCTTCATTACCTCCTGTTCCATTAACGCATTTAACAGTGAGGATTTACCGACACCGGACATGCCGAGAAAAACGGCTGTTTTGCCTGGCATCAGGTAGGGAGCGAGTTCATTCAGCCCAAGGCGGGTATGACTGCAAATGGCGTGTACGGGCACACCGGGAATGCTATTTATGACTTCTGCGAGCAGGGGAGTATAATCTTCAACGAGATCTGCTTTGGTCAAAATAACGACAGGCTGACCGCCGCTCTGCCTGACTTGGGTCAGATACCGCATAATGCGGGTTACGTTGAAATCCTGATTAAGCGAAGTCACTATAAATACATAATCAAAGTTGGTTGCGACGACCTGCTCACGGATGGTTTTGGCATAGCCTGCGGCATGCCCGGAGTAATCAGCGCGTGAGAACTTGGAGCGGCGGGGAAGTACCGTAACGATGAGTGAATCTCCGCTTCCGTTGTACTGCAGCAGGACGAAATCACCGACGCATGGAAAATCTGAGCGTGTATCCGCACCGTGATAAAAGGATCCCTTCAGCACCGCCGTTACTTCGCCTCTTTCGGTTATAACCGTGAAGCGCTCACGCCGCAGCTCGGTAACCCTGCCGGGTTGTAATCCGTCTTGAATGTCTTCTGTTTCTGTGTAGCCATAGGTTTTCAAATCGGTCATGTTTGTGTGGTTAGCTCCTTTAATGTTGTTTTTGGACGCAAAAATGCCGCGGACCAGCAGCCTTTACAGAAGCTGCTGATACACGGCATAAGAACGCACCTGAAGACACGATCCTCATCGTATCCTGCAAACAGCAATTTTCACAAAAGGTTACTTTGGACGGCATCACAAAGAATACGGGCAATATCCCGCGTTTTTCGTGTATGCCTGCTATTCGATTCTAAGACGAAACCACCGTATAAGTAGCTGCCATTAAAATCACATCCCCTTTCGTGTACGGAACTTGCTTATCGCTAAGCTTTCTTTAAAGTATCCTAAAATGGAAAAATGTTCAATGTATTAAATGATTATAATTAAAAAGCACATGCATTCTTGACTATCCCTCAAAAAGTATAAGCATGGCCGCCAACATCTCCCCAGGCTAACGTCCCATCCGGCATCCATCCAAGCAGAACGCCTGCTGCCACGAACGCTATGGTCCGTTCTGTTGTGTCATATATCTGGATTATGCCTGAACCGGATGAGTAAGCCGCGAACCTGCCGTCCGGCGACCATTGAAGCGTAGACAGAAGGTAGTAATCCTCCTGCCGCTCATGCTCCCAAATATCCGCTTTTACCTGCTCCGTAATCCGCTCATCTGGTAAGACTTCAGAAGCCCCGCTGCCGGTGTCAAAACGGATTTTGCCAAGCGGGTTGCTCTCTTCGTAGTCTGCAGGGAGTATAAGGATCGAGTTATCTTCCCAGGCCAGCGGATACACGAACAGGAAGCCGTCGCTGTGCGAGAGGAAAGCTGCGTTCTCCCGGGAAAAAATCGTATTTCCCTTCTGATCCAATACCAGCAAATCCGCTCCGGGGCCAATGTAATCATCGTGTGCATATAGAACGGCGATACGGGTGCCATCGGGCGATGAGGACATCCCGTAGACCGGCTTGTCAAAAACATGAAGCCTCTTCCGGGTGAAATCCTTGAGGTCTACCCGGTACAGCGTTTTGTTGCCTGATACCATATAAGTGTAGCCCGGATAGAAACGGTCGGAATACATCTCACGGTAACCGTAGTCATTGCCGTAAGCGCCCTCCTCCGGGGGGAAGGAAGGAATCGTAAGCTCCCGGCCTGTCAGAGCCTGAACCAGATGATGCTCTTCGTTTCCATAGAACAGAAAGGAGGGGCCGGTGAGTTGCTGGTTATCGACGGCCTTGACCCAGCCCGTATTCCAGACTGGAATCATCCGCTGAGTGCCGGATACGATACCTTTGAAATGTACACTGCCCTGATCAGTCAGAGATTTGACAACGACAGTATTGCGGTACGGCTGCTCTGTACTCGCATAGCTTCGACCATCTGCTGTGGTAGCTTCATCCAGATTAAATGTCCCGGACCAAGCGGTATCCTCGTCCATCTGCAGTCGAATCTGCACAAACCGCGGAGACTCCCATTCCATCGTATAGCTGAACTCTGTTTGCGGATTGCTGGTCTGCAGGCTTTTTTTCAGGGCGGACTCCAGTGAAGCCTTATCTATATCGGTATTGGACTTCACCTGCACCACTTGCCCGTGTCCTCCCAGGTTCTTCAACTGCTCTATATAGAGAAATGGCTCTTCCGGGTTTAAGGGTGCTGCGGACGAAGGTAGAGGCGGCGAAGCTGTAGCTGACTGGATCGTTGCCGGAGGAGGGGACGAAGAAGTGTCCGCTTGTTCTGCTGTATCCGTCTGCTGACATCCTGCGAGCATGGCAGCCGCCAATATAATAACTGTCAAATAACGCATGTATAATCCTCCCTGTTGCAAATAGTAAGAGTTTACCATATTAATATGGACGTTGTTTATGCGGATAAGTTGCTTAGGCTCAGCATTTAGCAGGGCTGCCCGGATAAGATAATCGTTAGTGCATTGACTAGCCAGGAGACAGCAACGTATAATTTTTCCAAATGTATTTTTAAGTTTGATGTTAAAGGGGATTTAGGATGAAGCGATTTTTGGGGAAACTGTTCTTTTATTTCGTGATATTTGTGTTTGTATTATTTATGAGATTAAATGACTTTCCATTTACTCTGACGGTAGGGATTGCTATGACGGCTACACTGATTGCTTTTACGATTCTGTTTTTTTATCCTTTTGTTTTGGAAAAGCGTGTGGAACGGGTGGAAGACTTTTTACTTAGACAGAAACACAAGCCCGGGGTTTATATTCATTATGTTGTTGCGAACAAACTTGATGACGAAGCAAAAACAACTATGGATAAGCTGTTGAAAAAATATAAGCACTCAAAGGCATTGGCAGTTTACAAGGCGGCTTACGGGCTTTACTGCAAAGATATGGCTTCTATTGGGGAGGCCGTGCCGCATATCCGCTATCCTGATTACCGGAAATATTACGAGACGGTGCTATTGTTGGAGGAGGGGAAAAGTGCTCAGGCGCGTGAACATCTGGAGTCGATTAAAAAGCGGTGGATGAGATCGGCACTGCTCGCAGAAGTGGAACGCAAAGCGGGAGACATCGAAGCTGCAGTCAAACACGCCAGGGAAGCGGTGGATGCTTCGGGAGGCGCTCAGCGTTATATTTTGCATAAGGAATATGAAAGGACGTTGCCGCAGGCGGTTGAGCGGGTATCTTGAGGCTGGAGGAAGAAAAGCATGAGGAAAACAGACTGGATTAAAGTACTCCTAGCAGTATCGTTATTCGGCAATGCGAGTTTAATTATCAATCAGCTGGCAGCAACTATATTCGGTTTGGAATTTTAGGAACAAATACATACCAGGAGAGTGACATTAACTATACAACCATATGAACTCCTATCTGAGCTCCTATCCCGAATAGAAGGATATATTTCTGGTATGAGCGAAATAGAATATCTGAGCGATCTCCCGATTTCCGCTGTTCATTTGCGCCGACTCTTCAAATTCGCTTTTGGTGTACCGCTGCAAAGCTATATCCGCTCTCGAAAGCTAGCCGTCAGCTTAGAGGATTTGATGAAAACGGAGAAACGGGTTCTCGACATTGCAATTGAATGCGGTTATGAACATGAACAAACCTACATACGTGCGTTTAAACGTGAATATGGGCTTACGCCTGGTGAATGTAGAGATTCCGGTAGAAATATTCACGTAACATCTCCTATTCATCTGTTTTCAAAGAATAATGTTTACGGGAATATGGTATACGGGCCGGAAATGGTGATGATTCCATCGTTTCATTTAATTGGGCGAATGTATCAAATAGAGATTGCTGAAGCGCCGACAAAAGCGCCCGAAGTTGCCAAACAGTTTTGGTGGGACAATCGACATGACATTCCTAATCCAGTAGAATCCAATATCTTTTATGGTCTAACGAGAAGACCTGATCCATCGCTTAGTTGGACTCACTATCTACCGTCTATGCGTGTAAGGAATCTGGCTGATATTCCTGGCGGCTTTACAGGTGACACAGTCCCTGCTTCTATGTGTGTCGGTTTTCGTTATATTGGGAATCATCATTACGAGGAAATTAGTGAATTGCGCGCAGAGGCACTATATACTGCCATCGATAGGCTTGTCAAGGAGCACAACGGCAGATATGAACTTCTGGATAGTGAATTCTTCTTCGAGAAAATTGACACGGATGCCTATGATGGACAATATTGTCAAATGGAATGGTTCGCGCCCATCCGAGTGAACAACGCTTAAAATGATCAAAAAAGTCCATTGAGCATGCCGCTATTGAGGTATGCTCTTTTTGTATCCATTAATAGATTGTGAACAAAAAGGAGAGAGTTATATTAATTACAACGAAGTTGTTTCAATCGGAGATTCCTATTTACTTTCCGTACTATCAGAGTTGTTTGGATTAGAAGGCTATGTTATCCGGCTGATTCCGCCACATGAGGGCGGGAGGAATGTCGTATACACCTGTGAAAAAGAAGGCGCCAACGCAAAGATACTAAGAATCGCTTTTTTGCCTGACAGAAGCCGGGAAGATTTTTTGGGTGAAGTTGAGTATATCAGGTATTTATTTGAGCATGGTGGAGCTGTCGCGGATGTAATTAGCTCCAAGAAGGGAAACCTGCTGGAAGAAGTCACTCACCATAACCATACCTTTTTTGTCTGTCTATTTAAAAAGGCCAAGGGCAAAATGCTTGTGGAAAATCATTATCGGTACCGGGAGGGAGCTCCGATAACTGAATATTATTATAATTGCGGTAAAGTACTGGGGAAACTGCACCAAATATCAAAAGGGTATACTCCTGTTCATCGCCGGTATAGTTTTATTGATAAATTCAATGCTGAATATATCAATAAACTGATTCCCGACTCTTTGTCCCTGACCAAGGAGAAAATGGTACAGATCCTTGATACATTAGAAGGTTTAGACATGAATCAGGAGACTTTCGGTATGATCCATTTTGATTATAACGATGGGAATTATTCAATAGATTTTAGTACCGGTCAAATAACCGTATATGATTTCGATAATTCGTGTTTTGGGTGGTACATGTATGACCTGGCAAGTCTCTGGACTCATGGAGTGGGTTGGACTCAATTCGAACCAGATGCCGGTAAACGCAGGAAGTTTATGAATGATTATTATAATATCGTCGTGGAGGGATATAGATCAGAGACCAACCTCGAAGATTCAATGTTAGATAGGCTGCCCTTATTTATTCAAGTAGGCATTATGGAAAGTATTGTGGATGCTTTCGAGGTAATGCAGAACAACGGTGAGGAACCGAAGTGTGACGAGGAATTGTCGTATCTCATAAAATGTCTGGAGGATGATATCCCGTATAAGGGGTTTTTCCATGACATTTACTCTTGTGAAGAACCCTTTGAGTATGAGGAACGAACTATTTAGTCATTTTGCAGCATCCTTAAATGAACTAACGGCGAACGATAGTTGAAGAAAGCGAGATCAGAGAAGGGTCATCCGACAAAGGATGGCCCTAAAAGCTTACCGTTTCAGACAGCGTGGAGAACCGTATCATAAATAGGGGCAAGTTTTATTTTAACGATACTCTTCATTGAACTAAGGCCTGAAAAGGAACTAAAATGAAGAAGAGTTGATCAATTACGAGAAGGTGATTAACGTGATATTTAGAAAGTGCCTGCTGCACGAGGTACAGCATCTTATCCATGAATATACTCATACCTTATCTTCGCCATTTGACTCTTTTTTGGAGGAACACATTCTTGCATCTGATTTTTACGTAATCTGCGATGAAATAAGAGAGATTGGCTATTTTGCGATTCATGATGGCCAACTGCTTACGCAATTTTACATTCAGCCCTCATATGTTAAGGATGCCCAAACGCTATTCAGCCAAGCGATTGAACAGCATAAGGTGAAGTCTCTTTTTGTTCCGACTTGTGATGAGTTGTTTCTTAGTTTGGCTTTGGATAAAGACTTTCAACTCACCAAACAGGCTTACTTCTTTCAGGATAGCCAGCTACAAATTTCGGAGAATGAATCTTATGCAAGCGACGTTTTTGCTCCGGCAACATTGGACGAACTTCTCGCCATTCAACATATGTGCGGGGGGTTCCTTGATCAATATGAAAAAAGGATAGTAAACGGGGAACTCTTTACGTATTACCGGGGCGCCGACCTACTGGGAATTGGGGTTTTGGAAAAGAGCAAAATGCTTCATGGACTTGCTAGTATTGGCATGTTCACAAACGAGGCGTATCGCAAGCAAGGAATTGGAAAAAATATTATTCTCAAATTAAAAAAATGGTGTTATAACCATGACCTGTCGCCGATTTGCGGATGCTGGTATTATAACGAGGCTTCCAAAAGAACTTTGGAAAACGCGGGTATGATAACAACAACCAGACTTTTGAACATAAAAGTAAACCTGCCTGAAAAGAATTAAAACTTGCCGTATCACGATTATAAGAAACAAACGCACAAGCCACTGGCTTGTGCGTTTTGCTGCAGCTTAAGTGCAGTTCTTATTTTATGATTAATGGTGCTGAGCTTGGCCTGCAGAAAGACCAGAGCTATATAGGCGTAACGAAAAATATCCCATATGGAGGAAGAAATGACTGAATTATTAGCTCCAGCAGGAAATATGGAAGCTTTAAAAGCTGCAATATCTAATGGTTGTGATGCAATATACTTAGGAATGCAAAAGTTTGGTGCAAGAGCATACTCATCTAATTTTGATTTAGAATCGTTAAAAGAGGCTGTTACCTATGCGCACCTGAGGGACGTTAAAATCTATGTTGCAATGAATACCATCGTTTTCGAAAACGAAGTTGAAGAGATGAAAGAGCAGATAAATGGGTTAAATGAACTCGGTGTGGATGGCATTATCGTCCAGGACCTGACTGCTTTCGATTATATCGTCAAAAACTTTCTTGATCTGGAAGCACATTGTTCAACTCAAATGGGAATAGACGATCTAGACGGAACGTTATTATTGAAAGAACTTGGTGCTAAAAGAGTTGTTCTGTCCCGTGAGGTTAAGATTGAAAAAGTAAAAGAGATCAAAAAAAGTGCTGAAATCCCTTTAGAAATTTTCGTTCACGGTGCTTTATGTGTATCTTATTCGGGAAACTGTCTAATGTCAGGATTACTCGGCAACCGGTGCGCAAACCGCGGGAGATGTGTGGGTTCATGCCGTAAGGAGTATGAGCTGATGGATAAGACAACAGATACATCTTTAGGGAAAAGCTATATTCTATCTACTAAGGACTTAAACACAATCGATTACATTGATGATTTAAAAGAAATCGATTCTTTAAAAATAGAAGGCAGAATGAAAGCACCTACGTATGTTGCAAATGTTGTGTCCAAATATCGCCGGGCCTTAGATCATAAAATAACCGAAGAAGATAAAGAAAATCTGAAAAAAACATTCAATAGAACATTTACTAAAGGATATTTGTTTAACGAAGACAGGAGAAATATTACGAACATCTCAAGACCGAATAACTTTGGTTATCCAATTGGAACAATCAGCAGGATAGATAAAGATCGGTATGAAATAACACTTACACGCACTTTGAATCAAAACGATACAATCCGAATAAGTCATAACAATGAAGATATAAATTTATCGGTTGCGAAACTGTACAATAAAGATGGCGACTTAATTAACCAAGCGGATGATGTCTGCTATATCAAAGTTACAGAAAAGATGTCTACGGGAGATTTAGTATATAAAACGAAGGATTATTACTACCAAAAAGAATTAGAAGCATCACTGGAAAAGGAATTTAGGCGGTTTAACCTGGATATTAGAGTATATGCTTATCCAGATTCAAAGCTTTTCATAGAGGCTGATGGCTTAGGCTTTAATTATTCATTTGAAAGCGAGGAGATACTGGGCGAAGCCATTAATAATCCAACAACGAAAGACCAGGTAATAAAGCAATTCTCAAGATTAAGTGATACGATATTTGAACTCAATCAGGTAGATTTTGAGGAATGCAATGCATTTATTCCAGCTAAACTGTTAAATGCAGCAAGAAGAGAGATTGTACAGGGCTTATATGACTTAAAGCTTAACAGCCAGAAGAAAAGAACCAAAGCTTTGCATGCAAAAGAAAAAATAAGCTTTGCCCCTGAAAAGCCATACCTTACGGCCTCTGTAACGAACAAGGAACAATATGATGCTTGCGTGAGCTGTGGAATTAAGGAAATCTATTTTGAAAATGTGGTTAGAAGAAACCAGAATGATTATAAGGAAAGAGAAGGGCAGCTGCTAATCGGAGGATATGGCGGCATTTATCACTACAGAGAAACCAATCCGTTTGTTACGGACTATTCTCTAAATGTTACTAATGCTACCAGTTGCTATGAATTATATAGATTAGGTGCAAAACGGGTCACTTTATCTTATGAATTGAATAAGAGCCAAATAGAAGAGTTAATGAATGCCTACTATGAAGAAAACGACGGCTATCCTGCGCTGGAAATGATTGTATATGGCAGGGCTCCGTTGATGTTTACGAAATATTGTCCCATGAAAAAAATGAATCAGTGCAGAATTTGCAAAACGAAGACCTATGAGTTAAAAGATGAGCACGGAACGTTCCCTATTATTTCCCATGATGATTGCACAACGACTATTCTTAACGGGAAGACGCTTAATCTTTTAGATGAGCTGCCAAACATCAAAGGAATCGAGGCGCTCAGATTAAACTTCACAGTTGAATCCAAAGAGCAGGTTGTGAAAGTCATTAATATGGCCTCAGGCAAATTAAATGACTCCATGAATAATGCTGTTTTTAATCAGGACACAGACACAAGAGGACATTTTAATAAAGAGATTGTGTAGGCAGCCAAAGCCACTAAGCAACAAATGAAGATACTATAATAGTTCTGGGGCAGGCTATTGAAGCTGTCCCGGCTGATCGAAGCGCCTGAAAATAAGGTTAACCGGATTAAGCCGGCTAACCTCACAATCTTATCAATAGGATGTAAATATCATTCCAAAAAAGCCGCAGTAAGCTCAGCTATTTGCTTTGAATGAGCATGGTGTAAATAGTGTCTTCCCTCTATGATTTCAACAGCGGCTTTATCACTGTTTTTGACCATGTCCTGATGAATCTTCAACCAGTCATCATCAGCGTCCATACTTTCAGTAGCCACAAAATATAATACGGGCAGATTCTTGGGATACTGGAGCTCAGCCGTTTTTTTGAAATTTTCTGACATTGCCTTGCCTTCATTCATGGTTGCTTTTGAACCTATATTTTTCAGTGATAAATATTTATACTGCTTACCCAGCTCTTCGCCCACATCCGGAATGTTCAACATGTCGGGGTTCAAATATGAGAGTAACCGGAACAGTCCCGATTTACTTAGCAGTTCGATAGCCTCCACGTTATTATCAGTGCCATCTCCTTGAGAAGGGAGACTGCTGTCAATTCCTATAAAGGCTTCAACCTCATCTGGGTACTTGTGAATATACTCAAGAGAGTATATTCCTGAAATGGAATGTCCCATAATGGTGTACTTGTTAATTCCCTTCTTGACCAGAACCTCATGGATTTCCTCTGTTATATTCTCAACCGATCTTTCCTTGTCTGTATCCTCACTTAAACCATATCCGAAAGGCTCAATTGCAATCACGCGATAGTTTTTATCTAACTCATCAATCAGAGGTTTGAAATCGATGATAGGTGCAGTTGTCATAAAGCCAGGTAGCAGGACAATTGTTCTGCTTCCGTTCCCGAAGATCTGAACATTCATTTTAGTTCCGTCTACAACAACGGTTTCACCGTAAGGAACGATCTTTTTAGCTTCACGGCCCAGTTGAATTTTATTGTTGATATAAACGCCTGCAAAAAACAATACAATAAGGGTTAGTAAGGAAAGTATAATTATTCCGAAAATTTTAAAGGTTTTTTTCATCAGATGCTCCTTCTTGCTGCTTGTTATTTCCTGTGATTTTTTGGACGATTGTTGAACAGACTTCATCACTTAGAACATTGATTCCGCTTGCTTTTAATACGTATTGGGCAGTTTTTAATTTTTCGAAAAACGATTGAGCAGTGTTTGGAAATAAGGTCTGGATAAACCAGGTGCTTGTCAATAAAATAACGGCCTCTGCCATTTGTGCTGATTGTGGTACGGTGATAGAACCGTCCGCATTGCCGGCATGAATATACTTTTCTAAGATTGGAACAAAAACTTCACACATTTGAGCGTTATAAATCGAAGTAAAGATGGGATCCCTTAGTAAGGACAACGAAATGACTGTCGATTTTGTAATATCCTCATTAAACATCGACTCCAATAAAATGGTTTGAATTTTTCCTAAACCACTTAGATCATCCCGTTTATCAATAGAATCGAGTAGATCCTGTTCGGGTATAAACCTTTTTGCAATTCCGACAATAATGTGATACTTGGATTCAAAGTGGTGGTAAACAGCCCCCCGGGTGAGCCCATCCAATCCGGCAACAATATCACTAATTGAGGTTTGCTCATACCCTTTTTCAATGAATAATACAGAAGCAGTATCGAGTATTAAGTTTCTGACTTCCTTTGCCGTATACTTTTTTTTCAAGTGACCCTCCTTAAAACATTCAATCGGTATGTTTTTTTGTAAGTATAAAATAAAAAGCTAAAAATATCAATTTTTTTGGCAGAGGATAAGTTATCGGATATTATTAAGAGGAGCAAGGCTGTTATAATTGGTGCGGCGCGCGGTGCTCTGCCCAAACCTCTTTTTTTAATAATTGAGCTGTGCCAAATGAATCAGATTAAAACTACCAAGGACAAGAAGACAATTGCATTAATCGAGTCATGGGAAAATAGCCCTTCTGCTCTTCAAAGGCGGGTAGAAGCGAATATTATGCAGGAAGAACCGGAAGTTCAATGGGCGATGAATTTCACCGCAGGCTGGATAGGGGTTTATGATGAAAAGAACCGTGCGCGTTGCATTAAGCTGGGTGAGGTAACGGGGCTGTATAAAGGCGATATGGTATCAAGGGGCTGTACTCCCGATTATTTGCCGGATTTCATTGCGATTGAAGTTAGTAAACGAAAGGATAATCAGTTATGAAAAGAGTCGGGATTATTACTCTTTATTATAAAAACTACAATTATGGCGGCCAACTTGGAGCTTATGCACTGCAAAAAGCTATAGCTAAGCTAGGCTTTCATTGTGAGCAGATTACATTTAAGTGGCTAAACGAACACACCTTACAAACCTATGAAAGCGCTAAAGGTGCTGAACATTTCAGGATTTTTTCCGAAAGCATTCCCCACAGCAAACGCTTATATACAGTATCTGATATTGCAGAATGTGTGGATGATTACGATTCTTTTGTGTGCGGCAGTGACCAAATATGGGGGTTGCCATGGGTTATTTCCGACGGTGTTCTACCCTGCATGGCACTTTCTTTTGTCCCTGTATCAAAAACGAAAATTGCATACGCAGCAAGCATGGGGGGAGCAGAAATAGAGCCTGATCGAAAAAGTATCCTTGCTCCGCACGTTAGTTCTTTAGACTTCGTTTCTGTTCGTGAAAAAAGTGCCATTCCCTTTGTGTCAACGATGAATAATGGAGATGTAGCTCATGTATTGGATCCTGTGATGCTTCTCGATAGATCCGAATGGGATGAAATATCTGCAGCTCCTGTAGAAAAAGACTATATACTGACCTATGATTTACGAGCTACAGGGGTTCAGGAATATGCCGAAGCACTTTCACGAAAGTACGGCTACGAGATTATAACTCTTGCAGCTGCTGGAGCAGCTACGGTTGGTCCGAAGGAATTTGTAGGATACATAAAACATGCTAAGTATTTTGTTACCAGTGCTTTTCATGGGGCTGTTTTTGCCATTTTGTATAAGATTCCATTTCTGGTTTTCCCGGTATCGGATAATCCGCAGGATCCCAAATCAATGGATTCAAGACTGATAGCTCTACTGGATACGTTTAGACTATCTTCTTGTTATGTTTATGATACATCAAGCATTCCAAATATCGATGAGGTTACTTTTCATCATATTGACGAATCAAAAACAAGTGCATTTCGCCATAGCTCACTTCAATTTCTTAAAGCTGCTTTGGAATCTTAAAATAAGCGTAAACATGTGTCTGGCGCGAACCGTCGTTAATCGTTACCCTGGCAATAGAAGAAAAGGGACCGATAAGACCGGTCCCTTATTTTCTGGCTATAGTTCATCCTATTTCACTTCGGCCGTTCCAATCTGCTGCGTTCACGCATGGCGTTCATCTGCTTGACATGTCTTGCTTCACGGCGGTTGCCTCCCGTTATCAGCTGGCTCAGCATAATGAGCAGCCCCAGGATGCCAAGCACATAAGAAAGGATAGGATTCACTTCATTCCACATGTTGGAAGCAGTCAGAAGAAATACCGCTCCAATAATAGTTGCAATAATCCGCCTTGTATTTTTATTTTGTGTATCTATCAATTTTTTCTCAAAAGAACTCGATAGCTTTACCCGTAAATTTCCGCTTTCCAGCTTATCTACTGTAGAAATCAACTTCTTGGTCGTAGGGAGGATTCCTTTGAGCAGACCCGTGCCTTCATCCAGAACGGTGGAAAAGACACTTCCTTTTAGATCTTTAAGCACAACCTTTTGGATGTAAGGCCTAGCGGTCCCGATCAAATCAAGCTCAGGGTCCAGTCCAAGGCAGAGTCCGTACACCGTAATCATTGCTTTGCCCAGAAAGGTTGTATTTGCCGGTAACTGAAAGGGCTGGGAATAGAGAAAATCACGTAAATCTTCAGCATTGTCACCTGATGTCACGAAGCTCAAGTCAAACGTATCCCCATTGATTTGATCAAATAATAACGTAAGATTCCTGGAAAACACCTCTAAATCTACATTCCGTCTCAAAAATCTCAAACGGTTAAGGGCATTAATTGCGCCGGGGGCATCCTTAAAATACACAGCCATTAAAAGGGCTACCATTTGCGTCTTCATATCCGCAGGAATTCGTCCGACCATTCCAAAATCGATTAATGCTATAGTGCCGTCAGGCTGCACGAGAACATTGCCCGGGTGCGGGTCCGCGTGAAAGAATCCGTTTACGAGAATCTGTTCTACGAAAATCTCCAGCAAAGCCTTCGCTAATTTCGTCCGATCCACACCCCAGGCGCCAAGCTGGGCAAAATTGTTGATTTTTACACCTTCCATAAACGCCATGGTCAGCACCTTTGAGGTTGTATAGGACCAGTGAATGCCCGGAACAACGATATCCTTCCGATGGGTGAACTGCTGACGGAATTCTTCGGCATTTCGCCCCTCTTTTTGATAATCGAGCTCGTCCATAACGGTATCGTAAAACTCATCATACACCGCATCAAGATCCATAAAGGCTGCAATCTGGGGCTGGCGTTTTAATAAGCGGACAGCAATTTGTATAGATTTCGAATCGATTTCAATAATATGCTCGATCCCGGGACGCATAACCTTCACTGCGACTTGTTCACCTGTTTGCAATGTTGCCCGATGTACCTGGCCTAAGGAAGCCGCTGCGATAGGAGTAGTGCTAAACTCGGCAAAAATCCCGTTGATGGACGCGCTGAGTTCACTCTCTACCTTATGTTTGATCTCAGAAAAATCCACCGGATCTACGGAGTCCTGCAGCTTGGACAATTCATCAAGAACTTCCTTCGGCAAAATATCCACTTGCGCACTGACATGCTGTCCGAGCTTGATGATTAATCCGCCCATGTCCATTGCCGTCTTCGTAAAATAGGATGCGTGCTTTCGGTATACGGCTTTTGTTTTGGCTTCCAAGCGCCGTCTCGGTATAAAATATTTTTGTTTGCTAAGCCACCAGAAAGCCCAAACGAATTTGAAAAGCATTCGCATGGTTCTTCTGAACCGGATATCCTTCATCAATCCCAAAAATTCGCTCATTCTTTTTTATCTGCCTCTCATTTGTGATAGACAATCTGCACATAAGTATGATATTTCATACCGTTATTATTTTCAATGACTCTAATGTTCAAATCCGGCAATCCGTTATTTGGCGTCTTGGTATTGGGCAATGCTTATAAATAATGCTAAACTGATAATAAATGAAAACAGTGATAGAACCTGTAGTCCATTAACAAGATACAAAGGAAGAGATTCGATGGGAAGAAAACAGTCTTTTACGGAGACAGAACTGCTCGATATGACCAAGAAACTAGTGCTTGAGCATGGATATGACGGGTTCCATCTCAAATTGCTGTCAGAGCATCTGTCAGGCGCCCGAAGCACTATTTATCAATATTTCTCTAACAAGGAAGAAATTGTGGCTGCTTGTATGAAGCGTGTAATGGTAAAGGTATTAGAACAAGCATTAGCCATTGATGAAACAGATCCTATGGATGCCCTGGAGCAGCTGCTTCTTGTTTATGTGGAGGAGTCTGCACTGCATCAGCTTTTGGGCAATGCCGGTAAAATAAATGTGGCTAACTCTTCTGCAGCAGCGAAGGATCTTGAATTTATTGACGAAGCACATATGACGCTCAAGGTTCAATTATCACGTTTATTTGAACGTGCACAACAGAATAAAGGGCTGCGGCAGGATATTCCACTTCCTGTACTTATTGGTGTGTTTTTTAACTTGATTGATACTCCTAATATGATGAATATCCCTACTCCTGACTGGGGAAAGCTGTTGTTTCAAATGTGGATCGGAGGAGCCAAGAGCTGACCCCGGTTCGGGATTAAATTTGACACATGTGTCATCTATGTTGTTTAATAGATGTGGCGAGCCTGATAGTAGAACCAAAATGACACATGTGTCAAAAAAAGAGATTGAAGGAGCTGGTAGAGCGGATGTTTTTAGCTGTGAAAGAATTGATGCATAGTAAAATGAGATTTTTGATGATTGTCATTATTTTTGTACTGCTGGCCTGGCTGGTATTTATCTTATCCGGTTTGGGGAACGGGTTATCTACGTTAGCTGCTTCGACATTCAAAACCATGAAGGCGGATTATGTCATATTTGAAGAAGGGTCGCAGTCTTCGATGAGCAAGTCGCTGCTGACTGATCAATTAATACCGGAAGTGCAGCTGCTGCCAAATGTTATTGCTGCCGCACCTATGGGAAGTACGATGGCGACGGCGTTAAAGGAACAAAGCGCCAAAAACGAAGATAAGCTGGATATCGCGATCATTGGAATTAACCCGGGAAGCTTCCTGGAGCCTGCTGTTGTGGAAGGGAAAGGCTTGTCCGCTGAGAACCCTACTGGTGTCATAGTGAATTCCACCATGAAGGAAGAGGGGTATGCCATCGGTGATACTTTTCAGTTAGACGGCACGACGCAAGCATTAACCATCATAGGATTTGTCGAGAATCAGACGTATAACCATGTGGCGTCCGTATTCACCCCGATGGCAGAATGGCGGAAGATTGCCTTCGCGGCTCCGGGTTCAGATAAAGGGGTTACAGGGCCCGTTAATGCCATTATGCTGCAAGGCAAGGACATTGATCCAAGTGTAATCGACAGCAAGCTAACAGGTACGGACACGGTTACCCGGTCGGGAGCTGTTCAGGGAATGCCGGGGTACAAAGAAGAGAACGGCACTATTTTCATGATGCTGGCCTTTCTGCTTGCCATCGCCGCCTTTGTGCTCGGTGTGTTCTTTTATGTCATAACGATGCAGAAGACGAACCAGTTTGGCATTATGAAAGCTATTGGTGCCAGCAACAAATTCTTGAGCAAAGCCATTGTATCGCAAGTATTTGTGCTTTCGCTGATTAGTATTGTCGTTGGAATCCTACTTACTTATGGAACGGCAGCCATCATGCCGAAGGGAATGCCATTTAAGCTTGAAACGAATCTGGTTGTGACTTATTCCATCATTTTGCTGGTTATCTCCATTTTAAGTTCTATGGTGTCGGTCCGGAAGATCACAAAGATTGATCCGCTCAAGGCACTCGGGAGGGTTGAATAATGACTAAGGGATTACAAATGAAGGAGCTCACAAAGTTCTATAACGAAGGAAGTAATCGGATTGCCGCACTGGATCATGTGTCCATATCAGTGGAGCCGGGTGAGTTTGTTGCTGTAGTTGGACCGTCCGGTTCCGGAAAAAGTACATTTTTATCCATTGCCGGAGCGCTGCTCAAAGCTTCAGAGGGCGAAGTTAAGCTGAACGGTAATAACATTTCTGCGCTTACTGCCCAAGAGCTGGCGGATACAAGACTAAAAGAAATCGGATTTATTATGCAATCCTCGAATTTGGTTCCCTATTTGAATGTGCTTGATCAGCTGCTCATTATAAAAAGGATGTCGGGAAAGGTTAAAAGAGAGGATAAAGAATTTGCCGTTAAGCTGCTGGAAAAGCTGGGGCTGGGCTCGAAGCTAAAGAGCTTCCCGGAAGAGCTGTCCGGCGGTGAGAAACAGCGGACAGCGATTGCCCGTGCCCTGATTAATGATCCCAATATCATCCTGGCTGATGAGCCGACAGCAAGCCTGGATACCAAACGTGCACATGAAGTAGTCAGTCTGATCGCACAAGAGGTGAATTCAGGCCGGAAAGCGGCGATTATGGTTACTCACGATGAGCGTATGCTTGAATACTGCGATAAGGTATACCGGATGGAAGACGGGAAATTGTCGTTGCAGCAGGCTGTTAAGAAGTCCAATCTGAAAGAGCCCGCCGGGACGAGGTGAAGTCTGTGGCAGTAATGGGTACGCAATAATAACACTTATAAGAGTCAAAGAAAGGCATCCGTTAGCGGGTGCCTTTTTGATCATAATAAAATTTGAAAACAGATATAAGCAAAGCTAATTGGAATACTATACCATTCCGATGTTATGATATTAATCTAAGTTAATCTATGCAAATAATATGATAATTCTTGGTGGAGGGTATAGAATGCTTCTTTCAGAAATATTGCCCCGCGTTGCTCAGATGCAGCCGGACCATTATGCTATGAAACACAGAAACGAATACTTAACCTATAAGCAATTACTGCACCAGGTGAGCTGTATTGCGAATGGTCTGCACAACTTAGGTGTAAAGCCTGGTGACCGGATTGCACTGTTAAGCGATCCTTGCCCATACCTTGCCCTTGCAGAATGTGCGGTAATTGCTGTAGGTGCAATCCCCATTACAGTATTCCCGGGTTTAGCACCTGGTGAGATTTATCAAATCCTTGATGATGCCAATCCTATCGCAATCGTATTTGACTCCGGCAATCCCAAAATAGCCGATTGCATTTCATCTATAAATATTGCTCTCCCGATCTCCTGCAAGAAGTCCAGGGGATTTCTCTCGTTAGAAGACCTAATTGCAGCATCCCCCCCTCTAACCAAATGGCACACAGCAGAGCCAGATGATGTAGCTCTTATTATCTACACGGGGGGTACAACAGGACGCGCCAAGGGAGTTATGCACTCCCATCGGGCTATCAGCTGCTGGGCTTTCATGAGCCCTGCAAAAGGCGGAGGTCATAACCCAGCCAAAAAATCACTTGTCCCCAATCAAGCGCACCTGACAGGGCAATTTATACTTTGGACAACGCTGTTTGAAGGAGGCTGTCTCCTGTATCCGGATTCCTATCCGTTACAGGCTAAAGAGGTCGTAGAAATCATTGAACGTGAACAATTAATGTTTTTAGGTACGGTCGGACTCCTTTTAAAAGATATCGTCGGCTTGGAAGATATCCATTCCAGACAAACTCAATCAATAGCAGGCATATCGTGCGGAGGTGCTCCCATCAGTGAGAGCACCTTATACAAAGCTCTTGAAGTTTTTCCGGATGTTCAATTATCGGAGGTGTATTCACAAACGGAAAGCGGTCAATTTATCAGCTTCTTATCTGTCAATCAGTGCCTTAGAGAGGGAAAGCTGGATCGGCTTTTATCTGTCGGGAATCCGTCACACATGATACATTGGGGGCAGAAGCCGTTTGAAGTGCGAATCGTCGATGACTCAGGTATAGATGTAGAGCAAGGACAAATCGGCGAAATTATTTGCAAAAGCGAACAAATCATGCTCGGTTACTGGAATAATTCAGAAGAGACAAACAAAGCCATAAGAAATGGATGGCTCTATACTGGCGATCTGGGCTGCTTTGACGAAGACGGTTATTTGTATCTTATGGACAGAAAGAAAGATATGATCATAGTGGGAGCTTCCAATGTCTACTGCTCAGAGGTTGAGGAAGCAATAAGTGCGCACCCCTCCATCCTTGAGTCTGCTGTGGTAGGAGCTCCCTTGTCAGAGGAAGGAGAAGAAGTTACTGCGGTGGTCGTCCTTAAGCATCAAACGCTGCTCACGCTTGAAGATTTACAGCAATTCTGCAGTCAGTATATTGCTGAATTTAAGATACCCACCCGTTTAGAAATCGTTGACTCACTTGCAAGAACAGCAGTTGGAAAAATTAATAAGCAGTCTATTAAGAAACAATTCGGGACCGGAGGGCACTAATTCATGGCGTAATCATGATCCAATTCGTTCATACGCAGTCTTATTAACAAAATCAATCTCATTCCGGATCCCTTTATGGGCGTCATTCCACAGGCCCTTCGTCAGGCGAATGCGCAGCAGGCATGTGTTAGGGTCTTCGTCGTTATTGGCTTCGTTATACCATTCTGCGAACACTGTGCGCAGCTTGGTCATCATCTCCGTGTTTTTCTCGTCACATACCCAGCCCAGGTTTTCACCGATCCCATCGGCCGTAAAATTTTCGACGATAATGCAAACGGCGACTTCGGGGTTTTGGGCGATCTGCAGCATTTTGTTTGAGGTTGCGTAAGTGACGGTGTAGAACGCGCCGTCCTCATAATAAGCGTCTACAATGCGGGAGGCGGGACGGCTGTGGCCGTTCAGCCCCGGTTCCACTGCGATTGTTGACAGAGTGATAAGGCCGTCCTTGTTCCCCGCTTGTGTATCCAGCAGCTTCATGGCTTCGTCATACTTGATCATTATATTACCTCCTGGAATGTTGTTAGGCATCTATCGATAGCTTATCATTGTAAAATCCTGGTGCATGTGAAAAATAATACGATAGAATGAATAATGCTAAGATAGATACTCCTGTGCCCTGTTTAGGTATAGTTCAACTGGTGCACATCCTAACTTGACATAATCCTGTCAAGTTTTTTTATTTATACTAAAAACCAAGAGGTGAACGTATGCAGATTAGCAGACTGCATCAAATGACATATATTTTACTGGAAAAGGGGACTGTTACGGCACCGGAGCTGGCTGAGCGGTTCGAGGTGTCGGTCAGAACGGTCTATCGAGATGTTGAAGTTAAGCCAGGCGGGAATTCCGGTTTATACGAGCTAAGGAAAGGGCGGCGGCATTTCCCTTCCCGACAGGTTTGCCCTGAACAAATCTTTGCTTACGGATAAAGAGCAGGATGAGATTCTATTTGCCCTGCAGAGCTTGTCCGCAGCCCGGCTGCCCGATTTGGGTGAGGCTTGTTCAAAATTGAGCAGCCTGTTCAGGAAAAATAGCACAAGTTGGTTTCAAATACGTAAGCATAAGATTAAGCAGCTCGCGATACGGCTGTCTAAAGGCTTGAAAGGAGGGATTACTGCTTATGACGGAATACGTCAAGACCATGAGAAAATTAATCGGCCAAAAACCATTACTGCTATGCGGCGCCAGCATTATTGTATTTAATGAGTAGGATCAGGTTCTAATGCTTAGAAGAAACGATAACGGATGCTGGTGTTTTCCCGGTGGAGCCGTTGATCTCGGTGAGGACACTGAAGAAGCAGCGCGCAGAGAACTGCTAGAGGAGACCGGTTTAAGTATTGGTGAGATTAGTCTTTTTGGTGTGTTCTCAGGAAAAGAGCTGCACTATGTCTATCCGAACGGAGATGAGGTATACATCGTTGATGTAGTCTACTCAAGCAACAATGTATACGGAGAGATCTCTATAGATAATGAAAGCAGAGAATACCGTTATTTTGATATTGACGATATCCCTGCTGAGATCAGCCCTCCCGTAATGCCCGTTGTAAATGAGCTGAAGAGGAGGACCAGTTAAATCCCCTCTCTCATCTGACATGAATACAGTCCCGAATCGCCTGGATAACGAGATCCGGCTCTGTCAATTGCGGGAAGTGTCCGCTGGAAGCAGCCCGGATGTGCTTTCCATGTTTGCTTAGCTGAACAAGGTCCAGCTGATTATTCATTCGAATTTCATAAGCTTTAGCGGACATGAACCGATACCTGATCGGGGAACATGCGGGTAAACAAGTTGGCATACAATCCGCCCAGAGAATGCCCGACCAGAAGATAGGGGGACAGCCCGATATCATCAGGCAGCTGTCTTAATGAATTGACGATAGCTATCCCATGCTGGGGGCTTACCGGTTTGCTGCTGCCCCCGATCTCCAAACGGTTGGCCAGGACGACGCAAAATAGCGGACGAGAGGGGCATATCCCCTTGGAATGAGGTAACCCTTTTTTAAACTGAAATAGCCAGTCGCCTGAAAACTTCAGGCAACTGGCTATTATTTTTTATTTTTTCTTGATATGCCTTTCATTCTATTGGAGGGTACAGTTATATTCCGGACAACTGCATACGGATCCGGCTCATATCTACATGAGACCCCGGGCAGCTTTTTGTAACGCCAGTTACTTCCCGGTGTCCGAATACGTCTCTTGGAGACAGCTTGTATTGTTCCATTAAATACCGGCATAGCTTCAACAATGAATCCATCTGGCATTTGGAGGGCTCATGCAAATCCATATTACCGGACATGCAAATACCGATGGAGGTCTCATTGTGTCCGAGGGTATGAGCGCCTGCATGATAGCCGCGTCCCATTACAATCTGTCCGTCTGCTATGCCCGGTGCCTCTATGAAAAAGTTATATCCGATTCCGCTCCAGTTCATCGTGTCCCTGTGATAGGCATGGGTACGATAAATGTCCCAGCCTTCCTCCTCCGTGTGATGGATAATGATGCTGTCCACATCCAGCAGGGGCTGAAGCGGCTCGCTAAAGTGGAGATTCACTTCCGTAATCCAATCTTCTGTGCTCATTCGATCACTCCTAGAAATCCAGATGTAAGCGTGTGGGCATGGGATCCAGACCTATGATCTGATTCTTCGTCTGGATCGAATAACGGCTTCTATAGTGATCTTCACCATATATAGCCCGTTTGATTTCGATCGCCAGGTCCATTTCTCTTGTTGAATCGTCTGTCCGTCCGGCTAAATAGCAATAGACTCCAAGGTTATGGTGCAGTTTTGCCATTTCATCCGAAAATTCATGGTTCAGTTCTTCTAAAATATGTACTGCTTTATTGTAGTATTCTTCTGCCAAACGGAGTTCGCTGCGTCTCAATAAGATATTGCCATAGTAGAGAAAGACCTGGGCCATATCCCGGTGCAGCGGTGAAAGACTGTTCTCCCTAAGCGAGAGTGCCTCATTACAGATCGTAAGCGCCGTCTCGTATTGTTCCACGTCATGATAAAAATAGACCAGGTTGATTTTGTAATCAGCCAGTTTGCGCGGGTTATAATTTTCAGGAAGCAGGGAAATCCGGATCGCTCTCTCGTAGAGCGGGAGCGCCAAGTGGTGAAGCTTCATGTCCTGATACAGGGTGGCCAGATTATTCGCAGACATAGCGACACCGATATGATCCCCGCCAAGTACCTGTTCTCTGAGCGCAAGAGCTTTATGGTAGAGCGGCTCTGCCTCTGTCATCCGCCCCATATTATGATAGAGTGTGCCTAAGCCATAATAAGATTTGGCCGTGAACCGGTTTTCTTCACCATAAAGGGTAAGATGTATGTCTAAAGAGGTGTCGAACATGATTTCCGCATCCGTATAGTTGCCTTCTTTAAAATAAATATAGGCCAAATCGTAGACGAGGATTCCTCTCAGGGACTGTGCTTCCGTGGTTTCCAAGGATTCCAGGTAGCTGATAAACTGCTTGAACAGTGGGATCGTTAACTCCCATTTTCCTGAGTTGAAGAACTTGGCATCCTCATCGCGGAACCATTCCGATAAAGAGTCAGGCGTAAGCCATCCATGCTCAACCTGTTGAAGTCCGTGGAAAAAAGCTTCGTCCAACCAGTTGTAGGCATCCCGCAACGTTCCGGTGAAGGTGTGCCGGCTTAGTTGATTTGCATAATACCCGAACAAAAACCGGTGCCCTTCCCGGATCGTATGGACACTTTGATGGTGACGCAGACTCTCCCGCATCAGGGCATGCATTTCCCACCGGTTCGTCAGCTCATTATGATAGATAAAGGAGAAGCGCAGCAGCTCGTCTCTTTGGTAAAGGGGATAACCGGTTTGAAAGGCCTGCACGATCGCTTCAAACAAGGCTTCGTCCCATGAACGGGCTATGGCGAGCAGCTCCAGCGTCTGTATCTCATAAGGCGTCAAATATTTAAGCAGACGCTCAATGAGGCTCTCCGGCGTTCTCCAGTCTACAAAATCCTGGACATTCGGTATCCGGGTACGAATGATTTCCTGGTGCAGATTCACAGCCAAACGGAGGGTATACGCGTGCCCGTAGGATTGCTTAATAATCGCATTCTGGATTCCTTCATTCGTTACCCCCGAACGGACCAGTATGGTTTTGCTGTCTTCTTCGGTTAAGGAATCCAGCGGGCGCTGAGAGCAGACGAACTCCCAATTGGGATCGGTCTCTGCCCATCGCAGCCGTTCTCTTCCGGTAATGACCCACAGCAGGCCGGGGTGGCCTTGGATCATTCCGCGGATCCAGCTGTCTACAACAGACTGATATCCCTTCATCCGCTTATCTTCCCATAAGGCCTCATAAGTATCCAGGAATATAACCAGCCGGCAGCTGTTCTTGGTCTGATGGGCTACCAGATCTTCCAGCAATACATCAGGTAAATAAGTTAACAATTCTGAAGCATCCAACGCCGATAACTGGGATAAATAATCCATTTTGGTTTTGGTCAAATATTTATGTATAAAGCTCGAAGACTTACGGAACAGGTTATACACTTTAGGAACCAGTCCGAGTCCAGGCACATCTTCGATTGTATTGATGAGTTCGACTAGCAGGTCCCCTTCATCAAGCAGCGGGGTAATCGACTCCTTGAGCGGTAAATGGGCATAGGCCTTGCTCATATATAAGGCGTATACAATATCGAAAAAGGAAAAGTTGATTTTTTTGCTGGAGATGATCGATTTCCTGAGATGGATTAGTGCATTTTCCGGCTGTTGATGAGCCTTTGTCTCGAAATCCAGGATACCCAACGCTATATCCTCCCGCCGGGTAAGGCGATGAACCATTTCTCTCCGCAAGGAGGACTTGCCCACACCTCCCACCCCGTAGAAGCACAGCACCTTGTAATCCTCCTCCTGTTGTACCTCAAGAGCATGATACAGTTCATCGAAATAGGACTCGCGGCCTGTGAAGGAATCCTCCTGCTTTCTCTTTAGCTTGTCCATCAAAGTCATGCGCTGAAACATCATATGAAGACCTCTCTTCCTGCCATTAAGACTAAGAACATCATTCTTGTCCTTTCTGTATCTACATTACTTTATTTCTAAATATAGCGGCAATACGGTCCTCTGAGCCATTGTTGTTAAGTTAATGTTTCCCGATAGCGTCGAATGGCTGGAAGCGTGAATATGGTGTTATATTGAGTCCCCGACTACTTAAGCTGCTCTTAAAGTTGATTCTAATTCTTAGTAATTTTATTAAATAAAGTCTTAGAGAGTTTCAATTGTTCCTCCAAGATAAATAAATCTCCCCCGACTTCTTCACGATCCTTCAAATCCAAAACAAGTGTTTCGGATAACTTATATATACTTGTAAATACTTCATTGAACCTGCAGTAAATATTCTCAGATATTATTTGTCCTTCCTTCGAAAATATTGAATGAATTATGTTCTTGTAACTCTTAAGTTTCCTTTGCACTAATTTTATTATTAAAACTTCATTGTCAACTAAATGAAATGTTATGAAGTTATTTGTATCAGGATAAAAATATACATGACGTTCCGATATTGTATTACCTTTAGAAATTAGTAACCTCAATTCTTTCAACATAAATCTCAAAGTTGTAATTGGAAGACCATTGTAATTTCTATTTGGAAAAGTGAGGTCTGCAGTTTCAATGAAAAATTCAGTCATAAAAGTACTGTGTTCATGAGACAAAAATATGTGACTCTGATCAATCTTGAATTCAATTTCAGTTAGTTTCACTGAATCACTACTTTCAAATCGGTTTTTTTTTGCTTAAATATCCCGATCACCCGCAAGACGGCTGCGCATGACACCCGGCGTACACCCGTAAGTCTTGCGGAATACCCGGATAAAATAATTGGTCTCCATCCCGACATTCAGCGCCAGATCCTGCACCGGCCGTTCGGGGCTTTCGGTAATCATCTGCAGCGCGCGCTGCAGCCGCAGGTTCTGCAGGTATTTATGCGGCGTGACACCATACTCCTGCAGGAACAGGCGCTGGAAATGCTGCACCGAATAGCCGACTGCAGAAGCCAGGTTGGCAATCAGCAGCGGTTCGGTAAAGTGCTCATTGATCAGACGGACTGCTTTTTGCAGCGCCTCGTTGCGGACGGTTTCGGTCTCCAGGCGTTCAGCCGGACTCAGGGTGGAATCCCCCCTGCGCAGCATCAGCAGCAGCCGGTACAGGGTAACGGACAGCTCCTGCATCGTCTGTTCATCCAACCGTGCTGCATTATGCCGGTCCACGGTATGCCAGATTCCGGCGATGGCATCCCAGCACTCCTCAAACCGCTCGGCCATTACAGGGACAGAAGGAAGCAGGCGCAGACCTTCCAGTACCGGAGCAGACTGGCTGCCGTCAAAGCCGATAAAAGCCAGATGCCAAGGCTCGTGGGATAGCGGATAATATTCATGCCCCCGGTCAGGCGGAAAAGCAAACACCATTCCCGGAGTCAGCACCGTTTCCGTGCCGTCCGTAAGATCGCGGAACAGCCCGCTGCCGCTGCGGATCAGGAACACCTGATGCACAGGGAAGCCCGAGGGGCGGACATGATGGTACTGGATATGATGGCCTACAGAATAGGGGTAGAGCGGAAATTCATCAGGCTGGCGGGGCAGCTCGACCAAAGAAAATGGAAGCAAAGTGTACACCTCATATTCATTTTGTACTATGCAGTCGCGAGTTTATTCCTACTGTCTGATAGCGTTTATCCTATATTATAAACAGTATAAATGATTATCCGTGATTTGGACAAGGATACTGAGTGAATGTAATCAGAGAAAAGTCCCATCCTGACACGGGAAAGATGATGAGAGGATGAATCTACTGCTATGAGTCTAAAATCCCCTGCAATCAGCAGCAAGGCCCCGGTTATGCTGCATGGAGCCGATTATAATCCCGAGCAATGGCTGAAATACCCTGAAGTGTTTAAAGAGGATATCCGCCTGATGAAGCTGGCAGGCTGCAACGTGATGTCTGTCGGCATTTTTTCCTGGGTGTCCCTGGAGCCGGAAGAAGGCGTCTTTACGTTTGAATGGCTTGACCATGTACTGAATACCTTTGCCGAGAACGGAATTTACGCTTTTCTGGCGACTCCGAGCGGCGCCCGTCCGGCTTGGATGTCTGCTAAATATCCGGAAGTTCTGCGTATAGAACGCAACCGTGTACGTAATCTGCACGGCGTCCGCCACAATCACTGCTTCACTTCTCCGGTCTACCGGGAAAAAACAGCGCTGATCAACTCCAAGCTGGCCGAGCGTTACGCTCACCATCCGGCAGTCATCGGCTGGCACATCTCCAATGAGTTCGGCGGCGAATGCCACTGTGATCTCTGTCAGAATGCATTCAGAGACTGGCTCAAAGTGAAATACAACAACAGTCTTGAAGAGGTTAACCATGCCTGGTGGGCAACCTTCTGGAGTCATACGTATACGGCATGGGAGCAGATCGAATCCCCGGCTCCGCACGGTGAGACGCAGGTTCACGGCCTGAATCTGGACTGGCGCCGGTTTGTCAGCGAGCAGACCATTAATTTCTGCAGCCATGAAATGTCTGCAGTGCGTGACTACAATCCTGAATTGCCGATTACGACCAATATGCATAACATCGACGGTATTGACTACCGCGAAATGGCCAAGATTCTTGATGTCGTATCCTGGGATGCTTACCCGGACTGGGGTTACACGGAAGATAACGATGATGCCCGCCTGGCCGCCTGGACTGCGATGCACCATGACATGTTCCGCACCTTCAAACACAAGCCGTTCCTGCTGATGGAGAGCACGCCTTCCCTGACCAACTGGCAGTCGGTAAGCAAGCTGAAGCGTCCGGGCATGCACAAGCTGTCTTCCTTGCAGGCTGTAGCGCACGGTTCGGATTCCGTGCAATACTTCCAGTGGCGCAAGAGCCGCGGCTCCAGTGAGAAATTCCACGGTGCCGTACTGGATCACAGCGGACATGGCGAGACCCGTGTATTCAAGGATGTAGCCGAAGTTGGCCAGATTCTGGCTGGTCTGACGGATGTGGTTGGCACTTCGACTCCTGTACAGACAGCGATTCTGTACGACTGGGACAACCGTTGGGCGATAAAAGATGCTCAAGGTATCCGCAATTCCGGCCTGAAGTTCGAAGAAACTGTACTGCAGCACTACCGTGCACTGTGGGAGCAGGGCATTCCGGTTGATATTGTCGGTTCCGGTGACGACCTGTCCCGCTATAAGCTGGTTATCGCACCGATGCTGTACCTGATCAGTGAAGAGAATGGAAAAAACATTGAGCAGTATGTTGAGCAGGGCGGTACTTTCCTGGCGACTTACTGGTCAGGAGTTGTAGGCGAGACAGATCTGTGCCATCTGGGAGGCTTCCCAGGTCCACTGCGCAAGACGCTGGGTATCTGGGCAGAAGAGACAGAGGGACTGCACAGCCGTGATCTGAACGGCCTGGTAATGGAAAAGGGCAACGCCCTGGGCTTGTCCGGCGACTATGACGCGCATGAAATCGCCGAGCTGATTCACCTGGAAGGTGCTGAAGCGCTCGGCCACTACCGCACCGACTTCTATGCCGGACGCCCGGCACTGACTGTCAACAAGCTTGGTGCAGGTGAAGCCTACCATCTGGCAACCCGGGTTAAAGACCTGGCGTTCTACGTGGAGCTGTATGCTGCTATTACTGCCAAGGCAGGGATTGCCCGCACACTGGAGTCCGAGCTGCCTGTAGGTGTAACTGCACAGCTGCGTACAGACGGCGAAAACGAATTTGTGTTCGTACAGAACTTTACCGGCGAAGCACAGACTGTGAAGCTGGACGGCCGCGGTTATACCGATCTGGAAACAGGTGCTGCAGCTCCTGCAGAGCTTGAGCTGCCGGTGAACGGATTGGCAATGCTGAAGCGTAAAGCGAAGTAATATAGAAGGGACCCGCACAGCCGGTGGATGGCTGTGCGGGTCTTTTTATTTTGTTGAGCAATTTAAGATTATAATTCACAACAGAAGCTTCCAGCCAAGCAGAAGTTTATGACTCTGACAGATCGTCAGTTTTCAGACCTGAAGGTTTTCCCGAGTTCCTTACCCAGACCAAAATAATGACGAAAATTATAGATTAGCGGACTCCATTTTAGGGGATCGATATAATTTTCATTAATAATAATTTCTTTGTGGGCATGTACATGAACAGCTTGGGTCTCGATAATGGCAAATGTAGGCGAGTAATCGGGTATCCGGATGCTTTTAACCCTTGCTTCGATTTGTAAGGGGCATTCCATTATTCGTGTGGGTTTAACCATCACAGATGCTATGGGCGTTAATCCGCTGGCAGCATATTTGTCTTTTTGATAGGAGCACCCATACGCCTTTTTATATTCAGGGACTGGATTTTTCCCCGTGTAGGGGGCCAGCTGTTCAACGTTCTTCCAGAGCGAAGGCCCGGGAATATTAATTACGCACTCGGGGAGCCGTTCTACATTTTCAATTGCTTTTCCCCCAAGACCAACCCCTAGTACAATACAGTCTCCTAATGCCCAAGATGATGAAATCGGACTAATATTTACTGTTTCATCTTCATTAGATGTATTCAGCAAGATTACAGGAGTTCCATAATATAAAATCTTAGGCTGTATCGTTTCTGCGGTTGAGATCTGTTTTGTGTTATCCATTCTGTTTGTCCTCCAATTCTATACATCCTGTCTAAATTGTATAATATAAATAGTTCCACGATCATCGAAGTATGGATTGCACAATGGAGGCCAAAATGAAAGCACAATCGAACACAGCTATGATCGCTTCTCTGGTGAGTGAAGCTTCACGCGCGGCAATATTAACTGTCTTACTGGACGGGAGGTTTCATGCAGCAGGCGAGCTGGCATATATGGCGGGAATTACGCCTCAGACAGCAAGTTTTCATTTGGCGAAATTGGTCAATGCTGACGTAGTTGCTGTTGAGAAGCAAGGGAGACACCGGTACTATGGAATCCGCGATCCGGAGGTTGCCCGGGTCATGGAAACTTTATTATCCATCTCGCCACCGATTGAGATAAGGTCTTTAAAGCAGTCTTCAGAAGACAAGGCGCTGCGTTACGCAAGAACCTGTTATGATCATCTCGCCGGGAGTTTAGGGGTGCGACTAACCGATGCACTGCTTAGAACGGATCTTTTGTGTGAGGAAAAAGAAGGGTTTGCTATTACTGGGAATGGGGAGAAATTTTTTGCAGACCTTCAAATTGACTTAAATATGGTTAAGAAGAAACGTCGCTCTTTTACCCATAAATGTCTGGATTGGAGTGAAAGACGACATCACCTTGCCGGAGCATTAGGAAATGCCTTGCTGGAGCGGTTTTTAGAGCTGAAATGGGTCCGGCGTCTACCTGAAACACGGGCAATACAAATCACTGCTGAGGGTGAAAAGGGCTTCAAAGAAGTATTTTTGCTGGATATAAAGTCACTGTGATAAAAAGGTAAGGAGCGAGGACACCGATATTGGTGCCCTCTTTTCGTCATTAGAGCTTTACGGTGAAACGTACCATAGGTCATACCGCTAATAGATAGAGTCTAATCTTTTAATACTAGACCCTGTTGCGCTCCATCCAGGCTGTTGCCCAGTCGACCAAGGGACGCTGTTCCAGGAACCGGACGTCGGCATTTCCGACTTTATGAAGCTTCACCTTTTTTTCGTTATCATAAATCTGCCCCAGCCGCACAAAATCCTCATCGTCCACGGCCTGAGTCCTGTAAGTAACCCATTCGCGCTTGCCGTTAATCATCATGGCGCTGCTCTCCTCCGAAAACTTCTTGCCGGGGAAATCCGCCCGTGTTTCTGCCAGGTGCAGTGAAGTGTTTTTGTCGTAGCCGACGCCAACCAAAAGCACGTGACCCTGCAGCTTATACAGCTTATCCAACGGGGAGCCCGCTCCGAAAATATTGCTTAAATCATGATCTTCCGTTAAAAACGACGCATTTTTACCCACTGCCGCTACAGAACGTGCCGGGTGATCAGACCTTTTGGCTCCAGGCCATTTACGGAACATTTCGGCTACGACACCCATGCCAATAGCCGGGGTTACCTCTTTATCATAGGCAGGCCAGTGTTCTCTGATGGCAGGTCACCACTCTGCGGGCTCCTCCCAGTGTACGCCGGTGGAAGGGTCGAGATTTTTCCACGTTTGGGACGGCATCATCAGGGTTCCTTCTGCTCCGACGATTTCAAGAAGGGATCGGATGAACGTTTCGGCTCCGCCAATAACAAAACCCAGCTTGCTTAATGAAGTATGAACCATAACGGTATGACCTTCCATGAGTCCGCAGTCTTTGAACTGTTTGGTGAGGTCATCTTTGGTGAGGAGTGCTCTTGTTTCCTTTGTAGTCATAAACGGATTCGCCACCTTTTCAGTGTACTATAAACAAAAAAATAACCCGGCTACAAGTAGCGGGGTTGTCTCTAGCAATGCTAGCGAAGCAGTGCCCTTAAATTCAATTACTTTCATCATTATACACATTTCCAATATGTGGTACAATTGCTGGCGGATAAAATTGAATTTATTAACATGAAAGGTTGAATCCTGCCAATGAATAAGGAAAAATCTGTCTGCTTAGCAAAAGTAAAAACGATCTTTCTTCATCCTTTGCTGTATCTCCTTATCATCGCGCTTGCGGCCTGCAGCAATTCCGCCGAAGGTAAGAAATCAAACAAGCCGCTGCAGCCGGCTAGAGCAACAATTGTTGCAGCCCAGGCCTCCGGCACCATTTATCTGTACGGTGAAGCGCATGGCGTAGCCGAGATTTTGGACAAGGAATTTGAACTTTGGTCTCAGTACTATCATAACGAGGGCATGAGGCACTTGTTCGTCGAGCTGTCCTATTTTACCGCCGAATATTTAAACGTTTGGATGCAGTCGGACAATGACGATATTCTGGATGAGATCTATGAGGATTGGAAGGGAACACGTATTTATAATCCGGATACCAAGAATTTCTACAAGCAAATAAAAAGCGAGTGTCCGGAGACGATTTTTCACGGTACAGACGTTGGACATCAGTATGATTCTACCGGCAGCCGTTTCTTGGCTTATCTTGAGACAAACGGTTTAACAGGATCGAAGGAGCACATTTTAACAAAAGGATCCATCCAGCAAGGCCGGCTTTATTATAAAAAATATGATAACGAATACCGGGAAAACAAGATGACCGAAAACTTTATCCGTGAATTCGATAAACTGGGAAATGAGAGCATTATGGGCATTTACGGCTCGGCACACACTGTACTTGATGGAATCGCCTATGGTACACAATCGCTCCCTTGTATGGCCAATCAATTACGGGCACGCTATGGCGAGAAGATTTATTCTGAGAACCTGGCTGATTGATAGGAGAAAGCTCCCGCTCATTTCATAGTTTCTTGTTTGGCAACCCGCAGCTTGGTTTAGTATAAAGCAAGACAGCCATACAAGGAGGTATATCATGGACGATCTGTGGATGGCATTCGTTTATCCCAGCAGCTTCTTTTGTCTGCTCGGTGTCGTGCTGATGATCATCGGTTACAAACGGCGGAGAACCGGACGGCGTACCGGTCTGGAAGGCGTAGCGGCTAAGCCGGGTCCGCCTGCACCCGGAGGCCCAGGTACGGCGTCTTTTCAGCAGGAAGCCAAGTATTTCCTCATTGGAGGCATCCTTCTGGGTATCGGCGTGCTTCTGCTTGCCCTGCTGGGCCTCACTTCACTTTTTGACTGAATGCGGTGAAATTGAGCAAATGGAGGGGGACCTCCGGACTCCATCCCGCATAAGCTGCCGGATGGAAGCGGCCATTTCGAATATGTCTCGAAGCTGGAAGGACCGTACTCCGCATCTTCGGATGAGGGAGGCGGTTCTTCTTTTTTACGGAAAAGATTTCTCAAAGGTTTTTTGGCAATTGTTCACGAATATGAATGCATATACCAGTAATTTCTATAAGAAGTAAATGAATTGGAGGGATGTTTATGGTATGGCCAATGCATATTGTTGCTGTTAGCGGAATTGTGGAGAATGAAGAGGGGCAAATTCTGTTGGTGAAAACTTATCGGGGAGGCTGGGTGTGCCCGGGTGGACAGGTGGAGATCGGTGAGAACCTGCTGGATGCTTTGATCAGGGAGATTAATGAAGAGAGCGGAATCGATGTTATCGTCTCACAGCTGTATGGAGTAGTCTCCAACACAGGCGTTCATAAATGGTATGACGGCGTAACAACTGTACCAACGAAAGTGATGCTGGACTTTATCTGTAAGCCTGTTGGCGGACATCTGCGTACCTCTGACGAGACATCAGACTGCCGCTGGGTTGCAAAGGATCAGGTGCTTGAGATGATTACAGCCCCCGCTATCCGCGCGCGTTATCAGGCCTATTTGGATTTTAACGGGAAAACGCAGTACATGGACTATGTGACTAAACCTGATTTTGAGGTGAAAGTAAGCAGAACCATCTAATTCGTCAAATGAGGAGTAGCGTATGGGAACAATCTTTAAAACCGAAGCAGGCGAAGAAGAATACTATCTTTGTTACGAGAAAAGCTTAGAGTGCTTTGAGTTAGAAGGAACGTCATATTATATAACGACAGCATCCGGAGATACATATGTGACTCGTTTTGGTGATCCGGGTAAGGAGCCGCTGCTTCTTCTGCATGGAATGACAATGAGCAGTACGATGTGGTTTCCCAACATACAGCATTTGGTTCAGGAGCGGTGCGTATATGCGGTTGATGTTATGGGCGATTTCGGTAAAAGTAAACCAGCCCTCGCAATAAAAAACAGGCAGGCTGCCAGCCAGTGGCTGCTTGAAGTAGTGGACGCTCTGCAATACAGCAGGGCAGACTTGGCAGGCCATTCGATGGGCGGGTTTTTAGCCTTGAATTTTGCACTGGCATACCCGGAGCGAGTGTCAAAGCTGCTGCTATATGCTCCCGCCGGAGCGTTTCATAGAGTGAGCCTGAAGTTTTTTGCGAAAATATATCCTGCGTTGTTGTTTCACACCGAAAAGCGGATTGACCAGGCTTTTTTATGGTTCTCCGGCAAGGGAGAGCCGTTGCCCCCTGTATTTCGCGCTCAGGTACTCTCGGGATACAGCCATGCCAAGCCGCTTCTTCAGTTGATGCCCTCGGTTTTTGAACAAAAAGAATTTATTAATTATCACATTCCCACTCTGCTCCTAATAGGGGATAAAGAGGTAATCTACCCGGCCGGGAAGGCAATGGCGAACGCTAAAAGTCTGATTCCTGAGCTTGAGGCTCATTTGATTGCCGGAGCAAGCCATTCCCTGACGATAGAGCACGCCGATGCTGTGAACGAACTAACCGTCCGGTTTTTGCAGAGGAAACCAATGGAGATAGCGTAAGGATGGCCTCGGCATCCTGCATCATAAATTCTAATGGATCCGGGTTGTCATGAAGCTGCTGGCAGGGTAATAAAAGGAAAAGAGCTTTTGAATGAACCACGCGGGTTTAGTACCCAGTCCAGGGAAACGGAGGGAGCTATTATGGCGGTACAGACGGTTACAGGCATTAGTTCAGTACAGGCGCTTACGGCTTACGGCGGCACTCAGAGCGATGTCGGTTCTCTGGAGAAGCGGCGGGACCGGCTGATGATGGAGCTGGAAAAGCTGAATGCGGCGCAGGATGGCGGAGTGGCGTCTTCCAGCCGCCGTGAGCAGCTGCAGCGGCAGATCCGGGTGCTCGAGGCGCAGCTCGCACAAAAGGTCGGGAGTACCGCTTCTGCTGATGTGGTATCCCTTTTTCCCCAGAGCCAGGCTCCGCTCTCACGTATGGATTGGAAGGGTGGCCTCAGAGGCATCGGCATGACGGATCCGCGGACGGCGACGGTAGATTCAGAGGGCCACTTTGACGCATTAATCTAATATTGGTAAACGAAAAGAAGGTGCAGATGTGCCCGGTTTAACTGGCCTTTTGCACCTTCAATTGTTTATTGCCCTTGAAGCTCGCTCTCTTCCACTTTTCGCAGGGACTTCGCGTATACCATCCCTACAGCAACGGCAAAGCAGGTCAGAACGGCTGCGAAAATATACAGCTTGACGATACCGAAGGTCTCGGCCGCCCAAGCCATCCCGAGCAGCGAGATGCAGAAGAACAGGTGAAGCACGGTCGCCTGGGCGGATAATACCTTGGGCAGCTGCGTGCTGTCCACGCTATGCTGGACCAGTGTGCGGCGGGTTACGATGCTTAGCTCGGCAAACGGCCCCATCACGAGGACGAGTGCAAGCGCAAGGATGAGATTGGTATTGACCGCATACAGGAAGGTAAGCAACCCGTAGCCGGCCATTCCGATCAGCATATAACGCAGCAGGCTGCTGCCGATTCTGCGCACCGCCGAGATGACCAGGAATCCTCCGCCGATGGTGCCGGCGAAATAGGCGGCATTAATGAAGCCCCACCACTCCTCGCCCTGTCCCAGTGCCTGCTGTACAAAAATCAGGGTAAACGCACCAACCCAGACCGAACCCCCGAGCATATCGATAGCATCAATAGCGGTAAGCGCCCTCAGGCTTGGCGTACGCCAGATGATCTTCCAGCCTTCAGACAGCACAGCACGTGTAGAGGGAAGGGGAGTATCTGGTTCAGCTTGAACTGCTGAACCGGCATCTGCCGGACTTGCCGTCTTCGGTTCTTTGACCTGCAGGGTCAGCAGGGCGGCCAGAGCATAGATGACCGCTGTCAGCAGTAGGGTATAGGAGGTGCCGATCCAGACGATGATCAGGCCGCTCAGCCCCCAGCCGGCAAACTGTACGATCTGATCACTGACCGACAGCAGGCCGTTGGCCCGGAGCAGCCCATCCCGGGAGGCCGTCAGCCGTGGTACAAGCGCATTGCGCGCCGGAACGGTCCACCCGTCCAGAAAGGACATGGCAAAGATCAGAACAAACACGATAGCCAGGGAAGCATTGCTGCCCTGCGTTCCAAGGTACACCGCCATTGCGCCAAAGAACAGGAATTGGCCGGATTGTGACAGTAAAAGCAGGCGGGACAGCCTGAACCGCTCGATCAGCAGCGGCGCAAGCAGGCCGCTCAGCATTTGAGAAAGAGAACGGAAGAGGGGAACCAGTGTCGCCGAGATCAGGCTGCCGGTATGATCCAGCACCAGCACGGTTAAAGCCATAATGTAAAGGACATCGGCCGCATTTGCCGCGGATTGTGTACCCCATAAAAAGTAAAAAGACCTGCTGAGGCGTGTTCTAGTCATAACAATCTCCATGATTCAGGATGTGATTTGGTATAATTAAGTAAATGTAGCTGCAATGCCTGCAATAATCTTCATATAATAGGACTGCTCATGCGGAACAAAGCTGCCGGTCCCGACTTCCTCATCAATCGTTATGCGGCTGTCTCCTTCGACACGGAAGCCGCGGATCCGGATGGAAGAGAGCTTGCCCTCCCACAGGCTGCGGAAGTCATCAAAGCTGGCAGTAACCAGGCCCGCTACTTCCTCGGGCTGCAAATGAAAGGCCTCCAGCGGCAAGGAGGTTTCGTGCAGGAAGACATTGGCCCGTTCGCGGTCCAGGAAGCCCGCTGTATCCATGGTATACGGAATAATGCCCAGCGGATGCAAGTCAGTAAAAGGTACAGAGATTCCCAGCTCCTCCTCGAGCTCCCGCAGTCCATCCTCGGTTGTTTCATGGGAGAGCAGATGCCCGGCTGCCGTAATATCCAGCAGACCGGCGTAATCGCGTTTTTGCCGGCTGCGCAGCTGGAGCCAGATGGATAAGCCTGCACCGGGGTCACGGCTGACCAGCCAGCAGTGAAAGGTTTCATGCCACAGCCCTAGCCGGTGCACATCACCGCGGGGAGCCGTTCCGGTAATATTTCCGTGTTCATCAAACGTAGTCAGTAATTCGTCGTTCATGTGCCGTACCCCTTTGGATCATTTTTACAACCTGATGTTCATCGGCTTAATATAGCACAGCCTTTGTCACACAGGCAATGCTTAGCCGGAGGGTTGCAGCGCAGTGCCCGGATAACTGCCTGAAATTCTGTCACCAAAAATCAGGGAGGTATGAAAATGAATACATTTATGAGTTCACGCTTAGGGAAGCTGATTATTACGGCGGCTATTATGTGCGCAGCCTTTTTTACCGGCAGCGGTTCTGCCCTCGTTCATGCGGATTCTCCGGTTACTTCAACAGCTATATACAAAGCCTATCTGGATGTGAAAATTGTAGCTGAGGCCGAAAAAAACGGGCTGACCCGCACTGTAGCAGACTATCTGGCCCTGCCGGCCAACCCGCTGGATGTGAAAGCGGCCGTAATCAATGCTTTATATTCGGATTTGGCCTGGTCGGACAGGGAGCATGCTGAGGAATACGCGCAGCTGGTGTACAGTAAATCAACTGCATCACTGGATATGTCTGCTCTAAGTGCGCAAGAGATGTTTGTCATCGGCTACCTGAAGGTGCTGGATCACTACATGGAGCCGGATATTACCTGGATAACTGCAGCTCAGAAGGCATTGCCGGACAGCCAGACGGTTGCCCTGATCCATGCGCTTTCTGCCGCACAGCAGAATATGGACTGCAGCTGGATTATTACGGAGCAGGTGCTTAATAATACGAAGCTAACCACAGACATGCGACCGGAAGCAGTGGATATTATCACTGACTATATGGCGTTGTATAAGGGCAGTCCGTGTCGGTCTGACGGAGAGGGAACAACAAGGAGTGCCCTCACAGATGCGATTCTGGAGGATGGGGTCGTGCTGACGGTTGGAGACTCTGTTGTACTGGCGAGAAACCGGCTTACCCGGGTCGATGAGGACAATTATAAGGTTGAGCCCTATATCCGTAATGGACGGACGATGGTGCCGCTGAAGTTCATCTCTGCCAACTTTGGTGCCAATATAGCGGTCGACCTCAAAAAGCTGGAAGCGACAGTATTATATATGAATCAGAAGATCGTTATTCCAAACGCTGAAATCTTGAATGGCCGGACCTTTGTTCCGTTAAGAGCGGCAGCGGAGGCTTTGAACAAGCAGGTTTATTACGATAAAGGCCTGATCATTATCACCGATAAAATGATAATCAATCCGAAGGACAAGCTGAACACAGAGGCAGTGGAGCAAATAAGAAATGTACTGAAGCTGCAGTAGGGATAACTTTAATCGAGGGGGTCAACATGCATCTGGCTATTATGGAACGAGGGACATTTGAAGCGTTGAGCGATGAAAGGCTGGGCTGGGCCTGTATGGAACCGGTATTTATGCTTATACGCGGCAAACGCCCTGAAATCAAGGCTGAGGTAATCGAGCAGCTGAGCCGGGCACAGAAAGCACTCTGCATGTTCCGGGTGTTCTATGATCACGGACACAAATCTGCAGCGGAGTACTATACCTGGCTGTCCCATATGCTGGATATGCCCGGCTATTGGGACGGAATCCAGGAAGCATTGATGTTCTTTGGGGATTCTGAAATGTTGCAGCTTCTGCAGGATACCAAAAATACGCTGGAGCTGCGAAATAACAGGCTGGGACGGAGATGGGGTGAGGCTGCCTTCAAAGATCTGGAGCAGGACGCCGGGCTGGCAGGAGAAATTACAGTTTATTATGAGCGATTTCAAAACGTGTCAGTGCAGAGTCTGGCTGCGATCGCAGCTTACATCCGCGCTTATCCTGAACAATTTGTAGAGCTGACTGCCTAATAATAGCTGTAAACCAAACACCCGCATGCCGGAGGCATGCGGGTGCAAGTGTATGTGAGAAAGCTCCTTCATCCGGAGGAATGAAGCGATATTATCTGGCCAGCCATCCGCCGTCAACAGCCAGGATATGGCCGTTCAGGTAGTCGGAAGCAGCGGAAGCCAGGAATACTGCAGGACCTTTAACGTCTTCAGCAGTTCCCCAACGGCCTGCAGGGATACGCTCAAGGATGGAATCGGAACGGTTCTGGTCCGCACGGATTGGTGCTGTATTTTCAGTAGCCATGTATCCAGGAGCAATAGCGTTAACGTTCAGGCCGTATTGAGCCCATTCGTTAGCGAAAGCTTTGGTCAAGCCGGCAACAGCATGCTTACTTGCTGTGTAGCCTGGAACGTTGATACCGCCCTGGTAGGACAGCATGGAGCAGATGTTGATGATTTTGCCAGTGCCTCTTTCGAGGAAATGACGGCCGGCGATCTGGGACAGCAGGAACACAGTGTTCTGGTTGAGGTTGATTACATCGAACCAGTCTTTTTCGCTGTGGTCCTTGGCTGGAGTACGGCGGATCATGCCTGCGCAGTTAACGAGGATGTCCACTTTGCCGGTCAGTTCCAGAGCCTGGTCAAATGCACCCTGCAGCTTGGTGTGGTCGCTCAGGTCAGCGGCGATGCTCAGGGCTTTTACGCCGAACGCTTGGGCTGCTGCTACGGTTTCATCACTGTCGTTAAGGGAGATAGATACAACGTCTGCACCTGCTTCGGCAAAAGCCAGGGCGATCCCTTGGCCCAGACCTTGTGCTGCTCCGGTTACGATTGCTGTTTTGCCTGCAAGGCTGAATAATGATGACATAATATAATTCGCTCCTTTAAATAGGTAATATGAATGTTTTGTGTTCGGCAGCTTAACCGACTTCAATGCTGATGCCTGCGTTACGGAATTGCTCCGCCGTTTCAGGGGACAGGCCGCTGTCTGTCAGCAGCACATCGACTTCCTGCAGTGAAGCGAAGGTGCGCAGCGCAGTCTGTCCGAACTTGTGATGGTCACAGGCAGCAAACACTTTGCGGGCTGTGGATACAAGTGCCTGCTTGAAATCAATTAAATCACCGGTGTAGATAGACAGTCCGTGCTCGATATGCACGGCTGTAGCCGACAGGAATGCTTTTTGTATATTTAGCTTTTGCACGTAGGCGACGGCTTCAGGACCGGCCAGCATATTGCGGACCCGGTACCCTCCGGGAACGACCAGGCGGATGTTGTCTTTTGGAACCAGCTCGCTGATGATGTACACATCATTGGTAACCACTGTAAGAGACATGTTGTCCAGCCGCCGGGCAATTTCCAGCGTCGTGCTTCCGCCGTCCAGTGCAATGATGTCATCCTGTCTGATGTGGGAAATGGCACGCAGCGCAATCTCCGTTTTCTCGTCTGAATATTTATCCAGCGGGTTCTTTACGGGGAGGATGCCGAACTGATCGCTTTGGGCAAGTACGGCTCCGCCGTGCACCCGCACAATCAATCCCTGCTCCTCAAGCTTGCTAAGGTCCTCACGGATTGTTTTTCCGCTGACCTGCAGCTTGTCGCTGAGCTCATTTACCGTTACATCCTTCTGGTTCAGCATAACTTCCATAATCATCTCGTGTCGCCGTATCGGGTTCATCCGCCTGCCTCGTCTTTCCGTAGTTGGTTTTCTTCTATTTTAATTCTTTCATGCCTACGGGGTCCATATCATCGTAACGTTTGTTGTCACCGGCCATACTCCAGATGAAGGTATAGTTGTGTGTACCTACGCCGCTGTGAATCGACCAGCTTGGGGAAATGACAGCCTGCTCATTGTGCATAACGATGTGGCGGGTTTCAGTCGGTTCGCCCATCAGGTGGAACACAATGGAATCATCCGGAAGATCGAAGTAGAAGTAAGCTTCCATCCGGCGCGGATGAGTGTGGGACGGCATTGTATTCCACATGCTGCCCGGCTTCAGCTGGGTCATACCCATTACAAGCTGAGCGCTCTGTACGCCGTTGGTATGGATGAAACGGTGAATGGTACGTTCGTTGGAATTTTCCAGTCCGCCGAGTGCGCCGGATTCGGATTCTTCCAGTGTAGTCTTGGTAGTAGGGTAGGACTGGTGTGCCGGAGCAGAGTTCAGATAGAATTTGGCAGGCTTGGCACTGTCTGCGCTTTTGAATACAACATCCTTAGCGCCTTGTCCGACATAGAGACATTCTTTGAAATCAATTTCATATTCAGTGCCGTCTACAACGATAGAGCCCTTGCCTCCGACATTGATAACACCCAGCTCGCGGCGCTCCAGGAAGTAAGTTACCCCAAGCTCCTTCAGATCCGTTGTCAATACAACATCTTCGTTAACCGGATTAGCTCCGCCCACGATCATGCGGTCTTCATGGGTCAGGACAAGCTTCAGCTCATCCGGAGCAAAAATAACCGGGATGTGGAACTCCTTGCGCAGGCGCTCTGTGTCAAACTGCTTCACTTCATTTGGATGCGATGCAAAACGTCTTTCCATTACGTATTCAATCCCCTTCGCTGACGTATTTTCGTTCGTATAGGTACAATTTAATCCATTTACGTTCATTTGGCAAGAGATAATCTTTTTTAGTCTGTTTATTTTAGTTTATTTGTTGTTTTTTGTGATTGCTATATGAACGGAAAGCGTGCACAATAGGATGGAAATAATACCCTGGGAGGGGAAAATGATGACGGCTAAGCTACACTATAAACTAGATAATCCCTATGCACAGAGACAACGGGAGATCATTCAAAAGGTGGCACTCGAGGCACAGGCGCTGCCGCTGCTGGATAGCGGCCTCTGGTTTCACGATGACGTCCGCAATAACTTCTATTATGCTTCCTATCTGTTCGCGGCTGCTGTAGACGATTCAATGCTTCCGGAAGCAGAACGGGAGCAGGCCCGGCAGACAGCGGAGGCCGTGCTGCTGGAAACCGTGCTGCTGCAGAACCGGCAGCCGGGAACCCGCCTGTACGGCCACTGGCCGCTTGGCCTGAATCCGCTGCCGCGCGAAGCTGCACCGCATGAGCTGCCGGTAGAAATTATGGGCAGCCTGCTGGTCTGGTTCTGCAAGCATTACAACGGCCTGCTGGGCGCTGCGCTCAGAGTAGCTTTGCATACAGCAACCGGGCATATTTACCGCAGCGGTTTTTTCCGTAAGGAGGTGTTGCATTACGGGCACCACGAAGCCAAATATACAGCCGCCAAGCTGATCTTCGGCCAGCTGTTCGGAGACGAGGAGCTGCGCGCAGACGGCGTGGCCAGTCTGGAGCAGACACTCAGCCATATCCGGGCAAAGGGGATGCCGGAGTACGGCAGTCTGCCGTGGTTCTGGCATTGGGTGCAGGCATTCACCTGCGCCTGGGAGCTTGAGGCAGACAGCGGAGTCCGGGCATTGCTTGGAGAGATGCTGGACTACCTCTGGCAGGTGCGGAGTGACTTCTATCTGCGCGGAGCCTGGGTCGGCGCACACTCCCGCGGCTGGCCGCATGATGTGCCGGCTGACCGCAACGTGCTGCATGATTATGTGCAGTTCGACGACTTCCCGCTAACCGGGCATATGCCGCGCACGGAATATGCCGGGTTTCTATTCTATGAGGCTCCGGCACAGGCCCGGGAGACAGCATTAAACCGCCTTGAACCTGTAGAGGTGAAGAAGCTTACGCAAAAAGTAAACCCCGGTGAATCTGAGGAGCAGCCATTGCTCCATTCATACGCTTATATTACAGACGCATATGCGGCAGGCGGCCTGTGGGAGCGGGTTGAGGAATTTGATAATGAGCAGCTCCGCTGGGCTTATTCACTGCCGGTCGATGGGGAAGGGGAAGTCAACCGCCTGTATTTCTTCCATCCGGGCGAAGGCTACCGGGCAGGCGATCCCCGCCACCAGAGCCCGTATATGGAAGTGATGTTCCATAAGGGGACAGTACTATCATTGTTCCCTGTGCCAGAAGGTGCAGAGAACACGGTTGTTGGTGTTCTGCCGAAGGGAGATTGGCTGGAGCAGGAACAGGCGCTTTACGGCCTGGTCCGCGGCGTTTATTTTGCTGTCTGGCTGTCCCGGTCCTATCAGCAGACCAGCCGGGAGGATTACTTGGAAGTAACGGCGGCAGGAATGCCGGGCGGTGTAGCGGTTGAAGCTTTAACAGCAGCCGAGGCAGCGGAACAAGGCATCAGCAGCCTGACGGAGTTTGCCGCTGCTATGTCAGCCCGTAAGCCGGTGTTCACGGCTAGATCTGTACTCTCGGTTGAATACACTACCCTCGGCGGTGATCTGCTCCGGCTTGAGGACGGTACGGACAAAGGACCGGCAGCTTCAATTAACGGCAAACCAGTTAGCCGGGAAGAATATAAGGTATAGGATGGGGATCTCGGATTACGAGCCTGCCGCTGTGCTGGAATATGCCTGGGGTGAGGATAAGGTCAGATTTGAGCTTGAAGCAGGGCCGGGAGGAAGCAGTCTTCGGTTAATCGAGACGATAAGTACAATTACGGATCATACTCCCAAAGATCTGGCCGGCTGGCATGTCTGTCTGGATGTTATAGGAGCGCTGCTGGAGGGGAAAGGTTTTGGCAACCGCAAGCATGCGTGGGAAGAGCAGTATAAGGTGTACACCGGACTGGTTGAGCGGATGCGTAATAGCTGAATAGAGGATCATATGAAGCTGCCCAAACGGGCAGCTTTTTGTGTGCCTGCCAGAGCATCGTGTCCCTTTACAAAGGAGTTATGAAAGAAAACCGAATACATTCACATATATGTAATAATTTTACTTAAAAGCATCTGTACAATCCTAAAAAAGGATTTATAGTGGAAGTTAGGCTGACTCCTGCGGAAAAATGTTTTTCGCAGCAATCTGCAGTTGGAGTTATAAGGAGGGATGCGATGAACGATGAATAACTGTTGTCAGTAAAGACAGCAAGAATGACATGGAATGCTACAGCTGCAGCTGCTACTGAAAAAATAAAAATAATCTGGAGGTAAATGTTAACGTGAAAATAAAAAAGAGATTTTCTTTCACTGCATGTATTGCGCTTTCTGCTGTAATCGCTTTTGGCGGCTTGCAATGGGGGATACCGTCAGTACATGCGGCTAACGTCTTCAGTGATGATTTTGAGTCCGGCAGCGCCGGCAATTGGACCAGCACGACAGGTACCTGGTCAGTAGTAAAGGACGGCAGCTCTTATGTATATTATCAATCCGGCAGTTCAGAAGGCCGTACTTCTGCAGGCAGCGGCTCCTGGACCGACTACAGCGTCAAGGCTGATGTCAAAATCGATAATTTTAACGGCACAAACCGTACGTATGTGTGCGGCCGTTACAAGGACGGGAACAATTACTATGCCGCTTCCATCTCCAATTCGAACGGGGGAACACTGGAAATCCGCAAAAAATTCGGCGGCGAAAGCACTACACTCGCTACGAAGACCGGCTTCTCCATCACGACAGGAACAGTGTACAACATCCGGCTGGAATTAGCGGGAGATTCGATCAGCATGTATGTGAATAATGTGCTGCAACTAAATGCACACGATAACAATTTAACCTCAGGCGGGGTTGGATTGATTGCCTACAAGACGGCTGCCAAATTTGATAATGTAATTGTAAGCGATACCACAGCTGCTCCTACATCCACGCCAACCGCTACAACGGCACCAACCAGCAGTCCGACAGCAGCGCCTACACCGACTGCAACTCCTTCAGCAACAGCGCCCACGCCTGCACCTACCGCTGTCCCGACTGCAACTCCGGTTTCCGGAGCACTTTATGTTGCGGCTAACGGGGCTGCAGGCAATGCCGGAACGATTGGGAGCCCGACTACGCTGCAATCTGCACTGACCCGGGTGGCTGCAGGCGGTACGATCTACCTGCGCGGCGGCACTTATTCCTTCTCTTCACCAGTGACGATCGAGCGGGACAACAGCGGTACCTCCAGCGCGCGCAAGACCATCGTCGCCTATGGAAGTGAAAAGCCGGTTTTTGATTTCTCCGGTCAAGCCTTTGCATCCTCGGAACGCGGCTTACAGGTTTTTGGGCATTACTGGCATGTAAAAGGACTTGAAGTCAAGGGAGCCGGAGACAACGGCATCTTTATTGGCGGTAACTACAACATTATCGAAAATGTAGAGACGCATCATAACCGGGATTCGGGCCTGCAGATCAGCCGCTATGCCTCATCTGCCTCGAGTATGAGCGAATGGCCGAGCTACAATCAGATTATCGGCGTATACTCCCATGACAATTTTGACCCGGATAACGGGGAGGATGCTGACGGGTTTGCCGCCAAGCTGACGATTGGCCCGGGAAATGTATTCGATAAATGTATAGCAGCCTGGAACACCGATGACGGATGGGATCTGTACACCAAGACGGATACCGGCCCGATCGGCGCAGTCACCATTAAGAACAGCATTGCTTACAAAAACGGCCAAACCTCTGACGGCAACTCAACCTCGAACAGTGACGGCAACGGCTTCAAGCTGGGCGGGGAATCCATATCCGTAAATCATACTGTAACGAACAGCATGGCCTTCCAGAACAAAAAGCACGGCTTCACCTATAACAGCAACCCCGGCTCCATCAAAATGACCAACAATACGTCATGGAGCAATGGCGGAAGCAACTTTGCTTTTGATGCAGGTACCCATGTCTTCACGAATAACCTGAGCTTTGCCGGATCCTCGAGCGACAAGACAAGCGGAACGGATGTTTCCAGCACTAACGTATGGTGGAAGAATAACGCCAGCACCAACGCCAAGGGTCTTGTAGCGAGCAGTGCCGATTTCGTGAGCCTGACTCCTTCGGTTAGCCGGAATGCTGACGGCTCTTTCAGCCTCGGCAATTTCCTGAAGCTGTCCTCAGGCAGCGATCTGATCGGTTCCGGAACACCAGCCGGCACTAATATCGGCGCCACCATTCAATAGTTTATACAATAACGCTGTACTTAGAGGAATCGGGCTGCCGTCCGGTTCCTTTTTGCTGCACTGCGGGTTGCTGCCCGGGGAGTACATGTTATAATATTCAGGAGCATTCATTATAGCTGCTGAACAGTTGCTAAAAGGAATCCCAGGAATGGCTTAATGGAGGTAAAGCGTGGCAAAAGCAAAAGTGGCCAAACGGCCGACAAGAGATGAATTTGTGCTGGAGGAGCTCGGCAACCAGCTGACAGAAGCAATGCAGGAGGAGTCAGTGATCGTGCTGACCGTATGGGGAAAAGAAGATGAGGTGCGCGGGCAGATTACCGGCATGGACTCCCGGACCGGCAAGGTGCATGTCAGCTTTAACGGGGAACTGCACAAGGTTCCGTTTATGGATATTATGGCAGTGAATTATCCGCGCGATTAGCCGGGCAAGACAGCTTGACCGGATGACGATTCCAATAACTGAACCCTTGGGCAGCCAAGGGTTTTTGTTATTGTCCGGCAGTCCGTCAGCGTTTTAAATACCAGTCTGCCGCGTTCTGATAAAGCACTTTACCGGCAAGCTTGTCGCCGAGCGTCTCGCAGATCAGCTCAATATCCGCAGGGTGAAAGGGACGGGGAGCTCTGGTGGACGGCAGATCGGTCCCGAACATTAGCGCATCCGGATTGACCTCGGCAATTGCACAGAGCGCCTGCGGAACATCAAGCTCTACACGGCCGAAGCCGGTGGCTTTTACCCGGACGCCTTTGTGGACCAGAGCAAGCAGATGGGGGAAACCGTCTTGGGATAATCCAAGATGGTCTACGGATACTGCAGGAAGGGCGGCCGCAACCGGGGCAATATCAGGCAGATGCACCGAGTCGATGTACAGCTCTGTATGCCATCCTGCTATTTCATGAACTCTCCGGGCCATATAATCCAGCTGCGACAAGTCTTCCGAGCCTCCGCGCCTGACATTGAAACGGACGGCCCTCACACCATACCCATGCAGCCTCAGCAGCTCTTCGTCGGAAGTATCGTAAGGTAATTGCGTTACGCCGGCAAAGCCAGGTCCAAGCGTTTGCAGAGCGTCGATCAGGTAAGTCTGGTCATACCCCTGAAAGGACCCGGAGACAACGGCGCCGCCTTTCAGATCAAGCTCCCGGACTTTGTCCAGGTAATCTCCGCAGGTGAAAGGGGCAGGTAAAAAGCCCTGATTCTCAATAAGCGGGAAACGGGGATCGATAATGTGCAGATGAGCGTCAAATACAGTACGCATATAATCTCCTTTCCTGAGACGGGGAATGGACAGAGTCTGGTTTTATTATAGACTGCAAACGGTGCGTGTTATAATAGCTTTTATACATATTCAGCGGGTTATAATCTATTAAATGATATTGGGCAGAAAAGGGTGGGAAACATGCAGACCGGCAAAACCAACGCGCTGCGGATGCTGGATGCCAAGGGCATCCGCTATGAGGTGCATCATTATGATAACGAGGACGGGGCCATTCACGGAACTGCAGTGGCTGAAAAGATCGGTCTTGATCCGGATACGGTCTTTAAGACTCTGGTGGCACACAACGGACCCAATCTGTATGTGTTCGTCATTCCGGTAGGCGGGGAGCTGGATCTGAAGAAGGCCGCCAAGGCTGCAGGAGAGAAAAAGATTGAGATGCTGCCGATGAAGGATCTGCTGAAGTGGACAGGGTACATCCGGGGCGGCTGCTCGCCGGTCGGGATGAAGAAGCTGTATCCGACCTTTATTGAGGAAAGCGCGGAGCTGTACGATACGATTGCGGTCAGTGCCGGCAAAATCGGCATGCAGATGGAGCTGGACCCGCAGGAGCTGGCCGGCATGACTGACGCCGTATTTTACGATCTGGTCAAATAGGACGCAGGACAAAAAAAAGCAGTGGCGCGGGGAAATTCCTCCGGCCACTGCTTTTTATTTGGTCCGCTGCCGGAGCCGGATTTTCGGGGTGGATGCCGGCCAGGCTGTCTATAAGCTGGCCGCCAGCAGGCCAAGGTATTCCTTCAGCGCGATTCCGGTAGACTCCATCGATCCGGGTGAAGGAAACAGCTTGGCGAGGGAGAAGGAGCCTGTGCGGCTGACCCTATAATCGCTCGGGTAAGCCTGCGGGGATAATCCGGCGCTGCGGAATTCCTCCATGCCGCGCGCGATATGGAAGGCTGAGGTGACCAGCACCGGGCGGCTGAGCCCGTGCTCCTTCATCAGCGCTGCGGTAAACTCGGCGTTCTGCTCGGTATTGAGCGACTGGTTCTCGGTCAGGATATCCTCTGCCGGAATGCCAAGGCCGATCAGCTGGCGCTTTGCAATGTCCGCTTCATTGCCGCTGTCGGCGAACACCTGGCCGCCGGTGAACAGCAGCGGCAGGCCGGTTTCCCTGTACAGCCGTGCTGCGGTCAGCAACCGGTTGGCCGCAGGCCCATACAGATTGCCCTCACCGTCAATATCCGGCGTTCCGCTTGTGGCACCGCCGCCCAGTACGACGATCACATCGCCGTCGATCCGGGACGGCGGACTGTATTTACGCTCCAGGCTGCCCATCAGCAGACTTGACATCAGCGGTGTCATAGACAGGTAGAGTAGCATGGTAATAATTAGCAGAGTAACGGCCGGACGGCGGTTTTTGCGCCAGATCCAGAGTGCAGCCGCAGACAGCAGCAGGACGAACAGGCCCGGCGGCAGAATGAAGCTGTAGAGGAATTTAATGAAATAGATCAGGAAGATGACCGCCTTTCCTTTTTGCTACAAGTATACAAGCTGCAGCCGGATTGCGCCATGCGGCCTCATGAAGAGTGGAACAGGCGGTTACGGACCGTCCGCTTAAAAAACTGCGGTTTTCCATTAAAAAGCTGCATCTGTCCTGCCGGGCTTCTGTGGTACAGTAGTGGTGGGGCAATCCCGGAAGCGGCAACAAGATGTCATATACACGGAGGAACAAGCATGAACAGAAGCATACGTGTTGTACTGGCCGATGATGAGCCGGTCATTCTTCGCGGGCTCAAAAAACTGATTGCCTGGGAGTCGCTCGGTCTTGAAATCGTCGGAGAAGCAAGCGACGGGATTGAGCTGAAGACGCTGATTGACAGCGCTGCTCCCGATCTGATCATCAGTGACATTAGCATGCCGGGTTATTCAGGCATTGATATTATACGCGGGATTCATGAATCAGGCCGCTCCATCAAGGTGGTGTTCATCAGTGCCTATCAGGAGTTCGCTTATGCCCGGCAGGCGCTGCAGTATGGGGCGGTGGACTATCTGCTTAAGCCGGTCAATACCGGCCAGCTGGAGCAGGCGGCAGGCAAGGCAGCCGCGCTGATCCGCCAGGAGTCGGAGGAGGAGCGGAACAAGGAGCGGCTGAAATCCTATGAACGCAAAAATGTCTCAGGCACGATTGAAGAGCTGCTTGAACAGCTGACGGACGGCAACAAGGGGGTTGCAGTCACGCTGGCCCGGCTGGGGAATACAGCCATTACCCGCTTTGCTACCGTTTGTGCAGTGGAGATCGATGAGTACAGCGGCGGCTCCTCCCGCTGGGAGGAGCATGAACGCAAGCTGGTGGAATTCGCGCTCAGCAATATTATCAAAGAGACGGTCGAAAGCAGCGGCAGTGGATATGTATTCCGCAAGGGGGAACGGCTGTGTATGCTGCTGCAGCATGAGCAGGCTGACAAGCCGCTTACTCTGATGATTGATCTGCACCAGAAGATCAACAGCTATCTCAAGCTGCAGGTGACCATTGGCGTAGGCCTGCCGGGAGGCGGAATGGAGGAGGCGGACGAATCCTACCGCAGCGCCTTGAAAGCGCTCAAATCCAAATATTTCTGCGGCTTGAACCGGGTTATCGCAGATGACGGCGCTGCTCAGGCTCCGTCTTCCCTGTCCTCGCCGGCCTTGCTGGCGGAGACTCAGCTCTCGCTGATAGAAGCGCTGAAGATGCTGGAGAAGGAGACTGCCGCCCGCCGGTGCAAAGAGCTGCTTGACCAGGTGGAACAGCTCTCCGGCGGCAGCCCCGCCCAGGCGGTATCGCATGTCTACAATACAGTGCTCCAGCTGGAGCAGGAGCTTGCCGAATACAGTGCGGATGCTGCCGCCCAGCAGGGCCCCAGTCCGCTGCTGCTGGAGCAGCTTACTGCAGCTCCGACCTATGCCGCGCTGGGGGATGCTTTCTGCAGCGTGGTACGGCAGCTGTACGACCAGCTGGCCGGCAGGCTGAGCGGCAAAGAGATGCCCCAGCTGCTCCAGATCAAAGCTTATGTAGACGAGCATTACGCCGAGAATATTACGCTGGAATCCATGGCCGCGATGCTGTACATGAACCCGTATTATTTCAGCAGCTTTTTCAAGAAGCATACCGGACAGAACTTCAAGCACTATTTAACGGAGGTAAGGCTGAATCATGCCCGCCGGCTACTGCTCCAGAGCAATCTGATGATCTATGAAATCGCCGAGCTGGTCGGCTATAACAATGCCCGTCATTTCAGCGATATGTTCAAGAAGAAATTCGGCAGGCTACCGCAGGAGTATAAGCAGTCCTGGAAGCCTTGACGGCATGATAATAGAGTTTAAGGGGGAGTATGCGTGCTGAACCGGGGGAGGAGCAGCAGTATTTTCGTCAAATTTTCGGCATCCTTTCTGCTGGTCGGGCTGATTCCGCTGCTGGCGCTCAGCTTTTTTTCCGTTAAGACCTTTTCCGGTTATGTGGAGCGCTATACAGCCAGCAATCTGCAGCAGATGGTGCTGTATATGGGCTATAATCTGAATTCGGCGTTTAACCAGTACAATGAAATCTCCAAGCTGATGTACACCGGCCGTTACGACGGATACATCGACAGCTACAGCCGCAATCAGACGGCGAATGTCAATGAGCTGGGGCAGATTAATGCCATTCCGATTGACAGCTTCCTCAAAACGCTGCTCTTCAGCGATTCCTATATTACCGGTGTGCAGTTTGTAAGGAGTGCGGACGGGAAGGTATACTCGCAGCAGAAGGAGAACCGCTCGCTGGTGACGGACGATTTCGCCCGGCCGGAGTGGCTGGCGGCCATGGCTAAAGATCCGGCCAAAGCAGCGGTATTTCCGGCACATACGGATGATTACTTTTTTGACTCCGACAAAACCGTATTCACCATCGGCCGCACCCTGATTGATACCTCGGGCAGAGTGACCCGGGAGCCTAAGGTGGTGGGCACCCTTTTCCTGGACATCGACACCTCGCTGTTCCAGCAGTTTATCGGGGAGCTCAGCCTCGGCGCCAAGGATGAGCTGTACCTGCTGGACGGCCAGGGCAGAGTGTATTTCAGCAATCAGGATGTGGCTCCGGGGGCAGTAATACAGCCTGTGCTGGAAGATAAGGAGCGGATTAAGCTCAGTCAGGAGATCCCTTTTCTGGACGGGCAGATTATCGCCGGAATCCACCGCGGCAGCCTGTTCGAGCAGCTTCTGTCGGCAAGGATGACCGTATATACCGCCATCGCAATCTGCGCGGTTGTGATGATTGTAATGGGGGCGTGGTTTTCCCGCCGCCTGGCTGCACCGATCAGGGAGCTGATCAGACAGATGACGGTGGTGGAGTCCGGCAACCTTGACACCCAGCTGACAGTGAACAGCAATGATGAGATGGGCAGGCTGGCCCATGGGTTTAACCGGATGGTGGAACGCCTCAAAATTCATATCGACGAAGCCTATGTGGCCCAGATCAAGCAGAAGCAGACCGAGCTGAATGCGCTGAAAAGCCAGATCCGGCCGCATTATCTCTACAACACCCTGGAAGTTATCCGCATGAATGCAGTGGACAAGGAGGCCGGGGAAGTGGCGGATATGATTCTGGCCCTCTCGGATCAGCTGAAGTATGTGATAGATTACGGGGAGGACCGGGTCAGCCTTGGCAGCGAGCTTATGCATCTTCATAATTATTTCTACATTATTTCCGTCCGGTATGAAAACCGGTATACGCTTCAGCAGGAGATTCCGCAGGATATTGATTTGAACTGGCCGGTGCTGAAGCTGTCGCTGCAGCCGGTGGTCGAGAATGCTGTGCAGCATGGTCTGCGCCAGAAGGGCAAGGGAACGATAGGCATCACGGTTGAGCGTAGGGGGCAGGTAATGGCTGTCACGATTTATGATGACGGCATCGGCATGAGCCGGGAGACACTGGCACAGCTTCACAGGAATCTGGAAGACCCCGCCGCCCCCAGCAAAAATGTAGGCCTGAAAAATGTCCATGAACGCATCCGTTCCAGCTTCGGCGATGAGTATGGCCTTACTGTCAGCAGCCGGGAGCATATCGGGACATCCGTTACCCTGCTGTTTCCTGTTATTGAACAAAGATCGTAGTCTACTGTAAGGGAGCGCAAGCGGTGTATGTACAAGTTTAGCAAAAGACAAACGGCAGCGGGTATCCTCACCCTCGCTATCCTTGCCTCCTGCAGCACGGGCCGCTCCGGGGATGATGGCGGGCGAAAGGAAGAATCTCTCCGGCCGGTCACCTTTTCCATTGCCTATGCTGCCGGGGATATGGCAACTACGCAGGCACTGAAGGCGGTGATTGCCGCCTATATGCAGGCTCATCCTCATGTGACGATCAAGGACATCAGCGAAATTTCCTCCAGCGCCTATCTGGACTGGCTGAAAATAAAGGATGCCGTCGGCGAGTTTCCCGATCTGCTGGAGATGCGTGATACAGAGGCCTTCGCCGCTGCAGGCAAAATCGCCCCGCTACCGCAGGAGCTGGTGGAGCTTCTGGATCATCCTGTAGAGGTGTATGGACAAGTGTGGAACGCTCCGCTGTATGAAACCCCGCCACAGGGTATCATCTACAGCAAAAAAGCTTATGCGGCAGCCGGAATTACCAGTCTTCCGCAAACCTATGATGAGTTTCTGGACGTGCAGGAGAAGCTGAAGGCCTCCGGCATTACACCGCTGGTAGCCGGAGGGAAGGATCTGTTTCACCTGGGCTTTTGGATTAACAAATTTATGATCGATAATGTGTATGCGGCTGATCCGGACTGGAACGCACAGAAAACGGCCGGCAAGGCCAGCTTTACCGATGCCAATGTAATCCAGGCAGTAAGTGACTTTAAACAGCTGTTCACCCGGTATGTTGATCCGGGCTGGCAGAATATCGGCGATAACCAGACCGTATCCTTCCTTGTGTCAGGGAAAGCGGCCCAGCTCTACTCGGGGCCCTGGATGTTCTCGCCGATTGCGGCTGCGGATCCGGCCTTTGAGTTCGGCTTCTATGCGGTGCCGGACCGCAACGGGCAGGTGAAGGTGACCGGCCTTCCTTCGCTTGCCGGCTGGTCCTTCTCGGCGGAAGCCGCCGGTGATCCGGTAAAGGCAGCAGCCATCACGGAATTCCTGCAATTTTTCTTCAGTCCTGAACAGTACGGTACTTTTCTGGCGGCAATTAACGGGATTCCTGCCACCACAATCAAACCGGTGTATCCGGTCAGTGAACCGATGCAGGAGGCTCTGCGTATTCTTGACGACCCGCAGACTGTGAAATCAAGGATGATCAACAACTGGTGGGGCGGCAATACCATTCCGCAGCAGTTCCGCAACTGGTACTATAAGCTGCTGGAGGAGCTCGTTGTCAGCAATGGCGATGTAAGCGGCGCAATGAAAGAAGCGGACCGGGAATACGACCGGCAGGCGCGGGAAGAGGGCTTGAATGAATAGCAGAAATTCAGCTGAATAGCTGACGTGCGAGGGAGATCTGCGGATCTCTCTCTTTTTTTGTCATGGAGATCTATTAAAATTACCGCATATGGAGCTTAAAAAACTGCATTCAACCCTTGAGTACAGAATGCTATCCTGTAATCACAAGGAAACGCTTACTAAGATGATGCGCACATCGGGTGCTGTTTCCCGCTTTAATCCATCTTCAGTCTCATAGGGGGTCTTGTTCATATGTATAAGAAATCAGTAACCGCATTGTCTGCAACCCTTCTGGCCGCAACGGCCATTCTGTCGGCTTGCGGAAGTAACAATAACGCCTCAAATACTGCTAACAACGCAAATAACACAACCGCAACCAATGCACCGGCGGCAACCACGGACACGAAAAAAGAAGTACAGTTCTCCATCGGCTATGCGTCCGGCGACCCGGCGACCAAAGAGGCGATTGCAGAAGCCGTCAAGGTTTTTATGGAAGCCAATCCGAATGTCAAAATCAAAGATATCAGCGAAACCTCCTCAGCGGCTTATCTGGACTGGCTCAAAACCAAGGATGCCGTCGGGGAATTCCCGGATCTCGTTGAAATCCGTGACACCCAGGTGTTTGCAGATGCCGGCAAAATCGTCGAGCTGCCTGCCGACCTGGCTGAGCTGTTTGACAATCCGCCGCAGGTAGACGGCAAGGTGTGGAATGCGCCGATGTCGGTAAACGTGCCGCAGGGCATTATCTACAGCAAAAAAGCGTACGCGGATGCCGGCATCACCGAGCTTCCCAAAACGTATGACGAGTTTCTCGCGATCCAGGAGAAGCTGAAGGCGAGCGGCATCACTCCGCTTGTTGTCGGCGGCAAGGATATTTTCCATATGGGCTTCTGGGTGAACAAGTTCCTGATTGATGATGTGTATTCGAAGGACCCGGACTGGAACTCCAAGCGCACGGCCAAGACGGTAAGCTTCACTGATGCCAATGTGGTACAGGCAATGACAGACTTTAAAGACCTGTTCACTAACTATGTGGACAAAGGCTGGCTCAGCACCGGGGATAACCAGACGGCTTCCATTCTCGTAGCAGGCAAAGCGGCCCAGCTCTACTCCGGCACCTGGATGTTTACACAGATTCAGGAGGCAGATCCAAGCTTTGAATTCGGCTTCTATGCCATTCCTGACCGTGAAGGCAAAGTGAATGTAATCGGTCTGCCGTCGCCGGCCGGCTGGTCGCTCTCTGCTGAAGCTGCCAAGGATGCGGACAAAACAGAGGCAATCAAGGATTTTATCCGCTTCTTCTTTGCACCTGAGCAATACGCCAAATATCTGGCCAGCATCAACGCCATTCCTTCCACCAAAGAGAAGGTTACTTATGAGACCGGAGAACAGATGCAGGTAGCTCTTGATCTGATTGCCGACCCGAATGTCACCAAATCGCTGGCAATCAACAACTGGTGGGGCGATAACCTGATTCCTCCGCAGTTCCGTAACTGGTTCTACAAGCTGCTGCAGGATCTGGTCGTGAAGGACGAGAATGTCAGCGATTACATGAAGCAGGCAGATACTGAATATGACGCACAGGTGAAAGCGAACCAGCAATAAGAAGTACCGGTTAATAGGTAAAAAAGAAAAGCTGCCCGGGGGAGGGAAGTCCTGCTATTGAGCAGACCCTCTTGCCGGGGAGCAGCTCCGGGAGGGAGAGCATCCATGTCTACAGCATTGCAACAGACAGACAAGCCGCTTGCGGCGCTGAAGCCCAAGAAAAAGAAGCAGTGGCAGTCCTATGCGCTGATGTTTATTTTGCCGTCATTTCTAATCTATACACTGTTTGTCATCGTGCCGACAGCAGGCAGTATTTATCTCAGCTTCACCTCATGGGATGGTATCAGTGAGGACATGCGGTATATCGGGTTCGCCAATTTCGTGGAAATCTGGCATAGCCCCCGCGTGCACAATGCGCTGAAAAATACGCTGGTCATGACCATCAGCCTCGTTGTCCTGGAAAATATCGCAGCGATTGCCATGGCAATCCTGGTGGATAAGGTCCGCTGGTTCCGCAATCTGTTCAGAAGTATTTTTTATTTCCCGACACTGCTGAGCGGGATCGTAATGGGTTTTGTGTGGGCTATGATCCTGAATTATAATTTCGGCGTGTTCAATCAGATTCTTGATGCGGTCGGACTGGGCAGCTGGGTTGTTGACTGGCTGGGCAATCCGAACTACGCCATGCTTTCGATTATTCTGTCTACGGTCTGGAAAGGCGCGGGCTATTACATGATTATCTATCTGGCCGGGCTGCAGGGCATTCCGCCTGAGCTGAATGAAGCGGCCAGCATTGACGGGGCGAACGGCTTCCAGCAGTTCCGGCACATTACCTTCCCGCTGCTGGCCGGTTCAATGACGGTATGTATGGTACTGTCGATGATCAGCGCGCTGAAGATTTTTGACCAGATTGCGGTCATGACGGATGGAGGTCCGGGCTTTGAGACCGAGACATTGACCTATATTATTTACAAAGTCGGCTTTGGCGAGCTGCGGCAGGGCTTTGGTACGGCGCTGGCCATGGTGCTGTTCCTGATCATTATGCTGATTACGGTCATTCAAGTGAAATTCCTCCGGAAACGGGAGGTGCAGATGTAGCATGACTCTTCAAACGAAAAAAAGAATTGCTGAAATCTCGATGTTTATTGTTACGCTGGTGCTGGCTGTCATTTTCTTTTTCCCGATTTTCTTCAACCTGATGTCGGCCTTCAAAAGCAACGCCGAAATCATGCGGGACGCGATTGCCTTTCCTAAAGGGCTATACCTGGAAAGCTTCAAATATCTGTTGACCGAGACGGACTTTCCGCGCGCTATTCTGAACAGCCTGATTCTGACCCTGGTGTCAATCGTGGCCCAGGTGCTGATCATTCCGATGGCCGGCTATGCGATTGAGCGGCGGAACGCCCGCTGGACAAGGTTCATGTTCCTGTATTTCCTGGCCGGGATGATGATTCCGTTCCAGGCTTATATGATTCCGCTGTTCAAGGAGCTGAGAATGTTCGGCTTGTACGGTAGTCTGGCCGGTCCGATTCTGGTCTATGTCGCCGGTGCTGTCGGCTTTGGCTGTCTGCTCTACACCAGCTTCGTTAAAGGCATTCCGCAGGAAATTGAGGAAGCGGCGGAGATTGACGGCTGCTCCCGCTACGGAATCTTCTGGCGGATCGTGTTCCCGCTGATGGGTCCGGTTACGGCCAGTATGGTGGTGCTGAACGGGCTGGGGATCTGGAATGACTTCCTGATGCCGATGCTGGTGCTGCCTTCAGGCGAGCCGAAGACGATGGTGGTGGAAATATACCGCTATATAGGAGAGTTCTCCTCACGCTGGGATATGATTTTTGCCGGAACGGCGATGTCGGTTGTGCCGGTGCTGATTGTGTTCGTCGCCCTGCAGAAATATTTCGTTAAGGGCATTGCGGCTGGGGCTACAAAGGGTTAAAAGTGCCCGGGAAACGTATTTTATCAGGCTTGGCGCAGAAAATATCCCGTCATTATGGTTTAATGTAGATGAGCTTGTTAATGGGCAGCATCTGACCATGATGAAGGAGCGGGGTTAATGAGTGTAATGCAAGGCATGACTTCCCTGGCGGCAGGATACCGTCATACGGCCGGCCTGAAGACAGACGGTACGGTGAAGGCTGCAGGGGATAATAAATACGGCCAATGCAATGTGGACGATTGGAGCGGTATTGTCGCGGTAGACGCCGGCAATGCGCATACCGGCAATGCCCATACCATCGGTCTGCGAGCCGATGGTACAGTGGCGGCCGCAGGCTGGAACAAGCACGGCCAATGCGAGGTAAGCGGCTGGCACGATATTGTGGCGGTAGCGGCAGGCTGGCGAAGGACAATCGGCCTGAAAGCGGACGGCACTGCAGTAGCCGCAGGCCGGAATCAGGATGGCGAGTGCGAGGTAGGCGGCTGGCGGAATATCATAGCGGCAGCTGCAGGTGACTGGCATACAGCCGGACTGCAATCAGACGGCAGGGTTATTGCTACAGGGAATAACCGGTATGGCCAATGCGGGGTAAGCGGCTGGCGCAGTATTGTGGCCGTAGCCGCCGGATATCTGCATACCGCGGCGCTGGAGGCGGGCGGTACGGTGGCAGCCGCGGGCCGGAACAAGGAACGCCAATGCGAAGTAAGCAGCTGGCGAGGGATTACAGCGATTGCGGCGGGGAGCCATCATACTGTCGGCCTGAAAGCGGACGGTACAGTAACGGCTACAGGCTGGAACAAGTACGGCGAATGCGAGGTAAGCGGCTGGCGCGATATTGTAGCCGTAGCCGCCGGCTGTACGCATACCGTCGGGCTAAAAGCTGACGGCACAGTGGTCGCTGCAGGCAGTAATGAATATGGACAATGCGGGGTAAGCGGGTGGTATGATATCCGCCTGCCCTTCATTGGATAATGAACAGCCATGTGCCGTTTCCGGCGCGTGGCTTATTTTTTTTGTTTGTATGATGTAAATAACCTATGTTACTATTAACATAGGTTATTCATATAGGAGTGAATGGGATGTCGATCAATTATGCCATTTTGGGTCTGTTAAGCAGCCAGTCCCTGACCGGGTATGACATGAAGAAGATTATTCAGGATTCTTCCTTCATGTACTGGTCAGGGAATAACAACCAGATTTATAAAGCGCTGGTTGAGCTTTTGAAGGAAGAATATGTGACGAGTGAGGTACAGCATCAGGAGAGCTCGCCCTCCAAGAAAATGTACACCATAACCCCGGAAGGAAGGGCTGAGCTGAAGCGCTGGGTTCTGTCGGCACCGGAGCAGCCGGAAGCCAGAAACACCTTCCTTATTCAGCTCGCCTGGAGCGATCAGCTGGAAACCGCGGAAATTCTCGGCATGCTGGATGCTTATGAGCAGGAGATTATAAGTCTTATCCACCTGGAACAGGGCCGCGAGGCCAAAGGGCAGTATGCGCTCGGGCGGAGCCCGCGGGAAGCTATGCTCTGGAAGCTGATTCAGGCGAACAAGCTCTCGGCGCATTCGAGTGAATTGCAATGGATTGGAGAGGTCCGCAGGGCCCTTACTAATGAGAACGGGAATGGAGTGAAGCAAGTGAAGGTTGAAGTGATGACCCGTGAAGGACAGCAGTACCTCGATTTACGCCCTGGTGACAGCATGCTAAGTACAGAGCAGGATATTCTGGATCTGATCGGCGTCTGCATGGAGCATGATGTATATAAAGTTTTGCTCTATGAAGCATCGTTACCGGAGGAATTCTATAATCTGCGGACCGGCCTGGCCGGAACGCTGCTGCAGAAATTCATGAATTACAGGGTGAGAGGTGCGGCGGTCATTGGCAGCGGGCGGGCAGGCAAGGGCAGGTTCAAGGAGCTGCTCTCCGAGCTGAACAAGGGGAGCAGCTTCCGGACATTCGGCAATGAGGAAGAGGCGGCGGCCTGGCTGCTGCAGAACGATTAGACGTTATAGTGTATAGCTGTGAAGGCCGTCTCTTTGACGGTCTTTTTTGCTGCAAGTGTAAGAGCAATGTTAGCGGAATGTCATTTTTCAGTCAATTCGTTGTGGGAACGGCGGTATGAAGGTAACATTCAATCTAGGCATTTGATATCATACAGGGGGGATTGAAGTGGATAAGCGGGTACAGCGGGAGCAGGGATTATTCAAGACGCTGCTCGAAATTTTAATGGTATCAGGCAGATTGGGCTTCACTTCATTTGGCGGTCCCATAGCTCATCTCGGTTATTTTCATGATGAATATATCCGCAAAAGAAAATGGATGGACGAAAAAAATTACGCTGACCTGGTGGCGCTGTGCCAATTTTTACCCGGACCGGCCAGTAGTCAGGTTGGGATTGGCATGGGGATTATGCGGGCCGGTATACCGGGCGGGATTGTCTCATTCCTTGGTTTTACATTACCTTCTGTAGTGGCCTTAATCCTATTTGCATTGATCCTTCAGGGGTTGGATGTAAGTAACGCAGGCTGGATTCATGGCTTGAAATTGGTGGCTGTCGCCGTTGTAGCACACGCGGTTACCGGCATGGCCCAGAAGCTGACTCCCGATTTAAAAAGAAAAGCCATCGCCTTATTGGCAATGGTAACTACATTATTATGGCAGACAGCCTTTTCGCAGGTCGGAATGATTCTTTTATCAGCAATACTGGGTTTCGTGATCTATAGCCGGCACGAAGCAGAGGCTGACAGCAGAATCAGCTTTCCGGTTAAGCGCAGCTTGGCAACGGTATGTCTGGCTTTGTTTTTTGGATTGCTGCTGCTTCTTCCGGTGCTGAGAGAAATGACCTCCGTTCGCTGGATTGCAATGTTTGACAGCTTTTACCGTTCCGGTGCGCTTGTGTTTGGCGGGGGGCATGTTGTTTTGCCGCTGCTTGAACGGGAATTCGTAGCCTCAGGCTGGGTGAGTAAAGAGGCCTTTCTCGCAGGATACGGGGCGGCACAGGCTGTTCCGGGGCCGTTGTTTACGTTTGCCTCCTATCTGGGTGCTGTAATGAACGGGTGGGCAGGAGGCCTGCTCGCGACAGCAGCTATTTTCCTGCCTGCTTTTTTATTGATTCTGGGAACCCTTCCTTTCTGGGATGGCCTGCGCCGCAATCCAAAAGCAAAAGGGGCTTTAATGGGCGTAAACGCTGCAGTAGTAGGTATATTAATCTCAGCCTTTTATCAGCCGATTTGGACCAGCTCCATCCTGGCGCCTGCAGACTTTGCTTTTGCAGCGGTATTATTCAGTATGTTAGTTTATTGGAAGCTGCCGCCTTGGATCGTAGTGTTGACAGGTGCGCTGGGGGGGACTGTAATGGCGTTGATATAGCATGGAAGAGAAGGGTTACCAAGAGGACATAATGGATTGAACCTGAAGATTAAGGCAGCCTGTCTGGATGATGGGCTGTTTTTTTGCTGTGATAACGGCAGTATAGATTAATTATATCTGTTATTTATAGACTCCGAATTATAGAAAAGAGGTATAATTGTACCAATCTTTTATCTGGAGGAACCATCATGCACATCGCTTTCGCAAACGATTCTGACTATGAATACATAAGCAGCCGTGACCGGCATATTCCTGAGAACCTTATACCGGCGAAAATAAAGGCAAATGAAATCTATATCCTGCAGGACGAGGATGGAAGTAAGTTCGGATGGATGCGCTATGGCTACTTCTGGGACAATATCCCGTTCATGAACCTGATTTGGCTAGATGAACCTTTTCGGGGGAAGGGGGCAGGAGCGAAGGTTGTTCAGTTCTGGGAGGAGCAGATGAAGCAAAAGGGTTTTAACATGGTGATGACCTCGACCCAGGCTGACGAAGGAGCCCAGCATTTTTACAGAAAATTAGGATATAAAGATGCGGGCTGTTTAATCCTTGATTCGCAGCCGCTCGAGATACTGCTTACCAAGAAGCTGGATCTTACAGTTTAAAAATAGTAGGCTCTTTTCGTAAAAATTGTTGCTAAGTCTCCGTTCTGTTATAAAGGTTAGGAACATCGGTTTGCATCTGGGGGAGCCACAATGGATTGGTTAAAGCTATATGAACATTTCGGTGAGTTGCCAAAGGGAGATGCATACTTGAAGAGGAAATATGGGGACCGTTCAGATTGGAAACGTGTACTGGAAAGAGAGTATGCCCAGTCATATCTTGAAACGGATAATTTTAAAGGTTACATATCACTTCTGAAGATTGCAAAAGTGAAAGAGCCTTTGTACGTTAAATACGCTGACCCAAATATTTGCATTGTAAATGACGGATATTTATGGCTTCAACAATTTCCTTGTGATAAGCATCATTCAGTGACTACAATGTTTGACGAAAAAGGACAAATTGTGCAGTGGTATATTGATATCTGTTATATGAATGGTGTGAGCGAGGATAACGTACCTTGGATGGACGATTTGTTCTTAGATATTATCGTAATGCCATCAGGAGAAGTAATCCAGAAGGATTCGGATGAACTCGATGAAGCATTGCTTAACGGCACAATTGACAAATCTCTATATAACCTCGCTAGACAAGAAGCAAGTATGATTAATTCCCTTATTAAAGACAAAAGCTTCACCTTAATGCAACTTTCAAAGGAACACAAAGATATTCTTTTACAAATGCTCCAGAAGTAAGCCGTTGACGGAGAAATGAACAACCCAATTGATGGCGGGGGTGTTCATTAGCAACAATAATTTCGAAATGAGCCAAATATGAAGCCCGTTTTCGCCAATCGGTAGGCTGAGAACGGGCTTTTTTTACCTGAAAACAATCCTTCACTGCGCCAGGCTCTCCAGATCCGGCTGTAATTTGTTCCGCAGAATATACAGCATGCCGGCACCGACGAGGAACGCAGCAGCATCCGCAATGACCAGTGACCAGACCACCCCGTGAAAACCATTCATCCGGTTGGCGATGTAGAGCACAGGGATCAGCGTAGCGCCTTGAATAATTGACATAATAAATGCGGCGGTCCCTTGCGCTGTTGCCTGGAAGATCCCCGTAAACAACGCCGTCGTTCCTGAAATGAACAGGGATAAAAAGGTCACATGCAGAATATAGCTGCCCATTTCAATTAACTGCGGGTCATTCGTAAACAAGCCGATTAAATGGTCGGAAATCAGATAGACGATAAGACCGAAAGCGACAGCCAACGCTACAATTGTTTTGACCGTGAATCCGATGCTTTGCTTCATCCGCAATCTGTTGGCTGTAAAGGAGAAAGCGATCAGCGGTACGACTCCTTCACATAAGCCCATAATAATGAACTCGGGAAACTGCAGTAAACGGGATGAAATTCCGTAAGCGGCTACGGCGGAATCGCCATATTCCACAAGATAATGATTGAAGATCAGCGACATTGCCCCCATGAAGATACTCATAATGAAGACGGGAACTCCGATTTTAATAACATTGCCGACCATTTCTTTGCTGGCTTTGAACCACCGTACGGAAACCGTTAAAAATTGGCTTTTATACCCCATATGGAAGGCGTAATAGACACTCGCAACGAGGTTGGAGACAACTGTGGCTGACGCAACGCCGATCACATCCCAGTGGAAAACAAAGATAACCAGCGCATCGAGGATTATATTCACAGCAACGCTGAGAATCATGCCGATCATTGATTTAACAGCTGAACCTTCAGAGCGTACAATATTCTCCAGCGTGAAGCATAATACAAGGAAGGGTGAACCGATCAGCATAACCGTGACATAATCCTTAGTAAAGCCGAAGGACTCAGGCGTTGCTCCAAGGCTACGGACAATGGAATCGATGAACGGGAGGCCAACAGCAATGACGACAAGACCGAGTGCCAGGCTGCTGTAAAAAGCGAATGAGGACACATGCTTTACCTCATTATATTTTTTCTCACCGAGCAAACGGGAGATAAAGGTACCGCTGCCCATGCCGATAAAGTTACCCAGTGCCATAATAATTGCGAATAACGGCAAGGTCAGTGCAAGTGCGGTTAACATCGCAGTGTTGTGGAGTGTTCCGATGAAATAGGCATTCAGGATGGAGTAGATGACACTCATTGACATGCCCAGCATCATGGGGACGGCGAAGTGGGCTACGGCTTTGGCAACAGGGGCTTTCTCGAAATAATGGAGGTTTTCAGCATCCATGAAAATCACTTCTTTCTGGTTTATTCATTGTTTATCTAACGGTGTTAGATTGAACCTTACAGTGTTAGATGATATCATGGGCTTAGGAGCTTGTAAAGCATAAACTTACACTGTTAGATAAAAGGGCGGATTATGATGAAAAAGCAGCAGCCTCAGATTTCGGAGGAGCGGATTTTGGAAGCTTCATGGGAGCTTCTTGGCGAAGAGGGCATCGAGAAATTCAGCATGAGGAGGCTTGCGGACAGGGTGGGGATTCAGGCTCCCTCTCTTTACTGGTACTTCAAGAGCAAACAGAAGCTCTACCAGCGCCTGGCTAATCAAATATCCAAAATCATTCTGGAGGAATTCCAGGCTGAGGGGGATTGGAAAGCGCAGCTGACCGGACTTGCAGTAACGGTACGCAGCGTACTTAGCCGGTATCCCTGCTCAACGCAGCTAATGATGATGACACTCCCCCACGAGCCGGATGTGATCCGGTTCACCAACCGGATGCTGCTCTGCGTGGAAGATACACCGCTTGAACCGGAGCAAAAATTTCAGGTGGCTACCACGGTTATGAACTATGTTTTCTTTTTCGTGCTGGACAGCTATCAGCATGAGCGCAATGTCTCCATTATTATTAAAGAGCAGGAAGGACTTCCGGGAGAAGAGATGCTTGGTCTTCTGGACACGATGAGTGAGCAGGATGCGGGGCTGTTCCGGAGAATGTTTACGACCGGACTGTTCGAGCTGATGGGAACCGACCGGGCATTTGAGTTTGGCCTGAAGCTGATTGTACTGGGGATTGAGCAAGTGATAATGGAGCAGGAAGGACAGTAAGGAGCTATACGTTCTAGGTGATGATCAGGCGGTAGAAGAATACTAAAAAGAGCAGCACCTTTCCGGATTACGCGAAGGGCAGCTGCTCTTTTTTTGGTTTTGTAATTAATAAATAAAAATATAAAAAGATTCATACTAATTAAAAATTTTAATTGACTAATATGGGATTATCGCTATAGAATAAAAGCGGTTACAGAGTTTCTTGAAGGTTTTAGTTTAATTATGTGTGAAACAAACGAAGGCCGAAAAGAAACTTTTTTATTAAATTTCTCTTGTAAGCGTTTTATTTATACTGGCTAATAAGGAGGTGCTTTCCGGTACCTTAAATGCTGCTTCTGTACCAGATAGGGAATGTAAGGGAACCGTTGAGGCCAATTTTAGAAACGGAGGGATTTTCTTTTGAATAAATGGACTGGCAGGCTGACATCTTCAATTCTTGCACTGCTGCTGCTTGTTCCTTCACCGGCATTGGGGGCTTCGGGAACAGCAATGGACGGCAATTCTGCGGGACAGCAGGCGGCTGCAGCACCGGATTATATGGGGCACTGGGCAGCCGGAGATTTGCAGACATGGGCTGACAAAGGGCTGTTGTCGGGGTACGGAAACGGCGTATTTAAGCCGGATCAGCATATTACCAGGGCGGAATGGGTCACCCTGGTAAACCGGGTGTTTAATCTGCAGACTATGGCTGCTGCAAACAGCTTCAGTGATGTGGAGCAGGGCAAGGCTTACTACAGCGAAGTTATGAAAGCGGTATCTGCAGGATATGTGTCGGGTTACAGCGATGGAACCTTCCGTCCGCAGCAGACGGTCAGCCGCCAGGAAGCGGCAGTTATGCTGTACCGGCTGTACCGGCTTGATGCTGCGGCAGCTGGGGCAGGACCGCAGGATGCTGCAACGCTGCCGGAGTGGAGTAGAGAAGCTGTCCTTAGCTTGCTAGGCGATGGATTCCTTAACGGCTACGAGGACGGCAGCTTTAAAGGAGGACGTCCGGTAACACGGGCAGAAGCTGTCCGGATGATCGGTAAGCTGTCAGGTGAGATTATTCTGCAAAGCGGCAGCTACACGCAGTTACAGGCAAAGAATCTAGTGATCAGCACCGCCGGTGTGACGCTTAAGGACACTGAAATTACAGGCAACCTGTATCTCACAGAAGGGATTGCCGGCGGAGATATTCTGCTGGACAACGTGAAGGTTACCGGCAAGATTATCGTCAGCGGCGGCGGTGAAAACAGTGTCGTGCTGAACAATACCTCAGCAGCCTCGCTGATCGCAGACAAGCCGGACGGCAAGCTGCGGATTGTTCTGAAGGGCAGTAGTAGCATACCGGATGTAACAGCTGAGTCTGGTGTCAGACTGGAAGAAGATACAGCACTTGGCGGAGAGGGCTTCAGCCGGGTCAAGCTTGAGACCACCCTGCCTGCGGGTTCGCGCATTCAGCTTAGCGGCAGCTTTGATTCTGTTGTAGTCAATGCTGCAGGGGAGCCGGAGCTTGTGCTGGCAAGAGGAACCATCGCGGAAATGACGCTTAACCGCATGGCGGCGCTTCGTGCGGAGGCCGGAAGCGAAATCAGGAATCTGATTCTTGGTCTGAACAGTCAGATTACGGTCCAGGGTACCGGCAAGGTTAGCTATGATCCGAAATTCAGCGGTTTAATCAAGCTGGAAACTCCAGCGGCAACGGCAACAGCTACAGCTGCACCGGTAAGTAACGGCGGAAGTACTGTATCACCCACCGCTACGCCAAGCCAGGCGGCATCGCCAACGCCGGCAGTGACTCCGCCGGCTACACCGGCACCTACACCGGAAGCCTCCCCGGCTCCGACTGCTCCGGTGTTCAGCAACGTATCCGTGCATGACCCTTCAGTGGTGAAGGACGGCGGGACGTATTATGTTTTTGGTTCGCATATAGAAGCGGCCAAATCGCAGGATCTGCTGAACTGGAGCACGTTCACCAACGGATATAAGACACCGGACAATGCGCTTTACGGCGATCTGTCTGCCAATCTGACGGAATCCTTCGCCTGGGCCGGGGAGAACGACTCCGACAGCAAAGGCGGATTTGCAGTCTGGGCGCCTGATGTATTCTGGAATGCGGATTATGTGAACGGCGACGGCACCAAGGGCGCATATATGATCTATTACAGCACATCGTCAACCTATATCCGTTCAGCAATCGGCTTTGCTGTCTCACAGAAGATTGAAGGCCCTTATGTTTACGGCGGCACCGTGATATACTCCGGCTTTACGCTGGATGAGCAGTTCGATACAAACAGCAAGGTCAACAAAAAGTGGACCAATACCAACATTCAGACGCTGATCGGCGAAGGAACGCTGGAAGGCATGAATCCGGGCTGGTTCAATGCAAACGGCACGTATAACAACAAGCAGTATACCAATGCGATTGACCCGACTCTGTTCTACGACAAAGACGGTAAGCTGTGGATGACCTACGGCTCCTGGTCAGGCGGCATTTTCCTGCTCGAGGTTGACCCGGCGACCGGACAGCCGGTATATCCCGGCAAAGACGGGACTACAGCAGACGGAAGATTGATTGACCGTTACTTCGGCACCAAAATTTCCGGCGGCAATTACAAATCCGGCGAAGGTCCTTATATCGTATATGACCCGACAACCGGCTATTACTACCTGTATGTAACCTACGGCGGACTGGCTGCTGACGGCGGCTACAATATGCGGCTGTTCCGCTCCGTGAATCCGGACGGTCCTTACAAGGATGCAGCAGGGCAGAATGCTGTGCTGACGACGGACGGAGATCATTCAAACATCGGCAACAAGCTGATCGGCAATTTCCTGTTCAGCAATCTGAACGGCGAAGCAGATTTCCCGGTGTACGGCTATGTCTCCTCCGGGCATAATTCGGTTTATTATGACGAGGAGCAGGGCAAGCTGTTCAATTTCTTCCATACCAGATTCCCGATGCGCGGGGAAACCCATGAGGTGCGGGTGCATCAGATGTTCATGAACGAGGACGCCTGGCCGGTTGTGGCTCCGCACCGTTATTCCGGCGAGACGCTTGCCAAGGTTCAGCGGGCAGACGTTGTCGGGTCTTACCAGTTCGTCAACCACGGCAAGGATACCTCGGCCAAAATCAAGCCAACCGTCGATGTCGAACTGCTGGAAGACGGCACTTTGGGCGGAGCGGTTAGCGGCAACTGGGAACTGACAGGTGATTATTATGCCCATTTGCTGATAGACGAAACAGAGAACGGCAATACAATACAGCGCCTGTACAAAGGTGTATTCGTGAAACAATGGGATTCCACCCGGAATGAACAGGTCATGGTCTTTACGGCAATGTCCGGCCAGGGCGTTTCGGTCTGGGGCAGCGCCATCGAGCTGCTCAGCGATGATGAGCTGGTTGCTAATATTGCCGGCGGCCTGACGCTTGGCGATACCAGCAAGGTCTATAAAGACCTGACACTGCCGGTGTCCGGTGTGCACGGAGCTATCATAACCTGGACATCCTCCAGTCCGGCCGTTGTCGCGGCGGACGGCAAGGTTACCCGGCCGCAGGCGGGAAGCGGCAATGCCGAGGTGCAGCTGACAGCTGCCATTAAGCTTGGTAATGCTGAGTTCGCGAAGACGTTCACTGTAGTTGTCATTCAGCTTGGCGGCACGCTGCTGGAAGACGGACTGGTTGCAGCGTATGACTTTGAAGACAGCCTCGCGGAGAGCGCCGGGCGGCAGGCTGACGGCAGCGCAACCGGCAAGCTGCTGAACACAGCAGATGGGGCAGTGGAGTATGCGGCCGGCCAGGACGGTCAGGCGCTAAAGCTTACGGGAAGCTCCGGTGTCCGGCTGCCGGACGGTCTGATTAACGGCAGCGCCTATACGTTCAGCCTGTGGCTGAATCCCCAGGAGCTGACAGCCTTCACTTCGGCCTTTTTTGGAGCTAAAAACACCAATAACTGGATGAGTCTGCTGCCTTACGGCAACGGCGGGGCAACGACCCGGGTATGGTTCGGCAGTGAAACCTGGCTGGATGCCGATGCCGGCCTGCAGATCGAGGCCGGCAAATGGTCGCATATTGCGTTCACCTACGATGCGGGAACGGTTAAGCTGTATCTGAACGGAGTGCTGAAATATACAGGGACGAACTATACCGACCTGTTTGGCAGTGATGACAGTGTATTCGCACTCGGCGTCAACTATTGGGATATCCCGTACAAAGGGCTGATTGACAAGTTCCGCGTCTACGAAAAGGCGCTGACGCCTGAAGCCGTCGGCTGGCTGGTGAACGGTGAACCGGATGCCGATGTGAAGGTAAGCGCGATTGCTTTTGCGGATGCTGCTGCAAGCATCGCTGTCGGCAATACCTTTACTCCAGCGGTCTCCATCCTGCCGGCCAATGCCGGCAACCGGGCTCTGGCCTGGACCTCAAGCGCACCTGCTATTGCTGAGGTTGATAGTGCATCCGGGGTTGTAACGGCAAAGCATGCAGGCGATGCTACCATTACCGCCGCCTCCACAGACGGAAGCAATATAACTGCAAGCTTATCAGTGAAGGTTACGGACGGCCGGGTCGCGGTGTACTCTTTTGACGGCAATTTGAAGGATTCGCTTGAGCTCTCGGGTGAAGGCAGAGTAACGGGGCCGCTGGTCGGCAGCGCTACTGTAGGCAGTATTACTTACGGTGACGGGGTAACGGGCCAGGCAGCGTTATTTGACGGGGCTTCCGGTATCCGGCTGCCGGACGGACTGATTAACAGCAACTCGTATTCAGTCTCAATGTGGCTGAAGCCGGATCAGCTAACGACTTACACGACCGCCTTTTTTGGAGCAAGCTCGAACAGCAGCTGGATTAGTCTTGTGCCAAAAGGGCCGTCAGATGCCACCATATTGTGGTCAAACGCTGTCTATGAGGCAACTGCAGGCTACGTGATTCCTACTGGAACCTGGACGCATGTCACCTTCACGGTTAATAACGGGACGGTCAAGCTGTACATTAACGGGGAGGAGAAGTTCTCGGGCAGCGGATTTCCGGACATTTTTACGAACAAAAACGGGGTATTCACGCTTGGGGTCAACTATTGGGATGTTCCATTCAAGGGGTTGATCGACGAGTTGAAGATTTACAACAATGTACTTACACCGGAAGCGGTGCTGGCTGATTACCAAACGGCTGGTCTTTAAAGGCCGGATCATTTAGAAGAAAAAAGAGAAGGAGCGGGACGCGATGTCCTGCTCCTTTTTTGTCTATACGTAAAGCTGATCCCGTGCAGCAGGGACCTTATAGCCATTTTACCGCCCACTTCTCGACATGGCTGAGCGCTGCCCCGAGCTCCTGTCCTTTGACAGTCAGCGAATATTCCGTCCGGACCGGCCGGTCCGGAATCACGGTGCGGGTAAGCAGGCCACAGCCCTCCAGCTCCTTCAGCCGCTCGTTTAATATACGTTTGCTCAGATCCGGAATGATGGTGTGCAGTTCGCTGAACCGTTTGGGGCCTTCCATCAGTACATGAATGATGAAATTCACCCATTTTTTCCCGACGATATGATAAGCATGCTCCACTTTGGCAAGTAACGGCCTGATTTCCCGATCCATCGCACATCCGTCCTTAGCAGTTATTATTAATACCCCACTAACTATACCATAGCGAAAACTTCGTGAAAATAAGTACTTTTCGTATATGTCGAAATGAGGTTGACGAATGGTTTTTGCAGGCGTATGATGAGTTTTGTTAAGTTTGTGAGTAATTAATAGTAACCTAATAAATAATTTATAATAACGGGAGGAATGAAAGTGGAATCATCTACCTTTGTGCTGTTTGGCGCTACCGGGGATCTGGCGAAACGCAAAATCTATCCGGCTCTATATAACTTGTTTGCCGATGGCAAGCTTTCCGGTCCTCTCTCCGTGATTGGTCTGGGCAGAAGAGAGCTCAGCAACGAAACGTTCCAGGCGCAGGTGCTGGATTCACTGCGTACCTTTTCCCGCCGTCCTGTCGCAGAATCAGCGGAACTGCAGCGTTTCCTGCTGTCTTTTGAATATAGTGTGCTGGATGTTGGACGTCCGGAGGATTATACGAAGCTGCTGGCCCATGTACAGCGGCGGGAAGCGGAGCTCGGCATTCCGGGTAACCGGATGTTTTATTTGTCGGTCGGCCCTGAATTTTTCGGTCCGATTGCCGCAAATATACATGACAGCGGTCTGGGTGATACCACAGGCTGGAAACGCATGATTATCGAGAAGCCGTTCGGCCGTGATCTGCAATCCGCGCGGGAGCTGAATGAGAGCCTGACGGCGGCTTTCCGGGAAGAGGAGATTTTCCGGATCGACCATTTCCTCGGCAAGCCGATGGTGCAGAACCTGGAAGTACTCAAGTACTCTAACCCTGTGCTCCGGGCGCTCTGGCAGAACCGCTACATCGCTAACGTTCAGATTACGGCTGCCGAGACTGTCGGTGTAGAAGAACGGGCAGGCTATTATGACAAATCAGGTGCCCTGCGCGACATGTTCCAGAACCATATGCTGCAGCTGCTGATGATGATGGCTATGCAGCTTCCTAAAGATAGCAGTCCTGAGGATGTCCGCAGCAAAAAACGCCATGTCATCCGTTCCGTGCGGCCGCTGCTGAAGGAAGAGGTGACACAGCATGTGGTGCGCGGCCAATACGGCACCGGCCATATTAAAGGCAAAGCAGTGCCGGCCTACCTTAATGAACCGGGCATCGACGCAGGTTCGCAGAATGAAACATATATTGCTGCACGGCTATGGATCGATGATCCGATGTGGAGTGAGGTGGCATTTTACATCCGCACGGGCAAACGGCTGAAGGAGAAATCAACCAGAATTGTTATTGAGTTCAAGGAACCGTTTAATGACTCTCATAACGTTAACAGAGGCAAGCTTCCGCTTGATCCTAATCTGCTGGTGATTGAAATCGGGCCTGGTGAAGGGATTTCGCTGCAGCTGAACACCAAAAATCCCTGCCGGCACGGGGCGCTTGAGCCGGTAAGCATCCGGCATGATTCAGCTAATCCCGATCTGCCTGAAGCCTATGAGAACCTGATCTATGACGCGCTGCTCGGAGACGCTACTTTCTTCGCACACTGGGAAGAGGTGGAGCTGAGCTGGCAGTGGGTGCAGCCGATTCTTGAGGCCGTGGAGGAAGGTGCGCTTCCGCTCCATACGTATGCAGCCGGTTCTAACGGTCCGGATGCAGCGGATGAGCTGCTTGGCGAAGACCACTGGTGGCTGGATGAGCCGGAGGAAGACGTTAAAGCATCCCGCAGAACGGATGAGCAGGCGATCCGGGCAGGAGCGTAAGTTGACCGCAACTGAATTAATAAATAACTGATAAATAACCGGAGGGATATCTAATGAAAGTCGGATTAATCGGACTGGGTAAAATGGGCTTCAATCTCGGCCAAAACCTGCTGGAGCACGGGCATGAGGTTGTGGCATATGACGTCAATGCTGATGCGGTTGCCGAGCTTGGCGGCAAAGGGGCGGCTGGAGCCGCAAGTCTGGCTGAGCTCGTAAGTAAACTGGATGCACCGCGGATTGCCTGGGTTATGGTGCCGCATCAGTTTGTCGACTCCGTAATTGCTGAGCTGACTCCGCTCTTGTCCAAGGGAGACATTATTATTGAAGCAGGCAACTCGCATTATAAGGAATCAATCCGCCGGCACGATGAGCTGGCGCAGTCGGGGATCTATTATCTGGATGCCGGAACCTCGGGCGGTATGGAAGGAGCACGCAACGGGGCTTGCTATATGATCGGCGGGGATGAGGAGGCGTGGGCTGTGGCTGAGCCGCTGTTCCGTGATACCTCTGTGGAGAACGGCTACCTGTATGCCGGCAAATCGGGCAGCGGCCATTTCCTGAAGATGGTCCATAACGGGATTGAATACGGCATGATGGCTGCTATCGGTGAGGGCTTTGAGGTGCTGGAAAAAAGCGGATATGACTTCGACTTCGAGCAGGTAGCCCGCGTGTGGAACAACGGATCGGTCATCCGTTCCTGGCTGATGGAGCTGGTAGAGCGTGCATTCTCGAAGGACGCCAAGCTCGATGATATCAAGGGCGTCATGCATTCCTCCGGCGAAGGCAGATGGACGCTGGAGACAGCATTTGACCTGCAGGCGGCCACTCCGGTCATTGCGATGTCACTGCTGATGCGCTACCGGTCGCTGGAGACGGACACTTTTACCGGCAAGGTGGTTGCTGCGCTGCGTAATGAATTCGGCGGCCATGCGGTGGAAAAAAACTAAGCAGTTGAACCAGCCTGTATGCTGTAAAAGCGCCAATTCTCAAAGTCCTGAACGGGATTTGGGATTTGGCGCTTTTTGGTGATTCGGCAATGAGATTGCACCCGCCCTCTGAATAAACGGTTCCCTCAGCCTCCAGACTGATGTAGTATATAGAGAAAGCTCAGACAGAGAAAAGGGGGGATCCTATATGGTTAACTTACTCGAAGTATTGAAGAAGGAAATCGTTCCGGCGGAAGGCTGTACGGAGCCGATTGCAGTAGCCTATGCGGTCTCTTTGGCGGCAGAGCTGCTTGAGGAGGAAATTACAGGCATTCAGCTGTTCCTCAGCGGCAATATTATCAAAAATGCGATGGGTGTGGGCATTCCCGGGACCGGACAGACCGGACTCCCGATTGCTGCTGCGCTTGGTGCAGTAATCCGCCGCTCCCACAGAAAGCTGGAGATTCTTTCAGGGCTGACGGCTGATGAGCTTAGTCAGGCTAATGCGATTATAGACCGGAAGCTGCTGGCGGTGGAACTCAAGGACACCCCGGAGAAGCTGTATATAGAAGCAAGGGTACAGAGCGCGAATCACCGGGCAACAGCGGTAGTTGCGAAGGAGCACACTAATATCGTTCTGCTGGAGAAGGATGGTATCCCTATTAATATCCAGAAGGATAAGGGAGATTGCGGGGAGGACGAGCAGCTAAGTCCCGAAGACTACGCCGTTTCTCTCGAAGGGATTTATGAGTTTGTCTGCACTACAGCTTTTGCTGATCTGGAATTTCTGCTGGAAGGGGCAAGAATGAACAAGGCTATTTCGGATGAAGGCCTGCGGGGGGATTACGGTCTTCAGGTCGGCAAAAAAATGAGCCAGCGCTCCACAGTTAATCTGTTCGGCAACGATGTGGCCAATTCTGTAATCGCAGCAACAGCTGCGGCTTCCGATGCTCGGATGGACGGCAGTGCGATGCCGGTCATGACTACGGCGGGCAGCGGTAACCAGGGGATTGCGGCTACACTGCCTGTCATTAAGCTGGCCGAGCTTATGGGTAAAAGTGATGACATGCTGGCCCGGGCGATTGCCCTAAGTAATCTGGTCACTGTTCACGTCAAGCATTACATCGGCCGGCTCTCACCGCTGTGCGGCTCAGGAATTGCCGGAGGAGTAGGGGCGAACAGCGGGATCATCTACCTGATGGGCGGCAGCCTGGATCAGATCAAGCATGGCATCCAGAATACCATCGCTTCCTTGTCCGGCATGATCTGTGACGGGGCCAAATCCACCTGTGCGCTCAAAATCTCCACCGCCACCAATGCCGCAATCCAGGCGGCGACGCTGGCGATGAATAACATTTCACCGACAGACAATGACGGGGTCATTTTTGAAAAGGTGGAGGATACCATCCGCAACATGGAACGGCTCGTCCAGGAAGGGCTTGCCGCTACGGATGAGGCGATTCTGAATATTATGCTGTCCAAAGCTTAGTGCAGGCTGCAGCAGCATAACTTAAAAGGACATTTCCCGGGAAGAGGGGAGATGTCCTTTTTTTGGGTACACATATTATATAGAAGAAACACAATCATCCGCACTAGCAGAGAACCTCAATATTCTCCTTGGCCAGCCGCTTGAGCCAGGCTTCTGACGGCTTACGGTCAGTGATCAGCACATCGATCCGGTTCAGCTCTACCAGCTTCGTAAAAGCGGTCTTGTCAAATTTCGTATGATCCGCCAGCAGCACAACCTTCTCCGCCTGACGCAGCATGTACTTCTTGAGCTCGCATTCCGGTTCGTTGGAATCGGTAATTCCCCGGTCCATATCGATCCCCTTGCAGCTGATTACGGCGGTGTCCACATTGTAGCGCTGAATCGTATCATGGGCGACCGGACCAACCAGCGAGAGGGAACGGTGGCGGAGTGAACCGCCGGTAGAAATAATGTTCATGCCGGAATTGGAGAACTCCTGCAAAATATTGATCGAGTTCGTGATGAGCGTCAAGTTATTTTTGTTGCCCAGCAGTTTAAGGAATTCGAACGAGGTTGAGCTGGGGTCTACCATCAGGGTATCCCCGTCATTGATCAGATCAAGCGCCTTGAGCGCGATATTGCGTTTGATATCCGTATTGAGCGCATTGCGGGTTACAAAAGGTAGGTCCTCGTTCGTATGCCTGTTAAGCATAGCCCCGCCGTAAGTCCGGCTGACAATTCCGTCCTTCTCCAGCTTCTCCAGATCCCTGCGGATCGTTTCTTCCGTTACTTCAAACATGCGGCTCAGGTCGGAGACCAGTACTCTTTTATCCTGATGGACAAGATCTATGATTCTGTTGCGTCTTTCGGCAGCCAGCATTTGTAATCACCTTTCCGGAGCTATACTCTGAATTCCAATAGATATCTATAAATATAGACCTGAATATCTGTGTTTTGCAATAAATTAGACGAAAACCACACAAAATTTATTATAATATTCATTATAATCTGCGTTTTGCAAACAGTAAACAAATAAAAACAACATAAATAATATTTTATTTGTTGACAACACAGAATGTTGGAGCTACGATAAGAGTGTTCATTTTCTCTTTGAAAGCGCATGCTTCATAAGATTAAGCGCCTGAGCAAGGTCCGCTGCGAATCCTACAGAGACCAGCCTGAGGTGCCGCAGCCGGGATAACCTTTTATAGAGAAGAAGATAACCAACTGTGCAACACAACATTATCAGGAGGCTGGTCAATCAATGAGTACCCGTGTTTATTATGTTCCTTCTATTAACATTATGGGCAAAGGCTGTCTGCAGGAAATCGCTCCTTACATTCAAGAGCTGAATTTGAAGAAAGCTCTGGTTGTTACCGACAAGTTCCTTATGAAGAGCGGAATCGCCGGCAAATTGCTGTCCGTACTGGATGCAGCCGGTATTGAGTATGTGGTATATGATGAAGTTAAGCCGAATCCGACCTGTAAAAATGTCCACGACGGCGTGGATTTCCTCAAATCGCATGATTGTGATTATCTGATTTCGATCGGCGGCGGATCACCGCAGGATACGGCCAAAGCGATCGGTATCGTGGCTACCAACGGCGGACATATCGCCGAGTATGAGGGCGTACACAAATCCAAGAACAAGTCGCTGCCGATTGTTGCGGTTAATACTACTGCCGGAACTTCAAGCGAAGTTACCATCAACTATGTCATTACGGACGAAGAACGCAAGGTTAAGATGGTAATGGTGGATAAGAACAGCATCGCTACTATTTCTGTAAATGACCCTGAGCTGATGGTCGACAAACCTGCTGCACTGACTGCAGCAACCGGTATGGATGCATTAACCCATGCGATTGAAGCTTTGGTAACTCCGGGCGCTTATCCTGTTACGGATGCTACGGCTTTGGCGGCGGTTGAGCTGATCTTCGGCAATCTGGCTAAGACTGTGAAGAACGGCCATGATATCGAAGCACGTGAACAGATGGTATATGCAATCTTCCTGGGCGGACTGGCGTTTAACAATGCCGGGCTCGGCTATGTGCATGCAATGGCGCACCAGCTCGGCGGTGTATATGATCTGCCGCACGGCGTATGCAATGCGATGCTGCTGCCTTATGTAGAAGAAGAGAATGCCAAATATGTGCCTGAGAAATTCCGGGCAATTGCCAAGGCAATCGGCCTTCAGGTGGAAGGCAAATCCGATAAAGAGTGTGCAGACTTCGTTATTGAGTCGATCAAGGAGCTGTCCAAGGAAGTCGGCATTCCGGCCAAGCTGTCTGAGCTTGGGGTTGACGAGGTGGATCTTGACCTGCTCGCCGAGAATGCAATGAAGGACGCTTGTGCGCCTGGTAACCCGTTCATTCCGACCAAAGAAGAAGTTATCGCCCTGTTCCGCAAAATTCTCTAAATTAATCTCAAGATAAGGAGATTCCCTATGAACTATCATATCGCCGTCGATATCGGCGCCTCCAGCGGGCGGCTTGTGCTCGGCACCATCGCAGACGGAAGTCTCTCGCTGGAGGAAATTCACCGTTTCAGCAACGGGTTCGCCGAACGTGACGGCTCCTGCTTCTGGGACATTGATTATTTATTTGAAGAAATTCTGCGCGGCCTGCAAAAGGCCAAGGCAGCCGGCATCAGCAAATGCACGCTGGGGATCGATACCTGGGCTGTGGATTATGTGCTGCTGGATGCTGAGGGTAACCGGCTGCAGGAGGTATACGCCTACCGTGACCGCCGGACTGACGGGGTAATGGAGGAAGTAGCCAAACTGATTACTCCGGATAAGGTATACGCCAAAACCGGTATCCAGCAATTAACTTTCAATACTTTATACCAGCTGTATGCTCATGACGCTAAAGAGCTGGCTGCAGCTGATCAGATTCTGCTCGTCCCGGATTATCTCTACTACAGATTGTCCGGCCGCAAGATCAACGAAGTAACCAATGCCTCGACCACGCAGCTGCTGAATCTTGCAGAGCGAGAATACGATGCTGAGCTGCTGTCCCTGCTTAAGCTGAGAAGAGAGCAGTTCGCCCCGCTTACCGAGCCCGGCGAAGTGCTTGGCAGCATCAAGGATGAGCTGAAGCAGCAGTATGACCTGCCGGACTGTGAACTCATCTGCGCAGCTACGCATGATACGGCTTCAGCCGTACTGGGTGTGCCTGTGCAGGATGACCGGTCTGCTGCTTACATCAGCAGCGGAACATGGTCGCTGCTCGGTGTTGAGCTGGATCATCCGGTCAATACAGAGGCGGCAATGCAAGCGAATTACACAAATGAGTGGGGCGCTTTTGGAACCTACCGTTTCCTCAAGAATATTATGGGACTTTGGCTGATCCAGGAGGTACGCAGACTGGACGGAGAGCGTTACAGCTTCGCTGAACTGGCTGAGCTTGCCGCAGAAGCTGAGGGCTACCGCAGCCTGATTCCGTGCAACGATCCGCGGTTCCTGAATCCGGACAACATGATTGAAGAGATCCGCCTTGCCTGCGCAGAGAGCGGTCAGCCTGTCCCGCAAACGCCGGGCGAGCTTGCCCGCTGCATCTTCGACAGCCTGGCACTCTCGTACCGCAGTTATCTGGGCGAGCTGGAACAGCTGACCGGCAGACCGGTAGAGGTGCTGCAGATTGTCGGCGGCGGTGCGAACAACACGCTGCTGTGCCAGCTTACTGCCGATATTATCGGCCGGGAAGTTTTGGCCGGTCCTACGGAATCGACAGCGCTCGGTAATCTCGCAATCCAGCTGATTCACACCGGAGAAGTTGCGGATATCCGTGAAGCCCGGACGATCATCGGCAAGTCCTTTAAGATACAGTCTTACCTGCCGCGCCCGCTTCCGCAGCTTGAGGGCCTGCTGGCCCGCTGGGAAGCCCTGCATGTAGTATCTGCAGGCGGCAGCCAATAGATAAAGAAATAAGGAGCAGCAGCTTACTAAACTAAGCAGATGCTTCCGAAGACAGTTTGGCACGAAGTGGATCAGGTGGAGCAGATGCTCACAAAACGAAGCGTATGCTTTCGAAGACAGTTTGGCACGAAGTAGAACAGATGGAGCAGATGCTTACAAAACTAAGCATATGCATTCGAAGTCAGTTTTGTCCGAAGCAAAATCAATGGAGCAGATGCTCACACAAAACTTTTAGGAGGACCCCAACATGGATCAGAGCATCATCAACAGCTATAACGAAGCAAAGAAATTGTACGCAGCCCACGGCATCAACGTGGATGAAGTATTGGAGAAGCTGGCAGAGATCAAGATTTCCCTTCACTGCTGGCAGGGAGACGATGTACAGGGCTTTCTGTTCAAGGACAAAGAGCTGAGCGGCGGTATCGCTGTAACCGGCAGCTACCCTGGACGCGCGGGTACACCGGATGAGCTCCGCAAGGATCTGGAGAAGGCATTGTCGCTGATTCCGGGTAAACATAAAGTCAATCTGCACGCTATCTATGCTGACACAGATGAGAAGGTGGATCTGGATGAACTGGAGCCGCGTCATTTTGCGAATTGGGTAGAGTGGGCTAAGGAACAGGGCTTGGGCCTTGATTTCAACCCGACCTGCTTCTCCCATCCTAAAGCGGCAGACGGCTTCACACTGAGCCATGCTGACGAGGAGATCCGCAATTTCTGGATCAAGCACTGCAAAGCTTCCCGCAAAATCGCCGAGTCTTTCGGCCGCGAGCTGGGACAGCCTTGTGTGACTAACTTCTGGGTACCGGACGGCTACAAGGATACTCCGGTTGACCGCTTGGCTCCGCGTGCACGCCTGCGCGATGCTCTGGATGAAGTGTTCAGTGAGGAGATTGACCCGCAATACAACATCGATGCTGTTGAGAGTAAGCTGTTCGGCATCGGCTCCGAAAGCTATGTTGTCGGATCGCATGAATTCTATATGGGTTATGGTCTGACCCGCGGCAAAGCCATCTGCCTTGACGCCGGACACTTCCACCCGACTGAAGTTATTTCAAACAAATTGTCCTCCATCCTGATGTTCAGCGAGCAGCTGCTGCTGCATGTCAGCAGACCGGTACGCTGGGACAGTGACCACGTAGTAACTATGGATGACGAGCTGCTGGAAATCGCCCGTGAGCTGGTCCGCGGAGATCTGCTGCCGCGCACGAACATCGGCCTGGACTTCTTTGACGGCAGCATCAACCACGTTGCTGCATGGGTAATTGGTACCCGCAATACAATCAAAGCACTGCTGCGCGCAATGCTTGAGCCGATTGCTGAATTGAAGAAGATCGAACTTGAAGGCGACTATACTTCCCGCCTGGCATTGGTAGAAGAATTTAAATCCTATCCGTTCGGCGCAATCTGGGATTACTACTGCGCTTCCCAGAACACACCGGTCCGTGAGAACTGGCTGGCTGAAGTGAAGACTTACGAGAAGGAAGTCCTGTCTGCTAGATAAGGCTATTTATCAAACAATAATAAATTGAGTTTTTGAATGGTCGTCATATCTATTACCAACACATCTGCATTAAAAGGAGAGATTATAAATGAGTACGTCCGTTATTGAAACGAAAGGCTACATCGCCGGCACTGAAGCCCCTTTTATCCAGGAAATGTCCGAAATTACCCACCACATGTGGTCCCTGGGCTGGGATGAGCTGAACGGCGGTAACATCAGCTATCTGCTGGACGAAGAAGAAGTAGCCAAGTACATTAATATCCGCGAGCCGCTGCGCACCATCCAGCTTACTTTCCCTGTAACTGAGCTTGCAGGCAAATACTTTATCGTAACAGGTTCAGGCAAATATTTCCGCAACGTGATCAAAGACCCGGAAGCTAACCTTGGCGTACTGCGCGTATCCGCTACAGGCGAGAGCGTTGAAGTCCTGTGGGGTCTGCGTAATAATGCTGTACCGACAAGCGAGCTGGCTTCCCACTTCATGAGCCACATTGAACGCCTGAAGGTTGATCCAACGCACCGCATTGTTCTGCACACTCATGCTACTAACGTTATTGCTATGACGTTCACCCATGATCTGGATGAGCTGAAATTCACCAAGACGCTCTGGGAAATGTGCACAGAATGTCTGGTTGTATTCCCTGACGGCATCGGCGTTATCCCTTGGATGGTTCCGGGCAGCAGTGACATCGGCCGGGCAACAGCCGCCAAGATGAAGGACTACCGGGTAGTAATCTGGCCGCAGCACGGTATCTTCGTGACGGGTGCGACTATGGACGCCACCTTCGGTCTTGTAGAAACAATTGAAAAAGCAGCCATCATCTACAACCTGATCGGCGGCAGAGAAATCAAACAGACGATCACCGACCAGCAGCTGGCTGATCTGGCTGCAGCTTTCCGTGTAATACCAAAAGCAGGCGTTCTGGACTTGTAGAATTTATTTTATTAGAAGTAAAACCGGACATCGGCAGAGTCTCTGCTGTGTCCGGTTTTTTGTCTGCTTGGTTTGATGGGCCAAAACGGCCAAATCAGAGGCAAAAATGCCTTTGATTCCAGCCAGGGTAGCCGAAATGGCCAAATCAAAGGCAAAAATGCCTTTGATTCCGGCCCCGGCGGCCGAAACGGCCAAATTAGAGGTAAAAATGCCTCTGATTCCGGCCCCGCCGGCCGAAACGCCCAAATCAGAGGCAAAAATGCCTCTGATTTCAGCCAGGGTAGCCGAAATGGCCAAATGAGAGGCAAAAATGCCTTTGATTTCAGCTCCGGCGGCCGAAATGGCCAAATCAGAGGCAAAAATGCCTCTGATTCCAGCTCCGGCGGCCGAGACGTCCAAATCAAAGGCAAAAATGCCTTTGATTCCGGCCCCGGCGGCCGAGACGTCCAAATCAAAGGCAAAAATGCCTCTGATTCCAGCTCCGGCGGCCAAAACGGCCAAATCAGAGGCAAAAATGCCTCTGATTCCAGCCCCGGCGGCCGAAACGCCCAAATCAGAGGCAAAAATGCCTCTGATTCCAGCCCCGCCGGCCGAAACGCCCAAATCAGAGGCAAAAATGCCTCTGATTCCAGCCCCGCCGGCCGAAACGCCCAAATCAGAGGCAAAAATGCCTCTGATTCCAGCTCCGCCGGCCGGCCTCAGCCCGGTACGCTGCTCTGGCTGCAGTTTAGCCGCTAATCAATAAGAGTCCCTGATGCGGCTCTGGCCGCGCCATTTGCTTTTGATCCCGCCAGCCATCATAATATACTTACTTAAAGTAATTATATTATGTAATGGAGGACCGATATGAACACAGACCTATTGTTTACTCCTTTTCAGGCAGGGACGCTGTCCCTTGATAACCGGATTGTTATGGCTCCGATGACCCGTGCTTTTTCGCCGGAAGGTGTGCCCGGTCCTGATGTGGCTGCCTATTACCGCAAACGGGCGGAGGGCGGTGTCGGGCTGATTGTTACTGAAGGCACGGCGATCAACCACCCGGCAGCTGTCAGTCATCCCGGCATCCCGAATTTCCACGGCGAAGCCGCGCTTGAGGGCTGGGCGGATGTAGTCAGGGAAGTCCACGCAGCCGGAGGCACAATTATTCCGCAGCTCTGGCATGTCGGCATGGCCCGTTCCATTGGCGATCTGCCGAATGCGGATGCGCTGCCGGTCGGGCCGTCCGGACTGAGTCTCTCCGGCGAGCCGGTGACTGAGCCGATGACCAGGCAGCAGATCGACGGCATTGTTGCAGCCTTCGCGCAAGCGGCAGCGGATGCCAAGCGAATCGGCTTTGACGGCATCGAACTGCACGGGGCACATGGTTATCTGATCGACCAGTTCTTCTGGGAGAAGACCAATCAGCGCACAGATGAGTACGGCGGTGATCTGGAAGCCCGAACAACCTTTGCCGTGGAAATTATTGACGCCTGCCGCCGTGCTGTGGGTCCGGATTTCCCGATCGTGCTTCGCTTCTCGCAGTGGAAGAGCGGCGACTATACAGCCAAGCTGGCCCGTACACCGGACGAGCTGGCCCGGTTCCTGACACCGCTGAGCAATGCCGGCGTAGACATTTTCCACTGCTCCACCCGCCGCTTCTGGTTGCCTGAGTTCGAAGGCTCCGAGCTTAATCTGGCCGGCTGGACGAAGCAGATTACCGGTAAACCGGTAATTACCGTAGGCTCTGTAGGCCTGAATAGTGAATTTACAGGCGGTGCAGCAGACCAGCATGAGGAGGATAACCTCGATCGTCTGCTGGAGCGGCTGGAGAAAGGCGAATTTGATCTTGTTGCTGTAGGCAGAGCGCTGATCAGCGACCCCGAGTGGCCGGCCAAAGTACAGAGCGGACGCAAGGAGGAGATTATTCCGTTTACTCCGGCTGCAACCCGAACATTAAGCTAATTTATTTTTCGAATGCATAAACAGCAATGAATAACAACATCAGTGAAAAGAGCTTCAACCGTTTGCTTAAGATTCTGATCTGCCGGATCCCGGATCTGGCAAGCGGCGAAAGCTCTTTTTGGCGTGGTTTCCTAATACAATTTATTCTCCGCGAAAAAGGGTGAATTAGGATGAAGCAGCGTATAGCTGTAACCGGGTTTGGGGTTAAGGTGCCTAATGGTGAAAATTGTGATGAACTGCTGCAGAATCTGCTGAGCGGAGATTATAAGTTTACAGTGCGGAAGGATCTTACCCCTGACGGGGCTTCGCTTACGGTTGGTGAAATTAAACAGGATCTCGGCATATTGGATGAGAAGCAGTACCGGGTGCTGCCGCGGATAGCAAAACTTGCGATCAGCACCCTTACGGAAGCGCTCGAAATGTCACAGCTGGACCTTAAAGATCCGGAGACAAGTACAGGAATATTTATGGGAACGACCATGGGAGGAACCACAGAACTTGAGGAGATGGTCAGACTTTCGTCCGGGGATCAGTTCAAGGAAATGCCGGTCTACTGCTGCGGACTGGTGCACTATCACAGTCTGGCCTCGGCGGTTGCGGGCTATTTTCAGCTGAACGGGATTACCAAAACGGTGACCACCGGCTGCACCGCCGGTATAGAAGCTATAGAAGATGCGATGATGTATCTGCAAAACGGCCGGATCAATACGGCACTTGTGGGTGCTGCTGACAGCAGCAGCAATAAAGTGACCGTTTTTGGTTTTGGCAAACTGCGGGCCCTGCCGTTCAATCAGCAGGTGGAGGCGGCAGGTGCTCCTTTCAGCAAAAAGAGCAAGGGTTTTATTTTATCAGAAGGAGCTGCGGGTTTGATTCTGGAAACAGAAGAGCATGCGAAAGCCCGAAAAGCAGTGATATACGGCTACATTGATGCTATAGCGACTAATAACGACAGTAAATCGGTAAACGGACATGATCCGGCTGGCAATAAAATGAAGCAGGCAGTAAACCGTGTATTGGGCGGAAGAATACCGGATTATTACAACAGCCAGGCTCTCGGTTATGCTCCGAATGACAGTATCGAGGACATAGTCTCCCGGGATGTGTTCCATCACAAGGTTCGCCTGACTTCCGTCAAAGGGCTGATCGGGCATCCGTTCAGTGTAAGCGGGCCTGCACAGATTATTGCTTCGCTGCTTGGTTTCCGGGAGCAGTTCATCCCCCGGACGATCCGAACGGACCAGTCAGGGTATGAACATCTTCCGCTAATCACAGAGACCCTGCTGCAGCCAACCGCTAAAGTGCTGATTACGAGCCACGGTTACGGCGGTAACAATGCATGTGTGTATTTGACGAGAGCCTGAGCCGAATTCAGCCGGCCTACCGGGCTCCAGGCTTCTCTGACGCCGGCTGCAGCTTAGCCAGCTTGCTGCGCCATGTCCTGGCTTCCTGTTTCTGCTGGTTCAGCTCATATAGCACTGCAATCCGTTCATACGCATCATACTCTTCCGAATTGAACAGAACGACATATTTCAGGCAGGCGATTGCACTTGTATATTTACCTAGTTTAGCCAGTACATCCGCCTGATAATGGGCCAAAGCAACCAGATCGATCTCCAGACGGGTCCGCAGATTCAGGTTCCAGTCCTGATCCAGATTCCGGAAAAGCTCATCATCAACTTGCTGGAAGATATCCTGGATCAGGCTGTCTTTACGTACAGGGTCTGTTTCCTTAACCGCCAGCCTGGTTTTCTCCAGCAGGCTCAGCAGGTCACAGTCTACCGGAGCCATCAGTGAAATCTGCTGGTTATCACTGTATAGCAGCTGTGTTTCTTCATTATTAAGCAGCTGCTTCAGATGATTCAGGCAGACACGAAGCTGGTTACGGGCCTTTGTGTTGTCCATGTCCTTCCAGAGGTCCTCGCACAGCTGGTCCCGGGCAGCGGCCGGGTGCAGCAGCAGGTAAATCAGCAGCTCTTTGGCGCTTCTTCTTCCCCAGCCGCTCAGCACCTGCGTATCATCAAGGAAGACTTGAAATGATTTCAGCAGCGTTACTTTTAGCCGGACAACAGAAGCAGCAGGGACAGCAATGTCATCAAACTGCGACTCCCCGTTCACCAGTCCGATAAAATCGGAATGCAGCTCCAATAAATAAGGATCAAGCGGTGCCCGGTTACTGGTCTCAGTATCAAAAAACATCCGGATCTGCTTATATGTCTCCTCCGGCTGGTCATAAAACAGCATATTGGATGCATTGTAGACTGTCATAAAACGGCAGTTTGGATTCGCTGAGGCAATCAGGCCGGACAGGTACGGCGGGTACATCGGATCGCGTTCCCCTGTCAGCAGAAGCAGTGGTCCTGTGTGCTTTTTGAACATCTCCATAATCTCGTCATGCGCTCCCGCAAAAAAATCCAGCAGCTCAATATAGCTGTCAAAGCTTACTCTGGCGAATGCAGCGTAGAGCCTGTCAATTTCCGGTGTTCCAGGCTGAAAAAGCGTTGCATTCGGAACGACATGGCCGGCCAGGGCGCTCATGGACTGATGCTGCAGCAGATTTTTGCGGTAGTCTGCATATTTGCCGGCAGTGCTGCTTGAACTGAATAACGGCAGTGACAGCATAACATTGCTGCGAACTTTTGCAGGATATACTTTAGTATAGTAGAGGCCGATAATGCATCCTGCACCATGGGAGATGATATCAAATTGCTCAATCCCCAGCCGGCGCAACAGGCTGTCCAGATGTTCAACATAGATCCAGGCCAGTTTGGATGGATCAATGCTGTCTATACTGCTCTGTCCGTGTCCGCGGAAATCGTATCTGAGCAGATGAAATTCATCTTCCATGAAGGGAAGGATCCGGTCCCAGGTGGTATGGTCGAAGCCCATCCCGTGAATCAGGACAAGCGTGCGGGTATTTGCGTGAGCCTGTTTGGCCTCTTTATATTCGTAATGTAATTGTAAACCGCTCTCCAAAGAATGCTTCATTTGAGTGCTCCTCTGTCTGGCCGCTTAATCTATGTATCTATGTGATCGAAAAAAAAGGCTGTTATTTTATCATAATATGCGGTTTTTTGTAGAAAAGTGTAACGTTAATGTAACGGTATGCTGTTAGAATGGGATAAAGCTGAATCTACGGGGAGATGATTTGCTGAAATGAAGATGTTTTTCATCTGCGTCAAAAAAACCAAACTTGAGATGGTGTACCTGCGAATGTACATCCGCCGCAAATGATGATGCTCTGCACACTATATATATTACACTGAGCCTTCCAGCTGACTTCGGCCGGAAGGTTTATTCGTTATTCCTGCATTGCGGATGGATTGGCCTCCAACATTTATGCTATAATTTTTTATTGGCGATAATAAAATTAACCGATTTGATTACTGAAGCTTTTCATTCATAAAGGACGTGAAAACATGACAATGGGGAATAACTCACCGGACTTAAAATCCGGCAAGGGCGGTTCGAAGGATTACTCGAAGTATTTTGATTTTTCTGATGCCAAAGTCATCAGTGAAGAAGAGGGAAAAACGACTTACCGGATAAAGGGACGTACCGTACAAATCAACTCCAACCCGGATTATAAGGAAGGCAAGCGCCGGGGCAAGCAGGAGATCGAGGTCATTAACTTTGAAGACGCGGAAACCATCCGGATTATGGAGCAGTTCCGTGAAATGAACAGTCATAAACAGCAGTATTATTTTATTGCTACTTACGGCTGCCAGATGAATGAGCATGATACCGAAACGATGAAGGGCATGCTGGAGGAAATGGGCTACCAGCCGGTGGAAGACCGGAATGAAGCGGATATTATTCTGCTGAATACGTGCGCGATCCGCGAGAATGCTGAAGATAAAGTGTTCGGCGAGCTGGGCCACCTCAAAACACTCAAGCTGGAAAAGCCGGGGCTGCTATTGGGCGTCTGCGGCTGTATGTCCCAGGAAGAGGGTGTGGTGAACCGGATTATGGCCAAGCACGGGTTCGTGGACATGATCTTCGGAACGCATAATATTCACCGTCTGCCGCAGATCATCAAGGAATCGCTGTTCAGCAAGGAGCTTGTGGTCGAGGTCTGGTCTAAGGAAGGCGACATCATTGAGAATCTTCCCAAGAAGCGGGAAGGCATGCGCGCCTGGGTGAACATCATGTACGGCTGTGACAAGTTCTGTACCTACTGCATTGTACCATTCACCCGCGGTAAAGAGCGCAGCCGCCGTCCGGAGGACGTAATCACTGAAGTACGCGAGCTGGCCCGTCTGGGCTTTAAGGAAGTAACGCTGCTCGGACAGAATGTAAATGCCTACGGCAAGGATTTTACAGATATGGACTATACATTCGGGGATTTGATGGACGATATGCGCAAGATTGATATCCCGCGCATCCGCTTCATGACCTCTCATCCCCGCGATTTTGACGATAGATTAATTGAAGTGCTGGGCAAAGGCGGCAATCTGACAGAACATATTCATCTGCCGGTGCAGTCGGGAAGCTCAGCTGTGCTTAAGAAAATGAGCCGTAAATATACGCGCGAAGCTTATCTGGAGCTGGTCTATAAGCTGAAAGCCAGTGTGCCGGATGCCGTGCTGACCACGGATATCATCGTCGGCTTCCCCGGCGAAACCGAGGAACAGTTTGAAGAGACGCTGTCCCTCGTCCGTGAAGTAGGTTATGATATGGCATATACCTTCATTTACTCGCCGCGTGAGGGTACGCCGGCTGCAGCTATGGAGGATAATGTTCCGCTTGAAGTGAAGAACGGGCGGCTGAAACGCCTGAATGATCTGATTAAGGAACAGAGCCGGGTAAGCAACGACCGGATGCTCGGTGAACTGGTGGAAGTGCTGGTGGAGGGGGAGAGCAAGAATAACGCAAATGTACTCTCCGGACGCTCCCGTGCCAACAAGCTTGTTCATTTCGAGGGTCCCAAGGAGCTGATCGGCAGCTTTGTGCAGGTTAGAATTACCGATACTAAAACCTGGTATATCAAAGGGGATTATGTGGCAGAGGCTGCAGCAGTCCTCTAATCATAGAGAAATGGGGCGAGAAGCATGAGCCAGGAGAACCCGAATGTGAACAAATACGGCATGCAGAGCTACGATACCCGTGATCTGATTGTACGTGAGGATATTATGGGCAAAGCCAAGGAGCTTGCTGCACTGATCTCCACCAGCGAAGAAGTGCGGCATTTTCAGCAGGCGGAGCTCAAAATCCAGAATCACGAGCGGGTGCAGGGGCTGATTGCCACCATTAAGAAGAAGCAGAAGGAGATTGTCGCCTTTGAAAGCTTCGGCAATAAAGCGATGGTTGCGAAGATAGAGCAGGAAATCGAAGCGCTGCAGGATGAGATCGACGGCATTCCGGTGGTGAATGAGTTCCAGCAGAGCCAGAGCGATATCAACTACCTGCTGCAGCTGGTCATTTCGGTCATCAGGGATACCGTTTCTGATAAAATCAGCGTGGAGGCCGGCACGGATGCGCCGCCGTCTACCTGCGGAGATTGATTCGGGCTTGAGAGGGGGGCGGATGAAGATCCGTCCCTTTATCTACATCTGAATGTGCCGGATTTATTGATTTTAGAAGAGCAGGTTTGATACATTAAACGATACGAACAGTAAACAATGACAGCGGCAAAGGATGATCTAAAGTGAGCGAGAACGTGGAACAAACCTACAACGCCAAAAAGTACCGCACTCCGGACGGAGTTCCGGCCGACATTGTGATGTTCACTTTGACGAAGCGGGAACGGAAGACGGTCACGAAGACACTTCCTCTGCGCGAGCTGAAGGTAATGCTGATCCGGCGCAAAAAATGGCCGTGTGCCGGCATGTGGGCGCTGCCCGGAGGCTTTTGCCAGGAGGATGAGTCTATCTATGATGCGGCAACGCGGGAGCTGAAAGAGGAGACCGGGGTAGACGGCGGACATCTGGAGTATCTTGGTGTGTACAGTACCCCCGGACGTGATCCGCGCGGCTGGATTATCAGCCATGCTTTTTTTGCGCTGGTGGAGGAATGGATGCTGGAGCAGAGACAAGCCTCGGATGATGCCGGTGAGGTCGGCCTGTTTACCCTGCAGGAAGCGCTGGAAGAGCTTGAGCTTGCTTTTGACCATCATGACATTATTAAGGATGCTTATCTGCGGATTCAGCAGCAGATGCTGCAGACGACGATTGCCCGGCAGTTTTTACCCCGGCATTTTACACTAAGCGAGCTTTATCAGGTTATCCAGACGGTAGTGCCTGAGTTCAAAGAGCCGAATTTTATCCGCAAAATCACTTCAACTCGCAGCAGGCAGGGTATATTAAAAGAAGTGCGTGATGAAGCAGGTAACCCGGTCAGCTCGAACCAGTATTCCCAGCGGCCTGCGCAGCTCTACATGTTCACTGACCACGAGCCATTATTATCTATTTATACTTGATATAGTGCTTCAATCACCGTCTTACTACACTAAAGGAGGCTTATCCAATGAAGGCATTGATCGTGATAGATTTCACCAATGATTTTGTTGACGGCAGTCTGCCTGTCGGGCAGCCGGGAATTGATATTGCACCCAGAGTCAATGAATTGACGGAGCAGTTTGTAGCAAACGGAGATTATGTAGTAATGGCGGTTGACCTGCATGAGGCGGCTGATCCTTATCATCCCGAGAGCAGGCTGTTTCCGCCCCATAACCTGCGGGAGACGTCCGGACGGGAGCTGTATGGCGGTCTGAAGGCTGTCTATGAAGAACACCAGGGATCTATCTATTGGATGGACAAAACACGCTACAGCGCCTTTTGCGGTACCGATCTGGAGCTTAAGCTGCGTGAGCGCGGAATACAGGAACTGCATCTGATCGGAGTCTGCACCGATATTTGTGTGCTGCATACTGCGGTCGATGCCTACAACAAAGGATTCGGAATTGTGATCCATGAGGATGCAGTGGCCAGCTTTAACGCAGACGGACATGCATGGGCGCTCGGGCATTTCCGGGGCAGCCTCGGAGCACAAGTGGTACGTGCCGATGCAGAATAAGACAGGTCTAGGAGATGAGGATTTGAGGAGAGAGCTTGCTCTACATACAGACAAGTACCAGATAAACATGATGTACGCCCATTGGGTGAATGGGACGCATAAGCGCAAGGCGGTATTTGAGGCGTACTTCCGCAAGCTGCCCTTTGGCAACGGTTTTGCCGTTTTCGCCGGACTGGAGCGCATAGCCCAATATATCAGAGACCTGCGGTTCACGGAAGATGATATCCGTTATCTGTCGGAGCAGGAGGAGAATTATGCGCCGGCCTTCCTCGAGGAGCTGCTGCAGTTCCACTTCAAGGGAAACATCCATGCCATGAAGGAAGGAGCGCTTGTCTTTCCGGATGAGCCGCTGGTACGCGTTGAAGGCACAATAATGGAAGCGCAGCTCGTGGAGACGGCGATTCTGAACTTTATGAATTACCAGACGCTGATTGCCACCAAGGCTTCGCGGATCAAGCAGGTTGCCCCCAACGACATCCTGCTGGAGTTCGGTACCCGCAGGGCGCAGGAGGCGGATGCAGCGGTATGGGGCGCACGGGCGGCCTATATCGGCGGCTTCCACGCCACCTCCAACATGCTGGCCGGGCGGATGTTCGGCATCCCGACCAAAGGCACGCATGCCCATTCCTGGGTCCAGAGCTTCAGCAGCGAGCAGGAAGCATTCGACGCCTATGCCAAGGTGCTGCCGGACGGCGTTACTCTGCTGGTAGATACCTTTGATACCCTTCGCAGCGGTGTGCCGCATGCGATCAATACCGCCAGGAAGCTGGAAGCCGAGGGCAAGAAGATGAATGCCATCCGCCTGGACAGCGGCGACTTGGCGTACCTGTCCATTCAGGCGCGCAAGATGCTGGATGAGGCAGGACTTGATTACGTGAAGATTGTAGCTTCCAATGATCTGGACGAGAATACGATTATGGATCTTAAGCTGCAAGGGGCAGCGATTGATACCTGGGGTGTCGGCACGCAGCTGATTACCGCAGCCGATCAGCCTTCTCTGGGCGGGGTGTATAAGCTGGTAGAGATCGAGTCAGCTACCGGTGAGATGATCCCGACCATCAAGATCTCCTCCAATCCCGAGAAGGTCTCTACACCCGGCAAGAAGGATGTATTCCGCATTGTCGGCACGAACGGCAAGGCGATGGCCGATTATATCAGCTCCCCGGATGAGGCTTCCCCGCGCAACGGTGCCCGGATCAAGCTGTTTAACCCGCTGCATCCCTACCTGCGCAAGAATGTCGACAAGTACGAGGCGCTGCCGATGCTGGAGCCGATTTTCGTGAACGGGTTCCAGGTCTACTCGCTGCCGCCGCTGGAGGAAATCCGCCGCTATCATGAGCAGCAGCTCGACTTGTTCTGGCCGGAATATCTTCGTAAGCTGAATCCCGAGGTGTACCGTGTTAACCTCAGTGAACAGGTATGGAACCGCAAGCAGCAGCTGATCGCCGAGCACATGCAGCTGGATCTTGAATAGCCCTATTTTGCCCCCGGAGGCCCATCCATTGGATGGGCTTTTTATGTTACCACGACCGCTGGCTGGAGGTTGTACTTGTGATAAATATCATGTTTTATGTGACAAATTTAACATCTTAATTTTTAATTTTATAGCTAAATTAAGGGTGACCTTGTGATCGCGGGAAGCTCGAAAATGACGGATTACACATAATTTTCACATTTTGCAATTTCTATGGCAGGTTACCTTCTGTTCAGGTAACGCGGCACTGTCGCGTATAAAGAAATCGATCAAAATCTATAAAATATTGTGATTCCCGAACCCGTGAAAATGCAAGATTTGTCACATTCGTTACCATCAATATCACGTTACAATCATTGAAAAAGTCAAAAGGAATGTTTTATTCTTGACACTCGAAAGGGGTTATGTCGGTGGTACAACTACCAAAAGTAAACAGTCTGGGATTCTTTGAAATCCGGCTGGAATCCATTGGAGGACTCGGGGCTAACCTGGCCGGTAAAATGCTTGCGGAAGCAGGCGTTGTCGGAGCAGGGCTTAACGGGGTCAGCTTCTCATCCTATGGCTCGGAGAAAAAAGGCTCGCCTGTCAAAGCCCACATCCGGTTCTGTGATCTGGACACGCATATCCGCGATACTTCGCCGGTAGAACGTCCGCATGTGGTTGGCGTATTCCATGAAGCGCTCGCCAAGACTATCAATGTAACCAGCGGGATCAGCGAAGACAGCACCGTTCTTGTGAACTCGGCCAAGACGCCGGAAGAACTCAAAGAACTGCTGAAGCTCAAAGCCGGAACCATTGCTGTAATTGATGCAACAAGTATTGCATTGAAAGAGAAAAACCGCGTAAATATGGCCATGCTTGGCGCGCTTTTCCGGCTTTGTCCGTTCCTTGACACGGAGACGATGAAGGGCGTTATCGAGAAATCGCTCGGCAAGAAATATCCGCAGGCGGTACAGTCCGCCATTACGACCTTTGAGCGCGGCTACAACGAAGTGAAGTTTATGCATTTTGAGCTGCCTGAAGGAGAGAGCATGCCTGAATATGTACGGTCTGACATTTCGGCACTTGGATACGAAACCCAGCCGATGGGCGGATCGATTGTGAATCCCGGCAACAGCTTCCTGAAGAACCTCAGCATTTCCCGTTCCGGCATGATTCCGGCTTACGAGAACGAGTCCTGCATCAATTGTGCACAGTGCGATACCGTCTGTCCTGACCAGTGTTTTGTCTGGGAAGAACGGCTTGACCGCAAAGGGCGTTCGCAGATGTTCCTGCTGGGTATCGACTACCAGTACTGCAAAGGCTGCCTGAAATGCGTTGGCGCCTGCCCGACCTCGGCACTGTCCAGCATCCTTGAGAAGGAAGGCTATGCCGACAGCCACACTGTGAAACATACCTTTGATTTGGTCTCGCAATTATAAATCCGGTAAGAAGGGCGGAATGAACTATGGCTATTGATTATGAAAAAGAAATAGGCTCTGCCAAGGTAGAGCAGAAATTCCTGTATGAATCAGGCAATGAAATGGCAGCCTACGCTGCCCACCAGATCAATTATCATGTTATGGGATATTTCCCGATCTCGCCATCGACGGAGGTAGCCCAATTCCTTGATTCGATGAAAGCAAGCGGACAGCATGATATTATGCTCGTTCCTTCAGATGGTGAACACAGCTCGGCAGGGATCTGTTACGGTGCCTCGACAGCGGGCGGACGCGTATTTAACGCAACCAGTGCGCAGGGCTACATGTTCATGCTGGAGCAGCTGCCTGTACAAGCAGGTACGCGTATGCCTATGGTTATGAACCTGATCTGCCGCTCGATCTCAGGGCCTCTGAACATTCACGGTGACCACTCTGACTTGTATTTTGCACTCAATACCGGCTGGCCGATCCTGATGTGCCGTGACCCGCAATCGGTCTACGACATGAATCTGATGGCACTGAAGCTGGCAGAGCATGCGAAGGTCCGTCTGCCGGTTATGGTTGCTTCGGACGGTTATTTCACGTCCCACCAGAAGCGCCGCGTACAGGCTTTCGCCCACCGGCAGGATGTCCATAACTTTGTGGGTGAACAGCCTCCGGTAGGGTTCACCGATACGCTTGACCGGAACAATCCGGTTACGGTTGGTCCTTACATGAATGAACCGGATTATATCAACAACCGTTATCAGCAGTCCGTAGCGATGTATAATGCCGGAGAGGTATTTGAAGAAATCGCCCAGGAATTTGCTGAACTGACCGGCCGCCATTATCCGATGATCGAGCAGTACCGGATGGAGGATGCCGATGTTGCCGTCTTCCTGATGAACTCTGCGTCCGAGATCATCAAGGATGTTGTCGATCAGCTGCGCCTGCAGGGCATCAAAGCCGGTGCGATCTCGCCGAATATGATCCGCCCATTCCCGCAGAAGCAGATTGCCGAAGCGCTGAAGAATGTCAAAGCCATTACTGTCGGTGACCGTGCGGATTCCGTCGGAGGGCACGGCGGTAACATGGTCAACGAAATCAAGGCCGCCCTGTTCACACACGGCAACACAACAACCAAGGTCATCAGCCGGATCTACGGGCTGGGCGGCAAAGACTTCTACGCAGAAGACGGCCATCACTTCTTCCAGCTGGCTATGGATGCAGTTGTTGCCGACCGTGTTGAAGTGCCGTTCGATTACTACGGCCACAATCCGGGTGAAGCGGACAAAGCGCCAAAGCGCCTGCTGAAGCCGATGGATTTCGATTCCCTGAAAACCGGGCTGATTACCGTTACCAAGAATGAAGAGACCGGCAAGCTGGCGGTTAAGGTTCCGCCGGTACGGAGCCTAATGAAGAAGCCTAGACGCCTGTCTCCGGGGCATGGCGCATGTCCGGGCTGCGGTATTTTCTCAGGACTCGAGCTGTTCTTCAGAGGGATTGAAGGAGATATCGTCGCGCTGTATCACACAGGCTGCGCTATGGTAACTACAACCGGTTATCCGTATTCCTCCCACAAATCTACGTTTATCCATAACCTGTTCCAGAACGGTGCCGCTACGCTGTCCGGTGTAGTAGAAATGTTCTGGGAACGCAAGCGCCGCGGCGAGCTGGATGGCTTGGGCCTCAAGGAAGACTTTACTTTCGTGATGGTTACCGGCGACGGCGGGATGGATATCGGGATGGGACCTGCTATCGGTGCTGCCCTGCGCGGACACAAAATGATTATCGTCGAGTACGATAATGAAGGCTACATGAATACCGGTGCGCAGCAGTCGTATTCGACACCGCTTGGTCACCGTACTTCCACATCAAGCATCGGCAAAACACAGCAGGGTAAGGTAACCCAGCACAAGGATACTGCGCAGATTATGGCGGCTACCAACATTCCTTATGTGTTCACCGGCTGTGAAGCTTACCCGCAGGATTTGCTGAAAAAAGCGGCGAAGGCACAGTGGTATGCGCAGAATGAAGGTCTGGTCTACGGCAAGATTCTGATTGCCTGCCCGCTGAACTGGATGAGCGAGGACAAGGAAGGAACGAATATCGTATCCCTGGCCGTTGAATCCTGCTTCTTCCCGCTGTATGAAGTGGAGCAGGGCGTTACTAACATTACCTACAATCCGGAAGAAAAGAACAAGCGGGTTGAAGTGTCTGCATGGCTGAAGACGATGGGTAAAACCCGCCATCTGCTCAAGCCGGAGAACGAGCCTGCACTGCGCAGCTTCGAGAGTGAGGTTCAGCGCCGCTGGAGCAAGCTCGTCGCTAAGCATGAGCATCCGGACCTGTAAGCAACTGCGGCTTCATATCTTTTAATATCTCACAGCCTGACAGCATATTGTCAGGCTGTGTTTGTGCTATCCGGGCGGTTTTTATATCTGATATCGGCTAGAAAGCTGCATTTTCGGCTGTATTTTGATAGAGTAGGATTGATGAATCCAGGAAGGCATGAATATTCTATACAGCTGAATCCGGTAAAGGAGCGTATTGGTGATGAGAATGGTGGACTGGCAGGACGGAATCTGGAGTAATGAGCCGCATTCGGTTGCAGAGCAGAACGGCAGGCTGATTGTTCAGGCTGTGGAGGAAAGTGATTACTGGCAGAAAACCATGTACGGCTTTCAGCATGATAACGGGCATGCGCTGCTTGCAGCTTGGACAGAAGGAACTGCGGTAGAAGTCAGTTTTGACGCCGGAAGCCTTACCGAGCTGTATGACCAGGCGGGTATTATGCTGTGGCACAGCCCGCTGCAGTGGATCAAGGCCGGGGTGGAAATCAATGACGGCGTGCCGCATATAGGTGCTGTGGTAACAGATCAATATTCTGACTGGTCGCTCTCACCTGTTCCGGAATGGGCCGGGCAGATTGTGACCATCCGTGCTTCACGCCTGAAGGATGCCGTCATCCTCAGAGCCAGAACCGGCGCGCATCCATGGCGCACGATCCGGGTCGCCAGATTTCCCTACACGTCGGAGATACAGGCAGGCCCGATGCTCTGTGCGCCGACCAGACCCGGGCTCAGGGTGGAATTCACAAGCTGGATCTCTACTTCACCGGATACAGATGTTCATGATGAGCCTCCGGGGGAATGAGCTTGTCACCTGTTACCCTATTTAGACTCCTTTCAGAATAGCCGGCATATTACTTTTGCATAATTACCGTTTCTCTCAGCCATTCTAAGCATAAACATCCTGCTGGGAGGAAGCTTTGATGAGATTTCAGATTATACTGCTGGCTGTTGCACTGGCTGCCGGGTTAGGAAGTACGGGTAATTTCCCGCCTAAAGGCATCAATCAAGCGTATATTACACCGTTTAGAAGCCTGGAAGAGTCCACAGTGGCTTCTGGTGCCCGACTGTATACCTCTATGGAGAAAGAGAAGGGTAAATATACAGATAAGGTAAAAGCGCTGTTTAATCAGCTACTGGACGGGCTGCATGCCTCGCATTAGCGCATGATGGAATCTCCATAATAAATAAACAGGCCGGTAACTGCATCGACAGATGCGTTACCGGCCTGTTTGGACTTCCTGCTATTCCTTCTTATAAATCTCCCTCATCACATGCCGCAGCTCAGGAACAATCAGCCGGCTCATCGCCAGCTTGATGGCTCCCGTAGAGCCGGGCATCGAGAATACCGCTGTATTGCCGATCGTGCCGGCGATAGCCCGGCTCAGGATGGCAGCGGAGCCGATATCCTCGGTAAAGCTGAGCAGCCGGAAGATTTCGCCGAAGCCCGGCAGCGACTTGTCGAGCAGAGAAGCGACAGCCTCATAGGTGGTGTCGCGCGGTGAAATACCCGTGCCGCCGGTCAGCAGCACGGCTTCGATGCCGGAATGGACGGAGCTTTTGTAGACCAGCTCACGGATATCCTCGTAGTCGTCTTTGACGATGGTGCGGCCGACGACCTGATAACCGGCCTCCTCCAGCATCGATACAAGGAGCTGGCCTCCGGTGTCTGTCTCCATGGTACGGGTATCCGAGACGGTGATGACGTAGCAGGCTACGGTCTGTGGTGCTTGCTTGCGGTGTTCATCGACAGATGACATATAATCCACTCCTAGAGTCCAAATCTGTTTCCTATCTTCTTATTTACCCATAATACCAGTCTTTATAAGGGCTGTTCCAGTGAAATGCGGTTTAAGGCCTTCTCTGTAAGCGGCATAAAGAAATTAAGGATGAATCCGCCCAGACATACGGTGAGCAGGGTGCCGATCCCGATAGGCCCGTCAGAAATAAAGGCCACCAGCAGGAACACAAAATAAAGGAGTGTACGGGTAAAAAAGATGCTGCGGCCCGTCAGCTTTTGCAGCAATAGGGTTAGCCGGTCTAACGGGGAGGGGGCGAATTTGGCCTGCAGATACAAGGCCGTTCCCAATCCTGTGACGATTAAGCCTGACGCAAAGCAAACCAGTCTGCCGGCCGGCTGTCCGGGTTCAATCCAGTCATTAAGCAAGTACAGCCACACATCAATCCCGAGGCCGGTTACAAAAGCAGTCGCCAAACCTAATATTTCCGGTCTTTTTCCGGACAGCCAGGTGTTAAGCACCAGCAGCAGCATAGCGATCACGATTTCCCAGCTGCCCACGGTCAGGCCGATACTGCCGGAAAGGCCGACCAAGGTAGCGTCAAAAGGGGATGCGCCGAGGCCGGATTGTATGGTCAATGAAATGCCGAGCGTCAGTATTAATAATCCGCCGATGAACAGGAAGGCAGACGTTAGACGGGCTCTGTTCATATCTGTGAAGCGGAAATAGCTTTGGTCATTAAAAAGTGCGGGATGCCGTCTTCCATAAATTCTGCTGATGAGATCTGATAGCCAAGCTTCTCATAAAATCCTTTTGCCTGTGACTGCCCGTGCAGTTTGACCCCGGAATAACCGTTTTGAACGGCGATTTCCTCAAGTGTAGAAATGATTTGTTTGCCTATCCCGTATTTACGGAAGGGCGCCAGAATGCAAATCCGCTCCAGCTTCCCTTTCCCCTCAAAAGCGCGAATCCGCCCTGTGCCCACCGGCTGTCCGTCATAATAGGCCAGAACATGCTGGCACTGACCATCCAGTGTATCGAAATCATCAAATTCGTCAGCAAGCGGGACTCCCTGTTCCTCAACAAATACCTGCTTTCTGATCGAAAAAGCAGCTTCTAACTCCTCTGGCAGTGTAATGGCCTGTACGTTCATTCTTCTCCAACCCTTCTCATCTGAAATCATTAACAAAGTATATACAAAAATAATATTGTTGTAAATGCAATAAAAATATTTGGTCCAAAGCCGGCTTTAGGCGCTCTCCGCCGTGTATCTTGCTTGTATACTCAGACTGTAGTACACTCGCTACCATACGGAATCTTTGGGGGAGCGATGAAACATGGAACAACAGGCCTTGCCGGTTTATATATTATCCGGATTTCTCGGAAGCGGTAAAACAACGCTGCTGCAGCGGCTGCTGGATCACTGGAAAGGACAGAATCTGCGTCCTGCGGTGATTATGAATGAGCTGGGAGAAGTGAATCTGGACGGTCTGCTGGTTGAGCAGGAGGTTCCGATGGCTGAAATGCTGGGCGGGTGCATCTGCTGTACAAGCCGCGGTGATCTCAGTACAGAGCTGACTACACTGGTCAAAAAAGAAAAACCGGATGTTGTGGTGATTGAAGCTACAGGTGCCGCGAATCCGCTGGAAATTGTTGATGCGGTAACGGAAACTTCGCTGTACCAGCAGGTGGAGCTGAAGGGGCTGATTACGGTCGTTGATGCTGCGCATCTGCTGGAGCTGTACCGCTCGCAGCAGGGAGCCACCTATCGGCTGATGCAGGAGCAGATCCGCTGCGCATCCGTTCTGATTCTCAATAAGACGGATCGTATTACAGCAGAAGAAGCTGAAGAAATCTCAGCCATTTTACGGAAATGGAATGCATATGCCGAGATTTTGCCGGCTGTGCGCTGTGCCCTTGAACCGGAAGCTCTGCTCGGGGGTCTTGGCGGAGTGCATCTGGATGGAGATCGTGCGGATGCCGGGACTTCCGGAGGGGATGATGACATCAGCGGGCAAGGCGCCGGACAACAGGGCAAGGCTCACCATACCCATGACCATGTCATGGCGTACACCCATTACTTCAAAAATGCGGTGGACAGTGAAGCGTTCGAGCAGTTTGTAAAAGAGCTGCCGCGTGATGTATACCGTGCGAAGGGCATCGTTACGTTCAGTGACACTGCGAGCCGTTTTTTGTTCCAGTATGCCTACAGGGAAGCTGATTTTATGAAAATTACTCCGCAGGGAGAGGTGCCGGATGTAGCTGTCTTTATCGGCGAGCATTTCTCGTCAGGCGAGCTGCGTACCCGGCTGCTGCAGCTGGAAAAGCGCTACTTCGGCCGGCCGGCGGCAGTGAAGCGGAGCCTGTAACCGGATCTCCCGGCGGGTCCTCCGGAGCTGAGCGGCAAATTCCCGGGCCCCGGCAGACAGCCTGTTCAGCATTACGCTTGGTTCGTTCCTTTTCTTGCAGGTTAATACATAGGCATACCCTATACGAATTGCAGGAGGTTTAAGGCTATGACCCGAATCCAATATCAGGAATGCATCGATGCTTGTATTAAATGTATGAATGCCTGTAACTACAGCTACGTCTCCAGCCTGAAAGAATATGATCTGGCAGCGCTCCGTGAGAGCATCCGGCTTGACCGTGAATGTGCAGACATCTGTTCTTTTGCCGTTCAGGCGATGACCCGGCAAAGCCCGTTTGTCGTTGAAATCCTGCGTCTGTGCGCGGAGATCTGTGAACGCTGTGCCGATGAGAGCAGCCGGCATATGCAGACACACTGCAAGGATTGCATTGATGCCTGCCGCAGTGCCGCACTGGCCTGCCGCCTGATCAGCGGTGCTGTTGAAGTGTACGCCTAATCATCTTAAACTTGCTAAAACCAGGCCGCTCGCAGTCTCGCCTGCAGCGGATTCTGGTTTTTTTTGTATGTCCATTTGCAGGATTCCTTGTACCGGACAGGAAGGAAGACAGCGATAATCTGACGAATATTAGAGAGGATAGCAGATTCCGTCAGCGGGAGCTGCCCGGCTGGCAGTATTTTTGTAAGGAGAGATCATTGTATGAATCAACCCGATTCTTTGATCAGCTTGACCGGTGCCACCAAAATATATGGAGGGAGAGCCGTGCTGAATGAGGTCTCCCTCAGCATCGGGGCCGGAGCCGCTACAGCTCTGATCGGCCGCAACGGATCCGGCAAAAGCACACTGCTTGCCGTGCTGGCCGGGCTCCTGCAGCTCTCATCAGGCATCCTCAAGCGGTCATACCCTAAGCTCAGAATCGGCTATGCTCCCGAGGCTTTTACAGGAATGAAGCTTCCGGCGGAGCAGTATTTGCGTCATATGGGCAGGATAAGCGGAGTTCCCCCGGCTGAACTGGAGCGTCAGATCACAGAGCTGCTGGAGGCGTTTCATCTTCAGCCGTTCCGCAAGCAGCCGGTAATCAGCTATTCCAAGGGGATGCTGCAAAAGGTTAACCTGATCCAAAGCCTGCTCGGTGAACCCGAGCTGCTGCTGCTTGACGAGCCGTTATCCGGACTTGATCTTCCGGCTCAGCACATTCTGATCGACCGCCTGCAGGAACTGAAGCAGAGAGGTGCAGCGCTTGTATTCTCTGTACACGAACCGCTATGTGTGGAAGCGCTGGAAGCGGGAGTACATGTGCTTCAGGCAGGCCGGACACATATGATTACCAGTGCAGACAAGCTTAGAGAGAAGTCTTCCTCCTGTCTCGTATGCACGCCACTAGAGTATCATGAGCAGGGAATCATTACAGGCATGCCCGGCTTTGTTGCTGTACAGTCTGTCCATACCACCATAGCAGGAAAGTGTACAGAGTGGACTGTCGATACTGACTATGCAGATGATTTTTTGCGCTATATCCTCCAGCACGGCGGGTCGGTAATCTCTGTAGAGCACCGGAGCGGCCGTAATCGGCTTGAAGAATGGATGGACCCGAAACGCAGCGGGGAGGAGAATACCGGATGAAGCCGCTCATTGCCTATATGCTGAAAAGCTACACGAGCTCACAACGTTTTTTTGGGCCTGTTGCAGCCGTCGTGATATTACTGCTGTTTCTTTATACATACAAGCCAAACCCTGTAATGGGCAGCTATGCAGCGACCGGTGTGATTCTGTTCATCGGCTGCGCCTGGATGGGAATCAGCTTTCTTAACCATGAGCAGGCTGTGCAGCGGCAGGTCACAATCGTTCATCTGCGCAGCAGCATAAAGTACAGTCTGGGCGGCATACTGACGCTGGCTTTGCTTACAATGGCGCTTGCATTGCTCATGGTGGTTTATCCTCTCTTGACCGGGAGCTTTGCTGAGCCTGCCGGATTGTACCGGATGACGGTGGCATTCGCCGGACATCTGCTGCTGGGCATGCTCGGAGTCTCCATTTCACTGTTTCTGCAGGCTTCATGGGTTCCCAAGAGCAGCTATGCCGCCGGCCTGCTCCTGATCATCCTGATTTTGTCCATTAGCGGCCTGAAGCTGGCTGAACTCATTCCCGGCCCGGTTGTGCCGGTGCTGCTGCCTCCTGCGGCGCTGTTAATGAATGCGCTGATGAAGACGGATGAATGGTCAATGCCAGCGGTGCTGGGGACATTTGCCCATGCGCTAATTTACATATTGCTGCTCAGCGGAGTGTATTTGTACCGCTCCGGACGCATGGATTATGGCAGGCATTTATGAGAGAATAGATCAATAAAGAGAGAACAGCGGGAGGAAAGATGAAGGATACACAAATACCGGAGAGTGAACACTCCAAAGAGTTATTTGCTTATTTCGGACTGGCAGTCTATTATTGTCAGGCTTTGGAACAGCAACTGACCAATCTGCTGCTGCTCACAAAGCTATCTCAAGGGAAAACGCCTACAGAAGCAGATCTAGCTGATTTGTATCAGCGCAAACTCAGCAATTCACTCGGCCAGCTCATCAAAGAAATCCAGCATCATTTTCCCTTCTCGGAAGAAGAGACGAATCAGCTGCAGGCTGTATGGAAGCAGCGTAATCATATTGTCCATGATTATTTCAAGGAGCGCATCCAGGAGACCTTTACTCCGGCAGGCAGGGCGCATATGATCCGCGAGCTGAAACGGTTCAAGAATAAGGCCAGCAGACTGGAAATCAAGCTGCAGGAATACTGCACTGAAATGTATGCCAAGCTGGGGCTGGAAGAGGAGCGGTTCATTGAATAGAACAGGCGGGCAAGGCTATCAGTAAAGACTCACAATACACAGCATCAACTGTGTATTGTGAGTCTTTTGCGGTTGTTATGATACTCATATATTAATCTGTCATGTTATGGCAGAGATTGTGGACAGCCTCCTCCAGCAGCCCGAGTCCGCCTGTCCGGACGGTCTCGGGAGCAAAGGCGACGCTGCCGGCTCTGTTGCAGCGGGCCAGGCTGGCGACTGCACCGGCAAGCGCCGGGATCATTGCGGCGGTCAGGGCTTCGCCGGGCTCCCACCACCAGCGGAGTATGTTCAGGACTCCGGTTTTCTTGTTCATAACCGGCTCCAGCCGGGCAATAAACCGGTCGCCGTAAAGGAGAGGCAGTACATAATAGCCAAATTCCCGCTCTGCTGCAGGCTTGTACACCTCCCAGCGGTACTGGAAGCCAAACAGCTGGCGGATCAGTTCCCTGTCCCACAGGAGATTATCGAGCGGAGCGAGCACAGCGGCGAATCCGCCGTGATCCGCAGCCTCCGCAGAACCGCCCCCGTCCGAAGCATCCTCGGCCAGCACGGCCTCAAGTCCGGGAGCATCCGCCGTCCGCATATACAGCGGCAGCTTCACATCCTCTACACGTACCTCACGGATGCTGTCATTTCGCAGCAGCCGTTCCACAGCAGCCGTTCTTTCCTTGCTCTTTAACCCGGAAATGCCCAGCCAGCCGTCACCGGATTTGTTCCACTGCAGGCCCAGGCTGCCGATCCGCCGCAGCACATACCAGTCGTGGTACTGCTCCTCCAGCGGGTTCGGCTCCCCGGCACGAAGCAGATGCTCCGGCAGGAGCCTGGCCGTGAAATCGTAACAACGGCGGGTATGCACCCGGTGGTGGACGGACACTTCACCCCGGAAATACATCGTCTCCAGCGCAGCGCGGGTCACTCTGGCCGGAGCCCAGGCCCAGTTCATCTTCTCCTTGCCTTCCAGATCAAGCGAGGAGAGGGGACCGCGGGCTTCAAGGGCTTCCCGCACCTGCTCCATCGTCTGCAGGAGCAGCTCGTCGCCATTATGTCTTGCTGCTGCAGCCTCCCGACGGCGGCTGAAATACGGCCAGTCCTCTGTGCAATAGATGGACATGTTCTTATCCCAGCCGTCAATCAGCAGCCGGTCCGTGTACAGGAGCTCATTTGCCATGACGGGAACAAAATCCGGAATCCGCGCCTGGAGCACCAGCTCGTGATTGTGTCCGGCAATGCTGAGCGGGTCATACTGGATGCAGCCGACATGGCGGACATACTGAAAAACCCCTGTTTTTCCGCCCGGCAGCATACCGGGAACGAGTCTTTGGTGCTGCAGCAGAAACCGTCTGGCCTGCTGCTTGCTGAGTGAATAGGTAATCATGGTTACCACCCCGTTCTTATGTATTATTTTTCATTATATAGAACGGATGTTCTGCGTTCAAGTATAGAAAACCCCTGGCAGCCTAAGCGCCGCCAGGGGTCGTATTTAACTCTTTAGCTGTGCTTCAGCGAAGGCTGCAGTACAGCTGCAGGCTTAGCCGGCGCTTCAGCATCAGCAGCCTGTGCAGCACCAGCTCCAAGCTGCAGCTGGTACATCCGGTAGTAGCGGCCTTCCAGCGCCATCAGCTCCTCGTGGCTGCCGCGCTCCACAATCTCGCCGTGATGCAGCACCAGAATCTGGTCGGCACTGCGGATCGTCGATAAGCGGTGGGCGATGATGAAGGTAGTCCGGCCTTTCTTCAGCACCTCCAGCGCTTCCTGGATAAGGCTCTCGGTCTCCGTATCAATATTGGAGGTCGCTTCATCCAGAATGAGAATCGCCGGATCGAACGAGAGCGCCCGGGCGAAGGAGATCAGCTGGCGTTGTCCGGCGGACAGCGTGCTGCCTTTTTCCACTACCGGCTCGTCGAAGCCCTGCGGCAGGTGGGCCAGCAGCTTATCCGCGCCTACTTCACGCAGCGCGCGTTCCACCCGTTCCCGGCTGATCCGTTCGTCGCCAAGACTGACGTTGGAGGCGATGGTGCCAGTGAAGAGGTAAGGGTCCTGCAGCACAATTCCCATATGGCTGCGCAGCCACTGCTTGGGAATGGAGGTGACCTCCTGGCCGTCAATCGTAATGCTGCCGCGCTGCGGGTCATAGAAGCGGAACAGCAGATTGATGATCGAGCTTTTGCCCGAGCCAGTGTGCCCGACCAGAGCTACGGTCTCGCCCGGACGCGCCTCGAAGGAAATGTCCTTCAGCACGAAATCTTTTTTGTAGGCAAAGGATACGTTGTTGAATTCGACCTTGCCCTTATAACGCGGCATTGATCCGTCGGTTACCGGTTCTCCCGGTTCATCCATCAGGGTAAAGACACGGCCTGCGGAGACCATCGAGCTGTCCAGATTCGCGAGCTGGTTGACCATACCGGTAATCGGCTGGAACATCCGTCCCAGTACATCAACAAAAGCATACAGCACGCCCAGAGATACAAAGGTCGATCCGCCAAGGCTGCCGAAGCCGAAGTACCACAGCACCAGCACAAACGAGAGGTTACGCAGCGTATTCACCAGATTGTGTGAGGTGAGCGCGTTCAGGTTAAGCATTTTGTTCTGATACTTCATATAATCGTCGTTCAGATGCTCGAATTCGGCGCGGCTCTGTTTCTGGCGGCGGAAAATCCGGATGATCGACATCCCCTGGATGGATTCATTAATAATGGCGTTGATCTCACTAAGACGCGAGCGGATGATGGTATTGTATTTGGTCGCCACCTTCCGGTACAGCACGATCCAGAGAACGATAATCGGCACGATGAACAAGCTGATCAGGCCAAGCTTCACATCGAGCAGGAACAGCGCAATGTACACACCGGTGATATTGATGATCCCTGTAAAAAAGTTGGACAGCACGGCAATGAACAGATCCTTGACGGCTTCTGTATCATTGGTGACCCGGGAGACGACCTTGCCCGCAGGCAGATTGTCAAAAAAGTGCACCGGCAGCCGCTGGATATGTGCGTATACATCGGTCCGCAGCTTGCGGATGACCTGGTTGGCTGATGACTGCAACCAGTAGGTTTTGCCGAATTCGGCCAGAATTGAGATCACGAGGAAGATGGCATACAGTCCTACCAGCTCATAAATCCCGGGAAATTCAGGCTTGTAAAAAGCAAACACTTCATCCGCGGACAGCTTCACGGCAGGGTAAGCGGTGATTTGATCCCCGTATTTGATCTCCAGCATCCCGTCCTTAAAAGTCCGTTCGCCTTCAGCCTGGGCAACTGCTTCATTAATGAAATAGAAGCTTCTGCCTGACTGCAGCAGCCGGATCTCCTGGCCCTTGGCTTCACCCTCGGCAAAGCGGTCGCCGCGTTTGTAATAATTGTTGTTATATTCAGCGGCCTCATCGGAGGACGCCGTCTGGAAGTAGGGCTGCTCGATGCCGAGCAGATGGTTGTCGATCATATTTTTGGCGATAAAAGGGCCCGCCAGCTCGGCGGCCACGCCGATGGTCAGCAGCAGAAGGGCTGCGATAAAGGTTTTTTTGGCAGTCAGTGCATACTGCAGCAGGCGTTTGCCTGTACTCTGTGTCAACGGTGACACCTCCTAAAGGGTTGTTAAGTCCCGGTTAAAATATCTGGTTTAAAATAATGGATAAGTCAAACGGCATCCGCGGTTATTCCCCGCTCAGGTTGTTCTCCACCTGCTGGCGGTCAAACTGCTCACGGTACCAGCCGTTCATCTCCAGCAATTCCTGGTGAGTCCCGCGCTCAATAATATGCCCGTTATCCAGCACCAGAATCAAATCGGCGTGCTCGACGGCGGAGAGGCGGTGGGTGGAGATCAGGGTCGTTTTGCCGGCGCGCGCCTCGCGGATATTCTCAATGATCCGGGCTTCGGTGCGAGCGTCAACAGCGGAGAGCGCATCGTCGAGAATCAGGATATCCGGGTTCGCGATAAAAGCTCTGGAGATCGAAACACGCTGCTTCTGGCCCCCAGAGAGCGAGACGCCGCGTTCGCCGACCATCGTATCAAGTCCGTCGGACAAGGTGCCGAGGTCGTTCTGGAACGCTGCAGCCGTAATGGCCTGCATGATCCGCTCATCACTGGCCTTGTCATAGCCGAACTGGATGTTCTCGCGCACGGATTTGGAGAACAGAATCTGCTCCTGCGGAACGTAGCCCATCCAGCTGTGCAGCTTGTCGAGAGCAATGCTCTCAATCGGAACATCTGCAATCTGGATATCACCTTTGCCGGTCGGGTATTCATGAAGCAGCTGCTTCAGCAGCGTGGATTTGCCGCTGCCGGTGCGTCCGACTACCCCCAGCGTCTGGCCCTGGGACAGGGAGAAGCTGACTCCGCTCAGATTATCAATGGTGGAGGTAGGATAACGGAACGTTACATCCTTGAAATCGATCCGGGTTGGCTGGGCTACCGCTACCGGGCTGGCCACATCCGCTACATCCGGGCGGGTATTCGTTGTTTCGTCGATCCGCTCCAGCGAAGCGCCGCCGCGCTGCATGATGTTGATCAGCTCACCGATGGCGAACATCGGCCAGACGATCATCCCCAGGTACATATTAAAGGAGACCAGGTCGCCCAGCGTAATCTGATTACGGAATACGAGATAAATTCCATATGTAAGTGCAATGATATAGCTGAGGCCTACACAGAAACGGATGGTCGGTTCAAAAAAGGCATCTACACGCGCAACCGCCATATTTTTGCGGTACACATCTTCAGTAATGTCGGCAAAACGCTTCTCGTCCAGCCGCTCCTGCACATAAGCACGGATGACGCGAATACCGGATACGGATTCCAGCACCTGGTCATTCATATCCCCGAAAGCATCCTGGGCCAGACTGTAACGGTCGTGAATCGCTTTGCCGTAGAAAATCATTGCGATTGCAATCAATGGCAGCGGCAGCACCGCAGCAAGCGTCAGCTTCCAGCTGACCAGAAAGCCCATTGCCAGCAGGACGACACTCAGATAGACAGTGGAGTCCACAAGCGTCAGCATTCCGAAGCCTACGGTGGTGGCCACGGCGCGGATATCATTGGTAGCGCGGGCCATCAGGTCGCCGGTGCGGTTTTTTTCAAAGAAAGAGGGGGTCATGGTCAACAAATGGTTCATGAACCGGGAACGCAGCAGCCGCTCGACCAGATTGGAGCCGCCGAACAGCTTATGCATCCAGACATAAGTAATCCAGTAAATAATCAGCATCATCACGGTGATTGCACCGATGTACTTCAGCAGCGACCCTGTGGTGATGGAGCCGCGGACAATTTCATCGATGGCGTTGCCAAGCAGACGGGGCGGCAGCAGCTCTAATACACCTACTACAATTAGCAAAATCAGGCCGATAGAATAGCGCCTTTTCTCCCGGCGGAAAAACCAGCCGAGATCACGGAGTACGGAGAACAAGGGGAATCCCTTCCTTTCGTGTTTGGGGTGTCGTTGTCGGTTTGTGAATGTGTCTTAGAATGATGATGAAAATAGCGGATGTCTATTAACAGCATGCAAAAAGGCATACCCTCCGTTAAACGGATGATATGCCTGTAAGATACAGTGATAATCATGTCCACGGTGCTTTATAGCAGCACAGAAGACATGGAAGAGACTTGCCTGGCTAAATTCAGGTACGGTGGATGTACTTGATTCAGCAGGTTTCCACTATTCGGGCTGCTTCGGTATAAGGTTGTGTATAGTCGCCGACAAAAAAGTTATAATCAACTGGTACAATGGTCAACACCGAAATCACCCTTTCACTCATTTTTGGTAATTACTTCAAGACGCTTCGTATGTTCAGAGTTTATCATCAGTATCTGAACAATGTCAAATAGAATTTTGAACAATTTGCGAAGACGGAGTATCATAGATAAGGAACGGCTGATTTGGAATACCGCCGGCTTATAGTATGATAAAAAGAAACGGAGGTGCACTAACAGAAATGGATATGACAATTAGTCCGGAAGCTGCGTCATGGTTCAAGAAGGAGCTTAATCTGCAGGCCGGGGATTCTATTCGTTTATTTCCGCGTTACAGCTCGGGCGGGGGACTGCATCCCGGATTTTCACTGGGTATTGCTACGGAACCACCCGCGCGTCCTGCAGTAAAGGCGGAGCAGGGAGGTCTTATTTTTTATATGGAGGAGCAGGATCTCTGGTATATGGAGGGTTACAGCCTGTCCATTATCCATGTGGCCGCTGAGGACGATATCGAGTATGTGTATCAGCCGCTGAGCGCGGCCGGTCAGGCTAAGGAGTAGCCTTGGCTGCCTGAAGCGGGCTGGCTGAAGCCGGCTGCAGTCTGAAGGGCAGCCTGCACAAAAAGCCCCTGCCGGGCGGCAGGGGCTTTTTGTGCAGTGGCGGGTAAGTATGAGATAACCGCTTTAGTGCGAGCTGCGGAAGGTCTCTTCCTCCATCGCAAACTCAAAATCATCGATGTCATACACCTGTACCGGGATTCCGCCTTCGATGATCCGCTGGATCAGCTCGAACTGGTCGGTCAGGACGGGGACCTTTTCCCGTACGGAGGTCAGCAGCAGCTCTGTCTCAATCGGATCAAAGGCTTCCCCGTAGGCTGCGTTGTCAACGCTGTTGATAATCGTAACCTGCGCCCGTTCACCAAGCAGAATGCCGGAGCTCTTCGCCCAGGGTACGGACAGGCAGCGGTTGATCTTCTTGGAATTGAGCGGCTCCTCGAAATAGGCAATCAGCTCACGTATTTTGCTTTTGACATGCTGGTCATCGTCGGCCCGGTTCATCAGTGGCTCATCACTGTCCCGCAGCTCGTATAGTTCCATAACGGTCGTGTAGGGCACGATATATTCCACAGGGCTTTGCGGTACGAGAAGCTGGCCGTAGATGGCCATCATGACCGCTTCCGTCACAAATTGTCTAGACATCATTATCCTCCTGAAGTTCCGGTACTGCACTCGCACTTATGTACCTAAGAAATATAAAAACACTGTAAGCCTCAAATGTCAACAGTACCCAGAGCGGTATAAAAAAAGAAAGGGCGTAACGTTCTGTGAAGCAATGGAAAGCGTATTATACCTTTGTCCGGCCTTATATGAAATGGATTGTGCTGACGCTCGTTATCGGCATGATCAAGTTCAGCATACCGCTGACTCTGCCGATGATTTTGAAATATGTGGTCGATGATCTGCTGACACCCTCAGCGCTGACTGCGGCGGAACGGATATCAAAGCTGTTTTATGTACTTGGCGGCGCATTTTAGCTGTTTGTTGTAATCAGGGGGCCGGTGGAGTACTACCGCCAATATTTTGCCCAGCTGATAACGAGCAAAGTGCTCTTCGATATGCGCAACAAGCTGTACAGCCATCTGCAGCGCCTGTCCCTGCGGTATTATCAGAATACGAAGGTGGGCGAAGCGATCTCCAGGTTCATCAACGATGTGGAGCAGTCCAAAAACCTGGTCGAGGTCGGGATGATGAACGTCTGGCTCGATATGTTCACGCTGATTTTTGCGCTGGGGTTCATGTTCTATCTCAATCCGGTGCTGGCACTCGTCTCGATTGCAGTTCTGCCGCTGTACGGTATTGCCGTTAACACACTTTACAAGCGTCTAAAAGTACTGACCAAAGACAGGTCACAGGCGCTGGCTGCCATACAGGGCTATCTCCATGAACGGATTCAGGGAATTGCCATCATCCGCAGCTTTACAATGGAAAAGGTCGATCAGAAGCAGTTCGAGGGCATCAACGGCAAGTTTCTGGAAAAAGCGCTGGCTCATACCCGCTGGAACGCGGTTACCTTCGCCATTATTAATACCTTGACCGATCTGGCCCCGCTGCTCGTAATCGGGTACGGCGGCTATGAGGTCATCCGCGGTAATCTGACGCTCGGTACCTTTGTTGCTTTTTTCGGCTACCTGGACCGGATGTATGCGCCGCTGCGGCGGCTGATCAACTCCTCCACCGTATTGACCCAGGCTTCTGCTTCGCTGGAGCGGGTTATGGAGCTGCTGGATGAGCCTTACGATATTGCTGACCGTCCCGGTGCAAAGCCGCTTCAGGATGCGGCCGGAGCCATCGAATTTGACCATGTGTGGTTTAAGTACAGGGAAGAGAACGAATGGGTGCTGAAGGAGATAAACCTCAGCATCAGCCCGGGACAAACCGTTGCTTTTGTCGGTATGAGCGGGGGCGGTAAATCTTCCCTCATCAGCCTGATTCCGCGTTTCTATGACATCAGTGAAGGGCGCCTGCTCATGGACGGACAGGACATCCGCGGACTGACCCAGGAGAGCCTGCGGCGGACGGTAGGCATGGTCCTGCAGGATAACTTCCTGTTCAGCGGCTCGGTGCGTGACAATATTCTGTTCGGCAACCCGGATGCCGGCGAGCCGGAGGTTATTGCCGCTGCGCAGGCTGCGAATGCCCATGATTTCATCATGCAGCTGCCTGAGGGGTATGACACCGAGGTCGGTGAGCGCGGAGTGAAGCTCTCAGGCGGCCAGAAGCAGCGCGTAGCGATTGCCAGGGTCTTCCTCAAAGATCCGAAGGTGCTTATTCTGGATGAGGCCACGTCTGCGCTGGATCTGGAGTCAGAGCATCTCATACAGCAGTCTCTGCAATCACTGTCCTCAGAGCGCACGACGCTGATTGTCGCCCACCGTTTGTCCACTATCACTCATGCGGACCAGATTATCGTGCTGGAAAACGGTGAGATTACCGAGCGCGGCACTCATGAAGAGCTTATGCTGCAGGATGGCAGCTATGCCCGTCTGTTTAATGTGCAGCGGCTGGATGGATAGATAAACTTTATTAACGGTTTCCTTCACAGAGGAAGCCGTTTTTTTTTGCATTCGTTTATTAGTTACAGTAAACTGTAACTGAGACACTTAACTGTTTCTATATATGTCTGGAGGCTGGAATGATGAATACTTACACCGGCAAACAGCTGGCTGAGCTGGTACAGCAGGAAGCTCCTGATATGAATCTGCGGACCGTGCGTTATTATACACAGATTGGCCTGCTCCCGCCGCTCGAGCTGTCGGGCAACAAACGGGTCTATACCGACAGACATTACAGGCATCTCAGGGCTATTCTGGCTTTGTCCAGAAGCGGAGAGACGCTGGCCGATATCCAGCTTAAACTGGCAGACATGCCGGAAGACGAGATAGCTAAGCTTGGCGAACGGCTGAAGTTTTTGCAGCCGGAACAGCTTCTGTCCGGGGACACGCTGGTAGTCAGCGAGGATGTGATGCTGACGGTCAGCCCGCGGATTTCAGCAGAGCTGAGACTGGAGCTTCAAGATACGATTACCCGGATGCTGAAGGAGGGAGAGCGAGGATGATAACAGCGCGGCTGGCGAAACCGGTGCTTGAGCATGAGGAAGGGCTGAACCATCTGCTTATTCAAATCCATCCGCCAGAAAAGTCTGATCATGCTGTAGTCAGGCTTGTTATGCCGGAAGGAATTCAAGCGGGGGAGGCTTACGGGGAGTTTGAGGGAGACGGCTCAGGCGAAATGCTTCTGCATTCAAAGGACAGGATGAACGAGCTGCTGGTGGAGATTTATACCAGCGAAGCTATCCCCTGCGGGCAAATAAGCTTATGTGTAGTGGTGAAGTACACAGATCTCCAAGGGAATGTAGAGAGCGAACAGCTTGCTGTTCAGCTGATGATTGCAGAAGCGGACAGTGCAGAAATAGAGGAGCCGGAGCTTGATAAGGAGGTCGTTAATAAGGTTAAGGCATTAGCAGGGCCTGCGGGTGCAGCAGCGCGCACTGGTTCAGCCGGTAACGGATTCCTAGATTGTACGCCGAAGAAGAGAATAACCTTTGATCCGCATTACCGTTCCGAACTGGAGAAGCAGTATCGTGTAGACGGAGGCGGCGCCTTTTAAGGCAGAGAGTGATGAATAAACGCTCCTGGCACCGGCCTCAGAGCAACATATAAAGGCTGGCATCACCCGCATATTCCTGCGGATGATGCCAGCCTATTCATGCGGCGGAGTACGGCAAAGAGATTATCCCCTCCCGATAATCAAAGACAGAAGGCCCGCGGCAATCAGCGGACCGACCGGAACGCCCTTGAACAGGGCGACGCCAAGCACAGTGCCGATCAAAAGGCCGGCGACAACCGTCGGCTGGCTGCCCATCAGCACGGCGCCGCGGCCGCCGAGATAAGCAACCAGCATGCCGATGGCGATGGCGGCCAGCGATTTCCAGTGGAAGAAGGACTGCCAGACCGTGTTCAGCGAGATTTTGCCGCTGGCCAGCGGGGTCATCACCCCGATGGTCAGGATGATGATACCGAGCGTCAGGCCGTGCTTTTCCAGCCACGGAAATGTCTGCTGCAGTCCCAGTACCCTGAGGAGCAGCAGTACAACCATAGCGATAGTAACCGGCGAATTGCTGCTGATAATGCCAAGCGCGGCCAGGCCAAGCAACAGCAGGGAGGTGAAATCCATGTAGACGGCACTCCTTGTCTTATTTGAGCTTTTGTGAAACGATATGGTCGGCAATCAGCTTGCCGTGACCGCGTCCGGTCTCGATGAATACCTCATTGGCATTGCGGCCGGAGGCGATAACCCCTGCTACATAGAGGCCCGGTATATTGCTCTCCATCGTTGATGGGTTGAATGACGGCTTGTCCAGCTCATCGTCCATCAGCACACCTGCGGATGACAGCAGTGCCCTGCTCGGACGGAAACCGGTCATCGCCAGCACAAAGTCATTGTTCAGCTCGCTAGACTCCCCGCTGTGCCGGGTTACGATGACCGAGGATGGCGTAATCTCAGTGACCCGTGATTCCAGATGCAGGGTTATTTTACCTTTGGTGACCATGCTTTCAAAAATAGGACGCACCCACGGCTTGATATTGTCGGAAATGCTTGCCCCGCGGTAGACCATATCTACAGAGGCACCGACACGGATCAGCTCCAGTGCCGCGTCCACTGCGGAATTGCTTCCCCCGATAACGGTTACCCTCATCCCGGTATACGGATGGGCCTCGCCGAAGTAATGCGTAACCTTAGGCAGTTCTTCCCCCGGAATGCCGATCATATTCGGCTGGTCGAAATAGCCGGTCGAAATAACGACATGTGCAGCCTGCCGGCTCTGGCTTTCTCCGCGTTTGTTGACAGTATGTACAGTAAAGCTGCCGTCTTCATTCCGCTGCACGCTCAGCGCTTCTTCATACGCTGCAATCTCAAGACCGTGCTGCTCTGCTGCCCGCCGGTAATAGACCAGGGCTTCATGCCGAAACGGTTTGTCATTGGGTGAGGTGAAGGGAATACCGCCAATTTCCAGCAGCGCGGTTGTACTAAAGAACTGCATGCTGGTCGGGTACAGATAAATGGAGTGCACTATAAAATTTTTCTCAATAATCAGGCTCGACAGCCCCTGGCGCTGGCATTCGATTGCCGCTGACAGCCCGCAGGGACCGGCGCCGATAATAATAACGTCTTTCATAATGACTTGCGACCTCCTGATGGATAAGTTCTGTCTCTAAATGTTACCTTAATTTTTAATTTAACGCCAATCCCTGCGTAAAAGATCAGCTGCTGCGGTTGCCGGATATCCTCAAATTTGATATAATTAGATATATATCTAAACATTATTCCTTTTCATCCCAGCTTATATTTGCTACAGGAGCGTGACCCCATGCAGCTTGATAAAATTGTTAATTACCATAAGGCCCTGTCCGATCCGACGAGATTACGCATACTGCTGCTGTTGTCCAGAGGAGAGGAGATTCACGGCCAGGCGCTGGCGGAACGGCTCAACCTGTCTCAGCCGACAGTAACCCATCATGCCGCGAAGCTGCGGGAAGCTGCAATGATTACAGAAAGGCGGGACAAGAACACCGTCTACTTCAGACTTAATCCCGAGTTTATCCGCGCAGGCTCTGAGGCTTCCTTGAGCTTTATTTTTTCCAAAGGCACGCAGGAGATGGAGGAGCAGTCACCGGAGAACAGCTTGAAGGAATCGGTACTGCGCAACTTTTTTGCCAAAGACGGAAGGCTGCGCCAGATCCCGGCCCAATACAAGAAGAAGCTGATTGCCCTGCAGTATATGGCTGAAAAGCTGACCCCGGGAACTGTCTACAGCGAGAAAGAGATGAACGAGTTCATCAAGCAATACCATGACGATTACGCCACGATCCGCCGTGAATTCATCATGCATCAGTTCATGTACCGCGAGCATGACAAATATGAACTTAACCCGCCTGAAATGTGGACGCGCTGGGAGAACGTGAAATAATGCAACTTGTCACTTAATGCTCTCATAATTACGGAGATTCTGTGACAATTAAATGCACTGCTGATTAAAGGTTAGAAAAGTGAATAAACTGGAATTGTAAGCGTTATCTGACATATACTTCGAAAGGAGACTTTCAGTATGATATTCAAACGCGCAAAAAAAAATACAATCCCTGAGCCGATCACTGTCACCTTGCCGCAGATCAAGCAGGCTGTCAGACAATTTGAAGAAGATATGCCTGCCTCAGTTAATCGTACTGTACTGATTATGGAGGATAAAAGCATCGATTTGTCCAGGCTGAAACGTTATTTGGGCGGGGTTCCCCAGCAGAAATTCTATATGTCCCGTGAAACCTACGAAATTTTTGAGGAAACTGACAAGCTGGTGCCTTACTATCTGGATCTGGTTCAATCTGCGGTAGATAATTATATCAGCGATACCGGCAAGCTGCCGCTAATCGAGGATGCCTGGCTGCCGGAGGTCCATTACCGTCTTCTCCATTCTGAACGTTATCTGACGGAGACACCGCCGTTTCCGCTCTACATTACGGAAGAAGAGATGATGCTGACCCACCGTGCGGAGCATTTTGAATAACCGGATTACCCATTTATATGACGCCAGCAGGCTGTTCAGCAGTAAAGGAGGATAATACTTCTTTTCTGCAGGGCAGTCTTTTCTTTGTCCGGACATACATAGTACAATTAATCTCTGACATTTAAGCGGATAAGGAGATTTAATCAAGATGAGAGCGAAACAGGCATTGCTGTTTGATCTGGACAACACTCTGATGGACCGGGACTATACGTTCCGCAGCTTCAGCACCCGGTTTGTAGAGGATTACCTGGGCCATCTGCCGGAGGAAGAGACTCTGCGAGTTGTAGAGGATATAATTGTGCGGGATGCCGACGGCTACCGGGATAAGGACGGATTTTTTGCCGAGCTTAGTGAAGTACTGCCCTGGCGGACACCGCTGAGTGCAGCGGACATACGGGTGTATTATGATACAAACTATTCCAGCCACGGGGCAGCTATGAAGGATGCAGTTGAAATCCTGGACTACTGCCGGGAGCGGGGGTATGTCCTTGGGCTCGTAACCAACGGTAAAAAGGATCTGCAGGACGGTAAAATTGATCTGCTCGGGTTACGCGGCTACTTTAAGGCGATTGTGATTTCGGGTGAAGCCGGAATCAGCAAGCCTCATCCGGCCATCTACAAGCTGGCGCTGGAGCGCATGGGTACCTCTGCAGAGCAGACCCTGTTCATTGGAGATCATCCGGTTAATGATATCTGGGGTGCCGGCAAGGCGGGAATGGACACCGTCTGGCTGAAGCGGAACCATCCGTGGGACGAGAGTCTGGATGTGCAGCCTTGGAGAACCATTAATGAGCTGGCTGAGCTGAAGGAAATCATTTAGAGTTTCAGGTAGACTTTGTTTATAAAAAATACTTTACCGGGGTGCGGCGTTGACAATGCTCAGCCGGGACGTTTATAGTTACAGCATATTAACCAAGAAGGAGACGATGTAATATGACAGTTTATACAGCACGTTCATTATCGGTAACAACTGTTGTAGATACGTGTCTTCCGGGAACAGCGGCTGCGCAGCAAGTGTGATGCAGCTTAGCAGGTAAGCTCTTAGAGTGCCTTTTAGAGCCGTCCGGGACCGTATGTGTTCCGGCGGCTTTTTTGCGCGGTCAGCGTTATTGAATACGGATCTTACCGTATTTGGTATGTCTGGGCCGCGCGCAGAAATGTGCGGTTCTCCCTAACCCGGGAAGACCGCAGCTTTCTGTATATGATTTGATCGCATTCCTTCCTTTCAGCAGGAGGGAAGGTTTGTGATCCAATCCGCCGCCGGAACGTCAGGTTCCGGCGGCTTTTTGTGTTCCCGGACAATGTGAGTGGAGAACTAAACCAAATATCAGGAGGAAATAACATTACAATGATTATTGAACAATACGGATGGAATGAGAATTGGCAAGTAAAATGGAACGGGATGATTCAGAATCAGGAGCAGGCACACAATAAGCGTGTTCCCGGCCGCATCACAGGTGACTTTGGCAGCAAATACCGGGTCATGACTGATGCAGGCGAAACCTGGGGTGAGCTGTCCGGGAAGCTCCGGCATTTCGTCACAGATTCGTGTGAGCTGCCGGCCATCGGGGACTGGGTCGCTTTAGCTATGCAGGATGGGGGAGAGCATGCTGTTATTCATGGACTGCTCCCCCGTCAAAGTGTTATTTCACGCAAGGTAGCGGGAAATACGCTGGCAGAGCAGATTGTCGCTTCCAATGTAGATACATTGTTTCTGGTCAGTGCCTTGAATGATGATTTCAATGTGCGGCGGATGGAACGGTATCTGATAATGGCCTGGAACAGCGGGGCGAGTCCAGTCATTCTGCTGACCAAGGCCGATCTGTGCCCGGATGCGGATACCAGGATAGCGGAGATGGAGCGGGCTGCACCCGGTGTGCCGGTGCATGCGGTAAGCGCTCTGCTCGGTGACGGCCGCGAAGAGCTGCTGCCGTATATCCGCAGCGGGCAGACAGTGGCCCTGACCGGCTCCTCGGGCTGCGGTAAATCAACGATGGTCAACTGGCTCAGCGGCCAAACCCTGCAGCTGACCCAGGACGTCAGAGAGGGCGACAGCCGCGGACGGCATACAACGACGCACCGGGAAATGTTCGTGCTGCCTGAAGGCGGGATAATCGTGGATACCCCCGGGATGCGCGAGCTGCAGCTGTGGGAGGATGAGGGCGGGCTTGACCTTGCTTTTGGCGATATAAGCAGTCTGGCTTTAGAATGCCGCTACAGCGACTGCAGTCATGAGCGCGAGGAGGGCTGCGCCGTGCTGGCTGCTGTATCCTCGGGCCTGCTGGAGGAGAAGCGGCTTATGAACTACCGCAAGACACAGAAGGAGCTGCGCTTCCAGAGCAGCAAAGAGCAGAGACAGAAGCGCAAGGCTGTTGCTTCTGCCGGCAAAACCAGCGCCCCGCGTCCGCGCAAAACGTCATGGGAGCGGCAGCTTGAGGAGTATTGATCCTGCATAGGCAATAAAATACCCCGCAAGCGGAGCCCTGCCTGGATGCTGATTCAGGCGTCTGAGGGGACACCCAATATATAATGCTTAACATCAAAAAAAGCCATCAGGATGCCCTGCAGCTGTCTGCTCAGGCGTCATGATGGCTTTTTTATAATGATATATTCGGGGCCCTGCAAAGCACCTGTATCAGCTTTCATGTAAAAGCCTCACTTTGTGGGGGGCTTTATGCTGCAGAGGCACAGCCCGGGGAAGGGCTGTGCCTCTGCTATATATGAATAAAAGTCCGGATGCTGAGTAAAACAGATGCCTGATTGTATTGCCGAATTCTATACTGCGGGCCGGACCTTTAACGCTGGTGCTGTATTAGAATGATGCAGCAGCGGATTTAGCTTCTTCCAGACCTTTTGCAATGATGTTAGCAGACTCCTGCGGGTTCTGGTTGTGGCCTTCGATGATCACCTGTGTGATATCCTGGAAGCCCCAGAAGCTCAGGTTGTTCACGATGAAGTTAACAGCCATTTCAGCGTTTGCAGCAGGACCAGTGGAGTAGATGCCGCCTCTTGCGTTCAGGACAGCCGCTTTTTTACCGGTAAGCAGGCCTACAGGACCTTCAGCTGTGTATTTGAATGCAGTACCAGCCTGGTTCACGTAGTCAATGTAAGTGTGCAGAACAGCAGGAACAGTCATGTTCCAGAGCGGGAAGCCGAATACAACTTTATCAGCTGCAACGAATTGGTCCAGATATTTCTTAACCAGTGCTGCACCTGCAGCTTCTTCAGGAGTAGCTTCAAAGCCCTGGGCAGCTTTGTAGATACCAGTGATCAGGGTGTTGTCGTAGTAAGGAAGCTCTTCAGCGAACAGATCCAGTTCAGTTACCTGATCTTCCGGGTGGGATTCTTTGTAGCTTGCAAGGAATGCGTTGTAAAGTTGAACACTTACAGCCTGTTCAGCAGGGCGGTTGTTTGCTTTGATGAAAAGTACATTAGACATTATGATTTCTCCTTAAATATATATTTAATACTTACTATATTTAATATAGCATTGAATATTTAGTTTGTAAATATCCGTCGAAAGAAAAATAAATTTCAGCGACAGCAAATGCCTTGGAATTGCATGGCTACCATATCTCCTGATGGATAACAGCATAACCGGAACTGAGGCTCAATATGTAGTAAAGTCGTTCCGACAAGCTCTTTTTACCAGAAAATAGAAGCGTTTGAGCTTCCGGGGACCCGGTTATATAGGTGATACAAGGGAGGCAGGAAATGATTTCCTGGATCCATTAACGGTAAAAGATATTCAAAAAAGGAGCGATTGACATGTCCATTGACCGTTTTATCATTAAAAAACTGGACAGCTGTCACGAAGAACAGACACGCATCAATTTAGTGAAGTTGTTCAAGCTGCGCATCCAAAAAGCGGAGAAAGAAGAAAATAAAAACCGCCCGACTGGTTAAAAACCTGCAGTTGACCTACATCTAATCGGCCCATCATATAAGTTACACCTCATAAATAATCTCGCAGAAACGGATACCCTTCCTTAAAGGACGGCAAAGCCGTTTCTTTTGTGTACAAAAAAACTATCCCTCTACTAGTAGAGGGATAGTGCGAGTGAATCATTTTCACTGTAACTGTGCAATATAGCTTCTGAGCCTTTAATTTCGATACTGATAAGTGAATTCAAACATTTCTGGAGAGCGCTTTTGCCCTTCTGGATCTTGAGCTCCAGTGTATTGTTGAGGATTCGTAGTACCTTTTGGGTTGGCTGTTTGTTTTCAGTTGTGAAATATACCGGTACAGACTTGTTCTGAAATGTGATGAGCATTCTCATAATCGAAATCACCTCGCTAAAAGTATTTCATGCTATGATCATACCCGGCATTTCTTAATTTTACCTTAAAATTAGCTTATGATAACATAAATATTGCGAGTTTGGTAGATTCGAGCTTTTTACTGCTGGGCGATTCCTGAGTTCCTGGGAATCCGGGAAGGAAATTGGACTGTGAATAAAGATGATATGGTATATTTAGCGCGTTTTCTGTTTCCTGAAGCGCCGGTGCACGGAAAGGAAGTATCCGGTTTGCTGCAAATGGCGGGTTCTGCAGAACGAATATGCCGGCTGAAATATTGTGAAGGAGAGCATACCCAGGATATCTGTCTGCAGGTATTCAAAGAACGGACCATCATCTCCGGCATTCAGGAGGAGGATCCCTTCGGCTATGAGCTTACAGAGCCCGCAAAGGTGAAGCGGGCATGTTTTTATTTGTTCAACTGCCCTGAGCAGATGGACGGAACCCCCTGTTCAGATGTCCCCGCCCTGCAGATGTCCAGAAGCAGGTTCGAGGAACTGAAAGCCCAGGCGGCAACCTACACGCTGTACACTTTGGCCGAGTGCCTGAATGCCGAGACAGGAGACATCCTGCGTTCGGCCCAGCTGGCCAGAGTTCTTAAATACCGGACGGCTGACGGTGAGCTCAGGCTCTGTTCCCGCAGCACGGACAGCTGGATTTTTCAGCATGCAGGGTACATAGAAGATGCCTCCGGCGGCTGGCTGCTCCGGATGAGCTGCGAATCGGCAGAGGACTGGATCGTTGCCGTACCCGCGAGCAAGGCGGAGGTCTGCTTGGCATTATATGAATGGATGCTGCATGCCTCGCATGCCGTTAATCCAGAATAACAGCAGAATAGGGCGGAAGGGTAAGTTCGGCTCCGCTATAAGCTGCTTCCTCCTCCGGAACAGCTTTGATAATGTTTGTATATCCTTTGTCATTCGTTCCCTGCTTCAGGGTTACTGTCTGACTGCTGCCTGTCAGATTAAGCATAACGAGCACCTGCTGTTCGGCTGTTACACGTTCAAATGCCATGACACCGTCATTCCCGGAAGCAAAGTCCCGGATATCCCCGTTCTGGAGTGCGGGGACCTGGCTGCGAAGGGCAATTAGCTGACGGTACCAGTCCAGCAGCGAGCCGGTGCTGGTGAGCTGGCTCTCCACATTTCCTCCGGTATTCCCCTTGTTGTTAGTGTCCGCTTCCCAGGTTGTCTGGCCGGTACTGCCACTGTCCGCAGACCACTGCATCGGCTCGCGGATTCCTTCATCCGGTTTGCGGCCTAACATGCCGATTTCTTCCCCGTAATAAATAAACGGATTGCCCGGCAGCGTTAGCAGCATTGCGGCAGCCATTCTGGCATGGTCCACATTGCCTTCAAGCTGGCTCATTACCCTGTTCTGGTCGTGATTCGTCAAGAAGACTGCATCTGTAAAACGGCCTTGGGAAATCTGCGAATATAACCTGTAAGTCCGCTCCAGTGTGAATGCTGCCCCGCTGTCCTTTTCCGTCCTTGCGGAGTTTAACAGCGTCTCGGCCAGCCCGAAGTTAAAGCCGGAATCAAAGGCCTGATCCAGGTAAGCGCCGACGGATACGGCAGAGTTCTCCCAAACCTCCCCTACAATATAGGCCTGCGGGTTAACCTCGTTCATGGCCTGGCGGAATTCCTGCCACCAGGCTACATTTTTGGCAGTCGTCTCCGTACTCTTATCCGTTACAAGATCCTCATAAATATGTTTGGCGGCATCAAGGCGGAAGCCGTCGACACCCTGCTCCAGCCAGAACTTTCCGATGTCCTTCATTTCATTGCGCACGTCAGGATTATCGAAATTGAGGTCGGGCATCCCGTCCCAGAATGTGCCCATGTAATGGCTGCCCAACACAGAATGCCAGGGGCTTCCGCTGCCGGCTGCACTGCTGCCGCTGACAGGGCGGTTCTGGTCTTCAGCCCAGACATAGTAGTCGCGGTATTTGCTGTCCTCATTTTTGGCGGATTCCACAAACCACGGATGCTCCCTGGACGTATGGTTCACAACAAGATCCATGATCACCTTAATTCCCCGCTTATGCGCCTCACGGATCAGCTCCTGCATATCCTCAAGCGTCCCGTAATCGGGATTGATGCTGCGGTAATCGGTGACATCATACCCGTGATAGCTGGGGGAAGGGTTAACCGGCATCAGCCAGATGCCTCCAACCCCCAGGTCATCCGCAGTCGCAGGATCTCCGTCATTCAAATAATCCAGTTTAGCTGTCAGCCCGCGCAGATCACCGATGCCGTCGCCGTCTGAATCATAAAACGAACGGACGAACACCTCATAAAATACAGTGGAGGGCTGCTCATCAACAGCAGCAGGCTGCTGAGATTTCTGCGGTGCCGTGCCGGCATCCGGTGAAGGGGAAGCCTGTGCGGCCGGGACGGTGGAAGCCACTCCGTTATTGCCGGCAGCGGAATTCCCGTCATTCGTGCAGCCGGCCAGAAGTGCAGCGGTAAGTCCGGTTAAGGCCAGGGAATGCAGGATATGGCGTCCAGTGAGCCGGTTATACTCATATTTCATCTGTAAATAAACCCCTTCCTGATGGTGTTGCTTCATTAATGTGTATCCAGTAAGCGCTTTACTAAATATAGTAGTGCAATAATCCCTTTTGGTAAAACGTTTGCACATACCTAATTTGGCTGTAATTTATTATTTTTAATGATTTACAACGAATTACAATCAGATATCTTTACAAATCATAAAATTACTCTTGATTAATCGGATTATCATCATTATTAAGCAGACTGATTCATTAATTTTAACAAGTTTCTTACTGAGTTCTGCTGAAGTGATAGTGCAAACGGTTTTCCTTCGCGCTTTTAACCAAACAATAGGCTCCCGCATATGCTTTAGGTAAGGGCCAAAGACCCGGGAAGAAAGGAGAAATGAAGGATGACAATCAAGAAAAAGCTGGCTTTGCCGCTGCTGCTTCTCGTCTTGTGCTTCTCAGTGCTCGCCGGCTGCGGCACAGAGCAGGCGGGAGTAAAGGTGAAAGTCGGCGAAGTAACCCGTTCTGTCTTTTATGCGCCTGAGTATGTGGCATTATCGCAGGGCTTCTTCAAGGATGAGGGGCTGGATGTGGAGCTGCAGACCATTCCCGGCGGGGATAAGACAATGACCGCTCTGCTCTCAGGGGCCATAGATGTGGCGCTTGTCGGGTCAGAAACTTCAATTTATGTAGCCCAGCAGGGAGCGGATGATCCTGTGATCAATTTTGCCCAGCTTACCCAGCGGGACGGTACGTTCCTGTTCGCCCGCAAGGCAGAGGGTGAATTCAGCTGGGATCAGCTGAAAGGATCGACGTTCCTCGGGCAGCGGGCGGGGGGGATGCCCCAGATGGCCGGTGCATTTACGCTGCATAACAAAGGGATTGATGCCGGCAAAGATCTTACGCTGATTCAAAATATTGATTTCGCCAATATTGCCGGTGCATTTGCGTCCGGAACAGGAGATTACGTTCAGCTGTTCGAGCCTCAGGCTTCGATCTTTGAAAGTGAAGGGCGCGGTGCAGTCGTAGCCTCGTTCGGCGTGGAGAGCGGCTATCTGCCTTATACGGTCTTCATGTCCAAGCAAAGCTATATCAGTAAAAATGGCGACACAGTGCAAAAGTTCACCAATGCGGTCCAGCGGGCCCAGCTGTGGGTGAAGGAGCACAGCGCTGAGGAAATTGCAGAAGCGGTTATGCCGTATTTTGAGAATACCGACAAGGGGATTGTCATTTCCGCAATCAATCGTTACAAGGAGCAGGATACCTATGCTGTTAATCCTGTTATTGATGATAAAGAGTGGAACAATCTGCTGGATGTCATTGAATACGCCGGTGAGCTGCAGGAACGGATTCCGCTGGAAGCGATCGTGGATAACAGCTTCGCCGAGAAGGCGGAAGCAGGAATTAAAACTTCATCCGGGAAATGAGGGGCTGATATGCTGCCAGTTGTGCAATTGAAGGGTGTGACGCACGCTTACCTGGGCGACCGCGAGGCTTCACTTGCCCTTGAGGACCTGAGCCTGGAGGTGGAGAAGGGGGAGTTTGTCAGCCTGGTCGGACCGAGCGGCTGCGGCAAAACAACTCTGCTATCGATTATCGCCGGGCTGCTGAAGCCATCGCTCGGAGAGGTGTCGGTCAGCGGCCGGCTGATCCAGGGTCCTTCACCTGAAGTGGGCTATATGCTCCAGCAGGACTACCTGTTCCCCTGGCGGACCATCCTTGACAATGCGCTGCTCGGACTTGAGCTGACCGGAAATCTGACTGCTGAAGCCCGGCAGAAAACAGTGGACCTGCTGGCAGATATGGGCCTGGCCGGCAAAGAAAAGACTTATCCGGCCCAATTGTCCGGCGGTATGCGCCAGCGCGTGGCCCTGGTACGCACACTTGCGACAAATCCGGGGCTGCTCCTGCTGGATGAGCCGTTCTCTGCGCTGGATTATCAGATTAAGCTTCAGCTGGAGGACCTGGTATCGGAAACTTTGCGCCGGCGCGGGACTACGGCGGTTCTGGTAACCCATGACCTGTCCGAAGCGATTGCGGTCAGCAGCAGAGTCATTCTGCTTCAGCCCAATCCCGGGCGGATCCGCAAAATTTTTGAGGTGCCGGAGGAAATCCGCAGCACGCCTCCGCTGTACGCGCGGGATCTGCCGGGCTTTGCGGAGCTTTTTCATGAATTGTGGAAGGAAATGGAGCTGGCAGGGAGGGAAGGGCAGTGAACAGGAACGGGCTAAACGAAATGCCGGACTCCCGCGGGGAGTGGCTGCAGCAGAAGCACCTGGACTATAAAAAGCAAAAGCGACGCTGGAGCAGCCGGGTGATGGCCGTGCGGGCCAGTCTGCTTGTGCTGTTCTTCTTTCTGTGGGAGGCCGGGGTTAGGCTAGGCTGGATTGATGAGCTGCTGTTCAGCTATCCAACCAAGGTGCTGCGGCAAATCTGGAACGATATGGCCAGCGGCAGCCTGTGGCCTCATCTTGGAATGACAACCCTAGAGACGGCGGTCGGCTTTGTGCTGGGAACACTGCTTGGGACACTGCTTGCCGTCATCATCTGGTGGTCGCCTTTTTTATCAGCCGTGCTTGATCCCTATATGGTTGTATTCAACAGTATGCCCAAGGTGGCCCTCGGTCCGATTTTTATCGTAATGTTCGGAGCCGGCTTTACAGCGATTGTCATTACCACTTTATCCATCACCGTAATTATCACTACGCTTGTTGTCTATAACAGCTTCTGCAGCGTTGATCCCAACCTGGTCAAGGTGGTGCGCTCCTTCGGGGCGTCGCGGGTGCAGGAGTTTAACAAGGTCATTCTGCCGTCCTCATTTCCCACAATAGTATCTACACTGAAGGTAAATGTCGGGATGTCGTGGGTCGGAGTGATCGTCGGTGAATTTCTGGTGGCCAAATCCGGGCTCGGCTATCTGATCATTTACGGTTTTCAGGTATTTAATTTTACTCTGGTGATGTCCAGCCTGCTCATTATAGCCGCTGTGGCTACTGCGATGTATCAGCTGGTGGTTTATGTGGAGAAGCTGTTACTGTCACGGCTGTGAATTTTATGTCATATTGTGTCTCCCTGAAAAATCCTGTACCATGTCTATATCTTTACAAGCAAGCTGAAGCAGAGAGTCAAGGAGAGGTATTTTCATGGGATTTAGGGTTATCAAAACAGCGGCCGCCACGCTGCTGTCCATACTGCTGGCAGCCGCTGCGGGTATTCCGAATGCACAAAGCGCCGGACTGCTGGCCATTCTCGGGGTGGAAACAACGCGGAAAAGGAGTCTTCGCACGATCATTGCCCGTTTTTCCGCCTCGCTTGTGGGCCTACTTATCGGCTGTTCCTTATTTGCCGTGCTGGGTTTTCATTATTGGGTGCTTGGGCTGTATGTGCTGTTCGGCTTTCCGCTGATCGTCAAATCAGGCTTTAAGGAAGGGATCGTCACCAGCTCCGTTATTGTGTTTCGCGTGTTCGGACAAGCTGAGCTGACCCTGCATGTCCTGCTGCAGCAGATCGAGCTGCTGATTATCGGACTGGGCTCGGCCGGTCTGGTCAATCTGATCTACATGCCGCAGACCACCGGTGTTATCTCCGGCATCCGCAAGGAAGTAGACGGCTATTTCTCGGTTATTTTTAAACAGATGGCAACGACACTCCGTGATCCTGCTTATATATGGGACGGTAAGGAGCTGATCGGGGCGAACGCCGCTATCCAGCGCGGACTTACAGCAGCCACCAGGGAGCTTGAGAATCATGTGATTCATCCGGACGAGGCCTGGAATGTATACTTCTATATGCGCAAGGAGCAGCTGGAATCGATTCAGAATATGCTTCAGCTTCTCTCCCAGGTCTACCGGCAGCTTCCGCACGGCGGCATGGTGGCCGACCTGTTCGACCAGCTGAGCGGGGATGTGCTGGCAGAAGAATATACCGGGCGCACGGAGCGGCTGCTGGCAGGCGTTGAGCAAGAGTTTCAACAGATGGAGCTTCCTTCGACCCGCGAAGAATTTGAGGTTCGTTCAGCTATTCTGCAGGTGTGCCGGGAACTGGCGTTATACCTGAAAATTGCCAAGCAGCATAAGGTTCCGGTCGAGATCAAGCCGGCAAAACGTCTGCTGCGGGGCCGGAGCAACTGATCATACATAGACGAAATAGGTGACAGGTATTCACATTACCGTGTAAAATTACGATAAGAAATGTAAGCACAAAAAGTGAGCCGGTAATCCTTTTGCCGTTCACTGTTCATGAGAGAAGAAGTTCAATTACTGCAGATTGTTCGCTTATGTGAATTTCTGCTCTGGCAGGTGAGGACAATGAACATCAATAATGAACAATATCTCGGCAAGCAGCTTGCAGCCAATCTGTTTAATCACAAGGGCGTGTTCGTCCTGCCGGCAATGACACTGCTGAACAGTGATCATATCCGCCTGATCAGCCGGCACCGGATTATGCTGGAGCCCCAGGACGTGGTCCATGTTGACAGCGCCACCTTTTACCAGATTGCGGTTGATGATTGTACTGCAGCGATGGAGAATATTTTTGAACAGCTCCGCTATAACAAAAGCAAACGTTTACCGATGATTGAGCTCAGAAATGAAGTTATTCCTTTTATCCAGCAGGTTAGTGAGAAGAACGATTTCTATGGCATACTGGCTGCACTCCAGCCGAAGGACGACTATACATACAGGCATAATGTTGCGGTGGGGATTCTGTCCACGCTTCTTGGCAAGTGGCTCAAGCTGAAGCCGGAGGAGCTGGGCATGCTGACGATTGCCGCGACGCTGCACGACATCGGCAAAATCATGATCCCTTCGGAGATTCTGACCAAGACCGGTCCGCTGGACGAGGAAGAAACGGCGCTGATGAAGAAGCATACCACCTACGGCTATGAGATGATAAGAGATACGGTCGGGACCAATCACATGCAGGCACTTGTCGCGCTGCAGCATCATGAGCGGATGGACGGCAGCGGCTATCCGTTCGGGGTCCTGGGGCACCGGATTACAGATTTCAGCAAAATCGTCGCCGTAACGGACATTTTCCATGCGATGACCTCTGAACGGCTCTACCGTCCGGCTGCGCCGCTGTACGAGGTGCTCAGGCAGATGGAGGATGACGTATTCGGCAAGCTCGACCCTTATATCTGCAAAGTCTTCATTAATAAGCTGATGCAGTCCATGCTGGGCAATGAGGTGGAGCTTACAGACGGCCGGACCGGCAAAATCATCCTGATTCTCGCCCATGATCCGCTGCGTCCGCTGGTGAACATCGGTGAGGATTTCGTGGATCTCAGCAGGCACCGGGATCTGGGTATTATACGGGTTATTCCGCAATAGCCGGGAAGTGTTTCGATCGTTTCCGGTTAATAGAGCCGGCAGGCAAGTCCAACCGCATAAGGCACTACAAAACACCAGTTCACCCGTTAACGGAGGAGCTGGTGTTTTTTTTACGTGGACACAGGCTGGCTATGTATCATAACGGGGTGATTTTTACAATAAAATGGACTATGAAGCTTATAGCGGGACGGGTGGAGGGCTTACCCAAATTTATTTCTACTCTAACAATCAACAAATGCCCAGAACGTGCATACACTTGATAGTGAATGATTGTATGGAGGAGGTTCAAAGATGTCATTAAGCCATAAACGTCAAACAAGGGAGATCATTACGAAGGCAATCTGCGGCAAAGGTCGTAAGTTCTCTACCGCAACCCATACCGTGACTCCGCCACATCATCCGACTAGTATTCTGGGGGCTTGGATCATTAACCACCAGTACGAAGCGGTTGCCGCCGGAAACGGAATTGAAGTAATCGGTACTTACGATGTGAACATCTGGTACTCGTATGACAAAAACAAGCAGACTGAGGTAGCCAAAGAAACGGTTTCCTATGTTGAGCTTATCCCGCTGTCATACCTGGACCCGAGACACCGTGCTTCCACGGTTGAAGTCTCTGCGGAGGCAACGCAGGAACCCAACTGTGTGGAAGCAGGTGTATCGCCAGGCGGCGGCAGTGTGACGCTCCGTGTGGAACGCGAGTTTGAGGCGGAGCTGGTGGCTGAGACCAAGGTCCGTGTGTACGTCAGTGATCAGGCCGACGATCTGGAAGACAAGGATTATGATTTCGAAGGTGAGAGCTTCGACTATGATGATCTGGACCCTGACGCCCTGGATGATGAGCTGTAAGGAAGGAGGGCGCCGCCGCCGCTGATTGCCGGTGGGTTATGGTCCATTATATGTAGCGGGGGCGGCGGCGAGAGGGCGAACGCCCTCCTTTTTTAATTTTATTTTGGATGCCGGGATGGCCTTGCTGGAGCGGTATAGGGGAAATAAGCAGATAACTGCAGTGGGAAGCAGGGGCTTACTCTGGAATACAGTCACTGCTAAACAGGGAAAGTTCAAATTTAAGCTATACTTACAGATACTTTTTAATAAATAGAGCGGTCTGGTGTGGTACTTCATAGGGTACGCTTGTTGCGTCGGATTCTTAGGAATTAGATGGATTTTCCACACTTAATTCCACTCTATTTCTCAATTTCAAACGAATAGTTGTAAAATCGCTACTTAATTTTGCCCGAAAAGCCCTTTGAACGCCAAAACAGAGAAATTAAGTGCTATTTTTCCAATTAGTATCCTCTTATCTATAGTAGATCCAAGAATTAGTTGACGATTTTACACTTAGTTAGATTGAGCAGCTGTAAATCAAATGCTAAACGGGTGCAGAGACTGTTGGGAGGAGCAGGTCATGAACGAAGGGCTTAACGTGTTTATCGGGCTAACACTGCAGCAGCGGGAAGCCAGACTGCAGCGCTCCGGCATTAAAGCCGCTATGACTCTGTCCGGCCGGGCACAGGTGGAGCAGCAGGGGATTCCGGCAGCAGAAGCAAACGCCATACATAGGTATCATTCAAAAGAATTAAGCAGGATCCACAGACAGCAATTTATGGTCCGCATCTTCAATCTGCAGGTGGTGGACATCCTGGCGCTGGGAACCGGACAGGCTATGGGGCAGAAGGCTAATGCGCAGAGTCGGGGAGAGCCGGAGAGTGTAGCTGAGGGCTCTGGTAATCAAGGTAGGAGTTCAGTTAGGTTAAATGGCCATTATGCTGGAGGTATCACGGAAGGGGGCCCCTCTTTGCCCCTAAACAGAAGGGAACGTTCGGCGCATACTGCAGTGGATGAAAGAGGGCCGGGTGGCCGGGCTGTGTCTGCCGGGCCTGCGGCCGAAAGAGAGGAACGGCTGACAGCAGATGGCAGGGCGGAGATGCAGGCAGCTGTGCCGGGGTGGTGTAGCGCCGGGCAGCATAGCCGCCGCAGTTCAGCAGGCCAGCTGTGTGAAACGGCGGTCCGGGCATTGTATTGCCTTGGACTGGATAGCGGTGAGGTAAGGCTGACGGCTCTGGGCGGCAAACAGTTTGCCGTGGAGGCCATCATACCTCTCTCTGCCGCAGACAGCGGCGTTTATCAGGCGGCGTCACAGGTGCTGGACGCCGCCCTTGCCCTTGAGCAGCCCGGCCGTCCAGGGCTGCTGATGGGCATGGACCCGGAGTTCCTTCTGCTCCGGGAGTCCACCGGCCGCGTCGTGCCCGCGTCGCGGTACCTGCCCCTGGACGGCGTCGCGGGCTGCGACGCCGGGCCCCCGGGAACGCAGGGCACGTTCCCGGTAGCGGAGCTGCGCCCCCAGCCGCGCGGGGAACCGCGCGCGCTGCTGGCGCAGCTGATGTCCGCCGTGCGCGCGGCGGACCGGCTCATCACCGACCGCTCGCTAAGCTTGCGGGCGGGAGGCATGCCGCTGCCGGGCTGGGCCCTCGGCGGCCACCTGCACTTCAGCGGCGTAACGCTCACGGCGCCGCTGCTGCGCGCGCTCGATAACTACCTCGCGCTGCCGCTGATGCTGCTGGAGGACGCCAGGGCTGCCGCGCGGCGTCCTCGGTACGGCGTGCTCGGCGATTTCCGGATTCAGCCGCATGGCGGCTTTGAATACCGGACCCTGCCGAGCTTCCTCGTATCCCCGGTCATCGCCAAAGGCGCGGTCTTCCTGGCTCACCTGATCGTGAGCCGCTACGAAGACCTTACGCTGCGCCCGCTCGACCGGGAGGACCTGCATGCCGCCTATTACAGCGGCCACAAAACCCCGCTGCGCGCAGCCTTCATCCCGCTGCAGGCGCAGCTGCGGGGACTGTCCGGCTATGCGCAGGCAGCCGCTTACATCGAGCCGCTCCTGGGCTATATAGCCCGGGAGCGGGCCTGGGACGAGTCGCGCGACATCCGCGGACTGTGGCTGAGCAAAGAAGAAGGCAGGATAAAGTCAGGCTCAACCTGAAAAAGGTTCAGGTTGAGCCTGGTAGTGGCATTGTATTAAATTCACTGGTTACACTGATCCTTGCCCTGATCGCGAGCGGCTCTCTGAGAGCTGATTCAGGATTGCCCCGGCGCTGCAACAGCCGGCAAACGTTCAGCTGCTGCCGGTCCTGGGCACAGGGAACCGCAACTAACGCTGCTTTTCCAGATACATCATCGCCCAGGTACCGATGTCCGTGAAGCCCAGCTTTTTGTAAATCTGGCCGGCTTGCGGATTGTTATAGAACAGGCACAGGGATTTCCCCTCGGCCAGCAGATCGGCGCACAGCTCAGCGGTAATACGGGTAGCCAGCCCCTGGCCTCTATGCTGGGGATGGGTGGCGACGCCGACAATCATGGCCGACAGCGAATTTTCGGCAGTGGTTGAGGCTGAGGCGATGACTTTGCCGTCCTGCTCGGCGAAAAACGTGCGTCCGGTCTTGCTTTCCAGCGCTTTGCGCAGGCTTTTGCGCGAATCTGCGGTGCTGGCGGCGAATTCTTCGATCTGATCGGTGAGCGTACAGATGGCCTCAACATCATGGGCCGTTGCTTTGCGGATGGCAAGCGGGACAGCCGCTGCGGAGCGGAGCTGCCCGTTCATTTCCTTCAGCTCAGCGAACAGCATCTGCTTGTCCTCACGGGCAGCAATCTTCCCTCTGAAAGCCTCCACAACCCCGGCATCCCCGGATATCATCTCGGCACCGGCATCTTTACGAATCAGCTCCGCAAAACCCTCGGTATCAAACGCTCCTTCCGCATAAGTTAGATAACTGCTGTAAAAACGCAGCATGACTGCCTTCAGAGGCCCGTCCGGCGTATCCGCTTCCCCCCACAGCTCCATGAATTCCTGCTCGAATCCGAAGTTCTCCACATCCCCGATTATAAACAGATTGATAGACGGCTTACGGCCTGTCAGCTCCATCAGCCGTTCCCGGTCAGTCTCGTACAGTCTGCGTATCATAATAGTCCCCCTAGAGTGTATAATTTACGTTTGTTCCCAATCTTACATCATACCAGGGTGATATTGCAGCTGTATTTTATATCAGAAGGAGCTGTACGCATTTGGTGAGAACGCCTGTTTCTTCCTGCACGCAAGGGGAATAACTTTGCTCTTCGAGTTTCTGCTATAATAGAGAGTACTAGAGAAATGGCATGGAGGTTAACAATGGCTAAATATACGCCGATGATGGAGCAGTACCTGAAGGTAAAGGAAGGGGCGAAGGATGCTTTCCTTTTTTTCAGGCTGGGTGATTTCTATGAAATGTTCTTTGACGATGCGATCCTCGCCTCGAAGGAGCTTGAGATAACGTTAACCGGCCGGCAGGGCGGGGGCGATGAGAAAATTCCGATGTGCGGAGTGCCCTATCATGCGGCCGAAGGTTACATACAGCGTCTGATTGAAAAAGGCTACAAGGTCGCAATCTGCGAGCAGCTCGATGATCCGGCTGTGACCAAAGGCATGGTGCGGCGCGATATCGTCCGTGTGGTTACACCGGGTACCGTCATGGACGGCAAGATTATTTCGGACAAAAGCAATAACTATCTCGTCTGCGTTACGGAAGACGACGGGATGACCGCGCTCTCAGCCTGTGACCTTACGACAGGTGAGCTATATGTCACCTCTGTGCTGTCCAGTGCGGAGTGGCTGCGCGATGAAATCGGCATTTATGAGCCGGCGGAAATTATCGGGGATGCAAAGCTATTGGAACAGCTGCGCAGCGAGGCTTCGCTGCTGGCCAAGCCGGTTGTGTATACCCCTTGGGATAAAAGAGATGAGGAATCGGCCCGCCGCCAGTTCGGCGAAGCAGCCTGGGTACGGCTGGAGAAGGAACGGGGCAGCTGTCTTGCGCTCCTGATCTCTTATTTAAGTGAAACGCAGCGCCGTTCACTTGGACAGCTGAGCCAGATTTCACCTTATGAGCCGGGTAACTACATGATTCTCGACCCGTTCACCCGCCGCAATCTGGAGCTGACGGAGACCGTGCGCGAACGCTCGAAGAAAGGCTCGCTGCTCTGGCTGCTCGACCGTACCGAAACCTCGATGGGCGGCCGGCTGCTGCGCCGCAGAATCGACAAGCCGCTGCTGCAGCGCGCTCCGATTGAGCGGCGGCTTGAGGCGGTTGACTACTTGTACAACCAGTTCATTGTCCGCGAGGATCTGCGCGGTGCGCTCAAAGAAATTTATGATCTGGAGCGGCTGGTCGGACGGATTGCCTTCGGCAGCGCCAACGGCCGTGACATGAACGCCCTGAAGCTGTCCCTGCAGCAGATTCCGGCGCTGAAGGAGATGTGTCTTACGTCCGGCTCCACAACACTGCGGGAAATTGCCGGTTCTATGGATGTATGCGCTGAGCTGTGCGACGATATTGATCAGGCCATTGTGGATGATCCGCCGGTATCCGTGCGCGACGGCAACATTATCCGCATCGGCTACCATGAACGGCTGGATGAGCTGCGCGTGGCGAGTACCAACGGCAAGCAGTGGCTGGCGGAGCTTGAAGCGAAGGAACGTGCTGCCACAGGCGTCAAGTCGCTGAAGATCGGCTTCAACAAAGTATTCGGCTATTATATAGAAGTTACCCGTTCCAATTTGTCTGCTCTGCCGGAAGGCCGGTATGAACGCAAGCAGACGCTGGCGAATGCCGAGCGTTTTGTTACGCCGGAGCTGAAGGAGAAGGAAGCCCTGATTCTGGAAGCCGAGGACAAAATGACGGATATCGAGTACACCCTCTTTATCGAGCTGCGCGACCGGATTGCCGCCCAGATTCCCCGCCTGCAGGCGCTTGCCGAGAAGGTGGCGGAAATCGATGTATACCAGTGCCTTGCTGCAGTCAGCGCCGAGCACCGGTTCGTCAAGCCTAAGCTGTCGGACGGCTATGATCTGCGGCTAGAAGGGGGACGCCATCCTGTCGTAGAGGCGGTGCTGAAGGATGCTGCCTTCATGGCTAACGGCAGTACGCTTACCAGGGATGACGGAAATATTTTGCTTATTACAGGACCGAACATGGCGGGTAAAAGCACCTATATGCGTCAGGTGGCCCTGATCTGTATCCTGGCGCAGATCGGCTGCTTTGTCCCTGCATCGAGCGCAGAAGTTCCGCTGATTGACCGGATCTTCACGCGGATCGGTGCGGCGGATGACCTGATTGGAGGCCAGAGCACCTTTATGGTGGAAATGGCCGATATTCAGGTCATGACCGAAAAAGCCACTGCCCGCAGCCTGATTATCATCGACGAGCTGGGCCGGGGAACCTCGACCAGCGAAGGGATGGCCATCGCCCAGGCGGTTATTGAGTATGTACATGATACGATCGCCTGCAAGGCGCTGGTCTCGACGCATTTTCATGAGCTGGCCCACCTGGAGCAGAGCCTGAAGGGGCTTCGCAATTATTCTATGGCTGTCCAGGAGAGCGGCGACAAAGTCAATTTCTTGCGCAAGCTGGTGCCGGGAGCGGCAGACAGCAGCTACGGTATTTATTGCGCCCGGCTTGCCGGCCTGCCGGAAGGGATCATCGACCGTGCCTACGGTTTGCTTCAGAGCATAGAGCAGGCCGCGCCTCCGGGAACTGCAGCGCTGAATTACGGCACCGGCGGTGAAGGCAGCGGCTCCGGCAGTGAGCTCAGAGAGAACACGCAGCCAGCCGGCCAGCCGGACAGCGGACAAGCTGTGCGTGCGCAGCAGCCTCAGTCTCCAGGCTTTTCGCATCCGGCGGCGGTTTCCGTCCTGTCCGGCGGGACTGCCTATGCCGAGTCTGCGGTCTCGCTGGCTTCTTCTGAAGAACATGCTGACCAGGAAGTGGTCCAGCTGTCGATCTTCGGCGAAGAAGAGCCGCGCAAAGGCCGCAAGGGTGCTGCAGAAACGGCAGCCGCACCGGCAGTGAAGGAGAATCCAGTCCTGAAGGAGCTGGTTGCCGCCGTACAGGGCGCGGACCTGATGAATATGACGCCGCTGCAGGCGATGAGCCTGCTGAACGAGCTGAAACAGAAGGCAAAGGGACTATAATATTAGTTTATATAGACTACCAACGGGAACGTTTCGCCCCGACTATGCTGATTCTCTATACCAGAAAATAGTCCTGCAGCGCAGGGCAAACCAAAGTAAGTGGAATTTCGTCACTTATTTCCGGCTCAACCACCGATTAAGCGAAGCTTAGTGGAAAAACGTCACCTGATTCTGCGGTTTTAACGTCTGAACGGGGTTAATGGCTAAATTAGCTGTTGATTTTCCACCTAATGCAGATAATTGTTGGGAAGTAATAGAATTAGATAGCATAAATCCAATTAAATTAATATATTACCGCGAGGTGAATGAATCATGGCCAAAATTCATGTGCTGGACGAGCATATTGCCAACCAGATTGCTGCCGGGGAAGTAGTGGAGCGGCCGGCTTCCGTCGTAAAGGAGCTGGTGGAGAATGCCATTGATGCCGGCAGCACCCGCATTGAGGTTACCGTGGAAGAGGGCGGCCTGCAGAGCATCCGCGTCAAGGACAACGGCTCGGGCATTGAAGCGGAGGATTGCGAGACGGCGTTCTACCGCCATGCAACCAGCAAGATTGCCAGCGGCCGCGACCTGTTCCAGATTACAAGCCTCGGCTTCCGGGGCGAGGCACTGCCCAGTATCGCGGCGGTGTCGAAGGTTACACTGCTTACAGCCAGCGGAGATGACGGCAAGGGCCGGCAGATCGCGATCGAAGGCGGGCGGCTGATTGCCAATGAAGATCAGCCTGCCGGCAAAGGCAGTGATATGGCTGTGCGTGAATTGTTTTACAATACTCCGGCAAGGCTGAAGTATATGAAGAGCATTCAGACCGAGCTCGGGCATATATCGGATGCGATGTACCGGATGGCGCTTGCGCACCCTGATATTTCTTTTACGCTGCACCATAACGGCAACCAGCTGCTGCATACACTCGGCAGCGGTGATCTGCTTCAGGTCATCGCAGCCGTCTACGGCACATCAGCAGCCAAGGCGATGCTGCCGGTCAGCGCGGAAGATCCCGATTATAAGATCACCGGCTACATCAGCCGTCCGGAATGGACCCGCTCCAACCGGAACGCGGTAACAACCATCGTCGGCGGACGTTATATCCGCAGCAACGGGCTGAATGCGGCAATCCTGCGCGCGTACCACACGCTGCTGCCGATTAACCGCTATCCGCTGCTGGTGCTCAAGCTGGAGATGCATCCTTCGCTCGTCGATGTCAACGTACATCCGGCGAAGCTGGAGGTGCGCTTCAGCAAGGAGACGGAGCTGTACGCCTTTGTAGAGCAGGAGCTGCGCAAGGTGCTGCTCGGCCAGAACCTGATTCCCCGCCCCGGCAGAGAAACGGTCGGCGGGAAGGGCAGCAGCTCCTTCATTCAGGAGCAGTTCGCCTTTTCCAAGGGCACTGCACCGGCGGCGCAGGCAGAAACTACTGCTGCAGCTAACCTGCCTGCGGCAGGCGGTGCAGCAGCCGTTCAGCCTTCCGGCTTGTCCGGCGGGAACTACACACCTCCAGCCGCCCCGGGCAGCGAGGGCAGCGCGCCGCTGTTCAGCGGAAGCCCCGCCAATCCCGTCCGGCAATCCGGCGGCACTGAAGGCCGCCCGCCTGTTTCCGGCGGCAGCGCTGATCTGCTGGCCGCGCAGCCCGGCCAGTCTCCGGCCTTCCAGCCGCAGGCCAGGGAGAGTGCCGCTGTCTACAGCGGCAGCTTCCCGCAGGCGCCGGCGCGGCCCCGGAGTGACGGAGGCGGGAGCTTCCGCCAGCCGCCGGCAGCGGTGCCGGCACGCGGCAGCCTGCCTAGTGCCGGGGAGCTGTACGCCCCGAGCGGGAATGCCGATCCGGGTCTCCCGCAGTTTCCCGAGCTGAATTACATCGGTCAGCATCACGGCACTTATATTATTGCCCAGAACGACAGCGGGCTCTATCTGATTGACCAGCACGCTGCACATGAGCGGATTAACTACGAATATTATTATGAGAAGTTCGGGCGTCCGGAGGATGCCTCGCAGGAGCTGCTTCTGCCGATTACACTGGAATTCACGCCGTCAGAGAGCCGCCAGCTCAGCGAGCGGCTGCACTGGTTTGAGAAGGCCGGGGTATACCTGGAGCATTTCGGGGGCCAGACATTTCTGGTCCGCTCCCTGCCTTACTGGTTCCCGGAAGGGGAGGAGAAGGCGCTGGTGGAGGAAATGGCCGAGTGGGTGCTCAGCGAGCGGTCCATTGACCTGGCCAAGCTGCGCGAGAAATCCTCGATCCTCTGCTCCTGCAAGGCCTCGATTAAGGCCAACCAGAAGCTGACGGAGCCGGAGGTGGATGCGCTGCTGTCACGGCTGGCGGCCTGCAAGCAGCCTTATACCTGCCCGCACGGCCGGCCGATTGTCGTGTCCTTCTCTGCTTATGATCTGGAGAAGCTGTTCAAGCGGGTAATGTAACCTAACGATAGAAGCGAGTACCGGAAATGGAGGCAACATGATTATAACGACGGGCTTTGACCCGATACCGGAAATTGTTCAGCGGGCCAGGGCGCTGGCGGAGCATACCGGAACGAAATTTATACCCCGCGGGAAGTTGTCTGTGAGGCGGCTGGTTGAGCGCTACGGGGACGAAGATATTCTGGTTATCCTCCAGGAGGCGGTCCGGCTGATTACGCCGGGCACGCCGCCGATGGAATTCCATCCGAGCATGGGCTTTGTCCGGGCCAAGCGGATTCTCAAGGGCGAACCGGATGCTATGCTGGAAGCGGCCCGGATGGAACCGGGTGACAGCGTGCTGGACTGTACGGCCGGCCTCGGCAGCGATTCCCTTCTGTTTGCCGTGCTGGGCGGAGAGGGCTCTACTGTTACAGCGCTGGAGAGCTCGCTGCCGCTGTATGCTCTGCTCTCTGAAGGCATGAAGCACTATACTTCAGGGCAGGCGAAGGTCAATGAAGCACTGCGCCGCATCCGGGTGGTTCACAGCGAGCATCTGGAATATTTGCGCGGGCTGCCGGACAAGAGCGTGGACATCGTTTATTTTGACCCGATGTTCCGGGTGCCGCTGATGGATTCGTCAGCCATCTCGCCGCTGCGCCAGTTCGCCAACACCGCAGCGCTTTCAGAGGAGACGGTCGCTGAAGCGCGCCGCGTTGCCCGTAAAACCGTCCTCCTCAAGGAAAAGGCGCTGAGCGGCGAATTTAACCGGCTCGGCTTCACGGAGCTGCTGCGCGGGAGCGCCAAAATATCGTACGGGGTGATTCACATTGACAACTGAGACGAAACATAAAGTGCTCGTGCTGCTGGGCCCGACAGCCGTCGGCAAAACCCGGCTGAGCCTGGAACTGGCTGAGGCCTACAATGCTGAGATCATCTCCGGCGACTCCATGCAGGTGTACCGCGGCATGGATATCGGCACAGCCAAGATCAGCACGGCCGAAATGAACGGAATCCCCCATCATCTGATTGATATTCATGATCCGGAGGAGGCATATTCGGTTGCCGAATTCCAGGAGCAGGGCAAGCGGCTGATTGCAGAGATCAGCGGCCGGGGCAGGCTGCCGTTTATTGTCGGCGGCACAGGGCTATACATTGAGTCGTTGTGCTACGGCTTCCGCTTCTCCGAGGCGGTGGCCGATGAAGCGTTCCGCGCCGAACAGGATGCTTACGCGGAAACGCACGGGGCCGAGGCGCTGCATGCCCGGCTTGCCGCCGTGGACCCGGCCAGTGCGGAGCGGCTTCATCCGAATGACCGCCGCCGGATTATCCGGGCGCTGGAAATTCATCATCAGATGGGTACCACCCTGTCCGCCAACAAAGCGGAGCAGACCCGGGAATCCCCCTATGAGCTGTGTCTGATCGGCCTGACCATGGACCGGAAGATCCTCTACAAGCGGATTGAGGACCGGATCGACCAGATGCTGGAGCAGGGGCTGATTGCCGAGGTGCAGGGGCTGCTGGATAAGGGCTATCACCGCAGCATGGTAGCCATGCAGGGGCTTGGCTACAAGGAGATTGCCGCTTATCTGGGGGGGGAACTGACCTATGAAGAAGCAGTGACCCTGCTGAAGCGCGACACCCGGCGGTTTGCCAAGCGCCAGCTGTCCTGGTTCCGCCACATGAAGGAAATCGAATGGATTGAAGATTTTAACGAACAGAACTATCCCGGTAATCTTGCAAAGATACGTGAGATTATCTCCCGTAAGCTTGATAGATAAGATGAACACGGCACTTGCTTCGATTCTTTTATGCATCGTGAATAGTCCCGAGAGTATGTTTCATACATGCTCCGGGGCTTTTATTTATTTTGGCAGGACTGATTCAACCCCAGCTGATTTGCGGTAGAAAAATGAGGGGGCCTTCAGCACTAACCGGAGTGTAAGGAATTGACGGGAAGGGGGCGGAAGATTTAACATGTATTCTAGAGAGAACGGACGATGCGTGCTACCGGAAGCCGCCCCGGCTGCGTAAACGTTCATGTTATATACCTTAACTTCACTCCAATGCAGCGAATTGCTGTAACTGCAGATTGCGTGGTATAATAGCAGGAAAGTTTCTCTCAGGTGTTGAATATACTTACGAACAATCTAATTGAACCATTGGGGGTACGTCATATGAACAAGTCCATTAACATCCAAGATACGTTCTTGAACCAGCTGCGTAAAGAGAATATCCCTGCCACAGTATATTTGACCAACGGCTTTCAGATCCGGGGAATCATCAAGGCATTTGATAATTTCACGATTGTGATCGACAGTGACGGTCGCCAGCAGATGGTGTACAAGCATGCGATCTCGACCTTCACGCCGCAGCGCAGTGTCTCACTGATGCAGGACAGCGGAAGCGACGAGTAACATTTTACTGCCTTAAAGCGAAACTTTTTTGTTTATAAACCGTTTGAATAGAGTGCGCGAGAGCAACCTGCGAAGGTTGTTCTTTTCATTCGTGCCACAAATTTGAGGATATTTCCGAAAGGGAGTCAGGAGGCAGCATGTCCAGAGACGAAATATCAAGGACAAACAACAGACACAGACAGTCGGGCTCTGCGAAATCCACAGGCAAGCCCAAGCCGAAGAAAAAGAAAAAGTTTTTAACCAAAAAACGCGTATTATGGAGTTTATTTTTTGCAATGGCCCTGGCGATTTTTTGTGCGCTCGGCGGTTACCTGTTCATTATGCTTAACGGGCAGAAGCTGCTTAATGAGAACCAGGATAAGCTGACGGTCAATCCGCCGACACAGATTTTTGACCGGAATGCGAACCTGATCGGCGAGCTGTCACTGGAAAAAAGCGATCCGGTGGAGCATGACGATATCCCGGAGCAGCTGATCAACGCTTTTGTGGCAACCGAGGATAAACGTTTCTTTGAACACAAAGGGGTAGACTTCTGGTCGATCGGCCGCGCAGCGGTGAAGGATATTGCGGCACGCAGCATGGTGGAAGGCGGCAGTACCATCACCCAGCAGCTGGCCAAAAATATCTTTTTGACCCGTGACAAGACGTTCTTCCGCAAGGCGACAGAGGTATCCATCGCTGTTGCGCTGGAGAACTCCAAGACCAAAGATGATATTATCACGATGTATCTTAACCGGATCCCGTTCGGGGGCACGATCTATGGAATCAAGGCGGCGTCGATCCGTTATTTCGGCAAGAGCAACCTGCAGGATCTGGATCTGTGGGAAATGGCCACACTGGCCGCAATGCCGAAAGGGCCTTCCCGCTACAATCCGCTCCGCAACCCCGAGCTCTCCAAAGAGCGGCGCGGCGTAGTGCTTCAGCTCATGTATGAGCAGGGCTACATCACCAAGGAAGAGATGGATCAGGCCAAAGTGGTGGAATACAGCTACAAGCCGCCGGAGAGCAAGCAGCGTTATCAGGCCTTTATTGATTTCGCGATTGATGAAGCAGAAGAGAGATTCGGGCTGACCGAAGACGATCTGAACATCGGGGGCTACAAAATCTACACCACGATGGATAAGCACGCCCAGGAGACGGTGGAGAAGGCTTTTGCCGACAGCGATAATTTCGAAAAAAGCGTCGACGATGAGCTGGTTCAAGGCTCGATGACAATCATCAATCAGGAGAACGGCAGTATTGTTGCCCTGATGGGCGGACGCAATTATGAGAAAAAAGGCTTCAGCCGCGTGAACGGCAGCCGCCGTTCTCCGGGCTCGTCGATTAAGCCGATTGTTGCTTATGCACCGGCTCTGGAATCGGGCAAGTTCACAAGCTCTTCCATGCTGAGTAACGAAAAGCAGTGCTTCGGCACCTATTGTCCGAACAATCTACACGGTTACTCGTCTACCATCAGCATGAGCACAGCCATTACGAAATCGGAAAATATCCCGGCAGTCTGGCTGCTGAATGAAATCGGTGTGAATACCGGCTTCCAGTTTGCGAAGAAGCTCGGCATTAACCTCAGCGATGACGATAAAAACCTGGCGCTGGCGCTCGGCGGTGTGTCGCAAGGCACGAATACGCTGGAGATGGCCCAGGCCTACAGTGCCTTTGCAAACGGCGGGGAGCTGCGGGAGGCCTACTCGATTAAGTCGATTGAGAACAGCGACGGGGATACGGTCTACAGAGCCAATACCACGCCTGAGCGGGTAATGAGCGAGCAGACGGCGTATCAGATGACCGAGATGATGCAGGAGGTTGTAACGGACGGGACCGGTAAAAAAGCGAAGATCAACCGTCCGGTTGCCGGTAAGACTGGCACCACTCAGAGCGGGTACTCCGGAATCAGCTCCAACCGTGACGTCTGGTTCGTCGGCTATACGCCGGAATGGACAGCGGCGGTCTGGATGGGCTATGACAAGCCGAGCAAGACCCATCTGCTGAAGAACAGCAGTCCGCTGGCAGCGGCCTTCTGGGGCAAGGTAATGGAGGAGGCGCTGGAAGGTGTTCCGTCCAAATCCTTCCCGTCACCGTCAGGCTCCAATGAAGCAGAGCCAACCGCTACGCCGGAGGCTGTACAGCCGGTAAGCGGGCTGTCAGCTGCTTATGATCCGTCCACGATGACCGTCAATCTGAGCTGGGCGCCAGCGCAGGCTGAAGGCGTGGAATACCGGATTTACCGGCGCGAGACATCTGAGAGCGAGTTTACGGCGCTTCTGAACACGGTGTCGCCGACTGTAGGCGATATCAGCGCCATGCCGGGCCTTACCTACGAATACTATGTGACGGCCTATTATCCTGAACTGGATCAGGAAAGCGAACCTTCCGACACGGTTACTGTAGCCGTGCAGGATGAGATGCCGACCATGGAGCCTGAACCCACACTGGATCCGAACCTGCCGACTGACGATTCCGGAAACGGCAATAACGGCAACGGGAACGGGAATGGGAATGGGAACGGCGAAGGGAACGGCAACAACAGCGGTAATAACGGCAACGGGAATGGTAACGGCAACGGCAATGGTAACGGCCAGGGTAACAACGGAAACGGCAATGGCGGAGGCAACGGCGGATTGCCGGTGAATACGCCTGAAGCCCTGCCGACACCGCCTCCGGCCACACCGGCGCCAACCTCTCCGCCTGAAACGGTGCCGGGCAGCGGCAATGCCGGCCCGGATACCGGAGCCGGGGCTGTAACCGATCCGGCGGCAGGCATGGCAGAAGGAGACGGCAGTACACAATAAGATTGTTCTAGCAGATTATAGAGTTCAAGAGACTATACAGGGCAGGCAGGCTTCCTCTAATGAGTGGATGTCTGCCTGTCTTTTTTTTGAATGCGGTTGAGACCTGACAGGGCGTTGTCGTTTTTTGAAAGAACAAGTAGGTATAGGTTTCACATGATCCATTATCCTTATCTTTCCCGCAGAAACGGGTACCGTCCTGATTAGACGGCGTAGCCGTTTCTACTTGGTAAGACTTGTTTTGAGTGTATCTGCCAAATGTGTTAAGCTGGATACACCATTATTCGAGAGGGTTATTCATATGAAACGTAAATTCGGAGACCGGGCCAACTGGCGCCGGATTACGCGCCGCCATTTTGCCTGCCGCTATGTGGAGACCCGGGAATTCAGCGGTTATATTACACTTTATACGATTTACGGGCTGAAGGAACCGCTCTGGAAAAGCTATGGCAGGCATACATACCGCATCGCGGACAAGGGTTATTCCTGGCTGCAGTATTTTCCCAAGGACAGCCATTATATTGTAACGGCCATGTTTGACGAACGGCAGAATATCATACAATGGTACATAGACACCTGCAAGGTCCAGGGTGTTACGGATCAGGGAGTTCCCTGGTTCGATGATTTGTATCTGGATGTGGTGGTGCTGTGGAACGGGGAAGTGTTTTTGCTTGATGAGGATGAGCTTGAGGAAGCGCGTGAACGTAATGATATTACAGACAGCGACTACAAGCTGGCCTGGACAACAGCCAAGGGTATTCTGCGCAGTATTGATGCACACTCCTTTCCTTACTTTGCCCTTTCCCTGAAGCATCGTGCCGAATTGTTCCATCACGGAGAATTCAGGAGGAAATAGAAATGGAATGGTATGTTTACCAAAAAGGCTCGTCTCCCATCCGTAAGGTATCGCGGAAACGGCGCTCACGCTTCAGACGCAGGCTGCTGCTTGTTTGTACCGCCGCAGTGGCAGCAGGTTTGCTGTGGTGTGCGGTTGCGTTCAACAGGATCAATAGTGCCGCTACTGCATCACCGATGATCAATGCTGATGCCGGTATTATTCTGGGAATGTCCATGTGGGGGGACGAGCCCAGCCCCGGCCTCAGGGAACGTCTGGATTACGGGCTGCAGCTTTATGAGGAAGGCAAGTTCAGCCGCTTTATCGTCTCGGGCGGGCTCGATCATCCCGACTACCGGTACACAGAGGGCCAGGGGATGCGCAACTATCTGGTAGAGCATGGCGTGCCGGACCAGGCCATCCTGATGGAGAATGAATCTACCAGCACCTACGAGAATCTGAAGTTCAGCCAGGAGATTATGCAGCGTGAAGGCATGACAACCGCTGTTATTATTACCCATACCTTTCACGGGCAGCGGGCACTTGAGATTGCGGAGGAATTCGGCTATATTTCCCCGCAGCTTGGTGTAACGGAGTCCGAAACGATGTCCATGCTCAAATATAAATCGCGGGAGATTCTTGCATACAGCAAGTGGAAATTACAGCAGCTGTTTATGTAATCAACAAGGAAGCTATAAAGTTCCCGAATCTGCTAATAACACCCCGCCAGCCGGAATAGACTTGAGTTAGAGCAAGTCAGCCCTGGATAATGAGGTGAACAAGGTGAACGGACGCGTAGCAGCGGCAAGTGGCCGGGATGATGGCCGGCCGTCACGGCAGATCAATATTGTGCTGCGGAATCAGGAACCGCCTGCGGCGGGTATGGCCGCAGGCGAACCTGTGCCTGCCAAAAATCAAGGCCGCAGCGGGTTATTCCAGGAATTAAGCCGGGAGCTTGATGCCCTTGTGGGCCTGGACAATATCAAGGAGCTTGTATTCGAAATTTATGCCCTGCTGCAGGTTGCCCAGATGCGCAGCGAGGCGGGGCTGGCCAGCGGCGGCCAGGCCTACCATATGGTGTTCAAGGGAAATCCCGGAACCGGGAAAACCACCGTTGCCAGAATCGTCGCTAAGCTGTTTCAGCGGATGGGGGTGCTCAGCAAAGGGCATCTGATTGAGGTGGAACGTGCAGACCTGGTCGGCGAATATATTGGACATACCGCCCAGAAGACGCGTGATCTGGTCAAAAAAGCGCTGGGCGGCATCCTTTTTATTGATGAAGCCTACAGCCTCGCCCGCGGCGGGGACAAAGATTTCGGCAAGGAAGCGATAGATACGCTTGTAAAAAGCATGGAGGACCAGCGCAGCCAGTTTGTGCTCATCCTGGCCGGATACTCGGAAGAGATAGATTATTTTCTGATGAGCAATCCGGGCCTGCCTTCAAGATTTCCGATTCAGGTCGAATTTCCCGACTATACGATCGACCAGCTGCTGCAGATTGCCGAGCTGATGGCCAAGGAGCGCGATTATATTTTGATGCCCCAGGCCATACTCAAGCTAAAGCAGCATCTGCTGATCGAAAAGACCGAGAGTCTTCACGCCTTCAGCAACGCCCGCTATGTCCGTAATTCTATTGAAAAGGCAGTGCGGGCACAGGCAGTTCGGCTGCTGAACCAGTATGATAGCACCAGCCCCGGCAAGCAGGAGCTGATGACGCTGCGGACGGAAGATTTCAAGCTTTAGCCCTGCGCCTGCTGCAAAGCGCTACCGGACAAACACAGACAGACATTTCAACAGGTATAAGAAGAAGGAGCATTCAATTAATGTCACTGACCCATGATACACAGACAGATATGCAAGACCGGGCGATTCTCGTCAGTCTCGTCACAGACAAAATCAAGCGCACGGGCATCGACCCCGAGCTGTCTTTGCAGGAGCTGGTTCAGCTCGCCGAGACAGCCGGAGTTGAGGTGGTGGACGTTCTCCGCCAGAACAAGGAAACCCCTGATTCCAAGTGGTTCATCGGCAAAGGCAAGGTGGAGGAGCTGCGGATGGCGGCAGACGGGCTAGGCGCCAATACGGCGATCTTTGACCAGGAGCTGTCCGGAGCCCAGGTGCGAAATCTGGAGGAAACACTCGACCTGAAGATTATTGACCGCACCCAGCTGATCCTGGATATATTCGCCGGCCGGGCCAAGACGAGAGAAGGCATCATACAGGTTGAGCTGGCACAGCTCTCCTATCTGCTGCCCCGCCTGTCGGGACACGGCAAAAATTTGTCCAGGCTCGGCGGCGGTATCGGTACCAGAGGTCCCGGGGAGAGCAAGCTGGAGACCGATCGCCGGCATATCCGCGGCCGGATCACGGAGCTCAAGCGCCAGCTTGATGATGTCGTCAAGACCCGCGAGCTGCACCGCGAACGCCGCCGCAAGAGTGGGGCAGTACAGGTAGCGCTGGTCGGTTATACTAATGCCGGCAAATCGACGCTCTTGAAGCAGCTGACTGATGCAGATGTTTATATCGAGAACCAGCTGTTCGCTACACTCGATCCCACTTCACGTGTGCTGCAGCTGCCGGCGGGCAAAGAGGTTGTGCTGACCGATACGGTCGGGTTCATCCAGAACCTTCCGCATGATCTGGTGGCTTCCTTCCGGGCGACTCTGGAGGAGGTCAATGAGGCCAATCTGGTGCTGCATGTTGTGGATGCCTCCTCTCCGATGCGGGAGGAGCAGATGGAGGTTGTCGATTCCATTCTCCAGGAGCTTGGTGCTGCCGGCAAGCCGCGGGTAGTCCTGTTCAACAAAAGCGATCTCTGCCAGCCGGAGCAGCTGGAGATGCTGCCTTCAGGCCGGGGATATCTGAAGATCAGCGCCTTTAATCCTGACGATCTGGCACGTGTCACCGGGCTGATTGCCGATGAGCTGGCCGGAGATACGCTGGTATTCCGCATTCCCGGCGACCGGGGGGATCTGTCCTCGCTGCTGTACCGGGTGGGGGAAGTGCAGGATACCCAGTATGAAGAAAACGATGTGCTCTACAGCGTCCGCCTGAACAAAGAGGATTATGAAAAGTGGGGCTATAAGCTGACGGAGTTTGTGGTGCCGCAGGACTAAGCCATAGTTAAACAGCTGTCCTGTTAAGTATAATAGGAATAGGTCTTTCTCGCCCGGCGGCCCTGTCTTCAACGTTAGCGGAGACAGGGCTATGCTGTGCAGGGTGACTGCTTATGTTAAGTAAATGTAATGTTAGGAGCGAATAAGGGGAAATGGCTGTTTTTGCAGAGGATATTTTACAGGCGGCAGAGGCCGCAGAGCTTGAAATTGAAAGTGCGGTAAAAGAGCTTGACCGGATTGTGGATCACAATCAGTGGAAGGTCATTGAAGCGTTCCAGCGCCAGCAGGTCAGTGATTTTCATTTTGCCGGGTCTACCGGATATGCCTACAATGATCGGGGCCGTGAGGTGCTGGATCTGGTGTATGCCGAGGTGTTCGGTGCGGAGAGCGCTCTGGTGCGCCCTCATTTTGCTTCGGGAACGCATACCATCTCTACTGCGCTCTTTGGTGTGCTGCGGCCCGGAGATGAACTGCTGTATATCACCGGCGGTCCATATGACACCCTACATAAGGTAGTAGGCAAGCCGGGAGACGGGACGGGCTCCCTGGCTGACTTTGGGATTGGCTATAAGGAGACTGCGCTCACGGCAGACGGGAAGATCGACTGGCACGAGGTGGAGCTGTCTATTAATGAGCGGACGAAAGTAATCGGTATTCAAAGATCCCGAGGCTATGACTGGCGTTCCTCCTTTACCGTTGCTGAAATCGGCGAGATGGTGGCCAGAGTCAAGGCGCTGAAGCCGGAGCTGATCGTATTTGTAGATAACTGCTACGGCGAGTTTACCGAAAAGCTGGAGCCGCCGCAGGTTGGCGCAGACCTTGTGGCCGGCTCGCTGATCAAAAACCCCGGCGGCGGCATTGCCGAGACGGGCGGCTACATCTGCGGCCGCAGCGACCTCGTGGAGCTGGCTGCTTACCGTCTCACCGCACCCGGCATCGGCGGTGAAGTGGGCGCGATGCTCGGGACGACCCGCGGCCTCTATCAGGGGCTGTTTATGGCGCCGCATACGGTCGGACAAGCCGTGAAGGGCAGCATCTTTGCCGCTGCAGTGTTCCAGCGCTGCGGCTTCACCACCAAGCCGGCCTGGAATGAGCCGCGTACGGATCTGATCCAGGCGGTCTCTTTTGACAGTGCCGAGCACCTTATCGCCTTTGTTCAAGGGATCCAGCGTGCAGCTGCTGTTGACAGCCACGTCGTTCCTGAGCCTTGGGATATGCCCGGCTACGAGCATCCGGTCATTATGGCGGCCGGCACATTCATTCAGGGCGGAAGCCTGGAGCTGTCAGCAGATGCCCCGATCCGCGCGCCTTATATCGGCTATATGCAGGGCGGACTGACCTACTCCCATGTGAAATTCGGCGTCCTGATGGCGCTGCAGAGCATGCGGGAGCGGAAGCTTTTGTAGAGTGAAGATTAATTGTATAGCATTTAGTAGCCCTGCTGATGAGCAGGGCTTTTTTTAGTTTAAAGTTGCTTTTGAAGGAAACGGACTGGCCGTTGTCTAATACAAAGGGAGGTGTACTAGCGGAATGAAGGGGAATTATGCTGATATGTATGGACAAAAATCATAGACGGTCAGCTATCCAAGCTGCTGCCTTTTATGGTGAATAGCTGACTGACAGCGCTTTTTACTGCCCATGAATGATGCTCGTGAAAAAATAAATGGTCAGTTTCGCTCATGTGCACCCACTGTAACTCATGATCATCTTCAACGGGGCTGTTTACCTGCGCAGTCAATCTCGCTGTAAAGAAATAGCCAAGGTTTAAAATAGGAATGTTTTGCGGGCTGATGAAATATCTCTGTGCTCTCCCTAAGTAGTGATCAATCTCTGCTGTATATCCCGTTTCTTCTAATAACTCACGGAATAAGCTTTGTTCCGGTGTTTCGCCGTTTTCGATCCCACCGCCGGGTAAAAAGCTTCCCTTGGCAGTAAGGATTGTCGCGATGCACTCATAATCATTAATAATTACTGCGTAGCTGCTTTCTCTGCACTGATATTCCAGCCTGCTGTCCTTAACGCCAAAAGTCAGTATGTTGTCCGTGATCTTCACCCCGAGCTTTTAGTATATTAGGGCTAACATTTCTACATTAATGCAGGGTATCCCTTTAAGTGAGGCTAACTTACTAGGATATTAGCCGGAAAAAGGGGAAACATATCGCTGAAGGTGCACAATAGACTCTGGACCTGCTTTGGGATGCTTTAGCTGAATTAGGCATGAATGTGTGCAAAAGCTGTTCCGGGGATTCCTGTTTATGCGGTTCAATCCAAGTTTCATTAGCATTGCCGTATGATAGCGCTTTTTGCTTCCGGATTGCCTGATGTGATATACTGCGGTTGACTTCATCCTTTTGTAGCTTACATCCAGGTAACCTACTGTTTCGCAGTAGTCTACTAATGTTGTAAAGAAAACTTACATACCATTGACACGCCAAATTAAGAAATGTACAATGAGATGAGAAAAAGATCATTGGAAGGTTGGATGAGTCATGGGTGATGAAATCCGCAGAAATATGGCATTATTTCCTATAGGAATCGTAATGAAGCTAACCGATTTATCTGCTAGACAAATTCGTTATTATGAGCAGCACAGCCTGATCGTACCAGCGCGTACCTCCGGCAACCAGCGTTTGTTCTCATTCAATGATGTTGAGCGCTTATTGGAGATCAAAGCACTGATTGAGAAGGGAGTTAACATTGCCGGCATTAAGCAGGTGATGAATCCGGTCTCGAAGGAATCCGAAGAAGCTACGGTTATTACCCCTGACACAGAGGTTAGACGTAGAGAGTTGTCTGATTCACAGCTTCACCGTTTGCTTAAGCAGGAACTGGTTTCCGGTAAAAGACCGGGACAGGTATCTCTTATTCAAGGCGAGCTATCCCGGTTTTTTAATAAATAAACTAATTAGAGTGTTGAAAGGGAGAGGGTATCGTGAGCTTTTCTAAAGAGGATATTATGCGCATTGCCAAAGAAGAAAACGTCCGTTTTATTCGTCTGCAGTTTACCGACCTGCTGGGAACGATCAAAAACGTTGAAATTCCCGTGAGTCAGCTTGAAAAAGCGCTTGACAATAAAATGATGTTTGACGGATCTTCCATCGAAGGTTATGTGCGTATTGAGGAATCCGATATGTACCTGTATCCGGACCTTAGCACCTGGGTTATCTTCCCGTGGGTGACTGACAGCCGGGTGGCACGTCTGATTTGTGATGTGTACATGCCTGACGGAACACCGTTTGCCGGCGATCCGCGCGGTATTCTGAAGCGTTGTCTCGAGGAAGCCGAAGAGATGGGCTTTACAGCCATGAACGTTGGACCGGAGCCGGAATTCTTCTTGTTCAGAACTGACGAGAAGGGCAACCCGACACAGGAACTGAATGACCAGGGCGGGTATTTCGATTTGGCGCCGATGGATCTTGGGGAGAACTGCCGCCGCGAAATCGTATTGACCCTTGAGGAAATGGGCTTTGAAATCGAAGCCTCCCACCATGAGGTAGCTTCCGGCCAGCATGAAATTGACTTCAAATATGCGGACGCCATCAAAGCCGCTGACCAGATTCAGACCTTCAAGCTCGTCGTTAAGACGGTAGCCCGTCAGCACGGCCTGCATGCAACTTTTATGCCTAAGCCTCTTTTTGGCATGAACGGATCCGGTATGCACGCACACCAATCCTTGTTCAAAGGCAATGAGAATGTGTTCTACGATGAGAGCGATACACTGGGCCTGAGCAAAACGGCACGTTATTACATGGCGGGTATCCTGAAGCATGCGCGTGCTTTTGCCGCTATTACTAACCCAACCGTTAACTCTTACAAACGTCTGGTTCCAGGCTACGAAGCTCCTTGTTATGTAGCATGGTCTGCAAGCAACCGCAGCCCGATGATTCGTATCCCGGCTTCCAGAGGCCTCAGCACACGCATCGAGGTCCGCAATCCGGACCCTGCTGCTAACCCGTACCTTGCACTGGCTGTAATGCTTAAGGCAGGTCTGGACGGAATCAAACGCCAGCTGGATCTCCCTGCACCAATCGACCGCAACATCTATGTGATGTCTGAGGAAGAGCGGATTGAAGAAGGCATCCCGAGCCTGCCGGCTGACCTGAAGGAAGCACTGAACGAAATGATCCGCAGCCATGTCATCACCGAAGCCCTCGGCGAACATGCGCTGGCTCACTTCTACGAGCTGAAGGAAATCGAGTGGGATATCTACCGGACCCAGGTTCACGAGTGGGAAAGAGATCAGTACATGACGCTTTACTAGGATGAAGCAGCCCTTGACGCCGTTGGCGTTGAGGGTTTTTTTGTGCGGGCGCGGGTAGTGGTAAGGGGCGCTGAAATTAACGTTGCCCACAAAATGCCCGCAAAATAGTGGGGATTCGAGGATAGATTTCATATGTGCTTCGTATATTTTTCATACGGAATTCACTGTATATCATGATAAAGTATGGGTGTAACACATTTCATTTATTTAGCAATTTCTATCCCCCATGTGGGCCGATAGCAGATCCGTAAGGGAGTAGGAGTATCACTCAAAGGTTCGATAAATTACTTCTTCTTTTTAAAGAAGCCAAACACAAACAAGAGAATTAAAACTACGATTATAAATTTCATCGGTATCACCTCTTTTTTTCGGATTATAGCATGATCATTTGATATAGGGAATAGATAGTTTCGGTGGATCAAGCAGATGCAGCAGAGGGCCGGAACAGAGACTGAGCCTGAGAGGGGACAGATATGCGGCGATTTATTGAGTGGCAATAATGTTTGGACCTCAGACGGAAAGTATATCAAGCTGCCCGTTATGGATAATGCTTGGCCTGACGGGTTACCTGCAATCAAAAACATATGAAATAATTTTTATTGACTCCTTCGCGATAGTAAGTGTACCAAAGCCGGTATCTAAATTTATATAATTGTAGTTAAAACCTTATACCAGCCACCCTGCGAATATATCGCCATTCACTAACTGGATTTTTACCGGTTCTTGTTTCATAATGGCTTCTTCAATGAGCTTCATGTCCATATGATTTCACCACCCGTTGGAATATTGTATATGTATTATTAAACTTATTATGGAATAAATTTCAATTCTAATAAAAAAAGAACCTTTAAACATAAAAGGTTCTCCAGTGCATCTCAAACCATACTTTTTGCATGTGCCTCTAACAACTCAATAACAATCGTTTGCCCCGTGACGCCGAAATTCCTCAAGCAAAGCAATTCAGTCAATGAAGCCTTCATTAAATCACCAATTGTGACGTAGCTGCTGTCATGTAACGAATTAAGAATACGGGAAATGCTTTTAGGGTTTCTGGACGTTCTCAGTCTTAAGGTGTGAATGGATTGTGGGTATAAGCTGCGGTCAATGTCAATGTAAGACATGAGGGGAAGCGTATCTCTAGTGGACAAGCTCACATGATGTCTCCCTTCATTCATCTGGTAAATATTATAAATATTTGAGATGAATTTGCAATATATTTCACGTTTTGTTTACAAAAAAAATTTGAACATAATTATCAAAGCGAATGTGTCTTTCGTCCGTGTTAAAACCTGCTGGATCTCCCTCCGAAGATTGAGATTTACACATTGTTCCAGAGCCGATAAAATAGTTTGGAGAACACCTTTATTTGGTGAGCGTAAGGATCCGGAGGAGAGATATTTTGGAGAAGGGTTTAACGGAAAAGAACGGGCTGTACGTCTTGCCGCTGCAGCAAAAGCCTGAACTAAAGCTGTCATTACATATTCTGTACGGGTTTGTTATAACTATATTTTTGGGCTTCGCTATAATGGCTGGCGTATTGCCCAACATCGGGAATGAAAAATTCTTTCTGATCGCTATTTTGGCAGGAATATCCGGATTTATAGGGTATATCTGGGTGGGTGCGGATTATTCTGTTGGAATTCCCGTTCCAATGTTCCGGAATATCGACTTTGAAAAATTGAGGCTGACGATACTTTCGCGGGCTATGCCTGCCACTGATTTAACAGAAAGCGCTGAAGGGCGGGAATCCTGATATGAAAAAAGACAATCTGCACAAAACATTCCGTGCACTGCTCCCCCTTATTTTTATTCTAACACTGACATTTGCATTTCAGCTGACGGCCTTTCTGATAGGCGTTATGGAGGATTTAGTTAAGGAATCATATAGGATCGGCTATATGTTCGGAAGTTTCCTGGAATGGATGATTTGAACCCGTTGTCTTGCTTAAAGTTTCCGGCCCTTCTCCGGAGCGCGTCCTTCGCTGCATGATGCTGTCGGCTGGATTATATTTTTATGAATTGTATTTTTATGAATTGTATTTTTATGCCATTAAAATACTGAGTACAACACAAAACATCGTCAGGCGTAACATTCTGGCGATGTTTTGCGTTTAGTTAGAGTGTGGTATTTATGCCGCCGCAATATGGTGCACCGGCACCTTTAATCCCGTATAGATAAAAATGTCAGCTATTCGGGTAATGAGTGTTATCCAGACGAGGAGGTATAACATGAAAAAATCCATGCTAGCCACAACAGCAAGTGTTCTTCTCTTGTCCGCCTTAATTCTGGGCGCATGCAGCAATAATGAGACAGGAAGTGAGGCTGAGCCGACAGCATCCAGTGCAGCGGCAACGCCTGTCAGCGAAGCTACAGCCAGTCCTGAGCCTTCTGCATCCCCTGAAGCTACTGCGGAGGCGCAGGCGTCCGCCAGTCCGGAGGCAAGTGCCCAGCCGTCATCCGGGCGGCCGCAGACGCAAAGCTTCGGTGAGCAGGAGGGGGGTGTCCCGGGGCAGGAGGGCACACTTGAGGAAGGGGACGGATACTCCCTGTATATTTTTGACGGCTATACCTTTGATGCGCAGACCGGCCGTTTAGCGTTAACTGCAGATCCTGATTATTATGCAGAGATTGAACCCTTGCCGTCCGGTTATGACCTTGCCGCCTTGAAGCAGCAGGGCCAGACTGAGCTGGCTGCTGCCGGCAAGCCTAATGATTACAGCGGGGAATTAATTGAACATCCGCTGCGTTATGCAGAGCTGTATTTACAGGTGAGCGGCGAGAAGGCTACAGAAGATTATATGGTATGGAAGAACGAGGCCGGGGAGGCTTATCTGCTCCGGATGCACAACCCGAATGGAGAGCTGGCAGGTCAGTTTGCTCCCTGGATGACAGTATCACTGTCCACCATAGAAGGTAATTAAAAATTAAGCCGGCTATACTGATCCGTCCGCAAGTAGGCTCCTGTGACAAACAGGCGGCCGCTTGCGGATTTTTTTATGCAAATTTTCCGGATAAATGGTGCAAAATATAGAATCTGCAGTCCCCGTTCAATCAATATACATAATAATGACAGTTGAGGAATATACTCATGATTGATTAGAGAACACATGTTTGGTTATAATACAAACAAATGTTCTTATTTGTTGGAGGCGATCGGTCATGAGAATGGCTATTGGTCAAACCATTGAAATTGTGTATCTGGACAGATCCGGCAAGATATCCCAGCGGAAGATCGAAGTACTTGCCATTCGTAACGGGCGCATCCGGGCGACCTGTTTAACGGCGGGGGCGCCGCGGGTATTTCTGCTCTCGAATATTCTGGCCTGGCACCCGGCACGGGGGAAGAGGTATGCCTAAGGAGCGAGTTATTCTGCTCTCCGACTGCCAGTCCTTTTACGCAAGTGTTGAAAAGGCCGCTCATCCGGAATACAAGGATATGCCTGTTGCAGTGGGAGACCCGGTGCGGATGTTATATGGACTATACTATGAAGTAGTTATTAACGTATTTTACGTTAATGATTGATTCTTTTTTCATTCGTTGTTAAATTATTATGTAGTTTAATTCATTTACGATTCTATAGTATTTATTGATAGGAACAATCTGATGATGGGCATAGCCCAAGCGAAGGCGCGGGAGGTTGGTTTTGATTTGTTTAAAGTACAAGAAGTACTTATACCTATGAATAACGAGGAATTCAAAGTCAGGTATATGCTCCTAGATTCTGACGGTTCTCCTGTGATTCCTGTGACTAAATATCTCAAATATTTAGATAACTGTGAAAAATCAGCTAATACAATAAAATCTTATTGTTATCACCTGAAGCTTTATTTCCAGTTTCTAAAGCTAAGGAATAAGGATTACCAAGATGTGGATTTAGACTTATTAAGCGAATTTATTCAGTGGCTAAGAACCCCGTATGATTCGTTAAATGTAGTCCCTTTACAACAAACGCCAGCTAAACGCGCTGAAAGGACTATAAATGTGATAATCACATGCGTAGTTTCCTTCTATGACTATTTAATGCGGTCTGATATTTTCTCAAACGAAATTGTTGAGAAGGTTACTCGCAAAGTATCTGGAAATCGCCGTTCTTTTAAGTCTTTTCTACACCACATCAATAAAAATAATCCAGTTGATATTAATATATTGAAAATAAAGGTTCCCCGCAGAAGAGTTAAGACTCTAACAAATGTTCAAATAGATTGCATTAAACAAGCGTGCTCTAACGCTAGGGATCGCTTACTTCTCCTGGTACTTTATGAGGGTGGTCTACGCATTTCAGAAGCCTTATCACTATGGATTGAAGATTTTGATATCGGAACAACCTCGATTATTGTTAGAAAATCAAAAACTCCTGCCGGCGAAAAACGAAGAGTATATGTTACCGAAAACACCATGAACTTATTTCAAGATTTCCTAATTGAATATCACGCTGAGGATATTGATACTAACTATGTCTTTTTTAAACTTCGTGGTGAAAATAAAGGACAGCCATTAGATTATTCATCAACAAGTTCTTGGGTGAAACGTATGAAGAAAAAAACAGGAATAGACTTTACCCCTCACCTATTTCGTCATAGTTATGCAACCGAACTCAAAAGAAACGGTGCTAGTATTAAAACAATTCAGGAATTATTAGGTCATCGTAATGTTCAAACTACCATGAACTTATACCTTCATCCCTCTGATGAGGACATTAGATCAGAATACGAGAAGGCAAAAAAGGTAAGTCAACAAGTTGAGAGGGCTGAGCATTTTGATACAAAGTAAACGAATTATTATTGCTCCCCGAGAACAACATTATGAGGCGATGGAAAAAACTCTCACTGAATTTTGGGCTAGAGATCGCTGGAATGTGAAAGAATGCCCACTCTTTACCGATAAATGGAAGCGCGATGGTAGGAATCTGTACTGGGATAAGTATCAAAACAAATTTATCAGGACGGAAATGAAGTACTATGTAGCACAGAAATTAATACTTGGACAACTGTCGTTATATACCGTGTTTCAAAATGCTGGAAATACAATTCACAAGTTTAGCGATTTTATCAATAGTTACTTTCCTCGTATAAAGACAATTTTAGATGTTCCAAAACCGAAATTGGAAATGATGTGGCGAACTTATCTTCAAAGTCTAAATCTACAGACATCTAGAACCCCAAAGACATGGACCAGAGTAAGGCAAAATGAGAATCGTGACGGATATTATACTGTACCTAGTGGAACTATGAATTTTATAAGTAAGTTTTACGATTTTTACTTGGATTTTTATGACGATAGGGATGAATTTGAGAAAGATATATGGGATGGGAGGAAATTAGGAATACCATTTAATTCATCGCAGGCTGAGGCGAAAATAAATTTCACAAGAGTACCTTATCAGTTCAGAGATTTAATGAAAAAGTATGTGAGACTACGATTGAATCAACAACTTACTGCATTCGCTACAATACTCGGCAACCTATCAAATTTGGTTAGATTCTTGAATTTTATTGATCAATCGTATCCCACATGGAATGATCTCAAAGATCTATCTCGTAAAGATATTGAAAACTATCTACAATATTTACGGGAGACACCCATGGGAGGAGTAAGTAGAAATAGTAATTACCAAACTCCTACATCAAATTTACATATTACAAAGTGTATAGGCAGTTTAAATACTTTTATTGATATAATTCAGCGGTATAACTGGCAAGAGTCACCCACTATTCCTGCTCACAAACTAATTTTCTCCGAAGATAAACCAAAGCTTGGTTACAGAGACAAAGATAATATTAACCATATTCCTGATCGTGTATGGGAAAAGGTTGTTCGCCATATCGATCAATTTCCAAATCAGTATGTGCCGATTGTTCTTGTTATGGAAGCTTCCGGATTCAGATCACGCGATGTATTGTCTTTAAGACTTAATTGTTTATTAGAAACGGACAATGGCTGGTGGTTAGTTGGAGACCAACAAAAGGTGTCGTACAAAGATCATAAAGTTCCGATTTCAGAAGAGATTGCTCAAATCATCAAGGCGCAAAAAGAACTAGTAGAAGAAAGCTTTATTAATATAGAAAACCCCTACTCATTACTGTTTCCAGTTATAAAAGGGCCAAGAAAAGGTCATCCGGTAACTCCCCGGACCATTTCACAAAACCTAAACGTGCTTGCTCAAAAATGCAATATTGTGGATGACAATGGCAATCTTTATTGGTTTAAAAATCATGCATTTCGACATCGATATGGTGTGACATTGATTAATAATGGCATGGATATCACCATCGTTCAACAATTAATGGCACATAGCAGTCCAGAAATGACGGCTGTGTATGCAAAAGTGTTAAGTGATACAAAACGTAGAGAATGGGAAAAAGTTAGGGCAAACGGAGCCTTCCCAGCAATAAGACTTTCACAAGAAGGCAATGTCGTTCCGGCGTATTTAGAGGAGCAAGTTGTTGAGAATGGTATTGAATTGGAGTGGATCCGCCATAATTTTGATTCCATTCGATTGGACCATGGATTTTGTATCAAAAGTCCCCAAGCACCTTGTGAATTTTTAAAACAGACATTAGAGGCACCTTGCATAAAAAATAACTGCAAGAGTTTTCATGTCGATCATACATTCATCTCCTATTATGAGGATCAAATTAATAAAATTGAAGGTGACATTGAGATTTTCAAAAAATCAAACCAAATCCGATCAATCGAGCTTATTCAAGTCAAATTACAACGTTACACAGATATTCTGCATGGATTACGCAATAATATCGGTATATTTGGTTTGGGAAAATCAAGACGAGAATTCATAGGAGACGAACGAGAAGAAAATGAATGTGAAGATATTTAAATCAATATCGCACGATATCGACTTCTTAACTAAAGGCACGCTACCTACAATCCAGGCGCTCTTAACCTGTTCGGCCAACTCTTTCGTTAAGAGTGATACATACAGTCTTACGTTTGTTTGATACATATAAATTGAAAGGATGGGCTTTTGAATAATGCATAGCTCAGTGATTACGTCTCAAGATCAACATTTTCGGGAGATGGATAAAAAACTTCATGGATTTTGGGCAGCAGATCTTTGGAAACTAAAGGAATGCCCACTCTTCCTTCCAGGGAAACTTAAACGGGTTGGGAGCAATCTGTACTGGGAGAAGTATCAGAACGAGTCGATTAAAAAAGAGTTGAAATATTTTATACAGCAAAAATTAATTACAGAAGAGTTGTCTTTAGGCACGGCGTTCCATAATTACGGCCCAAGCATACATCGGTTTGCTGAATTTACAAATAAATATATGCCTCACGTCAAATCAATTTTAGACATGCCTAAATCAAATTTGGAGGCAATGTGGCGGAGGCATCTTCAAGCCTTGAATCTACAGATTTCTTTTACAAAAAAGAGTTGGACGAGAGTAAAGCAAAACGAAAATCGAGATGGGTATTATAATGAGCATAGTAAATATATGACCTTAGTAAGCAATGTTTATGATTTCTATTTGGATTTTTATGACGAGCGAGATGAATTTGAAAAGGATATATGGGATCCTAGAAAAATAGGAATTCCCCTCTATTCAGCGAGAACTCCGGAAAAACTCAATTTCACCAGAGTGCCACCTCAGTTTAAAGAATTAATAAAAAAGTATGTAAAATTACGTTTGAATCAACAATCAACTTCATATAGTACTACGCTTGGTAATCTAACGAGAATGGTCAAATTTTTTGAGTTTATGAATATTTCCCATTCTGAGTGGAATGACATAAGAGATCTTTCTCGTAACGATATTGAAAACTATCTTCAATATCTACGGGAAACACCGATGGGGGGGACAGTAAAGAAACATGTCCTCCAAGGCCCAACCTCAAATTATCACCTAGTACAGTGTATTAATACTTTGAATACTTTTGTTAAGACAATTCAAAAATATAATTGGATAGACGCTCCAATTATTCCTGTGCATAAGCTGATCTTTTCTGAAGATAGGCCAAAGCTAGATTTTAAAATTAAAGATAAAATTGATCATATCCCTGATCATATATGGGAGCAAATTATTCAAAATAGCAATCAAATTCCAAAACCGTATGTACCCATTATTCTTGTTATGGAAGCTTCTGGATTCAGGTCTTGTGATGTAGTATCTTTAAAGCTTGATTGTTTATTGGAAACGGACAATGGTTGGTGGTTAGTGGGGGATCAGCAAAAAGTATTGTATAAAGACCATAAGGTTCCGATTTCGGAAGAAATCGCCCAAGTCATTGCGGCGCAAAAGAAGCTCGTAAAGGAAAGCTTAAACGAGAAAGAAAACCTTCAATCTTTACTGTTTCCAGTTTTTAAAGGGGCAAGAAAAGGTCGTCCGGTATCTCCCCGAACCATTTCAAAAAACTTAAACGTTCTTGTTCAGAAATGCAACATTTTGGATGAGAATGGTGAGCTCTATTGGTTTAAGAATCATGCATTTAGACATCGATATGGTGTGACACTGATTAATAATGGCATGGACATCACCATTGTTCAGCAATTAATGGCGCACACCAGCCCTGAAATGACGGCTGTGTATGCCAAATTGTTAAGTGAAACGAAACGCAGAGATTGGGAAAAAGCCAGGGCAAACGGCGCCTTTCCTGCAATAAGATTTTCACAAGAAGGTAATATCGTTCAAACTAATTTGGATGAGCAAGCTATTGAAAATGGTATTGAATTGGAGTGGATTCGTCATAATTTTGATTCTATTCGACTGAATCATGGATTTTGTATTAAAAGCCCCAAAGCACCTTGTGAATTTTTAAAACAAACTTTAGAGGCACCTTGTATAAAGAATAACTGCAAGAGTTTTCATGTGGATCACACTTTCATTACTTTTTACGAAGACCAAATTAGCAAGATGGAGACTGATATAGAGATTTATAAAAAAACCAATCGCTTGAGATCAATCGAGTTAACTCAGGTTAAATTAGAACGTTACCAAGAAATTTTACAAGAACTACGCAGTAGTACAGGAATTTTTGGCTTGAAGAAATCAGTACGTGAATTAACAAAGACTGAACGGAAATGAGGTATTGAATTGGCTAATCACAGTCCGAACATCACCGGATTAAATAAATACTCGAGAGATAAAACGGAGTCTTCCGTACGCAAAGTTAATGATGCATTAAAGGGAATGATAAAAAGACAAGTGAAAATTAACTTTAACTCAGTTTCTGAGCACTCAGGCGTTTCTAAAGGCTTTTTATATAAGCATTCGGATATTCGTTTGCGGATAGAAATGCTAAGAAAACAACAAGATGGTCTCCCTTCAGCAAAAAAAGTAAAGCGAATCATGAATGATAATTCAAAAGATATTATTATAGCTACCTTAAAACAAAAAGTTAAACTATTGGAGAAAGAAAATGTTCAACTTAAAGAGCAGCTTAAAGTGCATTTCGGGGATCTATATAAACTAATATAAGCAAATACAGCAAGTCCAAACGGTATTAGAACCATTTGTAAATTGGTTAATAATTTAAAATAAAAAAGCAGCCGCGATAGGCTGCTTCTTTATTTTAAATCCGAATCCAGTAGCTTAATTAAATCTCCAATCACTTTATGCAAAGCTTTAACCTCATTGGTCGATCGTTTTTGAAGGGAACCACTAATCAATTCAATTAATTTATCTTTTTCATTTTGCTCCATTCGAATTGGCGTATCCAACAATTCACTTGGTTTGACACATAAAGCGTAAGAAATTTTTTCAAGTGTATCTAAAGAAATGTTTTTTTCTCCATGTTCAATCCCACCAATGTAGGACTGAGGTTGTTGCACTCTTTCCCCAAGTTGCTCCTGAGATAGACCTCGTTTTTTTCTAAATGCTTTTACATTGGAGCCTACATAATCGGCTAGTTTAGGCAAGTGTTTATCACCTCTTTAAAAGATTAGTGAAATAAACACTAGAATTGAATACACCTAAAACATATAAATTACCATTTGAAAATATATCTTATAGGATATATATTTATATGCATGACTATTTCGTTGAGGAGATTTATACATCATGAATACGCTACCGAATCAAGTTGTAATTGAAAATGTGCTTCAATGCAAAATGCGAGGCAGAGTCGCTTACCAGAGCTACTTTCCTGCTTCAATTGGAGTGCAATTAACGTATGTGAAGCCCTTCGATTTACCATCCGGAAAAGGTTATCAGCGTCCGGTGGATACGAAAAGATGCGACGACTTTGCCACGTACTTATCCAAAGGGCAAGATGCTCTCTTTACCCCAATTTTACTGAATGCAGCTTCACAATGGGAGTTTTCTCCATACGACTCGCAACGTCCAACCTACGGGAGGCTTCTATGTAAAGGGAAGGCTTCATTGATGGATGGTCAGCATCGGATGGGCGGAATCCAGAAGTACATCGGGGAAACCCAATCAGACCTAAATATACCATTTTTGGCGTTCCACTCCTTGGATGAAGATGAAGAAATAAAGTTGTTTGATACGATTAATACCAAGGCAAAAGGAATCGGCCCTTCTCTCAGTAAATTTCTGCGTCGAGATTCCGACGATATCAGCTGGATTTCAACAGAACTCATGGTTCGTAAAGAGAGCCCTTTTTATAGCATTGGGACGATTATCGGGAAACGGAGCAAGGGCCGGCACGTGACGTTACAGAACTTGTACAGGACCCTCCATTTGCTAACTGCGGATTACCGAATCTCCAGTTTGTCCAAAGAAGAAAAGCTCATTATTGCGTTAACGTACTACGAGGCAATTCAGAAGAAATTTGCCGAGGAGTGGTCTGACTATAAGGAATATCGCTTGACGCATATCGTTTGTCTCGATGCACTTTCAATGGCCGGTCATGATGTGTTGCTTAAATGTATGAAGGAAGGAAAAAAACATGTTGACCTTGCGGCCATTCCTAAGCACATTCAAAAGCTTTCTGTGGACTGGTCTGCGCAAGGAGCGTTAAGATACCTGAAAGGGATGAGTGGCTCCAGAACGCTTGCTGTTGACCTTAAAGAACAAATGCTTCCCCGATAAAGGAAGCATTTGTTCTTATGAGGGTTAAATAGTAGATAGCTGAGGTATCCACTAAATTGTTCTCATTTGCAAGGCGTTCAATTCTCCCAAGTAAGACGATGGTGATGTCAAAAGAAAATAAAGTTCTAGACTGAAGAAACGCCGGGAACAGCTATTAGAGCGTATCAAGTACCACTTTCATGACAATGATGCGATCTACGACAGTCCCAAAATCACTAGAAAACTGCATGAAGAAGGGTTTACCGCTGGTGAAAAAACCGTAGGCCGGCTCATGCGGCACGCCATCTCCGCTCACAGGCGATGGGGATATTTAAATTCCAGACGACCGATTCGAATCACGACTTCCCCATTAAGGTGCGGTTTATTTAGCGAGTGTTCTCGATTTATTCACGCGTAAAATTGTCGGCTAGCAGCTCGGGAACCGAATAAAAGTAGAGTTGGTTTCTGCCGCTCTAGACAAGGCTTACGAGGCATAGAAGCCGGATAGAGGGCTCATCCACCATTCTGACCGTGGGAGTTAGTAAGCTTTCGCAGATTACCAGAAGAAGTACCATATGATCCGCAGCATGAGCCGCCGGGGAAACTGGTAAGACAATGCATGTATTGAATCGTTCCACAGCATCCCCAAATGAGAACTGATCTACCGTAGGACGACCTTCCAGACCCAAAAAGAAGCCGAAAACCATTTGTTCCGGTATATTGAGTTCTTCTACAACCGGAAACTTATACACAATAAACTTGGCTATTTCTACCGGATCGCTTTGAGTCGTTGTATTCCAGTAATCAAAAACACGTGAACTGACCTTTTTACCATGTCCACTCTATTGACTTAAGACAAGATTGAATTGGAAAAAATACACACGAATTACAGCCTGAGATTAAGCTTGCAAACGAGATTTTGGGCGCCTATTCAAGTAGTTATTTGTGACTTCTTCCCTAAATATTTTATTTACACTTCTGGCGTATGCTCTAGTCCAACAAAAGAGTTTCAGGAATTGCCAACCAAACACACCCGACTTCCTCTGATGACGTGAATACAAAAAATAATTAAGACAATTAGGAAATGCGAAAACGTTATCCATATGGGCTTTTTTGAAATATCATTCCGCTAAAGGATACCCATGACAGAAATAAAGGCATGAATCTTCGAGTAACTGCTATTGCATCTGCAACACCTCCACTTAACGGTATTGCCAGGAAATTATCATTAAAAAATAAACTCCCGCTCATGATTTTGCTTATTGAAAACATGCTACCTAATTAGGTACATTGAAAAGAGTTATGAAAGCGGAGGCGAACATGTGAATATACCAGATATTAATATGGAAGTGGTAAGTCGGGTCCTTGAACGGAATACAAGTAAAATTGAAAAGATGGAAACCAAAATTAAAATAAATCGAATGTTAAGCGAAGTGACAATCTTTACAGTGATAATTATAGTGCTTTCTGCATTATCCTATTATCTTTTTTATACTTTTGATTTCAAGCTTGGTTCATGGTTAATCAGTTTTATCCCAGTTAGTTTGTTTTATATTAAGAAAATTCCTAAAGTAGCAAGCGTATGTATATTATTTTTAACCATATTTATTATTTCAGGTGCTAATGCTATTACAAACGTGGTGTTGTTATTTCCTTTTAGTATCAAAACCATTAACCCACTTATACCAGGTTATATAATTCTATGTTTAGGATTGTGTGTGATTTCCTCGATTTTATTATGGTATTTTGTTCAACTTATGGTTGAGACAATAAGAATTAAACATTTTAAAACAGTAATATTAGAAATTAAACTCATTGGGGAACCATCGCAATTATATAGATTAATTAATATCACTCGCCGAGGAGATTATATTGTCAACACAATGAGTTCGAAAAATAATTCGGAAAGAGAAGTACTACTTAATCGAAGAAATATATTAATGATTACTCACATAGCTGAGAAGGCATATGAAAACAATAAGTCATATAATTGATGAACTTGTTATGGAGAGACGAATCTAAATCAAAAAAGAGCTCTTTAATAATTAAGAGCTCTTATAGATATTGGGCTAGGTAATCTGCTGTCCCTGCAACCAAGATTGGATTGTTACTTTCATTCCTTCGAACTGATCATGATTTAATGTTGAGAAGAGGGATTCCGTAATGGCCAATAGCTGTTGAATTACTTCCTGTTTGTTTTTATTGTAGGTAGCAACAGTACACAGGGCATCCGTAATCGTTTGTTGCTGAAGTGAGGTCACATCATCTAACCAAATCCATTGTAGAATCTTCCCGCAAACCCCCAGTACATACTCATGATCTAAGGAATCTTTCTTTAAATAATTGAATAACTGATGGATTTTATCGTCCAATTCATACTGACTTTTTTGTAAATGATGAAGAATTATAAATTCATTAATAGGAAGTAATGTATACCCCATGCAAAGTAAATCGCCAATATCCTCAAAATACTGTCCCACACTAATTTTTTTGCTGAAAACCAAATTGATTATCCATTCCACGGTGCTAAACGATTCAATTTCAAAGAGTTCCTTTGCAGCTCCGCGAACATGGTAGCTGTCCGCCATCAAGTTCAAATGCTCATCTCTACATGCTTCTAAGGGCTGAAGAAGAAAACTTATTGGATCATCTGATTCACTATTCGTAATTCGATTCCCTATTTTAGTACAATTATTATTAATCCAAAGTATGAATTCTTCGTGCTTTTTAAGGTATTCTTGCATCTCTTCAGCGCTATTCTTCCAAGGAATGACTTGTCCATCGATGTAGGTGAGAGTAGATAGACCGCGTGTACTTATGGTTTTTTTATGTGAGTATTCGTTGAAAAGTTCATTGTAATTATTTTGATGAATATAGAGATTATACATTCCAGCTAATTCATCAAGATGGCCAAGCTGCTTTATAGTCAATAAGGTATACGTGTCGCATAAAACACCCTTGGAGTTTTTTGATACACTTACTCCATACTCTATATCTTGAAGATCAGGACCTTGATACACCCAGAATTCCATATCTGACGAAAAATAATACATCCAAGTTTCGTAGGGACCTTTTTCAAGGAAGGAAGCCAAGAAACTTGGTGGAAATTGATTTTCTTTCACAATTTGCACGTATTGAAGATGGGACTCCTGATGGTTTTTCAGCATTTCAATAAGTTGCTCAGAAAGAGTTTTATCATCATTAAGAGCTGTAATGGCTTGATAAGGAGGTTCTTCTGTTGGGAAAGTCACACTGAAATTATCAAAGATGAAATGATATGCTTTAATCCATTCTGGTAAGGGATCATTTATTTGTTGTGTGATGCTAAGGAAAAAGGAAAAATAAGAACGCCAAACTTGGGGATCTTGCTTCCCAAGTTCAAACATCTTATATGCATATTCTAATGACTTGTGGTAAGCCTCAGCTTCCAAATAACTCAAGCTTAGTAATTGAAAACGTTCTGTTGTAGGTTGTTCATTTATTCTTTGCTCCATGGAATCAAGAACGTTGAAACACTCCGTGATTGAGCCTAAGCGGAGCAAACAACTCGCATATCTAGATAAAAAGGTGATGTTGTGTGTTTTTTGATATAAGGCTTTATAATTATCTTTCGCTGTTTCGTACCATTCGAAATTGAAATATATAGTACTAATAATTTCCTGTAGGACAACACTAGGAGATGGGAATTCCTTTCCAAATTGTATGACCTTATCGTATTCGCCTAGTTCATACAGGCCTCTAGCATACCGATTAACCATCGACTCATGTTGACGCCAAAGAGGGATTTTCTCGATTAATTCTATCAATTTTTCATAATCATTTTTTTCTCCTCTGTTGATATATGCTTCTGACAAACTCATTGCAGCCTCTACAAACAGTTCTTCGGGCAAGCTGTCCTTACATGACTCCCAGTGCAGTATGGCATTTCCCCAATCGTGAAGAATTGTGGCTTTATAAGCTTTTAGGGCATCAATCCCAACTGGAGTATATTGTTTGGCCTCCAGAGTATCGATTGAATTTTGAATCTCGGAGTAGTTTAATAAATTTGCCAAGCTTTCGAAATAAACGAAATAGAATTTTATCGAAAATAGATCGTCCATTTCTACAAGCTCGATATGTTCTTCAAGTAATTCTATCGCTCGTTGTGGGTCACCAGACTCTGTGTAAACAGTAGCCAACATAACGATATCCTCAATATTGATTTTCCCCGCATTAATTCGGTCCAGAAGCAACTGAGTACATTTATTCCAATCACTATCGCATAAGCAACAATAGAGGAAGTTCTTAAAATAAAAATCCTTGTTCTCATACTCGTGATTGTATAACCACTCAAACGTAAGCTTCGCTTCTGTATAACGTTTACTCCACAATGAAATAGCGGCCTTCATTTCACTCAGTCGCTTATTAATTCGCTCGCTTTGTTTCTTCTGGCTTTCTAACTTTTTTATGATCGGCATAATGAATTGATATTTTTCTTCTACATCTATAACGATTCCTGTGGACCCCTGATCTTGGAGGTCTAAAACCGTAGCCTCAAGTTCAATAAGCTGCCATGTGAAGCTTTCTGGCTCTGTTTTTAACATCTTTTGAGCTAATGCTAGCGTTGCATCAAATTGATGGTTCCCCATCAGTGTGTATGCACGAAGCTCATTTAATTCAAATACATCATATTCAGTTAAAAGTTCTATTGCTAAATGATGCTGACCTTGTCTTCTATAGATATCGACTAATTTTTCTATATTACTTGGAGTGTAGCCTTCTTTTTTAATAGCTTGATTTACGTATGTTAAGGCGTCTTCAAAACGTTCTTGAAAAAGATTGATTAATGAAAGCATACGGTACTTCCTTGGTTCATCTGTACAATAGTTTACTGCGGTTTGCAAGTAGAAGATGGATTCTTTTTCTTGTCCATTCATAATAAAGCTGGAACCAATGACAGCATTCAATTCCATCAATTCATCATTAGTGTGTGACTTCTTACTGCGAAGTCGTTCAAACGCTCTTTCTCGCGCAGTTATTACATCACCTGCGATTATGAGTTCATTTAAATCGGTAAAAGAAACGGGCTCAAATAAATTATTCAGTAGAGTAGTTTGTTCATTCAGTGTCTGAGTGAACTGCCCTTGAGCAGTCTCCATCCTGTCAAAACCTTGTTTTATTTCTTTTTTTAGTTCAAGGTTCATGGAACGAATATGTGATAAGATTTGCAGGAATTCAGGATTCCAGTGATTTTCTTGAAAGTCATGTATTTTATCCAGGATTGTTACAAAAAATGCTTCAAGGTAGTCCTGGTATTGAGGGTATCTCTCTACATACGGAAGTAGGTTTAACTTTGATGATTCAAAGTCTTTCATGGATACACCTTCGATAATCCAGCGAAAGATCTCATCACGGTTTGTTTTGTCTTCTAACAATTCATTTATTAAATCATCAGAAATGTCGAATACCGCTTTAGAGTCGGCAATTGCAGCTTTAAACATATTTTTAACTTGTACAGAATAATTGTCTTTGGACATTTTTCGTTGAATGTCACGTATGATTTTGTTGTTTTTAATTCTGGGAAAGGCGTAAGCCCAAAACATTTTTCCAATACTTTTTAGGATGAATGGCTCCATGTCGATCCTCCTATTAACATGATGAAATCAGTGTATCATTTCCAGTATAAGGTTGCTAGACGAGAGAACGTGACTTAAGAGGTTAGAAAAATATTAATATAATACTTCCAAATTCAACGGCAATTACACCTGCCATTAGGGGAGTTAATGGTATATAATCGATTTCTACAAATATATTTTCAGTTGCCTTCCGTTTTTTTTAGACTCCAGTCGTTAGAGAATAGCCAAACGTGGGATCACACCAATGAAGAAGGTAACACTGAGGGACCCAATGTTGTACCTTATGTTGAGACTTGTTTTCCAAAAAGTTCCTCTGTTATTATTATCGTATCATTGTTTTCTGCTTCGCTCACCTGATGGCATAATATGATAATAATCGATTGATTCTTAATATATTGCTATAGTTGTCCGAAGAAAATAAAGTGTTAGACTAGCGCCGCTTGATTAAGCTAACGGGCAGTTTAGCGTGGTAAATGTTTTAGTACTCTTATAGATTCTGGGAATAAATAATAATATATAAATTTCATAATTAAAGCCTATGAGGATGCCGGTCCGTGGTAGCGTTGACCTCGTTTAAAGTAATAGCAGCTAGTATTGATTAATGGTTGATGCAAAATTATTACTGAGTGATAATAATGGGAATCATTAATAACCTATGAATAATATTTTTAGTTGTTCGGAGGATGGCTATGTTAGATTTTTCTGAATTACCGAAAGATGGAATTTTATTTGAACAATTGATAAGAGAAATTTTAGTTAGGGAAGGTTTTGAAGTACATTGGACAGGCGTTGGAAATGATGGGGGTAGAGATCTTATTTTTTTAGAACGTGCTAAAGGTCATCTAAGCACCTTTGAAAAAAAGTGGATTGTCTCATGTAAACATTCTCCTACTGGAAAAACTATTGGACAAGGCGCTAATGATTTTTCGTCTCTAAGGGATGCTTGTACATCTGTAGGTGCTACAGGCATACTACTTGCAGTTTCCACACAACTTAGTTCTTCAGCCTTGAAAAGAATTGAAGACTTCAATAAAAAACGTGATATTGATATTAGGTATTGGGATGGTATCGAAATTGAGAACAGACTAAATAAACCTCATTGTTACAGCTTGATACACACCTTCTTTCCAGAATCATCAAAAAAATTTGGATGGAAGATTATTGAGTCAAGCAAACCATTTATGTGGATAGGTTTTTATAAAACTTATTGTTTATATCTATGCGCACGAAGCTCATTTTCCTTTACATTGTTAGAAAATGTAGAATATATTATTGGAGAGATTGAGAAAATTGAGTTACCAAGAATGGGAGCAAAAAATGAGAAAATAGTGATCGGGGATTTAATCTTACCTGTGCCCAGACTTCAATTTCTCAGACCAAGAGCATTCTACTTCGATAGTAAAACTTCAAATTTACGCGTTTATATAGATTATTTAGTTGACTACGGTGCTGATGGCGAAAAAATATTAAAGCCAAAAGATTTTACGATGTATCTAAACAAAATTTCTGATATAAATAACATCTATATTAATTGGGATATTAAATTTGTTGAAGCCCGTTTTTCTTCAGATCATTTTAATATAGACCACAAGGATTATTATTATGACGATATTGAGAAATTTAGATCTAGAGGACAAAGAGTTTGCAATCTAGATAATATGAATTCATGGGATGAGCAATATTTATATGATTATTAAAGTGTAAGAATTAATTTCATATTTCGCGTATATTTTCAACGGGTCATCATGCAAAGCGATTTTCTTAATATTTAAATACTTGAGTTTCAAAACAACATAGACAATTTGAAGGATTCTCTGATCGGAACGTTCTATATCATAAGTTCCGATCGGAAGGATAAGCCTTAAAGAAGGATTTAACTAAGGTACCAATTCTACTTCTCTTTTTATTTCAAAGGCCCTAATAAACCTATTCGTTACTGGGCTTTGATCATACATGACAAGGGGAAGATCTGCTTTTGGCATCCATACTCGTCCCAATTCTATAGCTGTGGAGATGGCTGTCGCAGGGAAAACGTGGATGCAATTATCTTGACCATGAGTCAGTTTTATTTGATCAAATAATCCTCTTATTGTTTGTCGGAACCGCATGAGTTGTTCTCTAGTTTTCAAGAAGTCATTGTTAGGTGTAGCTATTGTTACAGTCCAAATTGATGTTTCTGCTCCCAAAATATCCGTTATTCGGGTAGGGGAAATTGAAGCGCTCAAGGACAAATTTAAAGCAACAGTAGGAAGGATTTTTTCAGGAGCATGAACAACGAATTCAGAGGAACTTTCATCAATACCCCAGCCCCATTTTTGTTCGGGTTCTCTTTGGAGTTGATAAACCTCCATAGCAGGCAAATCAGACAACTGCGTTCCTAAAAAGGTCAGTAGTGGCTGAGGAGCAATTGCAAAAAGAGAGGAATGTTTATATTTATCAGAAGTAAGAAGCGGTTTGAGGTGATTTTTCACTTGTCTTTTTAGATGTTCATGTTCCATTTCCCAAAACACTTCCTCGTGATCATAGAATGAACTGTTTTTCCAACTTAATTCGAAGGCTCTTGGCTCAGCTGGGTAGCGCTCAGGAAAAAGTGCAGGAACTACTTGCTCATAGGAGATTGGGCAATTCTGCTCTCCGATGTTAGAACCGTATAGTACCACAAGACTGTGTCTTTCTTTTTGTACGCTTGTGGCAAGTTCAATACGGTCTTCATGTTCTCTTTTCATTTCTTGAAGCATTGAAGTTGCATGACTAGCGACGTCCGTTACGTCAATTAAACGATGATGCCCGTCACAAAGTAACATTAAATTACTAATCTCTTTTGCTAATTTATGCGAAAGTTCTTCATGCCCTCTCGGTCCATTTGGACTATCAGCAATGATATGAGCAACGTAAGAACGATTCATGAGTTTTTTCGTCGTGAGATCGATATGCAAGGGGGTATTACATCCTCTGTATTGGCACCGGCCTGCAGCTTTTCCCCAAAGCATATGAATGATATGTGGAGGGACTTTGGTTTTAGACATTTGATTTTCGCTCCTTAAGATAGGTTTTGTAAAATTCATCACAAGAAATGAGATCATAATAAAATTCTTCTGGTGTTTGGTACTTTTGGAGTTCTAAGAGGAAAGGGCCGTGACATTTACGTAATTTATTACCGCTTCCGCAAGGGCATTGAGTATGTCCCCGATATTTATAAGCTAAGATGGCTAAGAATCTTAAGATGGCTGACGGTCGTCGGGTTTCGAATAAGCCCATGTAATAATTCATAAGACCACTTCCACCATGTGAGAGTTCGCCGTACGGCAACTTCCCGTGATGGGTCGTTTTAAAGGAAAATGTATATAAATAAGGGATTAAAAGCGAGTTGACAAATCCCAATAAAGTGGGATTGTCTGCAAATGTCATCTTCACTGCAAGTGGTGCTCCGAGACAAAAACTTCCGTCTACAAACGAGTGAAACGAACGGGGAATCCGTTCCCCTAGATCTCTTGCAAAGGGAGGTACGGAAGGGTAGGTACTGGGTATCTCGATTTCGATATGAAATACATCTTCAATGGATTCGTGAGTCGAGTATTGGGCGCGAAAGTGTATATTCCCTCGAATAAAGTACTTATTTTCTTCAGGGATAAGTATGAGATCCGGAAAAGCATCAGACAGCTCATAAAAATGTTCCCATACAAGAGTACTGTCCATTATAAAGAACCCCATGGCCGGTTCGGGGCGGACAATTGAATCGTTGGAACAACAATAGATGCGGGTGCCGTGGCAAATCCCAAGGATTTTGCAGCTGTCTTGGAAATTTGTCCAAGCGTGGATTCGAAGGACTTAACAACTTTTCCAATATCGTTTGTTCCTGTAATTTGAATGAGATCTTTCTTGACCCATTGCGTCCACTCGAAGAAGATTTTTGCTTTACGGTGATCATTTTCATGCCAACGATCTGCAAAGTTTTCTTCTGGATTCACAGGGTTTAAAATCGACCAGGTTCCATCACCGTTTCGTCGGATGAGGTCTTGTTGAAAAAGAGAAGTGTTTTGCTTATAGCCAGGCTGCAGGAAGCCGCCAAGCGCATCTAATCGCTCTACGATATTTGAAAGCGCAGCATAGACGTTGCTTTCTCCGTTATAAAGTTGAGCGGCAAGAGTGGTAATAATCATGGAGATGGGCTTATCGTAAGGAAACTTGTGGTTAATAAAACGAACATCGCGATGCCGTTTCAGGATTTGAATAGCTCGTTGCAAGGGGGTCTTAATGAGGGCATCAGGAACGTCTTCAATACGTGCATAAATGTCCTGATTGTTTTCGAAGATACTACGTTGTTGGGCTGATTTTACTTGCTCGAACGCAGTTTTATTTTTTTCACTAAACCATTCTGCATATCCCTTAGGATTACTCGAACACCATTTATATGTCTGATCTTCATTTTTGTGGGTGATCGCAATTGCAGTTTGGTGATAATCTGGATAGACGGTAGGAGTAGTTGCTGAGAACTCTTCCGCTACAGCAGGGAGAACATCTAAATGGAATCCGACATCGTCATCCTCTGCGTAAAGTAGAGTCCAGCATCGTCTTCCCTCTTCATCGAGCATTTTACGATACTTTTGATTTTCTTTTATTTTTTGTCCTATAGCTTGTTTTATTTCTTGAGGTGTAGTGTCTGATTTTTGTATCAGAGCTTCACACACTAAATCAATATCATATTCTGAATCCTTTCCACCACGAATCGGTCGAATTACCGTCCCATATCTGAAGGATCCTTGGGGATAAAAGTGGAGTTCTTCGATGCTATCAACCTGGCCGTCAGCAATCCAACTGCAAACAGCCGTATACCGTTCAACAGCTTGTTTGTATTTGGAAGGTGAAAGGTCCAACCTGGACGCAATTTCATCCAAGAGCAATGATACATTTAAATGCAATTGAGAGTTCATAGAATCATCCTTCTTATATTTTTTTTGAAATAGAAGGGTATACATCGATAGCAACGTATCTTATATAATATAGTTTTGGAGCTATATATATTTTGAGTTGTGATCCCAAATCACAACTCAAACCTTCCTTTTCAGATTTGGTTGCAGACTTGGCGACATTCGATATGGTAGATCCAGTAGAATTAACTCCCCATAAGTTTCCTCCCTTTTCCATCTTTGTTAGCACTTTTGTTCCTTGAGTGCTAACTATATCCATTATAAGCATTTTCCTGTCCATATTTCAATATCTTTTAGGAGCGTTTGTTCTGATTTTTTATAGAATTGGGATACGCTTAACAATATTGGTTTTGAAATAGGAAACAAAAAAGGCAACGGTTTCGTGGCAGAATAATGTCTTCCATTTTTCGGAGTTGCTTTTCTCTGGGATAATCCATATAGGCTAACGAATGAAATCGTCTACGAGGATCGATGCAATGGTCAGTTAGGTAGACTACTCGCTTTTTAACTGCGAAAAAATACGCGATGCGTATTTTGTAAATCGGACGCTGATCTCTGATCGCAGTACTTCTCTGACAATTCCAAACTGGTCTTCGTAACCACGACAAACATAACGATGATAAATAATTCCGTCATGGGTCTCATCGCTGAAAATCTTTATATTTCGTTGTCTTAATTCTCGATTGACCTTAGATAAATCTTTCGTGATGTAATTCATTATGATTTGAATGATTTGTCCGAAAAGTTGCTTAAACAAATGTGTTGAGTTTTTAAGGTCCTGTAAACTTTTGTCGCACATGGTCAGCATGTAAGGGAACATAATAGCATCCCGAATCATGGTGAGTTCTTCTGTCGTTATCCGGCTGGTCTGTGAAATTATATTTCGTTTATCATATTGTTCCTGATGTTCCGTTAAAAGCATTTTTGATTTCCATCTCTCGTTCCCGTCGAGTTTGCTCATTTGAAATGCCCCCCAATTTGATCTGCTCGCTCCCGCGCTACGCCGGCTTCCAGCAAAGAAGAGGCCCGCATGATGGCATCGCTGCCGTATCGTTCTTTAATATGGTCCGTGGCCCGCTCAATCGCATAGGCAGCGTTTCTGTCTTCAAACAGGGTCAACTGATACACACTGTCGTCCGAGAGTTGCGTTAACGAAATATGTAGGTGACTTACCGGAAACCCTTTCCAGTGCTCAATAAAAAGTCTTCGCGCCACCTGAGCAACTTCATGGGTCAAGGACGTAGGCTGCTGCAACGTTATCTGACGGCCAAACGACGAGGCTTTTACTCCATCCGTTTCTACAGCGCCCACTGACACTACCTGGCCTTGATAACCATGTCTGCGTGCTCGTCGGCAAACCTCTACAACCAATTCAAGTAAGACAACCTCAATATCTTCCAAACGTCCATACAAACTACTCCTCAAGGTCTTTCCATGGCTTATTGATTTAAGTGCACCTCGAATGGAGGAGACTACGGGACTGGCATCCTTTCCGTTCGCGATTTGCCAGTAGTATTCCGACTGAATATCGGATTGCTTTCGAAATTCTCTGCGCATTCGTTGCTTAAATTCGCCTAACCCCAAGCGGGCGATATCACCTATGGTCGGCAGACCCATCCGGAGAAAATGCATCGTCATTCGAGAACCCACCATAAACATCTGGTGAACGGGTAGAGGCCATAAATCCCTTTCCATGTTCTCAAATCCCAGCTTAAATACACCGTCATCTCTTTTTTTTGCAAAATTATCGGTTGCCATTTTGGCTAGGATTTTTGTGGGTCCAATCCCGACCCTGGACCATACGCCAGTAGATAATTTCACTCGTGACTGTATTAAATGTGCAATTTCATCTTCGGATCCAAAGAGCGCAGTAGAGCCCGTTACATCCAGAAATTGTTCATCGATGCTGTAAGGCTCAACTTGATCAGTTATTGATTCAAAAATCTTGGTAATTAATAGGGATATCGTGATATACCGCCCCATTCTGGGGCGAATGACCACGAGATCAGGGCAGAGAGTCAAGGCCTCTCCTACACGAGACGCGGTTGTCACACCTTTGGCTTTGGCAAGTGGACAGGCGGCCAAAATTATCCCCGATCTGCGGACGGGATCGCCAACGGCCACAGGTTTGTTTTGATATTCTGGATGTGCTGCTTTTTCAACGGAGGCATAAAAAGACTGCCCATCCACCAAAAAAATAACTTTAGACATGCGTATCACCGGCTTTTAGTATTTATGATCATTGCTATCGCAGATAAAACACGAACATATATTCTGTTTATATTATATACCAAACATACATTCCCTATTCAAGGGTAATTTATGGAATTGACCGTGTGTGTAGAGGATTTTTTAGTACAAAGGAAAAAGAACAAAAGAAAAAAATTAATAATAACTAACATTAGAGGGAGCTAGTCAAATTAATCAAAAATTATTGGAAAGAGCATATTGTTTTAATTGAGTTGAGATAAGAACTAATTTTGAGTTAATATAAGGAAAAGAAACCCATATATAGAAGAGGTGCAGAATGAAGAACATTGAATTGAACGAATTTGTTTTACCAATTGTTATTCAAAATGATTATCAGTATGTTGAAATACTTCAACAGGTGTTAAATGATTTTTTAAATGCAATCCACGGTTGCAGGCACATAACTAATGAGATATATCAACAAACTATTAGAAATAATGAGAAAATTGTAGAAGCCGTTAGTCATTATCTAAATGCAAACATTTCAAGTGCGAAAAGCTGTATTTACGAAATATTAAATCATTATGTTAACGATCCTTTTATAGTAGCGCAGTTAGACGATTCCACTGCTTTTCGAGGCTTAAGCCGTTCGACCAATCTGACACCAGGGGCAATACCGCATCCAATGTCATATCAACCAATACGAATGTTTAAAGCGCGACTAGGTGTTGGGAATTTTGAGAAAAGTGATTTTTTGCACATTCCCTTCGATAAAAGAGGAATTGTCTCAACTCAACGTTTTAGTATTGCTGGGGTACCTTGCATGTATTTTGGTTTAACATCTTACGTTTGTTGGCTGGAACTAGGGAAGCCTTCAGATAGTGAATTTAATGTATCTGCATATGATTTACCTAAAGGTATGAGAGTATTAAATCTAGCTATTCCTCAGATGTTACTCAACGGTATGTCCAGTAACGATGACTATATAGATCCGGTTTTAAGTATGATTCAATTATTCCCATTAGTCATTGCTACTTCATTTAAGGTGAATGAATCAAATCGAAGTTTCCGGAGTGAGTACATTATTTCCCAATTAGTTATGCAATGTTTAGCGGATTTTAATATTGAAGGTGTGGCCTACATCTCAAAGCAAGTAAAAAATGATTCAAGTAATTATCCCTATTGTATTAATTTGGCTGTACCAATGAAAGATAACCGTGGCAGATTATTTAGTAATTTTGCTGAAGCACTTCCATTAACAAGCCCAATTAATTTTGCCGAATACAACCATCTTGTTGACCCGAATGCATTAGCTAGAGGACATGATATGTCATTTTGTACAATATTTGATACTCCTCTTCTATCTTATCTGGGAAAAATGATTCGATATGATAATTTAAAGTTTAGTAAAATAGATGATTATTTATATAATGAAACGTTTAATATCATTAACTAAAATCGATCTCCTTAATTTCCAACTCCGAAACTCCATAAATCTAACGATTGGAATTGTCTGACACTATCGACCAAAGAGTATGAAATTTCAAAGAAGTACAATATGATAGCTCCCACTTAAAGAAATGTAAAAGCAAAAAGCAAGCCTATTGGAAATAAAGGCTTGCTTTTTGCTTTTACAACTTATGAATATGTTATTGTAAAATCAAAATCAATATTTATCCCGTTCATATTTATTATTTATATAAGTAAAAATGACTTTGAGCTCTAATAAGGCCGTTTTTATGTTCTGAATAATCTCCTCGTAAATTTCACGTTTGAATTTAATTTGTTCATGCTCATACAGTTGTTCTTCAAAGCTATAGTACTCAGCAATGAATTCACCTTCACTAATACTTCTATTCTCATAGAGTTCAGGCAACTCAATTATGAGGGGTTCATTATATCCCCGTAAGATACTATCGTACATTTCAATAGTATCAAAATCACTTGCAACCATCTTATCTATATTTTCCGGGTTAAGCACATGTCTAAGAATTTTATATGGATTAGGAAATCATAGTCCGGTATACCATCAGGTGTTTCATAGGTTACAAACCCCTTTTCACCATAGCAATCTTTTAGTGCTTTTTCGAAATTTTTGAGGATAATATTCTCTGCTATAGTGTAATGATTTATACTTTTTAATTCATCCATCAATTCCTTCACTTCAAGAAGACTCTTTTTTAATTTTTTGGGCAGAAATACATATGAACGTTCTAATAAATGATCTATTTTAGGAAAATCAAATGTAGTATTTAAACTACTCCAGTAAGTCACTTTTTCATTTTGTTTCAACACTGCCTTAAGTTCTTCTTCAATTGGAATGTAAATATCTTTTTTCTTCTCTAAAGCTGATTTTTGTTGTGTATTGTAAGTATTGACCTTAAAGGTAACAAATACAGATACCAGTCCTCCCAAAATAGTGCTAATCAATGTTTTTAGGATATCGATGGGTTGCTCATTGGATGGATACAAATATAAATACAAAAAAACACTTAAAACAACAATTAGCAATACAATAAAGTTTCGCAGCGAGGTCAACACATTTCACTCTCCTAATAACATATTTCTTTGAATTGCAGGAATTTAATCAATAGTAGTATTAATCACGATAGAATACATTCAACATAAGTAAGATAAATCCTACAAAAACAATCATATATCTACATCGATATATCAACAATGATAAAGTCCAACGTTTTCAATCATTTTTTTCAAAATAGTATTGATAACGGATGAACGGGATTGTACTGGCTGCCTGTCCCCTTGCCAAAGCCCAGGGTGTCACCACGGCCTCCCGTGTAGGCGAAGCGCTGACCAAATGCCCGGAACTCGTGGTGATCCGGCCGCGGATGCGGACGTATATTACGGTTTCCCTGCTGATTTCGCAGATTTACCAGGGGTACACGGATATGGTCGAGCCGTTCAGTATCGATGAGCAGTTCTTAGATGTGACGGGCTCGCTGAGATTTTTCGGAGGGGAATTACAGAGGGTTATTTCTGCGATACAGCAGCATGTAAAGCTGTCTACCGGGGTCTGGACCCGGGTGGGGGTCGGACCAACCAAGATTCTGGCCAAAATGGCCAACAATCTGGCGAAGAAGCAGACGGACGGTATTTTCCGGCTCGGCTACGACAATCTGGATGAGGTGCTCTGGCCGCTGCCGGTCCATGATATGTTTATGGTAGGCGGACGGATGACCAAAAACTTTTTCCGGATGGGCATAACTACCATTGGCGATATTGCCCGGATGGAGCTGGGTGAGTTCAAGCGGAGAATGCGGATGACAATGGGCAAGCAGAGTGATATCCAGGCGGAGTATTACTGGCAGACGGCCCGCGGTATTGACCCCAGTCCGGTCGTCACGGGAATCCGGCACCAGATCAAATCCGTGGGCCACGGCAAGGCGCTGCGCTGGAATCTGTATACGAGGCTGGCTGACATCGAGGTGGTGCTGCTGGAGCTTGTAATTGAGGTCTGCCAGCGGGCGCGGCGGTACCGGTATATGGGCTCAGTGGTATCCATCGCGGTGTCGGAGACGGACGGCAATACCTCACATTCGTACAGCCGGCAGATGACGCTCCCTGAGCCGTCGTTCCTGACTCATGAAGTGGCAGCGGCAGCCTACCGCCTGTTTGTGGACCACTGGACCGGGATGCCCCTAAGCCGTCTGGCCATATCCATCTCCCGGCTGACCGATGACAGTGTCATGCAGCTCACCCTGTTTGATGACCGTATCCGTACCTACAACAAAGAGCGGGCTATTGACCAGATCAAAACCAGATACGGCAGCCGGGCACTCATTCGGGCATCCTCCCTGCTTGAGTCCGGGGTTGCTCTGGAACGGGCCGAACAGATTGGGGGTCATTATAAATGAGCAAGTTAGACGGAAATGAGCGATGGAAGACCAAAATGCTGATGAGTGAGCATGTCGACCAGTACGAAGAGCAGGGTAAGGGTGAAAATGACAGCAGAACCATGCTCACGAATGCGGAACGCACGATGGTCCGTGACCTTATTCTGCTGCCCTACATAGATACTATGGTGAGCAAGAGCATTGAGGAGATCGAGCGGTCGGGCAACATGCTTACCCGGATGTACTTAATGGCTGGTCGTTATATCCAAAACCGGGTAATGCAGGACACCTACCGGCTGCAAAAAGAGCTCAAGCAGCGCAATATCAAGGTGCTGGCTGATGAACAGGAGGATTTCCTGATGTATTATAAAATTTTTTTCCGCGGCTACCAGGAACGATTCGGACTTACGCGTGACATTATGCGGACGGAGATTAGTCTGCGGCTTACCCGGTATACGTCTGAACTGGGAACTGTACTGAAGGAGCACCTGAAATAAACCGTTTCCGACAACAGCTGGCATTCAGGCAGGCTGTGGATAACGTGCTAAGCAGCCCTTCAGGTTCTCCTGTAAGGTATTCTCCTGTAAATGGAGGTAGGGGCCTTATGCCTGGCAAGTAATTTCATTTTTTATGTAAAAATTAGTAAATAAGGTATACATTAAACCTAAAATGGGTTATGGTTATGTTAACTTATTTGTGTAATTCTCATCCTGAGGGTCTTTCACTGCGTAAGCGACAGAAAGGCCTTTCTTGCATATTTTAGGTTAGAAGGGAGTGTTAAATGTACTATGACCCGGAAATGATTTTACGTTATGAGGCGATTGAAGAGAGGGTTGTCGGGTTTATTACCAATCATTCAGGCGTTGAGTATATGAAGGGTTCGGAGCAGGTTGTCGAGGGCGGAGCCTTTGCCTGGGCAAAATTAAAATCCGTGGATACGAGCATTCAGACACAGCTGAGGCTTGATTATGTGGAGATTGTTGAACTGGCCAGACAGAGCATAGAGCATGCCGAGAGCAAGCATCTGATTGATTTTGACCGCAGCAGTGAAGCGGTGCTTAATTATATAAGGCAGGATTCGATTCTGTGGATCCCGTCCCTGGAGGCAGCCGCTAAGGCGGTCACGACCGAGCTTGCGCTTCAAAAGTTCCTTATTACTCAAACTTAACCATATAATAGTTGTATAATTGTGTAAAAAGTATTTGACCATTCGCATGCCCGGTGTTAAGCTAGGCAAATAGTAAGGCATTTCGCAGACCGCTGCGGAATGCCTTACTATTCATTTAGGGATATTTTACATTAAATGTTAGTCAAGGGGTGATGCGCCATGTGCATTTCGCTGCTATCTAATACATGTGTTCCAATATAACCGAGAATGCGAAGCATAAAAGGAGAATACTATGATACAGGTAAAAGAGTTTGTAGACGGGGATAATTTCTACGCCGAGAATAAGGCGAATGAATTCCTCAAGGGGCTTACGGAGGAACAGGTCGTAAATATCTGTTACGGATCGGTAGTGAAGTCCTCGCGTGACGGCGCGGAGCATCAGCGGAGCACGATTTTGGTGGTATACAAGACAGATGAAAAATAAATTCTGGGAGCGGCTGTTCACCTGGCTGTCTTTTGCTTCAACGTTAACCATTGTAATTTTAGTACTTTTTTATACTCTGGGCTGAAAAGGAGAGAGAGGGAAAGGCATTATCTGCGGCTTTCGATAAAAGGAGAGCTTAAGGGTAATGCCTTTTCCTTTTGCCGGTCTAAGGGAATTATCACATACATAGATTACCAATTGTGTTATATTTAAAAAAGGAAATGTTTATGATATCCGTACCAAGTATGAATTAGACTACAAGGGGGAAGCGGATTGAACACGACTTACAAGGTGCTGTTATGTGATGCTGATTTATTTGCAGCAGCGCTTGCAGAGGCAGATATATATGTATTGCAGCTGCGGGAGGGTAAACCGCCGGTCTTTGCTGACTGTGCAGGTCCGCTGCAAAAATGGACACCGGAATACATAGAGCTGGGCGGGATGACTTACAGACGCAAAGATTTTGAATTCCGTGTGCGTATACCCGAAAAATAACAACTGCCTGATCACACAGGCCGGAAGAGCCATCTCGGCATCTCTTATACTATAAAACGTAAAAGAGGTGTTAATATGGCAGAAAGAGATCGGTTAAGAATCCGCAGAGCAATTCGTGCTCTGCTGGCACAGCGGGCCATTCTTCTGGAGCGGCTTGAAGAAATTAATGAAAATCTGCGCAGATTGCCGAATCCGAGCCGGGCCAGACGTGAATTGCTGGCAGCGCGGGCGTCTATCCGGGAAGCCCTCCGCTTGAACCGTATCGCAATCAGATTGTTGCGCAGTGTACTGTAGAGAATGGCAGGTACAGAAGGATAAAGCATGCAGAAAGGACACCCCGCTCCGCGGAGGTGTCTTTTCTGCATTATAGGCGGAATCTGCGTCTCCTACTCCCTGATGGTGACCCGTGTGCCGATAGGAACGATGCGTGACAAAGCAAGAACATCTTCGTTATACATCCGGATGCAGCCGTGTGAGACCATATGGCCGATCGAGGCAGGGTTATTGGTTCCGTGGATGCCGTAATGGGGTTTGGACAGGCCCATCCAAAAGACGCCGAACGGCCCGCCGGGATTGGGCTGCTTGTTAATAATGGTATATTCGCCTTCGGGTGAAGCTGTCAGCATCGTACCGATTCCTACAGGGAAGCCGCGGGTCACAATGTTATTATCCAGCAGATACAGCATACGCTGCGACAGGTCAACAATAATCCGGTAATTGGGCATTGTCATCAGCACTCCTTCTGCAATCAGAATATGTGCGGAATACCGGACCCGTGAACTTGAATTTCAGGACAGAAAAAAGGCTGCTGCACAATGGATGCGCAACAGCCTCGGGAGGATTAATTAATGGATATCACGGAAAAGTCCAATGACTCTGCCAAGGATGGTAACCCGGTTCAAGCGGAGAGGTTCGTAAGCCGGGTTCTCCGGCTGCAGGCGGATATGATCACGTTCTTTATAGAAGGTCTTGACAGTAGCTTCGTCTTCTTCAGTCATTGCTACAACGATATCACCGTTATCTGCTGTCTGCTGCTGGCGGACAATAACATAGTCGCCATCCATAATTCCGGCCTCAACCATGCTGTCTCCGAGCACGGAGAGCATGAAGACCTTGTTGTCACCGACATAATGGGTAGGCAGCGGGAAGTAATCCTCAATATTCTCGGTAGCGGTAATCGGCACCCCGGCGGTGACTTTACCAACAACAGGAATACGGGTAACCGTCTGTACGAACTGATGTACATTCTCTGAATCTTCCTGGCCAAGCAGTTCTATAGCGCGAGGCTTCGTAGGGTCACGGCGGATCAGACCCTTCTTCTCTAGACGGTCCAGATGACCATGCACGGTGGAACTGGAGGCAAGACCGACAGCTTCCCCGATTTCCCGGACAGACGGAGGATAACCCTTGCTGCGGACTTCGTTACGTATGAATTCCAGGATCGCCAGCTGACGACTCGAAATCTTTGACATTGGAATCAACCCCATATAGTATGTTTGGGAAAATTATAACATAGAACTTCCGTTCGTACAAACATAAGTTCTAACTATTTCATAATAACATTTGGATGATGCTGTCAGAAGAGGTAGAATAGAGCCGGAAAACAAGGGGAACAATTGTTCGAAAAAATCTATTGATCAAAACACATGTTCGTGTTATATTAATCTCAAATTTAAGAACACGTGTTTGGAGGTCGATGATTTTGTTAAAGTACAGTACTTACCGCAGCATCTACGATGAGACCCGTGAGGTTCAATCTGCCGGAGATGATTCTGTTTTAGAATATGTAATCCGTATGAAGAAGTCAGCAGCAACCCTGTTCGGTACATTAATGAGCCTGTTCCGCAGAGGCCAGCTGGTGAAGCTTGCCATGATCCTGATGCTGGCGGTCTCCGGCTTCACAGTGGTAGGTAATGTATTTGCAGGATCAGTATCCTCAGTGATGCCGGCTGAACGTGTGGTAGTGGAACGCGGCGACTCCCTCTGGAGCATTGCGCTTGCACATAAACCGTCTGACATGAGGACGGTTGTATATATAGAAGGAATCGAGAAAGCGAGCGGGCTCAAGGGCAGTGACATACAGGCCGGGGATGTCCTGACACTGCCGGCATATTAATTGGGATTGCTTAAATATCAACTATAGTTCACGCCATAAAGAGCTTGCAGGGAGGAGACCTTGACAAGCTCTTTTTCTCATGGCAAAGTTAGAATGAATTTATAGGGGAGGGGAAAGCATTGAATATAGACGAATTGGTCGCACGCATCAATGAATTGGCACGCAAGCAGAAGAGCAGCGGCCTGACAGAAGAGGAACTGGCGGAACGCGCCCGGCTCCGCGAAATCTACCTGGGCAACATCCGCAGAAATTTCCGGGCACAGCTGGATACCATTGAGATTGTGGATAACGATGATCAGGGCAACAAGGGGCTTACGCATTAGTCCCGTGGCTTTGTCATAGATATTTTAGGACGACTAGGGGGAACTCACATGGCCCGTTCTTGGGAAAGAATGGTTCAACGCAATACCAAGCAAGTCAATAAGCAACGAAAGAAGCAAGGCAAGGAAACGATTTATGCTTCCAAATCATCTTCGGCTGCCGGAAGCAGTGATGTTTTTAAAGGCCGCAACATTGTATTTCCGATTGTGCTGCTCTTGCTCGGAATTATGTTCTGGGTAGTGGGCTCCATTGATGAAGCCCGGGGGCAGGGTATACTGGCCAACTGGCTGGGCGTTGTACTATACTTCTTACTGGCAGCCCTGATCTTCTTCCGCCGTCCTTTCCTGAAGGTTGAGCGGGCCAGAGTTTCTACCATTAAATATAACCGTGAGCGCTGGCTGCAGGCATCCGAGATTGAGAAGATTATCCTGTCCCGCAGCATGGTTGCCCTGAAATATAAAGGTAAACGCAAGCAGTGGGTGTTCTCCAGATTGCTGAACCGTTATGATACCGCAGCAATGGGAGCGCGCCTCGAGCAGTTCGCCAAAGCTAATAACATTGAAGTAGTGCACGAGTAGAAAGATAAGATAGACCAGCATAGGGAGAGGGAGCGTTATTATGCCGATTACCGCCGTACTATTTGATCTTGACGATACACTGCTCTGGGATGAACGGAGCGTCGAGGAAGCCTTCCGTGCCGCCTGCGAAGCAGCAGGTGACACTGTTGACCCTCATGAGCTGGAGGCTGCAGTCCGCAGGGAGGCCAGAAGCCTCTATGAATCTTACGAGACCTTTCCGTTTACGAAAATGATCGGGATTAATCCGTTCGAGGCACTTTGGGCGAACTTTACTGCCGGAGAGCAGCCGGAATTCCGCCAGCTGGAGCAGCTTGCTCCGGCATACCGCAAGGAATCCTGGCGCCGCGGCCTGGAAGCGCTGGGTATTAAGGATGAAGCGCTGGCTGAGCGGCTGGCTGCGAAGTTCGGTGAAGAACGGCGGAGCCGTCCGTATATGTATGAAGAGACACTGCAGGTTCTGGATGAGCTGCGGGGCAAGGTGAAGCTGCTGCTGCTGACCAATGGCTGCCCGGCCCTGCAGCAGGAGAAGCTAAATGGTGTTCCGGAGCTTATTCCTTACTTTGATCATGTAGTGATCTCCGGAAGCTTCGGCAGAGGCAAGCCGGATAAGGCAATTTTCCAGCATGCGCTTGAACTGCTTGATATCGCACCCGAGCAGGGGATCATGGTGGGCGATAAGCTCACAACAGATATTATCGGCGGCTTGTCGGCAGGCCTGACGACGGTCTGGATTAACCGGACAGAGAAAGAACCTGATCCTGACATTCAGCCGGATTACAGAATCGGTCATCTCTCCGAGCTGCTTCCGCTGGTCCAATCGCTATAAGTCTTTTCGAGCCGGTTCTCCTCTAGAGGAGACCGGTTTTTTCATGCACATAAGTGTATTCGACACAAGAATTTCCTGTTCCTCACATACATATTGTTCCAAATGAGGTATACTCGGTAAATACTTTCTATAAGGAGCTGAGTTATCTGATGGTGAGTCAACCCGGATTTTTTGTTGGCGGTGCATTTAGTATCTTTTTCTTTTTAATGTGGCTGGCATGTATAGGGGCAGGGATTGTTGTGTTTGTTCTTTTTGTAAAGCTTGCGCTTAGAGCTATTACAGCTCTGGATTTATATAACCATTCGAAAAACCTGGAAATCCGCGAGCGTTACGAAACGGTCCGGAAGGACTGAAATGAGGAGAACGGATGGATGATCGGATAGCGATTGTAGCCGAGAATAAAAAGGAAGTTGCGCCGTCAGCAGCCCCGTTAGTCCTAACTGTGCGGAGCGTGTGCATTCACATACCTGAATCTGCATTAGACAACGCTAAAAAGCTGCTTCCGGCATCCAGCCGGAGGCAGCTTTTTAGCCGTGGATGCAGTTAAGCGGCAGAACGGCGTTATTAACCTTGTTAACTGATCAGTTTAACTGCCCTTTACTCTTCGTTCATAACCGGTGATGTAGTCAAGCCCGGCCTGACTGAGTCCGTTTCCGGTTCTGTCCGTATAACCGGCCTCCTGAATGTGCTGCAGCGCCACAATAAAGTCTCTTTCATCTATGCCGATTTGTCTGAAGTGAGGCTCTCCCTGTTCTTGCAGCAGCTTTAAAATGTGATACACAGGATCTTTGTTAATCAATGTACTCAACAACCCTTCTGAAGTCATTATGGCGACAGCTTATGCTGAGAACGGCCTCATGGTTACTGGGAGAGCGTTGGGACAGGCAAGGAATATGCCGCTTTTAATCCTGTTAACGATTAATACCGGGGCAATATTTAAAATTATATGTATAATAGAAACAGAATGGATTACTCGCGCTGTAAGCTTCGAATGGAAATCACTATCCAATCGGGAGGATGCCGGATGATCAAACCTAAGCAGCTGTCGGCTGCACTATTTATTGTTGCTGCGATTTCACTGGGAGGCTGTTCAGCAGGCAGTACAGAGCATGAACACATGCACGCTGCGGCAAATGTCTCTATGGAACCTATCAAGGTGGAGCTGAGCTGGAGTCCGGAGCAGGGCAGGGTAAATGAGCCGGTCCTATTTCAGGCGGTGGTTACCCAGGCCGGTGAACCGGTGGATGACGCCCGGGAAGTGCTGTTTGAAATTGTCAGCAAAAATGATGAGACGGAAAAGCTTGAGCTGAAGGGAACCGCTGCCGGTAATGGCGTATATGAGGCGGAGACGGTGTTTGAACAGGAGGGCGGGTACAGCGTAACTTCGCATGTAACGGCCCGTACGCAGCACTCCATGCCCAGCAGGGAGCTTACGGTTGTACCTTAACAGCGCTGCCCCCGGAACCGCCAAATAATAACAATTATGCAGAGTGGAAAGCAATGCTTTCCGATTTCGCTTTATTCTGCTAAACTAACTCTAATGTTTTTCGGGGGGGATTATGAAGTGGCTAAATATACACTTGCTGAGAGCTTGCAGCAGCGCATACTGATTCTGGACGGAGCAATGGGTACAATGATTCAACAGGTTCCCCTTACCGGAGAGGATTTTGGCGGTGAAGAGCTTGACGGCTGTAATGAAATGCTGGTGCTTACGCGTCCTGAAGTCATCCAGAGTATACATGAGAAGTATCTGGAGGCCGGCGCAGATCTGATTGAGACGAATACCTTTGGCGCGACCTCGGTCGTGCTTGCGGAATATGATATCCCGCAGAAGGCGCGGGAGATTAATCTGGAAGCGGCCAGGCTGGCCCGGAATGCCGCAGACAAATACGATACGCCGGAGCATCCGCGTTATGTAGTTGGAGCGATGGGACCGACGACCAAGACGCTGTCCGTTACTGGCGGCGTGACCTTCCAGGAGCTGGTGAGCAGCTATCAGGAGCAGGCAGTAGCGTTGATCGACGGCAAGGTAGATGTCCTGCTGCTGGAAACCTCGCAGGATACGCTGAATGTAAAAGCGGGCAGCATCGGAATCCGCAATGCTTTTGAAGAAACCGGCATTGAGCTGCCTGTTATGATCTCCGGTACAATTGAGCCGATGGGCACAACACTGGCCGGCCAGAATATTGAAGCTTTCTACATTTCGCTTGAGCATCTGAAGCCGATCTCGATCGGACTGAACTGTGCGACCGGGCCGGAGTTCATGCGGGACCACATCCGTTCGCTGTCAGAGATTTCTTCCGCGGCGGTGAGCTGTTATCCGAATGCGGGGCTGCCGGATGAAAACGGAAATTACCATGAATCGCCCGAGTCGCTGGCCCGCAAGCTGGCTGGCTTTGCCGAGAAGGGCTGGCTGAACATTGCCGGCGGATGCTGCGGAACGACACCGGATCATATCCGGGCTATGGCTGAAATGATCACGGCGTATCCGCCACGCCAGCTGAACGGGACTCACCCGCCGGCCTTATCGGGGATTGAGCCTGTATATGTGGAGGATGCCAACCGCCCGTACATGGTCGGAGAACGTACAAACGTGCTGGGCTCACGGAAATTCAAGCGTTTGATTGTCGAAGGCAAATACGAGGAGGCCTCGGAGATTGCCAGGGCACAGGTCAAGAGCGGGGCGCAGGTGATCGACGTCTGCGTACAGGACCCGGACCGCGACGAGAGCGAAGACATCAAGAAGTTCCTGGAGCTTGTCGTCAAAAAGGTTAAAGTGCCGCTGATGATTGATACGACTGATCCGAAGGTTATTGATCTGGCACTGCAGTATTGCCAGGGCAAGGCGATAATTAACTCCATTAACCTTGAGGACGGCGAGGAGAAATTCGAGCATGTTACCCCGCTGATTCACAAGTACGGGGGAGCAATTGTAGTCGGTACCATTGACGAAACCGGACAGGCCATCAAGGCGGATGACAAGCTTGCGGTTGCCAAGCGTTCCTACGATCTGCTGGTCAACAAATACGGCCTGCAGCCGGAAGACCTGATTTTCGATACGCTTGTGTTCCCTGTAGGTACCGGGGATGAGCAATATATCGGATCGGCCAAAGAAACGATAGACGGAATCCGTCTCATCAAGGAAGCTCTTCCGGGAGTGCACACCATTCTGGGCATCAGTAACGTCTCCTTCGGGCTGCCGGAAGCTGGCCGTGAAGTGTTGAATTCGGTGTTCCTGTACGAATGCACCAAGGCCGGACTGGACTATGCGATTGTAAACACCGAGAAGGTGGAGCGTTATGCCTCCATTCCGGATGAGGAGCGCAGGCTTGCTGAAGAGCTGATCTACAATACAAATGATGAGACCCTGGCTGCCTTTGTCGCTGCCTTCCGTGAGAAGAAGGTGGAGAAGAAAGAAAAGATCTCCAATCTGTCTCTGGAGGAGCGGCTGGCCTCTTATGTTGTCGAAGGAACCAAGGAAGGTCTGATCCCTGACCTGAATGAAGCTCTGACCAAGGACAGTCCGCTGGAAATTATCAACGGCCCGCTGATGGCGGGTATGTCAGAGGTGGGAAGGCTGTTCAACAACAATGAGCTAATCGTCGCTGAAGTGCTGCAAAGCGCTGAAGTAATGAAGGCCTCGGTTGCCCATCTGGAGCAGTTCATGCAGAAAGATGAGACCGCTGTGAAGGGCAAAATTATGCTCGCAACCGTCAAGGGTGATGTTCATGACATCGGTAAAAACCTGGTGGAGATCATCCTGTCCAACAACGGCTACCAGATCATCAATCTGGGGATTAAGGTGCCGCCTGAGAATATTATCGAAGCCTTCCGCCGGGAAAAAGCGGATGCGATCGGCCTGTCCGGTCTGCTGGTTAAATCGGCGCAGCAGATGGTCACCACGGCACAGGATCTGCGTTCAGCCGGCATTGACGTGCCTATTATGGTAGGTGGCGCGGCGCTGACCCGCAAATTCACCAAAACCCGGATCCGGCCGGAATATGACGGCCTGGTCCTGTACGCGAAGGACGCGATGGACGGCCTTGATATTGCCAATAAGCTGATGAATCCGCTGGAGCGGGTCAAGCTGGAAGAAGAGGTGCGCCAGGAAGCTGAGGCTGCGGTAGCGGTAGCTCCGAAGCAGGAAATGCCGGAACTGACCCGGGCTGTCCGCTCGAAGATTTCAGCGGATGCGCCGGTGTTCACTCCGCCGGATCTGGAGCGGCATGTACTGCGGAATTATCCGCTTGGCCACATTGTTCCTTATGTGAATATGCAGATGCTGCTCGGCCATCATCTCGGCCTGCGCGGATCGGTGGAAGCCCAGCTCGCTGCCGGAGACAAGCGTACGGTTGAGCTCAAGGAGACGGTCGATGATATTCTGCATCAGGCCATGGTTGAAGGGACGATTGCTCCTCATGCAATGTACCAGTTCTTCCCGGCGCAGTCACGCGGCAACGATATTCTGATCTACGATCCGCAGGACCAGTCGAGCGTGCTGCATACCTTTACTTTCCCGAGGCAGAATGTAGAGCCTTATCTGTGCCTCGCTGACTTCCTGAAGCCTGTGGACAGCGGTGTAATGGACTATGTCGGCTTCCTGGTTGTGACGGCCGGGCACGGCGTCCGTGAAATGTCGACCGAGCTGAAGGAGAAGGGGGATTACCTCCGCTCCCATGCTCTGCAGGCTGTCGCGCTGGAGGTGGCCGAAGGGCTGGCCGAGCGTGTCCACCACATGATGCGGGATACGTGGGGCTTCCCTGATCCGGCGGATATGACAATGAAGCAGCGGCACGGTGCACGCTACCAGGGGATCCGTGTTTCCTTCGGATATCCGGCCTGTCCGGACCTGGAGGATCAGGGGCCGCTGTTCAAGCTGATGAAGCCGGAGGACATCGGCGTCCAGCTTACAGACGGCTTCATGATGGAGCCGGAAGCCTCTGTCTCGGCGATGGTCTTTGCCCATCCGGAAGCACAGTATTTCAATGTGGAGAAGCTGTAGTCTCCCGTACTGAACCTCAACTTAGCGAAGGAGGAGCGATCCTTTTTCGGCAGCGGACCTCCCGTAACCGGGAGGTTTTTTGCTGGTAATAGAGAGCTCTAGAAAGAAAATGTGCTTTCAGCGCCCAAAAAGGGTAAAATTCAGTTCAGAGACTAAGCGGCTACGGCTGCAGTGCATATTAAAGAGTGAAGAAGGGAGGATCTGGAATGGAAATCTATTTTCTTGGCACCAATGCCGGAGTGCCTACAATACAGCGCAATGTAACCTCGGTGGCCCTCAGGCTGATGGAGGAACGGCGCAGCTTCTGGATGTTCGATTGCGGGGAAGGGACACAGCATCAGGTGCTGCGCTCGCCGCTGCGGCTCGGCAAGCTGGAGAAGCTGTTCATTACCCATCTGCACGGTGACCACCTGTTCGGTCTGCCCGGCCTGCTGTCCAGCCGCGGCTATCAGGGAGGTACGGCCCCGCTGACGGTGTACGGGCCGCCGGGGCTGAAGGCTTTTCTGGATGTGTCCCTGTCAGTCAGCCAGTCAAGGGTTCCCTATAAGCTGGAGATTGTTGAGCATACAGGCGGACTGATCTTCGAGGATGACGCGTTCAAGGTAGAAGCGGGTCTGCTGGAGCACCGGATTGACAGCTACGGATACCGGGTAACAGAGAAGGACAGTCCAGGCAGCCTGAATACAGAGCTGCTTCTGAGTTACGGGCTGAAGCCCGGCCCGCTGTACGGAAGACTGAAGAAGGGTGAGGATATCACGACTGAGGACGGAACAGTCGTCCGGGCGGCTGAGGTAATCTGTGAGCCGAAGAAGGGGCGGATTGTAACTGTGCTGGGCGATACACGTCCATGCCCGGGCAGTCTGCCGCTGGCCCGGGGGGCGGATCTGATTATCCATGAAGCAACCTTCGCCCATGATCTGGCGGATATGGCTTATCAGTATCATCACAGCACGGCTGCACAGGCGGCGGAGCTGGCCAGTCAGGCGGGCGGCCGAGAGCTGCTGCTGACCCACTTCAGCTCACGCTATGTAACACAGGAGGAGCTGGCCCCGCTGCTGGCGGAGGCACAGGCCATTTTCCCGCAGACGCTGCTGGCCGAGGAGTTCTGCACATTCCCGGTATACCGGAGAAAGTAAGCGGACTTTAGGTCCGGAAAATAACCGGGGAAATCAAAATTATTTTCCGGGAAAGCGCAGGAAATGACAGGGAGCTGTCAAAAAAACACCGTCACTGCAGCCGTTCGCTAACGTTCGACTGGGTACGTTAAATTTTAAGTAAAGAGGTGCCGCTTACTCTACGAAGCAGTGGAGATTATGACGAAACCGGGACGCCGCTGAGGGGCTAATGGTACATTGTGACTAGTATTATCATCCGGCAAAAGCAGAGGTTTTGAGCTGTCTAACCTAATTTAATTGTGTTAATAGTTAATGATATTAATAAAAGATTCAGGAAGAAGGAGGCTGCTGTATGAAGAATATCGGAGGCTTGCTGATAGATCTGGACGGAACGCTGTTTCACGGCGGGCGGATGATACCCGGAGCGGATAAGCTGATCGAAGGGCTGCGGACGGCAGAAATTCCTTTTTTATTCGTAACGAATAATTCGTCACGGACAGCGGCCGGCGTGGCTGCGCATTTGCGGGGAATGGGGATTGCGGCAAAGCCGGAGGAGGTGTGTACCTCGTCGCTTGCGGCTGCTCGTTATATCGCCGGGGAATTACCGGAGGCGCGGGTGGCGATACTTGGGGAAGAGGGACTGGTTGATGCCTGTGCGGCAGCAGGCCTGAAGATTGTTGAAGATGATCCTCAGTATGTGGTTCAGGGCATTTATAGAGCTTTTACATATGATTCACTTGCAAGGGCTTCCCGCTGGATTATGGGCGGTGCAAAGTTCGTGCTGACCAATCCGGATTTGATGCTCCCGTCTGATGACGGGGTTATGCCCGGAGCAGGGACGATTGGTGCTGCAATTGAGGCGGCAAGCGGTGTTGCACCAGTGGTGATCGGCAAGCCGGAAGCGTATCTGATTACCTATGCGGCGTCTATACTTGGTATCAAACCGGAAGAAGCGGTTGTTGTCGGAGATAATATGCGGACAGATATTTCGGCAGGAGTGAATGCCGGCTGCAGGACGGTGCTTGTGCTGACAGGCCTGACTACAGAGGAGAATCTGGAGCATTATAAAACCGTTACAGGTGTGGCTCCTGACGAAATTTGCAGTGATTTAGCTGAACTTATGGCAATGCTCGGTGTATAATGGCAAAGGTGTGAGTTTTTTACCAACCTCGAAGGGACGATGATCAATGCCGGAATTGCCGGAAATGGAGAACTACAGAAGGCTGCTTAGCCAGCATCTTATAAATGTACCGATTACGGGTGTGACCGTAAACCGGGAGAAGACGGTTAACATGGAGGCGGAAGCCTTCAAAAATGCCCTGCTTGGTGCCCGTATTGTATTTGTGGAGCGCCGGGCGAAGCATATTCTGTTCCATCTGAATGACGGGCGCAGGCTGCTGCTGCATCTGATGCTGGGCGGGCTGCTGTATTACGGGACAGAGGCGGAGCGTCCGGACCGGACTACCCAGGTGGAGCTGGCCTTCGGTGACAAGATCCTGTATTTCATGGGACTGCGCCTGGGGTATCTGCATCTGCTGTCGGTGAAGGAGAGCGAAGCGGCGATGGGCAAGCTGGGACCGGAGCTGCTGGACCGCCGGATGACGGCGGAGCGGTTTGCGGCGCTGCTGAAGGGACGCAGAGGTGCGCTTAAGACGCTGCTTGTGAACCAGCAGGTGATGGCCGGCATCGGCAATTGCTATGCGGATGAAATTGCTTTTGAAGCAAGGCTGCTGCCGTCGGCCCTGGTACAGAATCTGTCCCCGGAGGCCGTTACGCGCCTGTATGACAGTGTGCGCAAGGTACTGACGGAAGCAACCGAAATCGGCGGATACATGGAAATGCCGTTTATGGCGGGCGACAGCGTGACCGGCTCGTATAATGACCAGTGCAAAGTGTATGACCGTGAAGGCGAATCGTGCCTGCGCGGCGGGGGAAACATTGTTAAAGTTGAGCTGTCCGGCCGCAAGGTGTTCTACTGCCCGGACTGCCAGCATGAAGGATAGCCCCAAGATCGGGGCGCATGTCAGCATCCGGGGCGGATACGGCCGTGCGGCCAGGTTCGCCTGGGAGAGCGGTGCGGCATGCTTTCAATATTTTCCGAAGAACCCGCGCAGCCTGAAGCTGAAGCCGCTTGATGTGCGGGATGCAGAGGAATGTGCGGACTTTTGCCGCAAGCATCAGATGGTGTCCATTGCCCATACCCCTTATCCGACCAATATGGCCGCGGGGGCTGCCGGTGCTTCCCCAAGAAAGGTTATGGTGGAGTCGCTGCGCAACGATCTGGAGATCGCCGAAGCCTGCGGCTCGCTGGGCATTGTTGTGCATTTCGGAACCTTCGGCGCGCTTGAGCCGTTACAAGGCTATCAAAATATTATACAATGTATGAATGAAACGCTGGAGGCCTGGGAGGGCCGGGCCAAGCTGCTAATTGAGAACCAGGCCGGCAATCACGGGCGTGAAGGCATGACGCTGGAAGAGCTGGTCAAGGTCCGCGAGCTTAGCCGTTATCCCGGCAAGATCGGCTTCTGCTTCGATACCTGCCATGCTTTTGCCGCTGGCCTCTGGAACCCCGAGCAGACTGAAGAGCTGCTCAGACGCGGAACAGAGCTGGGCTACTGGCCTCAGCTTGTTGCGGTTCATCTGAATGATTCCATGTTCCCTTACGGGCTGCGCCGGGACAGGCATGCGGGCATCGGGCAAGGGTATATTGGTGAAGACAAGCTGCGGGAGCTGCTGCTCACGGAGCCGTTCCGCCGGGCTGCCGTTGCCATGGAGACGGCCAAAGGTTCTGACGGTACCCACCGCGGGGAAATCACAGCTGTACGCAAATGGTATGAAGCGGAGGGTTAGCCGTGATTAATATATTTATGGATGATTACCGCAAGCGGCCTGAGGGCTTTACGCTGGCCAGAACGACTGAGGAATGCCTGCTGCTCCTGCGTGAATGTGAGGTCAATATTCTGTCTTTGGACTATGACATGGGTCCGGACGATTACAGCGGGGATGAGGTGGCCAGGCGGATTGTGCTGGAAGGGCTGTATCCGCGTGAAATCTATCTGCATACCTCAAGCCCTGCAGGCCGCAAAGCCATGTATGAGCTGCTCTATGCTGCAATACCTGAAGGGACCGTGCTGCATAATGGTCCGCCAGGTTATGAGCTGCTGGCAGCAATCGCAGCCGGAGTGACTGCGATATGAAGGTATTTAAGCAGATGAATGAACAGGAGCTGACGTTAGCATTGCAGCAGCCGGGCGAGCCGCTGGTGGTTTTCCTGCATACGCCGCTGTGCGGAACCTGCAAAGCCGCCCGGCGCATGCTGGAGGTGGCAGCGCATCTGCTGCCTCCCGGCCTCGTAATTGCTGAAGCGAATGTAAATATGCTTCCGGGGATCGTCAGCCGCTACCGCATATCAAGTGTGCCGGCGCTGATGACGGCCGCGGCAGACCGGACTGACGGGCCGGAAATTTTGTATTCGATGGGCTCTGTAGAGCAGATGCTGGATTACATAAGGAGAGTGGCCTCATAAATGATTTCATTACAACATCTTACCCTGCGGAGAGAGCAAAGCCTGATTCTTGATGATGTATCCCTGGATATGAAGCCAGGCGAAAACTGGGTCATCCTGGGACGGAACGGCTCCGGCAAAACAACGATTCTCGAAATGATGACGGGCTATCTGTTCCCGAGCAGCGGATCAGTGGAAGTACTCGGATACAAGTTCGGGCAATGTGATGTCCGTGAAGTGCGCAAGGAAATCGGTTATATCGGACCCTCCCTGATGGAAAAGCTGTCGCTGAGCGATCCTGTCTGGGAAGTGGTGGCTACCGGCGCATATGCATACCTGCGCTTCTATCAGGCAATTCCGCAAGAGGTTAAGGAACAGGCAATCAAATTGCTTGAAGATATGAATCTGGGCGGGCTGGCCTATCATCCGTTCGGCACCCTGTCCCAGGGTGAGCGCAAGAAGGCGATGCTGGCCAGATGTCTGATCGCTGAACCAAAGCTGCTCATCATGGACGAGCCCTGCGCCGGTCTTGACCTGTATGAACGGGAAAAAATGCTAGCGGAAGTTGACAAGCTGAAGCAGCGCAATGTTTCGGTCGTCTATGTTACTCATCATGTTGAAGAGATCGTACCGCTCTTTACCCATGTGGCGCTGATCCGTGACGGCAAGCTGGCCGGCTCCGGACCCAAAGAAGAAGTATTAACGAAGGAAATGATCATGGCTACATTTGATATTCCTGTGGATGTTGAATGGGATGGCGGTCGTCCCTGGATAAAAATCAGACCTGGAGGCAATTGATTTGAACGATTTAACACAAGAAACCGGAGCGCAGGCTGCTGCTCCTGAGGATAAAATCCTGTCCCGCTATATCTGCACCGCCAATCACGGCTTTGCCCCCTATGCCCAGGAGGAGCTTCGCCGCCTGTTCGGGGCGGTGAAGAGCACGCTGCTGCTGCCGGGAGAGATTTTTCTCGCTACGCTGGAGGGCGAACCTGCTGATATAGCAGAGGTGCTGAGCAGTAATCCGCCCATCTTCCTGCGGCATATCCAGCCGGTGGAATTTCAGGACCAGGGCGATATGTCCGCTTTGGAGCGGCTGGCGGTTTATCTGAGCCGGCGCAGTGAGCTGGAGGGCCAAAAGGTGTCCCTGCACGTCCGCAAGGGTACCGCTTCCTTCTGGCCGGACAGTCCCGGTGAGCTGCGCGAGTGGCTGCAGGAGCGGCTTTCAGACCTGGAAGCTGACTTTACAGTACAGGAGCCTTCCTGGATCATTTCCGTTTATGCGGACGGGGATGCGCTATACGCCGGGGTCTCCCGGCCGGAAGATAACCTGTCCAGCTGGAACGGCGGGATGATCCGCTTCCGCAAAGAGGACGGGCAGATCTCGCGGGCCAAGTTCAAGCTGATGGAAGCCGAAAAGGAATTTGCCATTCCGTTCTCAAGCTTCCGGAATGCTGTGGATATCGGCGCTTCGCCCGGCGGCTGGACTTCGTTCCTGCTGGAACGCGGCCTGAAGGTTACAGCAATTGATCCGGCGCTGATGCATGAATCGCTCCGCAATCAGCCGAACCTCAAGATTCTGCGCAAGAATGCCGGCGAAGTCAAATTCAGTGATAGTGAATTTGATCTGCTCGTATGTGACATGAGCTGGAGTCCCAAGCTGATGGCTAAGCTCGTCACCGGACTGCTGCATAGCCTCGCACCGGGCGGAACGGCCGTAGTTACCGTAAAGCTGATGCATAAGAAGCCTATGGCAGTGATCAAAGAGATCATCGCCATGTTCGAAGGGGAACGGATGCAGCTCCAGCGGGCAAAACAGCTTTTCCATAACCGAGATGAAATAACGCTTTATATGATTAAATATTAATCATGTAATTAACATGATTAACCGGGAAAGCCTCCCGTTGTCTGCGCCTCCGGCCTTGAGCCGGTCCGGCTGCAGCACGGGAGGCTTTCTTTTTTTATAATCCAATCGAAGGAGAGACAGCTAATGACTTTTGAATCGAAGCTTGCTGAAGGGCTTCTTCTGGGCGGGCGGTACCGGATTATACGGAAGCTTGCCTCGGGGGGGATGAGTCATGTATATCTGGCTGAGGATATGCGCCTGCCGGGCCAGTACTGGGCGGTGAAGGAGAGCTTCGGCCAGAACGAGTGTTACGCTGCTATAGAAGCGGAGGCAGGGCTGCTTATTTCCCTGAATCACCGGCTGCTTCCGCGGGTTACGGATTTCTTTCCGCCGGATGAACAGGGCTGCAGCTATCTGGTTATGGATTACATCGAAGGGGTAACTCTGGCCGAATACATAAAGACTAACTCCGGCCCGCTGGCGGCTGGAGAGGTGATCTCCTATGCCTGTCAGCTGCTTGAGGTGCTGCAGTATCTTCATAATCATCGGCCGCCTGTAATCTACCGGGATCTGAAGCCGGCCAATATCATACTGACCGGAGCCGGAGGGCTGAAGCTGATTGACTTCGGTATTGCCCGCAGCTTCAGAGCCGGAGCAGGAGAAGACACGGAGAAGCTGGGAACGGCAGGCTTCGCAGCCCCCGAGCAATACGGAGGCGGGCAGAGCGGACCGGCGGCAGATTTATATGGTCTTGGAGCGCTGCTGCTCTATATGGCTTCCGGCGGACTATACAGCAGCTGGGGACCCGGGATGGAGAAGGTGCTGCAGCCGCATTTTCCGGACCGGCTGATTCCGGTCATCCGCCGGCTGCTGCGTTATCATCCTGAGGAGCGCTATCAGAGTGCGGCTGAAGTGCTTGAGGTACTTCAGCCGCTGGTTGAGTCAACACAGAGAAAACGGACTGAATCACCGCCTGATAAGCCTGCTGCTGTGCGGACCACTGCCGTTATCTCCCTAATTGGCGTTGCTGCAGGTCTGGGAACTACCCATACCTCGCTGGCAGCGTGCAGCTTTCTGGCAGGGAGGGGGAAGACGGCATGGGTTGGCCTCAGTCCGGACTCTACAGTGTACGAACGTTTTTGCAGCCTGCTGGATTTGCCTCCGGGCTCGAAAGAAACAGGGGCAGAGAGGCTGCCTGTAAGCTGGAAAGGTATCGATTTCTGGCCGCGACCCGAGCAGGGGGAGCTGGCGGCGCTGACAGATGGAAGCTATGCATTCCTCGTTGTGGACCTGGGCACCGGAGGTTATGCAGGTGACCTTGAAGCTTTTAACGGTAGTGATGCAGCGCTGCTGCTGGCCTCCGGGGCAGACTGGCGGCTGGAGGATACGCTTCGCTGGCTGCGCCGGAGCGGTCTTTCACCGGAGACGGGAGCATGGCGGATTTGCCTGCCGCTGGCCGGACGCGGGTCTGTGCAGATGCTGTCCACTGCACTCGGCGGGCAGGTTAACGTATCGGCACTGCCATTTCAGCAGGACCCGTTTCAGCGTAAAGGCAAGCTGATCCATATGCTCGACCGCCTGCTGACAGAGACGGGAAAGCTCCATTTGCCTGTAAAACGCAGTGGAATATTTCAGAAAAGGATATAAAACCGCTAAATTCCTGTTTCAGAGGGGTAGGCCACTGTGCTAAAATGGTCGTTATATGCACAGACAGATATAGCGTCATGTTATAAATAGATAGGAGCTTAACGAGAATTTATGAGTTTACTTACTGTAGAAGATGTTTCACATAATTTTGGTGATCGGCAGCTGTTCAAGAATGTGTCATTCCGCCTGCTTGACGGCGAGCATGTCGGATTTGTTGGGGCGAACGGTGCGGGCAAATCGACGCTGATGAATATTCTAACCGGAACCCTGCTTAAGGACAGCGGAAGAGTGGAATGGACGCCGCGGGTACGGTACGGTTATCTGGATCAGCATACCAATCTTGCACCGGGCAAAACTGTGCGGGACGTGCTTAAAGACGCCTTTTTGCCGCTGCTGGAGCTGGAGAAGGAAATGATGGCAATTACGGATAGAATGGGCAAAGCTTCACCGGAGGAGCTTGAACTGCTTCTGGAGCAGATGGGTGAAATCCAGGAACAGCTCGATATCGGTGATTTCTATCTGATCGATGTTAAAGTGGAGGAAATGGGCAATGGCCTCGGACTCTCGGCGATCGGGCTGGACCGTGATGTAGCTTCACTGAGCGGGGGACAGCGGACTAAGGTGCTGCTGGCGAAGCTGCTTCTGGAGAAACCGAATGTACTGCTGCTCGATGAGCCTACCAACTACCTGGATGTTGAGCATATCGACTGGCTGACGAACTACCTGAAGCAATATCCGTATGCTTTTATGCTGATTTCCCATGATACCGAATTTATGAATAAGGTCGTTAATGTCGTGTATCATCTGGAATTCGGCAAGCTTACACGTTACACGGCTAACTATGAGAAGTTCCTGGATATGGCCGAAATGAACAAGAACCAGCATATTGAAGCCTATGAGAAGCAGCGCGAATTCATTAAGAAGCAAGAGGATTTTATCCAGAAAAATAAAGCGCGCGCCTCTACTTCGGGCCGGGCGAAGAGCCGTGAAAAGCAGCTCGACCGCATCGAGCGAATCGATCGTCCGGAGGAAGCGACCAAGCCGAGCTTCTCGTTCAAGGAGAGCCGCTCCAGCGGTAAAACCGTGTTTGAGGGGATCGACTTTGAAATCGGCTATGACCGCCCGCTGCTGCCGAAGCTGAATATGATGATTGAACGCGGTGACAAAATTGCGATCGTCGGCAGCAACGGAGTGGGGAAATCTACACTGCTGAGGACCATTCTGGGTGTGATTCCGCCAATCAGCGGAAAAACCTATCAGGGAGATTACCTGAACACTGCTTATTTCCAGCAGGAGGTGAAGGCTGCCAACGTTACGCCGATTGATGATGTTTGGAATGAATTCTCGAGCCTTACCCAGAATGAGGTGCGCGGCCATCTGGCCCGCTGCGGACTGAAAAACGAGCATATTACCCGCCCACTGAGCATGCTCAGTGGGGGCGAACAGGCTAAAGTACGCCTGTGCAAGCTGATGATGCGTGAGAGCAATTGGATTCTGTTTGATGAACCGACCAATCACCTTGATATTATTGCCAAGGCTGAGCTTAAGCGGGCATTACAGGAGTACAAAGGTACTGTGCTGCTTGTCTCCCATGAACCGGAGTTTTATGAGGATTGGGTAACGAAGACCTGGAATGTTGAGCAGTGGTCTGCACAGAGGGTATAGAATAATTTCAGAGATCCGGGTAAAAGCGGCTATGAAAGCTGCTGATTCCCGGATTTTAGTATAGGAGGTTGTTCAGGAATGAGTGACAGCAATCATACCCAAGTTACCGGCCGGAACGGGCGTTATTCCCGGCAGGTGCGCTTTGCACCATTCGGTGCCGGAGGTCAGGCAGGGCTTGCACAGGCCAATGTATTAATTGTAGGTACAGGTGCGCTGGGAACCGGCATTGCAGAGACTCTGGCCCGCTGCGGTGTGGGAAGGCTGATTCTGGCTGACCGGGATTATGTGGAGTGGAGTAATCTTCAGCGCCAGCAGCTCTACACGGAAGAGGATGCCCGTCTGCGCACTCCCAAAGCCGAGGCGGCCAAGGTCAGGCTGCAGCAGATTAATTCGGAGATTCAGATAGAAGCCCATGTGATGGATGTGCGTGCGGAAGAACTGGAGAGCCTGTTGTCCCGGGTAGATCTGATCATGGATGGCACAGACAATTTCGACACCCGTCTGATCATCAACGATATGGCTCAAAAACACGGCATTCCCTGGATATACGGGGCCTGTGTCGGCAGCTACGGCGTTACATACACCATTCTTCCGGGAGAGACACCGTGCCTGAATTGCCTGCTGGGAACCGTTCCCCTGGGAGGAGATACCTGTGATACGGCGGGCATTCTGCCGCAGGCGGCGCAGCTGGTAACTGCCAATGCTACCGCAGAGGCGCTCAAGCTGCTGGGCGGCCGGCGCGAACAGCTGCGCGGGAGACTGCTGAGCTTTGATGTGTGGCGTAATGAACACCAGGAAATAGGAGTGAAGGCTGCGAAAAAAGCAGACTGTCCGTCATGCGGCAGCCATGCGGTCTATCCTTATCTGACCGCAGCCAACACGGAGCGCAGCGATGTGCTCTGCGGCAGGGATACCGTGCAGATCCGGCCGCCTCAACGCCGGCAGCTTAATCTGCAGGAGACAGCTGCCAGGCTGGCCAAGCTGGGCACCGGCAAGGTGGACAGTAATCCGTATTTAGTCTCGTTTACAGAGGAGCCGTACCGTCTGGTCATCTTTGCTGACGGCCGGGCCTTGATTCATGGAACCAGTGATATTGCCGCAGCGCGCAGCATCTATCACCGGTATTTTGGCTGACGAAGGGAGAACACAGGATGGAGACAGGGACAATCCGGCACATGGCACTGTTTACGCTTAAGGTTCCGGCAGATTCCAGGGAGGCGCAGACCTTCCTTAAAGACGGCGAAGAGATTCTTAGCAGTATTCCGGTTGTACGCCAGTTTGAGGCGCTGCGCCAGATAAGTGCCAAGTGTGAATATGACTTCGGCTTTTCAATGGAGTTTGCGAATCAGGAGGACTACGACAGCTATAATAATCATCCGGACCATCAGGCTTTTGTAAGCGAGAGGTGGGAAACCGAGGTTGCGAAATTTCAGGAAATTGATCTTCTGAAATAATTCATTGCAGCAGACTGCAGGCACATATAGAGCAGGAAAGACCCTTCCTTCCGGAATGGTCTTTTTGCTTTGTGGGGACTCTAAGCATTATCTGCGGCGGGATTACCGTTCTGCAAGGCTGATGGATGCGGGGTAAAAACGATGAATGAAACAATCGTTTGGTTCAGGGCTGGGGGAAGAGATGGCGGGCAGAGGGAAGCGCAGCTGAGTGAGCTGGGGCTTCAGACAGCAATAAGCGAAGATCCTGAGGATCTTCGCTTATTGTTAACCAGAATGCAGCCTGTACTGCTGCTTGCGGAAATTTGTGATGCCGGGGCATGGCCGGGGTGGGAGATCATCTCGGAGTACCGGTCGCAGGGGACCTTTATACCGGTAATGGTAATAGCAGGCGAGGGAAGCAGCGAGGAGGCAGTTGCCGTATTTGAAGCAGGCGGAAATGAATATATGAACAGCCCGCTCCATGACGAAGAATTCAGATGCAGGGTGAAGAACCTGCTCTGGCTCACCGGACGCCGGCGCGGCATAGAATCATTGATCAAAATCGACGGCCTGATGCTGGATGCAAGCCGCAGGCTGGTCAGCCGGGACGGAATCAGGCTCAGCCTGACCCCCAAAGAATTTGACCTGCTGTATTATCTCGCTGTTAATCAGGGAGAAATCTGCCCGCGGGACGAGATTTTACGGCATGTCTGGGGATACCATTTTCATGCGGATACCAATGTGGTCGATGTGTACATCAGACATATCCGGATCAAAGTGGATAAAGGTCACCGGAACAAGCTGATTCATACGGTGCGCGGCACCGGTTATGTACTGAGGGCGCCTGGCGGCAGCCCCTCAGGTGTATAACTGTATTTTCAATACACGGTACAGATATATACAGCCCTACAGTACCCGGCGTGCTTTCAGATACGTTCTTTTCCAGTTGCCGGAATTCAGGTCAGAAACGGTTACGCCCGGGGAACCGTAAGTGTGCAGGATTTTGCCGTTGCCGGCGTAAACAGCCACGTGTGTAACGTTCTTGCCGTTAGCCCGGCTGCCGCTGGAGAAGAACACAAGGTCGCCGACACGGAGATTCGATTTGGATACCGCTTTTCCGACCTTGGATTGGGCTACAGAGGTACGCGGCAGGTTTACACCGTATTTTGCAAAGATATATTTAGTAAAAGAGGAGCAGTCAAAATATTTAGTAGTCGACGTGGAAGCGCCGAATTGATAGCGGGTGCCCAAATATTTTTTACCGAAGCTTACGATGCTTTGTCCGGTAGAGGCTGTCACAGATGCGGCAGCAACGGGTGCTGTGCCGGCTCCTGTAGCCATCAGAGTACTCAGTCCGATTGTAGTGCACATTCCCACGACTACCGCTTGTTTGAACCATTGGTGCTTTTTCATGTTGTAAAACCTCCCAGGTTTATATCTTTCTTGTATGTTTCTTTCTCTGTTTCGTAGTATAGCAGTTTATAGCAGGCCTATATTTTACCATAAATGTATCAAATTCAAGCCGGGCCTGGGTTGAAAGCGTTTTATTAAAAAAACATTAAAAGTTACAAAAAATTAATAATTATAAGAAAATGCATAACAAAAAAACCGGAAAACCCTTATGTATCAAGGGGAATCCCGGTTTTACACTTTTGAAACAAAGGTTACAACGATGTCTCCGGATATGTATTAATCCTTGCTCTGGATAATAAGCAGCAGGCCGCTTTCGATGGTAACCGTTCCTGTCTCTTCCAGCAGCCGGTTGCTGACAGCGAGGGACTGGCCCAGCTTGAGCGTTGCATTGTCCAGCGGGTATTGAAAGCCCTGCAGGGTAATCCCGGTTACTTCAGGGGTCAGCGGGAGCAGGGAGACATAGGTGAAGCCCTGTTCATGAACATGTACCTGAGATCCGGTAAGCGTGATAAAATTATTGGCATCCATTACAGAACAGCTTACCTGCCGCTGCAGCGCCCTCGTCATCATCTGAATGCTGGCCAGCGTATGGTCCATTCTTGTGCCTGTTACACCCATCATTAGGATCGATTCAGGCTGGGTGTTCAGCGCCAGGTCAAGCGCCAGCTCACTGTCAGTCAGGTCCTTGTCAACAGGATCGCAGGTAATGGTCTCTTTACTGCCTGCTCTGATCTGCTCCAGCGCCTCAGGGCTTACCGAATCAAAATCTCCGACGGCGATATCCGGCGTAATCCCGCGGCTGACAAGAAATAAAGCGCCGCTGTCCGCCCCGATAATAAAATCCTCTTCATCTATATGGTGCAAAAAGTCCTCGGAGAGCATACCTCCGGCAAAGATAACAACGCGTTTGGATGGCAAATTAATCTCCCTCCCTCTATTGGTGTTATAGTTTGTCATCCTTCACAAAGTATAATGCAGGATCCAAAAGTTGTACAATTACAGCTGATAACGCTAAAATAAAGACAGCGGATTTTTTTCTTCTATAGAATAAATCCTGCATACTACACAACAGAATCAGAGCTGCGGGAGGTGAGAGAAATCGTAAACGTATTATTCGTATGCCTGGGCAATATTTGCCGTTCGCCAATGGCGGAAGCGGTTCTCCGCAGCAAAATTGCAGAGCGCCGCCTGACGGAATCCATCAAGGTGGATTCAGCGGGAACAGGAGACTGGCATATTGGAAAAGTGCCGCATGAGGGAACACGGCGCATTCTCGATCAAAAGGGGATCAGCTATGCCGATATGAATGCACGCCTGGTGGACAGCGGCGATTTTGACAGCTTTGAGTACATAATCTGCATGGATCACTCTAACGCTGAGAATGTCCGCAAGCTGCCCGGAGGGGATAAGGCGGAGCTGCTGTTCTTCATGGATCTGCTTCCGGACGAGGAGCTGCGCGAGGTGCCTGATCCTTATTTCACCGGTAATTTCGAACAAGTATATGACCTTATTGATGCGGGCTGTGATGTGCTGCTGGACAAGATTATTCAGGAGAAGCTATAGCAGTCTACAGGCAAAAGCAGTAGTAGGTTAGAATTAGCGTTCAAAATTAGCCGGCCCGGTAACCGTCCTTAAAAAAGAGGACGGGCACCGTGTGCCCGTCTCGGAATGGAAGCGTAATCATACTGCATCTATACATAAGCTGACTGATTGTTCACTGTTTCGTCATTTTAAGCTGTTTCATGGGGTTAAGAAATAGAGTAATGATTCTGGGAGCTCTTTTTGCCAAAATCCCCAAAGATGCTTGCCGTCCTTCTCGCGGTAGGAGACGGTGGCTCCGCGGGCTTCAAGCAGCGCCTTCGTATCCCGGTTCATCTGAACGAAATCGTATACGCCGGTGTCTGTCTGATAATCGGTCTCCTGCAGGCCTACCACCATATTGATATCCAGCCAGGACAGATCATCCTCCCGGGCAATCAGATCACGGGATTCGGGATAATAAGCTCCTGATAGGCTTAACACACGGCTGAACAGGCCGGGATAGGCAAGGGCAAGATGCAGTGAGACGCTGCCGCCCAGCGAGTCTCCGGCGATGATCCGCTGATCAGGAGTGCGGCGGACCGGATAATTATGTTCAATGAAGGGAATAATTTCTTCGGCAAAGCAGGCAAGGTATTGCTTGAAGCGGCTGCCGAAGGGGGCGTACTCCTGTGTGCGGACGGCCACGTTCACCTCGACGCCTACAATTATGAACGGCTCGATGTCTTCTTCTATAATGAGCTGTCCGGCAAGGGTGGCGATCCGCCCGAAATTGAAAAATTCTTCGCCGTCCTGACAATAAATTACGGGATAGCTGAGTACTTCGTTGTAGCCCGGGGGAAGATAAATGCGAAGCTTGCGTTCCTCCTGCAGCTGCTCGCTCCAAAGGGTTTGCTTAACGATTGTTCGTTTCAGAAAAACAGGTTCGCTCATGACTGAATCGTCGCCTTTCTTGTCGAATTTTGCATTACACATGCGGTTACGTTAAAATTACCCAAGCGGTAAATGTGTGAAAAATCATTTACTCGCTCGAAAAAAACAAATCTGTTATAGGATATTCAAAATCCTGTTATACATACAAAATTTATGAGAACATAAATTTTATGCGTATTTCTTTGACGAAACAGATAAAACAGGTGTATAATAATTCTATAACAGATACCACTGATGTTCAAATTTTTTTATTGAGGTGAAAATGATGACTAGAGTTCCTTATGAAGTGTATACAGAGGACGTGGAGGCCCTTTCGGTGCTTTCTCCGGATGGAGAGGTTATCAACAAAGAGAAGATGCCTGCACTTACCGATGATCAGCTGAAAGAAATTATGTACCGTATGGTATTTACCCGCACTTGGGATGACCGTGCGGTTAACCTTGGCCGTCAGGGCCGCCTTGGCTTCTATGCTCCGGTATCGGGACAGGAAGCAACTATGATCGGCAGTGAGTTCGCACTGCAGAAAGAAGATTTCGTATGCCCGGGCTACCGCGATATTCCACAGCTGGTATGGCACGGACTTCCATTATATCAAGCATTCCTGTATTCCCGCGGTCACCAGCACGGCGGACAAATTCCGGACGGTGTTAATGTGCTTATGCCGCAGATCATCATCGGCGCGCAGATTCTGCATGCTACCGGAATTGCAATGGGCTTCAAACTGAAGAAACAGCAGAATGTTGCAATCACTTATACAGGTGACGGCGGTTCTTCCGAAGGCGACTTCTACGAAGGCCTGAACTTTGCAGGACGCTTCAAACTGCCGGTAATCTTCTTCGTACAGAACAATGGTTATGCGATTACGACTCCGTTCGCTAAACAGACGGCTTCCAAATCCATTGCCCACAAAGCAGTAGCCGTTGGTATTCCGGGAATCAAAGTAGACGGCATGGATGTCTTTGCTGTAATCGCTGCGGTTCAGGAAGCTGCAGAACGTGCACGCAGAGGCGAAGGTGCAACGCTGATTGAAGCTGTAACTTACCGTTTCCGTCCGCACTCCCTCTCCGATGACGCCAGCAAATACCGTTCCAAGGATGAAGAAGGCCAATGGAACGAGAAAGATCCTATCGCCCGTCTTGCCAAATACTTGGAGAAGAAAGGCCTGTGGACCGAAGAAGATACAGCTCGCGTGAGAGAAGAAGCGAAAGCGACTGTAAACGAGCAGATCAAAAAAGCAGAGCAAACCGAAAAAATGACCGTTTCAGGCTTGATCGACAGCATGTTCGAGGTAACTCCGAAGCATCTGGAAGAGCAAAAAGCCGATTTCGAATAAGGGGGATATCAGGCAATGGCACAAATGAATATGAAAGAAGCAATTCGTGACGCACTGCGCGTTGAACTGAATCGCGACCCTAATGTTATGATCTTTGGGGAAGACGTTGGTAATGTAGGCGGCGTTTTCCGCGTAACTGAAGGACTGCAGAAAGAATTTGGCGAAGACCGTGTATTTGATACACCGCTTGCCGAGTCCGCGATCGGCGGTCTGGCATTTGGTCTCGGGGTACAAGGTTTCCGTCCAATCGCTGAAATCCAGTTTATCGGCTTCATCTACGAAGCTCTTGACCAGATCGTTATCCAGGCAGCACGCCTGCGTTACCGTTCCGGCGGTAAATATAACGCTCCAGTCGTATTCCGTACACCATTTGGCGGCGGCGTAAAAGCGGCTGAGCTGCACACAGATTCCCTTGAGGGCCTGATTGCTCAAAGCCCTGGTATCAAGGTTGTTATTCCTTCCAATCCTTACGATGCCAAAGGTCTGATGATCGCTTCGATCCGCGACAATGACCCTGTATTCTTCATGGAGCACCTTAACCTGTACCATGCGTTCCGCGCTGAAGTACCTGAAGGTGAATACACCGTTGAGCTCGGTAAAGCAAATGTTGTCCGTGAAGGTTCTGATGTAACCATCATCGCTTACGGTCTGATGGTACATACTGCTACTAAAGCGGCTGATCAGCTGGAGAAGGAAGGCATCAAGGCTGAAATTATCGATCTGCGGACCGTTAGCCCGATCGATATTGATACCATTGTGGCTTCCGTGAAGAAAACTAACCGTGCGATTGTAGTGCAAGAAGCTCAGAAGAGCTCCGGCGTTGCTGCCGAAGTTATCGCGCAAATCAACGAAAAAGCAATTCTGCATCTTGAAGCGCCTGTACTCCGTGTAGCAGGTCCGGACACCATCTATCCGTTCGCACAGATCGAAGATAGCTGGATTCCTACACCGGCCCGCGTAGTAGCAGCTGTGAAGAAAGTTCTGGAATTCTAAGATAAATTTGTACTTGCCGTCCTTTTACAAGGGCGGCACCCTTTTCTGCAATATATCTTAAACTTAAGCTTATGCTTTCGAAGCACACAAACTTTTAGGAGGTTATCAAGGTGGCAAAATTTGAGTACCGGTTCCCTGAGCTGGGCGAAGGTTTGCATGAAGGTGAAATTATCAAAATGCACATCAAAGCCGGCGATAAAGTAACCGATGACGATATCGTAATGGAAGTACAGAACGACAAGGCGGTAGTAGAGGTTCCTTGTCCGGTTAACGGCACAGTGCTTGAAGTATTCACTAAAGACGGCCAGGTATGCCGCGTTGGTGAAGTTGTAGCTATTATCGATGCAGAAGGCGATGTTCCTGAGCAGGAAGGCGGCCATCCGGCAGAAGCGGCTTCCCAGGAAGCAGACGCAGCTAAGGGCGGAGCAGATACTACTTCTTCCCCTGCAACCAGTGCTCCTTCGGCCGGCGGCGCTGTAAACTTCGAATACCGTTTCCCTGAGCTGGGCGAAGGCCTGCATGAAGGTGAAATCATCAAGATGCACATCAAAGTCGGCGACAAGGTAACCGATGACGATATCATCATGGAAGTACAGAATGACAAGGCGGTAGTAGAAGTACCTTGCCCTGTTAACGGAACTGTAATTGAAGTTCGTGTTAAAGACGGACAGGTATGCCGCGTAGGCGAAGTTGTGGCGATTATCGCTGCAGAGGGTGAAGTTCCACAGCAGGAAGGCGGCCACGCTGAAGCTCCTGCAGCGCAGGAAGCTGCGGCACCAGCAGCTGCACAGGCTGCTGCTCCGGCACCTAACCGTGATATTCTGGCTACTCCAAGCGTCCGCAAAGCGGCACGTGAGCAAGGTGTTGATCTTGCGAAGGTGAACGGCAGCGGCAAAAACGGCAAAATTACCCATGACGATATCGCAGCCTTCCTGAAGGGCGGCTCCGCAGCTCCGGCTGCAGCAGCAGCGCCTGCAGCGGCGGCATCCGCACCTGCAGCAGCTCCGGCAGCTGAAGCCAAAGCACCTGCGGCAGCTCCAGCTGCATCCGGCAATGTTAGCCTTGAGGAAGAACGCGTACCATTCAAAGGTATCCGCAAAGCGATCTCCAATGCTATGGTTAAATCGGCCTACACAGCGCCGCATGTTACCATCATGGACGAAGTGGATGTTACCGAGCTGGTGGCTTTCCGTACCCGTATGAAGCCTGTAGCCGAGAAGAAGGGCGTGAAGGTTACTTACCTGCCATTCATCGTTAAGGCTCTGGTTGCAGCATCCCGTCAGTTCCCTGCGCTTAACGCAATGATTGACGAAACCACTAACGAAATTGTGTACAAAAAGTACTACAACATCGGTATCGCTACAGATACAGACAACGGTCTGATCGTACCGGTAATCAAGGATGCTGACCGTAAGAGCATCTGGATGATCGCAAGTGCAATCACTGATCTGGCTGTGCGCGGACGCGACGGCAAGCTGACTGCTAACGAAATGAAGGGCAGCACGATCTCCATCTCTAACATAGGCTCCGCCGGCGGTATGTTCTTTACTCCGATCATCAACTTCCCTGAAGTTGCGATTCTGGGTACAGGCCGCATCACTGAGAAGCCTGTTGTGAAGAACGGTGAAATCGTAGCAGCTCCAGTAATGGCGCTGTCCCTGAGCTTTGACCACCGTATCATTGACGGTGCAACTGCACAGAACTTCATGAATTACATTAAGACCCTGCTTGCAAATCCTGATATGTTAGTTATGGAGGTGTAATAAATGGTAGTCGGAGACGCTTCAATCGAAATCGACACATTGGTTATTGGTGCAGGTCCCGGCGGGTATGTGGCGGCAATTCGTGCCGCCCAGCTCGGCCAAAAAGTCCTTATTGTAGATAAATCGGAGCTCGGCGGTGTCTGCCTGAACCGCGGCTGTATTCCTTCCAAAGCGCTGATCTCTGCAGCACACAGCTATGAAGCTGCACAGCACGGCGATGTTTTCGGTGTTACTGCCGAGAACGTAAAGGTAGACTGGGCCAAAACCCAGGAATTCAAAAACGGTGTAGTTAAGAGAATGACCACCGGCGTAACCAGCCTGATGAAGGGCAACAAGATTGAAGTATTCAGCGGCGAAGCGATGTTCATCAGCACAAACGAAGCCCGTTTGTTCAATGACCATGAATCCCCGCGTTACAAATTCAACAACTGCATCATCGCGACTGGCTCCCGTCCGATTGAACTGAAGCCATTCCCGTTCGGCGGACGCATCCTGTCCTCTACGGAAGCTCTGGATCTGCCGGAAATTCCTAAGAGCATGATCGTAATCGGCGGCGGCTACATCGGTGCTGAGCTTGGCCAGATGTACTCCAAATTCGGCACTAAAGTAACGATCATTGAAGGTCTGGATACTGTGCTGCCAGGCTTCGATAAAGATATGACCCGTCTGGTTGCCAAGAACATGGCGAAGACAGGCATCGAGATCGTAACCAATGCCAAAGCGGAAAGTGCTGTTCAGAACGACAAGGAAGTAACCGTTAAGTACTCTGTCGGCGGCGAAACCAAAGAAATTACTGCAGATTACCTGCTGGTAACTGTAGGCCGCCGTCCAAATACTGACGGTGAGCTGGGTCTTGATCTGATCGGCGTTGAGCTTGACGAACGCGGCCTGATCAAAGTTGACCACCAGGGCCGTACCAACATCCCTAATATCTACGCTATTGGAGATATTGTTCCTGGTCTTGCGCTGGCACACAAAGCATCCTACGAAGGTAAGGTTGCTGCTGAAGCGATCTCCGGCCACAAATCCGTGGTTGACTACAAAGTTATTCCGGCCGTTGTGTTCACAGATCCTGAATGCTCCAGCGTAGGCTTGACCGAGAAGGAAGCAAAAGACAAGGGCTACAAGGTAAAAGCAGGCAAGTTCCCGTTCGCGGGCAACGGCCGTGCAGTTTCCCTGAATGCTCCGGAAGGCTTCATCAAGATTGTGGCTAACAGCGAGAACAACCTCGTACTGGGCGCACAAATCGTGGGTCTGGAAGCTTCCAACCTGATTGCCGAGCTGGGTCTGGCGATTGAAATGGGCGCAACGCTCGAAGATATCGCACTGACAATCCACGCGCATCCAACCCTTGGCGAAATCGTCATGGAAGCGGCTGAGCTGGTAGAAGGCCACCCGATTCACGTAGTGAAATAATACATTACCGTCTGCTGTAAGGCAGAATCATCATAGAAGGGACTCCCAATGTCATGGTAATGGCTGAGGGAGTCTTTTCTTTTATTCAGCAGTCTATTAAATATGTTGAAGCAATAGAAAAGGACTGTTACGAGAGGAGTTATCCTATGAAGGCACCAAAACTGCAGGCAGGCGACGGAATCCGTATCATCTCGCCGTCAAACAGTCTCGGCATTATCGCACCTGAGCAGATAGAGGCTTCTGCCAGGCTGCTGGAGAGCTACGGCTTCAAGGTTTCTTTTGCAGCACATGCTTATGAAATGGATCAATTCTCCTCGTCCTCTGTCCGCTCCAGGGTGGAGGACATTCACGAGGCTTTCCGCGACCCGGATGTCAAAGGTATTCTAACTACACTGGGAGGGCATAACTGCAACCAGCTGCTGAGGGAGCTCGATTACAGGCTGATCGCAGACAATCCTAAACGTCTTTGCGGGTACTCCGATATAACGGCGCTCGGCAGTGCGATTTACCGCAAGACCGGATTGATTACATACTCAGGACCGCATTTCTCCACCTTATCCATGCGGCTAGGCAATGAATATACGGTCAGGCATTTTATCCAAATGATGATGGAGGATGAACCGGTCCTAGTGCAGCCTTCGGCTGAGTGGAGTGACGATGCGTGGTTCCTTGATCAGGAGAACCGAAGCTTTGAGGCGAATGAAGGGCCTTATACAATCTGTTCCGGATCAGCAGAAGGTACAATAATCGGCGGTAATCTGTGCACAGTGAACCTGCTGCAGGGTACTGAGTTCATGCCAACCCTGAAGGATGTTATTCTGTTTCTGGAGGATGATTTTGAATCGGGGCCGGAAGTCTTTGACCGTGATCTCCAGTCGCTGATTCATCAGCCGGACTTTGAGCAGGTGAGGGGGCTTGTAATCGGCAGGTTTCAGCGGGCGTCAAGGATAACAAGGGATATGCTGGAAGCAATCATCCGTAGCAAGAAGGAGCTGCTGCAACTTCCGGTTGTGGCTGACGTAAACTTCGGCCATACCTCGCCGCTGATTACTTTTCCTGTTGGGGGCCGGGCCAAGCTGAGAGCAGATGCAGATACTGTAGAGCTGAGAATCTGGGAATAGCAGGAGAACCAGGTGCAATCAGGATCACGGATTAACCGGTATATACAGCCTGTCCTCCCACTATTTTCGTGCAAAGGAAATCACTGTGCGGAGGAGGGCTGGTGAACGACAGGAAATTGCATTTTCTACGCTTAATTAAGTTACAAGGGTGGTCAGGTCATGGTAAACTGGGATAAGAAAAAAAGGGGAGAGGAGTTTAAACTTTGCGCAACTACTTAGATTTACTTCAAGATGTATTTGATCACGGCACGCCCAAAAGCGACCGCACCGGAACAGGCACCATTTCCGTGTTCGGGCGTCAGCTCCGCTTTGATCTGTCCGAAGGCTTTCCGCTGGTTACGACCAAGCGCATTCATCTGAAATCCGTTGTTCATGAGCTCCTGTGGTTTTTAAAGGGAGATACCAATATCTCTTACCTTAAAGAAAACGGTGTTTCGATCTGGGATGAATGGGCCGATGAGAATGGTGAACTGGGACCGGTATACGGCTCGCAGTGGCGTGCCTGGGAGAGCAGTGACGGCCGGCATATTGACCAGATCGCTGCAGTCATTGATTCCATCAGGAACAATCCGGACTCCCGCCGTCATATTGTAAGCGCGTGGAATGTCGGGGAAATTGAGCAGATGAAGCTTCCGCCGTGCCACTTTGTGTTTCAGTTTTATGTAGCTGACGGCAAGCTGAGCTGTATGCTGACCATGCGCTCTGTAGATACGTTCCTCGGCCTGCCTTTTAATATTGCAAGCTATGCCCTGCTCACCCATATGGTCGCCCAGCAGACAGGTTACGAGGTGGGGGACTTCATTTGGTCCGGAGGGGATGTGCACATTTATACAAATCATCTGGAGCAGGTGGCCACCCAGCTGTCCAGAGAGCCGCATCCGCTGCCGAAGCTGAATATCCTCAGAAAGCCGGATAGCATTTTTGATTATACATTTGATGATTTTGAGTTTGAAGGGTATGTCTATCACCCGGGGATCAAAGCACCGGTTGCCATTTAATCTTTCCGGGACATGATGATTCTTGGTAAAGGAGGGCATAGATATGAGTATCAGCATGATTTGGGCCATGGCGGAGAACGGTGTAATTGGTAAGGATAACGATATGCCGTGGCATCTGCCGCTGGATTTTGCCTATTTTAAAGAACAGACGCTGGGTAAAAGAATGCTTATGGGCCGCAAAACCTGGGAGTCACTTGGCGGGAAGCCGCTTAAGGGCAGAACGAGCATCGTTATTACGAGAGATGCCGGATTTCAGGCGGAGGGGGCACAGGTCGTCCATACGCTGGAGGAAGCGCTGGCTGAAGGACGTAAGGACGATGAGCTTATGATTATCGGCGGAGCTGAAATCTACGGGATGATGCTGCCGTACGCCGACAAGCTGCTTGTAACCCGGATTTATGAGGATTTTGAAGGTGAAACGAAATTTCCGGATGTCCGCTGGGAAGAATGGAAAGAGGTCTCCAGCATTCAAGGGATCCGCAATGAGCAGAACCCGTATGATTACCGTTTTTACGTTTATGAACGTACGGTTTAAGGAAAAAGCGTTTTCTCTGACACAACATGTGAAATAGTACAAATAATCAGCAGATTAATCCATTACAGTGCGAAAGTATAGAATGCTACTATAGTTAAAATTACAATTGCTAAACTTAAAAATAGTATAGAATGTGCAGGTACTTCATTGCGCTGAATCGACACGAATCTGCCGCAGTATGCTACAATGTACTATACATCAACACGAAGAGAACGGATGGGGGAAACGTAAATATGTCTACACCTACTGGATTTATGGAGTATAAGCGCCAGCTCCCAGGTGACCGGGATCCTGAACAGCGCGTTAAAGACTGGGAAGAATTCCATCATCACCTTACCGAGGACGAGCTCCGCACGCAGGGCGCGCGCTGCATGGACTGCGGAACCCCCTACTGCCATACCGGCATTGATATGACCGGAGGCACATCTGGGTGCCCGGTTCACAACCTGATTCCCGAATGGAATAATCTGGTTTACCGCGGCCTGTGGAAGGAAGCGCTGGAGCGTCTGCACAAGACGAATAACTTCCCTGAGTTTACAGGCAGCATCTGTCCTGCGCCTTGCGAAGGCTCCTGTACCGTCGGTCTGATCGGACAGCCGGTTACGATCAAGACCATCGAGCTTGCAATCGTGGATAAAGGCTTTGAGGAAGGCTGGGTTGTCCCTAATCCGCCCGAGAAGCGCACCGGCAAGCGAGTAGCCATCGTCGGCTCCGGACCGGCCGGACTTGCTGCAGCAGCCCAGCTGAACAAAGCAGGACATACCGTGACTGTATATGAACGCAGTGACCGCGTCGGCGGTTTGTTGACATATGGCATACCTACAATGAAGCTGGATAAGCGCGTCGTTCAGCGCCGGGTGGATCTGCTGGCTGCTGAAGGCATCACCTTTGTTGTAAACACCGAGATCGGCAAGGATATTCCGACCCAACAGCTCGTCGATGACTATGATGCGGTCGTACTGTGCGGGGGAGCAACTAAAGCGCGCCAGTTCAATGTCGAAGGCAGTGAGCTGAAGGGTGTCATGTACGCGATGGATTATCTGACCGGCACGATCAAGAGCTACCTGAACTCCAATCTGGAGGATGGCAACTTCGTCTCGGCAGCAGGTAAAGATGTAGTTGTACTGGGCGGCGGGGATACCGGTTCTGACTGTGTAGCAACCTCATTGCGCCATGGCTGCAATAGCATTACCCAATTCGGCACACATGACAAAGCGCCGCTTGAGCGTGATCCGATTGCCAACCCTTGGCCGCAGTTCCCGAACGTGTACACTCTTGATTATGCACAGCAGGAAGCCAAAGCCATCTTTGGCGATGATCCGCGCGAATTCTCGATCATGACGACCAAGTTTGTCGGTGATGAAGAGGGCAAGCTGAAGGAGCTGCACACCGTGCAAATCCGCCGTATGGTGGATGAGACAGGCCGCAAGATCTACCAGCCTGTACCGGGTACAGAAGCTGTCTACCCGGCTCAGCTGGCGCTGATCGCGATCGGCTTCGACGGACCGGAGCAGGATATCATTCAGGAGCTGAGCCTGGAAACGGACCGCCGCAGCAATGTGAAGGCCCGTTACGGCAAATTCAATACCAATGTGGATAAAGTTTTTGCTGCAGGTGACATGCGCCGCGGACAGAGTCTGGTGGTCTGGGCGATTAACGAAGGCCGCGCTGCCGCACGTGAAGTTGATAAATATCTGATGGGATCGACCGTTCTCGTCTAATTGATAGCCTGTGGATCACCAAGAGCCGCCCTTCCAGCAATTGCTGGAAGGGCGGCTCTTGTTATACATCATAAGAGATGCCGCGGGTAAACTACGGCATCTCTTTAAGGAGTTCTCTAATCCTCCAGCTTAAAGCGCTCGATCTTCACCTGCAGGTCTGAGGCCATCTTGGACAGCTCACCGGAAGAAGCGGTAATCTCGTCCATGGAGGCAAGCTGCTCCTGGGTCGCTGCGGTTACGCTCTGGAAGGCATCAGAGGTGGACCGTGAGATATTGGAGATTTCAACGACGGAAGCTGCGACTTGCTCGGCTCCGGCAGACATCTGCTCCGTAACGGCGGAAATATCATGGATCTGGCCGTTGATTCTGGCGGTGGATTGTTCAATATTCGCAAACGCCGCTTTGGCCTCATCAGTCACTTGAATCCCCAGTTCCACGTCAGCCGATACCCGGTTATGGATTGTCTCATAGGTCTGGTCAATAAGGACGGTCATCTGTTCAATCGTCTCCTGGATATTACCGGCAGTCGTCTTGGACTGGTCTGCCAGCTTGCGTACTTCAGTTGCCACTACAGCGAAGCCCCGGCCATGCTCACCGGCGCGGGCGGCCTCAATTCCGGCGTTCAGCGACAGCAGATTGGTCTGTACGGCAATATTGGAGATCGCACTGCTCATCGCTGACACCTGGGAGTTCAGGCCGTTCAATTGGCCGATCAGCTCGGAGGACAGGTGAGTGGACTCGCGGATCGCATCCATCTGCCGGCTGACCAGGCTGATTTTTTCGCTGCCGCTATGCACATCCGCTTCGGTGTCTGCGGATGAGCTGACGATGGAGGAAGCGGCTTCGGCAATTTTTGTGATGCCGGCGGACATTTCTTCCATCGCCCGGGACGTCTCGGCCATGGCTGCGGTCTGAGTCTCGGCTCCGGCAGATGAATCCTGGACCATCTCGGCCACATAGGCTGTGGCTTTGGCATTTTCTTCGGTGGTAGCGGTCAGCTGCTCGCTGGAAGCGGCCAGCAGGCCTGAGGTCTCGGAGATGTCTGTCACGATATTCCGCAGTGATTCCACCATGAGATTATAGTTTTTGGCCAGCTCACCAATCTCATCGGCACGGTCAATTGTGATCTGTTCGTTCAGATACCCTTCGCTTACACGGCGTGCAGACTGGTTAAGCCGGGTGATTGGCCGCGAGATGGCTCTTACGATGAAATACATCAGAATGAGGGCGATCACCAGCGCACAGCCCAGCACGATCAGGCCGTTATACAATACAGGTAGCGAAGCGTCTGAAAATTCCTTGGTTTTGATTACACCCACGACAGTAAAGCCTGTTACTGGATCTGTCGTATAATAGCCGCTCATGTCCAGTCCGGTATCAGGATTGGTATAGGCCAGATTGCCTTTGTCTCCAACCAGCAGCTCAGCGACATAAGGGGCAATATCTTCTCCGGCCTTTTTCACTGGATGTGACACAAACTTGTTATTCCGGTCAATAACATAGTAGTAGCCCTCTTTACCGAGCTTATTCTTACTGATCCGGTCACTCATTGCTTTAAGATTAAGAGTCGTGGCAAGGGCGCCCTTGCCGTCCTTGAGGGTTTCGGAAATAAACAGCGTATAGTTGCCGGTAGTTAAAGATACAGTTGGATCTGTAAGGGTAACCTCACCGGGATTGCTCACAGCAGCAGTATACCAGTCACGGGTACGCGGATCATAATCCTGCGGGCCTGGGTCAGGCGCTTTCATCCAGGCACCGTTCTGATTCCCGGCCACAAAAAGTTCAAGCTCGGGGTGCTCTTTTATAAACAATTCAATCAGTGTACGGGTAGCCGCATTTTTATTGTCAAGATCGGCAGATGTCAGTTGCTGGCTTAGTTGTGAGACATTCTGTTTGGCGGCAGTAACCGATTCATTAATATTCGTAGCCAGCAGGTCTACGCTGGTGTGCATGGATTCCTGCATTTTGAATTCCAGCTGCTTACTGGAGCTAGTGTAGGAAAAGTAGCTTACCAGCACAACCGGAATGACCAGCATGACGGTAAAAATCAGGAGCATTTTCCTCTGCAGTGAACGGGATGTTAGATTTTGAGCGGCATTCTTGATTTTTGTGAACATAGCGATGATTCCCCCTTGAATACATTTACACAGAGGCATTGACAGGCGTTTCCTCTTGAAATGCTCTATTCATATATTTCGGTTTATTTTCAAAAAAATTTCATATGTAAGCCGGTTTATCAGAAACATTTAATTTACAAATGGACAAGAATAGTGTAAACGCATACATGAAAAGTTGCCGGAACTGGTTCAAACATGGCATTTTCATGACAGGCTTGACGCATTTTGTAATTTCGGATACATTAAATAACAATTCAATAACGCAGCAGCGTTGACCAAGGATCTGCATCCCGCATATCGCCAGAACAGAGAGAGGATTCACCGGCTGAAAGGTCCTCCAAGCCGCGAAGGGAGCGCACCCTGCCTTGAAAGCTGCAGCAATGGAGGTAAGCCTTTATTTGCTGCCGGCCCCGGCCGTTATCCGGATAGAGGACTGCCAGGCATAGCCAGGCGGTTGAAATAGGGTGGTATCACGACGCATTCGTCCCTGACGGATGCGTCTTTTTTGCGTTTCAAACAATCAGAGGAGATGATTTCAATGCGCCAAAGCCAGCTTTTACTGACAACACTACGCGATGCACCTGCAGATGCGGAAACGGCAAGCCACCAGCTGCTCTTGCGTGCCGGCTATATCCGGATGCTCGCAGCGGGAATATACAGCTACCTGCCGCTGGGCCGCAGGGTGCTGCGCAATATTGAGAATATTGTCCGCGAGGAAATGGATGCCGCCGGTGCTCAGGAGGTGCTGCTGCCATCTTTGCTGCCGGCTGAGCTGTGGAAGGAGTCAGGGCGATTCGAGCCGTATGGTAAGGATCTGATGACCCTTATGGACCGCCATGAGCGCCAGTTTGTGCTCGGCCCTACCCACGAAGAAGCTATAACAGCCCTGGTCCGGGGTGAGATCAGCTCCTACCGCAAGCTGCCGGTTACGCTCTATCAGGTTCAGACCAAATTCCGCGATGAACGCCGCCCGCGATCCGGTCTGCTGCGGGGCAGGGAGTTTCTGATGAAGGATGCCTATTCTTTTGACACGGACTGGGAAGGGCTGGACGCAGCATATAACCGTATGTTCACAGCCTATGAACGGATTTTTACCCGCTGCGGGCTGAACTTCAAGGCGGTTCAGGCTAATGCCGGTGCAATGGGCGGGGAGGGTGGAAATCATGAATTTATGGCGCTCGCGGAGGTTGGTGAGGACACACTTGCTGTATGCTCGAGCTGCGATTATGCTGCTAATCTGGAGGAAGCCGAGGCTGGCATAGCGGTAAGCGGTATCTCACCTGGAGAGACAGACCAGCCGTCTGCTCAAAAGTTTCATACGCCAGGACTGCGGACGATCGACCAGCTGGAAGAGGAACTGCAGCTTGCACCGCATAGCATCATCAAAACACTGATTTATATCGGTGACGGCACCATATTTGCCGTACTCGTCCGCGGGGATCATGAGGTGAATGAGCTCAAGCTTGCGGCTGCTGCGGGCGTTACCTCAGTGTCTCTAGCAGATAATGATGCCGTCAGGGCGGCTGCCGGTGTAGAGAGCGGATATGTCGGACCGGTCGGCCTGCAGCTGCCGCTGATCATTGACAAAGCCGTGGCATCGATGGAAACCGGGATTGCAGGCGCCGGAGAAAGAGATTACCATCTGCGGAATGTGGTGCCAGGACGTGACTTTTTGCTTGAGCATGTGGCTGATATCAGAAACGCTGCCGAAGGGGAGACTTGTCCGAAATGCGGAAAGGGTGTGTACCATTTTCATAAAGGAATCGAGATCGGCCACATCTTTAAGCTGGGTACAAGGTACAGTGAGAAGCTCGGGGCAGTTTATCTGGATGCCTCAGGCAGAAACAAACCTATGATAATGGGCTGTTACGGCATTGGCCTCTCCCGGCTGCTGGCAGCAGTAGCCGAGCAAAGCCATGATGATGAAGGGCTGATTTGGCCCGGGGAGCTTGCACCTTACCGGGTGCATATCCTGCAGCTGTCTGCCAAGGATCAGGAGCAGGCTGAGCTGGCTGAAGCACTATACAACCAGCTTAACGGGGCAGGTATAGGGGCACTGCTCGATGACAGGGATGAACGGCCAGGGGTAAAATTCAAAGACGCCGGACTGATCGGCATTCCGGTTGTGCTGGTGGTCGGCAAGTCGGCCGGCGAAGGCAAGGTTGAATTCTGGCACCGGAAGAGCGGTACGAAGGAGATTATCACCAGCGCAGAGGCAGTCTCCCGGATTGTGGGGGAATGAAATAAGCGTCACGGTCAACATTTGTATTTATCCTCCAAGTAGAAGATGTTTATAAGAATTATCTACATTTCAGCAGAATGCCTTTGATGCTAGAATTTAGGTAAAGGAGGCGGATTTGGATGAACGTACCGGGGCATTATTTTTGGCAGGGCACGCTGGTCAGACTCAGAGCAACAAGGAGAAGTGACTGGGAAGTGTGGCGCAGGGAGCAGGAGGACAGTGAAGTTGTCCGGCTGATGGAGTGGAGTGTTGAGCTGCCGAAGAATGAGGCGAATGAACTGGCGATGTCGGAGGAATATGATAACTTCAAAAGCGAATTACGCTGGATGTTTGCTGTTGAGACGTTAGATAATGTCCTGGTGGGGTTTGTAAATCTGAGTGCGCCGGATTATAAGAACGGTACATTCGGAATGTCCTTCTGTATCAACAGTCCGTATCGGCAGAACGGCTACGGGCTGGATGCGGCACGGATTGTTCTGCGGTATGCGTTTCATGAGCTGAGGCTGCAAAAATGCAACAGCGGCTGTGTCTCCGTCAACGCCGCATCCAGAGCGCTTCACCTGAAGCTTGGCTTCAAGGAGGAAGGCCTGCGGCGCAGAAGCATTTTTATGAACGGCCAGTATTATGATGATCTTATGCTTGGGCTGCTGCGTGATGAATTTGATGAGGCGGAAGCAATGCGGAGCAAAGCTTAATATATTTTCATCAAACAAATTGGAGTGCTTCCGGTGTAAGCCGGCGGCAGCTCCATTTTTTTTAGCACTGCATATGGGTTAAAAAGAGATAATCGTACTTTTTTGCTGAGTCACTTCTATTAATAGCAGGTAATTATTTTAGCAAAATGGTATAATAAAAAACTGGACGTGTTTAGGAACAACGATAGGTAAGGAGCGATATTTTTGAAAACACTCATTATTGCGGAGAAACCGGACATGGGGCGGAATATCGCCGCCGCAATAGAACCGAAAGCCAAAAACTACCGTTCCTATTTAGAAGGGGACCAGTACATCATCACCTGGGCAATCGGACATCTGATTGGGCTTGCCGAGCCGGAAGCTTATGATGGCAAATACAAAAAGTGGAACATTAACGACCTGCCGATTATACCCGACCAGTTCAAGCTGGTGCCGAATGCGCGCACGATTGATCAGCTGAAGGTGATCGGCGAGCTGGCCAAACGCAGCAACCTGCTGGTTAACTCCTGTGACGCCGGGCGGGAGGGGCAGCATATTTTCTCGCTGATTCAGCGGCATTTGAAGCTCAGCCAGCCGGTGAAGCGGCTGTGGATTTCCGACCTGACGCCGGAGACGATCCGCAAAGGCTTCCAGGAGCTGAAGGACGGCTCGGAGTATGAGAATCTGACCAAAGCGGCCAGAGCGCGCAGTGAGGCTGATTGGCTGATCGGGATGAACGGCTCACGCGCGTTTACTACGAAGCATAATGTATTGCTGTCCGTGGGCCGGGTGCAGACGCCCGTGCTGGCGCTGATCTACGACCGGCAAAAGACGATTGAGGCGTTTTCGTCGCTGAAATTTTTTGAGGTCGAGGGCCATTTTACACAGAATGAGGTTGTCTATAAAGGCATGTGGCAGGGGGACAGGCTGACCGACAAGGAGAAGGCCGATGCGCTTGCAGCCAAGGTAAAAGGCAAGCCCGGAAGGATTGCCTCCTATGAGGTTAAGGATACGAAAGAGTATCCCAACAAGCTGTATGATCTGACGCTGCTGCAGCGTGAAGCGAACGGGAAATACGCATTTTCCGCCAAAAAAACCCTAGATATCGCCCAGGCGCTCTACGAAAAGCACAAGGTCATTTCGTACCCCCGGACGAATTCCAACTATGTTACCGAACAGAACATTCCGGAGATGCACAAGACGCTGAATGCGCTGCAGGGTACCTCCTACGATGAACTGGTTAAAGGTGCCAACCGCAGCCTGGTCCATAAAGGCAATAAATTTGTCTGCAATCCGTCCAAGGTGGAAGACCACCATGCGATCCTTCCGACCAACCGCAAGGCTTCGGGGCTGAGTGCAGATGAGGCGAAATTATATGATCTGATTGTGCGCCGTTTCTTGTCGCAGTTCTATCCGGCTGCCGAGTATAAGGTACACACTGTCTTTACTGAGGTGGAGGGTGAGAGCTTCAAGACTACGGTCAAGGAGCTGCTGAGTCTGGGCTGGAAGGTGATCTATGCCGACCAGAAGAAGGACAAGGCGAAGCCGTCCAAAGGAAAAGGCAAGGATGAGGAGGAGGAAGAGGAGATCGAAGTGAACGAGCCGTTCTCTATCTCCCCTGCCGATGAAGTGCTGTGCAGCGATGCGGTGGTCAAAGAGAAGGATACGCAGCCGCCCAAGCACTACACCGAAGGCACCCTGCTCAAAGCGATGGAAAGCGCGGGCAAGCAGATTGAGGACGAGGAGCTGCGCGATGCCATGAAGGATTCCGGACTCGGAACTCCGGCAACCCGGGCGGCTACTATTGAGCGGCTGAAAAATGTCGGCTACGTCGAAATGCAGGGTAAAAAGATTGCCATCACCCAGAAGGGGAGGACGGCGATCGAACTGATCCGCGGAGCGGGCATCGAGCTGCTGACCTCACCGGAGATGACCGGTCAGTGGGAACGGCGGCTTAATGAAATCGCCAGAGGTACGGCGGCAGACGGGCAATTCATGGAGAATGTGAAGCGCTTCGCTTCTATGATCGTCGACAAGGTGAAGGTCCAGTCCCGTGCGGCCAAAACCTCCTTTGAAGGCGAGACGCCTTCCGTTCGGGCCGGCTCCAAAGGCCGGGGCAGCGGTGCCGCTTCCAAGGATGGCGCGGACAAGCCGGCCGCCGGTACACGCAGGCGCAGCGGTGCGGGAGAGGGCGGGGCTGGCGCCAAGCCGTCCGGAGCAAGAGCGGCGAAGCCGGCTGAGCAGGGGGACAGCGGGCCGAAGATTATCGGCGGCTGCCCGCGGCCGGGCTGCGGCGGCACGATCTTTATGGGCCGCAAGGGCTACGGCTGCTCTCATTACAAAGAGGGCTGCAAGTTTGTCATCTGGAAGGAAACCCATGGCCGTACGCTGACGGATACTCAGGTAAAGGCGCTGATTGAGAAGGGGAAGACCGGCAAGCTGAAGCTGGCTGCCGAAGACGGCTCACCGCTGGAAGGCAAGCTGGTATTAGCGGATATGGCTACGGGACAGCTTAGTGTAGAATGATGACGCGCTGCCCCGGGCAGTAACGAATAAGAGGATGCAGCCTGGCGGCGGGATCTCCCGGCAGGCTGCATCCTCCTCTTTTTGATACACATATGTTTATTTCGCAGATTCAGCCAGACTGCTCTCAATAGCAGCCGTAAGCCCCTCATATGAGGAATCAGGCAACAGAACACCGTTCACCATAAATTTGGGAGTGCCGTTAACACCATAGGCTCCGGCAATCTTGAAGTCTTCCTTAACATCATACATGTAGGTGTGATTCTTCACATCCTGCTCGAACCGGGCATAGTCCAGGCCTTCGATGTTGTCTTTGACAAACTGAAGGATGAACTTCTGGGTGGCCCAGATGGTGCTCTCATCACCCTGATTGGCGTAGAGCTCATGAACATATTCCCAGAACTTCTCGTTGCTCTGCTTATAGATTGCTTCTCCTGCGCTGGCGGCCAGGTAAGAGTCGCGGTCAATGAAAGCGAAGTTCATGAAATAGAGCTCGGCTTTTCCGGTGTCCACATAGTTTTTAATGAAAGTATCCAGATTGGCTTCGGTCCATTTCTTGCAGGCCGGGCATTTGAAATCGGCGAACTCAATGACCTTGACCTTGGCGTCCGGACTGCCCAGATGCGGCTGCTTCTCATACTTCAGGCCGTCAACGACAATAGTACCCTTGACATCCGTATAGTTAGGCAGACCCTCAAGCATATTCTCCTCTTTGGATTTGCCGTCTGTAAGGACATAGATAAGTACAATTGCCAGAATGACCGCGATGATACCAAGCAGCATGGGCAGCAGACGGGAGCCGGCAGTGTTCCGGGCAGACTGCTTATTCGGTGTGCGGTTAGGACTTGCTTGCTTGTTCATTCCAAACCTCCTGAATGAGATGAAAAATCTACTCAAACAGTATAAACACTGCAGCTGCCGGATGCCTATGGCATTTGTAACAGGAGGCCTGCCTTAATGATCAGCCGTGGCTTTGCAGCTTGGACGCCGTCCGGATAACCGGCGGAACCTCGCTGATGGAGGAGATGGTCATGACCGACTGCTGCATCTCCCGCTGAAGCTCAATGAGGTTATACAGCCATTCATTCTGCTGCTTCAAGTAGATGCTGTTAATGCCGGCCGTCAAGGCCGGAAGCACATCGGTGCGCAAGGAATTGCCGATCATCCAGGTGCGCTTGCGTTCAAACGGATAGGACACCAGGATATTTTCCAGTGATTCGATATTTTTATGCTGGCGGATAAAGATCCGGTCGTCAAAATAGACATCGAGCTTCATCTGTTCGATTTTGCGCTGCTGGATGGTGTCGTCTCCGCCAGTGTACAGGTAGAGGTTATGCCCGTCATGCTTGAGCGCATCGAGGGTTTCCACCATGCCGGGATACGCTTCGACCTCCTGATCGTAGACGCTCAGCCCGAGCTTCATCAGCTGCTGCTCATGATATGGATCGGCAGCCCGGTTATATTTGGCACAGAAAAAGCGGTAGGTGGCGATCAGCGATTTGGGGAAGTTGTCGCTGGCCAGTCCGCTGGTGCTGACGGTTTCCACATCGATTTCCACCTGTTTGTTGCGGAATTCTCCGGTTGTCGGGCCATATTCCCCGAACCAGTCGGACATCAGCTCGAAATACTGCCCCAGAATGAGGTCAAAATATTTGTTGCAGTGTACCAGGGTGTCGTCCAGATCAAAAATAACTTGTTGCGGCAAATACTTCATAACGCTCACTCCTAAGCCTGTAAGTTTGTCAGCAATCTCTGCTTTTGTATTGTTATTATAAACGAATATAAGACTCAAGGAACATCTGCAGATCCGATGCGCCGTCCGGACGGACACTGTAGCGTTCATTCCCTTCGCCTTCACTGCCCAAATGAACCCGCAGCAGGCCGGCGACACGCAGCATCAGCAGATGATGCATCATGGTGTCACTGGTCTGGCCAAGCACAGACTGTAGCTCCCACAGCGTTTTGGGTTCATGGGCCGCATAGCGCAGCAGCCGGAGCCGGGTCGGGTCCGAAAGTGCTTTGGTCAGGCGCAGCAGAACGGTGGGCGGTTCATCTTCATTGTCCGAAGGGACATCAACAGGGTACTGGATAATCATGAGTGTATTATAGAAGCAGTACATATTGATCGGCCGGTTATGAATGGTCGGCAGCAGCACAACCGTCTGCAGATCAGGAATATCCTCGATGACTACACCGCCCGAAGCATACTCAATCAGCGCTGCTGAACCCATTTTGCTCTCGAGCAGCTTTTTCTCTGAGGCGTCCTCGATCAGGAGCGGCAGCAGCTTCTGCTCGGCATGGCGGAAATACTGCTCATACCACAGCCGCAGGAGCGGGGGATAATCCCGCTTGATCCGTTCACATTCATGCATTGTAAAATCAGGGAACAGCGGGGCGGTCTGCTCAAAGCACGCTTCCAGTGACTGCGTTTCCAGTTCATCCAGAAACTGCAGCACCTTCGATGCAGGCCGGCGGCGGTAAGCCCAGACGTACAGGACATCATAATCGGTAAAAGGCCATTCGGCTGCCTGCCGGAGCGCGGATACCTGCTGCGGAGGAATGCGGCCGTCTATATCGCGGATCCAGTCAGGACCGATGTCCAGGTTGGAAATCCATTTCCTTGTTACATATAACATGAAACTGTCGATCAGTTCATAGACAGGCGAGACATCTATTTTGAGTTCATAAGTCATGAAGCTTGCACCCCCAGGAAATCGGTCACTTCTATATATTATCTCTTGTTTTGAAGAAGGTTGTCCACTATAATGTTCCATGTTTGCCTGCAGGGCGACTTTTGTCCGCATTTGCCTGATCAACGTTCAAGGAGGATTCACCTGTGTCAGACCAGCTTTTACTTAAACGTTCCAACAGTAAACTGAATTATTTTATTCTCATTACCGTCATTATTGCCGCAGGCCTGAGCCAGGGGCTTCTGCTGCCGGTGCTCTCGATTCTGCTTGAACAAAAAGGGGTTTCCTCCTCACTCAACGGACTGAATGCCGCTGCTCTTTATGTCGGTTCGTTCGCAATGACTCTTGTTGCTGAACGTGTGCTCGGAGCTATAGGCTTCAAGAGACTGATAGCCGCCGGCCTCAGCCTTGTCCTGGTAACACTGCTGCTGTTCCCGCTGCTGCCGGGAGTCAAGGTCTGGTTCATCCTGCGCCTGCTGGTCGGCATAGGCGATTCGGCGATTAATTATGCCGCCCAGCTCTGGGTGCTGCTGATGGCACCTGCAGAGCACAGGGGACGCAATCTCTCGCTCTATGGTATGTCCTACGGCCTGGGCTTCAGCCTGGGCCCGGCCGGCATCAGCCTGCTGCGCTTCGGCGAGGCCGCTCCTTTTCTGATCCTGGCCGGATTATTTATGCTCGCGCTCCTCTTGGTGCTGTTCAAGCTGCCAAACTCCCGGCCTGACAAAGTTGAACACAATGAAGGGCAGGCCCGCCGGTTCGGCCGCAGCTACAGCCTGGCCTGGTACGCACTTATTCCGGCGCTGCTGTATGGTTATATGGAAGCGAGCCTGAACAGCAACTTCCCGGTCTACGGGCTGCGTTCCGGGTTCACTACAGACCAGATCGCCACCCTGCTGCCGTTCGCGGGCATCGGAGGCCTGCTGCTCCAGCTGCCGCTGGGCTTGTGGAGTGACCGGTACGGACGGAAAAAAATCCTGATTTTTGCCGGCACCGCCGGAGGTCTGGCTTTTACGCTGCTCCCGCTTGCGGGCGGGCATTTTGTATTTACGCTGCTGCTGCTGCTGGCAGCCGGGGGCCTGGTCGGCTCCTTCTTCTCGCTGGGGCTCAGCTATGCCGCAGACATCCTGCCGCGTAATCTGCTGCCTGCAGCCAATGTCGTTTCTTCTTTTCATTTCAGTATAGGCAGCATTATCGGCCCGGGCATCGGAGGCCTGCTGCTTGAATTCGGCTGGGGCAGCGGTATATTCGTGCTGCTAGGCGGTTTCTATATTTTGTTCGGCCTGACCGGGTTATTATTCTCGCCACGGGAGCTGAATTGAGGTAAGATAAGAACGGATGTACGCATGGAAATTGATCCCGCTTTCAGAGTACACTATAGAGTAGAGACGAAAACAGGGAGAGGCTGAACTATGATTACAGTAGAACATCTGGCCAAAGCAGTCGGAGAAGACAAATTGCCGGTACTGCAGGATATCGGTTTTCAATTAGAGCCCGGGGAGCTCGTAGTGCTGGTGGGAGCCAGCGGAAGCGGCAAGTCCACGCTGCTGCGCTGCCTGGCGCTGCGCGAGAAATGGGATAGAGGCAATTTCCGGGTAGACGGGATCGACATTATGAAAAGCCCGCTCGCCGGCAGACGCAAGATCCGCCGTGAATGGGCGTACCTGGAGCAGAACGCCGAGCTGAATCCGAACCGGACCGCACTGAAGAATGTACTGATCGGCCAATCCTCACAGACACCGCTGTGGCGGATGGTGACGGGGATGGTGCGGCAGGATGATTATATGGGGGCAATGGACGAGCTTGATAAGCTCGGCCTGCTGGACAAGGCCAAGCTGAAGACAAGCCAGCTCAGCGGGGGCGAGCGCCAGCGTGTAGCCATTGCCCGTGCGCTTGTGCACGGCGCCAAGGTTATTCTGGCCGACGAGCCGGTAACCGGTCTGGACCCGCGGACGGCTGAAGGCGTCCTGGAGACGCTGCGCAGTCTTTGTAAAGAAACGGGGTTAACCGTTATTACTGTACTTCCGCTGGAACTGGCGGAACGTTATGCAACAAGGCTGTGGGTACTGGAGAACGGCAGAATCAAGCATGATGTCAGAGGACGCCGCCTGACTTCCCAGGAACGCCTGAACCTGTAGCAGATTTGAGCATGAAATAAGGAAAGAGTGATGAAGTTGAATCTTAGTGTTCCCAGACGTCTGGCGGCGGCTGTCCTGTCATTGTCCGTACTGTCGGGCTGTACCTTCATCAGCGATCCTGTTTCGAAGATGAAGTCTCCGGAGCTGACCGCCGACAAGGCTTCACTGATGACGGCCATCAAGTCACAAATGCCGGCCAGCGCCTCGCTGATCCGCCCTTCCGGGGATGAGGACAGCTCCATATTCACAGAGGATTTCGATAAAGACGGCACGATGGAGACACTGGTCTTTTACTTGACCGAGAATGAATCCGTCCTGATCCACGGCATGATTCTGGAGAAGACGGAGGACGGCTGGGTGAAGAAGCTTGTCTTCGACGGTGACGGTACGCAGCTGGAGTCAGTTGACCTGGAGGATGTAACGGGTGACGGCAAGCTGAATATTATTACCGGGTATTCACGCGGAGAAGAGAAGGGGGTCGTCGTCTATTCCTATTCCGGCGGCGAACTGGAAGAGCTGCTGGCCCAGCCTTATACCAAATATATGATCGATGACCTGAATGAGGATGGGGCTGCGGATATTACTCTGGTATATTTCAAACGCAATGAACTTAACAAAATTACCACTTACCAATATAATGACGGCTTTAAGGTACTCGATCAGCTGGACGACCTGGACCCGTATTTTAATAATTATTACAATATTGTCTCAGGAAAAGTGGCCGAGCATAAAGAAGGTATAGTTCTGGATTCGGCTGTGGATTCCCGCTCGGCCTATACCACCGTGGTTGTGATGGAGAATAACAAGCTGCGGGTAGTCATTCCGGGCGATGCCAATACCTTTAAAGACAGAAAAATTGTCAGCGAGGACATCGACGGTGACGGCATCATTGAGATTGGCATGCTGGAGCCGCCGGGAGGCTGGGAGTATTTTGACCCTGAAGCCATTCCTTACTTCACCTCATATTACAAATGGGACGGCAAGGACGGCCTCAGCTTCACCTCGCAAAAGTACCGTGATCCGGCGGACCGCTTTGTCATTGATTTCCTGCCGGAGTGGCACGGGAAGATAACGGTAGACACCAAATCCGTGCAGGATAAATCGCTGAAGTTCATCCTGTCGGATACGGGAGAGACGGTTGTTGAGGTGACCTTCTTCACCCAGATGGAATGGGATCGTGTGAAGAGCAGCGGCTGGAAGGTGCTTGGCAGGGATATGGACAAAATTATCGGCTACCGGGGTGAGCTTGTACAGAGCACGGGCGGGGGCGACAATGATAAAATAACCGCTCCAATTGAAAGGAAGGGAATCGATGAGTAAAGTACTGATACTGGAGGATGAGGAATCCATCCGCAGTTTTATTGTGATCAATCTGAAACGTAACGGATTCGAAGTACTGGAGGCGGCTGACGGCAATGAAGCGCTGCACAAGCTGACTACCGTGCCGGATATTGATATCGCACTGCTGGACGTTATGGTGCCGGGTATTGACGGTTTTGAGGTTTGCAGACGCATCCGTGAGACCAATGAGCGTCTCGGGATTATTTTTCTGACGGCCAAGGTGCAGGAGCAGGATAAGGTCTATGCGCTTTCCGTAGGTGCCGATGACCATGTCAGCAAGCCGTTCAGCCCGACCGAACTGATTGCGCGCATTCAATCTCTGCTTCGCCGGGTTAACGTGCACCGTGAGCAGTCGGCCAAGGTCTCCTTTCACTCAGGCCCGTTTACGCTGGATCTGATCTCCAAGCAGTTCAAGCGCAGCGGGGAAGCGATCGAGCTGACTCCGACAGAATTTTCGCTGGTGCAGTTTTTCCTGGAAAAAGAAAATACGCCGCTCAGCCGTGACTCCTTGCTGGATCATGTCTGGGGCAAGGAGTACATGGGCGATCCCAAGATTGTCGATGTAAACATCCGCCGGCTGCGCCAAAAAATCGAAAACAACCCGTCGGAGCCCGAATATCTGCAGACTGTATGGGGGCACGGCTATAAATGGAAAGGTCAGGGACAATGATCAAGAAGGGGATGCGCAGGCAGATTGTACTGCACTATATTTTAGTAGTCTTTGTGGCGCTTCTCCTCGTAGAGGTTATCTTCCTTCTGGCGATACGGACGTATTATTATGACAGTGTGTACAGTAAGATTACGATCCATATCAGCACGGCAGAGGAGTTCCTGAAATACGAAATTTCGGGGGAGCGTTCTCCCAACCAGCTGCAGAAGGTGCTCGATTTCTTCAGTATGGATTATACAGAGCTTGAAGTGCTGTCCACAAGCGGGGATATTCTGACCAGCTCAACAGGCTTTCAGCCTGACCGGACAATTACAACCAGCGATGTTCCTGAGGCCGTCGGCGGAAGCATCGGCAAATGGGTAGGCAGGCAGGCGGGAACGAATGAGAGTGTCATGGCAGTCTCCAAGCTGATTCAGCTGAACAGCCGTGATAAATATGTGATCCGTTATCTCACCTCGATGGAGCTTATTGATAAGGACCTGCTTAACCTTACCCTGGCGTCGATCGGTATCGGTGCGGCAGTCATGGTGATCGTTGTCCTGTTCAGCTTCGGGCTGGCGAATTCCATTGTGAAGCCGCTGAATAATATAACGGCGGTCTCTGCGCAAATGGCCAAGGGAAGGTTCACCGCCCGTATCAAAGGGGACTACAAATACGAAATCGGTGATCTGGCGACTACGCTGAATTATATGGCCGATGAGATTATCCGCAGTAATCAGATCAAGGATGATTTTATCTCCTCGATCTCCCATGAGCTCAGGACTCCGCTGACCAGCATCAAGGGCTGGAGTGAGACACTGATTTCTGGCGGTTATGATCCGGAGGAGACGAAGCTCGGCGTAGGGATCATCTCCAGGGAAAGTGACCGTCTGATCGGCCTGGTGGAGGAGATTCTGGACTTCTCCAAGCTGCAGCAGAATGAAATGAAGCTGTCCATAGTGCTTACAGATATAAAGGTAGTGCTACAGGAGACTCTTCTGAATATCTGGGCCAAGGCGGAGAAGAAACGGATTCATCTGGTGCTGGAATGTGAGGATACCATTTATATCAAGGGGGACCCGAACCGGCTCAAGCAGGTGTTTCTTAACCTTGTGGACAATGCCGTCAAATTCTCCCCCGAGGATTCCAGCATAGTCCTGTCAGCTCATCGTCTGTCAGGGACTGAAATGGCGGTAATCGTCAGGGACAGCGGGATCGGGATCAGTGAAGCGCATCTGTCCAGGGTAAGGGACCGCTTCTTCCAGGTTGATGCGCTGAATGGCGGAACCGGCCTGGGGCTTGCTATCTCCCAGCAGATTGTTGAACTGCATCACGGCAAGCTGGAGCTGGACAGCGAGCTTGGCAAAGGAACACAGGTTACGGTTATTCTCCCGCTGACTGATGAGCGTCCGCCGGCGGCTGAGCCGCTGCTGACCGAAGAAGGGGACGATTACGAGTTATAAGGAGTCTTTAACTCGCTACACGGCAAAAGGGCTGCAATACGGTCACATGACCAGTATTGCAGCCCTTTTTTTATCGTCAAATGATTAGGGAAGGATAGGGTTTAAGACGGGAGCCCTTCGGCCCGCAGTCTGCCTGTCTTCTCGTAGACCTCCTGCAGCAGGCGGGAAGGCTGTGTACGGATGACCGGTTTGGCGGCTACAATCTCATTAGGACCGACAACGACAATGTTGTCAGGACTGCCTTTGATCACAGCTCCATCCTTAATGACAGCACCCTCACCGATAATTGCATTCTCAATCAGTACACCGCGGCCGATATAAACACCCGGCATTACGATACTCTGATGAATCCGGCTGAGCTTGCCGATCTCCACACCGCCAAAAATAACGGAACGCTGCAGGCTGCCTTCCAGCAGGCAGGTCTCATTTACCAGGCAGTCGTCAGCTTGAGCCGGGATACGGGGCTTAACAGCTGCCGGTTTAGTGCGCCGTGCACGGCTGTACATCGGCCAATGGGCATTATTCAGCTTGAAGCCGTTATCCTCCTGCAGCAGATCCATATGAGCTTCCCAAAGGCTGTCAACAGTACCTACATCTCTCCAGTAACCCTGGAAACGGTATGCGAACAGATCGTCGTTGCTGTCCAGCATCGCGGGAATCACGTCTTTGCCGAAATCATGGCTGGAAGACGGGTTAGCGGCGTCATTCAGCAGGTAGTCCTTCAGATAGGCCCATTCAAAGAGATAGATGCCCATTGAAGCGAGGTTGCTCTTGGGCACCTTAGGCTTTTCGGCGAATTCGGAAATCTTCAGCTCGTCATTGACGTTCATGACGCCAAAGCGGCTAGCTTCATCCCAGGGAACCTCCATGACCGAAATCGTTGCTTTGGCGGATTTGCTGATATGATAATCCAGCATTTTGCGGTAATCCATGTGGTAGATATGATCGGCAGAAAGGATTAGCACATGCTCCGGATTTTGGCTGTCGATAAAATCAATGTTTTTATAGATGGCATCTGCTGTCCCGGTATACGTGCTCCGTCCGTCCACACCTGAAGGCAGCAGTCTGACACCCTGATCAGGTTTGGAATGCAGCCCCCATGGCTCACCTGACCCGATATGCTGATGCAAGGAATTGGCTTCGTACTGTGTTAGTACACCTACAGTATCGATACTTGAATTTACACAATTGCTGAGGGGAAAGTCAATGATTCTATACTGTCCTCCGAAAGGGACTGCAGGCTTTGCCATCGTGGTGGTTAAGGGGGCCAGTCTGCGGCCTTCCCCGCCAGCCAGCAGCATGGCGACACATTCTTTTTTACTCATTTGTTATCCCTCCCATTTTTTTGTCAATGCTTGTAATATAAACTCCCCACAAGCGCTTGAAACGGCATAAGTGAAATATATTGAGGTCCTACTGTAAAAATTACATTTTTATTTTCTTCGTTCAGAAAAAGCCTATTTTTTCCTTAAAACGCATTTTCAAAAGCCGGACATTCGGGTAATGTTATAGGTGCATCCTATACGATTAAGGTGGTGATGATTTGCCTGACATACAACAAACAGTAAACCTCCCGTCAACTGAAGATATTTATCTGTTCCATGAAGGCACGAATTATCGCAGCTATATGATGCTGGGCGCGCACATTGCCGCTGAAGAAGGAAAGAAGGGCGTTCGCTTTACCGTGTGGGCTCCTCATGCGACATATGTAGGACTGGCTGGTAATCATAACGGCTGGGATGGAACACAGGAAGCGGACTCATTCATTAAGATACCCGATTCGGGATTTTGGAGTCGTTTTTTTCCGGGAATAGAGCCGGGAACTTTTTACAAATACAGGATTGTCTCAGCTGGCGGTGACAGCTTCCTGAAGGCAGATCCTTATGCCTTTAAAGCTGAGGTTAGACCTGCTACAGCATCGGTTGTAGCGGATCTGTCCGGTTACCAGTGGGGGGACAATCTGTGGAGACGCAGAAACAAAGCCCCATACAACGGGCCGATGAACATTTATGAAATGCATTTTGGCACATGGAAGCAGAAGGAAGACGGTGAATTCTATACTTATAAAGAAATGGCCGATCTGCTGATTCCGTATCTGGTGGAGATGAGCTATACTCATGTGGAATTTATGCCGCTTGCCGAACATCCTTATGATTTATCGTGGGGGTATCAGGGAACCGGATACTTTGCTGCTACCAGCCGTTACGGTGAGCCCCAGGAGCTGATGTATCTGATCGACAAGCTGCATCAGGCCGGCATTGGTGTCATTCTGGACTGGGTACCGGCGCATTTTGCGAAGGACGCACACGGTCTAAGAATGTTCGACGGCTCTCCGCTGTATGAATATGCCGATCCGCTGCTGGCCGAAAAGCCGGGCTGGGGCACCTTGTCTTTTGATTTCAGCAAGCCCGAAATTACATCTTTCCTCATTTCCAACGCGCTTTTCTGGTACGATGTTTATCATATAGACGGAATGCGGGTCGATGCCGTAACAAGCATGCTGCGTCTCGATTTTGAGAAGCAGAGTCATCAGTACAGACGTAACGTCAACGGCGGACTGGAGAATCTGGAAGCAATCCGGTTTATTCAGCAGCTGAACAAGACCATTTTTCACTATTATCCAAAAGCACTGATGATGGCTGAGGAATCCAGCGCCTGGCCTGGGGTTACTGCTCCGGCACACGAAGGCGGGCTTGGGTTCAACTACAAATGGAATATGGGCTGGATGAACGACACGCTGGGTTACATAGAACATGATTTCGGGGCGCGCCCCTATCATCATAATTTGTTGACCTTTCCGATTGCCTACGCCTATTCTGAGAACTATACGCTGCCATTGTCCCATGATGAGGTCGTACACGGCAAAAAATCGCTTCTGGACAAAATGCCCGGCTCCTACGAGCAAAAATTTGCCGGCTTACGCCTGCTGCTCGGATATCAAATCTCCCATCCCGGCAAAAAACTGCTGTTCATGGGCGGTGAATTCGGGCAATTCATCGAGTGGAAGGATCAGGACCAGCTGGACTGGCTGCTCATGGATTACGAAGCTCACCGCAGAATGCTGGCTTTCACTGCAGCGCTTAACAAGCTCTATGTAACCGAGAAGGCATTTTGGGAGCTAGATCATGACCTGGAGGGCTACCAGTGGATCTACGCAGACGATAACCACCAGAGCGTGATTTCCTATATCCGCCGGGGCAAAAAGCCCGTTGATACGCTGGTTGTTATTATCAATTTTCAGCCGGTGGAGCGGAAGAATTACCGGATCGGGGTTCCGCGCCAGGGCACTTATGAAGAGATTTTCAGCTCAGAGACTGTGGAGTTTGGCGGTTCCGGTTATCATAACGGTCCGATGAAGAGTACCAAGAAAGAAATGCATAATCAGGTGAACAGCCTGGAGCTGACGATTCCGCCGCTAAGCTTTCTGGTTCTAAAAAAGGCAGGACGCAAGCCCGAAGCAGTTGAGGAATAGAGAATCCGTACTTTTAAGGGGGAAATCTGCATGAAAGTATTATTTGCTGCCGCTGAAGCCCATCCGTTTATCAAAACGGGAGGCCTGGCCGATGTCATTGGAGCTCTGCCCAAAGCGCTGAAGGGAGCCGGGGTAGATGTACGTGTAATATTGCCAAAATACAAAGGGATTCCCGAAGCCTACACAGCCGAACTGGAGCATGTAGCGGTAGTGGATGTGCCGGTAGGCTGGCGCAACCAGTATTGCGGAGTTGAGCGGCTTGTATATGACGGTATCCCGGTCTATTTCATCGACAACGAATATTACTTCGGCCGGGATGGCATTTACGGGTATATGGATGACGGTGAGCGCTTTGCCTTCTATAACCGGGCTGTGCTGGAGTGCCTGCCGGCAATCGGATTTCAGCCGGATGTGCTGCATTGCCACGACTGGCATGCTGCCGTTATTCCGCTGCTGCTGAAGGCACATTACCGTCATGATGAATTCTATAGCGGCATGCGTACCGTATTCACGATCCATAACCTGCTGTATCAGGGAGTATTCCCGTATTCGGTCCTAAGTGAGCTGCTGGATCTGGATCACAGCTATTTTGACAGTGTGGAGTATTACGGCAATGTGAACTATATGAAGGCCGGGATTGTCCACAGCGATCATGTCACTACGGTCAGTCCGACCTATGCGGATGAGATCCGGACTCCGTATTACGGCTATGGCCTCGACGGACTGCTGAATCACCGGGCGGACAGCCTGAGCGGGATCGTCAACGGTATTGATACGAAGAGCTATAATCCGAATGCGGACAATAAGATTTTTACGAAATACCGTTCCAATCTGGCTAAAAAAGCGGAAAACAAGCTCGGTCTGCAACAGGAGCTGGGCTTACCGGTCGCACCTTACATTCCTATGGTGGCGATGGTTACCCGGCTGGTTGATTCCAAGGGTCTTGATCTGTTGACGCGGGTACTCGACGAAATCCTGTATTATGACGATATCCAGTTCGTTCTGCTCGGCACCGGGGATGAGGCGTATGAGCGCTGGTTCCGTGAAGCGGCGTGGCGTTATCCGACCAAGCTGTCGTCACAGATCCTGTTCAATGATGCATTATCCCGCAAAATTTATGCGGCCAGTGACATTTTCCTGATGCCGTCCAAATTCGAGCCGTGCGGAATCAGCCAGCTGCTCGCCTTGCGCTATGGCAGTATTCCGGTCGTACGCGAGACAGGCGGGCTGAACGACACTGTCCAGTCCTACAATGAAGAGACGGGTGAGGGGAACGGCTTCACCTTTAAGGATTACAACGCCCATGATATGATGTTCACCCTCCGCCGGGCCGTCTCGCTCTACCACAAGCCGGAGCACTGGAAAAAGGTAACCAAAAACGCCTTCGCCGGCGACTACAGCTGGAACGTTTCTGCCCAGCAGTATATGGATATTTACAACAAGATTAGTGAATAAAAAGTACAGGCTGTATAAAAGGCATTACACCAAAACACTCCGTAAAGCGATAAGCTTTACGGAGTGTTTTGGTGTGGGCATATGCGGTTCGGTGTGCAGGGGACGAGAGGAGTGGAAGGGAAAAATCCCCTTGAATGGAGCAGAAAGTGTGCTAAGAGAGCCAACCAAAGGGAAAAATCCCCTTGAATGGAGCAGAAAGTGTGCCAAGAGAGCCAGCCAAAGGGAAAAATCCCTTTGAATGGAGCGAAAAGTGTGCTAAGAGAGCCAACCAAAGGGAATAATCCCTTTGATTTTAGCCACGTACCGCAGCGTCACAGTTTATAGTCCAGCGCCTACTCCGTCACCCTCCGCAAAATAAAAAAGAAACCCAGCTCATGCTGGTTTTTAAAATCCATCACGCCAAGCAGTGTATCCTCATCGATCCGCCGGAAGTGATCGATAATTGCCTTCTGGTCATAGACCATGGAGGCGCTGGTCTTTCCCCGGTATCCGATCATCCGCAGCCGCGCTTTACCAGAGCCGGTCCTGATCAGCGGTGATATCAGCCTGAAGAGGGGGCCGACTATCCTCCGGGGGATAAGCTGAAAGGGCAGCGTTAGCGGTAGCAGTCCGGGATTCACGCGGAAGAGCCGGCCATTTCGCTTTTCGAACAGGAGGGGATGTACGGTCTCAGCGTCCAGAAACTCTTTTCCGTACCAGCCGGTCAAATGAAGCAGGCCGTCCATGGGATGGCCGGAAGGAAGCTCGCTGCCGCGCCATCTGCCCCATATCTGATCCATCTCCACAGTTTCGAGCAGATCGAACCAGGCGAAGGCCTCCTCCTGCGTCAGCTGCCCATTTTGCAAGTATAACTCCTGAAAATCGTTTGCACTAAACTGCGACAACACTGATCCCTCCGATTAAATAACGGTACACGCATGTGAATAAGCGCTTCAGAGCTGATATTGCTCCAGATTCCTCACTAGACATGCATACAAACTTACATGAGAGCTAAATTAAACCGAAAGTAATAATTTTACAGTTAGTTTTATAGACTCAATGAAAAAAGAACAGTGGCGTCTTAAAACGTAGGTTTGGTTACCAATAAATGGTATATTATGTTTGTTATCTGAGAATTATCTTTACCGTCGCTCGTTTCTCTTTCGTTTGTTCTGGAGTTTCTGCGGGCTTAGGGATCTTTTGCCGACCTTTAGAACGACGAGTCGGTTCACGATTCAGCGCTTCAATAAATACATCCCAGTCTTTCATGGCGTAATACCTCATCTTTCGCAGCATGCTCCATACACTTAGGGTGGACTGCACTTCTAAATGGATGAGCTGACAAAGTAGCGCCGTAATGATTCCGATGTAACATTGGACCCATACTGCGTGGGGGTGGTGATTATGGAACGTTACGGTGGCCAGATGCTGCTTGATCCATTTAAAAAACAGCTCAATTTGCCAGCGACAGCGATAAATTTCACCAACGTCTTCGGCTGAAAGATCCTGACGATTTGTGATGACCTCGTAGATTTTTCCATGCTTATCTTGGAATTGTACAAGGCGAACGCAAAACGTTTTGCCCGATTTTTTATCCAGAATCTCAACGTCAGCGTCCCGAGTAATATTGCTGCTACCCGAAAGGGGATGTTCGGTCAGCACGGTGTACTTTGTTTTTGCACGGATCCGGGCTACAAAAAGCACCGTCCCTTCCGACCATTCTCTGAAGTTTCCATAATGCACATAGCCACGGTCGAAAATGTAGGTGAATTCTCCAGGCACAACCAGATATTTGACCGCTTGTTGATCCGACACACCGATAGTGGAAAGGATAATCTCATCCGGAAAATGACACCCTGCTTCCAGCGAAAGCAGCCGCGTATGGATTTTGACACCCTTGGTCTTATTTTGATAAAACGCCCAATCGCCGAGTATTTTGGGTAGCGAAAGGCTCGTTGAATCGACGGGTGCTAACTTTCCAAGATGCTTGATGCCCTTGGCTTCCGCTTTTCGCAATTTTAATTCCTGAACAAGATCGGTAAACAACCACTCGAGATAAGCAAGAGGGATGGTGCCGAGCTTGCGGTTCAAGGTCGATTCGTGAATGGTCGTGAGTCCGGTAATGTCCTGAAGTTCTGCATTCGTTTCCAAATGGAGCACAATGTCGGAAAGAGTCCGCCTCTGCTGCAACTGAGCTTCTACAAAAAGGGTAATCGCGGACCCAACGGTAAGTTTTTTCGAATAATGATCTGCGAATGGACAACGAAAAGAATGTAACATTAAATGCTGTAAGTACTTGCGTAAAACTGAATTTTGCGATATGTTACCCATGGATTAGCTCCTTTTGTGGAGAGATGTGGGTAACCTGCCTACTCTCTCTACATTAGGGCTTTTTTCATTTTTCACCAGAGTAAACTCATCTTTTTTATCCATAATTAGCTAACTATTTCAAAAAAATTTATGTTAGGTTTGCCGCATGTCTAGTGCAGGTTCCTGCACAAAATCCGGTAGCCGTAAGGGTCCAGGGAGATATGCATCAATCCGTCCTCAGGTGCTACACTGTCTCCGGTCAGCGCATCCTGCCAGTCGTCGGTCTCCATCGGATGGCTGAGTGTACGGGGAACAGGGGAGTTATTCATCCATACTGTGAAATGGATTTTCTCGTCAGCCCGCTCATACACAATGCAGGGATCGTTCTCACAGGCCTGCAGAATGCGGAAACGGCCTTCCCGCAGTGCTTTGTGCTGCTTGCGCAGTGCAATCATCATCCGGTAGAAATCATACAGCTCCCGGTCCTGCTTGGTTTTGTCCCATTCCATACATTTGCGGCAGTCGGGATCTTCATGGCCGGTTAAGCCGATCTCGTCGCCGTAATAAATGCAGGGCGTTCCCATAAAGGTAAAAAGAAATACAACCGCAAGCTTCAGCCGCCGTTTATCTTCACCAACTACAGTCAGCAGGCGGGGAGTGTCATGGCTGCCGAGCAGATTGAAGACGACCTCGTTCGTCTGCTGAGGATAACGCATCAGCAGGCCGCCGATCCGGTGTCCGAAGGTGATGCCGTCCATACCGCCGTTGAAAAATTCCAGCACAGTGCCGGAGAAAGGATAATTCATAACTGAATCGAACTGGTCGCCGAGCAGCCACGTCAGAGAATCGCTCCATACCTCTCCTACGATATAAGCATCCGGGTTGGCTGCCTTAACGACCTTGCGGAAATCACGCCAGAAATGATGATCCACCTCATTGGCCACATCCAGCCGCCAGCCGTCGACCTTAATCTCCTTGATCCAGTATTCCGCTACCTCCAGCAGGTAGTTTTTGACCTCGCGGTTTGCTGTATTGAATTTGGGCATATTGCCAAAAAAGCCGAAAGTGTCATAGGTAGGGATACCGTTGACAACCTCAGCGGGAAAGGAATTCATATGGAACCAGTCTTTGTATACGGAATATTCACCCTTTTCCAGCACGTCCTGAAACGGCGGGAACTGGTCACTGCAATGGTTGAATACAGCGTCAAGCATCACACGGATGCCGCGGCTGTGGCATTCTTCGACGACACGCTTCAGCAGCTCATTATCCCCGAAATGCGGGTCGACTCTTTTATAATCCACAATGTCATATTTATGATTGGAAGGGGAGACGAAGAGCGGCGTAAAATAGACCGCGTTGATCCCCAGCTCCTGCAGATCATCCAGATGCTCCAGTACACCTTGCAGATCCCCGCCAAAAAAATTGCCAAACTCCGGCTTCCCGCCCCAGGCTTCGGTACCTTCAGGGTCGTTGTCCGGATCACCGTTGGCGAAACGCTCGGTCATAATCTGGTAGAAGACAGCATCCTTCGCCCATTTGGGAACCTGAAAGAGGTCAATCTGATGTATATAAGGAAATTCATAAAAATGGCTCGGCGGCTGAGGACATTCCGGTCGGATGCTGTTATCCAGCAGATACACATTGTCCGAACCTTTGCTGACACGGAAGGTGTAGCTGAGCCGTTTGTATTTTGGCCGGACGGCACATTCCCAGTAATCGAATTTGTCATCCGAGGCTGCTTTTTCCATCATAATCTCATAAAAAGTATGGTCCCAGTCATATTTGTCACCGGTGAGGGCTGTAACACAGTCCACATCGTCCCGTTTGGTGCGCACACGCAGATGTATAGTTTTTGTATCGTAAGCATAGGCCCACTTGTCACGGGGCACATGGTACATAGCTTCCAGCAGCATGATCGCACCTCCTCAAAAGTTTTGTGAGCATAACCTGCCTGAGACCCATCGAGCAAAACTCACTTCGGAAGCATCCGCTTGGTTTTGTGAGCATAACCTGCCTGAGACACCTCGTGCAAAACTTGCTTCGCCTGGTTCAGGTAAATATTACCACCCGTGGTGTAGCTCTGAATCAGTCTGGTTATTTTGTGAACGGCTGGAGATAGTAGTAGTATACCCCTCTTTTCCTGGAATGTGCAAAAGAGCCGGGCTTGTCAAGAAACTGATAGCGTTTTCCTGTCAAAATACCATTTGATGATAAAAAATGTCTTTGCATATTCATACGCAGTGATTTATAATAAATCGGTCATGACAACCTAGATAACTTAATGAGAGAATAGGGGAGATATAAAGATGAAAAAATGGGGTAAACTTTCACTGGGAATGCTGCTTGCAGTTGGTCTTTTGGCAGGCTGCGGCAATAACAACGATAATGCTGCTTCAACAGATAACGCTGCAGGCAACACTGGCGCTGCTGCTGCCAAGACGCTGACACTGGGAACAAGTGCAGACTTCCCGCCGTACGAATTCCACAAAGTCATCGACGGTAAAGATACCATCGTAGGCTTTGATATTGATATTGCCAAGGATATTGCAGCTGACATGGGCGCAGAGCTTGTGATCAAGGATCTGCCATTTGACTCCCTGCTGAATGAGCTGTCCAGCGGAAGAATCGATCTGGTTATTTCCGGCCTTAGCCCGACCGAAGAACGCAAAAAAGCGGTTGATCTGTCCGACATCTACTACAAAGCCGAGCAGGCGGTAGTTGTACGTGAAGCTGATAAAGATAAATTCGCGACAATGGATGCCCTGAAAGGTGCCAAGATCGGTGTTCAGACCGGCTCCATCCAGGAAGAAATCGCAAAGGGCATTGAAGGCGCACAGCTGACCTCCCTGGGCAAAATTTCCGAAATCGTCCTGCAGCTGAACTCCAACCGTGTTGACGCTTCTATTATGGAAGGTCCGGTTGCCAAGTCTTTTGTCAAAAATGTTGAAGGACTGGTTATTACCGACGCCAAGCCTGAGGTTGAAGATGACGGCTATGTAATCGGCGTGAAGAAGGGCAACACGGAGCTGCTTAACCAAGTGAATACTACCTTGACCCGCCTGAACTCCGAAGGCAAGATCGAAGAGTATGTAGCGGCAGCAAGCGAGCTTGCTGAGAGCGAATAAGTTTTTGCCAAAAGATATAACCTGCGTTGCGGCCATCATATCTGTGGGGTTTCGTCAACCGCAGGGCAATGAATGCTCTTTAAGTAGAAAATAGCGGTAATACGCTGTTTTCTATTTTTTTGAAAAGGATAAGAAGAGGAGGTTTTGCCGTCAAATGAATATTTTTGATATGGCTTATGAATACCGCAATTTTTTCTTTGCAGGTCTGAAGTATACATTGCTGCTGGCAGTGCTCGGGGTGTTCTTCGGCTTCGTGCTGGGGATTATCGTTGCGCTGCTGCGCATGTCCAAGTGGAGAGTCCTGCGTTTCATCTCAACCGCCTGGGTTGAATTTTTACGCGGTACGCCAATGCTGGTACAGCTGTTCCTGATCCACTACGGCTTAACGGAGCTGGGACTGGAATTTACACCGATTCAGTCGGGGGCGATCACCCTTACGATTAACAGCTCGGCTTACCTGGCGGAAATCTTCCGCGCCGGTATTCAGGGTGTGGACCGCGGCCAGGTTGAGGCAGCACGTTCACTGGGGATGAAGCAGGGCATGACAATGCGCTATATCGTGCTTCCGCAGGCGCTTAAGAATGTACTGCCGGCAATCGGGAATGAGTTCATTACGATTATTAAAGAATCTTCAATTGTATCCATGATCGGGGTAGCGGATTTGTTCTTCCAGGCCAAGACGATTACAACGATTACTTACGAGGGTCTGACCCCTTATGTCATCATTGCGTTAATGTACTTTGTATTGACCTTTACCTTGTCCAAGCTGCTGGGCATACTGGAACGGAGGCTGAACACCGATGATCACCGTTAAGAATCTGCAGAAGCATTTCGGCAAGCTGGAAATCCTGAAGGGGATTGACCTGGAAATCAAGAAGGGTGAGGTTGTCGTCGTAATCGGCCCCAGCGGTTCGGGTAAAAGCACCTTCCTGCGCTGCCTGAACCTGCTGGAGGAGCCAACCGGCGGTGAGATCACCTTTGAAGGCCAGTCGATCACGGCTAAGAAGCATGATATTAATCAGACCCGTGAGAAAATGGGGATGGTGTTCCAGCAGTTCAATCTGTTTCCGCACATGTCGGTACTGCAGAATATTACCCTTGCCCCGCTGAAGGTGAAGAAGCAGCAGGCTGCGGAAGCGGAGAAGATTGCCGTCGATCTGCTGCGCACCGTAGGGCTTGAAGACAAACGCGATGCTTATCCGGCCCAATTGTCCGGCGGACAGAAGCAGCGCATTGCCATTGCGCGGGCGCTGGCGATGCAGCCGCATGTGATGCTGTTCGATGAGCCTACCTCGGCGCTTGATCCTGAAATGGTCGGAGAAGTGCTTGAGGTTATGAAGAAGCTGGCTGAGCAGGGGATGACCATGGTCATCGTAACGCATGAGATGGGCTTTGCCCGCGAAGTGGGTGACCGCATCCTGTTTATGGACGGCGGTTACATCGTTGAGCAGGGGACTCCGGCTGAAGTATTCGGCAATCCGCAGCATGCCCGGACCCAGGATTTCTTAAGCAAAGTGCTGTAAACATCCAATAACGGCCTCCGGATATGCTCCGGAAGCCGTTTTTATTTAACTACATATTATTTTGGCGTCAGGGCAATTGGTGATATAGTATAACAAATGGCCAATCAACTTGAAAAGGAGTACATACAGATGAGGAATGAACTTTGCCGGATTGGCATCATTGATATTGGTTCCAACTCCATCCGGCTCGTAATCTACGATACGACCCCGGAAGGCGGCTTCAAAATTATTAAAGAGTGCAAATACTCTGCGCGCCTGAGTGAGAAGATTACAAAGGAAGGCAGACTGGAGCGCAAGGATATGGATACGGTAATTCCGGTCCTGCGCCAGTTCAGGGAAATCTGCAGCGCCTTCGGTGTCGAGAAGATCCGTGCCGGAGCAACCGCAGCAATCCGCAATGCTTCCAACTCTGCCGAGATTATAGAATATCTGTCTTCAGCCTCTTCCATTACGATTGAGATCATTACCGGCTATCAGGAGGCCTATTTCGGATTCCTGGGAGTGATTAATGCCTCCGATGTCCAGGACGGATTCGTGATTGATATTGGCGGTGGCAGCACGGAGGTTACCCTGTTCCGCGGACGCCGGTATCAGCATAGCATCTCCTTCCCGTTCGGTGCGGTCAACACGAATCTATTGTTCAGCCATAACGGGAACTGGAATGCGGAGCAGGTCAAGAAGCTCCAGGCTTATGTGACCGGCAGGTTGGTCGAGCATGACTGGCTGGGAACCGGCGAAGGGCTGCCGCTATACGGCCTGGGTGGAACCCTCCGCTCCCTGGGCAAGCTTGACCAGAAAAACCGGGATTATTCCCTGCCGAATTCACACGGCTATACTTTATCCGGTGAGACGATCAACCGGTTCATGGAGATTCTGCCGGCTACACCTTTTGACAAGCGCAAGGAGCTGGACGGGCTGTCCAAGAGCCGCGCGGACATTATCGTTTCCGGGCTGATTATTTTCCATACGGTATATCATTATATCAAGGCAAGCCAGGCTGTAATCAGCGGGGAAGGGCTGCGTGAGGGCATGCTGCATGATCTGCTGCGGCCGGAGCAGCCGGTATGTGACAGTGCACTCGAATTCAGCCTGGACAGGATCATCCGCTTTGACATTCACACCTCCAAGCAGCATCTCGATCATATCAACAAGCTGGCCCAGCGTTTATTCAGCGCCTTTGAGCTGGGCGGGGACAGGGCGGAGCAGGAGATGCTGATCTATGTCTCGGTCATGCTGCATCGCACAGGCTCCAACATTAACTACTACCAGTCCAAGCGGCATACCCGCTACTGGCTGATGAATTCACCGATCCGCGGGCTGAGCCACCGCCAGCTGATACTCTGCGCCCTGATCGCCTCCTACAGCACAAAAAGCCGGAAGCAGAAACTGTCCCAGGCGCATAAGGACATTTTGCTGGCTTCCGACGAAGATCTCATTCATAAGCTGGGCACGCTTGTACAGCTGAGCATCGCGCTGGACAGCACCGAGATCGGCATCATCCGCGATCTCAGCGTCCGCCTGCACGGCGGAACGCTCGATCTGGAACTGCATGGTACGACAACCGTGCTTATCGGCCAGGAGGACATTGAGAACGCCCTTAAGGCGTTCAGGAATGCTTGGGCGGTGAAGATAAAGCTCGGCTACCTTTCCAACGGCTGACATCCATAGCGGCGAACTGGCTCCGGAACGGGGCCTTTTTGTCGTCCGGGCGTTCATAATAACCATTAGGCTGGAGGAAGCTTGCTTTTACGTTGTCATTTAACGACATCTCCAGAACCTTGACAATCTGCTTCCTGATGACACTGTCCTTCACCGGACACATCAGTTCAATCCGCCGGGTCAGATTACGCGTCATCCAGTCTGCACTGGACAGGTACACCTCCGGCTTGCCACCGTTCTCAAAATAGTAAATCCGGGAGTGCTCCAGGAACCGGTCGACGATGCTGCGCACCGTGATCCGCTCGCTGAGGCCTTCAATGCCGGGACGCAGGCAACAGACCCCGCGGACGATCAGATCGATGGAAACCCCGCTTTGGGCTGCGCTGTACAGATTGTCGATGACCTCCTGGTTGGAGAGCGAGTTCATCTTGGCGATAATCCGTGCAGGCCGTCCTGCGGCGGCATGTTCCGCTTCGCGCAGAATCAGCTTCTGCAGCGACAGGCTCATATTGGTCGGTGCCACGATAAAGGCATTCCAGTTATAGTTTGCCGAATAGCCGGTCATTTGATTGAACAGCTCGGAAGCATCCAGCCCGATCTCATCGTTCGCAGTGAACAGACTTAGATCCGTATAAGCCTTGGCTGTGCTGTCGTTATAGTTGCCGGTGCCGACATGCACATAACGGCGCAGCTCATTGCCTTCCTGGCGGACAATCAGCGTAACTTTGGCATGCGTTTTGAGGCCGACAAGGCCATACACGACATGGCAGCCGGATTGCTCCAGCTTGCGCGCCCAGGCGATGTTACGCTCCTCGTCAAACCGGGCTTTCAGCTCAACGACGACAGTAACCTGTTTGCCGGACTCGGCAGCATGGGCGAGTGCAGCAATCAGCGGGGAGTTGCCGCTTACGCGGTACAGCGTCATTTTGATGGCCATGACGGATTCGTCCTCGGATGCCTGGGTAATGAAATCGACCATGGCGTCAAAAGATTCATATGGATGATATACGAGCACATCGCGTTCGCGAAGCACCTCGAAGAAATCCTCGTTCTCATCAAACTCCACCGGATACTGCGGTTCAATCGGCGCGTCATACAGGTAGTTGAAGCCCTTCAGACTGCCCGCAAAGCCGCGCAGAAACCCGAGATCAAGCGGCCCTTCAATCTCGAATACGAAATCCTCCAGTTCAAATTCAGCCTGCAGCTGCTCAAGTGCATATGGGTGTATGCCTTTTTGTACTTCCAGCCGGGCCGGTACGCCGCGGCGGCGTTTGCGCAGCTCCTTTTCGATCTCCTCTAGCAGATCCTCCGCACCTTCCTCATCAATAGTCAGGTCAGAATTGCGCGTCAGGCGGAATTCGTTAACAGCTACAGGCTCATAGCCGCTGAACAAGGTCTGGATGTGATGGCGGATCACGTCTTCAATGAACACGAACTGCCGTTTTTTGCTGTTGGAGCGGTGGGGAAGGGGGATACATCTCGGCAGATTGGACGGAATTTGCAGAATAGCAAAATAAGGCTCTTCTTCCTGAGCATTCTTACGGGTAAGCACGACAGCAAGATAGATGAACTGGCTGTGCACAAGCGGAAAAGGACGGCTCTGGTCAACGGCCATCGGTGTAAGCACCGGGAAGATGATATCCCGGTAATATTCCTCTATGGACTGCTCCTGCGCATGAGTAAGGTCTTCATAATTGACGAATACAATGCCTTCCTTGTGCAGATTCCGGGACAGGTCGCGGAAGGTGCGGTACTGGTCGGCGATAATTTTGGTGACACGTTTGATCAGACGTTTGTATAAGCCTGAAGGCGTATATCCGGTAAAATCCTTTTTGGTGTAGCCTGCTCTAATCTGATCCTGGATTCCTGCAACACGGACACTGATGAATTCATCAAGGTTGCTGGACACGATCGCCAGAAACTTTGCCCGTTCCATCAGCGGATTCTCGGGATCCTGCGCCTCCAGCAGTACCCGGCGGTTAAATTCAATCCAGCTGAGATCACGGTTAAGATATGCAGTAGCAGGGCTGTTGTGGATGTTTTTTTTGTCTTCTGTACTCACGTTGATTGACCCTCCAAGTATGCTTCAATGTCTAAATGGTCTAAACTTATTAACCTTATTCTATTATTCTACTATCTGCCACAGCTAGAAATGTTAACTCTGTGTAAAATTTTTGCCGCCGTCTTGCGGGCTTTCGTATTTTTTTGGCACTACAACTGCAATTCTAACAGAATGGTAACATTTTCTTAGGCATTGGTTACAAAATTGTGATATATTCGATACTGTCATTTAACAAAATACTGCATCTTAGCTGCCGGGCAAAAAGGCAGCCAGGTCCAGAATGATTTCGGTGTGAGAACGGTAAATTCCTGCACACCCCCTTATTGAAGGAGGAACACATGAAGAACAAATCCAAAGCTTTTGCCATTTTTGCAGCCGCTCTCGGGATCAGCACGATGCTACATACAGCCCCCGTTCAGGCAGACAGCGTACATATTGCAGGCGCGACTACAACTTATTATACTCTATCTACTTATTATGGCATTAACATCAGTGAAATTATGAATGCCAATCCGGATGTAGCTGCGGGTAATATTTATCTCGGCCTGAGCCTTACTATCCCCGGTGTTACAGCACCCAAGGATACGGTATCGATGAAAACCTCCGCCGTTTCCGAGGCCTCCATTATCACAGCGAGCCTGAACGTCGAGTCTGCTACAAATACAGTAGAGGCATGGGGCAAGGCATTCAGCTATGAAAAAGTGATCCAGGTAAAAGCCTCCGCTTATTCCTCTGCGGCAAGCGAGAATGGTGGATGGGGCGCCGTCGATTATTTTGGAAATCCGCTGAAGCTCGGAACCATTGCTGTTGATCCAAGCGTCATCCCGCTCGGCACCAAGGTTCTGGTGACCGGCCACTCACACCCGGGTCTGCCCAAGATGGCCTTCCTGGCCACGGCAACGGATACAGGCAGCGCCATAAAGGGTAACCGGATCGATATCTTTATTCCGGGCAGCCAGAGCTCGGTAGCAGAATTCGGATTCCAGTATGTAAACCTGTTTATCATTGACTAGACCAGCTGTATAGATCCTCTCACAAGCAAAACGGATACCGACCTGTAAAGGAAGGTATCCGTTTTTTGTTATTTGTTTTTAGACACCTGCAGCATATGAGGAACGGTAACGAAGATGTAGCCTCTTTTACGCATGATGGTAATCACCTCGGGCAGTGCCTGGATCGTGCCTTGCAGATTGCTGCCTTTACCGCCGCCTCCGTGCTGCAGAATGATGGCTCCTTTGCCCGCGTGTGCCACAATATTATTTCTGACCTGTGACTTGGTCAGGCTCCGCCAGTCCAGAGAATCCACATTCCAGTTCACCAGCTTGTAGCCGCGCGCCTTGGCCCATTTAAGCTGGACCTCGCTGATATCCCCGTAAGGAGGCCGGATCAGGCGCGGCTTGTAACCGGCGAGTGCCGAGATGATATTTTCAGTACGGATGATCTGGGTACGGAATTCTTTCATGCCCAGCTTGCCGAATTCTGGATGGTTGTAAGAGTGGTTACCGATAACATGGCCTTCACGTATAATTCGTCTAACAAGCTCCGGATGCTTCTCAGCCCTGCTGCCAACGACGAAGAATGTAGCCTTAACCTGATATTTGCGCAGAACATCCAGCAGCTGCGGAGTGAACCGCGGGTCAGGCACATCATCGAAGGTCAGCGCGATCATCCGGGTTCTCGGACCCTGTGTGAGGATGGTTTCCGGATATTTGCGGATCAGCTGGCTGAGAGTCAGGCTCTTGCTGCTCTTGCTGCGCTTGTTGCGCCGGGCTGCGGCCTGGAGCGAAGAGCCTGCGGGGACAGACTGCTCCGGTTTTTCTTTCATTTCCTGCTGTTGTCCGGGGCCGGTTGCCTGCGCGAATAATGCTCCGGAAGCTGCTGCAGACGGGGGAGTGCTTTGAGTAACAGCCGCTATCAGCAGACAGAGCAGAATATATATTTTCCTGTACCTTAGCAGATGCTCCATGCCGCATTGCCTCCTTATAAAACAGCCTTCAGCCAATGACTGGTTCTCTTGTTATCCCCCGCCCGCAGCGGATTTATGCCGGACTTTTGTCCGGCGGACAAAATTACAACACCATCAAAAATCCGTGTATACTAAACATATTCGGGAGATTAACCCGGCCAACAAACATAGCTCAGTGAAAGAAGGGGACGGAAATGTCTGAATTGTTTACGCCATATGAAATAAAAGCGCTGGTTTTGAAAAACCGGGTTGTCATGCCGCCAATGTGCCAATATGCGGTTGAACAGGAAGACGGCGTACCCGGTGACTGGCATTTCGTGCATTATGTCAGCCGGGCGGTCGGCGGGACCGGCTTCATTATTGTAGAGATGAGCGGCGTACATCCGGATGGGCGGATCACCAAGAAAGATACGGGTATCTGGGACGACGGGCAGATCCAGGCTTACCGCAGAATAACAGATGCAGTACATGCCCATGGAGCCAAGATTGCGATTCAGCTGGGTCATGCTGGACGCAAAGCGCTTGATGCCAATCCGCCTGTTGCCCCTTCGGCTATTCCCTTTGATGAACGCTCCAAAACGCCGCAGGCACTCAGTGCGGAAGGCATCGCTGAGATGATTAATGCATACCGTGAGGGAGCAAGAAGGGCAGTGGAGGCCGGCTTTGATACGGTTGAGCTGCATGGTGCGCACGGTTATCTGATTCACCAGTTCCATTCACCGCTTACAAATATCAGAGATGATGAATACGGGACGGACCCGATCCTGTTCGGAGAACAGGTGGTGCAGGCTGTCAAGGAAGTCCTTCCGCCGGAGATGCCGCTGATCATGCGCGTGTCAGCCAAGGAATATGTGGCAGGGGGTTACGATGAGTCCTATGCGCTGGAATTTTGCCGCCGTTACAAGGCTGCCGGAGTGGACATGTTCCATGTCTCCTCGGGCGGTGAAGGGCCGATTGGTTCGGGAGGTGTCCCTAACGCAGGACCCGGATATCAGGTTGACCTGGCAGAGCATATCCGCAGCGGGCTTCAAATCCCGGTAATCGCAGTCGGCCGGCTGGATGATTATAAGGAAGCTGAGGCTGTAATCGAGGAGAAAAAGGCAGAGCTGGTAGCGGTAGGAAGAGGTTTGCTGAGTGATCCGTATTGGGCGCTGCATGCAGAAGAAGCACTTGGCGGAGTGGATAAAGCAAATGTGCCTGTGCCGTATGAACGCGGAGTATGGAAAAGAAAATAGATCGTTCATATTGTGAAGTATGTCACAGATTTTAGGCTCCTTCTAAGGCATGGTTAATAAGATAAAATTTGAAGGAGCTTGATAACGTGGCGACGGTAATAAGTAACGAGCGGCTGGCTAATGGAGTGTACCACCTTCGGGTTCAAGGAGATTACGGCGGTAAAATGGGTCAATTCTACATGTTGCGGGCATGGGGAGCCTATCCGCTGCTGTCAAGGCCCCTTAGCATACATCAAGTGAATGATGATGGTGTGGAATTTCTGTATCACGTTGTAGGTGAGGGAACCGAGCTCTTTGCGGAGCTGAACCCGGGAGATAAGGTTCAGCTGGAAGGACCTTTCGGCAACGGATTCCCTGAAGTGGAAGGGAAGATTGCCCTGATCGGCGGGGGAATCGGAATTGCACCGCTGTATTATTGCGCCCGGCAGCTTCCGGACAGTGATGTGTATCTGGGCTTCAGCAGAGAGGCCTTCCGGACAGAAGCCTTCCGGCCGCTCGCTGCAGAGCTTACCGTTGATGTCGGCGGACTGATTCTGGACAGCGTAGACTTTGACAGCTATGACCATATTTTTGTCTGCGGCCCGCAGCCGATGCTGAAGGCGGCACAAAGGAAGGGAGCCGCTGCAGGTGCGGGCGGCAGACGCCCGAATGTGTATCTGTCGCTGGAAAACCGGATGGCCTGCGGCATCGGAGCCTGTCTGGTGTGCAGTGTATCCTGTCTGGACGGCCAGCGCAAAGCCTGCGCAGACGGCCCTGTATTTCTTGCCGAGGAGGTTGTTTTCCATGATTAATACTATGGTTAATACTACAGCGACAATCGCTGGCGTTCATTTCAAGAACCCGGTCGTAATGGCTTCGGGTACGTTCGGCTTCGGCAAAGAATATGGCAAGCTGTATGATGTATCCATGCTGGGCGGCATTTCCGGCAAAGGCCTTACGCTGCAGGCCAAAGCGGGAAATCCGGGAATCCGCGTTTACGAGACTGCTTCCGGGCTCCTGAACAGCGTCGGTCTGGAGAATCCGGGGGTGGAGGCATTTCTGAGTAAGGAGCTGCCTTACTGGGAGACCCTGGATACGGCACGGATCGTGAACCTGGGCGGCAATACCCTGCCGGATTATGTGCTGGGCGCGGAGCTGATCCAGCGTGATGCCGATGAGCGGGCGCAGGCGGGCAAGCAGGCTGTAGATATGATTGAACTCAATATCTCCTGTCCTAACGTCAAAGAAGGCGGTATCGCCTTCGGGGTGAAGACACCTGCCGCGAGAGAGGTTGTACGGGCCGTGAGAGCTGCCACCCGTCTGCCGCTGGCCGTGAAATTGTCCCCGAATGCAGAGGATATCGCAGAGATGGCAGAGATGTGCGAGGCGGAGGGAGCTGATGCCGTATCGCTGATTAACACGATCTCCGGGATGAAGATCGACGTGCGCCGCCGCCGCAGTGTCTTTAATAACCTGTATGCCGGCCTGTCCGGACCTGCCATTAAGCCGGTGGCACTGCGCATGGTGCACCAGGTAGCACACAGGGTGTCTATTCCTGTAATCGGAATGGGCGGAATTACCTCCGCCACGGATATCATTGAATTTATTATGGCTGGTGCAACGGTTGTCCAGGTAGGAACCTACAATTTCATGAACATGCGTGCGGGCAGTACGCTGGTTGAGGAGCTGCATCAGTTCATGCTGGAGGAGAGTATCACATCACTTGATGAGATTCGCGGAATTGTCTAGAATTCTTGCCTGCCTGAGATACTGGTATGTACCGGGGTTAATATAAGGTAGGGAGGGATCGGTTTGTCTTTGGAAGATGCGGGATTTGAGGATATTGAGCTGTCAGCTACGGATGTTGGTAATGATCTGCTGCTGGTCATTACCGGAGGTGTCCGTCATATCGGTGCTTCAAGCACAGCTTATCTTGACGGTGGAACTGTCCATGCATCAACAACGGCGGTTCCCCACCATAAGGAGCATACGATCAGCGAGAATATTGCGCTCAGAGCCGCCGCTGCACTAAACCGGACGGTCACAGTGGTAATGGGTATTCATTATGACAATCTGAGTAAAGAAGGTATTATGCAGATTGTCACAATTGTTAATAATAAAGTGGATCAATATTTGGCGCAACAAAAATGAAACGATATTGGCACTCCCTGCGTAAAAGATACTAAATGAGCAGTTAACTTTTATTTTGGAGGAATGAACCATGTCTATTTTTAAAAGATTGCGTGATTTGACCATGTCCAACGTAAATGCGATTATTGACAAGGCTGAAGACCCGATTAAGATGACCGACCAATATATCCGGGACATGACCGAGGATCTGGAGGATGCCGAGAAGGCCGTGGCCGCCCAGATTGCCATTGAGAAGAAATTCAAGCAGCTGTATGAAGAGCAGGAGGCGCTTGTAGCCAAACGTAACCAGCAGGCCCACACTGCCGCTCAGGCCGGTAACGTTGATCTGGCCCGCAGAGCGCTGGAAGAGAAGAAATCTGCCGAAGCCAAGCTGGTTGAATACAAAGCAAGCTTTGACCAGAACAAGGCATCTGCTGACAATCTGCGTGCCAAGCTGGATGAAATGCGCAAGCAGCTTACCCAGATGAAGAACAAGCGAGAGACGCTGGTTGCCCGTTATAACGCGGCTAAGGCGCAGACTGAGATCAACAAAGCAATGAGCGGATTCAGCTCCGATTCGGCGTCAGCCGGTCTGAAGCGCATGGAGGAGAAGATGCTCGCCGCAGAAGCACAGGCTGAAGCGAGCAACGAAATGAATTCCGGCAACAAATCGCTGGATGACGAATTCGAGAAGCTCGGCAAGGATCAGGCTGTTGAAGATGAGTTGGCAGCCCTGATGAAGCAGTACGACAAGCAGTAATATAGCAGAGTTCACCGGTTTCTTGGCCGGTGCCTACAGGCGGAGGAGAGACAGAAGCGTTTCTCCTTCGCCTTATCTATGCTTACTGTACCGGTCAGGAAAAATGAACAAGCGGGGGCTAAAGGAATGGATTTCCATACTCTGGTGTCCATGGTTGTGTGGACGGTGAGCGGCGCAGTGCTGCTGTTTGCGCTGATGTTCGTGGATTCGCTGTTTACCCGTTATAACGATCTGGAGGAGTTAAAGGCAGGCAACATGGCTGTGACAGCCCGTTTTCTGCTCAAGCTGCTGGCACAGGGCTATATCCTGTCCTGTTCCATTGCATCTTCCAGCAGTCTGGGAGACGCACTTGTCGTATCCATCGTCTCCTTCTGGCTGCTGTTTATAGTAGAGAAGTCTGTGGAGCTGCTCCTTAGCAGATGGGGCAAAATTGATCTGGATCACGGAACCCGGCTTGGCAAAATCGGCTACGGTCTGCTGGCGGGCTCCCTGCATCTGAACGGAGCTCTGATTATCGCCGCATTTATCCGGGGATAAAGCGGATGGGTCAACGATGGAAGGTACTAATATCTTTTCAAAAGGAATGATGGATAGTGAGCATCTGGAAAAGAATCGGCAATATCTTCTCCAAGCCTCCGGCACCGCAAGCGCCCAAAAGTATGCTGAATCTCGCGCCCGGGGATATCTGCGAGGTTTCATTGGTTACCTATGAGGTAACCGGACGGACAATGACCAGCGGACGGAATGCAGTCGTTCTGACGCTGCGCGACGGCAGCCGGATCGCATATCTGCATGTAGAGGAGCGGGAGCAGCTGCAATATGCGCTTTACGAGCCTATAGATGGACGTCTGGACAATCCGGCTGAGGTGCCGGCAACTCTGGAGCTGGATGATTATACCTTTTACCTGGAAGAAGAATACGAAGGCTATGCTGCAGTTACAGGCCAGACTCCGTACATGAACGGGGGAACCCAGCATGTCTGGCAGTACCAGTCCGATAATTACCGGCTGCTGCGGGTGGAGTGGCAGAACGGACGGTTTATGCTGTACGAAGGGGAAAAGATTATTCCGGGCGATGTCCGGGTCATCCGGGCTTCTTAGAATCACTCGCTTTTTTTAAATTTAAAGAATAGGATGCCTGTGCGGCTTAGCGCGGGTGTCCTTTTTTTGCGTTTTATGAGCTTTTGTGACAGTAAATTTAACTTTACAACGCCTCATGTTACTATAGTGTAAGTAAATCATCATGGTTAACGGAGGTATACATGGACAGACATCGCGATAATGCAGACCAGAAATTCCAGCGCAAAGCGCTGCAGGTACAGGAAGCCCAGGCACGGGTTATGCAATATGCCAAGCCGCTTGGTACAGAGGAGGTGCCGCTAGGCCAATGCTGCGGACGTGTTCTGGCGGAGCCGCTCCGTGCACCGCATCCGTTTCCGGCGTTTAAACGTTCAGGAATGGACGGTTATGCGCTTAGGGCGTCTGACACTTTGTCCAGTAATACCGGGGAGCCAGTCTGGCTGGAGGTTATAGACAATATTCCGTGCGGAGCAGTAGCATCTGCAGAGATAACGGAAGGGACGGCAGCGCGGATCATGACCGGGGCACAGGTACCCGAAGGTGCAGATACGGTAGTCATGATTGAAATCACGGAATCCAGAGAGTCTGACGGGAAAACCTTTGTGGGCCTTCGTAAGCCGCAGCAGGCGGGCAGCAACATTACACCTGTTGGCTTTGAATTACAGGAAGGTGAGCTTGTCCTGCCGGCCGGACGCACCATTGCTGCAGGCGATATTGCCGTGCTGGCCGCATTCGGGTTCCCGGTTGTAAAGGTGCAGCGGCGGCCGAAGGTTGCTGTTTTTGCCACCGGGACAGAGCTGCTGGAAGTCGATGAACCGCTGCAGCCGGGAAAAATCCGCAACAGCAATTCCCCGATGCTTGAAGCGCTGGTAAGAGAAGCCGGAGGAGAGGCGGTAATGCTAGGCGCGATTGCTGATGATCTGGAGCTGGCCCGCAGCAGGGTGCAGATGGCGCTGGAAAACTATGATTTGGTGATTACGACCGGTGGAGTCTCAGTCGGTGATTACGATATTATGGGAGATTTGGTCCGGGAAAAAAGCGGGGAAATGCTGTTCAACAAGGTCACGATGCGTCCGGGAAGCGTCACTACGGCTGCTGTACGCGGTGGCAAGCTGCTGCTTGCATTGTCGGGTAATCCCGGAGCCAGCTTTGTAGGTTTTCACCTGTTTGCCCGCCCGGTTATTTCGCTGATGCTGGGAACGGAGAACCCGTTGCTGCCGGAAATGAGCGCTTTTATGGGTACGGATTATAGCAAGGTTAACAACTATACCCGGTTTGTACGCGCCAGACTGGCCATCCGAGACGGGATGATCCATGCCTATCCTGCGGTAATTGATGAATCCTCCGTCATGGTAACCATTAAGGACAGTGACTGTCTGATTGTTGTTCCGCCGGAAGCACGCGGATTAAAGACCGGGGACAAGGTGAAGGTGTTGAAGCTGCCAGGTGAACTCCGCGGGCAGGAATGAGAGGGGGTAGGTTGATGCGCCACTTGAATAACCGCACCGTGAGAGGAAGGCTGCGCCCGCAGAAGAACTCTAGTCGGCGCGTCGCCGGAGAGCAGAGAAGGAGTGTAAGTCCGCCTGTAACTCCGGGAAGAGACAACGACCGGTCCGCATGCAATAAACCGGCTGTCTGCCAGATCGTCGGCTATAAGAACAGCGGCAAAACATCACTGGTCTGTGCGCTTATCCCTTTACTGAAGCAGGGAGGGAAGCGGGTAGCAATTATCAAGCATGACGGGCATGATTATGACATGGATCATCCCGGGACGGATACGTGGAAACAGCGTCAGGCCGGCGCCATGGCGGTTGCCATTACAAGTCCGGTACGAACGTCTGTAATTGAAGAACGGGGCAGCAGCTTATCCGAGCTGATTACGGGTTTTGCCGGTTACGATTATGTTCTCGTGGAAGGATTCAAGCAGGAGGCTTACCCGAAAATTGTGCTGATCAGAAGGCCGGAGGATCTTGAATTACTGCAAATTGCCCCGAATATTGCGGCAATTGCCGCATGGGAACCAATGATCCCATATATCCATTCGGCAGTTCCGCAGCTGCAGGCACAGGTTTTTGAAATCAACGATACCGCAGAGCTGGCTAACCTTTTACACCAACAACGATCAGATTTTCAAAATTTCAACATATGAAAAATTCATAATAGAATGCTATTAAATTACAGACATGCTTATCAGCGGCTTTTTTAATACAGGGATAAAGGACGGGCGGCGCCACACCCTAAGGGGAGAAACGGCGCCGCCCGCACTGCGTAAATGAGGCGTACATAGAAAGGAGAGAGCTGCAATTGAAAGTAAGCAAACATAATGCAGAGCACTATATTTGGGGAGATCAGTGTGACGGCTGGCATCTAGTCCAGGATGAAAAGCTCAGTATCATCCATGAGCGGATGCCGGCCAATACTGCAGAAGTAAGGCATTATCATGAGAAGTCCCGGCAATTTTTCTTTGTGCTGTCCGGTACGGCTACGCTGGAGGTTGCTGGCGTTGAATATACCCTTAATTCACAGGAGGGAAAAGAGGTGCAGCCGCTTATTCCGCATCAGATGCTAAATAAATCTGATAAAGACGTTGAGTTCCTGGTTACTTCCCAGCCGCCCAGTAAGGGCGACCGTATATTATCAGTAAAACTATGAATTAGTAAGAACGGCGGACCAGAGGCTAGTGCGGTTTCCGGCCGGACCAGTGATCAGGCTTTGTCAGCGTCGCGGGCAGCCTGGTGGCTGCATCCCCCTTGGCGGCATTCACCTGAAACTGGGTCAGGAACAGGCTTGTAGAAAGATCTGCGCCGCAGATCTTCGTGTCCCGGAAATCGGCCCCGATCAAGTCGGCAGCGCGCAGGTCAGCTCCGCTGAGGTCGGCAGCGATCAGGTAAGCGCCGCGCAGGCTGACACAGCGCAGATCGGCTTTTTTCATCCGGGCGCCGATCAGATCGGCACCGCGCCCGTAGTTTTTCTGGCGCGGCGGCGCCGGCTTCAGACTGTTGCGGACGGCCTGCCTGGTTAGCTCGCTTGCCTGCAGCAGCAGCTCATTGATTTCATAACGCAGGCCCGGTATATCGAGCTTTAGCACGGCCTCTGGCTCCTGCAGCGTAAGCTGCTCAGTTGTGTCCTTTGCTGCTGTTAGAGCAGCATGGACAGGAGCCGCTGCAGGCCAGCTAAGCGCCTCAGTTATATACCACAGCAATTCATGCAGCTGGCGCATTACAGGGAAGACTTCAAACATCCGGGCCGCTGTAGAAGGGGCCTGGCGCCAGTCAACACCGCTGTAGGTAATCATGGATACTTTTTGTCCTGCGCCAAAGCAATCATAGACGGTGCAGCCGCGCATACCGGAATCTCTCAGCCGGTTATGGATTCCGCAGCGAAAATCCTCCTTCAGGTTGTGACAGGGCTGACCGGCTGCTTTATCCATCGCAAAGTCGGAAGACAGGGCAAAAGGCAGAGCCGCACAGCATAGACCGAAGCATTGCCCGCAGTCTGCACGCAGGCGAAGCAGCTCATTTTCAGAATTTATATATTCTTGGTTATCAGACAACGAAAATTCCCTCCAGCAATAAAAATAAAAAGTACAGAGTGCTTACAAGTAACCTTACCTTAGCTATCCTGACGGCGCTCGATCGCTTCAGACATCGTTTTGTCAGTCAGATGGGCATAGACCTCAGTCGTTTCTGTTGAGGCATGTCCAAGCTGCTCCTTTGTCTTGTAGATATCATTCTGCAGATAATAGTCTGTAGCGAAGGAATGGCGCAGCTTATGTACCGTCAGGTAAGGCTTGCCAAAACGTTTGGCATATTTAATAATCATCTCCTGAATGGCCCGCTTGGTCATGCGCTTGCCTTCCTGGGCGCCGTTAGGGAGGGCAATAAAGAGGGCCTTTTCACGTTTTGGTGTTTTATAACGGGTCTGACGGAGGCTTATATACTGGGCCAGGTCATCTTTGGCTTGCTCCCGGAAATAGACGGGCGTCTTAAAGGTTTCATCGTTGTTGCCTTTACGGTACACGTAGAGCAGCTTGTTGTTTATGTCCAGATCGTCGATGTTCAGATTGACTACCTCGGATACCCGCAGGCCGGAGTTCAGAATAAGACTGGCAATGCAGGCATCACGCTCACGGTTCTGCTGGAACGAATAGTAAGCCTGTTTGTTGGATTCTACATCCCGCCCATAACCTTCATAAATGTATCCTACAAACTCCAGCAGCTCCTCTTCTTCAAGAATTTTACCTTTTAGCTTGGCGGCCGTATCTTTAGGCTTGTGGATGCGCTTGATTTCAACCTTGGCCATAATATTGCGCTTCAGCAGCGGATAAAAGTTCTCATCTTCGGCTATCTGGCTCAAATAATGGAACAGGGAGCGCAGGGCAGACAGCTTGCGGGACACCGTAACCCGGGAGTTGGCACTTTCAGCGCGGGTTGTGAGATACAGACGGTAACCAACTATACTGTCCATGTGCAGAGTCTCCAGCTCAAGCAAAGTAATGTTTATGTTACTGTCCGCAGCGGACAATCCTTCAGCCCGGAGCCAGCCGAAAAAGGATTCATAATCCCTTAGATACTCCAGCAGGGTGGAAGGGGAAAGATCCGGGCGTTTATAGTCAATGAACTGCTGGACAAACCATGGCATGTGGACTACCCGCTGATCCAGATGCTTGCGGTCGCTGTTTTTTTGTATGCTCATGACGTTCACCTTCTTCTGAGTTTGCATAATTAGAAAATATAGGCTGTATGTATACCGGCGTTTGTCTATTTTATCATAAAGTTATATGATGTGTAGTAAAACGTGAAGCACAGAGGTGAGCCTAATGGAACTTGGAATCGAGCTGGTTCCCAAGGAGCAGAAGCAGATTATCAGCAGGCTGATGCAGTTTTATCTTTATGATTTTACCCGCTATCTGGATATTCAGGTGGACCGTGAGGGCAATTTTCCGGCCTATCCCGGCCTTGAAGCTTACTGGAGCAGCGGTAACAATAAATTTGCTTATCTCTTTACTGCGGACGGAAACATCGCCGGCTTTGCGCTGGTGGACCGCCTGCTGCGGGACCCGGAAGGGCAGTTTTATATGACGGAATTTTTCGTAATGCAGAAGTATCGCCGCAGCGGGGTAGGCACATGGGCAGCACACAGGCTGTTTGATATGTTCCCGGGAGACTGGAAGGTCTCGCAGATCCGCGCGAATACACCGGCCCGCAATTTCTGGCACAGGGTAATCGGGGCGTACACGAACAATGAGTTCAAGGAACGCTTTAATTCGCGGCAGGGCAATCCAAGCCAATACTTCAGTACCGTTAATGCGGCCGGAGTCAAAAAATAACAAACATGCTGCGCCTGCTCCGAGAGCAAAGCCTGTCAGCTACGGCTGCAGGCTTTGCTTGTGCTGCCCATAAACGCTATACAGTTCAGGCAGGCTGAATGGAAGAGAGGTTTAATATGAAAGAATCAAAAATGGTTCCGGGTCCGCTTAAAATGGTGGTTACACTAGCCACTGCGCTTGCCGGCGGAGGTCTGTTTATACTGCTGGGCCTGCCGGTTCCATGGCTGCTCGGACCGATGATCGCAACTCTGATCGGTGCTAACCTGAAGAAGCAGTACTACACCTGGCCCGGCCCGCTCCGAAACAGCGGGATGATCATTGTTGGCTATACGATCGGCCTTTCGTTGACCGCACCTGCACTGAAGGAAATAGCAGGACAACTGCCGTCGATGCTGCTGCTTACGGGGCTGCTGCTGCTTTTTTGTGCTGGAATTGCTGTCATCGTCTCCAAAATATCAGGAATGAATTATAAAACGGTTCTGCTCGGCAGCATACCCGGCGGCCTGACGCAAATGATTGTGCTGGCAGAGGAATCAGATGATGTTAATCTCACGGTTGTGACCGTTATTCAGGTTATCCGCCTGATGATGATCATTATTTGCGTGCCTTTGCTGATATTCAGTCCGCTTTTTGGGCCCGGCACAGGTTCGGAAGAGGTTATACCTCTGGTAACGGCAGTCTCACCCTCATTGCGGGAGTTATACCCGAATTTCTTTATTTACGCCTTTGCCTGCACATTGTGTGCCGTCGCCGGACAGAAGGTGAAATTTCCCACAGCCTATCTGCTTGGTCCGGCCCTTGTTACTTCGGTCCTCCAGCTCAGCGGACTTACCGGCCCCATACTGCCAGACCTGATGCTGAATGCGGCCCAGCTGATGATAGGTGTGTTCGTAGGGCTGCTGCTCGATCCGCGCAGGCTGAATAATAAGCTGGTAACCTTGCTGCTGGCCGTTCTAAGCAGTGTGGCGCTGATAAGCGGTGCTTACATAATGAGCCTGCTGTTTGCTTATTTCGATGAGGTATCCGTTTCTACTGCGTGGTTAAGCCTGGCACCGGGCGGGATGGATCAGATGAGCCTGATTGCCCATGAAGTAGGGGCCGATCTGCCGACTGTGGCGGGTTATCAGCTGTTCCGGACGTTTTTTATCTTCTTTGCCGTTCCGCCGCTGTTTAAGCTGATTTTCCGTGGGAAGAAGAGGGAAGCTTCCACAACAGGTTAACATAGCTATAGTTATGTTAACCATCCTTCTGTTAATAGAGCTAATTGGAAATTGGAGGTAAGGAATAAACAACTTCCTCAATATTAGTTAACATAACAATAAATATGTTAACATGATTTTTTCGATGTAAAAACACCATAATATACCACCTTGGGACGCGACCTTCTCAACCGATTTTTCTCATTATTTACCTTATTTCAACATATGAAAAATTCACATTAATAAACCCCAAATATACAGTTCGCACTGCCACAAACTGCTCCACGGATAAACCTCTGCACTCCCTAACTACAAAAAACATGAAAAAGGAAGGGGATAACCCCTCCCGGAAATAACGAAACATTTGACAATGAAATCTAAATATCCAGATAAAATCGGTCGGCTGCTAATGGTGCAAGTCTGATAGGCGTTTTTTCAGCTCAATTGCTGTATTAATAGCAGACAGGGCGTGATTCAACGAAAGTACGGATTCTGTTCCGTCCCTGAAGCATTCCAGAGCATGCCGCAGGCTTTGTTCAAAAGGGTTGACTTTGTCCAGCGGGATCTCCTGACGGTCGGCCTGCCCGTATACGTAAAGAGCAGTATCTATGCCGCCCTGCATATCATCTTTTTCATAAAATTCCAGCTTGGCGTGCTCAAAATAAGCCTCATACCCTACAGTAAACGGATAGGCCGAAGGCATTAATGAGACTGCAGTAACCTGCGCATTAATCTGCGGTGTGTTGAAGGTGGCCTGTACCAGTGCCTGACCTGCTTCTGCGTCCTGAGTACCCCAGACACCCGTTGCAGAAGCGCCGTTCAGCAGCCAGTCTATAAAATCCAGCTCGTGAATCATCAGGTTGGTCGTAATGCTATCCAGTCCCAAATTGCCCCACAAAGGCGGGGTTTCTCGGATCAGGCTCACTTTTAACAGGCGGCCGTATTTTTTTTGCTGAACGGCTTCATACAGATATTGATAGGCCGGGTCAAATTTGATGAACTGGTTGACCAGTACTCTTTTTTCATAATGGGTTTCAGCGCGCTTCATGGCTAACGCATCCTCGGCCGTCAGGCAGACCGGCGTCTCACAGAATACATGCTTCCCGGCTTCAAGCGCCATCAAAGTAAACTGTTTATGTAAGGCTGAGGGCAGACATATGTCAATGATATCAAGGCCGGGGTCATTAATTACTTCTTCAATCGAGGTGCTGGTTTCCACGCCTAACTCTTCCTGCAATTTCTTCAGCTTTTCTTCATTTCGTCCAAAGACGACTATGCGTCCGGCAACTCCAGATTGATGTAAAAGGCTGGCATGGTAAGCACCAAACCCGGTCCCAAGTATTCCAATATTCATCATTAACAGCTCCTTTTGTGTTATACAACCATAATAAATAACTATTGTTGACAACAGAGTGGCATAAATGTACATGAACTTTTACAGATAGTTGTCAGAATTCCCTCTTAAAAATGGCGGGATAGATTACAAAGTTTTACTCTTGCTTTCAAGGATATATATGGTAAAATAAAAAATAAAACGAACAAACGTTCCCGTTATGGAGATGTTATCTAGTCTTCAGTATCCCAAATCCGGCGGTTCGGCAGCCTTTATATAGATATTTTCCGATGAGGAGTGGTGGGAATGGATAGAAACGATAGAATGTGGCAGATGATCAGTGCGGTGAAATCTACAGTTACGGACCCGGCGTGGACAGCCAGCTATAGGGAGCTGCTCAGGCAGCCTGTTAATCCTTGTATAAGTGATGAAGCAAAAGATCTGCTGGAATTGTTGTATTCGGTACAGGGCAAACGGATTTTAACCGGTCAGCATGAGTATATAGAAGACCCATATAACTATGGCGGACAAATTTATGACAAGACGGGTAAACGGCCCATGCTAAAGGGGTTTGAGTTTGGCGGCATCAGCGGCCAGAATGAAGCGCTTCTGGCTGAGCAGAGAGGAAATATTGTCACTGCGGCCAAGGCTTGATATGATGCCGGGGGAATGGTTACCGCTACCTATCATCAGGTGTATCCGGGAACTGCCCTGACATGGCCCAATGTTCAACGTGACACCACCCCGGCTGAGTTTGACCAGATTCTTACACCGGGGACGGTTCTTCATACAGCCTTTCTTGCTGCCATTGACGAGGTGGCTGTCTATCTAAAGCAGCTTAGAGACTATAAGATTCCGGTACTCTGGCGGCCTTATCATGAGATGAACGGTGACTGGTTCTGGTGGGGAGACAAAACGAATTTCAATGCTTTATGGGAGCTCATGTATCAGCGGTATACCCGTTATCATGGACTTAACAACCTCCTGTGGGTATGGAGTGCAAATGCCAACAATGAGTGGACCAAGCCTGCCAGAGATTACTATGTCGGGCACAACCGGGCGGATGCACTCGGATTTGATATCTACGACAATGCTTATTACTATTCCAATTACGACGAGCTGCTCTATCTGGCAGAAGGTAAGATTATCAGCGTAACAGAGAATGGGCAGCTGCCGGACATGACCCGGACAAGCCTCCGCCAGTTCAAATTATCGTGGTTCATGACATGGGGCAGTTATCTGACAGACAAAAATACCGATGCAGTGATTCAGACAGTCTATAATCATCCGTTTGCGCTGAACCGCGGGGACTCTTTTACACCGGTCGTTGTTCCGCCTATCACAGCGGCTGACGGTATATTAGGAAACTACTATTTCGGCCAGAACTTCAATACGCTGAAGGTTACCAAGGTCGTGCCGACTGTTCATTTCAATTGGACATCCAGCACTACCATTAATTCATGGAACATGACAGTAAGATGGACCGGTTTTGTGCAAGGCATCCATGATGAGGAGTATACGTTCTATGTCCAGTCGTCTGATGGGATCAGACTTTGGATTGATAATATATTGATCATTGACGACTGGACGGTACATGGAACACAGGAGGTGTCCGGAACTGCAGTGCTGGCCGCCGGTAAGCAGCATCGCATCAAGCTGGAGTACTTTAACAACCAGGATACACAGGCTAATGTTAAGCTCTCCTGGGAAAGTGCAAGCACGGTAAAAGAAGTGATCCCGCAAACTCAGCTCTACAGTGTATAAAGGCTCCGGCCGGAAGCTTTGCCTGAAGTTTGTTTACAACCGTTCTTTTGGTCTGATACATTGAATATATAAGCTCTTATTGACAGAAGAACGGCAAGAACTAAGGTTGAGAGGCTGATGGCTGTGCGTGTACACCGGTTAATTGCTATTATGCTGCTGATTGAATCCCGGGGGAAAATCAAGGCAAATGAGCTGGCAGCTGCTCTGGAAACCTCCGTTCGGTCCATATACAGGGATATCGATGTGCTGGCGGAAGCCGGAATACCTATCGTGACCACTACCGGACCGAACGGAGGGATTTCCCTCATGGAGGGCTATACAGTCAATCTGCGCCAGTTGAACGGGGATGAGCTGATCCATCTTTATTTAACCGGTCTGGGATTTCATCAGGGCATTCAGAAGGAATCCACGCTGAAGCTCAAGAACGCATTATTGAAGCTGGAAAAGATAATGCCGCCGGATTACCGTGAGGATATTACCAAGGCCAAAAATGTCTTTTACTTCGATGAAACGCCGTGGTGGAACGAGCGTCCTGCAATTCCTTTTCTGGAGAAGCTCCGTGCCGCTCTGTGGCACTCTCATAAGCTCAGAGTGGAATACCGTAAGGTTAACGGAGAACGTTCCAACCGTACGCTGCGGCCTTACGGGCTTGTGGTAAAGCAGGGGGATTGGTATCTGGTCGGCTTCTGTGAAGCGGCTCAAGGATTGCGTACGTTTAAATGTGAACGGATTACGGCGGCAGAACAACTGGAAGAAGGATATACGATTCCTGCGGATTTTTCGCTGGAGGGATACTGGAGCGGTACGGAGAAGAATTTTAGACAAAACCGCAGAGCTGAGGAGAATTATCCTGTAACTCTCCGGTCGGACAAACCTCATCCTGAGCTGGTTAACCGGCTGGAGGTAATGAATAGCATGACAGATCAGAAGACTTTTATTCTGACCGTTAACATGTACAGCTATGAACAGGCTTGCGACAAGGTGATGCAGCTGCCGGGTGATATTGAGGTTTTGGAGCCCATAATACTGAGGGAATACATAATGGAGAAGATTAAGCTTTTGCAAAAAATGTACTTTTAGTAGTGGAAATTCCTGGACGGAAAAATGAATATCCGGATTGGTTAACATATATAATATTATGTAAACAATAAAGTGGCAACGTAGTGCCTTACCGGTGGCGGATCATGATTTCAAATATCTTTTGATTGATTATCCATTCAGACGGAGGTAAAATTATACATTGGTTGAAAAGTGCGGAACATGGATGGGTATCTATTCCATTTCACGGTTTGGTTAGCAAGTTTGAGACGAGAGGAGTGACTTCCGCTGAAAAGCATTAAGCCTGGCCGCGGCCCTTCCGGCATGAATGCAATCGGGAGTATTGCTGTAGGAGTTTTTGGCGTCTTCTGGACGATAGGAGCAGCGCAGATGGGTGCGCCGGTATTTTTTGTAGCATTCGGTGTTATCTTTGTAGGGCTGGCTGTAGTGCAGGGGATATATCACTTTAAGAACGCGACCGGGAAGAACCGGATGTCACTGATGGACATTACAGACAGAAATGAAGAGCCTGATCCTCTGGACACCTTTTTTCAAAAATCAGCAAATTCGGATCACCCTAACCATGAGTCCCATGAAAATGATAACGCCCTAAGTTATTGTCCTTATTGCGGCAGTAAAGTGACTAACGCAGCGTACCAGTTTTGCCCGAGATGCGGAAAAGCTTTGGAGTCCTAAAGCTCATATGAACGGAATCTATTTAACGCAAACAGCGGCAGCCCCGGACCATGAGGTCCTGAGCTGCCGCTGTTTTGTGTGCGGTGAATTTCCGGGTTATGCACAGCTTTTGGCCTCTGCCAATTCTCTGGCTTTCAGCCTTTTATGGGCGGTAACCAGAAACGGCAGACCGAGAGCGGTGGTCAGTGCCAGCGGGACAAATACAGCGGGGCCGCTGGAAGCGCCGAACTGATCCAGCAGCAGGCCGCCGAGAATCGGGGCCATAACACCGCCGAGCCCGTTGAAGCCGATTGTTCCGAAATAGGTGCCTTTCCATTCCGGCTTGGCAATCCGGTCAATCAGCATATCCATCATCGTGAACAGCAGCACTTCGCCGATGGTGAACAGAATTACTCCGGTCATCATAAGACCGACTCCGCCGGCAACGCCGAACAGCAGCATGCTAAGGGCTACGCAGATATTGCCTAGAATCAAAGGAACAATTGGCGAAAACCTGCTTGCCGTGCGGACAATCGGATATTGGACGACCAGTACGGTGACCGCGTTGAGCGACAGCATATAGGAGAAGACCTTGCCGCCGTCTGTGAAATGAGTGTTCATCGCCAGATACTGCGCCAGTGTGGAACTGAAATGCCCATAACCTAGTACGCAGAAAATCGTGCCGAGCAGCACAGGCAGGAAGACCCGGTCCCGGCCAGTGACGGCCAGCGCTGTGCTGAGTTTGGGTGCTGTGACCTCTGAACGACCTGGCAGTGTGTTATGGTGAATCCGGAATTGCAGAAACAGCACCAGCCCGTAGGCGATATAGACGATTCCTGCGATCACGAAAGGAAAGGTCGATTCGGCAGAGCCGAGCTGCAGGCCGATAATCGGGCCGAATACCACGCCAAGGTTAACCGCGGCATATCTCAGGTTGAACACAAGCAGCTTATGCTCAGGCGGAGTAATATCTGACAGCATGGCCCGTGAGGTGGGCTCAAACACTGCACGGCAGATCCCGTTCAAGGTATTAACAAGGAAAAAGACCCATAAATGCTGGGCCGCGGCAAAGCCGAAGAAGACACAAGCCCATCCGAAAACGGAGACCAGCATAACGATTTTGCGGCCGATCACATCGGAGATATAACCGCCGTAGAAGCTGATCATCACGCCGGCAAGTGAGCTGACCGCTACGGTAAAACCGGTCTGCGTAGGTGAAGCTCCGAGCACCTGGGTCAGATAAATAGACAAGAACGGAATACTCATGGAGGTAACCAGCCGGCCGAACATCGTCCCGATAATAATGGTCCAGGCGAGCGGATGAATGTGCTGTAGATATTGTTTCATAAGTCAGGGGATCTCCTAATCTGCTGGATGAATTTTGAGGACTGCCTATTTCAGGCGGTGTCATATATAATGATTGTAATATTAAAAGGGGGAAAGAAAAGTGTAAGGTTTCCCCCTATCCTTTCACCTTTAACAGGAGCATACCCAATGGATAACCATATCGTACACTATCTTCGCATATCGGCCGGGTTCAACAGCCTCTCCAGACTGCAGGAGCCGCTTCCGGCAAGCATTGAGGTGCTGGCGGAGGTGCTGTGCTGCACCCCGCGCAACGTCAAGTTCATATTGCGGAGGCTTGAAGAGAAGGCGCTGATTCAGTGGCGGCCCGGCAGAGGCAGAGGCCATTTCTCGGCTATTACCTTTCTGCGCAGTATGGAAGATGTACTGGAAGAGCAGCTGCTGGAGCTGATCAATAACGGAAAAATCAAGCAGGGGATCGAGCTGATCGGGCTGCCCGAGGTGAATAGTCCGCTGAAGGAACGTCTTCTGGCCGTTCTGAACAAGCAGATGGGCTACCACAGTGAAGCGGAATCTACAACCGGTCTGGACGTCCTGCGGATCATCAGCAACCGGCAGATGGAGGAGCTGGACTCCGCTTCTGTGTATACCGCGTTTGAGGCTTTTTTGCTCGGGCAAATATACAGTACCCTGTTGTCCTACGAGGCTTCCACCGGCAGCTTCACCCCGGGCCTTGCCCATATGTGGGAAACGAATGAGGAGTATACCAGCTACATTTTCTATCTGCGCAAAGGGGTCCGGTTTCATCACGGCCGGGTTATGACATCCAGAGACGTAAAGGAAACGCTGCTTCGGCTTAAGGATAAGAACAGCCCGGCGATATGGCATTTCCGCGACGTAGCCGGTATAGAGCTGCTAGGAGATCACCGTATACGGTTTGATTTGACGCGTCCGAACCATTTTTTTCTGCATACACTTAGCTCCGTTTATATGTCGGTTCTGCCGTACGACCAGGAGTTTAATGCTGCCCGTCCATCAGGAACCGGACCTTACCGGGTAATCAATCTGAGCGATGATGTGCTTGAGCTTGCAGCATTCGATGATTATTACGGAATCCGTCCGCTGCTTGACCGGGTAGAGATATGGTCATTGCCGGATAAGTGGGCCAGTGTACGCCAGTACCAGCTGCCTGAAGCAGGGGAGATCCGACCGTCGCCGGCGCTTTGTACCAATAACAGCATTGACTATCCGGCTACAGGGTGCAGATATATCCTTACGAATTTCCGCAAAGAAGGGCTTCAGCATGACCCGCGTTTCCGTCAGGCCATGAGTCTGCTGTATCATCCGCTTGCCTTGATTAATGAGCTGGGCGGGAACCGGCTTACTCCGGCTGCCAGTTTTTTACCCTGGGTAAGCCGCCGGACGGACTGGACCGAACCCGAGATGGCTCTAATCAGGGAACAGCTGCAGTTAAGCAGCTACAACGGCGAAGTCATCACAATTGCCCATACAGCCAAGAAAGAGGAGCGTGAAGAGGCTGTATGGCTGCAGCAGCGTGGAGCCGCCGCCGGTATAAGACTAAGTCTCTTGGAATATAAGGATTTTCAGCTGGATGAAATTATCGGGAGGGCAGACTTTGTTTTTGCGGAGGAGGTGCTGGAGGATGACTGGCAGTGGGGAATGATTAATTATTTTGTTAACCGGTCAAATCATTTGCACAGACTGCTGCTGGAGCACCAGCTTACGGAAATCCGGCAGGCCGCCGACTGCTTTGCAGGACTGGATGAAGATAGCAGAAGCAGTCTGCTGCAGCAGACAGAATCCATTCTCCGGGATCAGGCATGGGTGCTGTACGGCTGTCATCTGAACAAAAGAGCCCAGCTTAATCAGAGCCTCTTTGGCCTGCATACCGGCTCCTTCGGCTTCCTGGATATCTCCAAATTGTGGGTTAAGTCAAGCTTTCCGTAGACTGGCGGCCGTCCATAACGTTTCCTTTTTGCACCGGGGGGTATAATGTATAAGATGTGCCAGCTTCATAGACAGTTCCCGGCTCCCCCAATTCATACCCACCGCTAAAGGAGGAAACTACTATGGAAAAACGCAAATACGGCAATACGGACATGGAAGTAAGTGTACTGGGCTTCGGCGGCTCTGAAATCGGCAGCTCGGACCAGAAAACGGTAGACCGGCTGCTGGGAAGCGCAGTGGACGCCGGGCTTAATCTCATTGACACAGCGGAATGCTACGGCAACAGTGAGGAGCTTATCGGTAAAACGCTGGGCTCACGGCGCAGCGATTATTATCTGTTCACCAAATGCGGCCATTCCGCCGGTATGGATTATCCGGACTGGGATCTGGTTCTGCTGGAAAAGAGTATTGACCGCAGCCTCCAGCGCCTTCAGACCGACTATGTTGATATGATTCACCTGCATAGCTGCCGGGAAGAGGTGCTGCGCGACGGGGCGGTCATTGAACTGCTGCAGCGGGCCAAGCAGGCCGGCAAGACCCGTTATATCGGCTACAGCGGTGACCGGAAGGATGCGCTGTATGCGGTGCAGACCGGCGTATTTGACAGTCTGGAAATCTCGGTCAATATCGCCGATCAGGAAGCCATTGACCTGACCTTGGGCGAAGCGGCTAAACGAAACATGGGCGTAACCGCAAAACGTCCGATTGCCAATGCAGCCTGGATGTTTGAGAGTATGGACGAGAGCGAATACCCTTTTATCTACTGGAACCGGCTGCGTGAATTGTCTTACGGCTTCTTGGCCGACCGTGAGGAAAGTGTGGAGACGGCCCTGCGCTTTACGCTCAGCACACCCGGTGTGCATACCGCTATCGTCGGAACCACCAAGCCGGAGCGCTGGCAGCAGAATGCCGGATTGCTCAGCAAAGGCGCACTGCCTGCTGACCAGTACGAGGAGATCCGCAGCATCTGGCGAAGCATCGCGGGAGAAGACTGGGTAGGACAAACCTGATCAGCCTGTACTATCGCACCGAATAATAGAATGGATAATCCTTACCTTCTGAAGCCCACGCCTGATTTGGGTGTGGGCTTTATGAGTTTAGAAAGAAGAACCAAACAAAGGCCAGGCTAAGCCTGATAGAAATCTGACCCTTTAGGTTAAGTAAATACATATGCAAAACGTGTGAGGAGGCATCATGACCTATGGCAGAAATTTCGGAAAGTCTGGCAAGCTTGATCAAGAAAGGAAATAAGTCTTCAGGCTCCGCAGCAATCGGCAATACCTGCATCGCTGTTGTTAAAGGAGTAGCCTTTGCGCTGACCGGCAGCGGTTCGATGTTTGCCACGATGATGCATTCGATCGCTGATGCTGTTAATCAGCTGTTCGTTTTTACCGGCAGTGTACTCGCAGAGAAGCGGCCGACCCGCCGGTTCCCGGACGGCTTCGGGCGTGTGATTAACCTGTTCTGTATGATAGCGGTAATAGTCGTTACTATTATGGCTTATGAAACGATGCTCGAAGGCTTCCATCTGCTGCGGCATCCGGCTGAAGAGGCAGGCGGCTACTGGATCAATGTTCTTGTACTGGTGCTGTCGATCGGAGCAGATGCCTTTGTCTGGGTGAAAGCGATGAATGAAGTGCTGCACGATGCCCGTGTGGAAGCCAAAGGCTTCCGCAAGTTTACAGCCTCACTCAAAAACGTTAAACGGGCCGCACCGCCGACCCGGCTTGTTTTTTACGAGGACCTTGTTGCAACAACCGGGGGATTCCTGGCGCTGATTGCTGTACTGGTGACTGCGCTGACCCGTTTCCATCTGCTGGACGGGATCACAAGCATCCTGATTGCGTTTATGATGATCGGGGTAGCCTTCCGTGTCGGTTATGACAATATGGTTGGATTGATTGGTGTAGCGGCTCCGCCGGAAATAGAGGAGAAGGTAGCGAAGATTATTTTTGAAGAGCCCCAGGTTACTGACATTTTCCAGATGCGTATTCTGCAGGAAGGCCGGTACTACCATGTTGAAGGCCTGATCGAGCTCAAGACCGGGCTGACGCTGGCTGATGCCGATGACATCAAATTTAAGGTGAGGGACAAGCTGCTAGCTGATCCGCATATTTCGGATGTGACCTTAGGGATTCTTGAGGATAACGGTGTCCGTAACTGGGTTCCGCGGAGAGAAATGCAGGACTTGACCTGACCGGATAAAGAAGAGGGGAGTGCCGTACGAGACGGTGCTCCCCTTTGTTATAAGTGCTTTTTTACAGCTGGCATCATATTCGCGAAAATGTGTTAGACCGCCTGCTTGCCGTCACACTTTTTGCAGACATCCAGCTTGCCGCCGTCGGCGCTTTTACCGATATAGAGCAGCTTTATCCGTGTGCTTCCGCAGATTGGACAGGTTCCTCTGCTGCGGGACGGCATCCGCCAGAGTGCTTTGCCGCGTTTGTTCTTGGACATAAGTATTCCCACCTTCACTCGTAATACCCTATCCTATGCCTGTCCCTTGCGGACTATTACTTCGTATATTTGACATTCCAGTTATTTCTAATATAGTGTGAGGGTTGTAATTCATTAATTATCCGGAAAACTGGAGTACTGGAGGAAGAAAATGCACACTTCGATTTATATGGTAAGACATGGTGAATCACCAACGAAAGAGGGGAACCATAACGAAAGAACCAGAGGTTTAACGGAAAAAGGAAAGAGGGATGCGCTGCAAGTTACGGAAATCTTGAAACCAGAAGCGATAGAGGTTTTTGTCTCGAGCCCTTATTTAAGAGCCGTTCTAACCATTGAGGATTTGGCTGGGGCCAGTGGCCAAGAGGTGTTATTATACGAAGACCTTAAAGAAAGAATCTTCCTGAATGAAGACAAGCGCTTGCCTGATGAGGAGCTAATCCCGTTATTGGAGCTGTCTTTTGTCGATCCTGATTTTGCTTTGCCGGGCGGGGAGTCTAATGCAGATTGTCAGGGCAGGGCTATAGCCGTCGTAAAAGAGTTATTGAAAAATTATAACGGACGAAAGATAGCTTTAGGGACACATGGGGCCGTAATGACTTTGATCATGAATCATTATGACAAAATATACGATTTGGATTTCCTGCTAAACATGTCCAAACCTGATGTGTACAGGCTGGATTTTAACGGGGAAGAGCTGGTGAAGGTGATCCGGTTATGGAAGTAGCGGCTTAAAAATTGAAGTAGAGCAGCGCCAGCCGCAGGACTATCTTTCATTTGCGGGCTGGCGCTGCTCTGTTCACATGCTTTTCTGGTAATGGACCATCAGATAATGACTCATGAAATGGTAGATCAGAAAAACAACAACTACAGCAAGTGTCACCCATAAAGGAGCTGAAATAAGGATCGTAACATAGGCGATCGCCATGATCAGCCACTGGGTAATATCTGCGGCCTTGGCTTTGGCGCGGTTGCGGATTACCGTATTCCGTTCATCGTGATAATCAATGATGGCCTGCTTTTCAAGCCCGGGGTTTTTGCGTGCTGCACGAATCATGAACAGATTGGATATACTGACCCCCGCACTGCCGGCCCCGATGCCGATCAACGTACCCGAGACAGCCTTAAATTCCTCATTGTTAAAAAAGAAACTAGCCGCAATTGCGCAGATCCCGACGAACAGCAGTATTACGTAAAAAGCTGGTGATCTTCTCATTTCTCTTCCTCCTCGTAGATGAAAATCTCCTCAACGGACAGATTGAAAAAACGGGCGATTTTGAAAGCCAGAATGATGGAAGGGTTGTATCTTCCGTTTTCGAGTGAGCCAATCGTCTGTCTGGATACCTCCAGCGCTGCGGCAAGCTCTTCCTGTTTAATGCCATGCTGCTTGCGTATTTCCTCCAGCCTGTTTTTCAAAGGATCACCTCACTGTGAAAGGATGGAAAGTATACTTTCCATAATTAAAATATCATTAAAGCTGCTGAATGTAAAGCCTGCTTTCCATTTTTTTGAGGAGTTTATAGGAGAATCACTTTGCTTAAAAGTACGTCTTTTGGGTCAAAAAGCAGGCAATTCCGGCCTGAAAAAACAGCGTATAACATAAATTATACGCTGTTTTTGTTTAAATCGATTTTAATAACCGTTCGCGGACAACATTCCAGCTTAAATCAAGTGTTTTTTTACCATTATCGACCAGTTGCAATGCACTGCATCCTTATCTGCACCCCGCATGCTATAATGATTCAAAAACAGACAGGTGGAGAGATATGACAACCAGCAATTCAGGCTCCGTCCAAAAGTGGAGATCGGACAAGCTTTCCCATTTAGGCTCATCCATTTTTGCAGAGGTGGCAGAATGGAAGGAGCAGGCACGAAAGTCCGGACTCGAGGTTATTGACCTTGGCATCGGCAGCCCTGACCAGGCCCCGGCCCCGGAGATCCGTGAAGCATTGAGTGCAGCCGTGCTCCGGGATGACAGTTATTCTTATCCTGCTTCCAAAGGAAGCGCAAAGTTCCGCGAACAGGCTGCAAAATGGATGAACTGGCGGTTTGGCGTAGAAGTGGATCCGGAGGAAGAGCTGGTATCTTTGATGGGTTCCCAGGACGGGCTGGCCCATCTGGCCTTAGCCGTATGCAATCCCGGGGATCTGGCAATTGTGCCTGACCCGGGGTATCCGATTTATTCAGGCTCACTCGCTATTGCCGGTGTGAAGGCCTGGCCGCTTCCGCTGCTTGCAGACCATGATTTCCTGCCCGATCTGGACAGCATTCCGGACGAGGTATGGCAGCAGGCTGTGTTTATCCTGCTTGCCTTCCCGGGGAATCCGATTTCGGTTACGGCGGACTATGCTTACATGGAGAAGCTGGTAGGGCTGGCTCTAAAGTGGGAGGTGCTGATCATCCATGATCTGGCCTACTCAGAGATGGGCTTTGACGGTTATCGGCCGTTAAGTATTCTGCAGGTGCCTGAAGCGATACATACGGCAGTGGAGTTTCACTCTTTTTCAAAAAGCTTTAATATGGCCGGCTGCCGAATTGGGTTCATGACTGGTAACCGTGCAGCGGTAGGGGCGCTCCGGGAACTCAAGAGCAATGTGGATTACGGTGTATTCAACCCGGTGCAGGAAGCGGCAGTTCTTGCCTTGGAGCTGGCGATGCAGGGGGATGAACGGCTGGAGGTTGCGCCGCTCTATGAACACAGACGGAATGTGTTCGTCCAGGCACTGGTTGAGGAAGGGTGGGCTGTACCTAGCCCGAAGGCTACGATGTTTATCTGGGCGCCGCTTCCGGAGAATTATTATGCCGGTCAGACGGGGCGGTCGCGGCGGTTTGCACAGGAGCTTCTGCTCAAGACCGGGGTGGCGATAATTCCGGGGGATGCTTTTGGCGTACAGGGCGAAGGGTTTGTGCGGATTGCGCTGGTGGAGGATGAGTCGAAGCTGGCGGAAGCTGCCCGGAGAATCGGCGGGTTCGTGCGGGCGCTAAGGTAGAGAGAAGCAAAACAGGGCTTCCCTGAGGGAAGTCCTGTTTGTGTTGGTTTTATGTGCTGCTGATCCGGTTCTGGCGGTATTTGGGAAACAGGCAGACACCGAGCAGACCCAGGCACCAGGTATCAACGATCCTTACCACATGTACGCCATAGCTTGATAGGGACACTGGTGCAGCGAAATACCAGAGGAGCAAAAGGAAACCGGCCAACAGGCATACAGCGGACCAGAAAAGATATTTTTGCTTAGCGGATTTGCTGGAAGGCTCCTGCCTACCGGAACGGCTCCTGAGAACCAGGTATCCGAAAATCAGACTAAGCCCAAATACTGTGCTGCCATGCTGCAGGAATTTGTATAAAGGAATATCATGGCCGTAGACGCTGAAGATATGGTTGAACAATCCCGGGAATTTAGCCACCATAACCCCCTGCTTGTGGGTGAAGGAATCCCAGGCCACATGCGTAAGCATGCCGAAGAGTGCTGAATAAATGAAGACGAATATCCGGGTTACAGAACCTGCAGTTGTCCTAAGTGTGTAGGTGTCTTGAAGAAAGTGCGGCAGATGGCTCATCAAAGTCCGGTGTACAAAATAATGATAGACCAGACAGATGACCGCAACCAGCGGCAGATTGAACACAAGAAATCCGGTAAAGGTATGCCCAATTTCGGCGACAGGCCTGCCTCTGACAAAATACTCGAAATCCGGTGACATGCTTCCGAGGACCATGGCGGAAAAGTGTACATAAGTGCTTTTGCGTGAGAAAGGTAAAATGATTGCCGGGTGTGCAAAGGTTAAGGGCATATTATAAGACTCCTGGTTTGTTTATTATGATAACAACGATTTGGGCATTTCCAGTGCAAAGGTTTTGTTCTCAAAACGCACCAGCGCGGTTGCTCCGGAGATGATGATATCGCCGAAATAGGTGTAGGTTAACCCGGTATCTAATTTACCGGCTATGGCACCGGTACTGGCATCCATGATGATGAAGCTGCCGTTATCATAGCTGGCAAATACAGCATTCTCGTGCTTTTGAATCAGAGTCAGCCCCTTGGCCGGAGCTGCAAAGGTAACGGTCCGGTCATCCGCCAGATGAACACCGGACAGCACATTGTTTTGCCTGAAAAAGGCCATGCCATCAACAGGACCAGCTACCCATGTGCCGTAATTATCATAGGTTTTGACGCCTGAGCCATTGATTTGACCCAGTGTAAACCGGGTAAGATAGCTTTCCGCTTGATCCTGCTTGCCGTCAACCGTATAGATATAGGGCTGCTCAATTAGGGCCAAGCTGCTACCCATCATGCGTACATCCTCCAGCGGCTGAACTTTTTCTTGTCCGGTCAGTTTTCCTGTTGCAGAATCCAGCCTTACAAGGCTCAGGAGGTGACCGGATACCGGTGGTTCCCCGGGGATGTATTGCTCAGCAGCCGTCTCGCGCAGTATCATGTCATCTTCGTGTGTTGCAACCGGGCTTAAGATGCCTTCCGTGCGCCACAGCTGCTGTCCGGTCGCCGGGTCCAGACCAAAGTATTGCGAGCGTATATTATCAATGGTACTGGACACGATCAGTACCCCATTATGCTCACCGTGAATAGTGCCGGCATACATCGGAATCTCGGGATTTGACCACAGCTGCTTGCCTGTTTCAGCATCGTAGGCGGCTACACCGCCGCTTTCATTAGCAAACAGGATTGTCTTACCGCTCAAGCGGGCGTGTCCGCCTACTTCCATAGGCTGCTTGGCAACTTGCGTACTCCAGAGCTGCTTTCCGGTGTCCGCTGACAGCTTAACGAGGTGATCACTGCCGCTTATAGTATAAATAGCTTTATCAGTGATGATTTCTGGCGTTCTGACGTTCTCTAAGGTCCAGGCGATTGTCCCGGAGGAGATGCCGGCGGCGTTTAGAGTATTATTGTGTGAATAGTAAAAAAAGCCGTTTGAGACAGGCGGATCATCCGAGTACATGCCGGTGCCGTCCGTGTCAGCTTCCCATAAAACCTGAAGGGGTGTGACAGCTTCCGGAGACGGTGTTGGCATTATTTTTGCCGAAGCTGCTTCTTCTGTAAATTCATTAGGTTTCTGGGTGTTCTGGCTGGAACTCTTTTCATGCGCAGCTGTGACAAGGCCGTATGTAAGCAGGCCGGCGGCCAGCAGCAAAGCGAGCCCAAGAGTGGTTTTGGACACAGGGATCAACTCCTTGATAGATATTATACTTTATTGACCCCCGGATACGGCGATTAGTTGCTGTTTGATTATGAAATAAATATATTTAAAGTTTACATAACAATATATATGTTACCTATTTTCGCAATTAACGGAATGGGGTAATTAAAAAGCAACTACAACTCAGAGGAGGAACAATCATGAGCTTTAATCTCGGAGGACTGGGCGATAAGGTTCAGGGCCTTATGAATTCAGTCAAAGACGGTAATATCGGCGAGCTTCTGCAAAAGCTTCCGCTTGACCAGCTTCCGCTGGATCAGCTGTTACAAAAGCTTCCGGTCGACCAGCTGCTGTCCAGCTCGTTCCTGCAACAATTCACTCCGTTTCAGTCTCTGAAGGAGCTGCTGCAGAGCGGCGGCTTTACGGGCTCCTCAGCGGAGGACCTGAAATCCCTGCCCCAAGATCAGCTGAATGAGCATGTGAACCAAACAACCTCCTTCGGTTCATTGAAGGATATGCTGGTGAAGGCTGCGGAGTTTTATACCCAGAGAAAGTAACGGCCAAAAATGTGGCAGTGGGGACGTATTTCGTTCTTGTTGTCAATCTTCGGCCGATTGCAACAAGCCCGCACGGATTATTCTCCGAATGCGGGCTTGTCTTTGTCCTGTATACGAATCACTTGTATAAAGAGAGATTTAGCTCTTCAGCCAGGCAGTTGCCAGCATCAAGGCGCCTTTTTTCGCTTCGGTATCTGCCAGTGCATTCAGCATCACGAAGTCATGGATGATGCCCTGGAACCGCACTGCTGTTACAGGCACACCGGCTTCGCGCAGCTTATTGGCATAGGCTTCGCCTTCATCACGCAGCACATCCGCTTCTCCGGTAATAATCAGCGCTTCCGGCAGACCGCTCAGCTGCTCCAGACTGGCCCGAAGGGGAGAGGCGGTGATCTGCGCCCGTTCTTCGGGGTCAGTTGTATATTGATCCCAGAACCATTGCATTCCTGTACGCTGCAGGAAATAGCCTTCTGCGAACAGATGATACGATTCCGTATCAAATGCTGCATCCGTTACCGGATAGAACAGCAGCTGCTTGGCAATCTTTGGTCCGCCGCGCTCCTTCGCCATCAGGGTAATGGCAGCTGTCATATTTCCGCCGACACTATCACCGGCTACGGTCACATTACCGCTGTCCAGCCCACTTTTACCGCCACTCTTTGAAATCCACTCCAGAACGGCATAGATTTCTTCAATAGCAGTAGGGTATTTAGCTTCCGGGGACAGGCTGTATTCAGGAAAAACGATTGCAGCTTCAGCACCGACTGCAAGCTCACGGATGAGCCGGTCATGGGTGTGACTGTTGCCGAACACCCAGCCGGCGCCATGAATATAGAGGATGACCGGCAGGTCGTCACCGACTCTGTTCAGCGGACGGATAATCCGCACGGGCACACTACCGCCGGGACCGCCAGAGACGGTAAGGTCCTGAATGTCGACCGCTGGTTTATCTATTTCGCCTGACTGAACACTGTTAACCGCTTCCCGGCCTTTTTCCGGACCAAGGTCAGGCAGAAAAGGAGGCTCCGAGTTATCATTCGCAAATTGCAGGGCAGCTGGCTCCAGTACGATTTTGTTATAATCAGACATATATTTATCTCTCCTTCTCGTTAAAAATATTGGTATGCTCTCTTCCATCCATAACCCGCTGCGAACAGTCTGAAACGATTCACACCGGCAGGAAACGTAAAAGGTATGTCAGGGAAAAGATATAAAGCAACTTTTTACCAATTCATTCGTCTATACAGGGTGAGGTGAATACTGTGAAAATATACCTGAAAATATTTTCTATTGCTCTGCTTGTCATGATGTTATCTGCATGCAGCAGGCATAACACAGCAGATAATCCAATACATAGCACGCCGGCACCAGAGCCGGAGCAGACAACCAAGCCTGCTGAACCTATTTCGTCGGCTAAGCCAGCGGATACATCTGCTGTTGAGACATCGACCAAAGCAGATAGGTCCTACAGGGCAAAGCCGCCGTTACCTGTAATAACGGCTGGAGCTGCGGGGATTCCGGCTGTACAGGCCAGCTATTGCTGGGATTATCTGGGCTGTGCAGATACTGCCATTGGTGAGCAGATGTATAACGGCCAGACACTGACCGTTGTTCAGCCGGGTGAAAGAATCGATACCGTCCTGAATTATGAGCCGCAGCCGTCAAGTGTTGTAGTAGCCAAAGTCACCGATGGTAATGCATATGATCCGGTTACTTTAACAGATGGCGTGTTTACAGCACCCGGAGAGAAGGGCGTTTACTACTATCTGTATACTGCCAATTGGACCACGGATGACGGGGGATACATGCTGAATCAGACCTCGGCGGTGTTTGCTGTTGAAGTTAGATAGCTTGGGACGAATATTAAAGGCCGCGATTCCTTATATAGATTAAGGGATATCGCGGCCTGTTTGCGTGTGACTATGGCACACATACACATCTGAATTAAATCACATTGGACTTTTTCTGTTGAGGTTCGTTCTCAGGCAGCGCAGGTAATGCGCTGCGGCTGTTCCGAAGCCAGACAATGGCCGTAAAGCATGCGACTATCACAATCGGGTAGCCAATTGCCCAGCCGGTAAACGGAAATACGGCCACAGTTGCGGTAAAAGAAATCCAGCTGATTGTTACGCCCATCCGGCTGCCTTTCAGCAGCCGGATGCCTGCGGCACAGCCCCCAATGTAGGTCAGAATGAAGGTGGCGTTCGGAAACTGGATCAGGGTGGTAATAGACAGCAATCCGCTTCCGTAAAGGAATAGTACCACTGCATAGCAGCCCATAAGGAACATCGTGGCACCTGATGGTGTCTGATACCGGGCGGACAACCGGCTCATCCAGCGGGGCGCATAGCCCTGACGGGCTAAAGCGAAGGCTACCCGTGAGGCTGCACTTGTATAGGCGATGATGGTCGCAGTACAGATAAACATCCCCGTAAGCCCCGCGATAAATCCGCCCCATGCTCCCAGCGGCTGGCTGATGATCCAGACCAGCGAAGAATCAGCTCCGCCGCGCAGATAGCTTTGTGTGCCGACTGTCGCCAGCGCAGAGAGGAAGTACAGGACGCCTACAATGACCGCTGCGACGGTTACGCCTTTGATCGCAGCCCGCTGTGGGTCTTTAAATTCTTCGGACAGATGGGACACGGCTTCCCAGCCGATAAAGCACCAGAACAGAATCGCCGCGGCCTGCCCGATGCTGGTCCAGCCATGCGGAATGAACGGAGTAAAATGTGTGCTTTCCATCCGTGGCAGCGCCGCGGCAAACGAGAAGACCAGCACGGAGACAATTGCAATCACAACGGCGATTTGCACTTTGCCGGCGACCTGCATCCCGATCCAGTTCGTGATCAGTCCAACTGCCAGCATAGCGGAGGCCAGGGCAATTCTTGACCCGTCACCCCAGCCCATCGCGGCAGTCATATAGCCTGCTCCCGTCAAGGCAGCAACCGGTCCGCCGATCGGGACGGACATCAGGAAAAACCATCCGACCATTGCCCCGGCCCGCGGCCCGAAGGCCAAAGTGACGAAATGAGAGACTCCGCCAGCGTTTGGATACTTGGCCGACAGCAGACCCATCGACAATGCCAGCGGAAGAATGAGCAGGGTCATGAAGCCCCAGGCCAGCAGGGATGCCGGTCCGGCCATTTCTGCTGCCAGGCCCGGCACGATCAGCACCCCTGATCCGAGCACGGCTCCAATATAGAGGGCAATGGCCTGCGGCATGCCGATATTACGTTGTAAGGAATGATTTTGCTTCATCTAATTGTCCCGCTTTCCTTGTATTTAAGTATAGAGTATCAGATAATAGATCCATTGGAAAAACGGAATTATCGAATACCATCCATTCAAAAAACCGATAGGAGGCCGGCAAGCGAATTATGGAATCGCGGCATTTATTTACTTTCCTGGTTGTCGTCGAGGCTGGCAGCTTTACGAGGGCCGCCCAGAAGCTGGACTATGCGCAATCAAGCATAACGGGACAGATTCAGGCGCTGGAAGCAGAGCTCGGCCAGCCTTTATTTGACCGGATCGGCAAAAAAATTATTCTGACCGATGCCGGGCGCCGCCTGCTGCCCTATGCCCAGGAAATCTCCCGGATGCATGCCCTGGCCCAGGATGCGCTACGCTCCGAAACAGAGCTGTCAGGCGTGCTGCGCATCGGTGCACCGGAATCGCTGGCTGCCTTTCGCCTGCCGGGAATTATCAAGGAATTCCGCGGCAGCCATCCCAAGGTGCAGATAACCCTCAAGCCGGGGGCCTGCTGGGAGCTGACCGAGTTCGTCCGTACCGGCGAGCTTGATCTTGCTTTTCTGCTCCAGCCCGAAACAGAATATAAGGACTTAATCTGCGAAACGCTGATACATGAAGCTATGACCCTGGTTGCACCGCTCGATCATCCGCTTGTACGTCTGAAGGAGGTAGTTCCGCTTGATCTCAAGGATCAAACGATCCTGCATACAGAGACAGGCTGTACCTACCGTATATTATTTGAGCGTCATCTCAACAGCCATGGCGTTTTTCCTGATCCGAATCTTGAATTCTGGAGCATTGAAGCGATTAAGCAGTGTGTGATGTCCGGTCTGGGCATTTCCTTTCTGCCGCTGATTACGGTCCGAAACGAGCTGGCAGAAGGCAAGCTGGCGCGGCTTAACTGGAATGATGAATCCCAGCGTGTAGCTACACAAATCGTTTATCATAACAAAAAGTGGATGTCACCTGCACTGGAGCAGTTTTTGCAGATGGTTCAGAACCATGCGGCCAAATGGCGCAATAACGGAGGTGAACAGCAGTGACTGAATGCGAGAATGATTATGAAGAGGAGCTGGAGGCTTTTCTGATCTGGATGAAGGATGCCGGATTTACGGCATACACCCAGAAATCCTATCTGGCGGATGTGCGGGAGTTTCTGAACGGGCTTAACGGCAAGCGGCTGGAATCCGTCAAAAAGCTGCATGTGGTCTCGTATCTGACCTCCGTACGTGAGCGGGGAGTCAGCGACTCAACACGTAACCGCAAGCATGCGTCAATTAACTGCCTGTTCCGGGCGCTGATTGAGCTTGAGCTGCTTACGGTTAACCCGGCGGCAGGCATCAAAAAATCCAAAACCGAAAAAAACCGTGAGCCGGTTTATCTGGATGAAGGCGATCTGCAGCAGTTTTTGTCAGCGGTCAGCGGTAAATACCGCAGCCGGAATCTGGCTGTCTTCCTATTGATGTCGTATATGGGGCTGCGGGTAGGGGAAGTACATACCCTTAATCTTAATGATTACAGTCCGGATCGCCGCTCGCTCCGTGTGTTTGGTAAAGGGCGCAAATGGCGGAATGTCCCGGTTCCGGATGCTGTCGCACCTTATCTGGAGGAGGCGATCGCCGGGCGGTTGTCACCGTGGCGCAGCAAGGAGGAGGCGATGTTTATCTCGCAAAAAGGCCGGAGGCTATCGATCCGCGGGATTCAGGGCATCGCAGCCGGTACGTTTGAGCGTTTCCAGCAGAGTGTGCCCGAAGCGCACCGCCGGCCGTATTCCAGCCATAAGCTGCGTCATTCCTTCGCTACCATGCTGCTGCGCAAGGGTGCGGATCTGCGCACGGTTCAGGAGCTGCTGGGTCATTCTTCGATTCAGACAACGACTGTCTATACGCACATTACGAGCCGGGAGAAGGAAGAGGCGATGGCTAAACTTGAGATTAGCATGCCGGAAAAGGAAGCAGCATTTAGGGAGTAACTAAATGCCTGATTATGCACGGCAGAGTACAGATTATTTTTCGCTCCAACCCTTATTTTTATCAGCCGGAGGACGTGTATGTCCACGGTTTTTTTGCATTCCTAAAACATAAGATTTTGTTAGTATAAAGTTTTCTTTAATTATAACTTGTTATTATTTTGTTTTTCAATTATCCTAACAAAAGATAGACAGTAATTATAAATGTTATACAGCGGAGAGAAGCTGATGACTTTATCAATGGGAGGATACAGCGGTGAACGAAACATTTTTTAAAGGAATGACTTATGGCTGGGAATCAACCAGAGGGGCGTACAGACAGCCCTATGCCGAGGATTCTCTTAGAAAGCTGGCAGAAACGGGAAGTGAATGGATTGCGCTTTCCTTTTGGACATGGCAGGATACGGTGCATTCCACAGAGATTTATTTTGACTACGGATATACGATGACCGACCGGGATATTGAGCATACCGTGAAGCTTGCTAAGCAGCTGGGGCTGAAAGTCTGCCTTAAACCTGTGGTTAATTCCAGGGACGGGATCTGGCGGGCGCGGATCGGCTTTCCTGAGGATGGTGACGTTTACTGGGCAGCCTGGTTCAAATCCTATACGAACTTTATTAAGCATTATGCTGAGCTGGCGGAGGAGCTAGAGTGCGAGCTGTTCTGCATCGGCTGTGAGATGGTGGCTACAGAGTCGCGGGAGACAGAATGGCGCAATCTGATCAGTGAGGTCAAAAGCTTATACACCGGACCGATCGTATACAATGCCAACCACGGAAAAGAGGAAGGGATCGAATGGCTCGACGAGGTGGATTATATCGGAACAAGCGCCTATTATCCGGTAGCCTCTGTTCCGGGGGATACCTTCGAGAATATGCGGGCCTCCTGGGAGCGGCAGAAGCCGCGGCTTAAGGCACTATCTGACCGGTTCGGCAAGCCGCTGGTCTTTATTGAAATCGGCTGCCGCAGTGCGCTGGGCTGTGCGACCATGCCTTGGGATTTCTCGCATAAGGAGCTTCCCGTTTCCCAGCAGGAACAGGCCAATTTCTACCGGTCGGCGCTGGAGACATTCTGGGACGAATCCTGGTTTGCCGGCTTCTTCTGGTGGGACTGGAGCACAAAGCTGTACCCGGCGGAGGAAGCTGCAGCTAATGTCGGCTTTGATATTTACGGCAAGGAAGCTGAACAGGTATTAAGAGACTATTACAAGCGTCCTGTGGTCCGGTAAACTGGTATTCGCAACCATGATATTAATATCATTGTCAGGCAAAAATGTTTCATGTTATATTAACAAAATGACATGGTAAGTAAACTCCGTCCTTTGGCTGCGGCGATTCACGATCCCCGCTGAAGGACGGATTCTGTTGTGTGCGGGGCTGCATACAACAAGGGCTATCTTCCGGTCCGAGTAATGCGACCGGGAGATAGCCTTTTGTTTGTTAGTAACCGGGGATATTAACTTACAGCTCAAGCTTGGAAATCTCTGATTTCAGCTTGTCCGCAGATTTCTGGAACAAGGCCTGTTCCTCCTCATTGAGCGGCAGGTCCAGAACTTCGCGTACGCCGGAGCGGTCGACGACACATGGCGCACCGAGGAACACATCGGAAACTCCATTGTAATTGTTAAGCAGGGTCGAGACGTTGAGCACAGCGCCTTCGTTATCAAGAATGGAAACGACAATCCGGTCCAGCGCCAGCGCAATCGCGTAGGACGTAGATCCTTTGGCGTCTATAATTTCATAGGCGGCATTTTTGGTGTCTTCAAATATATCCTGGCGTTCAGCTTCATCGAAGCCCAGATCGGTCCCGGCAATATTGGCGAGACTCCAGACCGGCAGCTCGGAATCCCCGTGCTCACCGATAATCTGTCCGTGAATGCTGCGCGGATCGATTTCCTTATGCTTACCGATCAGGTATCGGAACCGTGCGCTGTCCAGCACTGTACCCGAACCGATGACGCGTCTGCGGTCAAAGCCGCTGATCTTCAAGGTGGCATAAGCCAGAATGTCCACCGGATTCGTGGCAATCAGCAGGATGGCATGATGATTGTATTTGGTGATTTTTTGGATGATGTCTTTGAAAATGGAGATGTTCTTGCGCAGCAGATCGATCCGGGTTTCACCCGGCTTCTGCGATGCCCCGGCGGTTACGATAATGATATCCGCTTCCCGGCAATCTTCATAGGTTCCTGCCCATAACTTCACGCCGCCGACAAACGGCATGCCGTGATTCATGTCCAGCGCTTCTCCAAGTGCCTTCTGATGATTGACATCTATTAGTACTAATTCTTGCATACGTCTGCGAAGCAGCAGGGTATAGGCAGTTGTTGTTCCTACTGCACCGGTGCCGATGACTACGACACGATTGGGCTTAAATGGGGGGGCCATTGATACATCTCCTCCGAAATTCGAATTTTTTGTGTCCAATCTTAACCATCATAATCGTTAAATGTAGTGTTTTCAAGCATCCTGTTTTTAATCCATTACCCCGGAAGCGGGCATGCTAACAACAACTTTTGGCAGAAATGAGTCTGCTGTCCGGCTGAGGCTTAGCTATTAGCCTGCTGACCGCTCGTCACTGAGCTACATCATTATTATTGACAGGAGAGAAAAGAAGTATGGATTTATTCCGCAAGAAACCGCTGGCTGCACCCCTGAGTGACGATGCCGGCAAGCTCAGCAAAACCCTGGGAGCCCTTGATCTCACTGCCCTGGGGGTCGGTGCAATCATTGGTACCGGTATTTTTGTTATGACAGGGGTTGCTGCTGCAGAGCATGCCGGTCCCGGACTGGTGCTTTCCTTCGTGCTAGCGGGAATCGCCTGCGTGCTGTCCGCACTTTGCTATTCCGAGTTCGCTTCCACACTTCCGGTATCCGGGAGTGCGTATGCTTACAGCTATGTTGCATTTGGAGAGCTTCTGGCCTGGATTCTCGGCTGGGATCTGGTGCTTGAGTACGGGGTCGCGGCGGCGGCGGTCAGCAGCGGCTGGTCCGGTTATTTTCAGGGGCTGCTTGACGGCTTCGGAATCCATTTGCCCACGGCGCTGTCCGGGGCTTATAATGCGGACAAAGGAACTTTTATCAACCTGCCCGCCGTGGTTATTATTCTGCTGATATCCTATTTGCTGACCCGCGGCGTCAAAGAAACGGCACGGTTCAATGCCATTATGGTTGTGGTGAAGCTGTCGGTAGTCCTTCTGTTTATCTTTACCGGCATGTTCTATGTTAAACCGGAGAACTGGACGCCCTTTCTTCCATTCGGTTTCCACGGGGTAGTGAACGGGGCGGCAACTGTATTTTTTGCCTACATCGGCTTTGATGCCTTATCGACTGCTGCTGAGGAGGTTAAGCGGCCGCAGCGCGATTTGCCGATCGGGATTATTTCATCTCTGGCCATTTGTACAGTCCTCTATATTTCAGTATCGCTTGTGCTGACCGGTATTGTGCCTTATCAGAATCTCAATGTCAGCGACCCGGTATCCTTTGCTCTGCGTTTTGTGGATCAAAACATGATCGCCGGCCTGATCTCTGTCGGAGCCATAGCAGGGATGACTACCGTTCTGCTCGTTTTACTGTTCGGACAGACCCGTCTGCTGTTCGCTATTTCACGCGACGGGCTACTTCCCGAAAGTCTGGCCAAAGTTAATCCCAAAACACAGACACCGGTGCGTAGCACCTGGATGGTCGGCGGAATCATCGCCGTGTTTACCGGCCTTGTCCCGCTTGACCGTCTGGCCGATTTGACAAGCATAGGTACGCTGTTCGCATTCCTCGTCGTCTCACTGGGCGTTATTATGATGCGCCGTACGCATCCTGATCTGAAGCGGGGGTTCAGAGTGCCTTGGGTACCGGTCATTCCGTTGTTAAGTGCGGCGGCCTGCGGGTATTTGATGTATAATCTGGGCAGGGAAACCTGGACTGGCTTTATCATCTGGCTGATCCTCGGACTTCTGATCTACTGGCTGTACGGATACAAAAACAGTAAACTGTATAAGAAATAAAGCTTTACGAAAGGAGAGAGGGCGTTGTCATCCAAAACTGCAGGCTACGGAACGCTGAGAATGGCCGCTGCTTTTCTCTTCATCCTGCTGATTCTCTCGGCCTGCTCTTCGTCACCGGCACCAATGCCTACTCTGCCACCCCAGCCGACCGAAGCACCGGAGGAAGGGCAGACGATCACGCTGATTACACCTGGCGATGCCAAAAATGTAACCAATGAGAGCACACCCAAATATCAGATCCAGACCCGGCTGACGGATTTCCGGCTGCTGAATGAATCGGTAGGGCTTGCCTGGGGAGTGACCAAAAAGGAACTGCGGATCTACATGACCATGGACAATGGTGGAACTTGGGTGAACATCTCGCCATCGACCAATGTCCAGTTTATGGCTAATCCGGTCTACGGTGAAGAAATCTTTTTCACCGATCCGGATAACGGCTGGATTATCCGCAGCGCCTTCGGTATGACGGAAACGGTTGTCCTGCGGACAACAGACGGCGGCCAGAGCTGGAAGGTATCTTCTTTTCCGGATTCCAATACGGTGTCGTCCATCTATTTCAGCTCTCCGCAGTCCGGCTGGCTGATGACCTCCTGGGACGCCAATACCACGAAGTCCAGCAAAGCACTTTATGCCACCAAGGATGGCGGGGCAACCTGGACCATGGTTATGCAGAATGAACAGTATAATCCGAACCTGCCGAACAATACGATTCCGATGGCCGGAATTGTGACTGGAATGATCTTTAAGAATTCGACCCACGGACTGGTTACCCTGCAGACCGGTGCGCTGCCCAAAATCTTTATGACCAGCGACAGCGGGGCGACCTGGCATCCGGGTCAGGAGATTCTGGTGAATGAAGAGTGGAAAGGCTGTGACAGGGTTATTACCGGAGAGCCGGAGTTTTTCGGCGGTGACAATACAACCGGCTTCCTGCCGGCTGCCTGTCAGACAGACAAACAGAACAGCGTCTCCTATAACGGTTACTTTACTGCAAACGGGGGAGATAACTGGAGATTTGTTGATTTTGCGCTGAACAGCCAGACCGGCATTAACCGTTATCTTCCGCCCGTCTTTATTAATGCTTCAACCGGATGGATGCTGAACGGGAACCTGATTTACAAGACCCTGAATCAGGGCCAGACCTGGACCCCGCTTCCGGCCAGCAGTGTTCTGCAATCCAAGCTCTTGGAATATCCGGAGATTGTAAAGCTCCAGTTCATTTCCGCTGATGTGGGCTGGCTGCTGATCCAGAAAGAGGAGGACCGCAGGTCAATCCTCCTGCAGACTACCAATGGCGGGATTAGCTGGCGGGTGATGTAATGCTTTTTTGAATGGTAGGTGAGAGGAAGGCTGCTGCGTGCAGTCTTCTTTTTTTGTAACCGGAGGCTCATATGAAAGCAGGGGTGTGATACAATGGGGGCAGATTTGGCTGTGGACTATATACATATGGAGGAAGCTTATGGCTGACTACAACTATCAGAGAATTGAAACGGAAGCGGAGCTGCGCGATTTACTGGGATTTCCCGGAGAGCTGGTACAGCACAAGGTTATTGGTGTTATTGATGAGCATTGCCGGCGTTTTATTGCCCAGTCACCGATTCTCATGCTGGCGACTTCGGATCGGGAGGGGGATACGGATGTTTCACCCCGAGGGGATGCCCCCGGATTTGTATTGGTTCTGGATGAGCACCGTCTGGTTATTCCTGAACGTCCCGGTAACCGCAGGATGGATTCCCTGATCAATCTGTTATCCAACCCGCGGGCCGGTCTTATTTTTATAATACCTGGGCTTGAGGAGACCTTGCGGGTAAATGGGCGGGCAACGGTTATCCGGGATGAGCAGCTGCTTCAGAAAATGGAGGCACATGGACGTACGCCGCTGGTCGGCATCATGATAGAGGTAGAGGAATGCTACACCCACTGTGCAAAAGCGTTCAAGCGCTCCAGCCTGTGGAATCCCGAATCCTGGCCGGCCAAGGATAGTCTGCCTAATATTCCGAGGATGATAGCGGATCATGTAAAGCTGCCTGGCATCGGTGCGGAACAGGTGAAGACCTCATTAAACGAGAGCTATACTAAACGGTTATATTAGAAGAGGCTTTGTCTAAAAAATGAACAAAATCACGTATTTTAAATTTTCCTTAAAAATGTGAAAAAAATCACATGACAAACAATAATGCTTGTGATATATTTAACACATAGAAAACAAGTTCATTTTTTCACAAACTTTCATCCACGAATAGGAGAGATTATAATGAAAACTTTTGAAACGGATTATGTGACTAGAAACCTTCTGCAATTGTGCTATAACTGCGACGACGCTCACCTGTGTGAAACAGAAGAACAATGCAGAGCCTGCTGGGCTGAGAACGGTATGATGCCGGCTGAAGAGAATGAAACCAAACAATTCCTTGATCTCGTACATGCATAATAGAATAGAGAGGCAAGACGCTGTCAAAGACCACATACGTTCTCATAACTGAGGACATAGTGGTCTTTTTTGCTGTATTTTGCTGTGTGAGTGAGAATGGATAAGGGCAAGCTGTCGGATACAATTGTGTTTTTTTTGTGATGCTGTAATGACAAGATGAGGCATATACATGTACAGAAGCATCCGGCAGGAATGCCGGGCGCGGCAAGTATCTGGGGAATAAGGGGGAATAAGTCATGGGAATGGGCTCGGATCCTTCTTGGATGTTCGATCTTACCGGGACGGTAATACCGATCTTCCTCGTGGTTATGATTGGAATAGTCGCGGTATCTGCAGGCAGAGGCTTGTTTCAGTGGAGCCGGAACAACAGCTCTCCCCTGCTCACTATCCCCGCCCGTATTGTCAGCAAGCGCAGTGAAGTCCGCCAGCAGCAGCTGCAGGATGACAGCCAGTCCAGCCGGACCAGCACGACTTATTATCTGACTTATGAGCTGCAGGACGGGGAACGAATGGAGTTTAAAGTAGACGGCAGTGAATTCGGCATGAGCGCAGAAGGTGACAGAGGTCTGTTAACCTATCAGGGAACCCGGTACCATGGCTTTCAGCGCCATCCGCATTACTCAACCGCAGAGTAGGCATTGATTGTATGCTAAAGGGACTTATGCTCCGGCAACAGCTTGTTTACTATATAACATGCTTTAATGTACAATCCCCTTGTTTCCAATACCGGAACAGGGGGATATTTATATTATGCGCAAATTACAATTACAGAGAGGAGAAATATTAATGAAGTATGTGGATAAAACCGTTATTGTCACCGGAGCCGGACGAGGGATCGGGAGGTCGGTTGCGGCTGCCTACGCGGCTGAAGGGGCAAAGGTAGTACTTGCTGAGCTGGATGCCGTTCTAGGCCAGGCAGCCGCAGAGGAGATCACAGCAGCAGGCGGGCACGCCGAATTTGTGGCCTGTGACGTCAGCAGGGAAGAGGATATTGTAGCGCTGGTAGCCCACACGGCGGACTGCTACGGCACCGTCGACATATTGATCAACAATGCAGGTATTGCCAATCCGCATTCTGCCGGATTCTATGAGCTGTCTGCCGATGTATGGGACAAGGTACTGAATACAAATGCCCGCAGTGTCTTTCTTGCAACCCGGGAAGCGGCCAAACATATGAGGAAGAATCCTGACGGCGGGTCTGTCGTCAATCTGTCCTCTACACGCTCTATGATGTCTGAGCCGAATACTGAAGCTTATGCGGCTTCCAAGGGAGCCATCTCGGCACTAACACATGCCATGGCAGTTACTTTAGGGGAGGACGGGATTACAGTGAACTGTATCAGCCCTGGGTGGATTGAGACCGGGGATTACGATGAGCTGCGTGAGATTGACCACAAACAGCATCCGGCAGGCCGGGTTGGCAAGCCTGAGGACATCGCCCGGGCTTGTCTTTATTTGACAGCACCTGAGAACAACTTCATCACCGGGGCACAGCTGGTAATCGACGGCGGTATGACACGCAAGATGATCTATGAGCCTTGATCTACTGTAACGGTGGGGGGGAAGAAATTAGGCGCTGACTGTCACCTCTTGGGCGGATGCACATACAATACAGCGAGCAGTACAGAAAAGTGGAGACTTGCGGAGCGGGTTGTGACTGCACGCCGGCATTAAAACGGTGCTGGCCGCAGAGCCTGACCAGAGCTCGGTAAGTGCAAGGAGGAGAAAGCATGGCCGTCATCAAAACGAATTCGGAAGATGTGAGGGTGCTGGCACGGCTGATGAGGGCGGAAGCTGAGGAGGATGGGGATTCCGGCATGCTCATGGTCGGCAATGTCGGTGTGAACCGGATTCTCGGGAATTGTCTGGACTTCAAAAACATCCGGAATGTGAATGATATGGTGTATCAGAGTCCGGGCGGCTTCGAAGCCCCGCAGAAGAGTTACTTTTACCAGCGTGCCAGGGAGTCAGACATCAGACTGGCTAAACGGGTTATAGCAGGTGAGAGAACCTGGCCGGCCTCTAATGCATTATGGTTCTTCCGTCCTGTCGGCGCCTGTCCGGATCAGTGGTATAACCAGCAGAATACCGGACGCTACAAGGCCCATTGCTTCTTTACCCCGACCGCTGAGGATTGTCCGGCTGTATATTAGGCATCGCGGGCTGCAGGAGACAGACTGGCTGTGCGAATACGAATTGCCGCTACTGTCTCCTTGAGCCAACATTTACTTAGGAGGTTTTTTACAAATGATTAGTCAACCTTACCGTCCCGTTACTTATATGATCGGCAGCAATCCTTCCGGCAATATGATGCCGATGGGTACCATGAATCCGATGAGCGGCATGACGCCAGCAGGAACCATGAACCCGGTGAGCAGCATGCCGCCGCAAGTTACCAGCGGAAGCCCGATGACACCTGGCGGAGCCGTAGTGCCGACTACTGCGCCAGTATTTGAGCAATCTTACATCGAAAATATTTTCCGGCTGAACCTCGGCAAGATCGGAACGTTCTACTACACATACGAAAACAACAAAGAATGGAATGCTAAGGTGTACAAAGGCGTGCTGGAAGCCGCAGGCCGCGATCATATCATCATCAGTGATCCGGTTACCGGACAGCGCACCGTCCTCCTGATGATCTACTTCGACTATGCCACCTTTGATGAGCCGCTCGCTTATCAGTATCCGGGTGTTATCGGCAATCCGCCTACACGTAACTGCCGCTAAAATCCAAATGCCATTAACCATAAAAAAGACAGTTCTCCGGCAGCGGAGACTGTCTTTTTTGGGTGCTCAATTTAACAGCGTAGGCCTGGTTAATCAATCTTATCCCCAAACTTATCTCCGAATTGTTCCATTAAATCAATGATCGGAATCAAATGCTCCCCTTTTGAGGTTAATGAATACTCAACACGCGGAGGCACCTCGGGATAAACTTTGCGGTTAATTAAGCCATCCGCTTCTAATTCTCGAAGCTGCTTTGTTAGCGAACCTTGCGAAATTCCCCATAAACGAGTCTTAATTTCATTATATCGACGCGGGGAAAATTTTAAAAACCAGAGAATGATATACTTCCATCGTCCCGAAAGTACATTTTGCGTGTAGGCGATGCCATATACCTCTCTATGATCCTTCTTGCATTCTTCGCTGAAGCCCTCTTCATTTATTCTGGACACCTTATTCAACTCATTTCTGTGGTTAGGTACAAAAAAGGGTACTATGTCATTTTTAATTGCCTTCTTCAAAAATAGTTGCAACATCATTATATTAGTACATGTATACAGATTACTCAATCAGGGACCTGAGATAGGATACAGGAGGAATGGAAATGAAAGTTGGAATTATAGGTACAGGACCAATTGGATCAAACATTGCAAAAAAATTGGTTGAGAATGGACATGCTGTTAATATTTCTGATGCTCGCGGGATTGAACACCTGGAAGGAAAAGAACTTAAAGGAACACCTGTGAAGGTAGAAGATGTGATTGAAAATATTGATATTCTTATAACATCTGTTCCATTCTATGTGCTGCCAAGCCTTCGCAACATTATGGATAAGGTGGGGCAGGAAGTAATCGTTGTAGATACTTCAAATTATTATCCGCAAATTAGCGGTAAAATCGAAGAAGTTGAGAACGGGATGGTAGAAAGCGTATGGGTATCTAACCATTTAGGTAGACCAATCATTAAAGCTTTCAACAATTTGTTAGCCCATACCTTAGAACATCGTGGAACTCCCGAGGGCACTGATGGCCGGATTGCCATAGCAATTGCTGGTGAAGACCTAGCCTATAAACAAATAATCATGGGTGTGGCAAACGATTTAGGCTTCGATGCGGTAGACAGTGGTTCTTTAACCGATTCTTGGAGACAGCAGCCAGGAAATCCTGCCTATTGCACGGAACTGACGAAAGAAGAACTAACCGAAGCATTAACGAAGGCAAATAAAGAAAAAGCCCCGTTTTTAAGGGATCAGGCAATAGCAAAATTATCAGCGTCTGCTGCTAACGGATACACACATCAAGATGTTGTTCATTTAAATAGAGAAATATATTATTCATAAGTTGTCGCAAAATAGGGTTGAAAAAGTATCTGGCCAGCCATGAGGCTTCCTGGCTTACCTTTGCCGGCGATTAATTGAGCAACCGATACTTTTAGTTTAAATAGCGACGGATCAGTTTAGAATTCGTCGCTATATCTGTGCGCTTTACATCGCATTTATTTCATGAAGTAAAGATTTTAAGCAGAGAGCGCAGCGCATTTGCTGCGGATGCGGAGCGGACACCGCTTTTTATGTTTACAGGAATTTTATCCCTGTTGTCGAATTACAGTTGCGGGAGGGATTATATGGATATATGGGAAGTTGCCGGACCGTTAATTATGACAATGCTGGTGCTGCTTGTTGTAGGTGTAACACTGGCAATAATCGTTAGAAGAATGGAACGAGGTTTGATGAGGAACATACTTGTTAAACTTACTCCAGTATTTTTAGCAATGTTCTTATTAGGTGCAATTACATACTTTAGTGGTGTATGGGGGAGTCGCTGAGATTCAGCGGCTTTTTTTTATTATGCCGAAAGGAGTAGCAGCCATGAAGTCGGAACCAGCTGAAAATCTCCTTCAGGATCAATTTCACGCTGAAGCGCCTCTGAAATGTTCTATCTCGAAGATCTGATGTGTACAACGACTGCAATCGTTGAACAGACCGTGCGAGTGTTTTGATCCCTGTCTCATAAACGGGGGCAGTCCCCTAACTGGTCGGTGTTTTTTTTATTATTGGAAAATCACACCATTTCTTAAACCTGATTTTCAGTGAAAAAATCACGAAATTCTTTTATTAAATTAACGTAGTTTATACTTTTAACCCTTATGTGTCCAAGACCGGCAAAAATAGATCATATTTTTACACCACTTAAGACCTGTTTTTATTTAGTCGTTAATAATATAATACAGTATATCTTTAACATTCGTGATTGTAGTCGGGAGATGAAGACATTGGGAAATTGATGATGAAAGGAACAGCTGAAATGACGCAGGCTGATACTCTGAACAAACGAAGGAGGTGGGCCTATCCGCCGAATAAGGACTCGGTGGGTAGGATGATAATTTGAGTGACCCTTTACCCGGTATATTACATGTAGGTCTCATTATTTTGCTTGTGCTGTTTAACGGCTTTTTTGTTTCGGTTGAGTATGCAATGGTCAAGGTACGCAGCGGCCGCATTGAATCTCTGATTGAAGAAGGCAGCAAAAGAGCGCTCGCAGCTAAAAAAATCGTGCACAATCTGGACGCTTATCTGTCCGCCTGTCAGCTTGGCATCACACTTGCCTCGCTTGCCCTGGGCTGGCTTGGAGAGCCGGCTGTTGCTACGATTGTTGGGCCGCTTGTAACAGGCTTAGGCTTTGGCGATGCAGCCGTTTATGTCATTTCACTTATTATTGCTTTTATGTTTATTACGGTTCTGCATATTGTCCTCGGCGAGCTGGCCCCGAAGACGATTGCGGTGAACAAAGCGGAAGCGGTACTTCTGCTAACCTCCGGGGTCATGAATGTCTTTTACCGGATCATGTATCCGTTTATCTGGATCGTGAACGGATTGGCCCGGGGACTGCTGCGTATCTTCCGCCTGTCACCGGCTTCGGAGCTGGCCACGGCGCACACCGAGGAAGAGATCCGCATCATCATGCAGGAGAGCAATAAGAGCGGGCTCATCGATAATACCGAAATGACCCTGGTAGACAATATTTTTGAATTTGCCGATACAATGGCTCGGGAAATTATGATTCCCCGGACCGAAATGATCTGCCTGAACAGCCATCTCCCGCTTGAGGAGAACCTGGAAATTGCCTTCGACGGCATGAGAACACGGTATCCGGTCTGTGACGGCGACAAGGATCATATCCTTGGATTCATTCATATCAAAGATCTGATCCGGGAGAATACGCCTAAGTATTCCGACTTGATCCGTCCTATCCTGACCGTTCCGGAGTCCATCCAGATCAGCGCCCTTCTGAAGGTTATGCAGCGGGCAAAGACGCAGATCGCAATTCTGATTGATGAATATGGCGGAACCTCCGGTATGGTAACTCTTGAAGACATCATGGAAGAGATTGTCGGGGAAATACAGGATGAATTTGACGAAGAACGTCCCGGCATCGAGAAGCTGGGGGAGGATGAATACTCCATTGACGGTCTCATGCTGATTGAAGAAATCAATGATTTGCTGGGACTTCACATGGAGACCGATGACTATGACACAGTCGGAGGCTGGATGTATTCCAAGCTTGAGGTCAATCCCCCGCAGAAAGGCCAGAACGTCGAGTTTGACAGCCATCTGTTTGTTGTGGAAGAAACAGAGAACAAACGCATTTCCCGGATCAAGCTGCTGAAGCTGCAGATTCTGTCCGAGGAAGCAGGAGCTTAAAACAAGTCTTATCAGGCATGGTGCATAGTTTGTGCACTATGCCCTTTTTTGTCTGTAAAATTCCTTGCGGGTGTAAGAATATACCATTTATTTGGCCGATTCGTACTGTTTCTTGGAGGGTATAAGTAGTGTAAATACATTAGTTATACTCAGTAAAGAAAGGAGAGGGGCGCATGCTGCAACACCCGGATCATTACCGTGACCTGCTGGTGCTCTTTTCTGTTGTTATAGCGCTGCTTTCCTGCTTCTCCTCTCTGGATCTGGCAGAACGTCTGATTAGGGAGAGAAGGGGCCATAAATTCATCTTTATGCTGTCTTGTTTTTTAGGCACAGGCATGTGGAGTATGCACTTTATCGGAATGCGGGCAATGCGGACGGAAATGACTATGGCTTATGATTTGCCGCTCCTGCTGTTGTCGCTGCTTGTACCGATTGCAGCTTCTTATGCGTTATTTCTGCTGTTCAGCAGCCCATTTACACGCAGCCGGTTTTTTTTGGCGTTCGGCGGGGTTCTGTTCAGCAGCGGTCTTGTGATCATGCACTATTGCGGCATTCTGTCGATGAAATTTTACGGAGACTACGAGCAGAGCCTGCTCTCTATCCTCACTTCCTTTGCCTTCGCCCTGGTTGTACCGGTGATCGCCTATTTCTATAACCCTGGCTGGATCGCAGGTCCTTATAATATGTTCGCTCTCAAAAAAGTACTGCTTGTACTTGTGCTTACCGCGTGCCTGAGCGGGTCACACTATGCCGCCATGGACGGTGCATCGTTCTCGAATACAAGCGCTTTTAATTATACAGGAACTGTCCCGCTGCTGCCTGATTCACTTTTGGGCATATTGTTGGGAGGCTCGTTTTTATTGATTGTGACACTGGTTCTGGTTCTTCTGTACAGGGACCGGCAGCGTGTTCTGTTCTCTGCAAGCTTTAATGAGCAGCGCTATACGGCCTTATTCGAATCCAGTCCCGACATGGTGCTGTGCATTGATCCTGCCCGCAAAAAGGTTATAAGCTCCAACCCTTCACTTCAGCATATGACCGGTTACCAAATGGAAGAGTTAAGCGAGTATAAGAGCATTCTCAGTACTCCAAAGGATGAGGCTACACTGAAGGAAGCGGTGAACAGGGCAGTGGACGGGTATTCCTCCAAGCTTGAGCTGGAAATCCGTCTAAAGGACGGCGGCACCATGATCTGCAGCACAACCGTTTTCCCGCTTGTTCATGACACCCAGAAGCTGGTTTATCTGGTTGCTGAGGACATTACTGCCTTTATTCAATTCCAGCAGCAGCTGATTGTCGCCAAGGAAGCGGCAGAAAGCGCTGACCGGATGAAAAGCGAGTTTCTGACGACCATGAGCCACGAGATCCGTACGCCGCTGAACGGCATTATCGGCATCAATCAGCTTTTAGCCGAGGATATTGATAATCAGGAGCTGCAGGAGCTGCTGCGGCTGCAGTACAACAGCAGTCAGGCGCTGCTCAGTGTAATCAATGATGTGCTCGACTTTTCTCGGCTCGACTCCGACGGACTAAAGCTGCAAAACGAAATTTTTCCGCTGAAGGCACTGCTAGGTGAATGCTCCAATCTGTTCGAGGCGACTGCCAAGGAGAAGGGGCTGGAGCTGAAGCTCGGAATTGAGGCAAATGTTCCTGAAATGGTAAGTGGCGACAGTGTGAGAATCCGCCAGATTCTGGTTAATCTGATCGGGAATGCGGTTAAATTCACTCCCGGCGGTGAGGTGTCGATAGAAGTGGAATACAGCGGTACTCAAGCCGGTGAAGGTGAATATACATTTAAAATTAAAGATACCGGTATCGGCATTTCGTCCGATAAGCTGCCGCTGTTATTTCAGCCTTTTACGCAGCTTGATGCGGCGCATAACCGGCATTATTCCGGCACAGGCCTTGGGCTTGCGATCTGCAGGAAACTGGTCGAGCTGATGAATGGCCGGATTAAGATAGAATCCGAACCCGGGAGAGGGACAGAGGTTATATTCTGCCTTACGCTCAAGTCCGGCGACAAGAATTACAGCGGGGGAAGAGAGAGCAGCGAAGCGGCAACTAAGCCGTTAGAAATAGAGGTTGTCTAAGCTTGAGTTTGCCAAAGAGAGAAGTTTAATTATATAATTTTAAATTATATGATTTAAATTTATTGTCCCGCAGGACAGAAAGGAACTCTCACTTGGGCAAAAATAAACGTAAAAGCGCTGCTCTTCCCCAGAATAGTAAAAATGAGAAGCTTGTAGCGCAAATGGAACAGCAGAAGAAGAAAACATTGATAGTGATTGTTGCGACGATCGCCCTGGTTGTCATTATTTTTGTGGGATTATTTATGCTGGCCGCAAGAGACTCATCAACAGGAACTTCAGCCGAACCGGTTGAATTCAACTACAGTGAAATGACTAGACTTGGCAGTGAGGATGCACCTGTCAAAATCGTCGAATTCGGCGACTACAAATGTCCGGCTTGCGCCCAGTTCGCAGGTGCCATTAAGCCGCAGATTGTACAGGATTATGTAAATCAGGATAAGGCCGCGTTATATTTTGCAAATCTGGCCTTTATCGGGGATGACTCCAAAACTGCTGCTCTTGCAGCCTTGTCTGTCTACCATCAGAACAGCGATGCATTCTGGACATACTACGATGCTATTTATGCCAACCAGGGTGATGAGAATAAGGTGTGGGCGACTGAGGACTTCCTGGTTGAATTGGCGCAGAAAGAGGAGCTGCCAATCGATTATGATCTGCTCCGCAAAGACATTAAAGACAAGACCTATAACAGCCAGCTGGAAAGTGAGATTCAGCTAGCCTCGGCTTCCGGCGTTTCTTCGACTCCTACCCTCTTTGTGAATGGGGTAATGGTCGACGAGCCATTCAACATGGAGGCTATTGACGCTCAGATTCAGGCCGCTTCCGAAGCGGTGGTTGCCGAGTGATGAAGTTCACCGCCTTCTGCCGGCGCCATTGTCTGTATCTGGCCTGGTTTGTGTCGATCGTTGCTGTTGCAGGCAGTCTCTACCTGAGCGAAGTGCTGAAATACGAGCCATGCAAACTGTGCTGGTTCCAGCGCATCTTCATGTATCCTCAGCTGTTTCTGCTGGGAATTGCCACGTACCGCGGGGATAAAAAGATTATTCCCTACGTCCTGCCGTTAAGCATTATCGGCGGAAGCATCTCCATTTACCACTATGCTGAGCAGAAGATTCCTGCGCTGAGCAAGGTGCTTCCATGTACAGTTGGCGTTCCCTGCAATCAGGATTATATTAATCTTTTAGGCTTCATTACTATTCCATTGATGGCCCTTACGGCGTTTACCCTGATTACAGTTTTATTGTGGACAGGACGTAAAGATACAGACGGGGAATAGGCAGCAGGCAGGCGAAATTCCGAGCATCAAAAAATCCTGATTTTTTTGTCACAATTAACATCCAAAACACGCTAAAACCACGGTACAGAGGGATAATGCAAGAGAATGAAAGATCAACTTATCCCTTATCATGGAATTGCGTGTTTTGGATGTTTTTTCATTCCTTTTTCATTTGTTTCACTGCTTTACTGGGAATGCTTTGTAGACTATCATTAAGCCTTGTGAGAAGTTGAATACGCGCTGAATTTTCCGCAGGGAAATCGGGGGAACCAAACTCGGCCGCACGGCCGACGGGGTGAATCGGAAACAGGCCAAAAAGGCTGTAACCGTAGGGCTTTCCACAGTCCGAATCCGCCAGCTAACCTCGTAAGCAAAGGTGGGATAATGACCATGCTCATGGCATGCGGATCATTTCCGTATGCTTATTTTTGTGCCTGCATTTATGAAAATCCACCTATGAAAACGATGAAAACAGCGCACGGTATAACCGGTTCAACTAACAAAGAGAGGAACTGTTACAACAATGGTAAGCAAGGTAAAACGACTATTGATCGGACGTCCGATGAAGTCGAACGAACTCGATCATGAAAAGTTATCCAAGGTGAAAGCACTGGCTGTCCTGTCTTCTGATGCGCTCTCGTCTGTAGCCTACGGAACGGAACAAATTCTCCTGGTACTTGTGGCTGCAGGCTTTACTGCCATCTGGTACTCACTGCCAATCGCGCTTGCCGTATTGGGCCTGCTGGCCATACTCATTTTGTCCTACCGGCAGACGATCTTTGCCTATCCGCAAGGCGGAGGGGCCTACATCGTAGCCAAAAGCAATCTGGGCGTTCCTACCGGCCTGTTAGCCGGCGGATCTTTATTGGTTGATTACATTCTTACCGTTGCGGTTAGCGCCTCGGCGGGCACGGACGCGATTACGTCGGCTTTTCCAAGTTTACATGATCATTCGGTGCTTATTGCAGTGTCCGTCATTATATTGCTTACTATTGTCAATTTGCGCGGGGTTACGGAGTCTGCTTCTTTTATCGCAATCCCGGTATATTTGTTCGTTGGCTCGATCTTTTTCCTGATAGTTGCAGGGGTGTTCAAATACCTGACAGGCGGGGCCCATGCCAGTGTACCTGAAATTGGCTCGGCAGTATCCAATGTCAGCCTGTTCCTGCTGCTGAAGGCGTTCAGCTCCGGCTGTTCGGCCTTGACCGGGGTAGAGGCGGTATCTAATGCCATTCCTAACTTCAAGGCTCCTGCGGAAAAAAATGCCGCCAAAACCCTGATGATGATGGGATTGATCCTTGGTGTAATGTTTACAGGCATTACTCTGCTGGCTTACTGGTACGGTGTTACCCCGGATGAAAAAGCCACAGTAGTTTCCCAAATTGCCGAGTCGACCTTTGGCCGCGGCGGTTTGTACTTCTTCATTCAAGGGATCACAGCTGTCATCCTGTTCCTTGCAGCAAATACTGCCTACTCGGCGTTCCCGCTGCTCGCTTTTATGTTTGCCAAAGATAAATATTTGCCACATGCCTTCATGGTCCGCGGAGACCGGCTGGGTTTTTCTAACGGTATTATTTTCCTCGGAGTGCTGTCGGCAGTGCTGGTAGCTGCATTTCACGGGAATACGGAAGGACTGATCCCGCTGTATGCTGTCGGTGTGTTTATCCCGTTCACCTTATCCCAGCTTGGAATGATGGTGCACTGGTACAAAACCAGACCGAAGGGCTGGCAGAGCAAGTTTGCTGTGAATACGGTCGGTATGCTGACCACGCTCACCATTACGCTGATCTTTATTATTACGAAGTTCTCCAGCGTATGGATGGCCTTTATCTTCCTGCCGGTTGTAATGCTGGTATTCCACCGGATTCACCGCCATTATCTTAATACCGCTGACCAGCTGCGGATCTGCCCTTCGACCGACAAGCCTTGCATTAAGGGCAGTACAGTAGTAGTCCCTGTAGCCGGTGTTACCCGTGCTGTATTGCATTCCATCAGCTATGCCAAATCCCTGACGGACAATGTGGTAGCTGTATATGTAGGCTTTGACGAAGAAGAGATTCACAAAATGGAGCAGAAGTGGGAGGAATGGAATCCTGGCGTGCGCCTGATCGTCCTCCGTTCCCGGTACCGGAGCATCATCCGCCCGCTGGTCAAGTTTATTGATACAGTGGAGTGGAAGACCGCTTCAACAGACCATATCACGGTACTGATTCCGCAATTTATTACGAAGCACTGGTGGCAGGCCATCCTGCATAATCAGACCAGCCTGTTCATCCGTTCTTATCTGATGAACCAAAAGGATATCGTAGTAGCAACAGTTCCTTATCATTTGCACAAATAGTCAGGTGACATGATGAAGCGGCTGCTTCCGTTTACAACGGGGGCAGCCTTTTTTTGTGAATGCTTGTACAACTTTCATATATTTGCGATAATGATAATTGAGAACCACTATCAGTTGAGTGATAAACAATATCAGTCACTTAAACCCCGGACCCATGTGCTTAACGCCGCTGAAGTCATACATAGAATAACTATTAAGGAGTGGAGATTATGTCAGAACGTTTAAACACAGAACAGCTAAGTATCGGGTATGCCGAAGCAACGATTGTCAAAGGTCTGAACCTGTCACTGCCGACAGGAAAAATTACAGCGCTGGTTGGAGCTAATGGCTCCGGAAAGTCTACAATCCTCAAAACAATGGCGCGGATTATGAAGCCGAAGAGCGGAAGTGTGATGCTGGACGGCAAATCAATCCATACCCTGTCCACCAAGGAAGTGGCCCGCCAGCTGGCGATCCTGCCGCAGAATCCGACGGCTCCGGACGGACTGACGGTGTCCGAGCTGGTTGGTTACGGCCGGTATCCGCATCAGAAGGGCTTTGGCACAATGACGCCCGAAGACCGTGAGATTATCGCTAATGCAATCACGGTGACCGGTATGGAGGAATTTCATGACCGTCCGATTGACCGCCTGTCGGGCGGGCAGCGCCAGCGCGCCTGGATCGCTATGGCTCTGGCCCAGCAGACGGATATCCTGTTCCTTGACGAGCCGACCACGTTCCTCGATATGGCCCACCAGCTTGAAGTGCTGCAGCTGCTGCAGAAGCTGAACCAGGAAGAAGGCCGCACGATCATTATGGTGGTGCATGATCTTAATCATGCTTCCCGCTACGCGCAGCATATGGTGGCGATCAAAGCCGGTACAGTTGTCAGCGAAGGGACTCCGTCCGAGGTTATGACGCCTGATGTACTCCGCAAGGTCTTCGGCATTGAATGCGACATCGTTGCCGATCCGCGTACGGGTGTCCCGCTGTGCCTGCCGTATGAGCTGGCAGCTTATAAGGCCGCAGGATTGTAATCAACCAGGGATACTCATAAAGAGGAGGAAACGTAATGAACGATGCACAGCAAGAGCAAATACAGGACTTTGGCAGCAAGTTTGATCTGCATCCCGGCATTCCGGCAGGAACAGTGCATTCCTTTAATGCCGCTGAGATGGCAGATGAAAAGGGAATGAGCGCTTTTGTCGAGTGCTATAGGCCGCTTATCAAAGGGATGGATGACAAGGTGGCCGCCACCTACTTTGCCGGTGCCTTCGGTAATGTGGCCCTTGCAGTCCAATATGCCCTTTCTGTTTATTCTGCCAGTCCTGATGTCAGTCTGCCCGGCTTGTCTGTGCATCTCATACCAGCTCAGGGATATTGGCGTGTAGCCTTCTCCCTGAACGAATGGTCATTCACTCCGGCTCCTGCGGGCGCCAAGGAGCGCACGGACTGGCGTAATGAACAGCTGACCCGGTTTTACAGGGATACGGCCGCACCGCTGCTGGCTGTGTTATCCAGCGTCACCGGGCTTGCCGGGGGAGAGATCTGGGGCCAGCTGCCCACCAAGTTCAACTATTATCTGGAGGTTTTTACTTCCGGAGATGTTCCCGCAGGCATACTGGAGACTTTGCAGGAAGATTACCGGTATCTGCGCGAAGAAATGCCGGCAGCACTATTCGGTTTGAAGAGAAATCCGTTTCACGTTCAGGTGCGCAAGATTGAATCGCTGGCTGATCCGGATAAGACCGTAAATATGCGCAACCGCTGCTGCCTGTATTACCGGACAGAAGGCGGAAGCTATTGCTACACCTGTCCTCGGCTGAAGGAAGAAGAGCGGGCGGCACGCCGGACTGAATTCCGCAGTACTGCCTCTGCAGGTCAGGCTTAGATATAATTCGCCGGATTGCCGCATAAACTGGATACACGCAGCATCAGCAGCAGGCTCCCGTCATTGACAAGGGAGCCTGTTCGTTGTTACAGTTGGGGATGCCATTAATTCAGGCTGATAGCCGGCTCATGTATTGATTGTAAAGGAGCATGAAACATGAATATAAGCCAAGTTGAACAGGATTTGCAGCAGCTTCTTCCGGACGGAACGGTAAGAAGCCGGGAAATGCTGAAAACTTATGTGTTTACACAAATCGGCGGGATCGCCGACATTCTGGCTGTACCTGCAAGCTATGAGGAAATACAAAAGGTGGTTACATACGCCCGTGAGCGTAATATCCCGTTAACCGTGCTGGGGAACGGATCAAACGTCATTATACGCGACGGCGGCATACGCGGAATCGTACTGTATACATCGGTTTTGGATAAGATGTCCATTGAGAACGGGCTGCTGGTAGCCCAGTGCGGGGCCAAAATTATTGATGCCTCGGCCTATGCGCAGGAGCAGGAGCTGACAGGTCTGGAATTTGCCTGCGGTATTCCCGGAACAGTAGGCGGCGCGCTTTATATGAACGCCGGTGCCTACGGCGGCGAGGTCAAGGATGTGCTGCACAGTGCGCTGGCTGTTAACAAGGCCGGAGAGCTCGTTATACTACGCGGCGAAGAGCTGGAGTTTGGCTACCGGCACAGTATTTTTGCAGGCGGGGATTATATCGTGCTCGAGGCGCGTTTTGCCCTGCGGCAGGGAGATCCTGCGGCCATCAAGGCGAAGATGGATGAGCTGACCTATCTAAGGGAATCCAAGCAGCCGCTCGAATATCCTTCCTGCGGCAGTGTATTCAAGCGTCCGCCGGGCCGGTTCGCCGGGCAGCTGATTCAGGAAAGCGGACTGCAGGGCGTACGGATCGGCGGGGCTGAGGTATCCCGCAAACACGCCGGATTTATTGTAAATGCGGATAATGCAACGGCTAACGACTATATCGGGCTAATTCATCATGTCCGCGCTGCGGTAAAGGATAAATTCGGGGTAGAGCTGGAGACGGAAGTACGCATTATCGGGGAAGACTGAACAGGAGGCCGCAGACTAGTGCTGTGGCCTCCTGTTTTTAATATAGAACCTGATGTTTAAAGCTTAATGCAATTAACTATCACCGGTTAAGCTTCACCGATAGTAATAGTGTAACGGGCACGCTCAGTCTGCAGCTCAGCCTTATCTGCTTCCGCTGAATGCACCTGCAGTCCGCTGACCGCCAGTTCATAGCTTGGCTGCGGCAGGGGGACAAGTTCTCCGTCTCCATTCAAAGTGTTACCGGTGCCTCGTAGTATAAGGGCATCGCCCAGATAATCGTCAATCACATCCTCGGAGCTCCGGTAATCCACGCTTTCCAGGCTGAAATGAACCGTGTCCACATCCTCAAGCTCTTGCTTTTCAATGACAATTGTTTTACCCGCCTCTGAGGCTAGCCATTCTTGAAGCTGCTGTACCGCTTGTTCCATAAGCTGATCCCATCCTTGTATAGGAGATTATATTTTAAGTTACCCCTTTATGTACAATTGAATCCATCCCTTATAATCTGGCATCAGTCAATGGCCGGAATGTTTGCTGCAAGCATTAAAAGTGTACAATAAGACTATGCGTGCAGAGCGCAATTTCTTCTGACAAAAGAAGGTGAAGCAGATGTGGAATGCTCTGTTATGGGGAGCGGTATCCGGTTCGGCGGTGCTGATTGGTGCGCTGGCAGCCCTGTTCTTGCGTATCCAAACCAAGTGGATCGGCTTCATTATGGCGTTCGGGACAGGCGTGCTGATCGGCGCTGCCGCCTATGAGCTGCTGGATGATTCCGCAAATGACGGCGGACTGGTTCCGACGATCATCGGTTTTATTGCCGGTGCGCTCGTGTTTACAGGGTTTGACTCTTACATTTCACGCAAGGGAGGATCAGGGCGGAAGCGTTCGGTCCGGTCAGAGAAGAGCACAAAGCCGCAAAGAGGAAGCGGACTGGCGATATTTGCCGGAACTGTGCTGGATGCCGTTCCTGAGTCCATTATGATCGGGGCAAGCCTGATCTCGGGAAAAGGGGTAAGCCTTCTGCTGGTGATTGCCATTTTTATCAGCAATATTCCTGAAGGGCTGTCCAGTACAGCCGGACTCAAGCAGGACGGATACAGCAAAAGCAAAGTAATCCTGCTGTGGCTCAGTGTGCTGGTTATTTCTACTGTAGCTTCTGGAGCAGGCTATGCGTTTATGGATCATGCGGGCGGGTATACAACAGCGCTGATTGCCTCTTTTGCCGGAGGAGGAATTATTGCCATGGTGTCTTCCAGTATGATGCCCGAAGCCTATGAAGACAGCGGGCCGCTGACCGGTTTGGCTACCGCGCTTGGAATGCTCTGTTCACTTATTTTGGATCATCTGTAAAGCTTGCCAGAAGGCCGTGAAACATGGTATAGTTCAAGTCGCTAATACAAGCATAAGAAGAATTCTGTGCGTCTGCACAGGAGAGGTTCGCAAACTCCCTCTATAAAAAACTATTTAGTAGAGCCAAGTTTTCGAAATCTCGTTCTTCTTTCCTGTTGCCGGCAGAAAGCCGGGGGAAAAGAGAGGGGTTTTTTGTCATGTCAGAAGGCAGACTGAAAGAGGAAATGCCGGAGGTTACCCTATTAGGCAACCAGGGAACCAAGTATAATTTCGGATATGATCCGGAAGTGCTGGAAGCGTTCGATAACAAGCATCCCGGCCGCGATTATTTTGTCAAATTCAATTGTCCGGAGTTCACCAGCCTGTGTCCTGTAACCGGGCAGCCGGATTTCGGCGTGATGTACATTTCGTACATTCCCGATATCAAGATGGTGGAATCCAAGTCGCTTAAGCTCTACCTGTTCAGCTTCCGCAATCATGGTGATTTTCATGAGGACTGTGTCAACATTATTATGAATGACCTGATCTCCCTGATGAATCCGCGCTATATTGAAGTGTGGGGCAAGTTCACACCGCGCGGCGGCATCTCCATTGATCCTTACTGCAACTGGGGGCGTCCGGGAACCAAGTATGAGGCCATGGCCGAGCACCGGCTGATGAATCATGACCTGTATCCTGAAAAGGTGGACAACCGCTAGATGGAAGGCATGGGAGGAGAGATGAATCGTATGAATAAAAAAGCACTCGTTGTGTTCAGCGGCGGCCAGGACAGCACTACCTGCCTCGTGTGGGCGCTCAAACATTTTGATGAAGTGCAGGTTGTTACGTTTAACTATAACCAGCGCCATGCGGCCGAGATTGAAGTTGCGAAGGAAATTGCCGCTAATTTCGGCGTGAAGCAGCATATCCTCGATTTGGGACTGCTGAATCAGTTGGCACCCAACGCGCTCACCCGCGATGATATAGCTATTGAAGCCGGGGAGGACGGGGAGCTGCCGAGCACATTCGTGGACGGACGCAACCTGCTGTTCCTGTCGTTTGCCGCCATTCTGGCCAAGCAGCTGGGCTATGCGAATATTATTACTGGCGTATGCCAGACCGACTTCAGCGGATATCCGGACTGCCGTGACGTGTTCGTAAAATCACTGAATGTGACGCTTAACCTGTCAATGGATTATGAGTTTGTCATTCATACCCCGCTGATGTGGCTGGATAAAAAAGAAACCTGGAAGCTCGCCGATGAGCTCGGCCACTTCGATTATGTCCGTGAGCATACGCTGACCTGCTATAACGGCATCATCGGCAGCGGCTGCGGTACCTGTCCGGCGTGCCTGCTGCGCCAGCGCGGGCTGGAGCAATATGTGGCGGAAAGAAAGCAGGGTGATTTGTAATGCTGGGCGAAGTAACAGTCTGCAAAATTTTCACCTTTGACTCTGCACATCAGCTGATTGGCCACAAGGGCAAATGCAGCAACCTGCACGGGCATACGTACAAGCTGGAGGTTATGCTCAAAGGGAAGCCGCTTGCAGAAGCCGGCCACTCGGACGAAGGCTTTGTCATTGATTTCAGCGATATTAAGGCGACCGTACAGCAGCAGCTGGTGGACCGGCTGGATCATGCTTTTCTGGCGATGGGCAATGAGCCTGTGCTGGAAACCCTGAAACAGACCGGCTCCAAGGTAGCGCTGCTCGGCTTCCGTACAACAGTAGAGAACATGTCTGCATACATTGCCCACCGGCTGAAGCTGGCAGACCTGCCGCTGTATGCGGTGAAGCTGTGGGAGACACCGACCTCCTGGGCGGAAGTGCTGGCTTCGGATATTCCGGAAGACGGACCGGCCTACCGGATGCACGGGGGCTGTGACTGTGAGTAAAATTCCGGTAATTGAAATTTTCGGCCCGACGATTCAGGGTGAAGGCGCCGTTATCGGCGTAAAGACGATGTTTGTGCGCACTTACGGTTGTGATTACCGCTGCAGCTGGTGCGATTCGGCCTTCACCTGGGACGGCTCTGCCAAGGATATCGTACGGATGCTGGAGCCGGAGGAGATCATGAATGAGCTGCTTGCCCTGGCCGGCAGTAATTTTGACTCCGTGACCATTTCAGGAGGCAATCCGGCACTGCTCGGTGACAGCATGGGGCAATTTGTTGATCTATTGCATGAACGCGGCATCCAGGCAGCAATCGAAACCCAGGGGAGCCGCTGGCAGGACTGGTTTTATGAGATTGACACGCTGACGATCAGTCCCAAACCGCCAAGCTCAGGCATGAAGACGGACTGGGCGATGCTGGACAGTATTCTCGAGAAGCTGAAAGTGCTAGGCAAAGGAACACACAGCCTGAAGGTAGTGGTATTCAATGAGGAAGACTATGCCTATGCCAAAACGGTACATCAGCGTTACCCGGGAGTACAGCTGTTCCTTCAGCCTGGTAATGATGATGTGACGGAACCGGGAGACATATCGGCCCGCCTGCTTGGACGACTGGAATGGCTGTTCAATCTGGTTATTGCCGATCCGGCCATGAACCGGGTAAGAGTGCTGCCTCAGCTGCACGCATTAATCTGGCACAATAAACGGGGAAAATAGCAGGTACTGATTAAAGAGGCAACTGTGATTATCTGATGATAATTGGAGCTGCCTCTTTTTGCTGAACTTTTACACTGAAATAAATGCTAAGAATATAGTAGGTTTAATAGCAAAATTTGTTATAGAATAGATTTGAATATGAATCAGAGTTATTTCATACTGGGGAGGATTTTAGAGATGACTAAGGCACTGCTGATTATTGATGTACAGGAAGCGATGTTTTCTTATCCGGGAATGAGTCTGTTTGACGGGGAGCAGGTAATGGACCGGATTGTATCCCTGCTGGACAAAGCCCGTTCGGCTGGCGCTCCTGTTGTGTATATCCAGCATACAGAGGATGAGGAATATACCCGGGGGCTGCCAACCTGGGAGATCAGCAGCCGGATTACGCCGCGCGAAGGGGAAACGGTTGTGGAGAAGCCGACCTGGGATGCGTTTCACCGTACTGTACTGCATGAGGAGCTTCAGCGTCAGGGTATTACAGAGCTCGTTATCTGCGGGATGCAGACGGAATTCTGTCTCGATACCACCTGCCGGCGTGCTTACAGCATGGGCTACCGGAGTATTCTGGTACAGGATGCGCACAGTACCTTCGATAACGGTAATCTCAGCGGGGAGGAAATTGTGCGGCACCATAACGGGGTGCTCGGCGGAAGATTTGCCAGACTGCAGCGTGCGGACGAGATCGGGTTTTGATGAGCCAGATCAAGTCGGCAATGAAGCCAATCCGCCGTTCCAGGCTGCGTTTGTATGCCGGTAAGCGGTATTTCATCTGCAAAAGATACTGGCAGTGGCTGATCCGTCCCGGCAAGAGGGCAAAGACCTTCAGCAAAGATATACTTACATATAAGGCAGCAGAGCATTCGACTCCTCTGCTGCGGAAGCTGCGTAATGTAGACATGCAGCTGCAATACAATAAAATCACCAACCTGACGATCGCTGCCCGCAGGCTGGACGGGCTGCTGATCCGTCCGGGTGAGACCTTTTCCTATTGGCGGAGTATCGGGAAGCCGACCCGCCGCAAAGGGTATGTGGACGGGATGGTGTTATTCTATGGCGGTTTCCGCTCCGGAACAGGCGGCGGTTTATGCCAGCTGTCCAATCTGATCTACTGGATGGCGCTGCATACCCCTTTGACAGTAACGGAGCGTCACCGGCACAGCTACGACGTGTTTCCGGATGAGCGGCGCACCCAGCCGTTTGGCAGCGGGGCCACCTGTGCCTATAATTATCTTGATCTGCAGCTAACGAATAATACAGATCATCCATATCAGCTGAAGCTGCGTCTTGATGATACGTTTTTGCACGGGGAATGGCGATGTGATAACGAGCCGTTGTACACCTATGAGGTGTATGAGGCGGATCATGTCATCAGTCTAGAGCCATGGGGCGGATACATCCGCAGCAACCGTATCCGCCGCAGAAGGCTGACCCGCAGCGGAGAAGTAGCCGGTGATGAAGCTGTAGCCGAGAATCATGCCCTGATGATGTATTCACCGCTGCTGTATCCGCCTGCCGGAACGGAAAGCGGATCGTTATAACATGGACAAACTTTATGACGAGGGCATAATCCGGGGGAATTTGGGGTTATAACATAATAGGTTTTGTTATACTCTACTTTCGAAGGAGTGGTCCTCATCATGAGAGCTGTTACGTATCAAGGGAAGAAGAAAGTGGAAGTCAAGGATGTAGCTGATGCCAAGCTGGAGAAGAAGGATGATATTATCGTCCGGATCACCTCGACTGCAATCTGCGGTTCTGACCTGCATATTTATAACGGTGAAATTCCGGGCATGCACGATGATTATGTGATCGGACATGAACCTATGGGGATCGTTGAGGAAATAGGACCCGAGGTGACCAGGGTTAAAAAGGGCGACCGCGTCATCATTCCGTTTAATGTAGCCTGCGGACAATGTTTCTTTTGCCAGCATGAGATGGAAAGCCAGTGTGATCACGCGAATGATGCGAAGGATACCGGCGGTATGCTCGGTTATTCCGATTCGTACGGCGGTTTTGCTGGCGGGCAGGCGGAACTGCTTCGGGTACCATACGGCAACTTTGGACCGTTTGTGGTTCCTGAGGACGCGGAGATGGAGGATGACAAGCTGCTTTTCCTGTCTGACATTGTACCGACTGCCTGGTGGGGCGTTGAGCATGCAGGGGTCAAACCGGGTGATACGGTAATTGTACTGGGCTGCGGTCCGGTCGGTCTGCTGACCCAGAAGTTCGCCTGGATGAAGGGAGCTGCCCGGGTCATTGCCGTCGATCATGTGCAATACCGGCTGAATCACGCCAAGCTGACCAATAATGTGGAAATTTTCAATTTTGAAGAGATTAAAGACTTTGAAGTGCATATGAAAGAAATCACGCGCGGGGGAGCAGATGTTGTTATTGACTGTGTCGGCCTTGACGCCAAAAAGACAGTAGTGGAAAAGGTGGAGACCGCGCTGATGCTTCAGGGCGGTTCGCTCGGCGCTTTCCGGATTGCCTCGGAGGTAGTGCGCAAGTTCGGCACCATCCAGCTCGTCGGTGTATACGGCCTGAACTATAACATGTTCCCGCTTGGACATCTGTTTGAGCGCAACATCACCCTCAAAATGGGCCAGGCCCCGGTAATTCATTACATGCCGCTTCTCTACCAGATGATTAAAGATGGCAAGTTCGATCCTACTGATATTATTACCCACCGGCTTCCGATCAGCAGGGCGGAGCATGCCTACCAGGTGTTTGGCGAGAAGGAAGAGGATTGTATCAAGGTAATACTGAAGCCGTAGCAGCCAGAATGAATAAGGACAGCCCGCTTGGAATATCCGGCGGGTTTTTGGGTTGACTGAAAGGGCAACCAGGATATAAGCTCTAATATGGCTTGTAATTTTGTCTTTAGATCTGAAAGGAAGCTGCCCTGTGAATATCAAAAAACCTCCGGTTCCGGTTCCGCTGCTGATGCTGGTCGGAATTGTGGCCATTTCGTTCTCCGCCATTTTTATCAAATGGTCATCTGCCCCGGCCTCCGTACAGGGGATGTACCGGCTGCTGTTCACCTCACTGCTGATGCTGCCCTTTGCCCGGCCTTACAGCGGAGCAGCCTTCGCGCTTAAAAGGAAAGACTGGCTTCTGCTCGGATTCTCCGGTTTCATGCTGGCACTGCATTTTCTGCTGTGGATGGGCTCACTCAAGTTCACCTCTGTAGCAAGTTCAACCATGATTATGGCGCTGGAGCCGGTGTTCATCATGCTCGGTTCATATGTGCTGTATAAGGAAAAAAGCACAAAAGCAGCGATTCTCGGCCTGGGAATTGCCATATTCGGAACGGTATTCATCGGCTGGGGCGACATCGGCCTGTCAGCTGATAATATAAAGGGCGATCTGCTGTCGGTCGGCGGTACAGTTGCTGTTTCGGTACATATGATGGTAGGCCAGCGTCTGGTCTCCCGTATGCCGTCTTATTTGTACAGTCTGATCGTTTTTATTTCTGCTTCCATTGTTTTTGCCGTGTATAATCTGGCTGCCGGAATACCTTTCTTTGATTATCCGCCTAAGGAGTGGGGCATTTTTGTACTTCTGGCTATTGTGCCTACGGTATTCGGCCATATCCTGTTTAACTGGCTGCTGCAGTATGTATCGGCTACGACAGTCTCAATGAATATCCTCGGAGAGCCGGTTGGTGCCAGCATCCTGGCCTTTCTTCTGCTCGGGGAGAAGCTCAACAGCCTGCAGTGGACCGGAGGGATTCTTGTCATGGGAGGACTGGCGGTCTACCTGTATTCCGGGCGTAAAAAAACAGCACCAGCTGCGGAATCTCTGCCATCAGCTTCATAAATGAGATACAGACAACCAAATTTAATAGTTTAAAGGGGTATTTAATATAATGAATGAACAAAATTTGGATGAACAACAAGATCCGCAGGCTGTGATTGCGTCCAGTGAAGAGACATGGAACGAGGATACGTATGCTGCCTGGACAAGCAGGTTCGGAAAACCGGCTGAAGCAGCAGCCAAGCTGGCGAAAGACCCGCAGGCCAGACTATTTCCGCTTCATACTTATCTGGGTGAGGTTGCCGGTAAAAAAATAATGAACCTGATGGGTTCAAACGGAATGAAGGGTGTAGCACTGGGGCTGCTTGGAGCAGAGGTAAGTATAGCCGATTTTTCTGAGGCAAATGCCAGATATGCAGCCGAACTGGCGGAAGCAGCAGGCGTGGAGCTGAATTATATGGTGTCTGATGTGTTGAAGCTGCCCGAAGAAGTACTGAACAGCTCATACGACATTGTTTTTGCCGAAATGGGGATTGTCCATTATTTCACTGATCTTGCGCCGTTTATGGATACGGTCAACAGGCTGCTTGCTTCTGGAGGCCGGTTTGTACTGCGTGATTTTCATCCCGTCACAACCAAGCTGATTTCCTCAAAAGGCTCCACCGCCAAAGTGCGCAAGCACAAGGTGGACGGAGATTATTTCGACACCACGCTGGAGGAGAAGAAGGTATCCTACTCCAAATACCTTCCGTCAGCAGGGCAGCAGCCCGGAAGTAATGTGAAGCACAGTGTAGTATACTGGCGCCGCTGGACATTGGGTGAGCTGGTAACGGCAGCGGCACGCAGCGGGCTTGTTATCTGCGAACTGGTTGAAGAGCCCAATCTGTCCTCGGACGTCTATGACAAGGGCATTCCCAAAACCTTTACCCTGGTGGCCGAAAAAAGATAGCAAGAAAAAAGGAACAAGCAGACAGTACTTCGAAAGTGCGGCCTGCTCGTTCCTTTTTTTTGTTGCAATTAAGTTAATGGCATTAATTATAATGATTAACTCCATTAATTAATCTGGTGATCCATACCTGCGGCCATATCGATAAGAGCCTGCTGCAATGGTGTCAGTGTATGATCCTTACGCCAGGCAAAGGCAAACCGTGCTGCCGGCACAGTCCCCGGAAGCGGAGCCCAGCGCAGGCTGCCAAGCGCAAGCTCGGAACGGATTCCCGCCAAGGAAAACACACCTACCGTCCCGCCCTCCATAACCATCCTTTTATAAACTTCCGGATGATTTACAACCGCATGATTCCATAAACGTACAGTATTGGATTGTGCCCAGCTGTCTGTAGCATTGGAGAGATAGGAAGCGGGTTCATGCTGAATCCATGGTTCAAGGGCTACGCCCTCCGGGGAAAGCTGTGCTTCCCGGGCGAAGGGATGGTCAGGAGCAAAAATGAGTACAGTGTCATCCCCGCTAATATCCTGCGTCTGAAACGACTCATCTTCATTCTCCGCCATATGAAGCACCGCCAGCTGGATATCCCGGCTGCGCAGCCGCTCCCTGACTGTACTATCGTTATGCACGCTGAGCGCGGCATCAATTCCCGGATGCAGATTAATGAATTGGGACACTATTTTCGGTAAAACATATGTACCAGGTATATAAGAAGCTTCCAGCTCAAGGTTTCCCGAATTGAGGGAAGAGAACTGCTTGAGGCTGCGTTCCGCTTCAACGGCCAGCGATACAATACGTACAGCATACTGATAAAGCGCACGGCCCGCATCTGTCAGCAGTACGCGTCCGCTGCGGTATTGGAAAAGGGAAGTGCCCAGCTCAGACTCCAGACTTTTCATATGAAAGGAGACAGTCGGCTGCTTCAAGCCGAGTTCGGCGGCCACATCTGTAACCTTTTTATATTTTTCAATCAGGACTACAATTTGCAGTTTCGTTATATTCATGATTTCCTCCGGCTAAATGGTGTTCAAATGTTAGTTTATCTCTCTAATATAGATTATATCTATAACAATATACATTTTCTATTAGTATTTTTATCTTTCGTTTTACAAAACGAAGACTTTTCTCTAACGAACGAGCTCTAGAATAATAAGAGTAAAGCGGAGAGAAAACATAGAGGAAGCTTCCAAAGTGAGTTTTGTACGAAGCAGATTCAATGGACACAAACACACAAAACCTAAGCTTATGCTTCCGAAGCGAGTTTTGCGGAGTGAGTAAAAAAAGCATGGGCTAACAAAACTTTAGGAGGAACAAAATCAATGCAATTCAGAAAATCGTGGATCATGGCTTTGGCACTTACTAGCGTAGTAGCACTTTCGGCATGCGGTAACAGCAACAATGCGACAACGAATAACGGGGGCAATAACGCAGCTGCGACAAACACACCTACAGAAAACAGCAGCAGCGGAGCAGATTTGAGCGGATCCATCCTGGCTTCGGGTTCTACAGCACTTCAACCACTGGTTGAGCAGGCGGCTGAAAGCTTCATGGATGCTAACAGCGGCGTTGACATTCAAGTACAAGGCGGCGGCAGCGGTACTGGTCTTACCCAGGTTGCTGAAGGCCAGGTAGATATCGGTAACTCTGACGTATTTGCAGAAGAAAAATTGAAGGATGCCGATGCTGAAAAAGCAGCTGCACTCGTTGACCACCAGGTAGCGGTTGTTGCTATTGCAGCAGTATCCAACCCGGACGCAGGTGTCGACAGCCTGACTAAACAGCAGCTGGTTGATATTTTCACCGGTAAAATCACAAACTGGAGCGAAGTTGGCGGTGCTGACCAGGCGATCCAGATCATCAACCGTCCAAGCAGCTCCGGTACACGTGCTACCTTCGAAGCTTTTGCACTGGGAACAAAGACTGAAGACCTTCAAGGTTCCGTACAAGAGGATTCCTCCGGTACTGTTAAGAAAATGATCGGTGAAACTCCAGGAGCAATCGGATACCTGGCACTGTCCTACCTCGATGACACTGTAAAAACACTGAACTACGACGGTGTTGAACCATCCGTAGACAACGTAGTGAGCGGAGACTATCCGGTATGGGCTTACCAGCACATGTACACTAACGGCGAACCGAATGAAGTTGTAAAAGCATTCCTCGATTACATGCTGACTGATGAAGTGCAGAACGGTGATGTAGTTGAGCTGGGATACATTCCTGCCTCTGCAATGCAGGTTTCCCGCGACGTTGAAGGCAACGTAACAAAGAAATAAATAAAGCTTTAACACAGGATAAGATCCATTAGATCAAGTGATTAGAGGCGGAACTCTTCTGCCTCTCTTTTCACTTTAGAAAGAGGGAGCATCTTGCGGGGAAAAACAAATACAAAAAAGATCGAAAAACATCATATTGAGGACATGGTTGGGCGTATATATATGTCCCTTTGCGTACTGCTTCTGATCGTGATCATTGTTTCAATGGTCTATTTCGTAGCGTCCAAGGGTATTGCCAACTTTATCAGCGGTGAAGTGAAATTGACCGACTTCCTGTTCGGCACTAAATGGGCGCCTGAAGCAGACACACCGTCTTATGGAGCTTTGCCATTTATCACAGGTTCCTTCCTGGTTACTTTACTTGCTGCACTGATTGCCAGTCCGCTCAGCATCTGTGCTGCGCTGTTCATGACTGAAATTGTTCCAGGCTGGGGGAAAAAGCTGCTGCAGCCGGTAATCGAGCTGCTGTCCGGTATTCCGTCAGTTGTATACGGCTTTGTAGGTCTTAGCGTTATCGTTCCATTCCTGCGTGACACATTTCCCGGCCAGGGCATCGGGGTTGCTGCAGGCGCGCTTGTACTGTCGGTCATGATTCTGCCGACGATCACAAGCGTGGCTGCAGACGCGCTTGCTTCTTTGCCGCAAAACTTGAAAGAATCTTCATTTGCGCTCGGTGCCACCCGTTGGCAGACGATCTCGCGTGTCATCCTCCCGACTACAATGCCGGCTATCATGACCGGTGTAGTTTTGGGGATGGCCCGTGCGTTCGGTGAAGCTCTTGCTGTTCAGATGGTTATCGGTAACGCGCCTTTCGTACCGCGCTCGCTCTTTGAATCGGCCTCCACGCTGACCAGTGTCATCACGCTCAGCATGGGGAACACAACGATGGGCTCGACGATTAATAACGCGCTGTGGAGTATGGCGCTGGTTCTTATGCTGATGACGTTCGTATTCGTCCTCCTCGTAAGAATGCTCGAAAGGAGAAATAAGATTTGAAGCCGAAGACAGCAGACAAAATTGCCACGACCCTTATCGTATTTTTCGCATTGCTGATTGTAGCAATCCTGATCGGACTATTGGGATACATTCTTGTACGCGGGCTCAATCATATCAGCTGGGATTTCCTGACCTCGGCTCCGCAGAAGATCCGCGCAGGCGGCGGGGTAGGGCCGCAGTTATTTAACTCCCTCTACCTGCTGGTGCTGACCTTGCTCATTACCATTCCGCTTGGCCTTGGCGCCGGTATTTTCATGGCGGAATATGCCCGTCCCGGCAAGCTTACGAACTTCATCCGTCTGATTGTGGAAGTACTGTCGTCCTTCCCTTCGATCATTGTCGGCCTGTTCGGCCTCTTGCTGATTGTCAACTTTTTTGATCTCGGATTCTCCTTGCTGTCCGGTGCGATTGCACTCACGTTCTTCAATCTGCCGCTGATGGTGCGGATTACAGAGCAGGCTTTCCGCACGGTGCCAAAAGCGCAGAAGGAAGCCGGCTTTGCCCTTGGACTATCCAAATGGAAAATTGTAACCTCTGTGTTACTCCCGGTAGCCCTGCCAACCATCATTACCGGAACGATCCTGTCCGCAGGCCGTGTCTTCGGTGAAGCGGCAGCACTTATGTTCACGGCGGGGATGAGCAGCCCGCGTCTGAACTTCTCGGACTGGAATCCGCTGCACTCAAACTCACCGCTGAATCCTTTCCGTCCGGCTGAAACGCTGGCGGTGCACATCTGGAAAATCAACAGTGAAGGCCTGGCGCCGGATGCCATCCAAATCGCAGCCGGAGCTTCAGCCGTTCTCGTAATCATGGTGTTGCTGTTCAACCTGCTGGCCCGTTATTTCGGCAGATTTATTTACCGCAAGCTGACAGCATCCAAAAGAATAAATTAGTTGCAATATTAAGATGAGTTCACGTTCTACAATCATTTAGGGATAAACAGGAGGAGTAAGAGATGGGAACAGCGGCAGCGGTGCGCGAATCATTTCAAACAGAGAACCTTAGTATTTTTTACGGGACTTACGAAGCGGTAAAGGGAATTAGCCTTCCTTTTGCCCAAAATACCGTTACAGCGCTGATTGGTCCATCGGGCTGCGGTAAATCAACGTTTCTCCGTTCACTGAACCGGATGAATGACGATATCTCCGGCTCAACGACCAAAGGCAGCATCTGGATTGACGGAGTGGACATTAACGCACAGGGTACGGATGTGATCAAGCTGCGCCAGAAGATCGGTATGGTCTGGCAGAAGCCGAACCCGTTCTACAAGTCCATCTACGAAAACATTGCATTCGGCCCGAAGTATCACGGCGTGAAGGGCAAAGCAGCTCTGGATGAAATTGTAGAGAGCAGCCTGCGCCGTGCCGCGCTGTGGGATGAGGTCAAGGACCGGCTGAAGGATTCCGCACTCGCCCTGTCCGGCGGACAGCAGCAGCGTCTGTGCATTGCCCGTGCGTTGTCTGTTAACCCGCAAATTCTCCTGCTGGATGAGCCAGCTTCCGCGCTTGACCCTGTATCAACAGGGAAGGTAGAGGAGCTTATTAAGGAATTGAAGGAAGACCTGCGGATCGTTATTGTTACTCATAACATGCAGCAGGCAGCCCGCATTTCGGATTACACTGCGTATTTCTACCTTGGTTCACTCGTCGAATATGACAAGACCGAGAAGGTATTTAGCAATCCGGAGAACCAGATGACCCAGGAATACATTATGGGCCGTTTCGGCTGATAGATAATAAGCAGGAAAGCATCCTTCGGGGTGCTTTTTTTGTTTGCAGCGATGATAACACTTGAAAAACTAATGTCATTAGTTTATATTATAACTAATATCATTAGTTTTATTGGGGGGAGATCCGTATGAGAGTTATTCAAACAGGAAATTTACTGCAGCTTACCTGGTTTCCGAAGCTTTTTCCCGTCAATTGTTACCTTGTTGTTGAGGAGAATGAGCTGACCCTTATTGATGCGGCTATGCCGTTCAGTGTAAAAGGAATTATGAATGCCGCAGCCGGGCTGCAGAAGCCGATCACACGTATAGTGCTGACTCATGCCCATGGCGATCATGTAGGGGCACTGGATGAGCTGAAGAGGCAGCTTCCGGCGGCCAGAGTCTACATCTCTGAGCGGGACGCCGATCTGTTAAGAGGGGACCGGACATTACGGGCTGATGAGCCGCAGATGCCCTTGAAGGGTTCAGTGCCAAAGAATATTACTACAGTGCCTGATGTCCTGCTGCAGGAAGGCGATCTTATCGGTTCCCTGCAGGCCGTTAGCACACCTGGACATACACCTGGATCAATGTCCTTTTTGGACCAGCGCAGCAGGGCGCTGATTGCGGGAGATGCGTTTCAGACTTTCCGTGCTACAGCTGTAGCTGGTACGATAATTCCGTTGTTTCCTTTTCCGGCGATGGCTACCTGGCATAAAGAATTGGCACTGGGAAGCGCCATTAAGCTTGCAGAGCTATCTCCGGCTGTACTGGCGGCAGGTCACGGCAATATGCTGACAGAAGAACCTGTACAGACGATGAAGCAGGCGATCCGGCAAGCTCAGAATGCTTTGAATAAAGGAGGCCGCTAAATGTCACCCAGAGCCGGTTTGGATAAACGTACCCTGGTGCTTGCAGCGGCAGAACTTACTGATGAACACGGTATGGAGGGGGTGACGCTCGCCCTGCTGGCCGCAAAGCTGGGCGTGCGCTCCCCGTCCCTGTATAATCATGTTAACGGGCTCAAGGAGCTGCGTACTCTGCTGGCTGTATTCGGGCTGGAGCAGCTCTATGCCGTAATGTCAGCCTCATTAGAAGGAGTCAGCGGGGAGGCGGCAGTGCATGCTATCAGCAGAGCCTACGTTACGTTTGCGCAGCAGCACCCCGGTCTGTACGAAACAACGCTGCAGGCGCCGGAGCAGGGCAATGCAGAGCTTGAAGAAGCCGGTGCGAGAACCTTGCAGTTAATTATCAATGTTCTGTCCGGCTACGAGCTGGGCAGAACTGGCGGACTGCACGCAGTCAGGGGATTAAGAAGCATTCTGCATGGCTTCGCCGCACTCAGGAACAAGGGCGGCTTCGGGATGCCGCTGGATCTGGAGGATAGCCTGACCCGGCTGATCGATTCTTATATTGCCGGAATCGGATGTATGAGAACCGTGGATTAAGCCGCAAGAGAACTGCTGGATGAAATCTAACCTAAGGGAGAGATGAGCTGGATGGAAGAGCAAGGTATTGTAACAACCTATGAAGAGATGACAAAGGTAGTGGGCAGGCTGGGAATACTGCCGCTGGCCCAGCTGATTCCCGGACATCCTTCGGTAAACGGATTAACTAAGGCCGAGAACTGGCATACCGGGTCAGAGCTTGATCCCTGGTCATGGCGGGCCAGGTTCCCCGGGGAGGGGTTAGCCGGCTATGGCAAGTTCATCCGCAAAAAAGCCGTCTTGGTTTCGCGGGATTGGTTCCCGGCCTTTGTCAGAACTACAGGCAGCTCAATGGAGCTTGAAGAACGGTACAACAACGGCCTGGCCAGCAGGGAGGCGGTTGTCCTGCTGCAGATCATCCGCGGCAATGGGGGGATTGAAACACGTGAACTGCGTGCACTGGCCCAGATGAAGGCTAAGGAGCAGAAGACGGCTTTTGACAATGCGCTGAATGAGCTGCAGGGTACAGCAGATATCGTCATCTCAGGTGTCAAGGCGCGGTTGAATGCAGAAGGGGAAGTTAACGGCTGGAACAGCACCTCCTTCGAAACAACCGGTCACTGGATGCAGGAGAATAATCTGCACGTGTTTGAGGGATCACGAGAGGAAGCATCAGATTGGCTACATACGGCAATGGACAGCGCATGGGCGCCGGAAGCGAAAGCCTGGATCAGCAAAGTATTGTCGATCTAAAAAACGAAGGATGTTCCTGATGGCCGGGTCACGGCCGGGGAACATCCCGGTAAGCGCTTTCTAATTCGATTATATAAGGAGTCAGCTCTACAGCATTGGGGCCAGGTAGGCAATCAGGAAATAAAGGAAGCCGAATAGAAGCATGATGTAGGCTGTGTATTTGATGGCGTTGGAGGCTACGATGCTTGCGTCCGTGGGTGGCTGAACCTTGGTGCGCCCGTTTTCCACGCGCTCCGGTTCCTGGGACAATGACTCTTTCATAGTGTTCCCTCCCTATTATAGTTAAATCTAAGAATTGGCAATACAATCCTTATTTGTATTGTGACATATTTGTGAATAAAATTCAACAATATTGTGAATGAATATTGAACAAAAGTTAAAATTTAAGCAAAAAGCCCCCGGCCATTGGAAAATGGCAGGGGGCTTTTATAATACTTTTAAGTTTTAGGCCCAGTTTCCGGCGCGGAAAATCGGTTCGATCTTGCCGTCATCCGTAATCCCGTCGATATTCATCTCCGGTGAACCCATCATAAAGTCCACATGGGTAAGGCTGTGGTTCATTCCATGCTCGGCAAGCTGATCCTTGGTCATATGAATGCCGTCCTGGAGGGTGAAGGCATATGCCGCCCCCAGAGCCAGGTGACAAGAGGCATTCTCGTCATACAAGGTTGTGAAATAGAGTATGCCGCTCTCGGAGATCGGCGAATGATATGGAACCAGAGCTACTTCACCGAAGTATGCGGCACCCTCATCCATTGCGAGGAGCGAAGCCAGCGCTTCATAGCCGACTTCTGCGGTAAAGTCAGTCACTTTACCATTCTCCAGGGTCAGGGTGAAGCGGTCGATAATATTCCCCCCATAGCTAAGCGGCTTGGTGCTGCTGACAGTTCCGTTCGCGCCGGTCTTGAGCGGTGCGGTGAATACTTCCTCCGTCGGAATGTTAGCGAGGAAAGGAACACCGCGTCCGTTGACCGCACCGGCCTGACACCAGATATGCCCTTCAGGCAGCTCCAGGGTCAGATCCGTGCCGGGAGCTGTGTAATGCAGCTTACGGTATCTGCGCTCGTTGAGAATATCGCAGCGCTGCTTCAAGCCGCCCAGATGCTTGCTCCAGGCTTCCACCGGGTTCTCCTGATCCGCACGGACTGCCTTGAAGATGGCGTCCCAGAGCAGGTCTACCTGCTCTTCAGGCGCCGCCTCCGGGAATACCTTGGCTGCCCATGAGACCGACGGATAGGCAACGATGCTCCAGCTGATCTGATTGGACATCAGCATCTCACGGTAAGGAGCCATGGCTATACCTGCAGTACGCTGATTGTCTGCAATCCGGCTGGCTTCAATGCCGTTCAGCAGATCCGGATTGGTAGACACGACGTTAAGGAATGCCGCACCATTACGGCCAAGGTCCTCCAGTTCGTCTGCATGCCATTTTGGCGGCTCGAGAAAGCTCTCGGAAGGCGCGAGCTCATATCGGGTCCGCGTTACAAATTCATCGCTGTAATTGACTTTGACCAGCTTAGCACCTGCTTCATATGCCTTACGGACTATCAGACGCACCAGCTCCGCAGATACGATATCCGCGTTAATGACCAGGGTTTGTCCGGGTTGGACATTGACTCCGATTTTTACCGCAAGCAGTGCATAATTCTCCAGCTTTTGCTTGAAATCCAGCATAGGTTCAGCTCCCCCTAAATGTCTCTGTAAAATTAAAATGCCCAGTTACCCTTAAGGAAGACAGGCTCCTGTGATCCGTCTTCATGGATTCCGTAAATATCCATCTCACCTGAGCCGATCATGAAGTCAACATGGGTAACACTTGTATTCAGACCGTTCTCAACCAGCTCATCCTCGGTCATTTCTTTGCCGCCTTCCAGACAGAAGGCATAGGCTGTGCCAATCGCCAGGTGATTGGAGGCATTTTCGTCAAACAGGGTGTTGAAGTACAGGATATTGGACTCGGAGATCGGCGACTTATGCGGTACGAGCGCAACCTCACCGAGGTACTTGGCTCCTTCATCAAGGCCGATCAGATATTCAAGAGAATCCTGGCCCTTCTCAGCGCTCACACTGACAATCCGTCCATTCTCAAAGGTAATGGAGAAGCCGTCGATAATGTTTCCGCCGTAGCTGAGCGGCTTGGTTGCTCTAACGGTCCCGTTGACACCGGTTTTGAGTGGTGCTGTAAAGACTTCCTCAGTCGGCATATTGGCGACGAACGAATGTCCCTTGGCGTTAATGCTGTCACCCTGGGCCCACAGGTGGCCTTTAGGAAGCTCGATGGTCAGGTCGGTACCTGGTGCTATGTAATGCAGGCTCTTGTATTTTTTTGCGTTAAGAACATTCGCTTTCTGCTCCAGGGTATCCAGGTGCTCCTGCCAGGCAGCAACAGGATCTTCGCGGTCCAGGCGTACTGTGTGGAAAATAGCCTCCCACAGCTTATCAACACGTTCCTCAGCAGGTGCATCCGGGAATACCTTATCAGCCCACGCCTGTGACGGAATCGCCACGATGCTCCAGCTTACTTTGTCGGACATCTGCAGCTCACGGTATTTTTTGAGCGCTGCTCCGCGTGTCTTCTGGAAGTTGGCAATCCGCTCCGGATCAATGCCTTTCAGCGCATCCGGATTCTCGGCGATTACATTCAGGAAGGCTGCTCCGTTCTCGGCGAATTCAGTCATTTCACCGGCAAGCCAGGTCGGTGCTTTGGTGAACACCTCCGGAGCGGCATGCTCGAACTGCTGGCGGGTGATGAATTCATCACTCCAGTTCACTTTTACCAGGCTGGCTCCCAAGGCATAGGCTCTGGCAGTAATCAGACGAACGAATTCCGCTCCGGCAATCGGCGCATTTACAACCAGAGTCTGGCCGGGCTGGACATTGACTCCGACTGTGGCGGCGAGGTCCGCATATTTACTGAGCTTTGCTGCAAAATCAGTCATTGGTTTTCCTCCAGTTTATTCTTTTTTTTAGTGCTGGAAAGCATTGTACTAAATTATTAACCGCCGGATGAAAAAAGTCAATTACTCCAGTAAAGAGAGGAAATATAATGGTTATAAATGCTATACTATGGTGGTGTGATTCATCAGAAGAAAGGCAGGAAAACAGCATGAACGTAGAAATTATCAAAGCCGAGCTGAAACATGAGGAAGACAAGAGCTTCGTGGGAAGAACGGTATTCACTGTGGAGCAGCATAAGCACCCGTATGAAATTACCTTTTTCAGCAAAAAGGGCAGTGAGTGGGATTACAGCCTCAGCTTTGCCGGTGAACCGGGAAGTGAGGAGCAGTTCCTTGAAGTGGACGGGCTGCTGGAGAACGATGATGATTTCTTCAATCAGCTGCTGGACGCCGCCCTGGATACTCAAGAGGATACCGAAGAATAGTACAACACAAAAATGCGACCTCTTAGGGCAGAAGCTGCCTCCCAAGGGTCGCATTTTTTTAACCGATCGTAATATTGCCTTCCGGATAGCGGAAAAGCTCTTTATTCTTCTTCGGCTTAATGGCATAAGCCAAAGTCAGCGGTCCGGTACGGCCAACAAACATCAGAATGATGACCAGGATTTTGCCGGGGGTGGTCAGCTCCGGGGTTAGGCCCATCGTAATGCCTGAGGTGCCGAATGCCGATACAGCCTCAAACAGCACGGTCAGAAAATCAGCACTTTCGGTAACAGACAGCAGCATTGTAGCAATTAGGACAAGCATCAGCGACAGCAGGGTCATTGTAATAGCTCTGTAGACGTTATCTTTGGAGATCCGGTGCCGGAACATAACGATGTCTTCCTTGCCCCGGATTTTGCTGTAGGCGGTGTCGACCAGGATGGCAAAGGTGGTAATTTTGATCCCTCCCCCGGTCGATCCGGGTGCAGCCCCGATAAACATTAGCAAAATCATGAGAAACTGGGTTGATTCACGCAGCAGGGGAATTTCGATTGTTGTCACTCCTCCGGAGCGAGGTGTAATGGCCTGCAAAAAGGATGCCATGAGCTTGCCGCCGGCGTGCAGCGGTTTAAGGGTTGTATTCAGCTCCAGCCAGAAAAAGACAGCCGCCCCGATCAGAATCAGCACTGCTGAGGTGGAGAGGACAACCTTGGAATGCAGGGTCAGGCGCTTGCGTTTCGGAAAATCCACAATATCCGACAATACGATAAAGCCGATACCGCCGAGGAAGATCAGCAGCATAGAAGTAATGTTGACGATCGGGTCTTCCACATACCGGGTAAGCCCGCTGAACGGCCCGTGAACATCACCGAACAGGTCAAAGCCGGCATTGTTGAAGATAGATACACTATGAAAGAGTCCGTAATAAACTGCTTTACCGGCCGGCATATCCATAATAAATCTTACTGTAAACAGCATGGCCCCGATTAGTTGAATAACGAGCGAGTAGATAAGTACCCGGCGGATCAGCTTCACTATTCCCTGCATGGAATTCTGATTCATTGATTCCTGCAGCAGCAGCCGCTCCTTCAGAGAAATACGCTTGTTCAGCACCAGGGTAATCAGCGTTGCCATTGTAACAAAGCCGAGGCCGCCGAACTGGAAAAGCACCAGCAGCACGATCTGGCCGAACACCGTGAGCTGGGTGCCGGTATCAATTACGGCAAGCCCGGTTACACAGGTTGCGGATGTAGCCATGAAAAGGGCGTCAATGAAGGAAATCCGCCCGCTTGTTGAAGCGGCAGGCAGGCACAGCAGCAGGGTTCCGATTGCAATAAGCAGTACGAAGCCGAGCGATAAGATTTTGGGCGGTGTCAGTTTTAAATGCCCGAGCGATATATTAGCCAAACCATCAATCCCCCGAAGTCTTGTAGTAATCCTCCAAGATTATAGCATAAGTTACAGCCGGTTCACTAAAGGGGAAGGGAATTGGCGGATTTTATCGAATAAGTAAGGCTGTGAAACCAATTCTGCAGATAATAGAGGAGGCTATGCTTGCTGTGACAAGTCCGATTATGAATCAGATTGGTGCCGTCTTCATCCCTGTAAGTGACATAGAAAGATCGAGAACCTGGTATTGCAGCTTACTGGGAATTCCGGCAGACGGGGAGGTGTTGTTCGGACATTTGTATGTGATCCCGATGCAGGGCCCCGGAATTGTTCTGGACAGCAAAATTTTTACGTCCGAATCCGTACTGAAAGTGCCTGCCTTTCATTTAAACACAGAGGATATTGATGCCGCCTATGATTTCGTCAAAGCAAGCGGCGCCGAGCTACTGACCGATATCGAGCATGACCATTGGTTCAATTTCAAGGATCCTGACGGAAACGTCCTGATGATCTGCCGCTGCTGACAGCGGCTTTTCCGGTGACAGTTAAGCCTTAAAAAGGAGGCTCGGTGCTATTGATCAGAGAAGCATTACCGCAGGATGCCGGCGCGCTTGAGGCGTTGTACCGGCAGCTCCTGCCGGACCATCCTGACATCCGGGTATCACCGGATAGAATCAGCACCATCCGTTCAAATCTGGACAGCTATTTGTTCGTTTATGACAGGGAGGGCGAGCTGGCGGGAACGGTACACCTGCATCTGTGCATGGATGCGCTCAGCGGCGACCGCCCGTTCGCCGTTAATGAACGTGTCGTGACCGCTTCACGTGTGCGCGGGCAGGGAATCGGAGGCGCCCTTATGCGCCATGCCGAAGAAGCGGCAAAGAGCAGGGGAGCCCTTAAAGTGATGCTCTCCAGCAACGCCCGCAGGCAGGAAGCCCACCGTTTTTATGAACGGCTGGGCTATGACGGTGAAGGAAGCCGGCTGTATAAGAAATATCTGTAGAAATAGACAGAGGAATGACATAATTGGAGGACTTGTTTATGAATGTATTATTCAGAAATCTTGTCCCGGAGGATGCCGGCAGGCTGCTCAGCCTGCAGCATTCCCTGGATGAGGAGACTGCTTTTATGCTGCTGGAGCCGGATGAACGGCAGACGGGCGTGCAGCAGGTCAGGGAGATGATAGAAAGCAAGGAGAGGTCGGTTAATTCCATTCTGATCGGTGCCGAAGCAGATGGTGAGCTGGCCGGGTACATATCCGTTAGTGGCGGTGACTTGAGACGGATCAGGCACAGCGCCTATATTGTGATCGGCATCCGCAAAGCCTTTCAGGGTATGGGGATCGGCAGCGGGTTGTTCCGGGAGATGGAGGCATGGGCTCGCTTAAGCGGAATTGTCAGGCTTGAGCTGACTGTGATGGCCCATAATGAACGCGGAATTGCATTGTACAAGAAATGCGGCTTCGAAATTGAAGGGATGAAGAAGAAATCCCTGTACATAGACGGTGAATGGATTGATGAGTATTATATGGGCAAAATTCTGGACTGAAATAGAGTCCAGCAGCGGTACAAAGTACTGATCCTAATACACAAAGGCGCCCCATGGCAGGGGCGCCTTTGTGTTAGTTATATATAAACTGAATTATTCCGTTAGCAGTCCGTCTGTTTCTTTCTCGCCGATTACCACTTCGACCTTGCGTATCCGGTTCTTGTTCATTTCCCGGACGATCAGTGTAATATGCTCATGCTCCATGCTCTTGCCGATAGCAGGTTCGGCCATGTGGCTGTACAGCCAGCCGCCGATTGTGGTTACTTCATCATCATGAAGGTCAATTCCTGCCCGTTGCTTAAGCTCCGCAAGCGATACCTTACCGTCGAACAGGTAGCGGGACTCATCAAGCTGTTCCACGCTCTTGCTCTCGTCTCCGTCGAATTCGTCGCGGATCTCGCCGACAATCTCTTCGAGGATATCTTCAATCGTGATGAGACCGGAAGTGCCGCCGTATTCATCAAGCAGCAGAGCAATATGTACACGCTCCACCTGCATGCGGGTCAGCAGTGTCTTAACCGGAGTTACCTCGGATACAGTAAGCAGCGGAAGAATCAATTTTTTGAAATCAAAATCAGGGTCGTTATCATATTGCAGATAAAGCTGCTTCGTATTGATCATCCCGATAATATTGTCTTTACTGCCGTCCGCAACCGGGAAGCGGGTGTACTGCTCTTTACGGATGATATCAAAGTTCTCCTGGAGTGTATTATCGGTGAACAGACAGATCATATCGGTCCGCGGAACCATAATTTCCTTTGCCAGCATTTCATCAAAGTTAAAAATGCGGTTCACATAGCCATACTCAGCTTTGTTGATCTTGCCGTTCTCGTAGCTCTCGGAGAGAATCAGGCGGATCTCCTCTTCGGAGTGCGCATCCCCGTGCTCACTGGCCGGCTTCATACCGAACATACGGACCAGCAGATTGGCCGAGCCGTTCATCAGCCAAATTAAAGGGTAAAGAATTCTGTAGAACCAAATGATCAGCGGTGAAGTAAATTGACCGATTTTTTCCGGAATGTTGATTGCAGCTGTCTTGGGAGCAAGCTCACCGACAACAACGTGCAGGAAAGTAGCGATGATGAAGGCCAGGAAGAAGGCAATCGGTTCACTGACACTGTGGCTCACATTAGCGAGGTCAAACAGCGGCAGCAGCAGCTGCTCAAAGGCCGGTTCGGCAAGCGCCCCGATCCCGAGTGCTGTAATGGTAATCCCGAGCTGACAGGCGGAGAGATAACCGTCAAGGTTGGCAGCCACCCGCTGCACAGCCAATGCATTCTTCTTGCCGTCGAGGACCATCTGGCTTACCTGGCTGCCTCTAAGCCGTACTACTGCAAATTCCGTCGCTACAAAAAAAGCGGTTAATACAATCAAAATAGCCACCAACGTCAAACTAAGTCCTATACCCATAAAATCTTTACCATCCCTCTCGTCGTTAAAATAGGTTATACTCATATTATGAGTTCATATGAACTCATTGTACGAACTTTCGTTTGAAAAATCAAATGGCGGAGGGGTGCCATCAATGCAAGCTTTCACATTAAGCCGTAAGGAAATGTCTGCTCTCCTGCTCTCCCTGACGGATAAAAGTGAACAGAAGCCGCTACATATCCTGCAGGAAGCGTGGGCGAAATTCCATCAGGAGGAAGTGCGGAAGGGGAGATCTCTCACTGCTTTTTTGTCTACCGATATCCCGCCGGTTCTGCAAAAAATCATTAAAGGCAACAGAATTAACGGACTCTCGCTCGCAGATATTGCCGCCCTTGGCAAACTCATTGAATATTCCACTTTGTCAGCTACTGCGATGCAGAACTGGGTCAAACGCGATTTCAAGGAATATCTCGGCTCGCCCAGGCTGGGCAGGAAATACTCCGTTAATCAGGCTGCGCTTCTATTTATAATAGACGATTTGAAGGCCTCGCTGGATTTCGAAAGCATCCGCCAGCTCTTCCGTATTCTGTTCCTGCAGCCTGAGCGTGACGACGACGATCTGGTTGAACCGGCAGAGCTGTATTACGGCTACGCGGAGCTCTTTGAGGACATCAAACGCAGTCCCGCGCTGCAGGCACAGGGAGTAGCCGAGCGAAGCGCCAGCAATGAATATTCATGGAAAACAGACAGTACCCTCAGGGGGGCGATGGAGAAAATGATGGACAGGTTGACCCATCTTACCCGGTCCCAGAAGGATGCGGTGCGCAATATGCTGATGATTGCGGCGATTTCAGTGCAGACCTGTTATTTTCAGGCGCTGGCAAGACAATACTGTAATGCCGCATTATTCCTTGATTTTTGACTGCTGCAAATTTAGAATGTACTGGAGTAAACAATGGTTACAGGCTGCATAGCCGATAGACGAGAAGAGGTGCATGGGTAGATGAGTCAAATGACGCTGCTGCGTAACCCGAAGCAGCGCAAGCTGCTGCTGAGCGCAGGCTTAAGCTGGATGTTCGACGCGATGGATGTCGGAATGGTTTCCTTTGTCGTTGCGGCGCTGGCTAAAGAGTGGTCGCTGGGCCCGGAAAAGATCGGGCTTTTAACCAGTATAAATTCAGTGGGGATGGCTGTCGGGGCTGCTGCGGCAGGTATTCTGGCCGACCGGTTCGGCCGCAAATCGGTGCTGCTGTGGACGCTGCTGATCTTCTCGGCGGCGAGCGGATTATCGGCATTTGCCACAGGGTTTGCCATACTATGTGCCCTGCGTTTTGTAGCCGGCTTCGGCCTTGGCGGAGAGCTGCCTGTGGCTTCGACGCTGGTGTCCGAGAGCATGCCGGCGGCGGAAAGAGGACGGGCTGTCGTCCTGCTGGAGAGCTTCTGGGCGTTAGGCTGGATTGCTTCGGCGTTAATCGCGTTCTTCATTATTCCGGATTATGGCTGGCGTGTCGCGTTTGCCATAGGTGCGGTACCGGCGCTGTACGCCCTGTATTTGCGGAAGGCGATTGATGATTCACCGCGGTTCACCGAGATGAAGAAGCAGAAGCCTGTGCCGCTAGGCAAGCGGATTGCAGCGGTGTGGTCTTCGGAATACCGCCGCTCAACCATTATGCTGTGGATTCTCTGGTTCACTGTTGTATTCTCCTATTATGGGATGTTCCTCTGGCTGCCGACCGTAATGGTGCTGAAGGGCTTCAGCCTGGTGAAGAGCTTCGAATATGTGCTGATTATGACGCTCGCCCAGCTTCCGGGCTACTTCACTGCCGCATATTTTATTGAGAAGTTCGGCCGCAAGTTCGTGCTTGTAATCTATCTGCTGTTCACTGCTGTCAGTGCCGCCTGGTTCGGCAATGCAACAACGGAAGGCATGCTGATGGCAGCAGGGATCTGCCTGTCCTTCTTCAACCTTGGCGCCTGGGGCGGCATGTATGCCTACAGTCCTGAGCTCTACCCGACAGCGGTCCGTTCGACCGGTGTGGGGCTGGCAACCTCCTTCGGGCGGATCGGCGGTATTCTGGCGCCGCTGCTGGTCGGAGTGCTTGTAGGGAAGGATGTAAGCATCAGCACCATCTTCATGCTGTTCTTCGTAACCATTGTCATCGGGGCACTTGCCGTGCTGGTGCTTGGCAAAGAAACAAAGGGAACAGAGCTCACTTAGAACGTTCAGAACGAATAGCCTGCCGGATAATTTCGGCAGGCTATTATTTTTACGATCTTCGTTTCTTTCTTTTCACAACAATAGAAATCATAATGGCGAGCAGCGGCAGACCCGCAGCATACCCTAGCATTGACCAGTCGAATGAAACTCCGCCGGCATATTCTCCGTTATAGTCCGCTCTAATAAACGTTCCATTATCCAGTTTGACCGCAATCGCCTCATTGACGTTAACGCCTTTTATACTGTAATATTTAGTCCCCTTCGGGTAGCAGTTCGAAAAATTACCGGAGTAAGTGCCTTCCTCATCCGAATATTTTGTAACCTGGCCGATCATCGAATCCACTTCCTGGGCTTCTACCTGTTTGTCCGAAATGACATAAGACTCTCCTTCATTTACAACAAATCTGTTCGCCCAATCGGCATGCATAGCCTTTACTGCCAATAAAGTGCCGGCAAGACAGAACGCAATCAGCAGAAACAGAGATTTTTTCAAATGATCACTCCTTCCATACAATTATTAGACGGGTACATTTTAGTATTGTTGCGCTTTTACAGCTATTGCGGACTAAGCAGTACTATAGTATATTCTTTCTTGGATACACAAACGAACGTTCTCATTGTCCGGCTTTGCGCGTGACAGATGCTAATCATAAGATCTTGAGGCGCAGCGCGCTCAGGGTCTTATTTTATAGGCAGGCCGCGAGCCGTTAACTGCTGCATCAGGCAGACACGCATATGATATAATGTTGAAATGACTAATGTTTACGAGTGGGGAGATTACGGATGGCGAGAGACAGGCAGGGCCTGCATTTTTCGGAGCTGGTCTGGGAGAGTACAGAACAGGATATGGCGGTTCCACCGCGGGAATCCCGACACAACCCGTCTGAAGAGCACAGCGCTGTGAAAAAAAAGACGTCCAAAAGCGGACAGGCTGACGGAACCGCTCCGCAGCAGCTGCAGCTGTGGGATCTGGAGCAGGGCAGTCCGCCGGCTTCAACAGGGCCGTCTGTACAAAAGGCGGAACAGCCCAAAGAGTGGAATGTGCCGCCCAAGGAACCCCGGATGAAGTCTGCTCCTCCGCTGCCGCGTGTAGCGCCATCCGCTTCGCCCGCCAAGAAGGAGACCGAGAGCGAGTTCGTACAGCGTGCGGCTGAGCTGGAGGATATAACTGCAGATGAAGCAAAGCTTGTCCCGTTCAAAAGCTACTGGCCGACCTACAGCCATATGACCGCCGAGCAGAGCCGCTGGTATTTTTACTGGCGTAATGAAGTGAGACAGGGGAGGTATCCGAAGACGGATCTGTCTTACATTTTTCTGCATGTGTATGAGCTGATTAACGGTATCGGCTGGCGTGATCCGAATGACGGTTACCGGCAGCTGGGGCTGATCTGGGAAGCTTACCGGGCCCAATATAAACGGCTGGATCAATACCTGGGCAGCTGGATGGCGGACTTTTCATTTGTACACAAGCTTGACGTTCCCCTGTCGCTGATCGTTGCGCGTACACGCGGATTATCCGGTGATCTGGCGGAGATCGAACTGCTTCGCTGTCTCAGCACCGCCCCGGAGCAGCTGACCTTCGAGGTTCTGACTGTGATGTCCGATTATGATATCAGCAAATCCAAGTTCTATGCCGGTGAGGGAAAAGAAGCGGCTGAACGCTACATACCGCAGGTGGTAGCCTTAATCGACGCGTATGTCGCGAGGAAGCACGGGGCACGGCTGATCGAAAAGTTCCCTCCGGGACCTCCGGTCATGCGGGAGCGCTACCTGTTCCGCAGCGCGGTATATGATATCTCACAATACGGCTATTCTGTACTTGTACCTGTTGTGAGGATCAGCAAGCTGCTGCCGCTGCGCAGCCTGATTACCCGCCTGTTCCGGCTGACCGAGAACAAGCTGCGGGAGCTTACGGGCTTCCGCGGCCGGCTGAAGGATATCCGGATAGACCCGGATATGGACGAGCTGATCACCAAATACCTGCAGCGGGAATTCCGCAAAGCAGAGCAGGAGGCCAAAGGCCCGGCAGTTGTGATCGACAGGGCGAAGCTGGAGCAGCTGCAGAGCGATTCCGAGGTTGTCCGCAGCCTGCTGACAGTAGAGGTATATGATGAGCCGTTGACGGAGCAGGAGTATGAACCGGAAATGGTTCAGGATAAACGCCTGAATCAGGATTCTGACCAGATAGAGACAGGGAAATTGGTACCTGAACAGATTTTAATAGAAGCTGAGAACAATCTGGAACAGGATTACCGCCGGCCGCTTGCGGACAATACTGCAGCTGAAGGAGAAAGTGCTGTTGTACAGACGACAACCGGTGTCCCTCCAGAATGGGAGGAGCTGAGCGCAGAATTGCTTCCGCTGCACCGGAAGGTGCTGCTGGCGCTGGCCGCGGATAACGGGACTGCCCAGGTTGACAGAATTGCCGCAGCTGCCGGAACGATGGCAGAGCTGCTGTATGATGAGATCAATGAGCTTGCGGTGAATATACTCGGTGATCTGCTGATCGACGGCGGGGAACTGGCTGAGGAATGGAAGCCGATGCTGGATTTATTTAATGAGGTGAATGATTAAATGGGTGAATTAAAAATACCAAAGCGGATGACAACGGCTCTGGTCAATTCCCTGACTGCCGGGGTCGTGCCGCGGATCGGGCTGGAGCATATCGCTGTCGGCCGCCGGCCTGAGGTAGAGGCGATCCTCCGGGATATGGAGAACATTGCGGACGGCGGCGCGGCCTTCAAGCTGATTACCGGCAAGTTCGGCAGCGGCAAAAGCTTTTTGCTGCAGATTATCCGCAACTATGCGATGGACCGTGACTTTGTGGTGGCGGATGCCGATCTGTCGCCTGAGCGCAGGCTGGTGGGCACGAAAGGGCAGGGACTGGCAACCTACCGGGAGCTGATGAGCCATCTGTCGACCCGCACCCGTCCGGACGGCGGAGCGCTGGAGATCATGCTGCAGAAATGGATTATGGGTCTTCAGCAGGCTGTGATGCAGGAAAAAGGGCTTACTGCGGATGCCCCGCAGCTTGCTGAAGAGGTGGAGCAGCGGATTTACAGTGTCGCTTCCGGGATGCGCGGCTTAGTGCACGGCTTTGATTTTGCCAAGGTGCTGGCGTCTTACTGGAACGGCCATAAGCTGGCCGAGGATGAGCTGAAGCAGGATGCGCTGCGCTGGCTGCGGGGCGAATTCGCCACCCGGACAGAAGCGCGCAAGGCGCTTGGTGTCGGCGTCATCATTGACGACGATAACTGGTACGATTATATGAAGCTCTGGGCGGAATTCACCGGGGCGATCGGCTATAAGGGACTGCTGCTGTTCATTGACGAGGGTGTGAATCTCTACAAAATTACCAACAGCGTCTCCCGGCAGAGCAACTATGAGAAGCTGCTGACCATGTTCAACGATACCATGCAGGGCAAGGCGGAGCGCCTGGGCATCTTCATCGGAGGTACGCCGCAGTTTGTCGAGGACGGGCGGAGAGGCCTGTTCAGCTATGAGGCCCTTCGTTCACGGCTGGTTGCGGGACGTTACGGTGCGGCAGGATTAAGTAATTTTACCGGGCCGATCATTGCGCTGGAGATGCTCTCCCATGAGGAAATTCTGGTGCTGCTGCAAAAGCTGCGGGATATTCATGCCCTGCACTACGGCTATGAAGCAAGACTGACCCAGGAGCAGCTGGTGCATTTCATGGAAGAGGCAGTGGGCAGACTGGGTGCGGACGAGCTGCTGACCCCGCGCGAAATCGTGCGTGACTTCATGGATCTGCTGCACACGCTGAGCCAGCACTCTCAGCTGTCTTTTGAGAAGCTTGTCGGTGAGCGGACGATTAAACCGGATGCAACCGATGAGAATGATCTGGACGGCCTGCTTGCGGAGTTTGACCTATGAGCAGCAACCCGTTCTACAGGCTTGCTCCGTTTATTAAAGAGTTTATCTACAAAAACCGCTGGGAGACATTGCGCGAGGCCCAGGTGGATGCCTGCCGCGTGCTGTTCGACACGCCGCATCATCTGCTGATCGCCTCCGGGACGGCTTCAGGGAAGACGGAGGCGGCTTTTTTTCCGGCGCTGACCGAGCTGTATGAGCGGCCGTCCGATTCCGTGGGAATCCTCTATATCGCGCCGCTCAAAGCACTGATCAACGATCAGTTCACACGGTTAAATGATTTGCTGCGCGAAGGCAACATTCCGGTCTGGCACTGGCACGGTGACGTGCCGCAGGCCGACAAGACCAGGCTGATGCAGAAGCCTTCCGGCGTGCTCCAGATTACGCCGGAGTCGCTGGAAGGCCTGCTGATGAACCGGCCGAATGCCATTCCGGCCCTGTTTCATGATCTGCGCTTCATCATCGTCGATGAAGTGCATGCGTTTATGGGCGCCGACCGCGGCATCCAGGTGCTCAGCCAGCTGGCGCGGATCTCGCGGATGGCCGGCTGCCATCCGCGGCGGATCGGGCTCTCCGCTACGCTCAGCGACTATGCCTCCGTGACGGAGTGGCTGGCCGCCGGTACGCGCGAGAGCGTAGAGGTGTCCGCGCCGCAGGGCGGGCGCAAGCTCCGGCTAAGCGTGGAGCATTTCTCGTTCCCGGATGCGCGGGACGAGGTGCAGGCCGAGCGGCTGGAGCAGGCGCGGCAAAGCTATTACGGGTTCATCTACGACCACACGCATCTGAAGAAGGCGCTGGTCTTCACGAACAGCCGCACGGATGCGGAGGAGACCATCCTCGAGATGCGGCGGGTGGCCGCGAAGCGCGGGGAGCGCGACGTGTTCCATGTGCACCACGGCAGCATATCGGCGATGCTGCGCGAGGAGACGGAGGCCGCGCTCCGCGAGGGCTCCGGCCCTGCCGTTGCCGCAGCGACGCTGACGCTGGAGCTGGGCATTGACCTTGGCGAGCTGGAGCGCGTACTGCAGCTCGGCGCGCCTTACAGCTGCGCGAGCTTCGTGCAGCGGCTGGGGCGGTCCGGACGGCGCGGCGATGCCGCGTCCGAGATGATCTTTGTCACGCCCGAGGAGGAGGACGAGGAGGCGCAGCTTCCCGCGCGGATGCCGTGGACGCTGCTGCGGGCCATCGCCGTTATCGAGCTGTACGTACGCGAGAAATGGGTCGAGCCGCTGAATGTGCGGCAGCTGCCGGTAGGGCTGCTGTATCATCAGACGATGAGCATCCTCAAGAGCATGGGTGAAGCCGAGCCGGAGGATCTGAAGGAGGCGGTATTGACGCTGCCTTCCTTCCGCGGGATTGATCCGGCGGACTATGATGCTTTTATGGAGTATATGATCGCGATGGGTCATATCGAAATGATGGATGAGGGCACAGTGCTGATCGGGCTGGCCGGCGAGAAGATCGTGAACAACTTCCGTTTCTACGCGGTGTTCAAGGATGATGAGGAGCATGTCGTGTACAACGGCACCGAGGAGATCGGCTCTATTACCACCGTGCCGCCGCCGGGCTATTGCTTCACCCTAGCCGGTAAGCTGTGGAAGATCGAAGAGGTCGACAACCGCCACAAAGCGGTCTACGTCAAAAGCTCGCGCGGTAAGGTAGACACCCTATGGCTTGGCGCAGGCGGAGATGTGCATACCCGCATCATGACCAAGATCCGCGAGGTGCTGGGCTCGACAGCGATTTATCCATACCTAGCGCCAAGCGCAGCCGCCCGGCTGGAGCGGGCACGCCGGCTGGCGAAGGAGAGCGGGCTGCTGACCCGTGAGGTGCTGCCGGCCGGCGGCGATTCGATCTTTATCCTGCCTTGGGCGGGCAGCAGACAGTTCCGCACCCTGGAGCGTCTGCTGAAGAACAACCTAAAGGGTCCGCTTGGACTGCGCTCCGTCGTGCCGATGGAGCCTTACTACATGGTCGTCGCCGGCAAGGCGGATGCTGAGACGCTGGAAGCGGAAATCCTGGCGGAAACGGCCGCTGCGTCCGACCCGCTGTCCTTGCTCAGTAAGGATGAAGCCCCGTACCTGGGCAAATACGATGAATTCATCCCCCATGACCTGCTGCGCAAGGCCTTTTCCCTGGACGGGCTGGATGTGCCCGGCCTGCAGGCCGTGCTGGATAAATGGCAGCAGGGGCTGTAAGAGGGAGAGAGACCATCGGCGGGACCTGCCCCAGTGGGCTATGGTGAGCGAGATTTGCAGCATGATTGCCTTTTGTGCAACTGATTCCACGCCAGCGGGAGCAAATTGCGATCTGTCTCTCTAGAGACCGTTATTAGGCAGATTCTCTTGGAAGCTGCTGTATGAAATACAATCGACTTTATGGACGGCGTTACTATAGAACACTGACCCTCAGAAAAGGAGCAGCTGCGGCTGCTCTTTTTGTCGTTAATTTTAGTTACGGTGACTATTGATATATCTAAGTGGATAAATGACACCTATTTAATGGAAATAGTGCTTGTAACAGATTCTAGTTGGAAAAACGCCACTTAATCACCACGATTTCGCTCCGAAAGCGGGATTCTGCCCAATCTAAGTAACGATTCTCCACTTAATAATCCTCAAACCCGATAAACATCGTATTTAAGTAGCAAAAATCCACCTAAACCGTGCATCCATACAATCTGCGAGTCTCAACTGCGGATACTATCCCGCTCCAACCCGCCATCGAGGACACCCCATTTCAGCACTTATCTATATAGAAAAAACAAACCTTTATTCTGCAGTTCGCACCTTGTTGGAAGCGCTTAATGAGATGATAATTAGCCTATCACGAGTTAGGGGGCATACAAACAATGGTCAAAAGAAACATGCAGAAATCACTGGCAATCGGATTCAGCGCAGTAATGGCACTCAGCTTGGCCGCATGCGGCAACTCGGACAACAAAACTAACGAATCCGCAGCTACTAACGCACCCAAGAGCACAAACACTACGAACAGCGGCGGAAATGCAGCAGAGCCTGCACCGGACAGCGGCAAAAAAGTAACGCTTACCTTCCAGAACATCTATCCGGACCCGGCAACGCCTTCGCACAAGATGATCAATGAGCTGACTGAGCAGTACATGAAGGAGCATCCGAATGTCACAATTGAGCTGGATACTCTGAACACAGACCAGCAAAAGGTCAAGTTAAAAACACAGGCTGCTTCCAAGGAAGTACCTGATATTACAATAGTGAACCCGGCTGCACAGATGAAGCCGTTCGTGGATGCCGGGCTGTTCGCCCCGCTGAACGATGTGCTGGACCAGAACGGGCTGAAGGATACCTATCAGGAAGGTCTGCTGGACTATTACAGCTTCGACGGCAACGTGTACGCACTGCCGGACGGCAATAACATCGAGGTTGTGTACTACAACAAAGAGCTGTTTGAGCAGGCAGGTATTGCCAATACGCCTACCACTTTCGAGGAAATGCTGCAGGACGTCAAGATCCTGAAGGAGAAGGGCATCACACCGCTGGCGATCGGGGAAAAAGACTCCTGGACCGGTTCCTTCCTGTTCATGAATATCCTTCTGCGCACAAACGGCGGACCCGGCTTCCTGCAGGATGTAATGAACGGCAAGAAAACATTCGAGGATCCTGCCTTCATTGAAGCAGTAGATGCATTCCAGCAGCTGGTGCAGGCCGGGGCCTTCCCGGACGGGGCAACCTCGATTGATGCCAATGCGGGCGGTAATATTTTTAAATCCGGCAAAGCCGCCATGTGGGTAATCGGCTCCTGGGAGACCGGCGCAATCGACGCTTCCTCTGTAGCAGGCAAGGTAGGCGCCTTCCAATTCCCTACGGTCAACGGCAAAGGCAATCCGAATGAATTCATGCTGGCTCCGGGCAGCGCCTTCGCGGTCTCCGCGAACAGCGAGCATCTGGCCGAAACCAAGGATTTCCTGAACTTCTTTGCCTCCAATCTGCCGAAAAAGCAGTTCGAGCTGAAAAATGCCGTAGGGCTTGGCCAAAAGGTTGACGGTGACCTGAAGGCGGCGGGATACTCTGATCTTGCTGTTAACATTGCCGGATTGTTTAACCAGGTGCAGGGCGGGGATCTGGCTTTTGACAACACAATGAATCCGGCTACCGCACAGGTCCACCTGAGCAGCATCCAGAATCTGTTCGTGCAGAAGGTGGATTCCGCAGCAGTAGCCAAAGAGCATCAGCAGGCTTTTGAAGCCAACAAGGAATAACCTGAACAAGCATTAACGGTTTAGTTATCAGCGGCTCCGGCCGCATATCCTTCATATATTTCCCATCTCCGGTGCGGATAACAGCCGATCTAAAGCTGCTCCGCACCGGATTGTAATGGGCATAGATAAAAGAATCTGCTTGATCGGGAGGCGGAAAAGATGAAAGTACTTAAGGTGCCAGCGCGTACAATAGCCGTCTTCGTATTGCCGTGTCTGCTCTTATATGTGTGCCTTGTGTTTATACCCATTTTGGTATCTGTATACACCGGTCTGCTAAAATGGGACGGCTTGTCAGCCGCAACGTTTATCGGGCTTGGCAACTTCAAGGATATGTTTGTGAATGACCCGGTGTTCTGGCCTTCGGTAAGAAGGACGCTGCTGTACGCCGTTGCTTCCATGGTGGAGATTCCGCTGTGTCTGCTCATGGCGATTCTGCTGAACCGTTATTTGCGCAGAGGCAATACACTGGTGTCGATCTATTTTACACCGGTCATTCTGTCTGTCGTCATCATTGGACAACTATGGAAAACCGTCTATAATCCTACCTCCATGGGCGGCATGCTGAACGGTGTGCTGGTCTCCCTGGGGCTGGAGAGCTGGACGCATAACTGGCTGACGGAGCCGCAAATTGCGATGTACGCGCTGTATTTCGTATCCCTTTGGCAATACTTCGGCTATCATCTGCTGATTCAATATACAGGTGTGCAAAATATTCCCGATGAGCTTTATGAAGCAGCCAAAATCGACGGGGCAGACGGCTTCAAGGCCGACCGTTATATCACCCTTCCACTGATCGTCCCGATTTTCAAAATATCGATTGTGCTTGCTTTTATCGGCTCGCTGCAGGCCTTTGATCTGGTTATGGTCATGACTGCCGGCGGCCCGGCTCATGCCACTGACGTCATTTCCACACATATGTACAATAGCTCGTTCGGCTCTTTTAAATACGGCTACGGCAGTGCGATCGCGACCTTCCTCGTTGTGGTATGCCTGGTCTTCACCGATTTTATCAATATGATTTTTAACAGAATCGACCGTAAATTCAATTAGACAAGGGGTGCACGGTGATGCAAACATTCAAAAAAGGAATCGTGTATCTGCTGTTCGCCGTTCCTGTAGTAACCCAGCTGTATCCGCTGCTGTGGCTGGTGCTGTATTCACTCAAGACGAATGAGGAGATTATGGACGGGAGCTTTTTTTCCTTTCCCAAATCCTTTCAATGGCATAACTACAGCGAGGCTTATACCTCGGGCAACTATCTGAAGTACCTGGGCAACAGTGTGTTTGTTACCGGGATAACGATGGTATGTGTCATTGTGCTGTCGTCCATGGTGGCTTACGCCATCTCCCGGTTCCGCTGGAAGTACGGCGGTGTGGTGATGACTATTTTTCTGATGGGGATGATGATCCCGATGCAGGCCACGCTGCTGCCGCTGATGATTATTTTTAAAAATATCCATGTCCTCAACACGCACTGGTCGCTGATTCTGCCGTACATCGCCTTTTCCACACCGATTGCCGTCTTTATCCTGTCAGGCTTTATGCGCGACATTCCGCATGAGATTGAAGAATCGGCGTTTATCGACGGGGCGAGCGTGTACCGGATCTTTACCAGCATTATTCTCCCGGTGTCGGTTCCGCCAGTTATGACGGTGTGCATTCTGACCTTTATCAATATCTGGAATGAGTATATTCTGGCCGCCACGTTCATCTCAGCCGAGAAGCTGAAGACGCTGCCGTTCGGGGTATACACCTTTGTCAGCCAGTATTCGGTCAACTACGGGAATATCGGGGCTTTTCTCGTCATGGGGGCATTGCCGGTGATCCTGATCTACTTCTTTCTGTCGAACCGGATTACGAAAGGAATGGTCGCGGGGGCGGTCAAAGGCTAAAAGCCGTTGCTTTCCAAAAAGCGTTGGAATTATAATAGGGAACGGCAGGACAGATCAGGTGGGGCGAAGGAGGAGAGTCATATGCGAAACGGCTTTCATTCCATCCATTACCGGTTGTTTCTGCTGTTTCTTTTTTGCATGTCCGGGATTCTGGTTAGTGTCAGTCTGCTGTATTATAACCGGACTACCGAGCAGCTTCACGAAAAGATCAGCGATTTGTCGCAGAAAAATGTTGCCCAGACGGCCGGGCTGTTTACGCTTCTTTATAAAGGATATGACGCACTGTCGAAGTCTCTCAGCAACAACTTTGAAATGATCCGCCTGCTTAATGAGACAACCGATGAACCGGCGGTGGCCTATATTAATGAACAGACGATTACCAATATAATCGGCTCTATTTTTTATTCGCGTGATGATCTCGTAGGCATTCATGTCATTACCGACAGGGGCAAAATTTATAATTACGGCAACTATATGAATGTGGTCGATCCGGATTATCAAACAACAGACTGGTACAAGCAATTGCAGGCCTCCTCCGGTAAAATGGTCTGGCTCGGCGTCTACGATCACTCGCTGATCGACCAGGTGGAGGACAGTCCTGTATTCGCTTTCGGACGGCAGATTTTTGACCTCAATGAGCATAAGCCGATCGGCATTGTCCTGTATGAGACCAATCCCGAGCCGGTGCTGGATGCGCTGGACAATCTGAAGCTCGGTGAGCACAGCCAGGTGTATCTGATGTCGAAGGACGGACGTTTTGTCTCCTCGGCTACTGATCCTACACCTGTAGTAGAGAATCTGCCCGCGCTGCCGGCTTATGAAGATGTGATGGTGAAGCAGGAGACGGACAGGCTGATTGTGGCCTCGAAGCTTTCTTTTTCAGGGTGGTGGGTCATGTCGATTACGCCGGATAAGGATCTCAATGTGGAGCTGGTCGAGATGAAGCGGTATCTGCTGATCGTCATTTCGATTCTGATTCTGGTCTCCACGCTGATAGCGTTCATTGTCTCCAGGACCATTTCTTCCCCGCTGAAAAAGGTTATCCGTGAAATGCGGCAGGTCGAGGTCGGGAATTTCCGGGGAATGGTCAATGTGTCTTCCTATCAGGAAATTAACATTCTTGTTGCAGCCTTTAACCGGATGGTCCGGCGGATCGAAGAGCTGATTGAACGCGTAAAGCTGTCCTCCGTCAGTGAAAAGAACGCCGAGCTGCACGCGCTGCAGTCCCAGGTGAATCCGCATTTTCTGTATAATACGCTCGATATGATCTACTGGATGCTGGATGAGGAGGGCAATGAGCAGCTAGGTGAGCTGGTGCTCTCCCTGTCGTCGATGTTCCGTTACAGCAGCCACTGGGAGGACGGGGCCGAGGTAACACTTGCGGAAGAGCTGGAGCAGACCGGCCATTATCTGGCCATCATCTCGATCCGCCTGGAAGGCCGGCTGCAGATTGTAACCGATATCGGCGAGCGCTGGCTCGGCATCAAGGTGCCCAAGATGACGGTGCAGCCGGTGATCGAAAATGCTGTGAAGCATGGTCTGGAGCCGCTGGACCGGCAGGGGATTCTCAAGGTGTATACCTGCGAGGAAGACCATATACTTAAATTGGTGGTAGAAGATAACGGCAACGGCATGACGGAAACGGAGCTGCAGCACCTGCTTGATTCCCTGGATGGCAGAGGTCCCAGAGAATCCGGCAAAAGCGGCATCGGACTCCAGAATCTGCACCGCCGCCTGCAGCATATGTTCGGGGAGAGCTACGGGCTGCAGATTCAGAGCTATCCGGGGACCGGGACCAGAGTTTCGATCCTGCTGCCGCTCACCGGGGAAGGAGAACTGCATAAGTGAACATACTTATCGCCGACGATGAACGGGTCATCCGTGAAGGCATCATGCGCACCATCAAGCATCTATACCCTGAGTATGAGGTATATGTTGCGGAGCGGGCCGAGGACGCGGTCAGGCTGATGGAGGAGCAGCATATTCACATTGTCCTGACCGATATTCTAATGCCGGGGATGAGCGGTCTGGAATTCATGAAGATCACAAGGCGCAGATTCCCCTACGTGAAATGGGTGGTCATCTCGGCCCACAGCGAATTCGCCTATGCCCAGGAGGCCGTCCGGCTTGGTGCAAAGGATTATCTGCTCAAGCCGATCGGCAAAAGCAAGCTGCAGGAGATTATCAGCAGTCTGACAGAAGAGATTCAGCAGGATAGCGATTTATCCAGGCAGGGGGAGCGGCTGCGGGCCAGTCTGCGCATCCTGCGGGAAGGGGTATTTCAGCGGCTGGCTTCGGGACTGGATATCGGCAATCTGGATTTGAGCCCTTTTATCGCGGACTACAGCAGCTATTATCTGGTGATGGTGCAGCTTGAGCCTGGTGAAGGCGGGGTAAGGCTGGAGCATTTTATCGTGGAAAATGTGCTGTCGGAGCTGGTTGAGCGGCACGGGCGAGGTTTTGTGGTCAGCTATGACCGGCGGAGCCTGCTGGGTCTGATCACCCTGGAAGAACATGCACAGATCGGGCAGTTTCAGGCGGAGGTGCAGGAGCATCTTAGCCATTATCTGAAAATCCCCTTTCAGCTGCTGCATTCCGGATTAAGCCATAACTTCAGCAGTGTGCCGCAGGTGGTGAAGCGGATGCGGGAAGCCTCGGCTTCACAGGCCTTTGAGCTGGAGCCGGTGAAGGGCAGCGGGGAGAAGGCGGTTGAAGTGGCGCTGCACTATATCCGGGAGCATTATGCGGAAGACCTTTCCCTGGAGCGGATGGCTTCGGTTGTTTTTCTCAATCCGGCTTATTTCAGCCAGCTGTTCAAGCAGAAGACCGGACAGGGCTATAAGGAATATGTAACCTCGCTCCGGCTGGAGCAGGCCAGGCTGCTGCTCCTGAATCCGAAGCTGAAGCTGGCCGAAATTGCTGAGCGGGTCGGCTATCAGGACATGAAGCACTTTACCCAAATGTTCCGTAAAAGGACCGGGTTTACGCCGACTGAATACCGCCAGCAGGCGAATATCAACATTCAGCTGTCGAAGGGGACCCCGCCGCAGTAAAAAAGCAGCAGATTCCGGTATCGAAACCGGTGTCTGCTGCTTTTTTGCATTTGGCGTGTGAATGCTTTACATTCTGTCTCACTGTTTAGATATTGTTGGTGTTGAAATTAAGCGATCTGATTGTATCTACATCATTCATATTGACGGCCGCGAAAATGATAATCAGGAAGAAAATAATAAGCAGCGCGTATATGATCGTACCGACAATCCCGCAGACCAGTCCGGCAATGGCCAGGCCACGGCCGCCCTCATAACGGTTTCGGATCTCCTTCAGGGACAGCGCGGACAGTATAATCGCCACAATTCCGAACAGAAGGCCGATATAAGGGGTTACGATAGAGAGAATCCCCAGTACCAGAGAGGCGATGGATTTGCCGTTAGTGTGTGCCGGCGGAGGCGGCGGGGGTGGATAGTAATCCTGTTGCTGACCATACGGTTGATAATTCATGAATAAACTCCTTCTAAAAAGTAATGGTTAGTGCGTCTTTTTTTACAGCTCATACGTCCATTATATTACATTCGTTTCCGGTATAGCAGACCCCAGTTTCACTTATTTCTGCTGCGGGGTGTAATTGATCCAGTGCTCCAGCTTAACTGCCAGAGTAAGCTGGGCAGCTTCAGCAAGCCGGATGGACGCTATATTGGTATCCTGCACCTGATATCTCGGTATGTAACCGCGCGCCAAGGTATGATGAAGCGCCGTCTTGACTACACGGGCAGCCAGCCCCTGTCTCCGGCCGGTTTCCGCCGTATGCACCGCCCCGATCTCCCAAATCTGCTCCCCGTTGTGGAAAACGATACAGGTACTGAGCGGTGTCAACTCCTTGTAAATAGCTGCAGAGAAGGCGCCGTCCTCAAAATATTGTGCAATCTCCTCCGGTGTATAACCGTTCTCCATCCACAAGGGCAGCAGGCGTTCATCTATCTGATCGCTAACGATTGCTTCCTTATCCGGTTTGAATAATTGGCCGGGGCTGGTGCTGTAAGAATAGAAGCTGCGGACCTGCGTAAGCGGAAAATGAGGGGCAACAGCAATTCCCGCTTCCTGCTGGAGCTTGAACACCAGGTTGGCATCTGCGGGAATCCTGCTTATGAGCTCAGGGAGCACGTGCGGATTGCTGTAGTCCATGAGTACAACATAATCCGCTCCCGGATATACCCTCCTGTCATAGGCAAAGACATCAGCCGGCAATAGCAGCAGAATCCCCCAATGCTCTGCTTGTTCCACTAAATAACGGTCTATAACCTGATGATAGGCAGTCATCATTTTTAGCAGGGTTACATTTTTCAGCGGATTTCTGCGCAGATAACACATGACATCATCATAGTTGCTCACTACATTATCACCTCTTTTTTTCCGGTAAGCGCTGTTTGTCTATGATTCTCCACATTTTACTATAAAACAGTCCGGATGGCTTCACTTATATCTGCGGATATGCTTGAGCGATAGTACTGCAGCGGTACCGAACAGGCTTAGTAATGCTCCTGCAGCGCCCATGACCATGGAGACTCCGAATACATCCGCACCTGCTGAGAACACTGCCAAACCGAGCGGAGGTGCGACACTCATAAGCGAGCCCAGTACGCCGAACATGCGGCCCTGCAGCTCTCCAGGCACCTCCAGCCTGAGGATGATATTGATCAGTAAGGTACTGAAGGAGAAGGTGAACCCGATCAGCAGAATGACGGGAAGAGCAGCATTCATCGCTGAGGTGACGGATAGAAGGATATAGAGCGGACCGAGCAGTACCAGGCTTGCAGATACAACGATGCCGCGGTGCTTCAGCCTTTTTCCCGCCAGAATAATCATCCCTGAACCCAGCATATAACCGAGCGGAATACTGCTCTCCAGCAGTCCGAACTGAAACGGCGTCGCTTTCCAGACCTGAACGGCCATTACCTGGGTAAGCATCAGGCAGGACAGGAAAAACATCGTGAGCACCGGCAGCAGAATGGTGATAGATCTGGCAAAGGCATGGCCCCAGATGTAGCGGAAGCCTCCGGCCACATCCTGTTTAAAGGAGCGGGCCGTATCAGCGGCTGGGACATTACCAGCAAAAGAGCCGGCTGCTGCAACCAGCAGGCACGCCAGCATAAACGTCATCCCGTCAACGAATACGGCCCAGGCTCCGCCGACGGCTGCGATAAATATGCCGCTCAAGGCATAGCCCAGCGTGCGGGAGATATTTTCGGACAGGGTCATCCAGCCCGCCGCCTGCTGAATGTATTCTTTACCGACGACCGGAAGCAGCGAAGCCTGGAAGGCAGGGGCCTGGAACTGGCCGGCAGCGGTCACAATGCCGGTCAGGCAAATGATAAGGATGTAGGACGGGGAGTTCAGGGTGAGCGTGAAGGCTATTGCCAGTACGGCTATGCTCTGGACTAGATAGGAGCAGATAATCAGTGTTCTGCGGTTCATCCGGTCGGCAAGCGTACCTGTCACACTGCCCAGCAATGAGCAGAGGAGGAGATTGCTGATTGTCAGGATGCTCATCATCCTCGCGCTGCCTGTTTCCTGCAGCACCCACAGGCTGAGCGCCAGCGCATGAAAGGCATTCCCCAGAACCGATAAGGTACTCGCGCTAAAAAGCAAAAGAAAGGTCCGGTTTCTGTACAGAGCCGGGTAGTTGCCGGACGCTTCAGGTACCGTGTGTCCGGAATCGGCAGCAGATGGAATCATGGCATAGCCTCCTATAATAACTTGGTTTAAGAAGCAGCCAGAAGTTAATAAGCCGCTTAACTTAAACGTTTAAGTTATTATAAAGAAATTACGGAGAGATATCAACCAGAAATTGGTTGCTGGCGGCAACTGCCGGATCATCCGGAGCGGATTTCAGGATCTCCATCAGTTCAAACGCAGTCCGTGCCCGGTCATTCTGAAACCGGATGATCCGTGTATCCGGCTGTACAATTTCCGGAAAACCGCAGGTGCACAGCGCCGTAACCGAGGCGGCGAGCCCGGTGCGTTCAACCGCTTTTGCCAAAAATTCATTAATGACAATAATATGCTTACCATGGCTCCGCAGCAAAAAAGCCTCAAGTTCCTCCTGAACCTGATCTTCGCCGTCTGCTATGTAAATATCATCCCTGGCAAGACCGGAGCTGTCCATAATCCAGCCAGCAAGCGCTGTGTTGTGGTGGTTCTCCATAATTAAGCAGGAGGGAGCATCTGAAGCGGATACAGCCGCCTTCAGTGCCTGGGGGTAATTATAATTCACCTGATTAAACATCCGGTCATTGATCAGGCTGCCGATCAGAATCAGGGGCACACCATCCACGAAATTAGCAGAAATCCTGTAAAACATCTCATCCATCACATCCAGGACAAAAACGGCATCCAGCTTGCGTTCCCGGATGACATCCATTGCCGGGTTCAGCGGATCGAGGCTGATTACCAATGTGTGGTAACCGGCAGAGGTAAGCTTTGACTCCAGACTGTCGGTAAGGGACAAATAGCTTTGGCGCTTCCAGTAGGGAAGCCCCGGGGATTTGTTGATGAGGATGCCGACCATGCCTGTCCGCTGAATAACAAGCGAACGTGCAGCCAGATTGGGGACGTAGTTCAGCTCTTTGGCGATTGCAAGAATGCTCTGGCGGGTGGCGTCCGGAATAGTCTGGTTTTTGACATTATTCAGCACATAACTGACCGTGGCCACCGATACATTAGCCAGCCGCGCGATATCCTTCATCGTTGCTTTCTTCATCCTGCATTCTCCTTTATGTACAACAGCCTTAGAAGAAAAGACTATCACCCGCAGCATGGGGAAGTCAACGTATGGAGGGGCTTCAATAGGAATAGTGAGCCTGCAAAAAAGCCGCCCAAGTCATGGATCGACATTGAGCAGCCCGCGGAACAAATAGGCTAGGTTTCGTTTTTGGTCACTCCGTTTAGACTCGGCACATAATCGTCCTGTTTATCCGGGTCTGTCATTTGCGGAATCTCGGTGATTGAAGCGTGATTCTGCTGGTTGTGTTTGCTGTCAGCTTTGTTATTGGCGCGGCTGTATTTGGCATCAGCATTATTTTTAGGCATGAATGTCACCTCCGTTTGCTAAAAGATAGTATGAGTCGGCGGCTGGCATTTTATGCCGGATCATCAAGACCATTGACAGGCGCTGCTATACTATTGTTAGTTAATTAATTTTTGCTGTATGTTGCAGGACCCTTACCCTTAGATCGGAGGAAACCTTACTTATGTCCAAGTCAGCTTCAACTGTTATTGCCCCTTCCGGTAAGGGAGCTTCAAGGGGATTAATTCTGCTTCTGGCTGCTACTTCTGGTCTTGCTGTGGCCAATCTGTATTACAATCAGCCGCTGCTCGTGGAGATCGGCCGCACGTTCGGCGCTTCTTCCAATGAGGCAGGGTATGTCTCCATGTTCACTCAGATTGGTTATGCGCTGGGCATGCTGCTGTTTGTACCGCTCGGAGACATCCGGGAACGGCGGACGCTATGCCTGGCAGCACTGGGGCTGGAGCGGTGTCTGCTGGAGTGGAGGCATCCTGGTAACTGCAGCACTGGCTATATGGGCTGTGCACCGGATTATATACAGGAAAGCAGAGCTTGCGGTAAGCTAATTGCGCATTCTTCTATATTCTGTCTAGAAAGAGGAGATTATTATCGCAAATCCTGTTGTTCCTATTGAGGTCGTTCCGTATAATCCTGAATGGAAAGCCGAGTTTAGCAGAATCAGGACACGGATGCTGGAGATCGCCGGTGACCTGATCCTTGCCGTAGAGCATGTAGGAAGCACTTCTGTTGAAGGTTTATCAGCCAAACCGATCATCGATCTGGACCTGGTGATGGACAGTTATGCTGCCCTGCCGGTGATCATTGAACGGTTCAAGCAGTACGGTTATGAGCATCTCGGAAATCAGGGAATTGAAGGCAGGGAGGTGTTTGATCCTACCGTGGAGGACGGGTTCATGCACTATCATTTGTATGTATGCCCGCAGGACGGAAAAGGCTATCTGGAGCATATTGCTTTCCGTGATTATCTGCGGGCACATCCGTCTGCAGTGGAAGCATACGCTAAGGTGAAGCTGTCACTGGCGCAGCAATACCGTCTTGACCGGGAAGCCTATACGAATGGCAAAACAGCTTTTGTTCGCTCGATACTGGACCAGGCGATGAAATAAGCTATAGCACATTGCGCCAGAAGTCGGCACTTGCCGGTTCATCCGGCAGCCTGGCCTGATATTCACTGATTCCCGGCGGGCTGCTGAAGCCGAAGGTTCTCCAGGGATTCAGCTGAGGTGAACCAAAGCAAATATGTAATTCTCGTGCTGTATTATCGCAGATTGTTGACCAGAGCGTACCAAAGCCTTCACCGTAATGATGGCAGCTGATACCTTGCGGGAAGGCCTGCGCGGTTAACTGTTTCATCTTGTTCAGCATATCCTGTTGTTCAGTTTCCCCGGACAAGGAGCTCTGCATAAGCTCAGCCCTGACCCGGGAATTATGCATGAGCTGCAAATTGTGCGGCTGCATGGCCGGAAGGGTGTAGTGATTGGCAGACACAGCAAGCCGGTGCGGATTGGCCGTAGAAGCACTATAATATTCAAATTCTTTGCAGGCTCCGGCAATCTCGGCCAGCGCGATGCAGCCGTGTCTGTCGGAAATAAGGATATTCCGGAAGTCAGATATAGGCATGCCGCGCAGCAGGGTAACTGCTTCATTTGCTGTAGCACAGCTGTCCAGCAATGTCCGTACTACACCCGGGAAAACAAAACCCGCTTCTGTCATAACGGGCTTTATCCGCCCTGAAGTTGTGGTAATACATAATCCTTCCTCATTCATCCCGTCATACCGGCCGAATAGCTGGAGTGCGAACCCGGTATGCGCCGGTTTTCCCTTAACTCTGGTTGTACTGAGCAGCAATTGATTGTAAGGAGCATCCTCCCAGCCAAAATCATAGGTACGCATATGGTAAGATCGGCAGCCTTCGCCCGTCCCGGTACTGAATGCCGCCTGGCTGCAGTAACCCGAAGGCTGGTAAAAAGAATAGTAGAATACGATATTCTCGGCCGCAACGCCGGTTTCATCTGAGAAGCCCTGTATTTCCTGATTGAGCCCGGGACAATACTGCTCAAACTGCTCCATGGCCCGTTCCGCCGCTGCAGGAAGCAGAGGCGAGGCTCCCACGAATGGGGAAGTGAGAAAGGCCATAAGTTCCGGATCCTCTCTGAAAAAAGTTCCAAGTGCACGGCCGACCTCGTAGTGGGTACCCTCAGTGACAATATGACGGTATAGAGATGTTTTGACTGACATCTTTAGCTCCTTCTGGTACTGGACTCTCTGCGCAGAGTAGACTCATTATAGAATGGTTTAAGACTTAACAGCAAAGTGTACCCAGGGCAAAAACACGGGTGGTAGAGCTATGGTATACAGAGTTAGCCAGTGGAAGTCAAAAAATCAGCCCGTCAGCCTGTTTTTCTTGCCAGACCGGCGTTTTTGAGGTAAATTATGGGTATGAGTTTGGGATTCAGCCAGCAGAACATCGTCGTGATGTTCTGCTATTTTTTTTGCCCGGAGCAGTCTGGAGCAAAGGCGGAAATCCCGAAATCCCGAAATCCCTTGATCCGGCCTGCAACAGCAAATGTCCAAACCAGTGCCGTCAGGCAGCATACATTATAGGGAGATATCTATAAAATACGATAGGAGGCGTAGCCCTGTGTCTGTTAGACAGCATACTCTTGCACCAAATACGGCGTTCGCCACTACTTATTATGTGATAAACAGTCATAAGAGCGGTCCGGTCTTTATGATTGTATCCGGTATTCACGGCAATGAGCCGGCCAGCATCGCTGCGGCCCAAGCGCTGGCAGGGAAATTTGAGCGCTGTGAGCTGAAGCTGAGCCGGGGCAAGCTGATCATTGTACCGCTGGTGAACCAGCGGGCATACCGCATGAAGAGCAGGGGAGTGCCGGATTTGAACCGCACTTTTCCGCATATGGCTTCCTCCCGGGCAGGACATCCGCTTTCGGATGCCCTGTTTGCACTGGCCAGACGCCACCGTCCGGCCTGGTATCTCGATCTGCATGAGGCGAACGGATTGTCGCAGCACAATCCGCGGCGTGTCGGCCAGACCCTGATGGTCAGCCATGGCACAAGAGCGGCTTCTGCAGCAAGGCGGATTATCAGCACCATGAACCGTTCCGTCGGGGTTGCCTCCTACCGCTTCAATATCAAGCACCGTGAACGTGCCGGCACCTCGCGTATGGCTGTCCAGCAGCTGCTGGGGGCCAAAGCGGTTACGGTGGAAACCTGCTGGAGTCTCGATTTTGCACTGCGCGTGAAATACCAGCAGAGGATTGTCCGCCATTTTCTGAAGGAAGCAGGTATGATGAATTGACGTGTAAAGGCTGGGCACGCATTGGTTTGCGGGTTCGCAGAAACGGATACCGCCCTTCAAGGACGGCAAAGCCGTTTTTTTTTTGTGATACAAAAATCACATACAATATGCCCCCCGGGGGGATATATTTCATGATAATGGTTCTCAATATAAACGTAGTGGGAGTGAGGAGTATGGGAGAAGTGAATACTGCTGCACATTCGGAAGGTTCTGCTCTGCGGACTGTCTGGGAGAAAAACGGCGGCATCCTTATCGCTGCATTCTGCCTGGTGCTGATTGTATTGGCCTGGATTCTGGATAAGCAGGGGCTGCAGCCAGGCGCGATTGTCCTGTTTGTACTGGCTTATGCAGTAGGCGGATACCGTAAAGCCCTTGAAGGGCTTGAGACATTAATCAAAGACAAGGATCTTGATGTCGATCTCCTGATGGTTGTTGCGGCAATCGGGGCAGCTGCTATCGGCTACTGGCTGGACGGGGCGATTTTAATCTTTATTTTTTGCCTGAGCGGCGCACTGGAGGAATACTCCATGGAGAAAACCAATCAGGATATCGCCGCTATTCTGAAATACCGTCCTGAAGAAGCGGTGCTTTTGAAAGACGGGATTGAAGTTACTGTCAGAGCTTCCGGGCTGCTGCCGGAGGATGTTGTCAGAGTAAGACCCGGTGAGCGGATTCCCTGCGACGGCGTAATTCTTGATGGGAGCTCGGCAGTGGACCAGTCGGCGATAACCGGAGAATCGGTACCGGCTGACAAAATGCCTGAGGATGAAGTCTATGCGGGTACAATGAACGGGCAGGGGGCACTAATCATTCGGGTTACCAAGGCGGCCGAAGACACGCTGCTCGCTCGAATTATACATATGGTGCAGGAGGCCAAAAATGAGCTTCCGCCCAGTCAGCTTTTTGTAGAACGGTTTGAAGGCATTTATGCAAAAGCAGTGGTAGCCACAGCGCTTCTGCTGATGGTTCTACCGCCTTATCTGCTGGACTGGTCGTGGGAGGATACCATCTACCGGGCAATGATCTTCCTCGTGGTTGCTTCTCCCTGTGCCCTGGTGTCCTCCATTATGCCTGCTGTTCTCTCCGGAATCTCCAATGCCGCGCGTAAAGGCGTATTGTTCAAGGGGGGAGTCCATCTGGAGGGAATCGGCGGTGTTCAGGCAGTGGTCTTTGACAAAACCGGAACCTTGACCGAGGGTAAACCGGAGGTTACCAATGTATGCCCGGCAGAGAGCGTAACGGAAGCTGAGCTGCTGGCTGTAGCGGCTTCGCTGGAAAAGCTGTCCCGGCATCCGATTGCCAGTGCGGTAGTAGAGTATGCCGATGCGCGGGGCATTGCGTACGAACCGGCCGAGGCGATGCAGGATGTGACCGGGCTTGGTGTCAGCGGAATGGTCAATGGTATCCCTTGTCTGGTTGGAAAAAGGAGCATGCTGCGTAATCTTAATATACCGGAATTTTATGAAGCTACTGCAAAACAGCTTGAAGCGGAAGGGAAGACAGCCTTGTATGTGGAGGCAGACGGGCGGCTGGCAGGACTGCTGGCGGTGCAGGATGTGGTCCGCAGTCAGGCAGCGGAAGCCGTTGCCAGCCTTAAGGCAATGAACAAAACGGTCATCATGCTCACCGGCGATGCCCGCCATACGGCAGAAGCAATCGCACGCAAGACCGGGATCGACGAAGTCTATGCCGAAATGCTGCCGGACGGGAAGCTGGATATGATCAGGGAGCTGACCCGAAAACACGGCAAGGTAGCGATGGTAGGAGACGGTGTCAATGATGCTCCTGCACTTGCAGCAGCATCAGTAGGCATTGCCATGGGTGCCGCAGGCAGCGATGTTGCGCTGGAAACGGCTAATGTGGTGCTGATGAATGATGATATTACAAAAATCCCGTATGCCATTACACTCGGAAGCCGGACCAGCCGGGTCATAAAACAGAATATTACTATTGCCCTTGCCGTTATTGTTGTACTGGTTGTTTCAAATTTCTCGGGCGGATTGAATCTGCCATCCGGGGTTGTAAGCCATGAGGGAAGTACCCTGCTGGTTATTCTCAGCGGACTCCGCCTGTTAAGATAAGTTTGATTATAAATCTATTCCTGATATAATACCCCTAGCTGATAGCTTTGACAGAAAACGTAAATACAGCCGGAGGGATTTATGATCCAGGAAGCAAACGAGGAATTTCACGAAGAGGATTATGAGCATAAATACCGGAAGCAGATTGTGAACCGTCTGGCCCGGATTGAAGGGCATGTAAGGGCTGTTAAAGTGATGACAGCAGAGGACCGCGACTGCTCCGAGGTGCTGCTCCAGATCGCTGCCATCCAGAAAGCGCTGGACAAGGCCGCTAAACTGCTGCTTAAGGATCATTTGGAGAACTGTGTAGTCAAAGCCGTCCACCACGGCAACCAGGAGAAGGTGCTGGAGGATCTCAACAAAGCCCTTGATAACTATATCCGTTAAGCGACAGGCCGGAAGAGCTGATCTTCCGGTTTTTTGCTTGCGGACAACCTTCCATAAGGTGGAATGCCCAATGTCATAGAAGGGCTGTCCCGAAATATGATATTTTTTAGGCAAATTTCATGCCAAGGAGGCTGACTCTATTGATTACTGCGGACAATCTCGAGACGTATTATGTGAGAATAGGCAGGCTGAAGCAGCGTTATCTGCCGGAACGGTTTGAACAGGAACTGCCGGTGTTCGGCTCCCATACGGAGGCAGCAGACTGGTTCCGCTCGTTATTCAGCGGGGATTTTATTTTTGTCGAGGTCATGGAGGCGGCAGGCGCGCAGCAATATTACCAATATGATATTATACATGACCGGGAAATCTGGGAACGCAGACAGAGGGATCTCCGGGAAAAGGGGGCAGCAAGCGGGCAGGGAATGCTTCTGTGTACCCAGCGTGTGGATATTTACGAGGATGGTTCGGTGCATTTGGCAGTATAAGCTGAAGAAGTAAAAAGCGGCCGTCCGGAACGATTGATTTGTCCGGGCGGCCGCTCCAATTACCGAGCATTAAGGCGGCGTTAGTACGATGCGCCCTTCATCCAGTTCCACCTTCACTTTATTAGAATCTTTGGCGCCGATGGATTCCAGATAGGCTGCAGGGATCTGGAGCCGTCCGGCTTTATCCAGCAGGGCATATTCAACATGGGAGCCGCCTTCGTCCGCCGCAGCTGCCAGCCCTTGTTCAAGCTCTGCCAGCTCTTGGGCATAAGAGGTGCGGCGCAGCATTTCCGAGGAGGTTTTGCCGTCCCGGATGGAGACGACGCGATCTACCTTACGGGCCAGCGTCAAATCATGGGTCACGATGACAATGGTAATGCCCTGTGTGCGGTTCAGCTCACGGAACAGGTCGAGGATCTGCTCAGACATTGCGGAATCAAGTGACCCCGTCGGCTCGTCGGCAAGCAGCAGCTTGGGCTGGTTCGCCAGTGCGATCGCAATCGCGACCCGCTGCTGCTCACCCCCGGAGAGCTGGTTCAGCCGGTTCTGCTTCCTTGCCCCGAGCCCGACTGCTTCCAGCAGTCCGGCAGCACGCTCGCGGCGCCGGTGTCCGCTGAGCAGCATGGGCAGCTCTACATTTTCCTGCGCAGTCAGATACGGAATGAGATTGCGGGCGTTATTCTGCCAGACGAAGCCGACGCTTTCCCGTTTATAACGGACGCGTTCACGCCTGCTCAGCTTGAGCATATCTTTTCCGTCTACACTGAGACTGCCGGCTGAGGGATAATCCAGTCCGCCGAGCATGTTCAGGAGTGTGGATTTGCCGCTCCCGCTGTTGCCGATGATCGCCATCAGCTCTCCGGCTTCAACCTGTAAGTCAAGACCCTGCAGGGCAAAGACTTCAAGCTCGGCGGCTTTGTAAATTTTGACTAACCCTTCGCAACGAATCATCACTCAGTCCTCCCCGAGCTTCAGCGCCTGATGGATCCGCAGGCGTGACAGCATCACTCCCAGAATTCCCAGACCAAGCAGTAATGTAAATCCGGCAATCAGATAGAGCCTCAGGAAATCGCCGGAGGCCAGTATGACCCGGAACGGCGGAACCAGGCTGCCGGGATTAAAGGCCATCTGAAAATTAGGCACATACAGCCTGCTTGTCACATTGCCGGTGATTACCCCGATCAGCACGGCTGTGCCGGAGGTAAGCAGCTGCTCCAGGGCCAGCATGCCGATCAGCTGACGGAGGGTAAGACCCATAGCCCGCATAATGCCGTTTTGCAGAGTCCGGCCTTTGAGTGACAAAATCCAGTACAGCAGAAATCCCGTAAAAGTAACAATGACTGAGATCAGGAAGCCGAGTGTCAGGATTCCGTTCAACGCCATGAGGAACGGGTCGTTTTTGATACGGACCAGCTCTTCCCTGGTGCTTACCAGTCCCGTAATGCTAAGTCCGGAACTTTCAATGTCGTTATAGAAATCTGCGGTACCAGCCTCAGGCTTCAGCTTGAGCCATACCTGATAAGGCTCTAGAGCCAGCTGCAGCTGAATCCGGGACAAATGGCCAATGATCAGCATCGGCGCGTTGCTTTCATTGTCATCTCCTTCGGCAGCAGCTGATCCGGACGGGGGATTCGGGTTAAAGGTCGGGAAATAGGGCAGGGTACCGTACACAATAAACGGCTGCGGGCTATATTCGCCCCATCCAGCCCATACGGAATCACCGGTCTTTAGCTGATAGCGTTCAGCCATAGATTCCGAGATCAGAACGGCGCGCGGGTCCGGTGCAATCAGATTCAAATAATCCGCCAGCGGGTAAGGAAGCAGCTCATCCGGAAACCAGGCGGTATTTCCGAAATCATCGGTATCAATCCCCATCAGCCGGGCTGTCCCGAAGCTGTTGCCTGTAGAGATATTAACCCCATCCTTCGTGAAGACTTTGGCGGCATGATCGACACCGGACAGCTTGAGATAAGGCTCAAATGGCGGCTCGGAATAATGAATAGTCTTGCCGGCAGAGGCGCTTTCACCGCTGTTATCCGCCTGAATATTTCCAGAACCGACGGTGGGAGGAGCATCGCTGGGCCAGCTGCTGGTCAGGACGAACTCAGCCCCGTTTTTGTAACGGATCTGCTCCTCCATGTTATTATTGACTGTTCTGGCTGCCCCGGCACTGAACACCCCGGTCGCCAGGGTAATGATCAGAAAAATCATCAGGAACTGATACTGGCTGCCGGCGCGTCCCACCTGGATCAGGGTCGCATACCAGGAGGGAGGCCACCATTTTTTGCCCGCACGGTACAGCAGGCGGAGCAGCAGCGGATAAAGCCGCAGCAGCAGCAGTCCGCCGCCCACAATGAACAGGGCAGGTACTATGAACTGCAAAGGGTCGATCTTCAGAGCATCGGCAGAGAGCCCGAGCGAAATCAGATTCTTCTGGCGTTCCCGGAAAGCGTACAGTCCATACAGGGCAACGGCCAGCAGCAAAAGGTCGAGAAAATCCTTATGCCACAGGGGAACAGTCCTGCTGCGGGCGGATTGCTGCTTATGGCCGACAATGGTTACATTGGCAGCCCGGATTACGGGGAACAAGGCCATTGCGAAACAGATACCGGCAGCAGCTGCGGCGTAGAGAAAGGCCGTGCCGCTTACATGCACCGTAAGCCCGGCGCGCTGGACAAACACCAGAAATCCGTTAGATGCACCCAGCATCCGGGTCAGCGCCATGGCAGCGAAGGGTCCGGCGGCCAGCGCTGCGCAGCTAAGGATCAGGGCTTCTGCCACGAAAGCTGCAATCACCTGCCAGCGCGAGGCGCCACGGCTGAGCAGTACGGCTATTTCATTCTTTTGCCGCTCCACAGTCAGGGAAGAGACCATGTACATATAGAAGCCGAGCATAATCAGAACCGGCACATTTAAGGACCACATCAGTTTGCTAAGCTGGCTAGAGCGTTCAAAGTACTGCTCAATGGTCTTGGCCGCCGGTATGTCAAAGTCCGCCTGATAAGGCTTGGCTTTTGCGTATACAGCTTCCCTGATGAGGGTGTCCGTCTCCAGAAACGGCGCAGCATGCTTCAGCTCCATCCCGGAGTAGTCCAGCACGAAATACCAGCTTGCCGCCCCAAGCTCTGCTGCGCCTTCCGGTATGAGGCGGTCAAGCAGCAAATCCTCATTCATGACCAGCATGTTATTGTAATCACTCAAATTGGGATTGCGGAAAAAGAGGTCATCCTGCTGCTTGTTCTGAAATACGCCGACAGGTGTCAGTTTTAGATGGATATTCTGAGCGGCATCGTCCAGCAGCAGAGTGCTGCCGAGTACAACATCAAGCTTCCGCAGCGTATAAGGCGTAACCATCACTTCGTATATCCCGCCGGCTGCAGGAGTATCAGAAGGGACTCTTCCGTCAATAAGCTCTATGTGCTGTTCCAGCCCGCGGACGCTTTTGATGCCGGCTGTCGGAATAAGCTTCCGGGGATCTGCCGGCTGGCCTTCGACGGTGACGGACAGCATCTTGGTCATATGTTCTGCCACAAGCTCCCGGACCGGCAGTCCGAAGCCGGATGCGGCTGAATCGTTCATCAGGTGATCAAGCTCCCTGGCGATGCCAAGCCGTATATCTTTGCTGTTGTTCGTAAGATTGACTTTGGAATAATAGGTGGCGGGATAACTGTTACTGTCCTGCTGCAGCCGTTCCAGGTCCTTGACAAGCATCCTGGACAGTATGGCGCCGGAGTACACCGGCATCGTGCTGACTAGTGAAGTCGTGAGCAGCATACCGGTGAACAAGCTGAGCACCAGCCATTTGTTTTTGATCATTTTCCGCAGAATCATTGTGAAGAGCGCCATCGCTAACCTCCTTGAGCGGCTAAAGTGAACCGGCTATTGAAGCACAACCACTTCACCTTCTTCCAGCCCTTTAACAATCTCTACCTCAGTCGAGCCCTCGATGCCGGCTTCAACATCCACTTCACGCAGGCGGCTTCCATCCTCCAGAACACGGACGAAGCTGCGTCCCAGATAGGTCCGCAGACCGTTTTTGGGGATGACAATGGTATCGCTGCGCTGCTGCAGAATAATGCGCACGTTAGCGGAGGTGCCGATCTGGACATCTGCAGGAAGTTTTGGAACTTCCAGATAGAGGGATTTGGCGTATTTGTCAGCCAGGGCTTTATTCAATGTGGACGGCGCAGAGCCTGGAGTTTGGGTAACTATTGCGGAGTATTGCTGTTTATTGATCTCCACCTCGGCAGCAGTGCCGACATCTACCCGGCTGAAGTCAGTACCTGAATCAATGGAGACGCTAAGGCGTAGTGCTGCTGGGTCCGATACGATAGCCAGGGTCTGATAGGGCTCGACCCAATCGCCTTCCTTCAAGGATTCGGCAAAGGTCACCAGGCCGTCAATGGTTGAACGGACCACCCGGCTGTCCAGCTGTTCCTTCAGCCGGTCGTATTTAAGCTGTTCAATTTCTACTTCCAGAGCAGCGATACGCCGGGCCTCCGCACCGGAAGAGCCTTTGTAGGCATATTTGGCGCGTTCGAGGGCCAGTTCCTGTTCCTTCAGCTGCAGATCCATATCATCCAGCAGAAGTGAAGCGAGCACATCCCCTTTGCGGACAGTATCGCCTGCCTTCACGGCTATCTGTTCAAGCCGGCCGCCCTGGCCGGTCAGCTGGGCGATATCGGAAGCTACAGATACAAACGTGCCGTTGCCGCGAACGTCCTTCGTAATGGTATTTCTCGCGGCGGTAACCGTCTGGTAATTTTCCTTTGCCGGCTTGACCAGGGGCGGCTGCAGCTCAGCCTCTTCCTGAGGCAGAATGGAGCAGCCTGACAGGGCGGGAGCCAGCAGCAGGAAGGAGAGAAGCAAGGTGAATCTGTTAAGGCGCTGTGACAATATGACCATCCTCCAATTCGTATACATGATCTACAATTTCCATAATTGCGGGGTCATGGGTAGTCAGGATGACGGAAATTCCCTGCTGCACAAGCTCTCTGAAAATCCGGATTATCGTTAGTCCGGTCCGGCTGTCCAGCTCTGCAGTAGGTTCATCAGCCAGAAGCAGCTTCGGCTTATGGGCGATTGCCCTGGCAATTGCGGTCCGCTGCTGCTCACCGCCGGATAATTCATAAGGCCGGTGGAACATGCGCGGCGTCAGTCCGACCTGCTCAAGCGCAGACAGGGCAGCAGGCTTGCGCTGATGTGCCGGTACACCTGCGATCCGCAGCATAAATTCCACATTCTCGTATGCGGTCATCATGGAAATAAGGGCAAACGACTGAAAGACCAGGCCCATTTCTGTCCGGCGGAGCTCGTCGCGCTTGCGTTCCGGCAGCGCTGTAATCTCGCGTCCGTCAAACAGGATACGGCCTTTAGACGGCTGATCCAGAGCACCGAGCAGATTGACCAGCGTTGTCTTGCCGGAACCGGATCTGCCTTTAAAAGCAATCAGCCGGCCGGCCGGCAGCGTCAGATCGACTTCCTTCAGCACAGTGACTGCGCCGCTTCCGCTGCCGAAAGTCCGAGAGATGCCGCAGGCCCGGATGATGTCCTTAACTGGCATAGACACAATTGTAATCCTCCTATCTTAGTTAGTTTTATAGAGTCGTCTATACTGCTGTTATCTGCCTGACCATTATGTATTGAAAACGCTGACAAAAACTCATCTATAATTTACTACATATCCTGAAAATTACAATGTCTTATATCGCATGCCTGCATAAGAATAAGCCGTAGATTTTATTGCACAAGAACGTGGAATTGCCTATCTTTCCCGTAGAATTACCTCTTATTGCCAGGCTGGCCGGGTCCCTATAATGAGGGTGTACTAACACATTCTTTGCTGAGGAGGATTATAATGCGTAACAAGTATGTCATCTGGTCACTTGTAGCGGCGATGCTGGTCTCGACCCTGTATCTGGCTGCCGGTTCCTTCGGAATCGTAGCTGCCGCCGGTGGACAGAATCTGACCCCGGGCAAAACAGTCACCGCAAGCGGCCAATCCCAGACGTACACACCGGACAATGTAAAAGACAGTAATCCGGGCACCTACTGGGAAAGTACAAACAGCTCATTTCCGCAATGGATTCAAGTCGATCTCGGGACAAGCACCAGCATTGACCAGGTTGTGCTGAAGCTGCCGCCTGCCTGGGAGACGCGCACCCAAACCCTGTCTGTTCAAGGCAGTTTGGACGGAGCTTCATTCAGCACCCTTGCCGGCAGCGCTGCTTATGTATTCAACCCTGCATCAGGCAACGCAGTAACAGTTGACTTCAGCACTTCCAGCACCCGCTATGTCAGGATCACTGTGACGGCCAATACCGGCTGGCCGGCCGCGCAGTTTTCGGAGGTTGAGATTTATGGCGCAGCCGCTACAACGCCGACACCTGGACCGACAGCTACGCCGGCTGCCGGTACGTATCAGGCTGAATCTGCAGCACTTTCCGGCGGTACAAAGGTGAATACAGATCACACCGGATTTTTGGGCACGGGCTTTGTGGACGGCTACTGGACACAAGGGGCAGTCACTACATTCACGGTTAACGTGCCGGCTGCCGGTACACGCAATGTTACTCTCAGGTATGGTAACGGGAATACCTCGGCCCAGACCTTGAGCCTCTATGTAAATGGGGCCAAAATCCGCCAGACCTCGCTGCCGAACCTGTCCGGCTGGGATACATGGGGGACAAAAACAGAGGCGCTGAATTTGAATGCCGGTAACAATACGGTCGCCTACAAATATGATGCCGGCGACAGCGCCAACGTGAATCTTGACCAGATCACAGTTGCGGATACCGTAACAGCTACACCCACTCCTGTTGTGACTCCAACCGTTACACCAGCTCCTACGGCGGTGCCCACACCTACGGTTGCGCCTACACCTGCGCCAACCCAGTCCGCAACACCTTCACCCACTGCAACCCCTGCACCAACAACCCCGCCGGGCAGCAATATAGCGGTCGGCACAACCATCACCGCCTCCTCTGCAACCCAGAACTTTACAGCAGCCAACGCTAACGACAATAACACCGCAACTTATTGGGAAGGCGGCAGCAACCCGAGCAATCTGACTCTGGACTTTGGGTCCAATCAGGACATTACCTCGATCGTCCTGAAGCTGAACCCGGCCGTCGAATGGGGAGCACGGAGCCAGACCATTCAGGTGCTCGGACATAATCAGACTACAACCACCTTCAGCAGTCTGGTCTCTGCCCAGAGCTATACATTTAACCCGTCAACCGGCAACACCGTTACTATTCCTGTAACAGCAACGGTCAAGCGCCTGCAGCTGAATATCACAGCCAACAGCGGCGCGCCGGCAGGACAGATAGCCGAATTCCAGGTATACGGCTCACCGGCAGCCAATCCCGACCTGACGATTGCCGGAATGTCCTGGACACCGGCAGCTCCGGATGAAGCTACTGCAGTTATGCTGAATGCCACCGTTATAAACACCGGCAATGCAGCATCTGCAGCAACCACGGTTAACTTTTACCTTAATGATGAGCTTGCCGGTTCCGCTGCCGTCGGTGCGCTGGCCGCCGGTGCATCATCTACAGTATCGGTAAATGCCGGAACACGCGCTGCGGCCAGCTATGCTTTAAGCGCCAAGGTGGACGAGAATAACCTTGTCATTGAGCAGAATGAAACGAACAACAGCTACAGTCATAATTCTGCACTTGCCGTCAATCCCATTTCCAGCTCCGACCTGACCGGTACCGTCGCATGGAGTCCGGGTACACCGGCAGCAGGCAGCAGTGTTGCCTTCTCGGTCAGCCTGCGGAATCAGGGCATTATTGCCTCAGCCGGCGGGGCCCACGCGGTAACAGTGGTCCTAAAAAATGCCGCCGGTGCCACCATACAGAGTTTTAACGGCACATACACCGGCGTCATCGCTGCAGGGCAGACTGTTCAAGTGGCTGTTCCGGGTACATGGACGGCTGTGAACGGAAATTATACGGTGACGGTTACTGTAGCAGCAGACGGGAATGAAGCGGCTTCCAAGCAGAATAACAATACCAGCACGACAAATCTGGTAGTATACGCCCTGCGCGGGGCAAGCATGCCTTACAGCAAGTATGATACAGAGGATGCAGTGAGAGGCGGCGCGGCGGTGCTGAGAACAGCCCCGACCTTTGACCAGTCGCTGACCGCATCGGAAGCTTCCGGCCAGAAGTACGTTGCCCTTCCGTCGAACGGCTCTTATGCCGAATGGACCGTAAGATCCGGGCAGGGCGGAGCAGGGGTAACGATGCGCTTCACCATGCCGGATTCCCCGGACGGCATGGGACTTAACGGTTCACTGGATGTCTATGTCAACGGCAGCAAGGTTAAGACAGTTGCTCTAACCTCTTATTACAGCTGGCAGTATTTCTCCGGTGATATGCCGTCAGATGCACCGGGGGGCGGACGTCCGCTGTTCCGCTTTGATGAAGTACACTGGAAGCTGGATACAGCACTCAAGGCCGGAGACACCATCCGCATCCAGAAAAATAACGGCGATGCCCATGAATACGGCGTGGACTTTCTGGAGATTGAACCGGTTCCTGCGGCAATTGCCCGTCCTGCAGGTTCGGTAGCTGTTACAGACCACGGCGCAGTGGCAAATGACGGCCAGGATGATCTGCCCGCCTTCAAAGCCGCCGTTACGGCAGCAGTCGCTGCAGGCAAACCGCTGTATATCCCTGAAGGAACCTTTAACTTAGGCGGTATGTGGGAGATCGGCTCGGTCAGCAGCAAGATCAACAACATCACCATAACCGGCGCCGGCTTCTGGCATACCAATATCCAGTTCACCAATCCGAATGCAGCCGGGGGAGGTATCTCACTGCGTGTCACCGGACGGCTTGATTTCAGCAATGTCTACATGAATTCGAACCTGCGTTCACGTTATGGCCAGAATGCCATCTATAAAGGCTTTATGGACAATTTCGGCACCAATTCGGTGATCCATGATGTATGGGTGGAGCATTTTGAATGCGGGATGTGGGTTGGAGATTATGCGCATACACCGGCAATTTATGCCACCGGACTGGTTGTAGAGAACAGCCGGATCCGCAACAATCTGGCGGACGGCATCAACTTTTCCCAGGGTACCAGCTATTCTACAGTGCGCAACAGCAGCATCCGCAATAACGGGGATGACGGGCTCGCCGTCTGGACCAGCAACACTAACGGGGCTCCGGCCGGAGTAAATAATACGTTCTCGTACAATACGATTGAAAATAACTGGCGGGCAGCAGCGATTGCTTTCTTCGGAGGAAGCGGACACAAAGCGGATCATAACTACATCATTGATACGGTAGGCGGTTCCGGCATCCGGATGAATACGGTATTCCCCGGGTACCATTTCCAGAACAATACTGGCATTGTGTTCTCGGATACAACGATCATTAACAGCGGTACCAGCCAGGATCTTTATAACGGGGAAAGGGGAGCCATCGACCTGGAAGCCTCCAATGATGCCATCAAAAATGTGACCTTTAGCAATATTGATATCCTCAATACCCAGCGTGATGCGATCCAGTTCGGCTATGGCGGCGGATTCGAAAACATAGTATTTAACAACATTAATATTAATGGTACAGGTCTCGACGGGATTACAACCTCGCGCTTCTCCGGACCGCATAAAGGTGCTGCCATCTATACCTACACAGGCAATGGATCGGCAACCTTCAACAATCTCGTCACAAGCAACATTGCTTATCCGAATCTGAACTACATCCAGTCGGGTTTTAATCTGACTATTAACAATTGATAGCTGTACCTGCCGGCAGGGAGGAGGGGGTCTTCAGGCCCTCTCTTTTTTTGAAAATAAGATTAATGAGGTTATTAATTAATGATGTGAATTGAACTATAATATCAGGTAGAATGCGTTATTTAGGTGAAAAATTAGGAAACCGGTTTCTGAGTGCCTAATCAGCAGGATTATCGAGAAATAACCAGATAAAGTTCCGGATATTAGCTCAAAAGATCCATTGACCGCGCTTCGCTGAGGATACTATAATCAGAATCAGGAAAAATTCATTGGAGCAGAAGCGGAGGCTGCCGCTTTATTTCATCTAATTTATGCAAGCGCATACAATGGAGCTTTTCCGCTCAAACCGTGGGGGTGATGGATGGTTTAGCACAGGCATTGATGCCAATAGCCGGGAGTTCTTTTATTACCTTTTTTGCAAACGTTTGCGCATTAAAAGATGTTGGTTCATTATCAAACATTTGATCAGGAGGTAGTCTATTTGATAAGAAATAAAACGAGGCGTTTTCTTTCGTGGCTGGTTATTTTTGCGCTATGCTTCGGCTTGTTCGGTGCGTCAGGCGGCGCTTCCGCCAGCAATACCAATTATACCGTTACTTACACTAACAGCACGGCAACGGCTGTAACCCTCCACTGGACAACGAATAATTGGTCGAGCGTTACAGACACCGCAATGGCAAAGAACGGAACGACCTTCACGGCCAATTTGGCAGTCGCTGAAGGGGCTACTTTAACGTATTGCTATCACATCACCGCTCCAACCGACAGCTGGGATAATAACGGCGGCAAAAACTGGACCGTAACCATTCCCTCTGCCGGCCGATATGAAGCGGAGAACGCAGCATTAACCGGCGGGGCAAAAGTAAACACCAATCATACCGGCTACTCTGGAGCGGGCTTCGTGGACGGGTATACGGTTAGCGGGGCAACTACAGCTTTTACAGTCCAGGCTTCAGCTGCAGGCGCATACAACGCGACTTTGCGTTATGCGAACGCGACAGGCAGTGCCAAGACAGTATCCGTCTATGTGAACGGGACCAAAGTCAAGCAAACTACACTTGCAAGTTTAAGCAGCTGGGACACCTGGGGTGAACAGAGCGAATCGCTCAGCCTGCAGGCTGGCAGCAACACCATCACCTACAAATACGATTCAACTGACAGCGGAAATATCAATATCGATTATGTAACGGTTCTACCCGGAACAACACCAACACCAATACCAACGGCAACTCCGGTGCCGACAGTCCAGCCAACGGCAACTCCATCTGCTACTCCTTCACCTACTCCAGTAGTTACACCATCACCAACTCCAGTACCTACCGCAACACCAACACCTACGAATACACCTACCGCAACACCAACAGCCAGCGTAACCCCATCACCAACAGCAACGGCAGCCGGCATTACGGTCCATGTGAAAAAACCGGCAGGCTGGAATACGGCAATGCGCATCCATTACTGGAACCTGAGTCCGTCCACGGTACCGGTCAGCGGAGCCTGGCCAGGCATTCTGATGAAATCCGACGGTAATGACTGGTACAGCTACACCATTCCGGGCGCTTCGAGCACCAGCCTGATTTTTAACGACAGCAACGGCAAACAGACAGGCGACTTAACCCGCAATGTAAAAGAGAGCTGGTACTACACAGACAACGTCTGGTATACCGCTAATCCCGAGGCGCTGAAGACACCGGTCATCACAGTCTCTCCGGCTCCAAAAACCTACGATGCTGCACAAACGGTTGCGCTTTCAAGCAGCCATACGGGCGACAAAATCTACTATACAACCAATGGCTCTACACCTACAGCTGCCTCTGCTTTGTACACGTCTCCAATCCAGGTACCGTCCTCGTTAACGATAAAAGCGTTTGGTGTGAACGCGGACGGTGTTGCAGGCAGTGTGTCCTCTTTCGCCTATGTGATTGACCTGAATGCCGATCTGCAGCCGCCGGTCATTACGCCAAATCTGCCGGTAGGGCAGTCTGCTACAGCGGTAAATGTCTCTTTTAACATCAAAGACAACAAAGCCGCCGCCGTAACCGCCTACTATACAGATGACGGAACAGAGCCTACTACCAGCTCCAAAGTTTACCTTACAGGTAATGTGCTTGCCGGGCTGACCGGTCCGCAGATCCTGATCGCCAAGACGACAACCCTGAAATTCCTCGTTATGGACGCCGCCGGTAACCGGACGACCCAAAGCTTCGTCTACAGCATCGGCAGCAAAGGGGATTTCCGCGAGGACTCCATATACTTTGTGATCACCTCCCGCTTCTATGACGGCGATACCAGCAACAATGCCCATGCCTGGGATGATGCCAAGGCCGGTAACCCGGATTCTGATCCAGCCTGGAGAGGGGATTTCAAGGGTCTGATCCAAAAGCTTGATTACATCAAAGCACTCGGCTTCAGCGCCATCTGGATTACACCTGTTGTGCAGAATGCCAGCGGTTATGATTACCACGGCTATCATGCAATTAATTTTGCCAAAGTCGATCCTAGATACGAGTCCGCGGGCGCATCCTACCAGGATCTGATCAACGCCGCCCATGCCAAGGGCATCAAGGTCATTCAGGATATCGTCGTCAATCATACCGGCAACTTCGGCGAGGAGAACCTGTTCCCGATGTTCAAGAAGGATGAGACCAAGCCGGACACAATTGCGAATCTGCTCAAAATAACCAATAAGCTGCCGGCCAACTACGATTCCATGACACCGGATCAGCAGTATCAGGCCAGACTGGCCCTGATGAAGACTGCTGAGACCAACAACAATATCTATCACACGGAAAAAAGCCTTTCCTGGGAGTCGTACACTGTCCAGACCGGGCAGATCGCCGGGGATTGCGTGGATCTCAATACAGAGAATCCCGTGGTTAACCAGTATCTGATCGACAGCTACAACCAGTATATTGATATGGGGGTTGATGCTTTCCGGGTGGATACGGTGAAGCATGTCAGCCGGTATATTTTTAACAAATACTTTGTTCCGGCGTGGAAGGAAAGAGGAGGCGCGGGCTTCTTCATCTTCGGTGAGGTCGCTACCCGCTACAGAGATGTCTGGAACAGCGGCATTCCGGCTATTTCCACACCGTTCTATACCTGGAAGTCTGCAAAATCCTACCCTGGCGACGGTCAAAATGACTACGCTTCCAACAAGCTGTCCGTTGAGCAGGAATGGGCGGATAACTCCACAACTGCGGGTCAGCCGACGTCGAACAATGCTTTTCTGAACGGCAACAATTATCATACTCCAGACTATTCGATGAAATCGGGCATGGACGTAATCGACTTCCCGATGCACTGGGCGTTCAAAACGGCGCAGGAAGCGTTCAGCATGCGCAGCGGAGACAAGTTCTATAATGATGCTACCTGGAACGTGACCTACGTGGATTCCCATGACTATGCCCCTGACCAGGCACCGGAAAATCAGCGTTTTGCCGGAACACAGGATACCTGGGCTGAGAATCTGGCGCTGATGTTCACCTTCCGGGGCATCCCGGCTATCTACTACGGCTCGGAAATCGAGTTCCAGAAGGGAAAAGCGATTGACGTCGGCCCGAATGCGCCGCTTAGCACGACAGGACGCGCTTATTTCGGAGATCATATTGAGGGCAGCGTTACCGTGCAGGATTTTGGGAGATATACGAATGCTACGGGTACTCTCGCTGAATCACTGAACCATCCGCTGGCCAAGCACATCCGTCAGCTCAATCTGATCAGAAGAGCCGTGCCTGCCCTGCAAAAGGGCCAATACTCCACAGAGAATGTCAGCGGCAATCTGGCCTTCAAAAGAAGATATACCGACGCCTCCAAAGGCATCGACAGCTTTGCACTGGTCACCATCTCCGGCAACGCTACCTTCACGGGCATCCCAAACGGAACTTATGTGGATGCAGTAACGGGGGACATCAAGAACGTAACGAATGGCACCATCACACTGAACTGCTCCGGTAAAGGCAATGCCAGAGTCTATGTGCTGAACGGCAGCGGCGGGATTGGAGAGAGCGGAACCTATTTAAAGTAGAAGCAGTTTCCAAATGAAGGAATATTTTAAAACCCTCTGCCGAAATATTAGAACCCTCTGCCGAAATAGCAGGGGGTTTTTATTTAAAATTTATTCATACTAATTTGGTGTGGATAGTTGAAAATTTATGAACATGCAGTTATAATCCTATTAATCATCAGTGAGTAACAACGGAAAGGATGATACAAAGTGGCACTTGAATTGCATCTTTTGCAGCTCGAATATGAGTTTCTGCGGGCACTGGGCGAGGCGGATGCACCGCTTGGGGCCAGTACACTGGTACATACATTAGGGAAGAAATACGAACTCAGCCAGGCAACGATCGGGCGCAAGCTCATGGAATTCGATGTTGAGGGATATACCGTACTCGAAGGACGAAAAGGCCGGGTGTTAACAGACAAGGGCTTAAACCGGGTAACCCACTTGGAAAAAGAGCTGCAGCTGAAAAATGCCAATTCCCAGCTTTTGCAGCGGCTGAATGATTCCGGGGAATCCGCACTGCTCGATGTGCTGGTAGCCAGGCGTGCGCTGGAGAGGGAAATTGCTTCGCTGGCAGCCCAGCGGGCAACGGAGGATGATATTAAGCTGCTGGAGGCTTCGATTGCCAATCAGCTAGATTTGTTATCCCGGAATATCATCCCTTATGAGGAAGACCGGGAGTTCCATACGCTGCTTGCCCTGGCTGCAAGGAATCAGGTGCTGTTCCATGCGGCGCAGCTTGTCTGGCAGACGGGCAGGGATTTTATGGAGACTGCCTATATCCGCCGCACGGTGGGCAGCGCGCTGGTCGTGGATCACCGCAACATACTCGATGCTGTTATTGCAGGGTCTGCAGAACAGGCCGAGGCGGCGATGGTTACCCATATCAACCAGCTGATCGAGGATGTCAAACGCTATTATTCAATACAGAATCAAAAGCAGAACCAATCATAACAGGTTTGCAATGAAGGGGTGGAAAGAGTGGACATCAATTACCGCTTAGGCATAGATATCGGCGGAACCTTTACAGATGCTATCGTAACAGACAGTCAAGGGCGGGTCGTTGCAACGCTCAAGACACCGTCGGTGGCAGATGCGCCTGAACAGGCGATTTTCAATGCGCTGGAGCAGCTTCAGGCTTCCGGTGTGAATACAAGCGAAATCGATCTTTTTGTACACGGCACAACGCTTGGCGTCAATACACTGATCGAACGCAACGGAGCCGTTACCGGGCTGCTGGTGACCATGGGCTTCCGGGATGTGCTTGAAATCCGCCGTCTGCGGCTGGAGAATACAACGAATCTCTATGGAGACAAGACACAGCCGCTTGTTCCGCGCCAGCTGGTGAAGGAGATCAATGAGCGGCAGCTTGCCGACGGCAGCGTCTTAACGGCGCTGGATAAGGACGAGCTTCTGGCAGCGGTGGAGGAGCTGGTTCAGCAGGGCGTAACGGCGCTGGCAATCAGTTTCCTGCACGCCTATGCCAATGACGGGCATGAGGTGCTGGCCGAGCAGCTGATCCGTGAGCATTATCCGCAGCTGTTCGTCTGCCGCAGCAGTGCCATCTGGCCGCAGCAGCGTGAATTCGAGCGGACCCTGGCCACCGTAATGAACGCCTATGTAGGCGAACGGATGGGCTCTTACTTCAAACGGCTTCAGGCAGGCATCGGGCAATACGGAGTTTCGGCTACCTTGCTGTCCACTATGTCCAACGGCGGCATGATGACCGCCGCCCGTGCTGCTGCCGAGCCGGTCAGAACACTGCTATCCGGCCCCGCTTCCGGTGTTATCGGAGCTACCTATATCGCCGAACAGGCCGGTATCAGCCAGGTTGTGACGTTTGATATGGGCGGAACGAGTGTTGATGTGGCCCTGATTGATAAGGAGCCGGCTTATTCCACCGAGAACCAGGTGGGTGATTTCCCGGTTATCATTCCGGCGGTGGATGTGACCGCTATCGGCGCAGGCGGCGGCTCAATCGCCTGGGTGGACTCGGTCGGCGTGCTCAAGGTCGGTCCGCGCAGTGCCGGGGCAAGACCCGGACCCGCCTGCTACAACCGCGGCGGCCAGCAGGCAACGACCACCGATGCTTATCTGCATCTGGGCATCCTGCAGGCAGACCGCTTCCTCGGAGGCCAGATGCAGCTGTATCCGGAGCTGGCCGAAAAGGCGCTTACGCGGCTGGGTAACCAGCTCGGACTGGATGCCACTCAGACGGCCCAGGCAATCCTCGACGTGGCGACAGCGAATATGTACGCCCAGTTTTCACCGCTGATGGCGCGCAAGGGTGTTGATCCGCGGGACTTCACCCTGCTGGCCTATGGCGGGGCAGGCCCGATGCATGCTTTTCTGATGGCCCGCGAGGTGGGCATCCGCAAGGTACTGATCCCTCCGTCACCAGGCACACTCTGTGCGATGGGCTGTACGGTAGCCAATCTGCGTAATGACTTTGTGTTCACCTTCCATAAAAGCAGCGGCCGTCTCGCTGCAGGTGAACTGGAAGCACAGTACGCGCTGCTCGAGCAGCAGGGCCGCAAATGGATTGAAGAGGAAGCCAGCGGCGGAGTCGAGCTTGGCGGCACTTATGTTATTTATAGTGCCGATATGCGTTATGAGGGGCAGGCTTTTGATCTGGAGGTCACGCTGTCCCAGGCTGAGACGGCTGATCCGGAGCAGGCAAAGGCCAAGTTCCACCGCCAGTACGAGTCTGTGTTTGGTATCAGCCAGCCGGAAGCAGAGGTTATGTTCGTTAATCTCCGTGCCAGTATCGTAGGATTGCTGCCGAGCAAACCGGCGGCTGCGCTGCCGCGTGCGGCTGATCTCGCTAAGCCGGTTGAAGAACGGAAGATCACTTTTGACGGAACTGAGCATCTGGCCAAGGTGCTTAGCCGGCAGCAGCTCGGCACAGACAGCCGGGTTTCCGGTCCGGCCATTTTCGAGGAATATGACACAACCGTCTTTATCCCTCCGGGCTTTGAGATTTACACAGATGCAAACGGCAATATTATCGGGGAGGCGGAGCTATGATTACAGATAAAGTCTTCCTGGAGATTTTTAATAACCGTGTACAGGCAGCGGTGGAGGAAATGGCCAACGTGGTGCTGCGCACAGGCTTTACCGCTTTTGTTAAAGAGACCGGGGATTTCGGGACCTACCTGCTCTCGCCGGCAGGTGAGACCTTCGGGTCTCCGCTGGATACGGGCTATAACCTGTCACTCGGGATTCCAGCGGCAACCGCGATCAAGGCGATAGAGCACTGGGAGGAAGGCGACCTGGTGATCTGTAATGATCCGTATACGACTGGCGGCATGGTTACCCATCTGCCGGATATCCATCTGATTAAGCCTTATTTCCATGAAGGACGGATTATTGCCTTCGGCCTCTGCTTCGTCCATTCCTCGGATGTCGGCGGGAAGGTTCCCGGCAGTGTATCGCCAAGCGCCTATGACATTCATATGGAAGGCATCCGGATTGCTCCGGTCAAGCTGTATGAAGCCGGGCAGCCGAATGAGCAGGTGCTGCGCCTGCTGCTCGACAACAGCCGTATCCCGGAGCAGAACCTGGGGGATCTCAAGGCGCTGATGGCTGCGCTGAACCGCGGGGAGCTCCGCCTGGAGGAGCTGGTCAGACGTTATGGCGTACAGCAGGTGGAGCAGGGCATTGAGAACCTGCTGGAATATGCCGAGCTGAAGGCGCGGGCCATCATTGAAGACATCCCGAACGGCGCCTACGACTTCTGGGATTACCTGGAGAAGGGTCCCGGCGGCTATCCGATCCGGCTGCGCTGCAAGATGACCATTACCGGTTCGGATATTCATCTGGACTTCACCGGCACTGATCCGCAGGTAAGAGCTTCCTTTAATATTCCGACCCATAACCAGCAGGGGCATTACATGCTGGTGCCGGCCTTAATCCGGTACTTCCGGACGATCGATCCGACGATTCCGTGGAATTCCGGGATGGTACGGATGGTCAGCAACTATGCTCCTCCAGCCTCGCTGCTCAATCCGCAGCCGATGGCAGCGGTCGGCGCACGCGCGGCAACCTTTATCCGGGTCATGGATGTCATTACCGGGGCGCTCAGCCAGGCCCAGGCGGACAAGGTGCCGGCGGCGGGAGCAGGCCAGGCCTGTATCGTCATGATGGCTATGACCGATCCGGCCGACGGCAAGAGCAAGGTCGGTGTCATTCAGCCGGTCTGCGGCGGTTCGGGGGCACGGCCGATGAAGGATGGTATCGACGGAATGGACTTCGCTGTCGGCCATCTGCGGAACATTCCGGCTGAAACGGTTGAGGCAGAGATGCCGATCCTGATCGAGCAATACGGTCTGCGCAAGGATTCGGCCGGAGCCGGCAGGTTCCGTGGCGGAAGCGGTATTGACCTGCGGGTGCGGATTCTCAGCCCGGATACGGTAATGACCGCGAGAAATATGGAACGGATGGAGTTCCAGCCCTGGGGGCGTCTAGGAGGCGATGTTGGCGAGCACGGCGAAGCCATTCTGAACGAAGGCCGAGCCGGTGAACAGAGTCTCGGACGCATTGACGAGCTGCTGCTTCAGCCCGGTGATACAGTGACGTTCCTGTCCCAGGGCGGAGGCGGATATGGAGACCCTTATGAGCGTGACCCGCTGCTCTTGCTTGAGGATGTCCTGAAGGGGCTATTGTCACCTGAACAGGCAAAAGAGTGTTACGGGGTTGTCATTAACGGTAATACTGTGGACGAAGCGGCAACCGCAGTGCTGCGTGCCGGTCACGCAAGTAACCTGGAAGCCTTCAGCTTCGGAAATGCCCGTGACCGTTATGAATCGCTGTGGCCGGATGATATGCAGCTGGCCGTGAATAACGCATTAAGCGAGTATCCGCTGGCGCTCCGCGATTATCTCAAGCGGCAGACGATGGCAGAGGTTGAACGTACTGCCAACTCCGGGGAAGCGGTATCCCCGTCGTCCATCCCTGAGCGGATGGAGAAGCTCCGCGGGGCGATCGGATTACGATAACTGGTGCTGATTATCTTGAGCCTGGCGTGAAGCCGTTAACCCGTTAACTTTCAGTTAAAAAGCATAACCCAATAGAGAAACCACCAAAGGGAGAGAAACCAATGACAATTCTTAAGAAAAAACGTTCCTATCTTGTACCTGCTGTATCACTGTCCATGATGCTTGCCCTGTCAGCCTGCGGCGGAAATAACGCCACTAACAACGCTGCTAACGCAGAAGGTACATCTGCAACCAGCGGTGAAAAGGTCAAGCTGACCATGTTTATCTGGGCCGGCTCAAATCAGGATGTCGTTCCTAAAGAAGTCGTTGCGGAATATGTGAAGAACCACCCGAACGTCGAGGTAACGTTTGAGGAGTCGTCCAACTCCGTCATGTATCCGAAGATGCTCGCCGGCAAGCAGGCAGACCCGAATAACCCGGTTGTCAACTTCGGTTATTTCAATGCAGATGCATCGGCCAAAGGCATCAACGATGACATGTGGGAGCCGCTCGATCCTTCTATTGTAACTAACATGAAAGATATTCCTGAGCAATTCCATACAGCAGACAACAAGGGCATCGTCTGGGGCGTATCCAGCTTTGCCCTGGTATATAACAAGAATCTGGTACAGACTCCGCCGACCAGCTGGAACGATTTGTGGAGCAGCGAGGAGTTCAAAGGTAAAACGGCACTTTGGGATTACATGTTCTATTCCTACCTGTCCCCGCTTCTGGCTGTAAAAGGGGAAGAGCTGGGCGCATCCTATGAGAATCCGGAGCCGGCGTTCCAGTTCTGGGCGGATCACAGCGATCAGATCGGCACACTGGTAACCTCCAATGATCAGCTCAAGGGACTGCTGGATTCGGGCGATGCCCTGATTGCACCGTTCAGTGCCCAGGTAGCACAGACCTGGATCGAGGGCGGATCTCCGCTGGCGGTAGCTTACCCGCAGGAAGGTGCCATTTCCTTCCCTTACTCACTCCAGGTTGTTAAAGGCTCGACTCCGGAGCAGCAAAAGGTTGCCAACGAAATTATCAATGAGCTTCTAAGCGCAGATGCATTGTCCCGTTATGCAGAAGTTACTGGAACACCGGTTACAAGTACTACGGCTGTTATTCCGGATAAATACAAAGCAGATCCTTCCTTCTCGGTAGAAGAACAGAGCAAAGGCATTAACCCAGACTGGGATACACTGGCCAAGAACAGCTCTGCCTGGAAGGAACTGTGGGACCGTCTGGTCAAGACTGAACTGTAAGGACATATTGTAAAGTCTGTATTGTATAGTCTGTATTGTAGAGACAGGAGATGAACACTATGAGCGGCGGAACAGGGCCGATTGCAATTGAGACGCGTGAAGTCATCAAGCGTTATGCGGGAAATACTGCCGTGAATCAGGTATCGCTGCAAGTGAAAAAAGGGGAGTTCGTCTCCCTTCTCGGGCCGAGCGGCTGTGGTAAAACCACGCTGCTCCGCCTGCTTGGCGGCCTGGAACAGCCTGATGAAGGCACGGTGCTGCTGTCCGGACAGGATGTCTCCGGCATTCCGGCCTATGGGCGGAATTCAAATATGATTTTTCAGCAGCTGGCGCTGTTTCCCCATATGGATGTCTTCAATAATATCGCGTATGGCTTAAAGGTAAGAAAAACCCCAAAGGCCGAGATCAGACAGCGCGTTCACGACATGCTGGAGCTGGTACAGCTCGGCGATTACAGTAAACGTGCCGTTTCCCAGCTCTCGGGCGGTCAGGCACAGCGCGTGGCGATTGCCCGCGCCCTGATCAACAAGCCGGAGGTGCTGCTGCTGGATGAGCCGCTGTCCGCACTGGATATGCAGCTGCGGCTGGACATGCAGCGCGAGCTGAAGCGGATTCAGCGCGAGTTCGGGGGCACGTTTATCTTCGTGACCCACGACCAGAGCGAAGCGATGAACATGTCGGACCGCATCGGCGTCATGCGCGGCGGCAGGCTGCTGCAGTACGGTACGCCGGATGAAATCTATGAGCAGCCGGCGGACAGCTTTGTTGCCAAGTTCATCGGCGACACCAACCTGCTGCGGGTCAAAGTGCTGGGCACGGAGCAGGGACGGGTCTGGGTGCAGGCCGGCGGTCTGAAGCTGGCTGTGCAGCAGCCGGAAGGCCAGCCGGTACTCACAGCCGGAAGCTCAGCCTCACTGTCGATCCGCTATGAGTATCTGCGGATCGGTGAAGCGGCCCAGGGCTGCGGCAACCTGCTGGAAGGTAGAGTCACAGACAGCGTGTATGGCGGAGCAAGCATCCGCTACACGCTGGATCTTGGCGGCCATATCCGGCTGCAGGCCAGCAGTCTGTACCAGCGCGGAGATGCCCGGTATGCTTCCGGTGATACGCTTGTCACCGGATTCAATCCCGAAGATGCGCTGCTCCTGCCGGATGACCCTGCTGCTGACAGGGAAGGTGCCCTATGATGCGGACGGCCGGCAAGCTAACCGGCCTGTTCGCCCCGGGGAACCGTTCCTGGCTGACGCAGCTGCTGCTGCTTCTTCCGGCGCTTGCCCTGATGGGCGTTGTCTATCTGGGCGGCCTGCTGATTTTCGGCAGGTACAGCTTTGATCTTTATGAGAACGGGCGGATGGTCCGTGACTGGAATCTGAGTACCTACCGTGCCTTTCTGGGCGATCCTTACTATTGGAAGCTGATCGGTACGACCTTCAGAGTAGCGGCCAAGGTAACCCTGTGGAGCCTGCTGCTTGCTTACCCGCTGGCTTATTGCATTGCCGGGCTCAAGCGGCCGGGGGCGCGCCAGCTGCTGCTTCTGCTGACATTCCTGCCGCTCTTGGTCAGCGCTGTAGTCCGTTCCTACGGCTGGCAGCTGCTGCTGTCCCGCCAGGGCTTTATGAACTGGCTGTTTGTACAGCTGGGCATTACCGATACCGGTTTTGAAATGATGTACAACGAGACCGGTGTGGTCGTTGCGCTTGTACATATTTTTCTGCCGTTTATGGTCTTCCCGCTATTAAATGTACTGACCCAGACGGATAGCACGCTCAAAGCGGCGGCGCATGACCTGGGAGCAGGCAAATGGCGGACCTTCCTGACAATTACGCTGCCGCTGTCTGCCCGGGGGATTGCCAGCGGCGTGCAGATCGTCTTTACGCTCTGCCTGACCGCCTTTACAACCCCGCAGCTGATCGGCGGCGGACGCGTAATGACACTTCCGGTGCTGATCTATCAGCGTACGCTGGATACGAACTGGCCGATGGCCGCGGTGGCCAGCCTGTTCCTGTTCGCCTCGTCGATTCTGGTCTCACTGCTGGTGAACAAGGGAGCCGACTGGCTGATGTTCCGCCGCTCCCGGAGTGGAGGAACCCATCATGCCTAACAAAACACGGGATTATAAATGGATTCTTTATGTATGCGCCGGGCTGGTCGGTCTATACCTGCTGATGCCGCTGCTGATGATCCTGCTGACCTCCATCAGCAGCGGATCAGCGAGCAAGTTCCCGCCTGAGGGGCTGACGCTGGGGTGGTACAGCAAGCTGGGAGAACAGAAGCAATTCCTGGAGGCTTTCCGTAACAGCATTCTTGCTTCGGCGGGAGCCGTTATTCTGGCACTGGTCACCGGTACGCTGGCCGCACTTGCAATGGTGAACTATTCATTCCCCGGCAGGGGACTGCTGAGAGCGTTCTTTATGTCACCGATGGTTATGCCAAAGATTACGCTTGGCGTAGCCTACCTGATTCTTTTCTCCAAAATGCATATCGCCGGCGGATTGTTCGCCCTGATCCTGGGCGAGGCCGTAATTGTCCTGCCGTTTGTGCTCTCGATTGTCGGCAGCGCGCTGGCCAATCTGAATCCGGCCCACCGCGAAGCAGCTGCTGATCTGGGAGCCGGGCCGCTGCGGATTTTCTTTACGGTGACGCTGCCTCAGCTGAAGCTTTCTCTGCTGCTGGCAGGCTCAATCGCCTTCGTCTTTACTTTTGATCAGGTGGAGACAGCACTGCTGATTCTGCGTCAAGGCAGCTATACATTGCCGATTCAGCTGTTCCTGTACATGGAGAAATGGCAGGACCCTACGGTCGCAGTTGTATCCGTCGTCCTTATTGCCTTTGCACTTGCGCTCTTTTTCGCAATCAAGCTGGTCATCCGCACTGCCCCGGGAATAGATACGCTGGCGGGCGGCAGACAGAATAAAAGGAGGTCTTGACTCTGATGGACAATAAACAGCAAAGCTCAGTTTCGGGCGTGAACCGCCCGCGTGCAGCTGAACGGATGGCCGCAAACGGTTTGTCCGCATTAGTGGCGACTACACCGGAAAATATCAACTATATTCTCGGCTCCCAGCTGCGGGCCAGCAACTGGACGATGCAGATTTATGCGGTGCTGCCCCGGGATACGGAAGCCCGTCCCTGTGTGATTATCCCGACCAATCGGCTGGGCGTTATTGCCCAGATGGGGATTACCGGTGCTGATCTGTATGTATACAGTGATTTCTTCGTCGAAGGATCTGTTGAAGGTAAAGCATCCACGCCGGATATTGATCTGTTCTACTCTCTGATGCAGAATACTACCAGCCACGCTGGTCCGGTTGAAGCGCTGAACGCTGCACTTAAGGATCTTGGCCTTGAAGGCCAGCCAGTCGGTGTGGATGAAATGCGGATCGCTCCTGATATGCTGGCTAAGTTCTCGGAAGGTCTTCCCGGCGGCCGGGCAATGCCGGCCTATAAGCTGTTCCGTGAGATCCGCCAGATCAAAACGCCGTTTGAAATCGAGCGGCTGCGCAGATCAGCCCAGTTGAATGAAGCGATCGAACAGCAGTTAATCGATATGATCGCTGCAGGCGTGCATGAACAGGATATTGCCGATCATTACCGGCTTTCTGTCATGAAGGCAGGGGGCACCCCGGCGATGACCGCTGTAGGCGCAGGTCCGCGCAGCGCGCTGCCGCTGATCGAGAACTACTTCCGCGAGATCGAGCACGGGGATCAGGTCCGCTTTGATCTTTGCCTCCAGTTTGACGGTTATTGGGGCGATACCGGCAGAACGGTTGTGCTTGGTGAGCCTACCCCTTGGATGGAGCATCATTTCGCGGCGGTGCGCAGCGGCTGGGAGCAGGCGCTTGAAACCGTGCGTCCAGGTGTAAAAGCGTCGGAGGTCTTTAACGCCGCAGTAGCCAGAGTGCAAAAGGAAGGCATTCCTCACTACCGCCGCCAGCATGTCGGGCATGCAATCGGTCTTGAGCTCTACGATGATATTACACTTTCTCCGGGTGACCACCGTATACTGGAGCCGGGAATGGTGCTGTGTGTCGAGGTTCCTTACTATGAGCTGGGTGCGGGCGGCTTCCAGATTGAAGATACGGTTGTTGTTACCGCGGACGGCTATGAATTTTTGACATCGATGGAGCGTAAGCTGTTCCGCAAATAACAAGTGAAGGTTCCGGTCAACCGGTCCTTGTCAAGGCATACTAAGGCAACCGGAGCTTCTCCTGATGAAGAAGGTTGGAAGTCATGAAGATAGAACAAGGTTCACCAGCGTTTCGAAATATCAGCCTGGCTTTGTTTGCCGGAGGTTTCGTTACCTTCGCATTGCTGTATACACTGCAGCCGCTGATGCCGGAAATTACGGGGGACTTTGGCATTACACCGACTAAAGCCAGTCTCACCCTGTCAGTCACAACGATCGCCATGGCACTGACCATGCTGTTTATCGGCTCCATTTCGGATGCCACCGGCCGCAGGGCGATTATGACGGCTTCGCTGGTCGCAGCATCATTGATTGCCGTCTTCTCAGCCTTCAGCCCGCAGTTTCCGGTGCTGCTGTTGCTGAGAATTCTCCAGGGCATTGCGCTGGCCGGGCTTCCGGCGATTGCCATGACCTATCTGGTGGAGGAGATTGACCCGGCGAGTCTTGGCTACGCGATGGGGCTGTACATCAGCGGTAATTCCATCGGCGGCATGGCCGGCCGGATCATCAGCGGCCTGCTGACAGACTGGTTCGGCTGGCGGGCGGCAGTCGGAGGGATCGGTGTTCTGGGAATTGCCGCAGCCGTCATCTTCTGGATGGTCATTCCGCCGTCACGCCATTTCGACAAGCAGCCCGGTAAGCTCAGCAGGGTTATTCCGCTGCTCTGGTCACAATGCCGCAATCCGCGGCTTTTGTGTCTGTACGGGCTCGGCTTTCTGTTAATGGGCAGCTTTGTCACGCTGTTCAACTATATCGGCTTTGAGCTGACCGGTGCTCCGTATAATCTCAGCCAGTCACTGGTCGGCAGTATTTTTGTCGTCTACCTGATGGGCACCTTCAGCTCTACCTGGATGGGCCGGCTGGCCGACCGTTACGGACGGACCGGAGTTATCATTCTGGCGCTGGCCATTATCCTGGGCGGAGCGCTGTGCACGTTGCATCCATCCCTGTGGGTCAAAATCATCGGCCTCGCCCTGTTTGCCTTCGGCTTCTTCGGCGGGCATTCCATTGCCAGCAGCTGGGTCGGGCTGGTCGCAGATGAACACAAGTCACAGGCTAATGCGTTGTATCTCTTTTTCTACTATGTAGGCTCCAGTCTTAGCGGTACGGGCGGCGGTGTACTGTACGGCCATTTCGGCTGGATCGGGATTATCGGGATGATCGCCTGCTATGTGCTGTTAAGCCTGCTGCTGTGCAGCTTGCTGGTACATAAAAACAAAGCAGGGCAGGAGCACACTTTAAGCCGGTAAGTTGAACATATGAAGTAATTCTGCATAAATTATGGGGCAGCCGTATCCGGCTGTCTTTTTTCATCAATCAAGAAGGTCTTGTGTTAAAATAGATAGGCAATTATCAAGCACGAAAAGAGTGAAATTATGCGGATTGGTTTTTTTGACTCCGGAATCGGCGGAATTACGGTGCTGCATCAGGCCCTGAAGCTTCTGCCAGATGAAGATTACCTGTTCTATGCGGATACGAAGAATGTGCCCTACGGAGAGAAAACAAAAGATGAAGTGAAACAATATATTTTTGAGGCTGTGCAGTTTATTGCGGAGCAGCAGGTAAAGGCCATCGTCATTGCCTGTAATACAGCTACCAGTGTCGCAATCGAGGAGCTGCGTGAACGGTATGATTTTCCGATCCTTGGGATTGAACCGGCCGTGAAGCCGGCTGTGCAGAAATGGGAGATTCACCGTAAAAAGGTGCTCGTCCTGGCCACTAACCTCACCCTGAAGGAAGAAAAGTTCAATAATCTGGTCAAGCGGCTTGACCACCGGGATATCGTCGACAGCCTGGCGCTTCCGGGCCTGGTTACGTTCGCCGAGCAGCATGAGTTTAATGATGAATTGGTCAAAAGCTACCTGCAGCAGGAGTTATCCCGCTTCGATCTGTGCCAGTTCGGAACGGTTGTACTCGGCTGTACGCATTTTCCTTACTTCACGAATGTCATCAGGGAACTGTTCCCGGAAGGAACGGACTTTATCTCAGGCAGTACCGGTACGGCCAACAATCTAAAGCGGATACTGGATTGTGACCAGCTGCTGGAGAGCGGAAGCGGAGATATTGCCTACTATAATTCCGGAATCAGAGTGGAAGATACAGCCACGCTGGAACGTTACGGACAGCTGCTGCGGATGCTGGATACGCTATGACACCGGCAAAATGAATTGAGCAATCCGCCTAATCCTGCTATACTTTTCGCATGTGAATGGGATTGGGGGTTATACTGATGGCACTTTTGAATTGCTCATTGGCTAGGCTGTCCTCATGCAGAGCCTAATCAGGGGCGATACTTTGCGTGGGGTGCGATAGAATAAGGAATTCATTCGCCCAAACTGGATTTTATCGTTTCTAATAATAGGCTTTGCACCGGTATGAATGCATCTATCATATCTAAGGGGCGAAAACCTATGAATACACCATTTATTAGAAACCATCAATTGAATGTGATTAAGAGACAAACGGAATTTGTGCAGAACACCTTGCGGACGGTTGCGGACCGGAGAGTGCTGGAGACGGTAAGATACCGTGCGGCTGTAACCGTTGTGGAGGCTTTTACAGGACTGACTATGGAGCAGCAGAAGATGCTGGAGCAGATTTCGGTGTTTGAGTCGGGGTATGATTTTCAGAGATTCCTGGATAGTCTGGAGCCGCTGATGGTTCCGTATCCTGACATTACGCTGAAGCAGATCCAGAAGCTGTTTCCCAAGACCAAGAAGCTGAGGGTGCCGGATCTGAGTACCATTGATTTCAGGTACGTCACTTATCTGAGCTGGGTAGATATAGCTGCCAATAAGCTGTTTATTATCTATCCGCATGATGGACAGTTTATAGGGATTGAGGGAAGGCTGATCCCCACGAACAAAAAGGGGTACTGCCTGTTCTGCAACCGGCATCAGGAGCTTGCGTTCCTCTCGGTGTCTACCAAGCCTGTACATGCCTCGCAAGACAATATAGCCTCTGTGGGGCAATATGTCTGTATGGACAATCTTGCCTGCAATCATAGCATCACGAGTACGGAGGCGCTCGAGAAGTTCATTTTATCTGTGCGAAAATCCTGATGATATTACAAGACGGCTGCCCTTAGCGGGCAACCGTCTTTTTGCTTTAATGAACCGCTCCGCTTACTCAAAGCTGTATTTAATACCCCATTGTTCTCTTAGCGAGCTCATAATATCCATTACATCCAGGGAGAGGGGGAGCGTATCACGGCTGCTTTTGCCGGTTAACCGGTTATGCATCTCGGTAATTTCATATTGCAGTGCCTTGGTACTGTCTCCGGCTACGATCTGTTCATGTCGCCCGTCCAGATACTGTATTGTAGCGCTGGAGGCCCGGGGGAAGTTATCAACTGTAATGAAGCCAAGCTCTCCCGCTACAATCCCGCGTTTAGGCATTTTTGAGCGCATGGTCAGTGCAATGACAGCCATCTCATCAGCGTTATTGTGCAAAAGAATGCCCGACTGTTCATCGACCCCGGTCTCAAACGGTTTAACTGTCGTCAGAATCTCATGCGGCTGCTCGGAGAGAAAATAACGGGCAAACGAAAGGGCATAAGTCCCGATGTCCAGCAGTGCTCCTCCTGCCAGGTCTTTGCTGAAGAAACGGTTGTTCACGTCATACTCTTTATGACTGCCGAAGGAGACCTGAATCATTTTAAGACGGCCGAGCACGCCTTCATCCAGCAGCTGCCGCAGCTTATGGTAAAGCGGCATGTGGTAGATGGTCATTGCTTCAGCGAGTATCAGCCTGTTTTCTTGGGCCAATTGCATCAGTTCACGCAGCTGTGTGCTGTTTACGGTAATCGCTTTTTCACATAGAACATGTTTACCCGCTGTCAGACTGTTTTTGATGTACTGGTAATGATGGCTGTGCGGCGTGGAAATGTAGACAACATCCAGTTCGGGGTCCGCAAGCATTGCCTGATGATCTCCGTAAGCCTTCTGAGCGCCATGACGGCCTGCAAAATCCTCCGCCTTCTCGATTGTTCTCGATGCAACTGCATATAAGGTCCCTCCCAAATCACGAAGCGCAACTGCAAATTCTGCGGCGATGGCCCCCGGCCCGATGATGCCCCATTTTAACTGTTCCATATGAACCCTCCATTCTTAATTGGCAACTCTGTTATTTTCGCGGAAAATCGACCGCACCCCATATTGTCCTGCTACAAGCACGCCCATTACTTCTTTTGTAAACAGTGAGGTTTCGATAACGCCATTGATCATCTTCAGACTGTTCTGCAAAACTTCAATGTCTAGCTTGGCGGGATCAGAAAACATCACGTCGAGCAGCAGATGCCCGTTGTCACTGATCGTATAACCGTCTTTTGCCGGACTTGTACGAACCGTACCTGTACCTCCAAGAGAGCTGACCGCCCGCTGAACATAGCCTAATGCGTCCTCCAGAATCTCCAGCACAACCGGGTGCCTGAAGGTCAAGCTCTCTGTCAGTTTGCTCTCATCCACGAGTAAAATATAGCGTTCAGCCATGCTGGCGACCAGCTTCTCTTTGGTATGAATGCCGCCGCCGCTTTTTAAGGCCATCAGCTGCTTGTCCACCTCATCGCACCCGTCAAAAGCTACAGAAATCTGCGTAACCGCCCCTAACGGAAGCATTGGCAGTCCATACTGGACACATAATGAAGCCGTTTCTGTAGAGGGGGTAACCACTTTAATCCGTCTGCCGGATTCATGAAGAAGCTGGACCAGACAGGCAATGGTGCTGCCGCCGCCAAGACCGATTATGGTATCATCCTGTATGTAGCCCAGTGCTTTAGTGGCGCTATTAAATCTCAACAGATCCTTATTCAAAGACAGCATCTCCCGGGTTCAGCTGAATGTTGCACATATGTGCTAAGTTATATAAAATGTGCTAAACTGAACGCATAGAGTATATAAGTGAACTTTTAATCTGTCAAATGTATTGCAGAAGACGGGAGCGATAGAATGAATCAGAAGGAAGAGCGGAAGCTTTTGATAAGAATTGCCCGGATGTATTATGAGCAGGATCTGACGCAGAGTGAAATTTCAAAGATTCTGGGCATTTACCGCACAACGATTAGCCGGATGCTGAAGCGGGTCCGTGAAGAAGGCATTGTAACTATAACGATTAATGACGAGGCAGCGGATCAGTTCTCACTGGAGCAGGAGCTATGCAGCCGTTTTGGACTCCAGGAAGCGATTGTAGTGACAGCCGAACCCGGCCAGCCCGGTGAGTTAAAAAGAAAAGCCATGGGTCAAGCCTGCGCCAATTGGCTGCAGCAAAGGGTGAAACCCAAAGATGTTATCGGGTTCTCATGGGGGAGCAGTCTGGCAGCAGTGGTGGAGGCTATGCATACGGATAATCAGCCTTTTGTAACCTTCATCCCGATGGTCGGCGGCCCTTCAGGCCAGCTGGACAGCCAGTATCATGTGAACACGATCTGTTATCAGGCGGCAGCGAAGTGGCGTGCGCGTTCCTTAATGATCGATGCACCGGCGATAACCGAGCAACGTGAGATCAGAGACCTGCTGATGCAGGCTCCATATTTCCAAAAAATCAGCGGCTACTGGGACGAAATTGACATCGCGCTGTTCGGTATCGGGTCAGCAGACATTCAGGGCGGTGAAGCGTGGAGAGGTTTTTACGGCGAAGCAATCATTAGCGAGCTTGAAAGCGGCTTGGCCGCCGGCGATATATGCTCACGCTTTTATAATAGTCAAGGTGTACCTGTTAATACCAGTCTGGATGGAAGAACGCTAACGATTACTTTAGGGCAGATCACGAAGGCGCGGCTGAAAGTCGGTGTAGCAGAGTCGATAGAGAAGGTCCCGGGGATACTAGGAGCTTTGCATGGCGGATATATGAATGTGCTGGTTACTACGGAGGAGACGGCACTGGAGCTTTTGGGGCGTGCGGGAGAATAGTTGCGGTTTATATAAAAGGAACATATGTTCTTGACCTGAAAAAAGTCCACTTTAAGAGTATATATAACTCGCGAATTTGAGCAAATTTACCGTTGCAAACATAATCCGAAGAGAAAATAGCGGGTATTTTAGCAGTTTTGCATGAAGGTGGGCAAAAGTGACGTTTTTCGCCATCGGGAACATATGTTCTATTCTGAGGAAGTCCGGGATTCGGGCTTTCTTTTTTTGCTGTAAATCTCCAGTACGTACAGCAATCTTGCAAAAGTACAGTAACATTTAAATAAGCGGCATGCTATTTTGAGCTTGCAGTAATCATATGAAGGAGGCGGAATAGTTGAACAAGCTGAGAAAATGGAAGCTAACTATTTTTGTTATGGCCATGCTGACTCTGATGCCGGCGGGAGCGGGAAATGCGGCACCTGTGCTGGAAGTCGTTCCTTTTCCCATGGATTCCAGTAATCAGGCCGGATGGTGGTCACCGCTTGCTACTTACGGGCTTGGTTTTGAGTACGCTTACATGGCTTATAATGCGCCGGGGTCCATTCCGGGTAAACACACGGTTGCTATTGCCAGACGGGACAACGACGGGAATTGGAGTAAGCTGCCGCTTATGGACGGGATTACACCTGCAGAGTATCTTGACGATTTGGGTCATAACCAGCCCTCGATGGCAAGAGACGGCAGCGGCCGGTTTCATGTATTCGCGTCCATGCATAGCAATACCTGGCGTTATTACCGGTCGGATACGGTAGGCGGGATTCCACAGAATCATTCAGATGAGCTGCCTCAGGGTATGACGGTAACGTATCCGGTGCTGACGACGGCTCCCAACGGGGATTTGTATTTGCTGGTACGTGCAGATAAAGATCCGGCAGGTAAAAGAGAGGCCGTGCTGTTCCGCTGGAACAACGCCGATTCGGTGTGGACTCAGGTCAAAGTCATTGCGGCACACCTTAACCGGTCTGTCTATCCGGACGATCTTGTTTTTGATGCCAACGGGGACCTGCATATTATATTCGAGTGGGCGTATTTTGCAGCCAGTCCGCTGCGTCACCAGCTGTCGTATTTGAAGTATAGTCCTGCAACTAACGAGTTTACGAAGGCAGACGGAACGCTGGTTGCAGCACCGGTAAGCCTGACAACAGCGGATATTGTACAGCCTATGGCTCCCGGAGAAGCCTATGTTCAGAGCGGCAGCGATCCCGGCGGTCCGGGTGTGCAAAGTGCAAAAATGACCGTGGATTCTGCCAATCGTCCGGTTATCGCTTACCGTTATCGTGAAGAGGGCAGTACAAGCTTTTCGGTCAAGCAGGCTACTTATGGCTCCGGGGGGTGGAATCTGCAGACCGTCTATAATGAGGCTCCAACTACAGCGGCAATTGATGTGACCTGGACGGGAAATACAGCAAGAATCTATTATGTAAAAAGCAGTGGAACAGACCGTGCCTTCATGGCCGTTAATACAGCAGGCACCTGGACAGAAAGCTCACTTGCACCGGGCATTCCAGTTGAGCGGCTTGCGGTTGACCGCAGTCCCAAGGGCGTAGATATTTTGTATCTGGTGGATGTGACGAATCTGAAGCTATATTACGGGCGTAATCAGTAAAATAGAAAGGAGGTGCCTTCACCGCGTTGTGAAGGTACCTCTTTTTTAAAATAAAAGGTAGATGATGCCTGTTAATGCATTATGGGTTCACAAATTCGCCAATTGCAATGCTGATTATTAGAAGGTTTACATTGTACGGATCAAGAATATAGTCGAAAAACCATTTTATGAGAAATGAGCTGATGAGAATGAGTGACAAGATGGTAAATGTCCTGAGAAGACAGCTTGAACCCGTAATGGAGATGCTTAAGGAACTAATCGGAGCCTGTCCGGATGACTTTTGGATGAATGCCAGGCAGCCTTATTGGAAGCATATTTTTCATGCCGCAACAAGTATGAAATTCTGGTTCAGACAGCAGCGGGAGGAAGTATTTCTAATACCTGATTTCGGCAAAAATATAACAGAAGCGCTGGATGAAGAGTGCTCCGATTACCCTACAAAAGAGGAAATGACAAAATACGTTGACGAGATCCTGGGCGTAGCTCGGGCCTACATGGATCAGCTTACAGATGACAGATTACTGGAGCCTTGCGTATTGTTTGAAGAAATTACTAAAACAGACGTAGTCCTGATGCAAATCCGGCACGTTCAACATCACATTGGATACTGCAACAGCATACTGAAAGCGAATCATTTGGAAGCGGTAAAATGGATATGAGAGCAGGAGTAGCGGGAAATAGCCTTAGTGAGGAGTGATTACCCATATGGTCTACGAATTCGACAGTGAGATTAAGCTGCTGGAAGGTAAAATGAAGTGGAAGGTCGTTTATTTTCCATACTCGGTACCCGACCTGTTCCATACAAACGGTAAAGTGACGATTCAGGTCAAGGTTGATGGCCATGAGTTTGACCACACACTGCTGCCGTCCAAGAACGGGCATTATTTTGTCTATAATGAATTTATGCGCAGGGCAGTACATAAAGAGCTTGGTGATACACTACATGTTATTCTTGAAAAATGTGATAAGAAGCATGAGATCCTTTTGCCGGAGTATCTTACAAGAGGCCTTGAAGATCACCAGCTGCTAAAATCCTTTCTGGAACAGCCCGATTATATAAAGCGGGAGCAGATAAACCACATTGAACTGGCTAAAAAGGAAGAAACGAAGCATAACCGGCTGCAGGCGCTGATGAACAAGCTTAGGAGTTGATCGATAAGCTTAAAGTTGATGGATTAACGTGAAAGCGTATAAAGTCCATTGTTCGAAAATTCACAAAGTCCCGCAATTCATTAAAGCTGAAAGCGGGACTTTGTGAGCTGGATAAGGTGAAAATTTATATAAGTGAGATAATGCTTCAGTACAGATTTACATAATCTGATTGGCCAGATCGGGCTAACTATAATGTGACCTGGATATTTAAAGTTGCAGAACCAACAAACAAACCTGTAACCAAGTAAGCAAACGATAAAAATATTAATCAGAGAAAAGAGCAAAGCAATTGCATAACATGTTAGCAAAGAACATGCAATTAGCTAAAACCTGGTTTTAGCCAAACACGGTTAAATCAGGCGCAATTCAAGCTACTCCGGTTTATTTACTCACTACTTCCTCACAAAACCCGTATTTTGTACATATGTGTCGGAGGACAAGAACATAGTCTCTTGTAGGACAAGAACTTGGTCCCATTGCCGATTAATCCCCTATTTTGGCCACAAAAAAACAACTCATTCGAGTTGTTTTAATAATCGTGCTTCTTTATATATGAACTAACGTAATTAATCAATACATAATTCTTTGGATATTCGATGGATATCCGTGCCGGTACGTAGGATTTCATTTTTGAAATAGCTCTCTTTTTTCTTAAGCTATGATTTGGGCATTCATATTCAATGTTTTTTTGGTCGAGTGTATTCTCATAGTACATCATGAAGTTTATTCTTTTAACACTCAAAACATTTACCTCTTGATATTTAAATGCAATTTTGAAGTTAGCTTTTGTGTCCATGAGTATCTTATCCCAGTTGGTATTTTTTTTATCATTAACTAAAATATCTTCTGAATGTTTTAGACACTCGTAAAAAAACATTAGACTAAATCGATATGTCCATTGTTCTTGGATCCATTCCAATGTATCCTTATTTATCTTTTCCCCATGATTCTGTAGTACATATTCTTCCAATAATAATTTTATGTCATCAGTTATTGCACTTGTAAGCAGCTCATAACCAAATCGTCCTCCACTTCGGGCTACATCATTTATTCGAATATCTGAACGATAAAAACGTTCAGTTTTTAAAAGGGTTTTACGCCAGTTGACATAGGCATAAGCGTATGGACAAATATCAGGGAAGTCTTCCCCATCATTTTTTAATAACTGCCAAAATTGTTTTATGCAATTAGAGTGTTTCCATAATACGTTCTTTCTTATGTGTCGATCAACAGTCTGGAAGGTATCAACATTATTATTGTAAAGCTCTTTATTAAATTGAGTTGAATAATAAAAATCATCAATAGATATTTTATTATTTTCTTTTGTGAAAGATTTTTTAGCTAGATAAGAATGAAAAACAGATAGAATATTTAGGTTCCCAAATTCAGGTAGAATCAAAATTCTTCCGTCCTCCTGATTGGTGTTTGATAACGATAACCAATGTAATGTTGCAGAATCTACTATCTTAAATTTTGTGTTCCAATTTTCCCAGAGTGTACTAGAAAAATCAGCGAATTCAAAGCCGCATTTACAGGAAAAAGCGTTTCCAAAAAATCTGTTGGAAAATACAAACGGTATATTTTTTTTACACCGTGCACAGGTATCTTCTAATTTTACATTGTGAAAAGGACAATGTTCCAAGAGTTTAAATTGATGTAACCAACTATGATGTCCGTAAGATATGCATTGGTCACACCAGCGTAAGTTTTTCGAAAACCAGGATGTAGTTGGGAATCTATTACTGTGGAGAGGATTAGTTAGTGATTGTATTGATTGTTGAGTAAACTTAACTAAATTCAGTCCAAAAATCATTTCTAAGATCGACTCGTCAAAACTTCTAAGAGAAAACAGATCAATTTTTCGATCCCCTTTTTTAGGGTTGATTTTATTCCTCTCAATACTATTACCGGAAAGTTTAAAGATATCGTCTCTACTTACGCGATTTGCGAATGACAATTTCTCGAATATAGACCATGGAGTCTCGTATTCATGAACCCATTCATTTCTCCAGATTGCTTGCATTCACAACTCCCCCATTCAAATTAAACAAGGGCCATGTAGATTTCTGACTCTACATATCCCGACATTTCAATTGCTTCCCTCCACTGTGCTTTGTTAATCCAGTAGTGTTGATCTCCATGTACCCCATATTTTTTCAAAGCATTCTCAATTGTGAATGAGAAATATTCCATGGGTATTTCCAACGTTGCAGAAACCCCATGTTCCTTTCGTAAATCTGCGAATAGCTCAAATAACATTTTTGCTTCGTTCTCTAATCGTTCCTTCTTTTTATAACCTTCTGGAAAGAAATATTGACTGAAGCTCCACCCGCTCCCTTCTGGATAACAAGAGACTTCTGGAGAATCGTAACCACCTAGAATCAGCTGCATATCTTCCCAGGTTCTAATTCCATGAAAGTCATGTTCATGTGTCATAAATCGACCAATAATTTGAGATCTTTTTTGCTCCAGAAAAAAAGTTCGTCTTGCAAGGAGTTCTTCTTGTCCAACAGATATAACAGTCATTGAGATTTTTTTCTGAACAAGCGCATTGTAGATATCCATCAGCCAATTGTAATGAGCCTCTGTGAGCCGGTGTGCTTCGTCAATGATGAGTACTAAACGCCGTAGTTTTGATTTTTCTGCTTTTTCAAGCATAAAGTTTACAATCTGTCTTCGTAATTCCGATGGATTTCGTTTTGATGTAAAAGGAAACTTAAAGTCACTAAGGAGATCTGAATAGAACTTCTCCTCACTTGGTACACGGTAAGAATTACAATTGGCTAAGAGAATAGGCAAGGGTGCGCCAAAATTTGTAGGTAAATGTTCAATAGCAAAACGTAAAGCCCATGTCTTCCCTATTCTCGGCCTACCATATACAATCATTCCCGGGAGACGATTATTCACGATTCTCATCATACTGCCCATTAGGCGTAAAACTTCTTTTGTCGGAATGATGTAGTCACCTGTTTCAATTGGATGTGTTCCTATCCGTACATGAGGTATTTCCATAACAATCCCCTTACTTATAGTTTCGTTTTATACAACTTCATTAAATCTTTATATTCAGCATATTCCTTAGTAGCTTGTTCTTTCTTTGTATGCTCTCTGGCTCTTTCAAGAGCAGCATTTCGCTCTTCAGCTTTCACTAATGCGTCTATCTGGCCTTCAGGTTCATTGACCGTTTTTCTTTTTTGGGCTGATTCTTTTACCTGCGTAAACTTGTTTGCAGCTCCCCTCTTTCCATTTGTCGCATTCGTTCTTAGGTACTCAGTGTAAATAAATATCGGGTCATCCCAAGTAGTAAGATAAATTAAACGCCGTCGAACTAAAGAGTTTATTGCTTTACGTGTCTGTAACGAATGAGGAGTAATAGACCACTTTCCGACTGCAGTGAGATAATCAAATTCACTTCCATCTGGAAGAAATGTCCTAATCGTTCGCAAATCATCTACATTCATATGTATGATGAGTTCTGTATTAAGCAGATGCGCTGATTGGCTAAGCTTATCGCTTCTGTACTCTACTCCCTGATACTGGATGTATGGTTTCTTACCGGATTTTAATGAACCTCTGATCGTAGCTGATTTTGTTACTTGCATAAATAACACCTCCTTGCGTAATTCTTCTTCTAATTGTCTCGGTAGTAATCCGGTGTTCAAACGTTTTCCAAGAAGTTCAAGGGGCGTTTGATGATATATTCCTCCATGGGGCTTACCGTTGTAATCAGATATAAGGATATCAATGAGTTGTTTCAGATGATCAAAGGTCATTTTGTATCTAAGAGCTTTCTCTTCGGGATCAGTTCTCCGCGGATCATGGGGATTACTACCCGTTGTATTGGGGAGCCGGTGAAAACCTGTTTCCTCCAAGATTTTAAAAAATCGTTCAATAATCCCTCTTCTCATTGGTAATGCTACAGGTCCTAAATTAATATCACATCCAATCAGATGTTTAAGCCGATCTTGTACTAAATTGGCTAAGTGAGATTTTGCATTATCAAAGCAAATTACATCCCAAACAGCCCAGGCTGTAGAAGATGGATAAACCTCAGAAGGGAAACCACCGGTTTCATTATATTTGAGCTCATCTATAGCGATCGTAACTTTTTCATGTGGAATCACAGCATTTCGAAAGCAATGCATTACGTCAATTGCGCTATATTCTTTGTTTAAGCTAATGGCATATCCTAGAACAGCTCTTGTAGCCACATCAATCAATGTTAATATCCAAAAGCGTTCAAGCACGACTGGAACCAGGTCACCTTCTGGGGTCATAACTTCAATAATAAAAAAGCCATCAATACGATGAGCATCAAATTGTACTTTTTGATATGGGTGCAATGTAGAAGGGTGGTTCTGTTCCCCTTCGCCAGTATGTTTAGCCTTTGTAATGGCATCTTGTCCATATCGAGACTTGCCCTTCCCGAAATAAAGACAGCTTAATTTGCTTAAGTACCTTTGCAGTGCCTTAAATCCCAAATGATCAGTATTAAAGGGATATTGGTTTAAGGGAATACCTAAACTTCTGCATTCTTCTATAAATTTCTTATGAATATGATGGGGTTTCATAGCTGGTTCTAAGGTGCGGCGGTGGTTCCCGAGGAACAAATCTTTAATTAATTCTTGGAGAGTTGGGAAAGTTTCCAGTAGAAGCTTAAATTCACCTGTTTTTCTGCTCGGATTTTTCTTCTTACTTGTTAAATTGAGTTGATAGGATTTGACTTTTTTTTGAGGAATTAGTGCTCTGAAACCCCAAACGAGACCATCATCTGAAATAGAAATGCACCGCTGTACGAGTCTTCGCAGATTCTTGGGGTGAACTCCTGTCTGCAGATGAATATATTTTAGCTCAAACCCCTTGAAATAAAGTACAACAGCATTTTTGCGCATTATATAAATGTCTCTCTCCTCTTTAGAAAAGAGCATTTCATCCACTATTGGCCATAAATCAGGATTCGTTTGCTCTGGAAGTAGATGTGGGTTTTCAATGATTCTTGTTCGGCTCAACCTTCCACACCTCCATATCCAAATTCCAAATTGCTGAGTCTAAGTCAGCGTTGATAGACCCTACATAATAAAGCCAATAACAAGCCAAAAACACATCGTATGAACCTAAGTTCATCAAATTTTTACCGAGATTTTTGATACTTATCTTGTGGTTACCAATACTATCGGAGACATCCTGAAGAAAATGCGGTACTTTTTGATTTGTTATACTCTTTAAAATTTTCAACCGGTTTTCTATTGCATATGGGCCTGTCCTGATGTATTTCTCTGTTCTTACTTCGTGTAGTACGTCATTAAGACGGCACCATTCCCTCTGTGCTTCAATCTGCCGCATGGTAACATCGTACTTCCGGCTAGTTGGTTTCAGGTCTTTCTCATATTTCACTTCAATAAAAATCCGAATACCATCCTTATGAAGCGCACACATATCAAATATTGTTTTATGTCGTTTTTCATTTAGAACATAATTGATTTCTAATGGTTGTTCACAATATTCGATCACATCTGGAGTAGTCTCCATTCTCACCCAATGGTCATATTCTAGATCACTATAGAGAATTACATCTCTGTCTACTTTAAGTCCCCTACTGTTCCAGTAGTTGCTTCCATACTTCTTACTTCTGGGCATTACAATAGGGATATAAGGTAACTGTCGATTTTTCATTTAACGTTTCATTCCTAAACCTTTTTGATTTTATACATCTGTATTTCCTATTTGTATAACTTTTAATCATAGGCTCGAAAGTTGAAAATAACGTTCTATTTCTCTTGTAATCCGGCAATACTAGGGTTAATAGATTACGAGAGGAGTCCTTAATTATGAACAGAACATCATGTTACAGAGAGATTGGTGATTTAATACGCATAAACAGAGAAAAGCTTGGATTAACTCAAGAAGCTTTATCAATAATGATTCAACTCTCCAGACCAACCATTACAAACATCGAGGCTGGTCGCCAACCAGTAAGAATTCATTACTTGTATCGAATTGCTGATGCCCTCAAAATTTCTATACATGACTTAATGCCCTAAGTAGGTTATCTCTACTCTTTGCTGTCTCCCTTCAGCCTGGTTTTCAATAATTGAACTGCTTCAAAATATAACTTTTGGATATCTGAATTAATCTTATAATCGCTCAAACTTATTGCGGAAGCATTTATTACTTGATATAGATGTAATATATATATTTCTGAAACATCTATAGGGTCGTAAATAATGGGGACCTTCCACTCCCCCTTTTTTAGTGCTCTTTCAAACCAACCAAGCTGAATCATCTTACCGTTTGTATAGTATAAATCATTAAATTTAATTCCTTTAGCAGTTATATAAGCTACACTAACTTCCAAACGCTCTGTTATTTGCACCTCCATCACCTCATTAATACTATCGCCAAATCCGAAATAAATAATACGTATACATATCAAATTCATCAAATGACTTATATACATACATGTATCGCTTCTTCCCCATTGTTTACACTTACATCAAGAGGTGTAACAATGGAAACTTCCGTAATGAAGAAGATAGGACAGCGTGTCCGTGATATCCGGAAATCAAAAGGTTTGTCACAAGAACAGCTGGGTGAAAAGGCCGGCTTTCATTTTTCCTACATAGGCGGCGTCGAGAGAGCAGAAAAAAATATTACCCTAATCAATTTAATTAAAATTGCTGACGCATTAGAGGTACCTATTATCGATCTGTTCTCCTATACAAGACATCAAAAATCAGTGCTAAATGAAAAAGACATCATGTTAAATCAATTGGTTGATATCCTGATGAGCTTAAAGAAAAGCGATCTTCGCAAAGTCCAACTATTCTTAGATGAGTTTATCGAAAAATAGAAGTATGCCGTAGCCTCGCCCTGGATTGCGGTTTATTTGTTTATAAATATGGGAATGAATTCCTAATAAATATTAGGAGGGATTTTCTATGCATACCATATGGAAGGGTGCCATCAGCTTTGGGCTCGTACATGTACCCGTCAAACTCTATGCAGCAACCGAAGAGAAAGAGATTGCTCTTCAATTGCTTCATCGTAATTGCCATGGATCAATTAAAAATCAGAGGTTTTGTCCCTCTTGTGGTACTTCCGTAGAACAGGAGGCAATTATCAAGGGCTATCCAATTGATACAAATCAGTATGTAACTTTTGAAAAAGAAGAATTGGATAAAATTCAAGATGAATCCAGCAAAAGAATTAACATCATTGATTTTATTAAAGAGGATCAGATTGACCTGATGTTTACTCAGAAAACTTATTTCCTTGGTCCGGATACCCATGGAAGTAATGCGTACTTCTTATTTCTAAAGGCTCTTGAGACTTCTAAACGATTGGCAATAGGCAAACTTACTCTTCGCTCAAATACGAAACTATGTGTAATGAAACCTCTTAATGGGAATTGCATTCAACTGGCCACCATGCATTACGCTAATGAGATTAGACCGATCACTAATGTCCCAAACTTATCAAACAGTACTTCGATTGATGAAAACCAACTGAAGCTGGCCTTACAGATAGTTAAGGGGATGTCAGGTAAATCGGATATAGCCTCTCTCTCCAATCCTGAACAAGAAAGACTACAAGCAGCTATACAGTCTAAGATTGCTGGTCAACAGATCATCTCTAAACCAACACAAGAAGCTGAGGTAGTTATTGACTTACTGGAGGCGCTTCAGAAAAGTGTTAAAATGAGTAAGAGCAAATCAAAGCCAAGACAAGTTGCTCAGAATAGTGAAGAAAAGTTAGGGTGAACAGAAAAGAAAGCTCATCGGTTGAGGAGCTTTCTTTTTGATAATAAACACTTAATGAACATTACTATTACTCAATTCTTTTTAGAACATCTGCTTCTGTGTCCTGCCATTTGGCTTCGTGTTCGTATGCTTCAGCTACATCTTCGAGAACTCTCCCGACAAAGGGATAGTCAAAATATATACGTTCTGCCAATTCATGATACTTAGTGGCTAGTTCTCGTTCTTGTTTTCCACCTTCGTCGCGCCATACAACACCTCGAGAATTCATTATCCCAATACGAAAGCCTGTTCGAATTCCGGAAGATGAAAACTCCTCCATCGCCTCGCATATTTCTTTGCACGGCCATAATCCGTGTTTTTCAGGTCCCCTTGAAAGCAATTGTCCAACGTACTGTTCTCCAATTTCGGTACGACCATAAACACCACATAGATGTCTAACCTCGGCAACCCATGCTTTTAATGCAACAACATCAATTTCACCATCTTCGTTAGTGCCAGGTATCATTTTAATCTGCTCGAGCAGGCGATAAGCTACTGATGCAAGTAAAGATCGCTGTGCCGAGTCTTCGATTACCCATTCTTTCGGGTCCTCTCCTTCTCCTCTTCTTTTGAAGCAAAGTACCATAGCTTGAACAAATAATAGTGGTGATGTGGAAATTAAATGTTCAAGATTCGGAATTTCGTGTTCTTCATCACTGAGAATGTCAATAAACTTAAACTCTAAACGTGCCATTTCTTCGACAGTTACTTCTGATCGTCGATCAAGAGAACTTAATGCCTTAGAGATATGGTATCCACTTAATCTATATGGACCTGCTGGTTCATTATCATCATTACCAATGGTATACAATAGCCGTATAAGCCGAGATGTATCAATATATTTAAAATTCATATGGATAGCATGAAAAGCTGCTCGAGGGCGCTGTGCAACCAAAAGACAATCAACGATCTCATTGTAATGATCAGGAGAATGATTTCCCCAGACGGGAAAAACATTTTTCCAATAAGCTGCATGAAGTCCTTCATTTCCTTCCAGGAGACACCAAGTCGATCTTTCAAAAGGTGCATTTAGGAATAATCTCTCTCGATGATTAGTAGATAATTCTTGGGCTGTAAGTCGTAGTAACTCATTGCGTATATCATCTTTTATCCCCAACAAAAATCCTCTTAGGCTCCAATCGGTTTTTATTTGATAATCCTCGTTTAGTGAAAGTAATTGCTTAATGAATCCCTTTTGTTCCTGGACTTCTGTGACAACGGATGTTGCATATTGTCCGATAACGATAGAAGCATTGCTATCTATAATGAGCTGTCTAACTCCTTCAAAACCAAATTTGTTCCAAATTTCTTTGATAGCCTCCTGGCGCAAACGGCTAATTTGCTCTTCATGTTTTGCAAAATCGTAGTTTTCATCTTCGATTTCATCATTTGATTCGAGTATCCATTGATCAGCAAACAGCCAGGCATACCGAATAATCGGATTTTCTGGTTGAAGGAGATCGTATGATTGACGAGCACGATCACGTGCTATTTCACTAAGCTTTCGCTTGCGGCTTACTCGAGTAAAAGCATACTGTCGTATGTATTCACGCAATATGGCTTTGGCGTTTTCATTAGAGTTTTTTGCCCATGAATCAATTAGATCCCAAATTTTATTCTGATCTTCCTTGGGAATTCCTTGAAGACATTTAATCAGATCCCCGAGTGTCTCCTCGTCATGAGATGGCCAAGCTATTAAAATATCCAAAGCTTTTCGGTTAAAGGTATATCTTTCTTTATGCGTAACAACTTGCCCGGCACCTGATGCATCACCGCGCCAGTTGGGTTTATAGCTATAGCCTCCTATATGGGAACCGGGTTCAATTTGGTCGATGCAGATCTCCCAACCTATATCCGGATAACGTTTAATAATATTTTCTAGTACCTTCAACCTCTGTTCCACAGGTGCGGCTGTTTGGGGCATCCAAGCCCTGAAAATTGCATGCAGGCTATTTATGGGTTTGTTTACCCAATTATCTTCTATTTTCACCTTAGAGAGCTGAGCCAATATTGCCGCTACACGCCATAAATTTTTCGGGCTCCATGCAAGGGATTCCAAGCCCCAGAGAAGTCCGGTTCGTGCAGGGCTAACCCCAAATATGCTGGTATCAACAGGCTTGAGAAGATCAATTATAACGGGGGCACTGTGTTTTAAGTCCATCTCTACGATATGCATGAATTCTTCTGGAGCTGCCTCTGCATAACGAGGAAGATCGTCACTATGCGAGAGTAGCTTTTCTAATGTCAGAGGCGTTAATAGCTTTCGGACTAATGTGATAACTTGATATTCTACATTAAGACCTAGTCGACTATAAAACAGATTATTTCCATGAACTGATAAGAGGACAAGTGTTTCACAGATGCCTGTACGCAGTGCACTTGAATGGGAGCGTGTTTTGTTGTAAAGTGAGGCAGCCCACCGATCTTTCTCAGGCAACTCTAAGGCGGGATTTATCTCTACTAATACGTATTCAGCAGCGATGAAGAAGCGATTAAGATCTGCAGCAGTCATGACATGGGCAATTGCAAACATTGCGTCAAGTTTTGAAGCTACACCTCGATATTCACCTACTGACCATACCGGACTATCCTCTAACTTAAGCAATAAAGCTATATCATCTTCAATTGTTTCATAACTTTGATCCGCTATACTTGATAATATTCTTTGATCACCCTCTGGTTTAGAGTGCCAGGCACCGATTAATACCATGGGTACAAGTGACTTTGCTACGTTATTATTACGCGCCCAATCCGGTTTACGGATTGCAGCATTGTTTGAAAGGCGCCGGCGTAGAATCGTTGGTGATCGTCCCGATTCCCTACCCAACCGATCAATATCGCTATCTGTAATTCCCATTGAGGTTAATGCTTCTTTGAAAGTCTCATGACTAAGTAAGTCAAGTTTGACATCAGGATTGATATCAACGACATTGCGAGGGCGGTATAATATACAATGAAGCCGGCGGTAGGTATCTATAAGTTCGGACTCTGCAGCGTCAGAATAAACGATTGGTATAAATGTTAACGCTGAAGAAACGAGGACTTTTAGGGCATCTGGAGAAGTGAAAACCGCCGATAAATCCTTATAAGTACTCAGTTCTTTATCATCGAATAAGCATGCCAAAAAAGCTAGTGCCTCTATGTGAGAATCAGCAGTGATAACAAACGGATTATTGCTAGGTTTTTCAAGCCAATTCTTAAAGGCGTCTCGATGCAAAGCAATCGAAGGAGCAAATAATGCAGGCGTAAGATGGGGATCGCTAGCATTTGCCCAGCGGTTCCATGCTTGATTCAACGTCTCATAACCACTAGTCGTTAGGTTAAGTTGTTCCGCAAGCCAAATCTGCGCCGGCACAGAGTGTTCTAACCATTGTTCAAGATCGTTTGAATCAAATACCCTGACATGTTTCCACTCCCCAGCCGCATTTTTTTCTGTCTCCCACTTTTTTGAATCGGGCCAATTTCGAGGCGTTACAAAAACATATGTGCTTTGTTTTCTTATATTAGAGTCAATAGAACCTAACCGAGCATCAAAATCCTTCCTTGCCTTTACCAATGGATCTTTATCGGTCCCAAACTCCCAATATGAATTACCACTAGGAATCCAAGGCGTTGCAGCATTAGCTTGGACGAAGCCATCGGAACCCCTACGTTGCGAGTTGTCGTAACCCGGGAAATTAACCTTGATTAGTCCGTTGCCAGTTGAGTGCACCAATTTTCTCAACAGTACAGGAAGCAGACTTCTGGCTTCTAGGTTTCGCTCGGCCCATTCTTCTATTTGCCTTGCTTTGATTGTCAAGAAATTGGGAACAAATGTCGAGATGTCCTTAACCTTCCCATTTATCGCACATTCCTGTTGATCGTAAGAGGCCTGCATTTCAATTAATAGCTTACTGTTTGCGCCAAATGTGTTCTCCATGCGAACTGCCAAATCGGGAGTTAATGATGAATCGCCATTAAGAAGATCAGATAATAATGACAGATCTATCCCTAATCGTTTAGCGGCTTCTACATCAGATATTTCGAAAGGAATAATCGTTTGACGCACATATTTACCTGGGTGGCTACTTATAGTCCCTCTTCCTTTCTTATTTAGAATTGCTTTTTTTATTACATACGCACTAATAATCAAATCCCATCTGCTCTTCCCAGCTGGGATTTTTAATCGATCTGGGCTTCAAATGACTACTTCCTCGCTTGTTCTTTTTTTGGATTTCTATTTGCTTTCGGTCAAAAGGAAATTTAAGGTCCATAAACCAAGTAGGAAGTCCATTCTTAAATAGATTACGTTCAAGTTGTGGACGCTTGCTTGGTGCTAATGAGACATAGGATTCCCAAATAGTTTCCTGACTTTGTATGATATCAATCGATGGTCGTTTTGAAGCACGACCAACAATAAAATCTAAGAACTCCAAGACCTCGATTTGGTTCAATCCGTAAATATCCATAGGATTTTCTAGCTTCATACCGTGTAAAGGTAACAATTCCTCAATTTCATCCAGTACCTTGTTTTTAGGATGTTGCTTTCCTGCATTACCTTGAGAATCGTTGAGCCCTTTTTCCGATAAGTCCTCGTCTAATCCACGAAGAAGGTGATCGATGTAGGATTTTTCTTCTTCTTTCATTCTTTTGATAAAATCATTATGTGCTAAAACGAATTTCTCATCCTCAGTTAAGGATTCATGAGACTCACTCTTTACAGCTGCTTCGGAGATACTTCGCTTGATTTCTGTCAATCTTCTCTCCTCTTCTTCAGCTAAGCGCGTTTCTTCCACGATCTCCTGTAATAAGTCGTTCCTAGCTTTCTCTTGAGCATTCCAAGTTTCCTTGATTAACAACAATGGATTGAGTGCTTTATTGGCTTCTTCACCTAAGAGCTCTTCGATCTCAAATACAAAATCATGGGCAAAAGGTATTTCTTCTAAGCTATTCTCTTCAAGACCTTGGATCTGGTGTATACCAGTGTCATAATTTCCTGCTGGGACACCGTTCGTAGTTTCTATCTCTTCATGCTTCTGAAATCGTTTAAGGGGGGTTAGTCTAATGGTAGGCACGATATCTTTGTCAGCAACCCTCGTTATTTTATACACGTCATCATGGGAAGTCCAGTGCTGTTCTCGTAGGATTGCAGACATTCTCCGATGTTCGTTTTGTGGGTCTCGCCGAATTAAATAAACATGCCCCTTATAGTTAATTGCTAATACATAGCCATATTCGTTCATTAGTAAGGTGAAGATTTTACTGTCCTTACCTGTAACTACAAAGTAATTTTCATCACCAGGTTCTAAGGGTTTAGATTCATACTCACCGGTTAAGGGATTAAAAATGCTATTTGTAGTTCCTGTATAACCTGTGAAGAAATTATCTAACAGTAAAACCCATGCTGTCGGAACTCCTTCAGTATAGTAGGCATTTATTTTCTTGGTCAGTGTGGCTAGGAGACCTGAAGAAGCTTGTACCTCTACAACGAGCTTTAGTGTGGGGGTTCCGTCTTCCCCAGCAAATGCGGCAACATCAGCTCTTACTCTCTTTCCTTCAACAATATGCCGATACTCTTCTTTTACCACATATCCAGCGTCCTTTAATTTAGTAAACAAAAAACGTTTAGTTAGCGCATGTGGTAATGATTCTGCAAAATGACAAGCATTTTTATTTGAATGATAAAAGTAGGGACTTTTATTTTGATATTGCGCGTCATCTTTTATCCTGAGATATCCTTTATTAAAATACATCCGTTCTTCGCAAATTGGGCAAATGAGAGGAATACTTAAAGATTTTATCTTAGCAATTTCACTAGTTTTGATAACTTCAGCATCTAATCTTATAAATCGATGCTCATTCATTTCTTCAAGAACACCACTTTGAGTAAGTTGCTCCCAATTCTCGATAAATTTGAAAAATGCATATTGCGCCATAACATGCCCCCTAAAGTAATAATACTCTATATACTTACATTATATCGACAAAACAATGGATTAATCTACCATGTGTAATCGTGGAGATACAACGCATTTAATGAGGCTGCTTAGTGAAGCAGTCGTTATTCATAAGTGGAAGAAGAATAAGAAGCAATATTAAGTCAAATCATCACTGGATGCCTTTTATCTATCAACAAGTAGAATCAGCTTATTCAGGTGTTTGCAGAATAGCCAGAACCGGTAACCGAGGGAATTGCGGAGATTTCCCCATTATATTAAGTACGCTAACTGAAGCATGTATTTGTTGGTTATTGGAAAGTGATAACAGTTTCCATTTTTCTATATCGGTCCAAAGAAAAGGACAAGAACTTGATCTTTAAACAGAAAACCCCGCTAGGGCGAGATCTGATAGGACTATGTTCTTGTCCACCGACTATTCGAGCTACATCATTGCTTAGGAAGCACTTCAGAAGACAAGTTGCTCAGAACAGTGAAGAAAAGTTGGGATAAAACGAAAAGAGCTCCTTAGTTGAGGCGCTCTTTTTAAACACGGTTTACTAATTTCAAAAAAAATTACTTGTTATAAATACCTCCACATAGTTTACACACTATTTTCAGATACTATGAGACTATCTGTTAAGCTGGAGATGAACAAGATGATGAAGAAAATTGGTATTAAGAAAGCGGATTTAATTCTTATCACATGTATTTTGCTAATAGCCCTGACTCTTTTAGGAGTAGAGTTGCTTAGAAAGGATCAGCCCGATACCGGTACTTATGCAAGTATACGTATAAATAATAAACTATATAAAGAGGTAGAACTCACAGATGAGCCCCAAATTATCAAGATTCAAACAAAAAGAGGATACGATATACTCAAAGTTCATGATAGAGGGATCGAAGTAATTGAATCGGACTGTCCGCAAAAAATCTGTTTTAGCTTTGGTTTAATATCAAGACCAAGACAATCTATCATTTGCTTACCTCTGCGAATGATTATTGAAGTGAAGCCTAATTCAACTGATGATATAGATGCGATCCTATAACTTTCTTAAATAAAAAATGAACTATTCCATAAGCACATATATTTGGCTAAACGTAGAATTAGGAGATCTATGTTTAGCTTTTTATTTACCTGTTATAATGAGCTCAGGTTATCTCAAATAAAAAAGGAACGGATTTTGTATGACTACGCACATCGTTGAATTGTTAGGTGAAAGTGGTTATTTCGCCATTATTTTAAGTTTGGTTTTAAATATATTAATAAGCATTTTTGCATTCATCCCTAGTGTATTTCTCACAGGAGCTAACATCACCTTTTTCGGTTTTCTTAACGGAATGATTATTTCCTTTTTCGGAGAAGTGCTCGGGGCAATTATTAGCTTTGTTCTCTATCGCAGGGGGGTCTTGTCCTTAATAGGAGGTTTAAAAAATGAGAATAAATATTTGAAGAGACTTCAACAAACTTCTGGTTATGAAGCATTCTTTCTTATTCTTGCTTTAAGAATACTCCCGTTTATCCCTTCAGGATTGGTTAATATATCGAGTTCCGTTAGTCGTGTTAGCTGGGTCACTTTTGGATTAGCAACTATGCTTGGAAAGTTGCCAGCTCTGATTATAGAGGCTTATTCTATTCAGCAATTGCTGATTCTTACGCCCTTACTGCTGGAAGAGTGAGCGAACTTGTTATCACCTACGTAAATGCCCGCATGCGAAATTCCAGAACCAAATGTGTTAAAAAAGACGAGGTCACCCTCACGTAAATCATCTTTGGCTACAGGAATGCCAGTTTTAGCCTGCGATTGAGAAGTGCGCGGAAGGTCATCTACATTGAACTTCTTAAGTACATATAGAATAAATCCGGAACAATCAAAGCCTGAAGTTGTGGTTCCTCCATAAAGATAAGGGGTTCCTACGACCCGATTCACAACACTGTCCAAGGTTACCTCGCTAGCATATGTACCTGGTGCTGCAGAAGCAAATATAAATGAGGCTGCCAACATGGATACGATGACTTTCTTCAGAAACTTGTTCTCCCTTCAATGCCTACGGAGTTAGCTGAGGATTCGGTTAAAGGTTCCCTATATTCCCTTTCATGCAAGAATAATTCACCCAAAAAATGGTTCCCCCGTTTTCAACGCTGAAATTCGGCAACTTATTAATATTTTGTAACTATTAACACTTTAATAGATAGTAGGCCACCTGTCAATCCTTCTAAAAATTTAACTATCAACGTATTTTCTACGTACTTTCTTCATTGTTTCTCCATATTTTTGCTTTATAATAACCACTCAATATCATTCTTTGTCTGAAACAATAGTAACGTTTTTGTAATATATTTCAATATCTTTGGTGTATATAAAAAGACGAGTAGTTACTTCCTCCTCGTCTTCTAATCCCGTATATGTCGTTTAATTGATATTACGTTTTCGATTACGATACCTGTGTTTGTTCCAAAGCCGATCCCAGAGATTCTTCAATTCCCATCATCATTTTATAATGGGCATGATGATGTGTAACCACAAATATCTTTTCAAATACCCGTAAGTACTTGCTGACTGTATCCATCGGGTGCTCGATATACAAATCATCTCCTGCAAAGTGAGAACCATCATTGGCCCAGGAGATTAAGGATTTACATATGACCTTCTCATCCTCCTCGAATCTATCAATAATGTCCTGATCGCTGTAATTACCATAGATTTTAAAATAATTTTCAATGATTCTACGAATCAAATTCTGAACGGTGATGGAAGAGCTGTGATTGGCTGACTTTAATTCCTGCCACATTAACTCATACGAGCTTTTAATCGGGTTGCTGTTATACGGGGTTGATTCGGTTACATCATTCCATTTTCGGATAATCCAAAATGTCTCATCCGCCATCCTAGCGCCATTTTTGGGCCGGTTTTTTGAAAACGTAATTTCCTTGTGAAAATAGACATTATGCGTTAGAAGAAACAACTGAATGATATTACTTTCTTCGTTGCGTACATCTTCTATAAGTTTGGAAATCAGATTGCTTACGATAAACAATACGTTACTGTCCAAGCTTGAAATGGGGTCATCAATCACAACAACTTTATTCTCCGTAATTAAATCACTGTTATTGCTACCGTTTAATAAGTGCATAAAATAAAGAAAGGTAACAAACGTTTTCTCGCCTTCACTTAATGTTTGATTAACGTCCTCACCATTTGATCGGATTAACCGATAATTTCCTTGACTTTGTGTATGAGCGAATTTGAAATTAGTAAAATGATAGGCCCTCAGTAACCGATTCATTTCGTTTACAGAGGGGATTACACTCGTAATCTGAGCCTCCAGCCTGTGAATTTCGGATTCTAATGCGACTCTTTCATTCTTCTTTTGAGCTAATGTTGCAGAAAGGTTGTCGATTGCTCGTCCTGTTCTATAATCTATACGAACATATTTCTCATGATTTTGCTGATTCTCACTCCAGATAAAATCCCAAATCTGGGTTATCAATTTATTCCCTTCATCCACTCGGTTCTCTATAAAAGTATTATGCTGCTGAATTTGTTCATTCGCTCGGACGATTTCTTCATTGATCACATCGACGAAAGCCGCAATAGTTAACAGTTCGATTGGATGACTGGGATGAGTTTGCTTCTGCTGGAACAAGTCCAAATTATGTGCATTTTTCGAAAGGATCAGTTCATATTGTTGCGAAATGAGATCGAGATTCAAATATGTATTTTTCTTGTCGGTCAATAATAACTCTTGCACTTGATTTTCAAGATAATGATAACACCGTTTATAGTGTTCAACTTGATCTTGGAGTTCAATCATCTCTTTTTCGTAATGTTCATTAAAGTAATCATTGAGTTTTTCAGTAAATCCCTCAGGAAGTTGTTGTTGGCAAAAGGGGCACACTCCTTCCGCTTCAGAAACATGTGTATGTCCTTGTTTAACCCAGTCACTAATCGCTAGCTTGGATATAAGAACAGCAATATCGACTTCCTGTTTACCGATAATAGGGGTCTGAAAAATCCGGTGATTGCATACCGCAGACAGATGCTCTATTTTAATCTTTTCAAGAAAGGTAGCTTCTCATTTGAACCATTAAACAATTTCTGTACACGCGCTTGGAGGTCTGCTAGAGCACATATTAGTCCGCCTGTCGGTGCTTGCTTACATCTTTTCATAAAGTTTATTCTATTGTTTCTTAAACCCGAAAAGGCCACTGAAAAGATATCGTCATATTTCCGCTTTAATTTCCAACAATCGTCGGTAAACTCATCATCGTTTTGTTTAGACTCTTTTTGTTTGACCTCTAGATTAGAACTTAACCGACGAATTTCCTCAACTACTTTATCAACTAAGTCTTTTTTGTCTCGGATGGTTTGTTTAATCTCTGTTGATTCTCTTCCCAAAGTAAAGATACCTTTGATATCTGAATCTTGGTGGAAATTTTCCTCGACAAACTTTTGGTTATACACCACTGTTTTTAATGGCTGGGAAACCCAGGATATCCTACTATCAGCATAAAGTTCAATTTGTTTAAGAACATTAGATAAGGTTGTTTTCCCACTGCCATTCGAGCCGTAAAAATAGTTAATTTTTTTCAGGTCACTGTAAAGTACACCCTCACTACTATAGGTAGCCACATTTTTAACGGCAATCTCCCTAATCATACTTTGATCCCCCTTGTAATGCTATTCCCCTGTATTCCTCATGTATTTTTTCGAAAATCCAATATTATTATATCATTCATCCACCTATTCCATCGGTAATTTACGTCAATTTTTGCAAGATTCCTCTATTTATTAAAAAAGAAAGCAGCCCCTGGAGGCTGCTTTTTTCATCTTCGTTTACTTCGCTTTTAACTCATCACCGGTTACCCATTTGTGATTTCTTACTGGCTCTCCGCCTGTTGTCGGGGTATAGTCAACCATGTATACGGTTGTTTGCTCACCTGTATCTACAGTTGCGGTAGCCCCTTTCATACCAGGCATATGATCAACGTTAAGCACCACTTCTGTGCCAGGCGCATAAAACTGGTCTCCTGCATCTTTTAAATCTTGCTGGATAACCCATTTATGATCGGTAACCGGATCTCCTCCGGTAGTGGGTGTATACGATACCGCGTAGACATTAGTGTCATAAGCCCCTACAATGGTTGCGGTAGCCCCCTTCATCCCGGCCATGTGTCCCTCGGTAATAATGACTTGATCGCCGACCTTATACTCCGGATTAGCGGCTTCTTTTAATCCTTCAGGCACTTCACTTGTCATATTCTCATGTTCCATCTCTGAATGATTCATGCTGGATGCAGCGTTACTGGGTGTATTGGACGCTTCATTTCCGTTATTTGCGGTATTTCCACAGCCACTGATGACGACCACCAGCGCTGTAGCTAAAATGAACAAACCTTTTTTCATATCAATAACACTCCTTCATAGGTGAATTGTGAAATTTATGCAGACTAACGCGTATGCATTATCGTCTCCAACGAAACAGATTTCATACCATTGACGTGGGAAGTCGGTTGATTACGGCCTCAAGAGCAATCGTCTTACAATGGTTGTACATAAAGGCTCGCTTTTTTGTATGATCAAGCCGGCAGATTCCACATTCTTTAACGTATACCGGTTAATGTTGGCCCCGCTGATACGAACTGTTAGGGGATTAAGCAGATCCATTAATTTCCCAACCATCGGCTGCTCACTCCTCATGTGTTCTAACAGCCTGATCTCCCCTTCTTTATTACACACTCGCTTCATTTCTCTCATGCCCTGAACCGGATCGGGGACAGAACAAAACACACAAGTCGCTACTATGTAGTCGAATGTCTGGTCTTCAAAAGTTAAATTTTGAACATCCATCTCCATTAAAGTAACGTCGATCTTCAGTTCCTTTGCGCGTTGTTCGGCATACTGTAGCATCTTTGGGCTAAAATCAATCCCGGTTAAGCGAACGGCGGGTGGATAATAGGAAAGATTAGCACCTGTTCCTATGCCTACCTCGAGTACATTCCCACTTAGGCCGCTTAACAGATCTTTGCGCCAACTCCTCATCATTTTTCCATCCACACGATGAAAAAGCGGAGCTATTCGGTCATATCGTCTCTTAATCGTTTGAGTCTCCCTACCCATCCATACTCTCCTTATACCCTTTCCTGTCCTTTTGACATCAGATGAGCAACGGAAACATAACAACCTTGCTCATCTGATTCATTTAAAGTCAAATGTTAAGTTAAGCGATCATCTTACGGCAAACCTCCGCACATCGGAAACAGGCCTCAGCACATTTCTGGCAATGAGCCGAATGATGGTGTTTACTGCATTCATTACCACAACGTTCACAAGCATCAGCACACAGTCTGCACAGCTCCGTGGAATAGGTGCTGTGTTGAGTCAAGGCCTGAGCAGTAAAGGCACAAATATCCGCACACTCTCGGTCGAGACGGATGCAATCCTTCATCATATCAACGGATTCTTCCTCCAAACAAGATTTGTAGCAGTAATTGCAAGCCTGCATACAACGTAGACATTCATCAATGCACTCCTGTAACTGTTCTTGTGTCATGAAATAAACTTCTCCTTTCAGTGTTTGAATGAGGTGTAGCTATCTTCAATTAACCTGAAAGTATGAAGATTTGATGTGGTTTTTGTGAAAAAATTGAGTTTTGCAATTTTGCGAATAGAAAGTCTTTGTCTCAATGTTTTTTTCGAGCTTTATAAATCCTTAAAGAAACGAAACTCAATAACCCGATAAAACAAAACATGTTACCAATTTTATGATCCCACTTGCTTGTATTATGGGACTTTGAAAGGATACCGCGGATATCGTCATGCAACTTATACCCATTCCGATCAAAAGAACAGCAATTAGCCATTCCACTTTTTTCATTAGCCTGCCTCCTAACGTCATGGCTGCTGGTAAAACTGAATTTCAAACCGTGTGCCTTTGTCTACTTCACTTGTTACTGTAATTTCCCCGCCCTGCAGTTCAACCAGTTTTTTCACTATGGACAGTCCTAAGCCCGTTCCTCCATATTGGCGTGATCTAGACTTTTCTACACGATAAAAGCGTTCAAAAATGTATGGGATTTTGTCTTTTGGAATGCCAATCCCTGAATCCTCCACGACCAGGAGAAAAGCACTGCTGGTATATGAGAGAGAGACGTTAATTTCGCCTTTTTCGGTATAACGGACTGCATTCTCCAAAAGATTAAGGATTATTTGCTCCATCCGCTTTTTATCTCCGCGAATCTTTTTCATCATACCGTTTTCCTTGTATTTCAGGCTAAGGCTTTTTTCTCTTGCCTTGAGCTCCACTTTTCGCACCGCCTGCTGCGTTAAATCAGACATATTCACCCAGTCCAGCTCAAGATTAATCTTCCCTTCTTCCATTTTCGATAAATCAAAAAGGTCCTCAACTAAGTGCTGCAAACGTAACGCTTCGTCATGAATGATTCCCAGATACTTGTTTTTCTCCTCTACGGTTTCATAAAGTTCCTGTTGGAGAACCTGAGAGTAGCCTTCCAAATAGGTGATCGGTGTCCGGAGTTCATGAGAAATATTAGCGAAAAACTCTTGCCTTGTATCCCGATATCGCTGAAGATCCACAGCAAGATCGTTGATTGCATGCGCCAAGCTGCCCATTTCATCATTGCTGTTAATATCAAGACGTGTTTCCAAGTCCCCTGCAGCGATCTTCCGTGTGGCCTGTTGCATTTTAAGTAAAGGCCGGGATAAATACTGGGCTATTATCCATGTAATACCGAGAGCCAATAAAAAAGCGCCAATCCCTGACAAGATCAAAAGATTACGGACCGCAAGTAATGACTGTTCCATTTTCTCGGTTGAAGACATGACATAAAGGGCGGAGGTCGCTACGTCTTTCACATAGATTGGTTGTCCGGAAACAAAGTAACGAATTCCGGAAGGTTCGGTATATAAGAAATTGACTTTCTTTCCTGCAAAGATTCTTTCCAGATCCGAGCTTCGAATTATCTTTCGATCGGAAGAGTCATGCGTTCCTGAGTGTAGAATTACATCACTATTGGCATTGACGTTAAAAATACTGACGTTCGAGAATTCTGCAAAAGTTTTCATCATTTCACCAGAAGTACTATCCGATTGGGCCATGACCGCAAAATGAGAACCCAATTCCTCATTCTCCGTACGCATCCGATCGATATAAAAACTTGTGAATAAACGGTCTATAGTAAAGCCCAGAAACACCAATACGATTAGAAACACCGTGATAATAACAAATCCTAATTTTAAGCCGATACGGTTATTTTTCATTGGCATCTCCCGGAACATAAAACTTATAGCCAACCCCCCATACCGTTTGGATCGGGTTATATTTCAAGCCGGCCAAATGCATCTTTTCTCTGATGTTTTTGATATGCGTATCGACGACTCTGAACTCACCTTCAAAATCATAGCCCCATAGCCGTTCCACTAATTCTTCTCTTGTAAATGCTTTTTGGATATTCTGCGCAAAAGACACCAATAAATCGAATTCCTTTTGAGTAAATTCTACATATTCATCACAAATCCGGACTTCACGGGCTTCAGGTATGATTACAAGATCTGGATAATGAAGCATGCGCGACGGTTGAGGAATTACCTCCTGGTTCATCACTGATCTACGAATCAGCGAGAAAATTCGAGCCAGTAATTCTTCTGAATCGAATGGCTTGGTCAAGTAATCATCCGCTCCGATACCCAAACCTTTTATCTTATCTTTAGTCTCAGTTCGCGCTGACAGGAATAATACCGGCGTTTTCACAAGTTCTCTGATACGCTTACAGATTTGCCAACCATCCATATCGGGCAACATAACATCTAGAATAATGACATCAAAGGAATGGGCTTGGACCAGCGCCAAGGCTTCTTGCCCCGTGGATGCTTCTTTAATCGCAAAACCTTCTTTCATTAAATAAATCCGCAGCAAATTTCTCATATTCCATTCATCATCTACAATTAATACCTGGAGTTTCGACACTGAACATTCACCTCAAATTTATCTGTTTTTTTAATATTACAAAATTAATGTGTTGAAAATGTGTAGATGAGTGAACAGTTCAACATTAGAATGCCGTAAGCGATACTCGCTTACGGCATATTCTGTCCATCTATTTTTTAAAACTCTGCAGTTCTTTGCTAATTCGCTCATTTTCAGCTTTCAGATCGACCAACTGGTCATGCAGGCTTTCAGCTGCAACACGATGATTTGGGGAGCCGTGAGAGTGTCCCCCTTTCATTGTAAACATCATAACAATCATCATGACAGGACATACCAGCACGAGTAATGTAGACCATTCCATTTGAAATCCTCCTATGAAAGTTTCTTTAATTTATATTTTTATTTTAAAGTTTGAGTATGTGGAATGTATGTTGAAAGCATGCGTGAATCGTGAACTTTTCTATTTTACAGAAAAAACGATAAGCAATTGAAGAAGTGAAATCTTCTTCATATCTACATCATTTCAACATATTTTTATGGCATAATTTGCCTAAATCTGATAAAAACTTGTGCCAAAGGGAGTGAGTTGTATGCTGATGGTTAAACGGATCGTACTAAAGGAGATGGTCATTTGAACTTGAACGCCTTTTTTTCGGAACTCCTTCTTCTGTGTCTCCTTTTGCTCATTCTATTGACAGCTATTGTGGTATTCATGGGAATAGCCCGATTATTTACATTAACCGCTTTCTCCACAACTTCACCTATTTTAACGGAAGACCAGCCCATTCAACCACAGCAACACTCCAATGAGGGACTAAAAGACAATCCTATTACTCAAGCGTATGTAATGCGTCATTTTTTTAATGATCAAAACGATTTGAAAACCAATCGCTAAAGGTACATAAGGAGGAAAACAACGATGGTTATCCGGCAAGCAGCAGTGGATATCGGCAATGACTCATTAAAAGCTTACTTCGAAAAATTAGAGAACGAGCTCCTTATTCCCAACGTTATCGCCGAAATCGGTCTTTCCCGAAACATAGTGGAGCTTGAGAAACACCCATTGGATGGGCTTCATGTTGAGATCATTTCTGACGCATTGAAACGGGGACAAGGTGTTTATGCGGTAGGTCATCTCGCCGGCGGATATGATCATAACGACGAATTGACTACGATTAGTGATAAATCAGAAGCCGACCAGCCCATTGTAATGTTGTTAACCGCGTTAGCTTATGATGCTGCAATGGCTTCTCCAAATCAAAATGGCGTTACTGAAGTGACTTATTATTTATCCACGGGACTTCCACTAAGTGAAGCAAAACGTGGTAAACGCAAGCTTTTCAAACAAAAACTGAAATCGGGTACTCATGAGGTCCGTTTCCATATTACGCCGACCATTGGTGGTAGAACAATACGCATTCATTTTGAAGAAGTACTGGTCAATATTGAAGGACATGTTGCTTTGATTGATTTAACGACTCATGATGACGGTTCGGTTCGCAATGAAGAACTCACTCATATGAACGTATTAATTAACGATATTGGCGGACTATCGACTGATGCGGCAATCATTTTAGAGGATGGAGCAGTAGACAATATTCATTCGGACGGGATCAAAGAAGGAGTCTCTCCTTATTTGGATGAAATCATGGATCGCGTATACACAGAAACGGGGTACCGTTTCATAAATCGTCAGCAGCTCATTGAAGTCATAACCACTGAGAATGAAGAAGAACGGTATCACGTTTGGTTTCGAGGTAAACGTACCGGTATTCAGTCCATTGTCGATGAAGTGCTGATGAAAATCGCTCGTGAGGAGTATAAACTGATCCGGAGCACGTGGAACAAGGCCCCCAGTATTCGAGTTTCGTATCAAATTGGCGGTGGATCTTTGCTTTTAAGACCGTACATCGAGAGAATCAACGAGCTTGAGGAAGATTATCCGCTGCGGTTTGTCAGTACAAAAGATTCAATTTGGATGATCGCTAGAGCGTATTTCAAATTACTGAAAGTGTACCTGAAAGTTAAGAATGAGCAATACACCGCCAATTAGGGAACAAGACATGGAGATTTCCAGATCGCAGGCAGTGGAGCGCAAGCTAACGATTCATCTACCCGAACACACTTCCCAGAGAGTTATTGACTTTCTTGTTGACCTGGAGCATTTGGATAAGTCCCTTTTTCAAAGTAAAATCGCAGCTATATTCATCGAATCCATTGAACGATCCATAGCTGTGACAAAGCCGAGTGTGACGATTCCACTACCGGAGTATCTTGGAAAAGACCACCTGGAATGGATTCAACATCCCTTCACCAAGCAGCTATTAACCAGTTGGTTGCTACAGCTTATCAAAGATGTTCCTGATGCTGTAACTCGAAGTCATTCCAGCTGCAATATAACAAATGAAGTGACGGTAAACCAGGGTGCACACCCCCCATCCAGTGATTCTTCTGTACTAGAATGTGGAGAACTAGAATTTGCAGAAAAAACCGCCCCTGATAAAAGCGGCACGAATACACCCCCTTTTCAGATCACAAATCCGTATCATGCCAAGTTAGTGGGGTTCTTTTTAGATGGTGAATGAAGCAGAGGGTGCAAGAACTTACTAAAGTTCTTACACCCTCTTCACTGTTTATGGGGGAATATTTATGAATCACTCTTTTATTCAGGTTTATTCCCTTCAGAGGAACTCGGCGTGTAGGTGGACTTGTAATCCGTATAGATCAATTTCTGAACCATTCCTCCCGCTGCATGATGAAGCTCATGACAGTGAATCAACCAGTTACCAGGATTGTCTGCTTTGAAGATCAAAACAACCTTTTCCCCTGGTTTGACCAGCACGGTATCTTTCATAATCGTACCACTGACCAGTTCCCCATTTCGCTCGATCACTTGAGCAAAATGGCCATGGATATGAATGGGATGGTCTACTGTATCATCATTTTGAAGCGTCAATTTAACATAATCCCCCGTCTTGACCTGAAGCGCAGGAAGATCCTTGAACACCTGATCATTGATCGTGTACTGTTGCTCATTCCCATTCATTTTAGAATTCAAAATGGCGGTATACTCCACTGCAAAGGAACTTACTGTTCGCAGATCCGTATTTACCTGTTTTCCATATTGAAGCAAATTGAAAACCGGTATATTTTCATGCTGAATCTTGCTGGTTACTCCATTACTTCCGGCAACTTTGACCGGAATCACCAACTGATCGTTATACAAATTATTGTCATGTGCATCCAGCGTAAAGTCTTCTTTAGTCTTGATGGTCATTTCTATATCGTACCGTTCTCCTGGCGCCACCGTAACCATTTGGTTATTCAGTACTCCTGGTTCAGCTATATCCTGACCATCTGAGCTGACAACTTTAAATTCTCCGGGAATATGAATGGCGTGCGAGCGATACCCGGCATTTATCAAACGTAAGCGAACCGTATCCCCTACCTTGGTCGTCAAGGGATCGATTAAAGAACCCGATTTCCCATTAACCGTGTAAATGTTATACATCGTGGCCATCATCTCTTCTTCGCTTATCGCTTGAGATGAAGAGCCATGAGCGCTGTGGCTGGAGGTTTCCTGCTCTTCCATCCATTCGTCTAAGAGGAGAGTCACATCTTGATCCGGTTTAGGCTCTGTTTTGGGTTCCACGATCAGTGCGCCGTAAAGTCCTTTATCTACTTGCTTGGAGCTTTCCTGATGAGAATGATACCAGTAGGTTCCCGGTATATCGGCCGAGAAGCGGTATGTGAAGGTTTCTCCAGGGTTCACTGCCTTCTGTGTCACCCCGGGAACGCCATCCGCCTCTGAGGTGACCGGGTACCCGTGCCAGTGAATGGATACCGGCTCCTCCAGTTCATTCTTCAAGGTAACAACCACAAAATCCCCTTGTGTGACTCTAATTTCCTGCCCTGGAACGGTGCCATTAAATGTCCATAGAGGCAGCGTTATCCCTTCAGCAATGGTCAAAGTACGGTTCATGGCTGTGAGAGAAAACCCTTTTACCGGCTGGCCCTCTTTTGGTTCCAGCGCCGTAGGCTCACTTGAAGGGGCAGTCGTGTTTTCTGGCCCTGGAGTAACGGGCGATGTCGGTGTAGGTACGATAGCAGTCGGAGTGGAACTTGGTACAGGTGTTTCCTCCTCCGTTACATTTGTAGATGTGCCATGCGCACTATGATCCATGGATGACATATCATCCGTAGCTTGGGGAGCCATGACGGTTGAGCTCTGACCAGCTGCAGAGGTTCCATTCATATAAAGGCCGGCTGCCGTTCCACCAAGAATCAATGCAATGAAAAGCAACCATACCAAACTTCTGTTGCTCAATCTGTCTTCCTCCTATTCAAAGATAGATGATTTAAAAAAGCAGCATTCGGTCAATAAAGACGAACGCTGCTCCGTTCCCGCTTAAATTACATCATGCCCATGCCGCCGCTGCTGCTGCTTCCGCTACTGCCGCCCATGTTCATATCCATATCATCATCCATCATACCTCCAGAACCGCTCATACCGCCGGACGACCCCATATTCATGTTGGATTGTGACTGCATACCGTTCATATATTGCTGCTGCATCATCATCATATCTTGCTGAAGCTGATTCATGCGCTGCATCACTTCATTCATCTGGTCCATGTTGACCGTCCCGTTGACCGTTCCATTCACCGTCCCGCTCATATTCCCCATCGTACCTGTCGCGTTTGCAGTACCATTTACGTGCAGACTATGTTGATCATTTGTAGAAGATGCTGCAGTCGGATTTGTTACATTGAGCAGTACTACAGAAATGATAAGTCCGAAAAACGAAAATACCGCCAATTTTAACCAACCACTACTTTTCATTATTGTCATTCCTCCAAATTTGCTAGAAGTTGTAGTTCCTTTTTGCCCCCGGCTCTCGCTGATATAGCCAACTGTTTTTTTTACCATCTCATAGACAGTAAAAATGAGCCCGGCTGAAAGCAAGATCAGTAAAACGGCCATGTACAGATTGCCAAATGAACCTAGAACATTCATTTCCTTTTCCTCCCGTTTAACGGCTTCGGCCATACGATCGCTAGAAATACTGATCCGGCAATAATCATTGGCATTGTTAGAAGAAGCAACGCAGTGGTAACGATATGGATGGTATACAGTTTTCCCTGTTGATCATGGTGGCCCTCATGCTGGCTGTACCCATTCCCCGCGCCTGCTGCAATCCCTTCGTATGTAAACAGATCAGGGATCGTAGCGTTGGATAAACTTTCGCTCTTCATCATATCGGCCATAGATGTGTCCATTTGAGCTGCATTCTCCGTGCGGTTTCCCCAGGATAGGGCAACCACGAGCACCGAAATGACAGCAAAAACGGCGGTGAGTTGCCAGAACGGCATTTTCTGCTTTTTAAACATGGTTTTACACCTTTCTTCTGCACCGTACGTACACTCCAGCCGCTATACTTATAGACAATAACGGAAAGGCAAAAGCGATGCTCTGGTTCATTAGACTGTGTATGTTTGTGTCCTCTTTCACTTGCATCGACAGCCCCATCAGAGAGGAATCCATGGCCTTCATCATGCCCATCATAAACTGCATCACCTCTTGTTCTGTTGGTCCAAACCTGAACATGGAAATGAGTATGGCGGCAAGAGCGAAGAAGAACGAGGTGGTTACAAACCAGATGAATAGCTTGAACCACTTTTTTTGCATCCACATGATAAAGGCCCTCTCTCCCTTGAGCAATCATTATTTAGGTTTTGCAGCCCTTTTTTTAGGCCATGTTAGCGCATGGGTTTTCATGTAAATGTGCCATATCACGCTTGCTACAGCCAGATAAGTGAGTTTTTCATGAATCCAAAGTGAAAACGCGGTAGCTGCATGATTGCTGTCCATAAAGAGCCAAATAATCGCACCGGTAATGATGAAGATGAGTGTTGTGATGAAGGTGAACAGTCCATACCCGGATGGTCCGAACACAAGCCAAGGCTTTTTGGTTTTATCCCGGCGAAGAATGCGGATGATCTCGTACATCATCACAATGAAAGTGAGCAGTACATACACGATAGCCGCTATCCGGTGTACGATATCCGCCATCGCGATATCATATTGCATCAACCAGCCATACTTGGCTCCAGCCATAGCGATTCCACTAAGGGCCAGTACCGAGAATACCAGCGCCCAGAGCCAATGGAGGATAAAATCAAACTTCATAAACGATCACCTGCGATTCATTTAGTCTTTTTTCGTTTCGCCTTCCGGCGTTACATCTGTCCGATTCGTTTTTGGTTCCACACCTGCTGTGAGAACCGCACCATTCGTTGCATTGATTGTAGACTGGCTTACATTTTGCTTAACATAGTTATATAGGAAGGCAATCAAAGCGATCACAAACAGAATAGTCAGCAGTTTTACAAATAACGTTAATATGCCTGCTACACTCCAAGAACCTACAATGCCCATTCCACCAGCGTTAAATCCGCCATTCAGTACGATGCCCAGCAGATACAGCACGACTATGACACCAATAAGCGTAGTTGCAAGAACGAAAATGGTCTTAAGCATAGGATCATTACCGACTACGGTCTTCGCTTTACTATAGGATTCCTTAAAGTACTTGTTTTTTACCCAAATGGCGAGTCCAACCACCAGACTGAGAATCAGAGCCACTAAAAGCAGTTGGGTCACCGTTCCAAGAATGCCGGAAATGATGCTTCCTGTACTTGAAACGCCTTCCATTTCCATCCCTTGATAATTTCCGGTGTAGTTCAGCGTTCCTTGCGTTCCTCCGGACATATTCATATCCATCATTTTACTTCCTCCTTAAGTTAAAGGTGATTTTAGGCACTGGCCGTTTCCGGACGGGGGGTTAGTATACTGCCGATCACGCCAACGAGAGCGACTACCAACAAAATTGTAAAGATACCCACGATTAGGACCATGAGACTCGGGGTTCCAAGTCCATTGAAGATACTGCTGTCTTGATTGGAGGTACTTGCCGCCAACACATTCTGGGCTTGTGAAACGGTTTGTTGAATCTGTCGCTCGACCCACTGATTCAGACTAGTTATACCCATCACCGTCTGCGCCATATCATAGATGGCTTTACTCGTTTCCTGCATATTATGGCTACTCATCATTCCTGTTCCGTTTAAGAGAATACCATTCTTAGCTTCATTGAGCTTTGTATTCACCTCGCTAAGCGTTTTTTGGCTTTGTAGCAGCAGGTTATAACGGAACTGATACGTTTCATACGTCGGGTTTGACGATTCAGTAAACCCCATTCCATTATCCAGAGTTTGCTCCAGCTGTGCTAATAAATACACACTTTCTGATAAGGAGTAGATGCCCTTTTGAACTTGAATCGATCCAGGCACCGCTTGTTGTGAGGCATTTCCTCCTGTTTCACCGTCGTTAACAGAAGACCCATTTAATACGGCTTCTGACGGATACGCCATCATATTGGTAGCCATTTGTTTCATCGATTGCTGGGCTGCAGATACTCTTTCCCTCAGCGTGGTGACTGGGTTAGTGGATGTTCCTTCGGGCGCAGCGGACACCGAATGCTGATTATGGACATTCGAATTTGTTGTCGAGGTACTTTGCCTGTTCCACGAGATTAACCCTTTATCGTTGGCATACCAACCGATATAACCTAAACTTGCTACAATGATGACAAGGAGAAGGAAGCCAATCGTGCTGCGTAATGCTTTCAACCTTTTTCACCTCCTTTAATATTAATGTTATTTGTTTTCTTTGATGTAGCCTAAGGATACCAACTGACTTTGGGGAAAGTATGTAGAATTGATGGGCATAACATGTTTTTATAACGAACAAATCGCACAGCAACTCTGTTAAATCAACATTATAATCCTAGATATGATTTGAATATGGGGGCGACTTCGACATGAACCGAGAGTTACAGCAGCTTATTTTGGATTATAAAACTGATCAGGAATCGGTATACCACACCTGGTTTTTAAACAACAGCGATCGGTTAAAGGCTTTTCGGACCATTAAAACCGGTGTGAACGATGTTATAAAAGCGATTGAGGCACGAGTTTTTGGGAACGACTTTAAGGGCTCTCCACTGGAGGATGTTCTAGCGGCGATTTGTGAACAAAAACAAGTTTTTGAAGGTGCTGCACACGCGTTTTACTGGAAACCTAAACTGCGTATTCCCGACATTTATGAAAATGAAGAGAACCAGCTGGCTTTTGGCCGTTTTTTGAAGGCCGTGTTACAAGTCTCTGACGAAAAACAATTGTTGACTGAGATCGTAAAACTGGATCAATACCATATCAAAGGCCTTGGTCCTGCAGTAGCTAATATTATGTATTTTTTGCATCCTACGCTTTTCCCCCCATTCAATACAGCTATCGTGAATGGGTTTAACTCCCTGCTGGATCGTAAAATAAAGCTCGGCTCCTGGCCGGCTTACTTGGAGATGCGTGAGACATTGCTGGATATCAACACTGCCTACCGCTCATCCTTATCCAAGGACCTGGGCGCCATTTCCGGCTTGCTGTTTGAAATAGGCACCGGACGCTTGATTGTTAGCGGGAATGCGGAGGCTTTTCTTCAAGAAGAGGAAAAGAAACGCGAGAAGGGGCGGTATAAGCGACATCTGGAGGTGCTGAATGATACTAACGAAGAAAGTGAACATTCCGAAATGCAGCTGTATTTGGCGAGACTGGGTCAGTCCTTTGGCTATAATGTCTGGATCGCCCAGAACGATCATCAGAGACAATGGCAGGACGAGACTCTAGGGCGGTATTCTCTTTCTGTATTTCCAGCCATGGATCTCCCCAAATCTATTGCGGATACAATCGCTTTTATCGATGTTCTTTGGCTCAATGAACATAATGAGATTGTATCGGGATTTGAAGTTGAAAAGAGCACCTCCATCTACTCCGGCATTCTCAGGCTGCATGACTTATCATTATCCGTAGGAAATGCAACGTCCAGGCTGTATCTGATTTGCCCGGATAAACGGGAAAAAGAAGTGCGTGCACAACTGCTTCGTCCTTCCTTGCAACGAACGCAGTGCGGCCCTATCTCATACATTCGTTTTTCGGATTTACGAAACGACTGTAACGCCATGTGCAAATACGGAAAATCGGTTGAAGCGCTCGACGCCATTTCGAACATCTGTACTTGTTAAAGCAAAAAAGAACTGATGGGATCAGTTCCTTTTTTTCATAAGGATCATTTTATAAAAACTTAGCGTAAGCTGGAAAGTTCTCGTTTTAATTGTTCATTCTGTACCGCTGCCTCGAAATAGTCTGCGTGAATGGTCCAATCCGTTTCTATTTGTTTAGAGATTACTTTATTCACTGTCTTTTCCCCAAACAAAACCGATCCTATACTTAACGGCACTATATATACCCGATTCCATGACCATGCCATTGCTTTATTCCTCCTCTGAATTCTTAAATGTGTAATCTTTGATTGACTTTATTTTAAGAGATTAATATGTTAGATTCGTGTTCTTTATTTGAGTTTTGTGTGTGATTTTGCTCATAAGGGAGAAAACCCCCTCCAACTGCTTAAATAAAATCCGATGCACACTAATACACGTAACCTAAAAAAGCAGGGTATCTCTTGAATTCGAGATACTCCTGCTCGATGTTTCATTCACTCGTTACGCTCTTGCCATCTGTCGGCAAGCTTCTGCACATTCGCGGCAGAAGTTGCACAATCGTTTAGCATCTTGATCATTGAGATACTGGAGTGCGCCGAAACGGCATGCCTCTGTTTACGGACATACTATATGCATCTCTTCATCCCTATAGGACATCAAGGCTTAAGTTTAACACGCTGCAACCGTAGCGCATTTAGAACCACAGAAACCGAACTTAATGCCATAGCTGCTCCAGCAACCCAAGGTGCAAGCAAACCAATCGCCGCTATCGGGATACCGATAGAATTATACGCAAGCGCCCAGAACAGGTTTTGCCGAATATTCCCCATCGTTTTTTGACTCATATAGATCGCATCCGGAATACTATTGAGATCTCCTCGCATGAGAGTTACATCAGCAGCTTCCATCGCTACATCGGTTCCTGTTCCCATCGCCATTCCAATATCCGCCATGGCAAGTGCGGGAGCATCGTTGATGCCGTCTCCGACCATTGCAACTTTTTTCCCTTGAGCCTGCAATTTCTTTACTTCATCTGCTTTGCCTTCGGGGAGAACTTCAGCCAATACACGCGTAATTCCAACCTGCTTGGCAATTGCTTCAGCTGTTCGCTGGTTATCACCCGTAATCATAATAACCTCGATCCCCATGTCCTCAAGCCGTTTAACAGCCTGTGCTGAGGTTTCCTTAATGGTATCTGCAACCGCTACTATACCGGCATACTGCTGATCTACGGCAATCAGCATGGCTGTTTTGCCTGCCTGCTCCAGTTGGTCCATCTGATCTTGCGCATGATTGATGGACACTTGAAACTGAGCCATGAGTTTTCTCGTACCCACGAGAACTTCATTGCCCATCACATTTGCCTTAATACCATGCCCAGGTATCGCTTCAAAAGTGTCCGTTCTCGGCAATTGGATACCCTTAGCGATAATCCCAGCAACTATAGCTTCAGCCAGAGGATGCTCGGAGTTCTTCTCTGCCGCGCCGACAAGGGCCATCAGATCTGTTTCCATCCAGCCGGAAACCACGACGTCGGTCAGTTCCGGTTTGCCTTTTGTCACCGTTCCGGTTTTATCCAAGATGATGGTATTAATGCGGTGGGTTGCTTCAAGGTGTTCACCGCCTTTAAACAGAATTCCCGACTCTGCGGCTCTTCCTGAACCCGCCATGATGGAAGTCGGTGTTGCAAGTCCCAGGGCACAAGGACAAGCAATGACGAGTATCGCAATCGCAATCTCCAGTGCGTTGGCAAACTCTCCTGGTGTAATCCAAACAAACCAAGCGATAAACGCAAGAACCGAAATCGCCACGACGATAGGAACAAAAATACCTGAAATGGCATCTGCTACTCGTTGAATAGGAGCTTTGGAACCTTGGGCCTCTTCAACGACTTTAATAATTTGAGCCAGGGCCGTTTCTTTTCCGACTTTGGTCGCTTGAATTCGAAGTACCCCGTTCTTGTTAATCGTTGCACCAATGACAGGATCTCCCGTCCTTTTCTCAACCGGCAGGCTTTCTCCGGTTAACATAGCCTCATCTACCGAAGAAGACCCCTCCACTACCTCGCCGTCAACCGGGATTTTCTCCCCTGGTTTTACGATTACGATGTCGCCAGCCACGACTTCTTCGACAGGGATGGTCATTTCCTGCCCATCACGAACCACCAATGCCGTCTTGGCTTGGAGACCCATCAGTGTTTTAATCGCTTCAGACGTTCTTCCTTTGGCAAGAGCCTCGAACAATTTCCCGAGGATGACCAGTGTAATCAAGATAGAGCTGGTCTCATAGTACATTTCCGGTCCATGAGCCCCCGCACCGGCTTGAACCCATTCGAGCGTCAAATATAGGCTATAGAAGTATGCTGCCGAAGTCCCGAGGGCTACCAGAACGTCCATATTGGCACTTTTATTACGTAGCGCTTTATACGCACCAACATAAAAATGGCCACCGATATAAAATTGAACTGGTGTAGCCAAAATCAGTTGGAACCAGGGGTCCATGAAAATCATAGGCATCCAAATCCAAGACAAGAAAGAGAAGTGGCTGATCATGGACCATAGTAACGGTAAAGAGAGAATGGCGGAAATGATAAACCGTCTTTTTTGTTTAGAGATTTCTTTTTGTTTATGTGCTGAGGCGTCCTGCTGCCCTTCCTTCGGCATGGCCTTATACCCGAGCTGCTCCACCTTTTTTTGCATGTCTTCCAAAGTAACCGTCGCTGGGTCATACTCGACCCGGGCCGTTTCAAGGGCAAGATTAACATTCGCCGTTACAACACCGGGCAATTTATTTAATCCCTTTTCAATGCGATTGGCGCAAGCGGCGCAGGTCATCCCAGTGATTTGGAAATCCGTGGTTTGCCTTACAGTGCCGTAGCCTAAATGTTCAATCTGTTCTTGCATTTGGGGAATGGTTGCACGTTTGGGGTCAAATGTCACAGTCGCCCGTTCCAAGGCGAAATTCACATTTGCCTCCGTCACTCCATCCATTTTTTTTAATCCTTTCTCGATCCGGTTGGCACAAGCAGCACAGGTCATTCCTGTGATCTGTAAGGTTGTCTGTTCCTCGCTTTTGGATATCGTAGAACTCATTATCTATCCCTCACTTATATACCCCCAGGGGGTACATTAAATTGAAAAAAGGGGCCATCTTTGCGATGGCTACTTACGGACTTAGACGACATCGTAACCTTGCTCTTCGATGGTATTCTTTATGGCTTCCAAGGTTACACTAGATTCATCAAAAACGACTTCAACTGTTTTTTTCTCCAGGTTCACTTTTGCATCAGCCCCAATGTTTTTAACGGCTCCTTCAACACTTTTTACACAATGTCCGCAAGACATTCCTTCTACATGTAATGTTTCGTTCTTCATCTTTCATTCCTCCATATCGTTTGTTTATTTCATTAATTTATTCATGGTAACCAGAATCTCATCAATCACTTCATGTTCGCCGGATTGGATTCGTTCAATCACGCAGCTTTTCATATGACCTTCCAGAACCATCTTCCCTACGCTATTGAGAGCCGACTGAATCGCCGCAATTTGATTTAGAACGTCATCGCAATAGGTATCTTTTTCTATCATCCCTTTAACCCCACGAATTTGACCCTCAATCCGGTTTAACCGGGTCATTAGATTGGCCTTCGTTTGATCAGAATGATGACTTTTTCGATGATGTCCATGAGATGCAGTCTGTTCCACTGATTGTTCCATGTGCCTCACCTCTCACCATCAATATACCATACCCCCCTACCGTATGTAAACAGGGGATTAGGAAGTACTTCATCTCCTTTTTTAGGAGGTTCATTTAACCTCTTTGTTTATGCACCTGTATATAACCTCTGCCTTTTGTAATTTTTGCAGAAACTGCGGTTAATTACAGCCCACAATGATCCTCAGTTTGATCACGATAGACGAAGTCACGGTCTACGGAAACCCTTGATATCATGTAAATGATAATTGGCTTTTAGCTGAGATAATTATAGTGTGCCTCATATTGATAAGCTTCGCTTGATCGTCTTTCTAATGGGATAGGAATTTGACTTCCTGAACGGCACCATCAAATAAAGACTGTCAAGCCCGTGGTATATATCAACGGGCTTGTTCTATATATCATTAAGGTAAGTCTAGTGATTGGCCGTACATGATGCTACAGTTTGAAGATACGGATAGACTTTAGCAATTGGTCAACCGATTGGGACATGTTTTCAAGAGCCCCTGATATCTGGTTAACCATTTGACTTTGCATATCCGAAGTTTGGACCACATCTTGAATACGAGAAGAAGTGTGTTCGGCAATCGTAGTCACATCCGCAACAGAATCAGAAATGTAGTGAGAACCTGTTGACATTTGTCTTGTTGCTTGATATACATTTTGATTCTGAGAAGCTACATGTTGAGAGGAGATAATGATCTGTTCGAAGGATTTCCCTGCAGAGATTAGGTGCTGGTTCCCCGCTGTTAATTGAGCTAAACTTGTGTTCATCCCTTCGGCTGCTTCACTGGTGATATGTTGAACCTTTTCAATGAGTATTCTTATTGCTTGGGCTGAGTTTTCAGACTGCTCAGCTAGTTTTTTCACTTCATCTGCAACCACAGAAAATCCTCTCCCAGCTTCTCCTGCACGCGCAGCCTCAATGGAAGCATTCAACGACAGCAAATGGGTCTGTGAGGATAAATCGGTAATAACGGTCGCAATGTTCCCGATACTGCCTGAGCTATCCGATAATTGTTGTATTTTACTAGCTACATGTGTGATGGATGCGTTCAAATGGTTGATTACAGAAATGATGCTTAGAAGCCAATCGTTACCTTGATCCGCATGCACAACCATATTTTCCGATGCACTGGCGACTTGTGATGACCTTTGGACGATTTCTTGTATGCTAATTTGGATATGTTCAACGGCCTCCATACTTTGATTCATGCCCTCAACCTGTTTGGATGCACCTTGGAGTATGGATTGCAAGGTACGATCGATCTCAAGTGATGAATCTCCTACGCCATTGATATGTATTTGAACAACACCAGAAACTTTATGTACCTCATCCGCGGCCTGCTGAGCCTTAGACACTAGTGTATGTAAGTTATGAGTCATTAGATTAAATGCTCTCGAAAGGATACCCAACTCATCCTTAGAAGTGACGGGGATATCTGTGATACTAAGATCGCCATTTGCAACTCGTTCCGCCATGATAGTGACTTGTCTTAAGGGTGCGGTTAATTTTCTTGTGAAAAGAGCGGTGAGGAATAAAGCGATAAGGAGTCCGATCATCGTAAATACAATCATTTTTACTTTAAAACGACTAATTGCCTGATTATACATTTCCTTGCCCATACTAATATGGAACGCCCCAATTACAGTTCCGTCTGAGGATCTAATGGGTTCATAAACCGCCATTTCAGTTCCATCATGCGCTTCACCTACATACGACTTTCCACCTAAGACGATGGATTTTACGTTCGACTCAAGTATTATTTCTGTGATGTTCATATTATGGCTACCCTTAGACGATGCAGCTACACCCTTCTCGCCTTTAAAAATTACAATGTCATCACCAGTTAATGCTCCAACGAACAAAGCAACGTCATGATTTCCCTCTATAGAGACCTCGCCTTTAAACAACTTCCCATCCTTCAGCGTCCATTCTCCGGGAAATTTAACATCTAGCAGTGCAGTCGCTAACTTTGTGTTAGACACCATCTTTTGTTCTGCGAGGTGGGTAACCTGGGCATTCATATTCGCGATGGCATAAGTACTGAAGGAAACGATGAGTATTAAAATGAAAAGGCTTATATATAGAATCAGTTTGCTGGATAACTTCATTTCGTTCCTCCACCTTTGTTATTCACATGAAGATAGCTCTAATAAGGCTAGTTAAAAAAGGAGACCGCCACCCCAACTTAGGAGTGCGCGATCTCTCAGACTGACAGTTATTGATCAGAATAAATCGGTAAAATCTCACTTGATGCAGTACAATTAGTGTTTTTTGTTTCGCATCATTAAAGGCATAAGTACGAGATGTGAAAGCGGGCATAACAACAATACACTATAGGCAAGCATATTACTTGTTGAACCACTTACATTATTAGCAATGATTAAAATAACGAACAGCACGATCGGAAGTATACAACACATCATCATCAGACGATGGGCTGGGCCTTTTTTATGATGATTGTTATGACTGTCATGCTGGTTATGGTTTCCGCAACAGCTCATGAAATAACCTCCTTAAACTTTAATCATATAGTCTATTAAATACTTACGCTCTGCCCAGGGATATCTGTCCTATGGTTTCTTTGCATCATTTCATCCATATTGGAATCCCGCATCATCTCATCCATTGTGGTACCTTCCATCATGTCCACCATATCCGGTTTTTTCATCATTTCACTCATGTCTTTATCTTCCATCATTTTTTCCATATCAAGTCCATTCATCATTTCGTCCATGCCTGGCTGCTTCATCATTTCAGACATATCGGTATTGCTCATCATATCCGTCATAACTTCATCGTTCATTGTATCGTTCATGTTCGCCATATGGTGAAAATACGTCTCCTGCTGAGCTACCTCTTGCTTGGAAGAAACATCCCCTTTGGAGATCTCGGAATCAACTCCTGTAGCGTATACTGCGGAACCGATTCCCAACGTCAATATAAAAGCACCCAAGCCAGTTAATAATTTCGCATTCATTTTTCTTTTCGCCTCCTGTAACTCCATGGTACAAGAGATCCTTGTGGAATTTATGTAGCATTTATGGGCTTTTAATGGAGAATACATTTTAATCCTTTCTCATATCACTGTTTGTAGGTAGAGGACACGCTTTACAAGTAGCTTATTCAACCAAACTCACATTAAAAGGAGGGATTAAAGTGTCATCCTTAGGACTTGCAGTTGTTTTTTATATCTTCATTTTGGTCTGGTCTTTTGTCATTATCCTGCGATTTATGGCGACAGTTACAGAATCGATTCGAATGGTTTCGCCTATGGTAGTCGGGATGATTGTTGGTTTTGGAGGCGGTACTTTGAGCGGCCTCTATATTGCCGGCCCTGTTCAATCTTTGGTGTTAGGTGTCCTTCTAGGGATCTTTTCTGGAAGCATAATAGGAGGACTGATGGGTTTGGGGGCGTTCTTAAACGGAGCATCGTCTGGGATGATGGCCGGATTAATGGGGGTTATGCTGATACAAATGTTTCCTCAATCAGAATGGAAAGATGTTCTATTCTTTTTTATGGTCGTATCCGGATTCTTGCAATTTGCCCACACTTTATTGTTGCAGCGCTTATCTAGCGAGAACGTAATCGAAGGTACTTTTAAGGTCTTGAGTTCACCGCTATTCATGTTCCTCTTCATTTCAACAGTCCTTATGGTATATGTCACCGTTGCAAATCATAACGATCCTGAACAAGCGAAGCCGCTAGGTTTACAAAAAACGATTCAGAATACGAACCATACAAATCATTAATCTTTGAGGGTCGGGTTCAATGTTCACATAAGATAGTTACCAGACAGTTTTAAAGTGGTAATATGAAGAGTTGGCCTTATATAAAAAAAAGCCACCATGACGTTCCCATGGTGGCAGATACAACTGTACTCCGTCATAACAGAAGAACACGGCAGAGCCGGTTTTAATCCATTCACCCCAGGCAAATGACTACTAGTTACTTGCGGAGCTATATCAATGATATCAACACTACCTATATGGTAGATCCAAAATAGCTATGCGATAAGCACAAAGGATGTTCTCTTCCACTCATGCACCTTACACCCTATGTACTGTCTCTTTCACCTGGTTCCTTGTGAAGAAATAAAGGAACACAGACAGAGAAATAACAAGAATACTCATACTCGTCCACTGACCTGCTGTCCAGCCTAACGCATAACGCGGTGAATCTCCACGCAGAAATTCCATAGAAAACCGGACCAGGGCATACATAATATTATAACTTAAAAATTGTCCACCTTTAGGCAACTTTATATTCTTCAAGACTAGAAGAATACCAAAGACGATTAAGTCAAGCTGACCTTCCCATATTTCAGCAGGCCATAACGGAACTGAACCATAGCGCTCGAAAGCTATAGTCCCTTCTGGATAAACAATTCCGAAGCCAGTCCCGGTCGGGGCCCCAAATGCATCTCCATTTAAAAAGCAGGCAATTCGGCCGACAGCTTGTCCAAATATGATTGCCGGCGCTAGAATATCCGCAAGTCCCCAAAAAGAAATCTTCTCTTTCCGCGCATAATAAGCTGCCGCAATAAAACCACCTATTAACGCTCCCTGGATTGAAATGCCACCATTCCAAATCGCGAATATTTCCCCCAAATGTTTTGAATAATAACCCCACTGAAAAAAGAATACATGCCATATTCTTGCGCCGATTATTGCACTAAATATTACGTAGAAGACTAGATTCAATATATGTTTTTGATAGTTGGTCCCTCGAGCTAAATAATATGCAACACCTATTGCAAGTAGCACTGCCAACCCTACTATTACGCCATAGGATCTAATCGAAAGTCCTGCAACTTCGAATAAGATTACTCTCAAATCATTTCCTCCTTAAGCCTAGTTATGGAGTAATACTGATACCATTCGGAGTTACGCCTACGTTGATTGTTGTAATCACTTGATTTGTTTCATTATCGATCACTGTTACGGTGTTATCGAACATATTCGTTACAAAGATCTTGCTGCCATCCGGGCTGATGACTACACCATGCGCCCCTGTGCCTGTCTCAGTCGTTGCTGTTACTTGTTTTGTCCCGAGATCAATTTTTGAAATGCTATTTGACGGATTTTTTTCTGTACCTTGGTTCGCTATTACGGCATATTTATTATCAGCAGAGATATATACCTGAGCAGGGCCATTACCGACAGGCACTTTTGTAATGGTAGAAGAAACCAAATCTACTACAGCGGCTGCATTTTCTGTGTTTAATGGAACGACAAGGATTTTTCCATCAGTCGTGATTCCCGTAGTTACAGGTGTGTTACCTACACTGATTTTTTGTTTTTCATTCATAGCATCCAAGTCCAACACGCTTACCGTGTCTTCAGCCATATTTGCTATATAGGCATATTTGCTGTCTGCGGATATTCTAAATCCATGTGGTCCCGTTCCGGTTGGAATAGAATTTACTGTTTTTAAGGACTTGGCGTCAATTACAGATACATCGTTTCCTTCATTATTCGTAACCAATACATACTTCCCATCATTTGTGAATACAATATGTGCCGATGAGCCCCGACCTCAACTTTTTGGATCAGTTCGTCTGATGACGTGCTATAAAAATAAGCATACCCATTCATCTCATGTTCACTTTGCTCGTTTTCTGCTCCCTCTTCCATCTCCCCCATAGTAGGAACCACTGTAACTCCTACCGTTTTCCCATCGGGTGAAATTTGTACGTTATGAACCGAGCCGTCAATATCGATCGACTTAATGACTTTGTATGTGGTTGCATCAATTTTTGTAATACTACCACCTTCATCAGCAGTATATAAAATCACTGGTGAGCTATTTTGGGAATTCGAGGTACCAGTAGTAGGTTCAGCATTTGTTGCAGTAGTTGCAGACGGAGTCGGATCTGAATTATTCTTTTGCGCCGATCCACAGGCAGTAATGCTAACACTTAAAATGGCTACGGTGAGGACATTCATCCACTTTTTTCTCATATTGTTCATCTCCATGAAGTTTATTTGTTAAGACTTCCCTAAAAATATAGCTATATGTACATGCCATTTCTCTAAGTGTTTTTAATTTTAACTATCATTTATGTGTTAAGTATGTGCTTTTTGTGGGAAAACATCTTAATTAACATTCCAAATATTACGCCTAAACAAGTCTTTGAATCCTGTGATAGGATGACGTCAGTTTCACAAAAAACAAACGAAGGGAAGTCTACCATGAAGAAGAGTTTTGCCATTTTATTGCTTTCTACCTCTCTGGCAATCAGTATATTCGGTGTGCAATCGACGACGTCATCCGCAGCTAGTTATACTTCGCAAGAGTCTATAAGTACTGTAAGGAATAGTATCATCGCCAAAGGAATGACATACTTAGGTACCCCGTATGAATTTGGGTCCAGTAGAAATAATACTAGAACCTTTGATTGCTCTGATTTCGTTAGACAAGCCTATCTTGAAGGGGCAGGAATCACTTTACCCTCTAATTCGAGAACTCAAGGTGCCTACATCAAGAGAAAAGGGTCTTATACAACAAATTGGAAAAGCCTAAAGCCTGGAGATATTATGTTCTTTATGTCTTACCGTGGAAATAAAGCTTCAGATTATCAAGGAATTAATAGAAATACAGCACGAATTACTCATAATGGAATCTATCTGGGAAACGGAAAAATCCTACAAACCTACTCTAAAAAATCGGGTGGAGTTCGAATCGATACGATAGAGGGCACTCAATGGGAAAAACGCTTTCTTTTCGGAGGAAGTGTTTTAAGAAAGTAAGGCTACACTTAACTAAAGGTTGCCGATTAGAGTTTTTGTGATTTACGGAATTTTAAAGCAGCGTCAGAACAAGACTTGACAAATAAGATCTTAGATTAGTGTGTTTCTGTTCAACTAACGTTTCCCGTTGGAGATTAATGAAGTATCTTCAGTCTAGAACTTTATTTTCTTTTGACACATGTGTTATTTGATATTTATCAAATCGGCAATAGTATCAAGTTCTTGTCCATTTTCGGCAAAGGGACCAAGTTCTTGTCCTGCGAAAAGGACAAGAACTTGGTCCCTTAAATAAAAAAACCCGCGCTTGGCGCGGGCTGTTATGGGACTATGTTCTTGTCCTCCTACACATATATATTCGCGGTGGACACCCGTGCCCTGGGCTAACGGTAGACGCTTGCCAGCCCCCCGTTCGGGACTTTCACCCTAGAGATGATGCCCATGCTGGGCGTACTATAACAAAAGCAGCCAATCACATTGATCAGCTGCTTTTTCTTGGTATTACTGAACAAACGTTTCCGGTTAGGTAAACGTCAGCAAATATTCAAAAGTTATTGTAAAGACCGCGTTAGTTTTTACTTCGTTACGTTTACATCTACTTACTTTCTGCTCATCACTGTTTTGTTGGGCCAGATAATATTAAAATCGCTTGCTATCTTCTTTAATTATCCATCGGAGAATCTAAAGCTCATGTACCCAAAGCATATGATTGAGAGTTACCACCGGCAGCCCGTAAGGTCATAAATAAAAAAACATCCTCTCTACTGACAAAATTCTCATGTTGGTAAGATAAATTAAGGATTCATATTCTTGTCAACTTCCATTATATTTTATCTCCGAATTCCCATTTGCATCTTATACTCTCCGCCTCTTGAACCATCCGTTTGATTAAGTCAGAGACGGTTGGAATATCTTTAATCAATCCGGCGACTTGTCCTGCCCATCCGAATCCTTCTTCCATGGAGCCATCATATATCAGGCGTTTATTGGCTTTTCCGCTGATATCGTTTTTAAGTGCTTCATTTCCCGGCGTGGCAAGCTCGCTTTTCAAAATCTTCTCAGTCAAGGGACTTAAGAGCGCTCTAGCAGGTTGGTTTATTGAGCGCTTGAGCAAAACGGTATCTGTGCTTCTCGCCTCCAGTAGCGCTTTCTTATAGACGATTGAAGCATTCCTACACTCCTGTGTAGCGATAAACCGTGTTCCCATCTGTATCCCTTCAGCACCGAGAGCGTGGGCAGCCATCCAGCCGCGACCATCACCGATTCCTCCTGAAGCGATGACAGGTATTCCAACCGCATCGACTATTTCTGGAACAAGCACAACAGTTCCTATCTCGTCACGGCCTATGTGTCCCCCTCCCTCATTTCCGACAACAAATGACCGCAGAGGCACCGAGCTGTTCTGCCTTCTGTGCTTGTTTCCTTGACGAGACCAGCACCAGGGTATGAATCGATGTGGAGTTCAGGAGCTTTAAGATAGGTGTTGGATTACCACCTGTAATCGTAACTGCAGGTATTTCCTCTTCTATTGCGACCTGAACCATCTGTATATGGTCATTTCGATGCATGCTAATGGAAAAGTTTACGCCAAAAGGTTTATCAGTTAAAGCTCGCACACAAATCAATTCCCTTCTCAAAGCTGTTGCATCTGGAAGGCTCATCGCTGTAATTTGACCAAAACCGCCTGCATTAGAAACCGCAGCAGCAAGATCGGCGTAAGCCAAATAAGCAAGGCCACCTTGAAGTATTGGATATTGGATTTTAAGCAACTCAGTTATTCTGGTATTCCAATTCATAGGTAAACCTCCGATAAGGCAAACAAGTTCAATAACTATGTTATAGGTAAAGGACTAGTAGAAAAAATGCAATAATAAATCCGCCAGCTACAAAATCAATTTGCGAAAATTTCAGCACCCTATATGAAGTCCGGCCTTTTCCGCTCCCATATGCCCTTGAATCAATCGTCATCGCCAGTTGTTCCGCCCGCTGAATTGTCGTTATGAGTAGCGGAACAATTAACAATAAATAAGCTAATACCTGCTTATGACCTTTAGCAGACTTGATTTCATAGCCCCTGGATTTTTGTGCCAGAATAATGCGATCCAGTTCTTGGGTAATAGTTGGGATGAAGCGAATTGCAATGACAAGCATCAGTGCAAAAGCTTCTACCGGAACTCCCCATCTAGATAGCGGTCTAAACAGTTGTTCCAGACCTTTTGCAAGATCCAGCGGTTTTGTTGTCAGTGTTAGGACTGAAGAAAGTAAAACAAGCAACAGAATACGCCAGACTACAAAGACTCCGCCTTCTACACCTTTTGGGGCAAATAAGAAATGGTAAACAACTGTAAAAGACAAAATCAGAAGAATTGGCTTTATTCCTCTAAAGAATTTTCGAACTGGAACATTCGACACCAGCAATTGTCCTCCCACTACGACAGTTGCTGCAACATATTCACCAAACGTTTTGAGTGTAAAACAGCAAAGCGTGAAGGCAAGAACGCTCAGTAGCTTGGTTCGGGGATCAAGCTGATGGACAATAGAGTCTGAATTTACATACTGCCCCCACTTAATATTATCATTCATTTTGGAGACCTCTTGACTGCCAGACAGACCTCACCAGTCGCATAATATCTTCTTCCTTGCAGCTCGCAGGCTCAAGAATCCGTCCGGAAATCGCCTCAATCAATCTTAAGAGCTCAATAGGCTCCGGCAAAGGTAATCCGGCTTGTTCAAGGAACGCTATATGCTTCAGAAACAGCTCGTTCACTTCTAAATGGACCAGTAAATGTCCCTTTTTGAAGATCATTACCTCATCCGAATATTCAGCAACATCCTCTAACTGATGAGAGATAAATAGCACAGTCCGGTTCTTCTCCCCCTGCCATGCTTTGAGCTGCTTTAGCAGCGCTGTTTTGCTTATAGAATCAAGTCCCGCAGTCGGCTCATCTAGAATAAGCAAATCGGGCTCCGCGGTCAGCACTGAAGCGATAGCGACCAAGCGCTTAAGCCCCCCGCTCAGCTGGAACGGGTTCTTATCAAGAAGATCATCTGAGAGACCTATCTGCTCCATAACTATCTTGATAATTTCCTCCACCTTTTCAGGCGATTCTCCCTTCATTTGGGGCGCAAAGGCGAGTTCTTTATAAACTGTTGTTTCAAAGATCTGGTGCTCCGGAAACTGAAACACATAACCGATATGCGGAATGACCTTCATATTTCCTTTCCTGTCCTTCGGCAAGGGTTGCCGATTATGCGTATATTCGCCTATAGATAACGGAATCAGCCCTTTAATCACTTTAGCGAAAGTGGACTTTCCGGCTCCAGCTTGTCCAATGATTGAAATCCATCTCCCCTCATGAAGGGTACAGCTTATCGATTGCAAAATTTCTTCATCGTTTATCCTGACACTAACCTCATTTAACTCATAAACCATAAGCTAGTAATCGTCTCCTTCCAATCTGCACACAAAGGCACTTTTAAACCAAGTGCTTGATGCAGTCTTACCGCAAAAGGAAGAGCAAGCTGATGCTCAGCAACGGATATGTTACAGAACAAAGCAGATGGCGTTCCGTCGAAAGCTATTTCTCCATTTCTTAGAAGCAGAACGCGATCCGATGACAAAATCTCTTCTATATGGTGTGTGATATGAATGATGGTCATGCCTTGCCGGTGCAAAGTGTGCATAAGATCAAGGATGTCTCTTCTCCCCTGCGGATCGAGCATAGAGGTTGCTTCATCCATAATCAGAATAGAAGGTTCCATCGCCACAACGACCGCGAGCGCAACACGCTGTTTCTGACCGCCGGACAACTGATGCGGCATCGCTTCCACATAATCATCCATATGAACAGCTTTCAGAGCCTTGTTCACCCGAAAGACCATTTCATCTCTAGGTATACGCAAATTCTCCAACCCAAAGACGACTTCATCCAGAACAGATGTCGTGATGAATTGATCATCAGGATTTTGAAAAACCATCCCGACCCTCTCGCGAATTCTCCAGAGATCTTCACGTTTCTGAGTATTCAAATGATCTAGCTCTACCTGGCCTTCTCTTGGCTGCAGCACCCCGTTCATTAACTTGGCGAGCGTGGACTTTCCGCTTCCGTTCCCTCCAATGATGGAAATAAACTCTCCTTGCTCAATTTCGAGGCTTAGTTTGCGTAGAACACGATGCCCCCGCTGGTAATGATAATCGACTTGATCAAAAACAAGCATCTGTCTATGCTCCTTCCGTTATTACCATTATTCAAAAAAATCTTCCAGATTGGAAGTAATAGGAACAGAGGGTTGTGGTTTATGCCAATGTGTAATCTGCTTTCCGTTAATGCCAAATACTTTACCCGTCAGCTCAGGGTTTTCTTGTTTAAGAAGTACACGAACGAACCGAGCTACATCTTCGGCTTCTCCCAAGTTCCATAAATCTGGGAGAGGCTCATTACGGTTGGCATATTTTTCTTTTAAATATTGGATAACCAGACGCGTCATGTCAGTTAGAGCAGCGGGAGCAATACCATTGACCCTAATCAGTTTAGGTTTCAATTCATCGGCAAGTGTCCACAACATTCCAAGAAGACCAGCTTTGGCAGCGCTATAATTGACCTGCCCCACCGATCCAGTGAGCCCCGCAGTTGAGGTCATCAACACAATATCGCCTCCGTGCTGACTTAAATGGGGGAGAGCTCGCTGAATGCAGTAAAATGCCCCATTCAAATGAACGTCCAAAACGGCCTGCCATTCCTGATCCGTCATGAACCTGCATTTGCGGTCTTTAACGATCCCAGCGTTAGCAATTAAAATCTCCAGAGACCCCATCTTACTGATCACTTCACCCATCATCGCTGTGACCCCAGCAGGATCAGTTACATTCGCACAGAACCCCTCCGCTGAGCCGCCTGTCCGGCGAATATCCTCTACCACTTCCTTTATACTCGCGCCGCGCAAACCATTAACAGCCACCTGATAACCGTGCCTTCCTAACTCTATAGCAATACTTCGCCCAATTCCCCTAGTTGCCCCGGTAATCAACACCGTCTTCAAGTAACGTTCATCCCCTCTATAACGCTAAATGAACCTTTTGCAATGATGTCTCCGGCATTCGAAATGACGGTTACCTGGATATCATCATAACTCCAATCATCATACTGAAAGTATAAGATCGAGCCTTGAACGCACGGTTGTTCAAACCTCATATTCATGGATTGGATCCAAAGAGAATGATGTTCTTTCATATACATAGACTGCGCCAGCCCCATTATGTACATGCCGTGTGCTATGGGGGCTTCAAAACCCGCTTTTTTTGCAACTGCGGAATTCAGATGAATGGCTGCCTCATCCTTGGTAACAGAGGCATAATACCGGATATCCGCCTCAGCGATCTCAATTATCATTTCATGTCACCTATACCGATCAAGACAGTTTCTGCTAAAGCTAGCGGGTTGCTCTGGTAATAGCAGACTAAAGAATGGGTATATAAATTCAACCTACCCTTCCTGCCGTTTTTTTGCTCCACATTAACTAAGGAAAGCTTGCAATCCAGGATCATACCAGCTATTAGAGGAGCATGATAATAAAACTGCTGCGCTCCGTGTAATAATACCTCCTTTTTATTAAGCCAGTGGGCATCTTCCACCTTCCAGAATGTTACCGGCATGGTTGAAGGAGCAATGGCTGCTCCCTCTATTCTCTGTAAAGGTGAATTTATACTGTTTGCATAGTTCACAATACTGTCCGTCGTCAGCTTAACTTGGAACATCATCCTATTCATAAGACCCCCTCTACCAGAACGGCCAGTCCCATTCCGCCCCCGATACCAAGCGTTGCCAGCCCTCTTTGGTAGGGGGTCTGCATCATTTCCGAATATAGGCGCGTCATAAGGATCGCACCGGATACGCCATAGGGATGGCCTAGAGCCAATGCCCCACCGCCAGGATTAACCTTATCCACTGGAAGATGAAGCTCACGCAGTGATGCCAGCACCTGGGAGGCAAAAGCCTCATTAAATTCAACGACATCCAGATCGTCTATATTCAGCCGTTGACGGTTAAGCAGTTTTTGAACCGCCGGGACTGGACCGATACCCGGATAACGAGGGTCAACCCCGGCAACTTGTGAGTCAACAAAGCGTAGGACGGGAGTTAGATTAAGCAGTTCGCATTTTTCACGCGACATCATGAGCACCAGAGCGGCACCATCGTTAACAGGACAAGCATTACCGGCTGTAACGGTACCGCCATCCGAAAAAATGGGCGGCAAGCTGCTTAGCTTCTCCATGCTAGTATCTGCTCTCGGACATTCATCATCTGTGATCTGAAATCCGTTTACTTGAAGCGGTGCAAGTTCCGGGACGAATCTGCCAATGCGCTTGGCACGGACTGCCTTTTGATGGCTCTCAAGCGCGTAACGATCTTGGTCCTCCCGAGATATACCGTATTTGCTCGCTACAAATTCTGCAGCAAGCCCCATGTCCGGATCTCCGAATGCTATGGGTGTAAACGGTGCTCGTGTATATATCTTCGGCGTGCCAATCAGCGTATCGGGTCTGAACATTTTCCAAGGCGCCCGGCTTACGCTTTCAACTCCACCTGCCAGAAATATCTCACCGGCTCCGCATTGAATTAAACGGGCTGCCATGATGATGGCTTCAAGTCCTGAACCGCATTGCCGGTCAATTGTGACTCCTGGAACCGTAACGGGTAGTTTTGCTTCAAGCACAGATTTACGGGCAATATTCCCGCCCGGTCCTACTACATTGCCTACGATGACATCATCGATCCATTCTGGAGGCAACTCTGTTTCATTCACCAGGAGACGAATCAACGGTGCAAGCAGCTTCTCCGGTTCGAGCATACTTAACTGCCCGCCGACTTTTCCAATAGGTGTACGCTTGGCTATAACCAGAACGGCCTCTTTCATGTCATCCCTTCTCTCATGCAGTTTTTCATTAATTGGCGCGCTATTTTTCCAGAATTTGTGTAAATGAATCCTTCCACAGTAACGAGCTGTTTAGGCACCTTATATCTCGCAAGATAGGGACGGCAGTAATCCTTAATTTCATCCAGACTGAGACGTTGATCTCCATTCCATTGAATCAGCGCCGTTACTTGCTCCCCCCACCGATCATCCGATTTGCCGAATATCATAACCTCCCTGATAGCCTGAACGCGCAGCAGCACTGTCTCCACTTCTTCAGGGAATACCTTGAGTCCCCCAGTTTTGATCATGTTGCTTGCGCGGCCAGCCAAGTGTAAGTGCATGTCTTGATCGAGGAGCATGTAATCCCCGGTACGTAACCAGCCATCACGAAAGACGCTTACTGTATCTTCAGGAAGTTTGTGATACCCTTCGAACACCATTTCGCTTTGGATGTACAGCTCCCCAATCGTACCCGGAGAGACCTCGCGGAACTGCTCGTCGCGGATGGAAATGTGCACGCCATCGAACGACTTGCCCAGGGAATTCGGCTGCTCCTCGCCGGTTATCTCAAGATAGCTGATGTAACTGGCTTCCGATGATCCGTAAGATTCATAGAGCTTTGTGTTCTTAAATAACTCGCGGCACCTTTGTTTTGAGGACTCGGGCCACTTACCGCCAGAGCTAATCACCGCCTGTATGGATATCTGAGTAGTGCTTGAAGCCGCCAGATGAAGCAAAGGTTCTATCATCGCTGGCACGACGAACAGAGTCATATCAAGGTTGCGGGAGCAAAGGTTCAGTATGCTCTCAGCATTAAATTCTTGAAGTAGATGAAAAGTCGCCGCACTATACAGGGATTGCATCATGGCGAACAATGACAGGGAATGCACTAACGGACCAGGCGCAATTACGTGCTCCATACAGTTCAGCTTGAACGCCTTCTCCGCCACCTCGCAGCTTCTTAACCACGACAGATGAGTCCGCATGTACCCCTTAGGGAAGCCGGTTGTGCCAGACGTATACCCGATGAATAGAAGCTCGGGGTTCTCATCTGCGATGGAATCTGGCTCGCAGGCTGCCAACCAAGAACAGTAGCTACCGGCCTTGTGATCGTCGGCGAAGTATAGTTGCGGAATTTCTTGATAACGTTCTGAGAGGTCAGCCTCAAAGCATCCTTCACTAACGATTAGCCCAGGCTCGCATTGACGGATCACTTTATCCATTTCATCCAGATTCCAGTTAGGATCAAGCAGTACAGGAAAGCATCCCGCGTAAATGGCGCCGAGAACAAATTCGGCGAATTCTATTCGGTTTCCGGACAAGATGGCGATGTTGCGCTTCGTATGCCCACCATGCTGCAATCCATTTGAAACCTGTTTAACCAGCTTCATAAGTTGAGCGTATGTACGTTCTTCGCGGCCGTCCGATATAGCGATACGATGAGGGACACTTTGTGCACGTTCTAGAATATGCTGTACCAGGTTCATGGAATCCTCACACATACGCTTTTTCTTCAATAGGACTGAATGCTTTAAGCTGCATTGTTATAACTGCTGAAATTACGGCTTTGATGATGTCTCCGGGAAGAAAGGCCAATGCACCAGTAAGTCCGACCCAAACGGAAGTATCTGTTATCAAGGCCATGATAGATGCGCCAATCAGATTCACCATTATTACGCCAAAGATTAGATTGACAATTAACAGCTTCCAAGTTTGAATTTTCGGCCAGATTTTTTCAGAATACCAGCCGATGAGGCCGGCCGCGACCGGCCAACTGAATATGTATCCTGCAGACGGCCCAACGAGCACCGCCAGTCCGCCACGCCCGCCTGTCAGAACTGGTAAGCCAATTGCTATAAGAATGATGAAAACGACTACACTAAGAGCCCCCATTCGTTTACCCAAAAAACATCCGGTGAGCATAACGCCTAGAGTCTGTACAGTGATAGGAACGGGGATAAAGCCGAGGGGTAAAGGCGGAATCAAGCCGAGTACCGCGATGAAAGCTGCGAACAGTGCAACGTAAACAAGATCTTTTGTTTTCAAGTGAATAACCTCCCTGGAATAAGATAACTGCAGTTCTCTGGTACAAGAATTCGGCCAGTAAGCTGAATTATAATGGAGACAAATTACATTGTAAACCATAAATAATAATTAGGTTCACAATAAAATAAGATAAGACACTTTTGTTTTCGTATTATGATATAAGCATGTTAATATATTCGAAGAGGTTTGAACGGTAAGTTATACTTTTGGAGGGTTATGTCCATGACTGTTAAAGAAGATATTTTAGCCTTACTCGATGGCAATAAAGGTGAATATATTTCCGGCGAAGAATTAGCCGGGCAATTATCCGTCACACGAAGCGCTGTCTGGAAAGCCATAAAATCGCTGCAGACAGAAGGTTATTCCATACAAGCTGTAACTAATAAAGGATATTCCTTGTCACCTTATACGGATATCTTATCTACCGGCGCTATTTCAAAGTATCTGGATGCACAGGCTCAAAAGCTGCGTATTGAAGTCTTTAAGTCAATAACCTCAACCAATGAAGCTGTGAAAATCCTGGCCTCAAATGGAGAAGCTGAGGGCAAAGTCATACTTTCGGAACAGCAGACAGCCGGCCGCGGGAGAAGAGGCCGAACCTTCTTTTCTCCCCCGGGAACGGGAATCTATATGAGCATCCTGCTGCGTCCAAATCTTTCAGCAGCGGAATCCATTCTTCTGACGTCCTCCGCTGCAGTCGCAGTTGCACTCGCTATCGAAAGTGTATCCGGTAAAGATGCGCACATTAAGTGGGTCAATGATGTAATCATGGAGGGAAAAAAAGTATGCGGAATTCTAACAGAAGCTTCCATGTCACTAGAAAATGGATGGCTTGAATATGCCGTTCTTGGCATTGGTATCAATGTAGTACAGCCGGCAAGCGGCTTTCCTAACGATCTTACCGGGATTGCAACCTCCGTATTTCCGGCTGGAAGTCATCACGGTGACCTCCGTAACCAGCTGGTGGCAGAAGTACTAAACCATTTTATGAGATACTACGAACATTTAAAGGACAGACTGTTCCTTTCCGAATACAGAAAACGTATCCTTTTACTTGGTAGACCCTTAATGGTGACAAAAGATAATAGTCAACGTAAGGCAACAGCCTTAGATATAGATAACGATTGTCGTCTGAAGGTCCAATATGAAAATGGCGATGTGGAATATCTATCAAGCGGAGAAGTTAGCATTAAAATTTAGCTCGTGACTTTTTTAAAGAAGAACAATGCAGAAACTGCCAAAGACAACGTTACGATAGTAAACCAGGTCTCCCCTCTATACACGTAAACATTCCATCTAGGAAGTGAAGAAGTACTAAACATCTGTTTGTAGAATATCATCAGCAATACAAGTGCGTAATACTGATGTCAGAAAAAAATAAGTTTTAGACTGCCCTGCGAATATGATGTATAAAGTAACAAAATCAGAAAATAAAGTATTAGACTACTCGAGCCGGACACTCTCGCCGGCTCGCTGGTCGCGAAGCAGGGCTTTATACGGAAGGACCAGGAACGTGAGCTGCAGCTGCTCACAGCCGGCCGCCGCTGTCAAGCCAGTCTACAACTATATTTTTTAGTCTATTACTTTATTTATACATCGAATTGGTTATAGGTTCATTCAGAAAACTCGTCTTATCCCTGGCTTGGGATAAGAACTATCAGATACACAGACTACAAAATCCAAGTTTTGTGAAGAAGAACAATAGGAACGATGCTAGCAACGCCTAAACACCCATACTCATCATAGCTCTATTTTTCACTTTGTTTTTTATAAGTTCCTGTATCCCACTAACCTTAATGCTTCGCCTCTATCTTTATGCGGTTAGCTGACAAAGGCAGCTGATCTTTTTCTGTTACCAGCTGCCTGTCTTCTTACAATTCTTTTGAGCGTCAATGGTGCTAGCCGAAAGAAGTTCTGGAAGCAGCCATTGCATTTAACACGTTCTCAAAATAGCTATATACTTCATCTGCAATTCCCAGATACTCTTCAACAAGTACATTTCTACTATCCAAGTAACAAGCATACAAATAATCAACTAAAGCGGAGTCAACCTCACAATAGTTTAATATGGCATTCTTCATCTTAATAATGTCATCTTGCCATACACCTGTATTTTCTAAAACCAAAGAGTATAATGCACGAATTAATCGCTTAGAGTAACCTTTAATATATCTAGTTTTCATTGTGTTATCACTAGCATGAGAAAGTAAACTATGTATATGATCTACTTCCTCCTTGGTCTCTGTATTTAAGTCTAAAATGAACTCTGGAGAAATAATTATCGGTGGTACTTTTTCACCAATGTCATGACCATATATGCAAACACAAATGATCTTTACCCAAAAACCCCACTCATTTGGTTTACTTAATACATCGTCAATCGAGCAAATTGTCGTATCAATCTTAGTTAATACTGGATATTCTTCCAAAAGCCTGTTTTTAATATTTGACAAGCTTTCGTAATCAATATCTTTGGGATTTACACATACAATAGTAAAGTCTGCATCAGACTTAAAAGGTTTAGCAGTTCCTTTTGGAATTGAGCCACACATATAAATGCTGTGAATCTTACCTTTAAATTCAATAAGTATATTATCTATGTACTTATCAACAAAATCCTTATATTCACTTTGTATTACAATTCTATTTATAACTTTTTCCAATATCATATAGACTCCTCCTAAATTAAGAAATTTTCAATTATTATTTATTTTTGAAAATTACAAATACGCATACGAGAAGAAATAAAACAAAAAAGCCCTAAGCTGACAAATTTTCTTGTCAACTTAGGGCGAACGATTATGTCCGTGTTACCACCTAATTTCAGATTTCTCTGCGCTCTATCAATACGGGATATCTCCGATATTGTTTCCTGAATAACGGTGGAACTCCGTTGAAGCCTACTAAGATTCCTCTGTTCGGTTCACAGCTCCGAGACTGCTTCAGTATTAGATCAATGAAGATTCGCACCAACCATCTTCTCTCTGTGAGATCCCTAGTACCTACTATTTCTCATCATAGCCATTTCGTTTTTAGTTAAACCAATGCTATCACACTCAGTTTGCTCCGTCAATTAACATTTATGTAAAATTCTTAAAAGGCATAATAGACTTTCTGTCCAAAGCGGCGGTGTTCCTAGAATTTCTTCTGGAACCGGCTATGTGTGAACTGACAGAAAGCTTGTATGCGGGCCGAACTCCAAGAGTGCGGATCTCCCGCAGCGCTGGTTGATTGATCTGTGGAGAAGCATTGCAGGAGCTCTTCCAGAACCGCTTGCCAGCACTAAATCGGGCGCTATAACATGGTTAGCCTGTCTGCGCAGCAACGGAAATTACCTACACTCATTTTAGCCGTAGGGTGGCCCACTGTCGGTTAAGGATCCGCTTCACCGCAGCGACCGTTTCTGGAAAAGCTCCTGCAGGCCCTAGAAACACAAATATTGAGTAGGTAGTTAGAAAATCTGCCCTAGAGTGCTGAGGCCTATTTGGACACTTGCCACCCCTTCCACTTATCAAGGGGCTTGAGATCTTCAAGGATTCGCTTTTCTTTTGAGACATTATTATTAGGAAATTATCAAATCGGCAATGGTACCATGTTCTTGTCCATCGACAATAAACCCGTTTAATAACGGGTTGTGGATTGTCTTAATAGCCCTAATTTCATGGATTATAGTTATAAAAGTCTTCGGAATGATTTTTACATACGATCTCGAAGGATATTTTTTATCCGGAAATATTCTTCTTCTGTAATTTCACCTCTTGCAAGCCGTTCATCTAAAATCCGCTCCGGATTATTGTCATTATGCCGGGTACTCCTGTTTCCATCTCCCTGAACCCATTTTATTACCAAATAAATGACGCCTACGATCAGCAGGAAATTAATGATTAATCCAAATATACCGAAGCCGAAACCATAGCCCATCATCAAGCGAATTCATCCTTTCATTAAACTATTGGCAAACGTACAGTAACGGTTGTGCCTTTATTGACCTCACTTTGCACTTGGATGGAACCCGCATGGGCATCAATGATCGCTTTTACCACTGCAAGGCCTATACCCGCTCCACCTGTCTTCCGGTTTCTTGATTTGTCCCCACGGTAAAATCGTTCAAAGATATAAGGAAGTTCGGCTTCTGCGATTCCCATTCCCGTATCTGTAATCGTGATAAGTCCTTCCGACCGGTCCTTTGTTAATTCAATATGAACACTTCCCGCGGTAGTATATTTAAAGGCGTTACTCAACAGGTTGTCGAAGACTTGAACCAGCCGCGATCGGTCTCCGGTAATCCATACTTCATAACGATTATCCCAATGTACTGTAAGAGCATTTTGAGCATATTGACTGGATACCGTATTTAACGACTGCCCGACAATATCGTTTAGAGAAACCATTTCCTTCTTCAACTGAACCATTGGATTCTCGACAGCCGCCAAGTTTTCCAGATCATGTATCAATTGAACCAGACGCAGCACCTGATCATGGCACACTTCCAGCTTGTCCGGTGTGGGTTCCCAGATACCATCCTGGAAGGCTTCCAAATGACTTTGGATCGTTGTAAGCGGCGTACGCAGCTCATGTGCCACATCGGCGGTAAGCATTTTCCTTAAATTGTCCTGTTTCTCCAGTCCTTCGGCTAAATGATTCAGTGCCAACCCTACCTCTACGATTTCCGTGCTATGATCTGTAATCTCTACTCGGGCGCTGAGGTCTCCCTCCCTCATCCTAGACGCGGCAGCCTTAATTTGCATTAGAGGCTTACTGATACTTTTTGCCGTAAATCGACTGAACAGATACGTCCCGATTATTACAATGATCAGTGCTGCACCGAGCAGAGTATTAAACAGGCGGAGAAACTGCTGGCTCAGGCTATTTGAGCTTTCATTTATCGGTTGATATTCCAGTGTACCGAGCAGCTGATCATCTCTTTCGATCTTTGTCACAATAATGGGAAACGTTGTCTTAGCATTATTCTGTAAGTGCATCCCCATCTGACTCGTATCCCAAAGTAAACGATGATCCTTATCATAAATACGTACGATGGAATCACTGACAGCTGCCTGATGAGAAATGAGCATCCAAACGCCGGAGCCCCAACCGGACCGAGATTCATCGTAAGCGGCCATAAGCTCGTCAACAATTTGCCGGGCTTCCGCTTTCTGCACCTTACTCTGGTATATATTGAACGAATAATTCATTACCAGATTCACAAGAAGGACGATAGACAGCAGCGCGGCAAGTGCGACTCCGGCATGCGATACGAGAAGCTTTTTGTTCAGTCCGCCTCTATTTCTCATCGGGACTCACCAGGAATTTATAGCCTACACCAAAAACCGTTCCGACAAATACGGAGTGTTTAGGATCATCTCCGATTTTCTGTCTAATGTTCTTAATATGGACATCAATGGTTCGCTCAAATCCCTCATACGAATCCCCCTGAGTGAGATTTACAAGCTCAAGACGTGAAAAGACTCTCTTTGGATGCTTCGCCAAAACTTCCAGCAATTTAAACTCCATAGGGGTTAGAGCGACCGGCTCTTCTTGAACTTTTACTTCGTACTGTTCCAAATCTATCGTTAAACGGCCATGGGCAAATAACAGCTTTGAGGAATTACCTTGTCCGGGCTGACTTGTTCTTCTTAATAAACTTATTACACGGGCGAGCAGCTCTCTTGGACTGAAAGGTTTGGTTATATAGTCGTCAGCTCCAATCATCAGACCATTTACCATATCGTCCTCACTGCTTTTTGCAGTCAGCATCAGTATGGGGATGGTTGACGTTTTGCGTATTTGTCTGCAGACTTCTTCTCCGGTCATATCCGGAAGCATTAAATCCAGGACGATCAGGTCGGGATGCAGCGTTTCGAAAAGATGAAGCGCCCCCTTTCCCGTATCAGCTTCAAACACAATGTAATTATTTTTCACCAGGTAAGCCTTGATTACCTGCAAGATATGTTCTTCGTCGTCTACCACTAGAATTTTCACTTAATTGATCACCTGAATTCTTAAGATAAAAATGAGACAGACCTCATTTCGTATGAGGTCATATCTTATCATGATCCGTTTAGAAGTTCATCATACCTTTACCCAATGGAGAACCTTGCATCATTCCTGACATTCCGCTTTGGTTTGAATCACTACAGCTGTCGACCATGTTTTGTATTTGATCATCTGAAAGGCTGGGGTGCATTTGTTTCGCAAATGGCAGTATCTTTTCGAAAAAGCCGCTGTTATTGTCTCCATTATTCGCCGTTGCCGCGTAAGCTCCAGCAGACCCAATCCCCATCACCAGTATAAGAGCCGATAAACCAATCCAAAGTTTTTTCATTTGTATCTCCTCCTTATAAGTACATAATAAAGGAGAGTTATGAAGATTGAATTTGCAACTTGTTAAGAAGTTCTTAAGAAAGATTATTATTAAAGCGTAAAATTGGGATTGTTAAGGAACTCCCGGTTTATTTTTGTGTTGGACCCTTCCAGGACATCATCCCGCCACGAAGTTCCACTACATTGGAATACCCTTTTCTAACTAACAGCTTTGCGGCTTGTTTGCTTCGTATCCCACTCTGACAATACACTAAAACCTTACAATCTTTAGGGATTTCGCCTATATGCTCATGGAGCAGGCTAAGGGGAATATTTACTGCTCCTTTAATATGGCCTCTCTTATATTCATGAATTTCCCGAACGTCGATCACCTTGTTTCCCTTGACTTCGCTTTGAAACTGTTCCGGATTCAAAGCGTGCAGACCTTTCACTGGTACGAAGTGTTTGTATAGAATCCAAAGTACAAAGGACGCTAGTATTAAATAAAATAAGGTATGCATTTTTTCTCAACCGTCCTTCATTTCATTTATAATCCACAATTTTTCCATACAACGGGCAGCCGTCCCACTGAAATGTGGATGGAGTCCGGTATATGCCCCTCGCAGTACTCGTTCGCATCCTAACATGGATACCCACCATTACACCGGTTGTATAGACAATGGTCATCTGGATCTTTCCATATCAATTAATTAATCTCATTCATCAATCCCTGACAAGATTACTAGGCCATTCATTTAACCCGCCAGTCATGTTAACCACCTTATATCCCTTTTCATGCAGCAGTTCGCAAGCCAAACCGCTCCGATTTCCGCTACGACACATAATAATGATTTCCTGGTCAAGGTCTAACTCCTTGTGCCGTTCAACTAATTGGCTCAGCTGAATATGCTTAGCTCCTTCAACATGTCCCTCAAACCACTCTGCTAATTCGCGGACATCTAATAAGTTCAGCGACTTACCTGCTTCTATTTGTTCAGCAACCTCTTGTGCTGTAATCGAGCTTGGTATTTTAAATGCCATTTGTTTTCTCTCCTTATAAAGTCAGAACTGAATTTCAGCATAAATACTAATACCCCTATAGGTATTGTAACTCGACGCTTATATATTATCGCAGCAACTGTTTATCGCCACAGTTGCTGCTTAATATCGACGATTTGATTTATTCGCGAACCAATTTGTCAATCCATGCAAGGAGACCCACGTTCATATTGGCTCGTGTTTGTTTATCTTCTTTTTCCTGGATTCATCTGCTTTTCACAAGCAATTCCACCGCTTCTTTAACCATTTTTCCTGGATCTGGATTGCCGCTGGCTTGTTCTTCCAGGATACATTGCTGCAGGTTTTCCGCGACAATTTGAGCAAGCGCTCTGTCGGAGGCGTTGCGAACCGCAGACAGTTGGGATACAACCTCCTTACAGGACTTGCCCTCATCCATTAACCGCAGCACGCCGCGAATTTGTCCTTCAATTCTGCGAAGCCGGGTCTTGATTTCATCCGGATAATTATAATCCATATTGATTCATCTCCTCTTATAAACAATACCTGTATAGGTATATTATAGAGCAAAAGCATTGAATGTACACTTATATGAACAGGTTGACTTTCCCTTAACTGATATGATCCATAGGACGATTAGAGGATATTATTCCAACAGTCAAACGGCATCCCTTATAGAATTGAAGACCAAATCTTAACTGAGGTTAAAGCAATTAGGAGGACTAACGCATATCTCAGCATCTTTACGTTAACCATGGAACTTACCTTAGAACCCAGCGGTGCACCGATCAAGCTGCCAATGACAGTAAACAGTGTCGGCCACATTGGAATAGCGCCTCCAGTTATTTTACCAACCACTCCGCCAATGGCTGAAATAAAGACAATCGCAAGTGAAGAAGCAATGGTTGTACGAGCTGGAATATGGAGCAGTGTAAGCATGATCGGAATCAGAATAAAAGCACCTCCGGCACCGACAATACCTGAAACCATTCCGACCATAAACGCAGATACAACTGCAATTATGGTGTTAAATTGAAGCTCCGCTCCGCTTTCTTCCGTTCCTTTACTCGGTATTAGCATTAAAATCACGGCGACAACAGCCAGGATTCCATAGATCAGGTTGATAACCTCACCTTCCAGTAGTCCGGATACAAAACCTCCGATCAAACTGCCTGCGAGTATGCTAAAGCCCATATATAAAACGAGCCGTTTATTTAAGGGAGAAGGTCCTGTTTTACTTTTTTTCCTGAAAGCCATTACTCCTGCAAGTGACGCAAAGAACACCTGAAACATACTGATGGATGAAACCTCATGCGCATTAAATTGTCCTGCACCGAGAAGAGGCGGCACATAAAGAAGCAGCGGGTAGTTAATAATGGCGCCTCCGATCCCAAGCAAGCCTGAAAAGAAAGAACCGACCAATCCAAGCACAACCATGATGATCAACAGCAAGGGATCCATAATCTTCCTCCTTCTAGTTAGAATTTGTTATATACGAATAGAAAGTGACGGATTATAATAAAATACACAGTTAACACATAAGAAATAAAGGAAAAAGAAAATGAGGTATACATCCATGCTGAAGGTAATAAAGAAATGCTTTGCCGATATATGCCCCATATGTCAGGACAGACTACAGGCAGAAAGCTACCTCGATTGTACGACTAAATCTTGCCCCCAAGGTCATTATAAAGAAGAAGTCTATTGTACACTTGGGGTGAGATTTACTTATAAAGGCTTGTAATAGGCGAATACGCCTGGCGTTTTCGCGTACCCATCTTTAAACCTTTTTCACAAAAAATTTATAGATGCCGTTGTCTTCCTCATGCTTCAAAAGTTCATGCTTCGTCTGCTTGACCCACGCTTGGAAATCATTGATTGAGCCTTTATCCGTCGATTGGACTTCCATGACTTGTCCCGACTCCAATCCATCCAAAGCCTTCTTTGCCTTAACTATAGGCATTGGGCATGCCATTCCTTTAGTATCTACTACAATATCTGTTTTCATATTGTTATCCCCCTCTTATTTGTCATGAACTGCGCAGCGATTGGGTCCGATTTCCATATCGCGCTGTTCTTCGTCGCTTGGGTGTATTTTCCCCATATTGGTCTGGCGGATTTCCTGATAAGCATTCGGCTGTGGAGGTAAATTCTTGGTGACTGTGCGGCGGAAATCTTCCTCCTGCTGAATGTTCAAGCCGGGATTATCCTGATAGAGGTCCGACAGTTTGCCCATCACCCGACCGCCTGCCCCCAACTCGGTAACCTTCCCGAAGTGTGCAGGCAGAACAATGAGGTCTTGCGAAAGTTCCTTATAACGGCTATAGAGCGTATTGCGCAGATCGCCGACCCAATCTTCCGCCTTACCAGCCAGATCGGGGCGTCCGATCGACTCGATGAATAAGATATCGCCTGTTAACAAATATTGATCATCGACAATAAAAGAGGTACTCCCGATCGTATGACCGGGTGAATATACCGGCTGAATCCGGATGGTCGCAGATCCTACGGAAATATCACGGTCTTCTTCAAGCTTCTCATAAGTGAAGGTGACTTCTGTTGCGTCTTTAGGCGGCAGCCAATACGTGCCGCCTGTCTGTTCCGCGAGTTTGCGTCCGCCGGAAATGTGGTCAGCATGCAGATGCGTATCGAGCGTATGTCTGATCACCGCACCCTTCTCTTTCGCAAACTGTTCAAATACATCCGTCATCCGAAGGGTATCGATAACGGCTGCTTCTCCTTGAGACACGACCATGTAGGACAGGCAGCCTTTACCGATCCGGACAAACTGGTACAAAGAGCCGCCATTTTTTAAATCACCAATTTTGACCGGTTCCAGGTATTCACTCCAAGCTTTCATTCCTCCTTCTAGATAATGTACATTCGTGCGGCCAGCCTCGACAATCTGCTCGGCAACAAACTTGGATGAACCTTCTTTTGCACAGACAACGAGAAGTTTTTTGCCATCCGGTATTTGATCCAAAGCTTCGTCTACCCCATCCAGAAGATCAAAGTAGGGGATATTGATGATATCCACGTTTTCGCCTTCAATTTTCCAATCATTAAAATCACTATCGTTACGCACATCCAAAATAAACAGCTCTTCTTTAGCCAGAACGATTCGAGTCAACTCTTTGGCATTCATGATATTCAAAATTGTTGCTGCATTCATACTTAAATCCCCCTCTGGTTTAGAATGTCAGACTTACGTTGGCATCTTTTGCAAAATCCAGGAAAGTTACGGCCCCGCCTACTTCAATTCCTTCTATAAACTCCTCTTTCTTCAAGTTCATTACATCCATCGTCATCTGACAGGCAATGATTTTCACACCCAACTCCTGCGCCATCTCTACAAGCTGAGGAATGGATGGAATGTTGGCATTCTTGAAGCCTTCTGCGAAGTGTTCGGCTCCCGCCGGCAGCGGCAGCTGATAATGCGCCTGCTTGTGAATAAGATTCAACCCTTCAAAAGTGAAGAAGATCGCTACTTCCGCATCGGTTGCCGCAGAAGCCGTTGCGATGTTAAAGACTTTATAAGCGTCAAACAGCCCGCCATTACTTGCAATAATTGCTACTTTTGTACTCATGTTAATAACCTCCGTGTATTTTAATTTGTGGATCTTATTCGTGATTTATTTCTTTGCAGCTACCATAGGACCTGTCCAACGCGACATTCCTGGTTCTACATTTTTCACCTGTTTGAATCCTTTTTCACTGAGCATACGGCATGCCATATCACTGCGGTTTCCTGTCCGGCAGACCACATAAAGAACTTCTTCCGGATTCAACTCCTCTATACGATCCTCAAACTCTCCCAGTGGAATCGAAATGGCTCCTGGGATTCGGTTAAATACAAATTCAGCAGGCTCCCGTACATCAATGACGGTTACTTTTTCGTTTGCTGCTATTTTATTCGCCAACTCTTCATTGGAAATGATATGAGGATGCCGTTTCTCTTCCTTGACTTCAGCGGGTCTGGATTTACGAATGTAATGTCTTAGCACATCCCCTTCTTCTACAGTACCGAGATAGTGATGGCCTGTATTTTTGGCCCACCCTTGAATGTCGGCAAGTGAGCCTTTGTCTGTAGCTTGAACTTCAATGACTTGACCAGCTTCCAGCTGATCGACCGCCTTTTTTGTCTTGACAATAGGCATTGGACATGCGAGCCCTTTGCAATCAAGGGTCAGGTTGGCTTTAATTTCCGGCAATGTAGGCTCCTCCTTTTATTGGGCTAACGAGTGTGATATGGATATAGCTTTTATCTTTATACCAATACCCCTATGGGTATAATATAATCCGGAGAGAATATTGTCAACATCCGTCCGAGTTGAGATAGATAACAAAATATTCCTTTGGGTATGGTTTTGTGCGGTACGGAGAAAATCATCCAGCGATGCGCACTGCATACTCGATGACTTGGTACTTGGACGTCCCCGTTCGGATGTAGCAGGTTCACTACGCATAAGATTGTGGCTTCTTGGTAGATTATGATTATAAAGATTAACTTGCATCTCTAAACCGTTCGGTTTATACTAAAACAAAAGGTACAGAAAGTGAGGAAATGTAATGACTAATTTAACTCCCCCATTCACTCGTGAGACAGCAATTCAAAAAACTCGTATGGCAGAAGACAGCTGGAATAGCCGAGACCCTCAGCGCGTCTCACTTGTGTATACTGAGGATTGTTATTGGAGAAATCGGAGCGAGTTTATAACAGGCCGCCAAGAAATAGTCTCTTTACTAACTAGAAAATGGGCCAAAGAACTGGACTACCGGCTTATTAAGGAGCTTTGGTCATTTACGGATAACCGTATTGCCGTTAGATTTGCATATGAATGGCATGATGATAGTGGCAATTGGTTCAGATCGTATGGAAACGAGAATTGGGAATTCGCTGACGACGGCTTGATGAAGCGTAGATTTGCTTCGATTAATGACATGCCGATTAAGGAAGAGGAACGCAAATTTCATTGGCCTCTCGGCACGCGCCCCGCTGAACACCCAAGCCTAAGTGAGTTAAACCTATGACTCGCACTGTTTTTGAAAAATCGGATGTCATCCCTCTCGTTACTGAGGTATTTCGTGAGCTGGGTTATGAAGGTGCATCCATGAGTAAAATAACAGCCCGAACACGTCTATCTAAAGGAAGCTTATATCATTTCTTCCCCGGAGGAAAAGATCAGATGGCCGCTGAAATTCTAGCTCAAATTGATCAATGGTTTATCAGTAACATTTATGTACCGCTCGAAAATCATGAGCCTCGGGCAGCCATCGATCATATGTGGCAAGAGGTCGATACTTATTTTCAGTCTGGTCAGCGTATCTGTCTTATTGGTGCATTTGCTTTAGACGAAACCAGGGATCGATTTGCTGCTGTAATTCGGCAGTATTTTGTAAGATGGATTGAAGCCTTAAGCGCGGCACTGGTTCGGACAGGCCTCTCCCAAGAAGCTGCTGACCAAATTTCAGAGGAAACAATTGCTGGTATTCAAGGGGGATTAATTCTGAGTAGAGCACTTAATGATGAATCCTTTTTTGAGCGTACGTTGGCAAATCTGTCACAACGAGTCTCACGACTTTATGGGAGGTCAATATCATGAGCAATTTTGCCGCAGATCAATTGGGGTTTGTTCGCCGTCAGGCAGTTGAATATGTGAGGAATATAAATGACTCTGCCTCGGAAATCATTCCAGCAGGTTTGAAAAACAATATAAAATGGAATCTGGGCCACATGTATGTTATCCATGAGAAGTTCGCTTTCCAACTTACTGGGGAAGAAACCCAATACCCTGCTAATTTTAATAAGTTGTTTGATCCAGGAACCAAACCGTCTGACTGGAATATAGAGCCTCCTACGTTGTCTCAACTAATCGACTTGTTAACTGAACAAATTGAAAGGGCTGAGTCAGTACTTTTAAGCAAATTGAAAGAAGAAATCAATCCTCATTACAAGTCTTCTACCGGACTTATCTTTACAAATGTAGAACAATTACTGGGTTTTCTGATTTACCATGAAGCAATGCACTTTGCAACAATTAAAAATATCAAGAGCATAATTAACAGTTAGGTTTAGTAAAAAATTTGTTTAAACCAATATCTCGCCAGGAAATATTGAGTTATCTTATTACTTCATTAGTAGTGTCCCTTCACTAAAAAAAAACAAACCGGCCTTAAATCCTACTAAAAAATGGAATGAGGTCGGTTTCTTTTTTTAATACTTCATAAAAATCGTATACAGGATTTGCGCAGTTGAAAAAGAGCCTGATTTCGTTAACATTGCACTCAAGAGCTGATTTTTACAAAAAAATGCATTTCCAACTATGGGATTATATTATATAATCTCGAGGAGATTAACTATTGGGGGGCATATTGGTGACTAGTTCAAGAACTTTAAAATGGATCACAGGAGCATTCGAGATTATTTTGGCTATTCCGATTCTCGGTGCTGCAATTGTTATTGGAAGCGGGTATACGGTATTGGGATTAACCTTTATCCTTCATCTGGTGACGCTGATCCTGTCATCCAAGAACAAAGAAGCGTATTATGGTTCTGTGCTTGGGATTATCAGCTCGCTTCTCGCCTGGATACCTTTTGTAGGATGGGTTCTTCATTTGATTACAGGTATTCTGCTTATGGTAACTGCGTCGCAAAGATCGCGTCGGGTAACCGATCCTAATACATATCAGGCTTAACCACCGGCCTTGGCCGGGCTCAGCCTCAACACACAGCCCAATCTGATGAACTTCAGATTGGGCTGTGTTTGTATAGATACTACTCCTATGAAATTAGCTATATTATCATTATTTTCTTTTCTTCTTAATGAAAGTAAACAAATATAAAAATAAAGAAAATACAGAAGCACCCAATCCGAAAAGTAATATTAGCTGTAATGAAGCCTGTATATCATTTGCAGAATTGATCAAAAGGATTAATGAACCCATCAGGCTGCCGATAACAAAATACAGAAATAAATCTAATATAATACTGCGATTTCTGATTGTTTTATCTATATACAATGAGGCTGGGGTTACTAAGAATAAATAAATGCAGAACAGTATCAAAAATCCATTTAAAAATTCATTCGTAAATGAATAGTACAGAACATTATCGTCAGTATTGTTGTATTGACTGACCATTGTGAAAACAAGTGACAGAAGTACAGCGGATAATAGTGATGAGAGGAGTCTAGTCAAGGCCAGCCGTTCCTCCTTTTGTCGTTCTTTTACATATACAGCTATCCCATCCACGCCTTCAGCGCCATCGCTTGTAGCGGTTCACTGATACCATAAGCCACCTCTTCAGCAGTCTGCGCTTCCGGCCGGTCACTCCAGATGGAGAACGAGCAGCCGATCAGACAAGGCGGATAAGGTCTATTGTATTCTTGCACAATATCCTGTCCTCTGCCCGGGAAGAGCCCGGGATGCCAGAAGCTGCTAATTTTCTTTCCTGTAGGATAAGTATAGCCCGCATGTTCGCCTAATACATAGTAAAAATACGCATCATTATAATTCAGCACCTGATGCCCGTTGGCAATAAACGTCTCAACCGGGGCCATCTGCTCATGCCATTTTGTCCAGTACGTAATTTGGATGGAGGGTTTTGGCTGTACCTTCTGGATCAGATCCCCACGGTATAGCCCGTCATTCCAGGCGCGGACAGTCCAGCCCTTGGCTTCCAGATGTTCAGCGATACCGTTTAGGTAATCAATGTATGTGTCCACACCGGTACCGCCGCTGATGCCCAGCACGCTCCCGGCATACTCAGCGAGCTGCGGATATTTGCCGAATTGCCCGAAATCAATGAATTCATCACCGCCAATGTGAAAATGCGTGCTGCCGGCAAATAATTCTGCGTATTCGTCGATCAGCTCCAGAGCGAACCTTCGGGCGGCTGTGTTCGTAATATCCAGCGCGCCCGGAGCGGCGGCTCCCGAAGAATCCTTAAGCAGCCATTCTGGATAGCCTCTGAGCGCATAACCAAAATGACCCGGCGAGTCCAGCGAAGGAATAACATCAATATGATACCTTCTTGCTGTAGCGATAATATCCCGCACATGCTCCTTCGTTAAATATTGATCTGACGTCACTTCTGGATGGCTCTCGCTCATCAGCCGGAAGCCTTCGTTCTCGGAAAAATGCAGCTGCAGCGTGTTCAGCCTGAGCCGGGACATCTCCCCGATCCGCTCCTTGATCCAGTCCGCAGAATAGTATTTCCGTCCGATGTCGATATGCAGCGCCCGTTCGGGCATCACTGGATAATCTGAAATTGTGCCGTATTGCATAAAGCCGTTGTCCAGACATTGCTGCATTACCGTCCGCAGGGCGTACATTACGGCTCTTTCACTTGCAGCCGTTATTGTTACAGTGCTTCCGATATCCATACGATAGCCTTCCCTGTGAATGCTCTCTCCGGATTCTGCATGGTCACTTAGTGCAATAACCACATCTCCCGGCAAAGCTGCCTCTGGCTCTCCGTGCAGTACAGGCAGGAGCTGACCGGGCAGAAGTCCGCTGGAAGCCATTTCCCTGAGAACAATATTTACGGTGTCCGTCAGCAGCTCATGCCCTGTCAAACGGGCATTATCTATAAGGAGTATCCGTGATTGTGCAGACAGCCTCCATTGCTCATCTGAAGTCACAGTATACTGCTGCACACAGGGGGTACGTCTCTCCTGCTGAAACTGCTCATCCATGCGGTGGGGTCACCTCTTTCATATCTTTGCGGGATTAGCTCAGCCGGATACCTACCGTTGCGATTTCATGTCCTCTGAGCTGAAGCGATAGTGTACCAGGTGCTCCAGTATTGTCTTGCTCCAATACGCCCTCTTCAGTCTCCAATACATTGGATTTGTAGCAGCCGGCAGCGGCAAATTCTGTATCCAGCTGCAGTACGCTGGGCTGATCCGCCATATTGAACCAGCGGAGCAGCAGGTCACCGTTGTCCCTGTTCATCTTGAGCGAGGAGAACGCAGCGGTCTTACCGCTCCAGCGGAACGGTGAATAGACAGGAGGAATGACTCCTCCATGCAGCTCAGCCTGGATAGTCATCCAGGGGATCTGGAATTGGTAAGCCGCTGCCGCAGCACCGGAAGTCACTGCGTCCCCACCATGCGGAATGAGAAGCATTTCCGCTGTCTGCTCCCCCTGGCACTGGGCTTCCGGCGTAGGGAACCACCCCCAGTCACCCATCTCACCGACACAGCGGAGTAAGGTAACGGCAATCGTATTGCGCCCGTCACGCAAAACTTCATATTCTTGAAGTCCAAGATTGGCTACTGTAAGTCCTGCACGCTCCTCTGCCACATCCACGAAAGCCTGCTGATGCTGTGCATTGCTCGGGTTCAGCCATTCCGGCGCCGGTTCATTCGGGCGCTCCGCCAGCTCGAACATGGAATCAACCCGGTGAGAGTCTGAAGTAAGATCTGTGGGGAAGAGCATCCGCAACCGGTAGTCTTTGGCGTTATTGCTGATGTAGCTTTTCACTTCCAGGCCTTTACCGCTGCGTTCCAGCCTGAGTATGGTGCGCAGCTTAAGCTGCACCGTCTCCGCCGAGCGCTGCGCCTGCCGCTCCGGATAATAGACCAAGGCCCGCTGCTCTGCTTCCAGCAAGGTATCAGCTGAAGCCGGAACCGTCCAGTCATGGGTGATCTCCACTGAAGCCCGGTATGGCGTATTCTCAATGATACGAACTGCAGCCGGCAGCCCCCTGGTCGTAAGCGGCTCTTCACCTGGGGGCTGTCTGTACATATATTCGTTGCCGATGTCTCCGGTATTCTCGTAGACACCGAGATCACGGTAAATCCTGCCGCTTGGCTTATACAACAGTGTGAAGGAGCCGTCCGCCTTGATCTCCACGCGCAGGGTCTCATTCTCCAGCACCGGCTGATCTTGTTCCATTGCTGCCAGCGGATCCGGCTGCGGGAGTGCTGTTACCTCTGCCGCAGAGGTAACAATTCCGCCGGTATTCGCCAAGGAGCCACCAGCTTGACGGCGTACCCAGGAATAGGCACGCAGCCCCAGCGCAGGCACAGCCGCCGCTTCGAAGGTCAGCTTCACTCTGCGGCAGCTGTACGCCTGCCGGAATCTGTCCTCCGGCAGATCGTAGCCGAAGCTCAGCCCCAGATCCTCTACCGAGCAAGGTATTTCCATCCCTTGCTCATCAACCAGCACGCGTCCGGCCAAATCCACCGCCTGCATCCGCCGGGCGGTCTCATCCAGCGGCAGGCCTTCGCGCAGGTACAGGCGGGCGGCATCCAGCTCCACGCTGACTGTGCCCGTGCGGGTCCAGCCGCTTGTATTCGCAGCAACCAGCGGAATGGCCTCATCGCCGTAAGCGGCAAATACAGACGTATCCACCTTGCCGGCGATGAATTGCAGGCTGTCCGCCACGATGCCTTCAGCCATATGGTGGCTTTTGTCAAAGCGGGTCACCATCTCACGGTGCACCTCATCCACGCTGCAGCCGCAGATCGAATCATGCGGATGATTCTGCAGCAGCGTCTTCCATGCATAGGTGAGCAGATGCTGCGGATATTCACCGCCGTGCAGCTTGGCAATTGCTGCCAGCGGCTCGGCCGCTTTCTCCAGCAGCGCCTGGCCGCGCTGATTCAGCTGCTTCAGGTAGACCCGGGCAGACGCAGTATTGACCAGCGTCCCCCAGCCGTCGGTGCGCTGGCTCCGCAGTTCACCCTTAACGGAAGACAGGCTGCGCCCTGTGATGGAGTCCTTCACTGCCTGAATATAGTCCGGGAAGTTTGAGTGTATAAAGGAAATGTCGGGATACAGCTGCTCCGCAGTGCGGATCGCTTCCGGAAGATCAAGCTGCAGCGGCTGATGGTCGCAGCCGTTCATGAACAGCAGCTGGTCTGTGGCCGCGTACTGGTGGGCATCTGCCAGCTTGCGCTCCCAGAAAGCGCGGGCCTCATCCGCCCCCGCCGGAATCTCATTGCCGTTCGAATACCAGTTGGCGAACAGGATGCCAAGCACCTTGGAACCGTCCGCTCCTTCCCAGACCAGCTCGGAGAAGGAGGACTCGTAACCGTCTCCGGAGACGGTATTGTTGAAGCCTGTCGGCTTCACCCCGCGCCCGAAGAAGGCGTTCTGGATGCCGGCCTGCACCATCAGCTGCGGAATCTGCCCGGTCAGGCCGAAGGTGTCAGGGAAATAGCCGATTTTCGCTACCGTTCCGTAACCGCCTGCATCCTGGTATCCGAGCTGCAGATTACGCACATTGGCTTCCGGACTGGTCAGGAACGCATCCTGCAGAATGTACCACGGCCCGATATGAATCCGCCCGTCGCGGATATGGCGCTCCAGGCGTTCCCGGTTCTCCGGGCGCACCTGCAGATAATCCTCAATAATAATGGTCTGCCCGTCGAAGAAGAAGCTCCGGAATTCCGGCTCCTGTTCGAGCTTATCCAGCAGGCTGTCCACCAGCCGGATAAGCCGGAGATGATGGCGTTCATACGGCAGATACCACTCCCGGTCCCAGTGAGTATGCGAGATGATATGTGCGGTCAGTGATTTGTTCATGCCTCTATACCTCGTTCTCCAGCGGGAACTCTTCCATGTAGTTCAGCAGCTCATCCACAGTCGTGAAGGCCAGGCCCGTAACCGTATCCGCACAGCCGTAATAGATGGCGATCCTTCCGGTAGCAGCATCGGTCAGCGCCGCACAAGGGAACGTCACATTCGGCACGTCGCCAACACATTCATACAGCGTCTCCGGGCCGAGAATATAGTTGCGTGAGCGGGCTTTTACCTTCCAGGGCTGATCCAGGTCGAGCAGCGCACAGCCCATCCGGTAGACGAACCCGTTGCATGTATTGATTACGCCGTGATAGATCAGCAGCCAGCCCTTATCTGTTTCAATCGGGATCGGGCCGGGACCGATTTTCTTCGACTGCCAGGCGGAGGCATCGCCGTTGACTGTTCCCATGACATAACGGTGCTTGCCCCAGAAGGTCAGATCCGGGCTTTCACTGTAGAAAATATCGCCAAACGGTGTATGTCCGGTATCGCTTGGCCGGCTGAGCATGGCATAATGTCCACCGATTTTACGCGGGAACAGCACACCATTGCGGTTATACGGCAGGAAGGCATTCTCGAGCTGATGGAAGGTGACAAAATCAAAGGTATACGCCAGCCCGATGGTCGGCCCATGATAGCCGTTGCACCAGGAAATGTAGTAGCGGTCACCGATTTTGCAGACCCGGGGATCATAGCGGTATTCCCGCTTGATAATCTCCTCATCGCCCTCAAAGACAATCGGATCATGGTTGATGCTCCAGTTCACGCCATCTGCGCTGAACCCGGCGAAGATATCCATGCTGACCGATCTGGAATCACAGCGGAATACTCCCGCGAAGCCGTCTTTAAACGGAATAACAGCGGAATTGAACACACTGTTGGAATTCGGGATGGCATTGCGCTGAATGATCGGGTTGGCGGAATATCTCCAGACCGGCGCATTCACATCTGCCGGCTTCTCCTCCCAGGGAATATTCGCTAAAGGGTCTCCAATAATGGTAGTCATGTTCAAATCTCCTTTGGTTATATAGTTTGGTTATTTAATTTGCTTTTATATAAAAGTGTTAAAGAATGCCTTCCTGCAGCGCCCGCCAGATCAGCTGGGAGAACAGGCTGTTCGACCAGGCGAACCATTTGCGGGTATAGACATCCGGGTCGTCCGCATGAAAGCCTTCATGCATATATCCGGTACCGCCGTCGGTTGCCTCAAGCATATCAATGACCGCCAGCTTTTCTTCCCGGCTATCCGCTGTAATTCCCTGCATGGACAGCGCCATATGCCAGATGTACCCCGGAGGGGTATGCGGGCTGCCGATTCCCTTCGCGGCCTTGCCCTCGTAATAGAAGGGATTCTCCCGGCTCAGTGCAAACCGTCTTGTATTCTGATAGACCGGATCATCATTCTTCAGATAGCCCAGATAAGGAATAGAGATCAGGCCCGGTGTCCCGGCATCGTCCATCAGGCAGTAGTTGCCGAAGCCGTCCGTCTCATAAGCATAGATGGGCCCGAACAGCGGATGGCGGTAGATACCGTACAGCTTGATGCCGTGATCCACCTCCTGCTCCAGCTCTTTCAGCTCTTCCAGGAAATCAAGATCACGGAATACCCACTCGGCAAAATCCTGCATCTGCCGCAGCGCGACCACAGCGAACATATTTCCCGGAATGTTGTAGTGGAAGTCGCAGGCATCGTCACTGGACCGGAAGCCGGACCAGATCATTCCCGTATAGTTGACCGGCATGCCCAGGCCGCCGTTACGGATGGAATCCTCCATAATCCCGTTGTTCCGCGTGAAGCGGTACGGGGATTGTTCAGCATGGTGCTGCTCCCGCTTGAACAGATCAGTAATGGTCCGCAGCATTTTTTTGAACTCAGCAGTAAAGAAATCCGTCTGCTTCGTCTCCTCCCAGTAGGCATGTGCCAGCCGGATTACGAAGCATAGCGAGTCAATCTCGAACTTGCGCTCCCAGACCCAGGGCGACATCTCTGTCATATCCCCGGCGTTCCAGTGCCAGTCATTGGCCGTTTCGTTGAACGCATTGGCATAAGGGTCGGTCAGCACATACTGTGTATGGCGCCTGATCAGGCCGCCGATAATACGCTGCAGCTCAGGGTCATTTTTGGCAAAAGGCACATAATGAATAACCTGCTCCACTGAATCGCGCAGCCAGCAGGCGGGAATATCGCCCGTAATCACGAATGTCGTCCCGTCCTCAAGCAGCTTGGTTGTGGTCTCCAGTGTGTTCGGGAAGCAGTTCTTGAACAGCTGTTGTAGCTTGGGCCGGTGGGCCAGCTTGTCATCGGCTTCGGCCAGCACGGCCTGAATGGAGGCTGGCAGCGCCAGCTCCGGCATCTGAATTTGGGGAAGGCGGAATTGTTCCAATGGTTTGTTCTCCTTCTAATTAATCTGTAGAATGAATGATTTTGACTGTCTTGATCTCGAACGGGCGGAACCCCAGGGTTATACTCCCGTCCTCTGCCTGCAGCAGCTCTGTCTCTTCCTCCAGGGCATTCGATAAACACAGCTTGGAATAAGGCTGCAGCCAGCTAAGCTTCACCGTTTCACGCCCGCCTGCCGATTCATAGAACCGCAGAATGCTGCCGCTGCCGTCTTCCGCCGGTTTGACCGTATCGAGGACAACCTGCTTCCCGTCAAAAGCAATGAAGGAGCCTGCCGCAGACCGCTTGCCCGCATCTGCTGCTGCTTCACTGGCACCTCCGCTTGAAGCACCGGCAGCAGCCACTGCATAGGCCGGATGATTAAGCTCCGCCGCTTTGCGCAGCGTATGCGCCGACCGCCAGTCCCCGCGGTGCGGATAGAGGGAATAAGTAAATTCCTGGGTGCCCAGATCGGCCGAATGGTCCGGCCAGCGCGGTGCGCGCAGAAGTGACAGCCGGATGGTACTGCCCTGAATGTCATAGCCGTACTTGCAGTCATTTAATAAGCTTACGCCGTAATCATGCTCAGACACATCGGCATAACGGTGTCCGCAGACTTCATACTGCGCCTGCTCCCAGCTGGTATTGCGATGTGTAACCCGCTCCAGCGCCCCGAATGGAATTTCGTAGGTCGCCTTGCTGGTCACTACATCTACAGTAAAACCGACTTTCAGCAGCTTATGGGCTTCCTTCCAGTCGACGGTTGTCTTGAAATCGATTCTCCGGTCGGCATGATACAGGATCAGCTGCTGCCGGATTTCAGACTGGCCGATGCTCCAGCGGAAGAACAGCACATCGCAGACTTCGCCTGTGGAATGCAGGCCTTTCTCCAGCAGCACCGCCGCTCCGGCAGGCTGGGCTTCATAGCGGCTGTCGATATCCCAGGCATCCCATAGCACTGGACGGTCATGGAAGAAGTGAAGCCGGTTTGCGCTTTCCCCGGGCTTTACAATCTCCCGCCGGGCTTCCTTATCGTACAGGCTGATGATTTCACCTTGTTTATTGAATAGAATGCGGTAATATTCGGTCTCCCAGCGGTCGTCCAATACCGGCCCGGCAGGGATAACGGCTGATTCTTCCGTATCCTTCACTGAACCCGAAGCCGCGTGTTGATCGCACTGATCACCAATAGCCTTTGCCGTCAGTTCCTCCGCACTCACCCATACGGTTGCGTACCCGAATGCGGGAACGTCCGGTATCCGGACACGCAAAAGATTTTGCTCTCCAGTAGTAACCGGCTGTGCTGACAGGCGCTCCCCGTTCTGGTCATACACCGCAAACCCAGCATCCTCCGCTCCTTCATTCAGCAGTTCTACAACCATATCCCGGGCCCAGCCCAGGCTGTTCAGCACAACATACGGCCGGCCTTCACCTTCCGCAGGGATGCCGGAAACAACGGCTTTCATGACGGTCTTCAGACTGCGTTCCCCCAGGGAGAAGATTTCCTTATATTCCTTCTCTGAGGTCTGATAGACCTCGGGAATCGAAGATCCGGGAATGATGTCATGGAACTGGTTGAGCAGAAGCAGCTTCCAGCCGTCATGCAGCGCCTGGTTCACCGCTTCACGTTCCTCCGGCTGCAGCCGCTGTCCGGCCAGACTCTGCCACAGTTCAGCTTCCCGGTACAGGATTTCGGCCTTGCGGTTATTACGCTTATTGCGCGCATGGGTCGTATACGTTCCCCGGTGCAGCTCCAGATACAGGTCACCCTGCCAGACCGGAAGCTCCGTCTGCTTCGCCTGGATGCCTGCAAAGAAATCAGCAGCCGTACTGTAGCCGGAGGCCGGCTGGCCCACCATCAGCTCCGAACGGCTGATGTATTCCAGCATCTCCCGCGTAACCCCGCCGCCGCCGTCACCGTGTCCGTACAGCAGCATCTGCTCGCTGTGGACAGCCTTCTCGCGGTAGGACTGCCAGTGGTCATGGATATCCTTCGGCAGCGTGTTCTCGTTCACCCCGTGATTCATGAAGGATAAGAGTGAGGTGCCGTCGATGCCCACCCAGCGGAACAGATCATAAGGGAACAGATTGGTATCATTCCAGCCGAGCTTGGTGGTCATGAAGTAGCGGATTTTGCCGTGCTGCAGAATCTGCGGCAGCGAAGCGCAATATCCGAAGGTATCCGGCAGCCACTCAATCTCTGAGCGCAGCCCGAACTCCTCCTGGTAGAAGCTCTGCCCGTAGAGCATCTGCCGCATCAGCGATTCACCGCTCGGGATATTAAGATCCGGCTCAACCCACATGCCGCCGACCAGCTCCCAGCGTCCTTCGCGGATCCGCTCCTTGACCTTGCCGTACAGCTGCGGGTCATTCTCCTTCAAGTAGGCAAACAGCTGCGGCTGGCTCTGGGCATACCGGTAATCCGGATATTTCTCCATCAGTGCATTCACCGTGGAGAAGGTCCGGCTCGCCTTGCGCACCGTTTCCCGCGCCGGCCACAGCCAGGCGATGTCGATATGCGACTGGCCAATCATATGAATGAAGCCCTCACTGTTGCCGCCAAGCTTGCGGACTTTGCTGATCAGCTCCTGCTCAATGCCCGAGATTGCGCCGCCGTTCACCGCAGCCTCCGGCCCCAGCATGACAAAGGCATCCATCGCCTGAATCAGCGCCTCAAGGATACGGCTACGGCGGAAATCCTGCTCCGGCAGCATTAGCGCCGAATCCCGGATAACGGTCGCCGTATACATCAGCGACTGTACCGGCAGATTCACTCTAACCAATGCAGCGGTAATTGAGCGGACCGGCGGCTGGATGACCGCCTGCTTATTCAGCGGGTCATCCGGTTCCGGGACCGGATCATAGAGCTCGATCTCCAGCTCCGGTGTCCGGCTGTCGGCTTCCGGGTCCAGGGCGGCAAAGGTATGATTGCGGTCCAGCCCCTGACGTGAAGCCCCGTTCACCCGCAGCAGCCCTTCTCCGCCGGAACGGAAAAGGATACCGGTGTCCGCCCCGGTCCACCCGTCAGGAATGTTCAGCCTTGTGCGGAAGAAATAGGTCGTTCCCTGCACACTCGGAAACAGGCCGAAGGCTTCACTGCCGTGATAAGGCTGCAGCTCTGAGTAATCGCCCGGCAGCCTGTACTCGGCGGAAAAAACCTTCCAGTCCTCAATATCCCGGTACTCCAGCCATTGCTGCTGCGCACATTCACGGATAAACCGGTTAATACGTTCGAGATCCATACGTTCCATGTCTATTCCTCCATAACAATAAGTCCAATATCGAGCGTATCATTAACATTCCGGCCGACCCTGACCCGGAAGCTTCCCGGCTCTACCACCGGCTTATAATCCGGTCCGATATAGCTCAGCTGTTCTGCACCTACTGTGAAAGTGACCGTCTGTCTCGCTCCCGGCTCCAGAACGATTTTACGGAAGCCCTTGAGCTCCTTTGCCGGTCTTGTCACCTTACTGACAGAGTCGGAAATATACAGCTGAACGACCTCTGCACCTTGGTAGGAGCCGATATTCTCTACTTCAACCGTAACCTCAGCGGTACCGCCCGCCGGAATCTCCGCCGGTTCAATCCGCAGACCGCTGTAGCGGAATTCGGTATAGCTTAATCCGAACCCGAAAGGATAACGGGGCTGGGACGACCCTTCCAGATAACGGGCACCGCGTGAGCGTTTGCCGAGATAATAGACCGGCAGCTGTCCGGCATCCACGGGGAGGGAGACGGTCAGCCGGCCGGAAGGATTGACATCGCCGAACAGGATGTCCGCAATGGCATGTCCGCCTTCCTGCCCGGGATACCAGGCTTCCAGAATGGCATCCGCATGCTCATCTATCCAAGGCTCAGCGACAGGGCGGCCGTTGATGTAGACAACGACCACCGGCTTACCGAGCGCCTTCAGCTGCTGCATCAGCTCCAGCTGGATGCCGGACAGGTGCAGCGACATCCGGTCGATGCCTTCCCCGCAATCCATATCGCTCAGCTCATTCTCCGTAACCTTCGAGGCTCCGGTCCGCAGGTCAATGCTGCCTTCACCGAAATCTCTTGCGCTGGACCCGCCCAGCACGAGAACAACCGTGTCCGCCCCGGCTGCTGCCTGCATCGCAGGCTCCAGACCCTCAGCCGACTGATCCTTGATCCGGCAGCCCGGCGCATAGATCACCCGCTCCGGCTCTGCAGAGAGCTTGCTGCGGATTCCGCCGAGCACCGTCGTCACCTTGCCGGGAGGCTGCGGGGAGGTATAATCCCCGAGCTGGTTATAGCCGGCATCGGCGTTTGGCCCAATGACAGCAATCCTGCCGCTGTACTTAGACAGGGGCAGCACCCCGTCATTCTTCAGCAGCACAATGCCTTCAGCGGCGATGGTCCGGGCCAGCTCCGCATGTGCTGCACTGCCAATGAGCTGCTCCGCCCGGTCCGGGTCAGCAAACGGCTGTTCAAACAGCCCCAGCCTGAACTTCAGGTCAAGCACACGGGAGACGGCTTCATCGACGTACCGCTCCTCCAGCCTTCCGGAGCGGAGGGCCGTAAGCAGATGCCGTCCGAACATCTCGCCGGACATTTCCATGTCAATGCCCGCCTGCAGCGCCTGCACAGCCGCATCTTCGCCGTTCTCAGCCGTATCATGGCCGGAGGCCAGCATATCAATGGCGCCGCAGTCGGTAATAATCATGCCGCGGAAGCCCCATTCCCCGCGCAGCACATCCTGCAGCAGCTCCTTATTGGTTGTGCAAGGGATGCCGTCAATTTCGTTGTAGGCAGGCATAACCGATGCCGCGCCGGCCTCCACCGCTTTGCGGAAGGGATACAGGTCAACCTCAAGCAGCTCCCGCTTGCCGATATGCGCTGGTCCGGCATTCCGGCCGCCCTCCGAACTGCCGTAGGCGACGAAATGCTTCAGCGTCGCGCCTACACTCGACACGCTGCTGATATCCTCGCCCTGCAGCCCTTCGACTGAAGCTGCGGCGAATTCGCCGATGAGATACGGGTCCTCGCCGAAGCATTCCTCGGTGCGTCCCCAGCGCGGATCGCGGACTACGTCCAGCACCGGCGAATAGGTCACCGCACCGCCCTGGCTCCGGGTCTCCAGAGCTACAGCCCGGCACATCTCGCGGTACAGCTCCACATTCCAGGTGCTGCCGATCAGTAGCGGAACGGGGAATACCGTCGCCCCGATCGCCATATGCCCGTGCGAGCATTCTTCCCCGATCAGCAGGGGAATGCCCAGCCGCGAATGCTCCAGAGCATAGCGCTGAATAACATTCACCGCTTCCGCACCGGCGCGCGGTCCAAGTCCGGTATCCAGCGTAACTCCGGTCCAGGGATCTGCCCGCAGGGTTCCATATAAGGAACCGACACTGCCCTCACGGATTCTGCGTTTGAAATCCTCTGTCAGCCACACAATGCCTTCGGTCACTTCCGTATGATCTTCTGCCGGTTCTGCGCTGTCTTGTATATATTCATAGGTCTGCCATCCGAACAGCTGAATCAGCTGGCCTACCTTCTCTTCCGACGTCATCAGCCCCAGCAGATGTTCTGTCCGCCTGGAAATCGGCTGCGTATGGTCTTTGTATAACATCCGGCTCCACTCCCTCTCTGTTGTTTGGTGCGCTGCTTTGCTTCCCTTCACTAATACTTATTCTTTAACTGCCCCGACGGTCAGACCCTGGATGAAGTAACGCTGGAAAAACGGATAAGCGAAGATAATCGGCCCGGTAGCCAGCACAACCATAGCCATCCGCGATGTATCCTGAGGCATCGAGCGGAGCGCTTCCAGACTCAGCGAGCTGTTCTGGGAATTCTGCAGAATGAACTGCATGCTCGTCTCAATCCGCATCAGCATGGACTGCAGCGGCACGAGATTAGGATTATCAATATAGAGCAGCGCATTGAACCAGTCATTCCAGTACCCGAGTGTGCTGAACAAGCCAATCGTAGCCAGGCCGGGCAGGGACAGCGGCAGCACAATTCTCAGGAAGGTGCGGAATTCACCGGCACCGTCAATTTTGGCAGACTCAATCAGGGGATCAGGTACGCTGGTAATGTAAAAGGTACGCAAGATCATAATGTAAAAAGCATTCATCGCCAGCGGCAGCACCAGCGCCCAGATGCTATCCTTGAGGCCGAGCATCTGCGTCACGATGATGTAGGTCGGGACCAGTCCCCCGTTGAACAGCATCGTAAAGAAGGCGAAGAAGGCGAAGAATTTGCGGTACTTAAAGCTTTTACGCGAAATCGCATAGGCATAGAGTGAGATAAGCAGCAGGCTGACCATTGTACCAATCACCGTCACGGCAATCGTCACCCCATAGGACCGGAGCAAGGTATCCCCCGTGCCAAAAACATATTTATATGCCTCAAAACTCCATTTGGCCGGAATTAACTTGTAGCCGTCCCGGGCCAGCGCCCCTTCATCCGTAAACGAGATGAGCACCACAAACAGAAACGGGAACACACACAGTAAGGAAAAAGCTCCGGCAATACCATTAAAGACAATATTCCATACCGATGAGAGCTGATGAAAATCGCGCGATTTTACAGGCTTAGCAGACATTCGAAGACCTCACTTTCCTTTAATTCCCCTAGAATAATGCACTGTCCTTATCAAATTTACGCACGATGTAGTTGGAGGCAAGCACCAGCACGAATCCAACCACCGACTGATACAGGCCGGCTGCGGTACTCATTCCGATCTCTCCTGTTGTCTTAAGTCCACGGTACACATACGTATCGATTACGTTGGTCACGCTGTAGAGCGTCCCCGAATCTCTCGGCACCTGATAGAACAGCCCGAAATCTGCATAAAAGATTTTCCCGATCGCAAGCAGAGTCATAATGATAATAATCGGATTCAAAAGCGGCAGCGTAATGTTGCGGATCTGCTGGAATTTGCTGGCCCCGTCGATCATCGCCGCCTCGTACAGCGACTTGTCTATGCCCATAATCGCAGCCAGATAGACCACGCTGTTATATCCGACGGCCTTCCACAAATAGACAAAGATAATGATGAATGGCCAGTATTTCGATTCCGAATACCAGGAAATCTGGCTGCCAAATAATTGATTCAGCAATCCCCGCTCCGAGCTCAGGAAGCTGAACGCGAAATAGCCTACAACCACCCACGATAAGAAGTACGGCAGGAACATTCCCGTCTGATACAGCTTTGCAAGCTTTTTATTGGCTATCTCTGACAGCACAACGGCCAGCAGCACCGACATAATCAGGCCCAGCACAATAAAAGCTGTATTATACAAAATCGTATTGCGTGTAATCAGAAAAGCATCATTCGTGCTGAACAGAAACTTGAAGTTATCCCAGCCGACCCATTTACTCTTGATAATGCTTGCCCAGAACCCGTCCCGGCTGAACCGGTACTCCTTGAAGGCAATAACCGTCCCCACCATCGGCAGGTAGGAGAAGAATAAAAACCACAATGTGCCCGGCAGAACCATAAACAGCAACACTTTATTTCTCATAATATCCTTAGCCGATCTTCCTATTTTCCCCATGTGCCCTAGCTCCTCCTATGCCTTAAAATGCATTTATGGTGCAAAAAGACCGGGCCAGGTCTGTTCACCCTCCCGGTCTTCAATCAGGTACTACTTATTATTCGCTGCTTTCCAGGCATCGATTTGTGTCTGGGCTTCAGCAATGATTTTATCCAGACCGGCGGCTTTGAATTTCTCGTTGGCCTTGGCCAGGTAATCATCGGGATCTACCGAACCAGTCATCAGCGGGGCCCAGAATTCTTCCTTCACGTTCTGCACGGCGGCAATCTCATTGGTAATATTGGATGTATCGAAGTTGAAGCCGAGCAGCGGAGCATTGATACCGGAATCATTAAACTTCTTGAATTCTTCCCATTTGTTCTCCGGGTCACCTTCATTAAGATAGTTAATCATGATATTGCCCAGAGAGAAGGTTGGCATATCATAGTTTTTGGCATCAGGCAGGTTCTTGATCATGTTGTCGCTGATTTTCTCGTAGTGCACGCCTTCGATACCGGAGTCAATCATGTTGCGCAGTACAGGATCTGTGTTCAACAGGTTCAGGAATTCCATCGCCTTCTCAGGATGCTCGGAGTTGGCCGAAATCGCCTGCATCGAGCCCATTACGGACCAGTTGTAAATATACGGCTGGCCGGCTGGTGTCGATACAACCGGATAACCGTAGCTTGCGCTCCACAGATTGTCGGCCATCGGCTGGGTAGCCGCGCGGTCTGTGAACCATTTGCCTGCTTTATACAGGTCATCCACGGAGGTTGTAGTGGCTACTTCAGGAGAAATATAACCGGCCTGATAGAACTTGCGGACCGTTTGAAGCGCTTCCTTAATTTCCGGCGTTTCAAGAATATTTACAACCTTGTAGTCCTTGGTATCCATATAAACAGCCATCGGCATCTTCTCAATGACATAGTCGAACGGCATAACCGGCATAAAGTCCTTTACCATAGCGTACGGGGTGATTTCAGGCTCGTTATCCTTAATTGTTTTCAGCAGCGGCTCCAGGTCAGCCATTGTTTTCACACTGGACATATCGAGCTTGTATTTGTCCAGCAGCTCTTTGTTGAAGCGGTACACCTCTTGTGCCGGAAGCTCTTTGTTGGCCGGGATGGCATAGTTGTGGCCGTCAACCTTGGAGCCTTCCAAGAAAGCAGGATCAATTGTATCCACAATGCCTTTGCCTTGATCTTTGAGCAGATCATCGAGCTGCAGGAAGGCGCCTTTGCGGGCATTCTGCACATAATCAAAAGCCCAGGAGCAGGTGAACAGTATATCCATCGGTTCGCCGGAAGCGACCATAACCTGCATCTTCTGTGTGTAGTCGCCGAAGTCGATCATTTTCACGTCGAGCGTAACATTGATTTTGTCCAGCGTGTATTTGTTGACTTCCTCCATGACTTTATCCAGATCCTTCTGCGGTGCACCGATGGTATACCAGATCAGCTCTACAGGATCTTCCGCAGGCTTGGTTTCAGGTGCATCGGTTGCCGTGTTCGTTGCTGCAGCGTTATTACCGTCAGTACCCGCAGTATTATTGGTGTTGCTGTTTCCCCCGCATGCGCTAAGGGCCATCGAAAGCGTTAAAAGCGTTGTCAACAATAAGGAGAAGTGTTTCTTTTTCTTGCTCATATGTCGTACCCCCTTTTAATTAGCTGCCGGGCAAGCAGTCATACCGGGTATTTCCGGCTGCTGTTTCCCTGTGGCTATAGCCTAACTTTATAAGATGAAAGCATTTTCAAATAGAAGAGAAACTATATAAATTCAGGTATGAAATAAAGAAACAATGCTGTAAAAGTTAAATCCTTCTCTTTCCGTAAAAAGGACTGCCTTAGAGCAGCCCTTTGAATTCTGTCGGTGAGATGCCGACGTATTTCTTGAATTGCTTATAAAAATAGCCCATTTCCCAGTAGCCGACGCTCCGGGCAATTTCATGCACCTTATGATTTGTCAGGCGCAGCTGCTCCTTCGCTTTCTCAATCCGGTAACGGTTCAAATATTCGGCAAAGGATTCGCCGGTCGATTTGTGGAATACCTGTCCGAGATAGACGGGGTGAATGTTGAACATATAGCCCAGCTTTTTCAGGGACAGATCCTCCCCGTAGGATTTCTCAATATAATTCAGCACCTGATTCACCACCGGGCTTTTCAGCTCCCGGTCCAGCAGCTCAATGATGCTTCCGGCCGTCTCTCTCAAGGCTGCGGATAATCCCGGCAGGGATTGCGCCCTGCGAACCGCGGTCAGGCCGGCCCCTATGAGATCGCGCTCCAATTCATTGCGGATATCCTTAATGAGCATGCGGAAGAAGAGGACCCATTCAATGGCGATTTCCTTCAAGAGCTCAGGGGTGAGACCCTCCATACAGGACGCGGAGAAATACAGGTCGAACTGCTCCGTCAGCCCCGCAGCATTTTTGGACATAATTAATTTGGAGTATTCGCTCCAGTCCTCCGGCAAGGCCGCTTCCAGATTCTCCTTACGGTCCTTCAGCTGTTCATAATAAACCAGGCTGCGCTCCGGATGGATCTCCAGGAATTCCTGGACCTGCTTCGCCTGCTCATAGCTGAGCGGGGCGGAATCCTGCACATCGACAATGCTTCCGACCGAAATACGGAGCCTCTGGCTGTCAGCGCATAAGCCTTCTACCTTCTGCAGGAGTGAGGACAGCTCCGCCGCCCCCTTCTTTTCCCCGGCAAAATTATGTATGAGCACCAGATCATTGTCCGAATCCCAGAACATGAAGAAGGCAGGATAGGCAGCAACCAGCTCTGCCGCATTGCTCCTGAACAGCTCCGTTGCCGGATCTGCCTGGACCAGCGCAACCTGAACATAAGGCTCATTGAACGACAGACCCAGCAGCCGGAGCCGCTCAGCCAGCTCCACCGGGTCAATCTGGCCCCGCAGCCAGCGCAGCAGCACATTGTCTTTAAGCACGGAATTGGTGTATTGCGACCGTTCGGTATCCATCCTTGAGACATTCAGCTTCTCCACAAGGGTCTCCAGTGTACTGTGGAATTCCTCCAGATTAATCGGTTTGAGCAGATAATTTTCGATTCCGAGCGACAGGCCTTCTTTTACATACGTGAATTCATCATAGCCGCTCAGCACAACCGCCTTCATCTCCGGACGGAATTCACCGGCTGCACGGATTAGCTCAAGACCGGTCATCTCCGGCATCGAAATATCGGTTATCAGGATATCAGCGGGTACCTCACGCAGCCTCTCCAGCGCCTCCCGTCCATTCTCAGCCTGTCCGGCAATCGTAAGGCCCAGCTGATTCCAGTCCAAAATATCCTGTAGACCGCTCAGGATGAACGGCTCATCGTCCACAATAAATACCTTATACATGCTCTGTCTCCTCCTTCGCGGGATAAGGGAATGTGATGGTGACCTCAGTACCTTTTCCTTCCTCGCTAATCAGCTCAACCCCAAATGGTGCCCCATACATCAGCCTGAGGCGCTCATGAATACTTCGCAGCCCGAATGACTCTGACCCGGATAAAGCACCCTGATTATCCAGTCCCTGCCGGAGCTGGCTCAGCCGTTCTGCGGGAATACCCAGTCCATTGTCTGCTACGATAACCCGGATATGCTCATTCTCCGCGGTTACTGTAATGGTGATTACGTTCCCGCTCTGCCCGGTCCGCATGCCGTGCAGGATATAATTCTCGATTACCGGCTGAAGCGACATTTTGAGGACAGGCAGCCCTTCCAGCTCTTTATTGCACTCAATCGTATAAACAAATCTGTCCTTATAGCGGATGCGGAACAGCTCCAGGTACATCCGGCACGCCTCCAGCTCATCCTTGAACGTATATCTCGCCTTGGGCCGGACATAGGATTTGAACAGCACTGACAGGCTGTAGATCATCTCGCCGACATCCTTCGCCCCGCTTGAGATCGCCCGCATACGGATGACCTCCAGCGTGTTGTAGAGAAAATGCGGATTCACCCGCGCTTCCAGCGTGGCAATTTCCGTATGCTTTTGCCTGATTTCCGCCTTGTATACCTGATCAATATATTGGTTGAGCTCATCCAGCATGCTGTTGAAGCTCTTGGCGATCTGGCCCAGTTCGTCTTCGCGGCTGTCGATAATCCGGGTATTGAGGTCCCCGTTCTTCACTTTGCGGGTAAAGCGAATGATCCGGTGTGTGCGCTTGGCGAAATTGGAAATAAACATCGCCGGCAGCAATACCGCGAACAGGATGCAGACGAGGGCAATGAACAGAACTGTATTGCGTGCACTGCGGTAGGTTTCGGCTAGCTCCTGCCTGGAGATCAGGCTGACTACCGAATATCCGGCCTGGCTCTGAGTCAGGCTTGTTACCACCATCCCGTCAACTGTGATTTCCTCACCGAAGTTCAGTCCCGTCAGCTTACCGTATTTCTTGCCGTACCCTGCACCCAAAGTATCGAAAATGACTTCATTCTGTGCGGAGAGCACCAGGATATTCCCTTTAAACTCCTCCTTATAGTTGTTCATCGCCTGCCAGATCGCCGACGAGTCAAAATAGACCAGCATCTGGCCGATATTAAGCAGCGACGACTTATTGTTGATCGGGATTTTCACGGAGAACATGGGTGCTTTCTGCATTCCGATGCTCTTCAGTACCCAGATATTTGGAACAGACACGAGACTCTCCTCATCCAGATACATACTGTCCGGGACGAAGGAGCGCGCAGCATTGGTCGCCACGATGTCGAACTGCCGGCGGTCCTGGTAATAGTACATCACCTGCTGGTTGGCACTGTACAGCATGAGACTGCGGATATCAGGGTCATCATCGATTTTATTCTGAAAATACTGCACAACATTGGATGTGGACGGGTCTCCCTGAAGATAACGGTCCAGCCGGTGCTCCACATATTCCCCATACGGATTCTCCAGCAAAAAAGTAGTGTTGCTCGCCAGACTCCCGTCCCGGTACACATCGCGGATCATATCCTGGACAGACTGATATTTGCTCTCCACATAATTGCTGATGCTCTCCATCGTCTTCCGCTGGATATCCATCTGCCGCTGTACCGCCGATTCCGAGATCAGCTTCAGCATCAGATAAGTAAAGACGATAATCGTTGCAATGAACACACAGGATACGATCAGGGTGAAGCGCATGAACAAATTATCTTTAATATATTTACGGTACAGGGTGTTTCTCCGCATAATCCACCTCCTAATGTACATTTGAACTGTGAGCATGATACGCAAGAAGCGCTCCCCCCTGATGGCATCAGGAGGCGAGCGCCTTAAGTTATGGCTTGCGGAGCATGAGCTGCCCGCTTCTTAAACAATAGTTTATTGCAAATAATTCAGCAGAAGCTGCGCTGCTTCCGCACGGGTGGCAGAGGCTTTGGGTGCAAAGGTACCATCCGGCCGCCCGTTCACCATGCCGAGCGAAGCCGCTGCCTTCACAGCTTGCAACGCCCAGGCCGAGATTTCTGAAGCATCCTTCAGAGGCAGGGAGGCCGGAGCCTCCGGAGCCGAGCCGTGCTGCAGCGCGTAGGCCCGCATCAGAATAACGGTCATCTCCTCACGGCTGATCTCTGCACCCGGCTGGAACGTTTCAGGCGTCCGTCCGTTTATTAAGCCGGCATCCATCATGCCGGAGAGTGCTTTTGCGTACCAGGCATCAGCCGGCACATCGGAGAAACCGGCTGTGCCGCTGCCGCTCAATTGCAGAGCGCCTGCGATCAGCTGTACGAATTCAGCCCGGGTAATATTTCTGCCCGGCTGAAAGGCCGTCTCCGAGATTCCCTGAATCAGGTGCTTGGCAGACAGCTCACGCAAAGCATCAAAAGCCCAGTGTGCTGCCGGCACATCACTGAATTGCTTAGAGTATTCCAGCAGTGCATAGGTACCGCTGCTGCCCAGAAGCGCATTCAAGCTTCCTGCTTCCGCTGATCCGCCCAGATAAGTGAGCGTACCGTTACTGTCTATCCGGTAAAGCCCAAGCAGCTTCTGGTTCAGCCCTTCATCAGCCACCCAGCTAAAGGCCACTGGTACAGCCGCCTGCTCTGCACGGTGAACGCTTCCGTCCGCCGCCGTCAGACTAAGATCATAATTCATCAGCCTGCCCTTCAGCAGGACACCTGCTTCCGTCTTTAGCGCAGTGCCTTCGAGCGCCCTCAGCTCTGCTTTCAGTTCAATCCTGGCTGCGCTGCTCTGAGCGGCAGGCAGGGCTGCAGCCAGCTGCTTCAGCAGCTCCGGCTTCAGTTCAAGAGCCATTCCGTCTCCCGTCAACTTGAGCACATGAGTCCCCAGCAGCTCCCCGGCATTCCCCGGAAGCACAATTACAGCCGCCTTGCCTACCTTCACTGTAACGGCTCCGTTCTCCGCCGTACTACTCAGCTGGCTGGCTGAAATCACTGCGGATGAAGGCGCTGGCGTAGCGCTTGGCACTGGCGTTGGTGTCGATGTGGGAACCTCCACAACAACCGGCGGGCTGGTCTGAGACGATCCGCGGTTAACGAGCAGCTCAATCGCATCCGTGTTGACCGTATCCGAATAGGTGCGGCTGCCGATTGTACGGGTATTGGTCACCTGAACCTTGTATGCTCCCGCAGCGGAGCTTTGAATCCGTTCGAGGGTCAGAGAGCTGTCGTTTGCCCCCTCCAGCAGTTGATCATTCTTCAGCCAGCGGTAACTCAAATTACCGTACACCGAATCAGCGACCACCGTAAAGGTTGCAGCGCCTCCTTCGGTTGCCGGATTAGCGGAAACCGTGAATGATTCAATTACAGGAGTTTCGTGTATCGGGTACACCTTAAGCAGAAGCTCGTTTCCTGTGACGGTCTCCGGTGTTTCCGCTCCCTTACCGGTCAGCTGGACCCGGTACTGGTTGCCGTCATCCCCGGCTTCCGGAGTGAACCGGTACACTGCTCCCGTAACACCCGGTATCTGCAGCCATTCTCCGCTGTCCTTAGATTTCACTTCCCAGCCGATAGATTCAATATCTCCGGTTGTATTAACAACCAGGGTAACATCCTCTCCTGCAACGGTCTCCAGTGCAGAAGGCAGGTCCGCAATAAATGCCGGAGTTATCCATTCCGCCTCAGCCGGGAGTACCTGCAGGACATATTCAGCTTCCCCGGTCATCCCGCTTTCGTTCGTCACGATCACCTTGTAAGTATAGCCGCTCATTTCCTCTGTCAAGGCTGTCAGTCCCAGAAGATCGCCAGATCCCGCCGGTTCAGCTTCATAGCCAGCCCCTTTATTCACGTACCAGGTATAAGTGAGTGCTCCGGCACCTGTACCGGCTGCACGCAGCCAGCCGTCCTTGCCTTTCCGCATGGAACCTTCACTGACAATCTGCACAGCCGGCGCCTGAAGATTCCATTTGGCAGTCAGGGTAAGCGGCCCCGTCACGGTCTGGTTCGCGAAATCCCATTTCACCTGGTCATTGTACCAGCCTTCCAGCTCGTAGCCCTCGCGAACGACCGCCGGAGCCGCAACCGGATTACCGTATACTGCCTTAACCACAGTCTCAGCCGGATTGCCTCCGCTGCTGTGAAAGGTAATATGATATTGTCCTCTAAGATAGACAGGTTCAGATTTATTTCCGCTATAGTCTTCCATTACAGCTGTGACTACTTTTGCCGTCGATGTAAAACTCAGACTGGCTTTGGTCGTGCGCCCGCGGATAATAAGCGGCTTATTGGCTGCAGCGCCTGACAAGTAGGTTACCGGGAAGGATTTAGCCTTGCCGTCTTCATTAATGTACATATACCGCCAGTCCCGGGTATTCGGCATCGGCAGATTCAGCGTATTGTTGTTCCAGGACCAGGCCTCAGTATAAGGCTCTGCTATTTTATCAATAAAAGCCCCGTTATAGGTGACAGCATCCGTACTGCCCGCCTGCACTGTAACGGTATACTCATCTCCGTTGACAGGCATGTCAGTGAACAAGGCTGACACTGTACCTTGCGGCAGGACCATTTCTCTGGATACAGGCTCAGGCGTTGTGATCCAGTTGACCGATTTTACAGTAACCTTGATGCTGCCCTGGCTCTGACCCGGATTGGACCATTTGACCAAAAAATCACCATTGCTGCCTGATTCGGTTTCAATGTTCGAGACCGCGGTGTTCAGGTCGAAGGATAAGCTTGCTGCTTCACCCTCCAGCCCGTCCGCGCCTACCGGAACGACCTTCAGCACACCATACTTGGACGGCAGCTTCTTAATGTAGAAGGTTTCATCGTATTTTCCGCCCATAAATACGTCGTTCACGTAGACATTATATTGCTTCACTTTGGAATAATCGTTGTCCATCGTCCAGTTTACGATCATTTCATTGGTGCCGGAGAGCGCCTGGGCAATCTTAAGATTCGCCGGAGCAGCCGGTTTGACAGACGAGCCGTCATAAATCCGGAGCTGGCCGATATTCACCTGATAATCTGCGATTGTACTCTGCCCCGGTGTGAATACAAGCCCGAACGCCGCGATCTCCCTGCCGGCATAGGCACCAAGATTCAGTTCGGCAGAGACCCAGCCGGCGGTTTGCTTCCCGCTGCTTCCTACAGGCAGCTTAACCACTTCGTCCGGCTTATCCTTGAAGATGAGGCCGGCACTTATGACCGAAGCATCGTCGGCAGACGGCTTATTATAGACGACAGATAGCTTGGAGCCAGCCTTCACGGCCAGATCACTCTTGTATAGGCGGAGGAAATTCTCCTTGTCCAAGGCCCCGCTTACAGCGAGGGAGCTGCCGCCGTTGTAGGCGCCGAGCTGCTTGTAATGGACCCGTGTGTTGGCGGTCTGATTATATTCCGGGCCATAATCGAAATCTACCGTCAAAGGGCTGCCTGCAGTCTCCTGCCACCATTGCCAGGTAACCGGTATATCCTGCAGACTCATATTGGACCACTCTTCCCCGTTTGATTCCGCCCCGTTCACATAATAGGAGAGCCCGTGTCCGGTATTGAAATTTGTATAGAAGTTCGTATCCTTCACAACCGAGCGTTCCGTAATGACCGAGGCAATGCCCGGCCAGTAGCGGTTATCGGCATAGACATCAGCTACCGTATTTGTTGGCGATACGGTTGTACTGGCCGGATTGACATTCGGTCCGGACCACCAGAGCTGCTCCCGCAGATGGGTCATCCACTGGTAGCTGTTGTCAGAGCGGTTGGAGACGGGCCAGGCTTTTCCCATATCTTCATCAAGCCCGGCATGTACGAAGTCTGCTCCCAGCGTGGCAAGGCTGACCAGCGGTACGCCGCCCGACAGTTTATTCTTAAGTGCAGTTCCCTGCACACTCTTGAAGCGGTCACGTCCAGCCTCAAGTCCCGCAAAGCCGATGTCAAAGAGGGTGTAATTAGTCCCTTGGGAGGTGTTCAGATTGCTCAGATAATTCTTTGCAGAAGTAATCTGCGAGCTGCCCATGCCATAGTCGAAGAAGTAGGAATCCGAAACCTGTTCCTTCGTTGACTTGTCATACAGCATAGAGATGTTATTGTCGTTAAAGGTACGGGCAAAGGTATTGGAACCCGTTGACGTATTCAGGGAATCGTACCACTGGACGTACATGCCTCCCTTTTGTAGCGTTTTCATAAAAGCGATGTAGGCGGGAATATCCGCAGTGGCCACATTTGGGCTTAGCTCCTCCTGATTCAGGAAATACCCGTCATAGCCAAAATAACGCGCCATTTCAATCATTTTCTCCGCAACCGGGAAATTCCCGTTCTCGTCCTTCACAATCATCTGCTTATAGGTCTGCTGACCGCGGTCATTGTTGGAGAAAAAGACACCGGCCAGTGACAGAACCCCGTTCTTATGTGCGGCATCTGTATAGGTCGGGTTCGGTATGTTCAGCATGCCGAATTCAAACCATTTCTGCTGCCAGTCGGACTGCGCCAAGTCATCGTAATATTCAGGCGGGGTATACGCTGTAGCGGTACCATGCCAGTAAGAATAGTAGTCAATGTACTGCCAAAAATTGAAATGATACTGGGCAAACTTGTTCGTATAAGGGGCGTTCTCAATGAATGCGTTTCCATAATCGCCGGCAACGGTAATCATTTTTACATCCGGGTTCAGACCGGGATTTGCCTGTGTGTCCTTGAAAGGCGCAATCCGTTGCTGCAGTGGTACGCGGGACCTTAGCAGTTCTGCATCGGGATCGGTGGCCGGGCTCCAGTCCGCAATCTGATTGCTGGTATAGCCGTGTACACTGGGCTGATTCACTCCATGCGCACTGTCTTCCTTGAACGGCCAGGTGTCTCCGGCAAGGGCGGTCTGCGGCAGCATTGTGACGAGAAGCGCTGCACTAAGTGCAGCTGAAGTCAGCTTACGGAGCTTGTGTGCTCGTGGATATAATACCATTGTTCACTCTCCTCATTCCATGGATAATTTCTGGTGCTTGGCTCAAGCCTTTTTTTGAAATCGCATTCATGAAAAGATCCGCGGTACCTCCCTTTTCTTTTTATCCAACATAACTATATAGCAGGATCTGCCGGTCCAAGTAGAAGCGATATTAAAGATACCCTAGTCAAATTAAAGAAAAAGATGATAAAGCAGCATTCCGATTTACATAAGCAAAACTTGATCACACAAAAAAACCCGCGCTCAGCGCGGGTTCTAATGAAACATGTTCTTGTCCGATGACAAAATAAAATGAAGTGGATAATAGTAAATTAGTGGCCCATGCCATGGGTATTGGTTGTTACTGTGCCGCTATAAACAACACTGGACACCCCATCAGCACTTGCCGCAGTCAGAATGGCGAATGAACTAATCAGTAATACGGTGGTCAATAACAAAAGCTTCTTTTTCATCATTGAACTCCCTCTCTATGATTTTTTTCATTATGTAGTGATACTCCTGCTGCTGGGAAGCATTGGCGTCCGTTCTAACAAGTTCATAAAAGGCAGTTGCTTTTCTAAAACCCGCCTCATCTCTTAGTCTACCACTAAATTCAATATTTTCTATTATCAGGTTTATTGCATATTCTTTTTTGCCTCTTTTAAATAAGTAAATAGATAATAGATGAACGTATTCTATGTAATAATGAACATCTACATCAGGTGAGGAAGCATCGGCTATTTCAACATAACCTTGTAATTCGTCCAATGCCCAATCCACTGAGTAATTGTATTTTAACGCTGAGTCTAAGATGTTTAGCAAGCCGGCAGTAAACTCTTTTTTGCCGCATGTCTTAAGGAATTCCACGTATTCAGGCAGGACGCTATTGTTCCCCTCAAGCAAAGCGATTACAAAAGCATTTGCTACGGCAATACTTTTGTAATATTCAATTTCCGACAATGAATCTTCATCATAAAGCTTTACCCAGCTCAGATTTGAATACCTTTTAATATGTTCCCTTGCAATGTTATATTCTCCTATTTTCTGATGAGCAATCCCCTTTGCGCAAAGGCTAAAACCAAAATAGTAAACCAGCGATCGCTTGAGCATTTGGGCTTCTAATCCATAGGGATTAGTTGCATGTATGACTGAAACCACTTCAATAAGCTTGTCTGATATTTCTATCATTGCTGTCCAGTTATCCAAGGAGAATGAAGCTTTTAGCATGTCTATTAACGAATCAGCGTTCATGCCATTAAGTTCCAACAAATCCTATTTCACTCCTTTAAGTTCCATTAAATAACAATTATATGATCCTTTTGTCCATTGGTCAATTGTTTTGTAATATCGTAAAATCGATGATCCAAAACAACAAATTATGATATTATCCCCATAACATAGCTGATGCATTTCTATATTATTTAAGGAGATTATCTGATGAGGTATTTCTATATGCAGCCCCGGTAAAATAATACCCGCTTCCAGATAGAAGTTTTGGAGCATGCACTGGGTATCCAGTTCCATCAGTTATTTCCTGTTAATCTCGAATCTCCCCCGGAAAACACCCGGAAGCAGCCTGACCTTCGTTTTATCGATTTTGACAGCATCGGCATCTCTCACACCCTCACTTGATATGATGTGAATTCCGGCTTATGCGGTTGTGGAGTTTGCAGCTGAATAAAATTAATCCAACTCATGCAAAATATGTATCACACTTCATTGAAAAAGGTGAGCTGTTTTGCTGAATAAACTTCGGAAAATACATTTATTCACCCATAAGAAAAGGAAAACACCTAAAAGAAAAAATACAATTCCACCGCTTACACCAACCAGCGCTACTCAGCTTGATTCAAATATATCGTTACAACTGACCAGGATTCAGGAGCAATTTGGACAGAGTTCAGATCTGGTTGTGCAAAAACTGGATTATGTGGATGACAACTCTTTTTACATCGGAATCTGTTATCTAGAGGGTCTGACGGATTCGCAAGCGGTACAGCAGGAAATGAAGAACATCAAAGCGGTCATTGCAAAGATGGAAAAAAATGATTATGTCAGTCAACCCAAACGTTTATTAGAGATGACCAATGGGCGGATTGCAACTGTTCTTGAGGAAGAAATATTGATTAGTCATTTATTTGAGGGCTCTATTGCTGTATTAATCAACGGAGCTGCAGAAGCTTTCACAGTACCGGTCCCAGGCGGTGAACGACGATCTGTTCAGGAACCAACATCGCAGACGGTTATACGCGGTCCCAAAGAAGGGTTTGTTGAGGATATTTCAACGAATATTGCGCTTGTGAGGCGTAAAATTAAATCACCTGACTTACATGTAAAAACGCTCTCTGTTGGAAGAAAGACGAATACGAAGATATCGGTTCTCTATATAAAGGGCACTGCTGAACCTGAGGTTGTTAATGAGATCCTTTCGCGGGTCCAATCCATTGATACGGATAGCATTCTGGAGAGTGGATACATTGAGGAATTTATCCAGGATGGGAGATTTTCTCCCTTCCCTACCATGATTAATACAGAACGCCCGGATGCAATCGCCGGAGGTTTGCTTGAGGGGCTGGTGGCTATATTCGTAGATGGTACTTCATTTGTCCTTATTACTCCTGTGACCTTCTCCAGGTTTTTAACATCCAGTGAGGATTATTATCAAAGATATGATATATCAAGTTTTCTACGATTAGTTAGATTGGCTTCATTTTTAATTGCTTTGTTTCTCCCATCCTTTTTTATTGCGATTACAACGTTTCATGCTGAAATGTTACCTACAACACTTCTGATTACGCTGGCTGCACAACGGGAGTCAACACCATTTCCCACGATAATCGAAGCTTTTTTAATGGAATTAACTTTTGAGGTTATCCGGGAAGCAGGTGTCCGAATGCCCAGAGCTATTGGACCAGCTATATCCATTGTGGGCGCTCTGGTTCTCGGTCAAGCTGCAGTTCAAGCAGGACTAGTATCCGCTGCTATGGTCATTGTGGTCTCCTTTACCGCTATAGCCAATTTTGTACTGCCGTACATTAACATGTCTGCAGCAACGCGTCTACTTCGTTTTTTGTTAATGATCCTGGCAGGTACCTTTGGCTTATTTGGCATTCTGATTGGCGTTACTGCGATCGTTGGTCACTTGGTATCCCTTCAGTCTTTTGGTGTCCCTTACCTGAACCCTACAATAAACAAAAGTAATCTAAAAGATATATTTATTCGAGCACCTTGGTGGAAAATGAAAACACGTCCTGCATTGAATACAACGCAACATACTAGAGAGGGGAGCAGTTATGCTGAACAAGCCAAAAATTCGAAGCCAGATCCCTTATCCTAGCAAGAATAGCATCATGCATAAATGGCTCTTAAGTTTAATTTTAATGATATTCGTTCCCCTACTTACAAGTTGTTGGGACAAATCAGAGTTAAATGAATTGCGGATTACAACTGCAACAGGGGTAGATCTTCTGGATAATGGATGGCAACTATCCTTTCAGACGATTATCCCTTCCTCCATGGCCTCTAACTCAGGCGGCGGTTCTGGATCTTCAGGGCAACCGGGAGTTCACACATTTGCAGTTCAAGGCCCCACAATTGGGGAAGCTAGAAATCTAAGTCAGTTGGAATTGTCCCGGAAAATCTTCGTAGGGCACAATAAGGTTATTGTGATTGGCAAAGAAGCCGCAGAAGGAGGGATTTTACCCATTATTGATGCCTATCTGCGAAACACAGAATCACGTGAAACGGTACTCATGCTTGTAGCTGAAGGTAGAGCGAATAATATCCTTCGAAAGCTGATTCCGCCTGAGAAGCTGCCGGGTAACAGTTACAAAGAAATATTGGACAATGAAAGCCGGATCACATCCATATTTGCTAAAACCTCTGTGTATGATTTCGCACTTAGGCTTTTTTCGGATTCGCCAAGCATTGGAGTTCCGGTCATATCCATTTCGGGGGATAAAACAGAAGAAAATGAAACAAAACTGGAGTCCATGGATGTTTTAAAGGAAACCTCCCCTCGTCTAAAAATAAAGCTAACCAGATTGGCGGTATTTAAAAAGGATCGGGTTGTCGGATGGCTCAATCGCAAGGAGAGCCTCGGGCTCTCGTGGCTCACCAATAAAGTCAATCAAACGGAGATTTCGTTTACCTGCACTGACAGTGAAAAGGTGACTAACGCCTTAAGAATCACCGCCTCCAGTACGAAGCTGCGGCCTTTAAAAGTGGATGGCCGATTCGTAATGACAGGTACGATTGACGTGAGAGGTGTTCTGGATAACTATTTGTGCAAAGATAAATTAAACAGTACTCAAACGATCGAGAAGCTGAACAGAAGTGTTGAGGAGCAAATTCTTAACGATATTAATACAGCCTGGAGCAAGCTTAAAAGTATCAATGCAGATGCGGCCGGCTTCGCAGATCAGATTCATCGTAAATATCCAAAGGAATGGAAGGCGCTTCAGCCTAATTGGGAGCAGGAATTCCAGAACATCGGCCTTCAAGTTAAGGTCAAAGTGAATATAAAACACCCTGGACTCATTCAAAACACCATTAACCAGTCAAAGCCGGAATAAGGAGAACGTATGAAAACCCAAACGAGCGCAACCCAGATAGGCATCACCCTCTTCTTATTTCAATTAGGAAGCACCCCTTTATTTCTGCTGGGTGGAACTGCCAAACAGGATGTCTGGATTTCTATGACTTTGGCTTCAGTGGTCGGCTTATTACTTCTCTGTGTGCATCTTCAGATATACCAATTGGATGCGAAACATGATATATATGAAATACTTATTCACGCATTTGGAAAAATAGTTGGTGGTGGAACCGCCTTAGTATACGTTGTTTACTTCTTTTACGATTCTGTCCGCATTGTGCGTGACTTAGGCGAGCTTGTTAGCGTTACATTACTAAATAGAACTCCAATGCCAGTTGTTCTATTTGCAGAACTAGCGGTAATTGCTTTTGTAACCCAATATGGACCAAGAGTGTTTTTTCGATTTTGTGGTGTGTTTTTATATGTTGTTCTATTGGCGTATCTGGTAATCTTCAGTTTAATTCTGGTATCAGGTTTAATACATTTTGAATTTATGCTTCCTGTGATGGAGAACGGATTTAAACCCATTATTGATCCGGTTCCGGATTTAGTTGCATTCCCATTTGGACAGACCATTCTATTTCTAAGCATGTTTAAATATGCTACATCCCAGCAAAAATTAAAAAAAACGATATTATGGAGCTATACGCTTGTATCTATCCTTGTAATCATCATTAATCAAGTAGTTGTCCTTGTCCTGGGACCGGTATTAGCCACAACCGTAACATACCCGCTATATACTGTTGTACAACTAATCCAAGTTGGCTCTGCGATTGAACGCAGTGATGTTTTATTTACACTCATTTTATTCATTGGGTTAGTTATCAAAATAAGTCTCTATTACATAGCCATATCCATTGGACTTCAACGGGTGCTCAAAATCAAATACAAGGTATGGATAAAAATTCTAATGATACCCCTTCTTTTGGTTTCACTTCGATTCTCTTCATATGTAAGCTTCATGTTTGGAGAACCTCTTTACACAATTACGTTATATAGTTACCTTGTTATACAAATAGCAGTTCCAGTGTGCCTCCTTACTGTAATGTTAATTAAAAGAAAATACAGCTAAAGAAAAGGAACCGTTTTAAATGGCTACGCACATCGTTGAATGGTTAGGTGAAAGCGGTTATTTCGCCATTATTATAAGTGTGGTTTTTAATATATTATTAAGCATTTTTGCTGTCATCCCTAGTGTGTTTCTAACAGGAGCTAACATCACTTTTTTCGGTTTTCTTAACGGTATGATTATTTCCTTTATCGGAGAAGTGCTCGGGGCTATTGTAAGTTTTATTCTTTATCGCAGGGGGTTCATGTACTTAACACAGGCTGTTAAAAATGAGAATAAATATTTGAAGAGACTTCAACAAACCTCCGGCTATGAAGCCTTCTTTCTCATTCTCGCTTTAAGAATACTCCCCTTTGTCCCTTCCGGGCTGGTTAATATCTCAAGCGCCATTAGCCGTGTTAGCTGGTTCACCTTTGGATTAGCAAGCATGCTTGGAAAACTGCCGGCTCTGATTATTGAAGCCTATTCTGTTCAGCAATTGCTGATTCTCAGCAAAGAATACCTCAGTGTGGCTTTGATTTTAGTTAGTATTGTACTAATTCTAATCATTATTAAGGTCAGGAAAGGAAGAAATACTTAGCAGTGGGAAAAGCTATTTGATAGTCCATTATAATTAATATAAACATTAACTAAAAGTAAAGCCGATCCTTTGGGGGATCGGCTTATTTCTGGAGCATCGCTTAAGTCAATCTTGTCTGTTCTCAACTGATTTCATACGGTTTTGATCATCAGACGGCCGGTCGTTGCTGAGTTCCTGGCCTGCTTCTGCCTCGCCATGCCCGCTGACACTACGTGCAAAATTGGTGAACTGTCTTTTTTGCTCATCCATTTCGTGTTTTTTCTTTAGAAGCTCCTTGGGATCCTGAGTTGTCATATCTTATCCTCCTGGAAAATCAGATCATACTGCTGTTTGTTCTTTTGAAGTTTTCCATTATATCCAAATGCTTATTCAAGTAATTAAATGTTATTTCAATGGGTCTGTGCCTGTTCCTCCAGGAGTCGTTTCAGCTTTTGACGTTGATGCTTTTCCCTTTGCCGGCGCTCCTTATCCTCAGCCTGCAGAGCCTTTAGCAGGGAGAAGCACATCCCGATCAGGACAATGGCAAAAGGTAAAGCTGCTACAATCGAGGCGGTCTGAAGGCCGCTTAATCCGCCGCTGATCATCAGGACCACAGCTATGGCGGATTGCAGGATTCCCCAGGTTAATTTCACTCTGGCACTGGGATTGAGCCTGCCGTCTGAGGTCAGCATGCCCAGCACAAAGGTAGCCGAGTCAGCTGAAGTAACAAAAAAGATTATGATCAGAAGCGTAGCAATAAAGGCGATTAGGGTACCTAAGGGCAGCTGCTCCAAAGTGATAAAAAGAGCGGTAGTCGTATCTTCTTTAACGGACAACGCTAAATGGGCAGCATCGAACATTTCCAGGTGAAGACCTGTACCGCCAAATACCGAAAACCAGATAAAACCAAACAGGCTCGGAATGATCATGACGCATATCACAAATTCCTTAATGGTTCTTCCCTTGGAGACTCTTGCAATAAAAGTTCCAACGAAGGGAGCCCAGGCGATCCACCAGGCCCAATAGAATAACGTCCACGCACCAACCCAGGTTCCCCTTGAAAATGGGGTCAGCCTCAAACTCATATTAATGATATTTTGCAGGTAGCTGCCTAACGTGGTTGTAAAGGTATCAAATATAAAAGAAGTCGGACCTGTGGCCCACACGAATAGCATTAACAGCACCGCTATAATTAAATTTGTGTTGCTGAGAATTTTTATGCCTTTGTCGAGACCCGTCGTCGCGGAGATGAGGTACAACACGGTCATTACAGCGATAATGACGATTTGTGCTGTTATCGTGTTAGAAACCCCAAATAAATAATGTAATCCTCCGCTGATCTGAAGAGCACCGAGTCCAAGCGAAGTAGCCACGCCAAATACGGTGCAAATAACCGCCAGAATGTCGATTGCCTTGCCCACCCAGCCGGCAGCCAGCCGTTCTCCGATTAGAGGAATAAAGGTTGAACTTATCAAGCCTTTATAACCTTTGCGGAACTGAAAGTATGCAAGTGCCAATCCGATGACCGTATAAATGGCCCACGGATGAAGCCCCCAGTGAAAAAAGGAATAGCGCATTGAAATCCTTGCTGCTTCTGCCGTACCTCCCTCTACACCCTCCGGGGGAGATAAATAGTGGGACAACGGTTCAGCCACGCCCCAGAATACAAGTCCAATCCCCATACCTGCGCTAAAAAGCATCGACAGCCAGGATAGTGTAGAGTATTCCGGTTCATCATCTTCATCTCCAAGCCGGATGCCGCCAAACCTGCTGAAGGCTAAATAGAACGTAAAGATCAGGAAGAACAGTGTGGCCAGCAAATAAAACCAGCCGAAATTGTGAATGGAGAAATTGTAGGCGATGTTAGCCGTACTTGCCAGCCGGTCAGGGGATACTGCTCCCCATATTGCAAAAATCGCAACAATGGTAATTGCAATCGTGAAAACCATAAAAGATCCTCCAAAGTTGTTAAGTTTAAACAGGTTTTCTTCAGTATGTGTTTTTTCAGCTTGTAATATTTCGTGAAAATAAAAAAGACCGCCTCTCATGAATAGAGACGATCTTCTATACTCCGGTTGTAGATGATCCTTGCATTAACGGCTCACCATATCAGAAAAGCTGTTATCACTTACCACCCGGCGAGCGGTTACATACCGGTCCTTATAATACGATTCTGACAAGCTGCTGATTTTTACTCCCTTACTGCTGGAAGAGTGAGCGAACTTGTTGTCTCCTACATAAATGCCCGCATGGGAAACTCCGGAACCCGTTGTGTTAAAAAACACAAGGTCACCCTCACGCAGATCATCTTTGGCTACAGGAATGCCGGTTTTAGCCTGCGATTGAGAAGTGCGCGGTAGGTCATCCACATTGAACTTCTTAAGTACATATAGAATAAATCCGGAACAATCAAAGCCTGATGTTGTGGTTCCTCCATAAAGATAAGGGGTTCCTACGACCTGATTCACAACACTGTCCAGCGATACCTCGCTTGCGTATGTACCTGGTGCTGCAGAAGCAAATATAAATGAGGCTGCCAACATGGATACGATGACTTTCTTCAGAAACTTGTTCTCCCTTCAATGCCTACGGAGTTAGCTGAGGATTCGGTTAAAGGTTCCCTATATTCCCTTTCGTTCAAGAATAATTCACCCAAAAAAATGGTTCCCCCGTTTTCAACGCTGAAATTCGGCAACTTATTAATATTTTGTAACTATTAACACTTTAATAGATGGCAGGCAGCCTGTCAATCCTTTTAAAATTTAATAGAATAAAGAGTAACGTTTTTGTCATTTCTTCAATTTAATGTTTTTTACAGGCTTTGTAGACCCTCGTAAATACGGCACTCAAACCTACGATAAAAAATATACAGGCTGCCATCTTTATGATCCCGCCTATTTGGATTAAGGGATTGCTCTGAAATGATACTGCGGATATCGTCATGCACGTTAAGCCCATACCGATAAACATAGCCGCTATGAGCCATTGTATTTTTTTCATTTGCCTGCCTCCTGACGTCATGGCTGCCGGTCAAACAGAATTTCGAAACGGGTGCCTTTACCTGACTGACTCGTTACTGAAATCTGACCTCCCTGCAGTTCCACCAGCTTTTTCACTATAGACAGTCCTAAGCCCGTTCCTCCAAATTGACGAGACCTGGACTTCTCTACCCGGTAAAAGCGTTCAAAGATGTACGGGAGCTCATCATTCGGAATGCCAATCCCAGTATCTTCGATGACTAACACAAAAGCACTGCTGTAATAAGATACGGAGACCTCGATTTTTCCTTTTTCGGTATAACGGACTGCATTCTCCAACAGATTGATTAGGATTTGCTCCATCCGTTTTTTGTCTGCACGAATATCCTTGATCATACCTTGTTCATGGTATAGCAAGCCGAGATTTTTTTCTCTTGCCTTGAGCTCTACTTTTCGTATCGCTTGCTGCGTCATTTCGGACATATTCACGGAGTCGAGTTCGAGACTGATCTTGCCTTCTTCCATCTTCGCCAGATCAAACAGATCCTCCACTAAATGCTGCAACCGTAATGCCTCATCATAAATGATTTCCAGGTATTTGTTCTTTTCCTCTTCTGTTTCATAAAGCTCCTGCCGGAGCACCTGAGAATAGCCTTCGAGATAGGTAATCGGCGTACGCAGCTCATGAGAAATATTGGCGAAAAACTCTTGTCTGGTATCCCTGTATCGCTGAAGATCCACTGCAAGATCGTTGATCGCATAAGCCAGGCTGCCTATTTCATCTTTGCTGTTGATGTCGAGCCGTGTTTCCAGATCACCTGCTGCGATTTTTCGGGTAGCCTGCTGCATTTTGAGTAATGGCCGTGATAAATACTGAGCGATAATCCATGTAATGCCAAGTGCCAACAAAAAAGCGCCTATTCCTGACAATATCAAAAGATTACGGACAGCCGATAAGGACTGCTCCATTTTCACGGTAGAAGACATTACATAAAGTGCAGAGGTAGCTACCCCATTCTCATAAATCGGCTGGCCGGATACAAAGTAACGAATTCCCGAAGGTTCGGTATATAAGAAATTGACTTTTTTTCCTGTAAAAATGGTTTCCAGATCGGTGTTGTGAATGATCTTCTGATCGGAAGAATCGTGAGTTCCCGAATGCAGAACGACTTCCCCATCAGGTTTGACGTTGAAAATACTAACATTAGAGAATTCGGCAAAGGTTTTCATTGTTTCATCAGACATATTATCCGAATGGGCCATCACTGCAAAGTGGGAGGCCAATTCCTCCGTCTCTGTGCGCATCCGGTCGCTATAAAAGCCCGTAAATAAACGGTCGACTGTAAAGCCCAGAAATACCAATACAATCAGAAACAGCGTAATAATAACAAAGCCTAATTTAAAACCGATACGGTTATTTTTCATTGGTATCACCAGAAATGTTAAATTTATAGCCAACCCCCCATACCGTCTGGATCGGATTATACTTCAGGCCGGAGTTATGCATTTTCTCCCGTATGTTCTTGATATGCGTGTCTACTACCCGGATTTCTCCTTCAAAATCATATCCCCATAAACGTTCCACCAGTTCCTCTCTTGTATAGGCCCGCTGAATGTTTTGCGCCAGAGTGGCCAGAAGATCGAACTCCTTTTGCGTAAATTCGATTGCGTGATCACATATTCGGACTTCTCTGGCTTCCGGCGTGATGATCAAATCAGGAAAATGGAGTCCGCGGGCAGGTTGAACAGGCGTTGTTTGGTTTATGGCAGATCTGCGGATTAAAGAGAACAATCTGGCCAGTAATTCTTCAGAATCAAAGGGTTTGGTTAAGTAATCATCTGCTCCAATATCCAGGCCCTTGATCTTATCCCTGGTTTCTGTACGAGCCGATAAAAATAAAATGGGCGTATTTACTCGTTCTCTGATTTGCCTGCAAATCTGCCATCCATCCATGTCGGGCATCATCACATCGAGAACAATAACGTCAAACATATGGGCATGAACGAGAGCTAAAGCTTCTTTCCCGGTTGATGCTTCCTTAATTTCAAAGCCCTCTTTCATTAAGTAAATCCGGAGCAGGTTTCTCATATTCCATTCATCATCTACAATTAAGACCTTGAGTTTAGACACAGGATATCCCCTCCCCTTCAACTTTATCTTATCGTTAGAATGCCGCAAGCGGATATCGCTTACGGCATTCCCCGGATCTATTTTTTTAAGCTTTGTAATTCTTTACGGATTCGTTCATTTTCAGCTTTCAGATCAAGCAGCTGTTCCTGAACACTTTCAGCAGCAAGCGGCTTGCCGGAGGAACCATGAGAATGTCCCCCTTTCATCGTAAACATCATTACAATCATCATTATCGGACAAACCAGTACAAGAAGTGTAGACCAGTCCATTTGAAATCCTCCTTATATCTATTCCTAAAATTAGTGGCCTGAATGCGGATTGTCTCCGGATGCGGGAGAAATCTCAAGCATATCATCGATTTCACTTTGTGCTCCGGCTGTAATTGCGTTGTTATCCCCTGTGATCCATGCGTGGTTATACGGACCTTCTGCTGGAGAATCCTGAAACTTCGGCTGAATATCAGCTGTGTATCCCATTACCGCCAATCACTACAGCTTGCGGGAGTTCGCCCGCAACGTTGGCATATTAAGCATCAATGGCCCCGGCGACTGCAGCCGGCTCGTCTCCTTCAATTTTATCCAGCTTCATATTAAGCGTATCCAGTTGTTTGATTACTGCATCGGAAGCCGGGCCCACGATAATGACCTGAATCCCGTCATTTCCTTCCGCACCCATAGGCTTCAAACGTTGTAGTTCCCCGAGCGTTGCTTCAGGAACCTTGTCTTTCTCAAAGAATAGGACAGGTCCGTTGCTTGGGTGGTGTATAAGGTCTGTACTTACCGCAGCAATTTGCCAGTTGCTGACGTCTGTAAGCACGACACTTGCAGGCCGGTTACTGCCAAATACGCACGTCCAAAGGGTCCGGGACACCAGCACGGCTGCTTCAACAGGGTCAGAGGTGTTAATACGTGTCGTGTTCTTCGTACCCTATCCAAGGTGTAGATACCGCGGTTGTCACTGAAATATTCTCTGCTCCCTGTTCAGTCCCTTTATCGCCAATTTAGCAGCCTGCAAGAATGGTACTCAGCGCTACTGTTAAGCTGACAATGACTATTCCTTTTCTCATAACATATCCTCCGTAGGTTTTCGTTTGTTTAACTGCTTCATACTTTACTTTAAATTTGTGTGGAATTTGTGTAGTGACAAAATAATTAATCATTATTATCAAATTGGATTGATGTAAATCTATCCTGCTGAACTGCATAAAAAAACCATTTGAAACAAAGATTAACGATTATAAGCAAGTATTTAAGAAGGTGTGGCTCATGTTCATCAAATGGATGAAGCAGATTTTTAAACCAGCCAGAAGTGTCACAAAAAAACAAAAGCAACATCAGGGCGAGACTCCTGAAAAAAAGGACCGGCACGATTTGCCTTCATCTTTTGAGCAGAATGTCGGAATGTTGAAGTCCAAGTTCGGAAAAAGTCCGGATTTTATCCTGAGTGAACTGGTGAAACCTAATGGCCTCACTCTTTCGGCTGCCGTCTGCTATATAGACGGGTTGGTTGATGCAGTCTTGCTTCCTGATTTAATCAGTGCTGTTATCCATGTGCTGGAGAATGAAGATCGCGTGCAGGATGCGACGAGAAGCGCATCAGAATTTAAATCAAGGATACCCATGGGCAATGTTCAATCGCTGTCTACCGAAGAGGAGATTATGCGGGCGATCCTGGCCGGAAACGTGCTGATTCTGCTGGAAAATAATGATTGGATGCTAGGCGTCGGCATTTCGGGAGGTGTCCGCCGTTCAGTTGAAGAACCAACCTCGCAGACGGTTATCCGCGGCCCCAAGGAGGGCTTCACAGAAGAGCTGTCTACTAATCTTTCCCTGCTCAGACGTAAGCTAAAAACCCCGGCCCTGAAGTTTGAACAACATATCATCGGGACCTATACACAGACACGGGTTGTCGTTGCTTATTTGGATGGGATCGCAAGGCCTGAAGTAGTGGAAGAAGTAAATACGCGCCTGAAGGCAATTGATACAGACAGCATTCTGGAAAGTGGTTACATAGAGGAATTTATTCAGGATGCCGCGATAACTCCCTTCCCGACCATACTCAATACGGAACGCCCGGACACCTTAGCCGGCAGCCTGCTGGACGGTATGGTAGGTATTCTGGTTGACGGTACACCGTTTGTATTGATAGCACCGGTCACCTTTTTTAACTTCTTTCATTCGAGTGAAGATTATTATCAGCGGTATGATATCTCGACCTTCCTGCGGGCCATCCGTTTCGTATCTTTTTTTGTAGCCCTGCTTATGCCCTCTCTTTATATAGCTGTAACTACTTTTCAGCAGGAGATGATACCCACTACCCTGCTGATTACGCTTGCAGGGCAACGGGAAGGTACGCCTCTTCCTGCATTATTTGAGGCTCTGGCAATGGAGCTGATTTTTGAGGTTATCCGGGAAGCAGGTGTCCGGATGCCCCGGGTGATCGGGCCTGCGATTTCGATTGTCGGCGCACTGGTACTGGGGCAGGCTGCCGTTCAGGCAGGCTTGGTATCCAGTGCAATGGTTATTGTGGTTTCATTTACGGCAATAGCCAACTTTGTTATTCCTAGCATCAATATGGCCTCTGCGGTGCGGCTAATGCGTTTTGTATTGATGCTCCTTGCCGGTACCTTCGGCCTGTTCGGCATTCTGGCAGGCCTTATACCATTGCTGGCCCATCTAGTCTCTTTACGGTCGTTTGGAGTGAATTATTTTATGCCCTATGCTCCTTACTTCAAATCCAATATGAAGGATTTGCTTCTGCGTGTACCTTGGTGGGCAATGAAGACCCGTCCCAACCAGAAGTCGGGACGCAATACATTTAGGCAGGCTCCGAATCAATACCCGACAAGTTCGGATGAGGCCGGGGTTTATCAAGCGGAGGACAAACCTCAGAACAAGGGGAACTAATCATGTCAGTAACTCTTCGAACAAGCTGGATCCTTCTTGCCGCAATGCTCCTGTTAAATGGCTGCGGCAAGGCTAACGAGCTGAACGATCTTAGTATCGTCACGGGATCGGGTGTAGACGGTACAGAAGGAAACTTTACGGTCACTTACCAGGTCAGCGTCGCATCTGCGAATGCATCGGCAGCCGGAGGAACGTCAGGCGGGGGGCAAAGCGGGGTTCATGTCTTTTCGACCAAAGGAAAAACGATACGGGATACCGTATTTATGAGCGCGGTGGAGCATCCGCGAAAGCTCTATTTTGCCCATAATAATGTACTGGTTATCAGCAAGGAAACAGCAGAGTCGGGGATCAGTCCTATTCTGGATTCCTACTTTCGTAATCCGGAATCCAGGGAGATGGTCGATGTTATGGTGACAAATGGGAAAGCTAGGGACATTCTGACCAAGAACGTCCCTCCTGAGCAGCTGCCCGGACAAGCCATCGCCAAAATTGTTGAAAAACAGCAGATATTAGTCTCTTATTACCCGGCAACAACGGTTTTTGATCTCGCTTTGGGGATCACTTCGGAATCTCAGGCAGCCAGTGTGCCTGAAATAGGGGTAGCCGGAGAAAATCCGGAATCGCTGGAATCGGCCGGGGCTATTACCAGAACGTCTCAGGATGCCAAGGTCAGAATGACGGGACTGGTTATTTTTAAAGGGGATCGGCTTGCAGGAAGAATGAATCTGAAGGAAAGTCTGGGCCTCTCTTGGTTAACCAATCGTGTCAAAGGTACTGTGCTGTCATTCCCGAACCCCGATGCTCGTGAAGAGGCAGAACTGTCCGCCGTGAGGATATTCAAGGCCAAAGTCAAGGTTACTCCCGTGAAAGGACCGGTACACTATACCGTCAAAGTGAAAGCTGAAGTCAATGGTGAACTCACAGAAACCACAACAGATGAGGATCTCACCGATACAGCCGGCATCAATAAGCTCAAACATGCTATAGAAGAGGTTATTTTGGAGCAGATGCAAATGGGCTGGGAAGCAGCCAAAGCAATGAAGGTTGATGTTCTGGGGATTGGCAACCGGATACATGAACGGAACCCGAAGGAATGGGATAAGCTAAAGCCCGTCTGGGATGAAGAATTAGCCAGGATGGATATGCAGGCAGAGGTAACAATGACGGTAGTCCGGACACGGATGTTCCTTGACTCATTCAGGCATTTGTTGAAGATAGCAGAGAAATAGCCCCATCCGTGGAACAGAAAGGAGCCGAAAATGAACAGCAAGTCTCCTACCCGGGCCTCCGAAATAGCAGCTACGTTTGCTTTGTTTGAGATAGGAAGTACAAGCTTATTCCTTATCGGTGGTGAAGTGAGGCAAGACGCGTGGTTGTCCATGCTGATCGCAGCCTCGGCAGGTCTTCTGCTTCTTCTGATTCACTTAACCTTACACAGGATTGAGCCTCAACTAGATTTGTTTCAGATTATACAGCGTTATTCCGGTAAGTTCATCGGAGGTCTTATTAGTCTGGGTTTCATCGGCTATTTCATTTTGGAGGCGTCAAGAAACCTGCGGGATATCGCAGAAGTAACCATATTGACATTGCTTCCGGGTACTCCGCTCTGGTCAGTAATCCTGATTATAGTTCTTGTTGTAACTAACACGGTTCGATACGGTCCGCAAACGTTGTTCCTGATGTGCATCGTATTATTCCCAGTAATAGTCATCGGATATTTCGTCATCCTGATTCTGCTGGCAGCTACCGGCCTGCTGCAATTCCATTTTATGCTGCCCATTCTTGAACATGGATGGAAGCCAGTCTTCAAAGCGGCAATACCTGGTATTCTCTCTTTTCCCTTCGGCCAGGTCGTGGTCTTTCTGGTGTTTTATCCAATGGCGGCTACCAGACGCGGGATGAACAAAATGATTCTGCTGACGTATTGTGGAATCAGTCTGTTTCTTATCCTTTTTAATCAAATCAATATTCTGGTTCTTGGACCTGTTCTGGCCACAAACAGTTCTCTTCCTTTACTTCAAGCCGTTCAGTTGATTCAGATGTCAGAGGTACTTGAGAGAATTGATCCTTTATTTACACTGATCCTGTTTCTGAGCCTTGGGGTTAAATTGGCTACTTTCCTAAACGCAGCGGTAATCGGCATCAGCAGGGTTATAGGATTAAAACACAGACCATCTTCGGCGCTGATTGGGGTGAGCACCTACTTTTTGGCCTTTATGTCGCCGACATATACGGAATTCATCAAAGTAGGCAGAGAAATCGCCGTAAAATATTGGTGGCCGATTTTTCAAATATTGTTGCCTGTCCTGCTGCTGATCGTGATGATTATCCGTAAACAAAGAAAAAAAGGTATTAACTGATGTATTCCATGAACTTGGATTGTTGTTGCATCGAGTCGCCGTAAAATGTCCATACTAAGTGTCTAATATTATTAAGGGAGTCTTGATATGGATCTGCAAAGTGGCAAATTGTACTGGCCGGCAACGGTGGTTAACCCCCCATCATATCCTAAGCTCGAAGAGAACATAACCTGTGATGTACTGATTATTGGTGCTGGCAGCTCCGGAGCTCAATGTGCCGATATTCTTTGTGAACAAGGAATGTCCGTTGTTATAGTTGATAAAAGAAAAGCCGGAGAAGGCAGCACCAGCTCCAATACAGCTCTGATTCAATATGCCGGAGAGAAAAGTTTTGTATCTCTTGCCCACTCTTTTGGTGAAGAAGCTGCCGCGCGTCATCTAAAACTATGTGAGCAGTCCATTAACGATATTGAGCGGATTAGCCGCCAGTTACCCGTTGATCCGGATTTTATCAGACGGGACAGCCTGTATTATGCAAGCGGTAAGGAGGATATTGCCGACTTGACTGAGGAACATGCACTCCTTCGGAAATACGGGTTCAAAGTGGATTTGTGGGATGCCGGGCAGATTGCCGGTCTCTATCCTTTTAAAAAAGAGGCTGCGCTATATTATCATGATGACGCCGAGATGAACCCGCTTAAATTTGTATATGGGCTGCTTGAGAAAGTGAAGTCACACGGAGGATTGATTTTTGAAAATACAGAAATAACAGGCAGACGTTTTGAACAGGATCATGCCCTGTTTTATACAAAAGAACACCGTGAAATCCGGGCCAGATACGTTATTATTGCAGCCGGTTATGAAGACAGTGGCTTTAAAACCGAAAAAAATGCTACGCTGGCCAGCTCCTATGCCGTCATCACAAAGCCGGTCGCTGATTTTACAGGCTGGCATAAAAGAACCTTGATATGGGAAACCGCACGCCCCTATGTCTATATGCGTACGACTCCGGATAACCGGATTATTATTGGAGGCATGGATAAGGATACATCCTTCGCCCAAACAAGAGATTCCAAAATTCTTGCAAGCAAGGATAATCTCCTTACGGCGTTTAACAACCTTTTTCCGGATATTCAGGCCATACCGGAATATTATTTGGGGGCCTTTTACGGAGGAACGCATGACGGAATGCCAATTATCGGCCAGTACGAAGCCTATCCCCATTGTTACATGATTATGGCTTATGGTGATAATGGAACCGTATATAACGGAGTGTTAGCTAAGATTGTTGCTGACCAGATTCTGTCGGGCGCAAGCCCGGATTTAGATCTCTACCTGCAGACCAGGCCGCTTGCTGCAAAATAATAACACGTGAACAAGTCCCCGCATGTTAAAATAAAACAGAATTTACTTTTGGGTGAATTTAACTTCAAACGAAAAGAAGGGATATCCTTATGCGGCTATGCAGAGGTATAGCTCCGTGCAAAGTCTGAAACGGACGTAACTGCACGGAGCGGATCTGAGTTCGTCCGTTTTGGCTTTGCACTTTCATTGAATCATAAGAATTCAATTGAAAGAGGAGCAAAGTCATGATAAAAAAATGCAAAACTACCTTCCGGGAGCTTCGAACCTTCCTGATTTTATGGCTGACACAGTCATTTTCTTCACTGGGCAGCGCAATGACTGCCTTCGCACTGGTGATCTGGTCTTATCAGCAGCACGGCTCAGCGCTTGTCACGTCGCTTTTGACCATCTGTTCCTATGCCCCCTATGTCCTGCTAAGCATCTTCGCAGGTGCACTCAGCGACAGATGGGATAAGAAGAACACTATTCTGCTCAGTGACAGCTTTGCGGCACTTTGTACCGTATCGGTCTTTATTCTGCTCAGCACGGATAAGCTTCAGATTTGGCATCTTTATTTAATCAATACCTTGAACGGACTAATGAACACTGTCCAGCAGCCAGCCTCGGATGTATCCATCAGCCTGTTAGCTCCGGCAAAGCACTATCAGAAGGTTAGCGGAATGCGATCCTTATCCAATTCGCTGGTCACTATTTTAACGCCTGTACTCGCCACTGCACTGCTTTCTTTTACAAGTATACGGGTTGTTATCCTGTTTGATCTCATTACCTTTGGTACGGCATTTGTTGCGTTGTTATGCTTCGTAAAAATCCCTCAAGTTACGAACCGGAGCAGTACCGGAAGCACGACGATATTACAATCCGCAAAAAGCGGTCTGCAGTATCTCTTGGACAACCGAGGAATACTGGATTTGATCCTTTTTTTGGCCGTGATCAATTTTACAGCCTCCATCTTCAATGCTGCCCTGCCCGCAATGATCCTTTCACGTGCCGGCGGCGGAGAGTTCGCACTAGGTATGGTCAATATGGTTACCGGGTTAGCCATGATGGCAGGAAGCATCCTCGTTGCCATCCTCCCGCCGCCAAAGAGCCGGGTCCGGGTCATATGCAATTGCCTGCTATTCTCCATGAGTACCGAGAATTTTATGCTCGCATTCGGCAGGAGTACACCTCTATGGTGTCTAGGTGCTATCCTTGGATGGGTTTTTATCCCGGTTATGAGCGCTAATATGGATGTGCTTTTTCGGACAAAAATCCCTATTGAGATGCAGGGGCGCGTCTATTCTGCCAGAAACACCTTACAGTTTTTCACCATCCCTTTGGGGTACCTGTGCGGCGGATTTCTGGTAGACAAAGTGTTTGAACCGTTTATGGCTGTACAATCCATGGACAGTGTGTATATTGCACTGGTCGGAGCCGGAAAAGGCTCGGGAGCAGCCCTGCTGTTTCTTGTAATCGGAATTTTTGGTGCGCTATCCTGCCTTCCGTTTCGGGCTGACAGGAATATCTGGAAATTAGAAGAATAGCTGTATTTATACAAAAGCGCCGGGAGCCTCAACAGCTACCCGGTGCTTTTTGGTATTCTTTTCCGTCCACTAAAGACTTCACTCCCTCCCGATTGAAGGTGCTTTATCATCCTGTTAAGGTTGCTGGACCAGTATTAACGTGTTAGTTTTATATTGAATAAGTAAAATTTGGAGGTTTAATGGATTGAAGAAACTAGCAGTGATAGGGACACTCCTTCTGCTTATAGCCGTGGCAACCTTTGTGCTTTTGCGTGACTGGAAAACAACTGAGATGGAGGGCGGCGGGGACATTACAAATGTAATTACACCTTATGAGCGTGCAGGCACCTTCTACACAGCCCAAATTACAGGGAACCGCCTTCAGGTTTATGAGAAGAATGCCTGGAAGGATATGCAGATTAAAGGGGTTAATATCGGGATGGCCAAGCCCGGAACGTGGCCCGGAGAAGGCGGAATTACAGAGGAGGAATACTACCGCTGGCTGGAAATGATCTCAGCTATGAACGCCAATGTAATACGGGTCTATACACTGCATCCTCCAGGTTTTTATAACGCGCTGAAACGGTTTAATGACACGCATGAGTCGAAGCTGTATGTGATGCACGGTGTATGGATTGAAGAAGAAACGCTGAGTTCGACAATGGACGCCTTTCAACCGGACAACCGCGAGCCTTTTATGCAGGATATCGAGACCCTGATTAATGTGATTCATGGAAATGCAGAAATTCCGGCCCGGCCCGGTCATGCCAGCGGCAGTTACAAGGCTGATATTTCTCCATATGTGGCCGCCTGGATCCTGGGAATCGAATGGGACCCTGCCATGGTGAATCAGACGAATCTTGTGAATGCAGGCATGGGTGATTATGCGGGAAAATATGTTTTTACGGAGAGCGCAGCCCCTTTTGAAAACTGGCTTGCCGGTATGTTCGACCATACACTGGATTATGAACTGGCACAATATCAATGGCAGCGCCCTATCAGCTTTACCAACTGGGTGACGACGGATCTCCTGGATCATCCGGCCGAGCCCTCCGATACAGAGGATCTGGTGTCAGTCAACCCGAATGTGATTCATTTAAAAGAAGACATTTATACGGGCCAGTTCGCTTCCTATCACGTGTATCCCTATTATCCGGAATTTATGAATTATGAGCCTGCTTATCTGGAATACAAAGATCAGCGCGGGCAACCGAATAATTATGCGGCTTACCTGAACGATCTCAAGAACGCCAACAAGCTGCCCGTTCTTATTGCCGAGTTCGGTGTGCCCAGCTCCAGAGGATTAACGCATGAGAACCCCTTCGGTATGAACCAGGGCTTCCTTTCCGAAGAAGACCAGGGCAAGATCAATGCCGGCTTATATGAGGATATTGTTTACGCAGGCATGATGGGCGGACTGGTGTTCACTTGGCAGGATGAATGGTTCAAGCGCACCTGGAACACGATGGATTTGGATAACCCGGACAGACGGCCCTATTGGTCCAATGCCCAGACTAACGAGCAGCAGTTCGGCCTGTTAAGCTTCGACAGGCTGAAAATCCGTGTGGACGGCAGCACTGAGGATTGGGAAGCAAGTGAAACTCCGCCTCTCTACGAGAAGGAAGCAGGACCGCTTCAGCCAGACGCTGACGGCCAGGATGAACTGCGGACATTAAGCAAGGTATATGCCAATCATGATGAACGTTATCTTTATTTGCGGCTGGACTACAAGAACATGGATACAAGTAATCCCTTTAAGGCGATGAATACATTAATTGCATTTAATACCCTTCAAGGGCAAGGCAATATGGCTCTGCCGAACCAGACCGGAGTCACGGCTCAGGAAGGCATAGACTTCGTGGTTCAGCTTCAAGGGGAGGATACCTCACGGGTCATCGTAGACAGCTACTATGATTTGTTCCAGTTTCAGTACGGAGACCAGCTTGTAGAAGCGCTATCCTACCCAATCGAAAAAAACAGCGGCCGCTTCCACCCTATCCGGCTCGCGCTGAACAGAAAAACAACCATTCCCTCCACAGGAGAAGAATTGCCTTTTACCTACTATGAGACCGGGAAGCTCAAGCACGGCAACGGGAACCCTGAGTCGGAGAATTATAACTCGCTGGCTGATTTCTATGTGAACCCGGATAAGGCTATGATCGAGCTGCGGCTGCCCTGGTCCCTCCTTAATGTGAAGGATCCCAGTACGCTTGAGATTCAAGGAGACGTGTGGAACGGAGGCATGCAGAGCAGCAGCATTATTGATGGCATAGATATAGCCGTGATAACCTATAAACCCGGTGCTGACGGTAACGCTGCGCCTCTGGGGACCGCCTCCGGCACCTTGCGGGTAGCAGACTCTTTTCCGCAGACCGGCAATGACGGCAAGCTCGGCAGTATGTCCCGTTACAGATGGGAATCCTGGGATCTCCCGCAGTCCACGGAAAGACTGAAGAAATCATATGATGTGATACAGGAACTCTTCAAAAAAGAGTAAACAAGAGAGGAGAACGAACCTGCTCATGGACAAGTTTCAACAAATGTTTCTCAGGAAAATGCAAGAAAAGCTTGGGGTTTTAGCCACCGCCTCCTCTGCACCTGAGGGTGAAATCTATCGTCTGATTCATTCCATTAAAGGTACGGCCGGAACAATCGGGCTCTCTGAATGGTCAGCTGCTGCAGAGAACCTGACCGGACAGCTGCGGGATGGATCAGAACAGGAATGGTCAGCTGATGAATTGAACGTGCTGCTCAAGCCACTATATATTCTTCTTCCCCGTGAAGGGGCTGAGGGTGACTTGGCATTAGGAACAGTTGTAGAGCAGCCGGAACCTATACTTCATACAACAGTATCCGGCGACACCCTGAAATTAAGCCTGATTGTGATTATTGACGACGATCCGGACATGCTTAGAGTGCTGAAAGAAACGCTGGAAACGTATGGCTGGATGGTTATGGCCACCTCCCTGCCCTCCAAAGCACTGGAATGGTGTTATGATCTGGAGCCGGATTGTGTCATTCTAGATATCGTTCTGGAGAACAGCAGCGGGTTTGAACTGCTGGACAACATTCGCAGCCGCTGCGAGGAACGATTGATTCCTACCGTACTTATGAGTGCCGGGAACGACAAAGAAACACGGATGCGGAGCTATGCCTCTGGAGCAGATGATTTCATAGCCAAGCCGTTTGAGCTTGATGAGTTCGCGGCCCGGATCGGCAGGCAGCTCGCCAGACGTCTAAGACTGACTTCCATGCTGATGCTTGATGAGCTGACAGGTGCCTATAACAGCCGTTTCTTCAGACAAGAGCTGGAGCGCTGGCGCAGTGCTTCATCAGCTGCAGGTTCACCCCTTAGCCTCACCGTTCTGGATATTGATCAGTTCCGTAAATGGAATGAGGGGGGGAACTATGATGAAGGCGATAAGCTACTCCGTTCCTTCTCTTCTTTTATCCGCTCCCGTCTGCGGGACCAGGATATTTGGGCAAGAGATCGCGCAGACCATTTTTTGCTGCTGCAGCCTGGCTTAACCGTTGAAGAAGCCGAGCATGAGGCCCGGCGTCTGATCCGGGAATTTGCCTCATATCAGCATCAAATGAATCCGCAATTGCCGCTTGCAGCGACATACTCGGCCGGTGTGACGGCAGTCAGCAGCGAATTGCCCGGCGAAAGAATTCTTGAACAGGCTGATATAGCTGTTGCTGCCTCCAAGGCAGCCGGCGGAGGAATCTGCACCCGGTATACCGAGAATCAATCAGGCCTCGTGCAGGAACAGCCTTTGCGTCTTGCTGTGATCGACGATGATGATCTGATCCGCAACCTGCTTGCCAAACAGCTCTCCGATCTCTCGGGGAATTACAATATGGAGATCCGCAAATTCAAGGACGGAGAAGAATTTTTCAGTGATCCGTGGCATTCCATGGGAGGACGGTATCTCCTGGTTCTGGACCGGATGATGCCTCGAATGAATGGCATGGAGGTTCTACGCAAGTTGCGCAGCGGTGCTGGACGCGGCGAATACACGATTCTGATGCTGACCGGAGTCAATGAGGAACGCGAGATTGCGGAAGCGATTCAGGCCGGAACAGATGATTACTTGACCAAACCCTTCAGTCTTGTTGAGCTTGAAGCCCGGGTTGTCAGGCTTTTGCGGGGGATGAACGGATGAACGGCCGTTTCGTATTTCTACTCCAGGTTGTACAAATAACGGGTCTCGTGCTGTTAATCCTGCTTGTCAGTCTCTTGATATACTTATCCGCGCGCAAAGCAATAAATAACAAGCATACCGACCGTTATAACCGCCGTCTCCAGCGGTTACTGGCTACGGACTCTGCATTGCAGGTCTTTCTGGAGACGGGGGAAGTCTCCCGTATCCTTAATGTCCGCAAAGACCGCCGTTCACCTGTTTACGAGGCGCTGCGTGTACGCCTGTCCATAAGCAGAACAGAGCATGAAAGAGCCCTGATTTACGAATATGCACGGAATCATTTTCATGATTACTATGCAAAACAGCTGAAGAATCGCCGGTGGAGTACGCGTGTCAATGCACTCTTGGAGCTGGAACTCTTTCAGATGGATACTATGCGGGCAGAACTGACAGAACTGCTGGGCAAAACGAAGCCCTTAGATACCGAGAGATTTCTGATCCTACGGATTTTTGCCAGCCTTCAGATGAAGGAGATTCTGCCCTATTTACAAGCTGAAGCCTCTTCCTTGTCCGATTCTCAGCTGCTTCAGCTGATATTGCCGCTTCAGCCCGTTTTGCAGGAGGTCATTCTGAATAAATTTCATGTGTACCCCTTAAGAGTTCAGTGCGCTGTGGTGGATGCCCTTCGGCTGCGCAATGAGCGCTCTGCTCTGGTACTGTCCCATCTGGAGTCACTGCTTGGCAGTGAGGAGCCTGACCTTCGGCTGCGTGCGGTCAATGCGATAGCAAACTTCGGATACATCAGTCCTGAAGGTGAAAGCAAGCTGCTTGCGCTCCTTCAGGCACAGACCGGTATTAGCTGGAATGAACGGCAGGCACTGGCCCGGCTGATGGGAAGCATTCGCGAGGAGCATTTTCTTCCGATCCTGCTGGAATTCCTGGGCGATGAATCGTATCCTGTCCGTCAGACCGCCAGTGATTCACTTTCCCGTTACAAATCAGGAGAAGAACAGCTGCAAAGCGCCGCTCTGCATCATCCGGACCGCTTTGCCAGAGAAATGGCGGAAGAAACGCTGGAAAGGAAACGATATGAAGGAGTCTTCCATTGAGCTTATATATAATGTCCTGGACAGTTTATCTTACGTGCTGGTGTTCTATGTTGCTTTTATAACGCTGGTCTACATTTCGCTGTTTATTATAGCAGCTGTAAAGCTGTTCCGGGAGAAGGATGTCAAGCCGATCCAGTATGACAAGATTCTAAGCAGTGAGCTGGCCCCTCCCCTATCCATTCTGGTTCCTGCTTATAACGAAGAATTAAATATAGTCTGGAGTGTACGCTCCCTCTTGGGGATCAATTACAAGCAGTTTGAAATTGTTGTCATTAACGATGGCTCCAAGGATTCAACGGCGCAAAGCTTGGTAACGGAATTTCAAATGGTGGAAATCAAAAGCAAGGTACAGTGGTCAGGCCTCGGAAGGGAAACCAAGCCTATCCGCGGCATCTACCGCTCTCTCCAGCATCATAATCTGGTACTCGTCGACAAGGAAAACGGCGGAAAAGCGGATGCCCTCAACGTGGGTATCAATGTATGCCAATACCCGTATTTTGCCTCGCTGGATGGCGATACCGTGCTCGATACGGATGCCTTCATTAAGGTGATGAAGCCTGTGATGGATGCGCTCCCCGGCGAAGAGATTGTGGCCACCGGAGGCAGCGTCGGCATAGCTAACGGGAGCTATGTCGACAGCGGCCATCTTAGCGGCGAGAATGTCCTGCTCTCCAGAAAACCGCTGGTTATCATGCAGGTTATCGAATATTTGCGGGCTTTTTTAATGGGACGTGTAGGTTTAAGCCGGTTCAATATTCTGCTTATTGTTTCAGGAGCTTTTGGCGTATTCAAGAAAGACTGGGTCATTGAAGCCGGCGGCTATGAGCCGGGAACGATTGGAGAGGACATGGAGCTGATTGTCAGGCTGCACCGGCGGATCAGGGAGAAAAAAAGCAAGGCGAGAATCGTATATGTACCGGATCCCGTCTGCTGGACGGAAGCGCCGGAGACTGTGAAGGTTCTTCACCGGCAGCGTACACGCTGGCACCGGGGCCTATTTGAAAGCCTGTGGAAGCACAAAGTGATGCTTTTAAATCCGCGCTACGGAAGAATCGGGATGGTCGCCATGCCCTATTTTGTATTCGTTGAACTGTTAGGCCCCGTAGTGGAGGTGCTCGGAATACTTACCGTGGTGCTGGGGTTATCACTCCAAGTGGTCAACACACAGCTCAGCCTGGCATTGTTTCTGGTGATGGTGATCTACGGTTCGCTGTTGTCCGTTGGGGCTGTATTGTTTGAGCAGTGGTGTGTTGGACGCTATAATAAGGTCGCCGATTTATTCCGGCTGTTCTTTTATGCGCTCTCGGAGGCCTTTTGGTTCCGTCCGCTCATGACAGCCTGGCGTTGTAAAGGACTCTTTCAAGCAGTGCGCGGCAAACAGCATCAGTGGGGAGATATGGTACGCGGAAATGTCATGAATTCCAAGAAGCCGGGTGCTTAAGATTAGATGCAGCAAAGCTTCATGCAAAAAAACGGCTACAGTTCCTCAAAAGGACTGTAGCCGTTTTTTCACCTCAGATATAAAGAATTCAGCATCGGATTCTATTGTATACGCATAGACCCCGTGTTTTGTATGCAAATAGAGTACGCCATGTCCTTGTCCGAGATCTTTGAATGAAATATCAAAAATCTCGTCAATTGGAAACTCGCGGTAAGCCGAAACAATCCGGTTTGAATAAAGACATAACGAGCGCCTGTGCATGATGATCTCGAGATTGTCTGCAGTGACGATACGTTCTACTTTATAGTAAGGCTGGGTGGCAATAATCATGAATATCCCTCCTGGCTGCCGGATGCGAATTTCAAGAGATCGTCCTGCCCGATGTTCCCGGGATTTCCCCAAAATACGCGGCTTCCCCGCTTTGCAAAAGAAACTCTGCGGCTTGAACTTATTTTACCGGCTTCTCCTGGTTCGGTTCGACTTTGGGAAGTAACTCATTTTGAACGCTGTCCTTCCATAATGGCACGCCTGAACGGTAGGCAGCCCGGCCATTCAAATGGCCTGCGACCGGCGAAGTGATAAATACGAACAAGATGGCGAGCAGCAGCTTTATGCTGACCGTTCCGTCTTTAAACCAAAAGTACAGAAAGCCGCCGCCAAGCAAACATAATACGCCGAAGGTTGCACTTTTGGTGGCAGCATGCGAGCGCAGATAAACATCGGGCAGCCGGACTAATCCGAAAGCGCTGATCGCACAGAAAACGGCACCAATCACCACCAGAATCGAGCTGAACAATTCACCTGTCATGCGGTCTCTCCCCTTCCTCTACAACGACACCCCGTTCAATATATCTGGCGAGAGCAGTTGTTCCAATAAACGTCAGAATACCGATCACCAGTATTACCTCCAGAAAATCCTGAGTATTCAACAGCATACACAGGACGGTTATCATGGCCAGTACATCAATCCCGATCGTATCCAATGCAGCAACCCTATCTGAACGGGTAGGCCCTTTCAGAAGACGGAACAGGCAGGCCAGCATCGCCAAGCCCAGAATAACCAATGACGCAGTTAACAGCGCGGATACCATCAGCGGGTCACCTCCAAAATCACTTGTTCGAAATTGTCTCTAATCTGCTTGGCCATCACCTCGGCATCTTTAATATCAATGGCATGAATGTATAACGTCTTTCCATCGCTTGACACATCCAGCGTCAGCGTTCCTGGAGTCAGGCAAATCAGGCAGGATAGCAGCGTGACTTCCCATTCCGAGGTTAAGGCAGTCTCGTAAGCAAATATACCGGGACGAATGGCCAGCTTCGGACGAAGAATATGACCAATCACCACAAAATTGGATATGGTCAATTCGCGGGCAAAGATCAGCAGAAGCTTCGTTATGGACCATAGACGTCTGATGTAGAACGGCCGGGTCTGTGGTCTGGATTTTCTGAATAACAGCAGCAGTACTATACCGAGCAAGTAACCAATAATGAAGCTGGAGCCAGTGTTATTGTTATTTATCGCCATCCAGAGAAAAGCAATTAACAGGTTAAACAAGAATTGTAAGGCCATCTCATCTACTCCTTCATCATTACGGCTTGAATGTACTCTGCAGGTGAAGCCAGAACATCACCGGCCTGCGATACAAAGGCATATAGAGGATCTGCACCGATTCCCATCGCAATGACAAGCACCAGCAGTCCGGCGGCGACAGCCGTAGCCCCTTTTAAGCTGACTGCGGGCCGATTGTTCCCCGGTTCATTTCCCCAGAATGCCAGCCTGAAGACCTTGATTAAGGAATACAGCACCATAAAGCTTGATCCGAGGCCTACAAGTGCCAGTGTCAGCATACCGGCATCCAAAGCCCCGCGGATAATTAACAGCTTGCCGGCAAAACCGCTTAGCGGCGGAATACCGACCAGGGCAAGAGCCAGTATAAAGAACATCCAGCCGAGGAGCGGATATTTCTTGATCATCCCGCCCATGCCGATTAACTGGTCTGTTCCCGCTGCAGTGATAATCAGTCCGCCAAGGATGAACAAGAGCGCTTTAGCCAGCATGTCGTGAAGCAGATAGAAGACGGCTCCGTCCAGCGCATCCTGCGTTCCGGCAGCAAGTCCAAAGGCCGCAAAACCTACACTGATAATGACGTTATAATTAAAAATACGCGGAATGTCCTTGTAGGCCACTGCCCCCAAGCTGCCCAGAATCATGGTAGCCGCAGCCATCCAGGCTATCAGGTTATGAGTAAGGTCCGTATCGTTTACAAACAGCAGCGTAAAAGTGCGGATGATCGCATAAAGTCCCACTTTAGTCAGCAATGCACCAAATAATGCCCTGATCGCCGGCGGAGGTGCGCTGTACGATCCCGGAAGCCAAAAGAACAGAAACAGACCGGCTTTCAGGGAAAACACAATTAAAAATAATACGGCGATGACGTTAATTACGCCGCCTTGGCCCGCTTCGGTAATACGCTGGGACAAATGTGCCATGTTGAGTGTGCCTACAGCGGCATAGAGATAGGCTACTGCCGCTACAAACAAGGTTGAGGATACTATATTGATAAGCAGGTATTTGGCCGTTTCTCTTAGCTGAAGCTTGGTCCCTCCCAGCGAAATGAGCGCATAAGAGGAAATCAGCATGACCTCAAAGAAGACGAACAGGTTGAAAATATCTCCTGTGAGGAACGAACCGTATACCCCAACCAGCAGAAAATGAAAAAACGTATAGTAATAATACTTTTCCCGCTTCTCTCCAATGCTGCTGAAGGAATAGAGCAATATGGCAAAGCTGACAAGCGAAGCCATCATCACAAGCAGTAAAGCGAACATATCCCCTACGAATATAATGCCGTAAGGAGGCGCCCAGCCCCCCATCTGTAAGGTCAGGATGCCGTCAGCATGTACACGGGTAACCAGAAGAACTGTAACAAGCATAGTAAGCAGACCGCTAACCACACTAACCCCCCGCTGAAGGCGTATCTTATCTTTGAAGAAAATCAGTATAACCGCCGTGCTCAAGGGAATAAGGATTGGCAGCACCAGCATATTGTTCATTCCTTTGCCTCCTTGATACTGTCGATATCTTCTGTACCCAGGGACTGATAAGAACGGTAAGCAAGTACGAAATAAAAGGCCGTTACCCCAAAGCTGATCACAATAGAAGTCAGAATCAGAGCCTGAGGCAGAGGATCAACGTAAGTATCCTCTTTTCCCAGTACGGGAGCTGCCCCCTTTTTGAGTCCGGCCATGGTGAGAAGCAGCAGGTGAACACCATGTGTCAGCAGGGAGGTTCCCAGTACGATTCGCAGCAGCGTTTTTGACAAAATCAGATAGACGCCTATACTAAAGAGAATCCCTATGGCCAGTGCCATTACGAGTTCCATCGTTTATCCCCTCCGATCGTTAAGATAATGTTCATCGCCACGCCTACCACTGCCAGATAGACGCCGAGGTCAAATAGCACGGCAGTCGCCAGCTCGACATCCCCAAGAATGGGCAGATGGAAGTGGCCGAAGGCATGACTTAAAAAAGGAGCGTTAAAAAGGAATGACCCTGAGGCTGTCAGAATAGCCAGCAGAAGTCCAGCTGCAGTAAGAACCCGGTAATTCACAGGAAATGCCTTGCGGACCTGATCCATGCCAAAAGCAATCATCATCAGAACAAGCGCAGCCGAAGTCATAAGTGCCCCTATAAAGCCTCCACCCGGATGGTTATGTCCGGCAAAAAACAGGTAAAAAGAGAACACCAGAATAATAATGATAATCCCCTTGGACATGGTCTTCAGGATGACATCGTTACTCCGCAATGGAACAGCCAGACGGGCTTCCCCCTGCCGCGGCTGCGTCTGATCCTCTTCCATTCTCAGGTTGATCAAACCGTAGATGCCCAGCGAGGCGATGCCGAGAACCATGATTTCAAACAAAGTATCAAATCCGCGGAAATCTACAAGGATGACGTTGACAACATTTTTCCCTCCTGCGAGGTTGTAGCTTTCCTTTAAGAAAAACTCGGAGATGGGTTGGAACGGACTGCTGCCCATTGCCGCCAGAGCAACAAGTGTTACCGTGACACCGACACCTATAGCAATTATCAGATTCGGCAGTTTAAAGCCTGCTCCTTCCTTCTGCTGCTTCAGCTTGGGCAAATAACGGAAACATAACAGGAACAGGATTACCGACACGGTTTCAATAATCATTTGAGTAAGTGCAAGATCCGGTGCCCGGAAAAGAACGAACAGCAGTGTCACCATGTATCCGACTCCGCCGGTGAACAGAATGGCGTTGACCCGTGACTTGGCAAAAGGAACGGCAAAGGCTGCCATAAGCATTACTGCTATAACGGCCAATTCATAAAAGGACAAATCCGCATAGTGTTCCATGCCAAAGCTGATTCCCGGTTCCCGCAGGAGGACAGCTAGCAGAGCGATAATAATAAAACTGAATATATAGAGCAGATAATGGCGGTTCGAGCCGGTCATATATGCATCAGTAATGCGTCTTGATCCCCGTTCCAATAGCTTGAGTGAAGCATCATACACCCTGTTAAGGGTATTACGTCCTCTGGCTTCGCGGTCCAGCACCCGCAACCGGGAATAGCCTTTGTACAGCAGCAAGCCGGCAACTATCACACCAAGAGTCATGAAGATCTCCGGTGTCCAGCCATGCCAGAAATGAATGGAGACCTCATATGCTTCCTCCGGAGCGAGAAGCCCGGTGTGAATGGATGCCATTGCCGGTTCAATAAGCGTGACAGAGACCAGTTCCGGGAAAAGGGCAAATACCAGTGTAAGAGAAACAAGGATCACCGGAGACAGTAAAAGACCAAGCGGTGCTTCATGCGGAACTTTGTCCAGCTTGTCTTTTTGAAGCTTACCGCCAAAGGTTTTGAATACGAGAATCATGCTGTATACAAAGGTGAACACACTGGCGATCCAGGCCATTACAGGAAATAGCTGCAGCCAGAACCCGGCGTTCAGAATATCAAATTCACGGATATTCAGTACGGAAGTAAGGAACATTTCTTTGCTGAGAAATCCGCTGAACGGCGGCAATCCTGCCATCGAGAACGCCCCCATCAGGGCAACTGAGAAGGTAACCGGCATGAGAGACATGAGTCCACCCAGCTTGCGGAGATCGCGGGTCCCCGTCTCATGGTCAATGATGCCTACCACCATGAACAGGCTGCCCTTGAATACGGCATGATTGATAAGGTGAAAAAGAGCGGCTGCGGTCGCCATGGTATAAAAAACCGCATCCTGCTTTCCTGCAAAAAAGCCGGCTGCAGACCCGAGCCCGAGCAAAGACATGATCAACCCCAGCTGGCTGATCGTCGAGTATGCGAGCAAGGCTTTAAGATCTGTCTGCCTTATAGCTTTAAATGACCCGTAAATGAGGGTAAGCAGTCCTGTTGCCGACACCAGCCAGAACCACTCCGACTGTCCCGCAAAGACAGGAGTAAGCCGGGCCACCAGGTAAATCCCTGCTTTAACCATTGTCGCCGAGTGAAGATATGCACTTACCGGAGTCGGAGCCTCCATCGCATCCGGCAGCCAGATATGAAACGGAAACTGGGCGGATTTCGTAAAGGCTCCCAGCAGAATAAGCAGCATAGCAGGAATAAACATAGCATTATCTGTCAAGGTCCCCGCTAGTAGAATAATCTCCCGGATACTGTAAGTGCCAGTCATTACATACAGCAGATTAAATCCGGCAAACATGGCCAGCCCGCCAAACACCGTGATCAGCATAGACTTCACTGCACCATAACCGGAGCGTTCCCGGCCGTACCAGAAGGCAATGAGTAAAAATGATGATATGCTCGTGAGTTCCCAGAACCCGTAGAGGACGATCAGATTATCTGAGAGCACAACCCCCAGCATTGCACCCATAAACATGAGCAGGTACACATAAAATCGCCGGATCCCCTCGGTCTGTTTATCCAGATAATAAATGGAGTACAGCACAACAAGGGCCCCCACACCGGTAATCAGCAGGACAAATATCAGGCTGAGGCCATCCAGAATCAGGGTAATATCGACTCCAAAGGACGGCATCCAGGAGATCGTGTTGATAATAGGCTCCCCCGCTCTGACAGCTGTAATCTTCAACAGGAAATACAGGAACAGAACCGCCGGAAGGGGCAGTACAAACCATCCCGGATGGAACCGCGTAGTTTGTCTAATTAATAGCATTAATACTGACAGCAAAAATGGAAGCAGAATCACAATATGCAGCACGGCTTAGTACCCCTTTCTATTACTCATCTATTGTTCTCACTGGGGCTTAACCCATTCATTTTGTACGATTTTCAAGTATTGTGCCTCTCCGTTGTTCACAATTTTAAAGAGACCCGTATTAAAATCAGTATCAAATTCCCGGAAGAAGGTTCCTTTCGTTACATCGCTGCCGGAAGGCTCTTCCATAAGAATATAACGGTCACCTTTCTTGACCAGATACGCAGTAAAGCCACGCTCGTGCGTTTGCTCGAGCAACTCAGGATATCGCTGTACTGCAACAATATGCAGATCAATGGTGCCGACCAGCTCCATCAAATCATTGATGAAGCTGCCGCGCGTAATCTCCTGCCACCGTGTTTGGCTTGACTGTCCCAGCACAATTTGGGTCACCTTGTTCTCCCGGGCGGTTTCTACGATAACCTGTGCTGTCTTTTTACCGTGGCATTTGCGGTACAGGAATAGTCCCCCTGCATCCTTCGTCTGCTTCTCCCAGCCTGAAAGATACAGCTGGTTCTCCGGGTTGTATTCATTCTCTCCGGTGGAATCAACAGTAAGGACAACAAGTGGAGCCTGAAGCTTTCTGGCCAGCTCGCTCCCTCTCTGAATTAACCGTTGTCCATGCGGGCCATAATGCACACAGACCATAATACTCTCCTTGATCATCCCCATTCGAAACCCTCCATAAGTAAATTATTTCCAGAAAACAACGCAAAAAGAGCCCGCTGTTGGCAGGCTCCTCCGGTTAAAGCGATATACAATTGGCTTTATTATATAGTCCTCTTGAGAGAAAGTAAAGCAAACTTATTTACTGCATTAACCAGCCATCCAACGCCTGAACGACACTCTGCAGCTGTTCATCTTCCGTAATCCCGGGCGTACGGTCACCCTTTTGCATGCCGTACGATCCGAACTGCCCGTGGTTGCCTCCTTCTATGCTGACAAATGTCGTATCCTCGGGAAGGTTGGCTTTGGTCTTCTCCCATTCCTCCCAGTTTAATACGCCGTCATCGGTTCCTGTAATTTGCAATGCGGATAATCCGGCTGCGTCTAAGCTTCCGCCATCATCGGCGTAAGAAGCCAAGTAGAAAATTCCTTCAAGCTTCTCTGCATGTTCCGATGCATAACGGGATGCAAAAGCGCCGCCCAGTGAGTGGCCGCCAATTACAAAAGCTTCATCAGGATGTTCTGCAATGAAGGCATCCGCCCTGTTTTGGCCAAAAATAGCTAAATTGAGTGGCATCTTGGCAATGTATACCCGGTGACCGCGCTCTGCCATTGCTCTGGCGAGAGGCGAGTAGCTTGCAGGTTTAACCAGCCCCCCGGGATAGAATATAATATTGGGCTCCACAGCCTCTACTGCCTGCGGCTCAAACCGGTATCCCTCTTTTACTTTGGTAACACGGACTTGACTGTCGCTTTGCATGGCAGCTTCAGCAAGTTTGGACGGGCTGTATGTAACGGATGATAGATAGACCAGCACTCCTGCCACAAGGGCAACGGCGATTACGCTTGTCCATATCAGTATCTTTTTCCATCTGCTCCTGCGTTTCACCGTATTCAATAGTTAACCACCTTTACTCATAATAATTTTAAATATAAAATTAATTATATTTACCGGTAAGTAAAATTACAAGCAGGTTTTGCTTAATGACGGGTTTTTGTCATAATATATTCATGAAGGAGCGTGTGCAATGCCAGAGAAATCAGCAAAACGCTTACCGGGGAGACCCAGACAGGCGGACACGGATACCACTATGTATCAGACAATTATTTTGGCTGCTGCCGCATTATTCAAGGAATATGGCTATGAATCGGTCTCGCTGCAGCAAATCGGAAAACAATGCGGCGTATCGAAACAAACCATTTATTATCATTTCGCGAGTAAACCCGAATTATTCAAGGTTGCCATGACAACCATGCTTCATAATATCCGGACAGTCACTGCCCGGTTGCTGGATGAAGCTGATCATCTTGAACAAGGTTTGTTGCGCTTGGCAGAAGCCAGATTGGCTAATCCCCATGCCGAGATTGTAACGATGATGAGAGAAGCTGAGAAGTTTCTTGAAGAAGGGCAAATTCTGGCTATCCGTGAAGCTGAGCAGGATATTCATGATTTGCTGGCAGACTATTTCAGGCTTGGCATGAACCGGCAGCTGCTTCGTGAGGAGGACCCGCTGTTTCTAGCCGAGACCTTTTCAACCCTGATGCTGATGGGTAATCGCGAAGATGCCTCCCGGAAGTATGAATCTCCTCTCATCCTCGGTCATAAGCTGGTATCCCTCTTTCTTCAGGGAGCAAAGGCAACTTGATCTGATATCTGTAAGAAGACGCTCCCGTCTCCACAATAATCTGCGGATGGAAGCGTCTTTTCTCAATGGAACTATAGACTATGAATCCATGGCTTAAATTACGCCTTCGCCGCCAATAGCAGCTGCTGTGAATGATATAGGTCCAAACAGACTTAAAGGCAGGATGCTGTCATTTTGAATGACCAGTTCATAGTTGTGGATTCCCAGATAGGGGCCGTCTACCCACTGAACATTCAGTTGAATATCCGTTACCGTCGTAAAGCGGAAAAAGGAACGATAAATGTCGACTCCGGCACGCCGGATTAAAACATAAAATTGACTATCAGCAAGTGCGGTAACACTAAAGCTGCCATTTAACTCGACTCTGCTAGAGAAGGAAGCTGGATTTGACGGAGTAATATTTACCTGTGCTGTGGCTAGTCCCGCCCCGGCCCCAATGATTCCGGCAATCCTTACAACATCGTTAAGAGGGTCTAGCGGGATCAGTGCCTGAGAGCCATAGCTTATAATTGTCGCCATCTATTGATCACTCCATTTCAGGTTTATACGTTATCATATTAGGAATCTTCAATGTTAGCTTGGACTTGTTCACCTTAAATGCTTATGATAGTTTGTCAGCAGGAAGCCGGCCATAAAAAAAATCAACCCATATCAGAATGAGTTGATTACTTATTAGTCAGTTATTTAGATTATCATTTTTGTAACTTTTCAGGGTCTTTTACTTTAATAGAAACAACTTCTCCGCAGTTTGAACAAATCGTATAAATCTTCTCAGAGCCCACCGCCATTTTTTTGTCCAGCGGCCGAAGATTTATGTAATCCGTGGCTTGTACAAACGAACTTCCTCCGCAGCTGGTACATTTCTTTTCAGCAATATCCATATTAACTGTTCCTCCTTATTTATCGATTTCCATCCTCAACTTATGTATGGACGCAAAGCTTACCGCTATAAATATGTAACATTATAAGAGGTTTTTGAAACAATCTATGACTACTGGATCCGTTATAATCAGGCTCCCGGACTCTGGTAAGTCTGCAATCCCTTCTTCCATACGAGCCTGCTAAGGAGAATGAGGATCAGCGCCACAACGGGAATGCACAAAATATATACGATGTTATCCTCAAAGCTGAAGAAATACTGGGAAGGATAAAAGCTGATAAATCCAAACGGCAAAATGGTGGTCAGAATGATTTTGATAGTCAGATTATAAATGTTCAGCGGATACTCAATCAGTCGTTCGATGCTTCCTACCAGTTCATGCAGGGCATTGCTCTTGATGATCCAGAAGGAGGCCGCAGATAAGAGAAACATAATGCAGGTATAGATCATGGTGCAAAAGATCAGGGCAAAAACCAGATAGAGCAGGCCCGCTACTCCGGGAATAATATCAATGTGACTCTCGGCGACTATCATCAGCCCAAGCCCGATCAGATATTCGTCCAGGGGAAGTTCGGTGTTATACCGGCCCGTGGACAGCAGCTGAAAGAAAGTACCCAGCGGACGGGTGATGTAAATATCCAGGCTCCCTTGCCTTATCCAGTATCCAAGATTCAATGTGTTAATGAAGAAGGTGTTATAAAGCGCTCTGATCAGATAAAAGTAACCGAGCATCCAGAAAACCTGATATTTATTCCAGCCTGCAATATGCTCTACTTGGGCGAAAATAATCTCCAGACTCACGACCCCCATAATCAGAATCAGGGCACTGGCAATATTAATTGCTATGAAATCCGTTTTGTATTCTGCATATACAAGCATGTTGGTCCTGAAATAAGACCGGTAACAGCGCAGGTATTTTTTAAAGCCTTCCACCCTTTATCCCCCCTGAATGGTCAGTTTTTTGAAGGCGGCCTTTTGAAGTGGCATGCACACTACGAAAAGAAATATGACCCAAGCCAACTGCTGAAGGATCAGCAGCAAACCTTCCTCTAAGCTGTAGCTCTTCATCATAACGGAGGCCGGCAGATAATAAATAGCCCGGAACGGAAAGAAATAACATAGTTTCAGGAGCCAGCCGGGGTAAAATTCCAGCGGAATGTAGAGGCCGGACAGAATGCTCATGCATGCCATTTTTAGCATATAGATACCGATAATGGACCCTGTCCAGAAGCTGATCAGTCCAAGGATGAAATTCAGGATAAAAAAGATCAGGTAGGCAAAGCCAGCCATAACGATAAACAGCATCACTTGCTTAAAGGATATGGCATCACCGTCTTTGAACAGAAACACGGAAACAAGCGGTATGCTGATAACAGCAGCCTGAAGCAGCCCTCTGCCCAGATCATCGAACAGGTACTTGAACGGAAGCAGCACAGGCTTAACTTTGTCCAGGACAATAGAACCGTCACGGTAGTTTTCCCCAATCCGTTCATCGACTCCATCCCCCAGCAGCTTACGCAGGATATTACCGAACAGGATGTAACAGAAGACGCTGAAAAAGCTTAATTGGGCCAGCTCAGTTTTTCCGCTTCCAGAATAGATCGCGTTCCATAAGAAATACTCTACAAAGAAAATAACGAGTGCAGCAAACAGGGAAGACAAGAAATTAAACTTATAAAAAATCTCCAGCCGGATTCTGGTTTTACTGAAGGCCAAATATTTCATCATCTTCATCATCACTTCTTATCCGGATTTTCATAGAGATAGAGCAGTACACTTTCCAGATCCGGTTTGTCGATGCTGATGCCGGAAAGCTCATTGCTGGACATCACAAACGTAATGATTTCCTTCGCCGGATCGCCTTTTTCATTGATTTTGATCATCCATTGATTGCGGTCCCTGTTCAGTACCTCAATCATATCCCGGTAGGGCCCGAAATCAATATCCGTATCCTCATCCCTGGCAGTCAGGCTGGCGAATGTGGCCGGGTAGTGATCAACGACCTCCGTTGTGGCATTATCCAGCAGAACCTCGCCGTTATTAATGACAATGATCCTCTTGCAGGACTTCTCCACTACACCGATATCGTGGGTGGTCAGAAAGATCGTAGCCTGAAATTGATGATTGAGATAAGACAAAAAACGGTTAATCTGCTTCTTCGTAACAATGTCAAGTCCGATCGTCGGCTCGTCGAGTATGTACAGCTCCGGCTGGTGCAGTAAAATGGCCGTAAATTCGCATTTCATCCGTTGTCCCAGGCTCATCGTGCGCACCGGAACATACAGCAGGCTCTTGATGCCAAAGAATTGATCCGCCAGTTGAAGCGATTCTTCATATTGGTTATCCGATACGGAATACACATCCTTAAGCAGTTCGAGGGAATGGATAAAGGGCAAATCCCATACAAGGCTGCTGCGCTGCCCGAACAAAATGCCAATTTTAGGGGAAATCTTCTTGATGTTCGAGTATGTATTCATGCCATTGATTGCAGCAGTGCCTTCGTCCGGCGGCATAATACCCGCAAGCAGTTTGATGGTAGTTGATTTGCCTGCGCCGTTAATGCCCAGAAATCCGACGAACTCTCCCCTGTTGATGCGTATGTTGATTCCCTTTAGTGCATAGACCTGCTCGTAATCGTTCTTCTGAAAAATGGACCGGAGACCGGTCTTCTTGTCGATCTTCCGCCTATAGGTTTTGGTTAAATTACGGATTTCAACAATGGTATCCATTTGCGGGTTGCTCCTCGCCACAATAGGTTATAATTTCATGTTTCAAACTGTTTTCTGTATACCATATTTATCCTTTTATGTATATGAAAAAAAGTAACTGATTCAAGAATCAGCTGCACGGCTACCCCATCGTTTACCTCACCTTTTCCCCGCACAAAAAAGACAACAGGTCATAAGCCCTGCTGCCTTCTATGTTCCTGATTCTTACATTAACCCGACTTTTCTACATACATTTCATTCATGATGTGCTGGACACGGTATGCACCCTTTGGCAATTCCGAGTCAATAAAGGCTTCTACTTTATCTTCGGCAAGTCCATACATCACTTCAATCTCTTTTGAGAAAAGCTTGTGTCCGCTCTTTAAAAGCTGGGATAAGCCCGGTTTCAGCCTTGGTGTAACCGGATGAGCAATAATTTGCTGAAGCGCTTGTACGTAAGTATCCAAAGGACGGGCTCCGACAACCTTCACACCTTTATTCTCTTCATTGATTATAACAAGGCTAGGAAATCCCCGTACCCCTAAACGCGCTGACAACCGGAAATCCTCATCCAGCAGATCCTGGGCGGATTCAAGCGCTGCTTCATCAAAGATTTGCCGTCCGTCCAGCCCCAACTGGTCAACGATGGTGATCAGTACCTCTTCTTCCCCAATGTTCAGGTTGGATACGAATACTGCCTCCCGGGCGATTCTGAGAAAATCACCTTCTCTGCCTTCATGCTTGCTCTGTATCACCTTGAATACTCTTGACGGCGGATAGGACGAAAGAATAGGATTGGTATGCCACAGCGACCCGTCGATAGGCATACGTGAATGCTCCCCTACTTCTCTCCAGTGCCCGGCAACATCTGCCGGCTTCTGAATTCCGTTACCTCCATCGGAAAAACCATTCCAGCTTGGCAGTAATCCGCCCATTACGATTTTCAGATCAAAATATTGCCCGTACTCCTGAATAAAACGGTTGAGTACAGGCTCTAAAGCCCAGCAATGGGAACAAATCGGATCGGTCACATAATAGAGCGTCACTTTGGTCTCGACCTTATTCAGATCAATAACTTCCATCGGATCTTCACCGGCAACGCCGCACACTCCTGTCTCCAGGTCACACATCATATTGGAATCAGTCATTTCTGCGTCCACACCCTTCATTTACATTTTAGAAAATATCGTTTACTATCGTTTCCATAGTATGATTATATTTTGTATAAATATTTTAACAAGTACTATTATTTATAATACCTAGTATAAAATATATACTAATGGAGGATATCTTATGAAATATGAAATGAATATGGACCAGCTCTGTCCGGCAACCTTTGCTTTTCAGGTAATCGGCGGCAAGTGGAATCTGCCCATTCTCGCTTGTTTAAGTGAGGAAGAAAGTATACGGTACAATGAACTGAAAAGAAGGCTTAGCGGGATTACTGGCACGACGCTGACCAACTGTCTCAAAGACCTCATCGATAACGGAATTGTGAACCGTCAGCAATACAATGAAATCCCTCCGCGGGTAGAATATTCCCTTACTTCCTCCGGCAAGGAGTTAGTTCCCCTTATTCAGTCAATCGTAGCCTGGGGAGAAAGGAACATCCATACGCCGAGAAGTGAGTCATAACATCACAGCCTTTATTGCTCAGAATTCTATATACTGTAAAAGGAAATTATTGTGAGGAGGCTGTGTATTTGGACAAGCAAGCTAATTACAGGACCAATGTTATAGGCGGCAGCGAAGCTGGTATCGCGGTTACGGTTGAGATGGATAAGGAAGCTATACATCAAACGAACAGCTTATTCTGGGATACAAAAGGAAACGAGGTTTTAGGAGCAACAGCACTTCCCTTATATGGAGCCTTCGTCTCAGAAGAAAATCACCAGCTGTTTGGCGAAGTCCGCGGCAAGAAAATTCTGGAGATCGGCTGTGGAAGCGGACAATCCCTTCAATATTTGGGTGAACGCCAGGCAGCAGAGCTGTGGGGTATGGATATTTCTGAGAACCAGATTGATAAAACCCGGCAGCTGCTGGCAGCGCGCGGTATGTCGGCAGAATTGATCTGTTCGCCTATGGAGGACAAATGCGGCTTGCCCGAGGATTATTTTGACATCATCTATTCGGTTTATGCTATAGGCTGGACTACCGATCTTGAGGGGACCTTTGCCCGGATCGCATCTTACCTGAATAAAGACGGCGTATTCATCTTCAGCTGGTCCCACCCGATACATAAATGTGTTGCAGCCGAACAGAATACGCTCGCTTTCAAAAAGAGTTATTTCGATGAATCCTGGTATACGGTAGCACTCGGCGACGATACATTATCCTTATCCGACCGCAAAATGTCCACCTATATTAATGCGCTCGCCAAAGCAGGTTTTATCATTGAGCAGATGGTTGAGGAGTCGGATGATTCTTTGCTCGAGGCTCAGGGTGATAACAGTGATTTTGCGAAAAAAGCAAAAGTGCTGCCTGTAACGTTTGTAATTAAGGCAAGAAAGCTGTAGTCAAAATAAGGCTATGCTCTTACCCTCGGCGGGGAGCATAGCCTCTTTAAGCTGTCCGTCTGCCTTTATAAAAAAGCTCCGGTCATATGAATGTCTCCTGCTCGCCTAAATTTCTTCGAGAATCATAAAACCCCAGGGCTCAAGCTCAACTGTTGCCCCCGTAGCTATTGGCTGGTTGCTGAGCAGTTCAGTTCCATCACTATATGGATAGGTGAAAGACTGCTTGCCTTCTGAATAGTTAAAATAATAACGGATCGTGTGTCCAGCCTGATTCTTGCCTGACTTAACAATCAGCGGGAAACGGATATTCTGATCTTCCCCCCACAGTCCTGCCTCTTTACTTGCCCGTTCCAGCACCTTGCCTGTAACCTCTGGAGTGGTGAGACAACCGATATAAGTGGCAATCCCTTTACCGTAGCGGTTCTCCGTTATAGCTGCATACTTACCCCAGTGAGGATGATCGTACCAGGCCAAAACTTCAGCTGTAGTTGGAGTGATTAACTCCATCCATGTGTCCACGGCATTAGTCTCTTCGCCGGTGCCAAACGGATCATCTTTCAATTTGACCGCACTCGGCGTAACAAACTGACTGTATTGGATGCCGCAGGCTTTTCCGATGATCCCCGGCTGTACCGTGTTTCTGACTTGGATATGCTCGTTCGCGAACCCGCTTTTGAATGTATAGACGATGTGGCCCCCATTTTCCACGTAACGGTTTAACCGTTCCAGAAGCTCATCTGAAGCCGCATATAGAGCCGGGACAACAATCAGCTTGTATTTGGCCAAATCGTTAGCCGAACCGGGATGCAGCAGATCACAGCCGATGTTCAGCTCATACAGACGGTCATACAGCAAGCGGACAATATCATTGTAGTCAGTCTGGCCGCCGGGGAGTTTGAACCATTCCATTGAGGTCAGCGCTTCGTTGCTTACAAGAATGGCGGCTTCATTCGTGATCTGTAAATCGATTAATCGCGGCGACAGCCGGGCAAAATCTTTGCCGATGGTCATAGCTTCCTCGTAGGTTGGATTGGTGTCCAGATCGTGGCTGAGTAAGCCTTTCCAATACGTCTCGATCGAATTGTGAATGGAGTGCCAGTGCCAGTATTCCACCATATTCGCTCCTGACGCCAGATGGCTGAATGCCTGCAGCCTGAGCTGCCCCGGGTAAGGAGTCCATTCCGGAAAAGCTTGGGCCTGTGTCTCGAGTACAAAGTAATTTTGCTGCTTGAGCGAGCGCGTCAAGTCTCCGCCAAACGATATTTCCTTGCCGGTCAGCTCATCGCGTGAAGGATGATAGATATCCACCCCGGCAATATCCAGCGCCGCAGCTGCTGCAAAATGATCGACATCAGGCTGTACGCCGAAGGAATGGCCTTTCCAGGCAAAGTCAAAATTGTGAGTGACAAACTGGCCCGCCTGTTTGTATTCATTTACAATCGAAACCTGCCAGGCCAGAAAATCAGTAACCAGCTGCCGCTGGAATCCCGCGAATTCTGCACCAAGACTCCCGTTGATCGTGCCGACGACAGACGGAAAGTCTTCCCAGCTGTTGATCCGGTTGCTCCAGTAGCTTAGTCCAAACTCCTCGTTCAAACGTTCGATGGTTCCGAATTTCTCTTTGATGTATTTTACAAATTTGAACTGGACGTTGTGGCCGCTGGTCCCGTAATGCTTCGTTTCATTATCTACCTGATAACCGATAACGGCCGGATGCCTGCTGACCCGGCTCATTAACCGGCGGATGATCCGCTCCGCATAGAAAAGATATGCAGGGCTGGTAATGTCCATTATCTGACGGGAGCCATAGCGGCCCGGGCCGCGTGAGGTTTCAGCCAGCACCTCGGGATGCTCCTTGACCATCCAGGTGGGAACGGCATACGTAGGTGTCCCTACAATTACATGAATTCCTGCTTCGTGCATGGCATCCAATACACGATCGACGCTGGTAAAATCGAATACGCCGTTTTGGGGCTCATGGGTGCTCCAGGTGGATTCGGCAATCCGTACCAGATTAATGCCGGCAGCTTTCATCATCCGGATATCCTCTTCCAGCCGTTCATAAGGCATGTACTCGTCATAATAGGCTACGCCATACAATAATTCCTGCACACTGAACATCTCCCTTTATTAATTAAGTAATAATTATATTAATATAATGAGTTACTCTTCTATATTAGAATTAGGCTTGTCATCCTTCAATGATAAAATCCTGCGATTATATGATTATCATGCCATGAGAGCGGGTTTGCTTTTTGCGCATATAAAAAACCCGCAATCCTTGTGATTGCGGGAAATCAGGTTCAAATGTGATTTAAGCCAGCTCTAATGCAATTTCCATCATTTTGGTGAAGGAGGTCTGGCGTTCTTCAGAGGTTGTTTCCTCTGCGCGGAAAATGTGGTCACTGATTGTCAGGATGCACAGGGCATTAACGCCGGCTTGGGCAGCATTTAAATACAGCGCTGCTGCTTCCATCTCGATACACAGGACCCCCATATCCTTCCACTTTCCTGCGGCAGACTTGTCCGCATTATAGAAAGTGTCACTGGTCAGAATATTGCCGATGTGAACCTTCTGTCCTTTTTCATCAGCCGTTTTCTTGGCCTTTTCTAACAATTCATAGGAAGCAGTAACGGCATATTGTCCCGGCAGATTAAATTGGGAAGCGTAGTTCGAGTTGGTCGATGCTCCCAGCCCAAAGACGATGTCATACAGATTCAGGTTGTCCTGTAACGCACCAGCCGAGCCGATACGGATCAGGTTCTTCACGCCGAATACATTAATTAACTCCCATGAATAAATACCGATACTCGGAACGCCCATGCCTGTACCCATGACAGAGATTTTCTTACCCTTATAGGTTCCGGTATATCCGAGCATGCCACGAACCTCGTTGAATTGTACCGGATTCTCCAGATAGGTCTCGGCAATGAATTTTGCACGCAGCGGATCTCCCGGCAGCAAAATCGTCTCGGCAATTTCAGCTCCGTTTGGCTTGATGTGCGGGGTTTCTTTAAATTGGGATGAACTCATGCTTACACAGCTCCTTCAATGATGTTTGTTTACTTAATTGAAACGTCAATATGAGAAAAGGATGCAAATTCAAATAATCCTTTATCCGTTAATTTTAGCTCAGGTATAACGGGTAGTGTCAAGAAGGACAACATTAAAAAAGGATTGAATGCTGTCGTTGCTCCGATTTCCGCAAGCGCTCTGTTTAATGTCTTTATTGACTTATAAACGGACTTATATTCGAGATTGGACATTAAACCTGCAACAGGAAGCTTCAAACTAGCCAATACCTCCCCGCCGTTCACAACCACCAGCCCGCCGTTCATTGCTGTTACCTGTTCTATGGCAGTGAGTATTTCCTGATCGGACGTGCCGACGGCTACAATGTTATGTGAATCATGAGCGATGGTAGTTGCTATAGCGCCCCGTTTCAGCTGAAATCCTTTTACGATCGCAGTCCCGACATTCCCTGTTGCTTTATGCCTTTCAACAACGGTCAATTTCAATTGATCTCTCTCAACCGAAATGGAAAACATCCCGTTATGCATATCAACATGCTCTCTCCGGTGACGGGTAACCAGACTGTCAGGAATCGCTTCGATAACATTGCACAAGGTGGATCCAAGAGGAATCTCCAGATCTTTTAAGGACACCGGTTCTGCGTTAATATCGGGAAGTGAAGCGACTTGCCCTGCAGCTGAAAAGGATTCACGGAAGGTTCCTTCAATGGTTGTTCCCTTATCAACAATACATTTCCCTTTTTTGTATACCTGATGGATGGAGATACTGCTCAGGTCATCCAGCAAAAGAAAATCCGCCTGATAGCCGGGGGCTACAGCTCCAATATGCCGCAGTCCAAAGCATTCAGCTGCATTTAATGTAGCCATCTGTATGGCTGTAACCGGATCTAACCCCTTCTGTATGGCCAGCCTTACGATATGATCTATACTGCCTTCCTCTATTAAATCGTCCAGAAGCATATCATCTGTAACGAACAGGCATCTCCGGGAATTCTGTGCATTGACAACCGGCAGTAATGCCTCGAGGTCTTTGGCAACTGTACCTTCTCTTATCATTAGATACATGCCAAGATCAAGGCGGTCTTTTGCTTCCCGGCTAGTGATGCTTTCATGATCGGTCCGGATACCTGCAGACAGGTAGATGTTCAATTCTTCCCGGCTAATTCCGGCTGCATGACCATCAATACATCCGCCATTCACTTGTGTCATTACCAGTTTGTCTACCATTCCCTTTGCTGCGTTGGAGACCGAAGGGAAATCCATCACCTCGGCAAGACCCAGAACCTGCGGATCATCCATAAAAGGCAGCAATTGCTCCGCCTCCAGAGTGGCTCCGTTGCTCTCGACAGTTGTCGCCGGAACACACGAAGGAAGCATGACAAAGATGTCTAACGGCACTCCCTTGGCATTATCCAGCATAAATTGAATACCTTCAGCCCCGGCTACATTTGCGATTTCATGAGGATCAGTTATGACGGTTGTTACGCCATGCTGAAGCACAACCTTCGCAAATTCTTTTGGCAGCAGCATGGTACTTTCAATATGAACATGCCCGTCAATAAACCCTGGAACTATGGTTTTCCCTGTAGCATCAATTACGGTCTTGCCTTCATAGGAACCGATTCCTGCAATCATCCCATCAACGACTGCGATATCACCTCCCATCAGTTCCCCGGTGAAGACATTGACCAGGGTGCCATTTTTAATGACCAAATCTGCGGGAAGCTGTTTACCGGCTACCAGAATACGTTTTGTTAATGCTGAAGTGTTCAGTGACATCATGTTTGCTCCTTACATCGTTTGATGATAAACAAAAAAATCCTGATCACAAATAAATGTACGCTGTACATTTCCTTGTAATCAGGATTTTACGGTTCCTGGTAGAGACCCTTATACCATATCTATAAGGTTATACGATGAAATTATAAAAGGATTATAACCAGAACGAAGAGGTTTTGTAAACCAAATCTGTTTAACTTGGAACTAACCGTTATCAAACAAATGCTTATGCTTGTCAAAAAACTGCTGAAAGAACCGGACATTGTCCAGTTCATACCATTCCGCTGTCTGAAGCGGCCGGGCATCCAGATTATAAATTTTGGCATGCAGCGTGCCTAATACAAAGGGAGAATGAGTAGCAATAATAAATTGGCTGTCAAAATGCCGGGCCAGCTCATTTATCCGCTCCGCCATCCGGATCTGGTTGGGTGGAGATAGCGAGGTTTCCGGCTCGTCCAGCAGATACAATTGCCCGGGCATTAAAGAATCCTCGAACACCTGCAGAGAGGTTTCCCCGTTGGAGTATTTTTCCTGCGAAAACTGAATATTTGCCAGCTTCTGCTTAAACTTGTACGAAGTCTCGTACTCCTGTACCTGAGCCTCGTTCATCCCCTTGCTCCTGTGCTCATGCAGCAGTCCCTCACGCAGCACGGAAGCCTGCTGGATCTTCTTGATCTCATACAGAATATCCTCGGATTTCAGGTATCGGCTGCCCTCCGGAAGCCGGCTGATTTCATGCTCCCGCTCATTAAGGCCAAGCTGGAAGCTGCTTAAGTCAAGAAACTGCTGGGCAAACAGACTAAACTGGCTTGCCAATTTTTCGGCTCCGTTAATTCCAAGCTTGTTGGAGATGACATTCAGCAGAGTGGATTTACCGCTGCCGTTACTGCCATACAATACAGTAATCCGGTCAAACACAAACACCTCACCGGCCATATGCCTGAACACATGATCAGGATAGATGTTAGGATTCCGGCTCGTATGGTCAGACAGTGTGAAGGATCTCAAATAAATCATTGCTGTGCTCCTTTTGCATATTGAATCAGCTCACGGTTCTATCATACTTTCCGAACCCGTTCTCACAGGTGATATCTGTTTGCAGGAGTCCGTAGAGCGTTTGTTTGGCATTCTCCAGATTTAGCTGGGCTGCTTCTATCTCTGTTATTTTTTCTTTAATTATGCGTGCTTGCTCTTCCTTGGATATTCCCTTTAACGAGATCATAGATTTAATGTCGTTGATTGTAAAACCGACCGCTAAACAATTTTTCACAACCTGCAGGTAGTCAATGATTTCAGAGGAATAATTCCGGTAGTTGTTCTGTTCCCGCAAGATGTACTCATCAGTAATAATACCCATTTTCTCATAGTAACGGATAGTGGATATTGGCAGTTCAACCCTTTGTGCTACTTCACTAATTTTCATAAAAATCACCTCATCTAAACTCTTGCTATAAAGTATACTTCATAGTTTACAATCCTTCTAGTGAGCATAAGTCACATTCACACACCTCACAAATCCAATCCTGAAGGAGCTTGTTTATATGAATACAATTACCGGGAAATACCATGAGACAAATGATTTTAATGAAATCGTCTTGGAGCGCCGGTCCGTTAAAGTGTATGATCCTGAAGTAAAAATCAGCCGGGAGGAAATGACCGAAATACTGGCAGAAGCCTCCCGTGCTCCTTCCGCAATAAATATGCAGCCATGGCGTTTTCTTGTCATTGACACACCTGAAGGGAAAGAGAAGCTTGCGCCGCTGGCCTCATTCAACCAGACGCAAGTGCTGACTTCCTCAGCTGTAATTGCAGTATTTTACGATGCTAACAATACCGAATACATGGATGAAATCTTCGGCAAATCCGTTGAGCTTGGATATATGCCTCAGGAAGTTATGGACATGCAGCTGCAGCAAGTGAAGCCTTATTATGCCAGCATGTCTGCAGCCGAACTGCGTGATGTGAACCTCATTGACACTGGCCTTATCTCGATGCAGCTAATGCTTGTTGCACGTGCTCACGGCTATGATACTAACGCAATGGCTGGTTATGCCAAGGAACAGATTGCTGAAGCATTTGGCCTGGACAAGGCACGCTTTCAGCCGGTAATGCTAATTTCAATAGGTAAAGCAGCCAAAATGGGCTATCCGTCCTACCGTTTGACGGTTGATACAATTACAACCTGGGCATAAACCGCAGTTGCACCTAAATGGAAAAGACCCGTAGTAAATACGGGTCTTTTTAAATATAGAATTACTCTTCCGGAGCAACCGACATCTTTTCACTTTTCACAGATAAGATTAATCAGCTTACAATACCCGATCCATAGGCAAAAGCGCCAACCGTTACCGGAAGTACACCGCGGGTGATGCTTTGTCCTGCCAGCACCTTGGCCACAGACTGCATTGCCAGTGGTTTGTTCTCATATGAAGCAATATAGGTGCGTATCCCGGTAACAGCGGTAAAATCATAAGGGTTGCGCACTGCCACAACTATCAGCCTGCATCCTGTCCGTGCTGTAAGCTCCAGCAGAATCTGGCGTTGACCGGGCGAAAAATCGGCGTTGTAGGTCGCTGCCACAATCTGAGTAAAAGAACGGCTCTCCTCCAGCACCATTGCGATCTCTTCAACCGAAGGGTCAACGTCGATAATTCGTTCAGTGACCCCGTCATAATAAGGCTTCAATGCCTTTCCGAGTGTCATTTCCTCCTGCAGCGCTTCGACTACCTCATGATTGACCCGGACCTCCGGCCAGATGACATAGATGCCTTCATGTTCTGCCAGCGGAAGCTGGCCGTCGTCACATAATAAGGTAATGCTCTGTTCGCTGAGGGCGCGCGCGGTTTCAACCGATGCTTTGGAAGCCAGCTGCTGCTGAATAGCCGGGAAGGGTTCCGGCTCTGCTCCGGTAATTCCCCGTTTAGCCTTTAGGCTTGTCAGCCGATGCACCGATGCATCGATTCTCTCCTCGGAAATTTCTCCCTTCATAACCGCCTGTATTACGGCTTCGATTGCTTCTACCTGCCAGTTAAATGTATGACTGACCAGAATCAGGTCAGCCCCGGCTTGGACGGCCTGCACCGCTCCAGGCCCGACTCCGACGGTCTGCGAAATAGCGTTCATTTCCAGACAATCCGTAACGATAACGCCATCGAAGGCCAGTTCTCCGCGCAGCAGTCCGGTAAGGATATTGCTGGAGAGGGTTGCCGGTATGGATTCATCTTCATAGGCTTTGAATACAACATGTGCGGTCATGACCGCATCGACACCTGCTTCAATGATCTGCTGAAAGGGGAGCAATTCTACTTCTGCCAGCCGTTCACGGTTGTGGCTGATGGCGGGAAGGGCGAGGTGGGAATCGGTATCGGTATCGCCATGTCCCGGAAAATGCTTGATCGTCGCCGCCACGCCCGCTTCCTGATAACCGGCTGCAGCCGCATTCCCCATCTCGCTGACTAATAACGGCGATTCCCCATAGGAGCGTACTCCAATGACGGGATTAGCCGGATTGTTGTTCACATCTACGCAAGGTGCAAAATTCATGTTAATGCCCAAATGACGCAGCTCTGCCCCTGCAATTAATGCAGCCTGCCGCACGCCTTTGGTATTGCGGGTAGCACCGAGTGCCATATTGCCCGGCATCAGAGTGATGCCGTCCTCGATTCTGGCGACCATGCCTCCCTCCTGGTCAATTGCAATCAGCAGCGGCTCTGCGGCAGCCCGCTGCAGCGCAGCTGAACAGGAATAGACCTGCTCAGCCGTCCCTATATTGCGCCGGAAATAGATGATACCGCCAATATGATAATCCCGGATCAGCGTCAGAATATCCGCATTTGGTGTTTTGTCCATAAATCCGCACATGAACATCTGTCCGACCTTTTGACGGAGGCGGATGCTTGCTGCTTCCATTTGATCTTCAGCCCCTTTGATCTTGAGTTATGGCTCTGTTACTCCGGTTGCCAGGATATCAGCCAGTGCCTCCAGCGAATAGGCTGAGGTTCCGCATACCAGGATGACCGACGCTGCGTCCGGCAGCTGTCCGGCATCATACGGATTACGCAGTACGGCGGCAATGAGGGGCTTGGTTCGGGCAATGGCTTCCGCCAGATCCAGCTGCCCGCGGAAGATGTGGGCGTTCCACGTGCCCATGATAACCGCATCATATTCCTCAAGCTCAGCTGCAATTTCCAGGATGGCTCCGGATTCGGGGTTGTTCGGGATGGTTTTTGCTGTAAGCTCAACCCCCCGCCCGCTTAGCAGCGCATCCAGCCCCAGTCTGCCGCTGTCGGTATTGTCTGCCAAGGTCAGCTTCTCCGGCCGGGGCAGCAGCAGCAGATAACGGAGGCCCGCTGTCAGCGGCAGCTGCTGCCGGGGGTCGCGCTGCAGCTTCACGGTTCTGCGGGTCAGTTCTGCTGTCCTGTTCTCCCACTCCCCTCGCGGCAGAGGATTAGCATGGCGGCTGAAGTAGAGCATGCGCTGCTCAAGCCGGGCAATCCGCTGCAGCGATTCATCAATTCCGGATTCGGCAAGCCGGCCTTTACGCACCGCATCAGCAATCCCGCGGATCACGCGGTCCTGGAACTCCGGCGTATGGCACATCAGAATCAGGTCATTACCGGCAGCGACTGCAAGCTCACCAATCCTTTCCGGCTCATATGTGTTCCGGATGGCCCCCATTTCAACATCATCGGTGCAGATTACGCCCTGAAACCCCAGCTCATTACGCAGCAGCTGTGTGACGAAATAGCGGCTCAAAGAAGCAGGCAACCCCTCTGCCTGAGGAATATCCTTGAATACGATATGCGCCATCATGATGGCATCGCATCCTGCGGCTATAGCGGCAGCGAACGGTTGCATCGGAACGTCCCTCAGCTCCTCCAGGGTCAGACCGCATACGGGCAGCTCAATATGCGAATCGCCATCGACCTGTCCATGACCGGGAAAATGCTTGGCGGTTACGGCGATTCCCGATTCATGCATCCCCCGGATATATGCAGCGCCAAGCTCCGCTACTGCCGCAGGCTCTTCCCCGTAGGAGCGGACGCCGACCACGGGATTCGCGATGTTGGTATTCACATCCAGCACCGGCGCCCAGTTCATCGGGAGGCCTAGCGCAGCCAGCTGGCTGCCGATGAGCCTGCCCTGCAGGAAGGCTGCTTCGGGATCACCGGTCAAGCCGACTGCCCGGTTGCCCGGCACATGCGGGTAAAACGCCTTGAGGTTGGCAAGGCTTCCCCCCTCTTCATCTATGGAGAGATAATAGGAGGAACTAATCCCCAGTCTCCCGGCAGTGTCTTTTATACCCCGGATAAGACCGCGCAGCTGGTCTTCGTGCTCTATGTTGTGCGGAAATAACCCCATTCCGCCCGCTGGGAAGGCTTCAAGCCTTGCCTCAAGCTGCGGGTTTGCTTGCCGGGAAGGCAGCCCGGTGACGCACATCCGGGCAATTTTTTGTTCCAGTGTCAGGGAAGCTGTTGCGGCTGGCTTCATAAATAGAACCCTGGAAGATACGCCTTGTTCTGCTCCAGCATCTCATCCAGCATTGCCTCTGCCGCATTGACTGAAGGCACAAGCGGATGATGGGCAAGCGCCAGCAAGGCAGTAGCACGGCTGCCGGTTACAGCAGCTTCAATTGCCAAGCCTTCATAGGTTTTGACCGCATGAATCAGGCCTTTGGCCGCTTCCGGTACAACAGTAACCGGCATGGCGACAGGTCCATCCTTGTGCACTTTGCAATTGACCTCAATACAGGCATCATCCGGCAGAAAATCAAGAATGCCCCGGTTAGGAACATTCAGTGTCTGAATATCACCGGAATCATTATACAGCGAGTTCATCAGCCGGACTGCGGCTTCCGAGTAATAGGCTCCTCCGCGCTGCTCCAGCTGCTTAGGCTTTTCGGCCAGCTCCTCGTCCTTGTACAGCTCGAACAGCTCATCCTCCAGTCGCTGCACCGTTTCTGCCCGTGTCTCTCCCCGGGCTGCAGCTTCCTGCTGCTCCGCCAGAATTTCACGGTGCAGATAGAAATATTTCAGATAATAGGAAGGAATCGCCTTAAGTGCTGACAGCAGCGTCGCATTCCAGTCATACTGCGGAACATTGCGGGCAGAATAGCCGTCCCGGTTCGCCAGCAGCTCAGGCAGCTTGGATTCACCGTCAATGGTAATGGTGCTGATCCAGTGCAAATGGTTCAGGCCGGCAAATTCACAATATATCCGTTCAATCGGCACCTGATACAGCTCCGACAGCCACTTATAGGCGGCTATCGGAGAGTTGCACAGGCCGATGGATTTGATGCGGGAATGCTTATGAATAGCCTCGGTCACCATGCCTGCAGGATTTGTGAAGTTTAGCAGCCATGCGTCCGGGCAAAGCTCCTCCATGTCCCTGGCAACCGCCAGCAGCACCGGAATCGTGCGCAGTGCCTTCATCATCCCTCCCGGGCCAGTCGTTTCCTGACCGATCATCCCGTATTTCAGCGGAATGGTCTCATCCCAGCCGCGGGCTTCCAGCCTGCCAACACGCATCTGTGTAGTGACAAAGCTGGCATCCGCCAATGCTGAGCGCCGGTCAAGTGTGAGACTGAGCTCAATCGGCAGCCCGGATCTGGCAATCATCCGCCGGGCCAGCTCTCCGACGATGGACAGCTTGTGGAAGCCCTCCTGTATATCAACGAGAACAATTTCTGTTACCGGAAAAGTAGCGTAGTTCAGGATAAACCCCTCAATTAATTCCGGAGTATAGGAGGAGCCCCCCCCGATTACCGCCACTTTCAGTCGCTCTGCCATACTGCATTCGCCGCCTTTACAGATAAGGTATGTTGTAACTGCTCATAGACCGCTTCTTCCACCTGAATCCCCGATTTCTCCATTGCCATAAGCAGCGCACCTGCTACCGGCTCTTGTGTCAGCATTTGCAGGGTACAGCCGGGAGCAACAAGGGATACTGTCTCTGCAATATAAGGGACAACATACTTGCTCTCCCCGCGGGTCAAAATACTGCCGGCAAGCACCAGATCGAAGGTGTCCTGCTGCATGCCGAGCCTGCGGATCACTGCACTGGCCGCAAGCCCCAGCTCTTTTCCTTGCCTCTGCAGAATATTACGTGAGGTTTCATCCTCTGCAGCGACCTCGAAGAGCAGCTTGGCGATCTCATGCGGTACACGCAGCCCGTGATCGAGATAATAATGAAACATCGCTTCTTCAGAAGCGTAGCCAAGCTTGCTCAAGACCGCCTGGGCCAGCCGTGTAGGCCGGCCGCGTCCCTCCCAGGCACGGATCACACTGCGGAAGGCTTCCACTGCCAGATCCGAGCCTCCGCCGAAATCGCCGAAGGTATACCCGAAGCCGCCAACCTGCAGCTCCTGCCCACTGCGGTTGATACCGTAGCAGTTGGTTCCGGTCCCGCAGATAACCACGGCGCCATAGGACTGCCGGGTCCCGGCCCGAAGGCCGATAACGGTATCGCATACGATGGAATGGGGTTCCATGCCCATTCCCGCTATCATCGGACGCAGAATTTTAAAGTCAGCTTCCCGGTCAGCTCCAGCCAGTCCGAATACTGAATATGTGACTTGCTCTTTGCGGAGGCCCGCGTGGAGGAGAGCTTCCTCCACCGCCTCCCGGATGTTGATTTCGGCCCTTTCGGCCCCTGTCTGATGGTTGCCGCATCCGCTTGCGCCGCGTCCGGTAATCCGGCCTGCGGCGTCGGATATGACGGCCAGTGTTTTGCTGCCTCCGCCGTCAACGCCCAAGTAATAGTTCAAGGTCTCCCGCTCCTGTATGTCAGTTTCATTTGCCCAGCTTGCTCAGGTTCTCCTGCCATGTTCCTGTCTTGAATTTCAGCAGCTCACTGTATCCGACCTGCTGTGCATCTGCTTCAGCCTTATCGAGGATAGCCAGTACCTCAGCTTCGCTTTTGGCGTTGAGCACAGCCTGCGCTCTGGCTTTTTCGTAAATTTCGCCAACGCTTTGCGAGATGATCCCTTCCTGGGAATCGCCTGCCGGAGCCAGATTTACGAATTCCGTAGTATCATATTGCGTTTTCCACGTAATCTCGGACTGCCATTTGGTCTCCCAGCTCTTCTGGTCTTCCGGCAGTGTAGATTCAAATTTCATCTTGGAATTGTCCACGTACACTGTGTTGCCGTTCCATTGCAGATTGACAGTAGCATTCATCAGCTCATCGCGGCCTTTTGTATCCGTTGTGAAAGCCTCAGTGAACAGCGGAGCCCCTTCTTCATCTGTTCCGTTCCAGTACTTGCCTTCAGGTCCCCACATAATAATCCGCTGTCCTTCAGGTCCGGTAAACCAGTCGAGGAAAGCAAAGACAGCTTCCGGATCCTTGGCCGCGGTGGTAATGACACTCACATTCCAGCCAAGCTGATTATAGGCGCCCGGGAAGATCTTGTTCTTATCCAGACCCGACTTATGAATAGGCCAGACCATGATGTAGCCGGCTTCCGGGTCCTGCTCCTTCAGCAGCGAGTTGCCGATTGCGCCGTATTCAGTCGGACTGGAAGCGGCGTATACCGCAATGTTGCCTGTAATAATCTTCTGCTCCACCTGCTCAAGATTCTGGGTGAAGGCGTCCTGGCTGATCAGCTTATCCCGGTAGAGCTGATTCGCATACACCAGCGAGGAACGGAAGGCATCATCTTTAAAGACCGAGGTCATTTCATTACCGTTCGGAATCGCCATCATACTGAGAGCGCTATATACATACGGGCGGTTCTCGGCAAAGGCAGACGATAGGACATCAATACCTTCTGCGCCTTGTCCTACCTCAAACGGAACCACATCCGGATACTTTTCCTTCACCAGCTTCAGGTAAGCATACAAGTCGTCGGTAGTCTCCAGCGGCGGCGTGCCCAGCTCATTATAGATTTTTTTGTTAACCAGATATCCGGAGTTGCCGTTCGGCTGTGTCGTATACCAGTTCGGGAACTGATAGAGCTTGCCGTCGGAGGAGCGCAGCATATCCAGCGTCTCTTCGCCTGCCCATTCCTTCAGGTTCGGATATTTATCGAGATAATCATCAAACGGTACCAGTGCTCCGGCAGCCCGCAGCTGCTCGACATCCGCACCGCGTTCCATCCAGATTACATCGGGAAGCTCGCCGGAGACGATCATCGTGCTGAGCTTTTGCTTGGCATTGCCCCCAGAGCTGACGGGCAAGACATTCACCTTTTTATTATCCTTAATCCATTTGGAGGAGAGATCCTCGCCCCAGTTAGGCATTGTATACCAGTCATAATGGCCGTAGAAGGAGAATTCCAGCGGCTGCTCACCAAGCACATATCCCCCGCCTCCGGCAGCATCCGGATTACTGTTTTCTGCTGCATTACCGTTGTTTTCTGAATTTGAAGAATTGGCAGGAGCGTTGTTTCCCCCTGTACAGCCCGTTAAACCAATCATAAGACTAAGAACAGCCGCCAGAGCGGACACCTTTGTTTTGCCTGAGATCATTGGTTAATTCCCCCTTGAGTTCCTTTATTCTTTTAGTGAACCGACCATAACGCCTTTAACGAAGTACTTTTGCAGGAATGGATACACGCATAAAATCGGAATCGTAGCGACCATCATGGTAGCCATGGAGAGGGATTTGGTTGTGACGGCGCGCATTTTGTTCATACGTCCCTGTGCAGCCGCGTCCAGCTGGGCCATCTGCTCGGACATGATGTTAGAGTTGAGGATCTGCTGCAGCTTGGTCTGAATCGGCATTAAATCCACATTGCTGAGGTAAATGCTGGGTGTGAACCAGTCATTCCAGTGATAGACAGCGGTAAACAGCGACAAAGTAGCCAGTACCGGCCCTGACAGCGGAAGCACAATACGAATCAGCACTCCCCAGTTGGAGCAGCCGTCGATTCTCGCGGATTCCTCCAGCCCTGCAGGTATTCCTTTGAAGAAGGTCCGGAAAATAATCATGTTCCACACACTGATCAGACCCGGGATGACCATAACCCAGAAGGAGTTGAACATGCCCAGCTCGCGGATCAGCAGAAAGCTCGGAATCAGTCCGCCGCTGAAATACATGGTGATGATACAGAAAACCATATAAAACTTGCGCCCCATCAGCTCTGATTTGCTCATTCCGTATGCAAAAATCGCTGTGGCGGCAATCGAGGTGAAGGTGCCGATTACGGTCCGCAATACGGAGATCACGAAGCCGTTAATCAGGCGGCTGTCCTGAAATACTACCGAGTAATTTTCCAGGGAAAACTGCCTCGGCCAGAAGGTTACCCCGCCGCGCATTGTATCGGTACCGTTGTTAAAGGAAATGACAGCAGCGTTCCAGAAAGGATAAAAGGACAGAAAGGCTAGTATTGCTAGTAAAATGTAAATTACCGTTACGAGTACCCGGTCCCCGGCCGACAGCTTCATCTATATCTGCCCCCTTTCATGCTTCACCATAGGCTGTTTCCGGATTTGCGTGCGGCATAGTTCGCCCCGACCAGGAGGAACACGCCGATCAGCGATTTGAACAGGCCGGCTGCCGTGGCGTAAGAGTAACGGTTGTTCTGGATACCGATCCGGTATACATAGGTGTCAAGGACATCGCCGACATCGCGCAGCACGGGATTGGAGCCAAGGAGCAGGATGTCCTCAAAGCCTGCGCTGAGCAGATTGCCGATTGCAAGAATCAGAAAGACAATTATGACCGGCAAAATCGACGGCAGTGTAATGGCAAACATCTGTCTCAGCTTGCCTGCACCGTCTATCGAAGCCGCCTCGTGCATATGCGGATCAATTCCGGCAATCGCTGCGAGGTAGACGATGGAGGAAAAACCGATTTCCTTCCATACCCCGGTAGTGACGAGGATGGTCCAGAAATATTCCGGCAGCGACAGGAAGTTAACCGGGTCCTTGATCAGGTTCAGCTGCTGAAGCAGCATATTCACGCTTCCGTTCTCTGTGGAGAGCATGGACATTACGAAGCCGGAGACAATGACCCAGGACAGAAAATGCGGCAGATAGCTGATGGTCTGCACGGTTCTTTTGAATACTCTGCTGCGAACCTCATTCAGCATCAGTGCCAGCAGAACCGGTGCCGGAAAGCCGACTAGCAGCTTAAGCAGACTGATAACAATCGTATTGCGCATGACCGTCCAGAATTCAGGTGCGGCAAAAAACATCTCAAAATGCTTGAGCCCTACCCAGGGACTGCCTGTAAACCCCTTGAACAGGTTGTAATCCTGAAATGCCATCAGCACACCGTACATCGGAATGTAACTGAATACAAGAATAAAGAATAGGGCCGGCAGCACCATCAGCTGAAGATCCCACTGCCGGGCAAAGCGTTTGAAGGCATTTGGCTTCCGGGTCTCCTCTTTTGTCTCAATGTGATAGGCGATCTTCTGCATTTTAACCTCCTTTTCCATATACTTCTTGTTAATCCTAATAACTAATGTTGTTATATTTACTGACTTGATCATAACCCTAATCTGTTTCAGGCACTCCGCCTAATCGCTCAAATACTGATACTATCTTACTGTCGGGTAGGGTTTTCTGTGTGCGGACGTTCCGCGGCTCTGTTCCAATATGCCGTTTGAACAGCCGGTTGAAATTGGACAGGGTGCGGAAACCGCACTCCATGGCGATATCGAGGATTTTACGGTCCGTGGTCTGTAACAGGGTATAAGCGTTCTCCAGGCGCAACTGGATTAAATACAGCAGCGGGGACATGCCGGCTGTGCGGCGGAAGATATCACTGAAGCGCGAAGGGCTCAAATAGACCAGAGCCGCGAGCTCTTCAAGCGTCCAGGGGTAAGCGGGCTGCTCTTCCATGATGCGGGTGACCTGCCATATTTTTTCGAGCTGCGTGGTAGTTACTGTGGATTTGCCGGGCTGCAAGGAGTCCATCCGGAAATAGCGGTTCACATAGACAAAAAATTGCAGCAGAAGGGCATACACAACCGAGGTGTAAGACCTGCTTTCTGCCTCATGCTCCTCCTGCATCTGCAGCAGCAGCGCGCGGAGAGCGCCGATCTGCCCGTTCTCCCGGTCCAGCAGATTGCTGAAATGCAAGCCCATATCCTTGAAGGGGGCCAGCACATCCGGATCACAGCGCACCGTGCCCATGAACCAGGCAGCATCGAACGTAATGACCTGCATAATCAGATTTTCGGTTTCATAAGCACAGTGAAGATCATTGGAGTTAATCAGCAGAATGTCCCCCTCACGGAAATCATACCGCTCCCCGTTAATTATGTAATATCCGGTCCCTGATTTAATCATATTGATCTCAAGCGCATCATGGGCGTGCAGTCTTTGATAAGTTGAGGTGACTCCGACGGTATCGCCCAGGATGACAGGATATTGCCGGGAAAATACAACCTTTTCCCTGAGACTGTTCTGAACGCGAGGCTGCATCAGCTGGCTCCCCCTTTATATAAGCTGTGTGAATCCGGTGAAAACTTACTGTATCTTGCTGGAACATAGGCGAAATTAACTTATATTTATCCTAGTAGAACTAAATTTATGTGTCAATAATACTAACATCAATAACCTGATTTATAATAAAAAAAGGTGCAGTTCAGGCTGACAAGCCCGGACTGCGCCTTCGGTTCGAATATAATATTTATGCAAAAAGACATCGTCAACCTTAAAGCTTAAGCTCGCGCTTTCCGTACAAGAAATATGCCGATGCCGCCAATCCTGCGGCCAGCAGGACAGACAGGAGCAGAATCACTGCGTTTAGCCCGTCCCCTTCCACAATCCGGTTATAGCTGAAATATTTGAAGGGTGACAGTACATTCAGCACAGACAGCTGATCCGCCAGATCTGTTATTTTGGATATGACAAAGGAGCCGACCAATATACCTGCAGCGGCTGCCCCCGAGCTTTTCGGATTGCTCAATCCGGCCGCGAGCAAAGCGCCAAGCATGAGAAAGAGCAGCTGCACGACAAACATGCTAAGCAGGAACAGTGCGATTTCACCTGAGATACTCTTTCCCTCGTTATACGCGGAGACCATAATAATTGAAGAAACTAGCGTAACGAGATTAAGGACTATAATTTGGACGAGGGCAGCAAGCAGTTTAGCTGTTATTATAGCGGACCGTGAGACTGGCTTGGCAATCAGAAACTCGGCGGTCTTCTCCTTCTCCTCTTTGGAGAGGATGCCGCTGCCCAGCAGAACGGCGTGTATAGCAGCAGTAAGCTCTAAATACAGAAACAGCATGGCAAAAAATCCGCTCATAACCGTAACATCCAGTGTGCCGATTCCCAGCAGTGCTTTTACAGAAGACGGCATCTGGTTAAAGATGTCGCTGCCTGCTCCTCCAGAGGAGTAGGCGGTGTATTTGCCCATACCGCTGACAACGAGCAGAAGCATACATATACTCCAGATGATTAATGCTTTACGGCCCGCCGTAAGCTCTCTCCAGAACATATTCATATACTGGCCTCCTTGGCATCGAATCCATAATTCGCCCAACTACACTGCATGGACATCTTTTTTGATATACACCCGGTAGCTTACGGATACCGCAGCTGCAACAATAAGCGCGCCGGCAATCAGGTACTGTAGTTCAAATGCGTGATGTTCAATAATATAGATACTGTCAAAATACTGAAACGGAAAGAAATAACGTGCTATATCCCCTTCTGAGCCAGCAGCAAGCAGTGCACCGGCCATATATAGCCCGAAAACGACACCTAGCGTAAGAGGCAGCACATTTTTTAGCCTGCTAAAAAACACGGAAGCAGCCAGGCCCACCGCCACAAAAATAAGCTGAATAAACAGCAAGGGCAGATTGAGCATGAGGAACTGAGGAAGACTGTAATTTGCAGCGGCCACGGCACCAGCTATAATCGCTGTTACTAAGAAGAAAACAATATCGGTGAGCAGGATCGCCGTTAAGGCTGCGAGCAGCTTGGCGCTGACAATCCTTGCCCGAGAGACAGGCTTGACGAGGAGGAAATCTGCCGTACGCTCCCTTGCTTCCTTAGAAAGGATAGAAGCTCCAAGATGCATGGCCTGAATACCTCCGCATAATGCAATATAAGCGAACACCATTGAATAGAAGCCCAGAATAGATGTTATATATTCCAGATTAATGCCAAGCATGGCTCTTACAGAGGCGGGATAGCCCTCCAGCAGGCTTGTGAAATCGGCCGAATCGCTCACCATGCTGGGATAAAGGGACAGAAACAGCGCGGCAAGTGCAATCATGGCACAGGCCCAGCTTCCGCCTGACTTGCGGAGGGCTTTTAGCTCATGCAGATACATATTCATGCCGCTAATCCTCCTTCACATAATAATGCATGAAGATTTCCTCCAGATCAGGTTCTTCAATGGAGAGGTTACGCAGCTCTGTTTCTGATAGCCTCTGCAGGATTGTGTTAATGTTTCCTTTGAAAATAAAGGATGCCGCAGTTCCATCAACCTCCAGCCTGCTCACACCGCTGATATCGAAAGCCTCCTTGCTGATGTTTGAAACCCCCTCGATGCTGATCCGTTTGTAATTGTTCTCGTGCAGTGTGCTCATTTTTTCCAGCTTGATGATTTCCCCTTCTTTGATGAAAGCTACCCGGCTGCACATCTTCTGGACCTCGCTGAGGATGTGCGAGGAGAAGAAGACGGTGGCGCCTTTACGGTTCTCTTCCCTCAACAGATCAAAGAACTTCTGCTGCATAAGCGGGTCAAGCCCGCTAGTAGGCTCATCCAGGATGATCAGCTTAGGTTCATGGAGCAGTCCCTGCACAATTCCGACCTTCTTTTTGTTGCCGAAGGACAGATCATCGATTTTCTTCTTCAGGTCGAGGTCCATGATCTCCGCCAGCTCCAGGATCCGCTTTGTGCAGTCCTTTTTGTAGAAGCTGGCTGAATATTTGAGCAGGTCGATCACCTTCATATTGTCATAATAAAATACCTCTGACGGCAAATAGCCAAGCTCCTTGCGGATTTCGGGATGCTCCGTGCAGTTCCGGCCGAAAATGGAGGCACTTCCGCTTGTCGGATAGATCAGTCCAAGCAGCGTGCGGATCGCAGTTGATTTCCCGGCACCGTTAGGTCCGATAAATCCGAAAATCTCCCCCTCCTCCACACTAAGGTTAATGTTCTTAATGCCGCGTGACTTGCCGTAATGTTTAGTCAGATTATTCATTTCAATGACACTCATAGTGGCATCCTCCCAAAGGTAGCTAATCAGAGATATTCCTCTTTATACAGATTATTTCTGAGCAGACGGATACACGCATGAAACTCGTTATTAATTGCTTCAAGGTCAACCCCCGCATGATTCGGCAGCTCATTGATATGCCCTTCGGTATATCTCAGCAGCAGCTTCATGACCAGCTTAGGATCAACGCCCTCCTTGAACTTATGAACGTCTATTCCATCGAACGCCAAACTGCTTCTGAAGCTTTCTCCTGTGGCCAGAACAGCTTTGATATCCTGCTTCACCTCAGAGTCCTGTTCAAAATAAATGCTGCTCAAAAAAGACAGGCTGGCCGGATGCCTCTCCATCGCTGATATTTTGATGCCGGCAGTCATGGTGATCCGGTCAAAAAAGTCAGTGATACTGCGGTCGAATTTCTCCTGGATTTGGTTCATGATCAGACTGGTGCAGTAACCGAGCAGATACAGATACAAATCCTTCTTGGTGCCAAAATAATGAAATACCATTGCTTTGGAAATGCCGGCCGAGACAGCAATGTCACTGACTGATGTTTTCTTGTAACCGTTCAGGCTGAAGGATGCCAATGCTCCATCAATAATCTTGCTCTGCTTCTCCTCCGGCAGGCCCGTGAACTTTTCCAAACCGTCACCTCTATCCTTTCGCGTCAACCGAATCGGTTTATGCCACCAGTATATTCCTGTAAACCGAATCGGTCAATAATAAAAAACACCTTCAAGAGAGAAGGTGCTTGCTCTGCGGCAAGGCCTCTTCACTTGAAGGTGTTGTAAGATTAGCTGACTATTTATTCCTGGTTCATTGTGCTGATGTCAATTACGAACCGGTAGCGGACATCAGAAGCAAGCACACGCTCCCACGCTTCATCAATCTGGCTGGCGGAAATAACCTCAATCTCGGATGCAATGTTGTGTTCTGCACAGAAATCGAGCATTTCCTGCGTTTCACGGATGCCCCCGATCATAGATCCGGCGAACGAGCGGCGTTGGCCGATCAGCGAGAATACGTTAACAGCCAGCGGATCTGCAGGCGCACCGACATTAACGAGTGTACCGTCCAGCGCCAAAAGCGAAAGATAAGCATCAATGTTAATCTGTGCACTTACGGTATTGATGATCAGGTCGAACGATCCGGCGAGCTGCTTGAAGGTTTCCTGATCGCTTGTAGCGTAATAGTGATCCGCTCCCAGCTGCAGGCCGTCCTCTTTTTTCTTCAGGGATTGTGACAGTACGGTAACCTCAGCACCCATAGCGTGGGCGATCTTCACTGCCATATGTCCAAGTCCGCCCAGTCCTACTACAGCTACTTTTTTGCCAGGCCCGGCTTCCCAGTGGTGCAGCGGGGAGTAGGTGGTGATTCCGGCACACAGCAGCGGTGCTGCAGCATCCAGCGGAATGTTGTCCGGAATGCGGACTACAAAGTTTTCTGTGACGACGATATGCGTGGAATATCCGCCTTGGGTATAGTGACCATAACGGTCAGTAGCTCCATAAGTGCCTGTATTTCCGTGAAGGCAATATTGCTCTTCCCCTTTATGGCAGCTGCTGCATTCACCGCAGGAGTCAACCATACAGCCTACCCCTACACGGTCGCCAACTGCATATTTGGTCACTTCTGCTCCAACCTGGCTGACAATCCCGGCAATTTCATGCCCTGGAACGAGCGGATATTTGACCGGTCCCCACTCCCCGCGGGCAGTGTGAATGTCAGAGTGGCAGATACCGGCATATTTGATTTCAATTAGCACATCATGCGGCTGAAGCTCCCGGCGCTCGATGGTAGTCAGCTTGAACGGGCCCTCCGGATTAAATGTGGCGCGTGCATTAACTTGAATCATAAGTGTGAACCTCCTGAAATGTTAGGTTGTGAACCTTGCCTCTAATCGTTTGTAAAAAGCTACCGGCATGTCCGGCCTTTACAAAACCTATGTTATTACTTAAAGTTAACTCTAAGTCAAGAAGTAATTTGAACATAGGAGACAGAACATGAAGACCTATACCATTAACGAAGCAGCAAAGCATTTCAATCTGACCCCGCATACCCTGCGGTATTATGATAAAGAAGGTCTTATGCCCCATTTAGAGCGCACTGCCGGCGGCAAACGGATTTTTAAAGATTCCGATCTTGAGGCGCTGAAGGTTATTGAATGCCTGAAGGCATCCGGAATGCCGATCAAGGAAATTAAACATTTCATAGAGTGGTGCTCGGAAGGTGATGCTACCTTGCAGCTAAGATATGATATGTTCCTGGAACGCAAGGCATCCGTAGAAGCACAGATGGAGGAATTGAAGAAAACCATGGAAGTCATTGAGCATAAATGCCACTATTATGAGACCGCACTTGAGTGCGGCACAGAGGAGATTCACAAAAAGAAAATACTACAATAACTCAATATATCCCTCTGTTCCATGCACACGGATCATCTGCCCGTCTTTAATCTGCTTGGTAGCCTGATCTACACCGACAACGGCGGGCAAGCCGTATTCACGGGCAATAACAGCTCCATGGGTCATCAATCCGCCGACTTCGGTAACAAGGCCCTTAATGGATACAAATAAGGGTGTCCAGCTGGGGTCTGTGAACAGGGTGACCAGAATATCCCCCTCTTCGAGATCCGCCTGCTCCATATTGAAGATGACACGTGCCCGGCCTTCAATGACTCCGGAGGAAACCGGGAGGCCGGCAAGGGCATCGGCCGGAAGATCCTCGCGCTTGTAGTTACCGTTAATCCGTTCGCCGTCAGAGGTAATGACCCGCGGCGGAGTAAGCTTTTCATACAATCTGTAGTCTTCCCTTCGTTTCTCAATGATCCCGTAATCCAGCCGGCGTGTGCAGGCAGCTTCGCGGAGCTCTTCAAAGGTAAGGTAATAGATGTCTTCGGGATGCTCAATAATCCCTGCTTCAACGAGCAGTCCGGCTTCCCGAAGCAGGGCCTGCTTATAAATATAGTAGCGGCTGATCATGCCGTATTTCGGATACTCCCGGTAACCGATGAAGCCGCGGAGCAGGCCGATGACCCGTTTCGTTTCTGCTGCTTTCTGCATGCCATCAGGAAGCTGCTCCAGGCGGCCCAGGAGCTCCTGCTCCATATTTATGGCTTCCTCCCGGCCCTGCCCGAATTTCTGACTGCTGGCGCCCCGGCTGAAATGCTTGATATTATTCAGAATCATCGGGACAAGGATTTGCGGATTTTCGCTCCAGCGGGTTCGGGTCAGATCAATTTCTCCGCTGCAGCGCATTCCGTACTGCTCCAGATAGGAACGGATAGCATCACTGGCTTCCTGTCCCCCTTCCATTTTCGTTAGCTCATCCAGAAAGTCATCCTGTGTGACATGCTGCAAATACCGGATAACTTCAGGATAAGGCCGGATAACATCTGCAACATCAAGCAGCGCCAGACCCATTTCAGAAGTAATGTTGTCCGCTACCGATTGAGAAAGCACATCGGCAGCATTTTTATCACCTAACCATTCGTTCATCCGGTCATTGATCCAGGAGGAAGCATCCATAGCAGTCATAATGACAGCCGAGCTCTGCGGATCAAAAAGCAGCTTCTTCAATTCCTGCATATCCTCGATAATAAAATCAAACAGAGCTGGTCCGGATTGCGTCCGGATACGCTGCTTTAGCTCTTCAACGGATGCCTGATTACGCTTGATTAATGCAGGTACAATTGCCGGGTCGAATTCGATCCGTGCGTTGAACACTCCGGGATCGGCATTTTCATGGTTTTTAAGAGAATAGGGAACTTTCGGGCTCTCTAGTGAAGGCTGGATGAAATCACCGCGCTCTACAAGGGACATAAGGGCGTTTTTAATCAGCGGATCAGATTTTCCGAGGGTGCTGATGACTGCTGCTCCGGAGTCAGGTGATGCCAGAAGGGGCGTCACATCGACAAACAGTCTTCCTCCTGCGGTACGCATTGGTGCAGGTGTCGTCAGCAGGTAAAAGGATAAGCCGAGCGGCTTCATGGCATCCGTCATCATCTGCTGATGGCCGACGGATAAATAGACACGGTTCACCTGGTCTCCCGCTTCAGGGGCCGGAAATAAGGTGGTGATGGGACGGCTCTGGACAATATAAAAAACGCTGTCAGCCAGACACCATTCAATGTCCTGAGGGTAGCCGAACCGGGCTTCAATCTGCCTTCCGAGAGAGGACAAAGCTATAATCTGGGCATCGCTGAGCGTCTGGATGGTCTGCTGTTCCGGGCCAATCCCGCACGTAAACGTCCCGCCTTCCGGGCGGCCATACATAGCCAGCTGTTTAGCAGCTATTTGTTTATTGATGATTACCCCGTCCCGGACTTTGTAGCTGTCGGGAGTTACCAGACCGGAAACCAGCGCTTCGCCCAGGCCAAAGCCGGCATCGATGGATACCACCTTCCTGGTGCCAGTAACAGGATCTGCCGTGAACATGATTCCGGAAGCCTGAGGCGTAACCATCCGCTGGATGATAACGGACAGAAGCACCTGAGTATGGTCAAAGCCATTTTGAATCCGGTAGATTACCGCACGGTCTGTAAAGAGCGAGGCCCAGCATTTGCTGATGTGCTCCAGAATAGAATTCGTCCCGCTAATATTCAGATAAGTGTCCTGCTGTCCCGCAAAAGAGGCATAGGGCAGATCTTCAGCGGTTGCACTGGAGCGGACGGCATAGGTATGCTCCTCCCCCAGCATGGAGAGATATTGAGTGACTGCCGCGCTAACATCCACAGGAATCTTCACGGCCAGAATGTGCTTGCGTACTTTTTTGCTGATCTCAGCGATCTGTTTCCGGTCTTCGGCTGACAGTATCTTCAACTGCTCGAGCAGGCCCTGGTAAGTCCGGTTATGTGCAACAACCTGCCGGAAGCAGTCTGTAGTCACGCAGAAGCCATCGGGCACCTGTATCCCTTCAACTCTGGATAATCGGGCCAGATTCAATGCTTTTCCGCCAACGAGACTAAGCTGTGTATCATCCATTTCCGCAAAGCCGAGAACCAAAGAAGGCATTCCATATCTCCCCTAACATTTGATTTGAGAAAAAAACATTTGACAAGAGCATTCCAGCGTGGTAAGTTTAGAGTATAAGATAAGATTTCTATGACTAATTATGTGATTGTAAATAGAGGTAGGCTGATTATATCACCGCTCCTGTACATATGCAATAAGAAAGAACCTGGCCTTTTGGTCAGGTTCTTTTATTTTCCTTCTATAAGGTTAGGGCTTCATGCGGACGACGGTTTTGCCCTTCACCGAACCTTCTCCAATATCACGAACCGCCTGCGCAGCTTCCATTAATGGGTACTCCCGGCCTATTACCGGAATTATCTTACCAGCCTCAGCATACTCCTTCCAGAGCAATTGGTCATTATGGTTCGGCTTATGGATCAGAATGGTTATTTTTTTCTTTTCAAACAGAGAGATAAACGGTGAACATAGCAGATTCAGGAGGATGTGCGGGGTCGGTCCGCCGATCATCACATAGGTGCCGTTATACTTGAGCGCACGCTTCAAGGCGAATATGGAGCGGTTCCCGACAACGTCAAGGATCAGATCGTATTTCTTCCCGTTTTTGGTGAAATCCTCTTGTGTATAATCAAGCACATCATCTGCCCCGACAGCCTGCAGCATCTCCAGTTTTCCGGCGTTATCGACTCCAGTCACTTCAGCCCCGTGCAGCTTGGCATATTGGATAGCGAATGTCCCGACTCCTCCCCCGGCGCCATTAATCAGTACCTGCTGCCCCTGCTGCAAATGCCCCTTGTCACGCAGACCCTGTAAGGCCAGAACAGCCGCCTGGGGGATCGCCGCCGCCTCAACAAAGCTGAGTGTTGCAGGTTTGAGGGTCAGAGCAGCCTCGGCCGCGCAGACATATTCGGCAAAACCTCCCCAGCCGCAGCCGGACAGATCACCGAACACCTCTTCTCCAGGCTTGAATTTTGTGGCAGCTGCCCCGACCTTAACTACCTTGCCCGCAATGTCCGCACCGAGAATCCGGTAACGGGGTGAACGGAACGCGCCAATCCTGTTTACAAAAGGTTTACCACGCAGGAGATCCCAGTCCCATGAGTTAACGGAAGCGGCATGCACCTCGATCAACACTTCATGGTCCTTGGGTTCAGGGATTTCTACCTGTTCAATCCGGAGGACCTCTGGTGTTCCATAGGTATCATAAACCATCGCCATCATTGACCCGCCGCCTCTTTTGCCCGGTGTTCCTGAATTGCTCCGTATTTCTCCCATGTTCATCTCCATTCCATAACCCATCTTGTGTTTGCCTTTCTCTAACTAAAACGCTGGCAGTTCCACATGGTTTCACGCTTTTCGCTTATTTTTTCACTACGGGAATCCACATTTCACCATAAATCAGGCCGTTTCTCCGCCCCATCTCTACAGTTGTGTTGGGTCCGCCGACGTAAGCGTAATCTGCCGCCTCGGGCAAGGCTTGGCCAAAGGCAATACCGGCAAGTGTATTATTGAGTTCATCTGCCGTCTCCGCTTCCCCTTTAACAACCACATAATCCCCTTCGGGGAATTGAATCACCCTGGCTTCATCCGGGGCGGCATGATCCGTAAGAACACCGGCATAATGCATCATTTTGTTGTTCACCGCTTCGTTGACGGCAAAAATGTAGTCATTTGCGGCAATTCCTTTTAAATAATCAAGTCTTCCATCCTGGCTGACCTCCTGCCAAAAATCCGCCTTTTCCTTATTGATGCCAGCATAGTCTGTGTAATGGCTCTTCAGCTCAGTTCCCAGACCAATAACGGTAAAGCCTTCTTTTTGTTCCAGAGTAAATTGTGCCATTGTAAAAACTCCTCTTCTGTGGATTTGTGAATTGATTTGTTTTCTTCACTTGATATGGTTATGATAACCTTAAATCATGTCAAAAAATGATACTGTTTAGGAGCCCGATGAAAAAAGTTGAACGGATCAATATCATCATGCGTTATATTAACAACCGTGCCCACTTTACTATTTCAGAAATTATGCGGGAGTTTCAGATCTCCCGGTCCACTGCAATCAGAGATATCCGGGAAATTGAGGCGCTCGGGATGCCGCTTGTGGCTGAGGTCGGACGGGACGGGGGCTATTTTGTCATGCGTAACTCTGTCCTTCCGGTTGTCCGCTTTACTGATAGTGAAGTTAAAGCCCTGTTTATAGCCTTCATGGCCACCCGGAATCAGCAGCTTCCTTACCTTAAGAGCCGCCAGTCTTTATCCGAAAAATTACTCGGGCTTATCTCCGAGAACCAGCAGGATGACTTGTTTCTCCTGAATCAGATTCTGCTGTTTGAAGGAACCAATCCAAATAATCCGGATTTACTCGATCTGGCTGACCTCCCCCACCCCATGTTAGAAAAGCTGATTCAGCTTCTGCTTACGGACTGTTACTTATTTATTTCTATTAATGGAGAAACTTATCCCGTTTATCTAATGCACCTCTACCGTGAAAAAAGTGTCTGGTTCATTGAAGGCTTTGATCTGCAGGAAGAGAAGTTACGGATTTATCCTGTTGACCAGCTTACTGATGTTATGCCCTATCCGGTAAAAATCAGGCTAAGCCGAAAAAAGATAGTAGAAAAACTAAATAAGCAGAAAGAAGCAGTCAACGTTGTCCTTGAACTGGGTCCGGATGCAATTGCCCAATTCAGAAAATACCATCCTGTAAAAGCATCGCTCTCCTATACCAATCCCTATCAGACAACAGCAATCTGCGGGACTTTTATCCATGCTGATAATCCTGATGAAGTAAGCGGGATTACGAACTGGCTGCTTTTCTTGGGAGAAGATATCAGGATTAGGGAAATGCCCGCCGAAGTGTTAAAAAGCATTCAATCGAGACTGAACGTATACGGCCCGTAATTCTGTTTGATCACCTGCACCTGTAAAAAAGCCCGAGGAAACGGTTAGACCGTCTCCTCGGGCTGTTCAACGTAAATTCAGTTAAGCATCGCCAAGCTGTCTCCCTAACTTATTTCCGTACCTTTACAGTCATCTTCACGGTCCGGGTTTCACCCGCAGCATTGCTCAGCACCGCTTCGTATTCGTAAGTGCCAGCCGCTTTACCGGAAACTGCTGTTACAGCCGACTGGGCGCCAGGTGTTCGGGCTTGAAGTGATTGTGTGTCTACCAGCTTTCCATTTTCGTAAAGCTTGTATTCGGTAGCGTTGGTACCCCACCACAGGTTCATCGTGACGTTAAAGCTGCCGTCTCCATCCCAGTTGTCGTTAGACAAAACCGCTTGACCCGGAGCTGCATCAGTAACAGTCACAGTCAGTGGCGCACTCTTCGTTGTACCCAGCGAGTTGATCAGTTCACCGGTATAAACGTAAGTTCCGTTCTGCTTGCCGGTAATGTCAATCTTCACAGATTGTGCTGACGGGGATTGGTCGGGCAGTGATACTTCTTTGACCAGCTTGCCGTCCTCGTACAGTCTGAACTTGGTGCCGTTATTCCCCCACCAGAGATTCATTGTGATTGTATAGTCTCCGTCTCTCAGACCAGTGTCATGACCGTTATTATCGGACAACACCGGCGTGCCTGGGGCACTGCTCGCCAGCGGGGTCGCCTGGCTCAGCCATGCTGACCACTTAACGAGTGCATCTGCCTGTTCAGCCGTAAATACTGTGTTTCTGGCTGCATTGACATCATTGCTGTAAGTGTTCAGAAGCTGGCGGGCCTTTGCACCATTATGTGCAGCAGCTGCCTGTTCAGCCTGCTGCAGCTTATCCGTAAGCTGACCGGAAACCGCTGCTGCACCAGGGTCCTCCGATCCGGCTGCAAAGGTGCGGGTAAGCTCAGACAGACTTGTAAAAGTAGCAGTAACGCCAAAACTGTAGTCCAAAGTGGTTGTTTGGCCTGCGCGGTCATAGACCAGTGCAGTTACCGTATTTAACCCTGGTTCCAGTGTATAGGCCGGAGTATTCAATACCTCTCCGGCCGGCTGTTCGACACCTGAAACGGGATCGGCAGCGGAATAGCCAATGACAACCTGCTGGTCAATGGTGTATTCGGACTGTCCCTGAATTTCAATGACAGGAGGCGCCAGATCGACCGGCACGGAAAGGGTCTGTTCCGCCTCTTTGTTGCCGTCAACGTCAACGCTCCAATAAGTGACGGTATGGTTGCCCTCTTCACTAAGGGTCAGCTGTGTTCCGCTCACTGCTTCGCCGCCATCGACCTTGAAGTAGGTCGCTTCTACTTCCGAATCTTCATCTGTTGCGGTAAAAGTAACTTTTACAGGCGAAGTATACCAGCCGTTATGCTGATCACCTTCCACCGCTGCTGTTGTGTGCGGCGCTTTCTGGTCGGACGGCTCCTCTTCCAGTGTGACGAGTTCTGACAGAGGGATATTCAGCTCCTGTACCAGCTTAGCCACCATGCCGGATACCTTGATCGCACCGTTCATCTGCAGATGGGTGTTGTCTTCTGTTGTCCCCACCCACATAAAGATGGATTTAGTGCCTTCCGGACCGAGCTCCTGGAAATACTCCCAGCTTGCCTGGTTGAGATCAATTAGCAGCGTTCCGGTTTCCTGTGCGGTTTCCTTCATGGTCTGCACATATTCCGGGAAGCTCTTATTGAGGACTTCTCCGCTAAAATCACGGCGGTTAACCGGTGTAACCAGGACCGGAGTTGCGCCTCTTTGTACTGTACCGTTAATGTAATCCTTCAGGTACACCTTGAATTGCTCCGGTGTCAGATAACGTTCCGGCCGCGAAGGTGTGGAATCGTTGTGGGACCACTGCATGAACAGATAATCACCTTCGTGAATGTTCAGCAGGATATTGTTCAGGTATCCGCCTACCAGGAAGGTTTTGCTGCTGAGCCCGCTGACCGCACGGTTGTCTATGCTGATCTTATCCAGATCAAAGTAGCTGCCCAGCTGTTCACCCCATCCGGCCTGCGGACGATAGCTTTCTGCATAATTAGCCACTGTGGAATCGCTCGCCAGATAAATGACCGGCTGTGTGCCGGCGCCGTTGTCAGGCAGGCGTTCGATGGTCAGCGCATTAATCTTTGGTGTGCTGCCCGAGAAATCAAAGTTAAAGACGCCGTCAATCAAAGCGATATCATAAGAGACCTCTTTGAATTCGCCTTTGGCTACAGTCGTAACCGGAAGCTTCGGCATTTGCTCTACAACCACGCCGGTATTGGTCGATTCCTGAGCATCACCGATGGTCATGGTTACTCTGTAATTGGCAGGCTCCATTTCCACCAGGAAGGAGGTGCCGTTCACGCGGGTGAAGTCTTCCTTCAGAAGATCTCCGGTCTGCCGGTTTTCGTCCTGAACCAGCGCGGTGTCGGCAAAGCCGTAGCCATTGCCTTCGATATAAGCCCGCTTGGCATTAACACCAATGAATCCTTCTGCGGCAGTGCCGGAGCCGAAATCAAAGGAGTAGCTGCTGATCACACCTGCCGGTTCAGCAGATATTGAGTCCTTGGCAACCGTCAGCATGTTAAATACATGATCGACCTGAGCCTGTGTCGCTTCCGTACCGAGAATTGCTTCAGCAGCTGCCAATGCTTTGTTCAGCACGGCTTTGGAAGCTTCGGTGTAAGCTGACAGATCCAGTGCTTTTACTTCATTATGCAAGGCAATTAACGCCTGCTGATCGCCGGCAACCGGCGGCAGCTTCTTGCCTTCAATCTTCACGTTATCAATCTGCGTAGTCCAGCTGAGTGTGCCGCCTCCGCCTTTTCTTGTTCCGAGGAAACGCAGGGCCCTTACATTATTGGTATAGGCGCCTGGATTCATCGGAATACCCTCAATGGTCTGCGTGAGGCTCGGGTCCGCCTTGCTCGTCAAAGTCAGATCCATTGTCTTTTCAGCGAAGTTAATGCTTACGTCCACATTGACCCACTGGTTCTTCAGCAGATCGGTGGCGATACCGCCATCAGGTACCGCTGTAGTGCCTGTTCCATAATCCGGTGTATAAGGGCCCACGAAGTAATGGATTTTGTTGCCCGGACTTGCAGTACCGGTCTTGGTCAGCAGAGTGAGAATAATATTCTCGTTCGCATCAAGGATGGACAGATGTCCTTCCGACGGAGAAGCGCTGACATTGCCGGAATGCCAGTCGAAGTTCACGTTGACAATATCGCCGTTCACGGCATCGAACAACCGGAAGGTCTTGGCGCGGTTACCCGAGCCTGATCCGTTAACAGACAGCACTTTGTTTCCGTTCTGATCAACAACGGTTCCCGTCATTGTACCGGCGATTCCTGTAGAATTGACCATCGCATACTGGACGGCCGCAGGATCGCCATCAAAGCTCTCCTCATACACCTGGATTTCCGGCTCCGGTTCAGGTTCGGTAATGTCCGGGTCAATCACATAAGGAGAAATACCTATTTCCATTTCTTTTACCGCTCCTGCAACCAATGCGGCAATGACCTGTGCGCCGTAGCTGCTGAAATGGGTGTTATCGTTCACCCCGTTAGGGTACTTCGGATATTCGCCCGGATTGGCATACAGGAAGACCTTTTCCGAAGCAGTGAGTCCGATTTTATCGTAATAAGCAATACTTAGCTGGCTGAGATCAATCAGCTTCACATTCAGCTCTTCCGCTACCTCTTTGGCAGCCTTCACATATTCCGGGAAGCTTACGTTAAATTCTTGAGTGATGGTGTTAAAATCTCTGCGTCCAACCGGAGTAAGCAGGACTGGCTCGGCTCCCCGCTGTCTTGCCCCATTGATGTAACGGGCCAGATAGGTTTTGTAATCCGCCGGCGACGCATAACGGTCCGGAATACCAATGCTGGCATCATTATGGCCGAAGGAGATAAAGAAATAGTCGCCCGGCTTGATCCGCTGCAGGATAGAATCCAGGCGGCCGTCCACCATAAACGATTTGCTGCTTCTGCCGCCGATCGCATCATTCTGGACTGCGACGCCATTAGCGAAGTAACGGCCGAACTGCTGGCCCCAGCCTTCCTGCGGCGCCTGCTGTGCACTGTAAGATTGCATAGTGGAGTCGCCGGCCATGTAGATTGTCGTGTGGTCAGCCGCTGACTTCTCCGGGTATTTCGAAATCGTGATTTCTTGAACGTCAATGGCTGTTCCGGTGAAAATGAACTCCAGTTGACCGTCAACCAGTGCAACGTCATAGGAATATTCGCGAGCTTCTCCAGCGTTAACGCTGGTTACAGCCAGCTTTTGCACAAATTCGGATTTAACGCCTACGTTTGAGTTGCGGGCATCATCCCCGACCTTAATCGTAACCTGATAGTTGGCATCAGGCAGATCGACTGCGAACTTTGTATTTTCCGGCAGTGCCACATGGTTTGCGCCTACCGTAATTCCACTTGCGTCTTCAAAGCCGTAGCCTGTTCCCTGCGAATAAGGGGTGTCCTGAACAGGAGTTGCTCCTGCAGCAGGCTCCGTACCGAATGCAAAATGGTACACCTGCTCCGGCAGCTGCTGCGAGCCGGTCAGCGCCAGGTTAGCTTTCGGGAATGAGGCAGATTCAGTCCCAAGGTAGAAGCCTGTGTGTGGCGGCTGATTGTAGCTTACATTCTGCCACGCAATACCCAGCCGGTATACAGGGTCCTGCATAAGTGTTGGAATTTTGTAAGCTGTAGGAATAGTAGTCGTGTAGAGTCTGTATTCACTGCTATCCTCACTGCGCAGCAGCAGCTCCTCGCGCCAGTCACCCAGAATATCCGCCTGAAGGGCAGGATTTCCCTTGGTGTGGTTATTGGTTAAAGAGCCTGTAGCCCGGAAGATTTCCTTCAGCTGCTTGTTTTCGTAATCCCATTTGTAAACAAGCGGTGTGCCCTTTGCTGTACTGTTATTCCATTCATGGTCGAACAGCTCGCGCTGCAGATCCCCGTCCCACCAGATTGCAAAGTTGGCACTCTTTGGCACTTCGTTCTGTTCATAAATGACTTCACCGTTTGCTGCGTAACCCTTCGAGAGAGGATCCATCTGTCCGTCCACAATGGTGGAGGCCCAGGATTCGTATCCGGGAACATTCGGATCAATATCTGCAGACATTCCGCGTCCGGTATCCTTACCTGTGTATTGGCCCCAGAGAATTTCGCCTGTGGCAGCGTCGCGCATCTCCAGTCCATATTCAGCATTCGTATGCTCATGTACGCTTACAACCTGATAACCGTCCCGGTTCGGATCAAGTTTGCCGGCATGAATCGCATCGCCGTGGCCGAGTCCAGTACTGTACATCAAGGTACCGTTATCATCGATTGCCAGTGAACCATACATGATTTCATCTTTGCCGTCACCATCGGCATCAAGCACGCTGAGATTATGGTTGCCCTGTCCTTCGTACTCTTTGCCGGCTTCGTTGGTATCAAAGGTCCAGCGCTGTACCAGCTGGCCGCCGGTGAAATCGTAAGCGGTCAGTACAGTACGTGTATAGTAACCGCGGGCCATCACCACGCTAGGTTTCACCCCGTCGAGATAGGCAATGCCTCCGAGGAAACGGTCCACGCGGTTGCCGTATCCGTCACCCCATGCGGCCACATCGCCTCTTGGCGGGATGTAATCCACAGTGGATACAGCCGCTCCGGTCTCGCCGTTGAACAAGGTGAGATATTCCGGACCTGTCAGGATATATCCGCCATCGTTGCGGTAATCCTTGGTGCCGTCACCGATTACGGTGCCTTGGCCGTCCTTGGTTCCGTCTGCTGTCTTGACCACGACCTCTGCCTTGCCGTTTCCGTCCAGGTCATAGACCATCAGCTGGGTATAATGAGCGCCGGCCCGGATGTTCACGCCAAGGTCGATCCGCCAGAGCTTCGTACCGTCAAGCTTAACGGCATCAATATAGACATTGCCGGTATAACCGGCCTGGGAATTATCCTTCGAATTGCTCGGGCTCCACAAGAAAACGATTTCATATTCTCCGTCGCCATCGAGGTCTCCTACTGAAGCATCCCCTGCATAGTAGGAATAGGTTCCGCCATCCTTCGTCCGGCCGTCAGCCGGCTTATCCAGCGGGATCGGGAGGTAATTGTTATGCCATACTGATACCGTCTCCGGCTGGATTACTTCCTTACCGGCAATAACAGTAGAAATCTGATACAGGGAGCTGTCTGCTCCTGTTGTGTCCAGATAATTCGTAGAAGTGCTAATAGGTGCGCTATTTACTTTATATCCGTTTTTATATACATTGAAAGCGATTTCATCTGAATCCGTATTTAAGTATCTCCAGCTCAAGTACACACCGCTGCTGGTCAGAACCGCTACCAGACCCCGGTCGAGATATTCTGCCTGCCGGGCAAGCGGACTGTCCGCTCTTGCTGTTGCAGCATACCCCGGAGATGGAGGAACAACTAACGAAATGATCATGAGAAATGACATAACGAATGCAAGCACCGATTTCCTGACGGAAACTCTTTTACCCATGTACTTAACTCCTCCTATTTGTCTAAAATCAATTTTTAGAAACCAGGGGAAATCTAAACATGAACCCGGTATACCTGTACAGCTTCAATCCTCAAATCATGAGCCTTACTGGCTAAGTTAGGATCATCACTCCCTTCAATACGGCGTTTTTATAAGCGGGCTCTCCTATTGGAATCCAATCTGCTGCAATACTCGATCCCGCCACTAAATATGCACAAGTGTATCAAATAATGGGAGCGCATTCTTAGCAAAAAAATGCATATTAAGCTTAAAATCGACTATTTTACTTTTTTGATAGTTTTATTTTCATTATTATCGTGTGTATACAAAAAAGCCCTGCAAATGATTGCAGAGCTTTCCTTCAATGCCGTCTATATCCCCAGCCCGCTTTTAACTGCAATAAAGATTACAGGGATTAAGAGCGCGGGGATCAGATTGATCGTTTTAAAGCTGCGTACACCAAGGATGCTAAGACCGGCGCAAAAGATCAGTACACCGCCGACGATCGAGGTTTCGGTCAGCAAGGACGGTGTAATAAAGTCAGATAAGATATGAGCCAGCAGATACAAAGTCCCCTGCCAGCAGAAGAGCACCGCCGCAGCCCAGATGATCCCGATTCCAAATGTGGAAGCGAGTACCACGGAGGTTACCCCGTCGAGGATAGCATTCGTATACAGGTAGGTGTTGTTGCCGTTCAAAGCACTTTCCATAGGACCGATAATTGACATTGTTCCGACGCAGAACAGCAGGATCGCTGTTGATAACCCCTCTGCCAGATTGCCGGCGGTAAATTTAGCAACCACATGCTTAAACCGCTGCTCCAGATCAAGCATCTGGCCGATAATACCGCCTAGTGCCAGGCTGACGATAAATAAAACAGGGTACTCGCTGTCCGGCAAATATTTTGCAATGGCATTGATACCCAGTGCCGCCGCGGCCAAACCCATTGCCTGCATCAGAATGTCCTGATACTCTTCCTTCAGCCCTTTTTTAAATACACTTCCGGTAACACTTCCGATAAGAATGGCAGCTGTATTCACAAGCGTTCCAATCATTTGTTCTCTCTCCCTACGCTTTATTTGTAACAAGAATAAACCCTCCAGCGGCTGGAGGGTCAAATTTTTAGCACAGGTATTTGAATTTCGGTAACGAACCTGGAGGCATCCTGGGTAAGCCCATAGTCAATATAAGTGATTTCCAGTGCATCATTTGTTATACAATAACCTGTTCTTTCTGCGTGCCCCAGCAATTGTTCGTAATGTACTGCTGCGTCTGCATGGGTTCCGACAAACCGGATGGTCAGATAGGTCTGCCGGGGCAGTGTTTTCATGACCGTATCTGAGGATAGATGCTTATCCGGCTCTGTGAACAGAAAAATCGCGTCATACTCATCGAAAGTGTGCTTAAGCAGTCTTGCAGCTGAGAGTATTAAGCCTACTTGCCCGAGGAAAACACTGGATTTGAGCGGACTGCTGTTCTCCAGATGCCGGATCCACATTTCCAGATTATCGCTGCGGCGGATGCTCTGCTTCAGAATGATCATCGTCCGTTCAGGTAGCTCTGTAAGCCGTACTGTATAAAGCTCCTCCGTTTTAGCTGCATCTTCAATCTGATGAATCCGCTGGTCTATTTTCCTTTGGATCTGTTCAAATTCCCTTATTTTTTCTTCCGTGCGGCTCCGCTGCTCTTTTAGCAGAAGCAGAATATCATCGAGATTCCGGTTATGTACGAATTGTCTGATTTCTTTTAACGGAATATTCAGCGCCTTCAAATAAAGAATGGTATTCAGGCTCTCGAACTGCTCAATGGAGTAATAACGGTAACCTGACTGCCCATCCACTGATGCCGGTGTGAACAGACCGATTTCATCGTAGTAGCGCAGCGTCCGGATATCGATTCGAAAGAGCCTGGAGATTTCCCCTATTAAAAACATGCTGCTCATTGTTGTACGTCTGTCCTCTCATTGTTTAGTAGTCCCCCGTGATCATCTATCAGTATAACTGATGCTTCTGAAGAACGGTATGCAACCAGCGAAAAGAACCGCAGCCTCTCATGAACACGAGGCTGCGGTTCTTGATCAAAGCACTCGTGAATGAGTGCAGGCTAACTTCGGGAACGGCCGCGGAACAGGTTGACGAGAAAGAGAACCACGGCGACAACGAGCAGCAGATGAATAAGATTGCCGACGACATTAAAGATAAAGCCAAACAGCCATAATAGTACCACTAGACCGATTAAACCCCATAGCATAACAATTACCGCCCTTCTTCTCAGGTGTATTTGTCTCTTTTTACCCGTATGGAGGGAGAATTAAACTTCCTTTATTTATGAATGAATGCCCTATAACGTAAACGAGTTCACCGACGCCCGTAGCTCCGTTACCACCTGCTTCAGATCATCTGAAGAATGGACTACGCCGGATAAAACCTCCTTTTGCCCCGCCGCCTCGGCATTTACCGTGCCTGTCATCTGTGAAACGGATTCTGCAGCAGCAGTCAGCTCGCCCATGGTCGCAGCGACCTCTTCCGAAGAAGCAGACAGCTGCTCGGTTACTGCAGAGGCTTCATGCAGCTGGCTTGTAATAGAGGCAATCGAACGGATGATTTCCTGGAATACGTCGTTTACTTCCCCTGCTCCGGATGCCCCCTCCTTGATCTCTTCAATGCTCCTGTGCATCAATACGGAGGCCTGTGTTATATCTCCGACTGTGTTCTCCAGAATTGTACTTATCTCTTCCGCAGCCTGTCTGGAGTTGTCGGATAAGCGTCTCATTTCTGCGGCAACTACCAGAAATCCGCGGCCGTGCTCGCCTGCCCGGGCCGCTTCGATCGAGGCATTAAGGGACAGCAGGTTCGAATTCTGTGCAAATCCCGTGATGCTCGCGACAATCTCATTCATATGTACGGTTTTACTGTTAAGTGATGCAATCACGTTCTCTAATGTTGAAATAACGCTTGAAATATTGGACATTTGAGCCGTTAATGACGTAATTGACTCCATGCCATGGACAGCCGAAGACTGCATATCAGAGGAATCATCTGCAATCTGGGCAGCGGTACCGGCGATCCGGTTAACCCCAAGCGCCATTTCTTCAATTGCGCGGTTTGTTTCGGTAATGCTGGAAAGCTGATTATTCATATGTATGGTCATGTTTTCTATGTTGTCTACTACGTTATCTGTTTTGACGGATGCGGTCTGTGAGCCGAGCAGAACAGTCTGCATTACCTGCTCTGTAGTGGATGAGTTTACAGCAATATTGGAGATCAGCTGTCTTAAATCACGGATTGTAGTGTCTACCGACCGGGACAGCAGGCCCAGGTCATCCTTAGGATAGCTGCTCGAAGGTATTGCAGTCAGATCTCCATTGGTTACATTGGACAGCTTGATATTGACTCTTTGCAGAGTGCTAACGATATGCCGGATCGTCAGTCCTGCCAAAATAAGAGTTGCCCCCTCCACAAGGAACAGCATGACAATGCCAAAACGTTCTTTTCGCAGAGCCTCATTCTTGGCTGCAGTAATGTTCAACTTGGAGTAGTTTTCTAATGATGAGGTTATTCTGGTCATCGCTGCATCTATGTCAGACAGCTGTGCATCGAGCGATTCTTCTGACGGGACAGCTCCTGCCGGCCGGGTAATATCTGCAGACCATTCCTGAAGCCGGGCCGTCAGATCGGCAAAAAGCATGTTCAGCGTCTTGTCGGTATCCCGGTATAGGATGCTGTCCAGCACACCCTGCTGATCCAGCTCTGCCCTGGCAGTCGAAATTTTATTAATAACAGATTGTGTGTCTGCGGCACTTGGTTCAGAGCCGGTTGTTCCTCCGGTGTATATGTATTTTTTATGCTCTAGTGAGATGTGCTGCAAATTTCTGTCTGCATCGTATAATTCAGCAGCAGAACGTATCGTCACACTGTAAAGGACGGTTGTCAGGCTGTTGATGTCCCGCTTTCCGGTCTCCACCATATAAATCATGGCTACAGCAAATGAAATCAGACTGACAGAGATCATCAAGTACAGCTTAAGTCGGACGGACAGATTCCGCCACAGGTTAAAGCCGGTCATCCACCCTTTTTTTAATGAAAATTCCTCTCTTTCCCCTACGGAAAATGCAATTTCTCCGTTCGCTGCTTTCGTTAAATGACTCATTTGCTACCCTCTTTCTGGATGGTTGATCTTAGAATGGATCATGAAACAAACGAATGTGTGCCGTCAAAAGGAAAACGCACAGGTTAATTTTACCTGCTCCTAATGATAAACCGCTGATAGAAGACTTCTTAAGACGTTTCGTTTGCTATATTCGGGTAATGAACTACGAGAAAGATAGTGAAAGGAGCAGCTTATGTACAAAACCTACTGGAAAGAAAGCGTAGTATACGAAGTTTATTTGCGGAGCTTTAAGGACAGCGACGGGGACGGCATCGGTGATTTAAACGGCCTGATCTCCAAAGCGGACTACTTCTCTGAGCTTGGGGTCGATACAATCTGGCTGTCTCCTGTCTATGTGTCTCCAAATGTGGATAATGGTTATGATATTAAAGATTATTGCGCGATCCAGCATGAATACGGAACGATGGAACAATGGGAACAGCTGCTGGACGAGCTGCATAAGCGGAATATCAGGCTGATTATGGATCTGGTGCTCAATCACACCTCCGATGAGCATCCCTGGTTTGTAGAGGCTAGGACCTCAAGAGAAAGCAGGTACCGCGATTATTATATCTGGCGTCCGGCTGCGGAGGATGGCGGCCCGCCCAACAACTGGACCTCCTATCTGGGCAAGCCGGCCTGGACCTATGATGAAGTCAGCGGTGAGTATTACCTGCATTTATATAATGCCAAGCAGCCGGACCTGAACTGGGATAACCCGGAGCTGCGTGCAGAAATGTACAAAATCATGACCTTTTGGCTGGATAAGGGCATTGACGGTTTTCGGATGGACGCTATTAATTCCATCTCCAAGGATCAGCGTTTTCCGGATACCGGCAAGACTAAATTACAGGCTAACGGCGAGCCGTATACGAAAAACGGGCCGCGCATTCATGAATTTTTGCGGGAAATGAATGATAAAGTATTCTCGGGCTATCAGATATTCACAGCAGGCGAGACCTCCAAGGTCACCGAGGATGATGTGCTTATGTACACCATGCCGGAGCGGCAAGAGCTGAGCATGGTGTTGTCGGCAGAGGCGTCCAAGCTGGCGGATTGCGAGGAAGACCAATGGCAGAGCAAGAAATGGGGTCTGGATGACCTGCGTGAGGTTATGAAAATGTGGCAAAAGGATGTCGGTGAACCGGGCGGCTGGTTCGGCCTGTACCTGAGCAACCACGATCAGCCCCGCATGGTCGCAACCTTCGGGGACCAGGGCCAATACAGGGTGCAATCCGCCAAGATGCTGGCGATTCTGCTGCATACGTTAAAAGGCACGCCATTCATTCTGCAGGGCGAGGAGCTGGGAATGACCAATCATCCGGGCCTGATCCGGATCGAAGATTTTAACGAACAGCAGGCTCACTCGTATTATGATGTAATGGTTAAGGAACGCGGTGAGCCGGAAGAGCTCATTATGGAGCGGATCAGACGGAAGTCGCGGGATCATGCCCGTACCCCCATGCAGTGGGACAGCAGTCCGAATGCCGGTTTCACGGAAGGCCAGCCCTGGTTACCCGTGCACCCTGATTATAAAGAGGTCAACTTAAACGCTCAGCTGGATGATCCGGATTCCGTCTTTCATTTCTACAAAAAGCTGATCCGTCTGCGCAAGGAGCATCCGGTTATGGTCTACGGAGAGTTCAATCTGCTGCTTGAGGAGCATCAGCAAATCTTCGCCTACACACGCCATGATAAAGCTGAGGAATGGCTGGTTCTGCTTAACTTTTCTAACGAAGAAGCCCATTGGAAGCTGCCGGAGCTGGAGGCTGAGCGGCTGATGGGCGCAGACTTTCTCTTCGGCAATTATCCGGGTGAGACTGAGCCGAAATGTCACCGTCAGGGTACCCTTAAGCCTTATGAAGGGCTGGTGTACCGGAGGTATCAGGAGAACAGTGCAGGGTAAAGCACCAAGGTTGCGCAGTCAAAAGCCCCTCAACAATTGAGGGGCTTTATCGGTTTTGTCTTACGCTCCAGACGCGGTAGTTCCCTGCCTTATCTTATTAACATTACGGTTCATCAAATGCCGGACAATAAGTACGAACACGGCTTCCCGTAGCGGGCCAAGCTTCTGGCGGTGTACAGCAAAAAATTCGTCCGGGCTGTCAAAGATTCCGAAATCCTGTACAATGCCCTCTTTCTGGATATACGTATTTCCTTCGTCCCAGTAGACTTCCGGGTTAGACAGATTGTCTGTGGCAGCGCCGTAGCCGCAAAACCCTTCGGGACATGCTGCGAATTTTTCCTGCAGTCTGCTTAAATATTGCATGTCAAGAATAAAGCCCTCGATATTCAGCCACTTGTCTTTGTACCAGACCTCCACCCAGCTGTGGATAATTTCCTGCGGGGAGAGCCGGTAATACCAGCCCTTCATCGCTCCCTTCTGCAGTTCCTTATCAATGGTGAAGCCATGCATCCGGCATGGAATGCCAACGGCCCTGAGCAGTGTCATAAATAAAATGCCTTTGGTATTACACTGGCCATAGCCGTCCTGTAAGATTTCAGATGCCTGAATGACATCAGCGCGGTTATAACCGAATTGTATTTCATCCCGGACAAAATTATAAATTTGTAAAATTTGCTCCTTAACGGGAAGCTGCGCCCACTGCCGGTCACGGAGCAGCTGTTGAATCTTGGGATGAGAGTAATTCATTAGTTCTGTCTCTGATATAAGTACAGTCATGGTATGACACCTCCTGTACCTATAGTAAGGTTAATGCAGGCAGGAAACTTTCAAAAAAACGCTATCCTTGCGGATTTCCCTTGCTGCCATTCCCAGCATCCGTTTGCTTGTAGCGGCAAAATGCGAAGGACTGTCAAAGCCGGCGGCCATTGCCGCTTCCGTAATCGAGTCCCCGTTAAAAATCAGATAAACGGCTTTTTGCAGCTTATGCAGGACAATATAGCCGCTTAAGGAAGTTCCTGTGTGCTGCTTGAACAAGTGCGCCAGTCTGCTGCCCGAAAGCCCCAGCTGATCAGCGTACTTACCGACTGAGTGCTCAGAATCCCGGCAATCCTTCATAAGCTGTATCAAATCCTGTATCCTGGAATCTTCTATTGCCGCCTGAACTTCAAGCCGGAAGAGCCCCATCAGCTGCATAAAAAAGCTGCGGTAGCTGCTGCTGTCCTTAATGTTAGCGTAGTGTGCCTGAACGAATCCGGCTATAGTGTTGACTTGATCAGGCGGTAGCTGACAGTAACCGGAATCACCTATTTGTTGTCTGAAGCCGGCCGCAATATCCGAGGTTCCGTCAATCAGCAGAAGCATTAGCTGCTTCCCCGTCCCGTCCAGGCGGTGGCGGATGTTGGAGTCAATCGCAATCCCGCTGCAGCGCATACTCCTGCCCTCCACCTCTATGTCCAGCTCCCCTTCAAATGCCAGGGTTATCTGTACAAAGGCATGGGCATGATCATCTGCATCAATGGTATCGGACAGCACAAGCAGGTGGTGCTCCGCCCCGTACAAATTCATCATTATGTATCTCCCCTTAAGTACCAGTCACTCTCCTATACTGAAAACATTATATCAAAAAATAGCAAAAGAGCCTGCACGCAGCAGGCTCACGGTACTTATATATTTTATTCCAGACCTTTTTTTCCGTAATCGGTCATAAATTCAACGGTCTGCGGGTCAGCGTGGGAGAAGAAGGCACTTTCCCCGGTATCGAGCGCAGCAAGCTTGTCCATATCCCCGGCTGTCAGTTCAAAATCAAACACACTGAAGTTCTGCTCCATCCGGTCCTTGTTAACAGTCTTGGGAATCACCACTACGCCCCGCTGAATCAGATAACGCAAAGCAACCTGTGCAGTTGTTTTATTATATAGTTCACCGATCTCCTGCAGGGCAGGGTTGGTAAAGAAGTTGTTCCTGCCTTCAGCAAACGGGCCCCAGGATTCAATCTGTGTATTGTACTTCTTCATAATTTCATGTGCTTCAGTCTGCTGATGGAAGACGTGAGTCTCCACCTGGTTGACGGCCGGAACGACTTCGCTAAATTTCACAAGATCAATATATCTGTCCGGGTAGAAGTTACTTACGCCGATGGCTCTGATTTTACCTGCCTTGTATAGCTCTTCCATTGCCCGGTAGGTTCCATAGTAATCATTAAACGGCTGGTGAATCAGTACCAGATCCAGGTAGTCAAGCTGCAGCTTGCGCATGGATTCCTCAATGGAGGCTTTGGCCCGCTCATAGCCGGCGTTAGAGATCCAGACCTTGGTGGTGATAAAAAATTCCTCTCTGGCTACCCCGCTCTTCTTGATCGCCCGGCCAACGGCCTCTTCATTCCGGTACGCCTGGGCAGTGTCAATCGAGCGGTACCCCACGTTGATTGCATCCAGCACACATCTTTCACATTCCTCATGATCGGGAATCTGGTATACCCCGTACCCAAGAACCGGCATTTGAACGCCATTGTTAAGTGTTACATATTCCATTATCTATTCCTCCTTATTGGGCACCGACTACGCGGTGCGGGATGTACAGCTCTTCAAGAAAAGCAACCTCTTCCTCTGTCAGTTTCACCGATAGCGCGCCTACAGCATCTTCAAGCTGGGTTAGCCTGGTAGCCCCTATAATCGGAGCAGCTACCGTTTCCTTCTGCAGCAGCCAGGCAAGGGCGATATGAATACGCGGCACGCCGCGCTTTTCCGCAAGTGAGGCTACCCGCTCAATGATCAGCCTGTCGGCCTCCGCAGTCGCATCGTATTTGGATTTCTGGATGTGATCTGTTTCTGAGCGCAGCGTGGTTTCGGACCAGTCACGGATCAGTCTTCCGGATGCCAGCGGGCTGTATGGAGTCGATGCGATGTGCTGGTCCTTGAGGAGCGGCAGCATTTCACGTTCCTCTTCCCGGTAGATGAGATTCATATGATTCTGCATCGAGACGAACCGGGTCCAGCCATTCTTTTCTGCGGTATGCTGCGCCTTCTGGAATTGCCAGGCATACATTGCGGAAGCGCCGAGATACCTGGCTTTCCCCGCCTTCACTATATCATGGAGTGCTTCCATCGTTTCTTCAATCGGCGTGTCGTAATCCCAGCGGTGGATGATGTAAAGATCGACATAGTCGGTTCCCAGCCGCTTCAGGCTTTTGTCAATTTCACTCAATATAGCCTTCCGGGACAAGCCCCCGCCGTTTGGACCCTTGTGCATACGTCCCCATACCTTGGTAGCCAGTACGATTTCATCCCGGTCTGCATAATCCTTGAGAGCCCGCCCGGTGAACTCCTCACTGGTGCCATTCGCATAGATGTTGGCTGTATCAAAAAAGTTAATGCCCAGCTCAAGCGCCCGCTTGATCATTTCACGGCTGCGCTCTTCATTAAGCACCCACTGGTGCCATTCCGGCAGTGCTTCCCCGAAGCTCATGCAGCCCAGACATATCCGCGAGACATCCATTCCGGTATTGCCGAATTTAACATATTCCATAAGACAATCCTCTCTTTCAATGTAATATTAACAATAATAATCAACGTTACTTTATTGATCTAACGTCTAATATTATACCCGCTTTAATTTCATTTCCTATTGCCAATTTCCTTCGTTTTGTACATTAATGAATAGATTACCCAAAAGTGTTCAATATCTCAGGCCTCCAGCGGGTATCTTACTCTTCATTTCCATTGATAAAATACTATACACCTGTTTATAATTATATAAATGTACAATATCTAAAATGGATATCAGGAAAGTCTGGTGCGTAAAATGACAAAAGTGGACAGAAGAATTCTCAAAACGCAGGAAGCTCTGAAAACAGCAATCATCGAGCTAATGACAGAAAAAAGCTTTGATGATATCACAATTCAGGACCTTTCCGATAAGGCTAACGTCAGCCGCGGCACCATCTATCTTCATTACACGGATAAATACGATTTGCTGGATAAGCTTATTGAGCTTCACATCAATGAACTCCGGATACGGTGCCAGTCGGTGGCGGAGCTGGATTTTGTCACCGGCTCAATTGTCTGGACCGAATATTTCGAGCAGAATTACTCCTTTTTCTCCACCATGCTGGCCAGTAAGGGAGCTCCTTTCTTCCGCAGTCGCTTTCAGGCCTTTCTCTTTGAGGAGTTCCAGGATGAAATTGATGTGACCCGGGGCAAAAACAAAGGATTAAACAAGGACCTGGTCGTTCAATTCGTCGCGTCCTCCTACGTGGGTATTGTCGAATGGTGGTTCACCAACGAAAGGCCGGTTACTCATCAGGTTTTAGCTGAGCAGCTGGGTACGTTGCTGGAACGGATCTGTGAGTAGCTCTCCTGAGTAAGGATAGAATCGAAATAGCCGCTGCAATCAATATGGATGTCCCGCTGATCCAGGGGAGAACCTTAACTGATAAATGCCCGACTGCGATACCTCCGACCCCGGCTCCTGCCGCAAAGCCAAACTGCACGAACGAGGTGTTCAGACTGAGAACGATGCTGGATGCCTCCGGTGCGAGCGACACCAGATTGAAGTTCTGGGTTGGGCCGAAAGTCCAGACTGCAATCTCCCATAACACTAGAAGTATGATTATAACGGCCGCCTGCCCAAAAACAGCAGGCTGCAGCATTAATACAGCCGACTGCACAACCATTGAACAGATAAGCGTACGTACGGTTCCGATCCGGTCTGCCAGAAAGCCGCCAAGCCGGGAGCCTATCAGGCTGCCTATTCCCAGGGTAAGAAGGATTGCACTCATTTTACTCCCCATCTCCGGCATCGCCGCAGCAAGATAAGGCGTAATGTACGTATCGACTACTGAGAACCCTATAAAGACAAAGAAGGTTATGCTTAGAGTAACGGCTATCTGCGGCTGCCTCAAAAAGGCAAGACGCCGGTTAATCGGGACAGCCGCCTCCCCTTCCATGGCCGGGATGCTTTTGGCGATACCAAAGGCAGCGGCCAGGCCTAACAGACCAATGACCCAAAAGATGGTTTTCCAGTCGTATGCACCCGCTATTATCCGGCCGATCGGAACGCCGAACACCAGTGAGGAGCTGAAGCCCATAGCTACGGTGGACATTGCTGAGCCCTGACGCCCGGGAGCTGCCAGCCTCGAGGCCAGAGAATAGGCAGTCACGATAAAGACTCCGGTTCCGAGTCCAAGGACTGCACGGGATACCATAAGATAGGCAAAGCCAGTAAACAGCAGTGTTGAAGCAATCCCGAGCAGGATGATCATCAGAGCCATTAACAATTGCCTGCGCTGATTCATACCGGATGTAGCAATCATTACTACTGGTGTTCCAATTGCGTTAGCGAGTGCAAATACGGTTATCAGCTGCCCGGCGGCGGCTACAGGTACTCCGGCGGAGTCAGCAATCTGATCAAGCATACCCACAATGCAGAATTGGGTTGTTCCCACCAAAAAACTGACCAGAGCCAGCATGTATATTTTCCAGGTATTATTCATTTCTTGTCTAATCCTCCGTTGACATGAATTAAGATGATCGCATAGATGGACACGCTGGCGGCGGTAACCTTGGCTGTAGCTATATTATGAACCACATTGCAGGATAAGCGTTATCCTGATCGTATCGAATGCTTGCCTATTCCTGTCACGAGAGGGGGAAATGAAATGTCCGAGATCACGATTAACCAGCAACAGGAGCTGAGCGCGCTCATTCAGCAATTCACACCTAATGACGGAGTATTTGAAACGGCAGTTCCCCGTTTATTCGTCATCCGGTATTCCGAGGTTTCTGAGCCTGTGTACCGTGTGTATAAGCCGTCTTTTTGCGTAATCGCTCAAGGAGTCAAAAAGGTATTTCTCGCTCACGACCGTTTTGAATACGGGCCAACTGATCATTTGGTAGCCTCTATGAATCTCCCTGTAACCGGCCAAATTATTAAAGCGGCAACGGATGTGCCTTATCTTAGCATTAAACTGGAGTTTACCTATGAACAGATTTTTGAGGTGATTAACGGGGGGAATGTGATCATCGAGCCGAATGAGAATGCCAGACGGGCTCTTTTTGTGGGCCAGACGGGTCATACCTTAATGGATGCCACTCTAAGATTAGTTGAATTACTGAACCGGCCGGACGATATCCCGTTTCTTGCCCATTGTTCATAAAAGAAATCCTCTACACTCTGCTTAAAGGCCCCTACGGCGCTACACTGGGACAAATCGCCATGGAGGGCAGCAATACTTACCGGATCAGAGAAGCGATTGACCAGCTGACAGCCTTTTACGACCAGTCGATCCGTGTCGAGCAGCTTGCTGAAGCGGCGAATATGAGTCTGTCTACCTTTCACCGTAACTTTAAGGAAGTAACCGGCATGACACCGATCCAGTTTCAGAAGCAGCTGAGGCTGCAGGAAGCCCGGCGCATCCTGTTGTCCGAATCAGCTGAAGCAGCTGAGGTCGCATTCCGTGTTGGTTATGAGAGTGCCTCCCAGTTCAGCCGTGAATATTCGCGGATGTTCGGTTCCCCGCCGCGGTCCGATGTGAAGCAATTGAAGGAAATGTATGATCCCGCTAAAAGCATAGTATTTCTGGGAGATTGAAAGGAAGCTACAGATGGATGAAAAGGATTGGCTTATACTGGATGTACTAGGCACTGAACGTAATATAACGAGAACCGCAGAGCAGATTTATCTCTCCCAGCCCTCGCTGACCCACCGGCTGCAGCAGCTGGAAAAGGAGCTTGGCATCGCATTATTTGTGTACCGGGGCAGACGGGGGATCGAGTTTACGGAGCAAGGAGAAACGATGGTAGGCTATGCCCGTGAGATGCTGGAACGGCTGGACGAGGTGAAAAGCAGACTGGTCCGTCAGCGCGGCGAAGTGAGCGGTACGCTCAGGCTTGGGATATCCCGCTCTGTGGCGTTATACCGGCTTCCGGCTGTGCTGCGGCTTTTTTCTGAAGCCTACCCGCTCGTGGATTATGATATTACTACTGCGGTTAGCCAGGATCTGCTTGGTTCTGTATCTACACAGAAAGAGCAAGTCGGGATTATCAGAGGGACTCCCCACTGGCTGGAACAGAAGGAGCTGATTGAACAGGAGCAGGTTTGTATCCTTTCAACGGTGCCGGTAGATCTGGAGAGGCTCCCGGAAGGACGGCGGATCACGTTTACGACAGATCCTTCTTTAACCCGGATTATCGATAACTGGTGGAAGCAGAGGTTCAGCAAGCCACCTAATGTATTCATGCATGTGGATAACGCGGAAATTGCGAAGCGGATGGTACAGAATGGCCTGGGGTACGCTATTGTCCCGTCTATCGTACTTACTGAGGATGACCGGCAGCTGTACCGGGCAGCGTTAACCGGGGCAGACAGTGAAACTGTTACATGGTCCACCTGGCTGCTGTACAAACAGGAGTTTATGGAAATCCCCGCAGTCGCTGCCTTTGTTCAATTTGTGCAGCAGCATTACCGGGATTCCATTCCTTCTCTCTATGATAATCCATAGAAGTTTACGATTTTTCGGCTTCTGCCCTTGGAGCTACAATAGAAGATAACGCTCAGACAGAAGGGTAGCCGCTTATGTTTATAAATGTCATGATTCTAGGAATTGCTTTTCAGCTTATTCTTAACCTGTCCAGACCTGCAGTGCCCCTGTTCGCTTCAACGCTTGGCGCATCCACGCTGGATATCGGAATGTTAACGGCCTGCTATGCGTTTCTCCCCATGTTCTTCTCTATTTCTGCAGGAAAGATAGCCGACCGGTTCAGAGACAGGCTCCCTGTTCTGGCCGGTATGACCGGACTCGGGATTTCCATGGCGCTTCCCTGGTGTTTCCCTTCCCTTTGGGCACTGTATGCGTCCCAGTTAATCACGGGCTTCTCCAGCATCTTCATTGCAATTTCCCTGCAAAATGCACTTGGCCATGCTGCACCGGAGGACCGGCGGAATGATTATTACGGCTGGTTCAGCACCGCCAATTCCCTCGGGGCCTTTCTGGGTCCGGTGACGGCAGGCCACCTTATCAGCCACCTGTCCTATCCGGCTGTTTTTGCCGCAGCATTTGCAGTATTTCTGTGTACCTTTGCTTTTGCCTGGAAACTGTCCTCTGGTAAGCCTGCTTCAGCCGGTCCCAGAACAGGACTTACAGATTCCATCAGCCTGCTTAAGCTGCCTTCACTTCGCAGGGCGCTGATCGGCAATGCCCTCGCTTTGTATTCCAGGGAGATTTTTGCCGCTTATTTTCCGCTATATGCTGTGAGCAAAGGGATCTCTGTAACCGAAATCGGCTGGATACTATCTTTTCAGGGATTGTCTATGGTCCTGGTCCGCCTGTTTATGCCCTGGCTGCAGCGTAAATATTCGAACGACGGGATTCTTATCGGCTCTATCGTCGCATCGGGCGCGGCATTTTTATTCATTTCTTTTACAGTAAATCCGCTTTGGCTTGGGGTCTGGAGTATACTGATGGGACTTGGCCTGGGCTGCGGGCAGCCCATTTCCATGTCTGTTGCCTATCAGTCATCGCCCGCCTCCAGAACAGGTGAGGTGCTGGGGCTGCGTTTGTTCATTAACCGGGTCTCACAGTTCACCGCTCCCCTGTTGTTCGGGGTGATCGGGGCTTCGCTGGGCCTGATCACTGTCTTTTATGCCAGCAGCTTCTTTTTGCTGGGCGGTACACTATTGATCAAGCCGCCGCGGAAGGAATGACGGACCGCTTAATTTGAATTATGACAGGCATTCACAAAGGCCGAAAACAGCTTTTTGCTGTTGCTGTCCGCTGTATAACTGAATTCCGGATGCCACTGTACAGCGAGAATAAATCTCTTATTCTCCATCGTTACCGCCTCAACCAGCCCGTCCTCCGCAGCAGCCGCGGCTGTCAAGGACACCGGCAGTGTTTTGATCCCCTGATGATGATAACTGTTCACTTCTATGTGTTCTGTCTGTAAAATGTTATGAAGCAGCGTGTCCTTACAGATATGTACGGAATGGGACGGCTCGGCATACGGCGGTTTCTGTTTATGGCTGACGGCAATCTCTGCTTCCATCTGAGCAGGTATATCCTGATACAGGCTGCCTCCGCTTAACACGTTAAACAATTGTAACCCGCGGCAGATTCCAAAAGCAGGCTTATCCAATTCTGTTACTCTGTCAAACAGCAGCTTCTCCATCCCGTCGCGTTCATCACACCATTCTCCGCAGAACTCTTCCGCTGTCTCCTTATATAATGCAGGATTGATATCATGGCCGCCGGTGAACAGGAATCCGTCAAAGCTGTCTGCCAAGGCTGTAATGTTATCCTTATCGGTTGTCAGGGGCAGCATTACCGGAATTCCGCCTTCATTTTCTATTGCTTTCATGTAAGCCGGGAGCATCCAGTAGCTGTCTTTTCCGGAATCGTATAAAGGAAGAACTCCTATCATCGGTTTCTTCATTGCTGCACCTCCATTATTTATTGTCGTTTATTATAATAGGCGGTTAATAATAATACCAGAAAATACCTAAGATAATATGTAAGAACGTTAGATTCTTTTTCATTTCTATAGCCTGTTATTACAAAAAAAAGCAGGACACTATGGTGTCTCTGCTCTTTCAGCGGTGTTATTCAGCGAGTTTTCCTTTTGCGCCACTGGTAGACTTTGCGGACAATCTCCAGCATTATCCGGGGAACCGGAAATATCCACCGTGAAGCGATCGGCCTGTACAGACGGTAATAGGCTTTCTTGTAATCCTCCCACATGCTGCAGTCTTCCTGCTTAAGGAAGTCTGATACGTCCACAATCAAGCCTCGGCCGTCCTTGATCATCACATTTTTGGCATGAACATCGTGCGGGTGCAGTCCCCGGGAACGGGCATAGTCCAGTGCATAGTCAATATCGCGAATCGCCTGTTCTGTAATAAGGATACCCTGCTTCATCGAGTCGTAAAAGGTAACCCCGCGCAGCCGGTCAAGGATAAGAAAGGTACTGCCGATATAATAGCACCGTGCGTATGCCGGATGGTGTCCAAGGAGCTTGTATACCTCCGCTTCCTCCTCCAGTCCGGGTCTTCCCGGGGCGTATATTTTTACCGCATAAGCTTCATAGTCAGGATGGCAAAAAACAGCGGCATAATTACCGCAGCCCAGCACGCTCCAGGGATTCGGTACATTGCTGACTTTTACAGGCTCCTGGGGATCAATACTTTCTATATTGGCTTTTAACATTAAATCATCAGTGATCAGTTCCCGCAGCTTCTCCATACCTGCTTCTCCCTGCAGCCTGTCCGGCATTTTGTTTCTATTAATATATCATATGTTCCCTAGAATAAGGCTACCACTGTCCATTCTCCCTATTAGTGTCAATGACCTCCTGAAAACGGTCCGGGTAATTCGTATACACGCCATCCACGCCCCACAAATAAGCTTTATCCATGTTGACCTGGTAATTTACCGTATAAGGCATTACCTTGAGGCCGGCATTTTTCACCTGAGCCACATAAGCTGCCCCGATTCCCTGGAAGTTAGGGCTGATTCCGACCGCATAGGTCTTCACATTCTCAAGATAAGACGCGGGGACTCTCGTAGCGGTATAGTCATTCCATACAAGCTGGTACAGCGGGATCTCCGGGTTGAGCGCATGAAGCTTGCGTAAGCTGGCACTGCTGAAGGAGTGAACTGACACTGCATCCTCCAGTTTATATTTTTCAATCGCTTCGTTTAGTAAGGCTTCGATCTGGCTGTTTGCCCCTGGCTCTTTAATTTCAATCATATAACGGGTCTTGTCGCCGAACATCTCAAAAACCTCATCCAGTGTAGGTATGGTAATACCGGCATACTGTTCCCTGGCAAACATCGGATACGCCTCATTAAACCATGAGCCGGCATCAAGCTGCTTGATCTGCTCCAGGGTCAAATTTCTCACATATCCCCTGCTGCCTGTAGTCCGGTTCACCGTCTCATCATGGATAACGACAGGAATCTTGTCCTTGGTCAAATGGATGTCGAGCTCAATATAATCCGCCTGCATTTCAATCGCCAGCTCTATTGCCGGGATGGTGTTCTCGGGAGCATATCCCGAAGCGCCGCGATGAGCAATCGTTAGTACCTTATCCGCCGGATCAATGATCTCTTTGACCTTTACCTGGATCCACGGGAAATAAGCATATAATGCTGAAAACAAGAAAATAAACGTTAAAACATGTACGCTGATAAAATAAGCCTTGTGTCTAAAAATTTTCGTCATTCATCTGCCCTCTTTTTTCTGGTCCTTAATAGCATAAATAATATATTATCATGCATGACGGGTTAACCGTTACATATTCCTTGGGGACGCTGATATTTTTTTATTATATTCCGGTGAGAACCAGATGCGAATATAAAAATAAGCAAATTCTCGCAGAAGCCCGCCACAGCAAAACTACTATACAAGCTTCATAAAAGCGCTTAATATTTGATTAGTCAGGTGGTTAACATTTAATAGACTCAGAGAAAACCATTATAAAGGAGACAGACATACCATGCTGGAATCAGGTACTATCTCACAGCTGAAAAAAACACTCAGCACCAGTATTGCCAACAAAGAAATCGCCGGGGCTAACTTTATGGTGATTAAAAACGGGGAAGAAGTCTTTTATCACGAGGACGGTCTGGCTGATATGGAGACAGGGAGCCCCATCGGCAGGAACTCTATCTTCAGGCTGTACTCGATGAGCAAGCCGGTAACAGCAACCGCAGTTATGATGCTGCTGGAACGCGGAGAAATAGATCTGTTCGATCCTGTAAGCCGTTACATTCCCGGATTCCGTAATCAAAAGGTTGACAAAGACGGTGAACTGGCAGACCCTGTCCGGGAAGTTAACATTCAGGACTTGCTGAATATGACCTCTGGACTTGTATACGGCGGTCCCGGACTGGCCGGGCAGCATACCGAGAAACTGTTCCAGGAGCTGGGCAGCCGTCTGCACGGAGCAAATCCGATGACTACTATGGAATTTGCCGGCCGTCTGGGACAAGGTCCGCTTGCTTTCGAGCCGGGAGCATCCTGGGAATACGGTACATCGGCTGATGTACTTGGCGCTGTTGTGGAAGCAGTAAGCGGTGTGCGTTACGGTGAATTTTTGCAGAATGAGATTTTCGGGCCGCTAGGTATGAACGATACCGGATTCTGGCTGAATGAAGAGCAGCGAAGCCGACTCGCCAAAACATATCAGAATGACAGTGAAGGCGGCCTGAAGCTGTATGCGGACAGCCATCTGGGCATTAACCATCAGCTGGACCGCGAACCGGCGTTTGAATCCGGCGGCGCCGGACTTGCCTCCACCATTATTGATGCCGCCAAATTTACGGCCATGCTGATAAACAAAGGCAGTCTGAACGGCGTTCAACTGCTTAAACCGAGAACTGTGCAGTATATGACCTCGCCTGGTTTAACTCCGCCTCAACAAAAGGGTTTTGCACTTTGGCAATCCCTGTGGGGTCACAGCTATGGTAATCAAATGCGCATTATGACGGAGCCGGGCCAGGCCGGACATATCGGCAGCAAAGGTGAATACGGCTGGGACGGCTGGCTTGGCGCCTACTTCATGAATAGCCCGCAGGATGCGCTGACTATACTGTTTATGGTCCAGAAAAAGGACGCCGGTACCCTCCCTGTCACCCGCAAGCTGCGGAATATTGTGTTTAGCGGTTTGTAGGAGCAGCAGGACAAAACATAGCCCGTGTGATTAGTGTTTCCACATTCAAGAGCCATCACGGGCTTCTGTTCATTCTTACTATATTAATCTACAGTTATAAGGTTATCATAATGTGAGCCGTCTCTGATATTATCAGCCGACAGCCATTCATAGTATGTAAATCCTAGTTTCTGGGCAATAAAATAAGCCGGTGGCTCTTCATCAGCAAAGTTAACTGAATCAAAAGCCTCTTCCAAGTCTTCTGCTGTATTACCTTGCATTATAATTAATTCTCTTAGCAAAACTAGATCAAGCTCATCTTTCTCAACAACCAGGTCATCCGTCCAATCGCACTTATAATGAGATATGAGTTCATCCTTTTCAAAGATAGATAGTTTCCATCCGTGATCTTCCATATATATGTAATGAACTAATATCCCCGGATTTAGGTCTATAATTGATTCACGGATATCAAATGCCGGCCCCTCAACAATAAAAGTCACCCAACCATTCTTTTCTGGAAAAACAAATCCTGTATTGTCTGATGCTCTAATTAAGTCAATGGCTTTTTGCTGATCAGTAGTCTTTAAATGATAACTTGCACTGAATTCGCTCATCGTTATGCTCCTTAATATGAAATTGAATTGTTTGTCTATAATTCTGCAAACAAATACTAAATCCTGTTGATTGTGCCCGATTATACTGGAGGTTAGCTTTGAAGCATACGGCAGACTAATGGCCTTTGCATATGGACACAAAAAATCAGCCTGTTGAGAGCATAACTCAGCAGGCTGATTAGTGTGTTAAGTTACTATTCCGATTGAACCAGCAGCCGGTAAATTACAACCGCTGCCTGCGCACGTGTAGCATTCCCTTGAGGATCAAAGCGGCCGTCCGGCAATCCGTTAATCAGGCCCGCGCTGCGTACTGCTTCTACTGCCTGTAGAGCATCAGGCTGAAGCTGCTTGGTGTCCGTAAACGAAGCTGGCAGTGTACCAGCATCTGAAGTTAACGGAACCTTCAAGAGACTGGCAAGCCGGTAGATCATTACAGCCATTTCCTGGCGGGTAATCTGGTCATTGGCACCGAAGCTGCCGTCCCCTTTGCCGTTTACGATCCCCAGCTTCTGGGCACTGGACACAGATTCACTGTACCAGGCATCCGGGCTTACATCACTGAAGGTAGACACCGCGGTCACATCCAGAAGATCAAAGGAGTTCATCAGAATCTTGATAAATTCTCCGCGTGTCACATTGGCTCCAGGCTTAAAGGTGCCTTCAGCCGTACCGGCAATAGCTCCTCTCGCTGCAAGAGCTTCAATACCTTCAGTAGCCCAGCCTGCATTCACCAAATCAGTAAAGGCAATGTTTGAGTTGTGAACTGTATAAGTCCCATTATGCTTCATGCTGAATTCCAGCATTCCCGCAGCCGCATCGTATTTACCGCCGGCAACGGCATGGGTTGATCCGTCTTCAAGCAAGCTGTAAGCCACGACCTGATGAGCTTTATCGCCTGCTCTGAGCGAATACGGCAGCGCCAGGCGGATACCTTGTGTCTGCAACACTTCTGCCGGAACAGCCACACCGTCAATGCTTAGTGTAACTGTGCTGAATGACCCGGAACCAATTACAGTATTCGCTGTGCTATCTCCGGAATGAACCTGAAGTGTAAGACTGCTGCCAGCAGTAGATTGCCAGAAGCTCTGCGGGAGGATCACGACAGCAGAGCCGGTATCCAGCTTCACTGTGGTTACCGCTGAAGATCCTGCCAGTGCCTTAATAGGAAGTTCTACAGCCACTTGCTTCGCGGCAGCCGTATCCAAGTTCACTAAAACAGTCAGCGTACCATTTGGAAGCTCCTTCGCAGCAGCTTCGATCTCACCAGCAGTCAGCTTCACAGCAACCTTACCATCCACCGGTGCAGAAGGCTGCAGCCTGATTGTGCCCTTATTCACCGCAGGTGTCATACTCGGCGACGGTGTAGGGCTGGCTGTATTAGTAACTGTACCTCCTGGTATAGCAACAACCGGTGTAGCCGTTGGCGATGGAGTCGGAGATGGAGTCGGAGATGGTGTTGGCGTCGGTGTGGGTGTTGCTGAAGGTACCAGCTGCAATCCCGCAATGGCTGACTTCAGCCTGCCGAGAGCCTCATCAATCTCCTCCTGCTTTGCAGTCCCGCTCTCCAGCAGCTGTACGGCATGAATGACAGCTGCTGCAAGCGGCTTCCAGCTTGCTTCCGTATACAGCTCCTGCTTCAATGCTTTAGCCGTAGCCAGCTGCTCTTCGAGCTGAACGGTGTTAACCGGAGTCTGAACAGTGGTCAGCGCCAGCGTATAGGTTGATGTTGTTACTTGATCTGTTCCCGTTACTTTAACCTTATAGCCTGTTTTTAGTTCCGTTGCCAGAGTAAGCAGATCACTTTCATAAACCGCAAAGGTAACTCCAGCCCGTACGGTTAATCCCTCTTTCAGCTGATCCAGGGTAGTCGTTTCAGGCACGACGATTTCTTTAGCTACCTGATCCAGTGAACCGCCTGGAATTGTAATGCCTGTAATAGCTGCACCATGGTCAGCTACAGGTGTCAAAGCTTCAAAAGCATTTTTGAGGGCTTTATATGCGGTGTCGATATCCCCTTCGGTTGAAGCATCGTTACCATAAACGGCTTGTGCGGCCGCAAGAGCAGCTGCCAGAGCCTCCCACTGCGCTGCAGTCCCGTCGTAATTTTCTTCATTTACCGCCGGATCGGCAGCTGTATCGATTGCAGTCTTGAGACGTGACTTGTCGTATTTGACATAGATCCGGCAGCTTGCCCGCAAATCACTGCCTTCAAGCTTGCCAAAGATCACAAAATCCGTCGCAATCGTCAGCTTGTTCTCCGGAATTTCATCCCAGACCACATCCGCTTGCCCTTTGGTGTTGTCTGCATAAGTTACAGTCACTTTGCCTGGCAGAACCGGCATAACATTGACTGTAGTGCTGACGGAGACAGACTCAACAGCAGTGATAGCACCGTGATCGGACGGCAATGGCTCCTCTCCGCCTGCTTTTGCGGAAATCGCCCGCCACTCCTTAAGCCCTGTGAACGAGCCGCCCTGCTTATCCATGCTCAGCCGCAGTCTGTCGGTTGTGATTTCATTAAAGGTTACTTCATTAAATGCGTTTTTGGCCATTTTCTTCTCGCTCAGACCGCTCACCGGCTTGAACGCACCAGCCGTACTGTCCCAATATTCGAAGCGGTAGTCGGACGGCACCATTACGCCGCCTCCGTCATCGAAGAAGTACAGAGAGCTGCCGGACAGAGTCACCGGACGCTTCCAGGTATACTGTACCCAGTGGCTGTTACCCGGTCCGCCCCAGTTTCCGTACTGGGTTTCGATGGACTTGTCATTCAGATTATTGGAATTTCGCGGAATATAACCGTCGTTAATGGCATAGACCGATTCCCATGCGGAAGTATAGGATGCGCTTGGGACTGCCAGCAGCGCAGCATTTCTATAGCGCAGATTGTTAATGGCCGTCCGCAGCCGGCCTGTCATATCCTGAATATCCTGGAGGCTGTACTCTGCAGAAGCCAGCAGCGCTTTGGCATCAGTCAACACGGTTTGCAGCTGCTGCCAGGATTCAGGTGTATAGTCATCCTGATTGCGCACAAGCGGGCCGAGCGGAGAATTTTTGGCCGCAAATTGGGTGATCATCGCTGACAGATCCGCTGTCGCCACGAATACCGTTACCAGCACTTCAACCGTAGTCGCCAGCTCTCCGTCACTGACGGTCAGCTCATATTTGTATTCTCCGGTAGCCTTGAATTTTGCCTTCAGCACGGCCTGATTCAGCACCGGCGCTTCAACTACGCCTTCACCGGAAATCAGCTTCCACTCATAAGTGAGCTTGCCGCTTGGCAGACCATCATCCTGAATGACTGGTACAAGGGTCAGCGGCGCATCCTGCTCCACCTTCACCGGTGTCTCAAGAATGACCTTAGGAGCACGGTTGGCCGCAGGCGTAACGTTTAAATTGTTGTTGTAGATCTGAATTTCTTTAATTCCGGTCGAGTAACCGGAGGCATGAGTAAAGCTTACCCGGAGGGCAGCAGTCTCCACCGCTTTAAACTCAACATTATTGTAGTTATCGGCAACATAATCCGGATAACGGAACTGGCCCTCTCCAGGTCTCCAGGTCGTTCCATCCTTATCCAGATACTCCACACCAAATGTTTGAGGAGCACTATAGCCGTTAGGGCGGCGGTCATTGTAGAAGTATACCTTTACATTATCCACTGTCTTGCTGCTGCCCAGATCAAAGGTTACGGAATCTGACGGATTGGGTGAGCTGCCAAACAGCGCCGTATTGGATGTATGCGTAATCGAGGCAATGGTCGAGCCGTCGGCGAGCTTTTTCACATCAGAACCGTTTCTGATATAACTTGCTTCAATCTTGGTGTCTGCTGCAAGCGCAAGATTCGTGCCGTTATGAACGACGTCAACGCCCGCCTTATTAAACATGTCTACTGCCTTTGCATTATCTGCAAGTGTTGTCTCATCAGCCGAAGCCAGCGTGACTGCACTGCCTTTTTCAAAAAGAACCTGAGTATTCGTGTTATCCCCTACTGCACCTGCAACGTCTCCCGTTGGTTTGGTTACTTTGCCGGTAGCTGTATCAAACAGGATATGGGACATCTCGTTAGTAGACAGCACGCGCTCACCATTAATGAACAAGGAGTAACCGGCCGGGATACCTGCATAATAAGGATTGCTGTCACTGTATTTAGCCGGGTCCTGCCAGACAATTGTCAGGTCAGCATCATGGTAGCGCACATTGTCTACCGCAAAATGGTCATAATCCACATTGATCGGCCACAGCTCGATAATATCATCCGTTCGCGGCTGCAGTCCGGCCATGTCCTCCAGTACGGTGTAATTCATCATGCCGAGTGTATCGTGGTGAATCCAGGCACGCACCATTTTGCCGCTCGGGTTCGGAGGGTTGTCCTTGGTCCATGGTGTGCCGAAGAAATAATCCTCCAGCCAGAAAAACTCATTGGAATCCAGATGATCCGTATTGCCCGGCTCGACGGTATGCAGCCATGCGCCCCAGTCAAACAATGTTTTATAAGTGCTGCTGTCAATATTATTGACCGGATAATAGCGCAGGGACGCGCGGACGGTATTGATATAATTGCCGAAGTTACACCAGGCGAACTGGTCTGTGCCGAAGGCACTGGTCTCACCCTTTTTGAACGCTTCTACACGCTTCATAATGCTGTTCTGGTCAGCTGTGAAGAACGGGAAAATCGGATAATAGTCAGGATCGGCATAATCATACAGCTGGGTCAGATATTTGGGATCGTAGCCGCTTTCGCCTGCTTTTGGCACCACACCAAAGTTGAAGACGAACATGTTGTTGTCACGCCACGGGTTAAATACATCCTTGGTACCTTCTACTTTTTTGTGTAAAAAGCTGCCCTCCCCGTTAGTATCGGCTACACCGTCACCGTCAAAATCACTCTCGTCATACCACATGCCCGTAAGCACGGCCCGCTGGATTTTACCGGCAATCTCCTTCATCTGTGCGGCCTTTGCTGTATCGCCGAGCTGTTCGTACATCTGCTGCGCAGCCACTGCGTTGGCATATGCTGTTGCTGATCCGTCAAGACGGGCATAATTGCCGCCGCCTTTCCAGTGCATCGAGACGGTATCGCCGTCATTGCCGGTAATCGGGCCGTGGTTGTAATAGACCAGATTCGGATCATTGCCTTTAAAATGGGCCAGCGTGCCGGTCACATCATTAGCCGAGAAATCGGCAAACTTCTTCAGCACCTTATCGCCGCCGCCGTAGATTTTATAAGCCTCCCAGCCGACCTGCGACGAGTTCTGCATCATATCCCAGGTCCAGATGTTAGGCCGCCCGGGGTTATTCTTATAGTTGGCGTTCTCGGAATATTCGCCCTGTGCCAGCCAGGTGCCGTAAGCATAGGACGGATCACGCAGCCACTTCAGATCCTGCATCGCCCAGGGGACGCTGACTGTGATGCCGTTGTTATAGCCAAGCACGCCTTCCATGTTCATCGGAAACTGCCAGTCATTCCCGGGAATGTTAGCCTCGAGCAGATTAAAGCGGTTACACCACCAGCGGTAGTAAAGCACCTTTTTCACATTTTCATCAGGAATGTCAATGTAGGGGATATTCTGGGCCCACCACTCGTTATACTGCTTGACCTGATCGGCAAAAGCCTGATCATTACCGGCTTCCTTGAAGGCGGCATACTGTGTTTTGGAAGCGGGAATCTCTTCGGCCAGCCAGCCCATCACGACCTTCTCATCCACCGAGCCGCCGGCCGGAACGGTAATTTCTTTGACCAGCTCACTGCCGGCAGCGCTCATTCCGTCCCCGCTGAGATGTACATCGACATAAGACATGGCCTCCACATACTGCTCGCCGGCTCGTCCAACCATTAGAGGAGCAGCAACCCGGGTGCCGATTAACTCATTACCTTCCGCTTTGCTGACAAACGGGGATTTCACCGTCATTTTGACGGTAACCGGCTGGCTGCCCTTATTAGTCAGCTTCAAGAGTGTTACAGCGCTGTTGTACGCGGATATGAATTTGCGCTGGTTGATCTCCAGCCCGCCGCTGCTGTAGGTCTGATCGCCGTGGCTGGGATAATTTTTGCGCTTGCTTTTGTCCTCGGATAATCCGCCTGTTGAGAGTGAAATGCTGTACATGGTGTCTTTATTCAGCGTATCAGCATAATGCACTGTACCTACGAATCCCAGCTTCGAATTATCCTGAGTCTTCATATAAAGCGCACTGCCGCGGCTGTACAGCGTGTTGGCTCCGCCCTCGTCTCCGGCATCGTCCGGAATTACACCTGTATTGACCAGTAAAGAATCAATCCATGGAAGATCACTGTTGTCCTGCGCAAATTTGGCAAAATCAAAATCCTCGATCGCCTGCATCATCTGCCCGATTGTCTCCCGGCTGAAATCGACCGGCTGTGCTGTAATCTGGTTGCCTTGCTTCCACTTGGCCTCACCGTAATCCGTCCCTACCCCTTCATGCACAAAATCCGTTGTATAATTCGCCGATGCCGGGACAATCCCGGCGTTCAGGGTAACAGCTGTACATAAGGCCGCCACCCACATTTTGCGGGACCACTTTTTCTTTGCCATAGTTGCTTAGTCTCCTCTCTAACCTTTAATTCCTGTCAACGTAATACCTTCTACAAAATATTTGTTGCCGATCAGGAAAAACACCAGGCAGGGAGCGGTGACGACCAGTGCAAGGGCCATGACCTGCTCATAGTTCGGAATCCGCATGCCGTTAACGATATAAAGCCCCATTGGCAGCGTATAATCGGCTTCCGTCTTCAGATAAATCATCGTGTAGAAAAACTCGTTCCAGCAGTTGATGAAGCTGAACAGGGCAACAACAATCATCGCCGGGCGGATGAGCGGCAGCATAATTCTGGAGTAGATGCGGAAATGGCCCGCTCCGTCGATTTTGGCCGCTTCGCTTAACTCCACAGGGATCGTCATGAAAAATTGACGCAGCAGGAATACAAAGTAAGCATTGCCGCCGGCGCAGAAAAAAGCAGGAATAATCAGTGCGGGCTTACCGGCCAATCCAAGTGAGGTGTAAAGTGAAAACTGCGGCAGCAGTGTAACGGCGCTAGGGAGCATCATGCTGCTGATGACCAGCACGAACCACATTCCGCGCAGCGGAAATCTCAGCTTGGCAAACGCATAACCGGCAAAGCTGGTTGTCAGCACCGTACCGATTACATAAGGTACAACAATGGAGACCGAGTTCCAGAGCTGGCGCAGAAACTGGATCCGCTCCAGGCCCAGCCGGAAGTTTTCAATCCCGGGCTCCTTCGGAAAAAAGACAGGCGGACGCGCCAGAATCTCCGTATGGCTCACAAAAGCGCCGCGCAGCAGCCAATAAAGCGGAAATGCGAAGACTACGGCAAGCAGGCAGGAGAGCGCAATCAATGCTGCGTGGATTGCTTTGCTTCTGCTTTTAGCGCGCTTGATACTGGAATATTTCATTACTGTGGCAGTCGTCATCGTCTCACCTTCTTCCTTTTGCCCATGGAATCGTCCCGCTTCAGGGCACCCTGGAAATAGAAAAGTACAACTGTAATAACAAGCGTAATCAGGAATACGATCCATGCTTCAGCTGAAGCCAGCCCGCGCATGCCGACCTGCACAAAGGAATGATCATAAATCATGACATTAATGAAATAGGTCATCCGGTCAGGAGCCCCGTTTCTGGACAGCACGACACTTTGCGTGTAGATCTGAATAGAGGTCATCATGCACATAATCAGCTGGAAGAACAGCACCGGCTTGATTGTCGGATAAGTAACCTTCAGGAATTTATGCCAGGCGTTGCCCCCGTCCATTTCAATGGCCTCCAGCAGCTCTCCGGGAACATCCTGCAGTGTGGCGATGAAGACAACGATGGTCCCGCCGCAGGTCCACAGGCTCATGATGAACAAGGTACTAAAAATCTGGACCGGGTCTGTCAGAAACTCTACGGGCGCTATACCCAGCTGCAGCAGAATCCAGTTGACAAGTCCGCCTTTGGCCTGATTTTGCAGCAGCATCTGCCAGACAATGGTTGTCGCCAGCATCGGAACCACGGAAGGCAGGAAGAAGACCGCCCGCAGCATATTTCTGCCGATGAACCTGCGGTTCAGCAGCAGCGCAACGATCAGGCAAAATACAATAACGAGCACCACATTGACAAACGCATACACGAGGGTTACCGTTATTGATTTTTTAAACTCGGAGCTGGGGTTGCTGAAGATATAGATGTAGTTATCCAGACCGATCCATTCCATGATCTGACTGCCGCTCATAATCGTTATTTTGTGAAAACTGTAAATGAAGCTGGCCACCATAGGGTACAAGGTCAATACGAGAAAACCGATGATGGCAGGCGCAGCGAACAAATAACCGGCAACGGCTTCCTTGGTGGCACCCTTGGCCTGTTTGGGAACAGGGACAGGTGCCGCACTGGTTTTGCTTTCTGGGTTCATCTGTACAGCCCTCTTTTCACATAAAGCGATTAATAAGTGCTAGGATACTTTACCGCTCTCCCACAGCGTCTTGATGACAGGCATGATAGAGTCAAAGATTTCTTTCACGCTTTTACTGCCGGAGAGTGCCTGGTCGATCGATTTCTCATATTCTGTATTCATCTTGAGATAGGCAGGAACGTAATAGGCAGGCCATTGTACTATAGAGTCCTTGGTGGTGCTGTAGCTGAGAATGGTTTCTTTGGCGCTTTCCGGAAGCTCAGAGCTCCATTTATCAACCAGTGCGGCATCGGTATACCAGTCTGCCTGATTCGGCAGCCATGCCCCGCTTTTCAGCAGCTCCAGACTGTTCTCCGGATTAACCATATAGGCGTAGAACTTTTTGGCTTCTTCTATGTGTTTGGAAGTGTTGTACACGACAAGCGGTGCACCGGCGTTCATTGTTACCGCTTTCTTCATTTTCGGCAGGACGCCTACCCCGATGTCTTCATTCCCCTTGATATTCGCCAGATCCCAGGAGCCGCTGATTGCCATCGCATATCCGCCGCTGAGGGCGTCAACCGCCGAACCGATTCCTGTACTCCAGGTATACGTGAACGGGGATGCAACCTTATCCTTGTTGACGAGGTCTGCCAGCTTCTGAATGCCTTCAGCACTTTCCGGGGAGTCCCACTGGAATTCCTTACCGTCCGGGGAGACAATTCCGCCGCCGTTCGCATTTGCCGCCCAGAAATGGTGGAATTCACGCCCTGCGGTGAAGCCCAGCCCGTAATTCTCAGTCAGGTCAGCATTGAAGCCTTCCTCTGCGGCTGTTTTGCCTTTGGAATCCTTGGTCAGCTTTTTGGCATTCGCGACAAAGGTATCCCAGTCCCATGCCTCTTCTACCTTGGTCGGAGGATAGGCAATTCCTGCTTCATCGAATTTGGACTTGCTGTAGAAGAGCAGCTCCAGCTGATTGGACAGCCCCACCCCGATTACCTTTTGCTCAGGAGAATGAATGGTTATGGCAGCCAGCTTCTCAGGAATGCTTCCATCCGTCAATAGATCAGAAATATCGGCCAGAATGCCCATTTCGTTGTATTTCTGGATATCCCCTTCCCCCATGTAGCTGATGTCCGGCAGCTCTCCGGATTGCAGGCGGGTCTGGATAAAGGTGTCAAAGGTCCCGTCCGCCGGCAGTACCTGTGCATTGATCTTGATTCCGGTATCGGCTGTATATTTCTCTGTCGCCGCTTCAACCAGCTTCTTCTGTACATCATCTCCCCAATACAGCAGTTCCAGTGTAATGTCTTTTGCAGCGTTATCTTTGCTGTTCCCGGCAGAATCCGGGGCATTGGTGCCCTCCTTTGCTGCATTGCTGCTGTTGCCCTGGTTGTCCGAATTACCTGTGCAGCCTGTCAGCGCTGAAAGGGCCATGGTCATGGCCAGAGACAGCACCAGCGTACGCTTGCCAACCTTCATCTTTTGTTCCTCCTTTTGATAGAGCTATATAGTTTAAGATAAACGAGTTTAATCGTTTAACTTAAAAACAGGATTTATGCAGCAGAGCCCTGAGTGTCCTGCGCTGCTGCAATTAGGCAAGATGAACTCATATGTTAAACAGTGAATTGTCCATGTATAAGCCGGATCGTCGGCTGCAGTGTACCTTCAGGTGCGCGGAATTCCAGATTATCCTCCAGCATCATATATCTGGAAGGATAGGCCGCATAGCTTGTAATCAACAGGCCATCCTGCTCCTTGGTAATGAATCCGTTGACACACTTCAGCCGGCCGTTGCTGTCCCGGTACAGGTAAGCGGTGGTTCCGAAGCCAAGCAGATACGCTGCCAGCTCCTCTCCCATGTCCCAGTCATCACCTGACACGTCAGCGAACAGTGCGGCGAACAACGGATCACTGGCACCTACAAACACCGACTGTCCAAAACGGTTCCGTGAGAGCTCCGGCATATTCAGGTTCGGAGCAGCCACGCTGTAGGTTGAAGCCGCTTCACCGGGTGCGAGACGGCGCGGCGTTGACCGCACATTCCAGTCGTAACAGTTAAATACAGCCATTGTAGCGCGGTAAGCTGCCTCCAGGTAGGCAGGATCTCCCAAATGCTCATAAGCAAACAGTGCAGAAGAAGCTACCAGTCCGCCCCACAAGGAATGGATCATCGGGGACAGGGCTTCCCACCAGCGGTCAGGGTTCTGCAGCCGGTAGTCATTGCTGTAGCCGATGTTCGCGAGAATCAGCTGGCCATAGCGTGCAGCTTCGGCCGTATTATCCAGCAGGCACAATGCCTGGCACGTCGGGCCAAAACCGGCATTATCATAAAAATGCTCCGTAACCGCCCCGCTGTAATGCCGAACGCCTACACTCATGGACCGGCCGAAGGCTTCCCACAGCTGCTGCAGACGGGAATACCAGACTGACAAGCCCGCTGTCTGCAGGGCGGAAATGAGTTCCTCAATATAGAGAATAAACACACCGTTTAACCGGGATTCGTCCTTTTCACGGCTGCCGGGATGAGAGTCAGGATCAAGACGCATGCACATAACCTCCGCTGCCCATTGCAGATATTCCAGTGCAGGATGCAGCTTTAGCAGTTCATCTTCCATTTGCGACAGTAGGTAGAATACGTGTGCGATATAGTCAAAATCGTAAATCCGGTAAAAGTCTCCATACAACGCCCGCGGCCGTGAGAAATCCCCGTCCTCGAACCAATGGGTGCGTATATCCAGTGCCGCTGCTTGTTCTGCTATGGCAACTTGCCCCGGGACAGGGCCGGTCATTCTATTGTTCATCAGCAGAAAGGCCAGCTTCCCGAGGGATTCCCCCTGATTCGACAGCGGACGGAAGGCGTGGGGGCGTTCTGCGGCGTCTGCGCCTGCATAGCTGTTAGTGCACATCCACTCCGCCCGTTTTCCGAGCAGCGTGCTTACCGGCTCCAGTACGTTCCATACCAGCACATCGCTGCGGCCGTCATCAAGCACCAGCTCCAGCTTGTGCTCACCCGGGGTGTTCCGCCGGAGGGAGACGTTATAAGAGGTTCCTCCGCTGCTTCTCCCGGCCGGTCCGGTTCCGGCAGATTCCGGAATCAGCGCTGCTGTAACATCCTCCAGAATGATCTCTTGTGAATCACCCGGCGCGCTGTATAGCCGCATTTCCTTCACCTTCATACCCTCCGCCATATGTAGGGAAGCCTGAAATACTCCGCCGGCAGGCAGTACGGGTGTATAGCTCCAGCGGGGATGTCCGAGCGTTTCGCCCCGGCGGTAAAAATCCTCCATGTCACTGAACGGAAGAAACCTGTAATCCCAAGTCTTCTGTTCACCCGGTGCCAGACTTAGCGCTCTGTATCCGGAACCATAAATCCAGTCTGCAGCAGCTGAGCCGCTCATGGATGTTCCGTCTTCGACCAGGGACAGCCGGTGATAGAGCAGACCGTCAAGGGAGGGCGACACCTGCTCAAGAAAGCGGTTACTATAACGGCAATAAGAACCGGCCGTCACAGTCCTTCCATCCAGACTGTATATTCCGAGATGCGGACCTTCATTGCTGCGCCGCACAGCGGCGAATTTGGCGAAATCACCGCCAAGATGGGGATGGACAGCGCAGGATTCGCGCATGTTGCGCACAACATTTACATCCCGGAACATAATATAGGCGAGCGATAACCAGACATGGAATCCTTCTACATGAACAGGCTCAGCAGAGGTGTTGGTTAACATGATCTTCCAAATCAGCTGCTCACCTTTCAAAGTATATACCATAGAAAGTTTAATACGTGAAGTATTAAATTCTACAGCAGCCTGGCCGGAACCTTCCTGAGTGATCAGCGGGATAAAGCTGCTGCTGCTCAGCGTCTCCCCGTCCGCTTTCAGCTCCCACTCCCCGAACAGCTTATCTTGATCATCCCCGTAACCCGTCTGCTGTAAATACTGCGGATTCATGACCCAGTTCATGGAGTAGGGATCTTCCTGCAGGACAAGCGACTCTACCGCCCCCCTCCTGTTTAGAGCAATTCTGTACTGTTCATTGCCCAGTATAGCCGTCACGTCATCACCTCTTTCGTATCTGCTGCTAATTTAAACGTTTAAATTGAAAAAAAAGAAAAAATGACGTGAAATCACAACTGTATTCAAAAGATAAGAAAATATAGGTTTGACCAATGCCCCGTCCTTATCTTTCTTACAGAACCGGGTACCGTCCTGTTCAGGACGGCGTAACCGTTTCTACTTGTGTTCACATCATTTATTGTTCAGATCTTTCACGGAGCCGCGCTCAATCAGGCGGCATTCAGGCATCTTCAGCTGCTGCACCTGATTTCCATTGATCAGCTGGTACAGTGATTCCATCGCCTGAAAGCCCATTTCGTGCAGCGGCAAGCCCATCGTCGTAATACTCGGCTGAAGATAGTCGCTGAATTCTCGGTTATCAAAGCCGATGACCGAGAGGTCTCCGGGTATGCTGACACCTCGCTCGCCTGCCATCTGCAGAACCCCGACCACCATCACATCATTCATCGACAGGATCGCTGTGGGCGGCTCTGGCAGGTCAAGCAGCTCCCCAGTCAGCCGGTAGCCTGATTCGCGCTCCCAGTCCCCCATTTTAATCAGCAGAGGTTCAAACGGCAGTTCAAATTCAGTTACCGCCCTGTAATAGCCCTTCAGCCGGTGTCTGGACGGAATAGAGTCCATCAGGCCGCTGATAATGCCAATCCGCCGGTGTCCCTTGCTGACCAGATAAGCCATCGCTTCATAAGAGGCCTGTTCATCATTAAACTGGATGGATAAATTGTCTTGTGTATACCCGTAGGTATAAACAATAGGCTTGCCTTCAACGTCAATAAGTCCGGTCAAATCACGGGTGTGTACACCGATGTAAATGATTCCGTCCACTTGCTTGCGGAGCAGCTCGGATACGGCGTTCGCAGCATACTTGCGGTAAACCTCCGTATCACTGAAATTACGGCCAATCCGCTTATCCAGCCGGAGATTGACAAGCAGGATTTGCAGATCGTGCCGGTCTCCGAAATCATTGATACCATCGATAATCTCCGGTGCATTGAACACTGTGATATCCTCGGCAATTACCCCGATTGTATTCGTCCGGTTACGTTTCAGGCTCTTGGCAATATCATTAGGCGTATAATTCAGTTCTTCTATGGCCTCAGTTACCCTCCGGTGAGTCTCAGGACGCACATTCCGGGTACCGTTAAGCACATAAGAGACGGTAGCAATGGAAACATTGGCCTTGAGTGCAATGTCTTTAATGCTGGTTTTCCTCATAGGGTACTCCTGTCTAAGCATCCGAACCATCGTCCATAAGCTATTTAAACGTTTAGATTTCTTGTGACTCCTAAAACTTACCATAACATTGGCATTTCCGCAAGCCCTTTCATTACAGTAATTCCGGTTTTACAGCACCTTTTCCATAATAAAATCGGTCTGTGCTTCATCACCCATCTGGAAGATATGTGTGCCAGTCTGTACAAACCCCATTTTTTGATAAAATCCGATCGCCGGCCCGTTCTTCTCCCATACTCCGAGCCAGATCCGGGTTTTGTTGTGCTTGACGGCGTTATTAAGCGCATGGATAATCAGTTTTTTTCCAAGCCCCATTCCATGATATCCGCTGCTGATGTAGATCCTCTCAATTTCAAGTGTGTCCGCACCCATAGCTTCGGATTGGGCTTCATCTATGTTTAGCTTAAGATAGCCGGCAGGCACCCCGCTAACCATGGCAAAAAAGAACTCCGAACCCGGCCTTGTCAGCTCCTGCTCCAGCTTTTCGGCAGAAAAAGCCTTATCCAGATAATGCTTCATGACCTCCGGCGAATTCTGGTCTTTGAAGGTCTCATCGAAGGTTTCAATACTAAGGGCTTGAAGTTCCTTCAAATCGCCCTGGGTGCATTGTTGGATTGTAATATTCATTTCGTTAGCAGCTCCTTTACTTTATGCAATCAATATTCGCGTTTAATGCCCTTCTTTACCGATTCCCAGTCCATTTCCACATTCTTTCTGACCCGCTGCAAAAGCTGGAACAAGACCTCTGTTTCCGTTTCCGATAATCCCGCCAGAGCAACGTTGTCCGAATGTGTATGTTCCCTCATGATAAAAGGAAAAACCTGCTCTCCCTTAGCAGTGGGAAAAAGCCGGTTAATCTTCCGGTTATGCGGATCATCTCTCTTCTCAACCAGACAGTTACGTTCAAGCTTCTGAATCGCCCGGGCAGCGGTAGTACGGTCAACCTTAAGCATTTCAGCTACCTTCTCCTGTATAATACCCGGGTGCTCACAGATGCGCACGAGGTAGAGGTATTGTCCTTTTGTCAGGTCGAATTCTTTAAATTCTATATTGCTGATCGAATCAAGGGCTCTTGCAATCATCCCGATTTCACGCAGAATTTCCTTCATGGCGGGCGCTCCAATCCTTTTTAATATCATTAATAATATCTCTTGTTTGTTGTAAATACAACAATAAATCAAAGTGATTAACAGGATTAATTCAAACCACCCGCATCATTTAGCAAAAAAAATGCATCCGCCTGTCAGCAAGCCGCCAACAATACAGATGCACTTTGCAGTAAAGCCTATGGTTCCTTTTTGCCTAACGGTAATCCTCGACATCAAACTCCCTGTCCTTGAAATAATATTTCCGGTCCTCTTCCGTAATCTCACGGATCACTCTACAAGGATTACCTGCGGCAATCACATTGTCCGGAATATCCTTCGTTACCACACTGCCTGCTCCGATCACAGCATTGCTCCCTATTGTAACTCCCGGAGTGACAACCACATTTCCGCCTATCCAGACGTTGTCACCAATCGTGATAGCAATACCGTACTCATAGCCTGAGTTCCGCGAATCAGGGTGAATCGGATGGCCTGCTGTATACAGAGATACATTAGGCGCAAACATCACATTGTTTCCGATCGAGACCTTACCGACATCCAGAATTGTACAGTTGAAATTGGCATAGAAATTGTCGCCTGCTTCAATATTCAGGCCGTAATCGCAATAAAATGGAGGCTCTATGTGTACTCCCCTGCCGGCCTTTCCCAGAATGCTGCGGATGAGCTCCTCCTGTCTGGCCCGTTCATCCGGGCGCAGCTGATTGTACTGCTGAACCTTCCGCTTGTTTTCGGTACGCTCTTCCATCAGACCATCCAGCCAGGCTTTATAAGGCAATCCGGCCAGCATACGTTCCTTTTGATTCATTGCTTCGTCTTCCTTTCATTTTTAAATTCCGGTCCGTTTGGCGCGGATGACCCGGTTAACATTTTCGGCACTCATTAACATCAGGCTCAGGAACAGCAGAACCGTGAACGGGAAAATGGCTACAGTAGTCTTAGCTGCAATAAAGCCGAATAAAGGCGGCAGCAGCGTCGTTCCCGTATAGGCAACAGCCATCTGATAGCCCATGAGACGGGTGGAATTTTCCTTGCCGAAGCGTGCGGGTGTCTCATGCAGCAGTCCCGGATAAATCGGTGCCAGCCCGAGGCCGATCAGGATCAGGCCAACCAGCAGAAAAGAATCCGGGAGCGGCAGCAGCAATAGTATACCTCCCGCTATAGCAATAAGCTGTCCCGAGCGGATCAGTATTTTGTTGTTCACCTTTAACGTAATGAATCCCGAGAGAAGACGTCCGATGGTAATCCCCCCGTAATACATGGAGATCCACGCGGCAGCAGTCTGTGCATCCAGTTCCCGGGTTCCTACAAGAAAGCTGGCTCCCCATAAGCCGACAGTCATCTCTACCCCGCAATAGAACAGAAAAGCGATCAGGGTCGTTTTTACCCCTTTAATCCCGAAAATATTAGCCTTGGCAGATGCTCCGGTTGTATTTTTGTCTTCCACGTAATATTCTGCTTCCGCCTTCGCCCCCGCCTTGTTCTGCTCATGGACAGCGGCGATCCTGGACCATAGCGGGAGCGTTACGAGTAAAATAACAACCAGCGCAAACTGGATGACCGCAACCGCTGCATAACCGCCGCGCCAGGAGCCCTGATCCGCCATATAGAAGGACATAATGATAGGCCCCATTGTGGCCCCTACTCCCCAGAAGCAATGCAGCCAGTTCATATGATGCGCTTTGTAGTGGGCTGCAACATAATTGTTGAGCGCCGCATCAACCGAGCCTGCTCCCAGTCCTAAGGGAATCGCCAGCAGCAGCAGCCACATCAGCGAAGGAGCCGCTGAGAAGCCGAGCAGCGCAGCTGCTGTCATTAAGCAGCTGAGCAAGGTGACTTTACCGGTGCCCAGCCATTCAATCATTTTCCCGCTGGCCAGGCTTGATACAATGGTTCCAGCGGCGATAATCATGGCGATTACACCTGCCGAATCCAAAGATGCATTTAAATCAGGCTGCATAACCGGCCAGGCTGAGCCAAGCAGGGAGTCGGGGAGCCCCAGGCTGATAAAGGCCAGATAAATAATGACAAGAAACCAGGTTGCCATACAATCCCTCTTTCAACATATAAATGTAGTATAAAGACAGTTGCTGTCTGTTAAACCGTGATTTCGATCTGATTATCCTCAAATCCGAGAACGCAGCTCTCATAATAGCCGTCTCCAGTCGTACGGGGACCACTCAGAATAGTATAGCCGGCTTCCTTCAGCTCCTCTGTTAACGCGTCAACCCTGGTTTTGCTTCCAACACTGAATGCCAGATGAATGAGTCCTGTGCGCTTTAGCCCATTTGCCTGCTCCATATCAGGCCTGTTCATAATTTCAAGGCGTGCACCGCCCTCAAAGGCTAAAAAGTAGGTACGTAAGCCGGTGACTGGATTATGGTACATTTCTCCGGGTTTAGCCTGAAAGAAAGTAACGAAAAACTGTTTGGCTGATTCAAGATTCTCTACATACATGGCCACATGTTCTATTCTCATATTCTGGCTCCTCCATTATTATAAGTACTTTATAAAGTGTCTTTATTTAATATGCGCCACCATCCGTCCTTTGTCAATACATTACTAAAATTGTACCGGCATAGGGTCAAGCTTTTGCAAAGTCAGCATGCGCATCCCTGCATCGTAATCAGCCTGAAACGTATTGCTCAGAATCACTTCAGGATAATGCGGCATCGGTTCCCGTGCCTGATAATCTTTCCAGAATTCATTCCAGCGTTCAGCACCTGTCATCTCCTGATAGATCACGATTTGATCCGGTGCAAGAACGGCGTTAACGCTCTGAATAATCCGGCAGGCTGCCTCCAGTAACACTTCATCTCTCATTTCAGCGTACCAGTCAGTCCTTTGCGGCAGAAATTTAATCTCTCCGGCCATACCGTTTTTGCCTCGGATGATATTGCCGTTCAGATAAATGCCCATACCAGGCGGATACTTCTTCGGGAAGTAGATCCCCGTTATACATTGCCCGTCTGCTTCTCCCCGTGAGGCCTGGTAGCCAAACACCGCTGCGTTGACATCATTCTCCACCATAACCGGCAGTTTAAACTGCTGCTCCAGCTCTTCAGTTAACGGAGCTCCCTGCAGCTCGTGGTGACTGGCCACGATGATTCTGCCGTTAACAATCTGCCCTGGAATGCCCATGCCGATTACTTTTACCTGTGGACAGGCACTGAGAAAACCGTGGATAATCTCAACCAAATAATGCTGCTCAAAGGCTGGCAGCACATATTCCTTTTGGTTCACGATCCGGTTTTCCAGATTGATTACAGCTGCAGAAGCAACGCGCTGCCCTTGATTCTCCTTCAAATAAATAACCAGCGCCTGGCTATGATCATAGTTGAACCGGTAGGTCAGGGCCGGTCTGCCTCCGCCGGATGCTGCTGTATGGTCTTCAACAATCTCATTTGATTCCAGCAGCTCCTTGACGAGCGAGTTGACTGTAACCACGCTAAGCTTTGTCAGCGCGGCCAGCTGCGGCTTGGTTGCAGTCCCGGCACGCTTCATCACCTGTCGCACATTATTCAGATTGATTTCCTTCATCAGATAGGCATTAGCGTTCTTCATAATAACCTCTTCCTGGGTTGTAGTAACAAGATCATAGCATATAAGCACCTATCAAGTCTTGACCCCCCTCAAAAGGAAAAAGCCCGGGTCGAAAGACCCGGACTTCTTACATCTATCAGATTATTCGCCCTGGCTCATCCACTGGAAATGGAAGCTGCCCGGCTTGTCAACACGTTCAAAGGTATGTGCACCGAAATAGTCGCGCTGAGCCTGCAGCAGGTTGGCAGGGAGTCTTTCGGAACGGTAGCTGTCATAGTATGCAAGACCGGAAGCAAACGCCGGAACCGGAATACCGCGTTTAACAGCCAATGCCACTACTTCTCTCCAGGCATCCTGGTAGTTATGGACAACATTGCTGAAATACTCATCGAGGAACAGGTTCTTCAGCTCAGGATCACGGTCATAGGCATCCTTGATATTCTGCAGGAAGCCGGCACGGATGATGCAGCCGCCGCGGAAGATCATAGCGATGCTGCCGTAATTCAGATTCCAGCTGTATTCGTCCGAAGCTACGCGCATCTGGGCGAAGCCCTGGGCGTAGGAGGCGATTTTGCTGGCATACAGCGCTTTGCGGACAGCTTCAATGAATTCCTTGGCATCCCCGTCAAAGCTCTTGACCTCAGGTCCCTGCAGACGCTTGCTGGCCGCAACGCGCTCTTCCTTCATCGCAGACAGGAAGCGGGCAAAGACGGACTCCGTGATGATGGACAGCGGTACGCCGAGATCCAGCGCGTTCTGGCTGGTCCATTTCCCTGTACCCTTCTGGCCGGCGGAATCAAGGATCACATCGACCATTGGCTTACCGGTATCCGGGTCTGTCTTGGCGAAGATATCAGCTGTAATCTCGATCAGATAGCTGCTCAGCTCGCCGCGGTTCCATTCGGCAAAGATCTCATGGAGCTCGGCAGTATCAAGCCCCAGCAAATCCTTCAGCAGCTGGTAAGCTTCACCGATCAGCTGCATATCGCCGTACTCGATGCCGTTGTGGACCATTTTAACATAGTGTCCGGCACCGTCCGGTCCGATGTAGGTTGAGCAAGGGTCGCCGTCCACTTTTGCGGAGATAGCTGTCAGAATCGGTTCTACCAGCTCATAGGCATCCTGCTGGCCGCCCGGCATTATTGCCGGCCCTTTCAGTGCGCCTTCCTCACCGCCGGATACACCGGCACCGATGAAGCGGAAGCCCTGAGCCTGAAGCTCCTTGTTGCGGCGCTGTGTGTCAGGGAAAAAGGCGTTGCCGCCGTCAATCAGAATATCGCCCGGCGACAGAAACGGAACCAGCTGCTGAATCGTATCGTCAGTCGGCTTGCCTGCTTTAACCATAATCATGATTTTGCGCGGCAGCTCCAGCGATTGCACGAACTCCTCAATGCTGTAAGCTCCAACGAAGTTTTTACCGGCTGCTTCAGCCAGCAGTTCATCTGTTTTCTCACTCGAACGGTTATATACGGCTACCGAAAAGCCCTTGCTCTCCATATTCATGGCCAGGTTCTTACCCATTACGGCCAGTCCGACCACGCCTATCTGCTGTTTACCCATCCTCAATAAGCCTCCCTTTGTATATTCCGGATTATTAAACCTGCGGAGCTTTCTTCCAGTCAGCTGCGAACTTTTCCAGGCCTTGATCAGTCAGAGGATGCTTGGAGATCTGCTCAATTACGCTGAACGGAATAGTGGCGATATGCGCACCAGCCATGGCTACACGGGTAACGTGGTCCGGGTGGCGGACGGAAGCGGCGATAATCTGGGCATCCAGCTTGTGAATGCGGAACAGCTCAGCAACTTTTACAATCAGCTGAACGCCATCCTCAGAAATATCATCCAGACGGCCGAGGAATGGCGATACATAAGTGGCACCGGCACGGGCAGCCAGCAGCGCCTGGTTCACGGTGAAGATCAGGGTCACGTTGGTTTTTACGCCTTTTTGGGTCAGGTAACGGCAGGCTTCAAGACCCGCAATGGTCATAGGCAGCTTGATCGTAATATTTTTATCATAATTGTTGATCTTGATCAGCTCATCGGCTTCGGCAATCATCTGCTCTGCAGTAATAGCGTCAGGAGTTACTTCAGCGGATACGGATTCCACCTCAGGCACAGTCTGAAGGATTTCAGCGATGCGGTCTTCGAATTTCACGCCTTCTTTGGCAACAAGTGACGGATTGGTGGTAACCCCGGACAGGACTCCGATTTTATACGCTTTTTTAATGTCTTCTACATTTGCTGTGTCGATAAAAAATTTCATTGTGGTAACCTCCAGTTTTTAGTTGAACTATATAAAATGAACTTTTGGCAATCTATAGGAGTACTCTTCCCTAATTTGGTATACTTCAAGTTCATTTTTATCAATATTCGATTTAAAAATTTGAAGCATCCGGCAGAGCAATATCGCTTTCCTCGTCAACCGGGCCATCCAGCCACCAGTGATGTCCGTCCTGCGCCAGCAGCTGATCAGACTCAGCCGGTCCATGTGAACCTGCGGCATAGGAATATAACGGCACGGAATTGCCGGCAAAAGCGTTCAGGATCGGCTGCACCCATTTCCAGGACAGCTCTACCTCATTCCAGTGGGCAAAGAACGAGGGGTCCCCGTTCAGCGCATCATGGATCAGGTTCTCATACGCCTCCGGCACCTCGATGGAGCTGGTATGGAAGTCGATATGCACGGCCTTGAACTTGCCTTTGTTCCGCGGATCTCTGGCCTTCAGCTGCAAAGTAATGCCTTCATTCGGGCTGATCTCGAACACCAACAGATTAGGAATATCATCCTCTTCTACGGTTGAGCTTTGCTTCAGCGGCTCTTTGAATTCGATGACGATCCGCGTCGACTTCTCCTTCATGCGCTTGCCTGTCCGGATATAAAAGGGAACGCCCTTCCAGAACGGATCATCAATCTGCAGTCTGGCGGCAATAAACGTATCGTTCATCGATCCGGCGGAAATACCTGCCTCAGAACGGTAGCCCGGTACAGGTATACCCTTTATAGCGCCTGCGGTATATTGGCCCCGGATAACACTGGCTTCTATATTCGCTTCGTCCAGCGGCTCGAGGGCTTCCATCACTTCTCTTTTCTTAAAGCGGACCTCATCAGCAGAGCTGTCCTTCGGCAAGCGAATCGCGAGCATCATCAGCAGCTGAAGCATATGGTTCTGGAACATGTCTCTTAGTGCTCCGACGTGATCATAGTATCCGGCTCTTTCCTCGACTCCAACCGTTTCAGCAGCGGTGATCTGGACATTGGCAATATAGCGGTTGTTCCAGAGTGCATGCAGCACCGGGTTGGTCTGCTGGAATACGTCCAGCTCCTGCACCATCGGTTTGCCCAGGTAATGGTCAATCCGGTAAATTTCTTCCTCGGTAAAAGCTTTGCTGAGCGTCCGGTTCAGCTCCTGCGCAGACTGCAGATCATGCCCGAAGGGCTTCTCGATGACCAGCCGCTTCCAGCCTTTCGCTGCTCCCAGGCCGCTGGCCTCAATGTTCAGGGCAATCGGCTCGAAAAACTCCGGCCCCACCGACAAATAAAACATCCGGTTAGGAGTAGTGCCCATGCCTGTCTCCAGTTGCTCTACCCGTTCAATGAGATTCACATAATCTTCGGTGTGCCCGACATCCAGCACATTATATCGGAAGGCCTGGAGGAAGCTGCGTACGGACGCTGTGTCCTTCACCTCACGCCGGGAGAAATCCCGGAGCGAACGCTCCACCATGGCCTGGTAAGCTTCATCAGCAACTTCTCTTCTGCCGAGTCCAATTACAGCGAAGGAATCATGCAGCTTGCGGTCGAGAAACAGGTTGTAGAGTGCAGGATATATTTTTCTGCGGGCCAGATCTCCTGTTGCTCCGAATAAAACAAATGTGGTCGCCTCCATCTCGATTCTCCTTCTGCTATGGTTTATCTTTCCTTGTTACACTATAATACAAATACGAGCTATACAAGTAATTAATATATCGTACAGGAGCTATAGACTGTGTCTATGAACAATTTCGAATTATACAAGGTTTTTTATTGGGCTGCCAAAACAGGAAGCCTCTCTCAGGCCGCCAAAGTGCTGTTTATCACCCAGCCGAGCGTCAGCCATGCCATCAAGCAGCTGGAGGACAGCTTTGGCCTTACCCTGTTCAACCGCAATTCCAAGGGCGTTACCCTTACACCGGAGGGAGCCGCACTCTACTCCTACATTGAGCAGTCGCATATCCTCATCACCCAGGCAGAGAAGAAGATGGCCGAGCTCAAAAATCTCGATAACGGCGAGCTGCGCATCGGCGGCAGTGATTCCCTGTTCAAGCACTACCTGCTGCCCTTTATTGAAACCTTCCACCAGCATTACCCCGGCATCCGGCTGCATCTGATCCATGGAACCACCCCGGAAGTCATCTCTTATCTAAAAGAGGGCCAGGTCGATTTGGGCGTCGTCCGCATTCCGATTGCCGATCCCCAGCTTGAGGTGTGGCAGGGGCTCCAGCTGCAGGACTGCTTTGTCGCCGGCAGCAGCCATTACCCGGAGCTGAACGAGAAGGTACTTACCATTGAAGAGCTGCTGCGCCATCCCATCATTCTCTTTTCCCGCAGAAGCCGTGCCCGTGCGGCGGTAAGCGACCTGTTCCGGGGCTACGGCTATGAGCTGAAGCCGGAAATTGAGGTGGGCAGTGTCGGTCTGCTGATCGAATTTGCCCGCAAAGGACTCGGTATCTCCTTCGTAACCCGCGAGTTTGTCTCCAAGGAACTGGAGGAAGGCTCGTTGTTCGAGATTAAGCTGGATGTTCAGCTGCCTCCGGCACAGGTGGGCATCATGACCATGCGCAACATGCCGCTGACCACGGCGGCGAGCAAGTTTATTGAGATTACGGGGACGGTGTGAGGCGTTAGGGCTGCTTACGTTAATAAAAAAGACTCAGCTCGAATTGGCTGAGTCTTTTTTGTGAATCGCTGTGGAATGAAGCTGTGGAGCAAATCAACTAACTATATAGATTGAACTAATAATATTGCTGTTTTGGGATTGCATGTGACTCCAGAGAATGTTTGGACTTCCAGCCGCTGCCCTTCTGCAGATTTCTTGATCATACCCGCTGTTCGCGGTGGAAATCCGCAGACAGCTTATGCTTCCGATGCGGGCTTTTCTGCGAAAAGCTTTCAGGCGGACGCTACCGCTCCTACAGTTCCTAAATTATCCTCCACCACTCTTTCCTTAACATAAATTCTTAAGTTCAATTTATATAGTTCGGATTTATTTCAGCATCTGGTACAGCCAAGACACGGAGACTTTTCCGGAAATCTCATGGCTGCCGGGATGAAGATCATGCGACAGCCGGGATTCGGCATCCCGGGCCGAGTATATCTGCTGCAGCCGGGAAATGGCAGAATGCACGTGCTGAACAGGGAAAATCGGATCATGGACGCCCGATTCAATAAACAGTGCCCTGGGGGCGATTAAACCAACCAGCTCCGGCTGCTCGGCAGCCTGCAAGATCCCGGGCAGATAATTATCAATGCAGTGGTGCATAGCCAGTATGCTGCCGGCAAAGGTGTTCGTCCAGCCGCACAGCACAGCCGCTTTGATCCGTTCATCCAGTGCGGCGGCGTAGGCGGCAATCAGACTACCGCCGGAGAAGCCGAATATCCCGATCCGGGAAGAATCACTATCCGGGCGCATCGAGAGATAATCTACCGCCCGCATCGCTTCATAGACTCTCATTCCGGCAAGCGTCCTGCCGAATAACATAAGCTGTGAAACGAGGGTGCTGCAGGAGCTTGAACTGGAACCGTTCTTTATCTCCTCTGCCACCCGGCGTACCCCAAAGCCCAGGATCTCAGGGATCACGACGATCATCCCCTGCTTAACCAGCTGGACAGCGAACCCGTTGTGTATATCCGGCTCCTCCAATTCCCTGTAATCCGAATTCAGGCCCGCAGCATCAAGCTGTCCGTTGCCATGTCCATGGCAGGCCAGTACTGCCGGCCACGGCCCATTTCCAGTCTTGGGAACCAGCACGATAACGGGCACATGAAGCGCTTCCTCAGTGGAATAAGAAATACGCTCCAGAATGAAATCTTTATATTCAACACGCTCCAGCAGCACAGGATTAAGTGGAGCTGAAGCCTCCGGCAGCTCTCCCAAAGCCTGTTTCAGTCTGCCCATCAGCTAATCCCGCTGTTCGTCCTGTGTCAAGCAGGAATTCCGGCTTCTTCTTGAAGCTTCAGTGCGTTGATATAGGCCCTTTATAAAAGCATCTGTCGTAAAATCCATCAAATTCCTCATCCCTCTGCCTGCTGTTCTTGTTCTGCCCTGCCGAGGCTCTGTCACGGCTAATATTCCACAATATCCAGCTTGAGCGTATTACTTCCTTCTATTATATAAGATTCCCGTGTATCCTCCCGAAGCGCGTGGAATCTGATTCCGTCCACGGTAAGCCGCTCCACATTCCGGATATCCATGAAGGTGGTCCGGCTCCAGTCAGGATAGTAATTCTCTGCAGCTGCCTCCGTATGCTCCAGCCGCATATCATGGACCTGCGGATAAGCAGCAGGGATATCTGCTTTTTGTACGCCACCGGCGCAAGTATACATAATATTTCTAACAGTCAGATCGCGGATCGGATGCTCCCTGCACGCATCAATACGGATACCGTTAAAGGACGGACTGCCCATAATGTCATCTGTGAACCGGTAATGGGTCTTGTACATCTCTTCATCGTCAGTGGCGATGATGTCTGACAGCATAATCCGTTCAAGCGAGCCGATCTCCGGCATGCGCTCTAGTCCGATGGAGGAGCCGATCTCTTCAAGCCGGTTATTCAGCAGAATGAAAACGGGACGGGAAACATTCCGCATAACCAGTCCGGAGGCCACGATATCGCTGATGCTGCCGCCCTCTGTGCATTCAATCTTGATCCCTTCCCGCCAGACATTTTCGAAGGTGCAGTTATGGATCGTGACACTCGAAATATCTCCGATGGACTTCAGTCCGATCCGTATACCGGCGCAGATTGAAGTGAAATGGCAGTTGACGATATGCACATTTTTCATCGGAAAATCCTTACTGCCGGCTTGAAGACAGAGATTATCATCGGTACCGAGGATTTTGCAGCCCGAGATGAACACATTCCGGCATCCGTCATAGTCCAGTCCGTCACCGTTGTATTTTTTATCGTTCCTGATATCGAGATTTTCACACCAGATGTTCTCACTATCCAGAAAGGCGGTCGTCCAGGCAGTCGAGTTATAAAGTCTCAGTCCGGTGACATGAATGTTGCTGCAGCGCAGGAATCGCATCATCATCGGCCGGTAGATACTGCCCTCATTAGGGAATTTCTCAGCGTTGCCGTTAATCTCGCCCTGGCCGGTAATGCTGACATTGACAGCATCCACTGCATAGATGAAGCATCTGTCCATATCCTTCTCATTAATATAGCGGTTATAATGCGTGTCCTCCGCAAAATCGCGGATGTCCGGGCTGGCAAGCAGCACTGCTGAAGGAGTGAGCTGCAGGTTCACATTCGATTTGAGGACAATCGTCCCCGAAACAAACGTTCCGCCGCTTAGCACGACAGTCCCGCCGCCGGACCCATGGCATTCATCAATGGCCTGCTGGATTGCACGGGTATCCACCGTTACCCCGTCGCCAGCGGCGCCGTACCGCTTCACATCAAAGATATCAATCATGGTCCATATCAGAGCGTGCCTGCTCCCTGTTATAGTACTCAAAATAGTCAAAATCGGCAGGCTGGCGGAAGCCGGTTAAATCCTGGCAGCAGATGCCGGCAAAGGACCCGGTGAACCAGCCCTCCTGGCAGGCTTCGTCAGACAAAGTACTCGCATCGAGCACTGGCCCGATAACCTCATATCCGTCTTCACCATCTACAGAATAGGAGAACTGCAGCCTGTCATAATCGACCTCAGCCCGCAGCAGAATCCGCTTTGCGTTATCCGGCAGCGGTACATATCCGGCAGGCTCCGAATAGCTGTTGTTAACGGCGGAGAGAATGCTGATGCACCTGCCCATATCCTCATGATGCGTGACATGGAGATAGTAATAGTTCTGGGTATCATAGATCAGGATCAGGCCGGCCATTTGCTTAAAACTGGAGGGCTCGAATTCAAGCGCGGCCGCTGCCGTGAAGCGATGCTCCTCCCAGCGTCTGGCAATCAGGCTCTGCCGGAACTTCGAGCCAAGCCCTTCGCGGCCGTACAGCCGCAGATAACCGGGCCGTTCGCTCAGTGAATAGAAGGTGGCGTCAAGCGGAACCCGCAGGGACTGGAAGCTGATATCCAGCTCAGCACCGTCAAACTCATCCCTTGTCGGCTTCACCGGGAACGGGTGCAGCGGCAGGTCAGGAGCTTCCACCTCGGTATCAGGCAGCACCGAGCCGTTCGCCAGGCGCAGCCAGCCGTCTTCTGTCCACTCTACCTTTTGCAGTGCCGTTTCACGCCCGAGTGTATATTTCCGCTCTCCTTTTTCCGTCCGGTTCTCCAAGGGACGGCCGCATAAATGCACCATATACCATTCCCCATTTTGGGTTTCGACCAGATCGCCGTGACCCGCCTTCTGCAGCGGCAGATCGGGATTGTCCCTTGAGGTCATCAGGGAATTGCCCTCGTAAGCCTCATAAGGCCCGAAAAGCTCTCTGGACCTCAGCATGCTCTGGCCATGGCCTTCCCCTGTTCCGGTATCCGCAGCGAACAGGTAATAATAGCCGCCCCGCTTATAAATATGCGGACCCTCCAGGTATGTATCCTGGCTCGCATAGATTGTTACAGGAGCACCAAGCATCTTCTGCTCCTCAGCGGAGTATTCTTGAATGACTAGATGACCTCTGTAGCGTTTCGTTACCCGGTGATCGGTTACCATGCTTACGATGTACTTACGGCCGTCCTCATCATGAAACAGGGACGGATCGAACCCGTAGCTGTTCAGATAGACCGGCTCCGACCATTCCCCGCGGATATCGGTCGCAGTTACGAGATAATTAGGTGTGTCGTACATTTTGACATAAAAGGAATTCACTACAGTGTAGATGAGATAGAATGTGCCGTTATCATAAGTCAGGCATGGCGCCCAGATCCCCTGGGAAGCGCCGATGCCGCGCAGGTCCAGCTGAGAGACCCGGTTAAGCGGGCGGGTAATCAGCTCCCAGTTGACCAGATCCCGGGAATGATGAATCTGCACGCCCGGAAACCATTCGAAGGTTGAGGTGGCGATATAATAATCATCCCCGACCCGCAGGATGGACGGATCGGGATTAAAGCCCCGCAGGACAGGGTTCTTAATGCTGTGGCTCATAGTATATATCCTCGCTTTGTTTTAGAGTCGGTTCTGCTCGATGCTATCCGTCTTTTTTACCACAAATACAGGTCATTTCCCTTCAGCTTGAATATCGCTTCCATGAAATAATAATCCCCGTAAATGATCGCATGATGATGCTGGTTGCGCGGCTTGTGATAAGCCTCAGAGCCCCTTTGGATGATGCAGTCATTTTCGTCCGACCAGTCGGATCGTTCATCAAGTGCCCGCAGCAGCTTAAGTGCTGCATTCAGGTACAGCTCACGCTCCAGCTCTCCGACAGCCTTGGCGATCTCAATCAATCCGCAGGCGGCAATGGCCGCAGCCGTATCATCCTCAAGCTTAGGCTCAGCCGGCTGGCGGAAATCGAGCGGAATGACACCGTCCTCCGGGATATTTGCTATGAAATAATGGGCAATCCGCTTCGCGGTCTGGAGATATTCTTCTTTGCCGGTATGGATATAGCTCATCATGAAGCCATACAGCGCCCAGGTCTGTCCTCTGGTCCAGGAGGAGCCGTCCGCGTAGCCCTGACCGCCAAATGTACGTACTACCCCGCCGTAAAAAGGATCGAACTCGACAATATGGTGCACGGAGCCGTCCGGCCGCACGAAGGTAGACATGACCGTGTCGGCATGCCGCATGGCAATTTGTTTAAACCGCGGATCACCTGTCTCCTCGGTCGCCCAGTACAGCAGCGGAATGTTGAACATGCAGTCGATGATAGCCCAGCCTCTGGTATCGCCTTCGTCCAGGTCATTCCAGGCACGGATGAAGCCCCCTGCCAGATTAAACCGGCCGGCCAGCAGGTTGGCGGCATGCAGCGCTCTTTTGCGGGACTCCGGATTCTTGGTCACCTTATAGTTGGCAACACTGGTAGGCAGCCACATGAAGCCCACATCGTGATGCAGGCCGTAGAAATCCTGAAAACACTTGTCGAGCAGCTCTTCGGATCTATTTGCGATTTCCTTGTATTTGTCATTGCCGGTCTCATGGTACATCAGCCACAGCATGCCGCCCCAGAAGCCGTTCGTCCACCAGCAGATGCCGTCGGCATCGAAGCCGCTTACATTTTTCGTCGCCTTGTCGTCATGCGTGCCGTCCACGGTGGTGTACGGAATTTTGTGGCGTGATTTTTCGCTGACGGTATCCAGCTTTGCAGTTATTTTTCCGATAACGGAATCCACCCAATTGCGATCTTTACTCTGTAGCATGTCTCTTTTCCTACTTTCTCTGTTTAGTATGCGGATTTGACTTCATTGTAGGATACCTGTTACGGGATTGGTATGCGACTTTTTCAGGTTTTCCTGCTATTTTTTAAGGACTTTTATGGTGGACAGGTGCGAAAGCATTTGTTCTTGTACTGAGAGTAGCTAATCGGATAGCTAATAAGAGCGGTTATGTTATAGTTAGGCAGAAGGAGTGAGCACACTTGAATATTGTAGAATTGGATGCAGTACACAATCAGCGGGAAATAACGAGGTTACTGGAAGAGCACCGCCATGGTGCGGATAGCAGCATTCCAGCCTATGAGCGGACAATGCTCTCCCTTGCGGCTTACGAGAATGACAGCTTTGCGGGCGGAGTAACAGGAGATGTGGCCTGGAACATCCTGAATGTGCACCTGCTGGCAGTCGATCCTGCCTATAGAGGAACCGGTCTAGGGGGTACCCTGCTCGCAGAAATTGAAAACCGTGCCCGGCAGCTCGGCTGCAAAGTAAGTGAGCTGACCACCATGAGCTGGCAGGCGCCGCACTTCTATCAGAAACAGGGCTACGAGATTTTCGGCGAGATCAAGGATTGCCCGAATGAGGGGCATACGAAGTATTATCTGAAGAAGCGGCTTTAAGGACCGTTTCTTGGGGGATTTGCTGCTGCTCGGAGGAGAGCCGCTGGGGGTCAGACTGGGATTTAGTGAATCAAAGGGATTTTTCCCTTTGATTTCGCCAATTCGCCTGCTGCGGGCGGAATCAAGGGCATTTTTGCCTTTGATTTCGCCAATTCGCCTGCTGCGGGTGGAATCAAGGGCACTTTTGCCTTTGATTTCGCCGATTCGCCTGCTGCGGGCGGAATCAAGGGCACTTTTGCCTTTGATTGTTTCACCCCTTCGCCTGCCCTGGTTGAAGGGATGAAAGTTACTTTTCCATCTATTCTTCAAACCATCCACTTACCACTATTTTCCACATACTATCTACTATTACTATTTTCTATCTACTATTACTATCTCCTATTTACTATCTACTATTTACTATCTATTCCCACTATCTACTCTATCCCCTCCTATCCCCTTACCTTTGTCTGAACGAAAACAGGCCCCCGGAAAACCCGGGGACCTGTAGCTATAATAGAATTAGTGCACACCATTCTGTTGCAGTATCCATCCTGCATAAATCATCCATTACTCAAACATCAACGATTGTACATCACTAACTGTGCATCACTTACTATACCTCATTCACCGTACATCAGTTAACCGACTTATCATACTGCAGGTACACAACCTGAGTCTGCAGATACTCGTTCAAGCCGTGTTTGCCGTCTGCACCGCCGATGCCGGATTTGCGCCAGCCGGCGTGGAAGCCCTGCATTGCTTCGAAGTTCTCGCGGTTGATGAAGGTTTCCCCGTACTTCAGCCGTTTGATTACTTTCATCGCCACATTCAGGTTCTGCGTATAGAGCGACGAGGTCAGGCCGAATTCGCTGTCATTGGCCAACTCGATCGCTTCATCCAGAGTTGCGAAGGTTACAATCGGGATAACCGGACCAAAGATCTCTTCCTGCACAATTTCCATCTTGTTAGTAGCATCGGCAATGACCGTCGGCTCAAAGAAGCTGCCTGTGCCTTCGACTTTTTTACCGCCCAGCAGAACCTTCGCACCTTCTTCGACAGCCCGGTCCACTTTCTGCTGAACAGAATCCTGTGCGGCCTTGTTGATCAGCGGTCCCATCTGGATGCCGGTATCGACCAGAGGATTACCGTACTTCACGGCCTTCATGGCCTCAACCAGCCGGGCGGTGAATTCATCCTTGATCGATTCATGGACATACACGCGCTCGGCACAGTTACACACCTGGCCTGTATTGATGACGCGGGAATCAACGATCGCTTTAACCGCCAGATCCAGATCCGCATCCGCCATGACAATCGCCGGCGCTTTGCCGCCAAGCTCAAGGCTGACCTTGATAATGTTCTCGGCTGCGGCCTCCATTACCTTTTGCCCGGCCGGAACGCTGCCTGTCAGGCTGACCATGCCGACCTTCGGGTTGCTGGCCAGCTCATTGCCGACCTCGCCGCCTCTGCCTGTAACAAGGTTGTATACACCCTTTGGCAGGCCGACTTTATCTACAATTTTGGTAAAAGCTATCGCATTATTAGGTGACTCAACACTAGGTTTAACTACGATCGTGTTGCCGGTAATCAGGGCTGGTGCCATTTTTCTGGCGATCAGGAAGAACGGGAAGTTCCATGGCAGAATTCCTGTAGTTACCCCGATGGCCCGCTTGAACACAAAAATATTCTCGTTATCGCGGTCACTCTGGACAATTTCACCCTCGTAGCGGCGTGCCCATTCAGCCATGTAATCCAGGTAGTCTGCCGTAAAATGGACTTCCACCGTGGATAGCTCCAGCGTTTTGCCTACTTCCTCAGAAATAAGTCTGGCAATACTGTCCGCCTCAGCACGGATTCCGTCTGCAATCGCATGCAGATACTTTCCTCTTTCGACTGCAGGGGTTTCTTCCCAGGCTGATTGTGCTGCATCTGCAGCATCAATGGCACGCACGACATCATTTTTGGTCGCTTTGGGTACCTGTGAAATGACTTCATCGGTTGACGGGTTGGTGACATCCATCCACTCTTGGGTTTCTGATTCGGTAAATTGGCCGTTGATGTACATCAAATGCTTTTCCACTGTTACTCCCCCTCAAGATAAATTATTCCATCACTTCATCCCTAGTGTAAACGCTAACAACATTTTATGTCAACAACATACACATTTTCCGTGTGTTTTTATGTTGTTTTTCATTGACTTCTTGAGTTAAGCTATAATTACCAACGTTGCGATTGGAGGAACAGGAATGAAAGTAAGCATCTTTTCGACTTGTTTAGTAGATCTTATGACCCCGGCAGCGGGAAAAGCAATGGTTGAGGTCCTTGAAAGGCTTGGCTGTGAGCTTGATTTTCCGGCTTCGCAGGTCTGCTGCGGCCAGCCCACGTATAACAGCGGGTATCTGGAGGATTCCAAGCTGGCTATGAAGAATATGATGCTCGCCTTTGAGCATTCAGATTATGTAGTCGGTCCCTCCGGCTCCTGCATCGCCATGTTTCATGAGTATCCCAAGATTTTCAAAGGTGATCCGGACTGGGAATTGAAAGCGGTTGCCTTAAAAGAGAAATCGTATGAGTTCACCCAATTTATCGTCAGAGTGCTGGGAATCACGGATGTCGGAGCACGGCTTGAAGGCACAGCGACCTATCACCGGTCCTGCCACATGACAAGACTGCTTGGTGAAAAGGAAACCCCTTATCTGCTGCTTGAGCAGGTCCGCGGATTGGAGCTTGAACCGCTGAAGAATAGCGACAACTGCTGCGGCTTTGGCGGCACCTTTTCGGTGAAAATGCCGGACATCTCCAGCCAGATGGTGGATGAAAAATGCGAAAGTGTGGTTGAAACCGGAGCGGATATACTGATCAGCGCGGATATGGGCTGCCTGCTCAATATCGGCGGCCGTCTGTCCCGTAAAGGAGTTCCAGTAAAAATTATGCATATTGCAGAGGTGCTGAACCATACCGGCGAGACAGCCGAAGTCAAAGGAGGCATCCCCTCATGAGCCTTAAGACTGATAAAAGAGAGTTCGGCGAGCGGACAGCAGACGGCATCGGCAACACTTTTATGCGCAGCGCCGTAAGCTCCGCACAGGACAGTCTCAAGACCAGACGGCTTACTGCGGCTACTGCGCTCGGTGACTGGGAGGCATGGCGGCTTGTCGGCCAGACCATCCGCCAGCATACACTTAAGAACCTGGATTTTTATCTGAACCAGCTGGCTGATAATATTGAAGCCAGAGGCGGCCATATCTATTTTGCCGCAACCAAGGAAGAGGCCAGCAGCTATATCCGTGACGTTGTCGTCTCGAAGCAGGCCCGGAAAATCGTCAAATCAAAGTCCATGGTTACTGAGGAAATTGAAATGAACAAGGTGCTGATTGAAGCCGGCTGTGACCTGATCGAGACTGACCTTGGCGAATATATATTGCAGATCGATGACTGGGACCCGCCGTCACATATTGTGGCTCCTGCCCTTCATAAAGACCGCAACCAGATAAAGCGGGTATTCACAGAAAAGCTTGGCTATACAGGAGATGAAAGCCCGGAGAGGCTGGCCCGCCACGCCCGTGCAGTGCTGCGCCAGAAGTTTCTGGAGGCGGATGTCGGAATTACCGGCTGCAACTTCGCCGTAGCCAATATGGGCGCGATCAATCTGGTAACCAATGAAGGCAACGGTGACCTGACAGCCGCCATTCCCAAGACGCAGATCGCAGTAATGGGGATGGAGCGGATCGTTCCGACTATGGAGGAAATGGAGGTGCTGGACAATCTGCTTTGCCGGAGCGCTGTCGGACAGAAGCTGACCAGTTACATCACCGTCATGGGGCCCAAGGCACCCGGAGAAAGCGATGGCCCCGATGAATTCCATCTTGTTGTCGTCGATAACGGCCGCTCCGAGATTCTGGGAAGCGAATTCAACGAGGCCCTGCAGTGCATCCGCTGCGGCGCCTGCCTGAATGTCTGCCCTATCTACCGTCATATCGGCGGGCATGCTTACGGCTCCATCTATCCGGGCCCGATCGGAGCGGTCATTACGCCGCTGCTCGGCGGATACGATGATTATAAGGAGCTGCCCTTTGCTTCCAGTCTATGCGGGGCTTGTACAGATGTATGTCCGGTCAAAATCCCGCTGCACGAGCAGCTAATCATGCATCGGCAGAATATCGTGAAAGAGAAGCGGACCAGCGCTGCCGACCGCTTTCAGATGAAAGCGGCAAGCCGCCTGCTCTCCTCCCCCTCTTTGTTCGGGAAGGTGCTGCGTCTGGCCAATCCGGGCAGCCGGATGATGAGCAAGCATGGCCGGATTGTCAGAGGACCAAGCCTGATCCAGGGCTGGGTCGGCGTTCGTGATCTCAATCAGCCAGTCAAGCAAGCGGACAGCTTCCGCACCTGGATGAAGGAACGTCAGGGAGGTACAAAACAATGACTGCCATACACCAAAACAACAACAGGGAATCCTTTTTGAACCGGGTGGCTTCCAGTCTCGGGCGGGAGCGCGCTTACAACGTTCAGCGACCGGATATCAAGGGAATGATGCCTGACAGCTATGGGACTCTTACGGGTGCCGATCTGATTGAAATTTTGAAGGAGCAGTGCTTCTTCATCCATACCCAGCTGATTGAATCCACACCAGAGATTCTGCAGCAGACGCTTGATGATCTGATCGCAGCCAACGGCGGCGGACCGGTAATAACTTCGGGGGATCCGAGGTTTGCCCGCTACGATCTGAGCTTTCCGGGTTCAACGGAATGGTCGGATGCTGCCGGCCGCGAGGATAATATCAGCCGTTCAGAAGCGGCCAATACCGTAGTCGTATTCGCAGATTATGTACTGGCCGAATCGGGAACGATCGTCGTGGAAAGCCGGCCGGATCAGGGGCGTGCCCTTCACTTTCTGCCTGAGCATTATATCGCCATAATTGAAAGAGAACGGATCGTGCTGCGTTCCACACAGGCTGCGGCAGCATTGAACCGGCGGATTGAAGCAGGAGAGCCTGTTGGCTCCTCCATCAACTTCATCTCCGGACCTTCCAATTCAGCGGACATAGAAATGCAGCTCGTAGTCGGCGTGCACGGTCCGTTAAGAGCTACCTATGTTCTTATTTGAATACTAACTTTGCCTGGCAGCCAGCAGGAATAAGCAGAGCAGAATTCTTCCGGATCAGCGGAAGAATCTCTGCTCTGCTTTATTTTTACTGATGCTGATTAATGGGGAATGCTTCCTGACATAGCGGGCTGAATAAATCTCATAGGCCATCTCGATACAGTTCGGCAAGGAGTCCGCTAATACACGGCGCACAACGGGATTCGTTGTTTCGAGCGCTGCTGTAGTTTTGATTACTGCACCCTGCTTCAGCGCATTCAGCATACTGAGCGAGATGGTTTGATCGTTAATCTCAGCAGCCGTTTGCATAGGCATCATGGGAGAGCTGGGTTTCATGCCGTAGGTAAAATCATTCCCTTGAGTCATGGTATATCTTTGCGTATGTTTGGATGGATTCTGCGATTCATAAACCATAACGTGCAACTGGATGGTTTGGGTTGAAGTATGTTATACTCTTTCGTATATCTTATGGAGGGGGGCGAACAATAATGGGAAGGCGATATTGCAAATGGATTGTGCTCCTACATTGATCCGCTTCTACGGCTGTATGAGTATCCCGGCGCTTACGTTTGAATCACAAATACGTCCTTAATTCAACTTGGAGGTGAATCCCTCTTTTGAGGGAAAGGATTGGATTTAATAACCTTAACTAACCTAATTATCCTTGCAATATTAATTGTAATGACGGCTTTTTTTGTAGCTTCAGAATTTGCAGCCGTAAAAATGCGGATGTCACGGATCGAGCAGCTGATCGATGAAGGCAACAAAAAGGCAGTAATAGCTAAAAAAGTGGTCGGAGACCTGGACTACTATCTGTCCGCCTGCCAGCTCGGGATAACAGTAACTGCACTCGGTCTCGGTGCCATCGGTAAGCCGGCGGTAGAACGTATTCTCTACCCTGTTTTTGATTACTTCAATGTATCTGAATCTTCTGCATCTGTAGCGTCTTATGCAATTGCTTTTATATTTGTAACCTTTCTGCACGTAGTTGTCGGAGAGATGGCACCGAAGACACTGGCGATCCAGTTTTCTGAAAAGCTTACGCTTCTCCTCTCTCCGCCCCTGTACTGGTTCGGCAAAATCATGCACCCGTTTATCGTTGCGCTGAACGGAACTTCACGGGTCATCCTGCGCATGTTCGGCGTAAAGCCGGCAGGCCACGAGGAGCATTATTCGGAGGAAGAGCTGCGGATCATTATGGCCCAGAGCTTTGAGGGCGGCGAGATCAATGAACAGAAGCTGGAGTATCTGGAAAATGTATTTTCCTTCGATGAGCGTATGGCCAAGGATATTATGATTCCGCGTACCGGAATGGTCGTCCTGGATTATGATATGTCGAATGAAGATATCGTCAGCATACTCGACACCAATAACTATACCCGCTATCCGGTCATCGAGACCGGCAATAAAGACCGTGTTCTTGGTGTGGTCAACGTGAAGAAGATGCTTCCGCACATTATCGCCGGCAGAGATCCTCATCTTAAGGAATTTGTGCGCAGTCTCCCTACCGTATCTTCTGTAACACCTATTAAGGAAGCCATGCTCAAAATGCAGCAGGAACAGATGCATATGGCTCTGGTTATTGACGAATACGGCGGTACCGCCGGAATTCTCACTTTGGAGGATATTCTGGAGGAGCTTGTCGGAGAGATCCGCGATGAATTCGATGCCGATGAGGTATCGGAGATCCAGAAGATTGATGAACAGACTTATGTGATCAGCGGACGAGTGCTGCTGGAGGATATTGAAGAGCAGTTCGGCTTTACGTTTGAGGACAGTGAGGAGATCGATACGATCGGCGGCTGGATTCAATTCCGTGAAGGGACGTCGGTTGATGCGGGATATGAATTCAAGGCCGGCGGACAAAACTGGACGATTATGGAAATGGATAACTTCCAGATCAAGCAGGTCATTCTGCACTACAAACAACCGCAGTTACAGCAATAAGAATGTCTTATCTATTACTTTGGAGGTGAATCCCTCACGCTGAGGGAAAACTTTGGACGGAGTTATTACGATAAATTTAATTATGGTTGCGATTTTTATCGGACTTACCGCTTTTTTTGTCGGAGCCGAGTTTGCGATTCTAAAAGTACGTATGTCACGGATTGATCAATTAATTAGTGAAGGCAACAAAAAAGCGGTCATCGCCAAAAAAGTGGCACATGATCTCGATTACTATTTATCCGCCTGTCAGCTTGGTATTACGATTACAGCCCTCGTGCTGGGAGCGCTCGGTGAGCCTACGGTTGAACGGATTCTGCATCCGCTGTTTGACCAGATGGGTGTCCCTGCTGCGTTATCGACGCTGCTCTCCTATCTGATTGCCCTGTCGATCATTACCTTCCTGCATGTGGTTATCGGTGAGCTTGCACCAAAGACACTGGCCATCCAGTTCGCTGAGCGGATGACTCTGCTGCTTGCCCCTCCTCTGTACTGGTTCGGTAAAATCACGTACCCGTTCATTGTAGCCCTGAACGGTGCCGCCCGCCTGCTGCTCCGCATCTTCGGGGTTAAGCCTGCCGGTCACGAAACGGTCCATTCCGAAGAGGAGCTGAAATGGATCGTTGACCAGAGCTACGAGAGCGGAGAAATTAACAAAACGGAGCTCGTCTACCTGAACAACATCTTTGCCTTTGATGAGCGCACACTTGGTGAGATCATCGTACCGGTATCGAATGTAGTTACATTACAGCATGATATGTCTGTAGAAATGCTTATTGAAGTACTGGGTAGACATGACTATACACGTTACCCTGTATTAGCTGCTGATGGCAGCGGCCGGTATACCGGCTACGTAAACACCAAAGAGATGCTAACGAGCATCGCCGCCGGCCGGACAGCCAGCTGGCAGACGTTTATCCACGATATTCCAAAGTATGCGGCCGGCAAGAACCTGCGCGATGTCCTGCTGCGGATGCAGCAGACCCGGGTTCACATGGCTGCCGTAACGGATACGACAGGAGCTATTATCGGGATTGTAACGATGGAAGACCTTCTGGAGGAGATCGTCGGCGACATCCGGGATGAGAGCCTTAACGTGAACATCAACGTTTCCCCGAACTAAATGAACAGCTGCTTCTAAAGGGCATAAGAGGAGCCTGCACAATACGTGCAGGCTCCTCTTATTTTGCAGAAATTCTATAGGAGTTCAATTATTACAGCGTATTATTATAGTCTGCTTCCGTATTGCGGTCTTCACGGCTAAATCTGCCGGTCAGTCCGATCAGAGCAGGCAGCAGAACCGGCATGGCGATCAGGCTAAGCAGCAGAAGGGCAATGATAACGACGACTGCTACCTGGATGAGAGTCAATACACCTGAAGGGATCAGGGCTGCGAAAGTGCCTCCCAGTATCAGGGCCGCTGACAACACTACCCCGCCGATGTCACGGGATGCTTTTATAATCCGCTGCGCTGGTGTTCCCTCAAGCTCGTTATAACGCATCATCACAAAAATGCTGTAATCTACACCAAGTGCAACGATCATAATAAAGCTGAAGAAAGGCACATTCCAGCTCAGCAGCTCTGCATCAAACAGATGCGTGCTGACCAGTTCTCCGAGACCCAGTGATGTAAAGTAGACCAGGATCAGAGAGCCGACAATAAACAGGGAATTCAGCAGTGATCTAGTGATAAACATGAGCACAACAGCTATTCCGATCATCATTATCACTGCGGTACGTGCAAAGTCCTCCTTGGATACGGTATTCAGGTCAGCATTACGGGCTGTTGTGCCGCTTATGGCCGCTTTGGCTCCGCTCAGGTTCGTTCCGCTCAGCGCCGCATTCACCTGCTTGCTGACTTCATCAATAACCGGCATAGCTTCCCGGGAAAAGGGATTCTGATCCAGAATAATCGTCATTGTAGCGGCAGTTCTATCCTCTGACATGTAGGTGTTCAGAGCGGTCTGGAAATCTTCCCCGTTCAGCACCTCGTCAGGAATATAGAACTTTTCCGAGGTTTCTGATTCACTGAGCTTGCTTAAATAAGACTGTGCTGTCTCGAGACCAGTGCTGACCCGGGTAAGTCCCTCAGTGCTGGCAGACAGTCCGGCCTGCAGATCCCCCATTTTACCCTGCAGGTTATTTAGTCCCTGAAGCAGCTGCGATTGTCCATCATTAATCTGCTTGAGCCCGGTTTCAAGCTGGAGCGATTTATCGGCGATTTGCCCCGAGCCGGCGGCTCCCTCATTTAAACCCTGCTGGAGATTGGAAGCCCCATGCTGCAGTGCTGTAACGCCGGTTTGCATCTGCTGTAATCCGCTGTTGATTTGCGCGAGCGAGTCATTGGCTGTTTTAAAAGAGGCCATTGCCTTCTGGTGTCCGCTGCGCAGCTGCTCCAATTGTCCGCCCAGACCGCTTAGCTGCTGCTTGGCAGTGGCGGCGATCCCGAGGGTCTGCACAATATTAGCATCCTCAGCCAGCTCCGGTTTTTCCGTAACCAGATTATTCATTAACGCCTCTATCTGCTCATAACCTTGGGCAGCACCACTTATGGCTTGGGCGATACTGGTAAAATACTGCTCGTAAGATCCCAGCCCCTCCTCCAACTGGCTGTAGCCGTCAGAAAGCTGCGATGTTCCTTTAGCTAACTGGCCTACGGTTGTGTTCAGCGTGCTTAAACCGTCTTCGATCTTCCCGGCTCCTGCAGCGCCGCTGTTCATCCCTGATGTTACCTGATTCAGGGCAGCACGCAAGGCAGACACACCCTCCTGCACTTCACCGGTTCCATCAATCAGCTTCTGCACATTATCCAGATCGTCCGATCCACTTCCGCCAAGCTGCTCTTCAGCCGAGGACAGGCCATCGTTAATTTCACCGATTCCGTCATTTGCATCACCCAGTCCGGAGTTTACCTGTTTGGTTTGGTCACTTATATAGAGCGCCTGAATCTTGTCACCTGCAGGACGGGTTGGCGACAACACTTTGGATACGCCCTCAATCTGCGATATCCGCTCCGCTGCTTCATCCAGGGTCTGCAGGGTGCTTGCCTGGTCCAGCTTGCTGTCAGACTGGATAACAAGCGTCGCCGGTGAGGAGAAGCCCGGAGGGAAATGCTCTTCAATTACGTTAATCCCCTGCTTGGATTCATATTTGTCGCTGACCTCCCATAAGTCGTTGAAGTTCAGCACATTTGAATACTTGAGGATAAAGGGTACAGTCAGCACCCCCACAAGAACGAAGGCCATAACGGATCTGGCTGCGGCAGTTTTGGAGAGGGTTCCCCACAAGCGGCTGTCACCATGACCATTAAATGTACGGATAGGCCAGAACATTCTTTTGCCAAGCAGTATCATGAAGAACGGGTTAAGAGTTACTAATACGAGCAGCAGCACCATAACGCCGATGGCTACACCGGAAGTCGCCTGATACAGGTTGAACTTGGCCAGAAACAAGGAGGCAAAGCCGACCATAACCGCGAATCCGCTGAACAGTACGGTCTTCGCTGCGGACTTCATGGTTGCTTTTACCGCTGCATATACATCCTCCTGATGAGCCAGCTCTTCTTTGAACCGGGTATACAGAAGAATATTGTAATCCGTACCCACTCCAAACAGAACAACCACCAGAAATACCTGCGTGAAGCTGGAGAACGGAAAACTAAAATGATTTACAAGCTGGGCGGTAACACCTAAGGACACGAGGTATGATATGCCTACAGTAAGCAGTGAAATCAGCGGTACCACCGGAGAGCGGAAGACAAGGATCAGTACCACCAGGATAAAGACAATTGCAATAACCTCTGTTTTCTTGACCCCTTCCTGTGTGGAGTTGAAAAAGTCATTTCCGATCAGCTCGCTGCCGGTCAGATAAGATTTAATCCCCTCCTGCTGCAGGCCTTCCCCCTCCATGAAGCTGCCCAGCTCATCAGCCACCTGCGAAATTTCACCGTGATTCCGGTCGACAGAGATCTGAGTCAGAATCGTACTCTGATCCTCAGACACAAGCTGCTGCTCGATTTCCGGGCTGTCCGTATGCGCAACAATTCCGGTAATGCCAAGCTCCTGCTCCCTGGCTTCCAGGTCATGGATTGCAGCTGTTATCTTCGTCTTCTGGACAGCAGTAAGTTCCTTATCACTCCCGCTGTTAAAAACAGCTATGATGCCATAGGACTCGCCGCCCTGAGGGTTCATTTCTTTAATCATTTGTGCGGCAACGCTGCTTTGCGCACTTTCCGGAATCGAGATCTGGCCCTTTTCCTTGACGAGCCGTTCCATATCCGGCATTGTGGTCACCATCAGGACCGTAACGAATATCCACAGGATAAAAGATAATGTTCTCCAGCTTTTTAATTTTGTCATCAGATGCACCTTCTCTATGTTGATATGGTTGTATGATTTAATCCGTAGGCCGGATGAATTTTCTAACGGAAGGCTTTCGGAATGAATATTCATTCCGTTTACAGCAGAAACCACTAATGATTAGCGGTTTACCGTGCACATATGGCATTCCAGGCACTATCCTCAAGCGCTTTGTACAACTCTTCCGAGTACGGCAGTATATCATTCTGCATCTGCTTAATCATCATGCTGATCGGGGCATACACTATCGCGATTAAAGCACAAGTAGGAAGCTTGCGAATTTCATTCTGCTGCTGACCTAACTCAATCGTTTCACCGATAAAGGCCATAAGATCATTAATCACCTGCCTGCTCTGCTCATCCAGATAGTAAGCGTCATCGTGGGTATTAATGAACAGAAACGCATCAAAATTGTGCCTGGCATAATCAAATACCCGGCTATAGATATGAGCGAACAGCATCCGTACAGGCTCATGCTCAGGAAACCCGGTTCTGATTACTTCTGTCAGCTTACGTACACAGTCAGTGATCAATGAATTCACCAGCGCTTCCTTATTCTCGAAATAGCGGTAGATCGTCCCTGCACCAACCTTCGCCTGCTCGGCAATCATAGGCACGGTTGTCCCGTCATAGCCGCGGGCTGCAAACAGCCGCATTGCCGCAGCATAAATATCCTCCTGCTTGTTGGTTGCCATCGTTATCCCAGCATCTCCCTTGCGGAATGAATTTTCATTCCTGAATTATAGAGGGCCAGCGATCAAAAGTCAATCGCCCCTACCTGCCTTCACATGTTTAAGCTGAGCAACGATAATGACGCTGATAATAACCAGCAGAAACCATGAGCTGATTTTGCCGAAGCCGACCATCTGCCACGTCTGATGCTGATCGGGATATTTCCAGGCGTTAAAGAACGTCGCGATGTTCTCGGCCAGCCAGATAAAGAAGCCGACAATAACAAACGCCAGTGTCAGCGGCATCCGGTACGTAGCATTCCGGACACGGTAGATGATCCAGGTCCGCCAGAATACAATGAGCACAAGCCCGGTCAGCCACCAGCGGAAATCCGGAATGAAATGATGGGTAAAAAAGTTCAGGTAGATGGCTCCGCCAAGGAGCCCTGCAGGAAGCAGCCCCGGCCAGCCGGTCATATCCATTCTCAGCCTGCGCCAGATCTGGCACATAAAGCTTGCGACACTGGCATACATAAATCCGCTGTACAACGGTACGCCGAATATTTTGCTGAAGCCCGGTTCAGGGTAAGCCCATGACCCCATGCTTACTTTGTAAATCTCTAGCAGCAGGCCGATAACGTGAAAGACACAAATAACTTTGATTTCGTCCAGTGTCTCAAGCCCGCTGCGGTACATCAGGTACTGGACGGTGAGCAGGACGAGCAGAATGGCATCATAACGGTGGATAAAAGGGAGATGTACCGCGCCGGACAAAGCAAGCGTGCCAAAGATAGCCACGGGGAAAATACAGCTCATCGCCTGATGATACCCGAAATGCAGCAGCTGGGTAAAAGCATTTTTCACCTTTCTGTTCATTGCAGGCTTCATCCCGGATAATGAGTTCATACGTAACACCTCGTTTAATTGTTGTTGCCAGTATTTTATCATGCTATTTATCGTTATACAATAAATTTGTATCTATTATAAATATATTATTATTGTAACGTTTTTATGTATATAAAAAAACCGCCATACAGGCGGCTTGAAAAGGCTGCTTCTTACCGGGCCATTCCGGTCTCCGACAATCGCGTTGCTTTGACTACATACCTGGCCAGTCCCGGAAAAACTCGCGCCAGACCGGGGTACAGCCTGTTCGTTCTGGAAAAAGCCAACCTTTGAATTCTCCGTGCCCGCTTTAGAAGCCGGGTAAAGGTCTCGTCCGCTTCCGCTGAATATCCGGTTTGCCATTCCTCATAGCGAATCATTCCTTTAAGGTAACGGTCGGTCCAGCCTGAGCAGATCAGCGCGGAACGCAGGGCAATCGACATTCCGTCGCCGCAGAGCGGCGGGATCATCAGCATGGCATCACCGATATGCGGAAATTCCGACCACGGCTCGGGAGTGTCCGATAAACGGACTGGTGCAATGGATACCTGGGTGCCGGCCACCGGAATTCCTTCAGCCAGTCTGTCTGCCAGCCTGCGGTTACTCCGGGCGGCCGTCTGCAGAATTTCCTGCACTGATTTTCCGCTGCCTTGAACGGAATCCAGGGTCAGCAGTGCTGCAATATTCACTTTGCCCGCTTCAATCGGGGAAATCCCGATATAGCCTCCTTCACAGAAATACAGCTCGACCTGATCCGGTATGGCGATACCGCTGTAATGGGATTTGATTCCGATATAGACGGTATCATCTCTTGTATCTTCTGCCGAGACAGCGACACCCCGCGGCTTTTTGGTTCCGTAGGCGCCGATGACAGCGCGGGCCTGATATGAGACCTTGTTGTCTCCCTCCCTGGTTTCCACCTCGTAACGGTTATCATCCAGCTTACGGATTCCTGTAACTACAGCTTTGGTTATAATTTCTGCCCCTGCCGACTGTGCCTTCTCATGGAGAATCCGGTCAAGCTCATACCGGCTTATTCCGGTTGCATTCCCAGGCAGCGGCGCCCCGATTTCCCCGCCGTGGGGCAGGATAATGCGGGCATTGTCCATCCTCCCCGGGGCCAGTGTATGCTCCGTGAGATTAATGCCCAGCACCTGCAGCATTTCCTTCGTCTCGGGGGACATGAATTCCCCGCAGGTTTTGTGCCGGGGGAACTCCTGCCGGTCCAGCAGAATCGTCCGGTGACCCAGACGGGCCAGCTGAAGGGCACTGCTGCTTCCGGCAATCCCCGCACCGGCTACTATGACATCCGCCTGCTTCATCATCGGCTGATCACCTGCTTCGGGATTACTACTGAATAACGGAACAGCGGCTTCCAGGTATAGGTCATAGCATCGGCCTGAAGCCTTTGCTTCAGCTCCTGCCAGTCACTCCCCTTAAAGCCTTTTGCTACCGACAACGGCCCGTCATGCCGGATATACCGGTTGCGCGAGATCATCCGGGTCATAACCCATACTGCGGTGTAGGATACCGGATGACGGTGGATATCATTGATCACCACACCGTACCTTGACGCTCTCCGCATATGGTCCACCATATCCACCAGCTGCTGGCCGTCAAAATGATGTACAAACTGGGAGCCGGTTACAATATCAGCTGAGGCATCGGCAAGCTCCTGCAGATCAGCCCGCATTACCCTTACTCTTGGTTCGTGCCGGAACAGCTGCCTGGCTTCTTCGCAGGCCTCCTCCGTCATATCGACCAGCATAATATCAAGCTCGATTCCTTTCCGGTCCGCCCACTCCAGCAGCTTCATATTAACATCCCCCGAGCCGGCGCCGACATCGAGGATACTGAGCTTCCGGGGCTGTCCGATCGCCTGCCAGAGCTTCTCTACCCCGTCCCTTGTAGGGCCGGGTGCAGCGAAAATCCGGTTCAGCCGCCGCAGATGCTTCAAGGCTTCACTGAGCTCCGCTCCGCCCATGGAAAAGTCATCCATCAGCTCATCCTCTTTGGCACGCACCGACAAGGTTCTAAAAAACGGCATGGCCTGCCTCCTGATAGGAAGGTGAATACGCCGGAACATAAGTGAAGGACATCAGCTCGGCGGTCAGGCCCGGCCCAAAGGCCATTGCCACTCCTTCCTTCGTCTTTTCGTTACGGGCTTCCATGTCCCGGCGCATGGACTCAAGTACAAACAGAATGGTGGCGGAGGACAGATTGCCTGCGGTTCTCAGAATTTCCCTGCTGTACCGCGTCTGCTCATCATTTAGCTTCATAACCTCCTGTACGGAATCGACAATGCCCCGTCCGCCCGGATGTATGGCCCACAGCTCCGGAAGCGGGCTGTCTCCCAGCAGCTGGACAAGTTCTGCTTCCAGGTGGGTTCCAAGCAGCTTCGGGATACGCGGAGATAAATATAGATCGAACCCGGTATTGCCTACCTCCCAGATCATATCCGCTGTGGAATCCGGGAGCAATACCGAATAGCCCCTGCCCAAACTGAGACTATGCTTATGGTTTATCCCCGGTTCACCGATCACACAGGCAGCAGAAGCATCACCGAAAAAGGAAGCTGCAAACAAGGCTTCGCGTTCTTTTACCGGCTGAAAATGGAGCGTACACAGCTCAACGCAAACGACAAGCACTCTGAAGCCGGAAGCCCCAAGGACGACGTCCCGGGCCATCTGGATTGCTTTTAGTCCGGCTGCGCAGCCCTGAAACATTAACGGAAGGCGATTCACACGCGGGGACAACCCAAGCTCTTTGATCAGCATGACATCCAGGCCCGGCAGATACTGGCCGGTACAGCTGACAGTAATCAGATGTGTGATTTCTCCGGGGTTCTGTTTCGCATCCTGCAGGGATCTTTTGGCTGCCTCCAATGCCAGTGGAGGTGCTTCCTGCTGATATTTCTTCATCCGCTCCTCTGTTGTAGGGATATCTGTCTGGTCACCGGAGGGGAGATAACGGCATGTCTCAGCTGTCCCAAGATAGCTGTCATCACAGGTATAGCGATTCTCGACTCCGCAGGATTTGAAGATTCTCCTGGCAAAGCGGGCCAGATCCGGTTTGTCCTGCAGCGATGAGGCGATCAGCTCAGCTACATCTGCCTGTGCTATCGAATAAAGCGGCAGAGCGGTACCCATCCCGAGAATCGCTGCTCCGGTATTACTGTTCAATTGTGTCATATCTCAGCCTCCGTTAATGAATTTAGGTTGCATAGAATTAACAATGTTTACCCTGATCAGGCCTTTTGTAATCCGAAATCGTGCCGGACACCAGAATCAAGCTTGTAAGTTTTCCGGTTTTCGCTTATTATGGTTTACACTGTGTTATTGTTATCACTGTGTAAATCTTGAAGGAGGCAACCCAATGAGCAGCTTGTCCAAATCTGCCAAATTCCCGTTATTCATTCTTATGCTGAATCTGTTTATCGCTTTGCTTGGTCAAGGCATGGTTATACCCATCCTGCCTGAATACCTGAAGCAGTTCAACGCAGCCGGAGCTGCGGCCGGAACCCTCATAGCCGCATTCGGGGCCGCACAATTTATCTTCTCTCCAGTCGGCGGACAGCTCTCGGACCGTCTGGGCCGGAAGCCCATGCTGATCGCCGGTCTGCTGCTGACCGTCATTTCTGACCTTATGTTTGCTGTCGGTGATACGCTCACAATCTTGTACATAGCCCGGTTTATCGGGGGAATCGGGGTCGGCATTATGGTCCCGGCCAATATGGCTTACGTTGCCGATATGACCACTCCCGATACCCGGGCCAAGGGCATGGGTTATCTGGGGGCGTCGATGAATCTCGGAATGGTGCTGGGCCCCGGGTTAGGCGGACTGATTGCGGAACTGGGTATCCGCGTCCCTTATTTTTTTGCCGGAGGACTGGGCTTTGTCGCCATGCTGCTGTGCTTCTTCATGCCTGAAACGCTGCCGCGGGAGATGCGCGCTGCTGCAGGGCAGCCGGATCAGCGGGAATCGGTTACCGGCATGATCCGGAATTCCTTCCGCACCTCCTACTTCCAGTACCTGCTGCTTATCTTAATCATTACCTTCGGCCTGATGAATTATGAAACCGTGTATGCCCTTTTTGTAGAACAGAAGTACGGCTTTGATGCGGCGCAAATCTCAGTGCTGATTACGGTCGGCGCTGTAATCGGTATTATTGTCCAAATATGGCTGCTCGACCGCTTTATAAAAAGGCTCGGCGAGATGAAGCTGATCCGTATTTCACTGGTGATGACCGCTGCCGCCCTCTTGTTAATGCTTGTTAAGGTTAATCTCGGGTATCTGCTGTTGGTGTCAGGTTTATTCTTCGCCTTTAATGCTTTTTTGCGGCCTACACTAAGCACGATTATTGCCAACGCTGCCGGTGACCGGCAGGGATATGCCGCCGGTTTAAGCACAACCTACACCAGTATAGGAAGTATCCTTGGGCCGGTTATTGCAGGTCAGCTGTTTGACTGGCATATCCATATGCCTTACATTTTAGGGGCAGGCATTCTTGCCTCTGCACTCTTCTTAACGGTTCATGCTCCGAATAACAAACAGAAACGGACGGCGGCCCATGACTGAAACCTGGCACAACAACCTCAAAACCAGAAACCGTGAAGACCTGATAGCTGCCGCAAAAGAGCTGTTTATCAGGGAAAGCTTTCTCAAAGTAAATGTAAAGGAAATTTGCAGTCTGGCAGGAATAAGCCGGGTGACCTTCTATAAGCATTTTCAGTCCATCGACGAGCTGGTCTTTGAAGTGCAGGTAGAAATTCTGGAGGACATGACCGGATACGTCAAAAAAGCATCATCTGCCGGTATGAGCGGCAAGGAAATGCTTGTCACCATGCTAAATGCATGGATTGAGTATGGTGCTGCGCATCCGGGCTACATCCGGTTCATACTTCTGTTTGACCTGCATTACGAGGCTTATGAAGCGGGAACTGCACTGAGAACACAATATGAAGCTTTTATCGGGCGTGAAAAGGAACAGCATTTCTTAATGAATGCTTTGGACACCGGTATGAAAGACGGATCTCTGCTGCAGGATCCGGAGCCGCTGGAAACCGCTCATTTTATCTTCACCTCGATGATGGCCCTGCTTCAGAAAATGTGCATGAGTGCAGGACAAGACGGCAAGACGGGACAGCCGGAAATACGGACTGCCCGCCGTTTTGCGGGGATACTGATTGAGCACTTGAGTGCAGACGCAAAAAAGTAACAGCATTCAGCAAAACAGCTGCATCCCGGACCTGTTCCCCGTCCGGGTCTGCAGCTGTTTTTTGGCAATCCTAGTACATCCGCTCTTCACCGGTAACCGGATTTTTGAAGGCAGATTCAACATCACTGCTTGTAAGCTCGTCTGCAAACTCCGTTCCCTTCTTATTGGACGGAATGGCTGAGGCTGAAGCTGTCTTGTTGGGATTATCCTTGGTCGCCGGTGTCGCTTTCGTCTGTTTTCCCATAGTATGCACATCTCCTTTGAGGCATCATTTTGCCCCTATAGGGTACTGCGGATTCAGGTTTTTTATACAGCTGCTTGTTCAAAGTAAAATAAAGATGATACGATGGCTCTGAACCTTATAATCAGCATAATCCCGATATGGAGTGAACCCGTGACATGATCAGCATACTTGTAGTGGAAGATGACAAGCATGTCAGAAGACTGCTTGAAGCCGTGTTGAAGCGCGAAGGCTATGACGTTTTTACGGCTGAGGACGGGCATAAAGCCCTGGATGTGCTTGATATACAGCATATTGATCTGATCATTCTGGATATTATGATGCCGGGCATGGACGGCTATGAATTTGCCGCAGAAGTCAGAGCTGCGAACAGCCAGATTCCAATCCTGATGGCGACTGCCAAGCATCTTCCGGAGGATAAGAAAAAAGGCTTCCGTTTGGGAACAGATGATTACATGACTAAGCCGGTCGATACGGAAGAAATGCTGCTGCGGATTCAGGCCCTGCTGCGGCGTTCACAGATTGCCACTGCCCGTAAGCTGGTGATCGGCAAGGTTATTCTCGATTATGAGGCGCTCACGGTGACCCGCGAGGATGAACGGCAAACCCTGCCGCAGAAGGAATTTTATCTGCTGTACAAGCTGCTGTCCTACCCGGACCGGATTTTTACGCGCATCCAGCTGATGGATGAAATCTGGGGCATGGATAATGAAAGTGCGGATACCACAGTAAATGTGCATATTAACCGGCTGCGGAAGCGTTTTGAAGCCTATCCCGAATTCGAGCTGGTATCGGTGCGCGGTCTCGGGTACAAGGCGGTGAAGAAGTCTTGATCAAATTAGGCAGCAAAATAGGCAAAAAGCTAGGCAGCAGGCTCAGCCTGCCGCTCATCTTCTCGCTTGCGGTCTTCACTATCTTTCTGATAACGGTAATTGTTACCGGCCTTCTGTTCTATCTGGCCGATGTCTTTGGCCTGATTAATGAGGAGATTATCCAGGACGGGTCCGTTGTCCCCCTGCTTATCCTGATCGCATGCACTATCATCGGCACGGCTATATCGGCTGTAACAAGCCGCCGGATGGTCAAATCCATCCGTACCTTTATTGAAGCAACAGACCGGCTGGCCGGCGGTGACTTCTCCATGCGGCTGCAGCTTACAAGGCCCCCGGAATTCCGGATTCTCTCCGAGAATTTCAACCGTATGGCTGAGGAGCTCGGCGGTATCGAAATTCTGCGCACTGATTTTGTAAACAATTTCTCGCATGAATTCAAAACCCCGATTGTCTCGATCAAGGGCTTTGCTGAAATGCTCAAGCATGACGATCTTCCCAAAGAGGAACGGGACGAATATCTGGATATCGTCATTGAGGAATCCGCCAGGCTGGCCTCGCTCGCCTCAAACGTCCTGGAGCTGTCCAAGATCGAAACCCAGACCATTCTGACTGACAAAAAAAGCTTCAACGCGGGGGAACAGCTCCGGCAGTGCGTGCTGCTGCTGACGGCCAAATTTGAGAAAAAGCAGCTTGCCCTGAATGTGGACCTGCATGATTATGAGCTCGAAGGCAATAAGGAGCTGCTCAATCAGGTCTGGCTGAATCTGCTGGATAATGCCATCAAGTTCACGCCGGAGGGCGGCGAAATCGGAATAAGCATGAACAGGCAGAGCAGCGGGATAGCTTTTATATTCCGTGATAATGGACCCGGTATTTCACCCGAGGCTCTGCCGAAAGTATTCGATAAATTTTATCAGCAGGATACCTCCCACTCCACTGCAGGCAACGGCCTCGGATTGACCATCGTCAGAAAGATTGTTCAGCTGCACGGCGGAACCATTACGTGTGAAAGCCTCCCCTTCCAGGGAACAGCGTTTACCGTTACGTTGCCTGCACGACACCTTCAGCCCTGAAACAACAGCTTTGTTGTTTCAGGGCTTTTTGCTGTTTTCAGAAAAGTTAATGTTCAGTTTATCTTCCTCCGCTATGCTACTAGCAACATCCCATATCACCTAAAGGAGTCACGCTTATGATTAAACTGCTTAAAAATCTCGAGCCGAAGGAATGGGCATTATTCGCATTCAGCGTCCTGTTCATCGTCGCTCAGGTCTGGCTCGATCTCGAGCTGCCTGATTATATGAGCGATATTACCCGGCTAATTCAGACACCCGGAAGTGAAATGTCCGAGATTGCCGCCACCGGTGGCTGGATGCTGCTCTGTGCGCTGGGAAGTCTGGCTACCTCCATCATTGTCGCCGGGATTGCGGCGAAAATTGCGGCCAACTTCTCTGCCAGAGTCCGCTCCAGACTGTTTAACAAGGTACAGTCCTTCTCGATGGAGGAAATCAACAGCTTCTCAACCGCAAGTCTGATAACCCGTTCAACCAATGATATTACCCAGGTACAAATGCTGATTGTTATTGGCCTGCAGCTGCTGATCAAGGCTCCCCTGCTTGCCGTTTGGGCCATTCTCAAAATTACCGGAAAAAGCTGGCAGTGGTCGCTGGCCACAGGCACAGCCGTCGGTGTCCTGATCGTCATTGTCGGTATCTGTGTGGTGCTGGTGCTGCCGAAATTTCAGAAGCTGCAGGTACTGACGGATAATCTGAACCGTGTTGCCAGAGAGAATCTTACAGGAATGCGGGTAATCCGTGCTTATAATGCCGAACAATATCAGGAGGACAAATTTGGCACAGCGAACGATGAGCTGACCCGGACCAATCTGTTCGCAAACAATGTATTATCTGCCATGATGCCGAGCATTACCCTGATTATGAGCGGCCTCAGCCTGGCGATTTACTGGATCGGCGCAGTGATGATCCAATCTGCCGATGCCGGCGCCAAAATGGGGCTGTTCTCCGATATGATTGTTTTTTCTTCCTATGCGATGCAGGTTGTTATGGCCTTTATGATGCTGATCATCATCTTTATTCTCATGCCCCGTGCCCATGTCTCGGCCAAGCGGATTAACGAGGTGCTGGAGACCCGGCCGAGCCTGACTGACGGTTCACTTACGGCCGCTCCTTCCAGTCACACCGGCGAAGTGGAATTCCGGAATGTCAGCTTCAAATACCCGGATGCCGAGGATTATGTACTCAAGAACATCAGCTTTACAGCTAAGAAGGGCGAAACGGTAGCATTTATCGGTTCAACCGGGTGCGGCAAAAGCACTGTCGTCAACCTGATTCCACGCTTCTACGATGTTACATCCGGTGAAGTGCTTGTCGGCGGCATCAATGTAAATCAGTATGAACAGAGTGCCTTGCGCAACAAAATGGGCTATGTCTCGCAGAAAGCAGTGCTGTTTGGCGGTACGGTAACCTCCAACATCGCCTTCGGCGATAACGGGCGTGATCTGAATTCCGATGTGGTGGATGCGGTCTATACCTCACAGGCCGCAGATTTCGTAGAGAAAATGGACGGCAGCTACGATGCCCATATCGCTCAAGGCGGAACCAATCTGTCCGGCGGCCAGAAGCAGCGGCTGTCCATCGCCCGGGCCATCGCCCGCCGTCCGGAAATTCTGATCTTCGACGACTCCTTCTCCGCGCTGGATTACAAGACAGACCGTAAGCTGCGCAGCGAGCTGAAGAAGGAATCCCGCGGCACAACCATGCTGATTGTGGCACAGCGGATCGGTACAATCAAGGATGCGGATAAAATCATCGTCCTGGAAGCCGGGCAGATCGCCGGTATGGGAACACATGAAGAACTGATGGAATCCTGCAGCATATATCAGGAAATCGCCTATTCACAGCTGTCAAAGGAGGAGCTTGCCTAATGAAAAAGAAATCGGAACAGCCCGGCACCTGGAGCCGGCTTCTCCAATATTGCCGGTCGCATATTCCTGTCATTCTGATTGCGGTCATAAGCGCAGCTGCGGGTACCATCCTCACACTGCTTGGACCGGATCAGCTCTCAGAGCTGACGGATCTGATCACGGCAGGTATCGCTACTGGTATTGATCTGGATGCTGTTGCTTCAATCGGATTTTTCCTTATCTTCATTTATGCGCTTAGCGCTGTGCTGTCACTGGGGCAAGGCCTCATTATGTCAATGGTCACGCAGAAAGTGTCCAGGAGCCTGAGAAGCGACCTGTCGCGCAAAATGAACCGCCTGCCGATCTCCTACTATAATAAATCTGCAACCGGCGATATTCTGTCCCGGGTTACCAATGACGTGGATACCATCGGGCAGGCGCTGAACCAGAGCGTCGGTACCCTTGTTACAGCAATTGCCCTGTTCGCCGGCTCCATGATCATGATGTTCAAGACCAATGTGATTATGACCCTCACGGGAATTGCCGCAACACTGATCGGCTTTGGCCTGATGTCCGTCATTATGAAGAAATCCCAGAAATATTTTCAGAGCCAACAGGAATTCCTGGGTAAAATCAACGGGCATGTCGAGGAAGTCTATACCGGACATACCGTTGTAAAAGCTTATAATGGCGAAGCGCAGATGCGCGGAACCTTTGAATCTCTGAACCAGTCGCTGAAGCAGAGCGCCTTCAAAGCGCAGTTTCTATCCGGGCTGATGATGCCGCTGATGACCTTTATCGGGAATCTCGGGTATGTAGCTGTCTGTGTGGTCGGCGCTGTACTGGCGATCAACGGTTCCATCTCCTTCGGCGTCATTGTCGCTTTCATTATGTACGTCCGTTTCTTTACCCAGCCGCTCGCCCAGATGGCACAGGCCGCACAGAACCTGCAGGCAGCATCTGCAGCAAGCAGACGTGTGTTTGAATTTCTGGATGCAGCGGAAATGGACAATGAAGATCACAAGAACACCAGGCTGGTTACCGCTGAGGGACATGTTACCTTTGAGCATGTGCAGTTTGCTTATGAAGAAACAGACAATCTGGTGATTAAAGATTTCTCGACTGAGGTACTGCCCGGCCAGAAAATTGCCATCGTCGGCCCGACCGGCGCAGGCAAAACCACACTGATTAACCTGCTGATCCGCTTTAACGAGCTGTCCGGCGGAGAAATCTACATCGACGGTTCACCGATCAGCAGCCTGACCCGGGAGAACATTCACGATCTCTTCTGTATGGTGCTGCAGGATACCTGGATGTTTGAAGGAACAGTAAGAGAGAACCTGGTGTATAACAAAACAGGCGTCACCGATGCCGAAATCGAAGCCGCCTGCCGCTCTGTCGGCTTGCATCATTTCATTCAGACCCTGAGCCACGGCTACGATACTGTTCTGAGCGATAAGGTCAATCTGTCCGCCGGCCAGAAGCAGCAGCTGACGATTGCCCGGGCGATGCTGAAAAACGCGCCGATGCTCATTCTGGATGAGGCTACCAGCTCGGTCGATACGCGGACAGAGCTGCTGATCCAGCAGGCGATGGATCAGCTGATGGAGGGCAGAACCTCCTTCGTTATTGCCCACCGCCTGTCAACGATCAAGAATGCTGATGTCATTCTGGTCCTGAAGGACGGCGATATCCTGGAGAGCGGAAGCCACAGCGAGCTGCTTGCGAAGAACGGCTTCTATGCGGAGCTGTATAACAGCCAGTTTGAACAAGCCTCTTAATTCTTGGATTTACGTAAAAATAAAGGGTGTCCCGCCTGGGGACACCCTTTATTTATGCTACAGAATCGGTGACAGCAGCCTAGCTACAGCCTCTTTAAACTTCAGCAGCTTCGGACGGGCCTCATATCGTTCGAGCGTCAGCTCCGTACAGGACATACTGTCCTTCAGGAACAGCTCATGGAGCTCGCTGGCAATCCCGTCATCGCAGACAAGCGCGTTAACCTCGAAATTCAGACGGAAGCTGCGGGTATCAATGTTCGTAGTTCCGACTGAGGCGATTTCCTGGTCCACAACGATGGTTTTGGCGTGCATGAACCCCTTCTCATACTGGAGGATTTTGACCCCGTACGGCAGCAGCTCACCGGCATGCGACAGCGTGGCCGGATATACAAACATATGGTCAGGCTTGTTCGGGATCATTATACGCACATCTACTCCGGAGAGCAGCGCTATTTTGCAGGCATCCATAAAGCTGGCATCCGGTATGAAATAGGGGGTCTGGATGTAGATGCTCTTTTTGGCAGAGGCAATCAGCTTGAGGTACATATTCTTGAGATGCTCAGTCTGTGAATTGGGTCCGCTGGAGATAATCTGTACCACACTGCTGCCAGTGTGCTTCTCCATCGGGAGCGGCAGCTGCTCGGATTCTTCCTCGCCCCGGGGAGCTGCCTTGTTCCAGTCCAGCAGAAACCGGCCGAGAATCTGATTGACCGCACCTCCCTTCATCCGGAAATGGGTATCGCGCCAATAGCCCATTTTCTTGTCCAGTCCAAGGTATTCATCTCCGACGTTAAATCCGCCGATATAGGCAATCTCACCGTCAATGATACATAGCTTGCGGTGATTACGGTTGTTGATCCGCAGGTTGATCAGCCGGAACAGTGACGGGAAGAATACCTCCACCTTGCCCCCGTGTGCGATCAGATCTTTGAAAAAAGCGCGTGAAGTCTGGCGCGAGCCGATCTCATCATATAACAGTCTTACCGTAACGCCTGCTTTGGCCTTGGCGGTCAGCTCGTCCCGCAGTCTGCGGCCCAGCGCATCGGGCTGAATGATATAATACTGCACATTGATTTCCTTCGTTGCATTCCGGATATCCTGGAACATGGCATTGAATTTGGCTTCCCCGTCATCGAAGATTTCAATTTCATTGTCGGATGTTATAAGCGCGTTGGAGGAGCGCAGATTCATTTTAAGCAAATCTGCATATTTGGCTGTAAGTCCCCCCTGGTAATCAACCGTCATAACCTGCTCATCAATGGCGGCCTGCAGATAAATCCGTTCTTCTGCGCTGAGCGCATAGAAGTTGCGCTTCTTGAGCTGTCTTCCGAAAAACACATAGAAGAGAAAGCCGCCTACCGGGATGAAAAACAGGACCATGAGCCAGGCCCAGGTAGACCCGATGTCCCTGCGCTCGATAAAGACGACGACTCCGGCCAGAATAATATTAAGTACGGTGATAATAGATACAATTAGAGTGAAGATGCTGCTCCAGTCCATTGCCGTCTGAACCCCTTTCTGCTGCATGTTGTGTCATTTCAAATTGTAGATATCATTGCTGTGCGGGTCAATAACATTTTGTGATAGCTATTAATAACCAAACAACCCCCTGCTCTAAGCATCGGCCTAAGCAGGGGGTTCTATAATGAAGGTTTGATTTTTCGTTAACGAGTTCCAGCCTTGGCGGCAAGTGTCCTGTACATCTTCAGGAATCTGGATACGTACAGCTCCGGGCTGAGATTGCGGCGGATATGCTGCTCCCCCTTCTTGCGGATGGAAGCCCTCAGAGGCTGGTCGAACATTAAGGAAACTGCAGCGGATACAGCGTCATGAATTTGGCCTACCCTGTATATTTTCCCGGTCATATTATGGATAACCATTCTGCGGATGCCGTCGGAGTCGCTGGACAGCACCGGACAGCGGCACAGCATCGCTTCCCCAACGGCATAGCCGAAGCCCTCAAGAATCGAGGTCGAGCATAACAGTCCTCCGGAATCTCCGATAATGCTCATATAATCCGCCATATGCTCATGAGGGACATTGGAATACAGAATCAGCCTTGAAGCCAGACCTGTCTCGCCGACAAATTGCTCAAAGGCTGCTTTTTCCTCCGGATCGAACAATGTATCATCCTGGAACATCCAAAGGTACAGCTGAGGCTGAATATACAGCAGCTGAAGGCCAATCTGCAGAAATTCCTTCCAGTTCTTGTTCTTCTGCAGGCGGCCAACCCAGGCTAACACCGGGTATTTCCTTGCAGGATAAGCTGTATATTCAAAATTAGCGAGACCCACAGGGTCATCGAAGCAGAAGTGCGGCATCTCCGGCAGATGCTCCATCAGGAGCTGCTGTAAATGTGCAGTCTCCGGATACAGCAGCGCATTGGTATATTGCCTGATCCGTGCCGCGAAGTCGGCGAGGACCATCCTTGCTTCCTCGATTTGACCGAGTCCCTGAAGTTCAAAGACGAGCAGTCCGGTATAGCCATGCTGCCGGATTCTCACTGCCAGATCAATATCCGTACATACCACAATCAGATCGAAGGCATGGGCAGCCAGCAGATTCATGAGCGCTTCATCCTTGCGGATGATATGGACGGGAATATTCCGGATATTCTTCTGCCCTTCCCCCGGATGGGTATACAGCAGATGGCATTCGATCCCCCTGGCAGCCAAGGCTTCACAGCGGATCCGGTTCAACGTTTCCATCCCTCCGCTCGGGTTATAGAACGTAAACAGTATTTTCATCGCAACCACTCATTTTCGGGATGATTTTGATCCATGTTCTGTTGATACAATTCAAGCAATGCTTCGGTTTTGAACAGCTCATTACTCAGCTTCGGCTTCACCGAGGGAACACCCCTGCTGCGGTAACCGATCCGGGAGTGGTCCTCCGTATAGTAATTGGAGATAGAGGTCTCCCCATGCTTGATAAGGCCGGTCATCAGATACTCGATATCCATATAGGCGATAAACAGCTGCGGACCGAACAGCACCGTATAAGGTGTTTCAACTCCCAGCAGCATCCGGTAAAGCGCATGTTCGACCGAGGCTCCCGGCAGCCAGACAAACTCGGTGATGGGGTGGCTGATATTTTCTAGTCCGGCTGTAGCCTGGTTGTCAGGAGACAAATCTATAATCTTGAAAATATAGTTGCTGAATGTCTGTTCATATATGTTCTCGAGTGCATAAATATGATGTGGATCTGGTGCAAGCACAGGGTACAGTATGGTGAGTGCAGGCTGGATCCCGCGGCGGCTGCGGGCCTGAAGCCGGGTCAGATGGTAGGTATATCTCCATTTCCGGTGATTCTCCACGCTGGTTAACTGGGCAGAGACGCTGTGAGAAGAATGAACCCGGTAATCCATCAGCTCCACCGGCAGGAACCGGATGTCACAATGCTCCTCCAGCCGCAGCCAATAATCATAATCCTCCACCGGCTGCATGCGGTAACCGCCAGTTTTTTTGGCAACATCCGCTTTATACATGAACGATACACCGATAATCGAAGAGTCAAGCAGTTTTTCCTTAGACTGCCCCTGATATTGCCGCAGTGCCGCCAGCTTATGCTCGTCATCCAGCTGCCTGCCGTCATTATCAATAGTTCTGAAAGAGCTGTAGACAAGCCCAAGCTCCGGGGATCCCTTGGCAAGTGGCCTGCGCAGCACCATCAGATAATCCGGATCATAAATATTGTCACTGGAAACCCAGGTCAAATACCTGATCTTCGGGTCATTGAACAGCAGATCAAATCCGGTGTTCAGTGCGTGTGCCACGCCTGCATTATCCGGATATGAGATAATGGTGACCCGCGGGTCGCCGGCCGTATACCGCTTCACCAGCGGCTGCATGTCCATGGCCCCGTCAATGACAACAACAAGCCTGAATCCCGTGAACGATTGCTTTAAGACAGACTCCAGCGCCAGCCGCAGGAAATCCGGATTCTGGATATACACCGGCATCACAATTCCAACATCCGTCAATCCATCCTCCCCCTTATAAACAGCTTTGTCATTAGTCTATTGTGAAATCAGCGGATTGCCTGTGTGAATCGCCCTAGCATACCAAAATAACCCCACAAAGTGAGGTTTTTCTTGTATACCGGCTCAGGTACTTTGCGGGGAGCCCGGAAACAGCCCAAAAAGCGGATCCGTCTTGGGTTCAAGACAGAATCCGCTGTGGCGGCTAGCGCAGGCAGGACTAAATTGGCAGCGAAAAGGCTGCTATTTCTGTGAATTCTGACTGCAGCACCCGCTGTTCCAGGACCAGATTTCCAGACTCGTCGAGGCCGTAGGAAGAGAAGGCAACGACTGATAATGGATCGGTGTTGTCTATTTGCACTTCATATGCAACGTTGCCGGCGATAAAGAATTCTCTGATATCGGCAGTAAATGCCGGCACCGTATAGCTGGAGACATAGATCGGGGTCAGCGTAAGGGTCGACGTCGGTACGGCAAAGATTTCAACCACTACCGTTGCTACCGCACTGCTAAGGTTACGGGAGCTGACGGCAATAAAACTGGCCGCAGTGCCGGTAACACGGGTGTTCGTTATAATTCCTGTAGTATAAGGCATGCTGTTCACTCCCTTCCTGTTTTCTATCATTCTATTCGAGCCTGCAGCAGATGAATTGAGTCAGGAGACTCGGGGCAATCATGGATTATTCTTTGTCTGTTCGAATGCACACTCTAAATCTGCGAATGACCATATGATGTATAAAACAGCTGTATGTACCGGGAGGGGTGTTTTGTTGACGAATTTCAATTTTGAGGTCACCAGCGGGGTATTTCCGAAGTTTGAGCCTGCTATAGCCGTGAATCTCCTGCTTCCGCAGGTTATGGTTGCTGTTGCAGTGGATACTACTTCAGGAACTCCCCAGACCGGGGTATACCGGTCTCTGGACGGCGGGGCTAACTGGACATCTGCCACACTGCCGCTGCCACCCGGTTTCACCGGAGCCGAAGCCCCCTATGTTGCTTACGGCTTTCCGAATACTTTTGTAGTAACGGCCCATGTGTTCCCGGGTGCCTCGGATGGAACATCAGTAATTTATACTTCTATCGATAACGGGGTCACCTTCAGCCCGCCCGTCATTGTTAACAGGGGATTCGGAACCTACATTAATAATGATGAGACGAATGTGCTTATCGATGTCGGGCAGTCCAGCCCTTATCTGGGCAACATCTATGTCACCTACAATCACCAGTTCAATGTTGAAAATGGCGGGAATTCAACGGCATTCCTCAGCCGCTCGCAGGATGGGGGAGCGACCTGGAACCAGCCGATATTGCTGTCAAGCGATGCGGATCAGGTGGAGCGTCCGGATGTGGCGGTGGATCTGGTCGGCAATGTCTATGCCGCCTGGGTAACAGTAAACCCGACATACCGGTTTGTCATCAGAACCTCTCAGGATGGAGCCTCTACCTTCGCTGCACCGGTTCTTGTCTCTCCTATTGTTCCGGTTCCTACAGTACTTCCGGTGCCAGGCTATGCCTTCAGAGTACTGACCTTTGCCAATGTATCGACCGACCGTTCCAGCGGGCAGTTTTCCGGTCGTGCCTATGCCGTTTGGCAGGATTTCCGGCAGGGCTACTCCGACATCTTTATGTCGTTCTCTGATTCCGGCGGAATAAATTGGTCGAGTCCGGTAAGCATCACCGGCGCCCCTGCCGGATCGCAGAATTTCTTCCCGGCCATTGATGTTGACCCCTTGCTCGGTGTAGTCAATATCATCTATTACAGTAACCAGGTAAACGGATTCTTGCTTGATGTATATGTGGCCCGTTCAATCAACGGCGGCCAGAACTTCACCAACACGAGAATCACCAACACTTCCTTTAATCCGAATGGAAGCAGTCCGACTCCGGTACCTCTGATCGGTGACTATATTGACATTATGTCGGTACCGCCCGGAGGATATATCGGAATCTGGACGGACACCAACTCAGGATCACTGAACATTACAGCCGGCTATTCGAATATTGTGATCACATGAGGACATAACAACAAGACCGCACATGCATAAGGCGCGGTCTTGTTTATTTTGATATACAGATAACTGTTATTGTCCTGATAAACCTTCAACGACCTTGTCGATATTCCACTGCATCATCCCAAGGTAAGTATCCCCTTCTTCACCTTCCTTGGCGACCGAATCCGTGAAAATTCTGGAATGAATCGGCACTCCCGTCTCAGCAGAAACCGTCTCCATTGTCTTAGGGTTTACACTCGTCTCGAGGAACAGCGCCGGAATGCTGTTATCTTCGATAATCCCGATAATGCGGCTCATCTGCTCCGGTGTTCCCTGGCTGTCGGTATTGATCTCCCAGATAAAAGCGGACTCGAGTCCATATGCCTGCGAAAAGTATTTAAATGCCCCTTCGCTTGTCACCAGAATGCGTTTATCCTGAGGAAGCTGCTGCACAGCATCCTTTGCATACTGATCCAGCTCATTCAGCTCAGCAACGTATTTTTCCTGATTGCTCTGGTAGTATGCTTCGTTGCCAGGATCCTGTTTAATTAGTTGTTCAGTTATGATTGCTACATATTTAACTGCATTCTGTATGTCCAGCCAGGCATGGGGGTCAACCTGTGATTCCTTGCCCTTTTCCGTCAGATAGATCGGAGTCACTGCTTCGGTCAGAGCAAACGAGACATCGTTTTTATTGGTTACATCGAGCAGATCCTGGAACCACCCTTTTCCTGTCTCCAGATTGAGGCCGTTATAAAAGATCAGGTCTGCCCCGGAAACCTTGCTTGTGTCCGCAGGCAGCGGATCATACATATGCGGATCGGTTCCGACTGGGACAAGGCTATATACATCTGCCTTATCGCCGGCAATATTCTCGGCCATATCCGCGATGATGGAATAGGTTGCTACAATCTGGAGCTTATCCTTCTCCTCCCCTCCTCCGGCGGTTGTATTGGAGCAGGCGGCAAGCAACAGGAGCAGCAGAGAAAGCGGCAGCAGCATAATTTTTTTCATCGTGTCTTCCATCCTTTCCCGAGGAAATTGTTTTTGGGCGATAAGATAAAGGAAACCGCAAACAGGGCCATGCCCACCAGTACAATTGTGGCACTTGTCGGCAGATTATACCGGAAGCTCACGATGACACCAGCAATCCCGGATACGGCGCCAACCGCCGAGGCCAGCATAATCATGTGAAACAGCGTCTTGGTCCACAAATACGAGGTAGCTGCCGGAATAACCAGCATGGCAATAACCAGAACGATGCCGACCTGTGACAACGAAGATACGGTAACTACAGAGAGCAGCATCATCAGCAGATAATGATAAAAGCCTGTCTTCAGCCCGTAAGCCTTGGCTACCACCGGATCAAATGAGCTGATCAGCAGCTCTTTATATAACAACGTAATAATAGCAATGACAACCAGCATGATGATAAAAGACTGGGTAAGCTCAGACTTCGGAACCGCCAGAATGTTGCCGAACAGGATATGCGTCAGGTCAAGCCCGCTCCGCGCAAAGGTAATCAGAACGATGCCAAGTGCGAAAAAGGAGCTGAGAATGATGCCGATGGATGTATCGCTTTTGATATTGCTGCGGCTGGTTATAAATTGAATGAGAATGGCTGCCAGCAATCCGAACAGGGATGCACCCAGCAGAATGTTGATGCCCAGTATATACGATAGCGCGACCCCGGGGAGAACGGCATGGGATAAGGCATCGCCCATCAGCGACATTTTGCGGAGTACGATAAAGCTGCCCAGCGCCCCTGACACAATGCCAAGGATAACCGCCGACAGTCCGGCGTTAAGGGCATACACGGGAATGTCCAGCCAGTCTGATAAAAGATTAATCATGCGCCTCACCCCCTGCCCCTCTGATGATCACATTGCCTAAGGAAGCTCCATACGCTCTGCGGATATTTTCGGTGGTGAACGTATCGCCAACATCGCCGAAGGCAATCAGCCTTTTATTGAGAATGATGATTTTGTCAAAATAGTCCTCGACCTCATGCAGGTCATGATGAACGACAAGGATGGTCTTGCCCTCTGCCCGCAGCTGCTTGAGCAGCTTGACGATTATCGTCTCACTGACCAGATCAATGCCGACAAACGGCTCGTCGAGGAAAAAAACCTCCGCCTGCTGGGCCAGCGCCCTGGCTATAAACACACGCTGCAGCTGTCCCCCCGACAGATTACTGATCTGCCTGTTCGCCAGATCTGCGATATCCACCATTGCCATGCAGCGCTCAGCGGTTTCCTGCTCTCGTCTGCCGGGACGCCGGAACAGCTTCAGTCCTGGATAAGTACCGGTCAGCACTGTATCCCGGACGGTTATCGGGAAAGAAAGGTCGATGTCGTTCTTTTGCGGTACGTAGGCGATGTTGCGCCTGTAGCCGGATATCAGCCTGCCCTCCACTTTGACTGTACCGCTGCGCTTTTTGACCACCTCCAGCAGCGCCTTGATAAAGGTTGATTTGCCGGCGCCGTTGGGCCCGATAATCCCGACCGAATGGCCAAGGGGAATGTCAAGATTGATGTCTTCCAGTACCGGGTTGCCGAAATAGTCAACATTCAGGTCTTTAATTTCGATCACAGTATTCTCTCCTGTCCGATGAACTTTTTCATTCGCAACTATTTTCTAGTCGGTTAAAAGTATTTCTCTATACAACTTTTGTTTCCTGTGGGAAACTTTTATTCTTAGGTACAATATATTTAACCCAGAGAAAAAAGTCAATATTATTTTAATTTTTTCGGATCTCTAAAAATATCGTTATAGCTGCAGCGTAAAAAAAGCCCGGCCCGTCAATTCGACGGACTGGGCTTACAGAAGTAAAAAATGAATACTCCGAATGGATTTATCCCATCCTGATAACGGCCTTAACAACCTCTTCTTTGTTATCGATGACGTAATCAAATGCTCTTTGGGACTCCTCGAAGCTGAACTCGTGCGTAACGATGCCTTTGACATCGATTTTGCCGCCTGAAATCGCACCGATTGCGGCCGGATACAGGTTGCGGTAACGGAAGACTGATTTGATGTCAGCCTCTTTGAACATAATCTGCATAAAATCAAAGTCAATGATATCCTTGGCCGCCAGGCCCACAAGTACAATGCTGCCACCCCGTTTAACCAGATAAGGCGTCTGTTTAACCGTATGCTCACTACCGGCAGTTTCGATTACTTTATCCATGCCTGCTCCATCCGTCAGTGCAGTGATTACCGCGAGCACATCCTCATGTCTGGCATTGATAACCTGCGTAGCACCAAGGCGCTTGGCCGCTTCCAGCCGCTTCTCGATAATATCGACTACGACGATGTCCGTAGCACCGAAAGCTTTGCAGGCCAGCAGCGTGACAAGCCCGATACAGCCTGCGCCCAGAATCACGACACGATCGCCCAGCTTGATGCCGCCTTGCGCTGCAGCATGCAGTCCCACAGAAAGCGGTTCAACCAGTGCACCTTCTTCCGGTGAGACGTTGTCCGGGAGCTTGAATGCCATATTTTCCGGGAATGCGATATAATCCGTCAGACAGCCGTGATAAGGCGGGGTCGCGAGAAATTGTACATCAGGACACAGATTATACTTCCCGCTCTTGCAGAACTCGCATTGTCCGCAGGTAATTCCCGGCTCCAGCGCTACCCGGTCACCAACCTGAAGATGCTTCACCCCGGAGCCAAGCTGAACCACCTTACCCGCACACTCATGACCCAGGATAAAATCCCCTTCGACCACAAAATCACCGATCCGGCCATGCTCCAGATAATGCACATCCGAGCCGCAGATCCCCACATAATCCAGCTTGACGATAACCTCGCCTTCAGCAGGCACCGGCATTTCGATTTCTCTCATTTCCATTTTCTTGAGTCCGGTCATATAAAAAGCTCTGTTCTTCATTAGATCTCTCCTCCCGTTATTACAACGGTCCCGTCACAGAAAACTGTAATCTCACCGGCAATCCGAAGTTTGATAATACCCTTTTATAAAACACCTTTATTTAAGATTATAGCCAGAATTTTTTTGCTGTCAACAGAATTTAACAAGAACTGTAAGCGGATTCATTTTTGTCTTTATAACAGACACAAATAAGCCCCAACCGATAGCGGACCGCACCGTTATTCCGGCACATTTCCGCTATGTCTGGGACTTGTTTATGAACATTTATAGCGCAAACGAAGTTTGTTCCCGCGCATCAGATGCTGTCGATGAACCCGGCAACAAGCTCCAGCGCTGCGCCTACTGCAGTTGCCTCCAGCTTGTATTTGCAGACTCGCAGATAAGAGCCGTCTGCCTCGAAGGTATTCTTACCCGCTACGCGTTCTTGAAGAAGGTCGATGTATTCCTCCATGTACGCTCCGGCGTATCCGCCAAGGATCACATCGCAATCATAGAGCATCCGCAGATTGTTGATCGTCACCACAAGATAGACAAGATACGCTTCCCAGAGCGATTTCTGCGGCTCTTGACCGGTGCGCAGCAGCCGGAAGAATTCAGAGATGCTGCCCTGTGTGCTGTCCGAGAGGATGCGGGCCGAGCAATAAGCATCGACACAGCCCTTCTGACCGCAGTAACAGGTATGGCCTCCGGGTACGATGGTCATATGGCCAAATTCTCCGCTGCGGTGATTCTGGCCGGTGTAAATCTGGTTATCGACGATAATGGAGCCGCCTACACTGTTGTTCAGCGAGAGATAGACGACATTATTGAGGTCCTGCTCCCCCCATAATTCGGCGAATCCTGCTGCATTGGCATCGTTGCTAAATACACAGGTGTACGGGATATGCTCCGCGAACTGCCGGACATTCCCCCCTTTAAAATCGATGACCGTAGCATAGCTGACCGTCTGGCGGTCAGCCTCGAGAATCGCGGGCAGTGCTATGCCTGCACCAAGGATTTTGCTGCTGTCTATGGCACATTCAGCTACAAATTCGTCCACCAGCCTGCCTACTCCCTGAAAGTAAGTCTCTGAATTGGCAAATGGAAACTGGTGCCGGACATTCTTCACCATTTTTCCGCTGAGATCTATGGCGACTATTCCGACGTGATTCCGCGTAACATCCAGACCGATGCTGTATTTTGCCACACTGTTGCAGGCCATGGCCTTTGCCTTCCGTCCTCCTGTAGATTCAAACAACCCGGTCTCTATAATCAGATCACGTTCCTGCAGTTCCTTGAGATTCTGGGTAACCGTCGGAAGGCTCAGATTAACTGCCGAAGCAATCTCCTGAATGGAAGTCGATGGATGGTTGTTCAGGTAACGGTAGATCGCATTCCGGTTCATTTTTTTGACATCCATGCTGTTTAAGCGTTGTGCCGCCATTGTGCAAATCCTCCGGCTTTTATAAATGTATTTCTATAATGTGCTATTTTCATCATAATCTATGTTAATCCGGATTTGCAACGATCAGGAGCTTATTTTGTGAATGTTTTCACTACACTAATCTGCAAGGTTCAATTACAATTCAATTAATTGATAATCCGGCACCTAATACTAAAAAGCAGATATGATCATCGGTATACCGGCGCAAAATAGCCCGATCTAAGCCGCCAGCAGAAGCAGGCAGTTCAGATCGGGCTATCCAGTCCATTTTAACTCAAGTACTTACCGGTAATGGATTCTGCGGCTTCCTGAATCCGGTCAGGCGTACCTTCGTACACGACCTGCCCGCCCCGGCTGCCGCCGTCCGGCCCCATGTCGATGATCCAGTCAGCCTGGCTGATGACCTCCAAATTATGCTCGATGACGATCACAGTGTTACCGGCGTCCACGAGCCGGTCCATGATCTCCAGCAGGTGACCGATATCGGACATGTGCAGCCCGGTCGTCGGCTCGTCCATCACATAAATACTGCCCTGCTTGTGCAGCTCACTGGCCAGCTTGATCCGCTGGCACTCCCCGCCTGACAGGGTGCTGAGCGGCTGTCCGAGCGTAATGTAGGTCAGCCCGACATCGCTCAGCGCCTGCAGCTTGCGCCGGACCTCCTTCAGCTCGAAGAATTCCAGAGCCTGCTCCACGGTCATCTCAAGCACTTCAGCAATCGATTTGCCGTTCAGCTTGTAAGCCAGTACCTCTTCCTTGAAGCGTCTTCCGCCGCACACTTCACATGGCAGCTTTATCGTATCCAGAATGGCCATTTCGGCATAGACCACACCAAGACCCTGGCAGTTCTCGCAGGCTCCTTTGGAGTTGAAGCTGAACAAGCCGGGACTGACCTTGTTGGCACTGGCAAACGCCTTGCGCACATCATCCATGATTCCGGTGTAGGTTGCCGGATTGGATCGGGTGGATACGCCTATAGCCGACTGGTCAATTACGATAGCCTCCGGGTGGCTGCTGAGAAAGACATCATTAATCAGTGTACTTTTACCTGAACCGGCAACCCCGGTCACTACCGTCAAAACCCCTGCCGGGATATCCACGGAGACCTTTTGCAGATTATGCAGGGAAGCCTCTCCCACCGGCAGCTTGCCGGTAGCCTGCCTGTACTTTTGCTTCAATTGCAGCTGGCGTTTCAGATGTGCACCCGTTAACGTTCCTGACTCCAGCAGACCCTCGTAGCTGCCTTCGTAGACAATGCTGCCTCCGCGGCTTCCGGCATTCGGCCCGACATCCACGATATGATCGGCCACCTTGATGACATCCGGATCATGCTCAACGACGATGACCGTATTTCCTTTATCTCGCAGCTTCTGCAGCAGCTCGTTCAGGCGGTGAACGTCACGGGGATGCAATCCGACACTCGGCTCGTCAAAGATATAGGTAACATCCACCAGACTTCCGCTGAGATGCTTCACCATCTTGACCCGCTGGGACTCTCCGCCGGACAGGGTATCCGTCTCACTGTCCAGTGTCAGATAATCAAGCCCGATATCCACCAGATGCTGCAGCCGTCCGGTCAGCGCTTTGACTGCCGGAGCTGCCGCAGGATCACCGATCTCCTGTATGGTAAGGATCAGCCTGCCGACCTCCATCGATGACAGCTCGGCAATGTTGTAACCGTTGATCCGGCAGCCGAGTGCCGCCTGGCTTAGTCTTGCTCCGCGACAGCTTGGACACGGGCCTTCGGTAATGAAGGGGGCGACCATCTTCTGGGTGCGCTCGGATTTCATTTTGACATCCTGTCTGATGTATTTGCCCGTAAATTTCTCGATGACGCCTTCCACAGTAATATTGGTAGCTTTGCCTGCGAAATCCATCTTTACCTTTCTGGCTTTGGCGTACAGCAGCTGGTCAAGCTCAGCCTCTGTATAGTCGCTCAGCCGTTTATCAAGGTCAAAATCTCCGGCCTGGACGATCATATTCCACTCCCAGCCGCCTACTGAATAGTCCGGCAACAGAATAGCGCCCTCGTTCAGTGATTGTGACAAATCCAGCGCCTTATCCATATCGACCCCAAGCCTGCGGCCGATACCGCTGCATTCCGGGCACATTCCCTGAGGATCATTGAAGGAGAACCTGTTCGCCCCTCCGATATGCGGCTGGCCCACCCGGGAGAACAGCAGACGCAGAATCGGAGAAATATCAGTGATCGTACCCATGGTGGAATGGGAGCCTCCGCCCAGCCGTTTCTGATCCACAATGACCGCCATGCTCAGATTTTCAATAGCATCGGTATCCGGCTGCGGAAACTTCGGCAGGAAGGTGCGCACGAACATACTGAAGTTCTCATTCAGCAGACGCGAAGATTCCGCAGCAATCGTATCAAAAACAATTGAGGATTTCCCGGAGCCCGAGACACCGGTAAAGATCGTAATCTTCCGCTTGGGTATGCGCAAGGATACATTTTTGAGGTTATTTTCCCTCGCACCTGATATGACGATATACTCCTGATTAGACCCGCTCATGTTAAGCATCCCTCCGGTTGATGTTCGTTTTCGCTGACATTGCTATTGTATCATCTGCAGCCAAACAAAACCCGGTCACAATCAGTCTGCGGGATTTAATATAGCGAGCACCTGATGATCCTCCCACACGCCGTTGATTTTTACATTACGGAGGGCAAGGCCTTCCTGGTGAAATCCTGCCTTTTCCAGGACCCGGATCGAGCCGGGGTTCTTGGGAGAGGCCTCACCTGTAATCCGGTGAAACTTCAGCTCCTCGAAGGCGTATTTCACGACTATTTTAACCGCTTCAGTCATGTATCCCCGGCCGTTAAACTCCTGATCCAGGCTGTAGCCGATCATACAGCTCTGCAGCGCCCCTCTTACCACAAAAGACAGGCCAACACTGCCGATAATCCGGCCGTCCTCCCGGTGGCATACTACAAAATCATACCTCCGGTCCGTTTCACGGTCTGACCTGCTGTTCGCTATCAGCTGAAGCTGATAATCCTCTGTATAGAACTCGTCAATCGCATTCGGTGAATATTTCTCAAAAAACGCCCGGTTACGCTTGTAAATATCGGTTAACGCTGCAGCATCCGTCTCCTGGGGGAATCGGACGTAAATCCGCTGCTCCGCTTGCTCTGTCTTGTCCACTGTCTGCACCACCCTGCAAAAATAATAATTAATCTGACTAATTCTGATATACCTACTCTAGTGCTGCAAAATACCCGATCGCAACCTCACGGAATTCGCAGGCGGCCGGTGAAAGATAACGCCCCTTGTTCCACAGCAGAGCAATTTCCCGCACCAGCTTATCGTTATTTACCTGCAGATAGCTGACCGCACCGCGTGAATCCTTCGCAGTACCGGGAATAAACGCAATGCCGATTTCAGCTTCTACCAGTTGGATCAGCCTTGAAGGCTCATCCCCCTCATACACATAATGCGGTGTAAATCCCTCTGCGCTGCATACGGAATCAGCCAGATCCCGGGTTCCGTATCCCTTTTTGACACCCACAAACCATTCATCCTTCAGTTCAGACAATTCAATAGCTGAGCGGTCTGCGAGCCTATGCCCTCTTGGCACTGCAACCAGAAGCGGGTCATGATATACAATCCGGGTCTCAATCTCCTCCGCTTCAAAGGATGGCGAAGACAGGCAGAAGTCTACTTCTCCCCTCAGCAGGCAGTCAGTCATCTCTATGGTTGTAAGCATCTGCACATGAAAATGAATATCCGGCCGCTTGTGCCGGAAGGCCCGCAGAATATTGGGGAGTGCGCTTGCTGCTGTTACAGCGAGCTCCAGCGTAGCGGGCTCCTGATCGGCAAGATACTGCAGCTCCTGCCTGCCCTGGGCTAACTCAAATAAGGCGCGCTCTGCACGCAGCAGAAATCTGCTGCCGTAATCATTCAGCTTCAGCCGCCTGCCGTTACGGTCAAAGAGCGGGACACCAAGATCCTCCTCCAGCCGGGCAATGGTTCTGCTCAGAGAGGATTGCGTAACATGCAGGCTCTGCGCAGCTTCCGTTACATGCTCAAGCCGGGCTACCGTTACGAAATACTGTAGTTGCAGAAGCTCCATAGCGCCTCCTTTCATTCCTTATAGTCAATGAAATCATAACATAAAATGCATTGGAGTAAATAACACTTTTCCTTTACGATAATATTACTTTAGTAACTAGGAGGACACTGAAATGAAAAACCGTAACAGGTGGTTATTAATAGCGGTTGGATTGGGGGTCCTGCTTAATCCCTTGAACTCATCAATGATTTCAATCGCACTAGCCAGACTTCAGGAAGTCTACCAGCTGGATTATACTGCTGTATCGTGGGTTGTTTTTGCTTTTTATATCGCCAGCAGTGTCGCCCAGCCGGTCATGGGCAAAGCCAGCGACCTGTTCGGCCGGCGGCGCATTTTTCTTGCCGGACTGGTGGTTGCCTTCGCAGCCTCTATGCTGGCTCCCTTCTCGCCGGGGTTTGGCTGGCTGATCGTTTGCCGTATTATCCAGTCCATCGGGACAAGCATGATGGTTGCGGTCGGTATGGCCATTGTGCGGATACATATCAAGGAGAACCAGGCTGCCGCCCTGTCTGTACTGTCCGTCTTTTTATCAGGCGCTGCGGCAGTCGGACCTTTTATTGGAGGAGTTATTATCGGGTGGTGGGATTGGGAGGCGGTTTTTTGGGTCAATATTCCATTCACGGCTGCCGGCTTTGCGCTGGCCTGGCGGAGTATTCCTGCGGATCGCCCGGAGGTTTCAGCGGTAAAAGGCAGACCTCTCTCCAAATGGCTGGAAATCCTGGACGTCAAAGGAATTGTACTGTTTGCAGCCGGTCTGACATCCCTGCTCCTTGGTGTGCTGTCCCTTGAGTCCTCCGGAGCCGCCGCATCCTGGCAGATCCTTACGGCTCTAGGCGGACTTACGCTGCTTGCCGGTTTTGTAATACATGAGCTGAGAACGGCTTCGCCCTTTATCCCCCTGCGCACCTTTGCCCGTTACCCGGCAATGACCCGGGTTAATGTAGAGTACATGCTGGTTAACGTGCTGTATTATGCGCTCTTCTTCGGACTGCCCTCTTATCTGCAGGCAGTACAGCAAGTCAGTGTCTTTCAGACAGGTATTCTGATGCTGAGTCTCGGCCTGTGCTCGCTTGCAGCAGCCCCGTTTGCAGGACGATGGGTAGACCGCTCTGGTCCGGGGCCGGCCCTCATGCTGTCTGCTCTACTGATGACCTTCGGCTCTTTGTGGCTGGTAATGCTGAACGGAAGCTGGCCGGTTGCCAGCATATGTATAGCTTTGGCTGCATTCGGAATAAGCAGCGGGCTAAGCGGTGTCGGCCTGCAGGCCGCCCTGTTTCAAAGCTCTCCCAAGGAAATCATCGGTGTTGCTTCAGGTGTGTTCAATACCTCAAGATATTTCGGGACCATCCTGTCTTCTCTGCTGACAGGCCTTATTATGGGCGGGCAGCTCAGCTCAGGCGGCTTACGGCGGCTTGCCTTTGTTCTTACTGCAATCGCGCTTCTGCTGATATTCCTGAACCGGCAGCGCCTGCGCGCAAGAATCCGATAAAGTTCACCGCAGCTTTACTGAGGAACGGCTGCTTCAGCCAGATTACGGCGGAGCTGGATACAGCATAAGGATCATCGATCCGGGAATAACGGAGGCTCCGGCCGGTATGTCTGGCAAGTGAAGTCTCTGGAAGGATCGATGCACCGAATCCGGAAGATACCAGCTCAACAAGCATTCCGATGTCAGAACATTCTCCAACAATAACCGGGGATAATCCGCGGGAGCGGAAATGCTCAAGGATCAGGTTATAGAGCCCAAGCCCTTCCGTACTCGGAAGAAGCAGCGGGTATCCGGCAATTGCTTCGTAAGATACGGTTTCCTCCGTAAGGGCCAGTGTGCCGGGTTCTGCATCACCGGTAACAAAATAAAGCGGCTCATCACCAAGCATCAGACAGTCAAAATCCTCCAGATCTATCGGCAGGCGGACAATAGCCAGATCGAGCATCTTGTCACGGACCAGCTGAATCAGCGTATTCGTTTCATTCTGCTGGATTTTAAACGTTACCTTCGGGTATTTTACCCGAAACAGGCTGAGCGCGCCGGGCAGCCGGGAATCAGACAAGGTATTAATCCCAATTGACAGCTTGCCTCTGATTCCAAGTCCGCTCTCACGGGTTTCAGCCTTGGCTTCATCCATCAGGCGGGTAATCGTCAGGGCATGCTCATAAAGCGTCCTGCCGGAAGCGGTCAATTCCAGCTGCCGGCCGTTGCGGTGAAACAATGGCACGCCAAGCTCCGTCTCCATCAGTTTAAGCTGCTGGCTTAGCGGAGGCTGGGACATGTGCAGCTTCAGCGCGGCAGAGGTAACCTGCCGTTCCTCCGCAAGGGCAATAAAATAACGCAGCTGCCTGATATCCATAAGCTCAGCTCCTTTACCATTAATGTATATGATAATCATATACTTTTGCTACAAACTTAATATTATTCATATAGTTAACTCCATGTTACCATGCTTATGTAAGATTAACGCAGAAAGCTGGTAATGGAATTATGAAATGGAACAAGTACAAAGATCACCTGAGCTTATTGCCCGCAGGCGTGCAGTGGCTTTTCTTTTTGTTTACCAACACAGTGCTGGTCCCGCTATCAGTGGGCCATGCGCTGGGAATGAACGCAGCTGACATCACCGCATCCATGCAGCGTTCCTTTATTCTGACCGGCCTGTTATGTATTGTCCAAGCTGTGTGGGGACACCGTTACGCCCTCATGGACGGTCCTGCCGGCATTTGGTGGGGGTTGGTGCTCGGAATCATCTCCTCCGCTCCTGCGATGGGCATGAATCCCGCGTCCGTAGCAGCAAGTCTGACCGGCGGTTTTCTGCTGGCCGGTATGATCGGAAGCCTCCTGGCTCTGCTAGGCTTCCTGAAGCTGTTGCAGCGGATCTTTACACCGGTTGTAATGGGCATTTACCTGCTGCTGCTTACCTTTCAGCTGGCCAATACGTTCTTTAAAGGCATGATCGGCTATAGTGCCGGCGGCACGTGGGATTTAAAGCTTGCCGGCCTGTCTCTCGTCATTATCCTGTTTGTTTCCTTTATTCATTTGAAGGCGAAAGGCAAGCTCAGTCAGTTCTCTCTGCTGCTTGGCATCATAGCAGGCTGGATCGCCTACGTAATCTGCTTCGGCAGCTCTGGAAGCATGGGAACAGCATCAGTGGAAAGTATGGCAGTCTGGAAATGGATGCCATGGGGCAGGCCAACCTTTGAGCCAGGCATCGTCATGGTCGGTCTGCTAGCCGGGCTGGTTAATATGACTAACACCTTAACCAGCCTGCTGGCTGCAGATAAGTTGTATCAGCAGCAGGCTACAGAGAAGCAGTATATCCGCTCGCTGCTGTTCACCAATCTGTTCTCGGTTGCCGGCGCCTGCTTCGGGCTGATTCCGTTCGGCACGTTCGCTTCCTCAATAGGATTTCTTGAGAATACAAAGGTGCTGCGGCGGTCTGCCCTGATGACCGGTGCTGCACTGCTAATGCTGGTCGGCCTCATTCCGGCCTTGAGCAGCTGGCTGGCACTGCTTCCGATGTCTGTCGGCAGCGCAGTGCTGTTTGTCGCCTATCTGCAAATGTTCGGCACGGCGCTGAATACCCTTGGCCGCACCGCACTTAATTCCAAAACGATTTATCGTGTTGCACTCCCTGTATTGACCGGAATCGGAATCATGAATATTCCCGCCTCCGCCTTTGCCGACTTCCCGCCGCTGCTGACTCCGCTCGCTTCCAACGGGCTGGTCGTTGGTGTCATACTGGCTTTGGTGATGGAGAACCTTGTCCCATGGAGCCAATTCGAGCCTAAGGCTTCCAGCCTGCCGGCATCCAAATAAGCTTAACTAAACCGGTAAGTCCAAAACTGTTCCGTGCCGTAACGGCTGATGATTTCTTCCTCGGTCAGAACCCGGTTGCCCACAAGCTCCGCTGCCTGAAACTGTGAACGGTGCGACTGAATGGATGCCATTTTGGAAGACAGGAATGCGGTAATATCTACGGTTACGTCCGCTTTTCCGATCATCTGCTCATGGTTGCTGGAGAAAGCACTGCACAGGACAACCGGCCGTTCTCCAGCAGGGAGAAGTCCGATGGTCCGTATGACAGCTGCCCCGGTTGCATCATGATCGGGGTGTACGCTGTAGCCGGGATAGAATGTAATCACGATCGAAGGTTTCAGCTCCTTCAGCATGTCCAGAATGGTTCCATCCAGCAGCTCCTGGTCCTCGAACTCTATCATCTTGTCATGGAAGCCAAGCATTCTTAGGTCCTGGATGCCGATTGCACGGCAGGAGTCTTCCAGCTCCCGCTTACGGATCCCCGGAAGGGTAACCCGGTTAGCGAAGGGCGGGATGCCCATATTCCGGCCCATTTCGCCAAGAGTAAGACAGGCAAAGGTCACCTGGGCGCCTCCTGCTATGTATTTCGCCAAAGTGCCCGCTGCAACAAAAGACTCGTCGTCCGGATGCGGGAACACGGCCAGAATGCGCAAAGCATCAGTGTGATTATTGCTCATGTTCGTACCTTCCTCCATCCTCATCAGAACGCCTCCAGACTCAGTTGCAGGGCGACGACCAGCTTGCCCATGCTGTCATGTCCGGCGAGAATAAGACGCTGTGTATCCTGCTCATCTATATGGGTAAGCCCTTCGGCGTAAATCCAGCCCTGTGCGGTTTTTAACCCGACCCGGTACGGGCCGGTGCCGGAGATGGAGCCCTGGGTGTAACGGATAACCGCATTGCTGATAAAAGCGGAGGCCGGATGACGGCTGCTGTCCAAATGATTGGCATACGCGCCTGAGGTAAGCTCAAGATGGAGATATAAATCTTGTCCGGATAATTCATTTATCCGTGACTGTATATGTTGCGGTTGTATCGGCTGCATAGTATTCTCCTTCATTAGTTATAATGCCACGATGACTGCACTACATAATTATCCTTCTACAATATCTGCCTGAAGATCGGTAGCAATCTCAATCATTAAAGGAACGACCGCCTCTGCGGTTACCGCCACATAGAGATCTCCGGAATACAGCCGGAAAGGAATTTCCGTTTCACCGTAAGTCCACATGAAGAAATCCCCCTCAATGGTCATAATGCTCTCTGATCCTTTGACGGTAAAAGTCTGCGAGTAAGCAAAATCAGCCCGCTGTGCGAAGTACTGCTTGCATTCCTCCAGAGTGATTGCCTGTGCCGCGTTGTCCTCCTGCATGGAACGGGTAATACAAAAACGCTGATTCATGTTATGCCTCCAAAAGAACAAAGTTCTGCAGCGGAAGAGGGCCTTTATTGCCTTCCAGCCCGCTGTCCCGAAACCCCATTTTCTCATTCCCTGTGCTCCCTGTCAAAACAATGCATGTTCATTCATGCAGATAATGACAAATTATCCTCGCATATATCCTTTCTGATATATCAAAAAAGTGCATAGCCGCCGCTACACACTCTTTCAAATCTTATTCTGTTTACTCCTGATTCAAAAAAGTCCGGGTCCGCTCCAGCTGCGGATTGACGAAGATTTGCTCCGGTGTTCCGGATTCGGCGATCTCCCCGTTGTCCATAAAGAATACCCGGTCTGCCACATCACGGGCAAAGTTCATCTCATGGGTCACAATGATCATCGTCATATTCTCCTCAGCCAGCTGGCGGATTACCCGGAGCACCTCCCCGGTCAGCTCGGGATCTAGTGCCGATGTCGGCTCGTCAAACAGCAGAATGTCCGGATTCAGCATCAGTGCTCTGGCGATCGCCACCCGCTGCTTCTGTCCGCCTGACAGCATGGACGGATATACATCCGCCTTGTCAGCCAGACCGACCTTGGTCAGCAGCTCCATGCTTCTCTCAGCAATGACCTGGCTGCTCTCCCGCTTCAGCGTTCTGGGGGCCAGCTCCAAATTACCCCGTACCGTCAGGTGCGGAAACAGGTTGAAGTGCTGGAATACCATGCCCATTGTTGCGGTAATGTCCCTGATCGCCGCGCTGCCGGCGTACTTCCCGTTCTCGGCCAGCGTTTTACCGTGGATGAAGATGCTCCCGCCGGTGATCTCTTCCAGATGCACAAGACTGCGCAGCATGGTGCTTTTACCGGAGCCGGAAGGTCCGATGACGGCCACAACCTCGCCGGGCTTCACTTCAAAGGTAATTTGCTTCAGCACATCCAGGCTGCCGAAGGATTTCTGTAATTGTTTTACTTCTATAATACTGCTCATAATCGGACAGCCCTTCTACTCAAATTTGAAACGTTTCTCCAGCAGCTTGAAGAACAGCGTCAGCACAAGTGTCATCAGCAGATAGATAATGCCTGCCACAACAAACGGCGTCACCGTAAAGTCACGGTTCACTGCGGTCTTTGCATAATTCAGCAGCTCCGGTACGGCTACGGCATAGAGCAGTGCAGTATCTTTGACCAGCGTGATCGACTCATTCGCTACTGCCGGCAGCGCCACCCGGAACATCTGGGCGAGAATAACCTTGCGCAGTGTCTGCCATTTGCTGAGTCCCAGCACCTTGGCAGCCTCATGCTGTCCTTTGTCAATGGACAGCAGGCCCCCGCGGAATATTTCCGCGAAGTAGGCTCCATAGTTCAGGATAAAGCCGAGGGCAGCGGCAGCAAAACGGTCCATGACCAGATACTCTCCGATGACCGGAATCTGCGGCAGTCCAAAGCAGAAGAACAGCAGCTGCAGCAGCAGCGGAGTGCCGCGCATCACGTAGATATAGGTATGGGCCAGCCAGGCTAACGGCTTAATCCGGCTTTTGGCCATCAGGGTGACCAGCATCCCCAGCGGGATGGACAGGACGATAACAATCAGGAACAGCAGCACCGTTGTGCGTGCCCCCTCCAGCATCGGCCCGGCAATCTGGATAATATAATCAATACTCATTTCTGTAACCGACTCCTAAAGGAAGCTATCTAGTTCAATACTTTATTTTCGCCAAACCATTTGGTAGAAATTTCGGCGGCTGTGCCGTCACTGCTCAGCTCATCCAGCGCCTTCTGCAGCTCATCGAGCAAAGCCTGATTGTCCTTCTTGATACCAACACCATATTGCTCAGGGGCGAGGGATTCATCCAGCAGCTTGTATGTGTTCTGCTCAATGGACATATAGTATCTGGCTACAACTTCATCAATAACTACGCCGTCAAGACGGCCCGATTTCAGGTCAGTCAAGGCCAGCACATTATCCGGGAACTCGGATACACCGGCAACCTCAGCCTTGATTGGGCTTGCATCCAGTGCGTCAGCTGCGGACGACAGGCTCTGAAGTCCCAGCTCTTTGCCGGAAAGATCCGCAAGGGTGGCCAGAGGGGAATCGGCAAGCACGACTACTACCTGGCTGTTTTCCAGATAGGGTCTGGTGAACAGCACCTTTTCCTTGCGCTCATCAGTAATCGTGTAACCGTTCCAGATCATATCAATACGTCCGCTGTTCAGCTCAGACTCTTTAGCTGACCAGTCGATTGGCTGGAAAGTAACCTCTTTGCCCATTTTTTCGGCAGCAGCCCTGGCATAGTCGATATCGAAGCCGACGATTTCATTGTTCTCGTCCCGGAAGCCCATCGGCGCGAACTTGTCATCAATCCCGATAACCAGCTTGTTATCATCTTTTCCTGATCCGGAGCAGCCTGCAATCACTGCTATAATCATTACTGTTAAAAGAATCCATACTCCCTTGCGTCTCATCTCTCTAATCCCCCTAGTAAAATTAAATGTCCACACGCGCTTTAGTTCGTTAACACGTTATCAGGCTATCATAATAACATACGATGTGAATTGCGTCGATAAAGGAGTGATCAGTTCCATTGTCAATGGATAAATTGCAAACAATTAATTACAGCAAAATTCGGCTGTGTTCCGGGTCACTATAGCGCTCTCATTTCAGCAGGTATAATGGATTAAGCAGATATTACATACACATGTCACGATACCTTGTTGTAGGAGGAGAAAATGCTATGAGGAAGTATATACCCAACCAGCACGGCGCCTGGGCCATGCTGATCCTTCCCTTTTTGTTCGGAATTGCTTCATCCGCGGGAAAAGCCATCCATATCCCGCTGTTCATCTGCTGGCTGCTGATCTATCTGTTCAGCTTCCCGCTGCTGCAGGGAGTCAAGACCGGGAAATTTCAGCGATACGCCAAGCCGCTCAAGCTTTACGGACTGCTGCTGGTGCCGTTTGTTATCTATCTGATTATCGCCGAGCCTGATCTGATCTGGTTTGTGCTTCCGCTGCTCCCGCTCTTTGCAGTCAATCTCTATTTTGCCAAAACAAAAAATGAACGCGCATTGGTGAACGATATTTCAGCGATCATTGCTTTTTCTCTGATTATATATCCGGTCTTCTACGTCGGACAGGGAGAGAGCTGGCGGACGGCCACAGAGCTCTTCCTCTTGTCGGCGCTATACTTTACCGGCACTGCCCTGTATGTCAAAACAATCATCCGTGAGCGGAACAATGCCCGGTATTATTACATCTCCGTCGCTTATCATCTGCTGTTTGCGGCAGCAGGCCTGCTTCTGTTCCCCCCGTTGCTTATGCCCCTGCTGATCCTGCTGCTCCGGGCAGCCATCCTGCCCAAGACGGGAATTACAGCCAAACGTACCGGCATCACGGAAATCGGTTTTTCGGTCATGTTATACGCTGCAGTGCTGATTCTTTACTTTTAGTGAGTACAGGACAAACAAGAAAAGGATGCTTCCCTATCGGTCATTCGATAGAAAGCATCCTTTTTTAATGTAAGAATTCAATGTCTATTCCACAATCATATCCTGATTGCTCGAACCCGGCGGAACGATCGGATATACATTTGTCTCTTCGGTAATATCGAACTCCATAATTACGAGGCCGTCTGTATGCAGCGCCAGATCAATCATCTGCTCTGCTTCATCCATTGTGCGTGCACGGAAGCCGTGAGCGCCGAAGGATTTAGCCAGGGCAACGAAGTCCGGTGAGCTGATCCGTACAGATGAGTAACGCTTGCCCAGGAACAGCTGCTGCCACTGTCTTACCATCCCCAGATAGCCGTTTTTAAAAATGGCCACCTTGACATTCAGTCCCAGGTCGACCGCTGTCATCATTTCCTGCATGTTCATCTGAATGCTTCCGTCACCTGTAATACAGACGACAGGGCGGTCGGGATATGCAACGGCTGCGCCGATTGCAGCCGGCAGGCCGAACCCCATCGTGCCAAGCCCTCCCGATGTCAGGAAGGAACGCGGCCGGGTGAACTGATAATGCGTAGCTGTCCATATCTGATGCTGGCCAACATCTGTAGCGATAATGGCGTCGCCTGCAGAGGCATTTTGCAGACATGCTATCACATCCTGCGGGGCCAGCTTCTGCTCAGGTTTGCGTTTCACTTTTGCCGAACGGCTGCGCCAGTCCTGGATTTGACGTTCCCAGTCCATCCGCTCTGCTGTATGTACATTACCTGTTAACCGTTCAAGCATTTCGCCGCATGAACCGGTAATGGCAAGGTCGATATGTATGTTCTTGTTCAGCTCGGATGTATCAATATCAACCTGGATTTTGAAGGAGTCCGGCGAGAAGGCTTTGCGGTTACCGGTTACACGGTCACTGAACCGGACACCAAGGCACAGCACCACATCTGCACTCTGCAGCGCACGGTTGGCAGCTACACTTCCGTGCATCCCGACCATACCCAGATGCAGGGCATGTCCGGAAGGGAATGCCCCCAGCCCCATCAGGGTACTGGCAACAGGCAGGTGGTAACGCTCGGCAAACACACGTACCAGCTCCGGAGTATTATCGGGAATGCATCCGCCCCCTATCAGAACAAGCGGGCGCTTGGCCCTGCTGAGCTGCTCCGCGGCCAGCTGAATATCAGCCTGGGCAATGGAATGGTCGGGCTGATACCCACGGATATAAGGGAGGTTCATCGCTTCAGCGGTATACAGGCTATCCGGAACTTCCGCATTCATCACGTTCTTGGGAAGGTCAATCAGTACCGGACCGGGCCGTCCTGTCGCCGCCACATAGAAGGCTTCATGTATAATCCTCGGCAGATCAGCGATCTCCCTTACAATATAATTATGTTTAGTGATCGGCATCGTCATCCCGTAAATGTCCACTTCCTGAAAGCTGTCGAGACCGATGAGCTCCGTCGAAACCTGGCCGGTAAAGACAATAAGCGGAACAGAGTCCATAAAAGCCGTTGCGATCCCAGTCACTGCATTGGTAGCACCCGGTCCGCTGGTAACCAGCGCTACTCCGGTCAGACCGGTTGCCCGGGCGTACCCATCTGCAGCATGAACAGCCGCCTGCTCGTGCCGGACCAGAACATGCTGCAGCCTGTCACAATCATATAACGCATCATACAAGGGCAATACGGCTCCGCCCGGGTATCCGAATATCGTCTCCACATCTTTTTCGATCAGCATTTGAATCAGCAGCTGGGCTCCGTTCATAGGTACAATTCGTCTCCTGTCTCATTAATATGTTTTAGGGATATCAGATTATGGGTAACATGTTGTGATAGATTATACTGAGAGGATGATCTCCATTGGCAAAAGATAGCGAACAGCAGGTTCCCCTTACGCGTGAAGAACGCGAGCAAATCGGCCGCAGAACGAATGCAGGCTTCGCGAGAGTCGAGCGGGCAGCAGTGGATGAAGGCACGGAAGCCATCCCGACCGGATCCATCGGCCAGCCGCTCACCGAAGAAGAAATCCGCCGCCGGGTTGGTTCGGGTAATTTCGAATCAGCGAAAAATGATCTCCAGTCCGGTTCCATTAACAGCTGATCAACAATCTATAGCCTAACCTCCGATATAGGACATACCAATTTTCGTTCTGCTGCGGGCAGTCTGCTCTGTCCGCTCATCGGAGTAACGGTCGCTCCGCTGCTCCCATACCGCCCGGATGGCCTTCAGCAGGCTGGCGTCATCTGCGCCGCCCCGGAGCAACGCTCTGAGATCCAGTCCGCTGGAAGCAAACAGGCAGGTGTAGAATTTCCCGTCGGAGGACAGCCTTGCCCGCGTACAAGAGGAGCAAAACGATTCCGAGACAGAGGTGATAAAGCCCACCTCTGCCCCGTTGTCCTTGTATCTGTAACGTTCGGCAACTTCTCCGAAGTAACTATGTCCAAGCGCCTCCATTTCAAAGCTGCTTTGGAGGCGCTCCAGCATTTCTTTTTTGGTGACAACCTTTTTAAAGCTCCAGCCGTTGTCATTGCCCACATCCATAAACTCAATGAACCGCAGGGTGATCCGCTTATCCTTGAAATATCGGGCCATCGGTTCAATCTCCGATTCATTGACTCCCCGCTGCACGACCATATTCACCTTAACCTCAAAGCCTGTGTTTACGGCATGGTCAATGTTCTGCAGAATAATCCCGGATTTTAAACCGCGCCCGTTCATTTTCCCGAATAATTGCGGGTCCAGTGCATCCAGGCTGACATTGAGTCTGCGCAGCCCGGCAGCATATAAAGGCACCGCCTGGTGTCCGAGCAGCACTCCATTTGTCGTCAGCCCCATGTCCTCTACCCCGGCCATAGCACCTATACCTTCAATGAGTACGGGAAGCTCACGCCTCAGAAGCGGTTCTCCGCCGGTAAGACGAATTTTGCTTACTCCTAAGGAGACGAACAGCCGGGTAAGCCGGCGGATTTCATCAAAGGTCAGCAGCTCACTGCCGGGAAGAAACGCATAATCATCCCCGAACAGCTCTTTGGGCATGCAGTAGGAGCACCTGAAATTGCACCGGTCGGTTACGGATATCCGCAAATCGCGCATCGGACGATGCAATTGATCTTGTATAGGTAATGTTGTCATCTGTCTGGTCCTCCCTTTCTGCAGGCTTACAGCAGCCATTCATCCGTTCCTTCCTCGACGCCCAGAAGCAGTACATCTACAGCAGTACCTGCCGAATATCCCCTTGTTCCTCCCGGCAGCACAATCAGGGAATTCCCCCGTGCGATCGAGGATACGGCGTTGGATTTGTTAAATCCGGCCGGCCGCACCGAGAAACCGTCGTACACCGCCCGGATAAACCGGGTGAACGGATTGGCTTTGGAGAAATCCTCAGCAAGTACTGCCTTGGTGTAAGGCAGATACACCTTATCCGCTCCGGTCATTTGCAGGAGTGCCGGCCGGACAAACAGCTCGAAGCCGGTAAAGCAGGCTGATGGATTGCCGGAGAGTCCGAACAGGTATTTGTTACCCGAGACGGCAACCGTAGTTACGCTGCCAGGACGCATCGCGACCTTATTGAACAGCACCTCAGCCCCGATCCGGGCATAGATTTCAGGCAGATAATCATAATCACCGACGGATACCCCGCCGGTGGTAATCAGACAATCCGTTTCCGATAGTGCCTGCTGTGCAGTCAGAAGGCTTTCCTCCAGCTGATCTGCGGCTGTTTCGTACATTTTGAAAGCAATGCCCATCCGGGCTAACTGGGCAGCGATCATTGGACCGTTACTGTTGCGGATCTTGCCGGGTTCCAGCGGAGAAGCAACGTCAAGCAGCTCGGTTCCGGTAGACAGAATACCGACAACCGGCCGCCTTGCCACTTTGACCTGCGCATAACCAAACGTGGCCAACAGCGCTATCGTACCAGGCTGGATGAAGCTGCCTGCCGGGATAATCTGCTCCCCGGCCTGCATATCCTCCCCCTGCAGGGACAGATTCTCTCCGGACGCAAAGGCTTTACGGATCGTGAATCCCAGCGGACCGGCTTCAGCCGTTTGCTCGAACATCACCACCGCATCCGCACCTCCGGGAAGTGCTGCTCCCGTCATCAGCCGGACTGCTTCATATGCGCCGACCGTCACACCTGAGACCTGGCCTGCACCGATATGATCCACGACAGTAAATGTTACACGGTTGCCGCCGGATGCTTCAGCAGAATCAGCCGAACGGATTGCATAGCCGTCATAGGGTGAACGGGTGAAATGCGGGACATCATGAGTCGCAGTCAGCGGCTCCGCCAGAATGCGGCCATAGCTTTCGGCAAGCGGTACAGTTTCCGTGCCTGTGCGGACGGCTTTTGCAACAACTCTGGCCACTGCTTCTGCCACACTGACCGGATTTCTCGTCTTCTCCACCTTCATCTGCTCCTAACTTCACTATAATGGAACCCGGCACTTCCGCCGGCTAACTATTTATTCGTAATATCGCTGAATGTGCCTACATATCGTACATCCTCGCCGGTCTCATCCTTCACAGCGCTGATATTGAGCCATTGCAGATACTCCTGACCGTTTTTGCGCTTATTCCAGATTTCGCCCTGCCACATGCCTTTAGCTTTGATTTCACTCCACATGGAACCATAGAAGTCCTTGGATTGTCTACCAGATTTCAGGATGCTCGGCTGCTTGCCGAGGACTTCCTCCTCTGTATAGCCTGTAAGCTTGGAGAAGGCCGGATTCACCGACTTGATCAGTCCGGTTACATCTGTGACCATAATCCCTTGCCCGGTTGAATTGAATACTTCTGAAGTAAGAGCCAGCTTATCATTAAAGTACAGCCACACCACCAGCACCAGACTGGCCAGCGCAACCTGGGAGAGCAGCATGAAGCCGATCGAATACTGGCCGGTTGCCGCATGGATGATAGACAGCATAATTGGGGGAAAGAATCCGCCCAGGCCGCCCATCATCGACACGATCCCGTTGGCAATCCCCGCCTGCTTGTTGAAATACAGCGGAACTAATTTGAAAATGACCCCGTTGCCGATCCCCGCACTTACAGCAATAGCCAGGCAGCCGACGGTATAAAGCCCCATGGAAGGCATGAATGCAAGTATGATAGCTGCCACTGTATAAATGCTGAACGTGCCGATCAGCAGAAACAGCGGCTGGAATTTGTCGGCAAGCCATCCGCCTACCGGACGGAAAAAGGTTGCTACCGCGATGAAACCGGCGGTACGCATCCCTGCATCCACTTTTTCCAGTCCAAAGCTGGAAACCAGAAAGCCCGGCAAGTAGATCGTAAACGCCACAAAGGAACCGAAGGTAATGAAGTAGAACAGTGAAAACAGCCAGAGCTTCTCATTTTTTGCTACCCCTTTAATTTGTTCAATGATTGGCGTCTTCAGCTTAGGCTCATGCCGATCCCCGAAGAAGAAATTCAGGGCAATGAAGATAAGCAGCAGAATCAGATACAGCTTCACCGCAGGTCCCCAGCCGATCTGTGCTGCGATCATCGGAGCCGAAAAAGTGGTGACCGCTGTTCCGAGATTACCGATCCCGTATATCCCGTTCACCAGCCCGTGCTTATCCTTGGTGTAATATTTGGGCAGCGAAGTTACCCCTACCGAGAATACCGCTCCCCCTATTCCAAGGAACGTTCCGCCGATAATCAGGTGCGCCATTGTGGTTGCTTCACTGATGAAGTAGACCGGGAACAGGAGCAGAATGAAGCTGCACATAAAAATGATGCGTGCCCCTAAAATGTTGGCATAATAGCCAAGCGGTATCCGCAGGATCGAGCCGAGTACAACCGGTATGGCAGTGACCATAGCCAGTTTGCCTGACGGGATACTGATATCCTCGGAAATAAAAGGCATCAGTGAAGAGATAATCACCCATACCATAAATCCGGTAACCAGGTTTAGTGTTTGAAGCGGTAACTGCATTTTTTTGATCATTCAAATCTCACCTTTTTCGCCAATTATTCTCCTGATTGTCTATGTGAATATTTCCTGTTCTCATTGTATCTGCCGATCCCCCGGATCAGATATAGGGGAGTACCCTGTCCCTTACAGGGTAAACCCTGAAAATAAAGTAAGGCGGCATTTCTGTTGCCTTCTGACAGGAAAACAGCCCTGCTAGTTAAGGGATTCCACTATTTAGTACATTCTGAGCAAAAGCAAAGCAGCTGCTCCTAATGGAGCAGCTGCTCAGGCTGTCGAGAAAGTCTCGACAGCCTTCTTCATGTGATTTAGATTTCATACGACACCGCGTTAATGTTGTATAATATAGGTAACTAATTATAAAACGGATGGTGTGTCAAAGATGCTGCGTTCCAATCGAGAAAAACAACAAGCTTTCGAATTTGTTTCCATTGAAGATTTGGTTCCCCAAGACCACTTGCTTCGCAAGGTGGATAAATATATAGATTTTTCGTTTATTGATGAGAAGGTTAGACCCCTGTACTGCTCGGATAACGGGCGCCCTGCGATTGATCCAGTCGTGCTGTTCAAGATGATTTTCCTAGGGTACTTCTACGGCATTCGTTCCGAACGTCAGTTAGAACGTGAGGTCCAAACAAACTTAGCTTACCGTTGGTTTCTTGGACTGGGGTTAAGCGACAAGGTTCCAGACCACTCCACGATTAGTTGGAATCGGCGAACCCGATTTAAAGATACGAACATTTTTCAGGATATTTTCGATGAGATTGTGCTTCAGGCCATTTCGCACAGGATGGTGGGGGGACGGGTTCTTGTCTCAGATTCTACTCACGTTAAAGCGAATGCGAATAAACACCAGTACACGAAACAACAGGTACTGCAAAACACCAAGGATTATGTGGATGAGCTCAACGCTGCCGTAGAGGCAGACCGGAAGAACCATGGAAAAAAGCCTTAAAACCTAGAGAGGAAGTGAAAGAAGAAAAAGAAATTAAAGTGAGCAAGACCGACCCCGACAGCGGATACATGATCCGCGACGGTAAACCGGAAGGCTTTTTTTATCTGGACCACCGGACGGTAGATCTGAAATACAATCTCATTACGGATGTCCATGTCACGCCCGGAAATGTCCATGATTCCGTGCCGTATTTGTCGCGTCTGGACCGCCAGCAGGAACGTTTTGGATTTGAAGTGGAGGCCATTGCACTAGATTCAGGTTATTTAACAACGCCGATTTGCCGCGGTCTGCAAGACCGAAAGATCTTTGCCGTTATTGCTCACCGGAGATTTCATTCCAAGCAAGGGCTGTTTCCCAAATGGAAGTTTACTTTTGACGCTGAGCAAGAGATGTACATCTGTCCAACCGGCCAAGGACTGAAGTACCGCACAACGGACCGCAAAGGCTACCAGCAGTATGCGTCCGATCCGGAACAATGCAAAAGTTGTCCGTTTTTAAACCAGTGTACGCAGTCCAAAAACCACCGAAAAGTGGTAACCCGGCATGTCTGGGAGGACAGCAAGGATTGGGTCCGGAACAACCGGCTCAGCAAGTCAGGCAAGCAGTTGTATCGCAAACGAAAAGAAACCATTGAGCGAAGCTTCGCGGATGCTAAAGAGCTCCATGGGTTTCGCTATTGCCGGTTGCGCGGACTACCAAATGTCAGGGAACAAGCGCTGATGACGGCAGCTGTGCAGAACATGAAGAAGATGGCGATCCACCTGGATCGCCGGGAAAAACGGGGTTAATCCCCTCATTTTCCCGTTTGCAGGTCGTTATTGAAATACAAAAGAAACCCATGTCATTTAAAGACCTGGGTTTCTCGACAATCTGAGCAGCTGCTCCTAATGGAGCAGCTGCTTCAGGTGATCAGTGTATTCAGTTTACCGGACAGCCGCTCCCGGTCACGGGGGCTGAGCAGGGTCTCTGCCATCGGGAACACTACCGTCTCCTCTTTGACAAAATGCACAGTCAGTACCTCGAACGCCTCTCCGGCATCCCTCGCAGCGGCACGGAGATCGCCGACTGAGTTCAGCTGAGCACCCTCGGCGGTGTGATGAAGGAAGTGCCCGATATACCCGTCGATCTCGCGGTGCTCCTCCTGAATGCCGACGAGCGGCCCCTGCTCAAAGCCGATGTACTGGCCCAGCAGCGGGAAGAAATGCTCCTCTTCCTTCGCGGTATGCTTATTAAGCGGTATGATAAAATCCATGATTGCCCCGCGCAGCTCTTGAAGCCTGGCCCTGCCTTCATCCAGGCTGATGTTGTCCTGCTCGAACCAGAGCACAGCAGCATGCCATTGCCCCATCAGATAGGATAAATAGCGGTGCTCATTCTCAAGAATACGCATGGCAGGTGTTGAAAACTGCAGGCCTGTATCATTAGACACGGGCTCCCCCTCCATTCGCCGTTCAGAAATCCAGCATTTTTTTACGCAACGCATATTCAACCAGCTCGGGCCGGCTCTTCAGGTTCAGCTTCTCCATGATCTTGGCCTTATGCGCTTCGACAGTCTTTACGGAAATAAACAGCTTTTCGGCAATTTCCTTGTTTCCGTAGCCCTTCGCAATCAGCGGCAGAATCTCCAGCTCCCGCTTGGATAACAGCTCGAACAGATCCTCGGTTGTGACAGTCTTATCCTTCTTAATGAATTCACGGACAAGTGAGGTCGCCATCTTGGGATGAATATAGGTCCCGCCTTCATAGATCGTCCGGATCGCCAGCAGCAGCTCCTCATCCGGAGCGCTTTTGAGCACATAGCCGGATGCCCCGTTCTTCAGCACATGAAACAGGTATTCCTCGTCATCATGCATGGTCAGGATCAGGATTCTCGTATCGGGATAATCCTCCTTGATCTTCCCGGTCGCGATCAGCCCACTTTCCCCAGGAGGCATGCTCAGATCCATAATCAGAATATCCGGCCGGTGCTTGGCGACCAGGGCATACGCTTCCCTGCCGTCTGCCGCCGTTCCAATTACTTCAATGTCATCCTGAAAATTAAGGATCATCGCAAACCCGCTGCGTACGATGGCATGATCGTCTGCAATAACAATCTTCATTCAGCCGCTCATTCCTTCCCTTGTAACTTTTCTGCAGGAACCAGCAGCAGAATTCTTGTCCCTCTGCCCCGCTGTGATTCCACGCTGAACGTGCCGCCGACCAGCTCTGCGCGTTCCTGCATGCCAAAGAGGCCCAGCCCGGTTCCGCCGGGCTCGTCTCCGGGATGGAAGCCTACGCCTTCATCTTCGACCTGCAGGCGCAGGATACCGTCCTTTTCGGTCAGCGAAACTTTGACCGTATCTACATGGGCATATTTGAGCGCATTCAGCACAGCCTCCTGGCATACCCGGTAAACGACGGTTTCAATCTCGCTGCCATATCGCTTCTCGGACAAGCGGGAATCGAAATCAATCACAAGGCCATAGCTCTGCTCCATCCGCTTGAAGTGGGAACGAAAGGCTGCCTCCAGCCCGAAATCATCCAGCGCAGCCGGCCGCAGCTCCACCGAGAGATTGCGGATATCGCTGAGCAGCCGGGTCATGGATACCTCGGTCTGCTTCACCTTCCTCAGCAGCTTCTCGTCATCGGTCATATATTTGAGCACGCGCAGGTCAATGACCGCACTCATCAATTCCTGGGCTACGCTGTCATGCAGCTCACGGGATATCCGTTTGCGTTCCTTCTCCTGGGCTTCAATAACATGCTTCATCATTTTATTCTGATAGAATTTCTCCTGGGTCTTAAACTGTCTGGTCAAATCCCTCAGCATGAAAACACGGATTCCCTGCTCGGCATCAATCGTATGAAAGGTGGCTGCATAAGGGACGATTCCTTTATCCCTCGTCTCCAGATAAACCTGATAGGAGGTGAAGTCCTCCGTACCCGGTGTATTAAAATAGCAGTTCAGACAGGTCCGCAGCTCCGTCTCACTGGTATATCCCCGGCAGGTTCCGCATAGTGCCAGGGGATTCCCCTGATAGAGCTGCTTCAGAATATTCTGGTCAACAATATTTTCAGCAGCCGGATTCATCGCGAGTGCCTTGCCTTCCCGGTCAAAAAAGAACATGGCCTCGGTGCTGTTCTCGAACAGCCTGCTCATCAGAAGATTTGTCAGATCTTTTCCGGGTGTAATCAACTCAGCAACAATTCCTTCCCGTTCAAGTCTCCAATCCCGTTTCGCGCCGTGGCTTCCAGAGCCTGCACCATCTCAAGGGTAACCTGCCGTTCACCTCTGAATCCGCCCAGCAGCACACCGGCTACCCGGGCATCACTCCAGATAGGGACAGCGGCGATGCTGCGCAGATTCTCCATTTTGGTTATAGGATAAGTAAATAAGGAATCAGGCTGTACGTCTTTCTCTACAGAAGGCAGAAGTAACGGTTTTCCGGTCTTGAACACGATCCCGGCTATCCCTCTGCCTGATTGCAGAACGATCCGTTTGTAACGTTCATTCGTGTTCCCGGAGGCGTATTTCCAGCGGATCACATAATCATATTCCGCCGGCTCGGCAAGCGCCAGTGAAATAAAGTCATAACCCAGCGCCATGCGGATCGTATCGAGCTCCCCCTGGTAATTCACCTTCTTTTTCATCGTTCCCACTCCTAATTGAACAGGGAAAGAACCAGCGGCTTCTTTCCGTTAATTCGTTTTATTTCTTCTGTATAGAATATAACTTCTGCCTATATAATTCAACGGAACACTCCAGACATGAACAAGGCGCGTAAACGGCCAGAAGGCAAAGATCGCAAAGCCCGACAGGATATGCAGCTTGAACGAAAACGGCACATCCGCCATCAGCGCGGGATCGGGACGGAACATGAACAGTCCGCGGAACCAGACGGAAATCGTATCCCGGTAGTCGAACTCCGGCTGTACAGCATTCGTTACGATAGTGGAGTACATCCCCATGAACACTATAAATAGAAGCAAAGAATTGACAATCAGGTCAGATGCACTGCTGAGCCTGCGGACATTCTTGATCGTAAAGCGCCGCGAAGTGAGAATCAGCATACCGGCCAGTGTAGCAAAGCCGAAGATTCCGCCAATATACACGGCCCCGATATGGTACATGTGATCGCTCACACCAACGGCCTCCAGCCACGATTTGGGAACGGCAAGACCGCCGATATGGCCAAGAATAACCGGCATAATCCCGAGGTGGAACAGGATGCTGCCGAATTTCAGCTGCTTTTTCTCAATAAACTCACTGGATTTGGCCGTCCAGTTGAACTGGTCCTTGCGGTAACGGAAGATATGACCGAATATAAAGACCACCAGGCACATATAAGGGAAAATGACCCATAAAAACTGACCGTACATATTCATTGACTCAGGGCCTCCTGTTCAGCACAAGCTTTTAATGTTTCACGCAGCCCCTTCACCAGATGGAAATAGGGACTGTTGTTTTTCTCAAGCGCCTTGAGCAGATGGTACGTGCCATCCTCCAGGATCGCGATCAGCATCCGGAAATTCTCCGGCGCATCCGGATTATCCAGCCACTCTGCAGCATACAGAAATTCACACATCAGCGGCAAAAAATCAGGCAGCTCCCCTTCCGGCATTTCCAGCCCGAACATTTCATAGAGCAGCTTCAGCTTCGCCAGCATCTGTCCCCGTTCCTTGGCATCTTCAAACTTGAAGTAAGTCATATATAAGGCACAATCCTTCTGAAAATCAAAGGTGGCCGCATAGCTCTCCTGAATTTCCTCCAGACTGTAGTTCTGCATCTGTGTCCAGTAGGTGTGCACATGGCCGTAACCGGGATGATCCTTGCTGAACGCCTCCTCCAGAAAAGCCGGATGAAAATCCAGCTTCTCGGGATACATGAGCTGCAGGGCGAAATAACCGAAGGATTCCTTGTAGCTGTACAATCGGGTCAGATCAATCACGCCAAATCCCCCCGTAGAAATTCTCCTCGTACATGTCTTTACCGGTCTTGAGACTTTCGGCGATCGAGCTGGCGGCACCGCAGCCGTCACAGCCGGAGCCGGTACCCATATCGCCCATTCCATTGCCGTAGCCGGCCGAGCCTTGGGCGCGGTAAGGATTCATGTGCTGCTCTTTGTGTGAGGTCGGGATGACGAACCGGTCCTCGTATTTGGCGATCGCCAGCAGCCGGTACATCTGTTCCATCTGCTGGGCAGTCATTCCGACACGGTCCAGACGGCTCTGATCAAATTCCTGGCCTGAGGATTGGGCACGCATGTAAGAGCGCATCATCGCCATCCGCTGCAGGGCTTCTTTGACGGTCTGTGTATCACCGGCGGTCAGCATATTAGCCAGATATTGAATCGGAGTACGCATTTCTTCAATCGCCGGGAAAATCATATCCGGATTCTTCAGTGAATCCTTGCCCTCGAAATAGTTCATGATCGGGCTGAGCGGCGGTACATACCAGACCATCGGCAGCGTCCGGTATTCCGGATGCAGCGGGAACGCCAGCTTGTGCTCGATCGCGAGCTTGTATACCGGTGAGTTCTGGGCTGCTTCCAGCCAGTCTTCGGAAATACCGTCTTTTCTGGCCTGGGCAATGACGGCCGGATCATGCGGATTCATAAACAAATCGCATTGCGCCTTGTACAGATCCTGCACATCAGGTGTGGAAGCTGCTTCAAGCACCTTGTCGGCGTCGTACAGCAGAACCCCCAGATAGCGGATACGTCCGGTACAGGTCTCCGAGCAGACTGTCGGCAGTCCTGCCTCCACACGCGGGAAGCAGAAGGTGCATTTCTCTGCCTTGTTGGTCTGCCAGTTGAAGTAGACCTTCTTGTACGGACAGCCGGTCATGCAGTATCTCCAGCCGCGGCAGGCTTCCTGGTCAACCAGGACGATGCCGTCCTCTTCCCGTTTGTACATTGCTCCTGAAGGACAGGAAGCGACGCAGCTCGGGTTCAGACAGTGCTCACAGAGACGGGGCAGATAGACCATAAACGATTTCTCGAAGTTGAATTTAATTTCTTCCTCGATTTTCTGGATGTTCGGATCAAGCGGACCGGTGACATGCGCACCGGCCAGATCGTCTTCCCAGTTCGGACCCCATTCCAGATCCATCTTTTCACCGGTCACGGCCGAATGGGCCCGTGCTACCGGTGAATGCTTCTGTTCCCCTGCATTGGTCAGATGCTCGTAGTTGTACGTCCACGGCTCATAGTAATCTTTCATTTCCGGCATATCCGGGTTATAGAAGATTTTACCGAGCGCGATCTTGGACAGCTTGTTACCGGACTTCAGCTCAAGCTTGCCTTTGCGCAGCTGCCAGCCGCCTTTATAAAGCTCCTGGTCCTCCCAGCGCTTCGGATAGCCGATCCCCGGCTTCGTTTCAACATTGTTGAACCACATGTATTCCGCACCCTTGCGGTTCGTCCAGGTCGTCTTGCAGGTGACGCTGCAGGTATGACAGCCGATGCATTTATCCAGATTCATTACCATTGCAACTTGCGCTTTAATTTTCAAGCCAGTTAACCTCCTTCATTTTGCGTACGGCTACGTAGACATCACGCTGGTTGCCGATCGGGCCATAGTAGTTGAAACCGTAGCTGAGCTGTGCGTATCCGCCGACCATCTGGGTAGGCTTCAGATGAATCCGTGTAGGCGCATTATGGCTTCCGCCGCGGGTATCGGTAATCTCCGACCCCGGAACCTGAATATGTTTGTCCTGGGCATGGTACATGAACATTGTGCCTCTCGGCATCCGGTGGCTGACCACCGCCCGTGCGGTTACAACGCCGTTGCGGTTATATACTTCCAGCCAGGCGTTATCCTCAATGTCGTGGGCTGCCGCATCCTCGTTATTAATCCATACGGTCGGACCTCCGCGGAACAGGGTCAGCATGTGCTGGTTATCCTGATAGGTGGAGTGAATATTCCATTTACCGTGCGGTGTCAAATATCTCAGTACCAGTGAATCCTGGCCGCCCTTCACTGCCTTGTCGCGCTGTCCGAAAACCATCGGCGGCAAGGTCGGCTTAAATACCGGCAGGGATTCCCCGTACTGCAGGAAGATCTCATGGTCAATATAGAAATGCTGTCTTCCGGTCAGCGTGCGGAACGGCACAAGACGTTCGATATTCGTAGTGAACGGCGAATAGCGGCGGCCCTGCTTGTTCGAGCCGCTGAACACCGGTGTCGGAATGACCTCCCGCGGCTGTGCAGTGATGCTCTGGAACGTAATTTTCTCTGCTGCACGGTCTGCCGAAATGTCCTTCAGCGGAACCCCGTGATCCTTCTCGGCCGATTCATAGGCCTTCTGGGATACACGTCCGTTGGTCGCGGAGGACAGATGCAGAATCGTATCTGCCGCCTGGCGGGCGGTTTGCAGCTTTGGCAGGCCGTTCTTGATCGATTCGTCAAAGTAGACGCCGCTAAGCTTCTTTAATTCCTCGTATTCCTCGGCAACCGAGAAGCTGACGCCGTGTGCACCGGCTTTGCCGACTGCCAGATTTGGTCCAAGGGAAATGTATTTATCATGAATTTTGGTGTAGTCACGTTCCACAATGCTTAGGTTCGGCATCGTCTTACCCGGAATGGCCTCCACTTCACCCTTGGCCCAGTCTTTGACCAGACCCATCGGCTGGGAGATTTCGCTGATCGAGTCGTGACCGAGCGGTGAAGCAACGATGTCCTTGTATACGCCCGGCAGATGGGTTTTAGCCATCTCGGAGAATACCTCCGACAGCTGGCGGTAAATATCCCAGTCCGAACGCGATTCCCACAGCGGATTGACCGCCGGGTTGAACGGGTGAACGAACGGATGCATGTCGGTCGATGAAAGATCTGTTTTCTCGTACCATGTTGCCGCCGGCAGTACAATATCTGCATAGAGCGGAGTTGTGGTCATCCGGAAATCCATCGCAACCATCAGATCCAGCTTGCCTTCCACATCCTCGCGCCAGATGATTTCCTCCGGCTTCTGCTCCTCATTCGGCTCTGCAAGCAGGCCGTCCGAAGCGCCGAGCAGATGCTTCATGAAGTATTCCTGGCCTTTAGCCGAGCTTGAGATCAGATTGGAACGCCAGATAAAGAGCGAACGCGGGAAGTTCTCCGGTGCGCCCGGATCTTCCACCGCAAAGCGGGTTTTGCGCGATTTGATCTCCTCCAGCGCATGGCCGATGATCTCGCTGTTGGATTTCTTGCCTTCCCGGGCCGCTTCTTCCGCGAACAGCAGGCTGTTCTTGTTGAACTGCGGGAAGGACGGCAGCCAGCCGAGGCGTGCGGCCAGCACGTTGTAATCGGCCGGATGCTGGTAAGCGAGCTCGCCGCCGGTCGGAGATTTAAGCGAATCAGTGCCGCTCTCTTCATACCGCCACTGCTCGGTGGCGAAATAGAAGAACGAGGTCGCATTCTGCTGCCGCGCCGGACCCTGCCAGTCCTTGGCGAATGCCACGGTGGACCAGCCTTCGATCGGACGGCATTTCTCCTGGCCGACATAATGCGCCCAGCCGCCGCCGTTAACGCCTTGCGAAGCAGTCAGGACCACCAGATTCAGGATGGAACGGTAGATGGTATCGCTGTTGAACCAGTGGTTAATCCCGGCGCCCATAATAATCATCGAGCGGCCGCCCGTATCAATGGCATTCTGCGCGAACTCACGGGCGATCTGTACCACGACGCTGGCTTTCACTGTCGTAATCTTCTCCTGCCATGCCGGAGTGTAATGAGAAGCTTCGTCATAGTAGTCTTTGGCGTTAAGGGGGCTATTGGTACGGGCAATCCCGTACTGGCTAAGCATCAGATCGTAGACAGTAGCTACGTAGCGCTCCGTTCCGTCAGCCAGCTGCATTTTGCGGGCCGGAATCATCCGCCGGAATGTGCCGTTGCCGGAGTTGTCAAAGAACGGGAATACGATTTCCGTCCACTCTTCGCCATGGCCTTCAATGCTCAGTGCAGGCTCAACCCTGCTGCCGTCTTCATTATCAAGAATCAGGTTCCACTTCTTGCCTTCTTCCCAGCGCTGGCCCATCGTTCCGTTCGGGACAATCACTTTACCGGCTGCCTCATCATAGATAACCGGCTTCCAGTCGGAATGCGGCGTGCTGTCCCCGAGGTCGCTTGCCCGCAGGAAACGTCCGCCCTTCCAGGCATCCTCATGCGGATCAAGCAAAATCAGGAACGGCAGATCTGTATATTGCTTGGCATAGTTCAGGAACATCGGCTCCTGCCGCTCCTGGTAGAATTCATTCAGGATGACATGGGTCATGGCCTGGGCCACCGCAGCATCCGTTCCGGGATTCGGCGCCAGCCAGTTGTCGGCGAATTTCACATTCTCCGCAAGGTCAGGCGCAACAGAAACGACCTTGGTTCCTTTATAGCGGACTTCTGTCATAAAGTGTGCATCCGGTGTCCGTGTCAGAGGGACATTCGAGCCCCACATGATCAGGTAGCCGGAATTGTACCAGTCCGAGGACTCCGGTACATCCGTCTGCTCACCCCAGATCTGCGGGGAAGCAGGCGGCAGATCGGCATACCAGTCATAGAAGCTCAGCATCTGGCCGCCGAGCAGTGAGATGAAGCGGGCGCCGGAAGCATAGCTGACCATCGACATGGCCGGAATCGGCGTAAAGCCTGCAATCCGGTCCGGTCCGTACTTGCGGATCGTATAGATCAGCTGTGCCGAGATCAGATGCAGCGCATCATCCCAGTTAACGCGGATATGGCCGCCTTTGCCGCGCGCTTTTTTATACTGGCTGGCTTTCTCGGGATCTTCCACAATGCTGGCCCAGGCATCGACATAATTGCCGTGCTCCTGCAGGGCCGCCTGCCACAGCCGCCACAGCTTGCCGCGCACATATGGATATTTCACACGCAGAGGGCTGTACTCATACCACGAAAAGGTCGCTCCGCGCGGACAGCCGCGCGGTTCAAACTCGGGCATGTCCGGTCCGCAGGAAGGGTAGTCAATCTGCTGGTTTTCCCAGGTGATAATGCCGTTCTTCACGAATACCTTCCAGCTGCAGGAGCCGGTACAGTTAACGCCGTGAGTAGTGCGGACGACTTTATCGTGGGACCAGCGCTGGCGGTACATATTTTCCCAATCTCTATTTTTCTCTTCAAGAATGGACCATTTTCCGGAATAGCTCTCAATCGGTTTAAAAAAGTTAAGGCCGAATTTCTTCTTCATCGGTTACGAACACTCCTTTTCAGAATGAAGGACATGGTAGCGCAAATCTATTCAATCATTCAATTAATACCATTATGGATCTGGAGGCCGGCAGTTCCCATTAGGGAAACACCTATTGCGCCGCGGGAAATCCCTTGATCTGTGAAAACGGCAAATACGCCTTTCCCAAAACCGGGAAAAGCGCTGCTATAGCCCTCTTTCTCCACTGCAGGAAGCCCGCATAGGGAGTTCCCTCTTTGTTGTACGGGGAATACCTTACCGGGGATTTCACTACCAGCGGATATGCTATACTGATCAAAAATACGGAGAGGATGAACGACATGGGAGGACCTTCATTACGCCAGCTGCATGCCCATCATGCCATTCATGAGGGCGGTCTGTCCGGTGCAATCGGCAAAACCGAAGAAGTAGAGGAGCTGCTTGAGGCAAAGGAATTCGAGGTGGCCCGCCAGGCGGCCGAGCATCTGCTTGAATACTGGGAGACACGGATTCTAAGTCACGCCGATGCGGAGGAAGACGGCTTCTATCAGGAAATGGAAGAGAAGCAGCCGGACCTGCATAACGCAGTAATCCGGCTGACCCGTGATCATGAAATATTGAGGATTATTGTCAGGGACACCAAAGCCCGGCTGGCCCGGGAAGGGCTCACACCGGAAGTGCTTCATCAGTTTCACGCCCTGCTGGTTGTTAATGCGGTTCATAGCCGGGATGAGGAGCGTCTGCTGTTCGGGGAGGCATAGCCTGCTCCGGCTGCACCAGAAGAGCCCGCAAATCATCTTTGTTGATAAGCAAATCCTGTAGCGTATATTCATCCAGTACCTGCAAGTAAGCTTTGAGCGCCTTGCCCAGCACGCCTTTCAGCCCGCACACCGGAGAGATCGGACAATGGCCGCCTGAAGGATGGAAGCATTCGACGAGATACAGATCGTCTTCCATCCGCCGGACGACCTCCCCGATGTTAATGTCTCCGGGTGCCAGTGCGAGGCGGATCCCGCCTCCCCTTCCCCTAACCGTTTCGATGTAACCCGCCTTGCCCAGTTCATGGGAAACCTTCATCAGATGATTTTTGGAGATTTGATAAGCGTCCGAAATCCCTTGAATCGTTGACAGCTCAACCCGCTCCTTCGCTCCAAGATACAAAAGAATCCGCAAAGAGTAATCTGTATATAAAGTCAGCCTCATAACCAACCTCCAAACCACATGCGTAGTAAGTGATATTTATTACAAATAATATTAATAAAAATGTCTATTTTGTTAAAGTGGTATTTTAAATATATCTTTTAATTAAAATTAGGTATATATTAATTTTGGATTAATTGAGAGGGGATGAACATTATTTTATCACAACACACACGTGACATTGTTAAGTCGACAGCGCCGGTATTGGCAGAGCACGGAACAACCATAACAACCGCTTTTTACCGGAATTTGTTCGAAGCCCACCCGGAACTCTTGAATGTGTTTAACCATGCCAACCAGGCACAAGGCCGTCAGCAGGCCGCACTCGCGAACGCAGTGTATGCCGCAGCCGTACACATCGATAACCTGGAGAACATTCTGCCGGCGGTAGTTCAGATTGCCCACAAGCATGTCAGTCTTGGCATTAAGCCGGAGCATTATCCGATCGTCGGTGAATTTTTGCTAAAAGCAATCAAGGAAGTGCTTGGCGATGCCGCTACACCTGAGATTCTGCAGGCCTGGGAAGAAGCTTACGGCGTTATCGCTGATGCTTTCATCGGTGTTGAGGACAGCATGTATAAAGAAGCCCGCGAGCAGGAGAACGGCTGGAATTTCTTCAAACCGTTCACCGTTGCCCGTAAAGTACAGGAGAGCGGCAATATTACCTCCTTCTATCTGAAGCCTGCAGACGGCTCGAATGTTCCCGACTACAAGCCGGGCCAGTATATTTCGGTGCGCGTGTTAATTCCAGGCGAGCAATACACCATGATCCGTCAGTACAGTCTCTCCCAGGCTCCAAAAGCGGACGAATTCCGCATCTCCGTAAAACGCGAGGAAGCGAACGATCCGAATGGGGTTGTGTCCGTATATCTGCACAATCAGGTGAACGAAGGCGATACTGTTGAAGTCAGTGCTCCTGCTGGAGAATTCATGCTTGATGTCTCCAAAACCACACCTGTCGCGTTCATCTCCGGTGGTGTAGGCATTACCCCTATGATGAGCATGTTCGAAACGGTTGCTAATGAAACACCGGACCGGCCGGTAGTCTTCCTGCATTCTGCGCGCAATGAAGCCCTCGCCGCTTTCCGCCAGGATGTTGAGAAATACGCAGCCGCTATGAGCAATGCCAAGACCAAAACCTTCCTGTCCGGCGGACCTGACGGTGTGATTACAGGCGAAATTCTGAAAAGCTATGTGGATGTGGCCGGTGATGCCTATGTGTGCGGCCCCGTTCCTTTCATGGAAGCCATGATCCGCGAGCTGATTAAGCTTGGAATGAAGGAAGAGCAGATTCATTACGAGTTCTTTGGTCCGGCTCTGCAATTACAGAACAGCTAGACCTAGACCTGTGCGTCTGGTCACCCTTACTCTTTTCCGGCTTGCGCTATCCTTTGGTATAGAAGCCGCTTTGAGCGGTATACATATTCAGGAGGATTACTCAAATGGAAAAGGTAGCTGTTGATTATGAGAAAATGTACTACGGGTTCCCGGTTATCCTGGTCAGCTTTTATGATGCGGATGGTAAGCCGAACGTGACGCCTATCTCCTCTTCCTATTCACTGAAGGACATGATGATGCTGGGCTTCAGCAGCAAAGGCTATGCCGTTAACCAGATCAAGGCGGTGCGGGATTTCGTCATCAATATTCCCGGACGTTCGCTGATGGACGCGATTCTCTACTGCGGCGCACATTCCGGACAAGAGATCAGCAAATTTGACCACGTTGATCTGACGCATGAGCAGGCGCATACTGTCAATGCACCCGTTATCCGTGAATGCATGATTGCTATTGAATGCACTTTGATCCATGTGATTGAGCATGACCAGTTTAAGGGAATCACCAACATTCTGGCCAAGATCAAGGGCCGTTATGTTGCCGGAAATGTGCTGAATGAGGAAGGCGGGCTGCAGGCCTCAGAGCTCGACAACATACTCTATTTCGGAGACGGCCGGCAAAAGAGCTTCCGTTTTATGCAATAGGCTGCCCATAATCATGTACTTACAGCAGCAGTACCATGCTTTATTGTAATGCTCCAGCGCACAGCAGCGCTTCCCCGGATGACGGAGAAGCGCTGCTGTTTGTTATTTTTCAATTAAAAATAATCCGGTCCAGCCTCACTGTCCCTGACTTAACAGCAACTTTTAAGCGGGAACTGCCGGCAGCCGCCAAGCCTACCGCAGTAGTAGTCTGCTTGTGCTCCCCTGACTGAAGCGTTAATGAAGCGATTTCCCGGTCATCCTGAAAAAGAGCCACAGCCGCCGGCCCTTTACAACTATAGGTGAATGAGATACTGCTGTCCTCCCGTGTATCGTTGATCGTATAAGCAGCAAACTCTCCGCTCTCCAGCTCAAGCGCAAACCTGTCCCACAAAATGTCGAAGACAAAACGTTTAGTTAAGACTTCCCGCTGTACCTCCTCCACAATGTGCATTCCGGTGCCTGCCCGGTATTTAAACGGATTCCCTTGGCGGCGCAGCCCGCTGAACGACTGCCCTTTACCTGGCAGCTGATCAAAATCCGTGGCCCGGACGGTACAGCCCGGTGTTCTGAACACTGCTTTCGTTACTTCAGCATTATACCGGCAGTTTTCAACCCTGATGTTCTCCAAATACTGCTCCAGTATTGCACCAGCCTGCTCATAACCGGGATGGGCTCCCCCTCTGGTGTAATCCATGAGCAGATTCCAGCCTTCCGGCAGATTAACAGAATACGGAGAGTTGGTGTTGTCCATCTTTTTCCACGGCCACAGATTGTAGCCTATATTCAGTTCCGCAGCCAGCGGATAGATGGCGGTATACCATTCGTTCAGATTCTCGCCGCTTTCCCCCAGCCAAAGCGGCGCATTCAATCTCGCGGACACTTCAAGGAATTCCGTGAAAGAGCTGAGATCCGGGTAACAGGCATACCGGTGAAAATGAATAATCATATTGTCATCATACTTTTTGTGGAAAATACTTGTGTCCGTCGCCCAGTGATGCCCTTCGATAGACAGCATGTGCTTATCGTCCACAGCCCGGATGGCTGCAACCGCCTCCTCGTAGAACTGGACCAGCCTGGGAACCAGATAGTCAAAATCCTGTCCGGCAGAAGGAGTCTTGATCGGTTCGTTCAGCAGGTCATAGCCGCCGACAATCCAGCGGTCCTTGTACCGTTCAGCGAGCTGTCTCCACAGCGCAAGCCCCTTATTCCAACTGTCCTGATCCGTGAACAGCCGCGGCACATCATCTACAGAATCGTCGATATTTGCACCCGTCTGGCCACCCGGAGCTCCATGCAGATCCAGAAAGGCATACAGCTTAAACTCTTCACACCAGTCCAGGCAGCGGTCAATGAGCCGAAACCCGTCCTCCTTCCAGACCATTCCCGGCTCATCCTCCATTAGAATACGCCAGTTGAACGGAATACGCACAGAATTATAACCTTGCTCCGCCATCAGCCGGATATCATCTCTGGTAATGTAGGCGTTGCGGAATGCCGTCCAGAATTGCTCAGCGAACTTTGTTCCTGTTAATTCACGGATCACAGCCTCAATCCTTGACGGCCGGTCAAACCGGCCGTTTCCGTCCGTAGTCCACATATACCCTTCCGGAAGCAGCCAGTTGCCAAGTCCCCAGCCGCTAAGCAATACCTCTTCGCCCTTGCCGTTTACAACCGTTCTGCCCTCAGCCCTAAGAAATCCGCTAACCCTCGATTTGCTCATTTTTTCATTCATCTGTCCGGCTGACCTCCCGTAGCAAAATATGAAGCGGTTACAACAATCACATCCGGTGCTAATTTTCTATGTAATAGGCGAATACTGTCTCAACCGGCTTGAAGTACAAATAATCGTCGTCCTCCCAGGGCTGGAAATGCAGATCCATCCGCGAATCCTCCCACGGGACCGGGGTTCCTTTGGTGCTCAGCCGGCCCGGAACTACCGGCTCTTCCACAACGGACGGAAATTCCTGGTAGCCGAACAGCAGGTTCTCGTGCATGGCAATAATATCGTATTTATTGCCGTGGAACGCCCGTTCCTCCTGCAGCTGGTAATGATAATAAATATAGCTTGCTACCTTTTCGCGCTTCAGATGGGCCACTCTGCCCCCGCGCCGCTCCACTGCCGCCTTACGCAGCCAGTGCTCATACCCGGCCGGTTCATTAAAGTGAAAGACATCAATCATCTCTACCCACTTCCGCGGAGCTGCCTCGCCCTCCCAGTCAATCAGATATTGCCCGGCGGCACCGGCCACCATCGCCGGTTCAACCTGTTCGCTGATGCACTCGTAATAGAGAAAGACATTATTTTGCCAGGAAAAAGCTGCTGCCGTCATAAGCACCCCGTCCTGTACAAGCTGTTTAGCCCGGATGTCTTCCTGCAATGCCTGCAGGCCGGCTGCTGCCTGTCCCTCTTTCCAGATTCCCCTGTAAATCTTGCGTGAAATCATATCATGGTTTCCCCCTGTTATACTTGTCCTTGTTTTGGATAGAGCACTCCAATACCTACTATAACATAGGGCTTAACGGTCAGAAAGAAACGGCTGCATTATCCTGTATATAGGACAAATGCAGCCGTTTGTGCTATACCCTGACCTGCAGGATCGCCTGACGCATATCGCTGGTACTTACACTGATTACTCTCGAGGCTTCGTATACCTCTTTGATCTTCTCCAGCTGAAGATCGGTAAGCTCGCGGATCTGGCGCGTCTGCTCGGTAACCCCGCCGGCAATCATAGCCATGCTGCCAACAGTGGCGGCAACCTCCTCTGACCCTGCGGACAGCTCCTCAGCTGTCGCTGATACATCAACGATCTGTTCCGCCACTTCCCGGAACGCAGCTGCTGCAAGCACCAGCGCTTCCTCTGCCCCGGCGGACATTCGAACACCTTCTCCTACTTCTCTTGAAGCCTCCGTCATCTGCGTACTTATGCCGGAGGATACTGTTCCGATATGTATCAGCAAGTCTGCAACACGCTCCACTGCCGAAGCAGAGCCTTCCGCCAGCTTGCGCACCTCGCCGGCGACGACGGTGAACCCCCGTCCGTGTTCTCCTGCCCGGGCTGCTTCTATCGAAGCATTGAGAGCCAGAAGCTTCGTCTGGTCGGCGAACTGTCTGATTGCCGCCAGAGCGCCTTCAATTTCAGCAGTATAGCCCTGAAGAAGCATAGCCATATTCATCGTTTCGTCTGTTGATTCAGCAATGGATTCCATTTGCCGGCTCATCCGGGACATGGCGGTCTGGGAGGTATTTACCTTATCCAGCGCCTGTACGGCAGTCTCCGATACAGAAGCAGAAGCTGCGGAAATCCGCGCGATTCCCTGCGCCATCTCATCCATCGCCAGCGCACTGCTCTGCGCGCCTTCCGTCTGCGTGCTTGCTCCGGAGTAAATATCTCCGATCTTTACGTTCACGGTTTCACTCATCCGCAGCACATCATCCGCATTTCTGGCGAAGGTCTCTGAGGTGCCGTACAGGTAATCAGAAGCTGTTGATACATTCGAGACCATTCCTTTAACCCGGATATTCAATTCGCCTGACATTTTGAGCATAGCCTGATAGGCGGTTCCGATCTCATCCCGGGATTTGACCGGCCGTCCGTGCAGAATCCGGGAAGCTTCCGCCAGATCCCCGCCCGCCATCGCCCCCGCACCTGCAGTTATCGTATGCAGCGGACGCAAGGAACGGGTGATAAACCAGGCGATAACGCCAAGCGCAACCAGTGAGACCGCTAAAATAATACTGTAGAGCGGCAGGCTCTGGAGCAGCACATCCCGGGTCAGTGAACTGACCACTGTAACATCCGTATCGATTCCCAGCGCCCCGATAAGCGCACCCTGTTCATTTTTGACCGGAACAAAGGCGGAAATGTAATCACCGTATTCAGGATTCTTGATCAGCTCAGAGCTGGCATTTCCCCCTGCGAGAACGGACTTGACGGCAGTTTCCGGCATATCGGTCTCCTCATTGATCGGGGATGCCAGCGGGTCGCCAGGCGGTCTGCCGTCAATCATCAGCAGCGGCTGGCCGGCTTCATCGATTTTTACGAAATAGACATACCGGGCTCCGATGGATGTACGGAACTGGTCCAGTTCATCACGTAATGACCAGTAAAGTTCCGACTCCTGCGGGTCTGCCAGAAACTCACTGTACCGTCCGGCATCGAGCTGTGTTACATAATGGCTTGCGATGTTCATGTTGTAGCTGCTGATAGTTCCTTGAACGGCTGTTCCGGTATTCACCCATTGGATGGCGAGATTACCTGCCGTGATTCCCAGAATAACTGCAGTGGTCACACAGAGAATCCGGGCAATCAGACTCTTTCGGATAAAAGCAAACATAGAAGCCTTCCCTTTCGCGCATGTCAGTTGCGTTTGTAGTAGTGGGGATTTGCCGAGTTGGCAATGACAAAAGTCCCTCTACCGGAAATTTTCGACAACTTTTATGAAAATCCTTTTTTTCCATTCAGAATTTGCCGCATATACTCTGGAAAAAACGGAAAGCTGCCGCTATACTTAAAATAACCCGACTATTTGACTTGGAAATGGAGAATGAATACATATGATTACTCATTCAGCTCCTTCTATAAAAAAACAGGTATATGACCGGATTTTCGAGCATGGTACCGTTTCGAAGGCTGATTTATTACAGCATTTTGCTGTGGCCAGCAGCAGTCTGACCCGGCTGCTGGAAGACATGATTTCACAGGGGCTGATTATCGCCTCCGGCTTCGGCAGCTCTACTGGCGGACGGAAGCCGGTTCTGTTCCAGACCAACCCCGGCCACCGCTATCTGCTGGGGCTTGAAATATCCAGACTATATTCCAAGCTTGGACTGTATGATCTGCATCTCAAGACTTTATCTCTGGCACGCTGGGAGATGGATGCCGGGATGACGCCGGAACGTCTGGTGGATCTTGTCGGTAAAGCTGCGGATGCCTTTATGGCCAAGGAGGGGATTTCATCACAGCAGGTGCTTGGGATCGGCGTTGGCGCCGTTGGTCCGCTGGATCAGAAGAACGGGGTGATTCTGGAGCCGGAGCTCTTCCCCTCCCCTTTCTGGAAGAACGTACCGGTATGTGAGATGCTGACTGCGCGGCTGGGAATTCCGGCCAAGCTGGACAATGGCGCCAACACGGCGTTAATCGGCGAACACTGGGCCTTCCGCAGGGAAAATGTCGAGCATGCGCTTTATGTCCATGCCGGAGCCAATATCCGTTCCGGACTGATGTCCGGCGGCAAAATCATCCGCGGTGCCGTCGACACAGAAGGAGCGGTCGGACAGATGATTATCCGGACCGAGGGTCCCCGGCTGAGGGATAAGGGGAACTATGGCGCACTTGAAGCCTTTGTATCTGTACCCTCGCTTGAGGAGCGGGTCCGCAGCCAGCTAAGCAGCGGTCGAAGCAGCCTTCTGTCGGCGCTTGTCCCGGAGCGCGTCAATTTCACCGTACTTGTCGATGCCCTGTCACAGGGTGATCCGCTCGTCAAGGAGCAGTTTACCGAAACGGCCCGTTATCTGGGTATCGGACTAGCCAACCTGATCAATACCTTTCATCCCGAATATGTCATTCTCGGCGGTCCGCTGGTCAGTGCCGACCCGCTGGTTTTCCAGACCGCTGTAGAAGTTGCTAAGAAGAATACGTACCGCTACCCGGAGTACAGTCCCGTCTTCACGCAGGGTGCGCTTACGGATGAAGCAATGGCGACCGGAGCGGCAATTATGCTGCTTCACGAATGGGAACTGAATTAAAAGCTGTGGCGGCCTTCTCGACTACATCTTAAGTTTTGTGATTTTATTAGTCGGTGACACTACACAAAGAAACAGCCTGTACCGGATCAATAATCCGGTACAGGCTGTTCCGCGTTAATTACCGGCAATGACACCGGGTTATGGGTTATTTAGTGAGTCTTTGCCTGATCAGCACAGCCAGCTCATCTGCCGTATCCCAGACCAGCGGACGGATGTCGTGCAGCTGTACATCAAGCTGGCCGGCTCCGCTGCTGTGTACTGTCCAGATTACCGGAATGCCCAGTCCAAGCGCATAGCCTGCTGCGAAATAGACACCGGCTGAGCAGCCTGTTAAATCAGCAATAATCAACTTGCTCTCGGCAAGCTGCTCCAGGGGATACTGCCCGCTGACGTTCGCCGCCGGATGATTAAGCACTGACGGCAGATAACCGTATTGGCCGATTGTGGACAATAAATGTTCCTGCCACAAGGCAGTAAACTCATCATTAGCGGGAAGAAGCACAGAGCAGGGCTTTAATTTCTTGCCGCCCGCACTTGCGGCGGCTTCATTCCACCCCTGCTGCGTGAGCTGAAAATTCATCCCTTCCCGGATGAGCAGCTGCTCACTTCCAAGCTTGTCTATGATATATACCAATTCCTGCAGGTTAGGGGAATAGGTAAGGTTGAAGCTGGCAGACAGCGGATGAATCGTAACAGGATCCCCCGGAGATTCAGAATGCCGGTACAGGAACTGCAGCAGCCGGTTTCCTTTGTCCTCGATTGTTACCGGGGTTTTGGGACTGCCCGCTATGGATTCCAGATCACCGGATGAAAGATTGACACGCTCTCCAGAATCGGTCTTTTCCCTGATGAAGCCCGAAACAACATGCAGGAGATCCCGCTTGGCAGCGTGCGGGAGAGTATTAATCGCATCATAGCTGTCCTTATGGAGGAAATAGAACCCGCCCGGAGAGCAGGAGCAATCCAGATAACGGTCATATTCCCCTTCCCGTTCGATCGGAACAATAGCATCACAGAACAAACAGTGTTTCTTAGTCATACAACTTATCACCTCGTATCCATTGCTACCCTCTACCATAACACTATTTTGCCGGCAGAGGACTGGTAAATGGCACCAGGTCAATGAGAGCAGACTACAACACCTTTTCGTAACTGCATCTGAGGAAGCTGCAGACGCTTACCGAATAATCCGCTGCAGCTCGTCAATGGTTACCTCTGCCTCCGGATTAAATGACTCAGAGCGCATGTAGCCGGTAAGACTGGACAGGAATTGTCTGCCCTCGGGAGTCTCAGCAGCCTTATCTGCATCAAGCGGACAAATCAGCAGCCTGCTGTCACCAACACGGCATTCCAGCAGGAAGCCCAGCTTGTGATTACGCTCAAAATTATCGATGGTCTGGACTATCGGACTCCAGCTTTGATCCGTACCGTCCAGAATCAGAGATTTTGAATGTTCGATAATGTTCCACCAAGGATAAGTGGAGTGCTCTTCACTCGGGAAGCTGCGGAGCGCAGGATGAGTATTGTCAATCAGCAGTCCCATCGTACCGACCGGAACAGGACGGTTCATACTCTCGGAGATGGAACGGAACATCGGATAACACCAGAAATCGGTGCTGTAAAAGCCTTGGACCGCATTCTTCAGCGAATCCGGGTCCGGCATCAGCAGGATGTCTGCCCCCTGCTCCAGCAGCGCCTGCGCTTGTTCATCAAGCTCAAGGCATACATGCACATCTTCAAGTCCGGTGCTGCCTGATTCGGGATAGATCCAAAGATCATAGCTCTTGCGGATATCTGTGCCGGTAATCTGCAGACTCAGCTTAACGGAGGTCATTGCCTTTACAACCGGAAGGTCGAGCTTAAGCTGGTACAGGTCAAAATAATTAGCATCTGCCGGAAGCTCTGCTGCAGCAGTTCCTTCGCTTAGTGTTCCGCTTTCAGCGGTCAGAGACCAGCTGAGCTCAAGCGTATCCGGAGTACTGCTGCGGAACCAGCTGAGCTCAATGTCCGCCTGGAACGTTTCCCCGGAAACGTAGTTATATTTCGGGAAACGCGCAAGCAGCACTGCATCATTACAGAAACTGCGCCATTCCTCCGCTGTAATCATGCCTTTGGAGTCCATAAAAGCATCCAGAACACCAACCAGTGCCGTGCCCTGTCCGCTGAAATCCTGCAGATCCAGCAGCTGGAACCCGGCAAGCCGCTTGGTCCGGAAGGCAGCCTCCAGCTCTTCCTTGTAGCAGGCTGCCGCCAGCTTGCCGGAAGCTGCAAAGTATCTGGCAGCCAGATGGCCGAGGCCGTTCTTTTCCAGGCGTTCACGGAAGACCTCGAAATTTTTGGCCTTGAGCGGTCCGCTGTATTTGGCAATTTCCTCGAAATCGGGGTAGGTCGCGTATTGCCCGATCTCATGCGAGATGACCGGGATGTGCGGAATCCATTCTCCGGAAGCATCATCAGCCTGTACGGTTTTGGCTTCAGTGCCGTACTGGATCTGAATTTCACCTCCGGTTCCTGCTCCTCCGTCCGCACCTGACACCAATGCAGGGGGCACGAACTGGTCGTCGTAATCCTTCATCGTCCCCGGCACAGCGGTCTGCACATGACCCAGCGGCGCATCACACATTGCATAGGAGCCTCTGAACAGCCGGCTTCTGGAGAACCGCACTCCGCAGAAAAAGTCCTCGTGCTCCAGAATTTCCGGCACCCATTGGTGATTATTGGAGCCCTGTGTATAAAGCGGTCTGCTGTCAAATTCCTTGTATTCCTTTAGAATGGAATCTATTTTGGCTCTGCTGCCCCACAGCTCATTGCCGAGTGACATCATAACGAAGGACGGATGGTTGCCGAAAGCCTGCAGAATGGCATAGCCTTCGCTCACCAGATAATCCTGCTCCGCCTGATTATGGTTATCGTCGGACGGTTCAGTGACGGTTCCCCAGAAGGGCAGCTCCGGCTCCATATAGATGCCCAGCAAATCTGCCGCTGTAAAAGCCGCCTCCGGTGGACAGCAGGTGTGGAAGCGGTAATGGTTGATGCCGTAGGATTTGGAAATACCGAGAATTCTGACCCATTCTTCCACATCGGTCGGCGCATAGCCGGTAAGCGGAAAGATCAGTCCGTCATGCTTGCCGCGCAGAAAGGTCTTCTGTCCGTTAATGGCAAATTTATCGCCGTCCGCCTTGAACTCACGCAGACCAAAGACCAGCTCGTTGTGGTCCGCTGCAACGCCTTCCCCGGTACTGAGAGCAAGGCTCACATTGTACAGATGGGGTGCGAATTCACTCCACAGCAGCGCGTCAGAGCCAAGGCTGTATTCTACGTCAAAATCCCCCGGTGTGAGCACATACGTCTGTGCAGCCGCCACATGTCCGGCTGCATTCACAGCATCACCGTTGAAGCTTGCAGCGGATACTGTCAGCACCGCTTCTGCACTGCCTTCAAGCTTGGCTGCGACGCGGAGCGAACGGCTTGCCACATCCGGAGTAAGCCGGATTCCGCTCAAATACGATTCAGCGAAGAACTGCAGCTCCATCCGGCCGGTGATGCCATTCCAGTTAGTCTGGGTATCCGGGGAGGTCATATGTCCGCCTTTGGTAGGGTACCCGGTGTTGCTGACACAGACTGTAACGTTATGGCTGCCTGCCGGCAGGCGGCCCAAATCGTACACATGAGCAGTGTTCAGGCTGTCCCGGCTGCCGATTTCCTTCCCGTCCATATAAAGCGTTGTCATCCGCGTGCGCTCCAGATACAAGCGGCATGACAAACCGGCCAGCTCCTCCGGAATATCAATCTCTCTGGAATACCAGGCTTGTCCTTCGAACAGATATTCATCAGTCAGTGCGCTGATCAGAACCTCCTCGTTCTTGGGTCCTTTTCGGGCGTATGAGGTCGTTCCCGGTAATTGGATAGTATCAGTGTAAGGCAATACAAGCCCCTTTTTGTCTCCATCCAGCTGCAGCTTCCATTCACCTTCCAGCTTGATCATTGTCTGCAAGAATCCCACTCCCAATCGAATATTTCTGCTAATTTAATATAATTGATGAATAGTATAGGCCTGATATTAATTATAGTCCTATATTTACATGTTATCAATTTATATAATTTTTATAATAACAACAATAACAGATGTACAAAAATGCTAATAAGCCTTACGGTGACCCGTACGGCTTATTAGCATAAGTTTTTCATTTCGTTCACGCCTTAATACCACACTCATTTTACTCTAACTGCACTTCATACAACTATAACCGCTATTTTCTTCGTTCTGCTCCGTTACGCGCCACGCCGGTCGGCACCAAACACCAGCCCCGCTGACTGCTTCGCTTGTTCAACGATCTGCATAACCTTGCGGCTGTGCTCCAGCATCTCGCTCGCTGTACTCAGATCCCCTTCCCGGATGATCCGTTCAAACGCCTTAAATTCATCATGCATCCGGTGAGGATGATTCTTCCGGTCTATCGTCACGGGCGGCTCTTTGCCCTGTACATATTCAAAGCTGTCAATCCCGTTAGCAGGCCCGGACATATGGATATATCCCCGAGTCCCCTGAATATTCACTCCGCTCTGTCCGGTGCTGTCCTTGGCCCCGATACAGACGCATTTGAAATTACCGTAATCCAGCAGCAGAATGCCGGAGGTATCAATGCCGCGGTCCATATTGGCATGATACTGCACCTTATCGGGACTACCGAAACAGCCGACTGCAAAATGGATATTATAAATATTGATATCCATCAGCGCCCCTCCGGACAGCTCCGGATTAAAGGAAGGCAGCATCTCTCCGGCCAAAAAAGCATCGTACCTCGACGAATACTGGGAGTAATTGCATTCTACGATTTTAAGGGGGCCCAGCTTGGGCAGGTGCTCCTTCAGCAGCAGGTAATTGTTAAGATACTGGTTGGAAATGGCCTCGGCCAGAACCAGCCTGTTCTGAAGGGCTAATTGCTGCAGCTCCAGGAATTCTCCCAGATTCGAGGTGAACGGCTTCTCGCAGATCACGTGTTTGCCTCCCAGCAACGCCTCCTTGGCGTAGGTGAAGTGCAGATGATTCGGAAGTCCGATGTAGACTGTATCGACATCCGTATCCGCCAGCATCGCTTCATAGCTGTGGTAAATCTGCGGAATCCTGTGTTTCTTTTGCAGCAACAGCAGCTTCTCCTGATGTTCGGGCTTGGAACAGATCGCCTGTATAGCAATCCCTGGTATTTCCTGCACAAAGCTGAGCAGATCCAGCACAATGTTCCCCGCTCCGGCAATTCCTAGCTTCATCAGCTGCACCCCTCAATCCCGCGTTCTAATATCTCCATGACGGCAACCGTTTCATCATCCCTGATTGTTTTTTCCCGGCCGTTCACAATCGCCTCATAGATGTCGTCATAGACCCGGGCATAATCCCCTCTGGCGGAAACAACCTTTTCTTCATGGTAGTTGCCCTCATCATCCAGATAAGTCAGCGTCCCGTAATGTTCGGGCGTATCCGCCCCGAAATCGGCATGTCCCTGCGGCAGGTAAAATAATTTGAGGTGCTCTTCCTGGCGGTCAATCGAATGCTTGACGAAAACCCCTTTTTTACCGTAGACCACAAAGCTCGGACATGCCTTCAGACGGAAAAAGCTCGATTTGACCGATACCTTCAGCGTGGAATAATAAAAGTCCAGATCAAAATAATCGTTCATTCTGCCTGATCCTAGCAGCTGCCGCACATCATAATGCACCCGGTCCGGTGTCCCGAAATAAGAGATTACCTGATCAAGGGTATGAACGCCATGTCCGAACAGGTAGCTGCTATACCGTGAAAACTGCTCAACCGAATTCGGAGTCTCCGGCCGGTAATAGTCATAATTCATCTCAACCTCCAGCAGCTCGCCAAGCTTGCCCGATTCGATTACAGCTTTCGTGGTGAGGAAGTCTGAATCATAGCGTCTGTTCTGGTAACACTGGATAATCAGCTTCTTTTCCCGGGCATACTCGAAGATCGATTGTGCCTCTTCCGCGCTCATCATAAAAGGCTTCTCCACCAGCACATGTTTGCCGTGGTCAAGCGCCAGCTTGGCATACGAATAATGCGAGTCGATATGGGTGCATACAACGACCAGCTGGATCTCGGCATCGTTCATTACTGCTTGGATATCATCTGTATACAGAACACCTGGAAGCTTGTCCCATTCTGCTTTGTGCGGATTGCGGGCGTAAATGCTTTTTACCTTCAGATAGTCCCGGTTCAGGGCAAACGGCAGGTGATAGCGGTTGGTGCTTTTGCCGTTTCCGATATAAGCGATTGTCAGCATGTGCATTCCCCCTGTGGTCTTTTTCGTTTATTATAAAGGAACTTATACAGGCGTAAAGAATCTGGAGGCAAAACGGTACAAACGACCAAATCACTGTACCATCTGCCCTTCATGATTGAACAAAATGTTTATCGAGGTGAGAAGATTTGAAGCTGCTGCGGCAATTATCAGAAATGCCCCATTTTACAACTAACGAACAGAGCATCGCAGCCTATATCCTGCACCACAGGGAAAATATGCTGCAGCTTAACATACAGGAGCTTGCCAAAGCTACCTATACATCCCACTCGGCAATCAACCGGCTGACCCGCAAGCTCGGTTTATCCGGGTTTAAGGAGTTCACTCTCCAGCTTGCCCGCGAATTTCAGCAGCAAACCCAGCTCCCCTCCAGTGTCGATCCGAATTATCCGTTTGGCTATGGGGAAACCGCGCTCCAGGTAGCAGGCGAAATAGCCGGACTAATGAAAGAAACGGTCAGCAGGGCTTATGCCTATCTGGACGATGAAGTCCTTGCACAGACAGCGGGTATGCTGGATCAGGCAAAAAGAATCTTTATGTATGCCTTGGGGGATTCCCAGATCCGGGCCAGGAGCTTTCAGAACAAGCTGATCAAAATCAACAAATATGCCGTAATTGCAACAGAGCTGCATGAATGGGCATACCATACCGTTAATCTTACGCCGGAGGACTGCGCAGTCTTTGTTACATACCACGGGAATTCACCGGTATATTTAAAAGCAGCCCGCCACCTCAGACAGCAGGGGGTTCCTGTTATTACAATTACCGCCGCTGGTCAAAGTGAGCTGGCGCAGCTCAGTACGCATTGTATCTGTGTGCCTGATGACGAAGTCAAGCATGCCAAGATCGGAACCTTCTCCTCGCAGATGGCGTTTGAATATGTGCTGAACGTAATCTTTTCCTGCATCTATAAGATTTCCTACAAGCATAACAAAGAGTCTGCCGAGCAGTCGCTGAACAGCCGTTACATTAATGAGCTAATGGACGGACAGTAGCACGATTCACGGTGTCCCTATAAAGTAAAACAGCAGCTTAGCGGCTGCTGTTTCTGCTTAACTGAACGCTTAATCTAACATTAACCCCCAACCAGCACGGACAGGGAGACGCGGTAAAGCTTGTCATCCTCCTCCTGAGGACTCCCCCGCCCGTCGGTATTATTGCTGACAAAATAAAGCATGCCATCTGCAATCAGCACATCACGGACCCGGCCATAACCGGTTACAACTTCCCGTTCCTCGCCAGTTTCCAGATCAAATGCCAGTATGGCACTGCCCCGTAAAGCCGCTGAATACAGCCTGCCATCAGCATAAGCCATGCCGGACGGCGCCCAGGTCGTAGCACTGCCTGATGTGAATAACGGCGTCACCATACCTTCCCGTTGTTCCTCCCCTTCGATAACCGGCCAGCCGTAATTCAGACCCGCTTCAATTTCGTTGATCTCATCATGGCTGCGGCTGCCATGCTCACTTGCATACAATACACCGTCTTCCGTCCAGGCCAGCCCCTGGGCATTCCGGTGACCGTAGCTATAGACATAGGAATCTGCAAACGGATTATCCCCCGGCACTGACCCATCAAGGTTCAGCCGCAGAATTTTGCCGCCCAGACTTCCGCGTTCCTGGGCAATCTCCGCATCACCGGCATCACCTGCCGTGGCATACAGCTTGCCGTCAGGTCCGATCCCAAGCCTTCCGCCATGATGCACAGAGCCGGCGGGAAGCTTATCAAGCAGCAGGTCTTCTTCCTTCCAGGCATCCTTCTCCAGTCTGAGGGTGACGATGCGGTTAAACAGCTCTGAGCCGTCATTATAAGTGTAATAGGCATAAGCTAGTCCGGACTCCGCAAAATCCGGGGCAAGAACAAGCCCCAGGAGGCCGGCTTCGGAAACGTCCGCCAGCTCTTTCTTCAACTCAACCCGCTGCTTCGACGCAGTCCCGTTGTCAATTTTCACGATACTCCCGGTCCGCTCTGTTATATACAAGACATCGCCGGCTTGGGCGATTGACCAGGGCACTTCAAGATTAGCGGCAAGAACCTCCGGTTCCTGTACTGCGTCTGTTTCAGGTACTCCTGTCTGTGCAGGCAGCGCTGAAGTGGAAGGCTGTTCCTGAACCGGATTCTCCTGCGCTGCCGGCAGGGATAGCGGCGGCTCATCTGCTGCGGACGAGCAACCGGCGGTTATAAAGGCTGTCAGCAACGATAACATACAGATTTTTTTCAATACGATGCACCTCTGCTCTCCTGTTTGTGGGCTTCCTCCTGTCAGCTGTCTGTATATGTATTTATAAACGGTTGCAGGAGCCCTAACTCAGGAACCATTCCAGAGCTGCCGGCATTCTATTCTTCGGGCAGTAAATCGCGCTGGCTTCTGGGAAGCTTGGCGACAACCAGGCTATAGGAATGGTCGATCATGTCATAAATCTCAGCCAGGGATAAGGAACCGTCGACGATAACGGTATTCCAGTGCGTTTTGTTCATATGATACCCTGGTTTGACGGCCTCGAGCTGTTCACGCAGGTTCCCGGCAATGACAGGGTCGCATTTCAGGTTAATCCGGAATTCATCCCCGGTTCCCTTAAAGATCAGCGCAAACATTTTGCCTCCGACTTTAACAACTTCAGATTCGGGTCCAAAGGGTTGCTCCAACCCCGCCCCCCGCTTGCTCAGGCAGTAAGCCGTAATCTTCTGTTTCATCTCAGTACCTCTCTCTTTAGCAGCATGCTGCTTAATGCTTCTTATTATAAGAACTGGCGTTCTGCCAGGCAAGCCCGGGATTACGGGAAAAGGATAATTACCTGCGCGGCTATACATAATACCAATAAACCTACAATAAGGAGGCACGTATAATGCCACAGAACCGGCTTTGGATTGGAGCACTGGGCGGCGTAACGGAGATCGGCAAAAATATGTATTTCATTCAGTACGGTGATGATATTATCGTGGTTGACTGCGGCTCCAAGTTCCCCGATGAAAGTCTGCTGGGCATTGACCTGATCATACCGGATATTTCTTATCTGCTGGCTCATCCTGACAAAGTGAAGGCACTGATCATTACCCACGGCCACGAGGATCATATCGGAGGGATTCCCTATCTGCTGAAGCAGCTCAACCTCCCGCTGTATGCCTCCAGTCTTACACTCGGGCTAATTGAAAGCAAGCTTAAAGAACACGGGCTGCTCCGCCAGACCAGCCTGCACCGCATAGATTCGGAGTCCATTCTTGACTTTGGCAGTACAAAAGTGAGCTTTTTCAGAACCAACCACAGTATTCCGGATTGCCTTGGTGTTGTTTTCGATACACCGGAAGGCACCATTGTGCACACAGGCGACTTCAAGTTTGATATGACCCCTGTCAACAGACAGTATCCGGACATACATAAAATGGCCGACATCGGTAAAAAAGGCGTCCGTTTTCTGCTCTCCGAAAGCACCAATGCCGAACGGCCCGGGTTCACCCCGTCTGAGAGACTGGTGGGTACACACATTGAAGAAGCATTTCAAAAAGCGGACCGCAGAATCTTCATCTCCACCTTCGCCTCCAATGTCCACCGCCTGCAGCAGATCGTCGATGCCGCAAGCCTGACCGGGCGCAAGCTCGCCCTGCTTGGCCGGAGCATGGTGAACGTTGTAGGCGTATCACAGGAGCTGGGGTATTTGAATGTGCCGGAAGGGATGCTGGTCGAACCCGCCGATGCGGCCAAACTGCCGCCGCATGAGATTGCCGTCCTGTGCACAGGCAGCCAGGGGGAGCCGATGGCCGCTCTGTCCCGGCTGGCGAATTTCAGCAACCGGCAGATGGAGATCAGTGCCGGAGACACCGTGCTGCTCGCAGCCAATCCGATTCCCGGCAATGAACGCAATGTAGCCCGGATTATTGATAACCTGTACGTTCTGGGCGCCAAGGTCATTTATGGTTCACGAAGCGAGCTGCATGTATCCGGCCATGGCAGTCAGGAAGAGCTGAAGCTGATGCTGACACTGATGAAACCGGAATATTTCATCCCGATTCACGGGGAATACCGGATGCTCCATCATCACCGCCTGCTGGCTGAAGCTGTCGGGGTTGAAGGGGACAAAATCTTCCTGCTGAAGAACGGCGAGCTGGTTGAATCCGCCGGCGGCGTTGTCAGACAGTCAGGGCGCGTACCCGCCGGGCAAATCTATGTGGACGGGCTTGGCATCGGCGACATCGGCAACGTGGTCCTGCGGGACCGCCGCCAGTTATCTGCGGACGGCATTCTGATCACGGTGATCACTCTGAGCCAGTCAGACGGCCGGCTGCTGAATGAACCGGATACGATTTCCCGCGGCTTCATTTACGTCCGCAATTCGGACAAGCTGATCGAGGAGATTAACCAGCTGGTCGTAGCTACCCTCGAAAAATTAAATGTGGCTGACCTGGGCCAGTGGAATGTCATCAAACAGACCCTCAAAGAAGCTCTCGGGAAATTTCTGTATGAGAAAACCAAACGCCGTCCAATGATCCTGCCGATTATTATTGAAGTGTAATACACTGAAGGCCCGTGACATTTCACGGGCCTTCAAATCGGTTGTCCTACCTCCTCCTTGTTCTGAATAGGCTAGTACTGGCTAGTACCGTAAAAGGAGGAGAACAACATTCATTCTTTTGTCTCGTACATGCTTCTGGGTTTATCCCTTTCCGCACCCATCGGACCCATAAATGCGGCTCAGCTGGACAAGGGTCTGCGCGGCGGATTCCTTCACGCCTGGTCACTCGGGCTTGGTGCCGTCAGCGCTGACATTATCTATATGCTGCTCGTTTATTTCGGCATGATTCATTTACTGGATGCACCGTTTGTCAAAGCCTTTTTGTGGCTGTTCGGCTTTTTCGTCCTTGTCTATACGGGCATAGACGGAATAAGGAGCTCAAGGGAAATATCAACAGCCGGTTTTAGAGGCGGCGGTGAGACCTCCCTGTTCAGATCCTTTCTGTCCGGCTTTCTGATGTCCCTGTTCAACCCCTTGTCCATCTTGTTCTGGCTTGGAATTTACGGCTCTGTGCTTGCCAAAGCAGCCAGCGAATTCCCCATGCAGCAGCTGCTCATTTACAGCGGCGGGATTGTACTCGGCATCCTGCTGTGGGATTTCTCGATGGCTGCCGCTTCAAGCGTATTCCGCAGACTGCTGACCACCCGTGTACTGCAGGCTATTTCAGTCTTGTCAGGCCTGTCGCTTATCGGCTTCGGCCTGTATTTCGGGGTACAGGCTGCCCGGCTGCTGTTCCTTCACTAAACCTTGCTTTTACGCAGCCGGATGCCCTTGATTCTGATTTCAGAGCCCGGGATCGTCTGATGCCCGGCAATTTCAAGGTCCTGCTGTTCCTGCTCTCGCTCCCGATTCGCTGAGGCTGTCCCCTGCTTACGCTTCACACGCACGACTATAATATCACTTAGCGCGATTAGAGCAACAATCAGCAGGCTGATGAAGAATCCCGGACGGCTTACTTTATGAAAAAGCGTGCCTGCAACCGCAGCTCCAATCAGAATAAATCCGCTCCAGCGCTTCAGTCCGCTCAGCTTGCCGGATTTAAGCAGCTTGCCGGAGGACAGCAAAATCCAAGACCAGTTATACAGGATCATGAGGCCTGCAGCAGTCGTAATGTATTCGTATACCCTGTCCGGCAGCCAAAGCGACATCATAATGGCTCCGGTTAATCCGGCGGCAATCAGGCAGAGCGCCAGAAACGGATACTTGTCCTTCCATTTCTTCGCGAACATCCGGGGGGCATCCCCCTCCTGGGCCAGGGTAATCATCATGGAGGTAATCGCATACAGTGATGCGGTCATGGTTGAGAAGCCGGCAATAATCAGCACCCCGTTGAACAAATGCGGAACAAAAGCCAGCCGGTCACTGCTCAGTGCCAGCATAAACGGGCTTTCTTTCGGATTAAACGCACGGAGCGGAACCATAATGACGGCAAGACCGATGGATAGTACATAGACCGTTGCCAGAGACAGCAGCATGACCTTGCCGGCCTTGGGCGCTTCTTCCGGATTCTCCAGCCTGTTCGCCATAATGCCCAGCACTTCAATGCCGCCATAAGCATAGAAGGCAAAAATAAAAGCAGACCACAGGCCAATTCCTCCGGAAGGGAGCCAGCCCTTGAAGCCGTTAGGCAAGCCGGGCGTATACTTGGCGCCTCCAATCCATCCGGCCAGAAAAGCCGCCGCCAGTATCAGAAACATCAGGATTGCTGACACTTTGATTACCGCCAGCACATTTTCCACCCGGTCAAACCCCTTGTTGCCAAAAAAGACGATGATCAGACTCAATACGGCATAGCCCGCTGCAAAGGTCCACATCGGCACCGCCGGAAACCAGAACCGGGAGAAAATGGACAGTGCCGTAAGCTGGCTGCCCATAATCAGCAGCTCGGAGAACCAGTATACCCAGCCGCTGCCGAATCCGGCCCAGCTCCCGAATGCTTTTTTGGCATAGGACCGGAAGGAGCCCTGTTCAGGATGCTTGGCCGTCATTTGTGCCAAAGCATCAAAGACCACATATGTACCGGCAGCTGCCAGCAAATAAACGAGCAGCACAGCCGGGCCTCCAATGGAAATTGCCAGTCCTGAGCCGAGAAAATAACCTGTGCCGATTGTTCCGGCAACTCCAAGCAAACTTAACTGCCACCATTTCAGCTTCTTTTCCTGTGTTTTCTCTTTACCCGAAGCCTGATTCATGAATACCGTCCTTATACTCTTTAGAATTTGAGCGTCTACTCTATTCTAGAGTTCCCGTTCAGAGGCATAATCATCAAATCAATAATTATCCTGGTAAATACAAAACAATCCGATTCAGTCATAGCGACCAATCGGATTGTCGTATATCTCGTATGTATAATAGATCGCTTATGAGCGAAGGGTGTAACGAAGTGAAACAATCGGCTTATAGGCCGCTATCGTCTGTAGTTTCGTAACCATAGTCCAAAGTCTCAATAGTACCGTCGTCGTATTGAAGAGTTAACTGGTCAATAACGATCTTATCTAAAGTACTCTGATATGTAAATTCACTGAAAATAAGTATAGTATCATCGGGCTCAACCGGTCCTACATATTTAACAGAGAAGTTGCTCTTACCGTTCAACTGATCCATTGAAGGATCTCCTACCGGATTAAACGTGCTGATATGAGCTGTGTAATAATTAATTGTCTTTCCGGTTAAGTTCTCTGCTTCCCAGGTAAGTTTGATCGCATCGGCGGAGTTCATACTATACCTGAATTCAATTGGTGCCCCAACTCCTTGTCCAGAGATGGAATTCTCTCCGGTCAGAACTTCAGAGACATCATCATCAGAGTCATATTCATCAGACACATTATCTTCAGAGACATATTCATCAGAGACATTATCTTCAGAGATATCATTGGCCGCTTCCTGGATATTTGAGGAATCGGCTTCAACCGCAGAAGCCTCAGCGGAAGTTGGCGGTACTTCATCAATGACTGGGCTGCTACTTGCTACAGTACCACCGTTGGGGCGCGTTTCAAGACTAGGGGCCACATAAATCCCTAAGAGAAACGCTATCATGATGGATAAAACATAAATAAGAACCAGATTAAATCGTTTCAAATATACACTTCCTTATATGTATTTTATATTACAGACCTACTTATAATGACATGATTGTTTATATTTTGACAATATTATTTTTTCATAAGATATGGCATAGCTGGTTAAAACAAAAAAATGCCGCGCTATAGCGCGGCGTTTTTTTGATCTCCTGCGGCTCATTCATCCGTCTGTCCGGTGAAAAGCTTTGCTGAGATCATAATCCTCCAGCCCAAAATCCGGTGTCATGCCCATGGCGAGCTTCGCCAGCTGGCTTCCGATAAACGGGCCCATGGTTAAACCAGAAGCACCAAGGCCGTTAGCTGCCAGCAAGCCTTCCCAGCCCGGCACTGCACCGATCACCGGGAGAAATCCGGGGGTAAACGGACGGAAACCTACCCGTACCTCTTGAACTGTACTGTCTGCCAATCCGGGAGCGAGCTCCAGCCCTTTATGAAGAACCTCCTGTATCCCGCCGGCTGTTACGCTTGTATCATAGCCTTCAATATCGTTTTCGTGTGTTGCTCCAATCACGATCCTGCCCCCATCAAAGGACAGAAGGTACTGATCCGTAGGCGGGATTACTACGGGCCAAGAGCCCGTATCCGCTTGATCCGCTACCTTTAGATGCATGATCTGGCCCTTCTGATAGCTTACCTTAAGCCTAATACCGAGCGGCAGCAACAACACCCCTGCCCACGCACCCGCACAGACGATTACAGTATCTGCGGCGAAAATCTGCCCGTCAGCCACCGCTCCGGTAACACGGTTTCCGTTAAATTGCAGCGACGCATCCCCGTTCAGCAGCCGGGCTCCGCTGCGCCGGGCAGACCGCAGCAGCGCATCACGCAGCGCCCGGCCGTCCACCCGCGCAGCACCGCTGACCTGCAGGGAATGATAGCCTTCAGCCAGCAGCGGAACCTGTTCACGTGTCTGCTGCCCAGTCAGCATGTTTAATTCGCCAATCTCCGGCGCATCCTCCAGCCGCTTTCTTGCACGTTCCTCCTGCTGCTTGAGCTTGACCGTGTCTACATGGACACTGAGCGCACCAACCTGTGCGTACCCGGTCTCGGTCTCCCCCTCCTGCTCAAGCTCACTGATCAAACCGGGGTAAAAACGGGCTCCCGCTTTGGCCAGCCTGTACCAAGCCTGGTTACGCCGCTGAGACAGCCAGGGGCAGATGATCCCGGCAGCGGCATCTGTGGCCTGCCCCGGATCCTTACGGTCAATAATCAGCACCTCTGCCCCCAGCTTCGCCAGCTGATATGCCGTTGAAGCACCTAGAATTCCTGCTCCGATGACGATGACTTTTCTCATGATGACTTTCCTCTCTCTGGCAGGCATATCATACAACTGCCGGATTATTTCAGTTTGCGGATCAGCTGCTCCAGCTTGGGAAATACCCGCAGCGCATTTTTGTAGAAGACATCCTCCCAGTGTACTTCAGGAATGAGGTGCTTCACAAATGTAATATAGGCCTCCAGCGGAATAAGCGGCCAGTCGGTACCGAACACCAGCCGGTCATACTTCTCGGCAAAAACAATGGCACGGCGGAAATGATCGGTATACGTCTGCTCGCCCAGCAGCCTGTTTACCTTGGCAGCATCACCGACAATCCATCCGGACAGATCGCTGTACAGGTTCGGATTTTTCTCCAGCAGCGCTGCGGTATCCATTACCCAGGGATCTCCAAGATGGCAGAGCATAAAGGTGAGGTCCCGGTGCTTCAGGAAGGTCTCCTCCATCGACAGCGGGTGGGAATATTTCAGCAGCCCTTTATCTGCATAGGTAAGCCCTCCGTGAATGACGATAGGCATATTATATTGCGAAGCCAGCCTGTAGACAGGATCATAGATTTCGTCGCCGACATTGAAATGGTAGTAGCCTGCGTATAGCTTGATGCCAACAACATGCTCTTCACGCAGAGACCTCTCCAGTGCCTCCAGCTGTCCGTCCAGGTGCAGTGTAAGCGGATTAATGCCCACACAGGTATACAGATTGTCGGGCAGCGTCTCCGCCAGATCAAGCCGCATCGGGTTGAGGGCCTCAGAATCGGGAAAAGCTCCCGGCACTGTCTCCGTCACGCCCATTCCCACACCTGCTATGACACCGGATTGTCGGAATTCTTCGAGCAGCCCCTTTTCTGAATAATCAATATTTGCCAGCGTCTGCGCTGTTTCGTGAAAAGCTTCAATGTTGGAATAATGGACATGCGCATCAATGATTTTCATAGATAAGTCCTTTCCTGGAATCTATGTTGTAAATTTAAGGGTTAACAGATCGCGGAACGCTTCCTCCGGTATATTCAGGTCAGAGAACAAATAAAACTGCGGCGTGCTGAACCGGGCCTCTCCGTCCTTCAGGTACAGCTGCTCTGCCACATAAGATGAAATGACATGGGTATTAACCATCAGCTCAGGTGCTGCCTGATCCGGACTGCTGATTAGGCTCAGCCGCTGCTTCCGCTCACTCGAGTGATATTGAATGATCCCGCCTGCGCTGATTGTCTCATTCTGGACTCTGCCGGCCTTGTAAGTGATCTGCTCCCCGTTCGCGTTCTTCAATGTTCCTCTTCCATCCTTGAGCTGGCAGCCCGTCTTGTAAAAAGCAGAGGTGTGCAGCTTAAGCGGGTGCAGCGGTGCACCTGTATTCTGCATGATCTGGATTACAGAAGCAAGCACCGGCGCGCCCGGCAGCAGGAGGAAATAGTGATGCAGGGTAAGCCCGCGTAATTTGCGGTTACGGGTTATTTCAATGCTGAGCTTTAGGCCTGACCAGCGGTTACCCTGATTGTCATCCAGTTCGGCAAAAGACGCTTCCCGCGGCTCCTCCAGCAGACTGAGCAGCGAAATCTCTTCAGGACCTGCTATTACACCGCCGGTCCACGGATTCCACCAGGACTTGGGCTGCGGTAACGGATAGGACGAGTCTAGCCATTCCTGGCCCTGATATTGCAGGGAGAACAGAGCCGGTGCAAAGCTGCTGTCCGCTTTAATCTGCAGCACGCCATTATCGGCAGTAAGTACCTCACCCTGTTCTGTAGGGCTAACCTGCCGCTTCACTTCATCACCGGATACCGGGATTACCAGAAAGCTTTCAACCGAATGATAGGTTTCCATATCAAGCTGCAGCTGAAGCATATCGGCCTCCCCCTGACTGCCGACAACAAGCGGAAGACTGGTTTCTGCCAACTGCTCAGCGGCACGAATCACCCGGCTATGCGGCACAATACTGCCAGACGCTGAAGACAAGGAGATTTCCCCTTCCAGAAAGCTCATTTTCTGCTCCTGCAGCTGCAGCTCAGACGCCGCGCTGATAAACGGATTCCCGCCGTTCAAGCTAATCTTCAGCTGAGAGGATGTTTCCGGTTTCAGGGAACGGGGATGCCCTTGCTGTAGCGCAAAGGACCGGAAATCCTGCCAATTGCTCCAAGTGCCCAGCGCGATCCGCATTGCCCCTGTCACTACTGTGCTGCCAGACGCAATGTGTTCAAACGGATGCTCCACAGCATATAGCCAGTGATCCCTTATTAAGGTGCGGTCAGCCGGCCAGGCAATGCCCCGGGTCATTTTGCCGTTATCTGCATACAGCCAATTTTCGGTCAGATTCTGGACATCCCAGTAGTCTGGACTTGCAGCATCAGTGCCATATTTCAGATCAATATATTGTCCTCGGTAAGGAATAACTGCTCGTTCCAGGCTGAAGCCAAAGCTTTCTTTGAGGTGCAGCGGTTCTCTAAAATCTGTACCCGACTGGTTATAAAGCTGGTGATACCGTTCAATAATACCGTTTCTGTGCAGCTTGATCACCGTCGTTAAAAGCAGGCCTTCCCGTGTGGAATCCAGCTTATAACGGGCCTCCAGCACCATTGCTTCGCCATCCCGGTAAGTAGTCACCTGCTCCGCCGGCGACTTTTTGAATTCGTTCGTATAAGGAAGGCCGAACTTTGGAAACATCAGCCCCAGCGCTTTTTGCCGGTCTTCGTACAGCTCCAGTGTGTTACTGGATCTATCGAGGTAGGCAGAATAACGTCCGCTGCTGATAAGCCAGCCCTTGTCTGTCTTGCCGCCAAAGGCAGCCTCCGTTCCAGGAAACACCAGGCTGACCTCCTGCTCAATAACGGCAGCTTCCAGACTTCCGGTTTGGGCAGTAATGGCCAGCTTCTGATTCCAGATCCCGCACTCCTTAAGCTGCGCGGATACGGTCAGAGTCTTACGGGATTTTGCCGGAACCATGATCTGGACAGCAGGCTGATCAAATGCTAGTACGGCATCCTCCGGCAGGCTGAAGCTGAACAATGACTCCGTAGCATATTCATTCTCGGCTGTTATATCCAGCTCAAAGGATTCGCCTTTATACAGCATAGTGCGCTCAGGCAGCGTAACTCTGAGTTTAACCGGATATTTCGGCTCAATCCCAAGCTTGAACACTGCGGGCTGTCCATTAATGAGCAGTTCCGCTTCTACAACCGGGTGCGTCTGAAACGCATTCTGCTCTTCTTCCACCGGATGCACCCGGAATTGCCCCTCAACCCGCTCCGTTGCTACAACAGTCCTTGTCTCCTCCAGCTCAAAGCTGATATTCGGATTGCTGACACCCTTAATCTGCAGGGTAAGCGGCTTGCCGCTTTTGTTCACAGCCTCATAGATTACCGGATAGCTGCTTCCAAAGGGAAGCTGATGCTGCAGCGGAATGGAGGCCTGAATCAAATAATCATCCGTTTCAATCAGCCGTAACCCGCGTCCCGTGCGTTCATATTCCATTTTCAGCTTAAGCCCGTTTTTTTCCCAGGCATATGTAAAATAATCAAACCCGTCTACCTTACGGCCATCCGGCGAAACGGATATTTCCCGCACACTGTCTCTATACCAGTCCAGCTGTTCAAAGAACGGCTTCACCGCACCGGTCTGCAGAACAGACGGGATAAAGTTCATCAGATGCGTGGTATCATCGCGCTTTTCCCAGAAAAAACCGCTTTTCTTATAAGCCGGCACAGCCTTGGTATTACCCGGCCAGGTATACAGATCCAGGCGGGGCCAGCCCTGGTTAATCGTTTCCTCCAATGCACGGAGGATGAGCATCTTGCCGATCTTGCGGCCATGGTAATCGGGCCGGACATTCAGCAGCGGGATATATAAGGCCCCGGTATCTTCCTTGTAATGGGAAAAGCTGCAGTATCCGATAACCTCTCCGCCGGCAACAGCAAGAAACAGCTTGAGGTGGGTTCCGTTCTGATGCTCCTCGATTACACTCTGTTCCGTCTGATACGAATTGTCCCCTCCCCAGCTTTCATAACTTCTATTCCACATTTCAGCGATAGATTTGGCGTGCCTGCGGGGCTCGTATTCTTCGATCATAATTTCAGGGGCTTGCAGCATGTAGTAATGTACCTCCTTCAATGGCTGTATACTCCTTGCTTTCCGGCAAGGGAATGGATAATCTTGTATATTACTTTCCCAGTATATATCAGAGAGAACACCAGGCGAAAGCGCGAGTCTTTTTTATAATGATTATTTACCTTCTAAATACCTCATGACGAATCACCATATGTCATTTAATTTAACATTGACAAAGGCAAGTTCGATGATTTAGTATTATTTATATGATAAATGTCATATTAAATAACATTATCAATCTTGTATAAGCCCATTAATTGGAGTGGGCGTCTCGACCAGGCAACCGTAAATTGCCCCAGGCTACAAGAGGATGCATGAGCTGTTGCGGCTTGTATTTTGAACTCTCAAATACTGCCCTTCTTCCCTCTGCGCCTCTTTAACCTGGGGTTTATTGCATTCCCAAAACCCGCAACCAAAAGGAGAGAACCTACCATGACAAAAAACAATGCGCTTGCCGAATTTCAGATGCAGCTTCCCCGTGACTGTACTTTTACACCGGGTGACTGGCAGGTTCTATCCCAGTACTGGTATCCGGTTGCCATAGCTGAAGAAATCAAAGATAAACCGGTATCCGTCAAGCTGCTCGATGTTAAGCTGGTCTGCTACCGCAGTCACGGCAAGGTTGTGATCGCCCGGGATCTTTGCTTCCACCGCGGGGCCCCGCTCAGTCTCGGCTGGGTTGAAAATGAAGAAATCGTCTGTCCGTATCACGGTTTCCGTTACAACTGCGAAGGTGCCTGCACCTCTGTTCCGGCTCATCCCAGCGCCAAAATCTCCCCTAAGCTAAAGCTTATCATGTATCCTGCAGTGGAGCGCTACGGGTTAATCTGGACCTCGCTGGCAGGAACAGAAGAGCAGCTTCCGGAATTCAGCGGCTGGGATGATCCGGACTTTATTAATATTTTGCCGCCCAGCTTCGATATTGCCGGCTCTTCCGGGCGCCAGATGGAAGGCTTTCTCGATGTTTCCCATTTCGCCTACGTTCATGCCAATTCATTTGCCGATCCCGACAACACCGAGGTCCCGCAGTATAAAGTCAGACGGGAAGGCAATGAGCTGTTCGCCGATTACTGGAGCACGGTCAGCAACTATGGTAAAGGCCAGGAGAATCCGGCGCCGGAAGGCTTCATGTGGCTGCGGGCCTTCCGCGTATTCGCCCCCTTTGCGGCATCGCTCACGGTTCATTTTCCGGAGGACGGCAAGCTGATGATCTTAAACTGCGCTTCTCCGGTATCTGCCCGTTATACCCGGCTGTTCTGTCCGATCTCGCGGAATTTTGACAAATCCGTACCGGTGGAAGACACGATCAACTTCAATCTTCAGGTATTTTCGGAGGACAGGGAAATGGTTGAAGCCCAGACTCCGGAGGATCTGCCGCTGGATCTGACCGCGGAGGCTCATATTCCTGCAGACCGGACCTCTATCGCCTATAGACAGCTGTTGACTGAACTCGGTCTTGGCCGCGATTATACTTCATAAGACTCACATCCGCTTTTCTGAAACGATAAGGGCGGCTGCACATGTTCTTCTTTTACAGAACATGTACAGCCGCCCTTTAACTTCACTGCCGTTATATTAACTTTCCAGTATAAACCGGTTCCACTTTTGCTGCCAGGCAATATCGTCCCAGAACGGATGATGCGGCGCGCAGTTGGAGCACAGCGTCATCCCCCAGAAGCCGAGTGCCATTCCTTTGCGGATTGCATATTCGGCGATGAATTTGCCTACGGGTCCTTCCTCGAAGCCGGCCAGAAGCGGCGTGTAGCCGACATAACCTTCCCCGATAACAATAGGTAAACCGGCCTGGTCTGCCCATTCATGAATTTCTTCAAAGGATTTGTCGGCCTTCTGGAGCATCGCGATCTTATGTGCCCCGTATCTGTCATACAGGAACAGATCCCACTTGTCCGGGTCCGCCCAGTCGTGCAGGTAGATCAGCCGCATGCCTACCGGGTTCCCTTCCATCCGCCATTCCTGGCCCGGAGGCAGGCTCCATTCCTCAAAAGGCGGTGCATCCTCCCTGAGCAGGGACTGAACGAATTCTCCCGGGAAAGGTACATTATCATCATCAATTCCGGCATTACGCATCAGCTCATTCAGCACGCCTTTGATATACAGGTGATAATGGCCTACCTGCATATTGCGGGCGACATAGGCTTTCGGATATTCCTCATTCACGGTATAGCTTGCCGTCATCAGCGTATCCGGATGCTGTTCGCGCAGATAAGCAACCGCTTCTTCAATATACGGCTGCATAATTCTTACATTGGCAGGCACATTCTCAAACGCCACCCCCTGGGCTGCCCCAACCGCAGTCAGCTGACCGAACTCTACTTCGTTGTGCAGCTCCGCGTAAACAATCTGCTTGCCGTAGCCGGCATCTTTTACAAAACGGATCAGCTGGTTCATCGATTTGGCAAGCGCCATGAACCGGTCCTCAGGCGCAATGGCTGCCAGCTCATCGCGCAGCTGCGGATGTGCCAGAAAGCTCGGGCTCTGCTGATATTCCCAGGAGGACAGCATTATGTAGCAGTTATGCGCCTCAGCCTGTCTGAACAGCTCCAGCAGATGGGCCTGTCCGTCGAGCTCGGCACCGCCGATGCAATTGTACCATCTGGTCCGCTGGCCGACCTTGCCCAGGCTGCCGAACTTCAGCGGACCGGGCCGCGGGCCGTCAGCAGTAAACAGCAGGAACGGCATGGCGCAGATGCGGATCGTATTGTAGCCGCGCTCTACCGCTTCCGCGAACCGCGCGGCCAGATCATGATATGGCTCCCCGGGCAGAGTCATGGTATACCAGGAGAAATCCCACATGGTTATGGTCAGTTTAGCTGGAAGCTGATTATCCGGATTATAGGTCATATACGAATCCTTCCCTACTGCGAAATTGAATCACAGGGATGCCTTCCCGGTGATTATCCAGTAGAAGTCTACAGGATATCCGCCGGACTGGCAATTGAGGATAACCGGATTGTGATGGACAATATTCTTATTCTTAGCTCAGATTAAAGCTTATACCGGAGTTGGATTAGAAGCACACAGATCAACAATTACCAGGGCATAGATCTTGGCGGCAGTCAGCAAATCTTCAATTACGGCATATTCATCCGCCCCGTGGATTCCCGTCGGTGTTCCCGGCATGGCCGGACCGAAATTCACTCCGCCGGAGATCCCATGCACATAGCTCCAGCCTCCTGTAGAGATACATTCACCTTTCACACCGCTGTATTCTTCATAAGCAGATAATAAAAGCCGGATAAACGGTGATTCCTCAGGCACGTGATGAGCCGGGCTATAGCCTCCCAGGTTAAGTTCAAGCCCGAACTGCTGCATCCGTTCACGCAGCACACCCTGTGTATTCTCTTCCGTTGCACAGAGCGGCAGCCGGCAGTCAAGAACAGCAGTCAGCTTATCAGGTGTATAATTCAGGATTGCGAGATTGACTGTTAATTTCCCCGACACCGCATCTTCCATGGCGATGCCGGCAGCAAGCCCGTGAACATCGCCGTGCGGGAACAGCTGCCCGGCATGGCGGAGCGCATGCAGGCCGGGGCTGTCAGGTACGGGTAAAACAGATAACAGCGCGAGCAATGCTGTTACTGCATTGGAGCCATGCTGCGGCTCGGAAGCATGAGTGCTTTTGCCTAAGACAGCAATAAGCACATCGGCTCCGGAGCTGCTGACTCGGACTTCCACCCCCGGAATTGGTACAAGGTGCTCCAATGCTTCTATAATCTCTGACTTCATAAGGCCTCTTATTAAAGCTTCAGCTTCTCCAGGAACAACATTGGACCGGCTGCCGCCCCGGGCGTACATAATCTGCGGCTGCTCTTCAAGGAAAGCAGCTGCCGGGAATTCAGCCGAGAACGAGGTAAACAAACCGCCTTTTTCCGTGTTCAGCACCGGGAACTCCCCGTCTGCAGTGAACAGATAAGGCGGAACCGGATAACGGGCAAAGTAATACCGCAAATCCCGGCAGCCGCTTTCTTCATCTGTTCCAAGGATGAGGCGGGCATTGCTGTCCAGCTCAATTCCCAGCGCTTTCACAGCGGCCAGTGCATACATCGCTGCAACAGCAGGCCCTTTATCATCACTCGCCCCTCTTCCATACAGCTTTCCTTCCTGCAAAGTCCCTTCAAAGGGATCTGTCCTCCAATGCTCACCTTCGGGAACAACATCCAAATGAACCAGAATGCCCAGCTTGGTCTCTAGCCCATTCAGATCCGCAGTTCCTGCGTAGTTATCAGCATTATGTGTAGACAAGCCTAATCGTTCTGCCATCTGCAGCGCCAGCTGCAATGCTTCTGCAGGACCTTTGCCGTAAGGCAGACCCGGTTCCTCCGGTCCGTTCACGCTCCGCACGGCAATCAGCCGCCGGATGCTCTCCACAAATTCGCCGCGGTGCTCAGTAAAATAATGATCAAGCGCCTGAGTGAGTTCTACTTTGTCCATATCGCCCTCAATACGCTTCAACCAGATCAACAGGGCTCAGCAGCTCCCCGCCGGCTCTGAACAGCAGCAGATTCTTGATAAAATGCATCATCGACATGTGAACGTAATTGCGGGTAATTCCGGCACTGTGCGGTGTAATGATGACATTCTCCATTGCCCATAGCTCATTCTCGGCAGGCAACGGTTCCTGCTGAAACACATCAAGACCGGCACCGGCTATAACCCCTCCCTTCAGGGCGGAAATCAGAGCAGTCTCATCCACCGTCTCACCCCGTGACAAATTCAGAAAGACGGCCGTCGGCTTCATTGCCGCAAATTCCGAAGTCCCCATAAGCCCGGCAGTTTCAGCCGTAAGCGGAGTCAGGAGAATAACGTAGTCGGCCTGGCCGAGTCCTTCGTGCAGACAGGATAACGGATATACCCGGTCAAAGCCTGCTATCGGCTGTGCACGGCGGGTCACGCCCGTAATCCGCATGCCGAAGGCAGAAGCCAGCCTGGCGATTTCCTTGCCAATCCGGCCGGCTCCGACAATCAGCAGTGTTTTGCCGTTCAGCTCATCCAGAGAGCTGTGTCCGCCCCATAGGCGGCTGCTCTGATTACGGATGCTGAGGCCGATGTTCCGGCTGAAGGCAATCATGACTCCGAGAGCATGCTCGCTCATCTGCTGACCGTGAATACCGCTGGCATTGCACACTGTAATTCTCCGCGCAATCAGTTCGTTAAAGGGAAGGTTATCCACACCTGCACTCATAATGTACAGAAATTTAAGGCCGCTCAGCCTTTCCAGCAGCTCAGGCTTAAAGGTCTCGTTACGGGCGACCATAACATCCACCTGCGGCAATACCTCTGCAGGTAGAGCTGTAAGATCGGGACATACGGTAATTTGTTCTCCGGTACGCTCCAGCACCTGACGGATCACTTCTTCATTTAAAGGCACTGTTGAAATTATCATCTTAGTCCTCCTTAGTTCTTCACAAGGTTCAGGGCACCAGCCAGCTTCGTTACGCCCTCAACAATCTGCTCATCGCTTGGTGTAGAGAAATTAAGCCTGAACGAATCACGGCAGTCTTCCGGACTCAGGGCCAGCATATTGCCGGCTATGAAGCTTACCCCGGCTTCTGCCGCCCTGCGGGAGAAATCCTCCATGGACAGGCCATCCTTCAGTGTACACCAGATGAATAAGCCCCCCTCCGGTTCATTGAATGAGATGAAGTCCCCGAAGTTCTCCCGGAGGCATGTCAGCATAAGCGCACACTTGCGTCCATAAATCTGCTGCAACCGCGTAATATGGCTGTCATAGTCATAATTCCGCATAAAGGAATCAGCCAGCATCTGGGCAAACAAATTGGTATGCACATCGGCACTTTGCTTGGCGACCGTCATTTTTTGGGCAATGTCCAGCGGTGCCAGTACATAACCAACCCGGATACCCGCAGAGAGTACCTTCGAGAAGGAGCCGACGTAAATTACCTGTCCTTCTGTATCCAGCGACTTGATGTTGGGAAGCTCTTCACCGGTGAAACGTACTTCTCCGTAGGGGTTATCTTCGAGGATCAGAACATTGTAGCGGACTGCTAATTCATACAGGCGTTTGCGCTTCTCGAGCGACATCGTAACACCGGTAGGATTCTGGAAGTTCGGTATGGTGTAGATTAATTTGATATTGCTGTGGCTGGACAGCTGCTGCTCCAGCTGCTCCATGTTCATTCCATCAGGCTCAACATCAACGCCGAGCAGCTTAGTGTTGTATGACCGGAAGGCATTAAGCGACCCGATAAAGCTCGGATTCTCGCAGACGATTGCATCACCTTCATTGCAGAACAGCTTGCAGGCCAGCTCGATTCCCTGCTGGGCGCCCGAGACGATAATCAGCTCATCGAATTCCTTCCCGCAGCTGAAGCGCAGCCGCATTCGCTCGGTGAGCAGCTCGCGCAGCGGAGCATATCCCTCAGTCAATCCGTATTGCAGGAAGGAAGCTGGATTGTCCCTGAACAACTGTGCCGAGATTTCCTGCAGCACCTCATAAGGCAATGTTTCGGGTGAAGGATTGCCCTGGGCGAACGAGATCGCTCCCGGTTTACTCATGAGCTTCATTTTTTCACGGATTGCCGATGGTCTGAGCTGAGCTACTCTATTAGAAAATGTATACATTATAAAATCCTCCTTAGCGCTGCCGGCGCGGCTGTTTCAGCACGCTTCCCCCGGCTACTGTCGGGAAACGGCACTATGCTGCTTCCTGCTGATCAGGAACATATACACACCGGCCGAGACCGCTGCACAACCTGCGCAGATTAAATACACCGTGGTAAATCCGTACTTCTGCGATATGGCTCCCCATACAACCGAGCCAATCCCCATCCCCAAATCCATTGAGGCAGTAAAAAGCGCACTGGATGCACCTCTTCTCTCCGGCAAGACCCGCCGGACCGCAAGAGCATTCATAGCCGGCTGCACACTGCCAAAGCCGATACCGAACATAAACGCCGACAGCAAAGTCAGCGGCAAAGAACCGGCAAAGCCCAGAACGACAAACGATCCTGCGATGAGCACCAGTCCGGGAACCGTCACAGCACGGCTCCCCCGGCGGTCAGCCAGTCTGCCTGAGCACAGCCTGCTGAGCAGCAGTGCACAGGCATAGACAGTGAAATACAACCCGATTCCCTCTATCTTCCTGTCCGCTGCATATTGCGGCAGAAAAGTCATGATCCCGCCCAGCCCCAGCGTAACGAAAAACATCACCAGACCGGGGAATACAGCCGTCTGTTCAATTATTGATGATTTTTTATCGTTGTTATAAGATTTCTTGTTCTGTTCATAACGTATAGGCAGCGCCAGCAGCAGTCCAATGACAGCACAGGCTGCCGCGGCGCCAAACAACAGGTTATAGCTATGCTCCGCTATCAGATATAAGCCAAGAGGAGGTCCGAAGGCAGTCGGTAAAGTATTAGAAACTCCGTAATAGCCTATGCCTTCAGTCAGTCTCGAGGATGGAACCACATCTGCTATCACAGTCCCTGACGCAGTGGAATGTGCACTGAAGCCAATACCTTGAATGATGCGGACTCCCAGCAACAGCGGAACGGACACTGCCAGGGGCATAAAGAGAAAAGCGGTGATTAGCAGCAGGATTCCGCCGATCATGACCGGTCTTCTCCCGCGGATATCTGACAGCCTCCCCGCCAGCGGCCTGCACAGCAGGGCCGAAAATGCGTATACGCCAACAACCATCCCTGACATGACGCCGCTGCCGCCAAGCTCCCGCACATACAGCGGCAAGGTGCTCATAAGCATGCTTACGGCGGTCACAATGCACAGGTTAGCCCCTATCGCCAGCACATAGGGGCGGCTCCAAAGCGCACAAGGTTCAGAATTTGAACGGTTCATTTAAAAAATGCTTCAGCAGTGTAATCGTGTGCTCCACATCGGACATCTGCGCCAGTGTATTTGCACAGTGCGGATAACGGGTTACAACGGACAAACCTGCAGCTTTTACACCGAAGCCAGACCGGTTGATTGAACTCGCATCCGTACCGCCGACATAGATAACATCCAGCTGATACGGGAGGGCATGCTGAACGCTTAAGTCTTTTAATGTAGATACCAGATATTCATCACAGATCACAGAGGTGTCGGAGACCTTGATTGCCGGCCCTGCGCCGATGGTATTGCTGCCTGTCAGATCACCGGGGACATCATGTGCAGGAGTGATGTCAACAGCAAGGCCGATATCCGGCTTGATCCGTTCAGCCGCGGTAACCGCTCCCCTGCAGCCGACTTCCTCTTGAACGGTAAAGACGAAATAGACATCGTTATAGCATTCTTCCAGCGCTTTGAGCGCTTCAATCATCATGTAGCAGCCGACACGGTCATCAATGGCTTTGGATACAACATACCCGCCAGGAAGCTCGGTATAATGTCCCTCATAGACAGCATTGTCGCCTACATTTACAACTTTTTTGACATCAGTGTCGCTGGAAAATCCGATATCTACATACAGCTGTGTAAAATGCTTCAGTTCATCCACCGGCACACTGCTCCCGATGATGCCCACTGTCCCGTTAGTGAAAATGATTCTGGACATAAAGGCGCTTCTCACATGGGAATAACCGAGAAACTTGATCCGGATCAGTCCATTTTTCTCGATCTTGATGACCTGAAAGCCGACCTCATCCATATGGGCTGCAGCCATGATCTTCTTTTTATGCTCTCCGCTTCCGCGTTTGTAGACAATTAAGTTGCCTATAGCATCAGTGGTAACCTCGTCGGCATGCAATACAACCTGCTCCTCAATGAATTCCCTTACCTTTCCCTCATATCCGCTTAAACCGCTTATCTGTGTCAACTGCTGAAATAACATGGCAGATCAGCCCTCCGATTCATAGTTTCAATTCGTATATAAATGACAGGCCACCATATGCCCCGGTGCTGCCTCTACCGGCTGAGGCCTTGAAGTTTCACAGACCGGCATCGCCCGGGAGCAGCGGCTGCAGAAGGCGCAGCCGGAAATATCACTTGCCGGACTCGGTATCTCCCCTTTAAGGTACTCCTGTCCGGCCGGCCGGATATCCTTAGGATTCATGACAGGCACTGCTGACAGCAGACCCTGTGTATAAGGATGCAGCGGCCCCGCGTAAATATCTTCGCTGTCCGCAAGCTCAACGATCGAGCCCAGGTACATCACAGCTACACGGTCGCTGATATAGCGGACCATGTTGAGGTCATGGGCGATAAACAGATGCGTCAGGGAGAGCTCACGCTGCAGTGACTTCAGCAGATTGACAATCTGCGCCTGGATCGAGACATCCAGTGCAGAGATCGGTTCATCGCTGACAATGAATTCAGGTCCTAGTGATAATGCCCTGGCAATGCCGATCCGCTGCCGCTGTCCCCCGCTGAACTCGTGCGGATAACGGCCGGCCATTTCACGCCGCAGGCCCACCAGCTCCAGCAGCTCATAAATCCGCTCCAGCCGCTCACGGCCGCGGGACAGGCCATGGATATCCATGCCTTCCCCGATGATGGCCGCAACGGTCTTGCGGGGATTCAGCGACGCATAAGGATCCTGAAAAATCATTTGTGCCCGGCGGGAGAACGCAAGCCTGTCTTTCTTGCGCTTAACAAGGAACGGCTGTCCGGCATAATGGATGCTGCCTTCTGTAGGCGGATATACGCCCATAATGGCTTTGCCCAGCGTAGATTTGCCGCTGCCGCTTTCCCCGACCAGCGAAAGCGTCTCTCCTCTATAAATATCAAGATCTATGCCGTTCACTGCGCGCAGCAGCCGGCCGCCGCCGACAGCAAAGTATTTCCTGAACCCTTTGATGCTTAAGAGAACCTCGCGGTTAGACAATGGCATAAGCCTCCTTTACTTCCTTGGCCGCCTGAGGGGCCTGCGGATGAAGCAGCCAGCAGGAGCAGCTGTGTCCGGAAGCAACCTCGAATTCCTCCGGATCGACAGAACTGCATATCCTCATCGCATATTGGCATCTTGGAGCGAAGCTGCAGCCAGGGGCCGGATTAAGCAGCTTGGGCGGTGCCCCGCCGATAGTAATCAGCTCACTGTTCTTATCCTGATCCGGCCGGGGTACCGAATTCATCAGCCCCCATGTATACGGATGACGAGGATTGCTGAAGATTTGCTGTACCGTGCCCGTTTCCACAATCCGGCCCGCATACATCACCGCGATCCGCTGGGCGATGCTCGCGGCAACTGCAAGATCATGGGTGATCATCAGGATGGACATCCCGTTCTCACGCTGAATGCTCCGCAGCAGGTCGATAATCTGGGCCTGAATCGTTACATCCAGCGCCGTCGTCGGCTCATCGGCAATCAGCAGCTTCGGCTTGCAGGCGATGGCAGCAGCAATCAGCGCCCGCTGGCGCATCCCTCCGCTGAACGCCCCGGGATATTCCCTGGCCCGCGCCGCTGCACCGGGAATCCGCACGGCATCCAGCAGCTGGACGGCTTTTTGCCAGCGTGTGTTCCGCTTTAGCTTGTGATGAATTTCCAGCGTTTCACCAATCTGCCTGCCTACCGTCATAGTCGGATTCAGGGAGGTCATAGGGTCCTGAAAAATCATACCCGCAAGCGATCCTCTGATCTGCTGCATCTGCCTTTCATCTGCATGGACAATATCAATATCCTCCAGCATGATTTCTCCGCTTTTAATATGAACGGGGGGATCAGGATTCAGTCTCATCAGTGTCTGGGCTGTTACGCTTTTGCCGCAGCCGGATTCTCCGACCAGCACCAGCGCCTCGCCCTCTTTAATATGGAAGGAGACACCTCTCACAGCCTGCAGCTCACCGCTGCCGGTTGCGATTGAGATCCGAAGATCCTTGACGGTTAACACGGTTCGCCGGGCATCCTCCATCTGGCATCCCTCTATTCTTTGGATTTAGGATCAATGACATCCCGCAGGGTATCACCCAGGAGATTGAAGGTTAGCATGGTTACACATAAGAATACTGCCGGGATGATCAACAGGCCAGGATAGGTCTGGAAACTGGTAATTCCCTCAGAGGCTAAAGTTCCGAGACTGGCCAGCGGGATTTGAACACCCAGCCCGATATAGCTCAGAAAGGCTTCCGTAAAGATCGCAGACGGAATGGTTAACGTCAGATTGACAATGACCACTCCCAGAGAATTCGGGATAAGCCCGCGGAAAATAATTCTCCATGCCCCCGCCCCCAGAAGCCGTGAAGCAAGCACATATTCCTTCTCCTTCAGCTGCATCATTTGCCCGCGGACGAGCCGGGCCATCCCCGTCCAGCCGATTGCCCCGTAAGCGAGAATGATCGTGGTTACCCCGGGCTTCAGAACAATCATCAGCAGAATCACGATAATCATGTAAGGGATGGCAACAACGACCTCAAGCACACGCATCATGATCTCATCCGTTTTACCGCCGAAATATCCGGCTATCCCTCCGTAGACCATACCGACCACCAGGTCGATTAACACAGCTGAGAAAGCGATAATTAAGGAAATACGCGTTCCATACCAGACCCGGACGAATAAATCACGGCCAAGCTTGTCGGTTCCAAAAATATGCCCTCCGGTCATCCACCCCAGATTGGTGCTGCTCAGGTCCTGATCCGAAATACTGTAGCGGCTGAACAGCGGCACGAATACCGCTCCCGCTACCAGCAGCAGGAGGATGACGAGACAACTCAAAACGACTTTATTGCCGCGCAGACGTTGCCGGACATCCTTCCAGTATCCTGCTGCTCCGCCCCCGGGAAGCGACTGTTCCTCTTTGGCCGGTCCGGTCCATTCAAACATTTCCGCTTTATACTGCATATCCTCACACTTTCGCTTTGTAGAGTTTGATATTCGGATCAACAAGTTTATACGACAGGTCAACCAGCAGATTGGCACCGATTAGAAAAGCCCCAAGGAACAACGTTGTTCCGGCAATCATCGGGTAGTCGTTGGTCTGCACACTGCTGACGAAATATTTCCCCATGCCCGGTATATTAAAAATATTCTCTACTACAAAGGCTCCTGTCAGCACCGATGCCGTAAGCGGGCCAAGAATGGTTAATACCGGCAGAATCGCATTGCGCAGCATATGGCGGGTAACCAGCAGCGGCATGGACAGACCGCGCGCCTTTGCTGTTTTGACATACTCCTGGCCGGCAACCTCCAGCAGGCTGCTGCGCATCATCCGGGCAATAATCGCCAGTGAGCTGAGTCCCAGCACGAACGACGGCAGAATCTTATGCGTTTCAGAGGCCCACCCGCTGATCGGCAGCAGGCGGAATCCGAATTGTGCGTTTGTGAAGCCTGAGAGTTTAAGTGCCAGGAAGTACTGGAGCAGTGAGCCCAGGATGAAGCTGGGGACTGAGATGCCGATCGCCGCAATAATCATCGAGACCGTATCCCAGCCCTTTCCCTTCTTCAGTGCAGCGGTAATTCCCAGCAGCATTCCGGCGCAGACAGCAAATACGAGAGCACGTATTCCGAGGTCGAAAGAGAAAGGAAAGGCTTCCTCCAGAATCGTACTGACCGGTCTGCCGGTATAGATTAGCGAGTCGCCGAAGTCTCCCTGGACCGCGTTACCTAAGTATTTTAAATATTGAATATAGACCGGCTGATCAAGTCCATACTTGGCATAAAGAGCGTTCTTCACACTGTCTGTAAGCGCCCTGTCCCCGACGAACGGATCCCCAGGCAGGAGCTGCATCAGCACAAAGGTCAGCGTAATCAGCACCCAAAGTGTCAGTACTGCAAAGCCAAGGCGCTGCACGATATATCGGAGCAAATTTTCCACCTCATTTCATGCCTTTATGCCTTATTCAAAATAGGCCCAGTACAGGTTGATATCCTGGAACGCACTGCGGACAACGCCCTTCAGCCCCGGCTGCACCGCATAGGACTGGTTCATAAAATAGATGGGACCGATCGGTAAATCCTGCATCAGCTTGGTTTCAGCCTGTCTCAGCAGCCCGAACCGCTTGGCCGGATCCGTTTCTACGGCTGCCTGTGCAATGTACTGATCATATTCACTGTTACTGTAGGAGGAGCTGTTATTGCCCCCGCCGGTCACTAACATATCGAGAAAGGTCATCGGATCATTATAGTCAGGCCCCCAGCCGCCGATAGCAATCTGGAAGTCCTTACTGTCCACCTTGGCCCGCATCGCTTTATATGGCATCACTTCAATGTCAACTTCAAGCCCGAGATTCTTTTTCCAAAATTCCTGGTAAGCAGCAGCTTCCGTCTTCTTCGCCCCGCGGTCGTCAATTAGCAGTGTTAGTGCCGGGAGAGAGCTTAAACCCAGCTCTGTGAGCCCCGCATCCAGATATTTTTTGGCCTCTGCCGCATCATTGTCCTTCAGCAAGTCACCGACTTCATCCTTGAAGCTGCCGCTTTCGCCGCTGACATCCGGGTTAGTGAAGCTGAGTGCCGGCACCGAGCTGTCCTTCAGCACATTGTTGATCAGGGAGGTTCTGTCGATTGCGTAGGTGAGCGCGGTGCGGATATTATTATTGGAGAGAATGGCATCCTGCATATTGTATACGAAATAAGAGGTAGCCCCGTCGGACTTGGTCAGAACCTCATATCCGGCGTTCTTGGCCTGCTGGATCTGATCTCCGTCATGCAGCGTTACCGCATCCAGCTCGCCTGAGGCGAACATATTGTACGCAGTGCCGGCTTCGCTGACAATCTTCATATTGATGGTATCCAGCTTAACGCTGTCTGCATTGTAATAATCTTCGTTTTTTACCAGTGTAATCTGGCTGTTATGCTCCCAGCTGTCAATTTTCCATGGACCGTTATACAGCAGAGTTGCCGCTTCCGAGCCATAGCCATCTGCTGTTTGTTTGGAATAATTCGCTTCATTAATCGGGAGATAAGAGGCGGCTGCGGTCAAAAAAGGAAAATACGTGGTCGGCTGGTTCAACGTAACCTGAAGGGTCTTCTCATCCACAACCTTGATCCCAAGGGCATCTTCACTGCCGGTGCCGGCATTGTAATCCTGTGCACCCGCAATCGGGTACAGAAGATAAGCATACGGCGCACCATAATCCGGACTGAGAATCAGCTTCCAGGCAAAAGCGAAATCAGAGGCGGTAACACTGCTTCCGTCAGACCATTTCATATCCCGCAGATGGAATGTATACGTCAGTCCGTCTCCGGATACCTCCCAGTTCTCTGCCGCACCGGGAATGGGCTGATTATTCTGATCCAGCCTGGTCAGGCCTTCCTGAACATGCCGCAGGACATTCATCGATACGACATCCGTTGTGCGCAGGGAGCTCAGCTGAGGGGGTTCGGATTCGATATTGATTGTAGCGGCCGTCTTGACTACTGCTGTATTGCCGGAGCCTTGCGGATCAGCGGCTGACACAGAGCTGTTATCCGTTTTTGGACCGCAGCCGGCCAGAACCAGTGAACCCGTCAATATCATTGCCAATGTCCCAGTATAAACCCTTCTTTTCCTCATATTCCTACCCCCTTGAATAATGCGGGCTATGACATAATGTTATGTATTCTAACAATTAATATCTACCCGTCGTTTGGTGTAATTAATAGTAACATAACAATTTTAAATATATAATGTGATTAATGTATGGTTTAAACGATAAATAACTGTGCATATTGCACATATTATGGTTCACGCCTACCAAATATTTATAATCCTCATAAAAAATGCGTTAGATATCTTAACATCTTCAAATACAAAAAAGCAGCACAGCTCCGCTACCCGGAATTGCACTGCCATAGCCTATTAAATATTAAGATAAATGGATGCCCTATACACTCTTGCGGTTCAAGTAGTTACGAATGAGGATGCCTACCAGCAGGCCGTTCAGCGTTTCCGCATCCTTCAGGCTTTTACCGAGGATTTTTTCTACGCGTGCGATGCGCAGATTCATCGTGTTCCGGTGAATGTACAGCGCAGCCGCACTGTCGTTCAGGTTCATCCGCTGATTAAAAAAAACATCCATCGTCCGGATGAGCTCCGCCCCGCTCTTGCGGTCATAGGCCTCCAGCTCTCCGATCCAGCGCCTGCAGTAACGTTCCAGCTCCTCTTCCTTCATATGAAAAAACAGCTGATATACACCAAGGTCCTCATAAAGCGAGACACGTTTCTTAGTGGTGAGACGGCAGGTGAGCTCCAGGCTTCTTTCCGCCTCCAGGAAGCTGCTGCGGATGGTTGCATAGGAATAAATGCCGCCAAGACAGGCATACACATCAAGTCCTTTAAAATAGCCATTGATGCTTTCACAGATTCCATGGATCTTCTGCTGCATTTGGGACTGCTCCTGCTCGGAGCCGATTTTGCGGGCCAGATAAATCCTGTTGTCATTATGCATGGTCAGGAGTGAAGCATCATACCGTTTCACTATGCTGTCAGCAACCTGGCGGTAGAACGTAAGGAAGCTGGGGAGCGGATGATTATGCTCACTGCCCATCCGGCTTAAATATGCGTTCAAATTATCAATATAAATGACAGCAACCTGATACGGGACGCTAAGATCAATCCCGAGGTAGGCGGCATTATTTACAATTTCATTAATCGCTTCAGCGTTACCGAAGCATAGCCGTTCCAGCAGATGCTCGGCTAGCGGGGGTTTATTTTCCTCTTCAAAAATCTTGCCCGAAATCTCCTTTGTGATCTCCACCAGAATCGATTCACGCGGCAGCTCGAACACCGGCATCCCCAGCCGGTCGGCGGCCGGCTTCAGGGAGCGGATCAGCTCCGGAGTCATCTCTTCATTCGCCATAAAAATCACGCCGGCGGCATTTTTTTCCTCCGCCTCCTCCAGCAGCTGAATTAGGCTGTCATAATCGCTGCGCAGCCCCAAGCCGCCGAAGAACAGCAGTTCACCGCCGAAAATCCACATCCGTACAGAGTTAGTCTGTACAATATAGGGCCAGGTAACTACCCGGTCCAGCCCCGCTTCGCCTGCGACAAGCTTTAATTCCTTCAGTGTACGCAATGTCATAATGTCCCTGCACTTCAGCAGCATGCCGGCCAGCCCCCTTTTTAGATGTTATTGTATAGTTTTCAGCAAAAAGAGGCCAGCCGAAATTTTAGGCCAGCCTGTCTTTTATAAAGTAATTGTCTTGGTGGCAATATTCCGGCAGAATTCACGGTCGTGCTCCACAAACAGCAGTGCAGGTGCGGATTCCAGCAGCAGCTCCTCGATCTGCATACGGGAAAGGATATCAATGAAATTCAACGGCTCATCCCAGATATACAAATGGGCCTGCTCACTGAGACTCCGGGCGATCAGCACCTTTTTCTTCTGTCCTCCGCTGAAGGACGCCATATCCTTTTCAAACTGTATCCTGGAAAAATCAAGCTTGCGCAGAATCGCCTTAAACAGGCTTTCATCAACTTCATGCTCCCGGGCGTATTCAGTTAAGCTGCCTTGCAGGAATGAGGTGTCCTGTGATACATAGGATATTTTTAGCTGGCTTCCGGTCCGCAGCGTTCCAGTATAGCTGATGTCCTCACCAGTCAGCAGCTTGAGCAGACTGGACTTGCCGGAACCGTTTTTACCGGAGATGGCGATCCGCTCCCCCTGTCCGATAACAAAGCTAACGTCACTGCACACAGCCCGCTCCCCGTACTTGATAGAGATATGATCAAATTCAGCCAGCTGGTTTTTGTGATATGGAAGAGCGGTAATTTTCAGGCTGTCGGAGCTCTCTATATTCTTCAGCAGCTTCGATTTGTCTTCTATCGCACTTTGCTGCCGCTGCTCAATGGATTTGGAGCGCTTCATCATCTTGGCGGCCTTGTGTCCGACATATCCCTTGTCAAGCTTGGAGCCGGAGTTGCGTGTACCGTTTTTCGACTTTTCCACCTCATCCGACCAGCCCCCTGCACGCTTGGCAGCGTCTGACAACCGCCGGATGTCCGCTTTCAGCTTATCATTTTCCGCGAGCTCATAGGCATCCTGACGCTGTTTATTTTCCCACCAATCGGAGAAGCTGCCTTTTTGAATATCGATACCGGTTTTATTGATGGACAGGATATGATCGACACAGTTATCCAGAAATGCACGGTCGTGAGATACCAGGATGAAGCCCTTTTTAGTATTGAGGTACCCGCTGACGAGCTGCCTTGCCTCCATATCTAGATGATTGGTAGGTTCGTCGATCAGCAGAAAGCGGTCTTCCTTCAAAAATAAAGCTGCCAGCAGAACCTTTGTCTGCTCTCCGTTAGACAATGAGTCAAACGGCCGGTAGAGCACATCATCCGCTTCAACCTTCAGCAGGGATAATTCGCGCACGAACTGCCACTGCTCCGCACCCGGACAGACCTCCTCAAGGATATCCATGGTCAAATACTCAGGGTGCTCAACCCTGAACGGGAAGTATTCGAAGCCGACCTTTGCTGAAATGGTTCCGCTGTATTCATATTTGCCCAGCAGCAGATTCAGAAATGTTGTCTTGCCCCGGCCGTTTCTCCCTGTAAAGCCCAGCTTCCAGTCCGTATCGAGCTGAAAGCTTGCTTTCTCAAATATATTATCGTAGCTGCCGTCGTAGGCAAATGTAAGATTCGACACATTAATTAATGACATGCAAGTAACCCCCTGTACCAAATAAAATGAGCTGCAAGAAGGCAGGCCTCCGCAGCTCAAATAAATACAGCAGACCCGGCCCCTTGCATAAGGGGCGGATCCGGCTATTATTCTGAGTGAAAGGATGCAGAACCTTCTTGCACATAAAGCATAAAACACACAAAGCCAAGGCGGCCCTGCGGAAAGCTGTTTTATTGATTTATATAAGCGCAAGAAATCCTACATTATCCTGTCAGCTCCTGTCATTAGTATAGTCTTGTTTATTATACACATTACCTTCAGCGTTGACCACCCTCCCGAATCAGCGCCCGGGCACAGCCTCCTCCGCATCATAATCTGCCACGATCAGCATATCCATATGACGGGCCCTGCGCAGCAGAAAATGAACAAGGCTTTCCTTGAGCAGCATACGCCATATGGGCCTGCGTGACTGTCCAAGGATCAGCTGGGTTGTATTCACCTCGTTCATCCGGGCCAGCAGCTGCTCATGCATGTGTATGCCTCTGCCGGCTTCAGCGGTTTCCAGCCTGCCGCCCAGCCGCTCGGTCAGCCTGCGCAGCATATCCAGCCGCTTTTGTCCCGTCTCATCCAGCGGGGCGCCGCAGTGCACATAATGTACGTACCATTCAGCCTTGAGCCGGTGGGCAATCCGGAAGCCCCGGCGGATCAGACGCTCCGCCAGCTCTCCAAGGTCCACACATACAAAGATTACCTCCTGCCTGCTCCACGGTCCGCGCAGGGAGGTATCCCGGTCCCAGGCTTCCAGCCGCTCATCCACATCATCGGCAATCTCCCGCAGCGCCAGCTCGCGCAGGGCTATCAGATTCCCGATCCTGAAAAAAGATTCCAGCGCCTGTGTCACCTTCTCGGAGGCATAAATCTTGCCTTCCCGCATCCGCTGCTGAAGCATTTGCGGGGTGACATCAATCAGCTCAACCTCCCCTGCCATTCTTAGCAGGGCATCCGGTATAGTCTCCCGTACCCGCACCCCGGTCAGCTGGGCTACAGCATCATTTAAACTTTCAAGGTGCTGCACATTGACTGTAGTAATGACGGAAATCCCGTTCTCCAGCATCCGGATAACATCCTCATATCGTTTTGCCGTGCGGCTGCCGGGCACATTGGTATGAGCCAGCTCATCCACCAGCACCACCTCCGGGTGCCGTTCGATGATCGCAGCGGTATCCATTTCTTCCAGCCGGGTTGACTGATACAGGATTTGGGCTCTCGGAATCTGCGGCAGCCCCCCGGTTTGTGCCTGGGTGTCTTTTCTGCCGTGCGTTTCCAGCAGGCCGATAACCACATCAATTCCCCGGCTCAGCAGCAGGTTGCCCTCCTGCAGCATTTTGTAGGTTTTACCTACGCCGGGCGCGGCACCAATGTAGACCTTCAGCGTCCCGCGCTTTATGGTTTCAATTCTGCGTTCCAGCTCCGGCCCGCTAAGGCGGTGAAACGGTTCACCGGCCGGAACAGGCTGCGATTTCACCGGCAGTATCCGCTCGCCGTCCTGTTCCGCCCGGTCGGCCATCAGAAACACATCAATATTCCGTGTCCTGCGCAGCACGCGGTTGGCTATGGAGCCCTGCCAGCGTTCCTGCCAGCGGCTTTTGGCGGAGTGCCCCATGACAATACGGGTTACCTTGTTCTGTACCGCATACCTGACCAGCACCGACGGCAGCTGGCGGAGCTGCTTCAGCGGGAGCTCCTCAAAGCTGCCGTCCACCCGCTCAACCAGTTGAATGATGGAGCGCTTAAAGGCCTGCTGCTCCCGGCTCAGCTTACGGCCGGGCAGGACAAAGGTCACCACCTTCAGGTCACCGTTCAGGCGTTTGGCGATCTGCTGCCCGCGCCTGACATACAGGGAACCGTTCCAGTGGTACTGGCTGGAGACCAGAATCCGCTCACTGGCTCCAGAGGGACCGGTGAGCCCGTGGGCTTCACGGTGCTTTTCCAGCGTTTCATTGACCCCCTCCGCTACCAGGCGCAGTGACAACTCCCGGAGCACACCGAGATTCCCCCGGCGGGACATGGCCGGATGGGCGGCATCCCCCAGAATCCCCTCCTCCATCCGCTTCAGGATCGTTTCCGGAGATACATCGATCAGCCTGACTTCATCCGCAAGCTCCAAGGTATCCAGCGGAACCGTCTCCGCAGCACGGATACCCGTTTTTTCATAAACAATTTCTCCAACACCGCCAAGCTCATATACGTTGACGGTAGTAATTACACTGATTCCATTGTCCATGAGATAGCGGATGTCATCCAGCCTTGCCGGAAAAGCTGCCCCGCTGCGGTTGCGGTGCGCCAGTCCATCAACCAGCACCACCTCCGGATTTCGCTCAATCAGTGCCTCCAGCGGCAGATCCTTATACTCCCTGCCGTCCTGGTGCCAGTGAATACTCGGGATCCTTTCCAGATCCGCTATCTGCTGCATCGTTTCCGGCCGTCCCATCGTAGATACTGCACTTATAACCACATCGATACCCTGCTGCTTCAGCAGCTTGCCTTCCTCCAGCATATGATAGGTTTTCCCTGAGCCGCTTACAGAGCCGATGATGATCTTTAATCTGCCCCGGTGAAGCTTATAGATGGAATACAGAATCTCCTCCGGGGTTTTGCGTTTGTAAGGCGCCATTGCTGCGTCTCCTTTCGCCAAACCGGCAAATGCCCTGCCCGCAGCTTGCTCGGACAAGGCAATATATGCGGAATTATCTCTTTGTTAACTCAGATAAAGCAAGGTTGAGCTTCAATACATTGACCCGCTCTTCCCCGAACAGGCCGAGATCGCGCCCCTCGGTTGCCTCCGTGACTAGCTGTCCGAGCTGTTCTGCGGAAATGCCGGTCTGGCCGCTGATCCGCGGAATCTGGACACGTGCTGCCGCGGGTGAAATATGCGGGTCCAGGCCGGACCCGGAATTGGTAATCAGGTCCACCGGAAGTTCGCTTACAGGAACATCCGGATTATCCTTTTGCCACTGAACAATACTGTCTTTGGTCCGCTGCAGCATATCGGGGTTGGACGGGCCGTAGTTATTGGAACCGGAAGCCTCAGCCTTATAGTCAATGCTCGATATACGGCCATGGAACAACGCCGGATTGCTGAAAGACTGCCCGATCAGCTCAGAGCCGACGGTCTCACCGCTGCTGTTCTTCAGCAGGCTGCCGTTAGCCTGGGAAGGCAGAAGCACCTGGGCGAGTGCTGTCGAAGCCAGCGGATACAGAATCCCGCAGAGAATAATCATTATGACACTGAGCCGGAGTATGACGAAAAACGCAGAAGCTTGGTTTACAGCCGGTTCCCGGCTGGCGTAGTCTGTTGTTCGCTCCATTTTTACAATACATCCTTTCGTAAAATCTTATTCTTATGCATTAGATCCAGATGCTTACGATCAAATCAATCAGCTTAATACCGAGGAAAGGTACGATGACCCCGCCGAGCCCGTAGACCAGAATATTGCGGCGCAGCAGCCGGGTAGAGCTCATCGGCTTGTAGGATACACCTTTCATCGCCAGCGGGATCAAGAGCGGAATGATAATGGCATTAAAGATAAGGGCGGATATAATAGCCGAACCTGGAGAGCCCAGGCCCATGACATTCAGAACTTCCATTTCCGGGATCGCCAATGTAAACATTGCAGGAATAATGGCGAAATATTTGGCAATATCATTGGCGATGCTGAAGGTGGTCAGCGCACCGCGCGTCATCAGCAGCTGCTTGCCGATGGCTACGACCTCGATAATCTTGGACGGATCGGAATCCAGATCGACCATGTTGGCGGCTTCCTTGGCGGCAGACGTTCCGCTGTTCATTGCCAGACCTACATCTGCCTGGGCCAGTGCCGGCGCATCGTTGGTGCCGTCGCCGGTCATTGCTACCAGCTTGCCCTCCTGCTGTTCGCGGCGGATCACTTCGATTTTGTTCTCCGGTGTGCTTTCGGCAATAAAACCGTCTACTCCGGCTTCAGCCGCGATTGTAGCGGCGGTAAGCGGGTTGTCACCGGTGCACATAATCGTTTTGATGCCCATTTTGCGCAGCTCCTCGAACCGCTCCTTCATCCCCGGCTTCACCGTATCCTTCAGGTAGATAAGCCCGTAGATCCGGTCGTCCACGGCTACAGCAAGCGGCGTTCCGCCTTTGCCGGCAATGATGTTCGCACTCTGATCCAGATTATCAGGGAGTATGCCTCCCTGGGCGGCGACCCAGCGCTTGATGGAATCGACAGCACCCTTGCGCACCTTCCTGCCGTCCGGCAGATCCATGCCGCTCATCCGGGTCTCGGCCCGGAATTCAATAAACTCCGCATCAGCCGCCAGCGTGGCATCATAAGTATTGCCCAGCTTTTTGACGAGCTCAATAACTGACCGCCCTTCGGGCGTCTCATCCTTGAGGGAGCTGACTGCTGCCCACACAGCCAAGTCTCCGGCAGTTTCCTGGCCAACCGGAATAAACTCGCTCGCCATCCGGTTCCCGAAGGTAATGGTTCCGGTCTTGTCGAGAATCATCGTGTTAATATCACCTGCCGCCTCCACCGCTTTGCCGGACATAGCCAGTACATTAAACTGGGTTACACGGTCCATTCCGGCAATCCCGATGGCAGAGAGCAGCCCTCCGATTGTTGTCGGAATCAGGCAGACCAGCAGCGCAATCAGAACAGGAATTTCCAGGTCCACCTCAAGATAGGCGGCGATGGGACGCAGAGTCACTACGACAATCAGAAAGATAATCGTCAGGCTGATCAAAAGCGTGTTCAGCGCAATTTCATTCGGCGTTTTCTGCCGCTTCGCTCCTTCTACCAGCGAGATCATCCGGTCCAGAAAAGACTCTCCCGGATCGCTGGTTATCCGGACTTTAATTTCATCACTGACCACTCTCGTTCCGCCGGTAACGGAGTTGAAATCGCCGCCAGCTTCCTTGATGACCGGAGCGGACTCGCCTGTAATCGCCGATTCATCGACCGAGGCAAGCCCCTCAATGACTTCCCCGTCCCCGGGAATCAGCTCACCCTGACGGACAACTACGACGTCACCTTTACGCAGCTCAGAAGAAGCAATGACCTTTATACTGCTGCCGGATAGCTTGTTTGCAGCAATGTCCTGTTTGGTTTTTTTCAGCGTGTCCGCCTGGGCCTTACCCCGCCCCTCGGCCAGTGCTTCCGCAAAGTTGGCGAACAGTACGGTGACCAGCAGAATGAAGAAGACAGTGATATTGAAGCCGATGGCATCAGCTGCGTTAAAATATCCCGGAAGCAGAACCATTAACAGCACGATAAATGTCCCGATTTCGACGACGAACATTACCGGATTTTTGATCAGGGTGACCGGGTTCAGCTTCACCAGACTATCTATGGCTGCCGCCCGGACCATCGGTCCGGTCAGCAGCTTTTTTTTCTGTACAGTACTCATGTATGTTCTTCCTCTCCCCTAGCGTAGAGTCAAATACTCGGCGACCGGCCCAAGCACGATTACCGGCAGGAATGTCAAGGCACCGATAATCAGCACGGTGACAATCAGAATACCGGTAAACAGGCTGTTGTCGGTGCGGAATGTCCCGATGGTTTCCGGAACAGGCTGCTTCCTGAGCAGTGAGCCGGCCACCGCCAGCAGGGCAATAATCGAAACATATCGCCCGAGCAGCATGACAGCCCCTGTCATTACGTTCCAGAAGGTGCTGTTATCGGCAAGCCCTTCAAAGCCCGAGCCGTTATTCGCTGCCGAGGAGACATACTCATACAGCACCTGCGTCATTCCGTGGTAGCCGGGATTACTGATTGCCCCATGGCCGAGCTCCGTCAGGAATGAAGCACCTGTCGGAACCAGGATGATCAGCGGGTGAATCAGGATGGCAACGGCAATCAGCTTCATTTCCCTGGCTTCAATTTTGCGTCCAAGGAACTCCGGCGTCCGGCCGACCATCAGCCCGCAGAGGAAGACCGCCAGGATGGCATACATCAGCATATTGATCAGGCCGACCCCCTTGCCGCCGAACACATTGTTCAGCATCATCAGCGCCAGCGGTGTAATACTGCCGAGCGGAGTCTGTGTATCATGCATGTTGTTCACACTTCCTGTTGTCGCTGCAGTTGTAACTGTCGTGAACAAAGCGGACTGCGGGATTCCGAAACGGACCTCTTTTCCTTCCATGCTGCCTTGAGAAGCATCGACTCCCAGTGCATTAACCGCCGGATTCCCGCTGCTCTCCGCATAAAGATTAAGTGACAGCAGCAGCACAAACAACGTCATCATGGCGGCAAAGATGCCCCAGCCCTGCCGTTTATTTTTGGCAAACAGGCCGTACATATAAGGAAGTGCTGCGGGCGGCATCCACATGGACAGAATTTCAATCACATTGGTTAGCGGTGACGGGTTCTCAAACGGATGCGCCGAGTTGGCTCCGAAAAAGCCGCCGCCGTTCGTCCCCAGATGCTTGATCGATTCCAGCGACGCTACAGGTCCGATTGCTATTTGTTGTACCTGACCTTCCATCGTTGTTACCTGCAGTGTAGGATGAAGTGTCTGCGGGACTTGCAGAGCAACCAGAACCAGCGTCACCAGCAAAGCCAGTGGTAAAAACACCCGGACATGCGCTTTAACGAAGTCCTCAAAAAAATTCCCGAGCGTTGCTCTGCCGGTAATCCCTCTTACAAAAGCAACGGCAACCGAAAAGCCGCTGGCTGCGGAGGTGAACATCAGCATCGTTATTACCGCCATCTGCGAGAAGTAGGAAAGCCCAGTCTCCCCGCTGTAATGCTGCAGATTCGTATTGGTGATAAAGCTGATTACTGTATTGAACGTAAGCGATTGTTCCATTCCGACAATGCCGTTCGGGTTCAGCGGCAGTGCGGATTGCAGCCGCAGAATAAGATACCCGAAGGCAACCAGCACAACATTGGTAGTAAGAAAGCTTAACGCATAGGTTTTCCAGGACATGCCCGGACGTTTTTTCAATCCGCTTAATGCATAAATCCCCCGTTCTGCTCTGCCGAAAATCCGGTCCGTCCGGTTCGGTTCATTAGAAAACACATGGTATAAATAAGTGCCTGCCGGTTTAACCAGCAGCAGCAGAATCGCTATGACTACAATAATCTGCACAATGCCCACGCAAATGGCCCTCCTTCATATCGCACATCTGTAATTTAGAATTTCTCGGGATGAATCAAGGCGTACACCAGATAGAAGAACAACAAAAGGACTGCTATCAGCACCACAGTCATGACCGGGCCCCCTCCTTGTCCTCTGCAACATGGCCGCACCACTTCACAAAAGCGTAGAACACTCCAAAAATGACAGCCAGCGCCCCGGCCATATACACATCCATCATCGCCTCCGCTCCTCTCCATAACGTTTTCTCTTTCTTTTCTGCTTACAGCGTAACATTTCTGCCATTAGGCCTGGGTTAGGGTTTCATGCGGCACAATTAATATGGCATTAAGATTTACCTGAGGTGAAGGCCTGGACCGCTTCCTCGGCTTTCCGGACAGCCTCATCGTCCTCTGCTTCAGCCATATTCCGCAGATCACGCAGCTTGAACAACCGTTCGGCAGAAAAAAGCAGCACCAGGATCATCGCGGCTACACCCGTTGTTTGCAATACATTATTCATCATTTTTAGCTCCCCTTTAGTGTTAGTAACTTGAAGTAAACTTCATGCTTCCAGCGTACTACTCCTGCCGTTAGTTCTGGATTAGAGTAGCTGCCGGAAAATATAGATTCCATTAAAAATCAAACGGATTTCTCCCATTAGTCTGCCCCGCCTGTCCCGGACAATAACAAAAAAAACCATACTCATATGAGTATGGCCAGGCTGTCGAGAAAGTCTCGACAGCCTTCTTCATGTGATTTAGATTTCATACGACACCGCGTTAATGTTGTATAATATAGGTAACTAATTATAAAACGGATGGTGTGTCAAAGATGCTGCGTTCCAATCGAGAAAAACAACAAGCTTTCGAATTTGTTTCCATTGAAGATTTGGTTCCCCAAGACCACTTGCTTCGCAAGGTGGATAAATATATAGATTTTTCGTTTATTGATGAGAAGGTTAGACCCCTGTACTGCTCGGATAACGGGCGCCCTGCGATTGATCCAGTCGTGCTGTTCAAGATGATTTTCCTAGGGTACTTCTACGGCATTCGTTCCGAACGTCAGTTAGAACGTGAGGTCCAAACAAACTTAGCTTACCGTTGGTTTCTTGGACTGGGGTTAAGCGACAAGGTTCCAGACCACTCCACGATTAGTTGGAATCGGCGAACCCGATTTAAAGATACGAACATTTTTCAGGATATTTTCGATGAGATTGTGCTTCAGGCCATTTCGCACAGGATGGTGGGGGGACGGGTTCTTGTCTCAGATTCTACTCACGTTAAAGCGAATGCGAATAAACACCAGTACACGAAACAACAGGTACTGCAAAACACCAAGGATTATGTGGATGAGCTCAACGCTGCCGTAGAGGCAGACCGGAAGAACCATGGAAAAAAGCCTTAAAACCTAGAGAGGAAGTGAAAGAAGAAAAAGAAATTAAAGTGAGCAAGACCGACCCCGACAGCGGATACATGATCCGCGACGGTAAACCGGAAGGCTTTTTTTATCTGGACCACCGGACGGTAGATCTGAAATACAATCTCATTACGGATGTCCATGTCACGCCCGGAAATGTCCATGATTCCGTGCCGTATTTGTCGCGTCTGGACCGCCAGCAGGAACGTTTTGGATTTGAAGTGGAGGCCATTGCACTAGATTCAGGTTATTTAACAACGCCGATTTGCCGCGGTCTGCAAGACCGAAAGATCTTTGCCGTTATTGCTCACCGGAGATTTCATTCCAAGCAAGGGCTGTTTCCCAAATGGAAGTTTACTTTTGACGCTGAGCAAGAGATGTACATCTGTCCAACCGGCCAAGGACTGAAGTACCGCACAACGGACCGCAAAGGCTACCAGCAGTATGCGTCCGATCCGGAACAATGCAAAAGTTGTCCGTTTTTAAACCAGTGTACGCAGTCCAAAAACCACCGAAAAGTGGTAACCCGGCATGTCTGGGAGGACAGCAAGGATTGGGTCCGGAACAACCGGCTCAGCAAGTCAGGCAAGCAGTTGTATCGCAAACGAAAAGAAACCATTGAGCGAAGCTTCGCGGATGCTAAAGAGCTCCATGGGTTTCGCTATTGCCGGTTGCGCGGACTACCAAATGTCAGGGAACAAGCGCTGATGACGGCAGCTGTGCAGAACATGAAGAAGATGGCGATCCACCTGGATCGCCGGGAAAAACGGGGTTAATCCCCTCATTTTCCCGTTTGCAGGTCGTTATTGAAATACAAAAGAAACCCATGTCATTTAAAGACCTGGGTTTCTCGACAATCTGACCATACTCATATGAGTATGGCCTTGTTACCCTTCATCAGTGGAAATGATTAAGTTTGTTATATTCTCAGCCCGATTTGATGTCCTCACCGCTCTGCAGCATCCTATACCCTACTCCGATATGAGTCTGGATAATTTTGGACTGTGCTGACTGCGGCTTTTCGATCTTTTTGCGCAGGGTTGCCATAAACACACGCAGCGCCGGTACATCGTAGGTCAGACTGCCCCAGATTTCCCGCAAAATATAATTATGTGTGAGGACCTTCCCTGCATTCTTGGCGAGCAGGCAGAGCAGCTTGTATTCAATCGGTGTCAGATGAATTTCTTCCTGGCCCATCCAAACGCAGCCGGCGGCGTAATCGATCTTCAGGCTTCCATTGGTAAAAACGGACGCATCCTTCTGCAGCTTCTCGCTGTCATAGCGGATCCGGCGCAGGCTGACCCGCAGTCTGGCCAGCAGCTCCTCGACACTGAACGGCTTGGTCAGATAATCATCGGCTCCGGCATCCAGCGCATCGATCTTGTCTCTGTCCTCGCTGCGCGCGCTCACCACGATGATCGGCAGGTTGGACCATGACCGTACTTTGCGGATAATCTCCACACCGTCCATATCCGGCAACCCAAGATCCAGAATCATCAGATCAGGCTGATTCGAAACGGCCTCCAGGATAGAGGCCTCCCCGGTTTCCGCCGTGTGGTATTTGTAGCCCTGTGTTTCCAGTGTTGTTGTAATCAGCTTGCGGATTGGCTTGTCATCCTCAACGACAAGAATCAAAGGTTTATTCATGAACGTTCACCTCCTCAGCCTGCAGGGTAAAGCTGAAAACAGCCCCCTGCGGAATATTGTCCGTTACCTCCATCGTCCCTCCATGGGCATGCACGATGGATTTGCATAAAGATAATCCGAGACCCAAGCCCCGGCGTCCGTCACCGCGCAGATTATCGGCTGTATAGAACATATCGAACAGCTTGGTCTTTGCCTCCTCCGGTATGCCGGGGCCGTCGTCGGCTACAGTGACCCGTACCAAATCCCTTTCCCGCTTCGCCGATACTGTAATGGTGGAGCCGGCTTGTGTATACTTGATCGCATTGTCCACCAGGTTGATCAGCACCTGTATAATCAGCCGGGAATCCATCCGGGCCATCAGGAGCTCATCCTCGAGCTTTGTCAGGATATTATGCTCTGCGCTGCTGCGGTTTACATGCAGCAGGGCTTCAGCGATAACCTCCTCCAGCAGCTCGGCCTGAAAATACAGATTCAGGCTGCCGTTATCGATCCTTGTAATGGACAGCAGATTCTCTACCAGATTGATCAGCCACATCGAATCATCGTAAATATCGGTGTAGAGCCCGATCTTCTGTGCTTCACTGAGGACTCCCGGGTTCGCCAGCAGGATACCGGCATTACCGGAGATGCTGGTGAGCGGGGTCCGCAGATCATGAGAGATGCCGCGAAGCAGATTCGCGCGCAGCTGCTCCTGCCTGATCTGGATTGAGATTTCCTTTTGCCTGCTGCTGAGCAGCTCCTTCTCCAGTGCAATGGCACATTCGCCGAGCATGGCAATCATCAGGCTTTTCTCAAAGATGCCGAGCGGCTCTTCCCGGTCCATGACGATGCCGGCGACCGCGAACACCGTATCCCCTGCACGTACTGCATGGTACAGGCAGCTGGCTGCTGAGAAGGTATCCGTAGTTGCTCCGGCCCGCTTGTTATTTTTGTACACCCAGTCGGCGACAGCCCATTCATTCACTCCGGTATACTCTGACGCTGCTACTGCGGCCTCAGGCTTGGAGTAGATCAGCGGATCTTCAAGTCCTTCCGGACCGGCCGGATAAAAAATCACAGTCCGGTCCACCAGCTTGACCATCTGGACAGCGGTTTCCTTTATAATCGCCTCCGAGCCTTCTGCCTGCTGCAATTTGCGGCTTGTTTCCAGCAGAACTTCTGTCCGGTAGGCTTTTTGCGCAGACTGTCTGGCCTGTTCTTTGATCCGCATCGCCAGCGTACTGCTGATAAACGAAGCTGTAAGCATAACCAGAAACGTCACCGGATAGCCGGTGTCCGCTGCAACCAGCGAGTAGTAAGGTTCTGTGAACAGATAGTTGAAGACGAGTACGCTCAGGATAGAATTTGCCGCGCTGTACAGCCTTCCGCTTGTAACAATGGCATTTAGCAGAACTCCCAGAATATATACAGTGATAATATTCGCTTCACGAAATCCGAGATGCTTGAACCAGAGGCCGATCAGAGTACAGGCTGCCAGTATGACAAGTGATTTCAGGGCATCTTCCGTTGAGAAGCCCTTGGGTTTCAAATAGGAAGGAAACTTGTTATACCGTGCCGGCTGGGTATCCGGAATAATATGAACATCAATATTCGGTGCCAGCTCTGTCAGTTTATCCACGATATTGGTTTTGGCTATCCATCTTTTTTTGCCGCTTCGCGGACGGCCGATGACGATCTTGGTTACCCGGCTGGAGACGGCGTATTCGGCAATCTGTCCCGGTATATCGTCGCCGTAGACTGTCGCCGGCTGGGCGCCCAGCTGTTCGGCCAGACGCAGGTTTTCCCGGAGCTCTGCCTTGCTCTTGTGAGTCAGCTCTTTGCTTCTGGGCGTTTCCACGTATAATGCTGTAAAAGCCCCCCGGAAAGCCTCGGCCATTCTCGCGGCTGTGCGGATCACTTTTTTGCTGGAGGAAGCTGAAGAGATACAGACCAGAATATGGTCTTCTGTATGATAGGCCTCCTCAGCAGCTCTGTCACCGGATCGCCGGGTAATCCGCCCCAGCTGATCTGCGGTATAACGCAGGGCGATTTCCCGCAGGGCAATCAGCTTGCTTTTGACAAACACCTGTGCAAGGCTTTCGTGCTGCTCCTGCCCGTCTGTAACAAGCTTCCCCTTATACAGACGGTCCAGCAGATCATCCGGCGGAATATCAACCAGCTCAATCTGGTCGGCCCCTTCAAACACGCTGTCGGGAATCCGCTCCTGCACAGTCAGGCCGGTGATGGCTGCGACAATATCATGCAGACTTTCAAGGTGCTGCACATTAACCGTTGTATATACATTGATTCCTGCACGCAGCAGCTCCTCAATATCCTGATACCGTTTCTTGTGCCGGCAGCCCGCACCATTATGGTGGGCCAGCTCATCCACAAGGATCAGGCCTGGCCGCCTGTGCAGAGCTTTATCCAAGTCAAATTCCCGGGAAGGAAACGCAAGCCTCGGCAGCAGCTCCAATCCCTCCATCAGCGCCTCCGTCTCCGGACGCTGGTGCGTTTCAATATATCCCGCAACAACGTCCTTCCCGTCTCTTTGCTCATCATGCGCAGCATTCAGCATGGCGCATGTCTTGCCTACCCCTTCCGCGTATCCGAAAAAGATTTTCAGCGTGCCGCGTTTTTTCCTCTGAGAGCTGTCTAAACCCTGCTCTTGGATTGGAACAGCGCTGTTCCGGTGATGTGCCATATCGATTCCCTTTCCGGCATGTAGTTGCTGTTAGCTAGTATAGCATGTGCAAAATCAGCATAGTATTACAACTTCGGCCTCAGCATTAAGATTGCATTAAGACGGGGGCCACACATAAAAAAAGGATACCTCCAGCCAGCCCTTATTCGGCCCCGGGGTATCCCTTAATCTAATTCTTTTATTGAATAATAGAAGAAATAAATCTCGTCATTTCACCGCTGGTTTCGTTCAGCCGCTCAATGACTTCGCTGAACTGCGTGACCAGCTCAGCTTGCGCAGCAGAGGAAGCGGCGATGGCTTCAATCTCCTGCTCCATGTGGCGGATCGAGCGCTGCACCAGCGCAAGTGAATCCTCGATCGTTTTGGTCGCTTCTCTGGTATTGACAGACAGCTTGCGCACTTCGGTAGCCACTACGCCAAAGCCTGCCCCCTGCTCGCCGACCCGGGCGGCTTCAATGGCGGCATTTAATCCCAGCAGATTGGTCTGCTCAGAGATTTCCCGGATGAAGCCTGTGACCTTATTCACCTGCTTTGATTCCTCTACGGTCTGCCGTGAATTATCCAGAATCTGCGCCGTCGTGGCCGACAGCTCCTCAGACTGGGCTGCCACATTCTGGACCATGTCGACCAGCTGGCCGCTGATTCTGTTAATGTTCTCTGTCAGCTGCTCCATCTTATCTTCATTTTCCAGTGTGTACGCAATTGCAAATGCGCCGATGATCTCGCCTTCCGGCCCATAGACCGGTATAGCCGAGGAAATGACTGTCGCTCCGTATAGCTCGGCAGGCAGGCGGTTCGTTGTGGCACGTCCGGCAAGCGCGTTCCCGAGTGACGGATCATCCGGCGGAACGGGACTTCCTTTGGTCAGGCCGAAATCCAGCACCTTGCTTGGAGCGTAGTAATGAAAAATCTCTTTGTCTGTAACGCCAATCATAATATCCTGTGCATGAATCTGTTTGAACAGTGGTGCTGCCAATACTAATGCTGTAAGGTTATCCATGGCTCTCTCCTAATTGTGTATGATCTGTGTCTATCTATGTATCGTCACTTTTGCCGGGATACATAAATAGATTCGGCCAGGAAATCACCGCTGCCCTCAATCAGGCTGCTGCAGCCTGTGCTTTACGCGATACAGATTTCTGCTTTAGCCGGTAGCTGATTGCCGTAACCGCGAACGCTGCTACCGCAATACCTGCTGCAGTCCAGGATAAAGCGGCCAGCCCGCTTGTTCCCACAACCAGCCCGCCAAGTGCCGATCCGCCGGCGATGCCGGTATTGGCAGCAACCGGATTCAGCGAAGCGGCGAAATCCCTGGAGCCCGGAGAATGCTCTACCGCCAATTCGATCAGATACAGCTGGGCTGTTACGTTCAGTATATTGGATACACAGGCACTCAAAATCAGAAAGATAAGTCCCAGAACCGGTACTGGCGCAGCGAAGAAAAAGAAAACATAGATTGCTGCCTGAATCAGAAATACCACTCTCAGTCTGCCCAGCGCATTGCCGGAAGCGACAATCCCGCCCAGCCAGGTGCTGAAAATGGTGGCCAGTCCATAGGCGAGCAATACCCAGCTTACCGAAGCGGCAGGAATATTCATCACCTGATCCATTAGCGGTCTAATATAAGTGTAGATGCTGAATACAGCACCCGTTCCGAATACCGGTATCAGAAAAGCCAATATAATACGCCGGTTAGCGAGCAGGCTGAGCTGGTCCTGGAGTGAAGCCTTGGTATTCGTCAGGTTAGAGGGAATAACAATCAGGTTAAGCACGAAGGCTGCGGCTCCCATCACAGCTGTCAGGACGAAGGCGGCCTGCCACTCAAAATGCTGCCCTACAAATGTGCCGATCGGCACTCCCAGGACATTCGCGATACCAAACCCGCCCAGAATATAAGAGACAGATTTCCCCTGCCTGGCCGGAGTAACAACCTCACTGACCGCCGAAAGCGAAAGCGAAATAGCCAGTCCGCATAAGACAGCCGTTGCAATTCTCGTAAACAACATCAATCCGTACGTGCCTGACACGGCACTGAACAGGTTAAACACCACAATCAGGGCAATTGTACCCAGGATAGTCTGCTTTTTGGGTAGCCTGCTGACCAATGTCATCAATACCGGTGTCCCCAGCGCATAGGCTATTGCAAAACCGGAGACAAGACTACCCGCTACGGCAAGCGTAATCTGCAGGGAAGCTGCAATTTCCGACAGCAGTCCGACGATAATATACTCCGTAGTTCCTAGCAGAAAGGCCATAAAGGTAAAAGAAAATACCAGGCCGCGTTCATTTACTTTTTTCATAGTTCCCCCCGGCTGCTGTTCAGATCCAATCATTCAATCCTCACGCAAAAATGTTATATATATTGCTGGGCGCTTCCAACTCAGGCTCTGCCTCATTTGGTTCCGCTTTCAGCGCCTGCAAATCAGCTCGCCTTTTCATTCATTGTTTCACCCGGAGATATCCGGTCACCACCCTGCAAGACCCAGCATCTTCTGCCCCAGTAAAGTCAGATTTACCGGAGCAATCTACTGAGCTTCATTGTACAAATGAACCGGAAATGGAACAATAAAGGTTATTGTTGTTTTTCTCTAAAAGATGATATATCTTGTCATTAGAATAAATGAACGAAAGCAGGATAAGGAATGGATGATAACGCTGGTTTGCTGATGGACATGAACAACGGAGCCTTTAACGGTGAATTGATTTATGCCGGCAAAATGAGTGCCGACCCGGAATGGAAGTTTGCGCTTCACAAGCATGAGGATTTGCATGAGGTGATTTATATCGAGGACGGAGCGGGCTCTTATGTTATCGACGGTAAAGCCTATACCGCCCAAAAAGGCGATGTGCTTGTCTATAACCGGGGTACGCTGCATCAGGAACAGTCTGACCCGGATCAGCCGCTTTCTACCTACTATTTTAATTTCCGTTTTCTTTCACCTGTTGATAAGCAGCGCGACTGGGTGGTTCCTCCCGGATGGGAGCCGGTTATCCGTTCCAGCCATTACACAGGTGAACTGGCCATGCTGATTCAGGCCCTGGTCAATGAATTTTCACTGCGGGGCAGAGGCTATGAACGGATCTCACAGCATTTGCTGGAAGCGATTCTGCTGCTGCTAGAACGGATGATTCTTTTACAGAACAGGACTTCCAAGGAAGAAAAGGCTTCGCTCGCCAATCAGATCAAGGCTTATCTGGATACGAATTACCGGCGCAAGCTGACCCTTGCCGATCTGGCACAGCTGTTTCACATTGATTCCTATTACCTTGTTCATATGTACAAAAAAAATTTCGGCATTTCTCCGATCAACTATTTAATCCAGCGCCGGATGGGTGAAGCGATGCGCCTGATGGCGATTACGGACAAAAAGATCTGGGAAATCGCCAAAATGGTCGGATACGACAACGCCAACTACTTTTCCATCCTGTTCACCAGGGTTATCGGCATCTCGCCCCGTAAGTTCCGTGAAGGCAATCAGCGTGATTTGTATGAGGATTAAATACCTTCATAAGATAACTAAGTATGAGTTTATAATCCTATACTTATATAAAATACTCCTTCAGTTTCATCAAGATTATCCAGTGAAAGTTTTAAAAGTACACCAATATCCTCAGGGCGTTCAAGGTAAAGATTCATCGCATTTTCAATATCATCAAAAACTATGTTTTTCAATAAATCTGTTTTCTCATCATCAAGTTTGTAAAAGTCCTCCAGGTATTGCGGTAATACCAGGTCGAAAAAAAATAATTTACGACAATTATATTCCGAAAATTTTGCCTTATCAGTGTGTATTTTTTTATTCATTTTCTCTATCGTTTCTTTTCCAAAATATAAATAACTATCAAGTTTCATAGGTTTAGAGAAATCTACAACAAAGTTCAGTACTCCTTCATTAGTTGACATTATTAAGCTTACAACCTGAGTTTTGCTCAATTCACCTTGTGGTTCAGCAGTATTCCAAGTCGTTTCCATGTCATTTGTGCCTGCATCCTTTATCTCAAGAAAACCTTTTTGGAATCTAATATCCACATATTTGTTAGAGTATTTAGATTCTGCTCCGTCAGAAACATAATTATATATGAAGCGTTCAATGTCATTCCATTTTGGTCGTAAGCCTTTTTTTATATTTAAGAATATTGTGTGCTGTTCATGCCCAAGCTTTCCTGTAATCATACTAATTAACCGATTTGTGTCCGCCTGCTCTGCTCTGTTACCTAATACTATTCTCTTAGTTTCAATTGCCAATTCGGAAGACGGGCTTTTTAGCAACAGATCAACTTCTTTCCCCCTGTCAGTCATAGACAAGTAACGTTCTTCTTTATCCGGACATGTAAAACCAATATAATCTTCATTCAAAAATTCAGATACATAAGTTATGTAATCGCACTCTTTATGCTCACAAGTATTTTTATTTTCACACAAATCTGATTGTTTAGGAATTACCTCCAAAGTCAATACACTCACTCTCCTGATCTACTTTAAGTTTCATTTTTAACTTAAGTATTAATCCTATTAGATTAATATATTTAGACCTTCGCCTCTGTCATAATTCTCCTAGACATAACTGTTTAGCTTTTTGTCAAGAACAATTTGTTTAAAATTTTGTCATCATTTCTTAATAAAAGCCTGTAAAGCCTTGCGGGTACTGGCAAAACACTTTTGCTGGTAAATGGTGTAACTTTTATATGTGTTAGAGTGGGTTCAGAAGCTTACCAGACAACAACTCAGGAGGTAACTTATGAATACAGCTAACCGTAATAAACGTTTCCGCAGCATGGTCATTGGTGTAAGCCTGGGGACTGCCCTGCTTGCTGCCGGAACAGGCTTCATTGATACCAATAATAAGGCTTACGCCGCTACCGCTGACAGCACTATAAGTGCAACTGCGAATTCCAGTCTGGCCGATAAAATCATTGCTACCGGAATGAAATATAAAGGCGTCCGCTATGAGTACGGGGCCGAGGCCGGGAATACGAGCAGCTTTGACTGCTCCTCCTTCACCCAGTATATCTTTGGCCAGCATGATATTACCCTTTCACGCTCCTCCAAACAACAATCAACAGACGGAACTTATATAGCAAGAGATCAGCTGCAGCCGGGCGACTTGGTGTTCTTCTATTCCCCCATTCACCATGTTGCGGTCTATATCGGTGACGGTAAAATCCTCCACACCTACGGTGAAGGCGGAGTAACGGTTACTGATCTGGACAGCGGCTGGTGGGATGAACATTACACCACTGCCCGCCGTGTGCTGCCGGCAAATGGCCAAGACACCAGCAAAGCGGGGTCTGACTCAACGGCCGGCACTGACAGCGGATCTGCTGCAGGTACAGCAAGTGATGCGGCCGATACCGCAAAACCACAAACTACAAAAGACACCTCACCACAGACGTCAGCAGACACTTCATCTGACAAATCATCTGATATTGCTTCACCGGCTTCATCCGGCAATGCTTCTCAGGACCAGCCTTCAGGCTTTGACTGGAGCTGGTTCAGCAATTTCCGTTAAGCCGTCAGGCACGACTATTGGTGTTAATGTGAACAAGCCGATTCTGTAATGAACAGGATCGGCTTGTTTTTGGTTTGCTGTGATCAACTTTACTTTTGTACAGGAGTAAGATCCACTGATTGAGTATCTAACACCGGATTCCAGTAGCGTTCGATCTCTACAGTCAGCGGCTGCGGATAATCGATTGCCTGCAATCCGAAGTTGTAGTCGTATTGCTCATCAAATTCTGTAGCTCCCCGCGCTACCGATTGGGTAAAGACCCCTTCCCCTCCCGGTCTCGTATACACTTTCCCATCTGCATCTGTATAATTTTCTGACAGACGCATTATGAAGCTGTCTTGTGTCTCAATGTCTTTCCGCTCATTCCGGAAAGAAATTACACCCGGCTTTGCTGATTCACCCTGAGCTTTTATCGAAAAGCCGTCAGGTGCTTCAATAATCTGCCGTTTTTTCAGATCCACAACGATTTTCATCTGAGCCTTATTAACCGCCGCGATGCCGAAGGTTTTCAGAGACAAGGAGTCCAGATCCAGATAATCTTTACTGGTGTATACAAGGGTAAATTGGGAGCGGTCCTTCCAGAGCTCTGAATTGTCAGCTGTAATAACGGCTGGATAATAGGATTTTATAATCTTGTCCCCGCTTTTACCAATCAGCACAGGATTTATCAGTCCGTTAACCTGCTTGGAATTACGTTCAGCCGCTGCCAGATCTACATAAGTGCTTAGTGGAGTAAACAGCACCTGGTTCACTTTAAGCGTTTGACCGGCTACAACCAGATCCTGTCTGGCAGTCCATGTCCGGTTTTGGTCCTTAAGCATATCCGTATCCAGTTTAAATGCTACTCCGATACTCGTACGGTATTTATTGCTGCTGGAGCTTAGAGCTTCATCCGAAGTCTGAGTCAGGACGACGTTATATTGGACCTTCTCCGGATAATCCATATCAGGCGAGAGATTATTGGAATAGACAAAGTACAGGGTTTGTCCGGCCAGGATCTGGCTGTTTGTACCCAGCATCTCCAGCTTCGCACCGATGTCTGCCGCTTCAAACGTTCCGAACTCCAGCCCAAAATCAGCATGAATTACAGTCTGATCTGTGTTATTTTGCACACTGTATACAATAAACACCTGACGGCCGTCACTTACAGCGCTCTTGATTTCTACCTTAAACCCTGCTTTTTCCACTCCTTTATTTACCGGCCGGAGCAGATTCTGATTCAGTGCATTCAGCAGGGTCTTGTCCCTGATGAGTGAAGCATCGAACTGGCCGGAAGCCGTCCCGGTGTTAGCCGGACTTGCCGTCTGAACCGTGTATTCCACAGCTTTATCAGGAGTATTAAAAAAAGTAAACAACAGCAGGACTACAGCGGCGGCGGCAATTGTGACCTTCAGGCCCGACATCACCCGTTTTCTCCGGGATTGCTGCTTTCCTTTGCGGATACCGGTCTGCATCGCCTGAACAATCCTCATCTCCGGCATGGCCTCCGTCTGCTGCTTCATTTCACCCGCATTCTGGTGCAGCAGTTGCTCTTCTATATCTTTCATCGTTTCGCCTCCCTTATTTCTGCAGATAGGAACGCATTTGCTTCAGTCCGTCGCGGAGCCAGGTTTTGACTGTACCTTCCGGTTTCTTCAGCACCTCCGCGATTTGCACCACTGTCATGTCCTGGTAATATTTCAGTACAATGACATGTCGGTATTTCGGCTTCAGCCGGTGTATCGCCCGCTCCAGATCAATACGCTCGTTACTCTGCATCTCCTGTGCCGCTTCCTCCGCAGGCTTTTCGGCCGGGAAGACCCGCTTTTTGCGCCTGAGCTCATCCATACAGCAATTGATTGTGATCCGGATCAGCCAGGGCGTGAAGGCCTGTCCGTCTTTCAGCTTTTTGCGCTTGATCCATGCCCGGCACGACGCTTCCTGCACCATTTCCAGCGCATCTGCTTCATTCCGCATATAACTGAAGGCAATAGCATACAATTTGCGGTGCTCGACATACAGCCGTTTGAAAAAAACCTCTTCATCCAAAAGCTCAAGGTCTGCAGAACGGACCTCATTCATCGTATGCTCCATCATATCCCCCTCCCCCTCTCTTTTGGGAATACAGCTTCTATATAGGGGCCCCTATATTGCGTATCTATATGTAAGACGCCGTGCGCGCGAAAAACGATTGATTTCTGGCAACTTTTTCATGGTATCTATTTATGATAAGCTGACATTGACTAGTGAAGCCATCTTGTTAGATTTAAATTTTAGCAAACGGAGGACTTATGCATACAAAAAAAATAGTGTGGAGCACCGCAATGGGATTGATCACAGTGATGGCAATCGGATACTTCTTTCTCCGGCCGCAGATGTTGGCGCGGTCTATTAATCTCTCTGCAGAGTCGGTCGGAGGCGTGAAAATCGGGGAAAATATCGGCAGCAGCTCCTTCACCAGCAAGCATCAACAGCCCCTGAGCAAGCAAGATAATACAATGTACGACTACTATGAATGGGAAGGCGGATTGCGGACAGCTTCCGTCAACACGGGTCCAGAAAAGGGTACCCTTATGCGGCTGATCATCTCCGGTCCGGATAACCCGCTTACCACAGCTAAAGGCATACATATTGGTGATTCCAAAGAAAAGGTCGTGTCGTTCTACGGCAAAAAATATTACAAATCGGGGGAGCAGGGTGCTGATATTGTTGGCTACATCGACCGCGAACACAACCTGACGCTGGAATTCTGGTGTGTGAACAGCACCGGTGAAGTTACGGAAATCCGGCTGGATGATGCGGAAGTCAGGTGACTTAACCGGCTGAACCCTGATAGGTCTGCGCTTAAGCCATGGATTTGGCGATAAAAATAGCATTTTTGCCTCTCATTTTCGCGCATTAGGCCGCGTTAGCCGAAATCAAGGGCAGATTTGCCTTTCATTTCGCGAATCCAGCTGCTTTCGCCGAAATCAAGGGCATTTTTGCCTCTCATTTCGCGCATCCAGCCATTTTCGGCGAAATCAAAGGCACTTTTGCCTTTCATTTCGGGCATCGAGCCTTTTTCGGCGAAATCAAGGGCATTTTTGCCTTTCATTTCGCGCATCCCGCTGTTTTTGCCGAAATCAAGGGCAGATTTGCCTTTCATTTCGCGAATCGAGCCGTTTTCGGCGAAATCAAAGGCACTTTTGCCTCTCATTTCGCGCATCCAGCCATTTTCGGCGAAATCAAGGGCATTTTTGCCTCTCATTTTGCGCATCCCGCTGCTTTCGGCTAAATCAAGGGCACTTTTGCCTTTCATTTCGGGCATCGAGCCTTTTTCGGCGAAATCAAGGGCACTTTTGCCTCTCATTTCGCGCATCCCGCTGTTTTCGCCGAAATCAAGGGCACTTTTGCCTCTCATTTCGCGCATCCCGCTGTTTTCGCCGAAATCAAGGGCATTTTTGCCTCTCATTTCGCGAATCCAGCTATTTTCTACGAAATCAAGGGCACTTTTGCCGTTGATCCCCCCCTCCTTGAGTCTCAACAAATAAGACCAGCCCGGATTAGCGGGCTGGTCTTGTTTAGTTAATTGGCTAGTCGGCCTCACTACTTATCCTTCCATAATAACCCTGCTATCCGCAGCGCACTCCTCCCAGGCAAGCCGGGCAAGTGGAAACGGGGAGATCGCCCGTTCCAGTATCCCCTGGACATGGGCAATGGCTACACCATAATTGACAATCGGCACTCCGCCCGCTGCCGCCTGCTCCATCCGCCAGAGCATCTGCCGGCGGTTGATCATACAGCCGCCGCAATGGACAATGAGTGCATAGTCCTGCACATTGTCGGGAAAGCTCATTCCATTCGCATGATGGAACTCCAGCGACCGGCCGGTCGCCTGCCGGATCCAGCGGGGCAGCTTGACGCTGCCGATATCATCCGGCTGGGTATGGTGGGTGCAAGGCTCGGCAATCAGCACCTTGTCACCGTCCCGCAGCCGGTCAATCGCCCTGGCTCCGCGGACCAGCTCCTCCAGATCGCCCTTATGGCGGGCAAACAAAATGGAAAAGGAGGTGAGCGGAACATCCGGCGGCGTATCAGCGGCGGCCTTAAGGAACACCTGGGAGTCGGTTACAACCATACGCGGCTTACGTCCGAGGCATTCCAGTGTCAGCTTCAGCTCGTGCTCTTTAGTAACAATAGCTATGGCGTCGCTCTCCAGAATGTCCCGGATGGTCTGCTGCTGGGGAAGGATCAGCCGGCCTTTTGGTGCTGCCTTGTCAATGGGTGTAACCAGCACAACCAAATCTCCCGGCGAGAGCAGGTCGCCGATGATCCGGAATTTGTCCTCCTCAGCAGGCACTGCAGCAGACAGAGCCTGTCTGAGCAGATTAATTCCCTTCTGCGAAGCAGCAGATACAGGCAAGAACCGGAATCCGAATAGCTCACGGCATGTATCAGCCTGCACAGCAGCATCCCGGTCTGCATTGTCCACCGGCAGCAAATCCATTTTATTCAAAACTCCGATGACAGGGATATTCCGGCTCTTGAGCAAACCCGCAATCTGCTCGTCATATGCTGTAACGCTTTCAAGTGCGTCAATCACAAGCAAAGCCACATCGGTTTTATACAGCACTTCCATCGTCTTCTTCTTTCGCTGCTCGCCAAGCTCGCCTTCATCATCCAGCCCTGCGGTATCAATTAACACCACCGGTCCAAGCGGAAGCAGCTCCATTGATTTATAGACCGGATCCGTTGTGGTCCCCTGGACCGGCGAGACTACAGAGACCTCCTGTCTGGCAAGCGCGTTGATGAGGCTGGATTTGCCGGCGTTGCGCCTGCCGAATACGGCAATATGCAGGCGGCTTGCCCGCGGTGATTCGTTCAGGCTCACTTTATTCACTCCTTCTTCCGGGCACACCGGGCGTGGTGAGCTGTTCGGGGCGCAAAATTCCGTCAATTTGTTGCTCAGTGAGCAGCCCCCTGTCCAGCAGCACCTGCCGGATAGACTTCCCTTCCGCCCTGGCCTGAATGGCAGCCTCGGCACTGCGCTCATATCCGATAGGCCCCACAAAAGCGGCAGCGAGCCCCGTGGAATGCTCCAGCAGTTCCCTGCAGCGCTGTTCGCAGACCCGGATTCCTTTCACACAGCGCTCGTTGAACAAATGGACTGACTGCTCCAGGAGTTCAAGGGAATCCAGCAGTGCATCTGCTATCAGCGGCATGAAGGCATTCAGCTCCAGCTGTCCGCTGCTTGCAGCCAGTGTGACCGCGGTATCGTTGGCGATCACCCGCATCGCTGCTGTGCTCAGCATTTCAGCCATCACCGGATTGACCTTGCCGGGCATAATGGAAGATCCGGCCTGCACTGCAGGCAGCTCCAGCTCACCGAAGCCGCCTGCCGGCCCGCTCGCCAGCAGGCGCAGATCACCTGAGATTTTGAGCAGATTTACAGCCGCCGCCTTCAGCAGACCTGATACTTCAACGAATATATCCATGTTCTGCGTAGGGTCCATCGGATATTCACTGCGGGCCAGCCCGTAACCGGTCAGCTCCTGCAGCAGTCCTGTGATATAAAAGGTATACCGGAGCGGAGCATTGATCCCCGTGCCGATTGCCGTTCCTCCGATATTAATCTCCCTGAGCCTTTCCTCCGACTTGTACAGGCGCCAGCGGTCACGCTGGATCGCTTTGGCATACGCCCCGAAGCCCTGGCCGGCAGTCATTGGAACAGCGTCCATCAGCTCCGTCCGGCCCAGCTTCAGCACATCTGCGAACTCCAGCTCCTTACCCTGCAGCGATTCCTGCAGGGACGCAAAAGCATCGCTAAGCCTGCGGATCAGACCCACCGCAGCGATCCGCAGCGCTGTCGGGTAGACATCATTGGTGGACTGGCAGCAGTTTACGTGGTCCAGCGGGTGGACAACAGTATAATCCCCGCGCGTTCCGCCCAGCAGCTGGGTCGCCCGGTTCGCCAATACTTCATTGATGTTCATATTCGTTGACGTACCGGCGCCCCCCTGTAGTGCAGACACAGGGAACTGGTCCGCATACGCTCCAGCATGAATCTCGTCACAAGCCTGAACAATCGCCATCGCGATCTCTGGCGGATAGCTGTTCAGCTTCAGGTGGGCCAGTGCTGCCGCTTTTTTCACCGTTATCAGTGCCTTGATCAGATGAGGATTAACCCTCCGGCCGCCCAGCGCAAAATTCTCCATCGCCCGGACCGTATGAATGCCGTAGTAGGCAGACACCGGTACCTCCACTGTTCCAAGCGCATCCCGTTCAAGGCGGAATCCGCCGCCTGTCTCCACAAAGATCTCCCCTTATGATTTCACTTGCATGATCTCCAGCACACGCGGCAGGATGCCTTTAAAGTATGCAAAGGCAATACCATAATTCGTGATCGGCACACCTTGGGCACCGGAATCCGCCAGTCTTGTCATCAGCTGCTTACGGTTAAATATACAGCCGCCGCAGTGCACGACCAGCTTATACGTTGACAAGTCCGCCGGAAAATCCGGCCCGACACTGGATTCGATTTCAAGACCGCCGCAGGCTGTTTCCTGCAGCTTCTTTTTTACCAAATCGCGGTCAATTTCACCGTTATGCGGATGATGGATACAGGCTTCCGACAGCAGTACCTTGTCACCTGGCTTCAGTGTGGAAATCGCTTCTGCGCCTTTTACAAAGGTGGTCAGATCCCCCTTAAACCGGGCCATCAGGATCGCGAAGGTAGTCAGCGGAACATTGGCCGGCAGAATCTCGTTCACACTGTCATACACCTGGGAGTCCGTAATGACCAGATCCGGCATGCCCTTCAGATTCATTAGCAGTGTGGGCAGCTCCACCTCTGTAACCGATAGGGCCATCACATGATGATCGAGCAAATCCCGCAGAATCTGCTGCTGGGAAGCCACCAATCTGTATTTGGGTGCCGGAATCGTATCCGGCATAACCATTACGACGACTTCCCCCGGATGGACCAGATCGCCAAGGATGGTGGGACGTTCAAATTCGGCAGGGGCAAATTCGCGGATCGCATGGCGCAGACTGCCAAAGTTGATGTTTCTGCGGGAGCTGACCTTGACGAAGGGGATGTTCAGCTCGCTTTTCAACTGATCGAGATCCACATAATGATCATCCACCTTCGCAATTACGCCAATGACCGGAATGTGGCGCTTGGCAAGCTCCTGGTACCACTCCTTCTCCAGCTTGTAATCATCCTCCTCCCCGGAGAAAATCAGGAGGCTGAGATCAGTCAAATCCATAACCTCACGGGTCTTCTGGACCCGGAAAGCTCCTGTCTCTTTATCTTCATCTATACCAGCCGTATCAATAATGATGACGGAGCCGATCTTGGGCAGCTCATAAGCCTGAAAAACCGGTTCAGTCGTTGTGCCTGGCTGATCGCCAACCACCTGATAAGGGATGCCGGTAAGCGCATTGATCAGACTGGACTTCCCGGAGTTGCGCCGGCCGAAGACAGCAATGTGCATCTTGCCCGGCTGCGGTGTAGTTTGCATGGCCAATCTCTCCTTATGGGTCTATTAAAAGCGCAGATCCCGTTCCCCGTTCTCCAGCCGCTGCAGCCGTTCCCTGGTGATTTTGCGTGCAGCTTCCTTGGGAATGTCTTCAAGCCCTTTACGGATAATTTCTTCACCCAGGGCCCGTGTTTCAGCATCCGCATAATCAAGCAGATATTCCTTGAAGGTCAAAAGCGAATTCGGCTGGCATACGTTATGGATCTGCCCCGATTTGGCCAGCCGCATAAACCGGTCGCCGGTACGCCCTTCCCGGTAACAGGCCGTGCAATAGCTGGGAACATAGCCGTCCCGGCACAGCCCGCGGATAATTTCTTCCGGAGAACGGTGGTCGCCCACCTCGAATTGCGGTTTTTCTTTTGAAAAGCCTGCTGTTCCCTGCTTCGCTTCCATATACCCGCCGACTCCGGTGCTTGATCCGGCGCTGACCTGGGAAATGCCGAGCCGGATGACCTCATCCCGGAATGCCGGCTCCTCCCGTGTGGACAAAATCATGCCTGCATAGGGAACCGCCAGCCTCAGGACGGCAACCAGCTGCTTGAATTCTTCATCCTTTACCAGGTATGGATACGTTTCCAAACTTACATTTGCCGCTTCACGGAGCCGCGGGACAGAGACGGTGTGGGGACCTACCCCGAACCGCTCTTCCAAATGCTCGGCATGCATCAGCATCGCCACAGTATCGTATTTGTAGTCATATAATCCGTACAATACACCTACACCAACATCATCGATTCCGCCGAGCTGTGCCCGGTCCATCGCGGTAGTATGCCAGTCATAGTCATGTTTGGGCCCGTTCGGATGCAGCCCGGCATAAGTCGGCCGGTGATAGGTCTCCTGAAAAAGAATGTAAGTCCCGATTTCCGCATCCCTCAGCTTCCGGTAATCCTCGACTGAAGTTGCGGCAATGTTGATATTGACCCGGCGGATGCTGCCGTTATCCACTTTGACGGAATAGACCGTTCTAATGGCATCAACCACATAATCTATATCACAATGGACCGGATCCTCTCCCGCTTCTATCACCAGCCGTTTGTGACCCAGCTCCTGCAGCACCCGGACCTCATCCGCCAGTTCCTCTTTGCCCAGCTTCCGCCGTACAAAATCCTGATTGGAATGCTTATAGCCGCAATATTCGCAGTTATTGACACAATAGTTGCTGATATACAGCGGCGCAAACAGGACGATGCGGTTGCCGTAGATCTTTTCTTTAATGACTTTTGCTGACTTGTAAATATCCTGCAGAATATCCTCATCCCTGACCTCCAGCAGCACTGCCGCTTCCCGGTGGCTTAACCCCTTGCAGGCTCTCGCTTTATCTAAAATAGACTGGACTACGCTCCTGTTCCCGGCCATCCGCCTGGCTTCCTGCAGGCTGGCTGTAATCTCCGCGTCGTCGATGAAGTCCGCCGGTTCCCAATCCTTGCGCAAATGTGCCATCCTCCTTAGCATTTACAATTGTCGGGGTTGGAAGTGACTCCACTTTTCCCTTTAATTTGTATTTTTTATCAGTACTTCGTTCGCACCGAATAATGCGTGTGCAGCAGCTCATGGGCCAGATGGCTGTTCGGCTCGCCGAGGAATTCGGTGTAGAGCTGCTTGATGAACGGATTATGATGGGATTTGCGGACAGTCTGGGCTTCATCCTCAGAATAGATTGCTTTGGCGCGCAGCGCTTTGACATCCAGCCGGCTGCTGTCCACAGCGCTTAGAATCGGCTGTCCTCCGCCTGTAATACAGCCGCCGGCGCAGGCCATGACTTCCATGAAGTCATAACTCTTTTCTCCGCGCTGCATAGCTTCCATTAACTTGCGGGCATTGCCCAGCCCGTGGACAACAGCTGTCCGGATCTTGCGGCCGTCCGGCAGCTCGACCGTATTCTCCTTAATGCCATCCATCCCGCGTACAGCGGTATACTCAATAGAATCAAGCGGCTGGCCGGAAACCAGCTCAAAGACGGTACGCAGAGCCGCTTCGGAAACTCCGCCTGTTGCCCCGAAGATGGTACCTGCTCCGGAGCCTACACCGAGCGGATTATCAAATTCCTCATCCTTCAGATTAACAAAATCAATCCCCGCCTCCTTAATCATCGCGGCCAGCTCGCGGGTTGTGAGCACCCAGTCCACATCCTGCATATCTTTATTAGACAGCTCCTCACGTGCGCCTTCGAACTTCTTGGCCGTGCAGGGCATGATCGATACAACGGTTATCTTCTGCGGATCTATGCCAAGCTTGCCGGCAAAATAGGATTTAACCATCGCCCCTTCCATCTCATGCGGCGATTTGCAGGTGGACAGGTTATCCAGCATATCCGGGAAGTTGTGCTCCATAAATTTGACCCAGCCCGGGCAGCAGGAGGTCATCAGCGGGAGGTTCTGTCCGCTGGACAGCCGGGAGAGCAGCTCGGTGCCCTCCTCCATGATCGTCAGATCCGCGCCGAAGACAGTGTCAAATACTTTATTGAAGCCGAGCCGGCGCAGCGCGGCAACCATCTTGCCGGTTGTACGGGTACCGACCGGCAGGCCAAACTCTTCGCCAAGCGCCACTCTTACAGCCGGGGCCGTCTGCACAACGACATATTGCTCCGGGTCAGCGATGGCATCCCATACATCGCGGATATTCTCATGCTCGGTCAAAGCGCCGACCGGACAGGCCATAATACACTGGCCGCAGTTGACGCAGGTTGACTCCGCCAGCGGCCGGCCGAAAGCTGTAGAGATAACGGTGTCAAAGCCCCGCTTGGCGAAGCCGATCGCACCAACGGTCTGAACTGTGCCACAGGCGCCTACACAGCGGCCGCAGAGGATGCACTTGGAGGCATCGCGCACAATTGCGGGGGAAGAGTAATCCTTCTCCCGGCTGGAATGCTCACCGGTAAACGTCACTTTGCGGATGTTAAGCGAATTCGATACACTCTGCAGCTCACAATTGCCGCCGCGCGAGCAGCTGAGGCATTCCCGGTCGTGATCGGAGAGCAGCAGCTCCACTGAAGTCCTCCGGGCGTCGCGGACCTTCTTCGTATTCGTCTGGATCTTCATGCCTTCCTCGGCGATCAGCGTACAGGAGGCGATAAGCCGCGGTCCGACCTCGACCACACAGACACGGCAGCTGGAGGAATGATTAACTCCCTGCAGATAACAAAGGGAAGGAATATTTATACCTTGATCCCGGGCGGCTTCCAGCACCGTGGTGCCTTTGACGATTTCCGTCTCGATCCCGTCGATCATGATTTTGACCGTGTTCAAGCTGATCACTCCTATCGTCAGACTATCGCTACCGCCTTGAACTTGCATACATCGAAGCAGACGCCGCACTTGATGCAGGCCGCCTTATCAATCACATACGGCTCCTTCACCTTGCCGGATATGGCATCGCTCGGGCATTTGCGCGCACAGAGGCTGCAGCCTTTGCACAGCTCCGCATCAATCTCATAGGAGATCAGCGCTTTGCAGACACCTGCGGGGCATTTGCTGTCCGTTATGTGAGCGAGATATTCCTCACGGAAATATTTTAAAGTCGACAGCACCGGGTTCGGAGCCGTCTGCCCGAGTGCACAAAGGGATGCATTCTTGATCTGAAGGGACAGCTGCTCCATATTATCCAGATCCTCCAGCGTACCTTTGCCGGAAGTGACTTTATCCAGCATCTCCAGCAGCCGCTTCGTTCCGATCCGGCACGGGGTACATTTGCCGCACGATTCATCCCTGGTGAAATCCAGATAAAAACGAGCCACATCGACCATGCAAGTGTCCTCATCCATAATGATCATCCCGCCTGAACCCATCATCGAGCCAAGGCTGGTCAGCGTATCAAAATCAATCGTACAATCCAGATGCTCCTCGGTCAGGCAGCCGCCGGACGGGCCGCCGGTCTGGACAGCCTTGAATTTTTTGCCGCCGGGGATGCCGCCGCCGATCTCGAAGATAACCTCCCGCAGCGTAATGCCCATTGGGACCTCAACCAGACCGGTGTTCACCACCTTGCCTCCAAGCGCGAACACTTTGGTGCCCTTCGACTTCTCGGTACCTATTGCGGCATACCACTCTGCCCCGTTCAGAATAATCTGGCCGATGTTGGCGAGCGTCTCCACATTGTTGATAATGGTCGGCTGGCCCCACAGCCCTTCAACGGCCGGAAACGGCGGCTTCGGCGTCGGCATCCCCCGGTGTCCTTCAATCGAGTGAATCAGCGCAGTTTCTTCTCCGCAGACAAACGCACCTGCACCCAGTCGCACCTCAATGTTAAAAGCAAATCCCGTCCCGAAAATATCATCGCCCAGCAAGCCGTATTCCCTGGCCTGATCCAGCGCCTTCGAGAACCGCTGAACGGCAATTGGATATTCTGCCCGCACATAGATAAATCCCTGGTTCGCACCTATGGCATATCCGGCTATCGCCATTGCTTCAATAACAGAATGCGGATTGCCTTCAAGGATCGAACGGTCCATGAACGCCCCGGGATCACCTTCATCGGCATTACAGATGACATACTTCTGCGGTTTGTTCTGCCGCGCTGCAAACTCCCACTTTAGTCCGGTCAGGAAGCCGCCCCCGCCCCGGCCTCTAAGGCCGGATTTCTTCACCGTTTCAATGACCTGATCCCGGCTCATTGTGGTTAAGACCTGGGCCAACGCACGGTACCCGTCACTGGCAATATACTCATCTATCACTTCAGGGTCGATCACACCGCAATTGTGCAGCGCGATCCGTACCTGTTTTTTGTAGAAATCGGTTTCTTCAAAGCTCAGCAGTTCATCGCCTTGGCGGGTCTTCTCATAAATCTTCTTGTCATACGGCTTGCCGTTCACCAGATGCTGCTCGACGAGCGCCGGAATGTCCTTAACCTCCACCCGGCTGTAAAAAATCCCCTCAGGATAGACAATTACAACCGGACCCAGCTCACACAGCCCAAAACAGCCGGTGCGGACTACCTCCACCTGAGTCTGAATGCCGCGGCCGGCGACTTCCTGCTCCAGTGCAGCAATAATTTTATTGGAATCCGACGATGTGCAGCCAGTGCCCCCGCATACCATCACTGATCTGAACGTAACTGATTCTCCTGATGCCCCGCTAATCCTCCGGTTATCCAGCCGTCCCTGGGTAAGCGTGCGGATGGCATCAAGATCCGTTAACAGCTTCATGCCGATACCTCCCGTTAACTATTTGCGTGTACTGCCGGGAACTAATTATATTCCTTAAGCATTTTAGGCACGGCGTTCGGCGTCAGGCGTCCATGCACCTTTTCCCCGATGGTCAGTACAGGGGCCAGCCCGCACGCTCCGAGGCAGCGCGTAGCCTCCAGCGTAAACTTGTTGTCCTCCGTCGTTCCCTGAACCGGAACCTTCAGCTCTGTGCTAAGCCGGTCCAGTATGCCTTGAGCGCCTTTAATGTAACAGGCGGTGCCCATGCAGACATGGATAACATGCTCCCCTTTGGGAGTAAGCGAAAAGAAATGATAGAACGACGCAACGCCGTAAATTTCGCTCATGGGTAAATCAAGCTCTGCTGACACCACCTGAAGCACAGGCTCAGGCAAAAACCCGTAAACATCCTGAACCTCATGCAGTACAGGAATTAAAGCACCCTTCATCTGCTTAAACTGGTCAATGGCCAGCTTGATCTGCTCCAGCTTCCGGTCGGCTTCAGCAATGGTGCTATTGCTGCAAGGTTGATGATGTTCCATTCAGACGGCTCCCTTCCATCCCGATTTAGAGCAGCTCATGCTCATGTCTAAGCTTCAGGCGGCTCCAGCGGCGTTCAATTTCATTTTCAAAATCCTGCAGCAGCTCCGCATCCTTCACCAGATGCTTCGTTTTGCCCATGCGCTTCAGCCAGTCGACGGCAGGAATGCGTTTTCCTTTATCCTCAGGATTATAGGTAATGCGGGTAATACCCTGTTCAATCTCATATAGCGGGAAAAAGCAGGAATCCACCGCCGCCTTCACCAGCTCATTGCCCTGATCATCCGGCGTTTTCCAGTTGAGCGGACAGGCGCAGAGTATTTTTCCGTAGGCTGTTCCGACATTGTTGGCATACCACTGGGCCTTGGCCGCTTTTTGCAGCAGGTCCTGCGGATTGCTCTCCGCTCCTGTGAATACATAAGGAATGTTGCAGGCAGCCAGAATTTGTGCGGTATCCTTGTGATGGCCTTTTTTGCCTTTTTGGGCTACGCCGACGCCTGAAGTGCTGGTCATGTGACCCACCGGTGTGCTGTATGACAACTGTGAGCCGGTATTCATATAGCCTTCGTTGTCATATTCCAGAATGATCATTTTATGATTGCGCAGAGCCGCACCAACGGTGGCCCCCATTCCGATATCCATGCCGCCGTCCCCGGAGACCATGACAAAGGTGACATCATCCGCAACCTGGATCTCTCCGCGCCGCTTCAGTTCATAGAACGCATCCACCATGCCGGCCAGCGTAGCTGCCCCGTTCTGGAACAGATTGTGCACGAAGGTCTGCTTATGCGAGGAATACGGATAGCTTGCAGTAACTACATAAGCGCAGCCGGTCTGGAAGAGCACAACCATATCCCCTTCGATTCCTTTGAAAAAGAGCTCCAGCGCCGAAAGCGCACCACAGCCGGGACACGCGCCATGTCCGGGAGCGAGCCTGTGCGGCTTCACGGTCAATTGCCGCAGCGGTGGCAGCTTCACCTTGAGCAGTCCGGTTTCTTCACTCTGTGTGACCTGAATCAGCCCTGTTTTGTAGGCATTCCCGTGCAGCGGCTCCATTACCGGAGCAAGTGCATCCTTTTCTTCGCCCGGATAGTAGCCGTAGTAGTCAAAAGGCTTCTCTGCATAGCCCTTTGCGGCCGCGTCGATTGCCAGATGGAAAAAAGCTGCCGCATCGTCGGCATAAAAATCCTTGCCGCCCAGTCCAAAGATACGGGAGAGGACAATCGTGCTGTTATCAGGATCAGTCTGCAGCGCGGAACGGATCTCATGGGTGAGATTGCCGCCCTGGGCGCCGTAGGAATCGGCACGTTCGCCGACGAGCAATGCTTTGACGTTCTTAAGTGCGCCGCGCAGCTGTTCAGCCGGGAACGGCCGGATGATGTTCGGCCGGATCAGCCCGGCCTTAATACCTTGGGCACGCAGCTGGTCCACGGTATCTTTGGCCGTCTCACCGGCGGAGTTAAGCAAAAATAAAGCGTATTCAGCATCTTCCATCCGGTACAGATCGAGCACCTTATATTCCCGGCCGGACAGCAGCGCATAGTCTCTGGCAACCCCGCTGTACACCTCGCCCGCTTTCTCCAGGGCTTCAGAGAGCTGATAGTGATTGTTCAGCAGATCATCTCCGCCCATGTGGGCGCCGATTGTTACCGGACGGGACGGGTCGGACACATTCGGATAGCTGTGATTCGGGTTCGGCCCGACAAAGTCCTGAACGACGTTATTATCCTTGAAATATTTCACCTTGCGTTTCTGATGCGAGGTGAAAAATCCGTCATATGCCACAATAACCGGCAGCCGTACCTCTGAGTGCTCAGCGATTCGCAGCGCCATAATGTTCATGTCATAGACCGCCTGCGGTGTGCTTGCCGTCAGAATAACCCAGCCGGTGTTCAGGCCGTAGTACAGGTCTGAATGGTCGCCGCGGATATCCAGCGGACCGCTGACGGCACGGGTTACAAGGTTAAGCACCATTGGAAACCGGGTTCCCGACTGGGTGGGCAGCTGCTCCAGCATATAAAGGAAGCCTTGTGAGCTGGTGGCGTTAATCACTCGTGCGCCTGCCATTGCAGCCCCATAGCAGATTCCCGCCGAGCCATGCTCACCGTCTGCGGCAACGAGCTGAATATCATGCTGGCCGCGCGCTTTCATCTGGTCGAGGTATTGGGCAACCTCGGTCGAGGGGGTAATCGGAAAATAGCCCATCATATGATAGTTAATTTGGGCAGCAGCCGTTGCCGCCATTTCATTGCCGGATTCGAAGCAGGTAACCTGCTCAGCCGGCAATGCTCCGGATAATTGATTTTCACTAACAGCCATTTGTCGGTTCCTCCCTCTTCAATTAACAGAATACTTGGGCAACACGGTGCTTCTCGGCATATCCCGGCTCTTCACGCAGGCTGGTCAGTGCATCGGTGGGGCAAGCCTCTATACATTTCAGACAGCCCTTGCAGTACTGGTAATCAATCCCCTTCAATACCTGCTGCATCCGCCCGCGTTTATCGGCTTCCGCTTCCCACACGAAGCAGTAATCCGGACACACATTATCGCAGGCTGCACAGCTGATGCACTTCTCCGCATGAAACTCCGGCAGCAGTCCGGCACGGGACCCGCCCAGATCCTTCAATATACTATTGCCCTGTGCCGTAATTACGCCGCCGGGCAGCTGTGTTTTATATCCAAGCAGCGATTGCACCCGCTTAAAAGGCTTGATCTGTGAGCCCTCCGGCACTTCATAGGTCATAAACTGCACTTCATTGTAGCCCCGGTCGAAGGTGCGGAGGTTGGGCTCTACAAGCTGCGGGTACTTTTTCTCAAACGTCCGGCGGATAACGGTGCGCATCGCTTCAGGATCAAGAAAATCACAGATGCGGAACATCGCGCCGAGCATCGCGGTGTTAATCTTGGTCTTCTCCTCCACGGCTATGCCCATCGCATCAATCAGGGCCACGGTACCGGATTCAACGGCAAGACTGGCCCGCACCTCATCAAAGCCGCGGGTGGTATTGACCAGAATAACCCCGTCCGGCTGCAGGCCGCTGGCGACATTCACAATCTTGTACAGCGCTTCATGAAAAACGGCGATCAGATGCGGCTGCTCAATCGGGCTATGATCTCTGATCTCCATTTCCGGATCACAGAACCGGACAAAGGTTTTGACAGGCGAGCCCTTCTTCTCGGAACCGTAGGACGAGAAATTGGCGGCATTAAAGCCAAGCTCCAGCGCTCCAGTCTCGGCCAGCATTTTTCCGGCCAGATTGGCGCCAAGCCCCCCGATGGATTCCAGGCGGATCTCAAAGAAGCCGAGTGCATTTTTTTTGGTCAAGGTAGACAACGGATTTCCTCCTTCAGTGTGACGGTAAGCTCATATTTCAAATTTAGAATGAAATGGTCATATAATTTGGGATTGACCGTGACTCCAGAGAATGTTTGGACTTCCGGCCGCTGTTGTCTGCAGATTTCTTGATTTATACCGTTCTTAACGGTTGAAATCCGCAGACAGCATATGCTTCCGTAGCGAGCTTTTCTGCGAAAAGCTTTCAGACGGTCGCTACCGCTCCTCCAGTTCCAAAATTCCCCTCCGCCACTCTTCCCTTAATATAAGTTTTCAAATTCATTCTATATAGTGAAAATATTCACTTACTGTTTTATAGTTGTGCCTTATAGCTGCAATGATCCCCCCGGCTAAGCTCCATCCGGTAGCCGGAGACGGCAATCCGCATTTCAAGGCAGCTGCGGCATTGCTCCGGTTCATCGCCTATGCAGATTTTTTGCTCATACAGGGCGTATTTGCTGCGGATCTGCAGCGGTGACAGAATGGGCATGACGACATTTGCACCTGCCTGGAGCGCTTTTTCGCGGCCGGACGGGTCCAGCGTGCCCATTGCAGTAGTTGCAGGCATTAGAGCGTCCGGCACCATAAGTCTGGCCATCGCGATCATTACCAGTGTGTCTTCCACCGTCCCGCCGGCCGCTTGTTTAAGCGGTGTAGCGCTGTGCGGGATAAACGGGCCGATGCCGATCATCTCGGGCTGGAATGCTTTTAGAAACAGCAGATCTTCAGCAAGATGCCGGTGTGTCTGGCCGGGAAGCCCGACCATGAAGCCCGCCCCTACCTGATAGCCGATCTCCCGGAGGATGCGCAGGCAGTCCATGCGCTGATCGTAAAACATTCCGGGATGAAGAGATTCATAAAGGGCTCGCGATGCAGTTTCATGACGAAGCAGATAACGGTCAGCTCCGGCATTATACAGTGAACGGTAAAAGGCTTCACTCCGCTCTCCGACTGACAGGGTGATAGCAGCATCCGGAAAACGCAGCTTCAGCTTCCGGACAATAGAGGTCATTACCTGCTCAGAATAATGGATATCCTCCCCGCTCTGCAGCACGAACGACCGGTAGCCCAGCTCATAACCTTCGGCCGCACATTCACAAATCTCCTCCTCCGTGAGCCGGTAACGCTCTGCACTGGAATTGGAACGGCGCAGTCCGCAATACAGGCAGTCCTGCCTGCAGAAGCTGGAAAATTCAATCAGCCCGCGGGAGTAAACGCTTACACCATAATGCTGCTTACGGACCTCTGAAGCCCGGCTGTACAGTTGCTGCTTCAATTTGGGAGTCAGATGCCCGAGAAACCAGACGATTTCTTCCTTGGTCAATTCATGCTGTTCAGATAATTTGTCAAGCAATGCTTCCATTGTTCATTGGCCTCCGTCCTTGCGGCAGGCTTAAGCCATAGCGGAATACTGTGCCTCATGATCGGTTTCATAAAATAATTTACTCGCTAAGAATACTCTAGACTATGCCGCACCCGATGCTTAAATGCCGGGTTTTGTCTGCAGGTTATGATCTTTTTGGGAATTGTTGAAAAGTGTATGCATAACGGGTATGCCGACAGGGTTTGTCGGAGATGTGTCATTCTCAGTCCAATTGAGAATCGGGGCGGATTGCTTCTACTTAAATAGAATACAGCTAACGTAAAAAACTAGGTCTGCCCAATTAGCAAGCACCTTTTTCCGGACAGTTCAAATAAAGGTTGGGATCTCGGCAGAATCGAAGAAGGCTTGTGCCTTCGAGAAGCCGGGACTCGGAAGTAACCACAGAGTTAATGATATGGCCAGACGTAGATAAAAAGAGATCGACGACAATATGCATCCCTATGTGTAATATTACCTAACATATTTACCGGAAAACGCTTTAAAAAAAGAGTGAATATGAATATTTAAAAATTTATATGTCATCATTATTGACATTTTCGGTGTGACTATTTATATTGACATTATAAGATTTCAACGACACAACATTGTGTCAACGAAGGAAACAGCGGGTTCTCCCCACAATGTTGTGGCTGGACGGCTTGTTGTACCGGCATTCTTACATTTGTTTATAAAGTCAGCTACGATGACGTGGCTGCAATTGGCAACGGGGCCGATTAACACGATCCGCAGGTATGCGGGTTCTGTCAGTCGGCCCTTTTTTGTCAATTTACTTACTTGGGGTTTATTAAAAGGAGGATGTCAGCAATGGAAGCAAAAAGTTTTCGCAAGGCGGGTCATGCCCCGAGTCTGTTATCAGCTTTTTTGTACTTTGACGTAAGTTTTATGATTTGGGTGCTGTGCGGAGCGCTATCGCTCTACATTACCAAGGACTTCGGCTTGTCAGATACCCAAAAAGCAGCCATGGTCGCCATCCCTATCCTCGGCGGTTCGATCTTCCGGATTCCAATGGGGATCCTGGCAGACCGCATCGGGAGCAAAAAAGCGGGCCTGACCGGAATGTTTCTCACCATTATCCCCCTCCTGTGGGGCTGGCTTGGCGGAAGCAGCCTGCTGCAGATTCATATGATCGGATTCCTGCTCGGTTTCGCAGGTGCAAGCTTTGCCGTATCGCTGTCCCTTGCAAGCCGCTGGTACCCTCCGCAATATCAGGGGCTGGCGATGGGTATTGCCGGTGCAGGAAACAGCGGAACCGCGCTGGCCACCTTTTTCGGACCGCAAATCGCCCAGGCTTACGGATGGCACAGTGTGTTCGGATTCGCGCTGATTCCTCTGGGGATCGTAATGATTGTTTTTGCTGTATTGGCTAAAGATGCTCCAAATGCCCCTGCGCCCAAACCGCTCAAAGATTACCTCAGCGTCTTCAGACATGCGGATACCTGGTGGTTCTCAATGTTCTATGCCATTACCTTCGGCGGGTTTGTCGGGTTCGCCAACTACGCGAGCATTTTCTTCTATGATGTATACGGCGACGGCGCACACCCGGGAGGGCTGACCAAAATCCAGGTAGGATACCTGGTCACCATTACAGTCGTCGCGGGCAGCTTCTTCCGGCCTTTAGGCGGATGGATTGCGGACCGGATTGGCGGCATGCGCCTGCTGCTTGTTTTGTACAGTGTAATTTCGGTATGTGCGTTTGCGATTGCCTCAATGCCGGCTTCATTCCTGGTAATGCTGGTCTATACCAGCGTGATGATGGCCTGCCTCGGGATGGGAAACGGCTCGGTCTTTCAGATCATCCCTCAGCGCTTCTCCAGTGAGATCGGAGTCATTACCGGCATTGTCGGTGCTGCCGGAGGTCTTGGCGGATATCTGCTGCCGACTTACGTTCTGGGCCCGTTGAAGCAGTCCACTGGTTCACAAGTTACCGGCTTTCTAGTGGTTGGTTCCATTGTGTTACTCACCACGCTTATCTTCTACGCTGTAACAAGATCCTGGAGAAAATCCTGGGCGAAGGCGGAATCCGGGGTTAATTTCTAATCAGCTCGTACAAAAAAACTTCGGGGCGGTGAACTCACATGACAACTGGCAAAGTTAAAAGCGTCTGTCCTTACTGCGGGGTTGGCTGCGGGATCATACTCGAAGTATCCGATAACCGCGTAGTCAAAATCACCGGGGATAAGGAGCATCCGGCCAATTTCGGCCGGTTGTGCACCAAAGGCAGCACCGCTGCAGCTGCGATTACAGAATCCGGCCGGATGGAGTATGCCTACAGCCGGCCCTCCCGGGGGACTGAACCTGTAAAAATGGAAATCAGCGCAGCCATCTCCGAGACCGCGAAGCGGCTGCGCAGCATTCTGGAGGAACACGGACCGGATGCACTCTCCGTCTATGTATCGGGGCAAATGTCGCTGGAGGCCCAGTATCTGATTAACAAGCTGGCCAAAGGCTTCATCCGGACGTCGAATATTGAGTCCAATTCACGTCTGTGTATGGCTGGTGCCGGCAACGGCTACAAGCTCTCCCTGGGAGCGGATGGCCCTCCGGGTTCCTATCAGGATATGGATCAGACCGATTTATTCTTCGTTATCGGCGCCAATATGGCCGATTGTCATCCGATTCTGTTCCTGCGGATGATGGACCGGGTGAAGAACGGTGCCAAGCTGATTGTTGTTGACCCCCGGCGGACGGCAACGGCCGAGAAAGCCGACCTGTTCATGCAGATCCGACCCGGAACGGATCTGGCCCTGCTCAACGGACTGCTGCATCTGCTGGTTAAGAACGGCTATACGGACCCGGCCTTTATCTCCCGGTTCACCTTAGGCTTTGAGAGTATGGAGGAATTCCTGGAGGATTATCCGCCGGATAAAGTCTCCGAAATCACCGGCATCCCGGAAGCGGATATCCGTAAGGCAGCTGAGTGGATTGGTGGGGCTCCGGAGTGGATGTCCTGCTGGACCATGGGTCTCAACCAGAGCATTCACGGCACCTGGCACACGAATGCTATCTGTAATCTGCATCTGGCTACAGGAACGATCTGCCGTCCGGGGAGCGGCCCCTTCTCCCTCACCGGACAGCCCAATGCCATGGGCGGCCGGGAGATGGGCTACATGGGGCCGGGCTTGCCCGGACAGCGTTCTCTGGTGTCTGAGACTGACCGCAGCTTCATAGAGAAGCTGTGGGAAATTCCCCAAGGCACTCTTAGGACAGATGTCAGCGGCGGTACCATCTCCATGTTCGAAAGCATGATCACAGGCAAGATCAAAGCCTGCTGGATTATCTGCACCAATCCGGTGGCTACCGTTCCGAACCGCAAGAAGGTCATTGCTGCCCTGGAAGCAGCGGAGCTGGTCATTACCCAGGACAGCTTCCTGCATACCGAGACCAACCGGTATGCGGATATTCTGCTGCCCGGAGCCTTATGGGCTGAAGCTGAAGGCGTGATGATTAATTCGGAGCGCAACCTGACCCTGATGCAGCAGGCCGTGAAGCCGCCTGGAGAAGCTATGCCGGACTGGCAGCTTATTGCCCGGGTAGCCGCTGAGATGGGTTATGCTGAGGCTTTTTCCTACTCTTCTTCAGCCGAGGTCTACGCGGAAATCCAGCAAGCCTGGAATCCGAAAACAGGATATGACCTGCGCGGAGCCACCTATGAACGGCTAAGAGCAACGCCTGTTCAGTGGCCTAGTGCGCCGGATCAGCCGAATGACCGGAATCCCATCCGGTATCTGAACCGTCAAGGCGGCACAGCACAGATTGAACATTCAGATCACAGTTCTCCGGATCTCGTGTTCCCGACAGAAAGCGGAAAGGCTGTATTCTGGGCACGTCCGTATATGCCGCCTGCAGAGCTGCCGGACAGTGACTATCCCTTTGTGCTGAATTCCGGCCGCTTGCAGCATCAATGGCATACGCTGACCAAAACAGGCAAGGTCCAGAAGCTCAATAAACTAAATCCGGGCCCCTTTGTGGAAATCCACCCGGAAGATGCTGAAGTCCTGGGAATTAAGGACCGGGAGCCGGTGGAGCTCCGATCGCGGCGGGGGCTGGCTGTTCTTCCGGCGGTCCTCTCAGACCGCGTGCGCCCCGGCAACTGCTTTGCCCCTTTTCACTGGAATGATGTCTTTGGGTCACAGCTGGCTGTCAATGATGTTACCAATGATGCCGTCGACCCTATGTCCTTGCAGCCCGAGTTAAAATTCTGTTCGGTGTCTCTGGTCAAGGCTGCAGCTCAACCTGGCGGAGAACGGCATACTCCGGCCAAAGACCAGATTCCGGCTTCACAGCCAGCCAGCACAGAGACCATCCACCCTGAGGAGGCCTTAACGATGAAGCAGCTTAACACACTTGCAGGTCTGCTAGGGATTGAAGCCCCCGCAGCCCTGAATCTGGATAGCCACGAGCAGGCTTATCTCTCCGGCTTCCTCACCAGCCTGCGCACCGAGGCTGGCGGACCCGCTTCCGGCATCCCGGTTCTGCCGTCCAGCGCACCTTTTGAAGCACCTACCCGCTTCTTTGTAGATGGCCTGCTCGCTGGCATGTTCTCCCGCGTCCCGCTTACCGGAGCGGAAGCATACGCAAGAACAGAAACGCTAACAGACTCAGCCCATTCGAAGGCTGCTCCGCCGCCGGAGAGTACCGCTGCGGCCAAGCTTCCGGTAACTATTCTATGGGCTTCACAGACGGGAAATGCAGAGGGTGCAGCCATTGACTGCGCCAGGAAGTTACAGCAAGCCGGTTATGATGTACGGCTCGTAAATATGAACCAATACTCCGTGGGCGATCTGTCCAAGAACCGGTTTGCCCTGTTCATCGCCAGCACCTTCGGAGCCGGTGACCCTCCAGACAATGGCGAAAGCTTCTTCCAGTCCCTCCAGGCAGAGAATGCCCCGCAGCTTCAGGATCTGCGTTATGCCGTGCTCGCTTTCGGGGATTCCAATTACGATCTCTTTTGTGGCTTCGGGCGGAATCTGGATACCCGCCTCACGGAGCTTGGCGCGCAGCGGCTGCTTGACTGTGCCCATTGTAATACGGACTTTCAGGAGCAGGTGGATGCTTGGACGAATGATATCTCTGAATTGTTGAGCGGATTTACAGTCAGCCCGAAGCCCGGTGTACCTGCCGAAGCAAGCAGTAATTCATCCCCTCAGCTTGCCGTATCCGCTACGGTTGCCTCTAGTTCAGATCCGCGCGGATATCACCGGAACCACCCGGTATCGTCCAGGCTGCTGTTCAAGCAGAACCTGAACAAGGCCGGATCTGAAAAAGAAACCCGCCACTACGCCTTCGACCTTACGTCTGCCGGGGTCCGGTTCGAAGCCGGCGATGCTCTGGGCGTGTGGCCTGCCAACTGTCCGGATCTGGTCCGCGAGCTGCTGCATACACTGGGCATTGATCCCTCTACTCCGGTGCTTGTCAAAGGCCAGGGAGAGATGCGGGTGACCGAGGCGCTGCTCCGTCATTTCGAGATTGCCCGGGTGACACCGGATATGCTCCGGTTCATCCGTGACCGCGCTCAGGATGCCCGGTTAAGCAAGCTGCTTGACAATGAGAACCCGGCGGAGCTCAAGCAATGGCTGTGGGGCCGTCAGCTGATCGATGTGCTGCAGGAATTTCCGGTTCCCCTCAGCGCACAGGAGCTTATGGAGCAACTCAAGCCTTTGCAGCCCCGCCTCTATTCGATTTCTTCCAGCCCGAAAGCCAGTCCGAACGAGGTTCATATTACCGTTTCCACTGTCCGCTACGAGAGTAACGGCAGCACCCGCAAGGGAGTATGCTCAACCTTTCTCGCAGACCTTGCTACAGAGGATACGGACATTCCCGTTTTCATTCAAAAGAATGCCCATTTCCGCCCGCCGGCTAATCCCGATGCCCCGATGATAATGGTCGGCCCGGGTACTGGCATTGCACCGTTCCGGGGCTTCCTGCAAGAGCGCAAAGCATCCGGGGCCAAGGGAAGAAACTGGCTGATCTTCGGTGAACAGCGGGAGGAAAGTGATTTCTATTTCCGCGAAGAGCTTGCGGATCTTCAACTGGAAGGTTTCCTGCACCGGCTGGATACGGCCTTTTCCCGCGATCAGGCTGACAAGGTTTATGTACAGCACCGCATCCTTGAGCATGGGGCCGAGCTCTGGGCCTGGCTTCAGGAAGGCGCGCACTTTTACGTATGCGGAGATGCCCAGCAAATGGCCAAAGAGGTAGATGCCGCGCTGAAGATGGTTATCCAGCAGCACGGCGGCATGACAGCGGATGAAGCGAATCATTATGTAAAAGAAATGTCGTTATCCAAGCGGTATGCGCGGGATGTTTATTAAGCAGAAGACTATTTAAACGAGTTTTCTTCTGAAATCAGCAGCAAGGAACGTGGTCAAATCGAGGCAAAGAACGAACGACGCAAAAAAAGCATCAAAGGCTTCCGTGAGGAAGTTAAGGACGAAGCCTCACATTCCGAGGAGTAGACAGCTAATGGCGATGCCCCCCCGTTCTACCGGGGTGGCATCGCCATTTGTTTAATTCGGCCCAACGCTCATACGGGCTGTTTCTCTATGCAGCTCTACTTGTGCGGGTGATAGGCCACACCATCAATCTGTACCTTCAAGCATTATCGCTGGGATACCGCACTTCTCTGAAGTGCAGAGATCACGGTTTAGCTTGGTAAATAATTTAATGCGCCGTCATCGTATTGGTCAGACTGCCGAGCTTTTCAATCTTAACCGTTACAACATCGCCAGCCTGCAGATAAACCTGCTTTTCCGGCGGATACCCAAGAACCACACCTTCAGGCGTACCAGTAAGAATAATGTCTCCCGGCTCCAATGTCATATGCTGTGAGGCGTAGCTGATAACTTCATCGCAGTGGAAGATCATATCCGACGTGTTGGAGGATTGCCGCACCTCCCCGTTCACACTGCACGATATCCGGAGATTGTTCGGCTCTCGCACTTCATCGGCAGTAACCAGATATGGCCCCACAGGGGCAAACTTGTCACAGGTTTTGCCGAGCAGCCACTGCTGGGTCTTGAACTGCAGATCTCGGGCAGACAGGTCATTCGCGCAGCAATAGCCGAAGACGTAATCAAGCGCATTGTCCTTGCTCACATTGCTGGCTGTACGGCCAATGACAATTGCCAGCTCCGCCTCATAGTCTACTTGCTGTGATACCTCAGGTAAAGGAACGTCCTCAAGATGCCCAGCCAGCGCATTGTTAAATTTGCTGAACAGAATCGGGGTCTGCGGGATCGCTGATCCAGTCTCTTCGGCATGCTTTCGGTAGTTGAGACCGACACAGAGAATTTTTCCCGGAGCAGTCACTGCAGGCCCGAAAGTTAGTCCATTTTCATCCAGCAGCAAATAGCTGTTGTCCGGGTTACCGGTAACGAAACCGGCAAGGCTAAGCAGCTTATTGAGAACTTCATCTCCTCCTGAAATGGCCTGGTGGATATCCAGGTCCGCTAATTCCGCCTGACCGCCCGCTGCGGCAGCACCGGCAACGTCCACAATCCCCGAATCCGTATGTATACCAAGCCGGGAACCGCCTTCCTGCACATAATTGAGCAGCTTCATCGTAATCTCTCCTCTTTGCAAAGTGAAATCTCGCTTGCTTTTACAAGAATAGCACATCCTCTGACCTTTAACTGCAGCGGAAGCAACACCATTTTATCCATCAGCAGCTACTATGCCTTGCTGTTCAAAGCGGGTTTTCTGTTTGCCGGGCCTGCTGCACATAACCGTGTTGCTTGTCGCGTTACTATATTAATAGACCAGTAGATGATACCATGAACTAGAACTTATGCATGTCATAATTTATCTAAGTCCGGTTCGTATCCTACACAGCTACGATTAGGGTGGATAAATCTACCCGCTTTGCCTCATGCATTGACAGTGGCGAAAAAGGGTCGTTACACTGGTCTTACAGGTCAAAAATGCGGAGGACCACCGGTTATGAGGAAGCTGCTGCTTTTTATGCACAAAATCCGCTTTAAAATGTTCATCATCATTCTCGCCTGCATGCTGACAGTTGCGCTGTCCATCAGCCTGATCGCCTACAGGTATATTACCGATCTGCTAACCGAAAAACAGATGAGCCAGATGAAATCCTATTCGGACCGGCAGTCGGAACAGCTGGAGAGAATATTGTCGGATATAAAAGCCCCGCTCGGTCAGCTGGCCGGAAAGCTGTCGGAAACCGACCAGTCGCGTGAAGGCGTTACTAGTGTACTCCGCATGTACCAATATTCCGTGTACCCTTTTTCCAGAGGCATGTATTTCATTGCTCCGGACTACTCGATCTATGAAACTGCACAAACCACTGTGCTGCCGGAGCCGCTTATAGATAAGTTGTTCGCCTCTGCCCGAAACTCCTGGACCTCTCTGCAGACAGCCGGGCCTTACCAGTCGGAGAATAAAGGGCTTGTGCTGACGATTGCCGTAACCGTTTACAGAGGAATGGACATTCAGGGCATTCTCGCTGCCGACATCGATCTGCTGGCCCTGAACGAGCTGATTGCGGGCATGAACCCCTCTCCTACCACCTCCACCCTGTTGTTCAACCCTGATATCCAGCCGATCCTCAGCTCTGTTAAAGTACGGCAGGACGAATACAGCGGTCTTTTTCCCCAGATCAAAAGTTATCTTCAGCAGGCAGCCGGCGGCGTTCTCCCCTTGTATACTGAGGATGAAGAATTTGTCGCTCTGTTCGGCAGCCCTAACTCCCAGAACTGGCGCCTGGTCAGCTTTGTTGACAAGCAGGATATTCTCGCTCCGGTTACTCAGCTGCGGGCTTATGCTATCTATCTGGTGCTCTTTTTTATCCTGCTGTCGCTGATCATCTCATTCTTCCTTGCCCGTTACATCGACGGACCGATTTCCGGCCTGATTCTGCAAATGCGACGTATTCAAAAAGGCAACCTGGGGCTGCGGGTCCGCCTGAAGCGCAAGGATGAGTTCCGCACACTGGCGGACTCCTTTAACGTTATGCTGGATCATATCGGAGAGCTGATCGACGACAAGCTGAGAATTGAAAAGATGAAAAAGCAGTACGAATTCCGCGCGCTTCAGGCTCAGATTAACCCGCATTTTCTCTATAATACGCTCAATTCCATCAATGCCCTGGTGGATCTGAAGCGGACGGATGAAATCGCCAAGGTGCTGCACGCACTTGTTAATCTGCTGAATTATTCGATGGGCAAAGGGGAAGCACTGACCACGCTGAACAATGAGCTGCAGGGACTGAAGCATTACGTGTATCTGCAGCAGATCCGCTATCAGAACAAGTTTGATGTAGCCTTCAAGGTGGACGATGAGATCCTTGACTGCCAAATTTTGAAGCTGACCCTGCAGCCGATTGTGGAAAATGCCATTTTTCACGGAATTAAGGAAAAACGGCGTGGAGATGGGCAGATCACAGTAGGCGGAAGTTTGTACAAATCCAAAATTGTGCAGCTCTACGTTGAAGACAACGGCACCGGTATTGCACCCGGACGTCTTGCCGGACTATTGGAGCCTTCTGATACTGATGTTCATGCTGCTGAAGAGCTTCCCCGCTATTCATCAATGGGGCTTAGGAATGTTCATGAGCGGCTGCAGCTGCAGTTCGGTGAGGCTTACGGTCTGAACGTTGAAAGTACCGAAGGGCTGGGGACCAAAATTATCATTTCTTTCCCGGCCTTGAGAGGAGGACAGTCAGATGAGCATTAATCCGGTTGTACTGGACAAAATCCGTTGTATCGTTGTGGATGACGAGGCGCTGATCCGTGAGAGATTCCGGTATGCTTTTCCGCTGGAGGAGCATGGGTTTGAGATCGTAGGCGAAGCAGAGGATGGCGAAGAAGCGTTGGAGCTGTGCAGACAGCTTAGTCCTGACATTGTTATCACCGATGTCGTAATGCCCCGGATGAACGGACTGGAGCTGACAGAGGAGCTGAAACGGCTGATGCCGCGGGTTAAAGTGATTATCTTATCAAGCTTTCAGGAATTTGAATTTGCCCGTAAGGCCGTCATGCTCGGGGCGTTAGGTTATTTGCTGAAGGTGACCTCGGGTTATCAGGAGCTGCTTGAGATTCTCGACCAGGCACGTAATGAAATTGAAGCCGACCGGGAAAAGATGCTGCTGTCCATTGAGGAACGCAAGCATCTGCAGGACAGCCAGCCGCTGCTGCGTAAACAGGTTATCCTCGACATCCGCTCCGGCGCGGCGCAGTCCCTCTCCAAGCTAAACAGTACCTGTGATTTCGTGAATTGGCACCGGCCTGAGGCGACTTTTGTAATGGGCATGGTCAGCATTGACCGTTATAGTGCGTTGTCCAGGACATTTCATCCCAAGGACCTCTCCCTGTTCAAGTACGTAATGATGCGGATCATTGAGGAGCTTGCTGACAAAAATCTGTTATGCAATGTGTTTGACTGGGACCGGCAAAGCATCGGACTGTGGATTCAGCTGCCTGAAACTTGCATAGATCAGACGGAGCATCTGCTGTTCTATGAAAATATTTTACATCATGCGAGAAAATATTTGCCGTTCACTGTTTCTGTGCGCATAAGCACTGAACACCGCATGGATGCAGGTCCGCACGCCTGGCAGGCATCTTTCGGATCAGCCTTCGCCGAGTTAGAGGAGTTGGCAGCTGACTTGTTCTATCACGGGCATGGCGGGCTGCATGTTTACGGTGCCGGGTTAGCTGCGGGACAGGAGCCTTCACAAGGGGAAGAACAAGCTAATACAAGCCGTGCTTACAGCCCCGCTATGCCTGATCTTCCCGACCCTGTGGAACGGCTTGCCGGCTGGAGTGATCCGTCACTGCTTCAGAGGCTGGTGCATGACGAATACATACGGCCGGTTACCCGGATGCAGCTCCAGCCTGCTGTACTGCTGCGCTGGATGGAGGAGCTGGCTGTGCGCTGGACTACGATGGACGCTGATTCCCCCAGCCGTTTTCAATCTGAGCTTGGCGATATCGAAACCGTATTTGATGCTGAAGAATTTTTGGTCCGTCTGTTCATGTGGAAGCAGAGCGCCAGCCAGCTGTCCTTCGACCAGCCTGTGCAGCGCAGTGAAATCCAGAAGGCGCTGGATTACGTCGCCAAGCATTACCGGGAGCCTGTCAGTGTAGCGGATATAAGCGAATATACAGCCATTAGCCCGAACTATTTCAGTCATTTGTTCAAAGCTCAGACCGGTATCAACTTCTCCGATTACGTGACCCGCTACCGGATTGAGAAATCCAAACAGCTCCTGCGTGAAACGGATAAGCAGGTTGGCGAAATCGCCGAGCAGGTCGGCATTCCCGACTACAAATACTTCGCCCGGATCTTCCGCAGGCTGGTCGGCAAGACCCCCAGCCAGTACCGGGAGGAGGAAGGCTTCCATAAGGGCAAAGTCTAGTGACGCAGTTAAAAAGGAGTACACCCGCTATGTGTTCGGGAGTACTCCTTTTTGATGTTGCTGAGGTTTTTACCCGTGGACGCCTCATCCGGCCAAATCAAGGACATTTTTGCCTTTCATTTGACAGCGGTAGCCACATTGGGCCAAATCAAGGGCATTTTTGCCTTTCATTTGAGCGTGGATGTCCCATTTGGCCAGATCAAAGGCATTTTTGCCTTTCATTTGAGCGTAGACGCCTCATCCGGCCAAATCAAGGGCATTTTTGCCTTTCATTTGAGCGTGGACGCCCCATTCGGCCAAATCAAGAGCATTTTTGCCTTTCATTTGAGCGTAGATGCCCCATTCGGCCAAATCAAGGGCATTTTTGCCTTTCATTTGAGCGTGGACGCCCATTCGGCCAAATCAAAGGCATTTTTGCCTTTCATTTGAGCGTGGACGCCCCATTGGGCAAAATCAAGGGCATTTTTGCCTTTCATTTGAGCGTAGACGCCTCATCCGGCCAAATCAAGGGCATTTTTGCCTTTCATTTGAGCGTAGATGCCCCATCCGGCCAAATCAAGAGCATTTTTGCCCTTCATTTGACAGCGGTAGCCACATTGGGCAAAATCAAGGGCATTTTTCCCTTTCATTTGACAGCGGTAGCCACATTGGGCAAAATCAAGGGCATTTTTGCCTTTCATTTACCCACGGCTGCCCCTATATTCGACTAGAGTGCATCAGCCGCCACAATCAGTTCGAAGACAGAGCCGGCGGCGAACAGCGTACCGGACTTCGGCTTGAAGGTCACCGAGGTCACGGCTGCGTTGCTCTTCCAGCGGCCGCCGTACAAGGCAATCCGGCTGCCGCATGTGCCGGCGAGCGACAAGATATGCTTATGGCGGTCGTCCTCGGCATGCCGGATAATGGACAGGGTTCCGAAGCCAAATACGCCGGCTTCTGCTTCCGCGCCAGGGATGACTCCGATCTCATTGTCTGACAGCAGAGCCGTTTCATGCTCGCCCTTGTTTTCAATTTCCCCGTAAGCGGATGCCCGGCGGATCGCATAATTTCCAGCTGAGGTATCATTGTTTACCTCGAGCAGGAGGCCGTCTTCCTTGGCTCCGGAATTACTTCTTGCCACAACGACAGCACGCAGTCCGATAGCTCCCGCCGGAACCTGAAGTGTGACCGAAGCTTCACCGGTGCCGGAGACAACGTGCCGGGCTGCCGGAGCCTCTGCTTTATAGGCGCTTATGATGGAACCGGGCAGATAATATTCCCCGCCCATTCCGGGGAAATAATGCAGCCGGGTTAATGCTGCTGTATTTCTTCTGCGGCCGTTCTCCTGACTGACCGGATAAAAAACATCCTCATACGCAGCATGCTGGCTCATCCACGGCTTGTGGAAATCCGTGCTGCGGTATTCCGGATACATCACCACCAGATTTCCAAAAGAATCCGCCGGAGCTGTAGCCGCCGTTGACCAACCGACCCGCTTCTCTTTGTAGTACTCGTTAATAACCCTGGGATCTGCGATCCCTTCCCCTCCTAAACGATGAAGCGGATAATTAGCAGCCGTGGTATCGTTATTGAGCTCCTGATAGACCCGGTCGCCTTGACGGTTGGACTGATTATGGCTGGACCGGAGATACATCAGCAGGATCAGATGATTGGCATCCGCTGGCAGAGTGCCAAAGGTGAATTTCCGGGTTTGTGCATCCGGCAGCCGGTCTGCCGCCAGAAGCGTTTCATTAACTGCATACAAGGTGACGATTGAGCCCTCTGCCCACTGGTTGAGTCCGCCGGGTACATTTTGCCATGTCCGTAGAGTGATAGAGTCAATTGCAGCCGTGCTCTCCCACGCTCCGGCATGACGCTGCAGCCTGGTCTCCAGCGAAGAACCCATGCTCTGCCACAGCTTCAGATTGTCAGTGCGGAAGGCAAACGGAAACAGCAGATAACCGCCGCCAAACCCTGCAGTTGACGGGGGAATATCCACGCCTTGCGCTACATTCGTATTCGTTGTACTGGTTGTGGTAACCGAAGAACCTGTTGCCGCGAACTCTCTGCGGTTATAGTGAGCAGCAGTATCACCGTTCAGAATAACCTCACAGAATCTGCGCTCGGTGTATGTCTGGGCAGCGTTGACCTCAATAACCAGATGGCGTGTTCCAGCAGGTACCAGTGCAGCTAATGAGCTGAAGACTACCTCCTGCAGCGGTGTGCTATCTACCTTTATCTCAGCAATGCGCATTAGCGGCAATGAAGACAGAATACTCATGAATAATCGCTCCTTTAGACATGGAATAAATATTCTACGAACTTAAGTCTGCTAATTCAGCTAATCCGGCATTTCAGTTGCAGCAGAGGCCAGTCCCGCAGTAATCTGCCGGGTAATCCAGAAGGACTCTTCAGGTTCTGTTTCAGCTCCCGCCGCGTCTGACAGCCCTTCCGGCCATTGTTCATCCGCAATATAGGCAAGCGCAGCAGTAAAAGGAATCACTCCAAGATTCCGAAGCTTTTCTACAGCCGGAATCACAAGCAGCTCACCGGTATCTGCTGCTTCCATAGGCCAGCGGATATCCAGATAAGCCTCCTCCGGATAAAACCCTTCACGGAGCCGTAAAGACAGCCTGTTGCCGCCATGGTTCCATTCCATCCACCTGCAGTCTGCTCTCTCACCTAATGGCCCAGAGTGAAACAACACCGCAGTCAGTGTACCTGAAACGGCCTGCAGGTTTACCCCCGCCCAATCAGCCTGCCTAATAATTCTGCCGGCAGAAACCATCCCTCTGCCGTTCTTATAGGCAACCTCAATTAGACCCCGCCCTTCTGCCTTCTGCTCCTCCAGACAACGTGCCTCATACAGAACACGCACTCCAGCATCCTGCAGGAGACGGTCTGCCGCCAGCTGCACCAATACAGGCTCCAGCTGTTCCCCGTTCCACGCCCCTTCTTTTTGCAGCAGATCAATCAGCTCATTCGCAACATCACTTTCAGCATCAATTCCACTGAAAATGGTCACTCTGTACTTCGTAACCTCCGTCATCAAAGCACTTCCGTCAGCAATCAGCACCACCTTCCTGCCTTGACGGCCCAACGCTGCCGCACAGATAACCTCTGCGGTCCCGGCACCAATCACTGCAATATCAAACTCACCGAGCAGCGGGACAGCCCCTCCTTTTTCCGGCATACCCGCCTCGCTCCAGGGAAGCAGCCGCACTGCCGCATTGCGGACATACCCCCGCGGATCGGCCGCAGCAGCAGCAGCAGCCGCACTTCCAATGTCCCTCCCCTGCTCCCCGCTCAAGTCTGCCAGTAAGGCTGCTGCTCTCAGCTCAAGGCTCCAGCCGAGCGATTCCGGCCGGTCCCCGTGCATCCGGTAATCCATTCCAAGGTCACCGGATGATAACCACGCCTCAACAGCAACGGCAGCCTCAGCACGTTCCCCGGCGTTCAGCACCGGACAAACAGCAGACAAGTAGTCCAGCAAAAAGGTGCTGCGAACCGCGCCCGGCTGTTCTTTAAAAGCAGCCGCCGCCTGACTAACTCCAGCGGTGCTTTTCAGCATATGCAGAAGTACAAACGAGGCAATCCAGAACGGTACGCATTTGGGATGATTGCTAAGCTTAGTCATATCCCTGGCAGCAATGCGTTCCAGCAGGTATGGAACGGCTTCTTCCCTTCCAAGCATGGCGAGTGTGATAGCAGCACAGAATCTCGCCTCCGGTGTGCCTTCATAAAGCCTGCTTTCCAGCAAAGAGATGACTGGCCTATCCTGAGCTGCTTCAGCTGAACCGCCCAGCAGCCAGACTGCCTTCCACCGCTCGTCCGTCCCGAAATAATAAGCAAGCTGTTCCCCATGCGAAGCGGCGTTCTCCCTTCCCATCTCCACCACACCAGCCAACTCACCGTGCTTAAAGCACAGATTCCGGCCATGCGTCCGCTTCAGCTCCTCAGCCTCCAGTACTCCCCGTTCGACCAGCCGCTTCTGCAGCACCGAACGGTCCAGCTCACGCGGTGCAGCGCCGGAACGGATACTCATTGCAGCGGCAACGCCTGCTGCCTCACCAACCTTGTGCATATCCTTTTGCATCCGCACACCCATTCCAACATCCCGGTCTACAGACAGGGCGCGCCCGGCTACCAGCAGATTTCCGATGCCGGCAGGCAAAAGCGCTCCGTAAGGAATGTCGCACCACAAGCCCTTGACGAACAAGCCCATGACCGCAATCCAAAGCTGGCTGAATTCACTTTCGTTCCCGGTATCAAAGCCGTGGTTATCCAGATGGGAATAGCTGCGGCAGATGACCTCCGGCGAAGGACGGTCCTCGATGTAATCCTGCAAACGAATTGTTGCATCTCCCGTAATTAATCCGCCCTCCCGCACCCCCAGCATGGAAGATAAAGCAAAGTAACGAGCACCCTGTGCATACCCTTCCCTGACCCATTTACGGCCGCGGATAAAAGCCCGCGACACATCCCAGGGATCATACGGATCTACCCATCCGGCATCCAGATTGTCATACCCGATTTCACCGTCCAGCACTCTGCGCGGAATGAAGGAATAATTGTGATACACACCGTCCAGCCCGCGGCCGTACCTCAGTCTGCCTCCGGCCATACGGACGAGATGCGCATTCCCGGTGCTGTCGATCGTTACCCCGGCACGGATTTCCAGCCTGCCTGCCGGAGTCAGCAAACGTACGCCTACCACATTCTCATCCTCTTTTATAACCTTATACACCACAGAGTCCAGGTAAACCTCAATCCCCTTTTCCCGGCAAAGGGCGGCAAGCACCACCCGCTTGGCATCCGGATGAAAACCCTTGGTTTTGCCTCCGAATATTGCAGCTGCCTCTGCGGTCCGGCGGTCAATCTCCTCCTGTAGCCCTCCGGGAGAACCGTAATAATAACGGTGGATACCGCCGCGGGTAGCAACTCCGCCGAGTGCGGTATCATTTTCAACCAGGATGACCTTCGCGCCTTCCTCTGCGGCCGCAATGGCCGCCACACAGCCTGCAGTTCCGCCTCCAACAACGAGAACCTCTGTCCGGACGGATTTTGACTGGCCCATGCTTACACCTCCTGCCTGATTAGCCTTTGATGGAACCGGCCAGACCTTCGATGAAATACCGCTGCAGGAACAGGAATACGATGATGATCGGCACCACCGACATAACCGCCCCCGCCGCCAGCCCGGTCCAGTCCACGCTGTTCGTTCCAAAGAAGTTGTACATCCCGACCCCCAATGTCCGCAGCGACGGCTTGCTTAAAGTGAACGTCAGCGGAACAAAAAACGCATTCCATGCCCCGATAAAGCTGAAAATCGTTACCGTCCCCAGAATCGGCTTGGACAGCGGAAGCATAATGCTGAAGAACATCCGGAAATAACCGGCCCCGTCAATCGTTGCGGACTCCTCCATCTCTTTGGGCAGCGAGGAAAAATAACCGACGAACAGCAGAATGGATACGATTTTGGACGGACCCGATTCAGCCAGGATCACCCCCATCAGCGTATTATTGAAGCCCAGTCCGACGATCAGCTCGAACAGCGGAAGAATGGTGAAGCCTTTGGGCAGGAACATCGAGATGACCAGCATGGTCATGATCAGCTTTTTACCGGGCATGCTGCCTCTTCCCAGCGCATAACCCGCCATCGAGGTAATGACAAGCACGAGCAGGACAACCGAAGCGGTAACGATGACCGAATTGAAGAAATATTGATAAAAGTTAGCCAGATCCCACGCCCTTACAAAATTGTTCAACGTCGGCTCCTTGGGGATGATGTTGATGCCGCCCAGGAACATTTCACTTTGCGATTTGAAGGAAGAGGAGATAATCCAGATGAACGGATAACTCCAGATTAGCGTGAAGGCAAGCAGCAGGACCTGGGCCGGCAGCTGTCTAAGGAATCGGTTTAGGCGGTACATGGCTTAGGCTCCTTTCGTGCCGGATCTGCGGGCAGCTTTGCCGGTCAGCGCCTGAATGACGACGACAACTAGAACGGCCAGACTGAACAGGATGCCTGCCGCCGAGGCGAAGCCGTAACGGGAAGAGCCGCTTTCGGGCTCGAACGCATAACGGAAAATGTAAGTCTGCACCACATCGGTCGCTTTTACCGGCCCGCCTTCAGTCATCGTACGGACCAGGTCAAACGGATCCAGGTTGTTGATAAAAGTGAGTAGTGTTATTACAAGGCCAATCGGAGCCAGCATCGGAACGGTAATCCGGAAAAAGCTCTGCACCTTGCTTGCCCCGTCGATTTTGGCCGCCTCATACAGCTCTCCAGGAATGGTCTGCAGTCCGGCGAGCCAGTAGATCATCGGAGTGCCAAAGCTTTTCCAGACAGAAACGGCCAGCAGTGTCGGCAATGCGAGCGCTGTAGAACCGAGGAAGTTGATCGGCTCTTTGACCAGCCCTATGCCCAGCAGCATTTCGTTAATCGCACCGCCCAGCGGGTTCAGCAGAATCGAGAAAATTACACCGATAACCGCTGTAGTCGAGATAACCGGCACGAACAGCAGCAGCCTGTATACATTTCTCCCCGCAAGAAACTGGTTGTTGAGAATAACCGCAACGATCAGCGCCAGCGGCATCTGGATCAGCACATGTGTCAGGGCGAACAGGAACGTGTTCATAAAAGCGCTCCAGAAGCCCGGATCGGATGCGACCTCCCTGAAGTTGCCAAGCCCGATAAAGTCCGTCGGCCAGCCGATGCCGTCCCAGTTAAAGAATGAATAATACCAGCTTGCAATCATCGGCCATAAGGTAAAAGCGGCAAAGAACACCAGCATCGGCAGCACGAACAGGTAATGGTAGCGGTGCTTCTTGATCTGTTTGAACAGCTCCGCTCTTTTGGAGAGCGGAGCCTTGCCGGCGGAAGCAGGAATACTCTGCAGCGGTGTGCCGTAACCCATCGTGAATTCACTCCTGTCTGTTTCTGTATGGTTTCCGGGTTTAAGAAATAGCGTCTACTCGATAATATAATTCTCCATCGGATTCCAATCCGGATATTTCAGGTCTTCTCTGCTAAAATCAATGCCGCCGTCGTTCGCAATCTTGATCTGCTCATCGATGACCTTATTGGCCTTCGCATCATAATCCTCCGCCAGCGCTACAGGATCTTCATTGCTGACCACCGCCTTCAGGAATACCTCCTGAATCTTCGGCTTCGGCATGGCATCGCTGATGCTCTTCGAGAATTGGTCATAGTTCTGGTTATTCGTATTGACCGCCGGAGCCATCCGGATCGTCTCATCCATTACCTTCACAATCTGCTCCATGTCTGCGGACATCGCAATGCCTTCCATTGCTGCCGGCATCAGCACGAGTTCTTTGGCATATTCGTAATTCGCACGTTCAAACTCCACGGATCCGAGGAAGTCCAGTACCTTCCAGGCGCCTTCCTTCGACTTCGACTGTGAGCTCATCGCATAACGCGGCTCGGCAATCGTCGGAGTATCCCGGTATCCGCTCCGTCCGGCATCCGGTACAGGTGCAGCTGCAATGCCCATATCCATGCCCTCATTCAGCTTGCGGATTTCCTCAGCCTGCCACGCTGCCCCGATGAACATCGCCACACGTCCGGCTGCGAACTGCTGGTGCATCTGCGCGGTATCCCAGTTCTCCCAGCCCGGCGCCACAATCTTCTGCGCGTTCAGCTGCCGCAGGATTTCTACGACTGGTGTCGCCGATTTCGACGAGAACTGTCCGGTTTTCAGGTTAATGATCGTGTTGCCCTCGTACCCGATTACACCGCCTTCAAGCCCTGAGCCGAGGCCCGACACACTGAGTCCGAACACCGCAGGCGCTTTCCCCATCATGGCGAAGCCGTATACCTGTCCTTTGCCTTCTTTTGTAATCTTGGTGGCTGCTTCGACGAATTCGCTATGCGTCTTAGGCGGCTCGCTGTAGCCGTACTGCTCCAGTATGGTCTTGTTGTAGTACAGCGGTCTTACCTTGTCGAAGCGCGGGTCGCGGACCGGAATTCCGATAACCTCCCCGTTCACCCGGGTCTGGCTGGTCCGGCTGAAGGCTCCTTCCGGGAAACGTGCTACAAAAGCATCATCGATATAGCTGTCCAGCGGCTCTACCCATTTATTGTCGTACACCGTTCTCGCCTGAGGCTGACCGCCTTCAATGAAGAAGATATCCGGTCCTTCATTGGCGGCAAAAGACAGCTGCAGCGCATTGTTATACTGCTCCGTCGGATTGGCAATGACCGTCACCTTCACCTCTGGATTCGCTTTCATAAAAATGTCCATTTGTTCCTTATAGAAGGCTTCATCACCCGGTCTGGCCGAAACGATTGAGAAATTCACCTTCTGCACTTCAGCGGCTGTAGCCGCAGGTGCTGTTGTAGCCGCCGAACCGGACGGCGGTGTTGTTGCATCGCCGCTTCCGGCATTGTTATTGCCGCCGCAGCCGGCCAGTATTCCGGTAAGGGCAAAAACCGCAGTCAGAGATCCTATCAGTGAACGTTTTCTTGTCACTTGCATGCACTCCCCTTTGTTTAGGATCGATCATCGCTGGAACCTGTTCCTCTAGCTTACAGTGTTATTGTAGCAAGCGCTCACCAATTAACGTATCCCATGCATCTACGATCCGGGTGGAAATATCTATCCGCTTAGGCCGGCACAATAAAAAGCAGCTCCTCCCAAGGGAAAAGCTGCTTAACATTCATACTATCAGAGAATCGCTGCTTTTAGTGTCACCACTTCATACGGTGTAAGGGTTCGTATTACCGTTCCGCCGTTTACCGACAGTAGCGGGTTCTCCTCTGCTTGTTCCATCAGGTTGGTCTCTATTATCCTGACCGGATTACCGCCCGGACCGTCCGTCGGAGCTTCCCCGCTTGCCTGCTTGAGTTCCTCCAACCCGCCGGCAAAGGCCAGCTCCACCTGCTCCCTGCCGCCGCCGGATTCGTACAGCCGGATTACAGCTCCGCCCGAGTCCTCGGCTATTTTGATTGCATCCACAATGCCGTGGCGGCTATGCACCTCTAATAATGAAGCCGCAGAAGGACGTATACCTTCGTGTGCTGTTGTAGCGTATACCGTCAGCGGCTGATTGAGCTCGAAGCCTTGCCGGACCACATCGCCTTCCCTCCAGCCTCCTTCATGCGGATACAAGGAATACGTGAACTCATGCACCCCGATATCAGCGGTGATGTCCGGCCAGCGCGGGGAACGCAGCAAGGACAGGCGCAGCACGCTGCCTTTGATAACATAGCCGTATTTGCAGTCGTTCAGCAGGCTTACTCCATAGCCGCCTTCCGACAAATCCGCCCAGCGGTGTCCGCACACCTCAAACTGGGCCTGTTCCCAGCTCGTGTTGTTATGGGTCGGGCGCTCTATGCTGCCGAACGGGATTTCATAAACCGCCTTGGAGGAGCGGATATCTACCGGAAAAGCAGCTTTTAAAAGCTTATGCTCCTCATGCCAGTCCACCCGGGTTTCGAAATCGATACGGCGGGAATGATGATGCAGAATCAGACGCTGATCAATCAGCGAATCATTCAGCTGCCAGGAAAATTTCAGGATGTCCCTGGTCTTTCCTTGAAGCAGGACTTCACTGGAGAGCAGAATGGCTTCCGCCGCCGGCTGCTCCGCAAAATGCGGATCAATATCCCAGGCATCCCAGACCGTCGGGCGGTCATGGAACAGCTGCAGATGATTGCCCGCAGCGCCAGGTGTAATCAGCTCCCTGCCGGCTGCTTTATCAACCCAGGAGACGATCCGCCCGGAATCGTCAAAAAGTAAGCTGTATTGCCCCGTTTCCCAGCTTTGCAGATTTGCAGCAGTTCTCGCATTCTCCAGGCCGGCCACCGATTCTTCCATCCCGCACGTAACGCTCGCTGCTACTTCATCGACTTTATCCCGCAGCCAAACCGTAGTATAACCCAGTGAAGGTACCTCCCCCGGACAAAAACTCATCTGATAACTGTCCTTTGATTGCAGCAGGTCGTATGGCAGCGGATTCCCGCCGGCATCGTACGGGACTTTATTCATCAGTTCGGCTCCACCGGTAAATACGGCAGCATCGCTGCGGTTCCAGGAAAGGCTGTTAAACAGAAGCAGCGGAGTTCCTGTGCCCCGGGTATCTGCAACTGCAGCCAATGCTTCAAGCCCCCTGCTGAGCGCTTCTTTCCCGCGGCTGAATATTTTCTCATAATGCTCTGCCGATTTAACATACACTTCAGGGATCGAAGTGCCGGGAATAATATCATGGAACTGGTTCAAGAGCAGCAGCTCCCAGCCTTCCTTAAGCCCGCCGTGCTGCAGCTCCGCAGATTCCTCAAGTGTCACCGCACCTGACAGATAGGACAGCGAATTCCAGATTTCGGCTTCCCGGTACAGTGCCTCTGCCTTGCGGTTCCAGCGCTTGTTGCTCCCGTGTGTCGTGTAGGTCCCCCGGTGCAGCTCCAGGTACATGTCGCCCGACCAGACCGGAAGCTTGGGAGCAGCCTCACGGACGCCGTCAAAGAAATCATGGGCCGTGCTGAACCGGCTCACCGGCAGACCCGGCAATGCCGCAGAGCGGCTAATGACCTCCAGCATCTCCCGGGTCACGCCGCCCCCGCCGTCCCCGTATCCGTAGAGCAGCATCTGCTCCGGATGGGCTTTTTTCTGCTTATAGCTGTCCCAGTGCTCACCCACATCTCCCGGGAGTGTGTTTTCATTAAGGCCATGATTCAGGAAGGACAGAATTTTGGTTCCATCTATGCCCTCCCAGTAGAACAAATCGTACGGAAAAGCGTTCGTGTCGTTCCAGTTCATTTTGGTGGTCATGAAATAGTCCACCCCGGACTTCTTCAGCAGCTGGGGAAGGGAAGCACAATAGCCGAATGTATCAGGCAGCCACTCCACCCGGGAGGTTTTGCCGAACTCCCGTTCATAGAAGGCCCTGCCGTACAACAGCTGCCGGACCAGCGATTCCCCGGAAGGAATGTTCAAATCCGGCTCAACCCACATTCCGCCGACAAGCTCCCAGCGACCGTCTGCTACACGCTTTTTGATGCGCGCATACAAGTCAGGAAAATGTTTCTTTACATAAGCGTACAGCTGAGGCTGGCTTTGCGAATACAGGTAATCCTCATAATGCTCCATAAGCGTGATAACGGTTGAGAAGGTACGGCTGGTTTTACGGACAGTCTCCTTCAGCGGCCACAGCCAGGCGAGATCGATATGCGACTGGCCGACCATATGCATCGTTCCGGCTTCCCCCGGATTCCGGCTGCCCGCAGCAGCCTGAAGTTTGCTCATCAGCTGCTCCTCCGCCTGCCGGAAGAGCTCCTCGTCCGCCTCCGCCGGGTTCCCGATAAACAAAATAGCATCCTCAAGCGCTTGTTCCAGCTGCAGACGTTCAGCAGACCGTTCCGTCAGCCTGTTCAGCGTCTCCAGAGATAAGGTCACTGTGAAATACAAGCTTTCGGCAGCTTGGTTCACAGTTACCAGCCGGGCTTCCTGAAAATGCACAGGCGGTGCATCATTATCCTTCTGACCGTTTAAAGGGTCTGAAGGAATCAGCGGCACGTGGTACAGCTCTATGCTCAGCTTCAGCTCACCGCTAGCCGCAATTGTCCTGGACAGAGGGACAAAGCTTCTGTTCTTGTCGAGTCCGTGATAAGGCGATCCGTTAATGGACAGCAGTCCCTCTCCCCCGGCCTTGAATATAATTCCGGCTTTTTCATCCGCCCAATCCTCCGGTATTTGGACTGCCGCTTCCAGAAAGAGTGTCTCTCTAACCTGGCTCTGCAGCCGGCCGGGAGCGGCGGTCTCCTTTTCAGCATCATACCGGTACTCTCCTTCATCCGCATAAAACGCCCTTTGCAAGGACCATTCTCCAATGTCACGGCTTTCCTTAATCCAGCGCAGCTGCAGCTCTTTCTGCAGCCGGTTCACTCTTCTGATCAGCGGCATGTTCATTCCTCCCGGATAATGAGTTAGCAGAGCTATTCAAAGAATTTGATAAGCAGGGTATGAATTTCATATGGCTTGAATTCAAGCTCGATTTCACCGCCGCTGGCAACCTCTCCCTGAGGGCGCTCCATGAGATCGCACAGCTGCCAGGAATGGAGGGGATATCCGCTGCCAAGCTTGACTTTCCGGCGGCCGCCGAAGAATTCATGCAGCCGGATCACACAGCTCTCCCCCCGTTCAGTCAATTTGACGGCATCGATGGCGACTCCTGCAGCGTCCGTTCGGAACAATGATTTGCCTGTTTTTCCGTTGAGTCTTCCCTCTACCGCCCGCAGCGGATTGTTAAGCATCCACGCTTCCTCTGCCGTACGTCCCTCGGCCCAGTCTCCCTCATGCGGCAGCAGACTGTACGTGAACCGGTGTTCACCCTGATCGGCCTGCCAGTCCGGTGCGGTTGCCGATTTAATCAGCGACAGGCGCATCACATGATCCTTGATGTCATACCCGTACTTGCAGTCATTAAGCAGGCTCACCCCGTAGCCACGCTCCGACAGATCCGCCCATTGATGCCCCACACTCTCAAAACGCGCATAATCCCAGCTTGTATTCCAGTGGGTCGGACGCTTCACATTACCATACTGGATATCATAGGTTGCTTGTGTCGAACGGACGTTTACCGGAAAAGCAACCTTAAGCAGCTGATGCTGCTCCTGCCAGTCAACCAGCGTCTCAAAATCGATCCGGCGGCTGCCGGCATACACCTTCACCTTCTGGATAACCGTTGAGTCCATATACTTCCAGGAGAACTGTAACACTGCTGCCAGCGGGCCTGAGTGAACCAGCTCCATAGAGACGAGTCCGGTGATTTCCCGTTTTTTCTCCTGATAATAAAGATCAATGTCCCAGGCATCATACTGCTTCGGCTTATCCTCGAACACCTGCAGCACATTTCCGTATTCCCCCGGAGCGAGTACCTCACGTTCAGCATCACGATCATACAGACGGCTTAACTGGCCCGAGTTATTCCATTCCATAATATAGTGAGGTGTAGTCAAGATAGAGTTTTCCCATACAAAAGAGTCTGTTTGAGCTGCCGGTTCAACCTTTTCAGTAAAATCCGCACTAATGACTGCCGTTGCCAGCATCGGGATCTCCGGCGTTTCAATCAGCCATTTGTTATCCAGCTGTTGTGCACGAAGAACAGATCCATTTTCATCCCGCCATTGTCTGTGCTCCGAATCTTCGGCAGTCACGGTAAGCAGTCCTGTATGATCAAAGGAAGCTCCGTTAAATACCGTATACACATGTTTGGCCTCACCCTGCGTGGAGGAATTCGTTAAAGCCTCAGTTGCTGCCAAGGCGGCCTGAATACCGATATCCTCAGCTTCCGCATACTCGGCGCGCGAATCCTCGTAGACCTCACGGATGGAGGAGCCCGGGATAATATCGTGGAACTGGTTGCGCAGGATGATTTTCCAGCCCTCATCTAATTCCTGCTTTGGATATTTTCCGAAGCTGCCCGACTCGGTAGCCAGCAGCACCTGAAGCCATTCCGCTTCACGGTACAGCAGCTCCAGCCGGCGGTTCATTTTTTTATTGTAAGCCTGGCTGGTATAGGTTCCTCTATGGTACTCAAGGTATAGCTCACCATCCCACGTATGAACATACTGGTCCGAGCTGCGGATGGTCTCGTTCAAACGCTCAAAATAATCATCTGCCCGGCCAGGCTTCACATTCGGCACCCCCGGTATGACGTCGAGCCTCCGCCGCATCTCCAGATGCTCCCGGTTCACCCCGCCGCCGCCGTCCCCGTATCCGTATGCAAGCAGCAGCTCGCGGTTCAGGTTTTTGTCGCGGTAGGAGTCCCAGATGCCCTGAACAGCAAACGGTTCCATTAAGCCGTTGTAGGTATAATACCAGGCGCTGGATTCCGGGCCTTCCGGTGTCGTAATAAAGTGCGCAAGCACCTCACTCCCGTCCATCCCCCGCCAGTGGAACGTATCATGCGGCATGCGGTTGTACTGGCTCCAGCTGATCTTGGTTGTCATAAACGTGTCTATACCGGATTTGCGCAAAATCTGCGGCAGCGCCCAGCTGTACCCGAACACATCCGGCAGCCATAAATACTTACATTCCACACCGAACTCTTCCCTGAAAAATTTGGTCCCGTACAAAATCTGACGCACCAGCGATTCCCCGCTCGTCAGGTTACAGTCCGCCTCCAGCCACATCGCACCGCCGGCTTCCCAGCGGCCTTCACTGACCCGACTGGACATTTCGGCATACAGCTCAGGGTAATCCCGCTTGATGTAATCGTACAGCTGGGGCTGTGTCTGCAGAAAAATATATTCCGGATATTGCTTCATTAATCTCAGCACAGTGGAAAAAGAGCGCGCCGCCTTCTCACGCGTATGGGTCAGCCGCCACAGCCAGGCAACGTCAATATGGGTATGCCCTATCGCCGTTACCGTTACCGGATGCTTCTGTTCCATCTCCTTAAGCCGCGCTGCCAGCTGCTCATCCGCTTCCCTCACTGAAGCGTAAAAAGCTTCGCTGCCCGGCCTCGACCAGTCCAGTACCCGGAAGGCCCGGTCCAGCACGGTCTGCAGCTCCTGCTTCAGCGGATCACTGCCGCCAAGCGATTTGTATACGGCCAGCATCGCCCGGCCGGTGTAATACAGATTGTCGGCCGGCTCATCAAGCCACGCGAGCTCCGCCCGTTTGATCCGGTGCTCCTGCGGTACCGGCAGTCCGCCGCCTTCAAGGCCCGACCATAGCCGGAAGGTAAAGCTGACTGCCGTACCCGCCGTCTCCGGCTCCAAAAAAACCTCCTGGTGATTGGAGTCCACCCCCTGGTAAGGCTTCCCGTTCAGAAACAGCAGCGACTCGAAGCCGCTGTTATTCCCGCTGCCCGTGCGCCCGAAATCGAACAGGCCGACAATCCGTTTATCCTGCCAATGGGCCGGTACCTCGACCGTTCTGTGCAGCCAGAGATACATATCCCATCCGGTCCAGTAATCACCGACACGGTATGAATCCCCCTGACTCAAATCCGGCGGATATACACCGTTGGCGCCCTCCTTATCTTCAAGTCCAAGCCATTCTGTCAAGACTATAGCCTCGCGGTACCGGTAGCGCTCCAATTCGGCAATTCGTGCACCAAGCTTCTCATCAGTCCAAAACAACGCTTTCATCCTCCTTTATATAACACGTGTTATATACTAAAAAGAAAAGGCAATCCACTATGGGTTATGCCATTTCCAACGCGTTCCGGCTGATGGCCGGGTCCGCTTTTTGACTAGGAATTCCGTAAGTAATCATCAGGCACAATACGCCTAATCAGCACTGTCTCACTTGCTTCATAAATCCAATGCTACGCACTTTCTCCCGGTCTCAACACTGCCGGCAGCCACAGTTTGCCCGGTTCACCAGCGCCCCCCTGCTCCAGCTGCTTCAGGATGCAGCGTACTGCTTCTTCTCCCATACGTACATACGGAATTTCTACACAGCTAAGCCGAGGAACACTCAGGCGGTCACCCTGGATCGTATTATCCGCAGCCATAACCTTCAGCGTATCGCCAATGTTGAGACTGAGATGGCGGGCAGCACGGTAGAGGTCGGGAATTGTACTGGACCAGTTCACCAGCACCGGCGGCAATGTGTCGCCGGCCTGCGCCTGAAGCTCAGTCAACCAGCTGATCCAGCCTTGGGCGCACTCTAATTCATCCATCCGCCGGATCTGCGGCTGATAGCCATGGCCGCTGCACCATTCTTTATAGGCGCTGCGGCGGTTTTTCTCGGACCAATTGATCCGTCTGCCGTCTGTCCCGTGATGAACCTCTGCGTAAACCGGTCCCAACTGGTGCTCCGTTTGATCCCTGCACAGATAATCCAGTGCTGTAATAACACTGCCTCTATAGTCTGCCAGCACAGAGTGGACTCCTTCTGACTCTGCATATCCTTCCACCGAGACGTAGGGAACACCAGCTTCATGCACTTTAGCGGCCCAGTCGGCGCTGCGGTAGCTGGTATTGTCCAGTGTTACAATCCCGTCTATCTTGCGCTGGTGATACAGGTCCAGCAGTGCGTTCCTGGCTTCACCCGGCCTCCGCTCGCCCGGTGAACAGAGCAATATGTGGTATCCGCCCGCTTCGCATTCCCGCTGCATCCCTTCAAGCAGCCGCATGAACAGCGGATGTCCGGTGTCCCCGAACGCAGCCAGCGTCATGCTGCGGCCGGTCTTCATGCTGCGCGCCTGGGCATCCACATGATAGTTCAGCTCAGCAATCGCGTGCAGCACCGCCTCCCGGGTCTGGGCGCTAACCCCGATGCCCGGTGTATCATTCAGCACAGCGGATACAACACTGCGGGATACGCCCGCCAGCTTGGCTACATCGTGGCTGGTCACTCTTTTTTTGCTCATATCAGCACCTCGGCAAAAGTATAACACGTGTTATAAAATGTGCATAGGCCTATTTCGGCGTTGCGGGAGTGCACTTGGCGGTAGGTGAGCCTGTTGGCTGGTTGCCGGGCTGGAATCAAAGGGATAAATCCCTTTGATTTAGTATTTCCACCCCATGGTGAGCTCCATCAAAGGGATAAATCCCACTATTCCAGCACTTTCACCGCAAACCGGGCCTCATTAATGGGAATAATCCCCTTATTCCAGCTCACTCACCCCACAATAGGCCTCATTAATAGGAAAAATCCCTTTATATCTGCATTTTCTCCCCAGGCAAGCCAATATAAAGGGATTTTTCCCACTATGTCCCCAAGCAGGTGTGCAGACTCACAATTATAGAGCTCCACCAGCACTTACCCTGCCCAAAAACTATATTTACTCCTCTTTCTTTCCATCCAACTCAGCTGTCTTTCCATCCATCGCAGCTGTCTTTGCGTCCACCGCAGCTGCCCGCCGCTCCATCACCGGATGCTCCGATAAAGCCAGCGGCTCCGCAAACTGTACGCCTGCAAAGATCCGGTCGCTCTGAAGCTGCTGCGCGGCTCTGTCAGCAGAAATGTCTGCTGTCCATTGTCCAGCCAGCTGCCCGTTCCCGTCCAGCAGCTCAGCCGCGAGCTTTTTCCCGGCAATCAGTTGCCCGTTTCCGTTCAGGTTCTCCCCGCAAATCCTGATCCGCAGCTCATTGCCGTCGGCCACGGGAATGTCCAGCAGCTCAAACGGTGAAACATCAACGATCGCGGCAATCTCTACTCCCGCAAAACGATAAACAAACAATTGCTCACCGCCAGAAGCAGCCGAGTAATTCATCTTAATGTTACCTGCCCCCGCCTTCACCCTAACCTGCACATCGGTCAGCTCCTGCGGCATCCGCGGGGCAAGAGTAACCTTCCCCAGAATCAGATCCGGGCGGATTCCCAGGAAATACTGAACCCATACCCGCAGCTGCTCCGAGTTCGACCATGCCTGCAGATAAGCGCCGGTCAGCTTGGCACGGTTTGCTCCCTCCTGCGGATAAGCATCCTGGTTTTCGCTGAGTCCGCCAACTACACCAAGCTCCAGCGCCTGCCGGTTCATATTGCTGAACAGCTTATAGGCCGTCTCCTCCTGCCCGGCTTCGATCATCCGCTGCATGGCGATGCCGTTCAGCCACGTCCATACGGTACCGTTATGGTAGGCTTCATCCTTATGATACTGCTCCGTCAGATGGAATGGATGAAAGAACGGGTGCCGCCGGTCCAGCGAAGCCGTGCCCCAGGGATAAACCAGCTCCTCCCATGCTGTGCGGACAGCCTTATCTTTGAATTCCCGGTCATCGAACAGGTCAAAAGCAAACAGCTGATTCGGGCGCAGCGAGAATTCCGGCACACCATCCTTATCCAGACGGTCAGCCAGATACGGATAAGCCGGATCACGGAAATCGGCAGCAAAGTTCTTTTGCAGCTTGTCAGCCACACGGCTCCACTGCTCCGCTTTCTCCTGATCCTGCATATAATCGGCAAAATAAACACCCGCCCGCAGCTGGCCGTACCACAACGCCTGAATATCATTGGCCCGGGTATCACGCGGAGAGTATGATTTTAGCTCTGCATCCCGCGCATCCATCCACGTCTCATTGTCATCATGGGTAAGATAGCCCTTATCGTCCACCCAATACCGGAGCGAGCCCTCGATACTGCTGCAAACGGCGGGATACAGCTGTTCAATAAGTGCAGTGTCTCCGGAATATTTTACATAGTCCTGCAGCTGAATAATAAAGCGCGGTGTGCCGTCGGTAGTGTGGTAATCGATGTTTTCAGGAGCCAGAATGTTCGGCACCCGCCCATAATATTTAGAAGCTTCATCCCTGTTCTGATATTCCGCAAAAGACAGCAGAATCTGCCTTGCCGTTTCAAACTGGCCGCTGACCAGCACTGCACCGGGCATTGCTATAAACTGGTCACGCCCCCAATACTCGTTGAACCACGGAAGTCCGGCATAAATCCCCTCACCCTGCTGCCGCGTCACCAGCTGATCCATCGTCAGACTGATCCAGTTCAGAGCTTGAGTCAGCTCCTCATTGCTGCTGCGCAGGTAAACATTATTCTGCAAAAATGCCGCCAAACGCCGGACACGCTCTCCTTTTAATGCGTCAGCACGCCGTTCTGTATCCTCAAGCAGCTTACCAGCTTCCTCAGCCGTCCGGGCACAAGCTATGAAAAATCCTCCGGCCGCAGCCGTTGTGAGAAAGACTCCGTCCTTTTCACTAACCGGCTGATCTTTTCCGGGACGCAGGGCAACGATCCATTCCCCCTCCATCGCTTTGAACAATGCCGTGTTCCCTTCACGCTTCACATATTCCAGCGCTTCTCCTTTTAAGGAGATACCTATCTCAATACTTGCTCCTGTAACAATGACCTCCAAGACATTCCGGTAATCGAACAGCCACAGCTCCTCAGTCAATCTGCCATGGGTGCGGACAAGCGAATAAGGACTAACCTTAACTTCAGCCCGTTCATTATCAAGCAACTGCCCGTCTGCATATAACATGTATCCGCCGAAAATCCGGTTTTTGGCCACATTCATTCCCTCAAAATAGGCGTGCTCAGGATGATCATTCAGATGAGATTGCGTGTAATAATAGGCGGCTTCTTTATTGGTAAAAGAGACGGCACGGTTGTCCTTACGGCTGACCCTTATCTTCATTTGGTCCAAAAGCTCTGGTACATTATCGACTGTCATAACATCTGCCTCCTGCTGATATTCAACTTGTCTACTCCCCGTCTGCCAGCAGCAGGAAGGAATAAGGCTCCATGCGGATTTCCGAAGCGGTTGCCAGCTCCTGTCCGTTATATAAATCTCTTAAGCTCCGGTTTTGCAGCTGATCAGGCAGCTTAACAACAGCAGCATCGGCCGAGTTGTGAAGCAGCACGTACAGGGCAGCGCCTCCGGCGGATTTTGTATAAACCAGTGTTTCTTCGCTATCCCCGGCAGACAGCCATTCCAGATCAATCTCCTTGAAAAGCGGGTTCTGCCGCCGGAGTCCGATCAGTCTGCGTACAGTGTCATACAGATCATGATTTTGCTCCTCCGGGTTCCATGGCATACACTGCCGGTTATGATGCTCATCGCCGCTAAGTCCGACTTCTCCGCCGTAGTAAATACTCGGAGAACCGCCGTAGGTCAGCAGAAAAACATAAGTCAGCTTAACAAGCTCTGTGTTGTCTCCGCAAAAATGCAGAATCCGCGCCGTATCATGGCTGTCCAGCGGATTGAACATACTCCGGGCTACATGCTTGGGATAGCTGACAAGCAGCTGATTGATCGCATATTTGAAATCCTGTGAAGTGTACTGTTCTTCCGCCGGGAGATTTGTCCCGAAGAAACGGGTAACCGGCCAGGTAAATTCGTAATTCATCACCGCATCGAACTGGTCTCCCTGCAGCCACGGATTGGAGTAGAGCCAGTTTTCACCGAGGATATAGATATCACTGCGGATGGCCTTGATTCTTTTGCGGAATTCCCGCCAGAAATCATGGGATACCTCATTAGCCACATCGAGTCTCCAGCCGTCAATGTTATATCGCTCCGTCCAGTAGACAGCTGCACTGATCAGATACTCCCGCGCAGCCGGATTTCCGGTATTCCATTTCGGCATCATCTCAGTATAGGCAAACGTACGGTAATTCAGATGCTCCCCGAAATAATAGCCTTCTCTGGCGGCCAGCTTCGTGTCCGGAACAATCTCCTTATCTCCATCCAGTATATAAAAATAGTCATAATATGGCGAACGTCTGCCATTCTGCAGCACATCCTGCCAGAACGGATGCTCATAACCGCAGTGATTGAACACCGCATCCAGCATCACGCGTATGCCCCGCTTGTGTGCTTCTTCCACCATTCTACCGAAAGTCTCATTGTCGCCGAAGCTCGGATCAATTTTGAAATAATCCCTTGTATCATACTTATGGGAGCTTGGTGAATCAAACAGGGGAGTAAAGTAGATTCCGGTGCAGCCGAGATCGCGGATATAGTCAAGCTTGTCGCTGATTCCCTGCAGATTATCGCCGAACTTTTTACCATTGCCGTCAAGCTGGTCACTGCCCCATTCCAGAATTTCTTCAGAAGGAGCCGCAGTGGCACTTCGGTTGAACCGGTCAGGAAAAATCTGATACCACACCGTATCCGGAACCCAATCCGGCGCTGAATACAGGTCCTCCTCCAAAATGTACGGATAATTATAATAGTTCGTATAATCCTTAGGCGGAGTCCAGTCCCGCTCAAGCGTTGTAAAGCGCTGGCAGCCTGCGAAGCAGCACTCAACACCGTCATCCAGTACAAAAGCATATTTAATTCTTCTCCAGTTAAACCCGGTAAGCTCGGCAAACCAGCAGTCATGATAACGGGTCACATATTCCTTTTTCATCTCAACCCGCTGCATCATATCAACGGCAAATTCATAGACATGCGAATCCTTCGACACCGGCTTCCAGTTGAACGGGTCCATCGCCAGTACAGTGACCGACTTCAAGTCGTCTTTTTTGGTTTTGATGCGGATATGCAGCGTTTCAGTATCGTAGGCGTACGAGAACGGCCCTTTAGGCTCATGATAAAAGGATGCTAAATCCATGCGGCACACTCCTTATAATGGAAATATAGCTTAACTTATACGTTTAAGTGATGTTAGTATATCGCTCTCTCAAAGCGTCTGTCAATCAGCTTTCTGTTCAAGGAGAATAAAGGATTAGACGGCCGCTGTTGGTATTTAACTAACGTTTCCCGTCAGCTTAAAGACCTGTAGTCATATAAACTTCTTTTAACCGGGATGTTTTTCGTACGGAACCATTCGGCCGCTTGCTGCACCAGCGGTGAAGAATTTAATGGTGTAACCTTATCGATTGAAATCCAGTCATAGCCATCAGAGTCTTGTCCCTCGAATTGAACTATGGAACCACCAACCTTTTCGGCGCCAATAACTTCATACAGAATTGCAATATGATGCAAGAACTCAGTCGAGTCATTCGGTAGAGTCCATAGCACAGAAAAATCACAAACGCCAATATTGTTGAGTTCTTTAACCGAGTGTCCTGTTTCTTCGTTAAATTCCCTTATTAAGCCTTGCTCTAAGGACTCTGATCCTTCTAGTCGTCCACCAGGCAAGTCAAATTGACCCGTGTAAGGGCCTAAACTTTTTCGAATAACTAAGATTTTCTCGTTAACCATACATATTCCGTAAACCCCTATGTGGCGATGAAACTGTTCCTTCATTGAACTTAATCCCCCTGTTGTTTGAACAAACGATATATATAAGGACTGATAGACTTATAAAGAAATAATACCACCACATACCACATATTGGAACTTTCCTGCCCGTTAGCTAATGCATCCTCGGAAGTCTAACACTTTATTTTTCAATCTAAAACTTTAGCTACCTTGCCAACCTAATTACACCACAATATAATTAATTAGATGAGTACCAAACTACCTGATTGACGGAGGCACTATGAAACTGCTTATTCATGAAGAGCTGGATCCGGTTTTTGAAACGATGGGATTATTGTATGTAAGCTATCAGCCGTCCTACCGGAATATAATGGTTGAAGATCTTGAACAATTTGGCCTGGATGGTGAAGCTTTTTATAACAAGCACCTGAAAATTATGGATAAATACATCAGCAGCTTCACCAAACACAGGAAAACGGATGATTCCGCCGTATTCTTTTTTAATGATGATACAACAGACTTCTTCTTGCTTCTGCAGGTATTGCTTAGTGAAAATCCGGAGTGGCTTACTTCACTTGAAGGCATAGCTGATTCGGCCATTCAGGATAAAATCCTAAAGACAATTAACGAAATGCAAGCGATGCAGAGTCATTCTCCCCGTGAACTGGAGCTGTCTTCCATTCAGTCACTTCAGGATATGATTCGCTTTCTTAATGGCAGTCCGCTGAAGGAAGCAACAAAATGGAAGCTGATGACACTGCTGCACCAGCCGCGTGAACACCTCCTTACCCTAATAGAAATTGTAAAAATGAATCTGCCGGCTTTTGAAAAAGCCCGCCGGGAGGTTGAGAAGCAGATCAACAAGCTGATACCTGCATACGTTCAGTCCATTCAACGGCAGCAGGATGAGCAGTTTATTAAGTTTGTGGACATGTTAGACCTTGAGAATCCGGAGGTTTATCCTACCCTCATCCTGCCGCTAGGCCAGATGGTTTTATCCGGCAAGCATTATTACGGGTTATACGTAGATATGCTACCGATTGCCAGCAAGCAGCATTCTGATTCCAGAGAGCTTTTGCTGCTACGGATGAAGGCGCTGGCCGACAACAGTAAATTACAAATTCTTGCTTCTCTTAAAGTAAGTCCCAAATACAATCTGGAGATTGCCGACCAGCTGGGACTGACAGCAGCAACTATGTCTCATCATATGAATGTCCTGCTTGCCTGCGGAATGGTCCGGGTCGAAAAAAACAACGGCAGAGTATATTATCATCTCCATACAGAAAACATGCAGGCGCTGATCGAAGATCTGCAGCAGTTTCTTTTATAATTGATTAGTGGCTTCCCGTAACCATAATGCGGGGAGTTTTTTTATATGATCATATTTGATGTTAATCTAATTTATTTGACTAAATTACAATCAGTATGTTATCTTCATCTTACAAATTATACCGAAATCTAATCATGGAGCTGATGTAGAGATGAAACATGCTTTGACCCGCAACAAGCTGCTGTTGGCTGTAACCCTGCTGTTCAGTATGATTGCCGCTGCCGCCGGTGTGCTGATTGCTCTTGTTCTGCAAAAGGTAATTGATGCCGCCCTCCAGGGAGATATGCAGCTTTTCCAGCGCATTCTGCTGGTGTCCATTGTCTATGTGCTGATGTTGTGCCTCACCGGTTTCATCCATTCTTTATGCAGTAAAGCTCTTGTCCGCAATGTTACCGTGTCGATCAGGGAACGGATATTCCGCGGTGTGCTCTACAAAAAAACAGCTGACTTCAAAGCGGCCAATACAGCGGATTATCTGTCAGCACTGACCAATGACATTAAGCTGGTGATTGAAAATGTTCTTCAGCCTCTCCTGCATACCTTTCAAAACGCCGTTATTTTTATAGCCTCACTTATTGTTCTCCTCTCGTTAAGCCCGCTGATTACCCTTATTCTCACGATCGGCATGATTCTGATGTTCACGATCCCTTCGCTGTTCGGAAGGCTGCTGCAGAGCAGGCTCAGTGCCGTATCTTCTGAGATGTCCCGGTTCACTGCACATATTAAAGATCTTTTGGCCGGATATGAAGTGATCACATCCTTTGGCCTCAAAAGGCGGAGTGAACAGGGATTTCAGCAGGCCAATCAAAATGCCGCGAGTGTCAGCTTTGCTGCGGACCGGTTATTCGCTGCGAATGAAAGCATATCGGAGGCATTGGCTATATTCAGCCAGCTTACCGTCATGTTCGTTGCCGCCTACCTGATCATCACCGGTCACATATCCGCCGGCAGCCTGGTTGCACTAGTCCAGCTAAGCGGCGGACTGGTCGGTCCTGTGCTCGTCATCATGCAGAATGTTCCCAAGATCAGAAGCATGAAGCCGATCCTTGAGCGCATTGAACAGCTCGCTGTCGAAGCTGAGCAGCCTTCAGAATCAGAACAGCCTAAACCTGTGTTTGAACATTCTTTAGAGGTGCGCCAGCTCAGCTTTAGCTATCAGCAGGGTCAACCCGTCCTCAAGGATATTCATTTCAGGCTGCACAGAGGACAAAAAATCGCCTTAATCGGACCGAGCGGCTGCGGCAAATCAACGCTCGTTAAGCTTCTAAGCGGGTATTACGAAGATTATGACGGTTCTGTCTCTTTGGACGGTGTCGAGCTATCAGCAGCTGCCGGAAGGACTATCCACTGCAGTCGGCGAAAATGGCTCCCGGCTCTCAGGCGGCCAGCGCCAGCGGGTTGCTGTGGCCCGGGCACTGATCCGCAGCAAGCCGATCCTGATTCTGGATGAAGGAACATCTGCAGTTGACAGACAGACTGCTTATGAGATTGAGAGCAGCCTGCTGGCCCTGCCGGATCTCACGCTAATCACGATTACGCACAATCTGAATGATGAGCTGCTTGAGCAGTATGACGAAATTTGGTTTATGGAGGACGGCAGGATTACCGAGAGCGGCAGTCTTAGCGAGATGCGGGATTACGGAGGCAGCTTCAGCCGCTTTTACCAGAGAAAAGAACCTGATCTTCAAACTGCCGGCAGCTTGACAGTCTATTAATCTTTGTATACAAAAAACGCCTCCGTACCTGGCTGCCCGTTGAATACAGGCAGTCAGACGGAGGAGTTCCTTAGTTTTTTGAGTCAACGGATTAACGCTCCATCATCAGCAGCTCATCAATCCGCTCCTTCGCACCCTTCCAGGAGGTCATCAGCGGAAACGCATACTCCTCCCTTGCCCTTAGATTCCACGGATGCGGGATGCACAGCACCTTTTTACCTTCCTGAACAGCCGGCAGCAGATTATGCGGCCCGTCGTCGATCAGCAGATCAAAATTAATCAGATGCTTCCGTTTGGCTGTGAAGAAGTTTTCAGCAGGAATAAACGGCATATGCTTCTGCAGCCAGTTCCATTTTTCGGTGACAGACTTGGGTGCAGCCGCAGTAACGATAATGACATCATAGGCATTATGCAGCTTTTCCATTTCCTCCACCACGTGCTCGTCAAACAGCTCCAGCTCCTCATACAGCCCCGGCCTCCCGAAAAAGAGCTCCTGTGTACTGTCGGGATGGCGCAAATGGTCTGTGTTCCAGTCGATCATATCCTCATACCGGAGGAGATGGGTCGGGAAATCATTGTTATTATGGTAAATAGCCCGTTTAACCAGATGACAGATGGTATCATCCATATCGACGGCGATAACCGGTTTTCTCATAGTTGTCTCCTATCCTGCTCTATATATTAGTTCTGCTATTTAATTCAACTTGGTAATCAAGCCTTTATCAGCATCCACGATAATTTCATCGCCCGTATTCAGCCAATCCGTTACACCCGCAGCCTGTACGACTGCAGGGATGCCCATTTCCCGGGCAAAGATCGCTCCATGGGACAGAAAGCCCCCAACCTCGGTCACTATAGCTGCACAGGAGATGATGGAGTAGGTTAAATTCGGCGTTAATACAGGAGCCACAATGATTGCGTCTTCAGGAATAGCACTGTAGCATTCACGGTCCAGCGGATTTAAGACCTTGTGGACTTTCCCCTCAGCCACTCCCCTTGAAACGCCAACACCCTGCAGGCGGTTCTCTACATCTGCCGCCGGAGCTTTCTTGGCAGCCGGATGCAGCACCGGCACAATCTTTTGATCCGCTTCAAAATCAGCTTGCCTCCGTGCTATTACAGCCGTTATCCCAGCGGGAGCAGAGCCTGTGATCATATCAGCAATTTCATCAGGATACAGGAAAAATATATTCCCGCTATCCTTAATGATCCCTTCAGATACAAAGCGGCGAGCTATCTCCAGCAGAACTCTTCTGATCGCTGAAGCTCCTTTTTGCAGCAGGTAATCATCGTCCTCTGTCCGGATCATGAAGGATCGGTACCTCTCCAGCAGTTCACGAAATTCCGCCCTCGCGCCATTATCCATCTGTTGCTCGATTGCTGACGCGGCTGCTTTCCAATCCCCCGGTTTATAGGATTTCTCCCGGTCCGGGTTCTTCCCCAGCTCAGCACGGATTCTGCTTAATATGCCTTCCGTACTTTCGGCCAGAGTGTTCATGTGCAACGCCAGCGGATGCGGAAGCTCATACCCGTATTTATGTATAAAAGCATTTAACTGAGCGGCCCATGGATGTGAAAGCACTCCAGACAGTATGGACGCGGACAGCTCCTCAAAGCAGGGAACCTGGCGGGCCGAAGCGATTAATCTGTGAAGCCCGGTCGCTTTTTGATAAGTCAGTGTGTTTAAGCCTTCCGTCAGCGATAATAATATCGACTCAGCCTCCGCAGCATCCCCGGCATATCTCCGAATCATTTCCCTCAGCTTCTCCCCGGTGGTACGGCGTTCTTTAAGCCAGCCCCTGTCCAGATACTGGGCTACGTAAGCACGGTTTACTTCTACCCGCCGCGTAACCATTTCCCACAGCTGAACCAGATCGTTACTTGCAAGGTCCTGCTGCAGCTGGCTGTCGAACTCATTCTCAAACTTAGCCTTAAGTGTAAGCCAGTCCGTTATGGGCTCAATAGATGTGCCGGGATTGGAAGCCTGCTTCATCCGGACATAGGGATAATGCCTTACAAAGCATGTATCCCAATACGGCATTTGAAAAAATCCTCCGGGATCAAGCTGCATGACTAGCGGAGTTACCGGCTCCGTACACTGATCGAGTAAAAACCAGTTTTCGTCCAACGCGGCGCTGTCTCCGTATCTATAAGCGTCACCTTTTGGCGTATTTGCGGATTCAAAGCCTGTTGTTACCGGCCTGACCTGAAGCCAGTAAATCACGCCGTCCTTTATACAGAATTCCATGTCTACATGACATCTGAGCAGCTCAACCGCGGTATCGGTCCATGGCCTCAGCTGCTGGATCAGTTGTTCAAGAAATCCGGAGGGCTTATCCCAGCTTCCATTCCTATAAGAAAATGACGGGTTCACACAGCCTCCCGCCAGCTGCTCCCCCCTGCCTTTTACAAGCTCAATGTGCAATCCGGCTGCTCCGGTCAGCGGATCACATGTAAACAACACTCCGGCATACTCCGGTTCAACAAACCTTTGGATAATGACCGGAATTAAGCCATTATGAACATTAGAAACTGCAGCAGGAAGCTCAGCCGCATGACTGATAACAAGTGTTTTGTATTTACCGGCGTTAGCACTGCTCTGACCGTCTTCATCAGGCGCAGATGACCGGATTGCCCAGCCTTCAGCAGACGGCAATACCTGCATTAGGTTCCCGGACAGCTCTTTAAGCTTATTTTGCAAGTCAGAATCAGTACACGCAAAAAAATCCAAGGGAAGGACCAGGCCGTCAGGCACATTGAAGTGCCCCGATTTTAATAAGGAAAGATTACGGGCCTTACTTCCAATCTCTACTGTATCCGGAATATCATCATTTAACCATACAACCATCAAGCAGCCTCCTTATCATAAAAGTCTATGATCAGGATACTTGAATTTACCATTTATTCCTATGAATATTCCCTCTATTTGAAGAGGAACATTAGTCTAAATCTTTAATATACCAGGCATCACAGGCAAAATGCTCAGATCCGGCCAGCGGCTCAGCAAGCATGGTGAAGCCGTGCTTCTGATAAAACCTGTTCGCTGCACCCATCGTCTGCAGTGTTTCCAGATAACATTGCTTATAATGCTTAGCAGCAAAATCCAGCGCAGTCTTCAGCAGCTCTGCTGCAATACCGGTTCCTCTGGTTGCGCCGGCAAGATACATTTTCTGCAGCTCACAGACCTTGTCCGACTCTGCAAAAGGTGCAATTCCGCAGCCGCCCAGCACCTGGCCGTCCTCCTCGACAATCCAGTATGCCCGGTTATCAGCAGAGTTGTAATAGCTGTAGAGATCATGCATGCTGTCATCAGCCCAGGCGAGGCCTTCACGGTTGCCGCCAAATTCGATCAGACATTCTCTGATGATTTGCTCAATGAAACGGTTGTCCGTTTTTTCTATCTGTCTAATCTTCATTTGCCCATTGCCTCCATCTTGTACGTTTTACTTTTGTAATTATACAAGATAACCGGGCAATGAACTATACTGGTAAAAGACCAGACACCGGTACCTATTCACTTTTGATTATATTAAAGGAGATTTGATGATGAACAAGCTTGTCTTTTTTCTCGGTCCTGGCGGCGCCGGCAAAACAACATTGGCTAAAGCTGTGGCTGCCCGCCGTAAGGCGGCGGTATTGGATATGGATATCCTGTTGCGCCCTGCCGCTACGGCAATAATGACTATGCACGGACTGGATCCGGATGACCGGGATTCCGACGAATATAAAAAGCTCTGCCGCGATTTGGGTTACCGGATTACTATGGATGCCGCACTTGATAACATCGGCCTCTCCGCCGATCTTTATGTCGTTGGACCCTTCACTAAGGAGGCTGCCGATCCAGAGTGGATTGAGGCTGAGCTGCAGCGGATCGGCATGACCTTGCAGGAGGTTGAAGTGAAGGTGGTGCTGGTCACCTTGAAGGACGAAAAGCTGTTTCGTGAACGGATTGCCGGCCGCAACTCTCCGCTCGACGGCTGGAAGTTCCGGAACTGGGAGCAGTTCCGTACCGCATTCAGCCCCCGGACAGTCGCCTGGCCGCTGCCGGAAGGATATGTAAAGGTGATTGACAATTCGAGTCCTGAGCTGGATGTAACCGCGGGCGAAGTGGAGCAGTTTATCTACGGGGAATGAGAAATTTTTCGCAGATGTAATATCGTTCCTGAACAGGTAACTTTCTTTCAGCATTCATTTAAACTCTACTATTGCATTCACAACGAATCTGAAATATATTAAATATATAAATAATTGACCCCTCAATCATTGATAGGTCAAATAAAAATATAAACTTCAAGGAGAGAACCAGCATGAAAGAATTCCAGCAAACCAATGATTTTAATGAGATTATATATGGACGCCGTTCCATCAAAACCTATGATCCCTCTGTGAAAATCAGCAGAGAAGAAATGACGGAAATTCTGAAGGAAGCCAGTACGGCTCCCTCGTCTATCAATATGCAGCCATGGCGCTTCCTGGTAATTGACAGTGAAGAAGGCAAGCAAAAGCTCGCTCCCCTCTCGCGTTTCAACAAGGAGAAAGTTCTTCAGGCTTCTGCTGTCATTGCAGTCTTTGGCGACATGAGTAATTTCGAATACGCAGAAGAAATTTATAGCAAAGCGGTTGAACTCGGCTATATGCCGCAAGAAGTTAAGGATTATCAGCTGAATGCCTTCAAGCCGCTGTATTCGCAGATCAGCGATAAAGATATGCGCGATATTATTCTGCTCGATGCCGGCCTGGTGTCCATGCAGCTGATGCTGGTTGCGCGTGCGCACGGGTACGACACGAATCCGATCGGCGGCTATGAGAAGGACCAGATCGCTGAAGCCTTCGGTATGGACAAAGAGCGTTATCTGCCGGTTATGCTGCTGACCATCGGTAAGGCTGCCAGTGAGGGCTTCAATTCTTACCGTCTGCCAGTTGACCAAACAACAGTTTGGGCTTAAGGTAAACATAATCTGCTTACTTGAATAACTATTGCTGAAGACGGAGAACAGCTCCGTCTTCTTTTAACATCACATCAAGGAGGGAACATCATGAATTGTTCAATGGAACAAGAAGCTGTATTGTATCTGCTCAAAAAAATGGGCAATGAGCTCAGCCCGAAATTCGAGCGCTGCACCGGCATCGGCTCTTCGAGGTATGATCTGCTGTATCAGCTATATCTCGCAGATGAGGTAACCCAGAGTAACCTGCAAAAGGCCATTCACATTGACAGTGCTGCGATCACCCGTCACCTGAAGCAGCTTGAGGCGGAAGGCATGGTGACCAGAAGGCGCAATCCGGAAGATCAGCGGGTTACCTTTGTGCGGCTAACCGAGGAATGCCGGAGCCTTATTGTAAGCTTTAACAAGGAACGGACCGAGTTCATCCGGCAGCTGCTTAACGGCTTCAGCGAGCAGGAGATCAATCTGATGACAGACATGCTTACCAGGATGCATCATAACCTGAAGGATCTTTAAGCTCCTATCATAGTAAGCTTTATGCATGAGACGGATTAACCACGTCCGGCAGCTTGCATCAGCTCTTCAAGAACCTGCTTCTTATCCCCTTCAGCCTTGGCAGCAAGCTTCTTCAGCTTGTCCTTACCGCCCCAAACGAGGTACACAAGATGTTCCACCTGGTAGTACTGGAGTCCGCGGACCTGATCAAGCAGCAATCTGAGCAGCTGTTCCTCCTCCATGTCTTTCATCATCTTTAGCTTTAATGAATCCGTACTGTACAGCAAACACGTAACTAGAACAGAAAGGGTCTCCGTACTAATGCCGTAATGTCCATATAATGCTGCTGTGAACCCGTTCTGGACCGACTGATGTTCAACATCGACCTTTTCCATATATTCTCTGACCAACGGGAAATATGCCCGGTCTGTGAGTCCAAGGCCAAAGACCGCATAGCTGCCAGGCATGCAGCACTTCTCCCCTTCCGAATCCGTATACCATTCGAAGGTTTCCATGGCTGCTTTGGCATACTCTTCCATCAACGGTTGGACCTCAGGATACTCAAGCGCATTCGCAAAAAAGCGGTGCGTGCCCGACTTGGCCAGTCCCTTGACCGGCAGCCAGCACTTAACTGCGGATTTCAGCTTAATCTGATAGCTTTTTGGAAAACCCTGTTTAAGCAGCGTTATGAGGAACCGGAGCACCTGCCCGTAGCTCTCCCCTGACTCCTGCTTCATATGGATACTTACCTCAGCAAATACATCATTAGCTGTACATTCCACCCGTTCATCCCTCAGTCTGGTAATATCCTCAGGCAGGGCTCCGCTGCCCTCCCGGATTAGCCGATCAGCCCGGGTACTGCCGAGTGCGGTCACGCAATTCAGGAAGGTGAGCCCCGTACTTCTGCTGTAAGAAGGCTCATATCTTAGGATGCTTACTGCACCATAGATCACCAGCTCCACAGCTTCTTGCCCGCTCCCGCTCTGCTCCAGTACGGCACCGCTCTTCTTCGTATATTCCTTCTGCCATTCACTGCCTGTGTTCTCAAAGTATCGGGGCAGCCACTGCTCCTCAACCCAATTCCTTAAGGCCACGGTCAGTGTATTGCGGTGCTCCGCAAGCTGCCTGCTCCCCTTATTCAGCTCTTGTATCCGCTCATACAGTCCAATGATTCTCCCGGAATCCAAGACGGGATACAATTCTTCATCCAGCAGATGCCGGGCCAAGAAAAACGTTTCTAACGGTTTGGTCGGATATTTGCCGGCTTCGAGCTTGCTGGAGATATAGGAGCTGATCCGCTCCAGCAGCAGCTGCTTCTTCGCATCATCCATATATTTGAGTATACACACTTTGACAGTGCCGCCGCTTTCTACTTGGAAATTTCCTTCAAAATCAAACCGGTAATCCAGTACTGCCGGAGGGAGCGAATTTAATCTATGCTGCATATGACGGGCAAGCTCAGGAACGATATGCTCCCGCACCTGCTCCTCTGTCAGCCCGCCGCTGGTGCTCAGCCTGCTTTTGCCCGGCATAGATAAATCCAGCGGGTAATCCGTCACATCCACTCTGCCACCCTCATATTTAAGGAGCGCGTACCAGTGTACTCCCGCCTGAAGCGTAGTGCGTTTTACAATTTTCTCAGCGTCCTTATCGTTGATATATGCGATCCACTTGTCTATTTCCTGCTTCATTTCTTCTATAACGGGTTCCAGTGAATGTTCCATAGCATTACATGCTCCTTTACACAGCAATATCGGAAGTGAGTTTTCGAGCCTACTCTATTAATAATTACATTAAATAGTACAGTATCCTTACATACTGTTCAAATTTACTCCAGAAAAGGAATGGCCAGCTCTGCTATCCGCTGATAGCCTATCTGCTTAGGTGGTTTATCTACGGTGAATGAGTCAAAGAGCAGCCGGGGGCTGCTCTTCTTTTAATGACAATCATATAGTTCCTTTTACGATGCCGTAGTAATGCTTATCATCGTATTCTCCAGTATCGCTATAATAGTAACTTTCTTTATGTGTACCTTCAAACTGCATGTGAGCTTTCTGCATCACCTTTCCAGATACCGCATTCTGCCCGCGGTGATATGCCTGCAGCCGGTGCAGTGGAGTATGGGAAAAGGTATACTGTATTACTGCTATTAAAGCCTCAGTGGCATACCCTTTATTCTGATACGGCCGGCCGATACAGTATTCGATTTCTGCAAGACGATGGTCCGAGTCAACCTGACAAAAGGCGATTTGTCCAATACATTCCTCATGTTCTTTAAGTATGATTGCCCACCGGTAAAAATCATTTCTATTATAGGACAACACCCATTGGTGCAGTAACTCTTCTACTAAAGCTATACTACTATAGACAGGTTCACCGTAACTGCTTTGGACATCTATGTCATTGATCCAGTTAGCATGCATACTCGGGGCATCTTCTACTTTAAATGGTCTTAGCTTTAACCTTACAGTATTTATGGTTTCAGTTGCCGCCCGCAATGAATTCCCTCCATCAGCACATGATTATTCTGAAGATACATTCAGATTACCGGCAGATTATAAAAGCGGCCATACACTAAACTGCACTATATTTAGATTTCCATGCTTGCACTACTCCACAGACACACTCGCATCCCAGGCCTCCCCGTTCAGCTCACCATTAATCATAATAGCAGTCAGTGCGCCGGAAGCAGCTGCGGCAATGGCCTGATACTTTTCCGAAGCAGCATCTCCGGCAGAGAAAACCCCGGGAATGTTTGTTTTGCCGTAATCATCTGTCAATACGCTGCCAGCTTCATTCATCTCACAGCCCAAAGCTTGCGGGAGCTCCGAGCCTCTTGTCAGCCTGGGAGCGAAGAAAATCCCCTCGCATGGAAGCACGGTTTCATCCTCTAAAATCACCTGCTGCACCATTCCTGCCTCCGATTCAATTGTTCTTATTGCTGCTTCATGCAACAGTACCCCATGCCGCGCCAGCTCCCCGCGCTCTTCACCGGTCAATTCCGCCGGCCCGTTAGTACAAATACTGTAATCCTTCGTCCAGCCGGAGATTACTTTAGCCAGATGCAGTGCGTGGGTTCCTTTGACAATGAGAATAAGCTTCTTGTCCCGGAGCTCCCAGCCGTCACAATACGGGCAGACAAAGGCGCTTTTGCCATAGACCTCCGCCAGTCCGCCAATGGCCAGCGGAAAATCTTTTTTTCCTACAGCAAAAAGCAGCTTCTTACATTGATATACCGCGCCTGAGACCGTTGTAATTTCAAAAGCACCATCATTCCCTGTAACGGCAGAAGCAGTATCACTGACGCAGCTAACAGACGGATATGCCGCCAGCTCCCCATGCGCCGCCTTCCGGAATTCCCTTGGACTTACCCCATCTCTTGTAAGAAAGCCGTGTGTCTCGCGGGTAACGATATTCCTCGGCTGCAGATCGTCAATGACAATAACAGATTTCCGGGCCCGTCCCAGAACTAACGCTGCATTGAGACCCGCCGGGCCTCCGCCGATAATAACTACATCTGTTTGTCCACTCATCCAAAACACCCTTTCAAGAGTTATAATGTCCGTAATTATAAAAAGCTATTACAGACTCTTTATATCTACGATAGCCGGAACAGGTGCATAAAGCAAGTCTTTTTCTTGCACCATAGTTTATAATTTTTACCGCATTACCGATGATATTCGGCCTTCTCCAGCTTCTTTAATACTTAAGGCACGCTCTGCTGTACACCCGGTTCTATGCGGAACGTGCCTTTGCCATATTATCATGTATCCAGCCCGTGCAGCTGTTTGAACTGCTCCGGCTGCATACCCGTCAACCGTTTGAATACAGCACAGAAGTAGCTGGCATTCTCGAAGCCGGTCAACTGGGCAATCTCATACAGCTTCTTCTCCCGCTGCTGGAACATCAGCTGCTTGCTGCGGTTAATGCGCTGCTTGTTGATATAGGTCACCGGCCGGTCATGAACCGTCCGCTGAAACAGCCGGCACAGGTATTGCGGGGAAACGGAAATCACCTCTGCCAGCTCCTTCAAGGGCAGTGCCCGATGCAGATGCTGCTCTATATGCTCCAGCACCGGCTTGATCCGCACCAGCTCATCCTCCTCGCTGGCAGGCGGGAGATTCCGCTTCAGGTCGAGCAGCATCGCATACAGCAGCTTGGAGCGCTCCAGATTATTGTCCATATCATTGGCATCCGGCAGCTGAAGCAGCTCATGAAACGGAACCAGCAGCTCAATATCCCTCAATCTCCGGACTCCTGATTCCCGGATACCTGCATAAGAAAGCATACCTCCCGCCTCTCTCCCGTTGAATGATATCCACGCCAGCTCCCATTCCCGGCTGATGGGTGTGTAGGAATGAGGAATATCCGGGAAGGTGAAAAATATTTCTCCGGGTCCGACCACATACCGCTTCTCCCCGACTGTCAGCTCCCCTTTGCCGCTCAGCACCTGATGCAGCTGATAATCGGGAAATCCGGCAGGACGGGCGGTTTCCTCCTGATGCTCCCAGTATCCAATCGTTGTAGCATACAGCGGCAGCTGAATCGTATCATCCACCGCGCAGAACACCATCATGCTCTCCATAGTTGCCCACCTGTTTCATATTTTATTATAAGACACTAATATCCTTTTATATCCTATAGCCTTTTGGCGTTCTATAATATGAATATAACAATACAAGGAGATGTTAATGTGCGCAAGAAGCTAGACTACCAACCACCAGCCAACGGTTATCCCGAATGGAATAACAATCCCGAAATCTTTCAGCTGAACCGCCTGCCGGCTCATGCATCCATGATCTCCTATACAACTGTATTGCAGGCACTTCAGGGCGAGTTCACAGCATCCCCGAACTATCATTCCCTTAACGGCAGCTGGAAGTTTGCTTTTGCAGAGACTCCGGAGCAGCGCATTAAGGATTTCTATACCTTGGATTATGATAACAGCAGCTGGGCCGAGATTCCCGTGCCTTCCCATTGGCAGTTCCAGGGCTATGACTACCCACAATATACCAATGTCCGTTATCCGTGGGCCGTTTCCGAGCCTGACTTGAAGCCGCCGTTTGCACCAACCAAATACAATCCGGTCGGCTCATATACGCGCACCTTTACGGTGCCTGAAGGCTGGGCAGGACAGCCGGTATTCATCAGCTTCCAAGGGGTTGAGGCGGCGTTTTATGTCTGGGTGAACGGTGAACTGGTCGGATACGGCGAGGATACCTTTACACCGTCAGAATACGATATTACCGCATATCTGCGTGAAGGCGAGAACAAGCTGGCTGTAGAGGTCTACCGCTGGTGTGATGCAAGCTGGCTGGAGGATCAGGATTTCTGGCGTCTGAGCGGGATTTTCCGTGATGTCTACCTGTATACTACTCCGCAGGTTCATCTTACTGACTTCTCTGTAGTAACCGAGCTTGACGCTGAATTTGCCGATGCCGAGCTGAAGGTGAAGCTTCAGCTGGAGAATTATTTTAACAGCGGAATGAATCCTTATTCGGTTGAAGTACAGCTCTATGACGCACAAAAGCAGGCGCTCTGGGAGCAGCCGCTATCTGCCGCTGTTGCTTTTAACGGAACGGACGTACAGGAGATTCAGCTTAGCCGGCATATCGTAAGTCCTGAGAAATGGAGCGCCGAGAAACCTTATCTCTACACTGCAGTCATCAGCGTTATTGACGATCAGAAGCAGGTTCAGGAATTTATCAGCACCAGAGTGGGCTTCCGCACCTTCGAAATCAAAGACGGCCTGATGAAAATCAACGGCAAACGCATTGTTATGAAGGGGACGAACCGTCATGAATTCTCCTGCGACACCGGACGCGCCCTCTCCAAAGCAGATATGATCCGTGACGTCCAGTTGATGAAGTCCCATAACATCAATGCCGTGCGTACCTCCCACTACCCGAACCAGTCCATCTGGTATGAGCTGTGCGATGAATACGGCTTATATGTCATCGATGAGACCAATCTGGAGACTCACGGCTCCTGGAAATACGGCCAAGAAGAACTGGTAGAAACCAACGTACCGGCAAGCAGACCGGAATGGCGGGCAAATGTTATCGACCGTTGTAATGCCATGATGCAGCGCGACAAGAACCATCCGTCGGTCATCATCTGGTCACTCGGCAACGAGTCCTTCGGCGGAGACAATTTCATTGCCATGCACGATTACCTGAGAGAAGCAGATCCGACCCGTCCGGTGCATTATGAAGGGATTTTCCATTACAGACCTTCCGAAGCGGCCAGCGACATCGAGTCCACTATGTATATCAGACCTAATGAAGTTGAGCACTATGCCAAAAACAATCCGAAAAAGCCGTACATTCTCTGCGAGTACAGCCATGCAATGGGTAACTCCTGCGGCGGGCTGCACCTCTACACGGAGCTGTTCGATCAATTCGACATCATTCAGGGCGGATTCATCTGGGACTGGGTGGATCAGGCGATCCGGACCAAAACCGCAGACGGAGTAGAATATCTGGCCTACGGCGGCGATTTCGGTGAAAACCCGCATGACGGAAACTTTAGCGGAAACGGGCTGCTGTTTGCTGACCGTGCTGTAACTCCAAAGCTGCTTGAGGTCAAAAAATGCTACCAGTACATCAAGCTCACTGCCCTTGACCTGCAAAAAGGCAGCTTCCAGATCAAGAACAACTACCTGTTCACCGACCTGAGCGAATATCAGCTCCAGTGGAATGTGTCTCTGAACGGTGAAACGGCACAGGAAGGCTCTCTGCAGGTAACTGCAGCACCGGGCGAATCCGTTGAAGTCGCCATTCCTTATGAAGCAAGTGATCTGCTGAACGATAAGGAAGCTGTACTGACCCTCTCCTTCACCCAGGCTGAAGCTACAGAATGGTCAGAAGCCGGGCATGTTATTGCGTGGGAGCAGTTCGTTCTGGTGCCATGGATTGCCGCCAGCCGTCCTGACGCTGGCAGCGGATCGCTGCAGGTGACTGAGCAGGAAGACACTGTTACGGTTTCCGGAGAGGCATTCTCCGTCTCGTTTAATACAACAAGCGGTGAGCTTTACTCTTATGTCGCAAACGGGAAAGAGCAGCTTCTGCAGCCGGCCAGAGCCAATTTCTGGAGAGCAGTGACCGATAACGACCTGGGTAACGGTCTAGACAAACGCAGCGCTGTCTGGAAAGAAGCTTCGAGCAGCCAGAGCCTGATCAGCTTCAGCTTTGAGGCCCAGGACAACCGCTGCGTCATCTCCGCAGACTACGTATTGTTCACTGGCCCGGATTCCATCCTGCGCGTGAAATACGAAGTACGCAGTAACGGCTCCGTTGAGATCAGCCAGGAGCTGAATCCGGGCAGCAGCAGCCTGCCTGAGCTTCCGGAGTTCGGCATGATGTTTGTGCTGGACAGCGGACTTGATACGATCTCCTGGTACGGCCGCGGTCCGCATGAGAACCATTGGGACCGTAACACCAGTGCAGCGGTCGGCAGCTACAGCGGTAAGGTCAGTGACCAGTTCACCCCTTACCTGCGTCCGCAGGAATCCGGCAACAAGACCGATGTCAGATTCGCTTCACTGACAAACGGTGCAGACGGCCAGGGCTTCCGGATTGAAGCTCCATCCTTGTTCGAGCTGAATGCAATGCCATGGACACCGGATGAGCTTGAAGCAAGCGATCATGTATATAAGCTGCCTGCCTCAGACAAAACCGTACTGCGCGTGAACTACAAGCAGATGGGTGTCGGCGGCGATGACAGCTGGGGAGCGCCGATTCACAAGGAATTTATGCTGCCTGCTAACCGGCCGTACTTCTTCCGGTTTACCATTTCCCCTAAATAAGACGTAATGTTAGTTATAAGGAGGGCCCGCACTATGCGGACCCTCCTTTTTGCTGTCTGCACAGCCGCATTGAACCAATTGGGCGGATGTACCATATGATAATGTATTAATGTCTGAGGGGGATTTTTTGATGTATGCTCACGGGGGCTTCAGCCCTTATGCCGCTTCTAATGCTCACGGCAATTCACACTGTTTTCCCGCTTATTATGGACCACTGCTTGTCTGCCTGAGCCACGCCCAGGTCCAGTACAAAAATTTAACCCGCACCTTATGGGAGCAGCATGTTGCATGGACCCGGATGGCGATTACCAGCCTCGTATTTGGATTACCTGATACAGACGTTGTTGTCGCCAGGCTGCTGCAGAATCCGGTGGATATGGGTAATGCCATACGGCCATTTTTCGGGGATGCTGCCGCCAATGCCTATAGCACATTGATCAAAGCTCATCTGGTCATCGCCTCAGAGCTAATAAAAGCGGCCAAGGCAGGTGACTCAGCGGCTGCGGCTGCTGCAGAAAAACGCTGGTATGAAAATGCCGATCAGATTGTGGAGTTCCTCACCCGCCTGAACCCCTATTTTCCCAAAGAACAATTCCGGAAAATGTTCTATGAGCATCTTGCCATGACGAAAGCAGAAGCTGTTACAATGCTGAATAAAGATTACACCGCCAGTATCCAGCTGTACGACCGTATCGAGCAGGAAGCATTGATGATGGCGGATATTTTGTGGAGATACCTGTATGTGTGCTGATGAACTATTAGCAAAAAAAACATCCCGGGAATATTTCCGGGATGTTTTTCAGGTGTTATTTTACCCAGACATCCTTATAGTTGATCTTGCCCCAAGCATTGAGAGAAATGCCGTGAAGTGAGCGGTCATAGCCGACTTCCTGCACACTATGGTATATAAACAGCACATTCAGCTGCTGCTTCATCTCCTCCTCAGCCGCTCTAAGCACATTCAGCTGCTCGGCCTCACCCGTTTCAATCAAGGCATCAGCGAGTATGGCATCTATTGTAGCCCTGAGCGGGGCGTGCAGATGATTGCGGATATATCCGTGTTTAGAGCGGTACATTTCTATTAAAGTGATTACGGGCTGATCTCCCAGCACCTCTCCGGCATAGATCATATCCGCCTGCAGGATCACTTCTGCCTGTGATAGCTCCCGGATCGGCAGGATAGTGAGCTCTATCTGCACCCCTATTTGGCTGCATGCTGCCATAATCCAACGGGCATCCTCCTCATTGCTGAAATATTCATAGGTATAGAGCTGCAGCGTTTCTCCGTTATAAGAGGATTGTTCCAGGCTTTTTCTTGCCGCTGCTATTGATATATCGCTTCCATAATCAGCGTTATAATAGCCGGGATGAAATCCTGATGAAGGCTTATTTCTTCTTCCTTTCAGCTCACGGATCATTTGCTCCCGGCTGAGAGCCAAATGTATAGCATAGCGCAGACTATAGTCCTGAAGTACACCCGGTTTAGAGAGGTTAAAGGTAAGCACAGTGCTGCCCAATTCCAGCTGATTCAATTTTTGTGTAGGTTCCCCCTTATCAATCGCTTCAAAATACAGCAGCTGCGTTTGTCCGGGAGGCTGAGTATGCCGCAGCTCCTCCTCATAATCAGGCCAGACCCACATTTCAATGACATCTAAAAACGGACGTCCGGCAAAGTAATGCTCATTGGCGTCCATGATCAGCATCGACTCTGTATTGCTCCGCATACAAAACGGTCCGGTGCCTGCCGGCAGCCGTGCAAAGTTACGTCTGATATCCAGCTGCTCCAGATCATCCGGCACAATGGAGAAGCGTTCAGTGGCAATAAAATGGGCAAAAAGCGCATTGCTTTCCCTAAGTCTAAAGCAGACTCTGTATGCACCGGTAACCTCTATAGCCTGCACACTATTAATCAGCCAGTCCTCCCCGTTCCACTCCCAGATCCTATTGAAGGTGTACTGCACATCCTTAGCCTTACAGTGTTTGCCGTGATGAAACAGTACGCCTTTGCGCAGATAAAAGGTCCAGTGACTGAACGTCTCATCATGCTCCCAGTGATGAGCCAGCCCGGGCTTCAGCTTTTTGCTGAACGGATCATATCGTGTCAAAGTGTCGAACAGCTGGCTGATTAAATGCGCTTCTGTACGACGCACTACCTTCATCGGGTCCAGATCCGGGACAGGCCTGTAAAACGGATAGCGCAGGATATCCTCCTCAGTCCGCTCCTTCTGCACGCCGAACCGGTTCCCCAGCCATGTATGAAATTCAGCATGAACCGATTCCCGGTCACTTGCCTGTATACAGGCAAAGGCTTCACTCAGCTGTCCATTTTGACTTAAGCTTTGAGCCCTCGCAAGAATCAGTTCTTCTTTATTACGCAGCAGGGCCAGCTGAGAGGAATTGCCCCTGCCAAGTCCGGATTTCCAGCCGATGAAGTGTTGCTCTTTGAGCTTGTGAATCAGAAATTGCGCATTGCGGCGGGTGCAGTCAAAGACTATCGCGAGTTCATTTATGGTGACCGGAAACCACTCTCCGTCAGCTTGTACAATGTAATGGTTTCTCAGCTGCAGATAATATTCCTCTAAGTCCACTTCTACTCCTCCTCTAAAAGGCGAAAGGATACAAATAATGTTTCTATTTTTGTTCCACTTTTGTAAAAGTATAATTTGAGGCAACCCGTTAGTAAAGAGGAGCGTGTAATTCACATGATCAAAGCATCAATACTGGCAGGACCGGCAGTCCCTTCAATCTGGCGCAGCCCGGCCTTTATGGTTCTGCTTGGCGCAGGAGCCGTAATGGCGTTGGGAAACAAAATTTACGAGCTTGCGCTCCCCCTCATACTCTATGACATCACGAAATCCTCGGTAGTCATGTCCGCGATGCGCGGGATTGAGTTTCTGCCGAACCTGCTGCTGGCGATGTTCATCGGGGTAATTGTCGACAGGGTACATAAGAAAAAATGGTCTTTAACAGCTATTCTGCTGCAGATTGTCATTCTGGCTGTATTATATCTGGCGATTGAGCGGGGGTACCACTCTGCTCCAATGTTCTATGCGGCCGGCTTTATGCTAATGACTTTCGGCTATGCTTATTCCAATGCCCGGGTAGCTATGGTCAAGCATTCCCTTCCTCTGTCGATGTTAACATCCGCGAATGCATCCTATAACTTCGTCACCACCTTTATCAGCATTGCCGGTCCGGTATTGAGCGGCCTGCTGCTGATGCTGCCCAAAATGCATGAAGCCCTGCTGCTTACAGCAGTTGCCTTCAGTCTGGCGTTCGTAACCTTAAGCTTTATCAGAACCAATGAGCCTGTAAGGGCTGCAGCCGGCAACAGAGAGGGCTTCTGGAAGGAGCTGCAGGCAGGCTGGGCCGAGCTGCGCAGCAATCGTCTGCTGCTGTCTATGAGCATTGCCGTGGTGTTCCTGAACAGTACATCGGGCATGGTGGATATGACTATTATTTTCTTTGCCAAGGATGAGCTGATGCTGAGCAATCTTGAACTCGGGATTGTATTCTCAGCCGCCGGGCTTGGCGGACTGGCCGGAAGCCTGCTGATCGTTAAATTGCGGAGTCTGTTTCCGATTGGACGCTTAATCACGCTGTCGTGCTTATTTACCGGATTTACCGGGATTCTGTTTTATATGTCACATTCAGCGTATCTGCTCGCCGGTGGCCTGTTTCTGTATGGCTGCTTCGAGACCATAAGCACAGTCAGCATCTGGACGTTTCGTCAGGAGACAACACCGTATCACCTGATTGGCCGGGTAAGCGGCATTACCGGTTCTATTTTTAAGCTGGGCATGCCGTTTGCTATCATAGCTTCCGGCTGGATCTCAGAGCTGTCAGGCCCGCGTACTGTATTCCTGCTCACCCTAGCTGCTAATCTGCTGATTTTCACCGGCTGCCTGTTGAGTCCGCTATGGAGACAACGCCGATCCTGTTAAAAGGATATGTAAAAACGACGTTCATTCTATTTCTTAGAATGAACGTCGTCTTTTATCACACAATTTATCGGCAGTGGATTACTATCCACTTTAATTTCACCTGCGTCTTGCCTGTAGCCCGGCAGCTCCGGTCCACCTTTTAACCACTGCTATAAGGATGATACCGGTGACGATCCCCGCAGAGTCATTCACCATATCGTAAATTCTCCCGTCCCGCCCGAAATAAAGCTGGAAAATTTCTGTGGAAACAGCGAACGCTATGGACCACACGATACTTTTTATGTAACTGCGGTTAATCCGGTAGAGCAGCATTGCGAAGATGGCAAACCCTACGAAATGTCCGATCTTGCGGGTGATAAAGAGTTCAGTATACTTGATGTCCATTTGGAGCAGGTTGTGAAAATCCGGGCCCGGGGTCAGGTGAAAATAGGGCAGTACCCCTTTGCTCCAAAAGCTTGAATCTGCGGCGCAGGTGAAAATAAACAGGACAATTCCCCAAAGGAACAACATTACGGCTTTCATAGTAATCCTACTTTCTGGTGCAGGGTTGGAAAAGATATAGTAGCTATTATAGCCTTCCGCCCCGTACGATTGCAATTAAGCTGCATTCTGCTTACAAACATGACAGCAGGTAGTCAACTTTCCCCTTGTATACTTAAGGATATAGAGAGGATGTTGATTAACTTGAAAACTTATACGATTACTAAACCAAAACTGATGGTAACAGGGGTCTCCGTAAGGACTACAAATGCAGAAGAAGCCGGCCCGGATGGAAGACTGCCTAAGCTATGGGAGAGCTACTTCAACAGCAAGCTGGCCGCCATGTCAGAGATCAAGAATCCGAATTATATTTACGCACTCTATACCGATTATGAAAGTGATGCAACCGGGGTTTATACTACCTTAATCGGACACGAAACTGACGGTGCTCCCGTGCAGGAAGACAACCTTTTCGAGATAAAGTCCATTCCTGAGAGCAAGTACCTCGTATTCCAGACAAAATCGGGTCCTGCATATGAGGTGGTTGCACAAGCCTGGCAAGAAATCTGGTCCTATTTCGAAGAATCGCCGGAGGTTAGAGCATACACGGGAGATTTTGAATTGTACGATACCAGAAACTACGATCCGGCCAATACACAAATTGAAATTTATATCGCTATTGAATAACCGTAGCAGGGGTGCCGAACAGATCATTCCGGCTGATCCACCCCGATGTATTGACCGGCTTCCCGGAAGCCGGTTATGAACCCGCCCCCTGCTGCAGCACTTAATGCGGCCCCTACAGCAGCTTCCTCAATGGATAAACTGAATGCAAACGGCATCCCAAAAGCTTTGCCTACCTGCTCACACAAAACATGATTAAGCCGCAGCGCATTGCCTGATCCGATGATGAAGGTGTAAGAATTACCTGTCACACGGATCAGTGCCTCATAAAAAGCAAAAAGCTCCTCCACCATCCCCTGAAGAAACCCGTACGTTAGATTAGCCGGTGTGAAATTGGCCAGCGAAATCTGGTTGATGCTGCCGCGCAGCTCCGGATGAGCCCGGGTCCCAAGAAACCGGGTACTTACTGTCAACCCTTGTACTGAAGGTTCCACGCTATGGAGCATCCGCTCCATCAAGCTGTACATTTCTCCCGGCTCCTCTCCGGTATAACTGCGGATCACCTCCCGGTAAAATTGCTCCAGCAGCGCATATGACTTCCCTCCGCTGAGCGCCGCACCGACAGCCAGTCTGCCGCCGCCGGGAAAAGGCCGCGTCTCCATCCCTTCTACATTGTCAACACCGTCCGGTAACAACGCGGACAGCTGACTTCCGGTACCGATGTTAATCAGCACCGATTGCTCAGGAGACGGAACACTTCCAAGGAAGCTGGCCTGATTATCCCCGAGCGAGCAGTAAACCGGCAATCCGCCTGGGGTATACCCGACGAGTGTTCCGGAAGGTACAACCTTGGGCAGCATTTCTGTCGGGATCCCCGCCCGCTCAATGGCAGCATAATCAAAGTCTTCCAGTGACAAGCTGTAGCCCCCGATGGCTGCAGCCTGAGTGGCATCGACAACAGGCCTTATGCTGCCAGTCAGCCGGAGGGCAACATAATCAGCAATGGTGCAGAAGCTGACTGCCCCGGCCGGAACCAGATCCTGCTGCAGATTGTAGTAATGAGTGGCTAACCCGTATCCGGGAGGAATAGAATAGCCGGTCAAAATTCCAAGTTTCTCAGCATAGGAAATCCTGTCGTCACAAGGTACAGCAGCCCTGCCATCCTGCCATGTATACAGCGGACTGACATGCTGCCCGTCACTATCTGTATAAACGATGCCGTGCATCTGGCCAGTCAGGCCGATTCCCGTGACATTCTCCTCCGTCTGAAGCAGCTTCTCCAGCATACGGCTGATACTTTCACAGATCACTTCAGGGTCCTGGAGCCTTTCCCATTCCTGGTGGTTTCCGGGAACAGCTGTGTCGCATTCTTCTGTAATACTGCAGAGTACCATTTTATGTTCCAGCGAATACACGAGCCCCGTAATGGAGGTAGTCCCGATATCGAGTCCGATAAACTTCATCTGCGATCCTCTTCTCCTCAAAAGTAACTCTAGTATATACAACATTGGTAAGACGGTTCAATTTTGCCGGAATCCGCTGCATAGTTTAGCTAAAATGAAGGATACTAACCGACTGATGCGCAGAATAATGGACATGGGGGCTAGTTGAACATGAAACTTCAGAACAAAGTTGCTGTCGTTACCGGAGCGGCCTCAGGGATGGGCAAGGCGATTGCGGTTCTATATGCCAAAGAAGGCGCTAAGGTAGTAGTCTCTGATATTAATGCAGACGCGGCAAAAGAAACCGTGGATCAGATCAAAGCCGGCGGCGGTGAAGCCATAGTGGTCAAAACCAATGTGACGGCTGAGGAAGACATCCAAAGCTTGATTGATACCACTGTCAAGACGTACGGTACTGTAGATATTCTGGTGAACAATGCCGGAATTATGGATAATTTTGAGCCTGCAGGTGACATAAAGGATGACCAGTGGGAGCGGATTTTTGCCGTTAACACTACTTCGGTCATGCGTGCCACCCGCAAAGTGCTGCCTGTTTTTCTGGAAAAGAAAGCCGGGGTTATTATCAACGTCGCTTCGGCCGGCGGCCTGTTCGGAGCCCGCGCAGGCGCCGCTTACACAGCCACTAAACATGCAATCGTCGGCTTCACCAAGAACACCGGCTTCATGTATGCCAAAGAAGGCATCCGCTGCAATGCAATCGCGCCCGGCGGAGTCGAGACGAATATCGGTTCAACCATGACGCACATTAACGAATTCGGAATGGGCCGCATTCAAGCAGGGCTGGCCCTTAATCCCCGCAACGGCAAGCCGGAGGAAATCGCGGGCCTTGCCCTGTTCCTGGCATCCGATGATGCCAGCTTCGTGAATGGGGCAGTCGTTACTGCAGACGGCGGGTGGACGGCTTACTAGGCTTCATTAGAGCATATCGATCTAAAAGAAAAATTCATGCAACAAAAAAACAGCAGCTCCTCTTCAATTGAGGGGCTGCTGTTTGGGTGTTCATTTATTGTACCGCTTGCTGACGCTTATCCCGTATTCTGACATTGCTGCCGTACAGCGTGGAATCACTGGTCACCTTGTAGGACGGATAATTCTCCTCCGCCTGAATCCGCATAACCTTATCGAATAACGATTCCTGCTGGCGGTCAACGATAAAGGTGAATGGCTTCTGCTCGTAAACAATATCTGTCGCGTTCGGCCCGTCTACGATCTGCAGGACCAGAACTCCGTTACAGCCGCAGTCCTCAGTATCATAAAACATCTTGAAAGCGCCGGGCAGTCCGGCCAGGCTTGCCTGCAGCCGCTCTGTAGTGAGTGCATCCAGTTGAACTTGCATATGTGATTACCTCCTTGGTGCTGCGCAAATTGTAAATAGAGTATATCACAAGTTGAAACGGCTACGCAGTCCTTATAAGGACGGTATCCGTTTCTGCGAGAAAGATAAGGATATAGTATGGCGTGAAACATATACTTTCTTATCTTTCAAAACAACCCCGAAAACATATGTCCTGCTGCATCAGCTTCCCGTGTGACAGCACTCACTTTCTAAAGGCTAGCCCGTGCGGAAACGTGCTTCATGCTGAAGACTAAGCACCTGCTCTCTTATATTAACCACTTCGCCGATGATAATCATTGCAGGATTGCTGATTTTCATCACAGCTGCAAGTTTAATGATATTAGCCAGCGTTCCTGTAACGGTCCGTTCTTGCGCCGTAGTGCCTTTTTCAATCAAGGCCACCGGGGTCTGCGGGTCTTTGCCATGCCTGATCAGCTGCTCCGTAATCTCCCCCAGCTGGTTCATACCCATGTAGATGGCCAGAGTATCGACACTGTGAGCCAGGGCATCCCAGCGGACTGGCTCAGCTGCCTCATTACAGCGGCTGCCGGTAACAACAGCGAACGAAGTAGCTACCCCGCGGTGAGTCAGCGGGATTCCGGCCGAGGCGGCTGCCCCGACCGCAGAGGTAATTCCGGGAATCACCTCAAAGGGAATTCCGGCATCTGCGGCAGCAAGCAGCTCCTCACCGCCTCTGCCAAAGACAAATGGATCTCCGCCCTTCAGCCGGACCACCCTGCTACCAGCGGCTGCGTGCATAATCATCAGCCGCTCGATGGAGTCCTGCGGCATGGAATGCTGGCCTGGCGCTTTGCCGCAATAAATGCGGAGGGCCTTTACCGGTGCATAATCCAGCAGCTCCTCGTTCACCAGCCGGTCATAGAGAATAACGTCCGCCGCCTGGATGCGGCGCATAGCCTTTACAGTAATCAGCTCCGGATCTCCCGGACCTGCACCGACAATTGAGATGTTCCCTTCTCTGCCCTCTCTCATAGGCTTTTCTCCAGGTTAGCCGTCTTGGCAATGGCGCCTTCACCACGACCGGATGGCATTGCAACTATTGTTGCGGAGCGGCCAGACTGGAAGCCGTTCTGGGCGAGGTAAATCAGCAGACCGCCGAACAGCACGCCGCCAACCAGATTGCCCAGCAGCACAGGGATTCCGTTCCAGATCCACCAGTCAGCGAAGCCGACGTTTGCCCCAAGCATCATTCCGGCCGGAATGACAAACATGTTGACGACCGTATGCTCAAAGCCTTGCGCGAAAAAGGTCAGGATCGGCAGCCACATCGCGGCTATTTTGCCGGCAGTGGATTTGGAAGTCATCGCCATTACAGCGCCGAGGGTCACCATCCAGTTACAAAGAATCGCCTTAATGAAGGCAAGGCCCATGCCGTCTGCACCCATGCTTTTATAAGCCGTGGTCTTGGCTTCACTTGTGGTTATCAGCGTCTGGATCATCGGATTCGACATGTCCGTGCCCATCTTGGTGATCGTTAGTCCATACAGCGCAGCATACACTGCGCAGCCGATCAGATGCCCGATGATGACCCAGAAGAAGTTGTTCAGCATCCGTGCTGCACTCGTCTTTTTCTCCAGAACCGCCAGAGGGATCAAGGCGAAGCTGCCGGTAACCAGCTCGAAGCCTAATAGAATAATCATTACGAAGCCCACCGGGAATAAAAGGGCCCCGATTATCGGAAGCTTGGTCTGCGCTGCGGCCGTATAAGCAAGGGTTGTCGCACAGGCAAGGATTGCCCCGCCGAGTCCGCCGCGGACAATCAGCTGCAGGATGGACAGCTCTGCTTTCGTTTTTCCGGCTCCAATCATGGAAGACAGCACTTCATTCGGTTTCACATAATCCATAACAGATCCCCCTGTATAATGTAATCAGCTTCAGATCGTCAGATAAATCTGTCCGCTGGCCGGGTCCACTTCCACTTCATAGGTCTTCACATGTCCGGTATCCGGAGCAAGCACATTTCCGCTGTGCAGATCAATCCGGGAATCATGAAGCGGACAGTGGACCTTGGAGCCGCACACCATACCTTCCGATAAGGCTCCTCCTTTATGGGGGCATTTATTCTCAATCGCAAGTACTTCTCCGCTTGTTAGGCGAAATATGGCGATTTCAGTACCCGCCATTTGCAGCTTGCGTGAGCCTTTAATGTCGATATCCTTTACATTGCCTACCAGCACTTTGGTCATTGTCATGGATAGGACCTCCTTATACCGTTTCAGGTTCTGTGATCGGGGTGAAGTTTTTGCGCAGCTCCGGCTCAGCCACAATCTGCTTCCAAGGGTCGGTTGTGAGAGCCAGCGTTGCCTCAATCCGCTCCTTCAGGGCCAGCCGCTCTTCGCGGTTATCCAGGGCCTTCTTGATGCTCTCCAGACCGACACGCTCAACCCAGGTTGAGGTCCGCTCATTCCAGACCGCATTTTCACGGTAGTATTGCAGGAAAGCACTCGCCCACTCCAGTACCTCGTCATCTGTTTTTACTACACAGAGCAGATCCGTTGCACGGACATGAACCCCGCCGTTGCCGCCGATATGCAGCTCCCAGCCTCCATCAATGGCCACAACGCCAAAATCTTTAATTGTTGCTTCAGCACAATTACGAGGGCAGCCGGATACCGCAAGCTTTACCTTGGAAGGAGTGTTCAGCCGCTCAAAAGCTTTTTCCAGCCGGATTCCCATTCCGATTGAATCCTGCGTACCAAAACGGCAGAAGGTAGAACCTACACAGGTCTTTACTGTACGCAGCGTCTTACCGTAAGCATGACCGGAAGGCATATCCAGCTCCTCCCACATCTTCGGGAGATCCTCTTTTTTGACACCAAGCAGATCCAGTCTTTGACCGCCGGTAAACTTCACCATCGGAACATCAAACTTAACGGCAACCTCGGCAATTTTGATCAGATCCGCCGGAGTTGTTATTCCGCCGTAAATCCGCGGTACAACGGAATAGGTTCCGTCCTTCTGAATGTTGGCATGATAGCGCTCGTTGGTAAACCGGGACTCTTTTTCATCCACATACTCTTCCGGCCACAGCATCCCCAGATAATAGTTCAGGGAAGGACGGCATTTGGTGCAGCCTTCATCGTTGTTCCAGTTCAGTACATGCATAACTTCCTTGACAGTCATCAGCTTCATCCGTTTAATCTCGGCCACAATCTCATCACGTCCGAGTGTGGTGCAGCCGCAAATGCCTTCTTTCACCTTAACAGCCTTATCTCCGGCATACAGCTGGAGCAGACCTTCCACCATCGGCTTACAGCCCCCGCAGGAGGCAGAAGCTTTCGTGCAGGCTTTAATATCACCCACGCTGGTACAGCCGCCGGACTGGATCGCCTCGGCAATCGTTCCTTTGGATACCCCGTTGCAGCCGCAGATAATCTCATCGTCAGCCATTGCTTCCAGACGGTTGTTACCTTTCGTAGAACCCAGTGCATCAGAGGAAATGCCGAGCAGCAGCTCTTTTTCCTTGCCCTTGATATTCTCACCGTTCTTAATGATTGAGAACAGCGGCGCACCGTCACTCGTATCCCCGAACAAAACCGCGCCAATCAGCTTATCTTCCTGTATCACCAGCTTCTTATAGACTCCCTCGATCTCATCCTGATACCGGAGGGCTCTGGAGCCGGGCTGCTCAATGAACTGTCCTGCCGAGAATACGTCAACCCCGGATACCTTCAGCTTGGTTGAAGTAACGGAACCGGTATAACCTTCGGTTTGTGCTCCGCCCAGTCTTTTGGCAAGAACGGCTCCCTGCTCATACAGCGGGGCGACCAAACCATATGCGATTCCCCGGTGCTCGGCACATTCCCCCACAGCATAGATGCCTGGTATGTTTGTTTCCATGTAATCATTGACGATAATTCCGCGATTAACATGAATTCCGCTTCCGCGGGCCAGCTCCACATTCGGCTTGATGCCGACAGCCATGACGATCAGGTCCGTTTCAGCAACCTCGCCGTCAGCGAACAGCAGGCCTTTGACTCTTTTTTTGCCGAGAATGGCTTCGGATTGCTTCTTCAGCAGGAACTTCATGCCTTGTGCTTCAAGCTCCTTCTGCAGCATGACCGCAGCAGCCTCATCCAGCTGGCGTTCCATTATATATTCATTGATATGGACAACCGAGACCTCCATCCCCAGATGCAGCAGCCCCCTGGCCGCCTCCAGACCCAGCAGTCCTCCGCCGATAACCAGCGCTTTGCGGTGAGTCTTGGCTGTTTCCTGCATAATCTGCGTGTCCTTGATATCGCGGAAGGCAATTACACCCTCTTTATCAGCACCGGGCAGCGGAAGCATAAACGGATTCGACCCGGTTGCCAGTATCAGCTCATCGTAGCCGGCTTCCACTCCTTTATCGGTGTTGACTTTCCGGTTCACCGTATCAATAGAAGTTACAGTATGTCCGGTATAGAGCCTGATGCCGTTACTGCGGTACCATTCCAGGTCATTGATGATAATGTCGTTCATATCCGCTCCGCCCGCCAGGACAGATGAGAGCATGATCCGATTGTAGTTGGGGTGAGGCTCAGAACCAAAAATCGTAATTTCATAAGCATCCGGTGCCAGCTTGAGCAAATGCTCAATGGCTCTAACCCCCGCCATCCCGTTTCCGACTAATACCAGTTTTTTGCGTACATCTGACATATGTCTCTCTCCTCTCTATATCCACACCAGAAATCAACAGAAATAGCCCGCTACACTCCGCCCGGAAACATAACATTCCCGTTGCGATAAAAGTGATAGCAGGCGCCGTTGCCGCTAAAGCCGGATACACCATTGTATCCGTTCATTTGATGAATTTGTTAAATCGACTATACTACAGCCGATCCAAAAACGTCAACAATTATGACATATAAATTTTAAATAATTTAATTCATCGACAAAACAGCCTGATCCGTGTTATATAATATTACATATCATTTAATATGGCAGTTCCTTATTTTAATATGAATGAGATCTTGAAGATCCTGTAAAGGAGCGTCTGGCTATGCATTCCCTGCTCTTGATTCAGAACGGCAGAACAGAGAACGACACAGAGGCGCGCTCCGAGCATAGTCCCGGGCGTATTCTTGAAGCTTGCGGTTATGTGACCTGGACGGCAACCGGTGAGGAGCAGGCTTCTGTATTAATCCGGGACGCCGATGCTACCCTTCTATGTATGCCGGTCACCGAAATTGAACTCTGGAGACACAAGCTGCTCAAGCACAAAACCGCCCCCGTCCTCTGGTGGTGTACCTCATCGACTGCTAACCTGTCCGTCTCCGCCTGCGGTGACAATATTATTGTGGACGGAATCCTCTCCCCTCACATGCATGAGCAGGAGATCCACTGGATTCTTCATTTCAGCTCCAGACAGTGCTTCGAGCGCCAGCAGTGGCACAAAGAAAAGGAGCAGCTCCTTGCACGGATAGAGGAACGCAAATGGATTGATATGGCCAAGGGAATTCTGTCCAAAGCCAAAAATATCAGTGAATCCGAAGCCTATGACCTCCTGCGCAAGCAGGCAATGAATGAACGCAAACGGATGGTGGATGTAGCCACCTCGATCGTCAAGGTCTACCAGCTGCTCCAGGATCAAACTTAAGGAGAATCCGATATGATCAATCTGTTAAAAGAAGTAGCCAGAGGCAAGCGCGGCGCCCGGGACTTGAGTTATGACGAAGCAGTAACGGCAGCTGAGGCGATTCTCTGCCAGACTGCATCCCCCGTGCAGATCGGCGCTTTTCTGATCGCCGAGCGGATCAAGCTGGAGAGCATTGAGGAGCTGGAGGCGTTTGTCGCGGTAGGCCGCAAATATGCCCGCCGGGAGCCTGTACAGCAGGGACTGGACTGTGCCGGGCCGTATGACGGCCGGAGGAACTCATTCATCGCTACCTTCCCGACCGCATTCCTGCTGGCCGCCGCAGGTGTTCCCGTTACGCTGCATGGTGCAGCTCCGCTTCCGCCGAAATGGGGTATTACGCTTCAGGATATTATTGAGGCCTCCGGCGTCCGTGTTGCCGGGCTCTCACGGGATGAAGCTATTGCAGCCGCGAAGACAAGCGGTGTGTTATTCGCTCAGGCGGACCAGTGGTGTCCGCCGCTCGGCGCCCTGCGGCCGTTAAGAGAGGACATCGGCATGCGGACGATTCTGAATACTGCCGAGAAGCTGATCGACTACTCCTGCTCCCCGTACATTGTATTTGGTATCTACCATAATACCGTCTTCGACCGTATTTCCAGGCTGATCATCAAGCTTGGTTACCGGAAAGGCCTGGTTGTCCAGGGTGTTGAAGGGTCCGAGGATCTGTTCATCGACCGGCCAAACCGGGTGTATTCAATAGCTGACGGCCAGGCCCAGCTTGATATTATCGACCCCGAGTCGCTGGGACTTGAAACTGAGGTGCCGGAGCTGGACTGGACACCTGAGCTTCAGCTGCGCACCGCAGAAGCGGTACTGCAGGGCGGCGGGCATATGGCGTTTTACAACCAGACGCTGCTGAACGGCGGTGCCCGGCTGCATCTGGCCGGCAAAGCAGGCTCGCTGGAGGAAGGCGTGTACACGTGCAAGCATCTGCTCGACAACGGCAGCGCCTGGGCGGTATATGAGCAGTGGCGGAGTGCGCTGCTTGGCAGCAGAACGCCTGCCCTGGGGCAGTTTAAGTTCTAGGCCAGCTATAAATGCCCTACACCCCATACTCTCTCTTACGGCATAATTATGTATAAAGCTTTAAAGCCAGCTTAAGGAGATAAAGGGCGAGCAAATGCAGCGGATAAAACAGGTAAAAAAAGGTCTGCATTCCTCTTCCCCTATCTCCGTTATAGCGGGACAACAGCGGAACGGCAATAATAGCTGCTCCTCCAGCCGCAAACGGATATAAATATCTGTTCATTGTGCTGTCATGCATGCCCATTATGGCCAGAGAATCAGGTACCGCCCATATTATGGCTGCCCCGAAGACAAACATAAACCCGATAAGCACAAGAATCCATAAGTTGTAAACCTTCTGTTGCTTACGTGCCGCGTAAAAGGCCAAAATCATAACCACTCCGGTTACACTCCAGTCCCCCAGAAGCGAAATCACGCATAGTATTGATATTAATGAATATCTGAGTATACGGTTTGCAGTATTTTCAAAGACCCGAATGGCCAGCAGGCCCAGCAGCAGCGTCAACATAATATTACCCGAGCTATACCAGTCATTGAAAACCAGTCCGTAAGGCACAATACTGATCAGCCCGGTTACAGCAAGACGCAGTGCATATTTTTTAAAGCTTCTCGTATGGAGATAACCCTCGGCAATAAAAAAAGCCATAATAGGCAGTGTAATTCTGCCTGCCACCTGAAATCCCAGAAAATCAGGAAAAAATAATGCTCCGGTATGATCGGCCAGCATTGCCATGATCGCTATAAGCTTTAAGCTGGCTGCATCAAAGCCTCTTACATCTGCTTGAACGGCAGTCCCTTGTCCCATGTCCCTCCACCTTCTTTCTATTAACACCTGTCCCTGCTGGCAGTCAAAAATTCGACTGATGCAGGAGGCCCCGGTCCCCTATCTTCTCCAGGAGCTGCTTCAACAGCTGGCGCGAAGCGGGAATCATCCGCTTAGGCTCACCGGAATTCAGATTGCCTTGAAAGATGATCTCCTTCTTGGTTTTATCAATCGATTCCACCTTCATCAGGTTTACGATAAATGCCCGGTGACACCGGAACAGCCGCGGGTCTTTAGCCTCGATATCCTTTAAATCCCCGTAGAATTCAAGTGTTCTGTTCTCGGAAACCAGACGGATTTTGTGGGGAATATCAGTTGTTTCAAAGTAATAGATGCTGTTAAAGGGGATTTGAAATTTCGTGAACTTGTTATCAAATACGAACCAGTCATTATCATCAACCACAGTTTTTCTTTCATCGGCAATGGTCATAATTTCTCTAACCTTTTGCTCCAGCTCATCCTGATCAGCAACTTTAACAATAAAATCGAGAGCAGCCACCTTATATTTAAATGTGACCGGCGATAAATGGCTATGTGTTGTCACAAAAACAATATGGCCGCGAGTGTCGTATTTCCGGATTTCCCGGGCAACCTCCAGTCCTTTGATTTCGCAGCCTGATATTTCAATATCCAGAAAATACAAATTATTCGCACAGGCTTTGGATTCGAGAAGAAGCAAATCCGGCTTGGCGGTGACAACGAGATTTCTGCAGCGGATACCCAGCTCCTCACAGGCTTTGCGGACTAACTTTTCCATAATACGCTGTTGAATGAACTGATCCTCCAGAATAAAAATATTCATGATATCGCTCTCTTTAATATTAATGTCTGCATAAAAAATTCCGATTCCTTTCTGGTATCCAGTGCAGCATACCTGTTACTGTGCAGCACTCTGGATATGTTATATAAGCCAAGCCCCCGGTTGGCTGCTTTCGTGGAAAAGTTCCGCTTGTAAAGATCATCGACAGAAATCCCTTCGAGTGCGGCTTGACTGTATGAGTTTCTGATCATTATCGTCTGAATATCAGCTTCATGAATCAAAACAATACTTATCGTCGGGTTACCGGATTCCAGCGCAGCATCAATAGCATTATCCAGAAAACAGGACACCACTCTGCAGAGATCAATAATATCCATATATACTTCGCTGATTCTGCCCTCTATCTCCAGTCTGATATCGATTCCGCGTTTCTGTGCTATCAGCATTTTGGAGGCTATGATGCTCTTCAGCTCGCTTACATCCAGATTTATGAGATTGTCCAGCCTATACGAGTAACCGTTTAACTGTGACGCTGTCGGCTGAATCGAATGTTCGTATATCCGCTTGATCATACCCAGATCTCCTGTTCTGATCCCCTCATCCAGCATTAGCAGAATGTTGGCATAGTCATGCCTGAAGCTGCGGATGTCCTCGTACATTTTTTCAATCTCCATAATATAAGCCTGCAGCTGCATATATTGATCAGCCTTATTCTTCTCCAGCTCACGTTCCCTCAGGAATCGGTATAGCCAGTTAATGATCATCAGAAAAATAACAGTAACCCCAACCAGCAGCAGCACAATCTTAAACCGGCTCGGATACGGATGGTTGCTTGCAGATTCCGAATAAATGATGAAGCCGAGCCCGATTTTACCCACGACCAGGAATAGCGAAGCTCCGGCTATAAGCTTATTCCGGTAAAGCTTCAAAAGTTTGACTGCCGGAGCAGGGAACCAGTAGAATACCAGCTTGCAGAATGCCAGATAGATCAGCGGCGGTGAAACGGCTGCCAGAAGAGGAGCCGACCATCCAAAGCTAAATTCATAAGGAACCGCATAGCTGATGACTGTAGTGAAATAACCTAACAGTGTAGTTATAAAGAGCGTCAATATGGCATGGAAGCCAATTACCCACAAGGACTCATATTTGTCGATTAGCCACCCGTATATGGTCAGTAGCACAAACAAAACAGGATAAACTATCAGCCCGAATTGATCCAGGGCGGTTATCCCGATAAAGTAATACAGCAGTAAAAAGAGCAGCATTTTATAATTCATGCGGAAAAGTCCCGGACCATTGCTGCTCACCATATGATAAATAACAAGATAGCTGGTGTACTGCAAAAAATAAATTCCGGCAGTCATCATTTTTTAATCAGTTTCTCCAGCTTTGGATTGACCGGTTCATAAAATAATCCGAAGCAGATTCCCCCGCCTCCGCCTTTTTTACTCATATACTCGACCAGCTTCGCCTTGAGTCCGCTCTGGACATTGTTACTTTCGTGTTCTTCAACATTCTTGATATTGTTCATAGTTGGCATAACTCCTTCTCATAATGGAATAAAATAGTGGTGTGATAACAATCGCTTCAAGAAACAGCCCGAATATGAACCATTGGTTAAAGCCGAGCAAGACAGATATTACAAGGAATACTGCATTAAGAACGACAGCCTGTATTTTACGGGCTCTTCTAAACTTCCGGTCCACCAGCGGGTTATACTCTGTATCGGCCGGAGCATACCTGGCAGACAAAGTGAGAGAAAGCAGGCCTATTCCGACCAGCAAAAACCGGTTCCAATCCACTTCCTGCAGCAGCAGCGGGACAAGCACAAAGCATAGCAGACTCACCAGAGTACAATGCAGAGATTTGCGGGCATGCCAGCCGAATGCTTTTTGCCGGACAACCGTATAAGACAGCAGCATGGCTGCCGTTTCGGTAAATATACCGAAGAGCGCTGCAGTAATCAGGACAAGCAGGATTTTTCCTGCTCCGGCCAGCATATTCTCTATGTAATACAGTACACAGGAACGTTTCTCCTCTTCCATATCGTTACCCTGCAAGTATGTATCTGCCAGCCATACAGACAATCGATGATACAACGGCACAGCCCTTCTCAACTCCGTTCTACGGGAAACTGAAATTGTACATATTCACGATATTTACTGTGCCTATGCATCAGTTCGTGATGAGTACCTATCCCCGTTACTTCTCCCCTGTCCAAAAAAATGATCTGGTCGGCTTTGTAGATGGTAGACAGGCGGTGAGCGATAATAATCGTCATTTTGCTTTTGGAAATCATTCTGATGGCATCATGCACAAGCTGCTCTGAATCACTATCCAGATTTGCTGTCGCCTCATCAAACAGCAGAATGTCATGATCTGCAAGCAGGCATCTGGCGATTTGAATCCGCTGCTTTTGCCCGCCCGATAATTTAACTCCTCTTTCGCCGACAAAGGTATCCAGTCCTTCCGGCAACTGCTTAATCACCTCCTTCAACCCTACGCGATCAAGCGCTTCATAAATCTCCTGGTCGTCCGCTCTTCTGTTCAGCCCATATACCAGATTGTCCTTAACCGATCCTACCAGCAGATCACTGTCCTGCATGACATAAGAAATTTTACGCCGCCATTCATCCGTCCTGATATTATCCAAAGATACACTATTATAAGATATATTCCCATTATATTCCTCATAAAACTTCTCAAGCAATGAAAAAATTGTAGTTTTTCCTGAACCCGACGGACCTACAATTGCAGTCGTTGTACAGCCGTTAAGAGAGAAGCTTACATTGGATAACACAGGCTGATCCTGTCTGTAAGCAAAAGAAACATTATCAAAATTCAGGCAGTCATACGCTGTCTCCTCTGATTTGCCAGGTACCGAAGCTGCCTGAAGCCTCTGCTTCTCATCCTGCTGGCCATAAATAGCGTAAATTTCCTTGCTTGCCCCTTTAGCCTTCTGAAACTCTGTGAAAAAGCTGCTCAACTGGGTCAATGGTGAGACCATTGTAAATAAATAAAAGATCATGGATACCAGAATTCCGGTAGTGATTCTTCCACCGGCAATCCCAGAGCTTCCATACCAGAACATCCCCGCCAAAGCCATCATAATAACAATTGTAACAATAGGCTCTATGACGGCAGACAAAACCCCTTCTTTGATGTTCAGCCGGAAAATCCGGGCAAGAATTCTCCGCGTATAGGCGATCTCAAGCTTTTCTGAGGTCGTAGCTTTAATAAACCTGATGTTATAGAGGATTTTTGCAAGCTCGCCTGAGAAATCCGCCGCTGCATTCTGCGTCTCAACGGAAACCTTATTTATTCTTTTGCCAATAGGGTAGATGAGCAGCGCAGTTACAGGAATTAGAGCCACCAGTGCGCTCATTAATCTCCAGTCCAGAACAAATAGCATGATTATACAGCCGGTGACCATGAGCATATCGGCAATAACAGACGGCAAGGCGATAGCCAGAAAATTACTGACAATAGCCAGGTCGTTAGTCATTCTGCTGATAATTTTTCCATTCTCATTGTTGTCGAAATAGCTGACCGGCAGATGAATGACTTTATCCCAAATTTTCAGCCGCAGCTCCCGGAAAAATTTACTCCCCACATATCTGAGTAAAAGTGCCGAAACAGCGTTCAACACTCCTCCGGCCATAAACAGCAAAAGGAGCATGGCTGCATCCCAGACGGACAGCTGAGAATCTGATATTTTATCTACAAGATTCCCTGTAATAACTGGCAGGACAAGCGAAAAAGCAGCTGAAATGAGAGTGAACACGATGCTCCATGCCAGCGCCAGCTTGGGCCAGCTTGCTATTTTAATTAATGCCAGCAGGGAATTGGCCGGTTTCTGGTCTCCGGCGGTTTTATCAATTCCCGGTCGCTCCATTTTCAGTTCCATTCTGCTGTACTCACCTATTTTTCTTTATGATTTTCGTATTCAAGCAAAAACTTCATGGCCAGCGTATAGATTCCTGCTGCTATCGCCACCATTACAATGTAAGACAGGGAGAGTCTCGTTCCAATCCAATCTGTCTGATTGCTTATCTGGAATAGCAAAAAGCATACGGCGCTTCCGGCGAAAAACTCTAGAGTATATGATAACTTACGCCCTTTTTTCAGTCGGTCAAGAACAATATCCACAAAAATCACAGCAGATGTCAGCATAAATGAGATTTTGTATAACATGATCTTATCATCGGCGATCACCTGCTGATCTTCAAAGCTCACAAAGTATCTGGCTAATAATGTTCCGATCACGAGGTAGAGAACAATAGCCAGTACGTTGATTCCGACACATTCCGCCTTGCAGTAGGTTATTTTCCCTTCTGCCCGCTGGACCAGGGTCGCTGCCAGGCTTGAAACGAACAGAGCCAGGAACCAGATATAGAAATATGCATCAAGCTGGAAGGAAAGAAAGTCGGTGATCAGTCCCACCGTTACAGTAATAATTTCCTTTAATAACATGAACATCGCCGTTTCCTCCTTTTAGCTGAACAGCAGCATCTGTTCCCAAGTGCATAAATGCTTGTTGTCATAGGTCAACAGTGTCAGCAGTACACCTGCACATCCGTCTAGCAGCCCGACTTTATCCAGACAGACCGGTTTCTCGGCAGTTCCCTCAATGTCAGCAAAAGCTAACAGATCCTCTGCACTCCGCAGCTCCAGCAGACGCTGCAGAAACTCCTCCCCGCCCTGCAAGCCAGCAGCACGCCTGAAGTGCTCCTGAATCAGCAGCAGTCCGGCATATCCATGACAAATTGTTGGTGAGATTACCTTTCTTAGCCCATCCGGCCGTAAATAGACAGTATTAAACAAGTGCACCGCCTGTGTCTGCATTAAGTTGTCTTCCAGCGCCAGGCCTAAATGGAACAGTGCCACAGATGCTCCCGGTGTACCATAACACCAGGCATCACGGTGATACGACGGATTATGCCCATTCCCGGCTTCCGGATCTGCTATAACCATATTGGGTATAACGGAGGTGCCATGCCACTGCCGGATGTTCCCTTTCAGGAATGCCCCCGCAACTTCCAGCACTTCTCTTAATCCCTCTATAGGATAATGCCGCAGCTTGGCAACAGACAGCAGGTTAATCGCCCCTGTAATTCCGTGTGCCATGCCCAGGTTGTAGTAGACGCTCTGTTCAGGAAGCTTTTCATAATTGTTCAACCTGCCCACGGCCCCGGTAATCAGCTGCAGGATTTGATTAAGCGCTCCAACCAGTCTACCGGAGTAATGGACCTGCTGCTCCTTTACCTCCATCAAAACAGCGGCGATTCCCGTCCATCCGGAAATCAAATCCAGATCGCTGTCCACGAGCAAGCCGCCTTCAAGCTTACTCCTTGTTTCTTCAAAAAACGCTGCATAGCTGTCAAAAAACACATCAAGGAGCTGCGACAGAACATGTGTATATCTCGTTGAGCTTCTTGAGCATTCGTTAAACATAAAGATGAGACCGGCCAAGCCTGAGTAAAGAGATAGAGAATGAACCGGCATGCTGCCAGCTAACCGTACAATCTCCTGATTATAGCGGAACGCAAGCACATCCCAGCCCTCCTCCGGGTAAACCTCATCCAGCTTATCCAGCAAAATACTGATTCCCGGATAACCCGAGGCCAGCGAAAGAAGATCCATTTCAGGATAATCATGCATGGCATGCTTCATTATAAGTGTACGTACTTTGTTCATATCCTTGAAAACTTCCGCACTATGTCTGACCATTTCAGATAAACACTCTCTGACCGCTTCGTCTGCCATATAACCCTCCTTAATACACAGCATGATATTTCTTTGACTGCATGTAATCCTCCAGTCCGTAAAAGCACAGATGCAGAGCCAATTCTTCTTTTTCCCGGTCAAGCCCGAGCACTCTGTTGCAGAACATGTGCAGGAGACTGAACAGAATATCATCGTAATAATTGGTTCTGTTATCCGTTTCCCGGATTGCGTTGAAGTAGGCTGTATATTGCATATGCCTGCTGACCGTGTCAGTTAATTGTAATTCAGCATCATAGTCCTGCTGGATGAATTGAAATAAAGCTTCCTTGCGCTCCCGGTATTCCTGCCTGAATCGCTTATGATCTGTAACCGGCTTCAGTGCCGCTAATTGATCAGATTTATTCGGATAAGCAAATCGCAGCATTTCCAGCATTCCCGTACAGCAAAACAACATCTGGTCCGCTGTATCAATCTTCCTTTTTCCGGAATAGTAACCAGATACCAGCTGAGAATCGAGAGCAAACAGCTTCTCTGCTTGTTCAATCAGCACTGTACCTCCATACCGCAAAATTTCCGGACGGTAAGGTACAATCGTATACGTACTGACCAATCCGGATGACACTATACTGTTCAGGAAGTCGAAAATATAGTTTAAGGCAGTCATACGTCCGCTTTCTGCACTTCCCGGCACCTTGCACCGCAGCCTGACATGCGGCTCTTTATCCGCATAACGGACGAAAAAGATTCGCTCAACAAAGTTTTCCGGCCCTTGATCCATAAACGATTTGAAGGCATTTCCCAACAGGTCAGTCAGCAGCTCCTGATTGTAATATAACTGAAAGGCCATCCAGTCCGAGCCCGGGTAATAGACTGCCTTAACCGGGGGGCTTAACACTTTGTTCAATCGTTTATCAGTGGCTTGTGCAGACAATCTTTGTACCGGCAAATACCGGAATGAGCTGCTCTTACCAAAGAACACGCACTCCTCCATATACCGGTTGGCGGAAGAGAAAAGCTCAAGCTCTGTTTCGGTCATAACAGCTGCCTTGCCTTCCGGGTTCCGCGTATATTCTTTGTGTAATAACTTCCGGTGATGGAGATGCTGCAGATCCAGCAGCAGCTTATTGTCTAATTCCACCAGATATACATATCGCGGAAGGTTAGCTTTTATGATCCATTCATCCAGGAAGGCCAGAAACTGTTCTTCGCTTTGAAGCTGCTTATCCGCATATAACACCCATTTTTTAGGGCTGATAACGATATTCTTATAGGTAACTCTAGGAGTATAGGTAGAATCATAAAGATATTCCTCCAGGTGTGACCAGCCGGTCTGATACTGCTGATTAATGTCATTCAGGAACCGGACAAGACCGGGGGCCAGTGCTGAATTATACATACTGCTAAGCTTCGGAAACACCAATTCTCCCGTATCTCTGTGCTTTAGATAAAAACAGCCCGATTCCTCCACACCTACCAGCAGCCGGGAGATATCCAGCCCGTGATTTACAGGGAAGCTCCCCATACCCAGTGAAGGGTCCGGTGTCCGGCCTACGGTCATAATATTAGCGACCTTTGGATTCGACGGGTAGAAGGAGATTTCAGCAGAATGTACGCCAGCCTCCTGCTTCTCAGGTTCTCTGATGAAATTAAAAATTTCTTCCCTGCTCCCTTTGTCGAACATATAAGCAAATCTTCCAAAGGTCTGGCAAGCTTCAGGCGATCCGGATCTGTTATTTAGGTAAAAGGTAACCCCGCCTTGTTCATTCTTCATACAGGAATAATATAAATCGAAGGAGACATGGATATCTGCCGGACTAAGCTCAGACAGCTTACTTAATTTGGTGTTATCCAGCACGATATCGGTATGATTGGCGATAGCATCCGTCTGCCACTCTGCAATCAGCGCTTTCAGACTCTGGAAGCGGCTCTCATTCTTGAGCCTGTTCCTGCCCTCGCTCTGGTGATTGCCATTGTACTCTTCCGGTTTACCAATCCCCATAGTCCGGCTAAACAACTCCAGCAACGGTACTTCTTCGTATACCCCATATTTTTCGGTAAATTGCTGCCGGTAATCTGACAACGTGTCTTCTTTTGTATAAGTAGAAAGCAGGCTCAGAATCGAAGCTGTTTCCGCAAGAGTCTGCCTGTCGTTGTCTGATAAAGGAATTTCGTTTGCCTGATCCAAACGGATATCAACCTTGACCAGGTCGCCTTCATAATCAGGAAGAATTGCACGTACCTGCTGCAAAGCGGCTTCAATACTGTCCCGCTTGACTGGAGCCGTGCTGATGTCCTGTATAGCATGAGCAATCCGTTCGAGTGAATCCGCATAATATGCTGCCTTTGGCGCAGCCATTCTCTTCAACGTACCGGCCAGATGGTGAAGCGGAGCAGCCTCCCGGGGATCAGGGACCAGTTCACTTACCAGAAAGCCCTGTTCCATCAGCTGCCGTACAAACGTCACGCTGATGCTGTCATCCACGCCAAATGCTTTGTTTACTGCTTTAGTAAGCTGGAGGAAGGACTGCCGTTCGCGGTAAAGAATATCCATAATGAAATCTATGACCGGCGTTTTGAGAACCGATATATTTTCAGCACTCTGTGCCTCCTGTACCTTTGTAAAGGTGGTTTGATAGGAGATAACGAGCCTGTGATGGTCTGTGTAGGAAGTGTTATTCACACTAAGCTTTAACTCATTCCGGATTTCCGCATCCCCGTGAAACAGCTCAATCAAGCTGTATATCAGACTGTAGTCCGCTGACACCCAGACTGTTTCTTCCGGTGACAGCCCTTCTGCTCCAAACCGGGAAATGCCGACTCCTGCGAACAGCCCAAACGGTGTCGGCCTGCAAATCGCACGCGATATAAATTTGGTAAGGCTCAGAATAAGATTCCGTTTCTTTTTGGGCTTCATTGCCTTTCCGCTATTCAGACTTTGCAGCGCCGTGTATGTCGCAGTGCTGGAGATGAAGATCGAATCCAGTAACCCTTGCTTTTCAATAAAACGTACCAGACTACTGAGGTATTCATCGTCATCCTGCACTTTAAGGTCAAACAAATCAGTATATTGTTCCAGGCTGAGCAGTGTTTTCCGGTACATATAGGTGTCCGATATTTCGAATTTCTGCAGCATGCAATCAACCTCTCATCTGTCTCAAAGCTCGAATAGAGCCTGAAAGACTCACTTCATAATGCTCCTGCTTGGTACCGGCAGGCCTTGCACCCATACGGAGCAGCTCCTCCATTACAGAACGATCGGGCTTCAAGCCTTGGGCTATGAGCTCACCGGCAAGACTGGCAACAACACCGCTGAATAATGCGCTGGCTATGCTGGTACCGATTCCTACGGTATATGCCTTGTCAAAGCCCAGTACCTCATATAAATAGTCGCCTGTGACAAGCTCCGATTTGGCAACCATGACCCAGTCATTGTCGTAATTCACTTCATACTCATCGCCAGTTGGTGCAAAAAACTGGCTGCTGAGCGTATTGCTGAACAAGGACACCCCGCCATTCTTATTTGTCGAACCGATCGGATACACTCCCTTTAAATTTGAGGGCACCCTGAATTCCTGTGATATATCACGCCCGTCGTTCCCCGCTGAGCAAACCACCCAAATCCCTTGTCTGCCGGCAAAGTCAATCAAGGCCTGAAACCGCTCAAATTCGAGCAGGTCCAATTCGTATTCCGTTCGGTAGCTAATATTGATTACCGGATACCCTTTGGAAATACCTTCCTCGAGTGCTTTATAGAGCCAATCAAGCTTGCTAATCCCTTTTTTATCGGTTATTTTGTAGACAACAACGCTGGCAGCGGGGGCTATTCCCTTAAACATCTTTTTGCCTGTAACAGAGCTGATCATCTGTGTGCCATGGCCGATATAATCACTCAGACAGGACTCATAAGGCACAAATGATCTGCACTCTGCTTCAATAAGATTGCCCTTTAGCTCCGGGTGGAATTTGTCGGCGCCTGTATCAATAAACAGAATGGTAAGAGGCCGGCCGGAAGCTGCATGATATTGGAACTGATCGGTCATGCGGGCGGTGTGCCAGTTATAAATGTTTGGTTTAAACATACAGTCTCCATATGTAAGTTAGAGGCAGCTATTCACTACCTCTAACTTATCAAGCCCTTATGAATTATTTACAATTAGAACAAGAGCCGGTACAGATGCAAGTAAGTGTTCTGCATACTGCTTTGGATATTTGGATTGTTGTCTTGACAATTGAAGCCTGAGGGCTCAGGTCGCTTGCTTCGTAGCTCTTTCTCAAATCGAGGTCAAACATTTGGTTTGTATTCATTTTTTCTTCTTCCTCTCTGGTTTTGGATTAATAAACTTGATATTAGTGGCACCCCTAAATCTCGTTTATTCGGATGATGCTTATGTGTTGTCTTTGCTGTCGATAGACCAAGAATATATCAAATCCCCCCGGTTTTTGTGCTCTGTTCCTGAAAAGCACTCCAAACCTCATAAAATGCACCATTTAATTAAAATTTTAATCTGCAGCAGCAAAAAAGCCCCGTAATCTGCCTCAGCAGAATTACGGAGCTTAGCTCTCATATATTAATCGGTATGCAGCACCTGCCGCTGTTGACCGGGCGCCTTCTTCTCCCGGCGTCCCGCTTCACGGCCGCCAAGCTTAAAGACGAGAATACCACCGACGATGACCAGCACACCGAGCAGCTGATTCAGGCTAAATGGAACCTTTTCCAGCCCCATCCAGCCAAGAGAATCCCATAGGAGCGCGAATCCCAGCTGCGAGGTCAGCACAATTGAAATCGCAAAAGTTGCACCAAGCAGCTTCGTTGCCTGCACCAGGCAGATTACCACGCCGACACCAATCACACCGCTGAACCAGTACCACGGCTGCATATGCTGGAGTGTAAACATCCCGGTCCCCTGAGTAATCAGCCCCATAATAAGTGAAGCGATAAAGCCCATGCCAAGAACGAGTGTCGTGGTCGACCAGGAGCCTGTATGCTCATTGACTTTACTGTTAAAAATATTCTGCAGGCCCACAAGCGCGCCCGCCACCAATGCCAATATAATGCCGATTATCATAAAAATTATCCCCTTCTTTGCATTAAAGTTTTAGAATCAGCACGCCGGCAATCATCATTCCGATTCCGATGAACTGCGGCAGCCGCATTTTTTGCTTCACGACCCCGAACCAGCCGTTGCTGTCGATCATGAAGGTCATGAACAACTGGGCGATCAGGAGTGCAGATATAGTCAAAGTAACTCCCACATGCTGAATAGCGGTTACCTCACTGAAAATAATGAACGCAGCCAGCGCGCCTCCGGTCAGGTACAGCGGATTTACCTTTTTGAAGCCCTGCTTCTTCCCGTCGCGTACGAACAGCAGAATCGCCAAAGCCATAATAAAACCGGTTAATTGTGTGATTGTTGCTGCCTGCCAAGTGCCGATGTCCTGGCTGATCCGTGCGTTTGCAACCCCCTGCAGCGTAATGCACGCCCCGCCTATAAAGGCAAAAATGATTCCCTTCATGTCTCTCTCTCCTCTTTGTAATCTCTGCCTTAATTAAATGACATCTGGCGTAATCCGTGAAGGACATATGTCCTAAATCACAATTTCCCCTTAGCATTGCACCAAAAAGCCCGCTTCAATCCTCATTTTTAAGAGGCTGAAACGGGCCTTTAATAAACATATACTCGATTAAGATAACAGCTTCATCTCATGCAGCCGGTCAAAAATCAGCCTGCTGACCGCCGATCCCCGCTCCCTGTCTGCAAACGTAAGCCAGGCCAGTTCAGCAATTTCTGCTGCCGGGGCAAGCGTACCGTTATATTCTGCGGTCAGGCAGGTCATCCGCACCTGCACACCGGGTTCTTTACCATGTGCTTCAGCTTCAAATGTGCCAAAATGCCGGATACTCTCCGGAATAATGTGTACCGTTAATTCCTCTTCAATTTCGCGGATCAGCGTTTCGTTGTCCGTCTCGCCCGCTTCCCGTTTGCCTCCGGGGAAATAATAGGTGTCTTTACCGTGAGAACGAGCGCCGAGCACCTTCCCGTCTACCATATGAATCCAGGCAATCTTGTCTATCACTTTGGTCATTTGCTACCCTCCATTCACTTTTATCCATTAAAAGCTATCTTACCCGCTCCATAAAGGACAGATGTCCTACACAATTGCTCCGGCAAATGTCTCAGTGCTCCAGCTTAACATGCATATGCATAGCCGCCTCATCCCAAGGGACAGAATAAGCCTGTCCTTTGGCACAAAAAATCGAAGCCGACTGGTAGGCCGGATCGGCATTTTTATCGTACTGCTTCATACTGATGATGTGTCCTGACTGATGGCAGGTCTGGTACCCACCGGCCCGCAGAGATAGGGCACCTTTGCCTTGTGTCATGGAAGCAAGTCTTACCGGATAATTCATGAAAGTGGCAACCGGTACCGTTCCGGTAAGGATAGCCGTTTCACCGTTTATTTCGGGCGCGGTAAAGCTTCCGCTGGCCTGCTGAATATCGGACATCACCTTGCCTACATGATCGGCATGAATTCTGATTTTGAAGTCATAAAACGGCTCCAGCAGCACATTCTCCGCCTGCTCGAGCCCCTGGCGTAATGCGCGCAGCGCAGCCTCCCGGAAATCTCCGCCTGACGTATGCTTATTATGGGCCCTGCCGCTCAGCAGCGTAATCTGCACATCGGTCAGCGGAGAGCCTGTCAGCAGGCCGTGATGGCCATTGTCCAGCAGCACCTGAACAATCTGATTCTGGTAGCCCACAGCCAGATGATCGGGGTGACACTTATTATGTATCGTTACGCCGCTCCCGCTTTCACCGGGTTCAAGCCTCAGATGAACTTCGGCGTAATGGCCGAGCGGCTCAAAATGGCCACAGCCATAGGCTATTGACTCGATCGTCTCCATATACAAAATCTCCGGATCACCAAAGGTTACCTGAATTCGGTACCGCTCCCGCAGCACCTGCTCCAGCACCTCCAGCTGGATTTGCCCCATTACCTGAATTTGCAGCTCCTGAAGCATTTCATCCCAGCTTACATTCAGCGAGGGGTCTTCCGCACCGAGCTGCTGAAACGCCTGCAGCACCTCTTTCAGGTGAACCGGCGGTTCGAAGCAGACCTTTGATCTTAGCGCAGGAACGAGTCCGCTGCCTATGGTATCTACCAGCTCTCCAACGCCTTCGCCCGGCCCGGCAGCCGTTACGCCGGTAACGGCGAACAATTCACCCGCAGCAGCCCAGTCGGCTGCTGCCGTCTTCGCCCCGTTAATCCGCCGGATTCCGGTAATACGTTCAGAGATCCGCTTTCCTGCAGGACCGCAGGTTAACTCCTCCCTAACCTTAAGCACACCTTGCAGCGCTTTAATATAAGTGATTCTTGTTCCCTTGTCATCGTAGCGCACCTTGTAGACTCTCCCGGCAAAAGGCAGACGATAATCATATTCCGTTACTGCAAGTGCATCCAAATTTCGGAGGAAGCTGCCGATCCCTTCATCCAGCAGAGCGGAGCCTGCCATGCAAGGAAAGACTTTGCCCTGCCGCACCAGCTTAACCAGAGCCTCCTTCCAGGCCGGCTCGTCCAGGCTTCCATCGAGATATGCCTCAAACAGCGCTTCATCCCGTTCCGCCAAAAAAGAGCGCAGCTCCTCATCCACACCCTCAGCATCAAGCTCCGGCAGCATAACGGCATCTCCGCTGAGCAGCTGGCGAATCTCGCTAATCACACGCTGCGGGTCGGCGCCGGTACGGTCTGTTTTATTGATAAAAAAGAAGGTTGGAACCTTATGGGAACGCAGCAGCTGCCATACCGTCTCCGTATGACCCTCCACACCTTCAACTGCGCTGACAATCACAACGGCATAATCGAGAATCTGGAGTACCCGTTCCATCTCCGGAGAAAAATCGACGTGGCCGGGTGTATCCAGCAAAAAGTAGTGTGAATCACCGTAGATGAATTCCGCCTGATCAGCGAAAACAGTGATGCCGCGCGCTTTTTCAATCTCGTGGGTATCCAGAAAAGTATCCTTATGGTCCACTCTGCCCCTGCTGCGGATCGCTTCCGTATGGTAGAGCAGCTGCTCGGCGAACGTCGTCTTTCCGGCATCGACGTGGGCCAGCAGACCGATTGTAATATTCTTAGTCATTCTTGCTGGTAGTACACCTCCAAAAGTATGATTCGATTCCTTTATATACACATTTATGTACCTCATACAAAATACACGGCAAACCATCCCTTTTCATTATGGGCGGTTTGCCGTGTATGATCAATCCTATGAAACGTATTATCTATCCTTGCCTGGAACGGTTACGTCCCTCCTGATAAACAGCCAGCGCCCAGACCAGAACAAACAAAGGAATAAAAATATACCAGGGAAGGGTTACAGTATCACCGATTATAAACGAAATAAGAAGTAGGACCGCTATGACAATAATGGAATACAGCACGCCTCGTCCAAAAGTTCTCATTTTTCCCGCCTCCACTTCATTCAGGTATATCCAATATTACCCAAACCGGAGAAAATAACTCTGAAAGACGGGAATATGTAATGTAGCTGTTATTTCGGCAATCCAAAAGTATAGACCGGGTACTGTTCTGTTCAAAGACCTGTCATTAAATGTCAATATTATCCTTCACAACCTTCTTTTCTTAAACCAGAAATACAACAGAGCACCCAATACCAATACAAGAAAAGTTGCTGCAATCAGCATTGGAAAGTTAACAGAAAAGCCGAAGTCGCCTTGGAGCAGAGTGTCTTTTGACGGATCAGGCTCAACCGATAGACCATATTTATCTATTAACTCGGCTTTTCGGTCTTCCGTAAGATTGTTTACCGCATTTCCCACATCCATCATCCTCTCATCAACATGCATTAGTACAGCTGGATTTAATACTTGTTCGTTAAAAGTATCCTTAATTCCTTCAATAAAAATAGAGCAGCCTCAGACCGCAAGCCGCTCCTCTTAGCCTTATGTAGTTAAGCCAGATCTATTAACTCAGTACCGCAATACCAGTACAAACCGCATCCCCTCCGCATAAGCTTCACCGTAAATATCCCCGTCCATCTTGCGCATCAGCTGGCGGCAAATGAACAGGCCCAGGCCATTGCCCTGCTTGCCGGCGCTGTTCGAGCCGCGCCAGAAGCTGGCGAAGATATGCGGCAGCTCGATGGCCGGAACGGGAGCGCCGGTGTTCTCAATAAGGATCAGCTGGCGGTAATCCTCTTCCCGGAAGCTGATTCTAATTAGCGTGCCGTCCCCGTATTTGATTGCATTCTCCAGCAGGTTGTCCACAACCTCCAGCAGCTTATCCGGGTCCCCAAGCAGCAGCTTGTCTTCAGGTTCACCCACTTCAAAACGGATTTTGAGCAGTTCAAGGCGCTCCTTGTAATGCTCCGCCACCCGCCTGATCCAGTCTTTCAGGTAAAATTCCGCTGCGTGCACCTCTGTCTCCTGCAAAGATGACACGGATGCAGAAATGATGCTGCTGATCATCTCCTCAATCTGTCCGGCCTTTTGGCCGATCAGGCTGGCGGATGCCCTGCACTTGTCTTCGTTGTCATAGAGCCCTTCCGCCAGCGCACTGGAGTACAGCTTAATCGCAGCGACCGGTGTTTTGAGCTCATGCGACAGGGAGGCGATCAGAGTCTGGCGGTCTTTTTCCAGCCGCAGATTGGTCTGCTTCTGCCGGTCCAGCGTCTCGCGCAGCAGGTTTAGCCCCCAGACAAATTTGCCAAAAAACCTGCTTTTGCTCTCCTTCATGTCCTGAGTCAGATTGCCTTTGGATAATGCGTAAGGAAGCTCCTCAATCGTATGGAACGGCCTGATGATCTGCTTGCGGATGTACATAAGCAGGCCGCATATGGCAGTAAGTACTGCACCAAGCAGTATGACCGTCAGCAGAAGCAGAGGCGAACGGCTTGTACCTGACGCATACTCCAGCCTCAAATAACCTGCCGGCTCATCTCCACGGTATATAGGTTTAACAGTATACTCGGCATTGTTCTGCACACCTGTGCCGTCAAAAAATCCGCGTACGGCCTCCGGCTCTGCATTCCATTCAAGCCATGCAGCATTTCGCACATAGGTGTATCCGTCCAGCTTAAGTGCACCGGGCTCACGCCGGTCACTTACCTCCCGGGTAATCCGGTTGACCTCAATCCGGTATGCTTTGTCTCCTGAGTCTCCTGTCAGCTTGAAGCCATAGGCGGTAAACAAGGCAATCACCGCGATACCGATACTTATCGTGCAGAGAATCAGCCGGTCAAACCGCTTCATACTTGTAGCCTACTCCCCACACTGTTACAATCCGTTTCGGCTGCTTCGGATTAAGCTCAATCTTTTCCCGCAGCTTGTTAATATGTACAGTTAGCGTAGACGGCTCGCTGAAGCTGTCCGCTCCCCACACCTGCTCGAACAGCCACTCCTTGCGCAGCGCCTTACCCCGGTTATTCAGCAGCAGCACCAGCAGCTCATATTCCTTCATTGTCATGGACACCGTAGCTTCCGCCAGAAACACCTGCATGGAGGAGCGGTTGACCAGGAGGTCGCCGTCTGTCAGCAGCTGCCTGTTGTCATTCATCTCATAGCTCCGGCGCATATGCGCCTTTACTTTGGCAATCAGCAGCTGAATGGTAAACGGCTTTTCCAGATAATCGTCTGCCCCCAGCTCCAGCCCGATAATCTTGTTGTCATCTCCGTGCCGGGCACTCATGATGAGAATCGGCAGATTGTATTTTTCCCTGGCCAGCCTGCACACGGCAAAGCCGTCGATCCCGGGCAGCATAATATCGAGCAGCAGCAGCTTCACTGCCTCGCTGTCCAGAAGCTCCAGTCCCTCTTCGGCACTGGAAGCAGATGCTACAGAGTAGCCCTCCGCCTCCAGAAAATCCCGTATAACCGCAGACAATTCCAGATTATCCTCAATGACCAAAATATCAGCCAATGCCATCCCTCCTGTACTTTCTATCTCTCTAAGGCAGGCAAGGCGGCAATTAGCCGACACTGATTCCCCCGCCTACCAGCCCTGCTCCATCAGCCACTCATTCAGCCTGCGCTCCCGTTCTCTGACGCCCTCCGCCTCAGCAAATTTGCCAAGCTTCAGCTCGCCCTGGATGTTGCCGTCCACCATATAGAGCACCTTATCGGTCTGCGCGGCTACCTTCACATCATGGGTGACGATCATGATCGTCGTACCTTCCCGGTTGATCCGGCACAGCTCCTCCATCACTTCCTTGGCGGCTTTGGAGTTCAGTGCCCCGGTCGGCTCATCGGCAAACAGCATCCTGGGAGCGTTGATCAAAGCCCGGCAGATACAGGCCCGCTGCAGCTGTCCGCCCGACACCTCGGCAATGTCATGTCCGGCAATTTCGATAATCCCCAGCTTGCGCATCAGCTTGTCGGCATACTCGTTGATGTCACTGCGGCTGCGGTTATCTCCTTTGCCCTTAATCGCCTGATAGCCCGATAATATGATATTATCATAGACCGACAGGTTGCCGAGCATATACATTTGCTGAAAAATAAAACCCATCTCATGCAGCCGGACCTCTGCGATCTCATTCTGCGACAGCTGTGACAGCTGCTTCCGGTTAAACAGGACCTCTCCCGCTGTCAGGCGGTCCATCCCGCTGACCGTATATAGCAGGGTAGATTTGCCGGAGCCGGAAGGTCCCATGATCGACACAAACTCTCCCTCATGCAGGGTGAAGTTAATATTCCGCAGCACATTATGCTGACTTTTGTTCACGATATAGGTTTTGCACAGATTGGTAACTTCAAGTATGGTACTCATCGTTTCATTCCTCCTGATTATTCTTTATTCATATTCCAGACATGGATGTGTTTAATTTGTCCGCAGCTGGTATATACCGCCGTTACCACTACAGCCAGAATCACCAGCGGGTACAGCACGTAAACCTGCAAAGGCATAATCTGAAAGTGAAGCTCAGTAAGCCCGAACATTCGGAAGACGAAGCCGAACAGCCGTTCACCGAGAATATTGGCTCCCAGCACGCCTATAATCAGCGAGCCTGTCAGCAGAATCATAATCCGCAGCACCTGCCACAACCGGATCAGACCGTCTGTAAAGCCAAGGCTTTTCATAACGGCAATGCCCTGGATCTCTTTGCTGATAAGCAGCCGTACAAACAGGCTTGTAATAAAAAAGATAATCAGGCACACAATGACCGTAAGCAGGCCGATGACGCTTTTTAGCTGACCGATAAAGCCGCCGATAACCTCCTTCAGCATTTCATCAGCAGTCTTAATTTCGTACTGGCTGAATAACCGCTTCATCTCTGCCGTGATTGCAGCCTTGTCCTGATCCGGTGCATGAATCATGCCGGTAATCATATAAGATGTTGTCATTTGCGGGTAGAATTCCCCGGCCAGCCGGACCATATAGCCTTCATTCGAGATGGCCTGAAAAATACCGGTGATCAGGAAGGAATGCTGCTGGCCGTCTATTTCAAATACAATAGAATCACCAAGCATTTTGTGATAGACCTCTGACATAATGCTGGTAATCGCTATTTCATTAGCCAGCTCAGGAGCCGTTCCCTGCAGATACTCAAGATTGGCCGCAGGCTCGTTTTTCGTGCCGGATATACTTCTGTTGCTCTCGCCGTCCTCGGAGATATACTTTGTCAATGCCGTGTATTCCAGTGAAAGCTCCACATCGAACTTCTGCTCCTTAAACTGCTGCTCTACCTTCGACAGCTCCCCGCGGATCTCATTCAGCGGTTTATCAGCCACGACGGCTTTCGTATAGAAATCCGCTTCCGTTGTTCCCAGATAGCTTATGAATTTCGGTGTGAGGATCGTATTGGTCAGATTGATAGGGATAATGATGATAGCTGCGCTAAGAATAAAGGTGAGGATTAACGTGGTATAGCTTTTCAGCCGGCTTACAACATCGCTCATTGCCAGAAACAGCATCGGATACAGCCGTTTGCTGCGGTGAAGATGGAACCTGCGTGAAGGCTTGAACCTTTCGCCGGTATGGCCCTGTCTGATCGCGTCGATCGCAGAGGCTTTATTAATTTTGCGCATACACAGGATACAGAACAGCAGGGTCAGCAGAACAATTGCTATTGCACTGATTATGGAAATGATAATGTTGGTTATGCCACCGGGTAAAATAATGTATTCTGCTGTTTTACGGGACATAAGGGCACTCAGCGGAAAGCTGCCAATTAGTCCGACGGCTCCGCCTATGACAGCAAGGCCTGAATATTTGGCCAGGTACAGCCCCTTGATCGATCCGTTCTTAAAGCCGATGGCCTTCATCACGCCGATCTCCCGGTATTCATCCTGCAGCGTAGACACAATGGTGAATCTCAGTGTTATAAAAGCTATGAAAATCAGAAACAGGCTGATTACAAACAGCATGGCGGAAATGATCTGATCCGTCAGGAAAGAGGTTTTTACAAGCCCCTTGTCGACCTGAAAATTCGCCTGCAGATCCTCCTTGGCAAAAGCTGCCGTTACCGCTGAAGACTCCACTCCTTTAGCTGCCATAAAACTATACTGCACCGAGATTGCTTCCTCAGGAAGTGTGCTCTGAATGGCAGTAAAATCCTGCTGCGAAATCATCAGCCGTTTCAGCCCCATCAGGTCGGCTCCCAAAAAGGCGTCTTTGAAAAATTCTGTTACTGTAAAGCTTTTGGAGATGCCGTCAAAATTCATAGTGATGCTGTCGCCAAGCTCCATGCCGGTAGCATTTCTGATGCTTACCGGTATGCCGATCTCGCCTGCATCCAGCTTAAACTGCTGATCGTCCTGGCTGAAGATCAGATTAACCTTGTCAGGCAACGTCGCCAGTGTAAGCACCAGATTGCTTGAAAAGCCGTTCCGGCCGGCCGGCAGCTTAATCTGCTGGCTGGTTACACTGATCTGCGGCTCGGAGTATACCTCACCGATAATAGGCTGATTACCGGCCCAGTCTTGAATCTTTTGCCTGTTCTCCGCCGTATCGGGAATGGTGATACTGTGGTCCGCGACATTGCTCTTGTCAATAAAATACCCGATGGCCGATGAGGTGGTGTACATCAGGTTTGTTCCGCTCGCCACCAGGGCTGTAGCCAGTGTGATCAGCACGAGCAGCACGATATTCATCGTTTTTTTGCGCCGCAGATCCTTTTTCAGAATGTTAAAAAACACGCTTCGTTCCCCTTTCTCATATCCTCTGAAGTGATTATAATGGGGAAGTTATTAAATAATCCTTAACTGGGGGGGATTTTGACGATGGAGACGGATTTGAGATACCCGATTGGCCCGTTTGAGTATGCCGGTGAGATTACCGCTAATGTTACCACCGCGTGGATCAAGCAAATTGAAGAATTACCGGGACTATTGCGGGAGGCTGTAAAAGAGTTGAATGATGAACAGCTGGATACCCCATATCGTCCGGGCGGATGGTCGGTGCGGCAGGTTATCCATCATGTTGCAGATAGTCATATGAATGCTTATGTCCGGTTTAAACTGGCTCTAACGGAAGACAAGCCGGTAATTAAGCCTTATGAGGAGACAAAATGGGCCGAGCTGCCGGATTATGCCTTACCGGTTGAGCCATCCCTTTTGCTCATCGAAACCTTGCATCAGCGCTGGGTAACCGTTTTGCAAGACCTGACTCCTGCCGATATGGACAAAACCTTTATCCATCCGGAATCCGGTGTAGTTTCATTAGGCAGAAACATCGGCATTTATGCCTGGCACGGCAAGCATCACCTTGCCCATATTACCTCGCTATGCAGCCGCATGGGCTGGTAAACAACCCGATACATCTAAAAAAAACCTGCCCGGGAAAGTGGATAATCCATTCTGATCATCCAAACCTAAGGCAGGTTTTGTATGTTACTGCTGTTTCACAAATTCATAAAATGCCAGGGCCTGCTCCCAGTCCGTAAAGCCGGCCTGGGCCAGCTTGTCGCTGCCGCCGCCTTTACCGCCGAAGCTGCCGAGGTGCTCCTTAAAGAACGCGCCACAGGACAGCCCGGCATTTCCGCTCTGCGCGAACACCAGTTTATTCTCGGCTGCTGACAGCAGCAGCACCGGCAGATCAGTCAGCGCAGTCAGCTTGACCGCAAGGCTCTGAAGATCCTTGAGTGATTTCTGTTCATAAGTCTGCGCGATAATCCTGCTGCCTTGCTCCTGCGCCGCCAGCAGTTCGCCTGCTGCATAGCCGTCATTCTGCTCTTTAAGTGCTGTAAGCTCGGCCTGAAGCTGCTTTTGCTCCTGTTCCATCTTTTCAATCCGGTCCAAAATCTCGTCCTTGCCGGTATTGAATTTGGCGGACAAGGCGCCCAGAATACGCACATTGTCATTGAACTCGGCCAGTGCGCGGCCGCCGCATTTGAAGGTCACCCGGATGTTCCCCTTCTGCTTGTCCGCTCTCAGCAGCTTGATCATCCCTATTGCTCCGGTTGAAGGGACATGAGTACCTCCGCAGGCGTTATATTCAATTTCTTCAATTTCCACGATCCGGATATTCTCAGTCACTGTAGGCTGCTTCACCAGCGGCAGGCTGGCCAGCTCTTCACCGCTCACGAAATAGCTGGTAATACTGCGGTTCAGAACAATCTGCCGGTTAACCTCGGCCTCCACCTCCAGCATTCTGGCCGGTGACAGCTCTGTCAGCTCAACATCAATAGTCGCGTAATCAGCTCCGAGATGGAAGCTTAGCGTCATCGCCCCGCACAGCTCGCGGAATACCGCAGACAGCAGATGCTGCCCGCTGTGCTGCTGCATATGATCAAATCTCCGCTCCCAGTCGAGCCTGCAGCTGACTTCAGCGCTTCCGGGAAGACTCTCCACCTTGTGGAACACTTCGCTTCCCTCAAGAATGACATCCAGCACCGGAATGCCGCCGATGGTGCCGGTATCGCAAGGCTGCCCGCCGCCATGCGGATAGAAGGCTGTCTGCTCCAGGACAAGATACAGCCCCTCTTCTTTTTCCTCAATCCGGCTGACTTTTGTCTCCCACTCCTGTATATAAGCTGATGCATAATATAATTTATCAGTCATTTGTCTGCTCCGCTCCGTTTCTGTTTACAGCTCCGGCTCCGGCTGGTCCGAATAACCGTTCCATAATGATATAGTCTTTACCGCCTTTAGTGAACGACTGCCCCGTTGCAGCCAGTCCGAACTTCTGATAAAAAGGGGCTTTATTGCTCCGTGCATTGCAAAAGATTCTGCGGACTCCGCGCTGCGCCGCCGCCGCAAGCACATGCTGCAGCAGCCTGCTGCCATAGCCTTTGCCCTGCTCGGACTCCAATGTCGCGAATTTACGGAACTGTGCGTCCTCGCCTTCAATAAATAAAGAAACAACGGAAATCATCCGCTCACCGTCGAACAGCCCGTAATGCTTCCCGGCATCGTCATCAGCCAGCTTCACATAATCCAGCTCCCGCTCCGGCCACATGACCTCATGCCTTAACTGCCATGCCTGTTCCTTAGGTATGAACCTTATGTCCATATTTCCACCTCTATCTCGCTCTGTTTAGTGCATCGTATCCCATATCTGTTTGCCGATCAAGATCACTGTTACCGCAATGAACAAAGGACGGATATATCCTGCTCCTTTGCGGATAGCAACCTTAGAGCCGAGTATAGCGCCGATAACCATCGGTACACCAAGCACCAGACCATAGGAGTAGCTCACCGAGCCCAGCGCAACGAACGTAAGCAGACTGGAGATATTGCTGGCAAAATTCAGCACCTTGGCATTGCCGGCTGCCGTCACGAACTCAAAGCCCAGCATCAGAAAGGCAAAGATCAGAAACGATCCCGTCCCCGGACCGAAAAAACCGTCATAAAACCCGATGATCAGGGCGACCACCATGCCGGTCAGTCTGGTTTTTTTGCTGCTGCCCGAGAAGGTGGACACATCACCCCAGGATTTTTTGAACAATGTATAGAGCGTAATCACCACCAGCATCACGATGACCAGCGGCTTCAGAAATTCTGAAGGCACCTGCCGGACGGTAAAAGAGCCAGCAACCGCCCCCGCAATAGAGAAAGGTATTAACAGCCTGATGAGCTGAAAGTTGATTTTACCGGATTTAATAAAGGAAGCTGTACTGGTAAAAGAGCACATGGTGCCAGCCAGCTTGTTCGTTCCTAGCAGAAGATGCAGCGGAATGCCCGCCGACAGCAGCGCCGGAATTGAGATCAGGCCGCCGCCGCCCACTACAGAATCAATAAAACCGGCCAGAAAGCCGCAAACCACTAAAACTATGATCATTCCAGTACTAATATGATCCATCCCCGGCCTCCTGCTATGTAGACAATGAGTATATTAAACCTGTAATCTGGAAGGCTTGTGTAAGCTTAATCCCAGCCGTATTCCACAAACCATTCCCCGCATCCAAAGGCATCCAGCGCTTTTGTCATGAATGGAAGGGTATTGTCCGGGAGCTTGTTCAGGTCAAACCAGCCCAGCTTATCACATTTGTCCGGCTCCATATTGCTCACTTCCCCCGACCACTCCTCGGCCCGGAAGAAAAAATCAATCCGTTCCGCGTCCGCTGTCTTAATGTGCATTGTCCCCAGCATATGCAAATGTGCCGGATCAATCCGCACCCCTGTTTCCTCCCGCGCCTCCCGGATTGCCGCCATTTGCAGCGTTTCCCCGCCGTCCAGCTTCCCGCCGGGAAAGCCGTAATAACCGTCCATATGTCCTGTATTGAAGCGTCTAAGCAGCAGCACCTTGCCGCCCTGAACCAGCATGATATGTACAACACTGAGCACCCGGAATTCCGCCATATTGTTCTATTCCTCCCTCGTAAAATAAAAAAAGAGCAGCAGGATCATCTCCTGCCGCTCCCTTAAATCCGTATGGATGCAGTAATTACTTATAAGAATTCTGTTCATTCTTCTTATAAGTTGTCTTGTCATCGCTAAGGGACTCCTTGCGGATGTCGAGCTTCTTCTGCTCCATCTGCTGTGCCTGCTGGCTGGTAACTGCCGCATGGTCCAGCTCATCCACAGTGTTCATCAGGTTCTTATCCGGTTTGGCGTGATCTGTCACTGCGCTGCCTCCTTAAGGGTACTAAAAATCGGTTCACCTTATTGTGGCAATGAACAGCCCGGATTATTCGGAATCAACGTTGTGATAGACCTGCTGTACATCATCGAGCTCTTCAAGAGCATCGATCAGCTTCTCAAACTGGGCCTCGGCATCTTCCGGAATCTCCACATAATTCTGCGGTAGCATGGTAAGCTCTGCTACGGTGAATTCCGTAATACCGGCACCGCGCAGTGTTTCCTGCACAGCATGGAACTGGTCAGGCTCGGCGTATACGATGACCGCCTCGTCCTCTTCCAGCACATCGCGCACGTCAACGTCGGCTTCAATCAGCAGCTCCATTACTTCTTCGGCAGATTTGCCTTCAAGGCCGATAACGGCTGTCGGGTCAAACATATACGTTACAGATCCGCTGACACCCATGTTCCCGCCGTTTTTGCTGAATGCGGAACGGACAAGCGGAGCCGTACGGTTCACGTTGTTGGTCAATGCATCAATAATAATCATCGAGCCGCTCGGGCCGAAGCCTTCATAACGCAGCTCTACATAGTTTTCGTCGCCGCTGCCTTTAGCTTTTTCCAGGGCGCGGTCGATAATGGCCTTCGGTACATTATAAGTTTTGGCGCGTTCCAGAACGACCTTCAGCGCACGGTTCGATTCCGGGTCCGGTTCGCCTTTCTTCGCTGCTACATAAATCTCAACGCCGAATTTGGCGTAGACCTTACTTGTATTGGCATCCTTGGATGCTTTCTTCTCTTTAATATTATTCCATTTACGGCCCATAGTGTTCGACTCACTTTCCAACATAAGTTATAAACAGTCCGTTATATTATACCTCTCTTGGGACGATCCCGTAAAGGGCACCGGAGCTCCGTTTAGAAGTCGAGCAGCGCTAGCACGCGCTCTTTGCCCAGTGCCTGAACTAGTACAGGAACCCTTGGACCCTCCGGCTGCTGCAGAATCAGCTGATATAGGATAGTAAACAGCCGCTTCTGATTGCTTCTCATCGTCTTTTTGTCAGCATCGTGACAAATAGCGTACACCTGCTGCATAAATTCTGTTTCATCGGAAAATCCGCTGCGGAGCAGGCCGCAGAATGCCAAAATCCGCTCCCGTTCAGCAGCCTCCAGTGATTGATACAGTACCCGGTCCGGGCTGCTGTTCACTGTTACCAGCTTGTGCGGGGCATAATGTCTGATCCAGTGCTCAGCCCGTTCTGCGGCTTGACGGAATAATGCCTCTTCGCCGGCTTGCACGCCATCCTGAACAAGCAGTCTTTGCAGCAGCCCGCTGTCCCAGTTAAGCAGAGGCAGCAGGGCCGTAATCTGACTGAAGCCCGGTATTTCCGGGTCTTCGGGATTGCGCAGGGCCAGGTCAAGAGCCGCCCGTATGTCCTCACTCTCCAGCTGCCCGGCGGCATTAGCTTTGCGGAACCGCTCGAATTCTGTATAGTTCCGCAGTACATCCTCATCAAGGCCGATGCTGAAGGCCGCATCCGGCTGATATTTGGCGAACATGAACAGGATCGGCTCCGGCCCGTATACCTTCAGCAGATCATCCGGCGTATAGTTATGGCCAGACGAGCTGGACATTTTGGCATGGCTGCCTTTAATGTTGATGAACTCATAAGGAACGTAATACGGCGGCTGGTTACCGAATATTTTCTCCGCGATGACTTTGGCAACATTATAGCTCCCCGTCTCGGAGGAATGGTCACGGCCGCCCGGCTCGAATACGACATCCTCCATCCCCCAGCGCATCGGCCAGTCTATCTTCCAGTGCAGCTTGATGTTCGAAGCCTGCGGAACGTGAAGCGTGTTATAGCAGCCGCATTTGCAGCTATAGATGATGTCCTCCGACTCCCCGTCAAAAGCGTGGACACTGGTCGTATCCTTTCCGCAACGCTCGCAATAGACCTGAATCGGATAAAAGGCTGCCCGTTCCTCTTCAGTAGCTTTGCTCGTTTTGAACATCATCAGAATGTCGTAAATTTCCCCTCTGCTGCGCAGGGCATGGAGGATAGCCTGGTTATACCTGCCTGACTGATATTCACGGCTCTGGTAGATGAATTCGGGTTGGATGCCAAAAGCGCTTAGCGCTTGCTCAAATTCCTGCTCGTAGTGCTCAGCATAGGAAATATGGCTGCCGCATGGACATGGGACCTTGGTGTACGGCATACCAATATACCGCTCATATGAAGCGTCCAGCTGCGCGGGAACCTTGCGGAACCGGTCGAAATCATCCCACGAAAAAATAAAACGAACCTCTTTCCCGGCTCTCTGCAGCGCCTGGGTAACGAAATAGGTGGTGACAATCTCGCGGAAATTGCCGATATGAACCGAGCCCGACGGGCTGATGCCCGACGCGCATACAAAGGTCTGGCACTCAGGATGGCTGCTGATCAAGTTGCTTGCGATTTTTTGTGCCCAATGCATGTTAATAATCTCCTCTGCTCTTTAATAAAAAACAAAAAAGCCCCCGCCTCAAGATTGTCATCTTGAGGACGGGAGCTGTCATAAGCACCGTGGTACCACCTCTGTTCGCGGACATGTCGCCAGGCCCGCCTCTTCGGGTACGGCAATAACGCTTATACCCTAGCTCTGTAACGGGAGCTCCCGTCATAGCATCCTTGGGCGATCATTCTGCCCAATTCCGTATGCAGCTCAGAGACTTTATTCGTCAGGCACATTGCTGCTCCATTTCACCGGGCTGGAGCTCTCTGTGAACAACGTTTGCTTAACTACTCTTCTCATCATCGCTTTTTTTATCCAATTAAACCTATTTAAACATGATTTGCTATGCCTTTTCAAGTTTAAATTTCATTTCTACATTTTGATGAAAAAGATTTTGAACAGGCCAATATACTGCCGCTTCGCCTTGATGTCTCCGATAAAAGTATCCGTGTCTTGGATGTCTGGCAGACTGAAAACGGAAAAAATGATGTAATTATCCCTCTCTGCAAGGCTCTGCACCAGCGGCCGGATCACAGCCTGACTAACGCCATCCGGCAGTGATGCGCCTAGTATTTCCTGCAGATCATCAGCGGCATACTCCGCAAAATCCTCAGTGGACGGATTAAGCAATGCAAGCACGCCCAGCAAAACCACAAGCACAATCAACATATTTCTGATTCTTCCCGGTCTGGCCCTGCGCTCAACCTGCCGATCAGCATATGGCTCCATAACATCCCTCCTGCCGTAACCATAATTCATTTGGGTAAATATGTAAATGATGTTTAATTTGTGATTAAAGCTTTCTTTGCTGACGGCTGACGGCTGACGGCTATGTACAGGTATTCAAGGTAGATATTTTCTGCTACACTGGCAACATTATTGTTTATAGAGGAGCTTTTACGGATGTTATCAAATGAATCTTTTACGGCAGTATTATTTCTCTTATTCACCATACTGGCAGTAATCGTCTGGGCGGTCAGCTTAATCAAACCATCCTTTGTTGGTCGCAGGAGTGCTTCCGCCCGAAAATCCAGCAAGCGTGTTAACAAAATCTCACTGCTCACAGTGGCTATAAGTTTCGTTTTATCGGTTGTTACCGCACCTGGAACTTCACTTGTTGAGAAGGCTACTTCAATACAGAATTTTTTCATATTAAGAGATTTCAAAGTGGCTGGCACATTCATATATACTTCAAAAACAATGGAAGCCGAAGTCACCTCGGTTATCGACGGAGACACCTTCCGGATCCGCACCGATGAATTAGGTACCGAGAAGGTACGCCTGCTGCTGATTGACACGCCCGAGATTGGAAACGAGCCAGAGCCCTATGCTCTGGAAGCGCGTGACTATACGGAGGAGCTTCTTGCAGGCCAGACGGTTCATCTAGAATTTGACGAATCGGAGCGGGATCAATACGGCAGGCTGCTGGCATACGCTTATGTTGACGATCAGATGGTTAATCAGCTGCTGCTGGAAAAGGGGCTGGCCCGAGTGGCTGTTTTCCCGCCGGATACCAGGTACGTAGAGGACTTTAGAGAGATTGAAACGAAGGCGCGGGAATCCCGGCTCAGGGTCTGGAGTATTGACAATTACGTCACTGACAGGGGATTTAATGCAGAGGCGGCTGCTCAAAAGCAGCAGTAAATAACAGCAGGCAAGCATAGCTTTAATAGCCCATTGTGTGATAGAGAATTTGATGACTGTTTTTCAGTTGAGCTGATAGGAGCGCCGCTATTCCACTCAGTTGAGCTCCCAGCAATAACAAACTTAGCCCGGTACCGGCAAAATAACAAAACAGGGATGTCCCGCAGCCGCTCAGGCAGACCGGAACATCCCTATTCTTTTTCCCTGTCCTAACTTGCTATAGTGGTCTTACACCCATATCTCATTCGCCGTCTCAATAACGAGCCGGATTTTGTCCCACTGCTCTTCCTCCGTAAGAATATTCCCTTCCTCGGATGATGCAAATCCGCATTGCGGACTTAGACACAGCTTGTCGATATCCACATATTCCGCCGCTTCGGCGATCCGCAGCTTCAGCTGCTCCTTATTCTCCAGACCGCCATGCTTGGTAGTGACAAGGCCCAGCACCACGAACTGGTCTTTGATGAACCGCAGCGGTGCGAAATCACCGGAGCGCTCGTTATCGTATTCCAGGAAAAAGGCATCCACCTGCGCCCCGCCGAACAGTGCCTCCGCAACTGGCTCATAGCCGCCGGCCGCGAACCAGGTTGAACGCAGATTGCCGCGGCATACATGCAGTGCGATAGTCATATCCTCAGGTTTATCTGCTATACTCTCGTTGATTAGCGACACGTAGTCCCTGGCCAATTGATCCGGATCAATGCCTCTGCTCCGCAGATGCGCCCGGTGCCTGCCGCTCGACAGCGTTCCCCACGTCGTATCATCCATCTGCAGATAGCGGCAACCTGCATCATAAAAAGCCCGGATAGCCGCACGGTATACAGTAATAATATCCTGGAACAGCTGATCCCGGTCAGGATAAATCTCGTTTCCATTGTAATCCTGTACGAAGTGGAACAGGGACGGGGCAGGTATTGTCATTTTGACCATCGTATCACCGGCCATTTGCTGCAGTCTGGTGAAATGAGCCAGCATCGGGTGATCGCCGAATGATATTTTCCCGGTAATCTTAAAGCTTTCAGCCCGTTGCGCGTTTTCCTTGGCCGAACTATTTCCTTGATTTAGAATGATTTTGTGTGTGCCTGTTATTCCCAGAAAAAAATCCAGATGCCACCACGAACGGCGGAATTCTCCGTCAGTAACAGCCTTGAGGCCCAGTGCCTTTTCCTGCTTCAGCAGTTCAGCAATTTCTCTGTCCTCAATCTCCTGAAGCTGTGCAGCAGTTATTTCCCCCTGTTCGAGTAAGCTGCGCGCTGTCTTGATGCCCTCACTGCGCAGAAAGCTGCCTACGATATCATAGCGAAAGGGAGGGGCAGTTCTGGCGGAACCCGTAATTGGACTGATCATACGACCCTCCTGCTGTTATAGTAAAAACTGATTCATGTCAAAATAGCTGCTGGCAACCAGATCGTTCAGCAGATCAATATAAGCGGACATAATTTCACTCGGCTTACGGTCTTTATGGGCAATCCAGCCGACAGTAAACACTTCATTACTCTCATAGGGAATGGTCACCACCCCGTTGCCGTTCAGATCAGAGGCCATAATGCCTGTCCCGATCGTGTAAGCGTCGCTCCCAAGCAGCAGATTAGACAGGGTGGCCCTGTCCGTTACTTTGATGTTTTTCTCAATCTGGGTGAAGCTAAGCATTTCTTCGGAGAAATGCAGTGAATTGTTATCTCCCTGCTCAAACGTAATGTACGGATACGGCAAAATATCTTCGAGTATAATAGACTCTTTGCCAGCCAAAGTGTGCCCCGCTCTCACATACACATGCGGATTGGTATTGAACAGCGGCGTAAATTTGAGATTCCCGTCACTGAACAGCTTGTTCATCACCTTATAATTGCTCTCATTGATGTACAGAATGCCCAGATCGCTGCGCAATGTCCGCACATCCTCAATAATTTCAAAGGTCTGTGTCTCCCGCAGGCTGAAATTATATTCTGCAAGCTCCCGCTCCTTCATCAGACGCACAAAAGCATCTACAACAAAGGCGTAATGCTGGGTGGATACGGAAAAATAAACCGGACTGCGCTTCTTGCCGGTGTACCGGTTCTCCATGAACTCGGTCTGCTCGATAATCTGCCGGGCGTAGCCAAGAAACTCCATGCCTTCGGCCGATATGCTGATTCCCCGGTTAGTCCGTTCAAAAATAGTTATGCCCAGCTCGTTCTCCAGTTCCTTGATCGCATTGGAGAGACTGGGCTGCGACACAAAAAGCCGTTTGGCCGCTTCGTTCATCGAGCCGCTGTTCGCGATCTCAATTGCGTAGCGGAGCTGCTGCAATGTCAAACCTGTTCCCCCTCTTACCTCAGGCTGATGCCTGTGCGAATCTGGCTTATAACAAGTAGCATACCTTTAATTCCCGTCCGGTGTCTACTGGGTCCGCTTCTTGGCGGCGTCAATCTGGGAGGGATCAAGACCTTCCCAGATGTTATCAATCTGCACCTGCTCCGGATGCTCGAATACCAGAAAAGCTGTCGGCAAATAGCGTTCTCCATATTGAGAGGACGGTTTGTTGACGATTTCGTTGTCCTTCACCAGCACTGTGGATGAGCCCCCGTCCAGATTGGCGGCAATCACTGCACCATGCTTTAGCATGATCTGCTGGACATCATACAGATTGGCCCCGATGCTATAGCCCGGCTGTCTGCCGTCAATGACAACAAACAGCAGCGCACCGTCAGCACGCTGGCCCATGGCCGTTCTCGGGGCAATGCCCCAGCCTTCGGCTGCATTTTTGATCAGCCCTTTGCCGTTCACGATAATCCGCGGCTGAAAAGAAACGGCCTCCTGAACCCCAAGCTTGTTTAGCTCTTCCAGCGAATAGTTGCCGGCTATCATTTTCCCCTGTTTATCTAACCCGACTATTTGTGTCGAAGTCTTTCCCCCGAGCCCGTTATAAAAAAGCTTACCCTGGGAGATCACAAGCCCGATCGGCTTAAATCCGTTACCTTTCCAGTTCGGGTCGGCGAAACCTCCACCATTAACTCCGGCAATAGCACCGGTTCGCGCTACCATACTGGATACCTTTTCGCCGGAGCCTGTTTTATTCGGAATGCCCAGCCGGACTTTGGTAGGATCATTCACTGTCATCACATAACCCGAATAGCCGGTTCCGCTGACCTTTTCAATTTCCACCAGCTTCTTCTCTGCCGGGGCTTCAGCATCAGAATCGGATTCAGGTGCGGGAGTGGTAATAGTATGCGTATCCACTTCATCCCCCATGTTGTCAAAGCGCTGGTTATACTCCGCTACTCTGTTCTTCAGTTCTTCTTCCCCGATAATATACTTTGCCATATAACGGTGCTGTGTTGTTATTAGTGTGTCCGCTATCAAGTAACGAAAATTGTTGGCCGAGGGCGCAAAATACAGCCAGCCCATGCCAATAGTCAGCAGCAATAAACAGAACATAAACACTCTGATAAGTCTGCGCAGAAAGCTTGCTTTTTTACGTTTCTTTTTGACGGGTTTCTTCTTGCGCGCGTTTGAGCGCTGGGGTAATGATGAAGTGCTCACTTCTGGATTCCTCCCTGGTCTTGCCTATCATGCAAATGTGGCAGTCTCGTATTCTCCCATGATAGACGATCTTGTGCCGGCAAAGGTTTCAGTATTTTCACATTATCATCCATAATTTGTAACAACAAAAAAGCCCTCCTGATGAAGAGGGCTACACATTATAGTATGTCATCAATCTAGCCATGCCTGCTTTTTCCGCCTCTACGATTCGAACGGCCGCTTTGACCAGCTCCCCGGAAGAGTCGCCGGCTATGCTCCGGTTCTGTTTTCCGGTATGGAGCAGACCGGGCAGATTGACGGTAGCGGTATAAAGCAGCCACAGCGATTAAAGCAACAATACTCAGGAGCAGAACAATAGACACTACCCCTTTACTTTTTGGAGTAAGCTCCTTGACTCTGTCAATACCTTCATCAGATACAGTTTCATGTTTAGCTGGTGCTTCAGCTGCAATATCAGCAGCTGCTTCTGTTGTTTCGGTGGCTGCTACTCCGGATGCTACTCCGGATGCTACTCCGGCTGCGTTCCCGGCTGCTGTCGGACTTCGGTCAGCTCTGGTCAAAAAATAATGGTAGAAATCATTCGCCGCTGCGGTAACACCAGCCGCATACTTTTTGGCGGCAAATTGCGGCTCCAGTGACTTATTGAGGATATCTCCGATAAGCTTATTCGTTAAGGTAGTATCCACATCCCTGCCCTGCAGAACATGATAGTTGTCTCCTTCTATATCTAGCACCACCAGAACATCTCTGGTACCGGCTCCGAGCGAGGCATATTTGGCATAGGTGTACTCCTGCAGCGTTTTTCCGCCGGGGTTGTCCACTGTTACAAAATAGATACCACTGCCGGTCGTTGTTTTGTAACGGTTACTAGACTGGTTAAGATATAGTCTTGTAACCTGCGGAAGGACTCCGGCATTATCGGCAACAAAATTCTGCATTCCGAGCGGCTCCGTCCATACCCCACCCAGACTTTTAATCAAGGCACCATAGGTTTTGCGCGCTCCGGCAGCATACTCCTTGCGGGCGAAATCCGGCTCCAGTGACTCGGCGAGGAGCTGCGACAGCATGCTGTCGGTAAGTGAGTTCTTCAGACCGTCACCCTGCAGCACCCAGTAATTATCATCCTTTACCGAGAGCAGCAGCAGAACCCCTTTTTCTTTGTCAGATGAGCCGACTTCCCAGGTGTCGAACAGTGTTCTGGCGTATTCCTCCATTGAAGCTCCGCCGGTTGAGTCCACTGTTACAAGTACCACCTGCGCTCCCGTCTCCTGATGGAGCTTTACGCCGTAGTTGACCATATAATTCTCTGCTTTGAGGTCGATAACTCCCGCAAAGTCATTCACATAAAAAGCATCTGTATGCTCCGGAACCGCCGGGTTGGCCCAACTCCTATCCGGCAGCAGCATGACACTCAACAGCACCATAATCAGCAATAACATAATCCCTTTATGCTTCATCCGAATCCCCCTGCTTGTCCATTATTCTGGCTTTGACTAACATTAGCCTCATTTGGTTTAGTACAATTTCACTCGACAATAACTGGTGTGAATGTTACGTTTAATGCTTGCTACGGTTCGAGTTTGTTTGGTGAACTGTTTGTACTTACTACTAATCTGCTAGCATTTGCGGGCTATCTGCTATTGATTATATGCTTGATCCTATTATTAATTACTAATATTAATCCAAGGAAAAATAAGAGTAGAAGGTAGGTACTCAATAGTTATTGGGGGTTTGCCTTGCGGCTACTTCGGCCGGAATCAAAGGCATTTTTGCCTTTGATATGGCTCTTTCGGCCACGCGGGCCGGAATCAAAGGCATTTTTGCCTTTGATTTGCCTCATTCGGCCAAGCGGGCCGGAATCAAAGGCATTTTTGCCTTTGATTTGCCTCATTTGGCCACTCAGGCCGGAATCAAAGGCATTTTTGCCTTTGATTTGCCTCATTTGGCCAAGCGGGCCGAAATCAAAGGCATTTTTGCCTTTGATATGGCTCATTCGGCCACTCAGGCCGGAATCAAAGGCATTTTTGCCTTTGATTTCGCTCATTCGGCCACGTGAGCCCGAATCAAAGGCACTTTTGCCTTTGATTTCGCTCATTCGGCCACGCAGGCCGGAATCAAAGGCATTTTTGCCTTCGATATGCCTCATTCGGCCACTCAGGCCGAAATCAAAGGCATTTTTGCCTTTGATTTGCCTCATTTGGCCAAGCGGGCCGGAATCAAAGGCATTTTTGCCTTTGATATCCTCCTCCCCTCCCTTTCGCCCTCACAAAAATAAGACCCGCCGGGCATCTGCCAGACGGGCCTTATTTTTGTTAATACTAGAACAACGACGCCGGGATCATCTTCCTGCCGCCTTTTACCAGAGTAGACTCCAGCATTTCTCCCTTATCTCCGCCAAAATAGAGCTGCCAGTAGACGCCGAACCGCACACTGACATCATTCTTCACCAGCTCCGGCGGTGTCACGATCAGCCACTGGAACCTTAGCGCTTTGGAAATCTCGAATACGGGATCAAGCACGTTGTTGGAGACCATCTCGCCGAACGGGTTATCGTAGAGGAAGACAGTCCAGCCCTTGTTCTCGCGGTTGACCCGCTTATGGGTCATGATCATCATCGCCACCAGCAGCTGCACTGACTGGCGCTGGCCGCCGCTGCCGACCGCTTCGTCAAGTGCCCCGCGGTTGATGACCTCCCAATCGGAGTAGTGGAATTCTTCCGGTGCCGCATACAGGAAGTAATTCTCTGTAACCGGCTTGTACACCTGCAGCACAGGGAAGCGGTTCTGCATAGCTGCGTAGACGAGTTTGCCGTCATTGATCAGATCTTTCACCGCTGCCGCCGGCACCTGCTCGATCTTCGGATATTTCTCCAGCAGGCTACTGATGCAGCGGTTGAAGTAGTCGCTGACCAGCGGCTCAATGTCATCGGTCGTCTTGGGCACGGTGATATGCTTATAATTCAGCTTCACCAGCGGAAAAGCATGTCCGTTCTCGTTATGAATAATCATCCGCCGCTCCATGCGCTTCAGGATATCCGTAATCTGCACGACCCGCTTAGCCGCACGACCGACCCACAGCTTGCGCGAGAGCTCCATGCTCTCTTTATCGCTGCGGATGCTCTCAATCTGGTCGCGTGAGCTCTGCAGCATCGAATCCAGCACCTGCCCGGCAATAAAGAAGTCCTCCCAGTGGACGGTGTTCAGCCGCTCCTGGATTTTGGTCTCCAGCTCACTGTTCCAGCCGCACTTGGCCAGCTTGGCACTCAGGTCATTTTTCTCTTCCTTCACTTTACGGGTAAGCTCTGTACGCTGTGCACGGCTCTCTTTACTCTGAAGCAGCCAGTCAGCGACTGTCCGTTCACAGATTTCCCTCACCTGAAGCTGTACTTCCTCCGGTACATCACGGAGCTGAACCCGGCCCTCAACATGCGTGTCCAGAATCTGTCTCTGATTGCCCAGTGTCTGCAGCCATTGATCCACGGCAGAGAGCCGTTGTTTGCACAGATTTAACTGCCGTTCATTCTCACGGGTATCCTCCGTAATCTCCTGCTCCTTGACAGTGAGCGTGTCAGTCCATAATTCAACAGGCCGTTCATGCTTCTCCTTGATCGACTTTTCCGTTTTGCGCAGCTCTTTCTGCAGGTTCTCAAGGATCGTCTGACAGCGGATGAAGGATTCGCGTACACTCTGGTAATCCTCCTCCAGATATACTGTCTCATTCTTCTGCCGCGCCCGCGCCGCAGCTATAGCTTCCGGTGAATCCTGTGGCTCGGGTGCTTGTTGCCAGTCGCGGTCAACCTGATAGACAGCAGCTTCAAGCTCACTAAGCTGTTCGCCGGCACGCTTTATGTTTCCCTGCCGCGTTCGGATTTCCAGCTCATTATGGGTCAGGGATTGCTGCAGACTCTCCACTGTACTTAACAGCTGCAGCAGAGTATTCTGTACATCAGGGTTAATCCCGGCCTCAGCCAAGTCTGTTTCAATCTGACGGTCATTCGGGAAAACAAGCTCTGGGAACCAGGTCTGCAGCCTTGGGTACAGCGAATAACGGGTGTCTCCGATCCACTGCTCCCGCAGCTGTGCCGCACTCTCCATCTCCGTCTTTAGCTGAACCAGTCCCTGGTCCTTGACAGAGATCTCTTTACTCAGCGCCTGTCTGCGGTCAACCGCCTTCTGCTTATCCTTATAATCCTGCTCCTGCTTCCGGGTCCGTTCTTCCCACAGCCGCAGGGCTTGGGCTCTTAGCTCCAGCCCGCTCTTTTCCTGCTCGAATTCATTAAGCTCCTTCTGAAGGGAAGCAAGCTGTTCTTCATTCTCACTGATCTCTGTTTTTAGTCCGGCCACCGCTGTATCCAGGTCATTCACAATCAGCTCCAGCTCACGGAGCTTGGCTTTTAAGCTTACTGTATGCTCACCCTGGAACAGCCGCTCAAACTCCTGACGGGCTGTTTTCAGCTTCGAGAGATAATTCTCCGCGTCCTGAAGCTCTTCTTCCCGCTCTTTCAGCCGGGAGGCAATGCCGCGCTTCCAGTCCTGGAACTGCTCCGGCTGCAGAACCATCTGAGGCCCCTGATTAGCAAGCAGCAGGAACGGCTCCGCAGCAGCTAAGCCCATTTCCTCGCGGATAAAGACCGGAACAGCCGATTTGAGGATGACATTCTTCAATGCATCCGGCGGGATTTTGTCTGCTTCATGCTGTGTAACGATTAGCCCGTAAGGGAGCAGCGGATGGCGTCCAAGCTCTTCTTCACGGTGCAGATAGCTCAGGTCATTCAGGTAGGAGCTGCCAAGCATGGAGCTGATTTTGAGTGCATCCAGCCTGTCCTTGACTGTAAGCACATCTGCATTAGGCAGCCAATAAGCTTCCTGCTGCAGCTCAACGTCCAGCTGCTGGTGATAGAACTCCCTGCGCAGCCGCTTGGTCTGCTGCTCTGTATCTTCCAGCCTGCGGATGAACCGCTCATGGATCAAGGCTTTTGCTTCAAACAACGCTGTTGCGCCCAGCACCTGATGCTCCTCATACAGCTCAAGCAGCACAACAAGCTGTGACCACAGCTGCGATTCCCGGCCCATCTGCGCTTCCAGCTGATTGTGCAGCCCGCCCGTTTGGCGGCGCTCAGCGGCAAGCTTAGCCTGAAGCTCCGCCAGATTCGTGCGCAGGCTCAGCTTACGAGCTTCCCCCTGACCACGCAGAGCAGTGCGTTCCGCAATTGAATCCGCAATAGCATTGGCAGCCAGAAGTGTCCTCTGCAGCGCCGGCCCCGGTGCACTGGCCGCCTCCTGCCCATGCCGCGAAGCAAATACGCCCGCTTCCTCGCTGAATTGGCGAATGTAGCCGGTAAGCTCATTGATCCGGCTTTCCAGTCCGCCCAGCTCCAGAACATAACCCTCCCGCTCTTTACGCAGCCCGGCTTCTTCAGCCGAAAGCGCCTGCTGACGGCTTGCGAAGCCGGAAAGCTGTTGCTGCCACAGCCGAAAGACCTGATCCCACTGCAGGCGCAGCTCCTCTTTGGCGTTCTGGATAACCTCCTGGCGTTCCTTCATTTCAAGTGAGCCTTCAATGGCTTCAATTTCCTTCTGCCACTGGCCGATTTCCCGCTTGTGCACCTGGCGTTTAGCCAGATATTGCGCCACTTCCAGACGTTTTTCCTGCTCTTTGGACTCATCAAGCCGCGAACGCGCACGTCCCTGGTTATCGCTTATGGCTTTGAACTCTTCCTGCTTCTCATCATACTCCTCTTTGCTGCGCAGGTAGCTTAGGTTATCCGCCTCGAAGCGAAGCTGCCGGGCTTCGGACTGCAGCCGGACCAGCTCGTCAGCTTGTCTGCCCCGGTTATCTTCTGCAGATCTTAGCTCGTCGTAAATGACTGTATAAATCTGCCGTCCAAGCAGCTCGGTCTCCTGAAAGCTCCGCTCTGCTTCTGCGCCTTGCTTGACCAGCTCATGCAGCGGAGCAGCCAGCTCCGTGAACTCGGCAAAAGCCTTCTCCCGCTGCTCCAGCATCGGAAGCCGCTGGGCAACCGTTGCTGTATCGGTAAACATCCGCTGAAGCGATCCGTCCTCCTCACGCGACCCGTCATCCAGGCTGGAGCCGATTTCCGGAATAATGAGCTTTTCAAACAGATTGTGGTTCGTGAAGGCATCATTTTTCTGAAAATAACCCTTGATCCCGCCCTCTTCACCGTTAATCTTCTTCATATTGCGCCATTCCCCGATGTGGATATCCCGTCCGGCCAGGAAAGCGTAGTATTTCTTAAGCTCTGATTGGCTGCTGCCGTAATAGATGATCTCGTTGCGCCGTTCCCGTACAAACTGCTGAATCGCCTCAAAGCTTGCAGGGCCGCCTTCATCTGCATTATAGAGCGGCAGCGTGGAAAGAGTAAGGTCTGCTTGCTCATCATAATCCGTCAGCGTGTACAGCAGGTAGTCGACCTTAATCTCAAGCTGGTCTGCCGAGCTATTGGCGGTCATGGCAATCCCGGTGGTGACGTATTCATTGCGGTCGCCGGAGTCCAGCTTCCATTCAATGGCTACGTGGAAGGTGTAGGGCTTCAGCTGTTTTTTGTGATTATGGAAAAACGCCTCAACCTGATTCTCATTGTCCTTCCCCCAGGAAGTCTTAGGAATCAGCAGCTGAAAAATCGACTGCAGCAGCACCCCTTTTCCGCCGCCGTTCATCAGGGTAATCAGGGTATTGGCCGGCCCTTCCTCGTTGCACAGGTCAAGTATCATATCGTCGTATTTCTTGAGCATTTTCTCATATTTCAGTCCGGCGATCCGGATCCGTTCAATGCGCGGCATGGGCGTCACCCTCCTTCTCAGCCAGTGTGCTGCCGATAAGGGCCTTCAGTTCCTTATAGCGGTCTACATCATGGTACAGATAGCGCATCCGTTCGTACAATTCCTCCCGCGGGAAAATCCGTTTTTCACTCTCGGAAATGAATACCAGATGCTCGTCCTCCAGCAGCTTCATCCCTTCATGAATCAAGCCGATCCGTGAACCGGAGCCTCTGGAGAGTGTATCGGCATCCTCCTGGCTTTTGGTCTGCATATATAGGCTGGCCCATACCTTGTACATCGCCTGAATGTCGAGCCGCCACTGCTTGCTGAACTTGCCTTCCTCATCCATTTCATACCAGGCCTTCAAAACGGCCGACACCTGATCAGCCAGCTGGATATAAGACATACTGTCCTGTCCGGGTTTAAAATGCTGCTCGTCCTGATCCATTTCTGCCAAAAATACTAAGATAATGACGTTGATAATATGTAAATGCGTCTTGCGCTCAATCCGTGAATATTTACTCTTCAGCTGCGTGAAGTTGGTCGCGAAGCCAGATCCTAGCGGATTGACCAGCAGATGAAGGCGGTGCCCGGAGTTCATGATCCGGCAGCCTCCCTCTTTAGCCAGATATTGCAATGCATCATAAGCACCGTTATCCTGCAGGCACTCCGCTGCAGCCGGATCATCAAGTGAAATGACTTTTCGCCGCAGCAGATCAAAAAACAGCCGTGACGCCTGCTGCAGTTGTTCCAATGTATAACTCATGTTCGGACCACTCATCTTTCTTCTATAATAATAGTGTATGGACTCATCTCAAGCCCAGGCCATCTGACTGCAGGCTGCTGCCCCGTACCGGAAATTTTTGTTCTAAGCACTTTACCCCGCATAATCTCCAGTTCAGGGTGACTGTCCAGCAGATATTGAATAAGCCTCTGACATTCGTCCGTTCCGGCCGGGCTCTCCGCACCAGACTCTTGCACCTTTACTTCAGCATGAAAAAACTGTGCCCACAAGTCCACCGCATTCGGGTTATTAGCCCAGCCGAGCTTTTCTTCTTCGGTAAAAGCTTCTGCAGCAAAGGTGAACCTGCCGTCCGCCGCAAGCCCTCTAAATACGGGAAGCCACAGCCCGGCAACCTCTGCCCAGGGTATCGTCTTGGGAATATAGGATGCTTCCGGTTCTTCCCCGGTATCTTCAGGTTCCTCCAGCCATTCTTCGGGCATAAATCCGGTTTCCTGCTCTTCCCACGCCCAGGCTAGGGGATAAATGAAGTCCTGCTGTGGTGCGAACAAGCCGCCTACCAGCAGCTCAAGACTGTCACCGCCCGGAAGTCCGTCGCTTTTGACCCATTCCTCCCATACATTGGTCCGGAAGTTAAAGCCGGAAGCCCCCCAGAACAGCTCGGGGAAGTTCAGCCGCAGATTGGTTTCCGCCTCAAAAATGCCCAGGACCACCTCAGCCAGCTCATCATGCACTTTCCGTGACAGTTCCACCCGCTCAGACAGCAGCCGCAGCTCGTTGAAATCAATAAGATCCTTCTCATCATTGGCCAGACGCGCCAGCGAGCGGTGAATATTATCAAAGTGCCTGCGTTCCTCGTCAAATTGCTGGTGAATCTCCTCCAGCCGCTGGTGGCGCATTACCCCGTATTCACTGAACATATGCTTCGGATTACGGCGCAGCGCGTTCCGGTATTCCTGCTGCTGCTGGGTCATTTTGCGCACCCGGGAGATCAGCTCGTTCACATCCTGCAGCGCCCGCGTTACCCGGCCATGCTTGATATGCATCTGAATCTCCAGCAGCTTGATGCTGATCTGGAACTCCTCGATGATCTCGTGGCTCATAAAGATCAGCTCCATCGCATACTCGGAGAGCCGGTAGACTGTCGTTCCGCTCTCTTCCCAGCTGCTGCGTGTGGCATCCTCATCTACGGTAAAATATTTATATTTCTGCATCGTCATCTGCCGCGTGTGATCATCATAATATACCGCCTCAAAATCACCGCCGTTGCCGCTCCAGAGCAGCCCGTCCACCAGCCGTTCCACCGATTCGGCAGTTCCCAGCCCGGTAATTTTGAAGCGTTCCAGCGAGCTCCATGCCAGACCGATGATATCCTCCTTGGACCGCTGCTCATTCGACTCCAGCTCCAGATAATAGACCTGAAGCAGCACACTCAGCGCAATCATTTCCTTATACGGCTGAAGCTCACCGAGATTCATCCCCGCGCCAAGGCTCCACAGCGGATTAAGCCGCTTGTTCCGTTCCCCAAAATCAGACCAGTTCATAATGTATAAGCCAACCCCGCCATCACTTCGTAATTGGTGACAAAATAACATAACCCATATCAGCCCCGGATAGGGAAATATGGGTTAGCAATCACAGATAACTAACATTTTCCTTGCGAATATATGTTTCTATTATAGCAATCAAATGTGAATCTGGCTATTCAGATAATTAAGATAGAGCTGCCCAGATAATCACCAGGCAATGTTGTCCCAGCCGGCCTGGCGTTCCTGCCGAAAGCGCTGCACCCATTCTTCGGCGACCTCATCGGCAATGGGGTCATAGTAGGGAGCAGCGATCTGCACAGAGTCCGCAGGTATATCCAAAAAGCCTAATATGTTTCTAACGGTTTCTTCATAGTTCCGGATAAAGTCCTCGTAAACAACCATCATTGGTACAATCTTTGCCTCGGCATAAAATGCCTCCATCCCTGCTTCACGCATTGTACACTCCACCAGCAGATGATTAATGGCATCAAAAGAGTATTTATCGGCTATCTCCGCCTCATGCGGCTTAATACCATGCTCCCGGTGCCATTCGCCGGATACAATTGCTCTCCACCAGGAAACTGCAAGCCGCACTTTATTGCGCCGGGTCATATAAATATGCTTGCATTCCGGGAAGGCTGCTTCCCAAATCTGCGGTCTGGTGAGCCCTTCCGGCAGCCTCAGCTCTCTTTGGAATGTTTGCAGCCATTCATCAAGCCTCCACGTCGAAGTCTTTAGCCCAAATACGCCATTAGGCGTTGTGCCGTGGTGCCACATCTGCTGGATGTCCTGATAGCTGAAGGCCGCAGGGTCCGGATCAGTCAGCCACTCGCAAGGTTTTCCTGCAACTCCTGTTGATTCTAATGCTTTATAGAGCAATGTACTGCCGGTCCGCTGAGAAAACCAGATTGTGTAGCTGCGTTCAGGTTTCATATTAGATTTCTCCCTTGATTTCAATTTTGATTTTTAATTTCAAAAAGTCCTTTAAGGCTGCTACACAGTGCTCTAAAGAATATCTTTCTGTATCCAGTACAAGGTCGGGCTGAGCTGGCGGCTCATAGGGTGCGGATATCCCCGTAAAATCAGCTAACACGCCGGCTTCGGCCAGGCTGTACATTCCCTTTGGATCACGCCGCTTGCATTCCTGCAGTGAGCATTGTATATATAATTCCGCGTAATCCTCCGGCTGAAAATGCTGTCTGACAATCGCCCGTCCTGTTTCACTGGGGGATATTAGCGGAGCCAGAACCAGACAACCCGCCTCAACGAACATCAGTGCGACTTCAGCAGTCCGCCGGAGATTTTCATTCCGGTCCGCAGCTGTAAAGCCGAGATCCCGGTTGAGTCCTTTTCTCAGACAATCACCATCCAGGATTACTGTCCGGACTCCATCTTGAAGCATTTCCTGCTGCACTTTATTGGCGAGTGTTGTTTTACCTGAACCGGGCAAGCCGGTGAACCAAAGAACGCTGCCTTTATGTCCGTTCATTTTTTCTATAACTTCTCTGGACATGATATATTCCTTTCTCTGTAAGAGACGCAGATTAAATTCAAATAGTGGAATGGACATAGAAAAAGCCGCAGATGAACAATCGTTCACCCACGGCTTCTATTCGCTGAATCACTAAACAAGACATCATAAAATGCCCTAAGCAGTTCAGTTTGAGAGCAGTGATGAGGATTAGATTCATGACGATGTACACCAGAAGCGGCACAGAAAACAATCCCTACCTACACAGGCAGAGTGCCCCGGTCACGCTCATGTACGATTAGGTTAGATTAACCTTGTACTACCGTCAGGAATACTGTCATCATCATCACTGTACAAATCCCACCATTCCACTATTTGTTTCCAGTATAAACCAAATGGAGTAAGTGTCAATATTTTTAATTTAATGCCAGCTTACTGCTGGTTGTATTTCTCCTGTAAAAGATACTGCAAATTCGCCTTAACGCCTGGCCATTCTTCGTCAATGATGCTATACAGCACATTGTCCACTGCGGTACCTTCCGAGGTAATCCTGTGTTTGCGCAGATGGCCTTCTTTTGTGGCACCTATGCGTTCAATTGCTCTTTGCGATCTCAGATTGCCGCTAACAATTGTAAAATTCACCCGGATCAGTGAAAGCTCCTCGAAGCAGTGCTGCAGCAGCAAGGCTTTGCCTTCTGTATTCACCGGTGTTCTCCAGTATTCAGGAGCGATCCAGGTGCAGCCGATTTCCGCATTGCGGTGAGCGTGATCGATGTGCATAATCCGCGAGGTTCCGGCAATCCGTCCGGTTGAACGGTCCAGCATGACAAACGGCAGATCGTGGCCTTTTTCTTTGTTCGTTAGCGCTGTATCAATGAGCTGCTCTACCTGTGCGGCGGAGGTTATTTTTCTCCAGGTATATTCCCAGATTAACGGATTTCTAAGAATCGCTGTTAGCTCCGCCCTATGCGCTGCTTCCATGGGAACCATTTGAATGTACGTGCCGTTTAATGGTCTGATGTTCTCCGAGATCACACAATTGCCTCCTAAAATGCGGATAGGTTCAAAGCACGCTGCACAACTAAACGCCGATCTCCTGTTAAAGACCAGCTTCCTCTAAATTGTAAACGATCTGCCCGTCCTCTGTCTGTATGGTTTTGATAAAAAAACAACCCCGTTTATGTAAAAACGGAGCTGTTATCTGTCAGTCTATTGTGACTGTATTATAATGAAGAAACTGTTATTTCCGCCCGGCAATCTCTGCGGCAATCAGCCGGGCCAGCTCCTCTATACTCATCGGACCCGCATCTGCGCCGTCCCGCTTTCGCACCGAGATAGTACCCGAATTACGCTCATTGTCACCAAGCACGAGCATATAAGGAACCTTCTCCAGCTGGGCTTCCCGGATCTTCAGGCCAAGCTTCTCATTCCGCACGTCCGCCTCAACCCGGATTCCGGCTGCTGCCAGCGCCTGCTTCACCTCGAAGGCATAGTCCGCATGATTCACCGATACCGGCAGCAGCTTCACCTGAACCGGGGACAGCCACACCGGAAAAGCACCGCTGAAATGCTCAGTGAGAATCCCGATGAACCTGTCGATCGAACCGTAGACTGCGCGGTGAATCACTACCGGACGGTGCTTCTGGCCGTCTTCGCCGACGTAGCTCAGGTCGAATTTCTGCGGCATCTGAAAATCCAGCTGCACTGTGCCGCATTGCCAGCTCCGTTTCAGCGCGTCGAGGATGTGGAAGTCAATCTTCGGCCCGTAAAAAGCGCCGTCTCCCGCATTGATCCGGTAAGGCAGGCCGCGGTTTTGCAGCACCTTTTCCAGCGCAGCCTCCGCCTGGTCCCACAGTGACTCCTCACCCATGTAATCTGCCGGACGAGTGGACAGCTCCACCTTGTATTCGAAGCCGAACACATTGTAGATATGGTCGATCAAATCCAGCACCTGGCCGATCTCTGCTTCAATCTGCTCCGGCAGCACGAACAGGTGGGCATCATCCTGGCAAAAAGTGCGGACACGCATCATCCCGTTCAGCGAGCCGGAGGACTCATTGCGGTGAACCTGCCCGAATTCGGCCAGCCGGATTGGCAGCTCCCGGTAGGAGTGCAGGTTATTTTTGAAGATCAGCATATGCCCGGGGCAGTTCATCGGCTTCAGTGCAAACTTTGCTTCGTCCGCCTGAGTGAAATACATATCGTCCTTGTAGTGGTCATAGTGTCCGGATTGCTCCCACAGCCGGTTGTTCATCATCAGCGGTGTGCGGACCTCACTGTAATCCCGCTCGCGCTGCAGGCCTCTGCTGAAATCCTCCAGTTCAGTGCGGATGATCATCCCTTTTGGCAGATAGAATGGCATACCCGGTGATTCCTCGGAGAACATGAACAGCTCCAGTTCCTTGCCTAGCTTGCGGTGATCCCGTTTCTTAGCTTCCTCCAGCATGTGCAGATGCTCGTCGAGCTGGGCTTTTTTCAGGAAGGCTACACCATAAATCCGCTGCAGCATCTTATTACTCGAATCCCCGCGCCAGTAGGCTCCAGCCACGCTCATGAGCTTGAATACCTTGATTTGGCCAGTTGAAGCCAGATGCGGCCCCCGGCACAGATCGGAAAATTCCCCCTGATCATAAATACTGATAACAGCATCCTCCGGCAGATCACGGATCAGCTCCAGCTTAAGCGGCTCCTCCAGGCCTGCGAACAGGTTAACTGCCTCATCGCGGCTGACCTCTCGGCGGACGATCGGCAGATTTTCCTTAACAATGGCATTCATCTCCTGCTCGATTGCCGCCAGATCCTCGCTCGACAACGGCTGTTCGATATCAACGTCGTAGTAGAAGCCGTCTTCAATGACCGGACCGATGCCCAGCTTCACCTTTTTGCCGCCGTAGATCCGTTTAATGGCCTGGGCCATCAGATGTGCAGTGCTGTGCCGGTGTACGTCCTGGCCTTCCTTGCTGTCCAGTGTCACAATTTCAACCCGGCTGTCCTGTGACAGCGGATAATGCAGATCCACAAGCCGTCCGTCAACTTTTCCTGCTACAGCATTTTTCTTCAGGCTGAAACTTATGGATTCAGCAATAGCACTAATATCGGTGTTATAGGAATACCCTTTTATTTGTCCATCCGGCAGTTTTACTTTGATCTCCATGATTAAGCCTCCGTCTCTTTAAGGTAGTTGAACATTTGAACGCAAAAAAACGCATCTCTCCCGAAAAGGGACGAGTGCGCTTAAGCTCGTGGTTCCACCCTAGTTTGACCTGCGCTGTAACAACCCCCTGCTGTCAGGCGGAAGCTAAGTCGCATAATCCTCATGGTATCCGGTATCGGGGATAAGACGGTGGCATTTACAGCCGCCCTGACAGCAGGGAGGGTTCAGTGCCACGGCTGCAAAGGGGTAACATCCTGCCGGTCTCTGTAAGAAGCTCTCACCACTCACTTCTCTCTCTGGTCAGTCCTTGTAGGATATCATGTCTTTGGTCATTGCCTTGGTTATGATCTTGCTTGGTGTTGCTGGTTACATATTACTCAATGACAATCTTAAAAGTCAATAGCCAATGTAAAAAATAATTCAAACGCCCGTTAAGTTTAACCGGCAGCCGCTACACTTATCCGTGTAATAATCCCGCCGATTTCCTCAACGGTGGAAGCGATGTAATCCGCGCCGCTCGCGGATAATTCCGCTTCAGAGCCATAGCCGATCAGTACACCAATTGAGGTTACTCCGCAGGCTTTTGCCCCGATAATGTCATGTTCCCTGTCACCTATCATTACGGATTCCTCAGGTGCAATGCCACCCTGCTCCAGCACATACCGGATTACCTCAGCCTTTTTGGAGCGGGTGCCATCCAGATTACTGCCGCCAACATGCCGGAAATACCTCTCCAGCCCGTAATGCTTGAGAATCTGTTCTGCGAACACGGTAGGCTTGGACGTAGCCACATACAAGGTGTATCCCTTGGCTTGCAGAGCCTCCAGCAGCTCGGGAATCCCCGGAATGACAGCATTCTCGAACATACCCACTGTACTGTATCGTTCACGGTAATGCACCACGGCCTGCGCTGCTTGCTCCTCCGGTAATCCCTGAATCTGCACAAAAGAATCATGCAGCGGAGGCCCGATATAGGGCAGCAGCAGGTCCAGATGCTCCACCGTTATTCCGAACTTGTTCAGTGCAAATTCCACACACCGGGTAATCCCCTCTTTCGGATCAGTCAGTGTACCGTCCAAATCAAATAAAATATGCTTCAGCTCTCTATTCATCTCGCTGCTCCTCCCGCAATATGTATTAACCGGTGCTTAGCTGCACAGCTTGTTCCATCATACCCCTGTTTCTACATACTTTCCACACACTTATCTATTAACATTCCAGTGTAAGTTAATTTGCTATTGGAGGAAGTAACATGACAATGACACACTACATGTCTCTGCTAGCGGACAATCAGCCATGGAACCTGATACTTTTTATGGCGATTCCCGTTATTTTTGCCGAGACGATTACGGTCACCGAGTTTTTTATTCTGTTCACCAAAAATCTGAAGGGCCCGCTTAGAACATTCAACCGCATATGCAGCATTCTTGCGGGTTTTTATTTTACAGGTATCTTCCTGTACTTGTTCCCCACTGCGTTTGTACCGCTCACTGTGAACGGTGAATGGCATACCTGGGTTGACGTCGTTGCTGTTGGCTTTTACTTGAGCGGAGTACTGTTCCTGCTGCCGCTGGCACTGCTTGACCTTGGTCTGATTGCCCGCAAACGTTCGGAAGAGGAGAAGCTGAAGCTGCATTTCCTGCTGGTCAGCGGCTTTCTGGTCGTTGCGCATATCGCCATGATCTTCGGTATGATCAATCCGGAAATTGTGAGCGGCATGGCTGGAATGAATCATTGATTTCACAAAAAACGGCAGTCCGATCTGAAAGATCGTGACTGCCGTTTTTAATGTTGGTTCAGCAGAAATACTTCGGTCTGCATGTTCCAGTTTCTTCCCTGGCACCTACTTCCGCACCAGCACCGTCAGTTCGCCCTCAAACACCTTAATCTCCGCCTGATTGAACGTTGACAGCTTTACCGTCACAAGACCGGTTTCATTTTTCTTCTCGGCTAAATCTATTACTTCCACAATACAATATAATTCATCTCCCGGTAACACGGGCTTAATAAACCGGATGTTATTCATCGCGGTTCCGGCGATTATATCCTCACCGTAACTGCCGGTTTCAACCCAGAGCTTAAAGGAAACAGCCAAGGTCTGAATGCCCGATGCGATGATTCCGCCGAATCTTCCCTGCTTCGCTCTTTCTTCGTCCAGATGCATATACTGCGGATCGAATTCAGCGGCAAAGCTTTTAACACTCTCGGGAGTAATGCTTAATGATTTCGTTCTAAAGGTCTGGCCGGCACTAAATTCATGAAACTTCATTCTTCCACCTCTTGGTTGTCTGTGTATGTTAATAGTTTAGATCAAGGTGATAGAATGAATCAAGAGAGCTGCAAGCTTACCAGGCTACGCGGATAATCAGCCCTTTGGGATTGCCGACCTCCAGGTATGCCGCCTGGCCGTTGACATCATCGTACGGGAAGCCGTAGGCCAGTCCGTTAATGCTGTGGTCATGCCAGAATTTTGCATAGTAGTTGGCCGGAGCCGCATTATAGTAATTCGCCACATTATTCCAGTTGCTGGTGGTATAGACATGGCGGTTGATCGCAGCAGCAGTAGCCGCATCAGTGAGAGCACCGTCACAGCGGAGAATATCCTGGGTGCTGTAGCTGGAATATCCGGCAAAATAATTGGCGTTCGCACCCCCGACTGCAAAAGAACCGTAAATCGGTGCTACAATCCGGTATGGAGCCTGGAGGGTGGCAAGCGGTTTAAATGCCGCCGGCACTTCATTTTGATATTTCGTAAAGATTCCAGCCCGTGTCTCCGACTCGAGTTCACCGACAGTCTGGTCGAAAGAACCGGTTGTATTGACCAGCCGGTGCTGAATCGGGAATCCGAAGGCATCCACACGGGTTGTGTTACCGTGATAACCAGTAGCATCAACAGTAAACTCTATGAAATCAAAGTAGATGTTGCGGTTCGGATCAGTAGGATTGTTAATATCCGGACCGGCGAAGCCGTCGTCATAGGTTTTGATATAGAGCGGGGTGCCGACACTGAGGAACATCCGTCCGGAGGTAATTTTCGGAAGGTTAACCCAGGAAGCCTGGCTGACGGTATGATAAATATTGGCATAGTTAACCCCGTTTTTGGTCAGATGACCGGAAGCATCATTAAGCGCATTTGAAATCGGCAGCAGATTACCGCTTAGATCCAAATAGCTCCATTTGCCGTTTGCCGGATTGATTCCGATAACTCCCCAGTAAATCTGGCTGTCTGCATATGCACCGCCCGTTCCATTCATTACTTTGAGGGACATCGAACCGTTCGGAGCAGTGGGTATGGAGGATGCGGCGATGGAATAGATGGAATTAGAAGAATTAGGCGGTGTGGTCGGTGTTGTGCCTGATGCAGTGTAGCTAAACCAGCCTGTATCGTATGCCGGAGTACCATTGTTGTATGTGAAAAAATAGCTGATCGCTGTACCGGCGGATACACCGGTTACAGCCTGCTCATAGCGGGCAGAGCTGCTGTTATACGTCATCCGGTAATTAAGCTGTGTGCCATTGTTGACCTTGTAGTGCACATCCACCCACGAAGTACTGACTGTTGATTTGAACCAGATCGTTGCCGTTGTTCCCGAAAGGCTGACCCCTTGGGTATAATCGGCAGCAGCAGCCTTGGAACCGAACATTGGCAGGCAGGAGAGCAGGAGCACAAGCGCGAGCGTTAGCATTGACCATTTCATCCTCATCGCATTTCCCTCCATATAATGGTTTAAAATCAATCACGCACCAGTTATGGTTGCGTTTTCAACACTGATTATAGTCTTGGTCAGGCCTGTTTAGTAGGCACAGAATTTCGGTTTTGACTCCCAGAATTTGGGGTGAAACGTTTCTATTCAGGATGCTTTCTGGCGGTTTGCTGCAAAAAAACCAAAAAGCCTTATTTCTCCAGAAGTCAGGAGAGATAAGGCTTCGCAGTTTTGTGACATTACCAGTGTTTAGAGATAAACGTATCACGCCCGGATTGCTCGCGGTCCTCTTTGTAATGCTTCGGATTCTTTTTGTGATAATCCTGATGATATTCTTCCGCCCGGTAGAATACCGGAGCAGGCAGAATTTCGGTTACGACCGGCCCCTCAAATCTTCCGCTTAACGCAACCTGTTCCCTGGACGCTTCAGCCGCCTGCCGCTGATTGTCGTTATAGTAGAATATGGCTGTCCGGTACTGGCTCCCGCGGTCCTGAAACTGTCCGCCATCATCGGTCGGATCGATCTGCGGCCAGAACAGCTCCAGCAGCCGCTCATACGGGAAAACCTCCGGATCAAAGGTAATCTGTACGACCTCGTAATGTCCGGTTGTTCCAGTCTTGACCTGTTCGTATGTCGGATTCTCCACTGTCCCTCCGGCATATCCGGATACGATTCCGTGAATTCCCGGCAGCTCCTCAAACGGGGTTACCATACACCAGAAGCAGCCTCCTGCAAACATTGCCTGTTCCATAAGTCTAATCTCTCTCCCTATCTCACTCATCTGCAGATCTTAATTGCACATGTTATGAAGATAAGGCCAAATAAAAGGAAAGTCAATTCAGGTGATTCCCGCTGGCTGTTACAAGCGTACTCCGGCGGTCAGATGAACGGTAGATCCCGGCAATGATCTCAAGGGCTTTTATTCCTTCCCGGCCGTCCAGCCAGAACCTTCGCCCCTCCCGGAGATGGCTATAAAAATCATGGATCAGCCACTGGTGTCCGCTTCCCCAGTATGACTTGCCTCCATTAGTAACCGTACCCGGCTCACACAGCAGCTGTTCGCGGCCATCCTGCCACAGATAAAGGCAGTCACGCCGCTGCAGCAATGTGCCCTGCTCAAATACCAGCTCCAGCTCAACAGGTGAATTGACCGGATATGCATTTGTCCCGTAGAACAAGCCTCTGGCCTTACTGGCAAAAGTGATGCAGGCATGGGCGCTGTCCTCTACCTCAATAACGCCGTCCAGCACATCTGTGCTTACAGAGCCGCTTACTGCAGAGATTTCTCCGCCGAACCACTGCAGCAGATCAAGCGTATGAATGGTCTGATTAATCAGCACGCCTCCGCCTTCAGTGGCCCATTTGCCCCGCCATTCACTCTCCGAGTAATATTGTTCACTGCGGTGCCAGGTCACTACACCCTTCATGCAGACCAGCGGCCCCAGCTGGCCGCTGTCGATCATCTGCCTGATCCTCCGCGAAGGTTCATTATAGCGGTTCTGGAACACGATACCGAGCTGCCCCTTGCTGCGTTCAGCCGTATCTATAATCCGCCGGGCAGAGGGAACATCGGCGGCCAGCGGCTTTTCAGTTAAGACATGTTTACTGGCATTCAGGAAATCAATGGCCATCTGGGCATGCAGATAGTGGGGGGTACACAAATGAACCACATCGATATCCTTTCTTACCAGAAGCTCCCGGTAATCCTGCACAATATCACATCCATATTGGCTGCCAAAAGCGGCTGCCTGCCCCGGATGAATATCTGCAGCTGCCAGCAGCTGTGCTCCTTCCATTGATGCAATTGCCCGGGCATGAAGCGGAGCAATGGCTCCGCAGCCAATGATTGCTGCTCCGAGAGAAGTCATGTTAACACCTTCCGTTCTTTATCCGCTTTTGTTCCATTAGCTATTTCAGGCTATCCGGCGTAAGATTCAGCGCTGAAGCCTGGGCAATCAGGCACAGCTCTGCTGCTTTGAACACATGCTCCTGGGTCATTGCATGTTCTGTCCGCTGAAGGCAGTCCAGAATCAGTTCACCGAAGAAGGGATATCCGACTTTGCCGGCAACATGCTCGTAATGCTCTCCCTCGCTGTCCACCCAATAGACATGATCTGATTCCGTGGAGCGGCCGATATCAATGTATTTCCGCAGCTCGATGTATCCTTCGGTTCCCAGGATAACAGTGCGGCCGTCCCCCCAGGTTCCCAGTCCTTCAGGAGTAAACCAGTCTACCCGGAAATATTGCGTAGCACCGTTATCCCCGGCCAGGGTAACATCCCCGAAATCCTCAAGCTCCGGATACTCCGGATTATTATAGTTAGCAACCTTACTGTGCAGCACCTTGGCATCCCGGCAGTCTGCGTAATAAAGAAACTGTTCGATCTGATGACTGCCGATATCACAGATAATTCCGCCGTATTTAGCGCGCTGGAAGAACCAGTCCGGCCGGCTTGGCGCATTCAGGCGGTGCGGCCCTGTACCCATTACCTGGATAACACGGCCGATTGCCCCCTGCTTCACCAGTTGTCCGGCATATACTGCACTTTCCACATGCAGCCGTTCACTGAAATAGGTCATATATTTGCGCTGTGTCTTCTCAACCTGTGCCCGTGCGGCGGCAAGCTGATCGAGCGAGGTGAACGGAGCCTTGTCTGTAAAATAATCCTTGCCGTGTTCCATGACTTTGATCCCCAGTTCTGCCCGTTCGGAAGGAACCGCAGCCGCAGCTACGAGCTTGACCTCCGGGTCCCCGAGAATCTCCTCGGCACTGCCAGCCACTCTGACTCCCGGATACACTCCGGTGAACGCCTTAACCTTGGCTTCATCCGGATCATATACCCACTTGAGCTCTGCTCCTGCTTCAATCAGCCCGTTGCACATGCCATAGATATGGCCGTGATCCAGCGCGATGGCGGCAAAGGTGAATTCCCCCGGCTTGACTACCGGACGTGCTTCATATTTGGGTGCGTACATCATTCCGTCTTTGCGGTTCATCTTCTGTTCTCCCCTCCGGCTACAATAGCTTTTTTAAATAGTTGAAGCTGATGGCCAAGCTTTCAAACGGATCACGCCGGCAGACATCCTGTTCAACCACATACCATTCCACTCCGGTCTCACGGCAGGCTTCAATAATTTCCGGATAGTTCATGTTCCCTTCACCAATTTCAGCAAAAGCCGCCTTTCGTTCAACAATTGCCATATCCTTGAGATGCACAACCTGCATTCTTCCCTCTACCTTGCGTACCCAGCTGACCGGACTGCCGCCACCGGCCTGAACCCAGTACAAATCCAGCTCGAACCCTACGGCAGCAGTATCACTTTCGTTAATCAGCACATCCATTCCGGTAACGCCGTCAAAGCGTTCAAATTCAAAATCATGATTATGATAGATGAACTGCAGCCCGTGCTCCTGCTTCAATGTGTTGGCTATTTTCGAAGCCTGACGGACAAAGCTGCGGTAGCCCTCCCGGCTGGTCTGATACTCTGCCGGCAGTGAGCCTAAACCGATGTATTTGCAGTTCCACAGCTTATGTTCAGCGGCAAGCGCTTCCAGATCATTTACCAAACGGTTCCAGGGGACATGAGTCGCACAGATCACAAGCCCGGATTCATCTGCGTAATCCTTGACCAGCTGCGGATCTATGGGACCGATACCTGATATCTGTACAGCCTTATAGCCTATTTCTTTCAGCTTCTGAAAGGATTCTCTCAAGCCCTCTGGTGTTTTGGTAAATTCACGGAGTGTGTACATTTGTGCAGCAATGGCAGATAAATTCATATTACAGGATCGCTCCTTATTGTAGTTTAGTGGGTTCCTGATACATCCAGCGCTTTGCCCTGGCTTGCTTCCTTCTTGAATGTGGAGTTGCGGACCTTCTCCATAAGGTGTTCATGGAATAGATCAGCATCAATCGGCAGCTCCACCCAGTTATCGGTCCAGGCGGATAAATACATTGCGTTAGACAGCGTCAAGCCGCGTATTCCTTCTTCACCCGGAGCAATCAAAGGCTCGTCATTTAGAATAGCATTCGTGAAGTTGCGGAGAATTCCCTGATGGCTGCCTCCGTTACTCTTATCTACAGGGATTTCACATTTCCAACATTCCGGCTGGCCGAATCCTCCGGTATAGGTGGCATTAAACTCAGGCTCCGGTGTACGCAGCCGCCAGAACGTCAGGCTGCCGTCTTCCACAACGATTTTGCCGTTGTCTCCGGTAATTTCAAAACGGTTGGTTCCCGGCGCTTCACCGGTAGTCGTAATGAACAAGCCGGTCGCTCCGTTCTCGTACTCAACATAAGCCGTTACATCATCCTCTACCTCAATGTCGCGGTACTTGCCGAATTGGCAAAAAGCCCGTACGCGCTTCGGCATCATCCCGGTTGTCCACTGCCACAGATCGAGCTGATGCGGGTCCTGATTCAGCAGCACCCCTCCGCCTTCACCGGCCCAGGTGGCCCGCCAGCCGCCGGAATTGTAATAGCTCTGCGAACGGTACCAGTCCGTAATAATCCAGTTGGTTCGGCGGATCTCGCCTAGCTCACCTGAAGCAATAAGCTCCTTCAGCTTTTTGTAGAGCGGATTCGTCCGCTGGTTGTACATAATGCCGAATTTGCGGTCACTCTGCGCAGCGGCATCGTTCATTTCCTGTACGGCCTTGGTGAATACACCTGCCGGCTTTTCAATCAGCACATGCAGGCCGTGCTTCAGAGCTTCAATGGCCAGCGGCGGATGGTCATAATGCGGCGTTGCGATCAGGACGGCATCAATGCTTCCCGATGTAAACAGCTCCTCCGCTGTACTGAACCGCAATACTTGCTCAGGAAGCTGCTCCGCTGCCCATTCCAGCCGCCCGGGGCTGATATCGCAGACTGCGGTTAATTCAGCGCCCTTCACTTCATTCAACAGACTGAATGCATGGGCCCGGCCCATATTGCCGACTCCGATAATGCCAAAGCGAACCTTGTTCATCTGGAAAATCACTCCTGTATTTGTTTATGAACTGAGAATAACCTTAATCCCGGCAGAATGACATGAGCGGAATTAAGGTGTTTTTGTATTTAATTAAGATGTAATGAACAAATGAAAGCGGTATAATGGATTGTGAATCAGCGTTGAACAGTACCCCCACTACTAGGCGTTGTCCGCAGACTCCAGGGAATGTTTGGACTTCCGGCCGCTGTTGTCTGCAGATTTCCTGATATGAACCGCTTATCGCGGTAGAAATCCGCAGACTGCTTATGCTTCCGAAGCGAGCTTTTCTACGAAAAGCTTTTGGCGGTCGCTCCCGCTCCTCCAGTTCCAAAATTCTCCTCCGTTACTTTCCCCTGAATAGATTAAATTGAAGTTAAAAAACATATTGAACCATTAAGGAGAGGAAAAAAGGAATGAACCCTTCCGTCAGGATGAACGGAAAGTATAGCAAAGAAGCAGATAGTAAAATGAGTAGTGCTGTTAATAACAAACTGAACGGAACCCACACAGGCAATCTGACCGGAAGGCTGCTGCAGAATCTGACGGTGCGGGTGACGCACGCCCAGCTAAGCAGCAAATATCCGGGCTGGGACCGCAGCAATGAGACCCCTTCATTCAACCGGCTGTATTTTATAGACAGCGGAGAAGGCAAGGTTATCATTAACGGCGAGACCCATTATCCGCATGCCGGCCATTTGATGATTATGCCTGCGGGGACAACACAAACCTCCATGACCTATCCGCACAATTCATATGTCCGCTATTATTGCCATTTTGATGCACAAATCGGGGAATGGCCTTTGTTCCACAATGCGGGCAAGCTCTATATCTGTGAGGCGGCTGACCCTGATGCAGTCCGTGCAATTTTTACAGAGCTGATCGCTTTATTTCAGGATGACAGCTTCCTGTCTACGCTGCGCAGGCAGGCCAGTCTGCTGCAGCTGCTGGCCATCTGTCTGGAGGGGGGCGGTTATGCCAATTTTCTGGACGATGTAGCGCATACCGGGGATCATGGCAAGCTCGCCAGTGTGCTGGGTTACATCGAAGAGCATCTTCATGAGCCTATGGAGGTGGAGGAGCTGGCCGGGCTGGTGCATCTTCACCCGAACTATTTTATTCCTTACTTTAAGAAGTTCATGGGGATGCCTCCGATGCATTATGTGCAATACAAGCGGATGGAGCAAGCCAAACGCCAGCTGTCGGGCACCAAATCCAGCATCGGCGATATTGCCGAGCAGGTGGGCATGGATCTGGCCCATTTCTCCAAGGTGTTCAAAAAAACAACAGGCGTATCGCCGTCAGCGTACCGCAGCAGTACCAGGTAACGGATATATTTGCAATAACTGATTCATCTGCACTTACTGATACCGCACACTGTTAATTCAATCCCATGACATGAATAAGCAGATATCCAAGCAGGGAGAGCAGCATCGACCCTGCCAATCCGGCTGCAAAGGGCTTGCGGCCTAAGCGCCCGAAGGTTGTCAGGTCAATGCCCAGACCGAGGCCTGCCATCGCCATGGCAAGCAGCAGATAAGCCAGCACCAGCAAATCTGCAGTTAGCTTATCGGGAAGGATTCCCAGGGTGTTCACTCCGCTCATTACCAGAAATCCGCCGATAAACCATGGCACGGGGAAGTTGCGCGGTGTGTTCTTTGCGTCGCTGCTCTGGCTGTCCTTATAGTCCTCCGCTTTGGACTTTTTACGCAGCCTGCGGTTTTCCCATAACCCTAATCCCAGCGCTACCGGTGCAAGCAGGGCCACCCTGGTCAGCTTGACAATAACCGCCAAATCGGCTGCCTGCTGCCCTACTGGAGCCGAAGCGGCGAGTACATGCGCAACCTCATGAAGCGTTGCTCCGGCAAATATGCCATATCCTGCTTCACTGAGTCCGAGCAGCGGATAGGCGGCAATGTAGGTCAGTGTAAAAATGGTGCCCAGAACAGCAACCGTCGCAGCACTTACCGCTATTTCGTTATCGTCTGCCTTGATCTGCGGGGCAACCGCCGCTACGGCAGCCGCTCCGCAAATGGCGGTTCCGCAGGCGGTCAGGATACCGAGCCTCCGGTCTATATGCATAGCTCTGCCCAGCAGATACACTGTGATCAGTGTGAATACAATATGAATTACAGCAATGGCCAGCACTTTAGGTCCGGCTTGTATGATGTCGGTTATATTCAGTCTCAAGCCCAGCAGGATAATACCGGCTCTGAGCAGCTTTTTTGCGGAAAATTGGATACCCGGTGCCGCTCTTTCCGGTACACCTGCTGCTGCACGCAGAATAATCCCAAGCAGAATAGCAAGTACCAGCTGGCCCATCACGCCCAGTAAGGGCAGCATCGCTAAATATTTCGCTCCAGCTGCAAGCGCCAGTGTAAGCAGCAGCCCTTCAGCGAACCCGCGGATTCCTGCGGTCTTCCATGCCTGTTTCCTTCCCTGCTCAAGCTTGCTTAGCTGCTGAAATAAATGAATATGCATAGCTTTCACTCCCTGTCCGCCTTATCACAGAGCGGCTTCTCTGCCCCAACTATACGTCCGGACAGCAGGAAAGGGAAATACCGGTTTGCTATCTCAATCATTACAAATCCTTATGATTGGATGGAAGCTCTATGTTATTATTGAATTACTTCATCTTTATGAGCGGAGGGATCATCATGATTGTCGATGCATTGCGGGTATTTGTAACGGTCGCGGAGCAGCGGCATTTCTCCAGAGCCGGAGAGCTGCTGAACCTCTCACAGCCCGGCGTCAGCCTGCATATCCGTAACCTGGAGAATGAGCTGGGCAGCAAGCTGCTGCACCGTTCTCCCAAGGCAGTACGGCTCACAGAGGCCGGTGCCGTGCTCTATAAACACGCCAAGCAGATTCTAGCCCATTACGAGGAGGCGGCCCAGGAAATCAGGCTGCTGCGGGATGAGGTAACAGGCAGTCTTATTCTTGGGGCCAGCTTTACAATTGGAGAGTATCTTTTACCTGGCAAATTGGCCGATTTCGCCAGGCAGTATCCGCAGGTGAACCTGCAGGTTACGATTGGTAATACTGTGGAGATTATTGCAGCCGTCAAAGGCAATCAGCTGGATATCGGGTTCATCGAAGGCGAAACCAGTGACACGGAGCTGGACATTATCCCCTATATGAAGGATGAGATGATCATTACTGCTGCAGCGGGCCATCCGCTTGCCGGGGAATTGATCATCGATAGCGGGATGCTGCAGAATCAGATCTGGGTGCTGCGGGAGACGGGTTCCGGCACACGGGCATACAGCGATCATTTTCTGCAGGAAGGGCAGCTCACCGTTAAGCGTTCCTATGTGTTTAACAGCAGCCAGGGAGTGAAAGAAGCGGTGGCTGCCGGTCTCGGACTCTCCCTGCTGTCCCGCTGGATTGTACGCAAAGAGCTGGCCAGCGGGGAAATGGTCGAGCTCCGTACCAGGCAGAAGCTGCCGGAAAGGGATTTCCTAATCATCCGCCGCAAAGAACACCAGACCGCAATGGCCATCCGCGTCTTTCTGGAAAAGCTGCTGACAGCGGAAAAAGCCTGATCCCAGCGACTAAGGGATCAGGCTTATCATCAGATTTACTTATGCTCCACTAGAGCACCGTTCTCCAGATGCAGCACACGGCTGCACCATTCCAGCATCCGTTCGTCATGGGTGACCATGACTGCGGCCTTGCCTTCGCTCCGCACTTCATCTGCGATCATCCGGACCACCTCCCGGCCGCGCTCGAAGTCCAGACTCGCCGTCGGCTCGTCCGCGAACAGAATCGCCGGCTTGTTCATCCAGGCTCTGGCAATGGCCACACGCTGCTTCTCCCCTCCGGACAGCTTCTCGGGATACTGGCTGCGGCGTTCCCAGATGCCAAGCCGCTTCATCAGCTGGGCTGCGCGCACCGTAGCCTCCTTCGCTTCCAGCTTCGCCAGCTTGGCAACATACAGAAGCTGTTCCTCCACTTTAAGATAAGGCAGCAGCTGGGCACTCTGGAACATAAAACCGATTTTTTGCAGCCTGAGCGCTGTCAGCTCCTTCTTATCCTTATTATTAAGAGACTCTCCGTCAATGTAAATCTCACCGCTGGTTGGCGTCAAAAGGGCTCCCGCCGCAGAGAGGAAGGTGCTTTTGCCCGAACCGGAGGGTCCCAGAACGGCCACGAACTCCCCTTCATGAACTGTAAGATCAAGATTGTCCAGTACCGACATTGTTTGTCCGCCATCCCCGTAAGTCTGGGTAACCTGCTTCATCATTAGCATCGCACTCATGCTCCAGCCCTCCCTATCGCTTCCAAGGCATCTACCTTTGCTACTCTCGCTACCGAAATCAGCGCTCCCAGCAGGGACATACCGACAAACAAAACGCTGGTCAATAGAATGGTCGAACCTTCCAGCTGGAACGGCATCGAATCAGGTAGTCCCATATTCATCCCGAAGGTCAGCAGCAGGCTGACAGCCAGGCTCGCTACGGACAGAATCAGCACTTGGCCGACGACACTCCAGGCAAGATAAGACATTTTGGTCCCCATCGCCTTCAGAATGCCGAACTGGCTCGTCTTTTGGATAGTGATAACATAAAAGAACACAGCGAGTACAAAAGCCGCGATGACAAACAGGAAGGCAATCATCATTTGCAGGGAATTCTGTTCTGCAGCGTAGCCAGGAATACTCTTGATCGCCTGCTTTTGCGTAATCGTCTCTACATGATCCAGCTTGCCCGCAATCTCGGCAGCGTGTGCCGAAGATGCTTTCAGCGCTATAACATTATATGGAGCTGACTGCTGATCAGAGCCCGGCTTAGCAGTACCGCTCTTCATTGTCTGCCAATCAGCCGTTGTAATGTAGACGACCGGCATGTGGCTGTAAGAGCTGTCCTCAACAACCCCCTGTACCTTGAAGCTCATTCCTGATGCCTGATCTGTTATCGTACTGCCGACGGTAATTCCCGACTCTGCAAGCTTTGAATCAACAACAGCGCCGCCCTGCGAAGTATTGGTTAAGGAGCTTCCCTGCACGACCTCAGGCGCGAGCATCCCGTCCATATCTACCGCAAAAAAAGTGATATCCGCCTTCGCAGCAGCAGCCTCAGCTGTAACGGTGCTGGTCTGAACAGCAAGCGCTGCGGCATTTTGTGCGCCGACAATGGACTGTGCTGTGCTCAGATCCGTGCCGTTTAACTGGGAACGTCTGAAGGTATGCTCGGCATCGTCCTGTAACGCAAAGTAGTTGGCCGGCATATTTTCCACAGCTGAAATATTGGCATACGCAAGCCCGCGGGCCAGGCCGGTTACGAACAGTACCAGAAACGAAACCAGCAGCATAATGACCATAATGAGACTGTATCTTGCCTTGGAGTGCCTCATCTCCCTCAAAGCCAAAAACATATTACCACTCCCTCATCTCTGTATGACAACAGTGTAGAGGGCGAAAATGAACGGAGTATGAATAAACGATTACAGATGCGGCAATGTCACCGTAAAAGCAGTACCTGCGCCAACAGTACTATCCACCTCGATGGTGCCGTTATGCGCCATGACAATCTTTTGGACGATCGAAAGACCAAGGCCGGTGCTGCTAGTGCCCGCGGTGCGCGCCTTATCCCTTTTATAGAACCGGTCAAAAATCATCGGCAGCTCGGCAGCGGGAATTCCCTCACCTGTGTCCGCTACTGTTACTGTACAAACCCCGTTAGCCGCTGATGCAGAGAGGGTAATGGTCCCGCCCGCAGGGGTATATTTGACCGCATTAGATACAAGGTTCATCCACACCTGGTAGAGCAGATTGGAATCGGCTGTAAGGGTAATCTCCTCCACATGCAGCCGCACAGCCAGCTCCTGCTCGGTCAGCCGCCATTCCATAATCTGAATGACCTGGCGCAGCTGTGCCCGGAGATCGACCTTCTGCTTCTGCAGCGCATTTTCGTCATAATCCAGTGAGGAGAGTGTCAGCAGCTGTTTGCTCAGCACGGACAGGCGGCGGCTCTCCTGGTCAATAATATCCAGATACTCCATTCGCTGCTCCCCGGACAATCCGTTATCTTTAAGTGCATGGGCAAAACCCTGTATCGAGGTCAGCGGGGATTCAATCTCATGCGAGACATTGGCGACGAATTCCTGCCGGGCCCGGTTGGTCCGCTCCAGCTCCCTGCTCATGATCATAAAATGGGAAGCCAGCTGCCCGATCTCATCGCGCCGCCTGGTATTCAGCCGGATATCATATCTGCCTTTGGAGATTCGCTGGGTGGCCGCGGTTAGCCGGGTAATCGGTTTAACGACATGCAGCACGGCGACCACGACAAACCATAAACTGAACAGAATGCTGAACCCGATCAGCATGGCAAAAAACATCCGCAGCTCACCGAACTGCACCTGCGCATCCGGACGCATAAACAGCGCATAGGTCAGCCCGTTTAATTGGACCGGAACGCCGATGGTGTTGGTAAGCTGATTATCAAAAAATCCGGTAATAAACGCGCTGCCCGGAAACTCCGCAACACCATGATAGACACCGCCGCCCAGCACCAGCTGCAGCTTCTCCTCCGGCAAATCCTTTTCCCGGAAAGGCAGACCATAAGCCCGTTCGTCCCCTTCCCCATTAGTCAGATAGAGCTTATAGCCTAGTGAAGCCGTACTAAGCAGATATTCCCCGGCACTGTCCGGATGATCCTGGATAAACTGCTGGAGACCGATGGCCATTTTGGTAAGCTTCGCATCATTCTGCGGCTTGATCCGGGCCTGATAATACAGATTGGACACAAGAAAGCCGAGCACACTGCTCATGACGATCATGGAACAGAACAGCAGGCACATTCTTATATAAAGGGATTTCATCCGTTCACCATATCCACTTTGTAGCCGATTCCTCGCACGGTCCGGATCACAAAATCATTCGGGTAATCCGCAAACCGCTGGCGCAGCCGCTTGATGTGCACATCCACTGTCCGCTCATCCCCTTCGTAATCCGCTCCCCAGACCAGCTCAATCAGCTCACTGCGCGAAAATAACCGCCCCGGATACTGCGCAAGCTGTGCTAGCAGCTCGAACTCTTTTACCGGCAGCAGCAATACCTCGTTTCCGTCACTGATCTCGTAATTTTTACGGTCAATCAGGATGGAGTTGAGGCGGATTTTATCATCCGAAGCGATCGAATACCGGCGGAAAAGCGCCTTGATCCGGAACAGCAGCTCCTCCGGCTCGAACGGCTTGGTCACATAATCATCTGTCCCCCGCAGATACCCCTGCTCCTTGTCGCTAAGCTGCTGACGGGCAGTAAGCAGAATGATGGGAATATCGTAAGTTTCCCTTATGTATTGGCACAGCTCCAGTCCGTCCATTTGCGGCATCATCACATCCACAACCGCCAGATCCACTGTGCTCGCTTTCATCAGTTCCGCCGCCTGAAGCCCGTTTTCTGCCTCTGCAACAGCATAGCCCTCCCGCAGCAGCACATGCCGCAGCAGCGTGCGGATATTCATATCGTCATCTGCAACCAGTATTCTTTTCATCGGCAATCCACTCCTGTATCCAAATCTAGCTGTCCTATATCGTAGCAACAATGCTTACGGATGACAACCGGGCAATCTGCCGTGTACCAACCGTATCAGATTAAGCGGCTCCGCTTCTTTTCACATATCCCGTTCCAATTCATCAGCCAGATATATTGTTCCTCCAAAAACGTACGGGAGATTTCCTGCAGGCCTTTACAGCCGACAATCCGGGCAATGATCTGATAATGCCTTACCGCCACAAAGTCAAAAACCGCCGCCATCTCCGGACCCTGGATTGTCCGCCGGCGCGAATACCCTGTATAAAACCGTTCAAATTTACTTAATGTCCGGTCATAAGCCTCCGCATCCAAATGATTAAAATTCGTAGCATCACTCATATAGGCAATGTCCATAACCGGATAATCACCGGAGGCATCGTCGAAATCGAACACAACCATTTTACCAGTGGAACGCTGGCGCAGCATGTTTCCTGTATGCATATCCCCATGGCAAAAGCCTTTAGGCAGCCTGCACATCCGTGCCCATAAATCATCCCCGTACTGTGCCAGATCCGCAGTCTTCACGGGATCAAAGTTCATTCTGTTCAGAATGGTAATGAAATCCCCGATGTAGGTCTCTTTTGAAAGATGATTTAACGGATGCGGATAACATTCCATTACTTCGTGAAGCTTCCCGAGCTCATACCCCAGTTCAACTGTTTCGCTGTCCATGTCCGGTTCTTCACCTTCTATACATTCAAACAATATTCCTGTGCAAGGCCCTTCAGGTGTATATTCAAGGATCTCAATTGACTGCAGAGCATTAGCAGTATAGAAGCTGCGGTATAGCTTAAATACATAGGTGCCTGTACGGCTCTGAACCCAATATACGCAACCGATCATATCCCTATATAGCTCTAAACGGGTTACACCGATTTCGTATCGGGTCTCTATTGCATTAAACAGCAGAGGTTCATTTATTGACGAAGACGGCATAGGCTTCCACCTTTCACTCTAACCGGTAGTAGAATGCATAAGTATAAATTATCATATAGGGTTGCCGCTCTCTGTAAAATATATCTATTTCTGCTCCGCTACAATAAAATCCGCTATGCTCTTTTTTAGCGGAGTAACGGGCCTTCCCATCAACCTCTCCAGATCACCTGTTGTAGAGGCGGTGTTTATGCCGGCGAGATAATTATAAATCCAGTGGCGAATTCCGGGGTCTTCACGGTGAACAATAGTTTTGCCGGCCCATTCGCTGAGCGCCTCAGCCAGATCATGAAAGGTCCAGACCTGCGGGGCCGTTAATTCATAGCTTGGATGATCATGCTGATTACTGAGAAGCACCGCAGCTGTTGCCTGTGCCAGATCGCGGCGCGTAACGGAGTTGAAACGCCATTCTCCGGGGGAAGTGAGCAGGACACCGCTGCTGATTGCCTCCCGTAAGCCGAGCACATTCACGAAATCCAAATACAATGCATTACGCAGAAAAGTGTATCTTAGTCCGCTATCCGCAATCGCCTGCTCGGTAAGAGTATGAACATTATCCGGGCTTCCCTGATGTGAAAAAGCAAAGCCGGTATAAAAGATATGCTCCACATCGGCTCTGCGGGCGGCATCAATTACGTGCTTATGCTGCACAAGCCGGACAGCATCATCCTGATGCGGGCTGGAGATTAACAGCAGCCGTGAGATATTACGGAAAGCTGAATCAAGCGATTCCGGTAAGTCATAATCTGCCATTCGTATTTCCACACCGGACTGCTGCAGTTCAGCAGCTGGACCCGGAGTGCGCACACCTGCAATGAGCTGTTCTGCCGGTATCTTTTGCAGCAGCTCCATCATAATCAGCCTTCCAAGCTGGCCCGTTGCCCCGGTAATCATTATTGTCATTCATTCTCTTTCCCTTCTACAAAAAATAATGGCCATTTTAGTTAAGCTCTTAACTATCTCCACAAAAAGACAGGGAAACCATTAACGGCTTGATAGCCGCCTGTCTAGGCCTGATTCAGCTTGCCCAGCAGCATCATCAGTTGACGGAGCTCCTGCTCATCGAGCCGGCTCATCCGCTCTGCAACCGCAAGCCGGTTGTCCGGCAAATGCTCCAGCAGCAGCGCCTCTCCTTGCTCCGTAATCGTAACAACCGTTTTACGGCCGTCCTCAGCATGACCGGTCCGGACGATATAGCTTTCCTTCTCTAAGGGTGCGAGCAGCAAGGTAATATTGGCTTTGGTGACGCCGATTTTCTCAGCCAATTCGGAAGGCAGCATAGTGCCGCCATGCTTCGCAATCTCCACCAGAATCCGCACCCTAGCTCCGTTCAGTCCATGAGCCTGCCAATATTTTTCCGACACAGCTACTGCGCCCGCGGTCGTTTCTACCAGTGCAAAAAAAGCCTCAGTCGTGAACGGCTGCTCCAGCACCAGCTTGTGTAATTCATCCTTCACCGAAATTCAGCTCCATTTAGTTAATACCTTAACTACTTCAATATACGTTCAACTGCCTCCTTTGTCAAAAGAAAGAATTAACTCATGTAACTGCTGATGCCGAAGATGAGCTTGAATGCCGTCCGGCTTTTCCGGGTTCTTTTGAAACCTGATCTGATATCAAAAATAAATACGGTTCTTCCCGCCCAGCATCTTATGTATACGGAATGCAGCTTTACCGGCCCGATGATTCCCCGCTCCTCAAATTCAGTACCATCGGCAAGCTCCGTCTCTGTACGGATCAGCCAGCGGTTTCCGAGGCCAAACTCAATGTACTTCAATCTATCCACTCCCAGAACATGGTTAACCCCCCGCTCTCCCGTAAGATTGCAGGGGGCCTATTTAAAACGAACCCTACACAAGCACCGTCTTAGCCGACAGCGGCTCTTCCTGATAGCTCTTGCTGCCTTCAAGCAGCACCTCCAGCCTGATCAGCTCCGAGCGGCTGGCCAGCCGGATTGGCGGTCCCCAGGTACCATAGCCGGATGACACGATAACATGCAGCTTATCTTTTAGCAGATAGCCCCAATCCAGTTCGAACAGGCGTCTCGTAATCCAGTGGTTCGGCGCGATCTGGCCGCGGTGGGTATGACCGGATAACAGCACATCCACACCTGCCTTAGCCGCAATGTCAAAACCGGTTGGCTGATGGTCCATCATCAGGATCGGACGCGAATGATCAAGCCCCTCAAGCAGCGCCTGAACGCTCATTCTGCCGCCTTGCATCGACTCAGCCGTTTTGTCTTTTCGTCCGGCAATGTATACACCGCCTGCTTCCACCACTTCATCCTGCAGCACCCTGATGCCGATGCCGGCCATCACTTCCGTGTACTGGGCTATAGAACCGCCGTAATACTCGTGATTACCAAGAACAGCGTATACACCATAACGTGCCTTGAGCTGCTTCAGTTGCAGACTCATATCGTTTCGGATAAACGGCTCGATGCTGTCGTCCAGCACGTCACCGGCCAGCAGGATAATATCCGGCTCCATCCGGTTGATCTCAGCCACCATTTTGCGCAGATGGCGGTTACCGACGATGTTTCCCAGATGAAGATCGGATGCCACAGCCACTGTGAGCGGTGCACTGGTCCCGATGGACTTATCGATCCGGACCGGATGGGTCCGTATTACTGTGCTCCAGGCATTGCGCGAGCCCCAGATCAGGAACACAGCCAGCAGCAGCACCAGCGTGATCCCGGCTTCGGCTGTAAATGCGGTACGGTCAAAGCCCATCAGACCCAGCACCCAGTAGAGCAAATCGGTCAGCGGCAGCATAATAACAGCGAATTCCATGCAGGCAAGATAATAAGAGCCGATGACCTTGAACAACCTGGCGGCAGGCTTTACCGCCTTAGGCCAAGGAACCATACCGATCATGTAAGCAAAAGCTATAAGCATAAATACCGTCCAGTACACACCTGCCAGGATACCCGGCAGCACATCCTTCAGCAAAATCCAGAGATGATAGCCAATGTAGAAATTAACCAGTCCCAATACCAGCAGCATCACGGCACCAGACAGCAGTATTCGCAGATTTTTCATTAAATCACTCCTTTTGCGTACAGCTTTTCTATACGTTCTAACTCAAATCATAACACAGAATATTTTCCGGATATAAATTCTGCCCGCTGACTCTGATAAACCTCGGTCTGAGCATAAAAAGAAGATGCCCTGCGGCATCCTCATATTCCATTATGCAGTTATACCGCTTTGCCTTTGGCGGCAATACAGTCACCGATCAGCTGATCACATTTGCTGATGTGATTAAGCAGCCAGTCTGTAAGCGTACGGTTAAGCTTGATCGTTGAAAGGACCGACACACCCTTGGTCTTCACCGTCTCCTCCAGCTCCAGAACAGTCTGCACAAACTCTGCATGCGTCTTCTGGTGCTCGGTCAGCTCAGGGAAGTCGATGTCCGCCATCAGCTGCTCCTCGCTGCTGAAGTGCTCCAGCGTGTACTCTTTAAGGAATCTCAGTGTCTCTTCGATTTGTTCCTTACCCTTCTGATTGGTGCATGCCTCAAAAAATTCATTCAGCTTTACCAGCAGCTGTCTGTGCTGGCAATCGATTGTCTCTACACCGATGTCATAGGATTCCTTCCAGTCGATCATACCTCACCTTGCCCTTTTCCAAATTTTCCAAGTAGATAGATACACCCTTTATTTTCTACTTTTCCGGACAAAGCTTCTGCGAACAAAATCACAAAGTTTAGACATGAATTTACATTTTCATGCAAAAAACGCAAGAGCGGCTCTTACGCTTTTTAGACTATTGCAGTTTTACCTCATTTGATCAATACTCTGGTTAGTAGAGCTTTTTATCGCAAAAAAAATAGTCAGGAGTCCTGATAATGTCCCGTAAGAACAAGCCAAATTCTACTTTGTTTGTTCCCAAATCATCCGGCTTAGGCTGGACCTTGAATCCACGTCATCCGCTGGGCTGGATGGTTCTGATGTTTGTATTTATCGTCGCCGCATATCTGATATTCTTGGGGTAGCTGTACCAATACCTCCGTTGACCTTATAGCAGTTTAAGTCGGAAAGCATTAATTGCCGTCTGATCCGGTGACCGGTCAAGAATTGCAAATACGATGTGTTTAAAAAGCGTCCGGTAGCCTTCCTCCACCAGCACCTGCCGGAAGTATCCGGCAACCTCTGCCGGGTCATTGCGGAACACGCCGCAGCCAAATGCCCCTAGCACTATAACACGGTGTCCCTGGTCTGCCGCAACTGCCAGAATATAGCGGATACGCTCCAGCATCACTCCGGCAATCAGCGGTACGTCCTGCGGGTCCCGTTCCTTGACCACACCTGCGTTAACAGCAGGGGCAGTAATCATGGACACGGTATACGGCTTATCCAGCAGCAGATCACGGCTGTCGCGGAATACTGGAACTCCCGGAGAATGAATCATGTAGTGGGAATACAGACAAGATTTGCGGCTGCGGTTGTAATCGTACATTTCCTTCATTTGAGCGATCGCTGGATAAAGGGCGGATGCACGTGCAAGGCTCTCCTCCTGGGCTTGGCTGCCGCCGAGGAAGCCGCCGCCCGGATTTTTGGCAGAAGCAAAATTCAGGCATACGGTGTGGTCATGATCTTCCCGTTCCACCAGACGCTGCGCCGCTTCCAGTGTGGACTCAGCTGTTACTGAGATGTTCGGCTTATCCGCAGGGTGATTGCGGAGCTGCTGTGCTGTGCGTTCATTCAGCCTTTTGAGCTCCTCAGGTCTATATAACTGTGAACCGGAAACGGCCGCGCTGACAGCTCCGGCAATCTCTGCTTGCTGTCCGGATCTGTTAATATAATGGCCTGCAGCAATAATATCTAAAGTTTCTTGGGCAACTAAGGCCCGTTTATTTCTTCCGTTATTGGAATTATTCATCACTCTCAGCCCCGATCGGTTATTCTTTATTGACGTTATACCGGTATAGCCTGGAGGGCCGGTGACCGGCGTCTTTTGTATATTCATCCGTCTCCGTCACACTATCAGCGATCTTTCTGCGAAAGGCTGCGGCCAGCAGCTCTTTGCCAAGGATAATTTCGTAGACCCGCTGAAGCTCGGACAGAGTAAACAATGGCGGCATCAGATTAAAAATAATGTCCGTATACTCCACCTTGCCGCGCAGCCGTTCGATTGCATACTGCACTATCAGCAGATGATCGAAAGCGAGTCCTTCGCTCTCGATAATCAGGCTGTGTGCTTTACGGACATGTCCTTGGACAGTCTCGGTATGTTTGACTGTACCTGTAAGTGAGGTTTGCTCATTATGCAGCGTTATCCGGATTATTTTCTCAAGCTCATATCCCTGTTCCAGTTCTGTCCGGTTTGTTTCAACTAATTGATGCGTTACTTCGAACCAGGCGGCATCAGCCGCATCATCGCCTGCCTGCACATTCAGCGTTGTCCGGTCAACCAGTGCCATATAGGAGCAGCTGATTACACGCATGCGCGGATCGCGCTTCACATCACCCCAAGTGTACAGCTGCTCCATGTAGATGTTGTCGATATTCGTCTCTGTATAGAGCTCTCTTCTGGCGGCGTCCTCAATACTCTCGTTAATGGATACGAAGCCTCCCGGCAGTGCCCATTGCCCCAGGTAGGGGTGCTGGCCCCGCTTGATCAGCAAAAGCTGAAGCGACTTCTCGGACAGCTTCCGGTAGTTATTCTGCTCCTGTTCCATCACGGTAAAAATCAGCATATCCACGGTCACGGACGGGCGCTCGTACACTCCCGCATCGTAGTTCTGCAGAAACTGTTCTTCTGTTAGCCCCTGGGCATCGGTTATGGGTTGCTTGTTCATATAACGCTCCTTCATTTATATTAGACGTCACGGATAACTTATTGTTTAATTGTTATTAACATAATGATATTATATGCACAGGTGTCACGGTAAAGTCAAGCTTCTAATGTTTATTTTTGGCAAACAAAAAAGCCTGATTGCTCAGGCTTTCCGCTTAAACCGCTCTTCCATTCACACCGGCTCGATATGCACCAGCACATCTGAAACCCGGTGACGGCCTTTCAGCTGATCTTCAATTTCTTCCGTAATATCGTGGCTTTGTACAACATTGAGACTGGATTTTACTAGTACCGTTGTATCGACCAGCACGTTATTGCCGTGTACTCTCGCTTTAATGTCTTTGATCGATTCCACACCGGCAATCCCCGCCACCGTCTGCTTCATCAGCTCCAGCTGCCCTGCATCGAAGCCGTCAGTCAGGTCATGGGTAGCTTTTCGGAAGATGTCCCAGGCCGTTTTGCAGATCAGCAGGCCGACGATAACTGCAGTTACCGGATCGAGCCAGGGCAGACCGAATTGCGATCCGATGATCCCGATAAAAGCCCCCACGCTGACAAGCGCATCCGAACGGTTATCCTGAGCGACTGCCTGCATGGCATTACTGTTAAGTCTGCGGGCCAGCTTGATGTTATACAGATATACAACCATAATGACCACGGCACACGCGGCTGCAGTCCAGGCGGCAATCAGATCAGGCGTGTCCAGCACCGGCTGGATGAACTTGTTCACGCCCTGGTACAGAACTTGAAACCCTACAGCAATCATGATGAAGGAAGCAATCAGTGCGGCAACCGTCTCCGCTCTGAAATGCCCGTAGCTGTGATTGGAATCCGGGGGTCTTCTCGAAATTTTGAGACCGATCAGAATGGCAATGGATGCAATAATATCGGTGCTGTTGTTAAGCCCGTCGGCAAGCAGCGCCTGTGAGCCCGAGAAGGTCCCGATCAGCAGTTTGACAGCAGATAACACTATGTATGCCAACAGACTGAGCCAGGCCCCTTTTTCACTTTGTTTGATGTCGCTGTAGTTATCCAAAACAAAAGAACCTCCAAAACAATAGTATTGTTCCATACTACACGCTGGCATCCGGGTGGGTCTAGAGAAACAGTGTTGCCGGCCGGCGTAATAGTTAACCTCTCTAAATAGAGTTGGATGCCGCGAAGTGTGTTGCTGCATGCAACAACCTTTGCATTAGATCAACTTTTAACGATTAGACAGGCTGCTGGATACGCTAACTAAGGCTGTACTGTAACTTTTTCATCTTGGCTGAGTCTATTACATATGTAAAAAACGGGACGTATTCTGTTAAAGAATACATCCCGCATATGGCTAGAGTATGGCGAAGCTTTGGTTCCGCAGCTTATTCCGCAGGCGGCGTAAAGGAACGGGCGGCAAATTCCGCATCCAGCATGTAGAAGGCGTTGCTGTCCGTCTCAATCCGTTTGAGCTTGGCGATAATATTGCTGAACAGCGCTTCTTCCTCCACCTGCTCATCAATGAACCACTTCAGGAAATAGATGGTTGCATGCTCACGCGCATCCAGCGCCAGGTCCGCGAGATGATAGAATTTCTTGGTATTCTGCTGCTCATGGGCATAGGCATGCTCAAAAGCATCCAGCATGGAGGTGTAGTTGTTGTTAGGCTCCGGCATTGCTGCCAGTGTGGCGCGGTAATCACGGTCATTGAGGAATTTGTAGATCTTCATGGCATGGAACCGTTCCTCCTCGGCCTGTACCAGGAAAAAGTTGGCGAAGCCGTCCAGGCTCTCACCGGAACAATATGCAGCCATTGCCAGATAGACATGAGCGGAATAAAACTCAAAATTCATCTGTTCATTAAGTGTCTTCATCAAATCTTCCTTCATGAACACGTCACCTCATCCTTGTAATATGAATTGCTTGTTAAGTCTATGTACTGCTTATTCCCATACATCTTATCATCCCGGGATGTGAATCTGCAAACGAAAGGAAGGCCCCCTATATGATCAATACCGGCCGATATACCTCGATAATTACAGCTATAACCTTGATGCTGCTAACCGGCTGCAGTACGGGTAACAGCGCAGCAGACGGCCCTCCGCCGTCACAAGCGTCTGCCGCCTCTGCCTCACCCGCAACAGCTGCAGGCGGCGGATCAGTTCCTGCAAAGCCCCCTACACCGCAGCCTGCCGCTCCTGAACCCTCTGTAACACCGGCAGCGGCTCCTTCAATTTCTCCGTCCGCAGAATCTGACGGCAGCAATGACATTCTTGCAGCGAAGATTGCCGGAATGTCGCTGGAGCAAAAAATCGGACAGATGCTGCTGGCCGGTATCGACGGTACCAGACTGGACAAAGAGGCCAAGCGGATGATTGCGGAAGACGAGATCGGCGGAATCATCCTCTATAAAGACAATATCAGCAGCCTAAAAAGCATGATCTCCCTGATCAACGCACTGAAGCAGAGCAATAGCACAAACAAAGTGCCGCTGTTTATAAGCGTCGATCAGGAAGGCGGCAAGGTGAGCCGGATGCCTGAAGAATATGCTGCTATTCCGGCAAACAGCAAGGTCGGAGCCGCCAACAAAACGGAAATCGCCGCGGAGATGGGCAGTCTGCTGGCAAGGGAAGTTCTGTCAGCCGGCTTTAATATGAATTTTGCCCCTGTGCTGGACATCAACAGCAATCCGGATAATCCGGTCATCGGTGAGCGTTCCTTCGGAAATAATGCTGAGCTTGTAACCCGTCTTGGCATTGCCGAGATGAAAGGTATCGCTTCAGAAGGCGCCATTCCGGTGATCAAGCATTTTCCCGGCCATGGCGATACCTCTGTGGACTCTCACCTTGAGCTGCCCGTCGTGAACAAAAGCGCCGCAGGGCTTGCTAAGCTGGAGTGGCTGCCGTTTCAGGCAGCGGTCAAGGAAGGTGCGGATGCTGTGATGGTGGCCCATATTCTTTATCCGCAGCTTGATCCGGACAAGCCGGCCTCCCTCTCTGCTGAAATTATTGGCGGGCTGCTCCGGAAGCAGATGGGCTTCGGCGGGGTTGTCATTACGGACGATCTGACAATGGGCGCGATTACGGATCACTATACGCTGCCTGCTGCAGCAGTAGATACTGTCCTAGCCGGCAGTGACATCCTGCTGATCGCCCACGAATATTCCAATGAACGGAAGGTGCGGGCCGCGCTGCTGAAGAGTGTCCGCAGCGGAGTGATCCCGGAATCACGGATCGACGAAAGCGTGTACCGTATTCTGGCACTTAAAGAAAAATATAAGCTTACCGATAAACCGGCTGCCATCCCCGATCTGACCGATCTGAACAACGATATCAAGGCATGGCGCAAGACGCTGGCAAAGTAAGTCCGACATAAGCAGATAATAGCAAAGGGAGCTGCGGCATCAACAGCCGCAGCTCCCTTGTTCATTGAAATCTATTGCAGAACGACCGTATCTCCGGCCTTCAGCCCGCTTAGAACTTCTGTTTTATCCGAAGTCTCCAGCCCGATCTTGATCTCCTGGCGTTCATAAACCCCGTCACCTTTATCCAGCATAACAAAGCTCTGTTCGCCTTCGTGTATTACTGCCATGCTGGATACCACCACCGCATTCTCCCGGCGCGAAGTCTCGATATCTCCGCTCAGGCTTAACCCGCCAATCAGATGCTCGTCAGGCTGCAGCGATATGACCACATCAAATTGCGGAACCTGGCCGGCCGAATTTTGTCCGGTCGTGTTGGTCGCAAACTTGGAGACCTCTGTCACTTCTCCGCTCAGAATCAGATCCTTCATTGCAGTCAATTTAACTTTAACTTTCATTCCCTGCTTAATCTTGAAAATGTCCTGCTCTCCGACTGAAGCAATGAACTCCAGCTTGTTCAAATCAACGATTTTGCCGATATACTGGTTGTCCGTCACCGTCTGGGGCCGTTCAGTGCTGCTGTCATACAGGAAAATCCCTGAAGCCGGCGCATGATATACAGCCGTGTTCAGCTTAGATTTTTTGTCCTTCAGCTCCTGCTGCTGGATTTCTGCGTTGACCTGATTCAGCTCATCGTTCAGCCGGGCAGCCTCTTCGGCAGCCAGCGCCTTCAAACGTTCTGCCTCCGTACCGATCGGAGCTGCACTCTCATCCTCCTGCTGGCTGACAAAAGCGTTAAGCTCCTTCTCCAGCTCAGCCTTGCGGATTGCCGCCTCTGTCTGTGCAATCTCATTTTTGAGTGTAGACTGGTCCAGGGTAAACAGCACATCCCCCTTTTTGACCTGCCCGCCGTTCTCCACCTTCCATCCGGTTACCTTGGAGGCAAACGGTGCATAGACCAGTGTTTCCTCCTGGTACTTGGATTTCCCCTTGACCTGAACTGAACTGGTCATTGTTTCCTGGGTCACCGGGAAGCTGATCACCTGCGGCGGCTCCATCACCATTTCCGCTTCCTCGCCCTTAAACATTTTGCCGTACAGCATATACCCTGCGCCTAGAATGATTGCTGCGATAATAATCCATTTCAGGCTCCGCTTGATTATTCTTTTCATTGTGGGCTTCCTTTCAGCTTGAAATACAATAACTATAGTGCTAACCGCTAATCCCGTTTAATCGCTGTAAGCGCGTCGGTTCTGGAGGCACTGATTGCCGGGTAAATCCCTGACAGCACGCCTGTCATAATGGCAAAGGCCAGTCCCACCGGAATGGTCGTTAACGGAATAAAGAAGTTCAGGCTGTCACCTGCTGTACCAACCAGCTTATTAAGCCCCATGATAATCAGATACGAGAAAAGCACACCCAGAAGTCCCCCGAGAAGTCCGAGCAAAGCCGCTTCCGTAATGAACATGTTGCGGATTTGCCCCATGTTGGCGCCCAGTACCTTCATAATGCCGATCTGCCGTCTGCGCTGATGCGTGGACATCGTCATGGCTACAATGATGGAGATTGATGCGATCACCAGAATGAATACCCCGATGCCGAGCGCAGCCATTTTTATCATATCGAACTGCTCCTTGAGCATCTCCTGCTGATACAGATTATCCGTGGCGTTCAAATTTAGCTTCTGGATCATGGCTTCCACTGATTTGATGTTGTCTGTGCTGTCCACCTTTACCGTAACGGTTTTGTAGCTGTTCTCTTCTACATTCGGTGTCATGCCGTTATTATTGCCAAAAGACAATTGCTCGGTCAGCTGGGCAGCTGTTTCAAGCGATACATACATGATCTTTTCGTAAGAGGCCCGCAGGTCATCTGTTCCTTCCGCCGTAGCCAGAATACCCCCCACCTGAAGCGCCGAGCTGAGCTTGACTTTGCCCTCAGTGGTTGAATAATCTGTAGCCTGAAGCTGCACCTGCTGTCTGTACATCTCTGAAGGAAGCACAGACATGCTGTTATACTGGTTCATCAGGTCCGAATTAAACGGGTCTGACCCCATTTGCTCGTACAGCTTCTGCCGTGTCTCATTGTCTATCAGGCCGAGAGTCGCCCCGTAATTGAGCACCACCATGCCCGGAAGATCGGTGACACCGCCTTGTTTGAACTTAAAGCCGAACTCCTTAAGCGTCCGCAGGTCTGTTGCCTTCACTTGAACATCAGCAATTTTATTATCGACCGTCAGCATCTGCATATAGCCGGCGTCTTCAAAAGGTGCAGCCGCCACAACATGATCCAGACTCTTTATAATTTCCAGCTTCTGGGCCGTGAGCTTGCCTGGGTCCAGGTTTTCATTGTTCTGTGCAGCACCTCCGCTGCCTCCGCCCCGGGATGGAATCCCGCCACCTGGAGTAACAGTGATTTCATCCATTTTAAAATTCCGGTTCACTTCGTCTGTTACATAGGTCTGGGCAGACTGGCCGATGCTTAGCGCGACAATAATGGACGCACAGCCGATGGAAATCCCTGTCATGCACAGACCGGTAACCACCTTCCGCCGTTTGACCTGATCCCAGGCCATCCGTGAAATATCCCTGATCTTCATCCCGTACCTCCTTCTGCGGACTCCGCATCTGCTGCTGCCGGAGGATTATTAATCAGATAGCCGTCACGCAGGGAGAATGTGCGCTGCATCTGCTCTGCAACCTCCAGTTCATGTGTGACGACAATAAAGGTCGTCTTCAGGGACTGGTTCAGCTTCAGCAGAATGGCAATAATCTCTTCCTCTGTCCGGGTATCCAGATTACCGGTCGGCTCATCCGCAAAGATAACGGAGGGCTCGGTAATCAGCGAACGGGCGATACTGACCCGCTGCTGCTGACCGCCTGAGAGCTGCGACGGGAACAAATCCGCTTTATCCGGGATGCCGACCTGATCCAGCAGATCCAGCGCTTTTTGCTTGCGCACCGAGGGGGATATAGACTGGAATACGAGCGGTAGCTCAACATTTTCTCGTACTGTAAGGCTTGTAATCAGCTCGTAAGCCTGAAAGATAAAGCCGATGTGCTTGCGGCGGAATTCCGCCAGCTTGTTCTCACCCATCTGGACTATATCATGATCGGCAATGTAAATATGGCCTTCCGTCGGTTTCATCAGCCCCGCCATCAGGTTCAACATGGTGGATTTACCCGAACCGGAGCTGCCGAGCAGCGCGACCATCTCACCTTTGTTGACTGTAAAATTGATATCGTGCAGAACCGTAGTCCATTCATTGCCGGTTTTGAATGAATGCTTGATATTTTCAACTCGCAACATGGAAGCTGCTCCTTTGTGGAATTAGAATAGACCGTTATTTCTCTGTCTCTTTCTCATCGTCTGCAGGCTTGGGCAGCGGTTCAAACCGCATAGTGAAGAGTTGGCTGCCCAGCTCCTGCCGCTCGCCCTGGAACTCATCGTAGACGGTCAGTTTGTAGGAGCCGCCGGTCAACTGCTTGTATTGATTGCGGGTAAAGGATAGGGAATAAGTATGGTTATTCCCTTCACTTAGCTCTGTACCGATTGCCAGTACTTTGTCCTGGATTTGGCCGAACGGATCGGTAATCCGCAGCACCAGCTTATGCTCGGAATCTCCTGCGTCATAGCTGTTTTCCCGCGTCAGATTATAGATGATATTCAGATTAACCGTATCGCTTGCTTCCACATGACGCCCATCGGAGCTGAGCACATTTAATGTATAAGGATAAAGGACAATATTTTGCAGATTGGCTGCCGGAACAACCGCTCTTGGAGTAAGCGGAAGCGAAGCTACATTAATAAATCCGGTCGGCTGTTCACTGCTTTCACTGAGCTTGCTGCCGGTCACGCCCGATCCGAGATAAGCTGATACATCCGTTGTCGCAACTGTTTTGGGCAGCTTGGCCCACAGTGTGATCAGCTGCTTGCCGCCCGGTGTCGCCAGATTGTCTGACTGGTTCACCTTGGCTTCATAAAATTGTCCGTCCGCTGTTTTGAAATACGCCTGCAGGCGGACCATCTTGCTCTGCCGTTTCTCGGCGCTGCTCATCAGAACCTCGGTGTACAGGATGTTGAAATTGCTGCCTTCATAGACTGTTGTTTTGTTTTCCTGAACGGCAGCATTTTTCCCTTTGCCTGTAATAACATAGCTGTCTCCGCGCTTAAGCTGGTTCACACTGCTTATGAAGCTGGTTGTGCTGAAGTCCAGGAACGGAATACTCTCGGTTTCCGATTTGACAGACAGATTAACACGCACATTGTTGAACTCATCCGTATACGGAATTTTGGTCAGCAAGGAAATGTCCGTATACTGGCCCGGTGCAAGCACCGCCGCATCCTTATCCATCAGCAGGTCGGTTGTTGCTGCCAGATTGTCAGTATCCAGCTTCAAGGCACCCTTGAGATCAGGAATTGTAAGATTAACGGACTGGTTATTGGTAATTCTCACTTTGGCCAGGACAATATCATCATCCTTCCACGGGTAACGCTGCAGCGACTGCAGGCTGTAGGAGAATGTTCCGTATTGGTTCGTAGTCCCGTACTCCTGACCGCTGCGTACATCGGCCCGCAAGGTATACGGAATTGTAAAATAGGCAACCGGAAAAACAAGCTTTGCCGACGTATCGCCTGCAGCCTCTCCTGCTCCCGCGCCTCCCGCATCTGTTCCGGCAGAGGTTGTAACGGCCTCTATCATCTGCAGCTGCAGTGAAGACTGCTCCACCTGAAGCGGAATTTCCGCAGACAGCGGAACGACCTTGGTCTCAAGCGGCTTCAGGGTAAGACCGCTCAGACCCTTGGCATTCACCGGGAACGCTGTACCCTTGGCCGATTTGACCGCAAGCTCATAAGCAGGCAGTGTCACCGCCTTGTTGCCGGTATTTTTGAGCTGCAGCTGGAAGGACCAGACTGCTTTGTCATCCTCTGAATAGACAGCGGCTCCGGTAAGCTTTGTATCTACAGTGTTGCTGTTTATGAGCATCTTTTTGACAGCACCGCTTGCCACTACAAGATCGGGAGTGGTCGCGGCCGGCAGTTTGAAGGAAGATTTGGCCAGTTCGAGCTTAAGGGTTTCATCCTTCTGGGTGAACTGCAGCTTCATATTCGCCGTATTCAGATAAGCCGGGATTTCGGTCAGATAATAAATAGTCCTTTTCTCCTGCGGCTGTATCTTATAGCCGTTCTGGGAACTGCTTAAGGCAAGATCAAAGGAGGTTCCGCTTGCTGTAACCAGATATGCCGAGTAACCCGTATCACCGAGTACTTTACTGCCCTTATTGGTAATGTTAATGCCCACCTTGGCGTAAACTTTGCCGCCGTACTTATATAGCTGCAGGGAGTCGGCGCTTGCCGAGACCGGGATGTCGTTCATCTTGGTATTGATACTTTTGCCCAAGCCCGCTGTTGCGGAATAAGCTGCAGGAATAGCGAAGGAACCGGCATGCTTCAGGTAGCCCTTGCTTTTGGTGTCCCACACATACATGGCAATCTTGACACCTGAGAGGGACTTGGTTTGTCCGATATTCACATAGTATGTAATACTCATGCTGTTCTTGGCAGCGATCTTTTTCTTCGTCGCATCTGCGGTTACCGGATTGCCTGGAATAATGGAACCGCCCGGTGTTACGACTCTTGAAAAGTAACGCTGAAGATTCACAGTCGAGCTGCTGTTATTGGTAATCTTCAGGGTGTAAGACAATATGTTACCGCCGGACTGCGTCCAAATATTCACATCTTCAAGTGCTGCGGTTACTCCCGCCGACATTGTAACCGGGCTTATCTTGACTGCAGCTGCGGCTGACGCTTGTGTACCTGCAGCCTGAACAGCAGGCACCGCCAGGCTTCCTGCCAGCTGGGCAACGGTCAAGGTGCCCAAGAGCAGGGCAACCGATCTTTTTCTGAACTGTCTCATTGATTTCCTCCCAGAAATATTTGCTAGAGTTATTATAGTTGCTAACACACAGGGATTTGTATCCAATTTGTAACTCTTCCAGTCACGTTGTAACCTTTTTTGCACAAACATGCCATTAAACAGCGCGGTCAGCGCTGTTTAATGAATAAGGTTTGTTAACATTTCATTCCGCTTAGCGCTTAGCAGGCCTATGAACGGAACGAGCGGCGGTATTGGCTGGGAGGCAGGCCTTCTGCTTCTTTGAATACCTTGATAAAATAGCTGGACTGCTGGAAGCCGCTCTGGAGCGCGATTCTCTCAACCGGAAATTCTGTAGAGACCAGCAGCAGCTTGGCTCTGGCCAGACGGCATTCACTCAAATAACGGTTAGGCGTCTTCCCCATGGTAGAGCGGAACAGCCGCAGAAAATGATAGCTGCTGTATCCTGCAAGCCGCGACATGCTTTCCAGCGTCCACGGCCGTTCACATTCATTATGGATAATATCAGCAGTACGGCGGATCGAATGGCGGATTTCCAGTGGAACTGATCCGTGCAGAGGCTCTGAGTTCTGCAGCAGGGTGACAAGAATTTCATAGAGCACAGCTGACAAGCGGGGCTCGTTCTGTGTCTCGTAGGCTGCACTGAGGCGGTACATCTCCTCAAACAAATTTTCAAGTCCGGCATTCAGGTCGAATGTGAAAAAGTATCCCTGTGACTGGTCAGCTTCCTCCAATAATGGCAGGGAAAGCGAGGTGCTGAAGTGGACCCAGCGCACCTCCCACGGCTGCACGGGATCTGAGCCATACTGCTGATACGCACCCCGGGGATAGAGAAAACCTCTGCCCATGCCCATCGGTATCCTTATTCCATTCTGAAACACATACCCCGAGCCGTCAAAAACCAGATGCAGATTGTAGCTGTTCAGCATCCCTTCGCTCCTTCGCTCCGCATGTTGCGGAAAATCGCTGTAATGCCCGATAAACTCCGGATAGCAGACATAATGAGCATAAGCCGGAGCAGGAAGTACCCGTTGTTTCATCATTGCCTTTCTCCTTTTCCCTTTGGATCTTCAGCACGCAATATAATCATATAATAGCAAGATTATGTTATATAAGACACCTTAGTGCGGCTATTACAATAGATTTATAGATTGTATAAAGCATCTTTTTACATTTTGGAGGTTATGATGAAGAAACCTGTTGCTGACCAGAAGTTTGAGCTTGGCGTTTGTTATTATCCGGAGCACTGGCCGGAGGAAATGTGGGATGACGATTACCGCCGCATGGTAGAGACAGGCTTTACCATTGTCCGGATGGGCGAGTTTGCCTGGTCCATCTTCGAACCGGAGGAAGGCCGCTTTCAGTTCGGGCTGTTCGATAGAGCCATAGATCTGGCGCATAGCCATGGACTCAAGGTGATCCTTGGAACGCCAACGGCTACACCTCCCGCCTGGCTGACAGAAAAATATCCTGAAGTGCTTAACGTAACTCAAGAAGGCGTAACCCTGCAGCATGGCATGCGCCGGCATTATAATTACAGCAGTCCGAAGTACCGTGAGCTGTGTGCCCGGATCGTGACTCAAATGGCTGAGCGTTACAGCAGCCATCCCGGTGTTGCAGGCTGGCAGATTGACAATGAACTGAATTGTGAAATTAACGTATTCTACTCTGAAAGCGATCACACTGCTTTCCGTGAATGGCTGCAGCAGAAATATGGCACGCTGGATAAGCTGAACGAAGCCTGGGGTGCGGTTTTCTGGAACCAGAGCTATACGAGCTGGTCCCAGGTTTTCCTTCCGCGTCCTACGCCAGTTCCCGGACAGCCCAATCCGCATCAGGCACTGGACGAGAAGCGTTTTATCTCCGACAATGCCATTTCATTTGCCAAAGTACAGGCTGACATCCTCCGTAAGAAGGCCCCTGGACAATGGGTGACTACCAACGGCTTATTCGGTCATCTCGACAGCCATGAGCTGAACGATGAAATGCTCGATTTCTTCAGCTATGATTCCTATCCGCAGTTCTCCAGCATCTCTAATGATTTGAATGAGCGGAATCCGCTTGCTGACCGCAGCTGGAGCTTATCGTTATCGGTAGTGCGTTCGGTCAGCCCTAACTATTGCATCATGGAGCAACAGTCCGGACCGGGCGGCTGGGTTAACCGGATGGATATGCCATCCCCTAAACCCGGGCAGATGCGGCTTTGGACATACCAGTCCATTGCCCACGGCGCCGATATGGTACTCTACTTCCGCTGGAGAACAGCTACCATGGGCAACGAGATTTACTGGCACGGCATCAACGACTATCATAATCTGCCGAACCGCAGAGTACGGGAAGCAGCAGAGATCGGCAAGGAGCTTGGCGCGGCGGGCAAGAGCATTATCGGCACAACAGCCAAGGCATCCATCGCCATCGTGCGCGATTACGATAATGAGTGGGACGGCGAATACGACATCTGGCACGGGCCGTTCATGTGGCAGAGCAACAAAGAGTGGTTCAAGGCGCTGCAGCATAAGCACATTCCAACAGACATTTTGTATATACGAAGTAAGACAACCGCTGAGGAATTGTCCCGCTATGAGGTGCTGGTCTATCCGCATCCCGCCATCATGACTGATGAAACAGCAGCTCTGCTGGATGAGTACGTGCAGCAGGGCGGCAAGCTGATCTTCGGCTGCCGGACTGGTTACAAGGATTCCCGGGGCCAATGCTATATGCGCGCTTTCCCGGGAGCAGCCAAAGAGCTGTGCGGTATTACCGTTGAAGAATTCACTATGGTCAAAGGCAGACGCCTTCCGACAGCCATTAAGTGGGCCCATGGAAGTGATGAGCTGACCGGCGCTGATTCCTTCAATGATATTCTGCATGTGGAAGCCGATACTGTAGAGGTGATGGGTACCTACGCCAGCGATTATTATGCCGGCAAACCTGCGGTTACACGAAACAAACGCGGACGCGGCGAGGTATGGTACTACGGGGCTGTATTCAATGAGGAAGCAGCTGTGAGAATAATAGACAGCCTGGAGCTGGCTTCTCCTGCTGCCGGATGGCTGGAGCTGCCGGCCGAGGTGGAGCTGCAGATCCGCAGCAGCGAGTCCTCCAGCCTGACCTTCCTGCTCAACTATAACGAGCTGCCTGTGGAAATCCTGCTCAAAGAGGCCCGTACAGATGTACTGACCGGCCGAACGCTGGAAGGTAAGTTCATTATGGACGGATTTGGCGTCCTGGTGCTGCAATAAACGGATGTCCAAACTGGGCAGCTGTAACTTAAAGCCAATCAACTGCAACAATAAACCAATCAGAACAAAATAATGAACCTCTCAGCCACAGTGCTCTTTACTTAAAATCGCACGGTGGCTGAGAGGCCTTCACGTTTAGGCAGCTGAGTGGCTTACACGTTTAGGCTGGACAATGGCTTACACGTTTAGCTTCACAGCGGCTCACTCATTTACGCTGGACAGTTACTCCCACGTATACGCTTCAATATTTAGTTGGATTTTCAACACCTAAATTCATCAAATCTCAGCATTTAAACTGTTTAGTTGGAAAATCAGCACTTAGTTAGCCCTAAATGTCCCCTTAAGTGATGGCGTAAAGTAAGTTGTGTACCAGGATTTGGAGCCTAGTCAGGCAACAAAAAAGTAGGGTATTCTCGGGATTACGACACCACCAAGAAGGGACCCTACTCGATGACTATTCTACCCGAAAACATGTTAAATAATCTATTTGAAAATCTTGTCACCCAATTTGTAAAAGACAATCTGGAGTCCATTATGAAGGCGGAAATCCAGCAATTCATGACCAGTGAGGAAGCCGGGAACCACAACAGTCGCAACGGATACTACACACGAAACCTGCACACCAAGTACGGCAATGTGGAGGAGTTAGAGGTCCCCCGCGACCGTCAGGGTCTGTTCCAAACGCAATTATTTGAGCCCTACCAAAGACGGGATGGATGGCTTGAGGAAGCTGTCATCCAGATGTACAAAAGTGGCATGGGAACGCGAGATGTGGCCCGGTTCATTGAAAGTATGTTCGGCAGCCACTACTCTCCCACGACCGTTAGCAACATTACAGCTACGGTACTTGACGACATTCATCAGTGGCAGAAACGCCCGTTAAACAAACGCTACTCCGTCATCTACCTGGACGGCTTATATGTGAAGCTCAAGCGCAGCACCGTGAGCGGAGAAGTCGTTTATTTCGCCATGGGGATCGACGAAGACGGTCACCGCCAGATCCTTGGCTTTTACGTAGGCGGCCAAGAGAGCGCAAACGGCTGGCGCGAGGTGCTCAAAGACCTCTACGACCGTGGTGTCCAGGAAGTCTTGCTGGGTGTGTTTGATGGACTGCCGGGACTGGGTGCAGCGTTCCGTGAAACCTATCCGAAGGCGGATGTGCAGCATTGTATCGTCCACAAAGTGCGTTCGACCTTTCCGAAAATTCGGGTTCAGCACAAAACGGAAGTCATTGAAGATCTGAAGACGATCTACACGGCTGCAGACCACGATCTGGCCCGGGCTGCGTTTGACACGGTGAAGGCCAAATGGGGCAAGCTCTACCCGAAAGAAATGCGGTCTTGGGAAGAACAGTTGCCCACGCTGTTGACCTTTTATAAGTATCCCGCGCTCATAAAAGAAGCCATCTACACGTCCAATCCAATTGAACGAATGAACAAGGAAATCCGAAAACGCCTGAAGCCGATGAACAGTCTCACCAATATGGATGCGGCAGAGAAAATTGTCTACCTGGATGTAATAGACTACAATGAACGTTTTGCCGAACGGGTCATTCGCGGCTTCGGTGATCTGGAGGTAAAGAAGAAACTGAACGAGATGTTTGAAGTGCGATACCCGGTGCGGGAAGGGCAAGAGAAGTAGTCCAATTCCCCTTGTTCTTTGGGGCGGGGTTCCCCCGCCCCAAAGAACACTTGCACTCACTAACGGACACCCGAGAAGTTACTTTCTACTCTCTTACACAAACTTCTTGACGCTACCCCTTAAGTCCGAAAATAGCTAAATTAAGTGTCGTTTTTCCAATTAGCTCTTCCTCTCCGGTCATTTTCCAAGGAAATAGATGACGAATGTCCACTTAGATTATATTTGGAAAGCCACGTATCCTCCTGAATAGTACTTCCCATCCTTGAGCAGCAGGATAGTTGTATCCGGTGCAGCTAAACAGGCGAACCCGCAGTTAGCCTCAGATCCCATTAGCTGCAGATCCCATTAGCCGCAGATCAAGCAAATACATAAAAGGTCCCGTCCGCATGAAACTATGCGGCGGGACCTTTTTACACTTATAGTTGAATAGCCAATGAAGATTCCCCTTGCCAACCAGTGCAATTTATAAGATATTTAGATAATGCGTTTTTCCTGCAATGCGTTAAATAAAGACAGGCTGAAAGGAGGCCGTTCTCATGAAAACCGATACTGTACAGGCGGAACTTGCTGCTGCTCCAGACGACAACGAAGAAAGCTTCCTCCAGGGAGTCAAGGATTGTATCCCTACTCTGCTGGGTTATCTGAGCATCGGCTTTGCCGCCGGTGTTGTCGAGAAAACTGCCGGACTCTCTCTGGCCGAAATCGCCTTGATTTCCATTATTCTGTACGCCGGGTCCGCCCAGTTTATTGCTGCCGGAATGATTGCTGCCGGCAGCACGGCGACCAGCATTATTATTACAATCCTGCTGGTCAATCTCCGGCATCTGCTGCTCAGTGCAGCCCTCTCACCATACTTCCGCCATCTGACACCGCTGCGCAATCTGCTGATCGGCACACTGCTGACGGATGAAACCTTTGGTGTTGCCATTCAGAGAAGTGCACGCAAGAAAGCAATCAGTGAGAAATGGATGCACGGCCTGAACATTACCGCTTACCTTAACTGGATCGTTGCTAATCTGGCCGGTGCGGTGCTTGGGCAATGGATTTCAAGTCCGGAGGAATGGGGCCTGGACTTTGCCCTTCCGGCCATGTTCATCGGACTGCTGGTGCTTACGCTTATCAGCAGAAGCAAATATGCCCTTGATATTACGGTCGGCCTCATTGCCATGATTATTGCAGTCGGCCTGTCCATCCTCTGGTCCCCCAGTATCGGGGTCATCGCCGCAGCGGTTATAGCCTCAACGATAGGAGCTGTGATGGAAAAATGGAAGTAAGACCTGATATATTCCTGATTATACTGGGAGCGGCTCTCGTTACATTTATTCCTCGTGTGCTCCCGCTGATGCTGCTCAGCCGGATAACCATCCCCGAATGGGGAATGCGCTGGCTGAATTACATGCCGATCGCCGTCATGTCCGCACTGGTCGCCCAGGAGCTGTTCATTGACGGCGGGCAGTTCTCGGCTCTGAACACGAATGTAGAGCTGATCGCCGCCCTGCCGGCTTTCTGGGTTGCCATCAAAACCCGCAGCCTGCTGGGCACCGTCCTAACCGGTGTATTGGCGCTGATGCTGCTCAGACTGCTGTTCTGATAATGATTCAATCGAAAGTCCTCAGCCCCGGAAGCGCTCAATGCCGCTCCGGGGCTATTAGAGCTTTAGCTGTTTTTTGAGCTGGTCCAACTGCCCGGGTTCCTTGCCGGAAGCAGATGCCGGAGACTGTCCGTATCTGGCCTCATTATACAATTGCAGCAATTCTGCAGCCTGAGCTTCACTACCGCTGCCTTCCCCCTTACGGGCCTGCTTCCGGTCTCCTGACCATTCCGCCACATCCGCTGCCGTCTCCCGGGGGGTCAGATGGCTTTTGATCTTGTAGCCTTCAGCCGCTCTGGCATTCAGCCAGTGGCGGTAGAGCCAGCGTACACGCTCATTGCTGCCGTCCATAGTCTCCCAGCGGTCGCTCCTCCCCCCCAGCTTCAGCCGGTTTTTTACAAACTTCCGGAGGCTTTCCATGGTCTGCTCCCAGGCAAAAACGCTCTCCTCTTCATCCTTGAATCCAGTCTGTTCCCGGGCGTTCTCCCTCCGCAGTATAGACAGGATAGAATCGACTGCACGGCGGAAGATGCCGCTGCTGTTTCTGTACAGCCAACGCCCGCCGAAATAGAGTACTGCAAGCGCAATACCCGCCGCAAGTCCATAAAACACCACATCAAGAATCGCAGACAACAGTCCCGGCTCTTTAATTTCGGTCTGAAGGAATTCCTGGGTTGCCGGCATGTCCTGCCCTCTGATGGGTATTTCTTCTGATTTCGAGAACAGCCTGGAAAGCAAACCAAAAATCAGGTAGAACACGCCCAATATCAGGGTTGCAATGGCCTTGAGCGCACCTGATGCAAGTAAGGCTGCTGCGGCAACAAACAGCACCAGGGACAGCCGGTTATACCGCTTCATCCCGAATGGCAGCCGTTCAGCTCCGGCTGCGAAGGAATTGTAACGCATAAAATTGAGGTTGGAATTCAGCAGGGCAAGGATAAGGCAGCCGCAGCCGCACCAGGTCAGCAGAGTCAGGCTATGCTGAAACTCAGGCATCCGTGCATATATAATGACCGCAGCGAAATACACTATAAGCCCTATGGCATAAGTCTTTATGCCAAGCTCCCGGTCTGCCGAATTCATTCCCAGATAGGCGAACAAGGCGCAGACCAGCATGATCGGTAATGTATTAAACTCTGCTCCCCCCAGAATAAATCCGGCAGCAGCCCCAATCGGCAGTGAAGCCAGAATCTGCATCCACCTGCGATTGACCATATGCCGCAATATCACCCCTGACAGGGATAATACAGGCAGAATCAAATACCATGGAAACGGAGCCTGCCCTGGCTGTAAATAAACCTCAAGGAAAATCCATAGCGGGAGAAACAGTAACCCCTCAATCAGGCACGCCATCCACAACCCAAGAGAAAACTTCAGCCCTTTGCCGAATTCGCTGTTCATGCGCTGTCCCTCCCTTCTCCGGGAATATCCAGCCAGGCAACACCATTGCCGAGCAGCCGCAGCTCCTCTGCCGCATGCATCAGCTCGGCTCCGCGGTGGCAGCTGATAATCAGGTAATCGTTATCGGCCGCCCCGTTCTCAGCCTCAAGCTCCAGCAGACGCGACATCGGCAGAGTACGGTCCAGTTGCAGACGTGCAAGCAGGCCCAGCAGATCCAGCAGGCTTCCCGCCTTGCCGGCGTTCACAGCATCCGACTCACCGTCCAGTCTTCCATTGGATATTAATCCGGTCTCCAGACCGTGTCCGTCTGCATACTCCGCCACCGTTGCCGCATAACGGATGCCAAGTTCAATCCGCTCCGTGTCCGTAATATTGCGCCACATGTTATCACTGTTCTCCACGTTCAGGCAAATGATCAGCCTGGCATCGGCGGTGTGATCCTTTTGATGCACCTGCATCACTCCGGTCCGGGCGGTGGCCTTCCAGTTCATCCCGCCGAGCGAATCTCCCGGCCTGTACTCCCGGGTACCTGCGGTCAGAAACGGGTCCTCCACGATCCAGCGTTTGACCGGAAGCTCACCAAGCCAGCTGTGGACGGGCAGCGGCAGCTCATAGATATCCACCATCTGCGGGTAGACCAGCAGCTCCAGCTGCAGCGGATACATTTTACTGTTCCGGCTCATTCCGAACAGATCACCGGTTGTCATCGTTACCGATTCCAGACGGAACAGGCCGCGCTGCGTACAGCGGATCTGATGCCGGCGTCTGATGTGCCGGTAAGACCGCAGATAGAACAGGCTGGTATGATTCTGATAAATCTCGCCGCTGCTGACACCTAGATTCTCCAGGCTGCCGAATTCAAGCCCCCGGGCAAGGCTGGATTCCAGCCTCAGCCAGGGGAGCGGCAGCAGCTTGCGGTTGACAATCTCCTCTACCATCTCTATCTGCTCCCCTTGATAGACGGCAGAGGCAGAGAAATAACGGGAATAGCTAAGGTTTTTTAATGCATTACGCTGGTAAATAACAGAGATAAACACGAGCAGCGCAAGCGTGCTCATAATAAACCAGGGAAGGGACATGAACTATGCTCCCCTTCCGCCTCTGGCAGCTGATACGGGCTCGGCCGGAACCTCCACTTCGCGCAGGATCTGCTGGACAGCTTCTGCAGCCTGTCCCTCACGCGCTCCCGGTCCGCGATGGAGGACCAGCCGGTGTGCCAATACCGGCCCGGCCACTGCCTTGATATCATCAGGGATGACATAATCCCTGCCTTTAATCAGGGCATAGCCCTGGGACGCACGCAGCAGTGCGAAGCCTGCACGCGGGCTGGCACCGAGCTTGACGGACGGCGCCTTGCGGGTTGCCTCCACAATCTGCATCAGATAAGCCAGCAAATCGTCGCTGATGTTCACTGCCGCTGCCAGGCGCTGTGCCTCCTGAATCTGCCGGGCATCCGCAACTGCGGCTGTGTCCTCCAGCGGATTGTTCAGGCGGAAACGCTGTAGAATCCGCACTCCTTCCTCAAAAGCGGGATATCCCGTCGTTATCCGCAGCAGGAACCGGTCCAGCTGGGCTTCCGGGAGCGGGAAGGTTCCCTGGCTGTCGACCGGATTCTGTGTGGCAATTACAAGAAAAGGAGCTTCCAGCCTATGGGTCACACCGTCGATGGTAATCTGGCGCTCCTCCATGCATTCCAGCAGACTGGATTGCGTCCGCGGAGTAGCACGGTTGATCTCGTCCGCCAGCAGAATGCTGGCAAATACCGGCCCCGGCCGGAATTCAAACTCTCCCGTTTTCTGATTGTAATAATTGATGCCGCTCAGATCAGAGGGCAATAAATCCGGGGTGAACTGGATCCGTTTGAACGGGCAGTCCAGGGAGCGTGCCAGAGTCTTGGCCAGCAGGGTTTTCCCCGTACCGGGCACATCCTCCAGCAGCACGTGGCCGTTGGCCAGCAGCGCTGTTAGCAGCAGGTCTACTCCGGCCTCTTTTCCAACTATAACCTTTGAGAGATTGTTTCGGATTGAGCTGATGAGCCCTCCAGCCTCTTGAATATTCATGAAGCATTCCACCATCCTATCGTCTATAAGGTATGTACTAAAGCTTAATCATACCAGAAAGCGCATCCAAAATATAATAAATAAGTCGCAGCATTCAGCTTGCGGGCTTATTTATCTTGGATTTAAAGAAGGCTGCCACAGAGTAATAGACGGGAATGCATTCAACAGCCAGCCAGAGGATCACCACAAGGTATGAGCTGAAATCCTCATGGTATCTGCTGATGCTGCGGGAATAGAGAAAGGCGATTAGGACCGAGCACAGCGTAAGGCCCGGAACCATCAGCTTCTTCCCCTTCTGCTTGGTCAAATACAGGGCGCATTTGCCGGCCACATAGATCAGGAATGAGCTGTGAATGAACATGGAAGCGGACCAGATACCGATCAGGATGGGGTCCAGATTTCCCAGAATATCATCATGGGATGAGCTGCGCACCATATCGAGGTAAGGATATTGCAGATCTTTTCCCAGATGCGGTCCGAAATTCAGAAGGGTGAGTGCCCACCCGGCCACCACAAGCACAGTCAAAACCACCTCGGAGAACAGCACCTTTTTCAACATATTGGTATTAATCTTTAGCTCCGGTGCCACAAACAGAAATACAACCCACTCTGCAAACCATGAGCTTACTGCAATGGAGCCCTTAAGGGTGGTACCCGGATCAAAGTAGTGGATGAACGCCGGAAGCATCTGGAAATTGGCATATGGCAAAAACAAATACAATGAAAAGAATGTGGTGAGAATCAGCAGCAGAAAAACACCGTCCGCCATATAGACTATCGTAGTTAAACCCTTGGCAGCTGTATAAGCAATGACCGTACCGATTACCAGTTGAATAAAGAGATGAGGGGTCCCCCGCATATAATTCGATCCGAAGAACAGCACAAAATTCTCAATATCATAAGAAGCATAGTAAACACACCAGCCTAACAGCAAAAACACCAGTATACTATGCATCCACTTCCCCATATAATGCTCCCCGAATTGGACCCAGGGCTGCCCGGGCTTCTGCTTCCCTACATAAATCATGAAGAGCAACAGGACAATCGAAAACGCACTGCCTATTAATATTGATGTCCAGCCCTGATATCCTGATTTTGAAACGATGATGGGTATCAGAAAAATGGAGGTTTGAGAGTTGAAATAGACCATGCTGAAACGGAACATCTGCCAGTTGGTTGTACGCATAGGCCCTCCTTATCCCGATCCTTTATTTGCTCGCCCCAAAATCTACAATCTTTAAATCTGATGTTACAACGATCTCGGCCTGGGTATAGTATTCCTTCCAGCGTTCTTTAAGCTTCATCCATTCCCTAGGGTGATTCCATTCCAGCAACATCCCGAGCTGAAGAACATCTGCTCCCGCTTCCTGGGTATGCTCTATTGCTTTTTTCACTTCAGAAGTGAGCCTCTCCTCAAGCTTGCGCCGAATCAGACTGTTATGATCCACTGCCTCGTCCGTAGTATTGTCATCAAAAAGAGTGACACTCGCCTTTCCCTTCAAGCTGATGTGGAAAACAGGCCCTTGTGCCGTCATCCGTACTTTTTTGTTTACAGTGTCACTATAGAAAAGAGCACTGGCCTTTCCTTTGCTTTCCTGCTCGTTCCATATTACAGTGTACATGGGAAGCGACAGATGCCCGGACAGATGTCCGGCGGCCCAGGACAGCGCCCTGCTCTCGTCGCTGTTCAGTGTTCCAGCCATTTTCATGCCGCTGAAAAGCATCACACCCTGGACACCTGCCCATTTCACCGGCTCGCCGAGCTCCTTCTCCTCCGGCTTCTCGCCAAACGAAAGATAGTTCATGGCATATCCCATATTGTTGGACTCCGCGAGCAGACAATCCCGGATGGTTGTGGCGTACGTCAGATTCAGCTCGGAAAAGTTTCTCAGCACCTGATCCGGCAGCTGCTCGAAGATCGCAGACAATCCGGCTATCTCCTTGGCCTTGCCGGGAGCTGCCATGATGTAGGTACCCATTGGAATCTCCGGCTGCCGCTTGCACCATTCAAGCAGCTCATGTATTCCGTTAGCCGCATACTCTTTGCCAATGACAACCGCTTTTATATGCGAAATTTCCAGCCGGCGGGACAGATCCTTTTGAATCAGAATAATAGCATCCGTAATGGTGTTGGCCGTTTTAGTGACGGTGGAATAGCTTTTACCTTGGGCCGTTCCGGTTTGTGTTCCGGAGACCAGGCGGTTGGGCAGCGGCGTGCTGATGGACAGTTCAACCGTTCCGGGCTCCGCTCCGGCATCCACATACATGCCGAAAATAAACGTCAGTTCATCCATCTCAAACTTGGACCAGCAGCCGGTCAGGCCAAGCATCAGCAGTAGTGCAAGTCCCAGCTTGAACAGCTTCATTTTGTTCTCTGCCTCCTGTCATTTCTACTGCCGGTAAAGGAGGTACTCCGTTTGGTCATGAACGGATTAGGCACACGCAGCAGGGTGTCCTTCCAGTCCTCCAGAATCAGCGGTGCTAACGGCTGCAGGTACGGGGTACCAAACGATTTTAAATGCGTCAGATGCCCGTAAATGATAAATACCGCTACGATAACCCCCAGCAGGCCCATAGTGCCTCCAAGCACCAGCAGCACAAACCGCAGCAGCCGGAAAGTCAGCCCCAGCTCCAGATGGGGAATAATGTACGACGCAATCCCGGTTATCGAGACGACAATAACCATCGGGGCAGACACTATGCCCGCCTGCACCGCCGCCTGCCCGATGACAATACCTCCGATAATGGAAACGGTCTGTCCGACAGGCTTCGGAATCCGTGTGCCGGCCTCTCTTAACGCCTCAAAGGTAAGCTCCATGATGAGGGCTTCCGTAAGGGCAGAGAAGGGAATGTTTTCACGTGCAGCCGCAATCGTCAGCAGTAAGTCGGACGGGATAATCTGCGAATGAAATGTAGTAACCGCGACGTAAAAGGCCGGCAGCACCATGGAAATCAGCGAGAAGAAAAAGCGGACAAGCCGGATCCAGCTTGCTGCGTAAAAGCTTTGATAGTAATCTTCCGACGACTGCAGCAGCGATAAAAGAGTCACCGGCGTCAGCAGCGCAGAAGGAGTACCGTCCTGCATAATGCCGACACGGCCCTCCATCAGCGAGGCAGCCACAGAGTCGGGACGCTCCGTATACTGGAATACCGGAAATGGCGAGAATTTGCCCTGTTTGATATGCTCAGCGATGTAGCTGATGCCTAGTACGCCGTCCATATTCAGATTAACCAGAACCTCCTCTATTTCAGCGAGGATTTCCGGCTTGTAGAGGCCTTCAATATAGACCAGGTACACGTCGGTCTTTGTGTATTTCCCGAGAGAAAAATGCTTGGTTTTCAGGTCAGCATGCTTGATCTTGTGGCGCAGCAGCGACAGATTGGTGGCCACATCCTCAATGAAGGCCTCCTGGGGACCGATTACGACCAGCTCATTCTGCGACTCGGAGACCGCTCTTTTCTGATAATGGGTGATCTCGAAGTAGTACAGAAACGGCAGCCCTTCAATGCAGAGCACGGCATTGCCGCTGACTGCCAGCTCCACCGCCCTGTCTATCTCATATACCTTGATATAGGGAATGGCAAAGGCTGAACCGTGATCCAGCCGCTTTAGAAAGCCGGACCAGTCCGGCTCTCCATTGGCCTCGGACTTCAGCGGGGAAGCGACAAATTCCTGCAGGCTGAGGGTATCCACGATAGACGGGATATAGACCAGCATGCAGGGATGCCCGTGAATGTTAATAGACTGGTATACAGCATCGCTGCAGCCATGCAGCTGCTCCTGTATGGCATCCAGAACGCTTTCCGCCATTTCTTCCCGCCTCCTCCGGATAAATGGTGAATCTGACTTAGTTTGCCTGAATATAAGGCTTTAATTCCTGCAGCAGCTCCTGCAGTCTGGCCGAGCTGTCCCCGTACATTTGCTTTGCCTCCTGATTGCTGGTAGACAGGCTGAACAGCTCCAGATCCGCTTCGCATTTTTTGAGGAGGGCATAGAGCTGCGGCTTGTCCTGGGGCTGCGGCACCTGCACCTTGTCGGCATACAGATCAACCGTCAGCTCCCCGTAGGAATCCACCTGCCCCAGAAAAACATTCTCCACCGTAAGACCCTGCTTTTCCAGCTCCCCCTTCAGCCAGTTGCGCGACAAATTGAGATCATCCAGCGGTTTATCCAGTATTTTGCCGTCCATGATGACTGCCTGCGTCTCCTTTTCAGGCGCCACCTTCATCCCCAAATCCTTGGGGGTCAGCGGTTGGTTTTCCTTTTTAAGCAGAACATTAACGGCACCGTCCGACTCCATAATCGCAAACTCCACATTGGCCACCGTAAAAACATCCTTCTTGCGCAGCTCCTCCAGCAGCTCATCCGTAGTCAGCTTTTCTTTACGCAGCGTATCCTCCATAATCTTGCCGTCCTTGATCAGTACGCTTGATTTGAAGTCAATGAAATCACGGGCCTTTTTGCTTTTAATCTGCAGATATTCGATCCCCAGAGAAAAGGCCACCCACACGATCAGGGCAATTATCCCCAGATGCCATGTCTTGTCCGTATCCAGCGAAATATAAGCTGCCACACTACCTATGGTAATTCCCGTAATATACTCAAAAAAAGAAAGCTGTGAAACCTGTCTTTTGCCAAGCAGCTTGGTCAAAAAGAACAAGACCACAACAGCAAATATAGTTCTTACAATGACCTCTAGCCATTCCGGCATGCTGATCCCCCCGTAAATTCCAGTTATGTTCGTGCTTGTGCTTATTCATTATTTGTCAAAAGAGGGGGGAATTACTCGCTTTCCATCCAACTTCTGATGATTCCTCAACCTTTTTTTACTGTACATGCTGCTTAAAATTACCTGAATTGCCTGCGGTCAGGCCGTTAATACTAGTTGACAGTCAATTGTAAATCTAGAGATGTGGAGGGAAACAAATTATGACTGTTGCTTCGCAAGTAAAAACCTGTCTGTCTTCGCTGAAGAGTGCCCAGGCCAGCCTCGAGCAGTTTGCAATGGAAACCCAGAATGAGGAAGCCAAAACCCTGTTTACCAGTGCAGCTGAACAGACCCAGCAGATTGTTACGCAGGTTGAAGGCCGGGTAGCCCAGCTGGAGAAGGAAGAGCCGCAGTACAGAGGCTTCTAACCTGATTCGGGTGTAAAAAAGAGGCCGTCCCCCCTGCAGCATCTGCAGAACACGGGACAGCCTCTTTGTCATTATCATTATCGCCTAGATTCCGGCTTCCTGCCGCAGCGCTTGGCCTGTGTGGTTCAACAAGCTGGCGATTTCCAGCTTGCGGCCCGTCCTGGCACTCTCCAGTGCACCGAAGACCATAGCCATACTGTAAATATTGTCGCGGCAGTCCGTTTCAGCCGGGCGCTGCTCCTGGAGCGACTGGAACATTTCGCGAAGGCAGCCGTGATGGAAAGTCTCTTCCATCGGTATCTCCGCCCCCTCAACCCGGTCATAATTACGCAGGAACTGATCAGCATCTCCGCTGTCCCGGACTACCTCGGCATAAGGCATTCCTGTCCCATCCCACAGGATAGCACCGCGTTCACCCTGCACCCGCCAGGAAGCCTCCCAGGAGGTCGGGGCCCCTTCGGCACACCATGATCCCTGATAACAAAAGACGGAGCCGTCCGACATCTCAAAAATACAGACAGCCGCGGCATTGCCGGCATACCAGGAGCCTGGAGGATTGAACTCCTGGCAGTACACGGTAACCGGGTCTGCTCCGCTGATGAACCGTGCCTGGTCAAAGGTATGAATCGCCATATCCAGCAGCAGCGGGCTGTCCATGGCATCCCGGAAACCGCCGAAATGCGGCGCCAGGAAAAAGCTTGCACCCACATAACCAATCCGGCCGATCGTACCGGCTTCAGCCAGCCCTTTAAGCGAGCGGATGCGCGGGTCATAGCGGCGGTTCTGCATAACCGCATGTGAGCGGCCGGTCCGTCCGGCAACCGCTACAATCTCGCTGCACTGCTCCAGCGATTCCGCCAGTGGCTTCTCACTGAACACGTTGCAGCCCAGCTCAAGCGCAGAAGAAGCAATTTGATAATGACTTGAGGGAACGGTCACATCAATTACCAGATTCGCTCCAGTCTCCAGTATTGCCTGCTTAATATCCGTAAACGCAGCTGCGGAAAGACCGTGCTTGCCGGCCATTGCTTCAGCTGCCTCCAGCCGGATATCCACCAGAGCTACAATTTCTGTATCCGGCCGCTTTAAAGCATAACTGATCCATTCATTAGACATGGCTCCGCAGCCGGCCACCGCCACCCGATATTGTGCTGTCATCTTAAGCCTCCTTTAGACCGGATTGGGGACAAAGCTGCCGCCCCGGCACGATTTCAGATAGTTCAGCGCATGAACCTGTCCGGTCATTTCCAGATGGTCACGGTAAACCGGGTCATGCCAGCCTTCAATGTCAATGGTGCCCTTGTATCCGGCCTGACGAAGGATGCTGATCACATCGGTCCAGTTGGTATCCCCGAAGCCCGGAGTGCGGTGCCACACATAGTCCTTGGGTCCGTGGATGCCATATTCCTTCACGATGTCCCAGGCAATTGTTGCGTCTTTTCCGTGTACATGGAATATCTTATCCGTCCATTTGCGCAGCTGCGGAATGGGATCAATCAGCTGTACCATCTGATGGCACGGCTCCCATTCCAGGCCGATATTGTCAGCCGGTACGGCATTGAACATCTTCTCCCAGGCGGTAGGGTTGTGTGCAATGTTCCAGTCGCCGGTCTTCCAGCTGCCGTCCATGGAACAATTTTCAAAAGCGATTCTGACTCCTTTATCTGCCGCTCTTTTGGTCAGCTCTCCGAATACTTCAGCAAATTTGGGCAGTGATTCATCTATGGACAGGCCGGTCAGACGTCCGGTGAAACCGTTTACGATATCGGTCCCGAATAAATGGGCATGATCAATCAGCCGTTCCCAGCTTGCCAGTGTATCTGCATTATCGCCGGTGCCGGTTAGCGGATTGCCGAATACCCCGATCGCTGAAATGACAAACTGGTGCTCCTCAGCCAGCTCCCGCACCCGCGCTGCCGTGTCTGCCAGATCCGTCTTGCCTGTAGTCTGCCAGAAGGTCAGGCTGTAGGATTCAAAGCCGTGACGTGCAATCTGAGGAATCACTCTTACTGCGTCTCCTCCTCCGACCAGTGTACCGATTCTCAATGTATCTTCCATCTTGTCTACCACTCCAATATTGGTTTATAGTTAACTGAATAAACCAAGTATAAGGCTCATTATAAGCAAAATCTCTCCTTATCTTGTGCTAATATAGCTGAATCTTGTGGGAGTTGATACTGGCGTGTCCTATCCGAAAGAGCTCAAGGAATACCCCCAGCTTGAAGAGAAAACCTATCCCTTCCGTGTATTCTTCAACGGTTGCAGGGATGCCCGGCCGGAGCAGAATATCCTGTTCCTGCACTGGCATGAGCATTTTGAAATTATTGTTATGCAAAAAGGCAGCGCTATCTTTCATGTTGACAGCAAGCCATATCATGCTTCGGCGGGCGACGTCATTATTGTGCCTTCCGGCGGGCTTCATGTCGGCTATAGTCTCACAGGCGGAGATATTGATTTTGTATCCATCGTGTTCCATGCCTCATTGTTCAAGGACAGGAACCAGGACTCCCAGCATGAGCAGTTTGTGGCTCCTTACCTGAATAACCGCTACCAGTTTCCTGTAAAGCCGGCGGATAATCTATCTGCCTGCTCTGCTTACTATACGCTGCTGGAATCAGTGATTCATGAAGTGCAGCTTAAGGGTCCGGCTTTTCAACTGGTGGTCAAGAACCAGCTGCATTTGTTCTTTACCCTGTTGGCCCGCTCCTTTCCCCCGCAGCAGGTGGAGGGCAGGCAGCAGAGTGAACGCTATTCGGTCAACCGGGAGCGCTTTAAGCCGCTGCTGGAGTATCTGGACAGCCATTATGACGAGAAAATCAGCATCGAATTTGCAGCAAAGTTCGTAAATCTTAACCCCTATCATTTCTGCAAAACATTCAAAAAGCTGACCGGCCGCACCTTCATCGATTACGTGAACCTGTGCAGGGTAAATGAGGCCGAACGTCTGCTGCTGGAGACGGATCATACCATTACTGAAATTGCCGGCAAAGTAGGCTGTGACAACCCCAATTATTTCACTAAGCTGTATAAGCAATATAAAGGGATAACGCCTTCTGCGGCGAGAAAATAATGGACTTTTCAGCTCAAAAAGAGCACCATTCGGCAGTTGTGAATGGTGCTCTTTCCTATTGCATATATGCGGTTACTCCATCAGTTCAATCCTCCGGACGGTGGCCTGGGCTGGCAGCGAATCCAGAACAGTTCCCGTCCCCCAGATGTGCACCTGCTGTCCCTTTTCTAGTCCGGCAAACTCTATTTTTTGCCCGGCAGCATCATACAGCTCCGAGCGGCCATTGAAGGAGAACCAGTAGGTCGGGTCCTCTTTACCCGGTTCCAGGATCAGAATACTGTCCACAGTCCCTGACTTCACTTCAACAATAGTTCCGGTTACACTCGGCTCCCCCAGTTCCTGCACCTCAAAGCGCAGCATTCCGGGATCAATCAGCTTATTCAGGGTCTGTTCGGCAGCCTCCAGGTAATCGTCGGGTACGGTAATGCCAAGCTTATTCTGCTTGACATCAATCCATGAACCGTAGAGATTAAGCTGATTATGCAAATCCTTGTCTGCCAGCAATTTCTGTGCTGCTTCAAGCTCACCGGCAGAATATTTCACATCGTGCAGAATATAGCTGCCGGAGGTGAATTTTTCGGCAAAATGCTGCTCAAGCCCGCTGTCGAGCCCCACAATATTTATATGGACCAGATTGTCCTCCAGATATATATCCCCGTTAAGTATGCTTTCCTCTGTCAGGAAGAGCTGTACCTTCTCGGGATCAGCCGCAACCGTTCCTGCGGATGGAGATAGTGCCCCTTGTGCCGGCGCCGGAGAAGAGCTTGCAGCAGGTGAAGCCGTGCTGGTCACATCCCCTGCATCTGTGCAGCCTGCAAGCAGCAGGCTAATCAGACCAAAGCCGATTCCTGCCATTTTCCATCTGGACATATTCAGCCGCCTTTCCATGATTTCTACTTCTCTAAACGCGCTGAATCATGGAAAGGTTGCTGCTGACAGGTAAACGCTGATTTGTCCCCAAGGTCTGCTGTCTACATCTCAGATACCTGAACCCAGCGCCGTTCCTCAATCGAGCGCTCTACTGCTTCCAGCACTGCCTGGCATTTCACGCCGTCATTAAAATTCGGCTCCGGCTGGCGGTCTTCGGCGATGGCCGAGGACAGCTCCAGCATTTCATGGATGAACGTATGCTCGAAGCCGATCGTATGGCCCGGCGGCCACCAGGCCTCCGCATAATCATGCGCCGGATCCGTAGCGAGCACACGGCGGAAGCCCTGTACATCCTCAGCGTCAGAAGTAAGATAGACCTCCAGCTCATTCATCCGCTCGAAGTCGAATTTCACGCTGCCCAGGCTGCCGTTGATTTCAAAAGCATTCGTCGAACGGTGCCCTGCAGCAAACCGTGTAGCCTCAAAGCTCCCGATAGCTCCGCCGTTGAAGCGGGCAAGAAACAGTGTCGCATCATCTACAGTGACAGGACCTCTCGGCGCATCCTTCCCGGCTCTCGCGCTGAGTCCGGTCATTTCTGAGGCCAGCGGGCGCTCCTTGACGAACGTTTCGCTCATCCCGATTACCTCCTGAACATCTCCAACCAGGAAATGCGCCAGATCAATCAGATGGGCGCCCAGATCCCCGTGTGAACCGGAGCCGGCTACCTCCTTCTGCAGCCTCCAGACGAGCGGAAATTCCGGATCCAGAATCCAATCCTGCAAAAACCAGGCGCGAAAATGATAGATTTGCCCGAGCCGTCCGCTCTCGATCAGCCTTTTCGCCAGCCGTACTGCAGGTGAGAAGCGGTAATTGAAGCCAATCATATGTTTAACACCGGCTGCGTCCGCTGCTTCCAGCATCTCACGTGAATCTGCCAGATTCAGCGCCAGCGGTTTTTCACAGAAAATATGCTTGCCCGCCTTAGCCGCTGCCAGAGCAATTTCCTTATGGGCGTTGCTTGGCGCATTGATATCAATAAGGTCGATATCTTCTCTTGCGACCAGCTCTTTCCAGTCAGTGACACTCTCGGACCATCCCAGCTGGCCGGCTGCCGCGGACACCGCCTCTTCATTGCGGCCACAAATGACTGCCATCTCAGGCTTCAGCGCCTGCGGAAAAAACATCGGCAGACTGCGGTACGCATTGCTGTGCGCCTTGCCCATAAACTTGTAACCGATCATTCCAATGCGAAGCTGTTTCATCTAACTCCTCCTTGAATGAATTCGCTTTCATATGAAACTTTTAATATTGTACCATATCCAGTCTGTCACAATCATCACCCCGGCTCTTGCCTCAGCCAATCCTGCGCATGCTTAAGAAATCTGCGGGTTGCAGGCGAAGCATATTTTAGTGAATGAACAGCTATTCCCAGCGAACGAAAGCTGCGCTCCTCCAGCTCCAGCATGGCTACATTATGGTTCTGGCGGGTGATGATCATTTCCGGCAGGATACTGATGCCCAGCCCGTTCTCCACCATGGCAATAATCGCCGAATCGTCGCCTACCGTAAATTTTATATTCGGCTTGATCCCCGCCTTGTCCAGCACCCGTCTCGCATCATAATCGGAGCCCGGCTTCTGGATGATAAAGTCTTCATGGGCGATCTGTGCAAGCGGCATATAGGGAGCATTCGACAGCGGGTGCTCCTTGGAGAGAACCGCGAGCATGCGGTCCTGCTTCAGCGGAAACACCTCGAATTTGTCCCGCGTCGGCAAAGAGATGAATCCGCAGTCAATCATTCCCGACTCGATCCACTGTTCAATTTCGTAGTACCCTCCTTCCATCAGCTTGAACTCGATATACGGATACTCCTTGCGGAATTCCTTAATCATACCCGGCAGCCAATATACAGACACGCTGGTGAAGGTACCGATCGTAATCGTCCCTGTCTCAAGGCCGTGAATATCGGCAACCTGCTGCTTAAGCTGCTCATTCCACTTGAGGATTTCCCGCATCGCCGGAACCACCTGCTCCCCACCCCCCGTCAGCCTTACACCGGAACGGCTTCTAAGCAGTAAAGGGAAACCAAACTCATTTTCCAGGCTGCTGATGGTGTGGCTGATTCCCGACTGCGTAAAACCCAGCACTTCAGCCGCTCTTGTTAAACTCCCCAGCTCCACTACGCTCAAGAAAACCTCATATTTGTTTAGACTCAAAAAAATCAGCTCCTGTACCATCTATGAATTTCTCTCATATATCCCATGATAAACATTCAGTTAACTTATGTATTTGGCAGTATTATACTATACTCACACGATAAGAAAAAGGATGCTGATGATACGAATGAAGCCGCTTAAGGCCGAGCTGCTGCTCATAATGGTAACGCTGATCTGGGGTTCCTCCTACATTTTTATGAAAATGGGCCTTGATTCTATGGGAGAGTTTAATCTGATCGCTCTGCGTTTCGGTCTCGCCTTCATACTGGCAGCAATTCTGTTTCATAAACGGCTGCGCAGCATCAATCTGCAGACGATAAAATACGGGGCATTATTAGGATTTCTGCTCCTCGGCGTGTTTACCTGCATCACCTTCGGGCTTCAGACAACCACAACCTCCAATGCCGGTTTCCTGGTTGCGCTGACCGTAGTGTTTGTACCGCTGTTAGAAGTCCTTGTTTTCCGCAAAAAAGTAGCCCCGCCGCAGATTTTTGGCGCTGTTCTTGCAATCGCAGGCATCGGGCTGCTCACGCTGAACGGCTCACTGCATATCCGGCCCGGTGATTTCCTCTGCATTCTGGCCGCCCTGTTCTATGCCGTGCAGATTCTGGTCACGTCCAAAGCCGTCAAGCGCTGTGACTCCCTGAATATCGGTATTCTTCAGCTAGGGTTTGCAGGCGGCTATGCGCTGGTATTATCCGCTATATTTGAAACACCTGCTCTGCCGTCCTCCATGCCCGGCTGGATTGCTATTCTGGCTCTCGGAATTCTCTGCAGCGCCTGCGGGTTCATTCTGCAGCCCGTTGCCCAGCAGTACACGACTCCGACACGCACCGGGCTCATCTTCTCACTGGAGCCGGTATTCGCCGCTTTCTTCGGCTACTGTTTCGCGGGGGAGCAGCTGTCGATGCAGGGCTATGCCGGCGCTGCTCTGGTAATGCTGGGTATAGTCGCTTCCGAGCTGCTGGGCAAAATGCCTGCAGCACCTCACCCGCTGCGCGGCTTCAAGAAGCGCAGGGCAGATTTATAGAATATTACACGAACAGCCCCGGCAGGAAACCTCCGGGGCTGTTTTTAATATCCAATTCGATCAGGGAATCTGCACTTACTGCTGACCTGCTACTGCCTTCTCAGCCGCAGCCGGTGCAAGCTTCAGCCCGGTTAATTTACCGGTACTGTCTACTATCAGCGTCAATACAGCCTCTGACGCAGAGAAGGTCAGTGTGCTCTGAATAATGAATGTACCCTCTTTCCACTCACTGACAGCTGATTTAACCCCGAGATAGTTCCCTGCAACGCCAGCAACCTGCTCCCAGTTCTGCCGGATCACCGGCAGGGCAAGAGCCTGACTGCTGCTGCCTCCGATATACCTTTTTTGCAGCTCCTCATACTGGCCTGTTGCAAGCAACGTAGTCACTGCTCCAGCTGTTACTTCAGGCGAATAAATCTCTACCCGATTATCTGCCGGATTGTATCCGGCAATCAGTCCGAGTGAGGTCAGAAAAGACAGCGGCACATACAGCCGTCCCTGTCTGGTTTCAATTGAGCCTTCGTAAGATACCTTTTGCTTGTCGGCCAGCAAGATTTCCCGGCTGCTTAGCTTAAATTCGATCACTTCGTTGACCCGGCTTAATTTTACCGTACCTGTACTTCCTTCATAAGTGATTTTGTACTTCAGCACCTCAGCGACTTCCCGCAAGGGTACCAATACATTCGCACCGTTCTTGTAGGTAGACGAATCTGCCAGCTGCAGGGCTTGTCCGTTAACAACAACACTCAGGCTTGCGGCTGCTTTTGCCTCATTTACCGTCCATAACCCTGTTCCTGCTGCCAATAACAGAATACTGAGGATAACGGCTGCGACTCTGCTCTTCATCCTGATCACACCTCTCCTGTATTAGAATTATTATGCACGCTGCCTGCAGGGAATAGTCTTATAGTTAACAATAACCGATTCCCCGGCAGTAGTAACCTGTTTCGTGTAAAACAAGCTCAGGTAGAGTATTAAAATTCTATTCTTTAAGGACGAGTGTATTGTACATAAGGGATAGATATGATAAATTCTTACTTAGTGATAATGATTATCATTATTAATTAGAAAGGGGTTCATCATGTCTACTTTGAAAAAATACAGTTCATTGCTGTGCACCGCGATTCTCATTGTTTTGCTGCTGGCCGCCTGCGGCAGTAATACCAATACCAGCTCGGAGGCTGCTAATGCATCAGCTACAGCAAATCCGGCACAATCTACAGAACCCGCTGCCACAACCACAGCCCAGACTGCCGGCACCGGCAAAATCCGGAGCTTTACAGATGCCAAGGACCGCCAGATTGAGATTCCGGCCGAGCCGCAGCGGATTGTCTATATCGGCAGTGATCCCGGTGATCTGCTCGCCCTGGATGTGAAGCCGGCCGGAGCCAGTCTCAGCGTTATCGGGTCACAGGTCGCCTACCCGGATCTGCTCGAAGGAATCGAGGATGTCGGTTATCCCCCGTCACTAGAGAAGATAGTGGCTTTGAATCCTGACCTGATCCTTTTTAATGACTGGGATGAATCGGCTATAGAATCGGTTTCTGCTATTGCTCCGACGGTAGTAATCGGTGAAGGAGGCACTTTTGAACGGCTGCGGCAGATAGCGGATGCACTCGGCAAACAGGAGCTGGCGGAGCAGAAAATAACGGAATATGAAACCAGGGCAGCGGCGGTCAAGGATCAGCTGAAGCTGGATCTCGGCTCCGGAGACACGGCTACCATCTATCTGCAGCTTGGCAAGACACTCTATGTTATGGGTCATCAGGGAATTTCAGTATCTCTGTATGATATGCTGGGCTTCAAGCCGTCCGCTAAAGTTCAGGAGATGATTGACAAAGACGAGCGGTTTGCGGAGATATCGGCTGAGGTTCTGGCTGAATATGCCGGAGACGAGGTGTTTGTACTCGGTGATGAGACTGCGGAGACCGCCGCCGCAATGCAGGAACTAACGGAGGGTCCGATTTGGAAGACCATTCCTGCGGTGAAGAATGGCCATGTGTATGTTACAGACAGCAAATGGAACTTTGATGATCTGATAACCCGGACACGCCTGCTTGAGGAGCTGCCCGTGTTGATGGCTAAACAATAATCCTGCTGAAATATAATGAGTTCTGTTACTCCACATTAAAATCAAAATAGGTTGCCGGATAAGGCTCATTAATCAGTGTAAAATGCCACCATTCCTTGGCATACGGCTTAAATCCCTGCCTCACCATGGCATCCTTCAGGTTTTTGCGGTTCTGATGCTGGGCAGTGCTGACCAATGTGGTATTGTAATAAGAAATGTCACCAAAGAAATCATACGGGCTGCCCATATCCACCAGGGTGCCCGTTTTTTTATCGGCCAGCGTCAGATCGATGGTACTGCCTCTCGAATGCCCCGATTTCCTGGAAATGAACCCCAGCTTGAACAGGTTACGCTTATCGAGCTCAGGATAATACAGGGCCTTATTCTTAACATCTGAAGTATCCAGGGACCAGGCAACAAAACGGTTTACTGCCTTTTGCGGACGGTACGCATCATAGATTCTTAGAATGTAACCTTTCGCAGAAAGATCATCACTTACCTTTTTCAGGGCATTTGCCGCTTTGGAGGTAGCGATAGCTAATGGAGCTTTATATCCGCTGACCGGTGCGCCGGTAAAGTTATATTTGCCGTAATAGCGGATTTGATATTGCGCTTCCGGAATAATCTCATCAAGATATACGAAGCCGGAGGGCAGCTTGTCCTTCTTGACAACATTGTTGATTGCCGGTTTCCACGCTGTATCCTGGCCGGCTGCGGCCTGTGCCGATGCCTGATTCGTAGTCAAAACTGATAGCAGCGCTGCAATGACAATCGGGCTTAACATACTAAGCTTTTTCCTGTAAAAAATCTGCTTCATGCCTGATGCTGCCCCTTCCTTTATTCCATTTCTAAATAACGGTCAATATATGATTGTACTTCCTCTGTTAGCTGGTTACCGCTGTTATCAAGCAGCTTCAGAAGCTGCTCAATCATTTGGAGAAGACCGCTGCTTCCTGTACCGTTGGCTACAGCGTCTTCATATGCTTGTCTAAGCTTGGGATCCAGAACAGACGGACCGCCGTACTCGGCATTGTCATAGGCCGGCGTATTGCTGGAACCATATAATAATCTGGCTTTTGCACCCCATAATTTGAGCTTAACCGCTTCGCGCCTGTTGGATACTTGATACCTATCTATAAACTTCTCCATTTCCGATGCTCTGCTTAACAGCTCCTTCCAGCTTATCGTAAGCGCAGCATCAGAAATAGTGCCTTTGTTGGATTCGGCAGCCATGATGCCGATGTAATCTGCAATGTCATTGCTTACATAAGGTTTGAACTGCTTGAAGCCCTCATAATGTATTACCGGGTAATAGACCCCTTCACTGGTTCTGATTGAATATCCCTGATCCCTGTATGTTACCAGTTGAATGTTAAGCTTTTTATTGGTTACATTTTTTAGTAATGCTGTATAGGTCAGTCCGCCTTTAAGGTAGGCAGTGTCCATTGCCTGACGGAATTCCTCTGTATACAGCCGCTCCCTGCTTCTATCCAGTTCGGCCTTTAGTGCATTCTCCAGCTGCAGGACCATCACCGTAGCGTGCCAGCGTCCGGCTTCATCAATATGGTTAATCAGGTATTTGCGGGCTTGCCCAAGAGTCGAAGGCTTCCGGATCAGGCTTTGAAAGTGATTGTAAACATTAGTTTGCTTCTCTGCTTGCAGGGCGTTCGCCTGCTGGGGCACTTCTACGGCAAGACCTGTACCTGTAACAAGCATGATGGAGCAGCCAAGAACTATAAACCGTTTCGCCTGCTTAATCGTTCTCTTACTAACATTCATAAGCCTCATTTTCATCCTCCCGGCTGATTAGTATACGATTTCATTATAAAGTTGGGCACTAAAAAAAGACATATCCATTTACGGATATGTCTTTAAAAATTGATTATTTTTGGATACTTGCCAATAAACGATTAGTGCATCGGTGCCTGTGTCTTATGCTGTACAACTACACGTTTAATGAAGAATGCTACGATCAGGCCGATAACGGCCATCACCATTCCGAATACAAAAGCATTTTGCACCCCGTGGGTGAAAGCAGCCAGCGCATTCAGCGGATTCGTAGTGTCTGTTACTGTCTCCATGTAGCTCTTCGTACCTGAAGTCATGATGCTTACAGCGAGCGCAGTACCGATTGCACCAGCTACCTGCTGCAGCGTGTTCATGATTGCCGTGCCGTCAGGATAATACTGCAGAGGCAACTGATTGATTCCGTTGGTCTGTGCAGGCATCATAATCATCGAAATACCGATCATCAGCGCGCTGTGCAGCACGATTACGAAAATCACGGTGGATGTAGCTGTAATGCTGGAGAAGAACCACAGCGTCACTGCAACAACGACCAGACCCGGAATGACAAGCCATTTCGGACCGTATTTATCGAATAGGCGGCCCATGATCGGAGACATCAGACCGTTAATGATTCCGCCCGGCAAAAGCAAAAGACCTGCCTTGAAGGCCGAGTAGCCCTGGCCCTGCTGGAGATACATCGGAAGAATCAGCATGGAGGACAGAATAATCATCATGCAGATAAAGATCATCAGTACAGCTACCGTAAACATCGGGAATTTAAAAGCACGCAGGTTAATCATCGGCTGTTTCATCGTCATCTGGCGGATGACGAACAGCACAAGTGCAATCACACCTACAGCAATTGCAGCAATAACCTTGGTACTGCCCCAGCCGCCTTCTTCACCGGCGCTGCTGAATCCGAATACGATACCGCCAAATCCGGCGGAAGACAGGATAATCGACAGTACATCAATCTTTGGCTTGGTAACCTCAGATACATTTTGCATAAAGAAAATACCGCAAATCAGGGAAATGACCAGGAACGGCAGGGACAGCCAGAAAATCCAGTGCCAGGTCAGGTTGGAAATCAGCAGACCGGCAATGGTTGGTCCGATCGCAGGCGCAACCATGATTACAAGACCGATAAGGCCCATCGCTCCGCCTCTTTTTTCAGGCGGGATAATAACCAGTATGGTGTTGAACATCAGCGGCAGCAGTAATGCTGTACCCATTGCCTGCACCACACGTGCAAGCAGCAGAACCTCAAAGGTCGGTGCCATTGCGGCAATAAAGGTTCCTAAGATCGAGAAGCATAACGCGGCTACAAACAGCTGTCTGGTTGTGAACCATTGAAGCAGCAGGCCCGAAATCGGAACGAGAATTCCCAGGGTCAGCAGGTAAGCGGTAGTCAGCCATTGTGCTGTCGACGGGGTAATTTGCAGTATAGTCATTAAATCGGACAGTGCTACATTCAACGCTGTTTCACTGAACATCCCGATAAAGCCGGCGAGCAGCAGAGAAACAAGAATCGGAATTGTTTTAAATTTCTTAACCTCAGGTTGTTGCTTGCCTTGCATTGTTGCTTCCACTCTTGTATCCTCCTGATTTAAATAGTTTCTCTCTCTATCTTTCTTTTTGTTAACCCAGTATGGCCGGTATAACCTGTACCGCCGCAAGCAGCGGCTGTGTACTCTTGTACGTCAGTGCCTGAAGCAGCGCACCCTCATACAGTGACACGACAACAGAAGCCTTATCCGAGGCAATCTGCTCATCAACGCCTTCTTCCAGCAGACGATGCATGATAACATCCCGCCAGTCCTTGAAGACAGATTGGCAGGCTGAGCGCAGTTCGTCACTGACACAGGAGGTTTCAACGGCGACCCAGAAGCTGAACGGAACAAAGCCTTCGAATGAAGTTTCCTCAGCCTTCCTGGCGACTTCCAGTATAAAATCCTGTATCATGGCGGTTGTGCTCGACTGTTTCTCAGCATAATGCCGGAGCAGCTCTGCAACAAATTCACTTGTCCGGCTGATGCAGGTCAATGCCAGCTCCTCTTTGCCGCGGGGAAAGTAATAATATAGCGATCCCTTAGGTGAGTCACTGTCCTTAATAATCTGATTCAGTCCGGTCGCGTGATAGCCCTGTGTAAAAAACAATCTTGAAGCGGTGTCCACAATCGCCTCACGCGTATTGTGCTTGTTCGACAAGCTCAACACTTCCTTTACCTTTTATAACAATCGGTCTATATAATAAAACCATAAATTTAAACAATCTGTCAACAGCAAAAACCTTCAAAATTTATATTTAACCGTCCGTTTACATACTTTGCAGATGCCTCATTAGGATTTACATTGCCAGCTGAGGATTGATCAAGTATAATTTTATTATTCCTATAAGAAAGGTGTGTATTAACGTGGCAGGATCAGCTAAGCCTAATGGAATTCCCCGGCCTTTAGTCAAAACCAATCAGGCTTTTATCGTTCTTTCTGTCGTATTGACCTGGCTGACAGGTGCTCACTGGATTCTCGCATTGCCGCTGGCCGCCGGCCTGTCCGGTCTGTTGTTCGGCTATAACCCGATAATTAAGCTTACAGGGCATTTTCTCCGCAAAGAACGCTCCTCTTATCTTCAAGAGGACTGGGATCAGCAGCAGTTCAATCAGAGTATCGCTGTTTTCTTCCTGGCCGGCGGATTAATCAGTTACCTGGCCGGCTGGACTGTCGCAGCAGTTATTTGCACTGCAATGGTAGCAGTGGCCGCTACAGTGGCCCTCCTCGGCTTTTGCATCGGCTGCTTTATCCATTATCAATGGAAAATGTATTCGTACAGACGCAAACAGGCAGCATCGCACAAATAAATCCGTGCACATGCTGCCTGTCTTTTTTTATTCAACCGTATAATCGGACAGAATCCTCGCTACAGATGAAGCAAAGCTTTTGCCTGCACCCCAGTCAACCTTGAAAATCATACTATTGGAGCTCCCCGCTGAAATTAGACGGATGTTGCATACTCCCTGCAGATTATCGGCAATAATCACCAGAGCCGCCTGATTGCCGGAGCGGAGAAAGTAACGTTCGTATACAAGCGTTCCAATCATCCGTCCATCCCCAAGGTCATTCAGCTCTTCGTGCAGCAGCTCGGCGCCCGGACCCATTCCATCCTTTATCAGCGCCATGGCCACAGCCGGATTTACTTTCACATTCAAGGTATACTTATCCGCCACTTCTGATCACTCTCCCCGAAGTAATCTGTTTATGGATTGTCTTAGCTGGTTACTCCTCCTGAACGGCACCGGCCTCATCCCAGCGGTGGCTGAACTTCGCAAGACGCGGGTGAAGCTGCTGCGGCTCAGCCGACAGTATCAGGCGCAGCTTGACAATCCACTCCTCAAAAGAAGAATACGAAGCAAACAGATTCGCTGTTTCAGGTGTCAGGTACAAAAAGTACGGCGGCTGATAGACATCGCTGATATGGCGTAACGCCGTATCAAGCGGCGTGTATTTCTTCCGTTTGCCTTCGAGAGTCTCGATGGTGATAAAGGAGCGTCCCTGGTCTCTTTTCCATTCATGCAGCCGGTCTTCACGTTTATAATAGGATTGGACCGGCTCTTTGCTCATCCGTCTCACCGTTTCCTCATGCAGCGGGTACAGAACGAGCTTGGTGAACTTGCGTTCTGCTGCTGTATTGGCTGCTGCTTCAAGCTCATGGTCGCTAATATGCTCAAACGAATCGTAGAAAATCAAAGTTCCTTTACGTTCTTTGGCCGGCGGCTCATAGCCGTAAGGCACGTGCTGAATGTCCCGTTTCATGATTACCCTCCTGCATATTCGTTACCTACAGCATACCATGCCGGGCGGCTGAATCAAAAACGGACATTCGCTGATGCGCATACGCCGCAGCACCCAAAGTACCCGCCCGGCTCCCCAGCTCAGCCTGCACAATGTCGCAGCTGCCGCCGGACAGCTTCAGGGCATGAGCTTTTACGGTCTCCCTAACCGTGCTAAGCAGCCGGTCGCCGGCCGCAGCCATACCTCCGCCAATAATAATACGCTGCGGGTTAAGCAGATTGATGACGTTAGACAGCCCGAAGCCCAGCAGCTCTCCCGTCTCGTGCATAACCTCCACTGCCAGCGGATCGTGAAGGTCATAAGCTTCCGAAATCATTTTAGCCGTAATAGCCGCTTCATCACCGTTCGTCCATTCCTGAATGATACTTCCTTTTCCGGCTGCCAGCTTTTCCTTGAATGTATTCACCATGCCCACGGCGGAGACGTAACGGCCCAGACAGCCGGAGCTGCCGCAGCGGCAAGGGCGCCCCTGCCTGTACATATTCATATGTCCGATTTCACCGGCGCTAAAGGTTGTTCCGTACAGGACTTTGCCGTCATGCACAATACCGGAGCCAAGCCCTGTCCCCAGTGTCAGCAGCACCAGATTGCTGCAGTCCCGTCCGGCTCCATGCAGCCATTCCCCGTACAAATTGACGCGCACATCATTGTCGATAAAGACCGGGAAGCTGTAGTGCTGCTTCATTTCGTTTATTATATGTACCTGCTCCCAGCCCGGAAAATTCGGAGAGAAGACCGAAATCCCTTCATACGGGTCCAGCAGACCGGGTATTCCCATGCCCATAGATACGACCTCCTGCAGAGGAATACCGCTTTTAACAGTCAGCATGTTTACTGCCAGCCTGATCCTTGCAAGCACATGTGCCGGCCCTTGCGCCGCTTCTGTTGATATAGATAATTCCATGACTGGTGCAAATTCAGTATCATACAAACCAGCCTTGATATTTGTCCCGCCCAAATCAACACCTATGATGTAACTGTTCATCTTAGCTCAGCCCGTCCTTTTTTGGCATAATGTCATTATTATGTATTACAACCTTTATTATGGGCTTTAACTTTTACGGCGGTTAGTATTTTTATCGCATCCCGGTAGTATGATCTGATGATTTTAGTTTAGTGGATTTTGTGCATACAAAAAAAGCAGACGGATAAGTTCTCATCCGCCTGCCTCCAAAGAAAATAGTGGATTAGGAGCCCGCTCCCTTATACCGCTTAACCCCGTAATTCCAGCATAAAAGCCCGATGCACAGGAATACGGCCCCGACAACCGGCGTCAGAATAGCCATCCCCCTCATCTCATCCCGCTGCAGGAACAGGGCTGCAGGATAAATCCCGACAAAAGCAAAAGGAATAATCCAGGTAAGCAGCACCTGAATCGCCCGGTTGTAGATGGTTACCGGATAACGTCCATAGTTCTGGATGTTATACATCAGCGGCAGAATGCCGGTTGGCGCATCGGAATAAAAAGACAAGGAAGTCAGTGCCGTATAAATCCCGGTATAGATCGCCACTGCACTTAACGTGAGCAGCAGAAGCACTGGAAGAGTCCACCATTCAAAAGGCAAACCAAGATTAGCGCCGCTTATAGCCATAATGACCAGTCCGATGAAGGAGCCGATCAGGGACGGCGGGTCTACATTTTCCAGCAGAATCTGAAACAGGTTATGTGCCGGACGGGTCAACACCCGGTCCATTTCACCTTTGACGATATAGCGCTCGCTGAAATTCCACATATTCACAAAACAGCTGAAAACACCGAAAGGAACCATAAAGAAGCCATAGACAAAGACCACTTCATTCTGATTCCAGCCGCCCAGGCTTTCTGTATGCATAAAGATAACCATGATAAAGATAAAGTTCGTCGCCTGGAACAGCAAATCCGAGATAACCTCTACCCAAAAATCAGCGCGGTAGGTTAACCGGGTTTTCATATAATTTTTGAGATATTCCCATAACAAGCCTAAATGATACATCTGTTTAGCCCCCCTGCACGAACAGCCGCTTGCGCGCCGCATAATAAAGCCAGACAATCGGAATCAGCAGCACCAGGAACCAGAAGACCTGAATCCCGAGCACATTCCAGATGCCTACCCCTTGTACGCGGCCTGTAAAAACAGAGCCGGGAAGGTATGTAATCGCCTGAAACGGCAATACATCCAGCACAGAGGACAACCAGCCCGGAAACAGGCTGATCGGCACGATCAGACCGGAGAAGAGGTCGACAATGACCCGCTTCATCCGCATCACACCCTCATTATTTTCCACAAAAAAAGCGCTCAGCCCGGTGATCACATTAATCTGTGAACTGATCAGGAAGCTGAAGAAGAGCATGACCAGAAACCCAACCCAAGCGGCGGAATCTGTCGGGAGCTCAACCGGAAAGAGCAGAATTGCTACAATCATCCCCGGAATCATCAGCATCAGGAAGCGGAACAGGCCTTCTCCGAATCCCTGCATCATTTTGACGAGTACATAGTTATACGGGCGGATGAACTGGATCGCGATGCTCCCGTCACGGATATCTGATGAAATCTCCCGGTCAAGGTTATTGAAATAAAAAGCTCTCGCCATCCAGGAGACGGCAACATAGGTGGTCATCTGCGCGCTGGTAAAGCCGCCCAAGGATTCTCCCCCGCCGTAAATGGCCTTCCAGGTGAAGTAATTGACTCCGATATTTAGCGTATAGATCAGGATACCTGAGTAATAATTAACGCGGTAAGCAAGCATGGTCAAAAAACGGATGCGGATAAAATCAAAATAGGCTCCCAGCAGCAGCAGTTTCCCGTTCTCCTGCGAACTGCCGGCCTCTAGAGACTTAGACATGTGCCGCCTCTTTCTCATCCTGCAGTGCCGCAATTTTGTCCTCCGGTTTGTCTGCAGAGCCGGACTGATAGATACTGCGTACAATCTCATCCGTATTGGTCTCGATAATTTTGATGTCGGTAATATCCGCCGCTCCGACCACACGGGCAAGCACATCCGATACGTTCAGCTCAAGCGGAATCCATACCTTGGCACCCAGATCATTCTCCGCCGTCCAGGTGACAGGCATTCCCTCTGTCCATTGTACGAGCTGAGCCAGCCTGGTAGCCGCGCCGAACTGGAACTGCACCTCACGCCCGGTTCCCCAGCGCTGCTTCAGCTCCTCAAGACCGCCATCATAAATAATCCGTCCGTCATCCAGCATAATGACCCGTGAGCAAAGGGCTTCAATATCCTGCAGATCATGGGTTGTCAGCAGAATGGTGGTGCCGTGCTCGCGGTTCATATCCTTAAGGAAATCGCGGATTTCCGACTTCACGACGATATCCAGGCCAATGGTCGGCTCGTCCAGAAACAGAATGGACGGGTTATGCAAAAGCGCGGCGACCAGCTCACAGCGCATCCGCTGTCCAAGACTCAGCTTGCGGACCGGCCGGTTGAGCAGCTCCTGCAGCTCCAGCCGCTCGACAAGCTCATCCAGCCGCTTTTTAAAATCGTGCTCCGATACTCTGTATACTTTACGCAGCAGCTGAAAGGACTCAATGACACCGATGTCCCACCAAAGCTGGCTACGCTGGCCAAATACAACACCGATGTTCTGAACGAACTTCTCGCGCTCCATGTAAGGAACAAATCCGCCTACTGACACTTGGCCTGAAGTCGGGACAAGAATGCCCGTGAGCATCTTGATCGTCGTCGACTTGCCTGCCCCGTTCTCCCCGATGTAGCCGCAGATTTCGCCCTCGGGAATCTTGAACGAAATATCTTTAACAGCGGTAACCTCGGAATACTGCCGTTTAAACAAATCAGCGAAGGCCCCTTTGAGGCCCTCGCGGTTTTTTTGGACTTTAAAGGTTTTGCGCAAGTCCTGCACTTCAATTGCGTTCATAGAGTACCTCGCTAACTATAAGTTGGGTTCAGTTCTCCATTATAATGGACAGAACCGAAAAGCACTCCCCCTCATTATTTAGCGACTCTTCCTTCAAAAAAATCAGCCGTCTTCACAGCCTCCAGATGCCCGGAACGGGTAACCTTGGTCCGCAGGTACTTTTCGTTAAAGACGGACACATCACCCCACAGCGGAATCCGTTTACCGGTATTCATTCCGGCCGCCTTCAAAGCCTCGAGCTTCTTCGGATTGTTCGTGATCAGAGTGACCGGTTTGCTGCGCAGGTGCTGCAGAACGCTGATCGCGTCGCTGTAATCACGTGAATCATCGGCAAAGCCCAATTCCAGGTTAGCTTCTACTGTATCATAGCCTTCCTCCTGAAGGATGTAGGCCATTGCTTTGCTGAACAGCCCGATACCTCTGCCTTCATGGTTAGCCAAATAGAACAGCGCCCCGGAGCCTTGCTGTGCGATCATCTTCATCGACTGGCGCAGCTGGAATCCGCAGTCGCAGCGCTTGCTTCCGAAGATATCGCCGGTATGGCAGATGCTGTGCATCCGGATCAGGGCCTCGTCCGAATGTTCAAAATCACCGTACACCAGTACACTCGACTGCTGCGAATCAGCAAGCTTCAGCGAAGACAGGCGGGAGATCAGCAGCTCTGTTGCTTCCTTGGTATCACCCTGCTGGAGATCTTCATCAGCTGCGTTAAGCCAGCTGTACCATTTAAAAGTAACCGTCTCTCCGTCCAGATTAACAGGCAAGGTAATCGGTCCGACGAGAATGTTTGTATTGTCATTGTTAGTAATCCACTTGATTTTATTCTGCAATATAGAAATGATATCCGGTTTAATCATAATTGCACCGTCCTAAAATTTAATTATTAAAATTTGCTGTAGTAACTATTTGTAAGTTAGTTTATCATTGTAATATAACTTCGTCAAGTTATAATATATATTTAAATATTTATAATTACTTATTGTAAGTTTATGATATAATGAATGCAGAGGTGAGCTAAATGAATGAGTTCGAGATGTGTCCCCGCTTTGAGAAGGCGGTAGATGTTCTAAGCAAACGCTGGGTTGCACTGATCGTATTTGTATTAATGCAGGGCCCCCGCCGTTTTGGTGAAATTGAAGGCTGCCTGTCTAATCTCAGCGGTAAGGTATTATCTGACCGCCTGAAGGAAATGGAGAATGAAGGAATCATTCAGCGGACAGTGTATCCCGAAATGCCGGTGCGCATTGAATATTCCCTGACGGCCAAAGGCAATGCCCTGGCTCCGATTCTGGGAGAGATCAGCAGCTGGTCCTCTGAATGGATTGAGCTTGGAGTCAAGCAGTGAGCCCCGCTTTTGAAGCAGATAAGCGCCCTTTTTGAACCGGATTCCGGCTCAAAAGGGCGCTTGTTTGTGTAGTCATGCATTTATCTTTGTCAGCAGCAAACTGTACACAGCGGTGTTAAGTATCCCCATAAATGCAATCTGCAAAATCTGAATATTTATCTAATGTTGGTATAACGCTCCTGAATCTGCTTGGCCAGGGTAATCCGCTCAAGCTTCAGCTCCCAAATCTGTTCTTTCCAGCGGTAGCTGTCCTCCGACGCTTCATCCTCCCTTAGCTTATCGAACAATTCCAGCAGCTGCAGATTAATATGATCGAACCGGCTCCACAGCTCACGGACATGCTCTTCTGTTGTTTGTGCTTCAGAGGCCGCGTTAAAATTCTTAAGACTTTCATTAATGTCAGCCTGCCACTGCCCATCGTTAATTGACTTGGCGTAGTTTAGCAGATCCAGATAATCATCAATTGACATGGGTACCGACTCCTTAATCCTTATATACCAAGTATTATACTCGGTATTATAGATTTTGCAATAGCTCTGACTAAAGAAACAGGTCCAGCCCGATTTGTTCATCTATGAATGGTATAGAAAAACAAGACCTTTAGGGAAATGCCTTTTTTGATTCCTCCTATCGCATCCCGGTGTTCCTCATCATAGTGTAATCGGAGACAAGTTTTTAGGAGGAATGCCAGGTGCCCAGAGTTTCAGTAGTTATGCCTGTCTATAATAATGCTATGTATTTACAGGATGCCGTTAATTCAATCTTGCTACAAACGTTGAGTGATCTTGAGCTGATCATTATTGATGACGGATCAACTGACGGATCGGCGGGAATACTTCATGAAATAAAAGATGCCAGAGTAAAAAAGATATTTCATTCTGTAAATATGGGAATTGTCACTTCACTGAATCAAGGGCTTGATCTGGCCCGGGGAGAATACATTGCCCGTATGGACAGCGATGATGTTGCAGCCCTAAACCGCTTGGAGGTTCAGGCTTACTTCATGGACCAGAATCCCCACATCGATATTTGCGGAACCGGATACACGACCAATTACGTCGGGCCAGTCAAGTTAAATCCTCAGCGCCATGAGGAAATTAAGGTCTGGCTGTTATTTCATTCCTGCCTGCTTCACCCTTCCGTGATGATGCGGCATAGTTCAATAGACCGTCTCGGAATCCGGTATGATCATAATTATCCTCATGCGGAGGATTATGAATTGTGGAACAGGCTCTCCTCAATCGCGCAGCTCGCGAATGTTCCTCATAATTTAATGTTCTATCGGCCACATGAAGGACAAATATCCAATAAACACCGCCTTGTACAAGACAATTCTGCACGAAGAATCCGTCTTAAAACCATTTCTCAGCTGGGTATTCAATTATCGGATGAGGAATACGAGCAATTGGCCAAACTAGCCGAGTTTAGAGTGAATTCTGAAGACTATGAGGAGTATCGGACAGCAGCAGGATTTGCAAACTGGCTGATTGATCAAAATCGGCAGTACCGGGTGTTCGACCAGGAGCTATTTCATATGGCCCTATCCAAATGCATTTCAAGAGTCCCATACTAAAAACATCAGCTCTGATAACAATAACCCGCCGGGCATAAGCCTGACGGGTTATTATATGGCCCCGGAAACAGCTGGGCCGGTATTATTTATCTTTCCTTTTGTACATTTATTACATCAGCTTTTTTATATCATCCTTAATCTGCTCGGATTGCGGACCGAATACAATCTGTACCGCACCCTGGCCGAGCCGCATAACCCCTGAAGCCCCCAGCTGTTTCAGGGCTGCATCCTTTACCGCCTTGTCATCATTAACATTCAGCCGCAGCCGGGTAATACAGGCATCAATTGTACGGATGTTGGAAGGTCCGCCGATATTCTCCAGAATCTTCGCTGCTCTGGAAGATGCCGGTACCGTACCGCTTCCGACAGCAACCTCCTGGAGATCATCTTCCAGATCATCTTCGCGTCCCGGTGTCTTCAGGTTAAACTTCACAATGATGAAGCGGAACAGCACATAATAGAGCACGAAGAAGGCAAGCCCTACCGGAATCAGAATCCAGGCGTTAGTTGACTGCTTCATATTCACCAGGTAATCGATCAGACCGGCGGAGAAGCCGAAGCCGAGCTTAACGTCGAGCACATACATCAGAAGTCCGGCGAGACCAGTCAGTACAGCATGCACTACATACAATACGGGTGCAACGAACATAAATGAGAATTCAAGCGGCTCAGTAATCCCTGTCAGGAAGGATGCGATTGCCGAACCGATAAAGATGGATGCAACTATCTTGCGTTTTTCAGGCTTGGCTGTATGGATGAAGGCTAAAGCCGCACCCGGTAGGGCGAACATCATAATCGGGAAGAAGCCTGTCATGAACATTCCGGCTGTTTTGTCTCCGGCAAAGAAACGGGTAAGGTCACCGTGCACGATTTCACCGGCTGCATTAGTAAAGTCCCCGATCTGGAACCAGGCAATGGTGTTAATAACATGATGCAGTCCGATAGGAATCAGCAGCCGGTTCGCAGTACCGAAGACAAATGCGCCAATTGCCCCCAGGCTGACTACCCAGTTCCCGAAATCACTGATTACATCCTGGACCGGGCTCCAGATCATACCGATGAACACTGCAAGCACCATCGTGGAGGCCGCAGTGATGATAGGTACAAACCGCTTACCTGCGAAGAAGCCAAGCCAGTCAGGCATTTTGACATTATGATATCTCTTGTACAAGAAAGCAGCCCAGGCACCGGCAAAAATCCCGCCCAGCACACCCATGTTCAATACGACATCATCATTAATGAAGGAGAACTGCAAAGGTACAATAGCCAGCACTTCGGTAAGCACCATATAGGCAATCAATGCCGACAGTGCAGCAACAGCATCACCGGCAAACCCGATCGCCACCCCGATAGCAAAAATGAGTGCCAGATTACCGAAGATTGCACCCGCACCAGCGTTCAGGAAGGGGGCTACATACTGGTTCAGAAACCCTCCGACCACACTGCCAAACGGCAGATCTTTTTCATAGTTAATAAGCCCGAACCCCTGCAGTATCGCAGCCGCCGGCATGGTAGCAACCGGAAGCATCAAAGATTTGCCTAACTTCTGTAGAAAAGCCAACATAATACAATCATCCCCTTAGATCATAGTTGGTACTGCTCTATATGTCGTTACTGTGCTGCAACTTTCAGGATCAGGTCTTTCCCTGCTGTAACCTGTCCGTGCAGGCACTCTACTGCCGGCGGTGTTTCCGCCATGGTGGTGATAATCACCGGAGAAATCGTGGCGAGTCCAGCTGAACGGATCGCTTCAAGATCAAACTCGATTAACAATTGCCCGGCTGTTACACTGTCGCCTGTAACAACGTGACTCTCAAAACCGCTGCCCTTCAGGCTGACTGTATCAATGCCGATATGTAGCAGCAGTTGCAGCCCGGAAGCGTGTTCAATAATCAGTGCATGGCCGGATTTAACGATATGGGCAATTCTTCCGTCAAAAGGTGCAAACAGCTTGCCTTCTGCAGGCTCAATCGCAATCCCGGTGCCCATATGTCCGCCTGCAAAGGTATCATCCGGCACCTTACTCAGGTCAACGGCCTGCCCGCTTAACGGGGCGTTAATTTGTATGAACTGCACAGTACGCTGCTCTTCTTTTTTGGATTTCCATCTGGAGAACATCCGCACCACTCCTCTCATGCTGCTATTTGTTTTTGTCTACGGTCTGGAACAGCCGGTGCAAATGCATTGCGAGGAAGCACAGCTCCTCTTCCGGAACCTGAACCTCCAGCCTGTTCTGGATTACTTTTCCCAGCTTTTGCGCCAGCTTGTATTCCGTTTTGTACTCTTTCTTAATATGCTTGACGAACGGATTATCAATGAGCGAGCCCTGCAGAATCCGTTCCAGTGAAAACCGCAGGTGGATCATCAGCCGCACATGATTCATGCTTCCGTGCTCAAAGGTGATCTTTTGTTCGGCCCGGATTTGCTCCAGCAGCTCATTCACCATATTGGATACCTTCACCAGCTGTCCAACCGGTACATTGCTGACCGCTGAATAGACATGATAAGTCAGAAAGCCGACTTCATCCTCCGGAATTTGTACATTGAACTCGGCACTGATTTTATCCGCTGCCCTGAAAGCGATCTCAAATTCCTTGGGGAACGTCATTTTGGTTTCCTGCAAGAAGGGATTAATGATATCCATACCGCTGCGCAGACGGTAGATGGTAAACTGGATATGGCTCGGGAGCGCCAAATAAATCTTGTCGTTTAACTTGCCGGGAAACTGACTGGTGATATCTCCGATAATCTCATCGGTGATCTTCATTACTTTCGGATCGATATCTTCCAGCAAAATCTGATACTGGCTCCATTCTTCCCGGTCTTCCAGGCGGAACAGCTTCTCAATCCGCTGATCATTAACCTCAATCACTCCGGTATCCTTGACTGCGAAACCGATGCCTTTGCCGATAATGACATATTCCTTGCCGTTCTTGCTTCCCTGCACCATAACAACATTGTTCCCGATTACCCGCTGCACTTGAAAGGTTTCGATATCCCGCGACAAGTTCTCCCTCCTTCCCCTAATCTTCAGAAATTTGGCAACAAAAAAAGCCAAGAACCGCCTCATATACAATGAAGACAATCCTTGGCTCATGCCCTTAAAAGGTAACACGCCGTTTGTTATAAATGATCATTTATGAGCTTATCATAAGTCATAGTCCATATTCCGTCAATGGTAATTTTAGAAAAGTCAAGCCGGGCTGCCGGGCTATATATCCCGGGGCTTAATCAGCCTGCACATCCGTGTGACAACATCCTGTATCATAACCGGTTTGCTTATGAAATCGGATGCCCCTGCAGCAAGGCATCTCTCCCGGTCTTCCTTCATGGTCTTGGCAGAGACCGCTATGATTGGAAGCTCCCTGAGCAGCAGCTCCTCACGGATAATGGACAGCGTATCATAGCCGTCGAGGTTCGGCATCATAATATCCAGCAGGACCATATCGACCTCAGGCTGTTCCCTGACGATCTGCAGGCATTCATAGCCGTTCTGTGCAGTCAGGATGTTCATCTCATAAGGACGCAGGCCGTTCTGAAGGGCATAAATATTACGCAGATCATCATCGACAATCAGCACAGTCCGGCCATGCAGCTTCTCATATTCTCTTTCAAACAGCATACTGTCATTCAGAACCTGCTCCTGTTCGCGGGAATCGGCTGTATTCCCCTCGATCGCGGCTGCGGCAGGATACCATGCTCCAAGCGGTATTGGTACAATATCAGAGTCCTCCTGAAGGTATGGAAGATACAGGGTAAATGTGCTGCCCTTCCCTTCCTCACTCTGCAAAGTAATATATCCGCCAAGCAGCTTAGCCAGCTGAAGGGAAATGGATAAGCCCAGTCCCGTACCGCCGAATTTTCGTGCAGTCGTGCCGTCTGCCTGCCGGAATGCTTCAAAGATAAGCTCCCGGTTAGCTTCCGATATTCCGATCCCGCTGTCGGTAACCGCAAAGGCCAGCATCTCCACCGGACCGCTGTCCGGCTCATCCGGCCGGTATTCGGTACAGCTGATTTCTACCCGGACAAACCCTTGCTCTGTGAATTTGAAGGCATTGGAGAGCAAATTGCGCAGAATCTGATGCATGCGCATTTCGTCCGTAAAGAATAGATCGGGCACATTGTCATCCAGGTGTACCGCAAACTCCAGCTGATGCTGGGCTGCCGTTTTTTCAAAATAGCCGGTAAGGAGCGCTGGCAATTCGGTCAGATTAACGGCATCCATTTCAACCATCATTTTACCGGCCTCCACCTTGGAGAGGTCAAGGATATCGTTGATCATGGCCAGCAGATCACTGCCGGAGGAATGGATAACCGAAGCATACTCCAGTTCCTCTTCCGTTAAAGAATTGTTGCGGTTCTCCACGAGCAGCTGGGAAAGGATCAGCATACTGTTAAGCGGCGTGCGAAGCTCGTGGGACATATTGGCCAGAAATTCACTTTTGTAACGCGAACTGAGCTCCAGCTGCTTGGTGTATTTTTCAAGTTCAACAGCAGCGTTCTCGGCTACAGATTTCTGGTTTTCCAGCTCTCTGTTGAGATCCATCAGTTCACTGGTGTGATTCTGCAGCTCTTCCGTCTGTACCTGAAGCTCTTCCGACTGCACCTGAAGCTCCTCGGACTGCACTTGAAGCTCCTCGTTCATACTCTGGGAATCCTGGTACAATGACTGTATTTCCATTCGGGTCATAACGGAATTAAGCGATACACCCAGGGCACTCAGCAGCTCATACAACAGCTCCACATGATGGGAAGCCCATTTGGTTAAGGAAGCGAACTCTACCACAGCAAGGGTCTTATTCTCAAAAACAACCGGGGCAATCACTGCAAACCTTGGTGCAATCCGGCCCAGCCCGGAGTTTATGGCGATATAATCCTCAGGAAGATCCCCAATGAACATAACCTCCCTGTCAACAGCGCACTGTCCGATAAGTCCTTCACCAGCCTGTATCTGTACAGCTCCGTAAGGAGTGTCCGCATCTGCACTTCCCGCATAGGAGTACATCCGCTTGTAAACGGCCCTCTTGTTTGCTTTCTCATTATGCAGGACATAAATGGCCCCGTACTGAATCTCAAAGGTCGTTGCCAGTTTATTGACAAAAGTTCTGCTCATAACGGAAAGGTCCGTTGTTTCCTGCAGAATGATAGAGGTTGAAGCAATCTGCTCCGTACACCATTGGTCAACCTGTACCTTGTCGAGCAGTCTGTTCGTAGCTTCGCCAAGGTCATAGACTTCATCCATGGTTTTGACTTTGAGCCTCTCGGACATATTGCCACCGTCAGCGATACTGTTGATAGCCTGAATGACATGCTGCAGCGGCCTCACGATACTCACAGAGAGCAAGTAGGTAATAAGTAAAGCCAGCAGCGCCACAAGTGCCCATAAAATATACATTGTGGTAATCAGCTTGTGGTTACTGTCTTTAAGCATATCAATCCGTTCATTGGTCAGCTTGCGCTCATTGTCACGAAAATAATCCGATTGGATGCGGATAGAATCAACCACCGACTTGCCGGAATCATTCTGAAAATACTCCGCAACTTCAGCATCACGGCCGAGCTGCTTCAGCTGAACCACATATTGCCCGGCTTCCTGAATCCATTTTTCAATATCACGTTTAATATTTTCCAGGTTTTCTATCTGGTTTGGGTTATCGATTATAAGAGCTTTAAGTCTAGAATAATTTACAGTCCATTCGGACAGCCCGCTGTTAAAAGGCTCAAGATAGCTGATGTTCCCTGTGAGTGCAAAGCCTCTTTGTCCCGTTTCCATATCCAGTACATTTTTTTCAATCCGGTATGTAAGCTCGTGTACTTCAATATCATGATCACTTAAATAAACGGTCTCCTGTTCCAGATCGGTGATCCGGCCGGAAACAATCACAAGGAACAGACCCAGCATAACAAGAATCACAGTATAACCGATGGCTATTTTACCGCGGATATTTAAACTCCTAGTCTGCTTGGTAAGCAAGAGTTCAACCTCCATTTGGCAGGATATAAATCTCTTTACCTGATAGTATACGCCGGAAGCAGCGTCAAACAAGCTAACGCCTGCTGACGCCGGTTTGCATGTAGAGGGTTGTATGTGAAAACACGGCGGCTACAAGTATTTCTCTGTGCGGGGGAGCTTGTCCTTTAACTGGCGGAGGTTGCCCTCAAGTCTGGCTACAATATCTTCGAGATCCTGCGGATCAATTCCCCGGATGACAGGCGGCGTTGCTGCTGCAGCCTTGCTCTGATCCTTCAATTCACGCAACTCCAGTTGCTGCTCCTGCCATTTATCCATCAAATCAGCGATGGTTGCATAGAACCGTTCGTAGTCCTTGATTACACTATCTAAAAAAGTATCCACCTCTTCAGCATCGTAACCGCGCAGCTTCATGCTGAATTCCTTTTCATGTATGGTGAGTGCATCGAGCGTAATACCAAGTTGGCTGAACAGCTTTCTTTGTTTATCCAGTCTGCGTTTCATATGTTCGTCCATTGCTGTGACCTCCATGCTTTGTCTATGTTCTTTTAGCAGTAATTATTATATCAGGCTGAAAGCTGTATGAAAATATCACTAAAGTTGCAGTTTCTGCTCTATTTCTCCAGCTGATTGCCTGCCTAGTGAATAGGGTAAGGAAGATTACACAATAACACTACTCTCAATGCCGAAAGGAAGATGGAACCATGAGTCACTTAACAGATCAGCAGCTGGCTGTACTCAAGAATACGCTGGATGAACGCAGACAGGAGCTGGAGCAGCATTTCAAAGATAATGATGAAGAAAACAGCCTGCTCGGCGACTCGCTCCGGGTATCAACCGGAGAATTGTCAACGGTAGACAATCATCCTGCGGATGCAGGCACCGAAACCTTTGAACGAAGCCGTGATCTCGGCATTAATAATGCGCTCAGAGATGAGCTGGATGATATCGAAGCTGCGCTGCAGCGGATGGAAGAAGGCACATATGGGATCTGTGTCATCAGTAAAGAGGAAATCCCGTATGAACGCCTTGAAGCCATTCCCTACACACCTTATGCAGTTGAGCATGTGCCCGGCCGGGAGTTTGCGGACGAACGCCCTGTTGAAGAACAGGTGATGACCCCACCGCCTTCCGGAGCGGGCGAGAGCCGCCAGGAGCATAGCGGCAGATTCGATGATGCCGGCGCCTGGGATTCTGTAGAGGATTACGGGAGTGCAAGCTCACCAGTACCGCCTCCCGGCCAAGATACGGATGATCAGGATTCCTGACGTTAGTAATTATCTGAGACCGCTTTGTTAAGGATACCCAGGCAGCGGTCCAAATCTGTCTTTACCTGTTTTTTGTACAGCCGGGCTTTCTCCTCCCCGTCAGCCGTAAAATGATAAAGGACGATTTCCTGAAAATCGACCTTGGGATCATTCCCCTTCAGCTGCTTGGTGCGGTACAATATCCCTTGCTGCACCAGCTCGTGCAGGGCACGGTATACCTCACTCTGGGGAGGCGAATAGCCATAGGCTTTGAAATCCCTCCGCAAATCCTCCAGCATCTGATAACCGTATCCCTTATGCTGCTCAACCATCGTAATCAGATACACCTTGATAAATGCCCGCTGGGCAATCATAAAAGCCATGTTATCCCTCCTGTTCATCTCCCGCCAGCCGTTATCTGTCAGCGGAAAATATTAACTCTAGTATATCGCCTATTTCTCTAATTTCATAATTTGAAAGAATCATTGTGCCGGTTGGAGTGACAAGGTATTACATGCGGCATTTACACCCACTCAAGAATGTGTGATAGACCACTTGGGTGATACGGGTTCACTTTTTCCGGCTTTACTTGTTTCTAAGGTGAGGTGAAAGAATAGGATAAGGGTCGCAGGTGTGGGGTGTAGATTTTTTTGATTTTAGTATTGTGAATTTTTCATATGTTGTAATATTAACATTAGTAGTAAAAATATATAGGGTTATACCCTAAAAAATGGCGTATTCCTCATTAATTCGCGATCCTTTGTTTAATTAGCAAAATTCCTCAATATGACGCTTGTGAATGGGTCCCAGCTTTAGAGCCACCTGAATCAGGTTCGTATCTTAGGTCGTTTATTTTAACTTCCTAATGATTGCTTAGTGTGCCTAGTATGTTTAGTATGAATTTTTCATATGTTTAAATTGTGTAATCAGTAAAATAAAACTTGCACTGCCAGTTTATCTTTTGCGCGGGACATCGGGGGCTTAAAAAATGAAAAGACTGCACCCCCGGATAAGCTCCGGAAGATGCAGTCTTGATTATCTCTTATTCATTTTGCCGGAATGGTTACTCCGGTCTGGTCACACCATATAGGCAGATCCAGGTTACATCCGGTTACGGTTGTAGAGATCCGGGTCGCTGCCGGCATTCATTGAACCTCTGTTGCCCAGCGTGTTCCCTACTGTGGAATCATCCGGAGTAAGATCAGGGTTGGTAGCCCCTCTGTCCGCCAGCGTATCTGAGGCAGTATTTGTATTGTAAATAGAGTCATACCGGCTGGCGTTCAATGAACGGTTGCCGCGGAAGACATCATGGATTGCATTCCCTCTTCCGTTGTCATCGACAAGAACCAGGATTTTCCCGCTGTCGACATAACCTTCATATTCACGCGCTTCGTCCTCCGGAATGCCCAGGCCAATTAGACCTCCGACAAGTCCGCCAGCGCCTGCACCGATAGCCGCACCTGTCAGTGTAGCCACAATCGGTCCGGCTGCGAGAATCGGTCCGATGCCCGGTATGGCAAGCGCACCGATTCCGGCAAGCAGTCCGGCAACCCCGCCGACTACACCGCCTGTGGCTGCTCCGGTTGCTACACCTTCCGGCGCCATGGTGCCTGTATCTTCAGAAATGCTTTGTAATTCATCACGGTCTCTGGTAATGATGGATATTTCATCGTTTCTGATGCCTTTGCTCTGCAGATCTTCAATTGCTCTGGTTGCTTCTTGTTCCGTATCAAAGATGCCTACGATTTTTTTGGTAGTCACTTGAAGCCCTCCTTCGTAATTGTCGTTCGCTACATTATTACCCTATAATCGTTCAGTCAAACAGTGTACAGGGATGGGATGACAATTATATGAGAACTACAAAATCCCCCTCCACCACGCTTCCCTTAGCTTAAATTGATGGGTTTAATCTATTTAGTTGGATTTTTGCTACTTAGTTCCTGTGTTTTCCTGCTTTTGCGTCTACTAATTGGAATAACATCATCTGATTCAGGCCATTCACCGCTCTGGGGCAATTTCGGCGAAACGAAGTGATTTTTATCCATATCGTTTTCGTAAAACAGGGTTTCTCGGAGAAATAGGGAGAATGGCTGTGGCTCCAGAAAAATTGATTGTTTACAGCAGTTCCAGCCGCTTGCCTGCACTTACACAGACAAACATCTACTGCTAATCGCAGCTGAATTCTGCAGAAGCTTCTGCTGTCAGATTACTTATTGTTAGGCCGAGTCCGGCTGGTAGGCACCGCCTGCAGCGGATCATCGGGCCAGTAGTGCTTCGGGTAACGTCCCTTGAGATCCTTTTTGACCTCGAAATATGTGCTCCGCCAGAAGCTTCCCAAATCTGCAGTGACCTGCATCGGCCGCCTTGCCGGCGAGAGCAGGTGCAGGAGCACGGGAACCTGCCCCATCCCGATCCGCGGGGTATCCACCTGGCCGAACATTTCCTGCAGCCTAACCGCCAGAACAGGAGTGCCAGGGTTGCTGTAATCAAGCGGCACACGGGACCCGCTGGGCACCGTGATGTGAGTGGGTGCTTCCCGGTCGAGCGTCTGCCGGCTGTTCCAGTCCAGCATCCCTTCAAGCGCTTTGGACAGCGGCAGACGCTGCAGCTCCCGCAAATTGCGCATGCCCTGCAGATAGGGGCGTAACCAGTCCCCTAATGTACTTAGCAACGCTTCATCCGAGACATCCGGCCAGTCTTTTCTGACCATATGCATAAAAGCCATCCGTTGACGCAGCTGAGCCGTACCTTTGTCCCACGGCAGCATATCCAGGCCCTCTTCAGCAATTACGGACAGCAGTACCTCCTCAATCTCCTCTGCATCCGGGCGCTCATGCGTCGTTTCCTTTAACACCAGTGCGCCGAACATCGTCCTGCGGTGTGCCTTCACGCTGCCGCTCTCTTTGTCCCAGAAGACAGCCCGTTCCTCGGTCAGGCTGTCTGCGTGATGCTGGAGCAGCTCCGCTTCGGACAGCTCCGCAGCCAGCAGTATCCGCCCCTGCCCGGCGCGGTCATCCACGCCGGCGGCAACGATGTAGGCCGAGCGGGCCAGCGGCTGCCCCTCGCGCATCGCCGCCCCCCGGCCGCCGGACAGCAGAAACGCGCCGTCGCCGCGTTTCTGCCCTACCCGGTCCGGGTAGGCGAACGACAACAGCAGGCCTATGCGGCTGAGGTCGCCGGGCACTGCCTCCGGCGCAGCCTGCAGCTGCGCCAGAAAGTTCCGGCTCTCGCGCTGCACCGCGCGCAGAGCCGCCGGGTCCGCGCTCCCGCTGGCGCCGGAGCGCTCAAAAGCAAGCAGCGCCTCCACGCGGAGCGTGATGTCGCTGCCCTGATCCGCGGGACCCTTGAACAGGTCCCGCTCCTGCAGCAGCGCCGCCAGCCGGCAGGCGAGCGGCGCTTCGCCAAGCGGAGCCGCGCGCAGCAGCATATGCGCGGCGCGCGGGTGTGCGCCGAGCGCGGCCATGCTGCGGCCGTGCGGCGTAATGGCGCCGCCGGCGTCCTGCGCGCCGAGCTGGCGCAGCAGCGCCGTGCCCTGCGCGTAAGGCGCAGCGGGCGGCGGGTCCAGCCAGGGCAGCGCGGCAGGATCCGCCACGCCCCACAGCGCCAGCTCAAGGGCAAGCTGCGCCAGGTCGGTCTCAAGCATTTCCGGCACGTTGTCCTCCGGAAGCCGGGCATGCTCCTCCCTGCTCCACAGCCTGTAGCAGACTCCGGGTGCCGTCCGGCCTGCCCGGCCGCGCCGCTGGTCGGCCGATGCCTTGGATACCGGTACGGTAGTGAGCCGCGGCATCCCGGTGCGCGGCGAAAATACCTGGGTGCGCCGCAGGCCGGTATCAATTACCGCGCGCACTCCTTCGATCGTCAGGCTCGTCTCGGCGATCGAGGTCGCCAGCACCACCTTGCGCTGGCCGGGCACAGCGGCAGCCACCGCAGCATCCTGCTGCGCCTGGGGAAGCTGGCCGTATAGCGGCCGCAGAACCGTGCCCGCAGAAAGGCTGCCACCGGCAAGCTCGCGTTCAGTCCGGCGGATCTCCCGCTCCCCGGGCAGGAACACCAGCACATCACCCGACTGCTCCGCCAGGGCGCGGCGTACAGCAGAAGCTGCAGATTGTTCAAGCGCAGCGTCATTACCGGCTGGTGCATAGATTGTCTCTACCGGGAACGTCCGCCCGGGACAATCGACGATGGCTGCCCCGCCGAGCAGAGCTGAAACCCGCTCTGCATCCAGAGTAGCCGACATGATCAGAATCCGCAGATCTTCGCGCAGCACAGACTGCGCCTCAAGCGCCAGCGCCAGGCCAAGATCAGCATGGAGGCTGCGCTCATGGAACTCGTCAAATATGACAAGTCCCACATCGCCAAGCGAGGGATCACTTTGCAGCATCCGTGTCAGGACGCCTTCGGTAACGACCGTAATACGTGTATGTCTGCTTACTTTGCTGTCCATCCGCATCCGGTAACCGACGCTCTGCCCCACTTGCTCCCCAAGGCAGGCAGCCATGTATACAGCAGCGGAACGGGCAGCCAGTCTTCTCGGCTCCAGCATTAATATCGTTTTGCCCGCCATCCACGGCTCATCCAGAAAAGCCGGCGGGGTTCCCGTCGTCTTACCCGCACCGGGTTCAGCAATAAGCACAGCTGCCGTGCTGACGGATAGTATTTTTTTCAGGTCAGGAAGCACCTGCATAATCGGAAGCTGTTTCATTCTGTATCTCCATAACTGTGTCTGTCTTATGTGCACTCTGTTTGAATTACCAGACGCCTCTTATAGCATGGGCGAAACGGTCCGGGATTTCAAGCGGTTCCTGAGTAAATCTCCGGCTTTTTGCCGCAGGCCATAACAAAGGTCATCATCGCGTAAGCATCCGGGGAGCTGTTCAAATGCTCGCATGCCTGCTTCAGCTGATTATATTCCTCTTTATTTATAATTCCTTTTTCAAAAAAAATCGTATACCGGTTGATGTCGAACTGCCGCCTGAAGCCTTCCCTGCCGTGCAGGTCACTATGCTGAATGACAGCATCCATATCAATATCCGTATAACCGCACTCTGCCAATAGCCGGGGAAGCGTCCGGCCGACATAACGGTTTCCTCCCTTGGCAGCCTGATGCGCCGCCAGCTTGCGGATCACTCCTGGCAAGGCATCACAATCCGGACTGACCGCGCCAAAAATACCGTCATCGATATCAATAATAACAAGCTTGCCGCCCGGCTTGAGCACCCTGTAAATTTCCCGTGCAGCATCCCCCGGATTGTGCAGATGAAGAAACAACAGTCTCGCTACAACAAAATCATATGTATGGTCAGGAAGCCCGGTCTCATAGACCGAGCCTTGTACAAACGTCAGCCTGGTTGAAGGAGGAGCAACAATCCGCCGCTGCGCTTCTTCCAGCAGATTTTTATCAATTTCGAGTGCAGTTACATGAATGTCCGGCAGGCTGTGAAGAAGCTGTTCGGTAACGAAACCGGGCCCGCTTCCCACTTCCAGCACATTCATTCCGCTGCGTAAACCAAACCACCGGAGATTACGGAATTCTTTTTCCCAGCCCATGACAGCCTGCAATTTTAACCGCTCAACCTCCGTTTGAAAGCCCGTAGCTACATTTCCGATATTATAAGTAGAATTACGGTCCTGCATCTGACACCTCCGCATTATTTCTGACCCTTAATCTATAAAAAGTGCACACAGTCCTGTGAACCATGCGCACTGAATGCAGCTATTAATCCTGATCTGACAGCCGCTGACGGATCTGATCCCCGTATTCCGTAATAATGCTGCTGTTTTCCAGACCGCGCTCACGCAGGAGCTGCTGCAGCCGCAATCTTTTTAAGGACAGCTTGGATTCGAGGGCTTTCTGCTCAGATGAATTAGCATTGCCGCTGTTACGGCAGGCTGCCAGTAATTCTTCCAAAGTCACACATTCCGCCCGTAAAGTAAGCTCTTCCGGCAGAATCCCGGCATTTTTCATAATTTTGAACGACATTCGCAGCTCTTCGGGAACGCCTGACAGGTCTTCGAGCTCCAGCGGTTTACCATGCCCCGGCAAATCTGCAAATTCCCCGTTTCTCATTGCCTCCTGAATCCGTTGCTCCGCCAGCCATGACAGCATCGGCTTATCCCCTCTCCTTTTGCATCCTTACAATTCAGCAGAAGCCTGCTTCAGCAGGCCAGCAAACAGCTCATAATCAACCGGCTTTCCCTCCAGCAGCTTGGCTGTTAACCGTTCCGGCTTTCCGGGCTCAAACACACCTTCCGGCACTTCAAGTCCTGCTGCATTAAAAATAGTAAAGGTAACCCATCCCTTCGCAGTTGTTATAACCGCAGCATACTTGCCGTTTTTGAGAAAATGCGGCTTGCCGTACTGTATACGTTCCTGCACATCCGGAATAGAATCATGAACGAGCTGGCGCAGCCTGTTGCAGATATCCATTTGCCAAGGCTGTTTTACACTATTGATAAAATCAGTAACTTCCTGATTCATAGGATCCTCCTCCAGATTCATAGTATGCACAGATTTTACCATACCCTGCTCACTTTACAACACTGCGCATCACAAACAGCCCTACTCCGGCTATATCTCCCGAAGTACGGCTGCCGCATAGACGTTATATTTTGCAACTTGCTCTACTGTCTTAGCTTAACAGTGACTCTGCACCATCAATGACAATCTGCGCCCCGGTAATATGAATGGATTCATCGGAAGCGAGGAAGGAGACCAGATCGGCAACATTCTCCGGCTTACCTGGGCCGTCAGCCAGCGGCTGGGCTCCTTCCGGGAATTCGATCGGGATGATGATTTCTTCTACCTCTTCATTGAATTCAGTTGATTCATCAATATTGGTAGAGATCGCACCCGGACAGATAACGTTGACGCGGATTTTAAATTTGGCCAGCTCCAGCGCAGCCATTTTGGCAAAAGCCACCTGACCCGCCTTGGTCGTGCTGTACGGTGACCAGCCAAAGCTCGTAAACCGTGTATTTCCGTTAATGGAGCTTGTAATAATGATACTGCCTTTACCTTTTTCCTTGAGATGCGGAATCGTATATTTGAGCGTCAGGAACGTTCCGGTCAGGTTGACGTTGATCGTATGCTGCCAATCCGTCAGGCTCAGCTCCTCGATCGGCCCGACCACACCATTAATTCCCGCGTTGGCAAAAACAATATCCAGACTGCCGAAGTGCTCGATCGTTCTGCGTACCGCTTCCTCCATCCGTTCAGCATCAGAGGTATCGACATCAATGGCCAGTGCGCAATCCTTGCGCAGCTTGTTCAGCTTCTGCTCCAGCACCGATGTTCGTTCATTAACCAGGTCAAAAAGAGCTACATTGGCGCCTTCCCGCGCCATCTGGATCGCTGCTGCTCTGCCGATCCCGGAGCCCGCACCTGTAATTATGGCTGTTTTACCGATAAACCGCTGTTTTTTAGCTATATTTGGGCTCATATGCACACTCTCCTTCCACATCATCCATATTCGTGATTCTGTTTCAAGATTACCCAATTGCGGCTCAATTATAATCACCCTTGTGCAAATTTTGCACAAACTTTGTGCAACCGTGCCAAAGCTGGCGTCCGATGCCGGCTTAATGCCCTAATACAAACTGTTCCTTTCGCCCATTCCGGTAGCGTCAAGAAGTTTGTGTAAGAGAGTAGAAAGTAACTTCTCGGGTGTCCGTTAGTGAGTGCAAGTGTTCTTTGGGGCGGGGGAACCCCGCCCCAAAGAACAAGGGGAATTGGACTACTTCTCTTGCCCTTCCCGCACCGGGTATCGCACTTCAAACATCTCGTTCAGTTTCTTCTTTACCTCCAGATCACCGAAGCCGCGAATGACCCGTTCGGCAAAACGTTCATTGTAGTCTATTACATCCAGGTAGACAATTTTCTCTGCCGCATCCATATTGGTGAGACTGTTCATCGGCTTCAGGCGTTTTCGGATTTCCTTGTTCATTCGTTCAATTGGATTGGACGTGTAGATGGCTTCTTTTATGAGCGCGGGATACTTATAAAAGGTCAACAGCGTGGGCAACTGTTCTTCCCAAGACCGCATTTCTTTCGGGTAGAGCTTGCCCCATTTGGCCTTCACCGTGTCAAACGCAGCCCGGGCCAGATCGTGGTCTGCAGCCGTGTAGATCGTCTTCAGATCTTCAATGACTTCCGTTTTGTGCTGAACCCGAATTTTCGGAAAGGTCGAACGCACTTTGTGGACGATACAATGCTGCACATCCGCCTTCGGATAGGTTTCACGGAACGCTGCACCCAGTCCCGGCAGTCCATCAAACACACCCAGCAAGACTTCCTGGACACCACGGTCGTAGAGGTCTTTGAGCACCTCGCGCCAGCCGTTTGCGCTCTCTTGGCCGCCTACGTAAAAGCCAAGGATCTGGCGGTGACCGTCTTCGTCGATCCCCATGGCGAAATAAACGACTTCTCCGCTCACGGTGCTGCGCTTGAGCTTCACATATAAGCCGTCCAGGTAGATGACGGAGTAGCGTTTGTTTAACGGGCGTTTCTGCCACTGATGAATGTCGTCAAGTACCGTAGCTGTAATGTTGCTAACGGTCGTGGGAGAGTAGTGGCTGCCGAACATACTTTCAATGAACCGGGCCACATCTCGCGTTCCCATGCCACTTTTGTACATCTGGATGACAGCTTCCTCAAGCCATCCATCCCGTCTTTGGTAGGGCTCAAATAATTGCGTTTGGAACAGACCCTGACGGTCGCGGGGGACCTCTAACTCCTCCACATTGCGGTACTTGGTGTGCAGGTTTCGTGTGTAGTATCCGTTGCGACTGTTGTGGTTCCCGGCTTCCTCACTGGTCATGAATTGCTGGATTTCCGCCTTCATAATGGACTCCAGATTGTCTTTTACAAATTGGGTGACAAGATTTTCAAATAGATTATTTAACATGTTTTCGGGTAGAATAGTCATCGAGTAGGGTCCCTTCTTGGTGGTGTCGTAATCCCGAGAATACCCTACTTTTTTGTTGCCTGACTAGGCTCCAAATCCTGGTACACAACTTACTTTACGCCATCCCCATTCCGCCTAATCCGGCGAAATCAAAGGCATTTTTGCCCTTCATTTCGCCCATTTCGCCCACTTTGGCGAAATCAAAGGCATTTTTGCCCTTCATTCCGTCCACTCCGCCCACTTCGGCGAAATCAGAGGCATTTTTGCCCTTCATTCCGTCCACTCCGCCCACTTCGGCGAAATCAAAGGCATTTTTGCCCTTCATTTCGTCCATTGCGCCTACTTTGGCGAAATCAAAGGCATTTTTGCCCTTCATTTCGTCCATTGCGCACACTTTGGCGAAATCAGAGGTATTTTTGCCCTTCATTTCGTCCATTGCGCACACTTTGGCGAAATCAGAGGTATTTTTGCCCTTCATTTCAGCCATCCCCTTCTCCCGATTGTATAAACTTAAAAGCCCCACAACGTGGGGCTTAACATTATCAGCGTCTTCCGTACCTGCCGCACTACTTGCGCTTAGCTGTCCAGCTTGCGCACATCTACCTTGACGCTTAGTGTCCCGGCTCCTCCGCGGTAAACACCTTTTACCGGTACAATATCCTTGTAATCCCGGCCATGGCCCAGCTTGATGTAGCGCCAGTTCACTTCCGCATTATTGGTCGGATCAAAGCCAAGCCAGCCTGTGCCGGGGATATGCGTTTCAACCCAGGCATGCGAGGCCTGCTCGAAATCGGCGTTACCGCCCTGCAGATCCCCGACAAAATGGTATCCGCTGACATACCGTGAAGGAAGCCCGACACTCCGGCAGACGGCGATCATCAGATGGGCATAATCCTGACAGACGCCGCGCTTGAGCTTGAGCGCTTTTTTGACCGTAGTATTAACACTCGTCGCTTCGGGATCATAGGTAAACTGCTCATAGATCGTCGAGGACAGCTTTTTGGTCCAGGCATACATATCATCCGCTGCATCAAAAGGGTGCTGTGACGCGAACTCCACCAGCTCCGGCGTAACCTCCGTGTAACGGGTCGGCAGAATGAATTCAATATACCGGTTCTGGAACTTTTCGTCGTTCAGCAGCTTAACCTGATCTGCGAGCGGGATATGCGGGAGGTCGGCACCCTGTGCTTTATCAAGTGTCACAACAGTCGCCTTGGTATGAATCACCATCTCTGTATGCGGCTTGTTTACCGAATAGGCGTGCACCCGGTTGCCGAAAAAATCCTCATACGTTAAAAGATTCGCCGCCGGAGTTACCTCCACCTCATGATGGTAGCAGGACTGCCGGTAATTGGTGCGCGGGGTCAGCCGGATTTCATTGACACTGTCCGTAACCGGCTCCGGATATGAATAGGTCGTTGTGTGGTTGATCTGAATTTTCATACAATGGCTCCTTCACGGCGAAAAAAGGCGCCCTCCATTGTCTTCCCTAACCGCTGGCACGAGATCATCAGGGAATGCAGGACATCATCGACTAGATCGCCGGACATCTCCTCTTTTTCCATATAATCCAGCTCGGCCTTAATCTTTCCTGCCTGACGGATCACCTTCTCATGCCCTGAGCCCTTTTCTGAGGAATCGAGCTCCAGTCTGGCCAGATGCTCCTCCAGCTTGTGGAACGAAAAGCGCACCGAACGAGGAAACCGAGCATTCACGATCAGAAATTCCAGTATGCACTCCGGTGACATATCATCGGCATAATAACGGCGGAAGGCCTGATAGCCGCTTACCGATTTCAGCACCGCCTGCAGCTGGGTATAGATGGTGCTGTTCTCTTTGGATTTGCATGATACTGTAACAGCTTGCAGAATCCGTGTTGTATTTTCGGCCCGTTCCAGAAACCGGCCGCTCTCGATAAAATGCCATTCATTTCCCCGCAGCATTACGGACTGCTCCGCACCGAGAAACATTGCCGCCCGCTCTTTGACCTGCTGGTAGAACTGATGCGGGCCGCTCATAATATCTGCTACGGACTGCTCCCCGAGCCAGAGATTAAAGCCGTTAACGATGTCCCACAGCTCGCTGGGCAGATGCTGGCGCAGCGTACGAAGGTTATTCCTCGCCTGGTGCACACAGGAGAATAAAGAATTGGCATTTCCCAGATCCAGTGTGATAAAAGACAGCACATCCTGCTCGGAAAAGCTCTCAAACTGCTTGAGGTACTCATTTCTTACCCCTAAGGCATCAATCAGCCTTGACCATTTATGCCCCTCCGACTGAAAATCCTCTTCCTGCTGAATATGATAATGGACATCGATCAGCCGCGCATGGTTCTCCGCTCGTTCAATATACCGTCCGATCCAAAACAAAGCTTCCGCATTGCGATTCAGCATCGTCACCACTCCTCCGCTCCCACATTTTGATGCCGCACTTTGTCTTTCAACTGCCTGCTGCCTTCTTACGCATCAGGCCATAACCCAGGTATCCTTAACTCCGCCGCCCTGTGAAGAGTTTACGACCAGAGAGTTTTCTTTCATGGCTACCCGGGTCAGCCCGCCGGGGATAACATGCGGCTTGCGGTCCGCTCCCATCAGCACAAATGCGCGCAGGTCGATATGGCGCGGTACCATTTCTGCACCGGATAATACCGGCGCCCGTGACAGGGACATGATCGGCTGGGCTATATAACGGGCCGGGTCGGCAAGAATCTTAAGCCTGAAGTCCATCAGCTCTTCCTTCGTCGCTTCACTGCCGATCAGCATCCCGTAGCCGCCGGAGAGCGAGGTTTCCTTAACTACCATTTCCGGTAAATGATCCAGCACATACTGGCGTTCCTGCGGGCGCGACAGCAGATAGGTCGGCACATTGCCGAGGATCGGCTCTTCGTTCAGGTAATAACGGATCATATCCGGAACATAGACATACATGGCTTTGTCATCAGCCACTCCGGTCCCGGGAGCATTAGCGATTGCAATATTGCCGGCCCGGTAAGCATTCATCAGACCTGCGACTCCGAGCAGTGAATTCGGCTGAAACGCGAGCGGATCAATATAATCATCGTCCAGGCGGCGGTACAGCACATCGACTCTGCGCAGGCTGTTCATTTCCCGCAAATAAATTTTATGGTCCTGAGCTACCAGATCCCGTCCTTCAACCAGATGAATGCCCATTTGCTGCGCCAGAAAAGCATGTTCATAATAAGCAGAATTGTATTGCCCGGGGGTCAGCAGGGCGATAACAGGATCTTTCGTTCTGGACGGAGACAGGCTGCGCAGGACTGAAAGAAAACGGTTGAGGCTGTGATCCACATCCCGTACCCGGCTGGCAAAGGCCAGTTCAGGGAACAGCTGGTTCATCAGTGACCTGCCTTTGAACAGGTACGAAAAACCGGAGGGAGTACGCAGATTATCTTCGAGCACATAATATTCCCCGTCATGATGACGGATCAGGTCGATACCTGATGTAGTCACGTAGGCTCCGCCGGGCACCCGCAGCCCGGACATCTCCGGCCGGAAATAGACATTGCTGATGATCATGCGCCGCGGTACGATCCCGTCTTTTACAATGTATTGTTCATGGTAGATGTCATGAATGAATAAGTTCAGTGCGGTAATCCGCTGGATAATTCCGGCCTCCAGCCGCTCCCATTCTCCCTTCGGGATAATCCGCGGAATCATATCGAAGGGAATCGTCCGCTCCATCGGCTGATCCTGGGCCGGATTATACAGTGTAAAGGTAATTCCTTCTTCCATCATCCTGCGCTGCATCAGCTTCTGCTTGGCATGCAGCTCTTCGGGGCTCATCCCGGAAAACATGCGGCTCACATGTCTGTAATGAGGCCGGATACTCCGTTCATCAGCGTACATTTCATCGTAAAAATGCTCCAGCGGATACGGAGAAATACCGGGCAAAGGATCTAATTTGGACATGAGCCCGACTCCTTTCGGATATTCAGATGTGTTAAGTTTGTTTACAAAATGTTTAAAATTTATAGATTTAATCACAAAAAACTTTGATTCTACTCTCATAATACGTAAATGATATTCTTGATGTCAATATATATAACAGCAAAATGGAGTTTATGAACCATTCCGCATAAATGGAATCGCTTCCTTTCTCCTGAGTGTATTTTCCCGGTGCTGTAACGTTAAGGATACAATGAATTGTATGCGGGAGCGTTGACAAGCAGTACTATTATGAATTTTTCATATGTTGATATTTAGATATAATATCCGTAAAAAAAGAACCCGTTCTCCAGCCTCTGCCGGTAAACGGGTTCTTTCCGATCATTTCAGATCAAAATCTATTAAATACCTATTCCTGCTCTTCTCCGGACTCAGCCGCTTCCTCGCTGATCATTCCGGCAAACAGGGCATGGACGAACTGGCTGGAATCAAAGGTCTGCAGATCCTCCATCTTCTCACCAAGGCCGACCAGCTTCACCGGCAGATTCATTTCCTGGCGGATCGCCACAACGATACCGCCCTTGGCTGTACCGTCCAGCTTGGTCAGTACAAGTCCGGTAACACCGCTTTTTTCACCGAACAGCTTGGCCTGGCTAAGCGCGTTCTGCCCGGTCGTTGCATCAAGCACCATCAGCACTTCGTGCGGCGCGCTTGGAATCTCACGCTGAATGACCCGGAAGATCTTATTCAGCTCTTCCATCAGGTTGGACTTATTCTGCAGACGGCCTGCCGTATCACAGATCAGCACATCCACATTCCGCTGCTTCGCTGCCTGTACGGCATCGAACATCACCGCTGCAGGATCAGAGCCCGCCTGCTGCTTGATTACGTCGACCCCTGCCCGTTGACCCCATACCTCAAGCTGCTCGATCGCTCCGGCACGGAATGTATCTCCTGCAGCCAGGAGAACCTTTTTGCCTTCCTGCTTGTAGCGGTGAGCCAGCTTGCCGATTGTCGTAGTCTTCCCGACCCCGTTGACGCCGACAAACAGAATAACGGTTATGCCGTCCGGGTTCTCCTTCAGGCTGTTGTCATCATCGCCGCGCAGCAGCTCCATCAGCTTGCGGGAGAGAATCGGCTGCAGCTCCGAAGCGTCCTCAATACGCTTCTGCTTCACTTCAGCGCGCAGCTCCTCAACCAGCGTCATGACTGTGTTAACACCTACGTCAGCACCGATCAGGATTTCTTCCAGTTCCTCATAGAATTCCTCATCGATTTTTTTGCGGCGGATAATCAGGTCAGAGACCTTCTCAACGAAGCCTTTACGCGTTTTTTCCAGCCCGTCGCGGAAGCTTTTGGTTACACTTTCCGTTTTGCCGGAAATGGTTTCTTTTAATTTCTTGAAAAAGCTCATTATGGTCCCCCTCTAAGTTTAAATCTATACTATGCGATTATCGCTTCCTCATCCTCCAGCTTCACGGAGACAAGCTTAGATACACCGCCTTCCTCCATGGTTACACCGTACAGCACATCCGCTTCCTCCATAGTGCCCTTGCGGTGGGTAACGACGATGAACTGGGTCTGCTCCGAGAATTCGCGCAGGTATTGGGCAAACCGGACAACGTTGGCTTCATCCAGTGCGGCCTCAACCTCATCCAGTACGCAGAACGGCACGGGCTTCACCTGCAGGATGGCAAACAGCAGCGCCATTGCCGTAAGAGCACGTTCTCCGCCGGAGAGCAGCTGCAGATTCTGCAGCTTTTTGCCCGGCGGCTGCGCAACGATATCAATGCCTGTCTCCAGCATATTCTCCGGATCAAGCAGCTGAAGATCAGCCCGTCCGCCGCCGAACAGCTTCGAGAACACCGTACCGAATTCCCGGCGGATGGCATCAAAGGTCTGTTTGAAGCGTTTGGACATTTCTTCTTCCATCTCATGGATGACATGGTACAGGGTTGTTTTGGCTTCAACGAGGTCATCCTTCTGGCTGCTCAGGAAGGTATAACGTTCATGCACACGCTGATATTCCTCAATGGCACCCAGACTGACTTCACCAAGTGCGGAAATACTGCGTTTCAGCCGCTGAACTTCCATTTGGGCTGCCGGAACATCCTCCGGAACCGGATAGCGCTGTTTGGCCAGCTCATAGCTCAGCTCGTAATCCTCACTAAGCTTGCGCAAAATATTGTCCAGCTCCACATCAAGCCGTCCGACGGACACCTCGGTTGTGCGAAGCTTGTCCTCAACCGCGCGAAGTGCCTGGCGCTGGTCTTTGGTTTCCCCTTCGGCCAGCTCAAGCCTGCGTGTCAGGGCAGCCCGGTCTGCCCGGGCAAGATCAAGCGCTGCCGCGCTTTCATCCCGCTTCAGCCGGTAGCTGTTCAGGTTCTCCTGCTGCTTCACTGCTTCGCGGACGTTCTCTTCCAGATCCTGCTCCATCGTAATGAGGAGGCTGCGGCTCTGGCGCAGCTCTTTATCCTGTGATCCGGCATCCTGGCGCATCCGGCGCAGCTGCTCTTCCAGCGAAAAAATCTCCTGGTCCAGCTTGCCTTCCGTTACCTTCATGCCGGTCAGTTTGCTCTGAAGCTCCTCCTTGACCGATTCGCTCGCTTTGCGTTCCGACTCGGCACTGCGGATCGCCTCATGCGCTGCCTGCTCTTCCTGTTCCAGCCGGGCTAGCTCAGCTACCGCCTGTGCCCGGCTTTCTTCCAGCGCCTTCACTTCAGCTTCAAAGCCGCTGCGCTCCGCACCGGCTCCATCCACCTGCTCCTGCACGTGGCGCAGCTCCTGCTCAAGCTGCTTCAGATCGCCGGCAACACGCTGCTCCTCCAGACGTTTCTCATCCCCGTCATGGCGAAGCTGCTCCAGCTTGCGCGAAGCACTCTCCTGCTCTTCCTTAAGCCGGCCGATACCCTGCTTCAGCTTGGCGATCTGACGCTCGCTCTCTTCAATCTCTTCGAACAGCTGATCCATCTGCCGTTTGCGGCTCAGCAGGCTGTTGTTCTTTTTGTGCTGGCTGCCTCCGGTCATCGAACCGCCGGCGTTTACGACATCCCCTTCAAGGGTTACAACCCGGTAACGGTACTGGCACCTGGCAGCAATCTTATTGGCCTGCTCCAGATTCTCGGCGATGACTACGTTGCCCAGCAGGCTTCCTATGATGCTGCTGTATTTCTCCTCGAAGCCAACCAGCTCGGCACCGATGCCGACGAAGCCGTCCGCTCCTTCAATCATGCTGCGGTCACTGCCGGTGATCTGGCGCGGCCGGATGACATCCAACGGAAGGAAGGTAGCCCGTCCCAGCTGACGCTGTTTCAGGAAGGCTATTGCCTGGCGCGACACCGCTTCATTCTCCATAACCACATGCTGCACCGAAGCACCCAGTGCAGTTTCCACTGCCATTTCCAGCCGCTCCGGTACGGAAATGAGCTCCGCCACAGCGCCGTGAACGCCGCTAAGCTGCCCTTTGCGGGCCCCCTTCAGCACTTCCTTGACGCCCAGCATGAAGCCGTCGTAGTCGTCCTGCATTTCCTTCATCGTATCATGTCTGGACACCTGCGCTTCGCGCTTTTGCTCCCATTTGCGCAGACCTGACTGGGTTTCTTCAATCAGCTTATGCCGTTTGTTGGTCTGCTCACTCTCGGTTATATAGCTGTTGCGAAGTTTGGAGATCTCATTGCCAAGCTGTGCAATTTTGTCCTTCAACGTTTTTTGGGAAAGGGACAGCTCCTCGAGACGGGCAGTCCATTTGCCGCTTTCTTCTCTGCTCCGGCTCATCCGCCGCTCCAGACTTTCTTTCTGCTGGTCCGCATAGCGGATCTCATTGCGGGCCTGGGCCATCAGGTTCATCAGTTCAAGTAATGCACTTTTGAGCTGCTCTTCCTTACTTTGGCTGATGCCGCCGGCGACGCCTTCCAGCCTGCTCTCTTCTTCGGCAATCTGTCTCCGGAGATCGTCCAGTGCCTGGCGGGCCTGCTGCAGCTTCTGCTCCAGCTCGGCCAGCTCACGCTGCCGGTCTGCCGAACGCTCACCTACAGAACCGAGCGTGGACAGCAGCTGCTCACGGTTGGCTTCCAGGTTCTTTTTGCGCTCCTTGAGCACTTCGCCATAGCCTTCGCTCTTTTCATATGCTTCACTGTATCGGAGCAGCTGCTCCTGCAGCTTCTCTACCTGCTCCTCTAAAGTCCGCAGCTCAGCCCGTCCGCTTTCCAGCTTGGCATCATGGGCAGATACAATGGTAGATAGCTCCAGCTGTTCCTTATTTAGAACCTCCAGCCGTGCATTGCCTTCCTTCCAGGCAGTATGAATCCCTTCGATCTGATGAACATAGACCGATATTTCCTGCTGTTTGAGCGCTTCCCGCAGCTCTTTATAACGGATCGCCTTCTCAGACTGCTCCTTCAGCGGACCAATCTGGTCCTCCAGCTCACTGAGCAGATCATGAATACGCAGCAGGTTCTGCTCCGTCTCATCCAGCTTGCGTCCGGCGTCTTTTTTACGCGATTTATATTTAACAATTCCTGATGCCTCTTCAAAAATCCCGCGCCGGTCTTCGGAACGGGTACTGAGAATTTCTTCAATCCGGCCCTGGCCGATAATGGAATACGCTTCACGCCCGATACCGGTATCCATAAACAGCTCTGTAATATCCTTCAGCCGGCACGATTGCTTATTGATCAGATATTCACTATCACCGCTGCGGTGCACTCTCCGGGTCACTGTTACCTCGCTGAAATCCAGCGGCAGCACGTGATCCTCATTATCAAGGGTCAGCGAAACCTCTCCATAGTTCACCGCTTTGCGGGCGTCGCTGCCGGCAAAGATAATATCCTCCATCTTGCCGCCGCGCAGTGATTTCGCGCTCTGTTCACCAAGCACCCAGCGGATCCCGTCGGATATATTACTTTTGCCGCTGCCGTTTGGCCCTACTACAGCGGTGATGCCGCGCACAAACTCCATTTCCGTTTTGTCGGCAAAAGATTTAAAGCCAGCCAATTCGATCCGTTTCAAAAACATAACTCGCCTATCACCTCTGACCTATTATAACATAGCGTTTCTGAAATAACCCCACAAAGTGGGCCCTTACTGGATGCTGTACCATAAGACGAAAAAGAGCAGCAAAGGTCTGACCTCCGCCTAGACGCCGGCATTCAGACCATTGCTGCTCTCCTCCGCTAATTGCTTGGGGTAGCCTTATCTTGTACGATTGCAACTATAGCTTCAAGCACCGTCTTCCTTCAACCGCAAAAGCGCCGCTGCCGCAGCCTGCTGTTCCGCTTCTTTCTTGGAACGGCCATTGCCTCTGCCTAGTGACTGGCTGGCCATATACACCTCAGAAACAAATTCACGCTCATGCGCCGGTCCACGCTCTTCAATAATCCGATATTCCAGCGTACCTAAACCGTGATGCTGTATCAGCTCCTGAAGCTCTGTCTTGAAATCGCTCATCTGCATTTGCAGCTTGCCGTCCGTCTCCACCAGCGGGAATACATGATTATCCAGAAAACGGCGCACTGTCTCCAGGCCCTGATCGAGATAAAGCGCTCCCACGAAGGATTCAAACACATCGGCCAGCAAGGCCGGGCGGGTACGTCCGCCCGTAAGTTCTTCCCCTTTGCCCAGCAGCACAAACCGGCCGAAGCCCAGGCTCTCGGCAAACTTGACCAGAGAAGGCTCACAGACAATTGCGGCTCTCAGCTTGGTCAATTCTCCCTCAGGCCTGTCCGGCAGCAGGTTGTACAAATATTCGGAAACCGTAAGCTCCAGCACGGCATCGCCCAGAAACTCCAGACGCTCATTGTCCTGATGCTGGTGGAAACGGTGTTCGTTCACATAAGATGCATGGGTAAAGGCCTGCTTCAGAAGTACAGGATCGTGAAATTGGATTTGAAGTTGGCTTTGTAACTGCTTCAGGTCTCCTTTCACTGCACTGTTCTCCCCTTACTGTTTGTATTTTTTGAGAATAACGGTAGCGTTATGTCCCCCGAATCCGAACGAGTTGGACATAACAATATTAAGATCAGCTTCACGAGGAACGTTCGGAACATAATCCAGGTCACATTCCGGGTCCTGGTTGTCCAGGTTGATCGTAGGTGCAATCATATTCTTCTGCAGGGAAAGACCGCAGATGATCGCTTCGACACCGCCGGCCGCACCCAGCAGATGCCCGGTCATCGACTTGGTCGAGCTGATAGCAACCTTATACGCATGGTCTCCAAGCGCCTTCTTCACGGCTGTCGTTTCGGACTTGTCGCCGGCAGGTGTGGATGTTCCGTGCGCATTGATATAATCGATATCCTCCGGATTAATTCCGGCGTCACGGATGGCCATCTTCATGCAGCGTGCTGCACCGTCAGGATCCGGATCGGTCATGTGGTGGGCATCCGCGCTCAGGCCGTAGCCGATAACTTCGGCATAGATCTTCGCCCCGCGCTTCTCGGCATGCTCAAGCGATTCCAGAATGAGAATGCCGGCGCCTTCACCCATTACAAAACCGTCGCGGTCTACGTCAAACGGGCGGCTTGCCTTCTCAGGCTCGTCGTTACGGGTGGACATTGCTCTCATTGCACAGAAGCCGGCCATACCTGTCGGACGGATTGTCGCTTCCGAACCGCCGCAGATCATCGCATCCGCATCTCCGCGCTGGATCAGCCGGAACGATTCACCGATGGAATGGCTTCCTGTAGCACAGGCGGTAACGGTTGTTGTATTAGGACCTTTGGCGCCGAGGTTAATCGACAGCTGTCCGGAACCCATATTGGCAATCATCATCGGGATAAAGAATGGACTCACACGCTTGGGCCCTTTTTCGAGCAGCAGGTTGTGATTGTCTTCCCATGTCCCCAGACCGCCGATGCCGGAGCCGACGGATACGCCGATCCGCTCTGCATCAATATCTTCACCGATCTTGAGTCCGCTGTCTTTCAGCGCATCCTCACCGGCTGCTACTGCAAACTGCACAAAACGGTCCATCTTGCGGGCTTCCTTGCGGCCGAAACGCTCCTCCGCATCAAAATCCTTAACAGAAGCTGCAATCTTAGTGGTGTAGTCACTTACATCAAATGAATCCACCGTCGATACTCCGGACTTGCCGTTCATCAGGCTATCCCAGAATGTATCCAAATCCTTGCCCAGGGACGTTATAACGCCCATACCGGTAACAACCACTCTATGACTCAAACGCAATCACCCCATCTGTAGGCTGTATACTTCATTTCTATCGAAGCACTGCTCTCTGATATCTCTATATAAACTGCAATCCCCGCAATAGCATGTCCTGCCTGCGGTTCTGTAATTTTCCCCGGATAAAGGTGCGCCTTCGGCAGCCTTTGGACTTGCAAATGATGTGTAAAATGAGGAGAAGTCCCGTCCCCAGGGGGGCGGGACCCTCAATCATATGACTCTAGGTATGAGATTGTATGTACTTCACAACTTCACCCACGGTCGTAATCTTCTCTGCATCTTCATCAGAGATTTCCATATCGAATTCATCTTCCAATTCCATAACCAATTCTACTACATCAAGAGAATCAGCACCCAAATCATCTTTGAAAGACGCTTCTAATGTTACCTCCGCTTCATCGGCACCCAAGCGGTCGATGACAATGCGTTTTACACGCTCCAATACATCGGACATCCGGTTCACCTCCTCTTTTGGTATTATACGAGATATGAAGTCAAAATACCATAGAGCATAAAAAACGCTTTCCGGCCGCCTCTTCCCGTTCCCTCCATAGCTGTTCCAAGCTTTCTTCAGGCTTACATGTACATGCCGCCGTCCACATGAAGTGTCTGGCCTGTCATATAAGCTGCCCCCTGCGAGGCCAAAAATACAGCCGTGTTAGCAATGTCCTCCGGCCGCCCAAGCTGGGCAAGGGGAATCCCCTTCAGCAGCTCGCTGCGGACTTCATCGGACAGCTCACGGGTCATGTCGGTATCAATGAACCCCGGAGCGATGCAATTCACGGTAATTCCGCGGGAAGCCAGCTCCCGCGCCGCCGATTTGGTCATACCGATTACGCCTGCCTTGGCAGCCGTATAGTTAACCTGGCCGGGATTTCCGGTTACCCCCACGACAGAGGAAATATTGATGATCCGGCCATAGCGCTGCTTCATCATCGGTCGTGTAACGGCCTTCAGACAGTTAAACACACCTTTGAGATTGGTTTCAATGACCTGATCGAATTCTTCTTCCTTCATGCGCATAATCAGATTGTCCCGGGTAATACCGGCGTTGTTAACCAGAATGTCGATTCTTCCCCAGGTGTTGATAACCTCTTTGACAAGATTCTCCGCCTGTTCGCTGCTTCCTACGTTCCCTTTAAGCGCGATGCCCTCAGAGCCCAGCTCGGCAATACGCGCTACAGTCTCCTGCGCTGCAGCCTCGCTTCCGGAATAGTTCACGGCCACCTTCACGCCATGCTCCGCCAGCGCCAGCGCAATGCTGCGTCCGATTCCGCGGGAGCCGCCGGTGACCAGGGCCGTCTGGCCTTTTAATGCTGAGAACATTCTATATTCCCCTTTCCATGTGCCCTGAATAAGTTCTGGCAGTTACAGTTCAGCCTGCACACTTTCCAGACTGTTAATGCCTATTACCTTAACCGTTTTGTCGATTTTGCGGATCAGGCCGGCCAGCACGCTGCCGGAGCCGATCTCAACAAAGGTGTCCACACCGTTAGCAATCAGCCATTCCACGCTATCCTGCCATAGCACCGGAGAATAAACCTGACGCACTAGCAGCTCACGGATTTCTTCAGGATCGGTTACGGGTGAGGCCGTTACATTAACCACAACCGGGACTGCAGGAGCATTAAAGGTTACGCGCTGCAGCTCGGCAGCCAGGCGCTCGGCCGCCTCCTTCATCATGGAGGAATGGAACGGACCGCTGACTTCCAGCGGAATCGCCCGCTTGCCGCCGGCTTCCTTAACCCGTTCTACAACAGCGCTAACGCCCGCCTGAGAGCCGGAAACGACGATCTGGCCCGGACAGTTCACATTAGCGAGCTCAACAGTATTGCCTTCCCCGGAAATACTGCGGCACAGCCCGGCAAGCGCTTCGCGTTCTGCTCCCAGCACTGCAGCCATTGCCCCTTGTCCGCCCGGCACCGCTTCTTCCATGAAACGACCGCGCAGCCGTACAAGCTGCACAGCATCCCCGAAGGAAAGCACGCCTGCGGCTACCAGGGCACTGTACTCGCCAAGGCTGTGTCCGGCAACATAATCCGGCTTCAGTCCCTTGCCGGCAAACGCTTCTAGGTACGCTACACTTGTCGCAACAAGAGCAGGCTGTGTATTTACAGTCTGTTTCAGATCGCTGTCCGGCCCCTCAAATACAAGCCGGCTCAAGGAAAATCCGAGCACCTCGTCGCCTTTATCAAATACGGCACGGCTCTGCGGCAGTGCGTCATATACATCCTTACCCATCCCGACTGCCTGCGCACCCTGCCCGGGAAAGACAAATGCAATTTTACCCATTGTACAGACTCCTTCACATAACCCGTGCACCGTCACGCTGTATCCAGCAGGTGGTACTGGGTCCATTATTCGTTTACCAGATTAATACGGAAGCTCCCCACGTAAGTCCGCCGCCGAAGCCAACCATCAGCACGGTATCGCCTTCCTTCATCCGGCCTTCCTCTGCCGCCTCTACCAGCGCAAGCGGAATCGATGCTGCGGAAGTGTTGGCATAACGGTCTACATTGACGACCACCTTCTCTTCCGGCAGATCCAGACGCTGCATCGCCGACTGAATGATCCGGATGTTCGCCTGGTGCGGAACAAACAGATCAATATTTTCCTTGCCGAGTCCAGCCTTGGACAGAACACGTTCTGTGGCTGTACCCATTACACGTACGGCGAACTTGAACACTTCACGGCCGTTCATATAAATGAAGTGCTTCTTGTCTTCAATAGTCTGGGCGGATGCCGGCAGGCGCGAGCCCCCTGCTTCAAGCTTCAGCAGACTGCCGCCTGCCCCCTCTGCTCCAAGGTCGAAGGACTGGAATCCGCGTCCTTCCGGAACCTCACCGAGAATCACCGCACCCGCACCATCGCCGAACAGGACGCAGGTGTTGCGGTCGGTATAATCCGTAATGCGTGAAAGAGTGTCTGCACCGATAACCAGTGCATTGTTATACATTCCGGTCTTAATAAAGTTTGTAGCTGTAGCAAGGCTATAGACAAAGCCGGAGCAGGCGGCAGACAAGTCAAATGCGGCTGCTCCCTTGGCTCCGAGCTTATCCTGCAGGATGCAGGCTGTAGACGGGAAGGATGTATCCGGAGTAATGGTGGCAATAATAATAAGCTCCAGATCTTCCGCCTTCATCCCTGCAGATGCCAGCGCTTTGAGCGCAGCTTCATAGGCAAGATCCGAGGTCGCCTCATGCGGTGCCGCAATATGCCGTTCCCGGATGCCTGTGCGGCTGACAATCCATTCATCATTGGTTTCGACTATCTTCTCAAGATCGCTGTTAGTCAATATTTGCTCAGGCACATATTTCCCTGTCCCGATTATCCCTACCGAACGCAACTGATTCATCTCGTCACTCACTTCCCGCTAATTTCCTTCGATATGCCGGACACCAGGCCCGCCTGCAGCGCAATCCGCGCCTGTCTGACCGCATTCTTCACCGCATTGCCGTCCGAAGAGCCGTGGCCCTTTACAACCAGGCCGCTAAGGCCCAGCAGCGGGGCACCACCGTGCTCCTTATAATCCATTTTGCCTTTGAGGCTTCTCAGCTCAGGCATCAGAATCGCTGCGCCGAGCTTTGTTTTGAGAGACTTGCTGAACTGCTCCTTGAGAAGGGAAAACATTGCTCCGGCCGTCCCCTCCAGTGTCTTGAGCAGAATATTTCCGGCAAAGCCGTCGCAGACAAGCACATCACAAGCGCCTGTAAGCACATCGCGCGCTTCCACATTGCCGACAAAATGAATGCCCGGCAGCGCTTCAAGCAGCGGATAGGCCTCTTTGGTCAGCTCATTGCCTTTACCCGGCTCTGTCCCCACATTCAGGAGGCCGACCCGGGGCCGCGCAATCCCATGCACCTTGCTGCGGTATATACTGCCCATCAGTGCATATTGGGCCAGATGCTGCGGTTTGGCGTCCATATTGGCTCCAAGATCCAGCGCCAGCACGCCGACATCATCAAGTGTCGGAATCATCGGGGCAAGTGCAGGGCGTTCTATACCGTCCATTCTTCCCACAACCAGCAGCCCGGTAGTCATCAGCGCTCCGGTATTCCCGGAAGAAATCATGGCATCGGCTTCACCCTCACGCACCATCCTTCCCGCTACGACCATGGATGAATCCTTTTTGCGGCGGACCGCCTTTACAGGCTCCTCATCGGAACCGATTACTTCCCCCGCATGACGCACTGTCACGTTCGAAGGCTTATTCTTCAGCAGCGGCTCCAGTCTGGCTTGGTCGCCAACCAGCACCAGCTGGGTATCGCTCCATTCTGCGGCCGCAGACAAAGCACCTTCCACATTACATTCGGGTGCGTTATCTCCGCCCATGGCATCAATGGCGATCAGCATTGCGGCTTCCCCCTTCGCTGTATTCTTCAACTGCAGAGCGGTACACTACGAAATGACCCTGAAACACAAGCTCTTCCCCGACATACGTAAACACGTCCACTTCGGCCTTGCCGCCCCGGCCGGCAAGTGAACGCACCTGCGCTTTGGCAATACACTTCTCTCCGAGCCGCACCATCCGAACAAACCGGATATCGGCGGAAGCCGTCAGTGCAATCTCGTCGTTGATCACAGCCACTGCCAGCGAATTCGCCTGACCAAACACATAATGGCCGCGGGCGATCCCATTTCTGGAGAAAACATGCTCTTCACGGATCTCAAAGATGGATATACCGCTCTTGTCCAGCTGCAGATCAACAATGTCACCGACCACTTCATCAGGCGGCAGTGAACGCACCTGATCATAGGAGTGCTCTGCCATCTGCTTCATCCGTTCGCGCAGCTCCGGTATTCCCAGCTCCAGCCTGTCCAGCCGGATCGTCTGGATGCTCACCTTGAGCTGCCGGGTCAGCTCCCGGTCCGTCACAAACGGATTGCCGTCGATGATCTGAAGCAGCTTCTGCTGGCGCTCTTTCTTGGACATCCGCTCTATGGCGGCTCACCTCCTGGCACATGCTCAGGCATAAAACGGCTCAACCATCCGGAAGCGGACGGTTTGCCGTAAACAGCCTGTAATATAAGGATGATTTATGGCGTTACGCCTTTAGTATTCTTATATCTGAACAAAGCATCCGGCCGCGGAAAGGCCGCTGTTATCACTTACGCTATGGTTAAAATTTCATTTTAGAACCAGGTACTAATATGTAGTATAAAGCATCAGCCGCCAAAAATAAAGCATTGACATGAAAGTTACATTCATAAGGCATCCACTGCCGGGGCAGTCCGGATCTGTTCCGGGATTCCGGCAAGTCTATTTTCCCGAAAAGGATCAAGCTCGAGTCCTGCCCAATGTTCCACCAGAGGGTAACAGACCGAGCAGCCCTTATTAGTGCTTGCAGCCCCTTCCCGGCAAGCTAACGGACCCCAGCGGCGGTAAATACTGACTTTGACCTGAAAAACGGCTTCAGGTTAGGTAATAAGTACAATAGGGGTCCGTTAGGATGTTGTGTAATCGAGCTAAGCAGAAAATAATCAGCTAAGTCTTGGATGAATACACTGAGAGGATGTTAGACAAATACACTGATAATTTTTTATTGGATAAACGTCACTTGATTCCACCATTTTTACGGAGAAACGGCTTTTGGTGTTAAAATAAGCTGCTATTCTGCAACCAAGCTTTCAGCATCAGATAAATTAGTGTAATGAAGTGACGATAATCCAATGCATTGTTATGGCCAGCAGGCAGACTCAAATGCACTTTCTTAGTCTCAAGTTCCCGACAACTGCCATGCAGCAAGTCTAAAATGCTTCAGCCCAAAAAAAATAGCACCCCACCCTAAGATGAAGTGCTATCTCTTATCACAAACTATTGTTTGATGATTTCTCTAGCTTTGTAAGTTCCGCAAACTTTGCATACGTGGTGAGCCAGCTTCAGCTCTCCGCATTGTTCACATTTCACCATACCTGGTACTACCAGTTTGAAGTGAGTGCGACGTTTGTCGCGGCGGGTCTTGGACGTTCTGCGTTGTGGTACTGCCATGATTATCAACCTCCTGAATTTGTTGTTGACCCGTTATAACACGGGATTTGTTCTTAGTCATCTTGCTTGGTAAAGAATCCTTTCAACGCAGCAAGCCGGGGATCGACTACTGTGTTGTCGCAACTGCAGGTGCCTTCGTTCAAATTTTGTCCACATGTCTGACAAAGACCAAGACAGTCTGCCTTGCACAATACCGAATCCGGTAAGTGCAGTACGAAGTTTTCTTCCACGTAAGGAACAAGATCTACAATCTCGTCCGTGGCGTAGATGAGTTCGTCATCTTCGTCTTCTGGAAGAAGCGGCTGCTTAAGCCATTTGAAAGTCTCAGCAAAAGGAATGTTCAATTTGCTGTTAACCTCGCTGAGGCAACGTGCACATAACATGTCCACATTCCCTTCCAATGTTCCCACCACGTTCACACTATCAGTTCCCGCGGGCAGCGCTTTAAGGTTCACTGTAAGCGGTGCAACAGAAAGTATATCCTTCCGCCCTTTGACAAGCTCATTGACATCCAGTGTCTCATGGAGATGCAGAGGCTCGTCGGCATTTGCCAATTTGCGAAAGTGAATCTTCATATTCATCACTCCAAACAAACAAAAATTATTATACCTAGAATTACCGAAGTTTGTCAACCATTTTTCCTTTATATTGTTTCGATAACCGGGACAACTTATGATATAACTATTAACCCAATATATCAAATACGATTTGGAGTGACACGACCAGTGACTACAGTCGGCATAATCGCTGAATATAATCCTTTACATAACGGCCATGTCCATCATTTTAACGAGGCCAAAAGACTGACCGGCGCGGACACGTCTATCGTCGTGATGAGCGGGCCGTTCACCCAGCGCGGCGAGCCGGCGGCGGTGAGCAAGCAGGCCCGCACGGAGATGGCGCTGCATATGGGCGCCGACCTCGTGCTTGAGCTGCCGGTCGGCTATGCCCTGCAGCCGGCCGAGTGGTTCGCCTTCGGAGCAGTCTCACTGCTGGAGGCGACGGGAGTCGTTGACAGCCTGTGCTTCGGCTCCGAAGCAGGCCGTTTGAGCGAGCTGCTCGGGCTGGCGGAGTTCCTGGCCGATGAGAGCAGCGAGCTGCAGGAAGAGCTCCGCCGCCGACTGGCGCTCGGAGCGAGCTTCCCGGCCGCCTTCAGCGCAGCTGCGGCGGCCGTCTGGTCCGGGACTCCCGCAGGGCACGGGAGTCCGCTAGAGGCCGAGGCGCTGCTGCGGCAGCCCAACAACAGCCTCGGCCTGCACTACCTGATTGCGCTGCGCCGGCTCGGCAGCGCGATCAGGCCCCTCACCGTGCCGCGCACCGGCGCGGGGTTCCACGACCCGCTGCAGCGCGGGTCGTCCATTGCCAGCGCGACGGCGATCCGCCGGCTGCTGCTGGAAGGCGGGTCTCCGGCGGCATACATGCCGGAATATAGCATGTCCATCCTGGAGAGGGAGCATGCGGCAGGCAGAGGCCCGGTAAGTCTGGAGGACTTCCGCAGCCAGCTGCGCCACGTCCTGATAACCCGGACCGCTGAAGAGCTGCGGGAGCTCCAGGATATGAATGAAGGGCTGGAGAACCGGCTGCTCAAGGTATTGCCGCAGCTGGATCAATTCACAGTCAGCGGGCTGCTGGATGCGCTAAAAAGCAAGCGCTACACGCATACTCGCCTGCAGCGCCTGCTTATCCATGCCTTATTAAATCACAGCAAGGCTGAAATGGCTCCGTCCGCATTAGCCGGCGGACCCGGATACATCCGCGTGTTAGGCTTCCGCGAGAGCGGGCGCACACTGCTCAAGAAAATGAAGCAGACGGCAGCCTGGCCGGTTGTTCTCTCACCTGCGCAGTTCACTCATCCCGGACTAGACCGTGACCTCCGGGCCGCTGCCGCCTACGCCGGAGCATTCAATGAGCCCCAGCGGGCTGATCTGTACGCTGACTATCTCAAGCCGCCGGTGATGCTGTAGCCGGCAGCTTCTCCATATAATCCAGCGCCTCGCCCAGCGTGGATACAGGCACCAGCTTCATCGGGGTGCCTATTTCATCTGCCTTCGCTTTGGCTTCATCATAGTTCTTGACCGGCACGAAGAACACCTCTGCCCGCTCACGGTCCGCAGCAACAATTTTATGCTTGACCCCGCCGATAGCTCCCACAGTGCCTTCGGCATTTATGGTACCCGTTCCGGCTATTCTGTGCCCTCCGGTCAAGTCGCCCGGAGTAAGCTGATTGTAGATTTCCATCGTGAACATAAGCCCCGCTGACGGTCCGCCGACATCGGTATCCGTAAAGCTGACTGATTTGCCCGCAACCTTGGGTTCCACCTTCTGGACAGCCCCGATAACTACACCTAATCCCGGTTTTCCTTTTCCGGTATCCGCATCTATTACCTCAACCAATGCTACCTGCTCTGTAATTTCCTTCCCGTCTCGCTGCAGCACCGCCTTAACCCGGTCTCCAATGTTTCTGGATGACAGCAGCGCTGACAGAGCCTGCGGATCAGGGATATGCTGTCCCTCAACACTGACTATCCGGTCTCCCGGACGGAACTGACCAGAATTAGCCGTACCCGGCACAGAGAACACATACAGGTAGTCCACTACGTCCTCATAAGGGATACCCGCCGCATGATAAGCGGCCTGTACGGCGAAAGACTGCGAGCTGTTCATATAGTATACCTGCTCCGCCGCGTATTCCTGCTCAGTTTTGTTCCCAAGCCTCGTCTCTTTCAGCACAACCTCACTGTTGGAATTAAAGACTGAAGCGATAAGCAGTGCCACATTGGCATAGCTTGCTGATACTGTGGTCATCATGAAGGTGCCCTTTTCATCCTTGTCTGCATTCTCCACCTTGATCATCGGTGCCACCTCAGAGGCTCTCCCCGGCTGATACACAATATAAGGAGTATTCATAAAAACAGTAACATAGAGTATAACCACAAAAGTAAACAAGTAGGCGATCGCGCGGAATCCTACCCGGCGTTTTTGCTGCCTCAATGCTATTCCCTTCTTTCCTGCGGCTCTCTGCCTGCTTCAGGCGGCTTGTGACAGCTATGGCATGATGGTTGTCTGCTGTGCATAAATTGATAACAGTCGTAAGCCATGTCTTAACCTATGAAGAGGTGAAGCTCAAAATGAATAACGTTAAAATACGGAGAATAACTTCAGCATCGGCACCTTTTCTGACCGGAGCAGCGGCCATCCTGCTTGCAGCGGCCATCATCTCGTCTCCGGAATCGTCCTTTGCGGCTTCACTGCAGGGCCTTAAGCTCTGGTGGACGCTGATATTTCCGGCGCTGCTGCCGTTCCTTATCCTCTCGGAGATGCTGACAGCCTCAGGCTTCGTACACGGCTTCGGTGTATTGCTGGGGCCGCTAATGACCCGGGTGTTCCGGCTGCCGGGCGCCGGAGGCTGGACGCTGGCACTCGGCATGACGGCCGGGTTCCCCGCAGGGGCAGGCGGTGTACAGCAGCTTCATAAGCAGGGCGGCATTTCGGACAAGGATGCCAGCCGCCTAGCTTCACTGGCCCATTTTGCCAGTCCTGTAACTTTAGTAATTGTAGTCGGTGCAGCTTTCCTGCACAGTCCGGCAGCAGGCTATGCCCTGTTAGCCATTCACTGGGTATCCGGTCTAGCTGCAGGATTCACGGCAGCACTGTTCTCGGGCAGGAACCGTTCAATCGCCGGCAGCCCCGAACCTCCGGCTGTCAAGCCGGCATCATTGCCGTCAAGGGTCCGCCAGGCCATGCTTCGGGCACGCGAACAGGACGGGCGCAGCTTCGGCAGACTGCTGGGCGATTCAGTATCTACCGCAGTGCAGAGCCTGATGGTAATCGGCGGTTATATGATCATGTTCTCCGTTGTTATCAACATTATCACCGCCTGGTTCCCGCAGCTGTCGCCGGGATTTGCCGCCAGTGTACTCGAGATTCATCTGGGCGCCAATGCCGTGACTTCGCAGGTAACAGAACCGTTTGCCTTTGGAGAAACAGGTGTAACCAGCTTTGCACTCCTGTCCGCAGTGCTCGGGTGGAGCGGAATCTGCGGACAGCTGCAGGCACTCACTGCCCTGAAGCAGGCCAAAGCACGGTTTCTTCCATACGCCGCCGGACGTCTGCTGCACAGCCTGTATGCTCTCGGCTTGACCTTTGTGCTCTGGCAGCCGCTGAAGCATATGCCTGTTGCTGTTCTTCCCGCCTTAAGCAGCACAGAAACGGCAGGCGATGCCGGAATAACCGGTCCGCTTGCCGTCTGGAATATGGTTCCACAGCTGCTGAGCCTGCAGACTCTTCTTCTGCTGCTATTATCTGCCTTGTCAGCAGTTGTATATATGGTTACCTGGTTCCGGCGTCCAGCTGGCTGAATTTGAGCTTCATCGCCTGCTCGACCTCGGGGGTGACAAATTCGGATACATTTCCGCCGAAATGGGCCAGCTCCTTCACTACACTTGAGCTTAGGTAGGAATATTTGGGGTTAGTCATCATGAAGATGGTTTCCACTTCAGGGTCCAGGCTGTGATTAATCGAAGCGGTCTGCAGCTCATACTCGAAGTCGGTAACCGTACGGATTCCGCGCACGATGACCTGGGCGTTCTTTTGGCGGAGATAATTCACCAGCAAATCCCGGAAGCTGTCCACCTCCACATTAGGAAGATCCGCCGTTGCCTGCCGCAGCAGCTCTGTGCGCTCTTCCACGGTAAACATCGGTTTTTTGCTGAGATTATTCAGCACGGTAACTATAAGCCTGTCAAACTGTTTGGCAGCGCGCCGGATAATATCGATATGCCCCATCGTAACCGGATCAAAGCTTCCCGGATAGATGGCAACACGTTCTTTTCTAATTTGCAGACTCATCGTTACCCTCCCTGCCGCTCTCAACAGCTTCTTCTGAAGCAGCTTCGTACTGATAGATGGAAATCGCCGTCTCACCATATATAGCCTGTCTTGTCCGGTAGAACCCCGGAATCTCTTCAGGGTAGGCGTAGCCTGATTCATGTTCCAGAACAATGACCGCATCAGGGTTAAGCAAGCCTTTGCCGGCCATGGCCAGCATTAATTCATCGCCATGCTTCAGCCTGTAAGGGGGGTCCAGAAACACAAGATCAAAAGCCCGTCCCCGCTTCTCCAGCGCACCAAGAGCCCGTCCGGCATCGTTACGGTATACCTCTGCCTGCCCCTCCAGCTTTGCCGCCTTCAGATTGGCCCTCACCGTATCAATGCTTTTCTGCTCCATGTCTACAAACACCGCGCGTTCCATCCCTCTGCTCAGCGCTTCAATTCCAAGACCGCCGGTGCCAGCGAACAAATCCAGCGCATTGCCGCCTTCAAAATAAGGGCCAATCATGCTGAACAGCGCCTCCTTCACCTTGTCGGTCGTTGGACGCGTCCCGTTACCCGGAACACTTTTCAGGGGTCTCCCCTTGGCACTTCCCGATACAACTCTCACCGATTCACCTGCTCTATGTCTCTGTTTATTATGCCGTTAGGGGCATAAGTCCAAGCCTATAGTACCACAATTAACCGTTTAAATAAAAAGTTTGTCTATTGGTGTACCTTTGGAATAAAGCAAAAAAATAATCAAACACCATGTATAGAACCTTTCAATCCCGGACATCATGTAACTATCGACATCACAAAATGTCGTAGACAACCGCGGAGCAGGCTTACGTTTCCCCATAAGCTCTTCGTCCGGTTTCTCCTCTCCCATGAAAGAGGCCCTAGCAATAGGGCCTCGATTTTTTTGTGTAAAGCCCCATGTACCAAAGCTATAAAACTAATTTTGGAATACAATGGTTGATCTACCCAGACCTCACCCCAGCCACTTCAGTGCCAATAAAAACCCGCCAGGCATAGCCCGGCGGGTTAAATAAATATAAATATTTAATTTAAGTAAGTAAACACTTTTGAAGATGCAGTTCATTCCTGGCAACTTCGGCAGCTGCTTCTAGAGATAGTACCTTTATCGGAGCAGTAGAATCCTGCCTTATATATCTAAGCACCATTTCACGGCTCCGGTCAAAATCCGTTATGTACCTACTATGAATATGTTCTAGCCTCTGTCTGGCTAGTTCTGAAACAGTTATATAATCAAGCCTGAGTTGAGCTTGTAGAACCTTGTCATCTGAACTTAGTACGGCCCAGGTCAATGCCTCGCCTTGCACAATATCTCCAGATTTTTTTGCATACACAACACCTGAATGTTCAGTTATAAAGCTCAAAATTCTGTCTTCGATCAACTGATAATTTTTCATTAACGCTTCAACATTTCTCATCTAACACCTCTCTCTAACTTAGAAATGCAAGAAGGGTGTTCCTACGCATTGCCTTAGCACAGCGCACTGGAACACCCTAATTGATGGGAATTACACTAATAAGTTAATCCAAGTATATATCATATAAAATAGATTGTATACTTCACCTGTCACTAAATGTTAAATTGTATATATGATTACGGATTAGTGTTCCTGTAAATGTTGACAAACTCAAAAAACTGGACGGTGCTTATAATGTACTCAGCAATAATTGAACACTCAATAACACAAAACGCATCAGTCCAGATACACCTGATAAGTGATGAACTATTTTCGGGTGTATGCAAAAACAGTTTTAACAGAAAAATTATTCATTTGGATACTGGTGTTGGTATTATTGGCATTCCAGTAACGTCTGTAAAATGCATTATAGAAAAATAGGAATCTTGAGTTATAACCGCAGCAATCCAGTTTAACAGGTTTTTCCGCAAAAAAAAGGCCACCCTCTACGAGCAGCCCGCCATCAAGCATTCATACCATTTGCATAGTAATCACTTTACTTATAATACGAAGTAGTCAGCGGAACAAACATGGACGCGCCGTCTTTAACCTGGCCGGTTACGTAAATTTTGCTAACTCCGGCAATGTTGGCCTCAATGGTGACGAGCCCCTGCTCGGCTGTAATGGTCTGTTTTTTGAGAACGGTATCCGTATCGCTGTCCTGAATGGTAAAGTCTTTAATGTCGCCGCCGATGGCTGCCACCTGGATGTACAGCTTCTGATATTTTTTATCCGGGTATAGCATGAAGGAGCTGCCGCGTGAGCCGCTGCCGTTATCGAAATGAACATCCTTGTAGTCCTTATCCAGATAGACCGTTTTATCAGGATCTTTAGTGTGATAGCTTGAATCAAAACCCGCGGCAATGGACACGCCCTCAATCTGTTCGCCCAAAGAAATGGTGCTGGATGCAGCATCAAAATTAACCGTTACCCCCAGCAGGTCGGAGATGGCTCTTACCGGAAGGTAGGTAGTATTGTTATATGTTATTGGAGCTACCACCGCACCGCTGCTGTTCTTCAGCTGGACAGGCTGACCGTCCACTTTAAATTTGATACCCGGGTTCAGAAATGCCTTAATCGCCTGCAGGTCAGCACCGGCTGCAACCCCTGCACCCATCCCGCCGAGAACAGCAAAAGCTGTTAACGCAGCTGTCATTCAAAAAAAAGAACTACCAAAGCGGCAGCTCAATAAACGTAATATTCGGCTGCGTGATTCTGACTTCCTTAACGACTTCCTTATAGCCCTTTTCGGACAGGAAGCATTTCTGCTCTATGCCCTTGCGGTTCTCACCGAAATAGGCGATATGGAAGGTTTTGTCCAGCTGGGTGATATTAGTGACATTGATCAGGGTATTGCGGTCTGCCAGGACAAATTTGTAGCCGGAGCTCTTCAGGGTGGTTACCCAATATTTCAGGGTCCCGACTGTGTAAAACACTTCATCTTTGGTATGGATCACAATCCGGTACAGACTGCGTTCAAACTCCATATACGTGATTTCCGTGATTTCGAGGGCAACTAATCCGGAATCCCCCTTGGCGTCACGGGTTACTGACATACTGCTCAATAAAACCAGCTCCAATACTATTTCAGTAATTCTTCCGGAATCTCCGGCTGGTGGATGTAAAGTATACTAGGTACAGCCTCTGCTATAAAAGCAGCAAAAGTAAACAGGATTGACGCCAGCTTATAGACGGCCTTGTGCTGAAATGTTCTGATGATTTCCGCTCCCCTTTCTCCAAGCAAGTACCAAGCTTATGGACTGGGCTGTATAAGCAGCCGCAATAACCGGAGATGCCATATAGAAATTAACAGTTACGAGCACAGCCGCTATGATCTTGAGCCCCGGCCAGTGCCGACGCGGGATCCGGGTCTGTTGGTCGATTCCGACAGGGGCAAGCAGCAGGACGAGCAGCAGGCTTAGTCCGTTCATCATCTGGACGCAGAGCTGCCCGGCCTGCACATAGGATAAAGCGGTAAATAAAGCTGTTGTAAACAGCACACAGGCGATGCCTGACTTCAGGTGGACTCCGCCGGAGACCTGCCGCAGCAGCGCAAAAAAAATCAGAATCAGCACAGCTTCCGCCGTATGGCCGGTAGCCAGCGAAACCAGCAAAGTACAGCTTATTACGAGTACAATATTAAGAAGCACTGCAAGAGCAAACTTGAGAACGGCATACGATGCCGGATGTTCCGGGACAATCTGTTTGATTCTGGCCGCAGACCATCCTGCCATTCGTTCAAGCATCCTCATGCTCCTTCTTAGTGGAATAGTACAGTAGAAATACTGACATCACGATGAAGAACACAATATTAAATAGAAGGTTATTATAAAATAGAACCACAGAGATCGCCATCAGGAATACGATGATCATCACAGTAAGCACAATATCCTCAAGCTTGAACCTGAGCTTGTCCAGATCGAAAGTGAAACCTCTTCCTCTACGGTACAGGAACCAAAAGCTGGTTACTACTACAGCTGCGGTAGCGGACTGCAGCAAATACCCTCTCGACAGATCCGCATTTACAGCATCAAGTGATCCGAATAGAACAAAGACCAACACTGTCTGAATGGCCGCAAAAATGACATACCCCGACACCGTAGCCATAACCGCCAGCACCACCGGCATCCGGACAACTGCAGCGAACAGCAGGATAAATACAATGACCGTTATCAGCGGAGAGAGATTATCCATGTTAAGCTCATTACGCAGCAGATAGCTCTGGATATTATTAAGCAGAATGATGACCATGGCGGGCCACAGATGCCTTCTCCATTTAAATCGGAATAAACACATAATTAAATAATACAGGGATAAACCTTCAATGGTTGAAAAAAACATGAATCCTGCTACTTCCAACAGCAACACATACACCGCCCGGCCACATTATCATTACAAAAAGATCAACTCTATAATATAACTTTAGTCCTATATTCGTATAGATGATAAATGTGAAAAATTTGAAACAATCAAAATCAAAATACAGCTCTGCGTCTACTGCTTCTGCCTGCCGATCCAGGCTCCTATATCTGTAATTACCTGATCACTCACTCTCCCGGGTACATAATATTCCTCCAGCGTTCCAGCACCTTTCCCGTCATAATCGACAAAAAAGTGATTCAGCCCCGGATACAGCTTAAACTCTGCCGACGGATTAAGCTTCAGCACTTCTTTCCACTGCACAAAGTCCTTATCAGCATACACCTGAAAATCGTCCGCTCCCTGCAGCACCAGTACCGGCTTGGTCAGCTTCCCGGCGAGCGCTGCCGTATCCTGCTGCTGCATTTCAAGCAGATAAGACGCCGGCAACCCGAATACCGTCTCTGCCTGGGCAGCCTGCTGAGCGGACATGGAAGCCAGAGCCTTGGCCTTTTGGAGCTCCGCGTCAACAAGCGCAGCATTCTGTGCTTTGCGCGGATCACTGTCATTCATAGCCTGGATACCCGCCATGTTCTGGTCATAGACAATCTCCCATAGCTTGCGCGGAGAACCGGCCAGCAGAATGAGTCCGGCAACATCACCGCCTGCGGCATCAATCCGCGGTGCCAGCATGCCGCCCAGGCTGTGCCCGGCCAGATACACCCGCTCAGGGTCCAGACGCGCATCCTGCTTCAGCAGCTTGGCTGCCAGCACAGCATCCTCTACCGTTTCTTCCTTGACCGTCAGGCCTGCTGACGCTTCCCCGGCATATTGCTGCGCATAAGTATAGGTTCTTTTGTCATATCGCAGAACTGCAATCCCCTGTCTGGCAAGCCCCCAGGCTATATCGCGGAAGGTTTTGTACCCAAAGGCGCTTCCGTCCCGGTCAGACGGGCCTGATCCGTGTACCAGCACCACCGACGGAAGGAGGCCTGATGCATTCTCGGGTACGGTCAACGTTCCCTTTAGGGGATGTGCAGTTCCGGTACCGACTATGGTCTCCTCTTCTTTTAGGCCCGCCGGAAGCTCCATATCATCCGCCGGCGCTATTGGTGTGAACAATAGACCGGCCAAACGGCCGGAGCCGTCAACCGTAACGGACATTTTCAGGCTGCTTTGTGCAAATACAATCGGCGCCTGGATAACCGTGTATCCGTCTGCAGACGATGCGGCGGCGGTCTCCAGCCGGACAAACGCGCCATAGGTTCCGGTCAGCATCTCCCAGACAGACTGCATTTTTAATACCGGAAACGCCTGCTGGACCTCTTTATTGAACATCGACCGCCACAGCTCCATATATTGCCCTGTGCTAAGCAGGCCTGCTACATGATCCGCATACTTTTGCGGAGTGCTGACAGCAGCCAGATTCGCAGCGGAATCATACGAGGTTATCATTCCAAGTGCGCTGAAGTAAGCTAACGGAACATAAATACGGTCATTTTTTAAAACAGCCTTGCCGTCAATAGCCAGCTCGTCTTTGCCGTCAACCGTAATTGTGCTTTCATCCAGCTTCAAAACGTAGGTGTGTTCATTACCTGTCAGCTGCAGACTATTCTGCGCTTTTATGTAGCTTACTTCATAGCCAAGACCTTCTCCCGTCAGCCGGACGGGCATCATCACTATTTTCCCGGCAAGATAAGGCCGTACCTCATCAGTCAGTTTGAGCGTCACATTATTCAGAATAACAGCAGGCTGAGTAGCCGCCCCGTATACCGGTGCCGGTGTGATCCCTCCGCCCTGAAGCAGCAGGAGACTGCAGATAGACACTGTTATGATTTTTTTTCGCATAAATGATCTCTCCTTTAGTGGTGTAGTTCTCTTGTCAGCCTAAGCATGTCCCTGCACAGTATCCCGTTCTCATAGATAGCCTCAGGATAATGTCTTGTAAAAAAATCAAAATCCACGCCAACGATCCGGAAACCGCATTTCTGGTACAGTGCCAGCTGATTTATACTTGAGTTTCCGGTACCAACCTCCATCGTCCGGAAGCCCGCACCGGCAGCTGTCTGCACTGCATGCTGTACCAGCTTTTTGCCCAGACCATGTCCTTGATACTGCTCAGCAACCGCAACATTAACCAGCTCGACCATGTCAGGCCTTGTCGGAAGAAGCACATAAACGCCTAAGATTACTTCCCCTGTAAATGCTGCAAAACATTCACCTCTTCTCAGATAAGCCTCTACTTTTTCGCGCGAGGGGTCTGCCGAAAGCAGAAGCTCCATGGGCGGCTTGTCGTGTTCCAGCAATTGTCTGATGATCATTAGCTCCTCCTTATATCCCATCCATTATTCTCCATTATACCTTAACCTTGCGTTTATTCCCCGCTTTCTGTGAGAAAACATAGATCCTGAAGCAGCAAAAAAGGCGTGCTCCCGGTTTAACCGGAAACACGCCTGAGGGGCCCCCCTTTAGATGAAGCAGGCACTCAAGATAATAACAAGCAGGATATAAAGAACCAGAATCGCACCAGTGGAAGTCCAAGGACCTACAGGACCTACATTAGCGCCGCCAACATTACCGCCGTATCCGCAATCTGCACCCATGAGATAACCTCCTTCAAGATAATGACTACAGAATAGAATATGTACGAATACATTGCGCAGTTTGGGCAAAACGGATTTTTTTAGGCTGAACAGAAGATGTGCATCTTGCCACACCCTCTTACAGGCAGGACAAGATGCACGGCTTGCCGTTAGTCTGAAACCAGTATGCCATCGAAGCTTTCCGGTCCCACACGGACCGTACCAAGCAGGTTGGAGGATACAAAAGCTGTATAAGTCAGCTGCGGGGTTACCGGCGGATTGTAGTCGGCAGCCGAGAACGCAATGACCTGCGGAGCAAGGAGACTGAGACTGAATGTAGAAGTGGCGGAATAGACGACCGGATCTGTCGGCAGCGTTCCCCTTACAATCGTTATGGTTACACCGACCAGCGCAAGCGGCAGCTGTACCGAGATTGTTCCTTTTAACAGCACACGCGGGTTGGTCGTAACCCCCTCACTTAACAAGCCGATCTGGCCGAACAGCTGGGGCGTATTGATGAGCAGAATCGGAATCGCGATAGAGTTCCCCGTACTGGCATTCTGAGAGGTTCTGGCATCAAGATAAGTTCCCATATGAAGCACCTCCTTCCTTTAGTGCATAGTTCATCATATTAGCTGCATCCTGCAATTGTTTAATCATATTACCTACAGGCAGGAGCATATCCTTGCCGCGTGGTCTCCTGCATATGCTATTTGTCCTTTGTGTTCCCGTCCCGCCTGTTAAAAGCAAGCTCAAACAGTCCGGTGGCCGACAGTCCGGCCAGACCTCCGGCCCACAGCCGGAGCACAAGCGTCATATCGGTGAAGGGATAAGACACAGCTCCGACTATAAGACCGATTGCCAGGCCAACCGCCGGAACAAGCTGCTTCGGAAGACTTACACTGTTTTTGACCAGCTGGACAAGCGCCATGACAAATACAGCGAGTACAGATGCGAACGCGAGTACATTGCTCAGCGCCTCGTTAACCATCAGATTCACCTCCCGGTCACCAGCAGTCCCGCCCGTTGAAGCACTGTAAGCAGACGGTAAAAGTCATAGCTCCCCCCCGTCGGCGTATCCAGCAGCCCTGCAGCCACCGCCGCGTTAACCGCCGGCTCCGCCCAGGAAGGAACATTCATAACCGCCCTCCCTTCAATGACGGCAAGCCGGTCTGTGACATTTTTGACCGCCTGGCCCTGCTCCTGCACTCCGGTTTTGAGTGTATCCCGGCTGACCGTAAGTCCGGCCAGCAGTACGCGAAGGTCTTTAAGTTCCGTCTCCAAATTCGCGAGCTTCTGTCTATCCTCGGCTGACATCTCATCATCCTCCTTGATCTCGTCATATTGGTACAGATTGAAGGTATCCATAATCTGTATCAGCTTGGCTGTATAATTAGGGTCAGTGGCATATCCGGCAGCAGCAATTTCCCGGGCGGCGGTCTGGCCATCCACACCGATAACCTTGCTGTACAGATTACGGTTCCATGAGACGCCCCCGACGATAAGCGCAGAATGGTCCGCTACGGATTCACCCCAGTCATTATAAGCGCGAAAGGCTGCAGTTACCTGAACCGGTTTGCCGTTCAAGTATTCCGTTGTCCGGACAGCAACGCTTCCTGCAGGTCCGCTGCCTTTGATCCCGAAGAGGTTATTTGCCTTTACCGTTAATCCGCTGTTCCCCCAGCCCGATTCCAACGCAGCCTGGGCTATAGTAAGTGAAGCGGGAATGTGGCTGCGCTGCATATCTGCTATGGCAAAGGGCACAATCCGCGCGATAAATTCGGCATTGGTCATGCTCTCACATCCTTTCTCTATATTAAATGCACCTTCTGCTGAAAGGCTTGTGCTTATCCCTAAAAGCCCCGGCAGCATGCACTTTTTACTGCAGCGCAAACAAACGCCGGAGCTATGCTCCCGCGTCCCCTGTACAAACTAAAACTCTAATTTAAATATAAATTTTTAAATTTATATCAGCTTGTCTTGTTAAATCCAAAATTTAGGCGTATTATATAGTAAAATTTAACTAGAAGGAGGGTATAATAGACTATGCCTTCATATTATTTTAAAGAGGTGTGGACACCTCTGAAGTGGATTGGAATCAAGTTCTTTCATGACGATGAAAACAATCTGTGGATCAAATGGTGGTCTAACCCGCGTAAAAGACTGCGTTAATGGTTTCTAGCAGCTTTTATAATACTCCACTACATATATACAAAAGCTCTTTTGAGCTGCAGGGCGTTTAGAACGCTGCAGGCCAAAAGAGCTTTCTTCTGTTCAGGACGGCAGGGTGCGGAGCATCAGCTTGCCGCCTCAAAGGTTATCCGGTTTTTACCGCTGCGTTTGGAAATATAGAGCGCCTCATCCGCCAGCCGCATCACTTCGGCAGGCTCCCCTGCATCCGGATACCATACCGCTGCACCTACACTGCAGCCGACATGAAGACTCTCGCCTCCGATCAGGAACGGAAGATTAATTTTGTTGATGATCCGTGTAGCCACAATCTCCGACTCCTGCATCGGCTTGCCGGCGGAGGTATGCAGAATGACAACGAACTCATCCCCTCCCAGCCGGGCAACGATCTCGTGATCACGCGTGGACTCCAGCAGTCTGCCCGCAACCTGCTGGAGCAGCACGTCGCCTGTCGCATGGCCGTATGTATCGTTCACCCTTTTGAATCCGTCCAGATCCAGATACAGAATGCTGAGTGTAGTCTGATTCTGCTTGGCCTTGCTGACCGCATGGGCCATAAATTCATCCAGTGCCGCACGGTTAGGCAGCCCGGTCAGCGAATCATGCATGGCCATATCTGACATATAGCTGAGCTTGCTCTCTGTCTTGGTCAGGTTATCCACCAGGTTCTGTAAGGAAGCGGAGAGGACCGCCACGTCTGTGATTCTGGTCGAAGTCGGAATGTCTACGCATGCGCCGGAGCTGAGCAAATCCGCTGTCCTGGAAATGGCATTCAGCGGCCGGGAAATCCATCCCGCCAGGAACCAGCCGATAACACCGAACACAACTGCAGCAGCCAGGCCGCTCAGAATAATGAACCGCTCCAGCTGATGAACGGAGGCAAAAGCAATTTCTGCAGGTTGGCGGATAATGACCGACCAGCCGAGACCGGGATAATTCAGATAGCCGTCACCATAGGCATATCCGGTCAGGTAAACGTCACTTCCCGCCTCACGCTCCACCATCCAGGAATTCTGCCCCGCTCTTACCTTCTGCAGCACTTGATCTGAAAACTTCGTTCCGGTAAGATTGTCCGGCCCTAGCAGTATGGTGTCATCTTTCCGGCTGATAACCAGCACCTCTACACCGTTCAGCCGTTCTTTGAGCGGATCGACAATCGACATCTCCACCTCACGTGACCACTCCCAGCTGAGATGAGCTGCCAGCCCTCCTGTTGTCTGTCCTTGTTTATTGTAGATAGGCACGCTGACATCAACAAACTGCAGAGGTTCACCGCCGGGATTTGGCAGCAGTTTGGACAATAGCACGGCATCATGGACATCACCGATGAACAAACCTTTCATTCCTTCCTGAAAAACAGGACGCTGGCTGATATTTTGGCCTGCCAGAATATTGTCCGTGGACGACAATACATTACCATCCGGATCCAGAAATCCCACCCAGGTGAACACCGGCAGGCTGCTTTTCAGCTCCTTTAGCAGACCGCTGATTTCAGCCTTGTCATAAGGCTCCTGAAAAGCAGAAAGCTTACTGAGCACCTGAACTTCACCGGAACGTGACCACATGAAATGATCCAGCTTCTCGGCCATCTGGTTCGCTTCCCCGGCCAGCGAGCCGCCAATGCTCTTTTCCACAGATTTCGTTGACTCACTGCCGATAATCCAGATCAGCAGGGCCGTAAGCAGAATAATAAGGACAGCGAATGCGCCTGAAAAAAAAGTGCGCAGGTTAAATGACATACACATGTCTCCTTGTCGAAGTAAGTCGATAATTATATATCGGATAGAACCGTATTGATAATAAGCAGGGCTGCTATTATGTACTTTTCTTGATTAAGCTGATACGTTGTATCAAAATAATACTGAGTTCTTTCGGGGCTAGTGCTACCACAAGGACGCTGTAGTATACTCTGCACAGCAGCACATGCCCAAACCAAGGAGTGGTAGTCCCGTGAGCGAACAATTCGAAATGTATGATGACCCTTTCAAGATGCTGATTCTACTGGCAACACTGGTCTGCGAGAAGCAGGGTACCGAGCTTAGCTATGAGCAAGTCCCCTCTTACGAGAATGACACCTTTTCAATCCGGCATGAGAGATTTGTTTATAAAAAAGACGGCACTGAAATTACCTGGTTCGAGTTCCTTGGCCGCGATATAGCCTCAACTCATGACCTTCCCCGTTCAGGGTACAACAAAATGTTTGTTGACTGCATGGCATCGCTCTACAAGCCCTGATCCGTTAACAGAAGATGAATGTCCGCACAAAAAAGCAGCTCCGCCTCTTCGTAAGAGCGGGGCTGCAGCCCTGTTCCGGCCTATCCTTCAGCCTACCTTGGCCCCCAGTGAGCGGGCCAGCAGCACAGCCTGTTCCACGTCAATCCTTACATTCTTCAGGTCAAGGCTCTTCAGATCAATCCCCTCCAGCTTTGCATCCCGCAAATCGGCTCCCTCAAGCTTGCACTGGCTTAGCCGCACACGGCTCAGATCCGCACCCCGAAGGTCACATTTCTGCAGATTGCAGCCCAGCATGTCCGCCTCCGTAAACCGGATGCCCCGCAAATCCTGGCGCGCCAGATTAATATGCCGCAGATTTGTGTATGACCAGTCCCCGCCGTCCAGAGTAATGCCGTCCATGGAAGCATTAGCAAAATCAGAACCGGTCATTTTACAGTCCTGAAATTTTGCAACAAACAGATTGGCCCCTGTAAATTTGCAGTTCGTAAAGGCTGCTCCCCGGTGCAGCGATGCATTTAGCTGTGCCCCTGAAAAATCGCAGTCGATGAATCTGCAGCCGCTGGAGTTCATCTCCTCCATCGACGCCCCCCTGAACGAACAGCGTTCAAAGGTACAGCCGTTCAGCTCTCCGTCCTGCAGAGATGCGTAATCAAATTTCTGCTCCAGAAAGCTTTTATTATCATACTGATACAAGACCTGCACGCCCCTTTTATCCCCTGCTGAAATAAATAAATGAAAATTTCACTTAAAAATAGCACTATAGTAGATTGTTCTCATCCTGTCATTCCGCTATAATAGCAAAAAAACAGGCGGAGGTAAATGATGGACGACTCCAGCAGAAAAGAACCATTCCGATATGTAATGAACCAGCCGATCCAGTGCTGGCTTGAAGTTCCTGCAGGCAATACCGGTCCTGGCGCCGGTAAATTAACCGAGGGCGTGCTGCTTGATCTCAGCCGCTCGGGCTGCAAGGTGCGCACTTCACTGAACCTCCGCTTTACATCAGGCGATACCAAGCTGATCATCCATTTCAGGCTGGCCGAAGAGAATCTGCAGTTTGAGGGCAGCGTGCGCTGGGGCTGGATGTTTGGTATAGGACAATTCCAATACGGAATTAGGCTTGAGCTGAACGAACAGGAAGAAGAGCAGCTGGTACGCGAACTGGAATTGTGGACAAATTCGCGAACGGCACTGTAATATCCCCGGGAACAATATCATCCCCCATGATGACAAAGAAGCAGAGCTGCCGGACAGCTCTGCTTTTGTGACCGTTGTATGTGTTTAAATTTCCGTTCTTTTCCTGATCATCAAGGTCATCGCATAGACCAGCAATACAGCAACCCCGGCTTCAAAGACCAGTACCCCTAACAAATTCGAGCCGGTATAGACAAGCTCTAGCCCGCTGGGGAGCTCCGAGGCTTGTGTAATCTCGAACCGGAACGCATTGTCAAGCCCGACAAAATAGTTGTTAAACAGCAGCTTCTCGAGGTAAGCCACCCCATTTTCTAACACAAAGAGAACAGCAAGTGTAATCCAAACCCTTCCTTTTAACGGAATACTGCGCGCCACCGTGCAGGCGAACATTACCATCAGCAGAATTAATCCTGCAGACCAGGTGCACTGCAGTGCGCTGCGTACCGCAACAGGCCAAAAGTTCGCGGGTAGGAAATCAGCCGAATAGAACAGCAAATACAGGCCAAGATGAATCAGTCCGATCAGCAGCAGAGAGACCAGAAGCAGCCAATACAGCAGGAGCGGAGAGAGCACTGTATATATTGCTTTAACAGGAATCAGCCTGCGCGTATAGGACTTCAGGTTACGGTTGTAGCTGAAGACTGCAAAGAGCAGGAAGACGATCCCCACCATAAAATAGATGACGAAATGAATAGAGATTGTCTCTTCAATCGTTGTACCGGAAGAAAACCAGACCCCGATTTGAAACAGGATCATTATTACCAGTACCGCAAGGATCCGGTCGCGGCCGCGCCGGAAATCGTAGGAAATCAGCTTCAGCATTCCGCAAACACCTCTCTGAACAGCTCATCTATGCTCTTGCCGCGCTTTAGCCGCAGTTCCTCAACATCGCTATGCAAGACAATTGCACCTTCTTTAATAAAAATCACCTCATCGAAAATCCGCTCAATATCAGATACTAAATGGGTAGAGATCAGAATCGTACTGTCCTCCTCATAGAATTCCATCAGCGCATTGAGGATTTTGGTCCGGGCTACCGGATCGACGCCGCCAATCGGCTCATCCAGCATATACAGCCTGGCCCTGCGGGACAGGGCAAGTGTAAGCTGCAGGCGCTCGTTCATCCCTTTGGACAGCGAGGATACTTTACTTTTTTCACTCAGCTTCATGAAGTCCAGCATGCGGCGGGCTTTTTCCGGATCAAAATCAGGATAGAAGTCTCTCATAAATTTCAGTGCATCGCCTACCTTCATCCATTTTTCTGTCAGCGGACGGTCCGGCATGAACGATACCAGCGACTTGCTTTCTTCCCCAACAGGTGTGTCCAGTACCGAGATGCTGCCGGCGGAAGGCTGTGCAAGCCCTGCGATTATCTTCATCATTGTGCTTTTTCCGCTTCCGTTGCTGCCGAGCAGTCCGGCAATTTTGCCGGGGCCCAGTTCAAAAGAAACATTGTTCAGCACCTGTTTGGAGCCGTATGTTTTGGATACCTGCCGAACCTGAAGTATACTGTCCACCCTTACATCCCCCTGCTTTCTTTTGCCGCAATATTGTCAGCCACAGCCTTTACGATCTCTTCACTCTGGAAGCCAAGCTCCTGCATGCCGCGGACGAACCGGTCAAGAATGTCCTGGGCCATTTCACGTTTGATCTTCATAATGGTCTCTTCCCTCCCCGTTACGTATCTCCCCATGCCGCGCCGCGTCTCCACGATCTCTTCACGCTCCAGTTCCTGAAAGGTTCTTTGCACCGTGTTCGGATTAATCTGCAGTTCTGCAGCAAGCTCGCGTACGGAGGGGATTTTGTCACCGGGCTTCAGCTTGCCTGTGATGATCTCGCCTTTGAGATAGTTCATAATCTGTAAGTAAATCGGCTGGTTGTTGTCAAATTCGATCGTCATCAAGCAACGTCCCTTCGTCTGAACACCAGAAAGCCCGCCAGCAGGAATATTGCCATATATACGGCCAGCATAAGGACCGAGAAGCCGAGTGTCATGCCGGGCATTGGCGGCTGCTGACCGCTTCCATACACGGATAAGTCAAGGTTGGGAAACAGAAAATACTTATAGAAGCTGCGGTAGATCACGATTTTGTCCATTGTTAACAGGAACATAGATAGACCGATAGCAACACCTGTCGAGTGGGTCAGCACACCCAGCATAAAGGCAAGAGTCACATATACAAAAGAATAGATGCATCCGTACAGCAGCGATAGCAGTATATCCGCTATTCCCGTGTCTCCGCCTCCTGTGTTAAACCAGATCATGCCGCTAAGAAAAATCGCCGCTGCCGCCACTAAGGTCAGACTCAGGACATAGAGCAGAACAGTCACATACTTCGACGCCAGGATGGCTGTGCGGCTGCGGGCGCGGATCAGCAGAAACTTGATCGTTCCCCGGCTATGCTCCTTGGCGACAATCCCCGCCGTTCCAATAATAGACAGAATCGTCATCACCTGCCCCATTCCGGTCGGCAGCAGCATTCCCCCCGTGAAATCCGCAGCTGAAGCAATAGAGTCAGGCGATACGGAATGAATAATGTATCCCAGCAGCTGCGGAAAAAGCAAAAGAATCAGATAAGGTACAACAAAGGAGCGCTTCTTGGCCATTTTCACCCATTCATTAACAACCAGCAGATTAAATTTACGCAATCTGGTTCCCTCCAGTCCATTTCAGGAAATCATCTTCCAGGCTCTGTTTATGCTCAGTAATCCGGTAGAGGCCGACCTTGGCCGCACTGAACGAAGCAACCAGCTCAGGCACTTTACGGTCATGCAGGCTAATAATCAGCTCGGAATGCTGTTCATCCGTGCCGGCCAGCCGAACGCCTTCAGCTGCCTGGATCACTGCTGCCGCTGCTGCAAGATTATCGACTCTGACGCTCAGTGACACCTCATTCTCTGTGCTGTCTTGTGCTCCAAGCCGGGTAACTTTGACTAATGTGCCGTTTTGGATAACGACCGCCTGGTGGCAGATCTGCTCGATTTCACCCAGCATATGGCTGGAGATCAGAATGGAGATCCCTTCCACCTCGGCGATTTTCCGCATATACTCCCGCATCTCCCGGATCCCCGCCGGATCAAGTCCATTGGTCGGCTCATCCAGAATCAGCAGCTTTGGCGAGTGCAGCAGAGCCTGGGCAATACCCAGCCGCTGGCGCATGCCGAGCGAGTAGGCTTTTACCTTTTTATTCATCGCATTCTGCAGCCCTACCAGCTCTACCACCTGGGCGATCCGCGTTTCGGTAATCCCGTCGCTCATCCGCACATATTGCTTCAGATTATCAAGGCCGGTCATATGGGAATAAAACTCAGGGTTCTCGATAATGGCCCCGATATGGGCAATTGCCTGCTGAAAATCATGGCGGATGCTGTGCCCATGAACCAGGACATCACCTTCTGTCATCCTGATCAGTCCAGTCATCAGACGGATTGCTGTTGTTTTGCCAGCACCGTTTGGTCCGAGCAGCCCGACAATCTCCCCTTTACGGATTTCAAAAGACAGCTGGTTGACAATCGCCTTCCCTTTGATCATCTTCGTAACACTTTTCATTTGCAGAACCGGCAGATCGCCTGCGGGCGCTGACTGCGTCCGGTTAACTGAAGTCCGCTCCATTTCCTTTGTACCCCCTGTACTGGTGTGTTAGTTACATAGTACACTAGGTAAATGGTAAAGTAAAGCCCAAACTTCCGGATTATTCCGACTCCGATTCGTTGTCCGGTTTTGGTGCCCTATTAACGGACTGCTAGTCTATCAACCACACCAAAATGTTGACCATACATAAAATAGAATTGCATCAGAGTTGACAACCTTAGGAGGAATGACGATGAAGCCAAACGTTCATGTATCCCAGACCTACCCCCGTCTGAGAGTCTATGAGGAAGAAAATTACCGGGGCCGCAGAAGAACCTATACCGGCAACCTTGGCATCCGCAACACGGATAATATCCTTGATGGGATCGAAAGCCTGCGCTTCTTCTCCACCAGCAGCAATGCAACCCTGGTCCTGTTCAGCAGAACCCGGTTCAGAGGCAGCTTCCGCGTGCTCCGCGGCAACACTAATATCCGTGATCTGGATGACTTCATCCGCGGTAATGATGTAGAATCCATAATATCAACCAATCAGCGGCTCACCCTCGTGCAAATCCGGGAAATCCGCAGAACCGGTGACCTGCCTTCGGGGTACAGGCTGATCTAGCTGGACGGATAAGAATCATTTATTCGCTGCCATAGTTCATTGCCCGGTTTACAGTTTAATAATGAGTAAACCTTTTTGTCTGTGAAAGGAAGCTGCCCATATGATTCTATTCATCCACCGCAAGGATCTGCGGACTTATGATCTGCCGGCGTTTGATCTCATTCAAGCCGCCGGAGATCGTTCGCTGCATGTAATGATCCTCGAACCTTTTCTTCTGCGCAACGGTCGCCATCTTGAACACAGCGGCATCAACTTCCTTACACATGTAGCCAGGTTACAGGAGGAGTATGCCAGGGAAGGCAAGCTGCTTCACCTTCTGTACGGCGAGCCTGATGTCATTTTGGGCAGGCTGTCCCAGATCCACCCGATTGATCTCGTACTAACCCATACCGACTATACTCCTTACGCGATAAAAAGAGACAGCCTGCTGAGTGACACCGCAACGGGTCTTGGCATCCGCTTTCTCTCCTGTCAGGACAGTATGCTCTGTGACCACAATGATTTTATGGAGTGGAGCGGCCGGAACGAACCGTTCAAGGTGTTCACTCCCTTTTACCGCCGCTGGCGCAGCTTTCTCGCTGAACGCTTCCGCCCGCCCTACACTGCCCGTCTGCAGCAGCTGGACACCGCATCACTCGATGCCGAAGCCGTTTCAGCATTCAAGCTTCCTGAGGAAATCACCCGGCAGCTCTCTCAGCTGACCTTATCTGCACGCAGCGTGAGTCCCGGACTTATCCTGGATGATTTCCTGCAGTCCGAGCTGCAGTACTACCAGGTGGCACGAGACAAATATGCGCAGCAGGGAACCAGCATGATCAGCCGTCACCTCAACACCGGAGCCATCTCGGTGCGGACGATTTACAGCCGGCTGACGGAGGACGGCAGAAGCGGGGAAGACTGGCTGAGGCAGCTGGGCTGGAGGGATTTCTACCTGTATCAGGCCCGGCTGGACCCGGATTTCTTCAGTTACGAAAAGGTTTATGACCTGTCAGCGCTTAGTACAGATCATTTCGCAGCCTGGTCCAGCGGCAATACCGGTATTCCGGTAATAGATGCAGCCATGCGCCAGCTGAACGAGACCGGCTGGATGCCAAACAGGCTGCGGATGATTACCGCCATGTTCCTGACCAAAAACCTGGGCTGTCCGTTTATTTACGGGGAACGGTACTTCCGCCTGAAGCTGAAGGATTACGATAATGTGCTGAACCGCGGCGGCTGGCTGTGGAGCTCCTCGCTCGGATACGATGCCTCACCGTACTTCAGAGTGATGAATCCGGTCACGCAATCGCAGACCCATGATCCGGATGGCAGCTATATCCGGGCCTGGCTGCCGGAGCTGTCCGGGCTGTCCGACAAGGAGATCCATCTGCCCCGCCCGGAGGCCATTGTCGATCTGAAGCGTTCACGGGCCTTGGCAATTGAGACCTATAAGGAAATACTAAGAGGTACACCGGATGTGATCAGCGGATAAACCAAACAGCTGCAGCAAGAGCCCCAGACTTACTTCCAGGGGTTCTATGCTGCAGCTGTTTAGTTTGCTGAGGGAGTCAGAGCTTCCTCAACGGCGGACTTATTGAGATTAGGCTGAGGCTCCAAAACATTTAGTTGGATTTTTGCTGCTTAATCTCATCCAAGCTCAACTTTTCCAGTAATTAGTTGCAAAAATGCTACTTAATTAAGGCTGCCACCCTCATTTTGGGTAGAAAGTAGATTATTAAGTGCCGTTTTTCCAACTAGATTTCTCTAACCGCGAGTTTACACGGAATTAGTTGGCGATTTTCCACTTAGTTCGCTCAAGAATCTCCTGAAGCTGATTTAGCTGCACAAAATTCAATTCCCGCGCTAACTTCTGCCGGTTCTACCCTGCTCTTCCCGCAAAAGCTCCACAATCGCTGCTGTTCCTGCCGACAGCTGGATCAGATCAGCGGATAGCAGCCTCGTCTGCTCGTGTAGCACGCTGATTTCGTCCGTCCCTTCCAGATAACGGGAGGCAAAATGCAGAAACACATCGATTTTGCGCAGCAGCATCAAGACCGGGATCGCTGTCAGCTCTTCATCGGTCAGCGTTACGCTCCGGCTGAAGCCTCTGCAGAAATCACGGACTGCCTGTTGCTGCTCCGGATGGCCCAGCAGACCTGACAGAATAACTGCAGGGTCCATGGCCCGCAAATCATAGGTGCAAAATTCAAAATCGAGAAGTGCCGCAACCCGGCAGTGATCACCCGTATCCACCAGCAGATTAGAAGCATTGAGATCTCCGTGAACCAGCTGATGCGGGAGCGTTTCCAGTTCTTTTAGCGAGTCTGCAATATTTACATAGGCCTCATATATCCTGCCAAGCTCTACCTTCAGCCCAGCCAGCGCCTCCGGCGGATTCAAGCACAGCTCCCGGACCGTCTCGTCTGTACATAGCGGATACGCCTGCCGGAGCTCGTAATAGGGACGGTAAACCGGCTTCGGGCCGGGTGTTAATGCTGACAGAACGGACGACAGCTGTCCCGCAGACGCACCGAACGACTCATAGTAACCGGTAACCTCCTCCCCGGAAGAATCACCGTCAATATAGCTGAACAGGCAGGCAAATTTGCCATTTCCCTCTTCAAGCTGTACCAGTGTGTCACCAAATACAGTCTGAACCGGCAGCGGAGTACTGAACGGTAATGACAGCTTACTCAGCTCAAGCAGCACATAATGTTCGAATTCTATTTTCCCCCTGTCACGATGGGTATCATAAATCCGCAGAACGCCCTTCCGGCCGTTTCCGTTTACTATATAGGTTGTATTGTTCCAGCCTCCGCTGCGCTTCTTGAGCGTTCCGCCCCATTCCGGCCAAAGCTCCCTCACTATTGTTTCCACAGGCTCATGCCTCTCTCTCATGAATTTCGAACCCTTTTTAGTTCAAAAGCAATACTATAGCTGTCACCCCACTGTGTCAAACCTCTTTTCCAAAATGACTAATGAAATAATACAGCAGGATAAGATACAAGGGTAACCAAGGCAATTGAATAGATGGATCAGGAGCGTGTATGCGTCCCTGTAATTTTTCCGTTATAATAATGCAATACATATCATAGCGCAAAGGATGGGATTCGTAATGGAAGCAACTGTATCCAAACGCTGGCTGCTGGCCAGATTGTATGACCCGGAGCAGACGATTGTAGACTGCCGGTTCACACTAGGCAAGCCTCAGGCCGGCCGGGAGAGCTATGAGCAAGAGCATATTCCGGGAGCGGTCTATCTCGACCTGGAGCTGGACCTGTCCAGCGCGGTCACAGAGCACGGCGGACGCCATCCGCTGCCCGATTCGCAGGTGTTAGCGGCACGCCTCTCAAAGCTGGGGATCAGCAACAATACACGCATTGTAGCCTACGATGATGAAAGCGGCATGAACGCTGCCCGGCTCTGGTGGCTGCTGCGCTACCTGGGACATGAGCAGGTCTTTATTCTGGAGGACAGCTTCAGTGCCTGGAAAGAAGCGAAATATCCGGTGACGGATCATCAGCCGGTGCGTGTTCCGAGCACCTTCACTGCAAATGTGCAGCCGCAGATGCTGGCTGGTGTGGATGAAGTCCGGAAGGTGTCTGAACAGACTGTTGCCGCTAAGACTGATACGGTGGATAGTGACGCCTCAACGCCTTCCCCCGCTCTGCCGATACTGATTGATTCCCGTGCGGGCGACCGCTTCCAGGGCCAGAACGAAACCCTGGACAAGAAAGCCGGCCATATCCCCGGCGCGATCAACTACTTCTGGAAAAACACACAGAATGCTGATGGCAGCTACAAGAGCGCCGAACAGCTTGCGGAGCATTTCACCGGCCTTGACAAGGATCGTGAGATCATCGTCTACTGCGGCTCCGGTGTAACCGCATGCCCGAATGTGCTGGCGCTGGAGAAGGCCGGATTCAAGAACGTGCGGCTGTATGCGGGGAGCTGGAGTGACTGGATTAGTTATGAGGAGAATCCGGTGGCTACTGGGGAATAGTCAACATGAAAAGCCCGCGTCGGACGCGGGCTTTTTGTGCTGGAGTAATATCAATGTAGGGTTCGTACAGAATGCCAAGAGGTACCTCAAGTCAACAATCGTCTCACAAATGAGCCGAAGAGCGGATCGGAAAGTAGTTACAGCGCGGCTTCGGGTGATGCCTCTCGCTTTACAGGATTTAGGCATGGAAGACTGAGAGGACACATAACGCTCCTGGTTCAGTCCAATCCTAGCATTAGCTTGTTTTCTCAGGTTTCTCTACTTCTACTCCATTGAGAATTAGACGCGGGTTAATCTCTGCCTTAAGCGAATCTGAGACGGCACAGTACTTCTCCTCAGCCATCAGGATGGCTTTCCAGAGCCGGTAATCGGGGACACTCCCATCAATATGGAAAAATAGATCAATTGCTGTAAATCCGGAAGGATTCGATTCCTTGCGGGTTCCTTCTGCTACAATTTCGAGTCGTGTGATTTCTGGCAGGAACCGGTCCAAAATCATGGTAATATCGATGCCCATGCAGCCTCCCAACCCGGCAAGCAGCAATTCCATCGGTGTCATGCCTTCGCCGTTCCCCCCGTATTTAGGAGTTGCATCCATCCCCACGGAATAACCGGATGGACCTGTTGAATCAAACATCCGTTTACCTTTCCAAATGGTCGATACTTTCATATTATTACCTTCTCCCTTAAATTTCGTTGATTTGACGCAAGAATCTGCGTGTCCGTTCCTCTTGGGGATCTTCAAAAAACCGCTGCGGAGCCGCTTCTTCTACAATATTACCATCTGCCATTAAAATGATTTTGGTCGCCACTTCACGGGCAAACTTCATCTCATGTGACACAACCAGCATTGTCATTCCCTCTTGAGCCAGCTCACGCATCACGCTCAGCACCTCACCCACAAGCTCAGGATCAAGCGCAGAAGTGGGTTCATCGAATAACATTACTGCGGGTTCCATCGCTAGAGAACGGGCAATCGCCACTCTTTGTTGTTGCCCGCCGGAGAGCCGGGAAGGGTAATATTCTTCACGATCTGCCAGTCCAACGCGGTCCAGAAGCTTCCGGCCTATATCTACAGCCTGTTCCTTCGGCAGCTTCTTCACGGTGATCAGACCCTCAATCACATTGCCGAGCGCTGTTTTGTGTGGATATAGATTAAATTGCTGGAACACCATCCCGCTCTGCTTACGGATATTCCGTGTGGCCTGCTGACGCAAACGTCTGGAGGCAGTGGCATCTACCACAATCCCATTTACTTCAAAGCTGCCGCCTGAGATGTCCTCCAAACCATTTAAGCAGCGAAGTAATGTGCTTTTGCCTGAACCGCTCGGTCCCAGGACAACGACAATATCCTGTGCTGCCACCTGTATATTAATGCCCTTCAGCACTTCATGATCCTGAAAATGCTTCGATAAGCCTGTAGTCGTTATCATGTTAACGTCATCTCCATGTTCAATAAGCTTTGGCCAATCTGCGTTCGAACCGCTCCAGGATGAAGGCCAGTCCTGTACTCATAATCCAATACATCACACCGATCCCCAGATAAAAAGGCATATATTGATAATACTGGGCAATGAGGAGCTGTGCTTGACGCAGGAGTTCGCTGACCGTGATTACTGAAACGAGTGAGGTCTCCTTCAGCATACCAATGAACGTATTTCCCATAGGTGGAATAGCAATACGCATGGCCTGCGGCAGCACAATTCTGCGCATCGCCTGCCATGGCGTCATTCCGGTTGAATAAGCAGCCTCCAGTTGTCCCTTCGGAACCGACATTATGGCTCCACGGAACGTCTCAGACAAGTAAGCCCCGGCATTTACGCTGAGCGCAATATAGGCTGCTGTCAGGGAGCCAAGCGTAATCCCATAATCTACAAGCCCATAATAGATGATAACAATCTGTACAAGGAGCGGTGTCCCGCGGATGACCGATACATAGAAACGGGCAATCCACCGAATCGACGGATTCCCTTTGAGACGGGCGATTGCCACTACTAGTCCGATGATCAGACCGAAGAACATAGAAACAATCGTCAACAGTAAAGTATAACCGGCGCCCTTCAGCAAGAAGGGCAGATTGTCGAACACGAGTTGCATAAATACTACCCCCTTCCCGCCATAGGGCGCATGTTCCAATATTTATTTTGCAGGTGTCTCATTGAACCATTTCTGAAAAAGAGTGTCGTATGTGCCGTCTGCCTTCATGTCTGCCAATGCTTTATTCATGGCATCCCGAAGCTCTGCATTATCCTGGCGAAGAGCAACACCCGCCATATCGGATTTGATCGGTTCACCCACCGCTTTAATCTGGAAGCCATTCTCATCCACAATCGGCTTCAAGGCATACAGATTATTAATGGTCGCATCAATCCGTCCTGCATCCAGATCCTTGAGTGAGGTAATGACATCATCATACGTCTTGATCTTGAAATCACCTACTTTTGGCAGCACTTCGGTACGCAGGTAGGTTTCATCGTTCGTTCCGAGCCCCACCCCAATCGTTTTCCCTTTGAAGTCTTCCAGCTTCGTGATATCTGTATTTTTAGTATTTACAATGATTTTAACATTGTTCGTGATGTAAGGATCCGTGAAATCAATTTGCTTCTTACGTTCATCAGTAATTGTAACCTGGCTAATCACGATGTCGAATTTCTCCGCTTGCAGACTTGGGATCAGCCCGGAGAAATCCTGAGTCGTGAATTCTGCTGTCACACCAAGACGTTTGGCAATTTCCTTGGCGATATCAGGGTCAAAACCGTCTACCTCTTTGTTATCATTTAAAAAGGTATACGGCGGATAGGTTCCCATGGTACCGACCTTAATCACACCCGTTTTTTTAATTTGTTCCAGTTCATTCGCAGCCGTAGTTCCCGAGTCTGAGTTCCCTCCGCAAGCGCTTAGCACCAGACCGAATACTGCCAGTGCTGTTATTGTAACCATAGCAAATTTACGTTTTATCATTATTGTTTCTCTCCCTTTATCTATATTTTTCCCATCAATCCGTAAAACTCGAAATTAGCCAATTCACTCGCTAATTGCTGTGCCGAGGCCTCTGCAACCTTAGAATGAACGTCCTCGGAGCCAAATAACCAGCGTGAGAGCAAGCCGTCACACATACTCATCAACAGAGCAGCGCGAAGCTCAACCTCTATACCCTCAGGCAGCATTTGCAGCTCTATCGCTCTTTCTATATTGCGCCGAAAAGCTTGCTCCATCGCATTCCGGGTAGCCGAAATACGCTTCCTTATTGTTTGATCGGCTCCATTTCCCATCAGGAGGATCTCCATAAGATGGCGGTTCTCTGCGGCGAAATTGAACAACCGGTGGAACAGTGCTTCTGAAGCTTTTACCATATCCACTATATCCCCCGGATCTTGACGATACCCTTGGGCAATCACCTGCAGCAGCTGTTCCTTGCCCGTTTCGATAATCTCCAGCGCAATGGCTTCCTTACTCTTAAAGTGCCAGTAAAAGGTTCCTTGTGCTACACCCGCTTCCTGAACGATGTCCGATATTTTCGTCTGATGATATCCCAGCCTGGCAAACTTCTCCAAAGCGATCTGCATCAGCTGAGTTCTGCGGTCTATGTTTTCGTTGTTTTCATCTATAGGCAATCCATCTCCCCCTCCCGATTGATTAGTCAGTCAGTTGTCTTTTTTTAAATCCTATAGGATAACTATGCTATTGTCAATAGATTCTTAAAATTTCTTCCTTCTGTCAGCTACATTCTAAGAAAAACGAATACATTCTTAGCGTTGGCATATTCCTTAGCCCATCGGCTATTGCAGACCCAAAACATGGTTGAGTCGCTAATCAGCCGGCCTGTTGCATGACGACTTATACTTGGAACCACCGGGATTATAGCTCTTCACTAATCCTGCTTCCGTGTCGATAAATTTTAAATACACATGGAAAAGTATGGAGGAGCATATGAATAGTAACCGCAGAACTGAACCTTTTCGCTACACTCTAAAAGAACCTGCTACATTTGATCTATATATTCTTACCATTAAAGGAATCCCTGTTCCCCCCAAACCCGTAAGTGCCTTACTGTACGACATTAGCCGTTCGGGATGCCGGCTATCGATTCCTTTGAACATTAATCCGGACGCTAACCTGGTACGTGTAGGCATGGAGATGGCCCTCTCCTCAGAATCTATTTACTTAGAAGGATCACTGAAATGGTATAAGGAGGAATCTGACACCTTTCACTACGGTATTCAATTGGACATTCCTGAAGCTGACAAGGATCGCCTTCCAAAGATGCTGCGCACATTGGCTGGTGAAGGTAAAATATTGGTTCGTTGAGAGATACAAAAAAAGGAGTATTCCCCGTAAGGGAGTGCTCCTTTTACATTCTCTTATCTTAAATTTTGAAGCAACTTTCTACAATGAATTTCAATTGTGCCTCCAAAGAAATCGGCCTGATTGCAAAGATATCACATCCTATACCGGCAAAAAACGGTCCGCTTTCAAGCAAATGAAAGTAGATATTACGTTATGATTCTCATCCCTCGCCCCTTTCCAGCCGCTCCTCCCTCTCTATTTCTGACATTCCTTTCCTTGTCTATTCCGGTTCTGCACGCTTACAATAAGAGTCTGGAATGCAAGGACAATACATAGAAAAAGAGGTATAGGAGTATGAGTACAAGACGATTCAAATGTTTTACAGCAATGCTGGCTATTTTGCTTGCCGCCCAGCTGCTGGCGCCAGGCAGAACCTTCGCAGCTTACAAAACCCAGCAGCTGCCGGAGCCGGAATGGAGCTACAAGCTGCCCGAGGGCTACACCACTTTTAACACCTACGACAGTTTACAGAGCAAGAACCGTGTGTTTTTCCAGCTGCGCAAGAAAGTGGCTGTTTCATCATCGCAAACCAAGTCCACCCTCTTAACCTACGCAGCCGCAGACCGCAAAACGGGCACTGCCAACTGGGTCTATGACTACTATGATATTGCCAATGACAAAATTTTCAGCGGATCGAACCCTTACTACAGCAAGGATGGCAACAGCTATTTTTATAAAAGGAACGACAACGGAACAAAAGTCCTCCTCTCCGCAGTCAATGAGAACGGCAAGCTGAAATGGACCAAAACGTTCAATAGTACGTTCGAACTGGTTGTGCTGGATACCGGAAATCTTCTACTGTATTACACCACCTATAACTATTCAAGCAAGACCTCTACCCGCCATTTCGAGGAGTTCAGCAGTGACGGGAAGCAGGTCCGAAATCTGGCAATAACCAAAGGTGCATTAACAACAGGTACATTGGAGATACTCCCGAACGGCTATATTGTGCACAATTCTGACCAGTCCAGCGTGAATGTCTACCGTAGTCTGGATTCCCTTAAAACGCCTTTCGTCAAATACACAGCCCCTAAAGAATTGGTTGACGTCAATGTAGGGGTACAACCCTTCAGCGGCGGGTCCGTATTAGTCTCCTTATACAGCAAGACTGACTACAAACTAATCGGATTCGGTGCAGATGGCAAAAAGAAATGGGTACACACACTTAACCCTAAAGACCGTGTCCTCGGCATTACCGGCAATAACTATCTGGTCCAGAGCAACAGTGCCGTGTACCGGCTGTACAGCAAGGACAACCAGCTTCTCGGCAAGCAGCAAATTGGCGAGCTAGGTGATACCGGTTGGAATTCCCGCATAACGCCTTCGGGCGAAATTACTGTAGAGAAGCAGTACCAGTGGCAAGAACGTCCGGCAGTAATTGATCCGGAGACTTTCGAGGGGGATGTAGCCAGAGAGGATTTCTATGTGCTTGATCCGGGGAATTTGCAGATTAAATACCATCTCGCCACATTCTGGAACGACTATCACGCCGGACACCAATACATCTACGCCGGAAAAGGCGAGCTTTATCTATCAGACAACTGGTTCAGTAATACTTTGACAAAATATATTTTGAAGTAGTGCTTGGCGGCAGTACTTATGCGCTCATCAGTTTAAGTACTATATAGATTGAACTAATAATATTGCTGTTTGGGATTGCATGTGACTCCAGAGAATATTTGGACTTCCAGCCGCTGCCCTTCTGCAGATTTCTTGATTTGTACCGTTTTTAACGGTTGAAATCCGCAGACAGCTTATGCTTCCGATGCTAGCTTTTCTGCGAAAAGCTTTCAGGCGGTCGCTACCGCTCCTCCAGTTCCAAAATTCTCCTCCGCCACTCTTCCCTTAACATAAATTCTTAAGTTCAATCTATATAGTTAAAAAACCGGCGTGGAATCTCATTCCAGGCCGGTTTTTTTATGGGATCCTCATTTTTTTATAGCCTGGGCCAGTATTTTCCCCGCCTCCAGCTTATTCAGCTTCTCCCCATATGAGTTACCGGTGTTTTTCTCCAGTTCAGCGATCGCTTTTAGCTGCGTTTCAGTTGCCGGCTGCGCTTGAATCAGGTTAAAAAGGTTGTCCCTGGCGACCATTTGTGCGATCTGCGGGTCGTCTAACAGATCAAGCATCCTGTACATGGCCTCTATTGCTTTCTTTTCGCCGCCGTCGAGTCCATAAGCTAAAATTACCTTCAACATTAATATAATTATTCACTTATAAAGAAATTACTTCCATATATAATTCATTTTAATTTATAAAAAGGCGCCTGTTCGCTTAAAAGCGGACAGACGCGATCAATATTTTCATTCGAATTGTTTCTTATTGCATATAGCCAGATTATATCAACCGCTAACATTATGTATCCTCAATATCTAGAAGGAATTGAGGACGTCATTACATCACTATCTTGAATAACCCCCTCATATCGGCGATTCACCAAATATAGTACACTTTGCCTAGTAAGATCCATTGTTAAATAAGGACTTAACTTTATTTTTTTTATTGGTATTGTGAAGCCAGGAGATTCTTCCTTATTAAAAATAATATAAGGAATAAATGACCCATTTAGCACTCTAAACTCTTCATTTTGTGTTAATAGACTATCTTTCTTACATACAACAACTATCCGAATTTCTTGCTCTGCAGCATAAGCTCTGTGCTTCATTGATAATGCAAGATTTGCTAATTCAAGAGCTAATTCATCTAGAAGATCTTTTTTAGTATCAAGATCATTATCAGAGAACAAGGATACAGGCAATAACCTTTCTTTGATTACGGAATCGTCTCCCTCTGTTATATATACTACTTCAGCCGTCATAACTTTAATTTCAGGATCAATACCTTGGAAATATCTTTCAAATAAATCAATTAGTTCTTTAACGTCTAGTCCCACACTATATCCTTCTGACTGGGAATAATAATTCCATAGTGGTAGAGAATCATCAGAAGATGAACAGGATAGGATATAATAATTGTATTGATTTTGATAGTAATCCAGTCTTTGTGTAAGGTAATTCTGAACATTTTTCCCCATTTTAGTACTTTGCTTAAAAAATTTGTTGAGCAATGGCTTTATACCGTGCAATTCTGTTTTGTCATTAAGGTAATCACTTTTAGTTATCCAAAAAGTCTGGCTTAATATTATACTCTTTAATGCGTTTGCTCCAGTAAAATGATATACAAGTCCTTCCATTTACCACTCACCATCTTCCATCCTAAGAAAATCTTCCAGCGCTTCCATTTCACCTTCTTCTTCCGCCAGTCTATTAGATATATTTAAAAGAATTATCTTAAGCGTCTCTAATGGAAGTTTCGCTTCACTTTCATCACTTTCATCATATAAATATACAAATTTATCTTCTTCACTTCTATAAATTTGTAAATCATTACTATAAAATTCAGGATTTCGATCAGTGTTCTTTAGATCTTCGCTTATACATGTTATAGTCTCATAACTCGATAACTGTTTCTTCAACTCAGATATTTTCTTCTTTACAATTGCATTTAAATCATACATAATACTCACCTCAAATATATTGTATAGGAACTGAGACTCATTATAAAACAAATAAACCCTCATTTCCACAATTTTCTCCATTTGGAACAAATTCATTACCGAATCTATTCTCTGGTTCTAAAGTGCCTTCAAATACACGTCTATTTAAAAGCACTATCAGATTATCTAGCACGAGAATCTGATAGCTACAAAAGAGGAATAAAAACTGTGAGGAATTCAAGTAGTTGGTTTTATAGACGGGGGAGGAGTAACAAGTCAGCTAAACTCTTCGCCGTTTAGTCATTTAGAAGTCTTATTACAAACAACTTATAAGAATATCGTGAAAACAGGTTCAATCTAATATTAAAATCCAATTTTTATTCAAGTAATAATATGAATTTTTTGACTTATTCTCATATAATTTCTTTGTGCAATAGTGCCAAAACTCAAGTAAATAATACATTATTGCTCATTAAAGATTGAGAGGTCTATCATTGTCTATATTTTTTTGTGCAACAACAAATTCGTTATGGGAGGCACCCGGTGGCGACGGATGATGAGTAGGCTTCACTATCAAAAATACAGGTACATCCCGGCAAAGTTGTAGCTTTTAGCAAAAAAAGCTTTCGGCAGTGCTTTCTCCTGCCAGCAGAGTCAAAGTACCTGGGCATGGGCATTACTTATTTTCGCCTAGAGTGACGATTCGTGAATCTATTTGAATTCTTATATTTCTTAATAATTTAGCTCTCCCATGCAATTTCAATATTACAGCTATTATCAAAATAAATCGTCAGCAATTGGTCATAACCTAAAGTGAAATCAACATTATACCGCTGCTCTACACCGCTTCCGTGTGTACCCATATGGCTTAGCTGCAACTATTTGACCATATTTGCAAGCGATAAGTCTGGAACATTTCCTTCCCCAAAAACTTCCGGGGCCTCCTCTTTATAAGAGCTGAAATACTCCATTATTGTTTCAAATACTTCGCTTTTCTGTTCAGCAGACATTAAGGCATTTCTGCAAAAGTCATTCCATTCATGTAATCTGTCAAAAAAAGCAGCGGCTTTAACAATCGATTTATCATCTTTAACAACTTCACTGCTTATATACAATGAAACAATATGATTGAAACCTTCAGGGGTAATATCATAAAAGCCAGCGTCCTCATCTGATGTAAACGAGCAGTCGGGAAATAGCTTACTTGGTAATGTTTTCATACTGAGTTCTTCATTATTTTTTATTCTATAATGTATAGATTAAACTGGTGATTTTCCTGTTGCTCAATCCCACCACAAATAGAGCGTTCTCCCGGCTTCCATTTCCTTCTCCAGCGCTTCAACCGACCCTGTTCCCTGATCAACCACATCCGGACAAAATTCATATACCTGCTGAGCCAGCTCAGATAAATCCTGCCCCTTATCTATTAACCTCGTTTCCAGCCAATCAAGGCTGGCACCAGTGATTTCGAAAGGATACCGTTCTTCCCATTCCTTCAACTTAGCAATGATATCCTCCGGCGAAAGATCATAATTAGCTCCATCCGTGCCGCTGTACCGTAAAATATCATACTGGTCATCACTTTTAATTAAGCTAAACTGCTCGGGTTCGTATCCAAAATTCATTTGACTCCGGAAGAGTAAAAATCCTTCTTCACGCAGCTGATTGCGCAAACCAAAAATTTCCGGTACTTTACGCTCCTCAGTATTAAATGAGATCCCCGCTAAATCCGAAGTATTCCAACCGTTATCAGGCTCGGCTAAGGGCAATAATGCTTTGGGTTCTGCATAGGTTTTAAGCTTTAGAGCTTGCTGTTCACTAATTCCTAAGGTTTCAACTAAAGAAACTTCCTCTTGGCTTAACTGGACCTTGCTACATGAACTAAGGAAAAATGCAGACAGTAAAACAACTATTTTCTTTATCATTTTGCTCACCTCTTTAATTCCTCTAAAAGAAATTCGACATAATTCCGACATATTATTCAAGGGTATTCACCCTAATATGGTTCCGGGAGATGTCATATGTCACAGCTTATTAAGAAAAGGTCAATTCGCTCATCCAGCATTGCCAACACATTGGCCATTGTATTGTTAGTCATTATTGTTGTCGTCTTCTCGGCCCTTTGCACCTTCATTTATTCCAACACCCGGGACATTCTGGTCACTCAGCAGGAATCCATCCTAATGACTAAGACACAGGGTATAGTGAGCCAATTTGATGCATTGTTTAAAGAAAAGGGCTCATTAGTCAAACAAATGTCCACGAACGATCTTTTTAAGCGATATATTGAGAGCACAACTCCAGACAAGGTGAGTACCTCTCCTCTAGCCGCCGCTACAGTAGCGACCTTGGCGGAAATTGTAAAGAAAGAGCCGTCCTTTGCCGATGTCTGGGTTGCCGGAATATCCGGGAAGGGCTATTTCCTGCAAAACGACGGTGCCACTTCCAATGCTGATTTTGATATCCGCTCGCGTCCTTACTTCAAGCCTGCCTCAGAAGCTGACGGCCTGTATTATTCCGAACCATACGCTGACGTCAACACGGGCACTCTGCTTATGGGTATTTTTTACCCTATCAAAAATGACAGCAACCAGCTGATCGGTTTTATCGCCGCAGATATTGCTTTTAATGACATCCCGGCCATTATGCAGAGCTACTCTCTGGGAAGCACCGGCTATTCCATTCTGGCTACCCGATCAGGAGATATTCTGTATCATCCGGACGAAGATAAAGTGTTAAAGGAAAAAATCAATGAGAGCTCAGGGGATCTCGGCAAAATCGGCACAAAAATGCTAAACGGCGATACCGGCGTAGAGCTGATTAATGATAATGGGGAACCCCGCTATATCGGTTATGCTACCAGTAAAGATACCGGCTGGTCTGTAGGCCTGACCATTACCCGGCAAGAAGCGCTTAGCGAACTGAAAGCTTTTACCTGGATTACGATCGGCAGCTTCGCAGCAGCAGCCCTCCTGCTGGTATTAATCTGTTACATCACGCTCCGCTACCTGTTAAGATCGATACCGAAACTGCTTACAACCATCAAGCGGATTGAAAACGGGGATTTGACGGTGCAAATCAAAGAACATTCTAATAATGAAATCGGGCAAATTGCCCAAGGTATTTCTGCGATGGTCCAGAAGATTCAAGGCATGTTACAAGTGATCAGTAATACCACCCAGGTGCTGACTCAGTCTTCCCATCATTTGCAGGATATTTCTGCCAAAACAGCAATAACCATGAACGAAACAGCGACGGCCATCACTGAGATCGCAAACGCCACAAACTATCAATCAATAGAATCAGAAAGTATTCTGCGCAAAACCGGTGCACTGTCGGATCAGATTAACGAAATCACCAGTGACGCACAAGCCGTAGAGTCGATGGCGCAAATTTCTGCACAGCTTAGTGAATCGGGTCTAAGCCTAGTTGAGCAGTTATCCCAATCGGCAGAGGACAATCACAAGTCAACACAGGCAGTTTCGTCTATTATAGAAGCCATTGATCTGAGCCGCCATGAGATCTCAGGCATCGTGAACACCGTTAATCAAATTGCCACCCAGACCAACCTTTTGGCGCTCAACGCTTCTATAGAAGCTGCACGTGCTGGTGAACATGGCAGAGGTTTTGCCGTGGTTGCCGGAGAGGTACGCAAGCTTGCTGAGCAGACAGCACTCGCGACTCAGGAAATCCACAAAAAAGTCAGTGCAATCGAAGAGAAAACTATCATTTCAGTAGAACACACCAGCAACGGCTTGAAGATTGCCGAGGAAAACGCCAGGTACGTAGATACAGCGAAGCAACTCTTCTTTAATCTGAACAAAGACTTGGAAGAATTAAAGCTGCGGATGATTCAGATCAGCAATAACACTTCCATCGTATACACGCATAAGGATGAGATTTTACAGGCTATCGAGATTATTTCTTCGACCACTGAGGAGAATTCCGCCTCCACCCAGGAGGTTAGTGCCAATACACAGGAACAACTCAGCAGTATTGACCAGGTCGCCGAATTATCCAGAGAGCTAAGCCAAATCTCCTTAAAGCTGGAGGAAGAGTTAAAACAGTTCAAGGTCTAGTGCCGGGTTAACTGTAAAATTGCCAGAATCCAAGCAGTCCCGCCAGAACAGCAATCATTAGCATAGGCAGAATGGCGGTCCGCCTGTCACGCACTTTTAAGGCGGACCGTTGATTTCTCCAGGATAACAACAGTGCTGCGATTAATAACACAGCCAATCCTGTCAAGCCATAGTTGATAACAAGCTGCGGATATACTTCAGAGTAGGCACGTTCATTGTTGCTGAGCATCCGCAGAGCCAGAATCAGATTGTTAGCCACAATGCCTGTACCTGTCAGGATAATGCCCGTTACCAGTCTGCGGCTGCCGCCACGGGATACAGGGCGTGTTCTGGCTCTGCGTTTATTCAAAACCGCCTGCACCAGCAATACAAAAGGAGAAATGATAAAATAGAGGACTGCCAGCACGGCCAATGCCGCATTTAAAATAAGCACCGGCAGCGATTTACCGGCAGGCAGCGGCAAATAATCAGAGGTATATACCGAGACTGCCTCTACTTTTCCATCCCCCATCTTAGCGTACAGCATCGGCCAGATATCAAGCGCCGGGTCTCCGCTCACTTTCTGATAAAGGTAAGGCTCAACCTGCTGATAGCTTGCGGTCATGCCTGCAAGGGAGACCTTAAGCCGATTCTCACCCTCCGGCTTAAGCTTCATCAGCGTAAGATAAGGAAATAGATTCATGAAGCCATACCCCGGGCGGCGCGCAGCCATGAACTCGCCCTGTACCTCTTCAGTATCGGGCAGATTCACAGCATCTGTCAGCTCGCGCATGCCCACAATCTCTTTGGTTAAGCCATGAACGATATTAGATTCACCCGCCTGATTGGTCATAATGACAATGGCAAACCGGTCTTCAGGCACAATCTGCAGATTGGTAGCAAAAGCAATCGTATTTCCGCCATGTCCCAGCGTCCGCTGCGCACCTGGATACTCCCAGAAGCCATGGGCAATGCCTGGCATTCCCGCTGCTGCAGAATAGCTCCGGGACAGCATTGTGTCCAGCGTTTCGCGCTTTTCGAACAGAGGCGATTGTTCTCCTTCCTCAGGCATGAATGCCATTGCGAATTTGGCCAGGTCTTCCGCCGTTCCGTTATTTCCGCCGTTCGGATACATGGACATATAATTCCATGATCCTTGTGCAAAGTCCCCTTCACCCTTGAAGAAATACCCCTTGGCTTTATGCTCCAGAAGCTCCGGGCGTTCCTCTACAACGGAATGTGCAATGGAATTCTTCATGCCCAGCGGCTCAAAAATATGCTGCCGGACGTATTCATAGAAAGGCTGGCCGCTGATCCGTTCCACAATATAAGCAGCCAGTGAATTGCCGTAGTTGGAATAAGCCACTGTCTCACCAGGCCTGAAAATCTGCGCCGGCTCGGCCAGCTGCAGCCCCTTTTCCAGTGACTGTACTTCTTCAGGAGACTGGTAAGCCATATCAAACATATATTCTTCGAATCCGGCATTATGGTTCATCAGATTGAGCATCGTGACCGGCTCGTTGTATTTCAGCCTGGTCAGGAAACCCGGAGGCAAATAGCTGCGGATGTCCTGATTCAGATCCATTTCTCCTTGCTCTGCAAGCTGCATCACTGCAGTCCATACGGCAAGCTTACTGATTGATCCCCATTCCATAACGGTATCCGCCGAGACAGGAATCTGCTGCTCCACATCTGCGTAGCCGTAACCTTTGGACAATACCACCCGGCCATCCTTCACCATAACTATGGATGCACCTACAGTTTGCAGTCCTATGTACTCTTTTACATATTCGTCGACAAAAGCTTCCAGCCCGGCGAGCGGAATCCCAGAAGGCGTTGCTTCCCCTCCCGTTTTTTCTGCCGCAAACACTGTAACACTACTGGAAAAAAGCAATACTATCGATAAAACAAATATCATTCCTTTTTTTAACAATGAGACCGCCCCTTATATTCTGGTAAATTCCTGCAGCCTCCCTATTCTACCAAAATTCCTCATCGATAACCCGATTATGTAAAATAAAAGAGATCTAACATTTTATGCAGAAGCAGCATACCGGAGTATATGGCCGTACAATTACGAGGAAGCGCGGCAGAGTTCCCCACTTCCATTCTGAGCATTACTCACCCCATATAAGGACGGCTAATACAAATTGGGCACCTCCAGGCTTTCCTGTATAATGATAAACATTACGCCGGGTGTAAAGTTAAGCTAACGGATCACCCGATATCCAGGCTCAATATGGAGTCTGAAAATGTAAACCGGAAAGGATGAAGAAGATTGAGTTATACAGAACTGCTGGAGCGAAAAAGCGAAATTCTGAAAAAAACGGTCGAGGGCTGGGTTTTAAAAGAAAACCGTGACGGGCTGAACCATCAGGAGGCTCATATTTACCGTAATATGCTCAAGGAATTTCATCAGAACGAACATGAATTGAACGCGGTACGCGATGAAGAAGCGCTGAAACGTCAGGATTATGGATCAGCAGATTAATCAGATAATCAAATTAAAGCCAGCCGGACTGGAATTCGTGACTCTTATGCCGCGGATGATCAGTCCGGCTTTTACATATAAGGAACTTGTCAGTATCCCCGCAATAGGATATGATCCGCTCCCATCCCTATAATGACTAATAAACCTTCCAAAATGCAATACATCATTTACATTTCCATCAGCAAAGGTTACAATTATCCCCAATATTAGCCGGAAAGGAACCGCACAATGCTAGTTAACAACGTCCGCGAACTCAGAGCGCGCTTCAGATGGTCACAGCAGGACCTGGCTGATGCCATTGGTGCCACACGCCAGACCATAGGGCTGATTGAAAAAGGCGACTACTCCCCTTCCGTTACCCTCGCTCTTAAAATCGCCGCCGCCTTTCATTTGAATGTTGAGGATGTATTCTATTTGAAAGAAGATGCTGAATAAGGTCAAGTGATTTTCCTTGAGAGGGGATCGGTCCAATGAATTTTGCAGGAAGATTATTCCGTTCTTTTAAAGACTACGATAACCAGAGTAAACTGAAAGGCCTGCAGCAGAGAACAGAGCTTATTAGAGCAAGAAATCTGACTAACATGGACGACAGACAGCTTCAGCAGGAATCGCTCCGGCTGCAGGCAGCAGCACAGTCCGGCACACCCTTGGACGAGCTGCTGGTTGATGCATATGCTTTAGTCTGTGAAGCGGCGAAGCGGACCCTCGGATTACTGCCTTACGATGTACAGATCATGGCTGGTATTGCCCTGCACGAACGATATTTGATCGAACAGCATACCGGCGAAGGAAAAACACTCTCCGCAGTCATGCCCGCCTATCTGAACGCGCTGACCGGAAAAGGTGTGCATGTGCTGACGTTTAACGACTATCTGGCTAACAGGGATGCGCAGTGGATGGGACCGGTCTATCGTTTCCTTGGATTATCCGTAAGCGCGGTTCAAGCAGGCATGAGTCTGCCCCTGAAGCGGGAAGCATACGCCAGTGATATAACCTATGTTACCGCAAAAGAAGCCGGATTCGATTATCTGCGCGACTCTATCGTATTAAATGAAGCCGATACCGTACATCATCCCTTCCACTATGTCATTGTAGATGAGGCGGATTCACTTCTTCTCGATGAGGCGCGGGTGCCGCTGGTCATCAGCGGGGACACAAGCGCTTCGGCAAGCGCTGGCCTGCAATTCGCAGAAGTAGCCCGACAGCTGCAGCCGGCAGCCCATTACAACTTCGACGATTTCAAACGGAACGTCTACCTGAATGAAGCAGGCGCTGTACAAGCGGAGCTGCTGCTGGGATGCGGCAATTTGTACGACAGCCATAACAGCCATCTTTTAACCTCGCTGAATTGCGCACTGCATGTGGAAGCATTAATGAAAAAAGACATCGATTACATCGTGCGGAACGGCAGCATCGAGCTGATCGAGGAATATACGGGGCGTGTGGCGGAGAACAGGTATTTACCCGAAGGCTTGCAGGCTGCACTTGTTGCTAAAGAAGGACTGCAGCACGTAGCCGGCGGGAAAGTCCTCGGAACGATCACCATCCAGCACTTTATCAGCCTTTATCCGAAAATTTGCGGCATGACGGCAACCGCCCGTGCATCAGCAATGGAATTCGATAAGCTCTATAGTCTGCAGGTCGTGCAGATCCCGCCGAACCGTTCTAACATACGGCTTGACCTTCCGTACAGGATTTATACCCATAAGGAAGCCAAACTTAAGGCGCTTGTGCAGGACATTTCGTCTGTCCATACTACAGGACGGCCAATTCTTATAGGCACTTCAAGCGTCGAGGAATCAGATCTGCTGGCAGAAGCACTGACAGCCGCCGGTGTGCCCTGTCATGTCCTGAATGCAAAGAATGACGCTGAGGAAGCCGGCATTATCGCCAAAGCGGGAGAGCTTGGAGCCGTGACCGTATCTACGAACATGGCAGGACGCGGTGTCGATATCCGGCTCGGAGGCGGCAGCCTGGAGCAGGCTGAAGCTGTGGCCCGGCTGGGAGGATTATATGTGATCGGTACCCATGTGAATGAAAGTGTGCGGATCGACAATCAGCTGCGCGGGCGTTCCGGACGCCAGGGAGACCCGGGAGCCTCGGTGTTTTTTGTAAGCCTGGAGGATGAGCTTATGCTGCGCTTTGGCAACAATGGGGCGATCAGCACGTCCAGACAGGATGAAGCGCTCGAAGATCCGGCACTCCGCAGCACAATCACGCATATTCAGCGCGTTATCATGGGCCAAAACTTTGAAATCCACCAGGAGCTGAACCAATATTCAGATATGGTTGAGGATCAGAGGCGGATTCTATACAGTGAACGGCTGGATATTTTAAAAGGCAAGATAGAGATGAGCCCCTCGGAGCAGCGGGTCCGGCTCTTTTATATCGATGAATTTTGGGCCGACCATCTGGCATACATCTCTTACCTTCGTGAAAGTATTCATTTGGAGAGCCTTGCCAACCGCAATCCGATTCACGAATTTCATGAGCAAATCAGCCAAGCCTACGAGCAGCTTCACACCAAAGTAGATAAAGCGGCAGCAGCTATGCTTGCTAAGCTCGGAGGCTCGAATGATCCGGCGGATTGGGAAAAGCTCGGCCTGAACAGCCCTCCTTCCACCCGGACTTACATTATCAACGATCAGTACATTCAGGATAAGCGCAGCTCGTGGACCGCCGCCACCGTAATGTCCTACTGGCTCCGCAAGCCTTTAAAGTGGATATTGTCTCCGGTTGTCAAGCTGCCGAAATATTGATGCAGTCCGGCTTTCATTAATTGTGGAAGATACGATCATCAACCCTTACCAGCCTGCGCCAGTATTTTCCCTGCTTCCAGCTTGTTTAGGTTATTCCCGTAAGACTTGCCTGTGCTTTTTTCCAGTTCTGCAATTGCCTTAAGCTGTGTCTCTGTCGCCGGTTGCGCCTGGATCAGACTCATGAGGTTGTCCCGGCCGATCTTCCTGGCTGTAAGCGGATCATCTAACAGATACAGCATCCTGTACATGGCTTCAATTGCTTTCCATTCGCCGCCTTCGAGTCCATATCCGGAATCCGTGCTGAGCATAAAACGGTCAGCATATTTTTTAATCACAGGTACGAATATTTCCGGCTGCAGCCCTCCCTCAGGGTTATAAACAGAGAAACCGGCAAAAAAATCAGCGTAAAGGTTCGGATATTTGCCCATCAAACGGTCAATCTCTTCAGGTGTATTGTAGGCATTTATATGTGCAAAAATGAAAGTAGTGTCTGGATGCTCACTCAAGGCTTGTTCCAGCTTGGCTACAGGCTCTCCATTCGGCGGATCGATATGTAATAGAATGGGAGCTTTGTATTTCGCAATCAGGTCGTAGATTTCAGGGAAGTACCCATCCATAGGATCGATGGCTTTCCAGGCGACATTTGCAAGCGCAGGGGAATAACTTGAAGCCGCTGCTATCTCGCCCAAACCGAAATAACCCTTTTCCAGATTGTCTTTGATTACATTCAGACATTCCGGATCATGAAGATCAAAGCCTGAAAAATACGGTATGTAGAGATCCGGATTGCTCTGATAAGCGTACCAGCTAAAGGAATCCGTCATAATGGCACTGTGATCGGAAACGTCTCCAAAAAGCACGATATTGCGTACCTTAAAGCGCGACCAGCTTTCTTCCATTCTTTGATACTGCTTACCCGATGCATCATGGTTATGTGCGTCAACCAGCCCCAGATCCCCGTATGTATCCACTAACTGAGCAAAGTCCGGCAGCTCTGCCGATCTTTCCGCAGCCGGTGCTTCTGTGCTCACTGTAGGTTCAGCGGTTGCTGCTTCGGCAGTAGCAGTAGCTGCTGCTCTTTTTTCTAACTCAGTGTCAGATTGTTCTGCATTACAACCCGATGCAGTCGCTACGGCACAACATACAGCCATAATCAACAAGGACTTTTTATAGCACCCCAACATCCATTACCTCCCATAAATAATATATATTTCATTCACATTGTAACATGGAAGTTAAACTTTAACATTGAGATAAACTCATTCATTTTTTAATCATTTTCGTGCTAACTCTAAGGCATCTTCGGCATTATTTCGGGAATTGGAGTGCTGCTGTATCCGCGAACTGATTTACACTTATAACTAAAAACAGCAGCTGTCCCCGTTAACCGGAAGAAGCTGCTGTTTGTTTTTCCAACTACAATTGTGTTTTAAATTTATTAATTTCCTGCAGTAACTGTTCCGCATTCTCGGTCAGTTCCCTGGCTGTATCGGAGATATTGCTGATTGTTGCAGTCTGCTCTGTTGTTGAGGAAGCAGCCTCTTCCGTAGAGGCAGCGCTTTGCTCGGCGACAGCCGCCAGACCCGTGATTACGTCGGATACCTGTCCCGAACCGGATTTCAGCTCCATCATGCCATCCGTGATGAAATTAATTTTGGCTATGATCTGTTCAATCGCTTCACGGATGCGGGTAAATGCTTCTGAGGTTTCTTCCATTGAGCTTAGCTGGTCTGTGCTATTTATCCGGAGCTCATCCAGTTCAGCAGCACTTTGCCGGCCTGCTTCCTGCAGATCCTTCAGCAGCTGGTCAATCCCGGTCACGGAATGGGAGGACTGTTCAGCCAGCTTACGCACTTCTCCGGCAACTACAGCGAACCCTCTGCCGTGTTCTCCGGCCCGCGCTGCTTCAATTGAAGCATTCAGTGCCAGCAAATTGGTCTGGGCTGCAATCGCCTGTATGCTTCCGGTAATGAGCGAAATCTCGTCAATCTTGTTCTGGAGCAGCCCGTTAGCGGCTTCAACCCGTCCGGTATTCAGTTTACCGGCCTGTACCAGATCATTCTGGCGATTGATGGCCCCCACACCGCTCTCCATTGCCTGATTAACATCCATGATACTGGTTGACGCGTTCCTGGCCTCATCAACGATCTGATCAATAACCTCATTAATACCGCTGACCATTTCAGCCCCGGATTGAATTGACTCGGCTTGCTCGGAAGCACCATTGGCAATATCATCAATGACAGCCGAGATTTGCCCGGCAATTTCATTGCTGCCCAGAGCATCCTTATACATGTCCCTGGAGGAAGTCTGGACTACCTGTGCCGATTGATATACTTGTGCGATCAAGCCCCTCAGTGAGGCCGCCATGGCGTTAAATGAATATCCGAGCTGAGCGATTTCGTCTTTCCCCTTCACCGGCACCTGAACCGTCAAATCGCCTGCTGCGAGCAGCTCGGCACTCTTTTTCATATTAAGCAAAGGCTTTAGCGCTTTTAATGCGAAGAAATAGGCACCAGCAGCCAATGCAAGAGTAAACAATACAACTAAAGTTATTAAAAGCTGACGGGTGGATACAAGCTCGGCAAAGGCTGTTTTTTCCGAAATAGAGGTTCCTATGACCCAGCCGGTGTTCGGGATGGTTTCGTAATAAATCAATTGATCATCATTATTGTATACATACTCCGTATGGCCCGATGACTGCTTGAGCATTTGCTCAACAAGTCCGGAATAACCGGGCTGTTCAGCCAGCGGCTTGTTCAGCAGCTCCTGATCCGGATGGGACAGAACAACTCCTGTGCGGTCCAGCAAAAAAGTAAAGCCGTCTGCCGTTTCAATGGAACTGATCCGCTGCTTAATGGAATCCAGGGAGATATTTTCCGAGATCGCTCCTTGAAAAGCACCGTTCTGATCATGAAGCGGAACGCCTATGTAGATAGATTGTACTCCTGCTTTCGTTATGTAAGCATCACTGATGGTCAGCTTGTCTGCTTCCTTAATCGCCAGGTACCAGGGCCGCTGCCGGGCATCAAAAGAGCTGTCTGGGATAAAGCCCGCCCCGTCCATATAGGTGCCATCCTCCAGGCCAAAATAGATAGTGGCTATATCAGCTTTATTCTCAGGCAGCTGAAAAGCCTGCAAATGCTCCATACCAATCTGATTAAACGGAACCGTCTGTTCAATGACCGTGCCGAGCGTTTCAATTACTTTAGCTTTAATCTGGACCCAGCCGTCGATTTCGGCAACCGCTTTTTGGACTGTGCTTTTGAGCTGTTCATCAATAGATTCATGCGTTTGCTTTTGAATCAGGTACAAGGAAAAATAACTTAGCGGAACCGCCAGAATAATACAAATTGAGGTTACCAGGATTATTACTTTCGTTTTCAAATTCACGTATATGCTCCTTTTCATATCACATTTGTCACAACATATATCGGTATTTTCAGAAAAAACATTACATTTACATTTAAAAATAACATTTATCTAAAAAAGCTGAGAATACTCCACCCTCGATAGGGTGGGGATGAATCAGCGGTTTTCAACTTTAATCTGAACGTACGTGCTATAATACTTTTTGGAAACATGGAATCAAAGCTATGCAGAAAGTAAGGTGAAGAGAATAAATACATACCAGAAAGAGGTTTTATTATGTGGGGACGCGTAGAACTCAAACAAAGGGCCAAGGGCGTACTGCGGACATCATATTGGAAAGCTTTTGTCGTAAGCCTGCTGCTGATCATTCTTGGAGAAGGCACGGGAATTCCCAGCTTTGACAGGTTTTTCGATTCATCAAACCGGACAGAGCTGCAAAATTCGGGACTGGATATGAACTGGGGCATCTTAGGTCCGATCCTGCTTGTTGCCTTTGTGCTCATCGTTATTTTTGCAATTATCGGTCTCGCTTTTTACACTCTGATTGCCACTCCCCTCATCGTTGGCTCACAGCGCTATTTCAAGCAGTCGGCTGAAGGTGAAGTCAATATGGGCAATATCGGCTATGCATTCAGGAAAGACCGGTATTGGGCTGTAGTGTTAACCATGCTATGGAAGAACTTTTTGAATTTCTTATGGTTCCTGCTGCTGATTATTCCAGGGATCGTCAAATCCTACGCCTACAGTCAGGTTCCGTTCATCCTGGCAGACAACCCGAACATCGGCTACAACCGTGCAGTCGATTTAAGCAAGCAGATGACACACGGTCATAAATTCCGCATGTTTGTGCTCGATCTGAGCTTTATCGGCTGGATTCTGCTAGGTCTGTTGGCTCTGGGCATCGGCATTTTATTCGTTCAGCCTTATGTGAATGCGACAAAAGCAGAGCTGTATCTGGCCCTGCGTCATAATGCGCTTGCGGGCGGATTGACTAACGAGTATGAACTGCGGCTAAATGAGAAGCCGTTCTTTGGTTAAACAGAAAACAGGCGGCAGCCGGGTAGCTGTCGCCTGTTTTTTTTGTAATATCATCGATAAGCTTAATCGTCAGTCAGCAAACGTCACTTGTATAGACACAATCTCCGACCGCGATCCGATACGGATCGGCGGTCCCCAGAAGCCGTATCCGGAGGATACGATGGAGTGCATCTTCCCTTTTTGCAGATAACCCCAGTCATTCTCAAAAATCCGTGAGGTAATCAGATTAGCAGGCGCGATCTGCCCGCGATGGGTATGGCCGGACAGTATCAGATCAATGCCCTGCTCCTCTGCGGCGGCGAATTCAACCGGCTGATGCTCCAGCATCACAACGGGCTTGGTGCGGTCTGCAGCTTTCATAAGCTCAGCCAGCCCCGCTCTCTCCTTGTCGCTATAATCCTTCCGCCCTACCAGTGTCAGCCAGTCTCCAATCTGGACTGTCTCGTCATACAGCACCTGCATTCCGCTCTCCTCCAGCAGGCTGATCAGCTCCTCTGTCTCCCCTTCGAACCGGTCATGGTTCCCCAAGGAGGCATACACTCCCAGCGGCGCTTCTATTCCGGATAAAATATCCCCGATCCCCTTATTTTTGTAAGGCATAATGTCATCATCCACAATATCTCCGGGCAGAAGCACGATATCAGGTTTAAGTGCGTTGATCTCTTGGACCATCCGCTCTGCATGGCTTTTGCCCGACAGGTATCCAAAATGCATATCTGATGCCATCACAATATGCAGCTTGCCGCTCTCCGGGCCGGGCTTATCGATGGTGATGTCATAGGAACGTGTAACCGGGCTGAAAGCATTATAACTGCCGAACCCGATCAGACCAGCCAGCAGCAGCAAAGTAATTATTCCTGACCATTTCTGGACAGCATGGCGCGGCAGCCTAAACAGCTTCGTTAACCAGACGATCAGATGAATGACAGGCAGCACCAGCACAGATAAACTGAACAGGGCCAGCCAGTAGCTGCCGATTACGCTCAGAACAGCTGATCCGGCAACAACTCTGGACAGAATCAGCGAGCTTGCCAGAAAAACAAGCAGAATGATATAGACCAGACGGAATCTGGCCGATACCGCGGGTTTAATCCAGCTCCAGCCGCTCCAGCCAATATAGAATACAATTGCAGCATATAACACAATAAATACGAGTCCGAGAATTATAAACATGTTAACCACCTTGTTCGTTGGAGTGAGCTCAGCATTAATTATCGTTTCGGGAGTTCTGCTGTTGCTATAACTTAGTCTACTGTAACTTCAAACCCCGCTGCAACTTCCGCGGTTACCGCACCAGATAAGAGTTCTAAATAGAAGCGGTTTCTGCCTCAGCCGGTTACATGCCCCCTCTATCAGCCCTTATATTGACATTATCTTATAATTATCATTTAATAGTTTGGACTTCATAATCTCTTTCTACTATCCGGAGGACTTCTTCATGGCAAAAACCTTTTTTCCGCGGCTGCAGGGAAACAGCCGGGGCTGCCTGACCTTTGAGCCCTTTTTCCTGATTCCGTACAGCATGTTCTCCACCTACGCTACCCTGTACATGTATGAGCTTGGACTGACCGAGCTGAACATCGGCTGGATTACAACCATCGGTCTGATTGTGCAGGTACTCTCCTCTTTGCTGAGCGGATATTTAACCGACCGCATGGGCCGCAAACGGGCGATCCTGTATTTTGACCTGCTCAGCTGGAGTCTGGCTACCTTGTTGTGGGCCTTTTCGCAAAACCTGTGGTTTTTTGTGATGGCTGCCATCATCAACGGCTTCCAGCGTGTACCGCATATCGCATTTTATTGTCTGATTGTTGAGGATACCCGTCCCTCAGACCGGACCTATGTATTCACCCTGCTGCAGATCATCGGTGTGATCGGCGGATTATTCGCACCGCTGGGCGGCCTCCTGGTGAATCAGTACGGTATGGTCACTGGCATGCGGATTATGTACGTGATCGCCTTTCTGTTCATGACCTTTCAGTTTGTCGGGCGCCAGCTGACGACACGTGAGACAGAGGCAGGAATCAGAAAGCGCGAGGAGACCCGTGAGCTTGGACTCAGAGAGAGCATGGCCATATATGGCGGCGCTTTCCGGGAGCTGGGAACGGACCGCAATCTGCTGCTGATCTTTGGCGTGTATATTCTGTTCAATTTCCAGGCAACGCTCAAGACGACTTATCTCTCGCTTTATATGGCTGACTACTTACGGATTGACAGCGGCATCATCTCCCTGTTCCCGGCGGTTTCTTCTATTATTATGCTGGTGACGTTATGGCTGCTTATGCCCAAGATTCCCGATCAGGCCGCTCACCGTGCCATGATGGCCGGCTTTGGACTGTCTGCAATCTCGAATGTCATGCTGGTCATTTACCCTTCCTCCAGCCTGCTGTGGATCGGTCTGAGCACCATTCTGGCAGCTGTAGGACTGATGATCAGCTCGCCCTATCTGGAAGCCGCCGTACAGAACGCCATTGATGATGACAAACGGGCCAAGGTATTTTCCATGCTGTCCGTGCTGATCCTGCTGTTCACCGCACCTGCGGGCATCATCGGCGGCTGGGCTTACAAGCTGGACCCGCGGATTCCGCTATGGCTTGTAACAGCAGCATTTGTCCTCTCGTATGTCATGCTGTATGTATACCGCAGACGCACTGCTCAGCCTAGCAGTGTTTCGCTAACGGATTAATGGCATCTTCTCTAACCGCAAGAAACTGCAACCCAGCATTTAAGCATAAAAACAGGGATGCTTCTCAGCCAGCACTGGCCAGAAGACATCCCTGCTTCAATTCTGAACCTATGCAGTCGGGTCAGAATTGACCCGCTCCTTCTCCAGGACCTCTTTCAAATCGTCCTGGATACGCCGGTTCCATAACGGAACCCCGGTCCGGTATGCAGCACGCCCGGTCAGATGAGCCGACAAAGGCGAGGTCATGAATACGAACACAATTCCAAGCAGCAGCTTGGCGCTGATGAAATCAAGGAAAAAGGCAAAGTAGAGAAATGCGCCGCTGAGCACACACAGAACGCCAAGCGTGGCACTTTTGGCTGCGGCATGTGATCTCAGATACACATCAGGCAGACGGATCAGCCCGAACGAGCTGACCGCACTAAGCAGCGCCCCTGTCAGAATAAGCAGTGCAAAAAGCACTTCAATTATCGTTTTGATCACTTCCATGTTCAAACACCACTCTCCTTTCGATATATCTGGCAAAGGCCATCGTTCCGATAAAAGAGAGGATTCCGATCAGCAGAATATATTCAATGAAGGATTGCGTTTTAAAGAGTACCGAGAGTACCGCCACCATTGCCAGCAGATTAATGCCGATCGTATCCAGCGCAGCAATCCGGTCAGGCAGTGACGGCCCCTTCACCAGTCTCCAGGCACAGATGCCGATTGAGATGACCATAATGGAAATCGCCAGCATGAGTATATAGTGAATCATGAACGGGACACCTCCAGAATCGCGCGTTCAAACGTATTGCGGATATTGTCTCTGAATTGTTCAGCATCTTTGATATCCATTGCATGAATATACAGAGTCCGGTTATCCTTGGAAACCTCCAGCACAACCGATCCCGGAGTCAGGCAGAGCAGCGTGATCAGCACGGCAACCTCCCAGTCTGCCTTCAGTTCCGTAGTGTACATCAGAATGGCCGGGCGGATGTTGAGATTCGGTCTCAGCACGGCCTTAACCACCACATAACTGGATACCACCAGTTCCCGCAGCAGCAGCGCAGCCAGCTTAAGAATCGCCCAGCCCCTGCCGAGATACAGGCGGCCGCCAAAGAAACGCCGGAGGCCGAACAATACCAGGATACCAAGCACATAGCCGACAATGAAGCCGGAAGCTGTCCAGTCATTATTCAGGAACATCCACAGAAACGTTATCATGAAATTTAACAATATTTGAAAAGCCATCCGCATCTACTCCTTCATGACAGCGTTAATGTATTGTGCCGGATCAGCAAGCACAGCTCCGGCCTGGAGAACATATTCGTTCACCGTCTCGGCACCGACACCCATCAGAATCACGAGGACAAACAGCACAGCAGCCGGCGCCATCATCGCTTTGTAGCGCAGGGGATGAATTTCCTCATCGCTTCTCTCACCGCCCCAGAATACCTCCTGGAACACTTTGATCAGCGAGTACAGGACAACGAAGCTTGAGGCCAGCGCAATCAGTGAAAGTGCTACATGTAATTCACCGAACCCGCTGCGGATCATCATTACCTTCCCGGCAAAGCCGCTAAGCGGCGGTACACCCACCAGGGCAAGCGTGAGTATAAAGAACATCCACCCTGTATAGGGGTATCTGCGGATCAGACCGCCCATCTGTTTCAGCTGCTCTGTTCCTGAAGCGGCCAGAATCATTCCTCCCAGGAAGAAGAGCAGCGCCTTGGCAATCATGTCGTGCATGAGATAGAACACGGCCCCGCTGAGCGAATCCTCGGTCAGGACTGATATGCCGAAGGCAACGAAGCCCACGCTGATTACAATATTATAGTTGAAAATACGGCTCAGATCATTGTACGCCAGTGCTCCGATCGCTCCCAGAATCATTGTTGCTCCCGCCATCCAGGCCATCAGCGAATGCGTCAGATCCGGATTATGGATAAAGATCAGCGTAAACACACGGGTGATGGCATACAGTCCTACTTTGGTCAGCAATGCGCCGAACAATGCCCTTACCGCCAGCGGAGGAGCGCTGTAGGAATCCGGAAGCCAGAAGAAGAGCAGCAGACCCGCCTTGAGCGAGAATACGAGCAGCAGCAGCACAGCGATAACATTCATGACGCCGCCCTGTCCGGCCTCTGCGACACGCATTGCCAGATGCGCCATGTTAAGCGTGCCTATCGCACCATACAGATAAGCAATTGCGGCTACAAACAGAGCAGAGGAAATGACATTGACCAGTATATATTTCAGTGTCTCGCGCAGCTGGACTCTCGTACCGCCCAGCACAATCATGGAATAGGAAGCAACCAGCAGTACTTCAAAGCAAACGAACAGGTTAAACAGGTCACCGGTCAGGAAGGATCCAAACACACCGGTCAGCAGGAAATGGAAAAACGTATAGTAATAAAAACGTTCCCGCTCCTCGCCGATACTGGCAAAGGAAAAGAACAGGCATGCTGCACCTACGATTGCCGTTATCAAAACGAGCAGCGCCGCAAACATATCAGCAACAAAGACAATGCCGTGCGGCGGCAGCCATCCTCCCATATACAGCGTTTGAATCCCGTCTGTTTTGACCTGATATACAATCGTTACAGCAACGGCAATATTCAGAAACACACTGGCCGCACTGATAATACGCTGCAGGCCAATCTGCTCTTTAAGAAAAATCAGGATCACCGCTGTAAAAGCCGGGATCAGCAGTGGCATTACCAGCAGATTGTTCATTGTCTCTCCCCCTTGCTGCCTTCCACATCATCCATACCAGCCGAGCGGTATGCCCGGTAGGCAAGGACGATAAAGAAAGCCGACACCCCGAAGCTAATGACGATCGAGGTGAGGATAAGCGCCTGCGGCAAGGGATCGACATAAGAATCCGCCTTCTCGCCAAGCAACGGGGCAGCGCCGGTCTTCAGTCCGGCCATGGTCAGCAGCAGCAGATGAACCCCGTGAGTGATCAGTGTCGTCCCCAGAAGGATACGAAGCAGGCTTTTGGAGAGAACCAGATACACACCTACAGTAAACAAGACACCGATCGCCAGGGCAATAAGGAGCTCCATCAGTTATCCCTCCCGATCGTGAAGATGATATTCATAGTGACACCGATAACCGCCAGATAGACGCCGAGATCGAACAGCATCGCTGTAGTCAGCTCGGTCTTGCCCATCACCGGCAGTTCAAAATAGCCGAAGGCCTGACTGAGGAAGGGTACATCATATACAAACGACCCTATACCGGTAAGGAAAGCCAGAATGATACCGACTGCTATCAGCTTGCGGTAATTCACCGGAAGAACCTTTTCGACAAAATCCATACCGAACGCGATAGCCAGCAGTATAAGCGCTGCTGCAGCCATCAACGCTCCGATAAAGCCGCCTCCGGGATTATTATGGCCGGCAAAGAACAGATACAGCGAAAAGGTTATGATGATTACGAATGCAACCTTTGCCACCGACTGAAGCAGCACATCGTTGCTGCGGGAGTAGCGGGGCTTCTCATCGTCAAACATGCTTTTTACGGCAGCAGGCTTGTTGTCCGGCTCCACCTTCAGCTTGATCATGGAATAGATGGCCAGTGAGGCCAGTCCCAGCACCGTAATTTCAAACATCGTATCAAAGCCGCGGAAATCCACGAGCAGAACGTTAACAATGTTTTTACCGCCGCCCAGCTTATAGCTGTTCTCCGTATAGAAGGTTGATATAGATTCGAACGGGCTGCTGTCAAGTGCCGCCAGAGCGACCAGCGTCATGGTTGCACCGAACCCGATGGATATAATCAGCTTCGGAAGTTTCAAACGGAACTTGACCTTATCCCGTCCAAGCCTTGGCAGATGCCGGAAGCAGAGCAGGAACAGCGTGACCGACACTACCTCGACAATCATCTGGGTAAGTGCCAGATCAGGTGCACGGAACAGGATAAAGAGCAGCGTTACCATATAGCCCACCATGCCTGTCAGCAGAATCGCTGACACCCTGGACTTGGCGAACGGAATGGCCAGTGTACCGGTCAGCATGACCAGTACGGCAACAACTTCAAAGAAGGATATCGGGGCATACTCGCCCTGACCCAGGGTAATGCCGTCTGTATACAGCATGGAGCCGCCTACAACCACAATGATCAATGTAAAAATATACATCAGATAATGTCGCATGGAGCCCGTCATATACAGTCCGGTAATCGAACGTGAAGTCCGCTCAACCAGCCGGATACTGCCGTCATATACCTGGTTGAGCGTGTAGCCTCTGCCCCTGCCCCAATCTTTATCCACGAGGCTAAGCCGGCCATAGATCCGGTATACAACAATCCCCAGAAGAATAACACCCAGCGTCATCCAGACTTCGGTAGTGAAGCCGTGCCAGAAATAAATATTGACGTAAAAAGGGGAGCCCGCTGCTATCTGCGGATGGATCGCATTCATACCCGGTACAATCAGCGATTTGGACAGCATATTCGGGAACAGGCCGGTCACTATTGCCAGCAAAGCCAGCAGGATCGGCGACAGCAGCAGCCCGAACGGCGCCTCGTGCGGTTTCTTATCCAGCTTCTCAGGCTGGTACTTTCCGAAGAAGGTATGGAAAACCATAATCATGCTGTACGCAAAGGTAAAGATGCTTGCAATCCAGGCTACAACCGGAACGATTGTAAACAGGGATTGCACACTCAGGATATCGAGCTCCCTGATATTCAGAACTGCAGTGAAAAACATTTCCTTGCTAAGGAATCCGGCAAACGGCGGCAGACCCGCCATTGAGAAGCTGCCGATCAGCGCGACTGTAAAGGTAACCGGCATCAGGGATACCAGTCCGCCCAGCTTGCGCAGATCACGGGTATTCGTCTCATGGTCGACGATTCCGACAACCATGAACAGTGAACCTTTAAATATGGCATGATTGAATAAATGGAACAGCGCTGCCGTTGTTGCGGCGGTATAGTATACAGCTTCTTCACCCGTATAGAATGAAGCTGCCGATCCCATACCTAGTAATCCCATAATCAGTCCGAGCTGACTGATTGTGGAGTAGGCTAACAGAGCCTTCAGGTCCGTCTGCTTCATCGCCTGGATCGATCCATAGATCAAGGTGATCAGGCCGACACCCGACACAATCCAAAACCACTCATGTTGCCCCGCAAACACCGGGCTAAAACGCGCCACCAGATACAGGCCGGCTTTGACCATGGTTGCCGAATGCAGGTAAGCACTGACCGGAGTCGGCGCTTCCATTGCATCAGGAAGCCAGATGTGAAACGGAAACTGGGCTGACTTGGTGAAGGCACCCAGCAGAATAAGCAGCATCGCAGGTATAAATAGCGTTTGTCCGCTAATATCGCCCGCCTGGCTCCAGATTTCCCGGATGCTGAATGTCCCGGTCATGACATACAGCATCAGGAAGCCTGCAAACATCGCCAGACCGCCGAAGACGGTAATCAGCATCGACTTGAGCGCACCGTAACGTGACTTCTGTCTGCGGTGCCAAAAAGCAATCAGCAGGAATGAGGAGACACTGGTCAGCTCCCAGAAGCCGTACAGCACCATCAGATTATCCGACAGTACGACTCCAAGCATTGCCCCCATAAATAACAGCAAATACACATAAAACGGGGTCAGCTCTTCCTTGCGTTTGTCCAGATAGTAAATGGAATAGGTGATGACGAGCGTCCCCATCCCTGTAATCAGCAATGCAAACAGCAAACTTAATCCATCCAGGTGGAACACCAGATCAATGCCAAGTGACGGAATCCATGATACAGTCTCGTATCCGGAGTCCCCTCCCTTGATGACCGGTATGCGGGTCAAAAAATAAACGAACAACGCCAGCGGTCCGGCAAGCACCATCCACCCTCTATGGAGTTTTGGCAGCTTCCCGCGTAGAAGCGCTATCATTAGGGCCAGCAGAAACGGAACAAGAACGGTTATATGAAGCAAAGGCAAGCCTCCTTTTCCACCCTGTATTTTTAAGTTGTGAACAATGGTACTTACTCCCAGAAGTAAAAACCGGCTACAACGGGTCGGTCAAAACCCCCTCGCAGATATGCAAATATCTCGCCTTACCATCTTGCTCAATTCTGAACAAGCCATTCTCAAATTCGGTATGCAATTCATGAAAATATTTACCTTTAATAAAATCTGTTCCCTCCGGCTCATCGCTAAGCTGATAAACACCGCCGTTTTTGACCAGATAAGAAACAACGCCTTCCTCATGCGTTTCCTCAAGACCCGCGCGCATCCGCTGGACAGCCACAACATGCAGATCCATCATCTTCATTTTGCTGATCAGCTCATTGACAAAATTACGCTTGGTCAGCTCCTGCCACAGCGTCTGTGCGGACTGTCCGATAATGATCTGGGTTACTTCTTTTTCTTCAGCTGCTTCAACGATAACATCTGTAGTCTTGCGGCCCCGGCGTTTGCGGACCATGAACTCAGCTCCGGCTTCCTCGGCCAGACGTTTCCAGACAGCCATAAACATTTCCTTGCTCTGATTGTATTCATCCGTATCCGAACTATCGACATTAAGCACATACAGCGGTGCCCCGATAAGCTCGGACAGCTGGACACCGCGCCGGATTAAACGCTCTCCGTGGGGACCATAATGAACACATACCATAATCTTTTCCTTGTGAATGACCTTCGCCCTCCTGTTTGAATTGGGTTAGAAATACAAAAGGAGCCTACTGGCGTAAGCCCCTTTCTGTTGTTCTGAACCCTGAAATGTTATATTTAAAGTATATCGATTAAGATACTGTTTGTAAAGTTTACGGACATGGAAAAGTCAAGATTACAGGAAGCAGGGATTAGGATGATCTTTGTTGCACTACTTAGAGGGATCAATGTGGGCGGTAACAACATTATTAATATGAAGCTGCTCAAGCAGACGTTTGAACAGGCCGGTATGACCTCTGTAACCACCTATATCAATTCCGGGAATATCATCTTTGCGGCTGATCATCCGCGGGAGGATTTACCGGAACTGCTCGAACAGGCTATTCAAAAAGACTTCAGCCTTAACATTAAAGTACTGGTCCGGAGCCTGGATGAGCTTCGCACAGTCATGGAGGCCCTTCCTGACTCCTGGAGCAACGACGACAAGCTCCGGAGCGATGTCATGTTCCTGTGGGATGAGGCAGACGATGCATCCGTACTGGACAAGCTGCCGCTGAAGCCAGGAATCGGTACCCTTCTCTACGTTCCCGGCGCAGTATTATATTCCGTGGAGCGCGAGAATGTGGTCAAAAGTGCAATGGCCAAGCTCATCGGCAGCAGTGTCTACAAGCTGATGACCGTCCGCAATGTGAACACGACCCGCAAAATCTATCAGCTGATGCTGGCGGCGGAAGCGCAGCAGAGCGGCTAGTCAGCCAGGAAGGATTGCCGGAACAGCTGGCTGAGCTTCAGGAACTGTTTTACCTCCAGCCGGTGGACCGGTCTGAGTGCCTCATGGCTCAAGGATCTGGAATGAAGGTTCAGACTAAGCCCCTTCTGCTGCAGCAAGTATTTGGCATTCACCGGGTAATGGCGGCCCTCAAATAAATGAAGCGGTCCAAGAAGCAGCTGCAGCTGCTCGGCCCGGGCCGGCTCCTGCTGCCAGTTGTCAGCAATCCATACATACAGGTCAGGATGAAAGTTGGTCAATATCCCGCTGTAGCCGTGCGCACCTGCCTGCAGGGAACCCAGATAGGAGGTGCCGTTGGCGTTGTAGATTTTGAGCGGCGTTCCCTGAACAGCTGCAACCTTCGCCCCTATCTGCTCCAGATCACAGCTCGTTTCCTTAAGGAAGAAAAAGCGCCCGGTCTGTGCACACCATTGCAGCAGCTCAGGAGACAGCAGCCGGTGATACGGCACCGGACATTCATACAGGCCAAGCTTGACATCGGGCAGACGTTCCATAATAACGCTCAGATTCCGCTTCCATACCTCATCGTCATCATCAGGACCCGCTATCCTGCTGGTTACAAGGATTACAGCATCCACGCCTGTCTCCGCCATAGCCGATACTTCGGCGATCTGCTCCTCAAGATCATCTGAATTATGCCCGGAAGCAACGACCGGAACCATCCCGGCTGTCTTTTCCGCAACAAATCTTGCAAGATCGGCCCTCTCTTCAAGCGACAAATAGAGCATTTCACTGGACAAGCAGACTGCGAATAAGCCGTGTACCCCCTGATCCAGATACCATTCAATCAGTTCCTCGAGTGCAGCATAGTCTATCTTGTTATCCTCGGTGAACGGAGTAAGCATAACCGGCCATACTCCGTCCGGCAATAAGTTATCGTCCAACACAATACCTCCTCACAGCTGCTTATCCCGTTTCTCAGACAAGACAGCCTACTGTATAATAAGCTTATGAACTAGCCTCATTATAGGCGTGAAAACGCTACAGCTGAATGACATAATAACACCAATTCATGACATCATGTCGCTATCGCCATGTTTGTCTTGCAGAAGAGAGTGAAGGTGCAGCCGGATGGATATTGTACAATACCAGTTTTCTAATTATCCCAACATTCATAATGTCGATCTGGAATTATATTATTGCGGAACAGAGCAGTGTTCCCCGGCCCATGAGGTCGGTCCTATGGTCCGCGATTATTACAAAATCCACTATATTCATAGCGGCAAAGGAGAATTCCGGACTGGCGGAAGGACATACAGGCTCGGGAAAGGACAGGGGTTTCTGATCAGTCCGGAGAATCTGTCATACTACAAGGCAGACGATAAAGATCCGTGGACCTACTCCTGGATTGCATTCAACGGAATACAGGTGGATTACTATCTCAAGCGCTCGCTTTTATCGGATCAACAGCCCATCTTCTGCTCAAGCCGGGACGAATATATTCAGTCCTGCTTTCTGGAAATGTTTAAGGCGACAGAGCATTCGCTAACGGACGAGCTCAGGCTGCTCGGTGCGCTTTATTCCTTCCTGTCCGTCATACTGGACCCGGCGTCTGTGCCGGCTGGATCAACCGGAGCCAAAGGCCAATATGTCGAGCAGACGATTACATTCATAGAGCGGGAATATGCAACGGACCTGACCGTCGCACAGCTGGCTGAGCGGCTGAAGATTAACCGTAAATATTTATCCAAAATATTTAAGGATGCTACAGGAATTACCCCTCAGCAATATATGATTTTGTACCGGATGAACCGGGCCGGCGAGCTGATCCGCAAGTCCGTTCTTTCCATGAGCGAAATCGCCTGCAGTGTCGGCTACAATGACCAGTTCCAGTTCTCCCGTATGTTCAAAAAAGTAATGGGAGCATCCCCCCGGGACTACCGGAATTCCTGCTGAATGGACGTGTGTTCCCGGCGCTGCTCCCTGCCATCCGGAGTACCGGGAGCTTGCAGGCAGGCTATATGTTTCTCTGAAGCATCAAGGCCGCACCTAAGGCTTATAGCTGTAAGCTCTCAGGTACGGCCTCTTTTTAACGTTATGGCAGATATCTTTCGGCTAACCGGATTACTTTGCCATCCTGAGTTGTAACGGTGCACAGCATCCCGAAATCGGTCATTAAATCCAGCCGCTCTACAAACTCCGCCCTGCTGACTGCTTTTGGCGTTGCGCCGTCTATAATAGCAAACTCCGCTTCATCCGACAGCTCCAGCGGATCCTTAATCGCAAGTTTATTCAGGATGTAGAAGCCACCCGGCATATCTTGTTCCGGGTCAATGCCCAGCCTCCGCAGCCTGGCCGGATCTTCATCCTCCGTCAGCCACTCCGCGTTATCGAATTTAAACCCTGGCTCCGCCAGAGTCATACCGCTAACGTAGCCGAGCAGCTCACTTATGGGAGATATAGTGAAATCTGCAGCTGTTGCCGGAATCTGCAGGTCTATCTTCTCCTTGGCTATATTCCAGCCAAGCTCCTCCTGCACGAACCTGGCTGCGACCTGCTGAGGGTCCAGCCGTTCAGCCGCCTGCTGCCCCTGGCCTGCCTCTGCCTGCAGTCCGGCAAAATACTCCGCTGAAGGGAGGGCTGTATCCGGAGTCTCGTAATACTCATAGCCGTTGCCGTCTTTCCAGCGCTCGACAACCCAGATGCCGGAATCGCCCTGCACAGCCGGCTGGGACAGCAGCAGGTGGGCTGTCGTTCCGTCCGACATTACAAACTTTGCAATCGCATGATTACCGCTGTATGTTTCATGCTCTAACAGTCCTTTGCCCTCGAAAAAGACCTGCAGGGCCGTTTCACGTCCGGCCGGAATGTCCAGATCATACGCTCCGGTCCAGATTACACCCTCGTATCGAGGTGTATTTCCTTCATAGGCGAACACAAGCACCGGCTTGCCCATTCCGCTGTCCTCGGTAATTTTCCCGTCAATCTCGTTCATTCCGCCGGCCAGCGGCAGCCTGCTGATGTCCTCCGGCTCCAGCCGGTATTCCAGCCGCCACAACCCGAGCGGCTCAGGCAGCAGCCCTTCTACCCGGCCCGCCTGCTCGAACATAGTTATCTCGCTGTCTGTAATGGCAGGACCGTTTATCAAGTTCTCTATCCCCGCTATCTGCTCCGCGATATATTGCTTGGCATAATCTTCCTCAGTCATCTTGTGTGTCCGCAGATTTCCCGTTAAACCGGCAACTGCAACAGTTATAATGACTAATGCTGCCGCTGACGTAACCGCCCAGAAGGACGGCTTACGGTAATTCAGAATATTTTTGATCCGGCCTTTTGTGCTGTTCTCGCCGAAGGCAAGCGGAGTGCGGCCTGTGAAGGTTCTGCCAGTGGACAGCGAGAGCAGTGAGGTAGAATAGTCCTTCTTGATTCCGCTGCCCAGCTGCCGGATGACCGCCTCATCACAGGATTTCTCCATATCCTCATCCATGAACCGGACGGCCAGCCAGACCAGCGGATTAATCCAGTGCAGGCAGAGCGCGGCAAAAGCGGCCAGCTTCACCAGATGGTCCAGCCGGCTGATATGGACCTGCTCATGCCGGATGATATAGCCGCGTTCATGCTCCCCAAGCCCTGCAGGCAAAATGATGCGGGGCTTCAGCAGCCCGAACACGAACGGAGTCTTTGCCCCGCCCCACTCATAAATATTTTCAGCTTGATGCCGAGCCGCCTTCAATTGTCGGTTTAACCGAATGGCTGAGAGAAGACCGCCGGCCAGCATAACGGACAAACCGCCGAGCCAGACATACCCCGCAGCTGTCTGCCAGCGTTCTGCCGCCGAAGGATGAGCGTCTGCTTCCAAAGGTGCGCCAGCCCTTTCCGGTACAGCAGAATCCGCCATAATGCCGTTTTCATCCGCAGTAGTACCTCCAGAAGTGCCTGCTGTTGTTCCGTTTGCCGGTCTTGAAGCATCTCCCCCTGAATCCACAGGCGGCTGCACTATAGGCTGCACTACTGTCTGTTCGCCGCCTCCGGCTGTCTGCAGATTGCCCTTTCCCAATTCAGGCAGCAGACTGTAAGGCGTTTCAAAAAACAAAGGGCATAGCAGCCGGAACAGCACCGCGAACCAGAGAATATAGGAAAGTATTTTTGGTGCTTTTCTAAGCAGAAGCCTAGCCACCAGTACAAGCAGGATAACATAGCTTCCGGCAACGCTCATCTGCAGCACGGTCTGAAAAATAGCCGTCATGACTATTCCTCCTCTTTCTCGTTAATCAGCTTCAGCAGCTCGTCAATCTCCTTCTTCTCCAGCTTCCGGCTGCGCGTAAATGCAGCGAGAAACCGCGGCAGCGATCCCCCGAACGTCTCTTCCACGAACTGCTTGCTTCTCTCAGCATGGAAATCCTCCTTGCTGATCAGTGACACCACCGTCCCGTCTTCATTATGAAACAGCCCTTTAGCCTCCAGCCGTTTCAGCATGGTATAGGTAGTCGATTTCTTCCAGCCCAGCTCGGCTTCGCACAGCCTCACCAGTTCCCCGGAGGGCAGCGGCTCACCCTTCCAGATCAGCTCTGCCAGTCTGGCCTCCGTTTCCGTCAGCTTTACTGCTTTCAATATATTCATCCCCTCACGGTTTACAATTCGTAGACCTCCTGTTTTTTTCCAGTTTACAACTTGTAGACCGATTTGTCGATACTTAAGCATATAAAAAATAGCCTGCACACCTGCTGCTTGATATGAAAAAAGGAGGCCGGTCAACAAATCATCCTGCTACAGCTATACCTTTCAGATTGAAGACCGGATCACCGCTCTCTCAGAGCCGCTGATTCGGTCTTTTTCCGTATCTGAAAGATTTCTTGTTGATTAATCGTAATATTTACGATAATATCTTTATTCGTAACTATTACTAATTAAGAGGGTGCATCATGAAAAAGAGTAAACGACCATCTCCGCTGCGTTTTTTCTCCTCCCGTACAGCCTTCCGGCTCTGCCTGAGTCTGCCCATGCTCGTTATATTGACACTATTAAGCGCATGTTCAGAGCGTCCGCAAAGTGCCTCAGACGAAAGCACAGATAAAAAGCATATCCACTTCCTCTATAATTTTTCTACCCGTTCACTCGATCCTCATGTCGATTCCAGCTACGTCCCGCTGCGCGCCGGCATTACCGAAACGCTGGTCAAGCTGGACGAAGAACAGCTGAAGGTCGTCCCCTGGCTTGCTGAATCCTGGGAAGGAACGGACGGTATCCACTGGACTATTAACCTGCGGGAAGGCATCACGTTCCACAACGGCAAAGCAATGGACGGCCCTGCTGTAAAAGCATCGCTGGAGCGGGCCATGACCGAGAATGTCGCCATCCGCAATGCGCTCAACATCGGGCAGATTGAAGCGGAAGGCTATCAGCTGCGGATTTCGACAACCCGGCCTTTCCCGGAATTCATCAGTGAACTGGTCAACCCGAACGTGTCCATCATTGATGTGACGGAGGGTGATTTCAACCAGCGGCTCACCGGCACCGGACCGTTCCGGCTTGCCTCCTTCGCTCCGGGCAGCAAGCTGGAACTTGCGCGCTATGATGCATACTGGGACGGTGCGTCCAAACTTGATTCCGTCACCTTTTCCTTTAACGAGGATGCCAATGCCCGCACGCTCGCTCTGCAGTCCGGCCAGGTAGACATTGTCTACCGTCCCGAAGTAGAAAGCCTGGAGGTACTGCGGGCACAAAAAGGTATCGAAGTTGAGGCTACCTCTACCTTCCGTGTGCATCAGATGACGATGAACATGGAGCGCAACAGCATGCAGGATGTCCGGGTCCGCCGCGCGGTGGATGCGCTGATTAACCGGCAGGAGATCGTGGATACGATCCTCCTTGGCTATGGTGAAGCTGCAAAAGGCCCTTTCCTGCCCTCCCTGCCGTTCGCCCCTTCCTTTGAACCGGGGCCAAGCGGTGAAGCAGCGGCTGTCCAATATTTGAATGAAGCAGGTTACACCCTTCAGGACGGGGTCATGCAGAAGAACGGCAAGCCGCTTCAGCTTGTACTGCTTACATACAGCGCCCGCGCTGACCTTCCGCTGATAGCCCAGGTCTTCCAGTCAGATGCGAAACGGATCGGGGTAGCGGTTGAAATCCGCCAGATTGATACGCCCGAGGATTATATGGCCTCGAACCGGGACTGGGATCTGGCCACCTACAGCAATTTGACCGCTCCCCGCGGAGATGCCGGCTATTATCTGAATGCCACCTATCATCCGGACGGAGCCCTTAATTTCAGCGGCGCCGAACAGCCGGAGCTGACCGCTATTATTGATAAGCTGAATCAGACCGTGGGTGCAGAAGAACGTGCAACATTAGCAGAACAGGCTGCGAGCTATGTCCACGAGCAGATGATCAACTCCTTTATCCTTCATCCGTCCACCATTGTTGCTTATAACAAAGAGAAGGTTAAGAACTGGGTGACTACCCGGAGTGAGTATTACATGATTACGAATGAACTGGATGTTCAGGAATAATGCTGCGTCTTATTGCCCGCAAGTTTCTTGAAGTTGTCCTGTTTCTGCTCTTTATAACCTTTATCAGCTTCCTGTTCATCCGGCTTGCTCCCGGAGATCCCGCGCTGACCATCCTGAACGTTGACGAGCTCTCGGTAAGCCAGGAGCAGATTGAAGCCCTGCGCGAAGAAATGGGCTTCAATGATCCGCTCCTTATTCAGTATGGTCAGTGGCTGGGGCGCTTTCTGCAGCTGGATTTCGGTAACTCTTATGCCACAGGCGAGCCGGCCTTTGAGCTGATTACTGACAGCCTGCCGGCTACTCTGGAGCTGACATTAGGCTCATTGGCAGTCATGATCATGCTCACCCTGCCGCTTGCCTCTTTGTCCGCGCTTTACCGTGACAGCTGGCTCGACAAGCTCAGCCGATCCCTGTCCGTGATAGGTGCAGCCGTGCCCAGCTTCTGGCTCGGCCTGATCCTGATTGATCTGTTCGCCGTCCAGCTGGGCTGGCTCCCCACAATGGGGCGCAGCGGCCTTTCTTCGATGATCCTGCCCTCCCTCACCCTCGGACTTGCGATTTCCAGCGTCTATCTCCGGCTGCTCCGTTCCAGCCTGCTGGACTCGCTGGGGGAGGAATTCATCGTCTCCGGCAGAGCCCGGGGCATTCCGGAGTGGCGCATCTTCTGGACTTACGCTTTCCGTCACAGCCTGCCGCCTGTCATTACGGTGTTTGGCGTCAGTCTGGGCAGCCTGATCGGCGGAGTCGTCGTCATCGAGGTGTTGTTCGCTTATCCCGGCATCGGCAAACTGATTGTCGATTCCATCCGCCAGCGTGATTACCCGGTTATCCAGGGCTATATTCTCGTTATGGCTATTACTGTATTTGCTGTGAATACTGGGGTTGATCTACTGAACCGTTATTTGAAGCCTGAGCTCAGATTAAAAGGAGGCGGGGTGTAGAAATGCTACGCTTGCTAAAAGAGACTCAGACAAGTCTTGCCAGGAAGCTTCAGTTGGGCGCAGCCGTTATATCCGCTGCACTACTGCTTCTTGTATATCTCTATACAGCTTTTGTTCTGCGGCATGACCAGACGCTGACGGATCTGGGCATCCGCCTGCAGGGGCCAAGCCTTGAACACCCGCTGGGAACGGACCATCTGGGCCGTGATGTGCTGACCCGGCTGATGCTCGGCGGACAGCAGACCATCGGATACAGCCTGCTTGCTCTCGCCGCCGCACTGTTGATCGGCACCACGGCAGGCATGGTAGCCGGTTACCGCGGCGGATGGCTGGACCGCGTCTTCATGCGTATTGCCGACGGCTTCCTGGCCTTCCCGGACATGATCGTCGTCATTGTGCTGAGCGGGCTGCTCGGACCCGGTCTGCACAGCATGATCATTGCCATTGTAATGGTAAAATGGGTCAGCTATGCCCGGGTAGTACGAACCACCGTTATAACCGAATCTAAGCAGGATTACATGCTCGCTGCGCGTACCAACGGTCTGTCTCCGGCCAGAATGCTCACCAGGCATCTGCTACCGCATATTGCCGGACAGGTACTGGTCCTGGCCAGTCTTGATCTGGGAAAGGTTATTCTGCTGATCTCCTCGCTGTCGTATATCGGACTTGGTGTACAGCCGCCGACACCGGAATGGGGAGCGATGCTGAACGACTCAAGGCCCTATTTCCAGCTTGCTCCCGAGCTGATGCTTTTCCCTGGACTGGCAATTGTACTAGTCGTCCTGTGCTTTACGGTATTGGGAGATTCAATCCGGGATCTCTACGACGTTAAAAAGGAGGTGAGCGAATAATGCTGCATTTTGATGAGATTACGATACGTAACCGTTCACGGGTGCTCGTTGACGGTGTGTCTTTGAATGTCCTGCCGGGAGAATGGCACGCCCTGGTCGGGCAGAGCGGCAGCGGCAAAAGCCTGCTCTCCCGCAGTGCCGGCCTTCTGCTTCCGCCCAACCTGTCAGCCGAAGGCAGCATCCGTTTAGGTGATACTGAGCTGACGGGAATGAACCGGCGAAACATCAGACAGGTGTTAGGCCGGAGGCTGGCTTACATCTTCCAGGATTATCAGGCTGCCTTCGCCCCCTTCCGTACCATCGGCCAGCATTTTAGCGAGGCAATAGCCATCCATGATAAAGAAAATCTCAAAGAAGCCCGGAGCCGTACCGCTATTGCCCTGGAATCCGTTGGACTGGAAGGCAGCCTTGCGGGGAGGTATCCCTTTCAGCTGAGCGGTGGCCAGTTACAGCGCGCCTCCATCGCGCTTGCCCTGTTGTTCACACCGGATGTGCTTATTGCGGATGAAGTCACTACAGCTCTTGACAGTGTAAGCGGACACCGTGTGCTGAGCCTGCTGAACAGGCTACGGCTGGACACCGGCTGCTCCATCCTGTTTATCACCCACGACTGGCGGCATGTCCGGCGGCATACCGACCGGATTGCCGTCATGAAGGAAGGCCGGATTGTGGAGGCCGGAGGAACGCACAGGGTGCTCGATCACCCGCGTCACGATTATACGCGCCAGCTGATCGCTGCTGCCCCTGTGCTGACCCGCCTGCCGTCCGGACTGCAGGAGGTGGGCGGGTGAGTACATCTCTGCTGTCCGTAGAACAGCTGACTAAAGAATACAAGAATGGCAGACACGCTATCCGTGGCGTAAGCTTCAGCCTGGAACAGGGCGAATGCCTGGGCCTTGTCGGAGAGAGCGGCTGCGGAAAAAGCACATTGGCACGCTGTCTGCTGCGGCTTGAGCCGGTAACAGGCGGAACCATAACCTTCAGGGGGCAGCATATCCAGCAGCTGAATGAAAAGCAGCTGAACCCCTGCCGGCGGGACATGCAAATCGTGTTCCAGAATCCTGCTGCGGCTCTTAATCCGCGGCTGCGCATCAGAGATAGCCTGCTGGACCCGTATAACCAGTACGGCCGCCATATGCAGCACAACTATTTCAGCTGCGCTTCCCGCTCCGCCTTTGTTGATGAGCTGCTGGAAGCAGTAGAGCTGCCCTCTTCCCTCGCCGGCCGTTACCCCCATGAGCTGAGCGGCGGCCAGAAACAGCGGGTAACCATAGCCAGGGCGATCAGCATAGAGCCGGCGATGATTGTGCTCGATGAGCCGACAGCGAGTCTGGATGTGTTATCCCAAGGGTCCATTCTCACACTCCTGGAGCAGCTGCAGCGCCAGCTGAATCTGGCCTATCTGTTTATTTCCCATGATCTGGCTGCAGTCAGCCGGATGAGCAGCCGCCTGCTGGTAATGCGTGAAGGGCAATTCGTTGACGAATTTGCCAGGCACGAGATGTTCGCAGAGGACAGGCATGAATATACGAAAGAGCTAATCGCCATCTATTGAACAAAACAGAGCCCCTGCTCTGTTTTTTCTATATTCGCAGCAAGGCTTGTCCATCCCCTCCCCTTCGCTTACAATAAATCCAATTGATAATCATTCTTAATTGATGGAGGAGAGAGATTGCCGGACACACAAACACATCCATTTGGAGTCAGCCATTATATTGAAACTCCTGACGGCCGTAAGCTTCATTATATGGAAAGAGGAAGCGGAGAAGTCACTGTCGTGTTCGAATCAGGCATGGGCATGTCCCGCTCATGCTGGGGGCTTGTGCAGCCGCTGATCGGGGAAGCAACGCGTGCTGTTGTTTACGACCGGGCAGGCATCGGCCGCAGCGAAGCCGACTCTGCTCCACGGACGCTCGCCCGAATTGCCGGAGATCTGAGCTTTCTGCTGCAGCAGCTTGGCAGCGGACCGTTCATTCTGGTCGGCCACAGCTGGGGCGGGCCGGTTGTCCGGACTGTGGCAGCCTCACTTGGCCCCGGCCTGATCCGCGGGCTGATTCTGGTCGATCCGACGGATGAAAACTGCAGCATGTATTTTGACGAGGCTGCAGCGAAACATTACGGCAGAATGGACTTCATTATTCCGCTGATGATAAAGAGCGGCCTGTACAAGCTGATCGGGAGCAGGGCCGGCAGGGTTCAGCCTGCCGGGATCTATGCTGATCACAAGCGAGAGGACTTTACGATGCAGGCAGGCCGGACCATACTTGCAGAGGGCAGGGATTTCATACGGGATCTGAAGGGACTGCTGGACCAGCCGGTGCCGCTCGGCAGTATCCCCCTGACCATCATCTCCGGCACCCATATTTCGCGGATGGAGAAGAAGACCAGACCTGCACTGCTTGAAGCCCACCGGAAAACAGCAGCAGGCCACCCGGACAGCAGGCTCGTCGAAGCCAGCCGTTCCGGGCATATGATCATGTATACTGAGCCCCAGCTGATTGTGGACGAAATTAAACGGATGGTTTGATAAACCGCAAACTCACCAAAAAGCACAAATAAGCCCGCATCTTATGCGGGCTTATTTGCTTACTCCTTTACCGCTCCCGGTTCACCACATAATTAAGCAGATGCTTCAGGAAAGGGATATTGCGGGGAATTTCTTGCAGCGCGTCACTTGCCAGACAGTAATGCTGCCACATTTCCTTTCCGGCACCATCCTGCCCGAGGATCGAGACGAAATTGGACTGATTATTAAGTGCATCGTTGCCTGCGGGCTTGCCGAGCACATGGGCTTCCCCTTCCACATCCAATAGATCATCCCTGATCTGAAAAGCAATCCCCAGATGGTATGCAAACCGCTTTAATGCTTCAATCTCCGCTTCTTCCGCTTCAGCCAGCATCGCAGGCATCACCAGACAAGCCTCAAATGCGACTCCCGTCTTGTAAAAGCATATCCTGTCCAGCTGCTCCAGGGTCAGGGATTTGCCTTTGGAATCGAGATCCATCATCTGTCCCATGCACATATCTGCTGCCTTTTGCGTCGAATAACGGATCAGGGCCAGCACGGTCTCCGGCTTGAAGCGGATCAGGGACGCCTGCTGGAAGGTCGCCTGCTGGATCAGGTACAGGCCGGTTAATTCGGCTACCGCGCTGCTCTGAACCTGGTGCAGGGTCTCGCGTCCTCTGCGGGTCGGGGCGTTGTCCTGCGAAGGCAAATCATCAAAGATCAACGATGCCGTATGCATATACTCCAGTGATCGCAGCAGAGGCATGACCGCCGGCGCGTCAAGCCCGTATCCGTTCACACCCATAACCCAAGTCAGGATGGGACGCACCCGCTTCCCGTCCCCTTCCAGACTATAATTGGCGGCATGGATCAGCCGTTCCTGCATGGCCGGAAGGCTCTCCGGGCTGCTGAACCTCAATTCATTGTTGATCAGGGAACGGACATTTTGCAGGGTGCCGGAGAATTCCTCCTGATCCCGGGCATCCTGTTTGAGCTGATCGATTAACCCGTCACGCAGCAGCTTGTCAAAAAAGTCCACGTCATCCGCCTTGCTGACCATTTTCTGCAGTAACCGGCCCAACTCCCCTAAGCCGCCGGCAAAAAGCTTCATCGTCTCATTGTATTTGACGGCTCCCGCACGTTCCCTGTAACGTTTAAGACCGTTGACCGCCCGGTCCAGTATCACTTCACGCGCTTTGGAATCAGAATGGTAGACACTGTGAATCAGGTTGGCTACAACCGCCCAGTAGACTTCAAAAGGATTGATCAGATCAGGCCTTTCCTGATGATACTTTAAATAATAAGTATACGGGGTGACAGCCCCGTCTTTCAGATCTTGCTCCATATCGGCAAAATCATCCGCCAGCTGATTGTAAATGCCGAAGAAAAAGGTCCGCTCCTCAAAGCCTTCATCCGGGGGAGCACTGATCACTGAACGGGCAATCAGCCGGGATGAGGACGATTTCAGAATGACGGGGATATACAGCTCCTCATTGGTGTATCCCTTATAGGAAAGAAGCTTGACACGGTCAATATCCTGAGCCCGAAAAAAGACATGGGACTGGGCAAAAAAGGTCTGCCGGCTGTCCGCATCCTGATGATCCCTGATATAGACAAATGCTTCTGTAAGCTCCTTATGGATGTACTGAATCAGCTGTCTGTTCTGACCGGTCCATACGTCCAGCTCCGGCACTTCCCCGGACAGCAGTGCGCTGCCGATTAATGCGGAATACTGCTCCTTTTCAAGGGGAGTCAGAATACTCGAATCCAGCAGATCATCGACAAACGGATAGGTCAGGCCATAGGAATAACCGAGCCTCACAGCGGCGTCCAGTCTGCGGGAGCGCTCCGCCGGCGCTGCATCCTCCCCCATTTCCTCAATGACATGCAGGATAACCCCGATAATAATCTTAATCAGCTTGCGCTGGGCATGCTCTGCGCTCATTCCCTCGGGAATATGGGCAGCTACGGCCCTCAGCTTCTTGAACAGCCAGATGATTGCCGTTTCTATGCCTTCCTTCCGGGCCCATCGGTATACCTCCGCCAGATTCATAAACTCCGGTCCTGTTGCCCCGTTTCTGCCGGGGGGGTTTGACAGAAGCCGGTTCATGTCATCAGCCATGCGCTGTATCCGCCGCTGCGTCTCCGGGGCATTCAAATCCTTGCCTAAATCTCTCATGTACATATAGGAGATGCTGCGGTTAAGATATTCTGTCAGCTTACCTGTAACTTTAAGCCATTGAATGTACCGGTAAAAATCCCGTGTATCCGGTTTACGGCCTGCTCTTTGGAAAACGGATAATCCGCTGAAGCGCCGGAGATGATTTCTTTTCCATATCTGAATGTCTTCGGTCAGGACCCGGATTTGCGATTTGTTTGTTACCTGGTAATGGAGTGCCGTGAAGTATTTGAGCGCCTTCTGTTCCGCATTGCCATACTCCTCTGTTGCTGTCTTCCTGAAGTTATCTTTCATTCGATGCACAACCCTTGGCTCTTATTTGTACTGTAAACAACTGGATTTGTCCTGTTGAACAAACACGGTGCAGGCTTTTTCTCCTCCTTATACGGACTGCGGGCATGAAGGTTACGCTCAATCTACCGTACATCTGAACTTATGTATAAAAAAAAGGCCCCGAAGGGCCTTCAGGCTGTCGAGAAAGTCTCGACAGCCTTCTTCATGTGATTTAGATTTCATACGACACCGCGTTAATGTTGTATAATATAGGTAACTAATTATAAAACGGATGGTGTGTCAAAGATGCTGCGTTCCAATCGAGAAAAACAACAAGCTTTCGAATTTGTTTCCATTGAAGATTTGGTTCCCCAAGACCACTTGCTTCGCAAGGTGGATAAATATATAGATTTTTCGTTTATTGATGAGAAGGTTAGACCCCTGTACTGCTCGGATAACGGGCGCCCTGCGATTGATCCAGTCGTGCTGTTCAAGATGATTTTCCTAGGGTACTTCTACGGCATTCGTTCCGAACGTCAGTTAGAACGTGAGGTCCAAACAAACTTAGCTTACCGTTGGTTTCTTGGACTGGGGTTAAGCGACAAGGTTCCAGACCACTCCACGATTAGTTGGAATCGGCGAACCCGATTTAAAGATACGAACATTTTTCAGGATATTTTCGATGAGATTGTGCTTCAGGCCATTTCGCACAGGATGGTGGGGGGACGGGTTCTTGTCTCAGATTCTACTCACGTTAAAGCGAATGCGAATAAACACCAGTACACGAAACAACAGGTACTGCAAAACACCAAGGATTATGTGGATGAGCTCAACGCTGCCGTAGAGGCAGACCGGAAGAACCATGGAAAAAAGCCTTAAAACCTAGAGAGGAAGTGAAAGAAGAAAAAGAAATTAAAGTGAGCAAGACCGACCCCGACAGCGGATACATGATCCGCGACGGTAAACCGGAAGGCTTTTTTTATCTGGACCACCGGACGGTAGATCTGAAATACAATCTCATTACGGATGTCCATGTCACGCCCGGAAATGTCCATGATTCCGTGCCGTATTTGTCGCGTCTGGACCGCCAGCAGGAACGTTTTGGATTTGAAGTGGAGGCCATTGCACTAGATTCAGGTTATTTAACAACGCCGATTTGCCGCGGTCTGCAAGACCGAAAGATCTTTGCCGTTATTGCTCACCGGAGATTTCATTCCAAGCAAGGGCTGTTTCCCAAATGGAAGTTTACTTTTGACGCTGAGCAAGAGATGTACATCTGTCCAACCGGCCAAGGACTGAAGTACCGCACAACGGACCGCAAAGGCTACCAGCAGTATGCGTCCGATCCGGAACAATGCAAAAGTTGTCCGTTTTTAAACCAGTGTACGCAGTCCAAAAACCACCGAAAAGTGGTAACCCGGCATGTCTGGGAGGACAGCAAGGATTGGGTCCGGAACAACCGGCTCAGCAAGTCAGGCAAGCAGTTGTATCGCAAACGAAAAGAAACCATTGAGCGAAGCTTCGCGGATGCTAAAGAGCTCCATGGGTTTCGCTATTGCCGGTTGCGCGGACTACCAAATGTCAGGGAACAAGCGCTGATGACGGCAGCTGTGCAGAACATGAAGAAGATGGCGATCCACCTGGATCGCCGGGAAAAACGGGGTTAATCCCCTCATTTTCCCGTTTGCAGGTCGTTATTGAAATACAAAAGAAACCCATGTCATTTAAAGACCTGGGTTTCTCGACAATCTGAAGGCCCCGAAGGGCCTTTCCTGTAATGCTGCAGCTTATTTCTTCAGGCTTAGCAGGTAAGCATCTGCTTCCTCATAAGTTGGAAAGTGTACAGCAAAGCTTCCGAACAGTCTCTTCATCTGCATTTTCCAGATTGGAGAGTTAGCGACATATACCCAGCCGCCAAGGCCGTTGGCAACCGCCATTTCACCTGTAGGAGCCAGCATTGCAGCAACCTCAGGGGACAGAATGGTCGGGGAACCTGTTACATCAGTAATCCCGGTGAAGCCCGGTTTGAGCTGTTTCATTGCTTTTTCGAAATCGGAGATGTAAGAAGGCACATCTGCTTCGGTAAGACCCATTGCTTTTACAACCACTTGATTTTTTGCCGAGTTAACTTCCATTGTGTAAGGCATGCTGATTCCTCCAAGTATAATATTAAATCATATGTACATATGATTTATATCGGTTTTTGTTTACGCTTTGTTGAGAGAAAAAGGAATATAATTAATGTATTTAATAATATACAGTTCCCTGTCAGGAAGAGCTATTATTTGGTAGCTGAATAGCCACCGTCAATCAAATGAACAGTACCTGTAATGAAACCGGCCTCTTCACTCAACAGGAAGCAGACAAAGTTCGCCACTTCTTCCGGAGTCCCATACCGCTTAAGTGCCGTACCGGAGGCAATTGCCGACTGCAGACCTTCCACATCATCGGACAGCAGACGCTCATAACGGCCCATCATCACAGTCGGAACCGGTCCCGGTGCAAGCACATTTGCACGAATGTTGAGGTGACCCACCTCAGCCGCTACTGATTTGGTCAAGCCGATAATGGCGTGCTTGCTTGCGGAGTATGCAGCATCGCCGGCCATGCCGATTGTACCATGCAGGGAAGCGCAGTTCAGAATGGATGAACCTGATGTCATGTGCGGAAGCGCATATTTCATCATCATGAACTGGCTGTACAGATTTGTTTCGATAACGCGGTTGAACGTTTCGAGCGGATAGTCGACTACAAGCGTGTTGTCACCGGTGATGGCTGCGTTGTTATACAGGCAGTCAATTTTACCGTAGCGTTCGATGGTTTCTTGGATAACGCCCTGTACAACAGGCTCTTTAGAAACGTCGCCCTGGATAAAAAGCGCCTCTCCGCCTTGTTCAGTGATTTCACGGACCGTAGCTTTTCCCGATTCGGAAATGGTCACACAGACTACTGATGCACCTTCACTGGCAAGCTTGAGGGCTGTAGCCCGTCCGATACCGCTTCCTGCTCCGGTTACGATTGCTACTTTCCCATTAAATCTGCTACTCATCTAAACACCGCTTTCTTGTTGTAATTTGCTGGCTTTGCCGTTTGAATCCGGCGAATGACCAGCCGGGGAATGGCCCCGGAGGTATTCACAGGGAATCTGGTAATGAAGCGGCAGCATCCCCGCTCTGTTACAATCCGCCCTCATGCGAGCTTTTTCGACAAATTAGTTAAATTGTACCATAGAAATACTTGATCGAATACTCCTTTTTGTAAAAAAACACACTGTTATCTGATTTTTTTATTTATAACAATTAAAAAAAAGAGAGCCATTCTGCGGCTCCCTGCATTTTTATGAAAATTATATGTGAATTCTCTTTATTTACCTGTGTACAGCTTGGTCTTCATCAAAGCTTCAAGGAAGGAGAATTTGCTGTAGGCTGTTCCGCCTTGAGCGAGCGGGTCTACCAGATTAACATAGACATTTCCGCTCTTCACTGCTTTCAGACTCTTCCAGATGGCGTTCTTCTGCAGCTCTTCCAGTGCCTTAGGGTTGTCTGCATTCTCATCCGTTGAGAATTGCACAAACAGGTAGTCCGGATTGATTGCAGCGAAGGCTTCCAGGGAAATATTCTGCTGTGCCTTTACCGACAGTACTTCTTTAGGCACGGCTGCGCCGAGATCCGCATACAGGGAACGGTTGAAGAAGACATCCTTAGGATACAGGAACAGGTTGCCGCTGCGGATACGTACCGCGACTACTGTCTTATCTTTAAATTTAGGGGCAAGCTTGGCCTTAGCTACCTTCAGCTCATTCTGGTATTTAACAATGGCCTGGGTGGATTCCTTCTGCTTACCGGTCAGCGCCGCGAGCAGCTTCAGGTTGTCCATCCAGTCAGTTGCAATATGGGATACAGGGATCGTTGTCGCGATTTTCGCCAGCTTTTCATTGGTTTCAGCCGGGAATTTGGTGCTGCTGAGAATTACGGCAGGCTTGAGCTTCAGAATGGCTTCGAAGTCAGGCTCTGTTTTTTCGCCGATTCCCTTAACCCCGGTTGAAATTTTAGAGAACAATGTTGGGAATTTACCCCCGACAGTAATCATGCCTTTTGGTTTAAAGTTCAATACCAGCGCGTCTTCCATTGCTTCCAGCGCCCCGGTAATGACGATATTATCTGTCTTGGCCGGTACGGTATATACCTTGCCTTTATAAGTGATCTTCTGCGTGGCCGTTGTGGCTTTTGCAACGTTGACTGGAGCTGCACTCACGCTTGCTGCAGAACCGATACCCAGTGCCATAACCCCGGCAAGTACCATACCCATAATTCTCTTTTTCATAGCCTACTACCACTCTCCAAAATATGATTTTGTTAATAATGATAATCATTATCATAGTAGTTATGATAGAGAAATCCGCAGGCTTTGAACATGGACTTTTCGGGCAAATAACATGGACGAACTGCTAAAGGGGCGGTTTGCACATTACCTTTTTACTGCCAGGCAATAGTTCACATTATCAAAAGCGCTAAGAGGATGTTCCGGCTGCTTGTCATTGTACGCCTGAAACAGCTCCCTGGTTATTTCCGGCGGCGTCAGATGCCTGTAGATCAGGAGCCCGCAATCCTCCAGCAGCTGCTCCAGCTCCGGATAAGTATAGCTCGCCTTCATCGGCTCGCCTGACCGTGCGGCAATGATAAGCTGCTTTTGTGTCCGCTCCCCGGCTTCCGCAGTAAATGTAAGTCCGTCGGGATAATCAAAAGCAACGCTGCTTCCGGCAGGAAGCATGTCTGCAAGGACAGACAGAAGCTGCTTAAACTCAGTCTTGGTCAGATAGTAGCTGATGCCTAGCAGGCTGCTGAAGCTGATGCGGGACGGATCAAATTCCGGAGCTGCCAGGAGGAGCTTCTCCCACCCGGCTTCTGTCAAATCGGCAGGCACCTCATGTACATTGACTGGCTGGCCGGAAAAAAGTCCGGCAGTCCGAAGCCGCTTGTCCTCTGCAGTTGCAGGATGATCGATCTCGTAGATCTGCAGGTTATTTGCCCACTCCGGCTGGCGGTAAGCAAACGTGTCATATCCGGCCGCAACAATCAGATACTGGCCGGCTCCCAGCATAACCGCATTATGCAGTGCCTGCTCGGTAAAGGCTGCCCGGCCAAGCGGAGTCGGAGACAGCTGGAAGTCAACAACCGCCCTCAGCCCTTCCTCCTGTGAACCTCTGAAATCCGGCAGGAAGAACCCGGTTCCTTGTGACATATTAAATCCGATGTCATGGTACTCTTCATCCGTCAGTATTGCCCTGGCAAGACTGTCGTTAAATACGGGATGCTGGTTCTGCTCTGCATGATAGGCTCTGGCAAACGCGCTGACAAGAGCGGTCAAGCTTCTGTTCTTCATCTTTAATCACCTCACTCCAGTTGTAACATCCGGCTGGCCGGGCAAACAATACTTGATTTTTTTGTTATTTTATGGTATAATAGAGGTACAAAATTTATATGTTTCACATTTTCGCCATAAATAAGGCGTTTTTTTTATGCAAAAAGGACTGAACACTTCCCTGTCCGGGGATGCTGTTCAGTCCTTTTTCTAGTGATTATGTCCTTAAGGATTAGACCAAATCTGTCTATTTCAGACCACTCTGCGCCTTATTAAGCAGCTTGCCGTCAGAAAAGGTGAGCACGGCATTGCCTCCCGTATAGGAGGACCCCAAGTAGGAGTAGACGATCATCCCTGCAGATTCACTCAGCGCCTGGCCGTCTCCGCCGATGATTGCCCGCACCTCATCATAGGTCATGCCTATGGTGAGCTGCTGATATTGCGCAAAAGTAATCCTTACGCCATCACCTTGACCTGCCGGCCCATTTCCGGAAGTTTCGGCAGATGGACTGTTTGCAGGAGAAGGCTGAGGGGCTGCGCTTCCCTCTGCCTGCAGCGCAGTAATCCGCTGCTCAAGTTCCGTAATCTGCTGCTTTTGCATAGCAAGCTCCTGTTCCAGTATAGCGGTTCGTTTCTGCAGGCTGTCTAAACCGGACTGCTCCGGTTCGTCGGCGGAACCGCAGGCGGTTAATGCCAACATCAGAACCCCGGCGAGAAGCGGCTTTCGGGCTTTACGTAAATAAGTATGTACAGTCACTGACCAATACCTCCTGTTTCTTTCATTCAAAAACTGCCGGGACATTAAACAATGTAATACCCTCGTCAACGCTGGCTGAAACAATCCAAGTCTATAATTAAAGCATAAAGCGGGACTTCACTCATGCCCGCTTCATAACAAGAGGCTGTTCGTTATCGGACAGCCTCTTTTTAGCAGCTTTTAACGCATCAGCTTTCAGAATAGCGGTCTACCACCTGCTCCAGATAAGCTGAAACCTCCTCTGTACGCTTATTGGCGGAAGCATCAATCAGCGGAATCAGCTTGGCGATGATATTCAGCAGTTCATTGTTACCTGGACCCTCCAGCAGGACATCGTCGTAGGCCCGGCGGAGCTCCGGGTCAAGCTCATTGGTATCGTAATCATAGGCCGGGGTATTATCTGCTCCAAGCAGCACCATGGGAACAGCATAGGATAGCTCTTCCCTTACAGCGGCATTACGGTTTGATTTTGAATAATCCTGTACAAAATCACTCATGATTGCCGCTCTGCCGATCAGCTCATCCCAGCTTATTACGACAGCAGCATCAAAAGTTGCCGGCTTATTACTCTCTGCTGCCATGATATCAATATAGGCCGAGATGTCTTTGCCGATATACGGCTTAAACACCTTAAATCCTTCATAATGCATTACCGGATAATACATGCCCTCACTGCTCTCCAGCTTATACCCTTTATCCCAGGTCTCTTTAATAAGCTGGCGGACTCCAGTATCCTTTATCCGCTGCAGCAGCTGTGTATAGGTCAGATTATTAGTGATGTCAGCTTCCATCAGCACCTTCTGAACACGCTCAGGATAGATTTTTTCCGAAAAGCGTCCCAGCTCCGCCTTCTGGGCATTTTCCAGCTGCAGCGTCATTACGGTCGCATACCAGGATCCGGCTTCATCAATATGGTTGATCAGGTATTTGCGTGCCTGAGCCAGGCTTGACGGATTGCTGACATATTTTCGGAACTGGTTGTAGACGGCCTGGGCATCAGCTGCTGAAGCCGCAGAGACCGGTTGTGCGCCTGCCGCAAGCGTCCCTCCAGCCAGAGTCAAAGCTGTTCCCAGCAGTACAGCCCTGCCTGTTTTCGCCAATGTCTTCTGTAGTCGTTTCATGTCTTAGCCTCCTGTAGTGTGAATGATTTGGCCTATTATGACTACTTGGACAAATATGGAATTGATGAATCACAAGCTTCAGGCTTCCGCTAACAGCAGCTCAAACCGGTTACGGGAAAAGGCGATCAGCCCGTCCTGTGCCATCCGCTGCAGCTCTCTGGATAAAGCGCTGCGGTCCACTGTCAGATAATCGGCCAGGTCGCTGCGGCTGAACGGAATTTCGAAGCTGGATGAATTGTTCTTCTGCGCCTGCAGGCTTAAATAATGAAGCACTCTTTCCCGCAGTGATTTATGGGAGACCAGATCCAGCTTCTGATACACGGCCCGGTTGTTCTCCAGCAGCAGCAACATCATATTCTCGATAATTCGTGCCCTCAGCTGGCAGGTCTGGCTGCCCGGGCGGATGATTTTATTTATACGAATGAACAGAATCTTGCAGTCCGAGCCTGCTACCGCCTCATAGCCGCTGGGCTCCTGCGCCAGGCGCAGTGCTGTCTCCCCGAATATATCCCCGCTCTCCAGCTCAGAAAAGATAAAGCGTGTTCCCGATACATTTTCCTTACACAGCAGTACATTGCCGCAGAGAATAATGCCTGCAGAATCCAGCAGCTCCTCCTGTTCGAAAATGATATCCTTTTTGGCGTAATTCTTAATAGTCCCCTGGAGACAGCTCAAAGCAGCCCCTATTTCAAATTCAGTGAAATTTTTAAATAACACAGTGCTCTGTAAGTTATTCATATATTCCTGCACTTTATTTTCCTCCTGTTGCCATGGCAACAGAGTCGTGAAGTAAACTCTGCTACAATTCAATAAATGAGAACGATTCTCATATTTGTATCCATTATATCAAACGCAGGTAATCTATCAACTGAAACAGGAGGACCCTATGAACGGAATCACAGCTGGTACCGTATTCTCGTTTAAAGATATGATTCACATCAAGCCTTACCGGATCGCCAGCAGGCCCTTGAGCTTTGCCGGTCTGCCCGGCGGGGATGAAGCGGCACCCGGCTGGGTGTTGTATGCCATGGACCGGGATGAAACGATCAGCGCTGAAACCTCGCCGTTCTCCAAGCTTATCCAAGTACTTGAAGGCGGGCTGGAGATGCTCGTGGACGGGCAGCCCTGCAGCCTCCCCGAAGGCTCCTCACTCTGGATTCAGGCAGATACGTGGCATGAATTCTCTGCACCCGCAGGCTGTAAATTTTTGCAGATCAAACTCTAATCAGGAGGTTTTATTTTATGGAACAAGGCGGATTTATTAAAAAGCTGCCGCAGGCAGAAGTAATAGACCTGCGGGATATTATCACAGTTGAAGAACAGCAGGTGTCCAGCCTGACACTGGTGCAGCGTCCCAGTCTGGCTATGACACTCCTGTCGCTGGACAAAGGCTCCTCGATTGGCGGACACTCCTCCCCGGGCGATGCCATGGTTAATATTTTGTCCGGACATGCCCGCATCACTATTGCAGACAAGGAATACAACGTGATGGCCGGTGAGACCATCATTCTGCCGGCCAATATTCCCCACGCCCTGTATGCAGAGGAAGCCTTTCAGATGCTGCTCACGGTCGTAAAGCCTGACAAGAAGGAGGTCCGGATCAGTGAAAAAGGAAGTCGGGCATAATTTTCTGGCCAAACTGGGCAAAAAACGGCTGCGTCCCGGTGGTGTAGCCGCTACAAACTGGCTGATCGGACATGCGGGCTTAAGCAAGGACAGCAAGGTGCTGGAGGTAGCATGTAATATGTGCACAACCTCCATTCAGCTGGCACGGCAATACCAATGCCGCATTACCGGCATTGACATGGATAACCGGGCGCTGGACAAAGCCAGAAGCAATATCAAGGCTGCCGGGCTTACAGATTATATTCAGGTCATGCAGGGAAATGCGATGAAGCTGCCTTTTGAGGATAACAGCTTTGACGTCGTCATCAACGAGGCGATGCTGACGATGCTGGCCCAAAGCGCCAAGCAAAAGGCCGTTGCCGAGTACTTCCGGGTGCTGAAGCCCGGCGGCGTACTGCTCACCCATGATATCACATTTACCAAAGACAACATGGCCGATGAGCTGGCCGAGCTGCGCAGAACGATTAATGTTAACGTGGAACCGCTGCCTGTCGCCCATTGGGAAGGGCTCTTCTACTCTGCCGGTTTCAAGAAGGTAGATAATGCGACCGGACAAATGTCTCTTATGAGTATCAAAGGCATGCTCCGTGATGAAGGCTTAGCAGGTACGCTGCGTATTTTCCGGAATGCCATGAAAAAGGAAAACCGCGCCCAGTTCAAAAAGATGTACAGCTTCTTCAATACAACAGGCAAGGATCTGAACTATATCGCTGTATGCAGCAGCAAGCAATAAATATTGCCCGAACTAGCAAAAAGAGGTGTCCCAATCCGCCGGCAGCGGCTTTTGGGACACCTCTTTTAATTGGCAATGCTTAAGAAGCAACGGCCTCTGAATTGCTCCAGCGCAGCTTATACAGCTCTGGCAGTACAACTCCCAGAAGGACCAGTACAACCCCGATCCACTGCAGCCCGCTGACATGCTCATTCAGCACGAAGGACGACATCAGAATGGCTACCGGCAGCTCGGCTGCACCCAGTATTCCGGCCATCCCTCCGCCGATATGCGGCACCCCGATCGCGAACATAACCGGGGGAATGAACGCGCCGAACAATCCCAGCAGGAAGCCGAACAGCAGCAGCGGTCCCCACAGGAGCCCGTTAAAGAGGAAGTGCGGCGGGAACATAATGAACAGCAGAACCATGCCGCCGGTGACCATCCATGCGCTGCGGTATGCCGGATGCGCTGCCGGAACGGCTTTGCCGCTGAAAATAATGAACAGAGAATAGCTGACGGCTGACAGCAGCCCGAGTGCGACCCCAAGCAGGTTGAACTGGGAGGTTCCCTGGCCCAGAATCCCTGCTGCCAGCAGAGTGCCGCCGAACAGCAGCAGCAAGGTCAGCATGGTGATTTTATCCGGACGCTGCCGTCTGCTGACAGACTGGATCAGCACGCTGATCCAGGTGAACTGGAACAGCAGAATGATCGCCAGCGATGCCGGAATGTAGCGCAGGGACTGGTAGTAGAGCAGACCTGTAACTACAGTCGGTGCTCCGGCCAGCATCAGCAGCAGCCGGCGCTTCCAGGTAAGCGCCTGAAATGCGGGTGTATCCGCAGGCGCTGTGGTACCGCCGCTGCTCAGCTTGCGGTTTGCCCTCACCTTGGTGAAGGCAGCCAGCAGCCAGGCAAGTATACAGCCGGTCAGCAGCTGTGTTCCTACCACTTCACCAAGCTTGTAACCCTGGCCGTATGCCAGTACAACAATGGTTGACAGAATGCCGTAGCTCATCGCTCCGATCAGCACGGAAATCAGGTATTTCATATCTTTCATGTTAAATAGGCCTCCTGAATCTTCTGAACTTCTTAATCTATGGATTGCCGCAGCACGCAAAAAATCCTAACTCCGAGATAAGGACCGGTTAACCGGTCTTTATCATCGTAGTTAGGAAGAATAGGCTTCCTGTAGAAACCCCCGCCCTATCCATGCCTTAACGGCTGCGGGGTTATACGAGAAATATTGAAGTTATTAGCATGACGACTTTTCATATGTTACACGGCAAGTCAGGTGGTGTCAACCCTCAAATGATTTAAATTTAAGCAAAACTTCTTTTACACTGTATAAGAGTAGGCTTGTATTGCGGTTATAAAAGAGCATGACAGCGACTAAGAGTTTCTTTTGACCCGATCAGCCCTCCAGCCGCACTTCACCGGTTGCCGGATTCCAGTTCACACGTATACCGAGCAGCTCACTGAGCTGCTGTAGCGGGAATAGGGTGGTGTCAGAATATTTATGCAGCGTAACCGCCTGTCCTGACTTTTTGCCGTTAATGAACAGCTGTGCCGGATCTGTAGTTTTGATGTGCACGGTGGTATCCCCATAGGCAAACGACCATACGGTGAACCGGTAGTTGTTGTATTTCGGATCAGGATTGGACAGGCTCATATTCGCCTTCACTCCAAGGGCCTTAAGCACGCTGGTATAAGGGACATACAGCTTGCCTCCGACCACCGCCGAAGTCCCGTAAAAATCAACGGCCTGCCCGTTCACCGAATATTGGAGCGGTTGCTGAACCGGTAAGGCTGCTATGGTATCGTCATTGGTTACAGTACCGCTGCCCGTTGCAAGACCGCCGTAAAACCCTTCCCCCCAGCCCAGCAGCGTGCCGTCCTTGCGCTGGGCAAAGCCGAAGGTTCCCGTGGTGCCCCATACTTCAGTGATGCTCTGGGCATTTGGGATCTGAAACGGCCTGGATGCTCCACCGGCGTTATAATTCCACTGCCAGAGCGTCCCGTTCATCTTCACCGCAAACAGCTTGTTGCTGCCTGTCTGAAGCTTGTAGCTGCTGCCCAGACCTGTAACCTCAGACGGTGTCTGCAGCGTACGGTTCCAGCGCAGTACCCGGCCGTCTGTGCGCAGCAGGAAGGCATCATTGTCACCCGAGGCGGCGATTTGTCTGATCCCCGAAACGGCAACTGTGTTCACAGTGAGGGGATCACTGGCCCAGCGGACTCTGCCGTATACGCTGTTATAAATGCTCAGCTGTTTTACAGCACCGTCTCCGGTAAGAAACAGCGCATCGTTACCGGCAATAACAGCCGATTTGATACCGGAAACACCGGGCAGCGGCAGGTAACGCACGATCATACGCATCGGGCTGTTATCCGCTGATTCGTAAGACGGGTACCACATCGTTGCTGTGCCGTCCTTTTTTATTGCCAGGCCTGTATAGCCATTCGTGACGATTGAAGCCACATTCTGCAGCCCCTCGAGCTTGAGCGGTCTGCTTCTTTGTACAGGTGACAATGGATCAAGGCTCGTATATGTCCCGTAGGTTGAGCCCCAGCCCCATACTTCTCCTGCTGCGCTCAGGGCAAAGGAATTGTTGGCTCCGGCGGCCACTTGAACAATATCTGTGAGTCCGGAAATTCGCCGCGGGATGTATTGATCGATTGTCGTTCCGTCACCAACCTGGCCAAACTTGTTATACCCCCAGCCGGTAACCGTTCCGTCGCTCCATGCGGCCAATCCGTGTGCAGTTCCTCCTGCCACACTGACCGCACGAACCGCGGCCGCAGCTTCAATTTCCTGTGCACCAGCCGGTACAAATAAAACTGCGGTCATAATGACTGCCATAAACCGTACTGCCATTTTGCGCATATCCGTGTCTCCTCCCGTTGTCACTGGCTTTTTGCGCAGTGCATTCCCCGCAAAATCATTTCTTGAATCTTCCATCTCAAGTAATGTACCCCATTTCGTGGCCTGTGCCTATTCAGACGGCAAATCTGTTTCTGCTGCAGCTGTGAGAACGCCGGTTATCCCTGTAAATTAACGAACAGGTGTGTTACTATTTACAGGATCAGCTGAATCCCGTTTCAGTCCGCTGCATAGAAATTCCAACAGAAAGTTCGTGATGCAACTATGATGTCCGACCCTTATTCCTTTGCTGTCCAGCATAGGACACAACCATACAGCGAAACCCGTTACTGGCGGCTGGAGCCGGCCGGAAGCAGTGCTGCTGAGCGGCAATATTCCGCTGCAGACCAGCAGTCGCTTGACGAAGCTGCCGCCATACTGGCCGGCGGGGGAACGGTCGCTTTCCCGACGGAAACCGTCTATGGCCTTGGCGCGGATGCGCGGAATACCGCTGCCGTTGAGGCCGTATTCGCCGCCAAGGGCCGTCCCTCCGACAATCCGCTGATTGTGCATATTGCCCGTCGGGAGCAGCTCGGCGGACTTGTCTCCGACATCCATCCGGCCGCCGCCGCCCTGATGGATGCCTTCTGGCCCGGCCCGCTGTCCCTGGTGCTGCCGGTACGCCCCGGTGTCCTGTCCCCGCGTGTAACAGCGGGACTGGACACCGTTGCCGTACGCATGCCGGATCATCCGGCTGCGCTGGCCCTGCTTGAGCGCTCCGGCTGCCCCGTGGCAGCGCCGAGCGCCAACCGCTCCGGGCGGCCGAGCCCCACGGCGGCCGCCCATGTGATGGAGGACCTCGCCGGTTACATCGGCGGGGTCCTCGATGACGGGCCTACCGGAGTCGGCGTTGAATCGACGGTAGTCCAGGTACAGCCGGACGGGACCGCCGTCATCCTCCGTCCGGGCGGGATTACTGCCGAGCAGCTGTCGGCAGTAGCCGGTGCCGTTGCTGCCCCGCCTTCCGGGGAACCCGGCGGGGCAGCGCAGGCCGGCGGAGCTGACGCCGGCGCGGACAGCAGCCCGGCGCCGCGCTCGCCGGGCATGAAATACACGCATTATGCGCCGCAGGGCTCGCTCTCCATTATAAGCGGCACATCGCCGCAGCGGGCGGCGGATACTGCAGCCGCACTGCTGCTGGAAGCACGCGGACGCGGCGAGAAGACCGGACTGCTGCTGTTCGAGGAGCACCGCGTCTTGTATTCTGACGACGCCGCAGACTATATTGTTTCACTCGGCCCGTTAGCCGCACTGGAAGAAGGGGCGCGCAGTCTCTACAGCGCCCTCCGGTACTTTGATGAAGTCTCGGCAGACTACATCATTGCCGAGGCTTGTCCGGACTCCGGACTGGGCTCCGCCATTATGAACCGGCTGCGCAAAGCTGCCGGCGGAGCGGTTGTCCGCACAGATTGAAGAAACGCTATTAGAGATATTCCATACGCCTGAACAGGCGTTGTGGGATATCTTTTTTTCTTTTTCATTGCATAAATATAACACTGTTTGTTAGTTTTATAGAATTTATTAATTGGCCATCAAAAAAGAATTGATTGGTAATTTCATGTCAGGTTTTAGTAAAATTCTTTTAAATTCTTAATAATATCGTGCCGTCCGCAGCAAGCTAACTTTACAAAATACATAAACAGGGAGTGTTGGTTCAAGTGTCTACTATTTCATCAACAGCTTCAGCAACAGCTTCAGCTGAAGAATATGTGCAACGCGTATACAGTGAGGTTACCCGCCGTGACCCGCTGGAGCAGGAATTTCATCAGGCGGTAAAAGAGATTCTGGAATGTCTGGTCCCTGTGCTGGCACGCCATCCGCAATATCAGGCGAATGCCGTTCTGGAGCGGCTTGTTGAGCCGGAACGTACGATTTCCTTCCGGGTGCCCTGGACGGATGATGCCGGAGCGGTCCGGGTCAACCGCGGCTACAGGGTGCAGTTTAACAGCGCAATCGGCCCCTATAAAGGCGGCCTCCGTTTCCACCCTTCCGTCTACTCGGGAATTATCAAATTTCTCGGCTTTGAGCAAATTTTCAAAAATGCCCTGACCGGACTGCCGATCGGCGGCGGCAAAGGCGGTTCAGATTTTGACCCCAAGGGTAAATCCGACCGCGAAGTAATGGCGTTTACCCAGAGCTTTATGACCGAGCTCTACCGCCATATCGGCCAGGATACCGATATTCCGGCAGGAGATATCGGTGTAGGCGCCCGGGAGATCGGCTACATGTTCGGACAGTACAAGCGTATCCACGGCGGCCATGAGGCCGGAGTGCTGACCGGCAAAGGCCTGCTGTACGGCGGAAGCCTGGCACGCAAGGAAGCAACCGGATATGGCCTGGTCTATTTCGTCCAGGAGATGCTGGCGGCGCAGGGACAGGATTTTGAAGGCCAGACCGTCGTTGTCTCCGGCTCGGGAAATGTGTCTATCTATGCCATCGAGAAGCTCCAGCAGCTCGGGGCGCTGGTTGTGGCCTGCAGTGATTCGGGCGGTTACATTTATGATCCGCAGGGCATCAATCTGGAAACAGTGAAGCGGCTGAAGGAGCAGGAGCGCGCACGGATCAGCGAATATGTTACGGCGCATCCGCATGCTGAATATACGGAAGGCAGCACGGGAATCTGGACAATCCCCTGCCAAATTGCCCTTCCCTGCGCCACGCAGAATGAGCTCGATGAGGATGCGGCGCGTGCGCTTGTATCCGGCGGCGTAATCGCGGTTGGAGAAGGCGCCAATATGCCTTCCACCCTGCCGGCCATCAATTACTTCCTGCAGCAGGGAATCCTCTTTGCACCGGCTAAGGCTGCCAATGCCGGCGGCGTCGCGGTCTCGGGACTGGAGATGAGCCAGAACGGCATGAGGCTCGCCTGGTCGTTTGAAGAGGTGGATGAGCGGCTGCGGATGATTATGAAGAACATTTACCGCAGCAGTGTCCGGGCTGCCGAGGAATACGATATGCCGGGCAATCTTGTTGCAGGCTCTAACATCGCAGGCTTCCTGAAGGTCGCAGATGCCATGCTGGCCCAGGGTGTGGTGTAATGAAACGCCTCATGCTTGTCGATATCAGTGATTTCTGCAGGCCGGAGAAGTGCTGCTGTTAAAGCTAAATGGAAAAACGCCATCTATTTCGATGATCAGCCGTCAGTTTGAGCAGGCTAGTTGGAAAAACGCCACTTAATTCCGCTGTTTTTCCTCCAACGGGGTTAAGCGTCTAAAATAAGTGTTACTTTTCCATCTAATTACTAGAGATATTGAAACTTCATTAAATTAGATGTGCAAAATCCAACTAAATGTCTTGGACAACCTGGACTGTTCCTAAACGGAACTTCAACATAAAAAACGCGCCTCAGATTTTTCTGACGGCGCGTTTTTTTGCTGCTTTTTAATCAGCTTTTATGTTACTACAGCAGATCACGGCGCAGCTCTTCCGGCGATTTAGGCGAAAGATAACCAAGCGGAATATCAAACACCGTTTTGGCACCGGCAGCTCCTTCCGCGCTGAGCCGGGCAGCGGCTCTGGTGTAGGCGATCAGTACGCTGGCGGTGAATTCCGGATTGCTGTCCAGCTTCAGCCCGAATTCGGCGATCTGTCTGTTGCCGCTTCCGGTCACCCCGCTGCGGATAACGAATCCGCCATGCGGCATTCCGGAATGCTCGCTGGCCAGCTCCTCTTCCGTTATAAACGTCACCGTCGTATCGTAATCGGCAAAATAATCCGGCATGTTAACAATGGTTTCGCGGATCGCAGCCTGATCAGCACCAGCTTCAGCCACGACATAACAGTTGCGGCGGTGCTTCTCACGGGTTGCCAGCTCCGGCGTTTCACCGGAACGGATGCGCTCAATGACTTCCTCAACCGGAACCGTGTACTGCACACCGGCTTTCACTCCCGGTACCCGGCGGATTGCATCGGAATGCCCCTGGCTGACTCCCTTACCCCAGAAGGTGTAATCATGCCCCTCTGCGAGCACGGATTGCATCAGCAGGCGGTTCATGGAGAACAGGCCCGGGTCCCAGCCGGTTGAAATCACGCTGACCTTGCCGCCTTCCAGCGCAGCTGCATTTACTTTTTCATAAAACTCCGGAATCTTGGCATGTGTATCAAAGCTGTCTACGGTATTGAACAGCTTAGCCAGCTGCGGAGTCTGCTCAGGCAGATCAGTAGCTGAGCCGCCGCACAGAATCATAACATCAATTCTATCTATGTATTCCTTGGCATCAGCAAGACGCTCCACCTTAAGGCCAGTCTCCTTGGCAAGACCTTCCGGATCTCTGCGCGTAAATACAGCAACCAGCTCCATATCCGGATTCTGCCTGATCACCTGTTCTACACCCTTTCCGAGATTTCCATAGCCTGCAATACCTACTCTAATACGTCTGTTCATGTTGTTCCTCCCTTGCCGGAAGCTTCCGGGTTATTTTTATTGTCTTAAATTACAAGTATATATACATTACATGAAATGTAAACATTTTATTTGCTGTTTCCTGTTTTTTCCTCATTTCTCCCGCATCAGCCAAGGATTATATGAATCAAATAAGGCTATAGCCAAATATACTCATACAGTGAGGTGATTGAGCTGAACAGATACAGGTTCGTCAAGCTGCTGGCCGTGATAGCCGGCGTTGTCATTATTAACATTGCTGTTTTGTCTCCAGGGCTTATGGCTGTAGAAATCGGAGGGGCTGACGCCATAGAAACCGCTGCAGCCGTTACCCTGCTGGTCATCAGTCTGCTCATTGTGCTTTATGCCAGCTATACATTACTGCTCAAACCTCCGGTAGGTAAAGTGGAACGCCCTTCAGCCTTGCCTGACGATTACACAGAACAGCTCGAACAGTATAAAAAGATAAAGGTACTGAAAAGTGATGCCGCCCTTGCCCTCGACCAGCTGGACCGGATGGATAAGAAAAAAAACGCACTGACCCGTCTGCTTGCTCAAAGATTTGATTCCGAAGAGCTTAGCTACCGGAAATTCCAAACCGTCATTAATGAAGTTGAAAAGCTCCTCTACCTCAATATCAGGGGAATTCTCGGCAAGCTCCGTTTATTTGAACCCTCCGAGTTTTCCCTTTTCGCCGGCTCCCGCACACCCGCCCAGTTCACCGACAAGCTTATTCAAAGGAAAACCGCACTGTATAACGATTTTTTCGCCTCCATTAAAGCATTCCTGGGTGCAAATGAAGAAATTCTGCTTAAGCTGGATCAGCTGCTGCTGGAAATCTCTGAGCTGGACGGTACCAGTGATCTGCCCGTTGAAGAAATCCCCTGCATGCAGGAGCTGAGCGCACTGATTACTCAGACGAAACTCTATCAATAGAGGAGGATGATTTATGTCCGGTAAAGGCAAAACGTTCATGATACTAGCACTGATCGCAGCGGCTGTATTTGCTTTAGTCTATTTCGGAATCACACTTACCTCGAATCTGGGCAAATCTACCAAGGAAATTACGGCGGAGGACGCAGATAAGAAGCTGGGTAAGCTCTACAGGGAGATTAAGGTAAACCTTGCAGACCCGGTTAAAGGCCAGATCGATCTTGATCCGGCGGATGTGGGGGATTCGCTGCCTGACATCTCCAAATTTGCGGTTTCCGTAGAGAATACCACAGATCATTATGTTGAAATCTTCTCCTCTACAGAAAAATCCGGCACTGGCAATGACGGCTGGCTGAATGAGGTGGCCTCGGCTTTTAATGAAGCAAATATTATGGTGGACGGCACAGCGGCATCGGTAAAAATCCGCAATATCGCCTCCGGTACTGCGGCCGATTACATAAGATCGGGCAAGTCTATTCCGGATGCTTATACCCCATCCAACGAACTGTGGGGTGAAATGATAAAAGCTGGAGGAATTAAGGCGGAGCTCGTAACCGAACGTCTGGCCGGAAATGTCGCAGGTGTGGTTACCTCCCAAAAGAAATATGACGAGCTGATTGCGAAATACGGCGCTTTGAACGTTAAAACGATCACGGATGCCATCGCGGCGAATGAGCTGTCTATGGGATACACCGATCCTTTTGCCAGCTCGACCGGGCTTAACTTTCTGATTACAGCCCTTGGGACGTTTGACAGCTCAAATCTGCTTGGAGACCAGGCGGTGCAGGGCTTTGAAAAATTCCAGGCCAACGTGCCTTTTACCGCCTCAACCACACTGCAGATGCGGGATGCGGCCAAGACCGGCATGCTGGATGCTTTTGTGCTGGAATACCAGACCTTTGTTAATGCCGCTGACCTCAAAAACGGTTACGTCTTCACCCCGTTCGGCGTCAGACACGACAGCCCGCTCTATGCACTCGGCGATCTGCCCGGGCAGAAGCAGGACATTCTCCGTGAATTCGCAGCATTCGCCGCACAGGATACATTTCAGCAGCTGGCATCGGCTAAGGGCTTTAACGGCTTGAATGATTACATCTCCGAGCTGGCTCCGGTTGACGGCTCCCTGCTATCTTCTGCCCAGAAGCTGTGGAAGGAAAAGAAAAACGGCAGCACCCCGCTTGCAGCGGTGTTCGTTGCCGACGTCTCGGGCAGCATGGCCGGAGAGCCGCTGAACCGGCTGAAGGAATCTCTTTTGAAGGGCCAGAAGAATCTCGGAAAGGACAACAGCATCGGCTTTGTCTCCTACTCCAGTGACGTTACGATCAACCTGCCAATCGGCAAATATGACACTAATCAGCAATCCATGTTTGTCGGGGCGGTCAACAGCCTGCAGGCTGCCGGGGGAACGGCTACTTTTGACGGAATGGTGGTCGCGATGAAAATGCTGCAGGATGAGCTGGCCGCAAATCCCGGGGTGAAGCCGGTCATGTTCCTGCTCAGCGACGGGGAGACCAACGAAGGCCATTCCCTGGCTGAGATCCGCAGCCTGATTGAAACCTACAAAATCCCGGTCTACACCATCGGCTATAACGCCAACATCAAAGCGCTGGAAAGTATTTCCGGAATCAACGAGGCTGCGAGCATCAATGCAGATACGGACGATGTGGTCTACAAAATCGGCAATCTGCTGAATGTTCAGATGTAAGACTACTATACAAGGAGGTCTGTCATGTCTTTTACTATGGAAATCCCCAGCACAGAGCAGCTGAGGGCTGTCATTGCCGAGGAAGCAAAACCTGAGCCTGAAGAGCTTACCCGGCTTAAGGAGCTGGCCAAAAGCAATGTTACCAGCATTTTGGGGCTTGATCTGGAGTCCCTGGAGAAACGCCAAGCGGTACTGCAATCCATTGACAGCTTCGGTATGGGCACCATGCGCTCCTCTTCGGATAAAAACGCCCTTCTGCAGGTATCCGTGGGCAATCTCTCCAAGACCGGGGATGAAGGCGGCCAGGTCGCCAAAGGCTTGACGGAGCTGCATCTGCAGCTGAAGGACCTCGACCCGAGTGCCGTTGATTTTGCCAAAAGTGGGCTGCTGGGCAGGTTCTTCAATCCGCTGCGCCACTATTTTGCCAAGTACCAGAAAGCCGACGCGGTCATCTCCGATATTATTGTGTCGCTGGATAAAGGCAAGACCATCCTCAAAAATGATAATACGACACTGCAAATTGAGCAGCAGACGCTGCGTGAGCTAACCCGGAAACTGCAAAAGGAAATTGAGCTCGGCCTGCTGATGGACCAGGAGATCGAAACGCAGATTGAAGCAGCCAGGGTGCGCGGAGAAGAGGAAGAGAAAGTGCGGTTTATTACCGAGGAGGTGCTGTTCCCGCTCCGCCAGCGGGTCATGGATCTGCAGCAGATGCTGGTGGTTAACCAGCAGGGAATTATGGCGATCGAGGTGGTCATCCGCAACAACAAGGAGCTGATCCGCGGCGTGGACAGAGCCAGAAACGTGACCGTCTCGGCCCTCAAAATATCAGTTACAGTCGCAAGCGCCCTATACAACCAGAAGATTGTCCTGAAAAAAATTGAGCTATTGAACCAGACCACAGACACCCTGATCAGCGGCACGTCAAGAATGCTGAGAGAACAAGGCGCAGCCATTCACAAGCAGTCGCTGGAAACCAGTATCTCTGCCGATACATTAAAGCAGGCATTCACCGACGTATTAACCGCCCTCGACTCCATAAGCACCTACAAGCAGGAGGCTCTGCCCAAGATGCGTGAGACGATCAGCCAGTTCCGCGAATTGGCCGACAATGGAGAGAAACAGATTCTCCGGCTGGAAAAAGGCTCGACACTCGGCTTGTAATGCATGAACTCAGCGATTCCTCCCTGCCTCCCTGAGGTAATAAGCCTTAGGGAGGTGTACATATGCACAAATCAACCCGTAGACATATCCTGCTAGCTGTCATGTGTCTTTTTTTGCCGCCTGTTCTGGTGCTGGTCTCCTTAACCCCTGAGGCAGCAGCTGCCGGGTTTGCGGCTTCCTGGCCGTATAAGGCCGACCGCCTGGAGTCCAGTCAGATGGTTGTCGTAACGGCCTCTTCTTCACGCTCCACTACAGGAGTCCTTTCATTACGCGAGAATCGTAGCGGAAGCTGGAAGACGGTGCTATCAGGCATACCGGTAACGCTGGGTGCAGGCGGCATCGGCAAAACAAAAGAAGGCGACAAGCGCACGCCCTCAGGGGTCTTCAGGCTCGGGGAGGCTTTCGGCTCCGCTGCTGGTCCGGAAGGCCTCAAACTCCCGTACAGCAAAGTCGGCAGCCGGGACTACTGGATTGATGACCCCGGCTCTGCCGAATACAATAAGCGGGTCACCTTTACCGGAGATCCCGGGAGCCGCTGGGCGTCCTACGAACGTCTCCTGCACCCGCTGTATAAGTATGCCGTCGTCGTAAGGTAAAATGATGAACCGGTCGTGCCCGGCAAGGGCAGTGCAATCTTTTTGCATATCTGGAGAGGAGCCGGCCAGCCAACTGCCGGCTGCATCGCCATGTCTGAGAGCAATCTGCTGAAGCTGATGAAGCAGCTGGATCCTGAGCTGTCACCCGCGATTGCCATCGGAATCGCAAACTGATATAGTCCCGTCACTGCGGGGAAAAGAATGAAGCCTGCGCAGTCTGCGCAGGCTTCTTAATGGTTCTGCTATAGTAATAATCCGGGTTAGAGTCTCCACAGTGTAGCACAGCTTGTAATCCCTGCACCGACCGACCACATGAAGAACAAATCACCGGGTACGAGTGTCCCGTCCTTGATGGCATGATGCAGGGTAATGAACGGGCTGCTGGTCCCTGTATACCCGTAAATATCACCTATATAAGGAAATTTGGCTTCATCCTCCTGCAGCTTGCCGGCAATCTCTTTGATCACTGAAAGGTTCAGCTGGCTGAGAATGTAGTGCTTAACCTCTCTTTTGGCATATCCGTGTTTATGGAGCAGGCTTTCAATATTGGTCACTGCTGTAGGGAATGCCACATTGACATTATACTCGGGATGCAGATAGATCTTTTTTTCCTCAAGCGTAAGATGCTCTCCGAACATCTGGGTCATACCGGCAGACGGAAACAGCATGTCTTCCGCCTTTTGCGTATTGGTATAATAAGCGGAATCAATCAGTCCGGAGTCCCCTTCCTCTACCCGTTCCAGCAGAACCGCGCAGGCAGCATCCCCGCAAAGTCCTTTTGAAGCCAGATCCCCTTCTTTATAAAAGCGGGCGATCTGCTCAGAGCCGACAACCAGCGCATACCTTACTCCGGGATTGGTCATCATCGAACGGGCTGCCTGGTCTGCGGCGACTACCATTCCCACGCAGTTCGCATTGCTGTCGTATACAATACAGGACTGTTTCCCCCCGATTGCCTGGTGCAGCAGGGCAGCGTCAGTCGGCGCACTGTATTCATGGGTGCCCGAGGAGACAACGATCATATCGAGATCCTCTCCGCCAAGCCCGCTGCCCGCAAGCAGCGCTTTAGAGGCTTGAATGGCCATATACAGCGTGCTTTCTTCATAGGTGGTCGCATAATAACGATCCTTACGGCCAAAATACTCCCAAATACCAATAAGCTTGTCTGCAGCTTCGCCAGCCTGTTCAGCCAATTGTGCATTGCTAACTTTGAATGGCGGATGGTACACTTCAGTTCCTGCAATCCTTACGTTAACCATATCGGCCCACCTTTGTTAGTGTATTTGTTATTTTGTCAGCATGATACGTTAGAGCCGTCCGGTCTCTTGCGGGTCTGAGCTAGCCTTTTACAATAGCCCACGCTTCGTCCACAGTATCTACAAAATGGCCGTTAAAGCTGGCTTTTGGCGCTACTCGCTGCAATTGCGACTTGGCCACCACTTTAACCGGATTGACGAGAACGGCATGCTTGAAGCTGTTATACATCACGTAGCAGCGTTCAAGCACCGGCAGAATTTCTGCTTTGAAGGGTGCCATGTCCGTGCAGTCAATGATCAGCGACATCTCCTTCAGCGGCAGATGCGGCATCTGGGCTTCGAAAATATCCACCTCTTTAATGGTCTCTTCGAGGTCGGCAAACCCGTGCAGGCTGATAAAAATTGTATTCCATTCAGGGTGCATAGTTGTTTCTGCTATCATCTTAAGGACATCTCCAGTTCTGTTTGTTTGATAAAAGGAAGCAAAGGTATGAATCTTTCAGAATGTGTTCAACAGTTTTCAATAGTGATCAAAACAGGTCAAAGCGCTCCTGCCGGGCAGGCTGTTTCTGTATTACAGCATGATTGCAACTCTCCCTTGTTGTATTTAGACAACAAAAAAACCAAACTATATGAGCGTCCCCGCTGTCATGCCGCTGTTTCTGCGGTTTAGACCGGTGGCTTTGCGTCTTCCGCCTTTCGGCGGAGTTGCCTTTGTTCATCAGCTGGCGCCTCTGAATTACAAACATATTTGGTATTAAGTGTCTAGCTTTATTTATAATTCTACATTCAAATTCCCTAATCCTGCTTGTAATAACCGAAAAATTCCCAAAGGAACAGATTGACTCCACCTGCTTCTTAAGTTAATATTATCCACAATATCAGTAACAACGTTGACAAAGGGTAAGTAACCCTGTATTAAGGACTTCAGAGAGCCGGTGGACGCTGCGAACCGGTGTCCGGCACAGGTGTGAATGGACTTTGTAGTTGCTTTTCCGAACCGTCTGCAAGGATGCAGTAGGGAAATGCCGGGAATCCCGCCGTTATCACGGGAGCGGTATCGAGCTTCACATCTTTTGTGGACTCCGCACCGTATTGACCAGACCGGATACCTGCAGATCAAGCAGCGAAGCGGTTAATTAAGGTGGCATAACGATAACTTCGTCCTTAGCGGACGGAGTTTTTTTATTTGCTGAAGGGGGTGATGGCCATGGAGGATGGCTGGTGGTGGCGACGGATTATCACAAAATATACCAGGAGGAATTGGAATGAACAAAGAACGTATGCTCACAGGGGACCGCGTTACCGGCAAGCTGCACCTTGGCCATTACTCGGGCAGTCTCAAGAACAGGGTAATGCTGCAGGATCAATATGAATCGTTTGTATTTTTAGCGGATGTGCAGGCGCTGACGACCCATTTTGAACGGCCGGACTATATCCGCCGCCATATCAGTGAGATCACACTCGATTATCTGGCCGCAGGAATTGATCCTGAGCGGACTACCCTTTATATCCAGTCGCTGATCCCGGAAATTGCCGAACTGACTATCTATTTTTCCATGTTTGTTACGGTAAATCTGCTGCGGCATAACCCTACAGTGAAGGCGGAAGCGAAAAGCAGCCATTTTGATGAAATGTATTACGGATTTCTCGGTTATCCCGTCAGCCAGGCAGCGGATATTACATTCTGCAAAGCAACCGTCATTCCGGTCGGAGAGGATCAGCTGCCTCATCTGGAGCTTACACGCAAAATCGTACGCCGTTTCAATGAGCTGTATAAGCCTGTATTTGCCGAACCGCAAGCGTTGCTGAGTGAAACGCCGCGGCTGATCGGTACAGACGGCAACGCTAAAATGAGCAAAAGCCTCGGCAATGCCATCACCCTAGATTCTTCGACTGAAGAAGTCACGCGGACAATCAAAAGAGCGGTGACCGATCCTGCCCGTTTACGCAAAAATGATCCCGGCCATCCGGAGATCTGCCCGATTTACGCTTATCACCAGGCCTTTAACCCGCTGGAATCGGCAGAGATTAGGGAAGCCTGTGAACGCGGAAGCATCGGTTGTGCCGCTTGCAAGGAGCGGATCACCGCAAGTTTAGAGGAACTGTTCACGCCTATGCGGGAACGCCGGGCTTATTATGCGGCCAGACCCAAGCTGGTGGATGAGATTCTGATAAGCGGAACACAGCGTACACGAGCCATTGCCAAGGAAACAATGCGTGAAGTACGGGATGCGATGAGCCTGAACTATTTTGATAGAACCTAAAGTTGATTTTGCAAACCAAAATAAAATAGTGCCCTTTGCGGGGCACTATTTTTAAGCCTATATTCATTTAGATTAGCAGTTCATTCTATCGCCCGGCCAGTTACTGCCCCATCATCCCGCCGTCAACGGTGTAGAGCGAAGCGGTAACGAACGAAGCTTCTTCGGAGAGCAGGAAGTTCATGACAGCCGCAACCTCCTGCGGTTCACCGTAGCGTCCCATAGGTGTAGCTGCCTCATTAGCTGCTTTGAAGTCATCGGCGCTGCCTGAATTCTTCTCGATCTTGCGCATCATCTGCGTGTTGATGGTTCCCGGCAGTACGGCGTTGACACGGATACCGAACGGAGCCAGCTCATTGGCAGTAACTCTGGTCAGGCCGATCACCGCGTGTTTGGACATAATATAAGGAGACATTCCCGGAGCACCCATGAGACCTGCCAGTGAGGAGGTGTTAAGGATGGCGCCGGATTTTTGTTTTTTCATGACAGGAATGACGTACTGCAGCCCCAGAAATACGCCGCGGACATTGACGTTATACACCAGGTCGAGTGACTTCACATTCAGCTCTTCCACTAGCCCGGACGGGCCTTCAATCCCGGCATTGTTGGCAAAATAGTCAATCTTACCGAATTTCGCCACCGCCTGGTTAACATAATTCTGCACATCTTCTTCTTTGGAGACATCGGCTGTAACAGCCAGTGAGTTGGAGTCGTCCAAGCCAAGCTCCTGAATGACTGCATGAATAGCTTCCTCATTTAAATCGACCAGAACCAGATTCAGCTTGCGCTCGGCGAGACGGCGGGCAAGCTCTTTTCCGATACCGCCTGCGGCACCTGTGATAACAGCTGTTTTGACTTGTGATTGACTCATTATGATTCGCTTCCTTTGTTTTGTAGTGGGTGAGTAAGAGGACTTTGTAACAAAATCGCCTTATCTCTTGAGACAAGCTTACACCTGTATTACTTGTTGTGACAATAATCAAAATATAAGATATTGTCGGCTAGGCGACACTGGAAGATGATATGTTACTCCCTAAGCAGTATTTTGAACATTTTGCAGTCATTTGTTTATTTTAAATTTTAAGCGTCGTCTCTTTTTCTATAATGCCCTTGTGGTTATAATAATACGATACAACCGTTGTGGAGGCAGATGGCATTGGAACGTGAAGAGGATTTGAACCGGAGGGTCAGACGTACCCGGCAGGCACTTAAGACAGCCTTTGTTGAACTGATTCTGGAAAAAGGCTATGAGGCAGTGACCATTATGGATATCGCCGAGCGTGCGGACTATAACCGCGGAACCTTTTATAAGCATTTTGTAAGTAAAGAAGACCTGCTCCGGGATATTCATGACGATTTTTTGCAAAATGTCTCGGAGGTATTGTTGCAGCCTTATGAAGGTATGGAGCAGATTGAGGCTACGGGGGTTTATCCTTCCCTGCTGCAGCTTTTTCAGCATATTGACCGTCATAAAAGCGAATATCTCGCCTTAAGCTCAGCCCAGCGCGGGAAAACTTCGGTCGAGCTCTACGATACACTGCGGAGATCCATGCGTGAGGATATGCATATCGAGATGGAGGATAACAGTCCCCCGCTCGATTATGAAATTCTGCTCAGCTACCAGCTGTCAGCCGCTGTAGGGGTCATTGATTATTGGGCCGAAACCGGCTTCAAATACTCTGCGGAATATATGGCCGGGCAATTAATGGCGCTCATTAACAGCAGAATGGATCATATTGTGTTTAAAAGAAACTGAGTTGCTGCATTAAAAAGCGGCTCAGGCCGCTTGTACCCAATCCGGACACAAGCAGGCTTGAGCCGCTTATTCTATAGTTACATATAAATATCAATGACTGTTCTCTCTGAACCTGCGTAGCGCTGAACCTCTTCACGGGAAATCCGCAGTCCGCCAAGCCGGTAAGGGTTAGCGAGCCGCACAGCTTCTACTTCCCGGCCGTTCACTTCTGCTGAGCGCAGAACGCCCTCTTGGCAGTGATAAACAAAGGTCACAGGAGAGCCGCCGTATTCAAAATCAAACCGGGTGCCGTCCAGCTCGGCAGGCAGTACCGGGTCCAGGATCAGGTCGCCGCCTGCTTCACGGATACCCAGCACATTCGAGATCAGCTGGTTCATGTAGATTCCCGGACCGCTGGAATAGATTCTCCAGCCGCCCTTGACCGCAACCGAACCGTCACGCAGTTCGTGGAAACGGTCCTGCGCTTCATAGCGGTTGGCAAATTTGCCGTCGGAGCTGCTGAAGTAGGCATTGCTCTGGCGCAGCTCGGCATTCGGCACGCTATCACGGATTCCGACCGGATTGATGGTGGCGAGGCCCTTCCAGACCTGATCGGTTGCACCGATCTTGGCCATCGCTTCCACGAAGCGGATGTGGGCATGCACGTACTGCAGGCCAATTTCGCGGCCGAAGTTGGCTGCCTGCTCCGCACGTTTAAAGTGTGTGCTTACCCCGCCGGCATACTGTGCCGGATGGTTCATCAAGCGCACACCGTCCGGGCACAGGAACTGCTCCTGGATCAGCTTGTAGTGTGCCTCCATCTGCTCAGGAGTAAGCAGCTCGCCGATCACGCTGCGGGTCATAGGCAGCAGACGGTACTGGATGCCTGTTTCCTTGTCTTCCGGATGCAGCATCAGCTTGGCCTGCTCCGGATCTTCAAAGTACAGGAAGCCCGGAATAACTTCGGTGCCCAGCATATAACGGTTAAAGTCGGCTTTGATGCCTTCAGCCAGCTGCTTCAGCTCTTCCGACCAGCCTGCGTCTGTATCTTGAAGCACCGTGGCCAGGCCCAGAACCGTCTGGTAGGTCAAAGCTACGGTCCAGCTGCTGACCATATACTGCTTGAGCTGGGCGTTCGCCGGCTGCAGCGTATCATCCCAGTCTCCGTCTCCATAGGAGGACAAGAAAGTATCATGCAGGAAGTGGGATTTGATATAATCCAGCTCCTTGACGGCATGCTCCCTTAGCGTGTAGGCAGCCTCAGTGAAGTCGAAGCTGTGTTTGCGGGTATACGGAATCCGTTCATCCAGCACCGCATAATCCCGGGTTGCCCGCAGATAGTCGCCAAGTACCTTGAGCGGCCAGACAATGATATCCCCATGGCTCTCTTCCTGCTGAACAGAAGTATACTTGTCAAACATGAACCATTGCGGCCAGTTGCCGTCATCCTCATACTGATGGGCAAATACGGTCAGCAAAATTTCCCGTACCTGTTCATATTTATGCGTGGCAAGGAAGTACTCCACAGGCCCCTGGCATACATCCCGTGTACCCCAGGCTGCTCCGCCATACTGCTCCAGTCCGTGAGGCACGGAATAGTGAACCAGCATATTGTGCGTGTACCACCAGGCCAGAGCATTTACTTTGAACAGCTCTGCCTGCTGCCCGTCCTCTTTTTTCAATTGAAAGCCGTTCATGACGCCTGCCAGGAAATCACGGTAACCGCTTCTCTCCGCTTCAAATCCGGATACCGCCGGAGTGCGGGATTGTCCGTCCAGCATTCCCTGGAAGGTAAGCGTCCATTCGCTGCTTGCATCCAGTACAAGTACGGCCAGTGAAGCACTGCCCGGCGCAGCTCCGGCTGCCAGCAGGGATTCATCCCCTGTGCTGTAAGCTGCCCCTTCCACTGTGATTCTGTAGGCCAGCTCAGGATAGACAGATGCACTCAGGCCACTTTCGGAAGCCCGGAACACCAGTCCGCCGTCATTATCCTGTGACATATGGTAAGGCAGCTCATATTCAGCCACGTTCATCGTAATCTGATTGCTGACGAGGAAACGGTAGGCTTTTCCGCTTGCCGAAGTGACATGCAGTCTGATCGCTGGCGCGTTCACCGCTGTATAGTTTGTAATAATAAAGGTATCTTCAGCCGTTTTGTAGTGCCACCGTGCGTAGTTAAAGCCGATTTCGAACAGCGACGGCATGGTCAGCAGACGGAATTGTCCATCCAGCTCGATATAAATCCGCTGGCCTGACGTTTTATTGACGTTCAGCGCATTGCGGGCATTCGACAGCATTTTGTTGAAATTGGTATTGCCGACGACGACCTGGGAATTGAAGATCCCGTACATATAAGAAGTAGTCGTCATCACCTCAGCGTTCAGCCGCGCATTGTCTCCGCTCATCAGAATATGCCCGTGCGGCCGTTCTACGAGCAGCTCTTTGCGTTTAAGAACAACATGCTCATAGGTGCCGGTAAAGAAGGCCAGCAGCTTCCCGTCTTCATGTTCCTCCTGGAACCGATGCGGGAAAAGGCTATCCAGCTCTTCTTCGGACAGCTCCTGTGTCTGCACAGGAGTTCCGATCCGGGCAGATGCGGCTTTCCGTTCTGCCCGGCTGCTCTCCGGCTTCACAGACGCAAGCTGTTGAACACTGCTCCAGGCAGCCCGCAGCTGGTCAGCAAATTCAAGGCCGGTCACAGCTGCTGGATGATCCTCCCGGAATAAGCCGTAGAAGGTAAAGGCGGCTTCGCCTTTAAGCTCCGTCTTTGGAGACTGCAGTGCAGTATAAGCAAATTCAAATTGATACACTTCATTGGCCAGATGCTCACTGTACAGTGCTTCCGGTCTGTCCGTCTCTTTGTAGGACAAGCCGAAGAACTGGAAGCCGTCGGTGGAATATCCTGCTGCCCCGCCGAGCAGCCCCTGCTGCAGATACGGGAACTTTCCGCCCTGCGGCTGGTTCTGGCGGGAACAGACGACATAACCGCCTGCCTGATCCGTGAAAACGGAGTGGTCGATATATTGGGACAAATAGGCCTCATTACTGGTAACGGCACCCGGTGATGCAATACCTACATCCTGGGTATAAATAACATCCAGCAGGGCCGAATTGCCTTTTACCCGCACATCCCAGAACCAGGTATCCTCCTCTGCCAGAGTTAAAGTGACCTGATACCCCAGCTTATCCGGGCTGTCCTGAGCTCCGGTACCGGCAGGAATCTCCCCCTGCCACACAAGCCGCTCCCCGTCCCGGCTGAAGGTGCTTCCCGATTTGACGCCGAGCAGAGGAAATGCCTGAATACCGTCCGGATGGTACAGGCGTACATACAGATTTCCCGCAGCACCGTCTACGCGGTTAGCCAGCAGCTGGTTAATCATCATCTGGCCGCCTGTCGCCTGATAAAGATCCCCGCTCTCCAGAAATGTAAAAGTAAGACCGCCTTTTTGCAGTGTAAGCTTGGAGCCGGTTGCAGTTGTCATTTCTCTTCACTTCCTTATCTGTTACGGCTAAACACCGTTATTATGTCTGTTAGTTTACTTGAGTAAAACGAACCCGGCAGACAGCACATCACGGCTGTTAGCCCCTACATATACATTAAACCTGCCGCTGTCGCTGGTGACACTGAGGTCACTGTGATGATAGCGGAGCTGCACCTCAGCGATGGTAAATGCTACCTCTGTGGTTTCGCCCGGGGCCAGTTCGATCTGCCGGAAGGCTTTCAGCTCCTTGACTGGACGGACTACTTCACCGGAGATATCACCTACATATAGCTGGACAGTCTCAGTTCCCGTTACGCTGCCGATATTAGTGAGCGTCACCTTTACCTCAAGCGGCTGACCTGTTGTCATCGTGTCAGAGGAAAGTGTCAGGTCTTCATAAGCAAAGGCTGTATAGCTAAGTCCGAACCCGAACGGCAGCAGCGGTTCGTTCGGAGCGTCGATATATTTGGAGATATAACGGTTGCCGTCCTCTACCTCCGGCTTTGGCCTGCCGGTATTGAAATGGTTGTAATAGACCGGAATCTGCCCTGCTGAATCCGGGAATGACATGGTCAGCCTGCCGGAAGGATTCACCTGTCCGTACAGCAGGCCGGCCAGTGCGGCCCCGCCTTCACTGCCCGGGAACCAGGCTTCCAGTACGGCATCCGCCTGGTCGTACACCCCATGCAGGTCAAGCGGACGGCCGTTGAAGAGTACCGTTACCAACGGTTTGCCGAGCCCCTTCATAAGTGAGATCAACTCCAGCTGCGCCTCGGGCAGCCTGATGTTGGTACGGCTGCCGCCCTCGCCGCTCATGTCGGAGGCTTCACCGAGGGCCAGCACAATTACATCGGCCCCCTCAGCTGCACTCAAGGCTTCAGCTTTCTGCTCTGCGGTTATCATCTCAATACCTGAGCCTTCGGCTACTGTAATAAGAGCAGGATTGCCAATTACTGAGCGCATGGCATCACTGAGCTTCACTGCATGCTCCTTGGAGCCGGTCCACGACCACCAGCCCAGAATATCGCCGCTGGATGCAAAAGGACCGATCAGCGCCACCCGCTGCTCCGGCCGGAGCGGCAATACCCCTTCATTCTTCAGCAGCACACTCGACTTCTCTGCCAGCTCGCGTGCCGCCTGACGGTGTTCAGCGGAGAATACGATTTCCTTCTCCAGCACCGGGTCAGCTCCGCGCATCGGGCTTGCGAACAAGCCGAGCTTTTCTTTGAGCTGCAGGATACGCAGCACGGCTTCATCAATCAGGGCTTCATCGACAAGCCCTTCCTCCACCAACTGAGGCAGATGATGCAGATAGCTGGTTGTCATCATGTCAATATCCACACCGGCCCGGATCGCTTTGAAGGCTGCTTCCTTATCATCCTCTGCCGCACCATGCGCGACCATTTCCTTGATGGATGCCCAATCTGAAATGATGACTCCGTCAAAGCCCCATTCTGTTCGCAGCGTATCTCGCAGCAGCTTACGGTTACCGGTTGCCGGGATCCCGTCAACGATGTTGAACGAGGTCATGACCATTTCAGCTCCTGCATCAACTGCTGCTTTGTAGGCAGGCAGATAATATTCACGCAGCTGCCGTTCAGACAGGTCCACAGTGTTATAGTCCCTGCCGCCCTCAGCAGCGCCATAAGCGGCAAAGTGCTTGACGCATGCAGCTACACGTGAATGATCACCTGCAAGATCATCACCCTGGAAGCCCTTCACAAACGCTTCCGCGAATACACCGTTCAGGTACGGGTCTTCGCCGGTCGATTCCATCACCCGGCCCCAGCGCGGATCACGGGTCAAATCGACCATAGGGGCAAAGGTTACGTGCAGACCGGAGACAGCCGCTTCCCTTGCTGCAATCTCGGCGCTCTTCTCCGCAAGCTCCGGATTCCAGGAGCTGCCGATAGCCAGAGGGATCGGGAATATGGTCTTAAAGCCATGGACAATATCGGCCATGAACAACAGCGGAATGCCAAGTCGGTTATTCTCCAGATGTGCTTTCTGCACCGCCATCATTTTGGCGGCACCGGCTACCCCGAGCACTGAACCGGCATTGCGGACCGCCTCACTGCCGATGCCAAGCTCTTCCATCGGACCGGTAATTTCCGATTCGTCACCCGGCTCATCATAGAACGGAGCTGCCAGCTGCAGAAGCTGTGCAACTTTTTCTTCAAGGGTCATTTGCTTCACATATTTGTTGTATAAGTGCTCAGTCATGGCTGTATTCCCCCTACCAAAACAATTCAATTCGAATCGTTTTTCCCTATTTATTTCTTTTAAAATAAGGTTTTGTTTGAAATTAAATATCATTAAATCATAAACGTTTCTATCCGTTTCGACAGAAAGCCGTGTTCTTGGCAAATCGGCAAAGGTGCTATAAAGGAAGCCAATCCAGCATTCTTGTCAGTTGCCGGTCCCAATAGTCCCATTCATGGCCTCCCGGACCTTCGTCATAGGTGATATCGAGGCCGGCTGACACCGCCTGGTCAAGAAAAGCACGGTTCGCATCATACAGAAAGTCCTCTGTGCCGCAGCACTGGTACAATCTGGGCGGATCTTCAGCCGCTGCTGCCTTGGCGGCAAGCGCGAACAGATCCTCTCCGCTGCCGCGCAGCTCATCCGCTGAACCGAATATCCGGCCGGCTTCACCTGCTTGAAAGCCGTTTGGTCCGGTTACGCGCCGGACAATATCAAGGCCCCCGGACAGGCTCACGGCAGCCGCATAACGCTCCGGATGGCGCATAGCCAGCTTGAAGGCACCGTAACCGCCCATGGAGATGCCGGCCGCAAATGTATCCTCCCTGCGGCCTGAAATGGCAAAAGCACGTTGGACAAGCCCGGGCAGTTCCTCGCTTAAATAAGTAAAGTAGGCACCGCCCTGCTTCATATCCGTATAATAGCTGCGGTCGGCCCGCGGCAATACGAGTGCCAGGCCTCTGTTCTCGGCGTAACGCTCAATTGCCGAGCTTCGTGTCCACTCCGTATGGTCGCCGCCAAGCCCGTGCAGCAGATACAGCACCGGGTATTTCCCGCCCCGCTCCGCAGACGGAGGAGCATTAAGCGGAAGCACGACTCCAGCTTCTGTTGACATTCCGAGTGTTTCGGAATATAACGACATCTGCATATAAGCCACCGTTATTCACTCCGATTACCCCTGTATTTTAACCGATTTCCGCTCCATCAGCTCGATCTTAAGCTTGTAAAAATCATTAACCGCATCTCCGTTAAGCATCTGGAAGAGCAAATGGCCGGCGAGCGAGCCCGATTCATACATCGGCTGGCGGATCGTCGTCAGTGGAGGATGAATATATTCGGCCAGCTGAATATCGTCGAATCCGATGACTGAAATATCCTCCGGCACAGAAATTTTAGCTTCTTCGAAGGCTTTCATCCCGCCCACGGCCATTTCATCGTTAGCAAAGAATACTGCTGTCGGCAGCTCGCCCTGCATCAGCATCATTTTGGTGGCTTTATAGCCGCCTTCACGGATGAAATTGCCGCTGAGCTTCCATTTGGCTTTTTCGGCAAGACCGGCCTCATGCATCGCACGCAGATACCCCTGATAACGCAGCGCATTGTCATAGGAATCGGCCGGCCCGCTGATATAAGCGATTGAGCTATGTCCGTTCTCGATAAGGTGACGGGTAGCACTGTAACCGCCCTGCTCTCCGTCAACCACTACATTAATCAGTCCTTCACCCGCAATTAGCCGATCCATTACGATAATCGGAAAACGCGGTCCGGCAGCTGCATGCAGAATCTCATCTGTTATGTTATGGGCAAGTACAATTGCCCCGTCAACCCGCTTTTCCATCATGTAGCGGACAGCTGTCGAGCCTTTCCCGCCCATGGAGCTGCAGGCAATCAGATCATAAGAGTTCGATAAGGCTACGTCCTGAATGCTGCGGATCAGTTCCGAATAATAAGGGCCGGATAAATCCCGCAATATAAGGGCTATTGTATTGGTCCGGCTCCGCTTCAAATCCATAGCAAAACCGTTCTTCTGATAATTAAGCTGCCGTGCCGCTTCCAGCACCTTTTCTCTCGTCTTTGCGCTGACTTTGCTGTCTCCGCTCATCGCATAGGAGGCTGTTGAGAGCGCCACGCCGGCCAGCTTCGCCACGTCCTTGATTGTTGCCATCTGATTCAATCCTTCCTGAGCCTAGCAATTGGTTACTTATACTATTTTATGCCGGAGATCGTATATCCTTCTATGATATGCTTTTGGAAGAAGATAAATATAATAATGATAGGAATAACCATAAAGGCGGCGCCGGCCATCTGCAGCCCGAACTCCGTTCCGTATTGTCCCTTCAGCAGCGACAACCCGACAGACAGCGTATATAGCCGTTCGTCGTTTGCAATAATCAGCGGCCACAGGAAGCTGTTCCAGGCACCGATAAAGGTCAGAATTCCCTGAACGGCAAATACCGGTTTGACAATCGGCACAATCAGCTGGAAAAAGATCCGGAGTTCGCCCGCACCGTCAAGCCTTGCCGCCTCCAGCAGATCGATCGGAATCGTCGTCATAAACTGGCGGAACAGGAAAATCGCGAATGCGCCAACCAGCCCCGGCAGCACGATTCCCGCCATGGTATTCACCAGCCCCATCTGATTGATGATCAGATAGGTCGGAATCATCGTCACCTGGCCGGGGATCATCATGGTTGCCAGGATAATATAGAAGAACTTGTTTCTGCCCGGAAAATCAAATTTGGCAAAAGCATATCCGGCCATTGCATTCAGGAACAGCCCGACAAAGGAACACAGAACGATAATCAGCGTGTTCTTCAAATATACAAGAAAGTCCATTTTAACGAACAGATCCCGGTAATTATTAAACGTGGGATGGTTCGGGAACAGCGTCGGCGGGATAACCGTAAATTCATTTTCAGGCTTAAAGGATGATCCGATCATCCAGATAAACGGTACCATCATCAGAAGTCCTCCGAGGATGAGCAGCGTAATCATAATTCCTTTTTCCACTCTCTTCATTCTAAGAGCCATGCCAGTTTCCTCCTTCTTAAGCCGGCGGCGTCAGCCGGAGCTTAATATTCCACTTCTTTCTTTTTGACCGCGAATTGGATCAGTGTCGCAATAATGATAATGATGAACAGAACGAATGAGCCGGAGGCCGCGTAACCGAATTTGCTGAGCTGGAACCCGTTATTGTAAATAAAGAGCGCCATCGACATCGTGGCATTCAGCGGTCCGCCCTTGGTCATTACCAGCGGTTCTTCGAAGAATTGAATCCAGCCGATCAAGGTCGTAATGGTCACAAAGAAAGTAGCGAATCCCAGCAGGGGAACTGTAATGTAGCGAAGCTTTTTCCAGCCGGTCGCACCGTCAATTTCAGCCGCTTCGTAATAGGAACGCGGAATTCCCTGCAATGCTGCCAGGAAGATGATCATATTCAGACCGATTGATTTCCAAAACGCCAGCAGAATCAGCGAAAACTTAGCCAGAACAGGGTCCTGAAGCCACTGCTGCGCCGGTAAACCAAACCAGGAGAGTACATAGTTAAATAATCCGTAAGACCCGTTATACAGATAGCCCCATACCACTGCTACCGCCACAATGTTCGTGATGGAGGGCATGTAATAGATAACCCGGAAGCTTTTGAACAGCCAGCCGGTACCATAGTTAAGCAGCAAAGCGACGGCCATGGAGGCAATGACAACCATCGGTACTCCAATCACTACATAAATCAAGGTATTATACATCGATTTCAAAAAAATCGGATCTTTAAAAATATCAATATAGTTGCTGAAGCCGATCCCGCTGATATTCGAATAATCCGCAAGGCCGACCAGATCCATATCCGTAAAGCTGATTACAAGTGCAATGATGATCGGAATGATCGAAAACAGCGTCAGCAGGATGACTGCCGGAGCGATAAACAAATATGGAACCTTATGCTTGTTCAGTTGCTTCACCAATGAGCTCACTTGCCTCACACCCTTTCCCTTTCTATCCACTCTCTCCCGTCAGGAAGAGAAACAAGCTGACTGCCGGAACCTCAGCCTCAGGGCGAGATCCCGGCAGTCCGCCTGTTGGCATTAAGCCTGTTTATTTGTTACCGAGCAGTTCATTAGCCTTGTCGTTCAGCTTATCCAGCTCAGTCTGTGTATCAGCACCGCCGATTGTAATTTGTTCGAAGGCAGCCATCGCCGCCTGGGCAATTTCTTCGTACTCTTTAACGGTAGGGGCAGGACGTGAATTTTCCAGCTGCTTACCGAATGCGGCAATCATCGGATCACTAAGCGCTTCGTTGGACCAGGCAGCCTTCAGGGCCGGCATGGAGTTCGAAGTTTCATAATATTTCAGCTGTGCTTCCTGCTCAGCCATGAACGCAATGAACTTGGCGGCTTCGTCAGGGTTTTTGCTGTAATTGAAGATGGACAGATCCGCACCGCCGATGGAGGAAGTATTGGTTACTTTTGCAGGGAGTGTAGTTACAGCCCATTTGCCATCAATCTCGGGCGCTTTATCTTTAACGGTCTGAATCATCCACGGGCCGCTGATGAACATGGCCATTTTTCCGTCTTTAAAAGCTGCAACTGTATCAAGGTCTGTGCCTTTTGGCGATAACCCTTCATCATAGAAGCTTTTCAGGAAGTCAACCGTTTCAACATAAGCCGGCTGATTGAACTGCGGCTGGCGGTTAGCGTCAATAATGTCACTGCCGTTCTGCCAGGCAAAAATGACAGGGTAGATAGAGTCTTTACCTTCAATCGGCAGGGCATAATGACCGGCTCCGCCCTTTTCGACCAGCTTTCTGCTGGCATCCTTCAGCTCATCCCAGGTCTTGGGACCCTCAGGATAGCCTACTTCACTGAGCAGATCCGTCCGGTAATACATAGCACGTGTCTCTACATAGAACGGAATACCTACCGTCTGATCTTCATACTTTGTAGTTTCAACAGCACCTTCAAAGAAGTTTTCCGCTTTCATGCTTGGATATTGTTCGATATAAGGGGTCAAGTCCTTCAGGGCACCGGCAGCTGCAAATTCAGGAACCCAGGTTGTACCCATCTGAACAACGTCAGGGCCGTTTTTGGATGCTACTGCTGTCAGCAGCTTATCATGCGCCGTATCCCAAGGGATTGCTTGAACATCTACTTTAATGCCGGGATTCGCCGCTTCATACATTTCAGCAATCGGTTTGACTGTATCCGCTGTACCCATAAACCATACCTTCAACGTTTTGTTGTCTCCGTTAGCAGAATTGTTTGAATTGCCGCAGCCTGCTGCAACCAAGGAAAAGCTCATCAGTAGTGCCGCAATCTTAACTCCGGTTTTCTTTTTCATTCTTCTTTCACCCCTGTTGTAGTGTGTGCCAAACTTGAAACCGCTATGAAATAAAGCCCTTACATCGAAACGTTTCGATTAATATCGAAAAAAAATTCGAGTCGCCGCACATCAATTCTCGCCCAAACAAGGTATTCAGGATATTATTAACCCGATTTTCAGTCGTTGAAACGAGATTAATAACGCTTTCACTCCAGTTTGTCCGGTTCAGGCTTACAGACACTAGTTGTTCTTTCTTCTTTTACTCGAATCGTTTCGATAACCATATTATAAAACTATGTGTTAGCGATTTCAAGTACCTTACACAAAAAACTTTTCCGTGGTCAGCTTTGTATAGCCGTCTACAAAAAAGCCGGAAGCTGCTCCATTTGCGGTTTACGCACTTGAAACAGTCTCCGGCCTTAGTCTACTTAAATCAGCTGGTATAAATAAACGAAACTACCCCGTTGGTGAAGGTAACGTAATCATAGCCTACATACTGCCAGGTCTCTACGCGGATGCCGCCTCCTACGGCAGCAGACTTGCTCTCCGGTGTCCCCCAGCTTAACTCGACCTGCTGCTTCGTCATGCCAATGCTTACGTATCCTGCCTTAATATCTTCCCATACTTTACTTGACCACTTGTAGGTTTTGTAAGGATCAGCTGTCAGAAACTCTTCTTTATCAGCCAGCGTACTTATAATCTCCGCTCCGCTCATCTCATACGTTTTCAGTACTTTTCCTGAAGCAAGCTTCATGGCAAGAGCGAAGTTCCCGTTATAATCAGGAAGTACATCAACAATGGTTACTTTTTGAAACCGGTAATTGACATCAAAAAAGTTAACCCAATAGCTTTTGCCGATCAGCTTCGCCAGGTTTCCCTGAGCCTTTTTCTTATAGATAAGGGCTGTTTGCTTGGTCTGTACCTGCATTTCAGCCTTGCCGAAGGTTATCGTCATGCTCTGAATAGAAGAATTCCAATCAAGCCCGGCTCCGAACGCCGACTTTAGCAGCGCTGCCGGAAACACCGTTACGCCATCTATAGTCTGTACTTTACCGCTCATTTTAACCTTCTTGCCGTTCACCATTGCCGTATCACTGCCGAGCTGAAGCTGAACTGGTGTAGAATTCAGTTTAATGCTGAAGCTTTTGGTACCGGTATTGTATTGAACCGAAGCACCGAGCTGCTGGAACACCTCCTGAACCGGCAGATACATTGAGCCGCCGATCAGCGCTCCGGTTGTGATGATATCGTCTGAACTGATGGATACCTCCAGCGTTTTGGAGACTGATCCTGATTTCACAGTAACTTTGGTAACTCCGACCGCCAGTGCCTTTAAGGTTCCATCGTTCAGCTTCTGCAAAAGCGCCGGTTTTTCAACCGTCAAATCTGCATCCTTCAGCGGTACTTTTCGTGTAGTTCCGCCTGTCCAGGTCTCAGTAATCTGCACGGGAACCTTGTCCCCGACTGTAAGGCTGGTCTTGTCCATCGTGAAGGTTACCTCGGAGACACCTGGCAGAGTGAGCTTCTCCATACGGTCCGCCTGCACATCATAATCCGCTACGCTTCCGTCCTGCATTTTTACATACATGCCTTGACTATAGACAGAGATTAGTCCAGTTACACCTTTAAGACCCGGGAATGATTTCGTGAGCTTATAGCGGTCAGCTTCAGAAGACCCCGTTCTCCAGACGGTACCGTCATTCATTCGTACAACCAGGTTACCTTGGTCATCGAATCTGGCTTCTGCTGCATTTTCGGTGATGGTTACGGGGATATATTTATCAGTGTCATTCTTGTCAAAGTTAAACCGGCTGTACAACAGCACTTTTCCAGATTGCAAGACCACTGCTACATCGTCGACAGCATTATATAGATCAGAATAACTATCTATGGCCATAACCTCTGCGCTGCTGCCGAATTGATCAATTTTGTCGCTGAACCCCTCTGCCTTCAAGACTCCGGACCGGGTTAGCAATGCCAAGCCTTTTTCGGAATCATCAAATTTCACAATATCTGTATAATCCGTGCTATCACCATAGCCGAGGTAACGAATGGTTCCTGTATTATCCAAGTAATAGTTCCCGGAAATGTGTACCACCCCGGTCATGTTCTTCAATATTTGGGGAGCTCCCTTCCCCTGCAATCGAACCAGAGTACCTGACGCGGTAATCCCGTAGCCTTCCTCAATCTCGGTCAGATCAAAATCAAGCTGTATATATCCTCCGTTGTCAACATCCTGCTTCCATACTGTACCGTCACTAAGCAGGTAACTCCCCCTGTCAAAATCAATGATCGCCGGTCCAGCCGCATGCAGCACACCCCCGGTTTGACCAAATATGCCGGCGGAGACTGCCGCTGCAAGCACCCATTTTAAACCTTTCATCTTCCAAAATCCCCCTTTGTGTAAGACACATTCATTAATGTATCACAAATTCAAAGTTATTCCAGAGGAATTTTGATAAGCCGGAATACACAAAAAAACTGCCTGCAATCCGCAAAGATCGCCGGCAGTTCTTAGTAGCACAGCAGCTCTATTTTTCAGAAACCTTGCCCTCTTTAACCTTTTGTACCTCATACATATTTACGGTTGTGCTCAGAATGTAGGCCGGTTTCTCCTGGCCTCTGCTGTTACGGTGTCCCTGGATGTGCGCGTCACTCTTCTCCCAGTTTTTCCAGGCGTCTTCGGACTCCCAGCGGATCAGGAGCAGTACCTCTTCACTGTCCTTGCCCTTCTTGTTGAGCGCGATGCTGATATCGATCAGGCCGGGCATTTCCTCAAGCGCTCCGGGTCCGCTGAATCTCTCGATCACCTTGTCACTATGTCCTTTTTCTACAACTATGGATCTTGTCTGGATTAACATAATCATTCCTCCTGTGTATAGGGAACTGCAAAAAGCCACACAGACTTCCCTGCCTGATATAGTTGAATGCGCAACTAACACTATTCTAATTGATAATCGTTATCATTTCCAGCAAAGCTTTTTCCAGTAGCCTTTATTCTAAACCAAACTTTACCTTGCGCTGATCAGCTACAAGTTATTAAGGTTGGTATTAATTAACTATACAGAATGAAAGCAGGTCTATTATGAATCTTACTGTCGAGCTCGCCGCCCCCCATGAAGCGTATATTATCAAAAATCTCTACCCGCTTTATCTGCACGATCTTTCGGGCCACTATGGACTTCAGGACGGCCCCGTCCTGAATGAACACGGAATCTATGAAGAAGAGGCGGAAATCCAGACTTTGGCCCAGCAATACGATGTCCAGAATATCTGGTGGGAAAAGCCGGGCTGCCTATATCCCTTTTTGTTTAAGGCCGGCTCCCGTCCAGCCGGATTTACGCTTATTGCTACGCCGCCCCACTGTGCACCAGGCGTTGATTTTTTTGTTAATGAGTTCTTTGTGCTTCAGCCCTTCCGCGGAACGGGCCTAGCCCGGCAGGCTGCCGTCTCTGTATTTGAGCGCTTCAAGGGCGTCTGGGAGCTGCACACGAACCCGGGCTCCAAAAATATTATCGGGCAAACCTTCTGGCGCAAAACGGTAGCGGGCTACACAAATCAAAACTATCATGAGGCGGTTGAAGAAACGTTTGACGGGAACAAGCTGGTATTCCGCTTCAGTAACAACATTTAGATAGGCGGGGATTAAACAATGGAGCTTGCCGGTGAACGTGTACTATTAAGAGATTTATGTGAAGAGGACCGGGGATTTTTCGCAGAGCTTGAGGGGCATGAGCTGACTTCCAAATTTGAAAATAACCATCCTGATGCTGTGCAGATCGAGGATGACTTCAATATTGCACTATTGCATCCGGCAAATGTGCCGCGCGAACATTTCAAGCTGATGGTATGCCGTGCAGAAGATCGAACACAGTTGGGTATTATCAGCATCAAGCTGAACTGGGAGGACATCCGGGAATGGGAGATCGGCTGGGCGCTGCACCCGGAGTACTGGAGACACGGATATGCAACCGAAGCAGTCCGGCTCCTGATCGGTTATGCCTTCAAAGAGCTGAACGCGCACCGGATCGTCGCCTATGCCAATGCCGGCAACGGACGCTCCGAGCGCCTCATGCAGCGGGCCGGCATGACCAAAGACGGCGTACTGCGCGAGACCAGATACTGCAACCGGGAATGGTGCGATGAGCTGATCTATTCGGTACTTGAGAGGGAATGGCCGAAAAAGATGGCAGCGGGTAAGTAAGTGGCATTACAGGGGAATTTCCCTTTAGAGAGGCTGTTCGACAGGCCATTGTTCCGATTTAGGGGGAAATTTCCCTTTATTGAGCTGCTGGGAGGGTCATTTTACTGATTTAAAGGGATTTTTCCCTTTAATGGAGCTGTTCGACAGGCCATTGTTCCGATTTAAGGGGAAATTTCCCTTTATTGGACTGCTGGGAGGGTCATATTACTTACTTAAAGGGATTTTTCCCTTTAATGAGATCACCAGCAGGCTATCCCTATTTTTCAGCGGCCACGCACAAGCCCCGCTAATAGTTTAGCGGGGCTCTGCCAAGCTCTACTCTAGCTATTTATCTATTTTAACAAATCAAACTCTATTATAGACTGGCTATCGCCAGTCCTCGCCGTAAACTCCAGAGCAAGCGACTCCGGATCATCCAGCAGAGTGCTGGCGAACATCTCCTCAAAGCCATTCTCTGTCCCTGATGCGGACAGCCGAGGCAGCTGCACCGTGCCGTTACGGAATTCAGCTGAAACCTTGCCGGAGCCGGCTTCAAAAATCTTCCGCCTTACCTCCCAATCATTATCCGCTTCATTCTTCAGGGCATACCGGGCCCGGATCATTAACGGTGACAGCTCAACCTGGCTCAGCACAACTTCATGACCGGCGAGCAAAAACGTTGCATCCGGATGGATAACTTTTGTCACGGTTCCCTTGAAGCTCTGGTCCAGATCGAATGTTATTTTAATCCTCGGAGAGTAATGGATATCCGCCATAATAGTTCCTGTCTTAGGGTCATCCATTTTACCCGGATCGACGGAAGCAATCAGGAAATCTGCCTCCAGCCGGGTCGGGAAAGGTTTGCTGCGGTCCAGCTCGAAGACGCTTTTGCCATAATATTTGTGATAGTTGTCTTCCCCGTTTGTTTTGGCATGTGCGCCGATTCCCCCGTTACGGGTCAACTGGCTTCCGGTCTGGACATCTATCATTCTGCTGCTGCTAAAGCCATAAATCTCTTGGTCAGACGCCGTTTCCGCCGTATAGATAAGAATAATCCGGTTCTCGTCCGCTGTTACCGCATTCAGAGTCACCATGTATCCTTCTACCTCCACCCCCCGGTCCAGAAGCTGAACGTAATCATTGCGGACCGCAGATTCAAAGGTTGCAGAATTGATATCATAGGAATTAAATTCCCTGAACGGCTCAAGCACACCCCAGTCCATCGGCTCGGATTTGGCAGTAGCCTGATGTCTATCATGCAGCACCGGGATGATGAACAGCAGGACAGCAATCATTGCGGCTGCAGCCAGCCCGAAGATCGAACCTTTCATCATCGCAACGCGCTTCGAGCGGTTCACCCCGCGTTCCAGGCCATTTTGAACCGCCAGCCTGATGTAGTGGTTGTCCGGTTCCGCCTGAATCTCACGCTGCATCCGTGCAGCATCCGTCGTTATTACCTTCTCTTCCCTGCTGTTAATCATTCCATTCACCCCGATCCTTCAGTATGGTTCTGAGCTGCTTCAGCCCTTTATGCTGCCATGTTTTGATGGTCCCTTCAGGCTTGTCCAGCAGCTCCGCAATATCCGCAAGAGTCATGTCATTATAATATTTAAGCAGCAGCACATGCCTGTATTTCGGCTTGACCTGTTCCAGCGCCCAGCGCATTTCCATCCGTCCCGTGTCCTGCTCCATGACCGGCTCCCGCATACGTTCGTCCGGTGTCGGCACACTCCGTTTTCTTCTCCGCTGTTCATCAATGCACACATAGATTAAAATCCGGATCATCCAGGCCTTAAAAGCCCGCTGATCCTTCAGAGTCCTCCTTTTGATCCACGCCCGGCAGGTTGCCTCCTGCACAGCCTCCAGCGCATCATTGCGGTTACCCAGATAACTGTAGGCAATCTGATACAGCCGGTCACTATGCTCCATCACCGCTTCATAGAACCGTGACTCCTCACTGGAGGCAGCGCCGGTTAATCTTTTCATCTCCACACCAGTCATCGTCATCCAGTCCCCCCCTCTCTCTATCCTTACATAGTATAAGACGGAGAGCAGCAGCAAACAGTTTTCCTTAGTCATTCTTTTTTCAAGTTCTTTTCAACTATATGTACATTCAAAAGAGCCCCCGGTATGGAGGCTCTTCTGAACATTATCTTAGATTATGCCAAAGTCTGCGTTACAGCACCCAATTCCCTTTACGGAATACCGGCTCGATCGTGCCGTCAGCCTGTTCGCCGTCGATCTCCAGCTCAGCCGAGCCGATCATAAAATCGACGTGGGTCAGGCTCACATTGGCGCCCCGCTTGATCAGCTCTTCGCTGCTGAGGCCGACGCCGCCTTCGATATTAACCGGATATGCGCTGCCCAGCGCAAAATGGCAGGAGGCATTTTCGTCAATACCCGTGTTGTAAAATACTCTGTTCAGGCGGGAGATCGGCGAGTCATGCTGCACCAGAGCCACTTCACCCAGATAAGATGCACCATCATCCGTTTCCAGCAGGGAGGTCAGATGTTCGCGGCCTGAAGCAGCGTCGTAGGCGGTAACCTTACCGTCTGTAAAAGTAAACGTAATCCCGTCCACAAGACGGCCGTTCAGGTTCAGCGGAAGCGTACTGGATACCGTGCCGTTGACACCGGTGCGCAGCGGCATTGTATAGATCTCCTCAGTAGGCATATTCGCCACAAAATAAACCCCGCTGCCGTTCTCGCCGCCGCCGCCGCGCCACAGATGGCCTTCCGGCAGCTCAACACGGAGGTCGGTGCCCGGGGCCCGGTAATGAAGGCTCTTGTAGCGTTTGGCATTCATCCGGTCCTGGCTCAGCTTCAGCTGGGCTATATGCTCGCGCCAGGCAGCCACCGGGTCTTCAGCGCCTACGCGGTTCATCTGGAATACCGCTTCCCACATGGCATCAATCCGCTGCTCCTCCGGCAGATCCGCAAATACTTTATCAGCCCAGGCGCGTGTCGGCGCCTTGATCAGCGACCAGCTGATTTTGCTGCTGCGGGTATAGTTCTGATATTTCTTGCGGGCGATTGCCGCCGCTTTGACTGCGGTAGACACCTTGGCTGAATCAATGCCGCGCAGCAGCTCCGGATCAGGCACCTTTATATGTAAAATCGCTCCGCCTTCCTCCGCGAAGCCTTCCAGCATATCGGCATGCCACTGCGGATAATAGCTGAATGAGTCTTCAGGCGCCTTTTCGTAGCGGATACGTGTGACAGCCTCGTCATCCCAGTCCACCATCACATATTTGGCACCGGCTTCATAGGCTTTGCCTACGATCAGTCGGGTAAGCTCAGCCGTTTCGAGCGGCGCATGAACCATCAGCACCTGCCCGGGCTGTACATTCACTCCCACCTTAACGACCAGATCGGCATATTTCTCCAGCATCAGTTCAAAATCCTTCATGATTGCTCTTCCTCCATATCTGACTATATTTCTGTAAGCCTCAGTAATGCTCCAGTTGTTATTTTAACGCAAAATGGACATGATGGCGATTATTGTTCCCGCAGGCGGACTTGCAGCAGCCCTGCTGAGGGGCCGGAATAGCCCAAAAAGGCAGCTCCTGCGCAGGAGCCGCCTCTTTTGAACGCTGTCTATGCCACTATTGTTTTTCCACCTGCAGCAAAGTAACCTCTTTTACTGTGTAAGTATCCGTAAGCTTATCCTCCGCAATGACTTTCAGCTTGGCGAGACTGGCTACCTTGGCCGGATCAGCCCTGGACAGCAGCCGCCATACCTGGGGGTCAGCCAGGGTATTGTACAGCTTTTCATCATCATATTCCTTGCGGTTCTGTGTAACCAGCTTGACCCTGTAGCTTCCGATTACAGTATCCGTATCTCCCTGCCCGGCACAGTAAGCCACGATTTCCTGCCTGAGCTCTGCCAGCTCCTTCTCGATCTCCTTATGCTTGGCTTTCAGCTTATAGTAATGCTGCACTTTCTTTTCCATATAGCTCACGCTCCTCTCCTGACCAATGTATGCCAAGCCGGAAAGATTCATTATAATGATTAAATCCATTGAGGACGCTTTCAACAAATTCTATAATGGAAAAGCCTGGCTGCAGGGTTTCTGCCCGGTTAGATCGTCTAACAGCCAGCGGAGCTTGCCGGGATGTTCACGGAGCCCTGTACATTCTTATGCCAGCCGGTATTCCTGAAGGTCAGCCGCTGTTTCCTTCATACGCGAGACTGGTAAATATAAGGAGCGATCAATTTTTTTACGGCAGGTGAACTATGTTTGAATCCTATCTTTTCCCTATTTCCTATGCGTTTATGTCTTTTCCAGTTGCGGCACTGCTGTTTACTTTGCCCTTCCTGATTATCCAGTACCGGCGTTACGGTTACATCCATAAGCTGCGGGCACTGATTCTTTATCTTCTGCTGCTCTATCTGTTAAATGTCTTCTATCTGATCATGCTGCCTTTTCCGGCAACCAGGCACAATCTGCCGCCTGCAGGAGGCAGTCTGCAGCTTGTCCCGCTGCAGTTCATCGAGGAAATACTGCACAGCAGCCGTTTCACTGCGGATACCCCGTCTACCTATGTAATGCTGCTGAGTGAGCCTCCTTTTTACCAGGCTGTATTTAATGTGCTGCTGACGGTGCCGTTCGGCATGTTTCTGGGTTATTACTTCCGGACGAGATGGGTGGTCTGCATCCTGCTCTCCTTCTGCCTGTCTCTGCTGTTCGAGATAACGCAGATCACGGGCATTTACGGCTTCTTCGATCATCCGTACCGGGTATTCGATGTTGATGACCTGATCACCAATACGCTTGGCGGGATTGCCGGGTACAGAATCGCCCTTTGGATATCCGCGGCGCTTCCGCAGATTGAACGGCTGGATGCCAATGAGGATTTAAGCGCCAAACGGGTCACCTACACCCGCCGCGGGATTGCATTTATGCTGGATGCCTGTGTTTGGCTGCCAGCTGCCGGATTGTTAAGCCTGTCTCCCGTTCCTTATCCTGTCTGGATAACCCTGGCCGTTTACTTTCTGCTCCTTCCGCGCTTGACCAGGGGCAAGACACCGGGGAAATGGGTCGTACGCATCCGGGTACAAGGTAGATCCGGCAGGCCGAAGCTCTGGAGGCTGACCGTCAGATACGGAATACTATATGCTGTTATGCCTGGAATGAATATTTTGCTGTTTGATTCGGCATATGCTGAGGCCTTGAATCCCGAGCTGGCCGCTTCAGCCCGGGGCGTGGTGCTGCTGGCAGATCTCCTGTTTCTTATTCATATCGTCATTAGTATATTCAGGAAAAAAGAGCTTTTCTACGAAAGGTTAAGCGGTACCCGGAATCTGATTACCTGGCCGGAGAAGATACAGCAGGCTGCTGATGATGAACTGCCGCAAATAGCCCGATAACAAGGAGAGTGTATATGCAAGAATCTTCACCTAAAACGATACTCAATGATGACGATCACCTGCATTGGCAGAAATGGATCATTGAAGCCGATATCACAGCAATGCAGACAAAAATGGCCAGCGGTTCTTTAACCTCAGTGCAGCTGGTGCAGCTCTATCTTGACAGGATCAGCAGATTTGATATTGTCATTAATTCTGTCCTGGAGCTTAATCCTGATGCGCTTGAAATAGCTGCAGGGCTGGACCGGGAGCGGTTAACCTCGGGAGCACGCAGCATCCTGCACGGCATTCCGCTGCTTGTTAAAGACAACATTGACACTGCGGATAAGCTGCATACGAGCGCTGGCTCAATCGCTTTGGCAGAATCGACTGCCGCAAGCGATGCCGTGCTGATCCGGCATTTACGTGACGCCGGGGCCATTATCCTTGGCAAGGCGAATATGACGGAATGGGCCAATTTCATGGCTCCCGGCATGTGGGCCGGATACAACTCGCGCGGCGGGCTCGTTCTGAATCCCTATGGTCCCGGCGAGCTGTTTGTCGGAGGCTCCAGCTCAGGCAGCGCCGCTTCTGTTGCAGCCAATCTTGTGGCTGCGGCAATAGGAACCGAGACCTCCGGTTCCATTATCGGCCCGGCCAGCCAGAACAGCGTGGTCGGAATCAAGCCGACGGCAGGCCTGGTCAGCACAGCCGGGATTATCCCCGGCATCGGTACCCAGGACACAGCCGGACCGCTGGCACGGACGGTCTCAGATGCAGCTATTCTGCTGGGTGCAATGACAGGAGCAGCCCCTCCGGAGCAGCCGGACCAGAAGGCTGCCGGATTGCCATCCTCCCCGGACTACACAGCTTATCTGGATCCGCAGGGTCTGCAAGGTGTCCGCATAGGCATCCCCAGATCTGTCTACCAGGAGCTGGATATAAATGCTTTGGCAATTATGGAGGAGGCCATCAGACTGCTCAAAGACAACGGCGCGATCATAGTTGATCCTGTTGAGCTGCCTTGTATGGGGGCCGAATGGAGCCCGGTTATGCTTCAATACGAGTTTAAAAGAGGGCTTGACCGTTATCTGGCTGGACTCTCCGAATCCATACCTGTACATAACCTTGGTGAGCTGATTACCTACAACGCTCAGCATAGTGACATAGCTTTGAAATACGGCCAGGGTACCTTGGAATGGCTGGAGCAGTCCGGAGACGGAATACCGGAGGAGGAGTATCTTGCTGCTCTTCAAAAATCCAGAGAGCTCGCGAGGGATCAGGGCATAGACTACGCCTTGCGTGAACACCGGCTTGATGCCCTGATGTTTCCCGGATTTCACGGAACTGACCTTGCAGCCAGGGCTGGCTACCCGTTAATTACAGTACCTGCAGGATATGCTTCTGACGGGATCATTACTCCGGGCGGCTACACTACAAAAGGCCCGCACGGCGTTACCTTTTCCGGTACCGCTTTCAGCGAGCCTGTACTGCTAAGGATTGCTTACGGGTTTGAACAGGCATCCAGGCGGCGTATTCCGCCCTGCCTGTCTTAAATAATGCACTCTTATCCCATTTATCCAGTGAGGAGCGGTAATGATGAACAAGACTAGTATTCCTGTACCTCAATTGCCTAGAAGTATGCCGGAGGAGCAGGGGATTCAATCCAGCGCAATTTCCGCATTTTTGAACCGGATTAAGGAGTATCAGCTCGCACTTCACAGCTTTATGCTGCTGCGGCACGGCCATGTAGTCGCTGAGGGCTGGTGGGCTCCTTATAGTCCGGAGCGCAAGCACATGTTATTTTCACTCAGCAAAAGCTTCACGGCCACTGCCATCGGCCTCGCAGCAGCTGAGCAGCTGCTGAAGCTGGAGGACAAGGTCATCTCCTTCTTCCCGGAGGAAGCCCCCGGGGACCCCGGCCCCCATCTGGCCGCAATGAATATCCGGCATCTGTTGATGATGGGCACCGGCCACACCTCGGATACCATGGGGGAAATGATGAATGAGGCCGAGGGCAACTGGGTCAGAGCCTTTCTGCAGCTTCCGGTCGACCGGGAGCCGGGCAGCCATTTCCTGTATAATACCGGAGCAACTTATATGCTATCTGCCATTCTCCAGAAAGTAACCGGACAGACGCTGCTGGATTTTCTTCATCCCCGGCTATTTGACCCGCTTGGCATAACGGATCCTGTATGGGACTCCTGTCCCCGCGGCATCAACACCGGCGGTTTCGGGCTCAGCATCACTACTGAAGATATCGCCAGATTCGGACAGCTGTATCTGCAAAAGGGCTTGTGGAACGGCAAGCAGCTGCTTCCGCAGGAATGGGTGGCTGAAGCTAGTGCGCTGCAGATTCAGAACGGGGACGGCAAGCCGGACAGCGGTGACTGGTCCCAGGGCTACGGCTATCAGTTCTGGAGATGCCGGCATGGCCTTTACCGCGGCGACGGGGCTTTCGGCCAATTCTGTATCGTCATACCGGAACAGGATGCAGTCGTAGCGATCACCAGCGGAACTCATCAGATGCAGGAGATAATGGATGCAGTATGGGAGCTGCTGCCGGCATTTAAGGATACACAGCCGGAGCTGGAGCAGCAGGCTTCAGCGCCAGAGCATTTAGCGGACCAGCTCCGCTCGCTGTCGATCATGCCCCCGAATATCAGGTCTTTGTCAGCAGTGGAGTCAGCAGTAAACGGCCAGAACTACCGGCTTGAGTCCAATGACCTGCAGATTGATTCACTCGCCATTGCCTTTGGTGACAATGAAGCCCGGCTGACAATACAAGGGCAGCATGACGAATACCAGGTGATTATCCTGGGCCGCGGACAATGGGCGGCTAGTCAGGTGCGGCTGATGCCCAGTCCGGCAGCAGCCGCCGCTATGATGTCCAGCTTCACCTGGACGACTGAAGATGTGCTGCAGCTGACACTCTTGATGGTTGAACAGCCGTTCATATTTACGCTTGAAATTACGTTCAGTGAACAATCCTTAACACTGATCCAGTCTGCAAATGTAGGCATGGGAGAGCAGGAGCCTGTAACGATCAAAGGCATGATTCAGGCGTAACCCGGCGGGCGTCAGCCCGCTGAACTGACAAGCGGCCATTACAGCTCCTTCCGGGCTGTATGGCCGCTTGTCTGCATGTTATCCGGTTATACTGCAGGTTCGTTTATCTTGAGAATGACCGGACAATGGTCGCTGCCCAGTATATTGCAGTCAATCGCCGCATCGGCCAGCTGCGGAGCCAGCCGGGAAGAGGCCAGGAAATAATCAATCCGCCAGCCCACGTTCCGCTCCCGGACCTTGGGCATGTAAGACCACCAGGTATATGCACCTTCCATCTCCGGATAAAAGAATCTAAAGGTATCAATGAAGCCGGAGTCCAGCAGCGTTGTCATTTTGGCGCGCTCTTCATCGGTGAATCCCGAATTGCCGCGGTTGGATTTGGCATTTTTCAGGTCGATATCGGCGTGGGCCACGTTAAGATCGCCGCAGACCAGCACCGGCTTGTGCTCGTCCAGCGCAAGAAGATAGCTGCGGAAACGGTCTTCCCATTCCATTCTGTAGTCGAGCCTTGTCAGATCACGTTTGGCGTTTGGAGTGTAGACATTTACCAGGTAAAAGCCGTCAAATTCCAGGGTTATCACCCGGCCCTCCGGCTCAGAATCCTCCTCCAGCCCGTATCTTACCGAAAGCGGCTTGATTCTGGTGAAGACAGCTGTTCCGGAGTATCCCTTCTTCTGTGCGTAATTCCAGAACTGGTAGTACTCCTCCCCGTGATCCAGCGTAATCTGCCCCTCCTGCAGCTTTGTCTCCTGTACACAAAAGATATCTGCCGCACTCTCCTTGAAATAATCATTAAAGCCTTTGCCCACGCACGCTCTGAGGCCGTTGACGTTCCACGATACCAGCTTGATCATAAGCATTCTCCTTATATTTTCACTCTATATCATTTAAGCTCAATCTATATAGTCTACCATACAATGGCCTGCCAGAGAGTAAGGCGGCGTGACGCATTCATTTGTGTGAATCTCCTAAGCCATCTGTAACAGCATTAATAGAAACATTGAATATAATAATCTATCAAAAGCAAAGGAGGTCTGAATGCCCTGATTGCAACAACAGATTATTAATCTGACTGTACAAAATGTGAGACCAGAGTATCCGCCGTACTCGCTCATAAACCCTCCTCCTTCAACAAAAGACCCCTGGCCGCTTAACCGGCCAGGGGTTTCGTATGATTATGGAATCCGATCCGTTATACCGTCTCAGCTTCTGTCTCCGGCATAGGACCTGTATACACCGACTGCGGACGGAAAATCCGGTTGCTCTCCGCCTGCTCCAGAATATGCGAGGTCCAGCCGACGATTCTGCCCGCCGTAAAGGTCGGTGTAAAAATGTCCGGGTCCAGCTGCAGTGCCTTGAGAATAGCTGCAGCATAAAATTCAACATTTGTGAACAGCCGGCGGCCGGGCTTGTATTCCTCCAGCAGCCGGATGGCTGTGTGCTCCACATGAATCGCAAGATCAAAGGAAGGATCCTTGCCGATCATGGCTTCCGTGGCAATCATCAGCGCTTCCGCACGCGGGTCCTTCGTCTTATAAATCCGGTGGCCGAAGCCCATGATTTTGCCGCCGTTCTCCAGAACCCCGCGGATCCACGGCTCAGCACGGTCCATCGTGCCGATCTCCTCCAGCATGGAGATAACCTCTGATGGCGCACCGCCGTGCAGCGGGCCTTTCATCGCCCCGATCGCACCGCAGACGGCTGCACATATATCTGATTCAGTCGACAGGACAACCCGTGAAGCAAAGGTGGAAGCATTCATGCCATGCTCCATGCACAGAATTTGATAGGCGCTTAGCGCCTGCACATGCGCTTCTTCGGGAATGCTTCCGGTCAGCATGTACAGGTAATTCGCGGCATGCCCCAGCTCTGCCAGCGGCTCAACTTCAGGCAGATTGTTTACTTTGCGGTATCTGTAGGCAATGATCGTCGGCAGAACCGATGTCAGCCGGATCGCCTGCTTCAGGGTTGGCGGCCACGTCGCGTTGTCCTTGTCGCCTAAGGCTGCTACCGCACTCTGCAGGACAAGCATCATCGGGATCGACGGCGGCAGCAGATCAATCATTTGCTTCAAATACTCCGGTATCGTCCGCGCTGCTGCCATCTCCTGCTTGAGCTGTGCCAGCTCATCCGCTTCCGGCAGACGGCGGTTCCAGAGCAGATACGCAACCTCCTCATAGCTTTTGCTTACAGCAAGCTCCTTCGCCCAATATCCGCGGTAGACCAGATAGCCCTTCTCGCCATCCACCAGCCCAATATCTGTTTCACCTGCAACTACGCCTTCCAATCCGGTTACCTTCGCCATTGTTACATACTCCTTTTCCGTTCGCAATAAAGTTAACATCTTATAAGAAGTATATGCCGGATTTGAGATATTGCATATTTATTGTTTTTTATGAATACATAAATATTTTTTATCAGCGTAGGAATCAGCTTACTTCATCAGCTGCTGCAGCTTGGATTCTGTACCGGATTCTGCAGCCGGAGTATAGATGCTGCAGCGTAAATCGGCAGTGCCGTGTACCTGCAGAGAGGTGAGGTGGAAGAGCATTTTTCCTGCTTTGGCATGGCGGAATTCCAGGACTACATCCGGCGCACTGCTGACCCTGCTCTCCTCCCACAGCTCCGAAAAACGGGGATGCTGCCTCTTCATTTCCGCGATAAAATCATCATACCAGCGGTCTTCAACATACTGTCCGTAATAGGCACGGAAAATAGACAGATACCCCCGCACAAATTGTTCCCAGTTCACAGCCAGGCGCTGGAATTCCTTGCGGACGAACAAGAGAGAGATCATATTCCGCCCCTCTGCCGGGAGCCGCGCAAAATCCAGAAATACATGGGCAGCCGCTTCGTTCCAGCCCACGATATTACAGTGACGGTCTGAAATAATGGTCGGACAGGTAGTAAGCTCCTGCAGTATTTTTTGCAGGGAGGGGCTGATTACGGTAACCTCCTCCTGCTGGTAGGCTGCCGGGCCGGGGCCGTTGTCCAGTGCCAGAGCAAACAGATACTTCCGCTCATCCTTGGTCAGTCTGAGCGCCGCAGCAATGCATTCAAGCACCGAGGGCGACACCTTGATGTCCCTGCCTTGCTCAAGCCATGTATACCATGTACTGCTTACCCCAGCAAGCTGCGCTACCTCCTCACGCCTCAGTCCGGGAGTCCGTCTGCGCGTCCCTTCCGGCAGCCCGACGGAAGCCGGCGTAAGCGAGGCTCTGCGTGATTTGAGAAACCCCGACAAAGCCTGCAATCTAGTCTCATTTGACATATTGAATACCTGCCTTATCCAGATTCGATATTACACTAGTAGTAATTATACTAGTATAAACCACAACTTGTAATAGGATAAGCAAAGTGGAAAAATAGGGTTTGTACCCTTTGGGAGAATAAACAGCCTGAGTATAGGAGGATTTATATGGAACGTGTAGTTATCACCGGCATGGGAGTCATTTCACCGCTCGGCAATACTGTTGAGCAATTCTGGAGACGTCTTAGCGCCGGAGAATCTGGTATTTCGCCCATTACATCATTTGATACAGCCCGCTATAAGAGCAAAATCGCCGGACAGGTCAGAAACTTCGATCCGGAGGGCCGGTTCGGCCGCAAGGAAGCCCGACGGATGGACCGGTTCACCCAGTTTGCGCTGGCTGCAGCCGAGGATGCCTGGGCCGATTCCGGCCTGCAGCTGGAGCAGATTGACCGGGAGCGGCTCGGTGTATATGTCGGTTCAGGCGTCGGCGGCATTCACACCCTGATGGAGCAGGCTGAGCTGCTCAGAACCCGCGGGCCGGAAAGAGTCAGCCCGACACTCATCCCCATGCTGATCTCTAATATGGCTGCAGCTGCAATCAGTATAAGGTTCGGCGCACTTGGCCCTGCCCTCTCGCCTGTTACCGCCTGCTCAATCGGCAACACCGCCATCGGTGAGGCTTTCCGGCTAATCCGTTACGGAGGTGCCGATTGCATAATTGCCGGCGGTGCGGAAGCTGCCGTTACTGAGATCTCGCTGGCCAGCTTCGGCAATGCCACTTCGCTCTCTACCCGAAATGAAGAACCGGAGAAGGCCAGCCGTCCATTTGACGGCAGCCGGGACGGCTTCGTGATCGGCGAAGGCGGCGCCATCCTCATTCTGGAGTCACTGTCACATGCGCTGCGCCGGAGCGCAACTATTTATGCCGAAGTTACCGGCTACGGGGCCAGCTCAGATGCATATCATATGGTTGCAACCCACCCTGAGGGTACAGGTGCCTATCTGGCTATGAAGCTGGCTTTGGGTGAAGCGGGAATCCAGCCTGAAGAAGTAGACCTGATCAGTGCCCATGCCACCAGCACTCTGATTGGCGACCGTTCGGAAACAGCAGCGATCAAGAAACTGTTCGGGGAAGCGGCATACCGTATTCCGGTCACAGCCAATAAATCAATGACCGGTCACGCACTGGGGGCGGCCGGCGGCCTGGAGGCGGTCGCTCTGGTCAAGAGTATTGAACAGGGTCTAATACCGCCTACAATCAACCAGGAGACGCCAGATGAAGTCTGCGATCTGGATTATGTGCCGAATACTGCCCGGAAGGCAGAGCTGGATACCGGCATATCCAATTCGTTCGGCTTCGGCGGGCACAACGCCGTGATCGTGCTCCGGAAGTACCGGTAATTCATATATCCTCCACATCCTCAGCATAGCAGCAGCCCGCTCAGCGCATTGAATACGCCAGGCGGGCTGCCCGTTGCCTAATCAGCCTTTCGCTAAGTTAATTCGTGCTTCCTTCAGATACATGACTTCCCCAAACCGCAGTTCCGTCTCCGGACAACGCGGTAAAGGTCATCACATTCCCGTTCACCGCCTCGTTCCATTCCCGTAAGAACACGCCTTTGTATTCTACGCCTTCTACTGTAATCTTAGCGGTATGCTCACCGTCCAGGCTCCATGTACCTGTTACTGCTCCGGTTATCTTGCCGTCCGCGGTCAGCTCAATCACCTCAGATTCGACAGTCTCTGCGCTGATATCCCTGCCGTGATTAATATATTTGTACTCCCCGGTAATATCTTTTGCCTTGTAGCTGCCGATGGTCTCCCCGCCGTAACGGTGGGGTGCGACTACAGGCCAGCCGTCCTCATTCATGAACATCTGATGTACACGCACCTCATGCTCTTCACCGCGATACGGGAAGCGTGTGTGGAAAATCAGGAAATAACGGCCGCTTTTCTCATCGTAATAAGCTGAATTATGTCCAGGCGATACATACCCCTCCCCCGTGGCTTCCGGCTCGGATGCACTGTTCAGAAATTCGAAATTCCCCATCAGCTTGACGCCGTAAGGTGCATATACGGGATCATCAAACAGCTTGTCCGGATTTCCGACGGCATCCAGCATCGCTTTGCCTTCAGAGTCCTCAAACGGACCGTCCGGATTCTTGGAGCGGGCTACACGGATATTATATCCGCCGTTCGCATCAAGCCCACCGTAAGAGAGGAACAGATAGTAGTAATCGGTCTCAGGACTATACAGCATATAAGGGCCTTCAATCCGGGCATGATTGGCTCCGAGCAGTTTTTTGCCGTAGCCCTGGTCCGGGAGCGGGAAGCCGCTGGCAGGATCAAGCTCCAGGATGAAAATACCGCCCGAGTACGAACCGTAGACCATCCACAATTTTCCGTCCTTATCAAAAAAGACATCCGGGTCAACAACATTCGGCTTCTGGGTGGCATCATAAACCTCACCGTCATCGCCGATCCCGGCCATACCGGATTTCAGGATAATTCCCAGGTCCTTATATGGCCCTTCAATCTTATCCGAAACAGCGATTCCCATCGCCGACAGCGGTGAATCCCCGCGGCAGGCATCATAATACATGTAAAACTTGCCGTCTGCGAGCTGAATGACATCCGGCGCCCAGAGCGTGTCCGACTGTGCCCAGCTGAAGGTCTCGCTAAGCTCCTCAGTCACATTGGGAATGAGCACATTCCCGTCCTCCACCACGGAAGAAATTTGTTCCCAGGCCATCAGATCCTTGGATTTGGCTGAAGCCAGGTGGGAGCCAAAAACATAATAGGTCCCGTCTGCCTTGATAACGGAAGGGTCATGGACAGAGACATTTTCAAACTTGGGCACACTACCGCCGCTGCCGCCGCAGCCTGATAATACGGTTAACAATAATAATGTGGTTACAGCACGTTTTTTCATGACTATACCTCCTATGTATACCCTTACATTTTGCTGCGGAAAGGTAAAATAGTCAATAGTTTTATTTAAATATATAAATACTATTTCATAATTATATAAAATAAAATTAATCCAGCGTGGTTCTGTGGCGTATAAAAGGGCACAAAAAAGCGCCAAGCCGTAAAACGGCCTGACGCTAATCTTACCAGTATGCAGCTCCAGTGCGTAATTAATACAACCTATTACCCTTCAACCAGAACCGGCTGCGGATAAGCATTAGGCAATACACGTTGTCTCTTCTTCACAACCGCAGGAGGCTCAACAGCCGGAGCCATCGGATGCATCAGCCAGGACTTCACCAGATGAGAGTCCGAAACCTTGTACATCGGAGGTTCCTTCTCCATGTCAATCGCCATGGCATAAGTGCTGCGCAGGGCAAAAGCATCGCCCTTAGGCGGCTTGATCAGATCCGGAGGCGTTCCCGGAATAGCTGTCAGCATGGAGCCCTTGCTGTCAAGGCTTGGCATGGAAGCAAGCAGCCCCCAGGTATATGGATGTCTAGGATCGTAGAAGATCTCTTCTGCTGTTCCCATTTCCACAATCTGTCCGGCATACATAACCGCAACACGGTCAGCCATTCTGGCTACAACACCGAGGTCATGGGTAATGAAGATAATCGCAGTATCAATCTTCTTCTGCAGATCCTTCATCAGATCCAGAATCTGGGCCTGAATAGTTACGTCAAGCGCTGTTGTCGGCTCATCGGCAATCAGCAGCTTAGGATTGGCCGCAAGCGCCATAGCGATTACGACACGCTGACGCATACCGCCGGAGAACTCATGCGGGTACTGCTGAAAACGGCGTTCCGGGGAAGGAATACCCACCAGGCCCAGCAGCTCGACGGCACGCTTGTAAGCAGCGTCTTTGCTGATCTTTTCGTGCTTGAACAATACCTCGGTAATCTGCTTCCCGACCTTCATCATCGGATTCAGGGAAGTCATCGGGTCCTGGAAGATCATGCCGATCTCTTTACCGCGGATTTTTTGCATCTGCTTTTCGGTCTTATGAATCAGGTCTTGCCCGTCGAACAAAATCTGTCCGCGTTTGTATTGTCCCTGCGGCTGCGGTACAAGCTTCATAACCGCCTGGGAGGTTACACTTTTACCGGAACCGGATTCGCCGACAATCGCCAGTGTTTCACCTTTATTCACATGAAAGTTAACACCACGGATTGCTTGTACTTCTCCGCCGCGTGTCTTGAATGAAATTGCTAGGTCCTTTACCTCTAAAAGGCGCTCCATCCTGTCACCCTCTCTGCTCTTTTCAAAAGTACGAAATAGTTCTCATTATATAGAATAGGCAATAAGTAATATTTTATCTAGCATTATGCCTCTTAGTCAAGTGCTTTTCAGAAAATGAATCATACAATACATGTCAGCTTTGCAGTTCTGATAGTAAATACTCTGTCCCAAACGGTTAAAAACATGCACCAAAAGCATTCTGCGGGTCCCTGGCGTACAAGCTGACGCTTCAAACCGTATACGCACTATTATACTGCTATCAGTTGTGTCATACTAAGAATTATTTCACAGTCCCCCGAAAGGAATGATCCCAAGGTGATTATCAAGCCAAGAACACGGGGCTTTATATGTACAACCGCCCATCCCGCAGGCTGCGCACGGCAGGTGCAGAAGCAGATCGGGTATATTCGTACCCGACCAGCAATAAAGGGTCCGCGCAACGTCCTGGTGATTGGAGCCTCAACCGGCTACGGGCTCGCGTCCAGAATCGCCGCCGCCTTTGGTGCGGGAGCCGCAACTGTCGGCGTCTACCGCCCAAGTACAGCCACCGAGACACGAACCGCATCTGCAGGCTGGTATAACTCGGCAGCCTTTGAACAGGCGGCTCTTGAGGCAGGCCTGCGCTCCTACAGCGTATGCGGAGATGCCTTCACCCGGGAGACCAAGGAGCGTACCGCCGACCTGATCAGGCGTGAGCTCGGCCAGGTGGATCTGGTTATTTACAGCGTTGCTACCGGCCGCAGGACAGACCCTCTAACCGGACAGGTTTATATTTCCGTGCTTAAGCCCATCGGCGAGCCTTATACCAATAAAACGGTCAATTTTCACAACGGGGAGGTGTCACAGGTTACCGTTGACCCAGCCTCTGAACCGGAAACCAGGGATATTGTTCATGTTATGGGCGGTGAAGACTGGCAGCTATGGATTGACAGCCTGAGAGCTGCCGGAGTCCTGGCCGACAATGCCGTAACGCTGGCATTCTCCTATATCGGTCCGGAGCTTACACAGGAGATCTACCGCAAGGGCACCATAGGCCGGGCTAAAGACCACCTGGAGGCGACCGCCCGGCTGCTGGACAGCCAGCTTGCCCCCGGCGGCGGACGGGCTTATGTGGCAGTCAGCAAAGGCCTGGTTACGCAGTCCAGCTCAGCCTTGCCCGTAGTCCCGCTCTACATCTCACTTCTGTACAAAATTATGAAGGAAGAGGGCACACACGAAGGCTGCATTGAGCAGGCTTACCGGCTGTTTAATGAACGCTTGTATGCTGCCGGAGGCATTCCGGTTGATGAGGCAGGGCGTATCCGGATCGACGACTGGGAGCTGGAGCCCTCCGTACAGGCGGAAGTTGACCGGCTCTGGCCGCTTTTGACTACGGAGACCATGGATGAGCTGTCCGATCTGCGCAGCTACCGGGAGGAGTTCTTCCAGCTGTTCGGCTTTGAGACTGACGGAATCGACTATGAGGCAGATATAGACCCTGTTGTCATTGTTCCGAACCAGTATTAGGCTGTCAATCTGGTAGATCTGGTTATCCACACAAGAAGGCCGGGTTCCGCGGATGGCGGACCGGCCTTCTTGCGCTTACGTTATGGGACCACTGCCCAATGTGCTAAAGGATTTCCAGCTCTCTGCAAGATTATCCGCAGCCCAGCGGATATGATTCCCGTCTTTATACTGCCGTGAGTCACATTCGATTCTCATAATCAGATCCAGATAGAAATCATAGAGCTTGATACGCAGACGCTCTCCCGGACTGCCGAAGGTCTGGCCGTAACCTTCATAAAAGGGCACCGAATGCTCAAAATGCCGGAAATAATATTCCATCAGCACATCGCCCCACAGGGCCCGCTCCCAGTCAATGATAGAGACAATTTTCCCGTCCTGCACAAACAGATTGCCGTTCCACAGATCCCAATGGATCAGCCGCGGTTCTGTTACTTCATCCAGGGCTGGCAGATAATGCTCCAGCACCTTCCAGATTACTTCATCCTCTGCCGGCAAAATCACCCCCAGCTCCCTGGCGTCCTCCAGCAGTGTGCGAAGCATTCCGGTGAACGACTCCCGCCATGTCAGCGCTTCTGCCCCTGCAGCCTGTGTGAACAGCCCGAACCTTGTCCCGGTAATCCCGTTAATCAGGCGCTGATACCGACCCAGCTCGCTCTCAACCTCAGTCCGCTCAGCGGCTGAATAGCTTTCTTTCGCCTCACTGTACGGCTGGCCATACACCTTTTCCATAAAAAAATAAGGGCAAGGCAGAACACTACGGCTGTTATCATAGCTGTACACCGCCGGAACGGGAATTCGTCCGTCTGCTGCAACAAGGCGGAGCGCTTCCACCTCAGCGGCCATAATATTGTTCTCATAGCTTAGCGTTCTGGCTTCGTCAGACGGGGCAACCTTCAAAATCACCTGTTTCCCGTCATTAAGCTCCAGATCATAAGCCGTATTAAAAAATCCGCCGGTCAGCTCTGTAGATGAGAGAACAGTATAACTTTCACCAAAAGCGGCTTGCACCGCAGCCCTCAGCTGGCTGTCATCCAGCTTGACCTTAGTAAAGCTCTCCACCGGTGTTTACACCCACCACATCTCGCCAAGCGGCTCCTCAATCAGCACTTGGCGGAGATTGTCGACAGCCTTGGAAAAGCCTTCTTCAATCGACATCAGGCCGTCTTCATGCTCAATGCTGACTACGTAATCATAGCCGACCAGACGCAGCGCACTGATGATATCCGCCCAGGTTTTTACATCGTGCCCGTAGCCCACGGAGCGGAACTGCCAGGCGCGGTCAAGCATATTGGTGTACGGCTGCATATCGGTAAGCCCGTGCTTATTGACATTCACCGGATCAATCACTGTATCTTTGGCATGGAAGTGATGAATTGCTCCCGCTCTGCCGAGAAAGTGAATCGCCTGCACCGGATCAATGCCCTGCCACCACATATGGCTCGGATCAAGGTTGGCGCCGATGGCATCCCCGGCGGCTTCTCTCAGCCGCAGCAGGGTTGCAGGAGTGTGAACGGAGAAGCCGCCATGCAGCTCGAGACCGATCTTCACGCCATGCTCTGTGGCGAATTCCGCCATTTCCTTCCAATAAGGAATAACCTTATTCTCCCACTGCCAGGCCAGAATTTCCTGGTAATCGTTCGGCCATGGAGCTACCGGCCAGTTCGGATACTTCGCTCCTTCATGATCTCCCGGACAGCCGGAGAAGGTGTTAACCACCTGAACCCCCAGCTTCTGGGCCAGCTTGACGGAGTTAACGAACGCCTCATGATCCTTCTGCGCCAGTTCCTTCTGCGGATGCAGGGGATTACCATGGCAGCTTAGCGCGCTGATGATCAGCCCGCGGGATTCGATCTGGTGCTTGAACTCCTGCAGTGCTGACTCGTTCTCCAGCAGCAGCGCTGCATCACAGTGGCTGTTCCCCGGATAGCCGCCGGTACCGATCTCTACCGCCTTAAGCCCTTTCGAAACCACATAGTCCAGTGCATCCTCCAGCTTGCGACCGCCGAAAAGCACCATAAATACTCCAAGTTTCATTGACCTGCCGCCTCTCATCCATTTAATTGTCCGTTTTTAAACTCCGTAAGAATCAAAATCCTTGATAACCTCGTTCTTCTCAGCAGCTGCAAAAATCGCTTCAATCAGATTCTGCACACGCAGCACTTCTTGGTTTTTGACGATTGGTTCTGCTGTACCCTCGATTACCGCCACGAAATTGCTGTAGAACCCGTCCGGCAGCTCGGCGGCCATCGGCAATTCGGCAGTGATCGTAGAACCCTCCGACGGAGGTGCCATCGTCTTGGTGAGGCCTACACCGGCGCGGATCGGCGTCGGCTCGCGGTGCTCGGATTCGCGATTGCGGGTCACGATCCGTCCGGTAAGTGACCAGTCTTCAATAACCGCAGATCCTTCCAGCCCTTTAACATACCAGCGCGGCAGTGTAATGAAGTTGGTTGTGCCTACCTCAACAATGGCCTTGATGCCGTTCTCGAACTGCAGCACCGCTTCAAAGCCGTCGTCCACATCATTGCCGAGGATAAAGCTCAAGGTGCTGGAGACACTGGTTACTTTGCTGTCAATCATGAACAGCAGCTGGTCCAGCAGATGCACGCCCCAGTCCAGCAGCATGCCGCCGCCCTGTGCTTTGACATGCCGCCAGTCACCCGGAATGCCGTTCGCTCCGTGTACACGGGACTCAATCTGGAACAGGCTTCCGATCGTCTCCGTCTCGTACATTTGCTTGATGATCCGGAAATCCTCATCCCAGCGTCTGTTCTGGTGCACCATTAGCACCCGGCCGGATTCTTCCGCAGCAGCAATCATCTCCTTCAGCTCTGAAGAAGACATTGCCACAGGCTTCTCGCAGACAACATGCTTGCCGGCCTGCAGCGCCCGGACGGCAATCTCCTTATGCACATCATTAGGGGTAGCAATCAGCACTACCTCAACTGCCGGATCTGCGAGCACCTCCTCATAACTCTCATAGGCTTTGTATCCGGCCTCGGCAGACGCTTTCCGGCGTCCTTCCAGCAGGTCAAACGTTCCTGCGACCTCAAGATTGGGGTTCTCGCTGATCAACTGGCCATGATAGCTTCCCATGCCGCCGTATCCGACGATGACTACAGTATGTTTATTAGAACTCATGAATTTCCACTCCTGTTTGTCTAATGTTTCCTTATCATAGCCGAAAACCCTGCACATTTCTTCCAGGGTTTCCGGCTAATTTTATTCTATTCGTTGTCCGAGCTGCCGTCAAAATATACGGCCCGGCCGGTACGCGCAGATTCATATACCGCTTCAAGGATCTGGGTGACGACAAGCGCCTGCTCAGGCAGAACAACCGGGTCCTTGTCTTCTCTTACCGCTTCCAGCCACAGGCGGGCTTCACGGTCAGCTTCGGATTCTGCAGAACCGCTGTAGAAGGCTACACCTCCGGAAGAGAGATCGACCTTGGTTTCGAACAGGCGTCCGGCCCGTTCACCGTTGATGCGCAGGCCGTCCTTCATGTCGGCTCCGCCTTCAGTACCGGCCAGCAATGTCTTAGCTTCCCCGAACTCGGAGACATTAAGCGCCCAGCTGGATTCCAGCGAGATGGTTGCGCCATTTTCCATAGTAATAAAACCAAAAGCAGAATCCTCAACCTTGAACTGTTCCGGGTCCCACGGTCCGAAGGCATTAGCGGCATTCTTGCGCTGCCCCAGCTTGTGGAAGGTCGAACCTACCACCATACGCGGCTTGTAGTTGTCCATCAGCCACAGCGTCAGGTCGAGGGCATGCGTACCGATGTCGATCAGCGGGCCTCCGCCCTGCTTCTCTTCATCCAGGAATACGCCCCAGGTAGGAACTGCACGGCGGCGCAGAGCAATCGCCTTACCGTAATAGATGTCGCCGAGCTCTCCGGCTTCGCACATCCCCTTGAGGTATTCACTGTCTGCACGGAAGCGGTTCTGGTAGGCGATCGAAAGCTTTTTGCCGGTACGGCGTGCAGCCTCCAGCATCTCCTGAGCCTGGGCCGCAGTCTTCGCCATCGGCTTCTCGCACATAACATGGTTGCCGGCTTCGAGCGCTGCTACGGTAATTTCGGAATGGCTGTCGTTCGGTGTACATACATGCACGATGTCAAATCCGCCAGCTGCCAGCATCTCACGGAAATCGGTATATACTGCAGCGCCTTCAGCACCGTATTTATCGGCGGCTTCCTGTGCGCGTTCTTCAATAATATCGCAGAAGGCTACCATTTCGGCATCCGCCTGACGGGATAAGCTCGGCATATGTTTACCGTTTGCGATACCTCCGCAGCCGATAATAGCAATTTTGTGTTTGTTGTTAGACATGAACTTTTCCCCCTTGATTAGCATATGCTTTTACCCAGTTTAAACTGTCCTCTACACTTGCCAGCGGTGAACGGCTGCAGAAATCCTGCTCAACAACAGCCCACTCTACGCCGGCTTCAGCCGCAGCTTCCAGGATAGCCTGAAGATTCACTTCCCCTTCTCCCAAAACAACCGTTTCCGGTGAACCGTCTTCGTTTTTCTTCACATCCTTAAGATGGATGATCGGCAGGCGGCCTGCATACTTCTGAATGTAAGCTACCGGATCAAACCCGGCGAAGTGTACCCAGCACGTATCCATTTCCACCTGAAGCAGGTCTGCCGGCACTTCTTCAAAGATACCGTCAAAAGCGGTGCGCTCCCCATAGGAATCCGTGAATTCAAAATCATGATTGTGGTAAGAGAGGACTGCCCCCTGATCACGGCACTTTTCACCGATAACCCGCAGGTTGGCTGCTACTTCAGCATAGTTGCGCTGCTCTTCCGTCAAAAAAGGAATGATCAGATTCCGGTTGCCGATGGCCAGATTGTAACGAATCTCTTCTGCAGTATCATTCAGCATGGCATCATACGGACGGTGTGCTCCAAGCACAGCAAGTCCGGTCTCCTCCAGCAGTGCCTTTACTTCCTCTGCGCTCCGGCCAAAATAATGAAAAAATTCCACGCCGGTGTATCCCAGCTCCGCAACCTTGCGCAGCGTACCTTCAAAATCCTGCTCCAGTTCTTCTCTAAGTGTATACAGCTGAAGACCCAGTTTTAACATTGCTACCACTCCTAATCCGTATCGTGTTAATGTGCGTACCGCTAATGGTGTCCTCTATGAGACAAGCTCAGGCCAGCCTAACGGGTCACCTGAACAAAAGGGCTGCTATTTAATTCCACCCTGTATACTCCGCTTCAGTACTCTCCATTTCTGCCAACTGCTTATGTAGCTCCAAGAGCTGCAGCACAGCCTCCTTTGCATTCTGTATATGTTTTTGCATAGCTACATGGTAATATGAAAGCGTATATAATAAAATGAATAATATGATTCAAACATGAACAATCTGGCTCTCATTTCTGTCACTCAGGAGGACTCATGACCTACACCGCACCATGCCACGTTTATACAGCCGGATTTTCCTTTCACCGCAAGCCTTTTCACATGTCCCGGGCGGACGGCGTGCAGAATTATCTGCTGCGCCTGCAGACCGAAGGACGGAGCCGGACCCGGATTGACGGTGAGCTGTCTGCTGTTGAAGCAGGCGATTTGATGCTGTTTGCTCCTAATGACCCTTATTATCTGAGCATCGATAAAGAAACGTATGCTGCCGGCAAGCCGCGGGTAGAGAGCGGGGATTACCATATTTTTTGCGGCGGACCCTGGATTGAGGACTGGTGGGGCCGCAAGCCGCGTCCGGCTGTGCTCCGCTTGCCGCTTACCGAGCACTTTCTCGGCCTGTTCCGACAGCTCGTTCTGGAGCAGCGCCGGCTCTCCGAGTCCTCACCGGAGATTACTGCCTGTTATCTGCAGATTCTATGTATGGAAATCGACAGGCTGATGACGCAGCAGCGGGCGATTTCACCCAAGGGGTATCTTGCCTACCGGATGAAGCAATACGTAGAGGAGCATGCCGCAATCCCCTTCCGGCTTGAGGATGTGGCAGCCTATGCCGATATTTCTGTTTCGCGGGCGGTTCATCTGTTCAAGGAGGCTTTCGGAACCAGCATTGTAAAATATGTCAACGATGTGCGGCTGGAAATGGCCCGGGAACGGATTACCTTCAGCCCAATGCCGCTGGAGCATGTATCCGAAACCTGCGGCTTCGCCAATTATACCTATTTCCACCGGTTGTTCCGCGGAAGATTCGGGATGTCGCCCAAGCAGTACCGTACATACAGCCGGGAGCAAATGTAACCTGATGTTATCCTGATCAGCCGGCTAACCCTGCATACAAAGCAAAAGGAGCGCCATCCTGAAAGATCCGCTCCTTGTGTTTGACCTTATTTAGTTTCTCTCTTTTGCCCGGGGTGATCCGCACATGCTGTGAGATTGCGCCATAATCTGCGGCGGTTCTCCGGTTATTCTCTGCGCACCATGTTCCGGCCCGCTCTGCTCTGCGCAGTGCCTTCTGTGTTTTTGTACGTGCCATTCAGCAACACTCCTTTATTGTTCGCAAATATAATTCAATTTTAACATATTCCCGCTGCCGTTTCCCGGTACAGTTTTTGTTAACTTTTCTTTACCTTCTCTTGTTCCATCAGCTTGATGCACCAGAAAATGGTATGATATAAAAGAATTTAGCAGGACAAGCGGTTGAACCGGAGGAGGATAACGATGAAATACGATGTACTATATGACGGTGCGTTCGCAATGCTCAAGGTAGAACTGAATCCGGGCGAGAGCGTGAAGGCGGAAATGGGTGCAATGGTTGCCATGTCGCCGGGCATTGAATTAAGAGGGACGGTGGACGGAGGGCTCATGCGGGGCCTGGGCCGGATGCTCAGCGGGGAAAAGTTCTTCTTTCAGGAGCTGACCGCAACACGCGGCCAATGCGAGGTGCTGCTTGCACCGGGAGCGCTCGGTGACATCCAGTCAATCGAGCTCGACGGCTCCTATAACCTGTATGTGCAAAAAGACGGCTTCCTGGCCGGCACGCAGGGCATTCAGGTCAACACCAAAATGCAGAACCTGGCCAGAGGTTTGTTCTCGGGCGAAGGCTTTTTCATTGTGGAGATCAGCGGACGCGGGACCGTCTTCCTCTCCTCGTTCGGTGCTATCCATGCAATCAACCTCGCCCCTGGCGAAGAAATGATTGTTGACAACGGGCATCTGGTCGCATGGCCGAGCTACATGGACTACAAGATTGAAAAGGCCGCATCAGGCTGGCTGAACAGCTTGACCAGCGGTGAAGCCATCGTCTGCCGGTTCCGCGGCGAGGGTGTAATTCTCGTACAGTCCCGTAATCCCGGCAGCTTCGGCAGCTGGATCCGGTCATTTGTTCCCAGCAAATCCTGACCTCTTACCGAACTTTTAATGTGCTTACCGCAAAAAGAAGCAACGCCGCGTTATCGCCGCCTTGCTTCTTTTTGTATTGAAGAGATTCCGCCGTCAGGAGACAGCCTTGCGTTCCTTGTCAGCTTTACAGCCGGTCTGCCTGCAGTTGTTATAGGTGCCTTTGAAATCAAGCCGGTGATCCGTTACACTGAAGCCGTATTCCGCCTCCAGCCGCTGCTCCAGCTCCAGCAGCCAGTCATCCTTGATTTCTTCAAGCCGGCCGCAGACGCTGCAGATCAGATGATGGTGCATATGATCATGGCCGTCACCGCGGAGGTCATACCGTGCCACACCGTCGCCGAAATTCATTTTTTCAACGATATGCAGCTCACACAGCAGCTCAAGGGTCCGGTACACAGTGGCCAGCCCCAGATGCGGATAGCTGTTTTTTACTCTCATATAGACTTCTTCTACGCTTAAATGCTCCTCTTCGTTGTCGAGCAGCACCTTCACGATCGCTTCACGCTGGGGGGTCAATTTATAGTTATGCGCGGCAAACTGCTGGCTGATATTTGCAATCGGGTTCATTCTGGTTCTACCACCTTTCCGTTTAACAAGTCTGCCTGTCACTAGCTGGTAATCAGTAATCATTACGATATAAGCATAGCAAAATGTACTAAAAATGAAAAGCACCTGACATTATTATAACATTATTGCCGGAATTTCCGAATGACTGATCCAAAATAACAACAAAATTTATAATGGGGGCAATTATATCCCCCAGAGTGAGCAGCAGCCCATCCGCAAGAGGTTATTCAACCATATCATTTAGAGACTGTATAACTTCTATAAGTGAGGATGGTCCGTATGGCACAGCCTAACCGAAGACAGCAAGCCCAGCCCCTTGTAACCGCCCGCGTCCTGCGCCAGGTAGCTAAGGCCATGCTGCCCTTCTACCGGAAAATCGCCGGAAACCGCACCTTTGCGCAGCAATGGTCCGCAGCCGTTACAGGCGCAGACCTTGGACTCATGGGCTCATTGCTGGCTCAAATCCCCTCCCTGGCCGGCGTTCAGAATTACGGGACAAACGGTATCGGTTACTTTATATCTTTTCCGTATCCGCCTCCGGTAGTCTTCTACACCAACGGAACGACTATCCCGCCGGGCACGGTACAGTTTACCTTTAATACCCGGGTCCACCGTGCCGTAGCAATCGCGGTTATCCCTTTTTACCGGAGACTGGCCGCTTCAGCGGCTTATGCTGACGAACTCGCTTCAGCCATTAACCGTAATGATGCCAAGCGTGTGGATACATTGGTCCGGAGGCTGGTCATGACAAAGGCACTTCAGACCGTAACGATTGAGGATCACGGGGTAGCCCTGCGCTTCAAAACCCGTTACAGCAAGTATCCGTATCGCAATCTGCTTTTCCAGGAAAATATGTAGAAAAAATTCTGCCGGCTGCAGGGTTTCGCCGCAACCTTTCCGTCCATTGCTGCGTCACAATAGGTAATAACGGCCAAGCGGCCCAACCTATGTACAGAGGTGAACAACAATGATGAAAAAGCGTGCTTTCGCAGTGATTACAACCGTTTCACTCCTCTCCTTCTCGCTCGGGAGTCCCCTCTTTGCGGCCGGCGGCACCTTTAAGGATATCGATAATGTGACCGGCAAAGACAAGATCAATTCCCTGAAGTCGAAGGGGCTGATCAAGGGGCTGTCGGATACCCAGTTTCTGCCCGGCTCTATTGTTACCAATGCTCAGGCCGTGCAGTTTATTTCCGGCGGCCTTCAGTTAAGTCTTGCGGCCATTGATTTCAACAAGGCTCCGGTAGCCAGTGCCATCTTCAGCAAAGTCAAAGATAACGCCTGGTATGCCGAGGCCTTCATCAATGCCCACTATAACGGCGTGGAGATTCCGGCAGACATTGACCCGTCCAAGCCGGTGACCAAGGAATTGTTCACCAGTCTGCTGATTCAGGGCATGGAAAAGGCCGGCAATCTGCCGATGATCAACATCGTGCCTGCTAAGATTGCCGATGAGGAACAGATGACCCCGTCCTATCAGGGCAGTATTCAGCGTTCGCTCAAATACAACATCAATGCCCTTGATGCCAAAGGCAATTTTAATCCAAAGAGCGAAATTACCCGTGCCGAAGCCGCCGTTATGCTCTATAATGCATTGGAATATCTTAATAGCCGCACAGCGGCATCTGGAGATTGACCGCGTAATCTAATCATTCCCGTAAAACGGGATGCCCAGGCGTAAAAAAGCAGTCCGGATTCTCCCGGACTGCTTTTTTATTGTTCCTCTCCGCTCAGCCTGTTCAGGAACTGGCGGACACGCGGATTCTGCGATTGCTCCAGCACCTGCTGCGGTGTACCCTGTTCCAGAATGATTCCCTGATCCATCAGTACAATCAGATCGGCAACATCCGCAGCAAATTTCATTTCATGGGTCACAATGACCATCGTCATCCCTTCAGAAGCAAGCTGCCTGATCACCTTCAGCACCTCACCGACCAGCTCCGGATCAAGTGCCGAGGTCGGCTCATCAAAGAGAAGAACCTCCGGCTGCACCGCCATTGCCCGTGCGATAGCTACCCGCTGCTGCTGCCCGCCGGACAGCTGATGGGGATAAGCCTCCGCCTTGTCCGACAATCCCACCTTGCCCAGAAGCTCAAGCCCCCGGCTTCGCGCTTCCTCCCGGGAACGCCCCTGCACAGTAATCTGTCCCTCCATCACATTGCCGAGAGCAGTCATATGCGGAAACAGGTTATAGGACTGGAAGACCATGCCTGTCTTTTGACGCAGCCCCAGGACCGTCTTGCGGGGAATTTTGGCTTTTTCGGCGAAACGGATCTCTGTTCCGGCTATGGTAAGAATGCCCTGATCTGGCAGCTCCAGCAGATTGAAGCAGCGCAGCAGGGTTGTTTTGCCGGATCCTGAAGGACCGATGATTACAAGCACTTTACCGTGCTCCAGCCGGAGGTTAATGCCTTTAAGCACCTCCAGCGGGCCAAAGCTCTTATGAAGATCCCTGATTTCGATCATATGGACGGTCCCCCTATCTTGCCGTGTAGCGGTCAAAGCGTTTTTCGAGCACATTCTGCAGCCCTGACAGCACGGAGCAGAACAGCAGGTAGAATAGCGCAGCTTCGCAATAGAGCAGCAGCGGCTCATAGGTTGTTGCAGTGATCTGCTGGGCTGTCCGGAACATCTCAACATAGGTGATGCCGGCCGCAAGCGATGTATCTTTTACCAGGCTGATAAAAGAATTAGCAAGCGGCGGAACCGACACCCGCGCCGCCTGGGGCAGGATGATTCTGCGCAGGGCCTGTCCCCGGGTCATCCCCACGGAGTACGCAGCCTCCCATTGCCCTTTAGGAATCGACAAAATGGCCGCACGGACAATCTCGGAGGAGTAGGCCCCAACACTCAAGGTAAAGCCGATAACGGCAGCAATAAACGGATCAAGCACAATGCCTGCTGACGGCAGCCCGTAAAAGATGATGAACAGCTGCACCAGCAGCGGCGTTCCGCGGATAATCCAGACATAGAATCTGGCAATCAGCTCCGGTATGCGCCATGAAGAAAGCCTTACCAGCGCTGTAGCAACCGCAAGCAGCAGGCCCAGCACGAATGAGACCAGCGCCAGCGGGATCGTATAAGCCACACCGGCCTTGAACAGGGGCAGCAGCGAATCCATAAAAATTTGCAGCTTACGGTCATCCATCGCTTAGAAGCTCCTCCGGCCTTTATTTGGAGACGTCTGCACCGAAATATTTCTCGGAAATCGCCAGATACGTTCCATCCTGCTTCATCTCTGCCAGAGCCCCATTCACCGCCTCCACCAGTTCTTCATTCCCCTTCAGGAATACGGCAGCGCTCTGCGAGCCTTCGGCGATCTCGTCCACCTGCTTGATTTGGACATCCGGCTTCTGCTTTTTTAGATCCAGAAAAGAGAGCCCGTCATTTACCGTTGCATCAATCCGTCCGGAAACGAGCAGATCAATAGCCTGATTGAAGCCTTCCACGGCCACGATTTCAGCGCCGTTCTGACGGGCGATGTCGGACAGGTTGCTGGTCAGCGACTGGCCGGATTTTTTGCCTTTCAGATCCGCAAAGCTCTTGATGTCGGTATTCTTTTCGCTGACAATCAGCACGGCTTTGGACATGACATAGGGCTCGGAGAAGTCATATTTGACCTTGCGCTCATCTGTGACGGACACCTCGTTAAATATGGCATCGAAGCGTTTTGCATCCATCCCGGCAAAAATTCCGTCCCACTGGGTCTCGATAAACTCGGCCTCCACCCCGATCCGTTTGGCTATCTCCCGGGCGATGTCCACATCGAAGCCTGTCAGCGTTCCGTCAGCAGCATGATAAGTGAACGGGGAATAGGTACCTTCGGTACCGATTCTCAGCTTGCCGGAGGCCTTTATCGTCTCCAGACTGTTCTGCTTCTCAGGGGCCGCCGTCACATCGGCGCCTCCTGTTGTTCCTTCAGCTGTATCTGAATTGTTGCCGGTTCCGCAGGCTGCAAGCAGTATTCCCAGCAGCAGCAGCGGGGCCAGAGCCCATTTTTTCATTGTTTGTTCCTCCTCAGGCTGGATTTGTCGGTAATACAGTGTGAAGTTATCATGCCCCAAAAAAGCGTTCTTCTCCCTCTCCGGCGTCAGAGGCGCAAAAAATCCCCGCCTACCTATCCAGGTAAGCAGGGATTTCCAGTCAAAGCCTATTTAGTTAACCGTGCATCATTTCTGCCTGCGGTCTGGATTCACCATCTCCGCCTTTACGCCCTCTGCGCAGCAGCAGTCCGAGCACGGCTCCCCCCAACGCGACAAAAATCATGATGTGGAAGGTATCGGCAAAGCCCTGTGCCATAACCGTCTGTGTGGCCTGCTTCAGCACTTCAGGTGAAGCTTTGGCAGGATCAACTCCGGAGGCGGCAGCAGCTGCCTGCATTTCGGCACCGCGGGACGCTGCTCTAGAGGTAAGAATGGTAACCAGCGTGGATACCGCAAGCGAGTTGATCACCTGCTGCATGGAGTTCGTCAGCGAAGTCACCCGGTTGACCAGATGAATGGGCGCTTTATTCAGCAGGTGGGTATTCATCGGCATCATCATCATCCCGATGCCTGCTCCGCACATGATCAGCGGTACGATCAGATCCCGGCTCTCTGTAGTCAGATCCACATGGGAATATTGATACAGCGCACCGGAGACAAGGCTGAGGCCGCAGACGACGAGCCAGCGCACCCCGATTTTGTCAAAAAGAATACCGGCTACCGGCATCATCAGGCCGGAGGCAATCGCCTGCGGGAGCAGAGTCAATCCGGTGTCAAAAGCACCGAAGCCGCGGGCCTGCTGCAGAAACTGCGGAAGCAGGAACAAGGCTCCGTACAAGCCGAATTGGGCGATCCACTGGACCAGAATGCCTGTGGTGAAATCAGCCGAGCGCAGGATGCGCAGCTCCAGCAGCGGTGTTCTGGAACGCAGCTCGGCGATGACAAAAGCAATCAGCGCCGCCAGTCCCAACGCAAGTCCGGCCAGTGTTTTATTGGAGGACCAGCTTTCTGCTCCCTGACTGACCCCGTAGGTCAGAGAGGCAAAGGCCAGCGGCCCGAGGATCATCCCCAGCTTGTCCATTCCCGGTACCTGTCCCCGCTTAGCATTAGGCAGCTTGCGCAGGCCAATCAGCAGGCAGATGATTCCAATGGGGATATTGATCAGAAAGATCCATCTCCATGAATGATACTGGACCAGCCAGCCGGACAGGACCGGCCCGATGGCCGGAGCGAACAGCACCGGAATACCCATAATGCCCATTACAATGCCGACCTTGCTCTTGGGCGCGAGCCTGTACACATATGCCATGCCTACCGGCAAAACGCAGCCGCCGCCGAGTCCCTGCAGCACCCGGAAAGCAATCAGCCATTCTGCACTGTTTGGCGTAGCACATAAAATGGAACCTATTGTGAATACCACTACTGCAGTCAGAAAGACGGTTTTGGCCCCGAAGCGGTCGGACAGCCAGCCGGACAGCGGAATGACAGAAGCCTGTGCCAGCATATAGCCGGTTACGATCCACTGCAGTGTGGTCAGATTGGTATGAAAGTCTTCAACCAGCGTAGATAACGCCACATTCATCGCCGTGCTGTCGAGGACGACCATAAATACACCGAATATGATCGCCAGCAGCGGCACCAGAATTCCGGACAACCGGAACTCTGCATCCTCCCTGATTACTCCTTGCATCTTATTTCTCCTCCTATGCCAGTGCAGGTTCAACGCCGTTGACCGCTGCACCCTTCTCTTTATATAATATGTTTGCGGACAACTGTCCGTATAATCCATTAACAGTCTACGGACAATTGTCCGCTGTGTCAATACATTCTTGTTTATCTACGCTAAACACTACCTATGCCGAAAGGAACAGCCATGACCACTTCTAAACCTATTGTCCCATCTGCCGCACCCGACCCGTATAAGGAGCGTATCCTGGAGGCTGCACACGAGCTGTTCACCGCTAACGGGCTGGAGGCCGTCAGTATGCACGCCATCGCCAAGCGGGCCGGTATCGGCCAAGGCTCATTGTACCGCCGGTTTTCTGATAAAGGCGAAATCTGTTCATTGCTGCTGCGCGACAGCACGGACCGGTTTCTGCTCAGTCTGGAAAATGAACTGGCACTGCCGCAGGCAGATAAGCCTGCTCTCGATCACCTGCGAAGCAGCATCAGCCGGATTGTCGGTTTTATCGAACAGCACGCCGAGCTGCTGCAGCTGATCAAATCAGAGTTTACCGGCAAGAAGCAGCTCACCCAGTTTGAACACCCTTTTTTCCGCAGGCTGAACGAGTTTCTGACCCAGCTGCTCAGACGTGCTGCCGCCGGCGGTGAGATCAGTCCGGTTGATCCGCAGTTTACAGCCACGGCTCTGATTGCCGTGCTAAGCCCGGATCTGTACCTGTATCAGATGAAGCAGCATGGCTCAACTAAGGAGCAGATTACCGACGGTATTCTAGCCCTGTTCGTATCCGGCATTCAAAAAGGGCAGTAAGCCTCTCTTTACAAACCGCCAGGTTATGGTATATTAATTAGCAATTACGAATTGAATAAGCATCTTTTATTTCACTAGGGGAGTCGGCCGACTGAGACGGAGCTAAGCTCCGGACCCTTGGAACCTGATCTGGATCATACCAGCGGAGGGAAGTGGAGCAGGAACGATCAGCATTGTCTGTTTTCAGCGGAACAGACTGTATCTTTCAGACCTCTTTATTTCCTCCGGAAATGAAGAGGTCTTTTTGCGTTCAATGTCTTTCGTAATTCAAGGAGGTAAAGTAGACTGCTATGCTCTCAATTACTAATCTTAGCTATTCCTATGGCGCCGGGTCAGGCGGGCCTGTTATCGAAGGGCTGTCTCTGAACGTGCAGCAGGGAGAATTCATCTCCCTGGTCGGGGCCAGCGGCTGCGGTAAAAGCACCCTTCTCCGCATCATCGCCGGTCTGCTTGAACCTTCTGGCGGGGGCATTTCATTCGGCGGCAGGCTTGCAGCCGGCAGCACTGCCCGGCTTGGAAAGATCGGGTATATGCCGCAGCAGGATCTGCTGCTGCCGTGGAGAACCGTGCTGGACAATTGCCTGCTGGCATGGGAGCTGAAGCGGAGCGGCAGCAAAGCGGCTGCCGTAGAGCAGATCCGCAGCCTGCTGCACAGTCTCGGCCTTGCCGGCACGGAGACTGCTTATCCGGAGGAGCTGTCCGGCGGCATGCGCCAGCGGATTGCCCTTGCCCGGACGCTATCCGCCGGTAGTGAGCTGCTGCTGCTAGATGAACCTTTCGGAGCGCTTGATGCCCTGACCAAGCGCGGACTGCACCGCTGGCTGCTGCAGCTGTGGAGCAGCCTCGGCCGGACGGTACTGTTCATTACCCATGATCTGGAAGAGGCACTGCTGCTCAGTGACCGGATCTGCCTCATGCATAACGGGAGCCTGCAGGAGATTGCTGTGCCGCTGCCGCGGCCAAGGCACGGGGAGCTGATCTATCAGCCGCAGTTTATGCAGCTGCGGGAAGAGCTGGAACGGAGGCTGTATGAGAGCATTGCACATTAAACGGCTTCTTCACGCCTATGCCCCTGCCGCCCTGCTGGTGCTGGTGATTATCGCGGGTTGGGAAGGCGGTGTGCGGTTCGGTGAGGTTCCCGGGTTCATCCTGCCTGCACCTTCCTCCGTCTGGGCCGCACTGCTGGAACAGCGGACTTTGCTGCTAGGTGTGCATTTGCCGGCCACCTTACAGGAAATCCTGCTAGGATTCCTGTTATCCGCAGGCTGCGGCACCCTGCTGGGACTGGGGATGCATCTGTTCCGGCCGCTGGCCAAAGCGGTGTATCCGCTGCTGATTGTCAGCCAGACCATTCCGCTGATTGCGCTCTCCCCCATCCTGATTATGTGGTTCGGCTATTCACTCGGGGGCAAAATTGCAGTTGTTTTTCTGACCGCTTTCTTTCCGGTTGTAGTCGGTACTTACGACGGACTGTATAAAAGCGGGGAGCAGTACAAGGAGCTCCTGCTGACTCTTGGTGCCAGCCGCAGGCAGCTGCTGGTCAAAACGCAGGTTCCGCTGGCGCTGCCCGCCTATTTCTCCGGGCTGAAGCTGTCGATTGTCTATTGCGTCATCGGAGCCACCATCGGCGAGTGGCTTGGAGGCAGCCGGGGCCTCGGTTATTACAGCCGCCGGATGGCCGGCAATCTGCACAGCGCAGAGCTGTTCGCCGCTGTCTTCCTGCTCTCTGTTCTGGGAGTTCTGCTGTTCCTGAGCGTCTGCGCTGCTGAACAAATTCTTGTAAAGAAAAGAGGTTTACGACGATGAGCCCTAATCCCATCTGTAACAAATCATCCAAAAGAAATCTGCGCGTAAGAGCCGCGCTGCTGGTCCTGACCAGCCTGCTTGCTGTAATCAGCGGCTGCAGTGGTTCAAAGGCTGCTGATCCCTCCACGAATGCTGCTTCAGGGAAAGCCACCGGACAGCTGCACAAGATGACAGTCATGCTGGACTGGTATCCGAATGCTGTGCATTCTTTTCTGTATGCTGCTCAAGAAAAAGGGTATTTTGCCGAGGAAGGACTTGAAGTGGTGCTGCAGATGCCTGCCGACAGCAACGATGCCCTGAAGCTGGCCGCCGCAGGTAAGGTTGATCTTGCCCTCAGCTATCAGCCCCAGGTACTGATGGCCCGTTCTGAGGAAATCCCCGTCATATCCATCGCTGCGCTTGTGCGTCATCCGCTCAATCATCTGCTTGTTCCGGCAGACAGCGGTATCAAGAGTCCCAAGGAGCTTTCCGGTAAAACCGCAGGTTACTCCTCCATTCCACTCTATGAAGCTATGCTGCGGACCATGGTGGAGCATGACGGCGGTGATCCGCAGTCGATTACGATGGTCGATGTCGGCTTTGACCTGATTCCTGCCATTACTGCAGGCCGTGTTGACGCTATTATCGGCGGCTTCATCAATCACGAGCAGCTGATACTGGACAAGGAGAACCATCCTGTTACTTCCATCGACCCTACAGCCTTCGGAGTGCCTGATTATTACGAGCTGGTGCTGGTTGCCGGTGAGCAAGGGCTTAAGGAATCCAAGGACTACTACAGCAAATTCATGAACGCGGCCCGCAAAGGACAGCAGTTTGTGCAGGACCATCCGAAGGAAGCTTTGGATATTTTGCTGGCCCATGAGGACAGCACGGCCCCGCTTGACCCGCAGATCGAGAGCCAAAGCCTGGACATCCTGCTGCCGCTGATGGATGCAGGAGACGAGCCTTTCGGATACCAGACTTCAGAGTCGTGGAACGGGGTCGCAGACTGGCTGTCCGGAAGCGGGCTGCTGTCAGGCGAAACGGAAAGTGATAAGGCTTTTGTTAATTTGTGAGAATAAGGCCAATGTGGTGCTTCTATTGCAGGGTTTGAGGTATTGCTCAGAGTGAAGGTACGGCTGTGGCGGGGTGAGACGGACGCGACGGGCTCCAGGAATGTGGTTAGGTTTGAGAACTAGATGAGCGGTTCCCCTGCCGTTTCAACTTTAACTGCACTTTGTACACCTATGTCGGGGCAAATTCACCGTTTTTCAGGTTTAACTGTACTTTGTGCAATTAAACTTTGACAAAATCACGTTTTTCCTTCCTTTTGCTAATGTTAGCTGCACAGAGTGCAGTTATTCCAGGCATCAGAGCTTAAATCGGACTTTTAACTGCACAAAGTACAACTATCCCGGCCGTCTGCTATCCGGACACTCTTTTATTTAATCTTTTATCCTAATGTTCTGGAGGAATAATCATGTCCTATTTAGCCAAGGTACGCGAGCTTAATCCGCTCGTACATAACATTACAAACATTGTGGTGGCCAACTTCTCCGCCAACGGGCTGCTGGCGCTGGGTGCCTCCCCTTTTATGGCCGATGCGCGCGAAGAGGTTGCGGATGTTGCCGCCATGTCCGGAGCAGTGGTGCTGAATATCGGCACTTTGAATGAACAGGCCATCAGCTCCATGATCCTCGCCGGACAGTCCGCCAACACGCACGGCGTACCGCTGGTGCTTGATCCGGTGGGCGCCGGAGCGACTGCTTACCGCAGCGAGGTCACGCAAAAGCTGATTCAGTCCATGCAGCTGACCGCGCTGCGCGGGAATGTGGCCGAAGTGGCCAATGTAGCCGGTGAGAGCTGGGCCAGCAAAGGCGTGGATGCCGGTGCAGGCGAAGGCGATGTGCTTGCACTGGCCAAAAAGGCTGCCCAAAAGCTCGGCTGTGTAGTCATCGTTACCGGCCGGGAGGATGTCATTACCGACGGCAGCCGTACCTTTGTTGCCAGTAACGGCCATCCGGTTCTGACCCGGGTGACCGGAACCGGGTGCCTGCTCAGCGCAGTGACCGGTGCATTTCTTGCCGCAAGCGAAGGCGCATGGCTGGAAGCGGCAGCTGAAGCAATATCCTTTTACGGCGTCGCCGCTGAGATCGCCGCAGAGCGGACTGAAGGCCAGGGTCCGGGAGCGTTCCAGATTGAATTTCTGAACCAGCTGTCCGCAGTGACCCCGGAAATCTACAGCCAAAGATCGCGGATCGAACAGCTTAACCACTAACAACCTGCAGGCAAAAAGGAGAATGCGGTATGACCATAGTAGTAAAAGCACTTACCATTGCCGGTTCGGACAGCGGCGGCGGTGCCGGTATCCAGGCTGACCTCAAGACCTTTCAGGAGCTGGGCGTGTACGGCATGTCGGCACTCACGGCAGTCACGGCACAGAATACGCTGGGCGTTCAGGCTGTCTATCCCCTGACAGAAGAGGCTGTGGCTGCCCAGCTCGATTCAGTCGGAGCAGATTTGCCGCCGGATGCCGTGAAGACGGGCATGCTCTTCAGCAGTGCGATCATAAGTAGCACAGCCGCCAAGATCAGGGAATACGGCTGGGAACGGCTTGTAGTCGATCCGGTGATGGTCGCTAAGGGCGGCTCTCCTCTCCTGCTGCAGGAGGCGGTGGCTGCATTGGTGAGCGAGCTGCTGCCGCTGTCTCTGGTCGTCACCCCCAACATTCCCGAAGCTGAAATATTAACCGGCATGACCATCACCGGGCTCAAAGAGCGTGAACAGGCTGCCAAGCTGATTCACTCGATGGGCCCAGGGTATGTTGTGCTCAAGGGGGGCCATGATGACGGAACGGACGGTGTGCGGGATCTGATCTATGACGGGCAGGCTATAACGTACCTGAGCAGCCCCCGCATAGATACCCGGCATACGCACGGCACCGGCTGTACCTTCTCGGCAGCCATTACCGCCGGACTTGCTGCAGGAGATAATGTTAATAAGGCTATACAGACAGCCAAAGCCTTTATTCACGCGGCCATAGAACACAGCCTTGGCATTGGCAGCGGCCATGGCCCGACCAACCATTTTGCGTACCGGCGCAGTCAAAGAGAGGGGCAGCAGAATGCTTAGCCGCAGCGGACATATCAGGGAATTGCTGAAGCTGTATTTTATTATGGGCAGTGTGAACTGCCGCCTGTCTCCGGCCGACACACTGCTGCAGGCAGTTAACGGCGGCATTACACTGTTCCAGTTCCGGGAAAAGGGTCCCGGTGCGCTGGGCGGCGCTGCAGCTGTTGATCTGGCCCGCCAGCTCCAGGCCATCTGCCGGCAGCGCGGCATCCCCTTTATCGTCAACGACGATATCGGGCTTGCTGAAATGCTGGGTGCCGACGGTGTCCATGTCGGCCAGGAGGATGAGCCGGCCGCTGCCATCCGCCGCAGGCTCGGTGCTGACAAGATCGTCGGCGTATCCGCACATTCGCTGGAAGAAGCACAGCAGGCGGTAGCGGATGGTGCAGATTATCTCGGTGTAGGCCCGGTTTACCCTACCTCCTCCAAGGAGGATGCCCGAGCAGTACAGGGAACGCAGGTGATCGAACAGCTAAGACGCAGCGGGCTCAGCATACCGCTGGTTGGAATCGGCGGTATTACTGCAGACAATGTGACACCTGTGATACGCGCAGGTGCGGATGGGATCTCGGTGATCTCAGCGGTTGCGCAAGCCCCGGATATCACCGGTGCAGCAAGGCATCTACTGCACAAGGTCATCACAAGCAGCAGGACTTAAAGAAGATACAAACAGGGCGGGCAGCATCTTTCGGATGCCGCCCGCCCTGTTTTGCCACAAAAAAATTGCTGTTATTCCTAATCCGTTAGCGGATCCTTAAATCTGCCCATAACCAGCGTGTTATAGTATGTACCGTCTGCAAGCAGCTTGTCTTTTTTCAGGATGCCCTCAGCTTCGAATCCGAACCTGCGGTAGAGCGAGATAGCCCCGGTATTGGTCTCCAGCACCGTCAGCCCCATCTTGACGATCTCCTGGCTGTCCGCCCAGGAAGTGGCCTGCTGCATCAGACTGTAGCCGATCCCGTATCCCCAGAACGCCCGCAGAATGCAGATTCCGAATTCCACCTTATGCGCACTCCTGGACAGCACGCTTCCCTCACATCTGGCGAATCCGGCGAGCTTCCCTTCTACTTCCGCTACAAGAAACAAATTTCGGTCTGCTTCCGTATCCTTGCGGATAATCTCCTCAAACCCCGGGGCGTCGATAAACGCTTCTCCCTGGCGCCGCTCCATATTCTCCGTCTCCCCGTCAATCTGCAGCCTTACTGCGGACAGCTCCGCGGCATCCTCACGGACAGCTGATCTGATCATATAAAAGATTCCGTTCCGTTCAACCTGCCGATGGCCAATGATCATAAGATATGTGTCCCCCTCTTTTCTAGCGAATGTTAATTATAGCATTTACCCCCTTCCCTTTCAGGTGTAAAATTACCCGGACCTCTCTATTAAATTCAAGTAAAGCTGGTGAGCATAATGGCTAGAGATTTTAGTCCCGGCGGGTTCGGCGGAGGACCGGGGCACGGAAAGTTTAAATTCGAAGAAGCGGGCGGGAGGCCGGATCTTTCCCGGGCGCTGCTGCTGCGGATCAGCAAATATTTTATCCCCTACTGGAAACAGACGCTCGTTGTGGTGCTTGTATTATCCGTATCTGCGCTGCTGGGGCTGCTGCCCCCGATTCTGATTCAGCAGATTATTGACCATGCGCTGCCGGATAAAAATTTGCGTCTGCTTGTTCTGCTCGTCCTGGCTTCGCTGGGCACCACTGTTATCTCCGGCCTGCTGGGCGTGCTGCAGAATTATTTGAATTCTTTTATCTCCCTGAATATTGTGCATGATATGAAAAACCAGATGTACCGCCACCTTCAGCAGATGCCCCTGCAGTTCTTCTCGGAAGTGAAGCAGGGAGAGGTCATTACCAGAATGACCAGTGACATCGCGGGAGTGCAGAGCGTGTTCAACAACACAATCGTCAATTTTGCAAGCAACCTGTTTATTCTCGTCTCCACCGCAGCAGCGCTGTTCATTATGAACTGGAAGCTGGCTTTGCTTGGCATTCTTGTCGTGCCGCTGTTTATCGTGCCAACCCGCAAAATGGGCAATGTACGCTGGAAGCTGGCCAGAGAGACGCAGGAAAAGGTCTCGGAGCAGAACCGGATTATCCAGGAGACGATGAGCATCAGCGGCTATCTTTTGATGAAGCTTTTTACGAGAGAGTCTGCTGAGTACAGAACCTTCACAACCATTAACGCAGAGGCTACACGCCTGCAAATCCGCGAATCTATGGCCGGCCGCTGGTTCATCATGTTCCTCTCCACCTTTACGAGTATCGGCCCGATGCTGATCTACCTGTACGGCGGCATTCTTTTTATTCAGGGAGAGCTGACCATTGGTACCATCATCACCTTCGTTGCGCTGCTCGGCAGACTGTACGGGCCTGTCATGCAAATGACGAATTTGTATGTGGATATTAAGCGGTCAGTGGCGCTGTTTGAGCGGATTTTTGATTATTTTGATATGGAGCCTGTCATTACAGATCAGCCGGAAGCAACACCAATCAGTGCCGCCGGAAAAAGCATTCTGTTCGACAATGTTCATTTCGCCTATCAGCCGGATAAGCCTGCACTGCGCGGGATCAGCTTTACTGCTGCCGCAGGCACCGTAACTGCACTCGTCGGACCAAGCGGAGCAGGCAAAACAACCATTACCAGCCTCATCCCCAGGCTCTATGAGATTCATTCCGGCACCATCAGCATCGGCGGTACAAGCATCCGCAAATTCACACTGGAGTCACTCCGCTCCCAGATTGGCCTGGTGACACAGGACACCTATCTGTTCAACGGCACGATCCGGGACAATCTGCTGTACGCCCGTCCCGATGCGGCTGAAGCCGAGATGATTGAAGCCTGCCGTGCTGCGTATATCCATGATTTTATTATGGGGCTGCCGGAACAATATGAGACCTTCGTCGGCAACCGCGGGATCAAGCTCTCAGGCGGGGAACAGCAGCGGCTATCGATTGCCCGTGTGCTTTTGAAGAATCCGCCGGTCATTATTATGGATGAAGCGACTTCTTCCCTTGATACCGTCTCGGAATACTACATTCAGCAGGCCATGCATTCCCTTTTAGCGAATAAAACCGGAATTGTCATCGCCCACAGGCTCTCCACGATTGTAGCTGCCGATCAGATTCTGGTGGTTAAGGATGGAACGATTGCTGAAAAAGGTACGCATGACGGGCTGCTGCAACAAAACGGGGTTTATAAAGCGTTGTATGATAAGCAGTTTGAGCCGAAAGTATTCTCTGACCCTCCGGCAGCTGAATAGCCCTCTTTTGTTTGTATAAAAAAACCGTATCCTGCCGCTAATACAGCCGGGGTACGGTTTTTCACTTATGTGCAAAATGGTTCATCCGGGTCTCATCCGTTCAGCGTCTGCATCAGCCGGTCCAGCTCCTCCCCGGTCAGATGCCGCCATGCTCCTCTTTCCAGACCGTCCAGTGTAATATTCATAATCCGGGTCCGTTCCAGACGGAGTACTCTTTGGCCCAGCTCCTTGCACATCCGGCGGATCTGCAGATTAAGCCCCTGGGTGAGTATAATCCCGAATTGCTGCTCTGCTATGGGATAGGTAACACAAGGCTTCGTGACGGTTCCGAGAATGGTGACACCGGCGGACATGGCCTCCAGAAATGCTGCGGTTACCGGCTTGTCCACGGTTACATGGTATTCCTTCTCATGCTGATTTTCTGAACGCATCATTTTGTTTACGATATCGCCGTCGTTCGTGAGCAGAATCAGGCCTTCCGAATGCTTGTCCAGCCGTCCCACAGCAAAGATGCGGGAAGGATAGTTAATATAATCTATGATGTTGCCCTCAACCCCGCGCGCAGCGGTGCAGGTAATGCCAACCGGCTTGTTCAGGGCCAGATAAACATGTTCCTGTGCAGTCAAGCTGACCGGGCTGCCGTCAACAGCGACCAGATCCTCCGGCTGCAAAAGGGTATTTTTGCCGCAGACCTCACCGTTAACCGTAATCCGGCCGGCTGCAAGCAGTCTGGCCGTTTCCCGGCGAGGGTAAATGCCGGTCATACTCATGTATTTATCGATTCTCATCTCCAGATCCTATTTACTGCCGCCCTTTTTAGTATCACTTCCGGCTTTAACTGCACCTTTTGGCCCCTGGCTGCCTGCCGGTCCTTTTTTCGGTTTCACCGGCTTGGCTGTTTTATTCCAGCGGGTCCAGCCCTTGCTGCCGGTTCCTCTGCCTGTGCCGCCGCCTTTGCTTTTTGCCACAAAATCACTCCGTCTTTTGTTCAATTTCTTTGTAATCCAACCTATCTTACCATTATTAAGCATGGCCTGTCAGGTAAATAGACAAACAGCCTGCCGGACCAGGTCCGGCAGGCTGCACAAAACGATATTATTTCGGCTGGATATAGCCTTCTGCTTTTAGCAGTTCTGCGATCAGCACTGCTCCGCCGGCAGCGCCGCGTACAGTGTTATGGGAGAGGCTGACGAATTTGTAATCATACAGCGAATCTTCACGCAGTCTGCCTGCAGACACGCCCATTCCGTTCTCGATATCGCGGTCAAGCTTGGTCTGAGGACGGTTTTCCTCTTCGAAATAAGTGATGAACTGCTTAGGTGCGCTTGGCAGCTCCAGCTCCTGCGGACGTCCCTTGAAGCTGTTCCAGCGCTCCAGGATTTCTTCCTTGGAAGGCTTCTGTTCAAAGGAAGCAAATACCGCTGCTAGATGGCCATCGGCTACCGGCACACGGATACACTGGCTGGTAATGACAGGCTGTTCGCTTTTAACGATACCTTCTTCTGATACCTCGCCCCAGATCCGCAGCGGCTCCTGCTCGCTCTTCTCTTCTTCACCGCCGATGTACGGAATGACGTTATCGAGCATTTCCGGCCAGTCGGTAAAGGTTTTACCCGCTCCGGAAATAGCCTGATAAGTGGTCACTACAACCTTGGACGGCTTAAATTCCTTGAGGGCGTTCAGTGCCGGCATGTAGCTCTGGATCGAACAGTTCGGCTTAACCGCGATAAAGCCTGTTTCTGTACCCAGACGTTTGCGCTGCTGGGCGATAACCGCCAGATGCTCCGGATTGATCTCAGGAATAACCATCGGAACATCCGGTGTCCAGCGGTGTGCCGAGTTGTTGGAAATGACAGGTGTTCCTGTCTTGGCATAGGCTTCTTCCAGCGCCTTGATCTCTTCTTTTTTCATATCTACAGCACAGAAAATCAGATCGACATCTGCAGCCACTTCTTCTACGTTAGAGGCATCCTGAACCATAATGCCTTTTACTGCTTCAGGCATAGGTGTAGCCAGCTTCCATCTGCCTTTTACCGATTCCTCGTACGTTTTACCGGCCGAATTCCGGCTTGCAGCAATAACCGTTACCTGAAACCATGGATGATTTTCAAGGAGTGCAATAAAACGCTGACCCACCATACCGGTACCGCCAACGATACCCGCTCTTAATTTACTTGACATAAGGGATTCATTTCCTTTCAAGCAGCTCCTATTGTTAGGTGCTTTTTAATAACCGATTATATATGATATACGCAGCTTACACAATATGTGAACGAAAAGTAAGTACTGGTTAAATTCTCCCCCACTCAGCTAACGCTTGAAGTGGCGGATTCTTGCGAACAGCAGAGTAACCCCATCCGAAGAGCGCTCTAACAAGAAAATCCCTCGGATTCTTCAAATCTAAAAAAGACTCCGTCCTTGAGTTAAAGGAGCGGAGCCATTGAGTATATGCTTGAGCTTGAGCTTGATCTTATATTCAGCAGAATTACTGGGCACCCAGCCGTTTGGCCAGCTCCCCAAGATCCTGGCCCTTCAGCGCCCCTTCAACCAGTGCCGGCAGCAGTGCCGGGGTACAGGCAAAGCAAGGTGTTCCATCTCTGGACAGCTGTCTTGCAAGCCGTTCGTCATAAGAGGGCTTGCCGGCATCGGACAAGGCCAGCAGCGTCATTGTGCGCACCCCGGACTCCCTGAGCTCACGCATACGCCGTACCAGCGCAGCCTGGTTGCCGTTCTCATACAGGTCGGAGACGATGATAAACAGCGTTTTTTTGGGTTCCTCGATAAACTGCTCACAGTACTTCACGGATTTGTTAATGTCCGTACCGCCGCCGAGCTGAATGCCAAACAGCATATCAACCGGATCATTGGCACATTGTTCGGTCAGGTCTACCACCTCAGTATCGAATACAACCACACGGGTGTTCAAGGCCGGGATACTGGCAAAAATCGAGCCGATCACCGAAGCCCAGATAACTGAATCCGCCATCGAGCCGCTCTGGTCAATATCAACGATTACCGTCCATTCCTTGCTGCGGCGGGCCCGGTCAAAGTAATAGAAACGTTCAGGAATAATAATCCGCCGCTCCTGGTCGTAATGCTTAAGATTCCGCTGGATTGTCAGCTTCCAGTCCAGGCCGCTGAGCGACGGCAGAGGGGAATGCTGGCGCTTATTCAGCGCTCCGGTGACTGCCCGCCGGATGTCTGTCTCCAGCAGCTTGACGAGATCATCGACCAGCGCTTTGACGAGCATCCGTGCAGTCTCCTTCGTCTTCTCAGGGATTTTGCCCTTCAGCGAGAGCAGGGTTCCCACCAGCTGAATGTCAGGCTTGACCGCCGCCAGCAGTTCAGGCTCAAACAGTAGCTGCTTCCAGCCTTTGCGCTCCATGGCATCGCTCTGGATAATGGAAACTACATCTTCCGGAAAGAAGCTGCGCACGTCGCCCAGCCATTTGGACAGATTCAGGGAGCCGTGCCCGGAGGCTGAACCTCTGCCCTTGTTGCCGCTGGCCGCCGACCCCGAATTCCCGCCGGCGCCCGTCTCATCATAAATGGCAGCCAGGGCAGCATCCATTACCCGTTCTTCTTCCGTCAGCGACAGCTGTCCGCCTTCCCCGTAACCGGACAGCGCCGCATCCGCCTCCTGGCCGAGAATCAGCCTCCAGCGGGTAAGCGTGTGTTCCTCTATATGTTCATTTGTCATTTAAAAATCACCGAAGTCAAAATCATTCAGCTCATCCAGCATTTTGGCTTCCTCCTCCTTCAGCTCACCGGTCAGCACCTCTGCCGCCTGCTCGCTGTTCACACCCCACAGCTCGCCCAGCAGCTCGGAAATCATCGTCTTCTCGCGCGGGGAGAACGTACTGAACGCTCTGCGGAGAAAGACCAGTGCCCGCTTGAATTGGTCGTCATCCAGCGCATTGATGTAATCATTCAGCTGCTCCCACAGGCTCATCCGTGACAGCAGACCGTAATGGCCGCGCATCGACAGGCCTTCGAACCAGCCGGCGCCCAGGTCGGCCGGTATGCCCGGTGACAAGCGCCGCGACACTTCAGCCGCAAGCTCCCCGGCCGATACGCTGCCGCGCTCGAGCAGAATCGCGCAGGCATAGCCGGACAGGCGCGGATTGCGGTCATCGCGTTCCGCGAGCTGCTGCAGCTCCTGCAGCCATTGCCCGTCATCCAGCTTGTCGCCGTGCTCCAGCGAAATCCCGTTCAGTTCGTTCATGGCTGTCAGCATCGCGCCAGCGGCCTCGTCGTTGCAGCCGCTGGCATCGAGCAGGAACAGGCAGCCTCTGTTAAACAGCTCCTCCAGCAGCGGCAGAAGCGGTGCCGTGTCGACTTTGCGGATGTCCCCGAAGCTCAGGATGGTTGACAGCTCACGGGCTGCAGCCGCCATACCGACAACGTCCCGGCTGAGGGCAGCCAGATTCTGCAGCACCCGGGTACCTTCTTCCATCTGGGCCGTCATAGCACACTGGCAGGCAATCCGGATCAGCACGGAGGCTTCGGCAATCGAGCGGCATTCCTGCAGCTTCTCGCGCAGCACATAGGCTGCAGCCACTTCAATGGTCTCACCAAGCAATGTCGATTCAACTACCTGAATCTCCACCTCCGGTGACCACTGGATCACCCAATGCTCCGCCCAGGTCGCACTATCCTGGCCGCTGGGGCGGTTCTTGGCAAAGGCAATACCCAGCAGGCTCAGCCGGTGGAACAGGACTGAACGGTTCAGATCAAGAAAGGCAGCCTGTTCACTGGATACTCTGCGGTTCTCGCGGAGATCAAGCTGCAGGTCGCTGGCGACTGCCGTCTTATATTTCTCCAGCTTATATTGCTTCAGCAGCCGGTTCAAATCGTCCTGAATCGGGGTTTGGCTGACACCTTCAGGCAAATAGCCGATCGCCGTGCCAACATCCACCCGCGCCAGCGGTTCTGCTATGGCAGCCAGATCACCATGGCCTAGCAGTGTCTGGGCCGCATCGCGCAGGTCGCGCAGCGCCGGCCTGCTGCCGCCATGCAGGGCAGCCAGCGATTCCGCCAGCCTGACCGCTTCAATCACTTCAGCGGTAGAGCGGTAGGTTCCGCCGCTGCGCACATGTCCGGCCACCGCAGATAGATAACGGTGCGGCAGCTCTTCCGGCTTGCCGGCGGCCATAGCGTCCCACATCATTTCAAAGTAATGGGGAGCGGCGTTTCCGGCGCCATAACCGGACATGGTGGATAGCTTATAGTAAGAGTAAGGCATCAGCGTCAGCTTGGTACTGCGTGACGGGAGTGCGGCGAGCTCTTCATCACTCATAGGCGGCAGCGCTGCCGCCAGTGCAGAGGCATGATACGCCCCGCAGATGACTACAATTTTATCCGGCTTGTGCCCTGCAGCAACCGCCTGCTGAATCTGACGGCGCATATAGGCTTCACGCAGAGCATTGTAAGCATACTCGGAAGGCTGCTCTCTGAGCTCCTTCTCCTCTCCCAGCTCACGCATGTGCGCCGAAAAAGCATGAATCGCAGCCTGATACGCTCCGCTGCTGCCGTTATGCTCATAATTGCGTTCCCAATACATGTCATAATCATATTCGCCGGCAAGCTGGGCAATCCGGCTGTAAACAGATTCTTCATCCTGGACCTCTGCCTCCTCCGGCTCGCCTGCCTGGTCAGCGGAAGGCACAGCTTCCGGCCCGACTGCTCTGCTCCGGTTCATGGCGCCCTGTAGACCAAGGGTTACGGAAGACGGAAGATCAATAAAAGCGGCCTCCGCCTTATTCTTCCGCGCCCATTTCATCGCCTGATACTCCGGAGAGTAGACAGCGAACGGCCAGAGCACCGTACGGACAGGAACCTGATCGGTGAACGCCAGAATTGCCACCGGGGGCCTGGTTGCTCCCTCGGTCAGATGGCGGATTTCATCCGTTGCATCACTGGGCCCTTCGATCAGCACCGCTGTAGGCTTGTGCTCATCCAGAAAGTCCAGCAGATGCCTGGCCCCGCCGGGTGACAGATGGCGCACCCCGAAGATACGTACCCCAGCTTCAGCAGCCGCAGTCACTCGTTCATCTCCTTACAGGCCTGATACAGGCCGCGCCACTCCGTTCCTTTTTTCTTCATCACATTATCAAGATATTCTTTCCAGACCAGCTTATCCTTATCATCGTCCTTCACTATAGCCCCCTGCAGGCCGGCGGCCAGGTCACTGTCCGTCAGCTCACCGCTCCCGAAGCTTGCAGCGAGCGCCATACTGTTGGTCAGAAGAGAGATGGCCTCCGCGGTCGAAATCACTCCCGCCGGCGTCTTCACTTTCTCCTTCTTGTCCAGTGTCATCCCGCTGCGCAGCTCGCGGAATATCGTAACCACCTTGAGCAGCGCATCATCTGCCGGAACAGCAGCCTGCAGTTCGTAGGAACCTGCGATCTCGGCTACCCGCTTCTTCACAATCGACAGCTCTGTCTCGATATCCGACGGAGCCGGAAGCACAATAATGTTGAACCGCCGTTTGAGGGCTGCGGACATTTCATTGACCCCGCGGTCTCTCGTATTAGCTGTGGCAATAATCGAGAAGCCCTTGCGCGCGCTAGCCTCCTTGCCCAGCTCCGGCACGGAAATGGTCTTCTCCGAGAGGATGGAGATCAACGCATCCTGCACTTCGGAGGCGCAGCGCGAAATTTCCTCGAAACGGGCGATGCCGCCATCCTCCATGGCCCGCATAATCGGGCTTCTGACCAGCGCCTCCGGCGTCGGCCCGTTCGCCAGCAGCATCGCATAGTTCCAGGAGTAGCGCACCTGTTCCTCACTTGTCCCCGCTGTTCCCTGGACAACCAGTCCGGAGTTGCCGTATATCGCCGCCGCCAGATTCTCGGACAGCCACGATTTGGCTGTACCCGGCTCCCCGATCAGCAGCAGCGCCCGGTCCGTCACCAGCGTAGCGACAGCCATTTCAATCAGCCGTGTATTGCCGATATATTTAGGGGTAATAACCTTTTTGCCGGCCTTTCCTCCCGCGATAAAGGTCAGAACCGAACGCGGCGACATCTGCCAGCCGGCCGGGATTTTCCCTTTGTCCTCCTTAATCAGCGCATCAAGCTCCTCACGGTACAATACCTCCGCCGGCAGCCGCATGTAATCCTGAAGCTGCTCTTGTCCAGTTGACATGTACACCTCTCCTTTGTGTAATATCATGTATATTTCCTTGAAAGGCCGGCGATTTCTCAAGCCGTTCCTGCCCTTAGTGTGCTTCATCCAACTAAGTGGATAATCGCCACTAGACATGCATACAAACTTACATGAGAGCTAAATTAAACCGAAAGTAATAATTTTACAGTTAGTTTTATAGACTCAATGAAAAAAGAACAGTGGCGTCTTAAAACGTAGGTTAGTTACCAATAAATGGTATATTATGTTTGTTATCTGAGAATTATCTTTACCGTCGCTCGTTTCTCTTTCGTTTGTTCTGGAGTTTCTGCGGGCTTAGGGATCTTTTGCCGACCTTTAGAACGACGAGTCGGTTCACGATTCAGCGCTTCAATAAATACATCCCAGTCTTTCATGGCGTAATACCTCATCTTTCGCAGCATGCTCCATACACTTAGGGTGGACCGCACTTCTAAATGGATGAGCTGACAAAGTAGCGCCGTAATGATTCCGATGTAACATTGGACCCACACTGCGTGGGGGTGGTGATTGTGGAACGTTACGGTGGCCAGATGCTGCTTGATCCATTTAAAAAACAGCTCAATTTGCCAGCGACAGCGATAAATTTCACCAACGTCTTCGGCTGAAAGATCCTGACGATTTGTGATGACCTCGTAGATTTTTCCATGCTTATCTTGGAATTGTACAAGGCGAACGCAAAACGTTTGGCCCGATTTTTTATCCAGAATCTCAACGTCAGCGTCCCGAGTAATATTGCTGCTGCCCGAAATGGGATGTTCGGTCAGCACGGTGTACTTTGTTTTTGCACGGATCCGGGCTACAAAAAGCACCGTCCCTTCCGACCATTCTCTGAAGTTTCCGTAATGCACATAGCCACGGTCGAAAATGTAGGTGAATTCTCCAGGCACAACCAGATATTTGACCGCTTGTTGATCCGACACACCGATAGTGGAAAGGATAATCTCATCCGGAAAATGACACCCTGCTTCCAGCGAAAGCAGCCGCGTATGGATTTTGACACCCTTGGTCTTATTTTGATAAAACGCCCAATCGCCGAGTATTTTGGGTAGCGAAAGGCTCGTTGAATCGACGGGTGCTAACTTTCCAAGATGCTTGATGCCCTTGGCTTCCGCTTTTCGCAATTTTAATTCCTGAACAAGATCGGTAAACAACCACTCGAGATAAGCAAGAGGGATGGTGCCGAGCTTGCGGTTCAAGGTCGATTCGTGAATGGTCGTGAGTCCGGTAATGTCCTGAAGTTCTGCATTCGTTTCCAAATGGAGCACAATGTCGGAAAGAGTCCGCCTCTGCTGCAACTGAGCTTCTACAAAAAGGGTAATCGCGGACCCAACGGTAAGTTTTTTCGAATAATGATCTGCGAATGGACAACGAAAAGAATGTAACATTAAATGCTGTAAGTACTTGCGTAAAACTGAATTTTGCGATATGTTACCCATGGATTAGCTCCTTTTGTGGAGAGATGTGGGTAACCTGCCTACTCTCTCTACATTAGGGCTTTTTTCATTTTTCACCAGAGTAAACTCATCTTTTTTATCCATAATTAGCTAACTATTTCAAAAAAATTTATGTTAGGTTTGCCGCATGTCTAGTGGATAATCGCCACTTCGTTCTTCTCCGAATAATGCTTATTGAAATACTAGTTGGAAAAATGCCACTTAATTCCCCTTATATCAGCCCCGGAAGACTATTTGGGCCAAATTAGATGCCGTTTTTCCACTTAATGACTTCAAATATTGAAATTATCCGGAATTAAGTTGCGAAAATCCAACTAGGCATTGCACCCGTCCATCAACACCTAACGCATGATGCATAACGCCTGACTCCTAGCTCCTGACTCCCGCCATCCGCCAGCCTATTGCCGGCTTCGCAGGTGACTAACCAGGTACTCCAGCTGGGTTTTGCTCTCGTAGCGGTATTTAGGCAGGACCGCTTCAATCCGTTCAGCATAGCTGGCCGGGAAGCCCAGCATCAGCTCAAGCAGATAAAAGTGAAGCGAATACGGATTTTGAAATCTCTGCTCCGCCACCACAGAGAGCAGCAGCTCCTGCCGCTCCGCTTCAGGCAGCCCCGCACGTTCAAGTCCCTTAAACAAATTGGACACGAAGTCAAAGTCTTTGCGGTGTTTGCCTTCCCGGTTAAGCTTGGCAAGCAGATACTCCTGCACACCGGAATGACCGGGGCGGGCAAGAGCGGATACCAGCTCCGGGGCATCCCGGTCAATCGCCCAGTCCAGCCACCGCGGGTCCCATTCAGCCGCGATCCGTTCCGGAGACAGCATCTCCCACACGTACTGCTGGCGGCTTCCGGCATATTCCCAGGAGAGCTCGTAAGTCACTCTTTCCGCATTCAAGATCTGCTCCTCCAGCGTCTCCTGCAGCACACGGTTACGCGTGGCGGCATCTTTGGCCAGTCTTGCCTTCATTTTGTCGATCATCGATCCGCCGGCGAACTCCTCATAGAGCTCCTTGGCTGTGAGGAGCTGCTGCGCTGCGCGGAAGTAGTAGGACAAATAGCGGACGCTCTTCTTATCCAGCTCACGCAGCAGCTCAAGCCCCTGCTCCGATTGCGCAGTCTCTTCATACCGCGCCGCCCGGTCCAGCAGATGCAGCCAGCCCAGAGCGGCAAACCGGTCATACTCTTCAATAATAAAACGGAATATTTCATCGAGCTGCGGATTACGGATATCAGCAAGGGCTATCAGGTACAGCGAGATGACGCTCCAGAGCGCATCATTTTTTTTGCTGTCTTTATGATCAGCTTCAAGGGCCTCCCTCAGCTCTTCCATAAACTTCACGGACAGCCGTTCACCCAGCGGGGCAGACGGCCATTTTGCCAGCGCATAAGCCGCCAGCTCCCGGTCCTTCTTCCCGGCAAAAGCTTCAAACAGCCGCTCCAGCCCTTCTGCTGAGCCGCCTTCCGCTAGTGCCGTATATGCTGCTTCACGGATCGGCTTCTTCTTGTCCACAGTCCAATCCAGCAGTGCTTGAACATATTCCTGCTGACCGGCCAGGCAGAGAATAGCTGCCGCCCGCACATCATCGCTGCCGTTGCCGGCTGCCTTGAAGATCTCTTCAAGCAGCTCCGGACGGCCTACCGCTTTGATTACGTGCAGCTTGCGGACTTCACTTTTTCCGCCGGCTGGATTGAAATGCAGAGCCAGATAATCAGCTGCAGCCGGACCATAGGATGGCACGATTTTGTTCATGGCAAAGTCGGCAAGCTCCGCATAGGGATCGCCAAGTGCGCCGACGGCCAGCGGGAGCAGCCGCAGATCCTGGAACACGCCATCCTTGAACGCTTCGAGCACCGTCTCATATCTGCCGCTCCCTGTCGTTGTCAACGCCTGGCGGACGGCAGCAATCTTTCTGGAGGAAACCCCGGTTTCCAGTCCAAAAGCACTGCCCTGCAGCTGAGCGGGTTCGCCTCCGGATGGCGAGATGCTGCCCTGTGTATACAGCACCGATTCCAGCAGCAGGGTCAGGTCCTGCAGCTTCACTGCCGAACTCTGCCCTGCAGCAGCTTCTGTTGACATCAGTGCCGAAATCCCCTCACCAAGCCGCTTGAACACAGCCGCCCGTTCTCCCAGCTGCTCGAACTGCGGCAGCAGCCGTTTCAGGCGGAAATCATCCGCAGCCAGATCGCTGCCCGCAATATATAGTCTTCTGACCTCCTGATGAAGCTCTTGCAATAATGCTGTACTCATGCGCGTCCCCCTAACGAGATAGTATGCAAAATGGCTATTTATTCAGACTTGTATTTAGTTAGAGCAGCCTTGTAATCCCTTCAGCATGGATGATGCCAAGCGGCTGGGCAGCAAGTCTGCCCCGGTCCATGTCATGTTCAAACATGACCAGCAGGGTGCAATGTTCAAGGCAGACCGGCGGCAGAAACGGCAGCAGACCGGTTGTGCCCTGGGACAGGGCGGGAACATCCTCAAGCACAAGCTGTCCCCCTGTTTCATCTGAAAGGACATACTCTCCTTGATCGTTCATTCCGATACTTACCGCATGGAGCAGGAGCACCGGCTCCTTATCACTCAGCGGATTCTTCAGCTGGTTCTTCACTTTCTTGACCGCCTCCGCAATGGAGCGGTGGGCATGAGCATGAACCTGATCCAGGTCTGCAGGTGTGACTGTTCTTGCAGTCATCCCTTCATAGCGGACCCGAGGATTCATATCTCCCGGATATTTATACAGCAGCGGAACCTCAGCCACCTCGTAGAAGCTGTCTTCCTCACGCAGCAGCTTGGCTGCCTTGTACGGACGGTAATGCAATGTCTTATAAACGGCACCGGCCGATGTATCCAGCCAGTACCCCTGATCCACGAATTCCTGGCGGGCCTTGTCATCATAGCTGTAAAAAGCCAGCTGAAGCAGCTCCGCATTCTCCGCTGTCAGCCCGTATTCCTTCAGCTCTGACAGCTGCCAGGCATGGCCCAGCCATTCATCAATCGTTGATTCATGGTCAAGCGCCAGCTCGGGGTCCTCGCTTCTCGCAGTCAGATAGCTGCGGCCTTTCTTAATGAAGGCATGCAGCAGGGTCAGCTGCCGGACCGCATATGTATAGCCCTGTTCACGGTCCTCTCCTTTGCCGAGCAGCAGTGCAAACCGGCGCAGCTCAATCTGTGCACCGGACAGATAATAGTTTCCAAGCTGCTTAACATGCTCCTGCACGGTCTTAAGCGTCTTGGCGTCGATTGTCGACAAGCCGCCGCGGACCAGCGAGAGCACCAGCTTCTCCAGTAAATCCAGCCCTTCCAGCTGGGCGGTGATTTTTTTCTTAAGCGCAGATTTATTAACCTTCTTCGGCTTGGCCGGACTGCCTTCCGCAGCCTGCTTTACCTTGTTTTCTTCCCGTTTCTCCGCCTTCTCCCGTTTGGCTGCTATATCCTCCGGAACAGGTGCAGGCGTAAAAGCCTGCCCTTCCACATAGGCGTACAATAATCCAAGGGCATGCTTACAGGGAAACTGGCGGCTAGGGCAGGAGCAGCGGAACACCGGATTCTCCGGAGCAATGAAGTCTACAGAGCATTCGTACGGCGTTTTGCCGCTTCCCGCACATTGTCCGAACAGCAGCTCGCCGTTCTCGGTACGATGAAGCTGGATAAAGCTCTTTTTGCGCACCAGGCCCTGGCCATTCTTGATGGCGGCGGTGTTTGGTGCTAAGGAATCGACATAGGATGATGTAAGTTCAGGCAAAGCAGATACCTCCCGACTTGTAAGCTGAAATATGAGAACAGAACAGTATTGCACTAAATTGGCACATAACCTCAATTACCCACAACAGGCATATAAGATCACATGTTTGCATTTATCTTAACAAAAATAAACTGTGCTTCCAATCTAACAACCCCTGTAATGGTAAAATTGGGCAAAAGGAACTATACAAAACCCCCTCCTCCGGATTTTTGCCCAAAAAAATAGGACGGACCTCCAAGGTCCCTCCTTCTCAGCAGGCAGAGTGCCGCCACCGACATCTCTTGCTTAAGCCATAATTATTTAAACCAGCCCTTTTCCTTGAAGCGTGTTATCGCCTCAATCCGGTTGCCGACATCCAGCTTGTCCAGAATCACCGAAATATAGTTGCGGACGGTACCCGTTGTGATATAGAGCTGGCTGGCGATTTCCTTCGTATTTTTACCGTCGGCGATCAGGCCGAGCACTTCCTTCTCGCGCTGCGTCAGCGGATTGGCCTCACTGCTGTAGGCTTCATCCATCAGCTCTGGGGCATAAATCCGTCTGCCTGCCATCACGCTGCGGATGGAAAGAGCAAGCTCCTCGCTGGGGCTGTCCTTGAGCAGATAGGCGTCCACTCCGGCTTTGACGGCACGCTCAAAATAACCGGTCCGGGCGAACGTAGTCAGGATCATGATTTTACAGCCGGAGCCCTTCAGCGCTTCTGCCGCTTCGAGTCCGGTCATTGCCGGCATTTCAATGTCCATAATGCAGATGTCAGGCTTGTGCTGCCGCACCAGCCTTACCGCTTCTTCACCATTGCCTGCGCGGCCCACAACCTTCATGTCCTCCTCCAGATCAAGCAGTGAAGCCAGTGCGCCGAGCAGCATGCGCTGGTCTTCAGCTATCACGATATGAATCATCCTTCTTTCGCCTCCATTTCCAGTTGCCGGATTACTGTTGGTGCTTTAATGATAATGGTTGTTCCATTAATATGTTGTATTTCCATACATCCGTTGACGAACTCCAGGCGTTCCTTCATCCCCTGAATGCCATGGCCTTTATAATTCATATTAGCCGCGTCAAGCCCTTTGCCGTTATCAGATACTTTGATGACCAGTTCCGTCCGGGAGGGCTCAATCTGAATGGTGCACCGTGAGGCCCCGCTATGCTTGACTAGATTCGTCACCGCTTCTTTTATGCACATACTGAGCACATTTTCCGTAATTAATGAAGTATTTTCAAGCTTCGGGCTGCCCTCCAGCTCAAATTCAATCTCCGCCGCCTGCAAAAGCTGCCTGATCCGCACCAGCTCATCCTCCAGCCGGATCCCCCGCATCTGGGTAATCATCTCCCGGACCTCTTTAAGCGCGCTTCTTGCTGTCTGCCTGACATCGTTAATCTCCACGATCGCCTGCGCCGGATTTTTGTTGATCAGCTTGCCGGCCAGGTCACTCTTGAGCCCTATCAGGGACAGCTTTTGACCCAGTGTATCATGCAGATCCCGAGAAATCCGCTGCCGCTCTTCCATTATGACGAGTTCAGAGATCCGTTTGTTGGCATCCTCCAGCTGGCCCTGCAGCTTATCCTGATTATTGCGGTTGTAGGTTGTCGCCGGCAGCAGCACTACAGCAATGATACTGACCAGCACGAAGGGCAGCTGGGACAAGAACACCGGATTGCGCGTAATCAGCTCATAATTGATCGCCACAATTGTCGTCAGCAGATGAATCGTGTACATGGTGAAAAAGCCCGCCCGGCTCTGGATATTCCCGATAAAAAAGGCCAGAAACAGCGCGAAATACATATAACCGAACATGAGCGTCATTGTAATCGAGACCACAATCTGCACACTCGTCCAGAAGTAGACCAGCCAACCCCGGGACTTGAACGCAAGCACATAACAGGCAAAAAACAAAATAATCATCACAATACCGTACACCCAGCGGTCCACCGAGGATAAGCGGAAGATCGAGTAAAACGGAAGAATATAGAACACTACCCAGACGTAAGGGCTGAGACCTGTGCTTTTATGAAAAATATGATGCCACTTCTGCATATCCGCCATCCTTTTTGCCAGCAAGTTTGTACCCCCATTTTAGCATAATCCGCGGCAAAAAAGAGAAGAAGCGCACCCGCCACCAATCTGCGTGTCTGCTTCCCCTCCTGACTCCAGCTCCGGAAGCCTGTTATTTGGCCTGCAATCCGGGTTTCTGTATCTTCAGCCCTTCCACAGCAGGCAAAGGCTGACGCAAGCGGTCCTTGATTTCCTTAAAGCTGACAAACCCTTTATTCTCCTCATCCCACAGGCGGAACCGGAGCGCCTTCAGGCTTGTGCTGATGGTAATGGTCGTAGCTTTCTGCAGCGGCGGCGTGGCGTTGTGGGCCAGCTCCAGATTATAGTTGGGCACTTTGGGCGCCAGGTGATGCACATGATGAAAGCCGATGTTGCCGGTGATCCACTGCAGCAGCTTGGGCAGCTTGTAATACGAGCTTCCTTCTACGGCAGCCATAACGTAGCTCCACTCTTCTTCATGCTCAAAAAAAGTATCCTCAAACTGATGCTGCACATAGAACAGCCAGATGCCCAGGAAACCTGAGACGAATACGATCGGCAGCTGCACCAGCAAAAACGCCTGCCAGCCTACAAGCCAGATCATTCCCGCATATAGCGCAACAATCAGCGCATTCGTCAGATACGTATTCATCCGCTCCTGGCGTCTGGCGCTTTTTACGTTAAAGCGGTACTGGATCAGAAACACGGCAATCGGGCCTGCACCGAACATAACCAGCGGATTGCGGTAGATCCGGTACCAGAGGCGCTGCAGCGGTTTGGCGGCAATGTACTCATCCACAGTCATGATCCAGATGTCGCCGATGCCCCGTTTATCGAGGTTACTGCTGCCGGCGTGATGGATCGAATGACTTCTTTTCCACTGACGGTAAGGGACAAGGGTCAGCACACCGGTGATCGTTCCGAGAATATCATTCGCTTTACGGCTGCGGAAGAAGGAGCCATGGCAGCAGTCATGAAAAATGATAAAGGTGCGGATCACAAAACCAGCTGCCGGTATGGCAAACAGAAGTGTAAGCCAGTAAGATACGGACAGGCTGAAATAGGCAGCCGCCCATAGCAGGAACAGCGGGCCTAGTGTATTAATCATCTGCTTTATGCTTGTATTGCGGTCATTTTTCTCAAAAGGGGCCACGCTTTTCTTCAGGCTGGAGAGCTGGGATGACGTGCTGCTCTTGGACATCTGTAGGTTCCTCCTTGTATGTGTGCGCTCAAGTCTGCATTTATTTACCTAATTATAGTGAAGGAAGTGTCATGTCCGTAAGACATAAACATCAAGGAGCGGGTATGACATTTATCATATTGCGCGATACCGGCTTAATTGACGTTAAACTAAAAGAAGCCGCAGCTCCCGGATGGTTTACCCTCCAAGACAGCTGCGGCTGCAATAATTGCTCGCTATTCACATTATATTTTGCGCACTCTCCGATTACCTTCCTCAGCCTTCTCCCGTCAGCCTCATCATCTCTTCCCGGTATTCCGTCGGCGTCTTCCCTGTAGCCTTCTTGAACACCTGGGTAAAATATTTCGGATCCTGGTAGCCGACTAGCGGTGCCACCTGGTATACCTTGACACTGCTGTTCTGCAGAATATATTTCGCTTTCTCCATCCGGCAGTGGGTTACAAACTCGAGGAAGGTATAGCCAGATACCTGCTTGAACAGGGTGCAGAAGTGGCTGATGCTCAGGTCCGCCACCTCCGCTACTTCCTCAATGCTCAGATCCTTGTGGTAGTTGTCCTCAATGTATCTTTTGACTTTGTCGACCACGCTGCGGCCGTCATCACGCGCCGCCTGTCTGCTGCCTTCCTGCATCCAGTCCCGGAAATCCTGCTTGAGCACATTGATGACCGCCGTAAGTGTCCCCAGGCCTTGCAGCTTACCCATCAGGCCTTCCAGCGACCATTCCGCCTGCAGGCCCATCTGCTCGAACTGCCTGTACAGGACGACGACCAGTTCAATAATTACCCGCTGGGCCAGCTCCTTGGTCAGCGACTGAGCTTCAATGAAGCAGGCCATCTCATCGAACAGCAGCAGCATCCGCTCCAGATTCAGCGTACGTATGCTCTCGATCAGCGACAGCTCCAGCTCTTTGGGATACTGAACCTCGCGTTCCCCGGCTTCCGGTGTCTCCTCTTCGATGAATACACCGGCCTCACCGGAATAAAAGCGGCGGTACAGCGCTTTGGCAGCGAGCGGATAAACGGTGCTGAGCTGGTCAATGCCCTGTGTACTGCGGCTGATCCCTACCGAGCAGTGCAGCTTGGAGTAACGCTTGATATCCGCGACCAGCCGCTCGCCGAGCTCCTTCCTGACCGTGCCCAGACTTCCGGGGAACAGCAGCACCCATTCGCCGTTGTAGAACGGAAAAATCGATAAGGCGCCGTTCTCCAGTGACCATTCCTCCAGGATGTTGCGGATCGCAAACAGCCACAGATGCTTCTCCTCTGCGCTCCATTTGGCGGTAAGGGAGGCATAGTCGTCCAGCCTCACCACCGCCATAAAATACTCGCGCTCCAGTTCACTGTTCTCCATCCATTTCAAATGCTGCAGCGGCCGGGGATTGCCGAGCGTGAACTCGGCGAACATCCGCTCCCTCGCCAGCATGGACAGCATCTGTACCGAATGCATCAGCTGTTCATTCTCCTTCTGGCGGTCCAGCTTCGCCCGCGCCCGGGTAAGCATATCCGTCAGCTCGTCATGATCAATCGGCTTAAGCAGATAGTCAAAGGCGCCAAGCCGCAGGGCATCCCGGGCATATTCAAATTCCCCGTAGCCGCTGATAAATATAAACAATAGCTTCGGATTCTTCGGAAGCAGCTCCTTCATTAGAGCTATACCGTCAATTACCGGCATCCGGATGTCGCTGATCACGATCTGCGGTGAGGTTTCCTCGATCAGCCGCAGCGCGGCTTCCCCGTTGCGGGCTTCACCGGCAATCGTCAGGCCCAGCTCCTCCCAGGGAATAGCCACCTTTAAACTGCGCAGAATAATCGGCTCATCATCCACCAGAAGCACTTTGTATTGTTCTTGCCGTGCACCCACTTCCAGCACCTCCCAGATTTATTGTACAGCCGAGCTCTGTATAAGATTCCAGTATTGCTCCGACGCGGACTGCAGCTGCCGCAGAGCGTCCCCTGCCGACAATCCGCCGTCAATCATCTCCTCGATGACACTGAGGAAGGTCTTCTTCACTTCAGGCGACAGCAGGTTGTCATAAGGAACAAAGCTCTGGCGGTCCTTGGACATAATCTCCATCACCTGCGCGAACACAGGTCCGGTCTTCTCCGGATCAAAATCAATCCGCATAGAAGGGATTCTGAGCCCCTCGTACACAATCCGCGTCTGGATCTCCTTCGTATAGAAGGCTTTCATCAGCTCCAGCGCCGCTTCGCGCTTCGCCCCCGTCAGACTTGAGGACAAGCCGATGCCAATTGTATAACCTCCGGCTATGGAAGGCTCTGTTCCTTGGGCGAGCGACGGGAACGGGATGACTCCAACCTCATTCTCGAAGCCTTCCGGAGCCGTCTCACCGGTGAACAGGTTAATATCCCAGTTCCCGTTCAGATACATTGCGGCTTCGCCGCTGCTGAACATGCGGACCGCATTTTCAGGGGAAGTATCATTCGAGTCTGCGCTGAATGCCCCTTCGCCGATCCACTTTTCCAGATGACTGAACGCTTCCAGGTACGCCTTGTTCACGAACGCAGCGCCGTCTTTGCCTGTAACCAGCTTCTGAATCAGGTCCGGTCCGGCATAGCGGTCCATCAGATAATGGGCAAAAATACCGGCCGGCCAGCGGTCCTCATTGCCAAGCGCAAACGGGGTAATTCCCGCCTGCTTCAGCTGGCTGATTGCCTTGTCCAGCTCGCCGACCGTTTCCGGCGGCTTGATGCCGAGTTTTTTGAATAAGGTCTTGTTATAATACAGCGGCTCGGCATTCCCTTCGATCGGCAGCCCGTAAATATGCCGGTCAAAGGTCCACAGATGCAGGTCGCTGAACTGGTTGCCCAGCCCGTTATCCTGTACAAAGCCGGTCAGGTCCATCAGCCGGTTGGATCTTGCATAAGGCTCAATCTCTGCGCCGCCGAACAGCACGAACATGTCAGGCGGGGTGCCGGTAACCATTTCGCTTTTGAGCTTTTGCTCGCGGTGAATCGTTTGATCCAGCCCTTCAAAGTTGACCTTCACGTTCGGATGATCCATCTGATACTCCTGAACAACTTCCTCAAAGATGGCCAGCAGCGGCCGGTCATGCTCCTTCATCCAGAAATGGCGGAAGGTAAGTGTTATTTTCTCTGGAGAGTTATCTTCAATCGGCTCCTTATTGCCAAATGAAATAAATAATACCGCTCCGGCCATCAGTGCTATATAGAGCAGAATCCAGCCCCATTTGGTTAACCATCTCACCGCATTACTCCCCGCTTTCATCCCGTTTAGATGCTTCATGGCTTTATGGTCGGAATCCGGATACAGATCGTCGAACCGAATCCCGGGGAAGAACAGACCATAATGCCGTAAGGATGGCCAAACCGGATATTCAGACGCTCATGCACATTCCGCAGCCCGACACCGCTGTCCGCATATTTCTTGGGATTGCTGTGCTCTGTATCCCACAGGCTCATCAAAGTAGAGAGGTCAAAGCCGGGTCCGTTATCTTTTACGATAATAATGATATCCTTGCTGCTGCGCTGTGCGCTGATCGTAATCTCCCCGTGCTCTTCCATCTGTTCAATGGCGTGATAGAGGGCATTCTCTACAATCGGCTGGACAATCAGCTTCTGGGTCATCACCTGCCTGAGCGTATCCGGAAGGTCGATCCGGTAGCTGAATTTATCCTCGAACCGGAACTTCTGGATGTCCAGATAATGCCGGACATGCTCAAGCTCCATCTGCAGCGGGATCAGCTCCTGGTTCTGGCTGATACTGATGCGCAGCAGCTTGCCGAGTGAAACGACCATCTTGCTGATATCGCGGTTGCCCGCCAGCACGGCCATCGAGTTGATCGATTCCAGTGAATTATAGATAAAATGCGGATTGATCTGGGCCATCAGCGCCTGCATTTCCGCTTCCTTCTTGCGCCCCTGTTCGGTCTGCACCTGCTGAATCAGCTCACTGATCTGCGAGCTCATCCGGTTGAAGCCGTCGATCAGCAGATCGCTCTCATCATCTGACCGCAGCGGTGTGGTAATCGGCATAAAAATGCCCTGTTTAACCCGCTTCATCCCGTTGACCGCACTATTGATGCTGCGCACAAGCCTTCTGACGAAGTAGTGATCAAACAAAAAGGCGGACAATAGTGAAACCGTTCCCAGAATAATCGCCAGATTACGGATCGAATCAGACTCCGAGGAGATCAGATTCATCGGGGTAATCGCCGCAAGATACCAGTCTGAATTATGTGAAGGCAGGAAAGTAATCAGAGATTTCTCCCCCTGATAGTTGTCAATGTAATAGTCCTGGCTCTTGGTATAATCCGCCTGCAGAAAAGGAAACTCCGTCCGCTGTCCGATATGCTCTCCGGACTTGTTGAAGACGATATTGCCCTGCTTGTTGACCAGCAGGATATCCCCTTTCTTCAGGGTTGCCGCCTCCCAGAAAATCTGGTCCAGCAGATCCGGTTTAACATAAACAACCAGATAGCCGATATCCTCCAGAGAGTAATAGTCTTTAATAACTCTGGCCTGTACCAGCACCGGATTGCCCGCTGCCTCCGAGCCGTTCTCTCCCGGGCCGGACCAGACCGGGCGGCCTTCGGCCCCTTCCATAGCGCCATACCACACCTGCTTCCGCATATCGGCGAAGGACATCGGCGCATTGTACTGGTACAGCAGTCTGTCTTTGCCGTAAAGGCTGAAGGAGGTGATCATCGGGTGATTGATCAGCAGATTGTTGATCTCCTGCTTGCGGTCATAGGTCAGCACAAAATTCGGCTGCTTCAGCGACTGCTGGATGGCAGGCTGCGTAATGGCCGAATTCGTGATGGATGATATTTCGCTGAGTGCGAATTTTAGTTTACGGTCGGTCTCAAGTAATGAGATCCAGTAAAAGCTGCTCGATTTCTTCTCCATTGCATTTGAAAAGTTCACGTATGTCACAATTCCCATGACAATAACGGGAATGAATACGAGAAGAATAATAGCGAACAGAATTTTGCGTCTTAGCTTCATTGCCGTTACCTTCCCCCTGCTGTCTTCAGCCGGACTCAAGCCAAACGGATGCCGCCCTTGCCTGCAAGGACGGCACTGCCGCTTCTGCCTCCTCTACTATTCTTCACGTATGGTACAGTTTCCTGTTAACCGCTTTGGGTAAAGCGGATTAGCTCTTGATAGCGCCTGAGGTCAGACCGGCGATAACCCAGCGGCTGAACAGCAGGAATACAATCAGCAGCGGAAGTGTCGCCGTAAAGGTAGCGGACATAATCATGCCGTAGTCAAGACCGTCGCGGGTTGTGAAGAGCTGCTGAAGGGCTATCTGGATGGTGTAGTGCTCCTTGTTCTTCAGCACGACGAGCGGCCAGAAGAAGTCATTCCACACCGTCATGAAGTTGAGGATACCGAGTGTCGCCATAGCCGGTGTAATAACCGGCACCGCGATATTCCAGAAAATCCGGAAGTGGCCGCCTCCGTCGATCCGTCCCGCTTCAATCAGCTCGGTCGGCACGGCAGAGGTAATATACTGGCGCATCCAGAAGATCCCGAACGCATTGACCATCGCCGGCACAATCAGCGCCTTGTAGCTGTCAATCCAGTGCAGTTTAGCCATGATAACATAAGTCGGCAGCACGCCAAGCTGCTGCGGAACAATCAGGGTGGCGATAACAAATACGAACAGCGCGTTCTTGAACGGGAATTCATATTTGGCAAAAGCGTAACCGGCCAGTGTACAGAAAAAGACGACCGAAACGGTTACCATCGAGGATACGAACAGAGAATTGCCGAGCGCCTGGAAGAAATCCGCTTTTTCCAGTACACGCTTGAAATTGTCAAAGAACTGGTCGCCGACCGTCAAAAGCGGCGGTACATGGAATACGGCCCCCTTGTCATTGGTGCCGACCACGAACATCCAGTAGAACGGGAATACCGAGACCAGCGCCCCGAGAATAAGCAGGAAATAAAAGCCCAGCTTGCCGAAGAAGCCGAGATCATCCGGTTTTTTTCTGAACATACGCAGTGTACTCATGCTTTCTTGCCTCCAGTGTCTCCGCCTGTGCCTCTGGAAATCAGCATGTTAAGGATGGAGAAGAGAATAGTGACGATGAACAGCATAACCGCTGTTGCCGCCGCTGTACCGAAGAAGCCGTTACGGAAAGCTTCACTGTACAGATAAGTAACCATGGTTATCCCTTCCTGGCGGGTGGAGCCGGTTCCGGCCTGGCCAAGGAATACATAAGGCTCTGTGAACAGCTGCAGGGCGCCGATTGTCGACTGCAGGGATACAAAGATAATGAACGGCTTGAGCAGCGGCAGCGTAATCGAGAACAGCTGCTGTCTGCGGTTGGCGCCGTCAATGCGGGCGGATTCATACAGGTCCATCGGAATACTCTGGAGTCCCGACAGGAAGATAATGGCGTTGTAGCCCGTCCAGCGCCACATAACCATAGTGGAGATAGCGATTTTGACACCCCACCAGCCGGAGTTGAAGGCAACACTTTCAAGCCCGAGGCCGTTCAGCATCCAGTTGATCATCCCGTTATTTCCGAACAGGGTACTGAATACGAGCGTAACGGCCACAATGGACGTAATATTCGGCATGAAATAAAGAATACGGAACGTCTTTTTAAATTTGGTCATTCCCGAGTGCAGCAGTACGGCCAGCAGCAGCGCCAGCATAACCTGCGGGACAGTACCCATCAGGCCCATAATGAGCGTGTTGCTGAAGGAAATCCAGAAGGTCGGGTCACTGGTGACCAGATCATAGTTTTTGAAGCCGACGAATTTCATCGGATTGAGTGCATCCCATTTGAAGAAGGATAAATAGAAGGTAAAAAAGATCGGGTATAGTCCGAATATCGAGAACAGAATAAAGAACGGTGAGATAAAGGTATAGGCCGTAATCCGGCTCCGTCTTTGTTCAGTTAAAAAAGGGCGTTTGCTCTCGGCATGCGGACTCGTAATTACGGGTTCAGCCATGTCACACCTCCAGGATAATTAAGAAAACTCTTTTCCCGAAGAATCCGGATTCCCGGGAGCTGCCTGCTCTCTCAGGAATCCGGATGTCCGGTTCATATCAATCTTGACGATTTAGAGCCTAGCTGCGTTCTGCCAGAGTCTTCGCCTGTTTTACAGCTTCATCCCACTCTTTTGCAGGGTCGGCTTTCTTCTCGATTACGTTCTTGAGCGCATTCTTGAAGAAGGTATCGGTCTGGTCATGCAGCGGTCCGTAGTATACCGGTTTAACGCGGTTAGCCGCTTTACCGAATTCCACAGCAGTCTGCTGTCCGCCGAAGAAATCATCCTTGAAGTCAACGAATGCAGGATCTTCATACAATGCAGGGATTGAAGGCATCAGACCTTTGGTCTTGAAGGATTCCAGCTGATTGTCCTTGTTAACCATCCACTGGATGAAATCATAAGCTTCTTTCGGGTGTTTGCCTTCCTTAGGCAGGGTAATGAACGATCCGCCCCAGTTACCGGCACCTTCAGGCAGCTGGGCAATTTTCCATTTGCCGGCCGAATCCGGCGCATTGCTCTTGATGTTACCAGCCATCCAGGCAGGTCCCATGACTACGGCGAAGGATCCGTCGCTCATGCCTTGGCCCCACTCAGGCGACCACAGCAGGTAGTTGCTGATCCAGCCTTCCTGGATGCCTTTTACTGTGAAATCATAAGCTTTCTTGACCTGCGGATTAGTGTCGCCGATGAACTTCCCGTCAGCCTTGCTGAAGTAGATTTCATCTGCAGACTGGTCGCGCAGAGCGTTGTAGGTCAGGTCAGTCAAGTCGGAGAAGTACTTTCCGGTCTTGTCTTTGTATGCCTTGGCTACAGCAGCAAACTTGTCCCAGGTGTCGATTGCCGCGCTGAAGCCCTCAGGATCGCTAGGCAGTCCGGCTGCTTCAGCCAGGTCTGTGCGGTAGTAGACAACTGTCGGCCCGATATCTGTCGGAAGTCCCAGCTGGAAGCTGCCGTCGATCGAGGAAGCCTGCTTCCATTTCCAGTCCAGATAGTTAGCCTGAATGTCTTTGGCGCCAAGGTCGTTCAGGTTATAGAATTTGTCCTGGGCACTGATGAAACGTTCCATGAAACCGATTTCAAGTTGGAAAATATCAGGTGCGCCGGAGCCTGCGGACAGAGCGGTTGTCAGATTGTTGTGATGGGCAGTCTGGTCACCGGTATTCTGGATTTTAATAGTGACATTCGGATGCTCTTTGGTATACTCGTTCGCCAGCTCTTCGTAGTTGACGTTACCGAGTGTCCAGAAGGACAGCTCCACTTTTTCAGCCGGTTCTGATGTGGCTGCATCTGTAGCAGGTGCATTTGTACTTGCTGCGTTGTTACCTGCATTCTCTTTGCCCGCATTATTCTCTGCATTGTTACCCCCGCATGCTGCCAGTGATCCAACGAGCATAACGGACGCAAGTGCAAGCGCCAGGTTCTTTCCTGTTTTCATTCCTCTGTACCCCTCTCAAAGGTTTCTCTTACAAGACTTAGTGTACCGTAGGTGAACGCTTTTGCAGAGGAGGCAAACTTCCGATTTAGGGTTGAAATACTTACGATTCCGGGCAGCCCGGATTGGATTTATCACTCCACCGCAGGTATACTGGTTGTATTTCCAGTTCATATTCACAGCTAAAAGGAGAATGCTCTTATGCCTATCAACCGCCCGTTATATACCGACAGCGATCTTCATGAAGCGATTGACCGCAAGCTGCCGGTACGGGTCTTTGAAGATGATCATCTGGTGAACTCGGGGGCAACCATTGTCCGTTTCACCGATTCCGATGTCATCATCCAGTCGCGGGTTAGCGACTTAACGTATTACTCGCGCCGCACCTGCCAGTTCTTTGAAGTAAGGGGCTAAATCATGAAGGGACAGCCTTCCGGAACCTGCGAATTGTGCGGCCGTTCTCCCCTGGCAACCACTGTCCACCATCTGGTCCCGCGCGAAAAAGGCGGCGCCCTGCAGCCGACCGCGCTGCTGTGCAAAGCCTGCCACCGGCAGCTCCACGCACTCTATACGAATGATGACCTGGTGACGCTTGGGCTTACTACCCTTACAGCTCTGCAGCGGGATACTCAGATTGCTTCCTATTTAAAATGGATCGTCAAACAGGCTCCGGGATCAGAGCCCAGGCTCCGCAAGTCACAGCGTGTCCGCGGGAAGCGCTAAGCCAATTATCTGTTTCTTAATAAATGTGACTAGAGTACGTACGGCAGGGAGACACTATAGGTCGAGAAGCGGCTGCTCAGCCGAAACCAATCTATAGTGAGGTGCTGTAATGTTCAAACGATTTGACGAAATTGCTATCGAAATTCCTGAGGTAGAGCGTCCGGACCCTAATGCTGCCGCTGCCGTGCAGGAGCTGATGGGCGGGAAATTCGGAGAAATGTCTACCTTGAATAACTATCTGTTCCAGTCGTTTAACTTCCGCGGCAAAAAAAAGCTGAAGCCCTTCTATGATCTCGTTACCAGTATTACTGCGGAAGAGCTCGGACATGTGGAACTTGTTGCACACGCCGTGAACAAGTGCCAGTTCGGCTCTACGGAATATAAAGAGCCCGACCAGACTCCGCTTAATCCGTTCAAAGATATGCGTAACACCTATTTTGCGCTTGCCGGCGCCCAGTCTGCTCTGCCGGTTGATTCAATGGGCCGCCCCTGGAGCGGAGAATATGTATTTAACAGCGGTAATCTGATTTTGGATCTGCTGCACAATTTCTTTCTGGAATGCGGAGCCAGAGCTCATAAGATGAAGGTATACGAATTGACAGATCATCCGGCTGCGCGTGAGGTTGTCGGATATTTGCTGGTGCGCGGCGGCGTGCATGTGGTTGCTTACGCCAAAGCGCTGGAAATGGCTACAGGTGTCGATGTCAGCAAGCTCGTTCCTATTCCTTCTCTGAGCAACAAAGCATTCACAGAAACGCATAAGTATGAATCCAAGGGTCTCCACACGAAGCTCTACACCAACAGCGACAACGATTTTACGGCCATTAAACAAATCTGGAAAGGACCGCATCCCGAGGACGGGAAGCCGCTTGAGGTAGTGGAAGGTTCCCCGAAAGGATACCCGATAGCCGAAGCGCCGGAGGTTCCTGAAGAATTTGCCCCCGGCATTTCCGAGGAGGATTTCCTGGCCATCGCGGCGCGGCTGCAGCAGGCTGCCGGTATTCACTGATTACGGACTTACGCAAAAAAGCCGGATTCTGCTCTTATGCAGAAAGCCGGCTTTTTAATATTCAACAGCGGATTGACTGTGAAAAGTACACTACAATTCTCCACGTTACCGCTTCAACAGGTTCGAGCTATTGAGCTTCTCGTTAAGGATGTCCTGAAAACTCTGTGTTTTATCTTCGCTTCTGGCCTGCTTGTGCTCGGTGACCGGTTGAGGTCTAAAATATTGATGATTGTAAGCCATAAGATTATGTACTGCCATATTCATAATGGTTCAGCCTCCTTCCGAAATCTACACCCTTGCACGGATGCGAATAATCTTATCCTTAATTACCCATCTGCTTCCATTCTCAAACCCTTTTTTGCATATTTTTTGCATAAATAATAAAAAAAATAGCTTCAGGCCCAGAATCAGGCCTAAAGCTATTCATAAAAGCTATTTCAACGCTGCCCATGAAGCATCATCCAGCTGCTGCAGCTCACGGCTGTCCAGTCTGAATCCCATTGCTCCGATATTCTCCCGGGCATGGCGGACTTTGGACGCTCCGGGAATGGCGACAACTGTCTCGCCGTGGAAGTGAATCAGCCAATTCAAGGCAATCTGGCCTTGTGTAACCCCGTATTTCCCGGCAAGTGTCCTAAGCAGGTCAATCAGCGGCCTGCTGCGGGCAAGGCCCTTCTCACCCAGTCCGGACTGCATCCGTCTGATCAGAGACAGCTTGCTGATCTCGGCCGGATCGTTATGGAACCGTCCGGTCAGTACCCCCTGCTGCAGCGGGGAGTACGCAATAATGGAAATACCCAGCTCCTTCGCGGCAGCCATCGTCCCGCTCTGGTCAATACTCCGGTGAAGCAGGTTGTATTTGACCTGATTGGACACCAGCTTCAGCCCGTGCTGCTGCAGAAGCCCGTGTGCTTTGACCATCTGGCTGGCCGAGTAATTGCTGACTCCGACATGACGGATTTTTCCGGCTTTGACCAGCCCGGCCATCGCCTTCATCTCACTTGCAATCGACGACAGCGAAAACGGCTGATGAATCTGGTATAAATCAATCTGCCTTCCGCCCAGGCAGCGGATTCGTTCGTCAATGGTGGCTGATATGGATCCGGCCGTCCGGAACAGCGGCCACCATTTGGTTGCGATCAGCGGCTCCGCATGGCGGCTGCCCTCAAGCCTCAGCTGATCCAATACGGCTGCCAGCGCCTGCTCGGACTTGCCTCCCCCGTATATTTCAGCCGTATCCACCCAGTTCATGCCGCCTTCCAGACTGACACGGACAATCTCAAGGATATCGGCATCCTCTAGATTGCTCCAGTATTTGCCTACAATTCCGCTGCCCCGGCTGAACTGCCAGCAGCCCAGCCCAAGCGGTGACACGGACAGCTCAGATTGTCCCAGCGGACGTAAAGGAATTAAAGGTGTTTCTGTACTCATCGCTCATCCTTCTTTCCAAAAAATTTGGAGTTAGTAAAACTGAATAATATGGTATAATTACCCTGCTCTGCAGGTTAGATGTTAAGTGAACGCTGACCGGAGTTACAACTTATTCGGAGGGACTTCATGTTTAAAATTCTGGGCTTTTTGTTTCTTGCACAATTTTTAGGTAATCCCTTTCTGGCCTTAATTGTTCTGTTATTGATCCTGTATGTTCTGGACCGCCGGTATGTCGGCATCCTGCCAAGCATCGGCAAGCCCTTCCGCCGGAGCCGGCAGATGTCCAGACTGCGGACTACGATTTCCCTTAATCCCAACGATGTCTCCTCCAAATTCGAGCTGGCCCGCCTGCTGATTGAACGCAAGCGTTACAGCGCTGCCAAAGAGCTGCTTCTTAATATTGCAGACCGGTACGAGCAATCCGCCGAATATTGGGTCGAGCTTGGCTATGCGAATCTGAAGCTCGGAATGCTTCCGGAGGGCGAAGCCCAGATGCTGCAGGGGCTGGAGATTAACCGCCGGGCACAATATGGTCAGCCTTTTCTCCGCCTGGCTGAGATATTCCGGGGTGTTGACCAGGACAAAGCGCTGCACTATGTAAGCCAATTTCAGGAAATCCACACCTCTTCCAGCGAAGCTTATTATCTGGCCGGCTCCATGTACAAGGCTCTCGGCAGAAATGACGAGGCCAGACGAGCTTTTGAAGAGTCCATAGCGATTTACCGCTCGCTGCCTAAATATAAGAAACGTCAGGAACGCGGCTGGGCACTGCGCAGTTTTTTGGCAAAAATGCGCTAGGGCAGGCCAGTACATAAACCGATCAAAGCACCTCTGTGCAGGGCTGGGACTCCAGTGATGCACAGAGGTGTTTTTTGTCATGGCTAACTGTTTAAAGGTTCAGATCGTGCTTCGCAGGCTCTCCGCTGTCTTTGGCGCTGAACGGCCACCAGTTCGCCCGCCCGAACATCCGCACCATTACCGGAACGAAGAAAGGCAGGAAGATCAGCGCATACAGGGCAAGACCCGATAACACTACGGTGGCTATCTGCATCATCGACAGCACCCCGGATGGATACATGGAGGCAAAGGTTCCGCCCAGGATAACTACCGCCGACAAGATGACAGTCCCCATGTTGCGCATGGCATGCAGAATCGCTTCGCGCACATCCCAGGTTTTATTCTCATTAAAGCGGGCCATCAGGAAGATACTGTAGTCGACGCCAAGTGCAATCAGCATTACAAAGCTGAAGAATGGTGTAGTCCAGGTAATGCCTGAATAATCCAGCAGATGTACAAATATCGCCTCCGTAATGCCGAGTGCTGTAATATAAGTGACCAGCAGCGAGCCGATCAGGTACAGCGGCATAATCACCGAGCGCAGCAGCAGGACCAGGATAATGAATATACCTGCCAGCATCAGCACAACTGTCCGTGTATAGTCCCCGCCCGAGATCATCTGGAGATCGTTATACGTACTGGTAACACCGCTGATTGCCGTTTCGGCATTTTCCAGCTTGGTTCCTTTCACCGCACGGTCAACCGCGTCCTGAATATCGGGAATGCTGGCAATGGCTTCCGCACTATACGGATTCTCCGCAAAAACAACATCCAGGGTCATTAGCTTGCGGTCATCTGACAGATAGGTGCCGAAGACCTGCTGCATCGCTTCCGCTTCCAGCGCTTCTGAAGGTACAAAGAAGCCGCTCAGCTCATCCTCTTTTGCATCCTGAAGCTGCTGCAGATAATCCTGTGCCGAGCTGAGCCCGGCGGTGATTTGCTGCAGGCCGTCCGCACTGTCGCTGAGTCCGCCGGTCAGCTCGCCGATCTGTCCGGTCAGTTGCCCAAAGCCATCGGCCAGCTGCTGCTGTCCGCCCTGCAGCTGATCCAGTCCACTGCTGATTGACGGAATGTTACCGACAATCTGGCCCTGCCCTTCTGCAGCCTGGTTGAGGCCCGTCTGGAGCCGCCCGATACCTGCTGCCAGCTGTTCAAGCCCCTGCGCCAGGGCGGTCTGGCCGGCTGCAGCTTTGGCATATCCGGCGTTGGCTTCGTTCAGCCCCGTTGAGGCGCTGCCCAGCTGGCCGGCAATCTGTCCGAGTCCTGCCGCCAGCTGGGTTGTTCCCGTTCCGGTCTGAGATACGGTGCCTTTGATGGTCTGGTAATTCATATCCTGTAGGAGCTCAGGATGACTGCTCTCGAGTCCCGTAAAGGACGCATCCAGACCGGTGAGGGCAGAGGCTACACCTTCAAGATTGGTCTGCACATCGTTAAGCCCGCCGCTCAGTGCTGCCAGTCCGGAGCCGATCTGCTTATAGCCTGCCAGTAGCGCGTTGTTCGCATCTGCAAGCTGCTTCGCACTGGCTGCCGCCCGAGCGAGTCCGGCTTTGATTTCGCCCGCTCCGGCAGCACCGCTCCTGATTCCGTCCTCAATCTGCGTAAGTCCGGAACCCAGCGCTGCTATACCCTGCTTTAGCTCGGCTGTGCCTTCTGTGAGCTTTGCACTGCCGGCCGCCGCTTCCTGAAGCTTGGGCTCATTCGCACTCAGCTGCCTGCCTGCTTCGGCAAGTCCGGACTGAATCCGGTTCAGGCCGTCATTGCTCTGACTAAGACCGTCCGACAGTGTTGCCACCTGGACCGGAATCAGAAAATCATTGATTAGCTCTCCGGTTGGCCGCGACAGGCTGCGTACCGCCTTGACGCCGTCTACTTTCTCCAGCTCACGGCTGATTTTTTCGGCGAGTCCCAAATATTCCGGGGTATCCATCCGGTCATCATTTTTAATGACAATCCTGCCAGGCATCGATTCTCCGGGACCAAAGCTTTCGGAAATAATATTGAAACCCTTCACCGAAGCGTAATCCGGCCCGATTTCATCCATGCTGTTGAAGGAAAGCTTGCCGTCATAAGTCGCCAGGAACGGAACGACGACCGCCGCCACAATCAGAAGCGCCGCCCATGGCCGTTTCAGTGAAAAGGAGCCTGCCGCTCCCCAGATCCGGCTTTCATTGTGCTCCATACTGCCGCGTGACGGCCAGAACAGCTTCTTGCCCAGCACGGCCATAAAGAACGGGACCACCGTAACGAGGGCCAGCAGCATGACTGCGATCCCTACTGCTACAGCCACCGCAGAACGGTACAGCATAAACTTGGACAAGCCGATGGCTACGAACCCGACAAATACAGCCAGCCCGGAATAGAAGACAGTCCCGCCTGCCTTGCGGTAAGTAGATATAATGGCACTTTTTGTATCCTCCGCAGATGCCAGCTCCTCCTTGAAACGGCTGATCAGCAGGATACAGTAATCCGTTCCGATTCCGAACATCACGGCCACCATGAAGATTTGTGTAAAGGTTGACAGCGGAAAATCAAACTGGTCCACCAGGAAGGCTACAACCGACTGGGACACGATATAGCTAAGCCCTACGGTCAACAGCGGCACGAACGGTGCCACGAACGAACGGAACACGACGAACAGAATAAGCAGGATAAAGACTACGGTTATGTACTCGGATTTTTTGAGTCCGGCCTCCGAGCTGACGATCGTATCTTCTGTAATCAGCCCTTCACTGGTCAGGTAATGGTCTGCGGTTACATCCGCAAGCAGCTCATTTACCTTTTCCGGCAGCGCCTTTACCGTTTCATCCCCGCCTTTAACCGACAACGCAACCATAATGGTCTGCCCGTCCTTGGCAATCAGCGTATCTTCCAGCTCCGTCTGTGAAAATGGCTCTGTTATCGCATCAAGGCTCAGCGCCTCTTTGTCCGCTGCAAGCATCTGCACTCCTTGTCTGATGCTCTCCCTGTCTCCGGCGCTCAGCCCCTCCGGCTTATTAAATACCAGGGCAACCTGATGCAGAGTTCCACCCCCTTTGGCGGCAGCCACCTCCTTCATAATCTCGGCAGCTCTTGATGACGTATACCCGCCCGGAACCGAGATTTGCCCCTTCTCGCGGACCAGCTCAGACATTGACGGTGCTGTTAAAAACAGCACAACCGCAGCAGCAAGCCAAATCGCCATCACTGCCCATCTGGCTTTCAATATCGTCTTCACTCGTTTCTCCCTCCCGTCTCCTGCATTAAAAAGGCCAGCTTCTCAAACATGGTGATGAACTTCTCGATATCGTCCTCCTCAAAATGAAGCAAATACGGTGAGATTACATCCTTTACCTGCTTTTCCGCCAGCTGATAAACCTCTTCCCCCTGCTCAGTGAGCGACAAATAGACCAGGCGCCGGTCGTTTTCGTCACGGGTCCGCTCAATCATGCCTGCCTCGTCCAGCCGGTTAATGATGGCTGTAATCGAGCTCTTGCCCACGCAGACTGACTCCGCCAGATAGGTGGACGTACACTGCTCCTGTGCCTTAATCAGCCTCAGGATCAAAAACTGGTCGGTTGTTAAACCTTCGGCAATCCGCTCCTTGATCCGTGCACTGATCTGCCTGGTCACTATCAGATAAGCATCTACATACCGGGTTATCCAGCGCTCTGCTTCTTCATTCAAAACTTCGCCCTCCTTAATATCGGACAAATAGTTCATGTGTAGAACTGTTTTACACTAAAACTATATGGTTCGCTGCTCTAAAAGTCAATTACTATAAATGAAGGAAAATATATGATACATTTTAAGAATTAACCCTTTGGCTTGCACAGCAAGAAGAAACGGCTTTGCCGTCCTTTAAGGGACGGTATCCGTTTCTGCGAGAAATAGAAGGATTATTTATGACGTGCAACATATAAATTCTTATATTTCAAAAAAAGCCACCCGGCAACTTACGCCGGATAGCTTATCTTCAGATAACAACAGCTGCTTACAAGCTCTATTCGTCATCCTCATCTGCTTCAACTTCATACACACAACGGAACATTTCGATTCCCGCCGGATTCTCGCCCAGACTGTACACCATAAAGCCCAGGGCGCGGTAAAAGTTGGCGGCAACCTCATCCTCCGTTTCCGCCAGTACATAACGCGGACTCCGCAGGGTCATCAGCTCGAGAATCATACCGCGTGCATAGCCTTTGCCCCTGTTCTCAGGCAGCACCGCGATGTGGCGGATATCAAGTGAACCATCCTCCGTCTCTTCAAAGCCGACGAGGCCGAGCAGCAGCCCTTCCTCTTCCCAGCCGTTAAGCTGCAGGGCGGCATATTTGCCGTATTCGGCCGAAGCGCGCCAGAGCGCATCCGGTTCATCAATGACCGCATAGGCCAGCAGCTCATCTACTTCTGGTGTTCCTATACGCTGCTTCAGATCGATAAGCATAAATGTTCAAGCCTCCCTAAATGTTGATGTTATTCTCAGAAGTAATAATCCCGACCAGACGCCGATAAGGTTAAGCAGCAGGTCATCAACGTCAAAGCTGCCGACCCGCAGTATCATTTGCAGCGTTTCCAGAAGAAGAATACAGAGGATTGCCCACAGTGTCAGTATAAAAGGAGAGCGGAACCGCTCCAGAACCAGCGGCAGCAGCAGACCAAACGGAACAAATACAATGACATTGCCCGCCAGATTCACCAGCCTGCCGGTAAGGGAGACTCCGTTATCCAGATCGAAATACAGCTTCACCGTACGCAGCGGCTCCAGATTATATAACAGCGGCCCCTCTGTACGGACAGTCCTTCCAAACCCGAGAAACATCCAGTATAGCACAGCCCCGCTGTAAAGAAGCAGTACAAGTCCGGCAAAAAAACGTACAGCCGGCCGGGGACGCCTGCGGGAGGAAGAGCGGCGGCCCCGGCGGTCTACCCGCTTCCTAGAGATCGGTTTCACCTTCGATGATCTCGATGCTGCCGTCTTGCTTGCCGATAATTGCCATGCTGGCAATACCGATGAACAGCCCGTGATCCACTACGCCTGAAATGCCCTGGAGCTGTTCCGCCAGCTCAGGGGCTGAAGCAATCGCTCCAAAATGGCAATCGGCAATGTAGTTACCGTTGTCCGTCCGGTAGAGCTCATCCCCGCTGCGGCGCAGCTCCGGTCTGCAGCCGAGCTTCGCCAGCTTGGCTACCGTCCATTCCCAGGCAAACGGAACAATCTCCACAGGCAGCGGAAATTTACCGAGTGTGTCAACCGCTTTGCTCTCATCCGCCACTACGATCATCCGCGTGCTGCCCATCGCCACGATCTTCTCGCGCAGCAGGGCTCCTCCGCCGCCCTTGATCAGCTGAAGCTTGCTGTCCAATTCGTCCGCACCGTCAATGGTCAGATCCAGGCGGTCGATCTCGCTGAAGGCTACCAGCGGAATGCCCAATTCACGTGCCTGATCCTCCGAAGCCTGCGAAGTGGCCACAGCGGTAATGTTAAGGCCCTCCCGTACACGCTCGCCCAGCTTCCGGATGGCCCAATAAGCGGTTGAGCCTGTTCCCAGACCTACCTTCATCCCGTCCTGTACATATTCCACGGCTTTCTCCGCAGCCAGCTGCTTAACATTGACACTCATTTTAATACCCCCATATTTTCCTATATAATGGTCTAGGCTTGACGATATGATCCTGATGCTGGAATGGGTTCTGGATGCGCCATCCGGCATTCAGGACAATATTTTGCCGTAACAGATACTGTCCGGATCTCCAATATACTGGCCGAACAGGTCAATGGGCCGGTAGCCGTGCTTGACATAAAGCGCAATGGCTTCCGGCTGTTTAATTCCGGTCTCCAGCTTGATCTCCACGCATCCGGCGGCAGCAGCCTTTTCCTCCAGATCCACCAGCATTTTACCGGCAATGCCCATCTTGCGGCTGCCGGGATCCACATAGAAACGCTTCAACTCCATCACGCTGCTGTCCTTCTCCAGCGGCCGCAGTCCCCCGCAGCCGACCGGCTGCCCACCCAGATAGGCTACGACGAACGTCATCTCTTTAACCTTGGGGTCAGAGAAATCAACCACATAGATCATTTCATGCGGGTAGCGTGCCTTCAACTCCTCATCCAGACGTTCAATCAGATCCCTCAGATCCCTATTATCGGGCTGGACAGTAACAAATTTCAATTCAGTAACAGATGACATCTCCAGGGCTCCTCCGTCCTTCCGGTTAACCGGTCTCTTTAGATATAGCTTTTAAGCGTTTCCTCGTAGAGCCGGGCATTGTCCGGCTCAAAGCAGATAAATGTGATGGTTTCCAGCGGCAGCTTGTCCGGCCCAGTGCTTTTAACGTAATCAACAACGGTAGAAAGAGCCGTCTCACTGGCCAGTTTTTTCGGGAAATTGTAGATACCCGTGCTGATATTCGGAAAAGCAATACTGCGCGCTCCGCGGGCGCAGGCCAGGTCAAGGCTGCTGATATAGCATCTGGCCAGCGTCGCCTCCTCGCCTGCACCTCCGCCTTTCCAGATCGGTCCGACAGTATGTATGATCCCCAGGTTAGGCAGTCTGCCAGCGGTTGTAAATGCAGCCTCGCCCGGCATGACGCCGCCCTGCTTCTGGCGGATCACCGCACATTCGGCGGCAATCTGCGGGCCGCCGGCACGGTGGATCGCCCCGTCAACTCCGCCTCCGCCGTAAAGTCCGGAATTGGAGGCATTAACGATGATATCGCCTTTCCAGGCTGTGATATCTCCGGCACTCACCGATATAACCACATGATTAATGCGGGCTTGCATATCCGGCTTCCTCCCTCACCGTAGCTTCCAGGGTGATAATCAGCTCTTTTTCCCCTTTGCGCTCCGCTTTACCGGGAAAGGATAAGTGTTCAGTCAGAACACGCTGAATGGATGCAGCGCGGATATGTGTCTGCATCCATTGCCGGGCATCCTCAAGAGTCATTTCTCCGGTACCAGCCGGTACACGGCACAGAGCATAAGTAGTTCCCGTTTCTCCCTCGTGGAGCTGTTCCTCCGGTCCGGAGAGCACGGTATATTGAAATAAGGGTACCGCTTCCGGCCTTTCCTCATCCCCGTGAAATTGCTCAAAAAATACGGAATACATGAGTTTTCCGGTAGGGGCCGCAGCGCTTTCAGCCTCCTGCTGCCTGATCAGCCTGCTGTTCTGATAGGCGATCAGTCCGGCGGCAAGCAGCAGAAACAAGGCGGCACCGGCAATTGCCGTGATCATCATGCTCACCTGCCATTCGCGTTCTTTTATACAACACCGTTACTATATTATCATGGGAAATGATGCCGGGGAATGGCCCTAAGGGGTGTAATTCGGAATATAACAAAAAATCTATAAAGTTAAATTGAAATATTCATATTAACAGTTGAAACTTCGTGCAGCATGATACATAATGAGGTTGTACAAGCTGTTTGTCAATCCATAAGATATCAAGGAGGAATAGCTTCAATGAAATTTTTCTTGGATACCGGTAATATTGAAGAAATCAAACGGATTACCCGGCTCGGATTAGTGGATGGCGTGACGACAAATCCGTCGCTTATCGCCAAAGAAGGCAGATTGTTCAAAGATGTAATCAAAGAAATCGTTGAGATCGTACCCGGTCCTGTAAGCGCCGAGGTTATCGGCCTTACAACTGACGAAATGCTGAGCGAAGCGCTTGAAATTGCAGAATGGGCACCGAACGTAGTCATCAAGCTCCCGATGACTGAAGACGGCCTGGCTGCCTGCTACGAGTTGACCAAACGCGGCATCAAGACCAACGTTACCCTTATTTTCTCCGCCGCACAGGGCCTGATGGCCGCTAAGGCCGGCGCTACTTATATCAGCCCGTTTGTCGGCCGCCTGGATGATATCGGGGTTGACGGAATGAAGCTGATCAAAGATCTGAAGACAATCCTGACCAATTACGGACTGTCCTCCGAGATTATTGCAGCCAGCATCCGCAATATCGCCCATGTGGAAGAAGCGGCAATTGCCGGCGCGCATATCGCGACCATTCCCGGCTCCCTGCTCCCATCCCTGTGGAAGCATCCACTGACCGATAACGGAATTGACCGGTTCCTGAAAGACTGGGAATCGGTACCAAAGGAAGCAAAATAACAGATTCATTTCACAAGTGAAGTACCTCCCTGCGCGGGAGGTGCTTTTTTTTGCCGCTGCATTAGTTGACAGCATTAGTTGTCATAATTATAATTGTCATAACATCTATTTATGAAAGGACGATTCCTATGTCCGGTTCCCCCCAACAATTTCTGGGCTTTCTGCTTGGCTCAACCTACCGGAGAATATCCACCGCTTTCGCACGTGCGCTGAAGCCTTACGACATCACGCCTGAACAATGGTCTGTGCTGCTGATGATTGTGGACCGCAGCGGAATTAACCAGAAGGAGGTTGCAGCCGCAGCCGCCAAAGACCAGCCTACAACCGCAAGAATTGTTGAATTGCTGCTCAAGAAGGGCTTCATCACGAAATCGCTGAACCAGAGTGACCGCCGGGCTTTCCTGCTCTATCCGACTGCCGAGGGCAAGCAGCTGATCGAGAACACTGTCGCCCTCGAACGGCAGGTCATCAGCACAGCTGTAACAGGCCTGACAGATGTGGAGCTTGAACAGCTCCGAGGTATGCTGGAGCATATCTATCACAACACAGAGAATACACAACAAGAATAGGAGCAGAACATATTGAATCATTCATCAGAACGCTTATGGACCAAATCGTTTGTCACTCTTACCATCTGTAACCTGCTTCTGTTTATCGGCCTGCAGATGACCTTGTCGACTTTGCCTGTCTATGCCAAAGACAGCTTATCCGCTACATCAGTGCAGATCAGTCTGGTTACCAGTCTATTTGCACTTAGTGCTATTGCTTCCCGGCTCTTCGCCGGCAAAGCAATGGAAAAAGGCGGCCGCAATCTGCTGATCTTCCTTGGCGTGGCGATTTCCTTAACCGCCGTAGCCGGCTATTACTGGTCAGGGACTATTACGGTCCTGCTGCTGATGCGAATGCTGTTCGGCATCGGCTTCGGCATGGCCAGCACCGCATTCCCGACAATGGCCTCCGATGTCATTCCGATCCGCCGGATGGGTGAAGGCCTGGGCTATTTCGGCCTTTCCACCAGTCTGGCCATGTCAGCCGGACCGCTGATCGGACTCAGCCTGCTGCAGGGTCCAGGCTTCAGCTCTCTGCTGCTGTGCACAGGACTCGCCATTGCTATCATTCTGCCGCTGGGCTACCGCCTGACCCGAAGCCTGCCTGCTCATCACAAAGAGCCTGCGCCGGCTGCAATACCCGGCGGGCCTAAAGGCAATGTGTTCCGTAAGCTGCTGATCCCCGGCCTGCTGAATCTGCTGCTGTCGGTTTCCTATGGCGGACTGCTTGGTTTTCTTGCTCTGTACGGACAAGAGTCATATTTGGATCACATTGCTTACTTTTTCCTGTTTAACGCCGTGGCTATCGTCATTATCCGGCCTGTTTCCGGTAAAATCTATGACCGTTTCGGCCCGGCAGCCCTGCTGATTCCCGGCAGCCTGTTCATTATAGGCGGACTGCTGCTGCTCTCCTTCGCCTCCTCAACCGCTGCGCTGTTTCCGGCAGCACTCTGTTACGGCATCGGTTTCGGTTCCATGCAGCCTGCGCTGCAGACCTGGATGATCCAGTCCGTCGATCCCCGTCAGCGCGGGACAGCCAACGGGATGTTCCTGAACTCTCTGGATTTCGGAGTCGCTGTCGGCACCATGATTCTTGGCTCAGTTGCTCTATATAACTCCTATGCCGTGATGTACCGTTATTCAGCGCTGGCGCCATTGCTTTTGCTGGTCATCTACAGCGTAGTTCTCATCACAAAGCGGCGCAGCCGATCAGCTTCCAGCCCGGTTCAGGTAAGCCGGTAATTTGGCGGTTACCGTGCCCGCTGGCGGATTGCTCGCGGAAGCTGAAGCTGCCTTTCACCTCTTTGACCGCTTCCGGAGCTCTTTTTGCCGGGAGTAACAGCCAGCAGAGTAAGGAGACCTCCTAACGCACTGACTCCAGCCATCGTACCGAACAGCTGCCATTGCCCCCTTGGCATAAGCAGCGAGACAACCGGCGGCCCCAGGGCTACACCGATGAACCTCATGCTGCTGTACAAGGAGGTGATTGTTCCGCGGTTTTTCTGGTCAATGCCTTCGGTAATCAGGGCATCCAGACAAGGCAGTGCAATACCGATTCCCACCCCTCCCACACTAAGCAGCCCTACCAGCCAGTAGAGCCCTGAACCAAACCCTGTGATCATCATAGCCGCAGTTATCAGGAACATACCGCCGCAGCCGATCCATTTCATCCGCGGCTTATTCTGCCCGATGATTTTCCCGCTTCCGTAGGAGGCAAGACACAAGAGCGCAAGCGGAATGGCCAGTACGAGACCTTTAATGACCCCGTGAATCTTATATTTGTCCTCAAGCGTCTCCGATAAATAAAAAAGGACCCCGAAGGTTACAAACATACAAATACCGCCTATGGCAAAAATAGCATACAGCCACCGGCCGTGCTCCCGCAGGATAGCAACAATGCCTGACATAAAATCTTTAAGGCTCTGCTTATCAGCTTCCCGTTCCGGTTCCTTCACCAGAAACAGAACAAGCAAAAAAGAAATGATGCATAAAGCCGGAATGGAGATAAACGGAGCGTACCATAGCAGCAGCCCCAGATAAGCGCCGAGAATCGGACTAAGCACCTTGCCGAAGGTATTGGAGGTTTCAATCAGGCCGAGACTTTTGCTTACCACTTTTTCGTCTTTAAACATATCCCCAACAAAGGGCAGGACAATGGGAAAAGCACCTGCCGCACCGATCCCCTGCAGCACACGCCCCCCCAATATGATCCAGTATGCCGTTATTCCTCTGGTAAACAGGGCAGCAGCGATACATACAGCTCCGCCCGCAGCAGCAATAATCAGGCTTGGCATAATGATTTTTTTGCGCCCGAACCGGTCAGAGAGATAGCCGGCAACCGGAATCATCAGAATAGCCATCAAGCCATACAGTGTAATCAACAGGCTGACCTGAAAGGAACTGATATGTAACACGCGCGATATTTGCGGCAGTACCGGAAGGAGCATGGAGTTGCCAAGGGTCATAATAAGCGGAATGGAGGCTAACGCCATAAGATCCCATTTCTTATCCTTCATGGAGCGACCACCTTTACTGTCATTGACAATCCCCGTTAGTGTGCTTGGTTCTGTGCGCCTGTATGCATACAAAATTAACCCGTAGAGTGAGGCCCTCAAAAGTAGATGAGTGCAACAAAAAATGGCGCAGTACGGTCCCTTATAGGGCCATCCTGCGCCATTTTCCCCTTGTTCAGTTAGAGCTGCCGGCAATTACAGTAATCCCGCTTCCTCCGATCCTGCTGCTGCCGGATCGGGCAGAAACGAGCTGGGCCGGCCCAGGCTGTATATATGCAGCAGATGCATAGCCCGGGTACAGGCGGTATAGAACAGCTTGCGTTCATTTTCCCTGCCGTACTTTTCCTGTGAGCCATCATAAATAATTACAGCATCAAACTCTACACCTTTGGCCAGGTAGGCGGGAAGCACCAGTGTTCCCTTCTGGAAATTCGGGGTTTCCTTGGTTACCAGTCTGACCGGAAGGCTGTTTTGCAGCTTGGCATGCACTCCGGCACTCTCTTCCGCCGTTTTGCAGATAACAGCAACATAATGATAGCCTGCGGCATGCAGCTTCAGCACATCCTGCTCTACTGCAGCCAGCAGCTCGGGTTCACTGTTCACAACGGTAAGGGACGGAGTCTCCCCGCGCCGGTTGAAGGGGACAATCCGTTCTCCGCCGGGAATCATGGCCCGGGTAAATTCCACTATCTCATACGTGGAACGATAACTCCTGGTCAGGGAGATCACCTCAGTGTTCTCCTTGCCGTATATGCTGACCAGGCCCGACAAATCGCCAAGCACTTCACCCTGGGCATAAATGGCCTGGTTGAGGTCCCCCAGCACCGTCATTTTGGCCCGCGGAAAGAGCCGGCGCATAAATTCCAGCTGGAACGGGGAGTAATCCTGTACCTCATCAACAATAACGTGGCGGATGAGTGTATTGGTCCGGAACCCCTGGCTCAGCTCCTTCAGATACAGGAAGGGCGTTGCATCTTCATAGGCCAGCTCACCGGCGGTTATCGTATCCAGTGTAAGCCTGCAGATTTCATCCCAGTGCTCCGGCAGCCCTGCCCCGGAATTCATGCTGTCCATCAGCCTGCGGTCCGTAAACAGCCTGCTGTAGAGCCCTTTGACATCGACGAACCGGCCGCGCTTGGTCCAGCCGCGCAGCGGCTTCAGCTTCTGGCTGACGATATAGCGGGCCAGCATGCTTTTCTCGGTATCAAAATCATCAAAGCTCTCGTTGTGCCCGCCGCCCTTGCGCCGAGTCATCTGGTACGCACGCTGGTAGTCGCTCGTATCCAGCAGCTCCATCTGCTCCTCTACCCACGGGGCACTGCGCTCTTCTATGCTAAAAGCTGCAATTTGCTTGAGGAGCCAGCTTGTCATCAGATCGATCCGGTTCGCAAGCTTGATATTAGGATCGTAAGTGTAGAACTGCCGCTGCATCTCTTCCTTGCTGACGATAGCTTTTCCCTGAAACATCAATGGTTTGAACAGCATGCCCTCATGCTCAAGCAGATTGACATATCTGCGGATGGCATCAAGAAAAGCTACCGACGATTTATAGCCGATTCCGGCGCGGCGGATTTCTGCTGACGGATGATCCGGCGCGGCCAGCAGGCTCTCGGTCTGGCTGAACACATCTTCAAGCTGAAATTCCTGGCCGAGCCTGTGCTCCAGATACATCTGGAAGGTGGTCTGCTGCATGTTTTCTTCACCGAGCTCAGGAAGTACCGTAGATACGTAACTGTTGAACAGCGGATTCGGCGAGAACAGCAGCATCTGGTCTGCCTGCAGGACTGCGCGGTATTTATAGAGCAGATAAGCTACACGCTGGAGCGCTGCTGAGGTTTTGCCGCTGCCCGCCGCTCCCTGGACGACCAGCATCCGGCTCCGGTCATTACGGATAACCGCATTCTGTTCCTTCTGGATTGTAGCTACAATGCTTTTCATCCGGTCATCCGCGCTGTGGCTCAATACCTGCTGCAGCAATTCGTCGCCGATGGTCATCCCGGTGTCAAACATGACCTCAATCAAGCCGCTGTCGATCACGAACTGGCGTTTGAGCTCCATGGTTCCGCTGACCAGGCCTCCAGGCGTCTCATAGGCAGCAGGCCCGGGAGCTCCATCATAATAAAGGCTGGAAATAGGTGCACGCCAGTCGTAAATCAGAAAGGTGCCGTCGTCCTCCATTAATGAGCCGATTCCAAGGTAAATGCGCTCTGCCTCAGCGCCGGGCTGTTCTGAGAAATCAATCCGGCCGAAGTATGGTGATTGAACCAGTTTTCTATATTTCTTGAGCGCCTTGCTCGACTGCAGATGGTGACGCTCCCGTTCATTCAGGATTTGCGCCTGCTGCCTCAGGCTGGTCGAGGTCTCCCCCAGATCATCCGGGCTGCTGAAGTTTACTGTAACCTCTTCCCAGAAATCTTTGCGCATATCGACAACATCGGTACGGTGCAGGCCCAGCTCTTCTGAGAGACGGCGGATATGGGCGGTTAGCAGCCGTGTAATTCCTGTCACCCGTTCCTGTTCTTGTTTCCATTCTTGATCATGTTTCTCCACTGTATTTCATCCCCTTTAAAAGGTTGACGTTCAAGTCTGCTCCGGTTATTCCTTCTCATCACTGTTCACCCGGTTGATCTGATCCGCCAGCCGGTCAAGCCGGTCAAGCTGGTAACCATAATCATAGATCGCCGCCGCTACCACTGACAAGCGCAGCTGTCCCGATTTCTCGGGATTATAGCCCTGGATGGCCGCCTCCAGGAACCTGTCATTGTCTTCGGCAAGCGGCTCCGAATCATTGGAGCCCGGCTTCAGCTTGTCTTCGAACTTGAGCAGAATGTACTCATGATATTTGATCAGCTGTTCCAGGTGCCGGTCAAACAGCTCATCGGTCCGCTCGGTCCGCTCTGCCTGGAAATAATGGCGGTCAATCGCCTCCAGCACCTCAAAACCTTTTTGCAGGGTGTGCAGCAGGTTTTTATATACGACCATTTGCCGGGTCTGGCTGTATTTTGCCCTGCGCAGCTGTTTCTGTTCCTCCTCAAAAAGAGCATATTTATCGGCCAGCGCCTTGATCGAGCCTTCCAGCGCATTTTTTTCATCACGGAACACGCTTTCCTTCATCTCATGCGAGACTGCGGTCCGCAGCAGGAGTGACAGGCTGGTAAACACATTCTCAATCTGCTGGATGTACTGCTTGCGCGGCTTGGGCGGAAATACGCTGATATTTATAAGAAATGCAGAGACAATCCCGGTCAGTGTAAGTAGAAAGCGGGTCAGCGCGAACTCCCACTGCCCGGACGCCTCCATAACGGAAATTACAGTAACCAGAGTCAGGCCGATCGTATCGGCGCGGTTCATTTTCATACTGATCATAATAACCAGAATACATACAAGTCCTACTGCAATCGGTTCATTAGACAGGAGCATCCCGCCCAGCAGCGCAATCACCGCTCCCATGGTGCTCGTCTGGATCTGGTCCAGGAAATACCGCCATGAGCGGTAAATGGACGGCTGCATGGCAAATATTGCTGCAATGGCTGCGCCGACAGGAGAGGAAAACTGCAGGAGTACAGATAAATAAAGGGCAAGTGTAACTGCCATTCCTGTTTTTAATATGCGGGCGCCAAAAGCCAAATCCATCCCTCCTAAAGTTTTGCATAGCATATGCATCCAATGTAGTTCTTCGGCAAAACTTACTTCGGAAGCATACGCTTCGTTTTGCATAGCATATGCATCCAATGTAGTTCTTCGGCAAAACTTACTTCGGTAAAACTCGTTTTCGGAGCGTTCATCTAACTTTATTCACATCTGTTATGTATATCCTGTAAATCTTCCGTCAATCTCTATAGGGTACAAATGTAATTACCCATGAACCAAGCCGGCGAATTTTTAGACCGGCTTAAGCTAAGCTTCATGTTTCTTTCAGCTTACCGGTAATACTGTGTACGGCAGTACCATTCCATCCCAAGAGGTGAACGCATGAGCAACAAGATCAGAAGAATTGCAGCATTTACGGCAGCCATCATGCTCTGCCTGGCTCCGGCCGCTGCTTATGCCGAGACGGGCTCAGGCAGTACGCCTACACCGGCAGCAGACCATACCAGCCCGGACAAAGACCAGCCGTCACATCCGCACCACAGCAAGGGCCTGAAAACAGGCGGGCATTTTATCCTGGGTGAAACCGCAAGGCTTCTGGAAATGGACCGCCGGGAGCTTATGGACAGCCTGAGAAACGGACAAACCCTTTACAGTCTGGCCAAGGAAAAAAAGGGCTGGAGCGAGGACCAGTACATTCAGAAGCTGAGTGAAGCCGCCAGCCTCAAGCTGGATGAGTCCCTCAAGGAAGGCCAGCTGACCAAAGAAGAAGTCAAAAAGCTGAAAGCAGGGCTTCCGGCACTGCTGAAGCTTAGCATCTCTGCAGCCGCCAATCCGCATAAAGGTAATCCTGGAAAGCCGGCAGTACCGGCCCAATAAGCCGGGATACGGACACCATAACCTGTACAGGCTATGGTGTCCGTATTTTATTTATACATAAAGGCTTTATTTCCGCTTTCGGGTATTCTGATAAGCTTCAAAGCAGGCTACCGACAGCATCAGCCAGGCGCCGCTTGCCGCATAACCTCCGATTACATCGCTCGGATAATGGACACCCAGATAGATCCGGCTCCAGCCAATACCAAGGGTCATAAGGACGGTGAACATAATCAGTATAATCCGTTCTCTCTGCCTCCGCGTATGACGCCAGAGCAGATATGCCAAAGCCCCGTATAAGGAGAAGGCAGCCATGGAGTGTCCACTCGGAAAGCTGTAGCCAGCCTGTTCAATCAGACGGTGAATACTCGGGCGCTCCCGGTGAAACCACAGCTTGAGCCAGGTATTCAGCAGCTGGGAGCCTAAGCCCACCCAGAGGAACAGAACGAGCTCCATTCGGTGCTTCAGCACAAAAAAGAGCAGCGCCATGGTAACAAGTGAAATCATAACCGCCAGCTTCGAAGAGCCGACCAGTGACAGGCTTTTAGCCAAAGAGGTCAATCCTGGCGACTCCGCTGATTGTACGGCATGAATGATGGAATTGTCAAAATAAGCCGTCTTGTTCAGTGCCACAAGCAGGGCAATGACGGCAAAACCCAATGCAAACCATAAAGAGAACCGGAATCCTCTGGACCATCTGCGGTAATGAAACATAACAAACCCCTTGTCTGATACGTATTCTGTGAAGACATTGCCTGAGAACCGTCTTGCCGTGATATAATGGGACAGGAAGACAATTCATACAAAGATGGAGTGCTGCCAAAGTGGAAAGTCTAAAGCTGCAGGAGCGTTTGTTGAACCAGTGCATTTCAACAAAGGTCCCCGTAACGATTTTTACAACTAACGGAGTCAAAATGCAGGGACTCGTCACCTCTTATGACGCTTATACAATCACCCTGACAGGACAGGGCGACGGCAAACAGAACGTTTTGTTCAAATCAGCGGTCTCCACGGTTGTACCGCTCAAGCCAGTTTCGCTTAAATAGGCAAGTAGAAACGGCTTCGCCATCCTTAAAAAGGCGGCAACCGTTTCTGCGGGAAATATCAGACCTATATAGATCTGCAAGTTTATACTTTCTGATATTTTTAAAAGGAACACCGGAGCCAGCCCTTCCGGTGTTCCTTTTTTGGTCAATCAGCTATGAAGCCGGCCTTAATCAGGCAGGAAATAATGCCGGCTTGACACAAACCGGCTTGGACGTCTTCGCTTCGTTACCGGTAAAGGTCAACCGTCCGGTATCTGAATCGAGAGAGAATACAACCAGGTTATTGCCGTCACGGTTGGCTACAATCAGATATTTACCATCCGGTGTAACAGTGAAGTGGCGCGGGTGACCTCCATGTGTAGACACATGTTCAACCAGCGTAAGCTCCGCCGTTTCAGCATTCACTGCATAGACCACAATACTGTCATGACCGCGGTTCGAGCCATACAGGAAGCGTCCATCCGCCGAGAAGGCGATTTCGGCACAGCCGTTATTTTTATAGGAATAATCATCCGGCAGCGTAGGCACGGTAACCACTGTCTTCAAGGCTCCTGACTCACTGTCATACAGGAAAGAGGTAACCGTGCTGTTCAGCTCGTTAATGACATAGGCGGATTTGCCGTCCGGATGGAATACAAAATGACGCGGTCCCGCCCCTGCTTCCACCTTGACTTCACCCTGAACCTCCAGTGTGGCAGTATCCCGGTTGACCCGGTAAGTCCGGATCAGGTCCAGGCCGAGATCAGAGACAAACAGGAAACGCTCGTCCGGGCTGAAAACAGCCGAATGCGGATGCGGCTTCTCCTGGCCGGGCACTGTTCCTTTACCCGTATGTACGGCAGTGTCTGTCAGGCGCACCGGCGTTCCGTCAGCATCTGCACTCAGCAAGCCTACAAGGCCGCCATGATAGCTGCATACCACGATAAACTCGCCTGCGGCATCCCTGTTAATATGACAGGTTGTCGTCTGTCCTGCTTCAGAAGCAGGCATAGTGGCAATCCGGTTCAGCTCAGTCAGGCTGCCGGTCTGGGGATCAATAGCCAGGGTAACGACCTCGCCCTCCTTGATCCCGTCCTTGTTAAGCTTCTCGCCAATCGCATACAGCCGGTTCTTCGCAGTATCCACATTAACAAAGGTAGGATTGGCGATGCCCTGTACACTGTCCAGCAGCTTCAGCGTACCCCCGGCCTCCCCGTCAAACGCATACACCTGCACTCCGTTATCCTCAGCACTCGCATAGGAGCCGGCAAACAGCAATAGTCTGGAATTTTCTTTCATCTCGGTTTTCCTCCTCCATAAGTCCATCAAGGTGTTTTACATGCAGCCTGGCTCTCATTCGAACAACAGCCATCTTTATAATTTACAATTTTTCAGCGTCTATGACAAATGCAACGGAAAAAATGACAAAAAACATTTCAAAAATAAGACTTCTCAAAGAAATAAGAATATGCTATAATGAAAGCGCTAACACGCGTCGTTAAAATTGTAAAAAGGGGGAACACGAATGAGCAGCCTGCTGGAAGCCAGAAATGTATATGAGGACTTCGAGGTGGAAACAGACATTCTGTTCTTTAAGGTCGGGGACCATGATCTGGTCATTTTTCACGGCAGAAACTATAACATTAAAAAGAGAATGACTGCCGAGCAATTAAACCGTTTGTTGTCGAATTCCAGTTACTATCATGTTTACGGAGGCTGCTACGTGAATCTGAACAAGATCAGCGCGATTGAAGACGACTGCATCTATTTCGGAGAGAAGGGCCTTTACGCCAAAAATGTCCGTGTTCCCAGACGGAAACAGGAAAGCATACGCCATCTGCTGAAAGGGCTTACTTCTTAAGCAAGTATTTGAATGCAGAAACAGGCTGGACTTATGCAATCTTATGACTTCTGCCAATAAGCCGGAGCGCACGGGAATCCCCTGCCTCCGGTTTTTTCCTTTATCTTAATGAAATCTTAAAAAGCGTTTTTGCTTTTTTATACTTTCTTAAGGTTTGGAATCGGAATTTCTGGTAAAGTTGTAGAAAGACAGGCATCACCTATATCGAAGGGAGTCATTAATTATAATGGACAAAAAAGAATTTGAAACAAATGGGCAATTGAACAACAACGCAACACCCGAAGAGACTGACCCTTCCGCAAACACCAATGAAGCACCAGTGGAAGCCGAAACGGTTCCTGCAGCTGCAGAAGAAGCTGTTCCAGCAGCACAAGAACCGGTTCAACCAACTAATAATGCAGCAGCAGATGTAACACCTGAAGCTGTTCCTGTGATGAGCAAGGTTGGCGGCGGCAATACTCCTCCCTCCTCCCCTAAAGGCGGCAAGGGCTGGATGATCGCATCGATCGTTCTTGCAGCAGCACTGATTATAGTATTGATCAAACCGCCTTTCCAGAAAGATGACAGCAGCGTTGCAGTGGCTACCGTCAATGGTGCTGATATTACCAAAGCGCAGCTGTACGATAAGCTGGTTGAAGCTGGCGGCGAAACAACCCTGCAGAACCTGATTACAACTACACTTGTAGACCAGGAAGCCAAGAAAGCCAACATTACGGTTACCGATGAAGATATCAATGCGGAAATTGAAGACCTGAAAACCCAGTTCGGCGGTGAAGATGCACTGAATGCCGCACTGGCCCAGAGCTCCATGACCCTTGATGATCTGAAGGCGCAAATGCCGCTGCAGGTTGAAATCCGCAAGCTGCTTGAGCCTAAGGTTACCGTTACCGATGAAGACATTACCAAATACTTTAATGACAACAAAGCCACCTTTAACCAGGAGGAAGAAGTACAGGCTTCCCATATCCTCGTTGCTACCAAGGAAGAAGCCGATGCGATTGTCAAGCAGCTTAAAGAGGGCGCTGATTTCGCAACCCTGGCTCAAGAGAAATCCTCCGATACCGGTTCCAAGGAGAAAGGCGGAGATCTTGGCTTCTTTAAAAAGGGAGATATGGTTACAGAGTTCTCTGATGCTGCCTTTGCACTCAAAGTCGGTGAAACCAGCGGTGCTGTGAAGACGGATTACGGTTACCATGTCATCAAAGTAACGGACCGCAAAGATGCTCATGAATACACACTGGAAGAAAAGAAAGAAGAAATTAAAAAGACCCTGATTTCCCAGAAGGTGTCCGAGATGTCCTCCACCTGGCTGCAGGATCTGACTACAAATGCCAAGATTACCAACACACTGACGGATGAGCCGGAAGCCTCTGCATCACCGGAAGCATCTGCTGCACCGGAAGCTACAGAAGCACCTGCTGCTGAATAAGCTGACCTAATAACAAAAGGACCAGACGGTTAATTTAACCGCTGGTCCTTTTTTATGCTGCCCGGTTAGAGCAGACAGCGCTATTATGTGTTTTTCTTGCGGATCTGCTTGTCGTGATTCTCGCCCCACTCTTTGGCCTGGGCCGTGGCGATTGCGATGGCCCGCCCTTCGTCGTAACCGTCCTCCAGCAGCGCATTGGCGATTTCAATTGCCTTGTTGCGCACCGGTGCCATGAAATTCTTCAGGGAGTCCGGATAATCATCCTTGTTCCAAGGCATAACAAAAACCTCCTTATTCAGGTTATAGTACTACTTATCCCGAATAAGGAGGTTTCAAACAAGGATGGCCCCTGCTTATTTAATCACTTTTACACGGTCTTCAATCGGCTGGAATTCTTTCGGTCCCGGTGCGGTAACCGTTTTGCCGAACGGCAGCTGGGCAATCAGCTTCCATTCTGCAGGAATGCCGAAGGTTTCCTTCACTTCATCATCCATCAGCGGGTTGTAATGCTGGAGCGAAGCGCCAAGGCCGGCTTCAGCGAAGGCAGTCCATACTACAAACTGCAGAATACCCGAGGACTGGTTCGACCAAATCGGGAAATTGTCAGCATACAGCGCAAAATTCTCCTGCAGATTCTTCACAACCGCCTGATCCTCAAAGAACAGTACGGAGCCGTAGCCCGCTTTGAACGAAGCCAGCTTCTGGGCTGTGCCTTCGAATTGCTCGGTCGGTACAATTTTGCGGAGTGTTTCAGCAGTGATATCCCACAGCTTATCATGCTGTTCACCCAGCAGAACTACCGCTCTGGAGCTTTGGGAGTTAAATGAAGTCGGGCTATGTAATACGGCCGCTTCAACAATTTCCTTAATTTGATCATCCGAGATCGGGGATTCCTTGCTGATTGCATATACGGACCGTCTTGCTTCTACAGCTTCCAGAAAACTCTTAGACATAAGATAACTACCTCCACTTATTTTAGTAACTAACTTTTGTATATCTTAACACTTATATTCCGATAAAACAACACCTATTTCATATTTTTTTCCTGCTGCTGTGTTTGTATCCACCCTTATTCTCGCTGTAATCCGCTTGTTTATACGCTTTCCACTATTTTCTATAATCACGAGAGCGTGATTCGAAACACCTGCCTGCCCATGCCGATATACAAAACCGCTGTAAATGCGCTACAATGATTCAGCCATATTGCTGAAGGAAGGTCCTGACCATGATATTTTCCGCCAAAAGAAACGGTTTTCCGTTTAAAAAATCACCCTGGTTTGCTTGCACTATACTCCTTGCCGCAGTTTCTATCCTGCCGGGCTGCAAAGACACAAATTTGTCATCAGACGCTCCCGACGAAGGAGCCGTTGCTGCTGTCAGCCCCATGACCTCTACCCAGCCGGTGTCATTCTGGGTTGCAACAGATACCCATTATCTTAACAAGTCTCTGCAGGACGGCAGTCCGGCCTTCCAGAGCTATGTAAACGGCGGTGATGGCAAAATGCTTCCTTATAGCGATGAGCTTATGGAGGCGCTAGTCCATGATACAGAGCTGAAAAAGCCGCAATTTCTGATCCTGAGCGGCGATCTGACCAACAACGGTGAGGCGGAGAGCCATAAGGAGCTTGCCGCCAAGCTGAAGCGTATCGAGAAGCAGGGCACCTCTGTTTATGTCATCCCGGGTAATCATGATCTGTTCAACCCCTGGGCAAGATCTTTTAAGGGAGATAAACAGATTGTGACTGACCATATCACCAGCCAGGATTTCACGGAGCTGTATGCTGACTACGGATATAATGAAGCTATCTCAAGAGATACGGACAGCTTGAGCTACGTTGTGGAGGCTTCACCGGGCTTATGGCTGCTTATGATCGACAGCAGCCAATATGTAAACAACGAGAAATACGGATTCCCGCAGACGGACGGGCGGATTCTTCCGGCGACCTTATCCTGGATAAATGAATGTGTGAAGCTGGCTTCAGCGCAGCATGCTTCCATCGTAACAGTGATGCACCATAATCTGCTCAGTCACACTTCAATGCCCGTATCCGGCTTCAAGCTTAACAACAGTCAGGAGACATTGGCAGCCCTTCGTCAGGACGGCCTTAATCTCGTGTTATCCGGACATATTCACATGCAGGATATCCGCCGTGATCCTGCTGCAGACCAGACAGCAGCTGATTCAAATGCCCTTCCGGTGTACGATATTGCCACCAGTGCCTTTGCCGTCAACCCGCACCAGTATGGTGAGATGACCTTTGATCCCCGGTCCCGGGAGGTCACCTACCATACCGCTTCAGTTGACGTCGAGCAATGGGCGGCAGACAATGGGATTACAGATCCGAACCTGTTAAATTTCAAAGCATATGCCGAGCAGTCTTTTTCTGAAAGCTCCTATAACAAAGCGATGAAGAATCTGAAGGACAGCAGCTTCAGCGAAGCAGACAAGCAAGCTATGGCCAAGATGATGTCGGCGCTGAATGTTAAATATTTTGCCGGCACAGCCGGCACTGATACAGAAGCCATAGAAGCAATGCCGGGTTACCAGCTTTGGCTAAACCAGAGGGACGGCTTTATGTCCGGATACATCAGCAGCATGCTCAAGCCCAAGGAGCAAAGCAACATAACACTGGAAGTGACTCTGACCACGCAGTAGGCAGCAATGCTGCAGAAAGGAGCCTGCAATGACCACCCGAATGGTGCCACCTGCCGGTAGTGACCTACCCGGCAAGCTCTCCCAGCCTGCGCTGCGGGCACTGGACCATGCCGGCTTTACCCGGCTGGAACAGCTCGCCCGGGTCAAGGAAGCCGATCTCCTGAAGCTCCACGGCATGGGGCCGAAGGCGATCGTTATTCTCCGGCAGGCGCTTGCCGCAAAAGGACTTGCTTTTGCCGAATAATATGAATCCGAAGCAAAAAGCCGGAGTCCCGCTTAAGGGAACTCCGGCTTTTTATTAATACAAATACTTGCACTGGTTAAGGACGTTCGATCCAGATGTAGCCATCCTCATCCTTCTCAACCTTCGCATGCAGACCTTCGGCCAGCACACGGAGCGGAACATTGGCATCCCCGTATTCATCCACGAATACCGGAAGCGGCAGCTTCACAGTCTTCCCGCTCACAAGCGCCTGATCGGAACCGATTTTGAATACGACAGCATCCCCGTATACATCATCAGTTACAGTAATGGACTTGTTAGCGCCGTCCCAGGTCACTTCGGCATCCAGATCCTCGGCTACATAACGCAGCGGAACCCAGGTGGTCCCTCCGATCACTACCGGATAATAATAGTCGTCATCCGGGGCAATCATCAGTGTTTTGGATGTTATTTTCAGATCGTCCTTAAGCACATTGTATACAGTAGAGCCCGGCTCAAAATTACGCAGGGTTTCACCCGGAGTCAGCTCGGTGTTCGACAGATCCAGAGCACCGTCCTTGCTGATCAGGTCTGCGGTAACCGGCCCGTTCACATTCCAGGTCTGGCTCTGCGACTGAACCGAAATGCTCTTCAGCGGCAGGTCCTCACTGGCAGGCAGTGCAACGGTCAGATCAAGGTTCTGCTTCCGGATATGGAAGCCGCTGTCTACAAACAGATCCACCTGCAGCTTCGTATCCTTGCTCAGCACAGTAGCCAGTTCAGGTGTTGTCTCGTAAAGATTCTCTAGCTGCTTGTCATAGACAAGCAGGAGTGCATCCACAGCCAGTTTGGCAGCATCATGGGCTACAGTCACAACGCCTTCCTTATCCTCCAGCGGAATATCGCCGAATCCGAGCATATCCAGCTCGTCATCAGCTCCGGCTGCCGTCAGAATCGGATACAGGTAATCATAAAGACCGCCAATCAGGGCTGTAAAGCCTTCAGTATCCTTCGACACGGATTTGAGGAAGCTCTTCACCAGAGCAGGCAGCTCGTCGCCTGTAATTTCGGTATGTAGCTTCGTCAGGTTCAGCTGCTGGCCATACACAGTTTCGCTAACCGAAGTAGCGCTGATTGCAGCCGGATTTGGCAGATTCTTCACCACAAATTGTGTAACAAGCTTGGAAATATCCTGCAGCTTGCTCTCATCCAGCCCTTCTACACCAAGCGATTCATTGTAGCTCTCAAGCGGGAAATAGAACGGCTGCTTCGCTCCCTCTGCATTAAAGACCACCGCCTCCTGATCCATGGACAGGGTAAACGGTACAGTCGCCTGCTTGTAGGTTACAGATCCGGCTGCGGAAACATTACCGTTATCCTGCAGCTTTACATGAGCGATATTAACAGAGAAGGAATTGATAAGTTCAATCATTTCCAGATCCTCGGCACTGATTCCGTCAGCCGGAACAGCCTTCAAGGATAAGGTGGTGCTGGACTCCACTGATTTGACATCAAGATCCCCCAGCAGAGCCTTGTTAACGTCCAGCCCTCCGACTGTTTGGCAACCCGCCAGAATCAGCAGCATTGCCAGTACCGGCAGCAGCCATTTGGTGCCTTTCTTCATTCTCCTCATAGCATGACTCCTTTATCGGTTTTTTGTACATCTATCCATCAACTCATAAGAGGAAGGACTCGCAGTGAAAAGTGCTGTATACCTTGGTTAAAGGAGCTCTCCTAAAGCATAAACAGAGTTTTCCATTGAATATTTACCCAATCCTGGTAAAGGGTAATCTTGATTATGGCCAGTACCGCCAGGTGACCCGGATAAAAGGACCACCATACCCAGCGGGGCAGGCGTTTTTTCTCAAGAAAAGACCATGCAGCCGGAGATACCGCAACAAGAATGGTCGGTACGATACTGAACATCTGAACCAGCCAGCCGCTATAGAACAGATAGAAGCTGTTCAGCACAAAATGGGCCAGAATCAAATAATACGAACGTGCATAACGGAAGATCAGTACGAGGATCAGACCGTAGGCATTATAATCAAGCGGTAGAACATCCATGACATAAACAGCTATCAAAACAACCGGAATGCCCAGCCATAGCGACGGCAGCTTATCCAGTATGAGCAGCACAATAGCCGAGAGCAGCAGCGTAAAGACAACATTCCAGCCCCCGGGGTCAAGCGCCATATTGTAAGGAACCTGGGCAATAACCGCAATGAGCAGCAGCCTCATCAGATACCTTGGTCTCGATTTAGTATGTATATGCCCTTGCACCAGCGCGTAGCAGTAAATCGGAAAGGCGATTCTTCCAATGATTCTCCAGCCCATCTCATACGGGAAGAAGATGTAGCCTATGTGATCAATAAGCATAGTAAGCATTGCAATAATCTGCATTTCCGGCCTCCTGATTTAAGTTCTATGAGTGTTATTATCCAATGCTTTGCCGGACAGTGCAAGCCTGCCTACTATTTCCACAACCTGCAAGCGTTTTCCTTCTATTCAGAAGCTTCTATAAAAAGACAGCCGCCTGCGCATATGCGCAGGCGGCAATAACGGGCAGATTCAAAACAGCAGGCTTGCGGAGTAGCTCCCGCCCTCCAGCAAATCGTACTCGACCAGACGGTAATCCTCCAGAAGCTTCTGCTGCCGGGGAGTAAGTCCGCTAATCAGGCCGGTGCTGCCGAGCAGCACAGCTTTACTCAGCCCGGGAATCTCTGCCTGAACCTGTTCAAGCAGCTTATAATACGGGGGCAGGGACATTCCGGACAACCGGAAGACCTGCGGCCCCAGATAAGCCGGACTGAGCGTCCCAAGCGGGCCCGCTCCGATGTCGAAGTTAGCCAGGATCATCAGCTTTGTCTCATGCTTCAGCCGGGGCTCTCGATCCCAGCCTGCTGCCGTATAAATACCCGAGGACAGTGCCGGCAGATGGTCGCCCCAGAATACAGCAATGGTTGGCCGCTCTATTGTCAGCAGCTCCTGCTGCAGATAAGCCAGCGATTCGTCGGTAAGGCTGGTATTGTGCACATAGGTTTCGATTTCATCTTTATATTCAGCCTCCACCCCGCTGACGCTAATGGTATTAGGCCCGTTCAGCCCTTTGGTGAACGGAAAATGATTCTGCATCGTCACCAGATGGAGAAATAACGGGTCTGCTGCCGATTTAAACCGCCGGACGGCCTCCTGCACGGCAAACTTGTCGGAGATATACCCGTCAGGTGTAATACGGCCGCTGTCGCCCAGATCCTTTTCACTGGTGAACGAATCGAAGCCAAGCACCGGATATACCCGGTTGCGGTTATAGAAGGTTTCATCGAAGGGGTGCAGCGCCTCTGCCCTGTAGCCGCGCTCCTTCAGGATGCTGACGATGGACGGCAGGGAGGACATTTTGACAAGCCGCTGCTGGTATGGAATGGAGCCGTCTTTCAGGAAATACATGGACAGGCCGGTCAGCGCTTCAAATTCCACATTAGCCGTATTTCCGCCAAACTCAGGCGATAGCAGATAGCCGGAAGGCACTGTGGCTTCCGCCGTATGGATAAAGCTAAGCGGGTCTTGACTGAAAGCAAGCCCATCCAGCCGGGTCGGGTCAAAAAAGGCTTCATCCATCATGAACAGAATGTTGGGCTGCTCTCCTGCAGCAGGTACACTCCCGGTATCCGGCAGCTCACTGTACCTGGCAGCAATTTCTTCGATTGCCTGCCGGCTGTACCCTTCCGGCTGCTCCATCAGATTTTGCCGCATATTGCCTGTAAAGGCGTAGAGAAAGCCGTTCTGCGTATAGTTCACCTTCTGGTTCCAAAAGATATTCTGGTATTTCAGAGAGGAAGCAAGCGGACTCTGCCCGCTTACCATAGCGATAAATCCGGTCAGAAAGATAACTGATACAGCGCCCAGCGTTAATCTGAACGGCAGGCGCAGCATCACCTTCGGCAGCCTGCGCAGCAGGAAGACAAGCACAGCAACGAACAGCACTCCTGCGGCCAGCAGCAGCGGCGAGATCATGCCCTTCGTGATGGTCCGCATATCTGCGGCATTTTTGAGCAGCAGCAGATCCCAGGGAAACAGCGGCTCCCCGGTTGTTGACAGCTTTTTATAATTTATAGTTCCGGCCGCGGCACCGGCCAGCAGGATTATTCCCGGCCCGATATACATATTGGGCAGAAGGACTGATGCTGCCAGCAGAAGGAAAAAGAAAAACAGGCTGCCGGATATATATAACAGCGGATATTCACGGATCCAGCCGAATATACGCTGTAGTTCCAGACTGAATGAAGCTGCCTGCAGGCAAAAATTCAGCAGAAATCCGGCAAGCAGCAGGCCGGCTGCCAGCAGCCATGTCTGCCTTGGTAACATTGTGTGGCGCAAAACAATCACTCCTATCTATACTAAACGTGTAGTATACGCCACTTACCTTAAAACTGGATTAAATCCGGTTCATCCCCTAGTACCGTTGCTCCTATTCTTAACCTCCGCCGGCTAGAGGTATACTCTTTTAGACAACCAAAAAGGCGGGAGCAGCACATGGCTGCTTCCCGCCCTCTTTTAACCTTCCAAATATACACTGCATTAGCTGTCCATACTATTTTACATACAGACGGCCGGTCTCTTCCCAGAATTCTCCCGGCGCCAGACTGAACAGCCCGATCTGATCAGCCGGAAGATCAACCTTCGGTGCATTCACGAGGTTTATCTGCGGTTCAGGGCAGAAGAAGCCTTCGGTTGCCCCGTTGTTCCAGATCATCCACTGCTTGTACGATGTTCCTACATCATAAACCAGCGTTACACCAGACTTGCTGTCTGTGAGCTCCATGCGGTTGCGGCCATTCTGGGCCAGGGCGGTATAATGATTGTCCATAGGCGCATAGAACGGGTACAGCCCTTCATCACGCAGGGCAAGCTCGTCGACAGTCAGCTCCTGGAAGGCACCTGTCGGCAGCATGCGCTCGTTAAGCTCCCAGCGTTCGCCGATCGTCAGCTTCACCTTGTAATCCTGCGGTGTACTTCCGGGTGCAAACGGCGCATTAATGGCGGTATGGAAGGCCAGCAGACACGGCATCAGCTCTTCTCCGTCATTGTGCACCTGCAGGTGCTGGGACAATCCGCCTTCACCAAGCGTATAGCGCAGCTTAACGGTATATTTGAAGGGCAGGTATTGATAAGAAGGATGGTTCTCATCTACCTTGATAGCTACTGTAACAAAGCTCTCGCTTTTGCCGGCGCCAAATTCTTCAACTTCCCAGGCAGCCGTATGTAAAAAACCATGCAGATGGTTGCCGGTTGCCGTCTCGTTCACCGGAAGATGATAAGTCTTGCCGTTGAAAGGGAATTCTCCGTCCTCATAACGGTTTGGGGGAAAGAGCACCGGAATACCATGAATCCCCGGGCTTGCTTTGAATGCTTCCATCTCCTCCGCAGCCGGCTCATGCAGGAAACGGTAACCATTCTCGGTATCGCGGAAGCAGATCAGATTGCCCCCGATGTGCGGCAGGATCGCCGCCTCATAACGTCCGGCCTTTAGCCAGACCGCAGCTTCCCCTTCAAATTGTCCTTCATAAGCAGTAATCGACATTGTACATTCTTTCTCCCTTCCATAATCTCAAAATGACTCTCTTAGATAGATTAACACATCTGCGGAAGCGGTAACACGGCATTTTTACAATTGTTCGACTTCGACGCTCATGACATGTTCAATTTTTTTCACATCATAATAGATTTCTGTCGCATAATCATGATCAGGCGCAGACAAAACCATATCGATCAGCTGTCTGCCGTCATCCAGATCCTTGATTTTCATCCGCCGGATGGTCCGGCCCGGTTTACGGGATTTACGCTGTTCCGTCATAGGACGGCCCTCAATTTTCTGGATGACCTCAGTCAGCACGTAGTTGGGCTCCATAATGATTTTGACGGAGATTTCGTGCTTGTTAAGCACCTCAGGGCCGATTGCCTTGATCAGCAGCGGAACTGCGTTAACAGCGAACATAAGCAGCACTACCGCATACCCCGCCTCCAGATAAAAGCCTGCGCCTACTGCAATTCCGATCCCCGAGGCTGTCCAGATAAGCGCCGCTGAGGTCAGGCCCGAAATGGCATCTCCGCCCCTGCGCAAAATCACACCGGCTCCCAGGAAACCAATCCCGCTTACAATCTGTGCAGCCAGACGCATCGGGTCCATCGTAGGATGTTCTGCCCCGCCAAATTTGTCGTAGGCATGAATGGAGACAAGCGTCACAAGACAGCTTGCGATGCTGATGACCATGCTGGTCCGGATTCCCAGCGGTTTCTGCTTTAATTGCCGGTCGATGCCGATGAACAGCCCGAACAGCATGGCCACCAGCAGTTTTACAATTGATTCAGTGTGAAGATCAATACTCATGGCTCCTCCTCAAAAAACAGATAGATTCAGTATACCTTAAAACTGCAGCAAGCCTTATAACAAATTGATAAAAAAGAAGAAACGCATGCCGCTCTGCCGCATACCGCATTAACCCGTTAAAGGCAGCTGCAGCATTGCCGGTGATCGAATCCGTTTCTTCGGAAAGAGGAACTATTCTTTATAAGGTATGACGGTCAATGCCTGTATAGAATGGTCTAGCCATGCAGTAGCGATTCGGCACCATCACAAAAAATCTCTGTACCTGAAATATGATCGGAATCGCTCGAAGCAAGGAACAGCGCAAGCTTGGCCACCTGGTCCGGACGTCCCGGCCCTTCCTCCAGCGGCTGATCGCCCTCAGGGAATTCGACAGGAATCTGTACTTCCTTCAAATCCTCTGACGGATAGGTGTTATCATCAATATTAGTCGTGATGGCTCCGGGACAAATGGCATTGACTCTGATCTTGTATTGTGCCAGCTCAAGCGCTGCCATTTTCATAAATGCAACCTGGCCCGCCTTCGTCGTGCTGTAAGCCGAGAACCCGATATTGGAAAAGACACGGTTTCCGTTAATCGAACTGTTGATCAGAATACTGCCGCCCTTCTCCTTCAGATGCGGTATCGCATACTTTACGGTTGCGAACGTGCCGCGCAAATTGATATGAATGGTCTGATCCCAGTCCTCCATCTCCATCGTTTCAATCGGTGCCATAGCCCCGTTGATTCCGGCATTTGCGAACACAATATCCAGCCGGCCCCATGCGGCCGCCGCCTGATCCATCGCTTCTTTTACCTGCTGCGGCTGTTCAATATCACATTCGATTACAAGGGCCTCTCCGCCCGCTTCTTCTACCTGCCGTTTTACTTTTAAGGCATTATCAGGTGTACGGTCCAGCAAAATGACCTTGGCTCCGTTTCTGGCAAATTCCAGAACAGAAGCTTTACCGATACCTGAACCTCCGCCGGTTACAACGGCTACTTTACCTGCTAATTTTACCTCTGCCATGGTTATGTTCCCTCCTGTTGTTTTTCTTTCCCTAACCTTTACCTCGCATTCACGGAAATGAACCGGGTTCGCTGGATTTTGACTTATGCTATAAATCTGGATAACATTAGAAAGATCAGCAGCAGAATGTAAGCGTAGTCAATTATCTGTTCATGAAGAGGAGAATATAATGATGCTTACGCATAACAAAGACATTCGTGAGCAAATTTGCGAGGCCGTCTCAGGCCTGTCGGGTTGATTTTGTCGGCATTCCATGAGGAGCGCCATTTAGCCCAGCTTAAAGAAGTGCTCGCTGTTGTCTGAGTGAGGCTGTCAAAGAAATGGACCGCGCAGGATACAACCTGCAGCGGTCCGTTGGTGTCCTCGTATTCAGCTCAACCGGCTTAACGGGATCACATAATAATGCGACTCAGCCGTTATTTCAAAACCGGAATTCTCGTATAGCTTCAAGGCCAGGATGTTATCAGTAACTACGCTCAGCCGAACCATCAGTTCTGCCTGCTGTTTAAGAAGATCGACGACTGCAGATAACATTTGCCTGCCGATTCCTTTGCCCTGCTGCGCAGGCAAGACACAAAAATCATGGATAACGGCCAGCGAATGCCCCGGATAATGAATGCGGATCATTCCGGCTGGTTCATAGCCGGATTCAGCAATATAGGTTACCCGGTCCGGAGCTGCGGTATGTGCCAGGTAGCTGCGCGTCCATTCTTCAGAGTCACCAAAAGCCTGCGACAGGCAAGCTGCCATGAATTCCGAATCCTGCGCCTCTTCGCGGCGGATAACCAGATGATCTGCCTGAGGAGCTGACTCACTGGATGGAGGCATCTTCCTGCGGTTGAGCAGCATTGTATACTGGGCAGCTGCAAATACTGCACCTAACTCACGCGCGGCTAGAATCCCCGGCTCAGAGTCGGCGGAAACCCGAATCCGGCAGGTGGCCAGCCCCTGCTTGCGCATATCGCCCGCGGCTTGCTGCAGCAGTCTGCGGAAGATGTCCTGTCGCCGGAAGTCCGGATGAACCATCGCATTAAGATTTGCTTCTATGCCGTCTGAAGTATACCAGCTGAGAAATCCCGTTAGCCGGCCGCCGCTCAGGCTAAGATAGGCTTCATCACCACCGGTTTCCTTCAGGCTTTCTACGCCTACCCGCAGACTGGATCTGTCAGCGGTCTTGCACATTCGCTCCAGACTGCGGACCTGTTCAAGCTGGGTGTCACTGTAATCTGTCATTTTGTAAATATGATGCTGCATAAAGAACAACCTCATCCGAGAGGGAACTATGCAGTTTATGGACGATTAGGCATTATCCCTCTAATTTCTGTCCGGTATGTTAAAGCTTCCATTAGCACCGCCTCCTTCTAAATCATGCCGCTGGGCATTAATCCATTGTATTCCAATATCTGAAACAGTCAACACAGGTTACAAAACTTCATTTAGAACAAAAAGACTTGAGCCACAGTCAAAGGTCATTGCTTAACTGTGTTCAAGTCTTCATCTCCAAATTTCCGAGGATAATCTGTCTGTAATCTTTATCCCAGCATCATGCGGTCATCTGCCAGCTTGTGCCCGCTGATGGTTTCGAATTCACCCAGCAGGCGCTCAACGGTCAAATCCTTCTTGCGTGATTCGTCGATATCCAGAATGATTGAACCTTTGTCCATCATAATCAGCCGGTTACCGAGACGGATGGCCTGCTCCATGTTATGAGTGACCATCAGTGTCGTCAGGTTCATTTCCCGTACAATGGTTTCTGTGAGCTTCGTAATCAGATCAGCACGGGCAGGGTCAAGCGCTGCCGTATGCTCGTCCAGCAGCAGAATCTGCGGCTGTGTAAAGGTCGCCATTAGAAGGCTGAGCGCCTGCCGTTCACCGCCGGACAGCAGCCCTACCTTAGCCCGCAGGCGGTTCTCAAGACCTATGCCCAGACGGCTCAATTGTTCACGGAACACAGTACGTCTGGCCGCATTCACTCCGAAGGCCAGGCCGCGGCTCTGCCCGCGCTTATAGGCCATCGCGAGATTCTCTTCAATCGTCATATGCGGGGCTGTACCGGCCATCGGGTCCTGGAAGACCCGGCCGATCCAGCGGGCCCGCTGGAACTCCGGAAGATGGCTGATGGAGTTCCCTTCGATCCGCGCTTCTCCGAGATCCGGCTTCATCACACCGGAAATGATATTCATCAAGGTTGATTTGCCTGCACCGTTACTGCCGATGATGGTTACGAAATCACCAGCCTGCAGCTCCAGGTCTATTCCGAGCAGGGCAATCTTCTCATCCGGGGTGCCGGGATTGAACAGCTTGGAGACATTATCAAGCTTTAGCATTAGCTGCTCCCCCTTTCTTGCTGCGCAAAGCCTGCTCTGCAAGCTCTGCTGTGCGTTTGCGTGCGGTGCTCTTCGTCTTCAGATACCGCTGGATTGAAGGGAACAACAAGGCAATTATAACGATAATGGCGGTAATCAGCTTCAGATCCGAGGCTTCCAGCCATGGCACCCGGAGCGCAAGTGCTACAACGATACGGTATACAATCGAGCCGAGAACAGCAGCCAGCGTAGCCCGGAAGACGCTTCCGGCCCCAAAGATTGCTTCCCCGATAATAACCGAGGCAAGACCGATAACAATCATACCAATACCCATAGATGAATCGGCAAAAGTAGAATACTGGGCAATCAGTGCACCGGAGAGTGCAACCATGCCGTTCGACAGACTGATGCCGAGAATAGTCGTAGTATCTGTGTTAACACCGAAGCTGCGGATCATCCGCGCGTTGTCACCGGTTGCCCGCAGGGCAAGTCCCAGATCTGTCCGCAGGAACAGGTCCATCAGAATCTTGACCAGAATAACAACAAACGGCATAACGAGCAGCGGATTAATAGAGCTGAATAATGTGTCTTCACCCATCAGTGAGACGTTCGGTTTGCCCAGAATCCGCAGGTTGATTGAATAAAGCGCAATCATCATGAGAATCCCTGACAGCAGACCGTTGATCTTGCCCTTGGTGTGCAGCAGTCCCGTACACATCCCGGCCACCATACCGCCGCCAAGTGCACACAGAGTAGCGAGCCAGGGTGCAGAACCGTTCGTAATCATGACAGCAGCAATTGCCCCGCCGGTTGTAAAGCTTCCATCTACAGTCAGATCCGGGAAATCAAGAATCCGGAACGTAATATATACCCCTAGAGCCATAAACGCGTACAAGAGGCCCATTTCCAGAGCTCCGAGCATTGAATTATACATAGGTGACTTCCTCCTTCAAGCGGCAAGGGGCGTCCCGTCCGGAATCGCCCCATTATAATGTCTGGCTCTTATTGAATAATGTTGTTCGCCTGATCGGCCACTTCAGCCTTCATGGCATCTGTTACTTCAATTCCTTGGGCTGCTGCTGCCTTGAGGTTAAGAATCAGATCCAGCTTCTCCTGCATGGACACCTTCATATCACCAGGGCTTGTGCCGTTCTTCAGTACGTCTGCTGCCATTTCACCAACCTGGTAGCCATGGTCATAGTACTTGAAGCCAACTGTTGCAAAAGCACCCTTCTCAACGGTGTCACGGTCAGCGGAGAAGAACGGCAGCTTGTTGTCGTTTGCCGTCTGGATAATGGCATCCACACCGCTTACAACCGAGTTATCCAGTGTAATGTAGAATGCATCTACACGGCCAACCAGGGATTCTGCGGCCTGCTTCACTTCGGAGGTGTTTGTAATTGCCGCCTTCACCAGTTCGATGCCGTGCATGTCCAGCTCTTCTTTGGCAATACCAGCCATAACTACAGCGTTCGGTTCGCCTTCGTTGATGATCAGCCCGAGCTTCTTGACATCAGGGAACTGGGTAGCGATAAAATTCATCAGCCGTGTAATAGCCTCTGGATTAGTATCCGAAGCACCGGAGACGTTGCCGCCTGGATGCTCCAGATCGCTCACAATCTTGGCATCCAGCGGATCGGTTACAGCTGCGAACAGAATTGGTGTATCCTTCACATTCTGTACAAGCGCCTGGGCGGACGGCGTTGCAATCCCCAGAACAAGATCATTTTTGTCTCCGGCAATCTTCTGGGCAACTGAAAGGTTATTCGCCTGGTCCGCCTGGGCGTTCTGAAGGTCCACTGTCAGGTTCTCACCTTCTACAATTCCAGCGTCCTTCAATGCAGCCAGGAAGCCCTCGCGTGTTGCATCCAGTGACGGATGTTCTACATACTGTGAGATCGCAATTTTGTAAGATTTGGCATCAGCAGTACCCGCATTGGCTGGTGCCTCCGTTGCAGCCGTTGCATTGCCGCTATTCGTTGATCCCGTGTTAACCGCATTGTTGTTTCCGCAGCCTGCTGCAACCAGCATCAGGCACAGGCCCAGACCGGCCCAAAGTTTCGATTTTTTCATCAGATATCCCCTTTTCTGTTTACGGTATCAGCGCGTGTATCAAAGTGAGCGACTCAGCATTATCGCTTTCATCTTTAAAAGCATTAAAGCAATAGCTTACACGAATCTCCCATCAAATACAGCAAATCTATTAAACTTATATTATATGTAGGTTGTTTATACGTCAATCGTTAATCAGCAATCCAGATATTACAAAATGCGCACAATGTCGGCAGATTCCTACGAAATCTGCGTGCCATGCAGGAACAGGAAGCAAATCCATTAAGTTCACTCTTATAAAAGCCTCCGTTTTGCACAAACTGAAGCTACAGTTTGAAGATGGAGCGTGACATATGAAAAGGACAATATACAAAAAATCAGCAGCATCCGCACTTTTAATTGCACTTTCCCTTACAGGCAGTGCATGCGGGTATTATCAGAACGATCAGAAGCCCAAGGCTAACGCAATCACACCTTCCGGCGCTTTTGCCGGCAGCTATTACGAAAAAGCTTATGTTAAGGACGACCAGGGGAAATTCTGGATTCCGCTGAAACCTGCCGCCGCCGCCCTGGGATACCGGATGAAGGATGACACCTCCAGCGGGGGTTTCGCCAAAATCGGCTATACCGATGTAATGTATATGCTGAAGCCAAATTCTGCCCAGGTATTCTCACTTGGCGATAAAGTAACCTTGCCCGATGCCCCGATCCGCCGGGACGGCCAGATCTATATTACGCCGACTTCTTTATCAAAGCTGCTGCAGACTGAAGTTGGCTGGAATCCGACTACGGGCGAGATCAATATTGCCGCTCCGACCGACAAAGATGCCGGAATTATAAATGGCAAAGCATCTGGTCAGGGTACGACTAATACACTGCGGATTCAGAGTGCTTCTAATGTGGATACCGGTGAGCTAGTGGCCTATGCCAAAAAGTTTCTCGGCGTTCCATATGATTTCGGAGCCGGCTCCTATGAGGAGACCAAGAAATTTGACTGCTCCTCTTTTACGCGCCACGTATTTAGAAAATTCGGTGTGGAGCTGCCGCGTCTTGCGCGGGATCAGGATAATCAGGGCCGGCGGGTAAGCCGTGATGACCTTAAAGCCGGAGATCTGATTTTTTTCACTGTTCCAGGACGCTTTGAGAGCGATGCCGTTCCCGGCCATGTAGGCATTTATATCGGTGACGGAAAATTCATTCATACCTGGGGCGAACCCGGTGTACAGATCAGCGAGCTCGATACCGGCTATTGGCATAACGTTATTCTTCATATGCAGCGTGTGCTGTAGGCAGTATTTTATATGCAATGCACTAATGGCAAACCAGCGGATGGACCGTTTAATCGGAGCCACTGCTGGTTTTTTTATGCGGTTCCGAAAAATGGCAAGCCTGTAAATAATCCATCCCGGGTAAATTAAGCGCATCTTTGGCAAAAAATATATTTCAAATTCCCTTTTACTCTCATAATCACTTATTTACTGTTGCTACTTCGTTATTTCGGCACTTTCCGGGCTTTAAAACCCGTCAATCAATTGGTTCTGACATAGAACATATGGTATGCTTAAACTACAAGATACAGCAAGGAGGTGTTTCCAAAATGGCATATTTAGCAGCTAAACCGCTTACAGTCTGGCTCCGCGCAGCACTGGCTCCGCTTCTGCTTCTCATAACACTCACAGCCTCAGCCGGAGCGGTCAGCAATGCCGAGCCTGAGCAATATCCGCATATTGAACGTTATGAGCACAAAATGACACAGCCGGCCCGATTACATGGGCCTTTGCCGAAATCGGTGCCGATTATGCGTAATGCTCATCATGGAAACCCTCTGCCTGTCCCTCAGGACATGGGGCTGCCTGTCTGCTTCGTCCTGCTGTATCCGTTGTTCTACAACCGTTTGAAACAGCTTCTGCTCAGGCCGCTCAAATATACGTCGAATTATGTTAAATGCTAAAGATCATCCAACTGTCATACTGCCTTTATATACTAACCTTACTGCTCTGCCGCTTCGGCGGCATACAATACAGTTTCCCTGCCGAAGGAGGAACCCTTGGATGAATCAACCTTTAGGTCATGGACTTCCGGCCTCTGGCCGGACCAAGCTGATCCGTATCCTTTGTGTGATTTGCGGAGGCCTGCTGGCTGCAGTCGGACTTGAGCTGTTCCTAATGCCGCATAAGCTTGTGCTTGGCGGTATTGCCGGCTTGTCAGCGCTGCTGGCCCATCTTACTGAAATGCGGCTTGGCCTGTTCCTGTTTCTGTTCAATCTGCCGTTTATTCTATTGTCACGCAGGCAGATTAACCTGCGCTTTGCGCTCTATACCTTACTTGGCTTGTTTTGCCTGACAATCGGCTCATTGGCGCTGCACCATTTTCCCGCAGTGTCTGCTGATCCGTTAATTGCTGCTGTTGCCGGAGGACTCTGCCTTGGTCTCGGAATCGGTATCATGATCCGTTCAGGCGGACTTTCCGGGAATGCCAGGGAGCAGGGCTTTCTGTTAACTGACGGAGGCCCCGCCAAATCAGCCGAAGTGGTCATCATGCTGTTTAACTGCTGCATTCTGCTTGCCGGAGGCATGCTGTTCGGCTGGGATCAGGCGATGTACAGTATTATCGCCTATCTGCTCGCCTTTGAGGGTGTGCGCTTCTCCTTGCGCGGCCTGTCCCGCTCCAGGGCTGTCTGGATTACCAGCAGCCGCTGTGAGGACATCCGCAAGGCGCTCCAGCACTCGCTCAAGAGGGATGCCAAGCTGATCCGGCCCGGCAATCAGGATGGCCAGCCCGGCGTACTGTTCTGTCTGGCGAGCAAGCTTGAGGAAGATGCACTTACTTCCATTGTCCGTTCCTTTGACCAGAACAGCAAAATTACCGTGACCAGCAACCAGCCGGACAGCATTACAGATTGGGTGAGACGCAAAATCAGCTAAGTATCCAGCAAGCCGGCTATTATTTGACAAAAAGACGTTCCCGCAGCTCTTTGCGGAAACGTCTTTTTGTTGTTCTTGATACTCCGGCATTCTCCCGGCTCAGCGGAACATCCCCCACAGGCGGATAAGGTGAAAGGTATTATTCGGATCAATTTTCTGGGCGATGACGAACTTTACAATCTGCTCCTCATGCGCTCCGGTCAGCTTCTCGTTAAGTACTGCTGCAGCATTGCGCACAAGCCTGCGAACTACTGCAGTATCCTGCAGCTCCTGCTTGGAAATACCGTTAATCATGTTCTTAATCCGTTCCTTGACCGCCGGATTCTTCATCTTCAGCTTGATGCGCTCCACCAGCTGGGGACTGATTCCATATTGCTGATAACCCAAATGCAGCACCTCCCGTCATATCCAATCATTCACAGTATATGAGGGCTAACCGCCGCATGTGCCTATTTAATCAATGATTTCCCCCTGGAATATCTGCTCGGCCTGCAAATAGCTGCGCAGAGGCGCATAATCAGCCGAGGTCCAGAAGGTGGTGTCTTTGAGAAGCATAGCGGCATCATCACGCGCCTGCTCCAATACTTCGAAATCGGCGGTCATATCCGCCAGTCTGAATTCCGGCAGGCCGCTCTGCTTCGTTCCGAAGAAATCACCCGGCCCGCGCAGCTCCAGGTCGCGGCGGGAGACCTCGAATCCGTCATCGGTATCTGTCATGGCTGTCATCCGTTCCCGGCCGATTTCGGATTTCGGATCTGCCACCAGCACGCAATAGGAAGCATGCTGGCCGCGTCCGACCCGCCCGCGCAGCTGATGCAGCTGCGACAATCCAAACCGGTCAGCATCCATAATAATCATAAGCGTCGCATTAGGGACATCAACGCCAACCTCTACCACTGTAGTGGAGATGAGAAGCTGGATTTCGTTGCTGTAAAAAGCCCGCATCACTTCGTCCTTCTCCGCCGGAGTCATCCGGCCGTGCAGCAGGCCAACCCTGTAATCCGGAAAGGCCTGTGACATCTGGACATGAAGATCAATTGCATTCTGCACATCCAGCTTCTCCGACTCCTCGATCAGCGGACAGATCAGGTATGCCTGTCTGCCCTGATCCACTTCACGGTTCACCAGCTTCAGCACCCGCTCCATCAGATCATGCTTGACCCAGTAAGTAGTAATCGGCACACGCCCTTTGGGACGCTCTGACAATGTGGACACATCCATATCGCCGAACACGGTTATGGCAAGCGTGCGCGGTATGGGTGTTGCCGTCATTGTAAGCACATCAGGATTGTATCCTTTACGCCGGAGGATGCTTCGCTGGTTAACGCCAAACCGGTGCTGCTCGTCCGTCACAACCAAACCCAGCTCACGGAAGAACACATCCTCCTGGATCAATGCATGGGTACCCACGACAATATCAAGCATCCCTATCTGCAAGGAAGCCAGCAAATCCTTGCGCTTGCGTCCGCTGACACTGCCCGTCAGCAGTCCGACCGTAATGCCGAAGGGCTCAAACATCCTTGTGAGGGATCGCATATGCTGCTCTGCGAGTATCTCAGTCGGCACCATCAGCGCCCCTTGAAATCCCGATTTAACGGAAGCATACAGTGCAATGGCAGCCAGTACCGTTTTACCGGAGCCAACATCTCCCTGCAGCAGCCGGTTCATACAGGAAGCGGAGCGCATATCCTGCAGGATCTCCAGTTCTACATGCTTCTGGGCATCTGTCAGCTCAAACGGCAGGCTCCGCACGAACTGGCGAACAGTCGCATTGTCAACCGTATGCCGTACACCATCCATTCTGCCCTGATTCAGCACGCGGAACGCCTGGACCTTAAGCTGGAACAGGAACAGCTCCTCATAGACCATCCGGCGCCGTCCCTGCTGGCCTTCACGTGTATCCTCGGGCTGGTGAATCGTGGCAATAGCCTTTTTGCGCGGCATAAAATCATATTTACGCATGATAACCTGAGGCAGAATCTCCGGTATAAGCTCGCCGTACTGCTGCATTCCCTGATTGATCACCTTGCGCAGCCAAGTTTGGGTGATCTTGCCCCCTACCGAATAAACCGGCTGCAGTGTCCCGGTCTTGCCCTCACCACGGTCCGGGAATTCATAATTCGATACCGTGATCTGGCTGCGCTTCTGATCCCATTTGCCGGAGATGACAATCTCACGGCCTGCAGTCAGCTGTTCGCGGACATAAGGCTGATTAAACCAGGTTGCTGTGAACATCCAGGGCTCAGCCACCATTTTACAGCTGATCCGCGATTTCCCTCCGTACCGCTGCAATACCGGAATGCCGATCACTTTGGCAATCAGGGTTGCTTTATCGCCATGCTTGACCTCACTCAGCGACTTTGGCCGGTAATCCTCGTAGCGGAACGGATAATATTCCAACAGATCCTTAACTGTAAAGACGCCAAAGGCGTGAAGCTCACTTTGCTTTTGTGCGCTCACGCCATTTATTTGTTTAACTTCAATTTGATCAAGTGATAGCAGCTTATTCATCCCCTATTTACGCGGGCCAAATGAACACGGCTAGCGTTCCGTTGCCGACATGGCTGCCTACGACCGGACCAATGTTGGTCAGCACCTTCTCTTCCAGAGTGAAGTGCCCGGCCAGTTCATTCAGAAATTCTTCGCCGTAAGCCGGTTCCGCCGTATGACCCACGGCCACGTTGATTTTGTGTATACCCGGCAGATCGCTCTTGAACAGCTCGATCATCCGGGCTACCGCCTTTTTACGGCCCCTGACCTTTTCCACCGCATAGATAATCCCCTCATCGTCAATGGAAAGGATCGGCTTGATATTCAGCAGGGTGCCGAGAAAAGCAGACGCCTTCCCGATTCTGCCGCCTTTCTGCAAATATTCGAGCGTATCGACCAGAAAGTACAGCTTGCGGGACTGCCGCAGCTTCTCGACAGCCTCCAGTATTTCAGCCGGACCTTTGCCTTCTGCAGCCATCCGGCCTGCAGCTACTACCATGAACCCGAAGCCGTAGGAAGCGGACAGCGAATCCACTACTGTGATATGGTCCCCTTCCTCCTCAAGCATCGACTTGGCAAGCACTGCAGACTGATAGGTTCCGCTTAGCCCGGATGAAATATGAAAGGACAAAACCGGGCTGTCCGGATAGCGCTCCATGATGCTGCGGTACACATTCATGTACTCAACCGGTGAAGGCTGCGAGGTTGTCGGCAGCTGCTGTGAGCGGGGAAGACGCTCATAGAATTGCTCCGGTGTCATATCCAGATTATCCCGGAAAGCCTGTTCGCCAAACATTAGCGTTAGCGGCACGACCTCAATGCCGTATGCCTCCGCCAATGACGGCGGGATATCTGATGTGCTGTCTGTGACAATAACCGTACGATTCATGGATTTCCTCCCCAAACTATAATATCAACCTATGGCTCCACTGAGAAAAGATAGTAGTACAGCGGCTGTCCGCCTTCATGTACTTCCACTTCCACTTGCGGATAAGTTTCCTCCAGCCAGCTGACGAGCGATTCGGTAACATCATCATCAGCTTCAGCGCCGGTTAACACGGTGACAATTTCATCACCATTAATAAGCATTGTAGCAAGCAGCGCCTGGCTAGCCGCCAGCAATTCGTCGGATGCCGCTACAATCTTCGAATTGGAAATCCCGATGAATTGTCCGGATTTAATCTCCAGCTCTTCAATAACAGTATCCCGGACCGCATTGGTAACCTGTCCTGATTTCACTTGGGAAATGGCTTCCAGCATGCTTTCCGTATTGGTCTCAACGGCGTCATCTTCCTGGAAGGCAAACGCTGCGGCAATCCCTTGCGGAATACTCTTGCTTGGAATAACAGTAACCTCACGTTCGCCTTCAAGCAGGTCTTTGGCCTGCTGTGCTGCAAGGACGATATTAGAGTTATTCGGCAGAAGATATACATGCTTGGCAGAGATCGAGGAAATCGCATTGACAAAGTCTTCGGTGCTCGGATTCATCGTCTGCCCGCCGGCCAGCACGACATCGACGCCAAGACTTTTAAAAATCTCGGATATGCCGTCTCCGGATGATACAGCAATGAAGCCGTAAGGAGCGAGATCATCTGCCGGAGGAACCGCAGGTGCCTGCACCGTGCTGTGCTCCTTCGGAATCTCGGCGAACAGCTCAGGCATTGGCGCAATATCCATTCCGGCCGTCAGCAGGTCACGATGCTGCTCACGCATGTTCAGGATATGAATCTGTGTGATTTCCCCGTACAGAAGCGCGAGATTAAGCACATCACCCGGAGTCTTCGAATGCACATGAACCTTAATGGTTTCGTCATCGGAAATGACGATAATCGAGTCGCCATTGACTGATAACGCTTTCCGGAATTTATCTTCATCGAAATTTGCACCAGTACCGCCAAGCTGGCGGTTAATGAAAAACTCCATATCATATAAGAACTCAATATCTTCCGTATGAAGCTGGGATTGGGCAGAGGACTGCACAGATGAAGGTACATTTACCGGCTTGGTCAGCACAGGTGCCGCTGCGGCAGGTGCGGGAGCTTGTCCCTGAACGGTGTGCTGCACAGCCGTGCTTCCGCTGGTCAGATACTGATGGAATCCTTCATAAATGTAGACCAGACCCTGTCCGCCGGAATCCACTACTCCGACCTGCTTCAGAACAGGCAGCAGCTCCGGGGTATTAGCCAGCGCTTCTTTGGCTTTGGCCAGCACTTCCGTCATCAGCTCCGTAATATCGGTAGTACGGCGCGCAAAATAGACGGCATGTCTGGCTGCTTCTTTGGCAACGGTAAGAATGGTGCCTTCTACAGGCTTGACCACTGCTTTGTAGGCTGTATCCACACCGGTCTGCAGCGCTGCTGCGAACTGCTGCGTGTTCAGCTCATCATATTGGGCGGCGTAGCGTCCAAGACCTCTGAACAGCTGTGACAAAATAACGCCGGAGTTCCCCCGTGCGCCCATCAACAGGCCTTTGGAGAGTACTCCTGCACATTGACCGACCGAGGCGGTATTATTCTTTTTCAATTCGTTCGCACCTGCGGTCATCGTCAGATTCATATTTGTTCCTGTATCTCCATCCGGTACCGGAAATACATTCAAGGAATTGACGTGCTCTGCATGCTGCTGCAGCTTCTCCGCGCCGGCAAGTACCATTGCGGTAAAATCTGCTCCGTTTATAGAACGCTTACTCAATGAGAATTCCCCTTCCTAACTTCATGCCTAATCAATTCGATGATTAACTGGACATAATGCACTAATTTATATTGTACTATAAGAGCTAAAAGAAATAAATGTTTTTGAATTGGTTGACGAAGCAAATTTTGCTGTGATATTATATTTAAGTATTGTTTTATGCAGGTGTAAGTAACAAGGAGGTGTAATCTATGTCCCGCAAATGTGCAGTAACTGGCAAGAAGCCGAGCAGCGGTAACCACGTGTCTCACGCTAACAACCGCAACCGTCGTTCTTGGGGAGTTAACGTTCAGAAGGTCCGCATTCTTGTGAACGGCAAACCGAAACGCGTGTACGTCAGCACCCGTGCTTTGAAAGCCGGTAAAGTTGAGCGCGTTTAGTCTTGGAATTTTTCCAGGATCAAGCGATCTTTCATATGAATGAAGCAAAAAGCACCCTTTACATTCGTAAGGTGCTTTTTTTCATGTTTTCTGTTCTGTTATAAACTCAGCTCTTCTGAAACGTGTTCAAGATTGCTTTAACAAAACCTCCCAAAAATCTTGGCAGCTTAAACGTGTAAAATTTCATTATTAACCCTCCCATCAATTGTTGCCGTACGGTAGGAGACTACCCGGATTTCATATTACTCATATAACCCTGACGAGGTGCAGACCTCCCTTGAAGTACAAAAAAAGGCTACATGAGATTTCTGCTCATGTAACCATATTTATGCGGCCATAACTTGGCCTATAACCTTTATCGGTTAATCCCCTTAACGCTTACCTCAGTTGAACTATCGGACTGCAGCCTCTGCAGCCTCCCGGATGGCCTGTATGGCGGCTGCACGGTCAGGACGTCCAAATACGGCATTGCCGGCAACCAGCACATCTGCGCCTGCCTCAGCCACCAGTCCTGCTGTATCCTCTGCTATACCGCCGTCCACCTCGATCCGCAAATTATGGTGGTTGATTTCAGCAGCCCATTCACGGATCTGCCGGATTTTGCGCAGGGTATTCGGAATAAAAGCTTGTCCTCCAAAACCTGGATTTACTGTCATTACCAGTACCATATCCACATCCTCAAGAACTTCACGGACTGCCGAAGCCGGCGTTGCCGGGTTAATGGCTACACCTGCCATCAGGCCCAGCTCTTTGATCTGATGGATCACCCGGTGAAGATGAACACAGGCTTCTGCATGTACAGTTATAACGGAGGCGCCGGCAGCAGCAAAGTCCGCGATATAACGTTCAGGGTGTTCAATCATCAAATGAACATCGAGCGGCAAAGACGTATGTGCCTTTACTGCTTTGACAATCGGAGGGCCGAGTGTAATATTCGGCACAAAATGGCCGTCCATTACATCAACATGTATCCAGTCTCCGCCGCTAGTCTCTGCAACAGCAACCTCAGCACCGAGGGCAGCAAAATCAGCGGATAAAATGGATGGGGCTAGTAAGATCATAAGTTAGTACCTCCGTTTCTTGTCCTTCATCTCATTATAAAACAGCTTGTAATGCTCGTAGCGGCTGTCCGCAATTTCTCCGGCCTGCCAGGCCTCTATGACCTTGCAGCCTGGCTCATGCAGATGGCTGCAGCCGCGAAACTTGCAGCTCTCCGCATAGGAGGCGAACTCCCTGAAGCAGACAGACAGCTCCTCCACTCCCAGTTCCAGAAAATCCAGCTGGCTGAAGCCGGGAGTATCCGCCACGAACCCCCCGCTGCCGATATCGATCAGTTCGACATGACGGGTCGTATGGCGCCCGCGGCCCAGACGCATGCTGATTTCGCCTGTCTCCAGCTCAAGGCTGGGCACAAGCCGGTTCAGCAGCGTTGATTTGCCGACACCCGACTGTCCGGAGAACACACTGATGACCCCGGCCAGTCTCGTTCTCAGCTCCTCGCTGCCTGAGCCGTTAAGAGAACTTGTGACCAGTACCTCATAGCCGATTTTTTCATACAGCTCCTTCACCAGGGCCGTTGCCTGCCCGTCATCCTCTGCCAGATCCTGTTTGGTCAGAACAATCAGCGGCTCAAGGCCGGAGTGCTCGATATGTACCAGAAATTTATCCAGCAGGTTCAGGTTCATATCCGGCTCACGAACCGAGAATAGCAGCACCGCCAGTTTGACATTGGCAACCGGCGGCCGGATCAGCTCGGATTCCCGGGGCAGGATTTCGTCAACCATCCCCTCGCCGTTCTCGGTCAGAATATACATAATGCGGTCGCCTACGAGCGGTGAAGTCCCTTTTTTCTTCAGGATTCCCCGGCCCCTGCACTGAACAGCCTCTTCTTCTGTCACAATGTTTCCGTCATGCAGCGGCTTCACGTAATAATAGCCGCTCAGCGCTTTAATGATTATACCTTCAGGCATACATAATGAGCCTTCCTCTCCTGATTTTGCACAAATGACCCAAGCTTAGTTTCAACCCGGGTCACCCTGCTGCTCCAGCCGGCCCTGTTGTACAGGAATGACTGCAGCTTATCTCTGTTAATGGTTTTTACTCTTGTCTTTATTATTACCGTTCCCGTTGCCTTTACCATTCGAGGCTTGCTTGGCCTGGACCGCTTCATCTGTCAGAAATCCGGTCTGGTCAACCTCACCCGTATTCTCTCCTTCTCCGGAATCCGGCGGCAGAATCTCCGGCTCGATTGTCGGATCTGGCGGTGCCTGGGTCGGCGCAACGGTCGGCTCAGGTGTCTGTGTTGCAGGCGGCTCAGGCTGCTGGACCGTACCATTCTTCGCATCTGAATATCGGACTTCAAAGGCCTCGATATATTCACCGTCCTGATAAATGGAAACCGCCCCGTCCTTATTAGGTGCAAGGACCAGATTCACGGACAGTACCTGGGTCTTAGCAATTGTCCGTGTTCCCCATTCCTGCGGCTCACCGTTATTGCGGGCATCGGAATAGACAATCCGGATTTTGGTCTTTTTACCTTCACTGGATGGCGCCACTGGCACGTTGAATGTATAATTCAGCGCTTCCGGCGGGTATCCGGTACTTAAAGATACAGAGATCTTATCGCCCGGGGATACCAGATCCCCCTGCTCATAAGGCCACTGCTTGGTGATTTTTCCTTTTTCGATAGAATAACTGGTATCCTCGCTGACTTCATCCAGAACCAGTCCCATCTCTTCCAGAATGGCCTTGGCTTCCTTCTGTGTCTTGTTCGTCAAGTCAGGCATCGGCTTGCTCTCCTGGCCTTTGCTGACAAATATGACAAAAGAGGCTGTATCCGGATCATACTCACTACCTTCCGCCGGCTCAGAGCCTATAACCTGGCCTTCAGGGAAGTCTTCACTGAACCGAGGGTCCTGGCTGATCCGGCTTTGGTCCACACCATCCGCTACCAATGCTTTTACTGCATCCTCATAAGTTCCGCCGGTAAGCTTCGGCACATTCGAAGTTGGCTTGGCCGTACTAACCGTAAGAATAATGTGAGTGCCTTCCTTGACCACAGTGCCTTCCTTCTTATTCTGCTCCCAGACGACATTCTCGCCAAAGTTAGGATTGTAGAGCTGCACAACCGGATCTTCCACTATAAGCCCGATTTCATCAAGCATTGCGGTCGCCTCTTCAAGCGTATGGTTAGTTACGTTAGGCACGGTTACTTCTGCAACAACCAGCTGTGACCGCACATACCAGGCCACACTGCCCATTGCAATCAGCAGGAGCAGCGTTAAGCCGATCCATAATGCCGGCATACCCCATTTCCGCTTCCCTTTTGGCTGGGCCGGAATGTCCTCATCATCCTCAATCCGGCGCATCCGTTCCTCTCCGCCTCCGCTGCGGCTGCCCAGTGTATGCTGGATCGGCTTAATTGCCGGAATAATACGGGTCCGTTCTTCATCATCGTCATCATGAAATGATGCCTTGGCCTCACTGCGCCGTTCCGGAAGCAGGCAGGTCTCCAGATCATGGAGCATCTGCTTAGCTGACTGATAGCGCTCGTCCGGATTTTTGCGCATGGAACGAAGGATTACATTCTCAACGCTCTGCGGAATAAGCGGATTCAGCACGCGCGGCTCCTCAAATTCCTCCTGCAGATGCTTGAGCGCTACACTGATCGGACTTTCACCCAAAAAAGGCAGCACACCGGTTAACATCTGGTAGAGTACAATACCGAGTGAATACAGATCGGATTTCTCCCCGGTCGTTACCCCTTTGGCATGCTCCGGTGAAAAATAGTGAACTGAGCCGACTACCGAGCCTGTCTGCGTTATGGTGGTTGAAGTAACCGCACGGGCAATTCCGAAATCTGTTACTTTGACCCTCCCGTTACGGCCGATCAGAATATTATGAGGCTTGATATCCCGGTGGATGATCTGGTTCTGATGGGCATGATCCAGCGCATCGCAGATCTGTGAAGCGATCCTTATGGCTTCATCTACCTGAAGCGGTGCCCGTTCTTTGATAATCTCGTTCAGGTTCTTGCCTTCCACATATTCCATAACAATATAATGCACATCCTCTTCCTGACCTACATCGTAGATGCTGACCACGTTGGGATGCGACAAGGAGGCAGCAGACTGCGCCTCACGCCGGAAGCGGCGGATAAACTCCTCATCATGCACAAACTGGTTTCTCAGTACTTTTATGGCGACGTTCCGGTTAAGCAGGATGTCATGGGCTCTGTAGACAAGCGCCATGCCGCCTCCCCCGATCCGCTCGATGACTTGGTAACGGCCGCCCAATTCGTGACCGATCATCTGTTCCACTCCTTTATCTCGGGCACAGCGGCCTCTCCTTGATGTTCTAACATAGCGACGCTGATATTATCGCCGCCACCGGCAAGCAATGCCAGTTGAAGTAAGCGGTCCGCTCTTTCCTCTAAAGGGATCTCGTGGATACCCGCGACCTTGCCCAGATGTTCCTGGCTGACAAAATTGCTCAGGCCGTCACTGCACAGCAGCAGCAGCTCACCTGGAGCAAGGCTTACAGGAGCCAAATCCGCCTTTACCTCGGCATCCGTTCCCAATGCCCTGAGCAGCACATTGCGGCGCGGATGGCTGCCGAGTTCCTCCAGGCTGATCTGGCCGTTCTTGAACAGCTCATTGACCAGCGTATGATCCTCGGTTAACTGAATTGCGGCACTGTCTTTGATTAGATAAGCTCTGCTGTCCCCGATATGGCCGATATAACCTTCAGCCCCGTTAAGCAAAGCCGCAACGACAGTAGTCCCCATGTTATGGTACTTCTCATCACGGGATGACTCAATAAAGACCGTACGGTTGGCTTCAATGATTGCGGAAGACAATGCTTCACTGAGCTCTCCGCCCGCCTTTTCAGGCGGCAGATCATCCAGCGTGTTCCGCATGGTCTCCAGAGCTAGCTGGCTGGCTGTATCTCCGGCCAGATGTCCCCCCATCCCGTCGGCAATAATACCAAGGGTATAACCGTGGCGCGTGGCGCCTATCCAGACCGAATCCTCATTGACGGTGCGTACCCGTCCGACATCGCTGGCATGAACTGTTCTGATCAAATATCCTCACCCCAACTCCATATGTTTGGCGCGCAGCTGTCCGCATGCGGCCGCAATATCATGGCCCTGCTCACGGCGGATTGTCACGTTCACGCCATGGTCGGCCAGGATACGCTGAAATTCAAAAATATCATTGCGGGAAGTCCGCACGTACTTGCGCTCCGGCACATGGTTGACCGGAATCAGGTTGACGTGGCACAGCATCGTCTTGAGAACACCTGCCAGCTCCTTGGCATGCTCAGGCTGGTCATTAACCCCGCCGATCAGAGCGTATTCGAAGCTGATACGGCGGCCTGTCTTGGCCTGATAGTAACGCAGTGATTCAATTACATCGTCAAACGGGTAACGCCGGTTAACCGGCATCAGCTTGGAGCGCAGCGCATCATTAGGCGCATGGATAGAAATCGCAAGATTGATCTGGGTGTCTTCGTCGGCGAATTTGTAGATGTTCGGTACAATACCGCTTGTAGAGACGGTAATGTGCCGTTGTCCGATATTCAGCCCTTTTTCATGGATCATCAGCCGCAGGAATCTCATGGTAGCATCGTAGTTCTCGAACGGCTCGCCTGTACCCATGATTACAATACTGCTGACACGCTCACCCCGGGCATCCAGGATTTGCTGGGAGCGAACCACCTGTGCAACAATTTCACCGGCAGTCAGGTCCCGCTTCAGCCCGCCCAGCGTGGAGGCGCAGAATGTGCATCCGATCCGGCAGCCTACCTGAGTCGTAACACATACACTGTTACCGTAATTGTGTTTCATAATAACTGTTTCGATTGCATGATCATCATGCAGGCCAAACAGGAATTTCACTGTTCCGTCCTTGGACTCCAGCTTCGTAATTTCAGTCAGGGCGTTGATTCTGAACTGTTCATCCAGCTTTGCACGCAGCGCCTTGGACAGGTTGCTCATCGATTCAAAATCATTAACCCGCTTGACGTAGAGCCAGTCAAAGATCTGTCCCCCGCGGAAAGCCGGTTCTCCGTTGTCCTTTGCCCATTGCTGCAATTCTTCCAAAGTAAAATCATATATTAAAGGTTTCATTATTATTAGCACCTGTTCTTTCATCAAATTATATTCACAAGGATATGCGTATTATTTCTCATTCTTCCTATTTTAACACAAAATTCAGAGACGGTAAAAGAAAAGCCCGCCGCGCACCAGAATCTGCGGGCGGGACCTCTGTTAAAATTCAGCCATTCTGCTAACTTACAAGAGTCGCTGCAGACGGGCGATATAGAATCCGTCGCTGCCGAAATGCTGCGGCAGCAGCTGGATGCCGTCGCCGGCAGCAAGCGCCGTATCCTTGGTCCGCTCCCATACGGGCGAGCTGAAGCTTACCGGTACGAAGTCCGGGTTCTGCTTCAGAAAAGCGGCCACGATTGCACTGTTCTCCGCCTGCTCCGTTGTGCAGGTGCTGTAAACCAGCACCCCTCCGGGCTTCAGCAGTCTGGAGACGGACTGCAGCAGTTCTGCCTGCAGTCCGGAAATGCTGTCCACATCCTCCGGCTGCTTGCGCCATTTGAGATCCGGCTTGCGCCGGATTACCCCCAGCCCGGAGCACGGCGCATCCAGCAGTATCCGGTCGAACGACTCCGCCGGCAGCTCACCGGCAAGCTCAAGCGCATCTGCGCTGCCTGTCGTAATGCAGTCCAGCCCAAGGCGCGCTGCCTGATCGGAGATCAGCTTGGCCTTGTGGGTATGAAGATCGTTGGCATAGATATAGCCGTCGTCCTTCATCAGTTCGCCCATATGGGCACTTTTGCCGCCAGGGGCGGCGCAGCAGTCAAGAACTCTCATGCCGGGCTCCGGAGCGACAGCTTCCGCAACCAGCATGGAGCTTTCATCCTGGACGGACAGATAACCGTCCGAATACCAGGAGGTTAACGCCAGATTGCCGGCTCCCTTAACGACAATGCCGTAAGGGCTTAACCTCGAAGCAGCCGCATTTATTCCCGACTCCTGCATCTCTTCAAGCAGCTTGTCCCGGCTGATCATTGTCGTATTCACCCGGACGCTGACAGCCGGCGGTTCATTATTGGCGGCGCACATCGCTTCTGCAGTTCCGGCTCCATACTCAGCCGCCCAGCGTTCTACCATCCATAAAGGATGGGAGTAGAGGATGGAGATCCGCTCAGCTTCACTGAGGCCCTTCTTCAGTACCGGCAGCTCACCGGCGCGCAGCACGCTGCGCAATACTCCGTTAACCATCCCGGAGATGCCCTGATGACCGCGTTTCTTGGCTATATTAACCGCCTCATTGACGGCAGCATGCGGCGGAATACGGTCCAGATACATGATCTGATACAGGCTCAGCCGCAGCAGATTGCGTACCCAAGGCGTCAGCTTGGCGATCCCCTTGCTTACAAAATCCTCAAGCACGTAATCCAGTGTAATCAAGCGTGACAAAGTGCCATATACGAGCTCTGTAGCCAGCCCGGAATCCTCACGGCTAAGCCCGGATTTCTGCAGGCTGCTGTTCAGCAGCAGGTTACTGTAGGCACCCTCCTGCTCTACCCGGACCAGCACATCAAGCGCCACAGCGCGGGATGAAGCTGCCGGACGGGTTCCCCTGTCCGCACCCTTCCCGGCTGGTCCGCTTCCGCCTTGCACACGGCGGCCCTGCGGCTTGGCGGAATCGCCATTTCGTCCAGTCCGCTGTCCGCTGCCTCCCGCGCCGCTTCCATTCATGCCCGCGCTCAACCCAGCACCGTCCCGGGACTCATAGCCGCACCGCGGCTGAAGTCACCGGCGCTCATCGTTTTTTTGCCTGCCGGCTGCACAGAGGTCAGCAGCAGTGAACCGTCACCGGTGCTCACCTCTACACCGCGCTCATTGACTGCAAGTACTGTGCCTGGTGGTTTGGTAGCTGCAGACTGCTGGTCAGCAGGCTTAGAAGCCGCCCATACCTTGAAGGTTTCACCGTTCCAGAGGGTGAACGCCCCGGAGAACGGGACAAGCCCGCGGATCCGGTTGTAGATTTCACGTGAACCGACATTCCAGTCAATCCGCTCGTCCTCACGGCTCAGGTTAGGCGCATAGGTGGCTTCATTGTCATTCTGCTGCACTGCTTCAACACGGCCCGCTGCCAGCTTCGGCATCTCCGCCTTAAGCAAATCGCGTCCGGCCAGGCTCAAATGTTCAAATAGATCGCCTGCGGTATCCTCATCTCCAATCGGTACTTCGACACGGGAAATCATATCACCGGTATCCAGCCCCTCAGCCATATACATCAAAGTTACACCGGTTACTGTCTCCCCGTTGATGATGCAGCGCTGGATCGGCGCACCCCCGCGGTATTTCGGCAGCAATGAGCCATGGACATTAACGCAGCCGTTGCGTGGCAGATCAAGCACACTTTTAGGCAGAATCTGGCCGTAAGCGGCTGTAACAATCAGATCAGGAGCATAGGCTGCAAGCTCTGCCACCGCTTCCGGCCGGCGCAGCCGTTCCGGCTGCAGCACCGGAAGCCCGAGTGATAGGGCAGCCTCCTTGACCGGAGTAGGCATAAGCGTCTTCTTGCGGCCCTGCGGCCGGTCGGGCTGTGTAATTACAGCCACTACATCATAGCCTTCCTCCACAAGCATTTTCAGGGAAGGCACGGCAAAAGCCGGTGTGCCCATGAATACAATCTTCATTCCGATCACTCCCCGGACTCGCTGTGCTCAGCAGTGTACTCGTAGACCTTCTCGGCAATATCGGTAAACAAGACACCGTTGAGATGGTCAATTTCATGCTGGAATGCGCGGGCCAGAAGACCGCTGCCCGTAATGGTAACCTCATTGCCTTCACGGTCAAGACCGCGTACAGTTACCGTCTCTGCCCGGCGGACATCGCCGTTTAGTCCCGGAATGCTTAGGCAGCCTTCCGGTCCGAACTGTTCGCCTTCTGTACTTATGATCTCCGGATTGATCAGCTTGATCAGGCCGTGCTCCTCATCGGCATCTACAACGATCAGACGCTTCAGAATTCCTACTTGCGGCGCAGCGAGGCCAACCCCTTCCGCATCGTACATCGTATCCGCCATATCATCAAGAAGCTTCTGGACATTCGGGGTTACTTTGGTTACAGCTTTCGCTGTTTTGTGCAATACTTCATCCGGTTCTTTTACAATTAATCTGATTGCCATTACACGTACACCATCCTTGTTCTAACGTTCTATATTCTCTATATTGTATCATGCCATATAACTACATCAACATCTGCGGATCTACGTCGATACTGATCTGCAGATTGTTGTCTCGGACCGAATCTTCCAGCTCCTCGGCAATCTTGCGGGCCAGCCCGATGGCATCAATAGCCCCCCGCCATTTGATAATACACTGGAACCGGTATCTTCCTTTTAACTTCGGCAGCGGTGAAGCTACAGGTCCTAGCAGGTCAAGCGCATCTGCGGACAGCTTGTCCAGGCTGGCGAACCAGCGGAGCTGTCTTGCCCGTCCCTGCAGATTCAGCGCGTAATTCTCCGCCATTTTTAGCAGGAGCGGAAGCTGCTCGTGCGAGAGGGTGACGAGAATCAGCCGGCAGTACGGCGGGTAATGCAGGGCTCTGCGGTGCTTCAGCTCATCGCGGACGAAGGAGTAATAGTCGTGTCCGCTGGCATGCACGATCGAGTAATGCTCGGGCGTGTAGGACTGCACCACAACTTCCCCGGGAAGCTGATGTCTGCCCGCCCGGCCAGCCACTTGGGTAAGCAGCTGGAAGGTCTTCTCCCCTGCCCGGAAGTCCGGCAGATTCAGTGCTGAATCTGCGGTTATGACTCCGACAAGGGTTACATCCGGGAAATCCAGCCCCTTGGCTACCATCTGCGTGCCTAGCAGGACGTCGGCCTTTTTGTCGCGGAACTGGTTCAGCAGCTTCTCATGAGAGCCCTTCTCTGTTGTCGTATCCACATCCATCCGGATAACCCGGATTCCGGGGAAGAGCTTGCCCAGCTCTTCCTCCACACGCTGGGTTCCTGTCCCAAAGAAGCGGATATGCTCGCTGCCGCATTCCGGGCATACCTTTGGCGAGGGCTCTGCGTGACCGCAGTAATGACAGCGCAGATTGTCGCTGCGGCTGTGATAAGTCAGCGAAATATCGCATTCGGGGCAGGTGGCCACATAACCGCAGCTTCGGCACATGACAAAGGTGGAAAAACCTCTGCGGTTCAGGAGCAGTACTGTCTGCTCCCCTTTCTCCAGCCTGCTCTCCAGTGCAGCGTGAAGTCTGCGGCTGAACATCGAGCGGTTCCCTTCCTTCAGCTCCTCCCGCATATCCACCACATGTACCTTAGGCAATGCATTGCCAAGAGCACGGGTAGGCATTTCGAGCAGCACTGGCGAGAAGTGAATGTCACTCTGTGATCTGGCTGCATGATAGCTCTCCAGTGAAGGAGTGGCCGAGCCGAGAATAACCGCTGCCCCGCCCTGCTCTGCCCTGCGGACAGCCACATCGCGGGCATGGTATTTCGGATTCTCCTCCTGCTTATAAGAGGATTCATGCTCTTCATCCATAATAATCAGCCCCAGGTTGGCAAAAGGGGCGAATACCGCCGAACGGGCCCCGACAGCTACCATCGCTTTGCCTTCCCTGATCTTGCGCCATTCGTCATAGCGTTCACCGACAGACAGGCGGCTGTGCATTACAGCTACGCCGCTGCCGAACCGTCCTTTGAAACGTTCCACCATCTGCGGGGTAAGCGCAATTTCCGGCACAAGCACCACAGCCTGTCTGCCCTGATCCATGGCACGCTGTATACACTGAAGATAAATCTCCGTTTTTCCGCTGCCGGTTACCCCGTGCAGCAGAAAGACCTCATGCTGCTGTTCATCAACCGTCCGGGCTATCCGCGTGAAAACCTTCTGCTGCTCAGGTGTAAGCGGCAAAGGTGAGCTCGGCTTAAAGTCGCGGCCCCGGTAAGGATCGCGGTAGACTTCAATTTCACTGATTTCAATATAGCCCTTTTCCTCCAGTGCCTTGACCGTTCCCGCCGTAACCTGCAGAACGGCCAGCAGATCCTTCATCGGCATGGGCAGCATCTGCTCCATTTCAATCAGAAAGGACAGGACATCCTTCTGCCGGGCCGAACGGGCCGGGAAGGTGCTGAGCGATTCGCGGGCTGCCGCCAGCCCGATCGCCAGGTCAACAGCCTTCAATTTTTTCTTGCCCATTTTATCCTTGATGGACTGGCTCTCGGTAAGCACGCCCCGGCGCAGCATAAACTTGACCGTCTCTGCAGCTCCGGGAAAGCTGCGGGTCAGCTGTTTCATGGTCACTTCTCCGGATTTTCTGACGAAATCAATAATTGTCCGCTCCTCCAGATCCTCCTCCAGGAACAGCGGAAACAGTTCATCCGCCGGCTTATCCGCAGCTTCAGCCTCTTCACCCAGAGAGATCAGGCGCTCAGCCTTGCCTTTGAGCGCGGTGGGCAGCATTGCCTGCAGGGCAGAAATCCGCCTGCAGGCATAGCGCTGGCTCATCCAGTCCCCTAATTCAACCAGCTCCGGAGACAGCGGCGGGAGCAGGTCAAGGACCTCCTGGATCGGCTTAAGTCCGGAAGCCGTTCCGGTCTCCCCGGACTCCAGCGAAACGACGAATCCCTGTACAGTACGGTGTCCGAAGGGAACCGCTACACGGCTGCCGACTTCGATCCACAGCCGCAGAGCATCAGGAATAGAGTAATCGAACGGCCGGTCGGTGCTGCGCACAGGAACATCGACAATGACCTTCGCTATCTCCATTATCGTGTTACTCCGGATATCCGTTCAGCTGCAAGCGTCAGCAGACGGCGGGCGACCTCATCTTTCGAGCTGAGCGGAAGATCCAGCACCAGCCCGCCTGCATCGTAAATGGACACAATATTGGTGTCCGTACCGAATCCGGCGCCTTCCCTGGACACATCATTGGCAACGATCAGATCCAGATTTTTGCGGACCAGCTTATCCTTCGCATAATATTCGGCATTGCCTGTCTCGGCTGCAAAGCCGATCAGGAACTGGTTATCCTTCACCTTGCCCAAACTCTCCAGGATGTCGGTTGTTTTAACCAGCTCAAGCGTCAAGGTATCCCCGCCCTTTTTAATTTTGGCATCCGCACTGTGCTTCGGACGGTAGTCGGCTACAGCAGCAGCCTTAATGAGGATATCGCAGCTGTTCCAGCGGCTGACAACCTCATCCAGCATGGACTGTGCCGATTCCACCCGGACCAGGGTAATTTCAGGATCCTGCGGCGGAGCTTCGTCTGTCCGTGCGGCGATAAGGGTTACCTCTGCGCCCATGGCCCGCGCAGCACGGGCGATCGCAAAGCCCATTTTGCCTGAGGAATCATTGGAAATATAACGGACCGGATCAATGCGTTCAACAGTCCCGCCTGCGGTAACCATCACTTTTTTGCCGCTCAAAGGGCCTTTAAGTCTATCAGCCTGAATGTTGAAATATTGCTCGACCACACGGACAATCGACTCCGGCTCCTCCAGTCTGCCTTTGCCTACATAGCCGCAGGCCAGCAGCCCTTCCCCGGGTTCGATAAACTGCACGCCGCGTGAAGCCAGTGTATTCATATTGCTGATCACAGCCGGATGCTGGTACATATGCACATTCATTGCCGGCGCCACCATGACAGGTGCTGTAGTGGCAAGCAGCGTGGTGGACAGCATATCATCAGCCAGGCCGTGTGCCATCTTGGCAATAATATTGGCGGTTGCCGGTGCAATCAGCACCAGGTCGGCGGAACCGGCCAGATCAATATGAGAGATAGAAGCGGGGTCACGCTCCTGAAAGGTATCACTGTATACCCGCTGTTTGGAGAGCGACTGAAAAGTCAGCTCGGTAATAAACTGCTTGGCCGAAGCTGTCATAATCACATGAACCTCGGCCCCCTTCTGGGTCAGCTTGCTGGTCAAGGCTGCCGCCTTATAGGCAGCAATGCCCCCTGTAACGCCAAGGATAATGGTTTTGCCTGTTAAGCTGTTCAACATAATCCCCCCCTGTTTCAAGCCAGGATCAGGCTCCGATGAACCGGATCTGACATTCAATAGCCGGATGATAGCCTGAATCGGCCTATACCGGCAAGAAGAAACGGCTGCGCCGCCTTCGATCAAGGTTGGCACCCGTTTCTAAAAAAATAACAACCTTCCGGTTGTCAGGAACAGCCCGGGTACGGGCTACATATGACATTATACTACATCCTTCCTGGTAACCGGAGCAGAAACAGCTGTTATAGCGAAGCCGTTTCTGCTGCAGGTGTAGCAGGAAGAGAGATCTACTCTTCGCCGCGGGTTACAAGAATGCGGTCTTCATAGATTTCTTCCAGCGCAACGCCCACAAACTTGTGGGATTTCGGAGCTTTGACATCAGTCTTGCCGCCTTCACGGAGCAGTCTTGCCCGGCGGGCTGCAGCGACAACCAGCGAATACTTGCTGTCAACCTTGTTCATCATTTCATCAATAGACGGATATAGCACGTAAGACACCTCTTCATCATTTACTGTAAATATGGTTCAATCCTGGCAGCGCTTATTATCTTACTTTGCAGTGCTCGGCGATAATAATGCTCTCAATACGTTTGCAGGCGAGGTCGATCTCATCATTCACTACGGCGTAGTCATAGTGCCGGATCAGGCCAATCTCATCCTCGGCAACAGACATGCGGTGGCTGATTACATCAGGATGCTCCGTACCGCGTCCGCGGATGCGGTCCTTGAGCTCATCCATCGAAGGAGGCAGCAGGAACACAAAGATTCCTTCAGGAAACTTCTCCTTGACCTTCAGCGCACCCTGAACCTCGATCTCCAGAATGATATCTTTGCCGCTCTCCAGCGTCCGTTCCACAAAATCACGCGGAGTCCCGTAATAGTTCCCTACATATTCTGCATATTCCAGCAGCTGGTCTGCTTCAATCATTGCCGCAAACTCATCTCTGCTCTTGAAAAAATAATTGACTCCGTTCTCTTCGCCTTCCCGCGGATTGCGGGTGGTGGCAGAAACGGAATAGACAAGCTCAGGCATTTTGGGTCTTAGTGCTGTACACACTGTGCCTTTGCCAACGCCGGATGGTCCGGATAAAATAATCAGCAATCCTTTTGACATAGTACACTCCAATTGTTGTTATTCGTCGTTATCGTCATCTTTACTGGACAGACGGTGTGCCACTGTCTCCGGCTGAACTGCCGAGAGGATGACATGGTCGCTGTCCGTGATGATGACGGCCCGCGTCCGGCGGCCATAGGTTGCATCGATCAGCATATGCCGGTCTCTGGCTTCCTGGATGATACGCTTGATCGGTGCAGATTCCGGGCTGACAATGGAAATAATACGGTTGGCCGACACGATATTCCCAAAGCCGATGTTAATTAATTTGATTGCCATGTTCCGGTTGTTCCCCCCATAAGTTACATCATTGCTTGCCGAAAATCCTGTTACTCCATATTCGCCGCCTGCTCACGAATCTTCTCCAGCTCCGCCTTCATCTCGAGCGTGAGATTCACCAGATTCAGATGATTGCATTTCGACCCGATTGTATTCGTCTCCCTGTTCATCTCCTGGATGAGAAAGTCCAGCTTGCGTCCTGCCGGCTCATTTCCATCAAGCAGGGCCCTGCATTGTTCAAAATGACTGTACAGCCGGGTAAGCTCTTCATCAATGTTACAGCGGTCGGCAAAAATAGCAATTTCCATTCCGAATTTATGCTCTTCAAATGGGAACGTTCCGTCATTCAGTTCGCTCAGCCGCTGCCGCAGCTTATCGCGGTATTCACTTACAACTGCCGGGGCAAGGGTTGCCATCGCCGCATGCAGCTCTTCAAGATGGACAAGCCTGCGCGACAGGTCGGCCGTAAGATAGCTTCCTTCCCGGGCACGCATCTGAAGCAGTGACTCCAGGCTCTGCGTTAATCCCCGCTCAAGCATCTCGGACCATTCTTCAGGTGTACCGGCCGAGACAGCCGCCGGCCCCTCCTTCAGTTCCATAACACCGGGCATAGAGAGTATATCACGCAAAGTCAGCTCTCCCGCAAGTCCGAACTCCTTCTTCAGTGCATCTGCCGATTCCAGATAGGACTTAACCGCCTGACGGTTCAGCTCCTGCAAGGCAGCCGCCTCATCCGCGGTCTCCCTGTTAATGATAACATCTACCCGTCCCCGTCTGATATGGTTCTGCACTGTCTTGCGCAGCATATCCTCATAAACCGTCCAATCCCGGGGCATCCGCAGCACAACTTCGCAGTAACGGTTATTCACCGATTTGACTTCGAACGTAATCTTGTAACCGCCGAATTGCAGGGATGATTGACCGTATCCGGTCATGCTAAATGACAACGGAATCACATCCATTACACTATTGTAATTGATTCTTACTAGCGAAACAAGGGGGACAATTTACGCCCCTGCTTGGCCCAAATATACTCCAGCAGCTGTACGCTCATGTCGTAGAACATAAACGGGGTCATCAGGTATATCCCGTTAAAGTGTTCAGTGGCCGCATCCAGCAGCTCCTTGGCGATGGCGACACCCTCTGCCCGGCCGGCTTCGCCTTCCAGTCCCTGCATCCGTCTGCGCACCTCATCCGACAGCTGGATACCGGGCACCTCGTTATGCAGGTATTCGGCATTGCGGCCGCTTGCCAGCGGCATGATTCCAAGGAAGATCGGAATATCGAGATGTCTGGTCGCTGCCGCAATATTCGCAATCAGCTCCGGATCATAGACCGGCTGTGTCATAATATAATCGGCGCCGGAGGCGATTTTTTTCTCCAGCCGCTGCACCGCTTTGTCCAGATGCTTCACGTTCGGGTTAAACGCAGCCCCGATCACAAACTTGGCCTTCTGTTTGAGCGGCTTGCCCGAGAAGGCTATCCCGTCATTGAGCTGCTTGATCATCCGGATAATTTCGAATGAGGTCAAATCGTATATGGAGCTTGAGCCCGGCAGGTCCCCGAACCGCGCCGGATCTCCTGTAACAGCAAGTACATGGTCAATGCCCAGCGCATCAAAGCCCATCAGATGGGACTGGGTCCCGATCAGATTACGGTCCCGGCAGGCAACGTGCACCAGCGGCCTAAGCCCTGTCCGGGCCTGGACCAGCGAGCCGAGCGCCATGTTGCTCATCCGTGTTACGGCAAGGGAGTTGTCAGCCAGTGTCAGGGCATCTGCCCCTGCTCTGCGCAGCGCCTCCGCGCCTTTCATGAACTTCGTAATATCGAGATCACGCGGCGGGTCGAGCTCCACAATGACCGTATGGCGCTCCTTCACCAGATCCACCAGATTCGGCTCACGGCCGTTCCGGCCGCCATCCTCCTCCAGATGCTCATGCACAGTAATGCTGCCTGCACTCTGCTTCACGGCCGGCTCCGGCAGCGGCTGCGGGACATACCCGCGCAGCGCAGCCGAGATTTCAGCGATATGCTGCGGTGTTGTACCGCAGCAGCCGCCGATAATCCGGCTGCCCATATCCGCAAAGACAGGGGCCATCTGCCCGAAATAATCCGGCGTTGCACCGTAGCGGTACTGCCCGTCCACATAATCGGCAATCCCCGCATTCGGATAGACCGACACCGGCAGCGCAAGGCTTCCCTGCAGCGTTGTGAGGGCACGTTTGATGCCGATAGGCCCGGTCCGGCAATTGAAGCCGATAATGTCTGCCCCGTCCTGCTCCAGAATATGAAAAGCCTCCGGCAGCGTTAACCCGTCAAGCGTACGCGCCGTCTCATCCACCGCCAGCTGGCAGATGACCGGAAGGCTGCTTAGCTTGCGGACCGCCTTCAGCGCCAGGTGAAGCTCTTCTACGTCATAGAAGGTCTCCAGCATAATTCCGTCGGGCTGCTCTTCAAGCAGCGCAGCGAACTGCTGGGTATAGAAGCGTTTCAGCTCGGAAGCGGATAAATTTGCCCGTTTGCCGGCACGGATGGAGCCTACGGCGCCGACTACATACCCGGCTTCCCCCGCTGCCTTCCGCGCAATCCGCACACCGGCGCGGTTAATATCCTCCACCTTGCCCTCGAGGCCGAATTTGGCCAGCTTGTCGTAATTGGCGGAGTACGTGTTGCTCTCCAGGAGCATAGCCCCGGCTTCTATATAGCTGCGGTGTACATCTTCAATAACCTCAGGAGAGTTCAAATTTAATTCTTCATAGGAGATGCCGACAGGGAAGCCCTTCTGATATAAAAAGGTTCCCATCGCCCCGTCTCCGACCAACACGTTATTCTTCCATGCAGAGCGCAAATCCGGCTTCACCGCAAGAACCTCCCCTATACTGTCATTAGTTTCATACTAATGTAACATAAAACGGGATGGATGATAAGCATTCAGGAGCCCCAAATATGGACAGGCCGTGCGGAGGTTCTGCATGGCATTACAGAAAATGCCCATACTACTTTTATTAACCAGTAAAGGACTGTTCCGGGGTGAAAAGAAAAACGCGCAGATTGCTGCTCCGCAAGTATGCAGTGATCCTTATTTTATCAGCACTATCCCTTCTGTATTTGTATCTGCTGGATTGGCTGTTCGGCTATGGCTTGGGGAACATAAGTTACATCCTCAATTACCTGCTGTATTCCGCTTCGGAAAAGCTGGCCGCTGCCGTCATGCTGCTAGCGCTGATTGTGCCCGATATTATCTACTGGGTCCGGGGCACTCAGCCGGGACGGGGTTCCGAAAAGTAGCTGCGGACAGCCGTTATAATGATCAGAATAACTGGAATTACAATCATGAACACCGGGTAGACCGTGTACAGCAGCCTGCCGCCTTCATCCAGATGCTCAGTGAAGCTGCGGGCATCCAGCATTGAAGTAAACAGGATGATCAGCGTACAGGGATAGAGCATTCGCCGGTACGGGAGATTGAACAACTCTGAGATCCCAATCAGGGCGGCGCCGAAAAAGACCGACATTTTGAAAAAGACCCCGATGATCAGCACCATTACCACAAAGATATCCACCCGCTGGATAAAATCCGAAATCGAAATCTTGCTGATTGTCGGCATCAGCGGCAGCTGGGAACGCTTTACGATATCCGCCCCCAGCACCGAGATATTAAGCGCGATTGTGGCGCTGAGCAGCAGCGCGGAAACGAACATGGCGGCAGCAATGACCCACGGCCCTTTGCGGACATCGGACAGATAGGGCATGAGCATTGTAAAGACGATCATTTCACCGAACGGAAACATATAATTCTGATGCACCACGGAATTGATCACCGGCCATAAGCCGTCCTCCAGCACGGGCAGCAGATGCTGAAGATTAATGGAGCCTGACAGCATCAGCAGAACCATACTGAATAATCCGATCAATAAAACAATAGTGCTAAACACCAGCGAAGTCCGTGTAAGCACCTCCGTGCCCTTATGCAGCACATAGGAGCTCGACAGAATCATCAGCATGCTCAGAATGAACAGCGGTGTATTGTGCATCGTGGCCATAGCCAGCATCGTACTGCCGTCACGCAGGCCCCGGCCGGAAAGATTCAAGTACAAAATAATGTACAGCAGCGCAACAGGTGTCCCGGCTGTCTTGCCCAGAAGCTTGCGTGTGTAGCCTGTGAATGTGAGTTCCGGATGTTTTCTGTACAGATAGGCATACCCCCAAAACATCAGCAGGCCGGCCAGCGAGCCGACGAGAATCGAAAGCCAGGCATCTCTGCCGGCTGCCATGCCCAGATTGACGACCAGCGAAGTCCCCAGTTCAAACAGCAGTGTAATGCTGAAAAACTGGAGTAATCCAATTTTTACTTTTCCCATACTGTTCCTCCACCACTCTAAGGATTAACCTGAAATGAGTTGCTGCGCATATCGGTATGCCTGATGACTGCATCGGCCTCTATTCGGAATTCACAGGCCGCAAAGATGTCCTCCCAGTGATCCCTTACCTTTTTCCAGCCTTGCGGATTTTTGCGCTCCATTACCTGTCCGAACCCGATATAGTCACTTTTATACTTCTTGGCCGTTTCAATGGCTGCCCTGATTTTTGTAGCGGTATCCTCTGCCAGCTTGGGAGAAAGATTCTGAAGGATTTTAGGGGAAGTCAGATCCAGGCTGTTTGGACTTTCCTTGATTGAAGCCTGCTGGCTTATTTTCACAATAAAAACCGGGTGCTCCGGATCCGCTGCCTTAACCCTGACTTCAAGCTGGGACTGGTATACATTAAAAGCAAGATAGCCTGAGTCCGGATACCGGATAACTGCCGGGTAGCCTTTGATTTTATTGTGCAAAAGCGCTGTCCCCAGCGCAGTATCCCCCTTCAGCCAGCCCATCAGCCTGTCATCCTTGAAAGCCGCGAGCTCCGTTACTTTGATGACTGCATGCGGGGCAATGGTTTTCATATTGTCATTCGTATCCGCACCTTCACGGACACCGTCAATTATGACTCCATTAATGACCGGTCCCCCGCCTCTGAGCTGAATCCCCCTGATTACATCGTCAACTTCCATCCGGTAGTTGTAGCCAAACTGTTTAGAAGTGGTATCAAGCTTCTCTACGAGATCATTAGCCGGAATCTTGCTGAATACGGTCATAGTTGACATGATCTCACGGGCCTGCTGTCCTTTGGCAACGAAAATAAGGCTGGTTAATCGTGTGTCGCTTTCCCGCTCAAGCACATCCATCATATCCTTGATGCCCTCCTGAGCCACCTTCTCGGATATAACCAGTACGCGGACATGGCCGAGGGACAGAAAACGGGCAGTCTGACGGGAAGCGCTCGCCAGCGCCTCGAACATTGTATGCCCCTTGCCTGTATAGAGGGCGACCGGTGAAATGCCTCGCGCATTTTCTCCGGAAATTTCGTCGGCGACAATGACCTGGAAGGACAGGACATATTTTTCGGCCTCCCCCTCACCCCGGTCTATGGCGACACCGGACACGATTGCCCGCCGGTTAAGCTCGACGCTGTCCCAGCATCCCGCCAGCACAAGGGGAATAACCAGCTGGGCCGTAATGAGCAATACCAAAGAGAAGCTACTTTTCTTCTTCATCTCCCCCAACCTCCATGTCCTCCTGCCTGCCGGCAGCATCGTTATTGCGTATAAGCGGCGCCAGGGCAGCTTCATGCCCGGTTGTCACCCGTTTGTAATCCGGCATTTCCTTCCTGAGCTGCGCCGGTGATTTGCCGGGCTTCATGAGCCAAAGCGGCAGCCGGAGAAGGGTGTCCTTCTGCCCTTTTACAGACAACGGCACGAACGGCGATAAATAAGGAATACCGAATGAACGCAAGCTGTTCATATGCGCTACCAGCACGATCAGTCCGAGAGTAATGCCGTAGAAGCCGAACATCCCGCCAAGCAGCAGAAATCCGAAGCGGATGATCCGTCCGGCGATCGCCATGTTATAAGCCGGGATGGCAAAGCTCGCAATACCGGTCAGGGCAATAACGATAACCATAATGGGGGTTATAATGCCGGCCTCCACGACCGCTGAACCGAGAATCAGCGCCCCGACAACGGAAACAGTCTGTCCGATGACACGCGGCATCCGTACACCGGCTTCACGCAGGATTTCAAAAGCCCCCTCCATCAGCAGCGCTTCAACAAAGGCCGGGAACGGCACGGTTTCCCGCTGTGAGAGCAGATTAATAAGCAGGGTTGTAGGAATCATTTCATAATGATAGGTTGTTAAGGCAATATACACTGAGGGGCCGAGCAGCAATACTATAAAACTGACATACCGGACAATCCGCATAAGGATCGCAATGTCAAAGCGTTGCGAATAGTCTTCGGCGGACTGGAAAAACTGGGTGAACACTGCAGGCAGAATCAGCACAAACGGGGTTCCGTCAATAATGATGACCACCCTGCCTTCGAGCAGATTTCCTGCAGCTACATCGGGGCGTTCTGAATTATAAATAGTAGGGAAGGGGGTGAACGTTTTATCCTGGATCAGCTCTTCAATGAATCCCGATTCCAGCACTTCGTCTATCGCGATTTTGTTCAGCCGGCTCCGGACCTCCTCCACCAGATCCTTCCCTGCTATTTCCTTCATATAGAGCATAGCTACATGGGTCTGTGTTTCTGTGCCGACTCTCGTATATTCCAGCCGCAGCTTCGGTGATTTGATCCGCCGGCGGATCAGGGATATGTTGGTGGCCACAGATTCCACGAACCCGTCCTTTGGCCCGCGTACGACCATTTGGGAGGATGACTCCTCTACGGAGCGTGACTCCCCGCCCTTGGTATCACAGAGAACCGCACTCATACAGCCCTCGATAAGAACAGCCGTATCTCCCGACAACACCGCCAGCAGCAGATCATTCCAGCTATCCGTGATCTCGGCATCCCCCAGCTCCAGAATACCGTCAAGCAGCACAGCCTGAATCCGGGCAGGATCTGCTGTATCTTCCGGGAGCTTCTGCGGCTCCGCCAGGAGTGAGCCGATTACAAATTCATTGACGGCAGCCGGGTCCGCCAGCCCGCTGATATGGATTGCCGCCGCCAGGACACGGTGCTCTCCGCCGATCTGGAGTCTGCGCACTTTAAGATCCGGGCTCTCTCCAAGCTCGGTCCGGATATTACGGATCGTCTCGTCCAGATCTTCTGTTAATCCGGAAGTTCTGCCGCTTGTGCCCGTCAGACCGGCCGCCTCCGCCTGGCTGCCCATATTCGCCCGCCTGCTGCTCATCGGACTCCCCCCTTCTGATAATGGTTCCTATTATTCGCGGTTCCTTCTGCCATTATTCGGCTGGCCGATCCTGATGTAGCACAAAAAGGATGTCCGCAAGCCGCGTGGCTTACCGGACATCCTTTTATTGACTGCTGCAGTATAATGTGCGTGCTGATCCTGCCTGATTACACTTCTACAGAACCTGTATAGACCACCTGAGCCGGACCGGTCATATACACGTGATTATCCTGTTCATTCCATTCGATGAACAAATCTCCGCCTTTAAGGCTGATCACCGCACTGCGGTCTGTCAGGCCATTCAGGACAGAGGATACCAGTGTTGCACAGGCTCCAGTACCGCAGGCCAGGGTAGGACCAGCTCCGCGTTCCCAGACACGCATGTCCACATGTCCGCGGTCAAGCACCGTTGCAAATTCTACATTCACTTTTCTCGGGAAAAGCGGATGAACTTCAAGCTTCGGTCCCCAGGTTGCCAGGTCAAAGCTGACAGCATCATCCACGTAGATCACACAGTGGGGATTGCCCATTGAAACGGCGGTAAACTTGAATTCAGCACCATCCGTTTCAATCGGCTGATCCAGCACCGGCTCGGCATCGATAGCTACCGGAATCTGTGTGCCGGACAATACAGGCTCACCCATATCCACCGTTACGGTTTCAACCACACCATCCTTCACTTTCAGCGATACCTTCTGCTCGCCTGCGCCAATGGTTTCGATCACAATCTCCTCCGACTCCACCAGCCCGTGCTCATAGACATACTTGGAGACACAGCGGATAGCGTTGCCGCATTGCTCAGCTTCAGACCCGTCCGAGTTCATAATGCGCATCATATAGTCGCCGCGTTCGGACGGCAGAATGTATACAAGCCCGTCGGCACCGATTCCAAAGAACCGGTTGCACAGCTTCACTGCCAGCTCTGCAGCATTAGCCGGCAGCTCCTGCTCGCCGAATACGATAATAAAGTCATTGCCAAGACCGTGCATTTTTGTAAATTCCATTGAAAGGTCCACTCCTAAAAGGTTTGTTAGTATTCACATGTGAACCAAGCATACCTCAAGGAGCGGGGACAATGCTATTGATTTTATGCTGAAATTTTTGTACTTTTCATCACCGGACGGCCGCCGCTCTTGCTACGGTTCTTTTTGCCGCCCCATACGCTGCCTGCTCCCATCAGGAATGTCGGGATGCCTGCGCTTACGAATACAAGGCACCATTCCCGGAAGTTCAGCGGCACGGTCTTGAAGACCGGCTGCAGCACCGGCAGGTACATGACGAGCAGCATCAGCACCACGGACGACAGGACAGCCAGCACCAGCGCCTTATTCTGCAGCGGGTTGCGGTGGAATACAGAGCGCGAGCTGCGGCAGTCAAACACATGGATCAGCTGGGCCATGACCAGGGTTGCGAAGGCTACAGACTGTGCGCGGATCAGCTGCTCCGCACTGCCAGGAGCGGTACGCAGCGTCAGCCAGAAGGCGCCGAGTGTGCAGAGCCCGATCAGCAGGCCGCGGCTGATAATCTTCCAGCCCAGGCGGCGGGCAAAAATATTTTCCTTGGCTCCGCGCGGCTTGTGCTCCATAAGATCCTTCTCCGGCTGATCTACTCCAAGAGCCATCGCCGGCAAGCCGTCCGTTACAAGGTTAACCCACAGGATCTGGATTGGCACCAGAGGCAGCGGCAGACCGAGCATCATGGCAAAGAACATGGTGAGGATCTCGCCGACATTGGAGGCCAGCAGGTAACGGATAAATTTACGGATATTCTCGTAAATATTCCGCCCTTCCTCAATTGCAGCAACAATTGTTGAGAAATTATCATCGCCGAGTACCAGAGCCGAAGCTTCCTTCGTAACATCGGTGCCGGTAATGCCCATAGAAATGCCGATGTCCGCCGCTTTGATCGCGGGAGCGTCATTGACGCCGTCCCCGGTCATGGCAACCACATGGCCACGCCGCTGCAGCGATTTGACGATCCTTAGCTTATGTTCAGGGGATACACGGGCGTAAACGTTGATATTATCAGCTACTTTATCCAGCTCGTCATCATCCATCCGGCTGAGCTGGGTTCCGGTCAGCACGGTTCCGCCGCGCTGCAGGATGCCGAGTTGGTGGGCAATCGCTTCGGCAGTCGTGCCGTGATCACCGGTAATCATTACTGTCTTGATCCCTGCCCGGCGGGTTACACTGATCGCATCGCGCACTTCGCGCCGCGGTGGGTCGATCATGCCGGCCAGACCGGCAAAGACGAGCTGGCTTTCCGCTTCCTTCTCACTGCCGGCTGTCTCACCGGAGCGAAGATCCCGGTAGGCCATACCAAGCACCCGCAGTGCGCCGGAGGCCATCTCCTCGTTCGCTTCAAGCACCTTCTGCCGCAGCGTCGGCGTGCAAGGCACAACCGCACCTTCCCACAGCATATAAGTACAGCTGTTCAGCAGGACGTCCGGCGCCCCCTTGGTGCAGATCATCCGCCCGCCCGGATGGCTGACGACAACGGACATCAGCTTGCGTTCCGAATCAAACGGGAATTCCTGATCCCTGGTATAGGTTACTGCGAGTGACTGTGCTGTCAGGCCCATTTTGGCAGATAAAGCCACCAGAGCGCCTTCCGTCGGATCACCCTTCAGCTCCCATACCGGCTGGCTGCTAAGAGAATTATCCACAGCTTCGCCCTTTTCCTTACCTTTGCGTTTGCCGCGCAGCTCTGCCGGGAAGGTCTCTACAATTTCGGCATTGCTGCAGAGCGCCCCGATCTGCAGCATACGCCGCAGATTCTGGTCATTTTTCAGATCAACCGGCTTCCCCTTTTGCATAACCTGTCCGGCAGGGGCGTAGCCCTCTCCGGTTACCTCCAGAATCCGTCCGGCGTTCCAAACACGTGTCACTGTCATTTTATTCTGTGTCAGCGTGCCTGTCTTGTCAGAGCAGATCACCGAAGCACAGCCGAGTGTCTCCACAGAAGGCAGCTTGCGGACGATGGCCTTGCGTTTAATCATCCGCTGCACGCCCAGCGCCAGCGCAATCGTGACGATCGCCGGCAGCCCTTCGGGAATAGCAGCTACGGCAAGGCTCACGCCTGCAAGGAACATTGCTGCTGCCGGCTGCCCGTGCAGGATACCGGCAAGCACTACAACTATGGTGAGACCCAGTGAAACATAGATCAGAATTTTGCCCAGCTGCTCCAGACGGTGCTGCAGCGGAGTTTCCTGCGATTCGGTGTTTTGGATCAGATCGGCAATTTTCCCCATCTCTGTATCCATACCGGTGCGGACAACAACAGCCTTACCTGTACCGCGGGTAATCATCGTGCCCATAAAGCCGATATTTTTCTGGTCACCAAGCGGCAGCTCGGCAGCAGAAATGGCATCGGCATGCTTCGATACAGGCAGCGATTCGCCGGTCAGCGCCGATTCTTCCGCATACAGCGCACTGCATTCCAGCCACCGGACATCGGCCGGAACACGGTCGCCGCTCTCCAGCAGGACGATGTCACCGGGAACCAGCAATCTGGCCGGGATAAGCTCCTGCCTGCCCCCGCGCAGCACTTTGGCATTAGGAGCCGACAGCTGCTTCAGCGCCCGCAGCGAACGCTCGGCCCTGAATTCCTGCACAAAGCCAAGAATCCCGTTAAGCAGGATAATGGCGACAATCGTAATGGCATCGAGGTACTCGCCCAGCAGGCCGGATACCAGCGTTGCCCCCATCAGCACCAGCACCATAAAATCCTTGAACTGGTTAAGCAGCAGGGTCAGCGGCGAGATTTTTTTCCCCTCCGACAGTTCGTTGAACCCGCCCTCCTTGCGTCTTTCCTCAGCTGCCTCTGCGCTCAGGCCCGCTCCCGGCTGAACGCCGAACAGCTTCTGCAGCTCCTCTGCACCGAGCCGGTGCCAGCTTTTTTGTTCCATATCGTTTCTTTCCCTCCCGGTCGTTTCTTGACTTCCGGCGGCGCACAGCTTTTCCACCTGTTCATGACCAAGTGTATTCATGGTCGTCCCAAAATATCACTGCCCGTCTGCTTTCCCTTTTGCGCGAATGTGTTAAAGTATGGCATCATAGGGAGTAGCACTTAATCATTTTGCGACAGGAGAGCTTTTATCATGGCATTAGACGGTATTGTTACCAGAGCGATCGTGCACGAGCTTCAGGCCTTTATCGGTGCGCGCGTCGGCAAAATATATCAGCCCAGCACACACGATCTTATCTTCATCCTGCGCGGCGCGGGAGGCGGAGGCAAGCTGCTGCTGTCTGCGAACCCGACCTATCCCCGCCTGCACCTGAGCGAACGCAGCAGCGTCAATCCGGCGGAGGCGCCGATGTTCTGCATGCTGCTGCGCAAGCATTGTGAAGGCGGAACCATTGAGAGCATTGCCCAGGTCGGCATGGAGCGGATCATTCATATCAACATCCGGACCCGTGACGAGCTTGGCGATGTCTCGGCCAAACAGCTGATCATCGAGCTGATGGGCCGCCACAGCAACATCATTCTTACCGATCTTGCCAGCGGCACGATCATTGACGGCATCCATCATGTAACCCCGTCAATCAGCAGCTACCGGGTTGTAATGCCCGGGGCCGCTTACACCGAGCCGCCGCAGCAGCATAAGCTGAATCCGCTTGAGGTCGGCGAAGAGGCATTCATCAAGCTGATGGCAGACGCTGAGGAAGCAGCACTGCTGGCCGAAAGCGAAGAAAAGGCTGAGCCTGAGGACATGATCGAAGGCGATATTGCCGATCTGCTGCGGTCGCTGGAAGGACCGGTGCAGGACGGAAGCGGCGGACCTGCTCCTTCAGCTGACCCTGTGGGCTGGATCGTACATGCTTTCAGCGGGCTAAGCCCTCTGATCGCCGGAGAAATTCTGTACAGGGCAGGTAAGGATTATGTACCGCAGAATCCTGAGGCCCCTGGAAAGCTGTGGTCGGCATTTGAGTCCGTAATGACGCCCGTAAGAGAGTTCCGGTTCGCACCGGTTTCCGGCAATAATGCCAAGGGCAAGCCGGTCTTTTCCGCCATTGCCCTGACTTTACTGGGCGAAGAGGTACGGCACTACAGTACGATTAGCAGCTGCCTGGAGGAATATTACGGGGATAAGGCAGAACGTGACACAGTCAAGCAGAGGGTCGCCGACCTGATCCGCTTCCTCACCAACGAGCGGAGCAAGAATGTGAAAAAGCTGGCCAAGCTGCAAAAGGATTTAGAAGAAGCGGATGACGCGGACCAGTACCGGATCTGGGGAGAGCTGCTCTTTGCCTCCCTGCATGCCGTGTCCAAGGGCGACAAGGAAGCCCGGCTGGTGAACTATTACGATGAAAATCAGGCAGAAATCACGATTCCGCTTGATCCGCTGCTCACGCCGTCGGACAATGCGCAGCGTTATTTCAAGAAATACAACAAGTACAAAAACAGCCTGCTTGTGATTGAAGAACAGCAGGCCAAGACACATGAAGAGATCACCTACATGGAGACGCTGCTGCAGCAGCTTGCCCATGCCTCACTCAACGATATCGAGGAGATCCGCGAGGAGCTGGTCAGCCAGGGCTACCTGCGCGACCGCAGCAAAAAGGGTAAAAAGAAGAAGAAGGCTACCCGGCCGACCGTCCAGGTCTATACCTCTTCTGAGGGAGTAGATATTTATGTCGGCAAAAATAACCTGCAGAACGAATACGTCACAAACCGTCTAGCCTCGCCTAATGACACCTGGCTGCATACCAAGGACATTCCGGGTTCGCATGTCGTGATCCGCAGCGAGACATTCGGGGATGCCACCCTGGAAGAAGCAGCCCAGCTGGCTGCTTATTACAGCCAGGCCAAGCAGTCGAGCAGCGTTCCGGTTGACTGCACCCTGATCCGCCATGTCCGCAAGCCAAGCGGTGCGAAGCCTGGCTTCGTCATTTATGACCGTCAGAAGACGCTGTTTGTGACACCGGATGAAGCACGGATTAAAGGACTGCCGAATGCGCTGAAAAGCTGAGTCAGCATATATCAAAAAAGCCGTACCGCAGGAAGAGTAGACATTCCTGCGGTACGGCTTTTCTATTGGACGCTGCTCCGGTCAATAGAGCAGCTGAAAGTTTCATAGATCAGGAGGCACATCATAAGCGTCCGCCCGGTAAGGTTATCTGCGGATACCTGCAGCATCGCGAAGCTGCTTCAGAACTTCCGCCGGTACGCTTACACTGCCCAGATCGCCATGGAAAATGACACCCTGGCGCGCGCCGTGAAAGTCCGAGCCGCCGGTAACAAACAGCCCGTATTGCTCTGCCATCACCATATAACGTGCAGCATCTTCAGGACTGTGGTCCGAGTGGTACGCTTCGATGCCGCGCAGTCCGCTGCGGGCAATAATGCCCTGCACCAGCGCATCATCGCCGTAGATGCCGGGATGGGCAAGCACAGGCGTCCCGCCTGCTTCAATAATCCATTCACAGGCTTCCTCCGGTGTAATACGCGGAGGAGATACATAAGCTGCTGCACCCTCAGCAAGATATTTGTCAAAGGCATCACGCATGTCGGCAGCGGCCCCGAGCCGCACCAGCTCATCGGCAATATGCGGCCGTCCGACGCTCTCGTCCGGCTTCAAGGCACGGCCGAGATTGGCAACCACCTGCTCCAGTGTAATATCAATACCAAGTTCACGCAGCCTGGCCAGGATCGCTTCGTTCCGGGCAGACCGGGTATCCCGCTGGGCTGCCAGCCTGGAGAGAAACCGCTCCTGTTCAGTGTCTATATAATAGCCCAGAACATGTATCTCCTTGCCTTCAGCACGGGTGCTGATCTCTACTCCCGGCACAACAGTAATGCCGTATTTCCGGCCAGCCTCCAGTGCCTCTGCAACCCCGCTCACCGTATCATGGTCGGTAATGGCTACGGCTGACAGCCCTTTATCAAAGGCGATCCGCACATTCTCCGCCGGCGGCTGCATGCCGTCCGAAGCCTGCGTATGCGTATGCAGGTCCGCATATCCCTGCAGACCGGTCCGGCCGGTTTCTTTTAAGATAATATCATCCTGCTGATTGTCCATCTCTGCCACCCCGTTGTTCAAAAGTAGGTACGCTGTTCATGCTATCCCATTCCTCACGGAGAATTCCCATCTTGATTGCATCGAAATATTTGCCGCGGACAATCCGCGCTTTGCGGATCTGCCCCTCCAGTGCCATACCGCATTTGGCGGCCAGTCCCATCATCCTTACGTTGCCCGACCAGGTGGCGATGCCAAGGCGGACTGTATCAATCGAATTAAACAGATAACCCATCCACATTTTAAATGCCTCGGTTCCGTAGCCGCCTGACCAATAACGTGAATCAAAAATAGTAATCCCGATCTCAAGCCAGTCCGTTTCCTCCGATACCCAGTACCAGTTGACCATGCCTTTGAGCGTTCCGTCTATTTCGATTACCAGCCTAGACCGCGGCTTGTCGGTCCGAGTCACCGCCAGCACTCCACGGCAGCTCTCTGCAAATTCCTCAAAGCTCTCTTCTTCCAGCGGGTAATACGGACCGTTCCACTTCTGAAACTCCTGATCCTCAGCCTCATAGTAGTGATAGTAAATGGTCCGGAGATCCTCTTCAACCAGATCTCGCAAAATCACCCTGTTTCCCTGCAGCCGTACCCCCATATCCTATCCCCCGCTTTATCTGTCTTGTTCCACAAGCCGGGCCCTGCTCTCCTACCGGTCGTCCTTATGCTCACGCAGATAAGTCAGGAAGGTGACTGCCGGGATCGGCAGCAGCGTTGACTTCAGATGAATGGCATAGAACTGCCGCTTGAAGGAGGCATCCGTAATATCGACAACCTTGAGCAGCCCCAGCGCCACTTCATGCTTAACCGAGGACGTAGAGATAATCGTGATGCCCAGGCCGGCTTCTACTGCCGATTTTACCGCACCGGTACTGCCCAGCTCCATGACGATTCTCATGGCTCCAGGATCAAGCCCTTTGTCTAGCAGCTGCTCCTCCATCACAATACGGGTACCCGACCCCTGTTCCCGCAGGACAAACGGGTATTGCAGCGCATCCGCCAGAGTAACCTCCTCCTGATCGGCCAGCGGATGCCCCCACGGTACGATCAGCTTCAGCTCATCCCCCATCACCGGCTCCAGCATCATGGCCGGATGGGCTACCGGCGCTTCAACCAGCCCGAAGTCCAGCTGATGCTTATGGATCTCCTCGATAATCTGTGAAGTATTCATAACCTTCATGTTAATAGAGATATTCGGATAGTCTTTGCCGAACGGCCCAAGCAGGCGCGGCAGCACATATTCGCCGATGGTCAGGCTCGCCCCGAGCTGCAGCCGCCCCTCCAGCATATGCGTGAACGCCGACATGGCCTGATCCGCTTCGCGGATCAGCTGGATGCTCCGCCGTGCATACGGCAGGAGCACCTGTCCCGCTTCCGAGAGTACGATCTTCTTGCTGGAGCGGTCAAACAGCTTGGTGCCGAAATAATCCTCCAGCGACTGCACCTGCATCGTAACCGCAGGCTGTGTCATATGCAGCCGCTGGGCTGCTGCCGAGAAGCTCCCCTGCTCGGATACCGTATAAAAAATATGAAGCTGATGAAAATTCATGTATTCAGGACTCCTTCAATGCTGTATAGATCGATCTTTTTAAAAAAAGGCATGCGGTCCTCGGCCGCATGCCTTTTTGCGTACTGCTGCGCGCTATCTGCGTTTGCGGCGCTTCTTCATCAGCTTCATCCGGCGGGAATTCCGCAGACGCGAGAAGTAGCCCTGCAGATCACGCAGCTGCGGAGTCGCCGAGATCCGCCCCAGAAAGGAAACAATCACCATCACGTGCAGCGGCCGGCCGGACAGGCTGGTGACACCCTCCAGCTCCTTGAACTCTGCAATCACAACGGTATCCTCATCGATCAGATAGGCGTTGTATTTGCTCTGCAGATACGGCTTGATCCGGTTCTGCTTCAGGCATTGCCACAAAAAAGCAGCAGGCTCTGCACCGGCATCTCCTTCCCGGCTGACCCGGTCCGCATAGCGGCTCTGCGCGTGGCTTGTTATCACAATATCAGCGACCCTGTAGTCATTCAGCATGATGTGAAAAGGCTCATATGCCCCCCACCAGTCTATCCCTTTGCCATGCATCATCATCACTCTCCACCGGAAGGGTCTAGGGCATGCTCTTATTGTTGTCAATCTTACCGCATTGACGCAGCTTGTTCAAGCATGCCGCTCCGGTCAGGCCCGTATATCAGGCTTGTAGTCAGTGGCTCACTTTGCTCATTGCAAGGTCAGAATCATCCACATAGCTGCTGCCCTTGATCTTCTTGCATCTTTTTTTGAGCCGTGCCGCCTCCTCGGACAACGCCTCAATCGAAGCAAACTGGCGAAAACGGTTGGTTACAACCGCAACAGAGATCGAGACCAGCGGGATCTTTTCCATGCCGCCTGAACGGCCTTCAGTCAGAACATACTGCTGAGCCAGATGGCCCGGATGATAGAACTCTTTTATAACCTGCTCAAAATCCCTGATAATGGCCCTGCAGCAGTCCTCGAACTGGTAGTCGTTAATAAAAATAATAAAGTCATCCCCACCGATATGCCCCAGGAACCCTTCAAGCTGCAGGGCGCAATGCTTCAATATCTCCGCAGCAGCCTGGATCAGCCGGTCCCCTTCTTTGAATCCGTACGTATCGTTATAAGCCTTGAAATGATCAAGATCTATGTATAATACACTGAATTGCTCCTGCAGCAGCGACTTTACCATCCATTCATTAATGCTCAGATTGCCCGGCAGGCCGGTTAGCGGATTAAGAAAGCTGGCTGCCACCGCCTGAATCTCGGCAAAGTTCAGCAGCAGGTCGCGCACGCTCACCGCACCGAACAAACGCCCCTCATGGGTAACGAGCACATAGTCGTAGAGATTCTCCTCGCTTCTGTCCATCGCCAGCCGGCTGACCTCCGTAATCCGTGTCTTGTAGTCCACCACTAGCGGATTGCGGTCCATGACGAGCTCCACTGCCCTGCCCATATACAGCGTATAGCCATACAGCGTTCCGATCTGCTGATAAAAGCGGATACGCATAATCAGGGCTACGGCTTTCCCGTTTTCCGTAACGGAAACACCTTGCAGCCGGGGATTGCTTTTGAATATCTGATCCACAAATTCACATTTATGATGCGGGGAAATCTCCGGGATTTGCTCCGCAATTTCACCGATTTGAAGAAACATAGCCATAGACTCCCCTTCCAGCAGCTTTGATAGGCTCTACAGGACAGCTGCCCTGTACCGGAAGCTGCCCCGGCCTGCCCAGCGCATAACCTTGTCCGAATTCGATGCCAGCCCTCTGCAGATATACCAGCTCCTCCGCTGTTTCGATGCCTTCCGCAATGACTTTGGTGGCCGAACGGGCCGCATACTCCCGGATCAGCTCCAGCAGCTCCTGCTGTTCCCGGCAGCCGTGGATGCCCCGGATCAGCGACTTGTCCAGTTTAATGAATTCAGGCTTGAGGTATACCAGCGTTTTGAGGCTGTTGTAGCCTGAGCCTGCATCATCAACCGCTATGCGGAAGCCCTGCTCACGGTAATGGGACAGCACCTTTTCAAAGCCGACATAATCCTGTACAGCCTGCCGTTCAGTCAGTTCAAACACGACACGCTCCGGGGACAGCCCAAGCGACTGCAGCAGGGCCAGCGTCTCCCCGCTCTTATGACGGGTATCATTCAGCACCCCCGGATGGACATTGATGAAGACTAACGTGCCGCTGGCACGGTCCTCCAGAGGCAGCCGTTCCATGTATCTCAGCAGTGACATCCTCCGGCAGTTCTGCTCAAAGCGGAACATCTGGTCCGTCCGCCCGGCAAATTCATAGAAGTGCTCAGTGGTCGGAAAATAGGTGGAGGATGGAGGACGGTTTAGCACCTCATGCCCGACTGTACGACCGGTACGCAGCTGCAGAATCGGCTGAAAATACGTATCCAGACGTTCATTGTTCATGATATCCAGCAGGGCGGATAACTGGCCGAGCTCCCGCAGCTCTCCCTTAAGCCTGACATTTAAATGCTGAAGATACCTGGGAATAGATTTTATCTTGTGGGACAGCGCCCGCTCTTTGCTCATTTTGATCACCTGTTTGCCTGTCTTCGTGAATTTTATCACTCTTAGCACAAGCATATACGCAAAGTATTAAGCGGTGATTAAATATCTTGCCAAATATCGACAATAGCCCACTTTATTTCAGGCCTGTTTCAATTCAAAACAAAAAGCAGACGCTTAGAGCGCCTGCTTCCTGATAACAATCCGCCTATGAACTTATCCTACAAGCCGTAATAACGTGACTTGTCCTGTCCGTTGCTGGTATATTCCGTCTTCAGTTCATTGCGGTAGGATCTTTCGATCTTACGTACATATGAGAGTCTGCGGACGTTCTTCATCACTTCTTCCGCACGTTCTGCGTTCACATACATTACCGCATAATGCATCCTCCGGGAGACATAATGCAATGTTCCGTATTTCTCAAGGTTGCGTGCCGCCTTGACATCGCTGACCCATACGATATATCCTGTCCGTTCCGCAAACATAAGCTCATCCGCCCTTTCATTCTCTCCCCTGCATGGGGCAGCTTATCCGCAGGAGCATTTGCCTCCGCTGCCGCATCCGCCCTTTGGCGACGGATCATTGCTTGGCACCTTGATGCTATCCGATACCGAGAATGCGATCGCTTCCGACATTGAGTGTAAAATATCGTCCAGCGTCGCCTCCGCCTGCTTGAAGCGGACGACCTCCTCGAACAGCTCAAGCTCCTTCTCTACTGCTGTCACTTCGTCCTTGGCCATATGGTAATTCGGGTGAAAATGCCCGAAACGTTGCGTCTCCTCGAACAGCTCCTTCTTGCTCTGCAGCCGTCTGACCATGGCCTGGATTTCGGGATTGGCGCTTACGCGCCCCTTCCAGTATAAATAATCCGACACTTCAGCGGATTGATTAATCATATCGCCTAATTCATAGGCGTATGTCAGCACTTCGGCCATATCGACCGTATTCAATTCCGCTACGCTCATGAACGTCAACTCTTTTCTGTACAGATGTTCTACAGCAATGTGTAGACTTTCCTATCATAACATAACCAGTCACCTAAGCAGAAGAAGAATTTCTCAGCTCCTGCGGGAGCAGCAGCTTCATTTCCTTCCAGTCACCCGGCGCCAGCTCCGCTTCTTCGCACTGCCCGGTTCCGGCAGGCATCAGGCCGCCGGCCACCCTCCACGGATGCCCGCGGAGCTGCTCAGGGATGAAATCGCAGATTTCCCCGTCTATTGACAAACGGACCTTGATCCCCCACCGGAAAGCCTGCTCCATCACCTTTTGAGCCGTAGTCGTATGGTACTCTCTCCATTCCCTTACCCACATCTGCGGAATGCTGTCTTCCCCTGGAAGCAAGGGCGCTTCCGCCCCGTCTGATGCTGCCGGCACTGTCCGCAGTACGGCCCTGCTGCCGAGCAGGCCGGAAGTGCCTTCCGGTGAGGGGAGCACATAAGCCGGCCCGGCCCAGGCGGCGTCATCAGGCAGGCACATCGGCTGCGCCTCGTCCCCCTCCCCGGTTCCGCCGATTTGCCGCGGCGGCGCAAGGCCGGCTGCTGCCAGCTCCTTGCGCACCAGTTCCGCACAGCCCTGCTGCACAATGAAATGAAGCGGGCCGATCCGGGTCAGGCTATCCCCAAGCCGGGGATGCGCCGCAATGTCGGCAGCGTCCGCTTCATCCCGGCAGACAAGCAGAATGACCTGTGACCAGGCAGTCCGGCCGATGCTGCGCGACCACAGGGCCAGAGCCTGCCTGACCTGATCAGGCAGCCCGCCGCGGGCACGGGCGGCAAGCCAGCCGGCCGCCTCCTCAGGCGGCAGCCCCCGTTCGGCCGCTCTCTCCAGCCCTTCCCGGCTCAGCCGGAAGCTCCATATCCCGTCGTCCATATTCAGCAGCTCCGCACAGCCGGCGAGCCCCCAGCGCAGCCGGTAGGAGACATCCGGAAGAACCAATACCTCGAAATCCGGCTGGATGATAAAGCTCCCTTCAGCTGCTTCGCTAACGGATAAGGGATGAGCGGATTCGGCGTCCGCTCCGGAAGCCTGCAGCTTCACAGCGGGCAGCACCGGCTTGTGTCCGGTCCACCGGAAACAGGTTTCTCCGCTGCCCGTCATCCCCAGCTCACACCAGCCAAAGCCGGCCAGGCACTGCAGCCAGCTGAGACAGCCTTGCTGCAGCATCCCGGCTTCCTTGCCGGCAGCAAAGCCGGACTGGTACATGAAGTTCAGGATACCGCCAAGCATATACCAGCTGCCCGGCACAAAAGCAGGAGACGGCAAAAGATAGCGGAAATGCTGCAGGGCAGGCTCATCAGAAGCATAACGTTCCAGAATCACACTGTACAAAAGGCTTGTCATTTGTGATTCATCAAGGGCCAGCCAGCTTTGCAACATATCCTGCTCCAGCCTATAGGCTTTATCCCCGGCCCTCACCAGTCCGAGCGTTAACGCAAGATCCAGGAGCACCGTAACAGGAAGCGGCACCGGCTCAGAGGCCGGAGATTCCGGGAATACCCCCTGCAAATGCCTGTCCTGCACAGGCAGCAGGGCAGCCAGCCGGCCGGAATGCTTCTTGTGGATGCCGCCTTTGGCAGTCAGCGGAAGCCCCTCCTGGCCGATGAACACCAGCGTCCGGAACAGCTGCGCCGCCAGTCCCGCCTCAGCGGGCCACTCAACGGCTACCCCTTCACCGGTCATCGGCTCAAGCTTACAGGCGAAATACTCCTGCTGGACCGCCGCCAGCTGCCGAGGCGGAATCTGGAACAGCTGCTCGCCCCAGACCTTCTGGCGCAGCTCAACCAGCCCCGCCCGGCGCAGCTCCAGTATGGCCAGCTGCAGCTCTGCGCGGCAAAGCGTTTCAGGACGCAGCCGCTCGGCCTTCTCCGCTGCGAACGGCCTGTCTGCATAAGCGGCACATATCCTGCCCAGTACTTCCATGGCAGATGGGTTCAGCGTCATCATGACATTGCCTCCTCCGGTGCTCCGGCCGCTTTAACCACATATTCATATCCCTGCTCTATCAGGAACAGGCGGCGCCGCAGTGCAAATTCCTCTTCACGGCTGTCACCGGTAACCAGTGTATAGAAATAAGCCCTGTTCTCGCCCTGCTTGGGACGCAGAATCCGCCCCAGCCGCTGGGCCTCCTCCTGGCGGGAGCCATAGGCACCCGAGACCTCGATTGCAACCGAGGCATCGGGCAGATTAACAGCAAAGTTGGCTACCTTGGATACCACGAGCACCTTGAGCGTCCCCTCATTGAACGCTGCGTACAGCGCGTTGCGTTCGCGCTGCGGCGTTTTCCCGGTTATCAGCGGTGCATTCAGGCAGGCGGCCAGCTCATCAAGCTGATCCAGGTACTGGCCGATAACCAGCACCTTTGAGCCAGCATGGGCTGCAATGATCCGTGCAGCCGCCGCAGCCTTGGACGGATTGCCGGCCGCAAGCCGGAACTGCTCTTTGCTTCCGGCATAGAGATACCGGCTCCGCAGATCCGGATCCATCGGCACAACCAGCTCCACACATTCGACGGAAGCGATCCAGCCCTGCTTCTCCAGTGATCTCCAGGGCAGCTCATAGCAGCGCGGTCCGATCAGCGAGAAGACATCCCCCTCGCGGCCGTCCTCCCTGACCAGCGTTGCGGTCAGTCCCAGACGCCGCGTCGCCTGAATATCGGCGGTAGCCCGGAATACCGGAGCGGGAAGCAGATGGACCTCGTCATAGATAATCAGGCCCCAGTTCCGCTCATTGAACAGGTTCATATGGACAAAATTCTCTCCTTTGGAACGGCGGTGTGTCAGCATCTGATAGGTGGCCAGCGTGACAGGCCGTACTTCCCGGCGTTCACCGGTATACTCTCCGATCTCACTGCCCGTAAGGCTGGTCCGCTGCAGCAGCTCCTCACGCCACTGTTCAACCGAGGTTGTATTGGAAGTCAGGATCAGCGTCTCGCATTGCAGCTTTTCCATCACCGCCAGACCAACGACCGTCTTGCCCGCTCCGCAGGGCAGGACAACGACCCCGCTGCCGCCTGTTCCGTAAAACAGGCGGACCGCTTCCTCCTGATATACCCTGAGCCCGAAGGCAGCCTCCTCTCCAACTGCTGCCTTGGGTCCTTCCTGTTTCCAGGCAAGGCTCAGCTCCTGCCCTTCCCGGTAGCCGGCATAATCCAGCACCGGGTACCCCAGTCTTGTCAGCTCCTGCTTCAGCAGCCCGCGGCAGCCCGCCGGACATACGCATTCCAGCGCACCGCTTCTTTTCAGATGGAGCCCGTCCAGTCCTGAGCGGCCTTCCAGTTCATCCAGAAGCGCCCTGCTGTCGGCACGGAGCAGCACCAGCCGGCTGTCGCCTGCATGGGCATGCAGCGTAAGTCTCCCGTACCGCGTGATCAGCCTGCCGATTTCTTCCTCCAGCCCGGCCGGAATCCCCCATCGTGCCAGGTTCCGCAGACTGGCGATTATCTGCTCCGCCGTCCTTCCTCCGGCTGCAGCGTTCCATAAGGACAACGGGGTAATCCGGTAGGTGTGATAGGCCGGGAGGCTTTTTATAAGCTCCGCATAATCTGCAAGCTCTTTACCCGCGGCTTCGAATCCCGGATGTCCGCATTCCAGCAGCACCGTCTTGTCTTTGCGGGCAATACATGCCCCAGATCCGTTCATAGCATCGCCTCCTGTCTATTGTCACTGTAAGCTGTTCTGGGAACAGGCAGAACAGGAAAAAGCCCATCTCCGCACTGGTGCGGAGATGAGCTCCCCTTAATGCCCTCTTCAATGCAGCTGGCGCTGCGAAATTTCACTCAGCGCTTCTCCCGCTTCGTCGGCAAAGATTCGTTTTACAGCCAGATCGCCAAGCGATACCACACCGATCAGCTTGCCGCCGCGTGTTACCGGCAGGCGGCGGATTTGTTCCGCAGCCATCCGTTCAGCGGCCTCATCCACAGTAGCCGACTCCTCGATGGAGATCACCTTGCTGCTCATCACAGTCTCCACAGAGGAAGAACCCGGGTGCTTCTCCGCGTACCCTCTGAGAACCAGGTCCCGGTCCGTAATAACCCCGATGAGCTTTCCTCCTGCTTCCGAATCCACTACAGGAATAAATCCGGTATCGCAGTCTCTCATTTTGACGGCAACTTCATAGACATTGTCCAGCAGCGTAACCGCTGCAGGCTGCGATGTCATCACTTCCCGGACTGTTTTCACAAAAGAACCTCCTGTCTTCTCCGTAATATACGGAAGTAGGTTCCCCTTATTCAGGCGAATTATGCACTGTCGGAACAATTATTCATTCAGGCAGGAATCAGCAAGTGCCACCAGCAGTCTGGCACCGTGCAGCATCGCATCCTCATCAAAATCAAATTTGCTGTGATGATGCGGATATACGGCATTCTTGTCCGGATTCCCTGCGCCTACAAAGATGAAGCAGCCGGGAATCTCCTTGACATAATAAGCAAAGTCTTCAGCGGGCATGATTTTTTCCATTTGTATAACCTGCACTGTATCTCCAAGCGCTTCAGGAGCAACCCGGAAAAACCGGCTGAACTCCGCTTCATCGTTAACAAGCGGCGGATACCCCATCAGGTAATCCACCTTTGCTTCCGCCCCGTAGACCGCAGCAACTGCAGCCGCCATCTCTTCAATTCTGCTGCGGATCAAATATCTTGTCTCTTCATCAAAAGCCCGGACAGTCCCTGTTATCCGGCAGCGCTCCGCAATGATGTTCTGGGCTGTACCGCCCTGGATCGTTCCGATACTCAGGACAGCCGGCTGCAGCGGATCCACGCTGCGGCTGACAATGGTCTGCAGCTGGGTTACCAGCGCTGCTGCAGCTACAATGCTGTCTACCGTACGGTGGGGCATCCCGCCGTGTCCGCCTTTCCCGGTAATATCAATGAAGAATTCGTCCGCCGAGGCCATCAGCGGGCCCGGTGCACTGCCGACCGTTCCCAGCGGCAGCGGTGTCCACAGATGCAGCCCGTAGACGGCATCCGCTCCTTCGAGCACGCCTTCGGCGATCATGTCCTTTGCCCCGCCCGGACAGATTTCCTCCGCCGGCTGGAACAGGAAGCGCAGCTCACCCTTGAGCTCGTCCCGGCGGGCGCTGTAATAGGCCGCTGCTCCAAGCAGCATCGCCGTATGCCCGTCATGCCCGCAGGCATGCATAACGCCCGGGTTCTGCGAGGCGTATTCGCTTCCGCTCTCCTCTGTGATGTTGAGCGCGTCCATGTCAGCACGCAGCACCACCGTCTTGCCCGGGCTGCCTCCTTTGAGAATTCCGGTCAGTCCGTAACCGGCTTTGCTGCGCCTCACCTCTATGCCAAATGCGGCCAGCCTGTCCGCTACAAATGCCGATGTTTCCTTCTCCTCGTATGACGGCTCCGGATGACGGTGCAGATGACGGCGCCATTCCACCATGTCCGGAAGCAGCTGTTCAATCTCTCTTTTATCCATTAAGGTTCCATTCCCTTCTCCCAAGTGTTTATATTGTAGCAGAATCGCAAAAAACTGTGTATCTGCAGAGCCGGTCTGCCTTGCACAACCCCTGGAAACATACTATCATGAGGAAGAACATCTATAATATTGCTGCGAAATTATCATTATACTTCACAAGGGGGATATGTGCGCTATGATATTTGAGAACACTGGCCTCGTAGGACTGCAAAGCGACCTTCAGTATCTGGATGAAAGTGCGGCCAAAGCCGGATTTATCCGCTGGCAATGGGAATACTACAGGGCCACTTACGATTGCAAGATTGAGGATCACCAGAACGGCGGCGAATATTTCCTGCGGATCAACACACGCGCCGTCGAAGGCAAGCTGGAAAAGCCCGATGCCGTGCTTGCGATTGAAGCCGTTTACCTGGGCAAGGCCACCTTTCCCCATGGCCTGGAGTACGAATCCCCGGTTCCTCAGCCCGTACTGGATACTGCAGCACAGCGCATTCTTGAGCTGAAAGGACTGCTTGAAGCTTGAACACCATAAAAGGAAAAACCAAACAAAAAACCAGCCTGCCCAAAAGAGGCACACCCGATTTCCAGCTGCTCATCCTGACTCTGCTGCTTGTCGGCTTCGGACTCGTCATGGTGTTCAGCTCCAGCTCCAGCCTCACGCTGGCCAGTGAAAAGTTCGGAAACGATCCGCTGTACTTCCTTAAGAATCAGATCCAGTGGGTAGTGGTCGGCAGTGTTGTAATGTTTACTGTAATGAATATCCACTACAGCAAATTCAAGAAATGGTATGCCCCGATCTTTTTGCTTACGCTCATTCTGCTGCTGCTGGTAGCCTTCACTGAGCGCACCAACGGCGCCAAGAGCTGGTTCAACATCGGCGGCCTCGGCATCCAGCCCACGGAACTGGCCAAAATCTCCATTATTCTGTATCTGTCTGCGCTGATAACCAAAAAGGGCGAGCGGCTGCGGGATTTGCGCACAGGCTATATCCCGGTCATGATCATTGTCGGTATTGTCGCAGGTCTTATCATGATGCAGCCGGATTTGGGTTCCTGTCTTATCCTTGTGGCAACCAGCGGACTCGTCATTTACGCTGGCGGCGCCAGTATGAAGCATATTATCGCCTCGATTGCACTGCTCGTGCTCGGCGTGGGTATTGTCATGGGGGCCAAGACTGCCATAGACTCCTTGTCGCCGCAGACAGCCACCGTCGCAGCAGACAAAAATTACAAGATGGACCGCATCGAGGCCTTTCTTGATCCTTTCAAGGATCCGGAAGATGGGGGTTACAATATCCTCCAGTCCCTGACGGCACTGGGAGAAGGAGGTACAGGCGGCGCCGGCTTCGGACAGAGCATCCAGAAGCTGCACTACCTGCCTTATCCTTATACGGACTTTATTTTCGCCGTTATCGGCGAGGAGCTGGGCTTTATCGGCACGGCCATCTTCCTGCTAGTCTATCTGTACTTTATCTGGAGGGGAATCATGATTGCCCTCAGGTGCACCGATCCTTTTGGTACGCTGGTCGGTATCGGGGTCATGGGGCTGATCGCCATTCAGGCCTTTGTCAACATTGGCGGTGTAACCAAGACGATCCCGCTTACCGGGGTCACCCTTCCGTTCATCAGCTACGGCGGATCTTCCCTGGTCGTAACGATGTTCTGCATGGGCATTATGCTGAGCATTTCACGCGAAACCAACCGTCCGGCCAAAGAAGAGGTCACCAAATCGGTAACCACCGTCAGACAGGTACGCGCCAGCCGCTGAATCTGCCGGTTCATGCTTCATAAGATACAAAAAGGCAGTCCGGAAAACCAACTCCGGACTGCCTTTTTGTATTCCAGTCTTACGAGATTTCATCATTCTTAAAGGCTACGCCTTCTACTTTTACATTGACCTCAACAATGTGAAGCCCCGTCATGCTCTCAACCGCTTCACGCACATTCTGCTGCAGCATCCGGCAGACCTCATGAATCGGTGTTTCGTACAATACGATAATACGCAGATCCACTGCAGCTTCAAGCTGTCCGACTTCGACAGTGACGCCCTTCTGCACATTTTTGCCGCTGAGGCGCTTGGCCCAGCCTTCGGATAAGCCGCCTGACATGGCCGCTATCCCCGGAGTCTCCAATGCCGCAAGTCCGGCAATTTTTGAGACGACATCATTGGATATCCGTATGTTTCCCATTTCAAGTTGAAGTTGTTCCGCCATGCCATATCCCCCCTACACTCATTATCAATTATTGTAATTCGAAAACAGGCTAAAAAGCAAATGACTTCTGCAGCACCGTTTACACACTGGTTTAATTTGGGTATATTGAAATATGAATTTAACCTACATACAAAGATCGGGGAGTGTTTCACTTGAAAAAATGGATTTCTCCGGCGCTGCTGATAATCACTTTTATCCTAAGCGCAGTCGGACATTATGCGGACTGGGATCACACGCTGCAATTCGTGTTATCCGCAGTGGCGGTTGTTTTTGTAGCCGGCTTCCTCGGCCGGGCAACCGAAAGCGTAGCCCACTATGCCGGTCAACGGCTGGGGGGCTTTCTTAATGCCACCTTCGGTAATGCCGCAGAGCTGATCATCGCCTTCTTCCTGGTGAAGGAAGGGCTGTTTGACATGGTAAAGGCCAGTCTCACCGGCTCCATTATCGGCAACCTGCTGCTGGTGCTTGGCCTGAGCATTTTTGCCGGGGGGATGAAGTTCAAGGTTCAGAAATTCAACGTTACCCTAGCCGGGCTCAACGGCTCACTGATGATCGTGGCAGTCATCGCCCTTTTTGTACCCGCCATGTTCTTTAACACCCACTCTATTACCGAGCGCGATACAGATGTGCTGAGCCTGGTTGTTGCGGGCCTGCTGATTGCCGCTTATATGGCCTGGCTGATCTTCTCCATGATTACCCACAAGAAATATCTGGCCGATGTAACGGATGACAGCGCTGAGGAGCTGCCTAACGAGCATGCCCCTGCCTGGTCTAAGGGCAGGTCCATCCTGTATCTGATTCTGGCTACTGTAATGGTCGCTTTTGTCAGCGAATGGCTGGTAGGCACGCTGGAGACCCTGACCGAGCGCTTCGGCTTCAGTGAGCTGTTCGTCGGTGCGTTTCTCGTCGCTATTATCGGGAATGCGGCTGAGCACAGTGCGGCGATTATGCTGGCCATGAAGAACAAAATCGGTGCTGCAGTAGAGATTGCTGTCGGCAGCAGCCTGCAGATCGCCCTGTTCGTAGCGCCTGTCCTCATCTTCGCCAGCTACTTTTTGGGCAATACGATGGACATTGTCTTTACCATTATAGAGATTGTAGCCATCGCCGTCTCCGTGTTTATAGCCAAGTCTATTATTCAGGACGGTGCAACCAACTGGTATGAGGGGCTGCTGCTGCTGGCGGTCTATATGATTCTTGGAGTCTCCTTCTACCTCGTATAGGCCCATCTGCATTATTGCTGTAAAACAAAAAACGCACATGAGCGGCGACAAACCCTCATGTGCGTTTTTATGAACAGATGGAAGCTTCAGCCTAATTCCCGCGCTCTTCCGCCTTCTTGTTCAGCGCCTCGTACAGCACAGCCAGATTACGCTCCAGCTCACTAAGTACCTGCTTACCTGTATACTCAGGTACAAGCCCCGCCCTGACCGCAAAATCGACCTCTCTGGAGAAGCCGTACATCTGGGTATCCAGCACTTCCTCATAGAGAGGGCAGTAACGAGTCGCCAGATTCTCCATCTGCACTTCGATGAGCTTCTGAATTTTATCGGCATCTTCTTGTAGAAGAGTAATTGCTTTTAGATTAAGCTGTTCCTGCAAATCCGATGAAGTCATGCATTTTCCCCCCCATGTCCAAAAGTTACAGCTGTTACTGCTATTTAGTTTAATATTAGTCGAAATTGAGATTCAATACAAGAATTCAGTTTCACGACTGCAAAAAAACGCCCTGCCGCATAGGCAGGACGTCTTTAAGGCTGATAGATTACTCAGCAACAACAGTAAAATTCAGACCGTGCTTGGAGAAAACTTCGCTCATTGCTTTCTTTGCTTCTTCGGCATCAGTGCCGTGAACATGAAGTTCGTAGCTTTGACTGGAAACCAGAGTTGTAAACAACCCAAGGATACTCTTAACGTCAATGTACTTGTTGTCCGCCTGAAGGACGATTGATGAGTTGAACTGGCTTGCCGTTTGGGCAATATCCACGATTGCCGCATTGTTACTGGACATAGGAATCCCTCCGCAACTTGATTAGAAAAACTTAGTTCGCTTGTTCATTTGTAACCAATTCCATGATACCTTGAATCCGCTTACTCGCGCAAGGTGTTTTCTGTTGATTACATTTTATTTCAGGTTTTCAGGATTCAGACCATCAAGCTCCGGAATCACGAAAATTCCATCCTTGCGGATCAGCACATCATCAAAATAAATTTCTCCGCCGCCGTACTCGGGACGCTGGATCAGCACAAGATCCCAGTGAATGGAGGAGCGGTTGCCGTTGTCGGTCACATCATAGGCCTGCCCCGGAGTGAAGTGAAGGCTGCCGGCGATTTTCTCATCGAACAGAATGTCCTTCATCGGGTGCAGAATGTACGGATTGAAGCCGATTGCGAATTCACCGATATGGCGAGCGCCGTCGTCGGAATCAAGAATTTCGTTAAGCCGGGCAGTATCATTGCTGGTCGCTTCCACAATTTTTCCGTTCTCGAAGCGGAATTTCACATTTTCAAAAGTGATGCCGTTGTATAGCGTAGCCGCGTTATAGCTGATCGTTCCGTTAACGGAATCGCGGACAGGGGCGCTGTAGACTTCACCGTCAGGGATATTTTTCTGGCCGGAGCATTTCTCCGCACCGATTCCCTTGATCGAGAAGGTGAGCTCTGTTCCGGGACCTGTGATCCGCACCTTGTCTGTCTTCCGCATAAGCTCTGCAAGGGCATCCTGGGCTTTGTCCATCTTGGCATAATCCAGGTTGCATACTTCAAAGTAGAAGTCTTCAAAAGCTTCAGTGGTGGTGTTGGCCAGCTGAGCCATGCTCGCGTTAGGATAACGCAGAACTACCCATTTCGTATGCTTGACACGCTGCTCGCTATGTACCGGATGAGAATACAGGGAATTGTACAGCTTCATATTTTCTTCCGGCACATCAGCCAGATCGTTAACATTCTCACCGGCACGGATACCGATATAACAATCCATCTGCTTCATGCGGTTCAGGTCGATCTCAGCCCAGGTTTTGATCCCTTCCGGAGTTGCATATTTAAGCATGCTGCGCAGGACGGTGCGGTCAGTCAGCTGGACAAAGGCATGGCCTCCGGCTTTGCCGACCTCCTCCACAACAGCTTTGATCAAATCTCTTTCACTGCCGATCATCTCGACCAGCACATTTTCGCCAGGCTGCACGTCTACGGAATATCCCACAAGGTTTGCCGCCAGCTTTTGAATTCTTGGATCCTTCATCCTGCTCTCTTCCTTCCTCTTACATAAAAATGGCATACCGTTCTATTGTAGCACGCCCTCTACTCAGCGCAAGCCTTCTGTACCCGGTAACATTCTATTGATAGCCGTAAAAATCCACCTTGGTCACATACGCTTCCCCGGCTGCGGGTTCTGTCATCCCCGGATAACGGATGGTCCGCGTCCAGGTCAATCTCTTGGGCAGGCTGTGCCTGGTGTCCACCTTCATAAAATAGACGGAGGTCACTTCAGCTTCATCTATCCGCTGCTCAAGCTCCCTGGACTTCTGTGTCCAAAGCGTATTCATCGCTTCCCTGACCTCAGCAGGCTGCCCTGCAGCTTCAGCCTCTGACTCCGCCCGGATTGCCTGCATTTCCCGTTTTAGCTCCTTGGACAGCTGCCGCTTGGCTTCATCAGGACTTAACCTGATCCGCAGCACCCGGGTCCCTCCGGATGAACCGGATTCCTCAGTCACCTGCGTGTCCGGCTTGTGCAGCTCTTCCAGCTGCACAAGCGGGTTAAGTCCGGCAAGCCTGCCGGCTTTACCGGATTGCTGAGGCTGCCACTCCCCGTTCTTCTTCTCCTGCTTTGTATAGAAGGAGGGAGCGGACGCCTTGCCCCGGCCTACCTTTTTCACGCCTTGCACAGATGCCGCCCTGGTCTGCCCCGCCTCATCCGGAAGCAGAGAATACAGGCTGATCCGGGTATGGTCCTGCACTTTGCCTCCATAATACAGGGCAGACTCCGGTACAGGCTTCCCCGCTATCAGCAGAGCCGCCGAACCTTCAAACGTAACGGCATCCTTTCCGTCCATTCCGGCCAGAGCCAGATTCAACTCCTCCGCAGCCGGCTTGCCGCCGGGTACTGTGCAGCCGCTGAGCAGCAGCAGAACCAGAACCGCCGAGAGCCTTTGCTTATGAGACAAGACCGGTATTTTCATGGCACCCATGCCTTTCCTGATCGGTTATCTTTCTAGGTTCTCCTTCTATCACAGGCTTATGCACTATAAACCCAAAGCGGAGTTTAACATGGAGGCTTACTCTGGTACTTTGATGAATCCCTCTCTTACTGTCAAAAAAAAGAACCCTTTTGGCCGGCGGCCTAAGGATTCTTAAGAGTTACATCTGAATTTTTGCTGTCAATGACCACCTGGTTCCGCCCGTTATTCTTTGCCTCATAAAGCGCCATATCCGCCCTGTAAAAGAGTGATTCCACGCTTACCCGCTCATCCGTCCAGCTCCATTCAGCGATTCCGCAGGACACCGTGACCCGCGGCTCCGTCTCGCCCATCACCCGCTTGCGGATCCGTTCAGCCACGAACCGGGCCTGCTGGATGCCAAGCTGCGGCAAATAAACCGCGAGCTCCTCACCGCCCCACCTCGCTGCTATATCACCTTGCCGGATGGAAGATTTGACAATTTCACTGACCTGCTTCAGAATTTTGTCACCCTTCTGGTGACCGTATGTATCGTTCACCATCTTGAACTGGTCGATGTCCACTACAACCAGCGTTCCGCAGAAATCCTTTGTCTGCCGCTCCTTGATCTCCTCATCCAGGTAGTGACGGGCGTACAGGCCGGTCAGGCTGTCACGGTTCGCCAGATAGCGGACCTCAGCATGCAGACGGGCATTGCCGACAGCCAGTCCGATGTGGCCGGCCATCGCTTGCAGCAGACGGAAGCTGTCATAGGAGAAATAATGCGGCTCGCGGTGGGTCAGCATAATCGCGCCGCGGACCTCTCCGCCCACATTCAGCGGAGTTGCAATCACCGACTGCGAATCCGTTGCGGTCATAAGCCGGGAAGAAACACCTGCGGTAGTGCTGTATTCTGATAAAATAAGCGGCTCTCCCAGTGCATATACCTGCCCGCCCAGTCCCTTGCCTGTTTCGATAATCTCTCCGCGCAGCGGCGGAAAGTTGCAGGCAATCGCTTCAAGCCCGCCCTTCTCTTCATTAAGGTGCAGTATACAGCAGTAATCGGCGCCGAACATCTCCAGCAGCTCTTCAAAGGCGTATTGGAAAATATCCCCGAGACGCAGGCTCTGGTTCAGACGCTGGGTCAGCTCATTGCTCATGCGCAGCTCGCGGATCAGCTGGTTCGAGCGCTCATACAGCTTGGCGTTCTCGAAGGCTGTTCCTGCAGTATCGGCAATCATGGTCAGAAAACGGAGATCCACATCCGGGAAGGATGGCTTGTCCAGGATCATATGAAATACGCCGTATATCCCCTGCTTGCCGCCCAGCGGCAGGCCGATCTCTACAGAATTATTATCACGCCCGGCATGCAGAGCCACGCGCCCGTCCTTGAAGGCCTTGGCACAGACATCGTCCTTGCCCCAGCGCAGCGGCAGCGGTTTGACCTGCGGGTGGGTGCTGCGGTGATCCTGCGACATGAACAGCTCCAGCCGCGCCCCCGGATACATCGCAGAAATGCTGTCGATCACCTCGGTCAGCACGGCGTTAACGTCAATGTTGTCATGCATCCGCTGGACAATCTGGAACAGCAGGGAGCGGCGGCTGCTTTCCCGCTCGGCATGCTGGTGGACGCCTGCCAGATCAGAGACAAATACATGCTCGAACCTGCGGTAAAAGCAGGTCTGATAATGCATCGCCATCGCTTCCGCCGTATGCCGTCCGCCTATTTCGTATTGCTCAGCCGGCATTGCACAGCCAAGCAGGGCGAAGATTTCACCCTTACTTCTGGTAAACACAGGGATTACCAGCAGCTGCACCCCGGAACGGTCCGCCGGAATTTCTACGGCGAATGTAACCAGCTCCCGTGAGTCCAAGCTGCCGGCTGCGCCCTTTTCCCACTCTGTTCTCCAGAGCCCGCTCTGCGTACCCGTCCCGTCAGCCGCTTCAATCCATTTTCCTTTATAGTTAAGCACACACCAATCCCACTGCTTCGCAAACGGAGGCACATTCAGCCCCCGCCATTCTCTGAAACTCTCTGCAATCAATTGGCCTGCGTACGGGAAATCATAGGATACTATATCCGTCTCCCTCAGCCACGCGGCGGGATCACCTGGGTCTCCGCTTGATTGCATTGTGTCCTGCAACAGCATACGTGTATCTTTCTGAACGCATGCTTCCTGTTCCGACATAACTAGGATCCCCTTTACATCTCAAATTAAAATATATCCGATAACATCTAATTAACTATATTTTACTCCCTTTCTTCCTGTAATGCATTATATTTTCCTAAAACCCGGGATTTTTTTTAGGACCAAAGAACTAACGACAAAGATAGACAAAATCTTATAAAAGAAGAACTTGACTTTGCCTGTTGATTTCATATAATATTTATTGTTGAACAAGACTGATAAGAAGTCTTACTTGGGCGTAACGTTGTGTCACCCTCACGCATCCCGTTACTGCCAGGGCAGCGGCTGAACTTCCCCGGCAGAGTGAAACCAAATACACGCTTTCACGAAGACGGTTGCGGCACAAATAGGCCCTACCATGAAATTTCAATTATAAAGGAGTCTACTTTAATATGGCACGTTACACCGGACCTAAATTCAAACTCAGCCGCCGTCTGGGCATTTCCCTTAGCGGTACAGGCAAAGACCTGAAACGCCCTTTCCCTCCGGGTCAGCACGGCGCTAACCAACGCAGAAAAGTAAGTAACTACGGAATGCAGCTTTTGGAAAAACAAAAACTCCGTCACATGTACGGTTTGGGCGAGAAGCAATTCCGCACATTGTTCTCCAAAGCTCAGAAGCTTCAGGGTATCGCGGGCGAAAACTTCATGTTCCTGCTCGAAAGCCGTCTGGACAACCTCGTTTACCGTCTTGGCTTTGCTAACTCCCGTGCAGGCGCACGTCAGCTGGTAGCTCATGGCCACGTAACTGTAAACGGCAAAAAGGTTGACATCGCTTCTTACCGTGTAAGCGTGGGCGATGTAATCGGTCTTCGCGAAAGAAGCCGTTCCATGAAGTCCATCAAGGAAGCTCTGGAAAACCGCAATCACCTTCCAGCTTACCTGGAATATGCTGATGCAGCATTCGAAGGCAAATATGTTCGTTTGCCGGAACGCGCTGAGCTGTCCCAGGATATCGATGAAAAGCAAATCGTCGAGTTCTACAACCGTTAAGATTGGTTCGATCAAAGCCTCCGGTTCTCCGGAGGCTTTTTTTGAAATATAAGAATTTATATGTTTTACGCTATCAATCATCCTTATCTTTCTCGCAGAAACGGGTACCGCCTTCTCTGAAGGACGGCATAGCCGTTTCTACTTGTTGTCTTTTACATCAGATTCAGCCTGGCGAACTTGCGCTTCCCTACCTGAATAATATCTCCATCCTGCAAACTGACCTCTACAGCCTGCTCCTCCAGCTTGACTCCGTTCAGCTTCACTGCCCCCTGCCGGATGCTGCGTCTGGCCTCACTATTCGTCTCTGCAAAACCTAGCAGTGTCAGCAGCTTAACCAGCTTGAGACTACCTTTCTCCAGCTCTGCGGCGGCAAGGCTGTAAGTCTCTATCTCCTCCGGCAGCGCACGCTGCTGAAAGACCGTAACAAAATGCTGCTGCGCAGACTCTGCCGCCTCTGCCCCGTGATACATCCGGACCAGCGTATGGGCCAGACGCATCTTCACATCCCGCGGATGGGCAGCTCCTGAATCCAGGCTTCGCTCCAGCGCCGCCAGCTCCTCATTACTGAGATCGGTTGCCATTTCAAAGTATCTCAGCATCAGCTCATCCGGCACAGACATTGTTTTACCGTACATTTCATCCGGTGCTTCATCAATGCCTATGTAGTTGCCCAAGCTCTTGCTCATCTTCCTGACCCCGTCGAGCCCTTCAAGCAGCGGCATGAGCACAACAGCCTGCGGCTCCGCCCCGTATTCCTTTTGCAGGGTACGGCCCATAAGGATATTGAACTTCTGGTCTGTGCCGCCAATCTCGATATCCGTCCTGTTCGCCACCGAATCCATTCCCTGCATAAGGGGGTAGAAGAACTCATGCAGACTGATCGCCTGACCGGCCTGGAACCGCTTGGTGAAATCATCCCTTTCCATCATGCGCGCCACCGTAACTTTTGCAGCCAGATTGACAACCTCCGCAAAGTCCATGGGACTTAGCCAATCCGAATTGAGAAGCAGCCTGGTTTTACCGGGATCAAGAATTTTGAAAATCTGCTGCCTGTATGTAGCCGCATTACGCTGCACTTCCTCCCTGCTGAGCTGTTTACGTGTCTCCGATTTGCCCGTAGGGTCCCCGATCATTCCGGTAAAATCCCCGATAATCAGCTGCACCTGATGACCGGACTGCTGAAACTGGCGCAGCTTGTGCAGAACAACGGTATGCCCGATATGAATATCGGGTGCCGACGGATCAAGCCCCAGCTTAATGTTAAGCGGCACACCTGTCCCCACTGACTTCACCAGCTTGCTTTTCAGTTCCTCCACCGGCACAATTTCCGCTGCACCGCGAACGGCCGTTTCCAGCTGGCGCTCCACCTCCCTCTGCTGCGCAGGGGTCAAATCTTCCCATTTCATACCATGCCCTCCTTCAAATTGTCTCATTTGAGTGCAAAAAGAGCCGTCTGCTCATCCCCAAAGGGACGAGCAGACGGCTCGCGGTACCACCCTAATTAAAGATCCCCGTCATGCAGAGGCAGCAGCAGATCCTTCACTTCATTATCATAACGGGTATGCCCCGGTTCCGGACTACTGGCAGGCCTCCTGTGCACCTGTGTTCCTCCCGACAGCTCCAGACTGTAATTCAAAGGGGCCCGCTGCCGGTTCGCACCATCCACCGGCTCTCTGAAACACATGGCTTGCCTTCTACTGATGTCCTTCAACGCTTTTGTCCGTATCCAATTGAGTAATTTTATACCATGACAGGATTCTAAAAGTCAACAGTGCCTTAAACTTACTTTCCGGCAGAAGCGCATTCAAAACCGGCAAATTGTGCTATAATAGTTCCGTTAAAAGGAGGATTATCGTCGATGGTTGAGGAGAAAAAGAAGAAGACCGCAAAACAGCGTCCCCCGCGCAGATCCTGGCTCCGCAGGTTCGGTTCAGTCGTAAAATGGATGTTTATACTCGGCATCCTGGGCCTTCTGTTTGCCGGCGGTGCCGTGGCAGGCTATGTCACTTCCATTGTGAAGGACGACCCTGTCCGCTCCGAGGAATTGATTCAGCAGCAAGTCAGCCAGAACGCCATCACCGGCTTTGCTTATTTCCGGGACGGCCAGCCGATTGGCCAGCTCCGTACCGAAGAAGACCGCAGGCTTATTGAATTTAATGATATTCCGCAGCTGGTGATCGATGCCGTTCTCGCCATTGAGGACAACAATTTCTACGAGCATGTAGGAATTGATTTCAGCAGCACCCTGCGTGCCGTCAAGCAGAAGCTGCTTAACGAGTCTGTCCAGACCGGGGGCAGCACCCTGACCCAGCAGCTGGCCAGACGTGTATTTCTTAACCTTGACCGCACAGAAGACCGTAAGGTCAAGGAAATTTTGCTGTCACTGCGCCTGGAGCGTTTTTTGTCCAAACAAGAAATCCTTACAGCCTACCTTAACAAGGTTCCCTTCGGAAACGGCTCCAACGGCTATAATGTTTACGGTATCAAGGCAGCAGCCAAAGGAATATTCGGGCTGGATGATCTCGACAAGCTCAATGTCGCTCAAGCCGCTTACCTGGCCGGGCTTCCCCAGCTTCCCTCCAAGTATTCCGCCTTCAACGGTATAGGTGAATTCAACGAGACGGCCTTCGGCCGGGCCATGGAACGCCAGAAGCTGGTGCTGCGCCGAATGCTTGAAGAGAACAAAATCACGACATCACAGTACAATGAAGCGCTGCAGTTTGATATCAAGGCTGCTCTGGCTCCGCATACGAAGAAAGCTTATGCCACCTTCCCTTACCTGATGCTGGAAACTGAGCGCAAGGCAGCAGAAATTCTGCTCTCTCTCAATGAAGACAAGAATGTTACAGAGAGCACGGAGGGTGCTGAAGGTTCAACAGCCTCCGGCAACGACACTGTCCTGCTTGAGGAAGCCCGTCAGCAGCTGATGACCGGCGGTTACCGTGTATACACCACAATTGACAAAAAAGTATACAGCGCCATGCACAGCATTTCGGAAGACAGTGATAATTTTACGAAGGACAGTGAAACAAGAGGCAAGGAACAAACGGCCGGTATGCTGATCGACAATAAGACCGGGGCGATCCTTGGAATGATCGAGGGCCGTGATTTTAATATTGAACAGATGAACTATGCCACACAGATGATCCGTCAGCCGGGTTCAACCATGAAGCCGATCGCAGCCTACCTGCCTGCGCTCGACAGCGGTCTGATCCAGCCGGCCAGCATCCTGGACGATGCCCCGATTATCCTGAAGGACGGCACCAAGGGCTTTCATATTCCAAAGAATGCCAACAACCGCTATCAGGGGCTTGTTACAGCCCGCTACGCGCTTAACAAATCGCTCAATCTGCCGGCTCTGAAGCTGTTTAACGACAAGGTCGGCATTGAAGAATCCTGGGCTTTCACGAAGAAGCTGGGGATAACCACGATTCAGGACAATGATTATCATGCCCAGACCGGGGTTATCGGCGGTCTCCGCTACGGGGTATCCGTTGAGGAATTAACCAACGCCTATTCTTCAATCGGCAACAAAGGCGCTTTTAATGATGCCTACATGATTGAGAAGATCGTTGATTCCCAGGGCAAAATCATTTACCAGCATAAAGTGAATCCGGAGCAGGTATTCTCCGAGCAGACCGCTTATCTGATGACAGACATGCTGCGGACAGTCATTACAGAGGGTACGGCCTCCACTGTAAAAAGCACCTACAAGCACTTCAAGGAAGTGCCGATTGTCGGTAAAACCGGTTCCACCCAAAATTATGGCGATGTCTGGTTTATGGGTTACACGCCTGATGTAACACTCGGCATGTGGGTCGGCTACAAGGAGCAGATCAACACGCTTCAGGGCGATACCCAGAAGCGGCAGGCTCAGACCCTGTGGGCAAAGGTTATGAACGCCGTTATCGACAAGCAGCCGGATCTGTTTGTAACGAAGGCGTTCGCCCAGCCTGAAGGGATTGTCAAGAAGACGGTCTCGGCTTACAGCGGCAAGCTGCCGACTGATCTGACTGACAAGTTCACTACAGACCTGTTTAATGCCAAATATGTGCCGCAGGACAGTGATGACGGCATCTCCAAAGCCAAATACATTACCTACAATGGTGTGAACTACCTGCCGCTCGAAGGTACACCTGACGATTTTCTCAAGGAGAAGATCGTCGTCAAGCGGGAGAAGCCGATTCAGGATCTTATCAAGGAGCTGCAGGCAGCCTTCGAGGGGATGAAGGAGCATGAATCGCTGCAGTATTATCTGCCGGCGGATGCCAAAACTGACTTCCCGACAGAGGTTGACCCGCGTGTCGATGATGGTACGTCTCCGTCACCTCCGGGCAATATCAGTGTCTCCTACAGCACAGGCAAGGCTGTCATTTCATTTACAGCAAGCGGCTCGCCGGATGTTGTAGGCTACCGCCTGTACCGTTCCCTGAACGGAGGCGCCTTCCAGAAGCAGGCGGTCATATCTGCAGGCGAGAGCTCCGTATTCAAACCGGGCACACCGCAGAATGTCAACGCCACCTTCTATGTCACAGCTGTAGACGTAGCAGGGCATGAGACAGCTTCAGGCAGTGTTGCCGGCGGCGCTGCTCCGACACCTGAGCCGACGCCAACCCCCGATATCCTTCCGGGAGCAGAGGCTACACCTGAAGGCGGCCAGCCGTCTGACGGCGCTGTAGAAGATCCAGGTATGATTATCATAGAACCGCCGGGCAGCGAAGAAGTACCTGCAGGCGGCGTTAACAACGCTGGCGGCGGCAACAGTAATGCCGGCTCCGGCAATGCCCAATAAGTTATAGAACACAAAGAACCCCCGGTTCCCGCTGAATGCAGGAACCGGGGGTTCTTTGTGTCTTCCTATCGGGTTAATCCTCAATGGTGGAGAGGTCACCTGCCGGAAGCTGCAGCTCCCAGGCCTTCAGCACACGGCGCATAATTTTGCCGGAACGGGTCTTGGGCAGCTTCTCTTTAAACTCAATTTCACGGGGCGCAGCATGCGCAGACAGCCCTGCTTTGACAAAGGCCGCAATCTCAGCCTTCAGCTCTGCAGTCGCAGTATAACCTTCTCTGAGCGATATAAAAGCCTTTATAATCTCCCCGCGCAGCAAATCGGGCTTCCCGATAACCCCTGCCTCAGCCACGGCAGGGTGCTCTACCAGCTTGCTCTCCACCTCGAAGGGGCCGATGCGTTCCCCTGAGGAATTGATTACATCATCGATCCGGCCCTGGAACCAGAAATATCCTTCCTCGTCCATATAAGCAGAATCACCGGAGATGTACCAGCCGGGTATCCGGAAGTATTCATCGTATTTAGCCGGGTTGTTCCAGATCTTCGCCATCATGGAAGGCCAGGGCGTACGGATCGCCAGATTCCCCATCGAATAAGGCGGCAGCACATTGCCCCTGTCATCGAGAATGGCTGCCTCAATGCCGGGCAGCGGGCGTCCCATGGACCCCGGCTTAATATCCATCCCGGGATAATTGCAGATCAGCTGGGCTCCGGTTTCAGTCATCCACCAAGTATCATGAATACGTTGCCGGTAGACTTTATCGCCCCAGCGCACCACCTCCGGATTGAGCGGCTCTCCTACTGACAGCACATGCCTGAGGCTGCCCAGATCGATTCCGGCAAGGCTGTTCTCCCCTGCACCCATCAGCATGCGGAATGCTGTTGGCGCACTGTACCAGACGGTGACAGCGAAGCGCTCAATCGTTCTGTACCAGTCTCCCGGACTGAAGCGTCCGCCCCGGACCACATTGGCGACACCGTTCAACCAAGGCGCAAAAATCCCGTAAGAGGTGCCTGTGACCCATCCGGGGTCTGCGGTACACCAGTAGATATCATCCGGCCGCAAATCCAGTACAATTTTGCCTGTATAATAATGTTGGATCATCGCTCTCTGAGCATGATAGACCCCTTTGGGCTTGCCGGTAGAACCGGAGGTATAATGCATAATAAGGCCATCTTCCAGGGTAAGCCATTCCGGCTCCAGCTCCACCTTCGCTGCCGCCATCTCAGCCTCATAGCTGATGATTCCCTGCTCCTCTACGGCTCCGCCAACTACTATAATATGCCGGAGTGCGGGCAGCTCTTCCCGTCTCACCCGTTTCAGCAGCTCCGGTGTAGTCACCAGAGCAACCGCACCGCTATCCTCCAGCCGGTCTTTTACAGCTGTCTCCATAAACGCCTCGAACAGCGGTCCTGCTACCGCCCCGACCCTGAGGACACCCAGCAGACTGAAATACAGCTCCGGGCTGCGCGGCATAAAAATAAATACACGTTCACCCTTGCCCACGCCGTATTTCCGCAGAACATTCCCAAAACGGCTGGAGTATTCCTGCAGGTCAGAGAAGGTGTACCGCTCTTCCCTGGACGGATCGCTGTAGATCAGGGCAGTGGCCCCACCCCGTCCTTCCGTGACATGGCGGTCAATCGCTTCATGGGCCATATTCACCTTGCCGGTGTGAAACCAGGAGAAAGTCCGCTCTATATCCTCCCACCGGAATTGCTGCACTGCCAGGGTATAATCGCGCAAATTAGCATGTTCTACTCGGCCCGGCAAAATTTCATTGTGGACTTGCCCCATTACTCTTGCCTCCCCTGCTGGATTGATTTAAGCTTGAAAAGCGGGATTTCATCGCCCGCAAACTGTCAATACAATAATTGTGAATATTTTATGTCGGAATCAGTATAACACAGTAAGCGATTTCATTCCATAATTTAGTTAGACGGAAGGAGCCCGGTACATGGAGCACTGCAAAATCCCAGTCTCACATACCCTCCTGCATAACAATAGCTTAATCACCGTGAGCGGTCCTGTGACTTCAACCTATTTGCGCAGTCTCACTATCCATCCCGATCTTGATGCCTTCCGCAAACCGCATGAACAGCTGGAGGCCCTTATAGAAATCAGCGAATTGTCCGAAGGCCGGGTTATTGCCGCCGTCTGTGACCAGATTCTGGTTGGTTATGTCACTTTTCATTATCCGGATGAGCTGGAGCTGTGGTCACAGGCAAATATGCCCGATCTGATTGAACTGGGGGCAATAGAGGTAGCCAATGGTTACAGGGGAAGCGGGCTTGGCAGGCTGATGCTTGCCGCCGCTTTTGAGAAGGAACAGCTGGAGAATAGTATTGTGTTCACAACAGAGTATTACTGGCACTGGGACCTTAAGGGCAGCGGGCTGGATGTATGGGCATACCGGAACATGATGGAAAAGCTGATGAAATCCGCAGGGATGGTCTGGTATGCCACTGATGATCCGGAGATTTGCTCACATCCGGCCAACTGCCTGATGGTCCGGATCGGCAGCAGGGTGCCGCTGTCCTCCCAGGAGACCTTTGACAGGGTCCGCTTCAGGCAGCGTTTTATGTACTAGCCGATTAATCTTTACAGCTCCGGCGCCTTCAGCATATATTCGAGAATGGCATGGGAGCACCCTGCTGCCGTGACTGTAAATTCATTATAGCTCACATGGGCCGAGCCGTCGGCTTTATCCGACATGGAACGGATGATGACAAACGGAGCCTCATTCATATAACAGACCTGGGCAACAGCCGCCCCCTCCATCTCTGCACAGGCGCCGTTCAGATCCCGGTACAGCGCTTCTACAGCCTCACTGCTGGCGATGAATTGATCCCCTGAAAGCACAATACCTGTTACAAAATGCCGATTCAGCTCTTTACAGGCCTGCTCTGCCAGCTTCACCAGTTTCTCGTCTGCTGTAAAGACAGACACCTCCTGATAGGGAATAACCCCCCTGGAATAGCCGAGCGCCGTCACATCCATATCATGCTGGATACAGGCCGAGGAAATGACAATATCGCCGATATCAAGAAGGGGATGAACCGCACCGGCCACTCCGGTGAAGAGCACCTTAGATACACCAAATGTATCCAGCAGAATTTGCGTGGTGACTGCCGCATTCACTTTGCCGACCCCTGATTTGCAGAGAACCGCCTTTCTGCCGAAAACATCGCCGGAATAGTATGTAACCCCTGCCTTGACTGCAGTCCGCTTGTTGTCCATGCTACTGAGCAGCAGCTCAATTTCTTCATCCATCGCGCCTATTAATCCGATAACCTCACTCAATCGATATTCCTCCGTTACCTCCGCTGCTGCGGGAATTGGAAACCATAATACCCCAGTCAACATAAAAAGCTCCCGAAGGAGCTTTCTACGGACCTCTATAAAAGATTCTTACTTGTTCACGTGATTGACAGAGAGACGGAGAATGGTTTCATGCGGCAGAATAACCCGCGGATTCTCAACGGTCTCCTTCTTCATCAGCTTGGTCAAAAGTCTCATCGCAACCGCACCCAGGTCATACATCGGCTGAGCTACAGTAGTCAGCAGCGGACGAACCATGGAAGCCATGCGGATGTTGTCAACACTGATAATCGAGAAGTCATCCGGAACCTTCAGGCCTTCATCCTGAATGCTGTGGATGGCACCAATCGCCATTTCATCTGTCGCAGCAAAGATGGCTGTCGGCTTCTTCTTAAGTCCGAGGAAGTACTTCATCGCTTCGACACCGGATTCGTAACGGTAATTACCGATGCGCACCAGGTCTTCCTGATACTCAATTCCAGCCGCCTCCAGTGCTTTCTTGTAACCCTGGAACCGGGCATAGCCATTGGCAGGGTCCTGCAGCGTCCCGCTGATCATTGCGATCTCACGGTGTCCGTGACGGATAAGCGTATTCACAGCATCAAACGCTGCAGTCTCGTGGTCGATATCAACCGAAGGATAGGTGCCCTTCTCGTCGCGGGTTGCGCAAAGTACTATCGGAACAGCCGAGGTCTGGAACGCCTGGATATGCTCATCCGTTACCGTACCGCCCATAAAGAGCAGCCCGTCAACCTGCTTCTCCAGAAGCGTATTGATAACCCGGATTTCCTTCTCTTTGCGTTTGTCCGCATTACACAAAATAATGTTGTAATGATACATGTTCGCGATATCCTCAATCCCGCGGGCAATTTCCGCAAATATCGAGTTGGAGATATCGGGAATGACAACCCCTACGGTTGTCGTTTTCTTGCTGGCGAGACCTCTCGCCACGGCATTTGGACGATAGCCCAAACGTTCAATTGCTTCAAATACCTTCTTCCGGGTCTGCGGCTTCACGTTAGGGTTATTATTCACAACCCGTGATACCGTAGCCATAGATACGCCTGCTTCGCGAGCTACATCGTAAATGGTTACCGTCAAATTACTCTCTCCATTGCGATAAATTTTATCGTTCGACTAATTAAAATTATGATACGACACTTTGTACAATTGTGCAATGATAACGCTTCATTTTCCTTTCAAATTTCTTTCAATGTTAAAAAAGTCCTGTGAAAGTATGAAGTTTTTGTCTATAAATCGCAAATTCAGCCCGTTCATCCTGCACAAATAATGAACCTGATACTATGGTAACAAAAAGTCCGTGAAAAATCCAACATTCGTGAAAAATTTTCATCATTTTTGCAGAAAAAACTTTTCATTTCGCGCTTTCTGCCGATTGCACTGCCAATTGCGCCAGTCTGCTTCCGGTTTCTTCCATCCATTTCACATCAGCAAGCTCAACAGCCAGCCGGTAAACATCAAGCAGGACATCGATCCGCGCCTCAGCGGCTTCACGGATGCTCTCCTCCAGTTCACTGAACCCCCCGGGAAATTCGCCTGCACTAAAGACCTCTTTCAGCACACTTGCCCACTCATTCCGTTCAGCAAAAGAAAGGCGCCGCCCCGGAATGACATTCTCCAGCTCTCCGATCAGCCTGCCCAGCTCCCTCTTAATGGATGGCAACGGTTCATAACGGGCGCAAACACCGCATGTATAGACAGGGACGTGAGTGATTTTGATCTTTGCGCTGTAAATCAGGGTGTGCATATGTATGGTCATGGTTCCGCCGCAGTTGCATGACTTTTTAACAACGTTATCTTTTAACATCTCCTACACCTCAGGCTAAAAAAATTGAAAAACACAGAAACCTGCCTTTTCAAAAGCTATATTCGACTTCCGCCATCCAAACTCCTTCCGATTTGCATTAAATGATTTATTTGGCAATAAAGCAAAGTAATGTTTATGCAAAGATGACTTCATATTTCAAATTTGATAGAATGAACAGGATATCGAGATCCGAAGGGAGCTGCTGACAATGAGATTATCAGGTAAAAAAGTGATCGCGCTGGTGGATGATGAATTCGAAGATCTGGAGCTCTGGTATCCGGTATACCGGGTGCGCGAGGAAGGCGCCGAGGTCCATCTAGCCGGACTTGAGAAGGGTAAAACCTATATCGGCAAATACGGTGTACCCGCGACAGCCGAATATTCCTGGGATGATCTGAGCGCAGCCGATTACGACGGCATTCTCGTGCCAGGAGGCTGGGCACCCGATAAAATCCGCCGCTACAGTGCCGTACTGAAGCTGGTTCAGGATTTCAACGCTGCCAAAAAGCCGATCGGCCAGATCTGCCATGCCGGCTGGGTACTGATCTCAGCCAAAATCCTGGACGGAGTAACCGTTACCTCTACGCCCGGCATCCGCGATGACATGGAGAATGCCGGAGCTATCTGGAAGGATGAAGCTGTAGTGACTGACGGACACATCATATCCGCCCGCCGCCCGCCGGACCTTCCTCCATACGGCAAAGCCTTCTGCGATGCGCTGGCCGGAGAATAAGCGGACGTATCGTTTATTTTCAGGCATGACAAACAAGCCCTGCCTCCTCTTCTACTGAGGTCCAGGGCTTGTTCTGTTTCTTTGTCCAGCAGTCAGTCACGGATTTGGAGCGATACCTTCTGGTTAATCGGAGCTGGATAGCTGGCTATAGTAAATGTCAGCGGCTGGGCGTACTTATTGCTGCCTAGTCCCACATAATTCAGCACAGGGACCGACTTCTGGTCGGCTGACGCCTGGTACGGCGGAATATCATACAGATCGGCAGATGTATGAATCTGGCCTTTGGAGTCGGTAAATTCACTGTCCAGTATTAAAGCGTTATAGAATTTTTTCTTCCCCGGTACTGTGTTATGATTCAGAGTCATCGTTGTTCCTCTTTCAGCGGTGTACAGGGACATGGTTAAGTAATTGTCAGGTGCTTTGATGATCTGCTGCTGTTCCGTATCAATAACCAGTTTCAGGGCATCCTTATCCAGCGCCAATATGCCGTCAAGCTGAAATTGAAGCGGCTGGCTGGAGCGGCTGTCATTCCCGAATACCAGAATCTCCTTACTCTCAACTACCACCGTGCGAACAGGACTCATGCTTGAAAAAATATCGTTTCCGCCCAATAAAAACCGCGGATAAATCATGGAAAAAACTTGTTTGCTATTTTTCTGACTGTAAGAGGGCTGCAGGTAAATACCTGTCGCAGCAGTATACACTTCGTCAATACGGATTTCCTGCCCGCCTACAGTAAGCGTTTTGTCTAGGCTAATCATTTCTCCGGCTTTGGCCATCTTCGCTTTATCCAGTGTGATAGGTACAGACAGCGCCGCCAGCGGCTTTTCCCCGGCAGCTTCAGTTACCGGTCTAGTCTTACCCAGCTCCAGTTCAAGTGTAATCTGGTCCGGCAGCGAACGGAACCCTCCAGCCCACTGCAATATTTCGTAATCATATGTCGTTCCGGTTGGCACATCCCTGATATTTAAAGAAAAGCCGTAGGGATAGTTCACCGGTGAATACCCTCTCCCTTCCAGCTGCAGTTTATCCACACGGGCTTTTTGGCCGGTATTATTTTGCAGGGAGTACAAGATCATAATACCCTTGCGGTCTGCGGCAATTCCGTCTACCTTCAGTACAAACCCGTTCTGCTCAGCGGTTACACCGCTTACCCGTTCAATCAAGCCTGCTTCAATGGCTGAGGTAACGGTAGTATCCTTGTTCGCCTTAACAAAATAAGGTGCAAACGCCTCATTTATCTGTGATGGCGCTGATAAGTTCTGTGGTTCCAGCCGCTCCGGCTGCTTACCAATCCAGGGAACTGCAAACAGTGCAGCAGCAGCCAAAATAATTGCTGTACCTACCGAAAACCTCTTAAGTACTGACGTCCGGTTTCGGGCCGGGCCTGATATTCCGCTGCGTATTGCCACATTCATTTTAACATGCGGTAGATCCTCCAGTTCCTTTGATACTCCGTCAAAATACTCCTTCAACAGCCTTTCCTCACTGCCAGCCATTTGCCGCTCCCCCTTTCATTTTGTTACGCAGCTGCTTGAGCCCCTTGTTCAGCCAGGTTTTGACGGTTCCTTCCGGCTTGTCCAGCACTTCGGCAATCTCTGTCAATGTCATGTCCCGATAGTATTTCAGCACGAGCACCTGACGGTATTTCAGCTTTACACTATCCAGCGCCTGCTCCATATCCAGCTTCCGGTCACTGGTCATTACCATGACAACACCGCCGGTTTCTTCTGGCGTTTTAACGGAAATCAGCCGTTTTCTCCGCTTCATCTCATCGTTGCAGCAGTTAATCATTATCCGTGTTATCCATGGTGCAAACCTTCCGGGATCCTTAAGGCTTTTCCGTTTGCTCCAAGCCCGGTACGTTGCCTCCTGCAGCATTTCCAGTGCATCCGCCTCACTGCGGAAATAGCTGTAGGCTATCCCGTAGAGGATTTTCCTCTGGCTTGATACAAGGCCGATAAAAGCCTGCGCCTCCTCTTTAGCCAGCTGTACATGTTCAACCTGCATTAGATTTTCCATCCCTTGTTATCTCTGCCTCCTTTTCATGCAGCATCCTAACTTCTTATGTCCTTCTATGTATACTGACTATCAGAGTCCCCAAACGGTTTTACTTTTTTTCCGTCGCCGGGAGGTGTACTCCTGTAACGCAAAAAGTCCGGCGTTTTGCGCCGGAGCTTCATAGCTTAGACAATATGAACTATCTGATTCTAAGACGGTCGTCTCCAAGAATCAGGCCCGGATAGTATTTGAGCTTGAAGGTCAGAGGCTGCGGAAGGTTCTTAATCCCGGGATTGAAGCCGACAGTGAGGATTACTTTATCGTTTTCACTTCTTTTATTCCAGTCTAACGCTCCGTCCGGTGCTTCCGGGTTTACCAGCCAATGCCAGGTACCTTCGCCATCCATAAAGGTTGAATCCAGTGAAAAGCTTCCGACATCTGCAGAATCTTCACCCTCCTTTACTTGCGTTGTCATATCCAATATGATTGTACCCGGCTCCGCATGATCCATCTGATCAGAAAAAGCCAGCCGTTCATCTGGTGCTTGTATAATCTCACGGGTTTCAGTGTTAATGATAAGATTGAGCTTCGATTTTTCTATCGCGTACAAGCCTTCAATATCTATCCTGACCGGGTCCTGAGGACGCATACTGTCATTATGAAAAATGTAAAATATTTCACTGTCTGATGATGAAAAATCCCCGGCTTTAGGCAGCTCTTTTTCCTGTTTTCCCGTACCCATTACCATGCCAAAGCCATACTCACCGTATACGTCCAGTTCCTCTCCATCATAGCCTGTAGTCATGTAAATCCCTGTAGGTCCGAGATAGAGATCCTTGACATTAAAGGGGTATCCGGCAATAGAAAAACCTTCCTCCAAAGCAATCTCGTTGCCCGCTGAATATTCTGCATTTTCGTCCAGGTCTATAACCGCATCCAGCTTATACATCGTCACTTCACCGCTGTCATCCAGATAAATTCGCTGATCATCGTCCATCGGCAGCAGCGTCAGTGTGGCAAAAACACGATCCGGCAGCTCAGTCTGCAGGTTGCTCCAGGGAATGATCATTACATCACGGACAATTCCTGTCTGCACACCAGGTTTATAATTATGATATCCGCTGTAAAAATAAGAGCCGTCCGCAGTCAAATAGTCTGATGAATGTTCATCTGCTTTAAAATCGAATTTCATATTTAAATACTGCTGATCTGTACTGTTCTCCAGCGTATACAGCAGGATTACTCCCCGTCTGTCGGCGATTACACCATCTATGGTAAATTGAAAACCTCCGACTTCGGGAGACTCAATATTCACATGCTGCACATATCCGGCATCCAGCGCAGAGGTGACCGTCAAATTATCACCGACAGCCTCACGGTATACCTCAAGCCCTTCCCAGCTTTGGGGAGGCAGCGATTCGGGTTCTCTTTGTACCTGCCCGTAGATCCAGGCCACACTTGTAAACAAGATAACAGCTATCACCGCCGCGATCACTGTGTTGTACCTTCTGCGGCGTACAGGCCTGCGGTGTCTGCCCTCTGCGATGCCTTTGTGTATAGCCGTATCCAGCTTTATTTCCGGCACATCCGCCGTCGCTCCGGCTAGCTCCTGAAAATAATCCTTCAGCAGCTTTTCTTCGGCCTCAGCCATGATGATGCTTCCTGTTCCTCCGCATTTATCCCTGATCTGCTGCAGGCCATTGTTCAGCCAGGCTGTGATGGTGGCCTCCGGTTTATCCAGTATTTCGGCAATCTCTGAAAGGGTAAACATTAGATAGTATTTAAGCACTAGCACCTGACGGCAATTGTCTTTCACTCCGTCCAGCACCTGCTCCAAGTCCGGTCTGCAGCCGCTTTTCATTACTTTGATCCGGTCTTCGGAATATTCCGGCTGCAGTCCAGCCTTCCGCCTCCCCCGCTTCAACTCGTCGCTGCAGCAATCAATCATCAGCCGAATCAGCCGGAACTTAAATTTTCCGGTATCGTTAACGCTTTCACGTTTCTGCCATGCCTGGCAGGCCGTTTCCTGCAGCACCTCCAAGGCATCAGCCTCATTATGGAAATAACTGAAGGCTATCCCGTACAGCCTATGCTTCTCCCGGGATACCAGCATATAAAATTGCTCTTTCTCATCCTCTTCCGTTGCAGCTCCATCCCTAACATCCCCCGTCACTTCTCTATTCCCACTCCTGTCCTCTTTTAATAGCCTATTTATAGATGTACTGTGTTAAGCGTCACACGGTTTTACTTTTTTCTTAATCCATTTGGAAAAGGCCCGGCAGTAAGCCGGACCTGATGATATTTCATTGGGCCGAGTAAGGGATCTGCTCAGCCGGTGTTGTCTTTGCCGCACCGCCCAGTCCGGCAAATGCGCCCAGCACCTCTTCCGTCTCCAGGCTTGTCTTAAAGCGGAAGCAGGCCTTCGCCGTCTCTCTGGCCTCGGACGCTAAGGTATTAAGGGTTCGGTGCTTCACACGCAGCAGCGCCTGCGGCGACATGCTGAGATTGCTGATTCCGAGCTCCAGCCAGAGCGGCAGAGAACGTTCATCCGCCGCCAGCTCGCCACAGACGCTGATATCAATACCGGCGCTGCGTGCCGCCTGCACAGTCATCCGGATCATGCGCAGCACTGCCGGATGGTACGGATGGTACATATGGGCAATCTGCTCGTTCATCCGGTCCACAGCCAGGACATATTGCACCAGATCATTGGTGCCGATACTGAAGAAATCGACTTCCTCGGCCAGGAGGTCGGCAATCATAACGGCTGCGGGAACCTCAATCATAATGCCGACCGGAATGTTGGCGTTATAGGGAATGCCCCGCTGATCCAGATCCTGCTTCACCTCGTTCAATACGGCTTTGGCCGCCTGAACCTCTTCTACGGAAGAAATCATCGGGAACATAATTTTGACATTGCCGTAATGGCTGGCCCGCAGAATTGCCGTCAGCTGGGTTTTGAACAAATCCGTCCGGTCGAGACTGATGCGGATGGCGCGGTAGCCAAGGAACGGATTCTGTTCTTCCGGAAGCTGGAAATAATCGAGATGCTTGTCTCCCCCGACGTCCAGCGTGCGGATGACCACCGTGCTGCTGCCAACCTTCTCGGCGACCAGCTTATAAACCTCAAACTGCTCTTCCTCTGTCGGGAAGGAGTGCCGGTCCATGTACAGGAATTCTGTACGGAACAGGCCAACTCCCTCCGCGCCGTACTTCAGCGCCATATCCAGCTCCTTGACGGAGCTGATATTACCGGCCAGATGCAGATTTACGCCGTCCTTCGTAACAGCCTCAACGGTAGCGAGCAGCTCGAGCTGTTCCTTTTTGCGCTGCTGCTTATCGCGTCTTGCGGCATATAACTGTATCGTGGCTTCATCCGGATGCAGCTGTACAATGCCGGTATCCCCGTCCATTGCCAGCATGTCTCCGGTCTGGATCGGATTGCTGATTTTATTCTCAAGGCCAGCCACCAGCGGAATCCCGAGCGCCCGGGCCATGATCGAGGAATGTGAAGTTTTGCCGCCCATCATGGTGACAATCCCCAGCACATACGCCGGATTCAGGTGGGCCAGCTGGGAAGGAGACAGCTCCTTCGCGACCAAAATGTAGGGCTGTGTATCCGAAGGCAAAGTCACCTCCGGAGCACCCAGCAGATGCTTAAGCAGCCGGTTGCCGACATCCTTGATGTCTACCGCCCGCTCCTTCATATATTCATCGTCCAGCAGATCGAACATGGCCACAAAATGATCGATTGCTTCCTTTACGGCCACCTCGGCTGCCTTATACTGGCGTTCAATAATACCGCGGATCTCACTCATAAATACCGGATCATCCAGAATGGCCAGATGGGCATCAAAAATGCTGGATTCCTCCGGCCCAACGACCTCGCGGAATTCTTTTTTGATAAATTCAATCTCATCTTTAGAGGTGCGGATTCCTTCATATAACCGCTCAAATTCCTGGGCCAGATCAACCGGATTCACTTGCGTGTCCGGCAGGCTCCATTCCCAGTTAGGCAGGACAAAGGCCTTCCCGATAGCTACACCTGCTGCAGCGCCTATGCCTTGAATCATGCTTCCACCCCTCCAACACTTTCATGTAATACCACGGACATTACCGATGACTGCCCCTTTTTAACATTTTTGAATGGAGCATAGCTCCACGATTTGACACGGTCAGGATTGGTGATTACCATCGGCGTTGCCAGCGAAGCGGCATGCTCCTGCAGGTAAGCCAGATCGAACCGGACGAGCAGCTGCCCCGGCTCTACGCTGTCACCTTCCTGTACAAGCGCCTCAAACGGCCCCTTGAGCTGGGATGTATCAATTCCGATGTGCATCAGCACCTCAAGCCCCTCTGGCGTAGAAATGCCTATTGCGTGCATTGTAGGGTACACGTGCATCACCTTGCCGAATACGGGCGAGACCAGCTCTCCTTTTTCCGGATAAAAAGCCACCCCGTCGCCAACCAGCTTCGCGGCAAAAATATGGTCCGGCACTTCCTCAATCGGCATCATCTTGCCCTGGATCGGGGCACAGAACAGCACCTGCGGCAGATCGCGCAGCATCAGCTTGTCAATTTCCTCGCGGATCAGCTCCGAGTAGGTTCCGAATACCACCTGCACGTTGCCCCCGCCAAGCTTAATAATGCCCGCAGAGCCAAGACCCTTGAGCGCTGATGTATCTATATATCGGTCGTTGTGCACCGTTAATCTTAGCCTTGTGATGCAGGCCTGCACCTGGACGATGTTTTCTTTGCCGCCCAGCGCCTCCAGAATCAGCGGAGCCTGATAAGGGATATTCCCCGCCCAGTCGCCAAGCTCAGAGCCTTCCTCGCGCCCCGGAGTTGGAATCTGGAAGCGGCGGATCGCCCAGCGGAACAGATTATAATAAACAACCGCGTAGCCTATGCCGATCGGAATAAGCAGCCAGGCACGCTGGGAAAGATGCATATTCAGGAAAAAGTCAATCGCTCCCGCCGAATACGAGAACCCGTGATGGATACCCAGCAGATAGGTCAGCACCATGGCCAGACCCGACATTACCACGTGCACCGCGAACAGATACGGGGACGCAAACAGAAACGCAAATTCGATCTGCTCCGACACCCCGGTCAAAAAGCAGACCAATGCGGCACGCAAAAAAGTCTTCTTGATCTTAGGCTTCAGATCCTCACGCGCCTCCTGGATGATGGCCAGTGCAATTGCCGGGAGCGCAAACATCATAATCGGAAACAGCCCGGCCATAAATAAGCCTGCAGTCGGGTCACCCGCAAAAAAACGCGGCAAATCCCCCTGCACGACTGCACTGCCGTCAGGAGTGGTAAAGCTGCCAAGCTGAAACCAGAACACATTATTCAGGATATGATGGAGCCCGAAGGCTGTAAGCACCCTGTACAGCACCCCGTATACGAACACGCCGTACCCGCCGGCAGACTGTATATCGCGGAACAGATGGTCAAGCACATCCTGTAGCAGCGGTGAAACCCCGAGCATCACCCAGGCAAACAGGGCCGAGAACAGCCCCATGAACAGGAGCACAAAACGCGACCCGCCAAAAAACTGGATCGCCTCCGGAAGCTTGATATTTTTAAATTTGTTATGCGCCACACCGGCGACAATCCCGAGAATAATTCCGATGAGTGTTGCAGGCTGAACCGTTCCGTCGCCCATATTGGAAACAATCCGGTCATAGGTGAACATTCCCGCTAATGCTGCAAGACCGGCCGGCCCGGCCTGATTGGACAGCCCCCAGGCAACTCCCACAGCAAATAAATAAGGCATGAAATAAAATATTCCCTGCCCCGCGTATGTAGTCACTTCAGATACCGAAGAAAGTCCCCATGCAGACCACGGTAAGCTGCCCAGACTCAGCAGAATAGCTGCAGCCGGTAACACCATGGTAGGAAGCATTATGGCTCTGCCCAACTGCTGCAGTGATCCGAGCCAATTCAAGGTGACCCTCTCCTTTCGTTCTATGCTAAATGGTAAGCGCTCCAACAGTTTTTGTCAAAAAGAATACGCAACTCCTAGAATACCACGCGGGGCGGGAGGATGGGAAGTAAATGATTACTGCGAAGGGACAGAGTAAAGACAAATAACTGTAGCCGGAATGCGGTACGCTTGCGTAAAAATCATGCTGACGCACACAACCAGCAAAATTAATCTTAAAACTAACCTGTGATGTATGATAATGCCCAGTCCGTAGGGTATCTATTGCACTTTGTACAACAGATTCACCGGTTTCCCGCAGTAAAGACGATTCTGTTGCATTTCGTGCAATAGATTATTCTGAATTCAGCTTAAACGGACTCGTATCCAATATTCTGTTGTATAAAATGCAATAGAATCACTTTTGAAGTCCTTAAAGACGAAATCAATTGTACAAAATACAACAAATCGCTCAAACCTTCCGGAGATGAAGTGTATTCTCACCAAATCTGGTCCCTGGGCATCGGCTTGAGCTCATAGTTACGTACTCCCCGACCACCCTCGATCGGCATAAGCAAGCCTTTTTCGCTAAGTGTCCTTAATAGCTTCCGTACTGTACGAAAGTTTAGCCCAAACTGGTCTATCACATCCTTCGGACGCAGCGGTCTGCCCAAGCGCCAGGCGAGGCGGAGTACTTCTTTTTCTCCAGAGATCAGATCGGAAGCACTGGCATTTCTCGCCAAATACGGCGCCAGCACCAGCTGCAGCAGCATTCTGCATACTTCAGGACGCTGCTGGATGTCATCGAACGAAAAGTGCAGCATCCGCCAGCCCATGCCGGTGAGGAAATTGTCACGGTTTAGCGCATAGCTGAACCTCTCCCTGTCCATGTCCTTAATATGGCTCTGGAATCCGTCACATTCAATGCCGATCTGCGGCCCATTCGGCGGCAGAAAAGCGAAGTCCAGAAACTGGGACTTACGGTTCCAGTCATAGATCTCGTACTCCGGATGCAAATGCTCCAGCGTTTCAAACAGCGGCCACCATACATTCTGCACGAACAGCTTCTCTGCAAAGTTATGCCCCCGCAAAAGCCTGCCTCTGCGCTCACCGCTACGTTCAGTTGAATGGCCGCCAATCCAAAGTCCATGCGCTTCATCGAATTCCATAAACATTCTCCTCCCGGCAAATAAAAAAGAACGCCCACAGCCCGAAAGTAAACTTTCAGGTAATGGACGTTCTTCGTCTAAAGCCAGTATAACAATGCGCTCGGCCGGTTTCCAGCTTAAATTAGCCGGTTAGCCCCGGCTGCGCCCGTGCATCGTGATTGCTTCCTCAACCTTGATGCAGCGGTCCATAATTGCGGTCATACCATGCTCAGCAGCAATATCTGCTGCCTCCTGGCTGATAATGCCCTGCTGCAGCCACAGCACTTTGGCGCCGATGTCAGCAGCTTCCTGAGCCACTTCAGCGCAATATTCGCTGCGTCGGAACACGTTGACAATATCAACCGGCTCCGGAATTTCAGCCAGGGTGTGGTAGCATTTCTCGCCGAGAATGTCTCCGTCCACGGTAGGATTCACCGGGATGATCCGGTACCCCCGGCTTTGCATGGCGTAAGCCACCATGTATGAGGTGCGGTCTGATTTGTCGGACAAGCCTACAACAGCAATATTGCCTGCAGAAGCAAGAATATCTCCAATTTGTTCACGGCTCGGATTCTCAAAACTCATCGTAATGTTCCTCCCTGTCAATGTTCTTTGTCTTGAAGTCATTTCTATCACTTAAATGCCCTAACACTAAGAATATCACAAAGAATCGCAGCTTTCTGAGTAATAAGACACAAGTGATGGTCGGCTGCATCAGCAAACAACAGCTGTACTCCCCGCATACTGCACAGAGCACCTCTTTATCTACACTGCTACGCTCTTAACCGACTTATTTTGCACTCCTTGTATTCCACAAAACCTTGCTTTGAACCACCCGCTACGTAAGCGGAGTCTGGTTATAGCCGTACCCGCAGAATCCGCGGAGCTTAGCTCAGTACTGTGCTAAGCCAACACCCGACAGAGCGCTCATATCCGCCCTTTTTCTATTTTACCCATTCCACATCGGCCCCAAGCTCACGCAGGTGGTCAAAATACTGCGGATACGACTTGGCGACATGGTGGGCGTCCTTGATCAGCAGCGGCTGGCGTGCGCGCAGGCCGACTACGGTTAACGCCATAATGACACGGTGGTCATAATGAGCGTTGATGGTTACGCCGCCCTCTACACCTTCCGGCATACCGTGTACGATGATCTCGTCGCGGCGCTCTTCCACCTTGGCGCCCGCACGGGTCAGCTCAGCCAGGTAATCTGTAATACGGTCACATTCCTTGTAGCGCAGATTCTCTACATTATAGAACCGCGAGGTTCCTTCCGCGAATACGGCTGCAGCAACCATTGCCAGTACAGCATCAGTCGCTGCATCTCCGTCAAATTCTACGGCCTTCAGGATTCCATTGCCATGAACATGCACTATACCGTTCTCATGGGTCAGCGGCACCTCCATCATCCGCAGCACATCAACAACCGCCCGCTCTCCCTGCTTGCTTTTCTCAGCGAGCCGGTGAATCTTGACGTCGGATTTAGTGACAGCGGCTGCCGCAAGCACAGCTGCCGATCCCGGATAATCCCCTTGTACAGTGTAGGACTTGGCAGCATACGACTGACGGCCCGGCACCTTAAAGGACATGTAGTCATCTGCAGCATGTACAACGATACCCGCCTGCTCCAGCACCTCAAGGGTCTGGCCTACAACGACCTTGGATTTCAGGTCATCCAGCACGATAATCTCACTATCCTCCTCCAGCAGCGGCGTCAGGAACAGCAGCGCGCTGAGATACTGGGAGCTGACTGCACCGGATACAGTAATCCGTCCGCCGGCTGGCTTGCCTCCGCGGATGGTAATTGGCAGTCTGCCATCATTATGCTCAACTTCAACGCCCAGCTGGCCCAGTGCCTTAATCAGATCATCATGCGGACGCTTACCCAGGGAATCAGGATAAGTATTAACAAAAGTAACCTCGGGACTGAGCGCAGCCACAGCCATCAGAAAGCGCAGTACCGCTCCCGCATTGCCAACGTTCAGCTCCTTTACATCACGCGGGTTCTTGCCGAAGCCCTGTACTACGATTTTTTCATCGTCTTCCGTCAGGACAGCACCCAGATCAGCGATACATCTGCGGATGGCATCACTGTCTTCACTGTGGGCAGGATGATAGATGGTGCTGACTCCTTCAGACAGCGCTGCAACCAGCAGGTACCGGGTTGTATAGTTTTTGGAGGACAGTGCTCCAATTTCTCCTTGCAGGGTCGGTGTGGGCCTAACAATAACATCCATTATTTAAACGCTCCTTATTCGTAGTATTAGGGATATGTAGTGCTCGGTTTGACACTGTAGTCCAAAGCTATGGTATCATATCAATATTCTGCAGGTAGAAAGGGGTCTTAACCATGAACGATATTCCACAAGTTACACCAGATGAGCTGCGCCAGCGTCTTGCGGCAGGTGAGGACCTGCTTCTGATCGATGTCCGCGAGGATGACGAGGTTGCAACCGGAATGATTCCAGGTTCCCGGCATATTCCAATGGGACAAATTCCGCAGCGCAGCGAAGAGCTTCCGGCTGATACCGGCATTATCTTCATCTGCCGTTCCGGTGCACGCAGCCAGCGTGTCTGCGAGTACCTGCAGCAATTCGGCATTCAAGCCTCCAACCTGAGCGGCGGGATGCTGGAATGGAACGAAACGCGGGAGGCATAAACAGCCAATTGCAAATACACTTAAAAGCTCAACCGCGGTAATGCATTAAAATATGCTGCGACACTTCTGCCGCACTCAGCTCCGATGTATCGACCGTGCAATGCGCGAACCGGTAGGCCTCACGCCGCTGCTCCATAATGGCGCGGACTCTATCCTGCGCGTTGCCGGCGAGCAGCGGACGGTTCGCATCTCCGCTCACACGGGCAATAATAACATCTTCTGTGGCTGTCAGTGCTACAACAAGCCCCTTAGCAAGCATAATCTCAGCGTTCCCCGGTGCAAGCACCGCGCCGCCTCCTGTTGAAATAATTCTGCGTTCTCCCTCAAGCATCCGCTGCAGGGCAGCCGACTCCGCCTTCCGGAAATACGCCTCACCGTCTGCGGCAAAGATATCCGCAATACTCCGGCCTTCATTTTCGACGATAACATGATCCAGATCAACCAGCTCGTACCCCAGCTCTTCGGCCAGCATCGTACCTACGGTTGACTTTCCTGTGCCCATCATCCCGACCAGAATGATATTTCTTCCCGGTTCAGGCTTATATGAACACTGTTGTTCTCTATCCCCCGACATAACTACCCTCCAACCGCGACATTTGTCATATCATAACACACGCCCAAAAGATTGCACAATCCACTTCCCTCTGCTTCCTGGCCAAGTGATGTTACATTATAACCGCCATGCAAAAAAAGCCCGAATGCTTCCCGCAACCGGGAAACCATTCGGACTTCTTCATGCAAGCATGGTGCAGAACTATTCGTTAATCCAGTTGTGGTGGAAGACGCCTTCCTTATCCACACGTTTGAAGGTGTGGGCACCGAAGTAGTCGCGCTGTGCCTGGAGCAGGTTCGCAGGCAGACGTTCCGTACGGTAGCTGTCATAGTAAGCAAGGGCGCTGGAGAAGCCTGGCACCGGTACGCCTTGTGCAACAGCAGCAGATACCACTTTACGCCATGCAGCCTGGTAAGAGCTCATGATGTCCTTGAAGAACGGATCAAGCAGCAGGTTCTTCAGATCCGGATTGGTTTCGTAGGCATCGGTGATGTTCTGCAGGAAGCGGGAGCGGATAATGCAGCCGCCGCGCCAGATTTTAGCCAGGCTGCCGTATTTCAGATCCCAGCCATATTCGTCGGAAGCTACACGAAGCTGTGCGAAGCCTTGCGCGTAGGATACGATTTTGCTGGCAAACAGCGCTCTGCGCACGTTCTCGATGAATTCTGCCTTGTCGCCCTGGAATGGCTCTACTTCTGGTCCGCTCAGCACTTTGCTGGCTTCCACACGCTCTTCCTTCATGGCAGACAGGAAGCGGGAGAATACGGATTCGGTGATCATGGACAGCGGCACACCCAGGTCGAGTGAGCTCTGGCTTGTCCATTTGCCTGTTCCCTTTTGGCCGGCAGCATCGAGGATAACGTCAACCATCGGTTTGCCGGTCTCTTCATCGTACTGAGCGAAGATATCTGTAGTGATCTCGATCAGGTAGCTGTCCAGCTCACCGCTGTTCCACTCCTTGAAAATGCTGTGCAGTTCCTTGGCATCAAGGCCAAGAACGTCTTTCAGAAGCTGGTAGGCTTCGCAGATCAGCTGCATGTCGCCGTACTCGATACCGTTGTGGACCATTTTGACATAGTGTCCGGCACCGTCCGGTCCAATATATGTACAGCAAGGCTCTCCGTCCACTTTGGCGGAAATTGCCGTAAGAATCGGTTCAACCAGCTTATAGGCGCTTTCCTGTCCGCCCGGCATGATGGAAGGACCTTTGAGCGCACCCTCTTCACCGCCGGACACACCAGTGCCGATGAAGCGGAAGCCTTTGTCTTCAAGCTCTTTACTGCGGCGTACAGTATCAGGGAAGTATGCGTTACCTCCGTCGATAATGATATCGCCCTGGTCCAGATACAGCAGAAGCTGCTCAATGGTAGCGTCCGTTGCTTTACCGGCCTGTACCATGATCAGAATTTTGCGCGGTACTTCAAGGGATTGTACAAACTCTTCAACAGAGAAGGTACCTACCAAGTTTTTGCCTTCAGCTTCGGCGATCAGGTCATTAGTCTTCTCCGGGGAACGGTTATATACCGATACGGAAAAGCCTCTGCTCTCGATGTTAAGAGCCAAATTTTTACCCATTACCGCCAAGCCAATAACGCCGATTTGTTGTTTTGCCATCTGGTTCTCCACCCTTTGCACCCTATATTTTTGTGAAATCCATTTCTCGCAGTATCAGAATACCACCCTTTGTCAGATACAGCAAAGTTCCGCCTGCGAAAGAGAGATCAATTTCATTGACAAAGCCGTTCAATATCAGGAAATTGCTCACTTTGACTATTTTAACGTTTTTGCCGCCAGAAGTGAACCCCTGTCCACAAGTTGAACAGCATATGAAGAAATGCCAGTTTCACACCTGTAACCATGCAGCTTTGGCATTAATTATCCCGGATCATATATCACAGATATCCGCACAGATTAAGAGCACCCCGCCTGCGGGATGCCCTGATCCTTTACCATTCGAGCATATTCAGTTCACGGGACAAACCGGCCAGCTTCACCCTGCATGCCTCCATCAGCGCAGTGTCCCCGTTCTGCATCGCTTCATTCAGCCGGTCAAGCTCCTCATCCACTTCCACCCTGCGCTGCTGGATACGCTCCTCGCCCTCCACTGAATAAAACAGCTTTGTCAGCTCCTGGTCGGTAAGCAGCGGACCCTTCTGGTATAAAACACGCTGCTGGTACCCGGAGATTTCCACCAGCCGTATCACTTCGCCAAACATAATGTTCTCAATAATGATCTGCCGGTCGCGAAAACGTTTGACTACTGCATGACCCCGCATGTCGCCGATCAGCTTCTCCATCCACTCGGATAGCCTTGCATCACGGATCATATAATCCCCGACCAGCTTGTAGCCGTCCTTTATCTGCTGAAAACGCAGCTTAACCAGCTTGCGGCCGGTACGCACCGAGATCAGAAATACAGTTTCATTCTCACTCCAGTACAGGGAATAGCCTTCCTTGATCAAATCCTTGATCAGGTTCTGGATATCCTGCCTGTCAAAGCGCAGCTCCAGGTTGCAGTACTCCACCTCGTCGTTTTTGTTCACGGCACTCCCCCCTAACAGCTTTGTTGAAGCAGTTTCATCTGCATACACAGAGTAAAACCGACGGCCGGACCTCCACTTGAAAGCAATTCCTTTTTTCGTTCGTCTTACTGATATTTTATACTTCATTTTATGTAGCGGTAACTTGGTTTATTGACTATTTTTACCCGTTTTCCGGCATTCCCAAACGGGCACTGTTTTTTACTTAGCCGCACACGCAATCAGGCCCCGTTCTTCCGGAATATAGCATGATCCGGTTGAACGGGGCCGCTTCAATTATTAAAGGCTGTCGTCAAAACTCACACCGGATCAGCCCGCGCTCTGCTTAAGCCTGGTCCGGCGGACGATGAGCAGATGCAGCCCTGCCAGCAGCACCATTACAACAGCGCTTGCCAGGAATGGGGCGCTGTGGCTGACCGAATCCCACAGCCTGCCGGACAGCACGGGGCCGGCAACCATCCCCGAGCCCTGAAGCGTAAGGAACAGGCCCCATACGGTGCCGCGTTCCCCGGCCGGCACCTGCTTGGCCACAAAGGCATTCCAGGCCGGCAGAATCAGCGCATAGCTGATGCCGACAAGTGCTACAGCAACGAAGGCCAGCGGCAGCCAGCGCACCTGTGAGAAAAAGGCCAGTGAAGCGGCCGCAAGCAGAAAGCCGATGTTCAGGAACACGGTCGTTCCGATCCGGTCCACCAGCTTGCCGGCCGGAATGAGCGTAAGCACCGTAATACCGCCTCCGGCGATCAGCAGCAGGCTGAACTGGTTCGGCGTCACATGCAGCTCACTGCGGGCGAACAGCGTCACCACAGGCGTCATCAGGCCGATCGCAAAGGCCTGCAGAAACAGCGCAGGGAACAGCAGCCGGCTGACCTTCAGCGAGGTTCTGACCTGCTGCATCGTACGCTTCAGGCTCTTCAGCGGCTGGAATGGCCGCCGGCCTGCAGCTCCGGGTTCACCGTCCATGCTGCGCACCACACGCGGCGCATGGACGGCAATTCTCGATGGCAGCAGCAGCGCGACCGCAGCAACAGCGGCAGCACAACCCATAAGGACAAGGAACACGGTCCGGTAGCTCTGTCCCCCGTGATCCATCATGAAATTGACGACAATGGGCCCGATGCCCGTTCCCGCCAGTGAAGCCATCTCGACCGCACCCATGGCCGCACCGCTGCTGCCGCTCTCTGTGGAACCGGCAAGCTCGGTTATACCGGTCATGGTACACGGCCACAGCGGGGAAGTACCGATCCCGAGAATCAGGCAGGCAACCGAGAGTGCTGCCGCATTTTTGGCATAGATAATCATACCGACAGCAAGGACAATCAGCAGCAGCGATCCTGTCATCGTCCAGCGGTAACCGATCCGCTCCATGACCCAGCCGAACGGGCTGCGGAACAGATTATCCCCCAGATACTGCAGCGCGAACGAAAAGCCGACCACCGTAACCGACAAGCCGAGAATATTCTCCATGTACACCGGGAGCAGGGCAACGAGCAGGGATCCTTTTACAAACTCGACCAGAAAAATGATTACCCACATTTCCAGAATAAACGGCGAAGCCAGATTAATATGCACACGTCCTGCAACTTTGCCAGTCATTTTATCACATCCTAGTATTATGGTGATTGATTTGTTATACTGGTGCTTGCCTTAAAAAAAATAAATCTTGGCGAAAGGTTGTGACAGCATTAAATGAATCAACACGATACTCCCCTCTTCACCGCTCTCAAAAAGCATGCCGCCGGAAACCCTGTACAATTCCATATTCCCGGGCATAAGAAGGGGCAAGGAACGGATGCCGAATTCCGTGAGTTTATCGGCGATAACGCGCTATCCATAGATTTGATCAACATCGCACCGCTTGATGATCTTCATCAGCCTACGGGCGTGATCCTAGAAGCTCAGAAGCTGGCTGCGCAGGCTTTCGGCGCCGACTACACGTATTTTAGCGTACAAGGCACGAGCAATGCCATCATGACTATGATCCTCTCTGTCTGCTCGGAAGGAGACAAAATAATAGTGCCGCGCAACATTCACAAATCCGTGATGTCGGCCATTATTTTCTCCGGAGCCAAGCCGGTCTTTATCTCACCTGTTCAGGATGAGAATCTTGGGATAGACCACGGTATAACCACCAGCTCGCTGGAAAAGGCATTAAAGCGTCATCCTGACGCCAAGGGCGTCCTGGTCATCAATCCCACCTACTTCGGCGTAGTTGCCGACCTGCGTTCGATTGTGGACCTGGCTCACAGCTACGGAGTACCTGTACTGGTGGATGAGGCGCATGGAGTATTGATTCATTTTCATGAAGATCTGCCGGTATCGGCCATGCAGGCCGGTGCGGATATGGCAGCAACCAGTGTTCACAAGCTGGGTGGCTCCATGACGCAGAGCTCGGTACTGAATCTCAATGCGAAGACCGGCCTGGTCAATCCGCAGCGGGTTCAGACGATCATCAGCATGCTGACAACAACGTCCACTTCCTATATCCTGCTGGCGTCCCTGGATACCTCCAGACGCAATCTGGCCCTCAACGGCCATGAGATGGCTGAACGGACGATCGCGCTGTCCAATTACGCGCGGGAAGCCATTAATAATATCGACGGCTTGTACAGCTTCGGCAAAGAGATTCTCGGAACAGAAGCTACCTTTAATCTCGACCCGACCAAGCTGAACATTCATGTCCGTCACCTTGGCATTACCGGCTACGAGACAGAGAACTGGCTCCGTCAGAAGTATAACATCGAAGTTGAACTTAGCGACATGTATAATATTCTTTGCCTGATTACCCCCGGAGATACCCAGGAAACCGTAGATAAGCTGATTTCCGCGCTGCGCGTGCTTTCTGCCGTACACTACAGCAAGGGTGAAATTTACGAGTTGAAGGTACAGGTACCAGAAATCCCGCAGCTTGCACTGATTCCGCGCGACGCTTTCTATGCTGATACGCAGCTGGTTCCGTTCCGCGAATCCGCCGGCTACATCATCGCTGAATTCATTTATGTCTATCCGCCGGGAATACCAATACTGCTGCCTGGTGAAGTTATTACCCAGGACAACATCGATTATATCATCGACCACGTCGAAATCGGCCTCCCGGTTAAAGGACCGGAAGACCGCAGCATCAACTTTGTCAAAGTTATTGTAGAAGCTGACCCGATCTCCTGACGGGCAGCTTCCAAGGCAAACAAAACCCCGATACTGGACCAGTATCGGGGTTTTGTGCATGGAGCGCTGCTGCCTGTCCGGCAGGCATGCCCTCAGCTGCACTGAAATCTATTCTTGCTGGGCAAGCAGCTCGTTGTAAGCTTCTTCAACAGCTTTCCATTCAGCTTCATCTTCAATGTTGTAAAGAACCATTTCTTCGTTCTCTTCTTCCATACGCAGAATGATACCGTCTGCTTCAGGGTTTTCGCGTTCCAGCAGCAGCGCGTACAATTTCTCGCCTACGTCGAACGTTTCCACCAGTACCATTTCTACATCTTCGCCCTGCTCGTTCGTCAAGGTCAGCACAAACTCCTCGTGCTCATGGTCGTGATCATGTCCGCAACCGCATGCTTCACCATGTTCATGGCCATGCTCATGTTTGTGATCGCTCATTGAAATACCTCACTTTAATTGAATTATCCTGCTAGGGTATCGTAACACGTATGGCAAGTTCAGGTCAATTTGCGTATGGCCCAAAAACCTTAATCCAGCGCCGTAATTACCTTCTCTGCCACAAGAACGTAATCGGAGCCTTTGGACGCCTTGATATAGAAGCCCACACGGTACTTTCCGGATTCCTTGAAGTCATAGGTGAACTCTGAAGTCGGGAACCAGAAATCCTCCTTCTTCGAGCCGCCGAGCTCCTGGGACTGAATATCTTTCGCATTACCCGAAGGGTCAGTAATCGCCACCTTCACAGCTGCGATTTCATCAGTCAGACTGTCCACCTGGGTCAGCACCTTGATCTTGAGCTTGCCCACGTTGACATTGCCAAATACCTTATCACCGTTGAACAATACGATCTGTACATTCGGTTTGAGGATCGTCACTTTGCCTGAGCCGTCCCAGCTGACGACACCTCCGGCCTCCCTGGCGGGAATATAGGCCTTCCCGTCAATCAGATAGCCCCCGTCGGCCATCTCCTTTCCATTGCTCCACACTCTAAGCTTTTGATTTACAGAATCCGCAAATAATAATGAGCCTCCCATCAGGGAAAACACAGCCACGCACAGAGCAATTTTTTTCCATCTCATCGTTGAGACCCTCCAAGTAATTCATGCTGTTAATATATACTACATATACAGCTACAAGTTGCGGAGGAAACAGGTAATAATTTCATTATCCCGGTTAAAATAATACTATATTTAGATAATGCCTTTCTGCCCCGGCAGCAATAAACCATTGGAGGAACTCTGTATGACTGTACAACTGCAAATGCTTGGCACCGGTGATGCCCATGCCACTAACTACTATAATAATAACGGGCTGCTGCTCAGCCCGGGTTATACCTTGATGATTGACTGCGGGACGACGGCACCGCTGGCTTTGGAGGCGGCCGGACGTTCGTTCCGTGAGATCGATGCCGTATTGATTACCCATACCCATAGTGATCATGCCGGCGGTCTTCCTGAGCTCGCGAGGCTCACGCATGCGGGCTCCGGCCGGAAAATGACTCTGCTCGCAGCCGGGCCGTTAATAGAGTCTCTCCGGGAGAGTTACCGGAAAAGCCTCACCGGGAAGTATGGTTCTCCCCGCTCACTGGATGAAGCGTTTGAAGTAAAGCCGCTGGAGCCCGCCACACCTCACACCCTTTCGGCCGAGGTAACGCTGGAATTGATCAGCACACCGCATATCCGCGGAAAAGCAAGCTACTCGCTGCTGCTGAACGGGGATATTTTTTACAGCGCCGATATGATCTTTCAGCCCGAATTACTCCTGAAGCTCGTCCGCAGGCAGGGTGTCCGCAAAATCTTTCATGAATGCCAGCTGACAGGCCGGGGTACAATCCATACATCGCTTGAAGAATTATTGACTTTGCCGCAGGACGTACGCCGTTTGATCAGCCTGATGCACTACAGCGACCAGAAGCCTGAGTTCGAGGGCAAAACGGCCGAGATGACCTTTATGGAGCAGCATGCGGTTTATCCGTTGTAAGTACTAACGGCCTTTCGGTTTCGGCAGAGCTGCATTCTCCCCCCGGATCTTCAGCACCACCCAGTACACTGCCGGGATCAGCTGCATGCAGATGGCATAGGTCGGCCAGTATACTGTCATAAAATGAAGCAGCTCAGCAGTATTGTCGGCAAAATGGATCGAATAGCCCACCACGATCGCCGACACTGAAAACGCAAGCGGCTTGTAGTCATGAAGCGACAGCAGCCGGGCCAGACTGATTACGGCAGCATAGATCAGAAGGCTGATTTTGAGAAGCAGCGCCGGGATGTAAAGGATAGTCAGGAACGGGTCCAGCGTCTCGATGAAATCGGCGATGCGCATGCTTCGTACATATTCCATTACCGGGTAGGTCAACCTTCCGGCCAGCTCCGGCCCGAAGGCCAGCATGCTTGGGACAAGATAAGACAAAATGAGGATTACGGAGAGTACTACGCCCCATAATACCATCCGCCTGATTTTGATCTGATGCTTCAGATGCGGATAAACAAACAGAATTACGAAAGCATCCCCGAACCAGGGGGTCGCCTGCAGCATTCCCGCTGCTGTGCGCTTCAGCTCGAAATTGGTGATGAACGCCCGGAGCATCGGCGCCTGAAGCTCGATGCCAAGCAGGATCGGCGTAAGACTAACAAGCAGAATCAGATTGACAAAGAAGATCACCTCTGCAATTCTTGCAATCGCCTGGATTCCTGCACGCACAGTCAGCGCAACCGCAGCACCCAGGATAATGGCGATGACTGTCTCGGGTGTTGTCGGCAAATGATTGATCATCAGGAAGTCCTCGACATTGCGCATGCTCATGGACGCCCTGTGGAGCAAATATACGATAAGCAGCAGCATCAATGGGATGTGGACCCATTTGCCTACGATATATTTGCCGAACACGGCAAAATACTCGCGATTATTCCTGCGTGCAACCGCCGTACCGATCAGAATAAGGATCATCCCCGTAACACTCCCCAGAATCACCGACAACACGGCATTATAGGAAGCCGTTTTGATGATCGGGGAGATCAAAAAGCCGGCATTCTCTGAATAAAGATAAATCGTCAGCAGCATAACGAACTGCGAGGCAGATACATGCTTCACACTAGACTCTCCTTACTGGCGTTTATTTTCCCAGGACGGCTTCGATAATCAGATTGGGATTCAGCGCTCCGGGCATAAGGGCGGCAGCCAGATTATACACCAGAGAAAGCAGCATCACCCCAAATACTACGACGTAGGTGCGCAGCTTTCTTTGCTTAATCTTTAGGTACAAGACTTCAAACATAAAGATCAGCAGAAACAGCAATGAAACGGCGGCCACATCCATCCCTCCAGCTATTTTTTCTGGGCGCCCAGCAGACGTATTACGGCTTTCGTCTGTATATCCAGCCCGATCCGCTCCTTATAGACACTGCTCCAATCCTCCTTTACCTTCTTCCATTCTGCCGGATAGTTCCAGGCGACATACGCGCCGAGCTGAAAAGCATCGCTGCCCGCTTCGCGGGAAGCCTCAAAGGCCTGACGGATTCTCGATTCTACTTCATCGCCCAGAATCCTTTCAAGCTCCCGTATCGAATCCGGCTCCGTCGTGTCCAGCGAGGAATCGGAGGAATCGATAATACTCTCTACATCAAGCTTAAGGGTATATTTAAATTTACCGTCCTGCAGCTTTAGACTAATCCGCGACTTGGCGCCGATCACCAACAGGCTAATTAGCTTTTTATCTGTCGGGGAAGGAAAAGTAATGATCGCATCTTTGATATTGCCCCGCAGCCACATGGCTCCCCTGGTCTTAAATAAATCCAAACTACTGATCATACGGTTATCCTGGAAAAGCGCCGAACCGAGCACCCTGATCTTATTCCCCTGGGATGTGTCCGGATTTGGACTGACATAAGCCAGAATCATGCCTCTCCCGTATTCGCGGGCAATCATGAAATGCTTCACGCTGCCAACCACAATTTTTTTGCGGGCGACCAGCTCACGGAATATTTCACTCGGAAATTTTTCAATCTGGGTTGGGAATTGCGAGATATCCTCAGCTTTTCCTTTGGCCACCAGGATGTAGGTTTTAAGCGGAATCGACGGTTTACGGTTCACAAAATCCAGCAGCGGCTCAACGCCCGTACGGGCATACCCTTCGCTCATCACAATGACTTTTACCTGTCCCCAGAAAATTTCACGCGAAATATTGGTCTGGATGTTGCGGTAAGCCTCCGAGATATCACGCCCTTCCCCTTTAACAGTGGCATAAGGTGTGGACGAGCTGGGAGACTCCCCTCCTGCCCCGGAGGATATCTGATTTGGCTTGGCGTAGCCCAAAGTGAGCTGTACCTTGCCGTCCACTGGCTCATCTATGAACAGGGCCACTACCAGCAGCCGGTCATTGATTTCGATTCTGGACCAGCAGCCGGTGAGCACGAGGGACTGCATAATAATGAGCAAGAGCAGCGGGAGTATTCTTTTGTGTACCAGAAGACCGCTCAATCCTGTTCATCCCCATTTTCGTATAATTGGCTCTTCAGCCTTCTTGTCGGGTCGATTCCATATACGGAAGGACGGTTTTTCATCAGCTTCCATGGCGCACGGATAAAGGTATCCTTAATATCTTTCCATTTAAAAGGTGCTACCGGAGCCAGATACGGCACTCCGAACGAGGTTAAAACCACCAGGTGAAGCAGCACCAGATACATCCCGATCGACAATCCAAGCAGACCGAAGCTCCCCGAAAGAATCATGATCGGAAAGCGGATCAGCCGCAGCGTCAGGCCCAGACTGTAGCTGGGTACAATAAAGGAGGAAATCCCCGTCAGTGAGACGATAATTACCATAGGCGATGACACGATTCCCGCACGGACGGCCGCCTCCCCGATTACCAGCGTGCCGAGTATGGATACCGCCTGCCCGATTGCCGAAGGGATGCGGATACTGGCTTCCCTGAGCCCTTCGAAAACAATTTCCATGATGAACGCTTCAAACAGAGCCGGGAACGGAACGGGCTCACGTGCCGCAGCAATACTGAACAGCAGACTGGCGGGTACCATCTCCGGATGATAGGTAGTCAGCGCAATATAAAAGGACGGGGCCAGCAGGGAAACAAACATGAACATCGCTCTGATCCAGCGTATCCAGGTGGAGGCGTAGGAGCGCTGGTAATAGTCTTCAGGCGATTGGAAAAAGACAGGAAAGGTAACCGGTGCGATCAGCGCCATTGGGGTTCCGTCGGTCAGGATAATAATCCGTCCTTCCAGCAGGGCAGCAGCAGCCGTATCCGGCCGCTCTGTATTCTGGATCTGCGGGAACGGGGAGAACGGGTGATCCTCAATGAATTCCTCCAGATAGCTGCTCTCAAGCACACCGTCAATTTCAATTTTGGACAGCCGGTGCTGAACCTCCTCCACAAGCTCCGGCCTGCAAATCCCCTCCATATAAATGACAAGCACTTCCGTACGGGTATGCTTCCCTATATAGCTGCTCTGAATCTTAAGCTCCGGACTTCTGATTCGGCGGCGAAGCATCGTAACATTGGTGCGGACCTCCTCGATAAAAGCTTCACGGGAGCCGCGGATCACTACCTCATTCTGTGCTTCCGATATACTGCGTTTCTCAAATTTGGCGTATGGATAACAGATCATGCGCGGTTCACCGGCTATAATCAGGACCGCCGCACCTTCCAGTACATATTGCAGCGCCTCCCCGCACTGCCCGGTAACATTACAAGAGGTAATCAGCAGACGGCTGAAATCAACAGCCTGTCCCTTAGCCTGACTATCCGTTCCGCCTTCTCCAATAATCGGGTTGATCAAATCCTCCTGCAGCAGCTCCAGATCAACAATCCCGCCCAGAAATACCAGGGCGTACTGCTGTCCGCCAGTCCCCGAGAAGGTTCTGAACACTGCATCCACACAGTTGTCCAAGCGTTCCTGGAACCAGCCAAGCCGCTGCTCAAGCGAAGCTCCGGGTTCAGACCGGTCAGCCTGGGCTGTTTTCGGAGACCTGCCGGCGGTTGATTTAGATTTACGGAATAATGAGAACATCTGCAGCCTCCCCCGGCAGTTTTAATAACCACATTATCCGCCATTTCCCATTGAACTATACGACAAGCCCCCCATCAAAGTGAGTCTTTAATTTCGGTGATTACTAAGGTACTTACCGGGAACCCAAAGTAAAAAAGACCGGACACACGCCTGTTAGAGCGCATGTCCAGTCTTCATATACGTTGATGTCTTTAAAATTGCGGCAGCTGATCCAGATTATTCGTAGGATCCCCGTCCGCATCACCGCGGATATACATTTCGCCGTCTTTCCCTTTGAACACGTTCACGCCGGCAATACTGCCGGCCTGAACCTCCTGCAGCGCCTGCTGATAATCTAGTACACGTCCAGAGGAAGTCTGAAACTTCAGCAGATCGCCGTCACCATTTCTCTGCGCCGCTACAAAACGTTCGCGTTCATTGTTGATCACTGCGGATTCTCTCCTTCGCGTTTGGATTCGCCTTATGGCACACAGGTAGATTTCCCTCCGCTGCGAAGAAGTATGTATCTTCAGCTTCTAGAGCTTCTAGAGCTTCTAGAGCTTCTAGAGCTTCTTCTGCATTCTGACATGCAGAATGCCAGCATCATAGAACGGCTCATCCGAGATAACCTCATATCCCTGCTTGGCATAGAAGTCTTCAGCCTGGCACTGCGCATCCAGCACCGAGAACACAAGTCCCAGCTCCCTGGCGCGCTCTTCAAGCGCCATCAGCAGGACACGGCCGTATCCCTTGCTCCGGTATTCCTTATGCACAGCGATCCGCTGCATCTTGGCAGAGCCCGCTTTATAGTAAATCAGCCTGCCGGCAGCTACCGGAACACCGTCATCCACAACCAGCAGATGATGCACCTGATCGCCGATTACATCGTATTCATCGATCTCCTCTTCCGCCGGAACCTGCTGCTCCTCCACGAAAACTTTTTTGCGTATGTCCAGCCCCATCTGAAGCTGTTCCTCAGTTGTTACATGTACGATTTCCGCTGCCATGTTCTCTGCTTCTCCTCTCTATGTCAAACGACAGTTGAATTATTATACAGAATTTTCGAATATCTGTATAGGGAAACTGCTGTCCGCCAAAAGACCGGTTTATCCGCAGGTTTAATCAGCTGAGTACACCTCATCAGGAATGGAACGGTCATACACATCCCGTATTACCGGCGACACCGTTCGATCCAGGGGATCCAGGTTGCCGCCCAGTTCGGTCATACTGTGTACCGGTGCAGCCTTCGGTGCCTGATAAGCAGCCGTACAACCGGTAAGCACCAGCAGCAGCGCCGTACAGAGGCCTGTAATAATATTCTTACTGGCTTTGTGCATATGATTCTCTCCTCCTAATCAGATCTGCTGTTTCCAGCTTTGACGTTTAGTCAGGATATTAAACTTATGCTTGACTTCAGCTGCAGCCGGTATTAATATATCCATTAATTAGGATATAACAAAAGCTAGGAAGAGAAAGAGTACCTTGGCAATTCTCTCACAGAGAGCTCCGTCCGCTGAAAAGGAGTAGAGAAAACCCACGGGAATATGGTCTCTGAGCTGCGCACCGAAACCCTTTGAACGGTTGTAGGCTGCGACGGAACCTGCATCCGTTAACATGCTAGGGTATACCCGTCTGACCGGCGGCGTACCTGAAGAGGTGAATGCCGCAAGGCATTAACGAAGTTGGGTGGTAACACGTGAGCACAGGCTCCCGTCCCTTTTGGGGACAGGAGTCTTTTTTGTTGTTCAAACAATTGAATCAGCAGGAGGAGAAGAACAAATGGCAAACATTTTTATCGGCGGGGCCTGGCCTTACGCCAACGGCTCCCTGCATCTTGGCAGACTGGCAAGCATTCTGCCCGGTGACATTCTGGCCCGGTACCACCGGGCTGCCGGCGACAATGTGCTGTACGTATCCGGCAGTGATTGTCACGGAACACCGGTGGCGGTCCAGGCCGCCAAGGAAGGGGTTTCTCCGGGAGAATTTGCCGGAAGGTACCATCATGAGTTCGTGGAGTGCTTCAGCAGGCTGGGCTTCACGTATGATCTGTATACACGCACAGATCAGCCGGACCATCACCGGGTCGTCCAGGAGCTTTTTCTCCAGCTGCTGGACCAGGGATATCTGTATACCAGGTCCACGCTGCAGTGCTACTGCGAGCAGGACCGGCGTTTTCTCCCGGACCGCTACGTGGAGGGGATCTGTCCGCACTGCGGACAGCCGGCGAGGGGTGATCAATGCGATTATTGCTCAGCTCTGCTTGATCCGGCCGATCTGCTGGAACGGGTCTGCAAAATCTGCGGAAGCCCTCCTGTACTGCGACCTACCGAGCATTATTATCTTGCATTGTCGAAGCTGCAGGATGAGCTGGCTGCTTACGCAGATGCCGGAATCGGCTGGAGGGAGAATGCAGTACGGCTCACTAAGAGGTACCTGGAGGAAGGACTACAGGACCGTGCAGCAACCCGCGATCTGGATTGGGGGGTAGATGTGCCGGTCAGCAGCTTCAGCGGCAAAAAAATCTACGTCTGGATCGAGGCGGTCAGCGGTTATTTGTCCGCCAGCAAACAGTGGGCCCGGCAAACAGGCGGGAGCTGGGAGGACTTCTGGCTGGAAAGCAGCGGTGACAGTACTCCCGGCCGGGACATCCGCGCCTATTATGTGCACGGCAAAGACAATGTGCCGTTCCACAGTCTCATTTGGCCCGCTATTCTTACTGGCGCGGGCGGACTGCATTTGCCGGACCGGCTGTTTGCCTGCGAATACATGACCCTGGAAGGCCAGAAATTCTCCACCAGCCGGAACTGGGCGGTCTGGGTTCCCGATATACTCAGCCGCTATCAGCCGGATTCTCTCCGCTATTTCCTCATAGCGAACGGTCCCGAGAAGCGGGACACTGATTTTTCCTGGAGGGAATTTATTTATAGCCATAACAGTGAGCTGCTCGGAGCCTTCGGAAATTTCGTCAACCGGACCCTGGCCTTCATTAATAAGGCGTTTGCCGGCCGGGTGCCCCAGGGAGAAGCAGATCCGCTATGGAGCGATGCGATTAATGAATCGTATCTGCAAGCCGGAAAGCTTATTCAAGCAGGCCGGTTCAAGGACGCGCTTGAGGGCATTTTCGCAACAGTCCGCCAGGCTAATAAATCCTTCGACGAGCAGAAGCCCTGGGCAACCTTAAAGGAGAATCCCGCAGCCTGCAGCCATACCCTGTATAACAGCGTACAGATTATTGCCAACCTGGCTAACCTGTTAGATCCCTTTATTCCTTTTTCCTGCGGCCGGATCCGCTCCTTCCTCTCTCTTGAGCAGCCCTGCTGGCACAGCATCTCCGTACCTGCGGGACAGACCATTCAGGACCTGACCCTGCTGTTTGAGCGGATTGATCTGGAGCAGATCGAGGAAGAGACAGAGCGGCTTCAAGCGCAAATGACCGGAGCCGGTTAGATGTGCAAAATAAACATCCGGGTATAGCCCTGAGACCCATTCTTATGCCGTCCGGAGCACTTTCCGGTCGAACATTTATACAGCTCCGGTCCTGCCCGGCTGCATCTCCAGCAAAAACCGTTTCACTTCAGCCACAAGCACAGGAACGATATGCGGGTACGTCACTTCTTCCGGAATTTCTGTGAAGCTTTTAATTTCAGCCATTTCATATTGCGGGATCTGCCCGAATCTCCGGACATCCGCCAGATAGAGCTTGCCGAAGCTCTCGGGCACTCCCTGAATAGCTACCGAATACACACAGACCGGAGTCAAGGAAAACTCCTCTGCACCGGTCTCCTCATACAGCTCCCTGCCCGCAGCAGCATCCGCCGGTTCACTCGGCTCAATATGTCCGCCGGCGAACTCCCAAGTAGTCCGTTCACGGTGCCTGGCCATGATCCACCGGCCATCCTGCCTTGCCGCAATCACTACATATTTGAGCAAGGCTTCCTCTATACCTGTTTTATGTATCGTAACTTTCACCGGCCGCCCACCTTTGTCATCATAATGATTATAAACGAATTCCATTATATAACAGCCGGTTTTTAGCTGTCGCGCTCTTTTCTCATACGAAGATACATTGGGTTCCGGCGACATCCGCCGTCTGGTGCTTACAGGACTTTAAGTGTCCTTTCGTTTTAGTTCAGCCAGCCGTTCCCATTGCTCCCGGGTCTTGTCCTCCCCTTTGTAATAATCCACCCGGTCTGCCGACTGGTACAGCTCTTCATAGGGTAAAATATTGATTTTACCCGAATCGGGGTATTCCGCTACATCCAATCCGTTATTGGTACGCAAATCAAAATACCTGCACGGAACCTCCGTATGATTATACAGCTGGTGCGCCCCTTCCGGTCCGGTCTCAAAAAACACAATATCCCCTGCACTCAGCTCCTGGATTCCCTCCGGTGTTCTGAGCATGGCCTTCCCCTCTATCATTACAAAAATCTCTTCTGCATTTCTATGAAAATGAAATGGATAGGAGTACTTTCCGGGATCGAGTGAGCGGATATCAAAAATGAGATGCTAAATTTACATTCAGAAAATAATAGTTGCCATCAGCTGACATGCTGTGGTATTATAAATTTCGTTGCAGGACGGTAGCTCAGCGGGAGAGCACTATCTTGACAGGGTAGGGGTCATGGGTTCGAACCCCATCCGTCCTATACGTGAGAAGCCTTATTTTATAAGGCTTCTTTTTTATTGTACTTCTTCGTCACACGGATGTGTACCTTCTGAAGGCATATACGGTAATCATTCACAGATTAGGCTAATGTGCATAATATTATCGTAAATCCTTTTAATATTGGAGGTTCATACTCATGTATAGCTTTTATCCGGTGCATAACGTTTATCCGGTTCTCCGCAGTTCAACTTTTGTGCCCGTTTGGGCTACCTCAACTCAAGAAGCACTTCGTTTAATGAAAGATTCTGTACAAGGGGAACGAAATGATGAGCTCTTCTATGATCAACTCATCCGGCTTGCCCCCGACCAGGGACAGGTTGATGTGATCATCTCCATCCGGAATGACGAACGGATGCATAATCAAATGTTCCGGCAGATGTACAGAGAAATTACAGGACAAGAAGTGACTGGGGTAAGCAACGAAATTCCTGAGCAGGCCGATTCGTATATTTCCGGGTTACAAAAAGCCTTTCAAGGAGAATTGTCAGCAGTTGAGAAGTACCGGAAGATATGGTTTGGCCTGCCGTATGGTGTCTATAAGGATACTTTGTATGGCATTATTCTTGATGAACAAAAGCATGCAGCCAAGTACAATAATCTGTTAATACAAAATTTAGCTGCTAAACGGTGAATACCATTCATGAATCTTCAGGATATTAAAATAGAATACGACCTCATAGTCAGCCTCGGCTCCTCCTGCGCACCTGCCATTAATTTGAGACGATACGGCCTCCGTAAGTTCTCCATGCCTCTGGACTGGATGATCTCTGCTTCACTGAGCGATGTGACCCGTTTGATAAAAAGCCGCTTTAACCGCTTTATGGCTCTTGAAAATCTGAGCAGGCTGGATGAGACTCATTTTTATCTAAACGACGGAAATCCGGTGTATGACGGCTCTGACGGTCAGAGTCTTTCTAAATCCTATTTGATCAGGGATTCCGAGTATAACATCATATCCGCACATGATTTTCCGATTATCTCGAATGCGGATTGGCGTTCCTTCTATCCGGCCTACAGGCAAAAGCTTGACCGCCGCATCACGCGCTTCTGGGCCAATCTGCTGCTTAGCAGTAACAGTCTGTTTATCCGTTGGTCTGCCAGCTATGAAGAAGTATATGAGCTCCGGCATCTTTTATCCACATTGCTTAAAGGGAGAAGCTATACGATTCTGATTCTTAACCCGGTAGAACATTTAACTCTTACCCGAGAACTGCCGTGGGGTATGGAGCATGTGTGCGCACTCGAGGTTCCGGGGGACATGAACGATTATTCGAACTGGGATTATATACTGAACGGGATAAGACTGAAGTAATAGTTACTCCGCTATTCAATTACCGGCTTACCTTACCGGAATTTGCTCCCGTGTCATAAAAAGCCACTGCAGCAAACAATTGCTGACAGTGGCCTTTTACAATCTGCTCGCCCTCCCCTCACTCCTGCAGCTTATGCTCGAAGAAGTCTTTTAACCCGGCAGATTGGACGGAAAAATGCTTTTGGCTCCGCTTATCCGTTATTGTGGCGTAGATTTCCCGTTTGTCATAATGAACCCGGATCGACCGCTGTACGTTCTTAATCAACCTGATGTCAATTTCAAAAGCCAGTGTGCGTTCAGCATACGGAATTTCATTCACCGCAGACTCAGGAATTGAATTAAGCATAATTCTGACCTGATCCGTCTCCTGTTCATTCAGCTCGATGTAACGGTTCTCACCATTTAGTCCGTCACTGTAGATCCACATCCCTGCCCCGGCAACCTCATCAGCCCCGAGCTGCTCCCAGCCGATTGATGGTTCATTAAGCAAGCGGTCCACCGCGCTGCCGCCTGACCAGATTCCCGCCGCACCTGCGATACATACTGCAGACATGAGGGCGACGGACCCTCTGCTGATTCTGAGATAACCATATAATGTGTATAATAAGGCCGCTGTAACAGAAGGGATGACCAGAAAGGTCAGAAATCCCGATTTCAATGAATAATCAACCACAGCCTCCAGTGTGAATAAGACGTCCGGATCCTTAATATAGGAATACAGAAACGGGATGTACAAGCTGATAATGAAGCAAAACGGCACTATCATCCAATACAATCGCAGACCGCTTTTGTCATGAACGAACCGGAAGATCCTGTATAGTAGTGCCGGATACAGTATAGCCGCTGCTAGCACTAATATTACTTCCACGTTAACCCTCCCATTTTAAACCATATATTAACCAAGAGAACCCTATGGTGTACAGCTACATTCTTCTCTTTAAAATATCCCCATCCAGCACAAAAACAGCCGGCGCACCTTTTTCTTGAGGATTCCACCCCTGCTCTGTAGCTTGAGTAATGAAATACGCGGCATCTTTAGGTCTGACGATTTTCTGATTTTCTTGGTTTGTTATGTTATTTCAGCAGCTAATCTGCTTTAAAATATATTTCGCGGCGACGCCCATCTTTCCTTCTATATTCCTTACTGCTTCCGTTTTTATGAGATACCTGTGAGTGCAAATGTTGTGGTACAATTCACATTGCAGCTACACTGATTTTTTGGAGGAACCATATGAAAAAAGTTGAAGCGATCATCCGTCCTGAAAAGCTTAGGGAAGTCATCGACGCACTCCGCACAATCGAGGTCACCGGATTCACTGTTACACAGGCACAGGGGCGCGGCCAGCAAAAAAACACTACCGGAGTGTACAGAGGCAAATCGTATACCGTCAATCTGCACCACAAAATCAAGCTGGAAATCGTCGTGTCTGACCATAAAGTGGACGAGACGATCAAGACTATTATTGATACGGCCCAGACAGGGGAAATGGGGGACGGGAAGATTTTTGTGCTTCCGCTGCTTGAGATGTACAACATCCGGACCGGCAAAGCTGACGAAACCATTGATGAGTTAAAACAAAGCGATATGTAGAAAAGTACAAACTAACATTGTCTTTTAGCTAAATTTGGTGTAAGTAAACATAACATTTGATGTTGACATTTTCTGCCCTCCCCTTATATCATTACTGTGTTGTATATGTGACAGGGAGGGTAACATCATGAATGCCGGAACGGATATCGCTTTAAATACGGTTTGGGTTGTGCTGGCTGCGGCTATGGTTGTGTTTATGGAGGGCGGCTTCAGCCTGCTCGAGGCGGGTTTTGTGCGGACGAAAAATGCGGTGAATGTCACCATGAAGATTTTTGTGGATCTTACCGTCGGGGTATTGGCTTTTTTTCTGGTTGGCTTCGGAATCATGTTCGGAAAGGACTTTGCCGGCCTGATCAGCTTCGATTTCTGGGGGGCTTCACAGTCTCTGAATATAGATTTAAACCTTCCGTTATCGGCTTATGTTCTGTTTCAGATCGGCTTCGCGATTGCTGCCATCTCTATCATTTCCGGGGCGGTAGCGGAGCGGATGTCTTTTAAAGCCTATATACTTGTTGCTTTATTCGTAGCAGCGGTCCTGTATCCGGTCTCCGGCCACTGGGTCTGGAATCCGGAGGGCTGGCTGGCCCGCCTGGGCATGAAGGACTTCGCCGGATCGGCGGCGATCCATGCGCTCGGCGGTGCCGCAGCCTTTGCCTTTGCCAAGGTGCTTGGACCTCGCAGGGGCAGATTCAATACGGATGGCAGCGTAAACGTATTTGCCCCAAGTAACATTCCGCTTGCTTCAGCGGGCACCTTCATTCTCTGGTTCGGCTGGTTCGGCTTCAATGCCGGAAGCACGCTGAATGCAGCGGATTCCAGCCTTTCTGTTATTGCTCTGAATACGATGCTGGCTGCAGCTGCCGGCGGTACATCGGCCATGATTTTCACCATGTTCCGCTTCGGCAAAGCTGATCCGAGCATGACCATGAACGGCGCGCTGGCCGGTCTGGTCGGCATCACTGCCGGATGTGCTTTTGTCAGCCCCTACTCCGCTATTGTGATCGGCCTGATTGCGGGTGTATTAGTTATTTTGGGTACACTGGCCATCGATAAAATGCAAGTGGACGATCCGGTAGGCGCTGTTGCGGTACACGGAATTAACGGCGCCTTCGGAACAGTGGCTGTCGGTCTCTTTGATACACAGGAAGGTCTGTTTACTACCGGACAGTTTCACCAGCTCGGTGTACAGCTGTTAGGTGTGGTGGTTGTAATGGTATGGGGTTTTGTCATGAGCTATGGCGCGGCCAAACTGATTCAGCGGACTGTCGGACTACGGGTGAGCGCTGCCGAGGAAGAAGAAGGTCTGGACATGGCTATGCACGGCATCCCGGCATACAACGAGCTTGAACGGTTCAGCGATCAGCCCGGAATTGATGAAGCCTTGCTGCTGCGGACCGGCTCGGAGGATTAATCTGAAGTTATAACCGGACCTGTAACAGGAATATTCAAACCTACCAAACAACCCCGCTTCGGAAATGGGCAACGGCTGCCATTTCTGCAAGCGGGGTTTCTTTTTTATCTATCTAAATAGTATACGTGCCGGTTTATCCTCTACGGATGCGTTGCACTGTTATTCCTGCATTCTCTAAGGAGCTGCGGATTGCTGAGGCAAATTCAACGGCATGATGACCATCGCCGTGCAAACAGATGGTTTCCGCGGCTATAGCTACATCTCTTCCGTCCGTCGAGCGGACCTTGCCCTCCTGTACCATTCTCAGTACCTGGTGCAGCGCCTGTTGTTCATCTGTCACCAGTGCATCCGGCCGGCTTCTGGGCGTTAACGCCCCGTCATTCTGATAAGTGCGGTCGGCAAAAACCTCGCTAGCCGTGCGCAGTCCGGCCCTGTTACCGGCCCGGATCAGCTCGCTGCCGGCCAGACCGAACAGAATCAGCGCCGGCTCAATCCGGTACACGGCCTCGGCAATCGCCTCGGCCAGACCGGCGGAAGCTGCAGCCATATTGTATAACGCACCGTGCGGCTTGACATGCTGCAGCACGCCCCCTTCTGCCCGTACAAACCCCCACAAAGCTCCCACCTGGTACACTGTGAGCTCGTAAGCCTCCCGCGGAGTGATTCTCATCTCCCTGCGCCCGAATCCCGCGAGATCCTGCAGGCCGGGATGCGCGCCGACTGCCACTTCATGCTTCAGTGCCAGCAGCACTGTCTGCGACATGGTACCCGGATCACCGGCATGGAAGCCGCAGGCAATGTTCGCTGAGGTTATGAACGGAAGGATCTCTTCCTCCCTTCCAAGCCTGTATGCACCGAAGCCCTCGCCCAGATCACAGTTTAAATCTACAGATTTCATTGGCTGTAGCCTCCAGTATGTATTTTGGCAGACTGTTACACATGCTGCAGCACTAGCCGAAGCCGGCGCAGCTCAAGCTCCCGCCGCAGCAGCTGCTTCTGCGCTTCTCTCAGCGTGACGAGCCGGAAACAGATCCGGCTGCCAGGGGGTGCCTGCGCAAGAAGCGGCAGATCTGCCGTAATCACCTGGGCCAGCTTCGGATAACCCCCGGTTGTCTGCCGGTCCGCCATCAAGATGATCGGGCCACCTTCGGCAGGCACCTGGATCGTCCCAAAGGTGACTGCCGCTGAGAGCAGACTCTGTTCCAGTACCAGTGACAGAGCGCTGCCGGACAGACGGTAGCCCATACGGTCCGATTCGGGGAGGATCGTATACGGTTCAGACAAAAAGCGCCGGCGGCTTTCAGAGCTGAACATTTCGTACTCTTCGCCCTCAATTACCCGGATTACCGGAGCTTTCGGATAATCAGGAATCATCGCCGGCACAGGATACCAGGCAGCGATAGCTGCAGCCTCCGCTCCTGAATTACCGGCAGACTGCCCTTCAAGCTGTCTGTTATTCACACGCTCCCTGACTACCCTCTCGGCACCCCGCCCCCGGGTCAGCCGTTCTGTCCAGGCTGCAGCCCTGCCTGAAGGCGTGCCGACAGGCAGCACATCGCCGGAGCGCAGTGCCCGGCCCTGATGGCCGCCGATTCCGGCTCGCAGGTAGGTTGAGCGGCTGTTCAGCTGAACCGGAACATCGATTCCTCCGGCAACGGCGAGGTAAGCCCTGCATCCTCCGGGCAGGCGCCCGAAATGCAGCCTTGCTCCCTTGGGCACATGGGCTGTCCGCCAGAGCGGCAGCGGCTGCCCGTCCAGCAGCGGCGCTAACCCGCCGCCGCAGACGGCAATAAGTGCAGGAGCGGCAAATGTAATTTCCGGTCCAAGCATCGTCATTTCCAGCCCGGCTGCCTGCTCTTCGTTGCCAACCAGCAGGTTGGCCATTCGCAGAGCATAGCTGTCCATCGCACCGCCGGCAATTACTCCGTATTGCTGATAGCCGTATCTTCCCAGATCCTGGACAGTGGTTAACAGACCCGGCTTCATAATCAGCAGACTCATAGCCTATCATCCTTCCAGGCCGAGAACTCACTGTACGAGACCGGATAGAACCGGACGAGATCGCCGGCCTGAAGCCTTACCGGCGGAACCGCATCCGGCCTGAACAGGGCAACCGGTGTCCGGCCGATCAGCTGCCAACCTCCCGGCGTCTCCAGCGGATAGACGCCGGTCTGATCACCCGCTATCCCGACCGAGCCCGCAGGGATAGCCAGCCGAGGCGAAGGGCGCCGCGGAGTGGAAATCGCCGGAGACAGCCCTCCGAGATACGGAAAGCCCGGGGCAAAACCAAGCAGATACACCAGATAATCAGCCGATGAATGAATATCAATAACCTCCTGTACCGAGAGCCCGTTATGCTGCGCCACAAACTCCAGGTCAGGACCGGTTTCACCTCCATAGCACACAGGAATGCTGACTATTCTTGGAACCGGATCAGCCTGTTCCAGAGCGAGCTTCAACATCTCCTCCAGCAGGACAGCTACTATTGGAAAGGGATAATATTCTTCTCCTTGGGCGATATACTGCGGATAGGCTCTAAGGACAGCCGGGCCATCGTAATATACAGCAACCGAGTAAAAGGAAGGGACAAATTCAATCATCCCTGTAAAGGGAGCGGACACCAGCCTGCTGCAAACCGCCCTGACACGGCGGTGGGTCTGCGGACTGATCGCTGCCTCAAAGATTACTGACACGGCCGAATCACCTAACGGGATAATCCGGGGCAATCCTTCATCCGTATGCTCTTGCAGATGAAATACATGATCTTCCGCCTCGTTTTCCAATGAGAACCTCCCTTTCCGCCCACGTAATAATCCTTATTATACCGGATTATCCTCTATCGAAAAATTATGATGAACCAGCCTTATGCCAGTACCTGCAGCACATCAGCAATTTTACGCTGATGGGACATCACACCGTAATTCATCCAGGCCATAAAATCCATCTCATAGACACAGCCGCTGCGTACAGCAGGAAGCTTCCGCCAGAGCGGGGTTTCAAGCAGCTCACGGCCTTCCCCCATTTGCCGGTCAAAGGTAATAAACAGATGATCTGCCGTCAGCTGCGCCAGTGCCTCATGGGTGAGATTTACCTGCTTCCTTCCCCGGCACAGCTGGCGGACCAGGTGATGCGGCTGCAGTCCAAGATCTCGGTGCAGCACCTCTCCCGTGTAACCCAGCCCCTCGCATCCATACAGCATAATTCCGTCTGAATAAATCCGTAGCACTGCTACAGTCTGTGTGCCTGCGGAACGGCTAAGCAGCTGTCTGGCCGCACGGGCCTTCTGGTCATAGTTGCTGATTACCTCCTGTACACGTCCTGTCAGCCCGAAAATCACAGCCGCCGATCGCAGTGTAGCACGCCAGTTCTCCTGGTGAAACGGAAGCTTGAACAGTGGTGCCACCTGACGGCATTCCTCGAGATGCCAGCGCTGGAAACCGTCGTCGAGCATAATCAGCTCAGGCGTGTAACGGAACAGGTCCTGCCAGTCGCCGGTGGATATATCAAACGCCGGTATATGATGAAGCCCAAGATAATCCTGCTTGCCCCAATCCGCGTGGCAATACTGTGCAACAGGCGTGATACCCAGCGCCAGCAGATAATCCTCCAGAAACGGGGCGAAAATCCGTGTTCCTTCCTGGTATAGGCTCCGATACTTGCCTGGTGTAACCCCGACACTTCCTTTAAAACGCCGGCTGAAATAGTACTCATTACTATAGCCCACCGCCAGAGCAATCTCATGCAGACGGTCTTTACTCATCAGCAGCTGTTGCTGTGCCCGTTCTATTCTCAGTCCGTTAAGGTATTCCAGCGGAATCTGGCCGGTCTGTTCTTTGAACAGTCTGGTAAAGCGGCTGCGCCCCAGACCGGCAATCTCCGCCAGACCGTCTACTGTTACCGTTTCATTGAAATGCTCCTGCATATATTGGATAGATCGCTGAACCGCAGCCTGCTCATCCCCGGGCACGGCGGCACAGGGATTGGCACGCATGAGCAGCAGCAGTAATTCCTGGAACCGGCTATGGGCCGCAAAGCGTTCAATTTCCTCCGCGCTCCGCTGGCTCTGAAGAATCGATTCCAGCAGCAGAATGATTTGCGGGAAGGGACGGCATTGTAATGGACCAGGCTGCAGCAGCCCGTCCTCAGACAAGCTTTGCATAGCAAGCACCCTGTTTTGACCGGCCGCAATAACTTCGAAATGAAGCAGGTAAAAGCTCAAGCCCTGCTCCCCTGCGCTGATCTGGTCCACTGCTCCGCGTTCAAACAGGAATCCGGCCCCCTTGTCCAGCAGGTAACGCTGCCCGTCCGTTTCAATCCAGCCTTGCCCGTCTGTGACTATAATCAGAGCCGGAACCGGAAACAAGCCAGCTTGATTATTGTCTGACAAAGAACGCGTTGCCGTCTCTATACTATTAAGATTGTATAACAGCTTGTAAGGGTACGTATGATCCAATGCCCTTTCTTCCATTGCTCCACCTCCCAACTGAGAATCATTTTCATTACTCCAGTGTAAAACAAAAAAGAAGGCCTATCAACCACGCTGATAGACCTTCTTCAATATATTTTGCCGCCAGGGGCTAACCTTATTTAACTATAGCCTTAAGCAGATCGTCCAGTTTCATGGAATTGGCTGTAATAGCCCCGGACTGCCAGTGTGAACGTTCCATTTTATAGATATTTCCGTTCTTCACTGCCGGAATGTTCTTCCAGAGCGGTCCGTCTAGAATAGTCAGGGCATCCTGATTCTCAGCCGAATCCCAGTTCCCGTTATCCAGGAACACAATAATATGATCTGCGCCCAGCTCCGGAATCACCTCTTCAGAAATAATCGACTGGTATTCCGTCATCTCGGCAGACATATCGACTGGCGTAAGCCCGAACTGGTCATAGATTACACCCGTGTACCGGTTTTTGACGCCGAATAAGGCAAATGACTTATCAGCTACATTAAGCCGGATTACGGCGACCTTTTCCTGGCCGATTGCCTGCTGGAGCTTGGCTTTGCCGTCGGCTACTTTGGCGTCATATTCAGCCAGTACACTCTCCGCTTTTTCCGGAATGCCCAGAGCATCCGCAATTGCAGCAAGCATCAGCCTGGAATCCTGAAGAACCGCCTCAGGCAGCCGGTAAGTCGGTGCTACCTTGGAATAGTTCTCGTAGGCTGTCTTATCTGCACCCCCGTCAAGAATAATTAGATCCGGATTCTGGTCCAGCAAAGCCTCCATACTGCCGGTTATATCAAATTCAGGAACGTCCAGTCCGAGATAATCCTGCTTGCCCCAGCTAGGATGATACCATTGCACCACCGGTGTAACGCCAAGCGCCTTCAGATAATCCTCCACATAAATACCCGCAATCCGCTGCGGATTCGCCGGAATTTCTACATCGCCGAATTCTCCGGTAACAGTACGCGTTACGCCTTCATCACCGCCGGTGCTATCAGTTGCTGTAGGTGTATTACCATCAGGTGTGCTGCTTGCTGCTGCCTCTGCCGCATTCTCTGTCTGCACGGCATTTCCGCTGGCTGCGTTGTCATTTGTTCCGCAGGCTGCCAGAACCACCATCATCATTATGAGCATAGCTGCCCAGATATATTTCCGACCCCGTTGTACCATTGAACTCTCCACTCCCGACATCATTGTAATTGATTATCATTCTCAATAATCATATTCTCAATACTAGCATGCCTGAGCGAAGTTTCAATGCACTTTCTCGGCGGATTTTTTATACAAACTCATTTATTTAAGTATTACTCAGCAATAAAACAGAGACAGCCGTAACCAAAATGCAGGTCACAGACTGCCTCTCTCTTAACCTTATAAGCTCTATTCATCAACCATCCGCTTCTTATAAACATAGGCGGCAACCGCATGAATCACGAGCACCCATGCCAGGATGACCAGCAGATGCAGCAGCGTATCGCCCAGTCCTTCCCCCGTCTCTACACGGTTCGCCAGCTCCAGCAATTGGAGGTTCGGCATATATTCTACTACAGCCAGCACCGGATAGTTCTCAATGAGCGGGATAAGCAGGGAGCCGGAGGTGAAGATAAGCATAACCGGAACGATAACTACCGATGCTTCCATAACCGATCTGGTAAACAATCCGATTAGCGTGCCTAATCCAACATAGAACACGGCGGATAACAAAAGCGCAATAGCAATCACAGCCATATTCCGGGGATTATAGTTACTAAGCATGATTGATCCCGTGACGACTACCACTGTCGCGATGAAGCTCAGCAGGCTTTTTCCGCAAAAAATTTCCATCGTGCTGGCTGGAGACAGCATCAGTCCGCGCAGCGTATTCTTCTCCTTCTCCTCAGCAATCAGCGCGGATTGGACATAGGTAGCGACAAGGATAAAACCCATATTAATAACTATATAATAGGAGCTAATTGTGCCCATCCCCATGCGTCCGAACAAAGCAGCCATCAGTAGCGGCATGAACAAGGTAGTTGTTACATACAGATTGCGCGACAGGTCTTTATAATCCTTTTGCAATATAGCAAATATTCTTCTCGTTGAAAATGTCATGCCAGCTTCCTCCCTGTCACTTCTACAAATATATCGCCTAACGTCGGTTGATTCGAATGCACGGATACAAGCTGGCCCGTGCTCATATAGCGGAACATCTGGTCAGCACCTTCAGGCCCCTTCGGCACAATGACCATACTGCCGTCGGCTAACTCGACCGTCAGAGTGGGCTCCCCCCGCTGCTGGCGCAGCTTTTTGGGGCTGTCCAGCAGCCTGATTTCCCCATTGTTCAGGAACGCAACCCGGTCGCATAACGCCTCGGCCTCGTTCATATCATGCGTAGTCAGGAAAATCGTCGTACCTTTTTCTTTTAAGTGAAGAAGTCCTTCGTGAATATGCTTCGTATTAACCGGATCAAGCGCCGAAGTCGGCTCGTCCAGGAACAGCAGCTCCGGCTCATGCAGAAATGCCCTGGCCAGCGTAATCCGCTGCAGCATACCTTTGGACAGCTTGGAAACTGCCTTCTTCTCTTCACCCGCCAGATTGACCATCTGCAGCACCTCAGCAATCCTTTGATAAGGCACACCGTAAAGATCGCAGTACAGCTTCAGATTATCGTAGACATTCAGCCTGCCGTACAAGGCGGTGTTGTCTGTGATGATTCCGACCTTTTGCCGGTACTTCTCAGACTTTAACTGTTCCGTGCTGACTCCAAAAGCGTATGCGCTTCCGCCTGTCGGCTTGAGCTGGGCAGTCAAGATTTTAATAGTAGTTGTTTTACCGGAGCCGCTGGGGCCAAGGAAGCCGAATATCTCTCCTCTTTTTACATTGAACGTGACATCCTTCAGCGCCCTGGAAGCTCCAAATGCTTTCTGTAATGAAGTGACTTCAATAATGTTCTCCATCGCCTGCTCATCCTCCGCCCTTCTGTTGTCTATGTCCAAATCGTACGGCAAACGCTGCAGCAGCGCATTAAAATCACCGTGAAAGGAGCACAAAAGAGCGTGAATGGAGCATATGTATACCTGAATGGAGCTTATTTCAGCCCCATCATTTCCTTTAATTCGGCCATTTTGGTCTTGGACAAGGGTACCGAGGTCTTCGCTGCATCATCAAGTACAAGACTATAGCTGTTGCGGGTGAATGTGATGACTTCACGGACCTTCTGGAGATTAACAAGATAGGAACGGTGGCAGCGGAAAAATCCGTAGGAATGCAGACGCTCCTCCAGTTCATTAATTTTAAAAGCTGTCGGATAGAGCTCACCGCCAATCGAGAGCCGGGTCTGTCCGTCGCTGCTTTCCACATAGTCTATTTCCGGCGGGTTGAACAGAATGATCTTGTCGTTCATGCGGGTCGGGATTTTTTCAAAACGGAACAGCTGGAGCGTCTGCCCGGCTTCATCCGGTAATTCGTCCTCTGTTAACATTTCAGAATCCGGCTGACTGCCTTCCTCCGGCAATGGTTCTGCTTCATCCGCAGCCTGTCTGTATGTATCCGCATCCTGCTCACTTACAGCTGACCCGGTTGACGATTCCTCCTCAGCTTGTATATCAAAAGCCTGCAGTCCCTTTTCATCCAGCCTGTACACCCGGTTCGTCACACTAAGCGCCGTTTCCATGTTACCGGTTAAAATAAGCACCGCTTTGCCGCTGTCACACAGCTGCTGCACAAGCCGCCGGAATACAAGCTTCGTTTCATTATCGACGTTCTGGTCCGGCTCCTCACAGATCAGCAGCTGCGGGTCCTGGATAATCAGCCGGGCATATTGCACCCGTTTTCGCTCGGAATGGCTCAGCGCGGATAGCCGTACTCCGGCCTTGGTATCGAGCCTGACCATCCGGATTACCTCATCCACCGGCCGGCCGGAGCCATACAGCTTGCTATAAAAGCGCAGGTTCTCTTTTACCGACAATCTCGAATACTGACCTTCCTCCAGCAGCAAAAAACCGGTATCCGGCGCAGCCTTCCTGACGCGTCCTGTATATGTATGACCATTAATGCAGATCTCGCCTCCGGTAACAGGCAATTTGCCTGTAAACATACCCAGGAGCACGATCCTTGCGTTCATGCCTGTGTGAAGCGCGACCGCCTCATGGCGGGTTAATTCCATTGTAAATGCGGGAAATACAACGGAATGTTCGGAATAACTTTCTAATTGTCTGATTGCCAGCACCGTCACTTCATCACCTGACCCGTTTGTTTATAGTTTTGCTGTCAAATCTTTCATTTTCTGAATCTCTTCTATATATAGTAGCGTCTGTTCACTTCTTTTTCAAAAAGAGAATTGCAAATAGAGGATTGATTTCCGGAACATTATATTTTACAATGAACTCATAAACGCGCGTTTACAAGTAAAACAACTACCCCGGCCTTAACCGGTCGGCAGCTGTTTCCGCTTGAAATACGAGGACATTCATCTTAATGGATACATATCAGGTCCTTGTATTCTGGCAAAAAGGGGGCAATATGCGCAGCGAAGATATAGCGAGGCTCGCAGGGGTGTCCCGGAGCACGGTGTCCCGCGTGATCAACAATTACTCCAATGTCCCTGAAGAGACGCGGGCCAAGGTGCTGAAGGTTATTGAGCAGCATCAGTATGAGCCCAACAGCTTTGCCAGGGCTTTGGCCGGCAAGAAGACCGATACGATCGGACTTTTTGCCATCAGCATGAACGAGAAGGAGAACACGACCCGGATCTACCAGAATAACTACTTTGCGCCCTTCGTCGATGCCGTTGTCGACACGGCGAATGCCAGAGGCTGTTATGTGTTGATCCACACCGTCTACTCCCCCGATGATTTCCTGAAGGTCAAGCAGGCTTTTCTGCAGAAACGGATTGACGGCGGCATTATCGTCGGCACCCAGAAGGACATTGATATCGTGCGGGAAATGGTTGGACTGGACTCCCCGCTTGTGCTGATTGACTATGATATTTCGGAGATCATGGCTGAGCACCTGGACCGCAATCATCTGGCTATCGTTAATTCCAAGGATTATGAGGGCACGGTTGAAGCCATTGAGCATCTGATTGGACTTGGCCACAAGGAAATCGGCATGATCTGCGGACGGATGAACACTTATTCCGGCAGGGAACGTTACATGGCCTATGCGGATACGCTGAAGCGCCATGGGTTAACTCCAAATGAGCAGTTTGTTCTTCAGGGCGATTTTTTGAAGGAGAAGGCTTATGAAGAGGTTAAGAGGCTGATTGCTTTAGGCAGTCCGCTGCCGACCGCTTTCTTCTCCTCCAACGACGATATGGCGATTTCCGCTATGGAAGCGTTCGCCGAGCACGGCATTTCCGTGCCTGAGGACATCTCTATTGCCGGATTCGATGACGTGCAGCTTGCTGCCCGCATTCATCCCAAGCTGACCTCTGTGCGCCTGCCGATTTATGAAATGTCCAAGGCTGCCGTCGAGAAGGTCATTGAGCTCTGTGATTCGCAGCAGCCGACCTTCAGCACCATCAGCTTTCCGGCCCGGCTGGTCGAAAGAGATTCCTGTCAGCCGCCGAAGGCAACTTAAAGAGCATATAATATCTGATTTTTCAAGAGAAACTCCCTTTGCCCCAAGGGAATTTTTTCTGACTCCCGTAAACGCGCGTTCACAATCGAAAGGAGACTCTCCTAAATGAAATTCGGAACTTTTGACGACACTCGCAAAGAGTATGTAATCAACACCCCAAAAACACCTTATCCATGGATCAACTACCTCGGTAACGAGCAATTTTTCGGTCTTATTTCCAATACTGCCGGCGGTTACACCTTCTACCGTGATGCACGCATGAGAAGACTTACCCGTTACCGGTATAACAATATTCCGCTGGACAACGGCGGCCGTTACTACTACCTGCATGACGATGGTGATTTCTGGACTCCGGGCTGGATGCCGGTTAAGCGTGACCTCGATTTCTACGAGTGCCGCCACGGTCTTGGCTACACTTCCATTACTGGTGAGCGTAACGGGATTTCCGTTAACCAGCTTGCTTTTGTACCAATGGGCCACAATGCAGAAGTACACCGCCTCATCGTTAAGAACACTGGCGATGTGAAGAAAACCGTTAAGCTGTTCTCCTTTGCCGAGTTCTGTCTGTGGAATGCCCATGATGATATGACCAACTTCCAGCGCAACCTGAGCATTGGTGAAGTCGAAGTCAAGGATTCCGTTATCTATCACAAAACCGAGTACCGTGAGCGCAGAAACCACTACGCGTTCTACTCTGTAAATAAACCGCTGGCCGGCTTCGACACTGACCGTGAATCCTTCCTCGGCATGTTCAACGGACTGGACAATCCTGCTGTGGTCGCTTCCGGACAGGCAAGCAACTCCGTAGCTTCCGGCTGGTCGCCAATCGGCTCCCACGCTTTGGATATTACGCTCGAACCGGGCGAACAGCAGTCCCTTATCTTCGTACTCGGCTATATCGAGAACCCGGAAGATGAGAAATGGGAAGCACTGAATGTTATCAACAAAAAACCGGCACAGGCTGTTATCGATCAGTTCGCCACAGACGAGCAGGTTGACGCTGCACTTGCTGTTCTGGCTGCACACTGGGATAACCTGCTGTCCAAATATCAGATCCAGAGCGGTGACGACAAGCTGAACCGGATGGTTAACATCTGGAATCCGTACCAGTGTATGGTTACGTTCAATATGTCCCGTTCCGCTTCCTACTTCGAATCCGGTATCGGCCGCGGTATGGGCTTCCGCGATTCCAACCAGGACTTGCTCGGCTTCGTTCACCAGATTCCTGAGCGCGCCAGAGAACGTATTCTCGACATCGCTGCTACCCAGTTCCCTGACGGCAGCGCGTATCACCAGTACCAGCCGCTTACCAAAAAGGGCAACAACGAGGTCGGCTCCGGCTTCAATGATGATCCGCTCTGGCTGATCTCGGGAACTGCTGCTTACATCAAGGAAACCGGCGACTATTCGATTCTTGATGAGCAGGTTCCTTTTGACAGCAATCCGGACCATACTGCTACCCTGTTTGAGCACTTGAAGCTGTCCTTTGAGCATGTTACCAACAATCTCGGACCACACGGCCTGCCGCTGATCGGCCGCGCAGACTGGAATGACTGCCTCAACCTGAACTGCTTCTCCACTGTTCCGGGCGAATCGTTCCAGACCACTGAGAATATCGCTGGCGGCACAGCAGAATCCGTGTTCATCGCCGGTCTGTTCGTCTTCGTTGGACCGGACTATGCCGAAATCTGCCGCATGCGCGGACTTGACGATGTAGCTGCAGACGCTGTAGCCAAGATCGAGAACATGCGTCAAATCACGCTGACTCACGGCTTCGACGGAGACTGGTTCCTGCGCGCTTACGACCACTACGGCGATAAGATCGGCAGCAACGAAAATGAAGAAGGCAAAATCTTCATCGAGCCGCAGGGTATCTGCGTTATGGCCGGTATCGGCGTTGAAGGCGGCCAGGCAGCCAAGGCTCTGACCTCTGTAGAGGAGCACCTGGATACTGAATACGGTATCGTATTGCAGCAGCCAGCGTACTCCAAGTACTATCTGAACCTTGGTGAAATTTCCACGTACCCTCCGGGCTACAAGGAAAATGCCGGTATCTTCTGCCACAATAACCCGTGGATCATGATCGCTGAAACGGTGCTTGGACACGGGGACAGAGCGTTCGAAATCTACAAAAAAATCGCTCCGGCCTACCTGGAGGACATCAGCGAAGTACACCGGATGGAGCCTTATGTGTACTCCCAGATGATCGCCGGTAAAGACGCTGTGCGTCACGGTGAAGCGAAGAACTCCTGGCTGACAGGTACAGCTGCATGGAACTATGTAGCGATTACCCAGTCGATCCTTGGTATCCAGGCTGATTTTGCCGGTCTGAAGGTAGATCCTTGTATCCCTTCCGAGTGGGATGGCTTCGAAATCACCCGCGTATTCCGCGGCGACACTTATGTCATCACGATTAAGAACCCGAACCATGTGTCCAAGGGCGTTGCTAGCCTGACTCTCGACGGCGCTGCTGTTGAAGGCAACATCATTACACCAGTGGGCGACGGCGCTGTGCACCAGGTTGTTGTAGAACTTGGTTAATTAGACGCTTAGGCGGATTTAGTATGTAAAATAACCCGGTTACCCGCAGATGCGGTGTAACCGGGTTATTCTTTGTGTGCTGCCTGGGTATTGTGCTATCGGAGGCTTGTGTCCAGTATACGGGCAGCTGCAAATGTTCAATCTATTGTATTTTGTACAACAGATCGCTGAGAATCCGGCTGAATAATCGGATCTGTTGCATTTTGTACAATCATTTTTAAAGAATCAGGCGATTGCGGGCATAAAATTAAAATTCTGTTGCATGAAATACAACCGAAGACCATTTCCCCCGCTTTATTGAGTATTCTATTGCAGAAAGTGCAATCATGGCGCATTCCCCGCCAGGTCAATCAATCGTAACCAATCCCCACTTGCCTTCCTTGCTCTGCATGAACCAGTAGTTCGGGCTGTCGGCCCTCTCTTCACCGTCTGCGGTAATCCAGTTGTAATTCACATTCATCACTACTCTGCCTTCTGGCTGGTTAGAGATGTAATCCACTCCGGTGAAGGTAATTCCGCCCCCGGTCTTGAAGCCGAACTCATTCGCCTTGGCCAGATCGGGCGTTGTAAAGGCACTGTTGAACTGCTCAAGATCCTCATTGACGATCCCCTCAAGTGCGTCCTTAAGGCTCGCCTTAATCTCATCATTTACAATCGGATCAGAGATGGCATCAATGTCAAAGGCAATCTCCCGTTTGTATTCCACTGTGTCCGTCTCCGGCGTTCCTGCCGTTTGCTGTGCGGCAGATGATTCCGGGCTGGTGACTGCTGCAGAAGGAGTTGTTTCTGCCAGCGGAGCGGCAGTCTCAGCAGGCTGCGGAGTCCCTTCCTGCAGCAGCGCTGCTTCTCCGGCCTGTCCGTCCGCGCCGTCCAGCTGCCTGCTGTTTCCACAGCCTGCCAGCAGAAGGGCTGCAAGCACAGGCAGCACTATATAAAAACGTCTCATAAGTATCCTCCTTTAACCCGGATACTTATGAGACGCCCACGCCGTGCAAAAAGTTGCTGTCTAATACATGCAGCTGCAGCTCTGCCTTCCGTCCGCTTCTTGCCCAAAGTAATAATTAGCTGCCTAATCCGCTGCCTGGACAACCGTTGTCCAGCAGGCTCAGCTTATTATCTGCATTATGGGCACTATTCCCGGATCCATACCTTCATCTCTCCGCTGCCGCGGTTGCCCCACAGGTAATATGGAATAGCCGTAATCTCGACAGGCTTGGTCCCGGCCTTAGTACTGCCGTATAATTCACCGTTCCAGCTCGCCTCATCTACTCGGAAGCCTTCTGTCTTCACAATTACAGCTCCGCCAAGCAGCGAAGCATCAAAGCTCTCCGAGAACGCTCCGGCTCCATTCAATGACAGGGAGCTGAGCGTCCCGCCGTTGTCGGATTCCTCCAGACAATAGACCAGCGGTCCCCGCTGAATGGCTGTCTGTCCGGCATCCGCGCGCAGCTTCGGATTGGCATAGATACGGCTTGCCTGCATCGGCACGCTCAGCTCGATGACATCCCCGGCGTTCCATACGCGGCGGATGACAGCATACCCTTGCTCCAGCCCAGCACTGGTATCTACCGCTTCACCGTTCACTGTCAGCTCAAAGCCTTTGCTCCAGGAAGGAATCCGCACCGCAATGCCGAACGCTGCAGCCGCAGCCGGCTCCACCTTTAATTGCACCTTACCCTCCCAAGGGTAATCGCTCTGCTGGCTCACAGAAACCTCCTGTCCGCCAAGTGTAAAGACGGATTCACTGCCGATATAAAGGTTCGTATACAGGGTGTCTCCGTGGACAGTATAAATGTACTGATTCAGTGATGTGAGCAGACGCGCCACATTCGGCGGGCAGCAGGCACAGCCGAACCAGCCCTGGCGTTCTGCCTTGACATGATGCTTACCCGGATTGCAGCTGCACGCCTGCGGCCATACTTCCAGCGGATTGACATAGAAGTAGTGCTTGCCGTCCTGGGCCATGGAGCCTAGCACATTGTTATACAGTGCACGTTCCATAACATCCGCATATTTGGCATCGGGTTCAAGCTCCAGCATCCGCTTTGCAAAAAAGATCAGGCCGATGGAGGCGCAGGTCTCCGCATAAACCGTGTCGTTAGGCAGATCGTAGTCAAAGGTGAACGCTTCACCGTGATGGGTAGAGCCGATCCCGCCGGTAATATACATCTGCTTCTGCGTCATGTTCTGCCACAGCCGTTCGCAGGCCTCGCGCAGCCCGGCGTCACCGGTGAGCGCTGCTAAATCTGCCATTGCAGTATACATATAGACTGCCCGGACCGAATGGCCTACGGCTACACTCTGCTCGCGGACCGGAAGATGCGCCTGGAGATAGGCCAGATCAGTCTTGTCCGTTTTACCGCTCCAGTGGGTAACCTGTCCCCGGTCCTCCCACTCCTTACGCAGGAAGTTAGGCTGCTGTCCGCGCTGGTCAATAAAAAAGCTGCTGAGCTCGAGATATTTCTGCTCGCCGGTAAGCTTGTATAGCTTCACCAGTGCCAGCTCGATTTCCTGATGCCCGTCATATCCTTTAAGCTTGCCCTCTTCAGGTCCAAATACGGAAGCGATGTGATCAACCAGCTTGCGGACAATGTTAAGGAGCCTGTCTTTGCCTGTCGCTTCATAATAAGCAACTGCAGCTTCGATAAAATGGCCTGCACAATACAGCTCATGGCAGTCCTGCAGGTTGGTCCAGCGGTTACCCGGTTCTTTAATAATGAAATAAGTATCCAGATAACCGTCCGGCTGCTGTGCTGCACCGACCAGCTCGATCACCTCATCCGCCCGGCGCTCCAGCTCCGGATCACGTTTAATACTCAGGGAATAACCGACGGCCTCCAGCCATTTGGCCACGTCACTATCCTGGAATACCCAGCCCTTAAATTCACCGGTCCGTCTGCCGGCAGCGATTTCAAAATTGGCAATGGCATGGCTCGGCTCCGCTTCCGGCACACGGTCATGCAGCGCTTCATATTGATACGGGATCACAACATCCTGAACCAGCCTGATATAGCGTCCCCAGAATTCGTCTTTGATTGAGGTTTTGCCCTGCAGCGTATTCTTTGTCTGAGTTATTTTGTTCATTTTATTCTTCCCTCCGTAAAATATTTCTCCTCGCTAATTGCCATTATAGACGGTAAAATGAAACAAAAACAGGATCAGAAGCAACCCTGTTTTTGTACTATTTCACACTAATAAAAGGGGCAGTCCGATGACAACCATACCTTCATATATCCACATGGCGGCGCCGCCCTTCCCTTATTTTCTGGAATGTGACCGGACTGTCTATCAGCGTGGTGACCAGCATCCAAACCGCAGGGCAATGGGCAAATTCGACCTGATTTTTGTCGAGGAAGGGTGTCTGTATCTCGGGGAAGAGCACAAACAATGGGCTGTGCCCGCTGGCCATAGCCTGCTGCTGCTGCCGGACCGTTATCACTATTCGGCCAAACCCTGCGAGGAGCAGACTACATTTTTCTGGGTTCACTTTCATACCGTCGGAGAATGGGCCGAAGCGGAGGGCGAGCCGGTCTATGCTGACCGGGACGCCCATTTCAGCCAGTTCCTTACTCATCCTTATACGATCCGGGTGCCGCAGTTTGGCGCATTGCCGGACCCGTTTGAGCGGAGCGGACAGGCTGAGCTGCTGATCCAGCTGAACCGGGCCAGACGCTCAAGCGCAGTATGGCAGCAGCAGCGGATATTCGAAGAAATGCTGCGGATGCTGGATCTGGCGCAGCAGGATACCGCCGGCAGCCATGCCGTGGAGATCGCAGAGCAGACGGAGGCTTATCTCCGAAATCATTATGCCGAACCGCTGACTAACAATGTCCTGGCAGAGGAGCTTCATTTTCACTACAATTATCTGGCCCGCTGTATGAAGCGTGTATACGGCCTGACGCCGATGGAATATTTGACCGACTACCGGCTGGAGCAGGCCAAGCTGCTCCTTCTGAAGACCGAAATTTCTGTTGCCGGCATCGCTGAGCGGACTGGGTTTGAGAGCACAGCCTACTTCTCGCGGCGCTTTACCCGCAAGGTCGGCATCTCTCCGCTGCGCTACCGCAAGCGGTATTCACGTTAACAGCATAATACCCCCATCGCAGGCATCCGCGTATAGGCAGACACAAGTAATGGGGGTATATAAAAGTTGCAGAGCTTATGATTGTCCTATGTCAGCCGGATAAGCACGGAATTCATACAGCTCCCTGCAGTAAGATAAACCCCCTATTCTTACAGAGTTCGGCGTGTATTCCCTGATCCGGTCACCATCCTCCAGAATATCATCCTCATATTCCTTAACAGCTACTGCAACCGATACTTCTGATAAGGCGGCTGCCAGAAGATCCAGATCGCTCTGCAGCACTTTGTATGTATAATCCATCCGCTGTTCACCTGCTTTACTTAAAATTCAGTTTATTCGTAATCATTACTATTAATATAGTTGTTTTTATGTTTGCCTGCAAGTTTTATTTGTATCGTTTATTATGGTTTCGTATAAAACAAGCTATGCCGGACAACCTAAAGCCACGTTCCTAATTTTATATTATAAGGAGATGTGCATATGTCAGGAGTGCTCAGCGGCAGCCCGAAGGACGAGCCGCTTCATTACGGGGAAATATATGGCCTGTGGCAATTTTCCGCGTCTGCCAAAATGGCATTATCCGCTTTTCAGGCCTTCCATTATCATGCCGGAGACAGAGAGCTGAAAGAAATTATTGATGACTTCATTGATCAGGTGCACCGGGAAATCAAAGCATGTGACAAGCTGCTGAAGGTGAACGGTTTCATGGCGGCTCCGCAGCTGCCTGACCGTCCATCGGCAAGGCTTGAGGACATTCCTGCCGGAGCCAGATTTTCAGATCCGGAAATTGCCGCAGCTTTATCATCCTCTGCTGCTGCCGGACTGGTTGTATGCAGCCAGGCTGCGGGTATGTCAATCCGCGAGGATCTCGGAGCCATGTACATGAAGTTCCATTCACAAATGACCGCACTCGGGCTTGCACTGCTCCATTTGAACAAAAAGAAAGGCTGGCTGGTGCCCCCGCCGCTGCAGCTTAAGTCACGGGAGCCTGTGCCCGTCTGATTATGAACCCTGTCATTTGATAATCCTGCGCAAGCAGGATTTTTTGTATTCCGGCTATTTTTTTCCAGTTTCCCGCATATTCATTAAGACATGCCTTACTTGTGGAGATGTTGAATATGCGTCCATTTTTTCGGTTTGCGGTTATTCTGCTGGGGAGCCTGCTTATTGCAGCCGCAACCAACTTTTTTCTGGTCCCCTACAAAATACTGGATGGCGGAGTAATCGGCATTGCCTTGATTATCAATTACATAAGCGGCATCAAGATCGGACTGGCTGTTATCTGCTGCAGCCTCCCCATATTCCTGCTCGCCTGGCTAAAAGAGCGGGATATTTTTTACAACAGCATAGCCGGCCTCCTGGCTTCCTCCTTTTTAATTGAGCTGCTCGCACCGCTTCAGTATTATTTTCTGTATTATATCGAGATCGGCTCCATCTCCAGCGCAATCATCGGCGGCTTTCTTATGGGCAGCGGTCTCGGGCTGATGCTGCGCTATAAAGCCAGTACAGGCGGGACAGATCTGCTCGCCAAGTTTATGAGACGGTATATTCCGCTTAATGTCGGGGTGCTTATATTTCTGAGTGATATTGTGATTATCGGAGCGGGCGGACTTTTGATTTCCAAAGAAACCTTCTTCCACTCCCTTCTCACCATTATAGCCGGTGGGGTAGCAACAGGATTATGGACTCTGGATAATTGAATGATCGGGTCACTCCAGCAAAATAAATCAAAATTGGTCCGTTAAAATTTATCTTTTTTCTGATGGGGATGATTAAGGGTTGATCTTTTTCGGAATTGCGGCGACAATCGGATATATAACATTCCAGGGGAGGATCTAACGAAGTTGGACAGCACTAGCAACAACAGCAACACTTCCGCGCATGACATCGTCGACCTGTGCCTGCTGGCCGGTAAAATCATGCTGCAAAGCGGAGCGGAAACCTACCGTGTGGAGGATACCATGTCCCGGATGGCTGCAGCCTTGGGATTTCCGGGAGCCCACAGCTATGTGACCCCGACGGTTATCATGTTTACTACAAGCAGGACAGAGCCGGTGAAGCTGTTCCGGATTGCGGAACGGACTACCGATCTGAAGAAAGTATCGGAGGTCAACGATATTTCCCGCCGGCTCAGTGAGCGCCAGCTGACAGCAGCCGAAGCCCGCGAACGCCTGGGGGCCGTGGATGACGCCGCCCATGCCTACCCGGCCTGGATGCAGATCGCAGCTGCTGCCGTAACCGGCTCCTGCTTCACTGTCATGTTCAAGGGCAGCCTCTGGGACGCGCTTCCGGCCCTGCTGGTTTCCGCACTGGGCTTTGCTGCAGCTACCTGGCTGCACCGGCTTGTCCAGATCCGGTTCTTCGCCGAGTTCTCCGCCTCCTTTCTGATCGGCCTGCTGGCTTTCCTTTCGGTCAGAGCCGGAATCGGCCAGGAAATGGACAAGATTATTATCGGCTCGGTCATGCCGCTTGTTCCCGGGCTGCTTATTACAAACGCAGTCCGCGATCTGATGGCAGGCCATCTGGTATCCGGCCTGTCCAAGGGGGCTGACGCCTTCCTGACTGCGTTCGCCATCGGTACCGGCATCGGGCTTGTGCTGTCGCTTTTCTAAAATATACGGGGTGAAAGAGGTCTATCGTTCATGATTCTGCAATTCGTTACCAGCTTTTTCGCAGCTGCCGCCTTCTGCATTCTGTTCAATGCGCCGGCACGGGCGCTGCTGCAGTGCGGGTTCGCCGGAATGATTGGCTGGGTGCTGTATCTGGAGCTGGACAAGCAGCTCGATACGGTGGTCGCCACCTTCCTGGCTACCGTCGTTGTCGGGGTAATCAGCCAGTTCTTTGCCCGCACCTACAAAATGCCGGTCATCATCTTCAGCGTCGGCGGTATCATTCCGCTCGTCCCCGGCGGACTGGCTTATGATGCCATGCGCAAGTTTGTGGAGAACGACAACAATCAGGCGATTCAATACGGTGTACAGGCTCTGCTGCTCTCTGGCGCGATCGCTACCGGTCTGGTGCTCAGCGAAGTGCTGGGCCAGATGTTCCGCCGGAGAAGGATATAGATACAAGCAAATAAGTCCGCCTGCAGGCAGGGAATACCCCCGGCTGCAGGCGGACTTTATTCGGGTTAGCTTTTAAAAGGGCTGGAACTGCTTCCGGTCAGATCGAAGCCTGCCCTATAATCTTCTGATAGCTGGCAATATCCAGCCATCTGCCAAATTTATGGCCGATTTCTCTGAACAGGGCACTCTGCTCATAGCCGTGCCTTGTGAATAAACGGCGGCTGGGCTCATTGTCTGCGCAGACTGTGGCGACAAGCACGTGGAACCGGAGTTCGGCCGCTTTTTGCTCAATAAACTTTAGCGCTTGACCGCCTATGCCCTGTCCGCCGCACCCCGGCTGCAGATAGATGCTGATCTCACCGGATGTATCATAGGCCTGTTTGTTCTTATGTCTGGCAATCAGCACATAACCCGCCAAGCTGCCATCCTGCAGGATGGCATATGATTTATAGCGCGGATCACCGCTTAATACCGACTGTCTCATTTCCTCCAGCGTCTGAGGCTCTGTATGAAACGAAATGGTCGTATTCAGCACATAATAATTATATATATCCAGCACACTTGCCAGATGCTCTTCAGTGATCTCCTCAAAAGCCAGACCACCCGCAGCGATTGCTCTTTCCCCCACAGTTAATCCTCCCAGATTGATGTCTCTAACTGATCTACGAACCGCCGCAGCCTGCCGGCAATCTTGAGATTGATCGCCCCGGTCTGGTACATCTGCTGCACCGTGTCACGCTGCTCCTGGATCGCCTTCAGCTTCAGCTCCAGCTTCTGATCGTCAATAACCCCGTCTTTGCTCCAGCCTTCGCCCTGTTCCAGGCGTGATTCGATTTGCTCATACTTATGAATAACCCGCTGCGCCGCTTCACGGTTCTCTGCGTTGATGCCGCTGCTGACGGCACTGACTGCCGCCTGGCACATGGCGATCTTGGCTTTGCGGGCTTCTTCGGCATTCTGTATGGCCTGCCGCCCGTCTTCACCGCCCAGCCGTCCGGTAAACAAGCCGGAGAACAGCCGCTGGAGCTCAGCAAGTGAAAACTTCACATGCGTGTCAAAACGCTGGCACAGAATGGACTCCGTATGGTCCAGCATTTCCTCCATCTTCACCGCGACGGGTGCCGGAATGGTCCCGTTCTCCGTCATCCGCCGCAGCTCGGTCCGCTCCGCCTCAATTCCGCTGAGCCGGGCTTCAACGCTCATTCGGCGCATTTTCTCGGCTGCCGGATCGTTGTCTGCCCTGAGCGCACAAATGCGGTCAATCTTGTCGGTGAACTCCAGCAGGGCAGGCTGATTCGCACGCTCACCTGTCTCGGTGACCAGACTGCGCAGCATGCTCATCCCGGCATCAATGACTACCGATCTTGCCGCCAGTTCGGCATTCCCCCTGCCCGGTGCCTGGAGAACCGTTGCTTCTTCTTCACCTGCCAGCAGCGGAAGCAGGATGCTGGCAATGACAAGCGACATCAGAATGACGCCTGCTGCCAGCGCGATAATGAGATCTCGTTCCGGAAATGGCGTTCCGTCTCCAAGAGCCAGCGGTATGGAAAAGGCCCCCGCCAGTGTAACGGCTCCCCGTACCCCGGAAATAGAGGTAATCAGCAGGGATTTGAGCGGTGTCCGTTTCTCTTTAAACCTTAGACTTTCAACCAGGGAATAGAGATAGACCCAGACAAAGCGCAGCACGATCAAAAGTGCAGTAATAGCCAAAACATAACCGAACACCTTGAAATTATCAAGCGATTCATCCCGGTAAATGACCTCAATTACATCCGGTACCGACACCCCAAGGATGAGAAAGACCAGACCGTTCAGGACAAACAGAAGCACTGACCAGGTACTGGCCGATACGAGCTGAAGTTTATATTGCGGTGAAGCTGCCCGGTCCTTCTCAATCGCATAGACCACACCGCCGGCGACAACAGCAAGGATACCGGATACCCCAACCTCCTCGCTGATCAGGTAGATGATAAAGGGCGTAAGAATCTGCAGCAGCACATGCATAGTAACGTCCTCCATGCCGAACCGGCGCAGAAAAACGCTCAGACGGATCAGCAGAAAAGACAAAACCGCTCCCAGCAGCAGACCGCCTGCTGCAATCAGCACGAAGCTTAATGCCGCTTTGGGCAGTGAGAACACGCCGGTAACCGCAGCGGCAATCGCAAATTTGAAGGCGACCAGCCCGGAGGCGTCATTCATCAGCGATTCTCCCTCCAGAATCCGGTGGATGCTGCCCGGCAGATGCACCCTTCCGGCCAGCGAACCGACCGCTACCGCATCGGTCGGCGACAGGATGGCCGCCAGCGCAAAGGCTGCCGCCAGCGGAATCGACGGAATCATCCAGTTAATCGCGTATCCCGCCACAATAACGGTTACAAAGACCAGGCCAAGCGCCAGCAGCAGAATCGGCGCCCGCAAATTCCACAGCTCGCCGCGGGGCGTCCGCCTGCCGTCATTGAACAGAAGCGGGGCAATAAACAGCACAAAGAAAAGCTCAGGTTCAAAATGCATATGTATCCCCGTCGGGACCAGTGCCGCAATGACACCAAGCCCGATCTGGATCAGGGGAATCGGCACAAACGGAATGAACCTGTTCACAACATTGGATACTGCAATCAGTCCCAGCAGTAAAAGTACGGCAAGAAAAGTCTCCAAGCTGCATCAGCTCCGATCCCACGATTTTACACCTTATTATATCCCAAAAGGAGGCATAACCGCATCACCCGGCTATGCCTCCTGCAATCTAATTATTTCTTCGCGGATTATGATTCCGATACAACGGTGAACCGTTCGCCAACATGCTCCGGCTGCTCTATCTCATCTACAATGGCGATCGCATAATCGGCATAGCTGACATAGCTTTCGCCCTTGGAGTTGACCAGCAGATGATCCTTACCCTTAACATATGAGCCTGTTCTGGCTCCAACTGCGAAGTTCGCGGACGGGCTGACAAAGGTCCATTTCAGGCCTTCCGTGCCCTGCAGAATCTCCAGATTTTTGCCCTGATTCAGCGCAGTCGGCTTAACAAAGTCAGGGAAGCCGGGAGTCTCTACCACTCTGGTCGTTTGGGCTTCATCAACAAACAGGCTGCCTGCCCCGCCGACAACGATCAACCGTGTTCCCGGTACATCTTTCAGTGCGTTAATCAGAACATTTCCGGCATCCACATGCAGATGCTCCTGGCCAAACGGAGCACCGAAGGCATTTACAACAGCATCAAATCCTTTCAGATCGCCGGCTGTCAGATCAAAAACATCCTTTTCCAATACAGCGGCTCTGCTATCCGTTACCTTCGCGGCACTGCGTACAATGGCTGTTACTTCATGTCCTCTGTGGAGTGCTTCCTTTACAATTTCACTTCCGGCTTTGCCGCCTGCTCCAATAACTGCAATTTTCATAATCGTTCCTCCTGTTAGTTCTGCACAATTAAATGAATTCCGATGTTCCATGGATCTGTCAAAATAGCTCCGTCTGCCGTCTCCGTTACATCATATCCGGCCTCCCGCACCCGCTTCGCTGCAGCTGCAATCTCCTGTCTGTCAGGCAGCTGCAGGGTGAAGTAATCGATCCCCGGGGCACTCTGCGGAGTCGCCGGCGCACCCTGGCCGGCCCAGACATTCAGCCCCATATGGTGATGATACCCGCCGGCCGAGATGAACAGAGCCGAATTCCCGTAACGGGTGGTTGGCTCAAAGCCAAGCGCAGCCACATAGAATTTCTCCGCTTCCGCAAGGCTGCCCACATGAAAATGCACATGCCCGATTACGGTTCCTGCAGGCAGCCCGTTCCACGTTAAGCCCTCCGAAGCGGCCAGCAATCCGTCCACATCGACGGGATCAGTTGTCATAATGTAATCTCCGGCAGCATCACGCTTCCACGTATCACGCGGGCGGTCCCGGTAAAGCTCGATCCCGTTATCGTCAGGGTCCTGAATATAGAGCGCTTCGCTTACCAGATGGTCACCCTGCCCTACCTCTATGTCCGAAGCGATCAGATTGCGAAGCACCAGGCCAAGACTAGGGCGGTCCGGAAGCAGAATGGCGAAGTGATATAACCCTGCCTGCTTGCGTCTTAACAACTGCGGATGTTCAATCTCCCGCAGCACCAGCAGCACCTGCTGCCCGTCCGCTGTCAATTCTGCTTCCCGCCCGCTTTGGCGCAAAACCTGCAATCCAATCACATTCTGATAAAAAGCGAGCGACCGCTCAAGATCGCTTACTCTAATCTGAACCAGACCAATCTGTGTGCCCTCATGCAAAATTGCTGTTGCCGTCATGGTAAACCCCTCCTGAAATAGCCGCTTCCGTTAAATCCGGTATTCTACGGCTTAGTGTTAACCTCAGCTACTATTGCCATGCACTTGTAACTGTCACCGTTACACTTTAACTAACTTTAGTATAGTTGCGCCCCAAAAGTTTGTCAATTACTTTTACGAAATGCTATCTGATCCTTTGGTTTCCCTGATAAATCCGGTTCTCCACAGCCATTTCTTGTACCCACCCCAACAACTCCGTCCTGCTGAAAATAAATTCATTATCGACCCTAAAAAAAGGCAGCCGCTTTCCGATATACACGCCGTTATTGCTGAGAATGGCATTTTCGGCCTTAATAATGTTGGTCACCTGTTCTTCCTGCAGATTCAACAGCTGCGCCGTTTCCTGGAGTGTCAATATCTCTTTGGCTTCCAGCTGTGCCTGTACTGCCGCTGCTTGTGCAGCCTTATCGCTGCTTTCAGCTCTTTCATTGCTGATAATCAGGCATCCTGTAATAAAAGAAAGGCTCAGCATCAGACTCGCACCCAGCATCACAAACGTATTACTTTTCATATGTATCCTATTCTCCTTATCCCATTCTTCCGGCATATTCGGTCAGCAAACCGTTTTTCTGCTTCCCTTGTGCCAGTTTACAGGTTTTGGAATAAAGTGTATACCCTCATGTTTCCGTCAAAAAAAAGGACCCCGCCGGCGCCCGGCAGGGTCAAAGTCTATTATAAGGGGGTCATGTGATTACTATAATGCCCGAAGCTTAAAATCACATGAACCGCAGGTAAAGGTTTGATAAAAAGAATAATCCATCTGTTACAAAACAAATAGACCCTGCCGAGGCACGACAGGATCTAACGGTAATGCATCCACTGGGGGGTGGAGACCTCAACTATACTACCCAAACCTTAAAATCAGATAAAATCCTGCTGAAAGCCAACTTAAATTTAGAAATTGTCACATTTTTGCTACAATTACTTTTAGAGGAATTCCATAAGGACCGGCACATGGTTCCAGCCGCTATCAGACAGCCGGGATCTGGTCCACAATCTGATCGAGCGTAACCTCCTGCAGCACCTTCTCCATTGCCTTCTGGGCCATGGAAAAGACCGGCACAATCGCACCTGCGATATTTTTGCCGACAGTACACTCCGGATTTGGATGATCATGCACGGAGAACAGGCTGTCTTCCTCTACAGCATTAACGGCCCGGTATATATCCAAAAGAGTAATCTCTGCCGCACTGCGCGTAAGCTTGGCACCTGCCACACCTGGCCGGACCTCCACCAGTCCGGCCTTGTTCAGCATGCCGGTAAGCCGCCGGATGACCACCGGATTGGTGTTCACACTGCCGGCAATCCATTCGGATGTGCTCTTGCCTTCCTTATTGCTGTCTATTAACGTCAAAATATGAATAGCAACCGCAAATCGGGTGCTGATGTTCATGGGTATCTCTCCTTTGAAGCCTTCAGACAAAAGCTATAGATGCAACTATAATAGTTACATTTCAGACAGATGTCAATCCCGCCAGCAGCTCTTCCACCTGTGCGGGATACTTTTTGGATAGTCTGGCCTTGGACAGGTTGCTCTTCACAATTCTGATCATCCGTTCATCACCGCTTGCCGCGAGCCTGCCCAGCAGGGCGAAGCCCGCTTCCGGTTCAGCGGCTACGAACAGGCTCAGGCAATACTCCAGCCCCTTGGACAATACCCGGAAGTGTTCGGAATCATATCCGGCTGATCGACCTTTCAGGATTACATCTGTGATTTCCGCGGCCAAATTCAGGCTGTATTGTGCCTGATCCCCTGATTTGAGCAGTGGCGGATGAGCCAGGCCAGCCATAAAGGCACGCTGTTCCAGCATCGTCGCCTCCGGCCGCCAGCTGTCCAGCAGCTCCTGCAGATCAGGGAAATGATACTCGCCAATATACTGCAGTCCAATTGCCGCCGCCTCACGGATCCGCCACCTGGCATCGTTCATTGCCCGTTTAAGCATCTGCTTAATCAGGCCGTGCCGAAGGCTATCCGCAAAGGGATAATGGACAGCACAAGCCTGTACAGCACAAAACGGCAAATATTCACCGGAATCTTCCGCCCATTCCGTCAACAGAATCCATGCCGTGTCCGATATTTCCGCTCCCGCATACCCGCGGGCGAACCGGGCTGCCAGCTCCAGATTGGCCCGCGGTCCGGGCAGGCCGCTGCGGAGCTGCAAGTATTCCTTCAGCAGAGGCCAGCTCTCCCGGTTATGGGTCCACTCCTGTAACGGCACGGTATCTTCCTGCTTATTACGCATATCCATCATCCCTTCACGAAATGTTATCACTGTCTCTGAACAATTCCCTGTGTAACGTAGGGGTAGTCGATCTGCTGCTTCACCGTCAGCATAGCCTCCTCACCGGCCAGAAGTGACAACACATATAATCCAAGATCAATGGATGTCGAGACACCTCCGCCAGTTATGATGTTACCGTCATGAACGATCCGGGCTTTCACAACATTGCTGCAGTAGGGCGCCAGTAATTCATAGGCAGACGGATGTGAGGTTGCACTGCGTCCAGCCAGAAAACCGGCGGCGCCTAACAGCAGCGAACCGGTGCATACAGAAATTTTATAGGGAACCTCCGCTGCGCTCTGAAGCCACTTTATGTAATCAGCGTCATCCCGGAGTTTTCTGGTTCCAAGACCACCCGGTACAAAAATAAGGTCATAACCTGATAAATCAGGCTGCACCCGTCCTACTTTAACTGTTAAACCCAATTCATCCGAAACTTCTTCCCGCATGCCGCAAATATCCCATTCCAGCCCTTGCCCGGCCTCAAACTGCCCCAGCCGGTAAATCACATCATAGAAGCCCGCGAAATCCAGAAACGTTACTCCATCGAAAAGAATAAAAGCCATTTTCACACTGACTCTCCCCTTTCCACGCAGTTATTTTAAGTAAAACAACAAAGGCTGTCCCGGACAGCCCTTAACCTGACTACCGGTACAGCCCCAGATGCATATCTGTAAAACTTAACGCCGCCTTATAGCGTGCAGCTCTTACGCGCTTGTCAAAATAATCGGCTTGCCCTTGGTCACGATAATCGTATGCTCAAACTGGGCAACCCGGCTGCCCCCCTTGACGCTGAGGGTCCATCCGTCACTTTGCTGTTCCGCGAAATCATCCCCGGTACTCAGGAAAGGCTCCACCGTAATGACCTGGCCCTCTTTCAGCACCGTCGTTACACGCGGATTGTAAAACGGCAGAATTTCAAACGGCTTTTCATGCAGCGCTTTGCCGATCCCGTGGCTGCACAGGTTGCGGATGACCTTATAGCCGCGTTTACCGGCTTCCAGCTCCATCACACGGCCGATTTCATTGACCTTCATCCCCGCCCGCAGATGGTTGATCACACTCATCATAGTCTCTTCTGTACTGCGGCACAGGTGAAGCAGCTTCTCATTATAGGGCGGGAGCTGAAAGGAGACTCCGGCATCCGCATAATATCCGTTCAGCACAGCCGAGACATCAATGTTAATCAGGTCACCCGGCTGGATAACCCGCGGGCCGGGAATCCCGTGAGCCACCTCATCGTTAATACTGATACAGGTGCTCCCCGGAAAATCATAGGTTACTTTTGGTGCCGATTTCGCGCCATACCGCTCCAGCAGCGCTGCGCCAATCCCGTCAAGCTCGGCCGTTGTCATACCGGGCACTACCTGCTTCCTCATCTCGGCAATTGTATGTCCGACCACTTTACCTGCTGCCTTAAGTCCTTGCAAATCTTGATCATTATCGCTTGTCATCTGTCCACGTCCTTTAGTTAAATAGCTTCATTGAACCCGTTGAAACACAGCGCCATCCCAGCGGTACGAATAAACCGCCTGCCGGCCGGTTGAATTGTCATAATGGCTTGACGTAAAGCCCTCTGCGGTTTCGGTCAACTTCACGGAATACCTTGCAGGGCTGCTGATAAACAGCTCCGGAGTCCGCTCAACGATCAGCTCCTGAATAGAGTAATCCTTGTTGATCGTAAAAAGCTTATAAACGTTACCATTGCTTGAGCCGTATTGCCCAATCGTAAAATCCGGATTGCCGTCGCCGTTATAATCACCGAATTCAATCTGAAACAAATCATTAAATTCTAATCCTTCATTATATTGATCACTTAATGGAAAAGTGTGCAGAAGCCCTCCATCTTCACCTGTAATGCTCAGGCGGAAATCGCCGCTCCAGCTTCTGCCCGCAAGCGGTGAGAGTGCATTCCAGTCCTCCCGGTACATGCCTCTGATCAGCTCCAGATTCAAGTATCCGGGTATGCCAGCTACCTGAAGCAGCGGATTACGTGATATGGTGAAGGGACTGTCGATGGCAATGTCCGTCTGCAATGGTACAGCTCCAGCAACTGCCTGCGTCCCGCTGCCAAAAATGACCGCCCGCAGCCTGTCGGCATACTTGGCCGGTATGGTATACCCTGTACTGCTCCTGTCTGCTGACAGCAGCAAGCCCGGATTGCCGGCGGCTCCACCAAGCGCCAAAATATAATCCTCGGTATATCCGTCACCATAAGTGAGCTTCATCCGAAAATCAGCATCATAATCCAAGTCTCCCGGTATCCTTTTGCTCTGGTTCATGGCATCAGCAACATCTTTAATAAATACGGTATCGGTAAAGGACCTGGAATCAAACGGGACAGCCGTCTTCTCATGATCCAAAGCATGATAAACAAGCGAAACCTCACTGATCCACCGGGCATTAATATAACCCAAATCATTGGCACAGCCGGATAATACAATAATCAATGACACAGGCACGATAAGCAGAAGCCGTCTCACAGGCTCCACCTCCAAGTCCATATGTATCCTTCCATTATAACAGTCTCCGGCAGCATAATAAAATAAACAGCGTAACCGCCGGGCTGCCAGCCAAAAAAAGACCGGTCCGCAGCGTTAACCTGTCGGATCAGTCTTTTGTCATTCGTAGCTGTATGTGGCTACCGGATAGCTCCAACCGCTTTCAGCCAGGCCTCGGCGATCAGAGCGTGGCCGGCTGGAGAAGGATGAACGCCGTCACCCGCCCAGAAAGCAGGCTCCGCCTTGACTGATGCGGCCGCGAACAAACCGTCCAGCGGGACTAGCACTGCACCGAATTCCCTTGCCAGCGAACGCACCACATGAATTTTCGGGTCCAGATCCGTGCGCCAGCCCTTCCGGTCCTCCGGCACAGGGAGGACGAACGGCTCAACCAGCACCAGCCTGGCATCCGTCGCCGCCTTGGTCCGTTCAATCAGATCCCGGTAAGCGGCTTCAAATTCTGCTGCTGTTGTCTCAAAGCCTGAATCATACCAGCGCCATGTATCATTGATTCCGATATAGACCGATACCCAATCCGGCTTCAGCTCCAGGCAATCCTTGTCCCAGCGGCGCTGCAGATCGGTCACCCGGTTGCCGTTAATCCCGCGGTTATATACCGTCAGCTTCTTCTCCGGATACTGCAGCCCAAGCCGGGCGGCTGCCATCAGAGCGTAACCGCTTCCAAGCGACCCGGCATCATTGTAATCCCGTCCGCAGTCCGTAATGCTGTCGCCGATAAATACGATCACGTCATTGTCTTTGAACCCCATATCTCAAATCCTCCTATACGGAATTAGATTGATATAAACAAGGCTATTATAGCAAAGGGAGAAGAATAGTACAGCGGATATTTTCCATAACCCGGAAATACAATAACAAGCTGACTAAAACACAAAACCCCCTCATATCTCCTGTGCCTGTACTGGCATGCATGCTTCAGGATGATTGAGGGGGCTGTATAGATGCCTTTAAGGATTACAGCGCGGCTAAGAATTAATAAGCCAGACTGAACAGGCCTTTAATGTGAGTCAGGTAACGGATATTGCTGGCTTCCTTCATCATGGTTGCAGGAAGGCCTTTGAGCGGAGTCGAGCTGCCTCCGATAATAGCTACCCCGTCTTTACGGCCAAGGCTGGCAAGCGTCCCCGAGTTGATCGGGCTGAAGGTTTCCAGCGTCTTGTTGTTCAGGGCTGCATACAGATTGTATCCGATCAGCTCACCCATCTGCCATGCGATCTGGGCAGTAGGCGGATATGGACGGCCGTCAGCCGCGAAGTAAACGGCGCTGTCTCCGGCGACGAATACATCCTTGTGCGAGGTGGACTGCAGATAATCATTGACAGTCGCCCGTCCGCGGTTGACCTCAAGCCCGGATTCGCCGACCAGCGGATTACCCTGTACCCCTCCGGTCCAGACGAAAGTATTGGCAACGATCTTTTGTCCATCCTTGAGGTCAATGGTATTGCCTTCAACGTTGGTTACAGCAAGGCCTGTCAGGAACTGTACTCCGCGTGCTTCAAGGCTGGCTGTCGCACGCTCGATCAGGTGATCCGGCAGTACCGGCAGAATCTTAGGACCGGCTTCAACGAGCAGAAGCTTGATTTCCTTAGGATCAACCCCGTACTTTCTGGTCAGCTTAGGCAGTACATCGGCAATTTCACCAACCAGCTCGACACCGGTAAGGCCGCCGCCGCCGATCAGAATGGTTGCATCCGCCGGATTTTTGCTTTTCGCATATTCAGCGATTTTATTTTCAATGTGGGCATGAATGTTCTTGGCATCCTCTGCCGATTTCAAGACCATGCTGTACTGCTCAAGGCCCGGAATTCCGAAATAAGCGGTTATGCTGCCAAGGCCGACAACCAGCGCATCATAAGACAGGGTTGAGCCGTCAGTCAGGCTGATCTGCTTGTTGTCCACAGAGAACGATTTTACCTTGGCGATTTTGAGATCAATATCCTTGCCGGCAAACAGCTTAACGAGCGGCATGGCAATGGCCTTCTCCGCGATGCTGCCGGCAGCCAGGCGGTGAAGCTCCGTAATGATCTGATGGGTCGGGTATTGATTGACCACGGTAACTTTTGCTTCTGCTTTGCTCATATATTTACGTACAGTCAGCGCGCTCAGCAAGCCGCCGTACCCTGCACCCAGAATTACGATATGTTTTGACATTCTATTTCCTCCGTCCATACATGTGTGATAATTTGGTATTCAGGCTATTTCTGCGTGCTGCGTTCGCCGCTGACTTGAAGATAAGCGTTCATGAAACGAAGCATCTTCTGCACTTGAGGGTCCTTGATCATTTTCATCATGCCAAACAGGCTGATGTTTTCCGTACTTGCCTCGGCCCGGTCTTTTGCTTCAATAATGGTAGCTGCCATGTTTTTAACCGACCCTACAACCGGCTCGGCAATTTCTTTAATAGCACCAACTGTATCATTCTTGAGTACCTCATCCGTTGCAACCGCCTGTACAAAATCAAAGGATTTCGATAATACTCCGACCATTTGGGTAAGCTTAGGCAGCTCCTGCACCAGCAGCGTCAGCGATTCCTGAACCTCCGGCTTCAGCAGCTGCTCCAGCAGATCCTCCTTTGGGTTCTTTGCTGCGGCTGCCGCTTGCTCCTGTTCAGGCACTGTTTGCGTAATCGTTTCTGACATTTTAGTCTCTCCTTCACATTGACATAACTGCGTTTTTCTAATCTAACTCACAAAGTCAGTGTGCCTATTATACCACCGTTCTTGTTAAATATGTCACAAAGTTTTTACCCGTTTAACCTTATTTTGTGATAATAATCACTTCTATAATGTCGTTTTCTCGAATTTTCTTCTTTTTATAAAAAAATTTATGAATCCATGCTTAAAAGCATTGACGATCCACACACACCATGCTATCTTTAGCAAGTAACTAAATGTAAGTTTATTATAAAACATCAGCTATTGATTTTTATTAACCAATACATAAGCTAACGGAGGCATAACAATGAGTACTTTTTCAGATTTAGTTCAAGCCCGCAGATCCGCCATGAATTTTGTTGAAGGTGTTACGATTACCAAATCAGAGCTGGAGGAGATGTTCTCCCTTGCCCGCCTGGCTCCTTCCAGCAACAATCTGCAGCACACCCATTACAAGGTGATTACCGATCCGGCCGTCAAGGAGCAGATCCGGAAGGATGCTTATAATCAGTATAAGGTACATACCGCTTCTGCTGTGATTGTCGTGTATGGGGACAAAAATGCCTACCTGCAGGCGCCGGAGATCTACAGCGGTCTGAAGCTGCTCGGCGCCATGAGCCAGGAGGAATACGACAGCACCATCCAGTCTATCAACGATGCTTATGAAGGCAACGAAGCCTTCCAGCGCGATGAAGCAATCCGCAATGCCTCCCTCTCCGCTATGCAGTTCATGCTGATTGCCAAGGACAGAGGCTGGGATACATGCCCGATGATCGGATTTGTACCGGAGGCGGTCAATGCAACACTCCAAGTGCCGGACAATCTTGTTCCCGTCCTGATGATAACAATCGGCAAGGACAACAAGCACAAAATCAGACCGCGCGGCTACCGCAAGCCTGTTAATGAATTCGTGGAATTCATCTGATTCTGCTCCTGCTGTATGAATTGTAGGATATGCCAAAAAGCCCTCCGTCATGACGCGGAAGGCTTTTTTTCTGTTCAGCTCTCCTCTAAAAAACGGATGAACTGCTTTAATGGCCGGGATTGCTTTCTGCCCTGCTTTACTATAAAGCTGACCCTGACCGGATCCGGAAGCTCCTCCATTTGAACGGACTGCAGCTCCTTACGGCTGTAGGCAATGTCTGCCGGAATAACGCTGATCCCCAGTCCGTCATTAACCGCCTGCAGAATTGCTTCCAGGGAGTCAAATTCCATAACTGTCTGGTTGATTGACTCCTTTTTTTTCATATAAACATCCAATAACTTCCTTCTATACACGCAGTTCTGATCACTGTTAATGATCAAATGATGCCCGAGAAGCTCATTACTATGCTCACCAGGTTTGGGGGAAATGACCACGACTCTTTCATCATAAGTATATACCGGTGTAAAGAGAACGTTATTGAATGTACCATTTACAAAAACCCCCTCTACCTCCCCGTACTGGAGCATTTCCTGTAACCGCTCCGCACGATCCGTTTTCATCCTGATATCGATCCTGTTATCCTGCAAAAAGGAAGACAATAACCGGGGAATACGGACAGCAGAGAGCGTCTGCGGAGCACCTATAGCCAGTGTAGTTTTCCATTTTTCCGGGTTGACTGACGATCTGGCCTCCTCCATTAAGCCTAAAATTTGATCGGTGTAGTCCAGCAATCTGCTTCCCTCCTCAGTCAGGGTCACCCCACGGTTATTGCGGCTGAATAAAGGGACACCTAGTTCAACCTCCAGATTTTTTATCCGCTGGCTGATGTTCGACTGGACGTAATCTAATCTATCAGCCGCTTTGGAAATAGACTGCAGCTCCGCAACAGCTTTAAAAATCCTTAAATCCTGGCTTTCCATACAATAGCCGCACCTTTCGCTGATATCATTCAGAATGATACCCGTTTCATTTTTCCGAATTATACCTTACATCCGCGTAAAAGTATAATGTTCCTGAATAAATCTGAAGCGGGGATGATCAGCTATGGAATTAAATAATAAAGTGATTCTCGTTACCGGCGGCGGAACGGGTGTGGGAAGAGCAACGGCATTAAAGCTGGCTGCCAGAGGAGCCATTGTCGCTGTAAATTACAGCCGGTCTGAAAAAGAAGCTCTCGCGGTCGTTCAGGAGATTGAAAGTTCGGGTGGAAGAGGTTTTGCGTATAAAGCGGATGTCGCGTCCGCAAATGAAGTTGATGCCATGGTTGCCTACATTGCCGGGGTTTATGGAACCATTGACGGCCTGGTGAATAACGCCAGTATTACAGCGCAGATTGCGATGGACAACCTGGATGATGTGACGGATGAGGTGTGGGATTCGCTTTTTAATGTCAATGTGAAAGGGATGTTCCATTGTGTAAAGGCAGTAGTCCCTTATATGAAAAAGCAAAAATCCGGCGCCATCGTAAATCTGGGCAGTGTCGCCGGATTTACCGGAATTGGCTCTTCTATCCCGTATGCAGCGACCAAATCAGCCATCCACACGATGACAAAATCGCTGGCCATCGCGCTTGCGCCTTACATCAGAGTGAACAGCATTGCTCCAGGCGCTGTCGATACCAGATGGTGGGCAGGCAACGAGGAACGGATGCACCAGCTTGCCGGAAAATTGCCGCTGCAGAGAATTTCTACGCCAGACGATATTGCCGGGGCTGTTCTTTTTCAGCTGACGCAGGATTCTGTTACCGGGCAGGTGTTTACTGTCGATAACGGGCAGACGTTATGAGGGTAATCTTATGACAAACCGGACACTCTACCTGTAAACCAGGGTGAGGTGTACACGATGATTCTATCAAGATTGTTCATAATTATAGTTGTATCTGCTGCACTGAGCTTGTCGTCTCCAACGCGGTTATTCGCTGAACCTGTTCACAATAAACCGCTAAGTGATTCCGGCGAACTCAGAGTGCAGGATATGCTGATGAATTTTCTAACTCCGCATATCAATGCTGCTGTACAGGATTATTACCGGCAATTATTGCTGGAGCCGCCGCTTGTGTATCCGTATTTTGTTCAAATAACCGGTTCAGAGCGGTTAAACGGTTTTCGCGGCTTCAGGTTGTCCGTAACACTCGACGCTACGCCTGTTGTCGGACCCCATATTCCTGTAGGAGAAGACAGGTTAACGTTTGAAATCTCAGCAGGCCCTGAGGTCAAACTGGTTCATTACACGCACTTAAAAAGCTATCCGCTCCCTCCGCACTGGCAGTACATTGTGAAGAAGCCTGCGCGATAACCGGGCTATCCGGGAAGTTAGTCGAGAATTCAATTGAGGGGTGGCCGCACCTAGCGGCTGCTGCCCCCTGCAGATTTCCTGATCCCTTGCTATTGCCCTATTTTGCGTATTGCAGGATGGCGATAGCCGCCCGCTCACGCCGGTCGGCGTCTTCCGAATGCAGCGCTTCTTTCAGGACAGCCACAGCTTTGAGAACCGTTACCTCATCCACCAGCGCACGTTTTCCTCCAGCAGTTGTTTCGGCCGGGCCCGTCCCTTCAATCCACAGCTCCATTCTGGCCGCCGGCAAGGTGCCGCGGTACCGGGAGATCCGGGCCTCCTCTGCCAGCAGTTCAGCAGCTTCCGGGTTCAGCGCGCTTTGCGGAATGCTCTTCAGCCAGGTTACGCCCCGGCGGTGGCAGCGTCCATCATCTGTTGTATCATAAGTGTCGTCGTAGAAATAATCTCCCAAATCACCAAGATGCACCCACTGCCCGTTGGCAACCAGCACATAATCCCCGTCCTGCATCTCATGCACGAACAGATTCAGATCGGCCACTGCCGTCTCAAGCTCCTGCCCCTGATAAGCCCCGCTCTTCAGCAGCCTGACCAGCATTTCCTCCGGACTGGCCGCTTCCAGATTTCCGGTGCCCGGATACCCGATACAAATATAGTTATTCTCCAGAAACTCCGCAATCCGCTCTATGCCCAGCGGCGATGTTTTCATCTGAAACAGCTTCATTGAAACGCCTCCTCTATTTGCTACATTATACATGATAGATCCCATTAGATATTACCCAGGGTACAAGCCGCGAATGATGAAAAACTAAGAACACAGCAGAATAATAGCGCTTACAAGAGGATGAATTGAAAAATAGTACCATTTTTAAGGATTAGCGCTTTTTACAACCCAGTCCTCCCCGGGTATACTAAAGACATCAACTCAAGGGAACCTTACACCGCTAGAAGGAACGTCTGACGGGCAGCAACATTTTATCCGCAGCAATCCTGAGCAGCTGTAATCCCTGGGCTTGAGACTATATCTTTGATTCTGGCGCTAAAGCTTTCAATCCATCCCCGAACGAAATGGTATGAGCTTCTTAAAGCTCGAATGTTAAACAGCAGTCCACTCGTGGCAGAGGATGAATTAGAGAAGATTTACCGCTCAGGATAGGCAAATTTACTGCCGCCTCGGACGATTTCTACCCGGCTGAGTTCAAAGAGTGTAGGATAAGGAGTCTGAGCATAACATGGGTATAGTGCAAACAATGTAAGCCTCTATTATTGATGCAAATCAATGATAGGGGTTTACTTGTGTTTCAGCCACTATTTTCCCTGCAGACCGGGCAGCTGTCCAGTCACATCCCCTAAGGCATGAATATTCTGGTTATTATGCCTATGTCTGAAACCGGGATAACCATATGCAGGGATGTGATCATGATGAACAGCAGGATCTGGAGACAAAAAAGCACAGTGGTAACGCAGTTATCCGCAGAAACAGAAAATCCACCGGGCAGTTCCAGCTTTAAGAGCAAGTCACTTAGTCAAAAGCGCACTGACAGCAGCCCGAGAGTACCAGGAAAAAGGTTAAAGCCCACAATTGTCAGGTCTTCACGCACTGGCAAACCATTGAAGCGCTCAAGCGGCACTACCCATCGCACCGGAAAACGTCTCAACCGATCAACCAGTCCCTCCTGTAGCCCTGGAAAACACCGTAAACGCTCACCCCAAACGCTCCTTCGTGCCTCAAAACGCCTGAAACGCCCAGCCGGCAGCGCAAAACCCGCAAATTCTTACATTTACCGGGACCCCCGGTATGGCTTCACGCTAAAGCTCCCCCGCTCCTGGAAAATCTATACTACGGTTGAGCGGAGCAACCGGCTGGAGGATGCAGACTACGGCGTATTTTTCCGGTTTAAATACAAGGGGAAATTATATGATGATGTCCTGAGCCTGTTCGTCTTCAAAATGACCCTGAAGCAGTGGCATGACGAAGGATATGACGATTCTCCATACAGCTTCCTGGCCGCCCGGGGCGGAAGAATTTATGCCTACACGGTGCCGGAGGAGCTGCCCGATGAGTTCCTCAACAAATCCGGTGACGACTATGATTATAAGAAATACGGCCGCGAGATCCGCCTGCTGAAGCGCATGGTCAATGACGAAGTTCCGCTGATCGTAAAAACCTTTACCCTAAAACGCCGGCCCGGGCGCTGAACATTATCGCCGTCTGTCACAGAACCACCCTTGCTATACAAAAAGAATGAGGCAGCTGAACCCCTTCAGCCGCCTCTTTGCCGTTAGTGAGTCAGTGTAAATTCATCCAGTCTATTGCCGTCCACATCGTAGGCCTGGTAACTCAGCACCTTGCCGCTGACGGTAATACCCGCGAACATCGCCTTGTTGTTCTGAAAATGCACAGCATGGTAGAACTGGTCCTCTTTTTTCTCATTGAACTTGTTGCCGGAAGCATTCGTAACTACATAGACAGTACCTTTGGCCGCCCCTGCCGTCTTTTGCTTCTCCGTGACAACCTTCCCGCCCAGCAGCGGATAAGACCGCGAATACTCATGGTTATGCCCCTGCAGCACCAGATCAACCCCGTATTTATCAAAAAGCTCTACCCAGTCATCCAGCTTCTTGTAGGTATTGCCTCCATAAGCCGGACGGTGCATCGCAACGATTTTCCAGGCTTTGTCCGTGCCGGCCAGATCCTTCTTCAGCCATTCAGCCTGCTTTTTCAAATTGCTCTCCGTGTTCAGTACGGTAACATGCACCGGACCATAGTCGAAGGAGTACGATGTACCGGCAATTGATCCTTTGGCCCCGTTATCCGGGACGTTGAAATGGGAAGTGAATTCGGCCGCTTGTTCATCCACTTCATCGTGGTTGCCGGTTACAGGCATCAGGGGAATACGGGTAACGAGACTGTCAACATTGCTGAAAAAGCTGTTCCACGCTTCAGAATCCTCTGCTTCCTCCGTAAAATCCCCATTGTGCACAATAAACTGTGCCGCCGGGAAGGTCTGGAACGCCTTGTTCAGTGTCCGCCCCCACACCGCAAAATCCGCTGCCGTTATCCCTTGCGAATCGGTCACATTAATAAAGGCTACCTCGTCAGTCTCCGCTTCCGACGTGGTGAAGCTGGCTGCAGCACTCCACTCCCCCTCCTCTCCTGAGCCTGCCCTGTAGGTGTACACCGTACCCGGCTCAAGCCCGCTGACTTCCGCTTTATGTACGCCTCTTTTTCCAGCATCTGTCTTAATCGTTGTATCTTCCGCCTGCACCCTGATTACTGAAGTACCGTCAAAAGAGGCATTCTCCCCCCTTACAACCTCCACCCGCCCGGAAGCGGCAGCATCCTCTGTGTACCACGTAAAAGCACGGCTCGTTCCCGCATCCCCCTTAAACGTAGTTACCAGATTAAACGGGGTTCCCGGTAACCGCCCGGCTTCTGCCCGCTCCGCCTTCAGTCTTTCGAACGCTACTGCTGCCACTATTAACACTAAAAGAATAATTCCGATGATGAGCAACATTTTCAAATCCTTCACTCGGGTCCCTCCTGAAAGCTACTTTACTGTGTTTACAAAGATAGCCTCCATTAAGCCTCAAAGTCAACTTCACCATAATAATTGTGTTCAGAATTCACGACTTTTGTTAACGCAGTGTAAAAACTTTCAGCTAACGTTCAGCCGGATTTAAGACAATCATAAGGTCTGTCCCGTACGATGGGTTCAGTTCATGATCTTTATTTAGAGAGAAACGAGGTGTGAAATGAGTAAAAAGCTGCAATTCCGGCATGAGCTGAAATTTTTTATCAACCATCATCAATATCTGATCCTGCGCCAGCGCCTGCACAGCCTGATGGATGCGGACCAGAATGCGGATGAAGGCGGGGAGTATCATATCCGGAGCCTTTATTTTGATGATATGCACAATACAGCACTGGCTGAGAAGCTCGGGGGTCTCAGGGAACGCGCCAAATACCGGATCCGCATCTATAACGTTCAGGATCATGTCATCCACTTCGAGAAAAAAATCAAAAGGGACGATTACATCGCCAAAATCAAAGAGCCGCTCACCCGCGAAATGTACGACCAGATTATGGCCGGCAATTACGAGGTGCTGAATGTTCCCGGCAGTCCGCTGTTCATGGAGCTGTACAACGAAATGCGTCATAACCTGCTGCGTCCGAAGGTAATCGTCGATTACGTGCGCGAGCCTTACGTCTGCAATAACGGCAATGTGCGGATTACGTTTGACAAGGAGCTGCGGACCGGGCTGCATGCTACGGATATTTTTGATCAGGAGCTGCGGCCTGTCCGGGCGCTGGATGAGAACTTTATCATCTTTGAGGTCAAATTTGACGAGTACATTCCGGAATACATCCGGATTGCGCTGCAGTTGGAAGGCTTGAACCGGCAGTCGGCTTCGAAGTATGTGATTTGCCGTAAATTTTTGAAGACCAACACTTGGGAGGATTATTAATAATGAGCTTTGTATCTACTCTGGCTGCTGCAGGAACAACGGCGGCACAAGCCAACGACACAGCAACAACCTTTTCGGATATGATCAAAAATTCGGTGCTGGACAATTTTGTATCCGATATCAGCATCTCCAAAATCCTGATCACACTCGGAGTTGCTTTTCTGATCGGCTTCTTTATTTACCTGCTGTATAAGCGGGTGTTCAGCGGAGTGCTCTACTCCAAAAGCTTCAACGTTTCGCTCATGGGCATGACCCTGATCACTGCTACCGTCATTATCGCGATTAACTCCAACCTGGTGCTGTCACTCGGGATGGTCGGTGCCCTGTCCATTGTCCGGTTCAGAACGCCGATCAAAGATCCGACGGATCTGATCTTTCTGTTCTGGGCGGCGGTTGCAGGAATTGTGACCGGGGCGGGCTTTTTCACGCTGGCTATCGTCGGGTCGGTCATTATCGGCCTGATTCTGTTCCTGTTCATCAAACGTTCGTCCGTGGAAACACCTTACCTGCTGGTTATTAACTGCGAAGGTGATGACAGCGAACGCGAGGTGCATAGCCACCTGAATAAATCCGTGAAACGCTACAATGTGAAGCAAAAAACCGTCACCAAAGGCAATATCGAGCTGACACTGGAGCTTCGGCTGAACGACAAGGAAGGCGGCTTCGTTAATACCGTCTCTGATATTACCGGTGTCAGAAATGCCCTGCTGATCAGCTACAGCGGCGACTACGTATCCTAAGGAAAGGCGGTGCCGAAATGAAAGCAAGAGGTAAGCCGTTCCTCCTCATGGTGTGCTGCCTGCTGCTGGCTGCCGCATTGGCCGGGTGTCAGCCGGATAATAACGATGCGGATGGAAATGCGCAGGACCGGGTGGTCTCGAATAAGGAGCAGAGTCTGGATGCTGAGGTGTTTCCTAAGGACAAGGTTGTTGATGTACGGATCACGATTGACCCGGACGATTTCCAGGATATGCTGGACAATGCCAGCGCCGAGGAATACAAAGCAGCATCGGTTGAATACAACGGGATCAAAATGGACAATGTCGGCATCCGGACTAAAGGCAACTTAAGTCTGCGCAGTGTTGTGCAGATGAGCGATTCGGACCGATACAGCTTCAAGATTTCTTTTGACGAATATGTAAATCAGAACCTGTTCGGGATTACCAAAATCAACCTTAACAACAACTACAGTGATGCCTCTTATATGCGCGAGTTTCTCACCTATGAGCTTGCCGGGACCATGGGCCTGCCGACGCCAAAATACTCCTTCGTTAACATCTATGTCAACGATGAGCTGAAGGGCTTCTACCTAGCGGTGGAACAGATCGGCGATGCTTATCTGGAGCGCAACTTCGGCAACTCCTACGGCGCGTTGTATAAGGGTGTAATGACCGGTCAAGGCAGCGACCTGACCTGGCTTGGAGATGATTCCTCCCTCTATACAGGCCTCGAGATGAAGTCAGAGAAATCGAACGATGATATTCTGCTGGACATGCTGGATGAGCTGAACAACGGCACCGACTATGAAAAATACATCAACGTCGATAACGCGCTCGGCTACATCGCGCTGAATGCCGTGACCGGCAATATGGACAGCTATCTCGGCAGCAACAAGCAGAACTATTATCTGTACGAGGATGACGGCGTCTTCTCGATTCTGCCATGGGACTACAACATGGCCTTTGGCGGTATGGGCGGCTCCGACGTCCTGATCGACGAGCCGACCCAAGGCGCACTCGCCGAGCGTCCGCTGATAGCGAAGCTGCTGGCGAATGACGAGTACAAGGCAAAGTATCATGCGATTATCCGGCAGATGATCGATGGATACCTGCAGGACGACACCTTCCAGGCCCGGATGGATGAGCTCGATCAGATGATCTCCAGCCACGTGAAGGCTGATCCTTCCGCCTTCTATACGTTTGAGCAATATGAGAGCGGCGTCCAATCCGTGAAGACCTTCATGTCCACAATGGCCGCCAGCGTCTCCGGCCAGCTCGACGGCACTATCGCCTCTAGCGGCGACGGCTCCGGCAGCGGCGGAGGCATGGGCGGCTTTGGCGGCGGCGGTATGGGTGGCGGCGCAGGTATGGGCGGCGGCGGGTTTGGTGCCGCGCCGGGCGGTGGCGCTGGGGCGCAGGGCCTGGCGCCGGCGCAGGGCGATGGCGGCACGGCGCAGAGCGGTGCCGCGCAGCAAGGGCAGGCGCCGGCGCAAGGGCAGAGCTGGCCGGACGGCCAGTATGGCGGCCCGGGCGGCGTGCCGGGCGCCATGGGCGGACCGGCCATCCCCGAGGGCGGCAACGGCCCCGGCGGGGACATGGCCGGTGGCGGCATGGGCGGCGGCATGGGCGGTGGCTTCGGCGGCGGCATGGGCGGTGGCTTCGGCGGCGGCATGGGCGGCGGTTTTGGTGGCGGCGACTTCGGCGGCGCACCAGGCAGCGCCCAGCAGCAAGGCAGCACCAGTGAAGCCATTACAACTGGCGTAGCGATTATTGTTCTCCTTCTCGCCGCGGCGTTCATTACGTTTTATAAACGGAAACGGCTCTAGATTCGCCAGTTTGCATGGTAACACTAGATAAAAAAGAATACACCTCGGACGATTTCCCGTCTGAGGTGTATTTATGTTTTTCCAAGCGCATGCACATTTAGTTGGATTTTCGTCACCTAATTTTATAATTTCCTATAATTTCTAAGATTTAGGTGGAAAATCATCACTTATTTTTGCCCCAAAGACCCTTTTGCCGCGAAAACAGTGAAATTAAGTGTCCTTTTTCCATCTAATGTTCTCTCACCTGCAGTTTAATAAGAATTAGATGGCGAATTTCCACTTAGTATTAATCTGCCGATCTGCATACTATAATTCAGCTTCATCAACCGGCACTATTATCTTTGAATTTGGAAAAATCCGTACAGCGTACTGTTTACCAGTGTGTACCTCAACGTATCCCGGAGCTAATTTATATGTACTAATCACACTATTATCATCAACCAAAACTTTGTCCATGGATCGGTACTCTGACTGACGGCTTAATACAGCAACATTTGCTTCCTGATATCCTGAGATAATATCCTTTGTTAACAGATATGTGTTCTGAGCTGAAATAATGATCAATAAAACGGCAAACGATGCTACAAGAAAAAGCACAGCTTTTTTCCATGCCTTAGTTATTACTTGTTTAAAGCGAATGATGGATAACGGTAATTCAACAGTCAGCGCATATAGGACAAACAATCCTCCAAACATCTCAAACAGTAATATCCGTCTTTCGAATGAAGCGTATTTAACTAATGAGCACAGGTGCCTTTTATTCTTTGGCTGTTTCTTGAAAAATGTTGCTACAAAGAGTGGAAAATGTAAAAATGATACTAAAACATTAAGGTGGTTGCCTGAATGAAGGAATGTCCTTTTTGCAATCTTGATTTAGTAGAACAACAACAAGTGATAATTCAGAATGAACATTGTCTTTTCCTACAAACTCCACAAGAAGTTTTAATTGGTTCAGGACTAATTGTTCCAATTAAACATCGAGAAACAGTTTTCGACTTAACGGAAGAAGAGTGGTCTGCAACATATTCTTTATTACAAGAAGTAAAATCTATCTTGGATGAAAAACATCAAGCAGATGGGTATAACATTGGATGGAACTGTAATGCTGTTGGTGGTCAGCACATCGTGCATTCACACCTGCATGTTATCCCTCGATTTAGTGATGAACCCTATGCTGGAAAAGGGATTAGACACTGGCTAAAAAGTGTAGATAACAAGCGAAATACATCATCCCGATTTAAATGACAATATCGTGTTGAAATTTGGTTTTTGGCACGATGCCAATAGAATTGCATTTGCAACTGTCTTTTCATCCTGGTTTTTATTCAGTTCACCATTCACTCCTAAATAAATGTTATTAAGAATAAGAAAATTCATCAATAATTTCTAACACTTCGATTCTTCCATTAATCAGCAACTCGGGAAGTTCGTTGTTTTTATTGCCTTTCCAATATTCTCTGGCCTGTTCGATTTTTTGGGAGAATGGAGCACCGTCCTCCTTTGGTAAAAGACTGCCGTCACCTTCAAATACAGTCCCGACAACCCGAAGTTTCACTATCTGCAAAACCCTTCGATGGTAAGAACCAAATAGTTCTTTCCATTTCAGAGCGTCTTGGTAGCTTTTCGCAGCGTATAAGCAAGACAACCGCGAAGGAAAATCAGGATATTCTTGCAGTCTTACCATTTCAACAATTACTTCTCTAATAGCCCGAATAGTTTGTCCTACATACTTAACAGCGACATCAGCATCTTCTTTATCCAGCTTTAATCCATGATTAGTAATTTGACTTTCCAAGATATGAAGAAAATCTTCACCCTTAGAATTCAGCTGTTCTTTCTCAAAAAAGAAATGATACAACGTATTTTTTTGATTATTGTCAAAGCAAATGATTTGACCCAAGTCCATTCTTTTCCTAGTTACAAGGTGATAAGCATACAATTCTCTTTCTTGCATTAACCTGCCCCCTAAATGTTTAGATAGGTAGATTCGGCATATGCCTTCCTGCTTTAGCTTAATCATACCTAGAAACGGTAGCTCGTTTTATCTATTCTTCATCCGATCTATTACTGATTGACAGCTGCTATTATGACATTTATTTTCATTTTAGTTTGCCAAGATAATGCGTATAGTTCCATTCTTTGGGACGCTCTTAAAAAGGCCACCAATCGCAGGATCTCTCCATTATTTTTGTTTCCCCCTCCCCTCTTTATTTCATTGTGAATTAATAAATTTGTGGCATTCATTGTTATCCTGCATGCTGGAGTGTTACTAGTTCTTTTCAAAGCAGGAATTCAACTTACGAATCGCTCATTTATATTAACACATTTTGGAATTTTTCAACTCGTTAAATTAGGAGGCTGATCTCGGTGGAGGCATGCAGAAATTACGCCAGTTAATAGTCAAATGTCTGTATGAGGTATTAAAAATCCAGACAGCTGCTCACTAACACTGGACAAACTCCAGAAGAGAGTTCTACCACCGCTCCGCCTCTAGGCACCTCACAAATACCTGACGCATACTGTAGGGTATAGCCTACCGGGCGACAACGTGAAAGGAAGTGGATGTGTGGCTGCACGGACTTTAAGATATTTTGCAGGCGGCAATACGGCTCTTGGTTTCTATAATTTGTTCGAATCGAATCTCCAGGGACTCCAGCGGATCTATATTTTGAAAGGCGGTCCCGGCACCGGAAAGTCATCTTTGATGAAAACAATCGGCTCGGAGTGGGCGGAGCGTGGTTACGATATAGAGCTGATCCATTGTTCATCCGATAAGGATTCGATTGATGCGGTCATTATCCCGGCGCTTAGTGTAGGCATTGTTGACGGCACTGCGCCTCATGTCATTGAACCTAAAGCTCCGGGAGCTGTTGAAGAATATGTGAACCTGGGCGAGGCCTGGGACTCGGCAGCACTCATCAGTCAAAGAGAGATCATCGGCGAGATTAATCAGAGGGTTGCGGATTCCTATAAAGCAGCGTACAGCGGGTTTGCAGAAGCCTTAAAAATTCATGATGAGTGGGAGAAAATTTATTTTGAGCATATGGATTTTGACAAAGCGAATCAATTAACAGCCGGGATACTTAAGCAGCTTTTTGGCGAAACCAGTATTCCTAAGAGTGCTATCGTTAAGCACCGGTTTCTGGGAGCAGCGACACCTGCCGGGGCGGTTGATTTTGTGCCTAATTTGACCGAAGGGCTGTCCAGACGGTTCTTCATTAAAGGCCGGGCAGGTACAGGTAAATCCACTATGCTCAAAAAGATCGCAGCCGAAGCGGAGCAACGTAGCCTGGATACAGAAATCTATCATTGCGGATTTGATCCCCATAGTCTGGATATGGTTATTGTGCGTGAGCTTGGTTTTGCGATCTTCGACAGCACCAGTCCGCACGAATATTTTCCGGACCGGGAAGGAGACGTGATCATCGATACGTATGAAACCGTTGTCGCAGAAGGAACGGATGAGCGTTATGCCGGACAGCTAGCTGAAGTGAGCACCCAATATAAAGCCAAAATGAAGGAGGCCATAGCCGCTCTGGCCGAGGCGAAGGTGCACCGGGATCAGTTAGAGAAGATTTATGTCACCGCCATGGATTTCCGCGTGGTGGATGCGCTGACGAACCGTGTACGTACTGAGCTGTTGGAGTGGTCTGCAAGTCGGGAAGGATGAATTGTTGATAACAGTACTTGAACAAAAAGTCTTTAACGGATACCACTTTAGGTTTAGAGGATACGAAGTTAATGAAGATTCAACTACATTCCTATAAATGCTGAAATATCAATTGAGAATTGTTGTAATGTTTCTTGTAAAACTGCAAATATAAATAAAAGTAAAACAGAAAACAATATGTATTTCAGGGATCTAAATGAGGCTAGGTATAACGGCTGTTTTTCCTCAGCTAAATAATAAATCCCGTTGCCACCGATTAACATTAAGCAAAAAGAAATTAACTTTATGGGAATCAAATAATACCAATGTGGAATACCAGTCCCATTTAATGAAATTATGTACCCAACAAGGTAAAGCGGTATGTAATATCTCCACCTTTTATTAATTTGATTCCCTTCTTTCTTTTTAAAACTTATCTCGTTAAACCTAATTCGACCGCTTGAACTCTATTATTTTATCAAAATGATATTATACCCTTTACATGATTATGTGTAATCCCATTTGTTTTACTGAACAATGTTACATCGGCTCCTGGCCTATGATTTCAAATGCGATCTGGCTGCAAAATAAGCTAAAAATATTATCATCATATTCAACAACAACTTTGAATCTTATATCCTCCAGCTGGTCTTTAGAAATATCCGTGATATCAAAGTATAACCAGCATATTAATCCCGGTAGCCTTCCTACTTCCAGATCCTTCACCCCTGTAAATGTTATCGATAATTGTTCATCGTAATCAAAAGTTGACTGGGCTAGGGTAATTTGCAAAGTCACTTGGAATTCATCTATTTCTGTACCACGTGATAAATTAAATGAAGTTAAATAACCGAAGTTTCTTTGCGCTTGATCAAAATCGGATATGAGAGCTTTGTATTTGTTCACTGCACATATTCTCCTTTAATTATTCGCAGTAAGAACAGATCAGGGACCTTGATAGATTATAATTTCACGCTGATTTTCTCATACTACCTCCTGACCATCTCAATACATCAGCGGACTATCACGGCCCTACGTTTAAATAGATTAATGAACAGATTCACGAATAGTCCGAGAAGCACACCTATAGTCATATCGTTAATAAAAACCATCTTAATCATAAATCCAAACTCAATAGTCTCACCCATGATCCAAGGAATTACAGTGACTATAAGCCAAAAAACAACATTCCCTAAAAATACTATTAAACAATGACGAATCAGGTTTTCTCTATGAAGAATAGTAATTGGAATCGATAATAATATAATCAATAGAAAATCCAGACTAAAATATCCATAATCAACAACTCGCCCTAACGTTTTGTAATCGTGGTTATATGCATACATAGATAATTCCATATACAACATAAAAGCAACAGGATAGAGCACCGCTGTAATTATTGAAGTATAGATCGGCTTTTTCATTTATTTGCTCCTTAATTGCCTTGGGTACGATGATTTCAGCTTTTTGTTTTAAATATGAATCCCGTATTTCAAATACTGTGCTTTAATCATGTCATTATTCATTTCCTCTGTCCGCACCTTGACTCCCTGATCCAGAAACGGCTTTAAGCTTGTCCCCAGTAGCTCCTGAAAATCCCCCTCAATGTTCTCAGTAACCATTAATTCAATAGTCTCAGGGCTTTCAACTACACTTATTCAATATCATTTGAATACTGCGGATCAGATTCATGAAGATCATATTCCAAATATAAAAACTCATCCCTGCCTGCAAAAGCAAACACAAGATCCATCAAAAAACTCGAACTATCTTCTGACGCCGGAATAATATTACTCAGATAATGAACGTTCATTATCCCTTTATCCTTCGTACTAATATTTCACATATAATCAAGTGCCAATGCTTGGCACGCAAAACCTAACCGACTGATACATTCAATCAGTTCAATAATAAAATAATCAGTAGCAATCTGACTGTTTCTGAAGGTTAGCGCGTATCCATATTTTTCACGGGAATAATCAACCACTCCTTGTTCATACAGAAATTCAGCTAATAAACCTCCTGTTGTTCCAAGCAAAAATAATGTTAAATCCTCTTCACTTGGACGGGCCTTATATGTATGTATAAATTTTAAAATGGCTTAAAAACAGTTTGATCTATAGCTCTTATCATCAATAATTTGATTTAATTTCTCATTAGAGATGCACCACGGATCGCCTAATACTTGTTCTGCATTCAGTTTATTTGGTTCGATATTGATTTCCTTTGACGGTCTATTCGCAAAAAAAGTGTTCTTCTCGTCCGCTATCTTATACTTTGGAAGTTCACTCTCAAATTCGATGTCATGGATATTCATTCACAACTCTCCTTGGTTACTCCTACATATCAGTAGATTAATACCTTAACGCCCTGTTCCAGAAACGGTTTGAGCTTTGTTTTGAGCAGCTTCTGAAAGCTACCCTCTCCATACTCGGTAACCATTAATTCAATGGATTCCATGCTTTCCACTACCAGAAGTCTGTACTTGCATGATTCCATGTCTCTATCTCTTTCCAGTACGATACAATTAATCATAAAATTATTACCGATAATTGATTTTGCTTCTTCTTTATTTTTGGGATAATAACAGATTCGGTTAACCGTGTCTTCGAAGTTCTCAACGTCCTTATAAGGAAATGAATTTATGTACGAATAACCATACTCGAAATACAACTTGTCCCCTTCTTCAAGAAAGCCGTATACAACATTCACCAGGAAATCCATACCGTTACTACGCCCCGTAAAAATATTATCCAGATAATATTTTGGCATTCGGCTCTCCTCTCTCACCAATCGCAAGTTCTTAGTCCAATTGTTCACACTGTACCCGCTCAACCCGCAATCCTGCATGTTTAAAGACCGGCAATATTCTTTCCAGGTACCAGCTAAAATCAGTAATATCAATATCACCGTGAGCTTGAATATTTTTTCTGGCTATCGACAGATTGAATCCGATCTGATTCGTGTTAAAGATCAGCATATCGCATCCAATTTCCGAATCCCTTCGTAACAGCTGGATACCCACGATTTCTTGTTGTGCCTGTTTCATTTCAATGATATTCATGATATGGGCGCTATCCACTGCTTCACTCAGCCAATTAAAATTGTCTCCATCACCTAAAGGCAGAAATGTGACTTCCCCGTTACGGCCTGTGTAATTCCAGCCTTCTTTTGCAAGTTGCCGGATTAAGTCCGTGGCTGATAAATTGGCGCTACTGTGTTCACTTAAATAAATATCAATCCATGCAGATATGGACATCATCCATCCTCCACCCCAATTTATCGTCCAAAATACTCACTTAGCTCACTATCACTAACAGGTTTTATTTTCTCAAAGTACTTTCGACGGTATAGATTTTCTATTACAAATACTATCTCCTCTTTATTCACTTCACTAACCAGGATCAAATTTGGATCTATTGAATAGAAACCGTAATTCTCAACTTCCGATTCAAAATCCTGTTGAAGACGCACACTATCATAGACCACTACATTAAAAAGCCCATCCGCTAATTTTACATAGACATCATTTCGGAATCCCTTGTTCACAGCCTCATACTCTGCAAGTTCCGTATCCTCTAAAAAATATACTTTAACCTCGCTCATACCTAGTCCCCTGTCTTAGTCCCTTCTCCTGTATCATATCCAGAACATACCTCGACTTTAATTTCCTTACAGAGATGTAATCTGTATTAAGAAAATCTAATATATCCTGAAGCACTAATCGGATCTCATCGGTCTCAGTATTTTTCTTATTAAGAATAAATTTTGTGTATATACTATATTCTTCACAAGTAAAACTGGATTGTATAAACGGTCTTACATATCGGCGTTTAAAAGGATACGTCCAGCTTGCCGAGAAAAACTGTTCTATAATACTATTATTTATCTCTCCTATCGGCTGATCGAAAGTTAGGGTAATTGCAATTTGATCTCCTTTTTGGATAACCGTCCCCGGTGGGGAATAAAGCTTATCGATGTCATCAATATGATGTCCCTCATTTTTCCACCTCTACTTTTTGCTACAATAACGCCCATCAAAAACCCTTACCCTCAATTGCACAATATACAATAGATTTCAATAAAACCACTATGATAAAACGGTTCTGTTGCATTTTATACATCAGAATCTTGCATTATTGGCTTTTTCGCCACGTTCCTATGTAATCAATTGTATGAAATACAATAGAATGAGATTTAAGTCCACACTGAGCTGATTCTGTTGTACAAAATACAATCACAACTCCCAAGCCTTTCTGCCATGCCCCACATATTACCAATGTATCCAATCCCCGATCTTTACACAACAAAAAACTGCGGACACTCCATCCTGTTACAGGATAAAGCCATCCGCAGTTACTTATCTTTTCACCGTTATTCCGTTGTTTTCCCAACAGCCCGTCTATCCGGTATTCTGAAACCGCCTTACTCCTTCTTCCCCCGCAGCAGCGCAATCGCCGACAGCAGGAAGGCCAGCAAGGAAATCCCCAGCGTAATATACACCATTGGCGAGGTGCTTCCTGACTGTTCTGCGTTCTCCATGATTGCCTCATGCTCATCCATCGTCATGGAGCCGGAGTGTGCCGAACCTGTTCCCCCGTGGGAATGGCTGTCGCCGCCGGCTGCGGCCTGGACGATCGCAGTAACGGAGTGCGGACTTTCGCTGCCTTCTTCACCGGACCACTGGACCAGACTGCCGTCAGCATAATGCTGGTAGGCATCCCAGGCGATATCACCGGCGGTATCCGGGTTCTTGGCTGTGAAGGTGAAGCGCTGGAACTGGCCGGCCAGAATGCCGTCCCCGGAAGCGATCCAGCTGATTTTGTTACCATCGACGGTTACGGTCCAGCCGGGCACAGCTTCATATTGCTTGAACTCGGCGCCTTCCGGCATGCGCAGGTCGATTTGTGTGGTGGCAATGTCTTTTTCCGATGGTACCTTGAGCGTGTAGGTCTCCCAAGCACCTGTGGTGGATTCGGCCGGTGATACAGTTACATGAGCGCTGGCTACCGCGGCGAATAGGGATAGTGCAGCTGCCATCGGGGTAGCGAGTGTCAGTAGTTTACGAAGCAGTTTATTCAAGTTGGTTCCCCCTCAATGGATGTTCTTTATCTTCTGTTATGATTTATCTTTTGCGCGGAAAATCCCGCTCCCTCGGGGTAAGTCCCTGCTCCAGGGCATAACGGGTCAGCTGTGTACGGTTCTGGAGCTGCAGCTTCTGCAAAATATTCTTAAGATGGTTTTTGACCGTGTGCTCGGAGATCCCGAGAGTGGCTGCAATCTCCTTATTTGTGGAGCCTGAGGATACACAGCCCAGTATTTCCTTCTCGCGCGCCGTTAATGCTTCCCGCTCCTCTTTGACCGAGGTTACCGCAAACTCCTTCAGAATCTGAAAAGCCAGCTCCCGGCTCAGCGGAACCTCCTCGCTGACAATCGCCAGCAAATATTCGATCCAGGTTGACGGGGCCAGATTCTTCAGCAAGTATCCCTGTGCGCCCTGCTTCAGCGCTTCGAACAGATAAGAGATTTCATCCGAGACGGTAACGATGACGATCCGGACATACGGATATTCCAGCTTGATGCGCCTCGTCGTCTCCAGCCCGTCCATTCCCGGCATTTCAATGTCGATCAGGATCAGGTCCGGCATCCACTGCCCGGTCATAACGATGGCCTCAGCTCCGCTGCCCACTGCCCCGATTACTTCAAAACGTTCATCCAGCGATACGATTTCTGTCATGGCTTCACGCGCATGTGCATGGTCATCGACGATCATCACCCGGCAGCGGTTCATCCGCCAGCCCTCCCTTCGCAATTTCCACTGTCGTTCCGTCAGGGCCGGACATCAGACCGAGACGCCAGCCCATACTTTCCGCCCGCTCCCGCATAATCTGCAGACCATAGCTGCCGGCCACCTTAAAAGGGTCTTCATGCTCTATTCCGGCACCGTCATCGGCTACGCTTACCTTCCAGCTATGCTTATCGCCTGAACTGGCAACTACAACCCGGCCGGCACGCGTATGCTTGCGCACATTGATAATGGCTTCGCGGATGCAGGACAGCAGCTCGGCCTGTTCCTTACTGTTCAGCGCATCCTCCAGCAGATGCCAGTCCAGCGAGACTTCAATCATCACCTCTGCGGCGATTCTGCCCAGCTGCTCCTGCACGGACCGTTCCAGTGAAAAATCCGCACTGCCTGAGACCGGCACCTTCAGGCTGGCGATCGCCTGGCGCACATAGCGGTTGACCTCATGCACTGTTTTTTTAATCTGATCCACGTTCTCTGAGCTGACTGTGCCGTTCTTATGATTCTGCTCCAGCCGGTCAATCCGGACGGACAACAGAAACAAAGACTGCGCCATCCCGTCATGCAGCTCCTTCGCCAGCCCCTCCCGAGCCTCCATTGCCGAGGTAGCCGCCCGCTTCTGCTCCAGCTCCAGCTGATTGCGCTCCATAATCCGGAACAGCGGCAGCAGCAAAACAATGCTGAACACAAATACAAGCACCGGCGTTAAATAATTCCCCATATCCATGGAAATGTACGGCATCAGAAACTGGTGGCGCACGAACTCCCAGATTCCGACCATTAACGTGGGTATCAGCAGAATCAGCAGCTTAATTCTTGTATACGTTGCCGTCCCCTCCTCAAAACCTGTTTCTAACAGTATCACGGTCTGCCCGTCCCCGGCATGACTCTTTCGGGCTATACCTTAACATTAAATGTTACAAAATTAAGTATTTTAAAAATGGTCTGACATACTCCGCAGATCGCCTGGCCGCCTGCAGCTAAGGTGTTTTTCATACACACCCATTCTATTATTCACGATTCCTGTTCGCGAAACAACTTCCGATAAGGTACACTAGGAGCAAAGCGCTATAATAGCGCGTACCCAAGTTCATTTGTACAGGAGCGAACACAAAATGAAACGGATAACCATCCTTATCGCCGATGACGATGCGGAAATTGCCGGACTGGTAGCTCTGCATCTGGAAAAAGAGGGCTATCACACGGTTAAGGTGACCGATGGCAAAGCCGCAGTCCAAGCCGTGCAGTCCCGCCACATTGATCTGGCGGTTCTTGATATCATGATGCCCGGGCTGGACGGGCATGAGGTGACCCGGCAGATCCGGGAGCAGCATCAGCTGCCGATTATTTTTCTGAGCGCGAAGACCTCGGACCTCGACAAAATCACCGGCCTGGTCATCGGAGCTGACGATTATATGACCAAGCCGTTTAACCCGATGGAGCTGGTCGCCCGGGTGAACGCGCAGCTGCGCCGCTTCATGCAGCTTAACCAGCCGCAGGCAGAGCGCAAGCCGGTGCTGGAATCCGGCGGGCTGGTCATTGACCCGGACCGCCGGACGGTAGAGCTGTTCGGGAACAATGTGGAGCTGACACCCAAGGAATTTGATATCCTGTACCTTCTGGCCAGCTACCCCAAGAAGGTGTTCAGCGCGGAGAATCTGTTTCAGCAGGTGTGGGGCGAGGCTTATTTTGAGAGCGGGAATACGGTTATGGTTCATATCCGCACCTTGCGTAAAAAGCTTGGCGAAGAGCAGGACAAGAATAAACTGATCAAAACCATATGGGGAGTAGGTTATACATTCAATGGCTAGACGGTTTCGCAGCTTCCGCTTTCAGATGATTTTCCTGCTCACACTGAGCATGCTCTGCTCCGGCATTCTGACCTATGCGCTGTACAAGATGCTGCAGCAGTACTATACAGCTAACGTGTTGGCCGAGGACCCGCTGGCCCGGTTCCGGTATTTTATCGGTAACATCGGGGACCTGAATTTTTTTCTGATCTTTTTTGTCCCGCTGGCCCTTGTCTTCTTCTATCTGTTTACACAGCCTTACGCCCGCTATTTCCGGGAAATCTCGCAGCAGATCCGCCAGCTGGCCGAAGGTAATTTCAGCAGCCGGATCATCATCCCCTCGAAGGATGAGTTCGGGGATATTGCCGCCGACCTGAATCTGGCCAGCGGCAAGCTGCAGCAGGCCGTGGAGCGCGGGGATTTCGCCGAGAACAGCAAGGACCAGCTGGTGCTCAATCTGGCGCATGACCTGCGCACCCCGCTGACCTCAGTGCTGGGCTATCTCGATTATGTGCTGAAGGATGAGGAATTAAGTGCCGAGCAGGTCCGGCATTATACCTCGATTGCCTATACCAAATCACGGCGGCTGGAGCGGCTGATCGACGAGCTGTTTGAGCTTACCCGGATGAACTACGGCATGCTGAAGGTGGACAGCAGTCCGCTCGATTTGAGTGAGCTGCTCGTCCAGCTGCATGAAGAGCTGTACCCGCTGCTGGACAACAACGGGCTGACCGCCCGGCTGGAGCTTGCTCCGGCAATGGAGATTCAAGGCGACGGGGAGCTGCTGGCCCGCGTCTTTGAGAATCTGCTGACCAATGCAGTCCGGTACGGCAAAGACGGCCAGTTCGTGGATATCAGCTGTAATGCTGAAGACGGACAAGCCGTCGTCAGGGTGACTAATTACGGAGGCAGTATCCTGCCTGCGGATTTGCCTTATGTCTTTGATATGTTTTATACCGGTGACCGTGCGCGCAGCCATCAGGAGGGCAGCACCGGGCTCGGCCTTTTTATCGCCAAAAACATAGTTGAGCAGCATAAAGGCACCATTACCGTACACAGCGATCCTGTGCGTACAAGCTTTGAGGTAAAGCTGCCGCTTGGCGTGTAAGCAGAAATCAGCCTGTTCCTTAGCCCTGTTTTTAAGAAAAAGTTTATTTTTACCCCGCTTCTTTTTAAACGGTCAGCTCTATTCTTGAGTTATCAGGATTAGGAGGATGCCGGAATGAAGAAACGGTTTTTTTGTGCGGTTATAATTGCATTGCTGGGATGGGAGGCCTTACATCAGCCTAAAGGTGATCAAAGTCCGGCAGACGGACTGCAGATGGTGCAGGTCATGAACGGGGAAGGTAAAAGCTCGGATCTGACCGCTATTTCCGCAAGCCGGATCTATCAGGGCAATCTTCTGCTGGTGAACAAGGATTATGCGGTGCACCCAGAGGGGATAACGTCTGACATCATTAGCCTGGCAGAGCACGGGGAGTTGACTGCCGGTTACGCGCTGCTTGATAACAGCACCCAATTATCCAAAACAGTAGCCACGCAGTTCTCCAGGATGGTTGAAGCAGCAGGCGGGGACGGGGTCAGCCAGTTTCTGATCAGCAGCGGCTACCGTGATACGGACAAACAGAAACAGCTCTATGAGGAAAAAGGCCAAGGTTACGCCCTCCCTCCCGGCCACAGCGAGCATAACCTTGGCCTGTCCCTGGACATCGGGTCCTCGCAGATGGAGATGAGCCGCGCACCTGAAGGACGCTGGCTTGAGGCCAACGCCTGGGATTATGGCTTCATCCTCCGTTATCCCAAGGACAAGTCGGACATCACCGGCATCCAGTATGAGCCCTGGCATTTCCGCTATGTCGGCTTGCCCCATAGCATTATTATGCGCGACAAGCATTACACCCTTGAGGAGTACCTTGATTATCTGAAAGAGCAGCAATCGGTTACGCTGAAAGTGAAGGGGATCATCTACCACATCTCCTATTATCCTGTTACCGGCAGCAGCACCTTTATCCCCATACCTGCCGGGCAGCAATATGATATATCCGGCAACAACATGGATGGAGTAATCGTAACGGCGCATCCATAATATTCCTTAGCTCAGCAGCAACCCTCATCTCAGAAAGGAGCATTATCCCATGAATCAGACCAGAGTTATGCATGAAAAAAAGACTGCCCCTGTGAAAAGCACAGCGCAGACTTCTTCTGCCTCTTTTGCCAAACTCCGTTCAGCCGGACTGCAGGCCTTATTTGCCGTCTATATTTATGTGCTCTTCAAAATCATATTGTTCAAGTTCAGTCCGATCGATTTCCGGTTTTTGTGGCACCAGCTGCAGCGCAGCCCGGACACCATAGTGCGTCAGCTGCGGCTGGGTAATTTCACTCCGCTGGAGACGGTCTACAATACGTTTGATCCGGTTACTGTAACCAAGCTGGTGAACCTGACCGGGAATATCGCGTTGTTTATCCCGTTCGGCATTTTTATGGCCCTGCTGTCCTCCAACCGGCAAATCACCTGGTTCGGGGTAATGTTACGCTCCTTCGGGCTCAGCGCTGTGCTTGAATGCGCACAGGGGCTGTTTTCAATCGGAACATTCGATGTCGATGATCTGCTCCTGAATACTTTGGGCGGCGTGCTCGGCTATTGCCTGTTCAGGCTAGGGAAGGCAGGCCGAAAAGCCCGTCCGTCACAGTAGAGTAACGGCGGGCAAGTAACTAATGTCGGCTGTCAGCGCCGGTGTATGTGCCCATGGGCTTTGGGCTATTGCTCGAGTAATGATACAGGGAGTCGCTGAACAAGTTTGTTGATGAACTAACCTAATTTGCAAGCTGCCGCTGATCTGACTAAGTGGAAATTCGGCACCTAATTCTCGAGAAAACGTTGGAACGGAACGCTTAGTTGGAAAAAAGACACTTAATTGCACTCCTCCTGAACTAAAACCGGGTTTGAGGCTGAAATAAGTGGCGTTTTTCCACCTAACGGACGAGAAAGATGAGAAATGTTGAATTTAGGTGCCGAAAATCCAACTAATACTTGGGGCGTCTGGTGGGCAGTTGCTGGTGTTGGTGTTACTTGTGCCGGTGTTGCTGGTGTTGGTGTTGCGAGTACTGCTGGTGTTGCTAATTTTACTGGTTTTACTGGTTTTACTGGTTTAGCAAGTAATGATGGTGTTACAGGTGTTTCGAGTATTGCTGTTTTTACTGATTTTGTTGGTAGTACTAGTACTACTGGTTTTGCCAGGGCTGCGGTTGATACTGGAGCCCGCCTGTACCCTCCATCTACATCGGTGAGGTATAGCGGCTGTATTGAATATCCAGCTCCTTGAAGCTTTCTCCGCTCTGCGCCAGAAAGGAGCTGTTGATTCCTTCCGCCCCGAGCCAGTTGATGCCAAGCAGCAGTCCGTCTGCTGTCCTGGCCGCAAACAGCAGCGAGAACATCTGCGGAATGACTTCACCGCCGTCATCGACACGCCAGACAGAATACTCGTTGTCGGTAATCTCGGCCGGATAATCCATGAAGCTGAGCTTACCGTCCTCCTCCAACACCAGACTGAACAGCATATCCTGGTTCTGTCTGACGAACTGGACGAGATACAGCTCCCGGCCCGGCGGCAAGGAGGCCAGCTTCCAGGCAGACATGATCTCTCTTTGCTTGGCTTCTGCAATGCTCTTGCGAACCGCATCAGCTTCAGGCAGCTGTTCAGCCTCTGCTGGTGCAGGCTCCACTGTTACCAGAGCAGCTTGATCAAAGGCTGAGGAATCAGCCAGATAATAGGTTTCATCCGGCTTTGCCGCTCCGCCCACCACCTTGAACACATAGCCGGACAAGTTGGGCAGATTAACTGCCAGCTCCCGGCCGTTGCTCTGGTCATTCCCCTCCTGCCACTGCTCGAACCTTACCGTGAGTACTTGGCCGCCGCTGCCGATGGCGGTATTCAGAGCCTGCATCTGCTCTTCCCGGTCATTGTTCTCCCGGGTTACCAGAATTTGCTTGCCGGCTTCCCCGGCAAAACCGAATACCGGCTGCAGCGCAGCCGGATCAAGCACCGCCGCAAGGACGGGCGTTGCCGCTGGGCCGGGCGTTTGCGTTGCCGTAGAGGCTCCGGCACTTGCAGCAGCAGTTGCTGACGCAACCGGACTCCCATCTCCCTGATTAGCGTTCCGGTCTTGCCCAGATCCAGTGCAGCCCGCCAGGCTCAGCGAAACAGCCAAGACAAACGGCAATACAGCAGCCTGCCTCAATCTAAGGGACCTGCTGAATATCTCGATGCGACGGTATGCTCTCATATACTGCTTCATTCCTTTCCCTCCTCAGAGAGTTAGAATATGCCCATACTCAGATAGCGTTCCCCCGTATCCGGCGCAATACACAGCACCCGCTTGCCGGGGCCGAGCCGGCGGGCTTCCTGCAGTGCGGTCCAGACCGCTGCGCCGCCGGAAGGACCGATCAGGATCCCTTCCCTGCTTGCCAGCAGCCGGACCGTTTCCAGTGCAGCATCATCCTCTACCTGAACAATCTCGTCATATACGCCAGTATTAAGAATGGCCGGGATGAAGCCGGGGCTTGTGCCGACCAGCTTATGCGGTCCGGGCTGGCCGCCGGACAGCACGGGCGAGCCGTGCGGCTCCACTACGACAATCCGGATGCCGGGCAGCTCCCGGCGCAGGACCTCGCCGGTTCCGGTAATCGTCCCTCCCGTTCCCGAGGTGGCGACAAACACATCAAGCCGCCCCTCCATCTGCTCCAGTATTTCAGGAGCGGTCGTCGTGCGGTGAATATCCGGGTTCGCAGCATTCTCGAACTGCTGCGGGATGAAGCTGCCCGGAATGGCTGCCCCCAGCTCCAGCGCCTTGGCAATTGCGCCCGGCATCCGCTCTGCTGCCGGTGTCAGCACCACTTCGGCGCCGTAAGCCTTAAGGATATTGATCCGTTCCTTCGTCATGTTATCCGGCATGACCAGAATCGCTTTATAGCCTTTTGCAGCGGCATTCATCGCAAGGCCAATGCCGGTATTGCCGCTGGTCGGCTCGATGATCGTTCCGCCGGGCTGCAGCCGTCCGTCCAGCTCCGCCTGCAGAATCAGATTATAGGCCGCACGGTCTTTTACACTGCCGCTGGGGTTGAACATCTCCAGCTTTACATATACCTCGGCATCCTCCGGACCGGTCAGCCGGTTCAGCCGCACAGCAGGTGTGTCCCCGATCAATTCGGCGATATTGTTTACTACTTTTGTTGTCATACTTGCGTCCTCCCCTTATCCTTCCTGATATACATTATACAATGAACGGCGGCCAAGGACCTGTAATCAACAAGTCCTTGACCGCCGCCGTTTGTTTAAGCGCTACACTTCCGGTTTGCTCATTTCTCCCGGACAACCAATAATACGCCTATAAAAATGAATGCAGTGCCTGTCCAAAAAGACAAACCGATCTGTTCACCAAGCAGCAGCCATCCCAGCAGTGTGCCGACGATCGGCTGCAGAAAGAAAAACAATCCGCCGCTTGAAGCATTCAGCATCTGCAGTCCGCGGTTCCACAGCAGAAAGCCGCAGGCTGTCGAAATAATCCCCAGATACAGGAGGCCGCCCCAGATCGACGGGTGCAGCATTGCCTGGATATCAAGCCTTGGGAGCCGGCTTACCGTAAACGGAGTAAGCACAACAACGGCAACGAGGATGCTGTAGAACGTAACAACAATCTGTGAATACTGTCCCGGCACTTTTTTAATCAGAACAGACATGAGCGCCCAGGTTAACGCCGCAACAAGCAGGGATATACCCCCAAGCTGCAGCGACGGGTCAATGCTACCTGTCCCTACGATAACGCCTACGCCGGCGGTTGCCAGCACGATTGATAATGCTTTTTTGAGCGTAATCCGCTCTTTGAGAATGATCCTGGCAAACAGCACCATAAACGCCGGTGTTGTCGAAGTAATGATGGCACCCATCTGTGCAGTAGACAGCATCGTGCCCGCTTCCTGGGTCAGGATGGAGACCGTGTTGCCGATCAGCCCGATCAGAACAATCAGCAGCAGATCCCGCTTCTCAATACGCCATGACTGCTTTGTCACAGTACCGATAATCAGCAGTGCTGCAATCGCAATCATATAGCGGATCCACACGATTTCGAGCGGCGGCACAACGTCCACCACATGCTTTACAACAACATACATTCCGCCCCAGATGCTGGCAGCCAGCGATAAATATAAGGATGCAAATAACTTCGTCTTATTCATTTGTGTACCCTCCGTTTGTTAGACAAGCTCTTGTTTGTCCTTAACGGAGTTGCAGTTTTCTGCCGTTAAGGAAGAAGAACTGCTGGTACATCATGCTCAAACCGTGGTGCAGCCATCATACGTATCAACTCGCTTTCCAAAGAATAATTTCATTACATTTTACAGGAAAGCTATGAATTAAGATAGGGTCCGTTTTATCGGGATATACAGGTCAACCTTGGCCTTGCCCTCCGGGTCTGAGCAGGGATCATTCATACAAAATTCAAGTGCATGGCGGTCATCAGGCTCATAGGTGCTTGAAGGCAGCCACTGTCCGTACACGCTATGGTAAGCTATAGCCAGCTTGTCGATAGTGTCATAGAACTTGTATAGTGCATACAACCCGCCGGGCAAGATTCTGTACGCAATGTTTGCATCCTCCGCTTCCGGAAACCCTTCCGGTACCGTTATGCAGGCATCATATCTGCAGGAGTTCTCGTCGGTTACAGCAGGATCATCCAGCGATATGCCGATAAATGTTTCCGTTGGCGGCAGACCGCTGTCCCGCACCCACGCGCCAAGAGTTTCCCACGACTTATACGTTTCAAGATAGCTGCCGACATGTCTTACATAAGCCACCTTATAGCCTGGAAGTTCCTTTAGCTCAATATTCATATCCCATACTCTCCTTATAAAATTATTGCTGGTTCTATTCAAATCATACTGTTTAGGAGGGGATAACGCTGCCGGTTTATTGCCGGAGACTAACGGAATGTTGCTGTGTTCCTGCACAGATTTTCGCATTGCGCTTGGGGTGGTGTCATAAGCCTTTTTAAAAGCGGCATTAAAGCTGGAGAGCGAGCTAAACCCGCACAGGGAGGAAATATCCAGCATTGTTTTGTTCGTTGTACTTAAATATGTAACGGCATGATGCAAACGTCTTTCTGTCAGATAATGCATTGGACTCTTATGTATAATAGCGGTAAATACTCTGGAAAAATGATATTTGGAAAAGTTAGACACCTCTGCGAGCATGTCCAGCTTGATATCCGCACCGATATTTTCTTCAATAAATTGCAGGACTGCCTCAATCCGATGCTTGTAATCGTTGATCACCTGGTATTCCCCACTTTCTGTCATCTATTTTCCAGCATAGCAAGGAACTTCCGGTTTATGCAATAAACGAATCAACCTTTCAGTCCCGTAACCCTGCATATAAAAAAACCGCTCCCCGGAAGACCGGGAAACGGAAAAGTATAGTACAGCAGCTTACGGATTGACCGTGATTGTAAACGTGGACGTGTTATTTTTGATCGGAGTCACGGTATTGGTAATCTTCAAATTATTGAATACAACGGAGCCGACCGCCGGACCCTGGCCGGGCTCTGCCGATTCGTTGGCCCAAATGCCGACCCCCGATTTGGCATCAAAGGCATCGCCGCTTTTTTGGGCACCAGAGATGGTGATGTTGGTGAAGATGGTGTCCGCTACCGGGAACTGCGGCGCTGAGCCGGCATAGTTGGTCTGGAACATGATGCCATGATAGGTCGGATCAATGATATCCACATCACTGACGCGGATGCCCTGGAATACCTTGGATGCCGAGAAGACCCATATCGCCGGGAAAGTCTGCGAACCCCAGAAGTGCCCGCCCGCCCGGACAATGGAGATATTCTGCAGGTTAGTCGTCGGCGAAGCGCCAAAACCGTTCATCGGGTAGCCGAAGTCCAGCGAGCTGATCGTAATGCCTGAGTAGCACAGTGTATCAGCGATATAGATATTACGGAAGGTATTCGCATAACCTCCGTATACCGCAACACCGGCTGCACGCCAGGTCAGAATGGAAGTCAGATTCTCATACACATTGTCCTTCATATCCGAGCCGCCGGCATCAATAGCTGAAAAGAGCGCAAAGCTGTCATCCCCGGTTGCCCGGGCTTCGTTATTGGATACAAGATTATTGGTGCTGCCGTTGGTCATGTTGATGCCGTCGGCAAAGGTGTTGCGGATCCGGGAGTTGCGGATGGTCATGTAATCGGTATTTGCCCCCCAGTACATGCACACCATATGCTCGGTCCAGATGTTGTCGATCGTTATATTAGCGACGTTAGCAAAGTCGAATACTTTGCCCGGACCGTCGATCCGCGAGGTGTAGTTCCCAAAGTAGGCGAAGCCGGAGAAGGTTGAACCATTGGCCGAGTCCGTCGCCCGGAAGCCGACATCCGTATTGGACTGGCTGGACGGTGCATAAAACCGGGTATACCATGGGCCGGCACCGACTACCTTAACAGCTTTGCCATACACCTGGAATTTATTAGATGTCTCATAATTGCCAGCAGGCAGATACACCCCTTCCAGTTTGCCGGTTGTATCCATCCGTACTTTGTCCAGGGCATTTTGTACATCCTGGTGCGTGAAGCCTGCCGGTACTGCATATTTGGCCGGATCAGGATTGGCTATCTGGGCTACCTGCTCCAGACTGATGAAGTCGATGGCATACTGTGAGGTATTGGCAGCATCCTTTTGCAGACGGATGGTGCTACCGGCCGGGATCGTGCTGTCAAACATGATATTGGCCTCATCGTAAATATGGCGCGGAGAGCCTGCACTTGGCGAGTTGCCCGGACTGGTCTCGGAGCCGTACAGCCAGGCATATTTGGAGGTCAGGTTAATCGACTTGGTAAAGACTCCGTTAACATAAATATTTAAGGTTGTATTGATACCGTCACCGCTGGCCGAATCCGGAATCGAGAACCGGGTTACCAGTGTGTTGGTGCTTGCTCTGGTTGTAAATTCTACATAGCTGCCGGTTGTATTGAGCGTCACCGCTCTTCTTCCGGATGCTTCACCGGCCAGATCGCCAATATTACGGTTTGCCGCCAGCTTGACTGCTCCGCCGCCGGTGACACCGTCCTCCGCTTCATACATGTCATACGGCATATTGGCTCCGCGGCCGATAAACAGCGGGCGTGTCTCGGTGTTATTGGCCTGCTTGACCGCAAGCTCATTTCCGTCTATGGCAATCTGCGTTTTCACGTTGTATTTCCCGTTCACCGCTGTCCATGTGCCCAGGGTAACCGGTGCTGTGGTGACGCCGCTGCTGATAATACCGCTATAGGAGCCGGTTAATGTCTTAATGACTGCATTCGTCTCCGCATCTGTAAGGGTCAGCGTAATATTGTGGGCGCCGTCCGCCGATGCGGCTGTTCCCTGATTTTTAATCGCCGCGGTGAAGGTCACGATATTGCCGCCTGCCGGATTTCCCGGTGACCAGCTGACCGCTCCGGCAACCAGATCGGAGCTGGAGACTGGTACAACAGTCAGTGAAGACGGACTTGTATAGCTGTTATTCGCTTCGTTGAGCTCGATTACTGAGTTGCCTTCGTCAACCTTGGCGCTTACTGCATATGTTCCTGCATCCTTCACCCCGATGTTCAGCGATACTGTGCTTGAAGCACCGGAAGCAAGCGTACCCACCTGAGCAGTGCCCGCAAGCGCTGTTCCCAAATAGAAGTTCACATTCGTCGCGGCAGATGCCGCAGTACCTGTGTTTTTGACAACAGCGCTCAGTGTAATATTATCCGTTTCAACCGGAGCTGCCGGATTCCAGGACAGTGCTGTTACTGTCAGATCCGGATTGGGAGCCGGTGTTCCGAAGATCTGAAACTCGGCCACCTGGCCGGCGCTTGAACCGGTATTGGCCGTAAACTTCAGCTGCAGCTCGCTGGCTGTAGAAGTAACCGGTATGGTCACTGAATTGCCACTGGCAGGATTGAAGGTATAGGTTCCTGATGGAACAAGTGTGGAGAATGACGCATTGTTCTGGTTACGGCCCAGTACCTCTATTGTTTGTGTGCGGGTTGCCCAGGCAGAGGCCGGATTCAGCTTCACAACAACTGAGGTGATATTGGCGTTCGCGCCAAGGTTCACGCTGAGTGTATTCGGATAGCTTCCGCCTGCTCCTTCCCAGTAAGTGGCCACATCTCCGTCATTGGCATTGGCCGGAACAAAGGTAAACACAGACGATGAGGCGTTCACAGCTTTTCCTATGGCCAGATTTGAAGAGGGGCCTGCAGTCGGTGAAGCTGTCGGTGACGGAGTAACGGTTGCAGTAGGTGTAGGTGTAGGCGCTACTGTCGGTGACGGCGTTGGGGCAGCTGTTGGTGCCACAGTAGGAACCGGCGTTGGAGCAATTGTAGGCGCCACTGTAGGACTTGCCGTTGGATTAGTTGAGGCTGTAAGCACCAGCTGGTCCAGATTCACATTTCCGCTGTCTGACGGATCATATTTGTAGGTAATCGTGTTCGTCCCGGCATTCAGTGTCAATGTCTCGTTTTTGACTCCCCAGGTATCCCAGTTCGCCAGATTAGGGAGCACCGTCTGTCTGATTTTTGTTCCATTGACGTAAATGCTGAGGGTCTTGGCACTCCCCGTGGCGTTAGCATACCTCAGTGCAGCATCCACATTCCCTGCTCCCGCTGCAGTTACTGTAAAGGCGGTTGCCGCTCCCTGTGCCAGATTGCCCGCAGCCGCGCTTACCGCCGGAAATATCCCCATTTGTCCCGTAATCAGCAGAACAATCAGGATATACATCCGCATTGACCTTTTAGCATACGCCTTGGTTCCGGTAGACATATTCAGCCACCTCCTGTAGATTTATCAATCTATCCCGCCTAAGTATGCGCTTACAAGTTTTTCTTTACCTATCGCCTCCTGGGTCAGCTGTAAGTCCATTGCCTTGTCCGCTGCTTCTATCATCTGAATAGGTTTTTTATGCTCCCGGCCTAAGCAGGCACACAACAAAAAGAACGGCCCGTCCCTTGCGTATCAATGCAGAACTAAAAACGCAATCGCAGGATCGGCAGACCGAACTTATCATGAGACTATCAGCTGACTAATTATGGTAATAATATAAGTTATAGAGAAGCAGTGGTCGATGACCGATTCTATGCGGAGTATGTGCAAATTAACGTACCTGAGAGGAATTCATTCGTTTCTCTGTTATTGACCGGCATCTTTTTTACCATCGGCCTGATTAAAGACCTGAAGTTCCTTCGTGCTGCAAAAGAGCAGAAATAGAAGGGACCCTGCCTATCGGCAGAGCCCCTCCGGTGCTGTATCAGGCGACATTGAACCGGGCCACCAGCCCCTGCAGCGCCTGGGCCATTGTGCTGAGCGTGCCGGCAGAGGAAGCAATCTGTTCCACGGATGCCATCTGCTCCTGGGAAGCGGCGGAGACATGCTGTGTGCTGGAGGCGGTAGTCTCCGAGATTTGTGTCACCTTGCGGATGGACTCGACAATCTCATCCGTTGCGGCTGTAATCTCCTCGACAGCGCCGGAGACCTCCTGCACCTGTCCGGCCAGTGAGTCAACGGAAATCCGGATCTCTCCAAAAGCATGTCCGGCGTTCCCGATAATGCCCGTGCCCTCCCTCACTTCACTCATGCTGAGCTTCATGGTTGTAACTGCACTGGACGCATCTTTTTGGATGCCCGCCGCCATCTCGGCAATCAGATTAGCGGATTCCCCCGACTGCTCGGCGAGCCTGCGGACCTGGTCGGCGACTACCGCGAACCCCCTGCCCTGCTCCCCGGCCCGTGCCGCTTCAATCGTTGCATTGAGGGCAAGCATGTTCGTCTGTGAGGCAATTCCTTTAATGACACCCACCAGACTTCCGATCTCCTGCGAACGGTTCACGAATCCCATCACCTGCTTGGAAAGCGAATCAATGGAAGCATTAATAGAGTCCATCTGGCGGGCCGCCGCCTGCAGCGACTCATCCCCGCTCTGCGCATATTCGGCTGACCGGACCGATGCATCCGAAATATCCTGCACACTCGCCGCAATCTGCTGGATTGCAGCGGACATTTCCAGTATCGTGGTCATATTGGTCTGCAGATCCGTCATTTGCTTGTCTGTTCCCGAGGCTACGCTGCCCATGATTCCGGCGATCTTTTCGGTTACATCCGCCGTCATTCCGCTGTCCGCAGTCAGCCTGGAGGAGGATGCCGCCAGACTGTCCGCAGACTGGCTCACCTGGCTGATGATGCTGCCCAGATTTCCTGTCATCTGATTGAAGGTATGCGCCAGCTGTCCGATCTCATCCTTGCTGCGGACAGTCAGCTTACGGGTCAGGTCTGCCCTGCCTTCGGCTATTTCCTGCAGCTGATTATTCACATCACGGATCGGCTTCAGAATGCGTCCGGACAGCAGCAGTGCAATCAGGGCGGCCAGCAGTACCGACAAGCCGGTTACCCCCAGGCTGATGCCCATAGCTGAACCGCGGTGTGAAGCTGCCTGGCTCTGAGCGGCCGTTATTTCTTTGTGCAGTACATCCTCAAATACAAGCTGTGAATCAATGATGGTATCCAGTGAGAGATTCGTGAACTCTTTTTGCGCACCGGGAAAATTCCCTTCCTTAGCCATTGCGAAAGCATTCTTAAGCACCGTCAGATAATTGCTCCATTCACTCTCCAGATTGTTGATTCCGGACAGCTCCGCTTCGTTCAGGCCTGCGTTCTTCAGCTCAGTAATTGAAGCCGTGATTTCCGGTATTTTAGCCTCATACGCCGACAGATATTTGGTACGCTCATCGTCGGTGTTGCTCATCACATATCTTGCCGCAAGCCCGTCAGCTGTGCGGATTTGATCGGTCAGCTCCTGTACCAGCGTCAGCTTGCTGTAGTTGCGGTTAATCTGGTCTGTCTGCATTGTAGCCTTGCCCTGAAACAGCGTATTGCCGGCGATTGCCAGGATAAAGACGAGTATGACGGCAGCGAACCCCATGAGGATTCTTGCCCGGATTCCTTTTACCATAAAATGTTGCCTCCCGGTTATGTATTGTCTGTTACTGATCATTCTTTTTTAATCCCTATGTACGCTCACGTTCTGCCCCAGTGCATGTCCTCCTGTCATTCATTTTGTGTCATATTCCTTATATCCATCATCCTACGCTGACAGCCTTAAATGAGCCTTAAATCAGCCTGAGCCGGAACTGAACGTTAGCTGAAAGTATAAAGCGCCTGTCCGGCCTCACCGCACAAAAAAGACCGCTGCCCGGTCAATTACCGGAACAGCGGCCTTTCTCACATACATCCATTATTCATATAAATTCCCGTTAGCCAGCTGGGCCAGCCGGGTCTGATCCAGCACGCTCAGCCTGCCCCGTTTACGCTCGATAATCCCTTCATCTATGAAGCGCCGGACAATCCGGTTGAGGTGCCGGTAGCTTGTGCCGAGCAGATCAGCTGTCTCCGTCAGGCTGGAGGTGCGGATCTCCTCAACCCGCTGGCCCCCGACGGTCTCCTCGAACAGGGACATCAGATAGCTGGCAAACCGGTTCTCCACCGGGTAGAGCAGGTTCAGCGCCGAGGTCTGGCCGAGGGTATACATTTTGTGGCTCAGCTCCCCCATCAGAAAACGCAGCAGGGCCGTATTCTCTTCCAGCTCTCTTAGCAGCATCTTGCGTGAGGCTACGAGCAGCAGGCTGCTGCCTACGGCAACCACCTCATTTTTGACCGGATACTGCCTTAGCAGCTCTACATCCCCGATCACGGACATCGGCCTGGCGAAGCGCACCAGCATCGATTTGCCGTTAGGCAGCAGCGTGTGGATTTTCAGCTTGCCCTCCATCAGAATGAACATGCTCTCCAGCCGGTCGCCGACCGAGCAGATCACATCACCGTCCCCGTAACGCCGCAGCTCCATCGCGGCAATGTCAGCTCGGCTGAACATTTTATCCAGGCCGTTACTCTCCGCCAGCCGCCGGACCGCTTCAGGGTCCATTATTGACTGCATTGTATTTCCTCCTTGAGACCTGCGTATGTACAAGGTTAAGCTCCGCATAGAAGCACCCGCATGATGCTCTAACTGTAACATAACCGGATACAATTCTGAAAGAATGAGGGTCTCAGGACTATTTTGCCGTATTCACATATTCCTGCAGCGCCTGCTGTCCGCGGTATTGCGCTACATTAAAGGAAGGCCATTCCTGCTGCCCCTCCCCCCGCCGGTTAGACCATTTGTCGCTAAGCTCCTGCTTGAGCAGATCATTATTCTGTTTACTGAAGTCAATCAGCAGCGGAACCGTTTCCCAGGACAATCCGCTCAAATAAGGGGCATCGATGTCTCCGCTGGACTCATACCGGGCGATGTTCTGGGAGGCGATAATCCGGTCCATGCCGATGTAATTCATGAAGACATAGGAGAGCAGGCCAAGCACCACATACCATTTTATAAGCGGAAATTCTCTCTTGCTTATCCGTACAGCAGCGAGAATCAGCAGCAGTCCCAGAAAAATCATAAAGGCGTGTACCAGAAACCGTATCTCTGTATAGCCGTAAGCCTCCTCATATAAAGCAAGCCGGGAATAGGCCGAATACAGCATGACTACCGAACACAGCACCAGAATATACAGCAGTGTGCGGATGACGGCCAGCAGTCTTGCTTTGGCCCGGGGCAGGGCAAGCAGCGACAGCAGCAGCAGGCCGAAGTTAATCGACGTAACCATAATCAGCTCAAAAAAACCGCTCCGTGCATAATCGGCATACGTGCTCCCCTGCGGCAAAGCTCCTTCCCAGGCACCGAACAGGTAGGAGAACTGTACACTTACAAACAGCACATACACTGTATTGACCGCCATCAGGACCGTTGTAGCAATGACCGGGTCAACCGTGAGCTCGAAGGGTTCCATCCGCGGCTCTCCCTCTTTGGGTACGATAACCTGCCGCTCGATTCGTTTAAATGCAACAAACCCCCATAAATAGCTGAACAGCCCGATTCCCAGCACCACACTCCACAGCGTCCGTCCGAACCCTTCACTGAAGGAAATCCGCTCCAGCAGCTCCGGGAATTTGTTAAGAATCTGGTTGAATACGCCGTCTGCCGAAGAGAGCAGCGACACAACGATCAGCAGCAGCGGAAAGGACAGCAGCAGACCGGCGAGCACTTTAAGGTATACCTGCTTACGTTCGTTCTTTAGTCCTTCTCCGCCTGTTCTTCGGATAACTGTGAACACCGTAGGCCAGTGCCGCGGACCCTGGGCAAAAAAATGCTCCAGCGCAGCGCCGATCAGCTGAATTCCGCTCCATGAAGGCCGGCGGTAGCTTAGCAGGTAGGTCATATGTAAGAGAATCAGTACCGGAAGCACCAGCAGGTTAAGCCCGAAGAAAAACCAGCTTGTGAACAGCACAAAGGTCATGGCGAGCAAAAATATCGCAGCCAGCCATACATAGTCAAACCACTTCAGCGGGCGCAGCTGGTCCTTCGCATAATACAGCATGAAACAATAGAATAGGACGACAAAGATGGGATAAGAGACTCCGGGCTTATGGCCAAAAAACAAGTACTGGTGCACGATTGCCAGCAGCAAGGCCGCAGCCAGTGCGGAAAGCGCAGACCTCGGAATAACGGGGACTTTCTCTTCCATGGGAATTCCCTCCAGTTTTTCACTTTCTTAACCTGATTCTAGCTGATAAAATAAGAAGAAAAAGAGAAAAAATATTTAACTCATTTCCTATTTTATTGAAAGGAGCTGCCGATATGAAGCTTCACAGCCAGTTTCTGAGGCTGCATTCCATGCACGGAGGAGCAGAAGAAGCTTCCGTTACCCTGGATGAGCTGGCCCATACCCTGGGCTGTACCCACCGTAACACGCTGCATGTCATTAAGAAGCTGGCCGAGCAGGGCTGGGTCTGCTGGACCCCCAGCCGGGGACGCGGCCGGCGCTCCTCTCTTAGGTTCCTCGCGGATGCCGAGGAAATTGCGCTTAGCTCCATGATGCAGGCCATCAGCAGCAGCGAAATCCGCAGCGCCATCGACGGGATCCGCGGACATGCCCGCTCCTCCTCCCTGCAGGATACCCTCCAGGGCTGGCTGCTGGCCTATTTCGGCTATCATTCCGAGCTGCGCAGCGACAAACGGATTGATACGCTGCGTCTTCCGGTCCGGCAGCAGCTGCACAACCTGGACCCGCTGTATATGAATCTGCTGGCTGAATCCTTCGTATCCAGCCATGTCTTTGACGGTCTGGTTGCGCGCAGCGGCGGGCAGGACCGAATTATTCCCGCTCTTGCCCATACCTGGGATACCAGTGAGCAGCGCACCGTCTGGACCTTCCATCTGCGCAAGGATGTACTGTTTCATCACGGAAAGGTGCTTGCTGCCGAAGATGTCGTTTACTCCTTCAAGCGGATGATGGATTCTTCACAGCGGCTGCTGTACAGCAACATTTTCAGGGATATCCGGGAAGTGAAGGCGCTTAATCCGGGAACGGTGCGCTTTTTGCTGAAGCAGCCGAATGAACTGTTTCTCCCTTTTCTGTGCACCAGCCGCGCTGCGATCGTTCCGCGTGATCTGGAGACAGCCTTTGCCGGCAGCTTTGGGCGCAGACCCGCCGGCACCGGACCGTTCAAGCTGGTGGAAATGAATGAGGATCTGTGCACACTGGAGGTGTTCCCTTATTATTTTCAGGGCCGGGCACATCTGGACCGGGTGGAGATTCTGCATGTTCCGTGGGATATTTCGGCAGCCGAACCTGAGACCGGCTCAGCCTTCCATATTGTTCATAATCCATCCGCCGGCGGTTCGGCTGCCTGGAGCCGGATTCATTCGGAGTATTCGGTACGCAAATTCGTGACCTGCAACACGAAGAAAAAAGGTCCGCTCAGCGATCCGCTGGTCCGTGCAGAGGTACTGTCCTGCCTTAGCGGAGGCATTACATCTGCCGGGGGTAGGGCGGCCGAAAGACAGCAGATTGAAGCGGCTGTGGTGGTTGAGTCTGAGAGTGCCGGTGCTGCCGATGATGCGGTTCGCCCGGATGGCGTGGATGATAGAGCAGAATTGGAAACAGCAGCTAAAGCAATGGCAGCTGCGGCCGCACCAGCGCTGCAAATTGCAACGATCCCGCAGTATGCCGGAGATGCTGAAGCGGTAGCCGCGAAGCTGACCGGCTGCGGGTATGCCTGCCATGTATTATCTGTGTCTCCGGAAGAATTCAAAGGTCCGGTCCGGCTGCAGGCAGATCTGATTCTCTTCTCGCTGCTGCGCGATCAGGATGAGCAGCTGCGGCTGTCCGATCTTTACTCTACGATGGTGCAGCACCTGGAGCCGCAGATCCGTGCCGATATTGAAGGAAGGCTGCAGATCATCGCCCGGGAGCCGGATAGCAAGGCAAGGACAGCCGGATTTCAGCAGATTGAAGACAGCCTGCGGCAGAAGCATCAGCTGCATATCCTCTACGAAAAGCCGGCCGAAACCGCCTACCTCCCCTCTGTCCGGGGGGTTACTTTTAACAGCCAGGGCTGGGTGGATCTGCGGCATCTGTGGTTTCCGCCGGAGCTATGATTATGTTCCCTATGCCAAATTGGTAAATATATCTCCGGTTTGGTATATTATAGCGGAGGGGGATTTGAATGAGACTAGCAGAAGCACTTGTGCTGCGGGCAGACTGCCAGCGGAAGGTGGCGCAGCTGAAGCAGCGCCTCGGAAGAGTCATTAAGGTTCAGGAGGGAGATCAGCCATCTGAGCCGCCTGCTGAGCTGCTTCATGAATTGAAGCGGACGCTGGATGAGCTGGCCGTCTGGGTCAAGAGGATCAACAAAACGAACTCCTTGAGTCCGTTTAATGCGGACCTTACCCTATCGGAGGCGCTGGCTGAACGGGAGCGGATCATGCAGCACCGTAATATTTTGAATGAGCTGCTGAACGAGGCTTCAATCAAGCAGGAGCGTTACGGCCGGCAGGAAGTCAAATTCTATACAACGATAGAAGTCACTGCCCTGCAGAAGGAAGTAGACGAGCTGTCCAAGCAATACCGTGAGCTGGATTTCCGGATTCAGGAGAAGAACTGGAGCACGGATCTGATAGAGTAATGGATGAAAGCAAGTTGGTAGCCGGACATACAGGTGAGCACAACCCGCCAACAGGGTTAGTTGGACAAACTGGTGTAGATGCTGGGCCATGTCTGCAAAATTTATTGCTTAGCCCAATATTGTTACAAGAGTGCGCGGAGCATGTAACCAGGCTGAATTTTTATAACTGTTAACTACCATGTGCTGATGTATGCTTCCGGTGAGGGCGGGTTCGGGGACTTGTCAGGTTTAATTGGCGTAAAAAAAGCGGCAGCCGGGAAGTGTTACCTCCGGCTGCCGTTTTTATGTTAGGTTGAGCGTCACTGTCCAGGATTTAGTTGGATTTTCGCTACTTAGATTCTTCATTTCCGCTCACTTCTAATGATTAGGTGGAAAATCGCTACTTATTTTCGGCTAAATTACCCAATTTGAGCGAAAGCGGTAAAATTAAGTGACGTTATTCCAACTAGATTCCTCCTCCCGGCATTTTGCCCGGAAATAGATGACGAATTTCCACTTAGTTCCTATCGCCACACTGTTCAGCACCTTCTGATTGATTAAGCAACCAGCATAGCAAGGTAACTCGCGTACTCTACACGTCAACCGAAATACGGCTATTCCGCAGCCTTATCCGTTGCTGTAACCGTCTGAGCCGCAGCGTCCCACTTCACATCCATATTCAGGCCCTCGGAGATAAACCGCACCGGCACCATCGTCCGGTTATTAATGATCTGCGCCGGGACGTCAAGCGTAACGGCTGTTCCATTTACATAAGCGGTTGCGCTGCCGATGGTCATCGTGATGGTAGTGCTGCCTTTAACGGCAGTGATCATCTTCGTTGTCTGATTCCAGGTCACGTCAGCGCCCAGTGCACTAAAGATCGCATTGACCGGCACCAGCACCCGGCCGCCCTTATTCAGCGGAAGCTGATCCTGGAAGCTTACGGCGGTCCCGTTCAGCATTACTGTAATCGGCTTACTGCCGGATGAAGCTGCCGCCGATCCGGCTGTACCCGCCGTTCCAGCCGCTGCCGTGCTGCCCTTCGTTGGAACCACCTCCGGCAGCGGTGTAACCTCAAGCCCCAGCTGGGCCTGCAGATTGGCCAGCCGGTTCAGGGCGAAGGTCATCAGCGAGCCCGCGGCCATCGTACCCATGCCCTGTCCGCCAGCTGCGCCGGCTTGTCCGGCCGCAGCAGCATCAGGCCGCGCCGGCGGTGTGCCCTCCGTGCCGGATGGAGGCGTCATATTGACTCCGCCGCCGATCATGCCGCCGCTGCCCCCGGTATCGGCTGTATAAGCTACATTGTTTTCAAACTGATCCATCGTGTAGAACTTGGTCGGATCAGCCTGAACGTAGGGTCTGATCAGCGAGGCAAGCCCGGTAATCCGGTCCTGAATCCCCTCCAGGTAGGTCACCAGCTCGGAGACATAACCTAAATATCTGGTTTTATATTCCGGTACTTCGAGCAGGTTGGCAATCAGCGGCACCTGATCCACATCAATGCCGAGTGTCGGCGTATCAATGGAAGCGGTCACGGCATTGGTTGCCGATCCTATTGCAGCAGTGTCAGATGAGCCGGTTGTTGCACTTACTGCTGCAGTTCCTGCTGATGTACCGTCAGCAGCCGTTCCAGCCATATCCTGTCCTCTTCCTCCGCCGCCACCGGAATACCCGTTGAAGCTCATATTCATATCCCACGGTATGACGGTATATTTACCATTTGCATCCCCGTACAGCAGATAGTTATGGCCTTTATCGCCGTTATAGCTGTCATAGTTGCCCAGCACGGCATTAGCGGCAATATATTTCAGTGCGGAATCCACGTCCAGCACACTTTCAATATCGCCTTTTTCCCCGTCAGGCATGGCGTTCAGCACGCTGATGAAATTTTTGAGCGATGCCTTGTCATCCTCGGTACCGGTGTCATACGTCAGTGTTTCATAATCGCTGCCTTCTTCATACTTCAGATAGCTGTTCTCTTCTGTATCATACAGTACGCCGCTGTCCGCATTTGCACCAAAATTACGCTCCAGATAGCTGTCGTCCACGGACTCAACACCAATATAGAATCCGTATAGCTCTCCGTTGATATAGAGATTCGTGAACACAGTCAGCGGCACATCCTCGCCGATCGCCCGCAGTGCCTCATAATGCAGATATTCCCGCAGGAACGACGGGTCCGAATAACTGTTGTTCAGCACCATTTTATCCAGGCCCATCAGCGTCTGTGTCTTGTCATACTTGTCGAACTTCAGCCGGAAGCTGTAGCGGTCGGAATCCGTCATCGCCGCCACTGATTTCAAGGTCAGATTCCCCTTGGTTGAAAAGCCCACATTCTCCAGCACCGTCCCGTCCACATCTACCGTCACACTCTTATATTCCTTTTCCAGGGGATTGGCCAGAATGCTCTCCCAGTCCTCATCGTCGATCGTCACTTTTACATTGATCACTTTATCCGGTGTGAACAGGGATTCGTAGGCCTGGCTTACTCCTGCTTCAGCGGCAAAAGCCTTGGATGTGCTGCCCGCAACTCCACCTGCCGATGCCACCACCGCGAGCGATAATGTCGTCAGCAGCATTTTTTTGAACATACGCTTCATTCGCACGATGTATATTCCTCCTCTTATGCAGATTCATATTTTGTTAAGCCTGTGTAAAAGCTTAAAAGATGAACCTGAAAAAAGGCTGAATCCCTGATTATTCCTTGCCCGGCAGCGTTTCCCGCAGCCCGCGGCCAATCAGGTTGGCCGACACCGGCTTATGCCCCAGCTCCCGCGCCCAGACCGACAGCTGTCCGATATGGTGGATCTCGTGAGCAATGATATGACGCATAATCTCCCCCCAGGCATCGGTAACCTTTTCTCCTTCATAACGCTTATCCACAAAAATATTCCGCTCCAGCCCCTCATGCCAGCCCAGCACAAACGGCTCTACCTGCTGACGGAAGCGGGCATCCAGTACTTTTACCTTTTCCAAGGTGCTGTATTCCGCAAAATCCTCTTCAAAATCAGGCTTGCCCTGCATTGCCATAATCCAGCTCCACTCCACGTCCGCAATATGGAACAGCGTCTTCAGAATGCCGCCTGCCCCGCCGGTTCTCGGCCGCAGCAGCTCCTCCTCACTCAGCGTCTCACACCAGTTATACCACTCTTCACGAACCTTCCAGTTGTAACGGAACAATGTCTGCATAAATCCCTCCGGAATTTTAAATTTAAATAAGATCTTTGCATTCAGTGTATCACAGCAGGTATTCGTGTCCGAGGGAAAAAATGAATATAACGCTGCAGCTCTTACCATCTCCGGACAACGCAAAAATACCGGCAACCAAGGTTACCGGTACGAAAATTCAATATGTATATGATACAAAAAAACATCTAGTTTTCCTGCGTTAACTATAAAATTAATATAGCATGGAAATGTCAACATAGCAAGCATTTTTATGGAATACGGAGAAAATAAAACCTTTATCCCCCCACTCCCGGCACTTAAGGAAGTACAGAGTGTAAAGCGCCGCTGTCTCGTTCATCTATATAATGGTATGATGTTTTGCGCGAAGGAGGCGAACAGGATGCAAATCAGACTCAGAGAGATCAAAAAAAGCTTTAAAGTGTACAAACGCCCGGAAGGCAAATGGGGGCTGTTGAAGGGAGCTTTTATGCGGAATGTGACGGAGGTGGAGGCGCTTGGCGGGATTGGCTTTGATATAGCTGAAGGTGAGCTTGTGGGATACATCGGCCCTAACGGGGCAGGCAAATCCACTTCCGTCAAGGTGATGAGCGGAATTTTGACACCGGACAGCGGCGAGTGCACCATTCTCGGCAAAATCCCCTGGAAAAACCGTGTGGGGCATGTGTCAAAGATCGGTGTCGTGTTCGGGCAGCGCTCGCAGCTGTGGTGGGATGTGCCAGTGACAGATTCTTTTGACGTACTGAAGGATATTTATGCGATCCCGCCCGGAGATTACAAAATCAGGCTGGCCGAGCTAACGGCAACTCTCGGTGTGGAGGCGCTATTACGAACCCCGGTCCGCCAGCTCTCGCTGGGACAGCGGATGCGCTGTGAGCTGGTGGCAGCGCTGCTGCACCGGCCGAAGATTCTGTTTCTGGATGAGCCGACGATCGGACTCGATGCGGTATCGAAGCTGGCGCTGCGCAATTTTTTGAAGGAAGAAAACCGTAAGCACGGAGTCACTATGCTGCTGACTACCCACGATATGGATGATATTGAGGCGCTGTGCGAGCGGGTGATGGTAATCGGGCACGGAAAGCTGCTCTATGACGGCAAGCTGGCCGGACTGCAGGAGAAATATGCACCTGAGGTTGTGATGAAGGTCAATACCGATGCGATGATCGCCGCCATGTACAACGATCTGGCACTGACCTGACCTGGCGGGCAGCCTCAATAGGGTACCTGCACTTTATTTTTTTCTGGAGGTGTGCAATCGCAATGGATTTCAAAAATACCTGCCGGGCCTCACTCTCCCTCTTCCGCATCCGGATGGCTGAAGGCCTGCAGTACCGGGTCTCCGCCATTTCGGGAACGGTGGTCGGCGTGTTCTGGGCGCTGCTGGAATGTGTGCTGTTTACTGTTTTTTATACATATAGCGAGCATGGTTCGTGGAACAACAACGGCATGAGCCTGCCGCAGGCGATTTCTTATGTGTGGATCGCGCAAGGACTGTTTGTTCTGCAAACGATGAGCATTGACGGAGAAATCATGGGCAAAATCAACAACGGCGATGTCGGGATCGAGCTGTGCCGGCCGATGAATCTGTACACCCACTGGTTCGTCAAAAGCTCGGCCGGCAAGCTCGGCACCTCCTGGATCCGCAGTGCCGCTACCGTCCTGGTTGGCCTGCTTATGCCCGCCGCTTATGCGCTGGGTGCTCCTGCGTCTTTTGCGGGGCTGCTCTGCTTTCTGCTCTCGGTCATTATGGCCTTTGTCCTCTGCTCGTCATTCGCCATGCTTGTGACAACGGTCCGGCTGAATGTTACCTGGGGAGACGGCCCGAGCCATATGCTTCTGCTGCTGAGCGGAATTCTGTCCGGCACCTACCTGCCGCTTCGGCTATGGCCAGACTTCATGCAGACTTTTCTATACCTTCAGCCGTTCGGCGGCTTCGCCGACATTCCGGCCCAGCTCTACATCGGCACCATGCCGCCGGCAGCAGCTCTGCCTGCAATTGGACTGCAGTGTATCTGGAGCTCTCTCTTTATCGCAGCCGGCCGGCTGATCATGAACCGTAAGCTGAAAAATATTATCGTCCAGGGAGGGTGAGCACGCAGCATGATTGCCGAGAGTAAAATCTATTTCAAATATTTACGGATGCATCTGCTGTCCGGAATGGAGTATAAAGGCTGGTGGCTGATGCTGATCCAGGTGCTGGTTGTCGTTGTCTCCGACCCGGTTGCTACCGTCCTGCTGTTCTCACGCTTCGGCAATATCGGGGAATGGAGCGTCGCCCACATCATTCTGGTATACTCGCTGGCAGTGGCCTCGTTTGGTCTTGCGGAGAGCTTTTGCCGGGGCTTTGATTATTTCCCTTGGCATTTGCTGCGTTCCGGTGATTTTGACCGGCTGCTGCTGCGGCCGCGCTCCCTGTTCGTTCAAGTTGCCGCTTCCCGGTTCCATCTGCACCGGCTTGTCCGTCCAATCACAGGAATCTGCGCCGCAGGCTGGGCCTTGAGTGAACTTGGAGTGCAGCTGACTCCCGGTAAAACGGGAATTCTCATAATGGCGCTCGCGGGCGGCTGCATCATGTATTGCGGGGTGTTCGTGCTGACCTCGGGGCTTGCTTTTTTCACGATCAAAGGGCTCGACTGGATTTACCTGCTGACTAATGCAAGTTACCAGGTTACCCGCTGTCCGGAGCCGTATATGCCGAGAGTACTGAAAAATGTCTTCAGCTTTATGCTGCCGATGCTGTTCATCAGCTTCTATCCGGCTGCTACCGTATGCGGCTGGGATTATCCCGCGTGGCTGGGCTATCTTTCGCTTCCCGCCGGGGCTGCCTTCCTCGGGGTCTCTCTGCTGGTCTGGCGTATCGGCGTTAGGCATTACAAAAGCACAGGAAGCTGACTCCCCGTTAGGGTGATCAGCTTCACTGTTTCTCTGGTTAATGAGAGCTCAGATGCTTGCGGTACCCTTCCACTTTCTCCTCCCGGTAGCCCATCTTCTCATAGAAGACATGGGCTTCCTTGCGTTTCTCTCCGGAGACGAGAATGATGTAATAGCAATCGCGCTCGTGGGCGATCTTTTCGATATCCGTCATCAGCTGTCTGGCGAGGCCCTGGCGGCGGGCACGGGCGGAGACGACGACATTTTCGATAACCATGAACGGCCGGCAGTCCCCGATCAGATCCTGGCAGAGGATACCCATCAGCGAGCCGAGCAATTCCCCGTCCACATAAGCGCCTAACAGGATATACCTGCTGTCCGCCTTAATTACTGCAAAAGTATCCGCAAATTTGCCCGGCTCTGCCGGTGCGCCGGTCAGCTCCCGGTACAGCTCATTCAATTCCGCGAGTGAATCCGCCTCAATTTCTTTGATCGTTACCATGGTATGTACAACTCTCCTTATGACCGTAAATGTTTATTTCTCATATATATAGAGCTTTCCATTTCGCGGGTGGTTCATCCGTTGGCCGTAATAGGCTCTGCGCCGGAGCTCCCGTTCGAGCAGTTTCATAAGCGCGCCATGCGTTACAAGCAATACGATAGTATTCGGGGGTCCGGTCTCAATTTCATCCAGGACTGCTTTAATACGCAGCCTAGTTTCCTGCCTGCTCTCCGGCTGTGAGGCATGACCGACTAACCACAATAAACGGCCAAGCACCATCCAGCAGACGGCCGGCAGCCTGAAGCCCCGTAGGCTTCCCCAAGCAGCTGCTACACCAATCTCTCTTAGCTGCGGATTATATGTAACAGCACCAGAATAGATGCGGCTGGCAGTATGCACTGCCCTGGGCAGATCGCTGCAAATGCAGCAGTCCCAGCTATGCCCCTGGCGTGAAACGTTTGCAGGCTGGACGGCAGCCTCATCATATTTCTTAACCCAGTGGGTGAACTGCTCCCCGGTTACCCAGCCCCGCAGCGGCGGATGCTCCACCTTGAAATGCCTGACCAGCCCGATTCTCACTCCGCCTCCTCCCCGTCCAGCTGCAGCTCAAACTGCTCCTGATGCCCGTCCCACTCAACATTCACCTTGATAGGCGCCTGTCCGCGATTCAGCGAGCCGCCGCTTGAGCCGTACATGTGCAATGACTCTACTTTTACAGGTCCTACCATCGATTGGCTTGAGCCATGGCCGAGCGCCTCGAAACCATACGTAAACTGCTTAATCCCCTTAAGATCTTTGCCTTCTCCTTTATAGGCCAGTTGGAAGTTGTAGTCTCCAGAAGGCTGATAATACGTTGCTTTCCCTTCTGAAATAATCGGCTTCTCTGTTACCGTCTCACTGTAGATTGCCGACCAATGCTCGCCCTCACCAGAAAAAGTGTACGTATGATGAAGTGTACCGCTGCTGCAGGCATTAAGGAGCGTAAGTACCGCTATAAACCCGTTTAGTAAAAGGATTCGTACCGCCGCATTCCCTCTCATAGGCTCAGCCCTCTTTTCCACAGGATAAGTAGTTCAGAACAGCTTCTACACGCTCCTCTACCGACAAGTCCCCCTCCAGCCGTAAAACAGGACAGTCCAGCTCCCGCATCCATGCCTCATGCAGACTAAGGCTCCGCACCTCCGGGCCAGCGGTATCGTACAGGCTCGCCCAATCCAGAAAGGCCTGCACGTCCTCGTACCTGCTCCCGCCAGGCAGACTCTCCGCCCCGTAACGAACATATTCTCTCGCTTTTAGCCGTTCAAGCCTGATTGACGGGGGAATCCATAGAAAGATTACCAGGTCAAAATAGGACCGCAGGCTATCCCCCCAGCCGCACACCGCACCGGATAAAATCCAGGGCACCCGCTGCTCCAGATCATGCCTGATTCGGCGAAGGCGCTCTGTCAGTTCTCGCTGCTTCGAGAATTTCTGCTCCCAGAAGTAATCGTCACTATCCAGATGAGCATGCGGAAGCCGGCCGGCAAGCGCCTGCCCGAGTGTGCTGGTTCCGGCTCCTGAGGCCCCCATGATATGAATTCTGTGTTTCATTTGCACCTCCTGAGTACCTCTCACCTGAGGATCTAGCTGCAGCCAGTACTCTAATCTGTCACCCAATGACAATATCTATCCATAATTTAACATACTACAGGTGAGCAAATTCTGCAAAAATGTAACCATTAGTTATACGCTCAGCAGCTTCATAATTGCTGTGCGGCAGGATTCCTTAAAAAAGGTATGCAGCTCATCCTGATCAGCCATCAGCCACTGGATCAGGCAGCCGTCAATAATCGCCCGGATGACCGGGGCTGCCCTGTCCGGCGTCAGTTCTTTATTGAATATCCCCTCTTGCTGCCCCAGCAGCAGCACCTCCGTACTGATCCCCGCACAGCTGTCATAGAACCGCTGGTTAATCTCCCGGTAGACCGGACTGCGGCTCGCCCTTGACAGGAAATCGAGATAGACCCGGTAGAACGACCGGTTCTGCACAGGACCGGCAAATGCAGAATCTATATAGGCGCGAAGCTTACCTTCCGCCGTATGCTGCTCCGCTACCGCCGCCCGCTCCCTTGCGGATATTTTGCCGGTCAGCCACTCCAGCAGCTCCACCAGCACGGCTTCCTTGCTCGTAAAATAATAGTGGACTACCCCTTTGCTAACCTCTGCGTAATCCGCAATCGTCTGCAGGGTAACCGCATCATAACCATGCTCTGACAGAGCGCGGAATGCGGCTGAAAGAATCTGTTTGCGTTTTTCTTCGGATTTCTTGTACTTTACCATACGACCTCCGCCATGCAGTGTAACTGCCCGCTTAGTTTGTTTAATGTGTAGTATATCATAGTCATAAAAAAGTTGACCGGTCAGAATAAATATTATATAACTGACCTGCATACAGTTAACGGATAGGAGCGGATTTAGAATGTCTGAAATATTTCAAGCTTTGGTTGTAGATAAGAACGACACCTTCTCAGTGGGGGTCAAGCAGATTACCCGGGAGGAGCTGCCTGCCGGTGAAGTCTTGATCAAGGTTGCTTACTCCAGTGTAAATTACAAAGACGGGCTAGCCAGCATCCCGAACGGCAACATCGTACGCCAATATCCGTTTATTCCCGGCATCGACCTGTCCGGAACAGTCGTCTCCTCGGAGGACAGCCGTTTTCAGCCGGGCCAGCCGGTCATTGCCACCAGCTATAGCATCGGCGTATCTCACTATGGCGGATTCAGCGAATATGCGCGGATTCCGGCCGAATGGGTGATTCCGTTGCCTGAAGGGCTCAGCCTGCGGGAAGCGATGATATACGGAACAGCCGGCTTCACTGCTGCACTGTCCATTCAGGCGCTTGAGGATCACGGAGCGGCCCCGGATAATGGCAAGGTGCTGGTAACCGGTGCAACCGGCGGCGTTGGCGGCACTGCCGTTGCCATGCTGGCCAAGCTGGGTTACAAGGTAACAGCCAGCACCGGCAGAACGGACGAAGCCGGCTATCTGCAGCAGTTAGGCGCAGCCGAGGTTATCTCCCGTGAAGAGGTTGGCGGCGAGGCCGTGAAGCCGCTGGACAAACAGCTCTGGCAGGCTGCGGTGGACTCCGTCGGCGGAAGTCCGCTTGCAGCCGTGCTGAGCAAGATCACCTACGGCGGAGCGGTTGCGGCCAGCGGATTAACCGCAGGAACCGCGGTACCGACAACGGTAATGCCCTTTATCCTGCGCGGGGTAAGCCTGCTGGGCATTGATTCTGTCTCCTGCCCTGCCGGCAAGCGTCAGCTCATCTGGGCACGGATGGCAAATGATCTCAAGCCGGACAATCTGGATGTGCTTGTGGACAGGGAGATCATATTAACCGAACTTCCCGCTGCTCTGGAAGATATCCTTAAATCCAATACAAGAGGCCGGGTGCTTGTCCGCCTGTCCTAGAAGCAGTCCCCCGGGTCTTTTAACCCGGGGGACTTTTTTACAGGTGTCGCCTATAATTCGTTGTCTGTTGCCGCATTCGGGTAAGCCGGGTTACCTTGCGTGTACGGCAGCTGGCGGTAAGGCTGCTGTACATAAGGCTGGCCATAGTAGGCATGCACACTCATCGGCTGATACCCGAAACCCTGCGAAGCCGGCTGGGGCATATAATATGGCATGTTGGATGCTGCCATAACTGGAGCCACATTTGGAGCCATATTTGGAGCCATGATTGGAGCCATATTTGGAGCCATATTGGCAGCCTGCATGTTTTCGGCAGCTGCCTTTACAGGTTCACAACAGTCCGCAGGCGGGCCGATGAAGGTTTTTGGCTTCACCGGAGCCAGCGTTTCCTTCACCATTGCCTCATTCAAACAGTAAGTATGAGCCAGTACATTGGCCGGTGTTTTACTTAAAATATCCGATCCCAGAATAACCTCGGGAGTAGGCGCGTCAAAAATCGCCAGCAGATGTGTACAATCCGCTGTTGCGATCTCATAATGCCACCAGCCCTGCGGTACATTAGCTACCTGGCCTGGGGTAATCGGGAAGTGCAGCAGCTCGTTAGTGAACGGGTTGATCAGCGAAACCACTGCTGAACCGGAAATACAATATACCAGCTCAGCAGCATTCTGATGGTAATGCGGCTCAACCACATTGGATTTGCTGAGAAAAATATCAAGCAGTGATGTATTTTCCAGCGTGTTCAGCTGCTTGATCCCGAGAACATTGATATAATTGCAGTCATCCTTTTTAAACAGCGTATTGCAGTTCAGATCTGCCGAGAATTGTGTCGCCGGGGATGTATAATCCATGTATGAAGTCATGAAACGTCTTCCTTTCTTTGAAGCCCAAATTTTATCGTTCTGGGGTAGAATATGTATCTGCCTACGCCCAGGTGACGATTTCTTTGCCTCACCACACAACAAAAAAAGCATCTTTCCCCGGGAAAAGATGCTCCTTTGCCTTACTCACTATATATAACCGTCCGGTTCCTTCCGGTATGCTTAGCCGTATACAATGCCTCATCCGCCTTTCCCAGCAGCTCCTCCCGGGTTCTTCCATGAGTAGGGTAATGGGCAATGCCCAGAGAGGAGGTAACCGTCATCGGCAGGGGAACCTCCGTCACCTCCAGTGTCTTACGGATCCGTTCAGCCACAATGTAAGCATTCTCCGCCTTGGTCCGGGGCAGCAGCAGTACAAACTCCTCACCGCCGTAACGGGCACAGATATCGCCGGGCCGGATATTGGACACGAGAATATCTGCAACCCGCCGCAGCACCTCATCTCCGGCCAGATGGCCGTACGTATCATTCACAAATTTGAACTTATCCACATCAAGCACAATGACCGAAAACGGCACCCTTGCGGTAATCCACTGGCTGATGCTGTTATCCAGCGCCCTGCGGTTCGTCAGGCCGGTCAGCAGATCGGTCCTCGCTTCCTGGGTCAGCTGGTCTGTCTGCTTCTGGATGTCCTTCCAGGCCAGCACCACCGCTGTGGTTAGCAGATCAACCTCACGGTTCCAATGGGGCTTCAGCTCGGGCAGCTCGACCTTTTCTTTGCCGATTCTATTGACCAGGTCAGCAAGAACCACAAACGGTTTGGCCAGCTGGTGTGCAAGGACAAATACACAGAACAGCAAAACCACGAACGGAATAAGGGTGTACGCCAGTATTTTGTTCAAATGCACCCGCAGCTGCTGCTGGATAACATCTGCAGGTGATACAACGACAACGCCCCAGCCATTGGAGGGAACGGACGAATAACCGGCAAGCATGGATACCCCTTGTGTATTTACCGCCTGCATGCTTCCGCTCTGACCCTGCATTAACTGCTCGACAACCCTGTTACTGGTCACATCATCATTCAGTCTGCTGATATCCGGGTGATAAAGTAAACGCCCTTCCCTGCTGACAATGTAGTAATAAGACCCTGTCTCATCTATCTCATTATTACCGAAAATCATATTCAGAATATTGTAATCCTGGAGATAGACCGTGCCGACAAGCTGCCCCTGATAATATCTGTCTTTGTTATATAACGGCTCACTCATCAAGAACAGCATTCTGCCGGTCGACGGGGCAATAAAAGGCGCCGAAAGATAAGAATTTTTTAATCTGAGCATTTCTTTTATCTCGGGAGAAGAAAGATGCCTGCCTGCCATACCCAGATTTGAAGGTGAATTATTCAAAACATTGCCGCCCGAATCCATCAGCACAATCGAGTTAAAGTAATTGCTGCTGTTGCGCGTAAGCTCAAGATAAGCATCTATACTGGCCGGCGGTACGGCTCCCAGATTGGCAATCTGATCCGCACTGAAGAGCAGGCTGCTGCGCATCGAAAGGAACAGCGAGTCCACCGTCTTGCTCATTCTTTCCGCATTAGTGTAATTCAGATTAAGCGTTGTCTCTATAAGAGATTTCTTTTTAGACTGGTAGGAACCAATCAGCAGAATGGTTGTGGTTAACAGGAACACCAAAGTCACCAGTGCCATGAGCAGCAACGTGAGGCTAAGTTTCTTTCTGGGTCTGGGTTCTGCTCTTGCTGGTCCGGGCATTGCTCTCAACCCCCTATTCGGCCGGGCTTATTTGCTTTAATTATATACGATTGGAATGGAGAATCTAGCTCCAGATTTCTTTTCCAGTTCTATTGCCCACTGCACATTGTTGAGACGGCAGACAAATCAAAGAGCAGGTGCCAGGGGAAGCTGCTGGCAGCCTGCTCTTTGGTATGATTCACCATCCGCTGCGCTGGATAAGCGAGATAATCTGGGCAGTATGGTGATTGCTGTGCCAGATATATCTTTGCAGTGCAGCATCAAGGGTCAGCGTTCCCAGACCGGCACTCACAAAGCTCCGTTCGAAATCAGCCTCCTGCAAAGAATTCAGCAGGGTCACGAACCGGCGGTTAAGACTGTCGATCAGCTGCAGCGAGGATTCCACAGGTTCACCTGTATAATCACTTTGCTCAGCCCACAGATCCTGCCGGTAAGACGGAATTTGAGGCAGTTCCTCCGTCAGCCCTTTTTTGAAGCGGAGATAGGCGTACATCCCGGTGTCAGCCAGGTGATGAACGACTTGCCTTACGGTCCAGCCCCCTTCACGATAGGGAGTATTCAACTGTTCAGGAGTAAGCGGACGCACTGCATCCTTTAATTCTGCCGCCAGCCGGCTGGTCTTCTGAATGTCCTGATTTCGTTCCTCCGCATTCAGATAGATCCTCGCCTCAAATCTTCCTACTGGATAACTCAGAAGTTCAAGCTCATCCGGTGTATATTCACTCATATAGTACTCCTCTCTAAAATGGGGCTAATGCAAGCTATAAGAGAGAATAGCATTCATCCAGCGAAGCCACTGTATAATCCGGCTTCACCGTATGCTCCCAGCACGCTCCGGTCCGGTTAATCCAGCATGAAGTAATCCCTGCCCTGGCTGCCCCCAAAACATCTGACGGTGTATCTCCGATATGAATAATCTGCTCCGGTGCGGCCCCGTAATGGGTAATAACCTCTTGGAACATAAGATTGCGGCTGTCGTTTTTGTAGGATTTGTACTTTTCAGAAGTAAATAGGGTGACAGGATAGTTCAGGTAGAATTCCGGAAGCATCAAGGTATCTGTATCACTGACAATGCACACCTGATATTCCTGGCATACCTTTTCCATAAACGGTTCCGTATCCTCATACAAAGCAGACAGCCGATGCTGTGCAAACAGGATATCTACAGCCTGCATGTCATCGAAATCCACCCCATGCTGCCCGAAAACCTGCCGGAAGCCGCGGGAGTATATCTCTTTACTGGTCCAAAAGCTGCCCTTCTCCCTAACCTCTGCCGCCGTTTCATAATAGCTTCGCAGCAGCAGGCTGCCAAGCTCCAAAGCCCGTTCTTCACTGTAATCGTGATTCAGAATAGGCCTCCACACATGCTCTCTCCGGCCCTCGATATTGACCAGCGTCTGAAACATATCCAGGCTGACCACGCTATAGCGGCTCATCCCTGCCAAGACCCGCTATTAAACCTCGCTGCAACAAATACAGCCGGAGAGTTCCAATAGATTGTAACCTCATTCGTTGAGTAGCTGAGGTCATGATCGGCAAAGCACTGCGCGGCAGGCTTGCCCTGGAGATGCTCTCTGACATATTCATCATGCAGACCGCGGTCCGGACCGCCGGACACAAGCCCCGGAACCGGCTCCTCCACCCCGTCTCCCACTGACGGGCGGTGATGCGGATGGCGGACCGGATGGTCACCGTATCCGGTCACGTAGCTGATGTCCAGTACATTCCGGCCAAGCAGATAATGCAGATGATCCAGTGCACATTTTCCATAGGATGCCTCACCGCTGAAGCGCTCTGCTGCCAGCAGCAGCATCGCATTATTCATCACCAGCATATTGCTTCCCCAAATGTAATCCTCTTCCCGCAAGGAGATGCGGTATCCGTCTTGTTCACTGACTGCGGCCAGCCGGTCTGCCTCAGCCAGGAGACCTTCCTCAAGTGTCCGGAATAATACGTTATCTGTCCGCTCTTTGCCGGTAAGCAGATAAGCAAATGCACCGTAGCCGCCCATATCCGCCCAGCCCAGGGCGAATTTCGGAAAGGGCAGCCGGGCCAGCGCCTGAACAGCTTCGTGGTACATCTCTTGGCCCGTTGTCCGGTAGAGCTCAGCCGCAGCCCAGAAGCGTTCATCATGATCCTCTTCATCCCCGTATTCACCGGTGGATATTCCCGGGGGATTGGTGAAGCCCGGTTCCTCCGGATGCTGCTCCAGCCATTGCCAGGCTGCCTCTGCCGCCGACAGGCAGCGTCCCGCAAAGCCCTCATCCCAAGGCTTATAGATTCTTGCAGCCATTGCCATCACACCGGCAAAATCTCCGGTGGCCGCCGCCGATACCGGCGAGAAAAACAGCTCGTCCGTATCATCCTCCGGCATCACGTCAAGCCCGGGAAAGCTTGCGGTAGTCAGCTTGTGATATACGCCGCCGCCGGCCTCCTGCATTTTGAACAGCCATTCCAGCTCGACCTTGCATTCCAGCAGTACATCTGGCGTTTTGCCGTCGGTTTCCGGCAATGTGAAGCTACCCGTAAATGCAGCAGGATACCATTCAAAGGCAAGCAGCAGGTCGGCAACAGCCTTGGCCCCCGGACCGGAATACTTGCCGTAATCCCCTGCATCATGCCAGCCTCCGCTGCTGTCCAGCTTCAGGCCGGTCCGGCCGATTACAGAACCCTCAGCCAGATGGCAGGCTGCGTGCCCCCAAGGTCCGGCATACTCTCCGCCCAGCTCCACACCGCAGCGGTAGAAATAAAAGGCTTTCAATAATCCTTGCTGCAGCTCTTCATAAGGAAGCTCTCCAATAATAAACTCAGCAGAAACGGTCCCGTCCTCTGCTTCAATGAGATAGCTGCCGGAATCCGTAACCGCAGAAAAATCTCCTGTGTGCACACTGGCACCGCTGGTATTGTCCCAAGCTGCTGCAGATGTCACTCCGCTGTACACGGCCGTACGTGTTATGGCATCCAGCACCCGGAACTGATGCTCCCCGCCCGTAAACAGGGCAATCTTGCTCCCTTTTGCCGGATATCCAATCTGATTCACTGTAATTGCGCGGATAATGTGTTCACTCACCTGATACACGCTCCTTTTTAATTTCAGTGTCTGTTCCAGATATGCTGCTACACCCTCTTCATTATTGGAGGCAATGACATCATGTGCGAGCGCCTTGAGCTCCGGCTGGGCATTCTGCACGGCTATTCCCCGGCCGGCTGCCGAGAACAGCCCAAAATCATTAAGATGATCACCGAATACAGTGATATTGCCTGTCTCAACGCCCACATGCCGTGCCCACAACTTCAGCCCCTCACTCTTGTTGCCCATTGGATGGCTGAATTCAAGAAAGTAATGATCCTCTATGTATATGTCCTTCATGAAATGGACCTGCAGCTGATTCCCGAACCGCTCCTGCACCGCCTGGCGGATCGGCTGAAGTTCCTCAAGCAAACCGATATAGCTGATAATTAGCGTCCTGAAGCCGTCCGGATATTCCAGCTTGTTCACTTCCCGGAACCGCTTGTCCCCGGGCCGGCTGTTAAAGAACTGTACCTCACCGCTTCTAGTCAGCGGTTCATGCAGCACACGTTCACAGTCCGCTTCATCCAGCGAGAAATAAAACGGCGAAATGCCGCCCAGCTCCCGTCCGAGAGCGATAATTTCACCGGAGATAACGGGGTCCAGCCAATATCCGTCGATCACCTTGCCGTTGATTCCGTCATAGATCAGTGCCCCGTTATACAGGATCAGCGGATATTTCCAGGGTATCTGCGAAACTGCACGGGCTGCGCTGACATACCCTCTGGCCGTTGCATAACTGATTATAGCGCCCTGATCAAGCGCTTCTGTAATTACCTGCACTGTATAGTCTGTAAGCTTCTGTTCCGAGTTGAGCAATGTTCCATCCAGATCCGTAATATAGGCCTCTGTTATCATACATCCTCCTCAAAGTTTTGATAGCATTTGCTACACTGGAATTTCACCGCAAAACTGCTCCGGAAGCATTCACTTCGTTTTGATAGCATTTGCTACACTGGAATTTCACCGCAAAACTGCTCCGGAAGCATTCACTTCGTTTTGATAGCATTTGCTACACTGGAATTTCACCGCAAAACTGCTCCGGAAGCATTCACTTCGTTTTGATAGCATTTGCTGCATATACAAAACATGCTATACGATGAGGCTCACTGCCGCTGTGATTATTCGCCCAGCAGTTTCATAAAGCCGGCAGGCAGATTGAACTGCTGGTTATTAATCATGATCCGCTGGAACTCAATGGAATCATCATCCGCCTGGGCATCTTTGATTTCCTGAATCTCCCGGTGCAGGCGTTCCATCTGCAGATCCAGCTCGTTTGCTTTTATGGCCGCATTCTTCAGCTCACGGGTCAAGTGTTCAGGAACAGACTGGCTATATTTGTAGAAAATTTTATGCTCGAGGCTGGCCCAGAAGTCCATGGCTATCGTACGGATCTGAACCTCTACACATACCAGCTCTGTACAGTCTGACAGGAACACCGGCACTTCCACCAGCAGGTGAAGACTCTGGTAACCGTTCGGCTTCGGGTTCTTAATATAATCCTTTACCTGCAGCACTTTCAGGTCATCCTGCTTCTGCAGCATTTCGCTGACCTGGTAAATATCCGAAATGAATGAACATGTGATCCGGAGTCCCGCAATATCCTTGATGCTTGATCTAACTGCATCCAGGGAGAACGGTTTGTTTTTGCGCAGCATTTTGTTCATAATGCTCTCCGGGGATTTGATACGGGACTTGGTATGTTCAATCGGGCTATAGTCATGGAGCATCTGGAATTCCTGCTTCAGGATTTCTATCTTGGTCTCAATTTCCTCCAGGGCGAACTTGTAAATCATCATAAACCGGGTCAGCTCATACTTGATCTGCTTAAAATTCTCAATCTGGTTGCCTGCGTTCATCTTCATTTCTCCTCTTTCTGCTGCCAATAGGATTGGCAGTTTCTCTATTAATCATAGCCAGTAAGCCGGAGGAATTCAAATTTGCCCAAAATGTAAAAAAAGCCGCCCAAGTCCCGTACTGGGCCTGAAGGGTGACTTTATTTGAGTATAGCTGCAAGGTTAACCGGACTTATACCAGAACCTCATCAACAGTCAGAGTGCGTTCCCGGGACAAGTCCCTGTAACTCTCATTCACTTTAATCAGCGGCTTAAAAATATCCAGGGCATTGTTCATTACAATAGTGCCGGTCTCCCCGTTACTAAGCTGTACAGTCTTTCCTACAAAGCCCGGCAGGAGATGGCCGGTTAACGCCTGGACCACATTGCCGTTCAGTCTGCCGAAGCCCCATTCATGCACCTGGCGCAACACACTTACCAGTCCCTGCTTGGGCCGGCTGAGTCTGGAGGTGGTCAGCTTCATATAAATATCGGCGACTGTAACAATCTCCGTATACGGATGCAGCTCGTTCTTGAGGTTACCTGCAGAATGAGCGGGGTTGCTCTCATAGTCATGATGCTGCAGCGCAACCAGCGCTGTGGCTTCATCCTGCATCGAACTGCGGATGATATCGTAGCCGTAGGCGGTATGGCGTTTCAGTTCTTCTATTTCCTCAGCCGACAGCAGGCCGGGATTGTTCAGGATGGACAAGGATATCTGGCTCTTGCCGATATCATGCAGATAGCCGGCACGGCTGATCCGGTAACTCTCCTCTTTGGAGTACCCCAGCCATTTGGCAATATAGTAAGACAGCAGGCCCACCTGAAGCGAGTGCTGGTATGTATCAATATCTTCGCGGTCAAGCAGAAGCAGCAGAGAGACTACATCCTTTTGCTTATCCAGAGTCTCCAGCAGCGGCTGCAGCGTAGTATCCACCAGAGCCGGGGTGAAGCACCCTTGGGATAATGCCTCCAGAAAAGTCGCCTCATAGTTCATAATGACCTGGTCGAATTCATTATACAGCCCATGACCAGGCTCCTCAGCAATTCCGTACAGTTCGCGGACCTGAATCGACACGTACTCGACCCTGTGTCTGATCAGCAGGGAAATTTCTTCACGCGTGACGACAGTCCCGCCCGGCAGTATATGCAAGCCTACACGATTGAAAGTGTCAGTCATGAGGCGGTCACCTGGTTTAAGATCTGTGACATGAACCTTCAAGTTGCAGCACTCCTTTAAATTACAAATAATTAAACCTTATCTTCTTTGATCATAGCCAAATGCCCTCCTGGTAACAATATGGTTAAAGTCACATTCATTGGTCCGGCCTAGTTCTAATGTAACCCTACTTTAGCCGCGCTTTATTTCGGAGTCGTTATAGTGTTGTTAAGTGAAGTCTTTTCACATTTCTATCTTTATTGCAGTAATCAATAGTATAATCAATTCCAGTTCTTTCAGTTGAGGAGGTTCATTATGTTCGAGCATTTGGTTGTATTTAAGTTTAACAGCAGCTTTAACCCCGGACAGGAGCAGCAGCTGGTACAGGCGCTTCTGGGTCTGAAGGATCAGATTCCGGGAATTACCGCATTAACGGCAGGCGTGAATGTAACCGAGGAGACGGAGAATATCCATGGCTATACGCTTGGGCTCCGCGTGACCTTTACAGATCAGGAAGCCCTGCGTGCATACGGGCCGCATCCGGCCCACCAGCAATTTGTAGCCATGCTTGAAGGGATAATTGAGAGTGTTGTTGTAGTGGATTATCCTGTGCATGTCTGATCCCGGGCAGACCGGGGGGCAGCAGCGTTTCTAAAAGATATCGTTCACATCGGCAAGCACCTTGCCGACCAGCTGATCCTTGGCGACAAAGGGAGTCGGCCACAAATGGGCATCATAGCTGACGTTCCGGTTGTCGCCAAGGAAGAAATAATGCTCATCCGGCACGGTAACCGGCCCAAAGGTATACGTCATGCTTTCTTTCAGATAAGGCTCATCTACCTTACTGCCGTTACGGTATAGCGCTCCCTCTTTGATTTCAATCGTATCTCCCGGCAGTCCGATCAGCCGTTTCACATAACGTTTGTCTTCCTCGCCCGGTACCGGCGGATAGAACACGACGATATCCCCATGCTCCAGCGCGGTAAGCCAGAGCAGCTTTTCCACAAACAGCCTGTCATTCACCTCAATTGTCGGGACCATTGAATCCGTCGGGACTCTCATCGCTTCAGCAACGTACGACCGGATAAATAAGGACAGGATTACGCCCAGCGCGATACTGGGCAGCCACTGCTTCAGAAATTTTTTCATACTGGCCCTCCGCTTGTCCGATTTAGATATAATGTTGGAATTACAGTTCAAACCTGGCTAATATCCGTGACATTTCAGCCTCGACATCAACTGCAGTGTCCTTCCGGATATGTATGACGAGAAAGCCTCCAAAAATTTGTTCATAACGCCCGCCATTTTCCTTGACCGTCTGCTTAAGCGCAGAAATCTCTCTTGAACCCGCCGCTTCCTTGCTGAGCAGCCAGGCATACCGCTTATAGGCTGACTTTTGCACGGTCTCCACATAATATGAAATCCCCTGCTTCTCCTTGACCCGGATAATATCTCCGAGCGCAATGCCCGGGTTAAAAATCGGCGTCTCTTCAATTCTGTATTTATCATGCGCTACTGGAGTCACATCAAGCACTTCTATCTCACGCCCCGACTCGTCAAAACAGATATGCAGCCCTACTGTATCCGGCATCGTACACCTCAATTCTTAACAAAATCCGTGAACCTTCATTGTATTCAAACTTTTATAGTTTGGCAATGAGAGTGATCAACAGATCCTCAGTATACAAGCCGGCCAGCATATAGACAGCCTGAGCTCAGGCATCCCGTCTACGGTAAAATACGATAGCTGCTGCTATAAACATCAGTGTCCATGACATGGTTATGCCTGTGCCTTGCACAGGTGTAAGGAAATCAGCTTCGGTAAAAGCAGGCGGCGTATACATATAATAACCTGCTCTATCAGGGAAATAATGACTGAAATCAGGCAGAAGGCCCGTTGTTAATGGACTGATTATGAAATAATAACCCAGCAGTATTGCCATTGCAGGAGTACTTCGTCTTAATAAACTGCTTATAGCCGCACTGAGGAGTGTGGTTAGTGTCAGATAGCCTGCTGCACCTGTTAATGACCTTATCGCTGTGTTTATTTCAATCCCTGCTGCCGTGTCTTTCATCATAATACAACAATATAGAATTCCTGATGCCGCAATGATATAAGCCGCCGGAAGGGTTATAATGGCCAGTGCCAAAAGCTTGGCGGATAATTGAAGCCCGCGCCAGGGCATCACCAACAAGGTAGTTCGGATCTGTCCGCCAGTGTACTCTGAACAAGCAGCCAAGACACCAAGAATGATGAACCCTGCCTGAAGATATCCCATAGAAGCAAGGCCTGTATTCAATATAGCTTGCGTTCCTCCAGTCCTCTGCAGACCGGCAGAAGTAAAGGCCGCAGCCAAAGCTAAATTAAGCATGAAGGCAGCAATGAGCAGGAAGCGGATCAAGGGTAAGGTAGCCAGCTTTTCCAGCTCAGCACCAAGGATCTGTGGAAGCCTTCTACTGAATGAGACCTTCATGATGCAACATCCCGCTTACAGATTACAACCATTGCTGAAGTGAAAAGAACGGCTACCCAGGCAAACATGACCAAACCGCCTGTGAACGGGCTGAGAATGCTTTCGCTTAAAGACATAAACATATCAATGCCCGCCCGGTCCGGCAGATATAACGCCAGCTTTGTAACCTTGGAGAGCAGAAAGCTGAAGGATACAAAGGAGGAGTTGATTATGAGCACAGCGAGGGGGACTATACCATTCTTTGTTAAAACAGTTATACCAAATGCTAAAAGAGCCGTGAATGCCCAGTAACATACTGCACCGATCAGCTTAGGCCATTCAAACCCAGGGGCATATTCACCCAGAATAAGATGCGTTGCCGGTACAACAGCCGTAATCGCGACAATGCACTGCAGTATGCTGATTAATGTCACTGCGCCTGCTTTTGCCAATAAAAAATGAACTCTGGAGGAAACAACCGTCAGGCTTGCTGCAATTTGCTGCCCTCCGCCGGATTCACTGCTCTCGGTCAAATACTCACTGCTGACCGCAAGCACACCGAGAATAATGACTCCCTGCACACCTACGGCTAATCCGATGTAACCAGCTTCCGGCAGCCGTGTGCTGATTCCTGCTATAATATCCTCTTTTTGCGCTATACTGTCCAATGCGGCAATGACCGCCGGGGCAAATGCCCCGATGCAGCAGGCAAGCCAAATGCCCGGCAGGGAGAACAATTTAGACAGCTCTGCATGAAACGCCCTCATACATTCTCACCGGCAATTTCAGTGGTCATTGCAAAATAAGCTTCCTCCAGCGTAGGATGTTTCCCTATTACTTCTGCCAATGTCCCGTCTGCAACAATTTGGCCTTGCTTAATAATCACCACATCATCGACCGTCTCGGCAAGCTCTCCCATTAAATGGCTGGATAGCAGCACCGTGTTGCCAGACTCCGCACGTTTACGCAGAAATGTCCGGATCCAGCGGATTCCCTCCGGGTCGAGCCCGTTTACAGGCTCATCTAAAACCAATATTCCGGGATCGCCAAGCAGAGCTGCTGCCATTCCAAGTCTTTTTCCCATACCAAGGGAATAACTCCCTACTCTTTTACCGGCTGCATTAGTCAGTCCCGTTATCTCCAGAACCTCCTCGACCCGTGCGCGGGGCAATCCTGCGGCGCGGGCAATCCAGCGTAAATGTGCCCGGCCTGTCCGCATCCGGTGAGCCCCGGCTCCATCCAGTACGGCACCCACTGTTGCCAGAGGATGATGTAATGCTGTGAACGGCTTGCCATTAATTAGTGCACTCCCTGAAGTGGCACGGTCAAGTCCAAGCAGAATACGCAGTGTAGAGCTTTTACCCGCCCCGTTCGGACCTAAAAAACCGGTTACTCTGCCCGGCCTGGCTATAAAACTGATGCCCGATATGACTTCTTGCTTCCCGCGGTGTTTGACCAGGCTATTCACTGTAATCAACCATAACACTTCCTTTCCGTTATGGTTCCCATTATAAAGAAGCAAGGTTACATCCCGGGTATCCGCCCGTTTAATTCCGGGTTACTTTTAGGTAAAGCTTTGCCAATCGTTACACTTGTGCCGTTTTCATCCGATGTAAAATCAGCCTTCAGCCTCATTTTTGCCAGCATATAGCTCACTGCCGATAGACCGATTCCCGCTCCGTGCTCATAGGATGAGTTATCCATACCCGGCCCTTTGTCCGCAACAGTAATAACTTCTTTTTCTATATCAATCATGATGGTTATGTATTTTCCTTCAGCAGCATGCCGGACAATATTCTGAAATAAATTATCCAGAATCCGTGTCAGCCATTTAGGATCCGCTTCCCAATAAAAAGTTTTATCTGCAGGTAAATCTATATTAATCTCTAGGTCCTGTTCTTCAAAAACCGGATACCACGCAGCAACAGCAGCCCTCACCAGACGCCCGATATCTGTCGAAGCAGGCTCAAAAGGAAGCTTCCCTGAGGTAAGCAGGGTATAGGAAAACAAATCATCCATCAGCTCGCCCGCCCTTGTGATCGTAAGGTCCATCTCTGTTATTGAGCTCTGCCCTTCTGAACTTATGGATTCTCTATTCAGCCTTGTGATATGTCCTCTCAAGATGGTAAGTGGTGTCCGTAAATCATGCGATAAATTAGCAATGAGCCTGTGGCGTAGCCTTTCCTCCTCAAGCTCCCTAGCACGGCTGTCCTCCAGCTGTTGAATCATCCAGTTAAAAGAGCGGCCTAACTGATCTATTTCGTCCATACGGTCACTTTGAACAGGTACGGGCTGCGGGAACGAGTTATGCTCAGCTGAGAATGACATGGCTTCCTGTAAGCTGGTGAGACGTTTGCGGAGCTTCAGGAAAAACAGCCAGGATATCAGAATAAACGCAACAATAATAAAACCAAACACAAACAGTGCTGCGTAAAATTGATTTAGCGTATTCAGCGTTACTTCATTGACAGAAACCCCGACAAAGACAGATAGAATAATAAGCACCAGGGGAGGAAAAAAGATAAACATAAAATGGACCTTCAGATAACGGCGGAATAACGGCCTGCCCTGTTTCATAGCTTCACCCGGTAGCCGATTCCCTTCAGCGTCTCAATAATTTCCGGTGAATCCGGATTACGCTCCAGCTTTTGGCGCAGCCTGCGGATGTGTACCATCAATGTTTTATCACCCGTGATATAAGCCTCTTCCCAAACGGCTTCATATATTTGCTCTTTCGGCAAGACCTGGTTAGGATGGCGTAAAAAATACATTAAAATCTGATGCTGCTTCCCAGTTAGAATAATCTCTTCACCATTGCGTTTGTCAAAAATCAGCTGGAGCTGCGGATCAACTTCAATATGTTCACCTAATAAAATCCGCCCTGAACTTGTTCCGCCGCTGCGGCGCATTAATACTTCTAATCTTGCAGCCAGTTCATCCGTGTGGAACGGTTTCGTTAAATAGTCATCCGCGAATTGCAGGCCCTCTACCTTATCATCAATTGATGTACGGGCAGTTAACAGCAAGATAGGAACGTCAGGAGCTGCCCTTTTCAGGCGTCTGCCCACAGTGAATCCGTCCAAACCGGGCAGCATAATGTCCAAAATAACAATTTCATGCTGCTGTACTTCTTGTTCAGCGCCTTCGCCTGAAAGCAGCCAATGGACTGAATATCCCCGCTGCTCCAATTCTTCCTTTACCCAGCCGCCAATCTTCTCGTTATCTTCAATATATAAAATATTTCTTTTCAAGTCATACCCTTCTCTCTATATGGAGGATGTTCACAGCCTATTTCACCCCCGCTAGGGATTTGGTAATGAAGCGTTCGAGCGTTTTCCAGGGGAGCAGGATTTTGCCGATAATCAGGCTGTGAATGCCCTTGCCGATCGGATAGCGCAGCTTAGGAGAACGCTTCCGGACAAGCCTTGCGATCAGTTCTGCTACCTGTGCGGGATCCGGCGCAGTTTCTGCAGTCCTCCGCGAGTAGCTCAGCACCTGCTCCAGCTGCTTCTTGTAAGGAGAAGTGTCACTGGTGCGGATGCTCTCCATCCCTTTGCCCCAGATCGGGGTGCGGAAGGAGCCGGGTTCGACCAGAATGACCTTGATCCCGAAAGGCAGCAGCTCCTGGCGCAGACTTTCGCTGAAGCCCTCCACGGCAAACTTGGATGCGGCATACGGCGCATAGCCGGGAAAGCCGAACAGGCCGCTCACACTGCTGACATTGATAATACAGCCTTCACGCTGTTCCCGCATAACAGGCAAAACAGCCTTGGTTACCTCCACCAGACCGAAAAAATTCGTATCCATCTGGCGCCGCCACTCCTCCATGCTGACTTCTTCCGTGAAGCCGCCAACAGCGAAGCCAGCATTATTCACCAGCACATCTATGGCTCCGAAGCGCCCGGTAACCGTTGATACGGCCGCTTCAATGGAGTCTGATCGCGTAACATCCATCGTCACCAGATGAATTCTCTTCGTTACACCGGCCGCATCCGCCTGGCGGAGCAGCTCGTCCTTGCGCTGCAGATCGCGCATACATGCAACCACCTGATAACCCAGGCCAGCCAGCCTGACTGCCGTCAGCAGTCCGAAACCGCTCGAGGTTCCTGTAATCAGCGCGATTTGATCACGGGCTTCTTCTTGTATTTGATTCATATAAGCCTCCTGTGCTGTGACTGATCACTTCAATGCTGTATTGTAAATTCTATATTCGCACAATGGCGAACTGGCGTTCTTTCATTTCTTGACTTCCCAATAAATTCAAGCTATAGTGTGTATAAAATATACATGTTGAGCGGGCGAAGCACCTCGCAGGACAGGCATTTATGCCTTTCTTGGGGGTGCTTTTTTGCGTTCGCTGATAACATGCAGAAATGGAGATGATCTAAATGAACAGCCCTTCAATCACAAGCAGAATCCGCAGCCTTACTGTCCTGCTGGTCATTCTGGCGGTCTTGTCCGGGAACTCCTCCCGGGCTGCCGCAGCCTCAGACTGGGATGCGGCGCTTGACCAGATTAATGAACTGTACAGCAGCTACATCGGCCTGCAGGCCTCTGTTAAGGCCGAGAGCAAACGCAATCAGGAGCTGCGCAAGCAGAACACAGCCGGTCTCGCTGCCGTTAATGCAAGGCTTCAGGCAACCGACAAGAGTCTGCTGAGCCGGCTCAAGTCAGAGGCTGAGGCCACCAGGAAGAAACACGCTGCGCTGCTGGAGCAATATGCTTCACTGGGCAAACAGGCTGCTGCTGCACGCAAGGCGGGCAATCTCAAGAGCGCTACTTCATTCGATCTTAAGCGCAATAAATTGAAGGCTGCAGCGACGGCAGCGCGGGTTGAGATTAAGACGAAGAATACGGCACTTGCCGAAGCTACAAGTGCTGCTGCTGCGAAGAACAAGCCGGCCAAGGATGCTTTGTCGCCTGTATCCGGCATCAGAAAGCAAATCACCGGCGGGAACAAGCAGATCAGCGAAGCTCAGGCTCTCCGCTCAGATGCGGACAAACAATACAAGGCTGCCGTAAAGGCGGGAGACGCCGTTACTGCTGCAGCCGGAATGAAGCTTTCCTGTGACCGGATGACGGAAATCCGTACTTATCTGCAGCAGGTCTATGTACTTGAGCAGAAGATTACTGCGGCCATCCGGCTTGCCGAATCCAGGCTTCCGGAATGAATATCTCTGCGGGTGAAGCCAACGGGCTTTGTCAGATCAGCTGAACCATCCAGCTGATGAAATAAGCTGCCGGCTCAAATACAAGCTGGCCGAGCAATGTTCCGAGAACTCTGGAGAACATTAGCAGAACATAGATTTTACCGAGCTGGTCACGGTACTCCACGCTCTCTGTAGCCTTATGGGTGATAATTCCCAGCTGCGGATCAATAAAGATCGTCAGCAGAATCGTAGCCAGACCGTTGATCAGCCCTGAAGCGTTGGAGGCGGTGGCAAGCAGCTGGGGAGACAGATGGCCTGCATACAGTGAAGACAATACACCGACCGTATAGAATCCCGTGACGAAGATGTTCATAATAATGAACCGCTTGGGGATGCCGAGATACCGGAAGCTGGGCAGCTGCAGGCCGGGCCGTTTGAAATACTTGCGGGTGTTCTTGAGCTGCTCCACTGTCACGCTGCTGAGCAGCTTGGGAATGGAGCCCTCTATCTCCAGCTTGGAAATCACCCTGCTGAACAGGCCGACAAAGGTCGGGAACAGCGCAATGGCAATCAGTGTACCCAGGGTGGAAGCGAGCATAATGATCCGCAGATAATTGCCGAGCGGAAAGCTTGGATCTTCATTGTTGGAGTAGTCCACAAATTTGGCTGTCAGCGGGGCCTGAATCATATTGGCTGTTCTTGAGATCAGCACGATAATGCCGGTCAGGGATAAGGCAATCGCAATCTTGTTCAGCTTCACACCGGCAAAACGGACCGAATAGGATAACGTTTCCGCCGTATTGATGATCAGAGTCAGCAGGCATACGACGATTAAGCTGTTGGTCATGGTCATTAGGGAATCTCATCTCCATCAAGCTTATTTATCACGGGTGAAGCTCTGTTCAGGCACAAGCAGTCCAGTATACAGGCTCCGCAGATTCCTGCTGTATAACGCACCAGGTCGATCCAGAGGAACCCTTTGCCGAGAATCAGCCCGCCGGCCAGTGTAGCCCTTGCTTCGTTAATCCATGATGCCTGGTACAGCTGACTGAACTCGATGCTAAAGCTGAACAGCATGCTCAGCCCCAGTGCAACTGCCATTGGACTCCGGCTGAGCAGCAGGCGGAATCCGAAATACACCATCGCCGCCCATAATGCGTCTCCCAGATGGGCTGCGGCAAATTCAGGCAGATACTCCGCATACGCTCTGGAACACAATCCTGACACAATAGTAAGGATTACGGCACAGCAGTATATAATTCTGATACGGCTGTGGTTCACTTCATTTTTTTGCACACTGTTATCTCCTGACTTTGCAAAACAAGGATCTACTCAAATATTGCCGGCTGAGCTTCACCTGACGGTCTACGGAACAGCTCAGGCGGATACGGAATGGCAATCTGCGGAAGCTCTTCTTCGCTGAAGAATCTGAGCTCCTCACACTCTCCATCCATATTTCTTGGAGTACCCTTAACGATAGTACACTCAAATACAGTAACAGAGTACTCGACACGGTCACCATTACTGTACTCATATGCATATTTTGCACCGCCGAATACGCCGCTGACTCTCAACGGTGTTACCATTAGCCCAGTCTCCTCGAACACCTCACGGCGCACAGCCCTGGACGGACTCTCCCCCGGCTCAACCGCACCGGCCGGCAGACCCCACAGCTGTTCTCCGCTTTTGCGGACGAAGAGAATCTCATGCGCATCATTACGAATGACTGCAGCTACAGACGGCATCATCAGCAGGCTTGTACCAATCCGGCTGCGCAGCTCACGGTAATAATCAGATATCGGCATGATAACGCCCCCCCTATTTTGTACTAATGTATGATAATAAAGGTTCAGGAAGTACAGCACCCTCTATCTATATTAGACATCCTATACCCCGGTTCCTTGCGGGCATGCCAAATAAGGACCTCCCTTTGCCGTATGGTCAAAGAAAGGTCCTTAATTTTAACATGTCCTTATGACTAGTATTAGCCTTCACCATGCTCCAGTTCAGTCAGGCTGCGCCGGCGTATCCGGAAGGTCCAGAGCATATCGGTCAGGAACATCACAGCAACCAGCGGCAGAGCAGGTAACCACACAGGCTCCATTAAATGGTACAGCAGCTGGATCAGCGGGTGAAGCGCATAGATGCATCCGGCAGACAACACCCACCAGTAAAGTGAGAATTTAAGGCAGATATGACCGTGGAGCTGGCGGGGCATGTCTGAATAATCCCACCATTGCTTGCGGAAAAAGGTCTTTAGCAGCCAGCCGCTGACGTATTCGACCAGCGACGGAATAATCAGCGCCAGCAGCAGGAACAAGGGAAGCGGCAGCTCCAGCTTCTGAAACGACAGCAGCAGCAGCGGAGCAAAACCATACATTGGTTTAACTGGCCCCTTTAGAAAACCTTCTTTGCGGAAGCTTCCCCGGCTGTAGAGATTATATGTCCCTTCAAGGACCCAGCCCAAGAAGGAGTAGACTGCAAAGTAAAAGAAATACTGGCCTGCCGCCGCAAAAGCAGAATCGCTGCCGGGCGACAACAGCAGAATAAGATTCACAGGCATTTCCTCCCTCACTGTAAGTTTCGTTTTTTACAGATGGTTCCGGGAGGTAGTATGCCATAGCTCTTTTCATCTTATACAGGAGAGATTCATATTAGGGCTAACAAAAAAGATGTCCCCGCAGCCGTTAAATAACAGCTTCATGGGACATCTCCTTGTCATCCTTAACCTTGTCTGAAAACTGAACACTATTGGGTTCACTCCTTCTGCTGCTGTTCCTTTGCAAGCTGTGCTGTTAAAGGACTGTCATGCTGCTTTCTCAGGGCCTCCAGCGAAACTTCACTGCGCACGCCAAAGTCCGAGCCGTACTTTTTCTCAAAATTGCCTGCCAGGGCCTCTCCACGCTTTTGCCTGTACCTGCCGTTATCGTTCCGACTACGCATTTCTTTACCTCCCTCAAGTTCGATTGCCTGAGTCCCGGGAAATCTGCGCTGCTGTGCTGAATGATGAAGACTAGTGGCTGTACTTGACCTGAGTATACAACAGGCACCAAGCAATACTCAATACACCATGTGCCGTGTACACAGAGACAGGCTGTCCCTATAGGACAGCCTGTCTTGATTGCATATCTTTAGTTTTTGGGGAGCGGGTCCGGATGGGCGGATTCCGCAGGTTTGGCTATCCAGTCGTCAGCCTCCGGCTCAATGTCCACGCCGTTCTCCATCTTCTTGCGTTCTGCCAGCGAGTCACCGTCTTTATTTTCTTTATTGCGGATATCCGCTTCGTTCTGAATGTGATCCGTCATGTGAATTCCTCCTCAGGCTTAACAGTTTTTTGTTCACTTAGTTATAGTTACCCGTAAGACTGTTTTGCAAACATTAATTCTGAGTAAGGAGGTTCTTCCACCGTTTCACTTTATTCGTAATAAACCCTGAACACGATATCCTGCTCGTAATTGCCGAAGCCCCGTCCGTACAGCGTCAGCCCGCCCCGCCTTCGGGTTGAGTCTTCTGCCGTCAGCCTGAACGTCCACTGGTCCTTCTGCCAGCATACATCATCCAGGGTTACCGATGAAATCTGCTGCCCGTCTATATAGGTTCCTCCGCGGTTCACCCGCAGCACCTTCAGCAGCCCGTACTGGTTCACATCGGAATTCCACCAGGAAGGGGTAAGACGTCCGCGCATCACCCCGAAGTCACCGGGACTTGTCCATTTGCCCAGATCATGCCCATTTAGCGCAAACAGAATCTCCGAAGGCCATTTCTCATTAACATTCGGCGCTTCTGAACCCAGCTCCAGGGATATTTCAATTTCCTGCACCTTCTGGTCCATAAACAGATAATTAGGCACTTTATATTCGGCATAACCTTTAGCAAACCACAGAATGCCCGCATCGACCCGTTCAGGATCAAGAAAATAACGCGGATCATCATAGTATCCGATCAGCTTGTCGGTCGTGGCAATTCCGCAGGTCGGGAAGGCCTGCAAATCTGTATAGTGTCCCACCGGAACGGATACCTCAACCACCTTACGGGCAATGCCCTTCGCCCCCGACAATTTGATCTGCAGAAAATTAGCCGACAGGGAGCAGTATTTATAGGTTCCGCCGTCGATCCTTTTCATCTGTGAGCTGACAATTCCGGCCTTCTGCAGCTTGGAGACATGGGAGCTAACGATGGCGCTGCTGAGGTACAGCCTCTCCGCCAGCTCTTTAATGTGCATCTCTTCTGTACCCAGCAGATCAATGATCCGGAGCCTGACCTCACTGGCCAGCGCTTCATACACTTTTAGCGATTCTGAATCAGTAGTTAAGTACATCCTTATCCTCTACCCCTCTTGGATTAGTAATTATGTTAATCCTAAAGATTTATATTGCCTATTTTAACGCATAATTCGTATTATGTAATCATATAAAGATTAATTAATTAACAAAATCATTAATCCATATCAAAGGAGCTGCACTGATGACAATAAAATCGACAATGATCGTTGACAAGGATTTCAGACTGGGTGAAGTTGATCCGAGAGTTTACGGTTCCTTCATTGAACATCTTGGCCGGGCTGTGTACGGCGGTATTTATGAACCCGGACATCCGACTGCCGATGAGGACGGCTTCCGCGGAGACGCCCTGCAGGCTATACGTTCGCTGAACGTTCCGATTATCCGCTATCCGGGCGGCAACTTCGTCTCCGGCTATAACTGGGAAGACGGTGTCGGACCCAAGGAAGAACGTAAGCGCTCTCTTGAATTGGCCTGGTGGGTTACGGAAACCAATCAGGTTGGCACCAATGAATTCGCCAAGTGGGCGAAGCTGGTCGGCTCCGAAGTAATGATGGCGGTAAACCTGGGCACACGCGGCATCGACGCAGCCCGGAATCTGGTGGAGTACTGCAACCATCCGTCAGGATCGTACTATAGTGATCTGCGGATTTCCCACGGAGTTAAAGACCCGCACAACTTCAAGACCTGGTGTCTTGGGAATGAGATGGACGGCCCGTGGCAGATCGGCGCCAAAACAGCGGTTGAATACGGCAGACTTGCCAACGAAACGGCCAAGGCAATGCGCTGGGTTGACCCCAACCTGGAGCTCGTCGCCTGCGGCAGCTCGGGCAGAAGCATGTCTACCTTTGCCGAATGGGAAGCCACTGTGCTTGATCTCAGCTATGACAATGTAGACTTCCTGTCCCTGCATACTTATTACAATAACAATGAAGGCGATACTCCGAATTTCCTGGCCAGCTCACTGGATCTGGATCAGTTCATCGACAGTGTAGCCGCTGTGTGCGACTATATCAAGGCCAAAAAGAAAAGCAAGAAGAAAATTTACCTCTCGCTTGATGAATGGAATGTATGGAAGTCCCAGGGGTCCAGCCGCGCCGAAACGTACTGGCAGGTAGCTCCGCCGGAATTCGAGGATGTATATAATATGGAAGATGCGCTTGTCGTGGGTTGCTGCCTGATCAGTCTCCTCAAGCATGCTGACCGGGTAAAAATGGCCTGCATCGCCCAGCTGATCAATGTTATTGCACCAATCATGACGGAAAACGGCGGGCCGCTGTGGCTGCAGACTACATTCTACCCTTACATGCATGCTTCTCAGTACGGCCGGGGAACCGTCCTGCACCCGCTGATTACCAGTCCGAAATATGATTCCAAGGACTTCACTGATGTTCCTTACCTCGAAGCAGTCAGCGTATACAATGAAGAACTGGGCGAAGTTACTGTATTCGCAGTAAACCGTCATCTGACAGAAGGCATGGAATTCTCTGTTGACCTGCGCAGCTTCGGTGAAGCCTCCGTTATCCAGCATACGGTGCTTGAGCATGAGGATCTGTACGCAGCCAACACACGCCAGAATCCGGGCAATGTACTGCCGCATGACCGCGGAAATGCGGCTGCAGACGGCGGGCGCATTTCCGCGGTGCTGCCGAAGGCTTCCTGGAACGTAATCCGCCTGAAGGTTAAGGCTGAATAGCAGACGGCGATAGCTAGTGATACATGATCCAGACGACGAGCGGCGAAACAATGGAGCCGACAATGGCACAGACAGTCATCGCAACAGAGCTCATAGAGACGGACTGCTCACCATATTCCAGCGCTTTGGCAGTGCCGAGCGCATGGGATGCGGTGCCCAGTCCGATGCCGATGCCCGACTCGCTGCGGATTCTGAACAGCTTGATGATGTAGGGTCCGCCAATTGCCCCGGTGAAGCCGGCAATCATCACGAATACAGAGGTCAGTGAAGAATCACCGCCCAGACTGCCGGAAATTTGAATCGCAACGGCCGTCGTAATGGATTTGGGCAGAATCGACAGCACATATATTTTGGAGAAGCCCAGACCGGCTGCCAGCAGCAGGCCGCTCAGCATGCCGACCAGCAGGCCGGTCACGGTTCCTCCCAGCACCGCCGGCAGATTCTCCCGCAGCACATGCCGCTGTTTATACAGCGGGTAAGCCAGGGAGACGACCGCAGGCCCGAGCAGCCGGTTGATCCATTCGCCGCCGATCATGTATGTATCATAAGAAATATCAAACCCGAGCAGCAATACTACCACCGTAAAGGTGGCCGTCAGCGCGGGTAAAAGGACAGGCAGACGGTACCGTTTGTACAGCATAGCCATGAACAGATAAATGGCAACATTAAACAGGATGAATCCTGCGGCAAGCAGCAGTCTCATGCGCCCTTCCTCTTTTCACTCAGGGACTCAGCAGGTAGGCTTTGTCTTGCAGCACGGCTTGCGCTAAAGCCGGCGATCCACTCGCTGGTATGGGCAGTCACAACCATGGTGATCACACTGCTGACAACAAGAACCGCAATGAGCAGCAGGCCGCGGCCGCTGAAAATATCCAGATGGTTCATAATCCCGGCGGTTGCCGGAATGAAGAACATGGGCAGGTAGGCCAGAATAAACGACGAGCCGTTTTCGATCAGCTTAACAGGTACAATTTTTAACAATAAGAGTACAAAGAGCAACAACAGGCCGACGATGCTGCCGGGAACGGGCAGATGCAGCAGCTTCTGCAGAACATCGCCTGCCAGATAGAACACATAAAGTACTCCGACCTCGGCAATGACACGGATTATTTTCATGTTGCAGGAATCCCTTCAGTCTAAATTAAGTAATTCACCGGTAACTGTTACCTTCTTAGACTAGCGGCCTTTCAGCAAATTTTCAATCGTTTTTCGCACCTTCTCAATATTTTCACAAATAAGAAAAACCTCTCTGCAAGGCCGGCACACGCAGCACCGGCTTCTGCAAAGAGGTTTTTTTGTCATGCTATAGCCTTATACCCACTCAATGACCTGTTCGGAAGTCTGTCTTGTTTTGGCGCGGGGTTCTGCTTTCCGGTATCCGAAGGCGACCATGCAGGCGAGACCGAAATGTTCGCGGTCCAGAATGCCCTCCGCTTCCAGCGTCTTCTCAATCAGCTCCTTGTTGAAGCCTTCAATCGGGCAGGAATCGATGCCGATCATGGCCGCGGCGGTCATCATGTTCCCGAGTGCCAGATAGGTCTGGCGTGCCCCCCACTCAAATTTGGCCCGGTCATTGCCTCTTAATCCGAAATCCTCGTTCAGAAAGGCATCAAAAGCCTTGGCTTTACCTGCAGCCACTTCCTGCGGCAGCTGCTGCACATCATGCATCATTCCGCCGATAAAGGCCGAATCTGCTGCAAGATCCGCCGGCTGTCTTGACAGAATCAGCAGAAAATGACTGGCTGTAGGCAGCTGCTTCTGCGCCCCCCAGGCATTCACCCGCAGCTTCTCACGCAGCTCCGGATTCTGGACGACGACAAATTTCCAGGGCTCAAATCCGAAGGAGCTCGGTGACAGTCGTGCCGTTTCCAGAATAAAACCGAAATCCTCACTGCTGATTTTGCGGCTGCTGTCAAATTCCTTGGTGGCATGCCTGAAAGTGTAGGCTTCCAGAATATCCTCTTTTAACGCTTTGTTCTTTTCCAAAGTTCCCATATTAGTAACACCCTTTCCAAGTCCATTTAAAATATTGTTTTGACGTTATCCTGTTCACATGCTTAATATTAAGATATATATGATGAAGTTTGAAGTACGCACATTTTTGTTATGTAGTATACAAAATGATACTGTGAGGTGACCAGACATGCGTGACAGAAAAGGCGGTTTCGGAGAATACCCGGCGGAGGGCGGAATGGCCTGCCCCGTTGAGTTTACCCTTGATGTAATCGGAGGAAAATGGAAGGGCGTGCTGCTGTACCATCTGATGGACGGAACCAAACGCTTTAATGAATTCCGGAGAATCTGCCCGGGCATTACCCAGCGTATGCTTACGCTGCAGCTGCGCGAGCTGGAGGAAGACGGTGTAGTCCACCGTGAGGTTTATCAGCAGGTTCCGCCAAAGGTTGAATACTCGCTGACTGAATTTGGCCGGACACTTGTTCCGATCATCCATTTAATGAGGGATTGGGGCGAGGCCTACCAGACCAATCAGCTTTCCGGTGAAAAGAAAAGCAGCAGCCGGCAGGAATCTGGTGCAGGGGGGCAGGCTTAACGCCGTGCCCCTTCTGTTTTTGGTTCATCATCAAAAAACTGCTCGGACTTCTCCCGGTGCTCCTCGGTCACCTGACCGGCAATTGCCCGGACACCGGCGGCAATGATTGCAGCATCATCGGTCAGGCCGAGTCCGATAAACGCATCCGGAATAGCATCAATAGGAGCGATGAAGTAAGCCAGTGCACCGAAAGCTATGCCCTTGGCCCAGAGCGGCGTCTTGGCATCAATGGCACAGTAATACATGGCAACCGCATCCTTCGTAAAGGGGATTTTTCCGGCAAATTTTTTCATTTTGCGCCAGAAATCCTTTTTGACGATCTGCTCATTTTCCTTGCTGTACTTAAATTCCTCGGCCTTCAGCACTGCCGGCAGCTTATCATTATCCAGTTCCATATCAATCCCTCCTACTGTCATTTACCCTGATCTGCACTATTTTGTCGCGGGTTAGAAGTTGCAAGTATATGAAAGCGTAATTATTATTAGTAGGTATACGCATTAATTATAATAAAAGGAGATGTTACCCATTCGTTTCGGAACTTTGGCCCATACGGCAGGTTGCCTGCCCCTAGACACACTGGTTTCCACTCTGCAGGCACATGACATTGACTTCGTACAGCTCGCCCTAACCAAAGCTATACAGGATATTGATCTTTCTCCGGGCAAGTTCAGCCCCGCGCTGGCTAATTATATCGGTGAAAAATTCGACAAGGCGGGCATCCGCATCGGTGTGCTCGGCTGCTACATTGACCCGATTAACCCGGACCCGGCAATACGCAGGGCTGAGATTAACCGATTCAAGGAGCATCTGCGCTTCGCCAAGCAGTTCGGAGCACCCATGGTAGCCACCGAAAGCGGAGGCTTAACCACCTATCAGTCGGCTGATCCGGAACGCTATGAGGAAATCGGCTGGCAGACCTTCAGATCCACTCTGGAGGAACTGGCCGAGGAAGCGGAAAAATGGGGGGTATTCGTCGGTATCGAAGGCGTAAGCACGCACACCCTTGCTTCCCCGCAGCATATGCGCCGCATTCTGGACGAGGTGCCTTCCAGCAACATCGGCGTCGTATTCGACCCATGCAATCTGATTGGACAGGATGTCAGCCGTCAGGATGAGATTGTGGACAGCTCCCTCGACCTGTTCGGTGACCGGATCATTCTCGCCCATCTCAAGGACATTTATGCGGATAGCGAGGGATACCGCCATGGCGTTCCGGGCGGCGGGCTGTTCCACACGGCTGACTTCTTCAGGAAGCTTCAGGCACGCAAGCCGATGCTTGATGTGTCACTGGAAGAGATCACACTGCCGGTATTTAACGAAACGGTTGCCCTGCTGCACAGCTTGCGCAGCTAGCGCTACAAGCTTCAAGTGTAGTGCTTCCAGGCCAGCAGGTGTTCATCTTCATCCTGCAGCCATCTTGAGGCGTACACAATCTGACCGGTGTGGTAGGCGTAATGCTCTGCCGCACCGATCAGGATTTTCTGAATACTCCAGCTGTACCCTTCCATTCCCGAGTCCTCCGGATAAGTGACGGTTACAATCCGTTCAAGATCACCGGCTGTTAGCTTTAGGGCCACCGACCGGCTCTCCCGTCTCACATTCCTCAGCAAGGCAAGCAGCTCCTCCCTGCTGTATCCGCCTGATTGCAGCAGCTCGCCCGGCCTGTCTCTAAGGGTGGGCAACCCTCCTATTGCACTGACTAAATGCTGGTGCTCACTTCCCGCAATATGCAGACAGAGATTACCAACCGCATTCATTTTCGGCCGCGGACGCAGCCACAGCTGGTCTTCTGTAAGCCTTCCAAGCGCCGTCTCCACATATCCGAGAGATTGATCCAGCCTTCGGATGCACTCCGTTATCACTTCATTCGCTTCACTCAAATCTGACGCCCCCTGTCCTTCTGTTCCATTTAGACACATGACCAAATAACGTACTTTTCCCTGCCTGCTGAATAAAATGCTATAACATAGCATTAATGCCAATGCAGCGCTACACAGGAAGGGAAGAGATCAGTGATGAGGTTCACATTCCCCATTCTTACCTTATGCCATGGCGGAGCGCAACGGATGCTGGTGGAACTCACCAATGGTCTGACTGCGCTGGGCCACCAGGTTGTTATTGTCATGCCTATCCACGGTGATGTTTCTTACGAGATTCATTCGGCCCTGCACCGCACCGATCATACTGTACTCCGGGAATCCGACTTCCCCTTCAGCGATGTTATCGTATCCAACTTTTATACTACGGTACCGGTCTCCGAGGCGGCAAGCCAGAGCGGAAAAGGGCTTCATGTCCGCCTGTCGTTATGCTATGAACCTCTGTTTCTGCCTGAAAATCATGTCTCATTTCCCAGTTATAATACCACGCCAAGGCTGATTGTGCTGTCGAAATGGCAGAGGGATGTTATTGCCCTTAATCACGGGATAACAGCCAGCATGGTTCCGGTCGGCATCAGTACTATTTTCAGAAATCAGCATATCCGCCACAATCTGCAGGAGCCCATGAATATTACAGCCATTCTCCGCAAGGTCGAAAACGGATTTTCCTGGCACCGTGAGCAGGATTACCTTATTGAGCAAATAGATATCGTCAAACAGAATCTGCCGTATGTTACTATCAATTTCATCTGCCCGCCGGATGAATTCTACACCTCGGAGTCCCTGCAGCAGCTGAAAGCCGGCGGCAAATACCGCTTCTTCACCCCGCTGAACGATGTAGAGCTGAATTATCATTATAACGGTGCGGATATTTTTGTCAGCTCCAGCATATTTGACAGCGGCTCCCTGCCGGGCCTGGAAGCAATGCGGTGCGGTGCGGCGCTGGCAACCGTATATTCCGGAGGGAATATGGAGTATGCCAGACATGAACAAAACTGCCTGCTCTCCTTCCGCTATGAAAACCGGCTGGCCGGGGATGTGATCCGGCTGGTGCAGGATCATGTGCTTAGAGTCAGGCTGGCCTCCCAGGGCGAGGCAGACTCAAACAGCTGGACCTGGGCGAACAGCGTCCGGAAGCTGGAACAGACCATTTTGAATTACATGGCACAATAAAAGGACAGCAGCACATCGGAAACCGCGGTGTGCTGCTGTCCTTTTATTGTGTATTCGGCAGGTTATTCTGGTAAACCTGTTTGTCGGTCTTACGGCGATACAGGATCATCTTCTGCTGCTTCCGGGGATTGAAGCCGGATGTACCTGTCCCCGAGCAGGTTCTGAAAATAATTGCGGTTATACAGCATGCTGGGATGTGTCGGATGGAACAACAGAGCGGTTTCATTATATTGGCTGGCTTTTTCATGCTGCCCCAGCCGGTCATAACACAAGGCCAGCTGGAGATGGGGCAGCCAGGTCGAATAGGCTTCATTCCTGATGGCCATGGATTCCCTGTTCCGTGGCAGCAGAACCGCCAGCTCATACCAGTAAGCCGCCGTTTGCAGCTGGCCTTTATCCAGATGCCAGGCACCAAGCCTGCAGCAGAACTCCGCACGCGGCTGGTCATACTGCAGCGTCCTGCAGAGTGCGGCGAAGGCGGCTCCCTGCTCCCCTAACCGTTCCCGGCATTCTGCCAGCTTCAGGCAGGCCTGAATATTATCCTCTACCCAGCCTCTCCCCCCGTCCAGAAACTGCTCATAATAGCCGGAGGCCTCTTCAAACATTCCATGGTCACGCAGCTCATTAGCAAAATAGTACTGGTCGCGCGGGGAGAACTGTTCTCCGGCTTCCGCCCGTTTCTGGTAAATCCGCAGATTGCGGTCGGTGTATGCTTTGTCTTTTTCATGCGTAATACAGACATCACTGCTGAGCGATGGCCCGTACACCTCCAGATACTCATGCACCGGTCCGATCCATCTGAAATTGCAGCTTCGGCGGACCAGACGGTTGCGGCGCAGCGAAGCGGTCACATTCCCGGCAGCATCAAAGCCCAGATTATATTGCATATTTACGCTGTCTATCCCCTCCGGCATATTGTTCTTCAGCCCATTAAACCGCTGCTGATCCTCCTCTTTAAGATAATCGTCGGCATCGAGCCAGAGGATGTACTCTTTGGTAGCTTTGCTGAAGGCAAAATTACGTGCAGCGGAGAAATCATCAATCCAGGTAAAATCATAAAGGACCGCCCCGAAAGCCAAAGCGGCAGCCTTTGTACTGTCGGTAGAGCCTGTATCCACTATAATGATCTCGTCGGCAATCGCGGAGACTGTAGAAAGGCAGCGGGGCAGGCTGTTTTCTTCATTGCGGACAATCATGCATAAACTGATTTCTATCATCATGTCCTCCTGACCGGTTGTACTGTCAACCACATTTGTGCTCCTATATGAATATGCAGCCCTGCCGGTTTGCAACCCTGTTCCTACCTATGCTGCTGCCGGATTCCGCCGGTATCCTCTACTGAATGGGCCGGGCAAAAAAAGTTTCCTTCAAAAAAAAGAAACTTTTCCTGATGTAGCAGGGTCAATGTTATTGAGACTGGGGGGCAAGGCATGTCAATGGATCGGAATAACGTAGCCACGATGAGCGCCGGCGCATTACAGACACTGATGGAAACCTATGGTGAGGATGTATGGAATTACGCCTTCTTCCTGTCGCGCAGCAGCAGTGCTGCCGACGATATCGCCCAGGAGACCTTCATCCGGGCATATAAATATATGCACGCCTTCCGCGGGGAGGCATCCGTCAAAACATGGCTGCTGCGGATCACCCGCAACCGCTGGTATACCTACCGCAGCACCAGTTTTATGAAAAGGGTAACCCTGCAGGCAGCCCCGGACAGCATACGTACAGAACAATCGGCTGAAAATGCTTATATGGATGAATCACTCAGCAGTGAAATCTGGCAGCTGGTATTACGGCTGCCCCGGAAATACCGGGAGATTCTGATGCTGCATGCACACTATGAAATGACAATGGAAGAGCTGGCCCATACGCTGAATATCAGCCTGTCGGCTGCCAAATCGAGGCTGCACCGGGCACGGCAGAAGGCAAGCGAATACTGGGAAAAGGAGCTGAACGGGAATGGCTAGATTACCGCACGACTGGGAAAAGCGGCTGCAGGAATCGCCGTTTGCAGACAGGCATTTCACTGAAAAGCTGCAGCGGAACGTGAACGGGCGGCTAAACAATCCGCCGCAGCGGAAGCACCGCCGCTGGACTTATGCTGCAGCCATGCTGCCTTTAGTGGCGCTGGTACTGGTGATCGGCTACAGCAGCGGCGGATTCAGCAGCCTCACCGGCCGGCCGGATCACGGTGTAGTTTCCAACGGGGAAAACTCTCCGGATCCCGGAGCAGACGGCACACAGGCGCCTGCACTCTCCTTCCCTTCGGCAGATCCTTCCGGCGGAGAGGTGCAGCTGCCGCTTGTTACTGTGCTTGCCGTCCCCAGTGTGGATGACGGATACCCGGCAGTCAGAAATCCGGTTCCGGCCTTGCCGGAAATGACTTTTCCGCTCTCCGCTGGAATGGCAGACCAGCTGCAGGCGACACTGGTCTACGGAGCTGACGGCAAAAACAGCTACCTGCTGCTCTCGCCTGCCGGCTGGGAGGCCTCTGCGGTTATCGGCGCCAACGGCTCCTATGGCATAACCTTTACGGACCCGGCCAATCCTGCACAAACACTGTCCTATACGGACACCAACTGGAGCTGCCAGGGCTGTGCAATCAGCGATATTGGTCTGTATTTTCCGGAGAAAGCAGACTGGGCGGAGGAAAGCGGCTTTCCTGTATACGTGCCGCTTCATTTCAAAAGCCGGGCTATGCTCGGTACCGGAGGGGCTGAAGAACGTACTGTCCGCTATGCCCTGCAGCCGGACAAGGACGGCCTGCTGGCAGACGGGGCGGCTTATTATGAGGAGGGAAGCTGGGGTTATCTGATCCGCAGAATAGAGCTGCGTCATGCCTCCGGTATTCCGGAGAATGCAGCAATGGAGAGCATACTGGGCTTTTTCGCTGCCAGTCACGGGGCGCTGCTTCTTCCTGAGCCGGGGCTGGAATCAGAAGAAGCAAATCCTGCCCCATATTCGACCAGTGACCTGTTATCCGCTCTCGAGCAGCAGGGCCTCCGGCTGACTTCTATCGGCTCCGGAGATGAGCATATGTTCAATAAAGAGCTGGCCGGCGTGTGGCCGGATGAACAGCTTATCGACTATGAGGGTCCGCTGAGTATTCCGGACCGACTGTCCATCTATACTTATGATAGTGCGGAAGCCTGTGCTGAAGGGCTCGAAGCGCTGAAGCTTGAGATTAATCGCACCACCTATGACGGAGGGGCCCGGACGTATCCTCACGCCTTCAGAGGCGGCAACTTCCTGGTTGTGTATTGGATGGGCCCGGGCGGGGAAGGCGGCTTCAAATACGACAAAGCCATAAAAACCGCCTTAGCCGGATTCAACAGCGTGAATAATCAATAACAGGCAGCGCAGTACAGAAAAATAGTGCTGCGCTTTTTTGACGACGATAGCGGCGTTTTTTGTTATAATATCGTAGTGCAAGCAGAAACGGCTCTGCCGCCGTTTCTGCGGGAAATATACAATGATTCCACCAGAATCAGTGCTTCAGAACTTTATATACAGAAGGAGACGTTCGCCTTGTCAAAAATCGTTAAAACCCTAACTATAGCCGGTAGTGATTCCAGCGGTGGCGCAGGCATCCAGGCTGACCTCAAAACCTTTGAGGAATATGGTACTTACGGCTTCAGCGCATTAACCACTATCGTTACAATGGACCCGGATAACGGATGGCACCACAACGTTTACCCGGTCGACGCTGCAATCGTAGCCGAGCAGCTCAAGACGGTCTTTGCTGGCGGTCCGGTCGATGCTATGAAGACAGGCATGCTGGGCAGTGTCGAAATCGTCCACGTCGCTGAAAAAGCGATTAAAGACAATTTGCAGACAAATGTAGTCATTGACCCTGTTATGGTCTGCAAAGGCGAAGATGAAGTATTGAATCCTGAAAGCGCCAATGCAATCCGCGATCTGCTGCTGCCGCTGGCAACAGTAGCTACGCCCAACCTGTTCGAAGCCGGGGTGCTGTCCGGACTGGGCAAGCTCACTACCCTTGAGGATATGAAGGAAGCAGCACGCCTGATCCACAAACTGGGAACCAGGAATGTCGTTGTAAAAGGCGGCAAGGCGCTCGGCGGCGATCTGGCGATCGATGTCTTCTTCGACGGCTCGGAGTATACCGTCCTGGAAACCGCGAAGATTGAGCCGGCTTACAACCACGGTGCCGGCTGCACATTTGCTGCGGCCATCACAGGCGGACTGGCCAACGGTCTGACGGTACATGAAGCTGTGGCCAAGGCTAAAGACTTCGTCTCTGCCGCAATCCGTAACGGCTATGCCTTCAACCAGTATGTCGGACCTGTATTCCACGGCGGTTACCGTCTGGAGAAATAGGACAAGCCCTGACTGGAACAGCCATTGATTGTCTGCTAAAAAACCGTGTACCCCATAGTGGGCACACGGTTTTTTTTGAATCTTATTTTCCGCCGGCAATATGCTCAATGAACGGAATGGCTTTATCCTTGGCTTCATCCACTCCCAGGACTCCAATGATCATATTCTCGTCATCGGCCTTGTTAACCGGCAATGCTGCTACAAAGGCTGAATCCGTAATATCCACGCCATACAGCTCTTCCTTCCCGCTCTCCGGATTAGTTCCCCATTTCAGGCGGGGATCATCCTTGTCCACGCTCCCGCTTTCTACAATGGCACTCAGATCCTGGAAGCCGTCCTGCCCGCCGATCCATTCCAGGGTCGCTTCATCAAGGATGATAATATCCGGATGGTTCGCTGCCAGCTCTACAACAGCTTTTTGCATATAGTTCATATCGAAGGAGTCTGCGCCTTCACCGGTTCTAGGCAGATAGATCATGTTGCTCTCGACCCTCTTCCATTCCGGGTACTGGGCGATAATCGCCGCATCCAGATCAGCCGTCTGGCCGTCGGGATCCTGTACGCCGAAATTGCCCAGGAACATGATCTTGGCATCCAGCGGCGGCAGGGAAGCCAGGTACTTCCGGTGCTGCCAGTTGTTATAAATGGCATTACCGGCAACGGCAAGCACAATGACCGCGATCACCGATACGATGACATGGGTCCGGTACAGACGGAAGAACCGTTCCCACTTGCTGGCCGTACCTGAGAATTTGCCGTATTTGGCCAGCCGCTGCTGCTCGGCTTCATCAATCTCCTGCTTGTCCAGAGTGTCCAGAATAAACTTGAACGCCTGAAAATCATCCTCCGGCGCGGAACGCTCCTCATCCTTAGCTTTCGATTTGCGCCGTTTGAGCAGCAGGTCGAAGCGTTTATTGATCTCTTCCCTGGATACGTTTTCAGATAAACCTAACCGTTCATAGGCCTGCTTCAGCTTCTCGTTCACATTCATTTCTCCTTTAAATATGTATAATGCCAACTTCATTAATGCAGATATCCCTATTCTAGCAGACATTGGCCCCAATACTCCAGTTTACCTCCGGATTGGTATCTTCTCTAATAAACTTCCCTCGGTATACACGAAAAAAGAAGCCCATAGCGGGCTGCCCTTCACATTCCGTCAACAAAGACGTCACATAAGAAACGCCACCACAGCGGGTTCCCGGCATATCCAGGCATATAAAGCGCTTTATTACATATACATCCCACTAAGCAAAACATTATTTGTCTTTACAAGTCATAAGGAGGCTTGAGAAAATGTTCACATTTGCCAGTGTCAATCAGGAGGAATGCATCGCCTGCGGTGCCTGTAATTCGGCGGCTCCGGATATTTTTGATCTGGATGACAGCGGAATTGCTTCAGTCATTTTTGCAGGGGACAACAACCGAGGTGTTACCGCTATCGCCGAGGAGCTGCAGGAGGAGCTGCAGGACGCAATAGACAGCTGTCCGACTCAGTGCATCCAGCTTTCGGATGCCCCTTTCGCATAAGAGAATGCCCTGTACCCGTCTTCTAATAAACAGCAGCAGGGTAGCTCCCCGTTAAACCGGATTCTGCCCTGCTCTGCCTTCTACTTATTGAACCCATGCAGAAACGATATCGTTGAACGGTTTATAGATCATAATGAGAAGCAGCAGCGGACTCGGAAGGTTCACCCGCAGCAGCGCACATACGGACGAGGCGATTCCAGCCGCCCAGAACAGCATATACACAACCTGATCCCGGCGTTTGCGCCTGCCTTTAAGCAAAGGCAGATCGGCGGCAATACAGGGTACGGCGATGACCAGACACATAAGCACAAGCAGCATCTCTGTTTCACTCCCCTATCTGATCTACGAATGAGTTGTCGATCGCTCCGATCCGGTTAATGATGACTCTAGCCTTGTAATGAACGGGCAGGCTCTTCAGGTAGTCACCGCCGCTCTGCTCCTGCAGCCTCGCCCAGGCTTTGGGGTTTGCCTCAAAAATAGATTTTCCGAAGCCGAATATATCGACATTGAAGCGTTCATTAATTTGCTCAACAGACTGCTCCATCCTCCTGACGATCCGCTCCTCGGCCTTTCTTTCCAGCTTCAGAATATCCTGTTCTGCATCCAGCTGTTCAATACCCGTCACCTCCTCGACATTGCAAACGGCATCAATATCAAGATAAATATGCGGTTGTCCATTAATAATCCTGACTTTTCTCCGGGTTGTGGACCTTAGGGCTTCTATCACAACAAAACTGTCTTCATTCCCTTTAACATGCCCCGTATTCTTTTTCACATTATTCGTAATGTAGTTGTATCCAGCCACCTCCGCGTCACTCAGCCAGCCGAGCATCTTGTCTTTTTTAAATACGGCAACGCTCTCGTACCGCAATTTGGTTTTTGGATTGGTACGCTCCGTATTGCCTTTGGCACCGCCTGCTTCAGGATCACCTATAACCTCTACCCCGGTCAATACGGGATTCTTCCCCTGATAGAGCAGATCTTCTATGAATCTGTCCAGTGTAACCGCAACCGTCCTGGCTGATATTTTGTAGGACTTGTCCAAGGCATTGAACAGTTTATTGGCCGGAACCTTATCCAGTGCACTCAGGACATTCAGCGCTTCCTCTGCGGTTCCCCCTTTTGCCACCATGACGTAGAAATCCATCCGCGGCTCCCGGCTGCGCTTAAGCACATCCAGCGTCGGTCCAACCCCTTCACGGGCAAGCGGTTCACCAATAACCAGCACCCGGATATGGCCCATATAGGCTGAGCGTGAGACGGTCATATTAAATTTGCGCAGTGCTTCATATATAGTTGATGCGGTAAAGCTATAAGAAGCTACAGGGACTCCGCTGCTGCCCGCCCCCCCGCCGCTCTGGGATGAGATCGCTGAGGGAATCACGACCTGCATTGTTATTTTGAATCCGTCATCTGCCTTATCTATCCCCAGAGCAAGAACAAATGCCAGCTCATTCAGCTCCTTCCTCTCCCAGCATCCGCTCAGCAGCATGGACATCAGCAGCAATGGAAGCAGCGCATTAACGGTTCTGCGGACAGCCCGGTTCATGATTCATCCTTCCTTTGCCCCGCCGGTCCCTGACGGTAGAAATTTTTGGTTATATTCTCCTTGGGCCTGGTCCGGAGGTACGGCCATGGAAACCGGAAGATTGAATCCTTTACATCCGCTGCCCGGTACGGACCGAGAGGGCTCATATACGGTACTCCGAAGGAACGCAGGCTTGCTAAATGCAGCACAATCACGAATACCCCGCACAGAACGCCGTATAAGCCGATAAATCCGGCCAGTCCGATCAGGGCAAACCGGATGATCCGTGCAGCAATAGACATTCCAGCCTCCGGGATAACAAAGCTTGAGATTGCAGTTATGGATACGATAATGACCATCGCAGCAGAGATAAAGCCTGCCGCAACCGCCGCCTGCCCGATTACCAGCGTTCCGACAATTGAAATGGCCTGGCCGATATTCTTGGGAATTCTCACTCCGGCCTCACGCAGGATTTCATAAGTCAGCTCCATCAGCAGCGCCTCGATAAAGGCGGGAAACGGGACATTCTCCCGCTGGGCAGCAAGGCTGATGATCAGATTGGTCGGAATCATCTCCTGATGGTAGGTTGTAATCGCCACGTAAAAGGCCGGAGCCAGAAGGGTCAGAAAAAACGCCAGGAAGCGGATAAACCGCAGCAATGTAGAGATATCAGCCCGCTGGTAATAATCCTCAGCCGATTGAAAAAAAGAGACAAACGTTGTCGGGGCGAGCAGCACAAAAGGGGTTCCATCAATCAGTATGGCGACCTTCCCTTCAAGAATGCCCGCGGCGATCGTATCCGGCCGGTCACTGTTGTACAACGTAGGAAAAGGGGTTTTTGCCGTATCCTGTATGAATTCTTCTATATAACCGCTCTCCAGTATGCTATCGGTGTCTATCTTGTCCAGACGCCGCTTTACCTCCTGTACCAGCTCGTCATTGGCAATATTGTTTAAATACATGAGGGATACGCTGGTCTGCGTTACCCTGCCGATCTGCAGGGTCTCCAGCCACAAATGACTGTCCTTGATTTTGCGGCGGAGCAGTGCCGTGTTGGTCCGCAGGTTCTCGGTGAAGCCCTCCATCGGACCGCGTACCACCGTTTGTGAGCTCGGCTCACTTACGGCCCTGTCCTCCCAGCCGGGAAGGCCGATCCGCAGCGCATTGGCGGTGCCGTCTACCATCAGCATGACACTGCCGGACATCAGATCATGGACAAATTGGCCCCGTTGATTAACGACCGTCAGATCGCCGGCCATCAGAATACGTTGTCTCAGCAGCTCAACAGTTTTATCCGGATCTAGACCCGTCAGCATATCCGGCACTCTGTTTCCCTGAAGGGAGTACAGAATCGAATTATGCAGCAGCCCTGTATCCACCAGTCCGTCTATATAAAATATAAAGATGCGCGTATTCTCTCCAAGCAGCAGCTCTTTGCTTACCAGATCCGTGCTTGATCCAAGCAGCTCCCTAAGCTGCTGGCGGTTGTCATCCAGGCGGCTGGATAAGGCCTCCTCGTGCTTCTCTCTCATCATGCTGCCTCCCTCTTCACCCGTCTGCCGTATAGTTTAATTCAGTTCTTGATAATTATTCCTTAGCAGAAAACCTCCTGAGCTAACATAAAATGGGCTGAAAAAGCCATACTAAGCCAAAATCGACAAGGATATCCGTTTGGAGCGGAGGCAGGGGAGACATTATGACGCTTGAAAAAGACAGGATCAGCTCTTCACAGATGATAGTACTTGGTCTGTTTGCTTTTATCGGGGATATGGCGCTGGTCTACCCTGCCGTTATGGCTTCCACTGCTCGCCAGGATGCCTGGATCACCGGGCTGATCAGTCTGCCGCTGGGGATCGGAACCATTTTTCTGATGATATCCTTATCCAATATCAATCAGAATAAAACGATTATCGAGCTCAGCCAGCAGGTTCTGGGCAAATGGATTGGCGGAGCTGTCGGACTTTACTATCTGTTTTTTTATCTGCTGGCCGGCTCTACCTACATCCGTGAAATTGAAGATTTCCTCTGCACACAGATCTATGAGGGGACTCCCGGCGGAGTAATCAGAATTATGGGGATCTTCGTGCTGGTGTACGGACTGCGTCTGGGACTGGAAACGCTCGGGAGGGCATCCCAAATTTTTTTCCCGCTGTTTGTCTTTTTCCTGATCTGCCTGATCATCCTGCTGCTTCCGCAGATTCGTCTTGAGCGACTACAGCCCGTACTGAATACACCGGTTCCCGATATGGTTCATTCGGTAATGTTCGGTGTATTTTACCCGTTCGGGGAGATGTGTGTATTTCTGATGATCAACCCCTTTATCCAAAAATCGGACAAATTTAACCGGGACATCTTCTTCTCCATCTTTGCGGGAGCGGTCGCCCTTAACCTTATTCTGATTCTTTCACTCACTGTATTGGGCGTTTATTTCTCCGAGCATGACTTCTATGCGGCCTATATTCTGGCCCGGAAAATCAACATTGCAAACTTCCTGCAGCGGATCGAAGCTATTATGGCTACCGCCTGGATCATCAGCACCTATTTCAAAACCGTATTGTTTTTTTACGCCTTTGTCCTGGGGACTGCCCAATTCTTGAAGCTTAAGAGCTACCGTCCGCTCATCTTTCCTACAGCCTTTCTGCTCTACGGTCTCTCCCAGTTCATTTCCAAAAATATTATCTTCTATGTAAAAGAAATTCCAGCCTACTGGGTAGACTGGAATTTCACCTATGCCTTCGTCCTCCCGGTCATCATGCTTAGCGTCAACAAGGTGAGGAAACGCTTGTCCCGGGGTTCATGAGGAGCTATGATTGAACCGGAGGAGGCTCAGTCTAGCATGGAAATCAATCAATATGAGCAGCTGGTTCCGGATGTTTTTCTGTTTGTTGACCGGAAGTGCTTTGAAGGCTGGGGAATCGGCCGCAGCACCATCGACTTTCATGATCTCACTTTTATCGTTGAAGGCAGGGCCGACTATTATATCAACGGGGACAAATTCACCGTAGAGGCCGGTGATCTGCTGTATGCTCCTGCGGGCAGCATCCGTGAAGCCCATACCTTCAAAGAAGCGCCAATGCATTCCTATGCGTTTAACTTCTTCTGGCTGGGCGGGCACAATGAAGTGCCGCTCCCCTTTCAGACGGTGACCCGCAACTGGCGGACCAAGGAGGTTCTGGAGGACATCCGCGAGTTCTCCCATGTGTGGATGGGCAAGCAGCCTCTCTACCGGATGAAGGCCAGGGCCGTCTTTCAGCATATTATCTACCGTCTGCTTAGCATCGCCCACCATCAGCTTGCCCCGCTGGTGGATCCCCGGATTCAAAAAGCTGCCGCCTACATCATGGATCACTATGCGGAAGAAATTACGATCGGCGAGCTTGCCGCACCGGCCGGACTGAACCCAGAATATATGGGCAAGCTGTTCAAGAGAAACACCGGAGTGGCCTTGAAGGAATACATCAACCGGGTACGGATCAATAATGCCGAGATGCTGCTGTCGGCCGGCGGCTTCAATGTCTCCGAGGTTGCCGCCCATTGCGGCTACCGGGATGCCGCATACTTCAGCAATGTATTCAAACAGATCAAAGGCTATCCTCCGTCAGCTCTGCTGAAGTAATGTAGCTTACCTCCGGGCCCAGATAGGAATACGGCAGGGGCCTTGCAGACAAAACCAGCTTTTGCAGCACAAGCCCGGCATCCAGTCCATAGAAACGCAGAGTATGGACACCTTTGGATAAGGTGTGGGGAGTGGCCGTAACATGGATATTATCCATTACCGCCCGGCACCAGGGCAGGTTATCATGATTTCCGCCCTCAAAGCCTGGAGGCAGAGCATCAGCGATGACAGGGTTATGACCGTCAAAGCCTGCTGCATACTTCAGCCCGCTGACCGGGGAGAGGTGATTCGTCGATGCAATATATGCAGTCAGGCTGTATTCGCCGTCCTGCCGGATGAATACCCTGTACTCCAGGTAAGGCGATCGCGCGTGTTCCCTGAAGGATACAGTGTCCGGGTACATTTTGACAGAGGATAAGGTTCTTCCGTAGCTGCTGATTGTCTTCCATTCCACCCCTTCTGCCGAACTGCGATTGGCGGTATGCTCTGCCTCAATGGACACAACCTCATGCGTCTCAACAAAAGTCATAGGCGGCACCCCGCTAAGGCTGATCCAGTCAATCTCTGCATGGACAGTCACTGCTCCTCCAGCTCCACTGATGACAATATCCCCGCAGCACGCCCCCTGCACCTTATCCCAGTCAACCGATACAGTAATTGTCTCTCCTGTCTCCGTCCAGCCGCTGCTCCGCTCCAGTCTGATCCAATTTGCTATGGTGGCTGCCTCATAGGCAAACCCCGTGTCCCCGCCATTGCTGACCGTGACGGTATAAGTCTCCCTCTGCAGATTCGTAAAAACCGGCAGGTCCGCTGTTCCTGAAGTATACCCTTGCTCCGTGCCCTGCACATCGACGATCATAAGCGGTCCTTTTACCGGTACCACGGCTGCCGCCTGCGGATAACTCCACCCTTCCGCATCCCAGTTGACATAACCGACATGCGCCGAACTCATCATGCCCCGCCATTTTCCGCCGGAAAGCTCATTATTATACGTGTGCTCCAGCTGTTTATCCCGTTCAATCGCTGCTGCTGTAAGCCCGGCATACGTGTTGGCAAGTACACTGCCGCGTTCTGCATACAGCCTGCTGAAGCCTGCGTACACTTGCATTTGCAGAACATTAGCCGAAGCTGCAGCGGGAAAATAAACAAGCTGAAAATAAGCATCCTGCAGCTGTTCCGGGATATGTCTTCTATAGTGCTCAGCAGTCTCCACAAGCTTGCCTGCCTGCTTCAGCACCTGCTGCGCCTCATTGTAATGCACGGGACTGAAGGTTTCCGGCCGGATAATTTCCGGCTTGCGCCGCCCGTTCATCCTTGTATAATCTTCCAGTATCCCGGCAATTCCGCACACAGCCGCCTCATCCGCTGCATAACCAAACTGCTGCCGCACCCAACGTTTTGTATATTCTGTTGTCTTGTTCATCGCTGTCGTTCCCCAGGCTTCGAAATCATAAGCCAAATCCAGAAAGTAAGATACGGGCAGCTCCATCGGCTTCAAATCCCCGACATTAACAATCCACACATCCCTGATGCCGTAGTCATAAGCCATACTCATCTGCTCCCAGACCTTCTCCATCGGCGTCGTATTCACCCATTCGTAGGAATGCGGACCGCCGTGATAATCCAGATGATAGTACATCCCCCAGCCGGCGCTGCGCTTTTGCTCCTGTCCCGCCGGGATTTTGCGGAGATTGCCGAAATTATCATCAGAGAGGAGAATCGTCACATCGGCCAGAACCTCCCAGTCCTTCAGCCCCTCCGTTTCAGCCGTACCGTACCAGTATTTCTCCACCTCTTTATAGACGGCGAGAACCTGCGGCGCCTGCTCAAGCCCATACCGCTTAAGCAGTTCTTTTTGCGTGAGGATGATCTCCTTCAGCAGTTCAATATTATCCCGGTCGCTGCCTCCCAGCGCCGAATCACTTTCACCCCGCATCCCCAGCGTGATCAGGTTCGGAAAATCTTTATTCCGCTTGATGCCGTCCTCCCAAAAAGCGGTGATCGCCTCCCGGTTCCGGGCAAAATCCCACAGATTGCTTGTCCCGTAATCCTTATACACTCTCTGCCATTCGCTGCCGGCCCGAAACAGGGGCTCATGATGGGAGGTGCCCATGATGATGCCGTATTCCTTGGCAAGCTCTGCATTCGCAAGCGGATGGCTCTTGCCGTTCACACTGAATTCAGCGCTCCACATCGCCGGCCAGAGATAATTGCCTTTCAGCCTGAGAATCAGCTCAAAGATCTTTTCATAGAACGCTTCATTGAAATTCCCGAACGCCCCGGTTACCCAGGAACCGAGAGAAGGCCAGTCATCATTCAGAAAAAAACCCCGGTATTTGACTGAAGGCTCTTTGGAGCAGATATCCAGCTTAGGGTCCGGCAGGTCTAGCAGCGTTCTTCGCTCAGGCATGACATCGGCAAAATAAACCCAAGGGCTCACTCCCATCATTTCAGAGACAGCATAGGTCCCGAAGATGGTCCCCCGTTTGTCGCTGCCCGCGATAACCAGTGCCTGCCGCACCCCGTCACCCGGATGCTCTATCCGCTGAATTCTGTAACATTCCCTTTTTCCCTGAATGGCGGGTACATCCACCTTTCCGGTAGCAATCCACTCATCGATCAGCCGGCTTCTGCCAGCGGTTCCTATAACTATAGCGGTACTGCCCAGCTGCCTTGGTTCAGTGACTATTTCCGGCCTTGTGCCGGTTACCAATGCTATATCTGCGGCAAAAGATTCTGCGACCCGGCGCAAGCCGTCATAATCAGCTGCTTCCGGATCAAGACAGATCTTTGCTGCTACCCCTTGCTCCACTAATATCATTGCATCTGCTTCCTTCCGTATCGGTTTTTGGGCTATTCAGGCACATTATATAAGGTAAGCGGTTACATCAGCCATGTATAAACCAGATACTTCTTGTAATTAACCGATATGATTTTTGTAAAAGGGCTCAAACGGGGCAGGAATGCATTTCAGGGAGGAGCAAATTCTGATAGAGTGTAGGCATTGTATGGCGCACGTGCTCCCTTACACCCGCCATAAATAGTAAGCGCCTTCAAAATATCAGCTAAAAGGATGATCCTCTATGTCAGATCCAATGAGCTCACTAGATAGCATCACCGCCGGCAGCGGCCCCAAAGCACCTGAAGACCCTGCTGAGCGCAGAAACGGATTCTTTGTGCTGTTTGAAACCCAAATTGAAGCAACGGCGCGGGCCGCAGGTAATCCTTCACAGGAGGTGTATCTGGAAGGTAGCTATCTGATTGATAAGGCCCGATATATTGGCGGGGTAGAGGACGAGCACATGCTGGCCCTGCTGGGAAACTGCGCGGGATTCCGCAAGCTCGTCCATAGCATCGGTATATCGGTAAAAGCAGAGGATAACCGGGGCGGGGTCTCATTTCTGCTGCAGAACTGGGGAAAAACAGATAAATATACATCCGGTACCTGCGTCCGGGTCTCCTGTCCGGCGGACGGGACTGAACTTACTTTGCAGCTGGATCAGATAGAATGGTCGGCAGACGATGACGTCCCCGGCAAATTTGCCTTTGAGTTTGAAGAGGCGGGCAGGCTGGCAGCGGCGAGCCTGACTTTTTATCTGAATGACGGGTATACGGCACCTGAACTGACGCCGGAAACGCCGGTAGCCTTCGGTTCGGAGCAGTACCGGGAGATGGTGGCGCGCTCCCTGATGCATCCGGGGAACAATCTGCGGCTGAAAGCCGCCATAGACAAAGCCTCCCGCGGAGAAGAGGTTACGATTGCCTATATCGGAGGCTCCATTACACAGGGTGCGGGAGCCAAACCGATCCATAGTGAATGTTATGCCTATCAGTCTTATCTGGGATTCAAAGCACTGTTCGGTAAAGACGGAGGCGGGAATGTTCATTTTATCAAAGCCGGGGTTGGCGGAACTCCGTCCGAGCTTGGAATCATACGCTATGAACGCGATGTGCTCAGGGACGGTGCTGTCCAGCCGGATATCGTTATTGTCGAATTTGCCGTCAACGACGCAGGGGATGAAACCAGGGGCAACTGCTATGAAAGCCTGTGTCTAAAGATTCTGTCTGCCGGTAACCGGCCTGCGGTCGTGCTGCTGTTCAGTGTTTTTGTGAATGACTGGAACCTTCAGGAGCGGCTCTCTCCTGTCGGACTCCGCTACAACCTCCCTATGGTCAGTATAAAAGATGCTGTGACAGAGCAGTTCAAGCTGACCAAGGCCAGTGGAAATACGATCTCCAAGCGACAGTTTTTCTACGATATCTATCATCCAACCGGTGACGGGCACCGGGTCATGGCGGATTGCCTGCTCCATCTGTTCACCCGGGCCGCTGAATCGCCGGAAGATGCTGAAGACATTGATCTTAACGTGCCGCCGGCCATCGGGAATGACTTCACGGGAATACGCCTGCTGGACCGCTCTCATACCTTAAGTAACGTGCGGATCGAACCGGGCTGCTTCACAGAATCTGACAGGGACCTGCAGATGGTAGAGCTGGATGACAATCCGCACGGAACGCCGGAGTTCCCTTATAACTGGATGCGTCCGGAGGGAGCCGGACCTGAGCCTTTTAAGCTGACAATAAACAGTAGAATCCTCATACTGGTGTTCAAGGATTCCGGCAGTGCAAACTTCGGCAAAGCGGAAATCCGCGTGGACGGCAAGCCTGTGCTCACCGCCGACCCGCACGAGAACAACTGGACCCACTGCAATGCAGTCATTGTCTACCATCAGGAGACGAGTGGTGAGCATACGGTGGAAATCACCATGGCCAGTGATGATCAGGACAAGTGCTTTACTATACTTGGATTTGGGTATTGCTGACGACGGCGGGGGGACTGTCAAGGGCGGCAGGGTGCGGGCATCCCGGTAGGGATTAAACCAGGTGAGGGCACTGCGTAGTTGCAGGGTGAGAGAGTTAGTTGACGAAATATACGGCTCCGCCTTCCCTTGCCCGAAACAACGGGATTTTTACCGTTGTTTCAGCCACTCCGCCTTCCCTTGGCCCAAACAACGGGATTTTTACCGTTGTTTCGGACATTCTCCCTTCCCTTGGCCGAAATAACGGGATTTTTACCGTTGTTTCGGACATTTCGCCTTCCCTTAGCCCGAACAACGGGATTTTTACCGTTGTTTCGGACATTCCGCCTTCCCTAAGCCCAAACAAAAGGATTTTTCCCTTTGCCTGCTGACCTCTCCCGCCGCATCGGCTCCCCTACTCCCTGCAAATCGAATCCATGTGGCCGTGCAGCACGCGAAGGATCCGCGCTCTGTCAAGGCGCTTGGGCTCCAGCAGCGCGTGCAGAGCCAATCCGTCAAGCAGCGCGTACAGGCGCTCTGCTTCGATGTCCATATCCAGCTCCTCGCGCAGCAGGCCCTCCTTCTCCAGATGGCCGAGCAGATTGACAATCCCCGGGTAAATGCCATCGTTCAGACCGCCAAAATCCTCCCCCGCATACTTAAGGTGAAACACAAACGCAAACCAGACCTCCATTTCCGCCATTGAATTTTCATCTAAAGGAAGCAGCTCCATAAGCACCCTGGTTACCAGCTCTTTTGGCGGCAGTCCGAGTGCAATAACACCTTTGATCCGGGCATTGGCCCGGTCACTGACAAGCTTCATGGCAAAAGCAAGCAGCTCATGCTGTGTGGTGAAATAATGACGCAGGGCACCAAGCGATACGCCGGCCTCCTGCGCGATTTTGCGTACCGTAGCCCCCTTCATGCCCTCTTTCAGGATGACACGCCAGGTAGCTTCGGCAATATGCGATTTCCGCTCTGAATGATCGACTAATTTGGGCATGTCCGTATTGTAGCATACTGTAACTTTCCACTGCAATTTAAATAATACAGTTGTATTATTTAAATCCTGCTGCTATAATCTCCTTAATTCATCCTGTTCTACATTTGCTGCTATAATCTCCTTAATTCATCCTGTTCTACATTTATATCCATAATCTATCTGCGTATGTGAGGTGCAAAATGAATGTTGTAGCATGGGCCATTGTTGCCTGTGAAATCCTGTTTTGGGTTGTTATTGTTACCGGTCTGAGCGTACGTTACCTCTTTAAACGCAAGAGGCTGGGGTTCTTCTTTCTTGCGCTGACCCCGCTGCTTGATCTTGTTCTGCTGGTTATTGCAGGAGTTGACCTGTCTAATGGTGCAACGGCTACCGTTGCCCACGCACTCGCGGCTGTCTATATTTCCGTTTCTATTGTTTTTGGCAAAAGCATGATCCGCTGGGCAGACGAACGCTTTCGTTACTATGTCACCAAGCAGGGCCCGCCCCCGCTCAAACGTACCGGCCGTGACCATGCGCTGCATTACTTCAAAAGCTGGCTGATGCATCTGTTAGCTTTTTTGCTGGGAGCCGGGCTCCTTTACGGTCTGATTGCCTGGATTGATGATCCGTCCCGTACAGAAGCATTGCAGAGTATTCTCGGCATCTGGACAATCGTTGTCAGCATTGATCTGCTGATCGCAGGCTCCTATTTCCTCTGGCCGCGCAAAGAAAAAACGAAAATATCCGCTTAACAGTCAGCCGTATAAACAGCGAAAAACACACCGGACGGTGTGTTTTTTTCGTAAACAGGCCTTCTGCTGCTAAATCGGGCGAAACTTTTCAACCAACCCGTACCCTTTTCCCTAAACTGCGTCAGTTTACCTTGGTCAATGCCCATTTCTGCGCATCCGTTCCGTTATCGGTCCACTGCTGCACCGCCGCACCGTCAGCCGTAGAGGAGCCGGATACATCCACCGCCAGGCCGTTCACCTTGGAAATCAGCTTATAGTAGCCTCCGCCAGCATCAACAATCCGCCATCTTTGCGCATCCGTCCCGTTATCGGTCCATTGCTGCAGCTGAACGCCCGTCGCTGTGGAAGAGTTCGGAACATCAAGCACCTTGCCGCTGTGTACCGCTGTAAGCTTGTAGTATCCGTCACCAGTGCTGTCTACCCGGAACTGCTGGTTAGCAGCAGTATAATTGGTCCATTGGTGGATTTTGGCGCCGGCTGCCGTGGATACGTCCACCACATCCATTACCTTACCGCTTGCCTTGGAGGCAAAGGTGTACACGCCCCCGCTGACTAGGCTGGCCGATGAACCCGCCTGATAGACACGCACATAATCTACCAGCATCTGAGCCGGGAAGGCAGTCGAGGCATTCGGGCTGCCCGGCCAGTTGCCGCCCACCGCCAGGTTCAGCAGCAGGAAGAACGGCTTCTGGAATTCCTCTGTGTTACCGGTGTTGTTTTCAATATAAAACTCATTAAATAGGCTGCCGTCCACGAACCATCTGATGTATTTGGCATCCCACTCCACGCTGTACACATGGTACTGGGAGAAATCAAGATTGCCGGACACCTTGCCGTACTCGGCGTGGCCGTTTGCATCCCAATGAACGGTACCGTTAACATAGGCGTTATTATTCACCCGCTCCATAATATCCAGCTCACCGTTTTTCGGCCAGCCTACCGTGTCAATATTGGAGCCGAGCATCCAGAAGGCCGGCCATATGCCCTGGCCTGAGGGCAGCTTCATCCGGGCTTCGATTTTACCGTAAGTGAAGCTCTTCTTGCCCTGCGTTTTGATCCGGGCGGAGGTGTAGCTGCTGCCGTTATACGATTCCTTCTGCGCTGTAATGACCAGATTGCCGCCCGTTACCTGCAGGTTCTGCGAACGGTTCGTATAATACTGCAGCTCATTGTTGCCCCAGCCGCTGCTGCCGGTACCGATCTCGGCAGTCCAGTCCGCCGTATACAGCGAGGTTCCGTTAAATTCATCGCTCCACACCAGGTTCCAGCTTGCTGCGGCATCGGCCGCTTTTCCTGCCGGAAATAACGTAATCAGAAGTGCAAGAGTCATAAACAGCGCTGCCCATTTCCTTCTACGCATCATATTCCTCCTAAAATTTTCGGATAGCTGCTTATTCCAATACACGCCGCGCGTAACGTGCCTTTGAAATCGTTGTAACAGCAGGATCCCCATTAACGAAACCGCTTTATTATCACCCCTTTGCATTGTATATCCTTTCCGGCAACAATATGACAGGAATCCGGTCAAGGCTGTCCACCCGGCTTGTTGACAACACTATGGCAGGAGCATAGATTTAAGAAGATCAGCGAAGATCCTGCTCACACAAATTATGAAAGCGATTTAACCGCACCAAACATTCCCTGTATACAAGGAGAAATAGCGATGAAACTATCTGTATTTTACGAACATATCCGTGATGCTGCAGGACAAAGCGGCTTGAGCCTGGAGGAAATCTGCATACTTGTCCATAGCTTCGGCATTGACGCGCTGGAGATGGACGCAGACCGCTTTAAGGCAGAGGAAGACTCCATTCTGACACTGCTTACGAAGACCGGGCTGAAGGTTAGCTGCATGTACGGCTTTTTTGACTTTGGGCACATCACCAGCAGTGCAGTAAGAGAGGAGCAGATCACCTCCTTTCTGTCTATGGCCAGCCGGGCCGGGGCTTCGCGTGTGCTGGTTATTCCGGGCTTTCTCAGGGAGCATGAACAGAACCCGGCTTCCGGGGAATATCAGCAATGTGTCCGGTTGATGAAGGACGCTGTAGCCGCCATGTGCGCATCTGCCAAGCCTCTCGGTATTACCGTTGGGATGGAAGATTTCGATGATTCCAGGGCACCGTTTGCCACAACAGCGCAGCTGCTGTCTTTTGTAGAGGAAATACCGGAGCTGTCCTGCTTCTTTGATACCGGGAATTTTCTGTACAGCGGAGAAGATGCTTTAGACGCCTACAAATGCTGCAGACCTCATATCGGCTATGTCCACTGTAAGGACCGGACGTTTGAGGTTCACCCGGGTGAGGAGCCCAAGCTGACGGTTGACGGCCGGGCCATGTATGCGATCCCTGCGGGAGGCGGCTGTATCCCGATGAGAGAGCTTGTAACGGAGCTGCTGAACAGCGGTTATGATGATACCTTCGTCATCGAGCATTTCGGTGCGCAGGATCAGCTGGCGTACATGAAACAATCGGCAGAATGGCTGTTGAACCTGAGAAAAGAGGTGCTCGGCGGATAGCCGCGGCCAAAACTTTATCCAAACCTTAGATTTGGTTTAGAATAGATTAAGATTAGACCGCTATACTGGCCAGGGGTGATGGATTATATATACGATACTGATTGCTGATGACGAGCCTGAAATTGTAGAATTACTGCAGCTTTATCTTGAAAAAGACTACCATATTCTGAGCGCTTCATCCGGTGTGGAGGCCCAGCAAAAAATCAGGGAGCAGACTGTCGATCTGGCGATACTCGATATTATGATGCCGGGGATGGACGGGCTGCAGCTGCTGAAGAGCATCCGCGGATCGTACCACTTTCCTGTTCTGTTCTTATCGGCCAAAAGCCAGGATCATGACAAAATACTGGGGCTTGAACTTGGTGCTGACGACTACATCGCCAAGCCCTTCAATCCGCTGGAGGTTGCCGCAAGAGTGAATGCCCTGCTGCGCCGGGTCCATCATTTTGATGTGCCTGCACTTCCGCCGGAGCCTGAAGCCAAGCAGCTGGTACTGGGTGCGCTTACTCTGGATCTGAAGGAGTGTGTGCTGTATGTGTCCGGCGAACCGGTGATGCTGACCTCTACGGAATACAAAATTCTCAAGCTCATGATGGAAGAGCCGGGCCGGGTCTTTACCCGCAAGCGGATTTATGAAGCGGTGTGGGAGGATTTCTACATGTACGAGGATAACAGCATTATGGTGCATATCAGCAACATCCGCGAGAAAATTGAACGTGATTCCAAAAAGCCGGAATATCTGAAAACGATCCGCGGACTGGGGTACAAAATCAATGCGCCTGCGGAAAACTAGACAGCAGCGGCCGCTGCAGGCATCGCTGGCGATTGATTTCCTGCGGTTTCTGCTCATAGTACTGTTTACAGTAATGATAATTGTATTCGGCACGTATGCCTTCATGCAGCTGGATGTGGCACAGAAGCTGCAGGATTACCAGCTTGCAGACCCGGATCTGAAGACGCAGGCCAGCCGGTATCTGGACAATCCGCAAAGCGGGCCTGAAACGGCCAAGCTGCTGCGCAGCGAAGGCTGGCTGGAAGTGCTGGACAGCAGCAAGACGGTTCGCGAGGTGATCGGCAGTAAACAGGATGAACCGCAGCGTTATACGGAAGAGCAGCTGTACGAGCTGCTTGAGAATGATCCGGATCAGCCTTACTACGTGTCACTCGCAGATTATCAGCAGGACGGCGCCGCAGGCTGGCTGCTGCTGAAGATTCCCCGGGACCGGATTGATATTACCATTAACAGCTATCCGTTCATGTCTTATTTCAACCAGTCCGTAACCTTCTATATTATGCTTGGCGCCATGCTGCTCCTGATGCTGGTTGTTACTTACAGTTACTCTGTGGCCCGCCGTATTCTGAAACCGCTGAAGACGATTATTCAAGGACTCAAGGAAATGATCCAGGGGAATTACAGCACCCGCCTCACCGTCCATGCCGAGAAAGAATTTGAGCAGATGGCCGAGACCTTCAATTACATGGCAGACATGATTGAGCGGACCACCATGGCCAAGCAGAGAGCCGAGGACAGTAAACAGCGGATGATTATGGATCTGTCCCATGACCTCAAGACTCCGATTACCAGTATTCAGGGCTATGCGCAGGCTTTATATGAAGGCCGTGTGGAGGATGCCGAGCGGCAGCGGAAATATTTATCCTACATTTACAACAAATCTTTCCAGGTCACCAGGCTGATCCAGAATATGATGGAGCTGCTCAAGACGGACTCTCCTGATTTTCTGCTGAAAATGGGCCGTCATGAGCTCGGTGATTTCCTGCGGGAGATTATTGCCGGCGCCTACGGGGAAATCGAACAGAAGCAGTTCACCCTGCGGCTTGAAGTACCCGATGACGATGTCTTCGCCCAGTTCGATCCCGAGCTGCTGTCACGGGTTGTCCAGAACCTCATCGACAATGCGCTTGAGTACAATCCGCCGGGTACGACGCTGCGGGTCGGACTGACTTCAAGGACGGACGCTGTAGTCATAGAAATCGCCGATAATGGTGTCGGCATCCCTAAAGAGCTGAGGTCGACCATTTTTGATCCGTTCGTGCGGGGCGATGAAGCAAGAACCGCCTCCGGCGGGACTGGCCTGGGACTCGCAATCGCCAGGAAAAATACGGAGCGGATGGGCGGAACCCTTGTCCTGACCAGCTCCAAGCAGGAAGCGACTGTGTTTACCATCACTATTTCCGAATAAAACCGGGCAGGTACAGCAAAAGCGGCAGCCAAGGAGATTACATCATCCTTGGACTGCCGCTTTTGCTTCTGCTTCATAACCAGTGCCATTACTGTGCTGCCACAACACCGACCACCGTTACATTCACATCGGTCACCTGCAGCCCGGTCAGCCTTTCAATCCGGCTCTTGATACTCTGCTGCAGAAGCTGGGCCAGCTGGTGCAGCGGTGTGCCCAGGGTGATAATCGGGAAGAGCTGGACCGACAGCTCGCTGCCGCTTATTTTGACCTTAATCGCTTTGTAGAACTCCTCCCGCTTCTTGCGTTTGGTACTGCCTTCCACAAGGGCCTGAACCGCCTCCGCCTCCTGGACAGCCATACCGGCAATCTTCGATATAACCTGCTGTGACACCGTCAGCTTTCCTGCACAAGTTAAGTCCTTTTCCGGTTGATTCATTCTGCTTCCTCCTTCAGCTTACTAATGCCTACAGTCCCTCCCACTTCTCCTTGAGAAACAGCTGGTATGTATGCCTGGATATAATCTTGATTACCATGTACACAGGGATAATAATCAGCATACCGATAATGCCGAAGAAATTCCCCACGCCCAGCACAAGCACCGTTGTTGTAATCGGATGAATATCGAGGCTTTTGCCAAATACCAGCGGTGAGATAATATTATCCTGAATCTGCTGGGCAAGTAAAATGATGATGAGTGACCATAAGCCGACCATAGGCGAAACGGTCAGACCGATGATTACTATCGGAACAGAGGATATGATCGCTCCGAAAAAAGGAATAAAGTTCATAATGAAGGCAATCAGAGTCAGCACAAGGGCATAAGGCAGCCCAATCATCAAGAAGCCAAGATACATCAGCACGCCCAGTGCCAGATTGACGATGACTCTGCTTACAATATAGTTGCTCAGTGCGCCGTCAATTTCACCTGTAATCATGCCTGCCCGCTCCCGGAAACGCCTGGGTACCATTTTGACAAAGGTTTTGCCGAACTTGTCCCCTTCCTTAAGCATATAGAACAGCAGGATCGGAAAGGTGAACAGAATGATCGCCAGATTGGACATCGCCGAGAACAAGCCGGTGACATAGCTGGTAAGCAGCGTAAAGCCCTGGCTCAAATAATCGTTCAACTGGGACAGCAGGCTGAAATCCTCGGGAAACAGCTTGGCGAAAAAGCCCGACTGCTGCAGCTCGGTTATTTTTTCATTTACGGCGTCGAACAGCTGCGGGGCGTTCTGCACCAGTGTCATAAGCTGCGACTTCAGCGGAGGCCAAACCCCGCCAAAAAATCCGATCAGCAGCACGCCAAGAACCAGATAGATCAGCAGAATAGCCTGTGTCCGCTTCAGATTCCAGCGCTTGATTTTCCAGCGTTCCATCAGCGGCAGCAGCGGCCGCAATAAATAATAGAAAAACACCGCCAGCAGCACCGGAATAAGAATTACGCCGGTCAATGATTTAAACGGTTCAAAGATAAAATCGACCAATGACCCGACATATACAATGAGCAGAACTAGCAGTATTGCCTTACCTATAGTTAAAAATTTGTTCAGCTGCTTCATCTGCCTCCTCCTGCTCCGTTTACAACCCGGCAGCCGGAGCCCGCCGATTGCTGGTTTTGTTACAACTGTACCCCAGCAATCTTAATGCTGTCTAAGCTGAACCTAAAGATTAGCTAAATAATATGCGCGAAGGCAGCAGACTGGCTACTCAGGCTGAACCAGCGCAGCTTCAACCAGCTCAAGCGATTTGCTTTTGATATTCGGATAGTCTCCGAACACCCATTGCGGCATGATATGCAGATTGCCCTTTTGAATGGCGCTGATCTTCTGCCACACTGCCGTCTGCTGCATCTCGGCCAGCAGCTTCTCGGCATCCTCATCCTGGCTGACGGTAGATTTGCCGACAGTTATGAAGATATGGTCAGGGTTCAGCTCCGGCAACACCTCAAGGGATAATGCCGCGTAGCTCTCCTCCTGCTTCTCCAGCCCGGATACATAGGTCAAGCCCAGGTCCCTGGTTAGTGTTGCCGCCAGATGAACATTCGGGCTTGCTGCCTGCATATCTTTTTGCAGCCGGATGAACAGGAACGTTTCCCCCGGCTCCACGTATTCGGCAATCCGCTGCTTCACCTCAGCCGCTTTACTGTCATATTCCGCAAGCCACTCTGCCGCCTCGGCTTCCCTGCCGACCACGCTGCCGATTTCCTGCAGCTCATCGCGCCAGTCCCCGTCTCCGCGGTAGACCAGAACCGGAGCTACCTTGCTTAGCTGCTCGTACACGTCCGGCTCAATGTGACGGGCTATGATCAGATCCGGCTCTGTCTCCACCGCTGCTTCCAGATTTATTTTATCCCCGAGCGGCACGATGGCTTCGTTCTGTTCCTGCTTGTCCATATACGGAAGCTCCACCGATCCGCCGTATGTAGTCGTTGCGTACGGCTGGATGCCGAGCGCATATAACGTATCCAGAATGCGGTAGTCGGCCGCAGCGATTCTGTCCGGAATGCCGCTCACCTCGGTAACGCCCATAGCATGCTCAATCTGCACACGCTGCGGGGATGCCGATGAGGACGGCTCTGAGCCGCAGGCACTGAGCAAAATCATCATGCACAGCAGCAGGGCTACCGCCAGCGGCGTTTTGTGTTCTTTTGACATCGTTAAATCTCCTCTCTCCACCCGTAAGTTGTCAGGTTTCATCCGGGTTTTAGTATAACGGAGAGACGGCAGACTCCACATGGACGATTTGAGCCTTTTAGATGGAACATCCGGCACCTGCTGCAGCTGCACTGCCAGCTTGCGGAATTGTCCGGGGACGGCGCCGGTATGCTTTTTGAACCTTTTGATAAAATAAAACAAATCGCTGTATCCGACACTTTCAGCAATATGCTGAACGGGATGATCCGTTTCCTGCAGAAGACGGGCTGCCTTTTCCATACGGATATGGATGTGGTAATCAATCGGGCTGCGTCCGGTCTTCGCTTTGAACTTCCGGGACAAATACCGGACACTGTAATTCAGCTCCTGCGCGATTTCGCCCAGCGTTACCGGCTCCTGCAGGTGCTCCTCAATGTAGCGGACCGCCTGATCCACGACATCTGCCGCTTCAGCCTCCGCCGGCATTTTGTCCAGCTGGCTCATCACCTCGTGCATGAACAGGTAAAAGACGGTTTTGGCTTTAAACCGGGACAGCTCTCCTCCGCTAAGCCAGGTGTCGTAAATATCACGGGCATGCTGGTGAAGCAGCGCCGGGAACTCTGGAACGAAACGGAACGGCTCTGCCGGAAGAGCCGGCGCGTGAATGAGTGTGTGCTGTGCTCCGGGCTCGCTTTTATATAGAATCAGATAAAATTCCAGCTGCTCCAGGCTCTCAATCTGCAGCTCCAGCCCTTTACCGCCATGCAGCAGGCAGTTGCGCGACAGCGTAAACGGACGGCCGCCGATCCATGCAGTCCCCTGACCGCGGCACAGCAATACAAAGGCATCCGCCGGAAGCGGATAAGCCGGCATAGCTTCACCGGGCATCAGCACAACATGACGGATATCGAATAAATGGAAGGATGCACCGGCCCAATACTGGATAAGACTGTGATATTTCATGTACGCCTCCTGAGCCCGCTTGGCAAAGATATAGGCTTCATTATAGTTGATAATCATTCTCAATACAATGGAAATGCAGCTGCTTCTCCGCCCTGCTGCGTACTCCGCCATGCTCTGTCAGTAGAGAAAAAGTGCATAAAGTTGAAGATTGTCGAATGTTAACCGGGGATGATTGTCCTACATATTACGGAACGATATACTGGAATGAAGATAGAGGGGGCATAGCATGGTTGACACTTTTTTTAACACCAGCCTGAAGACAAAAATCGTCCTTGTCTTTATCGTGATGATTACTCTGATTACCTCGGCTCTCGGGCTGTACTCGTTTCAAACCTCCAAAAAACAAATCGTTAACAAGGTCAGTACAACCAATCTGTCGGTAATCCGGCTGATCGATAACAATATTGTTGAGATGCAAAAGAGCATTAAGGACTGGGTGACGGTGTTCAGCCTCTCCCCGGTTGTCCAGGACGCGCTGCAGAATGAACCGGATAGCAACGTCGATCTGGAATCGCAGATTTATTCAGGCACGATGTCGGCGATTATGAATCAGATGCTGGTTACCGGAAATTTTGACTACCTCTCCCTATATGGACAGGATGAGCTGCCGCTCTATCAGGTGGCCACTGATGACAGCAGCGGTCCGGGCAGCTACAGCCGGATAGCAGCTAGTGATGTTTATAAGCAGACGCTGGAATTTAACGGAGCCTCCTACTGGTATCCGCTTAACAGCACCAATAATGTCTTTATCGATGTGAACCGCAATGAGAAAATCGCCATGAGCCGGATTGTCCGCAGCACGCTGAACGGCCGGAATATCGGGCTGATCTTCGTCGGCATCAACACCGAAACGATCCGCAAGCGGTATCTGAAGGATCTGTATGACGCCTCCCACGGAATCGTAATTCTTGATCAGAACGGCGTACCTTTTCTTACTGCCGGCAAGTCTTTTTATAATGAACAGGAGCCGTTGCAGCTGCCCAAAGCGGGGAACGGCAATGAAGACGGCTCACAGATCATCAATCTGAACGGTGAAGAGCTGCTGTTAACTTATACACAGAGCAACGCCGGCTGGCAGATCCTCTATGCGGTTCCGCTCGATACGCTGACCAAGGAGCTCAACTCCATCAAGCTGTTTGTCATGATTACTATTCTGGTGAGTCTGCTGCTGAGTGTCCCGCTGATGCTGGTGCTGTCCAACTTCCTGACCGCGCCGATCAAGAAGCTGCTGTATTCCATGCGGCGGTTCCAGAACGGGCATTTTGACGAAAAGGTGGAGGTCCGCTACCGCGATGAAATCGGCCTGTTAAGCCGCGGCTACAATACGATGGTCGGCAATATCAAGACACTGGTGGATGAAGTGTACGTCCTGAAGCTCAAGGAACAGGAAGCCGAGCTCAAGGCGCTGCAGTCGCAGATTAATCCGCATTTTCTCTATAACATGCTGGATACGATTTTTTGGGAGGCGGAAAGCGCCGGCCAGGATAAAATCAGCGAAATGGTCATCAACTTGTCCCGGCTGTTCCGGCTTAGTCTGAACCGCGGCAAAAGCTTCACCAGTGTAGCCAAGGAAAAAGAGCTGATCCAGCTCTACCTGTCCCTGCAGCAGATGCGCTTCCGCGACAAGCTCAGCTACTCCATCGACATTCCGGACACCCTTGACAGCTGTGTGATTTTGAAGCTGAGTCTGCAGCCTTTTATCGAGAATGCACTGGTGCACGGTATTGAACGCAAACGTGAAGGCGGGACAGTCAGCATAACCGGGGTACAGGACGGCGGGTATCTGCATTTTGTTATAGAAGATAACGGAATCGGCATGGATGAAGCGACAATCGCGAAGATTACGGATGTTCAGGAGGACGGCGATATTCATACGGAAGCGAATACCGGCGGCTATGCGGTAACCAATGTGATCCAGCGGTTCCGCCTCTATTACAAGGATCAGTTCAGGATTCAGTATTCAAGCGAGCCCGGAGCAGGCACCCGGGTAGAGCTTATCATCCCAGTCACATCAGAAGCATTGGAGGAGAACCATGATTAATTTAATGATCGTCGATGATGAAGAGCGGGCCAGAACCGGGATCAGAACGCTGATCGACTGGGCCAGCCATGATGTGAAGATTATTGCCGAGGCGGGAGACGGAGCGGAAGCCCTTGAGCTGATGAGCCGCCACCATGTGGACATTCTGCTGGCCGATATCCGGATGCCGGTAATGGACGGTTTAGCCTTGATTGAACAGGTAAAGCGCGATTTTCCACATGTGAAATCCGTTATTATGAGCGGCTACAACGACTTTTCTTATGTCAAAAAAGCCATCGCCCTCGGGGCATCCGACTATCTGCTGAAGCCGAGCAGACGCCAGGAGATCACGGATACGATCGTCAATGTGGTGGGTGAGATTCTGGAGGAAAAGCGGCAGACCGCGCATCTGAAGCGGTTAACCGAAGGCTTCCGCGAGAGCCTGCCGCTGCTGAAGGAGCGTACGCTCAGCCAGCTGGTGCTGTCCGAGGAGGTATCCTACGACAAAATCCGGGACAGCCTGGAGCTTAACGGTATTTATTTTCCCTATGACTATTTCGCCGTCTTTGTTATGCAGCTGGATAATCTTCATACCCTGCAGAAAAGCTACACAGCGTTTGAGCTGGAGCTGCTGAAATACGGGCTCAAAAATATCAGCGAGGAGACGATCCGCCCGCCGAATATCGGCCTCAGCTTCGAGCATCAGGATGATATTATCGCTATCCTTAACATGCCTGTTGAGCTGGGCAGCACCGAACTGGCAGCGCTGGCCGGGGAGTTTCAGTCCAATGCCAAAAATTATCTCAAGCTCGGCATCTCTGTCGGCATCGGCGTCACCGGCACCCAGCTGGCCAGCCTGAACCTTTCCTACAGCACGGCCATAGGGGCGCTCGACGATCACTACGCCCTCGGACCGGGTAAAATTGTGAATGCCCAGGATAACCGGGCGGCTGAGCATGAGAGCTGGTCTTACCCCATTATGCAGGAGAAAACCGTCCTGCTGAGTGTAATGAACGGCGACGCGGACAGCATCCGGGAGAGTCTCGCCACGTTTATGTCGTCCCTCCCTCCTTCCAAGGAACAGATTGTCAGCTGCTCGCTGGCGCTTTATTTTGCCCTGTATAAGCTGTATATCGAGAAAAATGCCGGCGGGATGGATGATTTCGGACTGACTCTGCAGGACAACATCCAGAGCATCTCCAGGGAAGACCCGGAAGGTATCAAGAGTGATCTGTTTACCGCCGCTGTAAAGGTCAATGAGCTGCTGAATGCCAAAAAGAACAAAAACAAGCTGTTTGAGTCCATCCTTGCCTACATTGAAGAAAATTACTATAAGGACATCAGCCGGGAGACGGTTGCGAATGAAGTGTTTATTACACCGGGCTATCTGAGCCTGCTGTTCAAGCAGCAGATCAAGACCAATTTTCTCGACTATCTGCACAAAATCCGGATCGACCAGGCCTGCCTCCTGCTAAAGGACCGCAGCCGCAAAATCGGCGACATCGCGATGAAGGTCGGCTACAACGATGAGAAATACTTTTTTCAGGTATTCAAGAAATACACCGGCTTCACGCCAAACCAGTACCGCAATAATCTGGATGAGACGGGATCAAACTTATAATCCTCCTATTCCAGGGCTCCGTCGCTATTCCCTTAAGCTATGTATTCAAGTGTGATCTATGTAGCTTTTATATAACGGGCAGCAGTCCTCTTCAGCACTAGCACACCGATCATTAGTGCTGTGTTGATGATAAGGACGACAACGCTGCCCTCTATGGCATAGCCGCCGCCTGACAGCAGGGCTGCTCCGTGATAGCTGCTGTTATAGAGCTTCGGATAATCTCCTGCTAATGAGACTCCGCCCAAAATGACCGCCCCTGCTGTGTTCCAGACAAAATGGGCCAGGACCGGCGCTACTAATGTACCTGTGTATTCAAGCAGCAATGTCATAAATAAGCTCATCGTTACCACATTCAGCACCGGGATAATCCCCGCTTCAAAAGCTCCGCCATGCATTAAAACAAACAATAGTGTGGTTACCGCGGCGGCCGCCACCCTGTTGCTGCTGCGTTTCCATAGCTGATACAAATAACCTCTCACCAGCAGCTCCTGCATAGCCACATTTAACAGTGACGCTAATATCCAGATCCCTATGTAATCCACTTTATTCCGGCTATGTATTTCCATCGTATCTGTCAGCAGGAGGACGGCCACTACGCTCCCCAGCCATATAGTACCTGCCGTTATCCCTATTAATGTGTTCCTGAAGAAACGTTGTGCTAATGGAACCCTTACCCTCCCCCGCTCAATGAATTTTACAAAAAGTACAGTAAATAATACGGCTGCCGCCAAAGGCGCGAACTCCCACCACAGCCGCCGGATTGCAGGATTGCTAAAGGGGCCATCGGGTGTAAAGGAAATGACTGCCGCCCATCCGGCGAAAAAAAGGACGGTTTTTACAATTGTGCTCACAGGCTTGTTCATGCTTGGCTCCTCTTTCTCTTTAGGATCTAGTAGGTTGCCCGGTTGGTCCCGGGGCATCCTAACTTTAGACGCAGGTGAGGGCGGATTACACTGCAGCCGGCCGGGGAGTGTTGGCTGGGTGTTAGGATTTGATCCAGGCCGCCGGATCGGCAGATTGGCGGAGTGGTGGATCAGCAGAGCTGCAGAACTGCGTTAAGTGATTGCACTTGATTGCAACTGATTGCAACTGATTGCATCTGATTGCACTTTGTGCAATAGAATTCTTACTAAATGGCCGGAAAATCCATTCTATTGTATTTCGTACAATTGATTGCCGGAAAAAGAGGGGAAATGGCCTGAAACCCGAGAATCTGTTGTACAAAGTACAATAGATTCAATTTCCGGGCTGATTTAACCTTAATCTGTTGTACAAAGTACAATAGAACGCTGTATTTATCGTTATGAGGATTCCGGAGGAGCGAGTGTGAGAGTAAAGTGTGGCGTAATGCGAGGGGGCATGTGAGGCTGAGGGCGATGGATCGATACAGATGTATTTTGTGCAACTAAAAGTAGCTAAATTGAGCCGCAGCGCCGTATAACTGCATTCTGTACAACTAAAGTTGCCTAAATCAGCTGCAATTAGCTAATTGCAGTATTTTAGTTGCATGGAATGCAGTTAAGACGCTGTCAGGCGTAAAAACAGGCGTTTTAGTTGTACAAAGTGCAGTTAAGTGTGATTGGTGCGGCGAATATAGCATATTGGCCGCATAGCTTGCTATACAAGAAGACCAGCCTGGTGATACGGCTGGTCTTTTACTCTGGTGCTAATTAGTCTCCCGATACTCGAAATAATCGAAATCGGCTGTGATCTGCCTGCGGTAGGAATCCTGGCAGTTGATGCCGACGAAGGCGCCGGTGAAATGTCCGGAGGTGGAGTACTCATCCGAGCATTTCGTGCCGTCCAGCTCCGGACCGACCTGCTGCCACTGCGCTCCGTCCGGGGAAGCTGAGAAGGTTAGCATCCCCTGGCGCAGCTCGGCACGGAGATAGATTCTCTCCCAGTCCGCGACGGGCAAACGGGACTCCGTAAGCTCCACCTTGGCACCGTTGTCGGCATACAGTATGCCCAGACACTTCCCTCCAAGGCTCTCACTATAGTAAATCCGCAGATAGTAGAACATACTCTGATCATAAAATAGCGTAAGTCCGGCTGACTGATGATAGTTCTCCGGCGCGAACTCGACACAGGTCTCCACTGTTGCATTAACAGACTGCAGGCGGCGCGCCACCAGGCTTTGCTCATGCAGCGAGAATAGCGATTGCCGCCCGCGCAGCCGCAGGTAGCCCGGCCGGGCCGTCAGGGACGCCCAATCCTCATCAATGGGAACGCGCAGGGAGTTCAAATGAATGTTCCACTTCCCGCTGTCAAAGTTCTCTCTGGCCGGCTCCGGTGCGAACGGATGCGGCGTGAGCTTAGGAGCGGGAGCTTCAACCAAAGCCGACTGCCCGCCGCCGATCATGCGCAGCCAGCCGTCTTCCGTCCATTCACATGCCTGAATGGCCGTTTCTCTGCCCAGCATGCTGCGGATTTCAGGCAGCACAGGCCGGGCACATAGATGCGCGATGTACCACTCCCCGTTCAGTGTTTCCACCAGTGAGCCGTGCCCGCTTTTTTGCAGCAGGGAATCCGGGTTATATTGGTACGGCTTCAGGTAATCATCGACATTCCGCCGGTCCAGATTGACCAGCCTGGCGGATGTAATAATCGGGTTGCACGGGTCAGACTCGTAAGGGCCGAACAGTTCGCGCGATCTGGCCATCGTGACACCGTGCCCGAAGCCGGTTCCGCCCTCAGCGGTCATCATGTAATAATAGCCGTCCCGCTTGTAGATATGAGGTGCCTCCATGCAGCCCATATCCGTTGCCCCGCGGAAAATGCTGCGCGCTGTACCCACCAGCTCCTGCCGCGCCGGGTCATACTCCTGAATGACGATGGAGCCGGGGTGCTCGTACCCTTTGCGTGTCTCCCATTCCAGGTTAACCAGCCACTTGCGTCCGTCATCATCATGGAACAATGAAGGGTCGAAGCCGGAGCTGTTCAGATAGATGCGTTCTGACCAGGGGCCAAGAATGCTCTTGGCTGTTACCACGTAATTGTCCAGATCAAACGCATTGCCGTTTGTGCTTCTCATAATCGTGTAGATCAGATAAAAGGTCTGCTCCTGCTCATCATAGGACAGACAAGGTGCCCATACTCCCCCGGATGCCTCGATCCCCTTCATGTCCAGCTGATCCGGCCGGTCCAGCGCATAGCTGAGCGTCTGCCAGTTCACCAAATCCCTGGAATGATGAATCTGCACACCGGGGAACCATTCGAAGGTGGATGTCGCCATATAATAATCGTCACCGACGCGGAGAATCGACGGATCGGGATTGAAGCCCTTCAGTACCGGATTTTGAATCTTTATGGTAGTCAATGTTTCTTTTCCTCCTCTCCAGCAGCTATTCCTGCTCCAAAATAATCTGCACACCCCAAGGCGCAAGCTTAAGCTCACCGTCAGCAGACACTATTCTGCCTGAGAGCAGCTCCGTTCCGCCCTTGACCGGACGCACTCCTGCCACCTGCTTGCCGGAGTAGTTATAATAGAATCTCACCGGAGCTCCTTCACGGGTAACTGCCGATTTCACGATCAGCGGGAAAGCATACTCCTGCTGTTCCGCCCACAACCCGGCTGTCTGCAGCGTATCGCGTACAATACCTGCCAGATCGGCAGCATCCATCATGCAACCGACATAAGTTGCTGTCCCCTCACCAAAGCTGTTCCGCGTAGCGGCCGCATAATTGCCCCGATCCGGATGGTCATAGGAAGCGAGAACTTCAGCGGTTTCCGGAACCAGCAGCTCCATCCAGCTGTTCACTGTGCCGGCTCCGCCTTCAGGGAACAGTCCGCCGGTAAGTCCGGTCTCTGCATCCGGCGTTACGAACATGCTGTACCCGATCCCGCAGGCTTCGCTGATGATGCCCGGCTGCTGCACGGTGCGCACCTTGACCTGCTCATCAGCAAAGCCGCTTTTGAAGGAATACAGGACATGTCCGCCGCCCTTCACATACTCATTAAGCGCCAGTAATGCTTCATCCGATACCGCATACAGTGCCGGCACCACAATCAGGGAATATTCATGCAGATACGGGCTGGAAGGCTGAATGAAATCACATTCCGCATTCACACGATAGAACGAATCATATAACCACCGCACCACATCATTGTAGTTCTTGCCGTCCGGCAGCTTGAACCATTCCATTGCCGACAGCGCCTCGTTGCTGATCATGAAGGCGATTTTGTTCTTCTTCACGAGTCCTGTCAGCTGCGGGCTGAGCCGCGCGAAATCTGCTCCAACCGTACAGGCTTCCTTATAAACCGGGTTAGGCAGGAAATCATGGCTGAGCAGCCCCTTCCAATACGTTTCAAAGGAATTGTGGATCGAGTGCCAATGCCAGTAAGCCACCATATTGGCTCCTGATCCGATGTGGCTGAATGCCAGCAGCCGAAGCTGCCCCGGGTAAGGTGTCCACTGCGGAAATGCCTGGGCCTGTGTCTCCAATACCAGATAATTGCTGCGCTTCACCGAGCGTGAAATGTCTCCGCCAAAAGCGATCTCAGCTCCGGTCAGCTCGGACTGTGACGGATGATAAATATCCACACCGGCAATATCGAAAGGCTCAGCCGCTGCAAAATGATCCACAGACGGCTGAACGCCGAAGGAATGCCCTCTCCACTCATAGTCGAAATTCTGGGTCACGAACTGCCCCGGCTGCTTGTATTCATTGACAATCGAAACCTGCCAGGCCAGAAAATCATTCACCAGCCCGCGCTGGAAACGGGCAAACTCTGCACCCAGACTGCCGTTGATCGTACCGGCTACGGACGGGAAGTCTTCCCAGCTGTCAATCCGGTTGCTCCAGTAGTCGAGCCCGAATTGATGGTTAATCTTTTCCAGAGTTCCATAGGTATTCCGCATATATTTCACGAACCTCAGCTGGACATTATCGCCCGCTGTCTCGTAATGCTTGGTTTCATTATCGGTCTGGTAACCGATGACTGCCGGATGCTTATGGACCCGCTCCAGCAGCTTGCGGATGATCCGCTCGGCATAGAACAGGTAGACCGGATGTGTGATGTCCATGATCTGCCGGGCACCGTATTTACCGCGTCCTGCCGCAGTAACCGCCAGCACATCCGGGTGCTCCCTGACCATCCAGGCAGGAATGGCATAGGTCGGCGTTCCGACAATGACATGGATGCCGGCCTCGTGCATAGCGTCCAGTACACGGTCCACGGATGAAAAGTCGAACACCCCATTTTGCGGCTCATGGGTACTCCAGGTGGATTCCGCGATCCGGACGGTATTGATACCTGCTTCCTTCATCATGCGGATATCTTCAGCAAGCCTTTCATAAGGCATGTATTCATCGTAATAGGCAACACCGTATAGCAGCTTATCCATTGCTTCATTCTCCTTTTGACGAAAAGTAGCTTATCCTAATCCCTAGCCCTTTACCGCGCCTGCAGTAACCCCTTTGGTAATCTGCTCGTTGAAGATGGCGTAAATAATGATCGCCGGCACCGAGGTCAGCACCATAACCGCAAACTGTGAACCGTAATCCGAGGAATATTGGCCGGTAAAGTTCATGACCGAGAACGGCAAGGTTTTAAGCGAATCTTTACTCAGGAAAGTTGAGGCCATAATGAATTCGTTCCAGCAGTTCAGGAATGTCGTTACTACAATGGTTACCAGTGCCGGAGCCGTCAGCGGGGCAATAATCCCGAATACGATCCGGTAAATGTTCGCGCCGTCAATGACAGCGGATTCTTCCATCGCCTTCGGAATTGAGCGCAGAAAGCCTGTCAGCATAAAGGTACCGAGCGGAACAGAGACTGCAGTGTAAGGAAGAATTAGTCCGAGATAGGAATTCGTTAAGCCCAGCGATTTAAAAATAGCAAAGTTAGGCAGCAGCGTGGCATGAATCGGAATCATAATCCCGAGCAGAATCACGGTAAAGAACAGGGAGCGCAGCTTCCACTGCATCCGAGTAAATGCATAGCCCAGCGTCAGGGAGAGAACAACTGTCAGTACAATCGTAACCGCCGTGACAAAAAAGCTGTTGAAGAAATACCGGGCAAACTTGCCGTCCACCCAGGCATTAACATAGTTCTGCCATTGCGGAACATCCGGCCATTTCAGAATGCTGGAGGAATAGAACTCACTGCTGCTTGTAAAAGAGAAGTTCACCAGCCAGATGAACGGGAACAGCTGAACTGCGGCGATGATCAGGAAGAACAGCCAGAGCATGATTTTTGTGTTTTTCTTCATGGTGCTTCCCCCTTAGTATTCGGTAGCATCGCTGCGGGTCAGCTTGTTGCTCAGGTAAGTGAACAGCAGACACACGGCAATGAACAGGATGGATATGGCATTGGCATAGCCGTACTGGCTGGCCGAAAAAGCTTTGTTATACAGATAGACCGCAAGGAACTGGGTAGAGTCGCCCGGACCGCCGTTGGTAGTCAGGAACACCATCTCCATTTGCTTAAGCGCAGTGATCATTGCCAGTGTTATCTGAACTGTAATGACCGGCATAAGCAGCGGAACAGTGATGCGCAGGTGCAGTTTGAAGCCGGAGGCGCCATCCAGGGATGCCGCTTCATACAGATCTTCCGGGATACCCTTAACCCCTGCATAGTAGAACAAGAGACCCCAGCCGAAGCCGGCCCAGATCAGAATGACCAGCATGGAGACCAGCGCAGTGCTGCTGTCGCCCAGCCAGGCATGTTTTAGTGCACCAAGGCCTACAGAATCGAGCAGTTTATTGAGCACGCCGAAGGTCGGATCAAGCAGTGAAAGCCACATTTTTGAAATAACCACGACGGAGATGACACTGGGAATGAAGAAAATGGTCCGGAACCACTTCTCGGCTTTGCCGCCGATCCGGTCCAGCATAACAGCGAAGAAGATGGCGATCGGATGCTGGATGATGATAAAGCCCAGACCCAGCAGAACGGCATTGCGTAAGGAAAGCCAGAACCGGCTGTCATGAAACAGCAGCTCCGTATAGTTAGCCAGTCCAATAAAAGTTGAATTCGTTCCAGGTGCAAGTGTATCGCGGAATGAGTAGTAACCGCTCAGAACAATCGGGGTCAGAAAGGTCAGTGCGAAAAGTAAAATGCCGGGAAAAACAAACAGAAAGATGGCAAGCTTGTTGTTGAGCACTTTATGCATGGGCGTTTCCTCCATCCTCCGGGCGGACAAAGGGCAGGGAGTTCACTGAAGTTGTCCCTGCCCTTATCCGTTCCGTTATCTTTATATTTGTGCTAAAAGAGTCAGTTTACTGGGAAGCCGCCGCAGCCTGCAGATCGCTCAGCAGCTGCTCCGGTGTGGAGCCGCCGGCGAAGAACTTACCGAAAGCATTCTGGGAATCATCCTTGAATTTCGGTGTTCCATAGTCGAGGCCCAGCGAGCCCGCAGTAGTAGTCGCGCCAGTAAGCACTTCTGTCAGTTCCTTTTGAAGGCTGCTTTCATTGCCGTTCAGCTGATAGCTCTGGGCAGGAACCGCTGCGCCGATATCCCATACCGTTTTAGCCCATTGGTTCGCGCTCATCAGATAATCGAAGAATTTCTTGGCTTCTTCCGGATGCTTCGAGCTGTTCACCAGGGAATAGCCGCCGCCGTTCCACGCCAGGAGGTCCGTGTTTTTGCCTTTGCCGCCGTCCACTACCGGGAACTTGAGTACAGCTACATTATCGCGGAAGGTCTGCGGCAGATTTTCGTTAGTTGCCATCCCTGCTTCCCATGAGCCCATGTACCACATTGCTGCCCGCTCCTGAGTGAACAGGTTCTGGGATGCACCGTAGTCGGAGGTCATGTAGGAGGCCTGGAACAGTCCGCTGTCTCTCGCTTCGCCCAGCAGCTCAGCTGCCTGCTTAAAGGTTTCGTCTGTGGTGAAGTCTTTTTTCTTGGCTACGGCATCCAGCATCAGATTCTGGTCTCCGCCGACCCGGATCACAAGATCCTGGAAGAATGCGCCGAAGCTCCAGAGATCCTTACCGTTGATCGACATCGGCTCAATGCCCTTTTCCCGGAACTGCTTGCCTGCTTCGATCAGCTCGGCGTAAGTAGTAGGTACTTTGATGTTATTTTCTTCAAACAACCGTTTGTTGTAGTAGATCACTTCATAGTCACTGTTGCGCGGAAGGCCGTACAGCTTATCGTTGAACGTGAAGGAGGTGTATACGCCCGGCAGGAAGCTGAATGCTTCGCCTTCATACTCTGCAGGATCGAGCTCTTTTACATAACCAGCTTGTACCAGTGTGTTCAGCTCGGCGCCGCCGTGTACCATCGTGACATCAATCGGCTCGTTGGAGGCCATGTAGGCTTTCAGCTTGTTTTTGAACGGCTCCTCGGCCAGCGTTTCGAGCTCGATTTTGACATTTGGATTCTCTTTCGTGTAATTGTCGATAACCATCTGCTCTGCTAACCCCTGGCCCGATTTACGGTCCGGCAGGTTGGAGAATACGCGCAGCGTTACCTGCTCCCCGCCTGCTGCCGGTGCATTATTTCCTTCGGACGCCGCCTGATTGCTGCTGTTATTGTTGCCGCATGCGCTGAGTACAGCTGTGGCTGCAAGTGCCCCGGCCAAAAGTGCGTTTCTGCCTGAGAGTAAACCTTTGTTCATGATAAATCCCCCTCAAAGATCGGTATGTTTGGTTTGCTTAGCTAAGTGGTGTTCGTTTCTTTCTGACCTCATATTATCAGAGCAGTCCCCCGGCGGCAGTAGAGAAAAAGTGAGGAAGGTTGAAATTTATCGAGACCGTTCAAATTTGCAGCAAAGTTATACTGTACTATATTTTAGATAGAATTAGCGTTTTTTCTGTTATAGCTTCCCCTTTATCCGGGCTCATTAGAACGCCGTAACTTTCATGCGGGCTACATGCGGACGTAACAGGATTTTTCCACACTATGCTGCTAGTATTGACCACCTGCTCGAAAATGAAAGGCATTTTTGCCTCTCATTTCGCCAATTTTGCCTCATGCGCTGAATTTAAAGGCATTTTTGCCTCTCATTTCGCCAATTTTGCGCCATACGCTGGAATCAAAGGCATTTTTGCCTCTCATTTCGCCAGTTTTGCCTCATGCGCTGAAATCAAAGGCATTTTTGCCTCTCATTTCGCTAATTTTGCGCCATACGCTGGAATCAAAGGCATTTTTGCCTCTCATTTCGCCAATTTTGCGCCATACGCTGGAATCAAAGGCATTTTTGCCTCTCATTTCGCCAGTTTTGCCTCATGCGCTGAAATCAAAGGCATTTTTGCCTCTCATTTCGCTAATTTTGCGCCATACGCTGGAATCAAAGGCATTTTTGCCTCTCATTTCGCCAGTTTTGCCTCATGCGCTGAAATCAAAGGCATTTTTGCCTCTCGTTCCACACAACTCATCTTATCCCCCTCCGCCTGCTGCAGCACCGCCGTCCCGCTCACCCCCAACGTAAATAAGCCAGCCGAATTGTTTCAGCTGACCGGTTAACACTAAGACTTATTACCTGACAAGGTCTTCTAATGTAATAACATTCAAAGCTATACAAAACATAAATAGAAGGCATAAACACAAAAAATGCCCCAAACTCTCGTCTAGGGCATTCCGGTTTAACCTGCTATTTCAGGTAGAAAACTTCCTTCAGGCTCTTGGACACCGGGCTGTTATCCGGATTGGTCTCCATCAGCGGCTCCATGTAGACCCACCATTTCCGGCAAATCTCGGTCTGGGACATCTGATCCCACTTGGCTTCGTCCTCGATCTCCACGTAGGCAAACAGATTGCCGGTTTCTTCGTCAAGAAAAATAGAATAGTTGTGTGAGCCGTGGTTTCTCAGCTCTTCAGCCATCTCCGGCCACAGCTCATCATGGCGGCGCTTGTATTCCTCATAACAATCCGGGTAAACACGCATAATACTCGCTTTTCTAATCACTGTTCAGCACTCCAGACCTGTGTAGTTTATTAAAAATACATAAATGAACTATATTGAACATTATAGTAGATAAATGAACTTTTTTGAAGACAAATAAACGAAAATAAACAATGCTGCCGCTAAGCTCCCTCGAAATTAGATGACGAATATCTACTTAGATTGGATTAGATGCCACCCGTATGCCCTCACGTCCAAACACCCGGATACATCTATAAGCAGGTCCACATTGACAAATGACCAGCCTGACTATAATATTAGAAGTCCTGCCAGCTGTATGCTGGCGATAAGGGGACCTGGCCTCACCGGTTCATTCTTATTGAAAAGGGTGGTTTGTATGGATAAAGAGCAACTGATGGAAAGCGCACGCAAGGTTAAAAAGGCGGCGTACATCCCCTACTCCAAATTTCCGGTCGGTGCAGCACTGCTGCTGAAAGACGGAACTGTAATTAACGGGGTTAACGTAGAAAATGTATCCTTTGGCGCGACGAATTGTGCTGAGCGGACTGCTTTTTTCACAGCGATTACTAACGGCTATTCCAAAGGTGATTTCAGTGCTATCGCTATAGCTGGTGATACAGAGGATTTCCTGCCGCCCTGCAGTATCTGCAGACAGGTAATGGCCGAATTCTGCTCGCCCGAAATGCCCGTTTACTTAACCAACGACAAGCAGGATATACTGGAACTTAAGCTGAGAGATTTACTCCCCTATGCGTTTACTGATCTGGATATGTAATATAGCAACTTGTAAACAGCAAGAAGCTGCGCATCTTTGCGCAGCTTCTTTTGGCATAGTACAATTATGGATAAATTGAACGGATAACTTGATAGGATGCAGGTGCTGACTATGAAGACTATGTATTACAGCTTCACGGAAGGTTCAATCAGTAAAGGTAACGGATATAAACCGGCTAATTTACATAAATGGGGACCTGGTGTCCGTGATGTATATGCCCTGCATTATATTGTCAGCGGCAAAGGCTATTTAAAGACGGGTCAGGCTACCTATCCATTAAAAGCTGGCGAGAGCTTTATCATTTTCCCGCACAAGGAAGTGTATTATTATCCTGATCACCAGGACCCGTGGGAGTATTACTGGATTGAGTTTAGCGGGCCGGAAGCCTCCCGTCTGCTGTCGATGATCAGCATTGCCCCGGACCATCCGGTGGCGGAGGCTTCCCCGCAGGATTTCGAGGCATTATTTCAGCTGTTTAAAACAACCGGAACAGAGCCGTTTGAACGGGAGCGTGCGGATGCAGGTCTGCAGCTTCTTTTGTCCTATTACATGGAATACTATCCGAGTGCCCAGGCTTTGCTCAAAAAAGATTACGCATTGTCAGCAAGGGAATACATTGAGAGCAACTATTGGAAATCTTCCTTATCCGTTCTTGATGTAGTCGATTACGTGAAGATTGAGCGCAGCTATCTGTTCAGGCTCTTTAAGGAAGTTAACGGCTTGTCCGTATCCGCCTACCTGACGGCCTTCCGGATTCAGCGTGCCTGTGAGCTGTTAATTCATTCTGAATTATCCGTCAAGTCGTTAGCATATTCCGTCGGCTATCAGGACCCGTTGTATTTCTCCAAGGTATTCAAAAAAGCAACCGCGCACACTCCATCGGAGTATAGATCAGTTCACCGGGCCCCTTAACGGAACAGCACACATTTTCCGGATTCGCGGAAGTACTTGATCAGCTGCTCAATAGGGGCCCGTCCGCATTTCAACTGCTCGCCCAGACAGTCTATACACAGGAAGTCCTTGGCGTTTCGTGTAACAAGCTTCAGATAAATGGCCACATCATCCGTCAGTAGCGGAACCCCGCAAGTCCGGCATGTCCGGTTAATATTCATGCTGCCCTCACACCAGTTTAGCCCGTACAATCAGACAGTCATGGGCTGCAACTACCGGAGCATATCTTTCTTTGAATACGCCGATTTCTTTGTGTTCCCAGCAGTCATATAACGACAATGATTTACCAGATGCATAAGGAAGCCCGACATCCCAGAACTGTAATGAAATCTCCCTTTGACCGTCACTCAGATTGAAGAAGCCGATCGCGAGATCCCCGTCCGTTAATACTTTTACCAGCATAAACACATCATCTGTATGGAACCACTGCGGCTCGGGTTTGATACGGTAGGCACCGCGGCTCTCCGCATCCTGGTTAATGGCGAGCAGCTCCCGGTTCAATAGGATATCCTTGGTGACCTGATTGGCTGAACGGATATCGCTGCCGATCATCAACGGAGACCCCATCATGCACCATAGCGAAAAATGGGTCTTGTACTCAGCATCGCTGCAGCCGCCGATCTGATTCCCGATAAAGCTGCTGTTGCTGCCGCCGTACATGCCGACCACCAGCATATCCAGATCATTATGACAATACGAGCCTGTAGTGCCCGCTTTATCCAGCTGGGACAATGTAAGCTTCTTGATCGATTCCCAGCTGTCCTGAATATCTTCTGTAGACCGGTACATGTGCGCCCCTGATTCCCGGATCCAGTGATAGACATTATCCTCGCCCCAATTGCATGCCGAGAACAGGATATCTCTGCCACAGTTTTTAAGCGCAAGGCTCATGCGTTTGTACAGCAGCTCCCCTGAAATATGTCTTGGCTTGAAGCAATAGTCATATTTCAGGAAATCCACGCCCCACGCTGCCAGTAATGCCGCATCCTGAAACTCATGCTCGAAGCTGCCGGGATACCCCGCGCAGGTATGGGTGCCTACACAGGAATACATTCCGAATTTGAGCCCTTTGGAATGGATATAATCTGCAAGCGCCTTCATTCCACTCGGAAATTTCTCGGGATCGGCGACTAGATTGCCCTCGGCGTCTCTTTCTTTCAGGCTCCAGCAGTCATCAATCACAATGTACTCATAGCCGGCATCCTTGTATCCCTCAGCAACAAAGGTATCGGCGGCCTCCCGGATCAGCTGCTCATTAATGTCCCAGGTAAAGGTGTTCCAGGAGTTCCAGCCTAAAGGGGGCTTCAGGCCAAGCTGTTGTATATTCATATGAAATGCGCTTCCTTTCTTTAGTTCAAATATCGATTCTTAGTGTATTTAATCATATCCGGATGCATTGGAACTATAGTCTGGCGTTGCTTTCATATGGACGTTTGTTGCTTCATACAAAAAGAATTCCCGGCTCTGAACAACTACTGCTGCCTGCTATAATGGAAATAATCGAAATCTGCATAACCGCCGGACTGACGGGTCGCATAATGAAACAGCCCGGTTCTATAGCCCATAAAATGATCCAGTGTGTACTTCATATGCAGTGTCCGGCCGATCGGGGTCCATGCTGTCCCATCCTCCGAATAGAAGAAGGCTGCCTCATCCAGGCTATCTTCAAAATTGAAATCAATCCTGAGATAAATCCGTTCACCCGTGAAGTTAACACTTTCCACCTGCTCTTCGCTGCCGTCGCCGCCGTTAACACACATGTCGACAGTGAACTGTCCCCGCTCTCCGGCCGCGATCCCAACAGTGCCGAATTGATTTTGCAGGGCTGCCATACCCGCCCGGTCACCGGGCTGCATGCCTGAAATCTCGACCACCGTTTCGGCGCGGCAAGCCGGACCTTCCGTCCGTTGTGTCAATGTATTGCGCGCCGTCAGGATGCTGTCTGCCTGCTGACCGGTGCGGAGGCGCAGATAGCCCGGCCGCTCGGTAACAGACCACAACGCGTTGTCAGGATTATGATTCCACTGCCAGTTCAAGGCCAGCTTATTCGTCTTATAGTCAAATTCATCGCTGATGACAAGCGGCTTAGCTTCTGCAGCAGGAAGCTTTGTCTCAAACCGTTGAGGTGCCGTACCATCATCCCCGATGACCGGCCAATCCTTATCCCAGCGCACAGGAAGCACACAGGGAATCCGCCCGACAGCATCATGATCCTGGAACAACACTGCATACCAGTCGTTATCCGGAGTATCTACGATTCCGCCCTGCGCCACACCGTTATTATGGTAGCCCAGATCATCGTCCAGAATGATTCTGTGCTCGTAAGGACCGAGAAGTTCGCGGGAACGGTAGCAGACCTGACGTCTTCGTTTATTTCCGGTTTTTGGCCATTCTATAAAGAATAAATAATAGTAACCGTTAAGCTTGTAGGCATGACAGCCTTCGATCCGCAGTCCCATATCTGTCCGTTCGCCCTCAAGCAGCAGCTGATCGGCTCCGCCCGGCTCCACAGCTGTAAGATCTCCCGTCAGTTCCTTGATGCGGATATCACCATTACCATAGATCACATAATTGCGGCCATCGTCGTCCAGCAGCAGGGCGGGATCGTGGTGCAGCCCCGGGATGACTGAACGTTCCCATATGCCTTGTTCAATATCATCTGTGCGGTAAATATAGAACTGATCCATATCATTGGATGAGAAACAGACGTAGAACACCCCGTCTTTGTATTTAAGCGAAGCTGCCCAGGATCCCTTGCCGTAGATGCCCTTACCATCCAGCAGCCGGTGGGCATCATTATCCTCAAAGGTCTCATAAACGTAATTTACAATCTCCCAATCTCTGAGATTAACCGATTTCATAATCGGACAACCCGGCATGGAGTGCATACTGGTACTGACCATATAGAAAAAAGCTCCGGCCCGGATAACGTCAACATCCGGTACATCAGCCCACATGATAGGATTCGTTATAGTGGCGGTATTCACTTATGTGCCTCCTTAAGATGTATAGAGTTATTCGGTAAATTGCCAGGATACAAGCTCGAACAATTCTGCATCATCTGTACCCGTAAACACCAGATAGAGATCATGGACCCCTTCTGCTCCGCTAACAGCTGTCTTCCACTCTCTCTGTATCTCCGGCCCGTCTGCAGCGGGAACGGACAGCTCACCAATCAATAGACCCGCCGGATCATCCAGATGAAGCTTAATCGAACCGCCCTCCAGGCTTACAACAGCGGCAATGAATGCTGCTGCACCCTTTTCCCCAAAATCAACTCCGGACAATCCGATCCAATCGCCATTGCCGATACCGGTTACCCGCCGTTCTTCTGTATCTGCCTTTCGTTCTGTCACTATGCCAGCGCTCCACCCTATCGTTACGGCCTGGACGCGCTGGTACGGGTTCAAGCATCGGAGCTGCTGCACGCCTTTATAGTCAGCTTCAACATTGCGGATGGAACCATCCCCGTTATGGAACAGCAGGTTGAGATGCGTAGAACGGTAGCCGTTGGCAATTCCTTGTGCCTTGGACAAGGTTTGTGCATGATAAGCGATATACCAATCATCATGAAATTGGAAAATCGCATGGTGGTTATTGCCTGACACTCCGAAAAAATGTCCCGGATTACGCAGAATCGTTCCTTGATATGTCCAGGGACCCATCGGATGGCTGCTGGTCATATACGCAATCTCTCCGGCTGGAGGACTGCCTTCCGGGCGTTCACCGTCATAGAAATTTGAACAGTAGGTAAAATAATAGACTCCACCGTGTTTATGTATCCCGGCATCCTCGAACATGAACGGTGCAGGTATAACCTCAGCTGTGCCGGTAACGCTGATCATGTCCTCTCCCAGCCTCATCATCCGTGCCGTGCCGGGCTCCGCGTATTCTCCTTCCGGCACCCCGCCTCCGAAATAAATGTAACCATTGCCGTCATCATCTACCAGTACCGCCGGATCGAACAGCCAGGTTACCTCCTCGACCCCCGGAGTCGAACGCAGGATGAGGGCTTCTCCGATAGGATCAATCCAGGGTCCCACCGGACTGTCACTCGACAGAACGCCAATACCGCTGGCATTATTTGCGAAATACAAAAAGAATTTATCCTTGCCGCCGATTACCTTATGCACCGCTGCAGGCGCCCAGGACTGGGTTGCCCACTTGGCTTCGCCGTGCGGTCCTGCCACGTTAATCTCGCCGTGGTCAGTCCAATTGACCAGATCACTGGAGGAAATAACGGCTATCTTATTGATGCTGCTGTAAGTATTTTCTTTTACCGTACCGTTCTCATCGTATTCCAGTGCGTCATTAGTCATGTAGAGATAGACCCGGTCACCGAACACAAGGGCATATGGATCAGCCCCATATCTGTGTGCAACCAGCGGATTACCATTAGGAGGAACCTTTCCGGATGCTTGATTCAACTGAACTCTCATTTTATCTCCTCCAAGTTATGAATAGACAGCGTCCATTCTGCCTGAGGCCTATGCCTGGCCCGGTTCATATTGATTATAGTCAGACGTTTTTCAGGAAGTCCATGACAGATAGACACTCAGAATTGATCTATTCTCATATCATAGCAGCCATAATTCGATATCCAATGCGTGAATACCGGAGGGCGTATATTCCCTATAATTTTTAAAGAAAACGCTTTAATTTCTTCACCTCCGCTTATGCTATACTTTGTGGCAAATACAGATTTACTGGAGGGCGGTTATGAAAATAGTCCAAGAGGGTTCCTTTTATACAGGGGAATATAGAAGCTTGTTCAGAGAAACGGGAGTACCGGAGGAGGTCATCCGAAAGAGGCTTGAGGACACCTGGAACGAACTGTTTTATGGTGCACCCGATGTCCGGATCTATCATCCGATGGGTGAAGATAAGGGATACATCGTCGATACCGGCAATAATGATGTGCGGACTGAAGGCATGTCCTACGGAATGATGATGGCTGTTCAAATGGACAAAAAAGAGGAATTTGACCGGCTCTGGAAATTCGCCAAGGTGCATATGCAGCATAAGGAGGGCCGTTACAAGGATTATTTCGCCTGGCATTGCACACTGGACGGAACACAGCTGTCGCCGGGTCCTGCTCCGGACGGGGAAGAGTTTTTTGCCATGGCCCTGTTCTTTGCCTCTAACCGCTGGGGAGACAGTGCCGAACCGTTCAATTATTCCGAGCAGGCACGGATTATTCTCAGAGCTTGCGTCCACAAGGGAGAAGATGGTGAAGGCGATCCGATGTGGGATCCGGCGACCAGGCTGATTAAATTCGTTCCCGAAAGTCCCTTCAGCGATCCTTCCTATCATCTGCCTCATTTCTATGAATTATTTGCCCTGCAGGCGGATGAACAGGACAGGGATTTCTGGAAGGAAGCTGCGGACAGAAGCAGAGCTTATCTGCACAAGGCCTGTCACCCGGAAACCGGCCTGTCTCCCGAATATGCCAATTATGACGGAACCCCGGCTGAACCGCAGCCGCATGGGGACTTCCGCCATTTCTTCAGCGATGCTTACCGGGTAGCGGCCAATATCGGGCTGGATTATGAATGGTTCCGCAGCGACCCTTGGCAGGTGGAGCAATCCAACCGGATTCAGACCTTCTTCCGGAACATTGAAGTTGCCGATTACCGGCGTTACACGATAGACGGCCAGCCTTTTGAAGAGCTGTCCCTTCATCCGGTCGGCCTTCTGGCAACACTGGCTATGGCTTCGCTCGCTGCCGACGGACCTGATGCCGGACATTTCGTCAAGCTGTTCTGGGATACACCGCTGCGCACCGGAGTCCGCCGGTATTACGACAACTGCCTGTACTTTTTCAGCCTGCTGGCTCTCAGCGGAAACTACCGTATTTATTCTTAATGATTGCAAGAATGACACCATGACTGGTCAGGAGGGAAAAAGATGGCCCATATTCACTTTGTTGAGTGCAATACCGCGCACACGGGCAATTTCGCTATTGATGTTCCGGCGGGCCATCACTGGCTCCTTGTGATCACCAAGACACCGGCGCAATTCTGGGTAAACGGCGGACTCAAGGAATACCCTGCCCACAGTGTAGTCCTCTATCGCCCGCAGCAGAAAGTATATTACCGGTCGTGCACCGGTGGTTTCGTCAATGACTGGATCCGCTTTGAATCCGATGAAGCTTATATTACGGAATCTCCGCTGCCGTTCGGCATTCCTTTTGCCCTCAGTGACCCGCAATACTGCCAGAAGCTGATAGAGCTGCTTGTCATTGAACGCAGCTTCAACCTGGACTGCAAAGAATCCTCCACCGATCACCTGCTCCGGACACTGTTCAACAAGCTCTGGGAATCGTACTTTCAGGATAAGATTACACCTCAACACTACAACTTACTGAAGTTGCGGACCGCTATCCAGAGTAATCCCGGCGATTACTGGACTGTGTCCAGAATGGCTGATTTTCTCCGCATCAGTCCGGGCTATCTCCAGAACATTTACAAAAAGACATTTGGGATTTCGTGTATGGATGACGTCATCAACTGCCGGATCCGTATGGCAAAAGAATATTTGATTCACAATGCGCAGAGCATCGCTGAAGTGGCTTCCCGGTGCGGATATCAGAATGTGGAGCATTTCTGCAGGCAGTTCAAGCAAATAACCGGACGCACACCGGGAAATTTCCAAAAGTATGCAAAAAATTAAAATCCCCTCCTGCCGACCAGCGTCAAGGACATCTTGCAGATGTCCTTGTACGCAGTATGCATGAGGGGTTTTCTTTTAGGGGCTATTGCCCCAGCAGTATTTTGGCATAAGGCGAATCAATCGGGATCATGATCACCGGTTCATTCTGCAGCGTGGTCACATAACTTTCCAGGGTACGGTAGAAGCTGTAGAACTCCGGAGATTTTCCGTAAGCCTGATTGTAGATTCTGGCCGCTTCCCCTTCGCCTTCAGCGATTATTTTTTTGGAATCGGCTTCGGCCTGGGCCATCAGCTCTGTGGAGGTACGGTCGGCTCTGGAGGTTATTTTCTTGGACTCCTCGTCGCCCTCGGACAGGTAACGTGCAGCAATGGATTGACGGTCTGAAATCATCCGGTTATACACGCTCTGTTTGTTCTCTTCCGGCAGATCGGTACGTTTGATCCGTACATCAATTACTTCAATCCCGTAATTATCACGGGTTAAGGCGGAAATGACGTCTTTAGTGATCTCATCGTTAATATTGCCCCGGCCGGTGTCCTCACTGATAATATTTTCGTAATTAATCTCTGACAGCTTGCGGCGTACCGAGTTATATACTGCTTCATCAATACGCTGAATTCCGCCGCCTACCGTTTGTACGGTTCGCAGGAACTGCGAGGCGTTGGTAATTCTCCAGACGGTATAGTTATCGACCACAATCGGCTTCTGGTCTTTCGTCAGAATGTTGGTAGGCGAGCTTTCGTACGTCATCTGATATTTAGGAAGTGCCGAGACATTTTCGATAAAAGGAAGCTTAAGCTTCAGTCCGGGCTCCTCGACGGTGCGCATCGCTTCACCGAAACGGAGGACCACCTTGTATTCGCCTTCCTTCACTACATACATCGAGCCGGCCAGCAGTATTACTAGTACTACAGCTGATATTAGTGTGATGATCTGGTTTCTTTTCACTGGGCATCTCCTCCTTGCGGCGCTGCTGAAGCGGACGGGCTGGCCGTAGTACTGCGCATCAATTCATTCAGCGGCAGATAATTGACTGTATCACTATTCGAGTTGGTGATGAAGATTTTGGCGTTTGGCAGGATCGTCTCCAGCGTCTCCAGAATCAGCCGGCTTTCGGTTACACTCTTATTGTTGATATATTCGGTATAAATGGCATTAAACTGGGCCACATCACCTTGCGCATTCAGGATACGCGACTTCTTCTCCCCTTCGGCTCTCTCGAGCAGCGCCTGTGCTTCACCGCGTGCTTTGGGTATGATATCGTTCTCATATTTCTTGGCGTTGTTAATCTTCGTGTTCTTCTCTTCCCGGGCATTCGTTACCTCGCGGAAAGCTTCCTCTACCTGGCCGCTCGGCGGCTCAATATCCTGGAATTTGATATCAATGATCTGGATGCCGGTGTTGTATTTCTTCTGCAGATCGACCAGCAGCTCACGGACCTTATCCTGGATCACTGTCTTTCCGTCCGTAATTGCATAATCCAGCTTCTCAGATCCAATGACAGCACGAATCGATGAGCTTGCCGAGTTGCGCAGGAATTGTTCCGCGTCGTCAATGTTATACAGATAATCATGGATATTGCTGATCTTCCACTGGACTACAGCGTCGGCTGATACAATATTCTCATCACCGGTAATCATCATCGCTTCATCTTCAACGGGTACAGCTCCATCGGCCTCCTGGCGGTACCCGATATGTATTCTCTGGGTCAGCTCCGCAGGCACTGTAATGACTTCCTGTATGGGATAAGGCCATTTGAAATGAAGTCCTGCTGAGGATTCATTGGTATATTTGCCGAATGTCAGGATAGCTGCACGCTCCTGCTCCTGCACCGTATAAAAGGATGTTGAGCCCAAATAAATCAACACCACAGCAGCAGCTCCCCATAGTCCAACCTTCTTGAAATTCCCCGGTTTCAACCCCGGCAGCTTACGCCCCGGCACCGGATTTCCGCCATCCCCATTCATGAAATTCAAGATGCATCGCTCCTTTTTTGCGTATTTAAGTCTCTATAGAGATACATATACGTAAATAAAACAAAAAAGTCGCAAATTTCGCGACTTTTTTCATTCTTGCTGTATTTTGCTGCATTTCTCTCATAATAAAGCTCACCGCGGCCAGGAAGAAGGGCTAGGTTTTGCTTACAGAGTCAAAAAGCTTTGCAGAGCCCGGTCTGCGAGATAAGGCAGATACTCATGGCCGTATTCGTGATAGACTAATAATTCTTTGGGCGCCGTAATCTTGTTATATGCGGCAAATTGTGTCGATGGCGGACAAACCGGGTCCATCAGTCCGGTGACCCATAATACTTTCCCTTTTATGCGGCCTGCCAGATTTTGAATATCGATGTAACCGAGCCGGTTAAAAATGTCCTGTTCACGCAGATGATGCGGGTCAAAGAAGCGGAAATAATAGTTAAGCTCCTCATAGGCGGACACGGTTATGTTTGCTTCCCATGCCCGCTTATAGTCGGAGAGAAACGGATAGACCGGCACCGCTATTTTGATCCGGGGCTCCAGCGATGCACAGGCAACTGTAAGGCCGCCGCCCTGGGACAGTCCGAACGCACCGACGCGTTCCGGGTCCACCTCCGGCATGGCCATCAAAATACGCGCCGCCATGGCTGTATCCAGAAATACATTCCGGTAGTACAGGTTATCCGGGTCAGGATCATCTATTCCGCGAATGATATGACCGCGGATCGTCGTACCCTGAACCGTAAGGTTATCCTCGGACATTCCGCCCTGGCCGCGGCAATCCATAGCCAGTACACTGATGCCGTGCGCCGCATATCCTACCTTCTCCATCCAGTCGCCGCTGTCGCAGGCATAGCCGTGGAACATGACAACACCCGGTCCTTTTCCGGCGGACGGCAGCTTCGGTCTTACATATTTACAGTGTATTCTGGCTCCGCCTACACCGGTAAAATACAGATGAAAGCATTCCGCAAGTAGACTGGTAAATGCTGCAGGCACCAGCTCATAATCGAGAGGCTGGGCATCCAATTCATTTAAAGCGCGCTCCCAGTACCGGTCAAAATCTTCCGGCTTCGGGCTGATCCCTTCATAAGCCTGCAATTGGGACAAAGATCGTTCATTCATGGATATTTCTCCTTATGTCCGGCTCAGATTTTGCCCAGCCCGGCATCGTCACCGACTTCTTCATGGGTATCAATGACATAGCTGACGATTTCCTGAACAGTGGTATAGGCTACGCCTACATAAGTATCTGCAGCCCCATAGTAAATGGCGATCCGGCCCGTTTCCGCATCGGTAAGGGCTGCGCAAGGGAACAGCACGTTATTAACAAAGCCTCTCTCCTCATACCATTCTTCGGGTGTAAGGACGAAGTTTCTGGAGCGGTATTTGACTCTGGATGGCTCGTCCTTATCCAGGATTACTGCCCCCATGCTGTAGACAAGGCCGTTGCAGGTTGTAGTTACGCCATGATAGAACATCAGCCAGCCTTCACTCGTCTCAATCGGCGCCGGGCCGCCGCCGATTTTGGTGCTCTGCCACCAGCCTTGTCCGCCCTTGGTCATGACATGACGATGCTTACCCCAATAGACAAAGTCCGGGCTTTCGCTCAGGAACACATCACCGAACGGTGTGTGGCCGCTGTCACTCGGACGGGACAGCATTACAAAATTACCGTTAATTTTTTTGGGGAACAGTACCCCGTTGCGGTTAAACGGCAGGAACGGATTTTCCAGGCTGACGAAGGTTTTAAAGTCTTGTGTCCGGGCTACCCCGATCGCCGCTCCGTAAAAATCGGTACACCAGATGATATAATACGTATCTTCCACTTTAACCAGACGCGGGTCATAAGCATAACGCGGTGCGTACGGGTTGCCTGCTTCGTCAATGAACAGAATCGGCTCATCCGCGATCTTCCAGTCCAGGCCGTCGGCACTATGCCCCATCCGGAGATGAGGGCGGGTCGTGTTATCCTCTACACGGAACACGCCGAGGAAGCTGCCTTCGTAAGCAATCACGGCACTGTTAAAAATCCGCGCAACCCCTTTGGCCGGATTCCGTTTGATAACCGGGTTATCATTATGTCTCCACACCGGATTGTCATTGCCGGCAGGTCTGTCCTGCCAGGGGATATTCGGCAGACTATTTCCAATCAGTTCTACTTGTTTCATCTTTTTTTCTCCTCTCAAATCTGGTTCTGCTTAAACATGCCTTATTTAACCGAGCCTTGGGCAAACCCGTTGTAGATATATTTTTGCAGGGAAATGAAGGCAATCAGCGTAGGGATAATGGCAATCATAATCGCCGCACAGATAACCTCCCATTGTGAGCCGTAAGGACCCTTGAATTTAAAAAGCGCGGTGGAGACAACCTGGAGGCTGCTTTTTGGCATATACAGAAAAGGGGTATAGAAGTCGTTATAGATGTTGACCCCCTTCACAATGATGACCGTAACAATGGCAGGACTCAGCAGCGGCAGAATAATTCTCCAGTAGATCGTCCAGTATGAGGCACCGTCGAGCATTGCTGATTCATCCAGCGACTCGGAGATCGAGTCCAGGAACTGCATGAAAATATAAACTGCTATAATGTCCGTCCCCAGGTACATCAGGATCGGCGCCCAGCGTGTATTAAACAAATCGAGCGAGTTAATGATCTGAAAGGTGGCGACCTGTGTCGTTACTCCCGGAATCAGGGTAGCCAGCAGAAAAGCGCCCATCAGCAGCTTGCTGCCTTTGAACTTGAAGCGGGCCAGAATGTAGGCCATCATCGATCCGGTCAATGTTGCTCCTGCAATAGAGATCAGCACGATAATGATGGTATTCATGAAGCCCAGCAGCATGTTGCCGTCAACAAAAGCCTTGGTGTAATTGCTGAAATTAAGCCAGTTCTCCGGCAAAGTAAGCGGACCGGTATTGGCGTATTCGGCATTCGTTTTGAGTGAAGCGAAAAAGACCACAATAATGGGTATAAGGGCGGCAAGAGCTCCAAAAACCAAAGTAAGATATTTAAAGAAGGAGGCTGCGCTGTATTTAAGGGTATGCATCTCTTACTTCTCCTCCTTTATCAGAACACGCTGCAAAATAGTTACGATGATAACAATACCCAGCAGAACCACTGCCATTGCCGAAGCAAGACCCAGCTTGCTGTATTTAAAGGCCACATCGACGGTCTGAATGACAAAGGTACTGCTGCCGTTGGAACCGCCGGTCATGACGTAAGGAATTTCAAATACGCCGATCGCTCCGCTTACCGCTAAGATCAGATTGAGCTGCAGAATTCGCTTGATGCTAGGCAGAATAATATGTCTGAACTGGTGCCAGCGGTTGGCGCCGTCAATCTCCGAAGCTTCATAAATATCGCTGCCGATGGATGAAATGGCCCCCAGGAAAATGATAAAGTTCATCCCCATGTATCTCCACACCGATGCAAACGCAAGTGAAATGTTAATCAAATGCGGATTCAGCAGCCACTTCTGCTGCCAGGCCCCGAGGCCTGCCAGATCGAGCAGCGTGTTCAGGGTCCCTTCCGGCTTGAAGAAGAACAGGAAGATAAAGCCGATGGCCACACCGTTAAGCAATGTAGGAAAGAACAAAATGCCTTTGAACCAGTTCTTCAATCTGACGTTAAAGCTCAGAATAGTCGCAAAATAGAGCGCCAGCCCCATCTGCACAAATGTAGCAAAGAAGTAATACAGACTGACTTTAAATACGGCAAAATACTCCGGTCTCGTAAAAATCGTCTTATAGTTGTCGAACCCGACGTACTCCATGTTTTTGCTGAAGCCGTCCCAGCTTGTGAAGCTGTATTGGAACATTTTAAATACAGGCAGATATGAGAATGTTAACAGCAGGACAACCGGAACTAGCGAGAATAAAAAAATAATTAAAATACGCTGATTTTTATAACTTAAGTTGGACACTCTCTCCACACCTCCCAGGAACAAACAGATGCTACTAACTCCAGATCCTCACAAACACGGCAAAAGTGAAGGGGAAAATGCGCCAGGCGCATCCCCCCGATCTCTTGACTCTGTCTTCACTCCTGCGTTAATGAATTTCAGCTTCTATTCCGGTATTTATTGGGCAGCTGTAACTTTCGCTCTTGCCGCTTTCCATTTGTCGTTCAGATCCTTCATGATGTCATCATAGGAATCTTTGCGGTTGCCGATTGCTGCTTCAATAATGACTTTCTTGAAGTCAGGCTGCCAAAGCCCGATTTCAGCTTCCTTGTCAATCGCATCCACCCAGCCTTCTTCACCCTCTTTGGCAGGGGTAAGGGTATCAAAGGTAACCTCTGTACCTTCAAATTGCTTCAGAATTTCCGGAAGCTCGGCGCCTTTAACAGGACTCATGCCGCCGCCTTCAGTTGTCGGATAGCCGGATTCATTAATGAACCAGTCAACCCATGCTCTGGCTGCCTCTTTGTTTTTACTGTGGATACTGATGCCGAGGTTATAATCGTCAGCCAGAGGGACAAGAACCTTCTCTGCATTGGTAGGGAACGGCATGAAGCCCACATCATCAGGATTGGTGGCTAAGCCCATAACCTGGCCAATCGCCCATGAGCCGAGTACCATTGTTCCGATTTTACCGTTGGCCAGGTCAGCCTTGGAGGATTCCCAGTCGGTAGTTGTCGGGTCTTCTTCAATTAGGCCATTTTTGGCAGCATCATACATTACCTTGTACAAATCATAGTGAGGCTGTCCCTGCACAAAGTTATCATCTGTAGCGACCTGAGCAATATTTACATAGTCGCGGTTGCCGGCAACCGTCGCCAGAACGGCTTCCCACTGGGTCAGCGTCCAGCCTGCTGCGTAATTGGTATACAGCGGAACAGCATCCGTTTTGTCTTTGATACTCTGCAGTGCGGTCATGAACTGATCAATCGTTCTTGGAACCTCAGTGATGCCTGCATCTTTAAATACCTGTTTGTTATAGATAATCCCCGAAAAGTTAACAGTAATTGGAATACCGTAGGAAATCCCGTCCACTGTACGTTCCTCTAGACCCGTGTATTGCTGCTCAAGATCAGCCTTTTTGCCCAGCGGTTCGAAGAAATCCGGAAGGTCCTTGATGGCCACACTTGTCGGCAGCAGAAGCACATCACCGTAATCATCTGTACTCATACGGATCTTGATCTGGTCCTCGTAAGTGGAGAGCGCTTCAAAGTTCACTTTGACATCCGGATATTTCTCATTAAATTTAGCTGCGTAATCTTTGAATACGGTATCAACAATGTCTGTTCTTTGCGTAATTACGGTGATATCACCTTTAATATCCTTTGCCCCATCTCCTTCGGGAGCTGCCGTTGCTGCCGTACCGGCCCCATTATTTCCGGCATTGGTTGCTGCAGCATTATCTGCATTATTGTTCGATGAACAGCCTGCGAATAAGCCTGCCATCAGTGTCAACGCTGCTAAACCGGTAATCGCTTTTGTTTTTTTCATTGTTAAAACCCCTCTCTCCATTCAAACATCATAATAACAAAATAATAACTTTTTAATGACAAACAACAAGCAACCAACAGTCATAAAAGGATCATAAATGCTTGTCCATCCTTTGAAAGCGTGTTGTTATCGCTTACAAACACATTATAAAACGTAAAAAGCTCGAAAACGATGGTTTGAATTGTTTTTTCTGGTCTTCTATTTGTTATTTTTGTTTTTGTTATTAGTACTTTTTATGCAAATAAAATAGAAAAAGAGGGCTGTCCGCCCTCTGGTGATAGCTTTCCCTATTCTGTTCCGGCTTCAGAAGCCTAAACTCTAGGATTCCTGCAGCCGCTTTTATAATCCTTTGGCGTCACACCGCATATTTTCTTGAACAGCTTGTTGAAATATACCGGATCACTGTAGCCGACCTTTTCGGCAATCTCGTAATTTTTGAGATCAGGCTGGCTGATCAGCAGTTCTTTGGCTTTGGCAATCCGTATGCCGATCAGATAATCTGTAATCGTCTGACCTGTCTTATATTTAAACAGTCGGCTAAGATAACTGGCATTCATCCCGACTGTCTCTGCCAGACGCTCAAGCTCAAAGATATGTCCGTATTCCTTTTCAAGAATAGCTTTGGCCTGCTCGACTACATAATGTTCTCCGCCTTCGGAAGTCTGGGCTGCCGGCTGCTGCAGTTCGGTTAAGTTAGTTTGTTTATTCTCCTCCACCCGCTTCAGCAGTTCATACAGCTGTGCTTTTTCTATCGGCTTAAGCAAATAATCCAGCACGCCAAAACGTATCGCCCGCCGGGCATAGTCAAAATCACTAAAACCGCTCAGCACCGCAATCGGCAAATCCTTCATCCAGCCTCTGGCCTTTTCAATCAGCATAAAGCCGTCCATCCGGGGCATCTTGATATCCGTAATCAGCAGATCAATGTCCTCCGCTGTTATAGTCGAAAGCTGGTTCCATGCTTCCATGCCATTGCCGTGCGAACCGATAACCTCTACTTCCAAATCCATTCTGGAAGTAATTTTCTCAAGCCCGCGGCGGATCACTTCCTCATCATCCGCAATCATGATTCTGATCACTTAGAAAATCGCCTCCGGTTGTTTTACATGCGCAAAATGATGGCGCTGCCATTTTAATTATAGGCCTGTTGTCTTCAATATAAAATGTGTTGTATAGCACTTTTATAGTCTTGTCTTTACCTTACATATTCGCCTCTTGTAATCCGGCATAAAAACCGTTATAACTTAATTGTGTTTTGTTATCGCTAACATAACATTTTATCAATAACTTTGCTATTCTGTTATTTGTTATCTTGCAGAGTGAGAAAAGGAGACAGTGTAATGACAACAGTATTCGAGGAGCGCAAAGCCCTGTTAACCGGACGTTACGAGGCACTGATTGCCCGCAAAAATGAGAAGCTGCCTTTCGGCAACGGGATCTATGACCGTTATCAATATCCGCTGCTGACCGCAGAGCATGCACCATTACTCTGGCGTTATGATTTTAATCCTGAGACCAATCCATATTTCGCCGAGAGAATCGGTGTGAACGGTGTGTTCAATCCGGGTGCGATTGAACTGGACGGCAAATTCTACATAGTAGCCCGTGTGGAAGGCAACGACCGCAAGTCCTTCTTTGCTGTGGCTGAGAGCAGCAGCGGGGTAGACGGCTTCCGCTTCTGGGATCACCCGGTTGTCCTGCCTGAGACCGAAATTCCCGATACCAACGTCTATGATATGCGTCTGGTCAAACACGCCGACGGCTGGATCTACGGGCTGTTCTGTACTGAACGCAAAGACCCGGAAGCTGCACACGGCGACCTGTCCAGTGCTGTAGCCCAGTGCGGCATCACCCGCACCAAGGATCTCAAGACCTGGGAACGGCTGCCCGATCTTAAGACCGGCTCTGCCCAGCAGCGCAATGTTGTCCTGCACCCTGAATTCGTCGAGGGTAAATATGCCTTCTACACCCGCCCTCAGGACGGCTTCATTGACGCAGGCTCCGGCGGCGGTATCGGCTGGGGCCTGTCTGACACCATCGAGAATGCTGTCATCACCAGCGAAACAATCATGGATCAGCGCTACTATCATACAATCAAGGAAGTAAAGAACGGACAAGGTCCGGCTCCGATCAAGACGGCCCGCGGCTGGCTCCACATTGCTCATGGCGTGCGCAACACAGCCGCCGGTCTGCGTTACGTGCTCTACGCCTTCCTGTCCGATCTGGAGCAGCCTAACAAGGTTACCCATACACCCGGCGGCCATTTCATCGCCCCTGACGGCGAAGAACGTGTCGGAGATGTATCGAATGTAGTGTTCTGTAACGGTGTTATTGCCCGCGACAATGGAGAGATTTATATCTATTACGCTTCTTCGGATACCCGCATACATGTCGCTACCACCACAGTAGACCAGATGCTGGATTATGTGCTGAATACCCCGGAAGACCCGCTCCGCTCTTATGCCTGCGTTCAGCAGCGCATTGAGCTGATAGACCGTAATCTGCAGCAGTAATCTGTAACCTATGAGCATCCACAAAGACGGCCCCGGCAGAATTATCCTTCTGTCCGGGGCCGCTTTTTGGGCTCAATGGCCTTTTTTGGTTTAACCGCTGCACCGTTTAAGGCTGAAAGGAAGCGGGTTGCCCTTCACGGGCTTCCTTCCATCTTTCATTAAGCTCATCAAAGGATTTCTGCAGATCCGGTGCGGCAATCAGCTCCTGAATGTAGTCCCCGGTCGCAAAAGAAAGCTTCGAGCGGTTAGCCATATCAATAAATGCGTCTGTCTGTACCACTGCTTCCACCAGCTCAGGATGATAAGCATTAAATTCTGAATACTGTTGCATAGAAGGCTCTGATGAACCGTCTACCGGAAGAAAGCTCTCTGCAGTATAAGCCGTTTCCTTCACCAGAAAGTTCACCCAGGCCATCGACAGCTCCTTATTTTTACTGAATTTGCTGACACCTATAAACCAGTCGGGATTCAGCGGGGCATAGTGTGTCTGGCCGTTATCATAAGGAAACGGGAAAAAACCGATATCCTCCGAAGCAGCCCCGGCATCAAGCACCTGGCGGATCGTCCAGTTCCCGCTCAGGTACATCCCGGCTTCCCCCTTGGCCAGCCTGGTTTTGGAAACCTCCCAGTTGTTCGAGAACAGCTCATCCTCCACATATCCCCTGGCAACCAGTGTCCGGGCGATACCGAGCGAGCGCCCCCATTCGTTATCGGTCTGCCAGGGATTGTTGGTATGAACCATTTCATTCAGATATTCTGGATCACCGGTCATATAGTTGACCATATTATTGCCCCATTCCCGGAGCGGCCAGACCGCGCCATAATTCATGTACAGCGGTATAATGCCAGCCTGTTTCAGTTGGGCACAGATTGCGTAGAAATCATCCAGAGTCTGCGGAATTTCCGTGATGCCCGCCTGTTCAAACGCCTTCTTATTGTAGATGATCCCGCTTGTAGTTGTTCCGGTAGACAAACCATACCGCTTACCGTCAAATGCGGCAAAGCTTTTGAACCTCTCATCGGCGGACATCTCTGTACTCATGGGTTCAAAAAAATAGCTCAGCTCCTTCGCAGGCAGATTAACCGGCAGCAGCAGCACATCCCCGGCATCCTTAGTGGACAGCCGGACCATAATATCTGTAGCATAGTTGGATAACCCTTCAAACTCCACACTAGCCCCGGGGTATTTCCTTTTAAACTGGTCGGCGTAACCCTGCATCGTGCCATTCTCTATCAGGTCAATCCGGTTTGTTAGCATAAGAATGCTGCCGGACAGGCTTGCCTGTTCATGATCTGCAGCTGGTGCAGCCGGGATTGCCTGTTTACTGCCCGTTTTGTAACATCCCGCGGAGAATAGGATAAGGAGAAGCAGCACGGTATGCAGCGGCCAATGCCCTCTAGCCTTCTTCAATCCTGATCGCCTCCTTCTGTATCTGATATGCTTTCTTTGCGGTACAAGGGAAGCGGCAGTGAGAGGATTACATCCGTTCCCTCCCCTTGCTTACTAAACAGCTCAATACCATAAGCTGCACCGTAGTTAAGCTGCACCCGCTGATGAACATTTTTCATGCCGATTCCGCCGTTAATGCTCTTCTTGTGAGGGGTCTCCCGCTTCAAATCATCTTTCAGCTTATCCAGGGTCTGCTGATCCATTCCACAGCCGTCATCGCGGATATGGAACAGCAGTTTATGTGCTGTGAATTCACATCTGATGCTGATATGCATGTGCTCCTTGCTGTCATCCAGTCCGTGATAGGCGGCATTCTCTATGATCGGCTGGAACACCAGCTTGATAATGTTGTAATCATTTAATTCTTCAGGAACATCAATCTGCAGCACAAATCTTCCGGGATAACGGCAGTTTAACAGCTCCACATAGTTGCGGACATACAAAAGCTCCTGCTTCATTGTTGTTTGCCCGGTTAATTCGCCTGTGCTGTAACGCAGCAACTTGCCCAGAATCGAAATCATATCGGCCGCTTCCACATCATCGTTAATTTCCGCCGTCATCCGTATGGATTCCAATGTGTTATAAATGAAATGCGGGTTAATCTGGCTCTGTAGGGCATGAAGCTCCGCCTCTTTCTTTTGCTCCTCAATCCGGTAAATATCCTGAATCAGCTCCCTGATGCGGGCGAGCATCCGGTTAAACTGATGACCCAGCAGCCCGATCTCGTCCCGCCGCTTCACAAGAAAGTTTACATCAAGATCCCCGTTCTGGACCCTCTTCATCAGCTGGATCATTTGCTTCAGCGGTTTAGTGAGTGCGAAGGACAGCACAATAGAAATAATTAACGCCACGACAATAATAATCAAGGTAGCCAGCAAGGTTGCATTGCGGGTCAGCTTGACATCACGGGTCAGCTCATCGACAGGAATAGAAATAATCACCTTCCAATTGGTCTTGGCCGAACTGGAATAGATATTAAGCCGCTGCTTGCCTGACACTGTATCATAAAAGCTCCCGGCCGCTCCCTGAGCATTCCGGAACAGCATAGTTTGCGAAATATCCATCGTCAGCAGCTTCTGGTCACTGTCATAAACGACTTTACCGTCCTGATCCACGATCAGGGATTTCCCCCGGGTTACTTTGTCCAGTTCAGCTACCTGGGTCTCCATATTGCTTATATTAGCCTCTACCGCAATCAGCCCGATAGGATTCCAGAGACCGTCAACAATTTTCCGGACTACAGTATAGGCATATCGTGTACTCTGAAGGTTAGTAGTATAGGCCTGGGTGCCAAAAAGCAAAGCTTCACCACTGGAATCCCTCGCCTGCCGGCTCCAGAATTTGTAGCTCTGATCCAGATCCAGCCGGACTCCGCCGTCTTTGGCAGAATAATAGCCGTTTCCATATGCGTCAAAAATATAGACCGAGTTCGTACCCCGTTTAATATTGTTGATAAAAGAGATATTGCCTTCAATCCCACGCTGGATGGACAACAGCAGGTCAAAGTCTCCCGGTGCAACGGTCCTGCCGCCCGTGTCGCCTACAACCCCGCTGTTCTGTTCATGATAGCGGTTGGAGGCTATCAGATTTTGCTTGATCTCGTTCACATAAGCGGGCATGGAAGAAATCCGTTTCATATCTTCTATGTAGTCGTCGATCCCGTCCATCATTTGATCAATCAGCTTCTCTGAATAAGCAACGGTATTGGCTTCAATCGACTCGGAATAGCTCTTATAACTGATTATGCCGATAATGGAAAGCGGCAGTGTAACAATAACCAGGAAGACCAGCAGCAGTTTGCGTTCCATGCTCATGTCTCCAATAAAGGGCCACCCGTTGAATTTGCCTTGTTCCTTCATTAGTCTTCCCCTTCTTGGCTACATACTGATTGAGTATAATCATAGTAACATTAAATGCCCTTTCATTTCTCACGGAGGAGTGAAAGGGCATTATGGTTCACTAATGTAAGCGATTTAATTATTATCATAACAGTTCGTTTTTCACAGAAACAGGGGCTGTGTTTACATTTCTAGTGCTCTATTTGTATTTTGAAAGTAGACACAAATGCAAAACAGCGACTCCCGGTAGCGGGAAAATCGCTGCTCTGCTTAAAGCCGCAAATTTTGCGGCTTTTTATGATTTTGGTTTTTACTGCATTTCTCACTTTTTCAATTTGCCCTTAATCCTTTAAAATTCTCTGTAAAAATCATTCCGCATTTCCGATACTGCAAGGTAACACTCTTTCCCCTCCAGCAGATTTGCCGGAACCCTCCAGGCTTCTCCGTAATAGTAGCTGTCCGCCACTAATTCTCCATCCGCATAGATCTGTGCAGTATCACCGTAATAATCAAGGTTTACGAAGCCTTGGGAGCCTGTAACCTTTATTTTCTGCCAGGTGATCTTGCGCTCCCCGCCGATATGCAGCTCCTCTGCGTACTTAGGATCAAAAGGAGCATGCTCCACAGGTTCGAGTGTGATCGCAGGTTCAGTATAAGGCTTCTCGGCCTTATGATATTCAAAGCTCCCGCCGTTCCAGTGCCAATACCCGAAACTACCTTCGGCAGCGGATCTGATTTCGCCGTCAGCCTTGTACAGATCGCTCTCCTCGCCTACAAATACTTCTCCATCCAGTTTGCGCAAATATTTCGCCTGTTCCCAAGTGAGCGTAACTACGGTAATGCCGTTCACCTGGAATCCGGATGCGAGTCCTGCTTCAGGCGTGAACCTCTGACCATTCTCAAACTCATATTCCGCAGCAATACCCGGAATCTGCACAAAGAAATAGCTATCGCCTTGTCTGCACAGCGGCTGGGCTGTCGCATACTTCAGGATATTGCCTGACAGCTCCATCTTGAACGGCATAAAGAAGCTGACATCACCGATAACATCAATCGGCGGGAAGGTGACGGTTCCTGTATCAATGACCGCTCCCCGGACATCTTCAAGCTGCGACAGCCGCTGGTAATGGTTAATAAAAACAAAGCCGCTTGTACCATCTGTACGCATCACATACCGCAAGGAAGCTGTATCATCCCGTTTCACCGTTTGCTCGGCCTCTACCCTGGTCATAGGCGCCAAGGTCTGGTCCCATTCCTGCACAAACAGATGCAGCAGATTCAGCAGCCGGTACTGCCCGCGCACCTCGCCATATTCGGAGAGAGCCGTCTGAAAATCATAGGACAGGATCGGATAATCGTTCGGATACCCCGTTGCCTTCGACTCCTGGAACGTAGACAGCTTGCCGATCTGATTCGTCCCGCCGTGATACATGTAATACCCGATCAGGTTGTTGCCGTCACCAAGCTTCACAAGGGAAATGGCGTAGATATCCATCTCGCGGATAATCGGTCTGCGGTGATGGGTTACCTGCAGGCCTCCGCCGAGCTCACAGGTTGCAAAAGGATAACGCTCGTACGGCAGCTGCCATTCGCCGTCTTCTTCGCTGCCCCGGGGAAGGAGATCTGCTCCGATGCCTGTATCATTACGCATACCGGTAAAGAAGTAATGAGGTGACGGCGGAAGCGGATTCATATGTTCTTCCCATGGAGCTTCACAGTAGCCCCCGAATACAGGAACCACTTCGTCTACAGGAATCTTGGCACCGGAGACTGCATTCCAGCCCGTTACCGTATAAAGAGGGGCAATCATCCCACACGCTATGGCCAGCTCTTTCAGTTTAGCCAGATGTTCGGCATCATTCGTCAGCTCGTTCTCTAACTGGACGGCAATGATATTCCCCCCATCCTTATAAAAGAGCCCTTCCACCTGCTCGGCGATCTTCTCATACAGAATCGTTACCTTCTCCAGGTATTGCGGATTATTCTCGCGCAGCTTGAACGGCTTCGCAAGCAGCCAATCCGGATATCCGCCGTTTCTGCATTCGCCATGCGCCCAGGGACCGATCCGCAGGACAACTTCCAGGCCTGCCTTCTGGCACTCCAGTATAAAAGCACGCAGATCATTGTCGCCGGAGAAGTCGAATACACCCTCAATCTCCTCATGGTAAATCCAGAACACATACGTAGATACAAGTGTTATACCGCCTGCTTTCATTTTGCACAGCTCATCATACCAGTCTTCTCTGGCACATCTGGAATAATGGAATTCACCTGTTACCGGAATGATCGGCTTGCCGTCCCGGGTAATATATAAACTCGTTACATCGATTGTCTCTCCAGCCGGGTTATCTCCTCCAAGCTTTAAATGATTGCGGAGGATTTCAGGCTGCTTGTAGTTTTTAAATGTATACACTTGTAATCTCCCTCTCTGTAGCTTCCCATCAAAGATAACCCTAATGTAACGCAGGCCTGCGAACAAGCCAATCGATCATCTTCGGCTAAGCATGGATTATATTCTTACGTATCTGTCTCTTCCTGGAGCCCTCTTGGCTACATTGCCATTGTAACGCAGAGGATAACGGGGCTGTTAGGATTATAAGACTTAAAAACTAGTATAGAATGAACATTTCCGGTAAGGGCGTATGTAAAAATCAGCTGCACTCTGCACAAAAACAGCCCGCCGGCAAAATCCCGTCAGGCCTATTCTGCTCCTTATTCCGCTTCCGTAAAAATCTCCTCCAGCACTCTTCCGTCGCCGTGAGAAAACGCAACACCCAGAATCCGGCCCATTGTCGGCGCGATGTCAACCATCTCCAGCTCCCCAAAGGCATAGTCCTGCCTGATCTGCCTGCCGGAGACGACGATGTTGCAGCGATAGCCGCTTTTATCGGGCGAATAGCCATGGGTGGCATAACGGATGCCGTGTGCCTCCAGATCAACAACCAGCGGTTCATCCAGGCTTTCGTCGAAGCTATAGCCCTTCCTGGCCTCCAGCATGATATTGGCAGCGTGACTGGCATGCAGCGAGTCCAGCTTATCTCTCGTATACACCTCTTCAACGCCTGACGCAGCATCCTCCATATACTCTTTTACCGCTTCAAGGGCCAGCCGCTCCGCCTCAGCATCCCCCGGCCGTATATGCAGGTAGGCCGAGCCGCCGCCGCACTGGAAGTATGCGCGCCATTTCCTGTCGCCGTTCTCTTCATAGATCAGGCCCTTGTCCTGCAAAAGCTTGTTCAAATGCACCTTGTACCGCACATTGAACTGGCCGTGATCCCCGAGCACCATAATCACCGTATCGTCCTTGATCCCGGCATCCTCGACAGCCTGCATAATCTCGCCCAGCCTGTTGTCCATCCGCAGGATAACCTGATTCACTTCCTCGCTGTCAGTTCCGTACTGGTGTTTGGCATCATCGAGATCGATCAGATGCAGCATCAGCAGGTTCGGCTTCCGGCGCCTGATCGAATCCGCGGCACACTTGGCGGTGAAATCATCCAGATAAGGCTGCTCTATCCCCTGCCTGATCTTTCCGTGCCTCAGCTCCATCTGAATGCAGAATAACGGGCTGCCGCTGCGGAGCACCTTAAGCGCCTGATTCTCCCCCTTCAAGGCTTTGATCTCCGGGATATTATATTGAATGGATGACTTGCCGGACACCGGCCAGAGTATCCCTGCCGTGCTCATCCCGGCCTTCCGCACAGCATCATAAATCGTCGGAGCCTTGATCGCCTCGCGGAACCAGAACCAGTGCTGATCCTCCTCCGGGACGAACGGCTGCAGCGGATTGTTATGATGAATCCCGTGCCTGGCCGGATAAACTCCGGTAGCTGTAGTGGTATGAACGACATAGGTTAGCGTCGGATATACGCTGCGGAGCCGGTTGCTGTAAGCACCGCTCTTCATTAATTTAGCCAGATTAGGCTGACGGCTCGCCAGCTCCCAGTTGTCCTCCGAAAAGGCATCGTAGGAGATGACGATCAGATGCTTCGCTTTTGGCGTAAGCGCCGTGTTCGGTTCCATATTAGTTCCCCTTAGGCAATGTGATAAAGATAAAGAATCCGATCAGAAACAGCGGGATAATCGACAATATGCTGTAGCTGGCGTTGCCCGTCAACGTAGTGGTCAAAGCCATCAGGGCAGGCCCGAGGATCGCGGCGAATTTTCCGAAAATATTGTAAAAGCCGAAGAACTCATTGGAGTTCTCCTTAGGAATGATTTTGGCGAAATAGGACCGGCTGAGTGCCTGAATCCCTCCCTGGGCAGAACCGATCAGCGCCCCCAGAACAAAGATATGCCACACGGACGAAATAAAGAAAGCTGCAATACAGGAGATGATATATGTAAAAATACCGGCGATGATCATCGTACGCGCGGAGTATTTTTTGGCCAGGTTACCGTAAAGAATCGCACACGGAAAAGCAATAATCTGAATGACGAGCAGAATCCCCAGCAGCGTAAAGGTGTCCATGGCGTCGGCCCCAAGCACGGAGGTTGCATACGGCACTACCATCTTGATAATCGTATCGACTCCGTCTATATAGAAGAAATAGGCAAGCAGGAACACGAACACGATTTTGTGCTGGCGGATGTTAGCGAAGGTAACGGCTAAGCGTTTAAAGCTTTTGGCAACAGGCTTCGGCTCCGGTTCAATGTAATATTTCTGCTTCACATCCCGGATCATCGGTACCGTCAGCAGTCCCCACCAAAGCGCCGTAATGATGAACCCGATCTGGTAGCCGATGGCCTTATCCATCCCCAGGACAAAAATCAGCAGCAGACTGATTCCGAACGGTATTACGCTAAAAATATATCCGAACGCAAACCCTCTCGTTGACACCTTGTCCATCCGCTCATCCGTAGCAACATCCACCAGGAAGGAGTCATAGAAAATATTGGCCCCGGCGAACCCGATCGCTGACAGGATGTAAAAAGCAACCAGCAGCTGCCACTGCCCGCTGTCCGGTGAGACGAACGCCAATGAAGCCGTAGCCAGGATCCCTAACGCCGCGAAAAACATAAAAAAGCGCTTCTTCCGGTCCTTGTAGTCGGCTATCGTGCCCAGGATCGGGCTGAGTACGGCCACCAGTATACTGGCGATGGAATTGAAGTAGCCCAAGTCCATGCTGCTGTCCACACCCTTGAACATGCCGAACACGATCGGCAGCAGCGCCGTCGTCACCGCCATCGAATACGCCGAATTGCCGCAGTCATACAGAATCCATGATTTCTCCTCTTTGCTCAGCTTCATCTGATCTTCTCCTCTTTATAACCGAATGTTTCTGTTATATCACGTGAAGATATGGAGCATGTTAAGCCGGTGTAAAATCGTGGAAGCTGCCTTGTTTCAGTACTCCCCTTTGATCACAAAAAAAGACCCGCGGATCGTTCCGGCCAGCTTCGATTTCTGCCGCGCAAATTTGAACTTCTCCTCCAGCTCCTTAGGCACTTCCATCCCCTCGGACAGCTTGAAGCCGACCGCCCGTTTCTTCGGATCATCCACAGTATACATTACATTAATAGCAAGGCCGTCCTCGTAGAAGACATAGGTGAACCGGATATTTTCCACCTGAAAGCTTGAGGTTTCCAGCGGCTTGGCGGCAAATTCAATATTTCGCTCCTCCTTCAAAATCCGGTTCACATAATCAAGATTTGCCTGGCTCTCAGATGCCGGTACAGTTGCGAATTCATGCTTGTACTTGTTCATAAAATAACGAGCTTCGTTCGCCCGCAAGCCGGCCAGCGCCTCCGCCACAGGGGATGACTCCAGCCCCACTGCAGACACCTCTTTAAAATCAACGGTATACGGCATGTCCATTCCTCGCTTTTCTCAAATGTGTATTCGTTTTCAATCAAATTTGATATTTACTATGATACCAGAAACTTGAATTTAAGAGTTAGTATTTACGCCTTTCTCAGCGCATAAACAACAAGCCAACACCCGGAGAAACGACCACATTTACATTGAAACTAATGGCTTGGTCATCTGGTTGGATTATCGTCACTTATTTAGTCCAAAATCGCCCTCCGTACGCGAAAACCGCAGAATTAAGTGTCTTTTATCCAACTAGCATCCGTCCTCCGGGTAGATAGTTACTAATTAGATAGCAAATTTCCACTTAGTGTAACCTGTCACACACCCTCTATGCTATAAGACGGCTACTGCCAGCGCACTTTCTCCACTCTCGCTTTCGCGTATCCCAACAAAAAGAACGCTCTCCATTCGGAGAACGTCCTACTCTAACTCCCTCTCTCTTCTCTAACTAGTACATTCTATTGCAGCGACTTTACCAGATTGGACCAGAATGCAGAGTAATGCTGCCAGTCCATGAACTCTGTTGAGCCCCAGTGCGGGGAACAGTCGCTGGCAAAAGCGGCGGTTTTGCCCTGACCGTATGTGCCTACGGTCAGGATAGCGTCGCCGTTATAGCTCAGCAGCTCAGCGGCATCCGGCTTCGCAGCCAGCTTGTTGTAGCCAAGCAGCCGCGGCCATTCGCCGTAGCCCACCAGCGGGTGCTCCTGCACCACTACCGGCGAGAAGCCGGCCGGCATTTCCACCCGGTCATCGCCCTGCTGCATCACTACCGGCAGCACCTCGGCCAGAACGGTGTTTACATAGTTCGCTTTACCCTCAATGCCCATAAAGGTCAGGTACCCGCCGACCATCAGCAGCCCGCCGCCTTCGGCCACATACTGCTTAATGTTGTCCAGCGCATTCGGGATAATCTGCATCTGGTAAAAGGTCGGGTTCTGCAGCAGGAACGTATTCGCACCCACATCACTGATCACGATGGCATCATAGGCTTTTAACTCTTCAAGCGACTGGGGGAAGCGGACCTGCACCTCATGAGCCGGCATATAAGTTACATCAATCCCTTCTGCCCGCAGACAGGACAGCAGATAAGTTGCCCCTTCCTCATATTTCGTTGAGGTGAAGCTGTCATATCCTTTGGTATGGATCATATGAACCACCCAGGATTCGCCGACAAATAGAATTTTCATGTTGTTATGGCACCTCCGTGTATGTTATAAAGGCCGTTGCAGCCGATTAATATCTGTCTTTAGGTCTTTTCACTAAGCCTTCCGTTATGCCTCTTCCGCACCGCACCAGTCGAGAATCGTCTTTGCCATCATTTTAACCGCCTGAATGACTTCAACAGTTGGCGTGAACTCATCACTGTGATGAGCGAGACTCGGGTCGCCGGGACCGAAGTTGATCGTCGGGATGCCGACATTGACCGGCCAGCCCATATCGGTATGGAAGCCGAGGCCTTCGATTGTTCCTTCCTCGCCAATCGCCTGCAGCGACTGGACACAGGTCTGCACGAACGGGTGAGCCACATCGGTTTCAGCACAGTCAGCATCGACCATCCACTCGATTTCGGGCAGATGCTCACTCAGCCACGGGTCCTGTTCAGCTGCTGCGCGCAGGAAGTCGGTCAGCTCCTTCTTCACATGGCCGCCGACCAGCTTCTCATCCCGCTCCGACGGCAGGTACTGGGCATTAAAGACGATCTCCGCTTCATTGGCAAAAGAGGTCGGGTACTCTCCCGCATTCAATTGTGCTACATGCACCTGGCAGGGAATAGACAGGTAGGGATGGGTCTTGCTTACAGCCCACTTTTCATTCAGCCGGTCGAACGCATCCAGGATGTACCGCGCTTTCTTGATAGCATCCACTGCTCCGCCATCCTTCCAGTCTGCCTGCGGCATTTCAATATGCCCGCTGCGGCCCTGGATTTTGATCTTGCCCCACAGAATCCCTCTGCATAACGGCGCGATGGTCAGTGAGGTCGGTTCAGTCAGGATGCAGGCATCCGCCCGGTAGCCGTGATGGATGAAATCCAGCGCCCCCATGCCTCCGGCCTCCTCATCGACGACAGTGCCCACGACAACCGGGCCTTTCAGCTTCAGGCCGCTGCGGAGCACAGCCTCGACCGCCATAATCATCGCAGCCACGCCGCCCTTCATATCGACAGTGCCGCGGCCGTACATTTTGCCGTCAATGATCTGGCCCTCAAACGGGTCTACTGTCCACTTCGAGCCTGCCATAACGACATCGATATGGCCGAACAGCAGGAGCGACTTGCCGTCTGTACCTTTCCCAAAGGTAGCTGCCAGATTCGGTCTGCCGCTAAAATCCCGTCCCGGATAATACCCGGCCATCCCCTCGTACTGCTTCAGGTCATCCGCAACCGGCTCCCACATTTCAATCTCGGCACCCAGACCTTCAAGCTTACGGGAGATAAACTCCTGCACATCCTTCTCTTTGGATGGACCCGGCTCATCGAAGAACCAGGGATTCACGCTGGGAATCTGAATCAGCTGCTGCAAAAAGGTGAGAATGTCGTCCTGATGTTCATCGATCCATTTCATTACCTGCTGTTCCTGTGCCATCGCGTATGCTCCTTTATGTTTTATCCGAACTTAACAGTATCACCGCCGGCAAAATCCACCCACGGATTAATCATCTCATCGCCGAACTTATCCTTCTTTTTCTCAATCGCAAACAGGTACCTTGCATCCTCAGCCGCCGGATAAGCAGGGCTGTGCCAGACGCCGCGGCCGATCACGATGGCCTGTCCCGGCCTGATCCTGAATGCCTTCACTGTAGCAGGATCAGGCTGCTCCTCCGGGTCGTCAATATCCAGACACCGGGCAACCGGCTGGATAATCTCCTTATCAAAGGTGAGCAGCAGCTCCTCGCGGCTGACATGCCGCTCCATTGCTGTCACTGTGAACCCGCGCTGCTTCGTGTCCACCAGGCCGAAGCCGATCGGCTCCGACACGTCGAGCATCTGGATATAGCTCCAGCAGTCCCAGCCGTCGCCGCTCTTGGACGGCTCCCCCGCAGGAATATCCACCACTTTTCCGTAAGGGGCAAAGCTTTCAGCCGTCAAATCTTCAATCATTATTGTATGTTCCATGCAAGCTGCCTCCTATAACAGCTCTGACTAGAAGTCAAAGCTGCCCACATTTTCGCTGGTCACTTCAAGTGTGCCGATGAATACGTTCTGGCCGTCTACCTTGACTGCCCCCACGTTCGGGATTTCCATACCGTCCGTAATTTCCTTGCCCTGAGCCAGCTGATCCAGAATGTATACAGTAGTGTAAGCCAGCTTGCCCGGATCCCAGATGATGTCGGTCTTGATCGTACCGCTCTCAATGTAGCTCTTCACAACGCTCGGCACAGCAATACCGGTAATGGCAATCTGTCCCTGCTCAATCGTGCCTGCCTTGACCGCCTGTTCAACTACCTCAGCAGCTGCCGGCGGTTCGCCGCCCGCAAAGCCGATGATCCCTCTAAGATCCGGATAAGTCTGGATCAGGTTCTGGGCATTGGCGTAAGCCTTTTGCTGATCATCGTCACTGGCTACCGTTGTTACCAGCTCAATGCCCGGATAGTTGGACTCGAAGTAAGCTTTTGCCGCATCCGATTTGGCAATCTGGTTCTGGGAACCCAGTCCCGCTACCATGAACGCGACCTGTCCTTCGCCGCCGATTTCCTCGCCGATCGTCTTGGCCAGCAGCTCGCACACTTCCTCATCAGTAGCAGGAGCTACATAATATTGGCGGTCCGTCTCGGGAGCATCGCTGTCCCAGGTCACGATCTGCACATCCTGCTCGGCTGCTTTTTTGAACACCGGACCCACCGCCTTGGCATCATTCGGCGATACCCCGATACCGCTCACCTTGCGGGTAAGCATATCCTGAATCATGTTGATCTGCTTGGAAGAATCCGCTTCAGTCGGTGCATTGAAGATCACCTCAACCCCCATATCCTCGCCTGCCTGGATAGCGCCTTTTTCCGCAGCCGCCCAATAAGCGGGCCCGATTGATTTCGGATTGATGAAGTAGGTTCTGGTGCCGGAAGCAGCCGCCCCGTCATTGCTTGAGGCCCCGGCATTATTAGCCGGAGAATTACCCGAATTCGCGCCGCAAGCAGTCAAGGTCAAAGCAAGTACGCCAGTCAATACAGCCAATGTCATTTTTTTCATAGGTTTCACTCTCCGCTAATTTTTTTATTGGCCACTGCGAGCAGCAGCAGCGCCCCCAGAATAACCGCCTGATACAGCACAGAAACACCCAGCAAATTCAGACCATTGCGCAAGAACACGATAATCAGCAGCCCGACAAAGGTGCCGGTAAGGCTCCCCCTTCCTCCAAAAATATGAGTACCGCCTATCAAAGTAGCTGTGATAACATCCAGCTCTATATTGGTACCCGATGTCGCTTCGGCGCTTGCCAGCCGTGACACCAGGAATACACCCGCCAGTGCAGAGAACAATCCGCTAAGCATGAAGAGAATAAACCGGACGCGGACTACTGAAATTCCGGAGAACCGGACAACCTCCTCGTTATTGCCGATCCCGTAAATGTAGGTGCCGAACCTTGTCTTTTTCATAAAAAAGTTGGCAATCAGGAACATAATGACCAGGATGATCGCATTAAAGGGAATTCCGGCAATGTACTCCTGTCCCAGAAAGTAAAAGGAATCCGGGAAGCCGCTGATCGGCCTGCCTTCATTGACGACATAGACCAGCCCGCGGAGCATGACCAGCATCCCGATCGTGACCACAATCGCCTGCATCCGGTGCCTGGCAATCAGATAACCGTTAATCGCACCGCACATCAGACCGGCCAGCAGTCCGAAGATCACACAGACCCAGATGTTATATCCCCGTTCAAAAGCAACCCCCATCGACACCGCAGAGAAAGCCAGTATCGAGCCTACAGACAGGTCCATCGCACCGGATATAATAATCATGGTCATCGGAATGGCGATCAGCCCGACCTCGACCATCTGGTTCAGCACATTCATGAAGTTGGTTACAGACAGGAAGTAAGGTGACAGGAAGCTGAATAGAATCAGAATGAACAGCAGCAGAATCAGCTGAACGAACAGCGTACCCGATTTGAACGGCAGACGGCTTGTCCAGGTTGTCATACCAGATCCCCTTCTTTCCCTTTATTTTGGCGGGCCCGCTGCAGCGTGTTGATCACGATGGCGAGGATAATCAAAAAACCGGTGGTTGCGTCCACCCAGAATGGAGAGACCTTTGCGATAATCAGCCCGTTTTTGACAATGCCCATAAACAGTACGCCGAGCATGGTTCCGGCAATCGTCCCTACCCCGCCGAAGATACTGCCGCCGCCGATCAGCACAGCTGCCATGACTTCAAAGGACAGGCTGTTGCCTGCTGTTGAGGCCTGGACACTGCCGACCTTGGCTGCAAAAATCACGGAGGCGATCCCGACCAGCAGTCCGGTTAACACATAGACCATAAACTTGGTCTTGGGGACGCTGATCCCGGCCAGCTTGGCTGCGGAGCTGTTGCCCCCGACCGAATAGATTCTCCGGCCAGCCCGGGTAAATTTCAGCAAATAAATGAAGACAGCAATCAGCAGGATGGCTACAAGGAGCGGAAACGAAATACTTGCTACCGTCCCTTGTCCGAAAAAGCGGAAGCCTTCGGGAAAATTGTTCATCCAGGTCCCGCCGCTGATGCCGACCGCCACGCCCCGGAAAATATACATCGTAGCCAGGGTGACAATAATGTCAGGAATTCGGCGGACAGCGATGAAATAGCCGTTAACCATGCCGCACAGGACGCCGATTACAATGCCGAGCAAAGCCGCTACAACAGGAGAAATCCCCTTGCTGAGAAACAGTCCGACCGAGGTAGCTGTTACCGCCAGGACGGAGCCTACAGACAGGTCCATTCCCCCGAGCAGAATAACCATCGTCATACCGATTGCCACAATGAACATGGTGATATTCTGGTCCAGAATCAGCTTGAAATTAGCAATTGCGAAAAAATCGGGTGAAATTAGCGAGAACAGTACGATTACGAGTATCGTGAAAATCATGATCGGTGCTTCATGCACATTTAAAATACGCTTCATATGGCAGCTCCTTCCGTCCGGGGATGGGAGGCCCGCTGCAGCAGCTGCTCCTGATCGGCTTCACCACGGGCAAATTCATGAACAATCTCCCCTTTGTACATCACGAGCACCCGGTCGCTTAAGCCCAGCAACTCCGGCATTTCGGAGGAAATCAGCAGAATGCTCAGCCCCTCCTGAGCCAGCCCGTGAATGATGCTGTATATCTCCGCTTTGGCGCCGACATCCACACCCCGGGTAGGCTCTTCCAGAATCAGAATGTCAGGCTTCGCAGCAAGCCATTTGGCGATGACCACCTTCTGCTGGTTGCCTCCGCTGAGGAAGTCCACACTCTGTCCGTCTCCCGGTGCCTTGATCCGCAGCTTCTCCATGTACTCTGCACTCACTTCACGGATAGCTTCACCGTCCAGCACCAGCCCCTTGGACAAACCGGGCAGTGTCGGAAAAGAGATGTTCTGCCTGATCGACATCGGCTTAATAATGCCCTGGCGGTGCCGGTCCGGCGGGACATAGGCTAACTTTTTAGCTTTGGCATCGCCGGGGCTGGCAATTTTGGCCGGCTTCCCGTTGATTTCAAGCCCGCCGCTTCCCCGTTTGAGGCCGAACAGCCGCTCGGCAACGGTATGCGACCCCGACCCCGGTATGCCGAACAATCCCAGAATTTCGCCTTTGTGCAGCTCAAACGAAATCTTGTGGCTGGCATCAAGCGATAGTTCATTCACCTTCAGCACCACTTCTGTGCCATGCGGCTGTTCCCGGACAGGGTACAGCTGCTGGACCTCCTTGCCGACCATCATCTGGATCAGGCTCTGCTCCGTCACTTCCCCAATCGGACGGGTATCAATTTTACGGCCGTCCCGCAGCACTGTGACCTTATCTGCAATCTCGAAGATTTCCTTCATCCGGTGGGAGACGTATACAATGGCTACCCCCTGTGACCGCAGCTTCCGCACCACTTCAAACATCTTTTTCACTTCATTCTCAGGGAGTGCGGCTGACGGCTCATCCATAATCAGCACATCTGCTTTGAAAGATAAGGCTTTGGCAATCTCGACCACCTGCTGGCTATGTACACCCAGATGCCGGACCTCCCGGCGGACATCAATCTCTCCGCCTCCGATGGAATCTACCAGCATCTGTGCCGCTTCAACCATTTTCGACCACTTGATCCGGCCGAATCTGCCAGCCATTTCGGGACGGTCAATGAAAATATTCTCCGCGGCAGACAGGTTGGTGAACAGATTGAACTCCTGGTGGATAATGGACACGCCCTGCAGCTGAGCATCCAGCGGATTGCCGAGGACCGCTTCTTTGCCTTTCAGCCTGATTACTCCGTTGGTCGGCGAATAGACACCGGACAGAATTTTCATCAGCGTCGATTTGCCGGCGCCATTCTCTCCCATCAGGGCGTGCACCTCGCCGGGATAGAGCTCAAAGTCGACATCCGTTAAAGCTTTGACACCCGGGAACTCTTTGCTGATCCCTTGCATGGACAGTACTGGCTTGCTCATGGTCTTGACCCCCTTCTTCATTCACAGTGCTGAAACCGGGTTTGCAGGTTGCTTTATCGAGATTAAGCGTTAATTCATAAAAGCGCATGGATACAGAACGGTAACGCCGCCGGTAAAAGCGGATTGAATAAGGAATTTAATTGTTTTAGGATTGCCTGTGGCTCCAGAGAATAGAGGGACACCGTCAGGCCTCAGCCCGTCCAAGAAAAGCATCCACCTGCTCTTTCACCGGTATGGAGCTCTGGGCTCCGGCAGCCGATACGGCAAGCGCTGCTGCTGCAGACGCATAATGCAGACTGGCCTTCAGCTCCATGCCACCGTAATAGGCAGCGGCGAATGCCCCGATAAAAGTGTCCCCGGCCGCTGTAGTATCCACAGTGTTAACCGGATAAGACGGAGTCTCTATTACCGTTCCGTCTGCATCCATAAATAGTGAGCCTTTGCTGCCCAGTGTAATGATCAGCTGCGGGATGCCTTCCCCCATCAGATGGTTTCCGGCTGAGCGGGCCTCCCCGAAGCTTTCAACCGGGAGTCCGCTTAAGGCCTCCGCTTCAGTTTCGTTCACAATCAGCAGCCTGATCCGGCTAAGCCGGCCGGGCTCAAACCCGTTTACCGGAGCAGGATTCATACAGACTGGAACCCCTGCCTCCTCCGCCCTTATAAGCACCTCTTCATTCACAGAGCCCTGTATTTCATTCTGCAGCAGAATCACATCATAGCCGGTAAAATCAAGAGCGCCCAGATCTTCAGAACAGTAGCTGTAGTTCGCGCCGGGTGAGAGAATGATGCTGTTCTCACCCGATGCTTCAGTTGTTATCAGAGCGATCCCGCTCGTTTCCGGCTTTAAGGCAATTGCTGAGGTGTCAATTCCCTCTGCCTCAAGCTGACTATACAGCTGCCGGCCAAACGCGTCCGAACCGAGACCGCCTGCCATCGTTACGGCCGCTCCCGAACGGGAGGCGGCACAGGCCTGGTTCGCTCCTTTACCGCCGGCGTGAAAGCCGGTTCCTAGACCCTGTATCGTCTCTCCCGGAACAGGAAGACACTGGACCCGGGTAACAATATCCATATTCATGCTGCCTACGACAAGTATGTTGGCCATATGTCCTCCTTCGGGCTGCTAGTTCAGCTTTTTAACCGACCCGCGCTTGATCAGCTCCACATCCAGCACGATCCTTTTCAGCTTCGCCTGCTCACCCGGCGGTGTCTTGATCTTCTGGATGAGCATTTCTGTTGCTTGTATCCCCATCTCCCTCATCGGTCTGCCAACGACAGTGACCCGGGGCTGGACAAACTGGGCAAGCTCATTCTCGTCGAAGCCGATCAGGGAAATATCTTCTCCGATCCGGAGATTCAGATCCCGTATAGCCTTGATGGCCCCTGTACAGATTACGTTATTGGTGGCAAAGATAGCCGTCGGCGGCTCAGCGGACTGCATCAGCTCCATTGTGAACCTGTATCCGTCCTCCTCTAGCCACTTCCCCTGCTTATGATAGCCGGGCTCAGGTACTATGCCATGCTCATGTAAAGCCTGATGATACCCCCAGTACCGGTCTTTACCGTCATTAAAATCATGGGCCCCGTCAATAATGGCAATCCGCTCATGGCCGTATTCCACAAAATGCTTGGCCGCCTCGTACGCACCGCGGAAGTTATCAATCAGCACCCCGTCATGTCCGCAATCATTGATGTACCGGTCTACCAGTATGGTTGGCTTGCGGATATTCCGGTAAAAGCCAGCCTCTTTATGAGTACCGATCAGAATGATGCCGTCTACGTTCCGTCCCAGAAAGCCTTCAAAAAATTCCTCTTCCTCCGCCTCGTCGTTATAAGTAGACACAACCAGGGTGGAAAAGCCCTCCTTCTTGGCCGCCTCAACCGTTCCGCCGATAACGGCTGTGTAGAACGGGTTCTGAATTTCCGGAACAACGACCGCGAGCATATGCGTTTTTTTGTTCACCATGGATGCAGCCATCGTATTGGGCACGAAATTCAGCTCTTCGATAATCCGCTGAATTTTTTTGCGGGTGGCATCACTTACGCGGTCCCTGCCGTTCATCACCCGTGAGACGGTAGCCACGGAGACTCCGGCCAGCCTGGCTACATCTTTGATCGTTATTTCTTTCTCCGCCATATTTTTCCTCTCTGTCATAACGTTTACGCAACCTATTTCTTATTTGCAGCAGTGTTATGATCGGTAAAGTATCCTCAACTTTGCAAAAACGTTTACGCAATTTCTAGGTTCATTTTAGTATAGGCTTTTCAGGATTACAATCCCTTTTTACAAAAAAATTAAAATAAAAACGGTTTCAAAACAAATATATGACGCAATGGTGTTATGTATCGTGGTTCGATTTTCCATTTTAAATATTTTTTTCAGTTTTTGATGATATATTATCTAACATCAAGTGCTGTTGGATAAACTGTTTTCCTATAGAATCGAATTTCCGTTTACTGGTTATGCAGCTTCTTTTTCTCAATTGCAAGTACATATATTTTGCGGAAAATTGGTGTAAAAACGTTTTCGCAAATGTGGTGTATTGCACGTAAAAGACACGGCAGCATAGTCGGCATGCTTCCGTGTCTTTTGCAGAAAAGTATAGCTGTTTAACGCCGCTTATGCCGGAAAAAGGAAACCGCCAGCAGAAATACGGGAATTGCGATCATATTGAGCGGCAGCACATAACGGACCCATATGCCCTTCAGCAAGAGTCCGGCCGGCGGATTCAGCTTAATGACCAGCATGGTGAGGATAAAGGTGACAGGAGCCACAACCCAGGTTATTTTTTTCCAGCTGCGCGTTTTTCCTATCCACTGTGCGACTCCGTAGCTGGTAATGAACATGTAGATCGACAGCTTGACGAAGATGCAGACCAGCCATACCGCCATCACAAAAATATCCATATTCTGAATAAATTCCATCAGATAGACCAGCTTGACCATCTCAAAAAAGGGAAATTGCAGCCGTCCGCCAACGGCCGGGCCAAAGGTCATGATGACCCACAGAACACCTAAAAGCAGCAGAACTGCCGAAAAGCCGACTGCCAGCAGCAGCGCCTTACGGGTCTCTTTGCCGGGATGATCCGTAAAGGGAAAGAGCATCATGAGCAGCACAGCTTCTCCCAGCAGTGACACCGGGGCCAGCGCCCCTCCGGCAATCGTCCACAGTCCGGTATCCGCATATACAGGCAGCAGCATGGGCCAGTTCAGATTATTAAAAGTCAGGCCAAAGGTAAGCACGAGGATGATCATCAGAATCGGCCCCCACAGCTCACTGACTCTGCCGATCGCCTCTATCCCGCCATGATATACAGTGTATAACACCACCCCGATCATCGTCCCGATCACAATCCAGTCCGGTGTTTTATAGAGGACACTCAGCCGGATGAACAGATACTCGTCGCGCAGAATCAGACTCATAACCCAGAACCACTGGAGGATATAAGGAATAACGATCAGCCTGCCGGCCCATTTTCCAAGTATAGCAGCACTGAACTCTATTAAAGTCTGCTGCGGATACCGGGAACTGAGCCGGGCCGCAGTATAAGTAATGACCAGCGCCATCATTCCGGCCAAAATATAAGAAATCCAGGCATCCTGTTTGGCGCTCCGGATCGTAGCCGTCATCGTAATAAGCAGATTAATGCCAATTTCCATCATCATAATCATCCAGAACAGCTGCCGGTTGCTGATCTTCATCTTCATCTTCATCTACTTCTCACCGCCCTCTCTGGTAGGCAGCAGAGATTCTCCCGTAATTCCTGTTCCGGTGACATTAAGCTTAACCTTGATATCCAGCTCAATGCCGGGAAAGACCCTTTCCCAGTCGGCGGCAAGCGTCTTCCAGCGGTAAGGGTGACGCTGGTGAATCGTATCTCCTAACCCGAATACGTCTGTTTTGAACTCCTTTTGCACCTTATTGACAACCTTTTTAACCCGTGCCTCAAGGTAATCGTTCATCCGGGCTTCGACCTTATTCACATTCTCTTCCTTAGACAGATTCAGCGGCGAATTATTCTCCTCTATGTAGCCTTTGCCCTCAAGCAGAATCCTGAACTTTGGCAATCCGCCGTCTAACAAAGGTGTAATATGGCTTTTAAAGGTATCCACATTAACCGTTACCGTCTTCCCGCTGCTTGCCCCCGAAAGGGCATCTTCAGCTGAACCTCCCGGTTGATCCGCATCTATAGAATTGATAATCGTAGTAAAACTGCGGGCAGTCAGCTGATTTGCAATCCAGAGTCTGACCCAGAATTCATCGTAATTCAGATAGCCTGCCAGCTTCAGCTGACTGTTAAAAATAGCCGCACCGGATAAACCGAGCGTTGTCTGCGGCGGGCTGTCGTTTTTGGTTTTTTTATCCGTCTGAACCTCCGGCTGCAGAATCGAAAGCGCAGGCACGATCCCGCAGCCGGTGCCATTAGCCATAATATAGAAGTCCAGCAGGGAGCGGCTGATCGGCGCCCCGTCCTTCTCCTGGATTTTCTGCACAGCGATCGCCGGGTTGGTCTCAAGCTGATAAGCCAGACTCATCGCCTCCTGTGCCGTCCCCCCTCTGACGACGAAAATATTCGTCCGCGGCCGGACCATCGGACTGCGGCCATACTCATCCAGGATGGAGAAGAGCCCGTGCTCCGCCAGCTTCTCCCCGATAAAGATATTCCGCCGGTGTCCCGGAAACAGCACCCGTGACAGCTTTCTTTGCATATTCTGCTCGGCGTCCCTGTTATTTTTCCCGTACGCGCTTTCCGTCATGAAGCCGGACCGTCCCCCCTGTTCCCCGCCCTGCTGTCCCCCTGATTTGGAGGCAAGCGGCAGCACCAGATTGGCAGTTGCCAGGTATCCTCCGTCCTCCGCCAGATCCATCCCCCAGCCCAGCACAATCGCCTGGTCGTTCAGCTCCTGCCTGTCCCAACATCCGGTCAGCAGCAGCGGTGCGATTAGGAAGAAGATTGTCATTTTCCTGTACATAAGCCAGCTTCCCTTTCCTGCCTGTTATTTGTTGCGTTTGGGGAAACGCGCGGTCCTGCCCCGCGCCAGCCAGGGCTGCAGCCAGCGCATTTTGGGTTTGGGCGCCCGGACAAGCACATCACTCAGATTACGGATTGACATGGGCGCATAAGGCGCCATATAAGGAACCCCAAAAGGCTTCAGCGTTACCATATGCACGGACAGGGCGATGAGAAATAATACAATTCCGTAGAAGCCCAATACGCCTGCGGCGACCAGCAGCGGAAAACGCAGCATCCGGTAGGCTGTTCCCAGGTTATAGACCGGAAATGCGAAGGAAGCGATCCCCGTCAGTGAAACGATGATGACCATCGGTGTAGAGATGATTCCTGCAGCTACTACCGCCTGCCCGATTACAAGGGCTCCCGCTATACTGACCGCCGGACCCACCTGCTGTGGCAGCCTGATGCCGGCCTCACGCAGGCCCTCGAAGATAAATTCCATAATAAGCGCTTCTATTACAGCTGGAAGCGGCACACCTTCACGGGCTGAGGCAATGCTGACGACAAGCGGTGTCGGAATGACCTGCAGATGGTAAGTGGTCAATGCCACATACAGTGACGGCAGCAGTAGTGAAATGTGGACAAACGTATAGCGGATCCAGCGCACAAACGTAGCGTAGATATACCTGTCCGTATAATCATCGACGGCCTGCAGCCCGGACCAGTACGTCATCGGCAAAATCAGCACGAAGGGCGTATTGTCCGTGATGATAACAACTTTACCTTCCAGCAGGCTGGAGACCGCTACATCCGGCCGCTCTGTATTCTGGATTTGCGGAAAGGGCGAGAACACATTATCCTCGATATATTCTTCGATATTGCTGGAATGGATAATGCCGTCAAGCTCGATTTTTTGCAGACGGCTTCTCACCTCTTTAACCAGGTCTTCCTTGACAATGCCCTCCATGTAGGCGATCACGACTTCCGTTTCAGTCAGCCTGCCCAGTGTCATGCATTCCAGCTTCAGACTGGAGGAGCGGATCCGCCGCCGCAGCAGGGAGGTGTTGGTCCGGATCGCCTCCATAAATGCATCCCGCGGTCCGCGGACGACCTTTTCCGAAGTGGCTTCCTCGATCGCGCGCTTCTCCATCTTGACCAGATCGGCCAGCAGCACAAAGGCGTTTCCCTCCGTAAAAACAGCGGTTTCCCCGCGCAGGACCGCCTGGATAACCTGCTGTGTCTCATACGCCATGCTGATTTTGAGCGATGGAATAAAGATCTCCTTCAGCTCCGCCTTCCGGGACTCATCCACCCTGGAGCTGCTGCGGAAATGCTCAAACAGCGGCTGGAGCACAAACTCATCCACGGCCAGGACATCGCACATCCCATCCACATAGATCAGCGTGGCCCGGTCCAGTCCGCCGATGCTGCAGTTGCGGTACATAATATCCGAGCAATTCAGGAATTCCAGCTTCATCCGCTCTATATTGAATGACAGGTCCGGAGACAGCATTTCCGGCTCCTCGCGCTTACTGAATGTTGTCTGTTGTTTCATGTGCCATCCCCCCATGGTTGGTATTTGCAGGGAATGGGGGAATTATGCGCCCAGACAGGCATTTTCAGCCAACCCAAATAAAAAAAGAGCGCAGCCGCATCCCGCGGTCTGCACTCTTTCAGACATCACAACTACTTCAAATTTTGCAGCATATCCCTTATCTTCGTATAGTGACCACTGACCTTATCGGCCATATAGTTATACATCAGCTGATTCTCCGCCAGATTTGCCATTTCCAGATCCATGTCCACATTGTTGCCGTTATTGTTCATCGCTGTATCCGTGCTGCGGACAATTTGATAAGGGATCAGGGAAGCATTGTTATCTTTAATTCCAAAGTGCCTGGAATGGGTCTGCCTGATTTCCAGGTCATCCCTTGACCCGCTGCTGATTGCCCGTCTGAGCTCGTCTTCGAACACCACCGTTTTCTTCTTATAATGGGGCGTGTCTGCATTGGCAATGTTCTCGGCGATCGTCTGGTGCCGTACGTTGAGTATCTGTAAAAAGGATTCATTAAGTCTGGAAGAATTGCTCTCGATCAAGGTTACACCTCCTTTCCGCTGCCGGCTGCCGGCTCATTTTTGCGGGGAAACCTCAGCGTTACCCTCGTCCATTCCCCGTACACACTTTCGATCTGAAGCTCTCCGGCGTAGCCTTCCATTAACCGTTTGGCAATAGCCAGTCCGAGCCCGTTGCCTCCATGCTTGCGGCTGCGTGCCTTATCCACTCTGTAGAAACGGTTGGTGACCAGCTTCAGTTCATCTTCCGGTATGCCCATACCGTAATCCATGACCGAAATGGCTAAGCAGCCGGATTCCGCCGACGCAGTGACCCGGATCTCCTTCTGTTCTCTGGTGTACTTCATCGCGTTGTCCAAAATAATAATCATCATCTGCTGGAAATGGTTCTTTTGCACAGGCAGCACACAATCATCGTTAATCTCCAGCCTGGTGAGCATCCTGAATTCGGGGTTCACAAACTTGAAATTTTCAATGATTTCCCCGATAACCTGCTTCACCCGGATATTCTCAGGAGAATACTCTGCAATGGCAGCGGAATGGTTGGCCCGGGTCAAAATCAGCAGCTCGGAGACCATCTGAATCAGCCGGTTCGTTTCATTCAGGCTCAGTTGAATCGATCTGTTCAGAACCTCCGGATCATCCTTGCCCCAGCGTTTGATCATCGAAAGATGTCCATGGATAATGGAGAGCGGTGTCTTTAATTCATGCGAAGCATCTTCAATAAACTGCTGCTGCTGACGGAAGGATTGCTCCAGGCTGTCCATCAGCTCGTTGAACATCAGGGAGAGCTCTGTCATCTCATCCTGCTGGTTGCTGATCTGAACGCGTTCCTTCAGCCCGTTTTCCCTGATCCTCCGCATCGTCCGGATCATGGAATTGATCGGATTCAGCAGCTGGAACGAGATCAGGCGGCCCCCGATCAGACTGAGTATAATAGCTACAAAGCCTGTAATGATGAACAGCGTAGTGATCAGATTAATCAGGCTTTCGAAATTTTCAAGATTGCGTACAATTTCTACGGAACCGCGGAATCCGCTGATTTCCAGAGGCTGTCTGTAGATTAGCAGCGTATCTCCGCCCGGCGAGATTTCCAGCAGCTCCTCGGACGTAACATATTCGGGCTGCACCCAGTGCTCCGGAACTTTATCCGATATGGTGAGAATGGGAGAATCATTTCCGTCAACAATGCGGATGAGCTGATAGCGCTCGTTCAGTATTTTCAGATAATCCCCGCTGTCCGTAAGATCGCGCCCCGGTTCAAAATCCTGCAGATAAGCAACGACCTCGTGCATATTATTGCGGATAATTTCTTTTTCGTGATTGTTGACCCAGTTTTGGATCACAGTAAATTGCAGCAGATTATAGGAGAGAAACAGAAGCAGCATCAGAACAGCCGCCCACAGGGTCAGCTTCCACTTGATATTCATATTTCTGAGTGAGAGTCTTTTAACTTTTATCATCCCGTATTAAATATCCTATTCCTCTGACCGTTTGTATATATTCTTCCTTATTGGCGGTGTCCAGCTTGTTGCGCAGATGCCTGATATAGACATCAACCACATTGGTTTCGATCCCGACATCGTAGTCCCAGACCTGTCCGACCAGCATTTCCCTGGTTAACACCCGGTTGATATTTTTCAGCAAAATAAACAGCAGCTCGTATTCCTTCTTGGTCAGCTCAATCCACCGGTCGCCCTTTTTCAGCATTCTGGACTCGATATGCAGCTCCAGATCCTTGAACGTAAGCACCATCGGCGGCTGACTGCCCAGCTTCTCTGCCCTTCTGGCAATCACCCTGATCCTGGCCAGCAGCTCTTCAATGGCAAACGGTTTCGGAATATAATCATCAGCGCCTGTATCAAGTCCCATGACCCGGTCCATCACGCTGTCTCTTGCCGTAATCATGATAATCGGGATATCCTTCACTGCCTTCACACGCCGGCAAATTTCGATTCCGTTCAGATTCGGCAGCATAAGGTCAAGCAGAATGATGTCCCAGTCCTCGCTCAGGGCCAGCTCCAGCCCCTCTCTTCCATCATAGGCCGGCTGCGCCTCATAACCTTCATGCTTCAGTTCCAGTATGATAAAATCGGACAACCCTTCCTCATCTTCAATAACCAGGATGCGCATCCTTAGGCCTCCAATACCGACATCACTTACTCACCTCATTATAACCTGTTAAAATAACGCGGCGCTTAATGGTAAATGAAATTTTTTTCATAATCCGCAATTAATAAAAAAAGACAGACCTCCCGTTACGGACAGATCTGCCTTCCTGACGGGCCCCGTCAGAACAAAATTTCCCGCTTATTGATCTTGGCTCCCGTTAACGATTTCTCGAACATATCCAGGATGAACAGGAAATGCTCCGCCTCCCGGTACACATGATCAGCCAGCAGCGGATGAATAATGCTCTTGATCCGGCATTCCGCAATCAGATCGCGGGCTGTTTTTTTGAAGTCGCGCAGGGATTCAACCGACACCTTATTCTCATCGACAAACTGGCTGAGCAGAGGCACTGTCTGAGACTGCGGCCGCATTGAGCTCAGATCGATCGCCTGGAACATCAGGGTATCAAAATCATGGCTGAACTCCCTGGCCTGCTCAACCAGCTTGCGCTCGGAAGGATCCAGCAGGTGGCTGATAAACTTGGCGTGATCGGCCATAATTCTCAGGAAAAACACATTCTCATCAATGATTGCATCATGCAGCGGTTCAAGTGTGCCGTTATTGAGCTCCTCCAGCCGGTTGCGGAAATAATTGGCTTCCCTGCTCACATGATCGACCAGCAGCGGAAAATTGTTCTGGCCGGGGAGCTTGCACTGCAGGATGAGTCCGAGCACCTTTCTTTTGAATACCCAAATATGGCTTACCGCCGTATGAACTTCAACATTGAATGCCCTGATCGTCTGCGGATCTGTGTCTGCAGTAAACGTATAAGCCTTCCGCTCGATTTCCTCAAAGATGGCTTGAAACTGACTGGCCTCATTGATTAACTGTGTGTCTTCACACCGGAATCCCAGCCGCAGGAACAGTGAATGCTCCTTCATGATACGCGACCAAAACCGCGTCTCTTCCAGTGATCGGACTACAAAAGGATCGGACAATTGAATCCCTCCTGTATATTTCCCGGATTTAAGCTACCTAGAAAATATACGGGAGCCGGCTTGGCTATATGTATAGCAGACCAGCAGGTTTCCAAAACTATTTTGTTATGTTCGTCCGTCTGACCAGCTGTTCGCTTCTAATCAAACTAAGTGGAAAATCGCCTACTATTTCTTTGAATAGTTACAGGGGAGGGGATTCTAGTTGGAAAAAGGACTCTTAATTGCTCTGTTTATGCGTCTACAGGGGGTTTCGGGCTGATTTAAGTAGCAATTTTCCACTTAATGATATGAAACACAGGAAAACCCTTTAAATAAGTGGCAAAAATCCAACTAAATAGAAAAAGCAGACCGGAACCCTTCCGGTCTGCTTCAAAACCTGTAATCCTACAGCTGCATAAAGCTGTACAACAGCTTAGCCATTTCCGCACGCGTAACCCCGGCCTGCGGGTCAAAGCGGTTATCGGCTTTGCCGCTGAGCAGGCCCTTCGCTTGCAGCTCGCCGACTGCCTGCGCTGCCCATGCAGCAATGTCAGCTGCATCCTTGAAGCTTGGTGCAGCAGAAGCCACTGCTTGAGCTCCGTCTTTATATTCCAGCATTCTGCTAAGAATAACAGCTGCCTCCTCGCGAGTAATCTCATCCTGCGGCCGGAACTTGCCGCCTGCACCCTGGATGAAGCCGAGCTCAGCCGCTTTAGCAACAGATGCTGCGTAATAAGCATTGGCAGCTACATCCGTAAAGGTGCCTGCTCCCGCTGCTTCCAGGCCCAGTGCGCGAACGGCCAGCACTGCAAAGTCCGCTCTCGTTAATCCGGCCTGCGGCTGGTAATGCGTAGCATCGACGCCTGTCGCGACATGCTTGGCAGCCAGCCTGGAGATGTAGCTCTCAGCCCAATGGCCTGCAGTATCACTGAACTGCTTGTGATACTCCGCGACAGCAAAGGTGGAGAAGTGGCTGGTTGTAAATTCAAAACCGCCAGCTTTCAGCTCGCCGCCCATGTACTCCAGCTGGCCATTGTTCAAGTAGTACACGCCGGCATAGTCGGAATCGATGGCACTGCGCTGCTGCTCAGACAGCGGAATCGTTACCGTTACTTTGCCCTTCAGCTGATGAACCGCTGTTGGAGTACCATTGCTAACGGTACTCAATTCCAGTGTGATCACTGCCTGCGGCTCCTTGAATTCGCTTGTGCTGCCGCCTGCGGACCGAACCGTCTGCTTCAGGGCATCTGTCAAAGAGGAATCCACGTTAAGCAGAACGGACTGTGTACCGTCTGTCAGTTCAGGCAATGAGCCCGCCGGGATAGACAGCTCCATGCCGGCAGCTGAAATGTGCAGCGCAACCTGCTTGCTTACAGCCAGCTTAAGCGCAGAAGCATCCAGCTGCAGCTTCGCTTGTCCCTGTGCACCGCTGAGCTCAAGGTTAATTTCGCCGTTTGCGGAGGACTCATTAACCAGTTTGCTCAGCGCAGCCTGATCTGCCGTATAAACACCTTCGCTGTCCTTCTCCAGCGTCAGGCTTCCCTGAACGGCGGGAGCCGGTGTTGCCGTCGGCGAAGGCGTTGCCGGTGTGGTCACACCGCCCGGTGCCGGTGTTGCTTCCGGAGCCGGTGTCACCTCAGGTGTCGGCGTCACTTCCGGTTTTGGCGTTTCTGCCGGAACCTCCTGCTTGCCGGTATTGAAGCCCCAAATATCAGACAACACCATGCCGGAATGCTGATCTTCCGCTTTTACATACCATTGATAGTAGCTGTCCGGATTGAGAGATTTCCATACTGCTGTAACTTCAGAACCGCTGGCTACATCCTTTTGTGCAGCAATTTCCTGACCGGTGTACACTTTTACCCCGATGTAGTCAGTCGCTACGCGCTTGGTCACCGGCTGGAGATCCAGATCCAGTGTGAACTCGTCCTTGCCCGGATATTCCGGCTCATCGTAGTAATTGTAGTCGTCAAGGTACGGCGAATAAGTCTTCACATGCAGCTTGTTGCCTGCAGTATCGAACTGCAGTAGACGAATGTACCCGAGACCGCCTTCCGGCGCACCCTGGTAATCGGCCAGCATCTGATACACGTTGCGGTCAGGCACGCCGTCACCGTTATCGTCCAGCTGATCTACCTTCAGCTCGGCATCATGGTAGTGGCCGGACAACGCCGCAATGACGTTTTTGTTCGGCTTAACCACTTTTTCAAAGATTTGATCAGCAATCGGTGCGCGGTTATTGGAAACCAGCAGATATTCATGCAATGCCAGAATCGCTTTGCGCTCCGGATAGCGGGCGACGATCTCGTTCATCCAGTCGATCTCTTCATCTCCCAGACCCCAGCCCATATACACGATTACATAGTCGTTACCGCCTGCAGACACCAGGTCATAGTGCCCCATATTATTGTTGTAGGTACCGCCATAGCTAGGGAGATTCTTAAATCGCCACTCGCCAAAATACTTCCAGAACTCCGTATAATCCCCCGTCTGGTGACCGACATCATGATTCCCGGCCAGGACGCCGTATGGGATGCCCGCATCCTCCAGAACAGCCATGTTTTTGTCGGCTTCCAGCCACTGGTATTCCTGATACGACTTGTCCACCAGGTCACCGGTGTGGATAACATACTTCACATTGAGATTGTCCTTGTTGTCGGCGATCCACTGTACATTTTTCTCATAGATGTAAGGATAGCTCTGCGAATAGTACTGGGTATCCGACATCCATACAAAGGTATAATCGTAGGTATCTTCAGTCACCGTAGCAGGAGTGTCTGTCTTGGCAATCTCATCCTGCACCATAACAGAAACGCTGTTCTTTTGGTTGTAATCGCCTGCCAGCACCGTTGCGCCCAGGGTAAAATCAGTATCCCCGGCAATCTTGTAGTCCAGCAGCTTCCAGCTTCCCGCTTCAGGACTCCAGGCATACAGGCTGACCTTACGGCCCGGCAAAGAGTTGCCCTTCCATTCCACATCCACACGGTCTGTATCGGACACAGACTCATCCAGCTTTATTTCGTAACGCTGATAAGGAAACTGCTCTACAGAATCGTTGATGAGGTATTGCCCGTCCACCGAGCTGATCGCTGAATATTCTTCGCTCGTGAAGGCTGCTTCTCCAGCAGGCACCTGCTGCTTGGGCGGCTCGGTATCGGAAGCATTTTTGTAGCCGCTGAAGCCCTGCTCCGCGCGCTCTCCGTCATACTTGAAGCCCTTATAATAGGTTACGTCCATCCGGTCACCGGCAGGATCCTCCACCTTCACCTTCAGCTCAGGGCTTGTTCCTGCAGCCGTTGCATCCTGAGCGGGGGAGATCAGCTGCGGAGCAAGCGGATTCTCGTCCGGCACCTTGAACTGCACGGCTTTTTCCGCCTTGTTGCCGGCGTAGTCCACAGCAGTGATCTGCAGGGTATGCGCGCCTGCGGACAGCTGGCCGGAGCTCGTCTGATACGGCAGCGTGATCGCCTTACCGTCCAGCTTGACAATAACCTCGCTTACTCCGGCGTACTGATCCTTAATATCAGCTTTCATTTCAAACTGGCCGCGGTACGTCTCTCCGTCTTTAATGTTCGGCTGGATCACCGGTGCTGTATTGTCTACGATTACAGATGACTCAATCTTTTCTCCGCCCTGTAAGAGCGACAAGCTATGAGGCCCGTCCGCCCAGGCAGTAGTATCCCAATCATAAGACTTAGATTCCAGAAGCTCCTGGTTCAGGTTGAACTGGAACCCGATGGATTCGTGTTTGCCGGCGCTGTCGCCCATTTTGATTTCTTTGTCGCGTTCAGCGTAGGCAGGGTCCAGGATTTCTGTACCGTCCGCCAGCAGAAGACGCACATTTTTAATCTCAAAATCATCCTTGTTCTCCTCCGGACGCGGATCAAACGGCGATGACTTGGAGCCTGCACGGATGTAAATGGTATTGTCCGGGCCCGACTTCAGGGCAGCCGCTTTAATCGGGAAAGACAGTGTAGTGTACGAAGTAATCGGGTCCATGAAGGTATACAGGATACTGGCATCACCCAGCTCCTCCGGTCCCATCGTAATTCCGTTTTTAAAATAATAATCTACATTTTTGGCATCGAAGACGAAATAAGCATCATTTTCTAATGAGACATAAGTGTCTTCAGCAGCCACTGCCTTACTGTCAATTTGCAGGGCCAGCTCTTCAGGCTTAACTGTCGCAGAGGTTCCCTTCACAGTAACTTTGCCGCTGACCAGGCTGTCCTCCTTAAGATTCAGACGGAGGGCCGACCGGTCGGGGCCGCCGGTGATTTTTACGGTATAGACTGGAGACTTTGTGATATTGGTGCCGTCAGAAACTGTGTAATAATAACGGACCTCTGTTCTGCCGATCAGATCAGCCGAGGACAGCTTGTGGTGGTACAGCGTATCGTTATAGTCCTGGGACAGGTTATAGGAGACGTATTCCGGCTTCTTGTCGCTAGCAATGTGGACTTCTACAGATTTAATATCCTTGTCATCATCGGCAAAAGCTTTCAGCTCAAGTCCCTTGGACTGGTCGATCTCAGTAACATCCGTCAGATCGTTAACCGTAGGAGGCACAGTATCAGGCTCAACATGCACCGGGGTTGCCGGTACCTGGAAGGCATCGGCCTTACCGGGAGTCGGGGCAGCAGCCCCAGAGCTGATCTTCAGCATTTTTTCTGCGCCGTTCACCGGATATTTATACAGAAGCGCTTTGTTCTCCTTCGTCTCATCGCCTTTCGTGCCGCCGTTGTAAAGCGTGTCAGCATCGTAATAAGCGGAGGAGATGTCCTTTTCGGTATTGCTCTTGATCACGATAGCCCGGCGGCCGGAGTTGGCCATGCCATCGCTTTTGATCTGGAACAGATTGGTGCCGAGCGCAAGATTCGTCTGGAATGCCGCATTAAAATCATCGGCCGTGTAAGAAGTGTTCGCACTGTTAATGATCCAGAATACCACGGACTGCTGTGCTGGAATGATCAGGCTCTCTTCGGTAGACGGCCACTTCACATCAGCTGCCGTTCCTTTATCGGGGTAGCGGTAATACACCTTGTAATTTTTAAAATCGACCGGCTGATCCGTGTTATTGTATACCTCGATAAATTCAAACGCATCGGTGCTTGTCCCGGCGACATTGCTGGAATTCGGCAGCAGCTCGGTAATCAGCAGAGGCGGTACAGTGTCGTTGTTGTACTCCGGCAGATTCACGTGAACTGAATAGCTTTCAGATACGTCCTTGACGCGGATGCTATAGTGCAGCTCCGGTTCTTCCATGGCCGCAGCCGGTATTACTGCCTTATATACATCGCCGCTCTCTTTGGTCATGGTTACGACCGTTTCCCGCTGCTGCGATTCCGTGCGGTATAAGAGTTCAACCGCGGGTGCAGCCGCATCGCCATCTGTCTGCAGATTGCTGACCGTTGCCTGAACCGCAAGATCGGAGGGATCAGTGCTTGTTACCGGAACATGCTTGATTACCGGCTTCTGCTCTTCTCCGGGCACATTTTTATCGGGAAGCTGGCCAGAGATAACCGTACCCGGTGTAGCATCAATAGTGCCGGATTCCGGCAGAAGGGTCATATCCGTTCCGCCCGCTGCCGGGTAGGCAAAAATAATGCCCTTGTTCTCTTTTACCTGCTCTTTCTGATATGTAGCGGAAATGATCGTTTTATCATTCGCTCTGGAACGGATCTGCAGATTGCGTGCAGCCGTGTTGGCCATTCCGCCTCCGCCGTTAATCCGGAACAGATTTACGCCTTCCTGCAGCGCCACATTAAAATTAGTGTTGAACTGATCCGCAGTCAGCTCTTCGTTCGTACCGTTCATCACCCAAAAGACAATGCTGCCATGGGCGGGAATTACAGCGTCCTGGTCGTACTTCCAATTGTCTTTGTTATTATAGAAGAAATAATAATCCTTGAAATTCACTGCGCTGTCGGTATTGTTGTACACTTCAACAAATTCATAGGCATCCGCCTTGTTGAAGTTGGCTGTATCCGGCACCAGCTCGGTAATCAGCAGGCCGCCCGCCTGTACGGGATCTGCATACACTGCTGCAGTGACAGATGCTTGTGCTTCCGGCTCTTGCGCAGCAGGTTCTGCACTGATCGTATCAAGAATACTGGCCGTCTGCTGATCCTGCAGCTCCTCCAGCCCGGCAGCAAAACTGCCCGGGGTTACTGCCCCCATCATCAGCGTACCGGCAATTACGCCTGAGAATAACCGTTTACCTCTTGGTTGACTTTTCAAAGATGCTCACTCCCCGTTATCGTCTATTAAATCCCGTAATTCCAATTTTCGACACTTTCAAAAGTATACGAGGCGTTTATTAAGCGGGGATCAGAGTTATGTAAAATTTTAGTTATCGTTTTTAACAAACTACATAGATTGAATTAAAGATCTTTATGTTTTGGGATTGGCCGTGACTCCAGAGAATGTTTGGACTTCCGGCCGCTGTTGTCTGCAGATTTCTTCAATTGTACCGCTACTCGCGGTTGAAATCCGCAGACAAAGGCGGTCGCTACTGCTCCTCCAGTTCCAAAATTCCCCTCCGCCACTTTTCCCATAACTTAAATTTTCAAGTTCAATCTATGTAAGAGGGGGCCGCCAAAAAAGAGCAGCCGGCGATCCGGCTGCTCCTCCTCTAACACCACCCAGCATATTACTTGCTGACGGTTACCTTAATAATGTCACTTACGGTCTCGCCCGCTGCGTTAACCAGCTCTGCCCGGTATTCATACTCCCCGGGAGCGCGGCCGCTGACGGAAGTGACAGCGCTTTGAGCTGCAGGCGTGTTAGCATTCAGCGCCTGCGTGTCGATCAGCTTACCATTCTCATACAGACGATACTCTGTAGCGTTAGTGCCCCACCACAGATTCATCGTTACCTTATAAGAACCGTCTCCGTCCCAGTTGTCATGGGCCAATACCGGCTTGCCCGGAGCAGCATCACGGATCGTTACCGTGAGCGGCTGGCTCTGGGTGGTGCCGAATTTGTTGGTCAGCTCTGCTGTGTATACATAGGTGCCGTTTGCTTTGCCTTGAACGGCTGTGCTGGCCGTCTGGGCAGACGGGGAGGCATCCTTCAGCTGCTTGGAGTCAATCAGTGTGCCATTTTCGTAAAGCTTGTAGCTGACAGCGTTATTGCCCCACCACAGATTCATCGTTACGGTAAAGTTACCGTCACTCAGCCCGCTGCTGTGGCCGCTGTTCGAAGACAGCACAGCCTGTCCAGGCTTGTCTGTTGCGAGAACCGCTCCGCCGGTAATCTGGAAGGTGTAGCTCTTCTCGGCAATGTTGCCCGCAGCATCTGTCACAATGTACTTTACTGCGTGGGGCCCTGCACCCAGTGCCGCTGCACTCAAGGTCTGCCCTTCAGCAACAGGCTGTCCATCCAGCAGTAGCTGCTTAGAGGCAACACCTGAGAGCTTGTCTTCAGCAGCCAGCTCAAATTTCAGCTGCGCTTCCTCTGTCACATCGCCGACGGGATGGCCGGACTCCGTCAGCTCCGCTGTTGGCAGTGCGGTATCAATGTTAAGGCTCAATGTCTTCGCAACTTCTCCCTTGCCTTTGGCTGAAACCGCATGGTAAACCACCGTATGCCGTCCGTCTTCACTCACGGCCACAGGTGTGCTGTACAAGGCTTCTGCGCCGCTGTTCAGCGAGTAATAAATTTGGGCTGTATCGGAATCCGCCTTGAGGCTCACTTCAACGGACTTGTTCAGCCAGCCGGCAGCGTTCGGCTCTGCGGACAGCTTCGCTGTTGTTACCGGAGCGGCTTCCTCTAGCGCGGCGCTGAAGTCTCCGAGGCTTCTCGGCTTGAGCTGGAAGACGCCCTTAAAAATCGCGGCAACGCCTGTAATATCAAGTTTCTGTCCTTCCGTATAAGGGAAGCTCTCCTGCGTAATGCCTGTGCGGACATCCACCCGGATATGATTGCTTGTCCCGTCACCGGCAATAGCATCAAATTCGAAGGAACCGCTTGGAGCAGCAGAGATTATGTTCGTTACTTCCACATTACCAAGCTTGATCAGCTGACCCTGATTGCTGTCGCTTACCGCCGATGCGGTGACCGGCTGAGGCAGCACTGCTGTGCCAATCTTTTCAATCTTTACAACCTCAGTCAGCTCCAGCTCCGTATTGTACAGCGCTGTAGATGCCGTTACCTTAACCGTGTCACCGGCATGAAAGCCGCTTTGGCTCTGGTAGACATACAGTCCGCCGGTCTCATCCTGCAGGTAAAAGGCCTGGCCGCCGAAGATACCCGGTTCGGTCGTTACAACACCCTCTATCGTCACCAGGGTGCCGGCTGCTTGTGTCCGTGCTTCAGAGATGGTTACAGCCGCCGGAATCGGATCTTCCTCGGACGGCAGCGGCTCTGCCGGTACGTTGCCGAGCGTTACCGCCTGGGTGATCAGGTTCGTGCCGTTCTGGCGCAGCCGCAGATTGGAGGCCACTGTAGTGCCCGGCTTGATCTGCACAGTCAGGTCCTTATAGGCATGGCCGTTCAGGTCTGCCGTCAGGCTGAAATTCGAGCTATAGCCGTAGCTTGCGGGCCAGGTGCCGTCACTGTTCTGGATCTTGGCAATCTGGGCCCCGCCGCTCACCTGGTAGATGCCCAGCTGAAAGCCGGATACACTGGTACCGGCAGGAATGTTATCCGCACTGACACGGATCTGGAAGTTCTGCGCATTCGGCAGCACCGCCTGATGCGTCAATTTGTACGCCGCATTGGCAGCGGACGCCGGACCGCCGTAAGAACCGGCCTTAAAGGTGCTGCGGTCATACCATTTGTAGCCGGCATTCGGCGCAGCCCATGGCTCCGGCTGCGGCTCGGTGGACAGCGCCGGCTCTTCGAACGGCAGCAGCTGGGTCGGCTGATCGAGCGTCAGACCGCTGACTTGGGTGAAATCCGTATAGCTCTCCTGCTCTGCAAGCCAGTTAACGGTGTTCACCAGAAGCTCAGCATCGTCAGCCTCTTTGAAGCCGTCGTATGTTGTTTTTTTGGCACCGGTATCCTCACGCAGATATTTCGGTGTTATATCCTCAACCGGTGAGGAATCGCCGATAAAGGCAGCTTTACCCGCGCCTTTTTTGGCAACAGCCACGTAAGGCCCTTCAGCTACGCCGCCGCCGTTGTAAACGCCCTGGTCTACAGCATTGCCCCAGGCAGCATTCGTTTTCGGCAGATAAACGATACCCTTCGCCCGGGCCGGGTCGAGGATCGCCAGTGTGGAGCCGGCATGCATAGCTACTCCAGAAACGCCTGTTGTAATGCCAAATGCCTGTTCTGGAGCCACGATATTGTTCGCGGTAATATCGCCGAGCGCGTTGTAACGGAACCGCACACCGAACTCGTCCGCCAGCCAGTCTGAGCTGACTACGCCCTGCATTGCAGCGGAACCGGCTTCTTCGGTGCTCATGCCCTTGGACGGGTTGTCCCAGGCCCCGCGGCGGTAGCCGTTGAAGGACTCATTGCCGTCCCAGCGGTTCTTGTTACGGTCCGCATTGTAGTGGTCGCCGATGAAAAAGATGCTGCCGCCATTCTCCACATATTCCGCCATCGCCGCCTGCTCACTGGCTTTGTATGGAATATTGGCTTCGGCCACGATGAAGACATCATAGCCGGAAAGATCACTGGACGTGATCGGAGTCGTCTTGCGAAGCTCCTTGACGTAATAACCTTCCTGGGCCAGCGCATTGCCAAAGTCGGAAAAAGCACCGTCGATCACCCAATCAGCCGCCCCGGCTGTCTGGGCGTGGGTATTGTCGAACAGAATTTTCTGGCCGGCGTGCTCATTGACTACTTTCGCTTCAATGAACGGTGCGGGATCGGCCGGCCCATCAGCGTATGCTGCCTGTCCGGCACCGAATGCGAACAACTGCAGCGGCACAGCAACCGCTGCAGCCAGCGTGCCGTTAAGCAGCTTCTTTTTCCAACCTGAATGCTTCTCCTTCATGTCCTGCCTCCTTAGGATATAAATCGGCGTCCTTTTCCATAATTGTCCACCGTTTGTCGTCTTATATGCTAGCATGCAAGAATCAAGAAAAACCCAGAAATATGTAAAGTGCTGCAAAATTATACTTTTGGCCTAGACTGTGGCAGAGAACCGGGTCGAATCTTGTAATAGAATTATGAAAAAAGTCACAGTATCACGCGAACTAGTGCCTGTTATATCCTAAACATTTCAATAACAAATACAGCAGCCGGCAATGAATGTCCGGCTGCTGTATGAACTGCGTATGAATTTGTGTTAACACAAAACATGATCTGCGGGAAACCTCACTCGGCAATGCCTTTAGTTCATTTCTTTCGCTCAATATCCGAGCTATACGGCACCGCTGTTTTCCGGATTCGTCTAACGATAATAAAAGCTGCTGCGGCCAAAAAAATAAGAACAGCCAGCAGCTGGGAGGTCCGGATATTTTCTCCGGCCTGCATTGTGCCCCAGCCCAGAAACTCCGCCGGGCTCCATAAGGCTTTTAACAGAGCTGCAAGCCAATCGGGTCCGGTAAAGGACAGGCTGTCTGTACGCACTCCTTCCACATAAAAGCGTCCGAGGGAGTACCATATAAAGTAGCCCATAAAGAGTTCAGCAGATTTCAGGAATTTTCTCCGCCTCAGAATTAACAGCAGAATAAGTCCGGTCAAGCTCCATACAGATTCATATAAGAAAGTCGGATGGTAATACTGGCCGTCTATGTACATCTGCTTCACAATGAAAGAAGGAAGCTTCAGCGTGCTGCTCAGAAATTCCTGTGATACGGGGCCGCCATGGGCCTCCTGATTCACAAAGTTCCCCCAGCGGCCGATCATTTGTCCCGTTATTAATCCTGGTGCGCAAATATCGGCAATCCGCCAGAAAGGATATCCCTTTGCTCTTGTATAGATAACCGCTGCAATTACCGCTCCTATCAATGCCCCGTAGATGGCGATACCACCGTTCCAGATCATGAAAACTTCGGCAATGTTATTCTTATAGCTGTCCCATTCAAAAGCCACATAATAGATTCTCGCGCCGACTATAGCAGATGGAAAGCCAATAAGCACCAGATCGTAGAAAAATTCCTTTTCGATCCCAAACCGCCTACCCTCACGGATAACAAGCATTAAGCCTATAAGAGCGCCTACCCCAATAATGATACCGTACCAGTGGACAGGAACCGGCCCAACGGAAAAGGCAACCGGATTCAGCATGCCGCTGTCACCTCCTAATGATGTTTGTCTGAGGATGAGTTAAAATAAAACAATTCCGCCCACCGCCGACAAGAGAATCACCGCAAATGGATGGATTTTATACCGGATTACCGCAATAAGACTCGCCGCACAAATCAGCAGCATCCCGAAGCTCTGCCAGCTCAGCCAGGACGCCTCTGCGCTCCCCAGGCCAAAATGAATAGCGGCATATACAATAAGCCCCGTAATGATGGGACGTAAGCCATAGAAAGAGGAACGCACCCATTTCTTGCTCTGCATCCTAAGAAAAAAGGCTGTAAACAAAATGACAATGAGCAGTGAAGGCAGGATAATGCCAATCGTAGAAACGATCCCGCCTATAATCCCCATTTGTGAATAGCCGATCAGGGTGGCTGTATTGGTCGCTATGGAGCCCGGAGCCATTCCTGCCAAGGAAACAAGCTCCTGGAATTGCCCTGCGGTAATCCATCCTTTGTCTGCTATTTCGCGTTGAATCAGCGTAATTACGGCATAGCCGCCGCCAAATGAGATCAGTCCAACCTTAAGGAATAAAATAAATAATTCCCACAACATGCTACCAGCACCTTCAGATGTAATATTCAAGATAATTCAAATCCGCCTGCTGGTCCTTGACCTGCTTTTCTGTTTGGGCTGAAAGACCAAGCACCTTTTTGACGGTAATAATAGCGACTCCTGCCACAGGTCCTCCCAGAATAAGATATAAGGAATGCAGCGGGGTGAACAGCAGCAGCAGCACACTGATACAGGCAATCAGCATCGTAGGGATATCCATGATCGACGCCTTGCCTATTTTATAAGCGGCCACAATAATCAACGCGACAACCGCAGCATGAACGCCTTTAAGTGCTGCCTGCACTTTGGGCACATCCTGGAACAGCATACCTAAAATGCTCAGAATGAGCACAACCAGAAAGGTCGGCAGCGTAATGGCGAATACAGCAACGACAGCTCCCAGGACACCGGCCAGTTTATATCCTACAAAAGCAGCCGAGTTTACCGCTACCCCTCCCGGCGCTGAACCTGCAACCGAAACCATATCCCCGATCTCTCCCGGCTTCAGCCAGGCCTTCTTATTCACAATTTCCCGCTCGATAGCTGTAATCATGGCATACCCGCCCCCGAAGGTCGAAGGCCCCAGCTTAAAAAAAAGTGTAAATAACTGCAGCAGAACTTTAATCTCTTTCTTTTTCCGTACTTCCATTGCAAACCTCCGTACCCATATTGCCCCGTTTACCCGTTCAGACTTTAAAAGTATACCACGTTAATTCCATTTTGGTAAAAAGTATGCTCATATCATTGTGTATTTCTTGTTAACGTTCTGATTTCCGGCATACTCTTGATTATTCTCTGTGAAACTCTACCAACTTTCATCCAAAATGAAATTAACTTCATTATTCCTATATCAATAACTGGATAAAACTCCTTTTATCCGATATACTGGGCATATCCCGACCTATCCACTTGGAAATGGAGCAGATGTTGATGCCTAACCCTTCCCTTTTTTCAATCAAAAAGCAAATCTATAACCGGATCGCCTATCTGGGAACCGTCTCCAAAGCCGATTTACTCGAGCATTTCTCCATTACAAGCAGCAGTATGACCCGGATTATCGAAGAGCTGCTCGCGCAGGGGCTGATTCTTGTTTCGGGACTGGGTACATCAACCGGCGGCCGCAAGCCTATTCTTTTTCAGGCCAACCCTTCATACCGATTTCTTCTGGGACTTGATATCTCGCGGATCAGTTCCTCCCTTGGCTTGTTCGATCTTCAGCTTAACTGTTTATCCTCCGTGCGCTGGGAGATGGGTCCTGAGCTTTCACCTGAACGTCTCATTGAACTTGTAAGACAAGAAACGGATGCCATGCTGCAAAAGCATAATATACAATATGAACAATTACTCGGTTTGGGAATCGGGGCAGTCGGCCCGCTGGATGCGCAAACGGGGGTTATTCTGAAGCCGGAATACTTTTTGTCAGATGCCTGGAGCAATGTTCCTATATGCAGACTCTTAGAAGAACAGCTGCGGATTCCGGTCAAGCTGGATAACGGGGCTAATACAGCGCTGCTGGCCGAGCATTGGGCTCTGCGGGATGAGGCCTGCAAGAATATGCTCTATGTACATGCAGGCGTTAACATACGGTCTTCCATTATGTCCGGAGGACAGATTATCCGGGGGACTGCTGATACGGAGGGAGCCATCGGCCAGATGATCATCAGGACAGGCGGACGGAGACTCGGGGATAAAGGGAATTATGGTGCCCTGGAAGCTTACGTATCTCTTCCTTCACTCGAGGAACGCGTCCAGTCCCAGCTTAGGATCGGCCGCGAAAGCTCCCTGCCGTCTGTTCTGCCTGAACACATCACCTTTTCTACCCTGCTGGAGGCTCTGGAACGTAAGGACACTTTTGTACGGGAGATGTTCCTTGAAACAGCTTCCTATCTGGGAGTCGGCCTGGCCAATATGATCAATACGGTTCTTCCCCAGTATGTGATTGTCGGCGGGGCACTTGTTAATGCTGATCCCGTAGTCTATGAAACGGCGGTTAACGTGGCTCGGAAAAATATATATGACTCTTCAAGCTACAAGCCGGTATTTACCCCAGGTATTCTTAGAGAAGAAAGCGTTATGACCGGCGCGGCACTCCAGCTTCTTCAGGATTTGGAGATCTGATTAACCGTCAGCTGTTGGTTAGGACAAAGTCTAATTTTCAAAAGAGTTTGACTTTGTGCTAACTATATCGTATTATTCGAATATAAGGATATAACCTTCCGGGAGGAATACCATGAATAATACCGCTTTTCATAATAGTGATTCCAAGCAATATAACGAACTGGCTGAATTATTAAAAGCCTTGTCTCACCCTGTCCGGCTGTGCATTGTACGCGGCCTGATGCGCAAGAAGAAATGCAATGTATCCTATATGCAGGAGTGCCTGGACCTTCCGCAGTCGACAGTTTCCCAGCATCTGCAGAAGCTGCGCAGTGCCGGCATTGTTGCGACTGAGCGCAATGGCCTGGAAGTGAACTATGTTCTTGCTGATCAGCGGATTGAACAAATGATACCTATTTTATTCGGAGAGGAAGATTGTGAATCATGAGCAAGAAAGTATTGATTGTGGGCGGAGTTGCCGGGGGTGCCTCCGCAGCAGCCCGCCTGCGCCGTCTGGACGAGCATGCCGACATTATTCTTTTTGAAAAAGGCCCTTATATCTCATTTGCCAATTGCGGCTTACCTTATTATATTGGCGGTACAATTACGGACCGCGAACGTCTGCTGGTCCAGACCCCTAAGGGCATGGCAGACCGTTTCCGGATTGATGTGCGGATTCAGAGCGAAGTCATAGGTATTGACCCTGTCAAACGTACGGTCCAGGTCCGGAGCGAGGAACGGGGACAATATGAGGAAAGCTATGATGAACTGATTCTGTCACCGGGTGCCCGGCCCATCATTCCCGATCTGCCCGGAAAGGACCATCCGCTCATTCATACCGTCCGGAACATTCCGGATATTGACCGTATAAAAGAGCTAGTTACTTCTCATAACAACCAAACTTCAATTATAATCGGCGGCGGATTTATCGGAGTTGAAATGGCCGAAAATTTAAAGGAAGCCGGCTTAGCAGTGACGCTCGTTGAAGGAAACGGGCAGCTGCTGGCGCCTTTTGATCCCGAGCTGGCAGCACCCATTGCCCGGGAAATGGAACAGCATGGCATAAATCTGCTGTTCTCGGAGCGGGTCCAGGGCTTCCGTTCCCTTGACCAAGGTATTGGCGTGGATCTTGCCAGCGGCCGTATGCTGACTGCAGATTTGGTCATTCTGGCAATCGGAGTTACTCCGGATACGGCTTTTCTGCGGGACAGCGGGGTCGCACTGGGATCACGCGGACATATTCTTGTGGATGAAACGCTGGAAACCAATATCCCGCATATCTATGCTGCAGGCGATGCCATTGAGGTTACAGATTATGTTCATGGCACCAAGACCGCCGTTCCGCTTGCCGGCCCTGCCAACAAACAAGGCCGAATCATCGCAGACCGGATCGCCGGACTTCCTTCCGTTTATAAAGGAACGCAAGGCTCATCCATTATTAAGGTTTTCGGATTGACCGGAGCTTCCACAGGAAGTAACGAGAAGACTTTGAAGCGTCTTGGCGTCAGCTATCAGACGGTCATCGTCCATCCCGGGTCCCATGCGTCCTACTATCCCGGTGCAAGTCCGATTACACTCAAACTGCTGTATACGCCGGAAGGTAAAATTCTCGGGGCACAGGCAGTCGGCTATGACGGGGTTGACAAGCGGATTGATTCGATAGCCACAGCCATTCATTTTGGCGGCCATGTCAGTGACCTGACAGAGCTTGAGCTGTGTTATGCCCCTCCTTATTCTTCTGCAAAAGACCCCGTTAACATGGCGGGTTACGCAGCAGATAATCATACAGCCGGCCGTGTACAGCTGTTCACCTATGATCAGCTTGATTCGCGTAAGCCGGATCAAACAATTCTTCTGGATGTGCGCAGTGCCCTGGAGCATCAGAACGGGCATATTCCGGATTCATTGTCCATACCGGTAGATGAGCTCCGGGAACGGTTGCATGAGCTGGATCCTTCCAAAGAAATCTGGATCTATTGCCAGGTTGGCCTGCGCGGATATACAGCTGCCCAAATTCTGCGTCAGCATGGTTATCAGGTGAAAAATCTCAGCGGCGGATACAAAACCTACCGGGAGTCGCAGTTTAAGCCTGTTCCCTCCTCCGGAGCGGGCGGCGGCAGCGGAACAGAGAAGAAGAACGATGAGCATGCTTCTGCTGAAAGCAAGCCTGCCCTTCAGATAGACAACGATTTAAACGTATGCGGATTAAGCTGTCCCGGTCCGTTAATGCAAGTCAAACAGGCCATCGATCAGCTTCCTGAAGGCGGGACGCTCCGTGTAAAGGCATCCGATCCGGGATTCTACGAGGACGTGAAGGCATGGGCGGCCATGTCCGGCTCTCAGCTGCTTCAGCTGGACCGCGGAAAAGGCGGCATCATCGAGGCCGTAATTGCCAAACAAAAGCCCTCTGCTCTACGTTCTTCAGACGCTGCTGCCGTTACACCTGCAAGTACCATGGTTGTCTTCAGCGGTGATCTGGATAAAGCCATCGCCTCTTTTATCATCGCCAACGGCGCTGCGGCCAGCGGCCGCAAAGTAACGATGTTCTTCACCTTCTGGGGGCTAAGCGTTATTCGCAAGCCTCAGACACAGAAGGTGCCGAAAACAATGCTCGGCAGAATGTTTGACCTGATGCTTCCGGGAAGCAGCCGCAAGCTCGGCTTATCCAAAATGAATATGCTCGGTGCGGGTCCGAAGCTGATCCGCAGCATCATGTCGGGCAACAATGTTGCCTCCCTGGAAGAGCTCATTCAGAGCGCAGCTGCACAGGGCGTAGAAATGGTGGCTTGCCAGATGTCCATGGATGTTATGGGCATCCGGCAGGAGGAGCTCATGGACGGGATCAAAATCGGCGGAGTCGGTTACTATTTGGGTGAGGCCGCTTCAGCGAACCATAATCTGTTTATCTAAAAGCTGTATAATACAAAAAGTCCCCGGTCAGCACAATTTGACCGGGGACTTTTTTCCGTTTTATTAATAGAGCTTCATCAGATTGTCCATCCCGTTTCCCAAAGTCAGCTCCATATGCCAGGAAAAGAATGAATGCGGCGGAATCAGCCGGGCTGTCCCGTTGCTGATTGCCGTGTCCAGGGAATCATAGTAGCCGATGCCCGGCTCAAGCGCACAGGTAACCCGGTCGTTGAACATGCCCTCATCCAACCAAACGCCAAGGTAAGGAACTTTGTCCGGCGGTACCCTGAGACACAGGAAATCACCGCTGTGCTCACCGTATAAACCGGAGCAGCCTTGCTCCACTTTGTCCGGGTAATACAGCTTTCTGCCATCCCCGGTTACAGCGGGATTAATCAGCGACAGCTGATCCCAATCGTAAAGCTTACCGGTGTTAAGGCTATGGCCTCCGTACACACACAGCATCTCTTTCATCGTCTGAGGAATAATAACCCTCGTTGGCTCTGTAATGGCGAACTGCGGGTGAGGCACCCATAGAAACGGCATAGGGCGGTCACTCCGGTTCTCAACCTGGTAATCAAACCGGACCCGGTCAGCCGAAGGACAGGAGATGGCCCTGGTGAACAGGAACGGAAAGCGCGGACTGCGGACCGAGCTGACAACGGAACCTGCGCTGATCCTGCAATCCCACGGCAGCGGCCATATCTCCCCGTGATCGGATAGTTCAGCTGTACCGTCTTCATCCCAGTGACAGCTGTTAATCGTCGGAAAACACTCGTCCCAGCCGCTCATATCCCACTCGCCGAAGGAAGTGCGGTACTCCGGCTTACGCAACTCGCGCAAGCCGGAATCAAGCAGCCATTCCTTTCCTGCCGGTTTGTAGATGAGCGAGACCAGCTTTCCGCCGATCTCCGGCACCGTTTCCATCCTGATCTGAGCGCTTTCGATGACAACTGATTCGAAGCCTTTGTAGGTAGCCTCAGTTATGGTAACCGGGTTTGCGGGTGTCATCATCCTGTTCCCTTACTTGGCAAGGAATGCCTTCGTCTGGGCTTCCACTTCTGCCCTCACCTTCTCTATGCCCGCTGCTTTTAGCTTGTCATTCAGCGTGGCGAACGCTTTATCCACGTCCTTTACAGAGCCGATTGTAATCGGCAGGTAATACTGGGAGGATACATTTTTCAGGTTGGCGATTTCCGATTTCACCTTCTCCGAATTAAAGGAGAAGCCCAGATAGGTCGCCGGTGCAAGCATGTCTTTAATCTTGTTGTTTAGCTCGATGTAGGAATCCGTCCACGAGACGCTTGGTTTAAAATAATCCTTGTTGACGAACCAGAACCCGGCCGCATCCGCAGGATAGGTATTTGTTTCCGGTGTAATGCCTTCCGGCAAAGTAAGCTTGCCGTCAGCGGTTACGGCGTAGTTTTTGCCTTCGATTCCGTAGTAAGTCAAGTACACATAGGCTTCGTCCTGCATAATCAGATCCAGCGCCTGCAGGGCACGCTCCGGATTGGCCGAGTTGGCAGCGATGGCAACACCGTTGTTCAGCCAGCTGCTGGTAGGGGCATGGCCTGTCGGGGAGAGCACAGGCATGACATAGGTTTCAATGCCTTTATCTGCTGCGGCGGCAAGGGTAGCCTGGATATCAATAGAGTTACCGAAAGCAACACCTGCTTTACCCTCAATAAAATTATCCTTGGAACGCACCTTGTTCGAGTACGGATTCTTGTTCACATAACCGGCGTCGTACCATTGCTTCATGGTATCCGCAGCATATTTGAAAGCACCTTTCACAGGCTCGTCTGTAATGCTGAGAATTTTACCTTCAGGGTCCTCGTTGTCCGTAAACAATCCGACGGATGAAGGATCACCGGAATCAATCGGCGCACCCGGATAAGCGAACTTCTCGCTTGCCAAAGCACCGAACGGCGTCGGCAGGTCATACTGGGAATCCAGGTTAAGCGGAATCATATCGGGATAATTCTGCTTCACCGCTTCGAAATACGGGGTCAGCTCGGAGATCCGGGAAGGATTCGTCAGTCCGGCTTTATCCATAATATCCTTGCGCAGCACAATCACATTTACCTTGCGGTCCGGCGTTGTGGTCGGAATCATATACTGCTTGCCGTTGACCTGTGCCGCTTTATAGGCAGCCGGGTCCTGATTGGCATGGTACTTGGGCATATTAGTCTTGATCATCTCTTCATTCAGCTCAAGAAAAGAGCCTTTGTTCGCTTCTGACACATAGAAGTTCCAGTCTGCCGCGAATACAAAGTCTACATCCTGGCCCGAAGCAAGGATCAGCGGATATTTGGAGGCTACGTCCCCCCAGCCGATATAGCTGATCTCCAGAGTAGCATTGATGTCCTTCTTCAGCTTTTCATTAACAGCCTTCATTACCTCCGGCATGCCTTTGGGCGCTTCGCCGAGCAGATAGCCCGTAAGCTTCACTTCCTTGGAATTGTCCGGCTTGCCGCTCTCTGCCGCCGGTGACGCAGTAGCCGCTTCCGCCGGAGCATTGGTTGCTGCATTCTGCGGGCTGTTATTGTTTCCGCCGCAACCTGCAAGAACTGTAGTCAATAGCATTGCCGCACTTAATACCACAAGATTTCTTTTCTTGAAACCCATCATAAATCTGGCCTCCCTTGTATCTGATGACTAAATCTATATACATTCCGCCTCCAGGCGGAACCTATATCAGCCCTTGACGGCACCAATGGTGATACCGCTTACGAAATACTTCTGTACAAACGGAAAGATCAGCACAATCGGACCGGTAGCAATCACTGTCATTGCCAGCTTGAAGGTTTCCTTCGGCATATCCAGGTTGGACACATGCTGGGACATCGCAGCCGACAGGTTGATGGACGACAACATCTTGTACAGCAGATACTGCAGCGGAATCAAATGGTCTTTGTTCGTGAACATCATCGCGGTCCACCAGTCATTCCAGTAAGCCAGCGCTGTAAAAACACCGATAGAAGCAAGCGCCGGCTTCGTCAGCGGCAGCACAATCTTCAGGAAGATCCGGAAGTCCCCGGCCCCGTCAATCTTGGCCGATTCTACCAGCGGCTCCGGTACGGATCCGCGGATAAAGCTGCGCAGAATCAGGATGTACATCACATTGAACATCGGCGCCAGAATCAGCACAGCATACGTATTGGTTAAATGAAGATTACGGCTGAGCCAGATGTAATACGGGGCTAATCCCCCGTTGAACAACGTGGTAAAGAACAGGAAGAAAGACAATGCGTTGCGGTGCTTCAGGTCTTTGCGGGACAGGACATAGGCGGCCATCATGGAGATGAACAGGGAGAGTGCGGTTCCAACCACCGTAACGATGATTGAGACTTTGTAACCGTTTAATAGGTCCTCAGGATAGCGGAATATATACGTGAACGCTTCTAGCGAGAAGTCACGCGGCCAGAACCAGTAGCCTTCCTTGAGAATCGCGCTTTCGGATGAAAATGCCCCCGAGACCAGCACGATAAACGGCAGTACACAGATTAATGCGATGAGTGCAACAATGATGTACGCAATGACAGTGTATAGCGGCGCAGAATTCAGCTTCGGGTTAACGGTGTTGCTGTCCATAGTTATCACCTGCTTTTTATTAATAATGTAAGGATTAGAACAAGGCCTGATCTTTGTCGTATCTTCGTACCATCCAGTTGGCGCCAAGGATAATGATCAGCGTCAGCACGGACTGGTAGAACCCGACAGAGGAAGCCATTCCGAAATCGGCAGTACCCATCAGTGAGCGGAACGCCAGTGTATCAATAATATCTGTCGCATCCATCAGCAGCCCGTTGTTTCCGATTAACTGATAGAACATATCGAACTCCCCGCGCATGATCCGGCCCAGTCCGAGCAGCAGCAGAATAATCATGGTCGGCTTCAGGAGCGGCAGGGTAATTCTTGTTATTTTCTGAAATTTCGTAGCCCCGTCAATAGTAGCTGCTTCATAGATTTCCTGATCAATTCCGACGATGGCCGCCAGATACAGCACACTGCCATAGCCAACCCATTTCCATACATACAGGAACGGCAGAATGAGATACCAGTACCAGGTCGTCGAATAAATATCAATAGCTTCCAGATGGAAGGAGGCGAAGATCCGGTTGACAATGCCGTATTCATAATTCAGGAAATTGTAGACAAAGGCCGATACGGTCACCCACGAAATAAAGTACGGCAGAAACATGAATGTCTGGGACAGCTTCTTGAACCATTTCAGCCGGATTTCCGAGATGACGACCGCAGCCAGTATCGAGAAAAACGTATAGCAGGTTAAAAAGGCAAGATTGTAAATGATCGTGTTACGCGTGACAAGCCAGGCTTTGCCGGACTGGAAAAAGTAGCTGAAGTTGTCCAGCCCAACCCACGGACTGCCAAAGATTCCGCCCTTTACGGTATAGGACTGGAATGCCATTACAATGCCGGCCATGGGAATATAGGCAAAGATAATAAAATATACCGCAATGGGGGCAAACATCAGATACAGCACCCAATGGGAGCGTATATCCTTGAACCAGCCCCCTTTCGGTAAGCTCGCCGGCTTTGGCGCCGCCAGTGTTCCCGCACCTGTTTTGGGCCGGGTTTTCATATTCATATTGATCACCTTCCGTCTAGTTTCTGTTAGCCTCTCTCCTCTTTTATTGTAAGAGAGCAGCACCCCTGCCAGTAACGAGCCAAAGCTACGATAACCTTCGAAAACTTAAGGTGATAAAGCATTCCGCACGCAAAAAAGCAGCCTGCGGTAACATGCCCCGCCGGCTGCTTCACCTGGAGTATTCAGTTTTTCGTTAAAGACCAGTCATCCACACGCAGCCAGTTGCCTGCATTCGCAACACTGTATATGCCGACTTGCGCGCTGCCGTTGGTTACTGCAATATCGGGAATCGTAATCTCGGTCCAGTTGTTCATCGCCGTATTAACCGCCGCATTTTTCTCGGCACCGCCATAGTTTTTGACGAAAATCTGGGCCACCTGCTGCCCTCCGCCGCTCTTGACCCAGGCTTTCAAGGTATAGGTGCCGTTAGGCAGTCCTGATATATTCTGATACATGCTGGCACTGTAAGCGGTATCACTATACTGTGTCATTGAATAACGTCCGGTACGTCCGGGTGAAATGTTGGAGTTGGGATCAGCCGTGGTATTTTTCCAGTTGGACCAGCCGGTTAATGTGTTAAGCGTAATCCGGTCGGCCTCGTAGCTCGGATTCATAATGTAATTGTTCCCTGCGGCAACACTCCAGGTACCGGCTGCGGCGTCCAGATTGAATTTGCTCAGAGAGTTCAGTACAGGTTCTGTACCGTTAAAGGACAACGGCATCCACTGGTTATAACCAAGCCCGTTGCCGGCAAAGTCACTCCAGCGGTCACCGGCAAACAGGATGGTCGTCCCGGCACTTCCCTGTACATGGACGAAAAAGCCGGTCTGCGACACATGCGAATAGTCCTTTTCCGAATTGGTCATGATCGATTCCGCCGAATACGGTCCGGTTATACTGGCAGACGAAATGACATACGCGTGAGAGGCGTTCCAGCCATGCAGATCTGAGGAGGCGATGTAATATCTGCCGTTGTACTTGAACATTGCATTGCCTTCGCGTCCACCTGAGGTGCTCTGAAACACCTGGGTTGCCGGTTCAATATTCAGATAGTCGGAAGCCCGCAGCTCTGACACATAGGTCCGCGATCGCCCGTTGGCATTACTGAAGACCAGGTACGCTTTTCCATTATCATCCACAAAGGTGGACTGGTCTCCGGGAAGATTGTTAACTACATTGGTAATGGAAGTCTGGACATGGTGGAAGGCAAACGTTCCGGTAGGGGTACTGCTGGTGGCAAAAGCTACACCGCTGCCCTCAGGTCCGGCATACTGGGTAATTAACACATACTTTTGGGTATTGGTGTTATATACAACACCCAGCCGGCCCAGCCAGTCGGGGTCCCAGGTTGTCCCCTCTGCACCGGCTGTAATGACATTGCCTCGGAAGGTCCAGTTTACCAGATCGGTGGAGGAGTAGCAGGTCACTGCAGCAAAGCTGGTATCACTATTTTTGCCGCTCGGATTGTTATAGTAAGTCACTGCCCCATTGTATTTCACGCCGTACCAGTAATACGTATTGCCTACCTTGAGTATGTTGCCTCCCTGCGAATAAATCGGATTTCCGGCCGTATCCTTCCAGAATACGTCGTTGGTAATCGTTCCAGCTGCAGCCTTGGCCGGAAGCGGCCCGAAGGCTAATACGGTAATCAGAACAACCAAAGCCCATTGAAACATGATGAACAGCCTGCCCTTTTTCATTTACATACACCCTTCCTCAAATGGATTATGCTGATTCGCACCCATTATATAAGGAAGCCTTTTCCAGGATGTAGTAAGTAAAGCTATGATTTTCTTTTAAAACCTACTGTTTACCCTGCAGAAACGCCGCTGCCTGCTTTTCCACCTCAGCTTTCACTTTGTCGATGCCTGCAGCTTTCAACTGACCGGCAAGCCTGGCAAAGGCGGCATCCACATCCTCCACCGCTCCGATGTAGATCGGCTGGGCATACTGTGTGGAGACACTTTTCAGGTTGGCAACTTCGGTTTTGACGTTTCCCGAATTAAACAAAAAACCCAGATAAGTTGTAGGTTTCAGGTAACCGTCGATCCGCTCCTTCATCTCCGCATAGCTGTCCGTCCATACAGCCATCGGAGGGAATAACTGCTTATTCACGAACCAGAAGCCTGAGGCATCGGGCGGATAGGCGTTACTCTCGGCGCTCACGCCCTCCGGCAGACCAATTCTGCCGTCACTCTGCATCGTATAGTTCAGCCCTTCAATTCCGTAGTACGCCAGATAAGCGTAAGATGGCTCCTGCATAATGAGATCAAGAGCCTGCAGCGCCCGCTCGGGATGCCTGGAGTTTGCGCTGATGGCTACCCCGTTATTCAGCCAGGAGGATTGGCTCGTGGTGCCGGACGGATACAGCATGGGGAATGGATACACCTCAATCCCTTTTTCCCTGCAAAGCGCAAAGACCTGCACCAGATCGTTAGAATTACCGAAGGCTATACCTGATTTACCGTAGCAGAAGTTCTGCTTGGATCTTATCTGATTGGCAAATGGATTCCTGTTCACATACCCCTTGTCGTACCAGTCCTTCATGATGCGCGCCGCCTTTTTCTGGACACTGAGCATCGGCTCCTCGACCATGGACCACAGTTCACCTGAGGTACGGTCCATATCGCCGACTATGCCTTGCGCTGACGGATCTCCGGAATCAAATGGAGCACCAGGCCAGCCTATCTGCTCCGCCATTAAATAGCCGTAAGGGGTTGACAGGTCAAATTGTGAATCCAGGTTAAGGGGGATCATGTCCGGATAGCTTTTTTTGATTTCCGCCAGATAAGGTTCAATCTCCGAAAAAGCAGTAATTTCCGAAAGTCCCGCCTTTGCCATTATATCCTTGCGGAACAAAGCCAGATTAATTTTGCGCTCCTGTACAGCCGTGGGGATCATATAGGACTGCCCGTTCACCAGAGTGGCCTGCCACGCTTCCTCCGGCATTAGCGCCGTATGACGGGGCATGTAGCTGCGCAGCATCTCCTTGCTGAGCGGCATAAATGCTCCTCTAGACGCTTCGGCGGTGTAAAAGGACCAGTCGGCAGCGAAGATAAAATCGATATTCTCTCCGGATTCAAGCAGCAGGGAATACCTGGAGGCAAGCTGGTCCCAGGCGATATAATTCAGCTCAAGCGTGGCATTGATATCCTGCTTCAGCTTGTCATTGAGCGCACGAAGCACCTCCGGCAATCCCGGCGGCGCTTCGCCGATCAGATAGCCGGTCAGCTTCACTTCATTTCTGTACGGATTGTCCGAAGCGGATTCCGGCGCAATTCCCCCTGCCGGCAAATCCCTGTGCCTGAATGCACCGCTCAGCCAGACCAGCAGAACGGCTGCCAGCATCAGTACAGATATGCTGCCGAATAAAAGCCTCCTCAAATGTGTACCCTCCCATGCTGAAATTACCCTGTCGTTATATGCTACGCGGAATAGGAGCCCGTGCCGGTTCTGCGGTCAGGCACCCGCATGGACACACGGGTCCCGCTTCCCGGAGTGCTCGCAAATGTAATCCCGTACAGTGCCCCATAAGACAGTTTAAGCCGTTCTTCAATATTGCGTACTCCGTAACCTCCGCCTTTGCTCCCGCCTCCGCTTTTCTCCCGGAAAATGGCTGACAATGCTGCTGCATCCATACCTACACCATCATCTGTGACTTCAATGAATATATCGCCTTTATCGGCTGACGCAGTGATTCTGATTGTACCTGCTTCGTCCTCCTTTTCCATAATACCGTGAAGAATAGCATTCTCCACCAGCGGCTGGAGGACGATCTTGGGCAGCTCGCAGTCATACAGGTCACGCGGTACCTCAAGCTCCAGGGCAATCCCGTTTCCAAAGCGCATGTTCTGAATCCGTACATATGCCTCTATATGCTGTAGTTCATTCTCCAGCGTCACATACTCTTTTCCGTTACTCAGGCTCAGTTTATAGAACACGGCAAGCTCGTCAACGACGCGCTTGATCTCCCGTGAACCTGACTCGATGGCCATTACATTGATCAGATCGAGCGTATTGTACAGAAAATGCGGATTAATCTGCGCCTGCAGCGCAGTGAGTTCCTTGTTCTTCACTTCCCTGCCGAGTGAATACGTCTCTTCTATCAGACCTGTCATGTTATTGACCATCATATTAAAGTTATGGGTAAGCTCGCCGATTTCATCTTCACTGGCCGGAAGCGGAGCGAGCTGAAACTTACCGTTTTTGACCTTGCGGACATGCAGAATCAGCTGCCTGATCCGTTTGGTCGCCGATGCCGACACAAAAAAGGAAAGCGGTAGCATCAGCGGAATGACCAGGAGAAAGATGGATATGATCCGGTTGCGTGCTTTGGTGCTCGACTCCAGAATATCCGTGTAGGGAACGATCAGCGCAACCGTCATCGACGTATTCGGAATGTGCTGCACGCCCAGAATATGGCGTTGTCCGTTAAGAGAGTAATTCTCGTCGTAATGGCTGGTCTCCTTCCCGGCTGACAGCAGATTATTGATCTCCTGGACCGGATACACCAGATTCCGGCCGGAATCAGACCGGCTGATCAGCTGACCCTGTTCATTGAACAAAAGCGCCGAAGTCCCCGGGGTTAGAATCGCATGATCCAGAACAGACTGCATCGCATCTCCATGCACCCGGGCCCGGACAATGCCGTCAAACGCTCTGATATTATTGGCATTGGGGATTTTGCGCAGGATGGACAGCTCGCCACTGCCTGACTCCGGGTCGATTTCAGCAGAGGGCACCCACATAAAGGCGGCATTTGCAGCCGTGAAGCGCTGCAGCCAGGATGTCTGCATATATTTTCTCATATTCAGGAAATCCGTATTTTCTGTAGCACCGGCCAGTCCGTCCTTCATATAGACCTGGATGGATATAATGTCCTTATTATAACGGAACTGATTGACGAGCCGGGATAGCTGCAGCGCCTCCATATGCCAAAGGTTCACATCTTCAAACTGCCGGGAGTCGGCGGAGACACTTGTCTGCAGCAGCGAATTGAAGGAGATAAAATTGAGCACCTCGGTAATCGCCTGTGACTTGTATTCCAGGTAGGATTTTGTTTCATCAAGCATTTTACGTGAGGAGTACACTGCCGCTTCTTTGTTCTCTTGCTGGGTAAGATTTAAATGTATGAACAGAAGCAGCAGAAACGGAATCGCAATAACAAGCAGATAGGTCGCAAACAGCTTGTAACGGATACTGAGATTGGCGAACCGGATTCTCTTCTTCATTTCATGGCACGCTCCCTGTATTCACTCGGCGTACAGCCCTCACAGCGCTTGAAAAAGGTGGTAAAGTAATTGGCGTCAGTAAATCCGAGGTCCAGCGCAATCTCAAGCAGCTTCACGTTTGGCTCCCGCAGCCGTTCTTTAGCTTTATTCATTTTGGTCTCGGTGATGAATTCCTTGACCGTCTGACCGCGCTGCTTCTTGAAGAAGGCGCACAAATACGTTTCACTCAGCTGGACATGCTCGGCGATATCCCTGATTGTAAACCCCTTTTCATGAAAATGGGAATGGATAAACCGGATAATCTCCCGCATTTTCCCGGCCCCCGCCGCATGCTCCCCGTCAGGCTGCTCCTGCAGCAGTTCCAGAAAAGTAAGCACATATACCTCCAGTCCCTTAAGGCTCGAAATGCGGTCAAGCTCCTTCCACATATATCTGCGCTCAGCATCTTCAGACAACTCCGCAACACCCAGCTGGGCGGCACATTCCAGAACAGTGAGCAGAAATTGAAAATACGTATCCTTTAACCGCAGAATATCAAGATCCATCCTTGAGCCAGCATATTCTGTCCACTGGCGCAGGATGCTCTTCGCCGCCTCAACCTCTCCCTTCTGCAAATGCCCGCGCATCCGGCGGACTTCATCCCGATTCATATCCAACGGCTCATGACGGCCTATCGCATCCGCAAAGACAAGCTTGGTCTGGTTGTAATAATAGTGCAGCGAGCAAGCATCTGCAGCAAGCCTGTAGGAAGTGGGAATGTCTAATAATGAAACAGTGGGCTCGCCGACGCCAATCTTCAGTTCAATGGCCGGTCCGACAAGCCGCAGCAGCACATCCGCCAGATTCTCGGCTGTTTCCCGCCCCTCACGGTAAGAACTGCGGTATTCGCCCGGGGTAATAAGCACCAGGCGGTTAGCATAATCGAAGCCTGCTATCGCACGCCAAGCCAGAATCTGCGGCTCGCGGTTAAGGGCATCCAGCAGTGAATCCTGAACGGGAAGCGGATCCTCCGGAAGGTCAGCAGGATTCCAGTACAGCTCTGCAGCCAGCACCGTATAAGGTCCATGGAGCGGTAACAGGAAGGTTTCACGGCTGCCGAGTGCCGGTCCTACATGAGGGGAGTCAGGGCGGGTAATCAGTTTGCGCACCATCTCCTGCCTGAGAAAGGGCAGACTCCTGTCCACCTCAACCTGCAGCTGAAGCTCTTCTGCCTGTTTCCGGTTCTCTTCTATACACAGCTTGACGGCTGATTCAACAGCCGCCTGCACCTCTTCGAGGATGATTGGCTTTTCCAGATATGTTAACGCTTTCAAGAAAATAGCCGATTTTAAGTATTCCTTATCCGAGAATCCGCTCAAAAAAATGATCTTGCAGCGCGGATTACTCTCCCTGTAGCGCTTACTGAATTCAATGCCGTTAAGCTTGGGCATCCGCACATCACAAATAATAATATCCGGCGTCCACCCCGCCGTCAGTTCAAGTGCGGCAAGGCCGTTGCGTGCTGTCTGGACCTCGCCGATCCCCAGCTCCTCCCAGGGTATATAATTCCGCAGCAGCTCCCTGGTTCTGTTTTCATCCTCTACAATTAACAGCCTGATCATATAAACCTCCCTGAGCACACACCAAACTATGAGCTAGGCTAGTATTATATTACATTTATGGCCCTGTGGATACTTAGAAAATCTGCGATTTCCTTTGATTTTAATAAGCCGCTTGCTCCGCCTTCATCTTCATCATTAAAGAAGCATTAAGATTCATTTAGCCCTGTTCAGATTGCATTAAAAATCCAGAAATAACGCGATAACTCAAGACAATCAGCGCTAACACATTCGTTGTTTAACTAGAAGAAGATTTTTGGCCATTTAAGCCTTATTTTCGAACCCTATCCTCTTTTCAGTATTTTACAAACCGAAAGACCCGGCGTATGATTCCTTTCAAACCATTGCTGTAAGGGGTAGGGAAAATGACAGAAGATAGAACCTATTATTTCGGAATTCATCCTGATGTGCTGGAGCCGGCGAGCCTTGCGCACTCCAGCTTCGGTGCATTCTGGTATGTGGAGAATAATCAGAGATACATTGTCGGCTACGGCTTTGGTGCAGCGCAGCTTGCTGTGCTTGCTCAATTCAGGGCGTTTTCCGCGCATCTTACTTGTTCGGATAAACAGATCCTATATGATATTTATAGAAGCATCAGAAAGAAACAGCAGGAGCAGGATTGGGGGACCCGCAAGAGATTGCCGGTTATGACCGCCTTTAAAAGACCCTGGAAAAACACACCTGCGGGCTGGTACGTGCTGCGATCGCGCGAAACCTTTCCATTGCACTTGTCCATTGTTCAAAAAACGAAATATTCCGTTTGGCTGGAGCACTCGGCTGTTTGTGAGAATGAAGCGGAATTAACCGCATGTATAACCAGAGCGGAGCAAACCCATAATCTGCAGCGGAGGTTCAAAAGGCTTGACTCATCCGGAGGCATACAATCATGATGAACCACAGGCTGTCACGTATTGAGCTTTTCGCCTTCAGCAGCCGCCCGTCCTTTATGCATCACTCAGAACCCTATGGCTGCTGGTACGGAGTATTAAAGCTCACCTGCGGACAACAGATTTGCTACAGCGATTGTGTGCTCTGCGCGGGTGATCACGGGGTGGATTTGATAAAATGGGGTTCTTTTCTGAAGGGGATCTGTCACTGTACGGTAGAGGAAGCTGAGGATTACGTACGATCGCATGGCCGGGAATGGAATGCTGATCAGCTTAGTTTGCTTAAGACTGCTCTTGACCATATGTTCATATCAGCCGGACAAATTCCTATGAAGTCAGGAAACGGAGCGGACTGTTATCTGAATCCGGCCGCTTTAATTGCGGAATCCGTTTCCTATTATTCGCTGCTTTCCTGATAAAAGTCTTCTGGGGTATTTATATAAAAGCAAGGAAGCGGCATCTAAGTACTCCGTTTCCTTGCTTTTTTTGGTTTACAAAAGCAGGTTAAAAATCATTAAACCGCATTCCGTCTATACACACGTACCGCAAACAGATAGGCAACAATCAGGATGCCGGTACACCACGCCAGAGCGGCCCATATGTCAGTGCCTACCGGCTGGTCTGACAGCAGGTTGCGGATAGCTTCAACGATCGGGGTCACCGGCTGATTTTCGGCAAAGACACGCACAGCTTTGGGCATCGAGCCTGTCGGCACAAAGGCCGAGCTAATGAAGGGCAGGAAGATTAGCGGATAGGAAAAGGCGCTTGCGCCTTCCAAAGTTTTGGCGGATAATCCGGCGATGGCTGCGACCCAGGTCAAGGCCAGCGTAAACAGCACAAGTATACCTGCTACAGCCAGCCAGGCCAAAATTCCTGCCGGAGAGCGGAAGCCCATAAGCAGGGCAACGAGGATGATGACAGCAACAGAGAGGATGTTGGATACCACTGAGGTCAGCACATGCCCCCACAGCACGGCGGAACGGGCAATCGGCATAGAGTTGAACCGTTCGATAATGCCGCGCTGCTTATCTATGAACAGCCGGTAAGCCACGTATGCCACACCGCTGGCAATCGCCATAAGCAGGATGCCGGGCAGCAGGTAGTTAACATAATTATCGGCACCTGTTTCTATAGCACCGCCAAATACATAGACGAACAGCAGCATCATGGCAATCGGAGTAATACAAACGGTGAGAATAGTGTCCATACTGCGGACAATATGGCGCATCGAACGGCCAAGCATCACACTCATGTCGCTGAAAAAATAGTTTTTTGCCGTTTCCATCAGATAGCCTCCTTGTTACCGGTAATTGCGAGGAAGATTTCCTCTAAGGTCGGCTGCTTCTCAACATATTCTACCTTGGCAGCCGGAAAACGTTTTTTCAGTTCAGCCAGTGTACCGCCCGCGATAATCCGCCCCTCATGCAAAATGGAGATTTTGCCGGCAAGCTGCTCTGCTTCTTCAAGATATTGGGTAGTCAGGAACACCGTTGTCCCGCCGGCAGCAAGCTCTCTTACGATCTTCCAGACCTCCATTCGGGCCTCGGGGTCAAGACCGGTGGTTGGTTCATCCAGAAAAATGATCTGCGGTTTCCCCACCAGGCTGAGTGCAATATCCAGCCTGCGGCGCATGCCGCCCGAATAGGCAGACGGCTTGCGGTCTGCAGCGTCCGTTAAGCCGAAACGTTTCAGCAAATCCTCCGCCGCTTGTCGCGGCTGCTCCAGATGCCGCAGCTTGGCAATCATGATCAGATTTTCCCGGCCGGTCAGCATCTCGTCTACGGCGGCAAATTGCCCGGTCAGACTGATCGCCTGCCGCACCTTCCCGGGATTTGACATAACATCGAAGCCGTTAACGGATGCCGTGCCCTCATCTTGTCTGATCAGCGTTGAGAGAATTCTGACTATCGTCGTCTTGCCTGCGCCGTTACTGCCAAGCAGGGCAAAAATCTCCCCCCGCTCCACTTCAAAATCGACTCCTTTTAACACCTCGTTATTCTTAAAGGATTTACGCAGACCCTGCACTTGAATTGCTTTTCCCATCCTGTTAACCACCCTTCACTTTAGTTTATCCGTTGCCTTGTTCATGGCCTTGGCTGTCTTTTGGTCAACCGCCTCCTGATAAAGATCAGTGTAGGTTTTAGAATCCTTGATCAGCTCGTCACAGAATGCCGCAACATCTTTGCCGGTCACTTCAAGCACGCCTTTTCCCAGAGAAGCACCTTCTTCAAACAGATCAACAATTCCCGAGAGCAGCTCTGTTCCCTCACCCATGTCCACCGGACCGACTTTAAAAAGATATTTTTGCATCTCTTTATATACAATCTGGTAATCCTGCGGAAGTGCCTTAACACGCGCAACATGTGCCTTCCACTCTTTTCTGCCCTCGATCATATCCCGTATACTCATGTGAACCCCTCCTATTTGCCTAATTTTTTGGCTACATTATTGTTAAGCTGCTCGCGCCACTTGTCGCGGTAAGACTTTGCCCCTTCTTCGCCGGCCAGCGCTGAGCAGAAGCCCTTGATGTCATCACCCAAAACCTCACCGATGCTCTGGCCGTCAGCCGCCGATGTTTCCAGCAGGCCAAGCACACCGTCAAAGACCGGCATGAGATTACGGCCGGTGAAATCGGAGTGTGCCCATAGATGCTCCTTGATGGCTGCCCAGGCCGCCTGGTAATCCGCAGGGAGCTCATTTACCCGTAATTCAAAGGCCTTGAATTCTTTAGTTATATCCCTGCCGGTCATCTTTTCCCACAAATTCATTCTGCTCTCTCCTTTAACTCGCTCATTTTTGATGATACAAAGGCCCATTTGTCCCAGAACCTCCGCAGCTCCTCGCGGCCAGCATCATTAATAGCGAAAAACTTCCGCGGCGGCCCCAGCTCGGAGGGCTTCTTGGCGGTCTCCACCAGTTTGTTCTTTTCAAGCCGGACCAGGATTGTGTATACCGTTCCCTCCACAACATCTGCGAAGCCGAGGGCATTCAGCTGCCGTGTGATTTCGTAGCCATAGGTATCCTTGCGGCTTATAATTTCCAGGACACAGCCCTCAAGCACGCCTTTGAGCATTTCTGTCAGGTTATCCAATGCAATCATCCTTTACTATTCTGTATGACTGGTATGCAGTATTACTTAGTACTACTATAAAGTATCACTAAGTAGTGCGGATGTCAATATCCATCTCCCTAATAAAAAGAAAACCCGCGCTATGCGCGGGTTCTTAAGGAACTATGTTCATATCCTATGACATTCTTGGTTATGCGGAAGCCGCTCAAAAAAAGACTAGTCGCTCTGGCTCGGTTTCTTGCGGATGCTTGTAAGTTCAAAAGCCTCTCTGGGAATCCCCAGCTCCTGTGCCCTCTTCTTTTTGATCACCATGGCTTGTTGCAGGCTGGTAGCCTGAAATTCAATGGTGGTGCCGCGCGGATCCTCAAATGCATAGTAACTTTTTTTATTGGACATTCACTCCGGGCCTCCTGATCCATACACGAATCATTTTTGGTAAATCACCCTGATAGTGTGTGCCTCTACCTGAGGAACTATGCGTATATCTTCAGCAAAGAGCTTGAGCATTTGAGGCTGCTATTGCTGCCCTCCAGCCCCCGCTTGCCGTTATGTCCACCGCCTGTTCAATGGCATACGCTTCGCACAGAAATCCGGATACGTGCCGTCCATCCGCCAGCTCAATCTTGCCGATGCCCAGCGGAGCCGGTATCATAGCTGTGAATAATCCAAAGGATGCTGCGGGCATACTCCACAGCTCCAATGCTATCGGAGCTCCGGCTTGAGGCACCCGGATAAGGCCAGGCTTGGCGGGTGTAGTCGGAAGCATAAACAACTGGTATAACGGTGCGGTTTGTGCTTCCTCCAGAAACTCGGCTCCCAGGCCAAGCATTTGCCGTTCCAGCGGCATGCCTCGCATATGAAGCCCGCAGACTGCGACTGTGATGTCATCCGGCTGACTAGAGAACAGACGGGCCGCCGCTCCAAGATTCGCTTCCTCCTCAGGTACTGTAAACAGTGTTAAGCCGAAAGGCAGCTTCTCCTCCGCCTCACCTGCCGGAACCGAAACGGCACTCAGATCAAGCAGATTGCAATGATTAGTGTAGAGTCCCATCTTGCTGTTGGTTATAACCGGATCAGCAGTCACCTGCTCGCGTGTCCAGGTTCCGCCCGCTGTCGGCAGCACCAGCACCGCACCTTTAAGCATGCCGTGGACCAGACTGCGGATCGCGGCAATCCGGTGCTGTGAGCGGAACAGTGAAGCTGCGGTAAAGTCCGGCTTCGCGCCGGAGCGGAGAATGCTCTCTGTGACAGGCAGGGCAGCACCTGGATGAGTATCAACAAAAGCCTCTAAATCGGCCCACCGCTCAGCGACCCACGGCCCTTCATACAGCTGTGCTGCGGCTTTCTGCAGCAGACTGACATCCGTTTCCTGTACATTAACTCCCGATTCCAGCAGCTTCTGCTTAGCAAGCTCCCAGGCTTGCTGGTATGAAGCAGCATAGGGCCCAAAGAACTCCAGCGGCCCGGACGGAATCAGCCATACCTCAGGTGTTACCGCACGCCCAAGCGGACGTTCAGCAGAGTATGGGTCTGACAGAAGGTGGCCGCGCACTTGCCGGTCAACAGCCTCTGCATCTTCTATCGAGTGAGCGAACACGGTGACGCAATCCAGACTGCGGCAGGCCGGAATAACACCTGCAGAAGGCCAGGCTCCGACAGCCGGCTTATATCCGACCAGTCCGTTCAGTGCAGCCGGAACTCTGCCTGATCCGGCTGTATCGGTGCCAAGCGCGAACGCAGCCTGACCAAGCGCAACAGCCACGGCCGAGCCTGAGCTGGAGCCGCCGCTGATCAGCTCAGGCCGCAGCGCATTATGTGTGGCTCCGTAAGGGCTTCTCGTCCCGACTAGCCCTGTGGCAAACTGGTCCAGATTGGTTTTCCCTACCGGTATGGCTCCCGCCGCAACAAGCCGTTCAACGACTGCCGCATGTTGTTCCGGCTCATAGGCATAATCCGGGCATCCGGCCGTCACCGGCCAGCCCGCTACTTCAATATTATCCTTAACCGCGAAAGGAATTCCCCATAAAGGGAATTGCTGCGGGTCCAGCTCCTGCAGACGATCCAGATACGGCTGGAGCCGCTCCAGCGAAGGCGGCAAGATCCAGACTGCTTTATCCTCATCTCTTTTTGAGCGTTCAACTATTACGGACATAACCTCTGATAAAGAGAAACGGCCGCTCCGGTAACCCTTTCGCAAGGCTCCGATGGTAAGCTGTGCCGGTACATTCGTTATGCTCATGATGCCGCCTCCTCATGTTCCGGATAGATGGCCGCGATAAGATCTCCTGCACGGACCTGGTCCCCCGGCGATACAAATACATTTGCAATAATACCGGCAAACGGAGCTGTCTGAGGGAACTCCATTTTCATACTTTCTTCTATTATAATAGTCTCGCCCTTCTGCACCCGCTGGCCAGGCTCGGCGATTACCTTCCACACACTTCCCGGCATCAGACTGTTAATACCCGCACTGCCTTCTGGAAGCACATTAACATCCGAACCGGCCGCCGCTTCAGCTTCAGCCAGGTGCTCTGCAATCCCCAGCTTCTTCCACAGCTCCCGCTCCTCCTGGAAAGCAGACTGCTGTGAGCTGCGGAATTCCGCCGCTTCCTGTTCAAAGGAATCAAGCCAGGTGAGGTATTGGCCCAGATTAAAAGTAGTCTCTTCCACTTCAACCGTGTACGCTCCGCGCGGGAAGTCTTCCCTCATCTGCAGAAGCTCAGCCTCTGACACGGGATAGAAGGTAATCTGATCGAAGAAGCGCAGCAGCCAGGGCTTGCCGGGCTCGAAATTCGCGGTTTCCCTGAACTTGTTCCACATTTGGACCGTCCGTCCGACGAACTGATAGCCGCCCGGCCCTTCCATGCCGTATACACAGAGATAAGCGCCGCCGATCCCGACCGCGTTCTCGGGAGTCCATGTTCGGGCAGGGTTGTATTTGGTTGTGACCAGACGATGACGCGGGTCAAGCGGCACAGCTACGGGCGCACCCAGGTATACATCTCCGAGGCCCATAACGAGATAAGAGGCATTGAACACAACCTCCGCAACCTCGTCGATGGATTCGAGGCCGTTCATCCGGCGGATGAATTCCAGATTGCTCGGGCACCAGGGAGCGTCCGGTCTGACGTTCTGCTGGTAACGTTCAATCGCCTGCCGTGTAGCCGGATCATCCCAGGACAAAGGCAGCTTCACTTTACGTGAGGGCACCTCGATCGTATCCAGCGGCGGCAAATCGAGGTCGATATCAAGCACAATCGCCGCTGCTTCCTTCACTGTGATCTGCGTCCGGTCCAGATGAATCTGCAGGGAACGGATGCCCGGCGTCATCTCGATATACGGAATTCTTCCATTGTCCTTGACAGCCTGCATCAGAACGTAGACCTGGAACCGGTACAGCAAATCCAGCTCCCGGTCACCGTATTCCACGAGGATATTCTCGTCCCCGGAGCAGCGAATGGCAATTTTGAAGCGGCGGCCCTGTTCCTCATAAGCAAGCAGGGGCATATATTGCCCGCTTGACTGTTCAGGCAGTGCTGGAATCTTAAGCGCCTCTGCCCCGCTGTGTTCTTCACTGATCTCATTTAAAAAGAGCTCCTGTGCCAGCCTAAGCTGCTCAGCCTCCTCTACAGTGATCAGCTTGAACCGGACTTTATCTCCCGGACGCAGCTGGCCGATCTTCCACAGCTCTGCGGAAGCCGTGGTCACCGGGCAGACAAAGCCGCCCAGACTCGGGCCGTCGGGACCGAGCAATATCGGCATATCGCCGGTTAAATCCAGCGCCCCGATTGCATAAGCGTTGTCGTGGATGTTGGAGGGATGCAGCCCCGCGTCCCCTCCGTCCTCCCGGGCCCAGAGCGGAGCCGGGCCGATGAGCCTTACGCCCGTGCGGGAGCTGTTGAAATGCACCTCCCAGTCGGTTCCCGTCAGCTGCTCCAGGTAGGCGGGCAGCAAATACTCCTCCGTGCAATGCGGTCCGGGGATGACGCCGATAGCCCATTCCCGGCAAATATCCGGCTGCGACACTTCAGGAAGCGGCCGCACCTGTTCCGGGCGGTTCAGCGGAGCGCCGGGATTGACCCGGAGCACGCTGCCCGGGCGCAGCGCCCCGCCGCCGTAACCGCCGAAGCCGCCCAGCGTAAAGGTCGAGGCGCTGCCGAGCGTCAGCGGCAGATCGAAGCCGCCGGCGACGAGCAGGTAGCAGCGCATACCGAGTGCAGACTCACCGAGTGTCAGCACAGCTCCGGCTGAGGCTTGAACCGGCGTGTAGGGTTCAACCGGCGTGCCGTCCAGCCGGGCATCCATATCCGCACCGGCCAGGACAAACCGGATGTCACCGCGGAACCGGTAGCTTCCGCCGCGGAGCGTCATCTCAAGCCCGGCTGCCTGCTCACTGTTCCCGAGCAGCCGGTTCCCCATCCGGAACGCCAGCGTATCCATCGGGCCGGACGGCGGGACTCCGATGTCCCAGTAGCCGGTTCGTCCGGGATAATCCTGCACCGTGGTCTGAACGCCGCCGTCCAGAACCTCTATCGCCCGTTCAGCAGGCGTGTAGCCGACCAGCATATTCGTAAATACCTGTCCTGCACAGAAATCGTCCGTTGCCAGGAACGCTGCAATGTAGGACTGGTTGGTTGTAATTCCGTACACACGCAGCTGCTCCAGGCTGGCAATCATCGCTTGAATGGCTTCACCGCGGGTATCCGCATGCACGATCAGCTTCGCCAGCATCGGATCATACAGGGTGGTTACCTGCAGCCCGGGCTGAATCCAGGTCTCTACCCGTGTGCCCTCCGGCCATACAACTCCGTCGATCCGGCCGTCACTTGGCCTGAAATCATGATAGCAGTCCTCCGCATACAGCCGCACCTGCAGGCTGTGCCCCTGCGGCTTGTTCACTCTTTCCTGCAGCTGCCCAATCCCGCCAGCAGCCTCAAGCACCATCCATTCCACAAGGTCCGCTCCGAATACCTCTTCAGTTATCCCGTGCTCCACCTGAAGCCGGGTATTGACCTCGAGGAAATAATACTGGCCTGTTGCGGAATCATAGAGAAACTCAACGGTTCCGGCGTTTCGGTAATTGGCTTCAGCTGCCAGCTTTCTGGCACTCTCATGCATCGAACGGCGGGTCTCCTCTGCCAGCAGCGGGGCAGGCGTCTCTTCAATAATCTTCTGGTTCCGGCGCTGGACGGAGCAATCCCGTTCACCGAGTGCGACCGCATTGCCGGCGCCGTCACCGAAAATCTGCACCTCGATATGCCGGGCCCGGGCGATGTATTTTTCCAGGAAAACACCGCCGTCGTTGAAATTGGCCGCTGCCAGCCTGGTCACGGAATCAAAGGCTTTTACTAATGCCTCTTCACCGGAACAGATCCGCATCCCGATTCCGCCCCCGCCGGCCGTGCTCTTCAGCATAACCGGATAGCCGATCTCAGAGGCCCTTCCTACAGCTTCCTCCAGATTGCTGATCAATCCGGTTCCGGGAAGCAGCGGGACACCCGCCTGCTCTGCGATCGCTCTGGCCGTATGCTTCAAGCCGAACAGCCTGATGTTCTCCGGGTCAGGGCCGATAAAGGCAATCCCGTTCTCTCTGCACGCTTCGGCAAATGCAACATTCTCACTGAGGAAGCCGTAACCGGGATGAATCGCATCGGCGCCAGCTTCTATCGCCTTGCTTAGAATAAGCTCCGCATTCAGATAGCTTGTTTTTGCCGGACCTTCACCAATAAGCAGGGCTTCATCTGCCTGCTCCACATGCAGGCTGTCGCGGTCCGTCTCTGAATAGACAGCTACAGAAGCGATACCCATCTTCTTCAGCGTCCGGATGATCCGTACGGCAATGACACCGCGGTTAGCAATCAGCACTTTTTTAAACATGGTCTTCTCCTCCTTGGCCATCCCAGATCAGCACCTGTGCCGGGGTCGGATTGTAGGCATTGCACGGATTGTTAAGCTGGGGACAATTGCTGATCAGTACCGTAACCGGAGCCAGAGCGGTCAGCTCCACATATCGTCCCGGGCCGGAAATGCCGTCGGCAAAAGTCAGCTCCCCCTCCGGGGTTACCGGCACGTTCATGAAGAAGTTCACGTTCGGAGCCAGATCACGCTTGGAATATCCGCTGCGGCTCGACAGCATAAGCATGAATGTATCCCGGCAGTTATGCATCGGCAGCGTATCATGCGAATAACGTACCGTGTTGCTCTGGGCGGAGCAGGCTCCTCCGATCGTATCGTGGCGGCCGCATGTATCTGCCGTAATTTTCATAAGCCCGCGTCCCGATTCCGTCAGTAAGACGGAACCTGTCGTCAGGTAGAGATTCTGCTGATTGGCAATGGTCCGGATCGCGCTGTAATGGTCGCCCGGATCTTCTGCGGAGTAAAACAGGGTGTCCACAGCCTGATTGCCCTCCAGATCCACAATCCGCAAAATCTGGCCCGGCAGCAGGTCATGCAGCCAGCCTTCACCTGCAGGAATCGTCTTGTTATACACAGCATCGTCTGGATTAAGTACGCTTATCGCCGGTTCGAATGAATAGGTTGTCATTACAGATTCGCTCCCTTCAGCAAGGTATGTACATTCCACGTGTTCTCAAAGGCTCTCCGGTTCTCGGAACAATGTGTAACACAGATATCATCCTCCGTAACGGCTTCCGAATCTGTTACCTCTACGAGGATGGACGAAACCGGATAGTCAGAACCCGGGTCCAGCGGGTTAGGCGTATTGGAGCATACCAGCAGGATATCCGTTTCTGTACGGAGCGTCACTGACCGGCCAGCCGCCGGCTGCTCGACATAATGCATGGAGCCGTCAAGCTCACAGACCACCTTTGAAAAAAAGTTAACCGGCGGCATTAAGTCGCGCGGCAGCAATTGGTTCCGGTAGAGCTCGACGATCAAATTTTCCTCGCCGCTGCGGTACCAGTCATTCCGCTGCTTCTGATAGCTGGTCAGTCCGTATTTCCCGTCAGTAGCCTGCCTGGTCGAATACCCGCCTAAAGGATCATGCCAGCCCACCGAATCCCGGATTATGGAGGCAAGCACCTTCCCCTGATCACTCATCAGCACATTGCCTGCTGTCAAAAAAGCGGTATGCTGCGCCTTGAGCGTATCCGGCATGTTATAGCGTTCCGCAGGCTGCCACGCATCGAACAAAAGTGTGGACAGATTGACACGGTCACTGCTTGCAGTCAGCGTGATTGATTTCCCTTTGGCAATACGACCGGACCACTTCCCCCCGGCTTGAATGATGAATGTAAGCATGACGACTCCTCCTTGAATATGAAAATAAAAAAAAGCCCGGGAGAAGCTTCAAAGCAATCGCTTTGAAAGTTCTCCCGGGCTTTTATCCCGCCGTGGACACCGGCCGTGCAGGCTCCGGTGCGTCTTCTCTCGGACCAGCCGGATGTGAACATCCCGGAACCCTAGAAGACATTTTGTATTCGGTTTTGATGTTACAAACTCTAACACAAGAAAAAGCTCAAGGCAACAGAAAAATTAAAAATTGTAGTTTTTTTTGCAATTTACTTATTGTAGATGTCAGGTTTGTATTTAAATCGGAACATAAGTTCCTATTTACAGCACTAAAAAAAGCTTGTTATAGTCATCTCATTCTAAACGGTGTCAGATGTCGTGACATTTGGTATACATTCGGGAACAAGAGGGAGCTGGAGAGTATATGAAAGATACAATAACGCTTAAGAGAGATTTATCCCTGTCACATGTCGTTACTATGGGACTTGCGTGGATGTCACCGATGATTTTTTTCACCAGCTTCGGGGTGCTCCATGATAGTTCAGGAGGCATGCTCCTTGCAGCCTACGCTCTGGCCTTTATCGCCATTCTGTTCACGGCTGCCAGCTACGGCCAGATGGCCCGGGCTTTTCCGGTATCAGGCTCGGCCTACACGTACGTCTCCAAGGCAATGAATCCGTTTCTCGGGTTCCTGGTCGGCTGGGCGATCCTGCTCGATTATTTATTTTCCTGCATCGTTGCTGTCCTTATGTTCGGAGTCAACCTGAATGCCCAATTCCCGTCCGTTCCTTCTTCGGTTTGGATCATACTGCTGACGTTAATAGTGATGATTATTAATATAATCGGCATTAAGCCGCTGGCAAATATCAGCAAGCTTTTCGTATTTATGCAAATCCTGTTTATCGCCGGCTTTTGTGCACTGCTTGTCTACAAAGCGCTGGAAGGCGGTGTTACTGCAGATTTAAATCCTCTGGCTGCCCAGGAAGGCGTCTCCTTCTCCGCCATTTTGGCCGGAGCCTCACTCGTATGCTTTTCATTTCTCGGCTTTGATTCTATTACGACCATGGCAGAGGAAACAAAAGACCCGAGGAAAACAATCCCCCGGGCCATCCTGTTAATTGTCCTGTCTGCTGGCGTGATGTATTTTGTTACAGCCTACCTGATCCAGCTTACCGCTCCCGGCTTCTCCTACGTGAATGTGGACTCTGCCGGATATGAGCTGATGCAGAATCTCGGAGGCAGCCTGCTGGCAGGTATATTCACCTTTGTTATTATTTTCTCCATCCTGTCGCAAGGGCTCTCATCCATGACTACCGTCACGCGGCTGCTGTTCGTCATGGGCCGGACCTCGCTGCTGCCGCAAAGGTTCGCCTCCGTCCACCCCAAATTCCGCACACCTGTTTTTAACATCGTGCTTATGAGCATCGTGTCCTTATCAGCGCTCTTTATCAGCCTGGAGACCGCCATCAAGTTTGTCAGCTTCGGCGCTCTGACAGCGTTCCTGTTCGTCAACTTGTCCGTCATTGCCCATTACATGATCCGCCAGAAGCAGCGCTCGCCCCGGGATATCCTCTTCCGGTTTATCTGCCCGCTGTCCGGTGCAGGCTTTGTGCTCTATCTGATTGCCCTGCTGGATTCCGCTTCGTTAATACTCGGAGCCGGCTGGTTAGCTGCGGGTCTTGTATATTATGGAATCCGTAAATTCGTCTCCAGCAGCAAACAAAGTCCGTCTCATGTTGTAACGGAGAGTTAAGCTGCGGATAACAGGATTTCATCCGTATATCATTTTATAAATCTACAGTAACATCCGTCAGACCTTCGCGGGAGATGGTGACCCCCTGTGCCGTCAGTGAGATACCAAGGCTGTCCAAAGCTTCTTCCAGCGGAGGAACAGCACGGCTCCCCGCAGGGGCTCCGCAGACCGCAGAGATCAGCAGATGGCTCCCCGGATCCAGATCTGCCAGCAGCGACGGCAATGACGTGCGGGGATATAACACATTGGTATTCACATTTGAATAGACCAGCTGTGCTTTGGTATATCCCTTCAGGCTGTAAACACCGCTTTCGCCAAAGGTATTCTTGACCGACAAGCCCGGATTTCCGGCCTTCTCGATGTGCTGATCCTGTTTCGCAGCCAGTGAATATCCGCCTTCGGCGGCAGTCAGCGGCCGGCCTGTCTCAATCCTGTGATTGCGGACATGCCAAGGGAGTCCCGCTACGATCCAGGTCCGGACCTCCACATCACTCCACGGGCGCCATTTGGCGTACAGCACGTTGTCGGAAATCCAGGTTTCCTCATTGACCCGCCGTACCCGGAACAGCTGATCCTGCTCGCTTAGTGCCAGCATGGAGTCTGCCGATGCCTGCTCAAGCCCCCACTCCGCTCTGGGCACGCTGAAGCCAAACCGGGTGGAGTAGACGAATTTTTCGTATTTGGCCGGAGTGTGCGTATGGGCATTGGTTCCAGGATGTCCGCTGTTGAACGCTGCCACATGACCTGAATCAAGATCCCTGCACACGACAAGGTGCGGCTCAGTTTGTACAGACAGGGCTGGCCCCTGCGGGATATCCTCTTCTGCTGCCGTCCAGAACCCGGAATCCTCTCCAAGTGCCAACACAAGAAAGGTTTTGAAGGCCCAATACGGCGAGCCTCGTGCATTATAATTTTCGGCCATTACCAGATTGGGATAGGCATAACCCACAGTGAGTACCCCCGCACTGTCAAAAATGGGCTGCCTGAACCACCAGCGGAGATTGCGCAGAATAAGCCCCTTCACTACACCTGGGGTCAGCGTTTCAGAACTCAAACCGGCGTAAGCAAAAGCGCTCCAAAATGCCGACTGTGCAAAACGGTATGACAGGCTTCTACCATAGGGCAGCGCAGAGCCGTCAGAATCAAACCAGTTCACAAAATCACCGGCGAACAGCAGGGCCCGTTCCCTGTATTGAATGCAGCGCTCCGGATCTTCGTTTCCCATCAGCTTCAGGTAAATCAGTGAGTAAAAGTGAATGGCAAACGGACCGTAATAATCACTGTGTCCGCCAATGCCGTCACTGTACCAGCCGTTTCCGAGATAGAACTCGTCGATGCGCTGTAAATTCCGCTCCATCTGCTCCGCATCGTAGGGCTCACCGATCTGCCGGAAGCCGAGATTAACCATCGCCTGAAAGAACAGCCAGTTGCAATCGTGACAAGGATGTACATTAATCTGATTAAGCCAATTGTACAGATTGCGGCGCTGCCTTGCATTTAACGGCTCCCAGACTCTCTCCGGTATAAGGCACAACGCCAGACCCATCGCTGCCATTTCCACAAGGCGCTGATCGTAGTCACCCACCTCGCCCCAGTATTCTTCATGCTCAGGGTCCGTCCCGTTGATCAGTCCCCGCTGATAAATCGCCGTCAGCTCCGCCTCTTCTCCGCCGCCTGCCAGATACGGAACCAGTCCCCACAATATACGGGAAAATCCCTCCATATCGGCGATTTCTTCTGTATGTCCGGCGCCGGCCCCCCTGATTTCAAGACGGGCCCCTCCGGTGCTGTACCTCTCTTTCAGCGGATTCGTCAATTGCCTGAACGCTGTCAGCACATCTTCCTTTGTTCTTAATGCATTGCTGCTTACCGGCTGCTTCATAACCACTGCAGTTCCCCCTGTATCTTGTGTTATTGATAATCCCGTTATATAGATTGTACCGGACGCGCATGACAGGAACCTTAAATATCCTACGATGTTTTGTTGAAATATTACACAGAAAAGAACCACCCGGCCTGAAAAGACCGGATGGCTAATAATAGGGTTAAAGGTTATTGCGGCTCAAACCTGCCGGTTTACTTTATAGCATTGTATATAACCTGTACCGCCTGAGCACGGGTAGTATTGGCAGCAGGAGCCAGCTTGTTCCCGTCTCCGGTAATCACTCCGGCTTCCACTAATGCTCTCATGGATTCTGCTGCATAACCTGATACAGCAGCTGTATCGGCAAAATTATCATAGCTCTGGCCGTTCTTGCCGGATGGCAGTTCACCCAGATGCTTCAGGATATTATAGAAAATAACGGACATGTCCTGCCGGCTGATTACGGCTTCCGGCTTGAACTGGTTATCCCCTGTACCGGAAACCAATCCTAATTTCTTGGCCGTGCCCACATATCCCGAGTAGTATTTGTTCCCTGCATCGGCGAAATTGCCGGCAACTGCGGAATCTGCATCAATTCCGTAAGCGTTCATAATCATCATCAGGAAATCAGCCCGCGTCACTTTGCTCTCAGGGGCAAAGACATTTCCGCCTGTGCCGTTAGCGATCCCTCTGGCCGCCATATAACCGACTGCATCACTGTACCAGTGACCGGAGCTGACATCACTGAATTTCACTTCGTTATATCCCGCTGCATATTGCGACAAATGGGTGGTCTGAAGATTTACCCTCCCGGTTGAAGCATCATAACCTCCCCTGACGGGCTTGAGGCTGCCAGCCGGGTCAATGTAGTAGGCGACAATTGCATTCGTCTGCTCACCTGTATGCGGAGTATAAGGCAGACTGATCTTTACCTTTCCGCCGTTAAATTGTGTAATTTCAGCATTGCCTGCTTTTACGGTAAAATCATACACCGCCCTGTCGCCGATCACACTCCGGACATTCTCCGGCAGTCCTGATGCAGCAAGCTTGGTAATGCTGATTTCGCTGTCCGCCGCTGCACTGCCCATGGCCGTTACCGATTTATGGTCAAAGGTGATCGCGGCAAGTCCTGCATCCACCTTTAAATCCGCTGTAGTGCTGTCAGCCAGCAGCTTGAGCGCTTCCTTCGGAACGGATAATTGGACAGCCTGTTCATTTGATGCGCTATCCAGCCTGATTTCAACTGCTGCTCTTTGTCCAGCTGCTTCAGACTGCTTCACTTTTTGCAGCAGACCGACCATCACGCTTGTATCAAGCTTGGCTGCAGATCCCCCTTTACCTGCATCTGCTGTCGTCTTGATAATGACACTGTAGACCATAGTGTTGTCAATAACAGAAGTAGTAGGCTCAGCTGCCGGAGTATTGCTTACTGCCGGAGTACTGCTGTCCCCCGGAATGCTTCCCGGAGAAGGATTAACCGGCTCTGTCGGCGGAACCTGCGTTCCTGGATCTGTTCCCGGATTTGTAGGTGGAACCTCTGTGCCCGGATCTGTACCTGGCTCTGTAGGTGGAACTTCTGTACCCGGCTGCTCAGTGCCCGGCTCATCACTGTTTTTAATCAGAACGAAATCGTCATAAGAGCCCCAATTCCCGGCTTTTGCATCCAGGGAAACGCCTATTTTCAGTGTTCCGCCCGTGATCTTGATGTTTTCTACCACTGCCTGATTCCATTTATTCCAGCCCTTATTCGCAAAGCTGGCCGTAAATGGTGCTTGATCGCCGCTCACAGCGTATAACTGATTCTTCACTTCATCTCCGGCGCCCTGCGACCAGGCCGACAACGTGTAGGTTCCATCCGTTAAACCTGTAAGCTCCTGATAGGCTTCAAAGGTGAACGCGCTATCCTTCCAGAATCCAAGTGACTTTTCACCGGTATAACCGGTCCCGGCCGTTAACGGAGTGGTATCCGGAATGGTCCAGCCTTCAGGGGTGCCGTCTTCCTTAACATTCTCAAAGCCGGGATTAATCACTGTAATATACTCAGTGTTATCCTTCTCTTTCAGCTCAAAATGGTCAAGGTTACCCCATTGTCCGTCGGAAAGCTTATAATGTGCTCCGACCGTCAGCGTTCCATCTGTAACTTCAATGTCATTAATAACAGGCTTACTCCATTCTTTCCAGCCTGTATTGGTAAAGCTCTGCACTGCATCGCCGGCAAAAATCTCCGAAATCTCTTCACCGCCGCCGCCGGAGACCCAGGCTGACAAAGTATACGTTCCATTGGCCAGTCCTGTAATCGTCTGGGAAACCTTGAACTCAGCCGGTGCCGGGCTATAGTAATGTAATGCTGATGAGCCTGAATACACATCGTTTTCGATCGTTACTGCACTTTCATCCCCTGTAAGGGTCCACGAAGTCAATCCGTCCTCAAAACCGGGGTTCTGAACCAGGCTTGTGCTCGGGATAACCGTAACTTCGCTGGTGGCTGTAAATCCGCCGTCATAGGTAACAGCTGTTACCGTTGCCGTTCCGGGAGAGATTCCGGAGAGCGTTCCTTTGTAAAGATCCACTTTGACAATATCAGGCTTGGAGCTGGTAAATTTCACGCCCTTGTAAGTAGCATTCTCAGGGCTGAGGATTGCCGATAATTTACCATTTCCACCGACTTCAATCACCGTTTCAGGCTGATCTAGCGTAATGGATTGGACCGGATAACGGTTAATTTCCACCGCACCGTCGATAAAAGCATCCATGGCAATGGTTGGGCTTCCGTCTTTATTCCATGCAGATAACGGATAGTCAAACATAATCCCTGTCGGTTCCCAATAGAATATACCGGTTCCTTTCTGGTTTGGAACCGCATGCAGTTTATTCTGCGCCGCTACAAGCATATTGTGAACGCTGTCAACATCTTCGGAGACATTGCCGCCGACTTCGACAATCATAACTTCCTTGCCGTAATTCTGCTCCAGTTTATTCATATTCTCGCTTAATTCATCAATGGAAGTGGTAAAGGTAGCTTCAGGATAATAAGATAACCCGATGATATCGTAATCGCTATCCTTAAGACCGGCTGCTACCAGACCGGCGTAAAAAGGATCTACGCCCGCCTCTGCTCCATTTGCCCTATGAATAATCACTTTGATGTCCGGAAAAACGGCTTTGGATGCACTTGACCCTGCCTGAATCAGCTGGACCAGGTTGGAAACATTACTGTAGCTCCCCAGCGGATGCAGCATACCGTTATTAATCTCATTGCCGATTTGCACCCACTCCGGGGTAACCCCCGCCTCTTGCAGCGCTTTCATAACATCGGTAGTATATTCCGATACATGCGCTTTTAACTGCTCCAGATCCGCGTCAGCCCATGCTGCAGGCGTGATCTGTTTTCCCGGGTCCGCCCAGCTGTCGCTGTAGTGGAAATCAATCATCACCCGGAAACCGAGAGCGCTTACACGTGAAGCCAGAGCAACAACTTCCTCTGTACTGTTATGACCGTTTGAAGGATCGTCAGAAGGATTAACCCAGGCTCTGATCCGGATGGAATCAATTCCATGATCCTTTAGAATGTACAGAAGATCCTGTTCTTCCCCGTTATCATTATAGAATTTATACCCAAGCGCTTCTAATTGCGGCAGCCAGCTGATATCTGCGCCTTTGGCGAATGATCCGGGTGCAGCAGAAGCTTCTGCTTTTCCGGGTAAACCGGTAAATACCGTTGACAGCATCATTGAAATGAAGAGAATGATTGCCAGAACTCTTTTTCTGTTTTTCACGTAACAACCTCCCCGAATGTGGTAATGCCTGCAGCATACGGATAACGCTCACATATGTACGATAGCGACCCGGTTCTGCTTGTATATAAAAGGCTGCGCCAAAGCCGAACTTTGGCGCAGCCCCGAAGCACTGATCTTACTTTGCTTGAGCTGCCAGGAAGGCATCTACCTGAGCCTGCATTTCAGCCTGAACCTTATCAATGCCAGCCGATTTCAGCTGTTTGATCAGATCTGCCTGACCTTTGGCAAGGTCATCAATCAAACCGTATTCCAGCGGAATGGCATAACGCAGCATTACATTACCGATGTTCGCTACTTCATTTTTCACTTTTGCGGTGTCAAATACGAATGTTTCAAGCGGGAAATGGTAGACATTTGCCTGCCATGCATTGAACATGTCGTCAGCTTCCTTAGGATAAGCGGCATCCTGACGGTTCAGCGGGGAATTCCAGCCCCAGTTCGAGAACCCGGTGTAGTTGGCAGCTGCAGGACCTGCAGAGAACTTATCGTCGCCTTCCGGATTGTAGTGGGTTCCGGCAATTCCGTACATGGTCAGGTCGTGAATTTCTTTGTCATTCTGCAGCAGATCGATCAGCATCAGGGCACGTTCCGGATTCTCCGAGGTTGCATGGATGGACATACCGTTCTGTGTGGCGATTGCAGCAATTTTCTTTTTATCCGGTGTCAGGTCAGCGATTCCCAGCTCCACATCGGGTTTATCGCGGCGCATTTCAGACAGGTTGGCACCAACAGTACCCAGGTTGTGGGCATAGGAGGAAACCTTGCCTGCTTTGATATCCTGCCATACATCGTTTTTGTTGCTGACTACGTTCTTCGACCATGCGCCGTTGTCGGCCAGATCTTTATAGTATTCAAGCAGGGAAGTAAACTCAGGCGTATCGTAGATGTTGAAGATTTGGCCTGTAGCATCATCCAGCTTGTAAGCCAGCGGCAGCAGGTTGGCATCTACCAGGTTGAAATTGTTGTTCTGCTCCAGCAGGATCTGATCCAGCTCATGGAACTTCCAGCCGTCAGCAGGCTTTGCTCCGAAAGCTGTAACACCCTGCTCATCCTTAGCAACCGTTTTCAAATAATTGGCGTAGCTTTCAGGACTGTTGATTTCCGGAAGATTGTATTTCTTGCGCAGATCTTCACGGTATAATACCACTTTGTCTGTTACTTCCACGTTATTGTTCGGAACCATAAAGATCTTGCCGTCTACCTTGGCCTGATCCCAGTTTACCTTCGGCATAGCTGCCCAGGTCTGCGGCATATACTTGGAAAGCATATCTTCCGTTAACTCCATGAATCCGCCCTTGAGCGCCTGGTCGTTATAGAAGGCCCAGTTCGCTGTGTATACCAGGTCGAAATCCTCATTGGCCGCGAATTTCAGCGGATACTTCTGTGTCCAGTCCGACCAGTCCAGAAATTCTGTTTCTACAGTAGCATTGATCTTCTCTTTCAATTTGGTATTCAGCTCGCCGAATACCTTATCATAGTCGCCAGGCTGTCCGCCGACCAGGATCATCTTCAGCTTAACCTCTTTGGAAGTATCAGGAGCGCCGGAATCGGTCGCTGTATTGGCAGCATTCGCTCCGCTGTTCGTTGCTTCTGCACCAGTGTTGGCGGCATTATTGCCGCCTCCGCATGCACTGAGGATTGTCCCCAGTGTCATCATTGTTGCCAGTGTAACAGTAAGTTTCTTTTTCTTGTTCATCATGACAGGAATTCCCCCTAATGAAGTAGTGAATGAAATGAGATTTATATTGATAACCGGGATAGCCCGGGGTTATCCTTTGACAGCACCGATGGTCAGGCCTTGTACAAAATATTTCTGAATGAACGGATAGGCCAGCAAAATCGGGCCGGTAGCTACAATGGTCATCGCCATTTTCAAGCTTTCCGTCGGCAGATCAGAGTTCACAACCGCTCCTGAGGCCATCATGGCTTTGCGCATTCCGTCCATATTGCCCAGCATTTTATACAGATAATACTGGAGCGGCATCAGATCGGACTTGGAGATATAGAGCAGCGCGTTATACCAGTCGTTCCAGTAAGCCAGGGCGATAAACAGGCCAATGGTAGCAAGAGCTGGCTTGGACAATGGAACAATCAGCTGCATGAAGATCCGGAAGTCACCTGCGCCGTCAATCTTGGCGGATTCGGTGATCGCATCAGGGATACTGCTCATGAACGATTTCATGACGATGATATAGAACACATTCATCAGCATCGGCAGAATCAATACCAGAAGCGTATCTTTAAGCTGCAGAAAATTAATGATCAGCAAGTAAGAAGGCACTAAGCCGCCGCTGAACAGGGTTGTGAAGAAGAAGTAGAACGAGAAGCGGCTGCGCCATTCAAAGTCTCTGCGGGACAGCACGTAGGCAGTCATAGAAGTCAGGAACAATCCGACAATAGTACCAATTACAGTAACAGTAATCGTTACTCCGTAAGCCCGGAGCATTTCAGCCGGGTATTCGAACAGCAGCCTGTAGGCTTCAGTCGAGAAGGTCGACGGAATAATCTGGAATCCATTCTGGATAATAGAGCTTTCCTCACTCAAGGAAGCAGAGATAACCAGCAGGAAAGGCACGATACAAAAAATTGCGAGAATGGTCAGAGTTACATATCCTATAATGGACAAGGTCAATTTGTCAACATTGGTACGCTTGCGTACTTTTTGAATATCTGCGTTTACAGTAGTAGAACTCATTAAGCTGCCTCCTTTGTTTAGAATAGAGCACGATCTTTATCGTATTTGCGCACGGCATAGTTCGCGAGCATAATCGTCGCAAAGCCAAGCAGGGATTGGTAGAATCCGGCCGCTGCAGACATCCCAATTTCATTGGAAGTGGTCAGTGAGCGGAATACGAAAGTATCGATAACATCCGTGTTTGAGAACAGGAGACCATTATTACCAACCATGTTATAGAACATACCGAAATCTCCGCGGAAGATATTACCTATGGCCAGCAGCACCAGAATAATTACGGTAGGAATCAGGTTCGGAACGGTAATTTTCATAATGCGCTGGAAAATGTTCGCTCCGTCAATCTCGGCTGCTTCATACATTTCAGTATCAATACTGGTAATTGCCGCAAGATACATGATCGTGCCGTAGCCCAGAGCCTTCCAGGCAGATACCAGTACAAGAATAACGGGCCAATAGGATGCAGTGTTGTAAATATCAATCGGCTGCATTCCCAGTCCCTTAAGCAATACGTTCAGAGTACCCACATCAAAGTTAAACAAGTTGTAGGCAATGGCTCCAACGACTACCCAGGAAATGAAGTACGGCAGGAACAGGATGGTTTGTGTAATCTTCCGGAACCATTTGCCCGCAACCTCAAACAATAGAATGCCCGCAAAGATCTGCAGCACATTATTAACGATGATAAAAGCAATATTATACAGCGCGGTGTTCCGGGTTACACGCCAGGCGTCGCCGGAGCCGAAGAAAAATCTGAAGTTATCAAGCCCGTTCCACGGACTGTGCAGGATACCTCCGCTGTAGTTGTACTGCTTGAATGCCAGTACAATCCCGGCCATAGGCACGTATGCAAATACCAGGAAGAATAAAACTGCCGGAGTCAGCATAAGCAGCAAGGTTCTATTCTTTTTTACTTTGTGCCAGAATCCGTATTTGTTCTGTTTCATCTCGAATCCCCTTTCCACTCCTCAATATCTCTATATATGTATTATAAAAAAGCGTTTCACTCCTGTGGATTGAGCGCGCCAACAAATACTAGTACTTTTCCAACGATAATTTATTTTATGTATACTTAACTTCATATAAAAACGCTGCCCCGGGCGATAATCGGCCCATGGCAGCGTTTATTTGGCTATACTTTATTTTTTTTGCGGTACTCTCCCGGTGTCATACCGGTCATTTGCTTAAATTGCCTGTTAAAATAAATCAGATTCTTGTAACCCATCCGTTCGGCAATCTCATAAATCATCAGGGTTGGGTCCTTCAGCAGCTCTAATACCCGGCTCATTTTGCGTTCTTTGACGTAGTCAATAAACGGAATCCCGTAGTCTTCCTTGAACAGATAACCCAGATAATTCGGGGTGAAGTTAAACTGGACCGCGACTTCCTTCAGTGTAATCTTTGATTCCAGATTTTCCTCCACGTAATGTATGATTTCATCAATCAGCTTACGCTTCTGGCGCTGGCGTTTGACATACAGCAGTTCGGACAATTCGAAGAATCTCCGTCTCATCCAGGATACAATGTCATGTATCGTCTCAAACTGGAACAGAATTTCCGGCTGATGGGATTCCCACTGCAGCAGCTCGTACAGATTCTCGTTCTGCTGCTGCAGATCCGCATGCAGCTTGGAGGTGATCCGGATAATCAGATCATAGACATCCTTCTTGCCGGCATTCATCAGCAGCTTCAATAAATGATCATCAATTGCCACCAGATCATACTGGATGATCGCCTCAAGAAGCTGGTCTAACGTCTGGTCAATGTCGGTGCCCGGCGTCCCGCGCAGCACAGGCTCCATGTTATCACGGATCAGCCGGTTTTTGCCAAGCAGCCATTTCGCACTGAGTGCAGCCTGCGCCTGTTTGTACGAGGCATGCAGCTCAGCCTCCATCCGTGCATAACGGCCGACCCCGATCGTTACTGTACACAGCGAGGACTCTGCGGTTTTCCGGATCAGCTCCTCCATGATTTGCAGAAACTCCTCCTGCGGCAGGCTGCACAGGATAATGAATCTCTGGCGGGACCCTATAATCATCGTTCCGCTCTTGTTCTCCTCAAGCAGGGATCGAATCAATTGCTGGGTTTGCCGTATCATCATGCGCGCATTTTCTTCGGAGACATCCTGCATTTTCCATTCCAGATCATCAATTTCTAAGATTGCTGCCGTTGCCCCGTTAACTAACAGCGGAAGCAGGGCGGCATGCAGCTGCAGCTCAACAGGTTCAGGTGAAGCCTCATCGAACCAGCGTAAGATAAGCTCTTTGTTTATAAGGGACAGGGCTTCAGTTAAAGACCGGTTCTGCTCCCGCTCCTGTTCGATGGAATGGCATAGATTCCCGAGCATATCGTACAGGTCCTTATCCTTGACAGGCTTCAGCAAATACCCCGAGGCACTGATCTGAATAGCTTCCTTGGCATAGCTGAAATCCTCGTGGCCGCTGATAAATACGATTTTCACTTTTGGATTGATGGTTTTGGCTCTTCTGGCAAATTCCGTTCCGGTCATAATCGGCATCCGGATATCAGACAGAATGATGTCTACACGCTCCTGCTCCAGCATTTCGAGCGCATCAAAGCCGTTATTTGCTGTTCCCGCTACTTCTATATCAAATCCGCTGGACAACACTCTGCGCCGCAGCCATTCCAGATCAACGGCTTCATCGTCAACGAGCAGTACACTGATTGTCCTCACTATGCGTTCCTCCTGTTGCTTCTGATGCACCACACTTTTTTCTTCACCGGGACTGCTCCTCAATCTCCCTGCGGCCCGTAACCCCGGCCGGCAGCAGGAGCCGGACAGTTGTTCCCGCCCCGTAAATGCTTGCAATGGTCACACCGTATTCGTCCCCGTACCTGAGCTTAATGCGCTCATTCACATTCTTTACCCCGTAACCGCCTGACTGGCTTTGACTGTTCAGCATACTCGTGATCTCTTCCCGCCGCATGCCCACGCCATTATCAATGACCTTAAGCTCAATATTATCGCCGACCCTCCGGCCTGTCAGACGGATCGAGATGGATTTTCCAAACCAGGCATGCTTGAATACATTTTCCACAAAAGGCTGCAATACCAGCTTGATTACCTGCATATGCATAATGTCCTCATCCACATCGACATACAGCGTAAATGCATCGGCATATTTGACCCGCTGGATTTCAAGGTACGTCTGAACCTGCTCCATTTCCTTCTCCAGCTCAATGTACACATTGCCTTGATTCAGAGTCAGACGGTAGAAATGGGACAATCCTTCCACCATCTGTGTAACCTTCCCGATTTCACCCAGATTAGCCAGACTGCCTATGGTCGAGAGTGTATTATACAGGAAATGCGGATTAATCTGCGCCTGCAGGGCTTCCAGCTCGGCTTGCTTTTTTGAAACCTCCTGCACATAAACCCTGTTTATAAGCTCCTGGATGTTAGCAGCCATATCATTAAACGAATCAGCAATCTGTACAAATTCATCATTTCCCGAGAACCGGATCCGTTTCTGAAAATTACCTTCCTGGAATGAACGGACCAGTCCAACGATCCGGCTCATCTTGCGCCCTGAAATACGTGCCACTACAAATCCGATCAGGGTCATGACCAAAAAGCTGAGCGTACAGGCAGCCAGAATCACCATACGCAGCCTGCCGGCATCCTGAGTCAGATATTTTTGAGGAACAAGGGTTTCAATGACCAGATCACTACCCGGAATCTGCTCATGCAGGCTCAGAAATTTCTCGTGTCCGGCATCATAATCGGCTGTTCCGCGTTGAAACATAGCGGTTCCTGCAGCCCTGTCCACCAGACGCAGCGTAATTCCCTCCTCGACAGGGAATGTCTCAAAGCCGCCGAACAAATCCTCCAGCGGAACGGTGATCCGGATGAAACCAACCATTGTTTTGTTATCACTGAAGCTGATCAGCCTGCGGACATGTGAGATATTATTAAGCTTCTGATCGGTATCAATCTGCAGCCATATATTATCCCGCTTGGAGTCCTGAAGAGACTGAAACCACTCCTGTCCGGTAATCTCCTCCAGAGGAAGGATGTAGTAGTCACTGTCTTCTATAGGCTCATTCAGGTTATCTCCGGGAATCACATTATGAATATTGTCCGGCGTATAGAGCATGAAGCGGATCTTGTTCCCGAACAGCTGCAATGGCGCTGTCAGCTGGGGAAGAATATCATCAATCAGGGTCAGGTAGTTCTCGAACGGCGTCCCTTTCAATTCAATCGCCCGCTGAAAAGGCTGGCTTGAGAACAGGTTGTCGGACATCCTCTGGATTTCATCCATCTGATACCTTATATTGTTTCTGGCCTGCTCCATCCCGGTCCGGATATTGGTCTCTGCCATCTCTGTGCGGGAATCCGTCAGCATGGAGTAGGAGATATAACCAATGAAGACATCTGTAAGCAGTACCAGAAGCAAATAGGGTATCATCATCTTGTAGGTGAAAGGCATGTATGTCGTAAGCCTGCGCATTGTTCAAGCCATCCTCTGTTCGAAATTTTTATATTTGTGTATCATCTCCGGATACAGCCTGCAAATTCAGCTCAGCAGCCGCAAGTCCCTCTGATACAGCTCGTAATTGAATGGAACCGCTATGGGAGGATGCCTGAACCAGGGCCAGACACCAGCCGTTAAAGGCGCGGCGCAGGGAAGACTTGTCCGGCTCATGGCTGCTCGGATTTCCGTTGCCTACACCCAGCAAGGAGCCGGCGCCGGTAACCTCAAAGCGGATCTCGTTATCGGCTGTCGGCACAATATTGCCATCCTTGTCCAGGACAGCAACGCGGACCGGGATCGTATCATTTCCATCCGCCCGTGCTTCGTCCCGGTCAGGGATTAATTGAATCTGATGAGGCTGGCCGGCTGTAACAACAGATTTGCGGACAACCTCCTGTCCGCCGTGTTTACCGACAGCTTCCAGCTGTCCCGGCTCGTAGATTACGTTCCAGGTCAGATATCCGTTTCTGTCCACCTGCTGTTCACCCAGGCTTATCCCGTTCAGATACAGCTCCACAGTGCCGGTATTGGAGAACACACGAACCTCGACAGGCTTGCCCTCCGAGCCCGGCCAATTCCAGTGCGGCAGCAGATGGACCATCGGCTCTTCCGTCCACACAGCCTTCATATAATAATAGCTGTCTTTCGGGAATCCGCAAGTATCCATCAGACCGAAATGGGAATTGATACACGGCCACAGATACGGTGTCGGCTCTCCACGGTAATCAAATCCTGTCCACATAAAGACCCCGGTCAGGAAGCGGTTATTCACCAGATCTGTCCAGGCCTGCTGCGGAGTGCAGCCCCATGAAGGAATGTTCGTTCCGTATTCGGAGCAGTAGCCTCTTACCGGATCATCTTCATAAATCCCTCTGGTAGCGGTGTAGCTTGCACATTCGCTTCCAATCATCAGACGTCCGGGATATTGCTCATGATCACGGATATCAAGATGATCCCGGTGTCCATAGTTGTAGCCGGTGATCTCTACAACATCGTTATAGCCATTTTCATTCCAGCCGTGGTTCATAGCCGCACAGGTCGGACGTGTCGGATCTATACGGCGTGTCGTATCCGCTAACGTTTTAAGGATCCGTGCCCCTGTTACGGTGCCTTCCAGTACCTCTTCATTCTCCATGCTCCAGATTATCACGCTTGGATGGTTGCGGTCACGGTAGAGCAGACGTTCCAGCTGGCTTAAGCCATTCGGACTGCTGTCCAGCTTGCGGTTCTCATCCATGACCAGCATTCCGATCCGGTCGCAGATATCCAGCAGCTCTGGGGTTGGCGGATGATGTGCACTGCGGTAGGCATTGGAGCCCATCTCCTGCAGAAGCTTAAGTTTATATTCTATCAGACTATCAGGCAAGGCCACGCCAACGCCGGCAAAATCCTGATGGTTGCATGTCCCTTTGATCAGCAGCGGCTCACCGTTCAGGAAGAATCCCTCCTGTGCATCAAAACGGATACTGCGGATGCCGAACACTGTCTCATACCGGTCCAGCTCTTGTCCTTCATGGAGAACTATTGATACTGCCTTATACAAATACGGCGAATCAGGGCCCCAGAGCATAGGCTGCTCCACCTGGAAGCTTTGCTCAAGCTCCGTCTCGGTGAACCACTCGGCATAGGTATCTGCGGACTTGGCACAGACCTGAAGCCCGGCACCGTCATAAATCACGGTCTGCAGAGCCACCTGAAGCCCTTCCGTGTAGTTATTGCGGATGCGTGTGCGGATATTTACCGTTGCCTGTTCTTTGGCAACTTCGGGTGTCGTGATGTACGTACCATATTCCGCCACATGCAGCAGATCCATATTTTCCAGCCAGACATGCCGGTAAATGCCGCAGCCTTCGTACCACCAGCCCTCACATTCCGTTGCATCCACTTTAACCACGATAACATTTCTGCCTTCATCCCCGTAACGGAGCACATCCGACAAATCATAACTGAACCCTATATATCCGCCCTGATGGCTGCCGATCAAATGCCCGTTGACCCACACCGTGCTGGTGCCGGACACCCCGTCAAAACGGATCAGACATTTCCTTCCCGCCGCTTCGGCCGGCAGCTCAAACACCTTGCGGTAAAAACCGATCCCGCCCGGCAAATAACCATGGCTCCCGTCTCTGGCTCCCAGATGCTCATCCTGGACATACTGCTGCTCCACACACCAGTCATGGGGCAGGCTGACAGAGGACCAGTCCAGCTGCTGCTCCCCCATTCCTTTATCGTTAAACGCGATATCCAGCCATTCCCCGTCCTTGCGGATGCTTGCATCAGTAATCCCGCCTGTCATTCCGGCCTTTACGGCATAAGGAATCCGGATATCCCCTTTATGAAAGCTCCACTTATCATCAAATATTTCTTTGCTTCTTCCTTTTCCAATTCTCACTATGCTAGAACCCCCTGGTTGAATTAATAAACCTAATTGTAGAGTAGATTCATAGAATAGAGTTAGTAAAAAAATTCATTTTTGATAGTACAAAATGAACATTACGAAGATTGTATACATTTTAAGGAGTATTATCCCTGCGGGGCGTTCCGTTCTTCTTTTGTCTTAATGTCCATGCAGGCAGGAGGAGCAGCAGTAGAGGGAATATCAGACCGTTGGTCAAATCCCAAAGCGTCCAGGCTGGAATAAAGGTGCTCATATAATATTCCAGATTCGGTGCAACAATCATACTCAGCCCAAAGAGAAGGAGCGCCGATATCCAGATCAGGGAACGATAGCTTTTGAGCTTGAACAATTGGGCAGTTCCCAGAATGGAAATATAGAAATTAAGCACCGTTTTAAAAAAGGTTGAGAGTACCCAGGCGGTGGTTAATAAGGCTTCAACCCTTTGCAGAAACTTCCCGATACTGATTTTTTTGGCAAGAAAAAAAGTCGGATACAGTGTGCTTTCAGACAAAAAAGGACCGATTACCATTAGGGAAATCAGCACTATGACGGTTAGCAGCCCCCCTCCTGCCGCTGCTGCGAGCAGAACATCCCGGTTCATATGCGATTGTCTGTTCACCAGCGGGAATAGCATACTAAACACCATGCTTTGCCCGTAGGGATAAGTGATGACAATGATGGCGGCGTGGATAATGGACAAGGGTTTATTTTCAAGCACCGGCTTCAGCTGAATGATCTCAAATTGAGGCATCAGGGAGAAGAACAGAAAGGCAAAGACCAGCAGCAGAACGGGGAGCATGATTTCGGCACTGCGCGCAATGGATTCAATACCGGCATAGAGACCATAAACCAGAATAAGAATGAACAAGATAGTGATAACTCTCAGCGGAGTGCTGTTGAAGTATTGGGTCGTCAGGAAATCACCGATTTGTCTGATATATAGCGTTGTGCTCATATAAAAAAAATACAGGTACCACAGTGCAAGCAAGCCGCCGAGCCATTTTCCCAAAACAGTCTGACAGATTTGGATAAAGCTCTGTTTCGGGTATTTCTGATGCAACCTCAAAAGAACCCAGACCAGAAGCACTCCGCACGGAACACCGATTAGGGCCGCAATCCAGGCATCCTGTCCGGCAACAGAGACAAGCACAGTCGGATAGATGATGATACTCTCACCCAGCAGAAATAAAAACATAAGTACTGTAATCTGCCGGGTGCTGATGCGGCCCTTTTCGATCATAGTATCACCTCCTCAGCTTGGAAACAGGTACTGCAGCATCCGGTTAACAGGGGTATATATCACTTCTATGAACAACAGGGGACTGGGCACCTGTTCAGAATCGGCTCCCAGAATACTGATCCACACCCCGATTATGAGCATACCTGAGTACAACAGCAGCTCCTTGATTTTCCTTTTGCGCAGTACAGGTGGAATGACCCGCAAGGCAATGGCCAGACCAATCATAATGACCAGTGATGAAGTCTTAAGATTCATGATTCCTTCTCCCTCATTTTTTTCTGATAGGTATCTCCCAGCTGTCCAACTCTTTTCACCTGAACCTCTCCTGAAAAATCGATTTGCAGCTCACTGAAGGTCTGGTCCCAGTTATGCTTCAGCTTTTTCCATGCCTTGGGATCCGATTGATGAACCAGCTCACCAAAACCAAATATATCCACTTTGAATTTGTGGCGAACAGTATCACAGACTTCCTGTAAGATCTGAACCAGAAATTCGGCGCTCTTGTCTTGAATGAGCTGTATGTCCTCTTGTTTATGTAGTGACAAATCAGTCTCCCCTATCTCAACGAGTGTGGCAATGTTGCTGACCTTCACCTGTATCTGCGGCTCCCCGTCAACTATTTTGACTTTTTTTTCGGTGCTGCTGCGCAGAACCCGCAGGCCCACCAGTCCATTCTCCAAAGCGATATGTCCAAAGGTCTGATCCACCTTATCACGGATATAGTTGTAGCCCTTGCTTTCCCGCTCATTTAGCCAGCCGATCAGGCGGTCTTTCTTAAACACGGCCAGGGAGGACACACGGAGCTCATTCTTGGGCTTGATTCCAATCAGATTTTCTTCCCCGTTGTCCTGCCCGGACGGTTCATTGTGAACAATCTGAATCCCCGTCAATACGGGATGAATGCCGTCGCTGACCAGCTCCGTCATCAGCTGATCGATCGTCACCGTTGTGGCAGGCGCCCATGTTTTTGAGGAGGCCAGCAGGGAAGAGAACAACTGGCTAGCCGGAATCCTGTCCAGCGGAGTGGCGACTTCGAGGATCTCCCTTGCCTGATGGCCTTTGGCTACGATTACGAAGTAATCAGTACGGGCAAACACATCACGCATTAGTGTCTCGACCATGTTGCTTATTCCTCTGCGGGCATATGCCTCTCCCAGGACGACAACGCGCAGCTGGGGAATATAGAGTACGCGGGGACTTGTTTCGACCAGCTCTCTGACCGCTTCAATTAAAGTAGGAGCCGTTGCCTCATACAGTGTCACGGTATTGCCGCCTTTGCCGGACTTTGAAGCCACTTCAGTGGGCAACACAACCTGGGCAGACACCTGATACAAATCCCCCTGTATATCGATACCCAAAGCCAGTGCGATACCCAGCTCGTCCAATTCATCCTTATCCCAGCAGCCGGTCAGGGACATCAGCAATCCAAGCACCAGCATCAAGCGTACAAACGTTTTTACCACTGTGACCTCCTTTTGTTCTGCCTGAACGAACGGGATTTGCTCTTCTGCCTGCTCTCAGGGCTAAGTGAGCCGGGCCTTCTCCGCATCCGGGGCCAGCTGATCCGGAATAAGCTATCCTTCAGATCGCTGGCCACATAAGGACCGAACGGGCTCATGTACGATATCCCGAAGGAGCGCAGAGTTGTCAGATGCAGGGTCATTGCAATCAGCCCGAGCAAAATGCCGTATAATCCCAAGGTAGCAGCCGTTATCATAAACAGGAACCGCAGCATACGTACCGCAATTGACATGCCATACTCAGGTATGACATAGCTGGAGATCGCCGTAATGGATACGATGATAACCATCGCTGCCGAGACGACACCTGCTTCTACTGCAGCCTGCCCGATGACCAGAGTACCTACAATGGACACAGCCTGACCGACGGTCCTTGGCATACGCACACCGGCCTCCCGCAGGATTTCATAAGTGATCTCCATCAACAATGCCTCTATAAATGCCGGAAAGGGTACCCCTTCGCGCTGCGAAGCCAAACTGATCAGCAGGTTGGTGGGCAGCATCTCCTGATGAAATGTGGTAATCGCTATGTAAAGAGCGGGGGCCAGCAGTGCAATAAAGAAGGACAAAAAGCGTAAAAGCCGGAGTAGTGTACTTATATCTGCCCGTTGATAATAATCTTCCGCGGACTGAAAAAACTGTATGAATAATGCGGGAACAAGCAGCACAAACGGACTGCCGTCAACAAAAACGGCAACTCTCCCTTCCAAGATGCCTGCGGCAACCGTATCAGGCCGTTCACTATTAAAAATTGTAGGGAACGGTGTAACAGATTCATCCTGTATTTCCTCTTCAATATATCCGCTATCCAGAACCGCATCGATATCGATACTCTCCAGGCGGCGCCGCAATTCGGCGAGCACCTTCTCATCAGCGTGATGCTTCAGGTACATGATGGCCACCTCGGTATGAGTCACCCTGCCGATCTTCATGGATTCGAGCCACAGGGACTGGTCACGGATTCTTTTCCGTACCAGTGAGGTATTCATGCTGATGCTTTCATTAAAACCTTCCATAGGGCCTTTCACCACAGATTGTGAGGTCGGCTCGCCGATACTCCGGCCCTCCCACCCGGCAGCCTCCACCCAGATGCCATGCCCGCTGCCCTGAATGAGCACGACAATATGGCCGGAGAGTATCCGTTGAAGCAGCTCCTCATGCGAAGTAAATATACCCGTGCATGCTGCAATCAGAATTTGCTTTTGAATGAACATCATTTGATCCATAGGAGCATGCGCAAGTATCTGCTGGGCATCTGCACCCATTAATGAGGGCAGGATGGAGTCTTGCATCGTTTGATTATCGATAAGGCCATCTATATAGATCAGCAGCATACTTACAGCGCCGCCACAGCTGATTTCTTTATAAGTGAGATCGCTGCTGTCGCCCATTTGGCTCCGGATCAGCAAAATATTATCTGCAAGCTCTGGTGAAAGACCGCTAACCCCACCGCTGTTATTGTGCATCAAGCCGTTCACCATAGAGTATCACCATCCTTGTACTGTAAGTCTGCGCCTTTTCCTGAAGAATATTCTAATTCTGTACCCGCCAAAGAAACCCGGGAGGCTCCCTCCCGGGTTTCTTGTGTCACTGGACGCTTGAGCGCCCGATCAGTCTGGTTAAACAACCTCATTCAACCGCAGGAGTCTGATAATGAAACCAATCAAAATAGGCAGGACTGCCAGCCTTATTCCCGTTGCCTGTTGCATAAAGGCCGATATACACACCTGTAAAGCCTCCGGCTACTTCTGTAGCTAACAGGCTGCACTCTGCGCGCCCAAGCAGGATAGAGTCAGCATGCTCAGGGCTGCGGTAGTAAAAGGCGTATTCCCTGGCATTGGCGATGATTTCAAGAACAATGCAATTCTCATGATAAGGCTGCTGTTCAGCAATCATCCAGACAGAGCCTGCTCTTTTGCGCAAAATAACCGAGCGCTGTCCATCCACATTGGTAAGGGCTATTTCGTAATGGTGCAGTTCATTCATATATACAGTGAGACCTGCTTCATCCTTGTGGCCAGGCTCGAATTCCAGCCATGCAGAAGCACTGCAATTAAAATGCTGCTGGCGGCGGGCTACAAATGCAGGGGAATCGGCATCATCCAGGGTAACTGCTGAACCGTGTAATGTCAGCCAGCCTGGACGGTCCTGAAGCGACCAATCCTCCGACCGCGGATTACGGGCAAAATTCCAAATATCTTTTAACTCCGCTGCATTAAAATGATCCAGTCCGTCCTCGTACGGCAAGGCCCCTGTAAAAAAGGACGGCCCTTCCATTTCAAGGTGCAGGCGGCCATTGTCGCCAATGACCGGCCAGCCATCTTCCGACCATTCAACCTTAGACAAGTAAGTCTCCCTCCCCAGATGATGCCTTCTCGAAAAGGGGCGGATGCCCAGCATAACTGCCCACCAGCTTCCATCATGGGCCTGAACGAGATCGGCATGCCCGGCGGCCTGGATGGGATGGCCTGTACTGCGTTGGCTTAAGATCGGATTGTCAGGTGCGCCTTCAAAAGGGCCATAGGGAGAACTGCTGCGCGCAATGGTAACCATATGTCCGTATTCGGTACCGCCTTCGGCTATCAGCAGATAATAGAGTCCGTTAATCCGGTACAAATGCGGGCCTTCCGGGGCTTTCCCTCCTGTACCGGTCCAGATCAATTGACGCTCCGATAACAGCCTCCCTGTCTCTATATCCAGTTCCGCCTGATATATGCCTGCTTCACGGCTCGATAACGCATTGGTGCCCGTTATGTATACGGAGCCATCTTCATCAAAGAACAGCGACGGGTCAATGCCCGGCCAATCCAGATACACGGGATCAGACCAGGGCCCTGCCGGATCGCTTGCACGAACATAAAAGTTTTTGATTTCAGCGTCCGTCCTGCCTGTAATGACGGTTGTAATCATATAAAAATATCCGTTATGGTATCGGATGGTCGGAGCAAATATCCCCATGGAGCTCCCGACCCTGGGAATGGATAGCTGCTCAGGACGCGTTAAGCAATGTCCAATCTGCCGCCAGTTCACCAAATCCTGACTATGGAATATAGGAACCCCGGGAAAATAATGAAACGAGCTGGTTACCAGATAATAGTCTGCCCCCACTCTGCAAATGCTGGGATCCGGATAAAAACCTGAAATAATAGGGTTTTTAAAATTCATATGTTACTCTCCTTGAATATTTTCAACTAGAATAACGTAATTTGCTGAAAAATAAAACTGTGAAACGGTCAATCAATTGATACGATTTGGTTATTATGATAACGCAATCATAGAAGTTAAAATCTAACTATGTCCATAAAAACTAAAGATACGAGGTAAGTAGTATGGAAGAGAAGCAATTATTACACTTACTAGAGTCGCTTTCTACCCGGGAAAAGATCGGGCAGCTCGTTCAGCTTTCCGGTGAATTTTTCAACACCGGGGCAATGGCTGTCGGGCCTATGCAGAAGCTTGGAATCGACGAAACCATGGTGCAGTATACGGGATCGGTCTTAAATGTGCTTGGCGCAGAAAAGGTCATTCAAATTCAAAGCAGCTATCTTGAAAAGAGCAGACATAAAATCCCACTCTTGTTTATGGCGGATATCGTATATGGATACAAAACGGTGTATCCGATTCCGTTGGCGCTGGGAAGCAGCTGGAATCCGGAGATGGTGAAGCGCTGTAATCAGCTGACGGCGGAGGAGTCGTGTGCAGCAGGGGCACATGTTACCTTTGCACCCATGGTGGATTTGGTCCGCGATCCGCGGTGGGGACGTTGTATGGAATCTACAGGTGAAGATACTTATTTGAACAGCGTCTTTGCCAAAGCAATGGTAGAAGGCTTCCAGGGTGATTTTACACCGGGCGCAAGCCTTGCTTCTTGCGTGAAGCACTATGCGGCATATAGCGCTCCTGAAGGCGGGCGAGATTATAATACGGTTGATATGTCGGAACGAAGACTGCGCGAAGACTATCTTCCCCCTTACAAAGCCGCTATAGATGCGGGCTGTGAGCTGGTTATGACAGCTTTTAATACAGTAGACGGAGTTCCTGCAACGGCAAACCAGTGGTTAATGGATGATGTGCTGCGCAAGGAATGGGGCTTTAAGGGTGTACTCATTACGGATTATGCAGCCATTTCAGAGCTGATTGCCCATGGTGTAGCAGAGGATGACAAGGAAGCGGCGAGGCTTTCTATGGAAGCAAGTGTCGATATCGACATGAAAACCGCATGCTACTCCAATCAGCTTAAGCCTTTACTTGAAGAAGGCCGCTTAAGCATGAAGAAGCTCGACGATGCCGTACTCCGGGTATTGAGGCTGAAGAATAAACTGGGCTTGTTTGAAGATCCGTACCGGGGTGCAAGTATTGCCAGGGAAGAGGAGCTAAGCCAAACCCCTGAGCGAAAGGCGCATGCCCGCAATGCAGCCATCCAGTCTTTAGTTTTACTGCAAAATCATAAGTCAGCTTTGCCGTTATCAAAAAACAGGAAAATTGCACTCCTTGGACCCTATGCGGACAGTCAGGATTTGAGTGGACTTTGGGCCGTATATGGCGATAAAAGTCAGGTGGTTACGTTAAAGGCTGCCTTTGAGGAGGTTCTTCCACCTGAACAGTTCCAAATGACGCAGGGCTGCAACCTGCTGGACAGCCATGAAGGCTTGGGGGATTTCGGATTCTTTAAGCTGGATGAATCTGCACTGACAACGCAGCAAGCCAAGGACCAGGCGCTTCAGCAGGCGATTGAGCTTGCGAAATGGGCAGACACTGTTATCTTCGCCATGGGGGAGCATACGCTGCAGAGCGGAGAGGCGGGCAGCCGAAGCGATCTGAATCTGCCTTCCAATCAGACTGACTTTATGGATCAGGTGCTGCCATATGTGAAGTCATCCGTACTCTTACTATTTAATGGCCGCCCTTTAGTGCTTACAGACATCAAGGATAAGGTCGATGCCATCCTGGAATGCTGGTATCCCGGCACAGAAGGCGGACATGCCATTGCAGACCTGTTGCTGGGTGACGCCAATCCATCGGGCAGATTAACGATGAGTTTTCCCTATGCCGTAGGCCAGATTCCCGTGTATTATAACCATTTCAATACCGGGCGGCCGTCAAGGACCTCTACCCATAGCATGCGGTTCACCTCACGTTACTTGGATATTCCGAATGAGCCCTTATATCCATTTGGTTTTGGCCTATCCTATCATAAGACGGAATACGCTAATCTGCTGTTAAGCAGTTCTGTTCTGCAGCCGGGACAGCACCTGGAGGCAGAAGTCGAGGTTCATAACAGGAGTGACCGAAGCGGTTATGAGGTTATTCAGCTCTACATTCGTGACCTTGCCGGCAGTGTAGTTAGACCTGTGAAGGAATTGCGCGGGTTTCAAAAAATCCATTTGCAGGCAGGTGAACGCAGAAAGGTATACTTTACAATTACAGAGGACATGCTAAAATTCTATACCAGGGACATGACCTATGAAGCAGAGGAAGGCCGTTTTGAGGTATACATCGGAAGGCATTCCGAAGATGTGCTGACTGTCCCATTCACTTTCATGAAGTAATATTAGAACGGTACGGCTGGTCAACAGTCGTATTTTTTTATTGAGTCTGCTCTACTACCGTGATATTTCTCACTTTGTTTCATGATATAATGAAGAACGTTAAATCTGCTGAAAGGAGCCTGGCAGACATGAACCCGAAGCAGTTGGACAAGAAGCTGCGTGCCATAACAAAGCATGAAGAATTGTACCGGCAAGGAATTCCTTCTCCTAATCCGCCTGAATTCATTTATATGTTTAAGGAGAGAAAGCGGGTCGGCAAGTTACTGTTTAAACAATTTTCCGATCTGTTCACAAGCTCTCCCAACATTTTAGTCAAAAAGCATTCCCGCTTTCAATCCTATCCGCTGCATATTCACGACTGGATCGAAATTAATTATATGTACGATGGCTCCTGCACCCAAATTATCAATAATAATACGTATTCCCTGCAGAAGGGACAGGTTCTGCTTGTCGATTCAGACACTGTGCATACCATCGAGCCGCTCGGCGAATCGGATATTCTCATTAATATCATTATCACCAAGGAGTATTTTAACAGCAACTTTTTTAACCGGCTTGCATCAGACAGTCCGCTCTCAAGCTTCTTCATCAACTCTATTACCGAAGGGAACGACCATGACAGCTTTATCCGGATCCGTTCCGAAAACAGCCGGAGACTGCCGCTGTTCATGAATGAGTTCTTCTGTGAATGGTTTGACCCTTCTTCGCGTTCTGCGGACATGCTGGACTCCATGTTTTCCCTAATTATGATGGAGCTTATCCATGTGTATGAGAGTGACACGATCATGGAAAGCAAGCAATTCAAACAAAATCCGATTATTCCCATCCTTCGGTATATCGAGGATCATTACCAGACCTGTACCTTGAACTCTACCGCTGCTCACTTTAATATTAATGCCAGCTATCTGTCCTCACAGTTAAAAAAATATACAGGGATGTCCTTCATTACTCTGCTCCATCAGCAGAAAATACGCTTTGCCAAAACATTGCTCTTAAACAGCAAGATGACTGTCATTGAGGTCGCCAATTATGTGGGCTATGAGAATGTCAGCTTCTTCTACAAAAAGTTCAACGCCATCTGCGGCTGCTCACCTAAAGAGTACCGGAGCAGTTAATAAAAGCCGGACCGCGTAAGGATCATTCCTTATGCGGTCCGGCTTTTTTCTAGGTATTCAGCTTGATAACAAACACTTCATTCTTAAGCCCTGTCTGCTGATCGTTCTCTGCAACAATGTCTACTTGTTGTACCAAATCTTGTCCAACAGGAACTACGACAGGTGTCACGACCGGATAACCCTCTTGCTCAATCAGCTGTATATCAAACTGAATCAAGAGCTGGCCTTGTTTAATTGTGTCACCAGTAGCTACATGAAGGTTGAAGCCCTTCCCTTTTAAAGAGACCGTGTTCATACCGACATGAATCAAAACCTGGGCACCACTCTTATGTTCCAATACGATGGCATGCTTGCTCTTTTCCATTATATAAGCTACCGTACCGTCAAATGGCGCGAATACTTTACCTTCTTCCGGCAGAATCGCTATACCTTCCCCCATAGACCTGCTGGAGAACGCTTCGTCATCTACTTGCTCTAGTGGAACAACCTTCCCCTTAAGCGGTGCAGCAACAACGACTTCATCTATTGTTTCTTTCTTCTTGCGTCCAAAAAACATACTACTTCTCCCTTATTGTAAACTTTATTTTCCAACCAGCTGGAACGACTTCCCGGTATATTGCATAATCTCAATCTCATTACCGTCAGGATCAACAATCCATAGCTGCCAGGTATGATCAGGTCCCAATACCAGATCGGTTTTCATAGGAATGCCTTTTTCTTTAAATTGTGCGGCTGCCTCATGAATATCGTCAACGACCAGTGCAATATGATACAGAGAGTAATATTCCTTTAGATTAGGATGCTCTTTTCTTTCTTCGTAGCTATAGAACAATTCAACAAACTGCTGATCTCCAAACTCAAGGTATTCGATCCAGGGCAGCTGATCCGCTTCATCCCTGTAGAGCGTAAATTTCCGTTTAAAGCCTAAACCGTCACAATAAAAGGCTAACGATTTGTCCATATCCTTCACTTTCATACCCGCATGCGCAATGCTTAATACTTTCATATATGATCCATCCCTCCATCATTTAGTTAAGTAATGATTACAAGATAAGAGCGCCCTCTTGACTCTTTCCAAAATAATGATCGATGTAGCCTTCCGGCAATGCAGGCAGAACCTCAAACTCTGTTTCCATCGTCTGTACGGCGCCTGTTTCCGTGGATTTAACGACACCGTTCAGAATTTCAACAGCATGACAGGCCATCTCAATGCTTGCGCGGTGCGGTCTGCCTTTTCTCATTGCCCAGGCCATTTCTGCAACACCAAGCCCTCTTGAATTCTCACCGTACCCGAAGCTATTCGGTACTTCTATCGATTCTGCCATTCCTTTTTTCTGTAAAAGGACTTTACCGCCGAAACGGTCCGGATCAGCCAATTGCAGAATGCCTTCTGTACCATAGATCGTTAACATTGGTACCTGCGGCCAGATGCTGTTCGCATTAAAATTCATCGTTCCATAAACGCCATTTTTATACTTCATGCTTGCTACCATCACATTTTCATTTTCAACCGAAAAGGTTTGGCCAAAGTGCGGCGATGACGGATTTTCAACCGTATATTGAGGAGCTGTATTGTCAGCGAATCCGCTAATCTTTTCAATAGGACCGAGAATGCTAAGCAGAGCTGTAATATAGTAGATTCCTACATCAAAGCCAATACCGCCGCCTACTTTTGTCTGGAACGTCCCTGGTGCATACAGGAAGCCCATATCCCGATTTACGGCCGCATGAGTCGAAACCACTTTCCCGATTCCGCCGCTGTCAACTACCTTGCGGGCAGTCTGAATAGCAGCTCCGAGGAAGGTATCCGGCGCACAGCCAAGCCGCAAATGTTGTTTTTGGGCAAGCTCTTTTAATTCAAGTGCTTCATTTAAATGAGGGGTTACAATCTTCTCGGTGTATACATGCTTTCCTGCTTCTAAAGACTGCTTGATAACGGAATAATGAGCTGCTGCAGGTGTCAGGTTCACAACCAGTTCGATTTCGGGATCCTTCAACAGCTCTTCCACAGAGATTCCTCTGATTCCAAATTCCTGCGCTCTTGCCTGAGCCCTTGCCGCATCAATTTCACCGCAAGCCACGACATCCAGAATCTCGAACTTATTGATCATATTCTCCAAATAGATTCCGCTTATCTTTCCGCAGCCGATAACGGCTGTTTTTACTTTATTTAAAGATGTCATTCCCCTGCCTCCTTTGTTATAGATGACGATCTGGATTGAAAGAATTTGTCGAGGGCCTGAACTAATACGTTGTGATCATCATCATCCCTAAGTCCGGATGCACATATGGAGCCTACAAGCAATCCATTCTTTAATTTCAAAGGAAACCCGCCGCCGCTTAGCGCAAATTTGCCCGGATCCAGGGCTGCGAACGTATGGGCTGGAGTGAGCCCTTTGTCCAGCATTTTGAGCATCATATGCTTGCTGCTTAATCCGAAGGCCATTACCGTATTTCTCTTTCCGGCAATCCAGGCTTCCTCATGGATTCCTCTTCCCTCCGGGTAAAACCGGAATACAACAAAATTGCCCAAAGCCGCCTCAATCGCTACCGGCCTGTCTAATTGAAGGCTGATTTCCTTCAAGTACTCACCCAGCTGGCAAATATCCTGTTGCAAAATTTCATCAAACTTATATTTTTCCTCTTGTTCTTTACACCTTAGCAATAACGCACTCTGGGAATCATCGAGCATGCATGTCCCTCCTAGGAATCGTGATTATTCCTTTACCATCGAATCGTTAAATCCGAACAGATAAGTTAAGATCAGGCCTAAGCCGAAAGCGATTACGGCGTTTAACAAAACAGCTACTCCACCAATAGCATAAAGGGCTGGCAGTGTCAGAATATTAATACTCATAATGGAAGGCCACATGACCGATCCAAATGCCATGGCGATACCGCTTATACCGGTAGCCAGACAAGAGATAACGAAGGGTCTCTTATATTTCAGCGCAATCCCATAGATCGCCGGTTCTGTAACGCCGCCTACCAGTGCTGTAACGAAAGCCGGACCAGCCAGCTGTTTAATGGAAGGTTTTTTCGTTTTGATCCATACGGCTAAGACTGCCCCTGCCATCGAGAAGGTCGCCCCGGTAACCAGCGGTAAAAGCACATCTCCGCCATAGATCGAAATGTTGTTCATAACGATAGGCAGAAGCCCCCAATGCAATCCAAACATAATCATTACCTGCCACAAGGTTCCGAATACAAAGGCGGTCAGCGCCGGTGATATCTCAATTAATCCCACTAACCCTTTAGCAATGATGTTACTGATCTCGCTCGTAATAGGTCCAATTACAATCAAAGATAGCGGTACTACAATGGCTAAAGTAAAGAACGGATTAAGGAAAAACTGAACAGACTTTGGTATAAATTTCTTTAATAGTGCTTCTAACTTACTCTGTCCGTATACAGCCACCAGAATAGGGAGAACAGACGATGAATAGTTAATCATGACAACCGGAATCCCGAAAAAGTCTACATCTCCGCCTTGAAGGGCCATGATCGACGGAAACAGCATGGTTCCAGCAATGATACCGGCTACATATTTATTGGCTTTGAATTTCTCCGCTGCCGAGGTGGCAAGGAAGAATGGCAGGAAGTAGAAGAACGCCTCTCCGATGGCATGCAAAATGGTGTACGTTGTAGTTTCTGTAGACAGCCAGCCAAAGGTAGTAGCCATAATGACAAATGCTTTCAGCAGTGCAGCGCCTGCCAGCGCACCCATTATGGGCATGAATATGCTTGAAACTACATCAATGTAGAGATTAACGGCTCTCGTAAATACATTTTTCTTTTTCTGCTCAGGAGGGGGTGATGCTTCCACCCGGTCAGTGCCTTCCTCCGGCTCTTCATCGTCCTTGAAGACTCGGCCTGTCACTTGCTCGAAGGATTTCATCACTTCCCCGACATGCGGGCCAATGACAACCTGATGCTGATTGCTGGCAATCAGCACTTTGATAACGCCCTCCGTTTGTTCTAAGCCGGATTTATCAAATTTGGTGCTATCGTGCAATTTGAAGCGCAGCCGGGTCATGCAATGCACCAGGCTCTCAACGTTGTCGGCCCCCCCAACCTTTTCTTCAATTTGCTTCGCTAATGATGTGTAATCTTTTCCCATAACTCCCCCGCCTTCCTTTACTCAAGCCTTGATGAATAACCTCGCCTATCATAGGGCATTTTGTTAATTGAAGCCCTTTCATAATGTTTACAAGCTAAGATTATCACCATTAATCGTTCAAAATAAGATCAAAAACACAGTATTTTATTGACCAAATCGTTGTTTTTATTGTGTACAGAAGTACTCTTGTATATGATAATTCACAAAAAAGCAGTCTCAGAATTGAGACTGCTTAAGGGTCGTTATAACGGCAGGTAAGTAGAATAGTATAGACAAGGCAAAGTATTCTCCTAAATCACAATGTCCGGGACAGCCCCCTCGTGATATTGTTCAGCCATTTATATCTGAAATAGCGCACTATCGCAACAGGGGCCTTAATGACTTCATCCAGATTGATGACAAAATAAATCATGAGCGGCGGGAGCTGCCATACAAATGCGCTCAAAAATCCCAGCGGCAATATGATTCCCCACATCACAATGGTGTCACACCACAATCCAAACCTGGAGTCTCCCCCGGCAACAAAGATGCCGCCGATTGTCGTAGAGTTGATGGATTTCGGGATGCAGTAATAAGCGCAGATCAGCAGCATCCCGCTGAGGTACTGCTCGGCCTGCTCATTCAGATTCACCACCCGGAGTACTGCAGGCATAAGCAACAGTGTAGTCAGCCCCGCCAGGATACCAAACAAAACAGCGTATACCTTCAGCCTTTTGCCGGCAGCTTTAGCCTGCAGGATTTCCCCGTTGCCCAGGTATTTACCGACTAATACCGCACCCCCGCTTGCTATCCCCCCGCATAGTACAATCGCCAGATTTTTAACCACCGAAGCAACAGAATTTGCAGCTACCATATCCGCATTGACATGCCCGATAATGGCTGACGTTGCCGTTAAAGCTCCGCCCCAGACGATATAATTGCCCTGGACTGGCAAGGTGTACTTTAGAAAATCACCCAGCAAATGACGCTGAACCGTATCATGTAACGGGTACTTGAACTTTATATTTCCTTTTAGGGAATGAAGTATACAGCAGATTAGTTCAACAAACCGCGCAAGTACCGTCGATAAAGCAACAGCCATTACAGCTTTTTCAGCATCCTCCGGATAAAGCGCATATATGCTTACGGCATTAAGCAGGATATTTAACAAAAGGCAGGAGGAGCTGATCCAGGCGCTTGCCCTTGCATTCTCCATGCTCCGGATTACACTGAAGTACATCTGAGAAAGGCCTCCGGCCAGATAGGAGAAGGAGACGGTCTGCAGAAGCTTGGCCCCGTACCTGATCAGTTCATCATCATTTGTAAACAGACTCATCAGCTGCTCCGGCATTAACAGCGACAGGATAAAAAAGACAGCAGAGATAATCAGTGTAAACACACATCCGATACTCAGTACCCGCTCAATGGTCATGAGGTCTTTTTTTCCCCAGTACTGTGCAGCAAGAATTCCAACTCCCGCAGCCATCCCCATGTAAAACAAGGTTAGCACGAAGGTGATTTGCCCGGCCAAGGATACCGAGGACATCGCCGACTGGCTGATAAATCCCAGCATAATCACATCTACGGTTACCGCCAGCGCTGAAATGAGATTCTGAAAGGCAATCGGGATAACCAGCTGAAGCAGCTGCCGGTTAAAATGCTTATCCTTAACAGCTGAGATTACAAAATTGCTAAGCATCACATCCCTCTTTTCAATCCTTCTGCAGGGACAGCAGTTGAATGATCGTTTTCATTACGGCATCCTCGTCATTGGAGCCTGTAATATATCTTGCAGCGTCCTTAAGCTCAGGGAAGGCATTGCGTACAGCAAAGCTGAAATCAGCACGGACAAGCAGCTCCAGATCGTTGTACCCGTCGCCAAACGCCATTGTTTCTTCCGGTGTTACATCCAATAACTGCTGTAAATGTTCTACAGTCGTGCCTTTATGGACATTGACATTGGCAATATCGATCCAGGCAGCTTCAGACGCTACAATATAGGCGGATTCAAAAAAACGCGATAACCTTTCCCGTGTTTCAAAGCATTGCAGCGCCGCATCATAAACGGTTATTTTAACAAAATCGTCTGTAATTTCCCTGAAATCAGCAACCTGTCTGACTTGGGCGTAGGATCTTCTCACAAGATCGGCAGGGACAGTATTCTTTATCACTGCACCGCTTCTTGTACAGGCGATGATTACATGATCCAGGCTGATTTCTTCAAGCAGCTGTATAATCTCAAGACCAAGCTTATTGCTCAGCAGGCTTTCATATACAAATTCCCCGTTATGCTTAATCCGGGTGGCGCTGTCCCCCAGAATCCAGAGATCCTTGGCATCATCGCCAAACAGTTCTTCAACCCTCTCACACTGCTTGCCGGTAACCGGGGCGAAAATAACGCCCTGCTCCTGCATGATCTTTTTTGCTTCTTTAAATAACATTCTATTAAAATCACCGCTGCTGTTCAAAAAGGTACCATCCATATCAGTGAGTATTAACTTAATCATGTGTATGCTCCTTCATCTGTTGGTTTATCTCCATCCGGCTTCTTCATCCAGATCCGCTTGTGTAATTTCCCTGTCTTTGTAGTAATATTTCCGGTCATGCCCATCAATCGTGCGCATCACCCGGCATGGATTGCCAACGGCAACGGAGTTAGCCGGAATATCTCGGGTCACTACACTTCCGGCACCAATAACCGAATTTTCACCGATGGTGACCCCGGGACAGATCGTTACACCCGCACCAATCCAGCAATTGTCGCGGATGGTTACAGGGTCCGCATACATGTATTCCCGATAGTCCGGGTGAAGCGGATGTCCTACGGTAGCGATCGTTACAGCTGGTCCGAACATTACCTTTTTGCCAATGATAATCTTAGTATCGTCAACAAAATTACAATTAAAATTAAGGTAAGAGCCTTCCCCGATTTCAATGTTTGTCCCGTAGCAGAAATAGAACGGCGGTTCAATCCACGCTTTTGTTTCTTTTCCGAAGATTTCAGTCATTAGGCTGGCCCGCTGATCCAGGGCATCCGGTGCTGACGAGTTGAAAGCATGCATTCTTTTTTTGGCCTGCAGTCTGTCCTCGGGCAACCCTTCACAGTAGTCCGTAAATAACTTTCCGGAAGCAATCCGCTCTCGCATTGTCATCTTTTTCTCTCCTTAAGCTTTCTTTGAAGTTATCAAAATTGTATTATTATATTAACGTTTGATCTATCCAAATTGGATGTGATTTTATCAAAACCGTATTTTTCAAGGAGAGTCAACGATGATGGCCAAGCTGGAGGTATTCTCCGACCTGTCGGAACAATTACATTATAATCTCCCTGATTTCCCGCTCTACGCCAGAAAGGGATTGCTGAACCAATTCGATAAATACGCTGCGGCGTGCCACTGGCATCCGGACCTGGAATTTATACTTGTGCTGGAAGGCGAGATGGAATACTTTGTGAATGGCGAAATTGTAAATATGGGACAAGGGAATGGTATTTTTGTTAACAGCCGGCGCCTGCACTATGGTTTTTCTTCCAAGCATCTGGATTGTTCATTTATCGTCCTTGCCATTCATCCCTCATTGTTCGGAGACGCCAGTCATTTGGACAAAGCCTATTTTGATGAGACTTTCGGTTCTAACACGGAAGACTATCTTTTAATTACGCAGCAAAGCGGCTGGGAAAAAGACATTCTGCGGGCTATAGAGCAAACCTACACGGAAATGAACAGCCCTTCCTTTAAACCGCTGCGGCTTCTTGCATTGGCTGCCGGACTTTGTGCGGATATCAGCGATCATCTGCAGCAGGTTCCCGGGCAGGTTAACGATGACCAGTCCTGGTTGATTCTCCGGAATATGACCGGATTCATTCATCATCAATATGATGCTAAAATTACGCTCGATGAAATTGCTGCCGCCGGCTCTGTCTGCCGGAGCAAATGCTGCGAATTATTCGATAAATATACCGGGATAAGTCCTAACTCGTATCTGGTGCGTCACCGCATTCAGAAGAGCTGTGAGCTGCTGACTGAAACGAACAGATCCATCAGTGAAATTGCCATGCGGTGCGGATTTCAAAGCCCGAGTTACTTTTCTTACGTTTTTCGCAACGAGATCGGCCTGACACCGCTTGGCTACAGAAAAAAGATCAGAAATTAAAAACAACCGGCGGAGAACCAGCCGGTTGTTTGGATGATGGTATGTTGCTTGTTCTACAGTAAGTGCAGTGTCTTCCCGGGCAGAACCTCTACTGCTTCATCGTTAACAGCAATCCATACGGATAATGCACCCGGATTGTATACCATGGTACAGTCTGTCGAATATTTCAGCTTGCCGTGTGCTTCTATGTAACGGATGATTTCAATATTGGTTGCATACCAGACTTCTTCACGGCTGCTGATCTTTTGACTGAATGCCTCAATCAGCTCCCAGTTATCCTGCACGTCAAACTCATAGCTGTGTCCCCATACATAGAACAAAGACAGCGGCCCGAAACGGTCTGCAAGGAAGGCTTCGGCCAGATTCATCAGCTCCGGATGGTTATGATGACACGTCGGATGCCATTCATAGGGATTCTCCGGCAGATTAAACTTCAAATGCGAGTTAACCGTTCTGGCATACTCCAGCCCGCATGCTTTCAGCGCCTCGATAACCGCAGCATTATAAGCTCCGTAGGGATAAGCCATCCCTGTCACCAGGTAACCGAATTGCCGCTCCAGATTCCGTTTGTCGTCCAGCAGCTCAGTCAGCACAAGCTCACGCGGAAGATCAGGCAGTACAGGATGGGTCAGGCTGTGAACGGCAATTTCGTGGCCTTTATACAAGTCCTCCAGCCCCTCCGGGTTCATCCGTCTGATTGTAATCCCTTTATCCACCCAGAAGCTGCCTTCATGCTGAATCCCGGAGTTCAAGTTAAATGTTGCTTTGAGATTGTACTTGTTAAAAATATCGATCAGCCTTCTGTCCTGCTCCACACCGTCGTCATAGCTTAATGTAAAGGCTTTCGTTTTACCGCCGGGCCATAGCTTGGTTATTCGTTTCATTGGAGTCTCCTTTTATAATTTTTGATAATAAAGTACGTTTACCAAAGTGCAATTCCAACCTTATCCTTTTCTCTAAGCGCAATCTTGATCATCTCCAGTGCATTTCCAGCTCTAAATTCGATATAGTCTCTATCAAAACCTGTATGTTGCATAATAATATCTAAATGATCCATCATCATTATAAACTCATTTCTGAGTTTTTCTATGTCTTTATCAAATACATAAACGTTTGTTTCTTTTAACGAAGATATTAATTCACACCCAAGCTCTTTAATTACGTCACTTCCCCATAAAGTTCTTCTACAGGATTCAACACCAAACAAATCATTATGCGGTTCAGGTACCTGCGCTTCTAAATCCTCCGTATCAACCTCTACATCTCTCTTTGCAATTATACTTACAATCAGACTCATAACATCCCCCTCCCTTGTGCAATTTTAAGCGAACCATTCAATTAACAATATTATCCTTATCACTAAAATGCTGCACCACATATCTTTCTTTAGCAAGAATTCAGGCCCTGATTCAGGTATAATGAAAGCGTATACCTACATAAGGAGGGTAATTTTGAGATGCACACAAACATTACAGAGCATGAGTTCAGCTGTACCCGGGACGGGTTAACGATTCGCGGAAGAGCATTTATACCGGCAGGGGATCACCTTCCGGCCATTATTGTCAGCCATGGATTCGGCGGCAATTCTAAGGATCTCTATACATACTGCCAGACCTTGGCTTCTTGGGGCTATGCGGCGTTTTGTTTTGATTTTTGCGGCGGCAGTGCTCCCGGACTAGGTACAAGTGACGGAGCAACCACAGAGATGACCGTGCTGACCGAATGCGAGGATCTGATGGCCGTTATGGATTATGTTAAAGGTCTGGATGCTGTTGATGCTGATAAAATAACGCTTATGGGCTTCAGCCAGGGCGGGTTCGTCTCAGCACTGGCCGCAGCCAAGCGCCCGGATGAGATCGAAGCGCTAATACTCATTTACCCTGCGCTCTGTATACCGGATCATGCCCGCCAGGGTGCTCTGGCCGGCGCCTCCTATGATGTCAATGATGTCCCTGAAGTAATCGACTGCGGACATATACAGATCAGTAAAAGGTTCCATGACGCTGTAGTGGAGATGGACCCGTTTGAAGCAATCATCTCCTACAAAGGCCCAGTCTTGCTGATGCACGGAACGGCTGATCAGGTTGTACCTTATACTTACGCTGTTAAAGCCCAGGAAGCCTATGCGCCGGAGCAATGTCACCTGCAGCTGATCCAGGAGGCAGGGCATTCCTTTACCGAAACACAGAGTGCCAGTGCCTTGGTATCGATACAGCAGTTTTTGCTCGGTAAAAAAGAGATTTTAACCATCAGGGTCCAGATTACAGGCTCGGAGGGCCGCAAGGAGGAAGGTTCGCACAAGCAGATTGCGGTTCTTTTTACGGGAAACAGTGACAGCCCCTATTTCAAAGGTGCTATTTTACCAGGGGCTGAGGATGTGCAGGAATATGCCGATGATCAATTAGTGAGCATGAGGGCCGACTACACTCTGGAAGGAACGGATTATACGGGTGAGGAGTGCCGGATACATATTATCAACCAGAACGTGAACGGCGAATGGAAGCCCGCTATTAAAACTGACGGCAAGGCATTGGCTTTTCTGAATCAGGAGGATTTAACGGCAGTGCTGGAAGGATATACAGACGGGCTTACTGTACGGATCTATTCGGCAGTGCCTGAGATAGGGTAAGGCTGCTTATATTTATTAAAATCCCGATGCAGGATAACTCCTGGTCGGGATTTTTGGTGTGTAAATCATAATTTTCATATGCCTGACTGTCGACACCAAATTGATTTCAATAGAGACGGAGAACAAACATGAAGAACTATTGGACAGTCGAGGAACTTGCAAAAGAATTACAAGTGACCACTAGAACAATAAGTAATTATTTAAAATCTGGTGAACTAACAGGTACTAAAATCGGCGGTCAATGGCGGTTTACCTTAGAAGATATTCGAAAGTTGACTGGAGAGGCAAGTCTTAATAATCCAATAACTGAATTCATCGAACCTTTCAATACCCCGGAAACATTCCAACAATCCTTGTTAGCACTAAATATCCCTATAAAGAGCCAAGAAGAACTCGAAACCATCAGAGACCAGATCATTGAGCAATACAATCAAGTGTATTCAGGCGGGAACCGGAGGTTTCATTATGAACTGCTCTCTCCAGATTATTTTAGAGTGATATTGTCAGGGCCGATAAAGTATACTTTGAATTTTGGAGCGTGGCTTGAACAAAAATTTATATAGAATGTGTTAAAGGGCCCCCATTGGCAGGCCCTTACGGACGGCCTGCTGGGAGATCGCTTGTTCTGTACTCGAGACTTACGATTATTTGGCCCTTGATTTCAGGCTTTCCTAACTCTTTTGTACTTCAATATGACTGACTTTCCCTCCAAACCCCAATTCGTTTCCATCCAAATCTCTAATGGTAAATTTACGTGTTCCCCATGGGGTATCAAACAATGATTCAACAATCTCAACCTTGTCCTTTAACGTTCCCCAAAGTTCATCAACATTATCAACCTCAAAATTAATTCTGCCATATGACTTCTTCTCTTTTACTTCCAGTATTGCAAACTTGGCACCTTCTTCTGATTTAAAATCATAATATGTAGGATTTTCAAGAGGCCAGCCGCCATCATTCTCAAATCCCAGAATCTCTTCATACCATTTCAATGCCCTGCTTATATTGGATACATTCACTCTTACATGATTAAGATGTGTTTTCATTTAGTTCTCCTCTCCAATAGTGCCGTTTGTTACTATATTCTTCACATGATCTTCAGGGTAACCCGTTTTATTGGCAATCGCTGATTCCGACATTCCTGACTTATACATGTTAACTAGAACCGTATCCATATCCTCCGCGATCTCAATGATATGGTTATCATAATCATAGAAACGTACAACCATCTGTCCCCACGGCTGTTCCCTAATATCATGTACAAGCTCGAACCCACCGGCGATTATCTTATCTCTTAACGAATTGATATCATCGAATTCAAAGTATACAGCTACATTCTGTGCTTTTGATACAATATCATTACTATTAATCAATTCTGCAAAAAGCGATTTTTTATAAAGTGCAAGACCACCCTCAAAGCCAACATTGTATATGCCAAAATCTGAATTCACTTTGCATCCAAGCAATTCTTCATACACCTTTCTTGATTCAACCACATCTTCAACTACTAAAATAGTTGATTTGAATCCCACAACCATACCTCCCAAAACTGTTTTTGGACAATCATAAAACCATGAGGCTCTCAGAACCTCACCTTTCAGTCCATGTAGTCCTAATATATCCGATCTTCATTCCGATTCGTTCCATGTTTCTATGGCTCTGGGATAAGTAACTGCATTGCCCTACTACAAGTCTGCATTTACTATGTTTCGCTTCCTCAATTCTTCTTTTTAACAGTAATTGGTGCAATCCATTCCCCCTAAAAGGCGGTAACGTTGCAGCGAATGTAAGTGATGCTATGCCATCATTTATACTCATCACAGCTGCAGCTGCCGGCTCATTATGAACATAAGCAATAAAGAACTTCCATCCTGGACGGTGAAACAGAACTTTATTATTTGCTGCGACAGCTGCGATACCATTATCAGGCAGTCCGGTGCCCCTGCAATGAATCATGGCATACATTTCGAATTGATCTTCATTCAGTTCTTTAATGTGAATAGAGTCCGGGTGTTGCTCGTTAAATAACTTAGGCTCCATATAGGTTGATGTATGAAATCCGGATGCATAGAAGCCATGATCAGACAAACATTTTAGAAAGTTAGCGTTTACAGACGACGGGACAATTTCGAATTGTATCTTTCGTTCTCTTGCTCTGTAGAAATTGATGATTGAATCCAAGAATTCCAGTTCTGCATCTGTAATGCCCTTAACGGTATTAAAAGATCCCCAGGGCATTGTCTTACTGTATAAGCAAAGCTCATTTCCAAATCGTTTAATTTCGATTCCTTCTGGATTTCCCGCCCTGTTCTGAATTGCAATCATCCGTTCTTGCATATAATCTATTTCCGATTGTTCAATGATTTTTACCAATTCTCCTGTTGTAATGAGTGATTCTATAACACATCTCCTCCGTTCTTATCCTTTATATCTGCACTTAAGGAATTCGTATAACGTTCCCTTATTCACATAGCTTAAAACAGGAATGCATGTTATTTATCCTTATTTTACCAAACAAATGCCGAAAATCAACCGTTCTCATTGGCTACACATCTTGCCTATCTTTAAACATTTCATTGCCATATTAATGTCGATTTCAAAGGATAATGGGCTTTTATGAAGAATATTAAAATACAATAAGTAAATATAAAAAATGAAAGGTAATCATATGGAAATATTAGCAGCATGTTTGAAATTTAATAAAGAACAGGAAACAAAGATTAATATTGAAGAGTTTCTAAAAAAATGTAGTCCGGATATCCAGCAGAAAATCCATAAATTCCATTGTCACGAAGATAAGCTAAGGTCTCTTTGTGGAGAAATGCTGCTGCAAATATTTTGTTTTAATAGTTGGAATCTCCCCCCCAAAAGCATATTAAGAGAAATAAACAGCTATGGAAAACCTGGATTCACTAATTACCCTGATTATCATTATAATATTTCTCATTCAGGAGATTGGGTGGTTGCAGCCTTTGATAATCTCCCGGTCGGAATTGATATTGAAAAATTAGCTCCTATTAATCTAGAAGTTGCAGAGCGGTTTTTTTCTACTTCTGAAATTAATATGATCCAGGCGAAATGCAACAAAGATGAGCAGATTAAGCTATTTTACCAATTATGGACATTGAAAGAGAGTTATTTGAAAGCAATTGGTACAGGGTTATCCGTCCCTTTAGATTCTTTTACTATTGACATCTCCATTCAAGATACATATATTTTACACCCGCCCCAAAAAAATCCTTCAATCTGGAATTTTATGCAATACCATTTTAATGCCGAATATGCGCTGTCCGTTTGTAGTCAAACTACAAATTTTCCAAAGCAAATAAAATTACTGGATTGGGAAGAGTTAAGTTTGAGTTTCAATACTATTTATAATACAAGTTTTAACAACCGCTACTGATACTCTTCCTTTCAGTCCTTGTTATCGATAATCCCCTGGCAGCCGATCCGGTCAAGATATTCCTGGTTTTTGGTGACGCCATACCCGACAACGAGCGGCATCAAGGTTGCGCTGGTAAATCTCCAGCCGATCTGGTTTTTATGATTAAAATACCCAACCTACAAATTCTTAAATATCTGCTGCAATTCCTCCATTTCAAACAGTTTAATCTTCTTCACCTACACGGAACTAAGGTTCGTTAGAATGCCATTTGACAAACTCTTCACAACTGAATTTTCTTTTGTATTTTGATTCCGGTATGGCTTCAGTCAATTATTAAAACAAAAACAACTCATCAGACAGATGAGTTGTTTCGTTTTAGGCTATATCATTTCTTTCTGAATATAATCGAAATAGTCAAAATGCGCAGGCGACTGGCTGATCTTGCCGTTTCCAGTTGCATACATCCCGAGGTATACCCCGGTGAACCCCCCGGCTACCTCGGTGGCCACATAGGAGCATTCCCCGCTGCCGATCCTCACCGCCTCTTGTCCGGCTAAAGAATAGCTGAAGACATACTGCAGGGAATCTGCCAGGATGCTCAGTATCACCTCGCTTGCCTCCAGCTCCGTCTCCCTCTCCACCTTCCACAGGGAACCGATACGCCGGCGCAGAAACAGCGTCCTGAGGCCGTTAGCTTTTCTCAGCCCGATCTCGTAATGGGCTCTTTCGTTCATATAGACGGTCAATCCGGCTTCTTCACCGTCATTAACCGGATCAAACAGCAGCAGAGCTGAGACCGCGCAATCGAAATCCTGCTGCCTGCGGCCGACAAAGGCCAGCTGCTGTGAGTCGTCCAGCGTATATTCTGTTCCATATAGCGTAAGACAGCTTTTCCGGTCAGAAAGCGAGTAGCTCTGTTCAGGCGGATTCTTAAAAAAGTTCCACTGCAGGCCCAGTGCCCCGCCATCGAAGCCGTCCCTGCCAAAGCGGGATACCCCCGCGTCATAGCCTCCAAAAAACCCTGGACCTTCCATCTCCAATCCGATTCGTCCGTTTTCACCAATCAGCGGCCAGCCGTCCTTGGTCCAGGTTACAGGTGCAAGATACGTTTCCCTGCCCAGATGGTGGTGAAAGGGATACCCGACCGGCCTGATGCCGAGTAGTACGGTCCACCATGTGCCGTCATGGGCCTGAACGAAATCAGCATGTCCGGTAGCCTGGACCGGATGGCTGATACTTCTGTGAGTCAAAACGGGATTGTATGGGCAGGTCTCAAAAGGCCCGTAAGGCTGGCGGCTTCTGGCAACCGTCACCATATGGCCGTACTCCGTGCCGCCTTCCGCTATAAGCAAATAATAGAGGTCATTTATCCGGTACAAATGCGGCCCTTCCGGAAAGCTGCCGCCGGTCCCTTCCCAGATCAGCTGCCGTTCTGTCAGAATGTCACCAGTAGAGAGATCCATTTCCGCCTGATAAACCCCCGGAACAGCATCCTTGTAGCTGCCTGTTCCTGTAATATATACTTTTCCGTCTTCATCAAATAATAGTGAAGGATCAATTCCTCCCCATTGGTCCAGATAAAGCGGCTCAGACCAGGGGCCCTCCGGCTTTTCCGCCTGGATGATAAAGTTCCGCCCGCCAACCGTATTGGTGGTCACAATGTAGAACTGTCCGTTATGAAAACGGATTGTCGGCGCATAAATGCCCATATAGCTGAACAACGGGCCTCCATCTGCCCCCTCGCTGCTGAGCAAGGGCACCTGGCTCTCCCTTGTTAAGCCGTGGCCGATCTGCCGCCAGTTAATCAGATCCTTGCTGTGGAAAATAGGCAGCCCGGGGAAATAACCAAACGAGCTGTTAACCAGGTAATAGTCGTCATCCACCCGGCAGATGCTCGGGTCCGGATAGGCTCCGCTGACAATCGGATTGCTGAATTTCATCTCCATGCTCCTTCTCTCTTTTTATTTGACAGCGCCAATGGTGATGCCTTTTACAAAATATTTCTGGAAAAACGGATACGCGATCAGGATCGGCAGGACCCCGATAGCCGCAATGGCCATCCGGACGGAAGTGCTTGGGAGCTCCGCTATCGCTGCTCCGGCGTTCACGCCAGCAGCATTGCTGTTGCTTGTCAGGAACTGGATGTCCATCACCATCTTGGTGAGAATCGTCTGTATCCCGAACATTCGGGTGTCGGTAATATAGATCAGGCCGTTAAACCAGTCATTCCAGTAAGCGATAGCCTGAAACAGTCCGATCGTTGCCATAATAGGCATGGATAACGGAAGGATGATCCGGTAGAAAATTTTGATCTCCCCCGCCCCGTCTATACTTGCCGCATCAATCAGTGCAGGCGGAATTGAGGTCAGGAAGAACGTCCGGACCAGCAGGATATTAAAGCCGTTCATCAGCAGGCCTGGCAGGAGCAGGCCGAAGAGTGTATTTTTGATATCAAAAAGCTGTGTATACACCAGATAAGTCGGCACCAGACCGCCGTTAAAGAGCATGGTGAAAAAGACGATGAAGGTCCAGAACCTGTTCAGCGGCATATCCCGGCGGGACAACGGATAAGCCAGCATCGAGGTGATAGCCAGACTTACTGCAGTTCCTACCGTTGTTATAAGAATTGTAATGCCATATGCCCGGCCCAGCTCCAGCTGATGCTGCCAGAGGTACTCATAGGCCTTCAGGCTGAACGCCTCCGGGAAGAACGTATAGCCCTGCCGGACGATACTTTCTTCACTGCTGAACGACGCAATTATCAGCAGAGCAAAGGGAACAAGGCACGCCGCGGCAAATAGCCCCAAGACCATATTAGATATCCATTTCATTGCTTTACTCTCATTAATCATAATCCGCTCACCCCGAATCTGTTTAGAATAACGCATTATCTTTGCTGAACCTGCGGACAAGCAGATTCGCCCCGAGCACCAGGATGAAGCCGACGATGGACTGATAGACACCGGCCGCCGATGCCATCCCCATATCCCCTGATACCATCAGTCCCTTATAGACATAAGTATCAATTACGCTCGTCGTATCCGAAATAAATCCTGCATTCATTGGTACCTGATAGAACAGCCCGAAATCGGAGTAAAAGATCCGGCCGATACCCAGCAGTGTCAGCATGACAATAACCGGCGTAATCAGCGGAATCGTTATGGAGCGGATCTGCGCCCACTTGGAGGCTCCGTCCAGCGTTGCAGCTTCATAGTATTCCGTATCAATACTAATAATTGAAGCCAGAAAGATTATGCAGCTGAAGCCGATAGATTTCCATAGATGAATAATCGTCAGGATAAACGGCCAGTACTTCGGCTCGGTGTACCACGAAATCGGCTCAATCCCCAGGAGCGGCAGGACGGTTTTGTTCATAAAACCTGTCTCCAGGCTCAATCCGGCATAGGCCAGATAACCGACAACCACGAATGAAATCAGATGGGGCAGGACAATAACACTCTGATAGAACCGGGACAGCACCTTCTTCTTGATCTCATTGAGCAGAATGGCAAAGGCGATCGCAAATAGCGTTCCCAGCACGATGAACACCGCATTATATAAGATCGTATTTCGCGTGATGATATAAGCGTCACTTGTCTGGAACAAATATTTGAAATTCTGAAAGCCGATCCATTCGCTCCCGAATATACCTTTGGTGAAATTGATATTTTTAAAAGCAATGAATATCCCCAGCATCGGCAGATAATTGTTGATCAGCAGATAGACGATTCCCGGAATCATCAGCAAGTATAAGGGGGCATACTTAAGCTTCTTGCTGCCTTGCTTTAAGCTCAGCTGCTTCATTTGGACTGCACTTCCTTTCCTTTGGCAAAATAGCATTTTAAAAATACGATCCAACCAGCCTTCTGCTGATTGGATCGTAAGCCTTCCTATTTGGACGCGTTGCCGGCAGCCCATTCATCCAGCTGCTTCTGCTTTTCGGTGATGATGGTATTAATACCGGCATCATCGAGCTTCTTCAGGAATTCGGGAAGCGCTTTGTCCAGCTCAAGCACGCCGCTCTCGATAGCCCGGCGGTATTGGTCAAGCACCGCATTGCAGGCGGCAATTTCAGCCTTTACAGAATCGCCGTTAAAGGTAAAGCCGAGGGCTTTGGATTTGGCCGCAGACTGGTTGAACTCGTTCATCTTCACATACACTTCAGGATCATCGCCCTCGAAGACATAGGAGAGGAACTGGTTGCCGTGCATCCAGCCGTCACTCTTGTATCCGACATTGTCACCTGTGACCCCATCCGGGTATTTGATCACATTATCCGCACCTTGAACTTTTACATAATGCTTGCCTTCAATGCCCCAGTCGATCAGGTTTACAATGTCCTTGTCGGTGTACATCAGGTTCAGAAACTGCAATGCTTTTTCCGGCTGCTCTGAAGTGGCTGCAACACCGATAGCTACGTTAGTCACCGTATCGGTCATGGCCACTGGCTTCTGCGTACGTGCAGCAGTCATTTCCACCCCGACATTGCGGCTTTCCTGCGTTTCAAAGCCCGGCTTCATCGCGGATAACCAGCTGGCTGCCTTGCCGGATTTCACCATCACATTGTTTAATTCCGGGCTGGTTGCAGCATCCTTGACCAGGTAGCCTGCCAGATACCACTCGCGGATCTTGGTTACAATCTGTTTATACTCCTCAGAAGCGAACAGGTTCACGACCTTCAGATCATCAAGCCCATGATTCAGCAGGACACCCAGGTTGTTCCCGAGCGGATCCTGGATTCCGTAAGTACTGAGAATCGAACCGTTCGTCAGGTTGGTAGCACCGGCCATTCCCGGCTCATTTTCTTTTACTGCCTTAAAGATTAACTCGAAATCATCAAAGGTTTTCACATCATCAAGGTTGATGTTATATTTGTCCACAATATCCTTGCGGACTACGATACCGAAATCCTGCGCTAAATCGCGGAGACTCGGTACACCATAGCTGACGCCGCCAACCTTGGTGGCGTTATAGTAATCGACCCCAAGGGCATCGATTGTCCCTTGCGCATTGGCTTCCATGATATTGCCAATCGGGTACAAGGCTCCTTTGGCTACCTGATTGCTGTAGGTGCTGAGCATGGCGAACATATCGAGCTTTTCCCCGCTTGATAGCATCAGGTTGATCTGGTTGGTGAAAGCGCTGTTACTTATCGGCAGAAGCTTGACCTTTACATTGATTTTGTCCACCGAAATCTTGTTGATGGCCTCCTGTACCTCCTGTATGTCTGCCGGGACATTGGAGAACGCCGGATAAGCGTACACCACTTCATAAGGCTCTTCTTTACTCCCGGACGGATCGGCACTGCCTGCTTCTTTGTTCCCTCCGCCTGTATTGTTACCCCCGGCATTTCCTGAACAAGCGGTTACTGCAAGCATAAATACCAGTATGAGACTCAACCAGCCAAGCTTTTTTTTCATTCTTCATCCCCCTGTACCGTGTGTGAGTTGGAATCGAATTTGCATCGAATCTGTTTATAATGTTACAGCGGGCCACATTTCCTCACTACTCTGTTTTCGACCTCAGATTTGCATAATTTCGACCTGTATGCCTCTACTGCTTATGCTTGTTCCGGTAGTCCTTGGGGCTCATCCCAACCACCTGCTTGAATCTCCGGGAGAAATGGGCCAGGTTGGTGTAACCTGCGCGGGAGGCAATGGAGCTGACAGACTGATGGGTTGCCGTCAGCAAATCGCGGGCCAGCAGCATCCTTCTGGATACAATAAACTCCGTGACGGACTGGCCGGATTCCTTCTTAAAGAGCCTGTCCAGGTAATCCGGGTTCAGGAAGACATGGCTGGCTACAGCCTCGCGGGTCAAATCCTCCGATTCCAGCTCCTGCAGGATGAACTGCTCCGCATCCTTCATAATCGGCTGTGATTGCTGAACCGTTCCTACATAACCTGTCGCCTTGGAGAGGGTATGCTTCATCCACTCCTTCATATCCGTCAGGGAGCGGACAGCCCGCTGGAACAGCGCGGAGGAGGTTTCATCGTTGAACAGGAGCTGGGCCTCAATGCCGCTTAGCTTCAGGACATAATAGACCATCTGCAGAAAGTTATGGTGAAACCGGTATAAGCTGTCTGCATCTATGGTCTCTGCACCGCTTAGGCCATGAAGGAACTTCTCCGCCTCTTCCAGCACCCTGTCCCCGTGTCCCTCCTTCAGCAGCACAGACCAGGTACTCATATCCGGCAGAACTATATTCTGCTGGCCATAGGGTTTATTCCGCCACAGCAGCACTCTATTACCGTGGGCTACATTGTTCAGGTCCCATTCCGCCAGCCGGCCTACCATATCCGTCAGCTCGTGGCCAAGAACCTCATTGCCGATGTAGACAGATATGTCGCAATAGAAATAGGTGCTTGCTGTATCTATAAAAGCACGCCCGCGTGCCTGCAGCGTCTCCTGGATCTCAAGTGCATTCCGCTCCACAGGAATCAGTGCCAGCAGCTTGCGCTCCGGCAAGCCGAACAGCAGGCCGCTGCCCTGAATGCCCAGCAGCTCGGCGCCGGAGTTAATCAGGGCATATTCGATGATTTTTTCGTCCCGGGGTGTAAAGGATTTGTTGTAGCGTTGGATGGATATAAGGGCAGGCAGCAGCCTCATGTCCGTATCATACGGAATGTTGCGTACTTCTGCTTCCCTGCGGATCAGCTCCGGATTGGACGGAATCGTATGGTTAAGGATGTCCAGCCAGAAGCGCTCCGCCAGAAGCGGCTGGTGTTTGGCCCAGAACTCCCCGAACCGGCTGTACTGCTTGGTCTCCTTGTCTTTATTGATTTTTTCCGCTGCCCTGCGGGCGACATCACGCAGCTCTTCCTCAGCAACCGGTTTCAATAAATAATCAAAGCTCCCAAGCTGCACCGCCCGCTGCGCATACCGGAAATCAGCATGGCAGGTCATGAACACAGATTCGGTGCGCGGATAATGCTCTCTTACCCAGGCCAGCAGCTCGAGTCCGCTTCCTTGCGGCATCTCAATATCGCATAGCATGAAATCCACCTGAGCGCTCTCATAGATTTCTTTGGCCTGGCGGGAATTATAAGCCGTATAGACGGGACCTATCCCAAGGGAGGCCCATTCTATTTCACTCGTCAGCGAATCCGCAAACAGCTTTTCATCATCTACAATCAGCATGGTTAACATGGTGCAGTACCTCCAGGGCTATGGTTTGTATGGTTGTCAGGAGCAAACGGAAGTGTAATTCCAACGCTTGCCCCGTGCGGAACAGCATTGCAGAGGGTGACTTCTCCCAGCCCGTGATAGAGAAGCCGGAGCCTCTGTTTCAGGTTCCGTATGCCGATATGCTCGCCATCTTCATCAACGATACGCTCCTCCTGATTAATCTTGCGGATGATCTCATCCTGAAAGCCCGGCCCGGTATCCCGGATCTGGATCTGGATTCCCGCCTGCGGCTGTTCACTCATCTCAAGCTCGATATACAGATACACCGGATCATCCAGGGTAATGGCATGCTTGACTGCGTTCTCCACAAAGGTCTGAATGACCAGCGGAGGCACTGGCGTATTCAGCAGAAATTCGGGAGCCTTGATCTCGGGAATCAGCTGACCGGGAAACCGCAGCTCCTGAATGCGCAAATAATTTCTCACATGCTGCAGCTCGTCCCTGAGCGTGACAAAGCTTAGATTACTCTGAAACATATAACGGAAATAACGGATCAGATACAGCGACAGCTCCTCCAGCAGCTTCACTTCCCTGGTCCGGGCCAGGGTATGCAGCAGGTTTAAGGTGTTGATATAAAAATGGGGCTTGATCTGCAGCTGCAAATGCTGGAGCTCTGCCTTCTGCTTGTTCAGCTGCTCTTCGTAGACGTTAATGCGCAGGTTCTTGATCTGCTCCATCATATTGTTGAACGTATCGTTAACCGCCCTGAACTCAATGGAAGTAGGAAATTGCTTAATCTGGGTATCCAGGTTGCCCTGCTGAATCCGGTTCATTGCTTTTAACAGGCGGTTCAGCGGAAGAAGCAGTGTTTTGCGAAGCAGCATCAACCCTAGCAGCAGAATGAGTATGGAGGCAAAGGGCAGGATAAACGAGATTGCCCGCAACGTCGGCAGCTGCTGCAATATTTTTTCCTCCGGTATAAACGCATACAGGCTGAAATCTCCTTCGTGGGAACGTTCCCCAACCGTCAGATAACGCTCCTTAGCCCCCGTCAAATAATAGGACCTCTCGTTCAGCTTGATCTCGGCACCTGTATCACGGATAAAGCTTTGGTTAACCAGCGCATTTCCCCGGTCGTCCACGAGCAGAGCTGCTCCTTTATCGCCGATCCCCAGAAGCTCCAGCGGGGTTTTAAAGGCATTCATATTGATCCATGCGCCTACAACCGATTGATTCGGCATTACAAAAAAGCGCATCAGGTACGTCTGGTCCCCGCTGCGCTGAACATACCAGCTCTTCATATGCTGGCGCTGCAGGCTTTCGCTTTTGCTAACATCATTGACAATATAATCCTTCATGTACGTTCTGTCGATATAGGTGGATCTGGTCTGAAAGGAGTACAAAAAAGCATCATCCGAAGCCAGGTACACAAATAATCCGTCCAGCACAGAGTAACGCAGAATAGAATTTGAAAGATTGTTGTTAATTCGCTGTTTTACAAAGAGACGTTCATCCGGCGCGGTGTAAAAATCAAAATCCGACAGCTCCGGCTCAAGCATCAGGCCGTTGAGATAGTTGTCGGCTTCCTGCAGCCGGGCATCAACCTGGCTTCTGTACAGTGACAGAAGATCCTTGCTCGATTCCGCGACCTGGGTTCTTACCGTATGAATAGCATACACATTGGAATAGATCAGAAATGCAATGAGCGGAGTGACAATCAGAAATAAGCCGGCCAGCATTTTCACACGGATGGACTTCCAGGTTAAAAAAGGATTGTGCCGGATACGGAATGTACGGAGCATGGTGATCTTCCTCTCTGTGCTGAGAATACGATATCTATTCTGACAGAACGATAATACATCACTAAGCCGGTATTGGCGATATGTATCTTTGGTTTTGGGAAAGGATACTTACATAAGGTGAGCAGGGGCGGGGATGAAAAAACGATGCTCTAGGATAAAAAAACAGGCTACTCCCATAGGAAATAGCCTTGTTTCTAGACAGTGCAGCTATTCCGTGAGGCGGGTTTATCAAATGATATAAAAGTAATCCGTTTTTGAGTTACGTTGGGTGACCGAAATGTTCAGGTTTATCATGGATAATAAAAAACCAATATCAAAAAATGTCTCTGCATTCCATTCGAGCTCGCTCGACTCTGCTGTCACACTGGCTTCGTCTTTATCCTTTTCCACAGTTGCCGCTGAAAGAATTCCAAAGTAATGTAATAAACTCTGCATATCTAATCCCCTCCTTTTATATTCTTAAGCGATCTTTTTTGATGGAACGACAATCGTAAGTCCCTGCGGAACAATCTCGATATTCTCCATTGAGCTTTTACGCATCTCACCGTCAATACCGATATGGGCTGCATTTGCATCAAATTGAGTTATGCTTACCTTTTTAGTTTTGAAATACAGAACATCCGGGTGTTCAATATGCGTACCCCTTTTTATATCCAATAGAAGTTGCATCGTGTTTAAAAACGAACTTTTCTTTATAACGAGCACATGAAGATATCCGTCATCCATTTTTGCATCCGGAACGATTCCTTCCCGTCCGCCTACCACAGAAGAATTAGTTATCAGGTACAGCAGTGCTTCTTGCTCGTTACTCAGTTCACCGCTCTCGATCTTAATATGAGTACCTTGAAATATCTTGGCAAGCTTAGGAACAGCCGATAGATAGTATGCTTTCTCACCGAACATATTTTTCAAGTATTGATTTGTAGTGTAGCTTATTGTATTTATTGCCCCTCCTGCCAGAACATAATGAAAATACTCACCTCCGGCTAAGCCAAGATCAATTTTTTTGGTATGCATCTTTTCCAGCATCCCGCAGAATGCCTCCGCTGTGTACGGCAAACTCAAGCAGTGTCCAAAATCATTTACCGTCCCTGTAGGGAGATAGGCAATGGGTTTGTCGATCCCGAGGCGCTTAATAGCGTTAACAGCGTAATGAAGTGTTCCGTCACCACCTGCTACTACAATAACATCGCAATGATCGAAAAATGCTTTTTCAAGCGGCTTACTCGTCAGGGAGGTATAGAAAATATCTTCCAGGCCTAACGCATGCTCTCTTTTCAAACGGTTAGTTACTTCCGCAACGACACTCCGCGCCTTAACATGTCCCGATACAGGGTTTATAATCATTTTTAGTCTCATATATTATCGAAGCTCCCTTCACCCTTTGATTGATTTATCTCAACAAATGTTATGTGTATCTTTGTTATATTTTCATCTTACAATAATGATAGCTGGTCAACATCGTCCGAAAGGGCGGCTGCTGTCTGCCCTTTCGGGCAGCCCTTGGACAAAATGAAAAGCCCTGCACTGCAGGACTTTTCCAATTACATATTCGTTTAATTGACTTCATCCGGTAATTGCAGAAGGTAGCTGTTCGACATTTCCAGCAAGCGCTGTGCTGCCTCAAACTGCTTCACTGTTGACCCGCCCGGTCTACTTTCATTATCCTCTAAGCTGTAATTGTCTCCATCCGCATAACCATTGCCAGTGATATAAATACTCTGATCATTAACGAACGAGCCTGTCGGTAAGAAATGTCTGATCGGGAGCACATTGCTGTCCTGGTTAAACAAATCCTGTCCGAAATGAAGCTGACTCTCTGCAGATACACCCAACAGATTGGCCACTGTAGGAAGAATATCTACCTGCCCTCCGGTGCCGCTCATGAGCGGAGGCAGCTCCCCTCCAGGGGAATGCACAATGAAAGGAATATTGAACATATCGGTATACCCGTATTCATGCCCGATCAATGCACTTAGCTGCTGCTTCTCTTCTATACTGAGCGTATACATCGGAATTCCCTGATGATCCCCATAGAATACGATCAGACTATCCTCCCACAGTCTACTGGACTGTAAGTCTTCTAAAAATAAACCCAGAGCATAGTCCGCATAATTTTGCGCTCTGACATAGTCCCCGAGCAGGGTATCTTCATAGTTTCGGGGGAGCTCCATCTTATATTTTTCCTCCGGGATATGAAAAGGATGATGGGCGCTCATGGAAATGACCATCGCATAGAATGGCTGCTCCTCGGCATCAAGCCTGTACAGCTCCTCTGCTGTCTTAGCGAACAAAACCTCGTCAGAGGCTCCGAAGGCAATATGATCCTCGTCACCATAAAAAGATTGGTCATAATAGTGTGTGAAGCCGAGCGCTTCATACAAAGCGCTCCGATTCCAGAATTCCACACTGTTCGTATGAAAAGTTGCGGTGAAGTAGCCGTTGTCACCCAACAGACGCGGCAGACTGGGCAACCTCTTATTCATATAATCAGAAGAAGTTGCCGGTTTGTTCTCAGGCGCATAAAAGGATGTGTTGACAACGAACTCGGCGTCAGAGGTCGTACCTTGCCCGGCGTTTGTATAAAAGTTGTTAAAGTAGGTATTCTCCTTTACCAGTTTGTTCAGATTGGGCGTTACCTCCTGGCCGTTAATGGTCAATCCGATCAGAAAATTCTGAAACGATTCCATTTGAACAACAATAAGATTATCCTCCTTGTTCATTCCCCAATATTTCGGATTATCCAGGATTTCTACGCCCTTTATCTTGTTCACAGCCTGTTGTTTTATTTCATCAGAGTCGATTAACACTTCCTTCTCAGTTGTATCTGCAATAACCGTGTACAGCTCATAGCCGAGAATGCCCATACTTTCTGCCTTTTTGTGCTCATTCATACTGGCATGGTGAGGCCAGATATTGAAGGTGCAGATTCCGAGAGAGATTGCTGTCAAAGTTATTAAGACCTTACGGTTCATGCGGACCGATGTGTTCGACATCCAACCCTTAATATACTTTGGACGAATGACAAGGAGCAGAAAGAACACAAGGTCCACAAATACAAACAAATAATAAGGTGCAATCAGTGAATAGGTGCTTTCGCCCACATTTGCCACCTTCTTCACCTGTCTCAGGGCATGATAGGTAGCAATGACACCATAATATTTGTAGTACATCAGGACGGCAAAATAGATCAGTGTGATCGAGAGATTAGCTATCATATAGTAAAGCACCTTACGTTTTCCCGCAAACCACTCAATTAGACTGAAGACGATAATAAAAATAGGAACCTCTGTAAGAACCATACTCCAATTGAGACCATCATCAAACACGACATACCAGGCTACTGCACTCTTGAGGAGCAGGATAAAGCTGAATAACAAAATAGGCTTGTTTTTTAATTTCCTTAACTCGTTCATATTACCAGTTCCTCTACAATACGTTGCGGTATAACCCGGATGAACCAAGAGCCTCCGTTTCCTCCCCCTTCTTGGAGTACTCTTTCATGATGGTCTCCCCTTCAATATCGAAGTTAGGCAGGATTTTATCAAGCCATTTAGGGAAGTACCAAGCGGACTTGCCCATCAATGTCATTACAGCAGGCACAATAGCCAATCGAACGACAAAGGCATCAAATAAAACACCCACGGCTAATGCCAGCCCCATTTGCTTGATGGTTGGATCATGGGAGAAGATAAATCCGGAAAATACCGATATCATGATTAATCCTGCCGCTGTTACGACAGCCCCATTCTCCTTCAACCCTGCATGAATGGCTTTCTTGGCATCACCGGTATGCGCAAATTCTTCACGCATTCTGCTGACAAGGAATACTTCGTAATCCATGGAAAGACCAAACAGAATACCTATGCATAAGACTGGCAACAAAAATAAGATTGCACTTGAACCAGGGAAGCCGAACACATCAAGGAAGTTGCCGTCCTGGACAATAAATACGGTAAAACCTAAGGTTGCTCCAATCGATAGCACGAATCCGAGCACAGCCTTTAACGGCACGAGAATGGATCTAAAGACAACCATCATCAGGACAAAGGCAAACGCCACGATTAGAATAGCAAAGGTTGGCATGGCACTCATGATTTGATCAGAGATATCAATATTGACGGCTGTAGCTCCTGTCACCAGAAGTTCCATATTTCCGCTGTCTGAAAGATCCCTGATTTCGTTTACCAGATCTTTAGTTTCCGGTGCATTCGGTCCGTCCTCCGGTGTGACACTCATTAGAAACATATCATTTGTCTGGTTCGGCATTGCAGGGCTGGCGCTTTGCACATGATCCAATCCGTTTATGGTTTCCGATAAAGCTTTCAGGTTATCTGCAGATGCCGCTTCCTGATTAACAGGTTCGGCAATAACGACCAACGTAGAATGGAACCCTGCCCCATAAGCATCCGATAACATATCGAACCCTTGTCTTTCAGACGTTTCATATTGTTTATTTCCATCGTCCGGAAGACCAAGATTTAAATGAAAGAATGGAGTAGCTATTACCGCTAATAAAGCTATGCCGACTACAGCAACAATCAATGGATTTTTCGTTACAAATCTGCTCCAGGCATTTGTATCAGATTCTTTTTTCTTGTTAGCCCGTGTCAGCATGGCTATAAAACGGTTGCTTTTCTCGGGTCTAATACGATGTCCCATGATTCCCAGAACGGCGGGTACAACCACTACAGCTACTATGATCGACATCAAAACGACTACAGCAGTCGCAATTCCCATGGTGGTCATAAAGGGAATGTCCACAACCATGAGTCCCAGAAGCGCAATGATTACTGTTAATCCGGCAAAGATTACCGCGTTACCGGCCGTACCGTTTGCGATCGCAATCGATTCTTGAACGGAAAATCCTTTTTTCAGTTGTTGTTTGAACCGTGAGAAAATAAACAATGAGTAATCAATTCCGACGGCAATTCCGAGCATTCCAGCTAAAGTAAGTGAGATCGAAGAGATATCGAAAAAGTTAGTTCCCAGCAGGATTAACAACACCCCGATACCGACACCAATCAGCGCCATAAGAATCGGCATTCCTGCAACAAGCAAGGAAGCAAAGGTAATGGCTAAAATAACATAAGCTAATATGACGCCCATAATCTCGCCCGGGCCTCCACCCGCTTCCGTCTGTTCAAACTTTACAGTCCCGCTAAGTCCGGTCTCAATGCCTTTATCTCGTGTTATCGCCAAACTATCTTCCACTTTATCCTTGGATTCTTGAGAAACACTGTCTGCAGGAGAATTATACGTTACCACTGCATACCCGATTTGTTTATCCGGATTGATGTTTGCAAGCTCGTATGGAGACGCAACGGAGGTTACAGCTTCATCTCCTTGAATCTTTGAAAGCAAATCACTAATGACTGTTTTATTATCTTCTGAGTCTAAGGCTTCGTTTTCGGGAGCCTTAAACACGATTTTAACTTGCCCGTCCTGTTCACCGCCTGTGAATTTCTCCGCTAAAATTTTCATGGCTTTTTCTGACTCCGTACCAGGGATGGATACATCCTCTTTGAACGCTGTGCCCATACTAAGGATCAGCCCGCCCAATATAGCCATAAGCAAAATAAACGCCACTATCACCTTTTTACTGTTGGTGCCTGCAAAGCGCCCTAACCTGAATAACATTTTTGCCATTTTGTTCACTCCTCCAATATTCTCTCTGAGTAAGGTCGTAGACTTTTCATTTATTTGTCATGTCCTTATCGTACAGCTTGAAAGATATTGGCACATCGTCCGAATGGGCAGCCGCTACTTGCCCTTTCGGGCAAAAAAGGGCTTAAACAGCACTATATGCCGTTTGAGCCCTTTATATCGTAGTATACCGTTATGCCCTCTCAGGCAGTTTTTTCTGATTTACGAAATAGCTGAAACCTACGCTTCTCGGAGCTCTACGGCTGAGTAAGCCGGCAAGACAGGAAGACAAATAGACTTGCTTAAATCCATAGCGCTCTGTTAGCTTTATCTTTGTGTATTCCCCATGATCAGCTGCCATCGTTTGCGAGACCAGAGTCATTTCGCGTTGTAATTCACCAGCAGCACTACTGGAATGAACTTGCATATCTTTCAGAATACAAATATCCTGATCCGTTTGGCTACGGTTAAAGGATTTAAATCGTATCTGCATCTGCCGTTTTAGCTTTAGCGGACTAATGATTCGATTATTTAAGCCATATACTTCTCCTGCCGTGTTTGCAAGCTTTATCTTGTCCAAAATAAGCTCTTCATTTAAGTTCTTTCTGCTGTTATTAAGTACCTGAAGTAAAGCTTTCATTGATCCTGCTTTTGGGACACTGACAGCAGCCTTGACTACCATCAAGCCCGTTCCACTTGAAAAGGCATACGAATCCATTACTGTAACATCTCCGTTAGAAAAAAATAATGCCGCCTGCATTGCATTCTTGTAGGATTTAGATATTTCAGCAGACATACTAATAAACAAAACCTTCTCTTGCTGCTCAATAACGGATTTAAAAAGATCATAAAAATCTTTAACCGAAGGAGCTGCAATGCCAGGCATCATACCTCTTTCCAGGACATGGCGGTAAATATCTTCAGTCAGAATATCTTCATTGTGCTTGTAAATATTGTTATTGCCAAAGACGACATAAACAGGAATAACTCGGATACCTAATCGTTTTTTCAGTTCTTCAGGAAGCGTGGTCATACTATCCGTAAATACACGCACATTTTTCATAAGATGCCTCCTCCTTCTATTCCGTTAGTAAGCATCCTAAAATTCTATGAAAACAACTTTAAAAAGTCCGATATATTTGGTATTGTCCGCGGTCGTGAAGAATAAGCATTCATCGCGACGTTTGTTTTAGCTCCAATCGGAGTCTGCTCTGAGCGTTATCCATCATTGAAATAATCATTTCGGCAGTGCCTGAAAGAATCAAATAACCTGACATAAAGAAGATATACGTAGCTTCAAGATTATTGGCTGTCACCCACGAAACAATTCCGAGCAGAAATGACAAAATAGAGTTAGGCAACAGTATCCAGTTCTTCCTCTTTATGTTCACCGATTTCAGATAATGATTAAAGTTCAGATACGCATTGAATACAAACCCTAAGCTGAGCAGGAGATGTGTAGATACAGAAAAGGCATCCCCCTTCAATAAAATCATTGATGACAGTCCCAATAGAGCAAAATAAAGTTTAGAAGTATGCTTCCAGACAGGCATGTGATTTTTAATTTTTTTAAGATGACGGATATATTTGTACACAGAGAATGAAAAAATAGAAAAAAAGAATAAGGATCCGAGTATTCTAAAAGCAAATTCGGGTTTCTGCATAAAAAACATTCCAAGAAGCGTGGTACAAGCCCCTTTTATCATTGAACTTGTTCTTAGCAGAGCAATATAATCAATTTTGCGGCAGCCTGTAATCACAGATTTGAAAAATGTTGATATAGCTTCCTTCGTCTTCACATCTGACCTGCCTAATGCCAGCAATATCGCTTCAAAACCGTCGACACCGCCGCTTGTCAGATCTACCACTAAACTTGCACCGCCTGCTCCCAGGGCATCAAACAAGTCATTGGTAAACGTCTTTCTTTGCTCAAAGCCAACATTTTCGATCCAGTTATCAACCATCTCATTAATCAGTTTGCAGCGTGGAGTCAAATCATCCTTTCGTACAAAGGCGCTGCCCTCCACCTCCCAGGTCATGGGATGATGTTGCATTAATCCTGTTGCCGAGCTTTCAATGATACATCGAGGAGTGTCGGTTGACGTAAACAGCATTCCTATCACACTGAACTCCGGTATAATTTGAAGCGTTCGGTCTTGTATTTTTTTCATATTTTCTGCCCAGGGAAGATCCTCGCAGAAGCCTGGACCATCATTATTATAGATTTCAAGAATCTGCTCCCTAGCGGATTCTCCGCACATCATTGAGGCGTACATCGCGAGATTTCCGCCTTTGGAATGCCCGCCTACCCTATACCTTTTCACATCAGGGACAATAACGGATTCAAGATAAGCCAGCGCTGATTGCTGGGCGGACACTGTTTGAAAGCTTATCGTAAAGTCCTCTCTCCATCCCAGGATAGAATTGTCTGTACCGCGATATGCAATATAATTCGTATCATCTTCCAGTTCAATTAACACTGCAGAAAACTGCATCATTCTCGCATCATCCATAATATCAATGAAATTGGATAGCCTTGCATTTTTGAACCGCTCCGATTGTGCCATTTCTTTAAGCAGCGCGTGGTCTATAATCGACAGGCGCTTCAAACGTTCAGCATTTTTCTCATGCTGCTGATTGAAATATAATTCAGCAGCTTCCTTTACCGTTATAGACTTACATTGACCTAATTCCGGTACAATTCCCTCCAGATCAAAGTAGGATAATGCAGACAATATTAAATTATCCACTTCATTAAAAGGCCGCTCATTCAAACTTAGATCCCCGCGCCACTTTAAATAAGACAGGATATTCCCCATAAATGCACCTCAAGATTTTGAGCTTATTATGAAAGTGATGAACTCTACGACCTGGCATCAGTAATAACGGCTGCAGGCTATCTGCGCATGCAACCGTTATCTGATCATCCTTGTATATTATTGAATGGCTTTATAGAAATCCGTAACAGATTGAGTATTTTGCTGGTGTTTTTTCTCCACTTCCTTCATCACTTCCTCTCCTTCAACATCCAGGTTCGGCAGCAGGCGGTCCAGCCACTTCGGCAGGTACCAGGCTGATTTGCCCAGCAGTGTCATCACTCCTGGGACAATAAGCAGACGGACGATAAAGGCGTCAAACAATACCCCGAATAGAAGCGCAAAACTCATAACTTTAATACTTGGATCGGTTGTCATCATAAATCCGGCAAATACCGAGATCATAATCAGACCTGCCGCCGTAACGACACCGCCACTGTGACGGATTCCGGCAAGCACTGATTTTTTGGCATCCCCGTTCTTTTTGAAGTCTTCACGCATCCGGCTGACCAGGAAGACCTCATAGTCCATTGCCAGGCCAAATAGGATACCTACGACCATTATAGGGAGAAAGTTGAGTACAAGTGATTCTCCGCTGAAACCGAACAGATTCTGAAAATGACCGTCCTGCACAACATAAGTTATGAATCCCAATGTAGCACCCAGAGAGAGAACAAAACCAAGAACCGCTTTGATCGGAACCAAAATCGAACGAAACACCATTACTAACAGAACAAACGCCAGACCTACTATGATTAGGCAAAATTCAGGCAATGCCTCATTAAGCTTCTGGGAAATGTCTATATTAATGGCTGTGCTACCGGTGACACTAAGCTCCACATGGTTCTGTTGTGCAATTTCAGCTGTATGACTGCGGATCGTCTTGACCAAATCCACCGTTTCAATATCTGCATGTCCGGTAGCCGGGATAACATTAATCAACGAGACATCTCCCGAGGCTCCTGTTACAGCAGGAGTAACAGTGCCGATGTTCGGATAAGTTTTGAGCTGCTCTACCGTCTTGGCCAGATTAGCTTCAGCTTCGGGACTACCGTCTGTCTTGGCAAGAATCATTAGCGGATTATGATAACCGATACCGTAAGCTTCTGACATCAGATCATATGCCCGGCGCTCGGTCATAGTTGTCGACTTTAGCCCATCGTCCATAGTCCCAGTCTCCATATGCATAAATGGAACGGATAAGGTTGCGAGCAGAGCTGTACCCAAGAGAACAGTCAACCAAGGACGTGCCGTAACCAATCTTCCCCATTTATCTCCGCGATTCTTCTTTTTGAGATGAGTAACGCTTCTTTCAGAACGCTTAGCCCGCTTGGCTTTGATTAATCCTCCCATAGCGGAGAGAACCGCAGGCACTGTGATAATAGCAATTAAGACAGCTACCAGAATACATAGTGCAGCGGCCAGCCCCATTGCCGTAAGGAACGGAATGCCCACAACACTCATCCCGGCAAGACCGATAATCACTGTAACTCCGGCAAATACGACTGCGCTCCCTGCTGTGCCGTTGGCAATAGCAATGGCTTCTCTCCGCTCAAAGCCCTGAGCCAGTTGCTGACGGTATCTGGAAATAATGAACAGCGCGTAATCTATGCCCACTGCCAGACCAATCATGCTGGCAAGCGATAAGGCGAACGAAGGGGTCTCTAAGAAGTTGGAGCCCATTATGATCAGCATAACACCTGTTCCCAGACCAATGACCGCTGTCAGAATTGGAATAATCCCTGTCAGGAATGATCCGAAGGCAAAGGTGAGAATAACAAGAGCTATCAGAACGCCGATACCTTCAGTAGCTCCACCGATCTCCATTGATACATAACCTGTTCCGGTTACTTCCGCCTGCAGGCCGGCATTCCGTAAGCCTTCAGCCGCTTCCAGCACATATTCCTTCGAGACCTCTGTAACCTCAACACCTGGACGATAAGTAATCGTTGCATAACCGATAGTGCCGTCGGCATTCAATGATTGATTATCATAAGGACTAATAACTGATGAGACCTCAGGATCCATCGCCACTTCCTTAAGCTCGGCGGAAATCAGCTTCTTGTTTGCCTCTGATGATAAGGTTTCATTATCCTTCGCTTTCATTACCAGCTGAGTCTCCTTGCCTTGGCCGATCATGGAAGGGAATTCCTGATACATTCGTCCCATCGTCTGGATGGATTCCAGACCAGGAATCGTCGTTTCTTCATTAAGCTTCGGCCCCATGGACATCGCCACTATTGAAGAAATCAGCATGACCGCTATCGTTCCCAGAATTACCTTGATTCGATTCTTGGCTGACCAGAAGCCCAGCCGGTATAACAATTTAGCCATAACAGTATCGTCTCCTCTTATCTGTATCTTTGATCTTCTCTTAGGATACAGCAGCCATAAGTGGACAACATCGTCCGAAAGGGCAGCAGCAATCTGCCCTTTCGGGCTGCCCTAATACAGTTGAGGCTTGAAATAATACATTTATTCCATATCAAACATAAAAAAGCATGCAGGATATGCATCCCACATGCCGGCAAACTGAAATTATGGATGTAACAGTCCCCGCTCCAATGCAGCAGCAACGGCCTGTGACCGGGAGTCTACCCCCAGCTTATTATAAATACTGGTCAAATGGGCTTTGACCGTACGTTCTCCAATAGCCAGATCATAAGCAATTTCTTTACTCTTGAAGCCCTTTGCCACACACTGCAGAATATACGTTTCTTTGTCGCTCAGCAGAGCTGCTTCCGCTTTCTGCGGGAGCTCGGGCGGCTGCGCTCTGGCAGCAATGACACGCTCCATAATTTCTGCCGACAACAGCGTATCCCCGCGCACAGCAGACTCAATGCTCCGGAACAGATTGTCGCGGTTTGTGTCCTTCAGCAGATAACCCTTGGCGCCCAAAGCTAATCCTTTGATCATAAGCTCATCCTCATTGTAGGTTGTCAGGATAATGACCGGGATTGTAATGCCTTCACTCTTCAGCACCTGCATTGCATCCAGACCGCCCATCACCGGCATATTCAGATCCATCAGGATAACATCAGGCTGAAGCGTCTTGAGCAGCTGGAGCGCCTGCTGGCCGTTCTCAGCTTCACCAATCACTTGAAACTGCTCACTTGTCTCCAGAATGAGCTTTAGTCCTTCGCGGACTACAAAATGGTCATCGACAAGCATGATTTGACAAGTGTTCATCGCTAAGCCCCTTCATTATATGGTATGGATAATGTTACCGTCGTACCTTGCGGACCGCTGGATATCTCCATCTCTCCGCCGATTAGCCTAGCCCGCTCCTGGATACCAAGCAGTCCGTAATGGCCCGGCTCCTTCCCGATGGCTTCTGTGTCAAAGCCCTTTCCGTTATCACTAAGCTTGATCTGCAGCCTGTCCTCATCGCCATACACCTTGATCTTCACCATGCTCGCACGGGCATGACGGGCAATATTAGTGAGACTCTCTTTAATAATATGGATACTGTGTTCCATTACGACCCGTGACAGCCGCTTGTTCCAGTCAATATCAGTGATCATCTGGATACCGGTCGCTTCCCTGAAATGCTGCGCCTCATCCTCTATGCTCTCTTTGAAATCCAGCTCGGGTGCCGATTTCAGCCGCAGATTATCAATGGCCGTGCGGGCTTCCGCAAGTGTTCGGCGGGCCTGCTGCATGGATAGCCTGATTATCTCCTGCGAACGTTCTGTATTGCCCTTTGTTAAATGTGCGTCTGCAGCTTCGAGCTGCATAATCAGTCCGGCGACGCCCTGTGCCAGAGTGTCGTGCAAATCACGGGCCATTCTCTGGCGCTCATTTGAAAGTGTAAGCTCCTCTACCTTCCGGTGAGCCTCCTGAAGGTCACTCAAGAAGCTTTGTACTCTAAGCCTTTCCTGCACTTGACGAAAGAACGTAATCGCATAGGCAATTACAATAATTAGCATCAATACAAAGATAGGCAGGAAAATCAGCAGTTCACCTGTATCGTCAACAGTCAGCGCAGAATCAAAAAAGATGATAATGCTGATGATGGAGACAAAAACCACTCTCCTGAAGCGAAAAGAAAAACCTAAGCTTTGGGCAATGAGCACCGGAAGCAGTCCAATCAGTACCGCCTGATACCCGCCCGGCAAAAGGATGGCACACAAGTAAATCAGAGCTCCCTGGACAGAAAAATAAATCCAGAATTGTCTCGGCGTTACCCGGTACGATACCCAATGGAGCAGAGTATGTATCGTGAATAATAAAGTAAATATAACACCCGGCAGCACTAATGGGTCCTCTAAAAACTGCAGGACAATACTTCCGGCGTATACAAGCGTTAACCAGATCAGTACGGGTACTCTCGTGGAAAACATCTCATTAATGACCTCAAGCCCATCCTTCTTCTCCCTCAACAGAATATCCCTCTCTTATTATAGATTATTACAATTTGAACCTGTCAATAGAACCTCTCAGCTGCTGTGAAAGCATGGCTTGCTCTTTGGTTGTATGTGCTGCTTTATGCATAACCTGATTAATCTCAGCCAAGCTGCTATTGATTGTCTGTGTATAGTCTGAAGTTAAAACTGAATGGTCTTTTACACTCAGGATAACTCCACCAATCTCCTCAACAGCAGTACCCATAATGACAGTGGCTGAATTCACTTCATCCGATAATGAATAGATCGTTTCAGCATCTGTTTGATATTGCCTTCCGGTATTAATCAGCAACTCATAATCTGCCTTTACATCTTTATCAATATAATTGAGAATATCCCGGGAGCTAAGCTCCAATTGCTGAAATGCTTCTTTTACTTGTAGAACTATCCCTTCTACATGAGCTATAGCCGCTGCAGACTTCCCGGCCAGCGTCCTCACTTCTTCTGCAACAATTTCAAATCCTTTACCATGCTCGCCTGCACGGGCGGCTTCTATGGATGCATTAAGTGCGAGCAAATTCGTTTGTGATGAGATTTCTTTAATACTATCGGAAATGTTGCTGATTTCATCTACAACTCTTCCCGCCTGGATCGCCTTTTGCAGGTTTTCCTGTTTCTCCAGATAAGTACGGTTAGCCTGTTCCAATGATTGAGCTGCCTCCAGCTCCATTTGCGCCGCTCTGATTTTCATTGCACTGGAGGTGGATAAAGAATGCTCCACTTTACTGCTAAGTACATGGTTGGTCTGATGAAGATGATCAATCGTTAACTCTGCATGATAAGCTGATTCTGTTAATTTGGTTGCACCCTGGGCAAGAAAAGAGGAGGTAGCGTGAATATTTTCCACACTTGAGGCTGAACTCTCGGTTGCCTCCATTAGCTGCGCACTTGAAGTATACAGCTTCTCCGATGCAGTGTTGATTTCCTGAACCAAATGCTTGATATGATTTGAACTTGTATCCAGAGCCTGGCCTAACCGGCTTACATCATCGTTACCGCTGAAGTTCAGCACCTCCGTTAAATCTCCTTCTCCCAGATTCCTCGTGTAACCGGATACTCTTTGCAGCCTTCTGAGAATAAGCCGGTCATATAAAGCTACAATAATATATACAGATATAAGTATGCTTAACCCGGATGATACATAGAAACCCGTATTCCCGTCTATGTACTGCGTATTAATGCCAGCCTCGGATATAACCTCTTTCCCTTTGTCGAAAAACATGTTCACTACCTGCCCAATATTTGCACTGAAAATTTGGACTAATACAACCGGCAGAACAAGCTTAAACTTGATTGAATCCATTGTCCATTTGCTTATTTTCTCTTTAATCATCATAAGCTGCTCCTTTATCCTGAATCATTATCCTCATTCTATACGGCACAGCTCCTATTCCGCATCGTCCAAAGGGGCATTATCCATTGCCCTTTCGGGCAATGGATTCAGCTATGCGACAACTCATCGATTAGTTTCATTATTTCCGGTGCCCGTTTTTTGCGCTCCTTTTGGGTTCGGATCAAAAACACAGGATAAGCTAGCGCCACACCGATAAGCCCAATAACGCCGATTATAATCCCGGAAATAAAGAAATCTTTCCAGCTCAAAATACATGCTAAGCCCAGGCCAAGGAGCATAGCCCCGGTTACACCGACGATAATAGAAAGCATGGTTCCTGACCTTTCTGCACGTTTATCCAATCTGCGGAGCTGCTCCATCTTATCCGCTTCGCGCGGAAGGTATTTTTGGCGTATGCTTCTAATCTCCTCCTGCTGCTTGGCGGAATACGTGAAGCTGAATGCTTCATTATTATTTTCCATTTCAAGCCCCTCCTGCTATTATTAGAATAGAGTCACGGTAAACACACTTCCCTGACCATAGATACTCTCCACCTTAATATCTGCACCTACAATATCGACTACACGTTTCACGAGAGCAAGCCCCAAGCCGTTCCCCTCTGTAGCATGCGCCTTATCACCCTGATAGAACTTCTCGAAGACGTGCCGTCCTACCTCCGGGCTCATGCCGCAGCCGGTATCGGCAATTTGTACGATCGCTCCACCGTTTGACTTCTGTAGACTGACGGTGATTTGACCACCCGGTTCAGTAAATTTAATGGCGTTAGAGATGAGGTTATTCCACACAAGGGTCAGGAGCTCCGCGTCTGCTTTTATATCCGTGTCGTCAATCTGAGTAACCAGCGTCAACCCTTTATTCTCCCAGGCATCTTCAAAACCAAGTAGACACTCTCTAAGCTGTTCTCCCAAGGGGTACTCCCTCGCCTCCGGGAAAATCTGCTGGTTCTCCAGCTTGTTTAGCCTTAATATATTGGTAATCAGCTCTGAAAGCCTCCGTGAAGCTTGTGTGATCGTTCTTGCGTATTCTGTGTGCTTCTCCTTGGGCAGCGCCGGATTTTGCAGTAACGTCGCATAATTCTGTATCACCGCGAGCGGCGTCTTCAGCTCATGCGATACATTCGCAATAAAATCTGACCGCAAGGTCTCGATACTGGACAGCTCTGCAGCCATGCGATTAAAATCCCCAATGATCACATCAAACTCATTCATCCTGCCCAAATTATGAAACGGTTCAATCCGGGCTTCAAACTCCCCTTTAGTCAACCTGTGTGTAGCGTTCAAAATCCGCTTTACCGGACGTTCGACTGTATATTTTCTGCGGAACCCGTCAATGACACTGCATAGAAAACTTAGTACTAGCACGTTACCAAATGTAAGAAGCGCATTTCCCCTCACATCTCTAAAGTTTATATCCATATTGTGCCAGAACAATAAAAAAGAACAGGATACCAGGGATGAAACCAACAGAAAAAAGAAAATGTAGCTGCGCAAATTGAACAAGCTGCGGTTTACCCTTTTATCTAATTTTATATCCTTCATTTCACTACCGCTTTGTAGCCGAGACCGTGTACCGTGACAATTTCAAAATCAGTGCAAGCCGCAAACTTTTCCCGTAGCTTGGTAATATAGACATCTACTGCACGCGGACCGGAGCCACTTTCGGCATCCCAGAACTCATCCATCAGCTGGGAGCGGGTAAAGGTTTTCTTTGGATAAGACAGCATTTTAAAAAGAAGATTAAACTCACGGACCGTCAGGGGGATATCTTCTCCATTCAGGCTGGCTGAGCGTTCTTCCGCATTGATGACCAGCCCGCCTATAGTCAGCTGTTTACTGTTGGCAATTCCTGCGCGGCGCAGCAGTGCCTTGATTCGCAGAATAAGTTCATCCAGCTCTATTGGCTTGACCATATAATCATCAATGCCCGCGCGAAATCCCTTCTGCTTGGAGGTCAGGTCGTCCCGTGCTGTCACAAAAAGGATGGGAATCTCTTGATTTAAACGCCTTACAGTTTCGGCAAATTCGAATCCGTCAATCTTTGGCATCATAATATCGGATATAATCAGGTCAAATGCCCCTGCATACATCGCATTGTAGGCTTCATTAGCATCAAGACAGCCTACCGCTTCATATCCGCTCTGTTTGAGAAATAAACAAACCCATAGTTAATTTCCTTGTCATCTTCCACAACCAGTATCTTAAACATCAGCAGCGCTCCCGTGCGTTATTTTCTTATAAGAATATCATAAGGTTGTTAGAGTTTTGTTTGGATTCCGGCGATTTCCGAATAATTACAAATAATAAAGAAGGGCGGCGCTAACGCGCTACCCTTCTTTATTATTTGCAGTTTCAGGCGTTTGCCGTACGGTCAAGCACTTTGCCGATGTTGATAAGCCACCGGACTTCATCCGTAATGGTATCATCGAAGGATCGGGTACGGTAGCCGAGTTCTATCTGGGCCTTTTCCGATGAGAAATTATTATTGCGTACCATATTATAAAGTCCGAATTTCAGTGTCGCCAGTTGGGCTTCTTTATCCGGTCCATCAGGTATTGTTTGTGCAGCATTGGATAGCATGACGTCTGCCGGTAAAATGCTTTCTACTCTCGGCGCACCGCTTGCGGCACTAATAAGGTCAAACATCCGGCGGATCGGCACCATTTCATTGCTCATAATGTACCCCTCACCTTTGGTTCCTTTCTCTGTGCAAGCGATAACCCCTTCCGCCAGATCGCGTACATCTACAGAATTGAAGGAGCCTTCAAAGCCGACTGACATTTTCCCTTCGCAGTATTGCATAATCAAATGTGCTACCGGTCCGAACGCGTAATCATTGGGCCCGCATATGCCGGAAGGATAAACAATGGATGCGTCCAGATTATGTTCCTTTACCGCTCTTTGGACGATTTGGGTCGCGAGTGCTTTGGTTTTACTATAGTATCCGACAACCGCTTCCGCATCCAGAATCTCCGGCTCGAGGATAATTTCCCCATGCGGTAATTCTGGAATAGCACCTGTCGAGCTCACGTATACCAGCTTCTTGGCCTTGCGGGAAATACAGAGATCAACGATATTCTGTGTGCCGGTAACATTCACGTCGTAAACTTTCAGGCTGGGCAGCGGGGACACTGATACGATACTTGCACAATGAATGACAATGAGCTCGGTACCCTCCGTTACAGTAAAGAATCTTTCCAGTGAAGAAAGATCCGTCACATCACCTGTGACAATCTCTGCTTCGGCGGGTATATGCTGTGCTGCCGGATCTCCCTCCAGGACAAGCGCCCGGACCTGCTTACCCTGGGCAATCAGTGAAGCGGCAACATTGTTTCCCAATAGTCCGGCTGCTCCGGTCAGTAGATAGATAGTATTTGTATTCATAGTAGATTTCCCTCCATGCTTGATTCAAATGATGTCTCACTTGTTGGTTACATTCTACCGGGAAGTTGTTGTCAAGTTGATAACGAGATGTTTGAGAATTGTTAATATAAATATGGATTGCATTATGAAACTAATTAAAGATCATTCCTTGGAGGATGATATAAATAAAAGGGTTAATCAGCAATAAAACAAGCCCAAACCTATAACGGTCTGGGCTTGTTTGGGTATACATTTTAGAGATGCATACCTATTCATTTTCCAACTAATTTTGGAATTTCGGATATCAACAACTCACCCGCACCGGCTGTACCCGCAATTTCCGCAGGTCTTGCATCCCTCAATATTAATAAGCGATGCACCTCCGCATGAAGGGCAGAGATCCCGCGATGCCGCCGAATGGCTATGCGCCCCATGGCCTCCGTGCCCGGCATCCGCAGGAGCCGCGGCTGGCACGCTTGATTTCAGCTCGGCGCTCAGCGCCTCATTGAAATCGAGCTCCAGGGTGGCCGCGATCGGAGCGGCCACGTGGTCGTCATGTGCGTTGTTCTGCACATGCGTTTCGAGGGCTTTGGCTACCGCGTCGGCAATGGACTCGACACGGTTCGCGCCGAAGCCGATGGCGCCGGAGCCGCCGATACCTTTGAGATGCTTGATCAGCAGCTCGACCTTCTCGCCGTGGTCGCCGTAGCGCAGGAACAGCGAGCAGACACGGCCCAGGGCTTCAGCCATGGCGAAGACGTCGGAGCCGGCCTTGCCGACATTCAAGAAGATTTCGGCCGGAATGCCGTCCAGGTCGTTGATGGTGATATACGCCATGCCGAATGGCGTGTTGATTTTATAGGTAGCGCCGCGCAGCACCTGCGGGCGTTTTTTGTATTGCTTGTCGACCACATTCGCCTGTGGTGCCGGAGCTGCCGCCACTACCGGAGCCGGTGCTGGTGCAGGAGCAGGCTCAACTGCAGCCGGCTCTGCTGCGGCTGGTTCGTCCTTCTTGTCTTCCTTCTTCGACGTTTCCAGCACCTGAACATCGCGGCTGCCGTCGCGGTAGATCGTTACGCCTTTGCAGCCGAGGTCGAAGGCCATTTCATACAGCTCAGCCGTTTCTTCGACGGTGAAGTCGGACGGGCAGTTCGCTGTCTTGGAGATCGAGCTGTCCACCCAGCGCTGAATCGCCGCCTGCACACGGATATGGTCCTTGGCAGACAGATCCATCGAGGTTACGAAGTACTCCGGCAGCTCCTCACCCGGATTGGCCTGCAGCCATTCCTGTGCAATCGGCACGAACTGCTCGTCATAGCCGAGCCGGCTCTGGCGGAAATATTTGAAGGCAAAATACGGTTCAATCCCGGTCGATGTACCGACCATTGTACCAGTGCTGCCTGTCGGTGCCTGTGTAATAACAGTAACGTTACGCATACCGTGCTTACGGATGGATTCGCCAACCTCCGGATACACATCGGCAATATTGCGTATAAATCCGCTCTGCAGATATTTTTCTGCATCAAAGGCCTTGAAGGATCCCTTATCACCTGCGATGGCCGAAGAAGCCAGATAGGCCTCTCTTGCCATGAAGCCGTAGAGCTTGTCCAGGAATTCCAGAGATTCCGGGCTGCCGTAGCGGATATTCAGCTTGATCATCAGCTCGGCCAGGCCCATCGTACCGAGACCTACGCGGCGCTCCAGCTTCTGGTTCGCTTCATTTTCCGGGAAATGATACGGCGTCTTGTCGATAACATTGTCCAGAAAACGGACGGAATAACGGGTCGTTCTCGCCAGATCCGCCCAGTCCACATCATGATTCTCGGCATCATAGAATTTGGACAGGTTAACCGCCGACAGGTTGCAGACGCCCCAGCCCGGAAGCCCCTGCTCACCGCAGTTGTGTGCAACTACTCCGCCGGCAATCAGCGAGTGCGTTACAGGCTCGGTGATATCATAGACCGTTACAACCTCTCCAGTCTCAATACCAACGACTTTGGACATAAACTTCTCTGATTTGCGCGAAGGTCTGGCGATCCGTTCCAACGCTTCTTGTTTTCTGGTGATCAGCTTGAAGCCGATCTTTTCCTTGAATTGCACAATGTTGTTTCCGCTTAGAATCAGCTCATAGAATCCGCTGCCCTCGTAGGTTCGCTCTTCTCCACTTAGAGTTGTGTAAGTAAAGACAGCCTGTGCTTTCTTTGGACGGTTATAAATAGAGCTGTTAATCCCAAAATTAAGCAGCAGCAACTGAACCCCCTGCAGAAGCTTCTTTGATGCGGATGTCAATCTCACAGTCCGGTGCATCTCGTCATTCTCATACACCGTTCCGTCTGCCGAAAATAATCCTTGCAGGAAAGCCACAACTGTCGCGCGCGAAGCGGTATACAGTGCGGCCGGAACCTCTTTTTCCGCCGCTTTGACAGCCTTGACTCCAAGGGCTTCAAGCTGCTCACGGAACGATTTGCGCCACCAGTATGCCTGCTTTGTCCCGTTGTCCCGGTTAAACACTTTGGCGGTTACGCCTGTAATACTTTCTCCAGCAGCAATCAGTGCCGGGATGACTTCACTGTCCGCCTCACCGAATACCATGCCGATGTCGCCGCGTCCTGAGATCCAGCCATCTCCGGTCAGCCACCCCAGGAACCAGCCCCACTGCTCCCCGAGTGTGTCTTCTGCCGCAAAGCCGCCCTCACCGGACTGCAGATAGACACGATCGTCAGGAGTTAAAGCGTGAGCCTCTTTCCAGCCGGAATCGGTAAACAGACGATGTTCAGGTGTTACAGATAATTCAACCCCATTTTGCAGGGAAATTTTCAAGGTCTCTCTGGTTCCCGTAGGGAATACCTTCGCCCTTCTCATCTGCAGCCCCGGAATTTCATAGCTTCGGCCGCCGACCACTTTTACCTGCTCGACCAGTCTCAAATCGGTTCCGACAAGGAACGATTCTCCAGCCGTCTTTTTGTATAATTCCTCTATAGTAAGAAGTCCATATTCTGTTGCAATCCGGGTGTCCGGGTGGAAACAAGGATTCGTACAAATAATCGGACTGAAATACCAGCTGTTCGACATCTGGTTGTAATACTCCATAAATACAACACCCGGCTCCGCAGACTTCCAGGCCGATTCGATAATCGTATGCCAGACATCGCGAGCCTTGACAGTCCGGTAAGGGATGACCGCACGGCCGGCTGCCTTCCATTTATCCAGATCGCCGTCCCAGATTTCGTCGTAGTCCGGATCGGTCGTATCCGGGAAGACCAGCTCCCAGTCCAGATCCTCTTTGACGGCCTTCATGAAGCTGTTACTCACGCACACCGACAGGTTGGCATTGGTCACCTGCCCCATTGTCTGCTTCACAGTGATGAAATCGACTACGTCCGGATGCCAGTCGTTGATCATCAGCATCAGCGCACCGCGGCGGCTTCCGCCCTGCTCAATCAGTCCGGTCGTGTAGCTGAACAGGCCGCCCCAGGATACGGAACCGCTGGATGAGCCGTTAACGCCTCTCACAATCGCCCGGCGCGGGCGCAGCGAGGAGAGGTTAATGCCGACACCGCCGCCGCGGGCCATAATTTCGGTCATTTCGGAGAGGGTCTGCATAATCCCGCCACGGCTGTCTTTTGGCGAAGGAACAACGTAGCAGTTGAACAAGGTCAGCTCTTCACTCGCCCCCGCTCCTGCAGCAATCCGTCCGCCCGGAACGAGCTTCCAGTCATCAAGAATGGAACGGAATTTGCCGGTCCACTCCTCCTGCAGTTCAGGTGTCTTCTCGACAGAGGCCATGGCCGCAGCCAGACGGTCCCACATTTCCTCCGGAGTCTTCTCTATATTAAGGGTAAGCTTCTCCACATCCGATTGCACAAGCTCACCGCTGCGGGTCTTTACGGTTACAATCCGTCCGCTGCGCTCGACAATTTCGCCAACTTCCTTGGTCGGAAATTTCGGGTCATCCTTGGTCAGCACCAGCACGACATCGCCCACCTTGGCGTTATTGCTGTCCGCATCCTTCCAGGCGTAACGGTCCAAAAATATTTTCTCGCTCAGTCCCTCAAGGCGCTGCCTGGGTTCCACTGTACTCAATAGAAAAACCTCCCGGTATGTGATATGTAAAACAAGTACTGCAGATAATGCCAGCTTCGGCTTGTCAATAAAAAATTAACTCAAAAAGCCTGCCGCAAACCAACATTTCAAGCTTTTGTAACAATATATTGTGTAAACATGCTTTAACACTATACCACATATTGTACCAGAGTTCCTTTTTGAAAATAGAAGCCTTAGCGCAAAAATAAGCCTTTTCGGCAGCATTTTCCGGCAAAATCTCGGTTTTTTAGTCTCTGTTATGAATTCTCTTTTTTACGAGCATACTACTTTTACGCATTCCGATATGAGACCTTGCCGGAGGAGGCTGCAACATGATGCAATTATCCCGCAATTCCTTGCCGCAGGAGGGAGGCATATCCGCTCCGCTGCTGCCGGTTCCCCTGTCCTTTGAACGGAACTGGCTGCAGGATCTGGAATCCAGGCTGGAAAAAGGCGGCCCCTGGGGCGACTGGAAATTATCCCGGCTGGCTGTGCAGGGGGAACAATGCGGTCTTGTCACCAGCTTTGACGAACTGCAGTGCACGAAGCATCTGTCCGGCCTGTCCCCGCTGCCCCATCAGCTGGATACTGCCCATAAAGTACTGTTTGAAATGTCCGGCCGGGCCATTCTTGCTGATGAGGTGGGGCTTGGCAAGACGATTGAAGCCGGCCTGATACTGAAAGAGTATCTGGTACGCGGTCTGGTGGGCAAGGTACTGATTCTCGTCCCCGCTTCTCTTGTGCTGCAATGGGTCCGCGAGCTTAATGCCAAGTTCGGAATTAACGCCGTCGCCCAGAAAAAAGCCTATTCGTGGAGCAATGACATCGTTGTCGCCTCCCTGGATACAGCCAAGCGTGATCCGCATAAGGAGCTTCTGTTAAGCGCTGAATACGACATGCTGATTATTGACGAGGCCCATAAGCTGAAGAACAAGAAATCGACCAATTATCAGTTCGTTCAGCAGCTGCGCAAAAAATACTGCCTGCTGCTCACCGCGACGCCTGTCCAGAACGACCTCGGCGAGCTGTTTAATCTGATTACGCTGCTGAAGCCGGGACAGCTGGGGAATCAGGGTGATTTTGCAGCCAATTTTGTCGTCGATAAACGTCAGCCGAAGAACGAGGTCCAGCTGCGCGGCGAGCTCTCCAAGGTGATGATCCGCAACCGGCGCGGCGAGGGGCCTGTTACCTTCACAAAGCGCAAAGTACGCAATATTCCGCTCACTCTTTCATCTGAGGAAAAGGCACTCTATGACGGGGTTACCGCGTTTGTCAAAGATACTTATCAGGAGTCCGGCGGCAATCTCAGCAGCATGCTCTCCCTTGTAACACTGCAGCGTGAAGTCTGCAGCAGCCGTGACGCCGTATTCATTACTCTCGTTAATCTGATCAAAAAACTGCCTGCCGATTCGCCCAAACGTGACCGGATGATGGAGCTGCTGCAGAGTATCCGTACAGTCAAGACGAACACCAAGGCGGAGAAGACGATGGAGCTGATCCGGGAAATGAATGAAAAGGTCATCGTATTCACAGAGTACCGGGCCACCCAGGAGTATTTACTGCAATATTTCCGTGATCACGAGCTGCAGTGTGTGCCTTATTCCGGCGGAATGAACCGCGGCAAAAAAGACTGGATGATGGATCTGTTCCGCGGACGCGCCCAGGTCATGATTGCCACCGAAGCGGGCGGCGAGGGTATTAATCTGCAGTTCTGCCACCATATGATCAATTTCGATCTGCCCTGGAACCCGATGCGGGTGGAGCAGCGGATCGGCCGGGTACACCGGCTGGGCCAGACGAATGATGTCGTCATCTATAATCTGTCTACCCAGGGAACGATTGAAGAGCATATCCTTCATCTGCTGCATGAGAAAATAAACATGTTCGAAATGGTGATCGGGGGGCTGGATGTCATTCTCGAACGCTTTGAACAGAAGGAGTCCCTGGAAAAAAGCCTTTATAAAATCATGTTGGAAGCCCGCAGCGACGAGGAGCTGCGCAACGGACTGGATCATATCGGCGAATCGCTGAGTGAGCTGTCCCAGGAAACGCGGCAGGAAAGCAGGGTTTCGCCATGACACTGACTGCACAGGAGGTCCGCAGGCATGTGATGGATTATCTGGAGGCTACGGACTGCACCGTTATCGAGGTTTCACCGCTGCATGTAACGGTCAAGCTCTCACCCCGCGCCGACCGGATGCTGACCGACAGGCCCTATTACTGGGGTTTCGTGGAGCGGACAGGCGCAGAGCCGGAGACGCTTTCCTTCACCTTCGTATTTGATCCCGAGCAATATGATCATGCCGCAGCCCAGGCAGCTGCAGCCCCTGCCCGGCCGCGCGGCGGTATGAACCTTCCGTCAGCACCCTTGGTTCAGTCCGGCAGCACAGAGATGGAGGCTGCGTCAGAGCCTGCCGCAGGCGCTTTTAACGGCTCCCCGAACGGTGCGCCGCCCGGAGTTTCCACGGACCCGCAGGACAGCATTCTTGCCCGCTATTTCGGCATCGTGCCGGCACTGCCGCGGCTGGGACCGGGCCTGATCCGCCGTGAGGATGTCACCTACGGCAGCAAGCGGCTCAAGCAAATCTGGGACGCTGCAAGAGATGAAGGCAAGTGCCTGCAGCTGTTCGAGGACCCCGGCAGCAGACAGCGCATGACATTATTCTCGGCAGCCTATGAGCCTTGGCTTGGCGTGTGTTACAAGGTCGAGATGACCTGCGACCTGAAGCGGGAGGAGCTGCATTTCCTCGGCATCTCCCTGACCACAGGGAGAATTGCCGCTGATTTCGGCACCAGGCTGGGCAGTCTGGAGCTAACCCCCCGCCTGCCTGAGAATATTCATATCCAGCCCTATGAGCTGACCGTTTCAGGCGGAGCAGACAGGCTGGAGAGCTATCTGACAGATCAGCTCGCCGGACTGGATTACAGCTGGGCTGAGGAAGCGCGGGAGCGGCTTAGACTGGAGCTGGGCATCGTGGATCTTTATTATTCCGAGCTGCTGAAGGAGCCGGACGAGGAGAAGAAGCAGGCCATCGAGGAGCAATATAACGCCCGGCGGACCGAGACCGCCTGGCAGTACGAGCCGCAAATCGCAGTTTCCGCTGTCACATATGGTCTGTTTCATCTACGCAGCTCATAGAATACGACCAGGTCTGCTAAAAGCAGGCAAAAAAAGAAGCCGAATTCTCCGCAGCCGCGCGACAGCAAGCAACAGCCTTTTCAGGGCTTGTCTTCTACAATAGCTGTAGAGGACAAGCCTGTATGATTTTGGAAGAAGAAAGGTGAATGATGAGATGAAAGCATCTGCAAGACCACAGGCAGTGCCATGGCGCCGCCGGCTGTTTCCCCTTCTGTGTCTCGGACTGGCCCTGCTGCCTGCAGCTGCAGTGGTTCCGTCAGCAGGTGAAGCAACCGCCCAGGGCAGCCGTATTCTTGTGCCGCAAGCCGTTTCCCAGGCGCTTCAGCCTGACCTCTCCATAAAGCCTCTGCCGTCACCCAATACCTTGCAGGAATTCACTGCCGATACAATCAGCAGGTTATCTGCAGCTGAACCTTTTACAGCATGGAAGAATGCCGAAACGGAATATTACCCGCTTGGACCAGGCACACACAGCTGGCTGATCAATGTGCTCAGCGGCGGGCAGCGCATCGGGTATCTGATCATCTCTGCTGTTGAAAACGGCGGCTATATGCTCAGTGAATACGGTGCGGGTACGACCGGACTTCCATACAGCTTGACCGAACTGCGCCAGTTTGTGGTGCAGGAGGCCCTTATTCCCTCATCCTATTCAGGCAACACCGAACTCACTGCTCTTTATGCTCCCATGCTGCCGGTATGGAAGCTGACCGTTGATCAACAAACCTACTATATTAATGCTGTAACCCTGCAGCTTCTGCCCTGGAATTCAGCCAAGGCTGATGCTGTCCTGAAGGCAGCGCTGACGGCAGCCGATGCGGTAATCAGCACCGGCAGCCGCTGGTCTCCGCTTCAGGCCAGCCTTAGCGGCGGCCAGGACGATCCGTATGCGGATATCCGGTGGCTCGCCAGCTCCAGGCTGAAGGCTGTCGACAGCGGCAATGTTGCCGTCCTGCTTGGCAGCGGCCGGTCCCTGGCCTATCAGTCACCTGGAGCGAATGATACGACCGGCGCTCCTTTTATGATCACCGGCTATCAGAGCTGGCGTCCCTCCGTCCAGGAGAACACCAAAATCAGCCGCACAGTGATCTATGCCGCTACAGGCGTGAAGGGACGGCGCTATTTGCCCTTTGCCCTGCTGCAAAAGACGGGAACTCTGCACAAGCTTCCCGATGGGCAGGGCAGTGATTTAGCTTACAGGACTGAGATTGAATCTGTTACAATATTGCGTTAGCTGATGAAGTTTTGCGTCTGTTGTTGTTAAGGTGTAACTGCTGTAAAGATTGTGTTAACTGGTGGATGAGTCACTTGCTGAAGCGCCTGAGATCGCCAATTCTACAGACCGCACGATCCAAATAAGCTTATCTCTAAACACAAAACAACCTTCCCTTTCAGTTGCCGTAATGCGGCCGGGAAGGTTGTTTTATTTACACAGATACCGCTGTGCTTCTTGTATACTTAGTTCACTTGCGGCTTTCCCGGGTCCATTTGCTCCGCCAGATCGACAGGCCAAGCGGCAGCATGCCGAACCATTTTTGCGCCCACGGCTGCTTCTCCGCTTTGCGCCGTTCCCTGCTGGCCCGCGGGTCCTCCATATAGACTACTACCTTTTCGGTGATGTACTTTACCAGATCATCTCCGCTGGAAGCCATAATCCATACCTCCTTTTAGATCTACAGCTATTCTTTATCCGGTCTGTGCCGGACCTCTATGGATCTAGTGTGCTCGAAAGGTGACCTCTCTAAACCGGCAGCAGCCCGTATAGAGTTGCCTTTTACAGCACAATCTAACAAAGATTCCACCGGATGAACCAGTAGAACATGCAAGGAGGTCATACACTTGAGAAATGTAAGCTTGCGGTCTGCCGGCTTTGATAACAAGGCTGTATACCGGAGATGGCGCAGATGGACCATTCTGCTTGCTTCAGCGGGACTGCTGGCGATGCTGGCCGGACCTGCCGATGCCGCACACAAGGCATCTTCGGACCCGTCGCCTCAGCCGAATGATGAACGCCGCCAGGTGCTGGGCCATGATCAGCGGATTATCCTGATTGATGCCGGGCACGGAGGGATTGACGGCGGAACCTCCCACGGCGAGATTCTCGAGAAGGATATTACCCTGGCTATTTCCCGCCGTCTATTCCTGCTGCTGCGCAGTGACGGCTTCGACGCCATCCTTAACCGTACCGGGGATTACGCCCCCAGCGACGAGAACCTCTGGCTGCGCAGCAAATCACGCCATCTGCGCGATCTGGCCCAGCGCAAGGAGCTGGCAGAGACACTGCCTGCGAATGTGGTCGTCAGCGTTCACATTAACTGGGCGCCTTCACCCGCCAAGCACGGGCCGCTGGTGCTGTACCGCCAGGAAGGGCGCAGCTTTATGCTGGCCAGGTCAATTCAGGATCAGCTGGACAAGCTGTATGGCATGAAGACCGATCCCAGACCCGGCAAACCGTTCTATCTGCTTAACAAGATAACTGCCACAACGGTAATCGTTGAGGCGGGATTCATAAGCAGTCCGGACGACCGCAGCCGGCTCTGCACCCCTCATGGGCAGGAGGAGCTGGCTGAGGCCATCGCCGCCGGGATCACAGCCTACCTTATGGAAGTGTAAGCTTCGCATTCCATTTCCATTCTGCCTTAACCAGATCCGAGATGCCGACAAAGTCTACACTGTCCTTCAGTTCTTCAATGCCGCTGCGGATGCCCGCGGCGGTCTCTTTGCCCTGTATGCCGACATGCCCGATGGTTATACAAAACCGCTGGTCCTGTGCATGCTCCTGCACCAGCCGCATTTGCTTCAGGACATGGCCTGCAGAATGGACATCATCAAGAAAGATGTGGTTCTCCACCGGAGGAAGACCTTGCTCACGGGCAAGCTTACCGGCTATTGACCGGTAATTGGTATGGCTGTCTACAAAAAACAGCCCCCGCTCCCTGCAGACCTCCAGCACAATGCCCATAACCCGTTCATCCCCGGTTACCTTGGAGCCCATGTGATTGTTGATGCCGATGGCGTAAGGGACATTATCGATCGCCGCTTCCACCCTTTCCCGAACCTCTGCGTCGCTCATACTGGTCAGCACAGCACCCGGTCCGAGCCACTCCGGCTTGCCCTGCCGCGGCTCCATCGGCAGATGCACAAGCACATCATAGCCGCGTTCATGCGCTCTCTTAGCGTCCTCCTCTGTGGTGGACAGAAACGGCATGACTGCAGCCGTAATTTTGATCGGCAGCGCAAACATCTCCTCTGTCCCGCGCATCCTGTTGCCGAAATCGTCAATGATGATCGCTACCTTGCTGCGGGCTGCCTGTACGGGCTTATCCCCTGTCAACTCTACACCATGGATCCCGGACAACTTCACGACCGTCCCGGCCCCGCCTCCTGTTTCAGAAGCTGCTGATCCTGCAGCAGACGGAGCTCCCGGAGTCAGTGATGTTATAAGGACAGCAACGGCAACATAGGAGAGCAGCTTGCGGCAGCTTAGCAGCGGGTACTGGCTTTTGTTCATAAGAAACGCCTCCTTCATCTGTAACTAATACTCTCATTGTTTGGAATCCGCAGGAGTAATATGTACAGGCGGGATGCGCAATAATTAACAGTCCTGCTCAGTCTGCCGTCCAAAAAGGTCGGCTGCCAGCAGTGCGTCATATACATCCTGAGGCATTACCGCAAACGGCATGTTCTCCATCGGTCCGTCTCCGGCACAGCTGGCCGCAGCAGCAGCCATAAGCTTCTCCGCAGCAACACCTCCAAGCCCCATCTGATCCAGGGTAAGGGGTAAGCCCACCCCGCGGCAGAAGCCGGCAACGGCAGCAGCCTCTTCCTCAGGCGCCTGCTCCAGCATCAGCTGGGCCAGGGTGGCAAAAGCCACCTTCTCTCCGTGCAGCATGTGCCGGCATTCTTCAAGCATGGTCAGCCCGTTATGAATGGCATGGGCTGCAGCGAGGCCGCCGCTCTCAAAGCCTATCCCGCTGAGATAAATGTTCGCCTCAATAATGCGGGCAACCTGCGCGGAGGCTCTGCCCTGCCGGACATCTTCCAGAGCGCAAAGCCCGTCCTGTAGAAGGGTATCATAGCAGGCCCGGGCGAGAGCGAAGGCAGCGGTCGAGCCCACGCCGCCGGCTTCGGTGACAGCGCCCGATCTGCGGCAGGCTCTCGCTTCAAAGTAGGTCGACAGCGCGTCTCCCATCCCCGCTGCCAGCAGCCGGGCCGGTGCCTTCGCGATCAGCCCGGTGTCTACAATCACAGCATCCGGGCTGCGCCGCAGGGATAAGTAACGGTCAAATTCTCCTTGTTCCGAGTACAACACGGATACTGCGCTGCACGGCGCATCCGTTGAAGCAACCGTCGGAACCAGAATGACCGGCAGTCTGGCGTAGTGACTGACCGCCTTGGCGGTATCCAGTGTTTTGCCTCCGCCGATCCCCAGAATAACCCCTATCCTGTCAAGATCTAGCTCAGAAACAATCTGTTCCACTTGCGCAAAGCTGCACTCGCCCTGAAATTCCCGCAGCCGGAGTCCTAGCATCTCCCTTTCAAAGCTGCTCCGGATCTCCTCACCATATACCGACAAAATATAAGGATCTACTATTGCATAAGCCTCCCCGGCTTCCATTTGTACACAATAGGCTCCAAGCCTGGCTATCTCGCCCTCTCCCTGAATATACTTTGACGGAGCATATGTAACCTGTCTCATGCCAATCCCCTCCCTTTTCCAATTGACCTCCATTGTAAAGAAGCACTGCTCCCTGCGCTATTAAAAAAGCCCCAATCCCGGCGGGATGGAGCTTAAGTAGGCAGTTATCTATTTTTTCGGGCAGGCATCCGTTTGACATCTCCGGTCAGTGTACAGTTCTCATTGCGGGTTCCAATACCGCTGACGCTAACCTTGTTGTCGATGAAATCCACGATCTGCTGCAACGATGCAATCTGATCAATGATATTTTGCTTGTGGATCTGGATTTTGTCATACAGCTCCGGGTATTCGCTCAGGGCGGAATCCGGGGTCAGACTCAGATAAGGGCGCATCTCATCCAGCGGCATTCCTGTTTTTTTGAGGCAGACAATAAGCTTCATCCGCTCCACATCCGTCGCGCTATAGATCCGGTGCGTATTCCCTTTGCGCTTTGCCCGGGGCAGCAGCCCGATTTTTTCGTAGTAGCGGATGGTATCCTCGGCAATACCGGTAAGCTCTGCTGCTTTTTTAATGGAATAGCCCTCCTGGGCTCCCTCCTCTACTCCACCTGCTTGTTCTTCCTTCGCCAATTCTTCTTTTGCCTGTTCCATTCCAGCTTCCGTCGCCTCTATCATTCCTGCACCTCCAGAATTTCCCGGCCTATTCTTGGGACTGTAATATCCAATTAACTTATTGTATAACTTGGAGTCAGCTCCAAGTCAAGCGCCTCATTTTCCGCCAAAACACCCCTTGACTTGGAGCCGGCTCCAGGTTATAGAATGAGCCCACCATCAGATACACGGTGTTGCCGCACCCGCTATCCTGGACCCTATTTTCAAACGAAGGAGAGATATCAATGAATGAACAATATAATCGCACCAGCCGCGGAACCGCGCTGATTACCGGAGCCAACAACGGCATCGGACTTGAGCTGACCCGTAAAATGCTGGGCGAGGGCTGGCAGGTCGCCGCGCTGATCCGCTCTGCTTTTCCCGCCGGTGATCCCCTGATCACTGAAGCTGCAGCCGGCAAAAGGCTGAGGATTTACAACGCGGATTTGACCGATTTCGCCAGTCTGCACCAGGCCCTGGATGCAATTAAAGCCGGCGAGTCCAGGCTGGATCTGCTCTTTAATAATGCCGGAGGCAGTTTTTCGGAACTAAGCTATTCCGCACAGGGCCGTGAGCTGCATTTCGAGCTGCAGACGGTTGTCCCGTATATTATTACCATGGAACTGAAGGAGCTGCTGCTGAAGGGTTCTGCTCCGACCGTCATTAACACATCCTCCAATGCGATTCTGAGTGTAAAATCCTTCGACCCCGCCCTGCTGGAGCGGCCCCGTTCCTTCAGAAAGCTGTTCGGTCCGTACGCGGTCTCCAAACTGGCGCTGTCCCTGTGGACGAAGGAACTCGCGCCGCAGCTCGCTGCCGAGGGCATTATGATCCGCAGTGCCGACCCTGGAGGCAACAACACGCTCCGCAAGAATAAAAATTCAGGCCTGCCCTTCTATATTAAGCCCCTGATGAAAATGTTCTTTCACCATCCGAGCTACGGCGCCGGTCTGCTGTATAATGCCGCTTTGGGCAGACACAAAGATCAGCCGGGCATTTTCCTGATGAAGGATAAGGTATCCGGCCTGAAATTTTCCGAGCATGCCCCTGCCGTTCTAAGTAAGGTCCACAATATTTATGCCCAAGAGTTCTCTGCCATCCGTAAAAGCTCCTAACAGCGTTCCAGCAAAAGCGCTATCCTGCTAACAGCGGATAAAAGGCGGCGCCGCAAGCCGTCTCCCCAGGGAGAACAGCTGCGCCGCCGCCTTATTTATTGTACCCGTATTCAGTTTAGCCGTCCGAAGGACCGCAAGAACAGCAGCTTCTCCAGCGCAATCCAGCCCTTCCACCAATTTTCGCTGACGGCAAACTCCCGCTCATAGCCCGCCCAGCTCCAGTTCAGGTTCCAGACGCCTTCCCCGTTGCGGCTTTCAAGCGTATAGTCCAGCTCCTTCTCCACGATAGCTGCATTGTCTTCGTAGCCCAAGCTTTCCCGCTTTTGAATGAAAAACGAAGGTTTGCAGGTATAGCCGGTCCAGTCACCGGCATCCCGCTGCAGCAGGGCATTAATCCGCCGCTCAGCGGCTGATTTCATCTCAGCGTAAGCGAACTGGTCCTGAAGGCCTGCCAGGGCGATATACTCTAGCAGCGTCACGACACATTTGAGCGGATGCATTTCGATCTCCGGTTCCTGTAAGAAAAGAGCTTCTAACTCCTTCACAATCACCACTCCACGTGCAAAAAGCGCACTGTCCCTGTCAGCGAACCGCAGAATGAAGCCGGCGAGGATCGCGGTCGGATTAAATATACTGCGGGCTGTGCTGTCCGAGTCCATATTCCACCAGGGTGCATGCGGGTAATCGTTGTTAGAGGCAATCACATTCCGCCATGTGTTACCATCCATTTCGGCTCCGCTGTCCAGATACCTGAGTATGCCCTGCACTACGGGATGATCTTTGTCCTCAAACCCGATCTCCATCAGCATATCCGCCCCGGTTGCGGTCTGAAGCGGCGAGGAATACGGATTCCAGCCATCCGGTTCGAGGGCCTTTCCGAATCCGCCGTCTTCATTCTGGAAGGCTCCCAGTGCCGTCAGCACAGCAGTCTGTCCGCCATTCTCGAAATGAAACTGCCACTTTGCCAGTTCGAGCGGTCGGGCATTACGGTAAAACCAGTTTCTGATCCCTTGAAAATCCTCCCGTGCAAGCTTCATCCTCATTCCCCTTTTATTCAATTTATGCTGCCCAAGCAGCCCTTACCCCTGTATTATATACCTGACAGGCAGCATCTTGACTGTGATGTTGTTCAAGCAGGTTAATATTATAAACATACCAGTGCATATTATAGAGTACACAGAGGAGGGAATTATGAAGAAGAATGCCGCCGGAATGTACGCTTTTGCCAAAGAGCTGTTCAGCAAAATAAAAAACGATGATGTGCAGGGCGTCAGTGCGCAATTAACCTATTATCTTATCCTCTCCCTGTTTCCGTTCCTCATCTTCATCATGACGCTGATCGGGTACGCCCATATTTCCCTGGAGGACAAGATTCAGCAGCTCGAGCGGATTATGCCGGCCGAAGCCTATTCTATCATTGAAGAAATTCTGCAGGATGTCTCCGAGGGGCGGAGCCAGGCCCTGCTGTCGTTTGGTATGCTGGCTACGCTCTGGGCCGCCTCGAAGGGAGTCAACGCCATTATCAAAGGGCTTAACCGCGCTTATGATATTGACGAGAGCAGGGTCTTCTGGAAAGTCAGGGGGATCGCTTTTCTGGCTACGCTGTCCATCGGCCTGGTCGTGCTGCTCAGTATTCTGCTGCTCGTATTCGGGAGCTGGCTGAAGACACAGGTCTTTTTGCTTACTGATCTGCCTTATGGTCTGCAAAAGCTCTGGGACCTGCTGCAGTATGCCGTTCCCCTATTCGTTATGTTCGTCGTATTCACGCTGCTCTACTGGATTGCTCCCAGCCGCAGGCTGCGCCTAAGGGAGGTTATGCCGGGTGCACTCTTCTCTACCGTCGGCTGGATCGTCACCTCTGTACTTTTTTCCGTCTATGTCAATCAGTTCAGTGATTTCACCAAAACCTACGGCAGCCTTGGCGGGGTCATGATCCTGTTAATCTGGCTCTATATCAGCTCAATCATCATTCTGGCGGGCGGAGAGATCAATGCGCTTCTGCTGAACCGCAGGACTGCTCCGCGTATCCGGGCCTGATTTTGTATACCGCCGCATAACAATAAGGTGCTCTCCACATATGGAAAGCACCTTTCATCGCAGAGTGCGTAACGGGTATTTATACTCCGGATCCGTTAAGTGCATATCTGAAGCAGACTGCAGATTCAGCCTCCCTGAAGCCCTCACCGGTATACAGCGCCTTTGCCTGTTCATTTTCTGCGTTCACACACAGGATGCTCCGGCTATATCCGTTATTCTTTGCCGTGTGAAGCGCTGCCCGCAGCAGGACTCTTCCAAGGCCTTTCCCCTGATACTCCGGCAAAAGCGCCAGCGGGCCGATGTTCATAATCGGCTCACCGCCGTATTCATCGTCCGAGCCGCGGACAACACCCACGGCCTTGTCCCCGTGGTACAGCAGCAGCATTCCATCCTCAATATATTCCGCTCCTGCAGTCATTGTCTTTACCATCTCCGGAGTTACCGGCGTTTCACTGCCCTGCAGCCTGGCGAAGCCGGCATTTCTGACCTGGCACCATACATCCTCATCTGTCCCCGGACGAAACGCTCTCAGATCAAAAGGTTCCGGCACGCCGGCATCTGGCAGCTCCCCGATGTCACGGATAAGCAGATAGGAATACCGCTCCACCGTGAACCCTGCGGCAGCAAGCTTTTCCAGCTCATCCGGATTTGTGGACGGGACAAAAATATTCAGCTTATCCAGTCCGGCTGTATGCTGAAGCACCGTCCGCAGCATTCCGCGGTACACTGCCGGGTCCTTCGGCTCTGCATGCAGAATCCGAAGCCGCGCCTTCCGCCCTCTGCGTGCGTAATCATTAAGCATCAGCGAGGCCGCTCCGGCAATATCTCCCCGCTCATTCACTGCAATGTATGTCGGATTCTCCGCATTCCGTTTAAACGCTGCAAGCTCTTCATCGCTGAGATAGGAATCATCCAGCAAACTGCGGTGTTTCCGGCAATAGTCCAGAAAGCCTTCGGTTTCACCCTGCTCCAGTGCTTTGATTATCAAATTCTCTCCCCCTGCGCTATAGAAAATACCTTCAGCTATGTTCACCCGGATTCAAGGGTTCAAGCCGTTAAACTGCTTAAGCATTTCAACAAAATCATATAGCTGCTTATCCTTCCAGCCGGCAATCCGCTCATAAAAAACAGTGCCCTTCTCTTTAAGCGCCTCCGCGATCTTCTCCTGCCCGTGCCCGGTAAGCGAGAGCAGAATGGCCCGCCCGTCCTCCGGAGACGATTCTCTCTTGACATAACCCAAGGCTTCCAGTTGTTTGATCAGGCGGCTTACCGAACTGCGGTCCATTGCTGTGGATTCCGCCAGCACCGCAGCACTGGCCGGGCCATAAGAATACAGCCAGCGGATGAGGTGAAAAGCCGCCGGCTGCAAAGAATCATCGAACCGGGCCGCTGCCCTCACATTGATGGCATGGGACGCGCTAAGCAGCGCGTTCAGCTGTTCTCCGAGCGCTGCTTCAAGCGCTTCTCTCCCTGCATCAGCCAAGAAATCTCTACTCAATCTGTTCACCTTTCTTCCTTCAGTTCAGAATGAATGCCCAATATAGTTGACATATATCAACCATATTATTATGATGGACATATATCAACTATATCGCGATACCATTATATCACATGAAGGAGACTGAACCCATGTCTAAAAATCCTGTTGCAGTCATTACCGGAGCAACCAGCGGACTCGGGCAGCTGGCTGCCGCTACGCTGGCGCAGCACGGCTTCAGGCTTGTATTGACAGCCCGGAGCAAGGAACGTGCCGAAGCGACAGCACTCAAGATCAGACAACAAGCCCCCCGGGGCGCAAATCGACTTTTATTACGGTGACCTCTCGTTAATGAAAGATGTCCGCAAAGCCGGACAAGAAATCCTTACCTCTCATCCGGCAATCGACGTATTGTTAAACAATGCAGGTATCCATGCTTTTGAACCGCGTGTCACTTCTGAAGGTTATGCTGAAATGGTTGCTGTCAATTATTTAGCCCCCTGGCTGCTGACACAGATCCTTCAGCCCTCTCTATTGAAGGCCGGGCAGGCCCGGGTAGTCAATGTTGCCCCCGAAGCTTCACGCCGTCATGGAACGCTGCAGCTGCCAGGGGATTTAAGTGACACCCGCCCGTTTACAGCACGCGGCTCCTCCGCGCTTTACGGCAAAACCAAGCTGCTCAACATTATGTTCACCGCTGAGCTGGCCCGCAGATGGTCCGGCAGCGGAATCACTGTGAACGCCCTGAATCCGGGGTTTAACGTCACGGGTCTTGGTCGTGAACTAAGATTTGCCGGGGTAATCGAACGACTGTTAAAAGGGCTTCATATCGGCGATCCCCGCAGAGGGACAGATATCATAATCCGGCTCATTCTGGAGCCTGAATACGGTAAGATAACCGGCGGATATTTCAATGTCGGAACCGGCAGGCCCATTGAACCTGTCTTCCCTGGCAATGATGCAGCACAGCAGAAAAATCTGTGGGAAGCTACGGAAGACCTGCTCTGCAAAAGGGATTAACGGATGCCGGTCAGATCAGCTCGCCGCGTTTGCTCAGGAACCGGTACAGTACAAAGGCGCATACCGCACACAGCAGGGCACACAGGCCGATAAATCCGTATCCCGCCTGTAACCCGTGCAGCAGGGCATTCGGGTTATTTTCACCATACAGCTTCTTCACCGCTTCGATCACAAAGCCGATCACATAGTTCCCGATTACACTTCCCAGTCCCATCATGGTAACAGTAAACGTAATAGCTGTATCGCTTCCGCCCGGATAACGTTTGGCAATAAAGGCCATCACGGTCGGATAGATCATCGCAATCCCGAGGCCTGCAGCCGCGAACAGAAATGCCAGGGACTCTCCCCCTGCAATAGCCGCAAAGGTACAGACAGCGGAGAAGCCCGAGAAAATAATCAGCGACAGGGTGAAGCCGATTTTGTCCGTCACCGGTCCGAGCACAAGCCTGCCGACCGAAAACAGCAGGAAGAAAACTGACAGCAGGCCGGATGCCTTGACGGTATCCCAGTCGTATGCCTTCTCCAGAAAATTAACCAGCCAGCCGCCGACGGCCAGCTCAGATACAACGCCGAAGGACAGGATCAGCACCATCCACCACAGGGCAGGGTCCCGTCTTAATTCCTTGAACGGCGTACGGTGCTCAGCCGGCATATCATCTCCCGGAAAGGTGCTGCGCAGCGCAGTCAGGATCGGCAGCACCGAGAGCGAGAGCATGACCAGATACATTCCCCGCCAGTCCAGTTCATGGCCAAAAAGGTGTACAGACATCATGCCTGTAGCGATCAGCGGGGCAACTGTGGAGCTTAGTCCATAGAAAAAGTGGGACAGGTTCATCATAGTCCCGACATTTTTAACAAAAATACGTGCCCCCAGGATAGCCAGGGCAATCTCCAGCATCCCGTTACCGATGTACATCAGGAAATAAGATGCCGCGAACGCAGGATAGGCATGGGATACAAAGATAAAAATACCGGACAGCAGCATGGAGGCAAAGGACATGATGCTTGTCGCCTTGATTCCGAACTTGCGCACCAGTATAGCGGTGAATGAACAGGCGATCAGATAGCCGAGGGCGTTCAGGGACAGCAGACTGCCCAGCTGCTCCTCGTTCAAAGCAAAGTCAAACTGAATCCGCGGGATAGCCGGTCCTTTAATATTTTCCGAAATACCGAAGATAATAAAGCCTAAAAAGATCGTCACAAGCTGCATGGCATAGGTTTTATTAAATGAGGTTGTGCGCTGTTTCAACTTGATGGCCTCCTGAAGAATTTGATGTTATTGGACAAATGAGTATAACAATGGACAAAGGGACTGCGTGAACCCGTCCGTTATTTCCGTTCCACCAGCTGCAGCCGGTAAGTGAGACTCTCCAGCGTAAGCGCAGTTAGGCCGGTTTTGTATTCCTCCTGTGTATTGTTCTTGATAAGCAGCGCTGGCAGATGCTCTTCCGGTATGTATTGCCGGCAGCCGTCAAGCAGCTCCTCTGTCATCGAAGGATGGGTCAAATCGCCTGTGACCGCAATGGAAACCGGATTAAGGACCGTTATGATGGAAGACAGCATATGAGCTGCTACAGACACGAACGTATCCTTGCTATGCAGCTTTTTCAGCTGCTCCTCCCGTGAAAGGCCAACCGGAAAATAAGAGATCTCCCCTGCAAAATTGGTCGAGCCCGTCACCATGCGCCCGTTAACGATAAAGCCCGCTCCCGGAAAATGATTGTCAGGAAAGGTTACCACGGCAAACGGCTGATCCTCCTCCAGATTCTGAAGCTGATAAAAGCCGTACACTGTAGCATTCATATCATTCTCGATGATGATGTCCATATTGTACATCTCACTAAGCTGCTCACCCAGCGGCACCCCGGCAAGTGCAGCCACATCACAAATTCCGATAACCCCGCGGTGCGCGACTCCCGGAATGCCGATGCCGGCTGCTTTTACATTGCGGTGTCTCCCGACAAGCTCACCGACCAGAGAATGAATAGTATCGGCATCAATATAGTCAAAATGCCGGGTCCCCTCCTCCACCTGATCACCTGCCAGATTGACAATAAGGTAGGTTATGGAATGACGGCCGCCTTCCGTCTTCACCATCAGACACAGTACACAGGCATAATCAGCATTGAACATATACTGCCTGGCAGGACGCCCGCCGCTCGATTCCTCCAGCTCCAGTTCAATCACCTCACCGCTGCGGACCAGCTCATTCAGAATACTGCCGCAAGTGGCTACGCTCAGCCGCGTCATATTGGCGATTGACGCCTTCGTGCCTGTACCGGCAGCCTTCAGCGTATTTTTGACCAGCTCAACATTAATCTTCTTGACTTGAGCGGTGTTGTGGGATATTGGCATGGTTGGCCCCTTCCTGTTCCCTGAGTTATTACAACTCTTTTAATAAGTGCAAATATAATGGCTTTGGGCGCTGCTGTCAAGGGGGCGGCTATAAACAACAGATCAATACGGGGATATAACTAAAGCGCATTTCACGCAAAAAAAGACCCGCAATTGCCTAAGGCATTACGGGTCTTTCTTCATTAGGATGCGGTCGAGAGGACTCGAACCTCCACGGTATTGCTACCACACGGACCTGAACCGTGCGCGTCTGCCAATTCCGCCACGACCGCAAATTCTGTTGTGCCACTCTCGCGGCCACAAGATAGATCTTACCATGTACGGACATAAGAGTCAACATTTTTTTATTTTCATTATTTTTTGGATAATTATTGCTTTTCATTATAAATTTAAGGTATAATAAGAACAAAAGTTCGCATACTATAAATGAGGTGATTTATATGGCGACTACTACCAGAACCACTCTGAACACACCAATTATCCCTGAAGATATAACCAAAGACGAACTGTCCCTTGTGAGAAGCTATCTGCTGCTGACGTTTATTCATAAAGTATTCGAGCGTGATTGCCGGGTAATCGGCAAGAGCGGTTTATTTAAGACTCCCCAGCTCTACATGGAGCTGGTTACGGGCGCAACCAAGAAGACTTCGCTGATGCTGCAGGAGGTAACCCGTGAGCTGACCTCCCACAATCTGAAGATCACCACGATCCGTCAGGATCAGCGCGGAGTAGAAGCCTCCTATGCCTGCCGGGGCTATACCGGCGAGATCAACATCCAGTGGCCGGGCTTCCGTAATGAGATGATGCAGCGCATGCGCGCTTATCTCGGACTGAATCCCGAGCTCGCCGTACTGCCCAAGAACGAGAGCGTTGAACAGATGGCTATGTCCATCTGATGGTTATCAGCCTGTATGCAAGAAGCCCCGTCCATACCCGGACGGGGCTTCTCTGCGTTTAACGCGCTTAATCTTATAAATCCTCCAGCCCTTTACGCGGCTCCGAGTACGGCTGGAAAATGTAATTGCGGTCGAGCTTGACTACATGCTTATTTGGACGGCGCACCATCACCTGGGTCTCATTCCAGGCCAGGATTATACCTCTTACATCATTGCTCTGGAGTGCGTCACGAATGACACGCACCTTCTCACCGGACAAACGGTAAGCATCCAATTCTTCATCACTGATCATGTTCCTAACCCTCCAATACAAAAAAGCTTGTCTATTCAAAAAAAGACCCAAATGAGAATCCATTTGGGTCTTGCTTGACTAAGATCCTATATCAGCGCTTCATTCTTCTCAAACCAGAAATCAAGAACTTTAGCGGACATCACACGTTGTTCCAGGTATTCAACCTGATTGTCTGTGAAATTCTCTTTCCAGTTGAAATCCAGCTCTTGGCACAAACTGGTGATCGTTAAAAGTTCCGACCAGGCAACATAACGTTTATACCAGAAAAATTGAGGATGTTCAATCATATAGGGATACAGATCGTCGAACTCTGTGTGTTTACAATCCAGGGCACGCTCGAAATGATCCTTGGCCTCGGTTAGCTTATCAATAAAAAATTGCTCTGTCACCGGTTCTTTCCCCATTGTGACGCCTCCTCTCCTATGTCTAATCTTTATTATAAAGGAAAAGTTATAGGGTGAAAAGAAGATGTTTTAAAAATAGGCTTTTGTTTGGATAATTGTCACTGAATTAATCGGCGAAATGAACCTTCCCGTCTTCCAGCGACTCTATACGGACCAGCGATTCCAGACGGATACCCTGATCTCTGATCGTACGGGCTCCTGCCTGGAAGCACTTCTCCACGACGACTCCCATCCCGGCAAGCTCAGCACCGGAACGCTGGATAATCTTGATCAGCCCGCGCGCAGCATCACCGTTGGCAATAATATCATCAATAAACAGAACTTTATCTTCCCGGGAAATATACTGGCGGGACAGCATGATGTCGGTAACAATCCCTTTGGTAAAGGACGGAACCCGTTCACACAGGGCATCAGGATCAGCCAGCAGCGTTTTTTTGCGGCGGGCAAATACAAGCGGCACCTTCATTTCCAAAGCGGTGGCAAACGCCACGGCAATACCCGAGGATTCCACAGTGACCACCCGTGTGATCCCTGCATCCGCGAATCTCCCGGCAAACTCCCGTCCCATTTCCATCGTCAGGATCGGATCAACCTGGTGGTTGAGCAGGGCATCCAGCTTCAGCACCTGATCGGAATGGACAACCCCTTCCTCTAATATCCGCTGTTTCAATACTTCCATGACTTAGTACCCCCATTACCTTAATAATTCCAGACGCTCCGCATCCGCATACCTTCATTTCAGCTGTGCGGAAGTCATGTCCCTCTGGCTATCATCATAACCTGTACTATATGGACTGCACAAGGCAATCCGGCGGGCAACGCCCATTTTTATAATCAGAGCACACGAGGAGTGAAGCCATGAAATCGCATGTCCGCACGCTGCAGATTGCTTTCACCTATATCGGCACCATTGTAGGCGCAGGGTTTGCTACCGGCCAGGAGATCCTCCGTTTTTTTACCCGGTACGGCCACTGGGCCCTGCTTACCATCATGCTCTCCAGCATTCTGTTCGTTTGGCTCGGCACCAAGATGATGGTCATCGCCCGCCGGATCGGTGCGGATTCCTATGAGGATTTCAACCGCCATCTGTTCGGTGAAAAAGCGGGCAGCCGCATCAGCCTGTTCACCATGGTCATCCTGATCGGGGTCAACAGCATCATGCTGGCCGGCGCCGGGGCTATTTTTCAGGAGCATCTGGGTCTGCCTTATCAGGCGGGACTGCTGATTACAGTAACCGGTTCGTTCTTTTTGCTGAAGCGCGGAATGTCAGGGATTATGCAGCTTAACAGTCTGGTCGTGCCGCTGATGCTTACTCTGTCGCTTATCATCATTTTTAATACATTCGGGCTGCCGGGAGCGGGGCGGTTTCTGTTTCTGCAGACGGACAGCAGCACCTTTGGTGCCTGGATGTCCCCCTTACTCTACACCGCCTTTAATCTCAGCATGGCCCAGGCTGTGCTTGTCCCGCTGGCCCGGCATACTGAGGATGAAAAGGCGCTGATGCGCGGAGGCATTCTGGGCGGAATCGGCATCGGCTTCATGCTGCTGGCCGCACATTTTGCCATGAGCTCACAGATGCCGGGTATTTTGCAATACGAAGTCCCGATGGGCAGCATTGCCTTCCGGCTCGGCTCCATCGTTCAGCTGATCTATTTGCTGCTGATCTTCCTGGAAATCTTCAGCACCTTCATCGCCAACATTTACGGAGTCAGCGTACAGCTGCAGCAGCGTCTGCCTGTCGCCCCTGCCCTGGTCACCCCGCTGCTCATGCTGTTCTGTTATCTGTTCAGCCAGTTCGGCTTCAGCTCGCTGCTCGGGGTATTCTACCCGATCTTCGGCGCCCTGGCCCTGGTCTGGGTCAGCATGCTGCTGCGTGCACCGCTATCCCCCCCTCCTCAGGGACCTGAAGGGAAAGGCAAGGCTAAGGGCATAACAATTGTTGCAGTCAAGCCGGTTGTGCGCGGGCGGAAATGAGGGATGTTAGACGGAAATAACAGCCGCAGCCGGAATAATCCGCGCTGCCGCTTCCGCAACATAGCGGTGGCAGGTCATCATTACGATCTGCCTGGTTGCCGACAGTTCGCCTATCAGGGCCAGTGCCGCAGACAAGCGGCCTTCATCAAAATTGACGAACAGATCATCCAGCATCAGCGGCAGCCTGATCTGCCGGCTCATTGTTTCGGCCAGAGCCAGCCGGACCGCAAGATACAATTGCTCCTGTGTGCCGCGGCTCAGCAGCCCGCTGTCGAGCAGCCCCAACGCTTCATGCTCAGCTTTTAGCTCTTTATGGCCAAGGGTCATTACTATTCTCCGGTATTCCCCCTGTGTCAGCTTTGCAAAGTAGGCAGAAGCCAGCTGCAGGACCTGCGGCTGCTTCTCCTGCTCATAAATCCTTCTCGTCCGTCCGATCAGCTCTGCTGCCAGTGCCGTCACAGCATACTGGCCGGCCAGCTGGCGGAGTGCCGACCGCTGCTCCTCCAGCTGCTGGCTGACTGTGTCCCCCATGCAGCGTTCATGCAAATGCTCCTGCTCCTGCAGCAGCTTGCCCCTCTGCTCCAAAAGGATATTGCGCTCTTCTTCCAGGTTCACCGCAGCATTTTCGGCTGCAGAGCGTTCCTCTTCAAGCGCAGAAGCATCGTGCTGCTCCAGCAGCAGCTGCAATTGCTCCGCTCTGCCGCCCTCCCAGCCGGTGAACATCGCAAGCTCCCATTGGCGGATTGCTCTCACAAGCTCCGTCCGCCGCTGCACTGCCGAAGCGCGCCGCAGAAAGTCCTCGCCGTCTCCTGCTCCGCCTTCACGCAGAAGAGCCCTGCTGCGATGCACCAGACCTTCCAGCTGCCGCCTGTTCTCCACCAGCTCCTCGTGCATTTCCGCCATCCGCTCAGACAATCCCTCCCTGCGAAGCAGCTCACTCCGCAGTACATCCCACTCCCGTTTCCGGTTCTCCAGCCAGCTGAGCAAGGTGAACAGGGGGACTTCACTGCTACTGTTCTCTCCAGCCTGCTGCTGCAGTGACAAGGCTTCATGCTCATACGCTTCACACTCTGCTCCAAGCTCCCCGAGCCGCGCAGTCAGCTTGTCACGCTGGCGGAGCAGCTCATTCCCCTGCTCTACCAGCGCAAAGAGATCCGGCAGCCCTTCCGGAGACAAGCCTTCCGGCAGCTTGCGCTGACGCAGCCAGTCTGTGTACCGGCCGTCGAGTTCAGCGAACTCCGCCTCAGCGCGCTCCAGCTCCTCTGCCAGAGCGCGCTCATGCCCGGCGAGCGCCTCTACTTCTGTCCGACACGCTTCGCACTCGCCGGACAGCCGGTCCATGCGCTGCTGCCAGGCGTTCCACGCCTCCATCAGGCGGCGCAGCTCCCGCATGCCGGCTTCAAGCGCGCCGGCATCCATGCCCCTGCTCTCCGGCTCCGCACCGGAGAGCAGCAGCCCGCGCAGCCGCAGCATCTCCGCTGCGGCCGCTGCGCTATCCCCGCCGCCATGCTCCGGCGGGGTGCCCTGCCGGCCCGCTGCGCGCAGGCCGGCCCACAGGGCCAGGTCCGCTGCGGCCAGCAGGCCGAGCGCGGACCAGACGCTGAGCGGCGGGGCCCCGCTCAGCTGCAGGGCCGCCGGCAGCAGCAGCGTCAGCGCTGCGCCTGCGGCCAGCCACCGCCGGTAGCGTGCCGCCCGGCGGTTCCCTGCGCCGGAGCTGCGGCGCCCGGCGCTTTCCGGGCCGCTGAGCGGCCCGGCTATGCCGAGCTGGGCTTCGCGCCAGCGCTCGGCAGCCTGCTGCAGCTCGTCCCACAGCTGCAGCCGTTCACGCGGGCTTCGCGGGGCCAGGCCCGTGAAGCTGGCGGCGCCGCTTGCGTGCTCGCGCGCAAGCGAGCGCTCCGCCGCCTGCAGCGCAGCGGCGGCGGCGGCCAGGCGGGAGCGGAGGCTCTGCCGCTCCGCTTCCCGGGCCTCCATGCGCCGGTCGTAGCCGGCGAAGGAGGCGGCGAAGCGCCGCGCAGCTTCGCGTTCCGCTGCAGTAACTGCAAAAGCGGCAAGCTCCGAATAGCCCCACCCCGCGCCGATACTGCGCAGAATGCGCTCCAGATGAGCCTCCTGTACGGCAAGGTCGGCTTCCAGATGCTGACGCTCTGCCCGGCGGTCTTCGTAGCTCGCACGCCTGCGGTCAAGACGATCCAGCACAGGACCCTGTGCAATGAGCAGCTCGTCCGGCGGATGAAGCGCCAGCTCGGCGGCAAGCTCGTCATGCTGCCGTTGAAGCCGCTCTGCAGCGCCAGCAGCACTGCGGATTTCCGCCTCCAGCGTCTGCCACCGCACCGTGCCGTTTTCCGGAAAATCCGCGATTTCCGGCAGGCTCTCCAGCTCAAACCGGGCTTCACGCCACTTCAGCCACAGTTCACGGATATCTGCCGCTTTGCGCAGCAGCTTCAGTCTGCTGCCTGTATTGACCCTCGCAAGCTCAAGCTCTGCCAGCTTCTGTTCCGCAAGCTCAAGCGCAGCCAGATTCGCGTTATACCGGGGCAGCAAGGACCGGCTCTCGGCCATATCCCGCTCCAGCTTCTCAATCTGCTGGAGGATTTTGGCCGCCTCCTGCACTTTGCCCCGCGGTTTATACAGCTTCTCCGCTTCCTGGAACAGCTTGCGTTCGGCGCGCATAATATCACCGCCGCCGCCCATTCCCGCATGGAACAAATAGCTGCTCATTTCCTCGGACTGCAGTGCACCAAGCTCCTGCAGCTCGTCCAGCGACACAGCGAACAGCTGCCGGAACATGCTTCGGGAGATGCCGCCCAGCAGCCGGCGTTCCAGCTCTTCCTGTCCCGCCTCTTCAATCCGGCCGTCCGGATGCCGGACGGTAATACTAAGCCTTTCACTCCGGCCTTGCTGCTCCCCGCCGGCAGCGTAGCGCCGGATGATCCAGCATGCCCCCGAACGGTCGCATGCTGTTAGAATCCCCCCGTGCTGACCGCCCTGCAGCGGTTCATACCGCTCCACCGGCTGCGCCCTGCCGGGAATCCCGAACAGCATGGCCCGGATAAATTGCAGTGTGGTGCTTTTGCCGGCTTCATTGCGCCCGTACAGTACTGTGACGCCTTCCTTCAGCTCAATTTCCCGCTGCTGCAGCCGGCCAAAGCCGCTGATCTGCAACTGCTCTATCTTCATTCCGCATTCCCCCGCTCTGCCGGTCAGCCCGTCTGATACAGCTTCTACATGCCCGGCTGCTGCTTACAGTCTGTCATTCCGTTTCTTGAACTACACGTTTTATTGAAAACCGTCTGCAGCCGCTTTTACTATTCTCCAATAACACTGCCTGCGTCTACTGAAGTCTCATTCAATGCATCCGGCAATGCATCCGGGGTACCCGCTTCACTAGCAGCCTCTTCACCATAAACCGGACGGCTGCCAGCCCGCGAAGCTTCCTCCGTGCCGCTCAGCAGTGTAATGCCAAGCTCTTCGGCGCTGCGCAGCCAATCCCGCTTGTCATCGCCGTCTATGGCGGTAAGCAGCCTGCGCAGCTCGCGGTTTTCCATCAACGGCTTCAGCGCCGCCGAGAGCAGGTCCTCCAGCCCGTCTGGAGTCTGTCCGCTCCGGCCCGAGAGCCTCAGCAGTTCGCCAAGGAAACTATCCTCCTGCACAAGACGCTCCCGGTCAACCGGCAGGCCTGTCTCTACAGCAAAGCCTTCGGTCCACACCAGCCCAGCGTACATTTGCTGCCCGGCACGCACCGACTCCCGCCGCTGCAGCTCGGCCAGAAGGTCGGCAGCGGCACCTTTTTCAGACAATATTCTGTGTACGTTCCCCCGCCCGGTAAGTCTAAAGCGTACGACGGACATCAGCTGCGGAAGCTCATCACGGATTTCCTCTACTGCCCGTTCCACGGCATTTGTCCACTCTGCCTCATCTGCCAGACCGTCAATCGGAATTTCCTTCACCTGCCAGCGGACCGAATCCAGCTCACGAAAGCGCAGAGCAGTATGGCCTTCTTCATTTACATCCACTATGTAACAGCCTTTTGGGCCTGTCTCCTTGACACTGCGGCCTTGGATGTTGCCCGGATAAACTATGGCCGGACGTTCATGCAGAATACTGCGTTTATGAATGTGCCCCAGGGCCCAGTAATCAAAGCCCCGTCCGATCAGATCCCTGCGGGTGCAAGGCGAGTAGGTTTCATGCTGCAGATCCCCGTCTACATTGCCGTGTAAAAGCGCGATATGGAACAGGTTGCTGCCCGGCTTGCGGCTGAACCGCAATGCCGTATTCTCTGTTACTTTTGCCGTGGGATAAGAGATACCGCTGATTACAGCCAGCTCCGCCCCGTCACTCCTGCGGCAGGCTACGGCTTGTCCCGGCTCTCCGGCTCCGAACAGGGTGACTCCGGCAGGCAGCTCCATGTTCAGGCGCGGCCCGTCCAGCGGATCATGGTTGCCGTGAATCAGGTAGACCTGGATGCCCCGCCCGGCCAGCTCCCTGAGGGCCTCCTGAAAACGCAGCTGGCCCTGCAGCGAAGCATCCGAAACATCATACACATCACCGCTGATGACTACAAAATCGACCTTCTCCTCTACAGCTACGCCAACAAGCCGCCCGAGGGCGGCGAAGGTGGACTCCCGTAAATAGGAGCGGACAGCCTGCGGAAGCTGCGCCAGACCAACGAAGCGGCTGTCCAGGTGCAGATCCGCAGCATGCAGGAATCGGAAAGGAATCACCTAAGCTCACCCTTTCGTTTCCGGCTGGTACTGCAGATAGATTTTTTTGAGCTCGTTAGCGACCCGGGTCAGGGAATACTGGCTCTTTGCTTTATCCCATGCGGATCTCGACAGCTCATAACGGTAGCCGGGATCTGCAATCACTTTTTCGAGAGCATCGGCAAGTGCGCTCTGGTCATCCGGGTTGACCAGCAGACCGTTGACCCCGTCTTCAATCTGCTCCGGTATCCCGCCTACATTTGTACCGACCAGGGCAAGACAGCTGAGCGCAGCCTCCGCGAACACGGAACCGAATGCTTCCGCCCTTGACGGCAGTACAAAAATATCAAAAAACGGCATGAATTCCTCCGGATGCAGCGTATAGCCGTAAAAAATCGTTTCATTATAAATTCCGAGCTCCTGCGCCAGCGACTCCAGCTCACCGCGCGAAGGTCCGTCTCCGATAATATGCAGCACATATTCATGACCGCGGTTTTTCAGCTCTGCACATGCTCTGAAGAGGATATCCAGGCCTTTGGCAGGAACCAGGCGCGTAACCGTCACCAGCTGCGGAATGCTGTTATCATGCGGAACCGGCTTAAATCTTTTTTCGTCAAAACCGTTCGGGATAATGCCGATGTTCGCAGGATGATCTGTATAAGGTGCCAGATAATCGGCAAAAGCGTGCGATACCGTCATCAGCCGGTCGCTGACATGCTCAAGCTCGCGGTAAATGGAGACCAGAAACTGATGCTCCATTCCGCCTTCCTGGATAACGCCGTTAAGGATCAGCTCGCGTTCGTAACTGGAGTGAAGCGTCTGAATCAGCGGAATTTCCGGATAGATCCTCTTCATCGCCAGGCCGGCAATCGGATGATGGGCATGGATCAGATCATACTGCTTGCTCATCCGCAGCTTGGTCCACCAGATGTAGTCGCGGTAGGTCTGGATATATTTTTGCACAACCGGACTTTCGCCATATACAGTCCAGTCAAACGTTTCAAAGACAATCTCTTCGCGTCCCTTGTTCCGAATCCGCTTGGGCAGCCAGAACAAATCCATATCCCAGCGGCTGGAGCGGAACCGCTCCTGCAGGTAAGGAATCATGGAAGATACGCCGCCGGGCTGCTCCGGCGGGAAGAATAGCGCTTGCAGCAAATTCATAAGGTACATCCCCTTTTCGATTGCCCCGATTACGGTGAGACTCGGCAATTATGATATAGTTAAATATATGTACATATACAGGCAACGCTGAGGTCCCATATCTTGATTTTATCGGTATCCACCTGAAACAGCAAGGAATAAGAACACTTGAGCCTGTTTTGAAATCAACAAGAGGAGAATGACTTATGAATGAAGAACGGCTGCCCGCCGCATTTACCACTGCCATGAAAGAGATGCTGGGGCAGGAGGCAGACGCTTTTCTGCACAGCTACACGATGCCGCGGACCCAGGGCTTGCGGTTCAATACTTTAAAGAGCACCCCCGTCAGCGCTTCTGCCAGCAATGCAATCGAACAGTTCAGCCTGACTCCGGTCCCCTGGTGCAAGACAGGTTATTATTATGAGGACCCGGCCCGGCCAGGACGGCACCCCTTCCATACTGCCGGACTATATTATATTCAGGAACCGTCGGCAATGTCCGCGGCCGAGCTGCTGGCACCGCTGCCTGGTGAAACCGTGCTTGATCTGGCTGCTGCGCCGGGCGGTAAAACAACCCATCTCGCCTCCCTGATGCAGGGACAGGGCCTGCTTGTCTCCAATGAGATTCACCCCGAACGCGCCAAAATTCTGGCCGAGAACGTCGAACGTCTGGGTATCCCGCATACACTTGTAACCAGTGCTGCTCCGGACGAGCTGTCTCGGCGTTTCCCTGAGGTCTTCGACCGCATTATGCTTGATGCTCCCTGCTCCGGCGAAGGCATGTTCCGCAAAGACCCTGCAGCCATCCGTGAGTGGTCGCCCGATCATGTCCGGATGTGTGCATCCAGGCAGTGGGATATTTTGCAGGATGCCTATATCATGCTGAAGCCCGGCGGCAGAATGGTCTATTCGACCTGTACCTTTAACCGCCAGGAGAATGAAGAGACGATCGCCCGGTTTACGGCGGCTTATCCCGACATGGAGCTGCTTACTGCCAAACGGCTATGGCCGCATCTGGAAAAAGGCGAAGGGCATTTCGTTGCCCTGCTGTACAAAGCCCCTGCTCCAGCTTCCGGTGACGCGGGCAGCACCCGCAGTAAACGCAGCGGCGGAAAAAGCAAAAACGGCCCGCGCGTAAACGCTTCGGTCCGTGAAGCTTATCAGCAGTTCCTGGACTGGGCCGCCAAGGAGCTGCCCGGTTACAACGTACAGGGTACACCTGTGTTGTTTGGAGAGTCGCTGTACCTGCTTCCCGAAGCATTCAATGAGCGTCTGCATACCGGCCTGCTGGAAGGCCTCAAGGTTCCGCGCGCCGGACTGCATGTAGCGCATTTGAAGAAAAACCGCATCGAACCGGCCCATGCCCTCGCCATGGCTCTTTCACCCGAGCAGGCGGCACGCAGCTTCGACCTGTCTGCCGACAGCCCGGATATTCAGGCCTGGCTGCGCGGCGAGAGCCTGCCGGTTCCCGCTGAGCTGCACGGCTGGACGCTTGTCTGCGTAGAAGGCCTGCCTGTCGGCTGGGGCAAAGCCAGCTCGGGCCAGCTGAAAAACCATCTGCCCAAGGGGCTGAGAATCCTGAAAGCCCATCTTGACGAGTCTTAGGCAGCTGACCAGTTCAGACCTCCCTTATATGCATATGATGTCATTATCCCAAGGACGCCGCAGCCGCAGCAGGCGCGGCAATGGGAACCAGACATGAGCTAAGGGAGGAATCAGACATGGGTGCAATGCCAGGCTTTACTTCGACCGGTGCAATTTTGGTGCTCTTTATCCTGCTCGTCATCATTTCCCGTTCGTTGTTTGTCTAATTCCGTCCGGCAAGTAATGCGACAGTGACACCAAGCGGCTGCGCCGCCCTTTCCAGGGCAGTGCCGGCCGCTTTTTGGTCTGAGGGCTACTGCGGGCGGGCAGCTAAACACCCACATTTCCTCCCGCCACGCCAGCCAAACTCAAAAAAAGCATAAATCAGCGCCATACGGCACTGGTTTATGCTTGGGAAGATTATAATGCAATTATGGCCGGAGTTACTAGAGGCAATATTTCACAAGTGCATCCCTTACGCCATGCTCGTTATTCGTACCTGTAATTGCATCCGCGGCCGCTTTTACCTCAAGCGGAGCATTATCTACGGCAACGCCCAGGCCGGCATAGGTCAGCATGGAGATATCATTGTAATAGTTACCGATAGACATTACTTCCTCCTGCGCGATACCGAGCCTTTCCGCAAGATTCTTGAGCGCATTGCCCTTAGAGGCTTCATGATGCATGAAATCGGCAAAAAATTCGCCGCTGCGCAGCATATTGTACTGCTGGGTCCAGGTGCCCCACTCCCGCATGGCCTCATCCAGCACCGCAGACTTGGTGAACACTGTAAATTTGACAATCGGCTCGCGGAATTCCTCCCACGCCGGCAGGGAGGCCGGCATGATCCGGAAGTGCTCATACATATAGTTGGCTTCCTTGGTCAGGTTCTCCACGTTGTCCACATACATTTCGAAGGCTGTGCTGACGTCAAAATGGATGTCATGCTTCCGGCAGTATTCGATATACGGATCAAGGCCGCGGCCGTCCATTCCGTATTGATCAAGCACCTTGCGGTCACTGACCGATACCGTCGCTCCGCCGTTGTGGCCGATGACATACCCCGTAAGCCCCAGCTCCTCCATAAAAGGAATCGAATTCTGCGGGCTGCGGCCGGTGCACAATACAATTTGGCCTCCACGGCGCGTAACCTCGGCAATGGCTTCTTTATTTTCATCACTCAGCTTATGGTCATCATTCAGGAGTGTTCCGTCAACGTCCAGCGCAATCAGCTTGTATTTCATACCCCACCATCCTTGTCTGTCTATTTCTATCCGGCTGTAATAGCAAGCTTATCAAACAGAGGTCAATGAAGACCCGTAATTATATTAAGCTTATATAAAATCGGCCCGGACGCTCATGCCTTCACTCCGCAGATTCTCCCGCCCCGCCGGTTAACAGCGCAAGCTCTGCGTCTGTCAGCTCCCGGCAGGCTCCAAGCGGCAGGCTCTCATCCAGCTTCAGCTCGCCCATCGAAACCCGCTTCAGAAAGGTCACTTTTTTGCCTACAGCGATAAACATCCTTTTTACCTGATGGAACTTGCCTTCCGTAATCGTAAGCGAAATGTACGAGATGGTCTTGCTTCCGCGCTCGCGGCTGAGAATGCTTAGCTGTGCGGGCAGGGTCACATAACCGTCTTCCAGCTCAATCCCCTTGGCAAAAGCCTCTACATCCGCAGCATCCACATCCCCTTCTATGGTAGCTTCATAAGTCTTGGGCACATGCTTGCGCGGGGAGAGCAGCTCATGGGCCAGCTTGCCGTCATTGGTCAGCAGCAGAAGGCCAACCGTATCCTTATCCAGCCTGCCGACCGGAAAAGGCTCGAACAGGGCATGCTCCGTTTTCAGCAGATCCAGAACCGTCCGGTCCCGTTTATCCTCTGTAGCTGACAGGACACCGGCTGGTTTGTTCATCATCAGATACACAAATTCCCGGTAGCGGACAACCTCACCGCCGACCTCAATTAAGTCTTTATAAGGATCGACATGAAAGCCGCTGTCTTTAACGACAGAGCCGTTCACGGTAATCAGGCCCTGCTTGGCCTGCTTGCGGATATCGCTGCGTGAGCCGATGCCCATATGGGACAGCACTTTATCAATGCGCTGCTTCTTGCCGGCATTTCCTGATGCGCTCATGCTTAGGTCCACCTCCATCCTGCGGGATATTCATTCTTCAGCATACCGTCCTGCCATTTGCCCCAGCCTGCACTGAATCCGTCGATGCAGACCAGAACATATCCTTTGGGGGAGCTGTCAGGCTGCACAGACAGGCGCTGTCCGGGAACAGACAGCGTTTCGCCTTTCAGATAGGAGACGGCTTCACCGTTTCCGCTGTCCAGCGACAGGCTGCGGAGGCTCTCAGACGGCTTCAGAGCTGTGGCCAGCGGATGGCCGGGAATGAACCGGCCGCTGCGCAGCTGGCCCATATACCAGCCCGGACGGATCGTTTTGAGTCCGTCCAGGGCTGAGGAGGGCAGCGGCGAGACATACAGATGCTCGCCGAACAGCACCGGGAAGCCGGCCGGCTGCCAGCCGAGCTGCTCCCGGCAGAACCCGGCGAACGCGGCCAGCGCCGCTTCCTCGCCGGAGCCCTGCGGCCGCTGCCCGCGCGCGCCGCCGCCTTTGCCCTGACCGCGGCCGCCTTTGGCCTCGCGGTCCCTGCCGCCGCCCGCCTTGACCGGCCGGGCGGCTGAACCGCCCTTGCTGCGCACGGAAGCCGGGAGCGCGGTATCCGCGTCCCCGGCACTTCCTGGCGCAGCAGCACTGCCGTCATGGCGCAGAACCGCCATGAAATGGCCCTCGCCCTTGACCTTGTGCGGCCACAGCCGCGCGGCCTCGGGGAGCCCGCTAAGGCCCGGCGCGAACCAGCCGGCCCCGCCTGCCGGGACCGCCGTAAACTGCGGATGCCCGGCGAGGAATTCCAGGATCGACCCTTCATTCTCCTCCGGGGCGAAGGTGCACGTCGAATACACAATCGTACCGCCCGGCTTCAGCGCATCCGCTGCCGTGAGCAGAATCTCCCGCTGCATGTCGGCATACTTCCGGGGAGTGCCCGGCTCCCACTGCTTCACCATGTCCTCGTCTTTCCGGAACATGCCTTCGCCGGAACAGGGGGCATCGATCAGAATCCGGTCGAAAAAGCCCGGAAAAGCCGCAGCAATCCGCTCCGGGCTCTCATTCAGAACGATGCCGTTCCTTACGCCGTACAGCTCCAGATTTTTAGCCAGCGCCTTGGTCCGGTCCGGATGGAGATCATTGCTGATCAGCAGTCCCGTGCCCTGAAGCTTGGCGGCGATCTGGGTAGACTTCCCTCCCGGTGCAGCGCACAAATCGAGCACCCGGTCACCGGGCCGGATATCCAGCAGTTCAACCGGCGCCATCGCGCTCGGCTCCTGGATATAGTACAGACCGGCATGGTAATACGGATGCTTGCCCGGCCGGGCGCCTTCTTCTGTGTAGAAGCCTGTAGGACACCACGGGATAGGCTCAAGGCCAAACGGCGAGCGTTCGAGCAGCTCCTGAACCGTAATCTTCAGTGTATTGACACGGATACCCGCATAAGGTGTCTCCTTATAGGTTTCCGCAAATTGCTCATATTCTGTTCCCAGCAGCTCCTTCATCCGCTCTGTGAAAGTGCCGGGCAGTTGTGCTGCCATGATGCCGTCCTCCTGCTTGTGTTACCTGAATTTTGGGGATCAATAATCAAGGAACACCCCTGCGGGTGCTCCTGATTAGCTGCTCCTATTATTGCATCGTTATTTGCGGTGCTCCCTCGCTGGTCTTTGCGGGCCGCGCCGCTGCGGCCGGTTAGGCACAATGCCTGACGCAGCCTGCTCTACTTCCTGTGCAAGCGCCGGATCGGCAACTTCAATCGTCAGGTCGTAATAAGCAAACGGCCTTTCAGCGTAGTGATTGAGCTGAGAAGCATACAGCCCTATCTCTTGCACCAGCTTGGCAAGATTAATACCCAGCGTCTCGCCCGGATAGGTCCCCAGCACGGCATATGACCTGTTCATCATGATCAAGCCGCCGCGTACATTACCGTTACGGAAATGATACAGTCCGACTGCCACCTGCAGCAGCGCTTTGTATAAAGGATCTTTGTCTTTTTCCAGCCATAGCTCTTCAAGCACCTCATGGCATTCAAAATAATCCCTGTCCCGGTTAAAGTAGACCAGATACGCCAGGTACAGCGGTTCATAGACCATCAGGCAGACTATCCTTTTTGGCCCTTGAGATCAGCTCACGCACATGCTCCAGCAGCTGCTTCATCGCTTCCATATCCTGCGTCTGCCAGATCTCATTGAAGCGGTTCTGGCTTTCAATCGCCTCATTCACCAGATGATAGAAATACAATTGATGAATGGCGGTGAGTACCTGTGTGGTTGTATTGGAGTTTTCCTCGAAGGTCTTCTGCGCCTCCAGAATTTCTTCGCGTATGCTGGACATTTCACTGTCCAGAATCGACGCGGCTTCCGCTGCAGTCTTCAGGCGCAGCCGCATTTCATCCGGCAGGCTTTCACGGTATTTATAGTTCAGGGAATGCTCGATGGTTGCCCAGAAATTCATTGCCAGCGTGCGGATCTGAATTTCGGCCAGTACGATCTTTTGTCCCAGGGCAGTCTGTACCGGATATTTAATAATCATATGGAAGCTGCGGTAGCCGCTTTCCTTATAGTTAGTGATATAATCCTTCTCGTACAGCACTTCAAGATCCTTACGGGCCCGGATATATTCCGCCACTCTGCGGATATCCTCCACGAACTGGCACATGATCCGGATGCCGGCGATATCCTCAATGCCTGTCTCCAGATCCTCCATCTTCACGTTCAGGCGCTTGGCCTTTTCCAGAATGCTGGACAGCCGCTTTACACGTCCGGTTACAAATTCGATCGGCGTGTATTCCTCTCTCTTTTTGAGCTCCGAGCGCATTGTTTTGAATTTAACCTTGAGTTCCTCCACAGTCTGTTCATATGGAAGCAAAAAAGTTCCCCAGTCCCTGCCGTCCATCGCCTTCGTCCTCCTGTCCATTCATCCTTCAGTGATGATCAGCGCCCACCGCTTCCCGGATATGAGAGAATCCGTCCCGCCGCAGGAGCTGCCTTAGTCCGGCATGCAGCCGGCGGTTAACCTCCGGTCCTTCATAGATGAGCGCCGTATAAATTTCAACCAGACTTGCGCCTGCCCGGATTTTGTCATACGCATCCTGGCTGCTGAATATACCGCCTGAGCCGATAATCGGCAGCTTGCCGCCGGTCTGGCGGTATATGCTGCGGATAATTTCCGTTGACCGGTCCCTGAGCGGCTTGCCGCTCAGCCCTCCCGTTTCCCCGGCTTTATCGCTGGTCAGCCCCTCGCGGCTTAGCGTAGTGTTAGTGGCAATAACGCCGTCTACTCCAGCTTTTGAAAGCGTATGTACCATAAATTCAAGTTCGCTGTCGCTGACATCCGGAGCAATCTTGACCAGCAGGCTTTTGCGGGTACCGCTCTTGCTGTGCTGGACCGCCATCTCCTCCTTCACCTCAGAGAGCAGCTTCGACAGCTCACTGCCATGCTGCAGACTGCGCAGGTCCGGCGTGTTCGGCGAGCTGATATTAACCACAAAAAAATCACCGTACGGATACAGCGTGCGGATACACTTACGGTAATCCTCGTGCGCTGTTTCATTCGGAGTGGATTTGTTGCGCCCGATATTGACCGCTACCGGTATTCTGCGCTGCTTAAGCCCTTTCAGGCGATCCGCCATCGCCTCAGCGCCTTCATTATTGAAGCCCATCCGGTTGATGAGCGCTTCGTCAGGAATCAGGCGGAACAGTCTTGGACTGTCGTTGCCCGGCTGCCCTACCGGCGTTACTGTGCCGACTTCCATAAATCCGAAGCCGATGGATGAGAAGCCGCCGACCGCCTCCGCATTCTTGTCGAGACCAGCCGCAAGGCCGACCGGTGTAGGGAAATGCACACCGAACAAATCAACTGCCATATCCGCAGTTTCGGGGACACCGTACATAAGCCGCATAGCTGCACTGCCGCCGGGTACAAAAACTGCTTTGTTTAATCCGCCGATCACGAGATGATGCGCTTTTTCCGGGTCCATTTTAAAGAAAATAGGTTTGCCTAAATGCCGATACAGCAACGTTCTCGCTCCTTCAAGGGATTACCCGAATCGTCCTCCGATTCCCCGTTTCATTAGTTTTCTTCTTAATTTTATCCGTTTCCGGGCGAAAAGAAAAGTTTTTTACCCTGCTGATCTTCCACGCTGAGGCCGGGAGTATAGTAATTTTCATCTAAACCCATTACAATGTAAGGGTAATCACCGATAAAGAGAGAAAGAGGGATGGCTATTATGTCAACTAAACGCAAACCTCCAACACTTCAGCAGAAGAAAGAAGAAGTGAACCGCAAAGCAATTCTGTGGATTAGTGCAAGTCTGGTCCTGCTGATTCTTCTGATTATCGTTCTGTTTCTGGTAGCGGGCAACTAATTTAGCCAGTGGTAGACTTTATTGGGGTTCGTCTGATTGCTTGTTGCTTCTGAAGGATAACGATCCGCAGGAACCAGCAGTTCTTCAGGCAGACCCCCTTTACTTATCTGCACCTTCGTGCCCATCGCAACCATGGCGAATAACTCCTCCACATCCTCACGGCTCATCCGGATACAGCCCAGCGATTCATCCTTGCCGATGCTCTCCGGCTCATCTGTTCCATGAATGGCATAATTGCTGTCCGAGAGCTGCATTCCCCTGCTGCCGAACTCTCCGTTGTCGCGACCGTTAGGGTTTACAACCTTGTCGGTTATGGTAAAAGCCCCCTCCGGCGTCCTCGCGCCGCCCAGTCCCACTTTATAATTCCTTAAAATAACGGAGCCGCTGGTGACTGCCAGGCGGTGATTTTGTTTATCTACTATTATAGTGAGCGGTCCGGTAAAAAAGGGCAGCTCCTGCCCTCCGCCTCCGGCGGCGGCAGCATTACCTCCGGCGGCTTCCCCGCTGCCGGCAGCCGGTTCCTTACCGCCCGGATCTGCCGCAGGCTGCCGTGCCGTTCCTTCGGCTGCCGCACTTCGTACAGAAGCGAATTGCTCCTTCATCAGCGGAGTAGTTCCGCCCAGCCAGTTACCGGGAAAAGCACCGGTCAGTACGGCGAGGGATTGCGGAAGACTGCCTTTGCTGCTCTTATAGGCACGCATAGCGCTCCACAGCACAGCCAATTGCTCCTGCTGCCGCTGCCACTGTCCGGCCTGCTGCTGCAAGGCTCCTGCTTCCGGCGGCTCACAGTAGCAGGTAGCCTTGTCATAGGACTGGTATACAGCGCGGCCTTTGCCGCTTTGGGCCACAGTTGCGGCTAGCGGAAGCTTTTCTTTCCATAGCAGCCACTTCCCGGAGCGCTCCATCGCCAGGATTGCTGTAGCTGACCGGGCTCCGTCCCGCAGCAGCTGCGCAATCGCCGCGCCGGAGGCTGCGGTGTCACCGCCCAGAGCAGTGAATCCCAGCGCCGGCTCTGGTTCTTCCGGTGTGTCCGGCTCAGCAGCCTCCGGTGCATCTGCCGCAAGCTCAGCAGCCGCATCGTCTGCATCACTAAGCAGTGCAGCCAGAGCTGCCCCGGCCCCCGCGTCCGTGCCGGCCGGAACTGCAGACGGCAGGAACACGAGCAAGGCAAGTGCCAGCGCAACCAGCAGACGGCGTTTGCGGAGCCTGGCCTGGTGGCGTTCATGCTCCACCTTGAGCAGGCCATCCTCATATTCACGCAGCATGTCTGCCGGAACTTTACTGCGTTCAAAAGCTTCATACACTTCTCCGGCCTGATTGAAGCAATAGTTTGCCTTTCCCTGCTGGCCGTTCTTATAGTATTCCTTACCAAGCAAGTACCATGCCATCTTGTTATCGGGGTGCATTTGGACATAAGCCTTGAGATGCTGCGAATTTTTCATCGGGGCCTCCGCGGGTAATGGATTCTTTATACCTTATATCGGCTTGTCCATGAAAAAAAGACATCCCCGCCGGTCAAAGCCGGCGTAAAGATGTCTTTATGTGTATACAAGAATCAAATATAAGCCTGTATCTTATATCCGGCCCTCATATCCGGTGCGAAACCGCCAGCCTGTAAGATTAGCCTTCCTTATTGAAAGGAGCGTCCGCAATTTTAATGGAATCGGTCGGGCAGCCGTCAGCCGAATCCTGCAGATCGTCGAACAGATCATCAGGAATCACTGTGCATCCGCGGTTTCCGTCATTCTCAAAAATCACTTCTGCCAAACCTTCATCATCGTAATCAAAAATATCAGGAGCCGTTGCGCCACAGGCACCGCAAGCGATGCAAGTGTCTTTCTCGACCCAGGTGTACTTAGCCATTTTATCTCTGCCTCCCGTTGAACAATACAGCCTGCAGCAGCAGCCTGTTATTTCACTCATATTAATATAAAAAGAATACAATTTCAATGAAATTTCAACATGTTTACAGTTTTGCCGCATAATCTGTCGGATATAAGCCTTTGCATCCGCCGGATACTGTCAGTCTTTATCGGGGTCCACCTGCCGCAGATTATCCTTTTGCAGTGAGGTACCGCGCTCCTTATGGTTACGCAGGCGGGCGGAATGGCTGTCACTGAGCATTCCGGCGGTAAGCACGGCATTCTCACCGAATTTGTTGCGCAGCATATCCATGGCCTTATTCAGGGATTCCTTCTTCGGCTGCCGTTCATAATCGAACAAATCAAGCTGAATCGCGGACTCTTCCTTTGGGCTCAGGTTCTGCAGGGTTACACCGAGCAGCCTTACGGGCTTGTCGCCTTTCCAGTGGCGGGCAAACTGATCGCACACTACCTTGTATATATCCTCGGCGGTTTCTGTAGGGGCCTCAAACTGCCGGGAGCGTGTAATGGTCTTCATATCCGGGGTACGGATTGTAAGCTGTACGCCTGAAGCCACCAGTCCCTGCTTCCGCAGCCGCCTTGCCACCTGGTCGCTGAGATTGAGCAGGATTGGCCTGGCATCTGCCAGACCGACCACATCCTTGGGCAAGGTAGTCGTATGTCCGATGGACTTGCTCTGTTCACGCTCAGGATTTACGACTCCATAATCAATGCCGTTACCGGCCCGCTTCAGCCAGGAGCCCATCACCCCGAAATGGTCTGTAAGCATCCGCTCGTCAGCTGCCGCAAGCTGCCCAATATTGTAGATTCCCAGCTTGCGCAGCTTTTCGGCTGTCTTGCCGCCGATGCCGAACATTTCACCGCACGGCCTATTCCATAGCACCCCAGGTACGTCGCGCAGACGCAGCACCGAAATGCCGTTTGGCTTTTTCAGATCGGAGGCCATTTTAGCCAGAAGCTTGTTGGGGGCAACGCCGATCGAGCAGGGAAGACCCAGCTCATCCATAATCCGCCGCTGTATCTCCCCGGCAATTTCAAGCGGAGTCCCAAACTGCTTAGAGCCGGTAATATCAAGATAACATTCATCGATCGAGACCGCTTCAAGCAGCGGGGTATAGCTATAGGCAATCTGCATAAAAGCATTGGAATATTTGCGGTATAGATGAAAGTTCGGCTGAATAAGAGTTAAGGACGGGCATATGCGCAGCGCCTTCTGCACCTGCATTCCTGTAGATATCCCAAATCTGCGCGCGGCATAGGAACAGGTCACAATAATCCCCCTGCGCTGCTCGACACTCCCGGCAACGGCAGTAGGCTTGCCCTTATACTGATCCGGGTCCTCCGCTTCATGCACAGAGCAGTAAAAAGCGTTCATATCCACATGCAGGATAACCCTTCCGCTTGCCGGATAATACTGGTCTACATTCTGCACAATATCTACCTTCTTATCTACATGGTTTCCATTGTTCAATTCAGCATAACGCTTTTGTCTGCAGGAGGTCAATTAAAGACGTATCTCTCCTGTAAAGTTCTTTGTTACATTCCCGCGTAAAAATGCTATAATATAAAAATTATTTCAATACGTAGTTGATGCTTCCGATGACAGTTTTGTCCGAAGCCGAATCAATGGAGCAGATGCTCACAAAACTTTTAGGAGGAGACTTAATGTCTAAGTCCATTTCCATCTTCGATACGACACTTCGCGACGGCACACAAGGCGAGGGCATCAGTCTGTCGGCAGATGACAAGCTGAAAATTGCCAAGAAGCTCGATGATCTCGGTGTGCATTACATTGAAGGTGGCATCCCGGGAAGCAACAATAAAGACATTGAGTTTTTCAAACGGGTCAAGGAATTGTATCTGAACGCCAAAATCACCGCCTTCGGCAGCACCCGCCGCAAAAACTCCATTGCCGAGCATGATGACAATCTGCAGAGGATGATTGATGCCGGTGTGCCTGCAGCAACGCTGGTCGGCAAATCGTGGGATTTCCATGTGCATACCGCACTGCAGACCACGCTCGAGGAGAATCTCGCGATGATCGGCGACTCCATCTCCTATCTCAAGCAAAAAGGCCTTGAGGTCATCTTCGATGCCGAGCATTTCTTCGACGGCTACAAAAACAATCCGGAATATGCTGCAGCCGTGCTGGCCAAAGCCCGGGAAGCGGGTGCAGACTGGCTTGTCATGTGTGATACGAACGGCGGAACCCTTCCTAATGAAGTATACGACATCGTAACTTCTATTTCGGGCCATCTTCCCGGCGCTGCGCTGGGCATTCACACCCATAATGACTGCGAGCTTGCTGTTGCCAATGCACTGAGTGCGATCAACGCGGGAGCGCGCCAGGTACAGGGCACCATCAACGGGTACGGCGAACGCTGCGGCAATGCCAATCTGTGCTCCATCATCCCGACACTCCAGCTCAAGATGGGCTATCACTGCATACCTGGCGACTCTCTCCCGCAGCTGACCAATACCGCCCGCTATGTAAGCGAAGTGGCCAATGTGAATATGCCGGTGAATCAGCCTTATGTCGGAGCAGCCGCGTTCGCGCATAAAGGCGGTATCCATGTCTCGGCAATCCTCCGTGATTCCCGCACTTATGAGCATATTGCCCCGGAGCTGGTCGGCAACAAACAACGGGTACTCGTCTCCGAGCTAGCCGGCCAGAGCAATGTGCTCTCCAAAGCCCAGGATATGGGGCTCAGTCTTGATCCAACCAGTGAGCAGGCCCGCAAAGTCATTGACAAGATTAAGAATCTTGAACATCAGGGCTATCAGTTTGAAGGCGCCGATGCCTCCCTGGAACTGCTGCTGCGTGAAGCAACCGGTGAGCTGAACGAGCTGTTTGTCTTTGAATCCTTTAAGATGCTTGTTGAAAAAAATGCCGGCCAGCCTGTAGTCTCAGAGGCCTTCGTTAAGCTCCGCGTAGGCGGTGACAGCCTCTACACTGCTGCCGAGGGCAACGGTCCTGTCAACGCGCTGGATAATGCGCTGCGCAAAGCGCTGAAGACCTATTTCCCGCGGCTTGATGAAATGCATCTCTCTGACTATAAGGTACGTGTTCTTGATGAGCAGGATCAGACGGCTGCCAAGGTACGCGTGCTGATCGAATCGAAGGATTACAATAATACCTGGAGCACGGTCGGTGTATCCAGCAATGTGATCGAGGCTAGCTGGGAAGCGCTGGTAGACAGTATGCGGTATGCCCTGCTCGGACAGATCTCTTTGGGGAACGAAACTACAAACAGCAGCGAACCGCGGGGCCTGGTCAATCACTAATATTAGACTGACTCGCAAGCCTCACATCATGAAGCCCCTCTGCAGCGGGAGTCTACAATTCCCGAACTGGCAGAGGGGCTTCATTTCCGGAGGCTGATTGCTCAGGAGCCGGTCAGAGCTATTATTTTTTTCTCCAGCTCTTCTCTGGTCAGGGCACCCAGTACAACCTCGGTGACCCTGCCATTCTTGTCAATCAGCACATTGGTCGGGAAAACCTGGCCCCGGTACTGGTCAAACACTTCTCCTTTAAGATCAAACATAACCGGAAAAGCCAGCATATATTTCCTTATGAACCGCTCGGCATTCGGCTTATAATCCTGGCTGGTCACGTTAACTCCGTAGATATCCAGCACATTCTTGTATTTCAGTGCCATCGCATTCAGCTCCGGTGCCTCCTGCTGGCAGGGATCGCACCAGGAAGCCCAGAAATTCACAATCAGCGCCTTCTTCCTCGGACCGCCAACCGTATACTCACGGCCAGCGTTATCCTTGAGCGAAAAGGCTGGGGCTGGATCACCCACGCCAATCCCGCTCGCAGAGGCCTGCTGAACTGCCGGAACAGCTTCCAGTTCCTTATTCAGCCAGCGTACCAGGACGACTGCTGTAACCAGGACAACCAGTGCCAGGACTGCAACATTCCGTCTATTAACAGCTCTCATCAGATGTCTGTTCCTTTACATATGGGATGGGTTGCTCCTATTGTACCCCCATTGCCGTCCATTTCAAACCATCCAGACACAAAAAAGAGGACTCCGTCCAAAGACGGAATCCCATGAAGAGAGAGGGGTCAATACATGACAGCATTCCAGGGAACAACCCCGCCGGTTTGGCTGGTTTCCTCCGTACAGCTCATGCTGGGGAAGCATATGCTGACCTGTCTTCCGCACGAAGCATGCGGAATACTGCTGGGTACTGCCGCAGCGGGAGGCATACTCATAAGCAGCTATGTGCCTTTGAGCAACGTTGCGCCTGACCCGCTGCATGCATTTGAGCCTGATCCGCGGGAGTGGGTCAAGGCGCTTTACGGTGACCCTGCCCCCATCGGCTTGTTCCATTCCCATCCAACCTCACCGCCGTGGCCTTCCCCTGCAGATATTCAAGGGCTTGAAGCCCTTGGGCCGGAATTCAAGGTTTATCTGATCGGCTCTCCGGGAACAGGTAACGGCTCGCTTCCGGTTCTTAACAGCTTTATTATCAGCCGGGAGAGCAGTACTGAAGGCAAGACCGCTGCGCAATTGCTGCCGGCAACGCTTCAGGCTCTGCTCAAATAGGCGTAGAGATCACCAAGTGTATCTACCTGGCGTCTGTTCGAAATCTCACGGAGATACGAAACCCACAGCCGTGCTGTCATCTTGGCATCCTCCAGTGCGTGATGCCGCCCCTGGATTGGAATATTATGAACTGCGAGCAGCTCATCCAGCGTATAGTTGCTGCGTTGCGGCTCCAGCCAGCGGGCCAGCATCATCGTGTCCAGTACACGGTGGGTCAGCTGAACCTTGGAGGTTTTCCACAACGCCGCATTCAGAAAGGATTTGTCATGCGCACTGCCATGCGCCACCAGGACACGCTGGCCGACAAAAGCCATAAAGTTATGCAGGCCGTCTATCAACGAAGGAGCCGCAGCCGTCATCTCTTCCGTAATTCCTGTGAGCCTGGTAATATTCTCCGGTATAGCGGTTTGGCATTTTACCAGCGTATAAAAGCAGTCTTCTTCCTTAATTTCCTCACCAACTACGCGGATTGCACCAAATGACATGATTTCATCGCCATGCTGGTGGGAAAAACCAGTCGTTTCCAGATCAAATATGACCGTCTCCAGCTCGGAAAGCGGAGTATGCAGTACTTCCGGCCGCCGTTTCTCACGCATAAGCGACCTTATAAAGGCCATCTGCTGCGCAGTTTGCTGGGCGGATTCGCCGCCTCTTATAGATGCAATTGCAGAGGGCATTCCGCCCTGCCGTAAGTTGTTCCAGAATCCGCCGCCTTTATTCGGCTCCTTCATGACTGCCTCCTTTCCGCTGACCGGAGCTGGCGCTGTAAGGCCCTATGCAATCTTCTGACCAGCAGCAGACTTTCACGCAGCTCGGACATAAGCTGTTTATTCTTCAGATCATTTTCGGAAATATAATCGCTGCTGAACAACAGTCCGTCCTGTACCGTATGCGGAGTATTCACTCGCATCCGCAAAGCAGTCAGAAAGGCCTCACGGATCTCCTGCAGATGCCCGTATTCCCCGAGCACTTCCAGTCTTGTGAGCCGTTTCAGGGTTGAGCTGTCCTTGACCGCATGCAGCAGCGCTAAATGCCTGACTATATTAACAAGCGGAATATAAACGCCATATTTAACATCAAAGCCGCCGGCATAATCACCAAAACGTTCGGTAAGCACCTGTCCAAGCAGGTTCAAAGTTGCTTTGTGGCGGACAGTGTTGCGTAAAACAGCCGTACTCAATTTTTCATTGCCCACAAAGCCGGCGTGAAAGGCTTCCCTCCATTCAGCCGACAGCTCCGCACTTCCAGCCACATGCCTCATATCCGAAGCAATAATGAGATAACGGATGGGCTCCCATTCCAGCTGGCCCATCCAGCTGCTCAGCTGCTCCTTCCACTCCGGCAGCGTCTTCCGCCAGAGCGGCTCAGAGCACATGACTCTGCCTTCACATTTCTCATAACCGACTGCCTCAAGCACATCGGACAGCAACTCGCCAAAAGCAGTAAAATAGGTCAGCTTGACGTTATCAGGTTCCCCCTCCACAATCAGGCCGTTATCCTGATCGCTCCAAAGGGTGGATTCCTGTCTGCCGGCGCTGCCGAATACAATAAAGGAATAGGCGCAGGGAGGCGGGCCGTAGCCCGCCTCTTTCATCTGCGCCTCACAAATGTTCACCGCAGCCGCAGCAATCAGATCATGCATTGCGTTGACTTTGGACACCCATTCCTCAATCGGAATCACATTTAACTGCTCCAGAAGTGCCTGCTGGCAGGCAGTACGCCTGCCTTTCAGCTCTTGCGGCGAACCGGCCGTTGCGATGGATAGCATTCTTTTATCTTTACTCCACTCTGTCATTTCCATCCCAGCCAAGCGGTCCGCCCCCCGTCTGTATATAATTACAACTTCTGGGTTTTGGATTCGGAATCTGCAATCAGCTTCATCTGCTCAGGATAGCCGTAGGTACCGTGCTCACTGATATCCAGACCCATCAATTCTTCTTCTTCTGTAACACGGATACCCATAACCAATTTCATAACATATAGGATTACAAAGGACAGTACAGCTACGAAAGCGAATGTTCCGACCACACCAAGTGCCTGAACGCCCAGCTGATGGAAGCCGCCGCCGTAGAACAGACCAGGTTCACCTACAAGTGCTCCTTGTTCAATCAACTCAGGAGTTGCGAAGAGACCTGTGGACAACGCACCCCACATACCTGCAATACCGTGTACTGAGAAAGCGTAGATCGGATCATCAAGACCAGCGCGCTCCAGCCATTGCGAAGTCATGAAGGTAAATGCTCCAGCAACAAGACCGATAATGATGGCAGCCCAAGGCTCTACGAATGCGCAGGCACCGGTGATCGCAACTAGTGCAGCCAGTACGCCGTTCAGCATTGCCGGAATGTCAGATTTTCCAAAGTACAGCCAGGAAGCGATAAGTGCAGCCAGACCGCCGGCAGCAGCTGCAATGTTGGTTGTCAGTGCTACGTGTCCGAAGAAACCGCCCATAGGGGACAATGCGCTACCAGGATTGAAGCCGAACCAGCCAAACCAGAGGATAATTACGCCAAGTACGGTGAATACCTGGTTGTGACCCGGGATAATTACCGGTTTGCCTTCTTTATTAAACTTGCCGAGACGCGGTTTAAGCAAAATGGTCGCTATTACAGCAGCCGTTGCACCGGTAAGGTGAACAACCGTAGAACCTGCATAGTCCTGCATTTCAAGCGTAGCCAGCCAGCCGCCGCCCCATACCCAGTGCGCTACGACAGGATAGATAATAACGGAGAACAAAATCCCGAAGATAATATACACACTCAGTTTAGCACGTTCAGCCATACCACCGGATACAATCGCCAATGATACTGCAGCGAAAGCCATTTGGAACAGGAATTTAGTGTTAAGTGTTACATCGGAGAAGGCCAGCGACTCAAAAGCTGCGGACATTGAATCTCCACCATAGAAGAAACCATCAAGTCCGATTAAGCCGTTACCGTTACCGAAGCCAAAGGCAAAACCGACAGCCCAGAAGCACAAGCTGGCAATTGCCAGTGTCAGAACTGTCTTACCGGCTACGTGACCGGCATTCTTCATCCGGACCGATCCGGCTTCAAGCAGTGCAAATCCTGATTGCATAAAGAACACTAAGATGAATGCCAGGAACGTAAACGCTGTGTCCAGACCGATCTGCAAGTCCGGTGCTGTCGGACCGTCAGCAGCAAAGGCGCTGACCGGATAGATCATTAAGGTAATCATGGCCAGAAACATCATCAATAACTTTTTCTTCATCTTAACCCCACTCCCCAATGTTATATTTTCTAACAAAGCGTGAAACTCTTAATGTCATTATAATCAGAAGTCAGGTAAATTGACAAGACTATTTTTTGATAGTCCGTCCTTTTATTTTTGAATACCATTATTTCTGCACAGCTGGATAGCATTAAAGCAATATACCAGGTGAAATAGCACAATCCCCGCAACTTTTAGCCCTTTTCCTTGCAAACGCATACAACGCTTATACAATATGTGTTGTATTTTTATTAACAAGTTCGCTTAAACATGCCGCTCTATTTGTAGTATTGTTTTCTTAATTATGCTGACATCACAGAAAAACAGGGACCACTCCGCTTCGTTTTCAAGCTTCAAAACAAAGCACATGCTTTTCTAAGACGAGCTAGGAGTTTAATATATGACATATTCATGTTATGTTTCGAGGATTATCAGCAGTATCTTTCCTCTTGATACCGCATATACTTAAAGTAAGTATGACGTTTGACTGTACGGTTCGATTTTTGGTATCATTTTGATATAGATACTATTAATCATTAAGTGAGAAACTTCCGCTTCATTAGCGGGAGGATTATACAGCGAGGTGAACTGACATGGGGATATGATCCTTTACCGGATTGGTGAGCTCGCCAAAGCCGCCAGTTTAAGCGAACGGACCATCGACTATTATACGAAGCTCGGCCTGATCAAGCCGGAATCAAGAAGCATGAAGAACTACCGGCTGTACAGCCATGAAACCTTAGCCGCCTTGGAACGTATTAATCAGCTAAAGCAAGAGAAATATACATTGGAAGAAATCAAATCCATGATGGATAAATGGAATACAGCTACTCCTGAAGCCGATGTTTCGGACAAACTGGCGGAGCTGGAGCTTCAGATGCAGCGTCTGGAACGTGAAGTCAAGGCGCTGGAGCCCATGATACATGGACTGAAGCCGGTACAGGCCAGACGTGCGCTGGCTGCCCTTATTCCGCAAGGTGTTGCCTGCATGGAGGCGATCAAGCTGCTGCTGACGCAGAATCCGCCAATGTAATTACTCACACACATCATGATGGAGGAATGAGATATGTTTTTATTAGTTATTGTTGCCTTTCTGTTCTCTTTGTGGGCCCAGTTCAGAGTTAAGGGTACTTTTAATAAATGGGCTAAAGTCCCGAACGCAAACGGCTTGACCGGTTATGAAGCGGCACGGCGCATGCTCGATGCCAACGGCCTGCACGACGTCCCTATCGAACCTGTTCGCGGAACTTTGTCTGACCACTATGATCCGATTAACCGGGTAGTCCGCCTGTCCGAACCGGTATATTATGAGAACTCTATTTCCGCCGTTTCCGTTGCCTGCCATGAGGTTGGCCACGCTATTCAGCACAAGGTGCACTATCCGATGCTGACGCTCCGCCACCGGATGTTCCCGGTCGTTAACTTCGCTTCAGGCGTTGCACCGTTCATGCTGCTGGCAGGCTTCATTTTCAGCGCAACCAATCTTATCGGACTTGGAATTATCTTCTTCTCTGCTGCCGTAGCATTCCAGCTTGTTACGCTGCCGGTCGAGTTCAACGCCAGCAACCGCGCACGTCAGGTCATGGTTGAGCAAGGCTTCATCCGCAACGAGGAAGAACGCGGTGTTGCCAAGGTATTGAATGCCGCCGCTCTGACTTATGTGGCTGCCGCTCTGGTCTCCCTGCTTGAGCTTCTGCGTCTGATCACTATGTTCCTTGGCAACCGTGAATAATCCCACCTCCGCTGCAAAGCGCAGCTGAAACAAATAACCCGGAAGGCTCTAGCCTTCCGGGTTATTGTTGTTTTTGTCCCTGAAATAGGTTAGCAGGAAAGTCCTGAACGATCTGGCAACCAGCGGCAGCTTACCGTCACTGCGGTGAATGATGCCCACCGTCCGGGTAACAGCCGGTTCTACGACTCTAACCTGGGCAGGCTGCATCGGATTCGTCTGGTACAGCGCCGTCTCCGGAAGCAGGCTAACGCCCATGCCGGCGGCAACCAGACCGCGGATGGTATCCGTCTCCCCGCCTTCAAAAGCGATCTGGGGCTTAAAACCGGCCTGAATACAGGCCTGCCAGACAATCGGCCTCAGGGAGTACCCCTGGCTGAACAATACGAACTTCTCATCACGCAGCTGTTCAAGCCGGATCACCGTTTCGCCAGCCAGCGGATGATGCTGCGGCAGGATGGCAAACAACTCCTCTGTCATTACGATATCTCCGGCAACATGGCCGTCATTCTCCGGAAAAGGGGAAATAAACGCCAGATCCACTTCACCCGACGAGACATCCTTGATCAGGGACGCATAGGTCCCTTGCTTGAAGCGGAACCTGACATTAGGGTAGTGCCTGCGGAACTCTGCCACAATGGACGGAATCAGGTGCGTTCCCAGACTGTGCGGAAAGCCGATACGGATCTCCCCCAGCTCCGGGTCGAGGAATTCATGCACCTCTGCTACAGAGCGCTCCAGATCCTTAAGCAGCGTTTCGACCCGCTTGCAAAAAAGCTGCCCTACAGGCGTAAGCTGCAGATTCCGGCCTTTTTGCATGAACAAATCCACCCCAAGCTCATGCTCCAGCTGATGAATCTGGCGGCTTACCGCCGACTGGGCTACATGCAGCTCCTCCGCCGCTTTGGTAACATGCTCCTTTTGGGCAACCTTCAGAAAGTATTGCAGCTGTCTAAGTTCCACTTCCCAACCTCTCCTATCGCCTGCTTCTTTTTAAAAGACGGATAATCAGCCCGTACAGGAAAAACCCGGCAACCAGTCCGCCCAGATGAGCCATCCAATTGACATACGGAGTAACAAACGACATCACAATCCCCATCACCAGCAGCCCGTACAGTGTCTTACGTGAGCCCTCATCCATCATCCCGCGCTGAAGGGTGGCGATATATAGAAATGCGCCGTAAATCGCGTATATCGCGCCAGAGGCGCCTACAGATACGGTAGCGGTATAAGGATCCGGCGTCCCGCCCAGTGCAACCGAAAGCACATTGGCCAGAAACCCGCCGATAATGTACAGGATTGCATAGCGCCACCAGCCCAGCAGCCGTTCAAGCGGAGGAGCAAACACCAGAAGCGAGAAGCTGTTAAAGAAAAGATGGGAAAATCCGTTGTGCAGGAACATAGCAGCAAAATAACGCCACAGCTCTTCTTTTTCCGGCCCGTTATCCACCACAGCACCTAGCTTCACAAGCGTATCCAGATTTGTTGAACCGCCGTTCAGCGATGCTACTATAAACATCACAAGGTTCGCTAACAGAAGAATAACGGTTACGGGATAGTATCGCAGATAGCTTTTCCAGTTTTCGTAACGTATGAATATCATGGCACCCATCCTTTATGTATGTTGTCCGGTTGGACATCAACCTTCTAAAACGATTATAATTTATTCTGGCAGTAACAATCCAATATTGTAACCTGAGGAGGAAACAAGGACATGACGCAAGAAAGAACAGGCGTAGCCGCATTCAAAGGCAATCCGATTACACTGGTGGGACCTGAGCTCAAAGCCGGAGACAGCGCTCCCGATTTCACAGTAAGCAAGAACCTGCTGGAGGACGCTACACTGGGCGACTATGCCGGCAAAATCAAGCTGATCAGTGTCGTGCCTTCCCTGGACACAGGCGTATGCGACGCCCAGACCCGCCGCTTCAACAGCGAAGCAGCCGAGCTTGGAGACGACGTAGTCATCCTCACCATCAGCACAGATCTGCCGTTCGCCCAGGCCCGCTGGTGCGGCGCTGCCGGCATTGACCGGGTTATCACCCTGTCTGACCACAAGGAAGCCGCCTTCGGACAAGCCTACGGCGTACTGATCAAAGAATTCCGCCTGGATATGCGCTCCATCTTCGTTATCGACAAGAACGACAAATTAACTTATGTTGAGTACCTTGGCGAAATGTCCGAGCACCCGAATTACGAAGCAGCGATTGCCGCCGTCAAAGAATTGCTGTAGTTCCACAAAGCCGGACGATATAAAAGAAATACGATATGTTAAAAAAGCGGCAGAAGGCTTTCCTTCCGCCGCTTTTTGTTATAGATAACGCATCCTATTATATAGCCGGATTCTTCCGGAAACCGCATACAATCACCGGACAGCAACCCGGCGGTTCATTAGTCTGTCTTGTACTTGCCCAGCTTCTTGTCCAGCGATTCATACAGGCGCTGAATTACACGGTAATTGGCACCCAGGTCGCCAAGCGAGCCTCTGGATGCGGAATATATGTCGATACCACAGCGTACCGGCGAGGTATTCAGTACGGATACTGTTATGTCCAGCGTACGTCCAAACCCCGTTCTTTTCTCCAGGGTAATTTCTCCTACGGACTGCACCTCATGCAGAACCTTATAACCGGGAATTTTCTTCAGTGTTGAAGACACTTCATCCCATGCCTTGTCTTTCGAAAGAGTGTAATAACGTGTCTTTAATGCCGGATCCTTTGCACGGTCGCTAGTTCCGTCATGACTGCGGAATATACCGACCAATGTTCTTTTGAGCGACAAAATATTTCCCCCTCTTTTAGTCCCAAGTTCATTATTATCAGTGTAACATTCTTAACCCAGGAACAAAAGAGCATAGCTCACTTTCCTGGACCTCTATGTAAGAAAGGCATCTGCAGATACCGTTTCCAAAAAGGCAAAACAAATAAAAAGGTGCCCTGAATCCGCAATTGCGGGATACAGGGCACCTTGTCAAAATCAGCAGAAAACCCGCCTATGCCGTCCGGCTACAGTGTCTTCTGAACCTGCGAGAGCAGGTGGGTGACCGCAGAAGTCGTTTTTGAATTCCCCAAGTCGTATAGACAGGGCTGTTCAGCCGCGCTCCGTATTAAGTCTCCCGAGACATTATCATTGGTTCAAAACAACGAGCAACCGTAACGTACATCGCAGGATTTATAACTATTATATTGCGTTTTGACGAAAATGTAAACCTGTATGCGCTTTAATTAACACTGGAATTAAATTCTCGTCCCTTTTTGCCGGTGATTGTAACGCTGATATTAAAACCGTTTAGGTGATCTGGAATTATCCTTATCATCGAAATCGTCATCATCGTCGTCATCATCGTCATCGTCTTCCGCAAGCAGCCGCTCTGCCGCTTCTTTTTCCGCTGCTTCCTGTGCCTCCAGCTCCTGCTGCTGTTTTTTCTCAGCCTGCAGCTGCAGCTTGTTGTAAGTAGCAAAGAAGTTAAAGAAGGCCAGCATAGCAACCAGTGTAGGAATGCAGATCACATACAGTACAGGGTACCGCAGACCTATATATGCAAGCAACGCAGAACCGATCAGTGTAGAGAACACACGAATAGGCCGGGCGATGGTCAGCAGGACAGAGTTCTTAATAACTTCCTTAAAGGTCATCTGGTAATGAACGACAATTGAGAAGAAGTTAAACATTGATACAAACAGAATAATCATCAGCACCAGCATCAGAATACCGACGATTCTGAAATTGGCCATTTGAGTCATGTATACGGTCACATCAACGTACATTATAACAAACAGCACGGTATAGATGAGTCCCCCAAGCATGCTCTTGAGATAATTTTCTTTGTAACCCTGGAAAAAAGTACGGAATGTGCTGACATCCGTGTTGCCCATCACCCACTTGCGCACCACCGTAAACAGCGCAGCCGTAGCGGGGAATACCGTAAACGGTGCCAAAATCCCCAGTGCCCAGTTAAGCGTAATCTGTTCGTTGGGCCCCCCTGTTGCTGAACCAAGCATAATAATCTTCATCACAGCGATAAACAAAAACGGAATCGAACACAGCCCCCATAATATATTGCTGAAGGCAATACGTGAAATCCATTCCGTGATGCGGTATAAACCGCCCATAGCTCCTTTAAACTCCAATTCCCTTCCTCCTGTCTGTCTCGCGCATACTGCGTACCTTAACTATAACCTATTTGACCCGGACTTTTCCAGCGCCCATTCTTATGAATTCGGGTTACGGTCTATGCAGACTGAACGAATTGACTATAAATTAGAAGATTTACCTTAGAAATCGGATTTGCGGAATTGTTATTGACAGTTACCGCTGCGTTAATTCCGCCTGCCAGATAAAGACCAAATATTGTACTAAATCAAACATCAGCATATATTTGAACAGCACAAAAAAAGCGAGAAACCGCTGAGCGGTCTCTCGCCTTCTAAATGCCGGAATACCGGCTGCTGCTTAATTATCGAAGTCTTCGCGCTTAGCCGGGCGTGTGCCAGTACCGCTTGGACGGTTGTACGGCTTACGCTCGGAACTGCGGCCTGCATCATCGCGGTTGCCTTTGTAGCCGCCGCTGCTGCTATTGCTGCCGTAGCCGCTGCTGTAACCGCCGCGTGTTGTTCCGCCGGCGTTGTCACGGTTGCCCTTGTAACCGCCGCCGTAGCTTCCGCCTTCACGGTTGCCGCCTTCACGGTTACCACGGTATCCGCCGCCGCTTCCGCCGGAACGGTTGCCGCCGTAGCCGCCGCCGTTTGGCTTGCGTCCGCTGCGGATGTCGTACTTGCCACCGCGGCGCTTAGCACGGATCGGATCCTCAGGTGTCAGTTCAACCTGCGCATCCTTGGATTCGCCAGTCAGCAGCTTCATTGCTGCAGACAGCAGCTGTACAGAATCGTACTGCTCCAGAAGCTGGATCGCAATACCTTTGTATTCGTTCAGCTGATCTCCAGCTTCAACCATTGCCAGCAGGCGTTCTGCTGTAATGCGTTGTTTGCCTTCAATCGCTTCTGCCATTGTAGGCAGCGGTTTGCGGGTGATGCGGTGACGCGTAACACGCTCAATCAGGTGCAGGTGATCAATTTCGCGCGGTGTTACGAACGACCATGCTGTACCTTCTTTACCGGCACGGCCGGTACGGCCGATACGGTGTACATAGCTTTCCGGATCCTGCGGAAGGTCAAAGTTGATTACATGTGTTACACCGGATACATCGAGTCCGCGTGCAGCTACGTCAGTAGCTACCAGAACGTCAATACTGCCGTCACGGAATTTGCGCATAACCGCATCACGCTGATTCTGTGAAAGGTCACCGTGCAGTCCGTCAGCGGAGTACCCGCGTTTCTGCAGGCCTTCAGCAAGCTCATCAACACGGCGCTTGGTGCGGCCGAATACGATAGCCAGTTCAGGGGATTCCATATCGATCAGGCGGCTCAGGGCCTCAAACTTCTGACGCTCAGGAACTTCAATGTAAGCCTGGTCGATCAGAGGTGCGCTGATCTGCTTAGGAATTACTGATACGTGCTGCGGATTCTTCAGGAACTGCTGGGCAAGACGCTGGATGTTCGGAGGCATAGTGGCCGAGAACAACATAGTCTGGCGCTCTTCCGGTACAAGCTTGAGGATGCTCTGGATATCTTCCATGAAGCCCATATCCAGCATTTCATCAGCTTCATCCAGTACGATGGTCTGAACGTCGTCCAGGCGGATGGTCTTGCGGTTGATGTGATCCAGGAGACGGCCTGGTGTACCGATAATGATCTGAGGTTTTTTCTTCAATCCGCGGATTTGGCGTCCGATGTCCTGTCCGCCGTAGATGGCCAGGGAACGGAGACCCTTGAAGCGGGACAGTTTGCCGATTTCTTCAGCTACCTGAATAGCCAGCTCGCGGGTAGGCGTCATAACAAGCGCCGTGATTTTTTCGTCTTCCCGGGAGATTTTGGAGATAAGAGGAATACCGAAGGCAGCGGTTTTACCGGTACCTGTCTGAGCTTGGCCGATCATATCCGCTCCTGTCAGCGCGATCGGAATCGCCTGCTCCTGAATCGGTGTTGACTCCTCAAATCCTAGCTCTGTGATTGCCTGAAGCACTTTGGGCTCCAGGCCGAATTCTGCGAATGTTTTCAAATTATTCATGCTCCTTCTATACAGTGGACATTCCACATGCTTATCTGTATTCTTAAGTAGCGGTAAACACCTATATAGGCTGTCCAATCATGCCGCAATCTCTGCATGGGTTTACGCGTATGGGACGAAAAAAATGTCCTTTAGATCAGGTCAGGTTAACGGCCTGAACAATTGTAGCTTCACATCCGAAGCAATGCAAAAATACCATTGTAACGTTCTACTCAAGAATATCCTATACATTATATCACAAACCTATTTAGGAATACCAGTGTATTCCTTTCTTTCATTACTTACATTACATGTCAGAGGTGAAACGCTTGTTAAAACTTAGACAAATCGGCAGTTGCCTTGCTGTAATCTTCGGTTCAGCAATGATTGCCTGCGGCTTTAATCTGTTTCTGATCCCCCACAGGCTGCTTAGCGGAGGGGTTTCGGGTCTGGCCATGCTGGTCGGTTACTTTACCCCGTTCAATATCAGCCTGCTGTATCTGCTCTTCAATGTACCGCTGCTTGTTGCCGGCTGGTTCCAGCTGGGACGGAGATTTATTATTCTCAGCATCCTTTCCGTTGGCTCCACCACCTGGCTGATGACCCTGGTACCGGAAATAACCGTAGCTTCCGATATGCTGCTGGCCTCCGTATTCGGCGGTGTGCTTGTTGGTGTCGGCGCCGGCATCTCCTTCCGCATGGGCGGATCCTCCGGCGGGTTTGATATCCTCGGTTCCATTATTACCCGATACCGTGACTTTCCAATCGGAAATGTGCTGGTCGGATTAAACGGATTAGTCATTCTGGCCGCCGCCTATTTCGATGATAATTGGAATCTGGCGCTGGCCTCCATGGTTTCCATTTATGTAACCGGCAAGGTAGTCGATCTGATTCACGTCAGCCACATCAAAGTCACCGTATACATTGTAACAACCCGTACCGAAGAGCTGCTCGAGCAGCTCCTTCCGCTTCAGCGCGGCGTAACCAAAATAAAGACCGAGGGCGCTTATTCTCATATCGAACGGGACATGCTAATGACTGTGACAACACGTTATGAGCTGGCGGAGCTGAGACGGATCATCAAAGCCAGCGACCCGCAGGCCTTTGTCAATATTGTGGAAACCGTAGGTGTTATGGGCTCCTTCCGGAGAAGATCCAGCTGAAAGAAATGCGCGTATTTTAAAATTGTGATATATTAGATTCACGCAGGACCTAATAAATTCATGAGGATTGTGCTTTACCCCTCTTTTTTCCAGGCACTTCGTTTTACGGATGTTCCCTGAATGAACCGTTCAGTACCATTCGAAAAAGGAAAGGGTGACTCTTATGGAAATGGAAACGGTAAAACTGTCAGCAATCGTCATGAGGTGGTATCCCGATATGATGCCGTTTCTCAAGCAGGACGAATTGAATTCTGTAATCGTGCTGCGCGACGGTCTAAGCATTCTGGAACCGGCGGATGCCATGGATATCATCCATTACAGCATTTGTGAGCATCAGAATCCTGCGTATCTTCAATAAGCACGACCGCTTGATGGCAAGTTTTGATTTGTTGCCGCCCGGAGCCAGCCATTGCCGCTCCGGGCGGCATTTACTTTTAATATGGAGGTTTAGAATCGGTACAGTCCGTTTAAAAACTCAAAGGGCGGTAAATATCCTGGCTTTTCAAAATTACACGGATTGTTACAAGTCTGTTCTTTTTGGATGCTGCCGTTCCATTATACTTTAAAGGAATGTACATAAAGGGAGAGAATACACAATGAACATCACCTGGGCATTACTAATGATGGCTCTGGGCAGCGTTGGCGTCCAGTCCGGCGGACATGAATCCGACGTCTCCGCAGCCCTGCAGTCGGCTGTTAATCCACCTGTCACGGCAGAACAGGCCGGATCCACTGCTTCTAATACATCAGCCGGAAATGTATCACCATCCCCTGCCCCAAGTGCTACACCCGCAGCGGACAGCGCACTTCATACGGATCCGCAGCCTGATGCGCCCAAGGTCAAAGGCATCTACGTCACTGCTTACAGCGCAGGCGGCTCCCGGATGGAGCAGCTCCTTGCTCTCCTTGACAAGACCGAGCTCAATTCGATGGTCATCGACATTAAGGACGACGCCGGATATATCACATATAAGACTGACAATGCCGAGCTGCAGGAAATGGGCACACCCCAGAATTTCATCGGCGATATCAACAAGCTTATGACACGGCTGAAGGAGCATGACGTCTATCCGATTGCCCGTATTGTAGTGTTCAAGGATTCCGTGCTGGCCAAGAAGCATCCGGAGTTGTCCTTCGTCAATTCTGACGGCAGTGTCTGGAAGAACAAAGGCGGCGACAGCTTCGTTAACCCGTACAATGAGAATGTATGGAAATACAATGTGGACATTGCCAAGGAAGCAGCAAAGCTAGGGTTTAAGGAGATCCAATTCGATTACGTCCGTTTCCCTGAGGGTTTTGAGAAACGCGCCGATACACTGAAATATACCAAGAGTGACCGTCCGCGCGTCGAAATCATTGCAGACTTCGTCAAATATGCCAAGGCTGAACTTGCCCCGCTCGGTGTCAGAGTATCTGTTGATATTTTCGGTTATGCGGCATCTGTCCCTGCAGCAGAAGGCATCGGCCAGGATTTTGTCAAAATCTCCAAAAATGTCGATGTAATCAGTCCGATGGTATATCCGAGCCATTACTCCACCGGCTGGTTCGATGTTAAGGATCCCGATAAGGATCCATACGCGACAATCAAGGGCTCCATGGTCGATACCCATAAGAAGCTGGACCCGCTGGGCAGCTACAAGCCGGTGATCCGGCCGTGGATTCAAGACTTTACCGCCAGCTGGCTGGGAAGCGGTCATTTCATTAAATACGGCAAGCAGCAGGTTGAAGATCAGATCCGTGCGCTGAAGGACGAGAACGTAGATGAGTTCCTGCTCTGGAACGCCAATAACCGATACACCTCAGATGTTGATTACGAGCAATAAGATTTAAGCCATCATATCCATTATATCCGGCTGTTAAGCGGATTCGGGACCCGGCAGATGCCGGGTCTTTTCCTGAATAAAATCTTTAAAAATCTTATCCAGATAATGAGGCAGCTATCCATGAAACAAACGCATTCACTCAGACAAAAGGCCGGGCAGTTCTTACATATTCTTTTTCCCATTCTGATTACCCAAATCGCTTTATCGGCCATCACCTTCTTCGACACCAATATGTCCGGTAAATTCGGCACGGATGATCTTGCCGGTGTTGCAATCGGCACAAGCCTGTGGATTCCTATCCAGACCGGCCTCAGCGGGATTCTGATGGGTATCACCCCTATCGTATCCCACCTGATCGGCAGCAGAAAAAATAAGGATGTAGCCTACCAGGTAACCCAGGGCCTATGGCTTTCGTTGCTGATTTCACTCCTCGTGCTGGCCGCAGGCAGCCTTGTTCTGTCCCCGGTACTGAATTTCATGAATCTGGAGCCGCAGGTCAGGGATATTGCCTTCCGTTTCCTCTGTGCCATCTCCATCGGAATTATCCCCCTGTTCGGGTATACCGTACTGCGCAGCACCATCGACGCCCTGGGACAGACCCGCGTTTCGATGCTGATTACGCTGATTGCCCTTCCGGTCAATGTCGGCCTGAATTATCTGCTGATCTTCGGGAAATTCGGCTTCCCTGAGATGGGTGGTGTAGGGGCGGGTGTTGCCTCGGCAATTACCTATTGGGTTATCTTTGCAGTCGCCCTGCATTTCATTTACCGGTTTGAGCCGTTCAAGAGCCTGCAGCTGTTCCGCAAGTTCTACGGGCTTTCTCTTAAAAGCTTCAAGGAACTGCTCAAGATCGGCGTGCCGATCGGGTTCTCCATCTTTTTTGAGACAGCAGTGTTCTCCGCCGTCACACTGCTGATGAGCCGCTTCGACACCGTTACGATAGCGGCCCATCAGGCAGCCATCAACTTTGCCTCTACTCTGTATATGATCCCGCTGAGCATCTGCATGAGCCTAACCATTCTCGTCGGCTTTGAGAGCGGGTCCGGCCGGCTGAAGGATGCGCGCCAATACAGCATTATGGGCATTGGCTCCGCTGCTGCACTGTCGCTGCTAACCGCACTCGTCCTGTTATTCGCAGGCAATCACGTAGCCGGTCTCTATTCGGACGAATCCGAGGTGATTGCCCTGATCCAGCATTTCCTGATCTACGCAATCTTCTTCCAGATTTCAGATGCAATAGCCACACCGACCCAAGGCGTGCTTAGAGGGTACAAGGATGTAAATCCGGCTTTCATCATCTGCTTTATTGCCTATTGGGTGATCGGTCTTCCGACCGGCTACCTGCTGGCCACCTATACAGACATGGGAGCATACGGCTACTGGATCGGGCTGATCGCCGGTCTAGCTATTGGAGCCATACTGCTGCTGGGCCGCCTCGTTAAGGTTCAGCGGAATTTTTCCGCCCGGATCATTGAGCAAAATAACGGCTGACCATACTTTCGCAAGCGGTCCTGTCCTCCTCCTGACTCCGGGAAGGACAGGGCCGTTTTATCATCCTCTGCAATTTACCCGAAATGTAAAAAGCCGCCTAGTAATAGGCGGCTTAAAAGCATATGCTGATGTTATTGGGACAGACGGGAAGCCAGCTCGTACAATTCAGTATCGAATGCCTTCTTGGTGTTTACAACTGTATCAATATCGGTAATAGTCAATTCACCTTTAATGATTCCGCAAGCTTTGGCGGATTCGCCTTCAATCAGCTTACGTACAGCAAAGTCGCCGAGACGGCTTGCCAGGTTGCGGTCTGCCGGAGTCGGCGTACCGCCGCGCTGAATATGGCCCAGCACCGTCACGCGGGCGTCGAGTGAAGCATGGCGGTCTTTGAGCGCCTGGGCTACATCTTCGCCTTTGCCTACGCCTTCAGCAACAATTACGATACTGTGGCGTTTGCCTCTGGCAAAGTTGTCCTTCATGCGGTCTGCCACTTCATTAAGGTCATACGGCATTTCCGGTACAAGAATGGTTTCAGCACCTGATGCTAGACCGGCGTGCAGAGCAATATCTCCGCAGTGGCGGCCCATAACTTCGACAATGGAAGAACGCTCATGAGAGGACATAGTGTCACGGAGCTTGTTGATGGCATCCACAACAACGCCTACCGCTGTATCAAAGCCAATGGTGTAGTCAGTGAAGGAGATATCATTGTCAATAGTTCCCGGCAAAGCCATTGTCTTGATACCAAGCTTGCTGAGCTTGTTGGCGCCTTGATAGGAACCATCACCGCCGATAACCACCAGACCGTCGATCCCCATTTCATTAAGGATATCCGCACCCTTCTGCTGGCCTTCCGGTTTAATGAACTCCAGACAGCGTGCCGACTGCAGAATCGTACCGCCGCGCTGAATAATGTCGCCTACACTGCGCAGATCCATCGGGAAAATATCACGGTTCAGCAGGCCCTGATAGCCGCGTTGAATCCCGTACACTTCAATTCCATAAAAGATTGCGCTGCGCACTACCGCGCGGACAGCCGCGTTCATGCCTTGTGAATCTCCACCACTGGTAAGTACTGCGATTTTTTTTACGTTTGACATCCTGTTAGTTCCTCCTTAAATTGTGCGAAGCATGGTTCCCTTAAACGGAAATTAAGCCCCGCAGCCTTAGTACATGTGCTTGCGGATCCAGCGGCTGTTGACGAAGAAGAACAATCTGGTAAGCGGGCTTCTTCTCATCAGCCGTTTGGATACCGAACGAACCTCCCGCTGTTCGCTGACTTTTGGATCGGATAAATAAAGTGCCAGAAGCCCCTCGATAACCATCCGATGCATTGAGTTCTCAGGCAGACTCCGGACATCCTTGCGGGCCCACTCCACGATGGAAGCAATCCGATTCAGCATGGTATCAGTATTGTCGTAATAATTGCAGAAATTGAGGTCACCGCCGGCCCGGTCTTCATCCTGATCAATGAGATAGTCCAGCATAATGTGCAGCCCGCAGACATGCGGAAAGTAAGCAGCACGGATCGAAGCCGCTTTCGACTTGTCCAGACGGGGGTCACACGCAGACAGAAACAGCATAAACACCCCCAGCGTAGAGCCGGTGGCCGCCGCAAATTCATTCCAGTGAAGATGGGGGGCACGCTTGCCTTCCACAGCCCACCATTCCTTCAGAGCATCTTCCCTGAGCTCGGGGCGGATATGCTTGTACACCTGCAGATCTGTATATAGCACAGCGAGATCATAAATCTCTTCAGCAGCTGCAGCGTAGCCCGGTAAAAGCGCAGTCATCTCCTGGCACTTGCGGACCAGCCTGCGCAGGTATCCCCCGTCATTCTGTTCGCTGCGCAGCGCATAGTAATTGACGGGTTCGGCATCCGGTCTGATTGCATCCAGCATCGACTGATGCAGCAGCCTGAAATCGGCCGGATCAAGCGAGGTGCTGCGGTCACACAGATTATCCAGATAATCACTGATCGTTTGATAGGCGACAATAAGCGGAATCAGTATATGTCTCATCGACAAATTGCCGGCGGCATAAATTCCGCCGCCTTCACAATGAAACTGTTTGGTTTCAATGCTGGCAAGCGCTTGTTTCCGGAGCTCGGGATCGGGAATCCCATCTGCATCCTCACGCCAGGAGTGCAGACACTCCCGGACTTCCGGCAGCACGTACTTATAAACCCGGCTCATAAGCCCTATCGGACCGCGCGGGCTTAGGTTACGGCCTTGCTCAAATTCATTCAATGACAGTGCCTCCACATTGTTGTCTCCTTATCCAAATCATCATTATTATAATATGCGGAACGTTTTTGTACAAACAACAAAATCACTTTCGCAAAACCTTGAAATATTCAGAAATCGCCCCAGTTTAACAAACTTTTAACAAACATCAGGTATGGCCTTTATGCTATACTGAGCGTATTTGATACCCCAAGGAGTGCAAACACATGGAATCAGGACGGACCGGCAGCCAGTACAGCGATCAGAATTGGCTGCGTTCCTTCATCTTCACCCTTTTCGGCACCAGTGTACTGGTGGTCTCTTATTTTCCGCTTTTTTACACCCATCTCGGCTTCAGCAGCACGCAGGTGGGACTGCTGTATTCCCTCGGCCCGCTGATCTCCATCTTGTCCAATCTGTTCTGGAGCATGATGAGTGACCGGCTCGGAACAATCAAAAAAATTATGGCTATTCTGCTGGCAGGACAAATGGTCACCGCTATTATGCTGGCGAAAGCTACTGATTTTTCTATGGTAATGCTTATAATATCCTTATTCTATTTCTTCTATTACCCTGTTTTCCCTCTGGCGGACACCATGGCGATAAAAGTTGCCCAGCGGCATGGGCGGAACTTTATAGCTATCCGTGTGTTCGGCTCACTCGGCTATTCTTTTTTTGCCCTTACTATCGGTTATGTGCTGAGAGCGCTCGGCTCCTCTTACAGCATTGGCGTATGTATCGTTATTATTATAGCAGCCCTGCTTATTTCCATTGGATTAAAGGATGTCAAACGTTCTCCTGAGGCGGACGGTAATGCAGGCCCTTCTCCTAAACCCGCTGTAAAGAGCAACGGCCTGAAGGAGATTTTGCTGCAAAAGGAAGTGCTGTGGTTCTTCGGCTGTGTCTTTATCCTGGCCCTCGGGCACCGGATGAATGAAGCTTTTCTGACGCTTAGCCTCAAGAGCATGAACGCCGGCGACGACGTAATCGGCTGGGCGCTGCTCGCATCCGCGCTGAGTGAGATCCCCATCTTCTTTTTGCTCAGTAAATACGGTGAACGGTTCAAGGAGCTGCCACTGCTCGCTTTTGCCAGTCTCATGTATGGAATGCGCTTTCTGTTTATGTCGCTTGCTGACCACCCGGGCGCCATCATTGCGATTCAGGCTCTGCACAGCATTTCGTTCGGCATTTTCTATGTGACGGCGGTCCGCTACATTACAAGAGTTATTCCCGATCATCTCCGGGCAACCGGCCTGGCGCTATTCACCGTAGTCTGGTCCAGCGCTTCCGGTCTGCTCAGCGGAACTTTCGGCGGTCTGATCTACGAGGATGCCGGACGCCGCATTTTCTATCTGGTGGCAACCCTCTTCTCTGTGCTTGCATTCATCGGCTTTATCACCAAGCATCTGCTGGATATCGGAGGACCTTCGCGGAGCTATTTCCGCAAAAGAGTCATTCCCGCAGTACCGCCGGAATCAGAGCCCGCCATCGCACCGCCGCCTCCGGAAGTTCTCCCCTCACAAAAGGCAACACTCTAGCCATATCCCGGTCCTTGCTGTCCGCCAGCGGCGGCGAGGACTTCCATGGCACAAAAAAACACAGTTCCCGAGAGAACTGTGTACTTTGTAAGTTGATGGTTACCACTCTTGCAAGTGCCTGCCATAAATCAAATATATATTGCAGCTGACAGCAAACTGTCCAGCCGTTTCTTATAATTTAACTACGTTAGCTGCTTGAGGACCGCGGTTACCGTCAGTGATGTCGAATTCAACCGCTTGGCCTTCATCCAAAGTCTTGAAGCCGTCGCCTTGGATAGCTGAGAAGTGAACGAATACATCTTCGCCGCCTTCTACCTGAAGGAAACCATAACCTTTTTCTGCGTTAAACCATTTTACTGTACCTTTCAAATGAACAACCTCCTAAAAATACCGCCATATATGGCGTATGCTTACATTATACCCCAACTATTCCTGCAAAGCAATCCACTTTTTCCCTATATTAGTGATTTAATTTGCTTTTCACTTCCCCGGTGCGTTATCATTGAGCCAAAAGCCAAAAATCGCCAGGGTGGTAATGATATGATCAAAAAACACGAAATATACAAAACAGACAAATGGAATATGATGACCGTCGAGGTTCAGGGACGCTACATTATCCTCAGGGAAATTTCCGACCAGTGGGGAGAAGAAACGCATACCTTTATGAGCCGTCCGGCCATGATGGAATGGGTGAACAACCGCTTCAATAAAGAGTCCTATAAAGACAACGAAGAAGAATACAAAAATATTATCGCAGCGTTTAAACAGGTATAGGCTGGTATGAATAACGAAAGTCTGGTTATTTATATCGTTGTGGTCCTCTGCCTCGGAGCCGTTCTTATTATGAGTAAGGACAAACTGCCGCCGCGCCTGAAGCGCGGTATGGCTCTGACTGCAGTCATTCTGATTGCTCTCGCCTTTATCTTCATTATTTATAGCCTGCTGGCATAACTCTTGTTAAGAAGAACATAATCAGAAACTGGCAGGGCATACTAAGCCGACTCTATGATCCAGGAGGCCTAAGTAATGTCCTTTACCGCCAGATCTCTTCGTCTTCTGCTGGCATTGAGCCTGCTGCCGGTCGGCTCCTCAAACGCTGCAGCACAGAATTCTATGCCTGCTACATCCCATCATTTAAGGAGGATTTCCATGGAACAGTTATTAAAGAGAAGTGAAGTGCCTGCCGAGAACCGCTGGAAGCTGGAAGATATGTTTGCATCACAGGAACAATGGGATAAGGAATACAATGAAGCAAAAGCGCTGATCAAGAAAGCCTCCGCCTTTCAGGGTAAGCTGGATTCGGCAGAAGAGCTCAAAGCCTGCTTTGAGCTGGATGATGAGCTGTCACTGCTGACTGAACGGCTCTATGTATACGCGCATATGCGCCAGGATGAGGATACTGCAGCCCCTACTTATCAGGCTCTTACCCAGAAGGCCAAGAAGCTCAGTGTCGAAGCCGGAGAGGCGCTGTCTTTTGTAACACCGGAAATCCTGGCCCTGCCGGTAGAAAAGCTGGATCAGTTCATTGCTGACCCTACCCTCTCCGCTTACGCCTTTACACTGAATGAAATGAAACGTGAAAAGGCCCATGTCCTTTCCAAGGCTGAAGAAGCACTGCTGGCCCAGGTTGGCAACATTTCACAGGCGCCGCAGAACATTTTTGGCATGCTGAACAATGCTGACCTTAAATTCCCCAAGATCAAGAACGAGGAAGGCAAGGAAGTCGAGCTGACCCACGGCAGCTATATTCAGTTCCTGGAAAGCCCGGACCGCGAAGTGCGCAGGAATGCCTTTAAAGCTGTTTATGAAACCTATGCCAAGCAAAAGAACACGATTGCCGCTACACTTAGCGCGAACGTGAACAAGAATGTGTTTTACTCACGGGTACGCAAATATCCGTCTGTTCTGGAAATGTCGCTGTACGGCGATAATATTCCGAAGGAAGTATACACTAATCTGATTGACACCATTCACGAAAGCCTGCCGCTGATGCACCGCTACATGAAGCTGCGCCAGAAGCTGCTCGGCGTTGATGAATTACATATGTACGACCTGTTCGCTCCGCTTGTGGACGAATATAAGCTGGATATTACTTTTGAAGAAGCGAAGCAGATCACCAAGGAAGGCCTGAAGCCGCTCGGCGACGATTATCTGAATGTGCTGCAGGAAGGATATGACAACGGCTGGATCGACATCTACGAGAATGAGAACAAACGCACCGGCGCATACAGCTGGGGGGCTTACGGCACTCACCCTTATGTCCTGCTGAACCATAACGACAACTTGAACAGCATGTTCACACTGGCGCACGAAATGGGTCACGCCCTGCATTCGTACTATTCGGACAATGCACTGAAATACCGTGACGCACAATATACCATTTTCCTTGCGGAAGTGGCTTCTACCACCAATGAGGCGCTGCTGATGGACTATCTGCTGAACAAGTCGACTGATCCTAAGGAAAAAATGTACCTGCTGACCTACTACGCCGACCAATTCCGGACCACAGTGTTCCGCCAGACGATGTTCGCTGAATTCGAGAAAATAATCCACCAGCGTGCAGAGGAAGGAGAATCATTGACTCCTCAGGATCTGTCGGCCATCTACTACGATCTTAACGTTAAATATTACGGTGCAGATATGGTAGTAGATAAAGACATCGAGATGGAGTGGGCGCGGATTCCGCATTTCTACAACAGCTTCTATGTTTACAAATACGCTACTGGCTTCTCGGCAGCAACCAGCTTCTCCAAGCAGATCCTGGAGGAAGGCAAGCCGGCAGTGGACCGTTACCTCGGCTTCCTGAAGAGCGGGGGCAGCGATTATTCCATCAACATCCTGGCCAAGGCCGGTGTCGATATGTCCTCTCCGGAGCCGATCCGCGAAGCAATGAGTGTATTCGAGAGTGTTATCGAGCAGATGGAGCAATTGACCAAATAAAGCCTGAACAAGCCGCTTAATCCTGCTGTAATCCCTTGCCCTCTGCGGGCAGGGGATTTATATTTGTCATTCTCGTCCATGGGGGGTAAAAAATATTATGAAATTTCAATGGTCGCTTATTCTCGGTCTGATATTCGCACTGATTACAGCTGTGTTTGCAGTCATTAATGTCGATCCGGTTCAGGTTAATTTCGGCTTCGATCAGATCAGCATTCCGCTGATCCTCGTCATACTGGGCTGTGCCCTGATCGGCGGCATTATCGTCGGCTCCTACGGGATTTTCCGCCAGTACAAGCTGCAAAAGCAGATCAAGGCGCTTAATGCAGAGTTGTCCAAGCTGCGCGATGCGGATCATTCGCTTGACTCCATGCAGCCGCTGCCGGATGAGACAGTCTGATTACCTGTTACTACCTTATCCTAAATGATGAATGGAGGATTTTAACCTATGCTTACAATTCAGCCTAATGAAGACTACATTCTATCCCTGCTCAAAAAATTGCTCGACACCCCGAGCCCCAGCGGGTTTACCGCTGAAGTCATGCGGGTGGTGGCAGAGGAAGCCGCGGCTCTGAACGTTCCGCTCAGCTGGAATGAAAAAGGCGGCGTCATCCTCACCGTACCGGGACTCGACCCTTCCCGCACTATCGGCATCAGCGCCCATGTGGATACGCTTGGCGCCATGGTCCGCTCGATCAAGCCAAACGGAACGCTGCGCCTGACCTCTGTCGGCGGTTTTACCATGAACAGCATCGAGAATGAATATTGCGTCATTCATACCCGCAGCGGCCTGACCTACACCGGTACGATTCTGACCAGCCACCCTTCTGTGCATGTTTACGCCGACGCGCGTGATTTCAAACGTGCCGAAGAAAACATGGAGGTCCGGATTGACGAGCTGGTTTCAACCAAAGACGATGTGCTTAAGCTAGGCATTGCTGTCGGGGACTTCATCTCCTTTGATGCGCGGGCGGTTATTACACCAAGCGGGTACATCAAATCACGCCATCTGGACGACAAAGCCAGTGTAGCCGCCCTGTTCGGACTGCTGGAAAGCATTAAGCGCGAAGGCTGGAAGCCGCTGCACAACCTCGCCCTGCTGATCTCCAACTATGAAGAGGTCGGCCACGGCACGTCGTGGATACCAGGTAATATCAGCGAATTCATCGCAGTAGACATGGGCGCCATGGGCGATGATCTCAGCTGTAAGGAAACGGACGTCTCCATTTGCGCCAAGGATTCCTCCGGACCTTATGACTACGCCATGACCGGACGTCTGATTGAGCTGGCGAACAGCCTGGCTATCCCTTTTGCGGTAGACATCTATCCGCAATACGGCTCAGACGCTTCGGCTGCACTGCGCGGCGGCAACAATATCCGCGGCGCGCTGATCGGGCCGGGTGTGCATGCTTCCCACTCCATGGAGCGTACGCATAAGCAGGCTGTCCTGAACACAGCCAAGCTGCTGGCCGCCTATGTCGGCACCAACTGAACCAGCAGACCGTAAATGGCGGCTGCTGTGGGAGCGCAGACGCTGGCAGCTTGGCTCTGCCCTGCTCGCCCTCCTTGTGCTGCTGATTCTGGCTGTGGCGGCTCTGCTCAATAAGCCGGACAAGCAGCCGCAGGAGGTTTTCAGCGGGCTCCCGCACAGCTATGAATATCTGGAAACGAAGAGCCCAGGCAAAGTGCAGCTGCATATGCTGGCAGTATCTCCCGAGGACGTTGTCCTGCGGGCCGACGGCCTGCCCCTGCGCCAGATTGCCGCCTACGGGATTAACGGCGGCTTCTTCTACGGCACAGATCTTCTGTCTGTAGCGATCATGAATGATGTCCCTGTTAACGGGGACAAGGGAGCCTACGGCTCCGGCTGGTTCAATGCCAAGTATGCCCGCGGCACGCTGGTCTGGGACGGCGCTGCCGGCAGGCTGTCGGTCCAGACCGTGTCCTCCGGCGACGAGCTGGCTGTCACCGACCGCGGCCGCTACTGGGCCCAGGGCGGGATCAGCATGAATCTGCAGCGGGAGGCGCTGTGGAAGGCCGCAAGTACGGCCGAGCATCTGCCCTTTGCTGAGGAGCAGCGCATGCGCTCGGGGCTTGTCTATGACAGGGACGGGAAGGTGTGGCTGATCGTCACGCCTACGCTCTGTACGGCCGAGGAATTCCGCCTGGCCGTGCTGGACGCCGTTCCCGGTGAAGGCCGGGAAGGGATCTTCCTCGACGGAGACGGCTCCTCGCAGCTGAATGCCGATGAAATAGTACTGACCGGCGACTCCCGCCCGGTCGTGCAGATGATTGCTGTAGCGGGCGGGAAATAGCGGACTGAATTAGCTTGAGTTAATAAGAAGATAAGGGATTAACGGAGAGGATGCAGGATCTGGCAGCACGGCTGCCGGTTCTGCATTATTCACGCTGACAACCTCAGTGACCACAAAAAAACAAGCTGAACACCAGTTACTCTGGTCTCAGCTTGTTTTTTTGATTGCTAACGAAAGGTTAAGGCCATATCTTGTCCAGCTTGTCTGCATAGAATGAGATAGCTTTACGGTACTCCCGGATGCCCGGACTTTCGGATGTATCGGCAAGCAACCGGAGCAGCATCCCGGTACCTTCACCGTGCTCTCTCAGGTTATATAACGCCATCGCAAGAAATGCTTTGAATTCTGCCCGTTCCGGGAATTCTTCCGCCCCTTGCTGCAGCAGTGTTTTGGCACGGGTGTACTCGCCCAGTGTCCGATACGTACTGCCTAACCCAAGTAGAGCACCCGCCCGCTGCTCCGTAGGCAGTCCTATAGCAAGGCTCTGCTCATAATAAGGAACAGCCTCCCGCTCAAGTCCAAGCACATCATGCGTCCAGGCCAGCTGGTACAGCAATTCGGCATCCGTATCAGCGCCGGCATCCTTGCTGTTTACCGCAAGTAAATCCAGCAGAAGCACCCTCGCTTCTTCTGCCCGGCCGGCCTCACGCAGGACTATCGCATCCTGCATCCTGGTATCCATGATTGTTGCCTCCTGACCTGCAAAGTGCTGTATGCGCCGGAATTTATTTGCCGGCAATCCGCTCTGCCAGCTCGTTGAGATACGTCCAGCGCTCCATCAGACGCTCCAGCTCCGCCTCACCCTGCTTCTGCTGTTCAACAAGCTCCTGCAGGGTCGCCGAATCGGCGAAGGCCGCTTCCATTTTCGCAGAAAGTTCAACGAGATGCTGCTCGGCCTGCTCAATCATTTCGTCGATGGTTTCGTATTCCTTTTGTTCTTTGAAGGTGAACTTAACCTTTTCTCTCACCGGAGGTGCCGCTACAGCAGAGGATTCCTGGACTGCGCTTTTCTTGGCTGCCCCGTCGTTACCGGCAGGTACATTCTTGGCCAGCCATTCCTCATACTCGGTGTAATCGCCGACATGCAGCCGGATGGTGCCGTTCTCGAATGCGATCAGCTTATCAATGGTGCGGTCGAGGAAGTACCGGTCATGGGATACCGTGAAGACTACACCCGGGAATTCATCCAGATAGTCTTCCAGTATCGCCAGTGTGCCGATGTCCAAGTCATTCGTAGGCTCATCCAGCAGCAGCACATTGGGCGCGCCCATGAGCACACGCAGCAGGTACAGCCGTCTTTTTTCGCCGCCGGACAGCTTGGCTATCGGTGTCCACTGCATCGCAGGCGGGAACAGGAAGCGCTCCAGCATCTGTCCGGCTGTAATCACGCTGCCGTCGGCCGTGCGTACGATTTCCGCTTCTTCTTTTACATATTCAATAACCCGCATCGTATCATCCATATCCTGATGCTCCTGGGTGAAGTAGCCCAGCTTGACCGTTGCCCCCAGCTGTACCTCACCGCTGTCCGGCTGAAGCTTCCCGGCAATCAGGTTAAGCAGTGTTGACTTGCCGCTGCCATTCGGGCCGACAATCCCGACCCGGTCCTGCGGAACGGCAATATAGGTCAGGTCCTTGATGAGGGTCCGCCCGTCCATCGACATGGTCAGATCCTTCAGCTCAATAATCTTGCGGCCCAGCCGGGTTGAGGCCACCGAAATATCCATAGAACCGGCGGAACTGCCGCCCACACTGTCCTTCAGCTTCTCGAACCTGTCGATTCTCGCTTTCTGCTTCGTCGTGCGCGCCTTGGCTCCGCGGCGGATCCAGGCCAGCTCGGTGCGCAGCAGATTTTTGCGCTTCTGCTCTTCGGACGCTTCACGCTCCTCGCGTTCAGCCTTCAGCTCCAGAAACCGCGAATAGTTCGCTTCATAGCGGAACAGGCGGCCGCCGTCCAGCTCCAGCATTACACTGGCTACGCGTTCCAGGAAATAGCGGTCATGCGTAATCATCAGCAGCGCACCGCGGCGCTTCTGCAGATACTGCTCCAGCCAGGCTACCGAGTCGGTATCAATATGGTTGGTAGGCTCATCCAGAATCAGCAGCTCTGACGGGGTAATCAGGGCGGCTGCAAGTGCCACCCGCTTGCGCTGTCCGCCGGACAGCGTGCCCATCCGTGCGTCAAACCGGGTAATCCCCAGCTTGGTCAGCACGGTTTTGGCCTCGCTCTCCAGATGCCAGATGCCGGCGGCATCTATTTTTTGGCTGGCCCGGACCATGGCGGCTTCCAGAGCGGTATTACCGGGGTCTTTTTCTATGCCGGAAAGAATCTCCATATATTCACGCATCGTCCGCAGATCCGGGTCATCGCCTGCAAACACCTGCTGCAGAACGGTATGGTCCGGCTCATAGGGCGGATTCTGGGCCAGATACTGGACACGTACATCATTGCCGATGGCAATCTGCCCTTCGTCTGCGGTATCAAGACCTGCGATTATTTTCAAAAAGGTTGATTTCCCGGTTCCGTTCACTCCAATAACGCCGATCTTGTCCCGCTCATCCATGCCGAACGAGGCATCCTGGAACAGCACCTTCTCCCCGTAGCTTTTGGAGAGATGCTCCACTGTCATAATATTCATGCTCTGTCCTCACTTGCCTTATAGTTTAATAGCGGGTTACGCTTCGTCTTAATCCCGTTCTGGTGTGGTATGTTCCTGACGGTTGCCGAGTGCACCGTGGATAAACAGGCCTGCGGCAAATTCAGCCCGTTTGCGTGCATCCGCTTCTGTGAAGCCGGGACGCAGCATGATGTCCATTTTGAGTCTGTCGAGCGTGCCGATATAGGACTCTGCCAGCAGCTCCGGCTCGGCAGCACCGCTGTCCTGCATCACCCTCATCACTGCCCGCATGTATTCTTCCATAAATTGCGCCATATAAGCTACCAGCTCGGAATGATTGTTGGGGGCACGGAAGAAGAGCTTCGTGTGCTGCTTGCGCTCATAATAGTACATCAGATGATGCCCGGCAATCACCGTAAGCTGCTCCTGCAGGCTGCCGCATGCCTTGAGCTTCACATCCAGCTGCTCGAGGAACCCTTCGCAATCACGGCGTGTGACAGCGAGAAACAGCTCTTCCTTGCTTTTAAAATACAGATAGACCGTCCCTTTGGCGATCCCCGCCTTCTCGGCCACCTCTGACATCTTCGTCTCGTAAAAGCCCCCTGAACCGAAAAGCTCATAACCGGCATCAAGTATGGCTGTATGCTTGTGACTTACTGTGCTGCCCAACCGGTTCACCTCCACATCTTAATCTCTGTGCCCCTTTAAGGAGCATTCTGCCGGCTTTTCGTCAGAGCAGGCTGACCAGCAGGGCGGCAGCGCCGCCGGCCAGCGTGCTGAGCGCGTTGACGGCATCATTGTTCATCCAGCGCCAGCCTCTGGCATGCACAGTAGGCCGGCCGCAGTGCCGCGAGGCTTCTACTTCGCGGCCGCATACGGTGCAGCGGTTCATCCGCTGCACCGTTGCCCCGAGGAGCGAGTCGGCGAACGCGCCGGCGAGTCCGCCCAAGAGGCCTGCCAGTGTCAGCAGCAGGAAGGAGCGCTCTTCCATGCCGGAGACCGCCCGCAGCAGCCAGGAGGCTGCGCCGATCAGGGCTCCGCCGGCTGCGGCGGCAAGCGTGCCCGGGAGCGAGACGCCGCCCGAGGTACCGGCCGGCACCACCTTGCCGGTCAGCACAGACCGCGGCGGCCGCCCGGCCAGTGTGCCGATCTCGGTCGCCCAGGTATCCGAGGTAACGGTAGCCATAACGCCGATAAACAGCAGCTCCCATAGCTCCAGAGGATACACTGCGTTCAACAGAACCAGCAGCATACCCATCCCGCCGTTGGCAAACACCTGCCCGGCATCCCTCGTTCCCGTTTTGTCATAGGTCAGCTCAAGCTCTGCCTTGTTCTCATGGTGAAGCTTCGAAAGCAGGCTGGAGGAGATGAAAAAAATCAGCAGAATCCCGAACCAGAACGCATTGCCCGCCCCGAAATAAACGGTCCCCATAACAAAGGCTGCGATCATCCCCGAGAAGCTGAGCGATCGTTTGCGGTAAGCCGCTCCAGCCACCAGCATAGCGCCGAGGGCGCCAATTATCCAAGACACCATTACCGGCCAGCTCCTTTATCCGATGATGCAGGTGCCAAGCAGCCGCTCGCCCCAGAACAGCTCGAAGGAATCACCGGAAACAACGGGGCCGACTCCTGCCGGTGTCCCTGTGAAGATCAGATCATTTTTGCCAAGCCCGTACCGGGACGCTATAAATTCAACAATCTTCTGCAGCGAAAAAATCATATCCTTCACATTGCCGCGCTGTACCTCAACCCCGTTTTTACGCACAGTAAAGTCAGTAGCCTCCAGCTCCTCCTGTTCAGGTAAGGCGATGTAGGGCGTCAGCGGGGCGGCATTTTTGAAGCCTTTTGCCGCTGTCCAGGGCAGCCCCTTCTTCTTTAGGTCCTCCTGTACATCACGCAGCGTGAAGTCCAGGCCAAGCGCCATTACATCCACCAGCTCCTCCACACTCATCCCGGGAACATAATCACGGGCAATGCGCAGAACCAGTTCACCTTCATAATGGATCTGGCCGGCGTTCTGGGGAAGATGGATAATGGCCTTATCCAGCGGCACAGCAGCATGGGAAGGCTTTAGAAAAATCAGCGGCTCCGCAGGAACTTTGTTCCCCAGCTCCTCCGCATGTAATCTGTAGTTCCGTCCAACGCAATACACATTGTTAATATCAGCGCACATTATAGCTTCAGCTCTTTTCCCGATAAATTTGGAATCCGTTCAGGCTTTCAGAAAAGTGTCACCCCAGATGTCCGGACGGTTCGTACAGATCATAATATCCGAATGCATCTCGGCTAGACGGTGCATTTCCTTGGCTTTGTCCACAGTCCACGCCATCATTTTAACCCCGCGCTCCGCAAGCAGACGGGCCAGCCCCGGGCTTAACCTGGCAAAGCTGATCGACAGAAAGGAGCAGTCCAGCTCCTTAACCTTGCGCGCAGGGTCACCCAGCCGCGAATCGTAGATCAATCCGGTGTGAAAGCGGGTATCCAGCTCTTTAATCCGTTTAAGGACTCCTGCATCAAACGAGGTCAGGACGACCTCATCCCGCATGCCTTTGGAGGAGACAAGGTCGATAACTGCCTTTTCCAGACCGGGGTACATATCACCGCTTGTCTTCAGTTCAATGTTCAGCTTCAGCCTGCCGGACGCCAGCTCAAGCACTTCTTCCAGTGAGGGCACCTTTTCTCCGCGAAAAGCACGCCCCTTCCAGCTTCCCGCATCCAGACGCCTCATTGGCTCAAAATCCATATTCTTGACCTTGCCGTGCCCGTTGGTCGTCCGGTCCAGCGTGAAGTCATGAATGACGACGGGCACACCGTCCCTGGTCAGCTGCACATCGATTTCCATCCAGCTGACAAAAGGCAGGGCGAGCGCCATGCGTACGGCGGCTAATGTATTCTCCGGTGCTTTGCCGGAAAACCCGCGATGGGCTACACATATGTTTTGCATTAGCATCTATCCCTCCAGCAGAAGTAGTCTGACCCGGCACCGGAAAAGGTTTCCGCAGGCAAGGCAGCTCATGCAGGACCCTGCCGCTATTATCTGCCCGCCTGGGAAACACGCCCGTCATTGCCGATACTGATCAGGCCCGCAGACAAGGATTGTACCTTGTTCAGCAGCAGCTGCCCGTCAGCATCATTCATCGGCACCGGCCGGCCCAGCTCGGCATACATCGGATGCAGCGTCAGCGAGCACTGGCCCTTGATGCTGCACTCAGCCTGAAAGACCGCCGTTTCCCAGGTGGCCGGTGTTGCGGAACGGGTAAAAATAAAATTGCCTGTACTGTAAGCAATCCACTTGCCATGGTATGGCTCAATACCCTGAAGGACATGCGGATGCCCGCCTATGACCAGATCCGCTCCGGCATCAATGAAGCTGCGTCCCAGCGTCTGTTGCGTGGAATCATACTGCTCCACCCGCTCCTTCCCCCAATGGACCACCACCACAACGATGTCGGCTTTTTGCTTCACGGCTGATATCGTCTTGAGCGCTTCCGTATTGTCATAAACCGAGGCCAGGCCCGGCTTGCCGGCACCGGCTGTCCAGTCACTGCGTGGAATGACCCGGGTGAAGCCCAGCAGGGCGATTTTGATTCCATTTCGCTCAAAATACTGGGCGGTGTAGGCTTCCTTGCTGTTTTTGCCGGCGCCAACGTAAGGGATTCCCCTTGTATTGAGGTGATTCAAGGTATCCAACAGCCCCTGTTCTCCCTGGTCCAGCGTATGGTTGTTGGCCAGATTGACCGCGTCCACACCGGCAGATTTCAGCGCATCCAGCGCCTCCGGGGCTCCCTTGAAAACAAACTGCTTATCCGCAGCGCCAACCCCGCCGGTTGTAATCGGAGTTTCCAGATTCACAACCGTAAGGTCATCCTTCTTGAACATCCCGTCCAGTGCGGAGTAGGAATAATTGTAGCCCTGCTTCTGCAGCAGCTCAGCCACTTTACCGGCAAAGATCACGTCTCCGGCAAAATTGAGAGTAACGGTCTGCCCGCCGGCATCCTCAGGCAATCCCGAGGTGGCACCGCCCTGAGCAGCACCGCTACCCTGCTCATCATCCGGCTTGCTGTTATCCGGTGACGGTAGGGGTGATGGCGTTACTGCCGTCTCCGGGGACGGCGATGGGGCCGGAGTCGCTTCCGGAGCGGGAACCGGCGTCTGCACCGGCTCCGGCGTGACTTTAGCTTCCGGCTGCAAATCAGCCGTTGCTGAGGGTTGAACCGCCGGGAGCTCCGGCGTTGATGATGGCGGCGCTGAGGCGGTACTCTCCGCCGGCGGAGGCTGTGCTGCAGGTGAACTGCCGCCGTTTCCGGCAAAATAATAAGTTAACATAGCGGTAATCAATAATAAAAGACTTACATTGATCCATGCCCAAGCCCTTCTGCGTCGGCGTTTGCTGCTATGCTTGTCTTTCTCCCGGCTCTGAGATCGCGGTGGATACATGGGTACAAATAATCTCCTTTATATATAAAGTGTTTCTATTATAGCATACCTGATACACAGCCCTCCAAACCACCCAAGTCCAGCATATAATCTACTAAAATAATGTATAGGAGTGGCTCTGGCCCGGACAGCGGCGCATGCGCGTGATCAAAGGGATTTTTCCCTTTGAGGGTACCAGTAAGCGGCTCATGCGCATGATTCAAAGGGATTTTTCCCTTTGAGGGTACCAGTAAGCGGCTCATGCGCGTGATTCAAAGGGATTTTTCCCTTTCATGGAGCCAATCAGCGGCTCATGTGCGTGATTCAAAGGGATTTTTCCCTTTCATGGAGCCAATAAGCGGCTCATGCGCATGATTCAAAGGGATTTTTCCCTTTCATGGAGCCAATAAGTGGCTCATGCGCATGATTCAAAGGGATTTTTCCCTTTCATGGAGCTGGTAAGCGGCGCATAGGCGGATTCAACGGGACTTTCCGTTAATCTGACCCGGCCACGCCCGGATGGACAAATACAAAAAAAACGGTGAAGCCTGGCTTCACCGTTTCTCCTTATCTGACCGCCGGCTCAAGCTTAGGCTGGTTATGTAAACCGGCAGCGGCGGCCCCGGCGGCCTCCTTCGCCTGCCTGATGCAATCCGGCAGGCCGATGGCATCATAGCCTGCTCCAAAAGCGTATACGCCGGGCAGCTTCTGCCCCAGCTCACTGCGCAGGCCGGCAATCCGCGCCGGGTGGCCGACCGGATATTGCGGCATGGAACGGCGGAGCCGGGTAATCTCCGAGAATAGCGGTTTGGCAGTAATCCCCATGATTTCCCTCAGATCCTTCAGCACCAGCTCCGTCAGCGCCTTGTCGGGGAGCTCCACGTTCTGCTCATCCCCGGAGCGGCCGACATAGCAGCGAAGCAGCACCTTATCATCCGGGCTGGTATGCAGCCACTTGGTCGAGGTCCAGGTGCACGCCGTTATATTCCGTCCCTCTTTGCGTGGAACCAGGAAACCCGAGCCGTCATATTCAGTAACAATGTCCTTCTTGGCAAAGGCCAGTACTACATTGGCTACGGAGACATAGTTAACATCCTCCAGCGGTGCCACATCTACATGTGGACGGAGCAGGCCTGCGGCGGCAAAATCCTGCACGGTAACGAAAATATCATCCGCCTGCAGAACTTCGCCGCTGTCCAGCTGCACCAAATAACGCGAGGCTCCCGTTATTCCGCTCTCTTTAATAGCCGCTGCAGCCGTTCCGGTCCGCTGCTCAACATCGTGCAGCTCCTGTATCAGCGCCTGCACAAGACTTTGCAATCCACCCCGGAAGGTAAGGAAGGCACTTTTCTTGGTTCCGGTATGGGTCTCCACCGGCTTGCGGCCGGTGGTCATTCCCCGGATCAGGCTTCCGTACTTGCGCTCCACCTCTCCGAATTGCGGGAAGGTTGCCTGGAGGCTGATCTTGCGCATATCGCCGGCATAAATTCCGGCCAGCAGCGGCTCGGTCATGTTCTCCAGCACCTCTGTCCCCAGGCGGCGCTCGATCAGCTCGCCCAGCGACTCGTCCTCCTTGCTCCGGCGCGGCGGGAGCACGAAGTCCAGCATGGCCCGCATTTTGCCGCTGAAGGAGACAAGACCGCTCTGCAGAAACGGCTTAAGCTCGGTTGGAATACCAAGGACAAGTCCGGCAGGCATCGGATGCAGCTTGCCTTTTTGCAATATGTACGTCTTCTTGGCATTTGGATTGGTAGTCACCAGCTCATGATCAAGCTTCAGCTCCTGGGCCAGCTCGACCATTGCTGTTTTGCGGGCCAGAAAGGAATCCGGGCCTTTCTCGATAACGAAGCCCTCACGCTGCAGCGTCTCAATTTTGCCGCCCAGGACGTTTTCCTTTTCCAGGAGCACGATGTCGGGCTGCACCCCCGCCTCCCGGTAATACTTGCGCACATAAAAAGCGGCGCTGAGGCCGCTGAGGCCTCCGCCGATAATCACGACTTTGCGGCGGGAACCGGTCATGGCTGGTTCACCTTTAATTCTCCCGCTTTGGCACGGACCACATCGCTGAGAACAGACATATAGGCCGGATCGCTGTTCAATGACTCAATACGCATGAGCCGCAAATCCAGCTCGGAAGCCAGATCCTGAGCCTCTATGTCCAGATCGTACAGCACTTCGAGATGGTCGGACACGAAACCGATCGGTGCCGACAAAACATATTTCACTTCGCTCTTGGCCAGCTCGCGCATGGTATCAAGAATGTCCGGACCGAGCCACGGCTCAGCCGTTCTTCCCGCACTCTGCCAGGTGAACTGCCAATTGCTCACACCCGTCCGGTCAGCAATGGCCTGCGAAGTCGCAAGCAGCTGATCCACGTAAGGATCACCCATTGCCAGAATACGTTCAGGCAGACTGTGGGCACTGAACAGCACCCGTACATCCCCGCGCGCCGCACCAGTCTCTTCGAACTGGTCCAGCTTTGCCGTCACCCGGCGGCTGAGCACATCAACCAGCTCAGGATGCAGGTGGTAGCTTTCCACGAATTCCATGATGATTCCGCAGGCTTCCGCTTTTTCTCGGGCCCGCTTAATATAAGTTCCAACACTCATAACCGAATAATGCGGGGCAAGGACGATGCCAACTGCCTGACTGATGCCGTCACGTACCATCTCCTCCACGCCGTCCTCGATAAAAGGCTTGGCATGCTTCAGTCCCTGATAGCACACATATTCTACATCACCGCCGGATTTGTTCAGTGCATCCTGCAGTGCTTCAACCTGCCGGTTCGTATTTTCCCGCAGCGGAAATACGCCTCCGACAATCGCTTCATAGCGGTCCTTCAGCTCCTTGAGCTGTTCTGCTGTCGGGGCATGCCCGCGCCGGATATGAGTGTAATACGCCTCAACTCCGTCCAGGCTCTCGGGTGTGCCGTAGGACATCACAAGTACACCAATTTTTGCAGTCATGGATTCCAGCTCCTTGTATTAGATTTGCGGCTTGGCCGCCTGTTGCAGCGCCTGCTTCGAATAGTCATGGATATATTCCGTCAGCTCTCTTAGGGTATCCAGCGAAGCCTCGGGAAATAAGCCGTGTCCCAGGTTAAAAATATATCCCGGCTGCTGTATGCCCTCGTCGATCAGATCCTTCGCCCGCTCCTTAAGCAGCTCCATCGGTGCAGTCAGCAGGTAAGGATCGAGGTTGCCCTGAACGGCAAAGCCCTCTCCGATTCTGCGTCTGCCCTCAGTAAGGCTTACACGCCAGTCCAGTCCGATTACATCGGTCTGCAGTCCCTTAAGGCTAGGCAGGAGTTCTCCAGAGCTGACGCCGGGAAAATAAATTTTCGGTACATCAAGATCCGATAATTCGGCAAAAATACGGGAAATCGTTGGCAGCACGTAGCGCTCGAAATCACGCGGGGCCAGCGCTCCTACCCAGCTGTCGAACAGCTGGAATGCCTTGCCGCCGCTTTTTACATGGGCCCGCAGGTAAGCAATAACCATATCGCCCAGCTTATCCATCAGCTTTTCCCAGACACGCGGCTGGCTGAACATCATTTCCTTGGTCCGGTGATAGCTCTTGGAAGGTCTGCCTTCTATCAGATAACTGGCAATCGTGAACGGAGCGCCGGCAAACGTAATCAGCGGCACATCAAGCTCCTTGTCCAGAATAGCGATGGTCTCCAGCACATGGCTGAGATCACCCTCCACATCAATCGGTTTCAGCCGGTCTACATCGGCAGCGGTCGCAATGGGATTCTCGATGACCGGGCCGATATTCTTAACGATGTCGAACTTCACACCGATTGAAGCGACCGGATTCATAATGTCGGAATACAGGATAGCCGCATCCACACCCAGCTTGCGCACGGGCATCAAGGTTACTTCGGCCGCAAGCTCCGGCTGGCTGCAAATTTCGAGCAGCGAATATTTCTCCTTGATTTTACGGTACTCGGGATCATAACGGCCGGCTTGCCGCATGTACCATACGGGAACGTGGTCCGTCTCCTGCCGTCTGCAGGCGCGGATAAAAGTGTCATTGTAGGTCATGATAAGATCTCCATTAGATTTAGATTTGATAGGATAGTTGCACACGCATATAACTTATTATGCCCCTTTTAAAAGATGGTAACAAGCGTTCTCACCCGCCCTAGAATGACAATCCAATGACATTACTATGACAAGTGTTGCACCGGAAAGAGGAAAATATATGATATACTGATAGAATGTCAATTTTTCGTGAATTTTTTCGCAAATAATCTGAATCTGCTGAAAGGAAGTGAAAGCACTTTGAAGAATTGGGAGACCTGGAAAATCAACCTCATGGTGCTTTGGTTTGGCCAGTTTCTTGTAAATGCCGGTATGACTATGATTACCCCGTTCCTGTCGCTTTATCTCGCCAAAGATTTGGGTGTCACGGGTGACAGGGAGATCGGCCTCTGGGCCGGACTTATTTTTGCCGCAAATTTTCTGACCTCATTTATATTCCAGCCTCTGTGGGGCAAGCTTGCCGATAAATACGGCCGCAAAATCATGCTGCTGCGCTCCAGCTTCGGTATGGCCATTGTCATTGTGCTGATGGGCTTCGCCCAGACCCCGATGCAGCTATTGCTGCTCCGGCTGCTGAACGGGACGATCTCCGGCTTCAATCCGGCCTCTATCGCCCTGGTGTCAGGGACGACACCCAAGCACCGCATGGGCTTTGCCATGGGCCTGATGCAGTCCGGCTCGGTGGCCGGGACCATCCTGGGACCGCTCATCGGGGGCTTGCTTGCTGACTGGATCGGCTTCCGGCCGATTTTTTATGTTGTCGGTGCCTTGCTGTTCGTAGCTTCACTGCTCGCCTTATTCCTGGTAAAAGAAAAATTCAACCGTATTGAGGCTGCCAAAGTTCCGCAGGTGTCTGTACTTGAGGGCTTTAAGGAGCTGGCCAAGGTTCCGCAGCTGCCTGCATTGTTCGGTGTTACCTTTCTGCTGCAGTTTGCGATGATCAGCCCGATGTCGCTGCTGCCGATCTATGTGGAGAAGCTGCACGGATCAGCCGTTAATATCGCCTTCTGGGCGGGAATGGTCAGTGCGGTAACCGGGATCTCTAACATGCTGGCGTCACCGCTATTGGGTAAGCTAAGTGACAAGGTCGGGGCCCATCGCATTCTAACGTATGCACTGATTGGAGCGGCGCTGTTCTTGATTCCGCAGGCTTTTGTGACGAGTGTGTGGCAGCTGATTGTGGTCCGGTTCTTGATGGGGGTGTTCATGGGGGGGCTGCTGCCGAGTGTGAACGCGCTGATCCGCTCCTATACCCCTGACGGGAAAGAAAGCAGGGCCTTCGGCTTCAACAGCAGCACGCTGGCCCTGGGCAATATGCTTGGTGCGGTAATCGGCGGTTTTTTGTCGGGTTATATCGGAATCGAAGGCCTGTTCATTATCTCCGGCGCCTTCCTGCTGATTAACACGGTCTGGGTGCGGCTTAAGCTGTACAAACCCGGCCGGCAGCAGTTGTTCCGCTAAGGCCCGGTTGTGATGCTTACTTCACCATTGCCAGAGCCAGGCCGTCATAGGCAGGCAGGAGCGTGCTGGTCAGCCGTTCATCGCTGGCAATCATCTCGTTGAACCGGCGCATCGCCTGTACGGCCGGCCCGTTCTTGTCCGTATTCAGCGTGCGTCCCCGCAGGAAGATGTTATCTCCGGCGATAATCGCCCCCGGTGAGGCCATCCGGATCGCATACTCCAGATAGTTCGGATAGTTTTCCTTGTCCGCATCGATGAAAAAGAAATCAAAGGTCCGGCCCTCCGCTTCGAGCAGCTGAAGACTGTCCAGCGCGGGGCCGATTTTGTATTCGGCGTTATCAGCGAAGCCCGCCTTGGCCAGATGGCTCTGGGCCAGCTGTGCATACTCCGGCTTCAGCTCAAGCGAGGTCAACAGCCCGCTGCCGGCAAAGCCGCGGCACAGGCAGATGCCGCTATATCCGCCCAGTGCGCCGATTTCCAGAATGCGCGTGGACCGTGAGAGGCGGACCAGCATCGTCAGCAGCCGGCCATAGCCGGGGGCGATGGACACCTCGGGCATCCCGCTAGCGGCGATCGCTTTTTTTACCTCCACCAATAATTCATCTTCTGTGTACAGCAGTTCACTGTATTCTTCCTGATTTTGCATATGTATTCTCCTTATCATGTTGTGAAGTCCCGCTCATTCCCCTATACTGAAAAGGATTGGCTAGGCCAAGCTTTACTAAGCGTATGCATGTATGGGATAAAGACGGTACAGGGTACCTCTTTGCTTATCTGCTTTTCTTATTGTACTGGCTGGGTGCAACCATCTACAAGCTAAACGGAGTTGAGCGCATTTTGGGTAAATTACAACTGATCGCCACCGCCCCTATGGGGTTGGAGGCTGTAGTAGCACGCGAATTGAACGAATTGGGTTATGAGACCACCACCGAGAACGGACGGGTGTTGTTCAGCGGGGATCTTATCGATATCTGCCGCTGTAATTTATGGCTGCGTACCTCTGACCGGGTCCTGATCAAAATGGGCCAGTTCCCTGCACGGACCTTCGACGAGCTGTTCGAAGGCGTCAAGGCTATTAACTGGGAGGACTGGATTCCCGAGAACGGGGAATTCCCGGTGGAAGGACGTTCACACAAATCCCAGCTTACCAGCGTACCTGCCTGCCAGGGGATTGTCAAGAAGGCGATTGTCGAGAAGCTGAAGCAGTCGTACCGCACCGAGTGGTTCCCGGAGAACGGGCCGCGTTATGTCGTTGAAGTCATTCTGCTGAATGACATCGCGTTGATTACACTGGACACCACCGGTCCTGCACTGCACAAGCGCGGCTACCGCCGCCAGGCAACCGAAGCACCGCTGAAGGAGACAATGGCGGCCGCTCTCATCCAGCTCAGCCGCTGGAACGGCCACCGTCCGCTGTACGATCCGTGCTGCGGCTCCGGCACGATCCTGATCGAGGCGGCGATGATCGCCTGGAACATCGCGCCCGGACTGCGCCGTTCATTCCCGTCCGAGCACTGGCCGGAGATTCCGAAGCGCCTGTGGGAAGAAGCCCGCGATGAGGCCTTTGATGCTGTACGTGACGATTACCCGCTGCAGCTGACCGGTACGGATATTGATCCGGCTGCGATTGAAATCGCCGAAGCCGCTGCCAAGAGCGCAGGTCTGGCCGGCGAGATAACATTCAAGCATATGGCCGCCGCCAAAGCCCGCCCTGAAGGCGAGTATGGCTGCATCATCACGAATCCTCCTTACGGCGAGCGCATCAGTAACGACAAGGAAGTGGAGAAGCTGACCCGCCAGTTCGGCGAGATGATGCTTTATCTGCCGACCTGGTCCTTCTTCGCGATCAGCCCCTACAAGGAATTCGAGCAATACTATGGCCGTAAGGCGGACAAGCGCCGCAAGCTGTACAACGGCCGGATCGAATGCCAGTACTATCAGTACCTGGGACCGCTCCCGCCGCGCAATCCTCAATAAGGGATTAGACAAGAGCCTTAGACCACCGCAGCTTTGCTGTTCGGGTCTAAGGCTCTTTTTGATGCTAAATGTAAGTTGTATTTCAAAGCTCTGCTTAGTTGTTCCTTCTGCTAGAACATCAGCTTGTCCGGGTCAGTCCCGATCCGCTCACCGGCATCCAGCGCGCTGATTGCACTTACTTCTTCAGCCGACAGCTCGAAATCAAAGATTTCGCTGTTCTCCTTGATCCGGGACGGGGTGACCGACTTCGGAATAATCACGATCCGGTTCTGCAGCCCCCAGCGCAAAATCACCTGGGACACGGTTTTGCCATGCTTGCCTGCAATACCCTGCAGCAGCTCGTTATCCTGCAGTCTGCCCTTCATCAGCGGCGCCCACGCCTCAATCTGGATCTGGTGCTGTACGCAGTAGTCATGCAGCTCCTTCTGGATAAACCGCGGGTGCAGCTCCACCTGATTGACGGCAGGCACGATACCGCTGTCCTTGCGCAGCTCCTCCAGATGATGAATCTGGAAATTGCTGACGCCGATTGCCCGCACGCGGCCTTCTTCATACAAGCGCTCCAGCGCACGCCAGGTGTCTTTATATTTATCCTTGCCAGGCCAATGAATCAGGTACAGATCGATTATATCAAGACCTAGCTTCTTGCAGCTGGTGTCAAAAGCTTGTAGCGCCCGGTCATAGCCCTGATCAGAATTCCATACTTTTGTAGTAACGAACAGGCTGTCACGCGCCACTCCGCTTGCTGCAATCGACTGGCCTACCTCTTCCTCATTGCCATATACTGCTGCAGTATCGATGCTCCGGTATCCCAGCTCAAGTGCGGTTGTTACCGCATTAGCCACCTCGGCTCCCTCTGCTTTGAACGTGCCAAGACCAAACCAGGGCATATGAACCCCGTTATTCAGAACCGTGCTGCCATTAAGATGCTTCATACCGTTTCATTCCCTCCTCGAAAATTGGCGGCTGCCGCCTATGTAAGTAGAAACGGCTTTGCCGTCCTTTAAGGGACGGTATCCGTTTCTGCGAGAAATATAAGGATCATTTATAATGGGCAACCTGGAAATCCTTATATTTTAAAAAACCAATCAACAACCTGTCCATTATAACACGAGCCGCAGCACGTTCCCAAATGAGGGAGCTTTCTTGTATGAAACAGAAAAGGCCTCCGCCCGAAAGCGGAGACCTCAGAACAGGCACGCCGGCACATCCGGCAGCCCGAAATCTGAAATTATTCTTTAACTGCCGCCGGCTTCTTTACAAAAGCTTCCGCCTTCGCCAGCACCTCATCCTCGGTAGGAGCACTTACATAACGTCCGTTAATATAGATAAAGGCCCGTTTGCCGCAGGGTCCGCAGTAGGACTTGCAGCCGACTTTGATCTCCGCATCCGGAGCCATCTTGCGCAGCTTGGGCATAATCGTCTTCATTCTGGTGTGATTGCACTGATCACAAATCTGTATTTCGTTAGCCATGGAGCAACCCTTCTTCTTGTCCTTATTTACAGCGGCGGTTTAGTGGTCGCCGTGATTGCCTTTGGACGGATTAGTGATGACAAAGCCTTCTTCCGGGAGATACAAGTAATCGATCTTTACACCGTCCAGCAGCGGCTGGTTCGGATCAAGGATAACATCGATGTCTTTGTCGGTGGAAACCACGATGTCATTCTCTTTAGGCGTGTCCAAATCCAGACCATAGTGGGCGTGGTCGCCGTGTGCATGCGTAATCGCTACGCGCAGCTTGAGTTCGCTGTTGCCTTCAAGTTCCATGGTTTTTTTTATCACTTTAGCCGCGTTGCGGGTAATTTTGACGTTCATCCTCATCCATCTCCTTTTGCATCTACTTCAAAACCTCAATAATTCATTTTAAGGAAAGTAGCCTGCAAAAGCAACCTTCCCGGACAAATAGAAGAGCGTCTTATGACGGATTTCGGACAAAAATTCTTTAAACTTTCATCTTCCGCTCCGGAGCGCCGGATATTTGCGGTCCATACGCGAGACAAACCAGCCCATCACCAGCATCGTTACCCCTATATCATCAATCGGCATAAAGGGCATCACATCCGGCAAAATCCAATACAGGAGCACGGGAATCGTAAAAAGCAGCTTGTCCCCCATTGTGACTGCAGGCGAGCTGATATACCTCCAGGTATTGCTGAATATATGAGACCACTGTTTCAGCGACAGCAGTTTTCTTAGTTTCATAGATTAAGTTCCTCCCTTTCCGCTAAAAAAGGACACGGCCGCGAAGCAATTGAGATTAGATTTGCGGCCGTACCCTTTGCTGTTATATTACGCAAATTTGCAGCTATTGTTTCAATTTTTATGCAAATTCGAAAGAATTTCCGCGATAATAAGTCCGGTTTCCAGGGCAGCGTCATCGTAATCCGCCAGCGGAAGCGGGTTTTTGCCGGTCCCAAGCTCAACCGTGAAGCCTGGCCTGCGGAACTGCTGGATGAACCAGTCCTTATATCCGGCATCGCTTCCGGTAAGCTCAACCGCCCGGTAGCCGCTTGCCGCCGCCAGCCGCGCCGCCAGCTCCCTGCTTCCGGGAGGCTCATAACCCCGGTAGTTCCAGTAGATTTCAGCTCCCTGACTGTGCAGGGAGACAGCTGCTTCGCCTGGATACCGCCCGGCCAGTGCGGCAAGCGCCGCTGCTTCAGGCTCGCTGAGCGGTGCAGGTCCGCTGTAGTCACGCGGTGCAGGGCCGGGAATCTGCCGCCGCTCGCGTTCCTCCTCCCAGTGGGCCGGGAACTGGTCTCCGAGATCCACTCCGCGGATGTTGGCCTTCCAGTGGCGGAAGCTGCGGCGGCCGCAGTTCCATTTCATCAGCTCCGCGTAACAAGGATGATCCGGCAGCGCCCCTTCCTGCACCAGCTCCACACCATCCGGGTTGGCCATCGGCACCGCCCACACCGTCCAGTCCCGGTACCACTTGGCGGGATCATGCCCGTTCCAGCCACTGCCGGTTGCATAGGCTTCCGCATACTGCTCTATGAATGACATCAGGCAGGGAGAGGTCAGCCATTCATTGGCATGCAGCGCAGCATTTACGTGCAGGTTACGTGAGCCATTGCCGATCCTCAGCAGATGCAGGGGCTTACCTAGTACGCTACTTCCAATGCTGCTGGCGGTGATAAAGGGGTATTTTTGCGTCAGCAGCCTGATATCCTCATCGGCCTGGACGGGGCCATACTCACCGTTGACGGCCACTATACTGCCCGATGCGGATTGCGGAATAACCAGCATTTTGCCCGGACTGCAATAACGGCCGGTGGTAACCCCCGGATTCAGCAGCTCAAGCTCAGCTATATCCACTCCGAACAAGGCAGCGATGGACGCCGCATCGTCGCCTTCCTGTACGGAGTACCGTTTACGCGGTGCGGAAGGCAGGAACAGGACCTGCCCCGGGTACAGGTAAGGCTGCCTCCCGGCCCACGGGTTTCCTTGAATGACATGCTCCGGTGTAAGTCCATGCCTGGCGGCAATCCGGCTAACTGTATCTCCCTTGCGGGCAATATATTGCTGCATATGCCTCATCCTCTCAGACCCTCTAGTTGCCGTCATCCCTGCCAAGTCTAAGGGACACAGGCTCCCTTTATTGTATGCAGGCCCTATCACCCGGCATGAACGAAAAGCCCCCGGATGGCCTGACCACGATGAAAAAATGTAACCGCATTTAAGTGGCGGGAAAGAAATAAAGGGAGGCGGTGTTGGGGGGATTGTCGGGAGATGTGCTGGCGGCAGGGAGTGTTACAGGGAACTGTTAAGGGCAGGAGGTTGCGCGGGGCAGGTGCCGAGGAGTGTGCTGAGGGCGAGGATTGCGCGGAGCAGGCGCCGAGGGCTTGTGCTGAGGGCGAGGATTGCGCGGGGCAGGTGCCGTGGGGTGTGCCGAGGGCTTGGGTTGCGCCGGGCTGGCGCTGAGGGGTTGTGCTGAGGGCTTGGGTTGCGCCGGGCTGGCGCTGAGGGGTTGTGCTGAGGGCGAGGATTGCGCCGGGCTGGTGTCGGATTGCGGCGGACTCAGCAATGGTAGTGCTATTTTTCAGAGATGGGTTGGTACGAAAGGTGGTTGTAGCGGGTGTTGGGAATGGTCTGATAGTAGCTAGGGTGTGGTTAATAGGGAAGCGGTAGTTTATTGAGACAATGTTTGCGGCGGATCGTTAGTTTTGTTGGGAATACTCCTTTCCACGATATTAGCTCGCATTCGGTCTATGACAGGCATTGTTACCATTAGCCCCGAGGAGGCTGGTTCGGTAGCTAGAATGGCTGTGTTTGGCAGGACGTTAGTCCGGTATCTGGAATGGGTCTGTATGGCAGGGCACTGGTTCGGTTAACTGGAATAGTTTTTTGCGGGGTGTTGGTTCGGGTAGCTGATACAGGCTAGTTTGACATTGCGTTGGTTCGGGTAGCTGGAATGTGCCTGCTCTGCGAGACGTTGTATAACGGCGGTATCGAAATCAAAGGCATTTTTGCCCTTCATTTCGCACATTTACCCGTTCCGCCCGAAATCAAAGGCATTTTTGCCTCTCATTTCGCACATTTACCCGTTCCGCCCGAAATCAAAGGCATTTTTGCCTCTCATTCCGCACATTTACCCGCTTCGCTCGAAATCAAGGGCATTTTTGCCTCTCATTTCGCAAATTTACCCAATTCGCCCGAAATCAAAGGCATTTTTGTCCTTCATTTCGCACATTTACCCGTTCTGCTCGAAATCAAAGGCATTTTTGCCCTTCATTTCGCACATTTACCCGTTCCGCCCGAAATCAAAGGCATTTTTGCCCTTCATTTCTCACATTTACCCGTTCCGCTCGAAATCAAAGGCATTTTTGCCTCTCATTTCTCAAATTTACCCGCTTCGTCCGAAATCAAAGGCATTTTTGCCTCTCATTCCGCACATTTACCCATTTCGCCCGAAATCAAAGGCATTTTTGCCTCTCATTCCGCAGATTCGCCCAATTCGCCCGAAATCAAAGGCATTTTTGCCCTTCATTTCGCACATTTACCCGTTCCGCTCGAAATCAAAGGCATTTTTGCCTCTCATTTCGCACATTTACCCGTTCCGCTCGAAATCAAAGGCATTTTTGCCTCTCATTTCGCTCATTTACCCAATTCGCCCGAAATCAAAGGCATTTTTGCCTCTCATTTCGCACATTTACCCGTTCCGCTCGAAATCAAAGGCATTTTTGTCCTTCATTTCGCACATTTACCCACTTCGCTCGAAATCAAAGGCATTTTTGCCTCTCATTTCGCACATTTACTCGCTTCACCCGAAATCAAAGGCATTTCTGCCCTTCATTTCGCACATTTACCCGTTCCGCTCGAAATCAAAGGCATTTTTGCCCTTCATTTTGCTCATTTACCCGTTTTGCTCGAAATCAAAGGCATTTTTGCCTCTCATTCCACTCACTCCTCCCACTCCTCTCACTTCGCACACTCGCCCGCTTCTGCTAGAAACAAAGCTACGTTCCTCTTCCTCATTCCTTTTCCATTTCCTTTTCCTCTTACTCTTACTCTTACTCTTACTCTTACTCTTACTATTCCAACATACCCTTAAATACAAAAAAACCGGGATAGCTCCCGGTTTAATGCCTTCAACTTTAGAGGTTTGTCCCTATTCCAAACACCTCAGCTTACAAAGAGGACACCTGCCAGACTACAGGCGTCCGTTTAAGCTGCTCGCCGAGCCAGTCACGGGCAATCCGCTGGAACATCTCGGCATCCCCGCTGCAGAAAAACTGGTGAATCGGGGTTTCATCTCCCCGCGCCAGCTGGCCTTTGTCATAGAGAATCGTGCTGATCTCCCGCGCCGTTTCATCCGCCGAGCTGATCAGCTTCACTCCCGGACCCATCACTTTGCCAATCGGTTCTATGAGAAAAGGATAATGTGTGCAGCCGAGAATCATAGTGTCGATAGGCTCGTATTTGATGCCGTTCAGCGACTCTGCTACCGCAATATGGCTCTCCTCGGAACGGAACATGCCCTGCTCCACAAAGGGCACCAGCGCCGGACAAGCCTGGCTGACCACCTCCACGAACGGGGACAGCTCCTTCAGCGCAGCGGTATACGCCCCGCTCTTGATCGTACCAACCGTCCCGATAACACCGACCCGGCCGGTTTTGGTGGCGCTGATCGCGGCGCGGGCTCCGGGATGGATCACACCGATAACCGGAATGGACACCTTGGCCGAAATATAATCCAGCGCTGCTGCTGTTGCAGTATTACAGGCAATTACTATCATTTTAGGATTGAATTGAATTAAATAGTCAACGATTTGTTCAGTGAACAATTTCACTTCTTCTGTCGAACGGGGTCCGTAAGGGGCACGGGCAGTATCACCGAAATAAATGATTTTTTCCCTGGGAAGCTGTCTCATGACTTCCTTGACAACCGTAAGCCCCCCCACACCTGAGTCTAGTATAGCTATAGCCTGCTGCACGAACACACCGCTTCCTTTTACTTGTTTTGTGTAGCTTATGTAAGGTCAGACACAAGTGTACCTGACTTTGAGCCCCAATTGCAGATAATACTCTTTTTAGGGCTCCAGTTCAAGGAAGGATTAAAAATACCCCCACAAAGCAGGGCCTTGAAAGAAGCTGACATAGATACTTTGCCCGGACCCCGGAAACATATAAAACCGCCTCCCGCAAGGTATGCGAGAAGCGGCGTCAAGCGGCCGGAGGCCGGCTTCAGCCTATTTATTTGGAACTCAGCCAGCCTTATTTTCCGGCAAAGGGAGCAGCCGGTTCCCCCAAGTTGACCACATACCGGCTGCCCTGCCTGATATTAGAGAACGCCGCCCTTGTCATCCTTTGCAGCAGATTCCTCTTCCAGGACAGCATCCGCAGTGTCTCCGGCATCCGCTACATCCTGCGCATCCTCTGCAGCAGCCGAAATAATTTCTGCGGTTTCTGCCTCATCAAGATTCACGGCAGCTTCTTCGGCAGCAATGCCGCTAACCACGGCAATCTCTTCCTCCGCATCAATCTGGGTATACTGCTTGCTCCATTCCTTCACTTCGCTGACGACGGATTCCACTGCGTCCTTGGCTTTCCCGTACAGCTCTGAGCTTTTTTCACCTGCTGCACCCGCAATTTCCTGCACTTTATCAATGGCACCGTTCGTTCCGTCCACAATGTCCTGGCGCAGCTCTTTTCCCGGTTTAGGGGCGAACAGCAGCGCAGTCACTGAACCGACCACACTACCTGCCAGAATTCCCCACAGTAAGCTTTTGGTATCCTTTTTCATCGTCAATCTCTCCTTTGGATTCAAAGTGCCTCTGCCCGTCACCCCGGGCGTTCGCCTAGTTCTGCTATATCATAAGCATAGAGAGTTTGTCCTGTGACTGGTTCAGGAAGACTTTTCGTACGATTTGTCCCGTTTGGCCGGATGACCGGGATCCGGTGTAATCGCATACCGGCAGCACTGGCCGCCTTCAGCCATACATTCGCTGCGCGTCACCTTTGCCCCGAGCAGCTCCTCGAACAGGCTCTGTTCACACTGGCAGGCTTTGCGGTACTGGGATGCAACCTGGCGGATCGGGCAATTATACTCCCGCATCACAAAGCTGCCGTCCTCCTCCTTGCTCCACTCGGCCATGTATCCGCCGGAATTCTGGATCGAGGACAGCTCAGCCACCCGTTCCTCCAGATTCCGGTTTTCCATCATCGGCGTGTACTGGGCAAGCATCCGCCTGCGCCGGCCTTCAAACAGCACATTGACCGCCTCAATCCCGCTAGTATGATCCAGCTCCCGCAGCAGCTCCAGCGCCAGATTGTGATAGGTTTTGGGAAAATGCTCCTCGGCCCGCTCCGTCAGCGAATACACATGCAGGGGCCTGCCCATTGCCTGGCGGACGACTCTGGTTTTGGCCAATGATTCCTGCTCCAGCTGCAAAACATGACGCCGGACCCCCATTTCGGTAATCCCCAGCTCCTCGGCCAGTGCGCCGATGGTCATCGGCCCCTTCATTTTGAGCAGAGTCATTATATTGCGTCTTGTCGAACCGCTCTCCTGCCCTTTTTTCATGTTCAGGCACCTCCTCTCCTTGCGGCTTGTAAGCCGTGTATTCCAGCTCTGCCGTTCCTACGACGGATACGGCTCAGACCGTCAACTCAGCACCCAGCTCCTGATCCAGATACCGGCGCACTTCCAGTGCGAAACGGTCCAGAACATCCGGAACGCGTGCGGTCAGCGGGTGCAGCCTGCTCCGTTCCCAGACATAATAATCCTGCACCAGCGGCTTGCGGAGCGCTACCAGTTCGATAAGGGTATCGTAGATTCCGCTGTCCCCGAGCACTTTTTCGTCATTGATAATCGAGATGATATCCTCATAGCTTCCCGCATCGCGCATAATGAAGCCGTCAATCAGGCAGCTTCCGACATCCGTCACTACCTCGATCCCCAGATGCAGACAACGTTCCTGCACAAGTCCGTTTATAATGCCCCCATCCCAGGAATCCGCAGCACTGCGCAGACCGGCCCCGATCGCGGGAATCTGATCCAGTATATTCTCAATTTGCTTCCGGTTAACATAGTACACAGCTGAACCCTCCAAGTCAGGTGGTATGGAAGAATGTTAATGTGCTATACTTACTTGCCGCGTCTGCCCCGGCGTTTCAGCCAGAACAGCATGATAAAGCAGGCGGCCAGAAAAACGACCAGGTACGTCAATGCTTCCATCGGATATTCAAGCTCACGCATTTACATCCCCGCTTCCGGTATAAAATGGGAACCCTGCCGCAGCCGGCAGCTCTTTAGATTTCGTAGTCCACAGCGACAGAAAGCTCTTTAACCTCGTTAATGTGGGCAATAACTTCCTTATGGGCCGGGTGAACCTGGTAAGCCTGCAGATCCTCCAGTGAGGCAACGGTGGTCACCAGTGCGATGTCAAAAGACCGCTCCGAATGAATCACATCAGCACCAACCTCAATGGAGAGCAGCTGCGGAATCTTTCCTTCCATGTTGCGGAGCACTCCGACAGTAGTGGCCACACTCTCCGGAGACCGGTCTTTCAGTTTGAAAAATACGATATGCTTGATCATCTATTTCGCTCCCTGCTGTGAGTATTGTAAATTTGATTACTAAAAATATATCATAACGGTAACACTTCTGAAAGAAACTTAACCCCCATGTCAGCAATTACAGCATTAACCATTGCAGCGTACCGGAAAGTATTGTAGTATAACGTTAAAAATTCGGAGGAAGTATGCCTAAGAATCAACAAGAACCTCACAAAATTCAGGCCTGGTCTCTGATCAACCGCAAATATCTTGGACAGGGCGTACGTGTAAAACGGTTCCGCAGACCTAAGCGCAGCCAGATCCGCAACCGGGTGCTGCTGGCCGTTCTGATGGCCAAGGACATTAAATTATCCAAGCTTGCAGAAGAGCTCTCAGTCTCCTCGCGCAGTGTAAGCGCCTGGGTATACGAGGGACGCATCCCTTCCAGAAACAATCTGGACAAGGTCTGCCGTCTGCTGGGCTATCCGTCCCATATCCTGTTCAACGAAGCACTCCTGCGGCAAAGTCCGATTGTCTGCCAGCCTACCCCATCACGCTTTATGAAAAGAACGCTTGCCCATTCTCCGCAGAATAACGTTATTCTGACAGGGCTGTGCATGGTGTATGACTTCTCTGTAACCGATGTCAGCATCTGGATCGGCGTCCACCCGGGCACCTTCCGCAAGTGGCTGCACCAATGCCATCTTCCAACTCTGGCCCTGCAGGAAAAGGCAGAGAGCTTTTTCCGGATTCCGCGGCATATTTTATTCGCTGATTGTGAGCTGAGATAGCGGACAAAGCGCCCGGATGCTCGTTTTTACACCTTGGTGACGACTATACTTAAGGCCCTTCTTTCTATAAAAGGAGGGCCTATTGGCGTCTTTCGCGGTCAGTCTGGTTTGCGTGCGATGATGTACCGCAGTATGTATTCATGGGCTCCGCCCTGGCTGCTGTGCAGACACTCGGGGAATGATCCGGTCTCCCTAATTTCGGTTCCGGCAAAATGGTTTCTCAAATCAGCATCACTGAAGAAGTGGGCATACTTCGCTTCCTTGTACTCATAGGTCCCCGGTTCAAGCCTGCGGCCGCAGCCGTTGTTCGAGTCTTCATCGGAAAAGCTGGTGAAATACAGCAGTCCGCCGGGCTTCAGCTGGGCAAGACATGCGGCAATCAGCTGCCTGCGCTGCGCCTCCAGAAATAAATGAAGCACATCGTAGCAGTATACGGCATCCACCTGTACACTCAGCTGCGTCTCCAGCGCCGATCCGGCAAAAAAAGTAGTCTTCGGGTCCCATTCCGCCGCCAGCTCCAGGGCTTCCGTACTCATCTCAATCCCGTAGGTTGTGAACCCGGGCGAGAACACTTTGGTGTTGCGTCCATAGCCCGCACCGGGAACCAGTACCGATTCCACACCTTCCGCCCTAAAAAGCTCCTCCGCCTGCCAGGCCGACGGACTAGGCTCACTCCCCCATATCATGCCTTCCCGGGCAAAACGCCCGCTCCAATATTGTGACATGGCTATCTCCTTTGCTGTAGGAATCTAGTCTTTAATCCTATACCAGTATTGATAGACTTCTTTATAGCCCAGCTTGTCATACAATGCGGAAGCGCCGGCATTTGCCAGCACCACCTGCAAAAATGAAGCTGACGCCCCCTGCGAACGCCCCCATTGCAGCAGTCCGAGAATCAGCTCCTCTGCCAGTCCCTGCCTGCGGTATTCGGGTGCCGTAATGATATCGTACAGCCCGATATATCCATACTGTATTACACCAAGGCCGCAGGCTGCCGGCACGCCGTCCTTAAGCAGCAGCGCATATCCCTGCTGCAGGCTGGATGCGGACAGCATCCGGCACAGGGTATCCGTCTCTGTTCCGGACAATTTCGCCTGGCGGGAGAAGGCCGCGAGCCATTCCTCTGTCAGATGCCCGCTGATTACAAGTGTATGCCGGCTCTGCAGCGGCGGCAGCTGCTCCAGATCACGAGTCCGCACAGATGAAGGGCTATCTATCCGGTAGCCCAACTCCTCCAGCAGATTATCCAGCCCGGCAGGGCGGATGTAGGGGGTGATTTTGAATACCGTCTGCAGCCCAGCCCGCTCATAATACTGCTCAGATAGCAGGATTTTCTGCCTCACATCAAGGCCATGCTCCATCTCTGCAGGCCCGTATAAAGGATTAACGGAATTCGACCGTTTCGTATAACCCGAGGCTGACCGCAGAATCCAGCCCTCGAGCAGCACACTTTGTTCCGCAGGCCAGGTGTTCAGGGTCAGCTCTTCAATATTTTTATACACAGACGCATTCTCCTTTCGGGCTCTAGCCCCGTTTGCTCCGCATCGCATTCAGCAGGGTAAGCCCGCTGTCCTCGCCGGTAGTATAGCGGTCATATTCCGGCGATTCCATCGCATAGATGGCAATTCTGCCCTCTGCATCAAAATGGACGCCCCAGCCGTAGCGCTTCGGCAGCATGGACGCGCGCAGGCAGGGATGCTTCCTGGAGAAAAGCTCTGCCCATATTTCAGCCCGGCGGGAGATGCGCTCCTCCTCGGAAATTTGCTTGTGGCGCACATGGACCTCATACAGCAGCTCCTCATGCGTATAGCGGTAGGGTTCTTCTGCAAGCAGCTCATACTGGATGATATGTGCAGGCAGCTGCGGCTTTGAGGTGACCGGTATGATACCTGTCTCTACCGGACAATCTGCCGCGACGCGGATAAACGTATTAACATAGCTCATTTTCCCGCCTCCTTTCCTCCTATCTTAGTTTACCTGAACGATCAGGTAAAGGGATTCACATACAGCAAAAACAGCCATTGCCGGAAATACCGGAAATGACTGTTTCTCCCTTATAACAAGCTTAATGTCTTGTCTTAAGGCTGCTGACGTACCGCCAGCTACCAGCTGGATTTGGTGACGCCGGGAATCTGACCCTTCAACGCCAGCTCACGGAACACAATCCGGGATACCTTGAATTTGCTCAGGTACCCTCTTGGCCGGCCTGTAACAGCGCATCGGTTCTTCTGGCGTGTCGGTGAGGAATCGCGCGGCAGCTTCTGCAAAGCCAGATAATCTCCCTTCGCCTTCAATTCTCTGCGTTTATCCGCGTATTTGGCGACCAGTTCCTGGCGCTTAAGCTCTTTTACCACTTTTGATTTCTTTGCCATACGTATGAACTCCTCTCTAATCCGGTTAAAATCCGGCTGTTCTATTCATTTAATGCTATCTTCAGCGCTTCAAGATTCTGGCGCATAACGGATATATAATCCATATTACTGCTGCGTTCTTCATCTGTAAGACCTTCAATCGGGTTCAGAACGGCTGTCTTCGCTCCAATTTCCTGGGCAATAGTTTCGGCTACACTGGATGACACCAGGGTTTCGAAAAAGATTGTTTTTACATCGTTGGCCTTGGCAAACTCAACAATTTCAGCCATCTGGGCAGCAGAGGGCTCCTGCTCCGGAGACAGGCCGGCAATCGGCACCTGAGTCAGGCCGTATTCCTTGGCAAGGTAGCCGAAGGCGGCATGCTGGGTTATGAAATCCTTCCGCTTGGTACTCGCCAGCCCGTCTTTGAAGTCCTTATCCAGCTGCTCAAGCTCGGCAATATAGCTGTCGGCATTCGTTTTGAATGCAGCTGCATGCGCCGGGGCAGCTGCGGCGAGCGCTGCTTCAATGGTACGCACCTCCTGTATCGCGAGGGAAGGGGCCAGCCAGACATGGGGATCAAGTCCGCCATGATCGTGAGTATGGCCTGCTTCAGCATGGTCGTGCTCCTCACCGGCATGGGCCTCATCCGCGTGCTCATGGTCGTGCTCATCAGTACCATTTGCTTCATCAGCGTGCTCATGATCGTGGTCCTCAGTGCCGTGGGCATTTTCAGCATGCTCATGATCGTGCCCCTCAGTGCTATGAGCTTCTTCCGCGTGCTCATGATCGTGACCGCCTTCTTCCCCTTCGGCGCTTTCCATAATATCCAGCCCTTTGCTTGCCTCAACAGCAATCAGCTTGCTGCCTGAGGCACTGTCCAGTACCTGGGCGGTCCAGCTCTCCATTCCGGCTCCGTTATAGATGAGCATATCTGCGTCTGTAATCCGGGCCATATCCTGGGCTGTCGGTTCCCAGTCATGCGGCTCGACACCTGCCGGTACCAGAAGCTCCACATCGGCCAGATCACCGGCAATATGGCGGGTGAACTCATACATCGGGTAAAAGCTTACTTTGATGTCCAGCTTGTCAGCGGGAACCGCAGCCGTATCAGCAGCGGCTGTATTTGCGTTACCGCCAGCGTTTGTGGCAGCCGCATTGCCAGAGGGACTGTTATTGCTCCCGCAGCCCGCGGCAATAAGCATGGCCGACAGGGACAGGACGGCAAGATGACGGATTTTGAACGTTAGCATAATGAGGTGTGACACTCCTTTACTTCTATTATGTTTTCTATATTTCCTGAACGGATTTCCCGCTGTGCAGGGGACTCCGGTATTTACTGTGACGGCGTTTCAGCCTGATCAGCTTTTGTGCAGCAATGGCTGTCAGCAGGAACAGCAGCAAAATGAGCGCAATCGTGCCTCCGGGAGGCGTATTTATATAGTAGGAGGCGGTCAGACCGCTGAACACGCCGAGCAGCCCGGCAGATACCGCAATTAGAATGGCGGTGGTGAAGCCGGAGGCAATGCGCAGGGCGAGTGACGCAGGGAGAACGATCAGCGCAGATACCAGCAGCACACCAACGACAGGCATGGCAGCGGCAACGGTCATGCCTGTAAGCACCGCGAACGAAAAAGACAGCAGTCCTGTACGGACACCGCTGATGCTGGCAGTCTCCTCATCAAAAGTCAGGCTATAGAGCGGCCGGCGCAGCACAATGAAATACACCAGTCCAGCGGCCGCAACAATCGCGATAAGCCTCAGCTGGGTATCGCTGACGGCGACTATGGAGCCGAACAGGTATGAGCTGAAGCTTTTGCTCAGATTCTGCTTCAGACTCATCAGTACAACAGCCAGTGCGAGCCCTGTGGTCATGATAATAGCTACGGGGAGCTCACTATATGTACGGTAAGAACGGCGGAGCTGCTCAATGACCAGGCCACCGGCAACCGCGACGGCAAAGCCGCTGAGTGCGGGATTAAGCTGGAGCACCGAGCCGAGTGCCACTCCGGCAAGCGACACATGCGACAGGGTATCGGCCATTAGCACCTGGCGGCGCAGCATCAGATAGACCCCAAGCAAGGGGCCAATAATGCCGATTAGCCCCCCGGCCCAAAATGCGCGCTGCATGAATTCGTAACCAAACATGTCCAGCCCTCCTCCTCCTTTCGTTCCAGACTGATTACACTGTCCAGATAGGCACCAGCTTCTTCCAGACCATGTGTAACCATAATGACCGTCCGGCCATGCGCATTTACATAATGGCGCATCAGCTTATAAAAGCCAGTGCGGCTGGCCGCATCCATCCCGGTTGTCGGCTCATCCAGCACCAGCACCTGCGGCTGCTGGGTCAGTGCCCGGGCGATACAGATCCGCTGCTTCTGCCCGCCGGACAGCTCGCCGATCCTGCGGTTTCGGTAATCCCACATCTCCACCTGCCGCAGACAGCGCTCCACCAGCTCATCCTGTTCCCTGGTAAAACGCCGGAATAATCCAAGCTGCCCGTAGCAGCCGGACCGGACCAATTCAATAACAGAGCTCGGAAAACCAGAGTTAAACGAAGAAATCTGCTGCGGAACATAGCCAATATTCAGCTTACCGTCTGCTGTCAGCTCGCCGTTCAGTTCAACCGTTCCGCCCCACGGCCGAAGCAGGCCCAGCATCAGCTTGAGCAGAGTCGTCTTCGCCGCCCCGTTCGGTCCGGTGATACCGATGAATTGCCCGGCTTCAATATCCAGCGAGAGACGGTCGATGACCGGCTCTTCACCATAACCGAACACTACATTACGCATGGATGACAATATCATGGAACCACCTCCTTCTTCGCCGCTAGTCTGCTGTCTGGTTTCTGCCCTCCGCTTCGCATTAGTCCACTCCGGACGTTAAAAGGGAGCTCAGCAAGCATTTATTAGTAATTATTACGCTTAACTTTAATGAGTTTATCGTAATAATTACGATTTGTAAACCCGTAAAAAAAATAAATGTAAATGTTGCGATTAGCCATCATCTATGGCTTTCAAACTAGAGCGGCTCTAAACCGGCAGCTGAAACACCTTGTCATACACGGCTTCCGCGATTGCGGAGCGTTCACCAGCGTTACAGGGCTTTGATCTTTACCGTTTCTAATCCATTCCAATCCCAAGTAACAGCTGCTACTCCTGCCCCGCAGCCAGCAGCTCCTCAGACGGCCAGGGCAGCGGATTATTGAACTGCTTCCAGTCCTGACCCATCTCCTCAGCGGTCAGGAGACATCTGTCGAGCCGTGTTTCCAGCGCAGCCCGGTCCATCCCGATGCCGATGAACACGATCTCATTCATCCGGTCGCCCCACTGCTCATCCCACCGTGCCTTCACATCCGGCTCAGTCTCCAGCACCTCCACCTGCTGTGCTTCCGGCAGCGTCGCCAGCCAGTATCCGGCCGGGCCGAACTGGATCGACGGGCCGGCCTGGCTCAGGGTTGCCGCCAGATCGCCCTTAGCGGCAATCCAGACCAAACCTTTGGCCCGCACCACTTCTTCCGGCCAGTTGCTGAAGAAGAAGCTGAGCCGCTGCGGATGAAACGGCGCTCTGCGACGGTAGACGAACGAGGCGATGCCGTATTCCTCCGTCTCCGGTGTATGCTCGTCCTTGTTCAGCTCGGCAATCCAGCCGGAGGACATGCTTGTTTTTTCGAAATCAAACCGGCCGGTATTCAGAATTTCTTTAGGATCAACCACACCCTTAACGGTGCGGATTATTTTGGCAGAAGGCTGCAGCCTGCGCAGTACGGCTTCCAGCTTGTTCAGCTCCTGCTCCTCCACCAGATCGCATTTGTTCAGCAGCAGCACATCGCAGGTTTCAATCTGGTCGATCAGCAGGTCGACGATATCACGGAAGTCATTGTCCCCAGCGGTCATACTGCGGTCAATCAGACTGTCTCCGGATGCAAAATCATGCCAGAAGCGGTTCGCATCAACCACCGTGACCATCGTATCGAGTCTGGCCAGCTCCGTCAGATCAATATCCAGTTCCGGATTGGCGTAAGTGAAGGTCTGGGCCACCGGCACAGGCTCACTGATCCCGGAGGATTCAATCAGGATATAATCGAACCGGCCTTCGGCAGCCAGCCTGCTTACTTCACGCAGCAGATCGTCGCGCAGGGTGCAGCAGATGCAGCCGTTGGACATCTCCACCAGTGTCTCTTCTGTCCGTGACAGGGTGTTACCGGACTTCACCAGATTGGCATCCACATTCACTTCACTCATGTCATTTACGATTACTGCCACCTTCAGGCCATCTCTGTTCTGCAGGATATGGTTGAGCAGTGTCGTCTTGCCGGAGCCGAGATAGCCGCTCAGCACGGTTACAGGTATTTTTTTCATGGTTAAGCCCCTTACTGTATTAGTTTTATTTAGATCAGCCGCAGATGAATCAGCGGGTCTCCCGGTGCAGTGTAACGCGCTTCAGACGGGGCGAATACTTTTTCATTTCCAGACGCTCTGGGTTATTTTTCTTATTCTTGACAGTGGTATAGTTGCGGTCGCCTGTTTCCGTGCAGGCCAAAGTTACAGTTACTCTCATGATATTCAGCTCCTTTTATTTAATCGTAATTATTACGATTTACACATCATAACGTCTTCCCCGGCCAAATGTCAACTGTCTGCCGCCAAAAAATTCCTAGCAGCGCCGGACCCAATCTCTCAAAAAAAGATGGTCTTTCTGCCATTGGCAGCACGTATAGATGGAATTATGAAACTATGATTCTTGCAGTGATTCATAACAAATAAAGGCGGGAGTGTGGACCATGAAGATACCGGTGATGATATTGAGCGGCTTTCTGGGGAGCGGGAAGACAACCCTCCTGCTCACCCTGCTGCAGGAGAGCAAGGCACGGGGGCTGAATGCGGGGGTTGTGATGAATGAGCTGGGCAAACGTGACGTGGACGGATATATTTTGCAGGAGCAGACCGGGGCCAATGTGGAAAAGCTGCTGGACGGCTGTGTCTGCTGCAGCCGTAAAGAGGATCTGCCAAGAAGCCTCAATGCCGTCCTCGCCCGGCGACCCGATATCATCTATATCGAGCTTACCGGAGTGGCCGATCCTGAAGAAATCGCCTTGACGCTGCAGGAGAAGCCGCTTAGCGAAAGAGTTCATTTGCATTATACCGTCACCGTACTGGATGCGGAGAACGTGCTGGAATATAACAGCCGCTTCTCGTCTGACAAACAGCTGGTCCGGACGCTCCGCAAGCAGCTTGCCGGCGCCGATCTGCTGATCGTCAACAAATCCGATCTTGTTGAGCCGGAGCGGCTGTGGCGAATCGAAAAAACCGTCCGCAAATACAACGCGGACTCGGAAATTGTGTTCACCCATTACAGCGAGATCAATCTGGCTCCGCTGCTGGCCGGCATATATCCGCAGGAGCCCCGCAATGCCGCCGCCATGCGCAGTCCGCTTCCGGTCAGCGGCGTTCCGCTGAAACGCATGCACAGCGGACAGACTCAGGGAGCTACCGCCGTACAGGAGCGGGAAGCGGATACCGGCGGTTCCTATTCCCAGGTATCTGCCGTCACACTTACCTTTCCGCAATCGGCGGAGCAGGGCATTTCGGGCGAACAGCTTGAAGCCTTTCTCCGGCAATGGGGAAGCAGCCTGCTTAGAGCCAAAGGGCATGTCCGTTTGTCCAGCCGGGAGCACGGGCTGCAGCCTGTCCAGCTGGTCCAGTTCGCCGGAGACCGCATCAGCTGGGAGGCATCACGCTACCCCGGCCAGCCCTATATTGTGTTCATCGGACTGGGTCTCGATGAGCAGCAGCTGACTGCGCAGTGGTCCAGTCTGTTTGGCTGAAGTTATACAACGGGAAGGAGCTAATATGCATTGACATCCTTTTATCCGCTCAAAATACTGCCGCTGCTTGTTCCCGCTGTCTTCCTGATCGTCCTTGGCATAGTCTGGCTGCCGGAGCATCCGGAGCTGCTGGAGAACGCATACATCCACAGCTTCAAAACCGCCTTCACCGGCATTCTGCTGGAGGCCTTGCCATTCGTGCTGCTGGGAGCCCTGCTGTCCTCGCTGCTGCGCGTATTCGTTCCTGACGAATGGATCTCGCGTTGGATTCCGCGGCGGCCGGTCCCGGCGATTCTGTTCGGCTGTCTGCTCGGCATCCTTTTTCCTGTCTGCGAATGCGGAATGATCCCGCTTGTCCGCCGGTTGATGCAGAAGGGAATGCCGCTGTATGTCGCCATTGTATTCATTCTTTCGGGCCCGATCCTGAATCCTGTCGTATACGGGGCTACACTGACCGCGTTCCGCACTCACCCCTGGCTCGCGTATGCACGGATGGGACTGGCCTTTGCTGTGGCAGCAGCCGTAGGACTCATCATATACGCTACCGTAACCAAGTCGCCGCTGCGGCTGTCCATCCGGCGGGAAAGCAGTGAGGCACACCAGCTCGCCGCCCGCGGGGGCAGGTTCGTATCCGTGCTTGTCCATACTTCGGATGAATTTTTCGAAATGGGCAAATATTTAATCATCGGCTGCGTGCTGACTGCCGGTATTCAGAGCTTTATGGATCACGGCAGCCTGGAGGCCATCGGCGGCATGCCGCTGGGCTCGTATCTGTTCATGATGGGCCTTGCCTTTGTGCTGTCCCTTTGCTCGACCTCCGACGCTTTTGTCGCGGCCACATTCCTGCATACCTTTCCGTCAGGCGCCCTTCTTGCCTTCATGGTGCTCGGGCCGATGCTTGATTTCAAAAATTCGCTCATGCTGCTCTCGCTGTTCAAAACCAGATTTGCCATCTATCTGTTTTTTCTTATTTTCTCGGCCGTTTTCGTCGGCTCGGTGCTGGCATCATTCTGGCTCTAGTCCACTTTCAGGAGGTCCCTATGAACGACCCGCGCAGCATCCGTGTGCATTACCTGCTCAGGGCGGCCCTTCTGCTCGGTTTTGCGCTGTATATTGCACATTTAAGCCAGCAGGATGCACTGCACTATTATGTCGCCCCCAAGCTGGCCCGCTGGATCCGGCTCTGTCCGGTGCCTTTGTCATTGATGGCCGTAAGTCTTGGAATACAGGCTCTCTTCGGCAAAAGCAGTGCACTATGCGACTGTGAGCACCAGCTCCCACGGTCCATACCGAGGAGCACTGCTCTGTACGGCCTGTTCCTGCTGCCGCTGCTGCTCGGCTTTGTGCTGCCGGACCGGGCGCTCGGAACGACTGCAGCAGCGAGAAAAGGAGTCTCCCTGACCTACATTTCGCCCGAGGAAGGAAGGGAGGAACGCTTTGCCGCCGCAAACCCGTACCAGGAGGAATTCGCCGAGCTTGCAGCCAAGCTGTACAAACAGTCTGTAATCCAGGTGCATCCCGAAATTTTTTCCGAAACCTTCGGGGCCATCGACCTGTATAAGGAGCAGTTTGAAGGCAAGGAAATCGCAGTCTCAGGGTTCCTGTACCGTGAACAGGGGCCTGCCGGTGATTCATATGCGGTAAGCCGTTTTCTGGTGCAGTGCTGCACAGCAGACGCGACCCCCTTCGGCATTCTGCTTGATCCGCAGACGCAAATAAGCCTGCCCGCAGACACCTGGATTGAGGTGCGGGGCAAGCTTCATGCCGCTAATTATCAAGGTAAAACTGTTGTTCAGATTATTCCCGAAACCGTAACTCCGATTCCTCAGCCTTCAACGCCTTATGTCTACTCCAATGCCGATTCTGTAGCCGCCTGGGAACAGATCAGCAGCAGTCCGGTAATAACAGAAGCTAAATAACGGCATCCAACTCCTCATCATTATCGATCGAGGCATCCGGATTGACAACCTCAACCATCAGTCTGGCCGGAATACAGATAATCTGCTGTTTCGGCCTGGAAATGAACCCCATATCCAGTGCAATCGGCAGCGGGGCATCCGAATAGGTCATCTGTATGCCATAGTCGTACACCTTGAGAATGTTATGGCCGAATTTGGTCTGAATATCAATGGTCTGTTCTTCCTTGGTCAGCGTAACGGTCTGGTAGGTTTTGCCGTTGATTGTAATCACAGCCTGCAGGTCTCCCTGCTCATAATGCTCCCCCCGTACGTCCAGCCATTTGACTCCATAGATTCCGCCCGCAAGCAGCAGAACCAGGACAATCAATATAAAATCGCCGCGCTTCATCATATCCGGTGCAAAAATCCTCTCGCTGACTAAATTTATGCGTAATTATTACGAATACTATAAATATAGCTAGACAAGAAAAGATTGTCAATGCTTATGAAAGACGTCTCCTCACAAGCAGCAGGCCCAGCGTAAGCAGGACATAGATCAGCAGCACCACAACAAGTGTCACAATCCGTTCAGATAACGTCCCATCCGCGAACAGTACCGGACCTATTCCAAAAAAGGTGACCAGTGCGTACATCACCGCAAACCCTGTATACACGATCCCTTTCATTCATCTGTCCTCCTTCGCACGCAGTCAATCCTGATTGCGGTGCTGGGCCGACCATTCCCGCAGCACCCTGTCCAGCTCTTCGGAACGGATCGGCTTGGAGATGAAATCCTGCATTCCCGCTCTCAGGCACATCTCCTTATCTTCCTTCTGGGCAAAAGCGGTAGCGGCCACAATCACCGGATACAGGCCGTGCTCTTCTCTGATCCGCATGGCAGCCTCAATACCGTCCATCAGCGGCATCTGGATATCCATAAAGATCAGGTCATAGCGGCGCAAACGCACTGCCTCCACTGCCTGCTGCCCGTTCAAGGCAACATCGGCATGATAACCCCGCTTTTTGAGAAAAGCCTGCATAATCTGCTGATTAACCGGATGATCTTCAGCAATCAGGATCGACAGCGGCCCAAATTCACCGAATGAGTACTCCCTGCGCCTGTTCTGAACCGTTACCTGCTTGTCCCCTTCACCCGCCGTTATGAGCTCCTGTGCGGAATCCTCCCGCGGAATCAAGGCTTCGATTGTAAAATAAAACTCCGCCCCCTCACCTTCCCGGCTGTCCACCCCGATTGCTCCGCCCAGCAGCTCGACCAGCCTTTTGCTGATCGCCAGTCCCAGTCCGGTCCCGCCATACTTACGGTTAATGGAGGGATGAAGCTGGGAAAAGGATTGGAACAGCAGCCCCTGGCTGGCCGGAGCAATGCCGATTCCTGTATCTTTTACAATAAACTTGAGAATAACCGCGCCGTTCTCCCGGACCGCTTCCAGCTGCGCAGTCATGCTGACCGTTCCTTCATCAGTGAACTTAACGGCATTGCCGACCAGATTGATAAGTATCTGACGCAATCTCCCCTCATCGGTTACCAGGAGCGGCGGAAGCTCAGGGGCAATCTCCATCTGGAGCACAAGCCCTTTTTCCTTTACCCTCGGATAAAAGATTTCCGTTACGTTAGACATCACCTGCCGGAGATCAACGGCCTGCAGCTCCACGGTCATCATGCCGGCCTCTATTTTGCTGAAATCAAGCACCTCGTTCAGGATATGCAGCAGCGACGCACTGCTCTTGTTGATTATTTGCGTGTAGTATTCCTGCTCTTCGTTAAGCTCCGTGCCCGTCAGCAGATCCGTCATCCCGATAATGCCGTTCATCGGCGTACGCAGCTCATGGCTCATAATCGCCAGAAACTCCGATTTGGCCCGGTCCGCCTGTTCGGCTGACTCCTTGGCCCGTACAATTGCTTTTTCCTCGGTAATATCGCGGAATACGACAACAACGCCCTTCCGCTCCCCATTGTCGAACAGCGGGGTCATCCGGTATCTGACCAGGAAGCTGGAGCCGTCCAGACGCCAGAACACCCCTTCCTTCTCTTCATAGGAGAGATGCTCAGAGAACCATTCAGGCAGTGTCTTGCCGCCTCCCGGGTAAGGATCTCCGTCCAGCCAGGTCTGCTGTATCGCATGCAGCTCACTGTTACCTCCGGCCTGACCGGAGTCATAACCCAGCATCGTGTAGGCAGCCGGGTTAATAAACACCGTCTCCCCTTCCAGGCTTATGCCGAAAATCCCCTCGGTAACAGAGTTAAGAATCAGTGCATGCTCATAGCTCAGCTTCTCAATCTGTTCCAGATGCCGCTTGCGTTCCGTGATATCGCTTGTAATGGCAAACACACCAACTACGCGGGAATTCAGCATAATCGGCACATAAATCATACTTACCTCGACCAGGTGCCCTTTCCTGTGGATCAGCCTGCTCTCAAAGGTCTGTGCTTCCCCGCCGGCAGCGCGGGCAAATCTCTCGGTTACGAAATCGATTTCCTCCGGATCAATAAACTCGTTATAGAAGGAGTTCAGCAGGCTGTTCCGGGAATAACCGGTCAGATTCAGCAGACTGGCGTTAAGCGACTGGATGCAGCCTTCCAGATTCATGGCTATGATGGCAGAAGGGTTATAGTCAAACAACGACTTGTAGCGGTTCTCGCTTTCCATCATTTTCTGCTCATATTGCATGCGTTCCGAAACGTCCCGGGTCACACCGATAATTTCGGCGGTTTCTCCGGGGCCGTACCGGATATGGCGCACAGTCGTTTCCACCCACAGATAAGACCCATCCTTGCACAAAAAACGGAATACGATTGGCTCCAGCCTCAATCCTTTCATCCCGTCGTTTATATATTGCCGGACTCTGACTTCATCCTCAGGATGAATATATCCCATCCCTTTCGTGCCGACCATCTCCTCAGGCGTATAGCCGAACATCTGCTGGCACACGGCGGAGGCATACAGATAGGTGGCATCCTCATCCGTCGCATTGCGTGTGATAAAATCCTGGGAGTTTTCTGAAATCAGCCGGTAATTCTGCTCGCTCTCGCGCAGCTGCTCCTCCATAATCCGGTGTGCAGTCACGTCCTGGACTACGCCGCTGATCTGCCTTGTTCTACCGTTATCATCCGGAACCCCTTCCCAGTGGGCGCTTATATATTTATCCGATCCGTCAGCTGCTGTGATCCGGAAGGTCATGCTGTCACTTCCCCCGTAATGCAGGCATTTCCGGATGGCTCTCATCACCTCAGGTAAATCCTCCGGATGAATAGTGTCCTGAATCAGCTTGGGATCGTACAGGGAATGATTGCTGCTGTCACCCTTATGCCCGAAAATATGACGCATCTCCTTGGATACGGTCATCTGCTTGTGGGCGTGATTCCATTCCCAGGAGCCCATTTTGGCCAGGAACTGGGCATTCGCCAGCATGTCTTCATATTTCTTGCGCTCCGTAATATCTCTGGCAACGGTCAGCACCCGCTCCACTTCTCCCTTGTCATCACGCATAACCTGGAAGGAGCTTTCAATCCACAAATAATCACCGTTTTTATGACGGACCCGTCTGGTAAATACATCTTTATCTGAATAAAGCTTGCCGGGCTCCTTCATCTCAATGGCATCTTTATTATGGTAATATTCAAGTCTTTTTTTGCCGATCATTTCATGCGCAGGATACCCCAGCATCTTCTCCACGGAAGGAGAGACATATATAATCGTTCCCTCGGGATCAGCCAGGGAGATCATATCCGGAGTATTCCGGGTGATCAGGTTATACAGGTTATACTCTTCCCTCACCCGTTGCTCCGCCTTCTTGCGCTCCGTTATATCCTGCAATTCCGCAATCATATAGACCGGAGTGCCCGCAGCCTCATCAAAGGTCAGAAACAAGTGAAGCGCCACCCAGAAGATTTCGCCGTTTTTACGGATAAACCGTTCTTCACTATCAACAGACGCGCCGGGACTCTGCAGCAGGAGCTTCATCACCCGTTCCTGGTCAGTCTGGTCTTTCTTCTCCATACAGGTGATGTCAAGATACCGGAGGCTTAGAAACTCCTCTTCAGTGTATCCGAACATACTGCATAAAGCGGGGTTCGCCAGCTCGATCATTCCGTTCGAGAGCGAAACGACCGCAAATCCGGTAGAAGACCGCATATATAAGGTTTTATAAAGGGTATCAGACAATGATATTGCCTCCTCTGTACATTCGGGGGTCTTGGCTCATTACATAGTATACCTTTTTTTCGGCTGTTCCGCTGTGGAACTGAAGTCCCTGAATTGAACCGGATCCCAGCCTGCACAAAAACCCCCCGGTCACCGGCGTGGCTGAGGGATTAATGGCCGTCTGAAAAATAAAAAAACCCTTCTGCCGAAGGGTTTCCTGATAAAGCTGATGCGGTCGAGAGGACTCGAACCTCCACGGTATTGCTACCACACGGACCTGAACCGTGCGCGTCTGCCAATTCCGCCACGACCGCATAATATGTATCTCAGTGATTTAATCACCGTAATTAAGAATATACACTCTTTGCAGATGGATTGCAAGAATTATTTATTAATATTTATCCGATCCACCGTTCATCCTGTAATCCATAAGAGAAAAGTCATTGTTTACTTATTTTTATTAGGTTATAATCCGATTAAACTTAATAAAGAAAGGATAATAAACATGGATTCTTTAGATAAAAAGATCGTTAACATCCTCATGGCTAACGGAAGAATCACCTGGTCAGAGCTGGCCGGAATGCTCGGACTCTCCTCCCCTGCTGCCGCTGACCGTGTTAGACGGCTTGAGGAACAGGGGGTCATCAAGGGCTATACGGCTCTGATCGATTCTGAATCAACAGGCTACAGCCTCGCAGCACTCGTTGCCGTCTCCCTAGAACGCCCGGCACACCGGCAGGCTTTTCTTACGCTCGTACACGAGCTGCCGGAAATTCAGGAATGTCATCATACGGCAGGTGATGATGACTACATCCTGAAAATCCGCTGCAGGGGAACAAGGGATCTCGACCGTATTATCAGTGAAGAACTGAAAGGTCTGCCGGGTATTGTGCGCACCAGGACGACCATTATCCTCGGAACAGTCAAAGAGACACCGAATGTTCCACTGCAGTCGGGAGACAGCGTAACATGACCCTCTGGCCCGCATTGCTTGGCGGCGTGGGCTTCGGCTTTATTGTCGCTGCACCGGTCGGCCCGATGTCGCTGCTCTGCATGAACCGGACACTGCGGCAGGGATTGTCCGCCGGTCTGGCCACAGGAGCAGGCATTGCGCTGGCTGATGCCTTTTATGCGCTGGTAACAGTGACCGGCTTCAAGGCGGTGGGCGACTTCACCACTGCATATACCTTGCCGCTGAAGCTGCTCGGCTCCCTGTTCATCGCTTATCTCGGAGTAATGGCTTGGCGGACAGCGGGAGCCGCTGCTATGCCGGAGACTGCGCGCAGCGGAATGCTGTACAGCCTGCTTACCTCGTTTCTGCTGACACTGGCCAATCCAGCTACAGTGCTGAGCTTTATGGCGCTGTCCGCTTCCCTGGGCAGCAAAACCGGAAGCTCACTGTTTCTGCCTGCCGGCATAGCCCTTGGCTCCTTCTGCTGGTGGCTGCTCCTGGCTCTAATCATCAAAGGGATCAGCCGCAGGCTGCCCGATTCTTTTAGCCGGATTCTAAGCCGTATCTCCGCAGCAATACTTATCCTGTTCAGCTTCTATGGCATATTCACCGCACTTCAATAGGTATAACCAATAAATTTTATAATCTTTATATATTTCACTTATAAGCCCCGGCGTGTTACAACATAGTTAACCCACTGTAACCGGAGAGGAGCTTAAACCGCATGAATCAGAAATGGAATACCGGAACCTATGATTCGGATATGGCCTTTGTCTCACAATATGGCCAATCTCTTATTGAACTGCTGAAGCCGGCAGCCGGTGAGCGCATCCTGGACTGGGGCTGCGGCACCGGGGATCTGGCGGCTGTCATTGCCGGATACGGCGCTGCAGTTACCGGAATTGATGCCTCGCCAGAAATGATCGCTGCAGCCCGCAGCAAGCACCCGGAGCTTGAATTCATCCTGGCTGACGGACAGCGCTATACCGCTGAACCGTCCGCCGATGCCGTGTTCAGCAACGCGGCCCTGCACTGGCTGACCGATGCCAATGGAGCTGCGGCAAGCATTGCCGCAAGCCTGCGTCCCGGCGGCCGTTTTATTGCCGAGTTCGGCGGCCAGGGCAATATTGCCTCGGTCACCCGGGGGCTGCCGCGCGCCTTCGCTGCTGCCGGTTGCCCGGATAAGCTTGCACTGCTCTGGTATTTTCCCGGAATCGCAGAGTACACTACCCTGCTGGAACAGAACGGGCTGGTTGCCAGCCTTGCGCTGTGCTATGACCGCCCGACTCCGCTGGCCGGCGGTGAGCAGGGCTTCAGCAGCTGGCTGAATACATTCGCGGACGGGATTCTGAGTGTGCTTTCCCCGGTACAGCGTGACGAAGTGCTGGCTTTCATGGAGCAGGAGCTGAAGCCCCAGCTGTTCCGTGACGGCGTCTGGGTAATGGATTACCGGAGAATCCGGGTGATTGCCGTAAAGAGCTAAAAAAGAGCGCACCGGAAGATGCATTCCGGTGCGCTCTTTCAATATAATAGCTGTTTCATCTGTTATTGGACAGGCCGCCAACCTGTCTGTCTCTCCCTGCTCCCAGCCCGGCAGCACACAGAAGCACTGCCGCGGCGGCCAGCAGGCCGAGCGGAATATTCCAGCTGTCCGCGGCATCATGCAGCAGCCCGAACAGCGCAGGCCCCATGGCTGCCAGCAGGTAGCCGACAGACTGGGCCATCCCGGACAGCTCGCTGGCCTCCTGGGCTGTACGGGTCCGCAGGCTGAAGAACATCATGGCCAGCCCGAAGGCGAAGCCGCCGGCGATGCCGATGCAGACCGCCCACAGTGCCATCCAGGCCGTGCTGCCCAGCCAGATGCCAAGAATCCCGATAAAGAACAATATAGAAGTGATTAGAACCAGACTGCGCTGGTTCTTCATCCGGCCTGCGAGCAGCGGCACAAAAAAGGTAAAGGGCAGCTGGGCCAGCTGCATCAGCGACAGAATCCAGCCCGCATGGCCGGCCGACATGCCGCGTTCGCCCAGAATTACCGAGAACCAGGAGATCAGCACATAGTACAGCAAGGATTGGAGTCCCATAAACAAGGTAACCTGCCAGGCCAGCGGTGACTTCCAGACGTTTATTGAGGATTTAGTAGCTTGTGCCCCGCCTCCCCGGACAAAGCCTTTCATTTGAGGAAGCCAGAATATTATCGCTAGCAAAGCGATAATAAACCAGAGCGACAATGTACCGCGCCATCCTAACCCTGCTTGTGCCGCAAGAGGCACACTGAAGCCCGAAGCTGCTGCCGCACACAGATTCATTGACACAGTATACATTCCGGTCATCAGGCCGATCCGCGCGGGAAATCTTCCCTTGATCAGTCCGGGAAGCAGTACGTTACAGACCGCAATAGCCAGTCCGATCAGTGCGGTGCCTGTGAAAAAGGCAACGGTGCCCGCAGCTGAACGGAGCAGAATACCAGAAGCCAATGTCAGCATGGCCAGCAGCAGCACGTTGGCCAGGCCAAAGCGGCGGGCCAGCTGCGGCGCAAACGGCGACAGCAGGGCGAATGCAAGCAGCGGCAGTGTTGTAATAAACCCGGCCAGCGTATTGGACAGGCCCAGATCGTCACGGATCAGGCCCAGCAACGGACCTACAGAGGTGAACGGCGCCCGCAGGGCAGCAGCAACAAACAAGATTCCAAGCACCAGCAGGAGCGGGCCGGAAGCGGTGCGGGTTCCGGGCATGCCTGGTTTTGCGGATGTCCGGTCTTGAGATTTTACAGTCATGATGATCCTCCTGATCGCAGTACAAACGGCTGACAACCGGTGATTGTCAGCCGCATCAGACCAATTTTCTTACACAGATTGTTATATTATAACCCCGCCAGACTCAAATTGCATAAGTTTTTAACACGTCCTGCGCCCGATATGTATAGCGATCCTGCCAGTCCTAAGACTGGCAGGATCAGCCGGATGGACCTGCTCCATTATACCCAGAAGGATTTAGTAATGATTACAAGCAGGATGAACAAAACCAGAATGGCGCCAGTTGAAGTGAACGGGCTGTATCCGCCGACATTTTCGCTCATGCTTAACTCCTCCTTTTTACTGGAATATCCATAACATATGTTTAAGTATCCGGCTTGGACTGGGTGACACGGCAGGAATTCCTGCCCCCTTTCCACATGACAAAGGTTGACAAATCCGGTAACCCTCTTTAGTATCCTAAGAATAAGACAGTTGAGAATGACTCTCAACTAACAATACATACAGAAATGAGTGAACAAGAGATGCTGCGTCGTTTTTTCTCCTATTACCGGCCCTACAAGGGGCTGTTTATTCTCGACTTCACCTGTGCGGTGGGGGCGGGGCTGCTGGAGCTCGCTTTTCCGGTAGCTGTGAATAAATTCATCGATGAGCTGCTGCCCGGCAAGGACTGGCCGCTGATTCTGCTGGCTTGTATCGCCCTGCTCGCGATTTATGCCCTGACAACTGTGATGAACTACGTGGTCACTTACTGGGGGCATATGCTGGGAATCAACATCGAAACCAATATGCGCAAAAAAATGTTCGACCATATCCAAAAGCTCTCCTTCCGTTTCTTTGACAACAATAAAACCGGTCATCTGATCGGGCGGATCACCAATGATCTTAACGATATCGGCGAGGTGGCCCACCATGGCCCGGAGGATGTGTTCATCGCCGTAATGACACTGGTCGGTGCTTTTATCCTGATGGCAGATCTTAATCTGCAGCTGGCTGTGATTACTTTCATCATTGTGCCGATTATGGCCTGGGTGATTATTCACTTCGGACGCAATATGACCTCAACGTACCACAACCTTTTTGGCAATGTGGGGAATTTCAACGCCCGGATTGAAGATAATGTCGGAGGCATCCGCGTGGTGCAGTCTTTTGCCAATGAAGAGCATGAGAAGGTGCTGTTCGCTGAAGACAACCAGAGATTCCGCCAAACCAAGCTGATGGCATACAAGCTGATGGCCAAAAGCTCCTCGGTCAGCTACATGATGACCCGGCTGATTACGATCGTGGTGATGATCTGCGGCGCCTGGTTCTTTATCCAGGGTGAGCTTGAGATCGGTGAATTCGTCGCTTTCATTTTGTTGTCCAATATCTTCTTCCGGCCGATCGAAAAGATCAATGCCGTTATCGAGAGTTACCCGAAGGGCATCGCCGGGTTCAAGCGCTATCTTGAAATTATTGATACCGAGCCGGACATTGCCGATAAGCCGGACGCCGCCCATGCAGGCTCCCTGCGCGGCGACATCGTCTTTAATAACGTGAGCTTCGGTTATGAGGCAGACCGGCCTGTGCTGAACCGGATCAGCCTGAAGGTCAATGCCGGAGAGACGATTGCTTTTGTCGGACCGTCCGGTGCCGGCAAAACAACCATCTGCAGCCTGCTCCCCCGCTTCTATGATGTCACCGGCGGTGCCATCTCCGTGGACGGGACCGATATCCGTGACATGAAGCTGCACTCCCTGCGCAAGCAGATCGGGATCGTACAGCAGGATGTGTTCCTGTTCTCCGGTACCATCCGTGAGAATATCGCCTATGGCAAGCTCGATGCGCCGCTGGACGAAATCTGGACAGCCGCCAGACGCGCCCATCTGGAGGACTTGATCAACAGCCTGCCGGACGGCATGGATACCATCATCGGCGAACGCGGCGTGAAGCTGTCGGGCGGTCAAAAGCAGCGTCTGGCCATTGCCCGGATGTTCCTCAAGAACCCGCCGATTCTGATTCTGGACGAAGCCACCTCAGCGCTCGACACCGAGACCGAGGCCGCCATCCAGCAGTCTCTTGCTGAGCTGTCTGTCGGCCGCACCACTCTGGTCATTGCCCACCGGCTGACCACGATCAAAAATGCCGACCGGATCATCGTTGTGAACGAGGACGGCATTTCCGAGGAAGGCCGCCACGAAGACCTGCTGAATGCAGGCGGCACCTACAGCCGTCTGTATCAGGCACAGTATAACGCGTAGAGCGCCTTGACTAAATAAACGTAAAAAACCTTCCGCTCCCCGGCCTGTCGGCCGCCTGGCGGAAGGTTTTTTGTAGTAGTGCAATTAGACCGGCCGCTTCTGTCGCTCTAAGCCGGCGGTCTAACGCCCGCTGCAAACTGGCAGCCTACTATCGCGGGTCTCTAACGGACACCAGCGGATGTCGCGACAATGATGAACATACTGGTGAACCGCCAGCAGTATTCATTCCACCCGGCAGCATATGCCGGCATGGCAGACTTACACAACAGCCCTTCTAGTCTGCAGCCATCCCTAGAAAGCGGACCGCCAGCTCCCGGTAAAAGCTGATTGATTCAAGGTACGCTTCAATATCAATCCATTCGTCCGGCTGGTGGGCAAGCTTGGGATCACCGGGACCGTAGATCAGCACGGGCAGCTTCCCGTGATTATGGAGCACGGAGGCATCCGTGTAATAGGAGACTCCCTGCACTGTCCCCTCATCTGCACTGCCGGCAAGCTCAAGCGCAGTGCGGATCAGCTCCTCGCCGGGATCAGTGTAGACCACGCTCCGGTCCAGCAGCTCCTCCACCTCATAACGGAAGCCTGCATTCAGCTGCTGCATGCCTTCAAGCCTGGCCGTAATCTCGGCCAGCAGCCCGGAATGCAGCAGCGGCGGAACCGTCCGGATATCCACATCAATGCTGCAGCGGTCAGCGATCACATTGGTCTGCACACCGCCGGCGATGGAGTTAACCGACAGGCTGCTTGATCCCAGGACGGGATCATGGGCCTGCCACTCCAGCGCATGCCGCTTAAGCAGCGCGATCACTTCCATCATCCCTTCCACCGCATTCAGGCCAAGGTGCGGCATGGAGCCGTGGGCACTGCGTCCATGCAGCGTAATCCGCAGCCACAGTGCTCCTTTGTGGCCAACAGCAACCCGGCTGCCTGTCGGCTCGGCAATCACCAGCCCGTCCAGCTCCTCCAGGTTATGCTGCTCCGCATAGTGCCGGGCCCCGCAGCTGTCGACCTCCTCTCCGGCTGTCGCCAGCACAATCAGATCCCCGCCCAGCCGGATGCCCTCCTGATGCAGTGATACGGCGGCGAGCAGCATCGCCGCCAGTCCGCCTTTCATATCAGAGGTACCCTGGCCGTACATCCGGCCGTCCTCAATCGCTGCGCCATGAGGCGGGTATTTCCCGGCTTCCGCAGTCCAGGGGCTGACGGTATCCAGATGTCCGCAGAACATCAGCTTCCGCCCCCCGCCGCCGGCAACTACAGCTTCAAGATTACTGCGCCCCTGCTCAACTGTGATGACACGGCTTTCCAGGCCCTTCCCGCGCAAATACTCCTGCAGCAGCAGGGCTAAACGGTGCTCATTGCCCGGCGGGTTACAGGTATCCACCTGAATCAGGCTCTGCAAAAAGGGAACGGCAAATTCCCGGCTTCTCACGTCTATCATCTTCCACATCCCCTTCAGCAGCGTAATTTCAAATAATTATGTTGAAATGTACGCTATTCCGCCGCGGTTTGCAGCCCAAAATATCACGTGCCGGGCAGCCTTGATTTATTTCCACATTTGCCGGTGCCCGTTTGCCCCTGTTATTTTTTCGCAATATGCACCTTTAGCTGCTTGCCTTTGATAGTTGTATTCTTCATTGCCTGGAGCACCATCGGGCCCTTGCCGTTGAGAATATCCACATAGGTTACGTTGTCCTGAATCGTGATGATCCCGATGTCTTCGGCAGTCATTCCCTCAAGCTTGGCAAGCGTACCAACGAAATCAACCGCGCGCAGCTTTTTTTTCTTACCGCCGTTAAAATACAGCTTCATGATGTTGCGGTTCATTACCTCGGTTTTGCCTGCCTTGCGGACCTGCTTTTTGCCGAGCTTTTGCTCAAAAGCTTCCCTTGCCTCTTCCACAGCCTGCTCCGCAGGAGCCTGCAGAGCCGGGATACTGAAGCCGATATAGGCTTCAATATCAGCAACCCACTTGTGCTCATTAGGCGTAACAAATGTAATTGCTTTGCCGCTGCTGCCTGCACGTGCGGTACGTCCGGTGCGGTGCACGTAGCTTTCTTTTTCCATCGGGATGTCGTAATTGAATACATGAGTTATGTTCTCTACGTCAATCCCGCGGGCAGCCACATCCGTAGCAATCAGATAGCGGAACTGTCCTCTCCTGAACGCATTGATGACTTCAAACCGCTCGTCCTGCAGCATCCCGCCGTGCAGCTTGTCCGCGGGCAGCTCCTGGTCAGCCAGTCCCCGGAATAATTCATTAACCTGCTCCTGTGTCCGGCAAAAAATAATACAGCTGTCCGGGTTCTCCACCGTCAGCAGATCCAGCAGCAGGCCGAACTTGGCCGCAGGTCTGACCTCAATCAGCGTATGCTCAATGGCCGCCGTAGTGATCCCGCTGGCTGCAATCTCAATATCCGCCGGGTCAGTCATGTATTTGCGGCACAAGCTTTTTACAGCCTCGGGTAATGTCGCAGAAAATAGCATCGTTACCCGGTCTTCAGGCAGGCGCCGGATGATCTGCTCAATCTGCTCGATAAAGCCCATGCCCAGCATCTCATCAGCCTCATCAATGACCAGATAGCGAATCCGGTTCAGAGGCAGGGTGCCCCGTTCGATATGGTCGAACACTCGTCCCGGCGTTCCTACGACAACATGCGTTTTCTGCGCCAGCTCGATTTTTTGCGGGGCGAACGGCTGCTTGCCGAACACAGCGGCAGCCTTGATCCGCTTGAAGCGTCCGATATTGGCAATATCCTCTTTGACCTGTGCCGCCAGCTCCCGGGTCGGGGTAAGCACCAGAACCTGCGGCTTATTCTCCGCCCAGTCCACCAGCTCGCAGACGGGGATGCCGAATGAGGCAGTTTTGCCGCTGCCGGTCTGTGATCTTACAATCAGATCCCGGCCCTTCAGGGCAACAGGAATCACTTTGCTCTGTACTTCGGTGGGAGCCGAATAGCCCATCAGGTCAAGGGCTTTGATAATCTCTTCATTTAACTCGTAATCTCTGAATTGCAGCTCGCTCATGTAATTATTCCTTCCTTGTTGCGCCTGTTCTCATTTTAACGGCTTCCGGCTGCCCTGATTCCATTCCTTATAAAATTGCTCCAGATACAGCAGCATGAAATCATGCCGCTCCTCAGCCAGCTTGCGTCCGTAGGAAGTATTCATCAGATCCTTCAGCTTCAGCAGCTTCTCATAAAAATGATTAACCGCCGTGCCCTTGGAGTAGTCACGGTATTCCTTCTGCAGCGATTCATCACGCGGAGCCTCCTCCGGATCATACACCGGACGGCCCTTGGCCCCCGAGAAAACCATCGTCCGGGCAATGCCGATAGCCCCCAGCGCATCCAGCCGGTCCGCATCCTGCACGCATTGCCCTTCCAGTGTAGACATGGGAGCACCTCCTCCGCCGCTGAAGGACATCGTCCCGATAATCTGCATGATATGTCCGGTCTGCCCGGCGTCCTCCAGATGCTCCTCCAGCCAGCCTGCAACTTTTTGCAGCCCCGCTTCCTTGGAGTCGTTCAGCTTCTCATCGGCGACGTCATGCAGCAGAGCAGCTACTGTACAGATTAGTACATCGGCTCCTTCCATTCCGGCAATCAGCGCAGCTGTGTTCCGTACCCTATCCGTGTGAAACCAGTCATGCCCGGTAGTATCCCGGCCCAGCTGCTCCTTGGCAAAGCCCTCGGCTGCCGCAATTAATTGTTCATGATCCATCAACAATGCCTCTTTTCACTTTAGTTATCAGAACATCCGGCACACCGCCGTTTTTGCCCCTTGCACAGCTCCATTTCATCCGCTATAATGTGCATTAATCTAAATTCGAAGGGAGCTGATTCCGGTGAACCTTATAAACAGCATTTCCATCATACAGAATCAGCTTCATCATCACAAGCGGCGTTAGCACACCTGAAGGCATTCAGGGAGGGCTAACGCTATTCGCGTTCGACCTCCCTGCGTAATATCGAAACGCGCAGGACCACGAGGTCCGGCGCGTTTTTTTATTTGGCCGGGCATGCCGAAAATTCCGGACCACACTAAAGGGAGCTGCTTATTATGCAAAATATCAAAGGAACCTATGATTACTTCGGACGGGAGCAGGCGGTAAGGCAGAAGGTCCAGACCGTGCTGCGCGGGCTGTTTGAGCTGTATGATTTTGAACCGATGGAAACCACGCTGCTGAATGAACTGGAGCTGCTGACCTCCAAATATGCCGGGGGCGATGAAATTCTCCGTGAAATGTATCAGTTAACGGACCAGGGCGGGCGGACGCTGGGTCTGCGTTATGATCTGACCATTCCGTTCGCCAAAGTGGTTGCGCTGAATCCCGGTATCAGCTTTCCGTTTAAACGGTATGAGATTGGCAAGGTATTCCGCGACGGTCCGGTCAAAAAAGGCCGGCTGCGCGAGTTCCTGCAATGCGACGCCGATGTGGCCGGCATTGCCGGCCCGCAGGCTGAGGCCGAGCTGATGCAGCTGGCTGCGGAGGTCTTCCGCAGACTTGATATCCCCATCGTCCTGAAATGGAACAACCGCCGGTTTCTGGGCGAAATCCTGGCAGCGGCCGGTGTCCCTGCAGAGGACAGCCTGTCCGTGATGCTGACTCTCGACAAGTTGGCCAAGGTCGGCCTGCAGGGTGTGCTGGCTGAGCTCCGCGATAAAGGGCTCACAGAACAGGCTGTGCTCGCCATAAGCGGGCTTCTGGAAAATGAAAATGCGGATTTCAGCACCCTGGCAGAGCGTTATGGGCTGGGCTGCCAGCCGGGCGCACTTGAGGTTCAGGCGCTTCAGCAGCTGATAGATGCCACCGGGCTCTCCCGGATCTGCAGCTTCGACCCGTTCCTCTCACGCGGCCTGTCCTTTTATACCGGAACGGTGTATGAGATTTTTGTTGCCTCCGGCGGCTATACCTCGAGCCTGGGCGGGGGCGGACGGTATGATAACATTATCGGCAAGCTTGTCGGCCGGGACGATATCAATGTGCCGACGGTCGGCATCTCCTTCGGCATGGAATCGATTATGGCCCTGCTGGGAGAACGTCCGGTGCAGGAGGCCAATTCCGGCGTGCTGCTGATTCCGATCGGTGAGACTATGCCGCAGGCACTTACAGCTGCTGCCGTGCTGCGGAACGCCGGTGTCCGGGTCAATGTCGACACCGGCACGCGCAAGCTCAAAAAAATACTGGCCGCCGCCTCAGCTAAGGGCATCCGGTACTGCCTGCTGGCCGGCGAAGATGAAGCGGCGCAGGGCAAGCTACGGCTCAAGGATATGAAGCTTGGGACGGAGCAGCTGCTAACAGTGGACAAAGCATTCAAAATAATTTCCGGTTAAGGCAGTACAGCACAACAGCCGTATCAGATCCTTGTCTGATACGGCTGTATGCCGGCTTATTCTCTGATTCTTGCTCTATTCAAGCTTTTCTCCGTTGCTTTCAATCACTTGCTTATACCAGCCGAAGCTCTTCTTGCGGGATCTGGCCAGCGTTCCTCGCCCTTCATTGTCTTTATCCACATAGATAAAGCCGTAGCGCTTCTTCATTTCCCCTGTCCCTGCGCTCACCAGATCGATGCAGCCCCAAGGCGTATAACCGATTAGCTCCACACCGTCGGCCACAGCTTCCTTCATTTCCGCAATATGGCCCTTCAGGTAGTCGATCCGGTAATCATCATTGATTGAGCCGTCCGCTTCCACAGTATCTACAGCCCCAAGGCCATTCTCCACAACCATCATCGGAATCTGATAACGGTTATAGATATTATTCAGTGACCATCTGAGACCCTGCGGATCGATCTGCCATTCCCAGGCACTGGCCTGAAGATAAGGGTTTTTCAGTCCCATGGACAGGTTGCCGCCGATGGCTTCCTGATCCGGGTCGGCGCTTACGCAAGTGGAGGAGTAATAACTGCAGGTATAGAAATCAACCCGGCCCTCCCGCAAAATCTGTTCATCATTGTCCTCCATAGCGATTTGGATACCATTGTCGGCAAAATACCGTTTGGCAAAACCCGGATACGCGCCGCGCACCTGAACATCCGAGCAGAGAAAGTTCGATACATTATCCTTTTGCTGCGCAAGTATAATATCCGCAGGATTGCAGGTCAGCGGATAGGAGCACATGTAGGCGATCATGCAGCCTATTTTGAACTCCGGATTAATGGAATGCCCCAGCTTCACCGCTCTTGCACTGGCGAGGAACTGGTGATGCAGCGCCTGGTACCTGAGCTGTTCATCACCGGAAGCTGCCGGAGCATGGCCGAACTCCGTATTGCCCTGCGGCAGGATCGCTCCGGCCATGAATGAGCCAAATGGCATCGTCAAAATATTGATCTCATTAAAGGTCAGCCAATATTTCACCACATCTTTATACCGGTTAAAGATCACTTCGCAATAGTTCACATAAAAGTCTGCCACCCGCCGGTCGGTCCAGCCGTTGTACTTCTGCGCCAGATGGAACGGAGCTTCGTAGTGGGAGATGGTGACCAGCGGCTCAATGTTATATTTTCGCAGCTCGGCAAATACATCATCATAGAACTTCAAGCCGGCTTCATTGGGCTGCGCATCATCCCCGTTCGGGAAAATTCTCGTCCAGGCCATGGACATCCGGAACACCTTGAAGCCCATCTCCGCAAACAGCCGGATATCTTCCTTATAGTGATGATAGAAATCGACCGCCTCGTGGCTCGGATAGTTCAGCCCCTGCTCAGGAACCGGTGTAATTTTTCGGGGAGTGGTGTGCGTTCCGGCTGTGATTACATCTGCAGTGCTCAGTCCTTTGCCGCCCTCGTTGTAACCGCCCTCCAGCTGGTTCGCGGCTGTTGCTCCCCCCCAAAGAAATCCTTCCGGAAAATGCTTGGTCAATGGCTGCATCTCTATTCCTCCCTTAATAAGTTGTGTCAGATCATTACTGTTAATAAATCCTCTTTGTAGCTGATGGATTTCTTCCCGGTTTCAATAACATCCAGGTAATTATTTGAATTTGAAACGATTACAGGTGTGGTCAGAATATAGCCGGCCGCTCTGATCGCCTCCAGATCAAATTCCATGAGCAGATCACCCTTTTTCACATTGTCGCCCTGCTTCACTCTTGGTGTAAAATGCTGCCCTTTCAGCTTAACGGTATCTTTGCCGACGTGAATCAGGATATCTACCCCGTGATCGCTGGTGATTCCAATCGCATGACCGGAGGCAAAGAGTGAGGTCAGCACCCCGTCCACCGGAGAAAACACTTTGCCTTCCGCAGGTTCAATGGCAATTCCTTTGCCGAGCGCACCTGTAGAGAACGCCTCATCCTTAACCTCGGAAAGTGCGATAACCTCGCCTTTTAACGGACTGCTTACGGTCTCCTGCTTCACCAGTACGTCACCTTTAGGACCTTCGGCAGACTGTTCTTTAACAACATCATCTTTAAATCCGCCGAAGTACATCAGCAGGAACCCGAGCACAAAGCTCACGCTAATTCCGATAATTGCCCCGTAGAATCCCGCATCCATTCCTTCAGGACTGATATAGCTCGGGATTCCGAAAATCCCCAGACCACCCAAGATGTACCCCTTGGTTCCCATCAGCCCGATGATACCGCCGCCGACACCTGCTGCGATACAGCTGAGAATGAACGGCTTTTTGCGCGGAAGGGTAATCCCGTAGATGGCCGGCTCGGTAACCCCGAAGATCCCGGAGATGACCGCCGGAATAGAAAGCGATTTCAATTTGATGTTTTTGGTCCGCAGCAGGATAGCGAGCACAACACCTGTCTGGGCAAAGGAAGCTCCAAAGACACCGGCCAGGATCGGGTCATATTTCAGCACGGTGAGGTTGTTGATGGCAATCGGTACAAAGCCCCAGTGCAGGCCGAAGATAACAAATACCTGCCAGAACGCGCCAAGCAGAATGCCGGCAATAACCGGACTCAGATTATAGACGAACAAAGTGCCTGCACCAAGCAGCTGGCCTGCCCAAGTCGCAACCGGACCGATGACAATCAATGCCAGCGGTACAATGATGAGCAGGGTGCAAAAAGGAACAAGGAAGGTCCGTACCACGCTTGGAATGATTTTTTTGAACACGGCTTCAATCTTCGCGCCCACATACGTCGAGAGGATAATCGGAATAACGCTGGACGAATAGCTCATCAGGATTACCGGAATGCCAAGGAAGGTCAGGTAAACCGGCGATTCAATGACACTGCCGCTAAACAAGGTATACAGCGGTTGACCGGAAGCCGTTATCGATGAAAATGTAGGATATACCAGCGTTGCCCCGATTGCCATTCCTAAGAAGATATTGGCGTTGAATTTCTTAGCTGACGTATATCCCAGGAAGATCGGGAAGAAGTAGAACAGGCAGTCACCGATTGCATTCAGAATCTGATAGGTACCTGAAGTGCTCACCAGCAGCCCAAGTGAAAGGAACAGCGCGGTAAAACCTTTAATCATCCCTGTTGCACACAATACACCCAGCGCCGGTGTGAACACACCTGAGATGATATCGATAAATTTATTGAAAAGGCCAACCTTTTCGTCTGGAATTTCAGCTGCCGCTGACTGAAACCCGCCAATTGCCGAGACCTCTGCATATACCTCCGGCACATGGTTGCCGATAACAACCTGATACTGGCCTCCGCTCTGGATTACCGTTACAATCCCGTCCATGCTCTTCAGAACCTCGGTGTCCGCCTTACTCTCGTCCTTTAATTTAAACCGCAAACGGGTGATGCAGTGTGTCAGACTGTTAACATTTTCTTTGCCGCCTACGTTCTTAATGATGGCTTTTGCGAGCTGCTCGTATTTCATGTTGACCGCTCCTTTATTAGAACATTCTTATAAAAAAGACGAGACCTAATAGATAACATACAGAGCATGTTATCTATTTTGGTCTCGCCTGCTTTACCAGTAACAATCCAAAATGATTATTCAGTTTGCCGGTCTGTTACACGATGTACATGAATGGTCAGGTACAGCTTTTCCTCATCCGACAATTCGGTATTCAGATACTTCTCAATTTTCATCATACAGTTGTAAGCATTCTTATATTTTGCCTTGACTTGTTTTAATAAGAAATCATCATCCAGCTCCATCTTCTTTTTCTGGTGAATCCGCTGGAAGTAGAAGCGCAAATGGGTGATAAACCGTTCAAAGCTGATCGATTTCTCGTCGAGTGTAATATTGTAAGTGTATTTGATAATGTTCAGAATATCCTGTATCTTCTGGGTTTGGCCAGCTACGTCTGATGTCTTATGGTACGAGCTGTTGATCTGGGCATTAATTAAATGAAGGGCAATGTTGCCCGCTTCATCTTCTGACAGCTCTTTACCGACAGAATCACGGATAAATTCCAGCGCCTTTATGCCGACGGCAAATTCCTTGGGATAAATCTTTTTGATTTCCCAGATCAGCGGATTAGGGTTCTGAATCCCTTCGTCATACATCTTGAACGTATTATAAATGTGATCTGTGAGTGTAACATAAATATATTCGCTTAATGGCACCTGCAGCATGTTCTTGCCGTATTCGATGATATCGTAGCAGAGCGATACGTATTCAGACGGGACATCCTCCAGCAGCAATCTGAACCGCTCCGAAGCTTCCTTTTGCTTAAGAATGAAGACCTTTTCTATCAGTCCCTCGTCCACAATGTCGCCGATGCTTTTTTTGAAGCCAATCCCGCAGCCCATGACTACAAATTCCTGCTTTTGCGAATCTTTGGCGACAATGGCATTGTTGTTAAAGATTTTTTTGATAATCATCCGAGCTGCCTCCTCCATATCCCTGTATAATGTAACTGCAGGATTTAGACACTGGACGAATAGAATCAGGCCATCCGACACTATTAAGCATTTCCAAAAAGACTAAAATTTCAACATCACCTGCTCTGTGTATTCGTTCTATACCTACATTGAGTACAAGTGGTGAGATTAAAAAAAGGCAAAACCCAAAACATGTCTCAACACATGTCCTGGGTTTTGCCTTTTCAGTAACAATCCCAAAGTCAGAATAACACTTTTCTTCTGCTTTGACAAGAGGAAAGTATGCGCTTTCTTTTTTTGGATTTGCGGCTCGTCTCCGCCCATAAGTTCAATTAGTGCTACCGGAGAAACTCCCGTTAAAGAGGAGTAACTCCGGAGCGTCTAACTGTCAACGGCCTTTATGCAGCCGCTCCCGGTATTCCTTTGGACTCTTGCCGTTGTATTTCTTGAAGGCGCTGACGAAATGGCCGGCGCTGTCATAGCCGACCAGCGGCGCAAGGTCCGTGAGCTTCAGCTTATCATCCGGCAGCAGCTGCTCGGCTCTGCCCATTCTGATCTTTACGGTATAATCAGCAAGCGGTATGCCAACGTGCTGCTTGAACTGCCTGTTCAGGCTGCTCTCCTCCACCCCGAAGAGCTGCGCAGCAGCAGCAGGCGGCAGCTCCCAGCCGTAATTGCGCTCCGCATATTTTCTGACGGATTCCGCAAGCGCTCTTTCCGGAGACTGGCGGGCCAGCTTCACTTCTTCCATTACCAGCAGCCCCAGTGCGGACAGCTGCTCTTCCAGCTGCGCCGGAGAGTTACAGGCAGCAAGCGCAGCGTGACTGTTCCACAGATATTTACAGAGGGCAGTGCCTCTGAAGGCAAATTTTCCGGCGGCAACGTTCAGCAGGAGCAGGATACGAATCCCCTGATACAACTGGATGGCAGAGGGCTTCCCTGCAGCTTTGTCCGTTCCAAACAGGGCTATCAGCTCCCGCTCATAAGCAAAGGTATCCGCAGTCTCTATCATTTGCAGCAGCCTTCGTTCTTCCTCCGGGGATAACCATGACATGACAGGAATTACTGCGTCTGCAGCTCCGGCCCGCATACCGGGCCAGCCGTTCATATCCAGGGTGTAAAGGCAGGAAGCAAAGGCATTTCTCAGCCGCTTCAGCCCTTTAACCTCAAGTCCGGCCGCTGAGATCCACTCATATTCCATAGCAGCCTCCAGCCTCTGTCCCAGCTCTGTTAGAAACCGGCTTGCACGGCCCGAATGCTCTGCACCTTCCCTGGCAGGAATCAGAAAATAGACCTGCAGCGGATTCGCCTCACTCACAAACGGATAAATGTGCTTCCATCCGGCTGCCGCTTCGCGGCACACAAGCTGGAATCCCTCACCCGCGGCAAGCTGCCGGCGCCTGAAGGCAGGTGATATTTCCTCAGGCGGCAGCTTAAGCTCAGCAGCGGCAAACTGCAGCCTGAGACCCTCAGCGGCAAGGGGCGCCAGCTTGAGCTGGCGCAACCGTGTCCTGACCGGTTCCGTGCCCGGCCAGTCCTCCTGAATCAGCTGCAGGAGAAAGCTCTCCTGCAGCTGGCGCACTTGGCCGCGTCCCGACTGCAGCTCCTCTTCCGGCGAGATTTTAACCATCCCTGTATCCCCCTTATTTCAGCATTAAGCAGTACACTTAACATCCACAATAATATTCTTACTATTATTATGGACTGAAATACCTGGAAGAACCGTTGAGGAGTGAAATCTAATCAGATTTTGAACCTGTCTACCAGTACTTGCAGCTCTTTGGCGCTATGGGTATTCTCATCTGCCATAGCAGCCTCATGGAAGGTCTTCTCGACAATGTCGGCGGTTTTTACGGCAATGTCCTGTACACCGATCGCTCCTTCATTAATGGTTGCTGCAACCTCATTCACAGCAATAGCGATACTGCCTACGGTTTCGTTCAGATGATCGGCGGCTTCGGCAAACTGGCCCATCAGCTCATTGATCGTGGACGCATCCTCATTGTACTGCTGGCTGACCTCGGTAAGGCGCTCATAGTCTGCGAGCACGTTCTGGTCGATGAAAGCCAGAACCGCCTCGGAATGCTCTTTCATCAGCTCGACGGATGAATACACATTTTTGACAACCCCCTGAATGCCGGATGCCGTCTCAGAGGATTTCTCCGCCAGCTTGCGGATTTCGCCGGCCACTACAGCAAAGCCGCGGCCCGCTTCACCTGCACGCGCAGCCTCAATCGCCGCATTAAGGGCAAGCAGATTGGTCTGGCTCGTAATCGACAGAATGGTATCTGCAAGCACGTTAATCTCATTGATTGCGCCGGATTGCTCGATCGCTTTTTCCATTTCAGTCCTTACCGCTTCATAGATCTCCTTGGCCCGGTCTGTCGATTCTACGGCATCATGCTGCAGGGCAAGCGCACGTTCTGTAATATGGCCGGATACATCCGCGCCTTCTCTGACCCGCCCGGAAATCAGCTGCACGTTGGTCTGGACTTCATGGATCGCCGCCGTCATCTCCTGGGTGGAGGCTGCCGTCTCCTCCATGCCGGCGGACAGCTGCTCTGTTGTTGCCGAGTTGTCGTGCGCATTCTCGCGGACTTCAACCGAGAGCTTTTCTAGTAGCACCGCATTGTCCAGAACCTTGCCCGAAATTCCGACCAGGCTGCCGGCCATTTCGCGCAGAACCGCACGTGTGTGGAACATCGCTTTGGCAATTGTACCGGTTTCGTCCTTGTTCCGGACCAGATGCTCGAACTGCTTGTCGTATTTCAGATCCAGCTCTGCCGTCCGGTTAATCAGCTCTGTCAGCTTGATAATCGGCGAGGAGATCCGGGTTGCCACAATGATTCCGATCAGCAGGGTCAGCAGAAGACTGCCCAGTCCGAGCAGAATAATATAGTTTGTCATACTATCAACAGGCTGCATTATTTCCCCCAGGTCACCGGTCAGCACCAGCGTCCATTTGGTCAGCGGGAGTACGCTATAGGCTGCTTTTTTCTCGGCTCCCTTATAAAAATACTGCACATTGTCATCCGCAACCGTCTCACCGGACTTCACCCGTTCAACCACACCCTTGATCTGCTCATTCTCCACAGGGGAGCCGATCTTGGCTTCATCCGGATGATAGAGGATATTGCCGGTCTCATCTACCAGATAGGCATAAGAAGAAGGGGCATTGGCCACCTTGGCATCTGCCAGGTATTTGATGATGCTGCTCGCATTGACGGCTGAAGCCACGAACCCGATCATTTGGCCGTTATTCATTACCGGATGCGCAAAAGCAAGCACGTAAGCGCCTGTGGACTTCGACTTCAGCGTTTCACTGATCACTGCCGCCTGTGTCTTGATCACATTAATCGTATAACTGCGTTCGCTGAAATCTGTTCCCACCAGCTTAGTATCACTGTCGGCAATCCCGATCCCCTGCATGTTAACAACAAACATATGCTCAAGATTCCCTGCATCATTAACCTGTGCCTGCAGTCTGGTATTCACTTCAGTCACCAGTTCATCCCCGGCGGCCAGCTCACCGGCAGCATCCTTCAGCAGCAGCTCGGCAATCTCCGATTCTCCGGCTACCAGCTGCATGCTCCGCTTCTCTTTGTCTATCATAGCTTCAATGGTCTGTGCTTTGTTCGTGTTGACTTGTGCCATGGCAGATTCGGTGAGATCCATAATAGTGCCTGTAGATTTGTAATACGTGAAAACGCCCATCATTGCCGTAGAAATCAGTATAACGGCGATCATCATAACCGATAGCTTCATCCGAATCTTCATTTTGTAAGCACCCTTCCACCTTCATCTTATCCATCTTTTATAAATCCTTAATTTTGTAACAATTATTACAATCTATATCGGATTAAATCGGAGAATTTTGTAGATAACATGAAGAATTTCAGCGAATTTTATCACACTTTGTCGAATGATGGGACTAAAAATAAAGCCCTTTTTCTCCAAACAGAGAAAAAAGGCTTTATAATCATTGGCCGGTCTATACCTCTGCCGGGAAAAGGGCGTCCAGGGCCGGACAAGGCTGCTTCTCCAGGAACCGCTCCAGCGGTTTAGGCATATTCGTATACAGCTCATTCAGCGAGGTACCCTTGTAGATGTTGCCGATAATGACCGGGTGGCACAGCTCGGAGATCAGAATATCTCCATTGCCGTGTAGATGCAGCTGCTTCTTGCCTTCAATACAGTGCGGGAAATAGACGCCCGGCTGCTCCTCAAAGCCCAGTCTGTCCATGAACCGGTCCATGCAGGTAAAGTACAGGGTAGTGTCTTCCTTCCTGTTCGCAATCAGCTGGTTTACGGCATTCTTCAGGTTCTCCTGCGCTGCGATCGCCTTCCAGCCGGTGTGGCCCATAATGATGCTGTTCTGAATTTCGTGGGTCCGCACTCCCATGGAATAGACGTGGTCGCTGATCTCCTGCATGTTATCCTGTGTCTGGTCGAACAGCAGGGTTTCCAGCACAACGTTCACTTCTGTTTTGGCGAACATGGTGATATTCTCTCTGATTTTTTCGTAGACTGTCGGATGGATATTGTAATATTTCGAGAAGCCCTCAGCCGTCGTAAAATTAAATGAAATATGTATCGTGGTCAGGCCGGCCTTGACGAGCTGGTCAATCCGCTCCGCATTAAGCAGACTGCCGTTGGAGTTCAACTGGGTCTGGATACCGCGGGAAGAGCAGTAGGACACAATCTCCACGCAATCCTGGAACTTCAGTGTAACCTCACCGCCGGAGAGACGGACCCGCTTCAGCCCCGGAAGCTCCTCCAGTATACGGATAACTTCCTTGCCGTTAATGGCTTCCCCGTCATTTCTATTATAGGCGCAGCAGTAATCGCAGCGGAAATTGCAGTTCGAGGTGACGCCCACTTCAAGCCCCTCCAGCTCATACGTCAGCGGCTTATCAAGCTCCAGTGCTTTATATTTTATGCTCATGCTCAAATGTCCTCCTGTAAATAAAATAGTCAGCCTAAGGGTCAACCTTAAAAATTATAAAGGTTTCGGGCTCAGGTTAATGTGACATTTGTTGTGGCGGGTTTGTCCGGCATACAGCGGCTATACCAAAAAAAGAGACTGCACACGGCAGTCCCTTCCTCACAATAATTTATAATTCCACGGATTTACTCATCTCGTTCCATACCGGCTGCCCGATCAGGCCCAGACGCCAGATGGCGATGCCTTTCAGCCCGTAGCGCTTCGCCAGGCCGATCTTCGCATTCACAGAGGTCTCATTCTCACTGAACACAGAGATGCCGAGAATCAGCTTATCCTTGCTGACCTGCTCCAGCGCCAGGCGGATGCCCTGATCGACCATCGCCAGCGGCTCCGGCCTGGATTCATCTTCATAGGCGTAAGCCATAATGACCAGATCATCAGCCAGCGATGCCAGCGTCTTATAGTCATAGCCCTTATAGGAGCCGTTCAGCGGCGGCAGAATCACTGTCAGCTTCAGCCCTGCCGGACGGGCAACCGCCACCAGATTCTTCACGAACGTATTGAACTGGCTCTGCACCAGCTTCTTGTCACCGGTCAGCCCCAGACCTTCCAAATCCAGTCCTATGCCCTGAAAGCCCTTCTCCGTTGCCAGCGAGACGATGCTTGAGATAGTCTGCTGCTGTAATACCGGATCTTCCAGGTTCTTGGTCAGCTCAAGCTCCTTATCTCCCGAGTAGACCATCAGATAAGGGGCAGTGCCTCCTGCTGCGGCGTTCTGGACAATCGACTCCGGCGTCACATCACCGTCAGCCTTCGGCCACCAGAAATCCGTACTGCTTGTCGTAAACTGGCCGCTGCGGTCAAGCCGGCTCCAGCCAAAATGCACTGCATCAAAGCTGGGGATCAACGATACTTCACCGTAAGACTTCTGGGCGTAGAAACCGAGCGTATACAGGTCTCTTTGGGGAGAGGTGATGGACACGGTCTTCGTCGCCTGATTCCAGCTTACCCCTGCCCCGAACTGCTGGCCGAAGAAGCTGAGCGGAATCATCGTCGTTCCGCGGATGTTCTGCGGTGCTACAGCCAGCTTAACTGCTGCGCCGTTGACGGTTGCCGTTGTACTCCCTAATGTAAGAGTGACCACCTTGGAGCCTGAAGCTTCGGTATTGGTCGCTGTAATTTTCTTAGCTGCCTGGTTCCACTCCACTTTAATGCCAAGCGCTTCGGAAATGGCCCGGAACGGTACCATCGTTGTTCCGCTCATCACGGCCGGTGACACTGGAAACGGCAGCGGATAACCGTCCAGCATAATCGTTACGCTGCCTGTTGCAGCCTGTGCGGGCTGTACAGGAAGAGCAGTAAAACCGCTCATCGTTATTGCAGCACATAATATCAGCTTACTCAGTCTTTTCATATCTTCTATTCTCCAATCTGCAGGATTTCTGAATGACGGACAATCACGACCCTATCATTTTACCAAACTAGCACATTTTAGCAAATTAATAGATTGTCATTTTTGAATGACGCCACTGATATTTCTTCAGAACCCTGCAGCCGGGAGAGCCTACATAAACGCGCTTAAAAAGATACCTACCGCACGCCGGGCATCTACTCCAACAGCTACCTCAATAAATTCCCCTGCCTTGGGCTGTGCCCGCAGATCGGCTACAACCATCCCGCTGGTATGCTCCCCCTGATGCTCCACACGGACCTTCATCTGCCGGCAGGTCAGCAGATCCGGATGCAGCGCGGCCATCATGGCCAGCGGATCGTGCATCGGTGCGGCATTGATAATATAATTCGCCTCCCGGTAAAAATGGAAATAATGCTGCAGAGACTGGTCCATAAATTCGATAACCGCCCGGTTCTCTTCCTTGCCGTGACGCTTCAGCAGTTCCAGATGCTCCGAGGTAATCAGCGTTTCCAGCGTTACATCCAGCCCCACCATTAGCACAGGCAGACCTGAGGTAAATACCCGGTCTGCCGCCAGCGGATCGCCCCAAAGATTGGCTTCGGCCACCGGCGTTACATTCCCCGGCTTGAAAATCGTTCCGCCCATCACAACCACCTTTTTCAGCTTGGCGGTCAAATCCGGGTCCAGTTCAAGCGCCTGCGCCAGATTGGTCAGCCGGCCAAGCGTCACCAGCACGATTTCGCCGGGATGCTCATTAGCCACTCTTACGATAAACGCTGCAGCACTCTCTTTAACCGGCCGCCGGGAAGACGTAGGGAGCTGAACGTCCCCAATGCCGTTCTCCCCGTGCACATGGGGCGAGAAGCCGCCTAGCTCACGTGCCAGCGCTTTGGAAGCACCAATGGCAACAGGAATTTCATAATCCGGTTTGGCCAGATCCAGCAGTCTGAGCGTATTGTCAGCCGCCTGTTCGACGCTCGTATTGCCGAAGACCATCGTAATTCCCTCTATTATTACACCCGGAGTACGGAGTGCGTATAGTATAGCCAGTGCATCATCAATTCCGGTGTCACAGTCAATTATCATTCGGGTCAAGCTCATTTGCAGGTTCTCTCCATTCATCTCTGTATTAAGCCGGGGCAAGTCAAGCAAAAAGCCTGCCGCGGTCCCCTGAACAGCCAGTGTTCAAGAGGATCTGCGGCAAGCTTACTGTAATATTATATAGTTTTACTGCTGAACATAAGGTGCAGCCGCCCGGCTGAACCGCTGCAGGGCTTCAGTCAGCACTGAACGCGGGCAAGCCAGATTGATGCGCAGATGCCCTTCGCCTTCAGGACCGAAAACAGAACCCTCGTTAAAGGCCACTTCGGCCTCCTTGTACATCAGCTTCTTGAGCCCGGCGGCATCCAGCCCGAGCGCCCGGCAGTTCATCCAGAGCAGATAGGTGGCTTCAGGCCGCATAACCTTGACGGCAGGAAGATGCTCTGCGAGATAGCTGATTGCATACTCCACATTTCCGGCAATATGCTGAATCAGCTCGTCCAGCCAGGCCTCGCCTTCATTGTAGGCCGCTTCTACTGCTTCCTGGGCAAAATAATGCGACATATGCAGGCTGAGCGCCTTCAGCTTGCGTTCGTATTTACGGCGCAGCTCCGGGTTTTTAGCCACAATATAAGAGGTCTGCAGGCCCGGCAGGTTGAAGGTTTTGGTTGCTGCAAGTGTAGTAACCGTGATGTCAGCAAGCTCCTCCGACAAGGAGGCAAACGGAATATGCTTATGTCCGGGCATGATCATATCGCAATGAATTTCATCGGAAATGACCGTTACCCCGTAACGCAGGCACAGCTCGCCCAGACGCAGCAGCTCTTCACGCTTCCAGACCGTACCGCCCGGGTTGTGCGGATTGCAGAGCAGCAGCAGCTTGGCACCGCCCTTCATCACCTCTTCGAGATGCGCATAATCCATTTCATAACGCCCGTTGTTCAGAATCAGCGGGTTCTTAGCTACTGTCCGGTCGTTCATATTAATGACATCGTAAAAAGGATAATAGACCGGCGATTGCAGAATCACCTCATCCCCGGGCTTGGTAAGCAGCTCGACCGAAAGGCTGAGCGAGGTTACAATCCCCGGTGAATCGGTAATCCACTCCGGCTGAATCTTCCAGTCATGACGCCGGCTGTACCAGCTCACAATGGCCTGCTTGTAGGATTCGCCGGTTACACTGTAGCCGTAAACGCCGGATTCCACCCTGTGCAGTATCGCTTCCTTAACCGCGGGCGGACTCTCAAAATCCATATCCGCTACCCACAGCGGCAGAATATTGCTGTTGCCGAACAGCTTTTCACTCTGGTCCCATTTATAGGATCGGGTATTGCGGCGGTCTATTTTGCGTTCAAAGTCATACATTCCTTCAATCCCCCATCTTTTAGGCTTTTCAGATTATTGTATCACAGGGGGGACAATCCGGCATCCTATACCGCATCACTGCCTTTACGCAGCCGTTCCAGGGACTGGCACAGCCTTTCCTCTTCAAACGGCTTCAGAAGATAATCTACAATAGCCTGGTCAAAAGCCCAAAGCGCATGCTGTTTACTTCCCGTTGTAACCACAATCTGGATTGCCGGCAGCTGCTGCTTAATCTGCTCGGCCACCAGTACCCCCTGCAGGCCGTGGAGCTGAAGATCCAGAAACAGCACATCCGGCTGCAGCCCGGCCATCTGTTCCAAAGCGCTCTGCGGATGAGAAGACATCCCGATCACAGCGACTTTTCCTGACCTGTGCAGCATGGCAGCCAGCTTATAGAGATCCTCCTGATTCACATCCAGCAAAAACGCCCTAATCATTTCTCTCCCGCCTTTCACCAGGAATTTGCTTTAAAAAAAGAGCTGCCCTTGACATCTGTCTAACAGACGTCCCGGGACAGCCGTGATTGAAGTTAACCCGCCTCAGCCTCTGCTGCTGCCAGAACAATGTGCTGCAGACGTAAGACGGTCTATTTCAGCGCCGCCGGCAGCAGGCTGCGGAGATCATCATTGTTAATGATGAGATGAATATTATTCATCGTTCTGAGGGAACCGGATATCACTCCGGCCAGCTGGCCGTGCGCATCCATCAGAGGTCCTCCGGACATTCCGCTTGCTATCTGTGCCGAGGTCAAGATTCTGCTGCGTCCGTTAATCTCAGCTGCAGGCGTATTGACGATGCCCTCGGTAATAATATTCGTATTCTTCAGCGGGTACCCCAGTGCGAATACCGACTCGCCGTGTTTAACTGCATTCTTGCGCACCTGAAGATAGGAATAGGCATTGTCCTTTATCTTCATCGCCGCAGGCGAAGGCAGCTCCAGCACCGCTACATCCTTAAGCTCATCGTACTTGGTAACCTTGACAGGACTGATTACAGTCCCGTCTGCCATTACCCCTTCCATCCGCTCCGCACCCTTTACAACATGGTACGCAGTGACCGCAGTGCCGCCGGGGGACAGGATAATTCCTGTACCCGTGGCACTTGCCGTTCCGTCGCTTTTCAGCACCCGCAGATAGAACATCGCATTTTCTGCAAGCTGATAGGTCTGTTCAGCGTTGTTGACAACCGGCGTATCGGCACTGGTAGTACCATTGTAAAAGAACGCTGCAGTCAACAGGGATACTATAATGCAAAGATACGCAAGCTGTTTTTTCATCCGCTTATCATTCCTTTATCGTTTATTGCACTACTGACATAATATCTTTGAACGCCCAGTGGGTGGCCGGCAGATCCTTGTATTTCACAGCCGTTACAGTCAGCTTCTTCGTGCCGACAATCCGGTTGATCATTACAACTGCCTCCGCACGTGTAATCGGAGCGTTCGGTTTGAAGGTTCCGTCAGGGAAGCCTTGCACATACCCTGCTCTGGTCAGGGCATTCACATACTGCTCGGACCAGTGGCCCTTCAGATCAGACTGTCTGGTAATGCCGGCAGTCTTGAGATCCAGATTAAGCACTGTAGTCATAATCTTCGCAAACTCGGCTCTTGTCAAGCCTTTTGTACCGCCAAATCCGCCGTCAGGATATCCCTCAATGATGCCTGCCGAAGCAAAGAATGCCGTCAGCGCTTCATGTTCAGCCGGTACATCATTGAACAGATTCCCTACATTTACATTCTCCATCTCAAGGAGCGGCGCCAGTGCAGTGATCAGCTCATATCTGGTAATCGCTGTGCTTGGTTTGAACGTACCGTCTGCATAAGCAGTCATGTACTTGGTCTCGTCCGCTGTGCCCTTCAGGCTGTACTTGGCATTTTCAACCGCATACTCGATAGTGATAACTGTATCATCCTGATCGGTGATCATTTTGATAGTCATGTTTCCAGTAATGAGAAGCTCACCGGTATATTTCGTGCTGTTCACCGTCGGTGTGCTGCCGTCAAGCGTGTAATAGATGACTTGCCCTTCAGGCGCATTCAGCTTCAGCTTGCTGTTCTTGGCAACCTTCACCGGAGCCTCGCTGTCACCGTTAATGCTTGCGTTGCTGGTAACTGCTGTAATGGCAGGCTCCTTGGCAGGAGGAAGGAAGAATCCTCCGCCGCCGTAATTACCGCCGGTAGGAAGCGTCCATGTTGCTGTCCATACATTGCTGTATTCTTTGCCCTGAACGATTGTAACAGCCTTAACTGTTGTTGCGTTCTTCAGGATAATCGGTGCAGTGTACAGCAAGGATGTTTCATTAGGCGTGCTGCCATCCAATGTGTAATAAATACTGCCGCCTGGCTCATCTGTTCCCAGGACGACGGATGTCTCGGCCGTAATAATCTTGTCCTTCGCATCAGACAGCAGCTTCGGTGCTGCAGCTGTTGCCGGGTATTTCACTGCAGGCTCGTTGATCATGATGCTTCTGGTTAGTCCTTGAGCGGATACCGTCAGTTTAGTGGCGGCTCCATCTCTCAGTGTGCCAGTCGTCCCGTTCAGGACAACGGCTGCCGGATCTGCACTCCAGTTCACCCGGTCTGCACCTTTCAGTGCAAAGCCGGAGGCTACCCGGTTGATCAGGTCCTGCGGGTTCAGGATAACTGCAGCAGTGCTGAGCATTCCTTCCTTTGTCCCTTCAAAAGCAGTGAGTCCAGGGTAATAGCCGTTATGCACTGTCCAATGTCCTGCTGTAAGACCTGAAGGAAGCGTTCCGTTAGCCAGTTCAGACGCTTTAAGTCCTGTGACACTAGAGGTGCCCGCAATGCCGGTTACAGCTTTGCCTTCAGCATCAAAGTAAGCCACATTCACCTTGAGCATTTGTGCATTGAATACAGAGCTGCTGATAGAAGCTTCGTTCGCCTTCTGTCCGGCAATTCCGCCGAAGAATGCTTGTCCTGGTGCAATGACACCATTGACAGCTGCTCTAACCTCACCGGTATTCAGGGAAGAAGTAATGGTACCTTCTGCCGCATAACCGGCAATACCGCCGCTCCATGCCTTCTGTGTACCCTCTGCAGAGATTCTTCCTGCAGCATAACTGTTATTGATGCTGCCGCTGTTGGTTCCGGCGATACCGCCGGAGACCGCTTCTGCTGCTGCTGTATTCACATCTGCATAAGAAACGGAGTCAGAGATTACACCCGCAGGCGCATTCTGGCCGGTGATTCCGCCGGCTGCCTGTCCGTTTCCGCTGATGCTGCCACCAGAGCTGGAAGCCGTAATTGTACCTGCGTTCACGCCGGTAACTCCGCCAATCCGTCCCGGACCTGATACAGTCAGGTTAACAGCATTAACCTTGCTGATTGTTCCTTCGTTGACCGCTGACGCACTGCCCGCAGCTTCAGTACCCTCAAGGGCGCCGCTGATGGTAACACCGGTGATGATCCCGGTACTGCGGTTAATCCCGGCAGCAGCTCCGGCATTTTTACCGGAAGCTTTAACACCGGCAAAGTTCACATTGGTAATAGTACCGATATTCTCGGTTACAAATCCAAGATAGGTCTGATCTGCCGAGGTTAATGCCAGCCCGGACACTGTATGACCCTGGCCGTCAAATGTTCCCGCCAGGCTGGTGAACGGTACCCAAGGCTTGCCTTCAAGATCAATATCCGCTCCAAGGAGCAGTGTATTGTATTCAGGCTTTTCAGTAGCCGTTCTGTTGTAAAGAACGTAGTAGTCTAAGTCTAAACCAGTCTCATTGTAGAGCAGGACTGCTCCGGTTAACTGCTCCGCAGAGTTCAGTGTAATTACACCCTCTGCTGCATTATCCATGAAGGATGTATCATAATCAATGTTCCAGTCACCTGAAGCCAGCGGGTTCAGCGCCTCTTCCGGCGCCAGTTTCACAGCGCTAACTGCAGCACCGGCATTTTTGCCTACCGCTGCCAATGTGCCTACATAACTCGAACTATTGATTTTACCGTCACGGAAATTGTAGCCGACAAGTGCGCCCTGCTGGAAATCAGCTCCCGGTGCGCTCGCCGTAATGGCCGGCACATTAGCATATACATTGCTCAGGGTACCGTCATTGTATCCGGCAAAGCCGCCTGTAAAGGAACGGGTTGCCGATTTGATTCCTGTGGTAGAAATTTTCGCTTGCAGTGCATAGGAGCTGCTGATGCCGGCGTTTCTTTCTACAGCTGCCGCAAAACCGCCTGTACGTGTATCAAGTGCGGTATTTGCCACATCACCTGAAGCATAGGAACTGCTAATGCTATAGTGGTCAACTGAACCGGCGAAGCCGCCGACATAAGATCCCAGTCTTCCGCTGACATTCAGAGCACCTGTGGCGTAAGAGTGTGTAATCTGTCCCTCGCGCACATCGGTATCACCGAGCAGACCGGCGAAGCCGCCTGCGTAAATGGTGTTGTCTTTATTGGTATCATTAATATTTACAGGAATGTCCGCATGGGAGTAAGTGATCTTGATATGATCCCCCATACCTACAACTCCGCCGGTCCGTGTTGCCGGCAAGGAATTCTCCAGTGTCAAAGCAGTCCCTACAGTAATTGCCTGTCCGGCAGGTGCTGCTGTTTCACTGTAATGAATCTCGCCGTCAGATCCCTGACCGACAATACCGCCGACATTGTAGACACTACTGTCATCAGCCTTCAGGCTGTTGGCCGCGTAGGCATCCACAATAATACCGTTGCTGTAGCCTGCGATACCGCCAAGATTTACTGTTTTACCGCCGCTGACATTAAGTTCTGCCTGCGAGCTGGAACGGTAAACCGAAGCGTCGTTATTACGTCCGGTAACACCGCCGGCATACAGATCCATAACATGACCTGTACCGCCAACTGTTACAACCCCGTTATGAACATTGGCAAGATAGATGCCGCGGTACAACGGATACGGCTTACCGAAATCAAAGCCCTCATTAATATCACTGCTGGAGAGGAGTCCGGCAATACCGCCTGCTGCTGCCTCACCTGTCTTGGCAGCTGCATTCATTACTGGTGCTGCATCCACATTGTAAAGGATGCTATTGACAGCTTGTCCGGCAATACCGCCTGCAGCGACCGTTTCGCCGGAAGCCTGTATTGTGCCTGCAAATGAACTGCCGTTCATGGCTGCATTTACAAATTGTCCGGCAATACCGCCGATTACTCCGTTCAGAGAGTCTGCAGCAGTAGCCAGGGTAACCTTGTTTACAGTTACATGGTCAAGGTCAAAGGTACTGCTGCTGGCAGCCAGAGCCTTAAGTTTCATGCCCCCGAGAGTGCCTTCTTTAACGCCTACTGCTGCACCCACTATGCCATTACCTGTCAGCTGGACTCCGTCTCCCGTTCCGGTAACGGTAATGTTATTAAGCACAGTACCTGCCTCGGCATGTCCGATAACACCGCCCAGAATGGAGTCAAGGCCGCTTGCCTGCAGGGCTCCGTCAGTGAAGTTCACTTCCAGCGCGCTTGCTGTACCTGCAGTATAAGAACCGATTAGTCCGCCGGTAATGCTCTCCATTCCAGAGGAGGCAATCTGCAATTTCGAGCTCACCTCGGACTTCAGTCCGGTTACATCACCGGTTTGCACACCTACAACTCCGCCGATTACAGCCTGATCCGCAGAGCTGCCGATGCTGCCGTTGATGGCTGTGACGGAATAGGTTGCTGCAGTCAGATCAGAGGTGTTATCACCGATAATACCGCCGGCAATTCCGCCGCTGTATACAGTCTCAACCCGGCTTCCGCCGTCAAAAGTGACGTGAAGTCCGGAAACTTCACCTGTGTTCTTACCGATTACAGCTCCAACGGTTCCGCCGCTGATCTTGATGCCGTTCAGCAGCTTCAGATCCACGTTCGATACGGTACCCAGGTTAAGACCGGCCAGAGCGCCGGTGAACTGGTTACCTGATACAGTCAAAGGCTCCAGATTAATATCAGATACTGCTGCATCTGCCCCTATAACCCCGAACAGTCCGGAGTACGTGAAGACCGGCTGCAGTGTCAGACCGTCAATCAGATGGTTGCCGCCGATGAATGTTCCTTCAAAGGCATTCTCTTCCTTGTCACCGATCGGAACCCATTGCTTGGATTGAATATGAATCGGGTTCATGATGGTGATTGTTCTGCCTGCAAAATTGAATTTGTCCACACCGGCAATAGTGCCGTTGACAATGGACGCAAGACCCGCAAGCTCAGCTTCAGTAGTAATCTGGAAGCCGATAGCGTCCTTATCCTTCATGTACCAGTTGATATTGGCGTTGACATCATTGCCGAGGTCGCCGCCGGTATTGGCTTCACGGTTCACTTCAGGATATTTGTAATCTGCATTCAGAGAGCCGTATTTCCATGCGCCTGTGAAATCCCAGCCGGATAAGTCAGGGAACACGGTTCTGTCTTTCAGGGTGGCTGAAAGAATAGTAGTCAGCCGTACATGCACATTCAGCCACCGGTGGTTGCCTTCGGCAAAGTCCGGCAGATCCTTGTTGATGTTCAGCGATTCATCTTTAATATAGTAGGTTTTGTATAAAAGCTCTTTGCTGGCATTGTCATAACGTCCGGCAAAACCGCCGGCATATGCGCCGTTAGCAGCCGAAACCTCAGCCGCAGAATAGGCATTAGATACTTTACCGTCCTGGATTCTGCCGATAAAGCCGCCCGCATAGGAATGATCACCTGTGGCAGCCACACTTTTTGCCACATAAGAATTCTTGACTGTTCCTCCGGTAAGTTCACCGATCAGACCGCCTACGTTCGTATACACTCCGCTGGCGGTAACTCTGGATGAGGTGTAGGACTGCTCAACAGTACCTGCGCTGTTGCGGCCGATCAGACCGCCCAGGAATACAGATTGGCCTGCTGTACCGGTCGCTTTTCCGGTCAGATCAATGTCGATATAAGAGCCTTTAACTGCTCCTGTGTTCTCCCCTACCAGACCTCCGGCCAGAGTACCTGCGCCTTCGATGGTCAGATTGGCATTCGAATAGGTGTAGTAAAGCGTACCCTTTTCAGTGTTGAGACCGGCTAAGCCGCCAAAGATTACGTTGTTGCCTTTGGAGGATACCGAGATTTTGTCTGTAATGCTGTTATTGGCAATCAGGTTGCGGTTCTCACCGACCATTCCCCCAAGGACGGAGGATGGGGCCGTTGCCGCAATGCTGCCCAGTGTACGCGTGTTCTGAAGAGTGCTCACTGCAGTTCCCGGATTCATCACCGGATCACCTGTGCGGGCATCGTTAAGCCCGACAATTCCCCCGATGGTAGAATTGACTGCTGTTGCATTTACCTTCAAGCTGAGTGCTGTTACATAACTGTTAGTAATAACTGCTGAATTGGTACCCAGGTTGTAAGCGGCAATACCCGCTGTTTTGGCATTTGCACCGTTGATCGTCAGGTTAAGCGTCTTTCCGACCAGGCGCTCCAGTCTGGATTTGTCGTTATAGCCGACAAGTCCGCCGGTATAGCCGTTTGCCGCATCTTTAGTAGTATTAATAAGCAGGTTCTCCAGGTTGACAGTCGTTGTGTCCCCGCTTAGTGTACTGTTCTCCAGTGCACCTGCCAGACCTCCGACTCTTGCCCCTGTTCCCTTAACGGAAATGCTGACATAATCCGGCGCTGTTGCTGCAACGACTGGATTAACAATATCCGTAGCCTGGGCATAACCTACAAGTCCGCCGGCTTTGACATCTGCACCGTTAACGGTAACTACTGCCAGCTCGCCGGCATGGAATACCGGAGTGTTGATGCTTGCGCGGTTAGTTGCTGCATCCGCACCTGCCGAACGTCCGGCAATACCGCCGGCTTCTGTACGGATTCCGCCTGCTGTGATGCTTACGGCGTGTGCCGTTGCATCCGTAAGGGAGCCTGTATTCAAACCGGCAACCCCGCCCAGCAGCGCATCCGCGCCTTCAGAGCTGAGGATGATGTTCTCGGCAAGCACATATGGCGCTGCACCATGGTTCTCACCGAAAATTCCGCCGGCATGGGCAGATGCACCCTTTGCCTTAATTTCAATACGCTCGGCATGGAGATGAAGTGCGGAAGTACGGTTGACACCGACAGCACCGCCGACGATTCCGTTGTCCGCATTCATTTCAATGACAAAGTCCTTCGCCACAATCGGTGCTTCCGTTGTACCGATCACTGCCAGCGTGTTCAGGTTACCAGCTACTGTACCCAATGTGTAGCCGCTTTTTCCGCTTTCAGTGATCAGTCCCACTCTGGCAGCCTGACTGTTAGTCAGAGTCAGTGCCTTGTCATTCATACCGACAAGTCCTCCGGCAGTAACATTATCTGCTCCGGCAGCGGGGTTCTTCACCGCAGCCTCGATGGCAAGACTGTTATAATCTGCACTTTCGGCATCCCCGGCATAAGCGCCGTTGATTGTTCCTTGAGCGTTACCGGCGATCCCGCCGATTACACCGCCTTCTAAGGTTGCTTTCAGGCGGATGTTTTTTACTACTGCATTGTTAATCGTTCCATCCAGATAACCGGCAATCCCGCCGATTGTTCCGTCAGAAATGATTGTTGGAATAACGGACGCCGCTTTGCCAGCCTGCGAAGCCAGGATGCTTCCGCCGGCTTCATAACCGGCAATCCCGCCGGTATACACATCTGCTGAGCCAATGGCATCAATGGCACCGGTAAAGGAGGCATTGGAAATACTTCCGCCTGCATCATAGCCGGCGATTCCGCCTGTGTAAACAGAGGTTCCGCCGCTTGCCTGAATATGTGCAGTGTTCTGGTAAGCATCTATTGCAGGGTTATTTAGAACAATCCCGCTCGCAGCGTAACCGATAAATCCGCCAGTGTAGATCTTTTGCGAACCTGTAGCAGTTACGTTTGCAGCATTGGTATATTCTTTGGTCCATGTAACCGTACTGGCCGCATAACCGGCAATACCGCCAGTATGCACATTCGTTCCGCCATTATTGGTTACAGTTGCCGTATTCACAAAAGCAATACTGAAATCAGGGTTTGTCACAGCACCCGCTGCACCGAAAAGGCCGCCGGCATACGTGCCGGTTGCTGACGGAGCATTGATGCTGACAGCCCCGCTGTTGTTCGTCGAATCGGAGAATACCGCTGTGTTGCCGATTCCTCCGACAATACCGCCTGCATATCCTGTTGCTCCGCCATTTACGGTGACGGCTGCACTGTTGCTGATAACCGTGTCTTCATCATTCATAGTTACGGAGCCGATGGTATGGCCTGCGATCCCTCCGGCATAGATGGAGTCGCTGCCCTGGCCGTTAGCAAGCACCGCACCGGTGTTTGATACCTTTTTAAGCTTCAAACCGCCGGCGTCTCCGTAGCCTACAATCCCTCCGGCAGCAGATGTGCCGTTTACTGTGATGGAGGCATTATTAAAGGAGTTGGCAACCGATCCTTCACCCATCCCGACGATACCGCCGGCGTAAGTGTGGTAAGGCGCACTGTCCGTTGCAATCTTAAGGTTGTTTGTAATGTCGTATACAATGCTTGTGCCGGCCATTTTACCGACTGCAGCCCCTGCATACACATCGTAGGTGACGGTGGTTACGCTGATTGAACCGTCGTTCGAGAACACAAAACCGCCAACGGTTCCGTCAATCATATTGCCTACCAGACCCTGGTAGGACAAACCGGAAGGCACCTTCATTTGCGAAATGGTTAGAATGGAGCCTTCTTTGGAAATCAGTGTTCCGCGGAACGGATGCTCTCCGTTACCGATCGGCACCCAAAGATAAGCACCTAGATTCATGTTGCGGTCAATTTCAAGAATTTTACCGCTAAACCCGTTTACCTTGCCGCCGTCTGCGTCAATATCTTCATTGACGAGCTTCGCCACCCCGGCGAGCTTGGCTTCTGTATCAATCTTGAAGGTTGTATAAACCGGGTTGTACCATGACGTATCCGCTGCACTCGACCAGGTCTGTCCGTCGGCTTTAACCATAAGGCCACCGGCAACCGCTGCGATAGTCAGAACTATCAGTGCAACCGCCAACCCAAGGATTGATTTTTGCTTCATTGCCATCATGACACCACCTTAAATAGTTTGAAATGCTGTACAGTAGGATACCCGCATCAGCTTCTCGGCTGATGCGGGCCCTGCTGTTCTATTGTTTGTCTGTAATATACTGGTCCAGTCTGATTGCAATCGTAGCTGCTTCAGCACGGGTCAATTCGCCGGCCGGGTTGATTTTACCGTCCACACCGCGGATGATGCCGTATTTGATGCTGAGTGCTATCGACTGCTGAGCCCATGCCGGAATGGAATCCTTGTCAGCATACGCTGCGAGAATTTGTGCAACCTCAGCTTCGCTGAGCGTTTCGCCGCCTGCGCTGATCACATTAAGGAGTCTGCCGACCATGGTCATGGCTTCCATCCGTGACAGGGTAGCCTGCGGTGCGTATTGTCCGCCGTTCTGGCCGGTTACGATACCCAGCTCAGCTGCGATCGATACGCTGCGGCTGTACCAGCTGTTCGCCGCCACATCCGAGAAGCTCTGCTTACTGAACGGATTGTTCATCAGACCTGCCACTCTCAGGAGAATCGTCGGCAGCTCTGCGCGGGTAACCTTGGACTGAGGAGCAAAGCTGTCAGCCGATTTACCCAGCACAAACAGTTTACCGGAAGCGGCATTGATATCCTGCTGAGCCCAGAAGCCTGCAGCCACATCCTTGAATGCCTTCTTGTTACTGATGAAGAACAGGCTTCCTTCGCCGGTCAGCTGTACATCCACAGCTGTGCTGTTGCTGTTCAGCTTCCAAGGAACTGTTGTCCAGTTTCCGCTGGCATCCTTCAGAACTACTGCGGTAATTGCGCCGGCAGTAATGCCAGACGGGATCCCTACATTGGCTTTCAGGGCAGGAGCCCATTTGCCGGAAGGCAGATTGACGGCGACATGCACCCCTTCGCCCGCTCCCAGTACAGTGAAGTTCTGGACGGATGCGATTGTGGACATGGCTGTCTTATCAGCAGCAGTATTGCTTCCGATGCTGATCTGGAGCGGACCATTCAGTCCCGACAGATGCTCCGGTGTCAGGACAAGTGATCCGAACGGAACTTGGATAACCACTTTCTTTTTGGCTGTAACAGCCTGCTGTACAACGCTCTGATCAACAGTAATATCGAAGCCTGCAGCAGCTGAATCTGTACTGCTGATTGTAATATCCCCGCTGCCCTCTGCAGCTTTGCTGCTGTCAGTCAGGTGAATTACAGCTGTTGTTCCATTCCAGGCTGCTTCTACATCCTGGCCGTTCAGCGTCACCTTAGGTGCGCCTTCCGGAGCCGGTGCAGGTGCTGCTGGTCCAGGTGCGCCCGGAGCGCCCGGAGAACTAGGAATACCAGGTGCGCCTGGTTCATTGCCCGGTAATGCAGAGTAGATTACCGCATTTACTTTGGCAGCTGCCATTGCCAGTTTGTTCATGGATGTCCGCTTGGCAACGACGATCTCATCACCCGGCTTCACGAATACTGCACCATCTGCCGGCAGGATCTTCCAGTCGCTCAAATCCTCTTTGAATGCCGGAAGGGCTCCGCTTTGACCTGTGCTGTAAATCTTGTACGCCAGTTGTTGTCCGGTCATATCGCCGGAGTCGGAAACCACAATTCTTGTCTGGGTAGTATTAGTCCCTGCAGGCTCTGCAGAAATAACCAGACTTCCCAGCTTCGCAGGCTCAGGCACTTCAACCGAAGCAACCGTGTAACCCTGGATTGTTACTCCATCCGCTACTGTGTACTCCCCTGTAATCAGGCTTGAGCCTGTTGCAAGGGCTGTGACGGTAGTGGTGCGCTGCTGTGTTACTTCATTAACCACGGTCTCCACATCAACCGAATCTCCGGATGCTACAGAATAGTTGATTTTGCTCATGTCCTTCTGGCTAACTTCGACTTGCTTATACTTCGTCTTACCGTTCTCGTCCTTGCCGTCGGCCACTTTAAGATAGGCCTTGGTAATGATGCTCTTCTCACCAGGCTGCAGCGAAGGAACCTGCTCGAGAATCAGTGCCGAAGGAACATCAAAGCTTTCATTGGAGATGTTCACAACTGCCGAATTTTCATTGCCCGCAGCATCTGAAGCGGTGAACTGAAGGGCAACAGTCGGATCAGCCGACGCTACCGGCACTTGTGCATTAAAGGTTCCGTCTTCAGCAACCGGCACTACCGTGCTGCCTACTTTCAGGAGAGTTCCCTTTGTAGTAGTACCTGCTACTGTGATCTTGTTGCCCGAACCGTCGTTAACCGTTCTTGCTCCGGTCGCCGGCTGGTCAATGTAGAGCACAGGCGCAATGGTATCAACGGTCAGATAAAGCATGGTTACAGAAAGGTCCTTGGTTACTGTATTCGTTGCCCGCAGTTCTACAGCAAACGGTCCGTCTGTCTGGAACTTGGTCAGCTTCAGCGTACCCTGGCTTCCGCTTGCAGTATTGCTGAGTGCTGCCTTACCGATTGACTCTTCCGCGTAGAACGCTTCTACCGTTACATTCTTCTGATCCGAAGTAAACGTCAGTGTCTGTTCCGTTTGCTTGGTAAGCAGGTTAATGTAATCACCGGTGTTCTCCACGGTACCTTGGCCAGTCACATTCAGCTTAGGTTTAACAGGTACAGGAAGCAGCTTCTTCGCAGCAGCAACCCGGTCTGCGTAATGATAATTCTGGTTTTTGTCATCAGCCTCGGTCGGAACAGTTGCTGCCGACACGCCGATTTCGTATTCATAGCCAACTTCAAGACCGACATACTTCACATCCTTCAGGTCCATTGTGGTGCCTTCCAGACTGCCCAGCTCCACAACATCTGATGTAGAGGTTGCGGACCAGCCGCCGATCAGAATGCCTTCATACTTGCCTGTTGCCGCATTCCAGTAAGGGGCAAGCTCGGCTTCCGTAAACAGGATTTCGCCGAAGTTGTCATAATCCTTCATTTCGCCGTCCTGCAGACGTTTTGCATCAATAATGTAGCTGTGCTCATAACCGCTGTGTCCGGCTTTCTTCGCTCCCGGTTTGAAGGAAAGGGCAAACAGTCCGTTTCCTGCCGGTTCAACCTTCAGATCGCTGACGTTCTGCGGTGCATACGGATCAACAATCTCAAACTTCTGCACCGAAGTCTTCGTAGCGAAGGTAGCGCTGGATTTCAGCTCGGCACGCAGATAGTAGTTTCCTTGTCTCAGCAGTCCGCGGATATCCTCCGGATTGCCCATCAGGGTTACATTGGTTACGTCAATGCTTGTGCTTCCGCTGGTTACTCCGCCGCTGACTCCGCCGTTCTGGCCGACCGGTATATCCTTGGCGATGAGCAGACCCGGATCACCTGCTTCAAGCACGGGCTCTCCGTTGTCCAGCGTGGTTGTTTTCTTGGAAACTGCGTCCTGGGCCAGGTACAGATTGATTGTATCCCCTTCGGCCGCATTCGCTACTTTCCAGGAAGCGTTGAACTTGTTCGCATTCGAGCTGTCCTTAGCCAGAACGATATCATTCAGCTGCGGTGCAGTCGGTACGTTCAGCAGCTTGGTTTTGACCGGGGAAACCGCAGTCAGTGTCCACGTGCCGCCATTTACCTTATCTGCAGGTACGATGATATATGCTTTACGCACATCGACCTGGTCTTTTGAATTGGCTGCCGGAATGTACTGGGTGAACGCATTGGCAGTCGGGTCTGTATTCGTGTTGTCGAATTTAACCGGGAATACCTTGCCGCTTGCATCCTTCAGCGTGAATTCCGGACGATCCTTGGATTCATATTCCATTTCGATAACCGCATTACCGGTTACATTACCCATTGGAATTTCATGCACTCTGCCGCTGTTTTTAACCGTGATGCCGCCTACGCTGACGTTCAGTGAACCATTTTCAACGTATTCCACACCTTCGGCAACTTCGCGGTAGACAATTTCCTGATTCTCCTGCTCAGCTGCCGGAACAGCCGCTTCGGAGGTTGCTACAGTCTCAACACCCTGTCCGATAACCATCAGACGAGGTCCGAGCTCAGGGTCATCTACAACCAGATGAATGACACCATCCGGCAGCTGGTCTGTCGAGGTTCCGAATTCAACCCCGCCGCCCCAGTAATAAGTGATTCCTAGCGAGATCAGCAGAATGCCGATGCTGCCCCATACCTTATCATTGTTGACTCCGAGGAACATGCTGGAAAGCGGCATACCGCCGACAATCGGCACATCATTAGGAATCTGGATCTTGGAGCCGATATAGCCTTCAAAATCGGTGCGGTTCTTCTCGAGGTTCTGTCCGACAAAAATCCCCGCTTTACCGATAATGATATCCCAGCCGCCGATATCCATCTCTGCCTGCACACGCACGAACCAAGGGGTGACCCACTGGGCTTCGAGCAGCGCTTTGGTCAGCATCGGCAGCTTGTCATCATCTTCCGGATCTGCCATCGTGGAGAAATCCATCTTGCCTTCCACTTTCAGTCCGGTCCGTTTCACGGTAAGATCAACATCCCCGAAGAAGTAAGCCGGAGCCATACCGAAGCGTAAGCTTACACCGGCTGACACGGTCAGCGGGAATGGATCATCTTTGCTTCCGCCGGCAATGGTATCCGCAAGCTCGCGGACCGCACCGCGAATTCCTGTAAGATACGTAGCACCGGTGATCAGAATACCCGGAGAAGGAAGTCCTGCTCCGAAGGCAATGACATCCGGCAGAATCCGGCCGTCTCTAACCTTCTTAAGGGACAGCTCAACCGATACTTCGAGCATGTTCTTGAGCTGGGCATCAAATGCCAGCCCGTACTGGTTCTCTACCGGCTCTCCGCCGATATCCTGGACAAAGTGGGTGACTGTAATTTCACCGCTTGGGCTTGCCGGACCGTCGTCATCCTTTTTCTTGGCGCCTTCCTTCTTGGGTCCGAATAAGCCAACTTCTTCACCCAAGTCGAACTTGAGGGCCGCGTCAATGCCGACAAAACCTTTATCATTGAACACCACGTTGTTGATCTCTGCATTGATGATCTTCATCGACAGGGAGCCGCCGAAGGAAATCCCGCCTTCTCTTAACATAAAGTCATTAAAAGAAAGTCCGAAGCCGTCAATCGAAAAGCTCGGCGCTGCGAACAGCGACTGTCTGTTGAAATATACATCCTCGATCATTACCTGGCGCAGCGGATTCAATCTGTCGCCCACGCCCCCGACGGCCCATTTCAGGCTGCCGTTTTGGGTATCATCTTCGGGGTTCGTATTTTCTTCTTCCTCTTCTTCTTCGTCATCATCACCTGTGCTGGCCGATGGAAGGTTAAAGTTCTCATCACCCAGCGACTTGTTGAAGCCGTTGAAGAAATCCAGCGTCCATTCCCCTTTATGGAAAATAAAACCGCTGCTTGCCACGCTCAGCGTTCCGTCCCCTTTGATGAACAGGGTATCCAGGAACGGCATGTCATCTGACTGTGTTGTTCCGAAGATGTCCAGCTTACCGCGGACAAACGCCAGATCTTTACCTGTATAAGCTACAGCATCATTAATAATGGCCGGTTCAGTCTTTGTATCTACGATAACCTGCTCGTCAGCCTTGGAGCCGACCTGCTTGATCATCCCGCGAATGACAACAACCACTTCGCGGTCAATTTCCTCTTCCTCTGCTTCAGCCTCGAATGCCTCCAAATCCTCTTCAGAGTCAAACAGCATGTAGTTGTAGAGAGGTGTTTCTTCAAGCGCTTCATCATCCATGAATTCACTCAGCTCGAACTCCGGATCAACGGCCTTGCTGGCCATTCCGATTACCGCTTTGGTCTTCTTGTATTCCGTTACTGCGTTATAGAGGAACGCTCCGTCTTCAAACGGCTCGTCCGGGAACATGCTGTTCAGATCGTCAAGTAAATCTCCGCTTATAGACGATCCGTTCGCAATGCCGCTGACATCCACCAGCTGCTTGTATACGACCATGATGCCGGCTTCACGGATCCGTGATTCGTCATTGTCGGATACGATAATGGACTGTTCAGTGGTGATGTCATACATCGAGGCAATTTCCTCGTCACCGCCGGCATCGCCCTTGTAGTCAATCTCCACCTGGTATTCACCGAGCGGAAGCTCAGGTCCGAGGCCTTCTTCGATTACATTGCCGGCCTCATCCACTTTGTCTCCGCCGCGGTAAGTGATTCTCATATCACCGGACATTCCGTCATCAGTCGGCTGCATAACAACGGCATCCTGTACGTTAACCTTGTAGCGTTCACCGGTCACTGTCTCTTTCAGATACAGATCAAAGTTAGGCGCTGTCGTCTCGTTACCTGTATTGTAGGCTTCGATGTTCGACAGGTTGACGGTCATATACTTCACGTCTGTGCTGTACAGCTCATCAGGAGACATTCCGTATACATAGGTCGGTGTTGCCTCGCCTACCGGCGGCAGCAGAATGAAGTTCGATTTGTTCGACTCATACTGTGCTTTAATGCTTTCATCCGCCATACCCTCTATCTCACTTTGGGTCTCCGGACTGCGTGCTGTAATCATATATTCGCGGGTTGTAGGCCATGGTCTGCCTTTAGCCTGCACCTTGAACGATGCGGCAATGGTATCACCCGGCTTGTACTTCGGCTGGATGCCCTGTTCCGCTTCTTCAGGCGATGCCGTTTTCTTGAATTCCAGCGTCCGGCTTCGCGTGTTCTCAAGCACCGCATTGCCGTTCGCATCTCTTACGACGTTCCCTTTACTGTCAAGTCTGACGAAATTCAGCCCGCTTTCGAGCGTAAGCTGCACTTCGATCTTGGAATGCTCCATGTTAAAAGCGGCCAGATTCTCTACCTCTGCAGTGATATCGAAAATGCCCTCATCCCTGTAGGCACTGTTATCCTCAAGAGTCGCCAGCTGCTGAATCTGATCTACATAGCGGATCGAGAATACTTTATCCGGAGCAATGATTTCCCCGAGACCGTATATGGTCTCGAAGCTCTGGGAACCACCGGCGGCAATCTTGTCCGGGTTCCAGTAGAAGGCGACTGCAGAGTCGGCACTTCCGTAATCATTGGTGTCACGGGTGAAATCCAGATTCGGGTTCACCTTGTAATCCCATTTCGTGTTAGCCAGCCCGTTCCAGTGGCCGACAATCATCTCATCAACAATGTTGATATTCTGCTCGGCAATATTGTTGAAGCCGTAGGCGACAACATTCGTCGCCTGCGGATTGGTCAGGTCCAGCTTGTCACGCATAACCCAGTAGGAAGGAAGCTTGTACAGCGCGGCGTCCTCTTCAGGAATACCTGCTGCCCGCGGGTCATGCACCAGCTTTCTTTCGACCATCAGCGGAGCCTGGTAGGCAGTGCCTATCTGGAACAGCGGCCCGTCATTGGCGCCGACCATTGTATCCAGCAGGATCCGGCTGCCGACCTCAACGACAGCCCCGCTCTTGTTATTGACTTCATAGCGGATATTGATATTACCGGAATTCACCATATCCTTGCTGTCGGTGTAGAGCATCAGGATCTGCTTGATCTCTACGCCTTTGATTTTCCACAGCATTTCGAGCTGCTTGGTTCCGTTAGAGTTCTCCACAATCTTCGGTGCTGTGGTTTCGGAATAAAACTTGCTGTCGAACTTGTATTTGTTGCCGTAGATATAATCTGTTCCGTCAATCCGGAACGTCGTAAACGACGTTTCCGGATCATCTCCCTGGAACAGCAGGCTCGTATTCTGATCCTTCTTGCGTATTGGCTGGCCATCCACTGTACGGACACCGTAACGGCCCGTAGCGTTATCCACAGTGACTTTGATGAAGTCATTGGCGATCGTGGTTGTATTCGTCGCCTTGGCCGCATCCGCCAGGGCATGCAGGCTCTCTGATGTAGACAGGAATACCATCACGAAGGAGAGCATTACCGCACACGTTTTTTTAAGCAGCTTCACCTATAGTCCCCCTGTTCATAGTTCTTTTCTAGTTCGTGCTGCTGACGAAGAAGGTCGCATACTCACGGTCGCGCTCCTGCGTTCTCACGATAATTGTGTACCAGCCGGCTTTCGGGAAAGTAACCTTGTACTGTCCGCTCACGAGCTGATCATAGGTGATTTTGGTAGCGATAGTTTTCATTTGCCCTTCGCGGTAGAGTCCTGACTGATACATCAGATCGAATGTACCCCACTCATTCACTTTGTCAGCGCCTGAAACCTTCATTGTGTTGTAGCCGCTGATTTTGAAGGTAATAGTATTGCTGCTGAACAATGCGGATTCTCCGGAGGAAGCTGAAATCAGTGTATCGTCTCCGAAAATAAGCAGTCCGCCGTCCTTCACGACAATAACATCCTGCGTTGCCACGGTTTTATTGCCGACCTGGTCAGTTGCAGTGTAAGTAACCTGCTGGCGGCCAAGCTTCGTCAGATCAAGACCGGTGACAGCCACCTTCACATTCGCTGCCGCCGATACGTTATCGGAGACGGTGTAGCCGCCGAGATCAACGGCGAAGTTAAAGTTCTGCTTGTTCTGGGCAATGCCGACAGCACTCTTTTTCAATGTGAGCTCAGGTGCCGTGTTATCCAAACCTTTTACCGTAACCGGAATTTTGCTCGAATTGCCGAGCAGGTCGGAGATCGTCATTACCGTTGAACCCGCACTTTCAAATTCTCTTGAGTAAGTGAATGTACCGTCTGCCGCACTGATTTTGTTCGTGTAGCTTGCGCCCGACTGAATCGGCTTCAGTCCCGAGAACACCATATTCGGTGCTGTCGTCTTGCCGGAAACCGTCACTTTCACCTTGCCTTGTGCGTATTCCTGTCCGCCGATCGTAACGATCTTGCTGTCTGGAACTGCTTTGCCAGCAGCATCTACGAACGTATAAGTGATTTTATCCGCATCCGGCGCTGTGTTCAGGATATTGGTTACGGTCTCTTTGATTACAGTCGTATTACCGAACTGATCAGCTACGGTAAAGGAAGCTACGCCGTTTTCTTTCATGGATACGGTCTGGTTCTGGCTGGTGATAAAGATCTGCTTCGCAGAGTTATCCGCCTTCTGCACTTCCAGCGTCACTCCGGAGGAGAGCACCACATTGCCGTTGCCGTCCTTAATCGTGCCGAATATCTTGCTGCCGTCAACTCCGTACTGATAAGAGCGGACAATTTTCACCTTAGGTGCTTCTTTGTCAATATTGTTCACTGTGGCTACCGCTGTGCCGGTGTTGCCTGCGGCATCCTTGAATTCAAAGGTAAACGAGCCGTTCTCCGTAAAGGTATAAGAGCTCTTGCCGTTGTTGTTCGTAATAATAATTGGCTCTGACGGATCGACCAGCTGTGCCGTAACATTGCTGTTCGTCAGTGCTGTGAACGGATATTCTACGGTTGCCATCGGCGCCGTTCCATCCACATTCTTAACCACGATGTACAGTGTGTCGGTACGCTCGGCATCATTAAGGTCGATCAGATCAAAGCTGTAGAAGCCGTTCTCTTTGACACTAAAGGTATTGCCTGTGCGTACCGGTACGGTTGGATTCACCTTGCCGACAATAACCTTGACACCTGCAGGAACCGCCACTTCAATATTGGCACCGACAGTGGCATTCACCGGGCTGGTAGTATTCATGCTGGCGAGTGCATATACCGGAGCATCTTCCGGCATCTGGGCCGGTATTTTCAGCTTGGCAGCGTCGCTGATCTTGCCGCCCGGCGTTCTGTATTTCACCATGACTTCCAGGAATGCAGGATTACCTGTAGGCACCTTAACCGATACAAAGTTCGTGTAAGGCTTCCAGTTCACCCAGCTTGCTCCGTTATCCGGCGAAATGGAATATTCATAGCCTGCTTTATCCTCTGTGTCGAGGCTCAGCTTCACAATGGCGGTATAACCGTCTTCCTCGTCACCGGACAGGTACAGGAGTGCAGACTCGGCAGCTGCCGGAGGTGCATCCTTATCTCCGCTCGCCGAAACCTTGAAGCTTTCAGGAGTGTGAGAGACGACACTGTTGCCTGCTCCGTCAACGGACCACACATACAGGATGTAATCGGCTACTTCACCCGGCTTCAGATCCTTGCCGGTAATTTCAACGGCTCCGCCAAGCGGAAGGTCAGTCCATCCCTGGGAAACCGCATCCGGTGCAGGAGCATCCGCTTTGACCCATTGGTATTTCGTTTTCGCGCCTGTCTTGCTGTACAGCTCGGAAACAGTAACACTCAGCGACTGCTTAGGCAGCGGATAATTAACGCCGTTCTTGCTGTAGGTTACTGATGACGGCTCATTATCAAAATAATAGGCTTTGGAGTAGTAATACGCTTTGTCGCCTTGCTTCACAATTAAATGCACATATTGCACACCGTTCTTGGTGGCATCGGCCGGAATCAGATAAGTGAGCTTCTCAGCCTCTTCTTCTGCCGCCAGGAGCATGGCTGCCTGATCTGTTCCTTCTGTCAGCTCAGCATCCGCAGACGGCGATACTTCCGGTGCGGCAGTTGGGGCCGGCGTTGCCGAAGCTTCAGGAGCTGGTGTAGGTGTAGCCTCCAGTGTATTGACAGCCACTTGCTTGAAGCTGCCTGTATTCAGCAGGCCAACGGACAGCAGCTTCATCATTGCCGCCGGTCCGGCCACTGCGCCGACAGCCGGTTCTACAGCCGGATCGGCTGCAGGTGTTGGTGCCGGAGTGATTTCCGATCCGCTTCCTCCGCTGCCTTCAGCTGGAGCAGGTGTCGGTGTTGGCGTTGCTTCTGCTCCGCCGCTGCCCGCTTCAGCTGATGAAGACGGTGAAGGTGAGGGCGTTGCTTCCAGAAGCGCTTTTTTCCCCGTCATTTCTACCGGTTCCAGTGCCGTAAATTCACTGTCACCAGCCGGATGATTGGAGCTATCCGTTATGGCATATCCGACAAAGTCCGGTGTAATGCCTCCAATGCTGAACATTACATCATGACTTTGCACATAGTTAGGGTTGGACGGTGGTGTAAATTCGGCAGGCATGCTGTCCTGTGAATTCACAGTAACCGTCTTGTTATACGTCACATCCGTAATTTCATTTCCGGCTTTATCAGCCGCCTTAAGATAGAGCCAGTAGCTGCCATCCTCAAAAACATCCTCGTAGGTTGACTGGGTTACTGTTGTGCCGTTGTAGTTGGCCGGCTTCCAGTCCACATCCGCCGGCTGATTGCCGTCTTTAACCCACTGGTACTTCACGGTATCGATTCCGCTGTGCGGATCAGATACAAGGGCTGTAATCTCAACGCTGTTAGAGTTGTCGTTACTCGGAGTACCATTAGCAATGGTAGGAACCTGATTATCCAGCTTCAGGATACCTACGTTATGAGTCCAGTTGGAATCGTCCTTCTTGAAGTAGTCCAGCTTCCATACATTTGTGTCGCCGTATTGTCCTACAGCAACCAGTGCCTTGTTATCGGCGTACAGGATTTTTTCATCTTCAGTGCCCGGAGCTTCTGCAAGCCAGGCCTTGTACTGCTCATCATGCTCTCTGACATATTGCTGCTTCAGCTCGTACTGCTTCAGCTCACGCGCTGAATCCCAGGTCATGTCTGCAGTCCATGTGTGCAGATACCACTCTCCGCTGTTCCCGGAGGTAAAAGCTTCTGCCGGAGGTGCCAGCAGGTTGGTTTTGTTATTGGCAACCTGAAGCTTGATATCCTGGAATTTACCCGGATACAGCTCCTCTGTAGGCTGCTTCGCTGACAGTGCGAAACGTTTGAGCGCTGCATAATTTTCATCTGCTACAGATGCGAATGGATCTGCCGGATTCTGGCTCCACAGGTAGTACACCAGGCCGACCGACGGAGAAGCCGAGCCCGTCATGTTCGACGGACGGTAAATCCCCCGGCTTGGTCTGTCAAGGCCGCGGTCTGCTGCAATCGGATCAAGGGCAGGAACCTTCACTGCGGGATCGTTGGCATCAATGGTAACCTTGCCTTTTTTCTGATAAGTCGTATTGCTGCCTCCACCGGTTTCATAACGGTAGCCGATGATCGGCAACGTATTGTCGATGGACAGGTTAGCCCAGTCGATCTTGGAGTTAACCAGCGACGTATCCCCGTCCACATGCTCTCCGTCATAGTTAGCCGGCTGGAACAGCAGGTTACCTGCGTAGTCCTGAATAACATTGATGTCGGTATTGTCGCCCTTGGCATCATTGGAAAGCGCAATGACCTTGAGCAGCGGCGCCTCTACCGCCGTACCGCCAGGCACCGTCATCCGGAACGTCCAGTTCTTTGTATTGGTACCGCCGGTATAATAAGCCTTCATGCCGTTATTGAAGCGAAGGAAGGTCTGCTCAGTGGTCCAGTCTTTTTTCACAACGGCTTCTTCGGTCATTTGAACCGTAAAATTAATAATATCGCCTTCATTAAGCGTTACCCCGGTCAGAATCTCCGGCTGGATGCCGTTACCAACCTTTGTGTACTTCGGCCGAACCGCATCGACAATGACCCGGTAACCGCCGCTCTTATAATTGAAGGGGTCAACTGTCTTGTCCTGTACATTTTCCAGACTCGCTGAACTGCCTTTATTCGGGAAGCTGATCGTTGCCATATTTCCCGCTGCATCCGCAAGTCCGGCTGCCGTGAATTTCTCCTGCATCGTCTGCTCCATCGGAGGATTGTTCGGGGTTGTCCCTGCAATCTTCGGCTCCACCGGAAGGTTTCCGCTCTGGGAGTATTCATTCGGGCTGTAGGAGAAGGCGATCGAATTATTCAGCGTACTCAGATTGGAGGAGCTGTAAGTGATGTTCTCGAGATACTGCTGCTGACCTGCTCCAGGAAGCCCGGTACCCGCGGGGTTCACAAACAACGGATGACGGAGGAAAAAGTCAGAGTTGCTTGCCACCAGTGAGGTCGGTTTAACCGGCTCTGTAAAATTGTAAGCAACTGTTACATTTTCGCTCTTTTTCACATATAGTTCAGTCTGGTTAATTGTCGTATTCTCACGGGTTGCACCGTTACCGGTGAAGGTGTAGTCTTTCAGCACCGGGCGCTGCAAATCTTGGAACTTCAGGTAAAAGCCGCGTACACCTGCTGCCTCACCATCGTCATCGCCTTCTCCCATAATCCAAATATTAATTACAGAATTCGGAGTTATGATGGCTGACGCAGACTTGTTATACTTTTGACTGTTTCCCTCATCTGTATCTTCATCAATCAGCATTCTGCCGTCGATGCTAATTTCGATTTCAGATTCTCGGGACCAAAAGACACCGGAATGGCGTCTAAGAACAGAAAACCCAGTAAGCATTTCAGCATGTCCGCTTTTGGCCATCTCCCGAAGAATCGGGTTTTCTGCCACACGAACCTGAAAGGTGACAGTTGCCTTTTCATCATGGACACCAGCAAAAATATCGCCGCTTGACCAGTCATATTGGGCATCCTTATCAGTCTCTGTTTGTACAAAGCCTTCGACTTGGTTATTGTAAAAATTAACAAACGTATTGGTGGCAGAATAGGACAGATTTCCTATGCGCGCCCCACTCTTAAAGACCACTTCAAGGTCCTTCGCCGCAGCCTGCACCCGCCCTGTCCACATATCAGGTATCAAAGACAGCAGCATAATAATCGTCAGACTTAATGCGGTGTATTTCTTCGCTTTCCTGCTCATCAGCAATTCGATGCTCCCCCTTATTGTTTCATCACTCTAAGTCCGCCGTCCTACAAGAATGGTTGGTGTTTAGTCTTTTTTACCTTGTGTCTGCACGCTCTCTCCTTTCGGCTCCCTTACGACGGACAAGAATGATTAGCTTCTAAATACCTATTTTTTCATATCTGAAATCCATTCTAGCAGGGAGCTCTAAACAAACTCTTAACAAATCTCGACAAAATACTGTTTCAAAGGGGTGAATAGGGGGTAAATTGCATGAATCTGCGTATTTTTTTCTTTTTTCTAGAAATTTTTTTTGATTTTTCGACTTTTTATTTATTTCCGGGCTGATTTTATAGGGCTGTACAAATTAAAAAGCCCGGACGGTAACTACCGCCCAAGCTGAAGGATTTTTGCAATTTGTGATTTATCAGTCTGTTTTTATTGAATCATATGTATCCTTTCCTGCCCATCAAAAAAAGCCAACCGCTCCCGGTTGGCTTCCCCTCTATCCTCTATATAAAATATTACTTCGCCACCGCACTCCGGTTAATCGCCTTGCCCACCTGCTCCAGAATAGCGGACATCGAAGCCGGGTCTTTTACATCATAGTCGTCGATATTCAGGCGCAGCACCGGACAGGCGCTGAACTCGTTGATCCACTGGGAATAACGTCCGTGCATATGCTCCCAATAGGAGACATCGGTCTGGATTTCCATCTCGCGGCCGCGTTCATTGATCCGGGTGAGGATCGACGGCAGGCTGCCTTCGATATAGATCAGCACGTCAGGATGCGGGAAATACGGTGTCATCACCATAGCCTCATACAGGCTGGTATAGGTGTCATAGTCGGTCTTGGACATGGTGCCTTGATCGGCATGCATTTTGGCAAAAATCCCGGTGTCCTCATAAATCGAACGGTCCTGCACAAAGCCGCCGCCCAGCTCGAACATCTTTTTCTGCTCCTTGAACCGTTCTGCCAGAAAATAAATCTGCAGATGGAAGCTCCACCGCTCAAAATCATGATAGAACTTCTCGAGGTAAGGGTTATGGTCGACCTGCTCCAGCGAGGTCTGGAAGTTCAGGCGCTCCGCCAGCGCTCCGGTCAGAGTCGATTTCCCGACGCCCACCGTTCCGGCTACTGTAATAATGGCGTTCTCCGGAATGTTGTATGTGTTCATTGCATAAGCTCCTTTAAATGTGCGGCGATGGTGTGGTAATCCTCCTGGTTCTCCACAAAATCTACCTTATTCCCGTCAATAGTAACGATAGTTGTCGACGGCTCACGAACGGCCAGCTGGGCCATGGCATTGTCATAGTCTTCGATCAGCTGCTGCAGATAGGCCTTGGAGATCTCTTCCTCAAACGGACGGGCGCGCTTGGCGATTCTCGCCAGCAGTGTATCCAGATCTGCCCTGATATATAGAATGATGTCCGGCTTCGGCAGATCATCGGTGAGCACATGATAAATTTCACGGTATTTGTCCCGCTTCGTACCCTTCAGCGTCCGTTCGCTAAAAATCAAATTTTTATAAATATGATAATCCGAGATAACCGGTTTCCCTTTCACTATATACTCGGTCACGGTGTCTTCGAGCTGCTTGTACCGGTTGCACAGGAAGAACATTTCGAGCTGGAAGCTCCAGTCATCCATATTCTGATAGAACTTGTCCAGGAACGGATTCTCTTCAACAATCTCTTTAATGACCGGAAGCTCAAGCTCAGCCGCCAGCATGGTAGCAAGGGTAGTCTTTCCGGCCCCGATCGGGCCCTCTACTGCAATAAAAGGTGCATGTTTCATTAACGCTGATTTCCTCCTCAGATACGGACAAAACTAAAAACAGACTAGGATATTGTATCACAGGTCAGCCTACAATGAGCGACATTTTTCTGCAGAAACTTTTTATAGGGGAAGCGCGTCTAAATGTAAGTTAATGGAATCCAAATCTAAGGAGATCTCTAATGAAAAAATGGACAAAACTGCTCGGCCTGGCGCTAAGCCTGGCTGCGGCAGCCGGATTTCCTGCACCCGGCAACGGAGGAGCCGCTGCAGCGGCTGACACTGCAGCGGCTGTTACCAATATCGCCGCATACGGTCCGGATCACCTGATCAAAAAAGACGGCAGCCTCTGGGTCTGGGGCGACAGCCGCTCGGTGCCTACACGTGTACCGGGACTTGCGGAGGTTAAGTCCTCCTTCAGCCTGCCTGGAGGCGGAGGGCTTGCTGTTAAGCAGGATCACTCCGTCTGGCAATGGCAGACCAACACCAAGACCTTAGCCATTGAAACACTGCCGGTAGCAGAATTGACGAATCTTACCGGTCTTTCGATGGTGCAGGGAACGTATCTGGCTATAGACGCAGAGGGTGAGGTCTATCAGGCAGCGTTACCGAACGAGGGCGCTTCACGCTTCTCCTTCTCCCCTGTTGCCGGAATAGATGGAGTGACTGCCGCCGGAGGTTATTTTGAGGATAATGAGCAAGGCCCCTGGAAAAGATTCCTTTTCCTGAAGCAGGACGGGACGGTCTGGACCTCAACCGATCTGCTGGCATCCTTCCAGCCTGTCCGGAAGCTGAGCGGCATCATCCAGCTGGAGAATAACTTTGCGCTTGCCGGGGACGGCACCGTTTGGACCTGGCCCGTCGAGTCGATCTATAAACCGGTTGCCGGCAGCGATGTGATGAACCCGGCACCTGTAACCGGACTGAAGGATATCCGTATTCTTCACGACAACGGGCGCAGCACACTTGCTATCGACAATAGCGCTAACCTCTGGTTCCGGGGAATGACCATTACCGGCAGCTCTGACGGCACCACCTTTCATGAGCAGACGGTACCGCTGCGCTTCACCGGAATCAGAAATGTAACAGAGGCTTATATTATAGAACGTTCTATCGTTGCCCTGACAGCAGACGGCAAAGTGTATACGACCTCTATCGGGGAAGAGACCATCACGGCAGATGCTGTATTCCAATTACTGACTTCCAATATCACTTCCATGCAGGACGGCGGACGCCACATTATCATGCAAAAGAGTGACGGCACCCTCTGGGGCTGGGGCGTCAACAAAAACGCTCAGCTCGGCTACGCCAACTATGATTTCAACTTTGACCAGCCGGTGCCTATGCAGAAGCCGATAGCCGTTACCCTGAACGGAGAGCAGGTCAATCTGACGAATGGTGTGATTACCCGCGGCGGCCAGAACTTCGTTCCCTTGCGGTCGTTATTTGATAAACTGGGAGCCATCGTTGCCTATAAAGAGAACCATACGACCACTCCCACCAGTAACGGCGGCACTGCTTCCAAAGTTGAAAAAATAGTAACCATCACCCGTACCGCCGCAAGTAAACCGTCTCTCTCGATCGCCATAAATACCGTAAGCGGGGAGACTACCGTCAACGGTACAACAGTCACCCTCGCCACACCGCCGTTCATTGTGAACGGCACAATCTATCTCCCGCTGCGCTTTATCAGCGAGCAGCTCGGCGCGACGGTTAACTGGCTGCCGCAGCAGGAGGAAATTACCATTGTAATGAAATGATTCAGCTTTGCTCTGATGTAGCTATGGTGCAGCTATGGTGCAGCTAAACAATAGTGTCTCCACTCAAAGCAGTCCCGTGTCCCGCCTAATAGGCGGTGATGCGGGGCTGTTTTTTTCATCCTTTATGTAAAATATGCTTCAAGGGGGTGCTATAACTGCACTTTCTGCAACTATTCGGCGCGATAAAAGCTGATTTTTCATTTTAACTGCAGTCTGTGCAATTAAAAATCCCCATTTTGCTTCTCAGAGCCGAAATTGCCACTTTTAGTTGTATGAAGTGCAGCTAAAGCCGCGCTAACAGCAAAAATGAGCATAATAAGTGTACAAACTGCAGCTATCTCGATCAAATGTAAAAAAGCGCCCTGCAAGCCAGCTTCAGCCGGCCCACAGGACGCTCTATTATAAGAAAGAATTAAGACAAACGGCCGCTGAAGTCGCTGTATTCAAACTCGCGGATGATCTTCAGGCCTTCTTCATCATTGTAAGAAGCAATGGCCGGAAGGTTCACGCCGTTGAACATATGGTTCTTGACCATGGAATAGATCGCCATGTCAAGAAAAACCAGCTTGTCGCCGTATTTGAGCGGTTCCGGGAAGGAATAATCCCCGATAATATCACCTGCCAGGCAGGTCATGCCGCCGAGTCTGTACGTGTACGGATATTCTCCAGGCTGTCCTGAACCGATAATGTTCGGCCGGTAAGGCATCGCGAGCACGTCCGGCATATGGCATTCAGCCGAAGTGTCGAGAATGGCAATATCCATGCCGTTATGCATCGTATCCAGCACGGTAGCTACAAGGTATCCGGTGTTCAGCGCTACCGCTTCGCCCGGCTCCAGGTAGATCTGTACATTGTAAGTCTCTTTCATATGAAGAATACACTTGATCAGTGTCTCCAGGTCATAATCGTCACGGGTAATATGATGGCCGCCTCCGAAGTTGAGCCATTTCATACCGTGCAGATACTGCCCGAACTTCTCCTCCACAACCTTGAGTGTGCGCTCCAGTGTATCGGAGTTCTGCTCACACATCGTATGGAAGTGCAGCCCTTCAATGCCTTCAAGCTCCTCCGGACGGAAGTTAGGCAGGGTTACACCCATACGGGAGTAGTTGTAGCAAGGATCATAGAGCGGCACTTCAATCTCGGAATATTCCGGATTCACACGGATTCCGCAGCTGATTGGCTTGCCGGCATTCTGCACGCGGTCCTTGAACCGGTTCCACTGGTCAAACGAGTTGAACACAATGTGGTCGGTATAGCCAAGCAGCTCATCGAATTCACGTTCCATGTAGGCAGGTGCATAGACATGCACTTCCTTGCCCATCTCCTCGAAGCCCAGACGGGCTTCGAACAGGGAGCTGGAAGTGACGCCATGCAGGTACTTGCCGACAAGCGGGTACAGCGCGTGCATGGAGAACCCTTTTTGCGCCAGAAGAATCTTGGCACCGGTGCGCTCCTGCACGTAATTCAGGGTCTCCAGGTTCTTCTTGAGCAGCCGCTCATCAACAAGATAAGCAGGTGACGGCAGCGAGCTGATGTCGATATCGATTTCTTTCATTGCCTTACGCCCTAGTCCAGCAGCGTTGGCGAGAAGTCTTCTTGCCAAGGCAGCCCGTGTTTGTTAAGTGCATCCATGAACGGATCCGGATCGAACTCTTCGATATTGTGTACGCCCGGTTTGTTCCAGATGCCCTTGATGATCATCATAGCGCCGATCATGGCAGGAACGCCGGTTGTGTAGGAAATGGCCTGGGAGCCCACTTCTCTGTAGCATTCTTCATGATCGCAGACATTGTAGACATAATAGGTTTTTGGCTGGCCGTCTTTAGTGCCTTGAATGATGCAGCCGATGTTGGTTTTACCCTTGGTTCTTGGTCCCAGCGATGCCGGATCAGGCAGGATTGCCTTCAGGAATTGCAAAGGAATGATCTCTTTGCCTTCATACATAATCGGCTCGATCGAAGTCATGCCGACATTCTCCAGCACCTTCAGGTGAGTCAGGTAGTTCTGCGAGAAGGTCATCCAGAAGCGGATTTTCTTCACGCCTTTGATATTTTTGGCCAGGGATTCCAGCTCTTCATGATACAGCAGGTAAATATCCTTAGGACCGATCTCCGGGAGATCGTAGACTTTCTTCTCGGACAGCGGAGCTGTTTCAATCCACTCGCCGTTCTCAAAGTAGCGTCCGTTAGCGGTAATTTCGCGGATATTAATTTCAGGATTGAAGTTGGTAGCAAACGGGTAACCATGGTCGCCGGCATTCGCATCAACGATATCAATCGTGTGAATTTCATCAAAATAATGCTTTTGCGCATAAGCGGTGAACACACCGGTAACGCCCGGGTCAAAGCCGCTGCCGAGCAGCGCCGTAATTCCGGCCTTCTCAAATCTTTCCTTGTACGCCCACTGCCAGGAATACTCAAATTTCGCGGTATCCTGCGGTTCGTAGTTAGCTGTATCTACATAATGCACTCCGGTAGCCAGGCAAGCATCCATGATCGTCAGATCCTGGTATGGGAGAGCCACATTAATCACGACATCCGGCTGGAAGCTCTTGATCAGTTCAATAACTTCTTCCGTGTTGTCCGCATCAAGCTGAGCCGTAGAAATCTTCGTCTGGCCGCCATCCAGTTTCTCCTTAAGAGCATCGCATTTCGACACCGTACGGCTGGCAATACAGATTTCTTCGAATACATCCGGGTTCTGGCAGCATTTATGAACAACAACGCTTGCTACACCGCCAGCGCCAATAATTAACGCTTTTCCCACAATTAATAACCCCCTAAATTTGCTTAAGTTATTAGTTATTAGCCTTGCTGCTCTGGATTCGTTTCGTTGTCAGTCGTTTCGTTTCATCAAGCTTGGGCAGGCTACATCCTATGAAAAATCAACAAGGCTGATTATACATAAAGCACAGCAATAAATCAATAAAAAACGACAAAAATTGATGCGTAGTCTGTAAAATCTTGCGATTATCCTGTTAATACTCCTGAACGCATGTAAATACACGCTTATGCTTCATTTTCCTAAGATTTATAAACATATCCTGTCAGAAGAAGCAGCTCCTCCGAACATCATATCCGGCAAGAAGGACAACTAGGCTATTGTATCACAGCAGCGCCTTTCTTCATACGAATTTATTTTACAACCAAACAACAGGCTCACCTCCGGATTTGGGCGCATCAATTAACCTTACCCGTTTTGGCTTGTCTGCTAACTGCTTCCATTGCCGCCCTTCGCGCCTTTTCGCCGTTATCTGCATGATTCTCCATTAGTAGTATGTGTAACAGCGGGAATCCAATACCTTCTTAACTCCTGCTGCTATATTTGAAAAAAAAGAGCCCAGGCGCGCTGAAGCTCCGCGTCCTGGGCTCTGCCCGCGATCTTATTTCACACGTGCCTTGAACAGCAGCAGGATGAAATAAGGTACGCCTATGATGGAGATAACGATGCCAACCGGCAGCTGCGCCGGTGCAAATACGGTTTTGCCGATAAAATCGGCCAGCACCACCATCAGCATGCCGATCATGCCGCATAGCGGAACAATGTACCGGTAAGTATTACCGATCAGGCGCCTTGCGATATGCGGGGCAATCAGCCCGACAAAGCCGATGCTGCCTGATACAGAGACACAGGCACTGACCAGCCCGACGCAGCAGAGCAGCAGGATCTGTCTTTCACGGCCGGCTGCAACGCCCAAACCCTTAACACTGACTTCGTGAAGCTGCATCAGGTCAAGTACTTTCCCCCTCCGCCAGATGACCGGCGTCAGGATGATCAGCCATGGCAGCGTGGATAAAATCTGCCGCCAGCTCGCATTATTGATGCTACCGGCCAGCCATACGGTGGCCATCTCGAAGTTTTGCGGGTCCATCTTGAGCGAGATGTACAGGGTAACCGCCCCGAAGCCTGAGGCCAGTGCAATCCCGACCAGAATCAGCTGCTGCGGATGGAACTCGCCGTGCTGCCTCGCGAACAGGAACAGCAGCACGACCGCGACCAGTCCGCCAATGAAGCCGAACATCGGCATGGACATGACCGACAGCCAAGCCGGAGCCTGCATAGTGCCTGCAGTGAAGAACATAAACAATACCACAAATGCTCCGGCGGCGGCATGGATACCCAGGATACCCGGATCAGCCAGCGTATTGCGGGAGATTCCCTGAAGGACGGCACCGGCGATGCCGAGCCCGAAGCCGATGAGCGCACCGAGCACGATGCGCGGCAGGCGGAATTCAAAGATTACAAGATCATAATCCTCTACAGGATTAATCCGCAGCAGTGTGCGGAACACATCTTTAACGGTAAGATCAAACGTCCCGTTGGTCAGACTGACATAGATTCCGGCCAGCGTCAGCAGGCTGAGCGCAAGGAACAGCGACCAGAATCTCCGCTGCTTGGACTTCGGTGCAAGAGAAGGCTTGTTCATGCCTGGCTGCCTCCTCTCGTCTTCACAAGATACAGGAAGAACGGTACCCCGAACAATGCTGTGACCACGCCGACAGGCGTTTCGAACGGATAATTGATAAACCGGCTGATCAGGTCGCATGCCGCCAGGAACAGTGCCCCGAAAAACGCGGCAAACGGAACGATTTTGCGGTAATCCTGCCCGATTAACAGCCGCGTGATATGCGGGATAATCAGGCCGACGAAGGCGATTTTGCCGGCGATAGCTACCGAGATGCCTGTCAGAAGCACAACACTCAGCATCGTAAGCCCCTTAACGGCAGTCACCTTGAGACCAAGCCCTGCAGCCGTTTCTTCACCAAGCGACAGCATGGTAACCGGCCGGGACATGAGCATGCCCAGCGTCAGGCCGACAACCGCAAACGGAATGGCGAGCTTGATCACCGCCGGGTCCATCATATGCAGCCTGGCGTTATACCAGAAGCTAATATCCTGCGATACCTGAAAGTAAACCGACAACGCCTGGGACACTCCGCCAAGAAAGGTACCTATGATTGTGCCGAGTACGGCCATAGTCAGCGGAGAAGCACCGCCGGGTACCAGCCTGGAAATTCCGAACACAAGCGCAGCACCCAGTGCGGAGCCGGCCAGGGAATACAGAATCATCGTCATAGACGATGTACCTGGCAGAAATACCATACACAGGGTAATCGCGAACACGGATCCGTCGCTGACACCCATAATAGCAGGTGAGGCCAGATAATTCCGGGTCATCCCCTGCATGAGCGCACCTGATACAGCCAGGAAGGCGCCGATCAGCAGTGCTCCGGCAACTCTGGGGATTCGTGAAGTAAGTATAATTTGGTGGTCAATATTATCCGGGTCGAAATGCATCAGCGCATTCCATACCGTTATGTAGCTTATATCTTTGGAACCGTAAAGCACTGATAACACACTGACAATAACAATCAGGACAACTCCCAGCACCAGCAGGGAGGCTGCTTTCAATCCGGCCGCTCGTTTCATCTCATCCCACTCTTTTAACAGTCTCAATTATGATAATGATTATCATTACCGATTATAGCGGGACGCCGGGCGGTGCTCCATGGACAAATTACGGAACATGTATGGACGATTGGCCGAGGAACAGCTGTCTGGTTTCCCTGATCATCCGCAGCTGGGCATAAGCAGACTGTTCCCGCCAGGGATCGGAGGCCAGAAAATGCACCCTGTGCCGCTGCACAGCCGCGATCTTCAGCCACTGCGGATCATTTTGCAGCCGGTTCCATTCATTCAGCGTGTCGCTCTCCCGTCGGATCAGCATCAGCAGATGGTCGGCACCGACCGCTGCAATCTCCTGCGGAGTCACCGGAATATTATAGATTCCGCCTTCGGCGTCATAAGCAGGCTGCAGCTGCAGCTCCTGGTAGATCATGCTGGCCATGCTGCGGCTGCAATGCAGGTACAGCTTATTATGCAGCATCCGGATAACCACCACCGATTCACTGCCGATCTGCGCATGCAGCTGTTCCCTGACCTGCCCCGCCTCCCAGTCGAAGGCGGCCAGCCATTGCTCTGCCTGCCAGGATTCCCCCAGCAGCTCAGCCAGCTCCAGAAAGGGGCTGCGCCAGTCCGCCGGCTCGGAGGACAGATAATGGACTGGTGCAAGCTGCTCAAGGGCCGCCTTCTCCTCCGCCTGCAGCGATTCCTCAGCCAGAATGAGATCGGCAGAAACCTGCCGCAGCACCTCCAGATTGGCCTGCCAGTCCTGGTTGCTGCGGTAAGCGCTGATATGGACGGGAATTTCATTGCGGTAGTTCCGGTAATAGTACTCCGTCCACTTGGGATGGAGTGCCGCCGCATACGGCATCAGATTCAATGGAAGCAGCTGCCCCAGCAATGAGGAGGAGTAGGCTACCAGCTTGCGGCGGCGGCTCTTCATGTAGACTGCCGGTGGCACTCCGATCATCTTTTTGAATTTGCGGCTGAAGTAGAATTCGTCAGCGTACCCGACCTGATGGGCGATTTCCCGCAGCTTGGCGCCGCTCTCCGCCATCAGGCGTTTGGCCTGCTGGAGCCTCAGCTCGGTGGCATAATCCAGGGCGCTTTTGCCGTATTTCTTTTTGAACAGATCGTTAAAATATTTGGGGCTGAATTCGGCAGCCTGGGCCAGTGACTGCGAGGTCAAATCCCGGGTGAAATGCTCTTCTATGTACTTCTTTGCCTGCTCCAGCGCATAATTCGTATCCTTGGGACGCTGACGGCTGCTTACCCGGACACTGTAGAGCAGCTCCTGAAAAGCAATCTGTGCCCGGAAGCTGACCTTGTGCAGCTCCATTTCCTCCTTCTGCGCCAGCTCACTGCATACCGTCAATATATTCGGCATCGGGATCTGTGCCAGCAGGCCGGTCTTCGGAAGCAGCTGCGCATCCTTGAGAAGACGGCTTTCCTCGTCCGCTGCACCGTACTGATAAACGTTAAAGCAAAACACATACATCTCCAGGCTCCCTGACTGCTCCACAGCTCCGAAGGTCTGCCCTGGCAGACAAAGACTGACCGAGCCTGCTGTTAGCTCCAGCAGCCCGGTGTCCGCCAGAAGCTGAACCGTACCGCCGGTTACTACAATCAGTGCATAGGATAAGACAAGCTGCTGGGGCAGATGTACCTCGTCGCTCCCCTTCAGCACTTGAACCGACAACAGCCGGAAGCCCAGCCCGTCCCAGTCCATCGGCTGACCCGCCTGCTCAATCATCATCTTCTCTTGTAGCATCGACTGCTCACCACCATCAATAACTTTTCATTCCTCTAAGTATAATTGATAATGATTATCAATGGAATCCTGTCTGCACAAAAAGAAGACTATCCTTGCGCCCTTAAGGCATAAGAATAGTCTTTGGGTTACTATGTCCTTCTCCGGTTCCGATGGTGCCGGTTACACGGATTGCCTATTGCCCGAATCCGACCCGCGGCCGTTCCCGTTCCTTGGTTTCAAGCGCAACTGCGCGGATGGAAGTGACAGGAATATAGAGCAGCTGATACTCCGTCCGGTATTTTACAAAACGTTCGTCAAGCTCTTCCAGCACACCCTCCCTCACACTTGTTCCGTCCAGAAAATGTACCGCCACCTTCTGTCCCAGCAATTCCTTCAGCATGTACGTCAGCTCCTTTGGTTATAAACTTGAAATCACTTTGTCGATAATGCCGTACTGGAGCGCTTCCTCCGCCGTCATGAAAAAATCACGGTCCATATCCCGCTCGACCCGCTCTGCCGGCTGGCCGGTCCGCTCTGCAGTAATCTTGACGATCTTCTCCCTGATTCTCAGAATCCGTCTGGCGCTGATGGCAATGTCGCTGGCCTGCCCCTGCGCACCGCCATGCGGCTGATGGATCATGATCTCGCTGTTTGGCAGCGCGAATCTTTTGCCGGGAGCTCCGGCCAGGAGCAGCAAGGAGCCGAAGGAAGCCGCAAACCCCGTGCAGATCGTACTGACCTGCGGTTTGATTACCTGCATCGTATCATAAATACCGAACCCGGCGGTAGTCGAACCGCCTGGACTGTTAATGAACATCTGGATATCCTTCTCCGGGTCCTCTGCAGCCAGATACAGCAGCTGGGCAATGATGCTGTTAGCCAGCTGATCATCTATGGCCGCACCGACAAATACGATCCGGTCCTTCAGCAGACGCGAATAAATATCATAGGAACGCTCGCCTCTGCCCGTCTGCTCAACCACATAAGGAATAACATTCATCCATCATACCTCCTTGAAATTTGCATTGAGTAATACCCTGTAATCGAATGAGTACCGGAAAAGGATACGGGAAACAGGCAGAGTATTTTCCCGCAAAAAAACCATGCCGGCTGCGTACCTTTTATCTGGAGATATTCGCTTATATAATAGAGGGAACTAAACACAAGGGTAAGGATTGCCGAAAAGGAGATGAATTCGCATGTTAATCCTTGATGAACATGATCTAACGGATGCCGCAGCTGAAGAACGCCTGCAGCCGCTTGATACAGCCTTGAACCGCTATTGCCTGGCGCTCACCCGCTCCGTACACGAGGCTGAGGATCTGGCACAGGACACCTGGACCAAGGCGCTGAGCTACAGCGGCTGGTCGGCCAGCCCCAACCGCCAAGCATTGCTGCTGCGGATTGCCAAACATACATGGATTGACAGCCTGCGGCGCAAAGCTGCGCTTAACCGTGCTACAGAGCGGGGAATTCAGCCGGCAGATGCTGCCGCGGAGCAGGAGCCCCTTAGCCTGACGGAACTGGAAACGGCCTTCCACGCCTTGATGAAATATTTGCCGCCGCTCCAGCTATCCGTATTTCTGATGCGGGATGTGTTTGGCTACCCGGCACAGGAAACGGCTGAGCAGCTGGTTACCACGGAAGGAGCGGTCAAAGCCGCACTGTACCGGGCCCGCCAGGCTCTCGCAGCAGTGCGCATGGAGCTGGCAGCAGATGGGCCGGCCCGGCCCGAAGACGGCGATTTCCGGCGGATGCTGAGCGCGCTGGCCGAAGCCTACGAGCAGGGCCAGCTTCCCGTAATGCTGGAGCTGCTGCGCCGGGAGAATGCTGCCGGGATTACAATGGCAGCCGGCATCAGCACAGTCCGGTCCCGGCACAGTTCAGTCCGTACTGCTGACCGTGCTGGTATGTACGGCGGCGTGCTGATGATGGCGGCTTAATAGATCGAGGCCCAATAAACTGGCCAGTAGACTCAATGAATCTGCAGGGAAATTCGATTCAACCAGGGAGGGAAATGATGAGGAGCATATTAGTACTCGGAGGAACGAGGTTTTTCGGCAAACGGCTGGTACAGCGGCTGCTGGAGGATGAACATACACAGGTGACGATTTTAACCAGAGGACAGACAGCGGATCACTTTGGTGAGCGGGTGATCCGGTTGACCGCCGACCGCTCTGACGCACAGGCGCTGGCTGCGGCCGTTCGCGGCCGGCACTACGATGTTGTCTACGACAACATCTGTTACTCGCCGGACGATGCGGCGGCTGCAGCCCGGATTTTCGCAGATACGGCAGACCGGTATATTCTGACCTCCAGCCTGTCCGTATATGATCCAAGCAAGCAAATGCTGCGTGAAGCCGATTTCGACCCGGAACATTATCCTGTCCGTCTTGGGCCCAAGGAAAACTTCAGCTACCAGGAGGGCAAACGGCTGGCCGAAGCCATTCTGCTGAACCAGACAGCCTTTCCTGCGGCAGCCGTCCGCTTTCCGATTGTGCTCGGAACGGATGATTACACACGCAGACTGCATTTCCATATTGAACACATCATGGACGGAAAGCCTGTCGGCATACCGAATCCTGAAGCCCTGATCTCTTTTATCCGGTCCGATGAGGCTGCAGACTTCCTGTATTGGCTCGGCTTCTCCCCGCTGACCGGGCCAGTAAACGCCTGCTCGGACGGGGCGATGACTATTCAGGAGATCATCTCGCTGATTGAAGCCGTTACAGGGGTACAGGCAATAACACCAAGCCAGACTGAAGAAAATGACATGTCCCCGTTTGGCATTACGGAGTCCTGGCATATGGATACAGCAAAAGCCCGCACTGCGGGCTTCGTCTTCCTGCCGCTTACCGGCTGGCTGCCTGAGCTGGCGGCTTCGCTGCACGCGTCACTCCGCGATCGCCAGTAACGGAGCTTCGTCTGCGTTGTTCTTGCTGCTGCGGGCTTCCTCAATAATCAGCAGCTGACCGCTGTGAGGCTTGTTGTCCTCCTCCCGACCGATCTTGAATACATTGATCTCGCGGAACAGCCGCTGTGAAATCTCGCTGATTTCCAGCGCCTGCCGGGCAATATCGTGAATGGCCTGATCCTGCTGGGTGCTCGATGCATTCACCTCCTGAACCCCTGCCGCTGTCTGCTCGGCGACGGAGGCTACGGAATGGATGGATTCACCGAGCCGGGAATTGATCCGCCGCGTCTCCTCCACTTTTCCGTGAATCAGAGTAATCTGCCGGCTGATTCCGGCAATCGAGCCGTCAATGGCCTGGAAAGAAGCCAGCGTTTCCGCAACCTGGGAATCCTGCTCCTCCAGGCTTTTTTTCGTATCCAGCATATACTCCTGAAATCCGGCCATGCTCTCCTGCAGCTCACCGATAATCCGGCTGATCAGAATCGAGGAATCGCTAGTCTGCACCGACAGGTGGCGGACTTCATCAGCAATGACAGCGAAGCCTTTGCCTGCAGCTCCGGCCCGCGCAGCCTCAATCGCCGCATTCAGCGAGAGAATGTTCGTCTGCTTGGAGATTTCTGTAATGGAGTTAGTAATCCGTGAAATATCCCCCGACTGCTCTACCAGCTTCTCCAGTGCTTCATACACTCTGCCGATGGAAGAGCGCGAGCGCTGTGAAAGCCGCTGCAGCTCTCCGACCGTCTCGGAGCCTTTGCGCGCGTTATGATCAGCACTGCCGCTGGTCGCCAGCATTTTATCGGTATAGTCGGTGATCTCAGCCACTTCCCGCTCAAGCTCCCGCAGCAGCAGTGCACTCTGTTCGGACTGTATAGCCTGCTGGTCAGCACCTACCGAAATCTCCTGAATGGTTCTGACAATCTCCTGGTTGGTATTCGCGGTAACCGTTGAGGATTCCTGAAAGGACCGTGAATAATCCGCCAGGGTGGAAGCAACCTGAACCGTCTGCCGCAGCATATCACGCACTCTGCTCACCATATGGTCAAAATGGAAGCTCAGCCTTCCCAGCTCATCATTATACGGAGAATTGATCTGCTGCCGGAGATCCCCTTCGGCAATATTGCGCAGCGCATGCTGAAGCCTGCCTACCGGAGCAAGGAACGAGCGTGTCAGCAGTACAGCAAGTACAAGCATGAACAGGACTACTGCACCAGCGGCATAATAAACAATCGAAACGGTGTGCTCCAGCAATCTGAAGGAATTCGCCTGTGCCTGGTCGGCATTATCCGCTGCTGCCTTGTAGAGCGTGGTGTTAATATTGAGCAGCTGCTGATGAACGGCCAGCGCATTTGTATGCAGACCGTCAATCTCCTCAAGCACCGTAAGCGGGTCAAGGCTTGGATCCTCCAGCGTTTCTATCAGCTTCCCAACATGTCCGGTATACATATTGATTGCGGACTTCAGCAGCTGCAGATCCTTCCACGCGGCTGTTTCTTTATCAAAATCAACCTTGGCCACAGCTTCGTCCAGCTGCTGCTGCTTGTCCAAAAACGGCGCTGCCAGCTCCAGGTCACTGGATTCGGCAAGTGAGGTCTCCAGGCTGTTCAGCTCCTGCAGCAGCTGGGTGATGGTCGAAACGGTGATTCTTTTTTCCATCTCCGTCTTCTGGCGTTCCATTGAGAGCTCCACCTGGCTGATCTTCTGTCCCTGAAGCAGCGCAACCCCTAAAAAGATCAGCGAAATCGCAGTAAAACTAAGAATCAGCTTCCATTTCATGGATAAGTGCAGCACACTTCTTTTCAAACCAATCATCCCTTCTATTAAACCTTTGGTCTTTTCGTATGTATGTATGTAATTTTTGCCACGAACTCATTGTAGAAGCTGGATATTAACGGGTCTGCGGGGTTATGTATATGGAGTGTAAAGAATCTGTTGCAATACTGTAAACACCGGGGTATGCAGGAACACAAAAAGGCAAGCACCGCGAGGGCACCTGCCTTGACACTTCACTATTATTTAACCTTTTACTGAGCAGCACTTGCATCCATATACACAACTTCCCACAGATGCCCGTCCAGGTCCTGGAAGCTCCAATTATACATGAAGCCGTGATCAACCGGAGCATTGAACGGCTTGCCGCCGGCATCCAGCGCCTTCTGCACCAGCTCGTCCACCTGTTCCCTGCTGGCTGCGGAGAAGCAGGTAATGACCTCTGTATGGGCCGCAGAGTCAATGATTGTCTTGTCCGTAAACGTGCCGAAATACTCCCGTGTCAGCAGCATCGCATACGTATTTTCGTTAATGATCATACAGGTTGCGTTCTCATCCGTAAATTGCGGATTAAACTCAAACCCTATTGCCGTAAAAAAATCAACCGACTTCTGCAGATTGGCAACGGGCAAATTAATAAACAGCTGGCCTGCCTGAAATCCCATTCGCTGATCACCTCATACATGGATTTGGGGGTGCTACGCTCTATTATAGCATGTCGTTTTGCAAAACAATAAAATTTAAAATACCCGAGCCGCAATAAATGTCCAGCCGCTATCGGGGGCTATTTGCGGCGCGGAATGCTTCATACTAATTGGTACTGTTACTGCACAGCCTTCAGCAGTTTTGCCAGCAGCTGTGCTGTTTCTTCACGGGTTGCCGGTGCCTGCGGGGCAAAGTTAACCTTGCCGTCCGCCGCTGCCTGGCCGGACAGGATGCCTGCCTGCTCGACTGCTTTTGCAGCTTCCTGTGCGTAGCTGCTGATCGACGCCTGATCAGCGAAGCCTGCAGCTGCACCGCCGTTCACCGGCAGGCTCCAGTTCATCGCTTCAGCCAGACGGACAATCATCACAGCCAGCTGTTCCCGCGAAACATTGGCTTCCGGCGCAAATTTGCCCTCGCCAGTACCGTTCACGATTCCGTTAGCGCTGGCCCAGCTGACCGCAGCAGCGAAATAATCATCCGCCTGCACATCATTAAAGCTCCCGGAGGCAGTATTGCCAAGCTCAGCACCGGCCAGACGGGCCAGCAGCAGCGCTGCGTCCCCGCGGCTCAGCTTGCTTTTCAGGCCAAACTGCTCTGCCGCGATCCCAGAAATGATGCCGCGTGCTGCCAGATAGGTAATGGAATCCTGCGCATAGCTGGACGCTGTATCACTAAAAGCCGGTTTGTTATAACCGACAGCATATACTGAGAAGTGCGATGTCTGGAAGGTCAGCTCGCCGGTTCCCGCATTATAGCTGCTGGCCGGCAGCACCGTCAGCTCACCCGCTGCGGACACATAATAAGCAACCACTGCAGCGGCGTCTTCTCCCGCAGCAAGAGTATACGGAACACTTACCACCGCTCCGCCTGTGCCAAAGCTGGAAACGCTCCGGCTGCCGGTCTTGACTTCAAGGCTCACTACCGGCCGGCTTCCGATCAGGCTTGAGCCGGTTGTGAGATTTGCAGAAGCAATCGTCAGGCTGACCGCTTCACCTGCAGCGGCAGTTTGAATAGCCGTGACAGCGGCCCGGTCCAGGGAAATCGTGCCGCTTCCGCTTGCAAAGGTTACTGTCTGCGCTGTGCTGCCGGCAATCTCGGTCCAGGCTGCCGCAGGAACATTAAGTGTAGCCGACCCAGCAGTATTTCCTGCAGCCGTGCGGAATACAAGTTCGTCCGCCGATGAGCTCTTCAGTGCCTCAAGGGCTGCTGTCACTTCTGCCGCGCTGACCGGATACGATGGACTGCCCGCTGCATCTGCTGCTGCTTTGATTTCCAGAATTGCCTTACCGTCAGAAGTACTCACTCCTGCAGCCGGTATGGTCACCACTGCTGTTGATCCGCCCGAAGGGCTTGAACCCGGCTGGCTGATTACGGGGTCTGCAGCCTTAACAGTCACCTTAGCTTCAGCCAGACCATAGCCGTCTGCGCTATATACAGAGATTACGGCTGTTCCCGCTGTCACCGGCGTGACCTTGCCTGACTGGTCTACTGAAGCTACAGCTGTATTGGAGGAGCTCCAGTTCAGCCCTTGCGCACCTTCACCCGCAGGCTGCACTGCTGCAGTAAGCACAGTTGCACTGCCGCCGGCCTGCAAGGACAACGCAGTCTGATCCAGGGTTACCTTGGTCACATTGAGCTGGTAGATTGCAACGGTTCCGCCGACTTCATTGGCGACCAGCACTAAGGGCAGTCCGGTCGGGCTGTCTGCTGCCGCAATGAACTCGATTCCTTCCGGTCCGGTGTCTGTCTCCAGGTTGTTCTTCGGAGTAAACTCGCGTGTATTCATATAGTTCACAAACTCCGGCTGCTCGGGACTAGTCACATCATAGGTCATCAGACCGCCGATCCGCTCCAGCCCGATGAACGCCAGCGCCTTCTTACCCACCTTGCCGATTTTTACATATTCCGGCTCAGGCCCTTTTTTGCTGCTGCGGCTGTCCAGGGTAGTATTGCTGTTGCTGGCATTGAAGTAAGCTGGCAGCCTTTCCGCCGTAATCTGCTCAAAATCGCTGCCGCTGTCATACACCTGCTTCATGTCTGCAGCATCCCAGATGGAGAAGGAACGGCCTCCGTACAGATAAATGCCGTCATGCCCCATATCCGACATCACTTCAACACCGTCATACTTTGTTGTTCCGGCCAGGAACTTTGCGGCATCCGATTCCGGATCGAGTGAGCCTTTCATTTTACCGATGGTACTGGCATTCTCCTTGCTGTCCCATTCCGTTGCATCGCCTTCGTTGGCCGTGAACAGGTATGTTTTACCGTTTACCGTGTACTGGCTGATTCCATCCGGCATATACACCCCGTAGAACGGTACATTCTCCAGCTGGATCTTGCCGTCATTCACCAGGTCGAGCGCATTGCCGGGAGCATTCAGGTTCTTCACTCCCAGACCCTTAACCGACAGCAGCTTGCCGGATGCAATATCTACAGCAGCTATAGCATTGTTCTCCTGAAGGCTGACATAGGCCGTTTTCTGGTCTTCGGACAGCTCAATAAATTCCGGTTCCAGATCACGTACAGCATCTTCTTTGGCGCCTTCACCAGTGATCAGCTTTGTCTCCGGGTCAACCGCTCCGCGGATGTGCACCAGGTCATCAATGACCGCAGGGTTATCGAATTTAACCCGGTTTACCGCTTTGGTCACGGTGTCGATAATGGTCACGCTGCCTTCAGGATCACCGTCCAGCGTACGCGGCTCTGCTTCATCAGCAGTCAGGATAAACCGGCCGTCCGCCGTATATTTGACCATGTCCGGCTGAACCCCGGCTTCATAGGTTTCCAGCAGCTTGCCGTCATAATCGAGCACAAGCACCTTGCCGTTCTTCATGGCATCGGCTTCCTGCACCGCTACAGCAATCCGCTTGGTTGCCGTATTAATGTCCACACTGGTCAAATCACCGTACACGAAGCCATCTGTCTCGGACAAAGCTTCAACGTTGATGCTTGTCTCTTTTTCCGGATGAGCGCCATCTTTGAGGTTAACAACATCTACAGTCGCAGGCTGCGTCGACCCGTTAACCAGATAAAACTTACCGTTATCACGGTTATATCTGACAATCTCGGCTACACCGCCGTCTTTATTCGTCGTACCTACAGAATAGCCTCCGATTTTGGTAATGCTGATCAAATCCGGTTTGGGCTCAGCTGCAGGCTTGCCCACTTCCAGCTTAAGGCTTCCTGTAATTTTGGCAGGCGTTGCCGAGCTGTCATAGACGGTATAGCTCACAGTTGATGTACCTGCCGCCAGCGGAATCCCGCTGATCGTACCGGTTGCTGCATCAAGCTTGAGACCTTCCGGCAGACCAGCTGCAGTAAAGGAATAAGGCTGTATACCGCCGTACACCGACAAAGCAACTGTATATGGTGAGCCTGCGGCCGCCGCTGGCAGTTCGGCAGTTGCTACGCCGAGGGCCGGTGCTTTGATTCCCCACGCCCCGTCCGCGCTGCTATGCGGCTTCATCAGACTCATGCCTGCCGCATCCAGATTGTCGAAGCTGATCTGCTTCAGATCGCTTTTATTGTTGTCCGTATCGGTAAAGTCTGCACGGCGCACGGACTTTTGCTTGGAGGTTCCCTCCTCCTTACCGGTCGGATAATCTCCTTCGTAGCCGTCGATGACGGAGCCTTTGTCATTTCCCGCTGTGCCGATCATGTCCACATAAGCCGCTGTTTTGCTACCGAACGGATTAGCTGCACTCAGCAGTTCCGTATTACTCAGCAGCACAACCTTCATGCCTTTATTATTGAAAAGAAGCCCGCCCCATGCCTGGTCTCCTTTGGCGCTGATGTCGCTCTGGAAGGCGGGGTTATTTTTGCTGTCGGTAATGAGGTAGGAGGAATGTGCCTTGATAGTGCCGCTTAGCTCCAGCCTGCTCCATGCCCCGTTCATTGCCGGATCGGAGTATTGCAGCGACCAGCCGTTCAGGTCAACATCTGTGTCCAAAGGATTATACAGCTCAATATAGCCGTTTGAAAAATAGCCGCCGGTAGTATCTGCATCCCCTCCGCCATAAACCTGATTCACAATAATATGAGGAACATTTACATTATAAGTGCCGTCAGCATTATACGGAGTGCCCGTCAGCTGTCCCGCAGCCGCCGCTGCCGGAGCTGTGCCCCAGGCGGGAACAAGTGCAATTTCAGCCGCAAGCAGCAGAGAGAGTAAGGTTGTGCCTGATCTTTTCAAGTCGATGTCACTCCTATAGTTTATTTTTTAAATAACTATAGTGGACGAGTGTTTGCGGTTATGCTGATTTGTATCAACGGAGCGTAAAGTGAAGGAACATGCCGGCAGATCCCGCAAAAAGCCTTAACATTCCGCTGACTCCGCTCAAATATTCACCTGTTATGATCAGGGTAATCAGAGCTCTGGAGGGGATATTATGCGTCTTGCCCTGTTTACAGACACTTATCTTCCGCAGACCAACGGCGTCGCCCGTACGCTTCACCGGCTGACCGGCCATCTGCACCGCCGCGGAATCGAACATTTGTTGTTCACCCCGACATCGGCCTCAGAGGAAGAATGCGATGATCCGGTGCGTAAAATCTCCAGTATCCCCTTCTTCCTGTATCCGGAATGCCGGCTGGCCCTGCCTGGTCTATCCTCCATTCAAAATGAGCTGCGCTCCTTCCGCCCCGATCTCCTGCATATGGCTACCCCTTTCAACCTCGGCCTAAGCGGACTGCGCTATGCCCAAAAGCATAACCTCCCGCATATCGCCTCCTACCACACCCATTTCGACCGTTATTTGCACTATTACCGGATGCGCAAGCTGATTCCGCTGTACTGGAAATACATGAAATGGTTCCACCGTACCTGCGATGCTGTGCTTGTCCCCTCCCAGGAGACAGCAGGTGTCCTGCGGGCACACGGCTTGTCCGGCATGCGGCAATGGTCGAGAGGAGTCGACTGCGTGCTGTACGATCCGGCAAAACGTTCAGCTGAGGTGCGGGAACGTTACGGGATTGAAGCTCCGCTGCTGCTGCTCTATGTAGGACGGGTGGCTCCGGAAAAAGATCTGCCCACGCTCATGGCGGCCATGCGCCAGCTGCCGGAATCTGTTGCCGCCGCCGTTCATCTGCTCGTCGTGGGCGATGGTCCGCTGCTGCCGGAGCTGCGGGCTGACGCTCCCCGCAATGTCAGCTTCGCCGGCAGCCGGCATGGCGGGGAGCTGGCAGAGCTGTATGCCTCCGGCGACCTGTTCGTGTTTCCGTCGAGTACGGAAACCTTCGGCAATGTCGTGCTGGAGGCCATGGCCTCCGGCCTGCCGGTGATCGCTGCTGACGCAGGCGGCCCAAGCGAGCTGGTCGCCTCCGGCCGGAGCGGCCTCCTGCTTAGCCCGCAGCAGCCTGGGGCGATGGCCGAAGCCATCTGCCGGCTGGCAGAGCAGCCGGAGCTGCGCCTGGCGATGGGCCGCGAAGGCCGGCGGCTGGCGCTCAGCCGCTCGTGGGATGAGATTTTTGACCGGCTCATCAGGGATTATGAGGAGGTCATTGAGGAACGGCGCCGTAAGGACAGCGCGGGAATTTTTACGGCTTAGCGGCGGGGAGGGGCAGCCGGAATGAGAGGCACTTTTGACTCTCATTTCGCCATCCGGACCGTTTTCGCCGGAATGAGAGGCACTTTTGACTCTCATTTCGCCATCCGGCCCACTTTCGCCGGAATCAAAGGCACTTTCGGTGCGACCCCCTAATTCCGGAGTCTCCTATTTAAAATCGACTCTTGTCGTAGACTTACTCTTTATTTCGCCTTTTTCCTCGGCCAGAAGAAGGCGGATCGGTCTTCTAGGCTCATGACCCACTCTGAAAATTTGGCCGGTGGCATTCTGCGAAGACTGGTATGCATTCTGCGGTTGTTGTAGAAGTCCATGTACCCGTCTACGGCTTCATAGGCGTCTTCAAACGTTGCGAATTCTTCCTTGCCAAATAGATCTCTCTCCATGTTGCTGTGGAACGATTCAATAAAAGCATTGAGATCCGGCGTTCGAGGCGGAATCCGTTCGTGTGTAATCTCCCAACCTTCGCACATATCTCCAAAAAGGTGGCTCACGAACTGTGGTCCATTGTCGGTTCGTATCACTGGGCGTTCGCTGTGATTCGTACAGTGAGAGTCCATCGCTCTCCAAAGCGTCTGACAGACATGCTTCGCCTCACACGACGATCCTCTGTAGTAGCCGACGATGACACGGGTGAATACATCGATAATGCTAAGGACGAAAAAATGCCTGTCGCGACCCGCGACGTAACCATATTTAATGTCCATCTGCCAGAGCTGGTTACATCCGGTGATGACTCGGTTCTCTGGCAGCTTCCGGGGATGCTTGAAGCGCTTCTGACGTTGTGGCTGCAGGATATCTAGTGCCTTACACAGCCGGTAGCTCTTCTTATGGTTCAGCTTTAACCTGTACTGATTCCACAAGCATTCCGCAAGCAGCTTGTACCCGTACACGTGCTCTTCTCCAGAAATCAATTCCAGAAGCCACTCTTGAATTTGCTCGTCGCTAATCTTCTCCCCTGACTCCGTAAGGGAATAACCCGGTACAGGTCTCCCGCGCCCACCTTGAGCTGCTTGCGGGGACTGCAACTTGCGCTTGATGTGGTCATAGTATGTGGACTCCGCCAGCCCAATGATACGCAGCACCAGGACTGCTGAATTCCCCTGCTTAATGAACCGCTCGGCTACCTTGATTTTCTCGGATAAGCAGGGGTTGGCTTTTTTAGCAGTTCACGTAGAATCTCGATCTCCAGATCTTTTTCTCCAAGCATTTTGACGGCTTTCTCGTATTTCTGCTCGACCTCAAGAAGGCGCTTCAGCTCTTCTGCCTGCTCCTGGGGATAGGGATGCTCTTGTTCGCCATGCTGTTCCCGATAATCCCTTACCCACTGATTCACCGTACCCGGGGTAACACCATATTTTCTAGCAACAACCGCTGCCTTAATGCCAGACAAGACCTCCTGTGCAGCCTTCTCTCTCTGTTCGGACATTTTTCCCATTGTGCTCATCCTCCTCATGTATAAAGTCTACATTTTTGTGGGGGAGGACTCCAACTATATTAGGGGGCTGTGGAGCTTTTGACTCTCATTCCGCCATCCGGCACATTTTCGCCGGAATGAGAGGCACTTTTGACTCTCATTTCGCCATCCGGCACGTTTTCGCCGGAATGAGAGGCATTTTTGACTCTCATTTCGCCATCCGGCACGTTTTCGCCGGAATGAGAGGCACTTTTGCCTCTCATTTCGCCATCCGGCACGTTTTCGCCGGAATGAGAGGCATTTTTGCCTCTCATTTCACCATCCGGCACGTTTTCCCCGGAATGAGAGGCACTTTTGCCTCTCATCGGTGCGACCCCCTAATTCCGGAGTCTCCTATTTAAAATCGACTCTTGTCGTAGGCTTACTCTTTATTTCGCCTTTTTCCTCGGCCAGAAGAAGGCGGATCGGTCTTCTAGGCTCATGACCCACTCTGAAAATTTGGCCGGTGGCATTCTGCGAAGACTGGTATGCATTCTGCGGTTGTTGTAGAAGTCCATGTACCCGTCTACGGCTTCATAGGCGTCTTCAAACGTTGCGAATTCTTCCTTGCCAAATAGATCTCTCTCCATGTTGCTGTGGAACGATTCAATAAAAGCATTGAGATCCGGCGTTCGAGGCGGAATCCGTTCGTGTGTAATCTCCCAACCTTCGCACATATCTCCAAAAAGGTGGCTCACGAACTGTGGTCCATTGTCGGTTCGTATCACTGGGCGTTCGCTGTGATTCGTACAGTGAGAGTCCATCGCTCTCCAAAGCGTCTGACAGACATGCTTCGCCTCACACGACGATCCTCTGTAGTAGCCGACGATGACACGGGTGAATACATCGATAATGCTAAGGACGAAGAAATGCCTGTCGCGACCCGTGACGTAACCATACTTAATGTCCATCTGCCAGAGCTGCTTACATCCGGTGATGACTCGGTTCTCTGGCAGCTTCCGGGGATGCTTGAAGCGCTTCTGACGTTGTGGCTGCAGGATATCTAGTGCCTTACACAGCCGGTAGCTCTTCTTATGGTTCAGCTTTAACCTGTACTGATTCCACAAGCATTCCGCAAGCAGCTTGTACCCGTACACGTGCTCTTCTCCAGAAATCAATTCCAGAAGCCACTCTTGAATTTGCTCGTCGCTAATCTTCTCCCCTGACTCCGTAAGGGAATAACCCGGTACAGGTCTCCCGCGCCCACCTTGAGCTGCTTGCGGGGATTGCAACTTGCGCTTGATGTGGTCATAGTATGTGGACTCCGCCAGCCCAATGATACGCAGCACCAGGACTGCTGAATTCCCCTGCTTAATGAACCGCTCGGCTACCTTGATTTTCTCGGATAAGCAGGGGTTGGCTTTTTTAGCAGTTCACGTAGAATCTCGATCTCCAGATCTTTTTCTCCAAGCATTTTGACGGCCTTCTCGTATTTCTGCTCGACCTCAAGAAGGCGCTTCAGCTCTTCTGCCTGCTCCTGGGGATAGGGATGCTCTTGTTCGCCATGCTGTTCCCGATAATCCCTTACCCACTGATTCACCGTCCCCGGGGTAACACCATATTTTCTGGCAACAACCGCTGCCTTAATGCCAGACAAGACCTCCTGTGCAGCCTTCTCTCTCTGTTCGGACATTCTTCCCATTGTGCTCATCCTCCTCATGTATAAAGTCTACATTTTTGTGGGGGAGGACTCCAACTACATTAGGGGGCTGTGGAGTCATTTCGCCATCCGGCACGTTTTCGCCGGAATGAGAGGCATTTTTGCCTCTCATTTCACCATCCGGCACGTTTTCCCCGGAATGAGAGGCACTTGTGCCTCTCATTTCGCCATCCGGCCCACTTTCGCCGGAATCAGAGGCACTTTTGCCTCTCATTTCGCCATCCGGACCGTTTTCACCGGAATGAGAGGCATTTTTGCCTCTCATTTCGCCATCCGGCACGTTTTCACCGGAATCAGAGGCACTTTTGACTCTCATTTCGCCATCCGGCCCACTTTCGCCGGAATCAGAGGCACTTTTGCCTCTCATTTCGCCATCCGGACCGTTTTCGCCGGAATCAGAGGCATTTTTCCCTTTGATTGCCGGTAACTAGTCTCTTTAATAGGATTTCTCCCTCTCTCCCCACCTACAGCCAGCAGCACACCACCTGCCCTTCCCGGCTCTATGCAAACAACAAAGCCCGCCCAATCTCCTGCTTCAGGAGGTTCGGCGGGCTCTGTTTAGAACCACTACTAAGTATTGCTATAGCTGGTTATGACTCTACCGGCAATCGGCCGCCAGTGTGCCGTGTGCGCCATTACTAATTTAAACACCGGATCTGCTAGTGGTGTGCATAAGCACAACTGTCCCTGCAATGAGCACTAGCCAGTATTCCATAGGCCAGGCCTGCCAACCGCTTAATACTGTTCAGAAATCTCCTGAAATTTATGGCAGCATTTCACAAAGATCTCCACAATATCGGGATCGAAATGCCGGCCGGCGTCCGAGACAATAATATCGACAGCCTGTTCATGACTCATCGCCTCCTTGTATACACGCTCGCTGGTCAATGCGTCGTACACATCGGCAACCGCCATCAGCCTTGCGGACAAGGGGATCGCTTCACCGGCCAGCCCCTGCGGATAACCGGTCCCGTCCCATTTTTCATGATGGGAATAGACGATCTCCTTGGCGAACCGCAAAAAGGTTTCGGTGCTGTTCATCAGCCGCTCGGCACGCAGGACGGCATCCCGGCCCTGGGTCGTGTGTGTCTTCATCACTTCAAATTCGTCGTCTGTCAGCTTGCCCGGCTTAAGAAGAATATGGTCAGGGATACCCACCTTGCCGATGTCATGCAGCGGAGCCGAGGTAACAATCAGACTGATATGCTCGGGGGTAAGGACGTCCGCATATTTTTCCGTCCGGCCCATCCGGGTTGCCAGCTCCTTGATATACAGCTTGGTTCTCTGAATATGGTTGCCTGTCTCCGGATCACGCATTTCCGCCAGCGCCGCCATCGCCATTACCGAGACCTCCTGGATCAGCGATATTTCCTGGATCCGCCGGGAAATCTCTGCTTCGAGATACTGGTTTTTATCTGCAAGAAAATCCTTGGAGCGCTTCAGTGTCAGATGTGTCTTCACGCGCGAGAGGAGGATCGGCGCACTGATCGGCTTGGTAATATAATCAACCGCACCGGAATCGAAGCCCTTGTTCTCGTCCTCCACCTCTTCTTTAGCTGTCAGAAAAATAACCGGGATCTCCCTCAGCACCTTATCCTGCATCAGCCTGCGGCAGGTTTCGTAACCGTCCATACCCGGCATCATAACATCCAGCAAAATCAGGTCAGGTGGAGCAGCCTTGGCAATATGCAGCGCCCTTTCGCCGTTTGTAGCCACCTTCACCTTGTAGCATTCTTTCAACAGCCCGCTGAGCAGCGCAATATTGTCCGGCGTGTCGTCAACGACTAGTATAACAGGTCTTAAATCCAGCATTGTTTACATCAACCTCTGTTCATAAGGACTTTCGAGGATAGCCTGCCTGGTGATTTCCACAGCCTCCTCGTATTCAAACCGGTCAAGACTGCGCTCCAGCCGCTTCACATCTGCCGGTTGGATCAGATGGGCCACCTTACCCCTTATATCGGCATAATAATGAACGGCTTCACTGTCATCATCTTCCAGAAGCTCCAGCAGCCGCACCAGCAGCTGCACAGGCGGATTCAGCAGCTGTCCTGTCTCCTCCGCCTGCACTGCAGAACGCGGATTGCTGCCCAGTTGCCCGAAGATTTTCTCAGAGATATCCTGCACCGCCGATTCCAGCCTGTGCAGCAGCTCTTCCAGCACCTCCGGCTCTGCTGCCCGGGTGATCATTTTACCCATGGTACCAGCCAGCTTCTCTACCCCGGTGACCCCGAGATTGCCCGATACTCCCCTAAGGTTATGGGCAAGCCTCTCTGCTGCTGCAGCCTCCTCCTTAAGGAGCGCCTTACGCAGATTCTGAACCGTTTCACGCTGGCTGTCCGCATATTTCAGCAGCAGGCTGATGTACAACGTCCGGTTCTGCCCAACCCGGTTCAGACCGCCCGCCGTATCGATTCCACTAAGCTGCAGGATTGACAACGCATCAGTACTAACACTTGCATCTGTACCTGCATCTGCACTTGCATCTGTACTTGAATTAGAATTCGCTTCAGCACTTTCAGTACCATCATCACGCCCAGCCGCCTTTACATCACTCCCGGCAGCCGGCCTGGCCGTCCCGTCCGTAACCCATCTGCCGATCTTGGTGAACAGGATATCCGGGTCAACCGGCTTGGCGACATGACCGTTCATGCCTGCAGCAAAGCTGCGTTCCCGCTCCTCCTGCATCGTCCGGGCTGTCATGGCGATAACCGGCAGCTCAGGATACAGCTTACGGATTCTGGCCGCCGCTTCGAAGCCGTCCATCTCCGGCATTTGCAGATCCATCAGCACGATGCTGTAGGGCCGGTCTGCAGGCATCGCTTCAATCATCCTCACCGCTTCAGCCCCGTTCACTGCGAGATCCGGCTGCATACCCTGGCTTTTCAGCAGCTCAGCGGCAATCTGCCGGTTAATCTCATTGTCTTCGGCTACCAGCACCCGGGTCCCCGCCAGCCTGTAATCCTTTTCCCGGACGGGGGAAGCTGCTTCTTTTAACAGCAGAACCGGGGTATCCTCATCCTGCGCCAGATCAAACCAGGCGGTAAAGGAAAAGGTGCTGCCCTGGCCTTCCACACTGTCCACCCACAGGCTGCCGCCCATAATTTCAACAAGCTTACGGCTGATGGCCAGTCCCAGCCCCGTTCCGCCAAACCTCCGCGTAGTCGAGCTGTCGGCCTGGGTAAAGGCCTGAAACACCTTACTCTCCGTCTCTTTGCTCATGCCGATGCCGGTATCGCGCACGCTGATCTGCAGCTTGACCCTGCTGTCAATCCGGCTGTTCAGCTCAACTGCAATGGAAATCTCACCCGCCTCGGTGAATTTAATCGCATTGCTCAGCAGGTTGGTAATAATCTGCCCCAGACGGAGCGGGTCACCCCTTAGCCTTGCAGGCACATCAGGCGGAATATTACACAGCAGCTGCAGCCCCTTAGCCTCAGCCATCTGACTGGAGAGATCCAGCGCCCCGGAGATGATCTCCATAAGTGTAAATTCCGTGTTCTCCAGCTCCAGCTTGCCTGACTCCACCTTTGAAAAATCAAGAATTTCATTAATAATGCCCAGCAGCGAAGTACCGGCATTATGGATTTTGGAGATATAATCCTGCTGTACAGGGTTTAGGCCGGTCATTAGCGCCAGATAGGCCATCCCGATAATTGCATTCATCGGTGTACGGATCTCATGGCTCATGTTGGCCAGAAACTGTGACTTGGCTGCTGTCGCTTCCTCTGCCAGATTCAGTGCATATTTCAGTTCTGCTTCTTTCCGTTTCGCTTCGGTAATATCTTCAGAGACGCTAAGCAGATACAGCGGCTGTCCCTCAGCATCCATAATGGGGAGCTTGGTGGTCTGTACATATCTAAGGTTACAATGCTCGCCGTCGTCCGGAATAATCTCGATCTCGCTGAAGGTCTGGCCGGTGGCGAGTACTTTTTTATCCGCATCCATCAGCTTGCGCGCTATCTCCTCAGGGAACACTGTCCGCAAATCCAGACCCACCAGCTGCTCAGGGGCGACACCCAGGAAATCCGCACTGGCCTGGTTAGTTTTAAAAATCTTCAGGTGCTTCGCATCCTTCACCGTTATCATGACCGGAATATGGCTGATAATGGCATCGAGGAAATTGCGGTTATCCATAATCTGTTTTTCCTTTTGCTTCAGATCGCTGATGTCCGTCATAATCCCCAGATACCCGCCGACCGAATGATCGGACAAGCGGAAAGCAGACAGGGAGTACAGAATATGATGATCCTCCCCTGAAGCAAAGGTTCTGACAATCTGCCGGTTCGAGGATCTGCCGGTCGCCGCTACTTCAGTCATCATTTCGCTGAGATTGCGGTACCCGTCCTCCGGCAAATGCGGCAGCATGCTCATCGGAATCCCGGACAGCTCACTACGCGACACCCGAAAAGCCTGCTCATAAGCAGCATTACAGCCAAGAAAGCAATGCCGGTCATCAATATAAAAGAGCGGATGCGGCAGCGTATCAATTAACTGCGAGGTGAAGTACAGCTGGTCTGACAGCTCTTTTTTCATCCGTTTGTATTCGGATATATCCTCTTTGATGCCGACATAATGCGTAACCTCGCCGCTTTCATTTTTGATGGAGGAGACCAGCACAGCTTCCGTGTATTCCTCGCCGTTCTTTTTACGGTTAACAAACTCTCCGTGCCATCTCCCCCCTGCCTCCAGCATGTCATTTAATTGGTTATAGGTCTCACGCCTGGTCTTGTCTGTCTTCAGGAGGGACGGTGTCTTGCCGAGAATTTCTTCTTTGGAATATCCGGTCACCTCGGTAAAGTAAGGGTTGATATATTCGATACGCCTGTCTTTATCGGTAATCAGAATGGACATCGGCGCCTGCTCAATAACATTCAGATAAAGGCGCAGCTTCTCGTTGTACTCCCTTTCCGTTTCCAGCATTTTTTTGGCGGCACTGGTCTGTTTGGCATACAGTCTTACAATGAAATAGGCCATAATGATGATCGTAAAATACAGAAATACGTAAACAGAAAAGCCCTTCAGCAGCACAATGATTACAGGGTAGATTAAAAAGAGGGCTCCGCCCTTCAGCATTCGCGGAGTATTCTCCGGCTTTGCTGCAGGTCCTGTTCTGCCCATCTGCAGTGTCCCCATAATACCGCTGGCTGCAGTACCTGCGATGGAGAGCCTATACAGGCTGTCTATGTATGAACTTTGGATCATTCCGCCTTGCAGCGCCTGGATCAGATCAAGCGTCCCGATCAGGGCAATGCCCGAAATCAGCAGGATAAAACCGTGTGTACGCTGGCTGCTGTCCATATAGATCCAGATCAGGATAAGTCCGGCCAGCACCAGCAGCGGTACGAGCAGAAAAAAGAATACGGCGAACGACTGCGGGCCGCCCGGCATCCAGTGAAAGGTCTCATCCTGAAAAAAGATAAACCATACACTGCCGACAATACACTCTGCAGTTGTAATCTGATCCCACAGAACCTGCAGCCTGCTGATCCGCTTTTTCAGTCTCCTGTATATTTGATATATGCCGAACAGAATCGCCACTCTGGCCGGAATATGAACCATCACCGCCAGCTGGACGCTATACGGCTCTTCCCCGAATCTGATTTCCATGCCTCCGGGAAATACAGCCACGAAGAGGTTGCCCGCTGACCACAGCAGAAAAGCAATCTGAATCCAGTTCCGTGATCTGCTTAATTCAGAGTCTCCCCCATCTCCTCTTTTCCAGTAAGCACTGCAGACCAGAATCGGCCCGCCTACGATAATCAGCATCCACAGTATTTTACTGTATTGGATCTCCACCCAGATACAGGCCAATATGTACAGCGCCAGAGCCGCCCATAACCTGTACGTCCTGCCCTTGTCCATCCACCGCCAACCACCCTTAATTTCTATAATATTTCTCTACTCTAGCTCTGCTGCCGGTTCTTGATAGTGTTGTTTCATTCTACTCTTTATGCTATCTTATTCATACTTCTTTTTTCGACATTCTTCTGCAAAAAAATTAGCCCGGCCAAGGCTCCACCTGGGAGTTTGGACGGGCTGTTAACACCTTTTGGCCGGGAAAAAGAATAATTCTGCAGATATAGCTACACGCTGGATTCCGTACCCTCGTACTGGTCTCTTGAAAAGTAGCGGTCTGCACAATCTTTGACAAGATATTCCCGGGAATCTTCATGTAACTTTAATAGCTGGTTTAACACAAAAATCCGCTGGACATTGTCCTCCGCATACATGAACAGCTGCTGCTTATAATGATCGATCTGCCGCTGGCTGGCCCCGGAGGGCCGTATGCTTTTTTCGTATACACTGAGCAGTTGTAAATGCAGCCTGTAAACCTCTTCGTCATTCATGAATGGCATCCCCCTGTAAAAACAGTTCTTAGATGCCATTGTCTCCATCTCTGAATGATTAATACCTGTTAGTAGAGTGATCAGGTAGATTGAATGAACTTCCTACTGCACCATCTTGATGTAATAATCCCCATAAGGCAGTTCACTGCTTCTCTCCAGCTTGCGGTAGCCCAGCTTTTGAAGAACCGCGACCCGGTCCACCGCCTGTGGAACCGCTTTGGTTAACAGGCCGCTGAATGTGAAATGCTGCGGAAACTGAAGCTCTACCAGCTCTATTATTTCAGATAACACATTAGTCTGTTCATACTCAGAGGCCAGGTCCAGTCTCAGAATGCCGGTCTCACCCTTTTCATCCCCCTGCCCAAGCTTCCTGGTGAAAAATTCAACAGTTCCGATTACCCGCCCAGACGTTTGCTCAACAATACTGAATCGTATAAAACCCCGTGCCCGGAATTCTGCCAGCCAGGCTTCAATACAACTCTCCATTTCCTCAAGCTTGTTCATGCTGAACCCGTAAAGGCAGTTGTCGCTGTTAAACAGAGGGATCGATTCAGGATCACTGTAGCATCTGAGCAAATCCTCAGCATCGTCCATCATGACTAACCTCAGGCTGAAGCTTCCGGTTTCATATACGGGGCAACTGGTATAAGGATCTGTAATTCCGGTATTCATGGAAAATCCTCCTTAATGAAATGTATGTTTCCATTATAATCAGGTAAACCGGACAACAGCCTGTCGTCATTTATGCATATTGCTGCAAAATCTTTCGGGCGTGGCTCTGCAGCCTCTGGCGCAGCGTCTCAGGTTCCAGCACGGTACAGCAGCCGGCATTCAGCAGCAGAATCCCGAACCAGCCGGTTTCCGTCTCAGGCACACTGAATTGCAGGATCAGCTCACCGCAGCGTTCTTCAACTACACTCGCATTTGGAAAAGCCTCTTCCAGCTGAACTCTCCTGTCGGCAGGACAGGCAAGTTTTATGTTGATGTAAGGCCGTACATCCTGATGGGCAGCCAGCAGCTGCTCCGCATTTCCGTGACAATGGACAAAAGCCTGACCGGCATTCCGGATCTCCCTGATCCGTGACAGACGAAACAGCCGGTAATCCTCACGTTCACAGCAATAGGCAAACAGATACCAGGCATACCATCTGTATGACAAAAGCAACGGCTCCACATATCGGCTTGACACAGACTGCTGTGCATCCGTGTATTGAAACTGCACCGCAGTCCGGCTGCGGATAGCCGCTTCAATAACTTCGATAGAGCGTAAGGTTCCGCTGCCTTCGCGCAGCGTTTCCAGCTGCAGCCGGAACGGCTGTTCAGACGGAATCCCCTCCGGAGAGAGGGATATCATTTTTTCCACCGTTTCCTCTGCCCGCCTGCTGTTATAACCTGAGACCAGTCCCTTTAATGCAGCCAATATGTACATGTAATCCTCTGACTGGAGCAGCTGCCTGTTCATTTTGAAGCTGTCCGGAATGTAATAGCCGCCGCTCTTGCCCTGTATAGAGCCTATCGGGATGCCCGCCTCACCAATCGAGTCCATATCACGCTGAATCGTCCGCGGAGAAACTTCAAATTTCTCAGCCAGGGCACGTGCGCTGACCACTTCCCTGTTAAGCAGGTATACCACTATGCCCAGCAGCCTGTTCACTTTCATCTCATTTCACCGGCTCCGCTAGATTGAACCATTCGCTTCCCAGCAGTCCGTATGCAAAGGTATCATGCCATTTGGGTTCACCCTGCTCATCCTGCTTAAAATAACCGGTCTCGCGGAAATAGCCCTCTCTCCGCAGCTTCAGCCGTTCCAGCAGCCGCCATGACGGTGAATTATCCGGATCGCAGTGGGCCGTTACACGACGCATCTTCAAGTCTGTGAACCCGTAGTCCAGCAGCCGCCGGCAGGCTTCCGCCGCATACCCGCAGCCGTGAAAATCACTGTTAAACACATAACCCAGCTCCCAAGTGCGGAAAGCGTCAGGCTGCTGCTGCTGAAAATACAAATTGCCGATCAGTTTCCCCGAATCCTTCAGGCAGACGGCCCAAAACGCCGGATCACCGGATCGCCGCAGCGCCTCAGCCTCACACTGGGCTTCATTATGTACACCGTATGGCTCAAATTTTACAACACCCTCCCTGGAGAGGTACTCATACAAATCTACGGCATCCTCCGGCTTGAATCGCCGCAATATCAGCCGCTCTGTTTCCATCGCTTCCAATGCATTCACCTCATACTGATAGTTGTTGGACGTACCAGCTCTATCATCCATATTTTTCCTATCCAGTATAAATGAGCTCATGGGTTTCTTCAAATGAACATATGAAGGCGGTGAGCTTACACATGGAAAAGAAAAAGAGATGCCCGCCCGGCCGTTACCCGGCTGACGGAACATCTCTTATAAATTATTTGCGGATGCCGCTGAGGCTTCCGCCCTGCGCAAACACACGTTCAATATTGCGCTGCACATCCGGATCCGGAATGAGCGGCGGCGCCTGGTGCGGCTTCACGCGGGCATCGATAATTACATTGTCGCAGGCCCAGTGCTTGTGCACGATTCTGCTGTTTACACCGTGAATATCATGCGATGGGTTGCTGCGCGTAAAGGTCGCCCACAGGAAATTATTCAGCTCTTCGCTCATGAACCTGCTGTCATCGCACAGGATGATCATCGGGCATTCAGGCAGTGGTCCTTGCGCTGCAATAGCAGCATTCAAGCGGATCATTTCCTGCTCCGTATCCTCATACGTGGTGAAGGCAGGTCCCTGGAGTGCCACTATTCCCGGCAGCACCAGCTTGGCTTCACCGAAGCCCTCCAAAGAAGCCAGAACCTCCGGCACCTCTGTGCACAGCGTTCTTTTTACATCGCCCACTGCGGCAAAAACAACCTTACTCCCCGTGTTGATCCCCGTTCCCGAGTAATCCAGCGTATCAATCGTCGTATTCGTCTGAAAATGAAGATCCCGCCGCAGGTCGATCCGCTCCAGGATATACGTCAGGAAATCAGGGATATCATGCGTGCTGACCGGACGGTCCTCCACTGCAGTGATGAACAGATATTTAGCGAGGCTAAGCTGGCCGGTGCCGAGCACCCGGTTGGCAATCGTCAGCAGCTCGGCCGGCTGCTTCAGCTGCTGGTACGGCGTATAGCGCTCACTGCCGATGGCGAACAGCAGCGGATGCACGCCTGCCGCATCGACGGCATGCACTTCTTTTACACCGGGCACCTCATTTTTGATCGCACTGCCGGTCAGCTCATGGATCAGCTCTCCGAAAGCGGTATCCTCCTGCGGCGGCCGCCCGACTACGGTGAAGGGGAAGATGGCCCCTTTTTTGGCATAGACCTTATGCACCTTCATTACAGGAAACGGATGAGTCAGGCTGTAATAGCCCAGGTGGTCGCCGAACGGGCCTTCCGGCTTCGTATCACCGGGGTGAATCTCCCCCGTGATGACAAAATCCGCATCCGCACTGACGCAGAACCCGTCAACATAGCTGTAGCGGAAATGGCGTCCGCCGATCAGACCGGCAAAGGTCATCTCGCTGAGGCCTTCCGGCAGCGGCATAACGGCCGACAGCGTATGAGCGGGAGGCCCGCCGATGAAGCAGCTGACCTTGAGCGGCTCGCCGCGCTTGACTGCATGTGATTGATGAATCCCGATGCCGCGGTGAATCTGATAATGGACCCCGACCTCTTTGTTAATCTCATAATCGTTGCCGCTGAGCTGAATCCGGTACATCCCGAGATTGGAATTCATTATCCCCGGCTTGTCCGGATCTTCCGAATAGACCTGAGGTAGCGTTACAAAAGCGCCGCCGTCCCCCTGCCAGTGCTTGATCTGCGGCAGATCGGAGATCTGAATCTCCTCGAAACCGGACGGCAGTCCTCCGGGCAGCTTGAGCGGCAGCGCCTTGCGGGCGGCAAGCCCTGTGCCGACATATTTAAACGGTGCCTTCAGCGCCTTCACCGGATCATCCCGCAAGGCGATAACATCCTGGGAAGATTCCCAGGTATCCCGGAAAATAAACTTGCTGCGCTCAATCGTCCCGAACAGGTTGGACACGGCGCGGTATTTGGAGCCTTTTACCTTTTCGAATAATAATGCTGGCCCGCCTGCCTCATACACCTTCATATGAATGGCTGCCATTTCCAGATGAGGATCGACTTCCTCGGTAATCCGCACCAGATGCCCGTGCTTTTCCAGGTCATTAATGCATTCTTCCAAATTGCGGTATGTCATTGGTCTTACTCCAATCTGCAGAAGAAATATGAACCTCTTTATTATCAATGAGCCGGGAGCCGAGGTCAACGTTTGCGGGTTTTGCACTCATACAAAAAAAGAATGTCCCAGCCATTAGAACAGCTTAAGGACATTCCTTGGATATAGAAAGCTTATGATTTCATTCCGGCAGGCTGCCACTCCCCCGTAAATTCTGCCACATCATATTCGTAAAAAGCCTGCAGCACCGCTTCGCGGTCATCCGTGAACAGCTGATCCGCCACACCGGCAACCAGCTTCGGAATTGCGTTCCTCATTCCGGAAATCGCCGAGGCCGACAAGCCGTTGCTGGCCAGCGCGGAATAATTGAAGACAAATAATCCGTGCAGCAGCTCTTCCCCCGCCTTGTCGCGGCTCTGCAGCGCGAAGCCGGGACTGAGGTAAGGATGTGCATCGAGCAGCGGATTGGCCGTTTCCAGAGGAGCCTGATAACGGTCGCTCCAGCGCGCGATGTGACGCTCAATCAGCTGCAGCTCCGGGCGCAGCGCGGGATCGCTGAGCAGTCCTGTGCTGACGATCAGATAGTCAAAGGTAAACTCCCCCTTGGGTGTAGTTACCCGCGCCTGATCGCCTGCCGCTTCCACCTTCAGCCAAGGCGAGCCGAGATGGAGACGGAAGCCCGGCCAGGCCGCTGCACGGGCAAAGGTATCGTTCGTCGGCGGCTGATTGTAATTGAAGAAATGTGAGATGACCCCGTATTTGTCCGTATCCGCCAAGGTATGGAACCGTTCGATCATTCCCGACTGCTCCATCTGGCGGATCGGATTGATGCTGGGCAGCTGCTCACGGCGTACAAACACATGAGCTTCGGCAGCACCCTCCGACAGCACATAATTGGCATTGTCAAAGGCCGATGCACCTCCGCCGAGAACGGCGACCTTCCGGCCGGCCAGGGCGGCAAAATCAATGGCTTGCGAAGTATGGGCATACAGGCGCTCCGGCAGGCTAGCCGCAATCATCTCGGGCACATGCCACTCGCCTCCGCCCTGAATGCCTGTGGCAAGCACAACCTTACGGGCCAGCAGCACACTGGAGGGCGCTCCCGCTCCGGCGATATGCAGCCGGTGAATGCCGCTCCCGTCCGGCTCAATCAGCTTCAGGGTTACTTCATTAATAACCGGCAGACTGAGCACGCTGCGGTACCATCGCAGATAATTCATCCAGTCGCCGCGCGGAATTTTATCAACCGCTTCCCAGCCCCCGGAAGCGTTCTGCGCCTCCCACCAGGCGCGGAAGGTTAGCGATGGAATTCCCAGGTCAATAGAAGTCAGGTGCTTGGGAGTCCGCAGCGTAACCATCCGGGCATATGTCTCCCAAGGCCCTTCCCGCCCCTCCTTGTTCTCGTCAATCACCAGAATATTGGAGATCCGCTCCCGCAGCAGTCCAAAAGCCGCTCCGAGTCCGCTCTGCCCGCCGCCGACAATGACAACATCATATACATGACCTTCGGGATGCTCCAGGGAACGTACCCAGTCCGCGCCGCCGTAGGCCAGATAGGAAAGATCGGTATTCACTCGTTCGTTTAAAGCTTCCAGGCTCATCATCCCTCAGACCTTTCGCCGCTTTTCTTCAGGAACCTCCTGTGAACAGGCCGTTCCCATGCGCTTCTTTGTTGCCATATTATATCTGCTGTAGGCTGGCTTTTAAATATATATGTCAGGTTAATTGTCATTATAGCTAAAAAACGGCGGTGTGATTGTACATTCCAACCAATTTTTCAGCTTATAATGCCTAATCTTCTTGACAAGGATCATTTTTCTACGGATACATAAAGGATTTATGTAATAAATTATATCATATGATTGCGGTTTACTTTCCAGGAAAGTTTATTGCTATCAGATAAAACATAAGTGCAGGGCAGGCTGCCTGCGGTTAACCACTGCACACAAACAGCGCACCCCAATACCGGATGCGCTGTCTGCTGCCCGCTTTAACCGCTGAACACTGAATTAGAACTGGGCAATATAGAATTCGCGGTTGGCAGGAACAGTGCCCTGGAAGACTTGCTCGTTATCTTCGTTGTTGATTCTCAGAACATACTGGAAGTTGGTGAGGGTTCTGATGTCATAGAATACAGCTACCCCTGTATCGTCAAACGTTGCGTTGTACGTCTGGCTGCCACGGGTCAGCGTAGCTGTGAAGTCTGTAGTGCTCTTAGGTCTGTTGTTGAAGTTGACTGCAAGCACCACGAAGTAGAAGAATGTTTGTTTAACTTTGCGTTTTTTTCCGGCAACCAGCCTTACTTTTTTCGCCAGCAGAGCCTTTCTGGCCAGAAGGGCTTTTTTAGCCATTTGCGCTTTCTGGGCCTGAACCTTGGACGGTGTTACTTTCTTAGCAGTCACTCTGGATACACTTGCTTTTTTGACCATTGCTGCACGCTTTGCCATTAATGCTTTTTTCTCAGCTTCTCTCACTTTGCTTCACCACTTTCTTTTAAGATAGTGTATTAGATGCAAGCGAAGAGCAATCTGAAATTGATAATAACCTACTCTTGTAAAAATGTGATAATGTCTCAGTTTCATAGATAGGTATCCGATAGGCCGCTCTCTGCATAGGATGTGCTAGTGGAGAGGTGAAGCGAAGCAATGAGTGATTCAGTGTGGGTACGGCATTATGCCGCCAAGATAAACAAACCGTTACAGCACAAGCTCCGTAGTTCAAAAGGTTCAGCAAGGAAATCTGCGGCAGTCCCCGTAATTGTGCAATTCAGGCACAAGCTGACCCCTGCCCGGATGCAGGCTCTGCAAAAGCATTTGGGTACTCATTCCTTACCCGTAAAGCACAAGCTGCATCTGCTGAATGCCGTATCCTCGCATGTTTCTCTGAAATGCCTGGAGCGGATCTGCAGCTGCGGGGAAGTAGGAAAAGTCTATCTGGACGGAGTCAAAAAGGCTTCCCTGAACATTGCTACCCCTTCCATCGGTTCAACCGTCCTTCAGCAGACGCGGGGTCTTACGGGCAAAGGTATCAACATCGCGATTATCGACACAGGGGTATATCCGCATCCTGATCTGACCCGGCCGTTCAACCGGATTGTTGCTTTTAAGGATTTCATCAATCACCGGAAAAAACCATATGATGATAACGGGCACGGCACACATATCAGCGGTGATGCAGCAGGAAACGGATGGAGCAGCAAAGGCAAATATAAAGGGCCTGCGCCGGAAGCCGGCATTGTCGGTGTCAAGGTGCTCGACAGGGACGGAGAGGGCTACGACTCTACCATTATTAAGGGTATCGAATGGTGTATTGCCAACCGGAAACGGCTCCGGCTGCGCATTCTCTCCATGTCTTTCGGCGGACCTGCAGCGGCCACGGCCGAAGAAGACCTCCTTGTCCAGGCAGCGGAAAAGGCGGTCAAAGCCGGATTAACGGTAGTCATCTCGGCCGGCAACAGCGGTCCCGCAGCGCGTACAGTGGATTCTCCCGGAATAAGCCCTTCTGCGGTTACCGTCGGTGCCGTGAACGACCGGCGGACCATTACCCAGGCAGACGACCGGATCACGCCCTATTCCAGCCGCGGACCTGCGCCGGGAGGTAAGGTAAAGCCCGATATTGTGGCACCCGGAGAAATGGTCACCTCCCTCCTGGCCCCCGGCTCCAGAGTGGCCCGCCAGCTGGCGGGGCTGAGGGTAGGTAAAAACTACATCAAGCTGTCGGGCACCTCTGTCTCTACGCCGATTGTCTCAGGCGCGGCTGCCCAACTGCTGCAACTCCGCCCTTGCCTGACCCCGAAGCAGGTTAAAGCTGCACTGAAGCGTAACGCCTTCCGGCTGAAGCTGAAACCGAATACTGCCGGCAGCGGCGAAGTGAATATGCGCTTTCTGGACTGCGGGAAGAAGCGGAAATGATGAAGCTGCGGGATACAACCTGCTGGAAAACTTAAAGGCACGGGCGGATGCCCGTGCCTTTAAGTTTTCTTTTTATATGCATAATTCCCCTTAGGTTAAATCATTTAGCTCTTGAAGAACTTCCTTTACATCACAATTGGGATTTAAGAGATGGATCATCTCTTCCGTAATAGGGAAATCATCGTAAATTTCTTTAACAACATCTAACGATGGTGATAACTCAAAATAATCTGTTGCAAATTCTACAAAATCCTCTGGCGTATTGAATATACAACTCAATAAAAAGTCAGAACCGTCGCTTTCACCTTCTGGAATCTCAACTTTTCCCTTGTGCCAGCTACTATCACTGTTCTTCCGCCAAATACAAAAGGTCACATCTTCTTTTTCAATTGCATCATCTTCAAGTAAAGATAATAATTCCATTGGAACGTCATCATAAATCCCTTGCCATACTTTATGTTCATCTTGCGCATGAGGACTTAATCCAGATTCATGATCAAAGCCTTTAATTATGCAGCCTTCATGGGAAAATAGAATAATGAGATGATCCCCTGCCCCATTATCTATTTTCGCCATACAGACACCCTCAGTCCAATCTTGAATAAAGCTATGGTAGCGGAGCCATTCATCCTGACAAAAAATAATATTAAGGGACGCTTGGATTTTCATCAGCTTTTTCAAAATTATTGGATCTGGTAAACGCTCTAACACCTTTCCTTCCATGAATACTCCCCCTCTCATTTCAATGCTTACTTTACAATACAAATAAAGAAAGCAAAAGACCCGTAGAATCTCTTCTCGGTCTTATGCCTTTTCATATGCATATATCTTGAAATGTTGTTCATCCAAATATGTTTACTTGAAGTGGCAGTAGTACCGTTCATGACCGATTCCCCCGCCTTTCTGAAATCCCCCACAATCCAGAACTTTGATTTCTTTTGATAAACAGTAGTATATTCTAGTTCCGAGAAATTTTTGTATATTTTTTCTATTTTCCCTCAGATAAAGGAAACATTCTCCTTCATTCCTCGTCTAATCTTATAAATCACATATCTGTTAATGCTCCTATTTATTCTGAGAAGGAAGGTAGCCTGTATGATCAGAAAACTGCTGCTCCTGTCTACTGTAGGACTTATGCTCTTTTCAGGCATCGCACCTCCCCCCGCATCAGCCAAATCAGGCACCCAAGAAGTGAAATATTATGTGACTTATGGCAGTGACAGCGGCATGTCAGGAAGCTTCGTAGGTACCGCTTTAATTAAGAACGGTGTATCCTATCTGCCGGCTTACATCGTTAACAGCCTCGGTATCGAAACAACATGGGATAAGTCCCGCACACGCGCTTCATTCAGCGGCTGGGAAAAAAGCTTTGCTGTACGGCTTGGCAGTACAAGTGGCGTACTGGATAACGTCAGTGTGAACATCGGCGGCACCCCTTTTCTTGCCCAGGACGAGCTGTATCTGCCCGCCAAGTTCCTGGTTAAAGCGCTGGAGGGCGGTACGGTCCGCTGGGACGCCAAGACCCGCAGCCTGCTGGCTAACGGTCTCCATATGTACCGGGGGTATACAGAGACTTACAAGGGTACACGTTACTCCGTCTCGCTTGATACCGGCGACCTTTATATTGCATCCGGGAAAGCGGACAATCGTAAGCTCGCCCATCTGGGCAGAGGTCTGGATCTTGTAGACTTCACCTTCGAGGATACACCCGGCGGACTGACTGTGCTGCAGGTCAGAAACTCTTACGGTGAACCGCATCTCTATGCGGAATACTATACCTATCTGCTCAAAAACGGGGCACTTATGCGCCAGGCACATACCGATTTCCATTCTACCTTTGATGAGCCGGCTCTCTGGTCCGGGGACAGGCTGCTGATGAACGACGGGCAGACTCTGCGTCTGATCGAAGACGGTACCGGTGCTGTAAAAGAAACCGTCGACTTGCCGAAATTGATGGGGACCAGCGTAACACGGGACGTTTATTACAATGTGGAGGCTTTTTATTCCGATGTGGCCCTGATCCGGCCGGGCGATACTGCCTTTTTGACTGCTGTTGACCGTTCCACCGGCACCCAGACCCTGTTATATGAGCAATTACCTGCAGCCGACAGCAAATGGATATTGGACCAGTGGGACTCCATGTTCCCCGGTGATGATCTGCGGTTTGAAGGCCGCAGCGGCAATGAGCTAACTATCCGGGCTTACAATCTTGGCTTTGAGAGCAAGGAAAAACAGTTCGTATATACTCTGCCGGCATCGCAATAATTTAAAACCTATGGGGTGTACCAACAATGAATATACGTAGAGCAACAGAAGCGGACGCACTGATTTTAGCAGCCATAATGAAAGAAACCTTTGACGCAGAGAAGCAGCGCTATTCCCCGGGAAATGCTGTACAGGATCATAATCTTTCCCCGCCGGGTTATGACTCTGCCGTCATGCATGCCTATTTCATTGAGCAGGCCCACTATTACGCCATAGAAATGGACGATAAAGTCATTGGCGGAGCCTGTGTAGAGTATAACGGCAGAAGGCATGCCAGGCTGGATAAAATTTTTATTGATCCCGCATACCAAGGCCGGGGATTGGGCTCCAGGATACTGGCTTTTCTGGAAGCAGAGTTTCCGCTGGCAGAGGCCTGGAAGCTGGAAACCTCGGACAAACAGACGGCTAATCATCATTTCTATGAAAAAGCCGGATATTCCCGGATCTATGAATCCGAAGCGGAATTCGGTTACGAGAAGCGGATAGCTGCTTCCCCGCGGAAGGATGAACCTACAGCCTGCTTCAAGGATCAAACTCTGCCTGAAGCAGCGTTTGAGAACTGTCTGATGAGCGGGGCGGATTTTTATAATATGAACCTGGAGCAGGCCAGCTTCAGCAACACTAATTTATCCGGCAGCTTATTTACTGACAGCAATATGAGCGGATCAAGGTTCACCAACCTGAATCTCATCCAATCGCTCATCGGCGATCTGAGATTAACCGGAAGCAGAATAATCGGCTGTGATCTGTCAGGCGTGGACATCCGGCACTGCAACACAGATGGTCTGACAATAGACGGAATACCGCTGCAGGAACTGCTGGCTGCTTACAAAAAGATGAATCCTTAGTTTCAACAATAATAAAGCAGCCGCCGGACACTGAACAGGTCCGGCGGCTGCTTTATTATGTTTATAAATCTAGTACCGGCACCATACCGTCTATCCAGTTCAGCTGGCTGTCCAGCATAAACCTCACAGTCCAATGCTCGTTAGAGGTGTACCAGTCATGGAATCCCGTAACGCTCTCATACAAGCGTTCGATGGATTCCGGAGTCTTGAGCGTAGCAACAGCATCCAGCAGTTCCATGAAATTGTCCGGCTTAGCCTCTGCCAGCTCCAGCTCCTTGAACAGCCATTTATAAGAGGGGAACAGCCTGTTATTATAGGCTAATATCAGCCGCCCGGCGAACATGACGTAATTCGTGCGGGAATAGTCCATCAGCAGCTGGTTCTCTCTTTTCAGGCCTTCATAGTAATACCATTTCCATGTCTCCAGCTGGGCATAGAACTTCTGAATATTCTCTTCTTTTTTCTCTGCAGGATAGCAGGAAGCTGCCTGGATCAGCTCGTCAAGTCCGTTGATTCTGGAATAGGCAACAAAGGCATCCTTAAACGCATATTTGGCTGGCTCGCTTCCGGATGCGGCGACCTTTCGGATATAGTCTACCGACAAGCATTTACCATCTACGTAGCCGCCCTCATAAGGAGTCGATTCTGTTTCAAAATAACCGATTTCCCCGGTACCCAACGCCTGCCGGTAATCTTCCTCAGAGAGTACAATCATGATATCAATATCCGAGGTTTTATTGGCATACCCGTGCGCAACCGAACCGCCAATAATGACGCCGAGCACCTCTTCTCTGGCCTGCATCTTGAGAGTAATGGCTTCAATGGCTTTTTGATGGTGAGGATACAACTCTATCACTCCTAGCTTAGATTAATAATTAATAATTTTATTAATTAATCAATATCAAAACTAATCTTATCCATAAAAATAATAGCACATGCCGTTTGAAAAGAATACCAGAATTTGTGAGTCCCAATCAGATTCTGTCCGGACAAAGATCCTGCGCCACCTGCCGTGTCCAGGCCAGAAGCCATTCATCTTCCCCGTAGCTGCCGACACATTGAAAGCCGAGCGGCAATCCCCCTATACTGGCCGCAGGAATACTGAGAGCCGGACATCCGGCAAAGCCCCAGACCGCCGTCATGCCGGACCAGCCGGTATTGTTAGCCTCCAGCCTTGGCGCAGTACCGCCCTGTGCCGGTGATACCCACAAATCTATCCCCTCCTGATCCATGAGGCTCTTCAGACGGTCTCTTAATTCCAGCTGCAGCTGCCGGCATTCAGCCAGCTCCTCCTCCGGAATGGCCGCACCGCTGAGTATGGCTTCCCTGACACTTGCACCGTAATCTTGTTCATACGCGCCGAACAGCTCTGCGTGCTCACGGGCCATTTCTCCCTGTATAAACCGCAGCATCGCATTCCCGTAGATCAACTCATCCTCCCAGGGCATCTGAACATGCTTCACCTGATAGCCAGCCTGCTCCAAGGATTGAATCTGTGCTGCAAAAACCGCTTTTACCTCATCAGACATCAGCTCCATATATACCCCGCGCGGGATGCCAAGCACAGGCTTACGACTCACCTGCCGGGCATTCCATTCCGGTATGAGCAGTCCGGCTGCTGTCTCCATGCCGGACAAATCCTGAGTAAACAATCCGATCGTGTCAAATGAAGGCGACAGCTTGATTACCCCGTCCAGCGGAATTCTGTCATAGCTCGGCTTAAAACCCGCCACTCCGCAAAAAGACGCCGGCGCGAGAACAGAACGTAAGGTCTGTGTCCCCAACGCCAGCGGACATAGGCCTGCTGCAACAGCAGCAGCCGAGCCTGCACTTGACCCGCCGGGGGTGTGTGCAGGATGATGCGGATTAAGGGTAGCAATCGGCCCATGGTAGGCAAATTCCTCGGTCACCGTCTTTCCGGCAATAACGGCTCCCAGCGCGCGCAGACGGGTCACTATGGATGCCTCCCCGCCAGCCAACGCCTCAGCAGGCAGCCGGGAGCCTGCGTGTGTGGGCAAGCCCTCAGTATGAATCAAATCCTTTATCCCGACGGGAATACCCCAAAGGGCCGGTTTACCGGCGGTGCCGGTGAGTGAAGCCAGCAGACGCTCCTGTTCCAGCTGGAGCCGCTGCTCCAGCCGGGCTTCGGGCACAAAGGCATGAATCTGCGGCTCCAGCTCCCGGAATTTTGTCAAATAGTTGTCAATCGATTTCCTGAGCGAAATCTCAGCCTCTTCAGTGTTATGTGCCGGATTGTTAAGAGAATTCCGGACGAGCTGCATATCATCATCTCCAGGATCAGTTTGGACATTCTCCTGACATACGCAGCCCGCCTGCAAAGGTTACATTTTTTTCCTGAATAATTCCTCCGGAATAAAGATCGGCGATTTGTGTCAGACAGCTAAATTTTACAGCCTAGCGCTTAAGTATAAATTTCTGATGCGGATAATCAAACTCCTCGGTCAGCTCAGCTTCCACAAATCCAAATTTCTGATACAGCGGCCGGGGTGCAATCCCTTTTTCATCCTCCGCCCGGAAGGTAGTCACACTAATCTCCGCATCCGCCGGGAATAACGAGATCATAAGTTCAATCATTGCGGATGCAATCCCCTGTCTTCGGTGACCAGGATGGACCGCCATGCAGGAGAGGCATTTCGAGTTGTACGAGAAAAGCAAGAGTCCTACTACCTCCCCGTTATCTTCAGCACAAATGGCTGTCTGCCGGTTGATATTTTTGATCACAGTCTGCCGGTAGCCTTCCAGCTGTTCAGCCGTATCCAGGCCGGGAAAGTTGTCACGGACAAATCCGATCATTGCCATCCAGGAATCAAGCTCCGGTAACTCCGCTAATCTTACTTCGTAATTTGAGTTCACTTATCGGTCTCCTTTCTTATAAACCGAGATTTACTTTTTTCCTGTTTAGTTTGCTGGCTTCTTTCGTGATTGTACTTTGTGCAATAGATTTACTTGCAATACTGCCAAAAAATCCAATCTATTGCACTCCGTACAATTGATTTCAGCATAATGGGGTTAGAATGCCTGAAACCTGAAAATCTGCTGTACAAAGTACAACAGATCTCATTTTCAGGGTGATATAACGGTTTTCTGTTGTACAAAGTGCAATAGAACATCCCTCACACCTTCAATCAGAAGGTTAGCTAAAATGCTCCCCCTCCATTCTACCCCAGCACACTCCGCAAATACCGTCCGGTATGCGACGCCTCGACCTTCGCAACCTGCTCCGGTGTCCCCTCCGCAACCACAAAGCCGCCGCCGTTGCCGCCTTCCGGCCCCATGTCGATGATGTAATCGGCGGACTTTATCACATCCAGATGATGCTCGATCACGATGACGGAATGACCGCCGTCCACCAGCTTGTTCAGCGCGAGCAGCAGCTTCTGGATGTCGGCCAGGTGCAAGCCGGTGGTCGGCTCATCGAGAATGTACAGATTGTGAGCGCCGCGCTTGATCTTCGCCAGCTCATTCGACAGCTTGACCCGCTGCGCCTCCCCGCCGGAAAGGGTGGTCGAGCTCTGGCCGAGTGTCAGATATCCCAGACCGAGCTCGTTCATAATGCCCAGCTTATGCTTCAGGTACTTGTGGTCTGCAAAAAACTCCGCAGCCTCCTCTACCGTCATATCCAGCACATCCGAGATGGATTTCTCCCGGATTTTGATCTCCAGCCCTTCCTCCGAAAAACGGTTGCCCTTGCATACCGGGCAGATCGTTTCGATGTCGGCCATGAACTGCAGGCTGGTGACGATAATCCCGTCCCCTGCACAGTGCTCACAGCGGGTCCCGTTCGCATGGGTCAGACTGAAGTCAATCGATTGATAGCCGCGCTCCACGGCCTCCGGCTGCGAGGCGAACAGATCGCGGATTTTATCATACAGCCCGATGTAGGTGGCCGGGTTCGATTTGCTGTTGCGGCCGATCGGCGACTGGTCGATGTTGATGACATGGTTCACCAGGTCTGCGCCGAACACATAGTCATGTTTGCCGGCAACGATCCGCGCACCGGTCTTGTCAATTTTAAGCTGCTTCGTCAGGATCTCGTTGATCAGCGAGCTTTTGCCTGAACCGGACACGCCCGTGATGCAGATGAATACATTCAGCGGAATATCGAGATCGACATCCTTCAGATTGTTCTCCCTTGCGCCTTGAACAGAGAGAAAGAAGTCCCCCAGATTGCGCCGCCGCTCAGGTACAGGAATAACCGTTCTGCCGGACAGATAGCCTCCTGTGACAGATTCCGCCGCACCCTTTATATCCTCTAGCGTCCCGCTCGCGACAACATTCCCGCCGTGAATCCCCGGACCCGGGCCAATCTCGATGATATGATCAGCACAGCCGATCGTTTCCAGATCATGCTCGACGACAATTACTGTGTTACCGAGGTCGCGCAGCTTTTTCATCGTCTCAATGACTCTGCCGGAATCGCGGGGATGCAGTCCGATGCTTGGCTCATCCATGATATAGAGCATGCCCATCAGCTCGCTGCTGATCTGGGTAGACATTTTGATCCGCTGCATCTCACCCCCGGAGATACTGTCACTGCGTCTGCCGAGATTAATGTAATGCAGTCCGATCTCAATCAGCAGGCTAATGCGCGTATGCAGCTCGCGGACAATCGTCTCTGCCACATCACTGACCTCCGGCTCAAAGGTGAGCGCCGTAAGAAAAGCCAGCAGCTCCTGCAGCTGCATCCGGCTGAGCTGATCGATATTTTTGCCGCCGACCGTTACCTGCAGCCGCTGCTTCTTCAGCCTGGCGCCGCTGCATTCCGGGCAGATTTTTTCAATCATGCAGTCTTTAATGAAGCTCGGCTCAAACGCCTCTGTTGTGGAGGATTTGCGGATATAGTGCTTGTACCAGTTCTCCATCTCATGGACAAAGCCGCCAAAGGCCCGGTCCCGGCCGGTCATCCAGTTTTTCTTCTGGGAAAAAGGCGGCTGCAGCATCGGCACAAGCTCACCCCGGGTTCCGTAGAAGAGCAGCTCGTGAATTTCTTTTGGCAGCTCATGAAACGGGGTATCCAGACTGAAATTGTATTTCTGGGACAGGCTGTACATCAGCACCGTGCGGTAGCTGTCCTTGCCCGAGGGGTTGAACACCGTATTCTTAAGCGCGCCTTTGCTGATGCTCTTCTCCGGGGCGACCACCAGGAAATGCGGCTCTACCACATAGGACATCCCCACCCCGAGACAGGTATGGCAGGCGCTCGCCGGCGTGTTAAAAGAGAAATGGAACGGCTGCATATCGCACAGGAAGAAATGATGATCCGGGCAGGCGAAATGCTCGTAGAAGTCCTGCGGCGCTCCGCCAATCACCTCCACCTTGATCATAATATCCTCGTCCAGTGCCAGTATGGCCGCTTCAATCGACTTGGTGAGCTGGATATAAGTGTCATGGCGCAGCGTAATCCGGTCAATTACAATCTCGATTACATGGGACTTGCTCTCATCTGTCTCCAGCTCATCCCCCAGCGATACCGGGTCCCCGTCGATCAGGAGATGCTTGAAGCCCTTTTCGCGCAGCTGCTGGAAGGTGTAGCTGTAATCTTCCCCGTACATTTTGTATACCGGAGCCCGAAGCTCAATGACCGTCCCTTCCGGCAGACTGGTAATATGCTCGGCGATCTGGGCGGCGGACAGCTGGCGCAGCGGCTTGCTGCATTCCGGACAATGCCCCGTACCCGCTGTGGCGAACAGCAAGCGAAGATAATCATTGGTATCCGTAACCGTTCCGACCGTGGAGCGCGGGTTATTATTGCCTTTTTTCTGCTCAATGGCAATGACCGGGGATAGGCCGCGCACGTAATCCACCTTGGCTTTTTTGAGCTGGCTGATCCGGCTTTTGGCAAAATTGGAGATGGAATCGAGAAACCGCCGCTGCCCCTCCCCATAGATCACATCGAACGCCAGAGAGGACTTCCCGGAGCCGGAGACGCCTGTAATGACAGTCAGCTTATCTCGCGGAATTTCGACCGACACATTCTTGAGATTGTTTTGCTTCGCCCCGGAGATTTCAATGCTCGTTCTTATGGACATTTACCTGTTCTCCCCCCGTTAAGGTATGTATAGAAAGCCGATCTCTTCAGCCGCCGGTTTGCTTTTGGATGTAATACGGATCGTTTGGGACACCTTCTCTATGATCCCCTTATCCGCCATATAGTCCAGAATGTTAATCAGGTAATGCCCTTCCATATGAAAATGCCTGGTCAGCATGGTCATCGTCTTAAGCTGCTGATCGCTCATAAATTCCAGTACCGGACGGCTCATAGCCTCAAGATGGCGGTCCAGCACCTGCTCCATTTCCCGGATGGCGCTCCATAGCTCAGCTTCGCTTAACTGACCGGACAACGGCTTCTGGTAAAAGGGGGCCATCTGCGCCGGTGAACGCTCCAGCATGCTCACAACCGCTTCACGGGTCGGCGGCTCACCTTGCGCACACAGCTCCATACCGGCGATCAGATCTGCCGCTTTCAGGAGGAAAAACTGGGTGTACCTGTGGTCCCTACGCACCGTCAGCCATTTCTGGCATTTGTGGTAGACATCAATCAGCTCACAGGACCGCCACAGCAGCGACCGCGCAATATCCTGGCTGCCCATCCGCCGCATGTCTTCGAAATAGTCGTACAGGCTCTCGTCAGAGCTGTAAACCATCTTCCCTTTGGCAAAATACGACTGCGGCATCGAACCTCCCAGCAGCCGGTCCATCCCCCGCTTAAAGCTGCTCCGCTCAAACAGCTGCACATTGATCGTGATGCCTTCCTCCTCCAGACAGTATGCATTCTGCTGCAGCGTCTGGTCGCGGATGATCAGGGTCATGTCGATGTCGCTTTTCTCCCAGACCGTATCGTAAGCCAGGCTACCGCACACAATGACCGAAATGACATTCGGGTCGCCTTTCACCCGGTCCACAAAGCTGTCCGTCGCAGCCCGGTAACGCTCCTGCAGATCCGGCAATAGTCTATCCTCCATCTCTTCGTTCCTCCTTCTATCATTGCTATATGACTGAAATCGCTTGCCCTTTCAATATCCTATGGTAGAATTATACACCTCATCCAACCCGCAAAACCGGACACTAATTGCTAAGTACAGGAGGAACGCATGGATCATTACCTGCTGGAAACCATTAACCGGACAACGGATTTTATTGAAGAGCATCTGCTTGAACCGCTGTGTCTTGACGATATTTCGGAGCATGTTAACGTCTCCAAGTTTCATCTGCTGCGCATCTGGAAGGGGGCAACGTCAACCGGCCTTATGGAATACGTGCGGAGAAGGCGAATCGCCAGCTCACTCGGAGATCTGCTGACCCAGCAGACCAGCATTGAATTTATTGCAGATAGATACGGGTTCAGCTGTGAACGGACCTACAACCGGAGCTTCAAGGAAGAGTACGGCCTTACTCCGGCAAAATGGCGCAAATCCCCGTCCCAGCTTAATATCCTCGACCGGTTCAATGGCGACTTTATGAGCCGTGCCGGCGAAGGACTGGTCTTCTTCCGTTCCATCAGCGTGGTCCCATCCTTCTCGATTGCCGGTCCGGAATATACCCTGCAGCACGGGCGCAGCAGCGACAATGTGGATGCTGCCAGACTAGGCGTTGACTTCTTCACCCTGGACCGCCAGCGGATTCTGAATCCTGTGCAGAAGGATGTCTATATCGGTTTTACGGCTGTTCCTGAGCCGTTCCGGGGTCTGACCTTTTACCAGCCTTCCCTGCAGATCAATCACAGCAGCATCATCCCGCCGGATATGAATGTGCGGCACACGAAGCCGCATAAATACGGAGTGTTTACCTATATCGGCCTCCACCGGCCTGAAGAAATCTCCGCTGAGTCCCTGAGTGAAATCTGGAGGTATATCTTCGAAATCTGGATGCCGACAGTGCAGTTTGAGCTGGAGGAGAAATTCAGCTACGAGTCCGTCAATTACGCCAAGGGCAACAGGCATTATTGTGAGTGTGATTTGTATTTTCCGATTGCGGGGCTGTGAATAGCGGTGTCGGAAAAATGTCTTACGGGGCCGCAGCCGTCACAACAGGTTGTAGACATAAACAAGCCAGGCTCCGTAGTTCAGAGCCTGGCTTGACTGTCAGATTATTTTTTTGCGCCACACGCCCAGCTCAACCTCCGGAACGAAACCGATCCGTTCATAGAAGGGCTGGTTTGGGCCGGTATAGGCCTTGATCATTCCTTTGGAGCGCAGCCGGTTCAGTGCTTCATAGATTACTGCCTTGCCAAGCCCGCAATTTCTGTAGTCCCGGTGGGTTCCAACCGGCTCAAGTATACCAATCCGGTTGGCTTCGTCCACAAAAGCATTACAGAACGATACGACCTCCCCCTGCCCGTTAAGCAGCGCCAGATCAAGATCGCGGGAGTAACCCGGCGCCTCACGGATACCGCCGTAGAACTGCAGCATCTGCTCAGCTCCCTTTGTCCCTGGGTAATTAAAAGCCATAATATGGCCCAGCGCCTTGGTGTGATCAGAAACTTCCTCACCGCTGCACAGCCTGAAGCCCTCCTGCAGGCGCACCGGAAACTCCTTGTCGAGCACAATGGAGACCGCGCTGTCGCTTTCATCCGGCAGCAGCTCGTATCCCCGGCTCAATGCTTGCCTTTCCAGGCTGCTCATAAAATTAGGAATGGCCAGCTTACAGTACTCGGCAGGCTCCCTGGCGCTCTTCCCCTCAATGTAGTCAAACATTTCTCCGGTAAGGCTGTCCGGCGGATTCTCAGAATCCAGCTGGAAATAGAAGTCGCCGTCTTTACTGGCCACGGCTGCGAGCCTGCCGGCTTCATCCTCCCATAGCCCGATGTTCCGCTCCCAGTCCTGCAGCGTGCCTGCCCTCAGCTGAAAGAAAAAAATCTCGAATTCCCAGCGGGCGATCAGCCAGCTGTTCGGCCGTTTTAATCGGCCGTAAGCATCAGACAGAAACTGACGGACCTTCAGCATATCTGCACGTTCATAAGCCCTATAATGATAATTCAAATCTAACCCCTCCCTACAACTCTTCTTGATCTAATTGTAGGGGTAATACCGGATAGAATAAATACCCATCTCTGTTATAAATAAACTTTACATTGAACCGCTAATTGCCCAGCATTACTTTTACAATCGAATCCAGCTGCAGTTCAAGGGAATACGGGTCCTCCATGACAAATTCATCGCCTTCACTTCCAAACGAGCCGTACAGGTAGACCTGTCCCTTCTGCACCGCCGGAAGCCCCTTCCAGATGCCGCTGTCCAGAATTTCCGAAGCCCCTTCATCCCCGGAGCCATATACGAAGACATGATCGCCTATATACTCCGGCAGCACCTCAAGCGAGATATTTTCAAAGCCTTCCTTCATATTCAGCGCTTTATCTGTCGGCGGAAGCTGCAGCATCTGATAAATCGTTGAGCTGCCATAATTGCCGCCGGACGCTGCGAGCACGTAAAGGGATTTGTTAGCAACCTGCACAATGGATACCGTCTCGCCTTCCTTGACAATGCCTTCAATCTGCTTGCGGGCATCCGCTACCTTGGCTTCATATTCTGTAATCCAGGCCTCCGCTTCCTGCTCCTTGCCGAAGATTTCACTGATCCGGCGGAATTTATCCAGCGGGCCTGAGGTGGATTCCCCTTCCCAGTACGGCAGGAAGACGGTTGTTCCGATTTTTTTGTAATCCTCGATATTCTTCTCGATCGATCCGATGATCAGATCAGGCTCCAGGTACGCCAGCTTCTCCAGATTCATCGGAAAGCCGCCGAGGTCCTCAATGCCGGCAATGGTTTCGGCAGATATGCCGGAATCTGCAATCCAGCTTTCCTTCAGCATGAAGCTGCGGGCACCAACCGGAATAATGCCCAGCTTCAGCAGCTGGCCCATATACTGGTCAGAAGCTACCCGCTGCGGGTTAGCCGGTACCTCAACATCACCCAGCAGTGTGGATACCGTTCTTGTTGCCTTCGCTGCCTCCTCTGCTTCAGGCTTGGCAGAGGCAGGAGCAGCGGTCTCAGCAGCCGCAGCATTAACAGCATTACCTGCACCAGCGGCATTTGTACTGGTATTGTTACCCGCTGCCCCCGAGCAGGCAGTCAGCAAAAGCGACAAGCATAAAACCATGGTCATTGCGGTGAATTTGAATCTTCCTTGCATGAATAGATCCCCTTCCGGTCTGTAGTGAAATTGATTATCAATATCACTATAACCCGGCAACAGGCCTAGCTGAACGGCAGATTTTAGCATCGGGAAGGGCATATCCTGACTATTCTTGCGTTTTTGCAGCTCCTCTTTTAGGCGGATGGGAGAAAGCCCCTTAACCTTTTTGAAGCTCCGGCTTAAGGAATGAGCATCCGGATAACCCACATTCTCGGCAATCTCCTGCAGGGTAGCGTCCGTCTGCAGCAGCAGCTCCATCGCCCGTTCCACTCTCACCTGTCCCAGATAATGAATCGGGCTTGTGTCCATTCTGCTCTTGAACAGCCGGGACAGGTGCCCGGCGCTGCAGTCCAGCTCCCCTGAAATCCGCTGCAGTGTGACCGCTGAACTGTAATGTTCGCGGATAAAGTCTACTGCCTGCATGACAAGATCCGGCTTCTGCGCATGAACCTTCTGGCTGTACAGCTGGCGGAGAAGCTCATATACAAACTGGTGGAACAGCGCCCGTACGTGCAGCTTCCCTAGTCCGGAGCCCTGCGCCCACTCCCGCTCCAGCAGCTCCATCTTTTCATATAAGGTCAGGGGATTGTGCGGGACAAAGGCATATTGATCGAGAAAAGGATTATCCTGCTCCATCAGCCTGGCAATCTCCCTCAGATTCGCGGAACCCGGTATAGCCCGGTACAGAAGCAGATAATATTCGAGCCCGCTATCCTGGCGGATCTGCAGTCTGGTGCCTTTTCCCCCATGCAGCACGTGAAATCGCTCTACCCTGTGCCTGCTGTGATCCAGATACACATCGGCTTCTCCGCGTACAACATAGAGAAATGCACTTGATGGCAGCCGGTAAGGCTGCCTTTCCCCGGGTGAGAGGACTGTATGACGGACATCCATTATTTTAATAAACACATGATTCCATAACAGTATATGATCGTTCAGATTCATTCCGGTACGTCCTGCCTCCAATCCTAAGTCTGTATGTATTCATTATAAATGATAACGGTTCTCACTAACAATGAATAGAGTAAACTGGACAGGCCGGCTTCCCGTTTATCGGATTATCTATCTTCAAACACGATATTTGTTCAGTTACAGGCGTTTCTGATAACACGGATCACACTTAGCCGACAGCCACCCGTTAATGTCACGTTCTTCCCTTTCTCTCCGCCCACGGAAAACGCTGCAGCAGCTCCTCCAGTTTATGCATCATCCCCTGTCCCTCCTCTGTATGCTTGACGTTTGATACCCGGCTTGCTCATCAATAATCAGGGCATTCAGCTGATATCCGAACTTCACACCACCGTCAATCCCGGTATATTGCTTACCGAACCAAGGGTTAAAATTCGTCTCATCCTGATGGAGCCTCGCGCAAACCTCATGCCCGAAGATAACCCTTTTTGTTAACGCAGCATTCCCGTCCGTCTGATAGAATCGTCCGCGGATCCAGCGGAAATCCTTGGGTGAGGTCTGCCGCCAGTCTCCAATTGCCGGATCTATACCCGCATGCACATAAATGTGCTTTTCATCTTCAATGTAAAAAGGCAGACGGCGCAAAAACGAAATCTCACCCGGATAGTGCTCTTTAATATATTCTCTTGCCCTGGAATCATCAGCCTGAGTCTGATACCAGGGACGCAAATTAACCTTCATTTTGGACAACGGCAGACCAAGGCGGTTCGCAGCGATCACCTCACAGCACACTCAACCAGTAAGCCTCCAATTCCTGTTCCTTCGTTTGTTTACAAACAGTATAAACGGCGCAGCTGGTGTAAGCACAAGTGTTAACAGCAAAAAAATCCAGCCGGAGCTGGATTTATAGAACTGCTTATACATCTGCAATGACGGTTGTTATCCTGCCCTGCGGACGGTTGTACTCATTCGGGTAGCCCAGGGCATTATTAACGAACAGGCAACCGTCCCTTCTGTAAGAATGGTTAATGTGAACATGACCGGAGCACCACACCTTGCCGCCGATACGGGCCATATACGCCGAACCGTCAAAATAATAACAGCCGCTGACCGGATCAGCAGCATGCTCCTCCGCAATATGCGACCAGTCCGGGGGAACATGCGTAATGATTACGTCACAGTCATGAATAATCCGGTCCAGCTTCTCCTTCTGCTCCCAGAAGAATTCCAGCGGACGCCGCGGTGCTCCAATCGTGTAGTTGCGGTCATTCAGCTGATTGGACCAAATATCGAGCATATCCGAGAGGCTTTTTCCCAGTACATTGATGCCGTAGGAAAAATCATACCACATGCCGGCTCCCCCATACCGCACACCGTTCCATTCAAAGATGTCGCCCTCCAGATAGTGAACCCCCTCAATGGCGGTGCCCAGCGACTTCATCTGTGACCAGCGGTTCATTGAAGTCTGCAGCTTGTAGCGTTCCTTGCTGTTCACCAGATAATAATCATGGTTCCCGGCCACAACCAGGATATTGGCGTAATACCGCCTGAGTGCATGCAGCAATTCCACATTCTGCTGGTTGCGGTGTCCCAGATCACCGGCAATAACCAGCACCTCCGACACCGTCTGCGGCAGCAGACGCTCTGCAAACTGCTCAACCTCCCGCACATTATCCTCCGCCGTCGGCCCCTTGCGCCTGAGCCAGAAATCCAGATGAATATCGGAGATGAGATCGAATGGTTTCATTGGGGCTCCTTTCAAATCACAGTTACTAACGTTTCAGCACACGGCGGGTCATCCCTTCCGTTTCCCCTTGGCCTTCTCAATATTCTCCGCCGCCCTGAATTTCACAATCCGGCTGATCAGGTCATAGGGCATCGGCTGGTCCAGCGGGAACTGGACTGAGCCTTTAGCACCCTTATATACGGACAGCTCTTCCTTAAAAGCCTCAATTCCCCGCGGGGCCGGATAGAATCCGATATGCTTTTTGAACGCTGCAAAATGTACAAGATTTCCATACAGGTCAAACGTAGGCATCTGGTAGCTGATTTTCTCGGTGGCTTCGGGTGCAGCTTCGTGAATGACGTTCCGTATCTCCTGCAAAAGCTCCCGGACCTCCGGTGCGGCCTGTCCAATATAATCGTCAATGTTCTCAAAGGCAGCCTTGTCAGTGTTCATTTCATCATCCTCCGTAAATTTCTGATAGCCCGGTTGTATCAAATGCAGCTCTACTATTTCTTCTTTATTTGTGCGATTTCCCGCTCATAAAGCTGAATATATTCAGTGACTGTAAGCTTGCGGCTTAACTCGCCGATCAGTTCATAAGGGATGTTGCCCGCCGGCTTGAAACGGATACAGGATTTGCCCATATCCAGCCTGGTCTTCATATGCTTCGGGTACTCCTCCCGGAACCAGGACAGCAGCTCAGGCTGCATATAAATACCCATGTGATACAGCGCGATATGATTTTTCTGTGAGGCTATGCTAATGAACGGCAGCGGCTGCTCCGGCTTCACGTGATACCCTGGCGGATACAGCTCATGCGGAACTATGTATTCTATGCCGTAACCCATAGTCTCTGCAAAACCTTCCGGGAGATTCTCCTGTATCACCTCTCTAAGCTTCGCAATGATGATCCGGCGCTCTTCCGGCAGCTGGCGGATATATTCTTCAGGACTGCTGGCGTTGTACTCCATGTTTGCTCCTCCTCGGTCAGTCGGGTTATTTTACTCGCCCGAACCAATCAGTAATCAATCAGACGCCCGTTATCATGCCATGCCCCATACATCCGGTTCTCCCGTGTATTTGCAATAAATTTATCCAGTCTGCTCCGGAACAGCTCCGGCTGCTTCTTGTAGCCTTGTATGTTATCAATCCGGATTCTGCTGTACAGCGGCGGGAAGGCCAGAAAGTTCGCATAGACCTCCGGGTCCTCTTTTAACCTCTGCTGAATAGCTTCATCTATTACAAAAGATTCCGGGGCCATATCCGGTAGCACCCGTCTGCCCTCCTCGCTCATCAGCCCCAGCTTGTCCAGGCGGCGGACCCGCTCTTTATTCAGCTCGGTCCACGAGCTTCTTTTGGATCTTGGTGACAGCCGCTGCACGACACCCTGCTCAGAGCTTTTTTTGACCCCGTCAATCCAGCCAAAGCATAGTGCCTCCTCAACCGCATCCAAATACAGCAGCTTGTCCGGAACAGGCGTCATACTTACGATAACCCAGCAGCTTTTTTCCGCTCTACTATATTCCTGCAGCCAGCTCCGCAGCTCCTCCCGCGTTGCAGCTGTTAACAGATTTTCCATTTCCATAGTTTGCATTCACTCCTAATGGACTCACACTCATGTTACCACAAGCTGACGGACCCGGACTGACATTGCACAGGCATATACACATTCAAATATCCGCAAGCCAGTCCAGACATAGAGGTATGAATGCCGCATAGTCGTCCAGCAATTCCAGTGTGGCGATAACCTGACTGGCCCCCAGCTCCTGCTCAGCCTTATCTGCACATTCATCCCCGAGTGCACGTTTCAGGCTGTATTCCAGCCAGTCCAGCTTGCCCTGGTAACCGAGATTGAGCACATCCTCCCAGTTATCGCAGAGGGTTCCGCCGTTATTCCGGTAGGCCCTGATTAGCAGCTGAAAGGCCTCTTTGCTTGGATTCCCCGCCTCAAACCCCGACCAGTACAACGCCACCTCAACCAGCTCCTGCATCGGATGAACAGCACCTGCCGATTCCCAGTCGATCAGGAGGGGCTGCCGGTCAGCCGTCCACAGCACATTCTTGGGATCGAGATCCCTGTGGCTAATTACCCGTTCACACCGGAGACTATGCGCAGCAGCACTTGCCAGCTGCCCGTACTGCTGCAGTCTGGTGTAACCGCCGGCAAGCTTGTCTGAATATTCCATCGGCTGCTGTAAAGGCCGTCCGGCATAAGCATCCCAGTCTATTGCGGGCGGTAAGCATGCTTCTTCCGGAAGCCCGCCCAGCAGATCAGCAAAATCCGCCGTATGAATATCCGCAAGCACCGCACCGATCTTCGCCGCGAAGTCCAGATCGACAGTTCCAGCGGATAAGGACTTTCCTTCCCGCCACGGAAACACCAGGTAATACTGTCCGCCGGCTTCATACATGCAGCTGTCACCGTCCAGCATCGCCGGAAGTGCATGGATCCCCTGGGACAGGGCCTTCGTTGCAACCTTTTCGGCAAAAATCATATTGCCCATTGCCTCTCTGCGCTGCATGATTTGGGGATTGAGCGCTTTGACTGCATATTCTGCCTGATCCGTAACAACCCTGTACATCCTGTGCAAAAAACCGCCGGCCACCGGCTCCGGTACCCCGGTAACTGCTCCAAGCTTGTACTTGGTACACAGCGCCGCAAAATCAAGGTTATAATTCGTAGTATCCATTGTAACTGGTCCTTTCATTTCGTTTACGCGGCTCAATGTCCGCAACATACGTGTATTTGCAGAATGTTAGCGCGATATTAACTTTTTGATGCATCAGTTTTAACATTCATAGAATTTTTCTATGTTAACCTGTAGCTAATAGCGCGGGGGAGTGAACGGAATGAATTTGAATTTAATCAAGCTCCAGATAGTTGAGCTCTTGCATAAGCATAAAAAAATAACAACGGTAGCAGCTGTACTCGGCCTAAAGCAGCCGACAGTAACCTACCACCTGAAGAATCTGGAGCAGCAGCTTGGAGAGAAGCTGTTCGAGCCAAGGATGGATAAAATGATTCTTACTGAAAGCGGGAGAGCCTTTCTCCATTATGCGGTCAAAATCAATGCTCTGGCCACCGAGGCAGAGCGGGTTGTGAAGGAGTTCAGCCAAGCGGGCCGCAGTACGATCAGCGTCGGGGCCAGCTACGTTCCGGCAACCTATATCCTGCCCAAAATACTCAGCAGGTTCGGCGAGCTGCATCCGGAGACAACGGTATCGCTGTCGGTGAAGCCTTCGCCTGTTATCAAGGAAATGCTGGTGAACCAGGAGCTGGACCTGGGGATTCTGTCAACGGAATCCTTTTATCTGCCCAGCCTTCACTGCCAGTCGCTATGTGAGGACGAGCTTGTGCTCGTATTTGCTCCGGCTCATGAATTCGCCGGTCAATCCGGCCTGACTGCTCCGCAGATTTCAGCGGCAAAATTCATTCTGCACAGCAGCCAGTCCAGCACCAGCCGGATCACGAGTAAATGGTTCGAGGATTGCGGCTGCGAGCCCCATGCCCCGCTGCTGCTCGATTCCCTGGAGGCGATCAAGCAGTCTCTGATGGGAGGCAGATATGTATCTTTCGTTTCCCGGCTTGCCGTCACAGATGAAGTCGCCTCCGGCAAGCTCATGATGCGGTCTATTCCGGAATACCATTACCAGCGGAGAATCTATTATTCCTATAACCGTGACCGCCACCTGTCCCCACCGATCGGATTTCTGATCGAGCTGATGCAGGCAGCCTGCCGGTAGATTCCTTTTATAATTGTGAGTTTTGGTTTTCTCTTCCACATAGTATAATATACTTCATCTGGCAGAGAAAGGATGTTGATTGTTTTATGAAATTTACAGAGTATCCCTATGAGCGCCCTGATGTAGACAAGTTCAAGCAGGAATTCACAGCACTCCTTAAGGGACTGGAAGCAGACAGCCTGGAGGAGCAAAAGGCTTCGATCGTCGCGTTGAATGAGCTTCGCAGCGGATTTGATACTATGTTGAATCTGGCCTACATCCGGGCCTCGATCAATACCCTTGATGAATTTTACAAAGCTGAGCGGAACTATTTTGATGAAGTCGGACCTATACTCCAGGAGTACATAACCGAATACTACAAAGCACTCGTAAAGTCCAAATACAGGACTGAATTCGAACTGGAATGGGGTTCCCAGCTCTTTGAACTGGCTGAAATCTCGATCCGTACCTTTAGTCCGGAGGTCATTGAGGATCTGCAGCTGGAGAACAAGCTGTCCACCGAATACAGCCAGCTCATCGCTTCAGCCAAAATTATGTTTGAAGGTGAAGAACGCACTTTATCCCAGCTCACACCTTTTGAGATGTCGCCCGACCGGGATATGCGTAAACGAGCTTTCCAGGCCAAATATGATTTTATGGCAGCACACGAAAATGATTTTGACCGTATTTATGATGAGATGGTTGCCGTACGTACAGCCATTGCCCGCAAGCTTGGATACCCCAGCTTCGTTGAGCTTGGCTATGACCGGATGAACCGGACGGATTATAATGCCGGCATGGTTGCCAATTTCCGCAAGCAGGTGCTCGAGCAGATTGTGCCTGTAGCACTGAAGCTGAAACAGCGCCAGAATGAACGGCTGGGTCTGGACAAGCTGAATTTTTATGACGAATCCCTTGTATTCAATAGCGGAAATGCTGCACCAAAGGGGGATGCGGACTGGATTGTGGCTAATGGTGCAAAAATGTACCGGGAGCTCTCCCCTGAAACAGACGAATTCTTTACGATGATGCATAACAATGAGCTGATGGACCTTTTGAGCAAAAGCGGCAAGGAAGGCGGCGGGTACTGCTCCTATTTAAGCAAATACCAGGCGCCGTTCATCTTCTCCAATTTCAACGGAACCTCAGAGGATATTGATGTACTAACCCATGAAGTAGGTCATGCGTTCCAGGCATATTCCAGCCGCGGCCTGAACATACCGGAATACGCCTTCCCAACCTACGAGGCAGCTGAGATCCACTCGATGAGCATGGAGTTTATTGCCTGGCCGTGGATGGATCTGTTCTTTAAGGAGGATGCCGATAAATACCGGTTCAACCATCTGGCCGGCAGCCTGGAGTTTGTCCCGTATGGCGTAGCGGTCGACGAGTTCCAGCACTTCGTCTACAGCCACCCGGAAGCGACTCCGCAGGAACGCAGACAGGCTTGGCGGGAAATCGAGCAGAGATATCTGCCGCACCGCGATTATGACGGCAACAGCTATCTGGAGCAGGGCGGCTTCTGGCATAAGCAGTCGCATATTTTCCGCACACCGTTCTACTATATCGACTACACCCTCGCCCAGCTGTGCGCATTCCAGTTCTGGAAACGTTCGAACGAGAACTTTGAGGAGGCCTGGAGTGACTATCTGCAGCTCTGCAAGGCCGGAGGCAGCAAGTCTTTCGTAGAGCTTGTAGAGCTTGCCGGGCTCATCTCACCGTTCAAGGACGGCTGCGTCAGCTCCGTAATCGGTGAAATTGAGAGCTGGCTGGATTCAATCGACGATAAAGCATTGTAATCCGGCATGGTTAACTGCTGTACGCTAGCGTACACCTAAATAGAGTCCCGCCCCCGGAATAAGCCGGAGTGCGGGACTCTTCCATGTTTTATAAGGATCATTGTTTCGGCACCGAGCTGCGAGAGGATGAAGGGGATACGCCTGGCGGCAAAGTAAAGGTACAGTTTCACCGCCGCCCCACGGAAGCCTTCCAACAACAGGCACCGCTTGCTTACGACAAGCTTACGTGCAAACCGCAGTTTTTGTTTATCCGGGCACGCAAACCGCAGCTATAGCTCACGGTCGGCAAAGGTCCGGAAATTCCCGGTTACCGCCACCGGAACGCTGCCCTTCAGGTAAAAATAATCCTTGGCCTTCCAGGTATGGCTGCCTTTGTCCGATCTGCGCACATAGACATAGTTATACGTGGAGGTGGCGAAGGTGCGGAACCCTTTTCTTTTGCAGCGTCTGAGAAAGTTAACATCCTCACCAACCGAGCGGTCAGGGAACAGCACCTGCGCAGTCACCCGTTTTCTGAACAGCAGCGTCCCGCCCTGCAAAAAAACCACCGGCTTATGCTGCTCCTTCGGCGACCTTATAATCAGCTGTCGGCTGGCCTCCAGATAGACAAGACAGGCATGCTTGCCGACAATATCGCTTCCGGTCCGGTTCAGCGCCCTGATCTGCTCTTTCAGATAATAAGGGGAATAATAATCATCATCGTCAAATTTGGCGATCAGCGGATAACGCGCCTTGGTGATGGCACCGTTTAGACATTGGCCGAGCGAGACGGACTCCGGCAGCTTATAGACCGAAATGTTGTGCCCGGAGCCTGCCCTCCTCTGATACTCCTTCAGCTTCATGCTGTCCTTGTTAAGGATAATAATCAGTTCCTTGTGCTTGACCCGCTGAGTCCTGTAATTGGCAAGCAGATTATCAAAAAATTCCGGGCGATTCGTGCATACGATAATGGAGACTGCATTGACATGGCTTTCCGCCGCTTTTCCCACTGCCCCTCTCTCCCCTCCTGTTATCCCTTCAACATATGAGCTCCGCTCAGGGCCCGTTCGGGCGTATGGGAGTGTACGGTACTCCAAGTATCATTAGCTCACATTTTTGCCATTCCTCCCCTAAACTGCAAGATGTGAGTTATTGATTGTAGCCGCACTTTTCGGCTGTACGGTATAATTTCGCTTGATCAGGCCATCCGGCCGATCGAATACAGGTATATACGGAGGGGATTCTGGTTTTGTATAAAAAACGCTTGCTGTCTGTACTCACATCCATCCTGTTACTGTCATCCTCGCTTCCGCCGCCAGTCACTGCAGCAGAAAGTTCTGACGCTGATCCTGCTGCCGGTATGATCAATATCAGCAGCAGCTGGAAGGGCAGCGTGTTCGGCGATGTGGGCGGACAGGAAAAAATTACGGCGGCGAACTTCGGCATCACAGAGCATGCGGATTCTACCGTAACCCTGCGCAGCTCAGCTGACCGCGGCAAAATTTCCGGCAGTACCGAAGGAATCGCTTATTATTTCCAGCAGATTGATCCGGATGCGGACTTCGAGCTCAAGGCTACGGCTCATGTGGATGCCTGGACAGCGAACAATCAGGTATCGTTCGGGATCATGCTGCGCAGCAATGTGTGGGATAACCAGTCCGGGGCGTACACGGGGGATTTCACTGCAGTCGGTGCACTGGACCAAGAAATGAAAGCGTTTTATAAGCAGAACGGCAGCCTGCAGAAGACCGGTTATTTGTTTGATACAGCCGCCAAGCCTGCGGCCGGAGAGGATTATGATCTAAGCATCCGGAAAAACGGTAATCTGTATGTATTCACCCTTGACGGTGTCACCAAAACATTTGAAGGCTTCGGCGGTACTGTTCAATATGCCGGACTTTACACCGCAAGGAACACAACCGTTACTTTCAGTAATGTACAGCTGCTTCAGGAGAAGCCCATTGAGCTGGGCCCGTGGACGTACAGTGCTTTTGGCGGGAACACCAGTGCAGTGAAGAACCCTGCGCCAGTGGACGCAACTGAGACCTCAGTCACACTGGAAACCTACGGCGGAAAAATCTCCGGCAGCGACGAAGGGCTTTCCTTCTATTTCAGGGAGATCCCTGCCCAGGCTAATTTTGAGCTTACGGCTAAGGCCAAGGTCATTTCGTTCAACAGCAACAGCAGCATCAGCACGCCTAACCAGAAATCCTTCGGGCTAATGCTGCGGGACAGCGTCGGCGTGAACGGTGATTCTGCTACAGCAACCTCCAATTATGCTGCAGTCGGGGCGCTGGACCAGGTAATCAAGGGCTTTTACAAGCAGGCGGCACAGGTGAAGCTGAGCCCTTTCAGCGGTATTTCTGCTCCGGCAGCCGGTGAAGAATACGGGCTCCGTATCAAAAAATCCGGCAATACCCTGCAGCTCAGCGCCGGCGGCCAAACCGAAACCGTGACGCTGGACGGAGCCTTCAGCGATACGCTGTTTGCAGGGGTATACGCAGCCAGGGATGCCGTTATCGCCTTCAGCGATATCAGTATCAGGCTTGAGACCAAAACCGTCACCGCCTTGACGGCTGATACCAGCGCCATGCCGAAGACCTCCTATTTCATCGGAGAGGCGCTGGATCTTACAGGCCTATCCGTAAAAGCACTGTATTCCGATCATAGTGAGGCTGTCCTGTCACCGGCTGACTATATCGTTACAGGCTTTGACAGCAGCACAGCCGGGGCAAACACGGTAACTATTCATTATAATGGCGCATCTGCGGCAATTACCCTGCAGATTCTTCCGCTGTCCGTGTCGGAGCTTACGGTCAAATACTATCCGGCCAAAACGGTCTATTATCCGGGCGACGCCTTCGACCCGCAGGGGCTTGTCCTGCTGGCCGGCTATAACGGCAGCCCCGCAGCGACAGAACTGGATGCCAGTCTCTACTCGATCTCCATTAAAGGTCAGAATATAACGGAGCAGGCTCCATACCTGTTCACCGCACCTGGCGTCTATGAGGTGACGGTCACCTCGGTGGAGACACCTGCGGTAACCACTGCCTTTGACATTACAGTTGAGGATGCCGTGCTCAGCAAACTGGAGATCCGCAATCTTCCCGAGCAGACCGTTTACTACATCGGGGATTCCCTTAAGCTGGAGGGCCTTGTGCTCTACGCGCATTACAGCGACCGGTCGTCACAGCGGCTGATGAAGAAGGAATACACCGTTTCTCCACTTGATACATCGGCTCCCGGCACAAAGGAGCTTACAGTGAGCCACAAGGGAGTCACAGCAAAGTTCCCTGTTCAGGTTAAAATAAAGCAGCTGACCGGCATAGAAGTCACCGCCTATCCCAAAACAACCTTCCTGCTGAACGACAGCTTTGACAGCGAAGGATTGACCGTTTCCAAGGTGTACGACAACGGGGACCGGGAAATTCTAAGCAGCTATACGCTTGACACCGGCAAATTCAACAGCAAGGCAGCCGGTGTGTATGCTATCGGGATTATCCCGGCTGATCATTCTATCGATCCCATTACTTATTCTGTAACCGTTAGAGAAGCATCTCAGCCGGTATGGAGCAGCATCCAGTTCGGCCAGTCTACATCCGCTGCCAATAACCAGACGCTTGTCCGCGAGGATGGCTCAGTCCGTCTGACTGCACTGGAAGGCGGAGGCAAGGTTACCGAGGATCATGACGGTATCACGTTCTACTACACCGTGCTTGATGCGGCTCAGGATAACTTCGTGCTCTCCGCAGACATCCAGGTATCAGCCTATGCCAAGACCCCGCATGACGGGCAGGAATCCTTCGGTATCATGGCCCGTGATGCCATTGGGACAGCAGGCAATTCCAGCGTATTTGCTTCCAACATTGCTGCAATCGGCGGCTACAGCGGCGGCACCAAAAGCAGCAACGGTACCCAGCTGTTTGTACGCACCGGGGTAGAATCCTCCGACGGAGCCGGAAGCAAGGGAATCAAGGCTGTTATGCTGAACACCGAGCAGCCTGCTCCAGGCAATACGTTCCCTGCAGCTCCTTACCGGCTGACGTTGTCCAAGACAAACAGCGGCTTTACGGGCCAGGTTAACGATGGCCAGGAAGCGGTGTTCTTTACACCGGATATTCTGAACGTGCAGGACGGCAAAATGTATGTCGGCTTCTACGCAGCCCGGCTGGCTACCATCGATGTCAGCAGCATTCAGCTGACCGTAACCTCGGCGGCGACAGATGCACCTAAGGTAGCTCCACCGCAAAATCCGGTTACGCCAGCCTTTGACATCTTGTCTCTGGGCAGAACCTCCCAGTCGGATTACCGTCTGATTCTGCGGCCGAATGTCACCGGAACGGTAACTTTGAAGCAGGGCTCCGCCGTAATTGCACAGGATGTCAGAGCCGAGGCAGGCAAACGCCTTGCGCTTCCGGCCGCACTTGCGGCACAGGATACGAATTTCAGCATCAGCTTTTTGCCGGATGATACCCAGTATCTGACCTCCTACGATAAGATCGTCCGCAACTTCACCGTTACTATGAAAAGCTATGCTGACAATAGCGATATTTACGTCTCTCCTGCCGGAACCAGCACCGGGGACGGTACGATGGAGCATCCGCTCGATGTTGATACCGCGATTGATTTCGTACAGCCGGGACAGCATATTATCGTCCTGGACGGCCGGTACGTGCGCAGCAGCAAGCTGGAGATCAAGAAATACAATGACGGGACGGTAGACGCCATGAAGGTGCTTGAAGCTGCTCCCGGAGCAAAACCGGTTTTTGATTTTGACAAAAAAACTGAAGGCGTCCTGCTGAGCGGAAGCTACTGGCACATCAAAGGACTGGACTTCACGCGTACAGCCGGCAATACCAAAGGATTTACCGTAGGCGGCAATCATAACATCGTTGAGAACAGCCGCTTCTATGCCAACGGCGACACCGGCCTGCAGATCAGCCGGACGGACGGGACCGCTGCGGAAATCGCGGATTGGCCGTCGTATAACCTGATTCTGAACAGCTCCTCCTTCGATAACCGTGACCCTTCCGATAATAATGCCGACGGCTTCGCGGCCAAGCTGACCTCCGGTGTCGGCAATGTGTTCAGAGGCTGCCTGTCATACAACAATATCGACGACGGGTGGGATTTGTACACCAAGGCGGGAACGGGAGCGATTGGTGCTGTACTGATTGAGGACAGTGCGGCCTTCAACAACGGCCGCCTGACAGACGGAACCGTGGGTGCAGGTGACAAAAACGGCTTTAAGCTCGGCGGGGAAGGGATTTCGGTCCATCATACGATCCGTAATTCCATCGCCTTCGGCAATGGCGCGTACGGCTATACCAGCAACAGCAATCCCGGCGTTATTGCCGAGAATAATATCGGCTTCAATAATACGCGCGGCAATCTCAGCTTCACCACTTATGATCACATCACGCCGGATTTCACCATCGACGGCTTCCTGTCCTACCGGACGGCCAGCATTGCCAAGGACCAGTATCCGGCGGGACTTGCGGCAGACAACAACTTTATGTATGACGGAACCCTTTCGGCGAACAAGTCCGGCAAACCGCTCAGCGATGCCAACTTTGCCAGCCTGACACCGGTCAGCTCCTATGCAAGAGATGCCGCCGGGAACGTGATCTGGGGCGATTTCCTGAAGTTCATCCCGTTTAGTGATAACGGGTCCGGCGGAGAAGAGCCGGTTGCGACTCCAACTCCAGGGGCAACTCCAAGCCCAAGTGCAACACCGCAGCCGACGGCCACAGCAGTTCCGGCAATTCCGGGCGGTACCGGAGCAGCCGCAGATCTTGCTGTAACGGCGGTACAGCCGGATGGAAGGGTCAGCGTTACCCTCCCGGTTACGGCTGCACAAGGCACGGCCCGGGCGGCACTGACAGATACCACGCTGCAGAATGCGCTGGCTCAGGCTAAGAGCCAGGCAGACGGCACCCGGCTGCTTCAGCTCCAGCTGAAGGAGAATACGGCAGAAGGCTTCAGGGCCTATGAAATTACACTCCCTGCCTCTTTGTTTACAACCGGAAACTTGCGGCTCCAGCTGGAGGTAGTTACCGCCATCGCGGGCTTTGTGCTCCCGGATACCCTATTCCGGTCAGCAAAGCTCACAGGTGCCAGTACGGTTATGCTGAAGGTAAACAGCGCCGAACCTTCCGTTATGCTGAAAGGTCAGCTGGGAAGCTCTCCGCTTATAGCCTATGAGCTTCTGGTGGACGGCAAGGCAGCAGAAGCTGACAGCCTGGGCTCTGCAATCGGGATCCGCCTGCCTTACCAGGCTGCCCTGCCTGCTTCCGAACACCCGTTTATTGTTGTCTGGCAGGTCAGCAGCAGCGGTGTCATAACGCCTGTTGTGAACAGCAGATTTGATGCCACCGGGCAACAGGCCGTTTTTACGACTGAACGCCCTGCCGGACAGTATGCGGCTGTCCATCACCATCCAACCTTCGGCGATATCTCCAGCGGGCACTGGGCCAAGAATGCTATCGAAGTTCTGGCCTCGCGCGGGATTATCCATGGTACACCTGGAGACCGCTTCCTGCCGGGACAGTCCATCACACGGGAAGACTTTGCCTCCATGCTGGTCCGGCTGCTGAATCTGTCCGGTACCACCAGCAGCACTGGTGCAGGTTTCACAGATGTTAAGCCGGAAGATTACTTCTACGGCGATTTGTTGACAGCCAAGCAGTATGGTCTGATCAACGGCCAGCAGGACGGCAGCTTTCATCCGCAAGAGCCGGTCTCCCGTCAGGATATGTTTGTGATGACGGCCAGAGCGCTTAAAGCCGCGGGTATCCTGCAGGGAGACTCCGCAGCAGCAGCCAGCGCGTCAGCTCATTTCGCTGACCAGGCTGGTATTGCCTCCTACGCTGCCGCTGACATTGCCTCGCTGGCCGAAGCTGGCTTCATTAAGGGAGATGACGGCGGCCTGCTTCAACCAGCAGCCCTGTCCACCCGTGCTGAAGCAGCTGTCTTGATCTACCGGATCTTGATGCGGGAATAGCTGCAAGAAGCAGATGCATTGGTAACAAGCAGCGATATTCGCACTGCCAGCTTGAGGACGCTGACTTTGAGGTCCCACCACAATAGACTCCTCCTTACAACACAAAGAGACGGCACTTATGCCGTCTCTTTGTGCGTGTCTGCGTGTCTGTCAGAAGCGTACGAGACACGATCAGGTTGAATACCCGACGCTATGGGATTGAGTTTCTTGCGTAGTCAGCAGATCCAGCCGGAGTATAGGCATAAGCATCTTCCAAACGGTGTCTGCCGCCGGGACCTGACGGACAGAGCAGACCTTTTTCCTGCGAAAATACCGCTTTTGTCCGTTAGAATTGTAAAATAGTGACGGCCATGTACCTTCAGCAGGTAACCAGCGTGACCTATTCCAGCCCATGCTGCTTCCGGATGTTGTACATCCCGGCAAGCACCAGTTCGGATGGATCGCGGTTCAGCTGGAAGTGTGTGAAGAGCAGCTGGAGCGGAACTGCACAGACATTGTTGCCGTCTGTAATTGACGGGAAGCCTGCCTCGAACACCGGTCCGTGGTCTTCATTCCAGGCCAATCCTGCATGCACCTTCTCCGGTGCAAATTCCTCTTCCACTGTCTGGATGCACAAAGGAATCACCTTGTTATCAATGATCGCCTTGGCCTCATCTTCGCTCTCCGGCTGCTTCGGAAGCGGCTGGCCTCCCTTGGTCTTCATCAATTCGTGGAAGAAGGAGGACACCCATACTTCCGGGCTCTTGTCCGACTGGAACCGGTTCACCAGCTCACGCAGGAAAAATCCGGTCGAATAGACTTCGCCCGATTCATTTTTCACATGGTATACAAAGACAGGTCCAAAAGCCGCCAGATTAATAATCTGGCTCTGCACCTCTTTAAAGTACATTTTCAAAGCTACCATACCATTATGATGAACCGCTTTAATCAGCTCATTCCATTTCTCTTCGGTCATACCTGCCGGGTTATTGCCGGTTTCCTCAGTCGCTGTTTCAGTTGCTGTTTCATTTACTGTTTCATTCTCATTATTCATTCGTCTTTTCACCCCGCTATCTATCATACCATCAACCGGCCCCGGGTAAAATATAATCCTCATCCCCGCCGGCAGCCAGCCTGCCTGCAGAAGCTTAACTATCCTTGCAGCGGCGGGCTTTTACCCATGCTTGCGTCGTATTTTTACAATACAGTGAAAACTATTTCCTGTAAAATATTTATATATCATTCTATCACTAAAGGAGAATTCCGATGCTTGTTCCCCAGTTGTATTTAAACGGACGTACGAATGAGGCGCTCAGATTGTACTCTCAGGCTTTTAACAGCTCTGCAGATTCGGTATCATATGATCCGGAGCAGCCTGAGACCTTTGTTATTCATGCAGAAATACATATTCTGGGCCAGCGGGTCATGCTGAGCGATTATGGCGGTACATCCGGTTATCCGGCTGAGTCCGTCCAGGAGCTTGTTGCCATTTTTGAGCACGAAGCTGCACTGAAACAGGCCTACGACAGCATAAAGACCGGAAGCACAACCATTACACCGCTCGGTCCGGTTTTCTACAGTCCGTGCATGGTACAGTTTGCCGATCCTTTCGGCGTCCGCTGGTGCTTCATGGTATGATTCCGGCATGCAAAAAGACACCTTCACAGCGATTACTGTGAAGGTGTCTGTGCTCTCTAAGATGCAGCGGTTTATTTAGCCGCTTTGGCTGCGTCGAGAATTGCCTTGAGGTAACCATGGGTATCCACAAGTGTAGCTCCGCTTACTGCATCAACTACCTGCTCAGCCGATTTGTATGTCAGTGTCTGTTCCAGTGATTTGATGGTTCTGCCTGTTGCGAATTTCTCGATCGCTGCGAGGTTCTTGTCATAAGCTACTGTAGAGCCAGCAGCTTCAGCCATATGCTCACTGTAGTATTTACTGTTCGCTTTTTTGGAAGCAAGAACGACGTTAGGGTCTTTATAATTCTGTCCGAAATCCTTGTCCGAGTTAGGCACTCCCTTAGCCACATCAGTGCTCAGGAACTGGTAGTCATCCAGCGAAGCGGCTACGATTACACCGTTCTGAACCACTGCAACGGCTACAGTAAAGCATTTAGTCCCATGGGCTGCTGCCTCAACACGGCCCACTTTCAAAGGCGCACTGGCTGCAGAAGATACGTTGTTAAGTGTACCGCTGTTGCCTACGCCTACAAGTGCCAGTGAGAGTCCAGCCACCAGCATTAATTTTGTAACTTTTTTCACAAACATTCCCCCAGTCATGTTATAAAAAACGCTTACAACCTATTTTTATCAAATTCTAGCATTAAACACTGTTACAAATGTTACTAGAAATATGTTAATTCGTGGAAGTCGGCAGCGCCTGCTGTTTATGCCATAACTTGACGACAATGATAATCCCAAGCAGTAATACAAGGGTTGTAACCGCTCCTCCCTCCGGACCAAAGGCTCCGCCTGTAAACATCACCGGCCCCGTCTGACTCAGCTTTACGAGCGACTGCCCATTATCGGGAAATCCGCTGACCGGAAATCCGTAAACATTGCCCAGAGTAACATTCCACGCAAAGTGCATACCGCAGACACCCCAGATATGCTTAGTAAGAATTGCATAACCGGCAAAAAACAATCCGGACAGGATCAGATTGGTAAAAGACAATACGGTAACCCCGGCACTGAACAGATGGAAAAATCCGAATATAACGGAAGACAGCAGGATTGCAAAAGCGGGTGAGCTTTCCTTTGCCAGCATAGGTATAAGCCAGCCCCTTACGGCCACTTCTTCCGCTGCACTCTGAACAATCCAGCCAAGAGCAATAACTGCTGCCAGAGGTGTTATAGACGCCAGATGAGAGGCTTCCACCTGCACCATGCCCATCCCCAGCAATATGGCAGTGACTGCTGAAATTGCACAGAACCCGATGAGAACCCCAGTCCAATAGGCTCTAAGCGGTTTGACCGCATGAAGTCCTGCTGATTTGAGCGGACGTTTTTCAACCAGAACGATCCATAAGCCAAATAAGATAATTTGTATGCCGCATACAATTATCTTCCGGAAAGCCTGTACCGTAACTTCTTCCACCCCAAAAGCCTGGGTCAGACCGGAGGAGACCACGGAAAAAAACAAACGGCCTGCAGTCAGGCTCCCCATCCAAAGGACAAAATAAAGCGGCACCAGCATATAAATCTTTATCTTCAGTCTGCTGGCCCCGGCCCCGGAAAATAACAGATTACTCCTCAAAATTCCATTAAGTCTCTGCACAGCATAACACCCGCTTTTATATAGTATTGTAATTTTCACCCTATCACGAAAGCTGGTGGCTCAGATATAATAAAAGTCCCTCCCCTTTATATTAACCACCACCCAATCCCGATTATGATTTCAGGAGGTATAATGATCAGACATCTCCCTAACGCACTCACCGTTATGCGGATCATTGGCTCGCTTAGCCTGCTGTTTGCGGAGCCGCTATCCGGCTTGTTTTTGACCATATATACCCTGTGCGGTGCAACCGATGTGCTGGACGGCTATATCGCACGCAAAACAAACAGCGCCAGCGAAGCTGGCGCAAGTCTGGACAGTATGGCTGACTTTCTTTTTATAGGCGTGTTACTGCTGGTTTTCCTCCCGCGCCTGCATTTACCCGGTTGGATCATATACTGGATAGCCGGCATTGCCGTCATCCGTACCGCTTCGCTGCTGACCGGATGGTTCAGATACCGCGCTCTGGCGTTCATCCATACCTATGCCAACAAGGCAACTGGACTGCTGCTGTTCTGCTTCCCGTTTCTGTACACACTGCTTGGACTTGCGGTAACCGCAAGCCTGCTGTGCTTCGCAGCCGGCCTGTCAGCCCTTGAGGAGCTGGCGATCAATTGCAGATCACAGGAGCTAAATAGGGATGCCCGTTATTACCAATGGAAAAGATAGACTGCCGCCATCATACATCAGGATTGCTGGAACAGTGTGGCAGACATCCTGCCTTCCGGACATAGGAACATGTAATATATCCCTTCCCCGTACTCCTCTACAGCTTCCCAGTCCAGCTGGCCGATAAAATGCATGCGCTGCGAGCAGCAGGGACACTCAGGATATTCTGCATCCTGGATCCAGGTCGGATACCCGCCAATCTGCGAAGCCCAAGGCTCCATGGTCCACTGAACGGCATGGTAGGTGTTCCTCGGTTCCTCCGCTATACGGAATTGTTTTCCGGCAGACAGGTATGCCCGACTCTCTTCAGCCGGATCCGTCTCCGGCAAATAATCAGGCTTTCGGTTAAAAGCACTCCACCGCGCTCCCTGCACGGAATCCAGCTCCATATACACCTGACCGTAACAGCTGCAAATGACACAGGTCTGCACCTGCAGCCGTTGTCCGTTCACAGGCAAATGTTGAACCGCAGGATGTCCGGCAGCAATATCCATAAGGACCGTCAGCCCGCTCCCGCACCAGGCACAGGTCTGACTGCTTTCCGACAGAAAGGCTGCACCTGTATCCTCAAAGTGTGCCGGTTCATCAGAGGGTACTGTTTTTTCAGCTGTTTTTACAATGGCATAATTATCCGGATAAAATAAATCCAGCCGCTTCCCGTCCCCAGTCAGCTCCCAGCCGGCTTCATATGCATACCGTTCAGGCGCTACATACAGCTCATCTACCCATTCCGGCGCATGCTCCCGCCATTCCCGGAAGCGCTGAACGACAATCTCGTCACCGATCCAGCTTAATACGAGCAGCAGGGAATTACGGTTCTCCCCGTCTGTTTCCACCTGCTCCAGCAGCAGATCCCGGATATCCGCCGGTGCATGTTTATACAAAAACGCCGGATCGTATATTTCCCGGTGAACCAGTTCAGCAAGAATGCCGGTTCCGCTAAGCACCCGGCTGGTATAGCAGACCAGCGACATCAGGATTTCAGTACAGGCCTCTTCATCCCCTGTCTGCAGTAATTCCATGGCATAAGCCTCGAGCCTGCAAGCGTCCTCTGCGGAAAGTGTACGGTACAGTTCTTCCTTGCCGGATCTATAGGGTATGTACACAATGAGCGGGTCATAGGGTCTGGAAGCATGCATAATCTTCAGCACCTCAACAGGGTCCGTAATGCCTGCATATAAATCCACTGTTTTGCGGTGCTGCATAATGTAGGCCTGCCGTTCCTGACGCTCCTTTTCCTGCACACAGGGCATACAGTAGCCGCCGGTTTTCTGATAGGTAGCCGGAAGAATGGTCGCTTTGCAGCCTTCACTTTTGCAGGGGATGCGTTCTGTCATTGATAATCCTCCTTTTGCCTACCGATTCTCCTCCCAGCGGGCTATCTCCTCGCGCACCAGTGGAGCAACCTCTGTTCCCAGGAGCCTGATGGATTCCATTACCTCGGCGTGGGCCATGGTACCATGCGGGACATGAAGCAGGAATCTGGTGATTCCAACCTCTTTGCGCAATTGAATGATTTTGTCCGCGACTGTCCGCGGATCGCCGACGAATAACGCACCCTCCGGACTGACTGCCGCATCATAATCTGCGCGTGTATACGGAGGCAGGTTCTTCTCAACCGCCCGGACATTGGTTCTGGCAAAGGTAGACGGGAAGAACTGTTCGATTGCCTTCGGCGTACTTTCCGCAACAAAGCCGTGCGCATGCGCTGCAACCGGCAGCTTGGCAGGATCATGGCCGGCTGCTGCTGCAGCTTCTTTATACAGCTTCACCTGTGAGGCAAAATCCAGCGGCCGGACCGGGCCGATCATTGCCAGTGCAAACGGCAGGCCCAGTGCACCGGAGCGTACTGCAGATTCCGGGCTTCCCGCACTGGCAATCCAGACCGGCAACGGGTCCTGTACCGGACGCGGATATATTCCTAAATTATGTATAGCGGGTCTGTGCCTGCCTTCCCAGGTCACCCGCTCAGACTGCTGAAGCTTCATCAGGAGATCCAGCTTTTCATCGAACAGGCTTTCATAATCCTGCAGATCGCAGCCGAACAGCGGAAATGATTCTATAAAAGAACCCCGGCCAACCATAATTTCGGCCCGTCCGTTACTCAGCCCGTCCAGAGTGGCAAAATCCTGATAGACCCGCACCGGATCAGCCGATGACAGAATCATCACTGCACTGGTCAGGCGGATTCTGCTCGTCAGGCTTGCTGCCGCCGCCATAACCACTGCAGGAGAGGATGCCGCAAAATCAGGCCGGTGATGCTCCCCGACACCATACACATCCAGACCGACCTGGTCGGCCAAAATGATTTCTTCTACTACTTCACGCAGCCGTTCTGCGTGGCTCATTGTTTTTCCTGTGACCACATCAGGTGTAGTTTCCACAAATGTACTAATACCAAGTTCCACGGTTCTGTTCCCCCAAGCTGTTGTTAATCACTTTTTTACACTATTGCTATCAACTTCACTATTTCATTCATTCTATCTCTAAATTGCTGAATATTCAAAATTAATATTTTCTAGGCTCCCGGCCGCAGCAAAAAGCAGGTCGGACAGCCGTATGGCCGCCGAGCCTGCTTTTCATAATAATATCCTTATTTCTGGTTAGCCAGAATATCGGACAGCAGCTTCTCAGCCCCGTCAAAGATAGAGTAGCTATAGCCCCAGAACTGGTTGAAATCGATCAGGTAGATCGCTTTATTCTTGATGGCATTCAGGCTTTGCAGCGACGGATCAGCATAGAAGGCCTTCAGCGTCGTCTGCGGATCAACACCGCCGGTGTATACGGAGAGGAGCAGTACATCAGGGTTCGTGGCAAGCAGCTGTTCTTTGCTGACATCGCCTGTAACGTCGCCGAAGCTGTTCTTAAGACCAAGCAAACCAAGCACATCACCGGCAAAAGTATCAATATTTCCGCTGTATACGGCAATTGCCCCGTTTCCGCCGTCAGATACATAAGCGAAGGTTTTGGCGTTGCTGGCCGCAGATCCATCTTTAATCGTCTGTGCACGTTGTTTAAGTTCCTCGATATAAGCAGCAGCGTTCTCCTGTACATCAAAGATTTGGCCAAGCTGCTCGATGTCCTTGTACAGGCTGTCCAGAGTAGCACCCTTCACGCTGGTGTTCTGCAGGTAGGTTTTGATACCCAGCCCGTTCAGGCCTTCCACGGTTCCAACACCCCAGTCAGCGTCCGCGAACAGATCGGCACGTCCCAAGACCAGGTCAGGGCTTGCTCCGACAACCAGCTCTTTACTGGCATAATTCTCAGAGATTACCGGGATTTTTTTGAATTCTTCCTGAACAGAAGGGTCCCCTGCACCATACAGCGCAGCCACGCCTACCATTTTATCAGTCAAACCCAGCTTGATCAGCAGCTCGGCGGCGCCTTGCGTATTAGCTACAACCTTCTCAGGCGCTTTGTCAAAGGTCACTGACTTGGCTGTCCATGCGGTACCTTCACCGTTATTGGTGTAATTCTCAATAGTCAGCGGATATACAGTGCTTGTACTCGGAGCAGCAGTCGGAGCCTCGGTTGCCTCCGCAGCAGCATTGGTTGGCGCTGCCGTAGCAGCAGAAGCATTCTCATTCTGTGTACTGGATGAACAGGCTGAAAGTATCCCTACCAGCAGCAAAACCGCCAGCAGCGGTGTAAATATTTTAAATACTTTTCTCATTATTCCTATCCCCTTTTCTATATTTCTGGTAAACAGCCTTGCTTGGATTAGCTTGGGTTGGTATAACCTTCCGTCCTGCAAGGAATACAATCGTAGAATATAGAAAGCAGCATGATCTGTCAATGATAATAATTCTCATTGACAACGATTCTCATTGTGCGATATATTTTAAATTAAAACGTTATTATGAAGGAGCCCCTATGAACGTTATGCAAACCGATATAGCCGCTAAGCCGGCATCTAAGCAATCGATCATCAGCAGCCGTTACGGATTCACCGCGGTTATTGTCGTTCTGCTGGTCATCACTGTTCTGTCCGCAGGTGCTGCCGTCTCCTTTGGACAAGTCGAAATTCCAGTCTCCCAATCCTACCGGATTCTGCTCCATCAGATTACCGGCATTCAGATTGGAAATGTGCAGGATCTGACTTCCGGATCGTTTGTAGACATCATCTGGAAAATCCGCTTCCCGCGTGTACTCATGGCCCTGTTCATCGGTGCAGGCCTTACACTGTGCGGTACCATTATGCAGGCTGCCGTTCAAAATCCGCTTGCTGATCCATACATACTAGGTATTTCCTCAGGCGGGTCGCTTGGTGCAACCTTCGCTATTCTGATCGGCTTCGGCACGATGGGTATTCTCGGACAGACCGGTGTAGCCTTCTGGGCCTTCGCCGGTGCTGTCGGGGCTTCATTGCTTGTAATGCTCCTGGCTAATGCAGGCGGCAAAATGACCTCCGTCAAGCTCGTACTGGCTGGTATGGTCATAAATGCGCTATGTACCGCCTTTGCCAACTTTATCGTCTATTTCGCCAACAATGCCGAAGGCATCAAGACCGTTACCTTCTGGACCATGGGCAGCCTAGCCGCTTCAAGCTGGGATAAGCTGCCGCTGATAGCGGTGTCCGTGACGCTGGCGGCCGCATTTTTCCTGATGCAGTTCCGTGCCTTGAATGCCATGCTGCTTGGTGATGAAGCGGCGGTCACGCTGGGGATTTCACTTGGCGCTTACCGCAAGGCCTATATGATTCTCACCGCCCTGATTACCGGTATCATGGTCGCCAGCTGCGGAATGATCGGTTTCGTCGGCCTGATTATCCCCCATCTGGTACGCGGGCTCGTCGGCTCTGATCACCGCAGGCTGCTCCCGGCTTCTATTCTGTTTGGTGCCATCTTCCTCATCTGGACGGACGTTATTGCCCGGACTATCGTGCCAAATGTAGAGCTGCCGATCGGGATCATCACAGCCCTGATAGGCGCACCAATGTTCATGTACATGCTGGTCAAAAAAGGCTACGCGTTTGGAGGCAAATCTTAATGAATTTAAACGTTGAACATCTGGCTGTCTCTTTTTCCAATGTCAATATTGTCAAGGATGTATCGCTCAAGGTCCGCAACAAGCAGTTCGTCGGCCTGATCGGGCCGAACGGCTGCGGCAAATCCACGCTGCTGAAGAGCATCTATAAAGTCATCAAGCCTAAGCAGGGAGATGTCTTTTTGTCTGACCTTGATGTAATCAAAGCAAGCCCCAAGGTGGTTGCGCAAAAGCTGGGCGTCGTGGGCCAGTTCAACGAACTGAGCTTTGATTTCAAAGTGCGCGAGATGGTTGCAATGGGCCGGACCCCGCATAAAGGCATGCTGGAAACGGACAATAAGCAGGATCACGATATTGTAACCGGTGCCCTGCGCAAGGTAAATCTGGAGGGTCACGCAGAACGCAGCTACAATTCATTGTCGGGCGGCGAGAAGCAGCGTGTCATTCTGGCCCGTGTGCTAGCCCAGCAGCCGGAATTCATGATTCTCGATGAGCCAACCAATCACCTGGATATCAAGTTCCAGCTGCAGATCCTGAACATTGTAAAAAAGCTGGACATCGGCATCCTCGCCGCACTCCATGACCTTACGCTCGCCGCCGAATACTGCGATTATCTGTATGTAATGAAGCAGGGGCAGGTTGCCGCAAGCGGCAAGCCTGAGGACATTCTGACCAAGGAGCTGATTGGCCAGGTGTTTGATGTGGCCTGTGAAACCTACCGCAATCCGGTTACCGGAGCGCTTGGTTTTGCTTATCTGGAGACTAGATGACCTGAATCTGTGTATAAAAAAGAGCGTCTCCCTTCGCCTGAACGGAGACGCTCTTTGAATATGTAAATGAACAGCAAAAAAACGGCATCGCTGCCGTTCTTTGTGTGATGGACTCTCAGGGGCTCGAACCCTGGACAAATAGATTAAGAGTCTACTGCTCTACCAACTGAGCTAAGAGTCCATATTATGTTGGTTGTTATGATCTTTGCTCTCAAAAGGAACTCTTATAATATACCTCGCAGGAGACACAATGTCAAATGTTTTTTTATTTTCTCCGGCTATAGTAAACTTGAAGTGTCATTTAGCTTGGGGAAAAGGGGCTGTTGTATATGCAATTACGCATGAACTGGATAACATTAAGAGTACGTGATCTTGAGGCTTCTTTGCAATTTTACCACCGGATTCTGGGTCTTCCGGTTGAACGCCAATTTGAAAGCAGAGGCAGGCAGATCGTTATGCTGGGCCGGCAGGGTCAGCCCAAAATTGAGCTGATTCAGGGGAGCGAAGCTGCGCTGAAGCCCGAATGCGGTGTATCTGTCGGCTTCGAAGTCGCATCGCTGGAGGATGCGATCGATGAATTAAATAGCCATGGCATCCCGGTAGCACGCGGGCCCGTCTCGCCGAATCCGCATCTGCGGTTCTTTTATGTGCTGGATCCGGACGGGTTTGAGGTGCAGCTTGCGCAGCACAGCTAGGTTTCGGTTCGGCTAGCAGCCCGAAGCCCTCAAGAGAATAACTGTCTGAAATGGCTGCCCTCCTTTTCAAGGAGCAGCCTTTTTGCATAAACTGTAACCTCCCGCTGTTACAGATCAGCTTATTTTTAACATATACAGCTCTTCACCATCCTGAATCTTACCTGTATTGAGAAATCCCGCACTCTCGTACACATGCTTCCCTTTTACATTCGCAGCTTCTGTAGACAAAAATATTTCCTTACAGCTGTATCGCCCCCGCATTTCTTCAACGATCAAAGACAGGGCCTGCTTTCCGTAGCCTTTCCCCTGAAACCTTCTGTCAATCATAAACCTGCGGAGCTCGTAAGCGTTACTGCCTTCCGGGAATCCATACATTGCGAATCCGATCATTGTCCCGTTTAGCTCGATCGCTCTCACGATCCAATTCTCTTCATAAAATGACTCCACCAGCGAGTACGCATTGGAGGCAACAAATTCCTCATCCAGCGTCAGCTGATTATGCTCGTTTGTGGAAAGAAGAATAACGTTCTCCCAGTTTTCTTTTGTTATATCTATAAGTTTCATGATATCATCCCTCTCCATTGGTCTTACCCGGCTTCTTCTACTATAGCACTTTTTTGGGTATTTATGGTATGAAAGGAGAGAATGCATAAAAAAACAGGGAGCATTCAGCCCGCCAGGCTGATACTCCCCGTTTGAGAAATTTACCGAAGATCCAAATCCGGAACCGGAACCTTGGACCAGTTCATATCCGTGCCCAGATAGAAACTCGTGTAGCAAGGCTGATTGTATACCACATTCTGCCAGGCGACCCCTGTCCGGTACTGGGGATCATGCATCAGCGTGTACAGTTTGCGGTCTGTTACCTCTGTGTTCATGTAGATGCGTATAGCCGAGCTGTCCGCCAGCCGGACGACCAGCTCCTCCCGCCAGTCACCGAACAGGTCTGCCACCAGACAGGGATTGCCCTTGGTGCCGTTGTTGGAACGTGTACCCTCCGCCATCAGGAGTGTGCCCTGCTTCCAGTCTTCAATGGTAACCGGTTCTTCAAATGTGCCGCTGATGAACTGGGTCGTCATGTCCGCCGCCCACTTGATATTCATATTCGTTCCCGGCGCCCGTTCATCCAGCTTCTCGCCCTTGGCTGAGCGAAGTCCCCGTGACGGCTCATGAGCCAGGTGGCTTTCGCTGCACCAGGTCTGCAGGCCGGGCACGGCCGGTTCTACTTTGCCGATCATGCCCCGCCCTACATCCTCCTTGGCAAAGCCGCCGTACAACACCTCTCCGGTCGCTGCATCCCGCAGCGAATATCCATATGGTCCATGGATGCCCTCTTCGTGAACCATATAAATCTGCAGGCCGTCCCGTTCAGGATCGACTACGGCTACATGCAAAGCGTCTCCATGGCCCAGCTTGGCGTATTCCCCCGGAGCTGCGCTTCCTTCCGGCAGGATTCCGCCTGAGCTGTACAGGAGACTGCCGTCATGGTCGATCGTAGCCGATCCGTAGATGATCTCCTGGCAGCCGTCTCCGTCCACATCAGCCGTGGACAGAGCATGGGCCCCCTGCTTGGCCAACCCGCCGAAGCCCGGATTCCGTCCGTCCTGCAGGTGCAAGGTGTCGGCAAAAGGATTGTTCATGGTAACCCATCCGCTGTCAATGTACCAGGTCTCTGTCAATTCCTGTCCGTTCCAGCTGTAGGCGGCCATGGTGGCACGGGTATAGTATCCGCGGGCAAACAGCGCATACGGCTTCTTTCCGTCCAGATAAGCGACTCCAGCCAGGAAGCGGTCAACCCGGTTGCCCGGCTCTATCCGGTTCCAGGAGTAATCCCCCCACATCAGCCCGTCGTCATGGCGGCCCGGCTTGTAGCGGACCGTCGCCAGCTCCTCTCCCGTTTCTCCGCGGAAGACGCTGAGGTACTCCGGCCCTTTCAGAATAAACCCTTCGAATTCACGCAGCTTGTTGCGTTCACTTCTGGATGGCGCATATACATCCAGAAAATAATCCGCAAGCCGGACCGCATCCTCCCTGGACAACGGGTAGGAATATTCGGAGGCAATTCCGAAGCACTCCTCCAGCGTAGCCGGCCAGTGTCCCGCCAGGACCTCCTCATGGCTGTGCCAGCCCTCGAACAGCTCTGCGACATGCTCCGCATACGCTTCACCGTTCATGCGGTAATCATCATTATGGCTGTACCCGGCAGCCTCATCTTCGGGCAGCAGCGTAATGAATGCTTCAGTTAACGGAGCACCTTTCTCGTAGCGAATCACCTTGGTACCCGGTGCCGTTTTAAACATCAGCTCCGCTTTGCCATCACCGTCAAAGTCATACACCAGGAACTGGGTGTAATGCGCTCCTGCCCGGATATTGACTCCCAGGTCGATCCGGTACAGAAGTGTGCCGTTTTGCTTGTAGCAATCCACATACACATTGCCCGTATAGCCTACATGGGAGACATCCTTGGCATTCAACGGGTCCCATTTGACGATATACTCATATTCCCCGTCACCGTCTACATCCCCTACACTCATGTCATTGGCGCTGTAAGTATAGGATTGACCTGCGGGTGTAATTCCGTCCGCCGGCTTCTGCAGCGGAATCTCCAGATAGGGAGTTTCCCAAGGCCGGGTTACAGCGCACTGCTCCTGTTCCTTCCCGTTAATCACTGCAGCTACCGCATATTCCGCTTCCAGGCTGCCGGACCGGTCCAGGTAATTGGTACTGTCTGTGACCTCCGCAATCATTACTCCGTTACGGTACAAACGAAAGTCTGCTGCCGTCAGGCCCTGCCCTGTAGATGCGGTCACTTCTTGCCCCAACAGCCGCCAGCTGATAAATATTCCTTCCGAAGTGCCGACTGCCGCCAGCCCCCGGTCCAAATGCTCCATTTGAATGCTCATTATCGGTTCTCCTCCAGTACATTCCAAATCCAGTACATTCCAAGTAAAATCAACAACTGTAGCATACTTATCCCCGGCTATTCCGGCAATAGGACATTTTTGCCCTGCCTGTTACGCGGTTTTGGACTATTTCGCCCGGATTGCACTATCTTGCAGCGCAGGCTGATTGTACGCAAAAAGACCACCCCTTTGCAGAAAGGAATGGTCTTATCAAGCAGATTACGATTTTTTACGCGACAAAATATAATACACCGGCAATCCGGCCAATGTAATCCCGATTCCGGTCAGCGAACGCAGCGGGTCACTGACAATGGTGCTGCCCAAAATGTAGAGTCCGCCAGCAACCCCGATTATAGGAGTAACCGGATAAAGCGGCACACGGTAGCGACCCTGCACAGGCGGTATTTTTTTGCGTAACAGAAAGACTCCAAACACACCCATCGTGAAAAAGATCCACAAGACAAACACCAGCAGATCCGTCAGCGTATTAAAGGTGCCAGAGAAAATGTAGATTACCGCCAGCACACTCTGAAAAATAAGTGCATTAGCCGGGGTCTGGAACTTGGGATGAATACTGCTCAGCACCCGTGAAAATGGAATCTGCTGCTTCTCCCCCATCGCCTGCGGCACCCGCGCTGCCGTCATCAGATAGCCGTTCAGCGCACCGAGCACGGATATAATAATGCCTGCCGTAATAAAAGCTCCGCCCCCGTTGCCGAACAGCGCTTCTGCCGCGTCCGCTCCCGGCGTCGGGGAACTGATAATCTGCTCATAAGGCAGCGCCTTGAACACAGCCACATTAAACAGCACATACACAGCGATCACAAAAATAACCCCGATCGAAATGACCTTGGGCAGGGTCTTCGCCGGATTGTTAATTTCACCTGCCATATTAGTTACACTGATCCAGCCGTCATAAGCCCATAGCGTACCCAGAACTGCCACTCCAAAGCCCGCGCCCGCCGCTGGTGCATCTATTCCCGAAAAGCCGGGAGCCAGATTCGAAAACAGGCCAACGCCGATGATGCCCGCAACCGGAATCAGCTTGCCCACCGTCGCAACCGTCTGGATAATCCCGCCGAATTTGGTGGCGATCACATTCATAATCAGAATAAACGCCAGAATGGCTACTGCCAGCAGCTTCTGCTGCCAGCCGTTCAGCGGCACGAAATACCCGGAATAGGTGGCAAAGGCAATCGCCAGCGCTGCTACAGACGCCGGATAAGAAATCACCGCCTGCACCCAGCCCAGCAGATAACCGAATACGCCGCCGTAAAGCTCACCGAGGTAAGTATACAATCCGCCGGATTTAGGAATCGCAGCAGCGATCTCCGCCACAGTCAGTGCTGACGCCAGCGTAATGATCCCGCCGACACTCCACGCCAGAATACTCATCCACGGCGTACCGGCATTGCTTAACACTATCCCCGGCTTCAAAAAGATCCCCGACCCGATAATCATCCCAACTACAATAGCCAGGGCCTGAGTGGCCGTTACTGTTTTGCCAAGTGATTTTGTTGTTGCCTTCTTTGTGCTCATAATGTATTTCTGACCCTTCCTGTCTCTGTACTTACGGTAATTTCCGCCTGATTATCTTACCACGTTGTGTGAGATTTGGAAGTGGGGAAATTCATTTCGTTAAGATCATTGTCATTGCTTCCATCTTTGATCAGGATATAATGGAGATATAAGCCGTGAAGCACACGCCGTTTTCATACAATCGCCTCCTAAAGTTAATTAGCTGGAGGAATTGTATGGGAGCGGCTTTTTTGTGCAAAAAAATCGTTGATGAGGAGTATGATGGGATGCCTAGATTCGACCAGCTGTTCGAGGAATGGTTACAAAACAGTATTAAAAACGAAAGTAACCACAGACGCAGAGAGTTGCTTGAGAAAGGACTAGGGCATGGGACAATCGAGTTTCTTCGCACCGTATGGTTCCCTGCAATCGGCAATTTAGATCATCTGCTTCCGGAATGGGAGGTGCGTGACTTCAATAACGGTTACCGCTATCTTGATTTGGCATATATGCCTGGAGGAGTGAAGGGCGGTATTGAGATTCAGGGCTACGGACCGCATGCCAGGGATCTAGATGTCCGGAGATTCAAGGATTTATGCCGGCGTCATTGTCTGCTGGCTCTCGATGGCTGGACTTTTCTTCCGGTTGCCTATCCTTCTATTGTAGAGGAACCTAAGCAGTGTCAGCAGCTGGTGCTTTCATTTATCGGCAAATTCGTAGCGACTGATGTTTCTTCTACACTGACTTGGCTCGAAGCGGAAACGATGCGGTTTGCCAGACGTCTGCTCAGGTCATTCACTCCTCAAGAGCTCGCAGGCCATCTACATGTAACGGACAGGCATGCCAGACGCATCCTGCATCAGTTAGCCGAACAAAAGCTGCTTGATATCTCAGGTGGCGGACCCCAGCGTTATCGTACGTATTGTTTAAAGGTGTAGCGACCCAAGCCGCATAAATGAATTGATACAAATCTCCCTATACTCTAACGGACCCAGGAGTCCTTATTTCCGCTAAAACGAGGGTTTTCCCAGGCTAACGGACTCAGATGACGTTATCTTCGTTCCAACTGCTGAAATGGGCAACATATGGAGGGAATAACGTCATTACAGTCCGTTAGCCTGTGCAGGTATACCGAATGGCAGAAATAACGGCGCTACGGTCCGTTAGAATTCGGGAGTCGAAGTATAGTTTGAGTAAAGGAGTATCCGCTATTCGTTGGTTTACGAGATGGGGTGAGAAGAGCTACTGGAGTTCTGGAGTTCTGGAGTTCTGGAGTTCTGGAGTTCTGGAGTTCTGGAGTTCTGGAGTTCTGGGGTTACTAGGATCGTCGGATAGTAAGTATAACTGGTGTCTTGGTGTCTTGGTGTCTTGGTGTCTTGGTATGTACAGGGTATTGGCACTGTTAGTATAGTTGGCGCAGCTCGGAAAATGTCATTAGTGAGCCAAAGGAATGTTTGATGCATTCGGTGTTAATCACATAACCTTGGCCCCCTCCCCTACTTTCAACACACAACAAAAAAACGGCATCTCTGCCGTTTCTTCTAAGATGGACTCTCAGGGGCTCGAACCCTGGACAAATAGATTAAGAGTCTACTGCTCTACCAACTGAGCTAAGAGTCCATGTTGGTATAAAATTATGGTGGAGCCAAGGGGGATCGAACCCCTGACCTCATCGCTGCCAGCGATGCGCTCTCCCAGCTGAGCTATGGCCCCATGTTACCGATTTAGAACTACAATATGTATTCTAAAATCATGTGTGAGCTGAAAGCTCACTCCGTCGTGTTATTTCGTATTTCGTAGCCGACTTCTATATAATACAGAAATCTATTCCTCATGTCAACACTTTTATAAAAAATGTTATTTGCTTTTTGTTTCCCTAAAGAAACGAGAAACGATACAGCACCTCTACAAAGCTCTACATCAAACGGAGCAATTTTTGCACAGGTGCTGCAGCTCATCTAAAGGCCCTCCAGCTCACCATCATTTTTAGACAGCAGCCCCTTCAGTTCCTTCATGAACATATTGATGTCTTTAAACTGCCGGTATACAGAGGCAAAACGAACGTAAGCCACCTCATCCACCGGATATAGCTGCTCCATCACGAGCTCGCCGATCTGCCGGCTCTCAATCTCCGCCAGTGCGATACCGCGCAGTGTCTTCTCCACCTCGGAGACGATGGATTCCAGGCGTTCCACGGACACCGGCCGCTTCTCACAGGCGCGGATGAGCCCGCGCAGGATTTTGTCACGGCTGAACTCCTCACGGCTTCCATCCTTCTTAATGACAATCAGCGGGGTTTCTTCAATCATCTCGAATGTAGTAAAGCGCTTGCTGCAGCGTTCACATTCACGCCTGCGCCTGATCGACTTGTTCTCATTGGCCGGACGCGAGTCAAGCACTTTGGTATTAGTGTGATCACAGTATGGGCATTTCATAAGCTTGGCCACTCCTTTTTGCTGTTATAGTAATTGCTGCTGCAGGCAGCACACCGTCTTGCCGGGCTCAATATTTTTTTCCAGAAAACACCGTTTTATTGTTGTTATGAATCTGGCGGGTCCGGCACATAATACAGTTACCAACCGATAGGAGGTGAACAGAAATGAGCCAAAACAGCAGCAATAACCTGGTAGCTCCAAATTCACGCGGTGCCTTGGAACAACTGAAATATGAGGTTGCCCAAGAATTAGGTATCACTCTTTCCCCGGACGGATACCAAGGCAATAAAACATCTTACGAAAACGGTTCGATCGGTGGTTACATCACTAAACGTCTTGTAACAATCGCTGAACAATCCCTGGCAGGTCAATACAAATAACCTGTCCCCATAAGCTTGCCGAAGAAGTATTAAACGGCTGTAAGCCGTTTAATGCTTCTTTTTTTACATACGATAACATTAGAACTCACTGTAAATCTCCGTATACTGATTATAGTAATAAATCACGCGCTGCACGTAGTGCCGGGTCTCGCCGAACGGTATATCCTTCACCGCAGCCTCTGTGCCATCCCAGTCCCCTCCATCAAGCCAGCTCTGTACTTTGCCCGGGCCCGCATTGTATGCGGCAATCACAGCTGTCCGGTTGCCGTCAAATTGGCGGGACAGCGAGGAAAGATACCAGGTGCCCAGCTCGATATTGGCCGACGGCTCCTCTTTAAGCTCATCCAGCGATACGTCAGGCAGCTTGGCCATTTCAAGCGCCCATTTGGCAGTATCCGGCATGAGCTGCATCAGTCCAAGCGCACCCTTTTTGGATTCACGGCCCGTCTTGAAGTTGGTCTCCACACGGATAATCGCCGCGACCAGAAACGGATCGGTCTTATACGTGCTGCTGTGTTTACGGATTTCGTCTTTATAATGGATTGGATAAAACCAGGACATCCAGTTAGTGCCGAGAAACAGAATGGCGGTAAAACCGATGAACAGCAGGAGCAGCACTCTTTTTTTACGCAGCCAGCTCATAATAACCCCAGCCTGTCCCACATAACGGCAACCTGCTGCTCAGTCCCGGCAAGCTCACCGCTGTTATCAATGATATAATCTGCTCTCTCACGTTTCTCTTCAATGTCCATCTGGGCGTCCAGCCTTGCTGCAGCCTGTTCAGGGCTAAGTCCGTTACGTTCCATCAAGCGGGCAAGCTGCACCTCCCGGGGTACATATACGACCATAACCTTATCGAACAGGCTGTCCAGCTTGGATTCATACAATAAAGGAATGTCTACAATAACCAGACGCTGCGAGTCTTCCTCTTCCAATGCATACATCTGATCCTTGATTTCCCGACGGATTGCCGGATGTGTCAGACTGTTCAATACCCGCAGGGCAGCGGGGTCGCTGAAGACAATCTCCCCCAGCGCAGCCCGGTTTAGGGTGCCGTCAGGCAGCAGGATTCCTTGGCCAAAATGTTCTACAGCAGCAGCCAGCACGGGATGTCCCGGGAGCATGACCCCTCTTGCGATGACATCGGCATCGACGAGTCGTGCTCCTTTTTGCACTAGCATTGCGGAGACGGTGCTTTTTCCGGATGCAATACCTCCGGTTAAGCCCATAATCATGTACTCACCTCATAACAGCTTCATTATTCCCATTGCAATTAATAATAACGCAGGCAGAGCGGCAGCATGCTTCATCCAGAAGCTTCCCGACAGCTTGAGGCCGGTCTTCATTCCAAGCAGCAAAAAGGTACCGCTGAACAGGGCAATCATCAGTGAGGTCCAGACCGGGCTGAAGCCAAGCAGCGCAGCACCAAGCCCTGCGCCGAAAGCGTCCAGCGACAGCGCAATCCCCAGGATCATCGCCTCCATTGAAGAGATGCTGCCGGAAGCATCCATGTCGGCAGACGACGGCGTCCGCAGAATCTGAATAACAACACCCAGATGCCGCAGCTCCAAGGAGAAAACGGCGGACTTCTGCGGGCCGGCTTCTCCGGCATCTGCCGGCAGCTCAGTTAAGACGCCTGCTTCAGTCACAAGGCCGGATGCCGTAATCCCTGCCGATCGCTCAAGTGCGGCTTCCCTCTCCTCATCCTGCGGGCTCCGCTCCTTCTGAGTCAGCATCTGAATCAGCGACCAGCAGCCCATTAAGACGAGAATAACCGCTCCAATAATGGAGGCGGCATCCGGAGAGACAACCTTGGCTAAGAGTACACCGACCTGCATCGAGACACCAATGACGATCCCGGAACAGAGCGAGATAATCAGGATGGAGAGCAGCGGTATTTTCATTTTGCGTAATCCATATGTAATGCCTACACCAAAACCGTCCAAACTAAGCGCAAAAGCCAGAAGCAGCAGTGAAAACAATGGGCTGATCACCCGCAATCCCTCCCGTGAAGAAACGGAAGCCTTGAGGATGAAACCCTCCGGCTCCGTTTGCTTGTTTCAGCATTCTTCACACAGTATATGGGCGGGACCGGCAGTCGGTTCCTGGGCTTTTGTGTCAGGCTGGACAGCTATGGTGCATTTAAACAACGAAACGGATAAATCTCATTTCTAACTTTTGCTTATAATAACGGTTAAAGGCTGGCAGTTCGGGCAGATATGCGTGCCCCGGCCGCCTACGACGCTTTTCTCGATCAGGGTGCCGCAGGTTCTGCAGGGCTGGTCCTTGCGGCCGTAAATGAGATGCTGCTGCTGGTAGCTGCCGCTCTCGCCCTGGCCGTTGACATACGATTTGACCGATGAGCCTCCGGCGTTAACCGCATCTGTCAGTGTCGCCACAATCGCTCTGTGCAGCCGGTTCAGCTGCTCGTCCGAAAGTGACTTCGCCGTCTCCTCCGGGTGAATCCCCGCACGGTGCAGCGCCTCATCTACATAGATATTGCCGATGCCGACAATAAATTCCTGATTAAGCAGCAGCGGCTTGATTTTGGTACTCCGGCCTCCGACAATTTCCTTAAACCGCTCCGGCGTAAAAGAAACATCCAGCGGCTCCTGACCCAGCTTGTTCAGCGGCTTCAGCAGCAGATCCTCACCCGGCTGAAACAGATGCATTGTACCGAACTGGCGCACATCCGTGTAACGCAGCTCTGTGCCATCGGTAAAATGGAAAATAACGTGAGTATGCTTGTCCAGCAGCTCATCCTGCCGGTACAGCCCGTAACGGCCCTCCATCCGTAGATGGGAGACCATCACGAGTCCGTCCAGCACAAACCGCAGGAACTTGCCTCTTCGCTCAACTGTAACAATGCTATGGCCCGCCAGCATGTTGGCAAAGGCCTGGGTATCGTCCGGTCGCTGGATAATCCGCGGCAGCCGGACGGTGACGTGCTCTATCTGCTTGCCTGTAATTAAATCGTTAAGGGTTCTTCTGACTGTTTCAACTTCCGGTAATTCCGGCATAATGACTCACCTCAACTCCATTATAACGGATATAGGCAAGCAGCGGGGAGCCTATTTCGCCTCGTACCAGTTACTTCCATAACTTACCTCTGCCTTGAGCGGTACAGACAGCTTGAGTGCACCAGCCATAACCTCAGGCACCAGCTGCTTCATCAGCTCCAGCTCATCCTCAGGCACCTCAAACACAAGCTCATCGTGCACCTGAAGCAGCATACGGCTCTTCAGCCCGCGATCAAACAGCGCTTTGTCCATATGCACCATAGCCAGCTTGATAATATCGGCTGCTGTTCCCTGAATCGGTGTATTCATCGCAGTACGTTCAGCAAAAGACCGCAGGTTGAAGTTGCTGGCATTAATCTCCGGCAGATAACGGCGGCGCTCCAGCAAGGTCGTAACATATCCCTGCTTGCGTGCTTCCACAACAATCTCGTCCATGTAACGGCGGACACCGTTGAAAACTTCCTTATATTGCTCAATGAACTGAGCCGCTTCCTTACGCGGAATGTTCAGGTTTTGGGACAGCCCGTAATCACTGATGCCATATACTATCCCGAAGTTAACCGCTTTGGCGGAACGCCGCATATTGCTGTCTACCTGATCAGCTGTTACGCCGAATACATCCATCGCTGTCTTGGTGTGAATATCCATATCCTCCAGAAAAGCTTCCTTCATCCGCTCATCGCCGGAGATGTGGGCCAGTACGCGCAGCTCAATCTGCGAATAGTCAGCCGCCAGGATCGACCAGCCGGGCTCAGACGGCACAAAAATCTTCCGCAGCTTGCGGCCTTCCTCCAACCGGATCGGAATGTTCTGCAGGTTCGGGAACTGGCTGCTGAGCCGTCCGGTTGCTGCAATCGTCTGCCGGTAGAAGGTATGCACCTTGCCGGTTTGTTCGGAAATTTCCTTGAGCAGTCCTTCCACATAGGTAGACTGGAGCTTGGCAATTGTGCGGTACTGCAGAATCAGGCGCACCACATCATGATAAGGAGCCAGTTTCTCCAATACTTCTGCATCTGTGGAGTAGCCTGTTTTGGTCTTCTTCACGACAGGCAACCCCAGCTTCACGAACAGAATTTCGCCGAGCTGCTTAGGAGAGTTAAGGTTAAATTCAGTGCCGCAAATTTCATAAATCTCTGCGACGAGCGACGCAATCTGCGCCTCGAATTCTTTGCCCAGCTCTTTAAGCTCCTCTTTGTTGACGGCAATGCCCTGCTTCTCCATATCAGCCAGAATGCGTGACAGCGGCATCTCCAGGTCCTCGAACAGCCCGGTCATTGCCGTCTCCTTCAGCTCCTGCTGCTGCTTCTCCACTATACCAAGCACCGTGGCGCTCTTGCGGGCTACGTGGTTGCCCAGGATTTCAAGCTCCGGAATTTTGTATTTGGCTCCTTTGCCGAATACCTCTTCATCCGGTGACAGGCGCGGCAGCCCGTATTTGGAAGTAAGATCATTCAGGTTCTGGTTCGCTTCCGTCGGGTCCAGCAGGTAGGCGGCAAGCTGCACATCATTGGCGGATCCGGCAAAAGCAATCCCCTGCCAGTGCAGGGCCAGGTCAGCACGGTGCAGGTCGTATCCGCTCTTAGACGCCTTGCTGTCGCCCAGCCAGTCCCGCAGCGGTGCCGCAGCCGGGCTCTGCAGCAGGGCAAACGGCACGTAGTAATGACGCTCCGGCGAGGAGAGGCCGAGGCCGATTACCACTGAGCGGTGCGGATTCTCGCCGTTCGTCTCCACATGCAGCGCCGAAATTCCCGGGAGTGCGGCAATCAGCGCTTCCAGGTCAGCTTCACCGACGATTGTAATATCCAGTTCAGCCGCTTCAACAGCTTCGGCTTCGGAACCTTCACCGTCAGAAGCGGAATACGCGCTCAGCGACAGCCGCTCCAGCAGCGATTTGAACTCCAGCTTCGCCAGTGCAGGCCCGGCCGTATCCCGGTTAATCCCCGTAAAGGACATATCCTCCCAGGCATGCTCCAGCGGAACCTCACGGTAGATCGTCGCCAGCTTTTTGCTCATAACCGCACTGTCCGCATGCTCTTCCAGCTTTTCTTTCATCTTGCCCTTGAGCTCACCGGTTCCGGCCAGCACGCCTTCTACTGAACCGAACTGGTGCAGCAGTTTAAGCGCGGTTTTCTCACCCACACCGGGTACACCCGGTATATTATCACTCGCATCGCCCATAAGTCCCTTCAGGTCGATAATCTGCTCAGGTGTCAGGTCGTATTTCTCACGGATCTGCTGCGGCCCGTACAGCTCCACCTCTGTTACGCCTTTACGCACAAGTGCAATGGTTGTATGCTCCGAGGCCAGCTGCAGCATATCCTTATCCCCGGATACGATCATCACTTCTCGCCCGGCCGCATCGGCCTCGCGGGAAATACTTCCGATAATATCGTCCGCCTCATAACCGTTGATCTCAAACTGCGGCACGCCCAGGTCACGCAGCAAGCCTTTCAGTAAAGGAAACTGTTCGGACAGCTCAGGCGGTGTTTTTTGCCGGCCGCCCTTATAGTCCTCATAGCCTTCATGCCGGAACGTAATTTTGCCTGCATCAAATGCCACAATCATATGGCTTGGTTTATGTTCTTCAATCAAACGAAGCAGCATGGTTGTAAAGCCGTATACGGCGTTTGTCTGCTGCCCGGCTGTATTCGTCAGCGGCGGCATCGCAAAAAACGCGCGGTAAATAATATTGTTTCCGTCTATAAGTATCAACTTGTCCACTGTAGCACCTCGCCTTTTCCTTGCTTACTTCTTACATCTTACCATATGCCCTGCACCAAAATGAACCAAAGCGCACGATTCGCGCTGTCGCAAGGCATATTCCCGCATGAAATGCAGGATTGCCAATCTTCACCTGCTTGAAACCGATCATATCTTATATTCCTATCAAAAAAACAGCAACCCGCCAAAGGGGGTTGCTGTTTGGGCATTGCTTCATCACTACTGATTCAAATCCGGACGCTTGCCGGTTACGAGATAGACTACGCTCTCACCGATGTTGGTAGCATGGTCGGCAATCCGCTCGATATAGCGGCCGACCAGAGTCAGCAGCATCGCTTGGTTCAGGGATTCCGGCTTCTCAACCATATAAGCGTACAGCTCATTAATGGTAGCGCTATACAGGCCATCAACCTGATCATCATCCTGGGCCATTTTGTAAGCCAGATCGGTATTTTCATCCAGGTAGGATTGAATCGCTTCGGTGATCATCACCGATACAATCTCAGCCATGCGCGGAATGTCAACCAGCGGCTTAATCAGTGTCTGCCCCTGAATACGCATCGTTACCTTTGCCACATCCAGTGCCAGATCGCCCATACGCTCAAGGTCACTGGAGATTTTGAAGGCTACAATAATACGGCGCAGGTCCTTGGCTACAGGCTGCTGGGTAATAATCAGCCGTGAACCTATTTCCATAATCCGGTCTTCCATTGCATTAAGGCGCAGATCCGCCTTTACGATTTCCTGTGCACGTACAGTGTCCAGCGTCTGAAGGGAAACAATTGCACCTTCAAGAGCATCAATTACGTGTTCGCCCATTTGCTGCAGCAGGCTGCGCAATTCTTCCAGATCTTTATCGAATTCTTTTCTGCGAATCATAAATAATGCGATCCTCCTCAAAAACGTATGGTCAGCCCTGATAATCCAGGAACGGGTCCCCTAAGGGTATTAGCCGAAACGTCCGGAGATGTAGTCTTCCGTCCGGGAGTCCTTCGGATTGGAGAACAGCATTTCTGTATCTGCAGCCTCTACGATTACACCATTCAGGAAAAATACAGTGCGGCCAGAAACACGTGCAGCCTGGTGCATGTTGTGTGTAACCATTACAATCGTATATTTGCTGCGGAGCTCCTGCACCAGCTCCTCAATCTTGAGGGTGGACACAGGGTCGAGGGCAGAGGTTGCCTCATCCATCAGCAGAATATCAGGCTGTACAGCAAGCGCTCTGGCAATACACAGACGCTGCTGCTGTCCGCCGGACAAGCTGAGTGCAGACTTCTTCAGGAAATCCTTGACTTCCTCCCAGAGGGCGGACTGGCGGAGACTCTGCTCCACAATCTCATCCAGCTCCTGCTTGGAGCGGGTGCCGTGCAGACGCGGGCCGTAAGCCACATTGTCATAGATCGACTTCGGAAACGGATTGGGCTGCTGGAACACCATGCCTACCTGCTTGCGCAGGCTTTCCACTTCCACTTCGTCGCTGTAAATATTTTTGCCGCCGATGTTCACTTTACCTTCAATGCGTGTTCCGGGAATCATGTCGTTCATACGGTTTAGGGTGCGCAGGAGGGTGGATTTACCACAGCCGGATGGACCGATAAAGGCGGTCACCTGTTTCTCCGGAATCTGCAGATCCACGTTCTTCAATGCGTGAAATGACTCATAGTAGAGATCAAGCTTCTCTATGTCAATGATGGATTTCATGTGTTTTGGCAGTCTCCTTCTCATCATCTTCGTTCCCAATGATAAGCTTTTAGTGTAAATAGAGTTGAAGAGAAATGTTAACGCAGTGTAAAATCACGGAGACCTATTATCGTTCATCTAACAAAACTGTAATTATATTGTTTATTTATCTTTCAATTTTTATGTACATTTTTCAATATGGAAAAGAACACCGTCATATTAAATGACCGGTGCTCTTTTTTTGTTGACGACCAGCTTGTAGCCTACGCCGCGGATTGAATCAATATGGACGGATTCCGGATCGAGCTCCAGCTTCTTGCGCAATGAGCTGACATGGACGTCCACCGTACGCTGCCCGCCGATATAATCAAACCCCCAGACGGCATTCATCAGGTCATCGCGGGTCAGCACGACTCCCGGCTTACGTGCCAGATACAGCAGCACCTCAAACTCCTTCGGCCGCAGGTTAATGCTGTGTCCGCCCAGTGAAACCTCATACCGTTCGGGATAAATTTCGAGCTGTCCCAAAATGATAGTCGATGCAGAAGCCGGTGTTTCCGTCTGAATCTCCTCCGTTACCCCGGAAATCCGGCGGAGTACAGCGCTGACTCTGGCGAGCAGCTCCGATACGCCAAATGGCTTCGTAATGTAGTCATCAGCACCGGATTTCAGGCCGCGGACAACATCCTCTTCGGCATTTTTGGCTGTCAGCACAATAACAGGCGTACGGATGCCCTGACCGCGAAGCTTGTCGAGGATATCGATCCCGTTCATACCGGGCAGCATCAGATCCAGTACGATCAGATCAAAAGGTTCTCTAGTCGCACGGTCGTATCCTGCCGTTCCATGATCCTCCACTGTCACTTCATAGCCTTCCTGCGTCAGATTATAGGACAGCAGACGGGCCAGCGTCGGTTCGTCTTCAATGACCAGCAATCGTTGTGCCATAGTTTCCCCCGTATTCACATGTTTTTAAAATTTACATAAAAGCAGCAAACCCATCATATCACCGGAATGTTAACTTGGTGTAAAATATCTACAAATTTCGCAGATGTCTTTACAGTTCAATATTATCGTCCGCAGCTGCCGCTTGCAAATCCATTATGCTGCTGAGCAGCCGGAATCCGGAAGACTTCCTGTTATTTGTCATGCTCCTGCAGCAGCGGCAGCTCCAGTATGAACGAGCTTCCGATACCAAGATCGCTCTCTACGGTAATGGTTCCCCGGTGGAGCTCTACCAGATGCTTCACGATGGACAGGCCCAGCCCCGTGCCGCCGGAGCTTCTGGAGCGGGCTTTATCCACCCGGTAGAAGCGTTCAAAAATCCGCGGAAGGTCTTTGCGGGGAATCCCCATGCCGGTGTCGCTGACTGTAAAAATAACCGTTTCCGTCCCATCCGGCTTATGTCCGTCGGCCACTGTGATTTTGACATTTCCCCCGTCATGGGTGTAATTAATCGCATTGGACAACAGATTCATAAAGATCTGCCGGAGCTTGTCCTCATCCCCTTCCATGAAGAGCTCATCAGGCACAATCGCGTTGAGTGTGATTTTTTTCTTTTCGGCCACCTTGCTGAGCGTCCCCAGAACAGAATCAAAGAATTCGCTCAGATAGACCGGTGAGCAGTCCAGCTGTACCCGCTTGGATTCGATTTTGGACAGCTCCAGAATATCTCCGATCAGCCGGTTCAGCCGCTCATTCTCATCGTAAATGATCTGCAGAAAGGACTTTGCCGTCTTCTCATCGTTTACACCGCCGCCGAGCAGAGTCTCGGCAAAACCTTTGACCGCCGCTACCGGAGTCTTTAGCTCATGCGAGACGTTCGCGACAAATTCGCTGCGCATTTTTTCCAGCCGGCGGATTTCGGTAACCTCCTGCAGCAGGAACAGCATGCCCCTGTGCGAGCTGTCCTGAGTCATCGGCACACCGTCCAGCCGGACAATCCGCTCCGCCGGAGTGTAGATACTGCGCTCCTCATGAATCGGCTCGCTCGAAAGCACACCCTCTTCAATCAGCCGGCTCAGCTCATAATGATGCTTCAGCTCTTTATAGGAGTGACCGGCCAGCTCGCTGTTCTTTACATCCAGCATACGCTCTGCTGCACGGTTAATCAGGGCAAATTCCCCGTCTGCATTAACCATGACAATTCCCCCGGTCATATTATCAAGCACGCTCTGCAGCAGATCTTCATTGTCCCGTATGGTCTTGAGCTGGGCCTGCAGGCTGTCCGCCATCGCATTGATCGCTTTAGCCAGCTGGCCGACCTCATCCTTACGCTGTATCGGCACTCTGGCATCATAATCCAGGTCGGTAATCCGGCGGGCAACCCTGGTAATCTGCTCTAGCGGCGAGGTCATGCTGGATGCCACTTTATAGCTCACGAAGGTAGCCGCCACAAACAGCAGCACCAGCCCCACAGCCATAATCATCCACGCTCTGCTCAGCCCCTCGGTTACTGCGTCCAGGCCCATCGACAGCCGGATATAGCCGTCGAAACCGTCATCTGAGGTTACGGCACCGGCGACATAGAGCATCTCGCGGTCCAGCGTATCGCTGTAGCGGATAGCCCGGCCGATCCCTTCTTTTGCCGCGAGCACTTCTTCTTCACGACCCAAGTGGTTGTCCATTTCGAGCGGATTCCGTTCAGAATCGCCGATTACCTTCCCTTCCTTCGTAATAAAGGTGATGCGGGAGTCTGTCAGACCGGCAATATGTTTAGCATGCTCTGTATAATAGCTGATTGCCTGCGGACTGTTCATATCCATAAATTGAAAGGTGCCGGAGAGCAATTTTATTTCCCGGGACATGTTTTCCTCCAGCGCCGAGATATGAGAATCCTTGAACAGCTTGGCCATTGTAAGGCCTGCCCCGATCATGGAGATTCCGACCAGGGCCATCAGGATGAAGGTGAGACGGATGCGAAACGGTTTCATAGCAGACTGTCCTCTTTCTTATCATATGTCTTTGGGTCTTTGAGAACATCCTAACTCCATTTTCGTGAAAATACCAGTTCCTCCGCCAATTATCAACGCAGTGTAAAATCTGCAGCAGGCCGCAGGCCGCTGGAATCAATGTTGACAGTCGAATAAGACGCCGCAAAATGATAAACTATTAGATAATACCTTTTACTCTAACTTTTTTGTGAGGGATCCCGATGAAAGTAACGATTTCGGATGTCGCAAGGGCAGCAAATGTGGCAAAGTCCACCGTATCCAAGGTGTTGAACGACTCTCCCAAAATATCTAACGATACCAAGCGGCGGGTCCGCGAGATTATGAAGCAGATGAATTACATACCAAGCAGCATTGCCACCGGTTTAGCCAGGCAAAGCAGCCAGACAGTAGGGCTGCTCGTTGACATGTCCAAAGAGAGCGAGTTCCTGAACCAGTTCTTCTACAATATTATCGGCGGGATCGAAAGTGTGATGGGTCCCCTTGGATATGAGCTGACTCTCTGCAACATCCAGCATCATGCTGCGGAGGATCATTTCCTGAACAGGCTGGTGCTGAACCAGCGGGTTGACGGAATCATTGCCAACAATTCGGTTCTGACAGAGGAGCTGGCCAAAGAGCTGGACCGGCTCAAGTTTCCTTATGTCTCCATTGGAGAGATGGAGCCTGCCGCGAGCTGGGTAGACTTTGACAATGAAGCAGGCGGAAGAATGCTGACCCGCCATCTGCTGGAGCAGGGGTACGGCAGCCCCGCTTTCATCGGCGGACAGCGGAATGAGCGCATTTTCAGCCGCCGTCTGAGCGGCTATCTGCAGGCGCTCAAGCAGTCCGGCATCATCGTCCGCCAGGATTGGATCATCAACGGCCAGGCCGATGAGCATGAGGGCTACCGCTCTGCCCTCCGGCTGCTGATGCATGAAGACCGTCCTGATTCAGTTGTATGTATGACCAATTACACGGCGTTCGGGGTTTTGAAGGCAGCCCGCGAGCTGGGGATAGATGTTCCCGGACAGCTGGGCATTGCTGCTTTTGATGAATACCCTTTGTCCCGCTATACCACACCGCCGCTAACCTCATTGAATATTGATACCTTCAAGCTGGGAGTCACCTCCGGCCAGTGGCTGATGGATCATATCCGGGAAAACTGTACGGCCTCCCGGCGTCTGCTGCTCGAACCCGAGCTGATTGTGCGCGAGTCTACAGCAGGCCCTGCACGCTGAAATCATCCATTTCGCAAAATAACAAAAAGAGGGGCTATCTGACTTGCAGATAACCCCTCTTCTTGTCTTGACTTCATCCATTAATATGGAAGTCCCAGGAAACAGAAACGAATGATGTCCACGATGCCATGTGCCAGCATGGCCGAAGTTATATCCCGCTTTTGCTGGAGGACAGCAAACGGCAGGCCAAATAGCAGAGCTAGCATTATAATGTAGATCATTCCCTGAACGATGCCTCCGTTAATAAAGCTCTCCGGAGTATTTATTAACACATGCGGGATAATCATCATAAACCATGCAGTAAATTTACGGGCCCTGGTATCGATCCTTCCCTTCAGCAGAGACAGACAGAAGGCGTAGAATAGTGCACGCAGTACGATCTCCTCAAAAATGGCCGGACTGAGTGCAATTTTGAAATACATAAATTCAATGCTGTAATGGCTCAAATCTTGGCCGCTAAGCATCAGGTTGACAATACCCAGAAAGGTGCCGACTACTGCTCCGGTAACGAGACTGATAGCGACCGCTTTCTTGCTGGCCGTATTCAGAAAAATAAGCTTTCCTTCACTGTACCTGTTGAACGTACTGAATAGGGCAAGCGAAGCCAGCAATGTTAAAGTGCTTGCTGTGATCATGGAGAAAAGCGAAACATTAATATAAGCGGCCGCAACAGCAGCTGCCAGCAGCGAAGAGATCAACATTTGCCGCTTTGCAGGCAGCTTATGCTTAACCAGGAGCATTACACTTATCAGCAAAGCCCATAAATCAATCAGATTCCACATTCTCTCTGTCGGTCCGGGACTGTTACTGTGACCGAACAAATTCAGCACAAAAAGCAACAGAAAAACAAAAAACATGATCCATACCATCTTCAGGTTAGTCTTGATAGCCACAACTTGACCCCTTCCAGCTGACAATCAGATTTGTAATTTAATCCAATAAGAGTACCACCCGCTACTTTGTGAATAAATGAGCTAAGTCACTACTGAACGGTTGGATTGCTAAAAATAAACAGCGCTGCCCCATCCGGAGCAGCGCTGTGAAGACATTCTGTAGTGTTATTGATCCTTCCAGCGCTGCACAGTCAGATTAACTGTCTGTGCTCCGCCGGCTGGTGTGAGGGTACGATTGGCAATCTCGGCGCCGCTTGAGCTTGTTTCAACCGTTGCCCAGCTGCCGCGTGTCACTTTATACTGCACTGCTGTTCCCGCTGGCAGGCTCAGGGTGATGGAATACACTCCGTCACTGCCTTTGGTCAGCTGATAGGCCGGGTCAGCCGCATTCCAGCTGTTGAAGGAGCCGCTGAGATACACTGGTCCGGAGGACGGAGTGGTGCTTGGGACAGTAACTCTGAAGGTTACGCTGTCAGCCTGAGGCACGCCGGATGTCAGACTGCCGTTCACCAGACTCCAGGTACCGGCTGTCAGGCGATAATTGCTGCCGCCGTTATTATCCCAGGTACCGCTGCCATTGTTGAACGCTGCCGTCAGACCGGCGGCTGTGCCAAGCTGGATGGTAGCTGTCTTGTATCCCGAGTATGACGAAGCCTGCAGCTGCTGTCCCGGTGAGGTGGTCCATACCCCTGAGCCGTCCACACTGTAATGAATATAAGAGTTCGTAAATGTTGTATTTTTATAATAAATGGTTACTGAATTGCCACCAGGAGTTGCGGTTGGTACAGGCGTAGCTGTCGGAGTAGCAGTAGGCGCGACGGTTGGTGTAACAGTCGGTGTTGGTGTCGCGGTTGGTGCTACTGTTGGTGTTGGCGTAGCGGTCGGTGCCACGGTAGGTGTAGGAGTGGCTGTAGGTGCTACCGTTGGTGTGGCTGTAGGACCTGCTGGTCCACCTGCCTGGATATTGCCGGTCGGTGTATAGGTCCAGGTGCCGGTACCGAACAGGTAATTGCTGCCGCCGTTGCTGTCCCAGGTGCCGCTGCCGTTATTGAAGCAGGCTTCAAGCTGGGTGGCGGAGCCGATATTAATTGTAATTTTGTTATAACCGGATACTTCCGCTGCCGGAATGGCTACACCCGGTGCTGTCGTCCAGGTACCGCCCGCAGGCCGGTAATGGATATATGGTGTAGTATAGCCCTGCTTGTAGTAGATCGTCACACTGTTGCCGGCCGGGGTGGTGATTAAAGCAGCCGCACTAAGGGCGGACAGGTTCCCGGCCGCATCAAAGGCTTTTACCGTATAGCTGTAGCTGGTCTGGGCTGCAAGCCCGCTGTCCGTATAAGAAGTGGTTGCAGAGGTGCCCACCTTGACTCCGTTACGGTAAATTTCATAGCCGGTTACTCCCACATTATCAGTGGACGCCGTCCAGTCGATCTTAGCACTGGAAGCATTCTGTACCGTTGCTGTAACGTTTCCTGGAACTGTTGGTGCTGTTGTATCGGATACCGGCTGCGTCTTGGCATAGATTTTTGCCGAGTTGGCACCGACGGATACAGTAATTTGCTTGCCTGTAACGCCCCCTGCCTGCACGGTCACCGTATCGGAAGTATTAAGCTGATTGATCAGAACAGTACCTGCAGTCAGTGTGCTTTCGCTGCGCAGCGGAATGGTTACAGTCTGCGTCCCGCCGGATGCGTTGCTGAATACCGAGATGGCTTCCTGTCCGATATTAGTGCCGCTGTCTATCCGCCGGGAGAACGCATAGAGGTTCTGCGCAGACCACATTTCACGCTGGGTTCCTGTGCGCAGGGCCGGATTGTTTTTGCGGATTTCGTTCAGCTTGGCTACATGCTTGTAGGTGCTGGTATTTTCGTTAAAATAATTTTCCAGCACATTGCCGTTTGCATCCCGCTTCACCATGGACCAGCGGTTCCAGGTATCGGCAATGCCTCCGGTCATGATCTGGCCGTTACCGTTGCCCTTGTTCTGTTCAGTCCCCTGGAAAACTACCGGAGTTCCGCGGACCGTAAAAATGAAGGACAGGGCATTCTGCAGCTTCTCAACACTGCCCCCGGCTTCTGTCAGGAAGCGGTTCCGGTCATGATTATCGATAAAGTTGACCATATGGTTCGCATTGCCGTTGTAATAGGAATCCTGGGCCAGTGTACTCTTAACATTTGCGTCAAAAGACTGCCCGTAAGCAAAGCTGTTCAGTACCGAGAAGAACAGCGGGAAGTCCAGCATCCCCCACTCCTTGTTCGCTCCGACCCAGCGGGAGACAAACTCGGCGTTGCCGTCAAAGTTCTCGCCAAAGGTATTAACCCCCAGCAGGTTCTGAAGCTCGCCGATGTCGGTCGGCTTCATCAGCTTGGCAGCATCCACGCGTGCGCCGTCTGCGCCTGTATAGTCAAACCAGGCTTTGATGGAGCTGAAAATGGCCTGCTTGGCGGCAGGTACATCAAAATCAATATCATCCAGGCCGCCCAGATCATGATTCTCAAGATAATCCTGTGCCCATTGGTCATATCGGCCGTCGGCCAGTGACCAGTTAATGTCCCCGTTGTGATGGTACCAGGCCGGATTATTGAACGGTGCAGCAGGCTGCAGACCCGGAATATCATAATAGGCCTGAGTTCCGAGCATATAGTCGCCGATATGATTCGGCACTACGTCAATAATGACCTTAATACCGAGTGCATGTGCGGAATCTACCAGCTCCTTCAGCTTCTCCTTGGTTCCAAAGTACGGGTTGGCCGCATTCGGGTCTTTTACATTGTAGCCGTGATAAGCCGTGTTCTTGCCCGTGCCGTTATTGTCACGGTTCGTCATCTGCGGCTCGGCTACCGGGGAGATCCAGATTGCTGTATAGCCCATATTGGCGATGTAAGGGAGCTTGCTGATAACCCCCTGCCAGTCTCCGCCCTTCATGTAGCGGAAATCCTCCTCAGAGGTTTCACCATAGCGGATTGCGGCACCGGTGGCATTGTTGGAGCTGTCCCCGTCATAAAAACGGTCGACCATAATCTGATAAATCGTGTCATTCTCAGTGATCGTTCCGATGCTGGCGGCCTCAACCTTGGTTGGTGCCACTACAAACAAATTCATCATAACGGACAGAACCATAGACATGATCAGAACCGGGACTAGCCACCCTTTACGTTTCATTCCTCATCTCCCTCTCCTTATTAAACACATAAGAAATCTGCTGCCTGTGAACCTGCATCACATCACTTGCAAATCTGAGGTGTATTCAAGGAAACCGGTTTCCCATGTAAAAATTACCATGTACATGTATGCGCTGTCAAGCTAAATTAATGTCAAAAAGCCTTCTTTCAGTAATTTGAAAGAAGGCTTCCCCTAACATCTTTATTGAGTTCCATACAGGCGATTTATTTGAACACGGGTTCCTTGAATTGGGCGAGCTTGGCGGCCGAATCTTTTTCTACATCCGCATGCAGGCTGTTGCCGTGTGAATCCATTGTCACGATAGCGGCAAAGCCCTCCACCTGCAGATGCCACATTGCTTCCGGAATTCCGAATTCCATGAAGTCAACCGCGTTAACCTTTTTGATGCACTCCGCATAATATTGTGCCGCTCCGCCAATCGCATTCAGGTAGACCCCGCCATGCTCCTGCAGCGCCTTAAGCGTTTTGGGACCCATTCCGCCTTTGCCGATTAAAGCGCGGATGCCGAATTTCTTGATGATGTCACCCTGGTAAGGCTCCTCCCGGATACTGGTTGTCGGGCCTGCGGCCTTGACGTGCCAGCCTTCGTCGTCCTTCAGCATAACCGGACCGCAGTGATAGATAACCGCACCGTTCAGATCGACCGGTGTATCATGATCCATCAGGTATTTATGCAGCGCATCACGGCCGGTATGCATTTCCCCGGAGAGAATAACAACATCGCCGACCCGCAGGCTGCGGATATCCTCCTCGCTGATCGGTGTAGTCAGCCGGATCTCCCGCGAACCTCCGGATGCTGCAGAATCAGATCCGGCCTGAGCCGCAGCATCAGCAGCTGCAATAGCAGGAGCGGACGGGATGACCGAATCTCCGGGAACAACCCCTGCTTCGGCAGCAGCAGGATGGTGGGCAGCTACAGCCACAGGAGCCGGCACATCTGCTTCCTCTACAGAAATGCCTGTACCGCGCTCATAGAGCCAGTCTCCGATATTGCCCGTTGCTGGCTCCACCAGAATGCCCTGGCGGCGGAAGGCCCAGCAATTATAGGCTACCGAGACGAAGAAGCTGGCCGGCAGCCGGTTCATCACACCCACCTTGCAGCCGAGCAGGGTAACTTCCCCGCCGAAGCCCATCGTGCCGATGCCCAGCTTGTTGGCGTTCTCCATAATGTAATCCTCCAGCTTGGCCAGATCGTCTACCGGATTAACATCCTGGGCCTTGCGGAACAGCTGTTTTTTGGCCAGCTCATAACCCGTTGTCCGGTCACCGCCGATGCCGACGCCGATAAAGCCGGCGCTGCAGCCCTGGCCCTGTGCCTGATACACGGCATGCAGAATGCATTTGCGGATGCCATCCAGATCACGGCCCGCCTTGCCCAGCCCTTCGAGCTCAGCCGGGAGGCTGTACTGGATGTTTTTGTTCTCGCAGCCGCCTCCCTTAAGGATCAGCCTTACATCTATATTGTCTTCTTCCCATTGTTCAAAATGTATAACCGGTGTGCCTGCCCCCAGATTATCGCCGCTGTTCTCTCCGGTCAGCGAATCGACTGAATTGGGCCGCAGCTTCCCGTTCTTCGTAGCCCGGATAACTGCACTGTGAATGTCCTTCTTCATCTCAATCTGATTAACACCGACAGGTGTATGAATGATAAAGGTCGGCATCCCCGTATCCTGGCAGATCGGTGATACCTGAAGCTCGGCCATGCCGATATTCTGTGCGATCGTCGTTAAGGCAAGACCCGAACGTGTGGCACGGTCTTCCAGCGCCCGGCCCTTGGCTATAGCCCTGCGCACATCACCAGGCAAATTGGTGGAGGTTTCTACGATCAGATTATAAATGCTTTCTTCAAAATTCCGCATCTTCATTCCGGCTCCTCTCATCAGTCCCAGGTTGTCTGAATTCTGCTACAATTAGTTATTATCATATCACACTCAGCCGTGCATGAAAGGGGTTACTTTAAAATTGAACTACCATTTTCCGGCCTATTTATACCGCCTGCAGTATATCCGCCGCTGGAGCCTGATGCGCATCACTGCTTCCGAGAGCGTTGCACAGCATTCCTTCCAGGTGGGCCTGCTGGCCCATCTCCTGTGCTCGATCGGCAACACCTGCTTTGCCCGGTCGCTGAATGCAGACAGGGCTGCGGCGATGGCGCTGTTCCATGACGCCACCGAGGTATTCACCGGCGATATCGCCACGCCGGTCAAACACAACAACCCGCGGCTGCTGTCCAGCTTCCGCGACATGGAGCGGGCCGCTGCGGAGCGCCTTGCGGCCATGATCCCGCCGGAGCTCGGCGATATATACGCCCCGCTCCTGCAGCCGCAGGACAGCCCTGCCGGCTCCGAAGACGCCGGCCTGCTCCTGTACGTGAAAGCGGCGGATGTACTCGACGCCTATCTGAAATGCGTCCTGGAAACCGCCGCCGGCAACCGCGAATTTGCCGCTGCCAAAGAGCAGACGCTTGCCAAGCTGCATGCACTCTCCCTCCCGGAGATCGGTTATTTCCTTGAGCATATGGCCCCGGGCTATGAAATGTCGCTGGATGAGCTGTCGGGTACAACCTGACCGCAAATGCGTAAGGCCGCTTATCCGTCGGCAGCATTACGCTGCTTCAGGCTAAGCGGCCTTACATACGTTCTCATCCGTTCTCTTCCGTTGTTTTCTTGCTCCTTTTAGACAGTCTCAAGAATTTCCCAATCCTTAAATACCGGCTGCAGGCTGTTTGCTCTAAGCATCCCGCTGATTTCCTGCACGCTCCGCCCGTCAGAGATTTCAAACTGCGGCGTACCGCCCTGCAGGGTATGGCCTCCAACCTCTGTGGATACTCCGGCAGACATTTTGGTTACCCCCAGATGGATAAGGCGGTCTCTTAAAGCAGACGGCTCGCGTGTCGACAGCGTAATCCCGGCCCGGGGCAGAAAGAGCCGGTAAGCCAGAATAATCTGCACCAGAGCCCGGTCGGTGACGATATGCTCCGGATTGTATTCTCCGAGAAAAGGCCGAAACCGCGGAGCAGACACGCCGATTTCACATTCCGGATACTTGTCCTGCAGGTATCTCGCATGCATAGCAGTAAAGAAAGCCTCCTGCCGCCAGTCATGCATCCCTAGCAGGGCCCCGATATTTACCGTCCTGAAGCCTGCCCGGCAGCCACGCTCTGGTGCGTCCAGCCGGTTGCGGTAGATTTTCTTAGGCCCCTTGATATGCAGCTTGCGGTAAGTCTCCTCATGATAGACTTCCTGGTACAGGGTGAGTCCGTCCACACCAGCTTCCTTAAGCTCCTTGTATTCGTCTTCAGACAACGGATTCACTTCAATGCTGACAGAAGAGAAAAACTCCTTCAGTATATTCACGCATTCCTTAACATAAGAAACAGGACTTTCTGTGCGGGATTCACCCGTCAGAATCAGAATGTGCCGGATTCCTGTAGCCGCTATCGCCTTGGCTTCCTGCCTTACCTCGTCCGGACTGAGCTTTTTTCTCGGGAAATCGTATATGGAGCTGAAGCTGCAGTACGTGCAGTGATTGATGCAGAAATCGGCAAGATACATCGGTGTAAAGAGCTGCATGACATGCCCGAAATGCGACCGGGTCAGCCTTTGGGCACACCGGGCCATCTCTTCCAGACAGTCTGCTGCTGCAGGAGACAGCAGAATCTGCAGATCATACTCATCCAGATGCTCTTTACGGAGCGTTCGCTTAACATCCTCTTTTGTATAGCGTCTCCAGCTTTCGGTATCCGCCTGCTGTCCGAGACGTTGTGCAGTCTCATAAAAACCCATATTACTCCTCCTTTTCCCCGCTCCCTGTCACTGTCAGCCTAGAAAACCCGTCAATGGCGAAGACGCCGATGCTGTCTCCTCTACGGGCCCAAGTCCCGCCAGGTAAGCCTTCCGGCCTGCAGCTACGGCATCACGGAATGCCGAGGCCATCAGCAACGGATTGTGTGCCGTAGCGATGGCCGTATTCAGCAGCACAGCCGCAGCGCCCAGCTCCATCGCTTCCGCTGCTTCAGACGGCCGGCCGATTCCGGCATCTACAATGACCGGAAGATCAACCTCCGAAATCAGAATACGCAGCAGCTCCCGGGTTCTCAACCCCCGGTTAGTGCCTATAGGCGATCCAAGCGGCATGACTGCCGCAGCTCCCGCTTCTTTCATGTGAAGGGCTGCTGACAGATCAGGGCTCATATAGGGGAGCACCACAAAGCCTTCGGAGGCCAGAATTTCTGTGGCACGGATCGTTTCCGCATTGTCGGGCAGCAGGTATTTCTGATCATTGATTACTTCAATTTTGACCCAGTTGCCAAGACCCGAAGCCTTGGCCAATCTGGCAATCCGGACAGCTTCCTCTGCGGTGCGTGCGCCGGAGGTATTGGGAAGCAGAGTCATACTGCTTGGGATATGGCTGATGATATTATCATTGCTGCCCGGGTCTACGCGGCGGAGCGCAACTGTAATGACCTGTGAGCCCGAAGCCTCCACTACCTCCGGAATAAGGGTATTGCGGCTGTATTTACCGGTTCCGATAAACAATCTGCTCGTTAAGGATCGGCCTCCAATTATTAATGGATCTGACATCTGATACGCCCCCTGCATTTATATTTGTAACCCTGGCGAAATAACTCCCGAAAGCGGTGCCTTAACATGAAGCTGACCCAGGTGCTTTGCGGGGACTCCGGAATCCGGCTGCGTTAATAACGCTTAATTCAGCCTCCTCCCACAAAATGCACGACCTCAATCCGGTCTCCATCGCCCAACAGAGCCGTAGTATAGTCCTCCCTGGCAACAATTTCGCCGTTCAGCTCCACAATAACCAGTCTCCTGTTCCATGCAGGCAGATTAAGCAAATCCGCCACGGTCCGGCAGTCCTCCTGGTATATTTCCGCCTTGCCGTTAACGATCAGATTCATGCTGTGTCACCTCCTTTGGCAGCAGCCCTCATCACTGCGTTTCTGTAGGCTTGTGCAGCAGAGAGCGGATCATCCGCACTGCATATGCCGGACATCACCGCTATTCCCCCTGCACCGGTCTGCAGCACTTGCGGTGTATTGTCCGGTGTGATGCCCCCGAGTGCAATGACTGGAACACTTCCGGTTAGCACTGCCTCTTGCAGCAGAGTCAAACCGCGCTCCTTCCGGCCGGGTTTGCAGACTGAAGGAAACACATGTCCAAACAGGCAAAAGTCTGCGCCCTGGCACCCTGCTTCCATGATCTCTGCAAGGGAGTGCACCGATGCGCCAAGCCGCAGGGAAGCGCCCGCTGCCAGCCGGGCGGCAGAGACCGGAAGACTGTTCCAGGCAAGCTGCACCCCTGCAGCTCCGGTAGCCATTGCAACATCCAGCCGGTCATTAATGATCAGCTTGGCGGCAGGTACACCCGCACGCAGCAGGACCAAAGTCATATTAAGCACCTCCCGCGCAGATAGCCTTTTTTCACGTATATGTATATAGTCAAGCTGCGGATGAACAGCAGCTGCAAGGACAGCGAACTGGTCCGCATCTAGCTTCCCGTCCGAGAGCAGATGTATTTCGGCCACTTTCGGCCACCTCCCTTTCCTTCTGATTTCATCTGCACAGAAATACGCAAAAAAACCGCCCCCAGCAAGGAGGCGGTTAAAAATAGTATACAGAAAACAGCCGGGTTTCCGGACCATTTGCGCTGCAATACAACGTTCATCCACTTTCCTACGCTGGTATAAACCAGATCAGGTTCAAAGGGTCCGAACCAAAGTTCGTCTCAGCCTTGCGGCACCCCTAGTGACAGTTCATATGCTGTTGCTAACGTCGTATATAATAACACTATTTTACATGGAAAATCCAGTTTAAAATATCAGCCGTTAATAATCTCGCCGCCGTTTACGTGAATGACCTGGCCGCTGACATAAGAAGAGTCACTGGAAGCCAGATATACATAGGCAGGCGCAAGCTCCTCGGGCTGTCCGGGACGTTTCATCGGCTGTGTGCCGCCGAACTCGCTGACCTTCTTCGCATCAAAGGTTGAAGGAATGAGCGGCGTCCAGATTGGACCTGGAGCTACCGCGTTAACCCGGATGCCTTTTTCGGCCAGATTCATCGACAGCGAGCGGGTGAAGCTGAGAATCGCACCTTTGGTAGACGAGTAATCCAGCAGCTGCGGGTTTCCGCGGTAGGCTGTAATCGAAGTTGTATTAATGATTGTTGATCCTTTTTTCAGATGCGGCATGGCCGCTTTGGTCAGATAGAACATCGAGAATATATTCGTACGGAACGTCCGCTCCAGCTGTTCAGAAGTAATGTCTTCAATTTTATCCTGCGGATGCTGCTCGGCCGCATTGTTGATCAAGATATCCAGCTTGCCGAGCCCCTCCACCGTCTTGTTGATCAGATCCTGGCAGAAAGCTTCGACACCGATATCTCCGGCAACCAGTATACATTTGCGCCCTTCCTGCTCCACCTGGCGTTTCGTTTCTTCAGCGTCACTGTGTTCATTCAGATAGGAAATGACAACGTCGGCACCCTCTTTGGCAAAATGTACCGCCACCGCCCGGCCGATGCCGCTGTCTCCCCCTGTAATAAGCGCTGCCTTCCCGAGCAGCTTGCCTGCCGCTTTGTAAGCAGAGGTTTCAAACTCTGGTAGCGGATTCATTTCACTCTCGATTCCGGGCTGCTGGTCCTGTACCTGCGGAGGCATTGTTTTCTTCGTTTGCTGATTGTCTGGCATGATCCATTTCTCCTTTCGCTTTCACACTTTTCGAAGATGTTCATCGTCTTAGGATGGCTAAGGATAGCTGGTTTATGCGCTGGTCTTTAGGCGCTTTTTCGCTTACGCTATGTTACTTACCACAGTTAAAAGCCCGCCAAACAAAAAATTCAGTCCTTGCCTGCCCGATCTGCGGATATAATGAATCAGGATGTATAAAGAACTGACGCAAGAAAGAGTAATAAGGAGGCGCATGAGTCATGACCAGAAATTCACGGAGCATTATCGTAGCTGTCAAGGGTGTCGTTCTGCATCAGGGAACAATCCTGATTGTCCAGCGTGCTGCGGCTGATGTGATCGGAGCGGGAAGCTGGGAATGCCCGGGAGGCAAAATTGAATTCGGAGAAGGGCTTGAGGCTGCGCTGGAGCGGGAGATCGCCGAGGAGACAGGGCTTAAAGTCACTGTAGGGGAGGTTTTGTATGCTGCCTCCTTTCTGACCGATCCCGGCAGACAGGTTGTGATTATCACTTACCTCTGCAGGAGCGGAGACAATGCCGTGCAGCTCTCTGAGGAGCATGCTGCCTATAAATGGTGTACCCGGACCGAGCTTCAGGAGCTGTTGCCTGCGGGAATTTTGGCTGAATTTGAACGGAGCGGCGTGTTGTCTCTGGCGGAGCTGACATGACTGTTCGCCGGCGGATTTTAAAGCAATAATTTTGGCAGCATCAGAATATTAGGATTAGTTAAATCGGGAGCCGGTTCTGCATTCCTGCTGAAATAGTAATCGGGACGATGAGTCACTATAGGTAGAGTCTCTATATGTACGCAAACACAAATAGCCCCGGCAGCCGCAGCCCCCGGAGCTATTTCCCGATTCTTCAATTAAATAATACGTCTGTAAACCATGAAAAAGATCATGGCAATCAGCACAACCATGAGCAGCAGGCTCATGGTCCGCAGCTTGGCAGTGTAGTTCGATACGTCACGGTTCTCGCGGATTCCCGCAGCCGCCAGACGCAGAGGCTTACCCATGATTCCACCGAGCGCAAACATGGCCAGGAGCAGCAGAACCACTACAATCATCCAGGCTACCGAGTAATCTCCCTGACTCATCATGTAGCCGCCTGTCAGCAGCTGAATGACCAGTCCGTATTGGGCGAAACGGTTGAAGCCGGTAATTGCGCTGAGCGTGCCTTCTTTGGCCGGAGCCGAGAGCTTCTGCGCTCCGCTCAGGATAAACGGCAGTACCAGATAGAAGCCAAGCGCCAGGGTCCCGATCATATGTAAGAAATACAGAAAACGGTCCATCCTTTACCTCCTCTGAAAATCGCTGTGATATAAGTTACACTTTAATTATAACTTACTCTGCCGCATAAGAAAAGAAAGCCCATTCTTTGGCACAAAATCAAACGGGTCTTGCCGGGTTATAAGGATCAGATATTCACTGCGGATGTAACTGCCCGTACGGAATCTGCCGACTTGTCCAGTGCCGCCTGCTCTTCTGCTGTGAGCTCCAGCTCATAGATCTTCTCAATGCCGTTTGCGCCCAGCAGCACAGGTACTCCCATGAAGAGGCTGTCATAGCCGTATTCACCTTCAAGCAGGGCAATAACCGGAATAATCCGCTTCTTATCCTTCAGAATAGCTTCAGTCATCTGCACCAGGGAAGCTGCCGGAGCATAGTAAGCGCTCCCGTTGCCGAGCAGACTGACGATCTCTCCGCCGCCTACACGGGTACGCTGCACGATCTCGGCAATGCGCTCCTCCGGAATCAGCTTGTCCACCGGAATGCCACCCACACTGGAATAACGTACAAGCGGAACCATATCGTCTCCGTGTCCGCCGAGAACGAAGCCTCGCACATCCTCTACGGAAACATTAAGCTCCTGGGCGATAAAGGTGCAGTAGCGGGCAGTATCCAGTACCCCGGATTGTCCGATCACACGGTTTTTCGGGAATTCCAGGGCATTATAAGCCACATAGGTCATCGCATCAACAGGATTGCTAAGGATAATGACAATAGACTCAGGAGCGACACGCTTGATGTTCTCGCATACAGACTTCACAATCGAAGCATTGGTATTGACCAGATCATCGCGGCTCATTCCAGGCTTCCGGGCAATACCTGCGGTAATAATGACGATATCCGAATCGGCCGCATCCTCGAAATCGGAGGTTCCGGTGATCTGGCTGTCAAACTTCTGGACCGGACCCGCTTCCAGCATGTCCAGCGCCTTCCCTTTGGTCGGGTTCTCCAGCTGCGGGATATCCAGCAGGACGACATTGCCGAGCTCCTTCTGGGCAAGCATTAACGCCGTAGTCGCACCAGTAAATCCGGCGCCCACGACCGTGATCTTATAACGTTTGATAGCCAATGGTAGACCTCCTGAATTTTATATTAATTTTTATTTATAGCCCTTCTCGCACAAAACGGGCCTCGGAAGCATGCAGCTTCCTCCGGCCCGAGTATTTCATCTTACAGCTTACAGGTTTTTGATAATTTCGTCAGCAAAGGCGGAGCATTTCAGCTCTGTTGCGCCTTCCATTTGACGGGCAAAGTCATAAGTTACCGTCTTGTTATTGATCGCGGTGCTCATGCCTTTGTAGATCAGATCCGCAGCTTCCTGCCAGCCGAGATGCTCAAGCAGCATAACCCCGGAAAGGATAACGGAACCCGGATTTACAACGTCCTTGTCAGCGTACTTAGGCGCCGTGCCGTGAGTCGCTTCAAAGATCGCATGTCCGGTCACATAGTTGATGTTCGCTCCCGGCGCGATGCCGATACCGCCAATCTGTGCAGCCAGGGCGTCAGACAGGTAGTCCCCGTTCAGATTCAGTGTAGCGATAACATCGAAGTCTGTCGGGCGTGTCAGCACCTGCTGCAGCGCGATATCTGCAATAGCGTCCTTGATGATGATTTTGCCGGCAGCAATTGCGTCATTCTGGGCTGCATTGGCCGCTGCTTCGCCATCCTTCTCTTTAATCAGATCGTACTGGTTCCAGGTGAATACCTTGTCGCCGAACTCCTGCTCAGCCACCTCGTATCCCCAGTTCTTAAATGCGCCTTCTGTAAATTTCATGATGTTGCCCTTATGCACCAGGGTAACGCTCTTGCGTCCGTGTTTGATTGCATATTCAACTGCAGAGCGCACCAGACGCTTCGAACCTTCTGAGGATACCGGCTTGATACCGATACCGGAGGTTTCCGGGAAGCGGATTTTGTTGACGCCCATTTCCTTCTGAAGGAATTCGATCACTTTCTTCACTTCTTCAGAGCCTTCTTTATACTCAATACCGGCATAAATATCCTCTGTGTTCTCACGGAAAATAACCATATCCACAAGCTCCGGATGCTTCACCGGTGAAGGCACACCGTCAAAATAACGTACAGGACGCAGACACACATACAGGTCCAGCTCCTGGCGCAGCGCCACGTTCAGGGAACGGATACCACCGCCGATCGGCGTTGTCAGCGGGCCCTTGATCGCTACGATATACTCACGGATTGCTTCCAGCGTATCATTCGGCAGCCATTCACCATATGTATTGAAGGCCTTCTCGCCGGCAAATACTTCGTACCAGGCTATTCTTTTCTCCCCGCCGTACGCTTTCTCAACAGCAGCATCCAGCACCCGCTTGGATGCTTTCCAAATATCGCGTCCTGTGCCGTCGCCTTCGATAAACGGAATAATCGGATTAGCAGGAACCACCAGTTTGCCATCTTCAATCGTAATTTGTTCGCCTTCAGTCGGCAGATCATATTTCTCCAGTTTCAACATGTGTGGGGATTCCTCCTAAAAAAGTATAGTAGCGGCAGACGCCTTCCGTAAAACCTTCGCCCATCCAAAAGACAGGGCGCTTCAGAATACGTCTGCCGGGTTCACCGGTACTGCAAAGTGCTAGCTCTAATTCTACTAAGGGGGGCTTCAGGCTGCAAGTCCCCTTATTATCTCTCGTCTACCGGCACATATTTCTGCTCAAGCATTCCTGTATATTCCGCACGCGGACGGATAATGCGGTTGTCCTCGTATTGCTCCAGGATATGTGCAGTCCAGCCCGAAGTGCGGCTGATCGCAAAGATCGGGGTGAACAGCTCGCGTTCGATACCCAGCTGTGTATACACAGAGGCCGAGTAGAAGTCTACGTTCGGCTTCAAACCTTTTTGCCCGGTGATCAGCTCTTCAATCTTCACAGACATATCATAGAGTGTAGTATCATTCTTCATGGTTCCAAGCTCCTGGGACATCTTCATCAGGTGCTTGGCGCGCGGATCGCCGTTCTTGTAAACGCGGTGTCCGAAGCCCATAATCTTCTCACGCCGCTCAAGCTTGCCGTTGATATACGGCTCCACAGCATCCAGACTGCCGATTTCCTCCAGCATCTTCATGACCGCTTCATTCGCACCGCCGTGCAGCGGGCCTTTCAGCGCACCGATGGCAGAGGTTACACCGGAATAAATATCCGATAGTGTAGCCACAGTCACCCGGCTGGCAAAAGTGGACGCATTCAGCTCGTGGTCGGCATGCAGCACAAGCGCCGCATCCAGTGCTTTGACGGACACAATATCAGGCTGTCTGCCCCAGAGCATATACAGGAAATTCTCGGCGATCGTAACGCCTTCTTTGGGGGCTACAGGCTCAAGGCCCTTGCGGATGCGCGCCAGCGCTGCTACAAGGGTAGGGATCTGCGCCTGCAGCTTCACTGCTTTTATCTCATTGGCTTCACGGCTCATATCATCGGCGGCTTCATCGTACAGCGCAAGGCTGGATACGGCGGTACGCAGCGCGGCCATCGTGTTCGTTTCCTTGGGATAAAGCTTCATCTGGGCAATGACCTCATCCGGAACCTGCGCAAAGGCGCTGAGGTCACGCTGCAGAGTCTGCAGCTCCGGAGTTGTCGGCAGATTGCCGAACCACAGCAAATAAGCAGTCTCTTCAAATGTCGCGTTTGCCGCCAGATCATCAATATCGTATCCGCGGTAAGTGAGTACGCCATCCACAATCGAGCTGATCGAGGAAGTCGTGGCGACGATGCCTTCCAGGCCTTTAGTAGCTGTCATAGTATATCTCTCCTTTGCCAACGAGGGTGTACAAGCCGTTCCTGACATCATGAAAACATTTACAATTTGAAGGATAATAATCATGAAAAAATAGGCGGTAATACCCCTTCCAGGGATTGCAACTAACTTTCGAAACAGAAGCTTTAATTATCATACCGGATTTTGACGGTTATGTGAACAACGTGGAAGCTTTGTTCGGCATCAAATGATTTTATCGGAGGGATAGAAAAAAACATTCCGCTTCATTGTTTCATGATTGCGCTTTCAGTGTATATGTAATGCCCTGTTTTGAGGGTTCCGTCTCATTTCTCCGCAATTCATAGTCTGCAAATCTGTCAGCTGAATATACATTAGACGAGCTGTTATTCAGCCTGAATTCAGCCTGACGGGAGGAAATGGACAATGGACTCACTGCTTGTCAAAAAGGTGCTGCGCGGCCTGTGGGTCATATTAGCCGGAGCAGGCCTGCTGCTGGCCGTATATATACTGCTGCCTCTGCTCTATCCGCTGCTGCTTGCCTGGCTGCTGGCCTATCTCATTCATCCGCTGGTGCTGATTCTCAAGGGCTTTAAGCTGCCTGGCTGGCTGGCTGTGGTGCTGTCTCTGCTCTTTTATATTGGGGGAACGGCACTGGTATTGACAGCACTGATTACCCGTCTTGTCAAAGAGCTTATCGTGCTGCTCCAGACCTTCGACCTCCATACGGATGAATGGCGTGAGCTGCTGCTGTCACTCAGCCGCAATGCCAGTATTCAGAATATTATTAACCAGATCAACCAGTTTTACCACGATAACCCCGGCTACCACGATACAATTGACAGCAATATTAACCGGACCACAGAAACCGTCGGCCAGTTTGTTACAGACCTGATAACCGGATTCTTCAATATGATTCTGAAGCTGGTGTCGGCGCTGCCGAGTCTCGGCACAATTCTGGTTGTCATTTTGCTGGCCGCCTTTTTCCTCAGTACCGGCTGGGAGCGCCATAATGCCAGGCTGACCGGACTGCTGCCCGCCCCCCTGCTCCGCCCGGTGACTAACATTTGGAATGATCTGCGCAAAGCGCTGGTCGGCTATATACGGGCCCAGGCAGTGCTTATATCCGTCACTGCATTTATTGTCATCATCGGACTCCTGCTGCTTGGCGTCAATTCTGCCTTTGTCATCGGACTCACCATCGGCCTGATCGATACAATCCCTTACCTTGGTGTAGGCATCATCATGCTGCCCTGGGCGCTGTACTCCTATATGACCGGCAATCTGGCGCTCGCAATCGGCCTGCTGGTGCTATACGGCATTATCCTCATCACCCGGCAGGTGCTGGAGCCGAAGGTGCTGGCCAGCAGCATCGGGGTAGACCCGCTCTCCATGCTGATCGGCGTGTTCGCCGGACTCCAGCTGTTCGGCATGCTCGGCATCCTGATCGGCCCGGTCGTGCTGGTTGTTCTGGGCGCTTTCAACCGCGCCGGCGTCTTCCGGGCGCTGCACAGCTACATCATGAGCGGCAAATTGCATTAGCCGGCTGTGGTGCGGCATACGCGGCAACAGGGGTGGTCGGCTGGAATGCCGCGTTGGGCCGGATCAGAGGCATTTCTGCCTCTGATTTATTCGTTCCGGCTGTTTGCGGCGGAATCAAGGGCATTTTTGCCTTTGATTGGTCCGTTCCAGCTGCTTGCGGCGGAATCAAGGGCATTTTTGCCTTTGATTGGTCCGTTCCGGCTGCTTGCGGCCAGATCAGAGGCATTTTTGCCTCTGATTTGTTCGTTCCGGCTGTTTGCAGCGGAATCAAGGGCATTTTTGCCTTTGATTGGTCCGTTCCGGCTGTTTGCAGCGGAATCAAGGGCATTTTTGCCTTTGATTGGTCCGTTCCAGCTGTTTGCAGCGGAATCAAGGGCATTTTTGCCTCCGAATGACTTAGTGTCTGCGACTAACGGACACAGATGACCTTATTTTCGCCATAATCGGGTCTTTATCAAGCTAACGGACTCCACAGCCTTTATTTGCAGATATTTGAAGCAAAATCAGCAATTTCAGAGGAAATAAGGGCTCTTCCTCCACAGCCCCCTAATGTAGTTGGAGTCCTCCCCCATAAAAATGTAGACTTTATACATGAGGAGGATGAGCACAATGGGGAAAATGTCCGAACAGAGAGAGAAGGCTGCACAGGAGGTCTTGTCTGGCATTAAGGCAGCGGTTGTTGCTAGAAAATATGGTGTTACCCCGGGTACGGTGAATCAGTGGGTAAGGGATTATCGGGAACAGCATGGCGAACAAGAGCATCCCTATCCCCAGGAGCAGGCAGAAGAGCTGAAGCGCCTTCTTGAGGTCGAGCAGAAATACGAGAAGGCCGTCAAAATGCTTGGAGAAAAAGATCTGGAGATCGAGATTCTACGTGAACTGCTAAAAAAGCCAACCCCTGCTTATCCGAGAAAATCAAGGTAGCCGAGCGGTTCATTAAGCAGGGGAATTCAGCAGTCCTGGTGCTGCGTATCATTGGGCTGGCGGAGTCCACATACTATGACCATATCAAGCGCAAGTTGCAATCCCCGCAAGCAGCTCAAGGTGGGCGCGGGAGACCTGTACCGGGTTATTCCCTTACGGAGTCAGGGGAGAAGATTAGCGACGAGCAAATTCAAGAGTGGCTTCTGGAATTGATTTCTGGAGAAGAGCACGTGTACGGGTACAAGCTGCTTGCGGAATGCTTGTGGAATCAGTACAGGTTAAAGCTGAACCATAAGAAGAGCTACCGGCTGTGTAAGGCACTAGATATCCTGCAGCCACAACGTCAGAAGCGCTTCAAGCATCCCCGGAAGCTGCCAGAGAACCGAGTCATCACCGGATGTAACCAGCTCTGGCAGATGGACATTAAATATGGTTACGTCGCGGGTCGCGACAGGCATTTTTTCGTCCTTAGCATTATCGATGTATTCACCCGTGTCATCGTCGGCTACTACAGAGGATCGTCGTGTGAGGCGAAGCATGTCTGTCAGACGCTTTGGAGAGCGATGGACTCTCACTGTACGAATCACAGCGAACGCCCAGTGATACGAACCGACAATGGACCACAGTTCGTGAGCCACCTTTTTGGAGATATGTGCGAAGGTTGGGAGATTACACACGAACGGATTCCGCCTCGAACGCCGGATCTCAATGCTTTTATTGAATCGTTCCACAGCAACATGGAGAGAGATCTATTTGGCAAGGAAGAATTCGCAACGTTTGAAGACGCCTATGAAGCCGTAGACGGGTACATGGACTTCTACAACAACCGCAGAATGCATACCAGTCTTCGCAGAATGCCACCGGCCAAATTTTCAGAGTGGGTCATGAGCCTAGAAGACCGATCCGCCTTCTTCTGGCCGAGGAAAAAGGCGAAATATAGAGTAAGCCTACGACAAGAGTCGATTTTAAATAGGAGACTCCGGAATTAGGGGGTCGCACCGCTTCGGTCCGTTAGTTTTGCACAGTGTCTCATACATATCAAATAAGGTCGCCTCGGTCCGCCAGCCTGCTGCCTGTGTTACTTTTTCAAACAGCAGTAAGCACTGGACATTTGCATACACTATTAATCCATCAGTCTCACAATTGTTTAGCCGGCGCTTTGTGACACTGTTCAGGTTTGTCCGGTGCTATTCAAGATTGTATGGTTCTGTTTAGTATTGGTCTGTGCTATTCTGTATTCTCGGTGCTCTTTAGCATTGACCTTGTACTATTCAGGATTGTCCAGTTGCTATTCAGCATTGGCCCCGGCGCCATTCAGGATTGTCCGTGCTCTTCAGCATGGTCTGGTATTGTCTGGTATAGGTGAAACGTCCATTGTTGATGTATTGTCGAGGTATTTGTCAAGGTATTTGTCAAGGTATTTGCTGAGGTTTTGCTGAGGTTTTGCTGAGGTTTTGCTGAGGTTTTGCTGAGGTTTTGCTGAGGTTTTGCTGAGGTTTTGTTGACGTAATATTTAGCTTTTTCCATACTGTCCACCAATGCCCCTGCTTACTCCACCCCGAGCATGTATTCCCGTTCTCCGGAACAAAAATGGCCAATCTGTTTTCAGAACTCACCCGCTCCTCGCCAGCTGCCCCACCCCCTACCCTTAACCAAACAAAAAGCGCCCCTGCCGCATTGCGGACAAAGACGCTACAATAATAACCCTCAACTAATTGCAACTAGGTTCAACTAACCCGGCTATCTATCCATTCCAAACGGCAGCTTCGCCCTTACCTCCGGTAAAAAGTGAAGGTGCCGTTTTTCATTTTTTTCTCAATCCATTTCAGCAGAAAAACCCGGTAAAGCGGCCGGGTCAGCGGAAACACCAGTGAAAAACCGATTATATCCGTAACGAAGCCGGGCAGGATCAGCATCAGGCCGCCGAAAAAGATACAAAGTCCGTCCAGCATTGTCCGTCCAGGCACCTTGCCTTCCTGCATTTGCACCTTACTGTCCTGCAGCACCTTTTTGCCTTCAAATTGCATCATCAGAAAACCGATTACCGATGTAACGACCATGATGAGCAGTGTTTTGGGCGCACCGATAAAACCCGCCACATAAATAAACCCGAATAATTCCACGGCCGGGATTACAAACATAGCAGCCCACAGCCATTTGCTTCTAATCATTATGTTCCTCCTTCTTCCCTCAGCGCCCCGGTAATGGCATTGTACAGCTCGGGCAGCGCCCGGTCCAGCCTTACCGGCTTCCAGTCCTTGTTCAGCCAGACATGAGAGGTTGAACCGCTGACCAGAAGCTCGCCCGCAAGCGGAGCATCCGCCGGACCAGACGCAGCACCTGATCCGGAACTATAGCCGGAACCGCTGCCAGTGAGGTCCGCCAGCCGGCGGATTTCGTATTCGTATACAACCCTCAGAGGCGAAAAGACGCTGAGCCGTGCATACACGGCGATAAGATCATCATAGCGTGCCGGACTTTTAAATTGCAAATCTGCAGCGGTCACGGGAAGCATTACACCCATTTCCTCAAGCGAACGATAGGCAAAGCCAAGCCCGCGGAACATTTCGGTCCGCCCGCTCTCAAACCAGCTCAGATAGTTGGCATGGTAAACCACGCCCATCTGGTCCGTCTCCTGATATCTTACGCGGAAAGCGGTGCTGTACCAGCGGCTGGCCGGCACCGGTTCACGTGATTTCATAACAAATCGCCCCTTTCAGTAGTCAATGGCAGACACAGCTGCAGCCTGAAGCCTGAACTCACAGGCTCAGGCCGTTCGAAGACGCCGGCAGCTGCACCTTGCGGCGCGAGCTTCTGGCCACATAGAGCAGCAGCACCGATCCGACAGCAGCACTCAGCATACAGGCCAGATTCATCAGCCCGACACCCCCGCTACTTAGCAGCAGGCCGTTCAGCAGATTTCCGAGAATTCCCGCAAACCCGGAGAAGACAATATTAAAGACGCTTTGGCCGGTCGCCTGAATTTCTGAGGATGTAATCTGGGATACATATTCAACCGCAGCAATATAGAAAAGTCCGAAGGATAGGCCATGCAGAACCTGTACTCCGACCATAACCGAAGGATACGGAAAAGCTACCTGTATGCCCCAGCGCAGCACATAAATAAGCGCTCCGATCAGCAGCGTGCGTTCACGCCCCAGCTTGCGGATAACCTTTGAGGCATAGAGCATGGAAGGCACATTGGTAAAAGAAGCGATAAACAGGGCAATCCCGGCGTAGCTCGCCGAACCCCCCACAGACTGAAAAGCCACTACAAAATAAGTGCCGAACGCAGCCATCGTCTGGTTCACCAGAAAGCATCCGCCGAGAAAAGCGAGAAAAATCCGGTTGCTGAGCAGCTGCTTCACACCCTGTGAAAAGGATTGGGTCATCATATGGTTTTCTTCCGCCTGTCTGGGCAGCGTCAACGCGAATATTACAGCTACTGAGCTCAGAAGCAGAAAGGGCAGCCAGATGGTCGATACCGAAAACAGCTCAATATACTGCCCGCCCGCATAGGCCCCTACGGCCGCCCCTATGCTCATCATCATCCGGATGCTGCCGTATGATGACCCGGCCTTGTTCGCGGCTGCAATGGCGTAAGAATCGGCGATAGGCGCCTGTGTAGCCGAGAAGATGGTAGACACCGTGTAGATCAGCAGCATAACGACAAAATAGTCGAACCGGTAAAAGCCTGCCAGCACTGCAGGTACAGCCACACTGAGGATCAGCACAAGACGCGCCTGGTTGTATCTGTCAGCAATCAAACCCCACACCGGTTGAATACAAATGGCAATCAGCGTACCGGCCGCCATCATCATACCGATCTGGCTGACAGCCATGCCGTTATTCTTCAGCAGCAGGGTCAGATATGAGCCGAAGGAGCCCCCGGCCAATCCCAAAAAAAGATAGAAGCCGCGCAGCTTCATTAGTTTGTTCATAGGTGCTAGTAGTCCTCTCCATTCCTTTTTAACAGATAACCCATACTTTACGAGACTCCACTGCATTAGATAGAGCAGAACCTTATAAAAGGCGGTGGACAAGTGAGCACAGTTCATAGATTTCAGCGCAGTCGGCCCTGTCTAGCTGACAAATCCAATACAGGCCGGACCCGGAATACCGGCTTCGGCTGGACGTCAAGCAACTGGAGCGGATATGCCATTACCGGCAAGAAAGGCGCCTTCCGGCGGATCTCGGCCGAGTGGACAGTCCCCTACGTAAAACCTACGGCTAAGCCTACTTATTCTTCGGCCTGGATCGGAATCGACGGTTTCAAAAACAGCAGTCTGATCCAGACAGGCACCGGCCATGAATCCATGAACGGAACCGTTCATTATTATGCCTGGTGGGAGATTCTCCCCGAGGCCGAGACCGTCATACCGCTTCCCGTGTCCCCAGGAGACCTTATCCGGGCCAGCATTGTAAAGCTCAGCCCAGGTAAATGGTGCATCCGGCTATGCAACCTGAGCAAGCACTGGACCTTCCGCATCATCCGGCGCTATAACGGCCCGCAGTCCTCTGCCGAATGGATCATGGAAGCGCCGCAGGTCGGGGGAACCGTTGCCAATCTCGCCAAAACCTCATCTGTGAACTTCCGCTGCTGCCAGGTCAACGGGATTAGCCCCAGGCTTAAGCCTGCAAACGGCGGCATCATGATCCAGAACAAGGTTACAGTCGCCGTACCCTCGAGTCCCAATGCCAAGGGTGATGCATTTACAGTAAAACGTCTATATCCAAAAGGCCTCTCGCAAGCGTACCTGAAAAGCCCTGTTTTTATCCGCACCAAAGCAACAAGCGCTCTCAAAAAACCCTCAATCAAATATAATCATTCAAAGCCGTGATATCAAGCAAAAAAGCAATGGCGAATTACACCATTGCTTTTTTGCTTATCTCTTTTATCCGTTATGGAAATGAAGCCTGTCTTAGTCGGCAGGAATCGTATCCACTTTCACGAGGTTAGTGGAACCGGAACGTCCCAGCGGGATACCGGCAGTGATCACAACGAGATCTCCTGCTTTTACCAGACCGGAAGCTTTACCGCCTTGCAGTGCAGTAGCCAGCAGTTCGTCAGTAGAGGTAGCTTCTTTGCCGAATACTGGAGTTACGCCCCATACCAGAGCCAGCTGACGCATAGTTCTTTCTTGAGTCGTAACAGCGATGATTTGGGATTTAGGACGGTATTTGGAAACCACGCGTGCAGTGTGGCCGGTTACAGTCGAAGAAAGAATAGCTTTAGCATTCAGGTCCAGAGCGGAGATCGCTACGGATTGGCTGATAGCTTCAGTAACAGTTGTTTCTTGCGCGATCTGCTGCTTCATGAAGATTTCACGGTGGTTCAGGGCAGATTCTGCTTTTTCGGCAATGCGGGACATGGTCAGTACGGATTCTACCGGATATTTCCCGGCAGCTGTTTCACCGGACAGCATGATTGCATCAGTACCGTCGAAGATAGCGTTAGCTACGTCACTCGCTTCAGCGCGGGTAGGACGCGGGTTGCGCTGCATGGAATCCAGCATTTGGGTAGCTGTGATTACCGGCTTGCCGGCAATGTTACATTTTTTGATCATCAGCTTTTGAGCCAAAGGTACATCTTCAGCAGGAATTTCTACGCCGAGGTCACCGCGGGCAACCATCAGACCGTCAGATACTGCCAGGATTTCATCAAGGTTGTCGACGCCTTCCTGGTTTTCGATCTTGGAGATGATTTGGATGTGGGAAGCATTGTGCTTCTCAAGCAGTGCACGGATTTCCAGAACGTCGCTGGCTTTGCGAACGAAGGAAGCGGCGATAAAATCGATGTCCTGTCCGATCCCGAAAACGATATCGTTGGTGTCTTTTTCCGTAATACCCGGCAGGGAGATGGAAACTCCTGGTACGTTAACGCCTTTTTTGCTCTTGATTGTACCGCCGTTAACAATACGGGTCTTGATTTCAGTGCCTTGAATGTCTACAACTGTAAGTCCGATAAGACCGTCATCGATCAGGATTGTTGATCCAACCGAAACGTCGTTAGGAAGGTCGCTGTAAGTGATAGAGATACGGTTTTGATCGCCAAGGATTTCTTCCGTAGTCAATGTCAGGTACTCGTCCTGAACCAGTTCAATCGGTTCTACTTCCAGCTTGCCTGTACGAATTTCTGGTCCTTTGGTGTCAAGCAGGATAGCAACGGTCTTGCCCAGTTCCTGGGAAGCCTGACGAATCGTTTTGATCCGGTTGCCGTGCTCTTCAAAATCGCCGTGGGAGAAGTTCAGACGGGCTACATTCATACCAGCCAAAATCAATTTTTTGATGTTCTCCAACGATTCACTTGCAGGTCCGATCGTACATACAATTTTACTTTTCCGCATTAGGTTTTCCTCCGTTTTTTCGTTCTCTCTGTCTCACTTTTTCCAACTACAAAATCTACTATAAGGCTTAATGTTTGTATAGGAACTATATCACATGCACCTTTTACTGCGCCCTAATGAATATTACTGCAACTTGGACACAAAATCAATGTTCCAGCGTGTTTACTCTGTAAATTTACGTCGAATTTACGCAATCTGTCACCAAAATAAAAATCATCCCGCGAGCGCTGCGGGATGATTCCTATGGAAACAAATGTATAATCCAGTCTTCCAGGGCTCCAGACCGGAAAGAACTTCCATATGTGTGAAAGTGCAAATGAAATTGTTACTCTACTCCACGTTCTGGACTTCTTCTTCAGGTAATAGAGACTCTTGGGTACCTTCGGCAAACTCGCCGATTTTGCGGAATTTGCGGTAACGGTCCTCCTTGAGCTCAGCGGCATCCAGACTGGACAGTTCCTGCAAATGGCGCCACACGGCTTCCTTGATGTTGGCCGCAGCATTCTCGTAATCCTGATGCGCGCCGCCCCGCGGTTCCGGGACGATCTCCTCGATGACTTCCATCCCAAGCAGATCCGCTGCGGTAATCTTCATCGCTTCGGCAGCCTGCTCCGCTTTGGAGGCATCCTTCCACAGAATGGAGGCTGCGCCGTTCGGCGAGATCGCCGAATAGATGGCATGCTCCAGCATCAGTACACGGTTGCCCACAGCCAAAGCCAGAGCCCCGCCGCTTCCGCCTTCGCCGATGACGACACAGATGACCGGCACAGCCAGCTGGGACATCTCATAGAGATTGCGTGCAATGGCTTCAGACTGCCCGCGTTCCTCCGCCGTATTCCCCGGGTAAGCTCCCTTGGTGTCGATAAAGGTAATGATCGGGCGGCGGAATTTCTCCGCCTGCTTCATCAGCCGCATGGCCTTGCGGAACCCCTCCGGGTGCGCGCTGCCGAAAAAGCGCTGGATGTTATCCTTCGTATCCTTGCCGCGCTGCTGTCCGATTACCGTAACCGGCACGCCGTTCAGCTTCGCAATGCCGCCGACAACGGCCAGATCATCCCCGAACAGGCGGTCGCCGTGCAGTTCCAGGAAATCCGTAAAAATCAGCCCGATCAGATCAAGCGAGGTCGGACGTCCGTGATGCCGGGCCAGATGCATCTTCTGGGAGGCGGAAATATTGCTGTAAATTTCATCCGCAAGCACGCGGTAACGTTCTTCAAGCCGGATAATTTCATCCGTAAAATCAATGCCCTTCTCTTCACCGAACTGCTTCAGCTCGGCAATCTTCTTGCGCATTTCTACCAGAGGCATTTCAAAAGGCAACTCTCCCGCCAACCTAAAATCCCCCTTTCACATCATGCAGCTCCAAAATCCGGGTCAGCGTAGACCGCATTTCCTTACGGTGCACCACCAGGTCGAGCTGGCCGTGCTGAAGGTTGAATTCAGCCGTCTGGAAATCATCCGGCAGCTTCTGGCGGATTGTCTGCTCAATAACGATTCTCCCGGCGAAGCCGAACACGGCACCGGGCTCGGCAATAATAATATCGCCAAGACTCGCAAAGCTCGCGGATACGCCGCCGGTAGTAGGGTCAGTAATGACCGAAATATATAATCCTCCGGACTCGCCAAAACGGGCCAGAGCCGCGCTTGTCTTGGCCATCTGCATCAGGCTGAGGATACTTTCCTGCATCCGTGCTCCGCCGGAGGTGGAGAAAATCAGCAGCGGGAGTCTCTTCTCCGTCGCTTCTTCCACCGCACGGGTAATCTTCTCCCCTACTGCGGAGCCCATGCTGCCTGAGAAAAATTCAAAATTCATCACCGCAACAATGACAGGATGGCCGCCGATGGCGCCCTGGCCGGTCACTACCGCCTCAACTTGTCCGCTTTTGGAGCGCTGCTGCTCAAGCTTCGAGGCATAACCCGGGAACTGCAGCGGGTCCACTGAAGACAGCTCGCTGTCAAACTCGATGAAGTTCTCCGGATCAAGGGTCATGGCGATCCGTTCCAGCGCATTCAGCCGCATATGGTGGCCGCAGGCCGGACATACCTTCAGGTTCTTCTCCAGCTCCTTGCTGTACTGGATCGTACCGCATTTACTGCACTTACTCATAAGCCCTTCGGGAATCTCCCGCTTCGGGCGTTCGCCTTCCGCCGGTCCGCCGCTCCGCTCCAGACGTTCTGAAGGAATAGTCGCGTACTTCCGTTTTTTCTGAAATAAATCTTTGAACAAGGGTCGCACCTCTTCAGCCGTTTATTTGCGCATTCAGCAGCTTGCCGCTGTCAACTACTGCACTTATACATATTTAATTAGGGATGTAAAATCAGATTCAGGGCTTCCTGTACTTCCTCAAGCTCCCCTGAAGGGACCAGAATCTCAAACTGCTGCTTGGACATATTAATCGGACGGCACTTTACCAGAAATCCTTCTTCCGTAAGCTTGCTCTGAATCATATCCGCCACTTTGGCGGTTGGCGCTATATAAATTACCGTCCACATGCCCTGCAAGGCCTCCCTGATCTCAATTCCCAGCCGTATCCCGCGTATAATGGAATCATGATAACACAGTTTTCTTTTTTCCCGCAACAGGAGTAAAACGGAGGAGGCGGGACCAGGAGGCCGCATTCACCAGCTATCAGGTGATCCCTTATGGCGTACCGGTGACATGGGGGTACACCTTTGCGCCTTCATGTCGGTGGGCGATCCGGGCAGAAGCGGCTGCGGCAATTCCGGCAACCAGGTCATCCAGGAATACATGGATTCTGCCCGGCTCATCATTGAGCGTGCCGATCACGCCAAGCTTGACTTTGTCCAGGTAGCCGAAGCTGGTCAGCCCGATCATCCCGTACACCCCGGTAATCCCCAGCGCCAGCGTCTCGTCCGCGCCGTACAGCGATTCATCCGCCTCCATCACCGCCTGCAGCGGCTGGGGAAGCGCCCCTTTCTCTGCCAGCTCATCCAGGGCAACGCCTGTCATGAGCGTGTACTGCACCTCTCTTTTGCCGAGCACCGACTTCACGCTGGACATACATTCTTCCTCTGTTAAATCCTGATAATATTTGGATTGCAAAATATATACGATCTCAGCAATGGACGATAACGTAACTCCCCTGCGTTCCAGCAGTTCTGTTGCCATTTGATAGGACATGTTGTCAATCCCCTTTCCGCACGGGACCATTCCCTGTGGTTTCCTAATGTATGCGGAAAAGGGCGAAAATGTTCTTATTTTATTCTTACTGTACCGGCTCCCAGCATGTCTTCGACCGCTGCGAACAGCTCCGGCGAGGGCTCAATCCGGTAGCTGTCGCTGAGCGCCAGCACCCGCTGCTCGCGCTCGTAGAACAGCAGGGTGGCTGCAGGCCCGGGATGGGTCTGCAGCAGTGCCTGCAGGCGCGAGAGCAGCGCCTGGTTCTCCGCGGCCGGCGTGATCTTGATAAAGACACGCTGGCCGCCTCCCGCCGCACCCGCAGGTGCGGCGGGAGGGGCTGCAGGCGCTGCTGCGCCGCCTGCGGCAGTGCGCGGTGCGCCGGTGCCCCCGGCGCCGCCCCGCGGGGCAGGAGCGCTGCGCGGCGCTCCTGCAGAGGCCGTCCGTCCGCCGGACGGACGGGAGGCAGCTGCGCTGCGGCGCTGCAGCAGGCCATGAAGAGCGTCCGCGCCAAGCGGCGCGACCTCCTCGGCCAGCAGCTTGAAGCCCTCGTCCTCCTGCTGCACCTTGGCGCGCAGGGCGAGCAGCGCACCCTTCTCGACCAGGCTGCGGCTGCGTTTCCACACCTCAGGGAACAGCACGACCTCGCAGCGCTCGATCTGGTCCTCCCACTGGATGAACGCCATCGCCTTGCCGGCCTTGGTCGTAATCTCCTTGATGGAGACGACCATTCCCGCCGTAACCGTCTGGCTCTCATCCGCAGCTTCGCCAAGGTCCATCAGCCGCTGGATGCCCGGCTCCTCAAGCAGGGCCGCACTGTCGTCCAGCGGATGGCCGGACAGGTACAGCCCGAGCAGCTCACGCTCCAGCTCCAGCTGCTGGGTTACACTGAACCTCGGGATATCCGGGTAGCGGATTTCCCAGTTCGGGGTTTCGATCAGATCGTCGAAGAGCTGAATCTGCAGCTCGTCCCGCTCCTTGCGCCATTTGGCGGCTGCATCCACGGTTTCATCGAGCATGGCCAGCAGCTGGGCCCGGTGGCCGGGCAGCCGGTCAAAGGCGCCTGCCTGGAGGAGCGATTCGATGACGCGCTTGTTGCAGACGCGCAAATCGACACGGCGGCAGAAATCGAGCAGGCTGTCGAACGGACGATCTTTACGGACAGCCATAATGTTCTCTACCGCCAGCGTTCCGACATTTTTCACGGCTCCCAGCCCGAAGCGGATATGGCCGCCGCCCCCTTCCCCGCCGGGAACCGGAGTAAACAGCACGCCGCTCTCGTTGACATCCGGCGGCAGAACACCGATGCCGGTGCGCCGGCATTCCAGCACATATTCAGCCACCTTGCGGTGGGTGCCCATGACGGCCGTCAGCATCGAGGCCATGAACTGCACCGGATAGTGAGCCTTCAGATAGGCGGTCTGGAAGGCCAGCACGCCGTAAGCGGCGGCATGGGCCCGCGGGAAGCCGTAATCGGCGAACCGGACGATCATATCATAAACGGCATTCGCATCCGCCTCCTGATAGCCCTGCTGCAGGCTGCCCTCCACGAAATGACTGCGTTCCTTGTCCAGTGTCTCGCGCTTCTTCTTTGACACTGCGCGGCGCAGCAGGTCGGCTTCACCAAGCGAGAAACCGGCCATCAGGGAAGCAATCTGCATAATCTGCTCCTGGTACACGATAATGCCGTACGTATCCGCCAGAATCGGCGTCAGGTCGGCATGCGGATAGTCCACCGCTATATCTCCGTGCTTACCGGCGATAAATTTTGGAATGAACTCCATCGGGCCCGGACGGTACAGCGCCAGTACCGAGATGACATCCTCGAAGCCGGAGGGCTTCAGGTCCTTCAGCACACGCCGGACGCCTGCAGACTCCAGCTGGAAGACGCCGGTCGTCTCGCCGGCCCCGAGCATTTCGTAGGTCAGCGGATCATCATCGGGAATGGTGCGGAAATCGGGAGCCGCCCCGTCCATCTCCCTGATCCAGCTCATGCAGCGTTCAATAATCGACAGCGTCCTTAGTCCCAGAAAGTCCATCTTGAGCAGTCCCACGCTCTCCAGATGCTCCATGGAATACTGGGTCAGTGCCGTGCTCTCATTGCCCGCCTGCAGCGGCACCGCATCGGTCAGCGGGCCTTTGGAAATGACAACACCGGCAGCATGTGTGGACGCATGGCGCGGCATGCCTTCAACCTTCATCGCCATGTCGAGCAGTTCCCTGGTCTTGCTGCTGGTCTCGTACAGCGCCTTCAGATCAGGGCTGCCCTCAAGTGCGCGTGCAATGCTGATCCCGAGCTGTCCGGGGATCAGCTTCGCTGCCTTGTCCACCTCATTGTAGGGCAGGTTCAGCACCCGGCCGACATCACGGACCGCCGCTCTGGCTGCCATTGTTCCAAAAGTAATAATTTGTGCCACATGCTCCCTGCCGTATTTCTCGACCACATAAGCGATAACCTCATCACGGCGCTCATCGCTGAAGTCAATATCAATATCCGGCATCGTAATCCGTTCAGGATTAAGAAAACGCTCAAAGAGCAGGTTATATTTCAGCGGATCCACATCGGTAATCCGCAGGGTATAAGCGGTCAGACTGCCTGCTGAAGAGCCGCGGCCCGGGCCGGTAGCGATGCCTTGGCGGTGGCAGTAGGCAATGAAATCCCAGACGATCAGGAAGTAATCGCTGAAGCCCATGCTCTCAATGACGCCCAGCTCATAGTCCAGCCGCTGCTCGGCAGCAGCCTTCCGCTCGGATGAATTCCACAGCGGTGTATTCTCATAACGCGCTTCCAGCCCGCTGCGGCAGAGCTGGCGCAGATAAGCTGCTGCATCCAGCCCTTCCGGCAGCGGGGAATATTCGGGGAGAATATGCTGCCCGAACGTCAATTCCAGATTGCATTTATCGGCAATCTCCTGCGTATTGGTGATCGCCTGCGGCACATGCGGAAACAGCGCCGCCATCTGCTCTCCGCTCTTCAGAAACAGCTGGTCCGTGCCGATCTTCAGCCGGTCCTCATCGTCCACCGTCTTGCCTGTGCCGATACAGATCAGCACATCCTGGACCTCGGCATCCTCCTTGGCCAGATAGTGCACATCATTCGTTGCTACAAGCGGAATGTCCAGCTCCGCTGCCAGAGCAATCAGCTGCGGATTAACCCGCTTCTGCTCGGGAATACCGTGATCCTGCAGCTCCAGATAGAAGTCGCCGCCAAAAATCTCCTTGTAGCGCAGCGCCGACCGGCAGGCCTCCTCCTCACGCCCGTGCAGCAGATGCTGCGGGACTTCCCCGCCCAGACAGGCGCTCAGACAGACAATACCCTCCGCATGGGCGGCCAGTGCCTCCATATCAATGCGCGGCTTATAATGCTGGCCCTCCAGATGGCCGATGGAGACAAGCTTCATCAGGTTTCTGTAGCCGGTTTCATTCTTCGCGAGCAGAATCAGGTGATAGATCGGCTGATCCTTGCGGCTGCCCCGCTCACGCCGCGAGCCTGCCGTCAGATAGGCTTCGCAGCCGATAATCGGCTTAATGCCGGCGGCTGTGCATGCTTTATAAAAGGGGATTGCCCCATACATCACTCCATGATCCGTCAGCGCCAGCGACTTCATGCCGTATTCGCCGGCCCGGCGCACGAGATCCGTAATGCGCGCGGCGCCGTCCAGTAAACTGTATTCGCTGTGCACATGCAAATGCACGAATGGGCTCATGATCCCCACATCCCTTCTACTCTTCAAATCAAAACATAAGATGAAACTATTTTATCATAATACCGGGGGAACCGCCCATAGAATGGATTAAGTGCACAGGGACAGGCGGGACTTGTCCGGAAAGGGGCCTTGTATGAGTATTTTTATGAGCAAAGCCGTTCTTGATTTCTTCATCGCCTTCGGCATTGTCCTGGGCGGCGCCATGCTTGGAGGGATCGGTGCGGTCGTCTCCCTGCAGCCGCCGACGCAGACGATGCTGGACATCGCCGACCGGATCAAAATCTGGGCGCTCGCCGCCGCAGTCGGAGGCACTATCGACCCTATGCGGGTCATTGAGAGCAATATGATCGGGGGCAATCTGTCTCCCGCCATCAAACAGATCCTATATCTGGTATTCGCCTTTTTAGGCGCCCATATGGGCAGCGAGCTGGTCAAATGGGTGTGCGGCAAGGGGTGAGCGGACCATGAGAATCCCCCCTTTTCAGCGCTACCGCCGCTTTTCACAAATTTCCGCTGTCTTTGTGCTAGGCATGGTGGTGGGGGCCGTTATGTACAACGCCATTTTTCATTTGAGCTATAATGTGCTCTGGCTTAACAATCAGGAAATGAGAGTGGAGATTGAGCAGTACCGGAACGATATTAAGACCCTGAAAAAATACAACAACACCTCGACCGTGATCCGGGAAATCAAGCTGCGCACTGAGGAGAACAAGACTAGCGGGGGTAGCGGCGTGCTGGATCAGGTAACCTTGAAGGAAATTATCAGCCGGATGAGCGAAGACCTGGAGCCGATGCGCGGCCGCAGCATGTTCGACATTGATACGGACGGCAAGCTGGCGCGGCTGCTGCTGGACGGAAAAATCTACATCGTCCGTGAAAAAGAATACTCCGTACGGATCCGGACCATGCTGGTCATGGAGGGCGTGCTGCAGATCTGGGTAGAGGTCAATCCTTATAAACGCAGCTGAGCCGCAGATTAGACGGGCGTGCCGGCGTAGGCCGTGCTACAATAATGGACAGGTATATAGGCAAACGGAATTCATGCAGAGGGCTTAACTTTTTTGAATGATCTTCTGATAAAGGAGCTGCCTGTCCATGATTATGCTCATCAAGTATCTGCTGTTCATCCTGCTCGTTGTTTTTATGATTGGTGCCGCCGCATACAGCCTCTCCGCTCGCCGGACCACTAATCCGCTTGAAAAAGGCAGACGGCGCTCCATCATGAACGTGCTGCTCGGGGCCATGCTGGTTACCCTGTCGCTGATGTCAATGTTTCTGTTCCGGGGCTCGACGCTCAGTGTGATTGTGGAGGCGGTGTTTCTCGTCATCGGGGCGTTTAATATTTTCTCCGGGCTGCGCAGCTACGGGTATTACAGCCGGAGCGGGGGCAGACGCAAGGCTTAGGCGATTGTTTTTACAGCCTCATTGAGCGGTATGCAACAGCCCTCTTCTCCGCCCGGTATTCCTGAGAAATGCTAAGTGGAAAAATGCCATCTATTTTTTATAAGGATAGGATTCTGGCCAATTTAAGTGTCAAAAATCCAACTATATGCTTAATGCGCATAGTCCTGTTGAACGGCAGCAGTGTGGTAGCGGATCATACCAGTATTCCCCAACTTTACTTCAATATAATAATAGTAAAAAAAGAGAGACTGCCCGTATAGAGCGGTCTCTCTTCATGTAGCTCAACTTGCGTCCGTGCACCTCACCCGTGATCAATCGACTGCAGCATCAGTACCGCTTTGGCGACCATCGTGTCATTGTGGCTGATCTCGATCTCCAGCTTGCAGGTTCTGCGGCTGATCTCCAGCAGCTTGGGCATCACGATAATCGAATGCTCAATCTGCACCGGACGGATAAAATAGGTGGACATGTTGTCCAGCACATAATCGTTGCCGGTAATATCCTTGGCCGCCTTGAAGGCGGACAGGGTCATCAATGTGGACAGGACACCTTCGGAAATGGTACCCAGATCCGTCGCCATCTGCGGGGTGATGAAGCCGTGGAAGAACAGCCTCCCCTCCTCGTCCCGTTCCTCGGCAAATCCGTTCCAGATCAAATGATCGAACGTTTCGCCCATCTGAGGCTGGTTACTGACATCCCGCAGGCTCTGCAGAACCTCACGGCGGGTCAGCGATCCGACCAGCTTGCGGTTGCGGTCCACAATCGGCAGGAAGTCGATCCCCTCCCACATCATGATCTGCGCCGCCGAAGCCAGCGAAGTCTGCAGGGCCGCTGTAACAGGGCTGCGGACCATCGCTTTTTCGATGCTCTGCCCCTCCTGCAGCTCCTCCACATCGCGCCGTCCGACAATTCCGATGACCCGGTTCCATTCATCCGTTACAGCAAAACGCTGTTCCCCGCTGGAGAGTGCCAGCTGGCGCAGTTCTCCGACCGTGCTGGACGTTTTCAGCGTGTGCAGCCGCGGCTTGCTCTCCAGTATGTCCTCTACCAGCATGATCTTTTTCTTGATCAGCCGGTCAAAGATCGCCCGGTTTATCATCGAGGCCACGGTAAACGTATCATGTCTTGAGGAAATCACCGGCAGGTCCAGCTCGTCCGCCAGCGCTTTAACCTCACGGCTCGTACCGAAGCCGCCCGTCACCAGTACCCCGGCCCCCTGCTCCAGTGCCAGTGAATGCACATCGTCGCGGTTCCCTACGATCAGCAGGCTGTCAGCGTCAATGTAACGGATCATGGCATCGACCTTCATCGCGCCGATTATATATTTATGCAGGTGCTTGTTCAAACCGTCAGCTCCGCCTAGCACATGACCTTCCACAATGTCCACGACATCCCCGAAGGTCAGCTGATCTGATATGTTCCGCGGCTTTTTTTCGACACGGACAGTGCCGATCCGCTCCTTCGTGATGACGATACCCAGGTTCTCGGCCTCCTTTACCGCCCGGTAAGCCGTCCCCTCACTCACTACCATTTCCTTAGCCAGCTTGCGTACAGAAATTTTGGTGCCCACCTTGAGACCTTCGATATGCTGCAGCAGTTGTTCATGCTTTGTAATGTTATCGCCTTGTCCTTCCAACTGTTACACCCCCATGCCCCAATCTGTACTATTCTGTACTCATTATACAGCCGGAAATTGCAGAGTACAACCGCCCGCAGGAGGTCAAATAAGTTAAGTCCGTGAATGACCGGACAGCTAAAATAACCCCGCAAAGCGGGGCATTTACAAGGATATTACCCGGTTATGTGAGGGGATACCGGAAAGTCTTCATCAGCCAAAAAGCCCGGACGCCGTTTCCGGCAGCCTGGCCCCTGGATCTTCTGTATCAGGTGTTGTTTGCAGAGGGACTGAACACCGGGCTCCTGTCCTCTGTTCATATCCCCCTATAAACGCTGCGACATTCTGGTTTCCTCGTTCCACTTGCCCTGCCACTGCTCCAGCTTGTGCTTGCGGACCGCATCCAGCCGTTTCTGCTTCTCCTCGTCCACTCCGATGATGAAATGCAGATGCGCCGCAATAATCAGGAAAGCAAATACGCACCAGACAACCCCAAAGCCCAGCACCCAGCTTGGCCCGTTCTGGAATGACAGCTGCGGGAGTGCATAGAGCAGCATGGCAAGTGCAATCAGCAGGTATAAGCTGTGCTTGAACTTGTTTCTTTTTTTCATCACAAACAGCTCCTTCAACTGAATCTATATCTCTACTCTATGAACCGCCTCCGGAAATTATGAGACAAGTCTGCAAAAAAATATGCCTGAGCACAAAATGATATAGCACTGCCCGCGGTCATATGAGATGATATATACAATTATTAGGAGGCGATTATTTGAATCAGGCTTACGGGTACACGGAATATACGATCCGCAAAAAGGTTTTTTCGATTATGAGCACCAAACTGCATATTTATAACAGCTCTGAGGAGCTGGTGCTTTATTCACAGATGAAGGCGTTTAAGCTAAAAGAGGACATTGCGCTCTACACGGATGAGTCGATGGAAAAGGAGCTTCTGCGGATTAAGGCACGGAGCATTATCGACTTCAGCGTCACTTTTGATGTGGTTGACTCTGAGACCGGAGAGCATGTGGGCGCGCTCCGCCGCAAGGGGCTCAAATCGATTTTGAAGGATGAGTGGCTGATTCTGGACAGTCATGACCAGGAAATCGGTCTGGTGAAGGAGGACAGCACCTTTATGGCACTGTTACGCCGGATAATCAGCTTTATTCCGCAAAAATACAGTGTCGAGCTGCAGGGGGACCCGATTCCGACCTACAGCCAGAACATCAACCCGTTCGTCACCAAAATTACCGCCGACTTCTCCGGCGACCGGACCGGCCGTCTCGACCGCAGGCTAGGGCTGGCCGCCGGCATTCTGCTCTGTGCCGTTGAAGGCAAGCAGGATTAGCCGGACCTCAAGTAGATACGGCGATGCCGTCCTTCAGATAAGGCGGTAACCGTTTCTGCGAAAAATATAAGGATTATTGATAGCGTAAAACATATGAATTCTTATATTTGAATACAACAAAAAGGGGATTCTCCAGCCGACCGGCCGGGGAGTCCCCTTTTTGTTAACCCTGCTCCTGCCGGAGCGGGAATAATTAGTGACCGCCGTACATCTGCGACAGGCTGTCCGTAATAATCTTGTTCACATCTTCAATAACTACACTTAGGCGGCGCTCTGCGTCGAACAGACGGCGGATGCCGAGATTCAGGTTCAGCACCTCGAACAGCTTCTCCATTTTTTCCATTTCCTCCTGCGGAGGCATTTCCCCGTTCATCATCCGCTGCTGCAGCTCAATCTGGTTCTGGCGGAAATTGTCCAGCATCTGCTTGCTCTCCGGATCGGCTTCAATCACCTTCATTGCACTGCTGATGTCGGAAAATTCAGTGCTTTCTTTAATGGCTCTGGCCAGCTCATGTGCCTTGTCGATTACGTTCATTTGTGTTACCTCCTGAAATTTGATGTTGGGTCTGCGGTCTGCCGCCTGCAGCAATAGCGATTTACGCCCGGCACGGCTTTTTACGGAATAGGTCAATCACCAAGGGTCAGATGTCTCCATATGATGAATGATATGTAACCCTTATGATTCATAATTGCCGGCATCATGCTGCCTACCGGAAGGAGATCCACGATGTCTAAGTTCAAGATCCCGGTCCAAACGGTCCACTCGGGCATCCTGCAGGAAAACGCGATCATGCTTGGCGACAAATCCATGAAAAGGCTCAAAATCCCGGCTCACGGCATCATCCATCTGAGCTTCGGCTCATTCAGGCAGGAGGTTACTGTCATTCCTGTCCCAAAAGCCGACAGCCTGCGCGTAAGCGAAGGGCTGGCACGGCGGCTCGGCTGGAGAGGCCGGCCTGTGCTGAATGCCTCCTACAGTACCGGCAGCCGCATTCTGCGGCTCGGTCCGCTGATCGGTGTGCTGGTGAGCCGGGACCATCCTGACCAGCCGGACCGGGTGTTCGGCCAGATCACGATGTTCTGCCGGGAACTTACCAACGCCTGCCAAGCACAAGGTGCCTATGTATATTTCTTTACCCCGGAAGCGCTGGAAACGCGCAGCTCTTCCATCCAGGGCTGGGTATACGACGAGGGCTGGCGGAAGCTGAGTCTTCCTGTCGCCGATGTAATCAACAATCGGCTTACTACGCGCAAGGTAGAGAACAAACCTAGCGTACAGCATTTTCTGGCGGATGTAAAATCCCGCTACGGAACCCATTTCTTCAATGAGAAGTTCCTTGACAAAACTGAGGTATTTGAGGCGCTGGCCCAGGATACCGCCCTGCAGCGGTATTTGCCGGAATCCCATGCACTGAACGGTTTTGCCGTCCTCAAAAAAATGTGCAACAGCTACTCCAGCGTTTTTCTGAAGCCCGTACGCGGCAGCCTTGGCAAAGGCATCCTTCGCATTTCACGGGAAGAAGGCGGAGGCTACCGGCTGCTGTCCACGACACCGATGGGCACGCGCAAGCAGAGCTATCCCAGTCTTGCAAAGCTGTTCCAGTCGATTTCACCCAAAATGAAAACCACCCGCTTCCAGATTCAGCAGGGGCTTAACCTGATGGAGCTCGGCAAACGGCCGGTTGATTTCCGGGCACTGGTGCAGAAGAACGGCACCGGCAAATGGGGTGTGACTTCGATTGTTGCCCGTACCGCGGGGAGCAACCACTTCGTCTCCAATCTGGCCCGGGGCGGCACGCTCAGCACGGTGAAGGAAGCCATCGGCAAAAGCAGCCTTCCCGCCGGAATGAAGGAAAGCTCGCAGGTTCAGCTGCCCCGGGCGGCACTGGCCATTGCCCGGGGGGTCGAAACCTTTATCCCCGCGCACTTCGGGGAGCTGGGCATTGACCTTGCACTGGACCAGTCGGGGCGGATCTGGCTGCTGGAGGTCAACTCCAAGCCGTCCAAGAACGACAACACCCCGCTGAATGACCAGAAGATCAGACCGTCCGTGAAACAAATGATTCTATATTGCCGCTACCTGGCCGGGTTATAAGGAGGACACCATGACAGAACCAGCACAGGGATTCCTGGGTATAATGACCGGCCGGCGCCAGGGACATCCGCCGATCGCAGAGCCGGAGTTCTGCAGCCAGCTAAGCGCAGCTGCCCCGCTGTTTGATCTGAAGGTGCTTGTGTTCCATCCCGAAGATGTCGCGGAGAACGGCGAATCCATAACCGGTTATGCCTGGAGGGAAGGCCGGTGGCAGCAGACAGTAGCCCCTGCACCTGACATCCTGTATAACCGCTGCCTCTATTCGAGCCGCCAGGAGAAAAAGTCGGCAGCGGCAGCGCTGGCGGCGCTGTCCCGCACCGTTCCCTGGTCGCGGGGACTGCCTGACAAATGGAGAGTATATGAAATACTCCGCCGCAGCCCGGCTGCTGCACCGCTGCTGCCGGAGACCAGACTCTATTCCGGTCCGGACGCGCTTGGCTTCATGCTTGCCGAGCGGGAATACGGCGTATTTCTTAAGCCCAGGGCAGGCTCCCACGGCAAACGCACGCTGCATGCAAGGCTTACCAGCACAAGGGAAGGCGGCGGACTAAGCATCCGCGGCCGGAGCGGAGCCAACGAAGCCTTCCGCCATCACTTCAGCACCTCCGATGAAGGGCTCCGCTGGATTGACCGGTTCATCGGCAAGCGCCGCTATATCATCCAGCCTTATCTGCAGTTAACCGGCAGCCAGGGCCGGCCCTTCGATGTCCGGGTGCTGATGCAGAAGAACGGACGCGGCGCCTGGACACTTACGGGCATGGCTGTGCGGCTCGGCGGTCAGGGCAGCCTCACCTCCAACCTTCACGGCGGGGGTACAGCAGCAGCCGTGCTGCCCTTCCTGCTTGCAGAGTATGGTCCAGCCGGGGCTGAGCTGCAGGATGAGCTTGCTGCTGCTGCAGCGCTCCTCCCTCCCCTGCTGGAGGAATCCTGCGGCAGGCTCGGAGAGCTGGGCCTTGACTTCGGCATCGACCCCGGAGGCAGAATCTGTCTGCTGGAGGCCAATTCCAAGCCGGGCCGCTCGGTATTCAGGCTGACGGGTGACATCCGGGCGGCAAGACTCGCCGCCGAGAACCCGCTGCGCTATGCACGGCATCTGCTTCAGCACTCGCCGGCCGGCCGCAGAATACCCGCCAAGATGCTCCGTTACAGACAGGAGAATGAAATCAATGGTTCCTAAGGAGGATTCATCAATGGGTCTCACTTTTTGCAATGTCCATTTCACCAAGCAGCCCCAAAGAGTTGTCTACGTCTCGGGTGAACTGATGAAAAGCCTGAAATTATCCGGTAAAAAAAATATCCGCCTGCGGCTCGGCAAGGATGCCATTCCGGCCATGATCAAGCCCATCAAACGGGCAGGAAAGCATCTGTTCCTGGCTTCAGGCGTAAAAAGCGCAATCAAGGTACCTAAGACGGGCGGCGTTTATCTGCGTAATCTGCAGAATGATGAGGTGCAGCTCGGGCCGCTGGTCGGCATTTTGTCCGACGGGCCTACCTCATCAAGCAATCCTTTCGGCTCCCGTACCGGCTTCATCAAGCAGCTGCTGCGCGAGGGCAGCAACAAATGTTATATTTTTGCCTTCACTCCGAAAGATATTGACTGGCAGAAGGAGCAGGTCAACGGCTTTTTTCTGAACGCAAGTGACAAGTTCGAACGCAAGCTGGTGCCGCTGCCGGACGTCGTATACAACAGGCTGCCAAGCCGCCGCGCCGAAACTTCCCCTTATATCAACCAGCTCCGCGAACGGTTCGGGCGGAAACGGATTCCCTATTTCAACTGGAGCTTTTTCAACAAGTCGGATGTCTACCGGCTGCTGGAGAACGACAGCGCAGCCTACCGCTATGTGCCTGAGACGGTCACCAATCCAAGCTCGGAAAAAATGCGTGAAATGCTGGACCGTCATCATTTCGTATACTACAAACCGTCTGCCGGCAGCCTGGGACACGGAATCTACCGGCTGACTTACCTGCCCAAGAAAGGGTACTTTGCCCGCTACCGCAAAAGCGGCAAAAACGTACTGCTGCGCTTCACCAGCTTCGACAGCCTGATGCGCATGCTCCGCTCCCGCCACGGCCAGCACCTGCAGAACTATGTGGTGCAGCAGGGCATCCGGCTGATCGAGATCGACGCCTGCCCGATTGACTTCCGCTTCCATATGCACAAGAACGGCAGCAATCAATGGGTAGTCGTCGGCATCGGAGCCAAAAAAGCCGGCCGGGGCAGCGTCACCACCCACCTGAAGAACGGCGGAGCCCTGCTCACTCCCCAGCAGGCACTCGGCCGGGTATTTGGCGCAAGGTCGGACGAAGTGCTGCAGCGGGCCAAAACGACTGCCGTCAAGCTGGCTGAAGCGCTGGAAGTCCAGCACCGCCACCTGCTCGGTGAAATCGGCTTTGACCTTGGCATTGACCAGGATGAAGATATCTGGATGTTCGAGGCGAATGCCAAACCGGGACGTTCCATCTTCCGCCATCCTTCCCTGCGTGCTGAGGGCAAAGCTTCCGTCGAGCATATTCTGGAGCACTGCCTGTACCTCAGCAAATTCCGCAGGAGGGATGAGCTGTGAATACCCGTTCCCCTGACTCCCTCAAACCGGTAATTGCCATATTGACAACCAGTGACAGGCTGAAGCAGTTCCGCGGCAACCGGAACAACTTCCGCGACATTATCCGCACCGGCAAGGAAATGGGTTATCTCGTCTATGTCGTCACCGTCCGCGACCTGAAGTTTGAGGAGCAGACGGTGAACGGCTTCATCCCTTCCCCCAGCGGAAAGCTCTGGTACAGCACCCCCATGCCCCTGCCGCAAGTGATCTACAACCGGATTCCGAACCGCCACGAGGAGGAAAAGGCTCCGGTCGCCCGCAAAATTGCCGAGTGCCTGGAGCATGAGACCATCCAAATGTATAACCCGGGCTTTTTCAACAAATGGAATCTGTTTGAGTGGCTGAAGGAATCGAAGGCTACTGTCCGGCATGTGCCCAAAACAAGACGCCTGAAAAGTGCAGCCACGCTGGCTGCCATGCTGAAGCACCATGACAGCCTCTACCTCAAACCGGAAAACGGCAAGGCCGGCAAAGGCATCATGCGGATCAAATACGCACCGGAGGCCAGCCTGCCCTTCCGGCTGCAGATCCAGGGCGGCAAAAAGAATGTAACCTACAAAGCCGCTTCGATCGACCGCCTGTGGGCCCGGCTCAGAAGAGAAAAGGGCATCTCCCAGTATATCGTGCAGCAGGCCATCGGGCTGGCCACCCACCGTGGCCGCCCCTTTGATCTGCGGGTGCTGCTGCAGAAGAACGGGCGGGGTGCCTGGGCCGTGACCGGCATCGGCGCAAGGCTGGCCGGTGTCCGCAGCATCACAACCCATGTCCCCCGCGGCGGCAGTGTGGAAGAGCCGGCGAGCATGCTGGAGGGAACCTTCGGCACGGAACGGGCGGCAGCCATCCTGAAAAATGTCCCGACCACCGCCCTGCTGATTGCCCGCCAGATCGAGCGGGCTTCGGGGGCTATGCTCGGTGAGATGTCGATGGATCTCGGCGTCGATGAGGAAGGCGGCCTCTGGTTCTTCGAGGCCAATTCGCGGCCGATGAAGTTCGATGAACCGGCCATCCGCAAGCTGTCGCTGGAGCGGATCTTTCAGTTCAGCCAGCATCTGGCCCGGCAGGGTAAGTAGAAACGGCTACGCCGTCCTAAACAGGACGGTATCCGTTTCTGCGAGAAAGATAAGGATAAAGGATAGCGTGAAATATATACTTTCTTATCTTTTAAGTAGAAACCTTCCAAGGAAGTGAACCCCATGCAGATCTCTTCTATATATGACAGCAATCCTGAGCGCTGGAAAGCCAGGATTGCCGGGCTGCTGGATTTCCTGCGGGAATACGGGGACCGGCGGATCACACTTCGCGGCTGCCGCCAGCTGGCCCGGCTCACGCCGGAGCAGCTGGCGGCGCCCGGTGTGTCTCTGCTCGTCGCTACGGTGCGCGGACAGAACGGCCGGCAGCTGGCAGGTGTAAGCTTTGTCTCCGGCTACGGCCAGGAAGCCTGCCTGGTCGCCGTTCATCCCTTGTACCGGGGCCGCCATACCGGAACGGCGCTGTTGTCAGCACAGCTGCAGCGCCTGGGCCGCCTGGAGTGTCAGGTGGCCTGTGACAATCCGGCCAGTCTCAAGATGTGCTTCAACAGCGGTCTTGCCGCTGTTGACCTGATAAGCGGACCGACAGGCAAGCCCACGCTGCAGCTCCGGTCGCAGCCGGACCGCAGCGCGGCAATTCTCCCACAAGAAGGTGAACTTTTGTGCCAGAACCCGTCTTAGGCATCCTGACGCTCTATCTGAACGACGCCAAGCAGCTCGAGGAAAGAAGCATCTACCGGAGGATGATCATTGAGGGCAAAAAAATCGGCCTGGATGTCTTTGTGTTTACCCGTTCATAATAGACATTACTTGGTTTTTATTGCATAGAGGGTTGAGCTATAATCTATATAGAAGCACCAATGGGATCGTCAAACCCCAACCTCCTCATTCGCCCTATTTTAGGAGATGTTTCCAAAACAGATATATGTAAACGTCAAATAGCCCCATCTTAGTCAAGGTGTGGGCTATTTGACGCTTACGTATATTTCAACTTCAAATAAAATATTACGCTTTAAACTTTAAGATACTTTACTGTATAAATACCGTCCTGTCTAATAGCCTACTCAGTTTCTGTAGCGAATTTCTTAAAAGCTTTATATGGCACTTTAATCAAATTAAAACTGTCTGTAGGTAGCTTATTAATAAGTTGCCGTGTATCACTGTCCCTTATCGTCATTCCAATGATAACCTGACAATTTTTAAGCTTAATGATGTGATTAAAAAACTCCTCTACGTCACTACTAACGATACTATGTTGTGCAGGTTCATCAAAGATAAGGGTTCCTGGATGATTTCCTGACTTTTCATTAGATGTTTCTAATAAGGATAGCACAAATGACCATATCGCTCTTATATTGTCACTCGCTGAGGAGTCAAACTTCATATCAAATTTCTCTATAACAGGGAGATATGAGTCCATTGAAATGTCAATTTGGTTTAAATTCGGGATACTTTTATAGCCAAATCGCGCAAGATTTCTGATAAAATTATTTCTTAAAATCTTAATTTTTTCTTCGTCTGAAGTAGAAAACTTCTTTTTGGGAAGGTCAGCTTTGTCTTTTAAATACTCTTTCCATTCATCAGATAGCTCTCGAAGCTTTTGCTTCTTCGTTTTAAAATAGTCGACTAATTGATACAGACTATTCATTTCAGCATCTAACTGTAACTTCTTATGAATAATGGATTCCGCTATATTTTCATTAATAGAATACAAGTCATTCCGTAAAGATTTCGCCAAACTCCGAAGTGTATGTAAGCTATTCTCTAGTTGTTTAATTCTCTCTTGTATCTTCCCCATATTTCTTGTATGACTACTCTGTGCAAATTCCAGCATCTCTTTTTGAGCATTCAAATGTCTTATGTTTTCATCAATGCTCATGACTTGCATATGACCAGCATGGGGTATTAGCGTATCCTGGATGGGTTGATTGCACACAGGACAAGTATCTTTTGAGGTTGCAAAATCCAGTTCCGAACCAAGGGTACGCAATCTCGCAGCGTCTTTATTATTTTTTATATCGGTCTCAATGATTTCAAGGTTATTCGTTAATTTGTCAATGCTACTCCTTTCTGAGTGAAGTAACCCTCTATTTTTATATAGTTCGCGTTCAAAATCTAAAATAGAGTTTTCAGTTGCATTAAGTTCTTCTTGAATGTCATCAAAATTATCTGCAACTCTAGGCTTTAGAAGCTTTAGATGACTATACTGTACTTGAAGCTCTTCAATATATTCCTCTATCTCCAACCCTTCTTTTTTAATCAGGAGGTTTGATAAATCTTCTTCTGACAGTATCTGTGGCGTCAATGGCAACCCATGGGGAGAGCAACCTTCTCTATACGCAAGAATATTTAATTCTTTTATTAAAGAGTCCCATTGAAACTTTATACTGCTATCTCTTGTTCTCAAAGAGTCTTTCTTCTTTTCATTTTCCAAAGTATCCAGGCGCAATAAAAACTCTAATACACGCTTCTTTGACTCTCTGATGCCCAAAAACGGCATCCCTGACATAATATTAGACCAACCATTCTTCTGCTCGATAAACATTGCAGAAAAGATCAACTGTAAATATAGTTTTCTTGTCCCATCATCGGCAGCTGGCACCAAGGGAAGCTCAATGTGTAAAAAGCGTTCTAAAAAAGTGTGAAATCCCTTTTCATTTACCGTTGAGTTAGGCATATGAACATACAAGTCTTCAATTAATACACCTGTTTTTTTGATATTATTCATTCCACTGTGGTAGACAGTAACGAGCCAACTATCTCTACCTTCCATCTTAGCAGCACGGTAAATTGTAATGGTTTCTTTTCCATTACAAATTTCAAGATAAGCTCCTGACTCTAGAACTGGCCAAACTTCTTCTCCCTCTTCAATAGCTGTCTTATAGACTGCTGTAAGAACTTTCTCACCCTTCCCACCAATAATTTCTTCGAAACCTAAACAATAATAAATAGCAGCAATAACGGAGCTTTTGCCACTCGTGTTGTCTTCGCTTGCTATTATATTTAATCCATCCGTAAATGTACCATCGTACCCGTATGCACCGTTACTTGTATTAATTTGAATTTTCAACCGATTAATTCTCAGCACTAGAATACCTCCACAAAGATGTAAGAGCTTTTATTTTATCTTCAGTTAGCATCGTCGATAACGAGGATAAATACCGTTTTTCATCCTTCATTAATTGCTTATCTTTAATGATTTTTTTCACGTAACTCTTTCCTGATTTAGTAAGTTTATATAAGCCATTTTGTTGTTGAATAATTATCCCATCAGCAACTGCAAATCGTATTGCATGATTAACTGCTGGGTCAAACCGAACTACTGTGTAACTTGCAAGTCGGTCGTATGCCAAATCCTTTAATTTTTCCATATCTTGCTTTGTACTAAGCCCAACTGAAATCATATGCAACTTTAATAAGGAAGACCCCCCACGACTACATGTCTCCAAAATTAAGCATAATTGAGCCATCTTATAGCTAATACGATAGTTATAAGGTACTGCGTCTGGTTTGGCTTCAAATACAATTTCGTCAGCAATGACATAGTTTTTATCATTCACCCTTGCTCACCTACTTCTAAATTGCATAGAACAATCAGCAAGCCAACCGCTGATAAGGTCTATTTTCAATTCCATGATGGAAGCCCTATTTAGATATTTAAACTGCTCCAAGTTTTTTTGGAAATCATCTAAAATTTCATTGAAAAGTTGTGCGTTAATAGAACTATTCGTATTCATCCTAGTTTTGGAAAACACTTGCTTTTTGTATGATTGCTCTAGCATAAATATTTCTTCATAAATTTCGGAATAGGAAACTCGAAGTACCTTCATAATTTCGATTCCATTGATGTACGAATTGACATACATATTAACTAGATCATTATAATCTTCATCCGAATCATCAACATCACCCATAACAGCCTTCACTTTTCTCTTGATGTTGTTAACTTTTTCTGAATCACATTGAGACCAATCCGGAGCAACGGTTGTATGGTGAATTGCAATGTTTAGCTGCATATCCGTCAAGGTTGTTCTAACAATCTTGGATATTTCAACCTTAAAATCTTCTGCCTGCTTGATCACAATAATAAAATTGTCATCTATGTATTTATAGGTGCTCGGATCGGCACTTTTTAAAGCGATAACTTCTTTACGCTTGGTTTCCGCATGAGAGATAATTCTCGAATCTCTATAGTGTGGAATAACAAAATGCCATTCTTTTATTACTGGAACACCTAATTCTTTTAATCTATTCGCATATTTAGGTGATGTTAGCTTACCGATATCTTTAGTCATTTTATCTCTTAAATGTCCATGTAACTCATCATCTGTATATTCACGCTCTGGGCAGTAACATTGATATACCCTTCCTTTACGTGTAAACCCTTCAATACCAGCATCGCCCCCATGAACAGCCGGTATTTCTGTGAAATGCTCATCTTGAAATTTCATTCTATAACATGAGTTCATCAATGTTTCCCAAGACTTTCCGTCTAACGGAGTGTCTATAAAATTCAAAATCATAAGACCCCACCTAATAATGATATAGATAATGAACTTCGTTCATCTGCGTATGGTTGCAGTACCTGGAAATCCACCATGAATGTTTCCAATGAACTAAGGTAACGAACTTTTGCCAATTGGAAACTTGGATATACTTTTATAATTATCACCTCTTTATCGATAAAGAAAAGCTGGTCATTTTCACGAGGCCCTGTAGTAGTCATTGTCTCAGCTCCTCACTCGAAAAATTACCTATAAATCCTCATATCACCATTTAGCAGATCATAAGCACATTGAACTATTAGTTTTTATTTTCCAAGACTTAATTTGATTAGGGACTTAGGGAAATCACCGAGCTCCAACTATGGTTCCGACTCTTATCAGCGTTCAACCACTACCTCAGTTCATAATATCTGTCTCCCTAATTAATTGATCATCTTTGCTTTCACCCTCACAAAAAAATCGCCCTGTCGACTTAAGCCTACAGGGCGATTTGCCGATTCTTTCGGACTACACGCCGGTACTTCCGGATCAGTGTAGTTCCACATTAACATGATTGTAACAAACTGTAAATCAACAATTTAAAGTTAAAGAACGACCATGATCACTAGTAGCCCCAAAGTTAGAAATGGTGCCAGCGGCACAGAACACTGAAACTTTAAAGACAGCAGCCGCCTCCTTCCCAAGTGAAGAAATACAAAAATACACATGAACAAAAGAGCTACTACCGCTCGTTCTAACCCGATGTCTATTCCAAGCAATGCTATCAGCTTCACATCACCAGCTCCCAGGGAACGAGGACTAATCATGAAGACCAGGAAGAGCAGCACACTCGGGATCAGCCCCCACAAGTACTCCGGACTAAACAGAATCCGAAAAACAAGCAGACACAAAATCGCAGGATAAATTAGCTTATTGGAGATTCGCCGCTCCGTAATATCAGTGTAACTGAACCAGCAGCAAAGGATCAGTACTCCCACAGTCAACACCATGTCTACAATGGCCATTTCTTTATCCCCCTAGTCCCGGGAATAACAGCTGCAATCCAAAGATAATGATTGCCTCCAAGAGTGTACATAAGTTAGATATCATGATTTCCTCCTTCAGTGAGCCCTCTCGGTGCTCATAAGCAAAACCCCACCGCAAACGATGGGGTTATCACCTTCTTTGTATTAGTTTGTCCGTCTCACATTCTGCACATCATCATACATACTGCCGTAGATTTCAACTTGCTTCGTAATACAGGTCACCAAGCCATTCATTCCTGCAGGATCGGTTGAGATTTTGATCCGGTAATAGCCATCGGAAGCATTTACTGAGGTCATGTATTTGCGGCTCTGATAGGCTTTGCCAGAGTCAGAAGTGATCTTGGTCAGCGGTAATTCCCAGGTGGCGTTATTACGATCACCGCTCGTCTTTTCGAGTTTGACCTGGCGCTCCATCTTCCAGTTTGGATCGTAGAACGTAGCGTATACCGTATCTGGTCCGTAGTAAACTCCTCCTAATGGATATGCCGTTCCTTCTAGTCCAGCAGGGATTTTGGTTTCCCAATTTGTCGTGTACGTTGTATTTACTTTCAGCTCGATGCCATAACCTGCCCGGGTGATTTCGTTGGCAGTCTTCCCGTTCTTTTTGGCATAGGGTATGATCTCCCAAGACCCACGGCTCTCTCTATCCGACTCTTTGGGGTGATTGAGATCTGTCGCTATGCCTTGTTTGGTGTTTACTTCGGCAGAGATTTTCAAATTCTCCTGGTACTTTACAGGAGTGCTGCTCCAGTTGGGATCACTATAATCCGTATAGGAATCTGTAAAAAAATGAGTTTTCCCATCTGCTGTAGTGTAACTTGAAGTGTAATATTTCGTTGGGTAGCCTGTGATTACCGGATAAGAGACTGACCACTCCCCTGCAGCTTCAGGTTGATTACACTCACTCCCACTACTAGCACCGCCGACCACACTACAGCCAGTCGTTACAATATTATTGCTCCGGTTCTGATCAGCGTTTTCTTTATCAGGATCTACGGAGAGCGTAAGATTATGAACACCTGTCGAGTTCCCAGTCCAATTAAAAGGACCCACGGTTACAGTCTGACCTGCTGCAAAAGATTTCCGCGTTTCATAAATCTTACTGGCGTTGTCATACAAGCGAATGAGCACATCATTCTGCCCTGCTTCACTATCATTCTTGACCTTTCCGGTGATGCTGGACTGACCACCTTTGGTTATAGAATCCGGCGTGGCTGTGATTGATACGGCAATCAGATCAGCTTTCGGAGCCACACGTTCGATCAACCATTCTCCATGTAGGGTATTGTTATTGTAAGCCACTGCCGGTGACTCCAGCGCCCGATCCTGATGGACCGGATTGTTAATCGTAGTGTCTACTTTGATGTAGTACTTCCCTGGATTATCACCAATCTCGATTTTGCCCAGCATGTAGTTGAATTCTTGACCATTCACTATCGTCGCTGGAAGAGAATCATACATCGAAGCCAGCGAAAACTCTGCGGTAAGTACTCCACCGATCTTAACTGCAGCATTCATCGGTATCCCCCGCGTATTCACATAGTCGGAGGCTATGATATCATCGCCGTCATATCTGAACTTCACCCAGAGCTGCCCACCATCCGTGAGCGTCAGCTTCGTAGGCACAAAATCCAGTGCCTGATCATCCGGGAGCGTAATGCTCTTAATCGCTGTCCGTCCATATCCATCATCCACGATGATATCTACGTCTCTACCAAGGACTTTGGAGATATCCTTCGCATTCACACTTACATTGCCGTTATATATCGGTTCGGCAGTATGGATTAGTTTTCCATCTGTAAGGCTGACCACCTTAGACAAATCCGGAAATGCTCCTTTGGGAGCTGCAATTACCCGAACGTCTCGTTCCGAATAACCATAGGAAGAAAAAGCGATATTAAGCGCATTTCCCTGGGATACAGTTAACTTAGGCCATGGGGAGACATCGTAGAGCGCACGGTAGGAGTCTTCATTTACCTTCTGAGTGCTATTGAACTTAATTCCCATGCGCGGAACTATGCCAGATGTACGGAGAAATTTATAAGCATATTGTATTGTGTAGAAATACTCATGACCTGTCGTAAATATAGGATCATTAGCCGTTTGAACAAACTGGTTACGAAAGTATAACCGCTGTATTTCTTGAATAGGCTGTCCTGACCAAATGGAGTCAAACAAATCACCCAATGCTGCCTCGCTTTTGTAGACCAAGCCAAAACCATTCTCTTTGTTAAAATTCTGATCAACTTGAGTTCTCTTTACGTTAAAAACATCATAGTTGGAAACTACTCTTGTCTGCCCATCTGCAAATGTGAACAAGCCAGCCCATTGATATAACTGCCAAGGGTTATTGTTTACTCGCTTATCAAGGGCCGGGATAAATCCTGCAAACCCTAAACTTTCTTGTTTTCCATAATTCCACTCGACATATTTGTGTAACATCGGAGTTCCCGCTGCCGACACTCCTTGAGAAAGCAGAAATATGCTAATCACAACTAATAGAAAAGCTTTGTTTATCCTAAGTGCTTTCAATTCGCTTTCACCCTTCCAAAAAATGTTAGACTCTGCATAAAAAAAGAGCCTGCCGCAATACGCGATCAGACCCTCAACAATTATGCTCCATTGCTCGATACTTCACTTGAGATTCGCTAATAAATACTACTTCAAGGCTTTTGACAACCGGATTACTTCTGATAGTGTGGAACCACTATTCCCTTCACCAAACACGATTACATCATTTTTAATACTACCAAATAATTTATCCATATCTTCATTAAAGCTCGTATCCAGAAATATACCATAACCTTCCCATCCACTTCCTCTTGACTCGGGTTTAGAAATCGTAATGAACCCTGCTCCCTTACCAATAGTATATGAATAAGTTTGACCAGGAACTAACTTTACAGAAGTACCATCTGAAGCATATTTACTCCCGCCTTCCGCGATCTTTGGCAATGTAAACGTTAGTTTTCCGTTTGCAATCTTCATATTATCAACAAAGAGCGCTTTGCCCAGTTCGGTTTCTCCCCCCCACTTAAGCCCTAAAGTATACATATTATTGCCACCCGCAACAGGCGTGGCCGAAGGAGACGGGCTCGCTACTGGTGTTGAAGACGCTCCTGTAGTAATTGTCACCAGACGCTTTTCTTGATTCCAGCCCACCTGTGCACCGAGCGCTTCCGAAACGAACCGCAAAGGCACAAAGGTACGGTTCTGCTGGAGACGAGCAGGTACATCCAGTTTCTGAATGACAGAATCAACCGTAACAGTATCGCTGTTAATCTTCATCAGAATTTTCTTTGCGCCTAACTCAATGGTTACCGATCGATCAAGGCCATAGCCTACCTTGGCTCCCAACGCTTCGCTTACGAACCGGATCGGTATCATCACCCGGTTATTCTCATAGTACGGCTTAGCGTCCGGGAACTTCACCGCTGTTCCATTGACTTGTACGGTAACGGTGAATTGAGCTGCGGAAGCAAAGCTTGCCATCAAGCCCAGCAAAACAATCATTGTTAAACACAAACTACCTATTTTCAATTTAATCCGATTCATTTGCTTCACTCCCCGTTTTGGTCTTCATTTGTTGTATTAGCTGCAGCAGCATATTTATCGTCCCTTGGAATTCTTCCGATATATTAGTGATGTTCTTCTCATTATCGGCTAGTAATTGTCTCCACTCCGGACTCCAGAAATAGCGTGTTTCATCTTCATTCAGACGATGTATCGCTTCACGAATAGCTTCCGCTCTGTTGGTGTTATGTTTATCGCAGTAGTCCTGCAGGATTTTCTCTGTGGCTTCATCGAGTCTAATAGGAATCGATTTGCTTTTTGGGTTTTTGGAGGGGGGTCTACCCATTCTTGAATGATTCAGAACAATCACCTCATTTAATGATATACGTATAGTTTAATATAACGAATACCATTTGTAAAGAAATATTTTCCATTTTGCATATTAATCCCCTCCCTCCTCTCCCCCACCGCGTCATATGACTGAAAAAAGACAAAATAAAAAGCCCCTCGTAGGCACTTGTGTCGTGATTCTATTCATATTTTATTTAGTACACTTGTTGTTGGACAAGGTATAGGTACCCGTATAATAAGATAGGCTGTGAATAGGTTTTACGACCGAAATAGACCGTATTCCTTGTCACGGGGAGCGGTCTATTTCTTTGTGTTTCGGTTGCTGAACGCTACAACGATAGTTACAACCAGCGTCAGAATGGCTACAATAAGCAAGCCAAAGCTGATCATAATCGTCTAACAAATGATTAGATCCCTGAAGCCAACGTGAACGTAAACTGTGAACGATACGTTCCTACCCTTAGCCCCGTTTTGCTTCCGGCTTGGTATTCACTACCGTTTCCTGCAGTAACGATCTCTACTTTGTCTGGTACCCGAAGTGTAAAACTCATCGGAATCTGATACTGGCCCATTCCATGAAATTCACTTGCGCTTGCCAATATCACTGGTTCCTGATTGAAAATATAATTGCCATTCAGGCTCAAATTACTATCCTGACCGGCTAGGGTAGAAGATTTGGTTACATCCACGCTTAGTGCAGTGGATGGCATTTTTACTACTAAATCATTAGTGCCCAGACTATTATCGACTACGGGATCACTAAAGAAGTCAGTTACTTTGAGAGAATAATTCCAACCGGCACCTGTTCCCCGGCTATCCTCGATCACAGAGTTTGTTACGGAGTTGAGTATCTGATATTGATTGGTTGTACTAATTGTAATTGTATCCAGCTTGAGTCCATTAAACTGAGAATTGAAGCCCCCGCTCAGCACTGTAAAGGACACATCTTCAGAGCCAATTGGACTGCCCCAACTCGGGTCCATCGTGGGTTGTGGCGTGGTGGTTGGCGTTGGCATACCTGTGGGGGCCACTGTTGGTAATGGTGTCGCTGTAGGTGCTACTGTCGGTGTTGGTGTAGCTGTAGGCGAAATTGTCGGTATTGGTGTTGGTACCGGTGTAGGCCCATTAATGGTTTTGTTGCCAGTTGCTAATTCTTCTCCTCCAGCATTGACGAGTCTCACATCCACCACATGGCTACCTTCAGGTAGAGTAACCGGCCCCTTATACTCGCCCCACGTCCCATTATCCATTCTAATCTCAGTTCGAATGATGGGATGTGTAGTTCCGGATTCCACAGAGTAACTTCCCTTACCGTTATCTATAATCTTCGGATATCCAGGTGTAATCAGGATCGGATCATTAGTCACCTCAATTTCCAGAATCTCACTGTAGATCCCACTCGCGCCGGAACGAGCTTTGAAAGACAAAGTTCCGGTTGTGGTCAACGCCACCGGTGCCGTGTAGGGCAGCCAAGTCGTACCGCCATCCAAAGAGTATTCCTTCGTGGTAATCATTGGCTCATTACCGAATTCAACCGTCACAATTGATCGATTATACTTATCCAATGTCAGAGTACTTGTAGGTTTATCAAGGGCTACATAATCCGCAGGAAATACAGTAGGGAAACCGGAAACTGCTGAACCGTATGGCAAGCTCTGGAACACTCCCGTCTCTGTAATCCCATATACCGTATATACACCGTATCGATCAGGCAACGAAAATAGAGAAAGATACTTCTGCGTTGATTTGGTAAATTGACTTGCGCTATTCCAGTAAATTAGTTCGTGCGTATCCTTCAGAGCGTACGTATAGCCACCTGAAGCAGAGAGCTGTTTCACATTAGCAATTTCATTGCTTGTCCCTGTTACTTGTACTGGAGTATTGAGTACACCACCAGATACTCCAGACCTTGAATTCAAGTTCGTCCCAAATGAATAAATCTTGCCAGCCTTCAGATACCAGAATGTGCCCTGGCCGTCGCCAACAACTGACTCAACATCCGCAGCAATGTCTGAAGTAGCCTGAATCGCACTGCTTCCACTGCTCCAGCCGCTGAATGGAGTACCCCAATACTTTAGAACCCCGTTCTTAATCGTTGTGTAACCATTCAACAGGTAGTCCGAGGCCGACACCCTTAAAGTTTTGGTATAGCGGTGCACGTTGTTTACATCAACATCTGAGGGTATAGGGATTAGAGCAGGTGCAGCACTATCAAGTTCAGTAGTTGTGGATAAAGGATCGCGATATGTTTTCCAGTTCGTCAAGGAATAGCTTTGACCATTAATAGTAAAGATACGTGAACCTATATCGGCTTTGACCTCACTCCAGTTTGCCCCCCCTGGTCGGGTTGCGATCAGACTGTGGTTGTTATCATTTAAGAAGCTCATTTGAAAGTTCTCTGCTGAAGTAAATGCAGGAAAAAGCGAGGTGACATCTACTGCCTTCGATGATGCACCTCTTGAAGTTAGTCCAAATGCTGAACCTATTAAGTAGACGGCATTATCACGTACAGCCAAGAATGCATTGGGGGATAAATAGTACAGCTTTTGTACTCCTGTAAGCACTGAGCCCGATGGATCAAGGACTTCTGTAGGAACCGACTTGTCTCCGCTTGGGCCAACGGCAAGTTGACCATATGCCCCTGCTCCCCAAGCCCACACACTTCCGTTTTGCTTCAGGATAAAATAACTGAATTTATCGATATTGCTGTACTCCGAATTTGTGAGCACTTGAAAGTCGATCACGTTATCCGCTTTTTGAATCGGGCTTGCGTCAATTTTCTGAGTGAATAGCTTACCGTTTGAAATGTACACATAACCAATTTTTGTACTTCCATAGGAATTATAGAACGGCCGATATTTCTCCGAAACGACAGGAGAGACGATAACCCCATATTGACTTAAGAGAGCTTTATAACCATTATCCAGACTGAGGGCGACTTGACTGGTGTCATACTCATCAAATGTCTCTTGTCCAACAATATGGGTATACGCAGCCCCTTCAACGATAGAAGACCCGCCTGAGATAAATAGTCCAGGAATCAGTAGCACTAACGATAGCGCTAAAGCTCCCCAGCGCTGATGTTTCTTGTAAATGGCTTGTTTAGGTACTGTTGTCATTCGTTTTCCTCCTTATAGTCCTGCTGTCGCGGTATAGGTGAATGTCGAGGTATATGTTCCCTGCAGCAGCCCGACCTGCTGGCCGTTGCTGCCGGTAATCAGCTTGGGAACGTTCAAAATATAGGAAACCTCAAATTGGTGCGTCCCCGCTCCTTCAGAAGGAATCACACCGACGATCCGGCTGTCCTCTGAGGAGAGAACCTGGTGACTTGCCAGTTCTCCCTTCGCTGCCTGGAAATCAATAGGTGTTCCCACGAGAGCACTCTTGTACTGCGCTGTGAACGATACCGATGAAGCCGGAATAACAAACTCAACAGTCTGTCCAGCAACTATTTTGGTCAATTTGAAATCAGAAGCCCTGAGGACGATCCCCCAGCCCGCAGCCGTTCCCCGTGCATCCATGACGTACAAGCTGCTGTCGGCGGCTGACGTTTGGCTTTGTTTTAAATCCAGTGTAATATCGCTAAAGGCCGGCTTTGTTTGTGTCATTTGCAGGCCTGCACCGGTGACCACCACTTCCGATTCATCGACTTCCGCTGCAAAGGCAGAAGAGACCGGAAGCATAAGAACAAGTGCGGCCCATAACGCGAATATCATTTTTCTCATTTCTTTTTATTCCTCCCTTATTTACTATTCATATGGATCGTGCATTGCTATGGCAGCTGCTGTACAGCCCGGCATCGCCTCCTCTCTGGCTCAACTGGCAACCCAAAATAAAAATGCAAACCCCATTGCTGGTGTCTGCATTTTGAGCTAATCATCTCGATGGCGAAGCAGTATTCCTCGGGAAGTAACCGGGACCTTCCCCTCTTTCTGCACTTTCTGCACTTTCTGCTCTTTCTGCTCTTCCGGATCTTTCTTCTCTTTTTTACGTCTCCATAGCAATAACAAAAGCCACAAGAACAACAAGAAGATCAGTACAATTAACACTACAATAAGCACCAGAACCCCCATATGTAGCTCTATCCACTCTCCAACGGTCTGGTTAACTTCAATCTTCCCCGCTTCGGTCAACGACTCCTTAGAAGCATTGGACTGCTCCGGAGTAACCTGGAATGTAAACGTCCGGCTAATGGTTTTACCCGAAAAGCTTGCGGTATAGGTCACTTCGTATGCATCCGGCAGCAGCAGCTTGTCATTTACAATGTAGACCATATCAGCGGTCGTCCCCGCATAGATGGAATCAGCGGTGTACTCTTGCTGATATATCACCTTTCCCTGGTTATCCCGGACCGCTATGGAGCCTTTTGGTTTCTCCAAAATCGTTCCTCGATCACTGAGCTTGATCGTCAGCCGGGAATGGCCTGTACTAACATAGTCATGCTTGAAGCCGTCGATGCTCATTTCATGAGTCGCCTGATCTGTCTGGTATTCCAGAACCATCTGAACGCCGCTGCGGTTAACCACATCAATAGCTACCGAAGCTTGCTGCCCTTGCGGACTAGTCTGATGATCTTCGGCCTGGATCAGTTCTTCGGCCGCGATCACACCCACATACTGACCAGGTGTAGTCTCGCTTGGAACTGTAACCCTATAGGTGAAGCTTCGCTCCTCTTTCGGCTTCAGCGTGACATTTTGAACACCTTGGGGTTCTACCCACGACCCTACCAAGGAGAGCTTCTGTTCCTTTTCCGAAAAGCTGCGCCCCCCATTTTGAGCAGGAAGTGCATCTGCAGGATACAATCTCAACTGTATAGGTGCGTCTTTCGTGTTCCTCACAATAAACGTATACTCATTGGAATCGCCAGGTTTCACCTCGTCCTTATAATATCCCCTTCCCTCCTCGACGGCCTTCACCGGGGACAGCACAAAAGAACTGTCCGCACTGGCTACACCGGTCAGCCACAAACAGCCTATCCATAACAAGCTCATTAAGCTCATTATCTTTCTAAAGTTTGGCCTCTCCATGCATCAACCTCTATTCTTTATTCTCATAGTCCTGTAACCAAGGTAAAGGTCAGGCTTGCCCGATACTCTCCAGCCAGCAGCCCTACCCTCTCACCAGGAGAAATCACATCTGTACCGCTCACTTCGGCTACCTCAATTAGTGAGGGCAGATCCACCTGCAGCAACAGATCAGCGCTATAGTTCCCACGCCCTGATCCTTCAGCAGCCTCCAGAACAACTTGAGGAGCTCCAGGAGCAAATACACCCGAACCTGTATTAATCCTTCCAGACGATTGCTCTGAGATTACATCAGATACCTGGTACGAAGCGTATCCTGCCGGAATTCTCGCCAGTATAATCCCTTCTTGTACCTTGTGCCGAATGGTGAAATCATTCAACGATACGGCATACTGCCATCCAGAGTCTCCTTGATGTTCAATCATAAGATTTAAGCACTGATTAAATTGAAGTTTCCCGGAGAGATCCAGCGTAAGCTGCGCCGAACCTCCGGCAAGACGCAGGCTGCCCATAGGTTCGGCATAGACAGCATAGGTGGCCGACATGACCGTTTCCCCGGGACTCTCCGTATCCGGTCCGGTGTTCTCGGCATGGGTCACCGGGGAGCTTCCTATACCGATAAGCCAAACTACACCTAACCACACCAATAATCGCTTCATAAGTTCCTCCTCTATGGCTGAAGCGTTCCTGCCGGTAACAGGTAAACCTTCCCCGTCTCTTGATATTCCATCAACAGCGCGGCTTGCTTCGGCGTCACTTCCAGTACAATAACCGCCGGGATGAGGCTGCCGCCAGATGCCGGATCAGGAACCTTCCCCTCCGAATTTAATCGTTTGACCACCTTCAGACTAGACAGCTCCGGTAAAACCATTTGTTTGGATTGGCCGGTTGCCGTATCGGACACGAATGCATACGCATCAACAAGGATACCTGGCTTGACTTCATCCCCGGAGGACAGGACCAAATCTGTCTTCACCCCGATCTGCCGCATGCCCTCTTTCAAAGAAACCGCTGTGCCTATGCCAGAAGCAGCTGCCGTGGTCACAAGTGACTGGCGGATCGGAGTTCCTTTAAGAAATCCATATTGGGATGCATAGGCATCGTTGAAGTCCAGTGTCTCTACCGAAGTGATCGCATCCCCAGGCACTTCACTAAGCACAATCTCCCGAAATTCAAGCTGTTCTTTGGACAGGGCAGTGAACGGGGGAATGTCTTCTTTCGCCACAATAATTTTTTCAGTCTGCACTTGCTCTGCAATGTTTTTACGATTGAGCTGAAACGCAACCAGCCCAAGAATCAGTCCGAGCACGATGATCAATGCGCTGCGAGTATATTTATTCCATAACTTTTTCAAAGGTATGATCCTCCTCCCTCTCTATTTATAAATACTTTCATAGGGAATATTGCGGTGAATGGTAACCGGATATTGGACACCCGGCAGAGCAAACGAGACATGTGTGCGAAAGACTACATCGATCCATGGAACGTCACTTGAGTCATAGATCAGCTTCAATTCAAAGCTACTGTCTTTCATGATTGGATTCTCCATTGCAGTACTCAAACGCTGTGACTGAATGAACGCTTGTATTGTTGCCGCACGCAGTGTGTTTTGCTCCAATTGAATCAGTCCTTGCTGTGCATCCGTTACGATACCAGACCGGATGATTCCCGAGTCAATAGCATGCTCGATGGCCCGGCCATTCGAGTCATACACACTGTCTAACACAAGTAAGTCCATTACAAGCACAATGAGAATTAGACCGAACAAAATAGCTCCGCATACCTTAATCCACATGCTATTCCCCCGTTCGGTAGAACTTATGAGCCAGTCCAGACACATGAACTTGAATGGGTACCGTATAGTTCACACCGACCACTTTCAGGGCAAACACGTTGTACTCCCGGATCGCAGTCACTTCCAGAAGATCACCGCGCTGGACAGGTTTCGGCGTAGCTGTAAAAGAAACCTTAGCCGGATTCATCCCCATACTTTGAAGCAGACCGTCAAATCTAGTACGTGTCGCTTGGTCTGCCCCATTCTCTACCTTCATGACCTGCAGCACCTCGTTAGCCGCTGTGCGGAGATTAGAGCGAATCATTACATACTGGATTATAGAGACTGTAATTAAAGAAATAATGAGCACAATGAGCAGCAGAAAGAAGATGGAAATAATCCCATCTCCCCTCTCGCTTTGGTAGAACTGTTGCCATCTGCGACGCATGATATTTCCCTTAATCAAGCGAATTCATTTTGCCGAAAATTTTATCCACGACAAAGGTGTTAATTTGTGCCTTGAACAGCAGATACACGGCGATGAACAGCAGTAGCGTGATCAGAATACCAATCACCCATTGCATCGCATCTCCACGTTCTTCTGTCCGGAACCGGTTCAGCCTTACCGCCAGGACGCCTGGAGCGTTCACCACTACCTGCTTTGTACCTTCAACCATTCTCTTCATTAGCTTCTTCATTCGTTAATCATCCTCTCATTTCATGTTTATAGGGAATTAAATGCACCGAACATTTTGATCAGCATCATAAAAAAGAACACCACCACATGGACAATGACCATTCCGTAGAATAGATTCATCTTTCCCGGCTTGCCCCGGGTGCGTTCGCGCAGGGCAAGCTTGCTCAGATTACGCAGATCGTTTTTGACACCATTCAGATCGTCCTCGGCTTCATGAAATCCTTTCTCCGCGACGACATTGACTACCGACACAAAATCATACACCACAGGCACATGGACCTCTTTAGCGAACCCTTGCAGGGCATCCTTCTGCGACATCGTCCCCATGTTGGCAACGAGACGCTTAAGTAGTGCTGAAAGCGTTGGGCCACAGCGGGTACTGACTTCCTGAAAAATCACGTTTAACGGCTTGCCAACCTCCAGCGCAGTGATCATTTTGCTAATTAAAAACGGCAAGTCCGCAATGAGCAGATTTTGCCGTTTTTGATACGCCTGGGGAATTTGCCGCATTTGAAGCCAAAAGAATAGAAAAGACAGAATTGGTCCGGCGATGGCAAAAAAGACTTGCTGCACCATACCCGCCAGCACGAGGGCAAATCCACCCGGCAAGAGGGCTTGGATGATCGCCTTGGCGAGATAGATTTCATAACTCACCGGGTATCCCAGCATGCCGTACATTTCACGCTGCTTACTACTCTGCCTTTTTCCTTGCCTAGCAGAGAGCCTGTCCGCTAGGGACCGGACCACGGCATTCTGCTGTAGCCGTAGCCGCTGCGCCTCGGACTGGTTGACCAGAGCCGCCAGATTCATGAGCTGCTGCTGCCGCCGGAAGCCAGGAATGGCGATCCGCAGAACAGGAATGACGATACAGAGTGCGGCAAATCCAAACAGTAGGGATGTAATCATGTTTCACCTTCCTTACAAATCATCTAGATTCAGGCGCAGCAGCGAATCCTTCTTCCAGAGTCCAATTATCACGCTGACAATCATGCTCGCCAGCAGCAGCTTGCCGAATCCTGTCTGCAGGGTCGTCGCTGCCTTGAATTCCTGCACCAATTGACTTTCTAGATAACCAAACAGGAACGGGAAGAGCAGACTGATGCCGAACACCACGAACGGTTCCATCCGCTTTTTCTCATTCTCAATATCAATTTCCTGCAGCAGATGCATGTCTGAAGCAATATCTGCGATACTTTCCCGAATCCCTTCGACCGAACGGGCATGGAATCCGTCCTTGTTCCCGGCCATCACTTTTTCGCAGAAATCATCGAACTTTTTAAATTGAACCGCTTGTTTCATCTGCTCCAGTACCGTGGGGACATCGATCCCGATCCGCAGCGAAGCGTACATCTGCTCAAACAACGGAACCGTCACACCGCTCATCACCGGCAAGGACATCTCTAGCGACTTCTGGAGCGATTTGCAATCCCGGAACTTGGAGGACAGCAGCCGAAGATTCCCGGGCAAGTTCAGGAGAACCTCTTTCCTGCGTTTGAACTTCACCGCTGAAATGATCATCCTGGGCACAATCACCCCCATCGCGCCCCCTACGCCGACAAACCAGATGTTCGCCGTCCAGTAAGCCACCCCCGCACCTATCGCAAGGGAGATGCCAAGGAGTTGCACATAGTTACGCCACTCCAGGTGAATACCTGCCGCCTTCGCTTCTGCTTGTGTTTGCTCAAATCCAAAGGCGATACGCAGCTGTCTGGAACGACTGCCGGCCGCTGGCAGCAACGAGAACACGCCAAAGGAGACCAGGAGTCCAGCAGCTAACAGAAGGATGGGTATCATATGGCCTTCAGCTCCTTCCCTTCACACCAGTGCCGGACTTCTTCCTGCGTTGGGTCTTTCAAATAAATTTTCTCCATCAATGACTCGGACTGGATCTTGCCGACCCGAATATGCCGTTTCCGGCTGTAATCATACTTGAAGATCGGATTGAGCACCGGCTCCTCGGTTCCCCGGTATCCAATGAGCTCCGACAGCTCGGTCACGACCCGGGCTCCATTCGGCAACTTCTTCTGAAACAGGATCAAGTCAATTGATCCTGAGATCTGACTGGCCGCAGCCATCGTGTTCCCGTTTAGTTGCAGGAATCGGGTCGCCGCCTCTTTCGCGCTGTTCGCGTGAATGGTCGTCCAGACGGTGTGCCCGGTGTTCATCCCGATCAGACTTTGCTGTGCTGCCGGTTCATCCCGGATTTCCCCGATGCACATCACTGTTGGCTTGAGCCGCAGACAGGCTTTGATCAGCTTGGCGATGCCATAGCTCTTCTTCTCATCCTCCACTTCCTTGACCAAAAGTGAAGGTAAATTCGGGTAGTCGAGATATTGCCGTTTGCTGGCCAGCATCATTTCCTCGGAATCCTCGATTGAGATAATGCGGGTAATCGGCTCCATGCACATCGGCAGGCGAATCAGCTGTGTGGTCTTACCACTGTTGGTTCCCCCGCCAATGACGAGATTGGCTCCCTTGGGGACAATGAAATGCAGGAACTCGGCAATCTCCGGCGAGATGTTCCCGTACTGGATACACTGCTCATCGGTGTACACATCCGGAGGGAACTTCCGGATACTGATCAGCGGTGCATTGGCGCTAATCCCTTGATACTCTTTCGTATCCGCGACTACACAAATCCGGAAGCCCCGGTAATTGGCATCCACAATCGGATCGGTACTGGAGATCGGTTTACCAATAGGCATGAGCATTTTGTTAATCACTTCATACAAGTGAGACACACTCTGAAACCGGATATCCGGCCGGTGAATGTCTTGCCCGCCCTGTTCAATGATCACTTGCTCCGGACCGTTGATCTCAATCGAACTGACCGTAGGATCATCCAAAATGCCCTGCAGCACCCCAAGCTCCGTGATTTCCTTCTGCACCCATTCCACCACTTCATTCAGGGGAATCGACAGGGCATATTCATTCTGTTCCCGGATCAAATCCGAGATGTAATAACGAATCTTTTGCCGTGAAGGTTCATGGGTTAGGGACTGTACATATTCGTCCAGGTGATCCTCCTGCAGCCTATAACGGACAAAGTTCAGCAGCCCCTCCAGCTTTTTGGCATCCCCCTCCGACCATTCACTGTTGACCGGCTGAATGGAAATCTGAACGTCCAAATATTCCAGCGGTTCAATAATTCCTACCGTTTCTTTGTCACGCCCGGCAGCTTGTCCTTCCCGCACCGGCATGTTGTTCGGTTCAAGTGCCTTCCAGCGCTTGATTAGGTCACTGAATTTGGTATACACAGGCGCTTCGTCTATTTTGACATAGGTATCCGCACTGAACAGATAAAGTCGCTCCCTCTTCACACTGAACACTTCAATCAGTCGGCGGTAATGCGTATAATTGCCGACAAAATCAATGGCATCTGCACTATACAGTACAGCAGCATCTGAAGTCCGGAGTGCGAAGTGAGTCGTTGGTTGAATCAGCGAGCCCTGTGTGAGCAGAATGATCACATCATAGTCAGCTTCGAGCTGTTGCCGCAGCACTATGGATGCCGAGATCAGTGTTTGATTTGAAGACAATTTACGAATCACGGGTGCTTCCGGCTGAGAACGCGGATTCACCAGCAAATAGTCCACTCCACTCCGCTGAACCATGTACTCCTGGATTGGCTTCAAGGCTTGCCGGTCCAGATCGAGCAGGAATTGATCCATAGTGCGCTCTTTGTGGAGTTCGGCAATTTGCTGATCGAAGGTATAGGCAATGCGAGGTAAACCGACACAAGGCAATTCAGCCACCGCCACGCGCTGATCTTTGGGATAGGCGCGGATCAGTTTCATGACCCCTTGAACCGCATCCCCGCCGCCCAGATTGGCGAAGGCGATCACCTGCGCTTTGCTGGTCATGATCTACCCTCCGTCTCGCCCCGGTGGCAATTGCCCCGGTACACCCAGCCTTGACTTGTTTTTTCTAGTGTGGCGTAGGTAGCTTTGCCTCCCACATGGCTATTCGGCTCTCCGATCTGGATGATCTTCGCCGTCCAACAGGCCGGAGGCAGCACATTCAGAAAGTGATCGGCCATCTCTTCATCTACCACATCACCGATCTGGAGGTAATCCTCCAAATCTCCTTCCCAGTTTGCATAGGTCTTTATCATTTCATGTTCACTCCTTATTGTGCCTGGTACGTATCTACGATGTTCCACTTACCATTCGAGAAAACTTCCACTGTGACCTGATTGTTGTAGGGCATACCATCCGCAACGGTCAATCGGGACAACCAGACCCGTTCATTTCCGGTGTCCTTCTTCAGATTATCCGTGTGTGATTGTTGTAGCGTAGGCATGGCCTTCAGCTCAGCAAGGCTGTACTTATTATCCAATGTTATTCCCTCCCCATCGTCTCCTTGAGTGCTCGCCAAGCCGTAAGTATAGTGCTCACTGCCTGTTCCTGACCGTGCCAAAACAAGTTTTCTGTCAGGCTACTTATTTGGGAGTCAAAGGCTTCCCATTCGCTTCCCTCGATCACAGGCTGTGATTCCTGTTGATCAGGTTCTTCCTGCGTAACCACAGATGAAGAGATAGCTTTCTGAATCGCCTCTTCCAGCGTCCCTTCCTGGAGCCTGAGCTTGACCTCCCGCAGCACACCTACATCCTGCCAATCCAGCTGCCTGCGCTTGCCGCCCCGGTTGAAGGTGTACCCTTGCTCCTCCAATAAGACGACCCAACGCCGCAATGTGCTGACCGCCGTATCCAACATTTCTCCTGCTTCTTTGAATCCAACTTCCTGCATAGCACTCTCCTCCCTCAACGCAAAGGCCGCCCCTTGGATTGCCTGGGCGGCCTCTTTTTTGTTTTCTTGCATGATATAAGATTAACTAAATTTTTCAAGGGAAACATGTTCGAAAAGTACGTAAAAAGTATGGGATTCAGGATTAACGAATGCGAGTCGCGCAAGCTGTTTTTAAAGATGGTAATGTTTTGAGAGTTATAATATCTGCTGCCAAGCTATTCCTGGATTCCTGGAGTCGTTCAGAGATACCTGCTCCAATTCCTCCTCGCCTGATATCTATAGTTTCCGCTTTTAGTTCCCGAACCTATGGAGGTATAGAAAACAAAAAAAAGCCTATAACCACGAGGGTTTTCGACTTTCGAACTTGGGAACTTTAAACGGGAACTATAATTAAAACGGATAATATTAAAGCGGAAATAAATCATTTTCACCAGCTTTCAGGTCATTCTAAAATCGTAACAAATAGTAAACATAAAGCGAGGAAATCTTTCGCCATAAAATTTATTCATACTTTGAAGAGTTAATAATAACATTATTGTTTTACTATATAAGCTGAACTTAAGAATAATGTCAGGATGATTGACGGTACCCTTGTTCTGCAAGGATACCGTCAATGCAACAGTTTAGATTCTTAAGTTTACTCTATATAGGTATTAATTAAGAGTTGTTAGGAAGGCTGCTATCTTTCCTTGTAAAACTGACGCAATCAAACTTCCTGTGACACCCTCAGCAATATTTCTTATTGATTTTAATGCTTCTTTAATAATACCTTGCTTCGGTTTTGGGGAATTAGATTGTAATTCTAGTACATCTATGTCTGCTTTCAGTTCCTCTTTAATATTCCTATCTTCTAATTCTTCATAAAACCTTTTTATATCATCAATAATAGAACTAAGTTCGAGTTGAACTGCCTCCGATTGAATAAGTTGAGATTGATTTGACTCAATCGCCTTTTGTTGAAGTTGAGAGTTCACCATACTCCCAATGTTATTAATGATAGTATCTCCAACTCTTGAAGCTTTTTCTTTTTCATCACTATTAAATGTCAACCCTTCACCCATAATTCCTGCCTCCTCAAGTTCAATTGTCCAATCTAATATAATATTTCTAACTTTATCTAGTATTTTCTGTAGCTGAGTAGTCGGAAAACGGAGGGAGACTTGAAAATCAAGTCCACTTAATTTCATTAGTTTTATTTGAACCTCCGTCGGAAAATTATAGGATAGGACCCCATCACTATTTTCACCTAATCTAATTTGATCTTCAACTTCTGTTATGGGACTGTAAATATCTCTCTTTGAAAGAGTTGCTCCCAATTCTCCGCCTAGGTATGCTGGTATTAGCCCATGATAAGGATTGAGAGCTTTTAATTCACCGTGTATGACCCTATAGTCAGGCGTAACGTTTGTTCCGAACTCATATCCATTTAATTCTAAATGGGACCACTTTTGAAATTCTGTAATCTGTAGTTTTCTAGATACAGTATAGGCTTTTCGCAGCAAGTCAGAAACAGATACATTTTGATTAAGTGCATCCCTCTGCAATTCAAGAATAATGGAACTCATTGTCATTCCCCCTAAATACTTTACTTCCTACTTATTGTAACACCACCAATACTAGGAATCACCATATGAATATTGCAGGGATATCCTATAAACTTCAAGTCATTCAATTCATTTTTTATTCAAAAACCTTTGAATTTGCGCTTCATTCCAAGCAATGGTATATCCTGCCTTAGGGCTTAAGGGAGGCAGCAAAAATCCTAGTGCTACCAATTGACTCATTAACTGCAACACCTTCTCTTTACGTATACCAAGTTCTTGCTGTAGTTCAGCAGATCTTGCGGTGCCTGTCTCGCAAATTATTCGTTGCATTCGTAGCAGTAATTCTTCACCACTCTGCCGGCTATCTGCCAGCCAGGGCTTCAACCCCGTTTCCGGATCATACTCAGGTTCGACCTTCCCTTCTTTGCTGAGTCGTTCCACATAAGTAGCTGCCGTCACATAATCAACATTAAGCGCATGCTGCAACAGTCTTCCAGATACACCATGATGCTCCCGTGCCAAGCGAATAACCTGATCGTACACACTCTCATTTATAGGTGGCACTTCCTCTTCCTCCAGATCAGTCCACTCCACTAATGGAGCCACGCTTAGTGGTGATGGTCCGATAGTCATCCTCACCACCAATTGACTCATGGACTTCCTTACCGGCTATTTCTCTAAGCAAAGAAGAATCCCCGTCCGCTACAGTTCCCGGCTCTACTTTTCGTAGCCGTAATCCATTTTTCCAATAACGCTTTAACTCCTCAATATACCGGGTCGTCTCATCATCATCTGCACTGATCGCTGCCGACTGGAATCTCTTCTGTCCACCACCATTCAACATGTAGATTCCATCCCCACCCCCAAGCAAATGCGGCCCACCTGAGTCCATGACGGTTTTGAAATCATAGACACTCAGCAAATGAAAAGCTACCCGGGACGGCAGATTCGACTTAATCACGCCAGTCACCACATCCACGCTGGGTCGCTGAGTCCCCAAGATCAGATGGAGACCCGCAGCTCGTCCCATTTGGGTCAGACGTTGCACGGTTTCCTCCACATCTGCACGGGCAATGACCATCAGATCGGCATATTCATCAATTACAGTGACGATATATGGTATCTGATCCTGCGGATGATTTCGGTTATATTGCAGCAAGTTACGTACACCTTCATCCGCAAAATGTTGATACCGGTTTTCCATTTCTACGACAAGCTTTTTGAGCGTTAGTGCCGCACGTTTCGGATCAGTGACTGGCGGCGAGATCAGATGCGGCAACCCGTTATACATCGTAAACTCGACCATTTTAGGATCGATGAGCAGAAACTGGACTTGCTGTGGTGAACGCGTGGAAGCTAATGAAGTCAGCAGCCCATTAATAAAAACAGACTTTCCAGAACCGGTTGCCCCAGCCACGAGCAAATGCGGTAATTTGGCTAAGTCCACGAGAATCGGTTTGCCCTCCATATCTTTCCCAAACACCATAGGCAGCTGAGCTGTTTGAGCAAACACCTTCAGGTCCTGGGCCATATCACTCATATATACAAATGCCCGTTCGGTATGAGGCAATATAAAGGCTGCTGCACTTGAAAACGGGGATGAAGTCACCGCAAAACTCCGGTCATGCCCGATATGGTTCGCCAGATCATCTCTCTTCTTGACCAGATCACTGAGCTGTAGCCGTGCCGGTAATCGAAAAGAAATGGTTTGTAGCGTTGGCCCGGCATCAATAGAAAGAATTTCTGGCGATTCCTCCATTTTCAGTCCCGCCAACTGGACCGTATTGAAGATGAGCTCCGATGCCTGTTCTGCCGATAATGTAGAAGAGGAAAACGGCCGAGGGTTCGGTGGAAAAAGCGCATAGGGTCCCGATTGAACACTCTGTTCGCTTGCAAGCACAACTGGCCTATGATTAGTTTCTCTCCGCTCAGGTGCGGAACACATAGTTTCCACACCCCCGGTATTCGGCAGCTTACTCTGCGAACTGTCTGCTGGCGATGGCCCCGGTCTCCATACTCGGTTTCGAATCTTTTGCCGCAACTGGATAAGCCATGGCCACATGCGTTCCCGATGCTTCCAAGCCACTCGTGCAATATGAGGTACACCCACAATGCATAGCCACAGCGTTACTGCATACCGGAGTACTAATTGTGCCAATTGGCTGAGTTCTGGCGCTGGCTCCAGAAACAATACGATTACACTCCCCATCGCAGCCATGACGGTCAGGCGATTCACGAATTGTCCAAAAGATTCCTTTGGCGGTGGATCTGGAGTGCTCACTATGGCCTCAACTTCCTTTCATCATAGATTGGATTAGATCTCTCAGCTGCTGATTAAACCGCGCCGCATTCTCTTTCACGAGAGGCCACCACGCATCCGACTCGTCGAACACAAAGTGATAGGCTTCATTCAAATTGCGCAGCAGCATAATCACCAAAAATACACCCAACGCTTTGACGAGCCAGGTCGGCAAACCATTGCTGCCTTTCTTGTAAAACACCCATAGCAATATGGCGATAATGACAACTGTTAAATTCATTTCAACCACTCCCCGCTACTAACAATTTGAAGTACTTGGATACCCCGATCCACCATCCGTTATCTGCAGCATAGTAACCACGCGGATTATCTTTAGCCGACAACCACTGGATCGGATCTCTTCCGGCAGGAAGATCCTGAGACAGCTTAACGATCGTGTTCGCCGCAATCTGCGCGGACTCTCCGGTCGAGAGCTGCGCACCTTTCCCCTTGCACCAGCAGCCAAATACATTCCAAGGGTTGCGGATAATCTCCGAGGCATGGTTATTGTTTCTCGGCACAAAAGACTGCTCTTGACCGGTAATGGCAATCAGCAGATAGGGAGAGACATTTTTGCTTCGCCCTGCGTCATCGATCATCTGCAGCAGGCTGCGATCTGCCAGCGCTGATTTCCGTTTCTCCAGAAACTGCAGCACATACTCAATATTTAAAGACTGGTATCCCAGCTCTCTTGGCAAAGTAGGCAGCTCCGTACCTGGAGCAAAGACATACTCCAATGGATCAACAGGCACCCCGTTCAGTTCCACTTGAAAATGTAAATGGGGTCCGGTAGAACGCCCGACAATGCCCTCCCCAATGGTTCCAATCAACTGCCCTTTGCTCACCACATCCCCCACCGTTACGTTCATCTGAACAGATAAATGTCCGTAAGTGGTCACCAGCCCATTACCATGATCGATCATAATCGCTTGACCATAACCACTGGCAGCTCCAGCCAGCGTCACTGTTCCTGCAGCCATGGAATAGACCGCCTGTAGCTCAGTATTCGCTTCACCATTCGCAATATCAATTCCCTTGTGCATTCGGGTGGTGCCAAACAGATCACGCAGTGCAAATGGGGATGAGACCCGGTCTATGGTCGGCACCGGCCAGATGTAAGCCGTTCCGTCCACGTCCAGCTGCACGGGAGCCATCCAGGCATACTGGCCTGTTGTTTGTGGCTTATAACTGTCGGTATCCGAAAAAATCATGAACGGCAAGAAGACAAACAACATGATCATTGCTGCCAATCCAACAAAAATCAGTACTAAACCTATTCCGGGAGAGCTCAGCGCCGAAATCAGCCCGATGATTTTCTTCATCTCTTTGGCCTTTTTAACAACTTCCACTTCTCCTCCTCCTCTAACCAGCGGTTTTCAGTCCTCGCGTTTTGTACAGGACATGTTCTTCCGGAGGGACATGCATAATCAGTTCATCGTAGCGTTTGTGGTTCTCCAAAATGTAGCGCTGCGTGCCTTCATTCTGAGTAATGAGCTCCTGAATTTCAGGTGGCAGATCCGCGTGAGAGGAAAGTAAACGTACCGCTGATTGCTCCATGTAAAAGTACACGCGCACGCTGGTGTTCTCCCACATGCCCACGCCAGCTGCGGTATCCAGCATAATGGCCGGGGAGTTGCCAGCCAGGATCATCATACCGTTCTGCTTGCGAATAGCCGTGTACCAGGTGAAGACATAACTGCGCAGCTCAGGATTTTGCAGCTGCCGCTGACCTTCATCCACCAGTACGGCAGAAAAGTCGGCACCGGCAATTTTGAGCAGATGAATGTTAGCATTGACCTGTTCAAAAGCCATCGACATCTTGATCTGTGCTTGCTTGGCCGATTCATCCTTCTTGGACTCATCCTCTTCACCGGAGCCGACCCGGTAGACAACCAGAGGCGCTTTGTGATCAAAACTGGAGGCCTCTTCGATTTGGAAAATATCATCGTAAATCCCGATGAAGTAGATCTTGATTTTGTCATACAGGCTTTTGGCATCGGCATTGCTGTGAGCCGCCTCTTCGATTTCACGAAATACCGCATGAATCGTCGGCTTCGGTCCGGTAGGTGCATTCCACGTTTCCGGCTGCTTCTTCTCAATCCCTGCCGCACGGTAGACTTTGCGAATGGCTTCGCCTACTTCAAAGATTTCCGGACGGGTTAAATTCTCACCGAGCAGCGAGAAGGTGCGCACGCCACTTTTCTCGGCCATTTTGTACCGAGCGCGGTTATACTGTGCACATTCCTCATCGATCTCGGTGATGGCTGGCATAATAGTCAGCGGTTCAAAATAGCGCCCTTCTTCGGTGGTGTGGTCAATATAGACACCGCCCACATACTCACAGAGCTTCCTCCATTCACCGTCCAGGTCAAAGACAAATACATGCACCCCCTCTTCCAGCAAGGAGACCACCAGCGCCTTCAGAAAGTAACTTTTCCCTTCGCCGGTCTTGCCAAATACAGTCACGTTCTGCGCCCGGGGATCATCCGGATCACACAAATTGACAAAACAAAAGCCGCCGTCCTCGGTCCGGCGACCAAAATAGAGTCCTTCGCTATCCGAGAACGAGCCTCGGGTCATGGGGTAGGTGCGTGCAGCGACAGAATCTGTCGTGACCCGCCCATAATGGGTCTTGTTGAAAAATTCACTGTGATCACTGTAGGGGTCAAAGGCCGGGGTTGTTTGCCGCATCGCCTCTTGCTGCTCACGCTTCAGTTCGTTAAGCTTCCCGGACATGTTATCGAACCACAGCTTCATCCCCGCCTCTGCCGCCTCAATCTGATGAAGCTTCGGCGCGGATATTGTTAAGAAGGTCTGCACTTCGACCAGCTTGTGATCACTGGATAACGTAGAATCTCGTAAGGCCAAGATGGTCTCTTTCGCAGCAATCTCTGCATTCCGCGCCGGATCGGTTTCACTCTGATCATTAATACTGGCCGTTAGCCGGTTCAGCTTGTACTTCATTCGGGTGTTGAATTTAATATCGCTTTGCGCATACCGGATCGTCTTACGCAAGGTGGCCCCGGCATGAGTCACGATGCCATCCAGCTGATCCAGATATCCGGCGATAATCTCCGGCGGATACTCCTGGACCATGAACACCCGCACATAATGGCCAGTCTTCCCATCCTTACCGTCCACCATGTTCACCACCAGTTGCCGGGGCTGCTTCTTCCACTGTTTAACTAACCGCTTCGTATGTTTGAGCAGGCTCATGGGTGGTCTCCTCTCTATTTATGTGTACGTTCAGTAAGCTGCGTTTGTCGGGATCAAGTGCCAGAGGCCGGCCCTGATACAAGCTGTAGGCCGCTGATGGAAAATACGGATAAACCGCTGTATACGCCTGCTGATACTGCTCCTTGAGCAGAGTGTCCATCCGGGGAGCCATGTCTGGAGTACTCTGATTCAGCCAGAACTCCCCTTCCCAGCGCGGGGCTGCTTCAACGAAACGCAGCCAATGGTGGTAATCACAATCGAGCACTGCAATGGAACGATATCGCTGCAGCAGCGTCTCCCGTTCAGGATAGTTCCAGGGGATTTCAGCAATAACGAGTCTATCTTCCGCCGCCCGGTGCTGAAGCAGCTGCTCCACTTCCTGCAAGGTGGTATAACGTGTAGGGGTAAATAGCATCCAGTCAGCTGCTTTCCCGGACCAGCCATTCCAGGCGTCCAGTTCCGAAGGTTGCTGCAGCGGATTCAGCACCGTACGGGCCCCCTGATCCGGCGATAGATCTACGATGCTCACGGTAGTACCGGATAGACTTGCCGCCACCCCAAGATTCGCAGCCAGAAAAGACTTGCCGCTGGGTATGGGTGAGGTCAGTAATATAATCCCTTGAAGCTGATTGGCTCCGTATGTTGGAAGCTTTGGCGGTAGAATCCCTTCTTCCGTTAGCTTATCCGGCGTGTACTCTAGCTTGGCTGCTGGAAGTTTAACCTTTCGGACTCTAACCTTCTGCCAGTCCACACGGCAATTCTGTATCCACCTGCCAAACCAAGGGAGAAACCTTGTACTCCCGGTTGTTCTAAGAAAGGAAATCCCATGTTTACCGCTTTGCATCCATCGTGCTATAGGCCATTTCCCGAGCTGCAATGCGCTTCTCCATGATGACTCGCGGACCACATCCTCGATCAGCAATGGTGTGGGGATCTTTTCCTTCTGAATGTCTTGCATGACTTCATTCTCAGCGTGGTCTTCCACCGGAGGACCGTCCTGAATGAACTTGACTAGCGATGGACTGAACAGCGAACGCCTTTCATCTCGTTCTTCGCCTTGCAGTTCTAATCCCTCCTGCTCATTTAGTGGGTCCGAGTCTTCGGACACTTCATATGGACCGGGTTCAGCCCATGAGTCTCCATTCATCTTCCAAGCCTCCCATGCGGTCCGGTCCCACCAACGCCCCACAATCTCCGGCAGTGAAAATCCGGATAATAACGATGTGCTATGCCCACCATGCGAAGTAAGTGTGTGGAGCACGCGATCCTTTTTCTCCTGCAGCTCACTCAGCAGGCGGAAACGTTTCAGCGCTTCCGGATTTAGATCTGATGGTTCATCTGCCCGTTCCCTGATCTTGATTTTCGATTCCGAGGTCGTGAGGGTCAGTGTATATTCACTGCGCAGCGTTTTTCCCTCTCTGGCCAGCCGCTCCCACATCTCGATGCGGTTCAACTTCATCGCTTGGATACCTGGACTCTTCGCCGGATGGTTTCGTTTCTGATTCCACAGCTCCAGGCGAACATCCGGGATCTGCTCCGCTGAGATTTGTGCCGAGAAGCCTTCCTGCACCATGGCACGAAGAAACTGTTCAAAGCCGCCAATCCGCGTCCGTTTCTGCGCATACACCGCTGTTTTCCACGGGAATGCCGATAACGAAGACACCACATGCAAGGTTTTCCCGCTGCGGTAGAGCCAGCCATCTTCCTCTACGCCAAGAAAGGAACCGAGGTCTTCCCCGGCTCCTTCCTTCTTTTGCTGTGCATCATGTATGTAGCGCTTCAGACGATACGGCCACTTGAGCCATTGCCCCAAAGTGCTACTCATGAAGATGGCTACAATCCAGGTCATTTTGAACAACACCGGGAACGGAAGCAAAAAGGGGAAGCCCCCGATCATGAGCGTGGTTCCTACGATCCAGCCAATATCTCTTAGCGACAATCCTAGAAACTCTACATCCTCACGGATATCGCCCATAAAGCTTGCACGCAGCAGCTCCTCTTCCCGTTCCTGCTGTTCCTGATTCATTTACTTCACCTGCCCTTTACCTTTCGTTTTTTCAGCATCTTGTGCTTTCGCCGTGCTCGCCTACTGAGTTACCTTGGTCCGCTGCTGTTCATGCCGATGGAGCATTTCCTTCTGCAACTGTTCAAAGCTGCCCATATCCAGACCATCCAGCGGCGGTTGTCCATAGTTGACCGGCACGCGGTCTTTAATGACATAGACTGCGCCATCTTTCGCACGCCAGTAGGGAATCCGGCCTTTTCGGTAGCTGTCATACGCCTTTTGGAATTCACTAAAATGTTCTTCGGGAATAAAGGCATGCGATTCATCTTTAGCCAGCTCCAGCACTTCCACCAGCGCCTCCGATGTACCGGTACGCTCCCAATCGGCGATCATACTGGCCGCAAATCGGGAGTGACGCGGGAAGTTCACCCGGATCTTCCGGGTCGTTTGGGTGAGCATTCCCTCCAGCACTTCAGTAGCCTCTTCCAGGTGATCATCCGGCAACCATAACACGCCCTGCTCCAGCAGCAGCTCCTTCACCCATGGGTATTCATCGGCCCGTTCCTGCAGCGCATGGTAAGCCGAAGATGCTTTGCCTTGGGGCAGCTTCGCCTGTGTGTAGAGGGGTAAGGCTTCTTTGATCTGTTCTGCCGCGTGCTCCGCTTCCGAGGATTCAGTCAGCAGTGAAATCTTCGGTGTACTATTCAGATCCACAAAGGCTCCATCCTTGTACATGCCCTCACGTACAGCAGAGATATCGAATCCTTCCTGCTCCAGCTGGGGCAGCATATCGAGGGTCGGCCCGGCCAGAATCAATTTACCGGTACGCTCATCCCACTGGACATCTTCCTGGTACTCTTTCCTCAGGGTACTAAGCTTCTTGGTCAGTTGTTTACGCTGGGCCGCAGGAGCCTTCAGCAAAGATACACTCCGGAACCCTTCGTCTCCCAGTACTTCTGAAATATACAGCGCCGAGGATTTGATTTCCGACTCTCCCAGCGCCAGCTCATGCGGAGCATCCACATGGATCTGACCGCCCTCTTGAAGCCATTCTTCCGGCTCATGGTATGCGATACCCTGCATCGATTCGGACAGCCCGCCACTAAGTGTTGAGACCAGCTTGTCTTTGCCTACACTGCGCTGGGTACGCATACGATCTGCTGCTTGTTGCATCCGTTTGCTGGCTTCCTGCATGCTCAGTGCCTTCTTCTGCACACCTTCCGAGCCCATCCGCTTGCCCATGGAATCCAGAGACGATGACGTTCGTTCTCCCCATTTCCCCATGGAATCGAGCACCTGTGCTCCATTTAGTGTCAATGGATGCTGCACAGCTCTCATCAGGGGCTTCAGCCATAAAAAGAAGAAGAACACGAGTAACGCCAGCGCACTGAGAATCGCAAAAATGATGGGTGGTATACCTATAGCAGCACAAAATCCTTCTCCCTCGCCGTAGTCCGTCTGCATTTTCACAAATATCGCCCAATGCAAACCACAGATCAGGCCAACGAGTAGCGTCCGCAGATACAGATTGGCAAACCCCAGCAGCGTCTCCATTTTTCCGGTATAGGCTGATTGCGTAATCCACAGATTGACCATGATAGTCATAAAGATGAGTACCAGGGTCTTGAGTACGGCAACCACATATAGTGGCAATACGACCAGTAGCAAATAACTGAGCAGATTAAAAATCCCGCCGCTAGTAGACACGGTCAGTTCACCGAGAGTTTGGGCAGCATACGCGGCATCTGTAATTCCATCAGCACCGACAATCATCGCTTTCAGAATCTGCTGCCCCTCTAAGCCTTCATAGGCAATGCCGCTGGTTCCAATAATCCCCTCAAACATCTTGCTGGCGATCCAGTTGATACCGACATTGGCGATATTTAGCGCGGTGAGCGAGAAATACGTGGCGACAAAGCACACTAAAAAGACCTTGAGCAAACTGCCCAGATCCTTTTTGCCTTGAATGATTTTAAAGGTTAACCACGAGATCCCGATAAAGAGCAGCACCAGGCCAATGATCATAAAGAGTGACCAACCTGACTGCACCATAGCGATTTCTGCAATTTGCGGCGTGAACAAGTAGCTTTTGGCAAAGGCATCATAGAGTGGGGACATGAGCTCATCCACCAGCAGGACGATGAGTCCTTCAATCGCATCCTTGATCAGCTTGCCGGACATTAGATCCTTGAAAGACTGGATCATGTCATCAACTTTTTGAATCATATCGTCTACCCAGCCGGGAATGTACCAGCTCGTTTCCCGTTCAGCAGGCACCTCTGTACTGGTCGGCACAGTGGTTGGTGTTGGCAATGCAGAGGCCATCTTCACATCCGCTTGTTTTGAAGTTACGATCCTGCTGGGGGAAGCCTGTACTGTTACGGTCAGAGGATTGTTTGTGAAACCTAGCAACAGTAGCAGCAGAACGGTCACCACCCGAATTCGTTGTCTCAACCTCCCCACCCCCATATCGCCATATAATCATAAAACTGTGACAGCAGGGTAAATACCGAGCCGGTCATGAATAACAGAATCAGCCCCAGCGCTACCGCCATCCGCTTCCAGAATTTTGTATCTTTCAGGCTTTTTACCCCACGGCTGGCGGATAACAGGAACGCAAAAAAACAAATCAGCCAGTACGCTAAAGCGAGCACACACAGTATTGTCCCTGCGGCACCTGCCAGGACTAAGAACCAGTTCAAATCATCCACTACCCCTGGATCAACGGTATACATTTTTTTCATTTTTGAGATATAATCGTTGTCCATACCTGTACTAGCCCCTTAACTTGCGAAAGTCCGGCTGGGTCCACAACGCTGACTTTTCACCTCCAAGATCCTGTGTGGATGTCCAGTTATAGATATTTTCCAGGAAGCTGAAGAAGGCTCCACTGATGAACAGGAACACGATAAATACAATGAGGCCTGCTTCAATCCAGAACCATTTATCCTTGATAGTGCCTTTCCCGGTACTGATCTTGACCAGCTTGATGATCACCCGGACGACCACAAACACCAGTGTAGCTATTGTCAGTAAAGAGATCACGAGGCCAATCGGGGTAAATACAAAATCCAGGCCGTCTAGCACCTTCCAGTTAAACTTCATTTTCTCCTTGATCTTGGTGATCGGATTATCATCGTCGGCATAGGCCAGCATAGGTAACATGAACATGCTAAACAGGACCATCATGATGAGGGTCCCGGTCTTTTTGATTTTCATTTTTCTCTTCCCTTCTGTTTTCAATAGAATGTCATCAGCCAAATTACGATACTGCAGAGCCAGCAGCTTCTTGCAATCCACCGCTCGGCAGCCCCGCCATTTCGCAGCAGATTCAACGCCACCTTAAGCCGTGGGAGAAGTACGGAACGAATGCCTTCCACCGTTACAGCATCCCCCACTAAATGCGACCACCAGCCCGTCATCAAGCCAAAACCGAGCGCCTGGAACAGAACCGGCTGTGTCGCGGTAAAAGAGACTACTCCAAGGCTCAAGGCACCGGCGAACTCCGGACTATGAATGATCCCGCGATGTTTAACGAAAGGCATTACCAGCAAGGCAACGCCAGCAAGCAGGGTAAGCCAGTGGAGGCTATATAGTTCATATCCAGCAAGCAGCAACAGTCCAAGTCCACTTAGGAGGAGCATGCGTAGTCGAGAGGCTAAGGCAAAGATTAGGCCTGCTGCTGCCCATAGCCAGGGCATTGGTTGCTGCAGGACAAACCACAAGATTCCCATCCCCAGCGATAGAACGGACAATCCTTTCAATTTCTTTCGTGTATTTGTCGAGAACTGGAGCTTATTACTGACTGTGCTGGTTTTATGGTCCAGATCCGGCAGCAGCCCGCCGATCCCCGCAGCGGCAATCAATGAGGCAGCAGGTACGATAGGCAGGGCTGGCGTAAAATAGAGCACTGCCGAACCTGCCAGAATCGCCATCCCTATATGTCCTTGTCGATTCACTTAGAATTTCACCCCCTTTCCGGACAGCACAAAATACCGCTTCAATGCTTGAAGCAGTTCAGGTCTTTGCAATGATTGAATTGTACCTTCTGTTAGAAAAAACGGCCAAGTCCCCGCTTTTTCTGTTTTTGCAAAATCGGAGATAGGAGGCCTTCAAGTAATTCATCGGTATCCGCCTGGGAATGAAAAGGATCTGGATGATTCGGAACCGCAAATACGGGCCTGCCGCTTAAGCATCCCGCCACCATCTCCCGATTCGGTTCGTTTGCCAATGGCAAAGCAATGCGCCAGTATTCCTGCGGCACTCGGCTATGCTCCCTGCAGAAGGAGATCAGTTCCTTCACCCGCCATTCACTGCCGGAACCCACCAGTACAGGAACGCTGGCTTGTACAAATAGGTCAGCCTGCTTGCTGTTCTGTAAACCCCCTAGATCCAGAACCGTATAGCGGTAGTCGCTCATCAGCGATCCGATCCAGTACTCGGATACCTCAGCCTTATAGAGAGCCACATTATTCAATTCATAACGGGGATGATTCGAGAAATCGCCTTCCTTAACGTATTCCAGGAAAGAGAAACACGGATGATTCCCACCTTCCCACACCGCTACTTTGGTTTTTGCATACCGGGCTAAATAGTGGGCGATGAGCAGCGCGGTATGCGTGCTGCCAGCCCCTTCATACACACTGCCTACAGCGATAACGATCCTTTCCCCTGTTCGACTGAAGTTCATTTCAGGCATTTCGGTTAGCTGCGGCTTCACCTCCACCAAATGATGGGCTTCGAGCAGCTTCTCTTGCCAGCTCCCGTTCAGCCATACGTCCGAAGCGCCCAATGCGGTCCAACTTCTTACCGCTGTTGATGATAGGCTGGTTGCCTCACTAATCACAACAAACTTCACGGGGATCTCTTCCGCTAAGGGTAAGAGGCTACGGGCCTGATCCTCGTGGATCAGGACGTATTCTGGCATGAGGATCAAGGAGCTTTCTTTGACCTCTTCAAACGTACCACATACATGAAATTTAAAATGGGGATCACTGATTTCTGGCTTTATGCCAACAAGTACAATATGCAATGATGTCCTACCTCCTCTGAGCAATATGTCTACTGTATGATCATAGCTCATGGAGGCAAGCCGAACGTGCGAAGAATGTTCTAAAAAAGTATGGGTTGTATAGCAAAATGAGGACAACTTAATCCATCAATGAACACTATTCATTATTAGAATAACCGCTCGCCTTCACAATCTTTCGACTGGATAGATTTGTAATAACACCTCACCTTTCGAGCTTATAGAGCGCCTCTTTACGGGTTCAAAAAAATAAAGCGTGCAGGAGATGGTCTCTACAGTTCAATGTATCCTCTTTCATACCATGGCCAATCCCCCATACGCCCGGAGGATTCCTCGCTGTCGCTCCAAGTTCAACACAGCTTCCTTGGCCTTCATCCATGTCTACGAGACTCGGCTTCCTCTCTTCCCTCTTGCGAGGCCTTTTTGACGACGCGGCAGGATTCACTTCATGTTACGGCCTGGAGTGTCGCTCTCCCTGTCTCTGACAGGTACTTTCGTTGATACGCTTTACGCACAGATTTCGCCATACGCAAGTATCCTAGCTACACGGGGGCTTGGCCCCTCACGTGACCAGCATTCACCGGTTAGAAAATGCGTGCTTAGCTGGGTACGCTGGACAGCAAAAAACCGCTATAGCAAGCTATAACGGATTTCTGCCAAATCTTTAAAAAAGAAAGTTCATGTGCGACCTGAATCGCCGCTAAAGGGAACGGGGTGGAAATCTTGTCCATTCAGAGGAATGAAAATCCCGAGAAACCCCTGGAGAATCAAGGGATTTCTGAGTTTCAGGCCTACTTTCCTAGCGCCATAAGGTGTCACCGTAAATCATCAAAAAGCACAAAAAATAGGACGTTTGAGAGAACTCGGAGAGAATTTAACCACACCCTCTGCCACACTGCCATCGACAAAATTTTGCGTAGCAGATAGTTCTTTTCAAAATTCTTTAGTACTTGGGGACCAAAACTATCTTATAGCAGTCTAACTTGCGAAACGTTCATACTACTCGGCGCTCGCTTCCGTCAACGAAAGTGAGCGCCAACAATTCCCCCCAAAGATTTTTCAAGAAATTCAAGAAAAAAATATACTTGCTACATAAACCTTTGAGATGTTGATGCTTTTTGCGAACTTTAATTGACACTAGCTAAAACATTTTCATAGCTTGAATCAAGAATTGTTTTGGGGTTTTGATTCCAATCATGTTTGTTTTTAGCATATTGGGATACATTAAGAGACAAGTAATCTCCCAGCTTTCTATCTGTAATATATTGATTGTTAAGAATTACTTCATCTACCGATTCAGTTATCGCTTTAGTTAAAAAATAAGTCCATATTCCATTTTTTAATTCATCACAAGAATATGAACTTTGTCCAGGATTACACGATAGAAATATTGAATAGCTCTCAAACTTACTTGAAATAATTTTAAACTCATCTTCATTAATATTGGCAATATGACTTCTTTCATTTTTATTATCAAAACTTTTAGCACATGCATCTATAAAAATAAATGCATTTTTACAACTAGATTGTTGCAAAGGATCTAAAAGTATTTTACGTAAAGAGATTGCTGTTTCAGCTATATTAAATGGATGTATATCATATGTTGACAAATAATTTGTCACACCATCATGAAAGCCATGCCCTACATAATAAAAAATCAACCTATCGTTTTCAGTTAAACTATAAAACAAACTTTTAAGCTCGTAATCAAGGTTACTTTTTAAAGCTTCTTCATTTTTCCATTCATAAATATTTTCTTCACTTATACCCATTGAGGATACTAGCATTTCCTTAAACCGTGAAGCATCTTTAATGGCAAACTTTACATTATCTACTTGATTATCTGTTCTTACTGCATAGTTCTCAATTGCTATAATAATTGCAAACGTTCTTTCAATTTTCGGATTATTTATGGTATGGCTTATCTTAGAATTAATTGATTCTAGCTTAGTTTTATTTGATTCTCTAATATATTTTTGATTATTTAAAAGTATATTCTCATTTGCCTTTTCTGTTTCAATAACAAAGACTAATTCTGAACCTCTTTTAAGCCAATCAAAACTTACAATAGGAATAGGATTAAGCATGGAGATTGCTTTGTTTGCTATATCAACCACATTAAAGTCTGTACTTAATCCAACAATTTCATTTTCTGTAGGGGATAATTCTTTTATACCAAATAGAATAGTGCCTCCTTTAGTGTTAGCAAACGATGAGATTATCTGAGCTGTTTTTTCAGGTGAAAATGGCACTGCATCAAAATCTAAAATTTCAGATTTAGGGTTGTTTACTTCAATATCTTTAATATCAATTTTTTTAATTGGTATTTTATTAATTTTTTTCATTTTTAGAAGCTGGCCAAGTGTAAATTGCTTAGGGGGTGTAACTCCATCCTCATACCAAAGTTCTGCATCTACATATTCAAGGACATCAAATTCGGAATCATAAAAAATTCGAATTTTATCATTATCTGATGGCCTAGCAACCACTTTTATATCATTTCCATTTTTAGTTATGCCACCTATAATACTTTCTGAAATCACATATGCAGATGTACAGTCATATTCAGATAATGTACTAAGATGTTTAACTACATTATCTACCGCTCTTGGAATAAGCGATTTTATGTACATTTTCTTATTCTGATCAGTAGATGAATCCTCAAAAAAGTCTTCGCCTAAATTCTTTTTTAGGGCATCATCATGTTGTAATGAGGTAGTTGTATCGGCATCTACTATTAAATACTCTTCTGGAATTGCAATATCTTCTTGGGAAAAATATTTTCGAATTTCAATATTTTCGGCCCGTAATAGAAAATCAAGTTTGTTACTATATCCTTCTAAACCAAAAAAGGTGCTAAGAACTTCCGCCAATCTTAATAGAACACTATTTGAATTCCATGGGTTAGTTACATAAAGTATATCATTATCAAAATGTAAATTAACATTTTTCACAAAGTTCATTTCATCATATGCTATTTTGAGTTCTCCTGATTGATAAATTTCTAAAACATTAATTTTATCTTGCATTTGCAATAATTTTTCTTCAATACTATCATCATTTTCATCATGTTCTATCCATATTTTCAAGTATGGAGCAATGTTATTCAACTTTATTTTTAATTCTTCACATTCCTCTTCAATATCACATACTAAATCAAACTGATTTTGACTTAATAATTTCACTTGGAAATAAGCTAACATTTTTTTGAGATTCGGATGACTTTTATTCTTTGCATTCAATTTTATAAAATCATATTGTCCCTGAAAAATGGATTCGTTCCCATCTAAAAAACAATGCAAAGCGTTACATTCCGTAAATGAATCTTTACTATTTAGTAGAGAGTTTTCATTTGACCAACTCTTAATTATTTCAATGTTATCTAAACTCCAATTAGTAGAGTTATCCAAAAAAATTGAATATATTAATTGTATTCTTTCATAGTTTTCGCTTGTTATATTATTATCATCATATTGATTTTTCAATGAAATTTGTGCGAGTATATTCAAATAATCTTCAAGTTCGAGTTGAGTTTTAAAGTTGAAAAAGGCTTTCCATTCTTGTGATAATTCCGGACCGCTAAATACAGGTAGATATTTTCCTGCGACAACCTTAATTTCATCTGTGTTTAAAAATACAGATGAAGAAACTAGTGTTTGTCCTGAAAGTGTTGGGATACAATCCATGTTCTTTATTAACCATGGTATATAATTACCAACTATATTACCACTGGTACGCCCAGCCATCCCATCATTGCCCCAATATGCAGTTGCACCAACCCCAATTTCATTAGGCTGATTGTTTTCAATATAATCACGCCAAAACATATTAGAGAACTTATAGTTTCCTAAAGCATGATTAATCAGTGATAAAGTATAAATATCTATAAACTCATCCGCCCTAAATGAACTCATATATGGTTTAAACACCATATCAGATGTTAAAAAATAATCTGAATTTAGCCCTGTATTCACCAATAAAGATTTATTGGTTCTCTTACTATAATGTATGTTATTTACACCATAATTTACTCCTAGTATCTTAAAAAAACGTCTCCATTCATCTTTATCATGTGTATTTATACAATATTTTTCACTAACAAATATATCTTCTCTAAGTATTTTTTCGATTTTTAATCTTGGATTATAAAAATCAGATAAATAGCATTTAGAGGCTTGTACCAATGTATTTTTTGTAGTCATAAGGTTTATCTCTGATAATTGATGAAGAAGGTTTTCTTGAAGATCACCTTTTCTATATAATGAGAATAATTTTTGAATTTCAGATATTGCGTTGCCTTTATTCACATAGGTACTTGCATAAGGTAAGATTTTTTGCGTTATGTAGGTTATATCAGTTTTTTCTTTTACTCCAAGGCTTTCTAACCAGTTTTTTATTTCCAAATTACGTAACAACCACTCCAGTATATCTTTATGCACAAATGATAATTCATTATCCACATTATCCCAATTGTCATCACTGGCTGCTGGATAACAAACTTGTTTGGGATAGTTAATTTGATTTTTATGATCCCAAATGAAAGGAAGATTACTTACAAATTCATCGGTAACATTTCTAAATTTTTCCGAATTACAACACAAGTTCAAGAATTTTATTAACTCAATATTTTTTTGAATGGAATGTGTCTCTTTAAAATATACAGATCTCAAAAAAGCCCCAAAATCCTTCCATTCGAAGCATGAAACATTATGTTTTTTTAACAAACCCCAAAATTCGCATTTCTTAGCATAAAATTTATTAGAAGCATTGGAATTTTGTTTTACAATAAATTTTTTAATAGGCTCTTCACCAATAAAGTCCTTTTCTGATAGGTTTGTAAAATCTATCAAGGCATCGCTAATCTTAATGATTGTATTGTTACGAGATAAAATGAAAGCAATGTCCTCTTTTGCTTTTTTAATTCCCTTATTATATGATTTCGCCAAATCATCACCATATAAGCAGTCATCTGGTATCAATTTATATGCCTCAAATGAAATATCAGAGGTCACTAGCTTAGATATCCATTTGAAAATTTCATAAGAAATGCATTCAAACAACCACTGGTTCCACTTTGAATCTTTGTGAACACTTTCTCTGTTAGCCGATATAAGAAAATTCGAGTTTACTAACACTGGAAATTCATATTTTGTTTCACCAGTAGGTAAATATGAATATAATACTCTATCCTTTTTTTCTAAAGCAACTATGCCAGTATTATCAATTTGTGCTGCAAAAGTCATCTCAATAAAGTTGGTATCTAATAATTTTGGAGGGATATGCCGTTCTCCTGCAAGAGTCTTTCTCAACTCATCTGATACATCTAAATTTATATTATTTACCAGCCATTCTTTTTGGGAATCTTCTCCTCTATTTAAAACTATTCTATTTATGCGACTCCTATCAATTGTAATAACTTTATCTTCAAAATGAATTTCTGTGATATTTTTTAAAAATATGAACATATTGATATTTTGAGATAAGTTTTTAATTGCATGTCTTGTTTCATCTATATGGTTTATTTTAAGTACTGTTGCAACACCCGCACCAATTTCAGAAATAAAATTTCTTATCTCTGCTCTAACCTCCACAACTTCTGTGTATATAGGGATTATTTGCCAAGGATATTGAAAATTTCTATTATTCTCCCTTTCCCACTCATCCCGGGTCATTTCCCATTTCCATTCAAAATCATAAGAACTATCGAACCTAAAAAAATCGCCGTTAGTATATATTAAAACATTATTTGATTGACCAAATACTGATTTAAATCCAATCCCCTTATATCCAGTCTTTTTTAAGTCAGATTTTTTTGTCCCGTTGTTAATATTACAAATACCGCGAATATCTTGTTCATCAAACTTTTTACCCGAATGTGCTACTACCAATTCATCATTAAATACTTTTATCCAAACTTTAACCCCTTCAGTGTCGCTAGATGAGTCATCAGCATTTTGTAGAAGCTCATATATAAATCTATTTGAATCTGTATAAAGATCTACCGATAAAGCAGCTATAGAATCAGCTTGATTTGCTGCTTGTGTTGGATTCATATAACTTGTATTATCATGGGAAATTCTTTGTATTGCTGTCATCAGTTTTCTACTATCCACAAAATCACCTCGAAATCGATATAAATATAGTCTTTATGATATATTCTTCTATTAAGAACCTGTTCAAAAAGTTTATACTAGAATGAATATATGAAAACACACCAAAAGCTATGCTCCATAAATACACAATTCGAGTTTTTTCACCCAACTCCTTCCAAACAAGCGTTCTATTCCTAGTTCATTCTACTTAAAGAAATTGCCTCTTAAGACTCATGAACAAATTATAGACCCATAAAGCGAGATTCTTAACAAGATTGACTCCAGTCACTTCAATGAAATAAAGGATCTAGTACGATGTGCCGATGAGTTTTTGGATGCCTTCTTGTTCTTCTTCACCAGCAACCGGTCACCACGGACAAAGTTTGCTTGTTCTACAAACGCGCCACTGACGATTTTCTCCTCGGAGATGACTTGATCCTATAAATTATAATTCACTTGGGTCTCTGTATTACCTTTCGTCTTCATGGACCGTAGGCTTTCGTGGCCAGATTGATGAGCTTCCAATGTTGAATTACTGGCACAAAAAATATTTCCTCAATCCATGTAGCCAGCTCCACCGAACTTAGCACCGGAAGTTCATGAAATTCATAACTCATTTAAACCTCTATCCAAACTAGACCCTAATATTAAGCATTACTTGTACTAAAGCGAAGGATTTCATGAGCTGAATAAGAGCTCCAGTATCTCCCTAATATCAGCTCAAGAATCTGCTTCCTAAATAGCCATTTTTCATAATAAAAAGGTATTACTAATACCTATATTCGGTTATAATGAGGGAGTAACGTTACTTTTACCAACTCTAACTGGTCGGTAATATGGTAATAGCAGGTATGAGACTACAAAAAACAGAACCCTAATCTCGCCAAAGATCAGGATTCTGTTCAGTTGAACGTTGGCCGGCTCAGCCGGGATTGCAAAAAACACATATTACGAAAAAAGCACTGTTGCTGTGGAGGTGATTAGTGCTTTTTTCGTTTATCTCGCATTAAACCTATGACTTCTCTTGCAAATTGGATAATAGCTGTAAGTAGCAAGATCAAGTTCATGAGCATCCCTCCTTCCATCAAGAGGGAGCCGGTCCAAGTTCTGAATTAAGAATACCACACATGCAACAGGCTGTAACTTACGTAGCACAGCGATTTCGGGGCCTTATTCGTATTTCGGTCTAGCCCGACTTTATAGATTCATAAAGAATTCACATTCCACTCCCATTTTTATAAGAACTAAGCCCTAAATTAAGCAGAATCCTACGTGGGCCTGATCGAATGAAACATATCCTCCTCCGCCGAATTTACCGCCTTGCATGCAGGACAGGCAATACAATATGTCTGTACGTTGCCCTCTGTGAGATGCAGTGATTGGCTGCTTTGAACTACTAAGATATGGTGATGGAGCAGCGCGGAATCTTGATGGCGACAGGATACAGCTATGCGTTAATGAGGACGGTTAGCACAAAGCGCCGGAGTCATGATTTACGTGATCCCCTCATGAACTGCGTTCAAACCACCACCCGCTGCAGCGGGTGGCAGACATAAAAGCTCTGCTTCAGATTGTCGGGAAATCCAGGTCATTTAAAGAACTTGGGTTTCTTTTGTGTTTCAATGTCGAACTGCGAACGTGAAAAAGAGGGGATTATCCCTGTTTTTCACGGCGATCCAGTGGGTCGCCGTCTTCTTCATGTTCTGCACGGTTGTTGTCATCAGCGCTTGTCCCCTGGCGTTTGGCAGCCCGCGCAAACGGCAATAGCGAAACTCATGGAGCTCTTTAACATCTGCGAAGCTTCGCTCAATCGTTTCTTTTCGTTTGCGGTACAGCTGTTTACCCGACTTGCTGAGTCGGTTGTTCCGGACCCATTCTTTGCTCTCCTCCCAGACATGCCGGGTTACCACTCTCCTGTGGTTTTTGGTCTGCGCACACTCGTTTAAGAGTATTTCGTTATCCAGGCAAACATGTCCGTGCCGATCTCTCGCGTAATATACCGCCACTCCGTTTTGATACCGTCATAGCCTCTACCTAGCCGATCCAGAGCACCTACGTAAACCAGATCACCTTTCCAAAGCATGAGCCGCATTGCCTGATAGCCCGGACGATCAAAATCTTTACCACTCTGCTTATCCACAAAAATAAATCGCTCTTCAATCCCTAATTCCCGGAACTTCAAAAGCTGTCGCTCTACATTTTGCTCCTTTGTAAAAACTCTCCCGTATGCAATCTTCAATGAGACCCCTCCTAATAGAAAAAACGTCTCAAATGATCCCTTGAATCACTGAGACGTTCCAAAACTGATTTTATGGCTTTTTGAAACGAACTATTGACCAGTCATTCGGCTGTCTCAAAAAGCATGCTTTTTGGAACTGTTCCTTCATCTAGTGTAGAAGGTGACCGAGGTCGTCTCAAATGAAAAATCATAAATGAAAAATTATTTATAACGTTTACCCACGAACTCTAATTGCTCAATTATGCGTATGAACTCTCTCTCCATTTTCTCGTAGAGCTCCAAATCTTCTTTCTTTATTGCTTCCTCCATAAGATCGCTATAATCTGTAAGTTGCTGCAATAAAGTGCGTCGCCGTTGCAGGTGTCCTTTCTGTAATTTAAAGTTCATCCAATCACGCTCCTCATTTATATATAGAAGTCCATTAGGATTCTGGAACCACTTCATAATAAACAGCTTCAATACTCCCCTTAATTGGAAGGACACTGGTTCCAGTTCTTTTTAGGCTTGAAATTATTTTTCTGGCCTTATCCTTGTTCTCGTACCCCTCTATTTCTTCAAGTGTTGTATAACATTCAAACCGTTTTCCCATACCCGTAATTCCGGTATACACAGCGATCTTCATTTCAATCACTCCTCGGTTATAATAATGTTGTCTTTGCCAGCGTAACTAACACGAGCGATTTTATTGTCCGCATCTTTTATCTTCACGGTGTAAGTATCAACTAGCTCGATTTCTAGCAACTCCGTTACGAAATTTGCTTCCAGCCATTTCAAAATATAAAACTGCTCTACGGTTTCAGCTTGATCATCTCAAATTCTCCCCTGGCTTTGTGCGGCTACCGACCAGTGTCTTCAAATTGCGTAATAAGCACTATGACTCTCGATGAAAAGCTTCTTTAAAGTAACGCAACTTCGCTACAATCCATTCGTCTTATAGTAAAGAGAAAAAGTTATAAGACTGGAGGTTTTTACATTGCTGAAAAGGATTATATTACTCATCCTCTCATCTATTTCATTATTTTTAACTGTCTCTTGCAGTCAGGAAACAAGCATAGACATAGATGATGCAGTCGCGAAATCCGAGAAGTATTTCAGGCAACTTGATGAAGTATCTACTACAGCATCTTCATACGATGGTAAAAAAGATCTTAAATTCAGGTTGATGGTTGAAGGGAATCCTACTGAAACTGAAGCAACTATTTTTTTCAATCGCATATTGGACGTTATTGCTAATTATTCAAATCATTCAGATGTCTGGGATTTTTACAATGGATATTTTGATATCACGAATTATGACCAGGGAGTTATTTATGAAGGTACGAAGTTAATTGGTGAAGATTTATTAGTCCAGACCAAGTGAATTTTTCATCCTAACTATCATAGAACATCAGTTAATAACACAGCTGCAGCCTATGACTTTATTTTCTCTTCAGACTGCCGCGATAGGCTGGTTTTCTCACTGTGCTATCCCTCCCTCATTGCGCAATATTCGTCAACGGTCCAGTACTCTCGTACTGTTCATTACCTATTGGGAACATTTATATATAATAATGTAAAAGAATAGTGCGCCCACATTAAGCTAACAGACAAAACCCTTCCAATATATGCTAATATAACGGCATGCTTAGAAAACAGAAATGGGGAAACGAAATGAAATTTTACATAGCATCCAGTCTCAATAATATAGAAAACGTGCGGCAAGTCGCTGAGAATTTGAAAGCGCGTGGTTTTCAACATACATACGACTGGACAACAAATTCGAACATAGACTCTATCACCAAACTTCGTAAAATTGGCGAGGAAGAGGTTTCAGGTGTTTTGGCTGCAGATGTAGTAATTGTAATGATCCCAGCTGGGAAAGGGAGTCATGTTGAGTTAGGAATTGCTCTGGGAGCAGGAAAGAAAATCTATTTATACTCCGCAACTAATGAACTAAATGAAATTGAAAACACATGTACGTTTTATCATGTAGACTCAGTAGAACAGAGGATTGGCTCCTTAGATGACTTGATATATTCAGTCTGTTTTGAATACAAGCATCATTAAGCTATCGGGACATGTTAGTCCAAAAACCAGCAGTAGTCTAGAATTCAGTTTTCCAGTTTAAGACAACTGTTGGTTTTTATATTTTGCCCCTTAAAACGTGCTCTTTTGGAAATGGCTAGTGAGCAGTTTGCGTAAACCGTGCATCAATCCGTCTCATCGAAACATCTGTTTATATTCTTTGGAATCAAATTTACCCGTTTCCCGATCTATAGCGACCAGACCGATATCCGTATGAAAAACATGGCATCTATCATTTGAATGTGCATAATGGACTTCTTTATAATCTGCTTCTGTTAATACACGACACAGAATCATTTGTTCAAACAGACCCAGCTGCATAATTCACTTCCTTATCAAATTGCCGAACTGCTGCTGTGATAACTGCACGAGTCGCGCTATCTTCCGGGAGCTCCCAGCCTCGATCATAGTTGGCTAGATGTTTGCTGAACTCTTTGGTTGATTCGGATATATAGGTCCTACTGATTCGACGCTCGGATATGCCATACGAGGATGGTTCTCAGAATACATGTGCATGTACATATAGACCTAGCACCTCGCCTTCAAATCTGTCCCCTGCGTACAGGGGACGTTTGTATTCCAGTGGCCTTAGTGTTTATCTCCCTTTTTGGCATATAACTCATACTCATCAGTCATGGCGGTATCCTCCAATACATTTCCGTTAAACAAGACTTCTAATGCTGTCTCAGAATCATGCCCTTTTTTCAAAAGATCGGCATACATCCATTTGAGATAAGCATCCTCATTTACAAATCTGAGCATGTGCGCTGCATTGAATACGGGATAATCTGATTCCATACGACTCATCCTTTCTGTCCTGAAGTTGAGATCTATTAGAGTCCTGAACGGTCTCTAGATAATTCGCAGGGACTGGGCCAGTAAAATAAGTGCGGTTTTCTTCACCTGATAATACTTCGCACGGTACCAGTTGAATTTGTTCATGAGGTACTCATCTAACTCTTCCTCCCGGCAAAAATACTTCGCTTCAATCAGCATGAGTTGATCAGGATCAAGGCTACGCAAGGCCTTTTCCATCGGATATATCTGATCCTCAACCTCCCATATTTCATCCTGGAGCCGTTCGGCTTTATCATACATACTCATGACGGCTTGCTCCGTTGATGAGTGAGGGATTCCTGATCGTCCACTGACTCCGGTAAGTTCCATACCCGCCGTGACCTTAGGCTCTTTCGGTTTCATCTGCATCAGCTGTGATTTCAACCAATTGATCCGTTTATTTGCCTGATAATATTGCTTCAAGCGGTACTCTACGATAGATACGTATTGCTGCCGGATAGCTACAGGAATATTCATTTCAATCTGTTCCACTTCTTCATCGTAAGCTCGGGCAGAAGATTTACCCGTTTTCTCCAAATGCTCCTTAATGATCAGCAGTTCTTGCTCCACCGCAGCTGTTATCTTTACTGACTTCTTCAACTTTTGGTACCTTGCAAATAACCAATCCACCGGTACCAATGAGATGTTGAGCTCCGTGACCTGAAAGTTCTTCAATCCCTCACACTCCCCCCTGGGTAAGCCCTCTGTCTCTTCCAACTCGAAATCCCAAGAGCTTTGTTCAAATCCCTTGTTACAGACAATGCACTGGAAGGCGTACTCTCCTACTTCCTGGCACCTATTGCCGCAATGAAGGCAGATCAATCACCTTCCCCCCCCTTCGCTTGCTTGGTACATGTTGACGATTAGACTCTCATCATTTCCCATGGCAGCAGCTTATCCTTAATCTCCTGGTAGGCATCGGTACGGTCGTACAGTGCAACATACCGGTGCTGCGTATCCGCTGTGCCTGCGCCAGCATTGGCGCTGTAGAGAAAAGCTGATGGAGCTTCAGCATGAGCTGTACCCAAGATAGGCACGCCAAGCTTTTGACAACGCGTCTTGGTTAGCAGGATGGCAAAAGAATAACCCTTGCCTTCCCAGCGCTTGGAACGCGGAATGTAGTACGGTAGACCGGATTCCAGCACTTCTTGTTTGGTATAGCGCCCCTGTGTATTTGGCATTGTGCTCCTCCTTCATTCTCGAATGGTTCAGCCTTGACGAGTCACCCAGGCAAAACCGATCTCGCCCCGTCCCGGATCTTCCACCACATAAGCCACACCTTTCGTGATGTACGGGTTGGTAGTGATCCGCAGTGATCCGAAAGAGGTCTTGACAGACTCATACTTAGCAATATCCGCATCCGGACACACACACATTTTCAGGCGGTCAATGCTGCACCCCTTACTTGGAGATAACAGTGGGCGGATTGCCCTGTTAATCATGTCCATGGCGCGAGGATGAATCGGCTTGGCGGAGAATTGACTCATAATCCCGCCCCTCCTTCCCACACATCAGAATAGTTGTAACTGACCCGCCTGCTCGGTAGTTGTAAACTGAGCACTTCCTATCTCAAAAGAGATCGTATGTTCTGATTAATATGCATGACTCTCCCTGTCGGAAGCCCCACACTCTTCCAACCTTCGCTCCGTCTATAGCTTTTTCTAGCAGTTCAACAAACGTGTCGTTCCCTTCTTTTTGTGCACAATCTCCATCTGCCCAGGAGTAGCACGTAATACCAGCCAGTTCTCTGGTGCCAACCGGTGTAGGCTGATCACTCCCTTTTGCTTCCGCGTGGGACGCACGGCTCTACTCTTCTTTTCCCGGGATTTCACATGAGTGCTCATCTGTTCCGTCCTTTCAATTCGTTGTTGGTATTTAAATTTTCATCGTTGACGCACTGCGGTTCGTTCCAGGGCTTTGGCTTCCTTGATCTCTTGTGCCTTACGCATCATCTCAGCCATTTCATTCGGGTTAGGCATCGTCCCACCGCCATCACCGGTCGAGATTGGGATCTGCGGCTTTCTGCTTCTTCCGCCCTGGCTGCGCGAACCTTCGTAGCTCCTTGAAACATGCTGCGTAACTGAAGGCCCTGCGGGTTTCCTGGTTTCCGGGTTGTCTATGCCACCCCGCTCACGATATCCCCGGAGGATGCCTTGTACATAAGCCAGGTTTCGCTTATCCGACCCGAGCCGGTAGGCCGCTCTCATGGCGGTATGCAGCCACTCTCCCCCGTAGGTGTCGTATAGGGACTCCAGGTCATTTTCATCAAAAGGGGTTAGCCTGCGACCTGCGATAAAGTTATTTTTGTAGTCCAGCAAGTTGTTCTGAAAAGAATAGGGCTCCTGATCCGTCTTCACCATGTCCGCGCTGGTTCTAGTTGTTATTGTTGTGGTAGTAGTTCTTTTAATTCTTTTAAATCTTTTAATAGCTTTAATACTAGCTTTAGAAACGCTGAAACCCTTGATACGACTAGAATAATTGCGTGTGACGGTTCCCTTTTTGGGAACTATGCGGTTCCCCTTTCGGGAACTGGCTAGTTCCCTTTTCAGGAACTCAATTCCCTTTTCAGGAACTCGGTCCCCTTTTGGGGAACTCGGTTCCACTTTCGGGAACTCAGTTCCTCTTTTGGGAACTCGGTCCCCTTTCGGGGAACTCGGCTCCTCTTCCGGGAACTCAGTTCCCTTTTCGGGAACGGTAAACTTCAGTAAATTAGCTGAAGGCCTCGCCAGATTGAGATTGATTAGCTCCTTGAACCTGTTGGGATTCGCACTGATGACTGACTCCATGGTCCAGAGATCGTAATGCTTATTCAGCTGAAAAGTATTCAACTCCTTATCCCAAAGAATGACATTCCCTTGAAGAAGCTCTTCTAAGACACCACGGATATGATTTTTACCTATCCCTGTTTCAGCAAAATCCTTCAATTCCGGAATGATCGCCGATGGCTTCCCGCACCCCCAGCTCAGCGTCAGGATAAAATCTATGACATTACGCTGGCGCTGAGAAAATTTCCGCCGGATCAGCTCTCGGTGTATTTCATGCGATATTCTGATGTGACCATCCGTTGGCTGAGGATTAACACTGGAATCCACGGCATCGCCTCCTGTATTCTGTCGGGCCTAGATCGCCCTGAATCGCTTGGTTCTCTCCTGCCATTCCCGGTTCAGACCGCAGCCCTTGGCGGGGAACTCATAATGCCTGCGTCCGCATACAAACGACACGAATAAGCCGGTTGCCTGCTCGTAGTACATCCCGTTCAAAACTTCTGGCGGCTGCTCGATCTCAACATCGATTAGATCAAACAGATCCATTTGCTCGACATGCTTCATCGCACGCCCCCCCCCTTGTCACTCCGGTCTACTGAACGCAAAATTGCGCTAAGTGAGGAAATTGCATTACTGAATGTTTTATGAGATAATAGCCGCGCGTGTTGGACCAGGTACGTAAGCATTTGCGGTGCTTATGTACCTTTTTTGTTGTTCACTCCGCATAATGTTCTTAACTAGCACATGATGCTGCAGCGGATTACGTTCAAACCATATGGTCGCGAGTAAGGGTAATGTCATCTCTTCCTGCAAAAGTTCCTCACCTCCCTCTAGTCTCCGGCACTGAGCGCAAAATTGCGTTCAGCCCCTCTGCAAAGCTCAGCGCAGAAATGCGTTCACTGACCTGTAGCTACTGAGCGCAATGCTGCGTTTATCCCAAAATGTACAAGAAACACTTAACGACAGACTGCGTTCAGTCCAATGGACGCATAGAATCGTTCATTAGATGGATTGAAACTCAACTGAGCACAGAACCGCGTTAAGTTAGCGGTCTCCAGCCTTCCACATATTGCAGTGCCTTCTCAAAGTCTTCTTTCCGGATATCCCTGTAGCTGGCAACCTCAAACTCGGCATAGATCGCCCGGTACAATTGCCGGTAGAATCCCGGCCTCCGGCTTGCCTGATTCGCCAACAAGATCACCCTGCGGCCTATAGCCGCATGCAGCTTCTTCTGCTCCACGGTCTTGAGTGTGACTTCCTTGACTACATCGCCCAGCCGTTGCTCTACTTCCTGTACGCGTTCCTTCATTTGAGTAAAAATCGCTTCACTAATGAGCAACGGATTGGGTGGTGCGGAAGCAAGCCGGCCTTGTTGTTGTAGCTGGTTCTCCATTTGATTGAAGGCCGCAATATAATCTTCCTTGAATCTCGCCGCTTCACGGCCGGTAAAACCCGTAATCAGGAACACAAAACCGTCCCGGGTCACCTTGTAATACGGATTTTTGCGTCCCGACCTATCCGAATATTCACTAAGCGCAAAATTGCGTTCAGTAAATTCGGGACTGCATTCCAGTGTCTTAATGCTTCTCAGAATATCCGCATGACGTTTGCCGAACTTGTCCGCAATGCTCCGGCTATCGGTCATGGCTTGTCCATTCTCCACGTAGACAAAATGGCCGTTCTCATCCTGGTTTGTTGCAAGCGATGGAACTGTAAGTCCGTTTGTCATTAACATCCACCCTTCGTTATGCCGTTCTGATGAATCAAATACATTACTGTACATAGGGGATGGAGTAGCCCTTCCTCTACGGCGGATTCCGCGACCTTCCCGGCACTGACCGGTAGGTTTCGGCTGGTATCCCTCCAGCCATCATCAGGCGGTTATTCATCATAAGAAGCTATAAGCGCAGCCATAATGCCTGGATCGGCTCCGTCAGCCCATCCTCCTTACTGAGATCGCATCGGCCCACTCCCACTCTTCCGGTTGCTCGGAATTTGAAGTCCGTTCATAAATGTTGTGATAATCAGCTTCAGCTACAGTCTCCACACGATATTCCATCCGTCTTCCGATCTGATCCTTGCCTCTGAAATAGAGATGCTTCCGGTCGTCTGACACTACCTTCACAATTGCAGAGATGTGCAACCAGTCCTGCAGATATTCTGCAGCAGCCCTGCCAGTGATCACCGGCAATGAGTTTGCATTCCCCACATACATTCACTCCTTTGGTTGTTATCTGATTTCTCTTATTTCATTTACGAGAAATCCCGTCGCTACTCTAATGTGCCAGTTAATCAAATGATCTTTCATACAGCTGGGCAGCTTCCTCTATGGTCTTGAAATCAAATTCATAATACACCGCACGAACGACTTCTCTAATCTGTTCCTCATCCCAGCCTTTGCGTGATAATGCCGCACGGATATACCCAAGGCAGGCATTATTGCTCCACTCTTGCATATGGTCTTCCTCCTTTGATTGGTGGGGCGTTCAGAATCAGCCTCTTGAATCCCACTGATAAACTCTAGCTGGCCTGCATCTACTTCGTTGTATTGGCATATCGTTTACTAGGGATTTCACCTCTCCCCCATTCTTATGATTGGACTTAACGCATTTTTGCGTTGAGTACTTAAGCACTCAGTAATCCTTCCTTTATATCGAGCTGAGCGCAAAATTGCGTTCAGTATACGGCCAGGGCTTGTCCTATTTCTCTACAAGGAAACATGCAGCCGCACTAAGCCCAGAATGTCTTCCGGAAGATCCAGAATAATGGTTCGCAAGAGGTGAAGTTCTTCACCTGCCTTTTGGCGATCCGATTCTGTGATTAAAGTGTTGTTAGCATCAGACAAAACGGCAAGCTGCATGTATCGGATGGAGAGTGCTTCGGCAAACTTCAATTTGTTCCACTCACTCATGGGGGATGCTCAATAAGAGAGAATTTTTGTGAACAATTTCACCTTGAATCACACATCCCTGAGGAGATGGTGGTGGACTTGCTTCTATGTAATCTTTAACAAGCCCCCGCCTTTTCAACTCTTGACCATAACCTCCTTCAAAGAGACGTTTGAGTATAGATGAGATACATCTTTCTGTTATGGCTTCCATACGCTTGAGTTGTTGCTGGTAGACCTGCGCGTCATAAACATCCGTATGATTCTTCCATTCCTTGATTTGCTCTAACTTCAAATACATGCATTCAAGCCTTTTAAACTCCATTTCGTAATGCGATTGTATGATTTGCTCTTCATTAGCCTCTATTTTTGAGAATAACGAATGTCTCTCTTCTTTAATTGCGTCAATCTCTTGTGTTCTCTTCACCAGCCGCTGGGCAATGCTTATTAATTTCCTCATTACACTTGCTCCTGTCTTCTTCCGAATGACTTCTAGGCTCTGCCCAGAATATTTGAAATTGAATGAGTTCAAATTATGAATTAGCTCCTTATATAAACGCTTTATAAAGGCTATAATGATTATGTTTGCTTCATTCCGGATCTGCTTTGTCTTGTAGGCATGCCCAAGCAGCATCAGCAATCGCAATCTCCACTCTCTCCCGTTCTTCCGGGTCTGTAACAAGATGGTCATCGCAGATATAAACCTTTGTCTCACCAAATGTATAGGTTGCAACAATCATGCCAGCATCCCCCCTGGCATTATGTGTATGCCGGGATGATCGAGGGACAACCATGATTTCTCACCTCATTTCTGTAAATGTTTTAATAAAATCAAGATCTAAACTTATGACTATCCACCGTTATTTGCCGAACTACCGTAACACACTTGAGACACTTTTTCTAAAAAAAATATGTCTTCAAATGATTTATCGGGGAAATTCTTAAGTATTTTTGCCATTACATCCTGTCCCAAAGAGAATCTACTATCATCTACCGGGAGCTTAGCTCTCCATAAAGAAGATCTTGATGCGCCTATGAAATCTGCAAATACCTGCTCAGTCATTTTTTTATCCTCTTGAAGTTGATTAAGAATTCCTGGCTTTGGAATGACTCTCAAATTTCTTCACCTCCTGTATCAACCTTGTTACAAAAACAATATACCACCGTTGTAACACGCTTGCAACAACAAATTTCAAGGATGATACATAATATTGTTTCATCCTTGAAACACTTTCTGTTAAAATGGGAATGGGTGATACAAAAATGAATTTAAAAGAGTTTGGGATCTATTTTGCAAAGTTAAGAGAACTGAGTGGATATAGGAGTCAAAGAGAGCTTGCTTTGAAATCTGGTGTTAGTCACTCCACTGTTAACCGAATAGAAGCAGGTACACACAAAGTTACTCCTGAGAATTTGAAGGCATTAGCACCATATTTAAAAGATGTGGACGCTGATGATTTAATGAGGGCTATGGGATATCTAGACAATGAAGAATCCGTAACTTCAAATGAATCAAAATATTACAATCTCACTGCCAAAGACGAAAAGGACATCGGCAAAGACCTGGAGCGCATGCTTGCTGATCTCCAATCAAACGAGGCATTAGCTTTTAATGGGGAACCCATGGATGAGGAAACCAAGCGGTTATTTGCTATTTCACTTGAAAATTCTTTGCGATTGGCCAGAGAACTGTCTAAACAAAAGTTCACTCCCAATAAGTACAGAGATTAATCAGGAAAGGGATACAGCATGATCAAATCCACTGTAGCCCAACTGATCAAGAAGCACAGAACCAATGCCCCATTTGAGATTGCATCCCAGAAAAACATCCTGGTTCTTTTTGAATTGTTGGGTGACATGTTAGGCTACTATAATTCCAGTCGTCGATTACAAATGATACATATTAATAACGCTGCCTCTGAGCAGGACCAACGTTTTACTTGCGCTCATGAATTAGGACATGTCATTTTGCACCCGAATGTGAACACCCCATTTCTACGAAGACACACTCTTTATTCTGTGGATCGGATTGAACGGGAAGCGAATCAATTTGCTGTGGAGCTTTTGATGCCTGATGAGTTGCTTTATGAATCTAAACATAAGAATTTGACTGTGCAAGAAGCTGCGGCAATTTACGGGGTTCCTTCTGGGTTTGAACGTTTAAAGAAAATTCCTGATTTTGAATTATAACTATGTCTGATTGTTATCACTAGGTTAGGCATATTTTTATAAAAAACAGGCTATGGTAGCGACTTCCGTCTCATACCATAGCCTGTTTTTCAAAAGAGATTGCCTAAAATCCAGAGTATTGAAGAACCTGGTATTGGGTTAGTGATCTGTTACACTACTTCAATTGTTTTAATATGCCGGCATTTGGGAAAGCTGCTGCAGCCATAGAATTGACCTTTAGAGCTATTTCTTAGGACAAGTTTGCTTCCACACTTTGGACAAGTGTATTCATCTACCGGCATCTCCGCAATAACTGCTTTGGGTGAAGGTGCTGCTCCCGGATTCATGGCAAGAATCATCTCAATTAGGGCTTCGCGGTTAATTAGCTTAACCCCGTTGGATTTCGCCAGATCATAGGCAGCCGTTGTATAATTACTGTTCGATACAACCCAAGCTTCTGACGCTCCATAGTGAGCAATAGATGCTTGCGCCTCCTGCACAGCCTTGATTCCAACATTTTTGCTATAGCGTTTGGCTTGAACAACAATCTTTTTATTATTCTTCTGAATAATGAGATCCGCCCCATAATCTCCAGCAGCCTTGGTTACTTCAGCCTTATACCCTTGTGCTCGGAAAAGATGCCCTAAATACTTCTCAAACTGAACACCTTCCATTTTGTCAATGTCAATAATCCCTGACTTCTTCAGGCGTTCAGCTCGTTTTTGTCCAATAATAATCATTATGACGATTACTATGGCAATCCCAATAATTGCTCCGACTACAGCACCTTGAATAGATTTTGTTACATAATATCCCCCAAATGCCAACCCCATTGCCGCCAAGCCAACCAATCCTTGAAAAAACTCTTCCTCCTGCTTTGCTTTACTTTTTCTTCTTGCCATTAGAATCCCCTCCGCTAACAAAAATGTCATAATTCAACATTCTCCGTCAAGGAAGGAATTCCCTCTTTTTCTATAGCACTTTAGACCCAGTGGTTAGAATCTCAAAACAAGGAATCCTGAATTTCCGGTGTCAGGAACATATCCAAATTCATTACACGAATCCGGCCAAACGGATCAATGAAATCTTTAAGATTATAAGTCACAATGATATCAGCGTTATGTATAATAGCGGCAGCCATCACAGGGTAATCATCCATATCTTTAAGCGGCTTTTTACGTCCCCGTTCCTTCTTCGCTTCCTCCTGTAACATAGCAATTGTCTTTCCCAAATACTTCTCTATCACATCCTGGCCTTTATTGCTCCATCCGTACTCCTTCTGTAAGATCTCTTCTACAATCAATTTATAATCATCTGAAAATTCAGGCCAAGCAATGTATGCCAATGAATCCAGAAATTCCACATTAAAAATTCCATCGAACATTTTGAAGAGCGGCATAAGTTTATCATGTTCAAAAGCCACCGGTCTCATCGGTCCATCCTTTTCCGTACGAATGGCTATACCTCCTGAGCGCAGCAAGCCATAGAATTCTGCCTGAACCGCTTTGGGCAGGCAGAATTCCACAAGACCGTTGATGTGCAAATCATATAACCGGTCGAATTCCTTACGAACCCTATGGTTACGGTAAATGAACCGATCAGCGAGTATGCAGCCATCCCAGATTACAATTTTAGTCTTCATCACGGTATAGATCCTTACGATTAACGAGTTCCATCTCAACAGCTTCATTGAAAATGGCTTTTTCAAGCACTGACACTTCCGCCTCTGCAGGAGGACTTTTAAATTGCTTCTTTGGAATTCGGATGTCCCTGCTATGTTGACTGGTACGTTCCCACTCAATTTTATTGTGCTTAATCCATTTATACACTGCTTTATCCGTCACATTAAAGCGATGAGCAACCTCTTGAACCGTATAGAAATCATCTGATTGGAAAGCATTACTCAAGGCCGGAGTGAATTTAATCTGGTGCCTTTTATGAAATCCCGGTTTACCCCTACGCAACACACTTCTTGAGGAAATGATTACAGAAGACTCTAAAATAGTCTGCGCATTGTGAATATCCTGAGCAGTAACACTGCCTGACTCAACCTTTTCCAGAAAATGAAGCAAATTCTCTTTAACCTTTGACATAAGTAGCACCTCCTTAGCTTTAGTATATCACAATAGAATATAATTCAACCATAATTCAACCTAACCGAACATAAAAAGAAATGGTTATTTGATGCGTCACCCATTATAATACATCCATAAATATTTCCTTATAACACAAAGGGGATGTACATAATGAATGTAGCTCTTTACTTGCGAAAGTCCAGAGCAGATGAAGATGCTGAGCGGCGTGGCGAAGGCGAGACTCTGGCCAAACACAAAACAGCGCTGCTCAAACTTGCTAAACAATTAAAATTAAATATCATTCGTATCCGCGAAGAGATTGTCAGTGGTGAAACCTTAGTACACCGTCCGGAAATGCTGCAGCTATTAAAAGAGGTCGAATCCGGTGAATATGATGCAGTTCTGGTTATGGATATTGACCGTTTTGGACGCGGCAATATGCAAGAGCAAGGGTTGATCCTGGAGACCTTCCGCTCAGCTAAGACTAAAATTATCACTCCACGAAAGACCTATGATTTGATGGATGAATTCGACGAAGAATATAGTGAATTTGAAGCTTTCATGGCCCGTAAGGAACTTAAAATCATTACCCGTCGTATGCAGGGAGGCCGGAAGCGCTCTGCAGAGGAGGGTAATTTTATTGGTACTCGTCCACCATTTGGTTACCAGATTGAGAATCTTCCAGATGGTCGCGGACGCACCTTAACCCCCCATCCAGAACAAGCTGAAATCGTAAAACAAATTTTCGCCTGGTATACCCATGAAGATCCTGAGCAACAAAAAGGCGGAAGCAAAATTGCCTCTGAATTAGAACGGCTTAAAATTCCATCCTACAGGGGCGGCAGTTGGTCTGCTTCCTCAGTCTTAACCATTCTCAGGAACGAAGTATACATCGGAAGAATTCAATGGGGTAAGAAAGAACTGAAGAAAAGCAAGGACGGAAGCAAACACCGTACCTCACGCCATAGGAGCCGCGAAGAGTGGGTTGATGTTCAAGGTAAGCATAAACCTATTATCGACAACGAAACCTTTCTGAAGGCGAACCGGAGGCTCTCAGAGCATCACCATTCTCCACACCAATTCAATTTAGACGGCAAACCACGAATGACTTCAGCACTAGCCGGTCTTGTAAAGTGCTCCGAGTGCGGACTGACCATGGTTTATCGTCCCTACGGCGAACGACCAGCTCACTTTCGTTGTAATACAATCGGTTGTCCTACCCGCAGCAGCCGATACGATGCTGTGGAGGCCAGGATCGTTGAAGGACTTGAAATTTGGCTAAACGATTATAAGATCAAATGGGGAAAACGAAATCAAATTACACCTCAGAGCGAACTCAAGCTAAAAGAACGAGCTCTGGCTTCACTGCAGAATGAACTAAAAGAACTTGAGAATCAAAGAGGAAAATTATTCGACTTCTTGGAACGAGGTATTTATACAGAAGAAGTGTTTATGGAACGATCCCAAGAAATCTCTAAACGAATAGCTGCAACAAACGAGGGGATCACCAGAGTACAAAAAGATCTAGATCTGGAACTAACCCGCAAAGAAGCCAAAAGCAAGATCATCCCCATTGCAGAATCTGTTGTGAAGTCATACTACCAGACCAACAACCCCATGAACAGGAATGCGTTATTGAAATCTGTGCTTAACAAAGTGGTTTATAAAAAAGGGCCTACCCAGTCTAAAGAACAGTTTGAGCTGTTCCTGCACCCACGTCTATGATGTGGGTGTTATTGTTCATGGAGACAAAATTAATATATGGAAAAGGTGGACATTCGATATAATAGACCCATACAACAAATCACTTCAAGATTCACTGTCTTTTGGAAGAATTATGTATATTACTGATGTTAACATGTCGAATATTAATCCATGGATACAGTGAACAAGTGACACCATATAGAATTAATTGCGAGTAGCCATTTTAGATCAAGGAGTTAAAGAAGATGAATAAGAAGCGTATTCCCCAGATGCATAATAACAATCTCTTTCCAAATGTTTCAACCGTAGCTATGTACAGCCCTTTTAATCAAATGATTGGATTTAATAATATGAGTCAACGAGCATACAATGAAATATTCAAGCAAAATCCTTATGATATTAAATGGCGTGAGGAGACGAAAACAATTATACATGAGGCATGTCATTATGTTGATCATCTAACAACTCTTAGGGGACAACAACTGTTGGCAACAGTGTATGACTCGATAAACGCCAGAGTATCCAACAACGAACAAAACTTCAATCGTATGATAAAATATCATAAAATTTCCAAAGAATGGCGCTACGGGGATTATTATAAAACATCCATTCCAGGTGACTACGAATCTAGTGTCGGAAAATGGTCTTGGAGTACATCCTGCGGTTGTAGATTCGATCAATATGGAAATATAGATGAATCTAAACCAATAATATTTATGCGATTCGACTATGAGAACAAAGGTAGTATTGCACGTATTCCATTATCAACTGAAGCATTGTGGGAAACAAGTACAACAGCTGAGGAAATCAAATATCATCTTTACTCAGTATTTAAACAAAATCCAGATCAATGGTCACTAGAATTAGCCCTTTGGAAAAAAGAACTATTAAATCAAACTTACAATTCAGAATTACTTGTTTATTCCGCTGCAGCACATTTAGTATCAAAATATACTGCTGGAGAAGTTTTTTTAACATTCTTGACTTCAAAAGTTTTAGCAAGACTAAGTTTGAATTTACCTATTAAATATTGCAAACATATAAAATTCCCTAATAATAATTTCTTTGCCAAACACAAAAAGAGAATTGAGGGTTTTAGGAGGAATGGAGAACCAAGTTTTATTTATTTTTTATTATCTGTAAATCTTGAAGAAGAACTATTGAAGCAAGGCAAAACTATTTTAGATATAACAAATCTGAATATAAAGGAAACAACCATTGAAGATTTAATGAAAGTTGAATTGGACATCGAGAAAATTTTATCGATTAATGGGTTGCCTTCAAAAAAGGTTCTTGAAAGTGAAATAGTGGATGAAATGCTTTCTTTTGAAAGAAAGGTCTTTGACGGTCCTTATAATCAGTACTATAAAGATCAAATGAAATTAGGAATCGAACTCTTTGATAATATAGGAATTGAAGGACCTCAAAACAATCCATTATTTTATTTGGATATTATGAAACAATATGGAATGCCAGTTTTTTTAAACGATGATAATGAACCAGCACTTGAAGATCGCTATTTGAATTTTTGGGATAGAGAAAGGGAAGTGGATGAGTTTATAAAAGCATGTAACTATTGAATAATTCTTCAAATAAAGCCAAGGAACTTGGACATGTCAGGATTTTTATTTTAGTTTCACCGGTATCATTTCTTTAATTTAGACTCATTAACGAAACGAAATTAAGTCAGTGACAATGAAGTTCAAAAGAGGGATACTCATATGAGATATCCCTTGTATGTAATTCATTACTGCTGTCGTACCAAAATAATCGATTGAGGCTGTATCATTGACCATCAAGATACTCTTCGCTCCTGTGACCTAAAGAATCGTAAACGATCAACATCAACCTCCTTACCCATCAACTTTTGCATTCATAGTCCAAACATTTCGAAATTAGTTAATATCATCCTACTTTCTTATGGGAGTGACAGGTGTATCTCATCAGAATAATTGACATGCGCCTCGGGCAATCCTAGATCGGCGGTTAAACGAACAGTTAACTACCTGCCTCATATTGAATGCCCAAAACATGCTCATCATTCAGACCGAAGCAACGCGGCTCACAGTAGACCTCATCAGATACTACAAACTTTTCATGAACTACCTTATGCATATAAGGACCGTTAAGGCTGCTGCTACTATAAACCCCATATTGATAAAGCTAAATTACTGCTCTCACTTTGTTAATATCCTTTCTACACCAACGTCGTCTATGATGTAGGTGTTATTGTGTTTACACCCATGGATGTCAATACGGGGAAAGAGCTGATCCATGCCATGATCTATGACCCGGTGAGCGGCAAATGGTCGCGCAAATGGCGGTCTTTCCCCAATATGATCTACGACCGCTGCCGGATTCAGCGCAGCTCCCGCTTCGAGCAGCTGCTGCGCTTCCGTTCACGCTACAATCACCTGACCTTTCTGAACCGTCCGCTGCGCAACAAATGGACGATCCACCAGACCTTTTCACAGAAGACCCGCTTCCGCCAGCATATGCCCGAGACGCTGCTCTATCAGTCTTCGTCCGACCTGCTGCGGATGCTCAAAACAAGTCCGGTGGTCTATGTGAAGCCGATTAACGGTACAGGCGGACGCGGCATTTTGCGGATCGAACGGCTCAAAGAGGGGCAGAGCCTCTACGATATTCAGGGCCGCCGCCAGAACCGGCAGATCATCTCCCCGAGGAAGGTGACGCTGTCGAAGCTGGAGGCCATTGTCCGCCAATGGTGCGCCGGCGGGCGTTTCCTCGTCCAGCAGGGCATCCCGCTGCGTCTGCCAGGCGGCCTCTTCCATGACTACCGCATGCTCGTACAAAAGAACGGGCAGGGCGTCTGGGAGCTGACCGGCATCGCCGGCCGCGTCGGTGCCGCCCGCAGCGTCACCTCGAACCTACACGGCGGCGGTCATGCCGTCCGTGCGGAGGTGCTGCTGAAGGAGTGGCTCGGCAGCGCGGAGAAGGCCGACAAAGCGATGAAGTCGGCTGAGAAGCTCGGCCTGGAGGCCGCCGCCTTCCTGGAGGAGAGCTTCGGCACGTTATGCGAGCTGGCACTCGATCTTGCGATCGACCGGCAGGGCCGGATCTTCGTGCTGGAGGTCAACCCCAAGCCGGCCCGCGAGGTGTTCGCCCGCACCGGCGACAGCAACACCTACCGCACAGCGCTGGTGCGCCCGCTGGAGTACGCGCTGTGGGTGCACAAGAACAAGAGCACGCCTGCGTCCGCTAAGGCGGCGGAGGAATAGCCATTACCACCCTGTACATGTACAGGGTGGTTCTCATGAGTGCCCGGTGAGCGGCTGATGTGCTGTGGTGCAGGGTGCAGATGTGCTGAGTGCTGATGTGCTGATGCGCAATTCGGCTGATCAGCTGCTCGACTGCCCGGCTACTCGATCGCCCAGTTCTCTGAATCAGCTGCTTATTACTAATTTAGTTGGATTTTCGGCACTTAATTCCATACTTTTCCGCAGATTGTCGCCACTAGTTGGAAAAATGACACCTATTTCAAATGAAAACTCTTCTTTGGTGCGAATCTGCTGGAATTAAGTGTCCTTTTTCCAACTAATATTGAAATACCGTTGTTTTACGAAGAAATAGATGACGATTTTCCACTTAGTTTGCTGAGAGTACGCTCTGAAGAGAAGATTTTTCAAAGAAAATAATCAGCAAGCTCCGACGACCAACCTATGATGTAAGGCGCCAAGAAAAAACATACAACTGTTAGGAAAAAACATGCAATTCTCAGTTTCGGCTTGTTAAATTTTACTGTAAACAGTATGAAAAGTACGTAACCCACCGCAATAGCCGCTAACACGCTTACAGGAATTGCCGGGTCATTGTAGCTGGGGTTTAACGTAAAAAATACAAATCCGTCCTCTTCTTCACCGCCATACTCCAGGCCCTGCAGCAATACTAAACAACACGAACAATATGCTCACCAGAAGTACCAGATGCGTCCCCCCTTACTATTTTGTATGAATAAAGCTTACCCTTAAGCTTATATAGCTGTGAAAGCAACAATCAGCGACTCCCGTATCATCCTTCTATTAAGCTGTAGAACCTGACTTCCCCATCAGCAGTTTCAGCAATTATAATATCATTCCGTTCTTTTGCACTGAATATTTTTGTACCTGCTTCCAGCTTATTTGCGGTTCCATTCTTGAATTCCTTTCCGTCCTTCCTCTGTTCTATTACCTCTGTTATTTCTTTATCTTTGGTAAGCATTAATTCGTCGACCCAGTCGATACCTGCGCTATAAATGATATCCTGGTACATAAAAATGTTGGCATCGGGATTCGCGTTTAAGACATCGTTGGCTGTTGGATTGCCGGTTGTGTCTGATTCTGAATTTAGAGCGCATCCGCAAAGGAACAATAACAACAGCAAGGCAGCTATCAAAATTTTACGCATTACACACGCTCCTTGATCATTTTTATAAGATTGCGGATCAACCTCGCCAGCCGTCTCATATAAAACGTTCGCGATATTCTGCAACTTTCCTGCCAATTGCTGCTTCTACTTTTTAAAGGAACCAGGCAAATTATCTGTAACGGACACAGATGACCTTACTTTCGCTAAAACCCGGTTTTTGAGACGCTAACGGACCCTAGTGATCTTATTTACCTCTATTTCTCCTCTAACAGACTATTTATAGGAAAATAACGGCGCTACAGTCCGTTAGCCTAGCGGATTGTCCTCTGCAGTCGAAATAAGGTCACTCAGGTCCGTTAAAAGTTAGTCGGTAACGTTTGGGAGTTGGCAATTGGCAGGGAACGTTTACAACAGGGAGCAGACAGTAGTGGGTAATTTATTGGCGGGTACGGGTTGGCTTCGTGGGGCGAAGGTTCTGTTGGCGGGTCAAACGTGGGGGGTTGGGGGTTGGGGGTTGGGGGTTGGGGGTTGGGGGTTGGGGGTTGGGGGTTGGGGGTTGGGGGTTGGGGGTTGGGGGTTGGGGGTTGGGGGTTGGGGGTTGGGGGTTGGGGGTTGGGGGTTGGGGGTTGGGGGTTGGGGGTTGTTTAGGGTCAGCGGGTCATAGGTACTTGTTGACGTTTGTGGTTAGCAGACGGTGGATAATAGCTTGGTGTTTGAATGATTAGCGTTTACAGTTGGGGGCCGGAAGGGCACGGATGGCGTTTACGGTCGGCGAGGCGGAAATGCGACATTCGGGGTCGGCAGTCGGTGGGTCCCGTGAGCGGCCTTTAGCGTTTTCGATCGGCGCGGGGAGGCGTAAGCACCTTGCCTAACTCAATAAAACAAACAGCCGCTCCGTTAGGAGAGGCTGATGCGCAGCGTATAATCCAGCGGCGTAATAAGCGTTACAATGACCTTCTGGCAGCCGTCCGGGTAGCCCATGCCCCGGATTTCAGCCAAATGATGCTCGTGGCTGCCATGCTCAAGCTCCATCCAGTCTCCGCCGGAGCTGTAGCGCAGCTTGCCGGATTTCCAGAAGGAGGCCTCCTTCAGTCCCGGAACCGGCGTCAGCGCCTCTCCCTCCAAGGTGCCTTCACTGCCGAAGAGCAGCACGATCTGGGTCAGCACATCCGCCGGTGACGGCGATGTGAAATGCAGATCCCAGCCTCCGCTGTGCTCGCTCACCTTGACGGAGACTTTACTGATCTGGGAATGGGTAAGCGGCCTTTCGCCGTGCGGAAGCAGATACCATGGACTGGCGGGCAGCCCTGAAAGCGGCGGCAGCTTGTCAGCGGGAATCGTGCCGTAATAGCCCTTCTCCCCGGCGGACTCCAGCAGGAAACCTGCTTCGGTCTCCACCAGGGACTCCATAGTGATCAGCCCCGGCTCGAAGCTGGAAGCCAACTGAACTCCTAACAGCCGCGCCTTTCCGTGCCTCAGCGAGAACAGGGAGGACGCCTCGGTCATCACGCTCACACTTGTGGAGCCGCTGCGGACCCGGGCTACCGGAGCCCCGAATTCGGTATGCTGCTTGCTGTGGCGGACAGGGCCGCCATAGCCATCGTGTCCCATCCGGTCCAGCAGCTCCCGGCGGTTAAATGCGCCGTTGATTACCTTGCGGTACTGGCCGGGCAGCTCTCCCGGCTGCACCGCAGCCGATTGCAGCTGCGGGTACAACAGGAAGCCAAGCATGATCTGATTCGGCAGCGAACCGGGGTGAGTAACAGATCGGCCGGCCAGCTCGGCCAGTGCAGCAAACTCGGCATCCCCGTCAAGCTCAGCCATCAGCTTATAACACAGATAGTAGTCCGCCAGCGAGAAGACACTGCCGAAGTCCTGGCGTCCCGAATAATCGGTCACTACCTCCCCGTCAGGGTGGACGAGATATTTCATCATCCGCAAATTCCGGCGGACGGGCTCAAGCAGCTCAGGCCGGTTCAAGTCCTGGGCGGCATAATAGAGCATGATGTCACTGACCGTGTTGTAGATTCCGTTGCTCCGCTCTGTCCACTCTCCGTCCGGGGTGATGTCCATCCCCTCCTGCAGCCATTCCTCCGCTCTGCGCTTCAGCCCATTTTCTCCGAAAATCCGGTACAGGGAACCGAGCGCAGCGGTCAGTACCCAGCGGTGGTTGGGCGTATGCACGCCGCCGGTCAGCATCGCCGGAAATGTCCGCTGCAGAAACATGCCGATCATCTCCTGAACCGTGCCGGCAGGCTCCCAGGCCTGCTGTTCCAGCAGTGTATAGATATTGGCTAGCCCTACTACCACAAAGGCCGTATCCGGCGGTGAATGGTAGTTGGTCCAGCCCGGAGAGATCGTGCCGTCCTCATGCTGGAACCGCAGCATGAAATCCGCCGCCTGGTGCAGCTGCTGAAGCAGCGCCGGATCGCGGTAATACTGCGACTGCGGATTACAGAGTGCGGCAGCCCAAGCCGCAATGTACTGGGCGGTGCCGGTATGATTCGGCCAGGCTACGCCGCTTAACGGATCACGCACGCCTCCGAAGTAGCGGCTATCCCGGTCAGCTATTTGCATTGCCAGCGACTCCTGTGCCCACTTGTCATTTATAGCCGTTATCCTGTTGAACATGTGCTATTCCCCTCCAACTGTCCGCGCAAGCCGTCCCCCGGTGCGCCGGGCTATCTTTGAAACAAGCATCTGATGACTCTGTTCAATATCCGCCGGGGTGCAGGCCGCTTTCAGCTCATACACCTTCACCGGAGCCTGCGCAATTATATCGAGGAAGGAATCGAAGCCTTCCGCATCCCCGCTGTGCACATATGGACACCAATGATCCGATAGTCCAATCGTTTCATGTATATGGACGCCTACAATATCTTCTATCATTGCATTCGCTTCGTTCACATTGTCATAAAGCCCCATCCGTCCCATCATCATGCCGTGGCCGATGTCGTACCACAGGCCGAGCGGTGCCCCCTTCAGGCCTGAGATAATGGTCCTGGCCTCCTCCAGTGTCGGCATCTGATTGCAGCGCGAACGGGTCTCAATCCCGAATTTTATTTTGTACCCGCGTCTTGCCGATTGCTCGCACACGTCGTCGAGGCTGCTTATAATGCGCTGAATATAGCCGTCGCTCAAGGCTTCCCGGCGCTCAATCATTTCAGCCCAAAGCCGCTGATACGCGGCGGACTCCCGTCCTTCTGTGCTGTAAATCTCTTTAAGCTGATGGTCAATATCCCGGTCAAAAGGCACCTCGCCGGGATGCACCACAACGGCCTCCGCCCCATAGCGGTGGGCGTATTCCGCCGACTGCAGCAGCAGCTCTACCGCCCTGTTCCGCCGCTCCTCGTCCTCAAAGCCAAGCAGGATTGAATCCGTACCGTAGTCGGGATCGGCTATATGCGGGAATGTATTGTGTACACTGGAGATGCCGATCTCGCCTCGCTCAATTAGCGGCTCAATCGTCTGCAGCATTTCACGGGTTACATTGTAGTTCAGTTCAACTCTGGAGAAGCCCAGCGAACGGATTTCCTCTATCATCCGGTCACCGGATTCATGCCTTCTGATATTCCAGCAGGTCGAGAAGGAGTATTGCTCTTTTGATGTGAATTCCACTCCGTTACACCTCCTCAATTTTGATTGTTAGCAGAAGTTTTCTTGCCATAAACTGTTTTGACTGCTTTAGAATACTTTAAATTTCCAAGATTTCTTAGATTCCTCCGATTCCTAAGGCCCCTTAGATTCCTTTGATCTCAGATCCCACAATCCCAAAGCTCCCCATACACCGTCTTATCCCTTAACAGCCCCGGTCATTACACCGGACACAAAATATCTCTGCAGCCAAGGATACACCAGCAGAATAGGCACTGTCGCGAACATTACCGTTGCAGCCTTCAGGCTTTCCGGCACTACTGTACTGATGGCGTTGCCCTCCATCCGCATCAGATCTGACACCTGGCTGTTCTGGATCATCTGGTACAGCTTAAGCTGCAGCGGGTACAGCTCCGGCTTGGTAATATACATCAGCGTATCCTGGAATCCGTTCCATCGGCCAACCGCATAGAACAGGCTTAAGGTGGCAAGCACCGGCATGGACAGCGGCAAAATAATCCGGAGCAGTGTGCCGAACTGGCTGCTGCCGTCAATCTCAGCGGACTCTTTTAACGCATCCGGAATACCGGCGAGAAAGGAGATCAGAATGATCATATAGAACGGGCTGATCAGCCCCGGCAGAATAAGTGCCCAGATCGTATTAAGCAGGTGCAATTCACGCGTAAGAATGTATTCGGGGATAATTCCGCCGCTGAAGAACATCGTTACTACAATGATGAACATAAAAACTTTGCGGCCCTTCAGGTCCTTTTTGGATAACGCATAGCCGGCGGCAACCGTCATCATCATGCAGAGGACCGTAAAAAGCACAGTCAGAAATACAGTGAACCCCAGCGAACGGATCATTGCAGCATCACTGAACACTTTTTTATAAGCCTCAACATTGAAATCCAACGGCAATAAAGTGACTTTCCCCGATGCGATCGGCACAGTTCCGCTGAAGGATACGGCCAGAATATGAATAAACGGAATCAGACATGCCAGCACCGATAGAGTCAGACAGACGATAATGACCACATCAAATGCATTGTTAGTTGCTCTTTTGTTTATTGTGTTAGTCGCTTTTCTGCTCATTATGTTAACTGCTCTTTCACTCATAATGCACACTCCCTGTCACAAGGTTGTTATAGGATACTCTCGTCCGTGAGCTTTTTGGAGATATAATTGGCCGCCAGCAGGAAGATCAGTCCGACCACCGCCTGGAACAGCCCGACTACTGTAGCCAGCGTATACTGCCCCGATTCCAGACCGATCCGGTATACGAAGGTACTCAGTACATCCGAGTATTCTCTTACAGCCAGGTTGCCGATAACAAACGGACGCTCAAAGCCGATCGAAATCATATTCCCCAGATTGATGATAAGCAGCGTAACAATCGTCGGTTTGATTCCCGGAATTGTTATATGCAGAATACGCTTCAGCCTGCCTGCCCCGTCCACTTCAGCCGCCTCGAATAACTCCTTATTGATGCCGGTAAGCGCCGCCAGATAGAGAATCGTCCCCCAGCCCGCACTTTGCCAGACCCCTGTCAGGAGATAGGTGATCAGCCAGTAATTTTTATCAGAAAGGAATGGAACAGCATCGAAGCCGAGGCTCATCAGCAGATTGTTGATCATACCGGACTGAGTGCCGAACAATTGATAGACGATTCCCCCGATGATTACCCAGGAAATAAAATGCGGAATGTACAGAATGGTCTGGGACAGCTTTTTGAACCAGGCCACTTTAAGCTCAAACAGCATGATAGCCAGAATTAACGGTGCCGGAAAAGATACGATAAGATCGAGAAAGTTCAGCATCAGCGTATTGCGCAGTGTCAAGAAGAAATCATGATTGGCAAAAACCTCGCGGAATCCGTCCAGGCCGATCCATTCACTGCCGCCGATTCCCCTGAAAAAGTTGAAATCCTTAAAAGCAATCTGCACACCGTACATAGGGCCATATTTAAAAATAATGAAAAAGGTTATAGGCAGCACCAGCAATGCGTACATCTGCCAGTTTCTGCGGAAATATCGGGCGTACCCCATGGGCGGCTCCTCCTTTGCTGTGCCTTGGATGTTAAGGGGAGCAGCACGGCGCCAAGCCGCACCGCTCCGTCAAGATCTGTTATTACTGCTCGCTATACGCCGCTTTGCGCTCATCCAGAATCGCCTGTCCGCCGCTTCCCATATAGTCCTTCAGCATGCTCTCATAGGTTGCGTCGAATTCTGCCGGCGACACCATCGCCGATTTAACAATCAGCTGCTTGGCCTTTTCACTGAGAGTGGTGCCGTATTTACTCTCTGCTTCAATCGGACGGCTGGTATACACTGGCTCAATGGCATCGATGTTTGAAATATCAAGTGATTTGGCAATGATATCCTGATACTCAGGCTTGAAGCTCTTCACAAAAGCCTCATTGTTCTTCTCCTGGCTCTCGAAAATCCGGCCGTTAGCGATAATCCCGATATCCCCGCCGCCCATCAGCTTGTTTGTGGACTCAGCTGACAAATTCGGAATGGCAACCGGCACGCCGTCTTCCAAGGTGTAGTGCTCGCCCTCAATCCCGTTCTGAATGTACATCAGATGGTCCTCAGAGGCCATCCAGTCGAGATATTTGATCGCTTCAACCGCATGCTTGCTGGATTTGGGAACCATGATATACATCCCGTTCGGGGCAGCCACCGGCTTGGCGTGCTTGCCTTCACTGTTCGTATAAGGATCAATCGCGGTCAGGACCGCATCCGGATGGTTCTGCAGCAGCAGATCATAAGCGCCGTCCGGATAAAAAATATTGTCATTGTCCTCACTAAACGCACCTACGAGTCCGGAGCCGACATTCTGCTTCAGCGTTTCTTTATTTTCATCCAGGGCAAAATCCTTGCTGATCAGCCCTTCGTTATACAGCTTGTTCATATATTGGACGGCATCCTTGAAGCCCGGCAGCAGAATCGGATAATCTCTGGAGCTCAGTGTCTGGGTCAGCTCGAATCGCTCCTGCTCAGTCACCGGCTGGATAAACGACCAGATCAGCGACTCATATTGTCCAGGGGCAATCGTCATACCGAGCGGAATAACCTTACCTCCGGTCTCACCCGGATCCTGTTCTTTGAATGCTACCAGGGTGTTATAAAGCTCCTCAGTTGTTGTTGGAACCGGCAGCCCCAGTTTATCCAGCCAGTCCTGGCGTACAAAGGAGGCGTATTTCCCGACGGTAGAGCGTTTGGCAGGGATGCTGTATTGGACGCCTTCATATTGGCCGTATTTCAGTGTATCTTCACCAAGGAAGGTTTTCAGGTTCGGCCCGTATTCATCCAGAAGCGGAGTCAGATCCGTTAAGCCGCCTTGCTCAGCATATTTATTGAAGGTACCGGAATCGTAGGTGAACACAATATCAGGGACATCTGTGCCGCTTGCCATCAATACGTTCAGCTTGGTTACTTCCTCCGAACGGGGAATAGGAACAAATTCAACATCGATGTTGTTCGGCTGGCCAAAGCTTTCTTTAACATAGTCGGTCAAAAAGTTATCCGATGCCGTAAGTCCTGCCGGTGCGTTGCCGCGGTCAAATACTTCGATCTTTAAGCTTCCGGCCTGTTCTGATCCGCCGTCACTCGCACTGGTACTGTTATTCTGCGAACACGCAGATAATAATACTGAAGAAGCAAGAACCGCCGAAAGACCCAAAGCCATTTTCCCTTTGCTGTGACCGTTTGCCATATTCCCTCACCTTACCCTTTCGAATGCTGGTATTAATCCAGTCGTCTCTGTCTCTGCTATGCTATCGACTTGATCATGGGATGAATTATTACATCGTTTTCGAGAATGTACAATATACATGTTTCTTTGCGTATTTTCATGAAAATCATAAGAGTTTACGTCATTTTTCATGACATAATATACAGTTTTCCAGTGAATTTAGGGTGTTAAATCGTTGAAAACCAAAATACATAACATATAAATAACATGAAATGTTCTAGAAGTGTTAGTTGTTTCCGATAAAAAAGCGTAAATTCCGGCAACATGGCTTCCGGAATTTACGCTTGCATTTGCTCTTCTGCATCTTACGGATGATTCAGCTTCCGGTAATCGCCGGGAGTCATTCCGGTAACCCGCTTGAAGACCCTTCCGAAGGTTATAGCGTTAGCATAACCAACCTGCAGGGCAATATCCTGAATGCTGACCTGCGTGTCGTCCAGCAGCTCCTTCGCCTTGTTTACCCGCAGTTCCGCCAGAAAGTCAACAAATTTCATATTGAACTCTTCCTTAAACAGATAGCTGGCATATTTGCCGGATATCTGGAACCGTTCGCTCAGATGATTTAAGGAGAGATCCGGATTGGCGTAATTATCCTCTATATAATGCTTAACTTCCTTGATCATGACACGGTGACTCTTGAGCTCATTCACCGAAACATAGACATGGTAGGTTTCATTCAGCCATCCGGTCAACAGCTCCCTGATCTCCTCGAGATCGGTACTTCTGCGGATTTGCTCCTGCAAACCTGCAGTGCCGGTTAATGCGAGCTGCCGGTCCAGTGTTTCCGAGATGCCTTTAAGCTCCTGCTCCAGTGCCTGCAGCATGACCTCCAGCAGCATGTAAATCTCTTCATCCTTCAAGCGGTCCTTACGGAAGGAAGCAAAAATCTCCTCCAGCCTGCTCCGCCAATTCTCCCCGGATAGCCGGAATTCACGGACAAGCTGGGTGAAATTCCCGAAATATTTATAGCTCTGCAGCCCGGGCTCCTCCTGCCGGTCCATATGAACCGCAGCAATCTCAGTTCCGAGCGCCAGCCTGTGGCTCAGCACACCGGCAGCTGCTGTATAGGACAAGTGAATATCCTGCAGTCGGTCAACTGTGTGACCGACACCAAAGGTAAGGGAGAGCCGCAGATTCTCCAGAATCCAGCTGTGACAGCCCCTGGCCAGCTCGAGCAGCAGCCGGGAATCATCATCTGAAGCACGGTGCCGGAGGCCGATCAGGACAGCAATCCTTTGTCCGCTTACCCATTCCGACCATGCCTGAAGCTGTTGCTCGGCCATCAGGTCACTGATTACACTCGTCAGGGCGAATTTAAGCAGATTCTGCTCCTGCCGGGAAAGAACCTTCAGCTCATCCGCGGCATTGATTTCCGCCGCAAATACAGCAAAGGCGGCAAACTCTCTTTTTCCCTCAAAAGGATCAAGCGCTGTTAGTCTTTCAGGTACATCCTTCAGACGTTCACCGCTGATGATATCCAGGAACAGCTGCCTGCGCCGGATCAGCAGATTTTCATAACGTTCCCGCTCATAGTCGGTTGTCAGCTGTACCAGACTGTCCAGGGCGGTGTGCATCAGGGCCAGCTCATCCGGGTTAGCAGCAGCGGCCGGCTCATTTTTGCCATGGGGCTGCATGGACTGAATCCGTACCATCAGCTGCTGGATCGGCCGGTAGTTGCGCCGGGTGATATAAATGATATACAGCACTCCCAGGGAAATCGTCACCAGCCCGATCACAATCCAGACATAGGAAATGACCGAAATCCAGTCGAACAGCCGCCCTGCCCGCAGTCCGCTCTCAAAGGTCCAGCCCAGCCTGTCCGCCTGAATGGTGGATAGCTTGCGGAGATTGTCATCATCTGAGGTCTGCGATGAATCATACAACAGGGTGCCTGCGGAATCTTTTATCCGGACAAAAGAAAGCTCGCCGTTCGTTAAACCGTCCACCAGACGCTCCAGTCGGTATACGCTGATATTGATCACGATGTAACCGTCTGAGCCCAGGGGAATCGGAAGCCTTCTGGCAAGACTGACCACCGGATAATCGGCCTTGGCATTTCTTGGATGGTACATCCGTACCGGACTCCATCCGGTCTGCACCTGCTGCTGTGAAATCTGATCGATGTATGCTCCCTCATGCGTTAAATCCAGGTCCACGTAGCCGCTTTGGCTGAGAATCTGCCTGTCCTTGCTGCGGTAAATGTAGATCGAGTCGATAAGGCTGATGCGTTCAGCCAGACGGTTCATGCTCTGGACAATCTCGTAGGAGCTGTCACCCGGGTAGGCTGCACCGGACTTATCAAAAAAATCGTTGTAGGAATAGTTATTCTCTATCTCATCCAGCACACTGAGCTGCACATCACTAAATGTCCGTTCCACGGTATCTACAATGTAGCTGGTTGAGATGTAATTCGCTTTTTGCGTCTCGCTGCGGGAGAGCTCTGTAATGATCATAAAGGCCAGAAAAATAAGTACAGACACGACAAGAAGAAAGACAGGGAAGTATGAAAATAGCATCCGACTGTACCAACTGCGCTTCATAGCTCCTCCCCTCCCTTTTTCGAAATGTTAACGACTTGAATGCGAGACAGCCTTAACCCTGTACAGTAATAAAGCACCGGCCGCAGCGCTGACCGTACAGGCAAAATACATCAGCCCCGGTCCGCCCGTCTCCAGCAGATAACCGTTCAGCAAATTCCCGGCGATTCCGCCGAGGCCTACAAACACCATATTGAACAAGCTTTGTCCTGTAGCCTGCAGCTCCTTGCCTGTTATCGAAGCTACATATTCCACAGCAGCAATATAGAAAAAGCCGAAGGAAAGTCCGTGCAGCGCCTGGACACCTATCATAACACCGGGAACCGGAATGAGCCATTGTATGGCCCAGCGGAGCATGTAAGCAACGGAAGCCAGCATCAGTGTTTTTTCATAGCCGTATTTGTTCAGCACTCTGGATGCGGCCAGCATTGCCGGAACACTGGTAATAGAAGCAATCAGCAGCGCAATGCCCGACAACGAGAAGCTGCCTCCGGCCATCTGAAAGGTCAGCACGAAAAAGGAATTGAACGCAGTCAGCGTCTGGTTGACCAGAAAACAGCCGGCCAGAAACAGCAGAAACACCTTGTTGCCCAGCAGCTTTCTGATCCCCTGTGAGAAGGTCACGCTGGTGCTTCTCCGCTCCACACTAGTTGGAATAGTGATTACCAGCGTAAGCGCGAGCAGGTTAAAGATCAGGAACGGTATCCAGAGCTCCGTTACTCCCAGCCAATTGAGATACATTCCGCCAAAATATCCGCCCAGCGCCGTCCCGGCACTGCCGAACAGCCGGATTGTGCCGAAGGAGGTGCCTGCCGCCTGGGCCGCCCTTACCGCATAGGAGTCGGCAATCGGCGTCTGTGTACTCTGAAATATAGTGTACAGGCTGTATACCAGTACTATAACCATCAGCCATCCCAAATTATAAAAATAAACGATGGTTCCGGGAATAATCAAGGTGAGCATGAGCACCAGCCTTGTCCGCTGATAGCGGTCTACCAGAATCCCCCACAAGGGCTGGAACAGAATCGCCAGCAGGGTGCCGAAGGCCATCATAACCCCGATTGCCTGGCTGCTCATGCCTTGATGAACCAGCAGTGAAGTGACGTACGGATTGAAGCTTCCCCCCGCCAGACCCGTGAACAGGTAGAGTCCGCGCATTTTCAGCAGTACCTCGGACTCCTTACTCTTGACCGAAAATCTTGTTATGCCCAGTTCACGTTTCATGATCTAACCCTCGTTTCTATTTAATTACCTGAAGTGATCCTGCTTCTTACAGCCGCCGCAGCTCCGATCGCCCCCGCCCGGTTGCCGAGCACCGCTTGCCTGATTACCGGCGGCTGATGCGGGGTATACCGGCTGACACGCTTGATAATTTCGTCTATATATCCGGGATTCTTCTCCACCACTCCGCCGCCGAGAATGACGAGCTCCAGATCGAGCGTGAGCACTATATTCTTGATAACAGCCGCCATGTGCTCGTATGCCTGATCCAAAAGCTGCAATGCCGCTTCATCCTCACGCCGGGCGGCTGCAAAAACATGCTCGGCCCGGACCGGTCCGCCCTGCGCCAGTTCGCGGATTAAAGATTGGCGGCCGCTGCTGTGCAGGTAATCCGCTGCCTTTGCTCCGATCCCTGTGCCGGACGCCTCCATTTCAAACGGGCCGAACTCGCTGTACTCCGGATCAGCTGCCGCAGTGTACTCGCCCGGCTTAACAATGAGATAGCCGATCTCGCCGGCGGCGAAGCCGGCTCCCCGGTACAGCCGCCCGTCCAGGAACAGGGCGCTCCCGACTCCGGTTCCAACCGTAATCATGATGAAATGCCCGGAGCCGGCAGCCGCTCCTGCCGCATGCTCGCCCAGTGCTGCCATATTGACATCGTTGTCGAGCACGACAGCTCCCGGATAACGTGCAGCTATGAGCGGACGGATATCAACGGCAGGCCAGTTCAGCGCTGGTGCACTGGTAAGGGTCCCTGTACGTTCATTCATCACTCCCGGAAAGCCGATGCCTACTCCCTTAAGCGATGATAGTGTACCGCCGTTTCGGATACAGCCTTGCTCCAGCTCATCGAACAACCAGTTGAAGAACCTTTCGGGATCACGGCTCAGCTGTGTCTCCAGCTTATGTTCCTCCAGAATATTGCCCTGCTCATCTGTCAGGCAGAGCAGTGTTTTGGTTCCGCCGACATCGATTCCTGCGCTAAATAGATTCATTGTGAATTCCTCCGCATGTTATGGTTTCTTATTCCGGCCTACTGTCCGCGAATACGGCGAAAAGCAGCCTGTAGGGCAATCTGCATGGCACCGAGCACAACATCCTTATCCCCGCGGCCGGATACGGACAGCTGCGGCTTGCGCTGCAGCTGCGCCAGCTCCGCTTCCAGCCTGTGCAGCAGCAGGTCCCCGTTTCCGCCGATCCCGCCTCCCAGCACTACCCGGTCCGGAGCGATTACTGCACAAATACTGCCAAGTGCTTCTGCCAGCAGGCGGCAGTATGCATCCAGAACGGATTCTGCGAGAACATTGCCGCTGCGGGCTTCATTAAATATCTGCTCTGCAGATACTCCCGGCACTGCCAGCAGTGGAGCTGCCGCCGCTGTTTGCTGTGCAGCGGCTATGCCGGAGGCGAGCTGCTTCAGTCCGCCCGCAGACAGAATATCCTCCAGCCTGCCCGCGCCAAGCACCACATTGGCTAATTCACCGGCACCGCCGCCCAGCCCGCGGTAAATCTCCCCGCCGATAATCAGCCCGCCCCCGGTTCCTTCACCGATGGAGAAGTACAGCAGGGAACGGTTTTTTTCCGCTCCGGACAGGGTATACTCGGCCAAAGCAGCCAGATTGACGTCATTCTCGGTGACCACGGGCACCGGGAACAGCTGCGCCAGATTCGCCAGCTTCAGCGCAGCTTCGCGGCCACGCAGCGGCAATACCAGCTCGGACACTTCGCCGTCTGCAGGATTGACAACACCGGGAATACCGAAAGCCGCCGCCTGGATGCTGTCCCAGTTTAACCCGGCTTCGGCAAGAAGCCCTTCAAGGCCCTGCACCAGAAAGTCCTGAAACTCCGGCTCTACCAGATGATCTGCCGGCATAGCCAGCTGCTTGTAATGGCAAATCTCTCCGCCCATATCCGCCAGAGCCATCCTGATCCGGGTCGCCCCCAGGTCCGCGCCGATGACATAATAGCATTTCCGGTTAAATTCAAGCAGAGTGGCCTTGCGGCCCTGGGCGTTCTCCGCCCGTCCTGTTTCTCTGACCAGTCCCCGTCCGATTAACTGGGTTACCGCCGAGGATACGGTCGGCTTGCTCAGTCCCGTTTCACGGCTAAGATCCGCTCTGGATTGCGGTCCGCCGGCAATAATCCGGTTCAGGATCAGCATTTCATTCATATTGCGCATCGCTTTCGGCGTTCCTGCAGATGACATGTTCATCGTTCGCCCTCTACTCTCATAATTTGCCTCATACTCTCTTATATTCCCCTGAACCTTATAATTAGTAAAGTTTCTTAACTTAATATACAGATTGCCTCAAGATTTTTCTAGTCTTTTGTAAGGTTTAATTACATCCTCAGGCAGAGAAAAATTTTATTAGTAATTGCGATAGTAAAACTATTATTAGGTAATACCCGGCTTTTAAAATCACCAGATATTCCGCCATGGTTCTGCTCCTGCGGTTCAAAATCCCCCTCTGCTTTGTCTGGTAACAATGGACCTTCTAGTATTATTATGTCCGTTCACCTGTCGGAGCGAGAGTTACCGTTTCCTTTTCCCCCTTACCTTGGGCTATAATTATAGGTAAATATGCTTACGGGGTGTACTAATGAACGAAGACAGGTATAACAAAGTAGACGGCCTTATGGGGGCTTTTCAGCAATTTTCCCGGCTGAACTGGCAAAAGACGACAATGTTCGGGCTAAAGCCGAGTGAAATCCGGGTACTGATTACGATTCGCATGGGCAAAAAAAGAACGGGAAAGGACACGCTTACCGTCTCGGAAGTCAGCAAACTGCTGCGTGTAACCTCTCCCACCATCACACAAATGGTGAACAGCCTGCTCAGCCAGGGACTGGTCGTGCGTACCAGCGACTCCCAGGACCGCAGGATCAGCGCGATCCAATTGACGGAGCAGGGCGAGCAGCTCGCCGACCAGGCTATTGCCAAAATCCGTGAGACGTTCAAGGGTATGATTGACCATCTGGGTGAGGACAAAAGCGCTCAGCTCATCGAGCTGCTGGATGAAGTCCACGCCTATTTCGAGCAGCTGAACGGACAGGCGGATTACTCTTAATTTGGTGTAATATCACTCACCGACGTCCGGCCGCACCTCTTCGTCACACTACCGGGGAGAATTAACGGGAATTTCACCTTTGATTCCGCCACTCCGCCCGTTTCTCGCCAAATCAAAGGCATTTTTGCCTTTGATTTCGCCACTCCGCCCCTTTCTCGCCAATTCAAAGGCATTTTTGCCTTTGATTCCGCCGCTCCGCCCGTTTCCCGCCAATTCAAAGGCATTTTTGCCTTTGATTTCGCCACTCCGCCCGTTTCCCGCCAATTCAAAGGCATTTTTGCCTTTGATTTCGCCGCTCCGCCCGTTTCTGCCCGCCCCGCCGTCTTCTAATAACTAAATACCTTCAGTCCCCCACTCATATCACCATCCCACCTATCTCCAACGCCAAGGCGTCCCCCAACATAAATAAAAAAACACCAAGTGCAGGATTTCACCCACACTTGGTGCTCATTCTACTCCTATTTCATTACTCCCGTTACTCCAGCCATGTCTATTTCTCCGTCTGATCCGCCCGGTCCGGCAGCTGCAGCAGGTAGCTGTTCGACAGGCTCAGCAGACGCTGGACTGCGGTGAACTGCGATTCCGTCGAGCCGCCGGCCAGACTGGAGTTATCCAGCAGGCTGTAGTTGGTACCGTCAGCATAGCCGTCACCAGTGACGTAAATGCTCTGGTTATTAATGAAGGAACCCGTCGGCAGGAAATGCCGCACCGGCAGCAGATTACTGTCCTGATTAAACAGGTCTTCGCCAAAATGCAGCTGCCCCGCTACGGAAACTCCCAGCAGATTAGCAACTGTCGGCAGAATATCAACCTGGCCGCCCGTTCCGCTCATGACAGCAGGCAAGCCGCCGCTTGGCGAATGGACAATGAACGGAATGTTGAACATATCCGTATAGCCGTAGTCATGACCGACCAGCCCGTTAATCAGCTCCTTCTCCCCGCTGTCCAGCGTATACATCGGCACCCCCTGGTGGTCCCCGTAGAAGACAACCAGGCTGTCATCCCACAGGCCGCCCGCCTTCAGCTCCTCCAGAAACTGCCCCATGGCATAATCGGCATAGTTCTGGGCCTGAATATAATCACCGAGCAGCGTTCCCTTGTAGCGGTCAGGCAGCACCATTTTGTATTTTTCCTCAGGAATCCTGTAAGGATGATGCGCACTCATAGAGATCACCATCGCGTAGAACGGCTGGTCTCCGGTATCCATTTTGACCAGCTCGGGTACAGTCTTCGCAAACAGCACCTCATCTGAAGAACCGAAGGCAATGTGATCGTCATCCCCGTAAAAGGCCTGATCATAATACTTGTCAAAGCCAATCGCTTTGTACAAGGCGGTGCGGTTCCAGAACTCCACGCTGTTCGTATGGAACGTCGCTGTCACATAACCATTGCTGCCAAGCAGCTTCGGCAGGCTCGGTACCGCTTTTCTCATATAGTCAGAGGAGGTCGCCGGTTCGTTCTTGGGCACATAAAAAGAGGTATTTACCGCAAACTCGGCATCCGAGGTTGTCCCCTGCCCTGCATTGGTGTAAAAGTTGTTGAAGTACGTATTTTCGCGTACCAGCCTGTTGAGGTTAGGTGTAATTTCCTGCCCGTCAATGCTCAGCCCGATCAGGAAATTCTGGAACGATTCCATCTGCACCACAATCAGATTCCGGCCTTTGTCGGCTCCGAAGTAGAGCGGCGCTGCCGGCTCCTTGATCCCTTTAACCTCATTCACCGCCTGCTGCGTGATGTCCTGAGGGGCAATCAGTGCCTCATCCTCTGTCGTGTCAGCAAACAACGTGTACAGCTCGTAGTTCAGGATCCCCATACTTTCCGCTTTTTTAATCTCGTTCATGCTTGCATGGTTAGGCCAGATGTTAAAGACACACAGGCCAATAGAAACCGCAGACAGGATCAGCAGCGCGGGCCGGCTCATCCGGATTGCCCCCCGTTCCTTCCACTTGGCAATATATTTGGGACGGAACATGAAGAACAGGAAGAAGATGATATCGACAAAAATAAACAGGTAATACGGTGTAATCAGCGAATACGTGCTTTCCCCGACCTTGGTCACTTTATCCGCCTGCTGAAGCGCGTGATAGGTAGCAATGACCCCGTAATATTTGTAATACATCAGCACAGCAAAATAGATAATGGTAATCAGCAGGTTTGTGATCATGTAATAAAGAATTTTCCGTTTAGAGGCCAGCCATTCAATCAGGCTGAACACAATCAGGAAAAAAGGAATCTCTGTGAATGCCATGCTCCAGCTCGGGCCTCCGCTGAAGACGACAAACCAGGCTACGGCACTTTTGATCAGCAGCACAATGCTGAATAGTATGATAGGTCTGCTGAACAAGCGTTTTATCGCAGATTTTTGGTACATTTTGACTCCCCCTAGATTTTCAGAAAAAAATCATTTTTATTTCAAATTTTGACAGCAGCATTCGTCACCAGCCCGATGATCCACTTTATATGTCTTACTTCAGATTTGGGGAGGATCTGATCCGGTAACGGACAACTCTGCGTTTCAGCATACAAATGACCACTACATCCAAAAGTTTGGTAACAAGCTGTTTGCCGGGCGGACGTTTGAAGCTTTTCCGTTTTCTTTTGCGATAGGTAACAGAGACCTCAATGACGGAAAAGCCGTTCATCCGCGCCAGTGTCGGCAGATAGCGGTGCATCCCGTTGTATAAATGAAAGCTGTCCGCCACCTCACGCGTCATCAGCTTGAGCGGGGATTCCGAATCACGGATCTGTTCTCCGGTAAGCCAGTTGCGGAGCCGGTTGCCTAGCCGGGCAGGAATCCTGGTTAGCAGGGATGCCTTGGAATCCGTCCGCCGCCCGTTCACGAAATCCACCTTGTTGATAAACGGCATCAGCCGGACAATATCCCGCGGATCGCCCTGCAGTCCGCCGTCCATCAGCACAATCAGCTCACCGCCGGACTGCTTCAGTCCTGCCGAGACCGCTGCCGTCTCACCGCAGTGACGCTCGAAATGGATGACCTTAACCGCCTTGTCCCCTGCGGCCAGCTCATCGAGAATAGCAGCGCTCCGGTCTCTGCTGCCGTCATCGACCATCACGATTTCATAGCTGCCCGCCTTGTCTTTAACTGCAGCTGTTATACTCCGGTACAGCTCTATAATCCGGTCTTCTTCATTGTAGACGGGTACGACAACAGACAAGTTGATCAAAGGGGGTCACCTCATGCCAAGTATTTATATTCACATCCGGGAGAAAGAGTTACACAAGCAGCAAGAAGAAACGGCTTACCGTCTTGCACCCAAGAACACCCGGACGGATTCCGTTTCTGCGGAGATATATTGAATTAAATCATAATTTAGATAGGTTATCAACCTATTTTTTTGAATGAAAGCCTCACACAACTTTACTCTATCCGCATCAGTCAAAAAAAGCCCTCTCTCCGCAAGCTGCGAAAAGAAGGCTAGTCTATTGATACTGGAGCTTACCCATTAACTATTCTGCACTGTCGTACAGTCCGATCAGTTCATCGAACGCAGAAATAATGACATCGGAGCCCTTCAGCTCCTCCTGGCGTCCGAATCCGGCATAACCGCAGCCGATCACGGTCTGTCCGTTGCCTTTGCCTGCCTCCACATCGGAAGACCGGTCGCCGACCATCCAGGCGCTGCTTACCCCATTGTCCTTCAGCAGGAGGCCCAGGAGCTCTGTCTTCGTTGCCGTTCCCTGGCCGCCTGCACTGTACAGCCCCTCGAACAAATCCTTGAGCTCATGCACAACGACTATGCTGTGTATGTAATCCGCCAGCCCGTTGCTGGCGACGAACAGCCTGACTCCCCGTTCATGCAGCGCGCGCAGCGTCTCCACGACCCCCGGGTACAGCAGTGTGCCGCCGGCCTCCAGCCCTTCGATCTCCAGCTGCAGCAGCAGCTCATCCGCTCTGCGGTGCACCGCTTCATCCGCTTCCGGCATCACGTTCTTCCAGATCTGCGCAAGCAGCATACCCAGACTGCCCAGAATACGCTCCTCCGGCGGTGTGGGACCGGCATACAGCCCTTCCTCGCGAAGGATATCGAACATTTTATGGTAAGCAGGCAATAACAGGCTTTCCGTCTGGAACAGCGTTCCGTCCATATCAAATACAATCGCTTCCGGTTTCTTCAGCTTCGTCATCAAAGCGGCCCTTCCCTTCATGTTGTTCTGCACGCCTTAATGATATAGGATTGCAGCACACATTGTCTACGCAACGGGGACCCGGGCATTAAAAAGACCGGAGCGTTCACTGTTAAAGTGTCTGCACTCCAGTCTTTCTGTCCAACTGAATTCTCAAATTAAAAATAAAGGATTAAATCCGGTCAAAGCTGGCGATCAGCTCATCAAGGACATCCTTGCTGACCATTTTGCCTCTGAAGTTAATCAGGTTTTCTGCGCTTCCGGAGAAGATGCAGGTAGGCTCATATTTTCTGAGAATGATTTTTTCTCCGTCAACAAAGATTTCAAGCGGGTCTTTTATGTCGATTCCCATTGTTCTGCGCAGTTCAATCGGAATTACAATACGTCCCAGTTCATCAACTTTTCTCACAATACCAGTTGCTTTCATTAATATGCATCCTCCCTTGAAATAAGCACTTTATATAATCATTTGTGTTAAAAGCTATCAAGGCTTCTAAATAGTAGTAATGATTACGCTCATATTTGCATTGTAAAGTGCTATTTCTTCCCTGTCAAATTTATTTCTACATCTTTTGATATTTATCGACATAATATTCGACAAAGTTTAGAGATGATTCGACAAAATATAAAAATTCTTTCAATTAGCAATATTATGATTTTTAGATAGTTTTACATGAATAATAATATTTTTTTGCGAAAATAGCAAAAACACCCTCCGCAAGCACTGGTCAATGATTTCCAGATTGCGAAGGATGTCTCTATTCGTACGGGGTCCTTAAGACCTTGTTTACCCTCTTAACTATGCAGTTCAAACAGTCTGGCCGTTCTTCCGGCGGGAACAGATACGGTCAGGCTGCCCTCCGCCTTGTTCCAGCTCCATTCGGAGTTATGCTGCTTGGGATAAGCGCAGCTGATCCGTACCTCCCGGCCGGCAAGCTCCGGCAGCGGCAGCGTTATTCCCTGCTCTTCCCCGGCAATCCGCCAGACTGCCAGATAGCGGATATTACCGTGCTGCAGACCATAGCTGACCCACTGTCCCCGGCTGTCCGGCAGGCCAAGCGGCCAGAACGGCATTGCCTGCGGGATTTGAGCGCGGACCGATTTATAGTAATCCAGCGCTTCACGCACCAGCTCCCTGCGGCCGGGCGCAAGCTCTGCCAGATGGCCGCTCTGATGCACACGCAGCAGGAGGGCGTTGATCATGTTAAAGATGACCTCTTCATCATCGCCTTCGCGCAGTGGATAAGACCAGACCGCCGATTGCTCCGGGGTCAGCGCCAGCGGGGAAGAGGCGGCAATCGCCGCATAGCTCACGTAGTCTTCCTGGTCACTCGTGGACTGGATACTGTGGCGGCTCAGCATGGCATAATCCATCCTCATGCCGCCGCTGGAGCAGTTCTCGATGACCAGCTCCGGATAACGCGCAAAGATGCTGTCGAGCCAGGCCAGATAGGCCCGGTTATGCTGCAGAAGCCCGTCTCCAAAGCTGTCTGCATCCGTCTCGGTGCCGATACCCGCATTAATGTTGTAGTCCATTTTGATATAGCCTACGCCATACTCCTCGACCAGACGGGCAATAACACCATCGGCATGTTCGATAACCTTGGGACTGCGGTAATCCAGCTGATAACGGCTGCGGTCCTTGACCCGCTTGCCGTGCCGCATGAAGAACCAGCTGTCGTCCGTTACGGCCAGCTTCGGGCTGTTGATCCCCATGACCTCCAGCTCCAGCCACAGTCCCGGAATCATGCCTTTGCTGCGGATGTAATCCAGCACATATTTGATCCCCTCCGGAAAACGCTCAGCCGAAGGCTCCCACTGGCCGACACCATCCCACCATTCTCCCGGCGCATACCAGCCGGCATCAATGCAGAAATATTCACAGCCGACATCTGCAGCTGCATCAATTAGCGGCAGCAGCTTCTCTGTTGTCGGGCTGCCCCACAAGCAGTTCATATAATCATTAAAAATAATCCGCAGCAGCTCATTGTCCTCATTCGGTCTGCGGATAATCCGGCGGTAGGCCGTCAGCTGCGCGGCCGCCGCTTCTATTCCCCCTTGCACGGAGCCGGCGCCAACCGGCACGGAGTTGAATTCTTCATCCGGCGCAAGCTTCAGCCACCAGTGGTTGTCATGCTCTGTCGGTCCGCTGACCAGGAGAGTTAGCTGATCGTACTGGTCGGTCAGCTCCCAGTGCCACGAGCCGTTATGCTCAATCTGCCAGAACAGGCTGCTTCCGCTCTCCTTGTTATGCAGCACCGCCATCGGCAGCAGCTCCGCCGCAGACCAGGAGCCGGTATTGCTGGCGGCAATCCGCTTCGAGCCCCTGTCAGCCAGATGATACATGCCCAGCTCCGGCAGGCTGTAGGTCCGCCACTGCAGCTCGCTCTGCCAGCCGCTGTGTCCCAGGGTAACTTCTATCTTGTCCCCCCTGTCACCGCTCCCCTCCTTGTCCACACCTGTGAGGGCAAAGGAAGAAACATATTCTACAGCAATATCACTGTCTCCTTCATTCTTCAGCACCGTCCAGGAACGGACGATCTGCACCCCGCGGTAAAACTGAAAATGCTGCACGGCCTTCAGCGCAGTGAGGGGATCTTTCAGAGTAAACTCAAGCTTACGCCCCAGCGCATTAACAGTATCGCTATGTCCGTCATATTCCATCCGCAGCCCCGGATAAGAGGCACGGTGCGTCCGGCCGTGATACTCTGCGCGGTCTTCACCGGACAGCTGCAGCTCCAGCAGCCGGAAGCCCGGCTTATGCTTGTCCGCAATCGCTCCCGGCTCAAGCGGCGCCGCCCCGAAATGCAGCAGCCGCACATCCAGCTCCTTTGTAATTTCGATCGTAAGATATAATCCGTTTTCATTTATCTCTAGCAGCTTGCTGGTCATAAGTGTTGAAGCCTCCTGACAAATGATGGTGTCTTCCTTCTCTCCTAATTATAAAGCCTGTCTTTGTATTCGTAACTTTTGATTTTTAGAGCATTTGCGTTAGCGGCGAAGCAACGGAGGGGAAGTTTGGAATTGGAGGAGCGGCAGCGTCCGCCTTTATGTTTTGGATTTCTACTGCGGCCAGCAGATATATTCAGGAAATCCAAACATTCCCCGCAGTTGCGGCTAGCCGCCGAGCAATCCGCTTTAAAAAACTCTGTTACATAACAAAGACGGCCCCGCCGGTAAGAACCTTACCTTCGAGACCGTCTCGGATTATCACTTTCTGTTATTCAGCCGAACCGAATTGAATCCATGCCTTCTGAATTTCGTCGATCGCCTGGTCTTTAGTCTTGCTGCCGCCGATGTAGGCCTGCATCAGCTCGCCGAATTTCTGGTGGAAGGTATCCAGCGAGTAGTTGACGGACAGGTCGCCGGATTTTTCGGTTTTGAGGATTTCATCCATTTCCTTCGGCATCTGCAGGTCAGGCATTGGAGCATCCTTGATTGGCGGAATGACTTTGGCTACAGTAGAGAACCAGCTTTTACCGTAGTCGGAAGTGTACAGCCAGTTGAAGAACTCGATGGTTTCGGCAGCTACTGCGGAATCCTTGTTAATGCGCAGCGCCTGGTCAGCACCGGTAATAATCTGGGATTGCTCAGCCTTGTCACTGACCGGGTAGCCTGCGATGCCAAGGTCGAAGTCTGGAGTGATCTTCTTGATCGCTTCTTCATCCCATGCGCCTTTACCGGTCATGAACGCTGCTTTGCCAAGTGCAAAATCGCTCACTTCAGCATTGCTGTCACGTTCCAGCGGCTTGTCTGTTCCGTGCTTAACGGTAGTATCGATAAAGTTGAAGAAATTATCGTACAGCACCGGATGATCCTTGAAGGTGGTCTCACCGGCGATGAAGTTGGCTACCAGTGTCTTCGCATCGATACCGGCATCCATAGCCGCTGCATCTACAAAGTGCTGGAAGATGTGCTTCCATACCCACCACTCTTTATAAGCATTGGCGAATGGCGTGATGCCTTTGGCTTCCAGCTTGGTGATGGCATCATCCAGCTCGGCGGTTGTTTTCGGAACATCAGTGATACCGGCATCGGCCAGCAGTTTTTTGTTATACATCAATACGAACAGGTTGCCTTTTACCGGAAGCCCCAGCACCTTGCCGTCAGTAGAGGTCATGTTGGCCCGTACGGCGTCTGTCATGGCTGCAGCCAGCGGTTCATTGGTCAGGTCAGCGCTGTATTCGGCAAAAGTATCGATATCCCCGCCGGCAGTTGTCTGGAAGACGTCAGGCGTGCTGCCTGCGGCAATTTTGGATTTCAGTACGGTATTATAGTCGGCTTGCATAATTTCCAGGTTGATGGTCACGTTCGGCTTCACTTTTTTGTACTCGGCAATGTATGCATTGAAGGCGTCCGTGTACTCCGGTGATGCGGTGAACATATTAATCGTTACAGGCTTGGAGGAGTCTGTTTCGGTTGCTGCGTTATCCCCGCCATTTGTTCCAGCTGTGTTGTTAGCGGCATTATTGTTATTGCCCCCGCAGCCGGCCAGCAATCCCCCTGCGAGCAGCAGGCTCGCTGAGACTGCCATGAATCTTTTTAACATGATGTTGCCCCCTTTTCCTCATGTATCTTGTGTTCTTGGTGTTTATTCTAAATAAAAAGAAAAAGGATAAGAATGTACATAAGTGAACTTCTAAGGGTAAAAAAGTGGGCTAATGTAACCGTTTCACTTTTCTGCCTCCAAGGCCCGGGCCCGGAATTCAGAAGGCGAGCATTCATAGTAATTGCGGAACGCCTTGCTGAAGTAATTCTTGTCCTTATAGCCCAGCATTTCGGAAATATCCTGAACCTTGAGCGCCGGGTCGGCCAGCAGATCCCTGGCTTTGTCCATTCTCACCTTTTGCACATACTCATGAATGCCGCAGCCGTATTTGCCCTTGAACAGCTTCATCAAGTATTCTCTGCTCAGGAAATACTTATCCGTGAACATCGATATTTTAATATTCTCAAAATAATGGTTATCAATGTATGCTTTAATATTTTCCAGCACACCGCTGCGGTTGCCGGCAAGCGATCTGCTGATTTCACCGGCATAGGCATCCAGAAGCTCATTGAGCAGTCCTTCAAACTGGCTGAACGAAGTATAATCGCCGCTGAGGCCAAGTGCAGCCAGCCCTTTATTCTTGACAGCACGCAGCGCAGCCGGCACCTCATCCAGCTCTCCGGCAATATCACCGAGCAGAATCAGGAGCTCGCGGAGTGTCCGGTCCGCATCTCCCAGGCTGAAATGGGCCGAGGACTGCCATCTCTGGGTGAATTCGTTCAGAATGCTTTTGGCATGGGCGGCATTCCCGCTCTCCAGGATGCTGCGGATCTGCGGCATCCGTCCGGTCAGGGAAGGGCTGTCCTTGAATTCCTGCACGGGGCCCCCCCCGCCGGAAACCACCGGCCCCTTCAGTTGCAGCAGGTCAATATCATCCAGCCTAGCTTTAGCCATATCATAAGAGTCCGCCAGCTCCAGATAATCACCGTATGTAGCGCCGAGCGCACCGGCACACAGTATGCCGAACAGCTCCTTCAGCGTCGCGGCCGCTTTTTTCAGCTGGTGCATGGAGTGGAAGACCGCATCCTCCTCATAGCCTTTTTTCATCGTAAAGATCGCAATCAGTTCCCGCTCATTCCTTGGGTTCACGAAGCTGAACGCTTCAAATGCTCCACCGCTGTTCTCATTAATCACATTTGTCACGGCAAAATGCATCAGATCACGGTCCTCATGGAACCGCCCCTTGCGTACCTGTTCCAGATTAAGCAGCCGCAGAATGCCGGCCGTAAACTGGTTGCCGGCTGTATCCCCGCCGATCAGCGGCAGAAAGGCCTCGTTCGACTGGTTCTTGAAGCTGCGGTCCAGAATGGACAGATACATCTTTTCCTTGAGCTTGGGCACAGACATATTGAGCGTGATGTTCTGCGCAATGAACTCGCTTCTCTTCCGCTTCCTGGCTTCAAGCAGATCTACAGCTTTGCGCAGCGCACTGTTAAGATCGCCGCGGTTCACCGGCTTCAGCAAATAATCGACCACCTTGGAGCGGATCGCCTGCCGGGTATATTCAAAATCATTATAGCCGCTGATCACAATCAGCAGCAGCTCCGGAAATTCCTGCTCCGCAATCTGCAGCAGCTGGCTGCCGCTGAGCTCCGGCATTTTCATGTCAACAAGGGCCAGATCGAATTTGTCCTTGCGCAGCATGTCCAGTCCGGTCTTGCCGTCGCTGGCTTCCAGCACCTCGCCGACACCCAGCCCCTTCCAGTCGCCCAGAATATGAATCGCTTCGCGCAGCGGCTCCTCATCATCAATGATCAGCACTCTATACATGTTGTTATTGGCCTCCCCGCGGTAAAAGAATATCCATTTGCGTTCCGTTTCCTTCACTTGTTATCAGCAGACCCGCTTCATCACCGTACAGCAGCTTCAGCCGGGTATTCAGGTTTTTGAGGCCTATGCTCTCGTGTCCTTCGTCCTCACCGGATGCTTCAGCACCGCCGGCCTCCTCATCCCACTGAATCTGCAGCGAGCCCAGCACCTCTTCCAGCCGCTCCGCCGTCATTCCGGGCCCGTCATCCATCACCGAAATCACACTGTAGGCCGGCGTCACATGCGCCTCAATCCGGATAGTCACGGTGGTCGACACCTTTTCCAGGGCATGCTTGATACAGTTCTCCACCAGCGTCTGCACGGACAGCTTCGGAATCCGCAGCGTAAGCAGGCTCTCATCCCATTCATAGACCACCTGCATCCGGCTGCCGAACCGGGCTTTCTGCAAGGCCATATAGCGTTCAATATGCCTAAGCTCCTCGCTCGCCTGGACAACATCACGTCCGCTGATGCAATACCTGAGGGTAAGCGCCAGATTGTCCACCATCTCGACGATATCATCATTGTTGTTCTTGAGCGCCTTGGTGGAGATTGCCTGAAGAGCGTTATACAGAAAATGCGGGTTAATCTCCGCTTCGAGTGCTTTGAGCACCGCGTTTTTCTCAACAATCTTCATCTTGTAGCGTTCATTGATCAGCTCGTTCGTCCGTTCCACCATTTTGTTAAAATGCCGTGACAGATAGGCAATCTCATCATTGCCCTCCACCCTCGCCTCCGCCTCAAAGCTGCCGGCGCTGAAGCGTTTCATCTGCAGGGACAGGTTTTTCAGCGGATGGGTAATCCGGTTGGACAGGAAGCCTACCAGAATAACCGAGGCAATCAGAAAGAGCAGCCCGATCGAATAGCTGAGCTTGCGCGTCGTGGTCGCCGCTTCATAAATCTGCTTGTAGGGAATCGGCTTGACCAGCTTCCAGCCCTCTTTTTGGCTGATATCGTAGATGACCAGGTATTTCTCCTGATCGTCTGACCAGGTCACCTGTCCGCCTTGCTCCGCTGTAAGCTTATTCAGCAGATCCGCCTCTTCTGTCCGTTCATAGAACGCCTGATCATCCACCACGTAAGGCTCATTGTCCGGGCTGATATACATCAGATGCTCCCCTTCCGCGAAGGGAATGTCCTTCATAATCTCATCCGCCACACTGGAGTTGAAATACAGCGACAGCACCGCCTGGGGCTCACGGGAAGCAATCGAGCGCAGCAGCCGGTGATAGCCCATAAAGCTTGCATCTGTATTGACCTTGTAGTCGCCCTTCTCCGCATGATCACTGACAAAAGACTGATAGGACCGGTTATTCGGGCTGGCCAGCGCGCGCTTATACCAGGTCAGATGATCAATCGGCGGATGCTCGGTGACCCGGACCGTAATATTATAGTTCTCCTTGGTCACGTAATAATATTTCTGCTCCTTGATGATATAGAGATAGATGGACTCCAGATCCTTGCGTGAAAAATAGAGATTTTTCAGATAATCCTCCACATACATCTTGGAAGCATAATCCTGTGATTCATGCGTAATGGCGTAAGCAAATTCATCATAGGAGATCTGCGGCAGGGACAGCTGCTCAATCCCGTCAAGATAGCTCTCCAGATTGCGGCCGACCAGCAGCAGATTGTTGCTTGTGCTCGCTATGCTGTTGTTCACCGATTCCTTGCGCAGCATCCCGTAGGAGATGAACGTCAGCGACGTGACCACGAGGATGATAATAATGGAGAACAGCAGGATCAGCTTGTTGGCCAGACGGCGGGAAACCCGCTCCAGGAGCGGCTCCAGAAGCTTTTGTATGTTGTTTTTTATGATGGCCGCAGCCTCCCCGCCTCTAATTTTGTTTCCGCTTTCAGTTCACTTTTTTACCCCTAACTGTCTTCTTAAATCCATTTCTGAGTATACGGCGCTGCCCTATAATACACAATATAGACTAACCGGAATGGTTAAGTGTGGCAAGCGGGGTCCTTAACTCCCACCCTATAAATAGCAGAAGAGGTGCATCCATGTTAAAATCACTCGGCAGAAAATGGCGCGAGAAAACGGAGTTCGGGCTCTTCACCCTCCCCGTTCTGATCTGTATCGCAGTAGCCTTCTATGTTCCGTTTATCATGACCATCCGTTATTCCATGACCAAATGGAACGGGATCTCCAAGCATCCGAAGTTCGTCGGGCTGGATAACTTCAAGCAGATTTTTACGGGAGATACCAATTTCTCCGATTCGGCCTGGTTTACGATCAAATATGCGGTTCTCTACATCGTTATCGTCAATGTGCTGGCTATTCTGCTGGCTGTGCTGCTCGATATGAAGCTGAAATCTACCTCCTGGCTGAGAGCGGCCTTCTTCATTCCTTACATTCTCAGTCTGGTTATCGTTGGTTTCATCTGGAAATTCATCTTTATGCAGGGCTTCAACTCACTTGGTGAAAGCACCGGCTGGGGCATTTTCGGCCTGAGCTGGCTGGGGACGCCGGGGCTGGCCTTCATATCCATATTAGGGGTATCCATCTGGCAATCCATCGGATTCTATCTCGTTATCTATATCGCCGGCCTGCAGTCCGTGCCTGAGGATCTTAAAGAAGCCGCAACAGTTGACGGTGCCGGAGCGCTGAGAAGGTTCTTCAGCATTACGCTGCCGCTGCTCGCACCATCTATTACCATCTCAGTCTTTATGGCGCTGACCAACTCCATTAAAGTATTCGACGTGATCCTGTCGCTGACCGGCGGCGGTCCGGGTGGAACCACCTATAGTATCGCCTATGACATTTACCGTGACACGTTCCAGAATAACCTGTACGGCTACGGTACGGCGAAAGCGCTTATCCTGTTCGTTGCGGTGCTGATCGTTACCGTGATCCAGCTTACATTCTTCAAGAAAAGAGAGGTGGAGGCATAATGAAAACCAACAACAAGACCGGCAAAATTATACTCGAGATTGTGCTTGTCCTCCTCTCCCTGCTGTTCCTGTATCCGCTGTTCCTGACCATTATCAACTCTTTCAAAAGCTTCAGCGAAGTCATGACCGACGTGATCGCCCTGCCGCAAAAGCTGACCTTTGCCAACTACTCTTATGTATGGGAATTCATCAACTATCCGCGGCTGTTCCTGAACAACTTCATCATTACCGGGCTCGGGCTGCTGGGGATTGTGTTCGTCTCCTCCATTGCCGCTTACAAGCTGGCCCGGACCAAAACAAAATGGAGCGGCGTCATCTACTTCCTCTGCATTATGCCGATGCTGATTCCGTTCCAGTCCATCATGCTGACCGTGCTGCAGACCGCCAAGAACCTGAACCTGTCCGAGAGCACCTGGGGCCTCGGCCTGCTCTACTGGGGCTTCGGCGCACCGCTTGCCGTCTTCATCTATCACGGCTTTGTTAAAGGGATTCCGCTGGAAATCGATGAAAGCGCCACGATCGACGGGGCTTCCGGCTTCCGCCTGTTCTTCAGCGTGATCTTCCCGCTGCTGAAATCGGTAACGACTACCATCGTTATCATCGACGTAATGTGGATCTGGAATGACTTCCTGCTCCCGCTCCTCATGGTCAACGGCTCACCGGATACCAAGACACTGACGCTGGCCGCCTACACCTTCGTCGGACAGTACACCTCCGACTGGCAGTATGCAATGACAGCTATGGTAATGGCCGTACTGCCGTCCATCATCGTGTTCATCTTCCTGCAAAAGTATATTGTTAAAGGTGTTGTCGCCGGGGCGGTTAAGGGCTGATCAGCTTGGTTGGCCGTAAGGGTTCAGTGTAATGAACACAGTGAAACACCTTATGCCGGATGACTGGTACAACGCAACACTACTATAGCCGTATGATAGACACAGCAAACACCCCATAGCCGCGATGGCTGTGGGGTGTTTGCTGTGCTTGCAGTGTTTGTATGCAAATTTGCTGCTGCCAATGTTAGAAAACCAGATGGCTGAATTTCCTGATGAGTGCACGTTTTACCTTAGGCTGCTCCATAGCGAGACGCTGATTAAACTAAGTTATGATGAACGAAAGGCAGCTCCTGTTCGCACACCGTAGGTTAAAATGGAAGTGAGAAACCACCATTTCAGAGCTACATGCGAAAGGAGCTGTTACTATGAAGAATACCATAAAATACGTCGGTTTGGATGTGTCTAAAGAAAAAATTGTGGTGGCGATTGCAGACGAGGGCCGGGAACCTGCCCGGTATCATAGTGCCATTGCCCACACGCCCGATGCGGTGGGACGTTTAATTCGCAAACTCCAAAGCCAAGAAGTCACGCTAGAGGTCTGCTATGAGGCGGGACCTACCGGGTATGACTTGTATCATTGGCTGACGAAAATGGGGATTTCCTGCACCGTTATCGCCCCTTCACGCATTCCACAGCGCCCAGGCGATGCGATAAAAACCGACCGGCGGGATGCCGAGCGATTGGCCCAGCTCCATCGTGCCGGGGAATTGACTGCGATCCATGTGCCAACTCCAGAAATCGAAGCCTTGCGAGACCTCATCCGGGCCCGGGAGGCTGCCCGTGGCGAGTTACACCGAACCCGGCAGCGGCTCATCCACTTCCTGCTCAGGCACCAGATTCACACACCGGAAGGAATGAAACGGCGCTGGACGAAGAGATACCGGCAGTGGCTAACCACCCTGACGTTTGCGTTTTCAGCTCAAGAACGGGTATTCGCCGAGCTTCTGCAGGAGCTGCGGGAAGTGGAGGAGCGAATCAAACGGTTTGAAGCCGCCATGCGGGAGGAAGCGGAAATCTGTCCGTACGCCCCCGTGATTCAAGCCCTCCAGGGCCTGCGGGGAATCGCGCTGCTTACCGCCATGACGCTGGTCGTCGAGATTGGGAATTTTGAGCGGTTCCGTTCGCCAGCTCAGCTTATGAGTTATTTAGGTCTGGTCCCAAGGGAATATTCCTCGGGAGCCAGCACGAAACGTGGACGTTTAACCAAAACCGGCAATGCAGCAGTACGGCGTACACTTGTCGAATCAGCCTGGAGTTACCGTCACCGGCCAGCCGTCAAAGGGGAGTTAGAAAAGCGTCTGGAAGGCCAGTGTGCGCATGTCCAGGAAACCTCGTGGAAAGCACAGGAACGGTTACACCGCAAATATCTGAAAATGGTCAAACGAGGGAAACACCGAAATCTGGCGATGGCAGCTGTAGGGCGGGAATTAGTGGGATTCATCTGGTCGATTGCCCGAAATGCAGAACAAAGAATGGCGTAGCGTAGAAAGGCAGGTTCCCGAAAATTGAATCCTTAGGGCGTGGAGACAAAGAGAAAGGTTCGAGGAGAAACCGTGATTTTCCACTGCACAGGATCTGCGGATCTGACGTGCGAAACTAAGTTTACGGCAGCTCCTTCGACGTAGGCATAACATGTGGTAACCAACCCACGGATAGCAGTGTGCCAGCCGACGACTCGCATTTTGTCTCTACGCCCAAGGGATTGAACCCCTTTGGTTTAAAGGGTGAAAACAGGAGAATTGACAAATTCGTTCATAGCAGTGGAAAAACGTCACCTAATTCCGGGCAGAACGCCTCTAAGCGCAGACTAAGTGGAAAAACGTTACTTATTATTGCCGGTTCTGCTTCCAACGTGGATTATGACCCAAAATAAGCTGCATTTTTCCACCTAATCGCTACATATTCCGGAAATTCAGAGATTTAAGTAGCGAAAATCCAACTAGTTGCTGGAGAACAGCAGAAGGAGTAATAGTACAAAGCCGTAACATGTGCTAAAGAATCAGACTGCGCAGACGGCCAGCATCAGCGGGCGATCTATTAAAGGACTCCTTCGCCTTCACCCTACAGTCAAATTCATTCCCTCCCCGCCGCCTGCTCCCGGCTCCCCGTTCACAGCTTCTCACTAACCGCTCCATCTGCAGCAATCTTCGCGTTGAACGACAGCTTGTTCAGCTTCATGATCGCTTCCTTATTATAGGCAGCGCCCATAAAGTTCGGCTGTCCGCCGATGATCTTGAGCGGAGTAATCCGGCTGGTGATGCCAGAATCCGTAATGGTGAAGTCGGCCAGCATCGTATGCACGGTCTTCTCTCCGCCGCGCGTGGATTTGTTGAACACAAAATTACCCAGCGAATAGTAGATCGGCTTATGCTTGTAATACTCGATCCCCATCAGACAGTGGCTGTGTGCACCGAGAATGATGTCCGCACCGCTGTCGATCATCTGCTTGGCCAGCGTACGGGCGTACTTCTGAGGATAATCCGCGAACTCTTCATTCCAGTGCAAATATACAATCGTATAGTCATTGTCTTTGGCGGATTTCTTGATGGCGCCGAGCAGCGGCTCCGCCGTGTAGGCTGAGGCAGCACCTGATGTAGTCTTCCCGGCATGCCAGGAAGGTCCGGACAGCACCCGGCTTGCCCCAAGCACGGCAATCCGCTTGCCTTTGACTGTTTTAACATACGGCTTGAAAGCCTGCTCGATATTGCTGCCGGCCCCGGTGTGGCCGATTTTGAACCTGTCCAGATGGACCAATGTGTCAAGCATCGCATTCTGGCCGTAATCGAGGATATGATTATTCGCCAGTGTTACGCCGTCAATGCCGGCATAGCTTAATCCGCCGAGCGTCTCCGGTTTGGAGCGGAAGGCAAAGGTCTTCTCTGCCGCCTGGCCGCGCACCGATACAGGCGTCTCCAGATTGGCGAAGGCCAGATCGGCTTTTTGCAGCACAGGAGCTACCTTCGCAAACGGGAAATTAACCCCGTACCTCGCTATTTGCTCCCCTACGAAGCCGTCCAGCAGAATATCGCCGGCAAATGTAAGAGTAATAGGGTCTGCCGGCTGCGCCTTGGACGCTCCGCCCCAAACCGCCGGGGCAGGAATCAGCAGAAAAAATAATAGAAGAAGTAGGACTGCTCTGCGCACTTATTTGACTCCTTTTGATAAGATATCTATCAACTATAACGGATAGCGTCGGTTATCTAAAAGAGTAAAAAGTCCCGGCTAAAGAAGGTGGAGATAAAATGGTTAACAGGCTGCTGCCGGGCCTGAACCTTCGGGTTCTACAGCAGCTCCACTATCCGATACTCAAGTTCAACTATAGCTTTGCGCTTTCTTCAGCACTGCCCGGAAGCAGCTCAGCCCGCCCCACTGCTCCGTCCGCAGCGCATCCTCCGGAAGATTGAAATCTGTCTCACCCCAGTACTGGAAGCCAGCCTGCAGCAGTACATCGTTCATCACCGGCAGATTGACGGTCGGATAGTCGAAGGTCAGCACCAGCAGCCCCTCACCGTTCAAAGTCCTGTGGAATTCCCGTATGGTCAGGATCGTATCATTCAGCGATAAATGCTCCAGTACCGAAATACAAAAAATCGTATCAAAGCTCTCATCCGCATACGGCAGCGAGGTTAGCTCCGCCTGGGCCAGATGCAGGCCTGTCGTTCTCCTGGCCATGACCTGACGGGCTGCCTCTATGCCAATGTCATCTTCAATATTCCGGATGATCGCTTCCTTTGATAGGATCCGGGCATCCCTGTCACAGGCATGCACCTCGGCGCTGAAGCCGGCAAGATAGAACTTGAGCGGATGGGAAATGCCGCAGGCGGCATCCAGCACTACATCATGGGGAGAGACAAAGTTGGTACACCATTCATATTCATAAGGCCGGCTCCACCAGGACTCCGGCAAGTCATAAATCAGCTTGTCACGGCGGGCATCGGAATGGACAAAAAAACGGGATACATAAGGATGTGTCGGCATGACCAGGACTCCTTTTTTACAGGTTTCGGTAGGTAGTGAGAGTATATTCACCATTCCCTGATTCATGCCACATCCGTGTTACACGTAGTATGAGAGCAGCTTGGCGTCAACGCCATGTCTGCTGATCAGCATGTCCAGCATTTTAGACCATTCTGTATCCACGGTGCAGAGCTGCGGCCGGGCTTCGAACCATTCAACCGACTGTCCGATTCCTTCGGCAAAAGGAACCTCAGCGCTGAACCCCGGCACCAGCCTTTTGAGCTTGCTGTTGTCGAACACACTGCTTACCCCCTGGTCGCCGATCAGGCCGTCGGCTGTTCCCGCCGGCGTATGGGCGGCGATGAAATCTGTCGAGATATGCACCACCTTGGGTTCTCTCCCCGCAGCTTCACCGATGGCCGCATAAATCTGGTTCCAGTTCAGCGACTCATCGGAGGTGATGTGGATCGCCTCACCAATCGCTTCGGGATTCCCGAGCAGGCCGATGAAGCCGTTGGCAAAGTCCGTATTGTGCGTCAACGTCCAGAGTGAAGTGCCATCACCATGAATGACCAGCGGCTGGCCCTTGCGGATGCGTTCCACCAGCGACCAGGGATGCTGCCAGCTGGTAAGCGCTGCCGGAATTGCCGTAACGCCGTAAGTGTGCGAAGGCCGGACAATGGTGACCGGGAAGGCACTGGTGCGGTGCACCTCCATCAGCAGCTCTTCACAGGCGATTTTGTCACGGGAATATTGCCAGTACGGATTGGCCAGCGGTGTTTCTTCCGTAATGAGGTAGCTCCGCTGCGGCTTCTGATAGGCCGAGGCAGAGCTGATGAAGATATACTGCTTCGTCTTGCCGGCGAACAGCTCAATGTCGGTCTGCACATGCTGCGGTGTAAAGGCAATCCAGTCTACAACAGCATCAAACTCGTAGCCTTTCAGTGCTTCTGCCGCCCCCGCCGCATCGCGGATATCTCCCCGGATTACCTCTGCCCCGTCAGGTACGAATTCACTGCGCTCCCCGCGGTTAAACAGATACAGCTCAATCCCCTGTTCGACTGCAAGCCTGGATACGGCCTGGCTGATTAATCCTGTGCCTCCGATAAAAAGTACCTTCATCTGTATCTGCTCCTCTCTCTTTAGGCAATAATTTCGTCAATCCGCGACAAGACTTCACCGCTCAGTTCGACACCTGCAGCCTTCACATTCTCCTCCACCTGCTCCGGCCGGCTTGCACCGACAAGCGCGCTTGCTACATTAGACTGCCGCAGGATCCAGGCGAGAGCCAGATTGCCGACCGAAAGATCCAGCTCTGCTGCAATTTTACCCAGCTGCTGCACCTTGGCGATCTTCTCTTCCGTGACCCCTTTGCGCATCCATTCCAGCCTGGAGGCCCGGCTGCCCTCAGGAATGTCCTCCGCCGAGCTGTATTTTCCGGTCAAGAGACCTTGAGCCAGCGGCGAGAATACAACCTGTCCGATTCCTTTGCGTTCGCCGAGCGGAATAATTTCTTTTTCTATATAACGTTCGAACATATTGTAAATCGGCTGATTGACCACAATGCGGTCCAGCAGATACCGGTCCGCAACAGCCAGCGCCTCAGTCATCTGGGCAGCCGTCCACTCGCTTACGCCTACGTAGAGCACCTTGCCCTGACGGACCAGATCATCCAGTGTGCGCAGCGTTTCCTCAATAGGTGTCTCCGGATCGTAACGGTGGCAATACATAATGTCCACATAATCTGCCCCCAGCCGCTTCAGGCTGGCATGGCACTGCTCTGTAATATGCTTGCGCGACAGGCCGCGGTCATTCGGACCGTCTCCCATAACGCCGTATACCTTGGTGGCCAGGACATAAGATTCGCGGGGAAATCCGCGCAGCGTCTCACCGAGCAGCTTCTCGGCCGCACCTTTTTCATACACATTGGCTGTATCAAAAAAATTCACGCCCAACCCGTAAGCGGTTTCAATAGCTCTGACAGCATTCTCCTGTTCCACATATCCGCCGTACGTCAACCAGCTTCCCAGACTGACTTCACTAACCTTCAGCCCCGATCCGCCTAATCTGCGGTACTTCATTCCACACTTCTCCTCCCAGTTCCTCTTTATCCGGCCCGAGTGTGAACCGGTATTTCAATTGCACATTGTTATTTTAGACCAGTTTGCTAGGAATTTCTATCTGTTTGAAAAAATAGCCCGCCCTATGATAGAGAATGTAATCTGCAGACGGGAAATCGGGCATAGCTATATATGAGAATAGCGGGTTAGCCGGAATTCAAAACCACTCTATACATCAGTCACTTAATCAGTTTCAAAATTACACTTGCTTTATAAAAGTAATATGCTATAATAATTTTCATAAAGGTCAACACGAAATCCAATACACTTACTTTAGGAGGAATTTCAAATGACAACATTGAACATCGGTATTATTCTGGGAAGCACACGCAAGGGCCGCGTAAGCCCGCAAGTCGGGGAATGGGTGAAAGGCATTGCAGATGCCCGCGGAGACGCCAACTATGAGATCGTAGACATTGCCGACTTTAAGCTTCCGCTGCTGGGCGAAAGCGATGATTATGGCCCTGCCGCAGCCTGGGCCGCCAAGCTGGCTACTCTGGACGGCTTTGTGTTTATCGCCCAGGAGTATAACCATAGCATTACAGGAGCACTCAAGAATGCGCTTGACTCCGCCCGGGAAGAATGGAACAACAAGGCTGCCGGGATTGTCAGCTACGGTTCGGCAGGCGGAGCACGCGCAGCTGAGCATCTGCGCGGAATCCTCGGTGAGCTTCAGGTAGCTGACGTCCGGGTACATCCGCTTCTCTCCCTCTTCACCGACTTTGAGAACGGCACAGTCTTCAAGCCGGCGGATCTGCACAAAGCGAACGTCAATGCGATGCTTGATCAGGTACTGGCCTGGAGCGGTGCCCTGAAGACACTGCGCCAGTAAGTAATATCATCGTAGCCCTAACAAATACAGCAAACAGCCGCTTCTCACCAGGAGCGGCTGTTTGCTGTTATTAACAACGTTAAATGAAAAAATTCTCATGAAACCTTAATCTAATCATGGCGTACTTAAGGGTAATAAAAGAGTAAGATTATATTATAAGCACAATATATCTTATAAGGAGGAAACATGATGCTTAGAAAACTTCTTGGCAAGGTACTGCATTCTGTAGAACATTCCAGGCCGGGCGGACACCGTAAATACTCAAGCAGTCACAAAGGGAGGTCATATTACGGCAGACATTCAAGCAGCAGCCGCGGATATAAGCGGTATTCGTCGTCCGATGCGCACCGCGGCGGAAGCGGTCATAAATATTATAAAAACCGTTACGGCAGTTCCAGCTGATAGCCGGCTGCCGGAATGGTCCAAGAGGCGCCTTCATGCTCAAGCTGAAGGCGCCTCTTTATTGTTATTTCAGCAGACTCTGATATATTGCCTTAGCATCCAGGACAAAGTCCGCAGTATCCGCATAAGGTTCGGCATGTTCTCCAAGCAGCCGGTTGAGGAGCCTCAGCATGTCCGGCGATACCTTCAGCTCCTCCCGCCAGCTCCGCTCTTGCTTCCCGCGTTCAGGCACATAAGCAGAATACAGCATAAACAGCATCAACTGGCCCATATCATACAGATCCGAAGCAATAACCGGCGGCATTCGTTCAGGCAGCACCACTGCCTGCAAGGCATCCTGACCACTCGAATCCTCCTGCTCCCCGATCCTTTTTGCCAGGCCGAAATCAATCAGATACAAGTCTTCCTCCTGTAAAATAACATTAGGAATCCGCAGGTCCAGGTGGACGTATCCCCGCGAATGGACATGCATGACCAGCTCTGCCAGCTTTAGAATGACAGCCAGGCTTTCCCGCTCCCCGTAGATACGCTTGTCGTCAAAGATCAGGTCCTCCAGCGTTTTCCCTGTAATGTAATCAATGGCCAGCCAGTTCGAGCCTTTAAACTCCAGATAATCCCGGCATGCGGGGATCCTGGGATGATCCATAGCCTTTAGGATCCTATACTCCTTCTCAAGCAGCATCCGTCCCGCGTCTTTTTTGCTCGGTCTGGACTGCTTCAGCGCATAAAGCTCCCCGTCTTCAGTATCACGGCAGCAATAGGTAAGCCCGTAGCTGCCCTCACCGAGCAGATGCTGTATTACGTAACGCCCGCCGATCAGCTTCCCCTCCGGGAGCGGGTAATCCTGCCAGGCCTTTATAAATCCGTTCAACCACTTAAATACCATAGCTTTGTTTTTCTCCCGTCCCTGAAGTTTTAATGCTATTATCACATAATTTGCTGCAGAGAGGAATGTCCCCACTTGTAGGAGATATGCAGGAAAACGAACATAACAAAAAACAGGTCAATTACGGTGGTATCTGACCATAATTGACCTGTTTGATGTAACGCAGTAGCACTTGAAATCAGCCATCCGACTCATTCGACACTAGTAGTAGGTCTTCTTCATCTTCCTCCCTGGTTTATCTCTTTGATATGAATCTTCCATAATTACTCTTAAACCACAAAATAAATAATGTAGCTATAGCAGTACACGCCAATGTTAGTTTTATTGGTCTTTGTTCCATATTGTTCATCTCACAATACCATTATTGGACAAAGGGTATGTTCAAAAGATACTTCGTCTCCCCGTTCCATTGGGTTGAGGGAGTTCTCATAAAGATCATAATTGAACTAGATCTTTTCCAGCCTGTTTTAGGAAAGATTAGCGCCGTGACATCCCCGATATTTTTTTGATACACATATCCAGTAGTCGCTAACCCACCGTTAGAAGTGATAGTTCCTTTAGCATCCAAACCGAGAATAGTAAAATCAGCATGTGCATCTTTGTGAAATTCAGTATGTACAAATATTGTCTTAAAATAGATCAGGTAACTGTTCATAGATTTTGTTACTGGGACACCATTCTGATATAAATAGTTTTGCCATTTTAATGTAGATACAGGAGGGATAACTTTTAAGTTCGGATCATTCTTATCCGATAAATCAATCACTATCACTTCCTCGACACGTTCAATGAATCTTTTATCTCTAGTAGAGATCTGATAATTCTCTTCCTTCCAGCGTTCTTCAATATTGAGATCTATTTTTGGATCACCGGATAATAAAATCTCCCCCATCATCGTAAAAATATTCGTCTTATGCCAAGCCAATTCCGCGCTGCTGACAGCATATTTATCTACCTTGAGCTTGCCTCCGCTGTTTACAGTCAGAACACGCTCTACGGCAGCTACAGATTGGGCTCTTGTGGTATGTTCCTGTTCGCCAAGCTTGCCTGCACCCAATCCGGAGATCAAGCCCGTTTTTGCAGCCAAATACATCCATTTATTGTCTTCTTTTGTTTCAAGTCCTGCGGCCCGGGCAACGATGCGCGCCATCTCCCGGCGGGTAATTTTCCGGTTCCATTCCAGCTCCGAATTGGCAAAATCACCTGCGGCATACAGGCCCGCCTGCTGCGCAGCACCTACATAGCTTTCGTACCACTTTCCTTCAGTCGCTTCTACCGGCTGCCCGGTTGCGGTCACAATCATTTTGATAAATTCAGCCCGGGATACACTTGCATCCGGCTTGAATAAGCCCCCCGGATACCCCTCCACATAACCTTTATTTACAGCGGTATCAATTCCTGATTTCGCCCAGTGGGCAGCGGGAACATCGTTAAATGAAGCAGTTGCCGCTTCAGCTTCAGGATGGGATGGAACGGCCAGGCTCACAGCAAACAACAAACACAATATAACTGCCCTCTTATTAAATTTTTTCTTGTAAGTCTGCACAAGTACACTTCCTCTCTTAGTTAATACAGATAAGTACAATCGGGTTCTTTGTACCTGATTGGTCAGCATTTCTTGTAAGCTCATTTTTTTCATCACCACTTGGATATTACTTATAATTGTTAGCAGCCTGTCCATCCATCAGGATGATAAAGGCAGCCTTCCCTTCCGCATCATAAGCTGTTGAAAGAAGTTGTGTGGCTATAAGTTCATCCCCGGAGAGCGAATTCAATTTTACTGCAGATCTTTCCAGCATCTTCCTGGTATTAGTATCGTAGTAATATTCCATAGATAAATCACTCTCTTCTATTGCATACTTTTCTCCATACAACGCTTTGATAGCCGATCTGGTCATGCCCGCTTCAGCTCCTCTTGCAGTTCTGTATATCCCCCTTGTATCACCCCGCAACGTTATTGCAACTACCTTATCTTCCCTATAGAGCACACTTAGTCCGGAATCATATGTATACGAATTGGGCAAACCTTCATTTCCAGTTCCCAACACCTTCTCCGCATCTTTACGGCTCATACCATAGCTGACCTGCTCTTTTCTGTTATCTGCTTTGTATATAGCCATATCCTGTTCGGAGAATGTGTCTGGCTCCATTTTGGCTGAACTGACAACTTCAGAACTGCTGCTGCAACCTGCCAGAATAAGAAGTAGAATGGCTGGCGCTAAGAAAATACAAATCCATTTAAATTTCAATGTTTTCCCTCCTGATATAGATTGAACTTATAGCTTTTTATTTGAATCTTTGCGGTGACTCCAGAGTTTGTTTGACCTTCCGGCCGCTGCCCTTCTGCAAAACACTTACTTTAGCACCCTCCTATGATGTAGTTAACCCAAACTTAAAATATGTATATTTTAAAAATAGGATTTATAATTAAATTTAGAATAATAAATCTTAATTGATTATAATAGTTTTAAAATATATTTTTTTCCTTTTTGATTGAATTATCGGATAACCACCACTTAATATGTATATTTTTTCAAAAATATTAAGGAAACTGTACTAAAAAAACACACCGTCGGTAACGACGATGTGTGAATACGTTATGATTCTAAAATTTAGTGTCGAATAAACATGCTTACTTTCTAGAAGACCCGCTTCTTGTCCTTCTCCTCCATCAGGATCTGCACAGACTCCTTGAACCGGATCGCGTGGATAATCTCCCGCTCGCGGAGGAATTTCAAGCTGTCCTGCAGGTCCACATCATCCGTCATGTCAATCAGCCACTGGTATGTAGCCCGGGCTTTTTCCTCGGCGGCAATGTCCTCATACAGATCCGCGATCGGATCACCTTATGTACTGTGAGACACAACTTTTCTTTAACTCCATTTAATCATATGTGTGGGCATATCATAAAGCTTAGCTAACTTTGCAGCTGCTTGAACCGGGACTGTTTCGGGGTTCTTCTCAAAGAATCTAAGCGAATCTTCGGCAATACCCAGCATAAAAGAGGATTCAGCTAGGCTGTATCCAATTTTCTCTCTTAACTCAGATAAGGTAAATTTATTTTTTGTATCAACTGTGTTCATATTTGTCACTCCTTGATTCACAATAGTAAGATAATTTTTTTCGAAAAATAAAGTTATAATTTTTCTGCATTGGATGTTAGACTAAAGACGGATAATTTCAAAAGTCATTATGTAGGGTGCGTCTGCCAGGACGCGCCCTTTTTCTGTGTTGTAAAACATGCTATAATTCAAAAAATATAATCACCTCTTTCCTAATACATTGTTATAGGGAGCGCATATGGGCACACTCATCTTAGGGGAGTGCCAACTACGTAAGATTCGCAAAGCCAATAAATTGACTCAAGTCGAGCTGTGCGAAGCTTTAAAAACAAAGTACGGAATCGTTGCTTCTGACACCTTGATCTCCGAATATGAAAAGGGATATAAAATACTGAATCCACTTATCAGTCGGGCCCTTTGTGAAATCTTAGGATGTACAGAATCCGATCTTTACGAGTTTATTACAACGTAGTGGCACGGAGTAGTTTTCTACTCCCCATAAGATAAAATCCCGCAAAGTGGTGGAACGTTTTTTTGTCAATAAAAATTCGCAGCGCGAACCCCGTATTACTATTTAATCCCATAATGGGCTGATTGTCTAACATCATTCAATAGACGAACAAATTGGTTCGACAGCAAAAAACGACACAAATATCATTCATTTCGTGTTATAATTTACAATTGAAGTAAAAAGGCCGCTCAAAAGAGCGACCTTTTTTTTGGGATTTGCAGCGCATATCGTTTCACCATTTCTGGATACTCACCGGCAAACATTTTGTACTTCGCTTCCGACATTAAGCACCTTATCGTCTTTTCATCATCAAAGTAGATAATCTTTAGCAACGTATCAATACTGTATATTTTATCAACATTAACGGAGTTACTTCTATCAACAATGCGGAACGTAAATCCACTGGCATTAAGGATGTGAGTTACATATTCCATGCTGCCCATCGTATAAAACATGCCTTTCCACGTTGTAAAAATAACCCGATTAATCTTCGAATAATAAGACAGGTACAGTATTTCGTTGATCGGGAGTTGTACAACTCCCGAGTTACCTTCAGGATCGGTGGTCGCCGATATATTCATTCAATCAACCCCGGAATTTATTGAGTAGGTTTTTTGGTGGTTCAGGATTGTTAACGAACACCAAACTTGCTGGAACTACGGAAATGACAGCCAGCATAGCCAAGCTACTTGCCAGCACGTAATAAATCTGTTTTTTCATAGGCTCTACACCTCCCTTCGTTGATTACCAAAGTCAAAGATTGCACTAAATAGGCAATCGCTGCGGTGGATGATGGGAACAGAAAATTCAACATGACTAAGAGCATTGCAGCTATTTTTAAAACAGGATAGTACTTTTTTGGAATGATCGTTTGCTTTTCAATCCCTGATGGCGCAAGAATGAAAACAATTACTATACTCACCACGGAAAGCGAAGAAACCCAAACATCAGGCAAATGTATAAATGATAGAGCAGATGCTGCAGAAGCCGTTAATAAAGCACAGCCCATGCTAGACTTTATGTGCAGGCCACCGGTGAGCTGTCGTAGTATCGCAAAAGACTTCAGCAGAAGCAGCGCTTCAATTGTATTGCCGGTAAAAAGAGATACAACTATAGTGAGTCCTAGAACAGTAAAGAAATTCAATATGATGATTAATGAATGCCGTAAATTTTCGACCGGCGCTGGATGATCCGGGACAACCGACTTGATGTGAAGAGCTATCTTAGTTGCAGCTGTTTCGATCATTTATTGGTTTTCGGCTCCTTTTTTAGAGAATAGTAAATGAATAACGCTGCTGCTGCTCCAAAGAAAACAATATTAATCCGAATGTCTCGCTGATACATAATGAAGGCCGTAAAAATGAAACTGCAGGCAATTGCCGACACTAAAAAGATATGTTCTTTTTGAAAGCGCAGCTTCTCAAACGGGGCACTAAATCCGTATCCAAATTTGTAAAGCAACCAAGAGAGCACAAATACTGTTATAGCCGTAATTAGCTGTAACTTTTCCCCGTTGCTTGTACCGCCTTGATAACCCTCCCCGTTCGAGTAAAGCGCAGTAATTAGTACTGCTTGTATAGCTGCATATACAAAGAATCCAGAGCAGGCAATAATCGCAGACCATAAAATGGGTATTCTCACCACTGCCGCCAATAAAAAAACAAAAAATAATATATTCACTACTGGAGCCAAGTAACCCAAATCTAGTTCATTGCGTAAGAAGAAGCTCTGTAAGCCCATGAGCAAAGCCGCCACGGATGCAGGCCAAACATATTCGAGAGCGTTTAGCCTAAAAATAGCCATCATAAAAACGAATGCAGCAAACATTTCAAGCGTAGAAAAAATTAAGAATGTAACAAAATTCCAGACTTCAAAATTGAGCACAACAACACCCCTGACATAATTTTCATCGAACGCAACCATTATACAACTCAAGCACTATTGGAGCATATCAAATTATGCAACATTTACTCCGACCATCGTCAGGCGGTGAAGTGGGCCGCATTACCCAGCGGCCCCGGGTAAACCATCAGCGCTTCTTTACTTTTACCAGTGCGGCGATTGACAGGACCAGCGCCGCCATACTGATAATCCAGGTGATAACATTAAGCATTCAATCCCTCCTACTGACTTATTGTTTCATTATTGCCTGTTATGGTAAGATTGGGTGGAGAGTAAGGGCGGCTACCCTTACCCTCCGGGAACCTATTTACGTTTGCCAGGGCGGCGGCGTTTTTTGGTTCCTTTTTTCTTTTCCTTTAGCAGCAGGTAAGCCGTATAACACTGAATGGCTGCTGTCAGGAGTTGCACCCAATCCTTCATCCAACCTCTCCTTTCCGGAAGTTTTTGTTTCACTTCCTGTATTTAATATATCACTTAATGTACTAATAGTCAAACGAAAAGTTTGACTTTCTGTATTTTATTTATTACTATAAGCACATAAGGATAAGGGAGGTGTAAGAATGCCGTTTTCTTATAAACCATTGAAGGTACTGCTGGCACAAAATGATCTAAAAAAAGGCGATTTAAAAACCCTCTTAGGCTTTGGCCCTTCAACAGTAGCAAAATTTGATAAAGGCGAGAATGTATCTATGGATGTAATTCATAAGCTTTGCACCTATTTCGATGTACAGCCTAACGATATTTTTGAATATGTAAAGGAACCCCCGCCCGAATGACGGCGGGTTGTTTATTTTAGATCATCCTTTAATGCAGAACCAAGTTCAGCCATATACTGAGTCAGCCTTTGGCTGATTTTTGTTCGAGTAATGTCCCTTGTCATACCGAATTCCTCTTGATAGCCGCGATAGTAAATCATGTAGTACAACAGAAAATCTTCTTGTCTGCCCGGCTCCACCCTTATGTTTCGCCGCTTAAACTCCATCTGGATTGTTTGTATGTCCTGAATAATTCGCTGCTGTATGTAGTGACCGGCTGTTAAGTACAGCTTTTTAAGCACATTGCCGGTATGCTCGATCTCCTCCACGCTCCGGTTAACCATCGCGTCTATATGCCTCAGCAGTATTAAATCCCGGGCCATTGTCCTTTCTTCAATAGACAGCATATTACTTGGTGCTTTATCCATGCTACCCCTCCGCGATATAAGAACATTTGTTTGTATTATAACCAGCAAAGGGATTTTTAAGCAATGTCTTAATTTGCCACACTCGCCATATTCGCATATTGTTCATAGTAAAATCTTCCTAATTCTGATAGACTAAATTTTGTTAATTATTATCAGATTTAGGGGGAACTTAATTGAAAAAGCCGCTTTATAAAAAATGGTGGTTCTGGGTGGTATTAATCCTTGTTATCGGTGCAATCGGTAGTATGGGCGATGACACAGAATCGGACGCTTCTGTCGAACCGCCAGTTGCAACCGAACAAGCTCAAGCCGTAATCGCAGAAAAGACCGAAGCTCCTGCTGCAACGCCATCCGCCGAAGAACTTAAAGCAATTGAAGAAGCAGCAAAAAAGGATGAAGCAGAGAAAAAGGCCCAGGATGAAGCCGATGCTAAGGCTGCTGCTGAAGAATTGGCCAAACAGGAAGCCGAAGCCAGTATTCCTCGTGAACATAAGGCAGCATTAAGAACTGCAGAGTCATATGCAGAATCCATGCACATGTCAAAGGCAGGCATATACGATCAGCTTACATCTGAATACGGTGAAAACTTCCCCAAAGAGGCAGCTAAATATGCTATCGACAACATCGTATATGACTGGAAGGAAAACGCACTTCTAACTGCACAATCATATGCTGAAATGAATATGTCAGATAAAGAGATTTACAATCAGCTAATTTCAGAATATGGGGAAAAGTTCACCAAAGAAGAAGCTCAGTATGCAGTAGATAACTTGAAATAAATAACCAAGCCCGTCAACCTTAACTGGTCGGCGGGCTTTTAAATTCCCATGCGTTTGGGATTTTACCTTTTGATTGCAGCCAGGCCCAGGCGATACAAAATCGTAATCAGCCGTGCCTCTGTATATGTCGCCTTATCCGGAGTATCGATAACCGGTTTACCATTAAGTACGGATGGAGTATTGGCCAAAGCCTTCAGCGCATCCTTGGCCCATTCCGGCGGTGTGGTATCTGTCAGCTCAAGCAATACCGTACCCAGCTCCTTGATATCGACGGCTTGCTGCAGGACCTGCTTTTTGAGTGTATCTTTACTGTTGACCAGGCTTTCCACGGCAAGCGCCAGCTCCTTCACCTCAGACCGCAACGTAACCAATTCTTGTTTTTCTGCTTGGGACAATTCGTCCGCCTCCTCTGCCTGCGCATCATATTGCGTCAGGTTATTTGATTGGATAATGCTCATAAGCTTGCTTGCATACGCCGGATCGGTAGCATAGCCGCAGGCGTATAACGCCGCTGTCTGCGCCTCCGGCGTGGTGGCGGCACATACACGGTCATAACGGGGCTTTGCAAATAACAAGTCCTGGTCCTTGTAAAAGTTGTATATGCTGCTGTACTTCCGCCAGTTCGCCGACGTATTAACCCGCACCCCGTTGTAAACCTCCCAAGTGCCGGTATTAATGCTACTGCCGTCCCAATAGGCGGTCGGCTTACCGCTGCCTACCTTATAACCGCCGAGGTTGTTCCAACTGTTAACCGTCCCGCCAGTCTCTAACCAGTTTTGAGCCAGCCGGACGCTGGGAAGCATTTTGCTCCCCTCTTTCCACACCTTAACGACAGTTGGAGCTAGCAGGGCAAAAAATGCCGCTTTGCTATATTTGGTCACTGTCCATCAACTCCCTTTCGTCCAGCTGCACGCTGAATCTTCTTCTCCAACTCGCTGCCGACCCATTTCAGCACTACCTCCATAACCGACAACGGCAACCAGTCACCCCAACCCGCACGAATCGAATTCGCCGTCATACTCTGCAGCACATGATAAAGGATACCTACCGCCAAAGCCCCGAAGATTACACCGGGCAGGCCGAACACCAAATCCAAGAAATGCCCGCCTGCTGGCAAGAGCAACATGAAGAACGTCCGAAAAATGCCATCAATGCCGTACTTGCTGGCATAGGTATTGTCTTTTTTAGCCGCCCTGATGCCAGACAGCCAATCCATTACGATAAAGAACACCAGCGCAATCATTGCGGTAAATACAGCGTCTGCCTCCCCATACATAAAATCAAACACCGGTAAAAGCAAAGCGCCTATCGTCGATGCTGCAAACTGCGGTTTTGTCAATTTCGTTCCCCCTCAAATTAAAAGCCCCCGGGTATCCGAGGGCAAAATAAAAACGCCTCAGTGGGCGCTTCCGGTTATCTATTCAACTTCCAGCAGAGCAGCTACTTCCGCCCGGATCACTTCCGGCACTTGGTCAATCGTCTTCAGGCCCTTTTTAATGAGGGATGCATATACCTTAGCCATTGTCTACTTCACCTCCCTCTGCAGCAGGCTGCTGCCCGGCCAGTACCAGCTCGTACAGCTCCGCGATTGCCAATTGAGTATCCAAGGTTTCGGATTGGGTAGCCTCCAGCGTCTGCTTGGTTGTCTGCAGTTCCTGCTTCGTGTCCTGCAGCTCATTCTTTGCCGCTTGCAGATCCTTTTGGCTGGCGCTAAGGGCTGACTTGGTATCGCCGAGCGCCGTCTCAGTCTCCAGCAGCCTGACCTGCGTGTCAGCGAGTACGGTTTGTGTATCGCTGAGCTGTGTGGTTGCTTCAGCCAGTTGATTTGCCGTATTCCGGCTGCTAAGTTCCACTTCGGACAGCCGCTGATCCAAGACGTTCATTTTGTCGTCAGCATACGTGAACTTCACTTCCCTGGTTGCCGGATCGACCCGGTAACTCTCACATTCTGCAAATTCTTTGCGGTATTGCCCATAATCCAGCTTGATCAGCCCGACCGTTTCCCGGACCCGCTCAGCCAGCTGCTTGTAACTGGCAAAGTCCTGGTCCTCTGTGGTTTCTACTGCACCCCGTCCGACTTGCTCTGGAATCAGTTGAATCACACTGCCGGTTGCCTTATTATAGTAAATCTTTGTTCCGATGTTCATATTCATTCTCCTCTACTTAATTTATGATTGCCTTGCCTTCGTCCCAACGGTTGTAATAAAAAAGCTACGGTTATGAGGCCTTTCTTGGTACTTTATTACGCGTATGCCGAATAAGTGATTAAGAAAATATCAGAAAACGTCGTATTTAGTGCGAACCCGCCGGAAGGCCAGGTGCTGGTGAATGCCCCGGTTTCCTGCAGCGCTCCCGTAGGGCTGCCATAACGTACACGATAAATCCATTCCCCGGCTACTCCCATGTATTGATAATAGAAGTCCCCGCGACTGAAGCTCAGGGATACAATCCTTACGGTAAAGCCAAGACCCGACACTGAAAAGTTTGCAGGCGGGGAAACAACCGCGTTAGTAGCGTACCTTGCCCCCTCGATCAGCGTACCAACAACACCAAAAATATTGACACCACTACGAATGTTGTTTGCCCTTAAGTTTCCCTCAACCGACTGCATCTGTGCGCTTGTTACCATGATTTCTCCAGGTCCAGCACCACCCTCGCGGTATCCCTTGCGCGGGTAAACCGCTAAGTTTCTGCTAGGCCACAACCCAACACCTTGAGCCACATCATCTCCTGCAGAGATAACGGGCATAGCGCCTTGCTTTCCAAAGATCATTCTGTCTGATCTCCAGTTACTAGCATCAGCCAATCCACCGTCCCAACTATGGATTGAAGAAACACCGTTATAGTATCCTTCTGGAGGATTGAGGAATAAATCCCCTCCGTTAACCGTTATGCCTATAGCGTCTTTGGTTAAACCCGCATGGTTGGGTATCGATCCCGAAACTGGCCCGTTTTCCTGCCCAACCGTGTAGCCGACCAATACTTGTGCAGGTCCCGCTGTTCCGTACTCACCCCCTTCACCCTGTAAGATAAAAGCCGTTCCGTCATAAACCAGCGTGTACACACCGCCGAGCGCCAAAGTCGGATTATTACCGTTTGGCTTTTTAATCGGCTTAGGTTCCAAGCTATTAACGCTGAGTGTATTGGGGCCTGTACTGGCTGCGTGAGTTTTGATCGTTACTCGAAGGCCGGGAGTCAGAGTAGCAACGGCCGGTGTAAAGTTTGCTCCGTAGCCACCAGCAGGGGCATTAAGTGTCCAAGCAAACATTAAAGCGCCTTGCACCACATCAGCCAAGGTCTTCCCCGCGTGCAGTTCAGTATTCAAATTAGTGACCATAGTTGATGATGTAACCTGAATTGGCGCTGTTCCAGTGGGGACTAATGAGTAAAAACGATTGGCGCTTAAAACACCATTTCCGTCCCTATATGGAATAGAATTCGGTGTTGTTCCATCGGTTCCGACATGATATCCATCCACCATGTCGGCGTTCAGGTTTGCTACCTGCGTAGTTGAAGTTACTTCTAATGGCGTTGTGCCTTGCGGTGCAGAAGAAATGAATCTCGCAGCGCCTACCCATCCGTCAACGTCTAATTCATAAATTGGATTAGTTTTCTTAATCCCTGTGAAACCACTTGGTAGAATGTAAACCCCCTTTCCACTAGCCCATCCGGTAGCGCTTGGGGAAAGAAACATTTTTGTTACTGAGTTACCATTTCCTAGTATACCGATAGAACCGAACTCGATTGAAGCGTCCAAGTTGTAAAAGAAGGTCCCACGCGCCCAATCGTTGCCGTCTGTCGGCGCTGAAACAAGCAGGTTTCCTCTGCGGACAGTAAGATTATTAAATTCCGGGGAAGCTGCTGCGCGAACGTCTTGGTTAAGATGGAATCCGTCTACCATGTCAACGTTCAGGTTATCAACCTTCGTCGTAGAATTTACTAGGAATGGTTGGTAACCTGCTGCCACTTCCGATATGAAGATATTAGCCACTACGTTTTTACTACCATTCCGCAGAACTACCGTGTTAGGGTCAGACGTAAACGAAGCGTGATACCCGTCCACCATATCGGCGTTCAGATTCGTTACTACCGTGCCGCTTGATACGACAAACGGTGCAACGCCAGGCGTTGCCCAAGATATTAATTGTCCCCCGCGAATGTTACCCGCTACGTCAAGGGCTTGTGTGGGGGAAATGGTTTTAATGCCTGTGTACCCGTTTGGCAATACATAAATTCCATAACTACTATCCCACGGGCTTGCTCCGTGTGCCATATATAGATGGGTCATGGTGGCCGCGCTATCTACGCTTTGCCCGAGAATGCCTATCCCCGCGAATGCGGACGCTTTGTCCTCACTCAGGTAATAGAATCCCCTTGCATAACCACCAGTCCCAGCAGTAGGCAAGGCATAATTAATGTGTGCGGTATCTATTAAAACTGTATTGGAACTCCCTTTTCCTACTATCAACCCCGAAAAGCTAGGAGCTGCCGTTGTTCTCACATCTTGATTAATTGAGTTTAATTTACCATTCCAGTTTGTGCGTTCGGCAGCTGTGATGTGAACGGTTGAATCTGCTGCATGATTGTTCAGATTTGACTGCACTGCATTGGCTTTTGTTGTTGCATCCTGAGCACCCGCTGCAATAGCCGCAGCTTGAGCACCTGCTGCTTTGTTACTGGCATCAGTCGCCGCCGCTGAGATTGCAGCTGCTTGCGCACTGTCTGCCTTTGCCTGCGCCCCTCCCGGTGTTTCCTTGCCGTTCCAGGTGTTGCGCTCGGCTGCAGTGATATGTGCAGTGCCGTCAGCCTTATGCGCACTTAATACAGTTCTGATTTCGGCCAGTGCTTTAAACGTGCGGGTAAAAAGCCAGTTCAACCAACCAGCAGGCGGCTTATCATTAACCTGCCAGCCCGTACTCTTTTTGGACGCGGGCGGCTCAATGCCCGCCTGCTGCCATTCTGGTAATTGCTCGTTAAAATCTGCCAATGCTGTTCCCCCTTAAATCGGCAGTGGATAATCCTCGCCGGGCACGTAAACCTCACCCAGCTCCCCGCCTGTTGTCATATCTGGATCGGCCAGACCCAAAGGGCTTGTCTCAAGTTCTCCATAAACTGAAGATAGAGCGAACGTCCCGGCCAGCTCGATTTGCGCCACCCGCACGCCTGCGGCGACTGTCTTCTGCACAATCCGCGCAAATTGAAAAGGCGACATGCCCACTTCGTTCAGCCGCCTTGTTGGTACTCGTATTAAGTTGATTGCCGCAGGCTCCGGCTCCATTGAATCATTGTATTTTTCCTGGATTCGTATGTCTGAATAGTCACAGTCCAAAGCAATAGCCAGCACCCGGATGATGGTATTAATGTCCGTCTTGGACAAGTTCCGTGCAATCTTGGATTTAAGCAGTACCCGGTACACCTCATCCGTTGCCGCTCCGCGCGGCTGCACAATGTTGGTGCCGATACGGTCCAGCGTCGTGCCCTGCGCAGCGTCGATGCTGCGCCAATCCCGTATCCGAGTGAACGTCTCGTCCAGAGAAGCCAACTCGCTGTGCAAAATGCCGATCAGCTTCCCCAAGTTGCTTTCGGGGCTTTTATTGTAGGTGTCGGCAAAGCGCCGGAGCATATCCTTTACGCTAAAAATGGCTGCTCACCTCAATCAGCGCCGCTGTTGTCTGCGCTACCTCATAAGGCTGTAAAACCACGTTTCCGCTCCCCAAGCTACCAGCAGCCTTGCCAACGGTCAGAGTTATATCCTCAACGCCCTCCACGCTGTACACCGCGCTGATGTTACGTGTATAAATGACGGAAGCACCCATGCTCAACCCGTTGTAATAGGAGCCTGCCGCGTCAGTGCCTCCAATGTAACGGATAAGCGCTCCACGAATCTGCTCATCACCATCTGCTGGATACTGGTCATTTTTCGTGACAGACACAGATACTCTTATCAGGACTTCTGCAGCCCGCGAAAACTTGACGATATGCATCTGCTTGCCCAAATCCTCCACCTGCTTACTAATAGAGCCGTGCGGTTCGATGCCACCCGATTTAGTGGCAAAAATGGTTTCGGCTATCTCCTGCTCTTCGCCGCCCAGCACGTATGCTTCGAATGATTTCGGCGGTCGTCCGGCGCTGTCCGGTGTCATGCTGTTATTCTCGATCACTGTCGCTGCTCGAACTGCAGGCATACGCAGCAGCGCCCCCCGGATGGCATCCACGGATGCCGCGCCGCCTCCCGCTACCGACTGGTCAAAGCGATTACGAAACTCCGCGTCCGTCTCTTTTTCCCTTCCTCCAGTCGTCGGTGCTGGATTCGAAATACTGAAAACGTCCGGCACTGGGTTTACTACTACCGTAATCATTCCAGCTGCCAAGTTGCCCCCGGAGCCAGCGTCCAGCGCTTCAATCCCTACAGTGCCGCTCCCATTGGTAAGCGTCACAGCCGCTGTAGTCTCAAATGTGATGCCAGAGCCGGTTGAGCCTCTGAACCCAGCCGCCACGGTGTAACCAGGTGTCCCGGTAATCCTCAATTGCCCCGTTGCCCATTGTTCAAGGGTACGGGTGATGCCGACCTGCGGCCCCAGCCGGTCCAGGTTGTTGCCGGTTGCCGTCGGAATGTAGCCGCTGTTATATACGTCCTCGGCTGTTCCCCAAATTATTGCCAGGAACCAAGCGAAAATCCGCAGGATAATGCCTAAAGGAGACCGGACAGAGGTATTGACCGTATCCCCGAATGCTTCCTTCGCCTTGGCCTCCATCTGCGCAAACAGATCATCAAAGCGCAGTCGCTTAAATCCGGTGCTATCCAACAACGGTCTCAACCCCCTCTATCGTTACAATGTCGCCATTCACCGCCGTTGCGGTAAAGTCCGCTGTAAACGTTCGTTTCGCCCTGTCGAAAGTGACTGTTACCGTGTCCACGGTTTGGATTCGCGGCTCCTGCAGGACTCCAGCAGTAAGTTCGTCGCGGATTTCCTCCTCCGTCACTCCCTTTCCTGTAATCCGAGCAAAATCAATGCCCATATCCGGGTCAAGGAACCATTCCCCCTTATTGGTTCCTGCGGCCAGCTCGCCGCACTGAGCTATTTCCTTCGGGCCGGTTAGCAGCTGCAGCTCCCCGCCCTCAATCACCAAATCCCCGGAAGCATCCAGTTTTAAAGACTGCATGGCATCACCCCCACAATCACGGCATCATTACGGCTGTGTCGCCGTCCGCTATCCGGCGCGGCGACTTGCCCGCTCAACGTATTTTTTATTTCCGCATCGGCACAGACAATATAAACGGTGTCTCCCCGATCCAACTGCGGGCGCAAGATAGCAACAACCTCCTGCAGCCCGCTGCCCAAATCTATTTCAAATTTAACTTTATGGCCCATGACTGGCACGGACATAATTTGTGCCGGTTGTGCGCCGGACAGTTTAAGCAAGGGCTGCACATCAGCAATCAGCCGTTCCGCGTCGAAGGAAATGACTCTGCACGGCATGGCGACATTGATATTGTCACTGCCCTTTAGCCGCTGCTCAAGTAATATCTTAGCCAGTGTACCTGCTGGATTTTTACTCACATAATCGCCTCCATCTCAGTGATAAAATCCCCTGCACGGGATAACGAATGGGAGCCGCTGCGGACATACAGTTTCCCCGACCACTCTCTGCAGGTCAGATTTATGACGGATGCCGTTGTTATCCGGTGCTGAAGTTGTGCTTGGATTTTGTATCCCTGGATGCCGTTATCCTCAAAATATTCCGGGCTTCCAATCAGGCCCGTTTCTGGCGACAAATCAAAAACCCCGTCAGCGCCGCTGCGGAGATTACGTACATATAGTTTGCTCTTATTGATATAACAGGAAGTGCCGCAGTCCTTGCAAACCTCTGCGATAATGTCCGTAACCGGACCCTTTGCTGAATAGCCCTCCTGGTATCGGTAATCCTGATTCAGCGTCATTTGAGCAACCGGCAGGCCGATGTACCCAGCCATCTGCTTGATAATGGCGCTGGCAAGCGTTCCCTTGGCGAACGCAATTTCGGTTACCTCTCGTTTACTCAGGTCCTCGCTGTCCAGCACATGAATGGTCGTTACCTTGTCCACACCTTCCCATTTGGTTCGTACGTTAGAGATTCGGCCATGCAGGACTAAACCAACATCCCCGGTATACCCCGCATTGACCATGATAACGGCATTGCGTTTGATGTTGTTTATGGTGGACTGAGACAGGTTCCAGAGCCGCAGCTCCGCTTCATTGGGCAACGCATCGTTATCAAATGGAATATTCCCTTCCATATTGTACTTCGCCAGCGCAAAGGACATGTTGTCTGTCATAATCTCCGCGATACGGCCATAATTGATTTTAGCCATCAGAAGCACCGTCCCACAGATAGAGAAAGACGCTCACACCGAGCGTCTCCCATGTTACATCTGAACTTTGCTCCGACTGGTCATAAGCCACAATGGGCACTTTGGGGTATCGGTGATCCTGAACATCATAAAAGAGCGTCTGCCCGTAAACCAGCTTCTCCCCGTAAACTAATGCCGCTCCGTCCCGGTACAGATCGACCGTGAAAAAGTCATAGTCCGGGTTGTAATGGATCTCCCAAGAAAAAACTTCATCGGCAATGGAAATATCAAAGCGATACGGGATAAGGTCTTTCTCAATATTGATGTATTCCATCGTTACCCCCATTTGCTCCCTGGCACAAATTTCACCTTTTCAACCTTCTCCTTTTCCTTAGCCTTGTCCTTCGTCTTATCCTTTGTTTTAGAAGAACCACTTTTACTTGAAGAAGATTTTTCCTTAGTCTGCTTTGTGCCGCTGTTTACAATCGGCGCGGCCTGCGCCTTGATCGGCGGCGGCAGCGTCTCGACAAAGGATGATGTTGCAATGCGTATTTCTCGCAGCTCCATCGTAAAAGTCATGCCGTCTGCTGTTTTGTAGCTTGTCGGCGTTGAAAATGCGGTGATGATACCCGTAAAAGCATTGCGGCCCGTGTAACGCACGGTTTGGCCCTTGTCCTTAACCGCAATCAGATAAGCCCGGGTTTTCGCCGCATCCGGCCCAGCGATAATGCCGGATAAGGAAAGGGTGCGGGCTTGCGGCTGAACATGATCGACGGTGTTAATGCCCTTCTCAATCGGCTGCTCTGTTACCACAACCGGAAAATCAGGAGTTTCATCCTCCACCGTGATGTACTTCCCATCAATAAGCGCCATTGATTTCCACCCCCAGGATTCGGGCAAGCGCCTCAACTAGACCCTGCAGCTTTTCGTCCACCACTTCACCCAACTCCAGCGCGGTTTGCTTATCTGCGTTTCCTTCAATTTTGATATTAATAGGAGGCAGGTTAAGCGTAATTCGCTGGTTATTATTTGTTCTGGCCGGTGCTGATTCTGGCGTATAGCGCTGAGGTTCCGGTGCGACTCGCTCCGCTTGTGCTACAGGCTGCGGGAAGGTCTCCTGTCTGACGAATTGTTCCACCTGGACAATAGGCGCAGGAAAGACAAAATCCTTCGGACTCCATTGCGGCATTTGGGAAAAAGCTTTATTTTCCTTGGCTGTCAGGACTCTTTCATTCTTGTGCAGCTCCGCGATATACCCATCCCTCGGAACATTAGCCAGCCCTTTTTCATGGCTTCCGTCAACCCTCGGAATTAATGGGATGTTGATACCTGCTATTTCTTCACCATTAATCGGGTTTTTTATAGAGACCTTATTAAGCTTACCTATCAGCCCGTTGAATTTATCAATGATCCAATTGAGCGCGGATGAAAAGGTCGATTTCACCGAATCAAATGCACTTGACAGTTTCGATGCAATCCCACTACCGACACCAGAGGCCGAATTTACAAGCCATTCCCAGCCTTTAGATACTACTGTCTTCACCGAATCCATGGCTGAGCCAATGACCGTTTTTACATTTGTCCAAACCGAAGACACCGTGCCGAACAGCCTGCTGCCTGCTCCAGATACCGCGCTGACGATGTTATTCCAGATTTGGGTAATAGCCGACCACACGGCAGTTAAAACCGTTATCGTCACAGCTTTCATTTTGTTCCAGCCGCCAGAAACAACATTCCAGATCATGGACAGAGCGCCGGATATGGTATTCCCAATCCAGCTCCAGGCTGATTTCAGCCAGTTCCCAATCCCAGTAAATACGGCCATGGTCACGGCCTTGATTTTGTCCCAGTTTCTATACACCAGTAAGGCAATCATCGTAATCGGACCACCGAGCACGGCCAGTATAGTAACGCCCCACTTTTTCACGAATCCCGTCACTGCATCAAAAGCGGTTTTGAATGCCCTCGGAACAGTGATTTTGAAAAAGTCGATGGTTTCTGTGACGCTGTCCTTAATGCCGGTCCACATCTTGTCAATGACCGCTCGAAACTTGGCTGACCTTTTGTAAGCGACGGTCATTGCTACGCCCAGCCCCACAAGCGCCAGAACCACAAGCATAATCGGATTCATCGCCAATACTGCATTAAATGCCGTTTGTACGGCGATAAATCCTTTTGTTACTGCTCCCCATGCTTTTGTTGCCAGTCCCGCTATCTTTGTTGCTGTCGTGACTGCGAACATTATCGTCTTATAAGTAAGTAGCGCGGCTGTAATCCCAGATACGATGGGAATAAACGGCCCCCACTCAACCACGGCCTTTCCGACATCGTAGATTGTGCGGACAATGTTCTGTAATTCAGGCCAAAGTGATTTTGCAGCTCCCAGCAGCTGCTGCCCGATCATCACGACGATAGGCTGCAGGCTGGTCCATAGCTCCTTGCCATTTACCACCAAGTGCCCGAAAGCAGCCGCAGCCTGTCCACCAAACTGCTTCAGGTAAGGCAATGCTGCCTGAACCCAGCCGCTTACCTTGCCAAGCGCCGCCCCTAAACCTTCGCCGATGGCATTCCCTGCCGCCTCGATCTGCGGCCTGTGGTCAGATAGCCATTGCCCGAATTTGTTCATGTAGGGCAGCAGCTTTTGCCCGATTGGTATTAGGATTCCGACTTCAACCTGCCTGCCGAACATCCTCATTGCCTCTCCAGGCTTTTCAAACTTGATTTTGTTCAATTCGTCCATGGTCTTAGCCGTCATGTCGAATGACTTGCCCGCTGCGCCCATGGCCGATATAACGCTGATTTCCAAGTCCTCAAACTGTGACCCCATCAATGCCACACCGATGTTATTTCGGGCTACCGGGTCAGCAATGTCGGAGATCATAGAGACAATATCACTAAACGCCTGTTTCGCATCCGGCCCGCCCCGGGCAAATACTTGCATCATGGCTTCGGCGTTAAGGCCAAGCGCGGTAAAAGCATCCATTGAGGTCTTACTGGCATCCTTCGAACGGATGTTGAATTCTTTAACCGCATCCCCCACTTTATCAACTTGAAATACCCCTTCGGCAGAACCTGCAGCAAAGAGGTCAAACATTTCATTCGCGGTAAAGCCCAAACTCTTAAACTGGTTCGCATATTCATTCGCAGAATCCACCAGTTCGCCGGACTTATCAAGCCCCCGCTGCGCGCCCTGCGCCAGCAGGTTATAAGATTCCTCCGATGTGGTGCCGAACTGTTTCATCATGGTGTCCACGGCTTTGATAGATTCCGGAATTTCAAACTTAAATTGATCCCGCATCAGCATCGCGTATCGGGTAGTGTCTTCCAGTTCCGCACCGGTTTGCCCAGTAACCTGTTGCACATTGGCAATCGCAGAACCTAAGTCGTCCCAACTCTCACCGAAATTATTGGCGTACAGGTCCTTTGCAATCCCGCGCGTTTCTTCCATCTGCTCAGCTGCTGAACCAGTTGCACCCTGGACCTGCTTCATGGCCGTCTCAAATTTGCTTGCCGCATTAAAACTGGCAGTTGCAATGCCAGCCATCGCAACAGTAGCCGCAGTTCCCAGCCCAATAACGCCTTTTGTTAGCTTGCTGACCTTTTTGTCCGCATCATTGATGCCTTTGGAATTAAACTTGAAGCCAACGGCATACATGAGTGATCCAATAATACCGCCTGCCATATATCTCCTCCTTTCCAGCAACAAAAATAAGCGCCCTGAAAGGAACGCTTATTTGCTGCCTTTATTCGCTTTTTTCAGCTCGGCGATATGAATATCCAGGGCGGCATTCGCTTCCGCAACATCATCATCATCCATGAGCAGCAAATCGGCATAGGTGATACCCATGTCAGAGAGTAACAAACGCCATTGACCCCAGTTTTCAAGCGCTCGGCGTTTGGCTTTCTTTTTACTGATTGTCATCTTCCGATTCCTCAGACGCTTCGTCCGGGTCCGGCGTGCCAGTAATGAAGGAGTATGCTTTCATTGCTACATCAATCATTTCCGAATAATCCTCGAAATTATCTATAGTCACTTTAGGCTCCACTACAACCAATTTAAACATTTCGTCACAGATTTTCTCCTCAGAGTTCACGCCATGTTTATTTTTAACACGGTCGTTGATCCGGGAGACGTTACGCACGCCTGGGTGCTGTAGTACATAGTTCGTACCGTTAACTGTAATGTTTTTTTGCTTATAATTTATATTAGCCATTGAAAAGGCTCCTCTCAAATGTTGGATTATTTTGAACTAATTCATGCTCATGTCAAGGCATTGGAATTCATATGTCCGGTCCCCGGATTCAGAGCCGTATTCACGATCAGCAGGTTTTTTCAAAAATGCCTGAGTGACCGTTGTCGTTTCTTTAGGTGTTCCCGCATACACAACGGATACTGGAACCAAAGCGCCGCTGTTTGCCAATCCGTCCAGATAAGCGCACTGCGGGCTAGTACGCTGCAGTGTAACCGATATAGTACCCAGAGGATTGTTAACTTTGCTCCGAACAACATCGCCCTGAGCGCCTACAGTAACGCTATAGTTCTCCTCATCCTTTACAACGGATACCAAGTCCTCGCCATATCCGGTCAAATAAACGCCGTTCACGATGGTCACAACGTCGAGTGCATCATAAGTCTTTACTTCAGCCACATTTGCCGCCCCTCTCTATACGAATTTAATAGTGCCTGTAAAGGCACCTCTTTCAATCGCACCAGCAATTACAAAATCAAACTTGCCATCTGGATAATTGCGCGCTGCAATCTGCCCAGGATCAACTTGGCTGCGCGGCGCGAACGTCGTGTTATACATCGGCACATTGTCATCATCGACAGCGATAATGCCCTGCAGGAAAGCCCGCTGCAGTACAGTTCGTACAACACTCTCAATCTGCGCAATACCTCGATTGTCAAAAGGAATCTTCTGTAAAGCATCCTGCGCTTTATTGAACAAATCCTGAACCCCGTATTGCACCGAATTAACAATGTAATCTTTGCAATGGGTAAAGTCGATAAATTCACCGCTCACAGACTGTCCGGCACTGGTAACATTAGTTCCGGCTTTCGTTACGTAGGTGTTTGCCCCAAGCGCATGAATGGCGTTAAGCTCCGTCGCATCTATATCCAATGGTGTAATGCCGTTAAGAGTCCAGCCTTTCCAAATCACATTACCCACCGGAAGACTGCCAACAGCCCCCACCCAACATGCTTCCGGGTAATTGGTGACTATTGGAAGATACATGTATTCTGTTCGCACGTAATTCTTTGCTTTCAAGGCTGCAGCATCATCTTTGCTCGCAGTTCGTGCAAAGAATTGCCTGGAGCCATTCGCTTCGACGGCATCCGCGATTAAGATCAAGTCCGCAAGTGTCGTCGTGGTTGTGATGAGAAAATACCAATCCTTGAGGAACAAAGTCGGCAGCAACTCTTCCAGCGTCACCGCTGTAGAACCCGTTTTACGGGAGATAATAGCAATCTCAGCAGGTGGGTTTTTTTGACCGAACAAAGCAAATGCGGCCTTGTATTCTTCAGTATTTGTCCCATAATCTGCGAGCACCGCCGTAAGGTCGGCATAATTTTTAAATGGCTTGCCTGCCGTACTGGCTCCAAGAATCAACGGTTTGCCGAAGCCGCCCAATACCGGTGTTGGCCTTTGGACGGAAATCGTTACTGTAACGTCGCTAATGCTCAAAATGATCACTCCTTTGTATTTGTGCTGTCTCAATCCAGCCGGACAAGTCGGTAACAACACGGTCCGTCGCTCGAAACTCAATGTCAAACCCCCGCCGCCGCTCCCATTCCTCACCGATGTTGATGTCCCGATTCATAATGTCCCCGATACTGACCACAACCACATCCAGCGTATTCTTGAGCAGCTCACGGCCCGCCGTTTTAAACCAGTCCTGCGTCAGCATGGCATTTTCAATGCTGTCTTCGGTCAGATCGGCATACGAATTAAAGGAGACGGTGAAAGGAGCCGCCCCCCATCTGTATTCCTTATCATTTTTCTGGATAATAACTGGCTGCCCTTCGCCAACTCCGAATCCATCCGGGAAATCATAGGTAATGAAACAACCTTCAGGAACATCCCCACCGCTATTCATCTCTATTACCGGGATGCCGAGTGCAGTGTTAAGTCCTTGGGCGATTGCTGACCGAATTGCTTTGAACGGCAGCATTGGCAACCACCTTCCTGAGTAAGTATTGGTTAATATCGCTGTATTCTCGTTCCGGTGTCTCCACTACGCGGTACTGTATGCCCTGATGGTCAATTACATCGCCTGCATAGTGGCTGCTGTCCGTATAAAGCATCCGGTCAGACTCTACGTAATCGCCGCCCTCAGTTGCCCTCAGACGGGCGCTCAGAGGCTGTATACTGCCGTGCCGTGTTTCCCGCTCCGGCTGAACAGCTACCCACACCCCGTCCGCATTGTACCCCCCTCCTGCAGGGCGTATCTGAACGTAAGGGCGAAAGTATTTGCGGACAATGCTTTTAAAACGGAATTGCCTCATCATTACCTCCCCTTCGGCACAACATCGTATGTCAGGGAGTCGCGCAGCTCGTCTTCCCGGTGCAGCAGTTTCCTGGAACCTTGCTTTCGGCTGGCGTAGATCGGCGATAATGGCGGCTGCTTGATCCGCTCAAAGTTCTTCTTCATGCGGTCCAGCCCAGTTTCACCGATTTCCCTAAACAATTCATCCACCCGCTTGCGACCATATGCAATTTCCGTCACTCCTGCGCGGACCAGCTTGCCGATTGGTGTCTGCCCCTTCTTTTTACCGGAGCCGATGAAGGAACGGGCAGGAATCTTCATCTTGATGCTGCCATATTCGTGAACCCCGGCAATCATCGCCAACTCCGCATCGCCCTGCATCCCAATGCGGACCTTCTTCGCTGTCAATGGACGCAGCCGCTCGGCCAGTTGCCGCAGGTTATCTTCACCGGTGACCTGAACCCCGACCCGGCGCGCCCTTGCTCTTTGATTTGCCATCTATTCACCTCACAATCGTATAAGCGCGGCAACGGCAGGCGGCAAAGCTCCAGCTGCCATCGTCGCATAGGTAACCGATATATCCCCGACTCGCTCTGACGTAACGCCAGGTGTCTGCAGCAAGATTTGAGCAAACAAGAGACAGGCCAGTTCATATTTTCGCGGCAGTGTAGCTTCTGGCGCGCCCTCTGTGCCGCTTGGCAGCACGTACCCTGCCGAATATTCCACTTCGACATTGCGCGCCCCACAAGGCCAACAATCGCGCTTAAACAGCATCCCGTTTTCAGATTCAATCTCATACGCGGTTTCGGATAACGTGTCATTTCCTGTTTTGACCTCAGAAACAGCGTGAATTGGATAATTTCGAAGTCGAAGGAACTGCGTTCCCGGTCCATCCAGGCGCTGCCGATGCGTCTTCAGCTCAAAGGTGCGGTTACATTCACGCTCAATGGCTTCCGACGCTGCGGCCAGGGCCAGCTCAAGGGAAAAATCATGCTGGGTGTCCGTTTCGGCAATCCCCAGCGCTTCCTTAGCCCGCTTTACCGTTGTCAGCATCGGGTTCACCCGCCTTTTGCGCGGCCTCAATTTCTGCTTTCGTTGCTTCCTTCCCGATTACCTCCGCTGCCCGAAGCAGCACCAGGCGTTCTTCGTCAGCCTCGAACAGTGAACCGGCAGGAACATCCTCCCCCGTTTCTTTGTCTACAAAATCAGCGATTACATGATAATGCTTCTTTGCCACTTTAACCCTCCCCCTTCCGTGTTAAGGCCCCGCAGGGCCTGAATTAAACTGTGGGCGCTCCCAGCTTGATGAACGGCGATACCTGATAACTATTAGGCAATGTGAACGGACCGGTTAACCATGGCTTACCGTCCGTATTCCAGAACGCCTTAATCATTGTTTTGTTATTCTTGAACAATACATGTTCGGAAGCCTGGATAAAGATGCCCGCGCCGTCTTTGATGACATAATACTGCCAGTCTGCCAGCACCAAATCGCCCACCGTACCGAGAAGTGGCCCCCGCTCCGAGAAGCGCAATGGATAGCCCAGGAGTGTGCCTTTCATTTGATCATTCGCGTTAGGAACAAAGATCAAGTGCCCTGAATCGTCTGTCATGGTCAGCAGCTGCGGCAAAATGGATTGTGATGCGATCCAAACCAAGCTACCGCCCATTTTTGCCTTAGCCAGCATCTGGACGATATCAATGTAATCAATCTTGTTCGCTGTAGCCCGCGGAACACTGATTGCCGCCGCTGAATTGATGGCACCGGTTGGTTTCGCTACTCCGTTACCATACAAAAACGCGGTATCTTCAGCTGCAGCAATGGCAGCGCGGAACAGGCGATTAATCAACGTGTTAACTACCGGAGCATTCCGAAGCAGTTTATCCGTCACAACCAGCGTTCCCGCTACTTCCTTCGGAGAAAGATTGAGGTCCTTCAGTTTAATGTTAGTGTCCGGCTTTTCCTCACCTTCTCCAATCCATTGAACTTCAACACCGCCATACAGATTAGAGCCTGCCCCTTGATCCAGTGCCGGGAACGTAATATCTGCATCTGGATACACATCATCAGCAGGAATAACCAGCGCACGCGGGCGGACAATTGCATCTTCCGGTGTCACTTCAAAGAGTTGCTTCGACAACTGATGAGGCACGAAGATACCCCCGGATGTTTTGGTGCCCATGGTCATTTCCCGGTACTCATCCAGACGCTGGTCATGCGGCATGAAGCGCACCGAATGTACAAAGTCCGCCAAATCCCGGAATTCCGTTTCGTGCTTTGGATCGTCAACGGTTCTTTTAGTTGAAGCCCCGCCCATCGCAAGTTGCTGGGCACGTTCCTCCAGCTTGATTTCATCTTCCAGCGCGCGGGCTTCGTCCTCCATTCCGGTAAACTTGGTTTCTTCTTCATCCGAGAAGCCGCGTTTCTCCGTCTGCGCCAAAGTAATCAGTGCCCGCATTTCATCTTTCTTTTCCTTCAGCTTTCTTCTCAGCTCAATCAAATTTTTCAATCCATTCAGCTCCTATAGGTTCAATTTTTTAAGTCTCATTTCCAGTGCCCGCATGGCCTCCTCGTTCTGCTTTTCGGCTTGTCGGTTCTCTAAAGCCTGGTCCCTCTGCATGAACGTTTCTTCAGCAGATCGAATGCCGACACTGGACTGCGGATAGGCCGGAGTTGTAACCGGACTTACCTCAAACAGTTCCGCTTCCCTAATCGTGCGAATCGGCATATCCGGGTTACTCTCGTCCCATTCCTCCCCGCCAGGAACAGCGCGAAAAATAAAAGACGATCCTCGCACGTCGCCGCGCTCAATCGTCTCAATGTACTTTTCCGCCCAGCTTGGCGGCGTGATTTCATATCTCAAACCCATTTCATCTTCCGTCAGTAACAACGTGCTTGGTGTGCGGCCAAGAACCTCGCGGCTGTCATGCTGCCAAGATGCGTACACATCCGGGTTAATCAGACTGGCCGAGAATGCCCCGCGCATAAACCGTTCCTGGAACATTCCAAATATCGGTTTGGAGAGTTGATCCCATCGGACCGCATAACCAATGATCTTGGTAGGTTGTCCATCCTCGCGCCTAATCTCAAGTTTGCTCCCCTGTAGCAGCAGCTCCCTTTGTTCCTTCGTCGTCTTCATTCTCTTTTTCACCTCCCCCGCTTGGTATCGGCTCCGCTGTTTTCCCTTTGGACTTGTAATACTCGTCCAGCATATCAAGGGGCAGCATATTTAAAGGCACGAAATACCGGTCCCCTCCTTCAATCGGGTTGTCATTCTCCTTCTCCCGAATATCATTCTGAGAATAGACACCGATGTTGAACATTTCCTTGTAAAAGGCAGCGCGGGCCTGCGTGTCTCCCCGCAGAAACCCTTCTACCAGGAACTCCGAAAAGTATTTCCGTTGATCCTTCTCACTGTACAATTTCCAGTTAATCGTTTGCTCCCAGCGAATGAGCCAGGGCCGAACCGTATGAATGATAAAATCAATACCCTGCTGCTCAATATTGGAAAAGGTCGCCCGCTCCAGATCCGCCAGCATGTGCGGCGGAACACGGTACAAGCGCGCAATTTCAAGAATCTGAAATTTTCGCGTCTCCAGGAACTGCGCATCATTCGGCGGTATCGTGTTTTTACTAAAGGTCATGCCCTCTTCCAGCAGCATCAGCCGGTGTGATTTTCCCAGCCCCTCATATTTTTCCTTTAGCGACTTGCTCAGGCGCTCATAAGCCGGGTCGGTCAGTGTGCCCGGATGGGTAGCGACAGCGCCCACGTTCGTACCATTCATAAAGAACTCCGTACCGAATTGCTCGGTAGCCAGGGCAAGCTCTACCGCTTGCTGTGCCCAGCGAATAACCGAAATTCCTTTCTTTCCGTCGAACCCCAGCCCAGGAATGTGAAACATGGCATAGAAGGGTACGTTATGCTGCTGGCCGTCGGTTGTCGTCACCCGGAAAAACGGATTTCCTGCCGCTGTTTCCATGTGTTCGACCCGGTGCGGCGGTATCGGCCACAAGGCAGAAATTTCACCTTCCACGTTGTACTCAATTTCAGCGTAGCAATTCCCCCAAAGCAGGATGTGAGCCATCATCGTTTCCCGGAACGTGAAAGCTGTCATGCGCGGATTCGGCGCACGCTGCAATATATCTCCGATTGGATGATTTGCCCGCGCCTTTCCGCGCGGATTCAGCCGTTTATAGGTAGGCAAGGGCAGCGACGCAATGGTTTCGGACAGGATGCGGACACAAGCTAAGACGGCTGTAGACCGCATGGCTGTGGACTCTGTTACCCTTATCCCTTTCCCGAAAGGAATGCCCAACGCATCGTATACCCAGCGCTTCGGGTTTGATAAATCGCTAGATTCGCTTCTTTTCTCAAAAAAACCAGAAATAAACGGGATTTTCAGTGTTTTCACCTCCTAATCGGGATAAATTTAAATCACTCTCACATCCCGGTCCTCATAAACGGATTTCTTATTCTTGGCGAGCTTGGAAAACAGAAGTTTATGACTGTCAATCACGGCATCCACCGGGTCAATCCGCTTTGTTTTGGCATTCGGCTCTTTGTCGATCTTGATTTCCCCGAAACTATTGCTGGTTGTCTTGGCATTTGCCATGCTCCAGGTCAATAGCTTGTTTCGCCGGTCATAAATGATGTTGCCTGCTTCGACTTCCAGCCGGAAATCAACCGTCGCATCGTTCAGGCTCCGGGCGCTTTGGATAATCTCCACCGTATCGACTCCGAATTCCTCCAGGTCAGATAAAAAAGCATCTGCATTATGTGGGTCATAAGCGATGCCTTTCAACTTGAGGTTGTATTTTTTTATGAGGTCCCGGTAATAAGCAATGATGTATTTATAATCTGTCTTCACGCCGCCCATGGTTTCGGTCGGAGTGAGCAATTTTTCCAAAATCCACATATCATAAGGCGCATTGTCTGACTGCACATGTTCCGCGACCCGCGCCGCTGGAATCCAACTGTGTGAATCAACGAAAAATTTGCACTCCCCTGTTTCATCAACAAGAGGAAATTCCAAAGCACCCGACGTTAAGTCGCCTCCGCTCGAAAGGTCAAGGCCCAAGTAACATTCTCGGCCCGCCATGTCTTCGATGGTCATGTCCGAAGCACAGGCTTTCCAATGTTCCCGATTCATGTACTGGTTATCCGCAAACTGAACCCATCTGTTCAGCCATTTGGTCAGGAAATTGCGAAGCTCAGAACCTTGCATCGCCTTTGCTGTCTTGGCCGCTACCCGCAGGCTCTTAAGCGTCTGCTCCGTCCAAAGTGGGCTTGCCTTCGGCCAATTCGCTTCATCCCAAACATCATCATCCTTGTCCAGCTCACAAATAAAGACGAATTGCGTTTCGTCCTCATGAATACCGTCCAGGATCAATTTACAATGCTCGTAAAGCTCGAAGCACGGGCCGTTGATGTCAAACCCAGCCGTCGTAATAACCGAAATCAGACACTCTTTCAGCTTAACCGTACCGTCAGCCAGCAGCTTGTACATTTGGTTATCCTTGTGTAAATGGTATTCATCCACACTGGCAAAGTAAGGGCGGAAACCGTCAATGGACTTTGTATCCCGGCCAAGGGTTCTAATCTCCCCGTTGGTCTGCATACAAAGGATAACGCCTTTGTATTCCTTAACGTCGAACAGACCATCTTCGTAATCGGAACCGGCCAGCTCGGGGTCGGCATTTATAAACTTGATGCATTCCTTTAATACAATCTTCGCCTGTGCCTCTTTGGTCGCCGTGCAGTAGACTTGCGGATAGTTGTATCCGTCAAAGTTACCGTAATAAAGGGATGGCACGGCATTGCCCAAGGACTTACCATTCTGCCGGGCCATCTGTACATAGGATGTACGGAAACGCCGGTAACCGTCCAGTGTAAGCCAGCCGTTCCATGAACCGAAAATGAAATCTTGGAAACCCCACAGTTTAAGAGGCTCCGGGTCCGATCCTTCGGCCAGCGTTAAGGCTTCGGCAAAATCAATAATGTCATGTGCGCGGTCCGGGTCAAAGACGTACGGAAAACTGTCAGTGCCTTGCCGCTCCAAATCTCGCAAGTGCCGTTCGCAGGCTTGACGCTGTGTCCGCCCCGCTATGATCCGGCCTGAAACTACCTCATGAGCAAAGGCGGTAACGCGGTCCAGCTCCGATACAGCGTTGTACGGATAAATCCGAACACTAGCCACTGCGGTTCCCATTGAATCGGCCAAACTTGCCCGGCGTCTCCTGTTTCTTCTTTGGAGCCGGAACATTCTTCACTTTGGATGAAGGGTTCAGGAATAACCGGTCTTGCATTTTCAGCAACATGTCCATTTTTTTATTAATGGCCGTCTCGATCTTCAGCACACCTTCCAGGGATGCCAGCTGAGACAGATACACCAGCGCTTTCAGTTCGATGCTTTCTACTTCTTCAGCCTTGTCGAAATACTCCTCAAAAATATTGGTGTCAATCTTGATGTTCTCAATCGTCTGATATTGGATAAGCAGCTTCTCATATTCGGAATACGTCCGGCAGTACATCGCCAAAAGGCCGACATCCGAACTGGTCAAAAGGTTGACTCCATTCTTGGCAGCTTCCTTGTATTCCTTAAGAGCCTGCTTCCAGTGACCGAGCGCAACCGCGTCTGTCTTGACTAAAGCCGGTGGCCTGAGTCTATCCAGGTCCGTTTTACCGAGCTTTACCTCTGCCTCTTTCCGCTGCCGGATTTGCTCCTTAGTCAAATTATTCGGATTGCCCTCAGCAATATGCAGAGCAACGGGTTTCGCATTTCTGCTCATTCGGGCCACCTCCTGAAATCTTCAAAAAATTCATAAAACGAGTTTTTGCGTAATTAAAGTCCGATGCGGTCTCGTATTGAAAAATTTTTTAGAAATTTTACCCCCCTACCCCCTGGCAGGATTTCCAAAACCGCCGTCTTCCTTCGCAGTCTTTACACTGTGACAGGACGCGCACAGCGCCTGCCAATTTTCCACATTCCAGAACAGCACTATGTCGCCCTTGTGAGGAACAATGTGGTCAACTACCGTCGCCTGGTTGACCAGGCCAGCGTCAAAACACTGGACGCACAAGGGATTCTTCCGCAGGAACCGGATGCGGGCGACACGCCAAGCGTTGTTATAACCGCGCTCGGCTGCAGAGCCTCTTTGCTGTTCAAGTTGCCGCGCAGCATCGCTGTGAGCCTTGCAATATCCACCGGCAACCAGCTCATTACACCCGGCTTTCTTGCAGAACTTCTTCAGTGCCACGGCTTCACATCCCCCATGCATAAAAATTCATAGTCGATTATGAGAATGCAACATCAAAAAACCCTTATAGAAAAGGGCTTGTTTCTGCTGCTATTCAATTCATAACTGACATCCGAAACGGCCAAAACTGCATACTTTGCATAGAAAGGCAGTTCCTCATATCTTATTATTCTGCATAACTCGATAACCGGCTGCTTTCCCTTATTCTACAAGGCTTTATCCTTCATTCCCCGGCTCAGTTATACACTCGTTAAATATGAATAACTTATAGGCCAAAACGATTCATAGCAGTGTTCATCATGTCCTGATCCATGCCAATGTACCCCATTGTGATACTCTCATTCGAATGATTCAGCAGACGCTTCACAAGCGTGATGTCCTTCGTCTTCTGGTACATGTGATACCCGAATGTTTTTCTTAAAGTGTGAGTCCCAATGTCCACAAGACCAAATTCATCAGCAGCCTTGCGCATGATCTTGTAAGCCATATCACGCTTGATGGGTTTGTTTTTCCCGCCTTGTCGTGATGGAAACAGGCAGTCATCCATGCCCATGTCGGCAGTATATTTTTTCAGTTCACGCTTAAGGGTCGGGTTAATCTGGATAATCTTTCTTTTACCCGTTTTCATTTCATACATTATAATTTGATCCCCGATAACATCCCTTTTGCAAAACTTCAAAATATCCTGAATTCTCAGCCCCGTGTTAATACCCAAGACAAACATCATGCAATTCCGTTCGCCTTGCCTGCCAAATTCCTTCCTAAAGAACCTCTTAATATTATCAATGGTTTCCTGGTCGCGTATCGGCTGAACAAAGTTCATACTTCGTCACTCCTACCGGTTCACCCTTTCTTGTCCATTCGCGCTTGAATCTGTCGCTTGGTCTCCTGCAGATACTGAATGTAATCCTCAGTGCTATTTTCAAGGCGCTGAATGGATTTTTCGTAACGCTGGTTAAGCTCTGCATTCTTAAGTCCGGTTCTAATATTTAAAGCCAATGATATTGCAAGTAAGAGCAGCAAAAGAATGGATACAGCATCTTTCGTCCTGTTCAAAGCTTCATCCCCTTATTAGGCTTAATGCAAACTGGTTTAGAACAGAATTGAACTGACGCTTCCCACTTTCCCCAGATGCAGCCTTTACATTTAACCGGCTGTTTCGGTGCCGGTGGTTCCTTGCGCCTTTTCACCATTGCTGTTCCCCCAATATAAAAAGCCGCCCTGTTTAAGGACGGCTTAAAATGTTTAAATTTAATTTAATTGGTATTTATCCCGTATTTGCGCCGGCTTGGAAACAGCGCCAATATTCCGCGCCCGGGTGGAGCGCGTTGAGAGCATCTTCAACTCTCATTCCCCGCATCCATACCGCCGCGAACACCTACTTGCTACTTGTGCTACAGCTCCACTCCCTTTGCGTCTTGCGCTTGTCAAAGGTGCTTCATCACTGATTCAGCATGGCCGAGTCCTGCTGGGATAAGGGGTAGCAGGGACACCCGGGAATAATAAAGCAAATTCCCTATGTCCCAACTATAAAATCTTTCAGTCATTTTTTGCCCGTCGTAAAACTGTCTCAAAACTGATGATTAGCAGACGTTTTACAGACAGATTACAGACACGTTTTAGATAATACCGAGCATTTTGAGCGTACCAGCTACCGATTCTGTTCCCTCTTGAATTTTCCTGTCAAATGATCTCTCCGTAAAAACAGACCATTTAATCAATGCTGCTTTCCTTGGATTTCTATCTATAAATCGGTATTGCATTATCTCTCTTATTTCTGAATCCAAAATAGCATGAATTGCCAGTTCTATATTCTTGATTATAGGGTCCCATTTTTTTAAAGTGGATTTCTCTTTTGATAAAAGCGAATCCCTTGATTTTAATCCGTTGACGGTGACTGCCATTTTGGGATATTTGCGAAGCAGTACTTTTGTTAACTTGACATCCACCGCACTAGCACTAGGAAACAATTCCCCTTGCTCCCAAACCATTGCCATACTCCCTCATTCCCCTTTTATGATATAATGGGTAGAGGTTGTATATATCACGTTCGACCCCCGGACCGGCCAAGGAACAGGGGGTCTTTTTCTGCATTTTATCGGCTATCGAAAAGTATCTTCGAACTGCACATCAATCAAGTTCTATCATTTTCGTCATGGTGCGCCGTTCCATACCTTCCATCATGAAAGACAGCCTCAATTCCTCTTCATGTGACAGAACCTTTCCGGGAGTTGCTGGCTTAGGCTTTTCATCAGAAGGAAATAACTTGTTTTTGTTCATGAATGCGCTATAGAATAGCTTCAATTCTTCCTTCATCGCCCGTTTGTAGAATTCGAAATTCAGTTCTATCTCTAAACGTTCTGCAGCCGTGCAATAAACGCCTAAGACTTTATGCTTCCTCTTTGAAGCTCCTAACTTGTTATAAACATCACAATCTCCAAGCACCATATAAATGATCTGATTAAGCAGCCGAAATTCTGAATCGTCATGATGTCTGAACCATGCAATATCTACCGTTTCGGCAGCGATGTCAATTTCTTTGATTTCGTATTTCTCCATGAGCTTTTCAAGCATCTTTTGTGCGGATTCCTTTTCTCCGGCAACTCCGCGCTCAGCCAAAGCCTTTAGCCCTTTTAACTTTTCCAGCATTTTCTCTTTATCGTACATTCGGTTCCCGCCCTTCTTAATGCCCCGTATGCGTTAATCACAAACATTCTCTCCATACTTCCAGCTGATAAGTTCGTCTTCTTCGTCTGAAAACCCGTTCAGCTCTCGGAATCTTTCAATTTCAGCTTTACGGATTTTTTCTTGGTTAGCTTCTTCTTCTCTTTGGCAATCCAGGCACAAGCCCGGTTGAGGCAGATCACAAAAGCAAACCACACAAAATGGTTGAAAAGTCTCGTTAATACCTTCTTCACCAGTTGCATAATCAATATCTGACATCATGCAGAACTCGCATTGATCGTCTCCGGCTTGCAAATGCCGTTCTTCTCTTTCCTCCTTACAGACTGGACAAATCATGCTAACCCCCCCTTATTACGCCGTATGCGTCTTATATTCATTAAGCATGTTTTTTATCTTTTCTATTTTCGAAGATGTTCGCAGTTTTTGGATAACTGACCCAGGAAAAACCTAGTTCTTCGCAGGCCAAATCTTCACGGATATAAGAATAGCCTTTTGACAGGTAATCACTTGTACAAATCCGCAAATACCCAAATGCCGTTTTTATCGATTGATATTTCGCCAGCTCAGAGTGCGGCCATACATACAACTGCATACTTTCGGCCCTTCTACCTTTTCGTACTACCTGGGCAAGAGCCATATTGATCATGTTCATCGCCTTTGGATTTATGCTCATAGCAGCCTCCCTCCGGCAGCTTAACCCATATCACTGCGCCCTGTGGGTGAATGTAAGGAAACGGCTCCGTGTAGATAACGGGATTTCCTATTACCCATGCATATGGGGTTTTGTAATTTATATCTGCGTACGGTACATGGTGCTTTTCCTTATTCGCTTCCCAGGCGTGCATCGTTAATGGCACATACCCCAAAAGTTCTACCGTACCGAATACAAGTCCGCTGCCACTCTTGATAATTCCGATTGTTCCGCGCTTATTCGTCCGGCTACCTCTTATTTCCCAGGTCTTTGCCCCGGAAAGTATTAAATCCGCCCATTTCGGTTTAATTATCAGCCCGTCCACTTGTAGGCCCTCCCTTGGCTATGACGCAACATGCGCCCGTTCGTAATTTACGAATTTATTGAATTGCTTCAGGAACACAAGTTCAACCGTACCCACCGGGCCGTTACGCTGTTTGGAAATGATAATTTCGATGATGTTCTTTTTCTCGCTGTCCTGATTGTAATAATCGTCACGGTACAGGAAAGCCACAATATCAGCGTCCTGTTCGATGGAGCCGGATTCCCGAAGGTCACTCATCATAGGGCGCTTGTCCTGACGCTGCTCGACTCCCCGGCTGAGCTGGGACAATGCAATTACCGGAACGTCAAGTTCACGGGCTATTTGTTTGAGCGTCCGCGATATTTCGGAAACTTCCTGCTGTCTGTTCTCGCTGCCGCGACCTGCGATGAGCTGGAGATAGTCAATGACGATCAGGCCGAGACCTCTTTCCTTTTTCAATCTCCGGCACTTTGCCCGAATCTCATGTACATTTATGACGGCTGAATCATCAATAAAAATGTTCGACTCTCCCAGGATTCCGGCTGCAGTAGCCAACCGGTTCCAATCATCTTCCCGCATAGTTCCTGACCGTAGCGTTCCTGCATCTAAATTCACTTCCGCGCTTACCATGCGCTGGACGAGCTGCGGCGCGGACATTTCAAGACTGAAAACGGCGACCGTCTCTTTGGAACGAACAGCCACATTCTGAGCGATATTTAAAGCGAAGGCCGTTTTACCGACTGATGGCCGGGCCGCAACGATTATAAAATCCCCGCCTTGGAAGCCTGATGTCATTTGGTCTAAGTCTGTGTACCCGGTGTGAATCCCTGTAATCTCGCCGTTAATAACACTCTCTGCCTTTTCAGCAGTGTTTTCAACGACCTCTATAACCACATCTTTGATAGACTTGAAATCGGCTTTTGAGGATGCTTGATCCGATAGAACAGCAGAATCATTCAACATGCTGCTGACAACCAATCCAGCGTCGTCACTTTCATAAGCCAGCTGCATCTGCCGTTCAGCGGCAAAGATGGCTTTTCGCAAAGTATGCTTGTCCTCAAGGTCCTTGATGTAATAGCTAACATCTGCTGCAGTAGGTACAGCATGAGCCAACTTAGCCAGATAGCTAACACCGCCGACTTTCTCAAGCTGCTTCATCCCGTTCAGCTCATTTACGAGCGAGGGAAGCTCAATCGGATTACCCAATCTGTACAGATTGAGAATGGCCTTAAATATCTGCTGGTGTGCCGGATTAAAGAATGCTGCAGGCTCCAGCATTGTCAAGCTATCTGCGGTATCCCCTGACTTGTCGATGAGAACAGCACCCAGTACCGTTGCTTCCGAAGCCGGGCTATTTGGTAGGACGCGCGTTGATTCCGAGTTTTGCATAAAGGGCCTCCTTGTATCCTGCAGGTGGCAGCACCACTTCTGCGCGATTATTTACTCTTTCCGCCAGCAGGTGCGCGGCCTCTACTTTGCTGCGAATATCCTCTTTCATGTCTCCCTGTCCGCCGCGAATCTGAGCGATTTTCGGGGGCCATGCGTTTGTCAAAATATGCTGCCGGACGTTCTCCATGGCTTTGTCAAAAGGGAAGTCTTTCAGGGCTTTATAAAGCCGCAGCTCCTCTTCTTCACTTGTATTGATCTGGTGCGTATATTCCTGCTTAAGTTCAATCAGCAGTTGAATGACTTGCGCTCTTTTCAAGTGCTTCGGCCTCCTTTAAGCGTTGCTGCAGGGCTTCTTTTTCCTGCTGTTGCTTTGATATGCGCTTCGTTTCCGTCCGAGCTGCCGCAGAGTTAGGAGTGATGCCCAACTCTTTTTTGGGCTTTTTGATTGCCTGAGTATTCTTCCAAGCTTTCTTAATGCCTTTTTCGTAATAGGAAAAGCTGTTAGCCGGTTCAAAGTCTTCACCTTCTCGCGCTTGCTTTTCCTTGTACATGGTTTTCATGGCTTGGATGGTAAACGGAATTGGAATACCTCCGGTGACTACCGCGTCCATTGCGTCAAGCTCTTTCGGTGAGACATTTATGTCTACGCGGTTGTGTAAATCGCAATAGGCTTTCACAAGAACGGCTATGTTATCATTTGCCGGGTTTTGATCTATCTCTTCTTCCCACCACTCTTTTTTAAAATTAGTAGTAGCAGTAGTAGTAATAATAATATCTTTTGCATCGGACATTTTTGTCTGATCACTGCCCAAATCACGCTCATGATCGGACATTTCTGTCTGATCGCTGTCGTCGTGAACGGACAAATATGTCTGATCACCTTCGCTGTGAACGGACAAATATGTCTGATCACCTTCGCTGTGAACGGACAAATATGTCTGATCACTGTCGGACTGATCGGACAAAATTGTCTGATCATTTTCACCATGAACGGACATTTCTGTCTGATCACTTATCTGTGAACGGACATTTTTGTCCGATCTCTTTAAAAGCCCTTTTTTCGAATGTTTGACTTTGATAATCAAACCCCGGGGCGCTCTGGTGATATGTAGGTATCCATGCTCCTGTAAATCAGCAATCCACCTACTGACTGTCTTGTCGTTTACCCCGAAGTTCGCACCAATTTCAGACAGTTTCATAGGCTTGCCGCCAAGGACAATCCCCCATATGATCCCGTCTTCTTCGACTTCGGCGGTAGTGGAGCTAATGCACCAGACAAATAGCCACAGAGCCGAGCCAATTTTTTCAAAGTGACCCGGTGTAATCAGCCCCGAGAACATCGGAAAGGGAAAGCTATCCGTGGGCATATCTTCACCTCTGCTGCCTCATCGTTTTTTCTTTTTTGTAGGTGGTGGGCGCTTTAGAATCTCGGTAACGTCTGTACGCAAGATATATGCTAAACTTCCATCAGCCTGCAGGAGCTTAGCCCATGGCCGGGCTAAACCCCAAATCTCCAAAACTTCCCCGGTCTGGCCGGAGCCTGTCCGAACTGTATCGCCTTTCATAACACGCAAAGGCTGCAACCCATTAGTCTGCATACCGCAGCCTCAAGGCATGTAGAACAACTTCAAGATGCTTGTCCTCCAGCCGATCTGCTTTAGAAAGATCGACCGGTTGAATGCCGTTGAACATATGCAGGGCAACTTCAAGCATGAATTTTTCGCTGACGCTCCATCCCTTTGAAGCCTCCAGCAGGTTATCGGAACGCAAGGTAAGTTCGTCAAAATCAAAGTATTCGGGATTGGATAAAAACTGTTTGAGTTTGCTATGATTCATGAAGATATACAGCAAGCCCTTCCAGTATTTGTCCTCGAATAACTGACCCGGGATTGTATTCAGTTCGCCCGGCTTAACTAATCTCAGCATTGCGTTCACCTCCAGTCGATGGTAGACTGGACTTAATTGAAATTTTCCAAGTTCTTGACGACCGTCCGGGGTAGGAGCCGGATGGTCGTTCTTCGTTTCTCACGCGGTCAAGCAATTCCCGATTGATAAGGTATTGCCGGTGAGCAGCATCTGCTGCGACAAAATCCCCATTTGCTCTTGCGACATCTTCACGCGTTAAGAAAAATGCACAAGCATTCCACAAATTGCTTTTAATACTCATCTCAAACCCTCCTTTTGAAGACTTGTCCAATCAAGTCAGCCCTAAACGCGGGCTGATTTCACCTAACTGGTTAGCTTTAACTCGCAGCGCTCGCCAGTCATCACTTCTGTAAGCGCAAGCTTACAGCGATTGGAAATCAATGTTTCGTCTTCTTTGCTAAGCTCCCTTAACGTTCCATCATGTTGTTTAACAAAATGGCCCACACACCGGATTTCGCATTTTTTCATTATGCAGACACCTCCGCTTTTAGTTTATTCTGGATGGATTGTCCGACTTTACTTGTTTTTTCTCTCATGAATCCAAGCTTTAAACTAGGATTGTTTTCAAAAAAAATGATTTCATGAGCCTCGCACTTAAAAACCTTAGCCAAACGTTCAATCTCACAAACTCTTATTCTTTCTGGAGATTCTTCCCACTTAGCATAGGTGTTTGGGTGAATTTTAAGCAATTTAGCTACATCTTTCTTATCTAGGTTTAAGTATGCTCTCCATTCACGCAATGTTCTTCTTTGCAACAGTTTCACCCCCTTTTGCAACCTTAGTTTAACCTAGTTTAAAACTAGGAGTCAATATATTTTTCACTTTTGTAAACTTCCCTATGTTTAAACTAGATTTTTTATGGACACTATACATTGAGGATGGTAAAATTGTATTCAATATAACTAAGTGTATTTAAAATAACTATGTGAAGAGGATGCGGAAATGACTGAAATCAATTTTGCCGAAAACCTAAAGAGGTTGAGAGAAAACAAAGGCCTCTCTAAAGCAGAATTAGCACGTCGAGTCGGAGTGTCCGATGTTACAGTTGGCGATTGGGAAAAGGGCAAAATTAGCCCCCGGATGGGAAAAGTTGAATTAATTGCAGATGTATTAGGCGTAACTACGGACGACCTAATTTTTGGAATGAACTCAAATGATAGTAAATCAGTTCCGCTTTACGGATCAATTGCTGCAGGCACGCCGTTAGAGATGATCCCGGCTGACGAATTTGTGGAAATCCCCGAATACATAAGCCAGAGATACCCAGGATCATTTTTATTAAAAATCAATGGTGACAGTATGAACAAGATTGTTCCCCAGGGTTCATATGCCCTTATTTCTCCTACTCAAGAAGTATCTAATGGTGATGCAGCTGTCATTTCAATAAACGGTGAAGACGCTACTCTTAAGCGGTTTTATAGATTACAAAATACTATTGTCCTTGAACCGGACAGCTATAACCCCGAATACCAGGCAGTCTCTTTTCAATCCACTGATAACCTGCAGCTTAAAATCCTTGGTAGAATGGTTTGGTTTATGGCCCCTTACAATCAGAAGTTTTAGGAGGATGGATTTGTGAGAGTTGCAGCATACATACGAGTCAGCACTGACGAGCAGGCCGAGAAGGGTAATTCGCTTTTTGAGCAACAAGAAAGAACGACAGCCTATTGTAAAGCTATGGGATGGGAGTCGCCAACTTTTTTTATTGATGACGGATATAGCGCTAAGAATCTTAGCAGACCAGCTGTAACAAAACTCTTAAAAGAAGTTGGAAAAAAGAAATACGATGTAGTGCTAAACACTAAACTTGATAGACTATGCAGAAATCTTTTGGATTTACTCCAAACCGTTGAACATTTCCAAAGATATGATTGCGCCTATGTATCCGTCTCTGAAGGCTTTGACACCTCAACCGCTGTAGGTCGTATGACTATGCAGGTGCTTGGCGCGTTTGCCGAGTTTGAGAGAGAACGCACCAGTGAGCGCGTAAAAGATAACATGATCTCAATTGCTAAGAATTCAGATAAAGCTTTAACAAAACCTTGCTTTGGTTATGATGTCATGGACGCGCGCTATGTAATTAATGAAACCGAAGCTCCTTATGTTCTTTACATGCGCGATCTGCTTTTTGAGGGCGCCGGTCTAAGACGTATCGCAAAATTATTAAATGATATGGGTGTGCGAACAAAAAGGGGCGCTGACTGGGATTCCGTCAATGTGAAACGATTAGTTTTAAATGAAACTTTACACGGCACGAGAATTACGAATAAAAGAATGACGAAGAACGGAAAAACTGTATTTCGGCCAGAATCTGAATGGATTATTGCTGAGAATAATCATCCAGCAATAATATCCAAAGAAGACTCTGAGAAGATCCGCTCAATTATAGATAGAAATACCCGAGTCAGGAAGCACGCGGAAAATGAATCCTACATTCTTACAGGTCTACTAATATGTGACCATTGCAAAAAACTGATGGTTGGTTCAACCAGTAGAGTTAGACGAGAAAGAGACTATGATTACTTTAGATACACCTGTTCAAGTTATACAAGAAAAGCAGGTTGTAAATATCATGCGTATCATCGTGATGAGTTAGAGAAATCTGTTTTGCACGAAATATGGATGTTGTCACAGCAATCAGATGAAGATATTACTATTGTAGGGAACACAAAAAGCAGGGAGGAAGAACGCCAGGCGCTTATGAGCGCATTGCAAAAAACGGATAAAAAAATGCAGAAACAAATAGAGGCTTATGAATCGGAGCTTATATCTGGAGAAGATTTAAAAAAAGCGCGTTTTCGAGTCGAGGCAGAGAAGGAAATGTTAATATCAGAATTACAAAAGCTTGATAACAAAAAATCTGACGTGACAAAGTTAAAGCAGACTGCTAACGATCTATGGCCGGACATTTCTGGCATGGATCGCAAACGTGCAAAGGCTGCTATTGCCCAAATAATCGACCACATACCGCTAAAAGACGGGGATTACCACATCGTTTGGAAGTCATGACTTTGTTGTGCCTCACAGTACAATAGGATCACCCTTAGCTTGGATATAGCTGGCAGTCCACGGAACCCCGGCTGAATTCTGGTAGAACAGGGCGTGGTCACGCTGCGCATAATTCGGTCCAAGACCTGCCGCTTCCAGCTCCTGCACGGATGCATCCTTGGTCAGCTTGTAGATCATCGTGGCAATCATCTCGAGGTGGGCAAATTCTTCTGTCGAAATATCGTTTAGCACGCCGATCACCTTATCGGGAATCGAATACCTCTGATTCATATAGCGCAGCGCCGCGGCCAGTTCCCCGTCTGCACCACCGTATTGCTCCGTCAGGTACCGAGCCATTCTTACATCGCATTTGCTGACACGAACCGGGTATTGCAGCTTCTTCTCATAAATCCACATCCGGGAGCCTCCCTCCTATACGTTGTGATAACGCTACACTTGCCAGGGCCATGGGCTCTGGTTCCATTCCCATGGACATTTGGAGTACGCCCGCCCGAAATTCTGCAGCGGCCCGTACAGCTCCTGAAACTGGTTAGCCAGCCGGGTCCGCTCCTGGGTCAGCTGATTAAACTGCTCAATCGCCTTAAGGTCCTCCGGATGGGTATTTAAATACAGATTCAGCTCGACCAGTGCAAAGTCGAGCACCTGCAGCTGCTCCAGCATTTCATAATAACGCGGCTCACATGCTTTTGGCTGCTCCATCGGACTAGATGCCCCCTTTCCCTTTTCCTGCTTTGGATTCGTAGGGACTGTAAAAAGCCGGCCATAAAGTCCCTGCCCTCAGGGCTTCCGGCAGCGGATACTGCGGCAGGCCCGGCGGCTGAAAGTTAATATACTGGTTCGGCGGCACAACGTACGTTTTGAACGGCACCGGCGGGCAAGGATCAAACGGTCCGCGGTAAGTGGCCCATACACGCTCCTGGGAGTTCAATAGCGTTCCCCTCCTCATTGGTTGATACCTCAATTCTGGCTATGATCTCTTCGTAGCTATTGTATGAGAGTCCACCAATCAATCAGAACGTTCACGACGAAAAAAAACCGCACCGCCGCACCAGGTCAAAACCTGTGTGCAGCAGTACGGCCTATTCTTACCGGCAGCGGCTTCATCCGAATCCGCTCTATTCTATTCCCTCATCCGCAGCGCTGTCTGTATCTTCCGCCTCGGGCCGATTCTCCCGGTGGATTTTGATTCTTGTAATCCGCAGCCGGGTCGATTCCTCCACCTCAAAGGTTACATCGCCTACAACAATATTTTTACCCTTCGACGGGTTGCCCTCCAGCTCCTTGAACAGCCAGCCGCCGATGGAATCAACTTCCTCGTCTTCAATAATTACACCAGTCAGGTCATTGACATCTTCAATCAGCATCCGCCCGTCCACGGAGATATATTCCCCGTTACGTTCAACGTCTGGACGCTCATTCTCGAATTCATCATGCAGATCGCCGACGATTTCTTCGAGAATATCCTCGGCAGTCAGCAGGCCGGCCGTTCCGCCGTACTCATCAACCACCAGTGTCAGCTGGGCTTTATTCTTCTGCATCAGCCGCAGGGCATGGCTAATCTCCATCGATTCCGGAACATTCAGGATCGGACGTACCAGCGACGCCAGATCATTCTGCTGATCGAGCGGGGCAAACAGCAGGTCGGTGATGTGAATAAAGCCGATAATCCGGTCTTTGTCCTCATTGGCTACGGGATATCTGGAATGCTTGGTTTCCGTTATAATCCGCATATTTTCTTCCAGCGATAGATTGCTGTACAGCACATCCATATCGGTGCGCGGCAGCATGACTTCACGGGCCAGCAGGTCCGAGAATTCAAAAATATTGTCCATCAGCTTCATTTCATCCTGATCAATGACCCCGCTCTTGGCGCTCTGATTCATCAGGATGCGTATTTCCTCCTCCGAGTGGGCGGCTTCCGCTTCACTGGCAGGCTCCACGCCAACCAGTCTAAGAAGCGCATTTGCCGAAGCATTCAGAATCCAGATGAACGGAAGAAACAGATTATAAAAGAACATCAGCGGTGCTGAGAGCAGCAGCGCTGAGCCTTCTGTTTTTTGAATCGCCAGGGATTTCGGAGCCAGCTCCCCCAATACTATATGTAAGAAAGTAATAATGGAAAATCCGACTATAACCGACACGGTAGAAATTAAAGTATGATCGGTAACGCCGAGCTGAAACATCAGCGGCTCTACCAGCAGCTCCGAGATCGCCGGCTCCCCGATCCAGCCCAGCCCGAGGGAGGCAAGCGTAATTCCGAATTGGGTAGCAGACAGGTACGCATCCAGCTTCTTGTTGACCTTCAGCGCGTATCCGGCCATCTTGTTCCCCTCACTCACCAGCTGGGTCAGACGGGACTGTCTGACCTTCACCAGTGAAAACTCCGCAGCAACAAATATACCGTTTAACAAGACAAGCACCAGAACCAGAACCAGATTAAGCAATAAGCTTCCTATGTCAAATTCCGTATGCACAATAACAACGCCTCGATTCTACAGTGTGATCGCCTTTCTTGATTTGAAATCGACCTTGGGGTAATACATATCAGCCACCAGCAGATTCGGACCGCAGCAGCCCGCAGCATCACAGAAGCAGTTCACCTTCTGGTTAAGCGGATGACTGTTCTGCCAGTCGGCAAAGATATCGTCCAGCCTGCTTGAGCCAATGTTACCGAAAGCGGAAATATCGGCAAAATCGGTCACAAAAACATCGCCGGTAAACATATTCACATTTACCCGGTTACGTCCGTCCGGATCATTGCGCAGCGTCACATTCTTCTCTGTCCGCAGTCTGCGCAGCAGCTGCTGGTCCTCTTCAAGAGAGCTGCAGGCGAAGAACGGAAGCGTGCCGAACAGCATCCACATTTCCGGATCACGGGCGTCCAGCAGGGAATGAATCGCATCGCCCATCTCCTTCAGCGATAAGACCGGCAGTGAGGAGGCAAAGCTTGAGGCATACATCGGATGAACCTCATGGCGTCTGGCGCCCATGTCACCGATCAGCTTATGGATTTGCGGCAGCTTCGTATGGGTACGGTAGTTGATCATTGATTCTGCGGAGATCAGCATGCCATCCTCACTGAGCCGGCGGGAATTCTCAATCATTGTGTCATATAGCCGGTACGCGGCTTCCCTGGCGACAGGATGTCCGCTGTTCGCGAAGCCGACCTCATGGAAGTCATCGCCGTTTACATAATTAAATGAAATATGCATCACATCCAGATAAGGCAGCAGCTTTTCATACCGGGCGTACGGCATCGTCAAATTTGAATTAATCTGTGAGCGGATGCCCCGCTCATGTGCATATTTCAGCAGCGGTACAATAATGTTATCCACGGTAGAAGCGCGAAACATCGGCTCTCCCCCGGTAATGCTTATGGTTTGCAAATGCTCCACTTCGTCAAGGCGCTTCAGCATATTGGCAAGCGGCAGCATTTCCCCTTCCTTCATGGTGAGGCTGTCACCGACTGCACAGTGTTCACAACGCATATTGCACAGATTAGTAACCGTCATCTCCACACTGGTCAGTACATGCTGTCCATGCTGGCGCAGTGAAGTAATCGGATCCCAAGGATCATAGCTTGGCGACAGCTCCCTTATTATTCTTGATGAAGGTTCTAATATACTCATTTTTGCTTGCTCCTTTAATACGTATTCCTTATTATTAACCCAAATAAATGAAAAAGATAGGCAGCTTACCCTTTATCATACCACGCCCGGCCAAAAAACTGCATATTCTGAACCTGCTGGATGACGGTGTGCCGCGAAACCACTCCTAATGAAAAACAGCGGGGCGATAACAGGCATTGTCAACCGCACTACTGCGGCTGCCTGTTATTCGCTCCTCGCTGCTAGGAGGCAGATGGCTTCATGCGAAGCCTCCTGCCGCAATTTCTGCAATTCAGGTGGACTTCGTCTGCTCTTCGTCATCCGAGACATCGGAAATCACTACGGAAAGCGCGGTACCCAGATCAATCTCATACGGCGTAACCGGTTCACCTTCCTGACCTGTAATCACCCGCACTACCGGCCTGTGCGGTATGCTGGGGTCTATCTTCACAACAATACCGCTTTCTCCTGTACTCAGCTTGACAGTCAGCCCAAGCGGATAGATGGCCACCCGGTCTCTGAACAGCTCAAGCTGCTTCTGCTCGTACAAGGTACCGGAACCGACATACAGTGCTTCAACCGCCTGGTGGGGCAGCATCGCTTTTTTGTAGATCCGGTTAGAGGTCATCGCATCATAAGAATCAGCGACACCCAGCCATTTGGCGTATTCATGAATCTGCGGGCCGGTCAGCCCGCGCGGATAGCCTGTGCCGTTAATACGTTCATGATGCTGCAGTGCGCAATGCGCCGCGAGCAGCGGGATATTAGGCTCATCCTTGAGAATCCGGTAGCCGATCTCCGTATGGGCCTGCATATGGCGGAATTCTTCATCGCTGAGCATGCCGGGCTTTTGAACGATTTTGACCGGAATCTGGGTTTTGCCGATATCATGCAGCAGCGAACCGAGACCGAGCACGCGCAGCTCTTCTTTGCTGTAGCCGTGAGCAATGCCAAGGACAAGTGTATAGAGACATACATTAAGCGAATGGACATACAGATAATTATCCGCTGTGTGCATATCCGCCAGCATAATCATCGGATCTTCCTGGGAGGACATATCGTCCAGAATGGAATCCATTACCTTGGAGAATTTTTTGTCCAGATGATAAAAGCCTTTGGTAATACCGGACATGCTGGACATCTCCTGAAACTGGTTACGGATTACCTTGAGCGCCTGGTTACGTGTTTCATCATGCAGCAATGTGGTGATCACGACATCATCTGTATTGGCGTCCTCTATATAGACATAGCCGATGTCGATCCTGGCCAGCCGCTTGATTAACGCATCCGATAGTTCCACCCCGTCAGCGAGCAGAACCAGCCCTTCATCATTATAAATCTTTTTTCCCAGCTTCATCCCCGACTGAAGCCGATTCACGGATACTAAACGCACCTTGGCTCACTCCTGCCTTTAACGGTAAATTGCTATTCTGTTAATAAAGTTATAAATGCATTCTGTGCCTATACCGTTATCTTCAACGAACCTGGGCTAGCGCATAATAAACAGCCAGAAAACGGCTGCGAGTATAAACCGGTAAATGGCAAAATGCGTCGGTCTGATCTTCTGGATCAGCTTCATAAATAATACTACCACCACATAAGCGACCACAAAGGCAATCACGAAGCCGATCGCAAAATCCCAAATGGTATCCTTGGTGAAATATTTGTAAGAATCCAGCAGCTCATAGCCGGATGCAGCGCACATAATCGGAATGGCAATAAGGAAGGAGAAGTCGGCTGACGCCTTATAGCTTACCCCGCTCAGCATACCGCCTGAAATCGTTGAACCGGAACGCGAGAATCCCGGCCAGAGCACTGAAATAATCTGGTACAGACCGATGGACAGCGCCTGGCCGTACGACAAGTCATCCAGCTCATGCGCAGTCACGCGCGATTTGCGCTTGTTCCACCACTCCGCCACAATCATCAGTATCCCGCCGGCAACGAGCGCCCAGAGCACCGTAGTGGCTCCGAACAGGCCTTTAATAAAGTCCCGGGCAAAAAAAGCCACAGCCAGTGCCGGAGCAATCCCAAGGATTACGTGAATCAGATTGAGCCGTGAGGCCGGCATGACGCCGCCTCTGCCCCGTTTACTGCGCCCGATGCCGAGCAGATCCAGCACACGTTTGCGGTAGACCAGTGCAATGGCCAGAATTGCGCCAAGCTGAATCACGATTTCATAGGTCTTCATGATCGGCGACTGTTCATCAAAGCCAAGCAGCTTGGTAGTGAGAATCATATGGCCCGTAGAAGATACCGGAATAAATTCGGTAATTCCTTCTACTATAGCTAGAATGATTGCTGTAATTGTATCCATAGCTTCCTCCTGATAGAAAAATGAACACTGCTTTTGGTTATTGCCTGTGCTGTTATGTGCTTATGTAAGAAAAGCTATAAAGCGCCTGTGTCTGCCCAGCGGATACCGGCGCTATCTTCCAGGCTTCCAGGACGCTGCAGCTCCATCCGCAGCAGATCACGCAGAAAATGCGGCACCAGATACACCGGATCGCGTCCGTTCGCAATACTCTCATAGCCGGAACGGAAGGTGAACATATCCAGGGTACCGACCTCATATTCCGTTTCGTCCTCCAGCGGCTCCCCTTCGACAAAAACTGCAATACTGTTATCATAAGGCATCACAGCAGGGTCGTACAAGATTTTTAATCCGTCGACAGCCAGGCTGCCGAGCACCTTTCCCCTGAAGCCGTAACCGAATATCGGCTTCATGCAGAACGCTTCTGTCAGGCTCTGCGCAAGAGCGGTCCGGATGTCTCTACCCGTAAGCTTTACAATGCAGGGATTGATCGGTGACGGGCACAGCGCATGCAGCATACCTACCGTTATGTTGCCTTCCGGAAGCGGACCGAGCAGCTGGCCCGAATTGACCAGCGACAGTCTGGTGCGTGTAAACCGGCGCACTGCCTGGGCCAGCAGATTGCCGAAGGGCGATTCACCAAGCAGATTAAGCGGAAGCTCATGCCCGGTGATCGCTACAGTCTCCTCAAGCGCCTCACGCCCTTGCTGCAGATGGAGCGCAGCCGCCGGAGCGATCACGGACTCGGTCAGTTGCTGATCCAGTTCAATGCAGCCGCCGCTGACCAGTCTGAACGGCCTGCCGGCTTCAGGCCGCTCAAACTGCAGTCTGCCCAGATAGCGGCCGAATTTTCCGGCTCCGCAGACCGCTGTTCCGTTAATCAGGAGCGGCTGCTCCAGCAGATGATGGGTGTGGCCTCCGAGAATGGCATGGACGCCCTCCAGACGCTCAGCCAGCAGCTTATCTGCCGGCAGTCCCAGATGGGAAAGGATGATCACAATATCTGCCTGCTGAGCCAGCAGCCGGCATTGCGTACGAAGTGCTTCCTCAGGCTCCGTAACTTCCCATCCCAGCAGTGCATAAAAGGAGGTAAACGCAGCGGTAGCCCCGGTTATGCCGATCCTGATGCCGTTCTTCTCCACAATGGCATGCTGCCTCATCCATTGCGGAGGCTGCCCGGTGGCGGCATCAAGAAAATTACAGCATACTACGGGGCACTGCAGTCCTGAGAATATGGCGGCCAGCGTCTCTGGCGAAAAGGTCAGGCCTTCGTTATTGCCGATGGTTACCGCGTCATACCCGGTCAGATTGATGATGTCTATATTCGCCTGACCCATAGTTCCTTCCGTCTCTACAGCAGCACGGTCCATATGGTCACCGATATCCACCAGCAGCACTGCGTCTTCACCTGCTGCAGCTTTAAACCCGGCTATTCCGGCGGCAATGGGACTCATCGTCTCAAAATGGCTATGTATATCATTGGTATGCAGTATCGTCAGTCTTTGCGGTGCAGACTCCATGAGCACTAGTTCCCTTCCTTCTGTAAAGCCGTTCCGGCAGAAGCGGCAGGCATGTAATCTTATGTAGCCTAGCATAACATTTTCAGGGGCATTATGGTATATTGGAATCATTATTAGAACCCCGAGGTGAAATGAACAATGCAGATCAACATTCGCCTGTTCGCCGGCCTGGCCGAGCTGTTCAGTGCATCCACCCTGAAATTCCAGGCACCCGAAGCCCCGTTGTCCGCAGGCGGACTGAAGGCGCTGCTTGCCGCTGCTTATCCTGAGGCTGCACAGCAGATCCATACTTCACTCGTAGCTATTGACCACGAATATGCGCCAGATGATACACCTGTTACTGAGAATTCCGAAGTAGCACTGATCCCGCCGGTATCAGGAGGGGAACCTGCAGATACGGACGGAGAGACAGCCGACGGACTGTTTATCATTACCGGCCAGCCTCTGAATGCAGAAGCACTGCTGGACAAGGTGCTGGATCAGAATCACGGCGCTTCCCTTGTATTCGTAGGTACGACCCGGGAAATGACCGGGGACCAGCGGACTACCGCCCTTCATTATGAAGCCTATACTCCCATGGCGCTTGCCAAACTGCAGGAAATCGGCAATGATGTCCGTAGCCGGTGGAATGCTAATTGCGCAATTGCACACCGGACAGGCCTGGTAGGACTTAAGGAGGCCAGTGTTATCATCGCCGTCTCCGCCGCCCACCGTGACATCTGTTATGAAGCAAGCCGATATGCCATTGAGAAGCTGAAGGCCGATGTACCGGTATGGAAGAAGGATATCAATGAATCCGGTGAGGCCTGGCTCGGCTCTGACCCGAAAGCCAAAGCGTATAAATCCCTGTAAACCTTACGGTAAAACCATTGAATAATTCCGTCTTTGTTGCTATGCTGGGTACAAATTACTATTAGTAAGGTGGCATAGCATTGAGAGTACACGTCATGGATCTTAAAGCCGGTGATTACCTGCAGTCGGATACCTTTAGTTCAAGAGGCCTACACGTATTATCCAAAGGATCGCGCCTTCGGCTTGAAGAAATCTCCAGGCTGATACAGCACGGGGTTGATTACGTTGATATCAATGCCCGGGAGCACACGGTTATCAACACCAGCGGATCTCCCGTCATCGAGACTGTAAATGCAAACTTTGACAACAGTATAGAAGGCTTTGAGTCACTGTATCTGGAAGCGTTGACCAAAGGGAGCTTCAACCAGTCCGTGGTTGATGACATCCTCCAGCCTACCCTGCACGCGCTGGACAAGCACAAAGATGTAGTGACTCTGCTGCTGCTGCTGGACAGGGATGATAATTATACCTATAACCATTCCCTGCAGGTTGGCATGCTTTCCTATTATATAGCATCATGGCTCGGATATTCCAAGCAGGAGTGTTATGAGATCGGACGGGCCGGATATTTAATCGACATCGGCAATTGCCAGATTTCTCCGGCTATCCTTCAGAAGCCTGGTAAGCTTACCTCTCAGGAATATGAAGAAGTCAAACTACATACGCTTTACGGCAATGAAATAATCCGCAGCTCCATGGATGACCCCTTTACGGCGCTTATTGCCCTGCAGCATCATGAACGGGATGACGGCACCGGCTATCCAAACAACCTGACCAAATCCGAGATCCATCCCTATGCGCAGATTGCAGCCGTTGCCGATACTTACAGTGCGATGACCTCCCAGCGGGCCTACCAGTCGAAGCAGGAATTCATCTCCGTTCTGCGGGAACTTAATTCCCTCAGCTTCGGCAAGCTGAACGGCAGTCATGTACAAGCCTTTATCCAGCATCTGATGCCCAATTTCATTAACAAAAAGGTGCTGCTCAGCACCGGTGACATGGGTGTTATTATTATGAACAATCCCCTTGATGTCTTCCGTCCGCTGGTTCAGATTGAGAGTAAATTTGTTGATCTGTCCCGTGAGCGCCAAATTACCGTAGTAGAAATTTACATGGAATAATCCCAAGAGGCTCCCTAAGCTGCTGCCTGCGGCTGGAGCCTCTTTTTTTATCTTCCCCCGCCCCTTAACTTAAAATTGCAGGTCCAGCCTAGATACTGATTCAGTTCATCAGGCAAATTACTTTGTATGGCTTGTCCAGCCGTTTGGACTCCCGTTTCTCTGGCGAGGCTGTTAAGACAGCTGCACAATAACCGGAGGTGGAGTGATGCTACTGATTCATCAGCGGCTGGCTGAGCTGTATACGATAAGCCGCATGCGTCCGCTTACGCCGGCAGAGCTTACAGAACAACAGCACTGCCTGCACGCTAATAGCGTCTACTGCTGGGAAATAGGCCGGCTGAATATGGAGGGGAAGCTTGCAGCCCAGACTGGCGATACCGCCTGGCAGCAGGAGATCCATACACAGCTGGCTGAAGTGCGGACAAGCGGAAAAGCAGGCAGGCGCCGTAAATAGCAGTGGTTTGAAAATACGGCGGTCTTCGTTTTATTGTAAAAGCACACATTGACGTAATAGGCATCCGGGAGATGAACACTATGATTACAGGCCTTTACGAAGCAGCAGCCCGTAACCTGGCAATCAGGAACGGGCTGCTGCTGTTTATTGCTATAGGAAGCGGAATTGCGCTTCAATTAATCCGTTATAAATACCATCGCGTTCGGTGAGCTCGGCATGATTGCCCTCTTCCTTGATTTCACCGTGATCAAGCACGACAATCTTGTCGGCATGGCGGATCGTCGAGAGCCGGTGGGCTACGATGAAGGAGGTCCGACCCTGCAGCAGGATTTTGAGCGCATCCTGGATTTTGATCTCTGTCTCGGTGTCGATGCTGGCTGTTGCTTCATCCAGAATCAGAATCCGCGGGTCAGCCAACAGCGCCCGGGCAAAGGAGAGCAGCTGGCGTTGCCCCATCGACAGGGCGCTTCCCCGTTCCTCTACCTCAGTGTCATAGCCGCGCGGCAGCTTCGTGATGAACTCATGCGCATCGACCGCCTTGGCGACCTCTTCAACCTCCTGGTCGGTGGCATCCAGCCGTCCGAAACGGATATTGTCGCGGATCGTCCCGGAGAAAATGAACGTATCCTGCAGCACGATCCCGATCTGCTCGCGCAGACTCTGCAGCTGCACCTCACGCACATCCTGACCGTCAATTGTCAGCTCACCGCTTTTAATATCATAGAAACGCCCGATCAGGTTGATGATGGTGCTTTTCCCTGAGCCGGTATGCCCGACAAGCGCAATGGATTGGCCTGCCTTGACGTCAAGCGAGATGCCCTTCAGCGCCGCCCGGCCTTTTTCATACTCGAACACAACGTTCTTGAAGCGGATATCTCCTTGAATCTTCGGCAGCGGCTTCGCATCCGGCTTATCCTGAACCGCAGGCTGCTCATCCAGATATTCAAATATCCGCTCGGAGGAAGCCATGGCCACCAGCAGCTGGTTGTACATCTGGCCCAGCCGGTTAATCGGGTCCCAGAAATTGCTGACATAGGTGCTGAACGCCACCAGATAACCGACGGTCAGGTCGCCTGACTGAATCAGGTAAGCCCCGAACCAGAACAGAATCATGGTGCCGATGCCCCCGGTAACCTCGATGATCGGACCAAACGCCTGGTTCATCGCCGAAGCCTTGTTCCAGGATTTGCGGCTGTCCATATTCATCGCGTCAAAATACTGCATGTTCTCCTGCTCCTGCGTATACGCCTGGGTAACCCGGATGCCCTGAATCGACTCATTCAGATGGGAGTTGATCCGCGAATTTTTCATCCGCACATCCTGCCAGGCGATCCGGATTTTTTGGCGCAGCTTGGTGGAAACAAAAAACATGATCGGTACGGTAATCATTACGGCCAGTCCGAGCTTCCAGTTAATCAGCAGCAGAATGACCATAATCCCGACAAGCTGCACGCAGTCGATCATCAGATTGACGACCCCGTTCGTGAACAGGTCCTGCAGGGAGTTAATATCATTGGTCACCCGTACCAGTACGGAGCCCGCCGGTCTTTTATCGAAGAAGTTAAACGACAGCTTCTGGATATGCCGGAACAGATCTGAACGCAGATCGTAAATGACCCGCTGGCCGATCACATTTGTATATTTGATCCGGTATACCCCGGCGATCCACTGGATCAGATAGAGCACAATTACGCTCGCCGTCAATGTATACAACAGGGTCAGGCTGGGGCTTCCTTCCTTGGGGGCAATCGCCTTATCAATCGCCATACTGGTCAAAAAAGGAACGGTCAGCTTGGTTACTGTACCCAGAATCATCAGCACCGAGACGATCGGCAGCATCTGCCTGGCATAAGGCTTCATGTAGCCGAACAGCCGGGTGAACTGCTTCCAGTCAAACGCCTTGTCGATCTGGTCATCATCCTTGTATACAAAACGTTCCTCAAGGAGCTGCCCTGCAGCAGCCTTTCCCGGTTTACCCGGCTTACCGGCAGGTCCTCCCGCCGCCTGTTTCTTTTCAAGCTCCATGCTCCGTTCCCTCCCCTCTATCCTGCGTCCTGGCCAGATAATCGGCATACTGAATCCGGTATACATCCTGATAAGGCCCCGGGATCTCAATCAGCTCGTTATGCGTCCCCTTCTGCACCATCCGCCCCTGATCCATCACAATGATCTGGTCGGCATGACGCAGCGAGGAAATCCGGTGGGCAATAATCAGCGTGGTCCGCCCGCGCATAACCTCCTGGAAGCCGGCCTGGATTTCATGCTCCGTTTCCATATCGACGGCACTGGTCGCATCATCGAGGATCAGAATCCGCGGATTCTTCAGCAGTGCCCTGGCAATGGCAATCCGCTGCTTCTGGCCGCCGGAGAGGCCCATTCCCCGCTCGCCGACTACCGTATCATAGCCTTCCGGCATCTCCATAATAAAATCATGGGCCTTGGCAAGCTGCGCGGCCCGGATAATATCCTCCATGCTTACATTTTTGAGGCCGTAGGCAATATTGTTGCGGATGGATGAGGAGAACAGGAACGTCTCCTGGAACACGGTAGAGATCTGTGAACGCAGACTGCGTACATTGAATTCCCTTATATCTGTGCCGTCAAGCGTGATACTGCCCTGGTTCACATCATAAGCACGCATCATCAGCTGGATAATCGTTGATTTACCGGAGCCCGTACCGCCGAGGAAGCCTATCACCGCCCCCGGCTGTGCTTCGAAATGAATATCCTTGACCGCCGGCATCTTGTTTCCGTAAGCAAAGGTTACATGATTGAAAACAACCTCACCTTTCACTGCGGAAGCTTCCAGCGTAAGGGCATCCGCCTTATCCTGCACATCAATCCGCTGGTTGAGCACCTCGAGCACCCGTTCTCCGGAGGCTTTGGACTGCGTATAGTTATTGATATGGAAGCCAAGCCCCCATACCGGACCAATGATATACCAGATCAGACTGAAAAAGGCTACCAGCTCGCCCAGTGACATATGTCCTTTAATAACCAGCGTACCGCCTACACCGAGCAGGATCGCAATACTGACCGAAGCCAGCAGCTCCATTACAGGAAAGAACTTGCTCCATAGCTCAGCAGCAAAAATCTGGTTATCCTTATAACGTTCATTACGGTGGGAGAACTTCTCAACCTCATAAGCCTCTCTGGCAAAAGATTTGACCGTCCGCACACCGGTAATATTCTCCTGAACAGCCGTGGTCAAGGAGCTTAAGGCTAGCCGCATCTCCTGAAAGGCCGGGTGAATCCGCGATTCGAACTTGAAAGCTACTGCTGCCAGAAACGGCATCGTAATCAGCGTAACCAGCGTGAGCTGCCAATTGATGCTGAACATCATAATAGAGCCGAACAGCACCATGAAGAATACGTTCAGCAATTGGGCGAAGCCGAATCCGATAAAGTTACGGATTGCTTCCAGGTCCCCGGTCAGCCGGGACATCAGATCGCCTGTCTTGGCGGTATCATAGTAACGGAAAGACAGGAATTGCAGCTTCTCATAACAGGCATTGCGCAGGCGGTAGGCCAAAAAGTTACCCAGTCGTCCTCCAAAAAATCCGTGTGCAAACTGCAGGCAGGCTTTTACAAATACTACAGCTACAACGCTGAGTGCCAATACCGGCACCTCGGCAAACTTCAGGGGAACAATTACATCATCAATCAGCCTTCTAAGTAAATTGGGGGTTATAAGCCCCACTGCAGTTGCGGCGGCCAAAGCAATAATCGAAAGAATCAAATAATGCAGCTTCTCCCGGTAAAAGCCCCGCAGTTGCCTGAGAACATCCATGTCTCTCCTCCTTAAAGCTTTACAGGGTAAAGCTTTATTCCGTTTGTGCACCTGGCTGTACGAAATAACGCCTGCTCTGTAAGCATACTCTTCGTTCCTGCAATCTCGGCGCGGTCTGTAAGATACAGTTGGCTTGCGATGCAAACCTCACATCGCAAGCCATATTTTTTAGCGCTTTCAATTTAGGGACTTTAAGCAGTTTATCACCCATGTTTTAATGCGGCAAAGGGGAGAAATGAGCATATTTCAGGTTTTTTCCGGTTAAATCAGGCTTAACCCGGGCCATTATAACTCCCGTATCTTTAATTGCTCCCGTTTCCTCCCAAATGCTGCTCAATTTAGCTTTTACAAAATTCAACGACTGATTAATAGCAAATCACAAACGATAACCACCATATTTTCCCATAATTTCACTCCAACAAAATGTTAATAGGTATGTTTCTTTGGCAAAATGATCAAAAGTAATGCCTAACACTATTTTGCTATACCTTCAGTAGTGTTGAAATAGCGATTAACCATACGTATGACCACCGTTATTTCCTCGGCAATATTCCGGAAAATCCGGCGCTTAAACTCCGTTTCACATCCGTTAACGGTCAACTTTCATCAGCTTAAGAAGGCGATAACGCAAACTCATCTCTTATCAACCAATAACAAATGGCGTTCTAAACTTGTACACAATAAAAAAGTGTCCGCCGTCTCAGACATAAGAATGTCAGAGTACAGCGGACACTTATTAATGAATCAGGTGCGAAAACACGGAGTCCTGAAAGACAGGATTACCCGATGCTTCCTTCCATTTCGAACTTGATCAGTCTGTTCATTTCAACCGCATATTCCATCGGCAGCTCTTTGGTGAACGGCTCGATAAAGCCCATGATGATCATCTGTGTAGCATCGGCTTCGGTCAGGCCGCGGCTCATCAGATAGAACAGCTGCTCTTCGGATACCTTCGATACCGTAGCTTCATGCTCAAGAATAACATTGTCATTCATGATCTCATTGTACGGGATCGTATCCGATGTGGACTGGTTATCCAGAATCAGCGTATCGCACTTGATATTGGCCTTCGCGCCTTCTGCCTGACGGCCGAAGGAAGCAAGACCGCGGTAAGTGACCTTGCCGCCGTGCTTACTGATCGACTTGGAGACGATCGTCGATGTTGTGTCAGGTGCCAGGTGAATCATCTTAGCGCCTGCATCCTGGTGCTGGTCTTTACCGGCAACCGCGATCGACAATACCGAACCCTTGGCTCCGCGTCCCTTCAGGACAACCGCAGGATACTTCATAGTCAGCTTGGAGCCGATGTTGCCGTCAACCCATTCCATAGTGGCATTTTCTTCGGCTACTGCACGCTTGGTTACCAGGTTATAGATGTTCGGCGCCCAGTTCTGGATCGTAGTATAACGAACACGTGCGTTCTTCATACACAGGATCTCAACAACTGCGCTGTGCAGGGAGTTCGTGCTGTAGATCGGAGCTGTACAGCCCTCAACATAGTGCACGAAGCTATCCTCATCCGCAAGAATGAGCGTACGCTCGAACTGTCCCATATTCTCGGAGTTGATGCGGAAGTAAGCCTGCAGAGGCACTTCGCATTTCACGCCTTTTGGAACATAGATGAAGCTTCCGCCTGACCATACTGCACTGTTAAGCGCGGCAAATTTGTTATCAGCCGGAGGAATGATCGTGCCAAAGAATTTCTTGAACAGCTCAGGGTGCTCACGCAGCGCGGTATCCGTATCGGTGAAAATAACGCCCTGATCCTCAAGGTCCTTCTGCATGCTGTGGTAGACAACCTCGGATTCATACTGTGCCGAGACACCGGCGAGGAACTTCTGTTCCGCCTCCGGAATACCGAGCTTGTCAAAGGTTTCCTTGATTTCGGAAGGAACCTCTTCCCAGGTCTTGCCCTGCTTCTCGGAAGGTCTTACATAATATTGAATATCGTCAAAATCCAGTTCATCCAGATTACCGCCCCATTTAGGCATCGGCATTTTACGGAACTGCTCCAGCGATTTCAGGCGGAAGTTCAGCATCCACTCCGGCTCATTTTTGATTGCAGAGATTTCGCGGACGATTTCTTCCGTGAGTCCTTTACCAGACTGAAATATCGACTTGTGCTCATCACGGAACCCGTACTGGTACTCCTCCATATCAGGCGCTTTCTTAGCCATGGTGTCAGCCTCCTTGTTCTAATGTTGTTGTTGCCCTTCTTCTGTTTCAATCCCTTTGCGCAGCGCGTTCCAGGCCAGGGTGGCACACTTGATCCGCGCCGGGAATTTATTTACACCGGACAGGGCTTCTATATCTTCGTAATCTCCGAAATCTGCATCTTCACCCTTCATCAGTGAGGAAAAGCTGTCAGCCAGCTCAAGTGCACGGCCAATCGTCTGGCCTTTGACCGCTTCAGTCATCATGGAAGCAGATGACATGCTGATCGAGCAACCTTCACCGCTGTACCGGGCATCCTTGACGATGCCGTCCTCTACTTTGAGCTGCAGCGTAATGCGGTCGCCGCAGGTCGGGTTGTTCAGTTCGATCTTTAGTGCATCATCTTCAAAAGAACCGCGGTTCCGGGGATTTTTATAATGATCCATAATAACGCGTCTATACAGGTCATCCAAGTTCATAAGAGAAGTACTCCTTTGCCTTGATTAGGCCTTTAACCAGCGCATCTACATCCTCTTCGGTATTGTAGAGATAGAAGCTGGCACGGGCAGTTGAGCTGACCTGCAGCCAGCGCATAAGCGGCTGGCAGCAATGATGTCCGGCCCGCACGGCGATGCCTTCGGCATCAAGTACGGTAGCCACATCATGCGGATGGACGTCGCCGAGATTAAAGGTGACTACACCAACCTGGCGGTTGCGCGGCCCGTAAATCGACAGGTCGCTGATCTCCGAGAGCTTCTGCTCCGCATAAGCGGCAAGCTTCATTTCATGGGCATGGATGTTGTCCAGCCCAACCTCCTGCAGGAAATCAATAGCAGCCCCAAGACCTACAGCACCGGCAATAATCGGTGTGCCGCCTTCGAACTTGTACGGAAGCTCTTTCCAGGTCGAGTCGTACAGGCCGACGTCGTCAATCATCTCGCCGCCGAACTCAACAGGCTCCATCGCTTCCAGCAGTGCTTTCTTGCCGTACAGGGCGCCGATGCCGGTGGGAGCCAGCATTTTGTGGCCGGAAAACGCATAGAAGTCGCAGTCCAGATCCTGGACATCCACCTTCATATGCGGAGTGCTCTGTGCACCGTCCACTACAATTACTGCACCATGGCGGTGGGCAATAGCGGCAAGCTCTTTTACAGGGTTCGTAACACCCATTACATTGGAAACATAAGCAATGGCCACAATCTTCGTCTTATCCGTGATTGCTGCCTCTGCATCCTCCAGCCTTATTGTTCCGTCCTGCTGCAGCGGGATGAACTTCAGGGTAGCCCCTGTCCGCTTGGCCAGCTGCTGCCACGGAATGAAATTGCTGTGATGCTCCATCTGGGTGATAACGATCTCGTCACCTTCGCCGACTGCAGCAGGACCATAGGAGGAAGCTACAATATTCAGCCCGGTTGTTGTTCCGCGGGTGAATATGATCTCCTTGATGCTGCGGGCGTTAATGAATTTCGCTACCTTCTCGCGTGCGCCTTCGTAAGCATCCGTAGCCCGGCTGCCCAAGGTATGAACACCGCGGTGCACATTCGAATTATCCCATTCATAATAGGCTTTTACGGCTTCAATGACCTGGCGCGGCTTCTGTGAAGTCGCCGCGCTGTCCAGGTAAACGAGCGGATGCCCGTTAATCTTCTGGTTCAGGATGGGAAACTGCTCCCGGATACTGCTGCTGATCATTGGCCTAACTTCCTTTCCACAAGAGATTGGAGCTGGTTGCGCAGTCCCTCCAGTGGAATTTGCGACACGACAGGTGCCAGGAAGCCGTATATGATAAGTTTCTCTGCGTCATGCCGTGTAATCCCGCGGGACATCAGGTAATACACCTGCTCCGGATTGACCTGTCCTACGGAAGCGGCATGGCCTGCTGTTACATCGTCTTCGTCTATGAGCAGGATCGGATTGGCGTCTCCGCGCGCTTTCGGGCTCAGCATCAGTACTTTTTCAGTCTGCTGGCCGTCCGCTCTTGTAGCACCCTTCTCGATCTTAGTAATTCCGTTAATTATGGAATTGGCTGATTCGCGCATAACCGCACGGGTGATCATGTCACTTGGCGTATGCTTGCCGAAATGCTGTGCCTGGGTAGTATAGTTCAGCTTCTGGGAGCCGGAGCCTACTGCAATCACTTTGGCGTCCGAGCTCGAACCGTTGCCTTTGAGCACCGATTTGGTATCGCTGGCGGTATCACCATAGTTCATCTCACCGACAATCCATTCGATCGTGCCGTCATTCTCAACAACTGCCCGGCGGTAAGTGACATCCGTTGTGTCTGCACCCAGCTGATGAACAGTGGCATAACGCACTGTGGCACCAGCGCCCACGAAGACTTCAACCGCACCGTTGTGCAGGCCTGCTTCGGTCTTGTCAGATACATAGTTGTCAACATAAGTAACAGAGCTGTTGGTATCAGCAACGACAAGAATATGCGGAACAAACGCTGCTTCGGCATCATCGGTAAGCAGAACAGCCTGCAGCGGAGTATCAATAACCACATCTTTGGGAACATAGAGGAATACTCCGCCGTTCCACAGCGCTGCATGCAAAGCGGCAATGGAATGCTCGCCCGGCAGCACAGCCTTGTGCAGATAACGCTGAACAAGATCGCCATGCTCTTTGGCCGCAGTCTGCAGATCGGTAAAGATTACCCCCTGTGCAGCCAGCTCAGGCGCCAGCCGAGTGTAGACCACACCTGAATTCTGCTGAATAATCAGGCTGCCTTCCTCCTGGTCCTTAATCAGTGCAGCAATTGCTGCAGGTGCTTCATTAAGTGCCGCAAGCGGTTTGCTTGCCTTGTAGCTTCCGTAGTTGTTCACGTTCCAGCGGTCAATCCGCGTCTTCTCCAGTTTTGGCAGTTCCAGTTCGGCTGCCAGCGCCAGCGCCTGCAGGCGGCTGTCCTTCAGCCAGCCCGGCTCGCCGCTGCCCTGCGATAATTCGCTGAGCCGCTCGGCATCCACCGGAAGAATGGTTTGCGTCGTCATAAGTGGTTTTCCTCCTTCCTGGTGTTCTGATTAAGCTTCCTGTCCTACAGTCTCATCTTCAATGCCAAGCTCTTCCTTAACCCATTCGTAGCCTTCTGCTTCCAGACGCTCAGCCAGCTCAGGTCCGCCGGATTTAACGATACGTCCCTGCATCATAACATGCACGAAATCAGGCTTGATGTAGTTAAGCAGGCGCTGGTAGTGGGTAATGACCAGGAAACCGCGTTCCGGGCTTCTCATGGCATTTACGCCTTCAGCTACAATCTTCAAAGCATCAATATCAAGGCCGGAGTCAATTTCGTCAAGAATGACGATCTTCGGATCCAGCATCATCATCTGGAGAATTTCATTACGTTTCTTCTCACCGCCGGAGAAGCCTTCATTCAGGTAGCGGTGGAGGAATTCCGGATTCATTTCCAGTTCCTTCATCTTCGCTTCCATCTGGCGGATGAAGCGGATCAGGGAGATTTCATTGCCCTCTTCACGGCGGGCATTGATTGCGCTGCGCAGGAAGTCGGAGTTGGTTACTCCGGCAATTTCACTCGGATACTGCATAGCCAGGAACAGGCCGGCGCGGGCACGCTCGTCTACCGCCATTTCCAGCAGGTCTTCACCGTCAAGAACGGCTGTACCTTCAGTAACCTCATACTTGGGATGACCCATGAGTGCGGAAGCCAGTGTACTTTTACCGGTACCGTTCGGTCCCATGATGGCGTGAATTTCGCCGCCCTTCATCTGAAGATTGATCCCCTTCAGAATTTCCTTTCCTTCAATCGTCGCTTTCAGTCCCTCAATGACAAAATCTGCTGCCATAATTAATATTCCCTCCACTCGTCAATTTGCGAAATCAGAAAGTTGTATTGTCACAGGATTTCCCTGATTGCCAGCACAATTATATTTTATATCACATTGTAATGATTATAAACAGAATCATAATGATTATCAATGATTCTCACTAATTTTATTACAAAGGATGCCTTTTTACAAATGTTGCTTTGCAATTTTCACAGCTATTTTACATGAGCCGACAGTTAACAACAGCATGTCAACTGCCTAACGCGGATAGGATTTCCGACCTCCGGCGCTCAAATTCGCTGTCGCTAAGAACCGGCTTCCATTGCTGATCCGTCGGCGCCTCCTTCAGTTCAATCCAGGAACGGCAGCCCGAATATTCAGGCAGCACAGGAATGGTTGCCTGAGCCTCGCTCACATAAACCCGCAGAAGCAGGACATGCAGTGGTTCCTTGGCTTTCCAGCGGAGACGTTCGGCGGCTAGCTGTTCGCTCCAGATATGGAACGGATACAGCAGCTCCAGCTGTTCCAGATCGCGGACCTCAATATCATCAGCTGCTTCTGCATATGCAGCCAGCGGCACGGTTCCGCCCCCTCCGGCAGCCTCATCGGCCAGCGTCTGCGCGACCAGCGGACGGTAAGGTTCTTTAAGCAGCTCTTCACGCTGATGCTCGTAGGTGGGGTACAGGAAGAACGAGTGGCTCTTCAGCTCAAAGCGTCTGGTTTCCTCCGCAATACCCCCTTTGCGCAGCAGGATGATCTGCTGGCCTCCGGCCAGGGCATGTACAGCGGAAGCCCATTCCTTTAACGCTACAGGATTAATATTCAAGTACAGTCTCCCCTTTCCGTCTACGTGTACTTAACAGCAGGTTTACTATGGATTATATAACTTGCAGCAGCCATCTACAAATTGCTTGGATCACACCTTCTGCAGAAATATCTGCGGGATATGGGCTTCATTTTATTTTACCGCAAAAAAATAAAGCCTCCGCACGGGCTGTGTCATTAAGGAGCTTTAACTTAATAACGGTGCCCGCGTGGGAGGCTCTATTTCATTATCCAGCCTTTATAAAGCCGCTGTGTTAAGCTCCCAGAAAGGAGCGGAGCATCCACTGGTGTTTTTCCAGATCGGTGCGGATTCTGATGAACAGGTCCGCTGTCGGCTGGTCGCTGCTCTCCTCTGCCAGCTCGATGCCTTCAGTCAGCTCTTCCGCTACTGTGGCAAAATCCTCGATCAGGCTCTGCACCATGCCGCGGGTATCCTCTTTGCCTGTAGCTTCCTGAATGGTGCCGATTTCCAGATATTCTTTCATTGTAGCAGCGGGACTGCCCTTAATGCTGAGCAGGCGTTCAGCTACCTCGTCCATTTTCAGTGTAATATCATCGTACAACTCTTCAAATTTCACATGCAGGGAGAAAAACTGCTCCCCTTTGACATACCAGTGATAATTGTGGAGCTTTACATACAGTATGTTCAGGTTAGCTACCTGACGGTTAAGTACTTGTTCCAGTGAAGCTGTATCAACTTTGTTCGTTGCTTTAGCCATTTCAGATCCCATCCTTGTCCATAAAATTTGCCGGCTGCATATCCATCCTCCGGCAGCAGTTGTCTATATTCATTGTACCCCTGAAGCCCCGGTACGAAACAACAGCATACCGGCTGCTACAGCATGCGAAGGTAAGCGGACATGCTTTTTCCTCTTTGTAGGATGACCATGTATTACAGCCTTATCCGCTTTGATTCAGATAGCATAAAAAGGGCCGCGAAGGCCCCTGCAAGGCTGTATTTTAAAGGTAAACTCTTACATCCTAGAGCATTAACAGCAGTGCTTCTTCACCGGTCATTCCGGGAACAATCCCCAGCTTCTCAGCCTCAACAGTAACAGACTCCAGCGGAGCAGCAAGCAATTGGGCCAACGTACGCACACCCACTGCTCTGGCTGCAATGATCTTGCGGTCACCCAGCTTTTCATTAAGCAGGCCTACATCAAGGGCTCCGCACATAATATACCCGCGGTCCGTGCTTATAGTCAGCAGGGTTGTTTTGGGCAGCTTGACCTCGACACCAACCAGCGTATGACCGCCTACCTGAACAGGCTCCAATGTTACCACTTTGCATTTCCTCCTTATAATCACATTCACGCTGTATGTGTATGCGTACCAAAGGCCCGGCGTGTGGACGAATGGACTAGGTCCGTCTATAGAATATCTGATTCCCAAGTCCTTCCTCCGGACAAAGAAGTATATGCTTATTAGAATTTTAATGGTATAGTTTATTTGGCTTACGAATTGATTTGATGAAAAAGCTGGGGGATTTATGGACAAGAAACTGCAAAATACGGACGGTAATTATTTGTTTAACGTCGACATCCTGATTAACGCCCGTACCAACCCGCTTGCTCTGCAATATCTGCTTGAAATGCTGAACAACAGCGATAAGGTTACGGACTTTAAAATCATTTCGGGTCTTGAGATGGGAAGAAGCATCGATACGCTGCTCCGCTCAGCCAAAGCGGCTCTGAATCAGGAGTCACCACAGCCGGTACCGTTTAAATTGCCGCCGAAGCCGGTGAATGAGAAGCCAGTCATTGAGAAGCCGTTAATTGAAAAGACAGATAAGCCAAATGCTGCCAAATCCGCTTCCGAAGGGTCTGTAGACGCTTTTGCCAAAATCCGTCATTATATTAAAAGCAATCAGCTGGTCCGTCTGCGGACTAACCGGCCAGGTAACCAGGTCTCCATGCCCTGCCGGATTTTGAATTTTGATGAAGCGTCGTCTACCATCAGTGTCTATCATGTCGACGAAAAACAAGTGTATACCTTTAAAATTTATGAAATTGATGAATTTATGTAAGGGTATTCCTTACTGTAAAGAGCAAACAGGCACCTCCCGCGGCGCGGGCAGGTGCCTGTTTGCTTATGGTGACATCAGCTTTTGCGCGACAGGGCCTCCCAGGCCAGGCTGACCCATCCGGCGATGAAGCAGACACCGCCCAGCGGGGTAATGGCGCCCAGGATAGTGATTCCGGATATACTGAGCATATAAAGGCTGCCGGAGAACAGCACAGTTCCCGCTATAAGCAGCCAACCGGCCCAGCGCAGCCGGGCACTCTCCCCCCATTGGCCTATCAGTACCGCAATCACAAGCAGGCCAATCGCATGAACCATGTGATAATGAACGCCGGTCTCATAGACTGCCAGATCGTCGCTGCTAAGCACCGATTTCAGCATATGGGCTCCGAATGCGCCAATCATCACCGACAGCATGGCCAAGATTGCGCCCCAGGCCATAAATTTTCGCTGCATTGCAGTCACAACTCCTCTTCATTAAGCTCACCTTATCTTAACTTATTGGCACCTGTGAATTCCAGCCGGAGGCAACTTCCGGAATTTTCACCGTTAAACCTTGCTTTTACAGCTATGTTGTGAAAAAGTGGAAGGTATAGAGTCTTCATCCCCATTTACGAGGAGTGCTGAATATGGATCACCAATATCCGCCCAAAACCGATCTTCAGGGCAATCTGCCGGAGTCCTCTCCGGCCGCAGCTGGCATGCAGCCGGAAACAAACCCGGGATATGTCTATCAGGAGAACAAACGCGATTATAAGCATTCGGGACCCGGGATCGCTTCCTTCGTGATTGCCCTGGTTACAGTTGTCGGCTATGCCATTTCCTTTGTTTACGCCGGTATGCAGGCTACCTCTATCCTCAGCAGCAGCAATGATGTAATCAATGATTCTTCGCAGGCTATCATGCTGCTCGGACTGACGGTCCTTATTCTGGCTGCTGTCAATGTAGCCGGTGCAGTTGTTGGTATTATCGGTCTTACCCTCCGCAGGCGCAAGAAGGTATTTGCCATTATCGGTACCGTTATCAATGCTGTGATTCTGCTCCTGTTCATGCTGATGATCGCTACTGTGCTCGTAAATGCCGGTGCCTGATCCACAGGCCTTTTCCGGTATGCTACAGGTTTGGTGCTGTAAAAAGGCCGCTGCGGATTTATCCGCAGCGGCCTTTTTGGGCCATTCTCAGCTGTTAACGGTTAACCAGGGAATCCAGTGAAGCATATACATGCGGCCCGAACCCTTCCGAAGCTTCGCGCTGCGGGATATTCAGCCGGATGATATAGCCTTGGCCGTCAATCTCTTTGACAATGTACTGGCCGGTAAGCCCGGAGCCCATCGCTGTAAGATAGAGCCTTACGCCGGACATCCGGCGATCCTGCTCCTCCTGGCTCAGCTTCGTAACCTCTCCCACGGCCGAAAGTGCTTCACGGCCTTCCTCTTCCAGCATGTCAAGATTGAAATCGGAAGGCAGCTTGGTGATGTCAGCATAATACCCGGGATCCACCTTCATCGCCAGCCTGCCCGCTGCCGGGTCAAAGGTGAAGATATCAAAGACATACAGGGAATAGCCGTCTCCTTCGGCCAGACTAGCGGTCTTCTCCTCCTCCATACCTTCAAGGGTAAGCTTGATTACTTTGGTGGCGGGCAGCGCCGCTTCAGAGGAAGCTTCCCCGCCGGCAGCCTTCTCCAGTCTGGATAGCACCCGCTGAACGACCGCAGGATCGCCTTCCACCGGTTTTTCCACGTATTCAATAATGACGGTGTCATCCATTTCAAGCGCTGCAGGCGCATCTTCAGTACCTGCTCCCAGCTCAAATGCAGTTGGGCCTTCTTCTGTCTCTATCTCCACGGAATGATTGTCAATCTGGCCGATATAGGTGCCCGTACCCTGAATGGTCTGCTCAGGCTCCGCAGTAGGTGCCGGTGTAGGTGACGCTGCTGCGCTCTCCGTCTGGACCGGGGCAACGGTTGCCGAGGGTTCGCCGGGAGCTTCTGCCGGGCTCCGGCCGCCGCATGCCGTAATGGCCAGCATCAGGACAGCAACGGCTGCGGCTGCCGGTAATGAACGTTGTGATCTCATGTTGACGGCCTCCTTAGGTTTGCAGGTTTAGTAATGTCTACCCTTATTAACGTTTAACCCGCCGGCAGGGTTGCATAAACTTGTTCTGTTCCTGACCGTATACCCTGTTTCCGGTTGAAGCCTGCTTAACCGGCACTATAAGCCACAGCACCGTTGATTATGGTCATCCGCACTTTAGCCTCAAGAAGCTCCTCCGCATCCGTAAGGATATCACGGTCCGCAACTGTGAAATCTGCCCGGTAACCGGGCGCTATGCGCCCCCGTTCCAATGATTCCCCTGCTGCAGCGGCGCTGCCCTCCGTGAACAGCCGGAGCGCTTCCTGCGGACTAAGCTTCTCTTCAGGCAGATAGCCTTCATGATGCTCTCCGGGTCTGCAGCGGGTAACGGCAGCATGCATCCCGAGGAACGGGCTCAGCGGCTCGATCGGGGCATCGCTGCCTCCGGCGCAGGGAATGCCCGCTTCCAGGAGCTTCTTCCATGCGTAGAGATATCCGGTTCTGGCCGGGCCGACCCGGTCCAGCACCCATGGAAAATCGCTCGCCACAAACCGCGGCTGAATATCGGCAATCAGCCGCATGCCGCGCATCTGACTGACCAGACTGCTGTTCAGCACCTGGGCGTGAATGAAGCGGTCCGGAAGCGCCGCATCCGGCTGGAGCGGCACATGCCGCATTGCGGCCAGCGTCATCCGGGCCGCCGCATCGCCGATGGCATGCACCGCCACCGGATACCCCAGACTGCGGGCTGAGCTGACGATGTCATTCAGCGCCTCCTGGGTATGGATCGCGATGCCCGAGGTCTCAGGCGCATCGCTGTAGGGCTGCTCAAGCAGGGCTGTCCGCCCGCCGATCGCCCCGTCGGCGAACAGCTTGACCGCGCCAAGCCGCAGCCACTCCTCTCCGCTGCCTGCGGCCAGCCCCAGCTGCTCCACCTCCTGCAGATAGGCATAATAGAGCAGCTGATGGGTACGGAACAGCAGCCCTTCCTCCCGCAGCTCACGGTGAATGCGCAGCATCGTCTCCACGCTGCCCAGGAAACGCAGGTCCTCCGTGTGGACCGCGGTCAGCCCGAGCGAGAGCGCATCCGTGATGCCGCGTCGCACCGCCTGCTTCAGGGCGGCATAATCCGGCGCCGGCTGCACCGCATTGAACGGCTGGACGGCATCCTCGTAGATCCAGCCGTTCAGCCCGCCCCCGCTGTCGCGGCCGTAAGCGCCGGAGGCACAGTCAGGCGTGGAAGGCGTGACGCCTGCCCGCCGGAACGCCTCGCTGTTGCCCAGAAAAGCGTGGAAGCAGGTCCGGGTCAGGAACACCGGATGCTCCCGGGTCACGTCGTCCAGCTCCGATATATGCGGAGCGGCTGCAGGATTGAATTCATTCTCGTTCCAGTTGAGGCCGAGAATCCATTCCCCGGGCGGCGTGACTGCCGCCCGTTCCTTAATGGCCTGCAGCATCTCCTCCTTGGAGGTCATGCCCGTGAAATCCAGCATGTCCAGCTTCATCCCGTGCATGCCCAGATGCACATGGGCATCTACAAGTCCGGGCAGGACATGCCCGCCGTCCCAGTCGATAACTGCCGCCAGGCGCCCGGAGAGCTGCAGGAAGAGCTCACTCCCTTTTCCGACAGCCCTGATGAAGCCGTCCTCCACGAGTACAGCATCATAGCCGGGATAGCCGGCTGCGGCCAGGTTTCCATTTTTGAACAAGGTTAACGTCATTTATAGCGGCTCCTTTATTATTGGAATCTTTTGCTTATTAATAGGAAGAAAAGCTCTGTAGTCCGCTTTCTTTCCCGCATCATAGGCATCTACCGGAAGCAGGAGCCTGCGGAAATAATACTATAGTGAAGAGCCTTATTTATCCCCCCGAAGGAGTGGTTTCCTTGAAAATCGATATCGGCTGCGGTTCTGCCAAAGAATCCGGTTATCTGGGAATCGACCGGACCTCGTACCCCGGAGTGGATATGGTATGTGATATAAATCAAGAGCTTCCGTTGCCGGACAACACTGCAGAATTCGTCATGGCCAGCCGCGTACTGCCGTACGTGGACGATCTGATGTCGGTTATGGCGGAGATTTACCGGATCAGCTGCCATAAAGCGGTTGTCTGCATCCTGGCTCCTTATGCGCATAGTTATCCGCACAGCTCCAACCCTTTTTTCAAGCAGAAGTTCGATGAGTATACCCCCCGCTATTTCACAGGCAGCTTTTATCAGCCGTCTGCAGGCCCGCTTTCGCCGCCGGTTCCCGATTATCCTGCTCCCGCACCTTCGTTTGATTACCGGCTGCTCCGGATGGAGCTGTTCTATCAGTATCCTTTTGACCAGTCGCTGTATGAAGCGGAGGAGCTTGATGTCCTTAAAACACTGCAAGCAAACGTCGTTCATGAAATCATGTACCATTTCGTTGTGGTCAAAAAGGACATTACCTTTGCCGAGCTGGAAGCGATGAGCCGTACGCCTTATCCGGAGCCGCGTGTTCTCCTGGAACGCAGAAGGTTAGCCGGACTTAGAGAGAAACCAATGTAAAAAAGCCGCCGCCCGGAATGGAAGCCCTCCTGAGTTTCACTAAAAATTTTGCTATGGACAAACAAGTAACCTCATTCCCCCTCATAGGCTAATATATCACAAGAAAGATGGCACATCGTCTCTGCAGGTGACGGTCTGCTTTTTTTTCGTTGCAGATTATAAGCAGTATTCAATGAAGGAGGTGAAAAAGATTCCTTTAGTCGTTCGGTCTACGATCAATGCAACCGGTGCTATTACTTTTACAGGCAATACACTCGGATTGAGCCGTTCGGATACATCGGGCGTACCGGGCACACAGGACAGTATAGGCGCCTTCACTACAATCAATACGGCCTCTACCTTCGGCACTTATCCTGCCGGGACTACCAGCCTGTATCAAAATAACAGCTCTTCCGCCATTCTGACGATTCCCGCCGGAAGCACGGTGCTGTATGCAGAACTGATCTGGGGCGGCTCCTATATTAACGGGTCCGTCAATCTTAGCGCGGCCATCAATAATCCGGTTTCGCTGACAACGCCGGCCGGCAACACAGTCAGTGTCTCTCCGGATTCAGCCACCAGCAACACGGTTGATCTGGGCGGCGGCGCTTCTGCCTACGTGCGTTCAAATAATGTAACCAGCGTCATTCAGGCCGGCGGAGCCGGAACCTATACCGTAGCCGGGGTAGTCGGCACCATAGTGATCTCCGGTGATTCTACAGCCAACCATGCCGGTTGGACCCTTGGCGTCATCTACCAGAACCCGGCGCTGCCTTTCCGCAATATGTCGCTGCGTGCCGGTGCTGTACTAGTCCAATCGACTTCAGCACCTGTGGTCACCACCATTACAGGCTTTGCTACCCCTGTAACCGGTGCGCTCGGCGGACGCATTTTGTTCAGTGCACAGGAAGGCGATGCCAACCGTTCCGGAGATCAGGCACTGTTTGGCCCTACCTCCAATACCCAGGTTGCACTGTCCGGTCCCAATAACTTTGCTAACAACTTTTTTGCCTCACAGATTAACAATGATGCCGGAGCGCTAAATACCACCGGCACATTCGGCAACCGCAACCAGACCAACGGCAGTCCCGGCAGCAACATTGTCGGCGGGCGACAGGGCTGGGATATTACGAATGTTGATGTGTCAGCCAGGCTGATTAATAACCAGTCTTCTGCTCTGCTTACACTGACGACTTCCGGTGATGCCTATGTAGTAAACGGAAATGCCCTGCAGATTGATATCAACGCCCCCAAGATCAGCCTTACCAAAAGCGCCAACGTAACCGGGACCATTGTCGGCGATACTGTAACATACACCGTAACCGTCAGCAATACCGGTACGGCAAGCGCCGCCAGTGTTGTGCTGTCGGATACTTTGCCGGCCGGTCTGACCTTTGTCGCCGGAAGTGTTGTTGTCGCCGGGGTCTCGAGGCCTACCTACGATGTAACAGCAGGCATTCCCTTAGGTTCACTCGCTCTCGGCACCTCTGTGACCGTTACATATCAGGCAAGGGTCACTTCACTGCCTAGCCCGCAGTTTGTTCCAAATACCGCCAATGCGGCCTTTACGTTTCAAAGCGTTGCCGGCGGCCCTGTTGTGTCCGGCGTCATCCCGTCCAATACCAACACTCTGCCGGTATACTCTCCCGTACTGGGACTTGTCAAAAGCGCCAACACCGCTAATGCAACCGTTGGCGACCAGATTACCTACACAATACAGATCTCCAATACAGGAAATATCGGGGCAACCACCACCCTGACTGACAACATCCCTGCAGGCAGCACCTATGTTCCGGGCAGCTTCACCGTTAACGGCACACCTGTAGCCGGAAACCCTGCTACCGGCATTCCCATCGGCACCATTGCTGCCGGAGCAAGCTCAACTGTGCAGTTCCGGATTGTGGTTAACAGCCTGCCATCACCGCCCCAGCTCGTTGATCAGGCAACGGCTGCATACAGCTTCCAGGTACCTGACGGCCGTACCGTTCCCGGCAACGCCGCTTCAAATACGCTGACCATACCTGTAACCCTGCCAAATGTATCAGTAGTCAAGAGCGCCAGCCTTCCTGATGTTGCCGTAGGGGATACTCTGCTCTACACCTCAGTCATCAGTAATAACGGCATTGCTGCCGTCACCAGTGTTGTTCTGTCCGATCCGATTCCCGCCGGCAGCACCTTTGTTCCGGGCAGTGTTGTTGTCGCCGGTTCAGCCCGGCCCACAGCGGATCCGGCATCAGGGATCAGCATCGGATCTATCCCCCCCGGCACCAGCGTCACTGTCACGTTTCAGGTTACTGTCACTTCAATCCCTGCAGGCTCCCAGCTTTCGAACCGCTCATCGGCCTCTTACAGCTCAGGGGCATTCACCGCCATTACACAGTCCAATATTACAACAACCCCGGTCTTCCAGCCTGTCATCGGGATCGTCAAAAGCGCCAGCCCGTCCAGCGCAACCGTCGGCGGGAATGTCCTGTACACGCTGCAGGTGCAAAATTCAGGCAATATTGCTGCTATCGTCACCCTGAGCGATAACATTCCGGCAGGCTCGGCTTTTGTACCGGGCAGTGTCATTGTGAACAACGTCGTCCGTCCGTCGGATTCCCCGCTCACCGGTATTCCGCTCGGATCAGTAGCACCGGGAGCAGTTGTAACGGTGACCTTTCTGACGTCAGTACAGTCGCTGCCTTCACCGGCGGTGCTAACCGATCAGGGCAGCAGCAGTTATACCTACCAGCTGCCCAGCGGCCGTTCACTGGCCGGCACAAGTGTATCCAATACGGTTAGCATTCCGGTATCCGCACCTAACATTAATCTGCTGAAAAACGCCAGCCTGAATGCCATTGCCGTCGGAGAATATATCACCTATACCGTGTCAGTCGCAAATCCCAGCGGCGTGGCGGTTAACAATGTGGTCCTCTCCGATCCGATTCCGGCCGGAGGCGCTTTTGTGGCCGGTAGTACCACCATAAACGGTACTGCGGCTGCTTCAGCCAATCCCGGCGCCGGCATCAATCTGGGAACGATCGCTGCGGGTGCAACTGTAATCGTCACCTTCCAGGTAAACGCTACCTCCGTTCCGACTTCCGGGCAGCTAAGCAACCGGGCCAGCGCCTCCTTTAACGCCGGCTCATTCAGCGGAACTGCGTTGTCCAACACTGTCAATACACCGGTCTTTATACCGGCAATCAGCCTTGTCAAAAGCGCCAATGCCGTTCAAGCCTCGGTAGGCAGCACCCTGTCTTTCTCCATTCTGGCCAGTAACACAGGCAATATCGCTGCTACCCTGAACCTGACAGACAGCCTTCCGCCCCAGGTGACCTTTGAGCCTAACAGCGTCATCGTCGGCGGCACACCGCTGCCCGGCTATAATCTGGTAAGCGGCGTGCCGGTCGGTCCGCTCGCGCCCGGCGACAGCGTTACGGTGAGCTTTCTGGTCACCGTCACAGCCCTGCCGCCGAACCAGCAGCTGCCAAACTCTGCTGCCGCCTCGTATACCTTCACCCTGCCGGACGGCCGGCAGCTTGGGGGGAATAGCGTTTCGAACACACTGTCCGTCCCTGTCTCTGCACCAAATATCAATGTCGTTAAAAGCGTAAATGCCATCGACGCCGTTACAGGTGATATCCTGACGTTCACCTCCGTGCTGACGAACACCGGTATTGCCGCTGTCAATAACATCATTCTCAGTGATCCCCTGCCTGAGAATGCAGCCTTCATCCCCGGAACCGTAATTGTGGGCGGCGTCTCCCAGCCGCTATCAGTTCCGTCCACCGGCATTCCAATCGGCAGTCTGGCCCCAGGGGCATCAGTTGCCGTAACATTCGAGGTGAGGATTACAATGCCGATTCCTTCACAGATTAATAACCAGTCAACCGTCAGCTTTACCTCCGGGGTCTTTTCCGGTTCATCCAGCTCAAACGTGACGACTACGCCGGTCATACAGCCGCAGATCTCACTTGTAAAAAGTCCCGACGAACTTAATGAAACCGTGGGCGATACAGTAATCTATACCATAGTCGTCAGCAATACAGGTAATCTTGCGGCAAATGTAACCCTGACCGACAATATCCCGGCAGGGACTACCTTTGACCCGAACAGCGTCATAGTCGGCGGCTTTCCGCAGCCCGGGTCCGCCCCGGATACCGGGATTGCCGTCGGTAACGTCAATCCCGGTTCCAGTGTTACTGTCAGTTTCATTGTTATCATAACCTCACTGCCCTCCCCGCAGCAGCTTGTCAATCAGGCTCAGGCAACATATACCTTTACTCCACCTGACGGACGCTTGTTAACGGGTACGGCTTTATCCAATATTGTAACAATAGCGGTCTCTGCACCAAATCTTACAGTAGCTAAGAGTACTACTTCGACCGCAGCGGCAATTGGAGATAGCATCCCCTATTCAATAATAATAACTAATGCGGGAATCGACCCTGTTAATAGTGTGGTGCTAAGTGACCCTACACCAACCGGTACTGTATTCTTGCCTGGCAGTGTCTCGGTTAACGGGGTTCCGTTCCCAAACGCAAATCCTGCAAGCGGGGTTTCCATCGGTTCTCTGTCTGTAGGAGCATCGGCTACAGTTACCTACAGTGTATCCGTTACTTCCGTGCCATCAAGTGCTTCAATTAATAATCAGGCCACTGTCACTTATACCTCCGGGGTTTCTTTTTCAGGCTCTACCTGGTCCAATCCGGTGGCCGTACCCGTCTTTCAGCCGAATATCGCTGTCGTCAAGGGTGCCAGTACCACCAATGCTACAGTCGGCGATACGGTGACCTACTCCCTGACTGTTAGCAACACCGGCAACTATCCTGCTGTTCTGACCGTGACCGATAATATCCCTGCGGGCACAACCTTTGTTCCAAACAGCGTGCTGGTGAACGGCCTGCCGCTGCCGCAAGCGGATCCTGCCACAGGCATCGCCGCCGGAACCATTCCTGCTGCCGGAAGCGTACAGGTGCAGTTCTCGGTTGTTATCACCTCACTGCCGTCGCCTCAGCTGCTTGTCAATCAGGGAACAGCGTCCTACACCTTTACCCTGCCGGACGGGCGGACGCTCAGCGGGTCTGCTCTGTCGAATACATTTACCATTCCGGTATCCAATCCGAATCTTGGCGTGGTCAAGAGCACAACTACTACTGCTACCACCGTCGGCGATTCCATTACTTATACAGTGGTGCTGACCAATAACGGCATCGCTGCGGTCAACAATGTCGTCTTTACCGACGCGCTTCCGGCAGGCACAACCTTTGCAGCCGGCAGTGTGCTGGTGGACGGGGTACCGCGTCCGGCTGCCTCACCGGCTACCGGGGTTACCATCGGCAGCATCGCTCCAGGGGCTTCAGTCACGGTCGCCTTTACGGTCAACGTTACCTCGCTTCCGGCGGGGGGAGTGCTTAACAACCAGTCCTCCGTCAGCTTCACTTCCGGAGCACTCGCCAATGTCGCCTTCTCCAATATCGTCACTACACCGGTCTATCAGCCGATCGTCGCTGCCGTCAAATCATCCAATGTCACCAATGCAACGGTCGGCGACACCATCACCTATACGGTTACCGTCAATAATTCAGGGAATTACCCGGCAACAGGCACTCTGACGGATACCATCCCTGCCGGCACTGTACTTGTAGCCAATAGTGTACTGATCAATGGTCTTCCGGTTCCCGGCAGTGACCCTGCTACAGGCGTCCCTCTCGGAACCATTGCTGCCGGGGCAACGCTGACCGTCACTTTCTCTGTGCTGATCGACACGCTGCCGCCGAGCCAGCAGCTCAGCAACCAGGCTATCATTTCTCTGGCATTCACGCTGCCTGACGGCCGTACCTTTAACCGGACTGCCTCATCAAACATTAATCTGATTTCGGTATCTTCACCCAACGTTGCGGTTGCCAAAAGCACCAGCGTTATCGATGCCGTCATCGGCGACACCGTCCCTTATACGGTCGTCGTCACCAATAACGGAATTGCGCCGATCAACAACGTTGTGCTCAGTGATCCGATACCGGCAGGTGCTTCCTTTGTTACCGGTAGCGTAGTTGTAGACGGCACTCCGGTACCGGGGGCAAGTCCGGCCAATGGTATTGCCATCGGCACCATTGCACCGGGAGCATCAGCCACCGTTACCTTCAACATTCTGGTAAATGCCCTGCCTGCCAGTACGGTACTGAACAACCAGGCTTCGGTAAGCTTCACCTCCGGTGCCTTCTCCGGTGCTTCCTATTCCAACAATCTGATTACGCCGGTATACCAGCCGTTCATCAATGTCATTAAGAGTGCAGATACAGCTAATGCTACTGTAGGCGATACAGTCACTTACTTCCTGAATGTGAACAACACAGGCAATCTGCCGGCTAATGTCACTATAACAGACGCTATTCCGCCGGGTGCTGTATTCGTCGCTAACAGCGTTCTGATCAATGGCGTGCCGCAGCCGGGGGCAGATCCTGCAACAGGCATTGCCATAGGTACGGTAGCAGCCGGAGCGACTGTTACAGTAACGATTACTCTGCAGGTAACCGTAGCCTCCCTGCCGTCACCGCAGCAGCTCGTCAACCAGGCAGCTTCCAGCTTCACCTTCACTCCGCCGGACGGACGCCTGCTCTCCGGTTCCTCACTCTCCAATGTGCTCGTCATTCCGGTCTCATCTCCGGACGTTACAGCCGTTAAGAGCACTCCGGCGATTGATGCGGTAGTCGGCGACCTTATCAACTACACCATTGTGGTTACCAACAACGGCATTGTCGCTGTTAACAATGTCGTACTGGTTGACCCGATCCCTGCCGGCAGCCAGTTTGTAATAGGCAGTGTAACCGTTGATGGTGTTCAGCGGCCAAATGCCAACCCTGCAGCCGGTATCGTAATCGGCACCATTGCAGCAGGAGCCTCATCGACAGTAACCTTCCAGGTACAGGTAATTGAGGTATGACACCCGGCCCGAATCTGCAGCCCGTCGTGACGAATCAATCCATGGTGCTGTTCAGCTCAGCGTCAGGAAATGACGGAATCACCTTCTCCAACACCGTCAATACACAGGTTGTAGGTCCTGTTCTCTCTCTGGTCAAAAGTGCAGACAAAACCAGTGTTTCCCTTGGGGAAACACTGGTTTATACCATCACGGCGGGCAACAGCGGCAATCTTCCTGCGCTGGTTACCATTGTGGATACCCTTCCCGCAGGGGTATCGTTTATTGCCAACAGCGTAATAAGAGATGGTGTGCCGCTGCCCGGCGTATCTCCGGAGGCTGGCATCCCGCTTGATGCGGTTGCCCCGCACAGCCAGGTTACAGTTGCTTTCCAGGTTGTCGTCGTTTCGCTTCCGCCTTCTCTTGAGCTGCAGAATGCCGCAACCGGCAACTATTCCTTTGTCACTCCGGGCGGCAGAATGGTGCAGGGGGAGCTCAGCTCGAACATCGTTACGGTACCTTTGCTGTCTTATCAGCTCTCTATCCTGCTTACTGTAAACACCCCGACCTCCTTCATCGGGGATGTGATCACCTACACGCTGCTGCTGAGAAACGAGGGTGTACGGCCGCTAACCGCTGTTTCTGCAGTCATCCCTGTGCCGGAGGGCGCCGTGTTTATCCCCGGAAGTGTAATCGCCGGGGGAGTCTATTCACCAGAAGCGGACCCTGCTGCCGGAATTCCGCTAGGAACCCTGAGCGCCAGTGCCGCGGCGGAAATCTCCTTCCGGGTACGGGTCAGCTCAGTCCCGCCGGAATCCGTACTTGTAACTAACGCGACACTCTCCTACATTGTCGATGAGGATGCCGAACAGGTGGAAAGTAACACCGTAGCCATTACAATTGTGCAGGCAGGTATCCATGTGAGCCTGAAGGTAGACCGCCATAATGCCACTCCAGGCGACAATCTCCGGTATGAATTTACGGTCCGTAACAGCGGCAATCTGGCAGTGGAAGCTGTACTGACCGATACCATCCCCGCCGGCACCCTGTTTATCTGGGACAGTATACAGGTAAACGGAGTGCCCCGTCCGGGTGTGCGGCCGGGGGATGGCGTTCTGCTAGGCACGGTAAGACCGGGAGCAGCCGTTCATGTTGCTTTTCTCGTGTCTGTACCCGCTGCTACTGATATTCTTGAATTGCCCGCTGTACAGAACCAGGGAAATACTGTGTATACCTACACTCTTCCGGACGGACGGAGCGTCAGGCAGAACGCCAGGTCCAATACGGTCATCACATTGCTCTATGCTCCGATCATTACCATTCAAATGAGCGGAGAGCCGCCGGTTGTCGAGCACGGGAGCATTGCCGAATTCAAAATCCATGTTACGAACAGCGGCAATTACCCTGCGGATGTAACCGTAATCCGGATTGTCCCGCAAGGCACGGTCATTGATCCTGATATAGTTACGACCAGCTTAGTCGCTGCACCGGTTACACCGTATAGCGGCGCTGTACCTCTCGGGATCCTTGAGCCGGGACAGAGCGTTCACCTGACCTACAGTGTGAGGATCAACATCGACTACATGGGTAACACCCTTCAGGGTAATTCAGCGGCTCTCTATGTCTATACCATTGAAGACCGCCGCTATTCAGGTGAAGCAAGATCCAACACTTACCGTCTGAGTATTGAAGAAATCAGTGAATAAAGACAGTTCACATATCCCCCATCCCCATGAATATACTTTAGTTACAACCCTTTAAGCGGACTAAGGCTTGTGCATCGACTGATTTATATTTCATGGGAGGTGGTCATCCTGCCGCAATCACCGGAGCCGTATGCGTTTGTTGTCTCGAAAGAAGACTGGTCCCTTCACCGTAAAGGCCATCAGGATCAGGAACGTCACCAACAGAAGGTCAGGGAAGCCATCAAGGATAATCTGCCGGACCTGGTTACCGAAGAGAACATTATCATGTCTGACGGCAAGCAGATTGTAAAGGTGCCTATCCGCAGTCTGGATGAATACCGGATTATCTATAATTTCCGCAAGCAAAAGCATGTCGGCCAGGGGGACGGAGACAGCCAGGTGGGCGATGTGCTCGGCCGTGACTCCCAGTCCTCCCAGCCGGGCAAAGGCGACAAGGCCGGGGACCAGCCGGGCCAGGACACCATTGAAGCAGAGGTCAATCTGGAGGATCTGGAGGACATTCTGTTTCAGGATCTGGAGCTTCCGCATCTGGCCCCCAAGGACAAGGAAGAAATTGAGGTCAAGTCAATTGTATTCAACGATATCCGCAAGAAGGGCATGATGTCGAACATCGACAAGAAGCGTACCCTGCTGGAGAATCTGCGGCGCAATGCCAGCAGCGGCCGGCCGGGCATCCACAGCATCAGCCCCGATGACCTGCGCTATAAAACGTGGGATGATGTCACGGTCCCTCACTCCAATGCGGTTATTATTGCAATGATGGATACTTCAGGCAGTATGGGCACCTTCGAAAAATATTGCGCCCGCAGCTTCTTCTTCTGGATGACCCGCTTCCTGCGCCGCCAGTACGAGAAGGTGGATATTGTCTTCCTGGCCCATCACACTGAAGCCAAGGAAGTCAGTGAGCATGATTTCTTCACCCGGGGCGAGAGCGGGGGTACAATCTGTTCATCGGCCTACCAGAAGGCGATCGAAATTATCGACAGCCGTTACCCGCCGGCCAAATATAATATTTATCCCTTTCACTTCTCTGACGGGGATAATCTGACCTCCGATAACGAACGCTGCGTCAAGTTGATCGGCGAGCTGCTGAAGCGCAGCAACATGTTCGGCTACGGCGAAGTGAACCAGTATAACCGCAGCAGCACGCTGATGTCCGCCTACCGCCATCTGAAGCAGGAGCAGTTCATGCATTATGTCATCAAGGATAAGAAAGAAGTGTACCAGGCGCTCAAGACCTTTTTTGGCAAAAGAAGCCCTGTAAAGTAACCTTAGGCATACCTGAAACCTCCTCCCTCTGCGGATGAGGTTTTTTTGCGTATTAATGCCTGTTGACATCTATATCGGCAGACGATATAGTTGTTATATCGGTTGACGATATAACGTTTGACGGTATATCAGGAAAGAGGTGATCCGGAGTGCCGGACAATAAAGATTACGGAGCCTTAACGGAAGGGGTATATTATATTCTTTTATCCTTGCTCACCCCGATGCACGGCTATGGCATTATGCAGAATGTGAAGCTGCTGAGCAATGAGCGGGTTGAGCTGGGCGCAGGCACATTATACGGGGCGCTGAGCACACTGGTGGAGCGGGGCTGGATCGAGCTGCTGCAGGGTGTACAGGATTCCCGCAAGAAGGAGTACAGAATTACGGAGGACGGCCGGATTGCAGTCCGGACTGAAATGGCCAGACTTGACGAGCTGCTGGCGAACGGCAAAAAGCTTATAGGAGGTGACCCGGAATGAGTCTCGTAAAACACAGATTTTTCAGTGATTTTGAAAAGGAAGAGGAATGGCTGAATGAGATGGCTGCCAAAGGGCTAGCACTTAGTGAATATTCCTGGGCAAGGTACACCTTTGAGGAAAGCGGCAAGGGGGAATATATCTACCGTATTGAGCTGCTGAAGGAAGATCCGAAAGGACCGGAGGCTGCCGAATATCTGCAGTTTATGAAAGAGACCGGGGCAGAGCTGGTGCCTACGGGCAAATGGTTATGGGGCATGCTTAATTACAGCAACCTGCGCTGGGTGATCTTCAGAAGAAAGGCATCTGAGGGTGCATTCAGCATCTATTCCGATCTTGATTCCAAGATCCGGCACTATAAAAGAATCAACCGCCTGTGGATGTCCCTGGCGATGATGGAGCTGATTATTGGCCTGCTCAACATCTCCCTGATGTTTGTGAACAACCCCACTGCCCTCAACAGGATTAATCTGGTCATGGGGCTGCTCCTTATCGTGCTAAGCCTGTTTTTCATTTCAATCAGCAGACCTATCCGCAAAAAGATAACGAAGCTGCAAAATGACCAGCTGATCCGGGAGTAAGGCTTCAATTCTCTTATATAAAAAAGGCCGAAAGCAGACATTCCCTGCTACCGGCCTTCTATTTGGTTTAGTGCACCTTCTCGCGGTCCTTGCCCTTGTCGGATTCACCGGCATTTTTATTGGCGGCATCGCGGTCCTGCTGCATTTCTTCTACGGTTTTCACTTTCAGGCGTGCTGCCCCTTCGTTATCTGAACGGGTAGGAATCAGGTTGCCTGAAGCCAGGCGTTCCTTCGCCGCGGCAATCGCCGTCTTGTACTGCGGCAGCCACTGCTCCCCGGCAACTAACATCTCATCGACCATCTGCCAGATTTCCTTCGGATTGCAGACTGCCCCGACCAGCGGGTCCATCATGAACGCCTGGCGCAGCAGCTGATCGTCCCCGTGCACCGCCGCTTCAACCGCCAGACGCTGTACCGATATGCTGACATTGCAGACCGCAGCCGGACCGAGCGGCAATTCACCGACCAGCGGCATCGAGATGCCGTTATGATCCGCATATCCCGGAGCTTCGATAATAGCATCTGCAGGCAGGTTGGCAATTACGCCATTGTTCACTACATTGAAGTGGCCCCGGTAGACCCGGCCTGTCTCAAGCCCTTCAATAATATAGGAGCCGTGCTCCTCCCCGCGGTTCTCCGCCGTATACTCCAGCGCAGGGTCCTTCATCCAGTTCGGAAAATCCGTCTCGAACCAGTTGCGTCCCTCGGTGCACACCCGCAGGTAACCTCCTGTTTCGCCGTTAATCCAGCTGCCGAGATCAATCCAGTCCATGATTTCGCCGCTGCGTTTGCGGTACCATGGCACATATTCACTCAGATGGCCGTTGGATTCCGTGCTGTAGTAGCCGAACCGGCGCAGCATATCAATCCGCACCTTCTCTGTCCGGCTGAATTCCGGATGACGCTCGAACGCTTCCAGCAGGCCTGCCGTCAGATCCTTGCCCTTATGCTTGGCCGAGATATACCAGGTCTGATGGTTAATCCCGGCACAGATGATGTCCACTTCGGATTTCTCCAGCCCGTATACTTCAGCGATCTGGTGATGTCCATGCTGTACACCATGGCATAAGCCGATCGTCCGGACACCGCCGTATTTGTTACAGGCCCAGGTCAGCATGGCCATCGGGTTGGAGTAATTGAGCAGCAGCACATCCGGCGAAGCCACTTCACGGATATCACGGCAGATCTCCAGCATTTCAGCAATTCCGCGCTGCCCGTACATGATCCCGCCGGCACACAGCGTATCACCCACACATTGATCCACCCCGTACTTCAGCGGAATATCCACATCGGTGGCAAACGCCTCAAGCCCGCCCATACGGATTGTACAAAATACGTACTTGGCATCCTTCAGCGCCTCTTTGCGGTCAGTGGTGGGCTTGATCGTGATCGACAGGCCGTTCTCTGTGATATCCCGCTGGCACAGCTCGGTCACCATCTGCAGATTGTGGACGTTAATATCCATAAAGGATACTTCAATATTGCGGAATTCCGCTACAGTAAGCAGGTCGCGCAGCAGTCCGCGGGTAAATCCGATACTGCCTGCCCCGATAAAGGTCACTTTAAAAGACATCGATATCATCCTCCGTTAAAGGTTATTCTACCTGTCCATTGTAGCAAGGAGACTAACGGAAGCGTAACCAATATCATGACCAGTTTACTGTTAGACTGTCAACAATTCTCACCTTTTGTCTGTAAAAGAGCTGATTTCACTCCATGAATAACGCTCGATGGAGTTACGGAATTCGACCGGAGTGACACCGGCATACTTTTTGAACAGCAGATGAAAATACTGTCTGCTGCTGATTCCGACATAATCGGCAATCTCCGCCACCGGGATCTCACTCTGTCCGAGCAGCATTTTAGCCTTCTCCATCCGCAGCAGGTTGAGATAATCGGTCAGTGTCTTGCCTGTCTGCGCCTTGAAAATGCGGTGCAGATACCCGGGATGTACATTGACAGCCGCTGCAACCTCCTTGACCTGAATACTGCGGTCATAATTCTGGTGCAGGAATTCGATGGCCCGCCGCACATAGAGCTGGGAGGGCTGCTGACTGGCTATCAGCCGTTCGCGGTGCAGCCTGGAGAGCCGGAGCAGCAGCTCCGCGAACAGCAGCTGAACGAGGCTGCCTCCCTCCTTGCCATACTGGTCCAGTTCCAGCACCAGCGCCTTCAGTACATGAAAGACTTCCTCCGGATCAGACAGCACGAGGCTGATGAACGGTTTTTGCAAAAAATCAGCCAGTTCTCCTTCCTCCCGGGCCAGCCTGCTGAGTGACGGTGCCACTCCCTTGTGCTCAGCAAAGCCAAACTCGACATTCAGCATCCGGCAGGCGCTGCCCGGTTCAACGATCAGCCGGTGCGGAACATTGGCGTCGAGCATAATCAGCTCACTTCGTTTCAATCTGAACCGCTCCTCTTGACCTGAAGCACTCTGGACATCCACCGCGCAGCTTCCGGAAATGACATACATTATTTCAGTTGAGTTATGCTGATGGAACGGCATTGTATATTGATCCCACTGCTTATAATAATAAGCAAAAAAATGCGGGCTGTACTCCTTCTCCAGCAGAGAGTGCTGAAACAGGCTCCCGCTTAGCTCATTCATGCTGTTCACTCCCTTCCATCTTGCAGCCGGTGCTTGCCGGTATACCGCTAAACTAAGCTGTACTTTGTACAATACAATAACCCTTGGCCAGCAAACAAGCCTCTGTCCCCGTAACAGTAACGGTGACAAAGGCTTGTTGTATCAGCTGCAAGGTTTATCTGCAGCGGTGCAGCGGATCTCGGCTCTATATAGTCAGCCTTCAAAAGAAACCAGTGACTGCTTCAGATTCTCCGCCAGCTCCTCCAGCTTCGCCGAGAGCGCAACCAGCTCTTCGCTGACAATGAATTGCTGCGATGACATCGAAGCTACCTCCTGAGTGGATGCGCTGGTCTGCTGCACAACCGAAGTTACGCTGGCCATCGATTCACCGAATTGGCGCTGGAATCTGCCCAGCTCGGCGACGGAGGCAGAGGATTGGCCGATCAGCTCCAGGAAAGCTTCCATTTCCGTCCGGACACTCTCAAATATAATAGAAGATTCCCGAACGGATGTAATCTGCTCCCGGAACAGCGGCCCGGCTTCGCTTACGACCTTTACTGTATTTTCAATATGGCGGCTGATCTCCTCTGTTATTCTGGAGACGGACTGGATGGATTGATTGGACTGGTTCGCCAGGCCCCTGATCTCATCGGCAATAACAATAAACCCTTTACCTGCCGCCCCTGCACGGACCGCTTCAATTGAAGCGTTCAGCGCCAGTATATTCGTCTGCTTGTTGACGGCTATCATCGGGCTCAGGATACTGCGGATCAAATGGGTGCTCTCCTGCAGCATAGCAGAGTTCTCCTGAATCAGATTCATCATCTGGACTGTGGATTCGCTCTGCTCGACCAGCGTCCGCATCAGCCCGGCTCCCTGGTCACTGACCGTCAATACCCGCTCTGCCGTACTGTCCATAATGGAATTGATTCCGGCCACCTCCTGCATCTTGGCGCCCATCAGCTCCACATTCCGGTTGCTGGCCTCAGCTTCAGCAGCCAGGCTGGCTGCCCCCTGCGCAATTTCCCCGGTTGCTTCTGCAACCTCTTTTGCATGATTGGAGGTTGCGCCGGATGCTCTCACCAGCTGCTCCGAGGTTGCCAGCACTTCAGCCGCCGATCTGCTGCTCTGGCCGGCCAGAAGGGAGATCTGTTCCATCATCTTATTGAAGCTGTGGCCCAGACGTCCAATTTCATCCTGACCTTTGAAATTCGTCCGGACCTGCAGATTGCCCCGCTCGCCTTCTTCCATCAGCCTGGCCAGCTTGCCCAACGGGCGTCCGATCAGACGCACCAGAACATAACCGATCAGCAGCGCAATGAGAGCTGCTGCAAGCACTACAGCCAAGGTAATATAGAGCAGCTTATCAGCGGATTTGGTAAAATCACTGACCGGGGCGTATCCGAGAAGGGTCCATCCACCTGTAGCAAGGGGCTGGTAGACTACCAGCTGGGACTCGCCTTGTTCATCCTTGGCTGTAAAAGACTGTTCCTGCCCGTCCTGTGGTTCTGTGGCGGCTTGTATGTATGAGGCCTGTCCAAGCAGCGCATTGTCCGCTCCATATACAATGCTGCTCTGCGGGTCCAGAATACGGATTTCTCCGGTCTGACCGATGTGGAGATTAGACAGCACATCCGTCAAGGCGCTTCCTTTAATCTCTATGAGCATATAATATTCGGCAGCCGGATTTTGAATATTGCGCAGCAGCCGGCCCATGGTCATGGATGACTCGCTGTACATCCCGAAGAACCCTTTATCCATTACCGGGAACCAGACCGGCCGGCCCTTACCTTCGTCGATCTTTTTAATTCTAGACTGAATCTCCTCACCGCCCCGGACAGCACTGACTCCGGCCGATTTGTATGACTGCGCATCCACCAGGCTTCTGGATACAAGCCGTATGGCGATCAGCCGGTCGTCTGACCCTTTTACCGAATCAAGCTTGCGGCGGATGCGGTCCTCGGCTGCTACCTTGGCTACCGTTCCGGCCGCCGGATCATTTACCAGCTCCATATCCGCCTTCAGTGCAGAATCAACTGCAAACTGTCTTGATAACGCTTCATATTCTGCAAACAAAAAATCCAGCTTGTCCGCTGCCTGAACGATCGATTGAGAGGAGGCTGCTGCTACTTCATCCGTAATAATGCCTTTGGCTGCATAGTAAGAGGTGATTCCAAGCACGGTGGACAGCAGGACAATGGTACTGAAGAGAATAACAAACAATTTGACGCCTACCGATTTAAATTGAACGTTTCGCGGCCGTTTCATCAGGCTCTCTCTCCTCATGACAGAAATAAACAGGGTACCCCCTTACTGAACTGCATAAAGGTGTACCCTGTTTTCATGGAATGCTCTAAAGTTGCTGTGTTTATCCTTTGCTCGCGCCGGCGGTCAGACCGTCAACCAGCAGACGCTGCAGGAAGCCGAACAGGATCATAATCGGAACGGAGATCATTACAGCGCCTGCAGCGAACAGCGTAAAGTTCGAATTCTGCTGGCTGTTGACCATATCCCACATCCCGACTGCAACCGTCCAGTTCTCCTTGGTCCGCAGAACCAGCTTGGCAAAGATGAAGTCCACCCACGGGCCGACAAACTGGGTCAGCGCCATATAGGTAATCATCGGACGGGACAGCGGAAGGATAATCCGGGTAAAAATCCCGAAGTTGCTCGCACCGTCAATCCGTGCCGCTTCATCCAGTGAACGCGGTATGGTATCGAGGAAGCCTTTGGCAATCAAGGTTCCTCCCAGCGGCGCTCCCGCTGCATACACAATAATCAGGGCCAGATGCGTATCAAGCAGGTCGAATTGCTTCAGCAGCAGGTAGATGGCAATCATACTCATGAAGCCCGGGAACATTCCGAGAATCAGCAGGGTTGACATCGTGGTCTTGCGGCTTTTGAACCGGAATCTTGACAGGGCGTAGCTTGTTAGAAGTGTTAACAAAACGCCGATCAGCATGGAAAATACGGCAATCTTCAGCGTGTTGGTGTACCAGGTGCCGAACATGTACACATCTGAAGTAAACAGCTCTTTATAATGGGAAAGAGTGAACTGCTCGGGAATAAGTGTCTTACTGTACAGGGATTTCCCCGGACGGAAAGAGGCCAGAAGAATCCACAGAGCCGGATACAGCGCTCCAACCGCCAAAACAATCAGAATAATATAGCTTGCTGCCAGGCGTACGAAATTCGCGAATTTGCGTCCGATCATTGGATCATATCCTCCTCTTTAAATGACTTGGTCCGGCGGTAATTGTACAGGGAGAATCCGGCCACAATGATAAAGATGATAATCCCGATTGCGGAAGCCATATTATTTTTGTTCTGGTCAGATGTTAATTTGTACAGCCAGGTGACCAGCAAGTCGGTTGAGCCGGCGTATTGATAGTTACCGTTAACCGGGGCACCGCCTGTCAGCAGGTAAATGGCGTTAAAGTTATTGATGTTGCCGGCAAACTGCATGATCAGTGTAGGTGCGGTTGAGAACAGAATCATTGGAAGTGTAATGATCCGGAATTTCTGATAGTTTGTAGCACCGTCTACTTCAGCAGCTTCATACATATCACGCGGGATAGTAGTCAGTACACCCATTACCAGCAGCATGGATACCGGTATCCCCACCCACATATTAACGAGGATAACCGTTACCTTAGCCCAGAACGGATCGGTCAGCCATGGCAGTCCGCCAAGCCCGAAATAGCCCAGATACTGGTTAATCGGACCGAATTGCCCGTTGAACAGGTTGCGCATGAGCAGCAGCGAGATCATCTGCGGAACCGCATACGGAACAATCAGAATAATTCTCCAGAAGCCTTTGAAGCGGATTCCCTTCTGGTTCACCAGCAGCGCCACAAGCACGCCGCCGAAGTATGTAGTAACCGTCGAGAGCACCGCCCAGATGATCGTCCACGTTAATACGCCATAGAAGGTTTCGCTCCATGTTTTCAGAAACAGCAGATTGCGGAACGTTTCAAAGCCGACCCAGTCAACCAGCTTGGCAGGCGGAATATGATCCGGTGCAGCAAAGTTGGTGAAGGCAAGCATGATCATAAAGATAATCGGCATGATCGTAAAGAATAAAATGCCTATGCTGGGAAGAATCAGAAACGTCTGGGCAAATTTATAATCCAGAATATATCTGACCGTCTGCTTGAATGTATTGGACTCAAGACCGGCATCACGTGCCGCTCCGATCTTATAAGCATCTCTAATGTTTATATACCAGGCACACAGTATAATGACAAAAAACAGGAGAGTAATCAAACTCTCAATCATAATGAAGATGGAGTGGTCACCTGCGACCATTTTGGCAATGCCGTTTACTTTTTCAAGACGGTTTGGAGTATCTCCCAGTGTGGTAATGCCCCAAATGGCTCTTCCAAGGTTGTTGATGAAATAGATAAGGCCTAACGCCTCTACTGCTAAGAAGATAATACCCTTGATGAATTGGCGGTTATATATTTGTCCCAATCCCATAAATACGGTCGACAGTATTGCGGCTCTCGTACGGTGTCGCTGCATTTCCCTTCCGTTCTCCTCTCCGCGCGGAATTCAGGAAACTGCCCGCCGGTGAAGCTTCGGCGGGCGATTCATTCCACAGTTTGCTATTGGTTGTTCACTGCTACGCATTCATGGTCTTACTTTGCACCGTTGTTAAGATCTTTAATTTGTTGAACTGCTTTGTCCATTGCTGTTTTTGGATCAGCATTGTTATCCCAGATTTCAGGGAGTGCAGCATTTACAGGAGCCCATACGTTACCCATTTCAGGGATGGAAGGCATTGGCTGGGAGCTCTTGGCCTGTTCAGCAAAGGCGGATACATAAGGGTCGCCTGTGATCTGCGGATCTGCAAGTGCTTCATTGTTAGTAGGGATGGAACCGACCAGCTTGTTCAGGGTCAGCTGTGAATCTTTGCTGGAAGCAAAGTGTGCATACAGCTTGGCTGCGTTCGGATACTGCGTATAAGCGTTAACCCCGAAAATTTTGATACCGGAGAAAGTAATCGCCTGTTTGCCATTAATGGTTGGTACCGGTGCAACACCCAGGTTGTCGCCAAGCGCTTCTTTGTAAGCTGCAAGCTCCCAAGGACCTGTGATGTCCATGGCTACGTCGCCGCTGGTGAACAGGGCGCGCTTGATGTCAGCGCTGATGTCACCGCTCTTGACCGGCAGTGCTTCTTTGATTTTGGCGAATGCAGTCAGACCTTCGATAGCACCTTCGTTGTTCAGGCCGATATCATCCTTGTCAGTGCCGTTTTTACCGAACAAGTAACCGCCGGTAGTTGCAATGAAGGTGTAGCCGTAGTACATGTTGCCGACTTCCCACATAATGCCGTATTTGTTCTGGTCTTTGTTAGTGAAGGTTTTGCTGAAGGCAAGAACGTCATCAAAGGATTTCGGTGCTTCAGGCAACAGTGTCTTATTGTAGTAGAGGGCATAAGTTTCAGCCGCTCTAGGGTATCCGTACAGTTCACCGTCATAGGAGGAACCTACGATGGAAGCTTCAGTATTTTCAGCTTTGGTCTGCTCGGCAAAAATATCATTTGGCAGCAGCAGGCTCGCGCTTGCGGCTTTACCAAGGTTATCATGCGGAATCAGGATAACGTCTGCAGCCAGTCCGGAAGGTCCATCCTGTGTCAGCTTGCCCACTTGGTCTGGCGGCGGAATCTCTTCAATCTTAACCGGGACATTGTATTTCTCAGTAAACTGCTTGGCGATTTCTTCAGCAAATTTTCTCTCTTCTTTACTTTCCCATACAACCAGCGATGCGCCTTCTTCAGGTACGACCTCACCAGTTACAGCCTCGCCGCTGTTTGTAGCAGGTGCGTTAGTGGCCGTGGTATCTGCCGGTGCATTCGTTGCTGCTGCGTTACCCCCGTTATTGTTGTTGCCGGAGCCGCATGCTGAAATGGACGCTGCCATTGAAACCGCTGCGGTGATAACCATGAGTTTTTTCAACTTCATTACTTTAACCCCTCCCGATTTTGTATATCGCTTTTTGTACTTGAGATGATGCTGCAGAACATGCGCAAACGATTTCAGAAGAGTCAAAAAAAATGTATGTGCCTGTCAACCATCCTTCTGAATACGCTTCAACAAGTTCTAGAAAGCGCTTCATTCATAAATTCATAATACAACAGTAATGTTAATTGTTAAAACGTTTGCACAGTGTATATTTGCCCATATAACCCATTTAACACGGGTTAACAAACAATTATCTTCGTATTTCACAGGATTACTCTTATTTACTCTCAAATACAACTTTAATAGCATAAGGTTTGGCCAAAATCAGTCACTCCTGCAATAAAACACTGTGATAAAGGTGTACTTTTTCTTATTTTGAGTACAGAAATGCTGTGCCGCTCGTGAAAAATAGTGCAATGGTTTGAACAATAGTATTGTACGGCCATATATTCCATGCTATAATCCAAACCATTATGAGCAGCCAGCCCTGCCGGCGGCAGAGGAAGCATGCGCCCTTGTTCTTACAACAATCAAAAGGCAATGTTACTTATCAGGGACAACCTCGGACAAGCTTAGGCTGGAGTTGTGCCTTTTTGCTATGGGCAAATTTCGCAATTAATATGTGCAACTGTGGCGCAAAGATGGTGCCATACAGGCATAACGCCTGTTTCTTCACATATTTATCCGGTTTTAGTCTGAAGGATCTCTGGAAGCGCAGCTCACAAAACTAAGCCTAAGCTTTCGAAGCCAGTTTTGTACGAAGGATCTCTGGAAGCGCAGCTCACAAAACTTTTAGGAGGAATTATCATGTTACTTGAAGCTGTATATCACCGCCCGCGGTTAAACTGGTCTTACGCCTATGACTATGAAACCATCCATCTCCGTCTGCGTGCCAAAAAAGGTGACCTGACTGAAGTATTCGCCTGGGCCGGGGATAAATATGCATGGGACACTACTAAAGAACTCATTCCAATGAAGCTGTTCACCAGTGATGCAATGTTCGATTACTGGGAATGTGAATCCGTTCCCCTGTACCGCCGCCTGAAATACGGATTTCTGCTGCAAAAGGGACATGAACGCATTTGGATGACAGAAAGCGATTTTCAGACGGAGCGTCCGGCAAACCCTAACCGGCTGTTCGAATTCCCCTACATAAACCGCGGAGATGTCTTCACCCCGCCAGCCTGGGTTAAAGATGCTATTTTTTATCAGATATTCCCTGAACGCTTTGCCAACGGTGACCCCGGCCTGAATCCGGAGAATGTGCAGCCGTGGGGCGGAACGCCTACCCCCGAAAATTTCTTCGGCGGAGACCTGCAAGGGGTTATCGATCACCTCGATCATCTGACAGAGCTGGGGATAACGGGCATCTATTTCACGCCAATCTTTGCCGGGACCACCAACCACAAATACGATACCGAAGACTATATGAAGGTCGATCCGCATTTCGGCGATGTCGAAACGCTCAAAAAGCTGGTCAGCGCCTGCCACGAACGCGGAATCCGCGTGCTGCTGGACGCTGTATTCAACCATTCGGGCAGAACCTTCGCCCCGTTCGTGGATGTGCTGGAGCACGGTGAGAACTCCCGTTATAAGGACTGGTTCCATGTCCGCGAGTTCCCGCTTCAGGTCGTGGATAATATTCCGAATTATGATGCCTTCTCGTTCGAACCGCATATGCCTAAGCTCAATACAGAGAATTCTGAGGTCAAGGAATATCTGCTTAAAGTGGCAGAGTATTGGATCAAAGAGGTAGGCATCGACGGCTGGCGCCTGGATGTGGCGAACGAAGTGGATCACGGCTTCTGGCGCGAATTCCGCAAGGTTGTCAAAGCCGCTAACCCGGAAGCCTACATTCTCGGTGAAATCTGGCATGAATCCGCTCCTTGGCTGGAGGGGGACAAATTCGATGCCGTAATGAACTATCCGTTCACGGATGCTGTTCTTGACTTCTTTATTGGCGGCACCCTTGACGCTGAAGCCTTTGCCAATGCAATCGGCAAGCAGCTGTCGCGTTATCCGCTGCAGGCCAGCGAGGTTGCCTTCAATCTGCTGGACAGCCATGATACCGCCCGCCTCCTGACTCTGGCCGGCGGCGACAAGAAGAAGTTTAAGCTGGCTGCGCTGTTCCAGTTCACCTTCATGGGCACGCCTTGCATCTATTACGGCGATGAAGTCGGCCTCGACGGCGACAACGATCCGGGCTGCCGCAAATGCATGGAATGGGACCCTGCCAAGCAGGATCATGACCTGTTCAGCTTCTATCAGAAGCTGATCTCTATCCGCAGCAGCCATCCTGCCCTGCGCGGCGGCTCCTTCAAATTCCTTGAAGCCGGCCGCAGCGGAAGCAAAATTGCCTTCGAACGCAGCCTGGGCGACGAAATCATCATCGTTCTTATGAATACGGAAGAAACGGCCCAGACCTTCCGGCTGGGCGTTGAGGAGCGCAGCTGGGAAAACCTGTTCACCGGTGATTCCCTGCGTGCAGAACGCGGCACATTGTCTGTCAAGCTCCCGGCTTACGGGTATACCGCAATTAAGGCGGTTTTGTAAAGACTGCCTTCTGCCGCTCAAGAGCTGGCCGGTGAACTAGATGGATTTTCGGCACTTAATTCTACTATTTTCCAATATTCATAATAACTTAGTGGAAAAATGCCATTTAATTCAGGCTCTTACCACGTTTAGGAGCTAATTCTGCAAAACTAAGTAGCGTTTTTCCACCTAAATTCTCAAAAAAGGCATATGTTAAAGAACTAAGCTGCGAAAATCCACTTAGTTTGGTCAGCACCTCCCATGCAGGCAGCATTCTCCCTGCATGGTTCCTGATCACGCTAACTTCCCGAAATATATACAAGTCAAACAGCACTCTTCAACAATTGAAGAGTGCTGTTTCCCGTTGGCCGGGATAAGCCTATCAGCGTTTGGTATTATCCACAGCTTCTGCAGACCCTCATAAACAGCTACTATTATTCAGATCCCTCTAATCAAGTCCTTTCTCATCCAAACTAATTCATACAACGCAAAGCAGCGGTCCCCGGTACATGGGGATCGCTGCTTTTTGTAACTTGGCTATAAATGCTACTTAGCCAGCAATTTGAAGATAACCTGGGCGCTTTCTGCGCGGGTCATATTGGCTTTAGGCGCAAACTGGTTGCCATCTCTGCCCTGCACCAGTCCAAGACCGGCGGCTGTATTCACATACACCGCTGCCCATGGGCTGATGCTGGCTGCATCTGCAAAGCCTGCGGAAGAAGAGCTCTGGCTTACCTTCTGCCCCTGCTTCACTTCAAGCGCACGGATGACCATAGCCGCCATCTCTTCACGGCTGATCGCCGCATTCGGCGCAAAGAGCGCGGAGCTGCGTCCGGAAACAATGCCCTGGCTGACTGCAGCAGCCACATAAGGGGCGTACCAGGCATCCGCCTGTACATCGCTGAATGTGGTCTGGCCTGCTGCTTCGATTCCCAGTGCACGGATCAGCAGTGCAGTAAATTCTGCACGTGTAACATTCGCCCCGGGGTTAAATGCTGAAGCAGACACACCTGTTACAATCTGCTTGGCGCTCAATGACTTCACGGCCTGAGAAGCCCAGTGCGAAGCAGGTACATCTGCAAACGACTTGTTCAGCTCAAGTGCCGCATATTTGCTGAAATGCGTTACCTGTGCTGTAATCCGGTCACCGCTAACCGTGCTGCGGACATACTCCAGACTGTTGTTCTCACCTACATAGAACACGCCTGTGAGATCTTTATCCGCATTGCCGCTGATAGCAAAGGTTAACTCAACCGGTGCTGTGAAAGTGCCTGCCGGCGTGCTTGTGCCGTCCTTCTTCACTACCGACAGTGAGAAATCATAAATCTTCGATGCTGCGCTAACTTGGGTAAAGGCGTTGCTCAGCCCGTTCACCAGAGCGCTTGCCGCACTATCCTGCAGCGGATTTACACTAAACTGAATTTGTGCACCCTCCGCATCTGCTCCGCTGAGAGATTTCTGGAGCTGTAGCAATACTGCATTAGGCAGATTCACACTTAATCCGCCCATCTGCAGCTCAAGAGCGTTCGTGCCCAGCGCTGCTGCAGCCTGAACAGGCAGCAGGACAGATGTTGCTGCTGAAGGAATTTCCAGGACTACTTTGCCGTCCTTGGCATTCTTCAGACTGTCTGCACTGATGGTATGGGTATTCTGTGCAGCCGGAGTAACCGGTGTACCTGTAGACGGATTTGAGCCCGGCACGGATACAAGCGCCGCTGCCAGAATAACGGTACCTCCGTCAGCTCTGCCCGGCAGCTCAAACGCTACTTTCCGGTCAGAAGATACTGTATACGTCTTGCCGCTGTATTCATCTGTTACCTTTGTTTCTGCGGCAAACGGCACAGGAATGCTTACAGATACTGCCTCAGCTTTGGTATTGATTACTGTTACAACATTTTCATTGCCATACTGCTTGTTAAACGCCAGGTATCCCAGCTCATCCGAGCCTGCCAGCGTTGTGCGGGTCCCCTTGGAGTACACCTTGGAGTACTTGGCACGGATATTCAGCAGCTTCTGGTAATGGTCGTGCAGCCCTTGCTCCGCAGTCAGCTGATCCCACGGCATATCGCTGCGGTTCTCGCTGAACTGTCCTTGCGACATATCGCCGGCATTGCTGCCGGAACGGCCGAGCTCTTCGCCGTAATAGATTACCGGCTGGCCTTTTGCCGTAATCTGCAGCGCGGCTGCGATCATCAGCTTGCCTTTATCGCCGCCCACATAATCCGAAAGGAAGCCATTTTCGTCATGGCTGCTCAGGAACTGTGCCATAGTCTTCGTATTGTCCAGCTTGGCTTCACGGTCCTGCAGATAAGCATCCACTTCGCTGATTTTGCCGTCCGTGAAATTTTTGGCTGCGCCCTTAAATCCGAAATCAAGCAGACTGTCCATCTGGCCGGACTGCAGATTGCCGCCGTCGCTGTCAATCGTGCCGCCGAAATATTCGCCAACCAGCTTGAATTCAGGATCAATCGCAGTCAGTGCATTTTTAAATGCCTTCCAGGTTGTGCTCTCCACATGCTTGACTGTGTCCACACGGAAATAATCGATTGTATCCCCGCGGTCAGTCCGGGCATTGTCAAGCCAGCCGGTCTGCCAGTCAATAATCTGCTGACGCACCGCAGGATCTTCGGTTTTGAAGTCCGGCAGTCCGGCCAGCTCACCTTTAACCGGATCGGTATCCGAAGATACGCCGTCCGTACGGAGCATGCCGTCGAAGCGTGCCTTATCTTCAGCTGTTACTCCTTCTTCATTGTCGCTCGATTTCAGGCCATAGCCTGCATGGTTAAGGACAACGTCGACCATAATTTTGATGCCTCTGTCATGCGCCTTCTCGATCAGTTCCTTGAAGGTGTCCATGTCGCCCAGATGCTCATCCAGCTGGGTGAAATCCTTGGCCCAGTAGCCGTGGTAGCCGTACTGGATACCGCCGAAGCCGACACCTTTGTTAAAGTCGATGTTATCGACAACCGGCGTAATCCACAGCGTATTGATGCCGAGCTCCTTAAGATAATCGAGATGCTCGATCATCCCCCGGAAATCCCCGCCGTGATAGGCTTCCAGATGGCTTTTATCCACATTCTCATTATTCGTCGGGTCGCCGTCTGCAAACCGGTCAGTCAGCGCAAAATAAATCCGCGCCTCATCCCAGTCAAAATCAAGCTTATCGCCGCTGTAGGTTCTGGCTTTGACTTCCAGCGTTGCCGAGCCTTTATGCGTATTGCCGTACTCGTCAACCAGTGTAAGCGGAATGGTTTTGATTCCCGCTGCCACGGTATCTTTTACCGCAACCGTCTGCTTCATCAGACCGGTATCGAGCTGAACTTTAGCCGGTCCGCCAAGTGCGGTCAGATCCATATAGCCGTCTTTATAGGAGACTTTCTCTGCTGAAGCCGCGGTAAGGGCAATGACCGCATTTTCATTCGAGCTCACCGCTTGCGGTGCTGCTGCTGCAGTAATTTTAACCTCCGGTTTGTGGTAGGTTACTGAGGATTCTCCGCCGGCCATATTTTTCGGATCAGCCAGCTCCTCGGTTACCCCGTCCTTTGTGACCAGGAAGGTGTATTTGTATGTGCCGGCCTCGGCACCTGTCAGCTCATAGCTGAACCACTCATTCACAGCGTCGTAAGTCATCGGATATTCGGAACCATTTACTTTTACAGCAACGGCCTCAATATCCTGCTGATTGCCGCTGCGGAACAGCGCATCATCACGATACATGAAGGTGATTGTTCCGTCCTTCATCACCGGACCGCTGATAAACGGCTTGATATCCAGCTCCTTCACCATACTGGTGACAATGACCTTGGTGTAGCTCTCGCCTGCCGTCAGCGGAATGACCCGGTCATCCGGATAATCCTGCTTGCCGGTATTCCAGTCAGTGCCCTTGCGCAGAACAAAGCCTACACTGGTCGCATTCGGGGCAACCTCAATCAGCACACTGGCCTTGCCGTCCTTGAAGGTGGTAAAGTCAATCTGGTCGTTCTTGGCGCCTGTATTCCAGACCCAGATATTCCAGTCCGTATAATCCTTGTCTGCACGCACATACGTAAATTCAACATAACGTTTGGTGTCTACAGCTTCTGTGACTACCTTAACCGTTACAACAGCGGATTTTCCGCCGTAAGTAACCGTAATATGGGCTGTTCCGGCTTTAATCCCGGTCACAACACCCTGGGCCGACACGCTGGCCACTTCAGGTTTGTCAGAAGTATAGACGGAGGTTTTGGTAATATTACGTTTGCTTCCGTCGTCATATTTGGCATAGGCAGCTGTCTGATGGCTTGTGCCCGTCTGCAGTGAATATGCTGCGCTGTCTGTCTCTACTGAAGTAAAGACCGCTGCCGCTGCATCCATACGGATGATTACTGCAGTAAGCGGCTGGAGCTGGATCGACGTGCCGGTAAGCGTAAACCCGCTTTGCTCTCCGGCCGGAATAGCCGTCACTCCTGCCTGATCATCATCAGCAAGAACAGTACCTTTAGTCAGATCTTCCGACAGCGAAAGTGTTCTGACTTCATCGTCTGCGTTAACGAACACATAGTAGTTGCCTGTGCCGTCTGTTGCTTTATTTTTGTAGCCGATCACGAGATCCGTTGCCTTCATTTCCGGTGCCTGGATCAGCGTAACATTGGAATCCACCAGACTTTTGTCACCCAGACGGAACGCGTCCGAGGACTTTCTGAGCTGGATCAGACCCGCTGTGTAATCCTTTGTTGTGTTCTGTACCGGATATTTCACTTCGTCCGTTACTTTAGACCAGTCAAACATGTTGACTGCATCGGAGGAATCATAGGAATCATGAATAAAATAGCCAAAGGACTGGCCGTTCTCATCCTTCATCTCGGTGTATTTCTGTTCAGGTACGCCTGTACCCAGCCATTGCTTGGTTCGCCCGTATTCCTGGCCGGCCTGCATAAAGGCCGTTCCCTGTGAAGTCAGCTCCAGCGTGTTGCCGAGACGAATCCGCTGCTGGATTTCCAGCTCGTTAGCCGGGATCGCCGGATCTTTTTTAATAGACTGGGCAATAACATCATGCAGGGTCAAATTGTCATGGGCCTCGATATAAGGCACCACATCACCCGGATCATCCGCCGGAATATTAGACGGCTGTGCCTTGATATTATTCAGAATGGTCGAAATGGAACGCGCTCCGCCTGTAATAAATCTCGGCTCTCCTTCCGACCCGTAGCCTGATTTCAGCTCGTTGCGGAACTCGTCGGAGAAGACGCCGACGCTGTCCGTCTTATTCATCCACAGCTGGTCAGCACCCTGGCCGGCAAGTGACGGGTCAGAAGCTGCACCGCCAAACGTAATCCAGCCTTCACCGATAAATAATGCCTGCGGATTGATCGCCTGGGCTGCATCATAGGCCGCCTGCACCGCATCCTGTGTGGCATCGCCCATCATATCCCAGCGCATGCCGTCAATCTTGTACTCGCTGAACCAGTATTTGACGGAATCCACCATCAGCTTCTCGGCCATTTTATGATTGGTGGCCAGATTATTGCCAAAGCCGCCGATAAAGTTGCCGCCTGCATCCTGGAACGCGTAGTAATTAGGCACAATGTCGTCCAGAAAATCTTTTTTGGCCATGTGAGTATAGACAACGTCCAGAATGACACCCATTCCGGCTTCATGCACCGCATCGATCAGGCCCTTCAGCTCTTTGATCCGTGCTTCGGGATCAGCAGGATTCTCTGAATAGGCACCATCCGGGGAGAAGTAGCTGTGCGGATCATAACCCCAGTTGTACTCGTTATTTTGTGCAGAATAGGCTGTTTCCCTTTCACCCATCTTCGTTTCATCCCCGTAATACCAGGCCATCACCGGGAGAAGCTGAATGTGGGTAACACCCATCGACTTGATGTAATCAAGTTTTTTGGCAAAAGCATCATAAGAGCCCCAGCGTTCGCCGCCCAGACTGCTCTCAATAGAGACATCGGAGGTAAAGTCACGGATATGGACTTCGTAAATAACGGCATCCTCGCGTTTTTCGTAGCCCTCGATATCTGCCGGATGAACCTCCGCAGGATAGGTTTTGCTCAAATCTACGATTGCCGCTTTGCCCACAGTATCCCCGTCCGGACCGGCAGCACCGGTTGTGTCAACAGTGAATACAGCCATTGATTTGGCGTATGGATCAAGCACTGGCTTCGTAACGCCGTGGTTGGTTACTTCATACTGGTAGTAATAGCCGCGGACATCCTTTTCCCCGCTCACTCCAGTGATATCGGCCGGTGTAAGCTCGGCAGACCATACGCCCTGCTCGCCCCTGGTCAGGCTTACATGTCCGACTTGCTTGGAAGCATCCGTTTTGCTGTATACATTGACTGTAACCGAGCTGGCCACAGGGGCCCACAGCTTCAGCGTTGCCGATTTATCTGCGGCGTGATAGGTTGCACCCAGGTCATCGCCAGTGTAATTGTACATTTCATCAAGCATTCTCCAGCCGCTGGACGCGGACACTGTTTTGCCTGAATAGGTGACACTCAGCGGTGCTTTCTCCAGGTCAAAAGCGGCCGTATCCACTTCGACAGAAGATGTGCCGGTAATTCTCACTGCTGACACGGCAATGGCAGCGCCATCTTTGTCTTTTACAGTGATCGCGCTCTTCAGCGCTGCAGCATCAAGTCCGTCAGTAAGTGTAAATCCGAGCAGCAGCTTGCTGCTGGATAGCACTTCGGCCGATACCAGCCCTATAGGCTGCTCGCCGAACGGGGAGACATACACTGTATTGTCGCCTTCTTTGATCCACAGCTGATTGTAGCGGTCAAGCAGGCTGAACGCTTTATCTCCGCCGTCCTTTGCTTCATTTGACGGGTTAACGACAAGGAAGCCCAGCTTTCTGGCATTCTCTTTCAGCGGAATATCTACATAAGCACCGAAACGGTCTGTATTCTCAGCCGGGAACATAACAGCATCTGTCGGCCATTTAGCCGGAGCCTGTGCTACGTCCTCCCAGGTCCATAAACCGAATTCGCTCTGTTTGTGATCCGCTCTGATGTAATGAATCCGGACCGTATTCGCTGGCAGTGTCGCCGGCTCGTAAGGCGTTACTTCATTGCTGCCCTGCTTGATCCAGATTTCATTGGTTTGCGGAGTGTTGATCAGGAAGGTTTTATCCCCGCTGTCCTTAGTCTCATTGGTACGGTTAACGATAAGGAAGGAGATTTTTTTCGCGCCTTCTTTTAACGGAATATCCACATAAGCCCCGTAGGAGTCCTGCTGTCCTTCAGGAAAAGCAGTCGCTCCGGATGGCCAGCCGGACGAGGCGGCAGCTACATCATCCCACAGCCACAGGCCCTGATCGGCATAATCGCCCGCCGGACGGTTGTAGTGAATCCGCATATTTCCTTCGGGAACAGGAGTTACAGTGCCAGGATTGATAGGAGCTGTAAACTTGGCGCTCACATCATGTGTCTGAGCATTATAACGGAACGTAACCGGCAGATCGGCCGGCAGATCAAGGCTCTGCTCAGCTGCAGGATAATATTTATCCCCCTCTGCAGAGGCTCCCGGTACAAAAATCTGATATGCATAATCGCCCTTAGGCAGATTTGCCGTATGCTCGTAAACGCTGTCAAAATTAGTGTCTGTCAGTAAGGTGCGGGCATCTGCCGCAGAATGGTCTTTCGCATCACCCAGCTCAGTCTGCAGGGAGCCTGTAAGTCTTGGCAGTTTATCCTGGGGAAGTAGTGTGTAGTACGTGGAGTCGGCAATTTTCTTCGTAATATCATTGTAATAAAAAGTCACCGACGTCTCGGCTGCGAGCGTAAGCACAATATTGCCGTCTTTGTTTACGCCCTGGGGATTGGTATAGCTGCTGTATCCGTAGCTTTCATCCCATGTGCCGTTTAGCGCAACCTTATATTCATAAGTGCCCGCCGGCAGTGTTCCTGTGAACATATAAGTGCCGTTGTTCATATACGTCATTTCAGTAACTGTCGTATCCGGATTCCAGTCCGCCGTCTGATTGGTTTCCGCAGACAGCTCCGACTGAAGGCTGCCGACCAGAACTGCCCTGGTTGCTGCAGCCTGTACCGTAGATGCCGGAAAACTAAAATAGGAGCACACCAGAACGACAATCATACTGATGGCGAACATTTTTTTGCTCCATGAAGCCAGTTTCATTCCAAAAAGCCCCCCTAAATGTGAGATTTGCTCCGCGGTCCGCGGGATTGCATCATGCCGTGAATGGGTTCACTTTCCGCCGTGGCTGCTCAGACCCTCTTAAGCCTGTTCCCTCCTTCTCATAATGAATGTTGAATGTAGTGCTTCTTCCAAATCCACGAACACTAGCGCAAACGTTTGCAAAAGTAAGCAAAGGACGCTGCCGCCATCAAAAAACAGACTTTAGGGTTACTCCTGCATGACAAACACACTTGTAAGCGCTTTTAAGTTCTGTTTACCATATTAATCCTCGTTTTAAAGCGTTGTCAACTGTAATTCTTTATTTTTCAGGAACAATAATACAGGAAGCTCACTGAAAATATTTTCAGACAGTTGCACATAATTGCACAAACCTCTCTGCAAAAAACCAATAAGGAAACCGGTTTTCTCAATGAAAACCGTTTGCACACTTCTATATTCCGTATTTGACGCCAAGATAGCCAACTACGCCGCTGAAAGCCCAACCCTGCCCGAGTTTGTCTGATCCCGCTGTAAAAACATGCAAAATCGGGCCGCGAATCGTGGATATTATTCCAAAAAGGCAGCAAAACAGCCTGCTGCAGGACTTTCTCTATTTACAATTATCAGCACTTCGATTAATATTACTGTGTAAAGCAAACGGTTCCATGAAGGAGGTTTCTATGACAGTTACCATCAAGGATGTGGCTAAGAAAGCGGGAGTTTCTCCCTCCACGGTATCCCGGGTGTTGTCAGGCCATCCCAGAATCAGCCTAGAAACTTCCCGTAAAGTGAAAACGATCATGGAGGAAATGGGCTATACTCCGAACATGATGGCAAAGAGCCTGGTTTCGAAAACAACCAACAGCATTTGCATCATCCTGCCGAAGCCGGCCGAGGAGCTTTTCTCCAATCTGTTCTTTATGGAATTGATCCGAGGGATTGTCACCCAGTCAAGCCGTTCAGGCTATGATGTACTGATCAGCTCCGGAGCCAACGAGAAGGAAGAGCTTGAAGCTGTTTCCCGCCTGCTCAAGGGACGCCGTGTTGACGGCGTTATTCTGCTGTACTCACGTAAGGATGATGCGGTTATTGATTTTCTCGAATCCGGCGGATATCCGTTCGTCCTCGTTGGACGAAGCGACCGCTATGAGGATATATTATCCGTGGATAACGACAATGTCATGGCAGCCTTTGACGCCACGAATCATCTGATTTCAATGGGTCATGAGCGTATCGGCTTTGTCAGCGGACCACCCAATCTGATCGTTTCGCGCGACCGTCTCGAAGGATACCGCAAGGCTATGCAGAACAGCGGTCTCGAGATGCGGCCTGAATGGATTGTAGAAGGCGAGTTTCTGCAGGACAGCGGCTACCGGGCGATGTCATTCTTTATGAATCTCCCGAACCGGCCGACAGCACTGGTCGCGGTCGATGATATGGTCTCTTTCGGCGTACTGCGCGGACTGAATGAGCTGAAATACAAGGTTCCCGAGGATCTGGCGATTGTCAGCTTTAACAACATCCCGCTCTCGGAATTGTCCAGCCCGCCAATCAGCAGTATTGACATCGGTATTTATCATCTCGGATATACGGCTTCCCAGGTGCTTATCCAGACCATCCAGAAGCCTGACAATGATCCCGGATATACGAACCGTTTCGTCATTCCTCACCGTCTGATCGTGAGAGAGTCATCCATGTATGCCCCAGGCAAGAAATGACCCAGGATTCAAAAATAAATGAAGCAGTCCGATGCTTCATTTATTTTTTCGAATATTGTACAAACGTTTGCGCTAAATTTCGGTTACAGCTATTCAAAACCGGAACCCTCATACCGAATCTAGTTCTATACACAGAAACGACGGGAAGCAAGCGCTAACAATACTCAGCATGCTTCCGAAGCAAGTTTTGTACGAAGGATTTCAGGAAGCGCAGCTCACAAAACTTAGTCCATGCTTCCGAAGTGAGTTTTGTACGAAGGATTTCAGGAAGCGCAGCTCACAAAACTTTTAGGAGGTTCAACATGTCAGAAATCAAAGCCTGCCTGTTCGATTTGGACGGCGTTCTCGTGGACACCGCCAAATATCACTTTATTGCCTGGAGAGAGCTCGCCGAGCAGCTCGGCTTCGTATTCACCGAACAGGACAACGAGCGGCTCAAGGGTGTCAGCCGGGCGGCCTCGCTGAATATTCTGCTGGAGATCGGCGGACTTACATTCAGTGAAGAGGACAAAGCGCGCTTTGCCGAGCAGAAAAACAACCGCTATGTCGAATACATCTCCAAGATGGACAGCTCCGAGATTCTGCCGGGCGCCCTCTCCTTCCTGCAGGAATGCCGCGAAGCCGGGATCAAGGTCGCCTTAGGGTCTGCCAGCAAAAATGCGATGGCCATCCTGAACAACACCGGCCTGACTCCTTACTTCGATGCCATCATCGACGGGACACACACCAGCGCCGCCAAGCCTGATCCTGAGGTCTTCCTGCTGGGCGCACAGGCGGTAGGCATTGCCCCTGAGCATTGCGTCGTATTCGAGGATGCCGAAGCCGGAATCCTGGCCGCAACCCGCGCCGGCATGCGCAGCATCGGCATCGGCTCACCGGAAACCCTGGCCGAAGCAGATTTCGTCGTCCCTTCGCTCGCCCAGGTCAGCGTATCCAAGCTGGGAGAATGGTTTGCAGCGGTTTGATGAATATTAACCGGTAATTGCGAAATGCGTCTGTTACTGCCCTACTACTTATAAAAGAACTATCTGTGAGAGATCTGAAGACACGTGATTAGCGGAGAAGGTAAAAGGAATGTGAAGAAGCGCCAGCGTTCGCCTGAAAGCTTTCCGCAGGAAAGTTCTCTTCGAAAGCCTATGCTGTCCCCGGATGCTTACCTTATAACTTCAATCTGAGCATCCGGGGACAACAGCGATCGTAACATCCTTTTACATTCGGAGCGGTTCCCCACGTGACCGTAATGTCGAACCAATAGTTCCATTTATATCATCCCTCATTTAAAAGGAGCCCAAAAACAATGAAACAATATCTCAAAATTGATGAATGGTCCATCATTGAAGAATCCTTTGATCCGCACACCCAGGAAATTTCCGAGAGTATCTTCAGCATCGGTAACGGCTACATGGGCGGCAGAGCCAACTTTGAAGAGCAGTACAGCGGCCACAGCCTGCAGGGCAGCTACATGGCAGGCGTCTACTATCCGGATAAAACCCGGGTCGGCTGGTGGAAAAACGGCTATCCGGAGTATTTTGCCAAGGTACTGAACAGCACCAACTGGATCGGCATCAACATTGATATCGATGGTACACCGCTCGATCTGGCAGCCTGCACCGTGACCCAGTTCCGCCGTGTACTTAATATGAAGGAAGGCACACTGTTCCGCAGCTTCACGGCTGAGCTTGAAGACGGCAAGCAGGTACAGGTGGAGAGCATCCGCATTGTCAGCATGGCCCGTCATGAGATCGGCGCGATCCGTTACTCGGTTACACCGCTGAATTTTGCCGGTACGCTTACTGTTACTCCTTACCTCGACGGGGACATCAAGAACAAGGACTCCAACTATGACGAGAAATTCTGGAATGAAGTGGAGAAGCACAGCGGTACAGAAGGCGGCTATCTGACACTCAAAACGAAAAAGCTGGACTTCCATGTGACTTCGGCCTTCGCTTTTGACATTGTGGTTAACGGTGAAAAGGTTACTGCCGAAGCTGAAGCGCTTGAGCAGGAGAAATATGTGGGCAGCAAAGTGGCGCTTTCTGTGCAGTCCGGCGACCAAGTGGTTATTTATAAGTATGCCGCCAATGTAACCTCCCGCAATTACGGCCTGGGCCAGCTTGTTGAAGCCGCCCACAGCGCATTGAATGGTGCCCGCGAAGCCGGCTTTGTTACCCTGCTGAACGAGCAGGCTGCAGCCTGGGGCGACAAATGGAAGGAAAGCGACATTATTATTGAAGGCGACGTGTCGGCGCAGCAGGCGATCCGCTTCAATATTTTCCAGCTGAATCAGACCTATACCGGAGAAGATGACCGTCTGAACATCGGGCCTAAGGGCTTTACGGGTGAAAAATACGGCGGCAGCACCTACTGGGACACTGAAGCGTATTGCGTGCCGTTCTACCTGAGTACTGCGGATTCCGGCATTTCGCGCAACCTGCTGATCTACCGCTACAAGCATCTGGAGAAGGCTAAGGAAAACGCGCGCAAGCTCGGCTTCAAAAAAGGTGCACTCTACCCGATGGTGACCATGAACGGTGAGGAATGCCACAACGAGTGGGAAATTACGTTTGAAGAGATCCACCGCAACGGCGCAATCGCTCACGCCATTTACAACTATGTGAACTACACCGGCGACAAGGCATACCTGGGCCAATACGGTCTTGAGGTGCTGGTGGAAATCTCCCGCTTCTGGGAGGAACGCGTGCATTATGTGCCGCGCAAGGATCAGTATGTCATGCTGGGCGTTACCGGCCCGAACGAATACGAGAACAATGTCAACAACAACTGGTACACCAACCGGATTGCTGCCTGGACGATGGAATATACGCTCGAAGCACTGAAGTACCTGCAGGAGAACGAAGCTGCCCGTTACGCAGAGCTGGCTGATAAGCTGGAGCTGCTGGACAGCGAAACGGCCAAGTGGAATGAAATTATCGGCAAAATGTACTATCCATCCGATGAGGAGCTCGGTATCTTCCTGCAGCAGGACGGCTTCCTTGATAAGGAAATTATTCCGGTGAAGGAAGTGGCTCCGGAGAATCTGCCGCTCAACCAGAAATGGTCCTGGGACCGCATCCTGCGCTCCTGCTACATCAAGCAGGCCGACGTCCTGCAAGGGCTGTATTTCCTGGGTGACCGCTATGATCTGGATACGAAAAAACGGAATTTCGACTTCTACGAGCCGATCACCGTTCATGAGTCCTCCCTGTCCCCTTGCATCCATGCCATTCTGGCCTGCGAGCTGGGCTACAAGGAAAAAGCCTATGAGATGTACCTGCGTACTTCCCGACTTGATCTCGACAACTACAACAACGATACGGAAGACGGCTGCCACACTACAAGTATGGCAGGCACCTGGATGTCGGTTGTACACGGCTTCGGCGGACTGCGCGTTCTGGCAGACCGGCTGATTCTGAATCCGTCCAACCCGGGCCACTGGACCTCGTATTCGTTCAAAATCATGTTCCGCGGCTCACGGCTCAAGGTTAACGTTACCGATGCACAGGTAACAGTAACCAACGAGACCGATGTACCGGCGGCACTCACGATTCACGGCAAAGAATATACTGTGAACGGGCTTAGCAGCGTCACTGCTGAAGGTTCCTCGGTAACGGCATAATTTTTGGCGGCCCCGGGACTTAGGTCCACGGGGCTTTTTATGTGGGTACACAAATAAGCATATAAAAGGAGTCGTTACAATGAACAGAGCTTTTTGGAAAGAAGCCGTTGTTTATCAGATCTATCCCCGGAGCTATCAGGACAGCAACGGAGACGGCATCGGCGATCTGCGCGGGATCATATCCAGGCTGGACTACCTGAAGAAGCTCGGCGTCGATGTCGTCTGGCTGTCCCCGGTCTATAAGTCGCCGAACGACGACAACGGTTACGACATCAGCGATTATGAGGACATTATGGATGAGTTCGGCACGCTGCAGGATTGGGAAGAGCTGCTGGCCGGGCTGCATGAACGCGGAATCAAGCTGATGATGGACCTTGTCATCAACCATTCCTCGGATGAGCATGCCTGGTTCGTAGAGTCCCGCTCCTCCAAGGATAATCCGTACCGGGATTATTATATCTGGCGCCCGGGCGGCCCGGATGGCGAGTTGCCGAACAACTGGAGCTCGATCTTCAGCGGTCCGGCCTGGGAGCTGGATGAAGCAACAGGTGAATATTACCTGCACCTGTTCTCGCGCAAGCAGCCGGATCTGAACTGGGAGAACCCCAAGCTGCGCGAAGCGCTCTACAAGATGATGACCTTCTGGCTGGACAAGGGTGTAGACGGACTGCGGATGGATGTCATTAACATGATCTCCAAGGTAGACGGCCTGCCTTCAGTCAAGCGCGACGATCTGGAGCCCGGCAGACTTGCAGGGGGCGGCGAATTTTATATGAACGGCCCGCGGGTCCATGAGTATCTGCAGGAGATGAACCGTGAGGTGCTGTCCAAATACGATGTGATGACCGTCGGGGAAACCCCGGGAGCCAGTGTCGGGGATGCGATTCTCTATACAGCCGAGGACCGCAAAGAGCTGCAGATGGTATTCCAGTTTGAGCATATGGACATTGATTCCGGTCCCGGCGGCAAGTGGGAGGTTACACCGTGGAGTCTGAAGGGGCTGCGCTCTATTTTGCATAAATGGCAGGTAGGGCTTGCTGAGCAGGGCTGGAACAGCCTGTACCTGAACAATCATGACCAGCCGCGTATGGTCTCACGTTTTGGGCATGACGGTGAATACCGCGTCCAGTCGGCCAAAATGCTGGCTACCCTGCTGCATACGCTAAAAGGGACTCCTTACATTTACCAGGGCGAAGAAATCGGTATGACCAATGTAAAGTTCCCTGTGCTGGAAGACTATAAGGATATCGAAATTCTGAATATGTACCGGGAAAAGGTTACGGAGGGCGGCGCGGATCACGATACGATTCTGAATGCCATCCATGCCAAAGGCCGTGACAATGCCCGCACTCCGATGCAGTGGGACGACTCGGCAAACGCCGGCTTTACGGAAGGCACACCATGGCTCAAGGTCAATCCGAATTACAAGGATATCAATGTAGAGCAGGCCTTAGCGGACTCCGATTCCGTTTTTTATTACTACCAGCAGCTGATCGCCCTGCGCAAGGAACACCTCATTATGTCCTATGGCGAATATGAGCTCCTGCTGCCGGATCATGAATATATTTATGCTTACACCCGGACACTGGATAATGAAAAATGGCTGGTGCTGCTTAATTTCAGTGGTATTCCACAGCTCGTAGAGCTACCGGAAGAGCTTGCCGCTGTAAGCGGTAAGCTAATCGGCAATTACCCGGACGAGCCGGCTGCCGCCGAACGGGAAACCCTGCGTCCTTATGAAGCCAGAGTGTACCGGCTCGGAAACTGACAGAAGTGCCTGTAGTACGTTATACTTTGAAAAGAAACCTGTCATTAATGAGCAGAGAATAACAGGACTGGTTCCTCTGACCATGATAGGATGAACTCAAAGGGAGATGACAGCGTCTTGGAATGGCTGATCCGGATGAAGGAAGCTATGGATTATATGGAGAGCAAGATGACCGAACCGCTGCGAATCGAGGATGTGGCAGGGATCGCACATGTATCTCCGTTTCATTTTCAGCGGATGTTCAGTATGCTGACCGGCTTTACGGTGGCAGACTATATCCGCAAGCGCAGGCTGACACTGGCTGCCCAGGAGCTTGCAAGCTCCAAGATCAGGGTGCTGGATGTAGCGCTGAAATACGGCTATGACTCACCGGAATCCTTTGCCAAGGCGTTCCGCAAGGCCCATGGGCTTACTCCCTCGGCGGCGCGTGAACCCGGGGTACAGCTCAAAGCGTTCCCCCGCCTCTCTTTCCACCTATCATTGAAGGGAGATCAGGAAATGGAATACAAAATTGTGGATAAGCCGGCTTTTAACGTAATCGGCAAATCAATACAGGTTACCTGCAAGGACGGAGAGAACTTCCGCAGAATTCCCGAGTTTTGGAACGAATGCAACGAGGACGGCACCTCGGATGAGCTGATTGGACTTGCTTCAGAGGAAGCATGGCTCGGTATCTGCATGAGCATGGACATGGAAAAGGATCTGCTGTCCTATTGGGTCGGGGTCCAGGCGGATGAAGCTGCAGATCCGCATGGCTACGAGAAAGGCGTCGTTCCTGCTGCCAGCTGGGCGGTATTCACTTCCAAAGGACCATTGCCGCATACGCTTCAGGCTGTCTGGCAGCGGATCTATCAGGAATGGTTTCCGGGAACAGGCTACCAGCATGCCGGCGGGCCGGAGATTGAGCTGTACCCTCCCGGAGATACATCAGCCGAAGATTATGTCTGTGAGGTTTGGATTCCGGTTGTCAAAAAATAACCGGTATTCTTCCAAGCTGCGAGAACCTAAAACAGTGAAGACCATCCCCTGCGGATGGTCTTTTTTCTATCAGGCTGTGATTTTTATTTTGAGATTCGGCATGGCCTTGGTATAATAGACAGATTATATGGTATTTCTGTAACTTATAATTGTGATCCGAAGTTCAGATTCGGTGAAGGAGAATTTAATGTCTAATGTAAAGATTTTTTCAGACAGCACTTCCGATTTGCCGCAAGGCTGGAAGCAAACGTATGATATCGGCATCGTTCCGCTGTACGTAGTATTTCAGGACGGTACATACAAAGACGGGGTAGACATTACACCCGAGGAAGTTTACCGCCGAGTAGCGGCTAACGGAGCTCTGCCGAAGACGGCTGCCCCGTCACCGGCTGACTTCATCGCAGCTTTTGAGCCGGTTATCGCAAGCGGCGGAGATGTAGTCTATATCAGCCTGTCTTCTGCCTTATCCTCTACATACCAGAATGCCCTGCTGGCTGCAGGCGAATTCCCGGAAGGACGCGTCAGCGTCGTTGATTCCGAGACCTTATGCGGCGGGATCGCGCTGCTGGTCATGAAGGCTGCCCGCGCAGCCGCCAAAGGCCATAGCAGTGCAGAAATTACCGCCATGCTGGAGCAGTGCCGCAGCCGGGTGGAGACTGAATTTGTCGTTGATACCCTTGATTACTTATATATGGGCGGCCGCTGCTCAGGGATGCAAAATTTTATCGGCAGCCTGCTGAAGATCCGGCCCGTTCTGCGGCTGATTGACGGCGCCATCGTGCCGGTCAGTAAAGTCCGCGGCAAAAAGGAAAAGGCTGTGGAGCAAATGCTGCAAAACGCGCTTGCCAATGTCAGCGAGATGGATCAGGAGCTGCTGATTATCGCCCATACGCTGGCCGAAGAAGACGCGAAGTTCCTGGAGAAGGCGCTGCGCGAGCAGACCAGCGTTAAGGAAATCGCCGTTATCAATGCCGGCTGTGTTATCGGCAGCCACTGCGGACCGGCTACTGTCGGTCTGATGTATATGCGCTAGGAGTGGTGGGACAACCTATCTACTTACGGGTTAGGGGCTGACGGGTTAGCGTAGTTAACGCTAAAACCTGCCCAAGGAGAGCCTGTGAAGATTTAGTTGGATTTTCGCCACTTAATTCAGTCTAATTTTAACTTTTACAATGATTAGTTGGAGAAACAACACCTATTATAGGCTCAATAGCCTTCCAGCGATGAAATCACTGAAATTAAGTAGCATTTTTCCAACTAAAGTTCCGAAGCCGCTGTTCTGGCGGAAAATAGGTGTCATAATTCCACTTAGTCTGTTGAGCACCCTCTGCAGCTGAAATGCAAACAACAAATAAGCCAGCCTGACCCCGGATCTCGGGGGCGGGCTGGCTTTTGTATTCATAATATTTACAATAGCTGTAACGTCCGCAAAAGGCACCGTCCTGTTACGCTTCCACCGTTTCCTTTACGAACGGGAGCATGAACCGGAAGATGGAGCCGCGGCCTTCTTCGCTCTCCACAAAAATGGTTCCGCCCATCAGCTCCACCAGCTGCTTGCAGATCGCAAGCCCGAGGCCGGTGCCGCCGTATTTGCGGTTAATGAACGGATGCAGCTGTGAGAAGGACTGGAACAGCAGGTTCAGCTTGCTGTCGGCAATTCCGACGCCGGTGTCACGCACCGAGAATTCCAGCAGATATTCCTCCGAGCCCGGCAGCGGTATATTCTTCACCGATAAGGTCACGCTTCCCCGTTCGGTGAATTTCAGCGCATTGCCGACCAGATTCACGATGATCTGCCGCAGACGGCTGGGATCGGTGGTTACAGCCTCCGGAACACTGGTATCAGCCCACCACCGCAGGGCAAGCTTCTTCTCCTCCGCCTTAGGCGTGAACAGGTCAATCACACTCTCAATCATCTCCCGCAGATCGAAGGTCTCAGACTGCAGCTGCATCTTCCCGGCTTCCATCTTGCTGAAATCGAGGATGTCATTCAGAATCTGCAGCAGACTGTAGCTGCTGCTCCGCAGAATCTCCGCATAGCTGCGCTGCTCTTCTTCAAGCTCCGTCTCCAGCAGCAGATCGGCCATGCCGATCATTCCGTTCATCGGTGTACGGATTTCATGGCTCATCATGGCCAGGAAATCGGACTTGGCCTGGGCTGCCTGCTCAGCCGATTCCTTGGCACGCCGGATTTCCCGTTCATTGGTAATATCGGCGAAGGAGAGAACTACCCCGCAGATCATGCCTTTGTCAAGCAGCGGAGCGATCCGGTAGCTTACAAAAAAGCTGGTGCCGTCCTTGCGCCAGAATATTTCGTCTGAGCTGCTGCGGATAACCCCGTCGTCCAGGGTACGTCGGATCGGGCACTCCAGCGTGGCATAGGAGGCGGTGCTGCCATGGGTCTGATTAATCAGGTCCATCAAATGGACGCCGTACAGCTCTGAGGGATGATAGCCCAGCATGTCCGCGCCTTCCCGGTTGATAAAAATGGTACGGCCTTCGGTATCCAGACCAAAGATTCCTGCCGATACCGAATTCAAAATCAGGCTTAGCCGCATATCTTCAGCCATCTCGCGCATCAGCGCCGGCCGCTTCCCTCCCTGCTGCTCTGGATGCTCTTCTTCCGTCCCGGCTGCCGTGAGCCGGCTGAACCATTCTAACAGTGCTGCAGGGAGCAGCGCATTCACATCATAATGGATAATCGCAAACACACCGGCTATCCCCTCATCTGCCTTAACCGGAGCATACGTTATGGCGGGAGAGACGGATACGCTGCCGTCTTCCTCATTCGCTGCAAGCTCAAAGCTGGAGGTTACCCCTTCCAGGGCCGCAGTAAAATGTGCTTCACCGGGAGTCAGCGCCTCCTCGGTACCACTAAATGTGTGCGCCGGAGCGCACGGAACGGCAGAGCCGAAGGCCCGGTTGCTGTCCACGAATTTCCCCTGCCTGTCCAGTATGATAATCAGGTCGGGATGATGATCATATAACGATTTAAAAGCACCTTCCTCAGAAAGCACCCTGCCCAGAATGGCAGCCCAGTCTTTAAGCATTACCCACCTCCTCCGCTGCTCAGAACCTGCTATTATGCATCCGCAAATGCGGAAATTATCTATATATGTAGAAATTCCTGAATTAAGCTTTATTATAGCAAAAAAACCGCTTGCGGTCGCCAGAAAAACAGCGGCATCAAGCGGTTTTTTCACCTTTTTTATAGTCCAAATTTCCCGCTATGCTACGTCATGAGTCTCAATCTTGCGGATCGAGAGATAGGCAATGGCAACACCTGCAATTCCGAGAACTAATGAGACTCCTACCTGATTGCCCAGCCGGAAGCCGCTGAAGTTGGATGACAGGACGCCTGAGATCAGCACGCCGGATACGATCGTAGCCGGAACTGATTTTTTGCGCATCCCGAAGAATAACGGTATCAGCCCGATTCCTGCCGAGTATATTGCATCTGAAGCGGATATTGTAAGCTGTTCACCGATCAGCCCAGGCGTCAGCTCACCGGAGATGGCATTAACAAAGTAATGATTGAAGCCGACCATCGCCGCACCCACCGCCACATTGGATACAAAAATTGTAACCAGCATAAACAAGGAGACAATCAGCAGCTTGGCTGCCATCAGCTTTTTACGGGGGATCGGGTACATGAAGAGCAGGTCAATGGTATTATTCTTATACTCATCAATGACCAGCTTGCTGATCAGGACGGACCCGAAGACCATAAATACTACTTTTACGAAGATATGCACACCGTCAAAAACATCGGCATAGGTAGCGAAGTCACCCGGATCATCTATTTCTGTGAATACAACCAGCAGCATAAACAATATAATCGCCAAGGCTGCTATCAGAGATCCTTTAAACAAACTGATTCTGTTCTTGCGCAATTCAAGTCTGATCAGCTTAAGCAACGACTTCACCCCCCATCAGTCCGACAAAATAATCTTCGAGCGAATGCTGCTTCCGGTTCAGGCTCTCCAATTCCACATCAGCCGCCGCCAGCGCTTTGCTCAGCTCCAGCTGTGAGATTTTCTCATAAATCCGGATGGTCCGCGCACCCATTACCTTAAAGTTGCTAAGTCCAAGCGTATTCGTCAGCGTGTATACCGCTTTACTGCTGTTATCCGTGATCAGCTCGATATAGTCCGTGTCCCGACTGCGGATTTCATCCATGGCAACCTCCTCCAGCAGCACGCCGTCCCGGATTACGCCGATGGTATCAGCTATCTGCTCCACCTCACCCAGGATATGGCTCGAGATCAGCAGTGTCATCCCGTATTCACGGCTCAGCATGCGGAACACCTCGCGCAGCTCCTTGATGCCCAGCGGGTCCAGCCCGTTAATCGGCTCATCCAGAATCAGCAGCTCCGGCTTGGTCATTACCGCTCTGGCAATGCCCAGCCGCTGCTTCATGCCCATCGAAAACTGCTTGACCGGCTTCTTGTCTGTCCCGGTAAGATTCACCAGCTCCAGCGCCTCCTTCAGCGCCTTCGGGTCATAGTACCCCATGTATTCCCCGTGCAGCTCCAGATTCTCCCGGGCGGTCAGCTTGTCATAGAACACCGGATACTCGATGATGCAGCCCATGCGCTTGAGCATTTCGTAAGAGCGGGATGTCATCTTTTCGCCAAAAAATTCGATTTCGCCCGCAGTAGGCTTCACCAGATTGGTGATCATTTTCATCACCGTTGTCTTGCCGGCTCCGTTCGGCCCCAGAAAACCGTAAATTTCACCCTTCTTAATATTCATATTCACATTGTTCACGGCTTCTTTGCCCTGATAGACCTTGGTTAAATTCCACGTCCGCAGTATGGTTGTCATTTCCGTTATCCCCTTTGGCTTCGTTGTCTTCCTTGATTTATATAATACAGGGGGGAATTTTCTTTTTTATTACCTGTTTCTTACGAAAATCTTAAGCTTGGAGTTTTCCTCTCCGCCTCTTTTCCAGCATTTATTTTCAATTCCAATCTGTAAAGCCTTAATTCTTAAAACTCCAGCCTGCGGAAGGACAAAGTGAACGCCGTCTTAACGTAGGGCTTGCTGGTCAAAGTAATGCTGCCGTTCATCTGCTCGGTCAGTCTTTTGGTAATGGTCAGGCCCAGACCGCTGCCCTGGTAATCACGGTTCCGCGAATCCTCCAGGGTGTACAGACGCTCAAAGATTTTATCCTGATGGCCTTCGGCGATGCCCTTCCCTCTATCCCACACCTCAATGCATACCCTGTCTTCCTTGGAAAATAGCTTCAGGCCCAGTACGCCCCCGTCACCGCCATAGGTGATTGCATTGGACAGCAGGTTGCCGAGCACCCGGTCCAGCGCCTCCTCATTCCCCATAATGTACAGCGGTTCATCCGGAATGTCGATCTGCACATCACTTCCCCCGGCGCTGAGCAGCTCATAGAAGGACAGAATGTTGCGGCGGCACAGCTCGCCCAGCTCCACACGAGTAAGCGGGATTGCTTTATCCCCTGACTCCAGCTTGGCCAGGTCAAAGAACCGGTTCATCAGCGCAATGACCTCCTGTGCTTTGGCATGAATGGTCCGCAGCATCGCCTCCCGCTCCCCGGCAGGCAGATCATGGTCCTGAAGCAGGGTCTCAATATATCCGAGTACAACGGTCAGCGGTGTCTTCAGGTCATGGGAAATGTTAGCCAGCATATGACGCATCGATTGCTCCAGCCGGACCCGTTCCACCGCGCCTTTGTGGTTGACATTTAGCAGGTCATTGAGGGTGCCCAGCAGCTGCTGGAGCGCCGGATCGCTGTTGAACAGCAGCAGCCGTTCATGCGACCCGCTCGCCATTATGCCCGTAAGCTTGGTCCGGATGTACTGCAGCTGACGCCCGTGCTCTCTCAGCCGCAGCGATTGCCACAGGATGAGCAGCAGAAGCACTGCAATAATTCCGCCGAGAAAAATAATCATGGCAGCACATCCCCCAGCTTATAGCCGATGCCCCACAGTGTTTTTATGTATTCGGGATGGGAGGGGTCATCCTCAATCTTCTCGCGCAGTCTTCTCATGTGTACATTGATGACATTCTCGTCTCCGTAATAATCATCCTCCCAGACCAGGCTGTAAAGCTGCGCCTTCGTGTACACTCTGCCCGGATTGGCCGCGAACAGCCGCAGGATCTGGAATTCCTTGGCGGTCAGCTTGACCTCTTCTCCGTGCTTCTCTGCCGAAAAGGTATCCAGATTAACAGTCAGCCCGCGCAGAGGGATGACCTTGGCCTGCTGTGCTTCGGCTGCCGGAGGTTCCTCAGCCCTGACAGCACCGGCAGCCGCATAGCCAGCCCGGCGGATCGCCGCCTTGACTCTCGCCGCAAGCTCAATCATCGAGAAGGGCTTCGTAATATAATCATCTGCGCCGAACCCGAGTCCGAGCGCTTTATCCACATCACTGTCCTTGGCGGACATAATCAGCACCGGCACCAGGCTGGCTGCACGGATACTCTGCAGCACATCCATCCCGCTGCGCCTGGGCAGCATGAGATCCAGCAGCACCAGATCATAAGCCTCCCCGCTGCGCACCTTGCGCTCAGCGGCTTCCCCGTCAAATACCTGCTCGACCTCGTAGCCCTCTTTTACTAAATAAGAGCTTACCATTCTGCTAATATCTTCATCATCTTCAATTAGTAGTACACGCTGTTGCATAACCAGGACCTCCGCGAATTCTAGTAGTTATTAATGCTTATATAAAAGATTTGCTTATTGGGGCTTGGCTGTGGCCAGCTCTTATTCATAATACCCCTTCGTCTCGGGCAGCGCTTGGTAATATTCGCTCTCCTGCACCTCGCTGATCATGTGCTCTACCAGTGCAGTCATTGCCTTTCCGTCTGCGCTTTGGTCGCATTCACTCCAGGCAAACTTCCGTTCGCTGCCGTTCATTTGTACCAGCAGCTCATAGCTGACAGCAGGCTTGATATTGCAGGCTTCCGTCAAGGTCTTGTCCTGTACATAGCCGGCCAGCACCAGCTCACGGTAAATGCTCTGCAGCTTCGCCTGCGGCAGCCGGAACTCCGCTGCTTCTGCTGTAGTGCCATCCTGGAGGTCCTTAACCAGCTTTCCCTTGAGCGTATTGATTTCGTTCTTCCGGTTCACCCCGTACTTCAGCACAAAGCCGAAGTCATCCTGCTCTGACAGCTCGTAATTAATCCAGAGCAGTGCGGCTTCCGGATATTCCCCTTCACAGCCTGTAAGTGTATATTTCAGCGCTGTGCTCCCTTTACTCTTTTCCAGTGCCCGGCAGGTATACGTTCCTGTCTCCTTGGGGCCAAAAGCGTCCTCCGTGCTGTCATAAGCAACAACCAGCTTATTATCTCTATACCGCACCTCCGTGAAGATCGGATCACCCTCAATCGTGTACAGAATAATCCGCTGGCTGCCTTTTTTCCGCTCCATGAAGTCATCCAGCCTGTCCAGGTTCAGCGGCCCCATTCCAAAGGAGTAGACCACATCCTTCTGCTCATCGATCTCATGGCGAAGCCCGCCTTTGCCAGTAAGGAAGCAGCCCTGCAAAAGCGTCATAGCCAGCAGTACGGTTAGCGTCAATGCCCCTTGGCGAAGCCCCCGACCCTTCATAGATTCAGGCTTATGCATCCGTCTGTTTTTTGGTGATAACCGCATTTTTACAGCTGCCTCCTTATCCACTCTGGAAAAGTTTGTCTATTGCTTGAGTATACCAAGCCGCTGCGGCTGTTACTACCCCATTACCGAAACTTGCAGACAAGCAGAATCTTTCTTCTCCATCCCTGTCTTTCATTTCAGGTTCACTAAAGGTAACGCGCGTATCATCCTGCTTAAGAACTTACACATAGAGGTGATGCTGTAATGATACAGATGGACAAAAAGAAAGCACTCAGCTTCAAACAAAAGATAGGAGTCGTTATTCTGGCCGTAATCCTGGTGATTGGCGGTGTGGTGTATAAACTGGCTGACCGTTACTTAATTGAGCATGTTGAGGTGGTTGTGGCAGATGATACTGCAGCTACATCAGACAACAACGGTACGACGGCAAGTGCTGAGACTGCTTCCTCCTCAGCCGAAGTTGATGCTACTTCCGACGAATGGAGCTACAGCAGCGATGACATCCAGATCAAGATTGACCAGGCTCAGACCGGGTCCGGATCAGACAAAATCACCTATTTTGTGGCGGATGTCGTGTTAAAGAAAGCAAGTAGCCTGAAGTCCGCTTTTGCCGATAACAGCTTTGGTACGAATATTACCGAGGTGACTTCGGAGATTGCTTCCAGTAATGATGCGATTTTTGCGATTAACGGTGATTATTACGGCTTCCGCGAGGACGGGGTGATTATCCGTAACGGTACGGTGTACCGCGATGAACCGGCACGGGATGCAATGGCCTTGCTGGAGGATGGAACGATGGAGACTTATAACGAAGAAGAGGTTTCTTCTGATGAGCTGCTGGCGCAGGGGGTAACCAACACGCTGTCATTCGGACCGATTCTGATTCAGGACGGGCAAATCACCAGTGATTTCAGCAGTGTCAAAATCGACACCAACTTCGGCAACCGCTCGATCCAGAATGCCAATCCGCGCACGGCCATCGGCATGATTGCCCCGAACCATTATGTGTTCGTGGTCGTTGACGGCCGCAATGAAGGCTACAGCCGCGGCATGACATTGACCGAGCTTGCGGACCTGATGCAGGATCTCGGGGCAACCGAAGCCTACAATCTCGACGGCGGAGGTTCCTCGACTATGTACTTCATGGGCCGGGTGGTCAACAATCCGCAGGGTAAAAACCAGGAGCGCGGCGTCAGCGACATACTTTACATTAAGGAGTGACCACGATTATGACTATACTAATTCCTGCATATGAACCTGACGACCGGCTGCTTGACCTGATTATTAAGCTGCAGGATTACGGGCTTGGCCCGATTCTGATAGTAGACGACGGCAGCGGACATGCTTACCGGGGACTGTTCCAGACGGCTGAAGCGTTCGGCTGCACGGTACTGACGCATCCTGTCAATTACGGCAAAGGCCGGGCGCTCAAGACCGGCTTCCGCTACATCCAGGAACAAGGGCTGCCGGGCTATGTAGTCTGCGCAGACAGCGACGGACAGCATCTGCCCCATGACATCAAGCGGGTTGTGGAGCTGCTGCACAGCCAGAGCAAGCCCGGAATCGTACTGGGCAGCCGCCGCTTCAGCGGTAAGGTTCCGCTGCGCAGCCGCTTTGGTAACTCCGTAACCCGTGGAATATTCGCGCTGACCACCGGCAGCAAAGTCCAAGATACCCAGACCGGCCTGCGGGGTTTCCCGCCGTCCATGCTGGACTGGCTGGGCCGGATTCCCGGCGACCGGTTCGAGTACGAAATGAACATGCTGCTGACCGCCCGCAAGGAGGGCTACGACATCACCGAGGAATTCATTGATACCGTGTATCTGGACCACAACAAATCGTCGCACTTCCGCCCGCTCGCCGATTCCATCAGGATCTATCTGCCGATCCTGATGTTCAGCACCTCATCGCTGCTGTCGGCGCTGATCGACTTCGTGCTGCTGTTCCTGTTCCAGCGCCTGACGCACAATCTGTTCCTGTCCGTAGTCGCCGCGAGACTGTGCAGCTCGATCTTTAATTATTCCGTGAACCGGAGATATGTCTTCAGCAGCGGCAAGCGTTCGCGCCTGCAGTCGCTCCCGAAATACTTCTCACTCGTCGTTCTGGTGCTGCTATTCAACTACGGCCTGCTCTACTTCTACAGCGAGCAGCTGATCATCCCGCTGGCAGTTGCGAAGATACTGACCGAGGTATCGATCTTCGTATTCAGCTACTGGGCGCAGCGGAGGTTTGTGTATTGAGGTGGGGACGGGAGCGGAGTCCGTCAAAAGCAAAGAGCAGCGTATCTCCTGTGTAACGGGAGGTGTGCTGCTCTTATTTTTTCTCGTACAGATCCCACCACGGCATTTCCGTATTGAAAATCAGTACAAAATACTGGTGATTGGGGTCATCCTTAAGCTCAAGAATCCGGTCACCTGTCTGAGTTTCTCCAATAGGCTTTCGTTTGGTTTTTGCACTGTATTCAATTTGATCCGCCCCGCCGCGGTAGACATAGGTTCCATACTTGGGGCTTGAAAGCTCCTTTTGGTGAATGACTGTAAAAGGTTCATATGAAGGGAAGAGTATATTTTTCACAAAATAACCCAGACCAGCAACCCCTAGAAAGATGATGAATGCTATCACCCAAAGGAGCGGTTTATTCTTAGATCGCTGATGTTTCATTGGCGGATCACCTGCTTAGATATGATTAAGTCGTTATAGCGGTAGAGTGAGGTATTTTTTATAAAACAGACTGCAACGATGAAATGACTTGATTCTTTAAAGATAGGTCTGTTCTCCATCTGCGAGGATGAGAGTAATGCCCATTTTTGTCCATGGCATATACCAAGCTTGATACTTGCTCAGACCATGAAAGTATTTGACGCATCTTCTGATTAAATGCACCATTTACAAAACCCATAATGACAAAGCCTGCTTTGTTGCATTCATTTAAAAACTCTTCTCTATTATGAGTTATTGGATCTTCCAGCAACGCAATATTGGTAGATGTAAGAGCTATTTTAGCCTTATTGTGATATATCTCAGCTTCATGACCAGCTGCATGACGAACATTAGAAAGATTATATACTCGCAAGGTTCCATCCGGTTTGCCTTTTCCTGATACTTCATAAGCACGTCTGACCACTTCAATTACATTCTGCATAGACAAGTCTGGATAATCACTGGCTTCAAAAGTGTATGCAGAACCTTTACCAGATTTAAAATCCTCCCAGCCCAATGTATTCTTAAATTCAAATCTTCCTGGATTTGTCATAACGACCATACCTATAAATTCATTAGATTCTCCAAAATGTATTTCTGTAGAATGCCTCATTAATAATACCTCTTTCTCATGCAATACCCGGATCATTGAAGCCGTTACACGTTCAGGATATTTTCTTATGGGATTCCCCCCCTTTCTATTTTGTTAATTAATGTAATCTTAACACAATTAGATTGCTATTGGTTTATGTTATAATGAGCAAAAGGCGGTGAATGAAATGTCCATTTCCAAGGAGCAATTGGAGCAAAGCTTTCGGGGCAAAGCTTATGTTGAACTTAAAGATCTGGTGCAATTGATCGAGGATAATTTCGGATTTAACGTTACGCTTCAGAGGAAAGATGAACCCGCATTTACGGAAGAGCAAAAGAAAAGAATGACATCCGTCATTTTCAAAGATGAAGATGTTCTGTACCAGATTCGTCAGGCCAAACATGACCGTGAGAATGGGATTTCCACATATAGTGACAGCGAAGAGGAGTTTGCACAATTACTGAAAGAGGTTAAGAATGATTGACCGTTACAAGGTGCTCTGGACCACTTACGCTAGGGTAGCTCTTGCCCGAATGAAGGAATATAAGGTTGACCCCTTGAACGTATTCAGACGTTCTAAATCTGTCTTAGCCGATGAGCCGAAATACAAAGCTGACGGCGTATCCGACTTTCCTGGGTTTGAATTCAACGGCTATTATTGGACATTGATTGGTAATGTAATTGTTATTTACAGGATTGATGATGAGCTTCGCGAAGTGTATGTGGATGCTTGTTACTTTGCTAATACTGGACTGTCTCATTATGTATTTTGGGGAATTGATCCAGATGAAGAATAGCCTAACCCGCGGACGTAATCTACGCATGGGTTAGGCTATTCTTTTTTCTATAATTCTTCTATCTCAACAATATCTATATCCACTACTGTATTTCCCGCTTTAAACGCTTCAATCTGAAGTAGTACTTGATTGACCATGAGCCCCACCATCATACTCTCCCCCTCCCGCCCATATACTTAAAAAGAACAGCAAGCCGGAGGGAGAGTAGAATCATGCCAAGTGAAGATGAAATCAAGGCACTGGAGCGGTCGATAGCCGAGATTACGGAGATTGCTACCGGGTTCGGGCTGGATTTTTACCCGATGCGGTATGAAATATGTCCTGCCGATATTATTTATACCTTTGGGGCCTACGGGATGCCTACCCGGTTCGGGCACTGGAGCTTCGGAAAAACGTTTCATAAAATGAAATCACAATACGACTTCGGACTCAGCAAAATTTACGAGCTTGTCATCAACTCCAACCCCTGCTACGCCTTTCTGCTGGACGGCAATTCCCTGATCCAGAATAAGCTGATTGTCGCCCACGTGCTTGCCCACTGCGATTTTTTCAAAAATAATATGCGCTTCTCCATGTCCAACCGCGATATGGTCGAGAGCATGTCTGCCACAGCCGACCGGATCGCCGGTTATTCGGTGACCTACGGCATTGACCGGGTGGAGCGGTTCATCGACTCGGTACTGGCCATTCAGGAGCATATCGACCCCAGCCTGATCCAGCCGCGCAAGCTCGGCAAAACCGATCTGCTGGAAGCCAAGATGAGAGCCAACAAGGATACGCAGGCCGGTAAACCTGGAGAGGACAATGCCTACAGCGAGCTGTGGAAGCTCGATCAGGCCAAAGCCGGTCCGCAGGAGCCTGATGCTGCTGCCAAGCGTGCCTTTCCGCCTGAGCCGGAAAAGGATATCGTCTGGTTCATCCAGCAGTATTCGACCACTCTGGAGGATTGGCAGCGCGATATTATGACCATGCTGCGCGACGAGATGCTCTATTTCTGGCCGCAGATGGAGACGAAGATCATGAACGAAGGCTGGGCCTCCTACTGGCATCAGCGGATCATGCGCGAGCTGGATCTGACGCCGGAGGAGACAATCGAGTACTCCAAGCTCAATTCGTCCGTCGTGCAGCCGTCACGCCAGAGCCTGAATCCGTATTATTTGGGCCTGAAAATCTTTGAGGATATCGAGCGCCGCTGGGACCGCGACAAAATGTTCGAGGTGCGCGAGCTCGACTCCGACATCTCCTTCATCCGCAGCTACCTGTCGAAGCAGCTGGTTAACGACCTTGACCTTTATGTGTTCGAGAAAAAAGGCCCGGAATGGAAAATCACCGACAAAGCGTGGGAAAATGTCCGCGACCAGCTCGTGCTCGCCCGGGTCAACGGCGGCTCCCCATACCTCGTCATTCAGGATGCCGATTATGAGCGCAACGGTGAGCTGCTGATCGTCCACCGCTACGAGAGCATCGAGCTTGACCTGAAATATCTGGAGCGTACCCTTCCGCACATCTACTCTCTCTGGGGCCGCACCGTTCATCTGCAGACTGTCGTGGAGGATAAAAAAGCTTTGTTCACCTATGACGGGAAAAAGGTGCAGCGGAAGTTTATGTAGGTTATTAGGAGAATACAGTATGCTAAAAAGAGAGCCTATCCCTGTCGGGATGCTCTTTTTTTGTGATGTTCGTCTGGATTGTATTGTGTAATAGCTGACACTATGGGCCCTCATCGCCGTATAAGCTACGCCCGTACCTGGAACCGTTCCGCCAAATTCCATAAAAACATTTATTTATATTATTAATAGTTATAATGGAATACAGGGGTGATTGAATTGAGTACAAGCAAACAACGTGTTCATCTGATTGACGGGCTGAGGGGGTTTAGCTTATCCGGCATCCTACTGGCCAATATGCTGATCTTTCAGTACGGAATGTACGGGGAGTCTGAGCCGCAGCTGTTCGGAATCGTGGGAACTGACCTGGTGTTCCGCTCTCTAGTGTTTATCTTTATCGTCGGCAGCTTCATGCCTATCTTCACTTTCATGTACGGGTTCGGCATGGTTAAACTGTCTGAAAGCCTGAAGGAGCGCAGTCTCCGGCCAAAATGCCACCTGGCCCGCAGATTTCTCATGCTGCTGGTCTTGGGGCTGCTGCATTCGTTTTTGCTGTGGGAAGGCGACATATTAACCTTTTACGGGTTAACCGGCTTCTTCCTACTGCTGTTCCTGAACCGGAAACCCAAGACGCTGCTGGTCTGGTCGGTGCTGCTGCTGTCGGTAATGGGGATACTGGGTGTCATTCCGCAACAACCGGGAGATCCGCTGGCCGGAGCATCGCCGCATACGCAAAACTACATACGGGAAAGTATTGATATTTATGGTTCAGGAAGCTACGCAGAGATCATGAATTTCCGCAACAATGCTGACCCGCTGTCGGAAGAGGATAGCACCATCATGGCAATTGCAGCCCTATTAGCTCCATTGCTGACGGCTCCTCTGTTCCTTCTTGGTATGCGGGCCGCCCGCACCGGCATATTCGATAATCCGCAAGCCAAACGCAGCATGTATCTTCGGCGCACGCTCATTCTGATTCCGGCAGGACTGCTCACCAAAGTATACAGCGTACTGGCCCAGCAGCTGGGAGGAGAATTCCTGCCCGGAGCGGGAATCGGCGATTTGGCTGGCGGGTCGCTGCTCGCACTCGGTTATATCTATGCCTTCGCCCTTCTGTATACGAGACCTGCCAAGACCGGTCTGCTGCAAAAGTTCGAAGCCGTGGGACGGCTTTCGCTGACGAATTATTTGATGCAGAGTGTGATCTGCACAACCATCTTTTACGGCTATGGACTGGGTCTGTTCGGCAGGGCAGGCGTGCTCGGCGGCTTCGGAATCGTTCTGGTGGTCTACGCTGTGCAATTATTGCTAAGCCCCTACTATTTAACATTTTTCCGCAACGGCCCTGTTGAACAGCTCCTGCGTATCTGGACTTATCTGACATGGAACGGCCGGCCAAAGCGGAATCGTCACAGCGAATCTCCGCCGGAGGCTGGTTCTCCCACAAGCAGCCAATCGACAGCATAACCGCAGCCGGTTCTCTGGGATATGAGGTTGTGACGTGAATAAGGCACTATCTGCCGGCACTCCGATGAGAGCGCCGCTGATAGTGCCTTCTCCTTTTTATCTACAAAAATACCACGGTGATTGTATTCGATACAATAGAATGCGCAACGTAGATTGTATTTAGGCTAATGTTACGAAGCTGCAGCAACTATAAGTAATCTACCATCCGCTGATTCATCCCGCTTTTTCAATGCAGGCTGCTATTCGCCAAGGAAAAACTGCATCGTCCGGTCCCCGCCGCCCGGCAGATATTCATGCCCGAAGTCCGGGTAAACGACAAGCTGCTTGGGCGCGGTGATTTTGTTATAGGCTGCGAACTGGGTGGACGGCGGGCAGATGGTATCCATCAGACCGGTGAAGAACAGTACCTCACCCTGAATGCGGGAAGCCAGATGCTGCAGGTCGATATAACCCAGCTTTTCAAAAACCTCGTCCTCCCGCTCATGCAGCGGATCGAACTTGCGGAAATAGATGTTCAGCTCATGGTACGCATCCTTGGCCAGATCCATTTCCCATACGCGTTTGTAATCACATAGGAACGGATATGTAGTGGCAGCCTTTTTTACCCGCGGCTCGAGTGCGGCACAAGCGATGGTAAGAGCTCCGCCCTGCGACCCGCCCATAGCATATACACGCTCCGGATCTACTCCCGGCAGTTCAAGCGCAATTTGTGCCAGACGGACGGTGTCGAGATAGATGTGGCGGAACAGCAGGTTATCCGGATGATCATCCAGCCCGCGGATAATATGTCCGTTATGTGTATTGCCCTTCACACCGCCTGTATCCTCCGACAATCCACCCTGTCCCCGGCAGTCCAGTGCCAGCACCGAAAAGCCCAGCGAGACATAAGCAAGCTTATCCTGCCACTCACCGGCGTCACCGGTATAACCGTGGAACTGAAGAACCGCCGGCTGCGGCGTGCTTACTGCTCTCGGACGCAGGTATTTGGCATGGATGCGCGCACCGCGCACTCCCGTAAAGTACAGATCGAAGCATTCGGCCTGCGGTGTCTGAAACGTACTCGGAATCAGCTCAAGCTGCGTGTCTACCGATGCAAGCTCCTCGAGAGCGCGTTCCCAGTAAGCGTCGAAGTCAGCCGGACGCGGGTTTCTTCCCTGGTATTGTTTTAACTGTTCTAGCGGCATATCTACTAATGGCATTTGCGGAACATCCCTTTCGGCAATAGGTATACATTCTAACCCATTATAGAATCCGCCGGGAATGATTGGTATTAGATGATCTTACGAAAAAAACGTTTGCAATGCTTGCTCAAGTAGGCGTGATGGTGGAAAAAATGCTCATTGCGGAACTGCGTTTCCTTAGTCCAGGATTTTTGGCTTTTGTTCTTTAACCGCGATCAGCGGAATCAATTGAAGTTATCCGGTGAGCGCAGCACCGGAAAAGCTGATGCATCTGAGATGCTGTCATGCATCGCAGGCAGCACCTCACAACAATGGCCCGCCAGCACGGGTCCCGTGCGTCGCGGGCCTGATCCGGCCGCCACCACAGCGGCCGTGAAAATAGACAGGCAAATGCTGGCCGGGTGGGCGCAACGGAGGGAATTTTGGAGCTGCAGGAGCGGTAGCGTCCGCCTTTAAGGTTGGATTTCGACCGCTGCATAGCGGCCTCAATCAGGAAATCCAACCTTAACAGCGGCCGGAAGCCCAAACATTCCCGCAGTGCAGCCCCTTCACCCGGACAGTATTTGCCCCGATTTAGTGACTATTTTCACGCCCGCACCCTCACAGGAATGTAAATCTCCATCACCGTATCCACCCGCGAATGGCAGCGTTCGTCGTAGAATTCAAAGTCCAGCTTATCCTCGTCGAACGCGTAGCCGCTGCCCGGAAACCACTCCTCAAAGATGTACTTCCAGGTGCTTCTGATCACCTGGACGAATACATCCGGGTCGCCGTTCTCTGTCCCGTCCACCGGGGGGGTGGTGAACACCGCATACTCTGCCGCAGGCACCTCCACAGTCAGCATATCCGGCGTCACCCTGGAGAAATCATCGACTATCACACCTAGCAGATACACAGCGTTGCCGTCACCATTAGCGGGCACACATAGCCCTACTTCTCCGTGTCTTGGCGGATTAAGGATGCTGTACATTTTATCCTCCAGATTCTCGCCCTCATACTGGCTCCAGAACGAGGCAATATCCTTGGTATAGCTGCTGTCCGTCACATTCGTCGCAATGCCATAGCCTGCCGCCTTAAAAGCCGGCTTCGTCACAAACACTGGATTCATCAAATACCCTCCGATCTCATATTCCGGACCATCCTGAAGATACCCTGCCGTCCGCGCCGCGTACTGCGAGGGACTGTAGCCGTACGCTTTGCGGAACGCTTTGGTGAAGCCGCCGGGTGTTTCGAACCCGTAATCCAGCGCAATCTCCGTCACACTCCGGCCGCTGAACAGCTCCACTGCCGCCAAAGACAGCTTCCGGCTGCGCACGTATTCCATCACCGGCACTTCCCTGCACAGGCTGAAAACCCGGCAGAAATGATACAGCGAATAGCCGGCCACAGCGGCGATCTCCTCAGCAGTCAGGTTTTCCTTAATATTCACCTCAATATAATCGATGCATCGCTCTATATCTTTACTGTAGTTCACTGAGCAGCCCAGCCTTTCCCGTACGGTACCTTCATTATAGCAACCCGCTGCGCAGAGGACTGTTCCTGTTTTGCTGGATTAAAGATTCAGGCAGCATAATTAAACCTGACGCACTGTGGTCAAGTTAGATGAGGTATAGTTAGTATAGAAAAAATAACCACTACACCCTATTTACAGGAGGATCTATTAATGGCACCAAAAACTAACGCTCAGCGGGTATCCGAATTTCAGTCTTTTATCCCCTATATTCAATCCCTGGAATCCCTGGACAAGACTGTCTGGGAAAGCCCCATCGGAGAGGGGAAATGGTCGCTCAAAGAGCTGCTGTGCCACATGATGCGCTGGGATCAGTATTTTTACGAGGAGGCATTTGCCAAAGTGAAGGAAGGTCAGCCGGTGACCTCGAAGCATCTGAATTTCAACGAATTTAACGCCCGGGCGATCCAGTACGCGCAGACTGTAACCGTGCAGGAGGCGATTCAGCAGTTTGTATGGTACCGGAGCCTGATCGTCGGCCAGATGACAGACATTAGCGAGGAGGAATTTATGCGGACGCATAAGGACGGGGACGGCAAAAACTTCAGCTACCGCGGGCATCTGCGGGGCTTCCTGCCCCACGATAAGCACCATAAGAAGCAAATGGAGCAGTACATACAGTCTCAGACAGTCTCCAAAGGCTGATTTTAACCATCACGTATCCGGGTGATCTTTTCACATAGTTGCCGGCAGGGTCCAGCATAACGTTTCTGTCCCTCCGCCAGACTTAACTGCACTCTGTATAACTAAAGCAGCTCTTTTTTCCAGAAAAATCCGTTTAGCTGTATTGCATACACTTAAAAAGCGCATAAAAGCCTGTACCAGGCCGATACAAGCAAATTTAGCTGCAAAACTACACTTATATCGCGAAGATACAAATTTTTGCCCCTTTTAACTGCACAAACTGCACTAGACATGCGGCAAACCTAACATAAATTTTTTTGAAATAGTTAGCTAATTATGGATAAAAAAGATGAGTTTACTCTGGTGAAAAATGAAAAAAGCCCTAATGTAGAGAGAGTAGGCAGGTTACCCACATCTCTCCACAAAAGGAGCTAATCCATGGGTAACATATCGCAAAATTCAGTTTTACGCAAGTACTTACAGCATTTAATGTTACATTCTTTTCGTTGTCCATTCGCAGATCATTATTCGAAAAAACTTACCGTTGGGGCCGCGATTACCCTTTTTGTAGAAGCTCAGTTGCAGCAGAGGCGGACTCTTTCCGACATTGTGCTCCATTTGGAAACGAATGCAGAACTTCAGGACATTACCGGACTCACGACCATTCACGAATCGACCTTGAACCGCAAGCTCGGCACCATCCCTCTTGCTTATCTCGAGTGGTTGTTTACCGATCTTGTTCAGGAATTAAAATTGCGAAAAGCGGAAGCCAAGGGCATCAAGCATCTTGGAAAGTTAGCACCCGTCGATTCAACGAGCCTTTCGCTACCCAAAATACTCGGCGATTGGGCGTTTTATCAAAATAAGACCAAGGGTGTCAAAATCCATACGCGGCTGCTTTCGCTGGAAGCAGGGTGTCATTTTCCGGATGAGATTGTCCTTTCCACTATCGGTGTGTCGGATCAACAAGCGGTCAAATATCTGGTTGTGCCTGGAGAATTCACCTACATTTTCGACCGTGGCTATGTGCATTACGGAAACTTCAGAGAATGGTCGGAAGGGACGGTGCTTTTTGTAGCCCGGATCCGTGCAAAAACAAAGTACACCGTGCTGACCGAACATCCCCTTTCGGGTAGCAGCAATATTACTCGGGACGCTGACGTTGAGATTCTGGATAAAAAATCGGGCCAAACGTTTTGCGTTCGCCTTGTACAATTCCAAGATAAGCATGGAAAAATCTACGAGGTCATCACAAATCGTCAGGATCTTTCAGCCGAAGACGTTGGTGAAATTTATCGCTGTCGCTGGCAAATTGAGCTGTTTTTTAAATGGATCAAGCAGCATCTGGCCACCGTAACGTTCCACAATCACCACCCCCACGCAGTGTGGGTCCAATGTTACATCGGAATCATTACGGCGCTACTTTGTCAGCTCATCCATTTAGAAGTGCGGTCCACCCTAAGTGTATGGAGCATGCTGCGAAAGATGAGGTATTACGCCATGAAAGACTGGGATGTATTTATTGAAGCGCTGAATCGTGAACCGACTCGTCGTTCTAAAGGTCGGCAAAAGATCCCTAAGCCCGCAGAAACTCCAGAACAAACGAAAGAGAAACGAGCGACGGTAAAGATAATTCTCAGATAACAAACATAATATACCATTTATTGGTAACTAACCTACGTTTTAAGACGCCACTGTTCTTTTTTCATTGAGTCTATAAAACTAACTGTAAAATTATTACTTTCGGTTTAATTTAGCTCTCATGTAAGTTTGTATGCATGTCTAGTGCACAAACTGCAGCTATATCAGCAAACTCCACTCAACTCTGCAAAAAAAAACTGCCCCTCCCCCTCGAAAGGGGAAAGAGCAGGCAGCTCCTCGGGACCACACGCTACCTTACAGCAGCACATGATTCTCCACATTTACCGGGTGGATCAGCACCCACATATAATACAAAGCCTTGGCGGCTTTGGCCCGGGTAACCCGCAGCTTGGGCTCAAGACCGTCAGCGTAGGACAGCCCGCCCCGCTTTCTGCCTCCAGCTCACTAAGCTCGAATCCTCCATGAGCAGCCGTAATCTGCGCACGGTTCACCCGGCGCGGCGGCAAGGCACCGGTCTGCTCCACAAAACCATAGCTGCCCGTATCCTCATACCGCACTGCCCCGGTCTCCCGGTTATAGGGAACCGTTACATACCCGTCCTTCGGAATGCCGGTGAAGTTATACCGGTATCCCCCCGGCTGCTCAGATTGTTCCGGCTGCTGTCTGCTGCCCGTCCCCATATTTCTCCACCTCCAGTGATGCCAGCAATAGCGGCCCCACTCCCATCGGTGTATCCGATACAACAGCCTCGGAAATGTAGTAATCGTAAGAACCGTTGCGGTCTTTACTCAGTCCGGCTCCATTGCAGATTTGATGCAGATGAAGACCGTCGTTGTCCTCTGTGACCAGATGCTTCACAATGCCGTCATAGCCCTTAAGCATAGCTTCTCTAAAAGAACGCTCCAGATAACCCAGTCTCAGACCTTTAGCCATGGCATAGACGAACATGGTTGAGCCGGTCGCTTCCAGGTAGTTGCCTTTACGGTCCGCCTGATCCAGTACCTGATACCAGAGGCCGGTCTCTTTGTCCTGTACCTCCAGAAGCGCGCCGCATACCCGCTGGAAAATACCGATAATCGTTCCGCGCTGCGGATGGGTCACCGGGAAATGCTCCAGACAGTCTACGCAAGCCATTACATACCAGCCCATCGCCCGGCTCCAAAAGTGGGAGGATAATCCGCTTGAGGAGTCCGCCCATTCCTGCTCCTTCGATTCATCCCAGCCGTGATACAGCAGCCCGGTACGGGGATCGCGGGTCCGGCGCTCGATCAGCAGCAGCTGGTGGGCCGCCTCGTCAATCAGCTCAGGACGCTGGAAAATCGCACCGAACTGGGCCAGGAACGGCGAAGCCATATATAAGCCGTCCAGCCACATCTGGAACGGGTATACCTTTTTGTGCCAGAAGCCGCCTTCCGAGGTGCGGGGGTGGCTGATCAGCTGCGCAGCCAGCAGGTGGGCTGCTTCAGCGTAGCGCTGCTCTCCGGTTTTCTGGTAGAGCAGGAACAAGTTTTTACCCTGGTTGATCTGGTCCAGGTTATATTCCTCCAATCGGTACGTCCGGATCGAGCCGTCCTCCCCGATGAAGCTGTCCATATGCCGCTGCATATAATCGAAATACTCCGGCTCATCCAGCTGAATGCCGGCTCTTGCCATCGCCAGCTGCAGCATTCCCGGGACATAAGCCCAGCGCTCCAGCAGATAAGCATGTTCACCTTGCTCATTACACTGCCCGAGGATGGTGTCCGCAATCCTGCGGGACCAGCTCAGGGTACTCACTTCAGTTGTAGGCATCCTTCATTCCTCCTGTCGTTTATCTTGCATATCAAGTCAATCGGCTAGCTGCCCGCGCAGCCAGGCAAATGCCGGTCCGCCGTGAATCTCATGCCCGCCCGGGAAAAAGTCCGCAACGGCCTGCCCCGCATGGCCCGCCGCGCTGTAAATCTCCTGCAGTCTGGCTAACGCCAGCGACGCGCCTTCCGGACCGAACAGCGGATCGGCAGCGCCCGACTCCAGAAACAGTCCGCGCGGCGCGATGAGGCCGAGCAGATCCGGCATTTCAGCTTCCAGTAAAATCTCCGGAATGTAGTTATCCAGGCAGTGGTTCCGGGAGAGAATACTGGCTGCGAATGTATTGGCATAGCCGCTGACTACCGCGCAGGCGATCCGTTCATCGAGCGCCGCTGTGAACCCGGCTACCAGTCCGCCGCCGGAAATGCCCATAATGCCGGCCCGCCCGTGCCGCACCTCTTCGCGGGTCTGTAGGTAATCCACTACCCGCATCGTCTCATAGATGCGGTATCCCGCCATCGTCTGCCCGGCCATTAACAGCGCCGCGGACAGGCGGAAGCAGGAGTTTTTGCCCGGCTCGCCGCTTGCACGGTCTTCAGCCAGCCGCCGGTCACCGAAGCCAAGCACCTCCGGCGCAGCAACAACGAATCCCTCTTTGACCAGGGATACGGCAAAATCCTTATGCAGCCCAGGGTCACTTTGCCGCTCTGAACCGTCCGGATTCAGGCCGCTAATCTCCCGGCTGCCGTAGCCGTGCCCGTGCACGGCGATAACGGCAGGCGCAGGCGAAGCTGAAGCCTGCTCTGGAATCAGCAGGTATAGCGGCATCCGCAGTCCTTCATAGGTCGTAATCTCGATCCGCTCCCGGACATACCCGGAGCAGGCAACACGCTCCAGCAGTACGGGCTGAAGCTCGGCATGCCGCTCCGGGAATCCGCCCAGCTTCTCCGTGAAGGCAGCGGCAAGGCCAGATCTCCACTGGCTAAACGGGACATTCCCGCGGTAAGCCGAGCTGCGGGGCGCAGAATCCGTCAGCATGTTCATATATTGCTGCAATTTATCCATGCGTTGTCCGCCTCCTCAATTCAGCCTGCATTAAGCAGGTGCTTAATACCCTTCCGGATGCCAGCCGCCGAGCACGTTCAGCACCCTGTATTCAGCTGCTTCTTCGGCACTCAGCTGCCGGGACCAGGATACTCTTGCCTCAGAATTGGCTCCCGGGCCGCTGCTGGCATATTCCTCATAACGGCTTGTTGTTTCCCGCTCCGGCTGCCCCCAGTTGTGCCACCCTTCCGGGGTAACAGAAGCATCCATAGCGGTGCGGATAAAGGCCACATGGGCAAAGTCCCGCCAAGGCCGTCCCAGATACACCTCACTTACTCCCTCGCCACCGGTAATCCGGCAATCAAGGAACACATAGCCGAACCGCGTGTTTTCCGGAGTGGAAGCTGCTGTAATGTAGCCTCTGGAACGCTTGTTGTGCAGCTCGCAGCGGTCGAACAAAGCGGTGGCCGCGCCGAAAATATAATCCACATCGCCCTCAATGTAGCAATTGTCGTAATACTGTCTGCCTTGGCCGGTATAAAGGGTGTCCTGGTCGCCAAGCAGGCGGACACGCCGGAAGACGGCCTGGTCTGCGTCGATAAAAGCAGCTACCGCCTGGCCCGTACCCGGACCGGAGGCGTTACGGACGGTCAGGTTCTCGGCCGTGAAGCCTGCGGCGAACACATTTAGTGTGCCCGACCGGAATGTGCCTAGCGGCTCTCCGTCCGGGCCGGGTGTATGCGCATTATCCGACCAGCTGAGGATCGTGGAATGCGGATCTTCGCCAAGCAGCAGAATAGGCGGCAGATGCTGCCCTACGATGATTTTTTCTTCATAGACACCGGGCTTAATGCGGATGGTGACCGCAGCGCTGTGCTCCGGCGGAATGGAATCCAGCGCCTCCTGCAGGCTGCTGAACGCTTCAGTGCTATTTTTGGAAACGGTAATAAGCATGTGCGGCTCCTTTCATAACCACCTGAATGTATTCTATAATAGCCGTATCGGCCTGTAGAAAAGAGGAGACTAATGAACAGCGTAAGCAGCCCTAATCCCAAATATCATATTGCAGACGGGCGCTGCAGCATTCAGCATATGAAGCGCAAGGGCATTACCGCCATGCCGCGTCCGCACAGCCATGAACTAACGGAGCTGTATTATCTGCTGGAGGGGGAGCGCGTCTACTTTGTCGATGACAGGGTGATTACGGTTCACAAAGGTGAGCTGATTCTCATCCCCGGCAACGAGCTTCATGCTACAGCCAGCTCCGAAATCGCCGAGTTTGAGCGGATTCTGATCAATTACGACCCGGCACTGCTGCCGCCGGCACTGCGCAGCAGTGCGCAATGGTTCAGCAGCCGCGGCTACCGCCTGTTCAGGCTGACACTGCGTGAGCAGGACGAGGCGGCAAGCCTGCTGAACCGGATGCTGGAGGAATGCCGGCTGCAGCGGCCTTTTTATGAAACGTCGATCCTTACGCTGCTGACTGAGCTGATGATTCTGCTGCAGCGTTCCGAGACTACCTCACAAGCCGGGGCAACCAAACATCCGCTCCATCAGCTGGTAACAGAAGTCGCCACCTATATCCGCGATCATTACCGGGAGTCACTGACGCTTGAGCAGACTGCAACGCATTTTTTCATCAGCCCCTCTTATTTAAGCAGGGTCTTCCACCGCCTGACGGGCTTTCATTTCCGCGAGTACATCGTGCATATCCGGGTCAGGGAAGCAGAGCGGCTGCTGGCTGGCTCTGCCGGTAAAATCCAGGAAATCGCCTCGGCAGTCGGCTTCGAGCATCTCTCCCACTTCAATAAGACGTTTAAAAAATCAACCGGGCTGACACCGCTTCAGTACCGGAAGGAAGCCAAGGCCCGGCCGGCCTCGGGCTCACGGAGTACCCGGGAGACCGCAGACGGTGACATCATCTTAACTCCGGGCGAGTAACAGCTCATCTGAATTCGTAATGGTGACATTGCTGCATTTCGTAATCTGTAACCCCGGCAGCTGAGCAGTCTGCAGCCTGATCCCATCAAGCTTCAGCCCGTCGGCATTGCGTAAAATAATGCCCTGCTCACTGTCCGCCCGCAGGTTCTCAACAGTGAGCCCGGCCAGCGGCAGCTCAGGCAGCCCGTTCACCAGCAGTGCGGTATTCGCTCCCTGGCAGACGATATTGCGCAAGGTAATATCCTTGAACTGCGGCGTTTCTTCGGTTACGGGCAGCAGCTGCTCATCATGTCCCTCCGAGCCCTCGACGCCCGCGTAGAACATGTGGAAGGAAACAGCCTCATGAATAATGCCGCTCATAGTGATGTTTTCCATTACGATATCCTCGACGACCCCGCCCCGGCCTCTGGCGCTTTTGAATCTGAGGCCAATGTCCGTTCCGATGAACAGGCAGTCATTGACCCGGACGGCATGTACGCCGCCGGACATTTCGCTGCCGATGACCACGCCGCCATGCCCGTGATACACGGTGCAGTGGCGGATCGTAATATACCGGCAGGGTTTGCCCAGCCTGCGCCCCTCTTCATCCTTGCCTGATTTCAGGCAGATCGCGTCATCCCCGACATCGAAGCTGCAGTGTTCAACAAGCGCATGACTGCAGGATTCCAGATCAATGCCGTCCCCGTTCTGCGAATACCAGGGATTGCGGACCTGGACATTCCGTACCGTAATCTGTTCACAGGCCATCGGATGCAGACACCACGCAGGCGAGTTCTGGAAGGTCGGCCCGTCCAGCAGTACTCTGCTGCAGTTCCGCAGGCTGAGCAGTGTCGGGCGCAGATAGTCACGTACCGGCAGATACGCTTCCATAGCGGTCTCCCCGCTCTCCTGCAGCTTGCGGACATAGGCCTCGCCCTCCAGCGCTGCACAGGACGGCCACCAGATCTCCCCGTCCTCATCCACAACTCCGCCGGAGCCGGTCAGCTTCTTCCACTGCTGCTCTGTCATTTTGAACCGCTTTACCGGACGCCAGCCTTCACCGCTGCCGTCAAAAACTCCCTCGCCTGTAATGGCTACATCGCTTAATCCGTCACCGTCCAGCGGTGCCTGGCAGCGCCAGCCGGAATTGCCTTCATAAAAGGACGGCTGCAGCGGATACAACGAGGAGTCGGACACAAACTTCACCATCGCTCCCCGCTCAGCGTGCAGATTAATCCGGCTGTGCAGGGTCAGCGGTCCGGTACGCCAGAGGCCCGGAGGAATGATAACCGTTCCGCCACCCGCCTCAGCACAAGCATCCAATGCACCCTGGATTGCGGAGGTACAAAGGGACAGTCCGCCTGCCTCAGCCCCGTAGTTGGTAATTTCAAAGGTCCGCTCCGGAATCTGCGGAAGCTCGGGCAGCGGATAAGCCTCTCTGCTCTCATTAACACTCATCTTATGGTCTCCCCCTGTTCAAGCCCTTCATAGCTGAACCAGTCGAAATCTGCGTAATTGCCGCTTTCTGCGCCTTGCGAGCAGGCATACATGCCGATGTATGCCCCGGTAAACCCTCCGGCCAGATCGGTGCTCAGCACGGTTCCGTCCGCTTTTTCATGCAGCGCTGTCCACTTGTCAGCCTCGGATATTCTGTAAAAAAAGCTGTATTCCTGTCCCTTTGCCTGGACCTTAAACTGCACTTTATTTCCTGAATACGGCTTCGACGCGAGCAGCTGCTCACTTCCGCCGCGCCGCTCAATCAGGCGCAGCACCTGCTCACCGGCATCCAGTCCCAGCTCATAGCGGAAGTGGTAATTTTCATTCTGCAGCAGCACAAGTCCTGCAGCTTCACCCTCCTGTGCGGGACTAAAGGTCATCTCCGCCGCAGCCCGGAAGCTGAGATGCTGCTGTCTTCTTCCAACAAAAGAAGGATTGGCTACCTCCGACAGCTTTTCCGGCTTCAGATGCAGACGCAGATGTCCCGGGTTCTCGGTAAGGCTCCAGAATTCACCGCGCGGTGTCCGCAGGAAGTTCCAGCTCAGGCCCAGCTCACCGCTTGCAAAATCATCGCGCGCCGGCAGCTCCGGCCATTTCGTCTCCGGCAGATCCGGTGCGGCGGACTCGAATTCCAGCACGCCTTTGCCGGGATTCACTACAGGCCACTCATTCTCCCAGACTACCGGAGTAAGGAAGGTTTCGCGGCCCAGGTTGCGGTAATAGCCGCCGCAGGTGCGTGAAGCCAGACAGAACATCCACCAGTCGCCATGCTGGGTCTCAACCAGCTCGCCGTGGCCGACGTTGACGATCGGGTATTGCCGGCCGAGATGCCGGTGGGTCAGAATCGGATTGGCTTTGTGTCCTTCATAAGGTCCGGTTACGTTTTTACTTCTGGCGATCGTAATCGCATGGGTATGCCCGGTACCGCCTTCGGCAATCAGCACATAATACCAGCTGCCGATCCTGTAGATATGCGGACCCTCCTGGGCGTGGGCCACTTTAAGCGACCCTTGCCAGATGCTGATTTTGGGTCCGACCAGCCTGCCTGCCTCAAGATCAATCTCCTGCAGCCAGATATCCATATGCTTCGGATAATCCTGCCCTTCAGGCGGAACACGGTTACCGGTGTAGTACACCTTGCCGTCTTCATCGAAGAACAGCGAGGAATCAATCCCCGGAGCATCCTCCAGCCAGACCGGATCGGACCAGTCTCCGGCAGGATCAGTGGCGGTGACATAGAAGTTATGCTGGTTTTTGTCATTGTCTACATAGGTCGTAATCATATAAAAGATTCCCTGGTGATAGCGCAGCGTCGGCGCCCAGATGCCCATGGAGGGAATCGTATGGTCGAGATTCAGCTGTGACGGCCGGTCAAGCACATGCCCAAGCTGCCGCCAGTTGACCAAATCCTTACTGTGAAAAATCGGAACGCCGGGAAAAAATTCAAAGCTGGAAGTAACCAGATAATAATCCTCACCGACACGGATAGCGGATGGATCAGGATAGAAACCCGGCAGGACCGGATTGCGGAATGTTCTCAATACAAGAAGCCTCCTTAAAAGCGGTAGTATGTAAGCACCACCAATTATAGTTCGCATGAATACAACTTTCTTGCATTTTCCATGCTCTCTTTCTCCATTTTTATACTTTCATGCTCTAAATCCGCTTTTTCACTGCTTGTCAGAAGCCGATATGTCACCATAGAATGGGGGTAGCAGGTTTTACACAAAGGGGCGATTTGTTTGGGAAAACGAAAGCGATTGTACACCCGTTTCTTTATAAGCCTGACCACAATATCCGTCTGCTGCATTCTTGTGCTGGCGGTGGTCATCTTTTTCTGGTACCGGAATATATCGATAGCGAATGTCAACAAAGCCAACCGGAATGTGCTGCTCAATACTGAAACCGTATTCATGAACTATAAGGAGATCGTCCAGAATTACACGATGGATTTCTATGCCAATCCAAACATTAATGCGCTGATGCTAAGCGGCGATACAGGCTGGAGCGACCAGCTCTACAGTGCCTTGAGCCAGATTAAGGGTGCGCTGGTGGTCAACCAGTATTTGGAGAACGCTTATATTTTCGGAGTGGATGAGCCGGTTGCGATGTTTGAAAATATGCCGCTGAGTCCCGAATCCAAGCTGCAGCTGGCGGAGCGGATGCGGGATAGCCGGATTGTCGAATCTCCGTTTCTATGGGATGCTGCCCAGAACAATGGCGCTCCTGTAAAGCTGATGACGGTTTTCTATAATGACCGGGCGTTTGCGGACAGTGAATATTACGGGGCTGTTGCTTTAACTGTGAATTTGTCCAAGCTGCAGAACAATCTTTTTACACAGGCTGAAGGAGAAACGACACGTTATGCTGTGCTGGATGACAACGGTACTGTACTTATGCACAGTGCGCTTTCCGGCCATCCGCTGGAATCCGGGATGCTGGAGCAGATCGTGAAGTCTTCTCCCGGACAAGGCTCCTTTGTCTATAGGGGAGGCGGCGAGCCCCGGCTGGTTACCTTTGTCTATTCCCTGCAGGATAAGCTGTGGTTTATATCGGACACTCCCTATAAAGACAGTATCCGGGATATCTCCAGTGCCCGTAATCTGATGATTACGCTGTGCCTCGGCCTCATTGCGGCAGCAGCAATAGTCTCCGGCCTGATCTCACGCCGGATGTACCAGCCGATCGGCCGTCTGTTCGGCAACATCCTCCACCTGTCCGGCAATGAGGAAGCGCTGAAGACCGGCAGCGATTTTGCGGCGGCCAGCCAGGAGCTGGAGCTAATCGGAGCACGGCTGAACCAGCTCAAAAAGGAAAGCGACGACAGCTCCCTGATGCGCTGGCTGCTCTCCCCCCGCAGGGCTCCGGACGAGTCGCTCAACCCCAATATGAGCCTGGGCGCAGCCGGTGGTGCATACTGCGTCTGCGTACTGGCCGTGCTGGAGGAGGCTCCGGCTGCCGGGCTGCAGCAGATTTGCGGCGCAGCGGTAGAACAGATCCGCACGGAATTCTCCGGACTGGCCGCTGTGCAGGCCTTCCACCCGCATGAAGGATCGGCCGTCCTGATCCTAAGCGAGCTGCACAGCGGAAGTCTAGGAGACTATGCCCAGTATAGGGATAATTGGGAGACTCTGGCGGCCCGGCTCACCCGACCCGGAGTCCGCTGCGTGCTTGGAATCAGCGGATTGGCGGAGGACCTCAGCCTCCTGAAGCCCAAATACAATGAAGCGGCTAACGGCCTCCAATACGCCAAGTTTCAGGAACAGCGGAACATCATTTTTGCCGATGATACGGTCCACCTGAACAGCAGCCCGGTTCCTGACAGCACACTTGAACCGGTGCTGCAGGCGGTCCGGCTGCCGGAGCAGCGCAGCCATATCCCGCAGGCTGTGGAACGTCTGCTTGCCGTAGTGACCAGCTACCGGATAGAACAGGCTACCATCGCCGTTTCGAGGCTTGTCCTGGAGCTGGAACGTACTGCCGGACTGGGCAGCGATATCCGGCACTCCGGCTTTCTGGATCATTACCAGGTCATCTGGCAGATCCAGAGCTACGAGAAGCTGCGCGGCTGGCTGGAGGAATGCTGCTATACTGCGACCGGACGGATCGACGGCATGAGCGCAGTGCAGTCCCGGAGTATCGCGGCTGAAGCCATCTGCTATATCAGGGAGCATTACAACGATCCCGGGCTGTCGCTTAACTCGCTTGCCGAGAAGCTGTCACTCAGCCCTGCTTACCTCAGCCGGCTGATCGCCGATGAAGTGGGCAGCAGCTTCCCCGACTTCGTCAACCAGATCCGGCTGGAGCAGGCACAGCTGCTGCTGGTGAATGAGCTCGCGCTGGACATCCGGCAAATCGCCGAACAGGTCGGCTACAACAGCAGCACCTATTTCACCACCCAATTCAAAAAACGCTACGGGGTAACCCCGTCCAAATGGCGGATGAACCACATTCTGCAGTCGCATGGATAGCAGATTAGCTGGGATAGCACCGTTAGGCGCAAATAGTCGGTTAGTAAGGACAGCACGTGTAGCGTGGACAGCACATATAGAACCAATACCACCTATAGCACCTATAGCACCGTTTGCGCCAATGGCACCAATAGCACCAGTAACACCAGTAGCACCAGTAGCACATATAGAACCAATAGTACCTATAGCACCAATAGCATCAATAGCACCGTTAAACGTATCACTTCACGCTACAACAACTACAATGATAAAGGGGATGCTTCCTCAGCTGTAGGCTGTCAGGAGGCATCCCCTTTTGCAGAAGTAACATGAGCCACAATGGAAACAGCCGCTCTTCCTGAAGCTGACCTTCCAGTACCTAAGTGGATTTTCGCTACTTAAATTTGTCCTTTTCCGGCTTTTACAATCATTAGTTGGAAAAAGCACACTTAATTGCGGCCATAAAGCGTAATTGAGATGATTCCGGAGAAATTAAGTGACGTTTTTCCACTTAGTTTCTTTATTCCTGGATTTATCGAACAATTAGATAGCATATTTCCACTTAGTCCAACCGGTGAATGCATAACAAGGGGACGCTATATCCGGCAAGCTTCTTGTACTCGGCAAAGCTAATCCCATCAACCACTCCGCAATCATCAATCATCAATCACCAATCACCAATCACCAATCACCAATCACCATCAACCACACCGCAATCACCCATCACCAATCATGCCGTGTTATCCGCAAAACAGCCCCCAAACGCCCCTTTTAAGCCCAAAAAGCAGAAAACTGAAGCCTTTTACGTTTTTTTAAGCCCGCAGATTCCGCTTTTTTTAACTTTTTTCCGTTTATTTTGATAGCGTTTACATTTGTCTGCGATTTATGCTTTGCCATGTAAAGCGTGCTGCCAAGGCACGGAAAAAATACCGCTACACAAGCTGGCTTACAAATGAAATGTACAGGCGGCAGCAACAAAAGGGAAGCCTGGAACTGCAAGGAGCGTAGCATCCGCCTTTAAGGTTTGGATTTCTACCGCAAACAGCGGCCGGAAGTCTAAAACTCCCTGCAGCTTACGCCCCTGCGCCGGCCAAGTAAACAGAAGTCAGCTTGTTTTAGCGGCACAAAGGAGTGACTGTTAATGATCCAAGAGGCTGCACCCGGAACACCGGTACGGCAGAGCCCGGTCCCCAAGACTTCCCGTATCGGAAGCCTCCGCAAATCGCTGAAGCGGGACAGCTCGCTGTATCTGCTTGCCCTGCCGGGCATCATTATTCTGATCCTGTTCGCCTACCTGCCGATGAGCGGCCTGATTCTCGTCTTCAAAAACTACAACTATAATGACGGGATTTTCGGCAGCCCGTGGGCGGGCTTCTCCAACTTCGAGTTTTTCTTCTCCAGTATGGAGGATGCTCTGCGTGCAACACGCAACACCGTAATGTTAAATGTGCTTTATATGCTGACCGGCACCTTCTGCTCCGTGGCGATCGCCGTCATTCTGAACGAGCTGCGCAGCAAGTGGTTTATCAAGGTAACGCAGAGCGTGATGTTTTTCCCGTATTTTATCTCTTGGATTATTATCGGGGCGATCCTCTTCTCCCTGTTGGATTATGACAAAGGGATTCTGAACCAGCTGCTTCAGGCGCTTGGGGTCAGCCAAATGGACTGGTATTCCAGCCCGTGGCTGTTCGTGATCATTCTGGTGCTGGCGAATATCTGGAAAAGCGCCGGATACGGCGCCATCATCTACTATGCCGTGCTGCAGGGGATCGATACCTCCTACTATGAGGCGGCCAAGATCGACGGGGCTTCCCGGTGGCAGATCATCACCAAAATCACCGTTCCGATGCTGATTCCGTCCATCATTCTGATGACCCTGCTCGGAATCGGCGGGATGCTGAAGGGCGATCTGAGCATGATTATGGGTGTCACCTTCCTTAACCCGCTGCTGCTGCCGACTACGGACATCATCGACGTCTATGTGTACCGCACAGCCATACGGTCCGGGGAATTCGGCTTCGCTTCAGCCATTACGCTCTACCAGTCCGTCTTCGGCTTCATTCTGGTGCTGCTGGCCAACAAGCTGGCGGGCTGGTATGACAAAGACAGCAAACTATTCTAGGAGGCCAGAATCATGCCCGCTACTGAAAATAAAGGCCTGCTCGTTTTCTTTTACATCTGCATAGCTGTATTCTCGGTCATCTGCCTTGTACCGTTTGTGCTGGCGGTGTCCGGCTCCCTCTCCACGGAATCGAGAATTGCCGCTGAAGGCTACTCCTTCTGGCCGCGCGGCTTCAGCCTGGAAACGTACCAGTTTCTCTTCGGCTCCAAAGCCGATCAGATCCTAAGGGCCTACTCCATGTCGCTGGTTGTAACCGTTCTCGGTACGCTTACTGCTGTGCTGGTGACCACTGCCTATGCCTACGTTATTTCTGTCAAAGGCTTCCGGCTCAAAAACATTTTCGCCTTCTTTGCCTACTTCACCATGCTGTTCAGCGGCGGAACGCTGCCGTGGTATCTGCTCAGCACCAAATATTATCATCTCGGGGATACGCTGCTCGGACTGTTCATTCCTTACGTGCTAAGTGTCTTCCTGATGTTCCTGATGGCCAACTACTTCCGCAGCATTCCGCATGAGATTGTGGAGTCGGCGCAGATAGACGGCGCGGGCCACCTGAAGATCTTTTTCAGCATTATGATTCCGCTCGGCCGGGTCGGGCTGGTCACGATCTCCCTGTTCTACGCGCTGCAGTTCTGGAACGACTTCTATCTGCCGCTGATGCTGGTAACCGACCAGGAGCTCTACACGATCCAGTATCTGATGTACAACATGATGGCCAACATCCAGTTCCTTGCTTCCGGCAACGCCGCACAGGTTGGAGGCGCGATTATCGCTCCGCCGCTTGAGACCGCCAAAATGGCCATGACCTGTCTGACCGTTCTGCCGATCGCTATTCTGTACCCGTTTCTGCAGGGCTTTTTTGTCAAAGGGATTGTGGTCGGTTCGGTCAAAGGCTGACCCCGGCACCATGCCGCCGTACGGATTGCTACAGGCCTGTGCCCCCGTGTCCCGACTTGTTGTACAATGGGTAAGGGAGCACAGCCGCTGCAATATATGCTTCATGAGTACATTCTAGTTCAGGAGGGTTCATCATGAAAAAGAAAAAAGGTTGGTTAAGTCTGCTCCTCTCCGCTGTGTTCCTGTTAAGCGCCTGCTCTCAGGGCAATAATGAAAGCGCTAACTCAGGTAACTCCGGTAATACTGGCAGCACAGGCAGTGAAGGAACAACACCTGCAGCTACAGCGGACAGCACAAACAACAGCAGCACCCTGGCACCGGCCAAACTGAAGATCGTCCTCTACGGCGACGAGTCCAACCGGATGAAAGAGCTGGCAAAGACCGAATTCTACGATGTGATCAAAAAAGAAATCAATGCCGAGGTGGAATTCCAGTTCCTGCCCTGGACCGAATACGGCGGAGGCAAAACCGACCTGATGCTCTCTACAGGTGAGGATTTTGCCACCTATACCGATACTAATTACATGGTAAAATCAGTAGCCAAAGGCTTGTACGCCGATCTTACCCCCTATGTTGAAGCTTTGACCGATCTCAGTGCTAATGTGGATGAGGCTTCTTTTACCGCCTTCCAGCTGGATGGCAAGCAGTACGCGATCCCTGTAGGCAACAAACCGAACTCCGCCGAATTTTACAGTGTGCTGGTCCGCCAGGATCTGCTGGAGGAGGCTGGCATGGCTCAGGTGACTTCCCTGGCTGAGCTTGAGACTTTTTATGATAAGGTCCATGCCGTTCATCCCGAGCTGATCGGCTACGCCGGTACGGATGCCCGCAGAATGCTGCAATACGACTTTACCGACAAGAATCTCTTTTGGCAGAATGACTTTATCGCCCTAGATGAATCTATGCAGGATGATAAGATTATCAGCTGGTTTGAATCCGAAGAATTCAAGGCCTATGCGGGCCTGATGCGGGGCTGGTATGACAAAGGCATTATTCCAAAATACGCCGCCACCAACGTGCCGCAGCTGCAGTCCGACTGGAACTCCGGCAAGGCGATGTTCTGGGCCGGAACGGCAGCCCGTCCGTTTGAAGGTGCGGCTACGATTTCCCAGGCTGTCCCTGACGCCAAGCTGGTCAACTATTTCCTCGGCACCGGCCGTCCAAAAATCAGCCGCGGAACGTACAGCACCGCCTTTTTCGTCTCCGCGGCAGCCAAGGACCCGGAACGGTATCTGATGTTCTTCAACCTGCTGCAAAAGAACCAGGAGCTGTATGACCTGTTCGCCTATGGTATTGAAGGCACTGACTACACCCTGGATGATAACGGCCGCCTGACCAAAATCAATACAGACTCACTCATCCCCGACTGGCTGCTGATGAACAAAAACTTCATCCGCTTCGACAACACCGTGCCGGATGATTTCATCGCCGAATACAAGGCATGGGATGACGGGGCAATCATCTCCAAGGGCGCAGGCTTTAACTTTGACAACACACCGGTCAAAAATGAAGAAACCAAGCTGAACGGTGTATTCACCGAGTACCTTGCACCGATCGGCAGCGGCTTCAGCGATTATGAGACTGCCTTCCCGAAAGCGCTGGAGCGCCTGAAGGCAGCGGGTATCGACAAATATATCGCCGAGTACCAGAAGCAGTTCTCGGAGTGGTACGCTAAGCAGGCGAGATAGCAGCTTGTACACAGCCCCGGTTCATTCAAGCCTGAATGAACCGGGGCTTTTGGGGTCCGCCGCCTGGTACCGCAGCCTTTCAAAGTTATATGATGAAATTCAGGCCCGGCCTGACCCGGTAATCGGTCGGCGACAGGCCGTTGCGCTTCTTGAAGGCCTTGCTGAACTGATAGACGTCGGAATAACCGCAGGCTCTGGCTATATCCCCGATGGAATCTCCAGTGAAGCGGAGCCGGCGAACCGCATGCTCGTTGCGGAGCTGGACGAGATACTCCTTGGGGCTGCATCCGTAACGGGCTGCAAAGCTTCTGCGCAGATAGACAGGAGAGTAGCCGGTCTGTCTGCACATTTCTTCAATGCGCAGCTCACCCGCAAACCCTGTATCAAGCTGCTCCTTGAAGCGGCGCAGCACCGCTGCCACATCCCCCTCACCACCCTTGCTCCCTCTTTCTTGGGCGGCTTCATGCAGCTCGGGAATCAGCCGGTACCACAGCGATTTCACGCGCGCATCGCGCACGGAATCTCCGGGCACCCATTCCTGCTCCGCTTCCCGGAAGAGCCCGCTGATCCTCCGCATCCGCTCGCCGGTCAGCGGCATAAGAAAAGGCAGCCTCAGCCTGTCGATGGATTCCGGGACAGCCCACCCCTCCTCACTTCTTTGCAGCGATGCACAATCGAACAGCAGCATGGTCATCCTCAGAGGATGGGATTCAGATGACTTCATGTACAGCGGCAATCCCGGCCAAAGATACACCACTGTGCCTGTTTCAACTTCCTGCTCCTCCTCCTCGCAACGGAAGACTCCTTTGCCGCTGTAGATGTAGTACAGCGTATGCCCGGATACGGTCTGCCGGATATCTTCCCAGCCCGGTACCGCCGGCTTGGCCAGTACCCAATGGACATGCGCGGCCAAATTCCCCAACTCGTATTCCACCCATTTCCCTCCCCACAATACATTGTATCGTTTATGATAAATGATTCAGATTGGTTTTACCATTGTCGCTGTACTCTGACCAATGCTAAACTCCCTTCATAAAGGACATCAACCTATGATGTACCTTAAATTCATATTGGGGATGATCATCTTGATTCGAACGTTTCAACAGCACCGGCTCAGGGATTGCCGCCTGCTGGACGGATTATGGGATTTCGTTTTTGATAAAGAGAATATCGGTTTAGCGGAAGGCTGGCATGAGCAGTTCCCGGCTGAATCCACTCAGATGCCAGTACCGGCATGCTGGAACAATGAGCTTGGCAAATATGAGTACGAAGGGGTAGCCTGGTACCGCACCCGGGTGACGATTGAGGAGACCAGCCATCTCCGCCTGCTGTTTCACGCCGTGCTCGGACATGCGGATGTGTACTGGGACGGCATCCATTTAGGCTACCATTACGGCGGTTATACGCCGTTCAGCTTTATCGTTCCTGATGTCCGGGCAGGCGTCCACGAGCTGGTCGTCCGCACGGACAGCCTGCTTGAACGCAAAACGATTCCGTATCATATCGTGGACTGGTTTCACTACGGAGGCATTATCCGTCCGGTAGAGCTTCAGCTCCTTCCGGATGTCTCCATCGAGAGCATGCGCATCACCTACAATATGACGGGTGATACCAGTGCCGGCATCCGGGTGGCGCTTAATCTCCGCTCCCTGTCAGACAGTCTGTCAGAAGTGCCGGTTGCCCTGTACCGTAACGGAGAGATCGTCTATACCGGAAGCGCAAGCCTTGATCCCGGCGGAAGCGCAGTATTAAACATAGAACAATCCTGGACGGAACTCCACCGCTGGGAGCCGGATAATCCCGCGCTCTACATGATCCGGGCCGTAGCAGGCCGGGATGATTTGACCGACCGCATCGGATTCCGGACCGTGGAGAAGCAGAACAAGAAGATCCTGCTGAACGGCAAAGAGCTGTATCTGCAGGGCGTGAACCGCCACGAGGAGCATCCGGAGTGGGGATTCGCTTTCCCCAACAAACTGATGACCAAAGACCTTGATATTATTCTTCAGATGGGGTGCAACACGGTGCGGGGTTCCCACTACCCCCAGAGTGAATACTGGCTTGACCTGCTGGATGAACGCGGCGTGCTCTTCTGGGGTGAGATTCCCATCTGGGGTGCCGCCTTTCCGGCAGAGGATACCGGAGATCCGGTGTTTATCCAGCGGGCATTAACGATGATGGGCGAGATGATTGAGCGGGATCTGCACCATCCCTCCATCCTGTTCTGGTCTGTCCATAATGAGATTGACACCCGCTCAAGCCAGGCCTATGACCTGTCCGTCAAGATGACAGAGCTTGTCCGGAGCAGGGATCAGTCACGGCTGGTGGCTTATGCCACGATGCATCCTATGACAGATATCTGCCTTGGCCTGTTCGACGTGATCGGTATCAACTACTATGACGGATGGTATTTCGGCCATGCAGGTTTTGCGGAGATGCTCACCACCTTCCATGAGCGCTGCAAGGCATACGGAGCAGAAGATACGCCAGTGCTCATGACCGAGTTCGGGGGAGCGGGTATACAGGGTGACTCCGGCTGGGAGCCCCGTTTATTCAGCGAGGATTACCAGGCTGAAATACTCAGCAAGGCCTTGAAGCTGTTCCGGAGTGACGGCAAAATCAGCGGCACTTACGTCTGGCAGTTTGCCGATACCAGGGCACAGCTGGAGAGCTTCCGTCCCCACTTCAGGGACCGCGCGCGCTCCTTCAATAATAAAGGGCTGGTCAATGAATACCGCAAGCCCAAGCTGGCCTACCGCATAGTCAAGGGTATTTATACCGGTTGCTCCGATCCTTATGCCTGGGGCTCAACCCTGAAATCCTAATCACATCAGGAGCCGCTCCCGAGCGGACGGCTCCTCTCTTCCAGAAATCTTCTTACGGGGCTGCTCTGCGGGATAACAGGATTTAATGATCGTCAATCCATTTAAACAGGGAGGGCATTTTCAATGTCAATGCACAGAAGAACGGGCAAGCCGGCAGCTTCGCTGGCTATGCTGGCACTGGTTATAACGGTGGTAACGGCGTGCGGCGGAGGGGGAAATGAAGGCTCAAACGGGCCGGCATCACAAAAACAGGCTGCGGCCACATCAGAAGGATCATTATCCAAGCTAACGTATTGGGTGGAATTGTTTCCGGATGCTGCCGCCATTATGAAAAGCTATGCAGAGGTTACCGCCTGGAAAGAAATCATGGCCAAAACCGGCGTTAAGGTTGAATTCCAGCACCCGGCACAAGGCCAGCTCGCAGAGCAGTTCAATCTGATGGTTGCATCCAATACGCTGCCGGATGTTGTGGATTATGGCTGGAACCTGTATCCCGGCGGAGCCCAGAAAGCAATTAGAGATAAAAAAATCATTCCTCTAAATGACTATCTAGATAATGCCCCCAACCTGAAAAAGCTGCTGGATGCCGATCCGGAATGGAGAAAAATGAGTTCTACCGATGACGGCAATATTATCGGCTTTCCGTTTATCCGTGAAGATGTCACCCAGCAGGTATTCCTGGGTCCTGCCATCCGCCAGGACTGGCTGGATAAACTAAATTTATCCTCACCGACAACCATCGACGAATGGTACACCGTTTTGAAAGCGTTTAAAGAACAGGATCCGAACGGCAACGGCCAGGCCGACGAGATTCCGATCCTGATTCCGGCGGGAGAATTGGCCTTTGCAGGGGCCTTCGGAACACCAAACGATTTTTACCAGGAGAACAATACCGTCAAATACGGCCCTATCGAACCCGGATTCAAGGATTACCTGACTACCATGAACCAATGGTACAAGGAAGGGCTGCTCGACAAGGACTTTGCCAGCACCGACAACAAAATGAGAGATGCCAAAATAACAGGCAGCCAGGTCGGCTCTGCAGTGTTGTTCCTTAACGGAGGAATCGGAAAGTATATGGATCTGATGAAGGAGACCCAGCCTGATTTCAAAATAACCGGAACGGCCTATCCGACATTAAAGCCCGGAGAAAAACCGGTATTCGGTTACAGGGATAATCCGGTTACCGGCATTTTCACCGCAATTACCGGGAGCAACAAGCACGTGGCCGAGACTGTAAAATTCCTGGATTTCCTCTACAGCGAGGAAGGAAAACGGATCATGAACTTCGGCAAGGAAGGAGAAACGTATACTATGGATGGAGACAACCCGGTGTACACGGATCTTATCCTGAAGAATCCCGACGGCCTGCCGGTTTCCCAGGCATTCAGAAAACATATCATGGGTGCCACCTCAGGCCCTTTTGTGCAGGATATCCGCCATTCGCAGCAGTATACAACCAAGCCGGAACAAAAACAGGCAATGGAGCTGTGGTCCGCCCCTACACATGAGAACAGAATGCCGCCGTCCACGATCGCTGTGGAAGACAGCAGCCGGTTCGCCTCCATCATAACTGACGTCAATACGTACAAAGATGAGATGATGCTGAAATTTATTATGGGTTCGGAGTCTCTGGAGCAGTTCGATAAATACGTCGAAACGCTCAAGGGCCTGGGCATTGAGGAAGCGATTCAGATTCAGCAGGCCGCTCTGGAACGCTACAATAACAGATAAGTTCATGAATACCCGGAATAGAAGCAGCCGGCCGCTGCTTCTATTCCGGAAACCTTTAATGGAGGGAGAACACCGTGCCCGACTTACAACAAAATGTAATGCAGCCCACAGCCGCAAAGCCTTCGGGAGGCAAATGGAATTTCATCAAACGGGATATCATCCGCAACCGCTACATTTATCTGATGCTGCTTCCCGTCGTCTCCTATTACGCTCTGTTCCATTACGGGCCGATGTACGGCCTGCTCATAGCTTTTAAAGATTATGGTATCGCGGATGGCGTCTGGAAAAGTCCATGGGTCGGTTTAGACCACTTTATAAACTTCTTCAACAACCATTATTTTTGGCGGCTGATCCGTAACACCTTATTGATCAACATTTTTCAACTGCTGATTGCCTTTCCCGCACCGATCATTCTGGCTCTCCTGCTTAATGAACTCCGCAGTGTTCTCTTTAAAAGGGTTGTACAGACCATCAGCTATCTCCCCCACTTTATTTCAATAGTAGTTGTTGTAGGGATGATCGTTGATTTCGTTGCACGCGACGGTCTGATCAACAATATTCTGGGCATGTTTGGCATAGAGCCGATCGCTTTCCTGCAGGAACCCGGCTGGTTCCGCCCGCTATATATCTCTTCCGAAGTCTGGCAGGGCATCGGCTGGGGCTCCATCATCTATCTTGCCGCCATGTCTACCATTGACCCTGCCCTGTATGATGCAGCCCGTATAGATGGGGCCGGCCGCTTCAAACAAACCTGGCATGTAACCATTCCGGGCATTATGCCGACGATTGTAATCCTGCTTATCCTCAATATAGGGTCCATGCTCTCCGTCGGAAGCGAAAAAATCATTCTCATGTATAACCCGCTGACCTATGAAACGGCCGATGTCATCTCAACCTATGTCTATAGAAAAGGGATTCTCGGAGCCGATTTCGGATATTCCGCTGCCGTAGGCTTGTTCAATTCAGTGATCAGCTTCATCCTGCTTACACTCGCCAACACCATCAGTAAACGGTTAAGCGAGCACAGGCTGTGGTAAAGGGGAGAGAACACATGTTATTTAAGCCCACTCCGGGTGAAACCGTATTCAAATGGTTTAATTTAGGCTTTATGCTGCTGCTCTGTTTCGTCACGCTGTATCCGTTTATCTACATCCTGCTCGCCTCTCTGAGTGACCCGGCGCAAATCGCCCGGTTCCGCGGGATGCTGTTCTTCCCCCAGGGGTTCAGCCTGGATGCGTACAAAGCCGTGCTGGAAAATCCCATGATTCTGACAGGCTACCGGAATACGCTATTCTATGTCACGGCAGGCACTGTTATCAACCTGATCATGACTACACTCGGCGCTTACGCGCTCTCCCGCCGCAATGTTTATTTCAACAACACGATCATGCTCATCATCATTATTACGATGGTGTTTCACGGAGGGCTTATTCCCTCCTTCCTGCTGATCAATAATCTGGGGATGCTGAATACGCCCTGGGCGCTCCTCCTGCCCGGCGCTATCAGCTCCTTCAACCTGATCATTATGCGCACCGCCTTCCAGGGCATTCCCGTCAGTCTGGAGGAATCCGCGCGCATTGACGGGGCCAATGACTGGGTAATCATGCTGCGGATTATTTTACCCCTATCCATGCCTGTAATCGCGGTAATGATATTGTGGTATGCGGTGGGACACTGGAATTCTTATTTCAGCGCACTGATCTATCTGCGTGACCGGGAGCTATTCCCGCTTCAGCTGGTGCTCAGGGAGATTCTGATCTCCAACAGCACCGACAATATGATGACCGGGGCGGCAACCAGTGACCGGGCGGATATCGGAGTGACGATCAAATACGCTTCCATTATTGTATCGACCCTGCCGATTCTGGTGCTTTATCCGTTTCTGCAAAAATATTTTGTGCACGGGGTCCTGATTGGCGCATTGAAGGAGTAATACAGCCGTTAAAAAAGGCAAGCTGCCGGAACCCGGAAGCTTGCCTTTTCAATTGCCTTTTTTTAAAACTGCAGCAGCTCTTCTCTTTAACACATATAGCCGGCCCCTGGCCTGCTGCACAGCCGCAAGCTTACCGGTTCAGCAGGCTTCCGACATATTTCAGCAGCTCATTAGCGCAGATCGGGCAGTAGTTGTGCTCCTCGATCAGGCGTCTGGACACCTCATTGATCCGCTTCAGCTGGCTTTCATCCGGCGTTTTGGACGAGGTGGTGATCTTCACGATATCCTTCAGATCGGCAAACAGCTTCTTCTCAATCGCTTCGCGCAGCCGGTCATGATTGTTGTATTCGAACTTTTTGCCCTTGCGGGAATAGGCCGAGATGCGGATCAGGATCTCTTCGCGGAAGGCTTTTTTGGCATTCTCCGAGATGCCGATCTGCTCTTCAATCGAGCGCATCAGCCGCTCATCCGGCTCCATCTCTTCATCTGTAAGCGGATCACGGATTTTGGTCCAGTTGCAGTAGGCTTCGATGTTGTCGAGATAATTCTCGAACAGTGTTTTGGCCGACTCTTCAAATGAGTAGACAAATGCCTTCTGCACTTCGCTTTTGGCAAGTATATCGTATTCCTTGCGGGCAATGGAAATGAAGTTCAGGTAACGCTCGCGTTCCTCTTTTGTAATCGAGGGGTGGGAATCCAGTCCGTCCTTGATCGCCCGCAGCACATCCAGCGCATTCATGCACTGCAGATCACCCTTGATCAGGGCGCTGGAAATCCGGTTAATGACATACCGCGGATCGATGCCGGACATGCCCTCATCCAGATATTCGGTCTGCATCTCCTTGAGATCGGCTTCCTTGTAGCCCTCGACCTCTTCGCCGTCGTACATCCGCAGCTTTTTGATCAGGTCCATCCCCTGCTTCTTGCTCTCCTTGAGCCGGGTCAGGATGGAGAAAATCGCTGCTGCCCGCAGGGCATGCGGCGCAATATGCACATGCTTCATGTCGCTCTGGCCGATCAGCTTGGCGTAGATCTTCTCCTCTTCCGATACTCTCAGGTTGTACGGCACCGGCATAACGATCATGCGGGACTGCAGCGCCTCGTTCTTTTTATTGGAGATAAAAGATTTGTACTCCGTTTCGTTGGTGTGGGCCACAATGAGCTCATCTGCACTGATCAGCGCGAAGCGCCCGGCCTTGAAATTTCCTTCCTGGGTCAGGGACAGCAGGTTCCACAGGAACTTCTCGTCGCATTTCAGCATTTCCTGGAACTCCATCAGGCCGCGGTTGGCCTTGTTCAGCTCCCCGTCGAACCGGTAAGCGCGCGGATCGGATTCCGAGCCGTATTCCGTGATCGTCGAGAAGTCGATGCTGCCGGTAAGATCGGCAATATCCTGGGACTTGGGATCAGAGGGGCTAAAGGTTCCGATGCCGACACGTTCCTCTTCCGATAAAATAACGCGGGTGACCTTGACCTGTTCAATATCGCCGTGGTAATCATTTCTCAGCCGCATCTGGCAGGACGGGCACAAATTACCTTCGATGCGCACCCCGAGCTCCCTTTCAATCTCCGGTCGAAGCTCGAGCGGAATCAGGTGCAGCGGTTCCTCATGCATCGGGCAGCCTTCAATCGCGTATACGGCGCCGGCATCGGTACGCGAATACTGCTCCAGGCCCCGTTTTAACAGTGTAACCAGAGTCGATTTACCGCCGCTGACCGGCCCCATCAACAGCAGAATCCGTTTGCGGACGTCGAGCCGGCGGGCAGCGGAATGGAAATACTCCTCCACCAGCTTCTCCACCGCACGGTCAAGCCCAAAGATTTCCTGCTCAAAAAACTTATACCGCTTGCGTCCATTGATGTCCTCTACGCCATGTGATTTGATCATGTCGTATACTCTGGAGTGAGCCGTCTTAGCGGGAGAGGGGTCTTTTCTCAGCAGTCCTATATAGTCCTTAAAGGTGCCGCTCCACGCCAAACGGTCATTCTCAGCCCGATACGAAGCTATACGCTCAAAAATGTCCATTGCTCGCTGCCTCCTCTTGCGCTCCTACTTGCTCGATTGGCTTTAAAAGTGTATTACATACCTATGCGGGGAGCCCGGAATAGTTGACCTCTTTTTTGCTGTGCTATAATAGAGAATCATTATGAATCATAGAACTTCACATATAACGTTAACTACCTGGTGATTGGATCCAGGGAAAAGGGAACGGAGGGAACTCCGGGAGCTGCAGGGTGTTCAAAACATTAAGCAATCAATAGATCTGTAAAGTGCACAGGAGTGACTACGATGGCAATCAAGCATGAAACGGAGCTGTATGCTCCTCTTAAGGCTTACTTTGAGCGGTATGGCTACTCGATCAAGGGGGAGGTGCGGACCTGCGATCTGGTCGGCCTGCGGGACGGCGAGGAGCAGCCGCTGATCGTGGAGATGAAAAAAACGTTCAACCTTGCCCTGCTGCTGCAGGGGGTTGAACGTCTGCGTCTCAGCCCCAACGTCTACCTCGCCGTGGAGCGTGTCCGCGACAAAAGAGGGGCGGTGAACCAGCGCTGGGGCGAGCTCACCGGGCTGTGCCGCCGGCTCGGCCTCGGGCTGATCACCGTCGTCTTCTACAAGACGAAGGCTCCGCTCGTCGAGGTGCTCGCGGAGCCGGGCGACGCGCCGCCTCAGGTGCGCAGCGGCGCACGGCGGCGCGAGAAGCTGCTTCTCGAGTTCCGCGAGCGCAGCGGGGACTACAACACCGGCGGCAGCACGCGCGTCAAGCTCGTGACTGCCTACCGCGAGAAGGCGCTGCGCGTGGCACTCGCGCTGCAGGCCGCTGAGGCCGACGCTGCGCTCGGCCTCGTTTCGGGGCGCGCCGGGCGGAGCCGCGCGCCTGCCGTTGACCCGGCCGCTGCGCCCGGCCGGGAAGGGATTACGCCCGCCGAGCTGCGCAGGCGGAGCGGGGTGCCTGGCGCTGCAGCGATTCTGCAGCGCAATTACTACCGCTGGTTCACACGGGTGAACCGCGGGCGGTACCAGCTCACGCCAGCCGGCACGGCCGCGCTGGTGGAATACGCCGCGATCGCCGAGATCAGCGCGGGCAAGGTGTAGTACTGCGGCGGTGCTGCGGCGGTGCTGCAGCTACACAGGCGTCACTTGCGCTGCCCCTGGCTGCATGCTTCCCGCGGCGGCGCAGGTCCCACGCTTCTGCTGCTGCGCCTACCGTATGCTTCCGCAGGTTTTTTAATCAATTGGGAGAAGAGCCCTCGGCATCTAGTTGGATTTTTGCCACTTCATTTGAGCGATTTGCGCCATTTGTTATGATTAGTTGGAAAATCGGCATCTATTTTTGCCTATATCCCTCTTTGGAGGGGAAAATCGAATCATTAAATGGCGTTTTTCCACTTAGTTCCGCTTTCCTCATAGTTTCCTCAGAAATAGATGGCAAATTTCCACTTAGTCTTGATTTAGCTTAGGCCCATCCCTGATTCAGCTTTTAAATCCCTCAGCCTGATGACAATCCGGTCCAAGTCACTCCGGCGGGGTGCCCCCAACTAATTAGCTATAACCGCATCCACCCGCCCGGCCCGCTATTCACAGCTCATAGCTCCGCCCGTTCAGCAGCAGGGCTGCGGCGCTGCCGGCCAGCAGCATGACCAGCACATTGCTGGCGACCGTCAGCCAGTTAATGGTGTCGTTAATATCTGCCGCCCGGACCCGGGTGACCGGGGTCACACTCAGCAGGTTGGCGTACAGCTTAAAGGAATCCACCGATGACGTGCCGATGCTCCAGTGCCAGCTCCCCTGTACAGCCCCTGCAAACTGGACAGCCACCACTCCGGCCAGCACTGTCACAATGCAAAGGTGGCTAAGCTGCGGTTTACGGAATCTTTTGCCGGCAGCCAGTGCCAGTCCGATCAGAGCGAGACCCGCAGGCAGACTGAGCAGCTTGGACAGCACCAGATAAAGGATACCGAGTGCAGGACTCGAGGACGGCTCTATACGCATCTGATACAGGCCGGACGGATTCAGGAACACCTCCAGCAGTGTGGTTGACCATACCGCCATGCTGCCAAGGATGAACACGGCTGATTTTACAGCGAACAAGGAGGAGGTCCTGACCGGCAGCAGGTGATTAACAGGCATAACGCCGGTGAAAAATTCCTTATACAGGTCTGTGTAGATATACAGCGGAACAAGCAGACCGATTACCATATTCGCAGTCAGCGCCAGAAAGGCCAGATCCTGCTGCGTACTGAACAGAAAATACAGATTGATCAGCATACTCAGACCAGCAAGTGAGCCAAACACCGCCAGATGCTTCCTGCATTCGAGCTTAAACTGATGGACAAGTATCATATCGTAACTCCCTTTACTTCACAATTTGTTTAAAAACATCCTCCAAAGACATGCCATACTCCCGCTTTATATCCGCGACACTCCCCTGCAGCTGCACCCTGCCCTCATCCACAATGGCAATATCGGTAAACAGCGGCTCCACTCCCTGAATCAGATGCGTGCTGACCAGAATGGTGCTGTCCCCGGTAAAATGGTCGAGGATAATCGTCATGATTTTATCCCGGGTGGAGGGGTCCACTGCTGCAAGCGGCTCATCCAGCACATAGAGCCTGGCCTCCCTGGCAAAAGCAAGCGAGAGACTCAGCTGCTCCTTCATTCCTTTTGACAGCGACTTCACCTTGTCTTTCACATTCAGGCCAAGTGACCCGATCATCTCACGGGCTCTATCCTGCCTGAAATCAGCAAACGCATGTCCGAAGAACGAGACACTCTCCTCCACCGTCATCCACGGATATAGAAACTCGTGGTCGGGCAGGTAGGATACGATCTTCTTCGTCTCTACACCGGGCCTCTTCCCGTCTACCAGCAGAGTGCCTTCGTAATGGCGGAGCAGTGAGACGATCAGCTTCATCAGGGTTGTTTTCCCTGCCCCGTTCCTTCCCAGCAGCCCGACAATTTTTCCCCGCTGAATCTTCAGCTCCAGCCCGTTAAGGGCCGTTTTGCGGCCATAGCTTTTGCTAAGGCCACTGCATTCCAGTATGTTCTCCACAGCCATCCTCTTTCTGCCTTCCTTTCTGTTTGAGCCTGCACCAAGCCTCATCAGCTTCTGACCGTTAGACCAGCCTTTTCCATAAAACCCCTGCACCGTCACCGAATTTACACATTTGATGGTTTCCTTGTGCATCTTCATTGCAGTAACTTTCCAGCTCTCGTTCCCTTTAATTCACACTGCTTTCCCCATTCAGATCCTGCTCTTCTCCCGGACAAAAAAAAGCAAGCCCCCTACAGCGGAGCTTGCCTATCTGCTATTCGATTACCCTTTGGCCTGCGACTTGCCGGCCGAGGTTAGCTTCTTCCGCCCCTCAGCTCCGGGCCGTAAACTCAGTCACAGCCTCGCTCATCAGGTTCATGCCGAGCAGCAGCTCATCCCGGCCGGGATGGCTGAAGTTAAGGCGGATGCGGTTGCCGCCGCCGTTTACGCTGCAGAGCTGGCCGGGAAGAAACGCGACTCCTTTGGCCAGTGCAACCTTCAGCAGCATCATCGCGTCCAGCCCTTCCGGTAGAGAGACCCACAGAAACATGCCGCCCTCCGGCAGGTCATATTCACTGTTCTTCCAGGCCGGACGCTTCAGCAGCTCAGTCATCAGCTTCAGCCGGGTACTGTATTCCCGGTTCAGGACAGCAATGTGCTCCCGAAGATTAAAAGCTGTTACATCCAGCAGATAATGCAGCAGCCGCTGATTCAGCGAGCTGGACTGCCAGTCCGCCATCTGCTTCGCGGCAGCCATCATCGAGATCAGCTCACGGCTGCCTGCAGCCCAGCCCGTCCGCAGGGCAGGCGCGACCGTCTTGCTGAACGAACCTATGTAGAGTACGTGCCCGCCTATGCTGACATTCTCCAGCGCGTAAAGCGATGGGTAATTCGCAACCGGAGATGCGCTACCGGAACGCTTGAAATGCAGATCCCCATAGGAATCATCCTCGACGATAAGCAGGTTATGAGCAGTACATAGCTCAAGTACCTCCTTGCGCCGCTCCAGGCTCCATAGAATACCGCTCGGATTGGTATAGCTTGGCGTTGCAAACAGCATCTTGGGACGGTGCTGATGAATCTGGGCGCGCAAATGATCCGGGAGCAGCCCGTTGCAGTCTCCCTGGACAGGTATAATAACCGCCCCCTGCATCCGGAGCGCCTGCAATATCCCCGGAGAAGTCGGATTTTCAACCAGCACCCGGTCACCTGGATCAATATAGACCCGGGAGAGCAAATCGATCGCTTGTTGACTTCCCGTTGTCAGAAGAACCCCGCCTTCCGCAGTGTTCACACCTTTTCCCTTCAGCCAGTCACCGGTCAGCCACTCACGCAGCGGCGCATAGCCCTCGGGATCACCGTACTGCAGTGCGCCCGCATCAGCCGTGATTACTGTCGAAGCTGCTTCTGCAAGCAGTGATAACGGGAACAATTCTTCTGCCGGCAGCTCTTCTGCCAGAGAGATTAATGTACCGCGCCGCGTCTGGGTACGGATGCTGAGCTGCGGTGAAGAAACCAGCGTATGCGCACGGGCAGAAAACTCATACTTCATATTGTTCCCCCTTCCCTGGTACCAAGAATATTCCCGCCTTACCGGTAATATGTCGCCAATGCCGGCTTACGCGTAGATTTGCTTGTTCTGCCTTGAGAAAAGCGCGAATTTTTCAATAGCCTGGGCTCTCGTCGATACATCCAGCTTCACATAAATCTTTCGCAGATAATTATCAATAGAACGGCGGCTCACTTCGATTTCAAGGGCAATTTTGTCGTAAGTGATTCCCTGCACAATCCTCTCCATGATAAACATCTCCGTTTGCGTCAGCTGCATTACACTATCCAGCCCGCGCGATGAGGTTACAGGCCGGTATCCCTTTTGTATCCAGGTCAGCGGAAGTGACAAAAAGCCTTCACGCAGTCCACCGATCATCAAAAGCAGCTGCCGGGATGATGCCCCCTTGGACAGCACTCCGCTGGCCCCCAGCTCAAGCAGAGGCTGAAACAGTTCGCTGTCTTCTTCCTCTGTCATAATAATAAAATGTGCTTCCTCACAGCTGCTCTTCAGCTCCGGCAGCACATTCTCCACATTGCCTTCCGGCATCTGATAATCCGCCAGCACCAGATCGGGCTGAAGCTCCTTCACACTGTACATGCCTTCGCTCCAGCTGTTGTGCATGGCCAGAACAGCAAGCTCTCCTCCTTCCTCCAAAATCAGTTTAGTCCCCAGCATACTTGTGGGATGACATCCCACGATGACCACCCGCCAAACCTTCATCATTAATCCCCCAGACCTCCTGCTGTCTATATATTTACTCCGAGTGGAAAGCGCTCTAAGCGTGTTTTGCTGATACGCAAGCAAGGATGGTTGACGATATATGTATAGTTTTTCCTTCTTTTTCCTTGAATACGCCCCTCAGATATTCCAATCTATAGAAATTGTATCGCAGTACTTTAATAGGATGCAAATACTTTTTCTCCTTTGCATTTAGGCTCTTTCACTTTTGCGAAACTTGTAAAAGTCTGATAGAATGAGGACTTGAAAAAAAGTGCTTGAGGTGATGTTGAAATGCAACCGCTAGCGGAATCGACCCCTGTACACTCGCGGCGTACTGCAGTGAGAAAAGGCCCTTCCGTAAAATGGTTTTTACTGTTCTGGATTGTGATGATTGGAGTAGGTGCATATGCCGTCTACAGCTACACCAACCATCTGAAGCAGCAGGTGCTGGCTGAGCTCGGTAATCAGAGCCGGCAGCAGCTTACCGTTTTGCAAACCGATTACGAGGCGCGGATCGCCGCCCTCTCCGAAGAAGTGAAGGAGCTGCAGAACACGGTGCAGACCTTTAATGAACTGCTGACGTTTACCAAAGATAACGCAAGCAATAAGACCGACAACAGCAATAAGCTTTACACCCAGCTAAATGAGGTCAAGAAGCAGCTGGATGCACTCAAGAAAGAGATGGATCTGTTAAAATGATGACCCCTGTCAAAAGAGTCAACCGTTTCTTCATGCTTCTGACGGCGCCTTTTATCGGACTCCTGATTGCCCTTTGGGCATATCAGCCCAAGCTGACACTGGATCTGGATACGAGCCAGTTTGCTGCCGCTCCCGGACCGCTTGAACAGACGGCTCAGCTGAAGCAGGATTTGCTGCAGGCCCAGAATGCCGCATCGCACACCATTGATGCGATAGGGGCCACTGCCACACTGTATAACCAGACCACGAATGCGATGAATTCGCTGGTCACCACAGCTGCAGCCCAGGTGTCCCGCCCGGAGCTGATCTATAACAGACGGATCACGGCAAGGCTCGGCGTTCCCGCGGATGTCATCAGCAGTGACCGGATTACCATTGAATTATACCGGCTGAACCCCGGCAACTATAAAGCATATGCCTTAAAAATCAGGCTGAAGGATGCTGCAGCGATGAAAATGAGCCTGGCCGGCGACGGCACCGGCCAGGCAGAAACAACCATGCAGGCCGCAAACCGTTATGGCGCGGTTGCCGGCATCAACGCCGGCGGCTTTGCCGACCAGAACGGCAAGCGGTATCCATTGTCCACGACCATTGCGAACGGCAGCTATCTGTACGGCTTTGAACCAACCTATAAGGATCTCAGCTTCGTCGGCCTCAGCAAAGCCGGCAAGCTGATCGGCGGCAAATTCAGCAGCAGGGCACAGCTCGACCAGCTTGAACCGGCATTTGGCGCAACCTTTGTGCCTGTACTGATCAAGAACGGCATGCTGCAGCCCATTCCTTTGAAATGGCAGATAAGCCCCAAACGTGCCCCTCGTACCATAATCGGCAAATATAAAGATGATCAGCTGCTTGTGCTGGTTGCCGATGGTTATAACGAGAGCGGCAATTCCGGGGCAACTCTGACGGAATTACAGAGCAAGCTGTGGCGCATGGGTGTAGTTGATGCCTATAATCTGGACGGCGGAGGCTCATCCTCACTGATATTCCGGGGCAAAGTCATCAACAAGCCGTCTGACGGAGTTCTCCGGCAGGTGCCGACCAATTTCCTGTTTTTCAAGTAGCATCATTTCTATTGCAAGCTTTCATCTATTCAATGCGATATCCTGTCAATGTCTTTTCTCACTTTTCCGCTTTTAATTTATGACCGCAGCAGGTTATAATGAAGGTAACGTTTACAATCCTTTACGGAGGTGTCCAGTATGTCGTTCTCCTTAACCTTTTGGATTGTCACCCTCGTACTCCTGCTTTTTCTGACCGGTATACTAACCGCTGCTTACAACGACGATAAGACCAAAGGTTTGTAGTTGACCGCCGTGTCCCATACGGTACACACTGCTTCGAATCCGAAAAAACGCCGCACAGTGTGCGGCGTTTTTTTTCAGTGTTGGCCCGCTGTGGATGCGCAGTACCAGAACTATGTAGGAATGTTACTTGCCGCCTTCTCCGGGAGAAAAGGGACAGGACTTAAGCATGTCTCGGCAATTGGGTCATTTCTGAAAGACATTCTGCACAGATGTAACGTTCTTTATACTCGCTTACGCCTTCCATGGATCCGCAGAACACACATTTGGGACGGTAGCGCTCCAAAATGATGTGGTCGCCCTGCACAAGAATTTCTACCGGGTCTCCTTCATTCATTTGGTACCTTTTACGCAGAGACTTAGGCAGAACAATTCTACCCAGCTGATCTACTTTACGAACTACGCCAGCAGGTTTCATATCTTACGTACACCTCTCCTGTTCAACTATTAAATTAGTAGTTACTACTTTTTTCGGCAGTATTCTTCTATTTCGTTATTCATATTGTCGAATCCTGCTGAAAAAAACAAAAAATCATGTCTACTTTTAAAAAAGTTCCGGAAAATCCAGCTGACGCAGTGCTTCATAGACAATAATCGCTGCCGAATTGGATAAATTCAGCGATCTGACCGCCTGGCCCATCGGCATACGCATCGCTGTTTCCTTCCCTGCTTCCAGTATCTCTGGCGACAGCCCTTTGGTTTCTTTGCCGAAAACAAAGAAATCACCGTCCCGGAAGGCAAAGTCTGTATACCGCTTCTCAGCCTTAGTCGTAGCGTAGAAAAAACGTCCTTCGCTGTATTTCTCCAGGACCTCGGCAAACGAATCATGATATTCAATGGTGACAGCATGCCAGTAATCCAGCCCCGCCCGCTTCAGCGTCGCATCGTCGGTGCGGAAGCCCAGCGGCCGGACCAGATGAAGATGGGTGCCGGTAGCCGCACAGGTACGGGCAATATTGCCGGTGTTCGCCGGTATTTCCGGTTCAACCAGCACAATGTGTAATGCCATTTAGGTAAACTTCCTCTCTGTAGGCTTCAATAGCCCTGTGTTGTAAGTAAACATACAGCTCTAGGATGACAGACGGACCGTTCAAAGGCAAGCAGAAGACCTTCCGCCTAAGCAGCGGAAGGTCCGGAAATTTGAATCATTAGCCTTGAGTTTGCCGGAAATGCTTCATGAAATCAGCAAGCGCCTTAACGCTCTCATAAGGAACAGCGTTATAGATGGAAGCACGCAAGCCTCCGACGCTGCGGTGTCCCTTGAGGCCGATGAAGCCTTCCTGCTCGGCAGCCTTGACGAACTGTTTCTCCAGCTCCTCGGACTGCATCCGGAAGGTGACGTTCATAATGGAACGGCTGCCTGCCTCTGCTACTCCGCGGTAGAAGCCGTCGCTGCCGTCGATATGATCGTACAGCAGACCGGATTTATCACGGTTTTTGGATTCGATGCCGGCAAGCCCGCCCTGCTCCTCAATCCATTTTAACACTTCATTGACCATATATACAGAAAAGGATGGCGGTGTATTGTAAAGAGAGTTGTTCTTGTAATGTGTATCATAACGCAGGATCGTCGGGATGTTCGCAGGTGATTTGGCAATAAGCTCTTCTTTGGCAATTACCACAGTCACCCCGGAAGGTCCAAGATTCTTCTGCGCGCCGGCGTAGATCAGCCCGAATTTGCTGACATCAAAGGAACGGCTCAGAATATCACTGGACATATCTGCAATCAGCGGAAGAGAGCCTGTATCCGGATATTCCGCATATTGCGTCCCTTCAATGGTCTCATTGGAGGTAATATGCAGGTAAGCTGCATTGTCAGCAGGCTTGATACTGCTAAGCTCCGGAATAGCCAGGAACTTCTTGTCCTCGGAGGATGCGGCAACATGCGCTTCTCCTACCAGCTTCGCTTCCTTGAGTGCCTTGTCCGCCCAGCTTCCTGTCATTACATAGCTGCCGACTTGTCCGCTGGAGATGAGGTTCATCGGGATCATGGCGAACTGCGTGCTGGCTCCGCCCTGCACAAATAATACTTTGTAGCCCTCAGGATTGCCGAGCAGGGAAAGCAGACGCTCCTGCGCTTCATTATGCACGGATTCGTATATTGCCCCGCGGTGCGACATCTCCATAATGGACATTCCGCTCTCCCGGAATTCAACAAACTCCGCCTGTGCGCGTTCGAGTACTTCAAGCGGCAGCGCCGCCGGTCCTGCATTGAAATTGTATGCTCTCTTGCTCAAAATTGCCCCCATCCTTTCTCTCCTACGAATATGGATATCGCTATGATAGCAGCATTCCAACACGCCAGCAAGTATAATTATTCACATGTAGCGTAAGATCGCCTGGCCTCAGAACGTGAAAAACTGATAGCTGCGGCTCCAATCCCTGCTGTGACGCGGTAAAATGCTGATGTCCGCAAAAACCTCAGGAGAAATCACATGCCGTTCCCCCCAGAGAGCCATACGCTCCGGACGGAAGCTTCCGCTCTCACGCATGCCTGCTCCGCTCGGCTTGTGAACCAGCTCCCAGTACCAATCCGCATCCTCCTTCTCCCAGCCGCTCAGCCGGCAGTAGAACGGACGGTCAGGCACAGCAGTCCAGCTTACAAGGTTTCCCGACACATGCAGCAGCCCGGAGGTATACGAGGATTCCGGTTCATGCACACCGGCTTCTGCAGGTAGTCTCAGCTCATAGTCTTTCCCGGCAGGAGCATCATTGATTCCAACGAAGTTATGAATATACTCTTCCGTATGCAGCGGCTTTACCCCGGTATTTTCCAGTGAATAATCAATGGTGAGCCTGTCCCCGTGAAGAGAGATCCGTTTGCTAAAAAGCATACTGTACCCCCTGCACTCCTCAGACTTCACCATATATACTATTTCATGCCGGCTGCTTTCCGTCTTTATCTCAGCGGGGATGAGCGGGTACGCAGCCATAAAATCATAAGCAGCATCATCCGTCTTCTGCAGCAGCCCAACACCCGGCTTCGGAAACCACTCCCCGGCGGCCGCTTCCGTGTAGCCGATTGCCCGGGAGATGCCGAATTCGTTGCAAAGCCCGATCCCCCCGCTGCCTTTTCCTGCCTGCAGACTCTCCGGAACACAAAAGGTATGCTTCCCTTCCTCCAGTGTGACCTGGGTAATAAAACCGGTCCAGTCAAATCTGGTGCCGCTGTAATCGCCGGGCTCTGCAATATCCACAGTCAAAATTCCATTTGAGAGCTGGTGTGCCATTCTCATCCATCCTTTCAGAATAACCGCTTGTTCAGAGTCTATCAAAAAAGAGCCTGCAGCACCTTAAGAGGCAGCGCAGGCACTTCTCATTATTTATCTATTGCTCAGGCAAGTTCAACCTTCAGTTCATGAACCTGTCCTTCCGGCAATCCCTGCAGCACCGCACGCGGAATCAGCACACCCTCTGAGACGCGCTGAAGCGTCACCACAGCGCCGTTTAGAGTAACTCCGTGTATTTGGTACTCTCCATACTCAGCGCTTCCTGTGGACGTGTAGGCGACCTCCAGCTCACGTCCGGCAAACAGAGTCTTAACCGACGCCCTGCCCTGTGCATCAAACTGCTCCTTGACCAGCTTCGGTGCAAGCAGCAGATCACCCAGATGTCCTTTAACGCCGAATACCTCTGTCACCATCGTCAGCAGCAGCCAGCTGGCCGAGCCGGTCAGATACGTATACATCCCTCTGCCTTTTTCATTGATATATTCCGGAATCCCCGGGTACATCCTGCTCAGCTCAAAATTCACGCTCAGGCTGTACAACGAATCAAGCACCTTGTATCCTTCACGGACGTAACCGCGTTTATACAGCGCATTTCCGTACATTACAGTCATATGGCTGAACATCGCCCCGTTCTCTTTATGGCCAAAAGCAAACCCGAAGGCACGGCCCAGATTTTGCTGGATGCCGCCGAAGTCCGAATTCAGCCGGTAGCCGATTCTGGCATCGAACAGGTTTCTTTCTACGGATGCGATCATATGCGGAATCTGCTCAGGGGCTGCTGCGCGGCCGAGAAGCGGAAACACCTGTCCGGTAAGCGTCATCCGGACACCTCCGTCCCCCTCTCCTTCTACCCGTTCACCGTCATTATTGTAGTAGCCGTTAAACCAGCCGCCGCCGTGAATACTTTCCACCCATTCATTACTGCGCAGGTGGCTGAAGATCCACTCTGCCTTGCGGGCCAGGTCATCCGCCACCCGTCCAAGCTCCAGCTCTGCCCGGATGCCGCTCACCCGGTTCGGCGCAGCAGCATAATAGCGGTTCAGCCGTTCCTGCTTGGCGGATACAGATGCATAATCGACACTCTCGCCCAAGGAGTCCAGCAGCAGCAGCATTTCTTCCGCCAGCTCCAGTGTGCCGCTTCCGGTTCGGTCCTGCAATGTGCGCAGCAGCTCGGACAGCTCATAAAGGTTATCGCCGTAGAAGGCGGTGAAGGTAACACTTTCTCCCCGCTGGGCCGCCATATCCAGCCCGTCATTCCAGTCTGCACCCTCCAGCAGAATGTTATTATGCTCACCTACATTGAAGAACGGAACCAGATTCTGCAGCAGGATATGCTCCAGGATCGTACCGGTATAGACCTCTCCTGCACTGGTGCGCAGGCTGCTGCCTGCAGCAGGCTCCCAGGAGCTGTCGCGTTCACGGCAGCGGCTCATGAAGGAATCCCGGAAGTACGTCTGCTCCTGGAGCAGAAAATCGAGATCACCGCTTTGATTCAAATACAGCAGGGTTGTCATAAACGGCCACGCCCCATGGTCCATCCATACGCGCGGGATGTTATTCCGGTCGGCAATGAACTCTCCGGGGTGCTGGCCGATGATGGTTGCATTGCTGCCGTCTATTCTCACACCCGCATAATTATTCAGCAGCAGGCTGCGCACATCCTCCGGTTCCATGATCAGCAGGGCCAGGCAATCCTGCCATAAATCACGCCAGCCCCGGCCGCCGCGGCCGTAATCATGGTAGGGCAGAAATGAGTTCCCGTACAGCCTGCGCAGCACCGGCTGCAAGGTAACCCATTTCATCCACTGGTCAGCGCGGTCATCCCCCGTATGGAAAGACACTGTGTTCACTTTGTCCGCCCAGAACTGCTTATTAGCCGTAAGCTCGGCATCAAAAGCCGCTGCAGAACCGTATTTCCCCATCAGTTCTTCCATATCAATCCGGTCATTGCCTATTGCCATCACCACTACATACGAACGGCTCTGGCCCGGCTGCAGCGCAACTGAAGCGAATCTTATTCCTCCCAGTGCTTCATAACCCTCGCTATGCAGAGCTCCGCCCCGGCCGGGCTGCGGCTCCGCATTCCATACTACCGCTTCAGGCCAGTCCAGGCTGCCGCCTTCACCAATAAACTCTTCCTGAACAGGAAAGAAACCAACAGGCAGAGCACCGTCCTCTTCCGCGCCAAAAACACCATAGGACGTATGATTAACCCGATGTCCGCGTTCATCAAAAGACAATGCGGGCTGAACCTCAACGCCATAGTCCAAGGTATAGATCCGGTTCAGCAGTGAAGTGACATGCCGGTGATCCCGCAGATCATCTGCCGAACGTGCATACAGCGGGATGGCCGCAGTGGGCGTAATCCATATTTCCCCTGTTCCCGTATTCGTAAGCACCACCTTCATCAGCTCAACCTTATCACTCCCGCCGGGAACGACGCTGGTCACTTCCGCTTTGATGCCCAGCTGCCGGTTCTCCCGTGTAACCTTGTGCCACAGCAGCCCCGCTTCCAGCAGAGCATCGTCTGTAGTCTCCGAATAAGCCTCCGCATGCTGGCGGGCTGAATTCCCGGCTGCCGACCAGGCTCCCTTGCCGTCGATATAAACCCAGAAATTGCGGGATGCCCGCGAATTGTGCAGATCCTCCACAGAGAGCGGCGGTGTCAGAAAGGTATTATGTCCCGAGGTTACCTGGCCATGAAGCTGCGGAGTGACGGAGGACATCATGCCCCCTTCATTAACCAGCGGAAAATACAAGAAACTGCTCCGGTCAGGCTGCTCCAGACTGAACTCCCCATTCTGCCCGGTGAACTGCCAGCCTGCACTTTTTTTATGTGCCAAAGTATTCATCCTTCCAGATCTATTTACGAAACCGTTTTCGAATTTATTATGGCACCGTTAACAAATGTTGTAAAGGTATTTTTGGATGAACTGCTGTATATAGTTCAGAGTTAATTAAATCCTCGCCTTAAATGTTAAATTATCAAGGTTTTTTCCCTTCCTCATCTGCAATTGACACTCCTGCAGTAACCAGGAATCATCCGAAAATACTGCCGAAAATGCGGATAAATCATGAAATGAAGAATCACATAGAACTAAAATTTTGTCCGGAAGGTATCTCAAATCATACTAAATCTCATTTTAGTAAACGCATTCTTTTCTATTTATAATAGAATATTCTTAATTATCGGACATTTTTACGAAAATTTTCGTTGATTTATGTTTTCTGACAATTCAAACCATACAGTCAGTCTCCAAAAAGGTCACAAAAAAGCCTCCGGGTCTCCCCGGAGGCTTCTGAGCAAAGCTAAAATATTTATTATTCCGATCCTATACGTCGAAGTATAGGGCATATTCGTGCGGATGAACGCGAATGGCAACCTCTTGTGCTTCACCGCGTTTCAGAGCGATGTAGTTATCGATGAAGTCCTTAGTGAATACGCCGCCTTCTGTAAGGAACTCATAGTCAGCTTCCAGAGCGTCAAGCGCTTCGTTCAGGCTGCCTGGTACGCTGCGGATTTTTTCTTTGTCGGCATCGGACAATTCGTAGATGTTCTTGTCCAGCGGACCGTAACCCATTTCTTCAGGGTTGATCTTTTTCTTGATTCCGTCCAGACCAGCCATCAGCATAGCCGAGAATGCCAGGTAAGGGTTAGCAGTGGAGTCAGGTGTACGGAATTCAATACGACAGCCCTTAGGTGTTACAGCAGCTACCGGAATACGGACAGCAGCGGAACGGTTACCTTTGGAATATACCAGGTTAACCGGTGCTTCATAACCAGGTACCAAACGTTTGAACGAGTTGGTGCTTGGGTTAGTCAGCGCGATCAGTGCTGGAGCATGATACAGGATACCGCCGATGTAGTGCAGAGCCATTTCACTCAGGTTGGCATAAGCACCTTTTTCGTAGAACAAAGGCTCGCTGCCGTTGAAGATCGACTGGTGAACGTGCATCCCGCTACCATTGTCACCGAACAGCGGTTTTGGCATGAAGGTTGCAACCTTGCCGTACTGGCGTGCAGTGTTCTGCACAATATATTTGTAAGTCAGTAGATTGTCAGCTGTTTTCTTCAGGGTATCGAAACGGAAGTTGATTTCCGCTTGTCCCGCAGTCGCCACTTCATGGTGGTGACGTTCAATTTCAAGACCTGCTTCGCCGAGCAAACGGCACATTTCACTGCGAATATCCTGTTGGGAATCCACTGGTGCTACCGGAACATATCCGCCTTTAACGCCAACCTTGAAGCCCAGGTTGCCGCCTTCTTCCTTGCGGTTCGTGTTCCATGCTGCTTCTTCGGAATCTACGGAGAAGGAAGAGCTGTGCATTGTAGTTTCGTAACGAACATCGTCAAAGATGAAAAACTCGGACTCAGGTGCGAAGAATGCTGCTGTACCTACACCGCTTGCCTGCAGGAACTCTTCAGCTTTTACTGCGATACCACGCGGGTCGCGCTCATAACGTTCGCCGTCAGGAGTGAAGATGTCACACATGATATTCAGCGTCGGGTGAGCTGTAAAAGGATCAATGTATACAGTACTTGGATCAGGCATCATTACCATGTCCGATTCTTCAATACCGCGGAATCCTTTGATGGAAGAACCATCAAACGCTACACCATTTACAAATGTTTCTTCCTCAACTGCAGATGCTGGCAATGAGATATGATGAGCACGTCCACCCAAATCTACAAAGCGAAAATCCACCCACTCGATATTGTTTTCCTTGATCGTCTGCAACACTTTTTCAACCGACATGAATAATTCCTCCCCAAGTTCCGAACATTAACCCGCTCTCAGTATCAAATGTTCTTGTTTTTATTTTTTTACTGTCGTCATTATAAAACTCATACCTAACATCGTCAATGCTTATGTCAGGTATTTTTGATCACAATGTAAGATATTCTGACGCTTTCGTGAATAAGCCGCAGCTTGCCTCAAATTGTATTCCATAATGCCAGCCTAAATATAAAATAGCCCTCTTTCCCGCCTGGTTGCAGGAAAGAAGGCCATGTGTGGCAGGTTTCTTCCGGTTAATCAGGCAATAGGCGCCGCTTCAAGCGATTCGGAGAATTTGCGTCCGACCAGCGGTGCAAGTTTCTCCAGATCTCTAAGCAGCTTATCGAACTGATCCGGGAACAGGGACTGAACCCCGTCACCTGTCATGGAATTGTCAGGATCTGTATGCATTTCAATAATCAGACCATTAGCCCCGGCGGCAACAGAGGCTTTGGCCATCGGCTCTACCAGCTCGCGGCGGCCGGTGCCGTGGCTCGGGTCAGAAATAACCGGCAGATGGCTCAGGCTCTGGAGCACCGGAATCGCGGACAGATCAAGGGTATTACGGGTATAAGTCTCGAATGTTCGGATTCCGCGCTCGCACAGCATAACATCACGGTTGCCGCCGGCAAGGATGTACTCGGCCGCGTTCAGGAGTTCGTCATAGGTTGCGCTGAAGCCGCGTTTAAGCAGCACAGGGCGGCCGCAGGTGCCGAGCTTGCGCAGCAGATCGAAATTCTGCATATTGCGTGTGCCTACCTGCAGAATATCCGCATGCTCCGCACAAATATCCACATACTCCGGTGTCATAACCTCGGTAATGGTCAGCAGGCCATGCTTCTTGCCGGCCTCGGCCATCATCGTCAGGCCTTCCACACCAACACCCTGGAAGCTGTATGGGCCGGTACGCGGCTTGAATGCGCCGCCGCGCAGCACCTGGCCGCCGGAGGCCTTGACCAGCCGGGCGATTTCATCAATCTGCTCAGGTGATTCAACCGCACACGGCCCGCCCATAACCACAAGATTCTCCCCGCCGATCTTCACGCCGCGGATATCGATAATGGTATCCTCCGGATGGAAGTCACGGCTGGCCAGCTTGTAGGATTTGGTGATCTTCACAACGTTCTGCACACCCTTCATCTGGCGCAGATGCTCGGCAAGACTTGGCGTAACACCGCCGATGAGTCCGATTACCGTATGGTCTGCACCGCGCGACAGATGGACCTGCAAGCCCTGTTTTTCAATAACGGCAATAATGTCATTTACCTGCTCCTGCGGTGTCTGATTAGACGTAATAACGATCATATTATAGCTCCCCTTTGTCAGGATATTCCTGTTATAATTTTAAAATAAATAAAAATACTATTACGCTACGACGCGTGTGTGCTTTTAAGCGCTAAAGTGATTTTACCGCATAATACAGTATCCGTCAACTTATTTTCCGGCTGGAACCGCCGGTTATTCCAGTAATTACTAGAATGGCAATATTCGCCAAGACTACTTTTATGGAAAAACAAGGAATACAAAGCAACATAAAAAGCACCCGTTCTCTCCAACCGGAGGAACAGGTGCCTGATTATGGCATGTGAAATAGATAACGAATAAGTTCAGAACAGCCTCAGGTAGCGCTCGTAGTCTTGTTCTTGACCGGCGGCAGCAGCTTCGCCATGTTCACTGTACGCTTGATCTCCCAAGTCTCAGGCTTCGCCGGATCGTACTGCTCCAGATAGTTAATAAGCTCTTTAGTGATCGGGGTAGGCGTGGAGGCCCCTGAAGTTACTCCTACCTTGTTAACACCCTTCAGCCATTCGGTATTCAGCTCGGATACATCTGCAATCCGGTGGGCAGGCGTACCGGCAATCTCTTCAGAGACCTGTGCCAGCCGGTTGGAATTGTTGCTGCGCGGATCACCGACGACGATTACCAGGTCGCACTGCCCGGCTTGATCAGCCACAGCCTCCTGGCGCACCTGAGTAGCCATGCAGATCTCATTATGCACTTCTGCTCCGGGGTAGGTTTCCAGCAGCTTTTTCATAATATGCTTGATATCCCACTGGCTCATCGTGGTCTGGTTCGTGATGACGATTCGTGAAGAGGGCACATTCAGGCCTGCGATCTCTTCTTCCTTCTCGATCAGATGGACATGCTCCGGCGCGATGCCTACGGCGCCTTCCGGCTCCGGATGGCCTTTTTTGCCGATATAAATAATCTCGTAGCCTTCCTCCACCTTCTCTTTGATGAGATCGTGGGTCTTCGTTACATCCGGACAAGTAGCATCCACCGTAGTCAACCCTTTGGCGCGGGCCAGCCTGCGCACTTCAGGAGAAACACCGTGTGCGGTAAAGATAACCGTACCGCTGTCGACCTTATCGAGAATATCCAGACGGTTATGCCCGTCAAGGGTAATAATTCCATCGTCCTCAAAGGAATTCGTAACATGACTGTTATGTACAATCATGCCAAGTATATAAATCGGCCGGGGCAGATCGAGGTTCTGGGCGGCCTGCCGTGCCATCACCATGGCATCTACGACACCATAGCAATAGCCCCGGGGAGAAATTTTGATGACTTCCATGTATGTTCACCGGCTTTCTGCTGTCAATGACGGCTATAATAGGACCTGTCTATTATACCCTATTCCAGCGGCGGAGCAAAGAGAAGGGGCAGCCAGATAATAAAGGTCGTCCCCTCGCCCTGTCGGGTAACTACCTCCACTGACCCTCCGTGCTCATCGATAATCCATTTGGCGATAGACAGCCCGAGGCCAATTCCTTCGGTCATTCCCCTTGATTCGTCCGCCCGGTAGAAGCGGTCAAAGATGTGCGGCACCTGATCCTTGTCCATGCCGATCCCGGTGTCCTTGATCCGGATGCCCACCTGATTCTGATAGAACACAGCATCCATGGTAACCTCGCCGGAAGGCGTATACTTAAAGGCATTGTCAATGAAAATGAACAGCATCTGCTGCAAATAATCCTTGTTGCCGACAATATATTTACCGTTCATCTGGCTCAGATCGCCGATAGACCATTCGGACTGGCGCGGCAGGAACGACGCTCTGCGGGCCACCTCTGTCATCAGCGGCTCGAGCGCCACCGGCTCCTTGTCAAAGGTGCGGCCGGTATCCGCCCGTGCCAGCGAGAGCATGTCGCCGACAAGCCGGCTCATCCGTTTGGACTCATCGGCTATATCCTTCACTGACTCAATGGACAGCTGGCGGATTTCGGCTTCACTCATCCGGCTCTGCTCAGGTTCCATCTCCCAGACCTTCTGCAGCAGGTCGATGTTACCCCGGATCGTTGTAAGCGGTGTCCGCAATTCGTGTGAAGCATCCGATACGAACCGGCGCTGGGTGGCATAGGAATCCTCAAGCTCCCTGTAGAAGCCCTCCATCCGCCCAAGCATACTGTTAACCGTCTCAATCAGCCGGCCGATCTCGTCCGGAGGTCCGTTATATTCAATCCGTGAGCTGAGATCGTTGCCGGTCTGAATCCCGTTGGCTGCCTCAATGACCATGCCGATCGGGCTCATAGATTTCCGGGCCAGGAAAAGCCCGAATGTAAACGCGGCAATCAGCGTGGCAAAGGAGCCGACGAGCAGAATATTTTTAAGCCGGTTCAGAAGCGACAGCTGTTCACCCGTATACACCGCCACCTGCAGCACCGCAGGGTAATTTCCGTTAGAGGTGCCTACATCAAAAGCCTGCTGGTAGATCAGAAACGGATTTCCGCCGTAATTGGCCTGCGAGAATCCCTGCTGGCTGGCGGCGTCCGCCTTGGCCGGCACCTTGAACTGCAGATTGATCTCAGACATGTTCTGGCTTGGAATCAATTTATCCAGATCGTAAATATACAGCTGGGCAAACAGGCTCTGCCCCGCCGGACCGCCTAGCACCTGTTTAAGAGTTCCATCATTGTAGTCAAAGTCAGTTTTGAGGCCTACCTGCTGTGCCTGCCGCATAAGCCGTTCTTTCAGATCCCCATAAGTATTAAAATAGACAAAACCGTAAATTGCGGCTGATAAGGCCAGCAGCATAACGGCCAAAATCCCTGAATACCAGGCTGTCAGCCGCAATTTAATAGACATGTTAGTCACCTCTTAGAATGTAACCGGCTCCCCGGATCGTCTGAATTAACCGTTTGCCGCCGTGCTCCTCTGTCTTCTGGCGCAGCATGGCAATATATACCTCAAGCACATTGGATTCCCCGCTGTAGTCATAACCCCAGATTTTATCCATAATGAGGTCACGGGAGAGCACACGCTTCGGATTCTGCATGAACAGGTGCAGCAGCTCGAACTCCTTGGCGGTCAGCTCCAGACGTTTGCCGGCACGGGTTACTTCGCGTGAATCCACATCCAGCGTGATATCTTCATAAGTTACTGTCTGATCGGGTGTTCCTCCCTGCTCGCTCTTACGTCGCAGCAGCGCACGCACACGGGCCAGCAGCTCCTCCAGCGCAAACGGCTTGACAAGATAATCGTCCGCTCCCAGATCAAGCCCTTTAACACGGTGCTCTATCTCATCCTTAGCCGTCAGCATCAGCACCGGAACGGTGCTGCCTCCCTCACGCATGCGCCGGCAGACCTCAAAGCCGTCTACCTGGGGCATCATCACATCCAGAACAACCACATCGGGGTCACTGGTCAGAATGGCGCGCAGCCCGTCCGCCCCGTTGGATGCCGTCTTTACATCATAGCCTTCAAAGGCAAGTCCGCGGCGCAGCATGGAAGTAATCTTTTCATCATCATCAATAATTAAAATATTCGGTCGCATCAGGCAGCCCCCATTGTCCAGTTCGTTTTGTCTCTATTGTAGCATGAATGTACGGATTCACGTCCAGCAGCAGCACAAACGGAAGGGTTGCCCCTTCCGTCTGTCAATACCGTCCGGTGTGGTTACTGCCGCTGGGTTTGGGTGGTATCAAAATCATTTTTGTTGCCGATTGTCACTGGCAGTTCCAGTGTTTTACCGTCACGGACAACATTCAGTGTAATCTTGTCACCGACCTTCAGGGATTGAATATAAGTGATCAGCTCCTGGCTGGTCGCATACTTTGTGCCGTTCACACCTGTAATGATATCGTAAGGACGCAGATCTGCAGTGTAGGCAGGCGATTTGAATACAATCTCAGCCACTACAGAGCCCTCGGTAATGTCAGTACCCATCTGCTGTGCAACCTGATCAGTAATCGTCATCAGCGATGCACCGATGAATGGAACCGGCTCCTTAGGGATTTCCTGGTTGGCTTCCAGTTTGTCTACAACCTCTTTAATGGTATTCACTGCGATCGCAAAACCGATCCCCTGTGAATCCGTGCTGACTGCTACGTTCATCCCGATTACTTCACCGTTCAGGTTAAGCAGCGGACCGCCGGAGTTCCCCGGATTGATCGAAGCATCGGTCTGCAGCAGGTTTTTGTAATTACGGGTGCCGCTGCCGTCTTCTTCGTTAATATCGATGCTGCGTCCTTTCGCACTCAGTACACCGGCTGTAACGGTATGATCAAAGCCCTGCGGGTTACCGATCGCTACTACCTCGGAGCCGACCTTGAGGCTGTCGGAATCACCAAGCGCTACTGTAGGGAAGTCGGAGCCTTCAATTTTCAGAACGGCAAGATCCAGGTCTTTGCTTGAGCCGAGCAGCTTCGCTTCATATGGCTTGGTTGTTCCGTCAACCGTAACCTGAATAACGTCTGCACCTTCAACAACGTGCTGGTTAGTCAGAATGTAACCGGAGGATTCATAAATGAAGCCTGTTCCGATTCCATAAGGAGTGAGCTGTGAATCCGAATTACTGCCTGACTCCGACTGCGAGTTACGGTCTGTTCCGGAGGAACCGCTGCCCCCGAACTGGTCACCGAAGAAAAACTGCGAGAACGGGTCACTCATATTCGGATTGGAAGATGAGCTTCTGCTGGAGCTTTTCACCAGCGTCTCAATCTTCACGACAGCGGGACCAACCGCATCAACCACATTGGATACATCCGTTGTGCCGGTAAGCAGCGAGGTTGTAGAAGTAGAAGGTGTTACACTCGCGCTGCCGACAGCCGATTTAGCCGTTGTGCTGGCCACCGATGCTGTTGTTGCCTGGTCACCGGTGAACCAGTTGCCGCGGTCTGCCGCAAACATCGAACCGGACAATACGACCATACCGGCCAGGAAGGAGACCAGTACTGCTTTTATAGGCTTCTTGGGCTTGCTGTTGTACTGCCAGCCGTTTCCGCCATCCGCACCGTTTCCGCTGCCGCCGCGTCCGCCGTTACCATCATAGCCGGTGGTGCGGAGCGATGTGCTGTAAGGAAGCTGCTTGACCGGCTGCGGAGCAGTGACCTCTACACGCTCAGGCTCACGGCGGCTGTAATGCTGACTGTTGTCCTGATTGGCGTCCTCATTGTTAATGGATTTAAAAGGTCCGTACGAGTAGTAGTAGGATGATCCGGATTCCGTTGATTGAGCCTGGCTGCTATTGTCGGTATTATTATTAGTGCTGCTAGCTGGTTCGTTATCACGATTAAAGTTGTTAGAATTATTATTGTTGTTGTTATCCATGTTTACGTTCCTCCCGTGCCTTGTCTGTCTGACAAGGAATATTGTGTTTTCTTCTTGTTCTTATTTTGTACTTTAAACCTTAACTGAACATTAAAAACAATTTAATCAGAGATAAAAGATGATAGAAATTTACGCCGAAAAAGCAAAAAGTCCCGGTGCTTATCTGCACCGGGACTTCTTTTGGAGTTTTAAGATTAATAATATGAAGTTCCTGCTACCCCTGGGCCCAGCCCTTTCGGTGGGCGTAAATGGCCAGCTGGGTGCGGTCATCCAGCTCACATTTCATCAGCAGGTTGCTGACATGCGTCTTAACCGTCTTGATACTGATATGCAGCTCCTCGCCGATGTCCTTGTTGGTCTTGCCCTCGGCGATAAGAAGCAGCACCTCCTTCTCACGTTCGGTGAGACCGGACGAATCGCCCTGAACCGTCCGCTGGCGGATCCCGCGGGTTAAAGCCTGCGACACATCGCCGGTCATGACCGGCATGCCGCGGTAAGCCCCCTGCAGGGCGTAAATCAGCTCTTCAGCGGAGACAGTTTTGAGTACGTAGCTGACTGCACCGGCTTCAATCGCATCAACCACCAGATCATCTTCCAGAAAGCTGGTCAGGATGACGATCTTGAGACCCGGAAATTCGGCCAGTACAGCCCTTGTCGTTTCGGCTCCGTTCATCACCGGCATCATCAGATCCATGAGCACCAGATCAGGCAGCTTCTCCTGGCCCCAGTCACGCAGCATGTTCAGCGCTTCCGCCCCGTTCCCTGCTTCGCCGACAACCTCGAACAACGGGTCCAGCATCAGATACGTTTTGAGTCCCATCCGCACCATGTCATGATCATCCACCAGCAGTACTTTTATGACACTCATGTCTATTCCTCCTGTTCCTGATTGCCTTGAACAAATTTTGGTATATGTACGCGGATCGTCGTTCCCGCCCCTTTGCGGCTGATGATTTCCACCTGCCCGCCGAGCTTTTCGGCACGCTCACGCATGGTGGTCAGCCCGTAGGATCCCTGCTTGTGCTGCACATGCTCAAAACCCTGACCATCATCGCTGATGCTCAGTACGACCTGCCTCGGGGCTTCACGCAGAGACAGGCTGACTACACGCGCGCCGGCATGCTTGACGATATTAGCCATAGACTCCTGGATAATCAGGAACAGCTGGTGTTCAATCGCCTCCGACAGCTCACCCTGCAGCTCCAGCTCCTTGACCCCTTTGAGCCCGTTCTGCCGGCAGTAGTCCGGAAACCATTTCTCCAGCGCCTCGAACAGATTCCTGCCCTCGAGCTCCACCGGACGCAGCTGTGCAATCAGCGCCCGCATCTGCTTCTGCGCCATTTGCGACATCGTAATCAGCTGGTGCATAACCGTTATTCCCTGCTGCTCATTGCGTTCAAGCACTTTAGGCAGCGAAGAGGCGGACATATGGATCGCGAACAGCTGCTGGCTTACCGTGTCATGCAAATCACGGGCCATCCGCCGGCGTTCCTCCAGTACCGCACTCTCCGCCGCCTTTTCTTTTTCAATGACTTCCTGTGCACCGAGCCGCTGCAGAATCTGCATTTTATTCTCAACCGTATCCATCATCATATTGAACTCATGGTACACTCTGGCAAAGGACTGATCATCACTCTCCGGCATCCGCACAGAAAGATTGCCTTTGGCCACCTGCAGCATGTTCAGATCAAGATGGTCGATCCGCCGCTGGATCCGCTGTCCGGCCATATAGCCGACTACAATGTTAAACAGCACAATTCCGACGATAAGATACAGCCACATACGGTAATCCACAACTTCAATGTAGCCCAGGCATGTCCCGGCATAGACAAGTCCGGCGGCGACGCCTCCGCTGAGGAGAAAATAGAGCAGCAGCAGCCATTTGGTATTGCTGAAGATCGTCCCCATCCTTTAGCCCACCGTCTTAACCTTGATATCGCCGATGAAGGCGCTGACGTTAATCCGGACCTTTTTGCCGGCCTCCTTGTAATAAGGGGTCTTGCACTGCACACTGCTCATAAACCCGCTGCGCGTCTGCTCCAGCACCTGCATATCGCCGATAAAGGAACTGCTGTTGACCGAAACACCCAGATCCATATCATCCGGGATATAGACTTTGATGTCGCCGACAAAAGCGGATATGTTGATCTTGGTCTCGCCATAAGGAATCTGGGCATTGGTCAGATCAAGCACGGTATCTCCGATGAACTGTGAAATGTTGGTGTGCTTCAGCTGAAAATGCTCCTTGCCCATATGCACGTCCCCGATAAAGGCCGAACGGTTGGTCGTTTCCTTATGGTTATGGGTTTCATGGAACTCCTCATGCCACTCCCCGTGTCTGCGGGCATGGCGCTCCTGGCGTCTGCGTTCATGGCGGTCACGGTTCTCCTTCCACCGCGCTTCGGTTGCCGACTGAAAATATCCCTTCGGGTCCTGCTCCTGCTCATGGGCACCCTCTTCATCCTTGGAGAGGTAGTCGTCCCAGTTGCGTTCTCCCGCAGGCTTGCCGAATTTCTGCTCGAACTGTTCATCCAGCGTGGATTCCAGCGGCTTCGGAGGCGCTGCAGGCTCATGCGAACCCGGTCCGGGCGGATAAAAGTCAGGAGGTGACGAAGGTGCCGGAGGAACCGGAGGAACATTGCGGCTGCGCGGTTTAAAGATCACATACAAGCCGCCGCCGATCAGCATTACCGGAAAGAGCAGCTTGAAAAAGTCGCCCGGCGACACATCAAACCAGGCCAGATTCCGTCCCAGGAAATAAACCCCGAGCGCGAGGAAGAAAAATCCCCAGAAGGCCGACGATCCTTTTGAACCATTATCATGGGTGGACAAAAAATTCTGGAGCCCCATCCAGATCAGGATAAGCGGCCAATAGTCCGAGAAAAGTGAACCTATACTGAAATCGGTGTATCCCATCTGCCTCAGCAGGAACATCCCGCCGAGTCCAATCAGGATCAGTCCGCCGAGAACCTGGCTGGTGAACCTTCTTTTCATGCTTCATTTCCCCTTTATGATGTCGTTTTTGCCTTCATGCATACCTTATAGACTTAGTCTACAGCATTCGGAGGCCGGAGGACAGCGGCGTAAGAAGGAAAGCGGACTCAGTCTCGGGACCGAGCCCTCTGGAATTATAAGGGATATTTGTCCATACGGCGGCAGGCGCCTTTAAAAACGAAAAAGGACTGTCCCGGCGCCCATCATCTGAGCGTACCGGAACAATCCAGCTTTAGCATATCGGTGTTAGCCAGCGTTCACAGCATTACTGCTGCGGTTTTTGCACCGGCTTAACAAATGTACCCTGCTTTGTTGCGCCGTCATTTTCAACAGCAAACTCGGCATTGTATTTTTCATTCGGTGTTTTGTAGTTTTCTTGTACTTTTGGTTTTTTAGCCACTGGAATTCACCCCCTGAGTGTTCTCGATAAGGGCACTCAATGTACCCCAGTCGATATTATGGCGGGCCAGGGGCTGTCTTATACATTTGCAAGTGAAAAACATATCAAACCTTCATGCAGGCTGTGGTTCCGTCTCAAATGCTCTCTTCCAGCAGGTCCTGGGGAATCGTTTTGTAGGTCTGAATCGCTTTGCCCAGATCCTTGAGCATGCTCTCCGTACACTTACCGTTACCGCGCTTAATCAGCTGGACAACAACCGTCTTTTTGCCCCATTCCTTGTACACCTGCTTGGTGGTGGCGAAATACAGGTCGATCTTGCGTCCCTTGATTGCAGAGCCGGTATCGGCAACGATTGCATAACCGTAACCCGGGATATAGAGAATGCTTCCAAGCGGCAGTACCTTCGGGTCGGCAGCAATGGTGGATACCGCATATTTGTCCCTGCGTACTTTAACGCCCGAATAGGTGATGCCGTATTGCGGATGCTTGGATGTCTTGCCTGTAGACTCGTAGCCTGCAGTATAGCCGGTTGCCGTAACCTTCATTGAAGTGATAATCTGCTCGGGCGCCGGTGCAGCAACGGGAACTGAAGCAGGCTGCTTGACAGCGGTATCCGGCTGCTTGTCGGCGGGTGCAGCGGTTGCCTGCGGTGCCTCGGTTGCCTGTGGTGCCTCGGTTGCTGCCGGCTTCACCCGTGAAATCCCTCCGAGCTGAGAGGCTCCTGTAAAGTATGCATCCTGCGAGTATACGGTGGCCTGCCCGGTTGTCTGCTCCTCCGGCATTGCTTTTCCGCTAATGCCTGTAAAAAAGGACGCGCCCTGTCTATTTTGAAAATCATCTGCCTTTAATGTGCCGCTGTTCAACTGGCCAGCAATGTCCGCTGTTCCTCTGGCCTGGGCGTATCCCGTACCCTTGTCCGGATAAGCACCTGCAGCCGTAAGAATAAGCACTACCGTAACCATTAGACACCAAAGCCTCTGGCATAAGCCCATTTTGTTCATTTGATAAACCTCCCCCTATTAGCGAAGGTTTCCCGTTTCACAAAATTTTATACATGAAGCGCTGATATGCGGCTTCACGAGGCATATGACAGAGGCTATTTAGTCAGGCTTTACATTAAATAACGCGGCCGGAAATTTCCTTGCTGAGCATCTCGACTACTTCTTCGAGCGGCTTGGCGCCGATATCGCCTTCTCCGCGTTTGCGGACCGATACGGTGCCGGCATTCATCTCATTCTCGCCGACTACAAACATGTACGGAAGCTTCTCCAGCTGGGCTTCACGGATCTTATAGCCGAGCTTCTCGTTACGCAGATCGACTTCAGCGCGGATTCCGCTTCTCTGCAGCTTCGCTTCAACATCCTTGGCATATTCGTCAAAGGCCGAGGATACCGGAATAATCTTGACCTGCTGCGGCGACAGCCACAACGGAAGGGAGCCGGCAAAGTTCTCCAGCAGGAACGCTACGAAACGCTCCATAGTACCCAGAATACCACGGTGTAATACAACCGGACGGTGCTTGTTGCCGTCGTCTCCGACATACTCCAGCTCGAAGCGCTCAGGCAGCAGGAAGTCGATCTGTACAGTGGACAGGGTTTCTTCTTTGCCAAGCGCGGTACGGATTTGCACATCCAGCTTAGGTCCGTAGAATGCTGCTTCGCCTTCCGCTTCAAAGAACGGCAGACCGGCTTCTTCCGCTACCTCGCGCAGCATACGCTGTGCAGTCTCCCACATTTCATCGTTCTGGAAGTACTTCTCAGTATCCTGCGGATCACGGTAGGAAAGACGGAAACGGTAATCGTGAATACCGAAATCGCTGTATACCTGCTTGATCAGCTCTAGCACGCGTTTGAATTCGCTCTTGATCTGGTCCAGACGGCAGAAGATATGGGAATCATTCAGCGTCATGGAGCGCACGCGGTGCAGACCGGTCAGCGCGCCGGACATTTCATAGCGGTGCATCGTGCCCAGCTCGGCGATGCGGATCGGCAGGTCGCGGTAGCTGTGCATTGAGCTCTTATAGATCATCATGTGATGCGGGCAGTTCATCGGACGTAGCACGAACTCCTCGGTATCAATAACCATCTTAGGGAACATATCTTCCTGGTAGTGCTCCCAGTGCCCGGAAGTTTTGTACAGCTCTACGTTACCAAGCACCGGAGTGTATACATGCTGGTAGCCGAGGCTGGCTTCCAGATCGACGATGTAACGCTCCAGAATGCTGCGCAGCTTGGCGCCTTTAGGCAGCCAGATTGGCAGGCCCTGTCCGACCAGCTGATTGAAGGTGAAGATTTCCAGCTCTTTACCCAGCTTGCGGTGGTCGCGTTTCTTGGCTTCCTCCAGCAGGCGCAGGTGCTCATCGAGCTGGGCTTTTTTGATCCAGGCTGTACCGTATACGCGCTGCAGCATTTTGTTCTTGCTGTCTCCGCGCCAGTAAGCGCCGGCTACATTCATCAGCTTGAATACTTTGATCTTGGAAGTGGACGGCACGTGCGGTCCGCGGCACAGGTCGAAGAATTCACCCTGCTCATAGATCGAAATCACGCTGTCTTCCGGCAGCGCCTCAATCAGCTCCAGCTTGTACGGATCGCCAAGCTCACCGAAAATATCCAGCGCTTCCTTGCGGCCGACTTCCTTGCGTACGATCGGCAGATTTTCGTTAACGATGCGTTCCATTTCCTTCTCGATCTTGAGCAGATCCTCCGGATTGAGCGGATGCTCAAGGTCCATATCATAGTAGAAGCCGTCTTCAATAACCGGACCGACACCAAGCTTGACTTCCTTCGCGCCGAACAAGCGTCTGGTTGCCTGGGCCATCAGGTGGGCCGTACTATGGCGCATAACCTCAAGACCCTCCGGTGAATCCAGCGTAACGATCTCAATGAGTGCGCCTTCTTCAAGGGGTGTTGACAGGTCTACGACAATCCCGTTCAGCTTGCCTGCAGCTGCATTCTTGCGCAGGCCGCTGCTGATCGAAGCGGCTACATCGTCGATAGTGCTGCCGTTCTCATATTCCCGGACCGATCCGTCCGGAAGCTTAATACTTACTGACATTGTTGTTCCTCCTAGTGGTTGGTAGCTAGCCCTCTGAGGGCATTAAGTGGCGGTACGGAAAATCCACGCAAACAAAAAACACCCGTCCCGTAAAGGGACGAGTGATTGCACCCGTGGTTCCACCCAAATTCGATTCTGTACAAGAATCCTTCATCAGCATGGGAATAACGGCCATGAACCGGCGGTTCTTACTATCCCGTGGAATGCAGAAGCCTCCGGGAGTTCATAACCGCAGCTACAAAGGGGTAGATCGAAAGCCGGATACCGGAGGAAATTGCAGCCTGGGTTTCCTCTCTCTGAAGCGGTCCTGACACAAGCGATCCATGTCTTTGTCGACGCTGTTAACGTGAATTATGCAGTAATTATAAAGCTGTCCGTCGCTTCAGTCAAGCGTACGAGGCAGGATTTCCTGTTATTGCTTACTCCTCTTCCCGGCGTTTTTTTCCCGGCAAGCGGCCCGCGCGCTTTAAAGACTCACGCAGCAAATATTCAATGTGTCCGTTTACGCTGCGAAATTCCTCTCCGGCCCAACGCTCCAGCGCTTCATACAGCTCCGGATCAATCCGCAGCGGAAAGCTCTTTTTGGCCGCCATGATTCATCATCCCCTAGTACAACGAACCGGCATTGATCACCGGGCTCGCTCCGCGCTCAGAAACAATCGCCACCATCAGGTTGTTGATCATCGCCGCCTTACGCTCTTCATCAAGCTCAACCACGCCATTTTCTTTAAGCTGGCGGATCGCCATGTCTACCATGCCGACAGCGCCTTCCACAATGATCTGCCGTGCCGAAAGAATGGCCGAGGCCTGCTGGCGCTGCAGCATCGTGCTGGCAATCTCTGTAGAATACGCCAGGTGCGTCAGCCGCGCCTCAATCACTTCTACCCCGGACAAGGACAGGCGCTCCTGCAATTCTACAGCCAGTTCCTTGGCAATTTCGTCCGCATTGGCCCGCAGTGACATACCTGATTCATTAAAGTTATCATACGGGTATTTGCTCGCTACATGACGGAGTGCCGTCTCACTCTGAATTTCCACAAAGGCCATATATTTATCTACATCAAACAGCGCCTTGGCTGAATTGATAACCTTAAACACAATGACTGCCGCAATTTCAATCGGATTCCCTTCCACATCATTAACCTTCAGCTTGACACTGTTAAAATTGCGCACCCGCAGCGACACAGTCTTGCGGATACTGAACGGAATAACCGCCCACATCCCGCTCTTCACAATGGTTCCGACATATTGGCCGAAGAAAGTGACTACAACTGACTTGTTGGGTTGAACGATCGTGATGCTTGTGCACAGAACTGCGGCAACCAGAAATAGAACAATTGGTACTGCAACATATTCGTGGGCTCCCCCGTAGATTCCCCCTGCCAGACAGACCACAATCAGTGCAATAACCCAAAATCCGCTTACCGGACGCAAAATTCTCTCCTTCATAAAAGCACCTCCGTAAGATATGTATTTGATATAATTATGATATCACTTTTGGATGTAAATGTAAATCTGTTTTTTAATATTCAAAGCCCGTTTCGATAAAAGTCACTGCATTTCTTCTAATCCTCTTCTATACTACAAATCTAAGTTTTCATTCTTTCAAATATATTGGATAAGGACGTGACCTTCATGAGCGAAAAAGAACAGGTGCTGGATATTATCAAGGCTTCGGCAACTCCCCTCACCGCCGGTGAGGTAGAGAAGCTCTCGGGCCTTGCACGCAAAGTGGTAGACAAGGCTTTTACTGAGCTGAAGAAAGAAAATGCCATTGTCTCTCCGGTCCGCTGCAAGTGGGAAGCTGCTGTAAAATAAACAACTTGTTACATTGGACAGGCCCATGCGGGATTCGCACGGGCCTGTTTATGCGGTGAATGGAGCGTTTGAATAGTCATAAAGGAACGAAAAGATGCCCCGCGTCATCCGGAGATGACGGGGGCACCTTTATTATAGGAGCTGAATTTAGGAAGCTTTGTTCTCAAGCATGCGGTAGATGATTACTGCAGCCTGAGCGCGGTTGGCCATAGCCTTTGGTGCAAATTTACCGCCGTCTACCCCATTCACGATTCCCAGCTGAGTCAGCTGTGCAACAGCTTCCTGAGCATAAGGAGCGATGGAATTTTTATCGGCAAATTCGCCGAGCGCTGCAGAGGCATCAACTGGCTCCAATTGACCGGCAAGAGCATTCACGATCATGATTGCCATTTCCTCGCGGGTAATCTCTCTTCCCGGTTCAAATTTGCCGTTGCCGCTGCCCTTCACAATACCTGCGTTAACAGCAGCAGCAATCGAATCGGTATACCATACTCCCTGCTTCACATCGTTAAAAGCTGTAGCGGATGCTGGCGCACTCAGGTTCAAAGCACGTACGAGCATCGTTACGAATTCAGCACGGGTTACTGTTTTGGTTGGAGCGAACTGGCCGTTCTCCAGACCCTTCACAATGCCCTTGGCTGCCAGGGAGGTAATGGCTTCCTGAGCCCAGGCTACTTTGCCCAGATCATTGAAAGTGCCTGGTGCCGCCGAAGGAGCCGGCGTTGCCGATGGTGCTGGTGTTGCGGATGGAGCCGGTGTTGCCGATGGTGCTGGTGTTGCCGCCGGCGCAGGAACGCCGCCAGGAATTGCAGCCGGAGCCTTAGTGTTGTTAGTGATACGGCCTTCAACTTTAGCTGTAATGGCTCCGCCTTTGAACGTGTCTACAATGTAATCGTAGAATACATCCAGATCAATCGGGCCAGGTACAGAAGCGCTGGCTTTGGTCAGTACGGTGTAGTTATCACCGCCTGCAGACATGAAGTTGTTCACGACCGCAGTATAGCTCTTGTTCATGTCAATCGGTGTACCGTCAGCCTTGGTCAGGCTGGTGATACGGTCCTTAACCGGCAGATACATTTCAGCCGTATATTTCAGGCCGGAAATCTGCAGGGTTTTCGTATCGGCTGTTCCGTCAGCTTTTACTCCCCATTGCTGCTGCAGCAGGGTTTTGATCTGCTCACCGGTCAGGGTCAGCTTCACCAGGGTATTGCCGAAAGGCTGGATCTTGGCCAGATCTCCAAAGGATACATTGCCCTTAGGAAGGTCAGCACGGATACCGCCCGGGTTCATGAAGGCAAAATCTGCTGCTGCTGCTCCGTCACCGAAATCAGCTGCACGCATTGCATCGGCAATCAGGTTGCCGAGCGGCGCTTCATTGTTGTAGACATCTGTACGGGTAATTGTACCGTCAGTTGTACCTACTGGCTGGGTCAGTTCCGGATGCTTAGCCAGATACTTGTTAACCAGAGCAACCGTTTCAGGATCAGGTGTTACCCCTTCCTGGAAGGTAGATGTAACTGTTGCAGACTTTGTTTTTACATCGCCTGTTTTAGGGTCAATGACCAGTTTAATATCCTCAAATGCAGTACCATAAGAGTAAGCCTGAACAACCAGCTTGCCGTTTACGATGTCGTTCGCATAGCCGTGGTTGTCCCCGGCAACGATGACGTCAACCGGTGAGTTAGCCGGCAGGGCTTTGGCGAGATCTGCTGCTTCGCCTGTCGTTACATAACCGGTATTTGCATCGCCTTTTGTTGTAGCAGGATCATGTGCCAGCACGATGATCGTTTCAACACCCTGGCTCTGCAGTTCTTTAGCGTATTTCTCGATAGCCGCTACTTCTTCATCGGCTGTCAGGAACTCAACGCCTACCAGGCCGGATGGAGCTACTTTGCTTGGCGTCGCTTTTGTTACCACACCGATAAATCCGATTTTCACGCCGCCTACTTCTTTAATAACATAAGGGTTGATGATTGGATTCTTGTACACACTGTCAACCACGTTGGCATTGATGTAATCAAAGTCTGCGCCAGCATGAGTTACATTTTTGTTCTTAGGATCAACACCGCCGAAAATCTGTGTTTTCAGTGCTTCAACGCCCTGGTCAAATTCATGGTTACCCAGTGTTCCGACGTCGAACTTCATCAGGTTCATCCATTCATGGGTCGGCTCATCACGCTCAAGTGAAGATACCGGAGCCGATGCGCCTACGGAGTCCCCGTTGTGGAAGAGCAGGGAGTTTTCATACTTGGCACGTGCCTGTTTCAGGTATGTTGCGAGAATCGCAGCAGTACCTGCATTCTTGCCGCTTACTACAGAAGTAGTATCCAGCTGGCCGTGGAAGTCGTTAATACCGATCAGGTGAACTTCAACATCTGCAGTTGGTGCAGGTGTGTGCTGCTTCAGATCAAGGCTGAAAATACTGAAGCCTTTAACATCTTTGGTTTTCGTGTCCTTCATGTTGGAAGGCAACACTTCAGCTGCTTCTGGTGAAGACGGGAAGGTTACTGTTACATTGCCTTTGATTGGAGCAATCGACCAGTTGCCGTCAGCAGTCGGATCAACTACGCCAGCCTCACTGATGTAATCCATCAGTACCTGACGGTTTTCCATCTGGGAGTCGATAATCATTTTGCCGGCTTTTACGCCCGGGAAGTTACCGCCGCCGCTTGCACGGTAGTTGTTGGTAACCACTACAAAATTCTGGTTCAGATCAAGCGGCTGCCCGCCGTAAGTAACGCTGGTTACACGGCTGGAGGTTGCATCATTAATAGAACCGTCCGGTTTGTATTTGGCATTTTTGGTTACGTCGATCGTGTACTGAACACCGTCAATAACGTCGAAGTTATATACCGCAAAAGCAGGATTCAGAAGGGTCTGTGCTGTCGAAATCCCCGGCTTAATCCGGTTGAATGCGCCTGCGCTCATTTCAATCCATTCTTTTACGGTCGAGCCTTTTACAACAATCGCCTTCAGCGTGTTGTCATACAGATAAAGGTCGCTGGCGCTGGCGATTGTCAGATTTCCCGCCTTAATTTTAGTGTATTCTGTCGGGCCGTTACGTCCGGCCTTGAATGGAGCACCTACACTTAGAATCGGGTAATCTCTATATGCGGCCAAAGCCTCATCCGTATTGATCAGATTCGATACATAACGCTGCTGCGCGTAAGTTACGATCTGAACGGTCGGATCATCCTGCACCATGGCGAAGAAGCTGTTCATTGGGGCAGTAGTTTTTCCAAGAGGCTGATTTACGTATGCTTTAGTTGCCTCATGATCTGCTGAAGTAACAGCGTCTATTGCCGGATCTGCAGCAACACCAGCAATTGAACGCGTGGAGGATACAGAGCCCGCCTTATCCACTTTCCAGCTGCCGTCTTTCTGCACAATTTTAAGATCGATTAGACCCAGGTATCCGCCGCCGTAACCAGCCTGAACTGCCGGAGTACCGTTAATCTGACCTTTTGCATTGTCGATTTTAATGTCAGCTGAATTGTAAGGAAGTTTGGTACCGGGATCTTTAAAGGACGCATCCAGGTCACTTTCCTTTGCAGTCGGGAAAACTTTATGTGTATGAGAGAAAGTGATCGCGTCGATGCCTTCCACTTTACTCAGTTGGTTGATGTCGTTTTCTGCGCCGGAATCGGATGAAGCTGAAGAAGCATCAAACCCTGTATGCGCCATCGCCACAATGACTTGCGCACCGTCAGCTTTCATCAGAGGAACAAATTTCGCAGCAGTTTCACTGATATCCTCAACCTTTACTTTGCCGTCGAGCTTAGCCTTATCCCACTCCAGAATCTGTGGTGTAACGAGGCCAATCAGTCCCACTTTTACTTTGTATGATTGACCGTCTGAGCCTTTAACTTCCTTATCAATAATTTCGTAAGGCTTATATTTATTTGTGCCGTCAACGTTATAAATATTTGCATTGACATACTTGAAATCTGCATCAGTATCTTCTTTGTGTGTGGAACTTCCGTTAATAGTACGTTCGAGGTATTCCAAACCATAGTTAAATTCATGATTGCCGAAGGTAGCTGCATCATACTTCATTACATTCATAGCGGCAATTAGAGGATGAATCCGCTTGTCATTTGTTTCCAGGTCGGATTCGGTTGCCATGTACGTGCCCAGAGGAGTACCTTGAATCAAATCACCGTTATCAAGCAAAAGATTGTTGCTGTTCTGCTTTCTGGCTTCATTGACCAGAGTAGCTGTTTTGTCGAGACCCACTGTCGCTGAAGGGGCATCCTTGTAATAATCCCAGCCATAGACATTGGTGTGCACATCAGTAGTGCTCATCAGACGCAGATCTACTGTCACACCGGCTGCCGGAGCGGCCTTTGCTGTATCAGCTCCAAGAACTGAACCAACAAGCACACCCCCAAAAACCTGTGCAGTCAGAACTGTGGTTGCCAGAATTGAAGCTACCGGCTTGTTCCATCGTCTTTCTCCCATAAGTGATTAATCCTCCCAGTTTTTCTCTATTAGTGACCGAGGAGAATTGTACCATAAGCAAATATACGAATCTAGCAAAAAACATCAAATAGAGTCAATAGTTGTGTAAAATATCATATAATTCAGCGTGAATTTAGTCATAATGCCTTATTCCAAACCCAAAACCTTACATAATATACAAGGAAACGCGAAAAAGACATGTGAGATTTAGATACATTACTGAGTAAGATATCCATTAGTATAGTTCTTATAAAACAAACAGATCCATTCCCACTATCAAAAACTACATTATTCTATATTTATACAAAAAAATTCATAAACCCATCCCTTATTAAACGGTATAAATACTGACATGAACATCGGTGTCAGGGACAGAACATTGCCTGAATCTTTGTGAACTAGCAGCCTGTTTTGTTCACATCCAGCCGCCAATCATCCTTAGCCGGATCCGGGAAAGTACATTATAAAGGAAAATACCCCCCGCGAGGCAGTGGCTATACTGTCGCGGGGGGTAAAATTTTATATTAGGATCAGTTCTGCATTACAAAATCATTGTCAATCTTCGTATTCGCATCCTCGAAGGTACGCAGAATGTCATAACGCGTGTTGCGCTGTGCCGGGATCTTGCCTGCTTCACGGATCAGCTGGGTAATCGACTCAATGTTAACCTTGTAAGTCGCACCTGCCGAGGAAACGACGTTCTCCTCAATCATCGTGCTGCCAAAGTCGTTACAGCCGTACTGCAGGGACAGCTTGCCGACCTCAGGTCCCATCGTTACCCATGAGGACTGGAAGTTCTTGATGTTGTCGAGCACCAGCCGGCTGATCGCTACTGTCTTCAGGTACTCTTCCGGAGTCTGTCTATCCAGCTTGAGATTGGTGTTATCCGGCTGGAACGTCCAGGAAATGAATGCCAGGAAGCCCTCGGAGTCATATTTGTTCGCAATGCATTCATCTTGAGCTTCACGTACCCGCAGCAGATGCAGCGCGCGCTCCTCCATACTCTCGCCAAGGCCGATAACCATCGTAGCGGTTGTATTCATGCCGATCTTGTGTGCGGTCTTCATGACGTTCATCCAGTCTACCCAGGACCCTTTGAGCCGGCTGATCTTGCGGCGGGTACGGTCGTCGAGGATCTCTGCCCCGCCGCCCGGCAGCGAGTCAAGGCCGGCAGCATGAATCTCGCGCATCACCTGCTCCAGCGGCAATCCGGATACTTCGACCATCTTCATAATCTCCGCCGGGGAGAAGGAATGCATTGTGATCTCAGGGAACCGCTGTTTAATTCCGCGGAGAATATCCGTATAGTAGCTGAACGGCAGATTCGGGTTGGTGCCGCCCTGCATCAGAATTTCCGTACCGTTAACAGCAATGGTCTCGGCGATCTTCTGGTAGATGGTTTCATCAGGAAGCACATAGCCTTCCTCTGATCCGGGTCTGCGGTAGAACGCGCAAAAGCGGCAGTACACATCACATACATTGGTATAGTTGATATTCCGTCCAATGACGAATGTTGCCAGCGGATCGGGGTGCCAGCGCTTCATGATCACATCTGCGGCTGCGCCCATTTTTTCAATTTCGTTGCTCTCGAACAACCGGATTGTGTCTTCCAGCCCGAGGCGTTCGCCTTTCAGCGTCTTATCCAGAATAAGATCTATCGCACTCATCGTTCGCAGCCTCCTTCAAGTTCCATACATTATGGTTGATTAAATTTTAGAAATAAACATAGATAAGCATTCGTCCATCCATCGTAACACAATCCCGGCGGCTTGAGAAATCTTTTGATACCGCCCTGCATAACTCGGGACAGAAAAAGACGGCGGCGCATTAGCTGCGCTGCCGTCTCCCCTGTATATTTATTCAGCTGGTACAGCCTGCTCCAGTTCGATCCGGGCCGCTTCCAGCGCCTGGCCAAGATCAGCGATCAGGTCGTTTACATGCTCAATGCCGACGGAGAAGCGCAGCAGCCGGTCATCTACACCGACAGCATCGCGGATCTCAACCGGAATGTCGGCATGAGTCTGCACGGCCGGATAAGTCATCAGGGATTCAACACCGCCCAGGCTCTCGGCAAAAGCAATCAGGCGGATATGGCGGAGCAGCGGCTCCACGTACCGGGCATCCTTCACTTTAAAGGAGAAAATCCCGGTGTTGCCGGAGGATTGGCGGTTCTGGATTTCATACCCCGGATGATCCGGCAGCCCCGGATGGAACACCTCGGCCACAGCCGGATGCTCCAGCAGATAGCGAGCAATCGTCAAGGCGTTGCTCTCATGCCGTTCCATGCGCAGGGCCAGTGTCTTCATGCCCTTCATCAGCTGATAGCTGTCGTTCGGAGCAAGAACGGCGCCCAGCGAATTGTGCAGAACAGCCATTTCAGCAGACAGCTCGGCTCCTTTGGTCACGATCAGTCCGGCAAGTACATCGTTGTGGCCTCCCAAATATTTGGTTGCGCTATGAACGATGATATCCGCACCAAGCTCAAGCGGACGCTGGAAGAACGGGGTAAGCAGCGTATTGTCCACAATGGTCAGCAGCCCGTGATGGCCGGCCCAGGTACACACTGCTTCTATATCGGTAATCATCATCAGCGGATTGGTCGGCGTCTCGATAAATACAGCCTTCGTCTCCGGACGGCGGGCTGCCTCCAGCCCGTCAAGATCATTGGTATCCACATAGGAGGCCGTGATTCCGTACTTGGACAGAATCCGTTCCAGAAGACGATAGGTTCCGCCATACAGGTCAAGGGACACGACAAGGTGGTCGCCCTGCCCGAATAAAGCGAACACGGTGGTCAGGGCAGCCATGCCGGAGCTGCAGGCAAAGCCGGCATCGCCGGACTCCAGCTCAGCCGCAGCCGTTTCCAGTACGGAACGGGTCGGGTTTTTGGTACGGATATAATCAAAGCCGGTGCTTTGTCCAAGTCTCGGGTGACGGAATGCCGTTGCGTTGTAAATCGGATAATTAACTGCCCCGGTAGCGGGATCTTCCTGTGAGCCTATTTGTGCAAGTCTGCTTTCAATCCTCAGTTTCTCGTCCATCGTGAGCCTCCTAATGTGGGGTTATTGTACAGTTGCTTCTATATTATTAAATAATAGGGCCAATATCGAAGGGTGTCTCCTGGTATACATAGTAATTGAGCCAATTGGCGAACAATAAGTTGGCATGGGCGCGCCATACGGCCGGTGGTGTACGCTGCGGATCATCCTTGGGATAATAATGTTTCGGCAGCGCAATATCCATCCCCTTGGCAACGTCACGGTCATATTCCCATTTTAGCGAGAACGGGTCATATTCGGAATGTCCGGTAACAAAGATCTGTCTGCCGTCATGTGTCGCTACAAGGTAAACTCCGGCTTCCTCCGATTCGGCCAGAATCTGCAGCTCCGGGTTAGCTTCGATATCTTCACGCGATACGTCGGTATGGCGGGAGTGCGGCACATGGAATACCTCATCAAAGCCGCGCAGTAGCTTAACATTATTATGGCTCAAGGTGTGCGGGAACACTCCAAAGCATTTCTCTTCCAGGCTGACCTTGCGTACACCAAAGTGATGATACAATCCCGCCTGGGCGGCCCAACAGATATGCATGGTCGATGTAACGTTATGTTTGCTCCATTCAAAAATCCGCTTTAGCTCTTCCCAGTAATTCACATCTTCGAACTCCAGCTGCTCTACAGGAGCCCCGGTCACAATCAGGCCGTCGAACCGGCGGTTGCTGATTTCATCAAAGGTTGTATAGAAGCTCTTCAAATGTTCTGCTGAAGTATTCTTGGAGGTATGGGAGCTGGGATGAAGCAGGACTACATCGACCTGGAGCGGAGAGTTTCCGATCAGGCGCAGCAGCTGCGTTTCGGTCGTTTCCTTGGTTGGCATCAGATTCAGGATGGCGATCCGCAGCGGACGGATATCCTGGTGAAAAGCTTGGCTTTCATCCATTACAAAGATATTTTCTCCGGATAATACTTCTTTGGCCGGTAAACTGTCAGGAATTTTGATTGGCATAGCTGTGTCCACTCCTTAATCGAATTAGTACCTGATCTCAAACTGATTTCCATGCAAAAATGACCCTTCTCGCACGAGAAAGGTCATATAGGTTCAGTCATATGCGCCTCTCTCATCTGCCAGAACCAACGCCGGGGTTAGATCCCCTGCATAGCTTCCGCAAGAATTAGCACCGTGCGTATATACGCCGGTTGCCGGGTTTCATCGGGCCAGTCCCTCCACCTGCTCTTGATAAGATTTAGCTGTATTCAATTAATTTTCTTAAAATTCACTTTAAATCATGAACCTGCTTTTCGTCAAGTCCATACAATGCTGAAGAGCCCTTGAAATGAAAAGAATTTTGCTTGAAAGAGGCATACCCCGGCGTTATACTAGACAAGTGTTTCAACGGCACAAATGACGAGGAGCAGAGGTGAGAGAAGAATGGAAGGCGACCCGGGTACGCAGTTAAGCGTGCAAAGTGAGCAACCACACAGGATTAACATCAGCTTGCCGGCGGCGGGAGCACTACTTCTTCATGCTCTCGAGACGTCATTCTGGCCCGTTCATTGATTGTACTGCCGGCTAAGCTGATTTTTTCCGTGTGCTTTAATTAGCATAACCCTGGAGAAGACCGGGGACATAAGGAGTGAAATCAGATGAAAATCCGGCTGGTAAACGCAGGGGTTTTTACCCCGATTGATGACATTGAAGCAACACTGACCGCCCCCGCTGAAGGATTCTACTGGATTGATGCGGATGATGAGGATCTGGAGCAGCTACAGCCCCTGTTCAATCTGCATGATCTTGCCGTGGAGGACTGCCTCAGCGAAGAGGAGCAGCGGCCAAAAATTGAAATTTATGAGAGCCATTATTTTATAGTAGTAAACAGCATCCGGTTTGACGACGAGGAAATTTTCCTCCGGGCGCTGAATGTATTCCTGGGCAGACATTACATTATTACTGTCACCAAACAGAAGATTCACGAACTGCGCGTCCTGAAGCCCATTCTGTGGGAGCAGGAGGTCAGCGAGCCTGACCGCTTCCTCTACCATCTGATCGACATTGTTGTTGACAACTACTTCTCAGTCGGCGACCGGATTGAAGCGCGGATAGAGAAGCTTGAGGAAGATATCCTGATGCATACCAAGAAAACACATCTGAGCGAGATTATCGGTTTGCGCAGTGAAATTCTGTGGCTGAAGAAGATGCTTGGGCCGCAGAAGGAAGTCATCAACACTCTGAACAAAAAGGACCTGCGCCTGATCGACGACCAGCTGCAGAAGTATTTCAGCGATATTTATGAAAATGCGGTCAAGATCTCTGAAACCTTTGAGACCTACCGCGACCTGATGGGCAACTTGCGAGAAGCCTACCAGTCGAGTATTGCTAACCGCGCCAATGAAATTATGAGAGTGTTTACTGCAATAACTACAATATTCATGCCGCTGACCGTCATTACCGGTATATACGGGATGAACTTTGACAATATACCCGAGACCCATTCGCAGTACGGCTACTACGGCGTAATTGCTGTGATGGTAACGCTAGGCTGCGGGATGCTTGTTATTTTCCGCAAAAAGGATTGGCTATGAACGTTAACGGACGATTACGCTGAGGCGAAGGCTACCGCTACTGCAAAGTATGGGGAACCTTCGCCTTTTGCATATTCTAATAGCTTACCGCTTCTCCCATGAACTGGGACTCGCGGGTCCGCCGGAAGCGGATACGGATGAGCCGCAGGCGCTCATAATAGAGATCGAGCCCCTCCGCCGGCGAGAAATTATCACCGTACGCCTTATACAGCGCAGGCTTCAAAAAAGTATCGCCCATCAGCTCATAGGCTGTCCAGATCCTGTTCTGCTCCTCTGCTGAGACCTCCTTCAGCTCATTCTCGATCAGCTTCTCAACGGAGTAGCCCTCCTTCTCCAGCTCTTCAACCGCTTCCAGCACTTCACGGCGGCTGATCCCCCCGGTTGCCTGCAGCTGCTCCATGCCAAGCCCGTTCTCGATGCCCTGCAGCAGAATCCGCCGCAGCCGCAGACGTTCAAGCTGCTTCTTGTACTTGATCTCCTTCTGCTTGTACAGCCAGGACGAGAAACCCTCCTCCTCCACAGCCTCATTCACCCAGCCCAGCGGGTAGCTGTGCTCACGCGGAATCGCGGCCGTAATGCCCAGCCAGTCGCTGCCATGCTGCGCGGCCTTGCCCTCGCCGACTCCCGGAATCTGCAGCAGCTCCTCTTCCGTGCGCGGCAGATAAGCGCTGAGCATGCGCAGCAGACGGTTGCTGGCCAGAATATAAGGTGCCTTCCGCTCGCTGGACGCTTTGCCGCGCCGCCAGGCGCAGAGCTCCTCGTAGACGGCCTGATTGCCATATTGCTCACTGTAGTACTGCAGCTTCAGCTGCTCCCGGTTACGCCCTGCCAGCGTCTCTTCCTCGTGAAAAGCACCGTCAATCAGCGGGCGGTAGCCGTCCCCCATCTTTACTGCCAGTTCATGCCTGTAGACGCAGAGCATCTCATTCCATGAGCCGCCCTCATACCAGATATGCTCATCCGTTTCACGGGTTCCGGAGAAATCACGCCATCCGATGCGCCAGATCCCCTCCTCTTCCCCGATCCAGAGCTGGGCATATACCTCCTGATCCGCTCCGGACATTCTGGACAACCGGTTCAAAAACACAATCTGCATTGGAATCCCTACTTTCGTTGTCTTACAGCATGCATACAAGTAGAAACGGCTTCATCGTCCTAAACAGGACGGTATCCGGTTCTGCGAGAAAGATAAGGATAAAGGATTGGTGAAACCTATACTTTCTTATCTTTACGCAAAAAAGCACCTCTCCCACGAACTATCGTGAAAGAGGTGCTTCCTCGTAAACGCTATACTGTTAGAAACTACAATACCATATATTTCCGTACAGTCAATCCCTTTTTGAATCAGGCCCCCGCGAGCGCCAGCTTGGCCAGGCCAAGCGCCCCGGCAAGACCGGCGTTGTCGCCCAGCTGCGGCGGCACGATGTAGCTGCCGATCTCCTGATTCAGTGCAGCGTGCTGGACATATCCGCCGAGCAGCTCCTGCAGTTTGGAATGGATCAGCGGGAACAGCTGGCTCTGCTTCATGACTCCGCCGCCCATAACAATCTTCTGCGGGGACAGCACCAGCACGTAGTTCATCAGTGCATGAGCCAGGTAGTGGGCCTCCATCGCCCAGGCCGGATGATCCGCAGCCAGCTCGCCGGCAGGCTTGCCCCAGCGGCTGCCGATAGCCGGCCCCGCAGCCAGGCCCTCCAGGCAATCCCCATGGTAAGGGCAGAATCCGCTGTAGGTATCCTCAGGATGGCGCGGAACCAGAATATGTCCCATCTCCGGATGGGACAGGCCGTGAATCAGCTGACCGCCTATAACCGCACCGGCTCCAATACCTGTACCTACAGTAATATATAGACAGCTATCCAGACCCTGCGCAGCTCCCCAGGTATACTCACCGAGCGCAGCCCCGTTCACATCGGTATCAAAGCCGATCGGCACGTCAAAATGCTCCGCAACTGCACCCACCAGATTAAATCCTCCCCAATGAGGCTTAGGTGTAGTAGTGATATGGCCGTATGTTGGGCTGCCCAATACCGGGTCAATCGGCCCGAATGAGCCGATCCCGATGGCTTCCGCATTTTTTCCGGAAAAGTAGTCCAGCACAAGTCCCATCGTTTCCTGCGGCGTTGTCGTCGGGAAGCTGACCCGGTCGATTACCGACCCGTCCTCATGTCCGATTCCGCATACAAATTTGGTTCCCCCGGCTTCAATAGCTCCAAGTACTCTCACAGCAGCATTCTCCCTTCTAAAATAAGCGCAGGCCCCGCTTCCGGGCCGGTCAATGTATAATCCGCATATCAAAATAAAACGCTCTCTTAAAATGATTATACGTGCCTAGTGTCAGTATGACAAGCGGTTGACATACTCTCGGAAAAATAAAAAGAACCCGTCCCTCCACCATTATCTCCGGAAAAAGTGACGAGTTCTTATAAGCACCGCGTACGGACAACCAGCCATTTAATGCGGGAAATGGGCGGTTCTCCGCTCTCTGTAGAAGCGGCAGGCTGAGACGAATCGCTCTGCCGCCGGGAAATGGGAGGCGAGATGAATATGAGCATACGCGGCCATGACATTCCCCCGGAGATATCCTTCCGGCCGGCTGCCGCCCCGCCCCTTGCTCTCGTAGGCATACAGCCTGTCTTCCTGTTCATCGTAATTCATTAACGAGTAATGGAACTCATGGCCGCGCAGCCGCTCGCCCCGCTTCAGCAGCAGGCTGTCCTGCAGCGCTGTAACCTCTCGGTAGCCAAGCGCAGCACGGCGTTCCTGCATTACTGCGTCGGCAGGGATGACCCCGGCCATCCTGTGCACCGCTCCGGCACGGTCGGTAAGCGTCCGGGCCAGCACCATGTAGCCGCCGCATTCCGCATACAGCGGCATGCCGGCTTCAGCCGCTGCAAGCAGACCGCCAATAAAGCCGGTATTGGCGGAAATTTCTGCAGCGAATTCCTCCGGGAAGCCGCCGCCGAGATAGATGCCGTCCGCCTCCGGCGGAATCTGATCGCCGCGCAGCGGGCTGAACGGGATCAGCCGGGCACCGGCACGGCCCAGCAGCTCCAGATTGTCGGCATAATAGAAATTGAATGCCGCATCTTGTGCAACGGCGATGACCGGTCTTTGGACCGGCATAGCCGAACCTGCAGCGGCCGGGGCAGACCGCGCTGCCTCTGTTGGCCCGGCGGACGCAGCAGCGGATGCGTTCGCAGCGGTAAGCGCCGGGCAGGGCGGCAGCGGAGGCGCAGCCTGCGCGATCTGGAGCAGCTGCTCCAGATCCGCGCCAGCCGCAAGCGCATCAGCGGCATGCCCGAACAGCGCTTCCAGCTCGCCCCGCTCCACAGCGGGCAGCAGGCCCAGATGCCGCTCCGGGATGTCCAGCGCGGCATCACGCATCAGGCCGCCGATAACAGGGATGCCGCAGGCGGCTTCGATGGCCGTCTTTACCGTCTGGTAATGACTCTCGCTTCCGCAGCGGTTCACAATAACCGCAGCAATCCGCACCCGCGGCTCCAGCTCCCGGAAGCCGAGCACAACCGCGGCCGAACTGCGGCCCATGCTGCGCACATCCACGACCAGCACCACAGGGCTGTCTGTAATAATGGCAAGCTCTGCGGTGGAGCCTGTCAGCCCGTCCGCCTCTTTACCGTCATACAGTCCCATAACGCCCTCCACAACAGACAGTTCTGCGTCTTCTGAGGAATCCGCAAAATACTGCAGAAGATACGGGTGTGAGGTCATCCAGGAGTCGAGGTTACGGGCAGGCCGCCCCGTTACAGCAGCGTGATAGGCGGGATCAATATAGTCAGGGCCGCATTTGAAGCCCTGGACCTTCAGTCCGCGCCGGGCAAACGCCCGCATCAGCCCCAGTGTCACGGTTGTCTTGCCTGAACCGCTGCCGGTGCCGGCGACGATAACACGCGGGCGGTATTGTGGCAGCGAACGCCCAATCTCCCGGAATGGAACTCCTTTATTCATTTTCGGTCTCCTCCCTGCCGCCGCCGAAAGATATTCTGGCAACAGCAATGGTTACATTGCCGCTCTTTTTCTTGGCCAGCAGCAGCTCGCCGCCTCCTGAAGCCAGCAGGGCAGCCGGTTCACAGACGCCATAGGCTCCGGTTGCCTTGAATACAACGGCAGAGGGCTGCTTAAGCGGCACTGTATTCAGCTGCTCCGGTGTAAACAGGCTAAGCTCCCAGCCAAATTTACGGCAAAGCTCAAGCAGTCCGGCCTCATCGCCTTTAATCGTTATGGTCGCGGCGCCCCGGATGCTTGGCGGAGACAGCCGCAGCTCTGCCAGCGTCTCCATAACGACGGCCTCCAGCTCAGCCGCTGACGTCCCGCGGTTGCAGCCCAGCCCCAGCACCAGGCTGCGGGGCCGGTACACTGCAGCAGGCAGTCCGCGGAGCGCTGCAGCTTCAGTCTCATCCAGCAGCCGGTCGGTGATGACAACCGCCGCACGGTAAGGCTGCTGCAGCTCAGTCGTGCTGCCGCAGAGCCGGACATGCTCCGGCAATACGGCTCCCGCAGGCAGCCAGTCCGTTTCGCCCGCTTCCTGCAGCACGGCTACCGGTTCACCGTTGACCAGCGCTGCGCTGACGCTCTTCATCGGAGCAAAGCTCTCCGCCTGCCAGCCGAATTCCCGGCCCAGCAGATCGGCGGCAAAAATGCCCTGCACATCGGAGGCCGTCGTAATGACCGGACGGCTCTCCAGCAGCCGGGCGATGCGCAGGGTCAGCCTGTTCGCTCCGCCCAGATGGCCTGACAGTACGCTTATGACATGCGCTCCGCTCTCGTCGATTACAATGACGGCGGGATCATGCCGTTTGTCCTCCAGCAGCGGGGCCATCAGCCGGACGGCGGCTCCCAGTGAGAAGAACAGAATAACCGCCTCATACCCGCGGAATAATCCTGGCAGAAGCTCCTTGACCGGTCCGTCGAAAATCCGCCGTTCTCCCGGAATCTCCTCCAGCTCCCCGCTGTATTTGGCATAACAGTACACCTCGGTATCCGCCAGCAGGCCGCCCAGCTTCAGGGCCAGCCTGATTCCGTTGCGGGTAATGGCTACAGCAGCAAACTTACTAGCCATCCTGGCCGCTCCCCTGCCGGAAGCCGTGGGTAAAGGACCGGTCATAGAGCTTCGAGCGGTGGGCATCGCGGTTCACCAGCTCCGGGTCCAGCGCCCGGCCGGCCAGGATCATCGCATGCATGGTAATGCCGGCCTCCTGCAGATCCCGTTCCAGATGCTGCACGGTCGTCCGCACAATCTGCTGGTCCGGCCATGTAGCTCTCTTAACGACGGCTACCGGGGTATCGGGGCTCCAGCCGGCAGCTAGAAATTCAGCGGCGGCCTGTCCGGCAAGCGCTGCGCTCAGAAATAGCGCCACCGTGCAGTGATGGGCGGCCAGGGCACGCAGCTGCTCACGCTCCGGCACCGGGGTGCGCCCTCCGGCACGGGTCAGAATGACCGTCTGGGTCAGCTCCGGTACGGTCAGCTCGGCACCGAGCGCCGCTGCTGAAGCAAATACGGAGCTGACGCCGGGAATAATCTCACAGCTGACGCCGCACAGCTTCAGCAGCGACATCTGCTCGAGGATGGCCCCGTACATGGACGGATCGCCGGTATGCACGCGCGCCACACTCCGGCCTTCCTTGACCGTCCGGGCCATCAGCTCCACCTGCTGCTCCAGATCGAGCCCCGAGCTCTGCACAACCTGCGCGCCGGGCTTCGCACTGCGGACCAGCTCCTCGCTGACCAGCGAATCGGCATAGAGAACCAGATCGGCCGAGCGCAGAATCCGGCTGCCTTTGACTGTTATCAGCTCCGGGTCGCCCGGCCCTGCACCGACAATGTACACCTTTGGTTCAAGCCGCAGGCCGCTCATTTGCTCACCACCATCAGGCTCAGATACTCCAGCTCACGGCCGCGCAGCTCGCGGGCATCCCGCCATACCGTCTCATACGGTGAGGTTACTTTGGTCACCACGGAGGCTTTTCCGCCAAGACCCAGCTCGTCCAGCACATCAAGCACAGTATCCAGCACCTTGGCCACCTTCAAAAATACAACTGTGTCATGGTGCAGCAGCGCCTCCTTCAGCGCCTCCCGGTCCCCGGTTGCGGGAATGATGCCTACCCGCTGGTCGCCGTCGGCGAGCGGCTGTTCGAGAGCGGCGGCAGCGCCAAGCACCGAGGAAATCCCCGGTACGGACACTACCGGCACGCCGGGATGGAGCTCCTGCATCAGCCGGGCCAGATGGATAAAGGTGCTGTACAGATTCGGGTCCCCTTCCGTCACAAAAGCCACATCATTCCCGTGCCGCAGCTCATTCCAGCACAGCTCAACCGTCCAGCGCCAGCCGTTTGCCAGCTGTACCGGGTCTTTGGTCATCGGAAAGACAAGGCCGAGCATCGTTTTCTGCTCAGCATCCACATACATGTCCACGATTTCATGGGCGTAGGACTTACCGCCTTTGCGGGCCTCGGGGTAAGCAATGACCGGACATTCCCTTAGCAGCCGGCAGGCCTTTACTGTAATCAGCTCCGGGTCACCCGGACCGACACCAACCCCATACAGTGTACCCATGGCTAGCAGGGCAGGTCCATCTTCAGGAAGCAGTTCTTCCTTTAAGCTCATCTATGTATCCTCCTTTTAGTGTTAATTATGTTCCTCAATGCAGGTGGCAGTGGCACTGACTACGAAAACAGGATTCATCCCCTCGAACCGGGTCATGCCGAGAATCGGCCTGCCCCGCGATGCCTGCAGCTGCGTAACCTCTGTTTCCAGACCCGCCGCCGCCAGCGCCGTCAGGCTTCCGTGCAGCGTCTCCACCGTAATCGCCGCGATGACGATGACTCCCCCCGGCCGCAGCCGCTCAGCCGCATGGGCAATAATATCGGCAAGTTCGCCGCCGCTGCCTCCGATGAACACTGCATCCGGGTCGGGCAGCTGCTCCAGCCCCTCCGGAGCCCTGCTGTGAACAATGGTATAGTCGGCACGGAATTTGCGCCGGTTCGCCTCCATATTCGGCAGGTTAACCGCTTCTTTTTCCACAGCATATACTTTGCCAAGCCGGGCAATCCGCGCACACTCCGCAGCAACCGCCCCCGAACCGGAGCCGATGTCCCACACGACCGCATTCTCCGCCAGATTCAGCTCGGAGAGAACCAGTGCGCGGACCTCGCGCTTCGTGATCAGCCCCTTTTCCGGCTTGCGCTGGGCAAAGGCCTCATCCGGATAAGCAAATCCCCGCCTGCCGCCTCCTCCGCTTCCCGGCTTTCTGCGCAGAATAACCACATTGAGCGCAGCAAACTCATGCCGGGCCATGGCCTCCAGCTCCCAGAAGCCGCAGCACTCATCCCGGCCGCCCAGCCGTTCGCACACAAAGGCTTCATACTCCAGCATTCCGAACTCCAGCAGGTAAGCGGCAATGCGCGCCGGAGTGTTGACCCCGTCCGTAAGCAGCGCCAGCTTCGCTCTCCCGTCGATCCGCTGGGCCAGTCCTGCTATTGGACGGCCGTGCAGGCTGACCAGCTCCACATCCTGCCAGCTGTCACCCAGCCGGGCAAAGGCAAGCTGCACGCTGCTGTAATGGGGGATGACCTCCACATGCTGCGGACCAAACCGGCGCACCAGGTAGCCGGCAATCCCGAAAAACAGCGGATCGCCTGAAGCCAGCACAACGGTCTGACGCTCCCTGTATTTACCGTCCAGCCTTTCGGCAAAGGCCTCCAGACCGCCCTGCAGGACAAGCTTTTGTCCGCTGTACCGCGGGAAGAATGACAGCTGCCGCTCTCCGCCGCAGAGCACCTCACTTTCCTCAATTCTGCGCAGGCTCTGCGCGGTCAGCCCTCCGGCGCCGTCTTCGCCGATGCCTATGACATAAATAACATTATCCACGGATTTCCGCCCTCCCCAGCATCCGGCCCTTCATCGTAATCAGCACCATTTCCACTGTCATATCTCCGTCCATATGTCTGATACAATGCTTGCAGCCGTAACGGCACAGCAGCTCAAAAAAAGCACCGTTCCCTGCCTCCGTCATCAGATCGACTACCTGAGAAGCGGTATTCGCGCCTGTAATCTGCTGCACCAGCTGCACATCCGCCCCCGCCTCAGCGGCAACAGCCGAGAGAAAGCCGAAATCGACCGGTGCATTCTTCGAATGGATCAGCATCGCCCCTTGCGCAACCTTGGAATATTTGCCGGCCATGCCGACAAGCGTAACCTTTTGGAATCCGTAGGCTTTGGCATGGCCGAGCGAGAAGCCCACGTATTCCCCCATCTGGATAAAAGCTTCCTCCGGAAGCTCCGGGAACATCGCCATCGCGTATTTTTCACTGCTGCCGCCGGTGGTCAGGACCAGCCGGCTGTTCCCGGCAGCAGCGGCAACCGAAATCGCCTGGACGATGCTTGCCTGGTAGGCCTCGGTAGAGAACGGGGTAACCACACCCCGCGTACCAAGGATGGAGATGCCGCCCAGAATGCCAAGCCGCGGATTGAGTGTCTTCAGCGCAATCGCTTCACCTTCCGGCACACTGATCACAACCCGCAGCCCGCGTGCCGCGCCATGCTCTTCAAGTACCTCCGAGACAGCTTCGCGGATCATCCGCCGCGGTACCGGATTGATGGCGGCTTCACCTACGGCTACCGGCAGGCCCGGCTTGGTTACCCGGCCGACTCCGCGTCCGCCGTCAATCTCGATGCCGGGATGGTCCAGCCAGCTGACCGCCGCTTCAATCCTGGCCCGGTGCGTGGCATCCGGATCATCCCCGGCATCCTTTATGGTTGCACAGACTGCAGTCCCCTCCCCGCCGAGCTGCCATCCGGTCAATTCGAAGATGTGGCGGAAGCCGGCCGGCAGGTACAGCTCAACACCTCCCAGCTCCTCGCCTGTTATAAGCAGGTGTGCTGCTCCTTTGGCGGCTGCGGCTGCACAGGCTCCTGTGGTGTACCCACGGCGCATCGCCGGCGGACTCCCCGCAGCTTCCTTATTCCCGGTCATGGCCGCCCATGAGCGGCATCCGTTTCAGCCCGGCGGACCGCCAGCAGGCTCAGCGCATTGACGGCAGCAACAACGACAGTGCTGCCGCCCTTGCGTCCGATGTTCGTAATATATGGAATTTCCAGCCTGCGCAGCTCGTCCTTCGATTCAGCGGCAGACACGAAGCCGACCGGCATGCCGATAACCAGCCCCGGCCGGGCTTCGCCTGCTTTGATCAGACGGATCAGCTCCAGCAGTGCAGTAGGAGCATTGCCGATGACGTAGATACCGCCCGGAGCTTCCGCACAGGCCTTGCGTGTTGCCACAATAGCTCTGGTAAGCCCCTGTTCCCTTGCTGCTTCAATGACATCAGGATCGGAGATATGGACACGCACCTCCCCGCCGTAGCGCTGTAAACGCTCTTTGGCTATGCCCGCCTCCACCATCCGCACATCGGCGATAACCGGCTTTCCCGCGAGAATTGCCTGTATCCCTGCTTCCATAGCCTGCGGATGGAACACCAGACTCCGTCCGAGCTCAAAATCAGCCGAAGCATGGATGATCCGCTGCACGACCGGATACTGCTCAGCACTGAAATCATGGCTGCCCAGCTCCTCAGTAATCATCTGAAAGCTTAACTGTTCAATCTCCTGCGGCTGAACGGTCAGCGGTTTAAACTCTGTTCCGAAATCCATGTTCATCCCTCCCATTTCTCTCCTGCCTCACTTTTCCTGCCATAGTCCGCTGCCAGCTCCAACCGCCTCCGCCAGCTCTGCAAAGGAATCAAAAATCCTCCCGTTCCCTGCACAATGGAGCTGCGGACGAACGATCAGTATGACATACAGCCCCATATCGAGCGCTGCCTGCAGCTTTTCTTCAACCGAGCCCTCCGCGCCGCTCTCCTTGGTGATCATCACCTGTGTGCCATAGTGGCGGAACAGCGCTTCATTCATCTCCCGTGAAAAAGGCCCCTGCAGCGCAATCACATTACGCTGTTCAATTCCCAGCCTGCTGCACTTTTCCATATTCTCCAGGCAGGGCAGCAGTCTGACCGTCAGGCGGATCTCCGGATCACCCAGCAGCTGCTCTGCAAAAATCTCCAGCGTCTTGCCTCCGGTTGTCAGCATAACAGAGCCCTTGATCCTCTTCGCGGCAAGGGCCGCCTCCTCATAGGAATGCACTTTAATCAGCCGCGGATGCATGTCAAAAGCGAGACCCGGGCGCTCATAGCGGAAGTACGGCAATCCAAGTGCTGCAGCTGCCTGTATGGCATTCGCATGGGCTTCAAGCGCAAAGGGATGGCTGGCGTCTACGACAGCCCTATAATCCTCCTGCTGCAGAAGAGCAATCATCCCCTCCCGGTCCAGCCTGCCGGTTCTGGTGCTGACCCCGGCCTCCTCCAGCCGTTCCGCTGCACTCGCAGTAACGACCGAAGCCGTCAGCGGCAGGCCAAGGCGCACCAGGGATACCGCCAGCTCCCGTGCATCCCCCGTCCCGCAGAGCATCAATATCATCGCGGCTACAGCTCCCCGGGACTGCCTGCCGCAGCTGTCTCCGCTGCTGCGGTTCCGGACTCCTGCCTGCGGCCAGTTGCCTGGGCGGCAGATTGAGCCGGCTGACGGTCATGCAGATGGTCAGGCTCATGGCGGTGATGCTCAGGACTGTGCCCGTGTCCATGGGAGCCCTCATGCTCATGATGATGCCCGTGATGATGACCATGGTGAAGCTCGTGATGGTGCCCGTGATGATGTACATGTCCATCATTATCATGATGGTGGTGGTGATGGTGGGCTGCGGCTTCAGCACGGTATTTACAGGTATCGCAGTTGGCAAAAGCCCGGCCGCCCAGCGTCTCTTCGATCCGCTCCTTCAGCATCTCTGCCAGCAGCGGGTGGCTGCCGATACTGCTGCCTAACTCCACCCGGATCTCCGGATGAGCGGCCGCAAAGGCGGTCACGCGCTCCGTAAACTGCTGCATCAGCACTCCGGTGAACAGCAGGTACGGCAGCACGATTATTTTTCGTGCGCCCAGCGCCAGACAGCGCTCCAGCCCTTCGTCAAGGGATGGACCCGCAATCGCAATAAAGCAGCTCTCAACACTTTTGTATGCCGTTCTTTCCCACAGCAGCCTGGACAGCTTGCAGAAGTCACTGTTGGCGTCAGGATCACTTCCCCCGCGGCCCATCATAAGCACTACAGTATCTCCGGCCGGAACCGGAGCGCCCTGCATTTCAGCCTGCCCCTGTACTGCAGCAGCCTCCGCGATCCGGTCCAGCAGAATATCCACCGCCCGCTCCTGCACCCCGACCGGCCGCCCGTACACAAATTCCACTCCGGGATATTTCTTCCTGGCTTCGTCGATGGCCATAGGAATATCCAGCTTGGAATGGCCGGCGGCAAACAGGATAACCGGCACCACATATACGGTTGTTGCTCCCCCGGTTACACAGCGTTCAATGCCTCCGGCAATCGAAGGCGCTGCCAGCTCAATAAAACAGGTTACTATGTTCAGCTCCGGCATGCCGGCAGCAAGTCCGGCCGTAAAGCTCCTTAATTCCTCATTACCTGCTTCCACCCGGCTGCCGTGGCCTACAAGCAGTATTGTTTTTTTATTCATGCTGTTCTCCTCTTCGCTGCGGGCTGTGCTGCCCGTCTGTTCACTAACCCCTGCTCCGGACGTATCTACGTATTTTTCCGCAAAAAAGGCATGAAACTGCTCGCCCGGCTGGCCGTGTTCCCGGTATTGTCCGACAACCTCAGCCACAGCGGCAACGGTTTCGTCCTCATTCATGCCTGAGCGGACGCGGGTTCCGGCATGGGCCCCCCGCCCGGTTTTCTTGCCTCCAAGGTACAGCTCATAGCTGCCCCGGCTATAAACAACGCCTATATCCTCCAGCACAGCCGAGCTGCAGGCCATGCCGCAGCCCGCAACACTGATGTGCAGCTCCCGGGGAACCGGCTGGCCTTGCAGCAGCTTGTGCAGGCGGACCGCCGTTTCCCGGCCCTGGTCCTTCCTTAGCTCGCAGAAGTCGCAGGAGATTACCCTGACCGCATCGCCGGGCAGGCTGACATACAGTCCGGCAGCCGACAGCCGGGCAGCCAGCTCCGCCTGCTCAGCCTGGCTGCTGTGCAGCAGGAAATGCCCGTTCCGCGAGTACACGAGCTGGCCGTCATCGCCGGCCAGCTCCGCCAGCAGGCGCATCTGGGCGCCGCTGTATCTCCGGCTGCCGAGCTCCGGAGATACCTCAAGGCCGGCTGGCGCGAGCACCGCCGCGCTGCAGTCTAAGGCGGCAAGGGCAGCCGCCTGCTCTTTCCCGGCATCTGCCGGCGCGCCGCCGCCCGGCAGACTGCCGCCGCTGCCGGGGCTCAAGCCGGCAGCCAGCGACCACGGCTCCGCCGCCGGCCGGAGCCGCTCATGCGGCTTCAGCGCCTGCGCGTCGGCGCCAAGATTGTACTTGCGCTCGTAACCGCGCGGCGTAACCATCAGGCCTTCATAGACCGAAGTGGATGAGTTCCCGACGATTACCGTAGAGAGCATGCCGATTTCCTGCAGGGGCATGTCCTGCAGTGTGGTTATAATAATCTCCTGCCGCTCCCGGTAGGCATTCCTGACGATGCCGACCGGCGTGGAAGGAGCGCGGTAACGGAGCAGAATGCTGCGCGCTTCCTCGATCTGCCGGGTCCGCCGGCCGCTGCGGGGATTATAAAAGGCGATGACAAAATCCGCCGCTCCTGCCGCCTCAACACGCGCCGCGATGCTGTCCCACGGCGTAAGATGGTCGCTCAGGCTGATCGTGCAGGAATCATGCATCACCGGCGCCCCCAGAAGCGAGGCGCAGGACTGAATGGCCGATATTCCCGGAATGACCTCGACTTCAACTCCGCCTGAAGGACTCCAGCCCCGCTCCATCAGCACCTCATAGACCAGACCGGCCATACCGTATACACCGGCATCCCCGCTGGAAATAACAGCAATCGTCTGGCCTGCCTCGGCCCGGCGCACCGCTTCCTGGGCCCGGCTGACCTCCTCGGTCATTCCGGTGCCGACAATCTCCTGATGTGTCAGCAGCGGCCTGATCAGCTCCACATAGGTGTTGTATCCGATCACAGCCTCGCTCTCTTCAATTGCCGCCAGCGCACGCCCGGTAATCTGCTCAAGCGCGCCGGGGCCAAAGCCGATAATCAGCAGCTTTCCTTGCTTCTCCATTCCTGTCTCCCCCGTTCTAATGTAGATCTGTTACATGCTGCCCTCAGTACTTCAGAGCAGCTGCTGCAGAATGTCCTTGAAATCCCCCGCCGTCCGGGGAGCCGGGTATCCTGCCGTCAGACGGCCGGGCAGGCTGTACCACAGATCAGCCAGCAGCGGCATGCCAAGGCCGGTTGCCTGCAGCGCAGCGTGTCCGGCAAAAATCTCCCCGGGCGTCCCCTCCGCCAGGCAGCTTCCGCGGTCCAGCACAATAATCCAGTCCGCCCAGCGGTAAGCCAGGTTCATATCGTGCGTGGCCATCACAACTGTCGTTCCCGCAGCATGGATGCTCTCCAGACCGGAGAGCAGCTGCGCTTCAGACATTGGATCCAGATAGGCTGTCGGCTCATCGAGCAGAATCAGCTCCGGCTGCATTGCCAGCACACCTGCAAGTGCGGTCCGCTTTTTCTGGCCCAGGCTGAGCTGATGGATCGGCTTGTCTGTGAATTCCTCCAGCTTCAGCAGTTCAATCACTTCACTGCAGCGCCGGCGGATCTCCCTTTCATCCATCCCGGTACCCCGCAGCCCGAAAGAAATATCATCCTGCGGGGTACTCAGGATCAGCTGCTGCTCGGGGTCCTGGAACACCAGACCCGCAGTGCGCCGCAGCCTCCCCAGCTCCTTGCGCGAATAGACGAGCGGTCTGCCCGATACTGTGATGCAGCCCTGCTGCGGGCGCAGCACGCCGACGGCATGCAGGAACAGTGTAGATTTGCCTGAGCCGTTATGGCCGAGCACTGCCGTTCTGCTGCCCTGCGGGACCTTAAAGCTCAGTTCCTTCAGGGCCGGCTCCGCCGTGTCCGGATAACGGAACACGACACCGTCAAAAGACAGACTGTATTCCATATCTGTTGCAATCTCCTTAATTCCGGGCCTATCCCGGCTGAATGATTTGCTGTGCGGAATCTCCCGGGCCTTACAGCCCTCCGCTTGCGCGTCTTCTAATGACTTACAATCCACCACTGCGCGAGCAGCAGCAACACAATGCCCGCGTAGGCCTGCAAAGAATATTTAAGCGGTACCGGCCGCGCCACATAAGGGGGCAGCATGATCTCCCCGGTAAATCCGCGGGCTGTCAGCCCCTGGGACAGCCCGTAATAACGGCGCATCGTACCGGCAAACAAGGCTCCTGCCATTTCAGCAGTCTCACGCAGCCTGTCCCGGAAGCCCCTTTTCCCGCCGCGCAGTGTCCGTGCCAGCAGCATGCCCTGCGCCGTATCCCCGAGTATGAACAGGAAACGGTACATAATCAGCATCAGCTCCAGCACAATCTGCGGCATCCGCAGCCTGCGGAGCACTTGAAGAAGCTCATGGAACGGCGTTGTAAAAATAAGGAACAGAAAACAGCTCATGCAGGCGGCCACCCTTGCCAGCAGAAGTCCGGCACGCTGTAGCCCGTCCTCCGTGATGTACAGCGGCAGTGCCGGAAGCTGAATAAGGCCCACTTGCTGGCCGCCTGCAGAATGACCGAATTCCAGCAGCAGCGCCGGCATGCTCATAACGCAGAACAGCAGCGCCGTACCGGACAACAGCCCGTAGACACGCAGCGGAATTTGGGCATAGACTGTACACCATACCATCATCCAGACCGTAATCCCGGCCTGCAGTACCGGATGCAGCGTGCAGGCAAGGACGAACATCAGTGCAGCGAACAGGCTTTTCCACATGGGAGACAGCAGGCGCAGTGCATTCATGGATACACAGGCATCAATTCTTCTGATCATTCAGCTTCTGCCGGTCCTGCCTGCCTCTCAGCAGTCCTATGGTGTACCCGATCACTCCCGCTCCGATTGCCGCCTGCAGCGCAAACAGCATGCTCTCTGTTTCACCCGGCAGCTCCGTCAGCGGTCCGAACCAGGGCTTATAGTCCGGGGCAATCTCGGTGATTATTCCCTCCGCGGCATCATCGGCTCCGCCGAACTCCCCGTTCACAAACAGCAGCGGCAGCACCACCAGAAGGACAACCGCAAGCAGCATCAGCCCGTTTTTCCATATGCTTTTCATTACAGGCTCCCCCCTTTCGTTTGCCGCTTGAGCAGTGACAGCTCATTCGGACTGTATGACTTCAGCCAGTTCCACAGCAGCACCGTCAGCAGCCCCTCGCTTACCGCCAGCGGAATCTGGGTTATTGCAAAAATCCCGCCGAATTTCATCAATGAAGCAACCACACCACCGTCTGCCGCCGGAAAAGCAACAGCCAGCTGAAACGATGTCACCACATAGGTCATCAGATCTGCGGCCGCAGCGGCACAGAATACGGCCAGCTTTTCACGGTCGCCGGATTTCATGATCAGCCTGTACACCGCATAGCCGGCAAACGGTCCGGCCACCGCCATCGAAAAAGCATTTGCCCCGAGTGTCGTTATGCCGCCGTGCGCCAGCAATAACGCCTGGAACAGCAGCACTACCGAGCCGATCACACTCATTGGCACCGGCCCCAGCATGATTGCGCCGAGGCCTGTCCCGGTCGGGTGGGAGCTGCTGCCGGTGACGGAGGGCATTTTGAGCGCCGACAGCACAAAGGTGAATGCCCCGGACAAGCCGAGCAGCAGCTTCAGCTCCGGGTTATCCCTGGTCATTTGGTTCAGCCTGACAATGCCCAGCACAAAAAACGGGATAAACACTGCCCACCAGAAAACAGCCCAGCCTACAGGTAAAAATCCCTCCATGATGTGCATCGCTGCCGCCGTGCCCGGTTCATTCAGCAAAAAATAGACGGTAAATCCCGCGATCAGCGCTGCAAAACGCCAAATTCCGCTTTTCCCCATACCTTTTCCCCTTCCAAAATCACTGTTTTGTACAGCAGCAGACCAAAAACTCCCGCCCTTTGAGGGGCGGGAGTATATGTACGTCATCAGGTATGCAAAAGAGAGCCCTCTGCCTGCAGCAGTGCCGGACATCCTCGATTCCTGAACCTATTCGTACACCGCTCCTATCCGCGTAGAGTCGTGGTGTGCGCTTACAAGGTAGGTCTCCTGGCTCGAAATCATAACGCCCTGCCCCGTCTTCCCCGGTACTTGCCCGAGTGACATGCTGGAGCCTGGCTCTTTCTTACAGTGGCGGGACCGCTCGGGAGTTGCACCCGATTCCCTGTTACCCCTTGCTCTGGCAAGGGCACCTTGTTCGCTTGCTATTTTATCGAGTACATTATAATAATCTGCGTGCAAGCTTGTCTGTGATAAAAGTGAACCGGAAGCTTTCTTTGATTTGGCTTGTGTAAAATCGCCTTAACTAATATAATTATTAATTAATTAACATGTAACGGAGGTTCACCATGAAACTTGATCTTACCGAAGACTCTCTGCCGGTCTATGAAGCCTTATCCAGTGCAGTACGCCTGCACATGCTCCGGCTGCTTGCGGTACAGCCGATGAACGTCAAGGAGCTGGCCGGTGCAGTGAATCTCAGCAGTGCCATCATGACGATGCATGTGCGCAAGCTGGAGGCGGCCGGGCTGATTACTACCCATATGGCTCCCGGAAAGAGCGGGCTGCAGAAGATTTGCTCCCTTGCGGCCGAGCGGGCTGAGATTCTCTTCCCGGCCCCGGACAAAACAGAGCGTAAAGCCCACCGCAAGGAGATTCCTGTCGGACATTACTCCGACTTCCAGATTGAACCGACCTGCGGCCTTGCCACCACCACACAGGTGATTGGCAGCTTCGACGATCCGCGCTACTTCTGGGATATGGAGCGGATGAATGCCGGCATTCTCTGGTTCGGTAAAGGCTTTGTCGAATACAAAATTCCCAATTTCCTGTTATCCAGCCAGCAGCCGGAGGAGCTTGTGGTTACAATGGAAATCGCCTCCGAGGCACCGTCGATCAATAATAACTGGCCTTCGGACATCACCTTTACCCTGAACGGCACTGTGCTCGGCTTCTGGACGAGTCCAGGCGACTACGGGGACAGCCGCGGCAAGTATACCCCCTCCTGGTGGCCTGCGCTTACCAACCAGTACGGGCTGCTGAAGCAGCTGCGCATAACGCCGAAGGGAACCTTTATGGACGGCCTCAAGCTCTCGGATATTACGCTCGATCAAGTCGGCATCCGTGACAAGCAATGGACCTTCCGCCTCTCGGTTGAGGAGGATGCCGAGCATATCGGCGGACTCACCCTGTTCGGCAAAGGCTTCGGCAACTACAACGACGATCTGGTCGTTGAGCTGTTCTATACGGATGGCGCAGCCCTTGCCGAACCAGCCGGTTAACTCACCGGCAAGAAATATATTACAGCGGTAACTGTCCGCTGCGCCCCGGCTGCAGCGGAACCTCTGCAATAATACAACACACAAAAAAGCGGCAGCCGCGGACGTATCTCCTCGTCCATGACTGCCGCTGCTTTGCATTATGCGGATTGCCGCCCGCATGTTTAGGTCTTTGCCCGTGAGACCGTTTGCCGGCTGGGCAGCCTATGCTCCCGCAGGTGCAGGCATAGGCTGCCACAGTCCGCCCCCCGGCAGGGGACAGCCGCGCGCCTTCAGGCGGGCAACGACCGGAATGATGCAGCCGCAGGCTGTACAGGTCACGCCGTCCTGCAGCTTGGGACATGCTGTGCAGATTGCGTAACGTGCGGCATATACCTCCTCCGGGGCGGTATTATCCGGATTAAACATGGAGGACGCCAGAATCCGGGCAATCTGCGCCTCCGTAACCTTGTATTCTTCCCGGCAGCCCTTGCAGGCAGAAGCTGTGCTCATCCCAGGATCACCTTCTTCAGGCTTTCGGCTTAATGGCCAGTACAGTCACCGACATCGGAGCCAGTTCCACGCTGATTATGCCGTCTTCCAGGCTGAAGGCCGTGAACGGCTGCGGAGCCACCGCTTCCGGATCACTGAAGGTATTGTGCGCATCAATAGAGGCTCCGGCCAGCGTTGTGCCGGTAATTTCTACCTCCCGGCCGGCCAGTCCGCGCAGCTCAAGCGGCAGCTTGGCCGCTGCTGCATGATTCAGGTTGCACAGGCTCACATGAATCACGCCATCTGCGTTGACAGAAGCGGATGCGGACACTTCCGGAATTTCGCTGCCCTCGAAGCTGTATACTCCACTCTCCAGAGCCAGATCCAGCAGCTGCGCATCCTGATGCACCTTGTACATGTTGAATACATGGTACGTAGGGGTCAGGATCATTTTATCTCCTTCGGTAAGAATAACAGCCTGCAGCACGTTGATGGTCTGGGCAATATTCGCCATGCGCACCCGGTCGCTGTGCTTGTGGAAAATATTCAGCGTCAGTCCGGCCACCAGCGCATCGCGGATCGAGTTCTGCTGGTACAGGAAGCCCGGATTGGTGCCCGGCTCCACATCATACCAGGTCCCCCATTCATCGACGATCAGGCCGACACGCTTCTCCGGATCATACTTATCCATAATAACGCTGTGGCGGGTAACCAGCTCATCCATGCGAAGCGCCGCTTTCAGAGTGGAGAACCACTCCTTGGCTTCAAACCCGGTAGCCGCGCCCTTGTTGTTCCATTCACCTGTCGGGATTGTGTAATAATGCAGGGTCAGCGAGTCCATGAACCGGGTTGCTTCACGCATGAGCACTTCCGTCCAGTTGTAATCATCCACATTTGCGCCGCAGGCAATCCGGTGGATCTTGTTGTCACCATAATTGCGCACATAAGTCTGGTAACGGCGGTACAGATCGGCATAATATTCAGGACGCATGTTGCCGCCGCAGCCCCAGTTCTCATTCCCCACGCCAAAATAGGATACGCTCCACGGCTCCTCATGGCCGTTCTCCTTGCGCAGCTCCGCCATCGGGGACACGCCGTTAAATGTCAGGTACTCCACCCATTCGGACATTTCCTGAACGGTGCCGCTGCCCACATTGCCGTTGATGTATGGTTCACACTCCAGCATGGCGCACAGCTCCATAAATTCGTGGGTACCAAAATGGTTGTTCTCCACTGTGCCGCCCCAGTGTGTATTAATCATCCGTTTGCGGCCTTCACGCGGACCAATGCCGTCCTTCCAGTGGTACTCGTCGGCAAAACAGCCGCCCGGCCAGCGGAGCACCGGAATTTTGATTTCCTTAAGCGCTTCCACAACATCGTTGCGGATACCCTTCGTATTGGGAATCGGCGAATCCTCTCCCACCCAGATCCCTTCATAAATGCAGCGTCCCAGATGTTCGGAGAAATGCCCGTAAATATTGCGGTTAATTGTGCCTTTGCGGATGTCTGCATTCAGTACTGCACGCTGAGCCATAAAAAAATGCCACCTCTCATTAGTTAATGAAAATATTAATTACTAAACTTATATATTAATATTATAAGCACTGCCAGTTCCTTCCGTCAATCTTTAAATCAAGGCTCCGATTGTTCTGGCTAATCTTGAAGTGCTATTATAGCAGTGACGGCTAACAGCCAAATAAAGCAGACATGGAGAATATTATGATCAGACCCATTTGTAAAGATATGATTATCTTAAGCCAGAAGTCCGTTCCGGCAACCAAAGAGGATATCCAGGTGCTGGATGACCTTCTGGACACGCTGCGGGCCAATGCAGACCGGTGTGTCGGCCTCGCAGCTAACATGATCGGCATTAACAAGCGAATTATTGCCTTCAGCATCGGGCCGGTACATGTAGGCATGATTAATCCGGTCATCACCAAACGTACAGGTCCCTATGAAACAGAGGAAGGCTGTCTTTCCCTGGAAGGCGTACGGCATACGGTACGCTACAATTCCATTGAGGTCGGGTTCCTGGACCGGAACTTCAAGCAGCAGAAGCAGGTCTTTACTGACTTTACAGCCCAAATCATTCAGCATGAGGTCGATCACTGCGAGGGAATTATCATTTGAGTGCGTTAAAATAGCGGACTGCTCATCCTATCAAAAAAGCACCTTTGAACCGTTTACGGTCCAAAGGTGCTTTTTTGTACTATGGAACAGAGTAACCGGCCGCGGGAAAGCCTTTTGCCCGGTATTCCTGCGTTTAACCCAAATCCCCCAGCTCAATCTGCACGATACCGCGCTCATCACGGGCCTCAGCGATGCCGCCGATCAGATGCATCAGGCTGCCGAACTCCAGCTCCTGAAATTTGCGGGCTGCCGTATCGCGCTGCAGCTCCCAGAGGCATTCCGCCAAAGTGCACACCACCGGCACATCACAGCGGATTTCCGCCAGCTCGCGCGATAAATGCAGCATGTCCAGATCCGCTTCGATCTTGGAGCGTACGCCCTTGGGCAGAGCCTCCAGGTTCTCGATTACACCCTCTACGCTGCCGTATTCGGTCAGCAGCTTCAGGGCTGTTTTTTCGCCGATACCCTTGACGCCCGGATAATTGTCGCTCGTATCACCCATGAAGCCCTTGAGGTCAATGACCTGTCTTGGCGTAAGGCCCTTTTCCTCCAGCAGCTCAGCCGGATCATACACCTTATAGTTGGAACGGCCTTTTTTCATAATAACGACCTTGACGTTGTCGGTAACCAGCTGCAGCATATCATGGTCACCGGTCAGAATGTACACCTCGGATTCTGCGCCATAGCACGCAGCCAGCGTACCAATGCAATCGTCCGCCTCATAGCCCGCCAGCCCGATATTCGGCACCCCAAGCTCCGCTACCACTTCTTTTACCAGATCAAACTGCGGAATCAGCTCCAGCGGCGCATCGATCCGGTTCGATTTGTATCCGTCGTACTTCTCCGTGCGGAAGGTCCCCTTGCCCATATCCCAGCAGCAGACCACATGGGAAGGCTCAAACGTGCTCACCGCGTCGAAAAAATACTGCAAAAATCCGTACACCGCATTGGTCGGAAGCCCGGCCTTCGTTTTGCGGATATATCCTCCATAAGAGGTCGCATAAAAGGCCCGGAACAGCAGAGCCATTCCGTCGACGATCATTACCCGGCCCGTTGTTTCTGAACTCATGTGTAACCTCTCCTTATTTTCGGTTTAATTAGGTGGTGCTCCAGGCTTCTTTATATTGCTCTTCTTTATAGCCGACTGTGACTTTCTTGCCATCCGTAACCACGGGACGCTTGATCAGCATCCCATGAGCTGACAGCAGCTCAAGCTGCTCATCCTCACTGAGGGTGGCCAGCTTGTCCTTCAGGCCCAATTCCTTATATACCTCACCGCTCGTATTAAAAAACTTCTTCAGCGGCAGGCCGCTGTTCACCACAAGCACACGAAGCTCCTCCACTGTTGGCGGCTGTTCGGCGATATGCTGAAGCTCAAGCTCATGCCCCTGCTCCTTCAGCCATTTCACCGCGCTGCGGCAGGTACTGCATTTCGGGTATTGATAGACTTTTAAGTGACTCATATCTGACTCCTTCGGTGACTATGAAATAAATTATAGTTGCCGCAGCTTCTGCTCCAGCAGTGCCATATCCGGCGGCAGCGGCGCTTCAAAAACCAGCTCGCCCAGCCCGATCGGATGCTTGAACGACAGCCGCACCGCATGCAGCGCCTGGCGCGGAATCGCCGCATCCAGCTCAGCTATGACCGCAAGCTGCTCCGCATCCGTTCCGCTCCCGTACAGCGGGTGCCGGTACATGCCGTCGCCGATCAGCGGACAGCCGATCGAGCTCATATGCACCCGGATCTGGTGGGTGCGGCCGGTCTCCAGCTTCAGCTCGACCCGCGCCGCGCGGTCTCCATAGACCTCCTTGACCTCGTAGCGGGTCAGGGAGGGATAGCCGTCCGGCGTCACGATCCGCCGGTGCGGCTCTGCCGGGTCACGGTCGATGGGGCCGTCGATATCGCCGGCAGGCGAAGCAGGCACTCCGTGCACAAAGGCGGCATAACGCTTGTCCACGGTACCGGCGATCATCTGCTCGGAGATATGCTGATGGCTATACGGATTCTTGGCAATCACCAGCACGCCGGAGGTCTCCTGGTCCAGCCGGTGGACCGGCCGGAAACGGTACTGCTCCCCTTTGGCTGCCCAGTAGTGTACTACTCCGTTAGCCAGTGTATCCGTGTAATGCCCGTGTGTCGGGTGGACAATCATCCCGGCTGCTTTGTTGATCACCAGCAGATGCTCGTCTTCGTACAGAATATCAAAGGGGATATCCTGCGGCAGAATGTCCGCTGACGTCTCCTGCTCCATCCGGATCTCCACCCGGTCACCGCCGGCAACCTTCACACTGATATATACGCGTTCCCCGTTCAGCATAATGCCCTGTTCGGTCATTTTGAGCCGGGACAGCAGCTTGCGGGAGACATCCATCCGCTTCTGCAGGATGGTTTTGAGCAGCCAGCCGTCTTCCGACGGCGGCACAGTATACGTGATCGGCGGGTAATAGCTGCTCATCTTAGTTACGGAACACCTTTTTGCTGCGCACATATTCAACGTCAGCAATCCCCAGCCTTGTATTTGCCGCCCGCGCGAGCGCGAAGAAATAGTCCGACAGCCGGTTCAGATAAATAACCGCCTCCGGATTAATGTCTGCGCTGCGCCCGAGCGTAACCGCGCGCCGCTCCGCCCGCCGGCAGACCGTACGGCAGACATGCAGCACCGAAGACAGCTGGCTGCCTCCCGGCAGGATGAAGCGCTCCAGCACTGGATTCTCCGCCTGCAGCTGGTCAATCCATCCTTCCAGGCGGACAGCCATCTCGCTTTTAACCTTATACTTATTCTCGCTCAGCTTCACAAAAGCCAGATCCGAGCCGCAGTCGAACAGCTCATGCTGGATTTCCAGCAGCTGCTCCCGCACATCGCTGAATCTTTCATCCTCCATCAGGCTGCGGGCCTGCCCGACAAAGCAGTTCAGCTCATCTATCGTTCCATAGGCCTCAACACGGACATCATCCTTGCCTACCCGGCCGCCGATCACTGAGGTCTCTCCTTTATCCCCCGTACGCGTATAAATCGCCATAGTCATCTTCCTCTCCCTCAGCACAATAAATCACATAATGATAGTGTAATCGCATCTGTACAGATTAGGCAAATAAAGTGCGGCATTTCTGCCATGTAAATAACTGCCTCAGCATTTTTATTTGTACACCCATTCCTTTTACAATCCGGATTAGAAAGGAATATTTCGGTTAATAAAGCGGTAAACAAGCTCCCAGGGAGGCTGATTGTAATGCGTGTAAGAATAAATCCGAGGATTGAGCCTGTCGAAACGGGAAATCAGCCCTATCCGTTAATTTTCCGTATGTCGCGCTGGCATTATGTAATTGCCGCCTGCACAATCCTTATGTCACTGTTTTTTATCGGGTATGGCTTATATCAGGCTGAAACCGGGGCATTATTACTGCTGGTCAGCCTGGGGGCCCTGTTTCTGCTGCTCAGCCTGGCTTATATTTTTCAGATCAGCAATTCCTTTGTAGAACTGGACAACAGGACAATGCGTTACCGCGAATACAGAAAAATAGTTACACTTGATCTGGACCAGATCTATGTCGAGCTGATCGAAGGGTCATTTTACGTATACAGTCCACAGCATCCGAGAATCATCATAGGCAGCCAATACAAGGATGCGACGCTGCTGCACTCCCTTTTGTATAAGCACAGTGAAGAGAACACCTCGCGGGCGGACGCGGCATTCATCGAGGATTATAACGGCTATAAGAGCTTTAGCGACAAAATATCCGGTGATAACCGGCGCAAACAGCGGAGGAATGACCTGCTTCTGGTGCTGCTGTTTATCGCGGCCAATATTATTAATTATTACAGCAACCCGGGACGGGAGCTTATTGATTATGTTCTGTTCTTTATCCTGACGTTTGTGAGCTCCGGGGTGGCGATTTATACCGGAAGACGCAGGGCTGCACGCAGGAACGGACAATAAGCTCCAGGGCTTGAACGGTCAAACCGGGTCTTTTTTGAGAAAATCAATCATTTCCCCGTGCACATGCTCCGGCTGCTCATGATTAACGCCGTGGCCCGAGCCCTGAATGACCTTGTAGCGGAAATCCCCGGCATCCAGTACGCTTGTAAAGTCCTTCTTACGCTCCAGCCTGTAATCCCCCAGCAGAAAGTACAGCCTCTCCCGCACACCGGCCGCCTTGGCCTGGTCATATAACTGCAGCTTATGTACAAACATCGCCTGCTGGTTATGATGTTTCATCAGAAGCACCAGATGCTCGGCCACTTCGGGATGCCTTTCAGACAGCCGGGATTCCGGTGAACTGAGCTTGCCCACTACCTTAAGCAGATTTTTACGGGTCGGTACAAGGATTTCCGGGAACATCATCGTAAGCGTCTGCATCATGCTTTTTAAAGGTGCAGTGACCATCCCGCCTTCCATGCAGACAGCCTTCAGCACCCTTTCCGGCTCGTTAACAGTATAGTTAAAGGCCATGTACGCCCCGTTTGACACGCCTGCAACATAAAAATGCTCCAGTCCAAGCCCGTCAGCCACACTGCTGATCCAGTCCACCTGATCAAAGGCCTGTTTATTGAAGCTGCCGTTCGGGATACTTTTGCCGGGACCTCCCAGCGTATCGACTGCAATACAGTAAAAATGCCGGGTCAGCGCCTTCATGTTCAGCAGCCACATGACCGCCGAATTGTCACCTACACCGTGAAACAGCAGCAGCGGCGGCAAAGCGGCATCTCCGGCAGTGATAATATGGGTTGTGCCGTATGGCGTAGCAATATCAAGCTCCTGAAACTCCACCCCCCACTGGCCCAACAGCTCATTATAAGATTGCTGCACCTGTGATTTACCAGCCTCACTTTTGAATACCTTGACCATGACCCATTCCACCCTTCGGTTAAATAGCCTAACAGTCTCTCTTCATAAAACGCAGCACCAGGTCCACGGAAGGAAAAGAGTTCTGCTCCGTAGTCTGCTGCCTGGCAATCCCCAGCCCTTGAACAAAGGAGAAGTACGCAATAGCCAGCTGCAGCGGATCACCTTCGACAATCTCCTGATCCTGCTGGCCTTCCATAATCAGCGGAACCAGATGTTCAAAAGGCTCGCGGATTTTTTCCTTCGCGATACGCTTTGCTTCCTCCGGAATAGCTTCCGAGGTTGCCGTCTGGAGCTGAATCAGCCGCCAGTGCTGCATCGCCAGACTGTCCGGTGCCAGAAACGCTTCCGTCAGCCAGCCGATTCTCTCCCAAGCCGTCCCTTCCATCTCAGCCGCATACCGGACCGACAATCCTGCTCCGGTTGAAGCCAGCTCCACAATTCTCGTAAAAATCTCTTCCTTGGACTTAAAATACATGTACACATATCCTTGGCTGAACCCGGCGCTGGCGGCAATGTCCTTGATTTTGGCACCGGCAAAGCCCTTCCTGGAAAAGACCTCGACAGCGTGAAGAATAATCTGCCTGCATGCCCGGTCCGGCAGCAGCTGCTCAAACGTTTCAATAAATTTCTGCTCCAGTTGCTTGCTCTGAATACTCATGCCTGCCTCCTCAAAAAATGAATGATCGTTCATTCATATTCCATTATAAGTTAATTTATAGAAATGAACAGCTATATTTTTGGCATAAAAAAAGAGCCCGAAGGCTCTCTGTATAAGGGGAATCTCCACATAAGCCAGGCTTAGTGGTATGCCCCCCTCATATATTCATTTATTTTGAGGTCCAGCAGACAGCTGATCTCAATGACAAGCTCAGAGGTAAAGGATTTCTCCTGTACAAAGATCTGCTCCATTCTGCTGCGGAGAACCAGAATTTCATCTTCCAGAGTCCGCTTGCGCACAGCAGCAGCATCCACAGCAGAATGCCCGTTCTGCGGATAGCATCCCCCGCCATAGGAAGGCAGGTAACAATCGCCCATGAGCATCATTCGTTCCCCCTAATAAAATGGAATAGTCAAATAATACCATACACTAAGAGGAAGTTCCATTGATTGCCATACTCCGGCTCGTCACAATATCAGCTGTCTTATTCCGTACGCTCCCGTTCAAGCTGCTGGACAAAAGCCCCGATCCGCTCAATGGCTTCGTTCAGCTGGGCTACGGAAGTCGCATAAGAGCAGCGCAGATAGCCTTCGCCGCCGAGACCGAACACACTGCCCGGCACCGCGGCCACTTTGTACTCCATCAGCAGGCGCTGGGCAAACTGGTCGGAAGTGAGCCCTGTACGCTGAATGCTTGGAAAAGCATAGAACGCCCCCTGCGGTTCATGGCATTCCAGTCCGGCATCCCTGAGGCCCTTGACGATCAGGCGGCGGCGCTGGTTATAGGAGTCCGTCATCCGGTCCTTCTCCTCCATCCCGTTGGTGAGCGCCTCCAGAGCGGCAACCTGGCCCATGGACGGTGCACACATCACGGTGTACTGGTGGATCTTCAGCATCGCGGAGATCAGATCAGGATGCCCGCAGGCATAGCCCATCCGCCAGCCGGTCATAGCGAAGGCTTTGGAGAAGCCGCTGACCAGAATCGTCCGGTCCATCATGCCGGGCAGCGACGGGAAGCTTACATGATTGCTGCCATAGGTCAGCTCGGCGTAGATTTCATCGGAGATGACAATCAGATCATGCTTCTCGACTACCCTGGCAATCGGCTCCCAGTCCTCACGGGTCATGATGGCTCCTGTCGGATTGCTCGGATAACACAGGATCAGAATCTTGGAGCGCGGTGTAATCTTGGCTTCCAGATCTGCGGCCGTTAATTTGAAGTTATTCTCGCCAAAGGTTTCGATTCCGACCGGGATTCCCCCGCCGATGGATGTAATCGGTGAGTAGGAGATATAACACGGCTCAGGAATCAGAATTTCGTCTCCGGGCGAGATGAGGGCGCGGAGCGCCAGGTCAATTGCTTCACTGCCGCCCACCGTTGCAATAATCTGGTTGGCGGGATTATAAGTAACTGCAAACCGGGAATGCAGGTAATTCGCAATCCCCTCACGCAGCTCAGGCATCCCGGCATTGGATGTATAACCGGTAAAGCCTCTCTCTAATGAGTAGACGCAGGCTTCCCTGACATGCCAGGGTGTCTTGAAATCGGGCTCGCCGACACCGAGTGAAATAATGTCCTTGCTGCCTGCGGCCAGATCAAAAAACTTGCGGATCCCCGACGGCTGGATCTGCTGAACCAGCGGCGCCAGATAGGAATTCATGGATTTGCCTGATTCTCCGGTCTGCTTCTGATTATTCGTGATCATATGATTACTTCCTTTACGGAGATATCAGCAGACGATTGTCCTCTTCATGCTCTTCAAAGATGATACCGTCCTGTTTGTATTTTTTGAGCGTAAAGTTGGTTTTGGTTGAAAGCACCGAATCGATCGGTGAGAGCTTCTCGGATACAAAATTGGCGACCTCGCGGAGGTTGCGTCCCTCCACTTCGACCAGCAGGTCATAGGCGCCGGACATCAGATAGACCGATTTCACCTGCGGATACAGATAGATCCGCTCCGCTATGCCTTCAAAGCCGCGGCCGCGCTCGGGTGTAATCTGCACCTCGATCAGTGCGGTCACACGCTCATCGCTCACTTTATCCCAGTTCACGACAGTCGCATATTTTACGATGACATGATCCTTTTCCATCTGCTCAATCGCCGTCTTTACATCTTCTTCCTCCGCTCCAAGCAGGGTCGCCATCAGCGCCGCAGAGCTCCGGGCATCTTCCTTGAGCAGTTCCAGCACTTTCCTCTTCAATTCGTCCATTTCCTTCATGCCTTCCCCCCGGATAGTTCGCCTGCCGGCCTAAATTCTTCAGCGCGGCACAGCGAAAAGAGTTTAATACTAATATGACACGAAAATGTCGCTTCTGCAAACAAAATAACCCCACATGCGCGGGGTTAGGTTATATTTTGCCGAATGGTTTACGTCTTTTATCTGTCAATTCCTTATACTGTAACTTCAATTCCTTAAACCCATATTTCTCCAAACCTGACTCAGTCAAATAACATAGCGAGTCCGTCATTACTCGGCCTTCTTTTATTTCAACCATCTTCCATGGGTCATAGCTGTCAAGGTTCATGGAGCTTAATATTTCTGATATATCAGGTCTCCCAGCATCATATGTTCTGGATGTCAATAAGTGTGGTGGTGATTTTTTTACAAATGGCTTGGAGGATCTAGGATATTTGTATTTGTCTAAATTAAACGGTTTATAAAGATATCGGCGCCTTTTTTTTCCTGAAGAAAGTGTACCCAACAGAATTGGCTTTTCATTTTCTTTTGCAGGCATCCTTACTATATAGAACTTATCCATCTCACTGCTCCCCCTCAATTATTTTCAAAAAATCTAATCTTTCAACAAGACCAAATAACATACAGCTTAATATTGAATCCGGAATAATTCCCTTAAATCCATTTAATATAGTTTCGAATTGAGTGGATTGAATTTCAATAAACGGCTTAATAAGCACACCCCACATTTCAGAATAATACTCCTTGATATAAAACATTAGTTCAGTATTAGAACATCTATGAGGGATGCATGCATGTGCTTTGATATCAAACGTATAAGATTGCAGCTCCTTGTAGTTACTTTTTTCCAATAAACTTTGTGCATGTTTTAATGACAGACCATAACATAAGGAAGCAGCATTGTCATAAAGCGGGGATAAAGCAAATTCCTCTGTAACTGAAAAATTACCCAGATGTCTATCCCGATTTCCAATCAAATAGTCAAAAATAAACATGTTTAAAATATTTTTAAATGTGTTTATTGAAACTTCGTTTTCAATATCTTGTATAAGATAGATTGAACCCCAACCTTTATCTAAACCATGTTCAACTAAAGAACCAAACTCGGTAATATTTCCTATATCTAAACACATAACACCTGTTTGCCCATTATACACTCCAAATACAGCATCCATACAGGGTATTTTTAAAATCCCAGCTATTTTGGAAGCGATCTCCTCTGTCCACTCATCTCCAAACTTAAACAAACCTCTTTGGGTCCCGCTTTCGGTTTTTTTTGAAAGCCAAATCTTCCTTGTCACCCCGGAAACTGCAGCGTCAGGTAACTCTATCCAATCAGAAAAATCGGGTAATATTTTCATTTCCCCCTCCCCGACTCTAAAACCCGTCATGAGAATCTCCTTTTAGCTTTTCTATGTAATTATTATATTGCAAAGTTCAGTACAAGTTAAACATATGTATTGTAAATAAAAAACCGTCCGCCGAAAGAATTTCGGACGGACGGAAAATTCGGTTACGGCATCAATCGAGACAACCGATGTATACTGTGCTTCACCGCCTGCTGGGCAGGTTTACATATAGTAAGGGTTGTGATTCTGCACATTCGGCTGATGCACCGGTATTCCCGCAGCCTGATTGTATGCTCCGGCGCCGCCTGTTTTCTGCTGTACAAACTGCTGGCATTTCGCCTGCGTCTGATGAGCGGTCTGAATCTGCTTGTCCACATCCTGGCGCAGCGCTTTTCCCGGTGCAGTATACATGTTCAGCTGTGACATCTGGGTATACAGATCCCCCTGCAGACGGAGGGTATCCATGGTCAGATCATTGAACACCCGGCGGACAGTCGGACAATTCGATTCGGTTGCAGCGGTCGTATACTCGCGAACCGTGCGCTTCAAATCAGCAAGAACAGTATTCAGCAAGTCCTCGTCTGCCATAAATGCGGTTCCGTTTTGTGCGTACACTAGCATTACCTCCTGTTTTTGTATATAAATTGTTGGCTAAAAGAAGGACATCTCATTATTGCGGCTGTGTCGGTGCATATTGCTGATGCTGCTGCATCAGCTGGATCAGCGAATTCATGTGCTGGGTGTGACTCTGAATCTGCTGGACGCAGATCTGCTGAACCGTCTGGTTCTGGGTTGTGCCTGCGGTTGCAGCCAGCTGCTTGATGAGCAGATCCTCATTGGAAATGGAGTCGGCGATGTATTCCAGTTCTTTGCCGCTTAGCGCCTGCATATGGGTTGAGTGCATTTTCGTAATTCCCTCCTTCTTAATGTACAAGCAGTCCTTATTATGCCGCTGCAGCTTACGGTTTATGTAGCTCCTGCAACTTACCAGCTTACCCGCCGGAAAAATACTCCCTGATCCCTTGTATCAGAACAACCAGAACTGCCAATACTACCCTATCGGAATCTCATTAAGGAGAGATACACATGAGACTTAACAGCGGGCAGCTGCCCTGGGAATCCACTTTAAAAGACCGTCCGGTCTACTCTTCATTGAACGAAGATTTATCCTGCGACTGCCTGATCGTCGGCGGTGGCATGGGCGGGGCCATGATGGCCTACCGATTATCGCTCAGCGGGGCTTCTGCAGTCCTGATCGATAAACGGGACATTGCCGGCGGAAGCTCCCATGCCAATACCGGCCTGCTGCAGATCGCCAATGATAAATCATTGACCGCCTGCATCAATACATTCGGGGAAGCAAACGGTGTCTTATTCTATAAATTGTGCAAGGAAGCTCTGGATAACATTCTGGACCTGCCCGGGAAGCTTGATATTGATCCCCAAATCATCCCCCGCAGCAGCCTGCTCTATGCAAGTACGCCGGAAGATGTCCCGCTGCTCCGTCAGGAGCACGAAATGCTTACCGGCCACGGGTTTCATTCGGAATTCTGGGACTCAGACAAGATCCGGGCCCATTATTCATTTACTAAACCTGCAGCACTCTACTCCAGGGGGGATGCTGAAACAAATCCGTTCCGCACGGTCCACAGTCTGATTGGCAAAGCGCATTCCAATGGTGTCCGTGTTTATGAGCATACCAGAGCCCGTCATTATGAGTACCATGCTGACGGAGTGACCTGTTATACGGACCATGGCAGGATTTTTGCCAAGAACGTTATCTTTGCATTGGGATATGAAACCCAGGAGATGAAAAAAGACCGCGGCGCGGAGCTGATTAACACCTATGCCATAAAGACCCGTCCGCTGGACCGGCTGCCCAAGTGGCATGAGCAGAGCCTGCTCTGGGAGACAGCACGGCCTTATCTATACTTTCGCACCACTCCTGACAACTGTATCATTGCCGGCGGCAAGGACGAGCAGCTTACTGATCCGCAGCGGCGTGAGGTCCGGGTGCTCTCCCAATGCCAGCAGCTGCTCGAGGAGGTCGAAGCACTGTTTCCGGAGGTTAAAGGTGTCGGGGCAGAATATTGCTGGGGGGCTGTGTTCGGCACCACCCGGGACGGGCTCCCGTTTATAGGTCCTCATCCGGATTATCCGCACTGTTATTTCATTGAAGGCTATGGCGGCAACGGAACGGTCTACAGCATGATTGCGGCTGAGCTGCTGGCTGATACGCTGGCGGGCCGGCACCGCCCGGAGCTGGAGCTGTTCTCGCTGACCCGCAGCGCCAAGCCGTCGCCTGCTCCCGCTGTAGAGGCGTAGCTGAAACCGGCGGGCAGCTGCATACATGTATGAAACAACAGCAGCCCCGGCTCATGTGAGCCGGGGCTGCTGTTTGCTGTCTACCGCTTCTAAGCCGGCAGATGAATATAGCATACTTTATTGCGCCTGTACAAACTCGGCAGACTTAATGCCGGCCTGACGGCCAAAGATAATAATTTCGGCAACGGAGTTTCCGCCTATACGGTTCTGGCCGTGCAGTCCGCCCGTTACTTCACCTGCCGCGAACAGGCCGGTGATCGGCTGGCCGTCTTTATTCAGCACTTCGGTATTTGTATTGATTTTTACGCCGCCCATGGTGTAGTGAATCCCCGGAGCGATTTTGATGGCATAGAACGGTCCGGCAGACAAATCATGATCCATCCCGGTCGTTCTGCCGAAAGCTGCATCCTGTTTACCGGCAACCGCAGTGTTCCAGGTGTCAACCGTAGCCTGCAGCTTGTCGGCAGGCACCTGCATCGCCTCAGCCAGAGCCTGGACTGTATCGCCCTGGATGACAAAGCCCATTTTTTCATACTGCTCAATGGCTTTGACGCGTGATTTTACGCCGGAATCGAATACGAGGTACGCCGCTTTTTCAGGAAGGCTGTTAATGGCTGCTGTTACTTTATCACGTGTATCCAGCTCATTGGTGAACCGTGTGCCTTCGCTCGACACAAGCAGACCGCCTTCGCCGCGGACTGCTTCACCGATCAGGTAAGACTTTTCCTGCTGTACTGTCGGGTGAACCTGGATCTGATCCATATCAACGGTGGTACCCCCCATTGCCAGAATCATTTTGATTCCGTCGCCGGTGCTGCCGATCTGGTTAGTGGTAACATAACCCTCAAGATCCGGTCTTACTTCGGTAATCATATCCATGTTGGAGCCGAAGCCGCCTGTGGTTACAACGACCGCTTTACCTGTAATGGCTTTTTCATCCGCCTGGTTGAACAGCACCTTCACGCCGTTCACTTTGCCGTCCTGCTGGGTAATTTCCTTAACATCAGCGTTTACGAACAGCGGAATCCCCTGCTCCTGAACATTCTGCACCAGCCCTTTAACCAGGTACTGGCCGATGGCCGAGCCGTCTTCCGGACGGTGTGTGCGTTTCTCGTTCATGCCGCCGGTAATGGTAATATTGTTCAGCCGGATGCCGATCGAATCCAGCCAGTCAATGGCTGCAGCGGAATTGTCGACGAAGAAACGGAGCATTTCTGTATTATTGGTGTCATGGCCGCCTTTCAGCGTCTGCTCATAAAACAGATCGTTGCTGTCTTCGATGCCCTGCTCCTTCTGGAACTTGGTCTCGGAAGCATTCATCCCGGAGGAGGATTTTGTTGTATTTCCGCCGGCGACCGGCATTTTCTCCAAAATAACCGGGTTCAGTCCCTTCGCCTTCGCTTCAAGCGCAGCGGTCATACCGGCGCCGCCCGCACCGACAATGATAATGTCGTAGCTCTCTTTTAACTGATCCAGTGGTGTATAGCTGGCTACTGATGCCCCGGACACGGCTTCCGCCTCTTTCGGTGCTTCCGTTGCGCTTGCTGCGCTGTTAGTGCTCTTATTCCCACTTGCGTTATTTTCCGTATTAGTGCTGTTGTTTCCGTTACCGCATCCGGCGATAACAAGAATAACGGAGAGAATGAGAAGAAGAGCGGCTGCTGTTTTCTTTTTCATGTGTAACCGTTGCCCCCTTGTGCATATTTTCACAATAATCATAGCTGCGCGGGGAGGTCTTTGGAAGCTTACGTAACTAAAGAAAACATTTTGTAACTAAAGTAACTGAATTTTGTTAATCCATCATACCGGCTGCTATGCGGATGACCTCATCCTTTGTTAGCTCAGCATTCTCCTGACGAACGGACATATTATAGATGATTTGCGCTTCCGGCTCAGACCAGACCAGTCTATACTTATACCCCAGATCAATTTTTTCATTGCTGGAGGGTTCGAGATAAATGAGCTGTTTGCCGCCAATTTCAATATTTTCCACTTTTGTCGTTTCGGTCCACAGCAGGCTTTCTGCTGGTTCAGCATTTTCATCAACACGCGAGGCACTGATTCTTACCTGATTCTTCCCCTTCTTGTACACCAGAGTAGAAGAATCATAAGCAATATTATCCGCCAACTCCCGTTTCCAGGTCAGCCGGAAGCCGTCTCCCAGGTCAATCTCGCCTTCGCCTTCAAATTGCTTATCATCCTCAACCTTTATCAAAGAGGGCTTGATTACCGCCTCATCCAAGGCATACCCTTCCGGCATATCTCCCGGCTGCTTCACTTCCGGAGCATGGTACTTCTCTACACTGGCCATATAAGCAGAATAGTCCTTGATTATAATCGGAGGACAGTATACTCCAAGATGAGCTTCTTCTTCCCTGTCTTCACGTTCGATAACATAAGTGGCATACTCTCCGGAATGCAGCAGTGTCTCTAGGGCACTGTAGCCCTGTGAATATTTCGTCTTATAGAGTTCATCCTCCTCGCTCGGCTGCGCCTGGGCCGGCCAAGGTATCAAGGGTTCATCCGGCTTCATGATCATACCGCCTGAGTTCGTCGCCGGAATCGGCTTATAGGGCAGCACCTTGTACTGAAATTGGCCTCCCAGCTGGAGTTCACCGGAATATCGGGTATAGCCGCCACCCAGCAGGGCTATAAAAAAAAGTGCCGCAATCCAGCCCTGAACAGGAATCCGCAGGATCCGCCTCCGGCTCTGCTTCGTTCCGGCTTCTGCCTCCAGCCTGCGCATAATGCTAGGAGCCTCTCCGGTTGGCGGAGAGATCTGCTCTTCTGCAACGGGTAAGTTTGCGCCAAGCCCGAGCACTTTCATTACCGGTTCATGAACATCAACGGGGATGAAACTATCAGACCGGTCCCCGTCCTTCAGAAACCGCTCCTCCGCGGTCAATTCACTCTTGTCCATAGTTGTATCTCCTTTCTCTCCAACACCTTTTTCAGCTTGTTTCTGGTCCGTTCATATCTTTTGCGTGCGGTAGCCGTGCTGACGCCCAGAATTTCACCGATTTCCGCAAACGATTTTTCTTCATAAATACGCAGAATCAGCAAATTCCGGTCTTCCGCACTCAGCTTCTCCAGGGAGGTTGAAACCGGTTCACTGAACAGGCTGTTCTCGACCATTTGTTCGGCGCTGTTCACACTAAACTCCTGCCGGAGAAGCTTGCGCAGTTGAAGCTGGAATTTCTGCCGCCTCAACTGGTTCAGACAATGATGGTAAGCAATCTTGTAGAGCCATGATACGAAACCCGCCTGCGGCTTGTACCGCCCGATATTCTGATAAGCCTTAATCAGGATATCCTGCACCGCGTCCTCTGCCTCTACCCTGCTGTTCAACAGCCGGAAGCAGTAGAGGTATATCTGCTGCTGGTACAGCCTAATCACATCTGAGAACAGGCTGCCCTCTCCGGCCTGTATCCTCCTGATCTTCTCTTCTATGGAATCCACGCTGGTCTCCTTTCTTCTATTTCTTCTGTTTCTTCTGTTTCTTATAGATATAACACTTGGGCAGCTAGAGGCGTGACATTTATTTTATGGGCGTTCGGGGCCTGAACATGTTCACCGGCTAAATACCTGAATGAACTGAATATAACTATAGGAATGTACGCAGGATAATTAGGTTAAGTATATAGTATGGGATAACATCCGCCGGATTGTTGTTCTACATTATCGGGAGGTGCTTGTCATTTGATTGAGCTAGTCGTTGTTTTAGTGCTGATCCTTGTTAACGCTTTTTTTGCAGCTTCAGAGATGGCTTTGATTTCACTGAACGACAATAAGATTAGACTGATGGCCCAGGAAGGCAACGCGAAAGCCAAGCTGCTTCAGGGATTGCTCGAGGAGCCCAGCCGTTTTCTGGCGACGATCCAGATCGGGATCACCCTTGCCGGTTTTATGGCCAGCGCCTTTGCTGCCGAGAATTTTGCAGGTGACCTGTCTGCCCTACTCGTTTCACTTGGTATTCCAATTGCGGTTAACATTCTTGATACCATATCCCTGGTATTCATTACTATAATTTTGTCCTATGTCACACTCGTGCTGGGCGAGCTTGTACCCAAACGTGTGGCTATGAAAAAAGCCGATGCCATTGCCATGTTCGTTGCGTCACCGCTCAACCTGCTGTCAAAGATAGCTGCCCCTTTTGTAAAATTGTTAACCGCCCCACTAATCTGCTGGTCCGGTTATTCGGTGTGGACCCTAATGAGAAGGATGAAGAGGTATCCGAGGAAGAAATCCGGATGATGCTTGACAGCGGAACCCAGCTGGGAACAATCCAGGCTGCCGAGAAGCTGATGATCAACAATATATTTGACTTTGACAACAAGCAGGTGTCGGATATTATGACCCACCGGACCGACATTACTGCGCTGTCAGTGCATGATACACCTGAAGAGGTGGCCCGGAGGGCTGAGAAGGAAGGCTACAGCCGTTTTCCGCTGTATGAAAATCATATAGACAATATTGTGGGAATTCTGCACAGTAAGGATTTGATCCGGTTTATTAACGGGGGCAGCGGCGGTTCATGGAATTTACGGGAATTGGCCCGCCGTCCCTATTTTGTTCCCGCTTCGAAAAAAACACATGAGCTGTTTGAGGAGCTTCAGCAGAACCGTGTGCATTTTGCAGTAGTGGTGGATGAGTATGGCGGGACTGCAGGGATCGTGACGATGGAGGATCTGCTGGAGGAGATTGTCGGGAATATTTATGACGAATATGACGAGCATGAGGAAGAATATACACAGCTTGATGATCAGACTTACTTATTCAACGGAACCATGAGTTTACGCGAGGTACAGCAGGTGCTTACGGCCAAACTGCCGGTGGAGGATTATGATACACTCAGCGGGTTCGTAATCGGCCAGATCGGCCGGATTCCTTCCTCCCATGAGAAGCCCGAATTTGTCTATGGCAGATATAGCTTCTCTGTCCATGAGGTAGGCCAGCGGCGGATCCGCAAGATTAAGGTAACGCTGCATCAGGCTGCGGGGTGAACGGTGGGCTGGCCGGGGCTCAATAGAGGGATTTTTCCCTCTATTGCCTGCCGGATCGGCCTGGCCGGGGCTCAATAGAGGGATTTTTCCCTCTATTGCCTGCCGGATCGGCCTGGCCGGGGCTCAATAGAGGGATTTTTCCCTCTATTGCCTGCCGGATCGGCCTGGCCGGGGCTTAATAGAGGGATTTCTCCCTCTATTGCCTGCCGGATCGGTCTGGCCGGGGCTTAATAGAGGGATTTCTCCCTCTATTGCCTGCCGGATCGGCCTGGCCGGGGCTTAATAGAGGGATTTCTCCCTCTATTGCCTGCCGGATTGGCCTGGCCGGGGCCCATTAGAGGGATTTCTCACTCTATTGGCTGACGGCACTGCCCTACGGCGGCTCATTGCCCCGCAGCAAAATACCCGCGCTCTATTCGCCGGACATAAAAGCCCAAAGGACCGCAAAAGGGTCCTTTGGGCTTTTACCGGCCGCTGCCGCTAATATATTTTCCAATAATTTCATGACCCTCAGGCGTAACAGTGTACATATAAACCGGACGACCAACCGCACCATAGCCGATCTCCATGCCAAGAACTCCGGCGTCCTTGAGAAAAGCCAGATATTTGCGGACTGAAATCCGGGAAATAGGAGCACCAGCAGTTATATCCTCTGTGGAGAATTCCGGCCTGTTCAGCTGCAGGATGATGCTCCAGATGCTTTCGAGCGTTCCCTCTGACAGCCCCTTCGGCAAAGGTAAAGCTGCAGCCTTCTCCTCTTCCGTCCCGCTATGCGGCCGCAGCAGCTTGTCGAGCTGCTCCTGGCTGAGCGGCTCCTCCTGCTTCATCAGGGCGTAGTAATCCTCCTTGTATGCAGTCAGCGCCGCCTGGAACCGGGCGAATTCGAACGGCTTGATCAGGTAATCAACGGCTCCCAGCTGCAGCGCTTTGCGGATACTGGCATTATCACTGGCGGCGGAGATGATAATAATGTCGGCTGTGCTGCCCTGCTCACGCAGGGAGGACAGCAGCTGCAAGCCGTTCGTCCCGGGCATATAGATGTCCAATAGCACGAGATCAATCTCCTGCTCGGCAAGCACTCTGGCAGCCTCCACGCCCGAGGTAACCCAGCCCGCGCACTCGAAGCCCTCGACCTGCTCCAGATAATGGCGGTTGAACTTGGCAACCATCGGGTCATCCTCAACAATCAGCACTCTAATGTTCATATGCTCTCCTCATCCTTTACAGCATACGGCACTTCTACGATAAACGTAGTTCCCGTCCCGTTTGTTCCATCCACACCCTGTGAAAGGACTTCAAGCCTGCCTCTGAGCTTCTCTACACTTTTGCACACCAGATAAAGACCGAATCCGCGGCCTTCCCCTTTAGTGGAGAATCCCTGCACATAAATCTGCTGCTGCAGCTGGTCCGGAATTCCCGGCCCGCTGTCTTGTACAGTACAGCTAAGAACCCCGCTCTCATAGGTAAAAGCGAGCTCAATTGCCCTGACCGCCTGCCCTTCCAGCGCATCCATGGCATTGTCCAGCAGGTTGCCCGCAATGGTAATCAGCTCGTGAATGGTCTGGGGATCAGCAGCTTCCGGTAAATAGCTGTCTGCAGTCAGCGTAAGCTCCGTTCCGGCCTCCCGCGCCCTGCTGAGCTTACCCAGCAGAAACCCGGCCATCACCGGGTCTTTGATCTGGCGTGTAATGGAGCCGATCTCGTTCTGGTAATTGCTGACTGTTCCCGAAATATACTGCTGCAGCTCCTCATAGAGGCCCATATGCGTCATGCCCATAATGACATGCAGCTTATTCATAAACTCATGCGCACCTGCCCGGAGCGCATCGGCATACACGGAGATGCCGGATAAGCGTTCCGCCAGCACGACCAGCTCGGTTTTGTCACGGAAGGTGGCAATTGCCCCGGCAATTTCACCATTCACCCGGATCGGCACCCGGCTGGCCAGCAGAGTGATACCATTAAGCTCAAGCTCCTGATCCTGCCAGGCCTCACCGGTTGCCAGCACCTGCTCCAGTCTGAGCTCCGGCCAGTACGCGCTGATCTTCCGGGTGTTGCCGTTACCGGCAATACCTGCTTTGGCAAGAAGCCGTTCAGCTTCTACATTGACCATGGTAATAACGCCTTTGTCATCCACTGCAATAATCCCCTCGCGTATGGATTGCAGCATAGCGCTTCGCTCCTGCAGCAGCTGCGAAATATCGGCGGGCTCCATGCCGAAAATCATACGCTTAATCTTCAGGCCCAGAATGATAGCCCCCCCGGCTCCAAGAACCGCACCGGACAGCAGGATCGCGATCAGGGTCCATTCATTTTGCCTGACCAGCTTCTGCACCCGCTCCATCGAGAGCCCGACAACGACAACGCCTACCTGATGGCCTCTGTTCGTATACACCGGAACAAAGGCACGCAAGGAGGGTCCGAGCATGCCTTGCCCCTCCGAGATGCTCTCCCCGCCGCGCAGGGCTGCCTGCTGGCCGCCGCCGGCGAACGGTTTGCCGATCAGCGAAGCATCAGGATGTGAGTAACGGATGCTGTTCATATCAATGACAACTACAAACATAATATCATTGCGGCGGGTTATTTTGGAGGTATAGGCCTGGATTTCCCTGTTGCTTCCTGTGTTCAGGCCCTCCGAGATCAGTGGTATCAGGGCAATGGTGCGTGCAATGGTATATGCCTTATCCTCCAGTGCATGCCGGGTCTGCGGGATAATCTGATTCCTGAAAATAAAATAAAGCATCAGCAGCACCACCAGCACCACCGCTGATACCATAACAGCAACCTTAGTTCTTAAACCGATTCTTTTTTTTCTCGCCATTTATGATAAGTCCTCTCCGGCATGTCCTGCTCCCATTATGACATATCGCCGGCCCCCCTGCGCTGGAGCCTGCGGCGGAGTACAAGCCAGCTGCCCAGCGGAGCTGTGCCAAGCGCAAGCAACAGAACAATAATAACCTGCGTAGTGCCGCTGACTGACAGCACACCGATAAACACCAGGATACCCAGCAGCCGCCCGCTCATCAGGCTAAGCTCCCGAAGTACCACCCATTCAACCCGTTTACTCGCACTTTCTGCCGTTTCGCCCATCAGGTCAAAGCTGATTGAAGTCATCGGCAGCATGTATAATGGAATAAACAGCGAGGTTCCGATCCCCATCAGCAGCAGCGTACCGTAGCTGAGCTTCCAGAGCAGCGGCACGATCACCGCCACCAGCAGGATTCCGCCTGCAAGCATGCCTGCGGAGCGGAGGCGGGGCTTGAACCATTTACCGGCCGCATAATAGCTGACCAGGGAGACCGAGGAAGTAATCAGCGCGAATTGCCCGAGCTTGCTCTCTGTCTGTGCTGCAATGTAAACCAGCAGACCGATGAGGAAGGAAAAGACACCTTCCCGTATGCCTTGAAACACCAGGGCGCCGGCAACAGGCCGCCATGCGCTGCCGCTTCGCCTCAGCTCTCTCCACGGCTCCAGCCACAGATAGGCTCCTTCGCTTTTTCGCTTCTTCAGAAAGAAACTCAGCACAGCTGCAGCTGCGTAGATACAGAGCGATACGATGAACACCACCCGGTATCCGCGCTGCCCCTGGAGCCTTGAGATCAGCCAGCCGGACAGAAACGGGCCGACAATACCGGTCAGTGAACCAAGCAGGCCCATCCATCCGTTATAATAATCACGATTGTGTGCATCCGTTATTTCGAAATAGATAATATTATAGGACAGCCAAAATAAACCGATGGCTACGCCAAGTGTCAGGCCCAGCGGCCAGATGTAGCTTGACGCAGCTTCCCCGGTCCACAGCACCAGCAAATAAAAAATGCCCGAAACGGCGATTCCCAGCCGCAGGGCATTCATTTTATTATGTTCCTTGACCCATTTACCGGCCAGCCAGAAGCTGAGGCCCACCGCTACCTGCTGGCTGAACGTAAACCAGCCGATCATGCCATAATCCTGACGGGATTTCCACAAATATACATTCAAAAAAGTACCCGCCAGCACACTGGCCAGCATATTTAAACCGTTCACCGCAAGCAGCAGAGCCGCCTGGTTTTCTGGTGTTTTCTTCAATGTAACGCCCTCCTGCCATCTGTCTGGACTGGACAACCAATCCGGTTTAGCTTGTCCGGCAGGAGGACGGATTATAAACATTTCAAGTTATTTCCCGCTGCTCAGGTTGCGTACAAACTGAATACGGTCTTCCTGGGCAAGACTTTGCTGCACATGGAAGCAGGAAGGACAGACGTACAGATTCAGCGAGAACGGTGCCTTGAGTACAGGCCCGTCCAGCGCTTCGGAAGCTGCCGGCTCGAACTGGTCTACCGGCTGCTTACCGGCCAGCACCAGCAGCTCGTGGCACTGCGGGCATTCCGGCGCCTCAAGCTGCGCCGCCAGAACCGCTGCTACACTCTGCTCATATTGCTGCAGGTCATACTCTTCACCAAACTGGCTGAGCGTATTATAAATCGGTACTACGCTTTCTTTATCATCATCGTCCCACAAATTCTCGTTACTGATCTCGTCTGTTTCCGCCTCTTCCTCGGCTTCCGGCTCATCATCCTCAAGATCATCCACGCCTACGGTAATCGTACGGTAGCCGCTGAGCTCATTATTACAGTGGGGGCAGGTCTCTTCAGGCCCAAACTCCTCGTCCCACACAATTTCAGTATGGCACCACGGGCATACAGTTGTTTCCATTGTTTCTGTCTCCTTCTTACCTCACATATAAAATTCAGTTAATTACCAGATATAATATACCTGCTGCTAAAAAAGCTACGGCGGAGATAAACAGCACCCGGATCAGAATTTTCATCAGTTCTACTCCTAAGTCAGGATATCGCGGCGCCAATCACGTAGGACAGCGAGACCGAGATCAGCAGTGCTGTGAACCCGACAGCCCGGTTATCCGCGGCAATTTCATCATCAATCGAAAAAACGGGGGTCAGAAATTCAAACAGGAAATAAGCGAGCAGCAGCAGCAAAAATCCGACCAGCGACCATTTCATCGTCTCATAAATCGAGGCCCCCGCCTGAATACTGAAGCGCAGAATGTTACAGATCCCGAAAATTTTGCCGCCGGTAGCCATTGCCACCGCCAGATTCCCCTTGCGGATTTCGTCCCAGCAGTTATACTTGGTCACCATTTCAAAGAAGGACAGGAAGATTACCAGACCCAGAATGGCTACAGTGAAATAACCGAGCAAAGCGCCCAGCGGATGATCCAGCAAAAGATCAATATCCCCTTGCATAATTCCCCTCTTTCTGCCGTGCTTCCCCGCTACTCAAGCTCAGCTACGGTTACACCCGCGCCGCCTTCGTTGTAATTTCCAAGCCGGTAGCTTTTGACATGTCTATGTTTGCGCAGATACTCCTGGATTCCGGTCCGCAATATGCCGGTTCCCTTGCCGTGGATAATATAAATCTGTCCCAGATTGCCCAGGAACGCTTCATCAATAAAACGGTCCGTTTCCATGATCGCTTCCTCAAGATTGGCTCCGCGCAGATCCAGCTCACTGCGGACATTCTCGTCACGGGTACGCTTGACCGTTGTTGCCCTGCGCAGTGCAGGCGCAGGCTGATCCGGAGCGGATGCCAGAAACTCGAGATCGCTCACATTGACCTTCATTTTCATGATTCCGAACTGGACAACCGCCTCTTTGGTTCCGCTCAGCTCTACAATATAACCCTTCTGGTTCACACTTGGCAGCTTCACCTCATCGCCGGGCTGCAGCTGGCGCGGTGCTTTTGCAGCGCGGGACACTGCTTTTTTGCGCGGGGCCGGTTCTGCTTCATCCAGGCGGCGGCGTGCTTCGATCAGCTTATGCTCCTTGACCGAAGCTCCTTCCTCCATGGCCAGGCGGCGCAGATCGCTGATAATCTCCTCGGCTTCCTTGCGCGCCTTGTCGAGAATGGCGCTGGCATCCTTCTCGGCCTTTTCCAGCCGCTTGTCACGCTGGCTTTCCAGCTTCTCCAGCTCAAGCTGCTGCCGCTTGCGGAATTCCTCCGCTTCCCGGCGGATCACCTCAGCCCGCTCACGCTCCTGCTCGGCGGTAAGCCGGTTCTCCTCCAGGGAAGCAATCATATGCTCTACGCGCAGATCTTCTTCCTTCACTTCACCGCGTGCATGCTCCAGAATGGCGCCTGGCAGACCCAGCCGTTCAGCAATCGCGAAAGCGTTGCTTCGTCCAGGCACACCGATCAGCAGGCGGTAAGTCGGGCTTAAAGTCTGCACATCGAATTCCATGCTGGCATTAATGACACCTTTGCGTTCATAGGCGTAAGCCTTCAGCTCGCTGTAGTGCGTAGTCGCAATCATCCGGCATTCGGTGCGGTGGATATGCTCCAGAATGGCGATGGCCAGCGCCGAGCCTTCCGCCGGGTCTGTTCCGGCACCCACCTCATCCAGCAGAATAAGACTCTTGGGAGTCATCCGCTTCAGGATGGAGATAATATTGGTCATATGGCTTGAGAAGGTACTCAGGCTCTGCTCAATGCTCTGCTCATCCCCGATGTCCGCATAAATAGCATCGAATACGCACATCTGGCTGCCTTCCTCCGCCGGAATGAACAAGCCGGACATGGACATCAGGCTGAGCAGTCCCACTGTCTTCAGTGTTACTGTCTTACCGCCGGTATTCGGACCGGTCACGATAATCGAGCTGTACTGGTTGCCCAGCTCGGCGTCAAGCGGTACTACAAGCTCTGCCGGAATCAGCGGATGGCGGCCTTTGCGCAGCTTGAGATAGCCCCGGTCATTCATCCGCGGCTGGGTTGCCTTCATCTCCCTCGCGATCCGTGCCTTGGCAAAGATGAAATCCAGCTGGCCCAGAATATCGACATCGTAGGCCATCTCCTCAGCAATACTGCCGACCAGATCGGTCAGCCTGTGTAGGATGATTTCAATTTCACGCTCCTCGCGCAGCCGGGTCTCCCGCAGCTTATTGTTCATCGCTACGATTGATTCCGGCTCGATGAACAGCGTAGCTCCTGAACCGGACTGGTCATGCACAATCCCGCCAAAGTGAGCGCGGTATTCCGCTTTGACCGGAATAACGAACCGGTCACCGCGGATCGTCACAAGCTGGTCCTGGAGCATTTTGGCTACAGAGGACGAGCGGATCATCGAATCGAGCTTCTCGCGGATCCGTGTTTCACCGCCCCGCAGCTCACGGCGGATATTAGCCAGCTCAGGACTAGCCGAATCAAGCACATTCGCGTCCTCGTCGATGCAGGTGCGGATGGCATCCTCGACATGCTTTTGCTCGGAGAGCAGATCACTTAAGGCATACAGCATGTCGATCTTCTCATCCTCATGCATAGCCGCGAGGAACCGCTTGACTCTGCGCGCCCCGCCAATGGTGTTGCCTACGGAGAGCAGCTCGGACGTTCCGAGCATCCCTCCAATTGATGCACGCTTCAGCGCAGGCCGGATATCGCTTACTCCTCCAAAGGAAGGGATTCCTTTGAGCCGGTCCACATTGACCGCTTCGTCCGTGGCCTGAAGCAGCCTTTTCACCCCTTCAAAGTCACCGGAAGGCTTCAGCTCCTCTGCGGCAAGCCTCCCCATCGGGGTCTGCGTATATTGCATCAATTTATTTAAAATCTTGCGATATTCAAGCGTATGCAAAATTTTGTCGTCCAATTACAGTCACAGCTCCCTTCATAGATGTTTACATTATACCTAATTCGGCCCATTTACGCTATTTGGGGCATAGAAAAGCCGGCCTAAGGTCACAATAATAACTGCACATATCCTTATGCGAAGGCCAAAGGAGGTTTTTCCAGTGAGATTTTTAGGTCATGTAGTCCGCTTCATTGTGGCAGCCCTCGTACTGCTTGTTGTCGGCTGGATTGTACCGCAGTTTACAATCGGCGGGTTCTGGAGCGCATTGATTCTGGCTCTGGTGATTGCACTGCTCGGCTGGGTAGTTGAAGGAATCTTCGGCAAAAAAGCAACCCCGTTCGGACGCGGTATTGTCGGCTTTCTGGTCAGCGCTCTGGTCATCTGGATCGCCCAGTTCGTCGTGAGCGGAGTCAGCGTGACAATTCTTGGCGCCCTGCTGGCGGCGCTGGTCATCGGGATCATAGATCTGTTCCTGCCGGTGTCCACACCATTTGAAGCCGGTAAATAACTTCCTGCTGCAAGCAGACAATGAAACCCCCTTTCTCCGGTTCTACCCGGAAACAGGGGGTTTATTGTGAATCCTCTCAGGCATAGACAGTTTCTTCCTTATGTGAATGGGAGGCGGTCACAACAGCATTTTTACCGCCGTGTTTGGCGGAGTAGAGAGCGTTATCCGTTTTGCGGAACAGCAGCTCTTTGCCGTCGCCAAGCTGATAATCGCATAATCCGATACTGACCGTAATCGGCTTCCCGCCGGCATAAGAATGCTCCATCCGGCCGATGGCCAGCCGCAGCTCCTCAGCAGCCGCATAGGCTTCGTGAACATTTTTATCGGTAAAAATAACCGCGAACTCCTCCCCGCCATATCTGGCAGCAAAATCGTTCAGTCCGATCCTTCCCTTCACCTGGCCCGCTACTTCTTTGAGCACTAGATCGCCGACCCAGTGGCCGTAAGTGTCATTTACACGCTTGAAATTATCGATATCAAACAGGGCCAGCTGCAGATGCAGGCCGTTGCTTTCACACTGCTCCAGCAGCGAATCCAGATATTCGTGGAAGGTTTTATGATTATAGAGGCCGGTCAGCGCATCAATTTTGAGCAGCTTATCCGAAATGGCCCGCTCCACCATCAGCTCCTGCTCCGACTTGGTCAGCTGCTCCAGATGGTCCCGGACCTCACGCGCGCGGATAATCGCCATGCGGGACATGACCACAAATACAATAAACACACATTCCACCATAAAAAACTCCAGCATCGGCTTATCCAGCATGGTTCGCTCCAGCCCGAAATAAACGCCAGCATAAAACACAACACTGAACAGGCCCAGATAATGCAGCAGCTTCTGGTCAAAGTAAATCAGCGATATCATAATCGGCATCATCAGGGTCATCTGTGCCCCGTCCACAAACGGCTCGAGGACAAAATACATTAAATAGGAAACAACGAAGCCGCAGCCGACAACAGCCTGCTTCTGATACAGAACGGCAGTGCGCAGCCACATTTCTGCCAGAATCATCGCAATAACAATCATAATGTTGCAGGCAACGAATAAATGCCCTTTACCCGGCAGAAGAGCCGACTTTACCTCAGGCATGTGGGTGGAGAGCACAAAAATAAACTGGGCTGCCAGCATCAACAGGACAAGCACCCAGTACCCGTTTAATATTCTGCGGTGCCACATCTCCGCATTTTGTTCATCAATTGCTATATTAATGTAGATCCCCTACTTTTAGCCGATATATAATAGCTTTTATTATAATGAATTTGAATTATCTTTGCATCATTTATTTGCATGATTCGACAAACAACGACGTTTCTCTACTGTCCGGTATTTTTTCAAGGTTTATGAAAGACTTCCAGCAAAAAGTAAGCTATGCTAATGGGGAAACGACTCTGAGGAGGATGTCCATGTTCAAAAAGCCGGCCTTATTGCTGTCTATTCTCTGCCTGATCCTTCTGTCTGCCTGCGGCAGCGGGAAGGAGAATTCCTCCGCTTCAGGCGGATCATCAGAAAACGCTATTGCGGCGGAAGATGAGCTCACGATTACAGCAACAAACTACAGCTTTGACCAGGAAGAATATCATCTGAAAAAGGGCGTGCCGGTAAAAATCATTTTTAAAAATGAAAGCGGCAACCACGGCATTCTTGTACCTGAGCTTGAACTGAGATTAGACACCAAAACCTCCTCGCAGGTAATTATTCCAGAGGAAGCGGGAACGTATGAAATGACCTGTGCCATTATGTGCGGCTCCGGCCACAGCTCGATGAGCGCCAAGGTAATAGTTGAATAAAATACAAAACGGATGCTGCCCATAGTGGTCAGCATCCGTTTTGTCATGCATCCGCCATTCAATTGTCCTGCTCGATCAATTGAATCCATTCATTATATTCATTCTGCAGCTTGGCATATTCCGCCTGAAGGTCACGGTGTTCCTTGGCCAGCTTGTCCAGCTCGCCCTCTCTGAGCTCGAACTGTGCCTGCATCAGCCGGAGCTGACTCTGGGCCAGTTCAAAATGCTCCCCGATCTCATCCAGCTGCTGCTGCGCTTCACGCTGTGTCTCGCTTAACGATTTGGCCTGTGCCTCCGCCTCCCCGGCTTCCTGCTGCCAGATCTCAATTTCCTCACGCAGAGCAGCTTCCGTACCGCTCCACTGTGTTTCCCGCTGCTGCAGCTCTTCATACTGCTGCTTCCAGGAGGCTTCAGTCTCGCGGGCTTCCCGGATTGCTTCCTGCTGGCCGGCAGCTGCCGCTGCAGCTTCACGGGCAGCCTCGGACAGCTCTTCAAAGCGCCGTGCGGTTTCCTCGGTTTCAGCCTCCAGCAGGTTGTATCTTTCCTCCAGCTGCTCTTTGTCCTGCAGCAGGTCGTCATACTGTGCAATCAAGTCCTCGTACCGGCTGCGCAAAGCCGCAAGCTGCTTGCGTACTTCCGCCGCGTCTTCACGCTGTGCGGCAGATTCAAGCTCGGCTTCTGCCCGCAGGCCGGCCTCGCGTTCCAGCCTCTGCTGCATTTCGAGAGCCTGGCTGCGCAGAGCTTCTATCCCGTGCTGCAGCGAATCTGCCCGCTCTTCCGCTTCCAGCAGGCTCATTTCGAGTTCGCCGATATCTGCCATATGCTTATCGGCAAGCTCCTGCCAGTTCCGCGCCTCTGCTTCGGTACGGGCAAGCTCATCCTGTAGACGGCTCTGCTCCGCTCCGGCTCTTCCGAGTTCGCTGCGCAGCTCCTCTGCTTCACTGCCTGCCAGCTCATATTGCCGGCGCAGCTCTTCCAGCTCGTCGCTCAGCAGCGTCTGCAGCTCTGCGGACGACTGCAGTTCCCTGCGCGACTCGCCGAGCGCCGCTTCCTTCTCCTGCAGCAGACTGCGCAGCTCTGCTGTCTCTTGGCCTGCCTGCTCATATTGCCGGCGCAGCTCTTCCAGCTCGTCGTTCAGCAGCGTCTGTAATTCAGTAGACGATTGTAGTTCACTACGCGCCTCGTCGAGCGCCGCTTCCTTCTCCTGCAGCAGACTGCGCAGCTCTGCTGTCTCTTGGCTTGCCTGCTCATATTGCCGGCGCAGCTCATTGAGCTCGTCGTTCAACAGCGTCTGCAGCTCTGCGGACGACTGCAGTTCTCTGCGCGCCACGCCGAGCGCCGTTTCCTTCTCCTGCAGCAGACTCCGCAGCTCGGCTGTCTCTTCGCCTGCCTGCTCAAATTGCTGGCGCAGCTCATTAAGCTCGTCGTTCAGCAGCGTCTGTAATTCAGTAGACGATTGTAGTTCCCTGCGCGCCTCGCCGAGCGCGTCTTCCTTCTCCTGTAGCAGACTGCGCAGCTCTGCTGACTCTTGGCCTGCCTGCTCAAAGCGCTCACGCAGACCGGCTGATTCCCGCTGCTCCTGCTCATGGCGCTGACGCAGCTCTTCAAGCTCCGCGTTGACCAGCTCCGCAAGCTCTGTTGCCGACTGTAGCTCTTCCCCGGAGCGGTTCAGCCGCTCCTCTGCCGACTGCAGGGCATCCCTGAGTCCGGCCGCATCGTTCTGCGTCTCATCATAACGCTGATGCAGCTCTTCCAGCTGCCCGTTAAGCAGAGCAAGCTGCTCGGCTGAAGTGCGCTGCTCCCCGGCGAGCTGCTCTCCCCGGGCAACAGCCGCTTCATACTCGGCCTGCAGACTCTGCCGGGCATCGCGTTCGCTCTTAAGCCCCGCTTCGGCCGCACGCAGCCGTGACTGAAGCTGTCCCGTACCTCCGCGCAGCTCATTAAGCTGCTTGTCCAGCTCCTGAAGCTGCTGCTTGTGACGGTGCTCCTGCGTGCCCTGGGACTGCCGGAGCTCCTTGTTCTTGGCCTGCTCCTTCTGCAGCGCTTCCCGCTCCACGCTGAGCTCCTTCTCAAGCGCTGCCTTGGTATCTGCAAGCTCCTTGCTGAGCACGGCGCGGATCTCTACAACTTCCCCGCCCAGCGATTCCCGGGTCTGTGCCAGCTCCTGCTCCAGCTGAGACAGCGTTTCCGCTTTCTCCTGCAGCAGTGTATCACGGAGGTTATTCAGCTCCTCCGCATGCGCCGCCCTCAATTCGTCAAGCTGCTGCAGACGCGCCTCATCAAGTGCCGCCAGCTCCTGCCTGTGGCCATCGCGGCTTACCGCCTGCTCCTGCTCATAGACATTGCGCAGCTCCTGCAGCTCCGCCTCGCGGGCCTGCAGCTCTCCGGCAAGCTTCTCCCGGTCAGCAGCCGCCGCCTGCTCCGCCTGCTGCAGCTGCTCGGCATGAGCCTTACGCTCCTGCTCCAGATTATCCAGGTGACGCTTGCGTTCCTCTTCAGCCTCTGCTACCAGCCGGGCGGCTTCCGCCTTGGCCGACTCCCTTAGCCGTTCATATTCTTCCTGCCGTTCGCGCTGGACTTCCAGGAGGCGTGACACCTCTACCCGCAGTTCGGTACGCTCACCGGTCAGCATATTTAGTTCATTTTTGAAGTCCTGGACCTGGATAGCCTGCTCTGCCATATGTACGGCTGCAAGCACCGCGATCCGCGGGGTATCCAGTCTGGAATGGGATTTTGAAATGGCGTGCATATGCTCGTCCACATAACGGGCGACTTGCTTCATATATTCAGTGCTGCTTCCGACTAATTTATAGGAAGTTCCATATATCTCCACGGCGACACGGGTCCGGTCCATAGCCACAGTTGTGCCCTCCTTTGTATGTGTGCGGATTCTAAGCTGATTGCCCTGCTCCTATTGTATCGTGATTTCTGGACATTTGGCAAAACAACCGTCTTATTGGATAAATTCTGCCGGTACCCCGCACTTTTGTACTTAAAGATGTGTATAGGAAAAGCCGCGCGAATCCCGGTCTAATTGGATTCGCTGCGGCTTTGCACAATTCCTGCTACTTTCTTAATTCTGCACCAAAAGTTTGCTGAAGCGCGGAAACGACCTTTTCGTGCACTTCTGATACCTCTTCATCCGTCAGTGTATGCTCTGTATGGCGGTACAGAAGGGAGATGGCCACACTCTTTTTGCCGCTTTCCATTTTACCGCCGGTATAGACATCGAATACCTGTACGTTCTGCAGCAGCGTTCCGCCGTTCTCACGGATAACGTTCAGCAGATGGCCGGCAGGAACAGTCTCATCGACAACAACGGCAATATCCCGTTCCATCCCCGGGAAGCGCTGCAGTTCACTGTACTGCAGATTAGTCCGGGCGTTGTCATACAGCGGCTGCAGCTGCAGCTCAGCCACATAGGTGTCCTCAAGGTCAAGCTTATGCTGCAGCTCCGGATGAAGTTGGCCCATCGTGCCAATCAGCGTACGTTCTGCTCCTTCAAGCAGATAAATGGAAGCGGAACGGCCCGGATGATAGTCCTGCGGCGCATTGCCTTCATATACGATACGTCCGGTGAGCCCAAGATAAGCAAATACGCTCTCCAGTGCTCCCTTGAGATCGAAGAAATCAACAGGTTCAGCCGTTATATTCCACTGTTTGGCTGTACGGGTTCCGCTCAGCAGCAGCCCCAGTACCGGCAGCTCACGCGGCTGGCGGGTTAGCTGCTCTTCGTCAGTGAAAAACACATTGCCGATCTCGAACAGCGCCAGATCACTCTGCCGGCGGTTCGTATTATAGAGGGCAATATCCAGCAGCTGCGGCAGCAGGCTGGTGCGCAGCACACTGCGCTCCTCGCTCATCGGCATGGCCAGCTTCACAGCCTGCTCGCCTGCGGAGAACGCAGGGAACAGCTTGCTCTGCTCCGGCTGGATGAAGGAATAGCCCATTACTTCCTGGTATCCGCCAAGAGCCAGCATACGGCGCAGTTCACGGCGTACGGATTGCTTGTGTGTCAGCGCCCCAGGAGTCGTAACCCCTTCAATCAGGGTTGTCGGAATATTATCATAGCCGTACAAACGGGCTACCTCTTCAATCAGGTCCACATCGTAGCTGATGTCTCCGCGCCGGGAAGGCACCTGCACTTCAACCAGCCCTTGCGCGGCATCGCCGCACTTGAAGTTCAGTCGTCCGAACAGTATCTTCACTTCCAGCAGCGAAAGCTCTGTACCCAGATAGTCGTTCAGCTTCTCAAGCGAGAGCGTCAAGATCTTCTCCGGAGCAGAATCGCTGCCTGCCTGCACAATGCCTTCATGCACTGCGCCGCCTGCATAACGGGCGATCAGGGCTGCGGCGCGGTTCAGTGCCGGAATGACCGCTTTCGGATCCACCTGCTTCTCGAAGCGCAGGGAGGCCTCCGAGCGCAGGCCGAGCTGGCGGGAAGTCTTGCGTACGGTGCCGCCTTCAAATCTGGCCGACTCCAGAACGATATTAACGGTCTCTGCCGTTACTTCTGTGTCCAGCCCGCCCATTACACCTGCCAGAGCTACCGATCTGGCTCCATCGGCAATGACCAGCATTTGCGGCTCCAGCTTGCGCTCCTGGCCGTCAAGGGTGGTCAGCACTTCGCCTTCACGGGCAAAGCGTACTCCCAGCACGCCGCCTTCCACTTTATCACCGTCAAAGGCATGCAGCGGCTGGCCGTATTCCAGCATTACGTAATTTGTAATATCAACGATGTTGTTGATCGGGCGCACTCCTGCAGCCATCAGGCGGTTCTGAATCCACAGCGGCGACGGAGCAGGCTTCACTCCGGAGATATAACGCACCGCATAGTGGCTGCAGAATTCCTCGTTCTCGATCTGGACGGAAATGGAGTCGGAAGCTTTGCCCCCAGCTTCAACCAGTTCCGCAGCGGGATCAGGCAGTTTCAGGTCACGGCCCAGAATGGCGCTCACTTCATACGCTGCACCAATCATGCTGAGACAGTCGGAGCGGTTCGGCGTCAGATCAAATTCCAGAATCTCGTCATTCAGGCCGAGCACCTTCAGGATATCCTGGCCGACTTCCGTGTTCTCCGGCAGCACCAGGATGCCTTCCTGCAGCTCTTTCGGCAGCAGCTTGTCGTTCAGGCCCAGCTCTTTGGCCGAGCAGATCATGCCCTGTGACAGAACACCGCGCAGCTTCGCTTTCTTGATCTCCAGACCCGGCAGCTTGGCACCGACGAGGGCAACGGGCACCTTCTGGCCGGCGGCCACGTTCTTCGCTCCGCAGACGATCTGCAGATCCTCGCCTTGTCCGGCATCAACGATACACACGTTCAGCTTATCGGCATCCGGGTGCTTTTCTTTGGATTTCACATATCCGGTTACGATGCCGGACAGTCCTTTATTGCGGCGCTCCACGCCGTCAATCTCAATGCCTGCGGTAGTAATTTTGTCCGCCAGCTCTTCAGCGGTTACTCCCTCTAACGATATATAATCGGTCAGCCATCCGGTTGATACTTTCATGTCCGCTCACTTCCTTTTGTTTCAGATGTATTTATCTACCTGCCGGGTCTGCTTGCTGAAGATGTTTAAAATATAGCCCGAACCAGTAATACTCAATTTCGGGATAGCCGTGACTCCAGAGAATGTTTGGACTTCCGGCCGCTGTTGTCTTCAGATTTCCTGATTAGAACCGCTATTCGCGGTCGAAATCTGAAGACAGCATATGCTTCCGTAGCGAGCTTTTCTGCGAAAAGCTTTTAGGCGGTCGCTACCGCTCCTCCAGTTCCAAAATTCCTCTCCGTTCCTTAATAAACAGTTTTCTGACAGGTGCCAAACCACCAAAGCTGCGCCTTCATACACCAGCCCGCAGCCCCGCCAAAAATCTAAATCCCCTTGAACTGCTTCACAAAGCCCATATCGTTGGTGTAGAAGTAGCGGATGTCGTCGATTCCGTACTTCAGCATCGCGATCCGTTCCACGCCCATTCCGAAAGCGAAGCCGCTGTATTTCTCAGGGTCGTAGCCGCCCATTCTCAGCACGTTCGGGTGTACCATGCCTGCACCGAGAATCTCAAGCCAGCCGCTCTGCTTGCACAGACGGCAGCCGTCGCCGCCGCATTTGAAGCAGCTGACATCGACCTCAACGCTCGGCTCGGTGAACGGGAAGAAGCTCGGACGCAGGCGGATGCCTGTAGCCGGCCCGAACATTTCCTTCACGAACTGGTTCAGCGTTCCCTTGAGGTCGCTCATGCGGATTTTGCTGCCGATGACGAGACCTTCAATCTGGTGGAACTGGAAGGAGTGGGTCGCATCGTCATCATCGCGGCGGTACACTTTGCCGGGACAGATGATTTTGACCGGAGTTTCGCCCTTCATCGCCTGCATGGTGCGGACCTGTACCGGAGAGGTCTGGGTACGCATGAGCAGGTCCTCTGTTAAGTAGAAGGAATCCTGCATGTCGCGCGCCGGGTGATTCTTGGGCAGATTCAGTGCTTCAAAGTTGTAGTAGTCTGTCTCTACCTCCGGACCTTCAGAGACCTTGTATCCCATGCCGATGAAAATATCCTCGATTTCCTGAACAACCCGGTTCAGCGGATGAATGCCGCCTTGCGGCAGAGTGCGGCCCGGCAGGGTAACGTCTACCTTTTCAGCCTGCAGACGGTTCAGCGTCTCCTGCTGCTGGAAGGCGTCCTGCTTGGCTGTAATAATCTCTTCAATGGCGCTGCGCACCAGGTTCGCCACCTGGCCGATCACCGGCCGCTCCTCGGCGCTCAGTCCTCCCATTCCGCGCAGAACCTCAGTCAGCTCACCTTTTTTGCCCAGATATTTGACACGCAAATCATTCAGCGCCTGCGGATCGGTAACCTCCTGCAGCTTAGCCAAGGCCTCGACCTTCAATGCTTCCAGCTTTTCTTTCATGGCATGCACTGCCCCCTTTAATCATCGTATTGTACAAGTTGAACCGGCACCCGTCTACACAGGACCGGATCAACAAAAAAAGGCCTTCTCTCCCGGAAAGGGACGAAAAGACCGTGGTACCACCCTTGTTAGACAAGCTGTACCCTATCCCTCTAAGAGAGGTATTCCCTCTTACGGCATGGTAAAGACATGTCTCACTTTAACAGAAATAACGGTCTGCGGCCGGTATCCCCTACTGAATGAAATTCAGGGAACTGCTCCGGAGTGAACTTCGGCAGCTCTGCTCTCCCAGAAACGCTCTCAATCTCCGGCGTCTCCTCCCTGTTGGCCAGGCACTGCGTACTTGTCTCCATCACTGCATTTGTACAGATTATACGTATTCATCTTCATAAAGATATGCCTCAATAGTATAAGCAAAAATATGACTTTTGACAAGCGAATCTAAAATTAGGCAAATTTTTATCTGATTTTAATCTTCCTTTAAGTTTCAAAAAGCTTTTGCAGGTTTTTTTTCAGCGGACATTCAGCGAATCTTGATATTTTTCCTAATTAGTAAGGCCGGGCTAACCTGTTTTTTCCTGCGAAAAAAGGATAGTGCCGGTTTTTAAACAGGGAGGGAAATTCATGCATAAACGAAGTAAGGCTTATGTTCTTTTATTACTCAGCACATTTGCCGTAAGCCAGTTCCCCGGATTTACGGGATCTGCAGCATATGCCGCCGGCACAGCAGCAGTCAAAACGGCGGCTGCCGTAACCGAAATCTCAACGCTCGCCAAGCTGAGCCCGATGAATCTGGGAGCGTCCTTTAGCGTCAAGCTTAGTGATGCCCGGGTGTTCGCCCAGGACAGCGGAAATATTTTAACGTATACCCTTACTTACACCAATAGCTCAAGCACCAGCGTCAATCTGGTCAATTACTTCTCCAAGGTTGTTACAACCGGGGGAAGCGTGATCAAGGGGACGGCCGTCTCCGCAGACAGCGCGGTCAAAAAAATCGCCGGGAAAGAAACAAAAAGTATTACATACTATGCGAATATCGGCAAAGCCGTCAGCGTAAAAGGACTAAAAATCAATATGTACGGCTGGAATTTCAGCGCAGCCAATTATGAGCAGCGGATCGGCACGTTTACCGTTCCTTCAAACTATTCAGCCGCATCACTTCAGGGAGAGAGCAGGAAAACCGAGCTGGGCAGCGTTCCCGTAACTACTCAGGCCAGCTCACTGCAAATCTACAAATATAACGGAAAAGTCTATGCCAAAGTGGGTTACAGCATTACGAATCTCGGTACCAGAGTACTGAGTGATCCGGGCTACAGCATGTATCTGAAGTCCTCCGGCGGTTCGGTATTTACACTTGCGCTGGATGAGGGCAGCTCTGAATACAAGATTCAGCCGCAGCAAAAAAAGACGCTCTATTTCATGTCCGAAATCCCGGCGTACATGAACACTTCCAGAATGGAGCTGCAGATTGCCAAGCTGGATGAAGGCCTTAAGCTGTACCTGCCGGTGGCCTCTTATTCATTGCCCGCTTCGGTTACTGCTGACTTCACTGTCGCTGCCGGTGCGATCAAAAAGGTATCCGTCGACAGCAATGTGGTTGATATGCAGCTGAAATCAGCGGCCGTCTATGCCGAAAATGAGAACGGAATCTGGACATACCAGTTCCGGGTCAAAAATACAGGCAGTACAGCAGTGACTTTGCCTGCCTACGGGCTTTCGGTCAAATCAGCGGAAGGCTATTCCTTCCCGGTCACGACGGTAGCCTTCAACAGCCTTACACTGAAGCCGCTGGAAGAAAAGCTGATTGAGCTTACCGCCAGCGTTCCGCTTGAGCTCGCCCAGGATACCCTGGAGCTTCAGGTCATACCGCCAGCCGCCGCAGATAATTCCGGCAAAATCGTGCTGCCGGTTGCCTATTTTAAAATTCCATACAAGCTCGAGAGCAACACTCATATCACCTCCGAGGCCAGTGTTACCAACAATTACGGGACGTTTGGCGTTACCCTGCAGTCTCTGCAGCGTCTGCCCTGGGGCGATGAGGACCTTGTCCAGGCCAAGCTAAGCATCCGGAACAGCACCTCCAAGACGATCACGCTGCCCAAGCTGACTGGTAGTTTGAAAGCGGATTTGAATGATCTGACCTCCTCAACCCAGGTCGTTGTTGACAATGACGTGTCCATCCTTGCGCCTGGTGAAAGTGCGCAGCTTACCGTATTGGCTCCTATTCCTTACACGCTCGACTACAGCCAGACCAAGATCATTCTCCAGGAAACGTCCGGACAGTTCCTCTCTTTGAGCACAACCGACGGGGCAGTAACCAGCCTCAGCCCGCTGGCGGCAGGTTCATCATTCAAGATTACGGCAGCCGGTAAAAAAGCGAGTATTCAGGAGCGGCTGACCACGGTGTATACCGGCAGCAGCTCGAAGACGGTATACAGTGAAGTAGAGATGAACAGCGAGGAATCCCGCCAGACAAACCTGGCCAGGCTGTATGCCTCCTTCCGGACCGCGGACGGGCAATACTTTGAAGCTGATGTTAATCAGTCTGAGCTGCCTACCGGCGCAGCAGGCAAAACACTGGTCACCTTCTCGGCGAATGTGCCATCTACAGTAGACACCGCTTCCCTCCAGCTCTATATCGGCCAGGGCGTTGCGGGCGGCAAGCTTGCTGCAGCCGGAACGGAGGCTACCGGATACGTGAATACTGCAGCGCTGGCCTTGAACGTTAAGACGGTTACCCCGCAGACGAACCTTAGCAGCGGCATATCCGTGTTCCCTTACAGCCTTGCGGTTAACGCCTCTTCAAGCAGCCTGACTGCCGGCACCACGAACCTGACACTGTCCATCAACTACAGCCTGTCTCAGGATTCCGCTTACCAGACCGGGGCTTTCGGCCATAAGCTGGTGCTGCAATTTATTGATCCGTTTGGTCAATTCTTTGAAAAGACGCTTACGTTTGGCACTGATCTGATCACGGGCAGCAACAGCCTGTACACCACGACAATCAGCAGCACACTGTTCAAGAGCCTGAACGGGGGAAATTACAGACTCAGGCTGTACGATGAGTTCCAGGGCCAGCGGATGGAGCTGGGCAGCCAGATCTATGACATTACCGTTATCCAGCCTGCTTCGGCAACAGACGATGACAAGGACAAAGATACAGACAGCAGTACAAGCACCGGCGATACCGCCGCAGGCAGCGCATCCTGATTTTTGGTGACCTGCAATTATTTGTTTTGAATATGGAGCAAGATGGAGGACCTCGAATGAATAAGAAAAAGACAGTGATTATCTCGTCAAGCATAGCGGTAGTGGCGATTGCAGGTGTGCTGACCTATGTGCTGTGGCCGGATGCCGGCAAGGAGGCCAGTGCGGCTCCTCTGAATACCGCCATTGTGGCAAAAGGGAACATCCTTAACGGAGTGTCAGGTTCCGGCTCGGTATCACCGGTCAATACCGGCAGCATCCGGACCAAGGAAGCCGGGGAAGTCGATCAGGTTATGGTGGTTAAAGGCGATGTCGTTAAAAAAGGCGATGTGCTGATCACTTTTGTAGCCAGCGACTTGAGTGACAAAATGAGAGAAGCCGAGAAATCATTGACCAGCCTGAAGACAGACCTTACGGACAAACAGGAAAATTATAAAACGCTGGCGATGAACAATGCTACGGAGGAAGAGCTGGCTTCAGCCAAAAAAGCGATCGTAAAAGCGGAAAGCGACATCGCCGAGCAACAGGAATCGATATTCGATCTTGAAGAGGATATGCTTCCTCAAGGCCCGCTGACCGCTCCGATGGACGGCACGATTACAGCAGTCAATATTACGGACGGTGAACAGGCCCAAAACGGCTCGGAGCTGTTCACCATGACCGATTACGAAAACCTCAGCGTTACTGTTCAGGTGGACGAACTGGACATCCCGAATATTAAGCTTGACCAGTCTGCGACTATTACACTGGATGCCCTGGAGGATCAGGAGTTTGAAGGTAAAGTCATTGAAATTGCCAAAGAAGGCACCTCTTCCAACGGTGTCTCCCTCTTTGATGTGACCGTAGGCCTGAATGAATCCGAAGGCGTACTAGTCGGAATGTCTGCCGAGGTAGCCATAACCATTGAAGAGAAGAACGATGTATTAACCGTACCGATCGAAGCCGTATCCGAGATGAATGAAAAATACTATGTCAACGTTCCTGTAACGGAAGGTGACGGCAGTGAAACCGGCGCAGGAAGTGACACAACTGGCGGACAAATGCCTGGCGGCGCGGCTCCTGCAGGCGACACTGCAAGCGGGCAGGCTCCGAGTGGTGAAGCTCCTTCCGGGGACGCTGCAGACGGGCAGGCTCCGAGCGGTGAAGCTTCTGCCGGCGGCGTTTCCGGCTGGCAGGGCCGCGGCGGTGAAGGCCGCGGAGGCACCTTCCCGAGCGGCGGTCAAATGGGCGGCAGAAGCAGCAGCTCAAGCACAGCTTCCGGCCAGAAGCGGGTTGAGGTCACCGTCGGCATTCATGATGAGAGCAATATTGAAATCGTCAGCGGACTGTCCGAAGGCGATGAAGTGATTATCCCGACCGTTATAAGTACAGGCAGCTCCTCTAGTAGCGTACAGTCCCAGATGGGCGGCATGGGCGGGTTCAGCACAGGCGGCTTCAGCAGCGGTGGCGGTGGATTCAGCGGCGGCACAGGCGGCCCGCCATCCGGCGGCGGCGGCATGGGTGGTGGCCGTCAATGAGTACGCAGCCGCTGATTAAGGTCGAGAATATGATTCACCGGTATGTTATGGCCGGTGAATCCATGACCATTCTCAAAGGCCTCAGTTTTACGGTTGAACACGGGGAATTCGTGGCGATCATCGGCCCCTCCGGCTCCGGCAAATCCACATTGATGAATATGCTGGGCTGCCTTGATATAGCCAACGAGGGTGATTATTTTCTGGACGGGCAGGAAGTCCGTAAATTGTCGGACAACAAGCTGGCCCAGATCCGTAACGAGAAAATCGGCTTTATCTTTCAGAACTTTAACCTTCTGCCCAAGCTGTCGGCAGTAGAAAATGTGGAGCTTCCCCTGATATACCGGGGGGTCTCCCACCGGGAACGCCGGGAGGTTGCCCGTAATGCACTGATCAGGGTCGGCCTTGAAGAACGGATCGACCACCGGCCCTCAGAGCTGTCGGGCGGCCAGCAGCAGCGTGTCGCCATTGCCCGCGCACTGGCCGGAACCCCGCCGATCCTGCTGGCAGATGAGCCGACTGGCGCCCTCGATTCCAGAACAGGCAAGGAAGTTCTTCAGATGATCAAAGAACTGAATGAGCAGGGGCACACCATTATCCTGATTACGCATGACCTTGAAATTGCCGAACAGGCTAAACGGATCATCCGCATTCAGGATGGCAGCCTCGTTGAAGATCGGAGGATTGCCAGATAATGATGCTGTATCAAAGTATGAAAATGGCTATAAAGAGCATCCTCAGCAGTAAAGTGAGAGCTTTTCTGACCATGCTAGGAATCATTATCGGGGTTTCATCCGTTATTGCGCTTGTTTCTGTAGGGCAGGGAACGACTTCGCAAATTACGGAATCGTTAAGCTCACTGGGGACTAACCAGCTGACAGTTAGCATTATGGGACGAGGAGCAACCACCTCCCTGACCTACGAGGAGGCGCTTGCCCTTGGAGAGATTGAAGGCGTGGAGAATGTCTCACCTGTCATCAGCGGCAATGTCACTGCCAAGCACGGAACCGAAAACGTCTCGGTATCGGTAGAAGGCATTACGCCCGCCTATGAGGATGTGCAGAATTTCCATGTACAGTCCGGCCGCTTCCTGCTCGACATTGATACCGAGTACCGCCAGAAGGTCGCCTTAATCGGCTCAGACACGGCTGAGGATTTATTTGGCACTGACAGCCCGGTCGGCGAAAGAATACAGCTGAACGGGACGAGCTTTAAAATCGTCGGCCTGCTGGAGAGCAAGGGCAGCACCAGCGGCGGCTCCAGTGACGAGAAGGTTCTGATTCCAATCTCCACTGCGGAACGTTTCCTTCAGAGCAAAGGGGTACGCTCCATTACCATTACCACAACCTCCAACGGGAACGTGGAGGAAGTCAAAACCAAGCTGGAGTCCACCCTGGACGCCAAATTCAGTTCAGCGGAAAATGCCTACTCTGTCTTTGATTCCCAGGAGATGCTGGAGACCGTTAACGAGACCAGTGCCACGCTTTCGCTCGCCCTGGGCGGGATCGCCGGTATCTCACTGTTTGTCGGCGGTATCGGCATCATGAACATCATGATTGTCTCCGTGAACGAGCGGACCCGTGAGATCGGTATTCGTAAAGCCATCGGCGCCAAGAAAATAAACATTCTGATGCAGTTCATGATCGAATCTGTCGTATTAAGCGGCTTGGGCGGTCTAATCGGTGTCGGCGTGGGTCTTGGAGCCAGCTGGGCGGTAGGCAATTATACCTCGATGAATGTAGCAACATCCTGGAACATGGTCATGATCTCCTTCTCATTCTCGCTGATCATCGGAATCGTGTTCGGAATGATCCCCGCGAACAAAGCCGCAAGAATGCGCCCGATTTATGCTCTCCGCAACGATTAACCCCGGTGTATGCTGTACACAATCCGTAAAGCCCCTAAACCTGGCTTTGCGGATTTTTTTATCTGCCTGCAGGAGTATCGTTTATAGAAAAGATGGGTAATAGGATTCAAGGGCCGGAATAGAAATAGTCTGTAGGGTTCAATACATAATTTAAAAATTTGTTGTAAGATTTGTTTATACGTTCCCCTTTGCCGGTTGTGTGCAGTTCCGGAAACCCCGGAATTCCGCATATTTCCGGTTGTAAGACGTTATCATGATACATATACTGCCTGCAGACATTCCGCCCCATTTGGCAGTTGAAGCGGGCAATCTGACGGATGAGAAGAATCGTTAATCGTACGGAAGCTAAGCTTTCCTGTGACTTTTGAATGACCCCTCCTCCAGTCCCTGAAGGGCCTGGCTCCTCAGTGGAACAGCACCGCATGTTTTCTGTACACAGCAATGAGTTTTTAAGTTTGATGCGGGGAGAGGATGACAGTGGCAGGTTTATCCAAGAATAACAACACACGCAGATTGATTATTGTATTTGCCGCTATCCCGGTGCTTCTGGTCGTTATCAGTACCGCTTCCCTGCTGTACTTGAATGCTACAATGAATAGGCTTTCAAATTCCCTGTACAGTGACGTATACCAGAACTCGGAGCTGATTCTGAACGCTGACCGCGACCTTTACCAGGGTGCAGTCTCCCTTCAGGCGGCAATGAGCACGAACATTACAAGCGAGCAGCGCAGCCTGTTCGCCCAGGATTTTGAAGACAACAACTCGCAGATCCGGCAGCGCCTTACTATGGCCAGCTATAATATTAACAACCTGGACAATCCGTTCAGCGGCATGAAGCAAAGCGAGCTTCTGCTCAGTGAATTAAAGGGAAAGCTTGCAAGCTTTGAGAGTTCCCTGGAGACCTGGAAGGACACAGGCCGTGATCTCATTTCCCGGCGGGTACAAAGTGACTGGAACCCGGACAGCTATTCTGCCGCTCTTATTATTACCCAGTTAACAGAGACGCGCAGCAGCCTGGACGAGGCAGAAAACCTGATCGGCAGTTACGCCCAGCAGATTACCCAGGAATTCCGGGAGAAAAAAAGTGCTCTCTTTGCCGTCTACTCCCTGTTCCTGTTCCTCCTCATCCTGGTCATTATCTATCTCTGCCGCAGGCTGATTTCACTGCAGAACCAGATGCTCGAGGAAAAATCGCTGTATCAGCTGATCGGTGAAACGATGTCGGATTTCATTATTCTGACCGATCCCAACGGCCTGATCCTGTATGCTTCGCCTTCACATGCCGGCGTGCTTGGTTATGTTCCGGAGAAAGGCTCACCGCTCACCAATTATATCCGCGAGGCGGAGATATCCTGGGCCAAGCTGAAGAGCGCTGTACAGGGCAGCCCCCGCATCTCCGAGCTGCGCATGCGTTCCTCGGAAGGGCACTGGGTATGGCTGGAGACGAAGGTATCGCCAATCAGCGGGAGCAAGGTTTTCCCGGCCCAGTTTATGCTGATCTCCCGGGAAATTACACAGCGCAAGCAATATGAGGAACGGCTGCACAAGCTGGCCTTCTACGATCATCTGACGGCGATCCCGAACCGGGCGCATTTCAAGATGTATATGGAAAACCTGATCACCCAGCCGGAGGAGCGCAGACAGGAAATTGCGCTGGCACTGCTCGATTGCGACCGGTTCAAACAGCTGAACGACACCCTGGGCCATCTGGCCGGCGATGAGTTCCTGCAGCTGTTGTCCCGTGAGCTGCAGCAGACCGTCAAGGGGACCGGCCAGGCTTTCCGCATCGGCGGCGATGAATTTGCCGTAGTGCTGCACCGGTTCACCAATCCCGAAATGCTGGATGAAATCCTGCAGAGGCTGCTGCAATTATTCAACAAGACATGGTCGGTGAACAACGGGTCCAGCTTCCACACTTCAGCCAGTATCGGGGTAGCCCTGTATCCGCAGCACGGCTCCAGCATCAACGAGCTGCTCCGCGCAGCCGATCTGGCGATGTACCGCTCCAAAAATCGTGGCGGTAACGAAGCCAGCCTGTACAATGAGCTGGTCGACGAGGAAGTGTCAGATCAGACTAAATAGAGCACCAGTGTATACAAAAAGGCGCCCCTCAAGCCGGAAACGGCAGGGACGCCTTTTTTGGACATAATCTGATTTAAACTGCCGCCGTCTCCTCTAACCGGCCTTTCAGCTGCTCAGCTGTACTGGGTCATGCGCATTGCCGAGAGTGGCTGGCTGGCGTTCCCGCACCAGCACCTTGATCAGCTTTTCGCTGCCGGAGCAGTCAATGAACCGGTCGCCGTCCGCTGCCTTTTCTTCCCAGTCATTCAGTCTGAGAATATAGCCGACGGACTGCACGCCCATTTCAGCTTCAATCCGGGCTACAGCCCGCCCGTTCTCCATCTGCCGGAAATCACACTGGCCGTCCTGTATGCCTGTACCCCAGACCCAAAGGTTCCATCCGCGGTAATCGCCGTCAGGGCGGTCATAATGGACTTCAATGATCTTGGATCTTGGGGCAGGCTCACCATAGCTGTCATAGAGTACCATCATCGACAGGCCCTCAACCTGAACCTCCTGGTTATCGGCAATCCGGAAGGCTTCCGTTCCGGCATAGCTGTGATCCACGACAATGTTCCAGCAGCCGCCGGTATTAGGCAGGCTCTGCGTAATACTATCCGTATTGGCATTAAAGATAACAACAATATTGTTCCAGACGTCGCCGCCCGCGTTATCCTTCAGCATGTAAGACACTACACCGCCGTCGCAGCGGAGGAATTCCAGGGAACGTTCAATTTCCTGGCGCCCGTGCAGACGGAAAGCAGGATGCTTGCGGCGCAGCTCAATCAGGCCCTTGTAATACTGGAAGACCGGCATAAATGACTGCTTCCGGTCCCAGCGGATCGCATTAATAACATCCGGGCTGCGGTAGCTGTTATGATCGCCGTATTTGCTGCGCAGCATTTCATCGCCGGCATGAAGAAAGGGGATGCCCTGAGAGGTAAGGATCAGGCCGTTAGCCAGCAGCGAGCGCCGCACCGTCTCGTTACGGAGAATATTCTGTCCGTCAACTGCAAAATACGGATCTGCCGCCCCGACAGCCTCCTCCAGATTCCCCCCGTATTTCAGCCTTCCGTTCTCAAGCTCCGGCAGCCCGGCTGCCTGCTTCAGACCCTGGGAGGCCAATATTTTATCCCACAGGTTAAGATTATCATGGGCTGTCACATAATTGACCGTTTCAACGGGTGAATCGGTAAAATCATGTATCGCACCTTTGATTCCGGAGGCAATCGCCCCCTCCTTGCCGTACTCGCCGGTTACGAATCCTCTGCCCCAGCCGTCACTGTCACCTTTGATTGCCGAGCGGAAGTTATCATTGAATACCGCATAACCTTTCCCGCGCTGTACGCCTTTGAGCGTCTTGGCAGCCAGGGGGGATTCTCCGCCTGTCCAGGGCTCTCCGTAAATCAGAAGATTCGGGTTAATGTTAAGCCGCAGCTCCTCGGTAATTTCCCGGATCGTCACGCTGTCCATCAGCCCCATCAGATCGAAGCGAAAGCCGTCGATATGATATTCAGAAGCCCAGTAGGCCAGGGAATCCTTTATAAATTTGCGGACCATCGGCCGCTCGGTGGCAAGCTCATTGCCGACACCCGAACCGTTTGATAACCGTCCCAGGTAGTCCCGGCGGTAGAAATAATCCGGCACCAGCGGTTCAAAAGGCCCCTTCTCGAACGCATAAGTATGGTTGTAGACCACATCCATAATCACCGCAATGCCTTTGCTGTGCAGTGCCTGAACCATTTCCTTGCATTCGCGGATGCGCGTTCCGGGATCGCTTGGATTCGTGCTGTACGAGCCCTCAGGCACATTATAGTGCTGCGGGTCATAGCCCCAATTGTACTCTGTGTAATATTCCGGACGCGGCCCCTCTCCTGCACCATCCAGCTCATCAACCGTCTGGTAATCAAAGACCGGCAGCAGATGGACATGGGTTATACCAAGCTCAGCCAGATGGTCAATGCCGAGCGGATTTCCGGCCGCATCACGCAGACCGGTTTCGGTAAAAGCCTTAAACTTGCCCTTATTCATTATCCCCGAGCTTGCATGAGCCGAGAAATCGCGCACATGCAGCTCATAGATGACAGCGTCAGCCGGATGCGGGAGCTGTGGTGACTTATCCCCGCTCCAGCCTTCCGGATCCGTATCACGCAGGTCCACAATCGCCGACCGCAGCCCGTTGGCCGAAACAGCGGTTGCATAAGGGTCCGCGGCTTCATTGATCGTTCCATCCTCAAAGATCGTTCGGTACATATAATACTTGCCCTTCATATCCCCGGTAACCTGTACCTGCCAGACGCCGCCATCCTCGCGCTGCATCGGAACAATCCGTCCGCTGTCCCTGGTGAATATCGCCGGCGATCCGGTTCCGTTCCCTCCAGTCTCGTATAATACGAGTGAAACGGTAAACGCCGTTGGAGCCCACACCTTAAACTGGCTGTACGCTGCGGTATAGGTCAGGCCAAGATCACTGCCTGCATAGGTTTCGAGCACTGTCTCTGCATTCATATAGTTACTGTTCATAACATCCTCACCATCCTAATGCCCACCATGGATTTTACCGGTGAACGGATCACCTTGCTTAATTCCAACTATTACCACATCAATTTATAATCATACCTGCACTGATTTGCAAGCGGGGTGTAGCGGGGCCTTATTCCTGAGTTCAAGCAAATAACTTGGCTCAAAATAGTATATGTAACACTATGTTCACAGGTTTGGGTCCAGCAGCCTATTCTGCTGCCTATACAACATATATCGACAATTTATGGCATTTATTTAAGATAAAAAGCAAAGAGTCCAATCTAACGGAAGTATAGTCCATAATCCGCCACACTGCTACAGTAAAATGCTGTTATCTGTCTAATTCAGCAGATACTGGCCCGCTCTGCCTGTGTTTGCGCCGTACTCTGGCGAACAAAACGGCGACCGGAAACAGCAATGCAGCAGCAGCCAGCAATGAGGCTCTGATAGAGAACCTGCTGCCGATGTAACCGACTGCCGGTCCGCCGGCTGTCTGTCCAAGCGCGTCAGACTGGCTGATCAGAGACAATACGGTTGCCCGTGTCCTGCTCTCCAGTCTAAGATTCAGCCAGGTCTTGTATACCGGCTCATTGACCGCGCCTGCCACCGCAAGAAGCAGCACTGCAGCCACTGCCGCATAAAAGCCCGGTGCGAGTGCAAGCAGCAGAATTGCCCCGATACGGACCAGCGTCAGCATCAGCAAGGCTGCCGTGAGAACCTTCTCCTTGTGCATATCCATCCTGCGTGCGGACATATGAACGGCAGGTATTGCCAGCAGCGTAGAAGAGGCGCTGATGATTCCGAACCACACAGCCATGGAGATTACACTGTCCGGAAATCCGATTCCTTCTATTAAGTGGATTTGCCATAACCGGTCATAGCCTTCGGAGGCGGCCCCGCTAAACAGGGTTACCACAGCCAGCAGGAGCAGCACCGGACTTTTGAACAGGACTGCAGCACCGCTGTGCCAGGTACGGGCCCATGCCTTGAACGGAGCAGCTTCTGCTTCCCGCTCCCCCCTTACAAAACCTGTTTCCTTCATCAGAAGGAACAGGACTAGCCCTAGCGTGAGATATATTAAACCTCCAGCGATGTAAGGCAGGTTCGGCGCTGTAAGCGATAACCCCACACTGGTTACGGCACCGAGCAGGGAGGCGGCAAGAGAAGCCTTTTCCGCCTGCATAAAAAGGGTACCGGCTTTTCCCTCCCCCAGCTCATCCATAATCCAGGCGGTGTCCGCGCCGCTGACAAAGGTCCAACCAAGCCCGAACAGCAGCTGCGCGGCCATTACCCATGCAACGGCCGGCACGTCAGCCCCTCGGCCCGTAAACCAGACAATGCTTCCCTCCAGCAGGAAGCCGCAGCCCATAACACTCACGCCTATGATCACCGACAGTCTGCGGCTGTATAAATCGGCAACCGCACCGGTAATTCCCTCAAATACAAGCACAGTGATTTCCAGCACCGTTCCGATCAGCAGCAGCTCAAACGGGCGGAGCCCGAGTTCAGTCACATAATAAATGCTGTAGGTGGTGAATATAGTGCTGCTTGCAAATGACATCATGAATACATGCAGCAGATACAATTGAGAAGCCTGTAATTTTCGCACATGAGTTCCGCCTTTTCCCAAGAAATGTGCTTTAAGTATAAGGAACCCTGTTTCTTGCTGCTGTTCCGGACTTGCGGACTTTCTCTTTATGGAACAGCTTATGGAACAGCAAAAAAACCGGCCCCCTTGTCAGGAGACCGGCATAAAGTAGTTGGAAAAGTGAACTTGCCAAAACGGATCTTGCTTAAGCTTAAAAAGAATTACTTCACGCTGCTCTGCACAAGTGCAGCTACTTCCTCGGCCGTGCCGAGCTGCAGCGCTTTAGCAGCCATTTCCTTCATTTCTGCAGCGGACAGCTTGGAAATCTGGCTGCGTGCAGGCAGGATAGAAGTGGCGCTCATGCTGAATTCATCAAGACCAAGTCCCAACAGAAGCGGAATCGCGGTGGAGTCACCAGCCATTTCGCCGCACATGCCGGTCCATTTGCCTTCAGCGTGTGCTGCGTCGATCACAATTTTGACCAGACGCAGGATTGCCGGATTATACGGCTGATACAGGTAGGATACCTGCTCATTCATACGGTCGGCAGCCATTGTATATTGAATAAGGTCATTTGTTCCGATACTGAAGAAATCAACTTCCTTCGCGAACTGGTCAGCCAGTACTGCAGTAGAAGGAATCTCTACCATAATACCGAGCTGGATATTGTCGGACACTTCCTTGCCTTCTTCACGCAGCTTCGCTTTCTCCTCAAGCAGGAGGTCACGGGCTGCACGGAATTCGCCAAGGGTAGCAATCATCGGGAACATGATCCGCAGGTCACCGTGTACACTTGCTCTGAGCAGGGCGCGCAGCTGTGTACGGAAAATATCCTGACGGTCCAGACAGAGACGGATTGCCCGGAATCCGAGGAACGGATTCATTTCCTTCGGCAGATCCAGGTAAGGCAGCTCCTTGTCGCCGCCGATATCAAGCGTGCGGACAACGACCGGCTTGCCGTTCATGTTCTCAAGCACGGTGCGGTACGCATTGTACTGTACTTCCTCGGAAGGCAGCTTGTCGCGGCCCATGTAGAGGAATTCCGTACGGTACAGGCCTACGCCCTCGCCGCCGTTTTCAATCACGCCGGCAACATCGTTAGGCGTACCAATGTTGGCAGCCAGCTCGACATGTTTGCCGTCAGCAGATACGGTTGCTTCATCGCGGAGCTTTTTCCACTCGGCGATTTGCAGGTCGTATGCTTCCTGCTTCGTCTTGTACTCAGCCACTTCAGCCTCGCTAGGGTTGATCAGCACATCGCCGCTCAATCCGTCAACGATAATCAGATCACCTGCTTTAACCAGCGACAGCACATTTTTGGTGCCGACAACCGCCGGAATTTCCAGGGAACGGGCCATAATCGCCGAGTGCGAAGTACGTCCGCCGATATTGGTGGTAAATCCTTTAACGAAATTACGGTTCAGCTGAGCAGTATCCGAAGGTGTCAGATCCTGTGCAATAACGATAACCTCTTCACTGATCTCAGCAGGGCTGATATAGTGAATGCCCAGCAGGTGATTCAGCACGCGCTTTGTCACATCGCGCATATCGGCTGCGCGTTCCTGCAGGTAGGCACTCTTCATGTTCTCGAACATGGAAACAAATTGTGACGCAACTTCATTCAACGCATAGTCCGCATTAACCGCTTCTTCCCGGATTTTATCCATTACCGGGCTGATCAGCTCAGGATCTTCAAGAATCAGCAGATGAGATTCAAAGATCTCTGCTTTCTTCTCGCCCAGCTCAGCAAGCGTACGCTCCTTGATGGCCTGCAGCTCACCCTTGGATTTATCAAGGGCAGCCTGCAGCTTGGCCAGCTCGGCTTCCACATCGCTTACAGCAGTCTTGGTAATGGTGTAATCCGGATGTTCCAGGATAAATGCACGGGCTACGGCAATACCTGCTGAAGCCGCGATTCCTGAAATTTTACTCATTAATTTCTCCCAGCCCTTCTTTGATCATTACATCCTGCAGTGCGCTCAGCGCTTCAGCTTCTTCGCCGCCTTCAGTGATCAGGGTCAGCGTGTCGCCTGCTTCAAGACCCAGGGACAATACGCCAAGGATGGACTTCAGTGTTACTTTTTTGCCTTTAGCTTCTGCGAATGCTTCAGTGCCTTTGAATTTAGTAGCTGTATTTACCAGTGCAGTTGCTGGACGTGCGTGAATTCCGTCTTCGTCAACAATCTTGAAAGTTTTTTGCATAATAATCCAACTCGCTTTCTGTTATTTGGTATGGTTGTATGTTGCTTATATATATGTGAGGGCAGCGCCTCCACTAGATTATAATGGATGCGCTGCGCCATTGCACATTTTACTGGATGGTGATGATGTCCTTGTCGCCAACGGAAACCTTGCCCGGCTTCTTCAGGGTTACTGTTGAGCCTTCCGGCAGATTGGAGAAGATGACCGGTGAAATCACGGAAGGCGCATTGGCCTTAACGTACTCCAGATCCACTTCCATAATCGGCTGTCCGGCTGCTACCAGATCGCCTTCCTCCACAAGCACTGTAAAGCCCTGGCCCTTCAGCTTCACTGTATTTACCCCGATGTGAACTAGCATTTCCTTGCCGCCGTCCGACATAATGCCGATCGCATGCTTGCTCGGGAATACATTGAATACTTTACCGTAGACCGGTGAAGCAATTTTACCGTCAGCGGACAGGAAGGCGAAGCCGTCACCTGTCATCTTCTGCGAGAAGACCGCATCCGGCACCTGCGTGATATCAAGCAGTTCGCCGTTGACCGGAGATACAATGTCCTCGGCCACAATGGCCGCGCCTTCTTCTCCCGCCTGCTTCTCAAGCTCAGGCTGTGGAACAACCGGTGCAGCAACAGGGGTTCTGCCGTTCATGACATCCTGAATCTGCGATTTGATGGTATCGGAACGTGTTCCAAAAATCGCCTGGACGTTATTTCCGACCTCAAGCACCCCGGAGGCCCCCAGCTTCTTCAGGCGGTTTTTGTCCACGCCTGCTTTATCTTTAACCTCAACCCGCAGACGCGTAATACATGCATCCAGGTGAGCAATATTCTCTTTACCGCCCAGAGCTGCCAGAATGTTGCGCGGCAGATCGTCTCCGCTTGTTGAAACAGCTTCTCCGCTTATTTCTTCTGTCTCCTCGGAAGGCTCTTCACGGCCTGGGGTTCTAAGGTTGAACTTGCGGATGACGAAACGGAATCCGAAGTAGTAAATTACCGCGATTGCCAGACCTACCGGGATTACCAGCCACCAAGCAGTACGGTTCGGAATAATCCCAAACAGGACATAGTCGATGAAACCGCCGGAGAAGGTCATCCCGATTTTGACATTCAGGATGTGCATAGTCATAAAGGAAAGGCCTGCGAATACCGCATGTACCGCAAACAGCAGTGGTGCTACGAACAGGAACGAGAATTCCAGCGGCTCAGTGATCCCTGTCAGGAATGACGTGAGCGCTGCGGAAACCATCAAGCTTCCGACAATCTTTTTGTTCTCAGGTCTTGCTTCGTGATAGATCGCCAGTGCCGCTGCCGGCAGTCCGAACATCATAAACGGATATTTACCAGTGGTGAAGGTACCCGCTGTGAATTCCACACCGTCACGCAGCTGCTGCATGAAGATCCGCTGGTCTCCGCGGACCAGATCACCCGCCTTATCGATATAGCTGCCGAATTCATACCAGAACGGCGAGTAGAAGATGTGGTGCAGACCGAAAGGAATCAGGGAACGCTCGATCACCCCGAAGATGAAGGCGGACAGCGTCAGATTCGTATTGATCATGCTCTGTGATACGTAGTTCAGGCCGTGCTGGATCGGCGGCCAGATAATCGTCAGTGCAAGACCGAGGATCAGCGAGGTTACAGCCGTCATAATCGGCACAAACCGTTTACCTGCAAAGAAGCCCAGATAGGATGGCAGCTCTATACGGAAGAACCGCTTGTACATAGACGCCGCGAGTATCCCGACGAGTATCCCGCCGAACACACCAGTCTGCAGTGTAGGAATCCCTAAAACACTGGCATACGCAAAGTCCTGCTTGCTCAGCACCCACTCATTGATCCCGAGCACGGTCCCCATAGTCACGTTCATGACGAGGAAACCGATAATAGCTGCAAGTCCTGCTACCCCTTCGCCGCCGGCCAGCCCGATGGCTACCCCGACTGCGAACAGAAGCGACAGGTTGCTGAAGACAATCTGTCCCGAGTTCATTAATACATTTGCAATGGCTTGAACAACGTCGTTCTCCAAAGCCGGAACGTATTGGAGGAAATCAGGATTAACAAGCATGTTGCCGATCCCGAGCAGCAGACCTGCCGCTGGCAGAATAGCTACAGGAAGCATTAGCGCTTTACCTACCCTCTGTAAAACGCCAAACAACTTCTTGAACATAGGTTCACTTCCTTAATGTGATTTTCTCACCAGACAAAATGCCAAAAAAGGCATGAGCAATACAGCATATAGGTTGTCATCTAACGCTAAAGTTAGATTACCCCGAGTTAGGGGATTACAACCAAAAATACTGTAAATCACTCATGCCTGATCGTATCAGTTACACGTTGGTATTCTGTTGGTCTTTCTTAACAGGAATTAGTTTAGCACCGATAATAAAAGAAAGCAAGCGCAAATTTGACGCACTTAATTTTTATGCATTCATTTATGATTGTAAAAGCTTCAGGGCCAAGGTTACCGTTGCTGCTCCATATCCGCCTCATCCTCTTTTTTCTGGGCAAGACGCTGCAGATGGATCGTTAAATAGCTGACCTCCGCCGGATATACAGGAATGCGGACCCGCTGCTCGATAATCTTGGTCAGCTTCCAGGACAGCGAATACATCTCCGGGTATTCCCGTTTCATCAGATTATCCAGGGAAGATGTCTCCCGAACCGTTTCCCCGCGGCGCAGCCGTTCCAGTACGAACCGCAGATGGGTAACCAGACGCGAATAATCCAGCGAATCCCGCGGAATCCGGTAATCCAGATTATCCTCCACAATCGCCACCAGATCCCCGATCAGCAGAGAATGCTCACGCACCTCGGAGATATGCCTGTTGCTGAGCGCACTGACGATATGCAGCGCCACGAAACCGATCTCATCCGGAGGAAGCGTGACAGCCATCGTCTCGTTAATCCGCTTAACCGCATATTCGGCCAGCCTGTATTCTTCCGGATAGATCTCTTTTGTCTCATACAGAAAAGGGTTATGAATGGCGATATTCTGTTCATTGCGCCGGATGGCAAAGGAAATATGGTCGGTCAGGGCAATATGGATATGCTCATTCAGGGGCTGGTTGCTGCTCTGCATAATATGCAGAACGATTTCCTGTACAACCTCTATCAGTTTCTCGTCCACCTGGGGGACCAGTTGCTTATATTGTTCCTGCTCTTCCTGATTGCGGAGAATAAACATCTTCTCTACAGAGGAAAGAGTGATTTGATCACGGCTTTTGCGGTTATACCCGATCCCTTTGCCGATTACAACTACCTCGGCATACTGGGGGTGCTGGGCAATGATAACATTGTTATTGAGTACCTTGGCTACAGTTATGCTGCCCAATTCCGACACCTCTTTTAATTCTGAATACCTGTTGCTTCAAAGCAGCCGTCTGTCATAGCAGCATGCGTAAATTATACTTGAGGTACCATCATAACATCAACATGAGGTTATTAGAAGAGCGTCCCGATGGCAGCATTTATTTGACCCGGAAGGTTCTGTATGAATATTTGTAGACCAGGAAAAGAGCAGTGACCATATAAACAGCAGCAGCCAGAAGCACCAGCACCGCAAATTGTCCGGGTGCGCCCTTAAACTGCATACTGATTACTGCCACACCCATAATGATGCTGTTGACTATGCTGAAAAACGGGTTTTTCACATTTAACTCGGTGCTGTAGGGCTGAAAGATATAATACATAAACAAATGGTGGACGGAGAAAAAGAGAGAAAGGCCCAGTACCGTTGCACTGTAAATAAGTGAATCCCCTGCACTCCAGCTTTCACCGGACAGGAAAATCAGCAGATTCACTGCTATACAGATGGCCGCAGCCGGAATCAGATTAAGACCGCTGATCCGGAGCAGCCGGACGCGGAAATTGCTCAGAATAGCAGACCGGTCACGGTAAAAACCGTAACGCAGCAAACTAAGGTCGCAGTTGAAGAACATCGCTTTGCAGACCAGTTCTCCAATCGAAGTAAAGTTCATCAGGATGACAAATACAGGCAGTGCCCTGATCAGATAGCCGACCAGCCGGGAAGACAGCTCCGGTGCGACCAGCTGCAGCAGCAGTCCTGCGGCAAAAAGCACACCAATAATCATCAGCCGTCGCTGAATCGGCTGCACCAGAAACCGCCTGTGCCGGGAAAAGAAAATCGCGTTCAAGTAAGCATAACCGCTCTTTCCGGCGAACTGCTCCGGGCGCAGCTGCTCAGCCGAGAAATCCTGTTCCTTTGTTTCAACCTGCTTCAGATTGGCCTCTTTCATCATGCGTCCCATATCCAGCAACGGGTCATCTATTTTGGTTACGGCATCTACCGCACTCCGGTACCTCGGATATCTGGCAATATAAACGGCGGCAATGATGGCCGGCACCAGCGCTGCCAGAACCGCAGGCAGACTGAACAGCACAGCATCCATGTCCTTAAGGGCACTGCCTGTATAGAGCGGCAGAAAAGCAAGCAGATATCCGGCTCCGATTACCGACCAGACCAGCACGTTCTGTTTAACTACTACAATCTCCTTACGGTCAAAAATACGCAAATGCACCGCTTCGGCGGCTGTGCGCCAAAATGTCAGCAGAAGTGCCAGCAGAACCCCATGCCAGAGCGGAGCACCATAGATACCTGCAAATACCATCATCGCCGGCACATAATAAATAAAAAAGCTTACGCCCCTGAGTCCCATCACCGCGTGCATATACTTGTCGGCAGGCATGCGCATCAGCTTGACACAGATATACTTGTCGCGCTTAGGCTCTAGAATAACTGCGTTTGACACCGCGCTGACCCCAAAACTCAGCAGAAGCAGGATGTGCAGATATAAATTGTATTGCTGCGGCTGCGTCAGGTCACCGCCGGCAAGTGATACCGGCAGATAAATAATCAGACCCAGATAAGCAAATCTGGTCAGAAAGCCGTACAGAATCCGCAGGATTAGCGCTGCGATCGTGAAAGACTTTTTAAGCATCCGGTTGGAATAAACTTGTTCTTTCATGAGGGTGCCAAGCCAGGGGATTCTCATGAAATAGTACATAATCCGGTTGGCCCCGGAAGTACCCCTGATGTTCATGATGGTGTTCAGCGTCTTAAGCATGGCCGGTTCCATCCTTCAGCAGCGCAATAATCCGCTCCTCAAATTCCGGGCTGTGCAGCGTATCTGCCGGAATTTCCTGTAGTATCCCGTTGTTCAGAATCACCAGCTCGTCACACAGGTCGGCGGCAAGCTGCAGAATATGAGTAGAGAAAATAATAATATGATCCTGCTTCATCTCCCGCAGCAGCTTCTTGATCTCGAGCGCTACGACGACATCGAACGAGGTCAGCGGCTCGTCCAGCAGAATCAGCGGCGGCCGGGTGATAATAAAACACAGCATCTGGATTTTGTTCTTCATCCCGTGGGAGTAGCCTTTGATCAGCCTGTGGCGGTCCTCTTCCTCAAAAGAAATAATATTAAAATAATCCTCGACAGTCCGCCCGGGCTGAATTTTATCCCGGTTGATGTCCATATAGAATTTCACGAACTCATAACCGGTCAGAAACTCCGGCAGAATCGGCAGCGAGAAGACATATCCGATCTCATTTTCGGTGAGCGGCAGACTGACCTCATTCCTCTTGAGGAAGGCTCCGCCGCTGTCCATCCGGACCTCGCCGCTCAGACAGTTGAACAGTGAGGTTTTTCCTGCCCCGTTACGGCCCAGGAGGCCGTATATTTTTCCTTTTTCAAATGTGAAATCGACGCCTTTCAACACTTGTTTATCGTTGTAGCTTTTCCTGATGTTGTCCAGTATGAGCTCCATTCCATTCTCCCCCAGTCAGTACACTATCCAGTTTTTTGATATAAAAAAATCAGCACGTCTTCCCAATTTAGAGACGTGCTGATTCGGAATGCTGTCTTGCGTGAAAAGCTTGCACAGTCTGGCATGATCCCTTCACAGGCTGAGCCTGTGAAGTCTACTCCTTATGCTCCTTGGCTGCTGCCGGACTACCCGGTACTACTTGAACCGCGCTTCCCCCGGATGCCGGAACGGCTTTCTGGGTCAGCCCCTTGATCAGCGCCTCCACATCAATCCCGGAGACGCTCTTGAGCATTTCCGGAGCGGTGGCCATCAGCTGGGTCACATAATTGCTGACCCGGGCCGCCCCTTCGCCATTGCCGGTATCGACAACAGTGAGCTTGTCGATGGAAGCGATCGGCTCGGCAACCTTGCCGGCCAGCTCAGGCAGCATCTTGACGATGATGTCGAGCACCGCTGCTTCGCCGAACTTCTGGAACGCCTCGGCCAGCTTCTCCTTGGCTTCCGCTTCGGCAAGACCGCGTGCCCGGATGACTTCGGCTTCCGCTTTACCTTTGGCCAGCTCGGCATCGGCCATCGCCTGGCCCTCAAGCCGCTTCTGCTCTGAAGTCGCCTGTGCCTGCTTCTCGATGCTGTACTGCAGGGCGTCCGCTTCGCGCATCCGTCTGGCCTTATCTGCTTCCGCCGCCTGCTCTACAGCATAACGGTCGGCTTCCGCTTTCTTCTTCACTTCGGCATCATACTGCTTCTCACGGACCTGAATCTCTTTGGCCTGGAGGTCGATTTCGCGTTCCTTGCGGACCAGTTCAACCTTCATCTGCTCCTCGACCACCGTCTGCTTGGCCCGGGCCTCCTGGATGTGATACGCCTGGTCGGCTTCCGCCTTGGCTGTATCCTGATCGCGCTTAAATGCGGCGACCTTCAGCTGATTGTCCTTGGAGGCTTCGGCAATGTTCGTGTCACGCAGCAGCTCCGCCTTCTGCCCCTGCTCCTCGGCATTGGCCTTCTGAATCCGCGCATCCCGCATCGCTTCGGCTTCGGCAATTTCTGCATCGCGCTTAACTGCCGCAATCCGCGGTTTACCGAGCGCTTCCAGGTATCCGTGCTTGTCACGCACATCCTTGATTGTGAATGAAACGATCTGCAGACCCATTTTCTTCAGATCCCGCGCTGCTACGCCCTGTACCTCCTGGGCAAACCGGTCACGGTTGCGGTATACCTCTTCGACGGTCATCGAGCCGAGAATGGCCCGCAGATGGCCCTCCAGCACTTCCTGGGCCTCACTCTTGAGTGCATCAATCGGCTTGCCCATGAACTGCTCGGCGGCCGTCGCAACATCCTCGGTCGAGCTGCCGACCTTGATAATGGCCACACCGTCCGCAATAACCGGAACACCTTGCTCCGTGTAGACTTCAGGCGTGGTTACATCAAGCTTATGGGAGAGCAGCGACATGAACTCGGCCTTCTGGAATACCGGAAGAATAAAGGCACCGCCGCCGCGGACAATCTTGATTTTGCGGCCGGAGCCGTCATCGGAAATGTGGTTTTTGCCGAGGAATGAACCGGTAACGATCATCCCTTCATCCGGTCCGACTGTCTTATAGCGGGCCCAGAATGCAATCCCCAGAACGAACAGCACAGCTACAACTACTGCAGGAATAAACAAATAATCAGGTACACCGAACATTACACATCCGCTCCTTTTCTCTCTTCAAATTCAGATACCATTGCGACGCCTTCCCTTACTTCAATCACTACCACCTTGCTGCCGGCAGGCAGGGACTGCTGTTCAAAGCTCGCTGCCGTATGCAGGCTGTTGCCTGCACCAAACCTTACCATTACCTCGCCGTATCCAGCCGCGGGAACCGGAACGGTAATTTCTCCGATCCTGCCGGGCAGATCCTGCATCGAGAAGCCTGTGGACACCTCGCTTTTATCCATAGGCTTAATGACTGCGAGGAACAGGAGCACTGCCATAAAGGCTGCTATCAGCAGGGACAAGGCAAGAATTGCGCCGTCTTCCAGCCCGCTGTAGCGTGTCAGCAGAACACCTGCCCCTCCGAAGACGGTGATGCCGCCTGCAAGTACCGTAGGGTTCAGAAAATCAAACGAAACGAGATCAAACACCCCGTCCAGGGCATTCCCGATCAGATCCCCCACCAGCACACTAACCACCGCAAAAATTACGCCCAGCGCCAAACAGCCCAAGTATAGCGTTTGCATAATTTTCTCCTCCCGTCTTGTAGTTACGGACTGTCATACCAGTATAAACGCACAAACCATGTCCTTGGTTTCACAAACTTGGATTTTTATCTCATTAATGGTTCATGGAAGCGTGCTCCCTGATGTTATCCGCCCGTCTCTATGATACACTAAGTAGAAACGGAATTGCCGTTCTTATGGGAAGGCGGCAACCGTTTCTGCGAGAAATATAAGGAATATTGATAGCGTAAAACATATAAATTCTTATATTTTATAAAACCGTTAATCGTAACTTTTTTACAATAAAGGCGGGGAAATGGCGATGAGAAACCAGCAGGAAATGATGAGTCTGATTGTGGAAACCGCAGCTGCGGATGAGCGTATCCGGGCGGTCTATATGAACGGTTCGAGAACAAACGTGAATGCGCCGGAGGATATTTTTCAGGATTACGATATTGTATATGTGGTAACAGAGACGGAAGCTTTTCTAAAGGACAGGGACTGGACCGGCAGATTCGGTGAGCTGCTGATTATGCAGGAGCCGGACCAAAATGACTGGTTTCCCGGCAGTGTAATTGATATCAGCCGCAGTTACGCTTACCTGATGCTCTTCGGTGACGGCAACCGGATCGATCTTACCCTGCTCTCCAGGGATGCCGTATCGGACGAATACCTTGCTGACAAGCTCACCGTTCCTCTCCTGGACAAGGACGGCATTCTGCCTCCGGCTGAGGCGCCTACAGATATGGATTACTGGGTGAAAAAACCATCGGAAGCACGTTACCTGGGTTCCTGTAATGAATTCTGGTGGTGTCTGCAAAATGTGGCCAAAGGCCTCTGGCGCGACGAGCTGCCCTATGCCAAGCACATGTTCGAGCATTATGTAAGGAATGAGCTGGATACCATGATCTCCTGGTGGATCGGCATCCGGAATGATTTCAGCATTTCCGCAGGTAAAATGGGCAAATACTTCAAACGCCTGCTACCGCCGGAGTACTGGGAAATGTATGAGCAGACTTATTCTGACGGCAATCCCGGCCATTTCTGGGATGCTGTATTTACTGCCTGTGAGCTGTTCCGGACACTCGCCGCAGAGGTGGCAGCGAAGCTGTCATATTCCTATCCTGACCATGAGGACAGGAATATGACGGCTTACCTGCAGCGGGTCAGAGCATTGCCGGCGGATGCCAAAGACATCTGGTAAAGATGCAGCCGCAACAAGTAGAAACGGCTTCGCCGTCCTTCAGGAAGGCGGCAACCGTTTCTGCGAGTAATATGAGGATTATTGATAGCGTAGAACATATAAATTCTTATATTTTAAACAAGGGGTGTCCCCGGCCATTGTTACGGCCAGGGGACACCCCTTGTTACTGACAGATGCAAGAGAGCTAAGACTGCTTCTTACAGTGACATCTTATAAATTTCTACAACATCCTCGCGGTCCAGCTTGCGGAAGTTGCCGAACGGCCCAAAGCGGACCGCTTTATCGGCCATGCTGCCGATTTCGCTGTCGTCGATGTCGTAATCGCCGAGCGTCTTCGGAGCGCCGATGGAATCCCAAAAGCTGCGGAGTGCTTCAATGCCTTCAAGGCCGGATTCCTCGTCGGTTTTGCCGGAAGCATCCACTCCGAATACGTTCACCGCAAGCTGGCGGAAACGGGCAGGGTTAGTGCTGAGGTTATATTTCATCCACTGCGGGAACAGGATCGCCAGGCCGCCGCCATGCGGGATGTCATAAACGGCGGATACAGCATGCTCGATATTGTGCGTGGCCCAGTCTCCGGCGAAGCCCATGCTGACCATGCCGTTCAGCGCCATTGTGCCACAGTACATAATCGTCTCGCGCAGCTCATAATTCTCCAGATCCTCGATCAGCTTCGGAGCCGCTTCGATAACGGTGCGCAGCAGCGCTTCGCAGAAGCCGTCCTGCAGCGGCGTGTTGGTGTCGGTGTGGAAGTAATGCTCAAGGGTATGGGACATGATGTCCACCATCCCGTATACTGTCTGGTCGCGCGGCAGGGAGAAGGTGTTCACCGGATCAAGAATCGAGAATGCCGGATAGGCGTGAACGCTGCCCCAGCCCATTTTTTCCTTGGTAACTTCGTTGGTGATTACCGAGCCGCTGTTCATCTCTGAGCCCGTTGCCGCCATAGTCAGCACTGTACCCAGCGGAAGCGCACCCTGCGGAGCTGCCTTGCGCTCCACGAAATCCCACATATCCCCGTCATACTTTGCCCCGACAGCTACAGCCTTGGCGCAGTCAAGCACACTTCCGCCGCCTACAGCAAGGATAAGCTCAATATTATGCTCGCGGCACAGCTCCACGCCTTTATGTACAGTCGACAAGCGCGGATTAGGCTCAACACCGGCCAGCTCTGTAACAACAGCTCCGGCTGATTTCAGCTCAGCGAGCACATTATCATAAAGACCGCTGCGCTTGATGCTGCCGCCCCCGTACATGAGCAGGACATTCTTGCCGTACTTCGGTACTTCCGTCCGCAGTGCCTGCAGAGTACCTTGTCCAAAAATCAGTTTGGTCGGATTATAAAATTCAAACTTGCGCATATGTCTTAACCTCCGTTAATTCAAAAATAGGGATGCAGGATTATATTATAGACCTCCGGCGGGCCTCATACAAATCAGGACTGGAATTATTTTCCTTCCGGTACAGGATAAAGAAATGCCCCGCACCATCAGAGGCCGGGACATTCTTGGTATGCTTGTATTTATTGTGCACCAAAGCTCTGGACGAACCGGCGGAAAGCCGCCTGGCCTTCCGGTGTCCGTTTGTATACTCCGGCATGCTCCAGAATATGCGTGAACTTGATGCCCACCTCGTTCTGGACTGTTTTGACTGCTTCTTCACGGGCAAGACCTGTACCGAAACGCTCCACCAGCTCGTCAATCCAGAAGGCGTGCAGCGCCAGCGCATGCCCTTCCTCTGTCTTGACCGCCTCAAGCAGCGCCTGGTCTCCGGCCAGGATACCGGCCACAGCGTCAAGCTCTTCCTTCAGGCGTCCCGGAAGAATCGCCAGACCCATAACCTCAATCAGGCCGATATTCTCCTTCTTGATATGGTGCATTTCGCGGTGCGGATGGAAAATCCCTTCCGGGTACTCCTCGCTGGTCCGGTTGTTGCGCAGCACCAGATCCATCTCGAAGCCGCCGTCTTCGGACCGGCGCACGATCGGAGTAACCGTGTTGTGCGGTGTCTGCACGCCTTCAACGTCACTGAATGCCAGTACATCGGCATCAGGATCGCTGTAGCCCTTCCAGGCTTCGTACAGCGCGTTTCCGCACTCCAGCAGTACGGCCGGATCATTGCTGCTGAGACGCAGCACGGACATCGGCCATTTCACGATGCTCAGGCTCACGCCGGGATAAGCAGGATGCGTGTAGCTGTCCTCTTTAGGCGCTTTCTGGATCGGGAAGGTATGCCGTCCTCCCTGGAAATGGTCGTGGGTCAGGATGGACCCGCCGACGATCGGCAGATCGGCATTGGAGCCGATGAAATAATGCGGGAACGACTCTACAAAAGAGAGCAGCCGCTTCAGCGTATCCTTCGTCAGCCTCATCGGCACATGATCGTGATGGAATACGATGCAGTGCTCGTTATAGTACACGTAAGGCGAGTACTGGAAGAACCATTTCTCCTTGTTCAGCTCAAGCGGAATAATGCGCAGGTTCTGGCGCGGCGGGTGGTTGACCCGGCCGGCATAGCCGACATTCTCGCGGCAGAGCTGGCATTTCGGATAGACCGGCGGCGGAAGCAGCCGGGCCATCGCGATTTCCTTCGGACTTTTCTCCGGTTTGGACAGGTTGATCGTCATCTCGATATCGCCGTACGGCGAATCCTGCAGCCAGTAGACGTTCTTGGCGACGCGGTCCATGCGGATATAGTTGGAATCAATGCTGAGCTTGTAGAAGCGGTCAGTAGCCGCTGCAATCCCCTGCTCGGCGGCAAGGCCTTTGAACTCGGCATTGACCTCCGACGGACGGGCCATCAGCAGACCCATGATTTTGGCATCCAGCAGGTCGCGGTACGTGTCGGTGTTCTCCGGAATGAGGCCGATAGCGAAACCGTAGTCAATCAATGCATCAAGCGGGGCCTGCGGGCTTTCCAGCGGAGCTTCGCTGAATGCTCCGGCATACGGCTCGCTGAAGCCAAACTGGTCCAGCAGCTCGTTGCGGCTGTAATCCACATCCGCCGGCTGGATCAGCTGCTGGTGCTGTGCGAACAGGACAAGCTGTTCGATCGCATACAGCGCCTTCTCTGCGGCGGGAGCGGCAGTATTATCGTTAGACATGTTAACTCTCCATTCTCCTTATTCAGGTGTAGCCTCTTGTCTGTATTATTCTCCGTAGCCTTGCGGATTGGCGGAATGCCAGTTCCAGGCGCTCTGGATAATTTCTTCAATGTCTGCCTTCTGCGGATTCCAGCCCAGCACCGACCGTGCTTTGGCCGAGGAAGCCACCAGTACTGCCGGGTCACCGGCGCGGCGCTCCTGGATCACTACCGGAATGTCCCGGCCGGTTACCTTGCGGGCCGATTCAATGACCTGCTTCACCGAGAAGCCAAGTCCGTTGCCGAGGTTGAAGACATTGCTGGCACTGCCGCTGCGCAGGTAGGTTACCGCGCGGATATGGGCGTCAGCCAGATCGCTGACATGGATATAGTCACGGACGCAAGTTCCGTCTTCTGTCGGATAGTCGTCACCGAACACTGCAATGCTCTCGCGCTGTCCAAGAGCGGTCTGCAGCACCAGCGGAACAAGATGGCTCTCCGGACGGTGGTCTTCACCGATCTTGCCGCTGGCATGTGCGCCGGCTGCGTTGAAGTAGCGGAGGGCCACATACTTGATGCCCAGCACCTTGTCGAACCAGGCCATCATGCGTTCCATGGTCAGCTTGGTTTCACCGTAGACATTTGCCGGCTCGGTGCGGTCGCTTTCTTCAATCGGCACCTTCTCAGGTTCGCCGTAGGTTGCCGCTGTGGAGGAGAAGACGATTTTGTCTACACCGGCATGCTGCATGGCTTCAAGAAGACACTGCGTACCGTACACGTTATTGTCGTAGTATTTAACAGGGTCTTTCATGCTCTCGCCGACAAGGGAGCTGGCTGCGAAATGGATGACTGCTTCAATTTTATTTTCGGAGAAAAGCTTTGCCAGCAGCTCTTTGTCACGCAGATCGCCCTCATACAGCTTGCCGCCCAGCAGCGCCTCGCGGTGCCCAGTCAGCAGATTGTCAATGACTACAACCTCTTCGCCCCGGTCCAGAAGCTCCGCTACCGTGTGGGACCCGATATACCCTGCTCCGCCTGTTACTAAAATTGCCATCTTACTTCACTCCTTCCAGTTCTTCTACACCATTACCGATGCCGCATACATAAAATTCGCCGGTCAGGCCGGTTCTTGCTTTATAAGCTTCGCCTACTTCGCGGATGAAGCGTTCTACATCGTCTTCATGAACCAGTGATACTGTACATCCGCCGAAGCCTGCACCGGTCATCCGGGAGCCCAGTGTACCTGGAATGCGCTGTGCTTCCTCCACCATGACATCCAGCTCTTCGCAGCTTACTTCGTACAGGTCGCGCAGCGACACGTGGGAGTCGTTCATGAACAGCCCGAACTGCTTCAGATCGTTGTTCTTCAGCACTTCTACAGAGTCAAGCACACGCTGGTTTTCTTCCACAACGTGTCGGGCCCGGCGCCGTACAGTCTCGTCGGCGATCTTGTGCTGATGAAGCTCGAACTGCTCCGGCTTCATCTCTGCCAGATACGACAGGGAAGGCACTTCCTGCTTCAGGATCGCCAGCGCTTCTTCACATTGGCTGCGGCGCTCGTTATATTTGGAGTCTACAAGACCTCTCTTCTTGTTCGTATTGCCAATTACCAGCTTGTAGGCTCCGGTTGCAAATGGAACCAGGCTGTATTCCAGTGTGTCACACATCAGGAGGATCGCATGGTCACGTTTGCCGTTAGCTACTGCGAACTGGTCCATAATCCCCGAGTTGACGCCGACGTACTGGTTCTCTGCACGCTGGGACAGGAGGGCAATTTCAACAGTATCGGTATCTCCGCCCAGCAGGGACAGGAAGGCATAACCTGTAACTACTTCGATGGAAGCGGAGGATGAGAGGCCGGAGCCGTTCGGGATTTCACCGTGGAACAGCAGATCATAGCCGCCGGAGAGCGGAAGCTCCTTCTTGGCCAGCTCAACCAGAACGCCGACAGGGTAGTCGACCCATTCGCCGGTTTTGGCTTTGCCGATTTCACTGTAGTCAATGGAAGCTGTGTAAGGGAAGTTCGTGGAAGCGAACTGCACCTTGCTGTCGCTGCGCGGACGCACGATCAGGGTTGTTCCGAAATCCAGTGCTGCCGGGAATACATAACCGCCGTTGTAGTCCAGATGCTCGCCGATCAGATTCACACGGCCCGGAGCGTAGAATACACGCGCCTCCTCCGTGCTCTCCCCGTACTTCTCGATAAATTTGCTGTTAAGTTCCTGTATGCTCATTAATGCCACTCCATCCTTTCGCTGGTTTCACTCTTTGGTCTTGGGTTCTTTTACTTGCGTCCTTTATGGTTACATTATAATAAAATCAGACTTGCCCTGATAATGCAATCATGTGTGTAATGTATGGATAAATGTGACTTTGCGCGTTATACTTTGATCAGGCCGGGCTTCAGGTTCTGGAGCCGCCTCCCTGCGTGCAGGGCATTGACAGCGTTAACTCAAGGAAAGGATCTGTCAGCGTGGAACATACCTATTCCGTAGGATCAAACCCCGTATATTACGATAAGCAGAATCTGCATGTGCTGTTTGCCGGCGAGAGCCAGACCCTGCCGGTCCATCAGGCCGGACCCAAAATCTACGATTATTATCTGCTTCACTTCATTGAATCGGGCTACGGCCAGTTCACTACCGAGCACCGTAAATATTCGCTGGGGCCGGGTGACTGCTTCCTGATCCACCCCGGCCAGCTCGTCAGCTATGTCTCGGACCGGCAGCAGCCCTGGCGGTACCGCTGGGCGGCTTTTACCGGGGCTGATGCCGATGCCCTTGTGCTTCAGGCAGGCTTCGCGCCGCAGCAGCCGGTGCTTCAGACCGCAGAGGGAACCGTATTTCCCTCGGCACTTTCCGGGATGATGCAGGCTTTCTATGCCAATAAAGAAAGCGCCCATCTCACCTCCCTCGGCTACCTTTACCTTGTTATCGGAGAAGCCGCCGAACGGCATCTCTCCGCATCACGTCTGCCGGGGGCAGAATCCCAGGTCAAGCGCACCGTGAAGCAGATGATCCATTACATGGCTTCCCAATATGCCCACCCGGTATCCATTGAACAGATGTGCGGCAGCCTGGGGTACAACAGGGCTTACCTGTCACGGATTTTCAAGCAGGAGACCGGCCTTTCACCGGTCACCTACCTGCTCAAGCTGCGCATTGAGAAATCGCGCCAGCTGCTGCGCGAACGCCCCGAGCTGTCCGTCGAGCAGGTCGCCGCTTCGGTAGGACTGACCGATGCACTCTATTTCTCCCGCCAGTTCAAGCGGTTCTGTGCCCAGTCCCCGACTGCCTACCGTCTGGCAACAGCCAGACACGGGGAGAAGTAGCCGGCCGTGCCCATGCGCCGGACTCCTGCGCTTCCCTGCTCCTGACCAGTTCCGGCTCTGGAGGTGGCACTATTTCTTATACTTGTCTACGAGCCAGACCTTTATGTAAAACAACAGCCCGTTTCCATCATGCGGAACGGGCTGTTCAGGTTATGCGGCTTATCAAAACCACATCTGGGGCTTTAGGGTCCAGTCCATGTTGTATTGCTTTGCCTGAAACCAATGGACGAGGAGATTAAATGCAAAAATGCAGCTAGAATAAAAAGTGGACACCCGTTAAGAGAGCATGAATAATGAACTTAACGAGGAGGTGTTCACATGGGTGAACAACGGCAACGATACAATGAAAAGTTTAAAAGAGAAACCGTCAAGTATATTCAGGAACAGACGAAGACGGTAGTGGAGATTGGTGAGGAGCTGGGGATCTCCCCTGGCGTGCTGCACAACTGGCTGGCGAAGTATCGGGAGTTCGGCAATGAACCTGTAAACAGTGCGGAAAAGGTTCGCGAACTCGAGCAGCGGCTGGCCGAACAAGAAAAAGAATTACGAGCAAGAGCGCAACGAATTGCAGACGTCGAAGAGGAGCTTGCCATCGTAAAAAAAGCGGTGCACATCTTCAGCAAACCAAAGAACTGAGATTTCAGTTCATCGAAACCCATCGCTCTGAGTTTCGAGTGGAGAAGATGTGCAGCGTTCTCAAAGTCTCCCGGAGCGGGTTTTACAAATGGCAAAGCGCGGCTACCAGCCCCCAAGCGGAGCGTAAGGCACGGTTACTCCAGCGAATCACCTATCATTTCAAGGATAGCAAGAAACGTTACGGCAGCCCAAAAATCACCAAGCTTCTACAGAAAGAAGGCTACATCGTTAGCGAGCGGACGGTAGGGAAATACATGCAAGAGCTGGGTTTACGCTCATGTGTCGCCAAGCGCTTTCGCGTGAAGACGACCGATTCCAATCACGATTTGCCCATCGCCCCGAACCTACTGAACCAAGACTTCAAGACCGCCGAACCCAACAAAGTCTGGGTTACGGATATCACCTACATCCCCTGCCGGGAAGGCCGGCTGTACTTGGCCAGTGTGCTCGACCTCTGCACGAAAGAAATTGTTGGTTGGAGGCTAGAGGAGCGAATGACGACTGATCTGGTACTAGGTGCCTTGGACGATGCTTACCAAGCGAAACGGCCCAAGAAGGGACTCACCCATCACTCTGATCGGGGATCGCAGTATGCCTCAGCAGATTACCGTAAACGTCTTAAGAAGTACCACATGAAGGCAAGCATGAGCCGCAAGGGAAATTGCTATGACAATGCCTGCATCGAATCCTTTCATAGCGTACTAAAGAAAGAATTTGTCTATTGCACCAAGTTCAAAACGAAGCAACAAGCGCAGGACGAGATGTTCCAGTACATTGAATTCTTTTATAACCGCAAGCGAATCCACAGTGCGCTAGGCTATGTTTCCCCTGTCCAGTTTGCGGCGAAGTTTAAAAAGAGAAAAACCGCATAATCTTTTTTTCTTGTGTCCACTTTCTTGACGGAGGTCCAAAAAGACAACTAATTCTTATAACACCCTTAGGTTTTAGAGTTTAGTTGGAAAAAAGCCACTTAATTATGCGCTTTACCCCTTATAAGCGGTTAATAGCCAAATTAAGATGCTTTTTTACACCTAATTACCTGAAAAGCTCCAAAATATCAAATTTAAGTGTCAAAAATCCATCTAGTGCCCCCGACTCCGGCTTCTCACCAGAATCAAACGAGCATTACGCATCAGGCATTAGACACCTGCCATCAGTCAAGTCTCAAGTATCAGGCATCGGACATCCACCAACTGCCACCCGCCCTCAGCCCTCACTCTCTGTCTTCAGGATCGTATCGATCCGGTCCAGCTCCTCCTGCGAGAATGCCGGATGGGACAGGCAGGCAATGTCCTCCTCAATCTGGCTGATCCGGCTGGCCCCGATCAGCGCTGAGGTCACCTTGCCCTCCCGCAGGGTCCACTGGAGTGCAAGCTGTGCCAGGCTCTGGCCGCGTGTGACAGCCAGCTGGTTAAGGGCGCGGATCTTGCGCTGTACCTCGGGCGTGATTCCGCTCTCATCCAGCGCAGCAGACGGTCCCGCTGCCCGTGAATCCACGGGAATGCCGTTAAGATATTTACTCGTCAGCAGGCCCTGCGCCAGCGGAGTGAAGGCAATCGTGCCGACTCCATTGTCTTCAAGCACCTGCTGCAGCCCGCCTTCAATCCAGCGGTCCAGCATGGAATAGCGCGGCTGGTGAATCAGCAGCGGCGTACCCATATCCTTCAGAATACGGATCGCCTCCAGCGTCTGCTCCGCCGTATAGTTGGATAATCCGATGTAAAGCGCCTTGCCCGAGCGGACGGCATAGTCCAGCGCCCCCATTGTTTCTTCAAGCGGCGTCTCCGGGTCCGGACGGTGGGAGTAGAAAATATCAACATAGTCGAGCCCGAGCCGCTTCAGGCTCTGATCCAGACTGGCGAGCATGTATTTCCGTGAGCCCCAGTCACCATACGGTCCCGGCCACATATAATATCCCGCCTTGGTGGAAATGACCATTTCATCGCGGTAAGCGGAAAGATCACGGCTGAGCACTTTGCCGAACAGCTCCTCTGCCGAGCCGGGGGGCGGACCGTAATTGTTCGCCAGGTCAAAATGGGTAATGCCAAGATCAAACGAGCGGGTAATCATTTCCCGGCCGTTCTCATAGGTGTCGATTCCGCCAAAGTTATGCCACAGCCCCAGCGATACTGCCGGGAGCCTCAGGCCGGATCTGCCCGAGCGGTTGTACTTCATCATTTCATACCGTTCATCGCTAGCCACATATACCATTGCCGATCCCTGCCTCTCGCTAACCTCGATTGCTTCACTACCCTAATTTAAACTTGGCGCCGCCGTTATAATCTGCCGCCCACAGAATTGCGCTTCACAATTGGGTCATTACCCTTCCCATAATCTCGCCGATCCGGTCTGTAATAATCAGATCAGCCCGGTGGTCATAAGGAGTAGGCTCCCCGTTCAGCAGGACAGTATGACGGCCGTGAAAATAGGTGACGAGGCTGGCTGCCGGCTGTACAGTCAGCGAGGTGCCGCCGATAATCAGCAGGTCGGCCGCAGCAATTGCCGCAACGGACCCTACCAGCACATCATGATCAAGCTCTTCCTCATACAGCACCACATCAGGCTTGATGATGCCGCCGCAATCTCCGCAGCGCGGAACCCGCTCAGCAGAGCCTGTTATGGCCTCCAGAGGATAAAAGCGGCCGCAGCCCATACAGTGGTTGCGGTGAACCGAGCCGTGCAGCTCGAACACGGCACGGCTGCCCGCCTTCTGATGCAGGCCGTCGATATTCTGCGTAATGACCGCCTTCAGCTTGCCCTGCCCTTCAAGCTCGGCAAGCAGAAGATGCGCGCCGTTCGGAACGGCCTCCGGATGAAGCATTTTGCTGCGGTAAAAATCAAAAAAAATGTCCGGGGAGGACATAAAAAACCGGCGGCTGAGCATGACCTCAGGCGGATATGGGGAATTATGCTCAGTCTGATACAGTCCGGCCGCAGAGCGGAAATCGGGAATCCCGCTTTCGGTAGAAGTTCCGGCTCCGCCGAAAAATACGATATTTCCGCTGTTCTTAATCCAGGAAACCAGTGTCTGCACTTGATCCATGCTCTGCACACGCACCTTTCTCCAAAACGAATTTAATCCGAAATGCGAAGCTGATGATACCCGGTAATAATGGCGTCCGCATCCAGCAGATGGCCAGCGGTACCTTCCGGCGAGATTCCCACGGACAGCCGCAGGCCGGCTCCTTTGCCGAGCTGCATATCCGCGTTGCTGTCACCGATAATGACGGTATGCTCCGGCAGAGCCTCCAGCTCACGGCAGGCCAGTTCGGCCATTTCGGGCGCCGGCTTACCCAGCCGCACCCGGTCTCTTGTTACCACTGTCTGAAAAAAACCTGCGATACCCATCCATTCCAGCTGCTCACCAGTTGTGCCCGCCCCGTCTGAGGTAACAACTCCGAGCTTCAGTTTTGCAGCTGCGCACTGCTGCAGGAACGGCAGAAGGCCCGGAAGAGGCACTGCAGCACGCCGTTCCCGCAGCCCGTTCATCGCCTCTTTGGCAATAGCATTAACGCGGGTTACAGCTTCGTTCCAGGGCACCCCGGCACTGTACAGCTGCCAGGCCAGGATGCCGGTGCTCTCTTCGGCTGTCGCCATGGCCAGCGGCCCGGCCGGGTCATAGCCGGTCAGCCGGCCGTCAGCATCGTGCCGGGTCCCGAGTACACGGGACAGATCGGGCAGGCGGCTGCCTCCTATGAGTGCCAGCTGATTGTCCAGCTCCTGCAGCACCAGCTCCGCCCAGGTTCCCCAGGTGGCGAGCAGGTCCAGCAGAGTGCCGTCCTTGTCAAACAAAATGCACTGGCAGGGTACGGCCAGATTATTAACATGCAGCTGCGGCATTCTCCGCCTCCTCTCTGAGGTTTATATAATCAGCGCAGATTGCCCAGCCAATCCAGAATAGCCCGCGCTGTGCGGGTCTGCTGCTCCTCTTCTGTAATGGAAGCTTCCCCGTCGCCCTTCTGCTTGCCGTAGCTTCCGAACTGGGCGTGATTTCCGCCCTCAATGGAGAAATAAACGGTATTGCCGGGCAGATAGGCGCGGCCTTCATTGTAATTCTCCCTGTTGACCACTGTATCCGCCGTTCCGAGCACAGACAGGACAGACAGCGTTGTATCCTTCAGGCTGCCCTTCTCATCCGGGTAGGACGCGAGATAAAAGACGCCCTCGAGCTGATCCGCATGCTCTGCCGCGTAACGCGATGCCATAACTCCGCCCAGGGAATGGCCGCCGATCACGAAGGACTGCTGCGGATGAGCGCTGATAATATCCTCCGCAGCATCCCCTTTAATGACAGCCAGATTGAACGGCATCTGGGCTATGTAGAACGGATGTCCTGCAGTAGCAATTCTTTTGGCGAGCGGCGCATAGGCCTCAGCTTCAACCAGCGCGCCGGGATAAAAAATAACGGCTGTACCGCTGGCCGCTGCCGGCTCAAAAGAGATCCAGCCGTCATTCTGTTCCACTGTCACTCCTGCGGCGGAGAGCATTGCAGTTTCTGCATTCTGCTCCGGCTCATACGGTGTCAGGTAATTCCACATCAGCAGTCCGGCAACCACCAGAAGGACTGCAAGCGACAGGAGAGCCCTGCGTCTGTTTATTATTTTCTTCATATAGATTCACTCCCGAGTACTGCATACAAAAAATTATAGAGGAATCAAAGAAATCAAACAACCTTCAACATATCGCCACAAATACGGCCCCTGATAGCGCTTTCTATTGTGATTGAATTCACAATAATGAGCTCCAAAAACATGTATTTTAAAATTAAATTAAAAACTTTTGCATTGTGCAACTTTTGGGGGTTAAACCATGGAGAGGGAGAACACGCTGGAGGCGCGCGGAGAAACATTTTTTCTTAACCTGCGCTTCATGCTTATCGTCACAGTATTTGCCGGTAATGCGATTGAGCCGTTAATCAGTAAAATGAGCGGCCTGCACGGGCTTTATATGTGGATTTTCAGCTTTCATATGCCGCTGTTTGTACTGGTAACCGGGTATTTTGCCAGAAAAAGCCTTACCGGAGGCGCGGGCCGCAAGGTACTCCTGCAGATCGGCATGCAGTACCTGATTTTTCAGACCCTGTATTCAGCGCTCGATGTTTCCCTTTTCCAGGTAGACGGCATTCATCACTCCGTATTCGCACCCTATCTCCTCCTGTGGTTTCTGGCCAGCCATGCGTGCTGGCGTCTCCTGATGCTCGGCATGGGCAAATGGTCCGCACCTGCACAAATTGCTTTTGCTGTAACGGCCGGCGTGGCTGTCGGCTATCTGCAGGTTGACGGGATCTGGTTCAGCATCAGCCGCACCTTTGTCTATCTGCCTTACTTCGTAATCGGCTATCATTTCTCTTTCGGCGCCTTCACCAGGCTGTACCGCAAATATATCAAAACAGCCGCAGCCGCTGCCTCATTGCTGTTACTGGCCGTCCTGGCCGCGGCAAGTCCCGAGCTTCCGCTTGGCTGGCTGTACGGCAATATGACCTACATGCAGCTTGGCGCTGGCGAATGGTATGCCGGGGTATACCGGCTGGCGCTGTACGCGGTGCAGATTGCCGCATCCCTTGCTTTTCTCGGGCTCGTGCCCTACGGTGTCAGCCGGATGACCGACTGGGGCCGCCGCACCCTGTATGTCTTCCTGCTGCACGGCTTCATTGTACGGCTGGCGGCAGTCTCCGGAATTTACGGCTATCTCGGCAATACTGCCGGAGCCGTTCTGCTGCTGCTCGCAGCCGTTCTCTGCACCGTGCTGCTGGCCCAGCCGGCAGTCAAGCGGTGGCTGCATCCGCTGGTTGAACCGCCGGTTGACTGGATGATTACCCTGCAGCGTGCAGCACTCCGGCGCACCCCATAAACAGGGGTCAGGCTTTCGCCGCCCTCTATATAAACGCCCGGCCCCTTGAGCGGTTATCCGCATCAGGAGCCGGGCGTTTATTTGTCTAGAGGCTGTTTACTCAGCCTGCAGAGTATAACTGATTTTCATTATGATATTTTGTCCGTAATCACCAAATCCGCGGCCGAACAGGTTAAGCCCGCCCTGATGAACGGCATCCGGCTGAATGCCGATCCGCAGCCGCATTTTGGGGCTGCCGTTAATGTTCAGTTCTCCGAGACCCACCTCTGATACCTGCTCCAGATCAAGCGTAGTCTGTTCATGATCAACACGCCATGTTTTTAGAGCACCGTATTGCGTAGACCCGTCAGGCCACCACTGCGGGTTCAGCCGTCCGCGCCGGTCGCCGAAATCACCGGGACTTGTCCACGAGCCGATTTCCACACCATTAATCATGACGGAAATATCCGACGGCCAGTTCTGATCATAATTGGGAGCCTCAGAGCACATCTCCATTGACAGCTCAAGCGCCTCTATCTCAGCTTCGTCCGGCAGATCTACCGGCAGCAGATATTCAAGATATCCCCGGCGCAGCCAGATCATCTGGGCATTAACATGCTTGGGGTGATAGAACCCCGCAGGTTCATCCTCTTTTACAATAAGCCCCTCTGCACTGGCCATTCCGCAGGTAGGCTCCACCTCACAATCGCTGTAATGACCAACCGGCATGTCCACCTCATACACATAGGTTTGTCTATTCTCCAGCCCCCGGTGTGTATTCAGGTTAATCTGAATATTACTGTAATTGCTGCTGCACAGCTTCATTGCCCCGCGGGATGCAGGAACAACTGCTGTACGGATCAGTCCTGCTGCTTCCAGCACTTTAACATGGCTCGCTACCGTCGATACGGGAAGCTTCAGCCTGGCGGCTATTTCAATGATATTCAGATCCTCTGCAGCAAGCAGCCGGAGCATTTCCACCCTTGAACTTGTTGATAAAGCATGAGTTACCGCAACCAGACGGTCCGGGTCCTCAAAGCTGAGCTCCAGCACAAGACTCACCTCTTTTTCTGATAAAAATATATGTACACTCACCCTCCAGCATCAAGCTGCTTCATTAACATGCTACAACAAGCTACACCGGTTCATTCATCATAATCGCCCGGAGAGCGGCCAGCGGCGCTTTCGGCTTTCTGTCATAGGTCAGCAGCCCATTGATTTCCTGCTCGACATCCGTCAGCTGGGTATAGCAATAGCCCTGAATCACCGGTGAGGTGAACATGGGCCCGACAACCGCCTGTAGCCGGCTCAGAAAATCCGCTTCGTTCTCTGCTCCGGAGTAGCCCCAGCCCTCCTGCTCGCTTTTTTTAAAGGCAATGCCCCCGAACTCCGAGACAAGCAGCGGCTGCCCCTGGTAGGAAGCCCCTCCCACAAAAATCCTGCGGTTAGCCGGCATGGCACTAACGGCCGATTCTGCCGAGGCATACCTCTGCTCCAGCACCTCCCGCCGGCTCTCATAGTCGTGGATGGTAGTCAGGTCTGTCGTCATATGCTCCCAGCCGTCATTATACACCACCGGTCTTGTCCCATCGAGGGATTTGGTCAGATGATACATGGCCAGTCCGTGCTGCTGCTGCCGCTTATCAATCTGCACATTCGGAATTCCCCAGCTTTCATTAATCGGAACCCAGGTGACAATGCAAGGATGGTTATAATCACGCTCCATAATTTCCAGCCATTCCTGTGTAAACCGCCGGACATAGGCTTCGGAGAATTCGTAAGCATTCGCCGCCTCACTCCATACCAGCAGGCCGAGCTTGTCGCACCAGTACAGAAAACGCGGATCTTCCGTCTTCTGGTGCTTGCGCACACCGTTAAAGCCCATTCTCTTGGCCAGCTCGACATCACGCCGCAAATCACCGTCAGAGGGAGCGGTCAGAATCCCTTCAGGAAAATAGCCCTGGTCGAGCACAAGCCGCTGATAATACGGCCGGTTGTTCAGGCATAGCTGCCCTTCCTCAACAGATATTTTGCGCATCCCGAAATAAGCATCCGCTTCATCTATAACAATTTCACCGCGGACAAGCTGAAGCCGGATATCATATAAATTTGGATGCTCCGGACTCCACAGCCGCCCAAGCCCATGATCAGTGAAGTCGCCCAGTCCGACGCTCCGCTGGTGTTCAGTCCCGCCGATTGTATATTCATCCTCAGCAATCCGCTCCTGCTCAAAACGGATCCTGATACGCAGTTTAAGCTTGTCTGACGCCTCATACCCTTTAAGGAACGTGTGAATCCGGACTTCATTGCGGTCAATATCAGGGGTAAGCACTGTTTTAGCCAAATGGACTTCTGATACAGGCTCCAGCCACACACTTTGCCAGATTCCGGTTGTACGGGTGTAAAAGATGGAAGCAGAGTTCTCCAGCCAATACTGCTTCCCCCTTGGCAGGGTGACATCACGGCTGAAATCCTCCGCCCGTACCACGATTCTGTTGCCGCCTTCAGCCAGCGCTGCCGTAATATCAGTCTGAAAAGGGGTATGTCCACCTTCATGCATAGCTACAAGCTGCCCATTCACCCAAACTTTGGCCAGATAATCAACAGCTCCGAAATGCAGCACAATCCTTCTGCCGCTCCAGTCTGCAGGAATGTCAAACGTTCTACGGTACCACACCACATCATGAAAAGAAGGGTCACCAATCCCGCTCAGCCTGCTCTGAAACGCAAACGGCACCTGAATTGTCCCGGAAGAAAAAGCGTCCACGTCCTCCTGATACCAGCGTTCCGCCTCACCTGCACGTTCATCATCAAAGCTGAAATCCCATTTTCCGTTAAGGCTTAACCAATCCTTGCGGACAAACTGGGGTCTTGGATATTCCGGACGGGGAATACATGTACTTTCTGCTTCTTTCGACAAAATGAGCTTTCACTCCTGCCCTTTTATGATATTGTTACAATTTTTCCATAATAAATGTTATTTGATCTAATGTTTAAAACATAATGTACGTAATTCAAGACAGATTATAAGGACGTTCCTAAAGGTTGTCAACGCTTACAAAAACAATTCATCAAAAACAATCGGATTCTTATATCTTTTAATCCATAACTGCAAAACTTCAATTCATTACAATATTATTGTAATAATTCATAACATCCATGCTCTATTCGTTATTTTCAAAAATGTCCGATCCTCACAGACCGCTTACAGCCTGATAAAAGACAGCTGCAGCTCCGGAAAATAACCTGATTCTCCCAAGCCGACAAACTTCACATTGTCCGGTAGAAAAAACAGGCCTTTTATGATAGACTCACTAATAACAATGGCACGCTGCCCGCTTAGGCAGGTTAGTTTGGCCCTGTTAATACGGCATTATTTTTTATAGAAACGGCTCCGCCCTCCTTCTGCAAGATGAAGCTGGACCCCGTTATTTCTATAAACCGCAGATACGCAGCTTTCGGGATTGCAATGCGTTAATGCGACACTATATCCGTTCAACAAATTTCGGGAGGGAATGTTAATATGGCAGCCAAGAAAATGCGTTCAGACATGATTAAAAAAGGCTTCGACCGTGCTCCGCACCGCAGTCTCCTGCGTGCAGCCGGAGTTAAAGAGGAGGATTTCGGCAAACCGTTCATCGCGGTCTGCAACTCCTACATTGATATTGTACCTGGTCATGTTCATCTGCAGGAATTCGGCAAAATCGTCAAGGAAGCGATCCGCGAAGCTGGCGGCGTTCCTTTTGAATTCAATACGATCGGCGTAGACGACGGAATCGCCATGGGCCACATCGGTATGCGCTATTCGCTGCCAAGCCGTGAGATCATCGCTGATGCACTGGAAACCGTTGTTTCCGCGCACTGGTTCGATGGTATGGTCTGCATTCCCAACTGTGATAAAATTACTCCCGGCATGATGATGGGCGCCCTGCGCGTCAACATCCCGACCATCTTTGTCAGCGGCGGACCGATGAAAGCCGGCGTAGACAGCAAAGGCAACAAGCTTTCCCTGACTTCCGTATTTGAAGGCGTTGGCGCACACCAGGTCGGCAAGATCAATGATGCCGAGCTGCTTGAGCTAGAACAATTCGGCTGTCCTACCTGCGGTTCCTGTTCGGGTATGTTTACTGCGAACTCCATGAACTGTCTGGCTGAAGCAATGGGTCTTGCCCTTCCGGGTAACGGCACCATCCTTGCCGTAGCCGAAGAACGCAGAGATTTCGTACGCAAATCAGCTACCCAGCTGATGGAGCTGATCAAGCTGGATCTGAAGCCGCGTGATATCGTAACCAAGGAATCACTGGATAACGCCTTTGCTCTTGATATGGCGATGGGCGGCTCGACAAACACAGTGCTTCACACACTGGCTCTGGCCCAGGAAGCCGAGATCGATTATCCGCTGGAGCGCATCAACGAAGTGGCTAACCGTGTACCTTATCTGGCCAAGCTGGCTCCTGCCTCCGACATCTTCATCGAGGATGTTGACCGTGCAGGCGGCGTAAGCGCCGTGCTGAACGAGCTGCTCAAGAAGCCGGGTGCTCTCTTCGGCGACTGCATGACCGTTACCGGCAAAACCATTGCCGAGAATGTCCGCGGCCACGAAATTCTGGATACCAGCGTTATTCATAAGCTGGACAATCCATACTCCGAAGTAGGCGGTCTCGCTGTACTCTACGGCAACCTGGCACCGGAAGGCTCGATCATCAAGGTCGGTGCAGTTGACGCTTCTGTAGGCGGCTACCACAAAGGACCGGCGATCTGCTTTGATTCCCAGGAAACGGCACTGGAAGGAATCGCTAACGGCAAGGTTAAAGAAGGCCATGTCGTAGTTATCCGTTATGAAGGTCCGAAGGGCGGACCGGGCATGCCGGAAATGCTTGCCCCTACCTCCCAGATCGTCGGCATGGGCCTCGGCGCCAAAGTCGGCCTGATCACCGACGGACGTTTCTCCGGCGCATCCCGCGGGATCAGCATCGGGCACATCTCGCCGGAAGCTGCTGAAGGCGGACCCATCGCATTCGTTGAAGACGGCGACATCATCGAGCTGGATCTGATCAACCGCAAGATCGAGCTGCTGGTTGATGAGGAAACTCTGGCGACCCGCCGCTCCGGCTGGAAGGGCTTTGAGCCTAAGGTCAAGAAAGGCTACCTGGCCCGCTATTCCGCGCTTGTTACCAACGCAAGCAAAGGCGGCGTGCTGAAGATTTAATTGTTAATATTCAGGCCCCGGACGCGTGAGACGTCCGGGGCCTTTTTGTGTCCGGGCCTCTGCCGCAAGCGCGTCCGGGTTCCCTTGGACGAAATGAATGACACCGCATTTGCAGACAGCGTTTCCTCCGTACGATTAACTGCACTTTGTACAGTTATAAGGACTGCTTTTAACGGAAAGGTCAGTATAGCTGTATTCTGTGCAACTAAACGGCCGCATAAAGCCGCTTTGGGCCGATTCTGGCTGAAATAGCTGCAGGCAATCCGCCAATCCTAATTCAGTATTAGACGAAAATCAGAGAACGGCCAGCAGGCCCGTAGCAGATAACCAAAAAAGACAGGGGCTTCAAAAGCCCCTGCCCTGTCCTGCACAAGTTATAACGGTAATAATGGCCTGGTTACTGCCTAAAGCTAATAAAGCAAACAAATGTATGAATCTACCCGCTGAGCAGCTTAATGTACAACCGTCGCTCCCGGAAGCTCTGCCTCCAGGGCCAGCTCCTCTTCCCTTGTCCGCTCACGTGCTTTTACCTGCTTCTGCGGCCGCTGGTGGTTCATCTTGCCAAGCAGCTCCGATACCGGCATCAGCATCATCTTCGGCACAAGCACCTCACTGCGTTCCTTAAGCCGTGCACCGCCTGCCGGATGAATGACGCTTAGCAGAATGCTCAGATAAAACTTGGTCGAACGGGCAAACCAGCCGTCCGGCAGATCCAGCACCATAAAGCCGAACTTCTCCGGCCCGCGGTTGAGCATGCTCACCCCGTACAGCGCCTTGGCCTCTGCCAGATCCACATCTGCAGCAATCCGCTCTGCCAGCACCGGCAGATCCTTCTCCATGCGGCGGATCATCCGGATGGCCAGCTGTGCAGAGGACCGGGAGTGCACGCCGAGCTCAAACAGCTGCCTGTTGTCGATATGCAGCTCGATGATCGGGTCGCCCTTGGTCAGGCGTTCGCCGTTATCCATCAGTACAGGCTCCCCCTGATACTTGCGCAGCCGGTAATGCAGGAACGGGTCAGCGGGTGCAATCGTCTTGATCCGGAACAGGAACTGGAAGCACTGCTCCCAGATCAGCCACAGGCCGACGACCAGCCGTTTGCCGAAGGAGAGCTGTGTGACCGGGGAGGTCTGCACCTGCCGGATCATCTCGTCGATCCGGATACTGCGCAGCCCCCGGCGGCGGGCCTCATCCAGCATCCGTTCGAGGGCAACCAGCATATGCTCCGGCGCTTTCGGATCGGCACCGAGGGTCGTTCCGCAATCATGCAGAAGCATCACCTCACCGGGACCCAGCTTGTTAAGCAGCTTGCCGGTCAGGCGTTCTGCACCAAGCTTCTCTTTCCAGTCGCCGAACATTGCCGACCATAATACGATCTGCACCTGGCGGCGCTTGGAGAAATCGAACAGGTTGACAATGCCCCACGGCGGCCGGTAGTACGTGCTGCGTACACCTGTAATACTGTAGATAATGTCATCTGTGCGCTTGATCTGCTGCTTGACGGTGGCAGGCCGCATCAGCCAGTTTGTTTTGTGCACATAATTATGAATGCCGATGAGATGACCCTCATCATGGATACGCTTTATAATCTCCGGATTCTGCTCGGCGTGTGAGCCGACGACAAAGAAGGTTGCCTTGGCATCATACCGTTTCAAAAGATCCAGCAGCAGCGGTGTATAGTGCGGGTCCGGCCCGTCATCAAAGGTCAGGGCAAATTCACTGCGCCCGATCCCTTTGCGGAAGACGCGGTAGCCGAATATTCTGCTGATCATTCCGGGAATGAAAGCATAGAAAGTAGAAATGTAAAATAACCAGAGCAGCAAAGTCTGCATGTATATTCCCCGCTTTTCCAGAGTTGACTTTGGCTCGTCTTACGGGTACGGCCAAGTAGGGTGAGACCTATCGGACAGTTCCGAAAAAAAACGTTACCCCCTATTTTAACACAGGTCATAAAGAAAAAGACGCATTTTTATTAAAATCGTGTACAATGAATGGAAGATAAATTTGTCATTTTCTCTAAAAAGAAACCAATGTCATGGAGCAACGTAAAATCAGCTAAATTCATGTAATGGAAAAGGAGTCGTGTTAATCTATGCTGCCGCTGTACAAAAAATATTGGCGAACGTTCTTTGACATCGGGCTGGTCGTGCTGACGGTGTATCTCGTTATGCTCGCGTTCAGCAAGCTGTACCAGCTCGCCGCGCCTGTATTTCTGTCATTTTTTGTTTTCCTGCTGATTGAGCCGCTGGCCCGCTTCCTTAACCGCAAAGGCATGGGCAAGCCCTTTGCCTCAGCCATCTCGGTGCTGCTGTTTCTGGTCATTCTGCTTGGCATCCTGTTTGGCGCCGGCTTGCTAATCGCTACCCAGGCACTGCAATTCCAGGATAGCCTGCCGCGGTACACCGCAATCATCCAGCTGCATTTTGCCGAAGCCACTACATATCTACAGCAGCAGATTGATGCCCTCCCGGCCGATCTGACCGACAAAATTAACGGCTATTTCACAGATGCCACCAATGTCCTGTCTGACTGGCTGGTTGTTTTTCTAAAATATATGATCGGAGCGCTTGGTTCCTTCTCTTCCTTTATGGGGAATTTCGGTATTGCGATTATTCTGGCCTTTTTCCTCAGCATGGAGATCAAGGACTGGCGCAAAATCGCCCATGATAAAATGCCCAAGACGTTCAAAACTGCTTACGCTTTTGTCCAGGGGAATGTGTTTAAGGCCATTGGCTCTTATCTCAAGGCACAGCTGATCCTGATCGGCATCACCTTCGTTATTGTACTGGCCGGCCTGCTCATTCTCGGTACCGGCAATGTGCTGACAATGGCGCTGATCTGTGCCGTATTCGACGTGCTGCCGCTGCTGGGTGTATCCACCATCCTGATTCCCTGGATCATCTACCTGTTCATTGTCGGCAACACTTCTCTAGCTATTGGACTGATTGTGCTGCTTGCCGTTGTACTGATTGTAAGGCAGCTGCTGGAACCCAAGATTACCGGTAATTCCATCGGCGTCTCCTCCGCTTTCCTGATGCTGTCCTTTGTAATCTTCTCTATGTCGGCCTTCGGTGTCGCCGGACTGATCCTGTCACCGATTCTGCTCATACTGATCAAGGAGCTGATCCAGCAGGGCTATCTGCAGCGCTGGATCTATCTCCCGCAGGAAGAGTTCATTGTATCCCCGTTCGCCGCATCCGGCCCGTCCACTGCCGGCGGCACCGTGTCCGGTGATTCCGCCGCTGAGCCTCAGGCTCCGGAAGATGCCGACAGCAAATCAAAAATCTGACCGAACAGCCGGGTAGCGGTATGTTCACTGTCGGGGTCCACGTTCTCCACAGCAACGGAGACGGCATACCGGGGATGGTCTGCCGGCCCGTAGCCGATAAACCACTGGTTGTTGCGCGGCACACCTTTCACCATTGTCTGTGCCGTTCCGGATTTGCCGGCGACCGGCCACTGCGTACTGCGCAGCCGTTTGCCGGTTCCCTCCGTAACGACCAGGCGCATCCATGACAGCAGCGCCTGCGCGGTCTCACGGGAGATGGCGCCTGCGGCGGCCGGCGCCAGATGGGCGGGCAGCTCCTGCAGCGTCTGCCCGTTCCGGAAGGCGACGCGCTGCAGAATGCGCGGCGCCCGCACTTCCCCGCCATGCAGCAGCGTGACAACCAGATTCGCCGCCTGCAGCGGCGTCATGGTTACATCCCGCTGGCCAATGGCGGTCTGCACCCTGGCCCCGGCGTCGTCCGGAACCAGGGTGCTGAAGATCCGGCCCGGCTGCTCGCCAGCCAGCGGCCGGAGCACCGGCTGGCCCAGCGTGTCCGCAGCCTGCCAGCCGATGTCTCTGCCCAGGCCGAGTGCAAGCGCTGCGGCCTGGAGCTGAGCGCCGCTGAGCCGCTCGGCCAGCGTAGCGAATACGGTATTACAGGACACGGCGAACCCTTGCGCCAGCGTGAGGGAGCCGTGTTTTTTGCCGTGCGGGCAGGACAGGTGATACCTGCCGAATTCGCCGGAGCAGAAGAAGCGCTCCTCCGGCGAGGTCAAGCCGGCTTCGAGGGCTGCGGCGGCCGTAACAATCTTGAAGACCGAGCCGGGGATAGCCGCCTGCAGTGCCCGGTTGTTCCATTCGCCGCCTTCGGGCGAGATATGATCCGGGTCATATAGAGGCAGCGAAACCATAGCTTCAATGTCCCCTGACCTGGAGTCCAGTACAACTACCGCCCCTTCCTTCATCCCGGCCTCCACAGCCAGCTTTTCTATCCCTTCCTGCAGCTCTTTATCAATAGTGGTATATACAGAGAGCGGATAATACGGATTCCCCGGTGTTCTGACTTTCAGTACGCTGCCGGGAAGCCGGTTGCCGCGGGCATCCACCTGCGCATACACTTCCGTATGTCCGACTCCCTGCAGCAGCGGCTCCAGCGTCTTCTCAAGCCCGTCCGTTCCGGCCAGGGGAACCCGCAGTCCGGTCGGGGACTGCTTCGCAGCCGCAGGCGGCAGCTCAGACAGATACCCCAGCCACTGACGTCCGGATGCAGCTCCGTCATATCTGCGGGCAAACGGCAGCGCGCGAACGTAGCTGAGCTCAAGCTGCTCTACCTGCTCTGCCTGATCCGGGCTCAGCGCCAAGGGCTTCCGGCTGCCGGCCGAGGGCCAGATCAGCGGCTCCTTCAGGCCGCTGATCCGGCTCTCCAGCTCGCCGTACGTCACTCCCAGTACAGTGGCAAGCTGCTGCAGCTTATGTCCATCTGCGTCTTCAGCCCGTTCCTCCTGCGGAAAAAAAGCCGCCGTCCACACCGTCTCGCCGGCAAGCGGCTTGCCGCTGCGGTCATAGAGCCGCCCTCTTCCGCTGTCGAGTACCGTCTCCCGCTCACTTTGAATTTCAGCCATTTGGGCCATTGTATATGCGGCACCGGGTACGTTCCTGTCCTTCAGCACAAGCTGCACCCAGGCAAGTCTGATTATCAGAACTCCAACAAGAGCCGACAAAATGAGCAGGCTCCAGACAATACGCTTATTGCTGTGTTTATGCAAGGTCATTCCTCCCGCTTGCCGCCTGTACCTTAGCCGGCCAGGACTTCTGCACCTATTATGCCCACCTTCCTGATAAATTACATACCCTGCATCAGCGAAATCAAAAAGCCGTACTATCCGGGGGGACAGTACGGCTGATAATAGTCATTCTATACGCTGAACCTGGACAGCCGCTCCCTGAGCCGGAGAGAAGCCTTCTCCAGCTTACCTGAAAGCTCGACCAGATAATCACTCACATTCTGCTGTTCGCCGCTGAGTGAGGCAACCTCCTCGGAGGCTGCAGAGGATTCCTCGGCAAACGAGCTGACATTCCCGATCGTCTCTGACAGCCCTCTTTGAGACTGACTTAACCCGGCGATGGAATCCGACACGGAATCAAGGCTCGCTATGAACTGGTTCATCCGCTCCTGTACCGATACGAAAATTTCACTTGTATCCCGGACTGAGGCCATCTGCTCCGTAAAGAGCGGGGCTACTTGAGACAAGGCGTTCACCGTCTCATTGATATCCTTAATAATCGTGTCCGTAGTTTCCGCGACCAGGGCAATAGAGCGCTTGGACTGGTCGGCAAGCTGGCGGATTTCATCGGCCACCACCATGAAGCCGCTGCCCGCCTCGCCTGCACGCGCTGCTTCGATAGTGGCATTCAGCGACAGAATATTCGTCTGCTGCGTGATATTCTGCATGACATCCAGCACCTTGATGACCGAGGATGCCGTCTCCTGCAGCTCGTTCACCTTCTCCACCAGGGTACCAGTCATTCTGCCGGTGCTCCCGGTTCTATCCAGGAGTTCCTGCAGTCTGGCAACTCCCTCCCGGCTCGATTGCCCGACACTGTGTGCCGTGCTGCTCATTTCCTGTGCTGCAGAGATAACCAGAGCTGTCTGGCCGGATATCCGCTCCGTCATTTCATTGCCCTGGTCGGCTTCAAGCGCCAGGCTGCCGGCTCCGCCGGCAATCTCCTCCGTTGCGGAAGCGATATCCCGGGCCGCCATCGCCGTCTTGCGTGACGCCTCACCCAGAGCGTCTGCCGTCTCAAGCACTTCACGGGCGGTTTCATTCGTATGTACTACGAGCTCATTAATCCGCTCCATCATCATATTAAAAGAGCCGGAGAGCTGGCCGATTTCGTCCCGTGACGTTACTTGGGTACGAACCCTGAGATCTCCCTCCGCTCCCGCGAACATCAGTGTTTTCAACCGGTTCAGCGGTCCCGAGACCATCCGCATCATCCAGAAGCCGATTAAAACTGCAATAACGCCGGCGGCTGCGACAGCAATGTATGTGGTATTCAGGATACGTCCGGCTTCCCTGGTCAGATTGTCCGCCGGCACTACGCCCAGAACCCTCCATCCAGAGCTTGCCAGTGTGCCGTACACCGCCAGAATGGACTTGCCCTGCTCATCCTCGGTCGGCAGCGAGCCTGATGCCTGGCTGAGGCCATTAAACAGTGTTCCGCCCAGGCGCAGATAAGAATCCGCCTCCTGATGCTGTGAGGTGGCAATGAGCTCATCTTTGCTTGTCAGCAGCTGGATGTAGGAATCCGCACCCAGGCTGACCTTGCTTAGCTGGTTCTCAATATCGGCGGTCTTGATATCACAGACTGCAATATAGCCTGCGTTTCCGGAGTTAAGGCTAACGGATTTGGCAAAATGAAAGACACCCGCATTCTCCCCCTGCTTCACAGCCTGTGTAATCCATACACTCTGGGGCTGCTTTTGCAGCTGGCTGAACCAGTCATTACCCCGTATTCCTTCAATAAATGTGTTATCAGCCGCTCCGGAAGCCAGAACCGGCAGGCTCTCATCCAGCGGAACAAGATATACAGCCTGCATATTACCGGCAGCATTGAGCCACTGGTCCAGAACTGCCTGAATCCTTGCAACCGCTGCCTTCCGCGTCCCATTGTCGGATGACGCCGTTCCAGACTGGACAGCCTGCACAATCGTCTCATTGTAAAACAGCTCACCCAGCCTGTCCTCAAAACGCAGCAGAATAACATCCAGCTTCTCAGCCGTCTGCTGAACGGTCTGTTCGTTAGCTGCCAGAGCATTAGTTTCAATCGTATGTTTAGCTACGGAGTACGAGGTATAGCCAAGTGACAGCACTATTCCCATAGTGGTGATGAAAAACACCAGGAATAACCGCGTTCCCAGCGATCTGGATGGAAGCAGCCGGGCGAATCCACTGCTGCCTGCTCTTGATTTACTCACAAAAAACCACCGCCGAATCTTTATTATCTTTTGCACATAACCGCATTTAATCATAAACGATTAAGCTTACAGTTGCTGTGATTTTGTTCTATCAGGCGAATGGTGTCGAAGATTCTTGAAATGATCGGAATCCCCACCCTGTTTCATCAGTTTCCCCTCTTGAAATCACCTCCGAAAAGGGTTATAACTAAATTGTATTCTTAAATTATCGTTTTGTTATTAAATTTTCGCTAAATAATAATAACAAAATATACAATGTTATCTTTTTATTATCATAAAATTAGCAAAGTGGGGGTTGCAAATGTCACGGCTGAATGAATATGTCGGAGGCGTTACCTGGGGTTTCATGGGTAAACGGGGAACGTGGGCAACAGAGGCTGCCGGGGTCTCAATGGAACTTATGAAATCGGTTACGGGAGCCAACTGGACGGCAATCGCCTTCAGCGCTTTTCAGGCTACTGCCCAGTCCACAGCTATCCCTTACCAGGAGGCGCCGACGGTTACTGATGATGAAGTGCTATGGGCAATCCGTAAGGCCAAGTCACTTGGCTTAAAGGTCTGTCTGAAACCGATTGTCAACTGCGCTGACGGGACATGGCGGGCTCATATCAATTTCTTTGACAAGGATGTTCCCTGTGAGCCTAAGTGGTCAGACTGGTTCCGCTCTTATACGGCCTTTATCCTGCATTATGCTGCGATTGCCGAGGAAACCGGCTGTGAAATGTTCTGTATCGGCTGTGAAATGGTGCAGACGGACCGGCGTGAAGCCGAATGGCGCACACTGATTGCGGAAGTCCGCAAGGTATACACCGGTGTACTGACCTACAATTGCGACAAGTATCAGGAGGACAATGTGACCTGGTGGGATGCGCTCGATGTAATCTCCTCCAGCGGTTATTATCCTGACACAGACTGGGAAGCACAGCTGGACAGAATTGAAGCGGTGGTAAAAGCGTACGGCAAGCCCTTCTTCTTTATGGAAGCCGGCTGTCCGAGCCGCAGCGGAAGCGCAGCGATTCCCAATGACTGGTCACTGCCGGGCGGACCGGATCAGAAGGAGCAGCTCCGCTTCTACCGGGCAATGTTCGGTGCAAGCGGGGGCCGCAGCTGGGTGCAGGGCTTCATGCTCTGGGACTGGCCGGCTGAGCTTTACCCGCTGGAGGAGGCAGCAGCCAATGATGATTACTGCATGTACGGCAAGGCGGCTGCACCGGTTATCAAGGAATATTTTACATCCAAAATAAATAGTGAGGAGTGAACGTTACAACATGACAATAACAACTGAAACGTGGCTGGGCGCACTTGAGAATGAGCTGCAAAACAATATCCTTGGCTTCTGGATGAAGCATACGCTGGATGAGGAGCACGGCGGGTTCATCGGGGAGATTGACAATCAAATGAAGGTGATTCCCGGAGCCGAGAAGAGCCTGGTGCTTAATGCGCGAATTCTCTGGACCTTTGCGACAGCTTACCGGACCTATGGGGCGCCTGAGTACCTGAGTATGGCCGAACGGGCCTACCGTTACCTGCTGGAGCATTTTCTGGATAAGGAATACGGCGGGCTGTACTGGATGGTGGACGCTTCGGGTGCCCCTTCCCAGTCCAAGAAGCAGGTATATGGCCAGTCTTTTGCCATCTATGCTTTGGCTGAATTCCATCACTCCACCGGTAATGAGGAAGCACTGAATCACGCTGTAGAGATATTCCGGGTTTTGGAGAAGTACAGCTATGATTCTGTTTATAAAGGATATATCGAAGCCCTCTCCCGCGAATGGGAGGTTACAGATGAACTGTCGCTCAGTGACAAGGATATGAATGAGAAGAAATCAATGAATACCCACCTCCATGTCCTTGAAGGCTATACCGGCCTCTACCGGGTGTGGAAGTCAGAGGAGCTGCGGGTGAAGCTGGCTGAGCTGATCGACACAATGCTTGTCCACATTATTGATGATCAGGACCAGCACTTCCACTTGTTCATGGATGAAGAGTGGCATGTCAAATCGGATATTACGTCCTACGGCCACGATATTGAAGGCAGCTGGCTGCTGGTGGAAGCGGCAGAGGTGCTGGGGGATGAAGCGCTGCTGGAGCGTGTGCGCAAGGTTGCCGTAACTATGGCTGAAGCTGTGCTGGCCGAAGGCATTGACAAGGACGGCGGCATCTGGAACGAGGCTGACAAGAACGGCCTGTTGAACGAAGAAAAAGACTGGTGGCCGCAGGCGGAAGCGATGGTAGGCTTCTATAATGCTTATCAGCTTACACAGGATAGCCGTTTCCTGGATGCCTCTGCGGCAGTGTGGACGTTCATCGACCGTTACATTGTTGATCATGAGCATGGTGAATGGTACTGGGCGGTAGATGAGCATCTGCAGCCGCTGGCCCATGCACCGAAGGTCAGTGCCTGGAAATGCCCTTATCATAACGGCAGAGCCTGCTTCGAGATGATCGGAAGGCTGCAGGCTGCTGTAAAGGAGACTCATTAATGACAGCACTATTCGAAGAACGCAAAGCACAGCTGACACAGCGCTATGAGGCGCTGATCACCCGTACCAACGAAAAGCTGCCATTCGGCAACGGGATTTACGACCGCTACCGCTATCCGCTGCTGACTGCAGAGCACGCTCCGCTGATCTGGCGTTATGATTTTAGTCCTGAGACCAACCCCTACTTCGCCGAACGGATCGGTGTAAACGGCGTGTTTAATCCCGGGGCAATCGAGCTGGATGGTAAATTCTACATTATCGCCCGTGTTGAAGGCAACGACCGCAAGTCGTTTTTCGCCGTCGCCGAGAGTGACAGCGGAGTGGACGGCTTCCGGTTTTGGGATCATCCGGTCGTCCTGCCTGAGACGGAAGAGCCTGACATCAACGTCTATGACATGCGCCTTACCAAGCATGAGGACGGCTGGATCTATGGCCTGTTCTGCACCGAGCGTAAGGACCCGGATGCCCCTCATGGCGACCTGTCCAGCGCTGTAGCACAGTGCGGGATCGCGCGCACCAGAGACCTTAAGAGCTGGGAGCGTCTTGCCGACCTCAAAACCGGCTCTGCGCAGCAGCGCAATGTCGTGCTGCATCCGGAGTTTGTAGACGGCAAGTATGCCTTCTACACCCGTCCGCAGGACGGCTTCATTGATGCCGGTTCCGGCGGCGGCATCGGCTGGGGCCTGTCTGAAACCATCGAGAATGCGGTAATTGGTAGCGAGACAATCATCGACCAGCGTTATTATCATACGGTTAAGGAAGTGAAGAACGGCCAGGGCCCGGCTCCAATCAAAACCCCGCGCGGCTGGCTTCATATCGCCCACGGCGTGCGCAATACTGCTGCCGGCCTGCGCTATGTGCTCTATGTCTTCCTGTCCGACCTGAATGAGCCGAACAAGGTCACCCATGCTCCGGGAGGCCACTTCATCGCACCGGACGGGGAAGAACGTGTCGGGGATGTCTCCAACGTAGTGTTCTGCAATGGTGTAATCGCCCGTGACAACGGGGAAATCTATATCTACTACGCCTCCTCCGACACCCGCGTGCATGTCGCAACCACCACAGTCGACCAAATGCTCGACTATGTGATGAACACACCTGAAGATCCGCTGCGCTCCTACGCCTGCGTTCAGCAGCGCATCGCAATGATCGACCGTAATTTGCAGCTATAACTAATCCGCTCTACAGCAAAGAGGCGGGTGCCGGGAGAACTTAATTGTTCCTGCCGGCACCCGCCTTTTGTTATGACCAACGTATCCCAAAAGCCGCCCCATACCGGACCGCCCAACCCCCTAATGCCGGCGCCGTAATGCTCTGGCTGGGCTGCCGCGAAGCCTTGAAAGGCTCGTACATCTAGTTGGATTTTTGTCATCTATTTTTTGTATATATCTGTATTTTCGTTCTTTAGTTGGATTTTTGCTACTTATTTCGGCTGGAAAGGCTCGTCATCCATAAATCCAGTGCAATTAAGTGACGTTTTTACAACTAGGAGGCTGATTCCGGGATTATATGGAGAATTAAGTGCCGAAAATCCATTTAGTCATAGAAAAGCAGCTGTCCTCCCCATTCCCTTACACAATGCTGCGAGTTTAAACCAGCGTCCTGCTTCAGCACCCGGCAGGTCCTTGATCTCCTCAATTACCAGCAGTGAGAGTAAAAGCAAAAAGAGAAAGAACCCCGGGATGTTTTCCTGTTTTACTAACCGGGTACAATGAGAGCATAGCTTTTTTGCGCCACAAGGGAGGAGAATCAAGAAATGAAACCGCGGATTTCAGTTATTACACTGGGAGTGGACGATCTGGAGCGGTCACTGAAGTTTTACCGGGAAGGGCTGGGGCTGCCGACTGAGGGCATTATCGGAACGGAGTTCGAGCACGGTGCAGTTGCTTTTTTTGAGCTGGAGGGCGGCCTCAGGCTGGCCATCTGGAAGCGCAGGGATCTGGCCCACGACAGCCGGCTTCCGCAGACACCAGCCAGTCCGACCGAATTTTCACTGGCCCACAATGTAGGCAGCCGTGAAGAAGTAGATCAGCTTATGGAAAAGGTGCGGCAGGCGGGAGCAGCTATTACCGTACCTGCCCATGACACCTTTTATGGCGGGTATGCGGGCTATTTTCAGGACCCAGACGGCCATTTATGGGAGGTTGCCTGGAATCCGGCCTGGGAGATGCCAGAGTAAGTATAGCCTTGTCCGGGAAAAGGACTGAACGGCTGCCGCCGGGCAGGCTGCGTCTGCAGATCAAGCGGCAGCTGCCCGGCGGCATACCTTACTTTTGCCGAAACTAATAAACCTCCCCCTCATCTCCCTGCACTTTAGCCCCTAATCCGGCAGCAACCTCGATCATTTTCTCAACTACAAAATCATCCGCACCCGCTACTGTAATCCGTCCATCTGTATGTTTAAAGGGGATTTGTTCGTCCTCTTCCGCCAGCCAGTTAAAAAAGTCTCCGCCAATTGCCAGCGTCCCAAACGGACCTTGCACCGAAAGACCGCTGCTATACTCAAAGTCCTCCTGACCGGCAAAATAGGCTTTCGCCTCCTCCAGTGAAATCGGATTACTGCCGCTTTCCGTCCAGCGTTCCGCCCGGGTAATATGTACATCATAACTCATGAGTCGTTCACTCCAGTTTCGTTTTTTATTAGTGGACACCGTACTTGGCTTCAGTCCGCCCCTCGCTCAGCTGCGCGGCTCAGCCACCGAGTCCCGGTGGACGATGTCGGCAGCGATCAGAATCTTCTCCAGCGGCGAAGACGGGCTGTTAATCCGGCTCAGCAGCTTCTCTACAGCAGCCCGGCCCATCGCTTCTTTGGGCACATGGACCGTGGTGAGCGGCGGTATGCCTCTGGCAGCATCGTCAATATTGTCAAAGCCGGTCACGGAAATATCCTCCGGTACAGACAGGCCCTCCTCCCGGAGCACATTGCATACAGTGAGCGCAATAAAGTCATTGCCGCACAGCAGCGCGGTCGGCATATTGTTTGCTTTTCTGCGCTTAAGCAGCCACTGCTTGAGTTCTTCATGCAGGATGATCGAGTCCATTCCTTCCTGCAGCAGCAGCTCGTCATCACCGGACTGGGCCTGCAGTCCGCCCTCCTCCAGGGAATTGCGGAACCCGATCCAACGGTCCCGGAAGCTGCGCGAATAACGGATCGGACCGATAAAATGCTGGTGCGTATGGCCGATTCCCAGCAGATGATTGGTCAGCCTGGACATGGAATCCATATTGTTCGCAAATACAGTATCGCTTGGAATGAGCGGGTCCTCATGGTCTATAAGCACCATGGGCAGACCGATCCGGTGCACCTCCAGCAGCAGCGAGGTTGAAATCGTACCTACACCGACCAGACCAAGCAGACCGCCGGGATTCAGGATGTTCACAAAATTATCTGCACGGTGCTCGGAGACAATTACCATACCCAGTCCCTGCTCATCCAAAGCGAGGGCAATCCCGTCAACAATTTTACCCCAGTACAGCGAATCCTGTGTCTGCGAACGGATATTGGGCATCAGCACCAGAACCGACTGTTTATTACGGTCACTGGCAGATGTTTGGGTGGAGCGTTTTGCATTTTGCATGTAGGCGTTCTTTTGCGTAAAATAGCCAAGCTGTGAAGCAGCCTGAATCACCCGTTCCCGGGTCGTTTCATTGACGCCCTCTTTGCCGGACAGGGACTTGGAAACGACAAATTTAGAGACCCCGAGATGGTCGGCGATTTTCTGCATCGTTATCTTTTTAGCCACTTATATTCCTCCAAATAATAATTCCGTTATCATAACATTTACCTAACAAAATAATTATACTTGTCCTTCTCGGGTTATACAAGGAAAAGCCCCTCACAAATGAACAGGCCGGCTCTCCGCTAAGGAAGAACCGGCCTGACTCTACAATATGAGGACCAGCAGACTGCCGGCCAATTCTAAATAGTGAACAAGGCCAGCTTGTCTTTCAGCTGGTTCGAGGCCACCTCAAGCTTGCCGGACAGGGATACGAGCTGATCGCTCACATTCTGCTGCTCGCTGCTTAGTGACGCCACTTCCTCTGAAGTAGCCGAGGACTGCTGTGCCACTGCACTTACGTTGCCCATTGCGTCAGACAGCACACCCTGCGAGTGGCTGAGACTGCCGATCGCGCTTGTAACGGACTCGAGACTGGCAATGAAATCCTCCATCTGCGCCTGCACGGATACAAAGATATCACTTGTGCTTTTGACTGAGGTCATCTGCTCTTTGAAGAGCGGCTCCACTTCGGACAGCTCCTCCACCGTTCCATTCATTTCAGTAACGATATTATCAATGATGCCTGCCACAAGGGCAATGGATTGCTTGGACTGATCGGCCAGCTGCCGGACTTCGCCTGCAACCACCATAAATCCGCGGCCCGCTTCACCGGCTCTTGCCGCTTCAATGGTTGCGTTCAGGGACAGGATATTAGTCTGCTGGGTTATATTCTTCATCACGTCCAGCACTTTAACGACCGAGTATACCGTATCCTTGAGATTGTTGACACGGGTGACCAGGGCACCTGTCTTCTCGCCGATCAGGCCGGTCTTCTCCAGCAGCTCTCCCAGCTGCTTCGCTCCATGTCCGCTGGCTTCACCGACCGTGTGCGCAGCCTCGTCCATAGCCGCATTTGCCGCAATGACGCTCTGCATCTGTGTACCGATCAGATCGGTCAGCTCATTTCCGCGCTCTGCTTCCAGTGCAAGACTGCCGGCACCTCCGGCAATCTCTTCCGTGGCTGCAGCAATTTCCTTGGCCGACACTGCCGTTTTGCGGGAGGCATCGCCAAGCTCGCCGGCAGTCTCCAGCACTTCACGTGCTGTATCCGTGGTCTGGGCCACCAGTTCGGTGATCCGTTCCATCATCACATTAAACGAAGCAGACAGCTGCCCGATTTCATCCTTGGAGGCATATTCGGTACGGACACTGAGATCGCCTTTGGCCCCTTCGACCATCAGATCCTTGAGACGGGCTAGAGGCTGGGCAATCATCCGCACCATCCAGAAGCCCAGCACTACAGCAAGCAGAGCTGCTACAAGCGCGGCCATATAAGTTGTAAACAGAATCGGCTCAGCGGCTTTTACCAGTTCACCTGTCGGAATGACTCCGCTCAGCTTCCAGTCTGCCTTGGTCAGTGTTCCGAATACGGCCAGCACATCTTGGCCGTCCCCGTCCTTGGCCTCCCGGCTGTTCGTCGCATCCTTACTGTCCTTGATGAAGCTGAATTCCGAAACTGCGCCATCATCAGCCGGAACGGAAGATGCAACTACAATCCCCTCCGGATCAACCAGCTGAATTCGCGATCCGTTGCCTAGTGACACACTTTTGAAGGCATCCTCAAGCAGTGTGTTTTTCAGCTCCAGCATCATGACAAAACCTGAGCCGGATCCCATTGTTTTCAGTGATCTTACCATCGCGACATTCTTGCCGCCGTTTCCTTGCACAGCCGTTGAGAACCAGTAATTCTGCAGTGACTCGCCATCTTTTGTATAGTAAGCGGTATATTCTTTAGTCCGTTCGACCACTGTCTTGAACCAGTCCTCATCTCTGATTCCGTCCATCTTCAGACTGGAATTGCCGCTTGAGATGACACTTTCATCCGGCTCAGTCGGAATCAGTGAAATCGCCACAATATTAGAGTCTGTTGTCGTCTGGCTGGACAGCTTCTTGCTGATTGAATCCGTGGCGACAAATTTATCATAATTAGACTCAGCGGAGACCAGAGCGGTCAGATCGCTTTGCATTTTGGTATCAAAGTATAATTGAAGTGAGAGATTCTCGTACTGGTTGAGCATAATATCCAGCTTGTCCGAGGTCTGCAGAATAGTCTGCCTGTTCGCCTCTGACACATTATCTTTAATCGTCGTCTTGGCTTTGTTATAAGACAATAGACCGAGAAGGAGTACAACAACTACAATCGCTGACAGAAAAATCAGAAACAGCTTAACGCCTACCGATTTTACCGGATTTACCTTTTTTACTTGACGGAGCGAGCCGCTCATTACCCCTTTAAAGCTCAATTCCGGCATTTTTACTTTTCTCATGCCTTTACCAGGTGCCTTGTTGTCCCCTGCAGGACCTGGTTTTGCTTTCTGCTCTTTGCCTGGTTTTTGTTTTGGTTTTGGTTTGTTCTCTCTCACTTTGACCCTTCTCCCCTTCTGGTTTCTCTCTGTTCTTCTGTCTGGAATTCCCCATACAATCACCTGCCAGCTAGAATAGAGGATATATGTAAGCGTTCACTGTATGTATCGGCTAATTAGGACGAATTACTTAGACTTCACGAGAAATAACCTGAGAATTTTTTTTATTTTTTATAATCTCTTTCCACATTTCATATACAAAAAAGGATACCCGCATAAGGGGCACCCTTTATCTAAGCTAAAGCTGTTATTTTCTTTTGCGCATCATATCAAAATAGGCGACCGGATGGTCCACCTTCATACGGATCTTTTGGAGCGGATGACGGGCAGCATCAAGCTTGTTCCCTTCTTCATCCCACAGCTCGCCTACAGTCTGCTTGAAGCTGGTGATGTCCGGTCCGAAGAACTCCACTTCCTGTCCTGGCTTGAAGTGGTTGCGCTGCTGGATCAGTGCCATACCGGTGTCTGCATCATACTCAAGAACGAGGCCTGCAAAATCATACGGCGCCGCTTTTTCCTCAGGCTCATAAATATGATCCTCATGATCCGGCGTATCGTAAAAGAACCCTGTGTTCAGCGGACGGTTCGCCGCTTTCTGGAGCTCCTCCAGCCATTCCGGATTCAGCACGTAATTGTCCGGATCAGCCATATAAGCATCTATTGCCTTGCGGTAGGCGTTGACTACTGTGGCCACATAGTGGATCGACTTCATCCGGCCCTCGATCTTGAAGCTGTCAATACCGACTTCGATCAGGTCAGGAATGCTCTCCAGCATGCACAGATCCTTCGAGCCCATGGTGAACTGGTTATCCTCCGGCTGATGCAGCGGCAGCTGGGTCACTCCCGGCAAAAGATGCTGCGGCGGGGCAGCCTCTGCCTGCTCCTCTTCAGATACCCAGTTTCCTTCCGGACGGCCGTCCTCGAACAGGTCATACTTCCAGCGGCAGGACTGGCAGCAGCCCCCGCGGTTGGAGTCGCGGTCTGTAAAATGGTTGGACAGCACGCATCGGCCGGAATACGAGGAGCACATTGCGCCGTGAATGAAGCTCTCGATTTCGATGTCGACATGCTGTTTGATCTCAGCAATCTCTTCCAGGCTGGTTTCACGGCCCAGTACGACCCGCGGCAGGCCTTCTTCCTTCCAGAAGGATACCGCCTGCCAGTTCAGCGTGGACTGCTGGGTGCTCAGATGCACTTCCAGCTCAGGCACCAGCCGGCGCGCTGTATCCACAATAGCCGGATCGGCTACGATAATCGCTGCGATTCCCGCACCATGCAGATTGCGCAGGTATTCTTCAATCCCGGCGATATCCTCATTGTGGGCATAGATGTTGGTAGCTACAAATACTTTGGCCCCGTATTTCTTGGCGAACTCTACGCCCTCGCGCATTTCCTCGAAGCTGAAGTTGTCAGCCCCGGAGCGCAGGCCGTATTTCTGTCCTCCGATATATACTGCATCCGCGCCATAGTGCACGGCGAATTTCAATTTTTCGAGGTTACCCGCCGGAGCCAGGAGCTCCGGTTTGTCCAGACGGTAACGTTTGCCCTTGTATTGGGGCTTGGTCATGGTACCCATTGATGTTCTCCCCTCCATATCTTTGCCTTGTTAAAATAAACCGGAAATCTCGCCTTTGGGATATGACCGTAACTGCGGAAAGCGTTTGGACTTCCGGCCGCTGTTGTCTCCAGATTTCTTGACTTGTACCGCTGTTCGCGGTTGAAATCCGGAGACAGCATATGCTTCCGTAGCTAGCTTTTCTTCGAAAAGCTTTCAGTCGGACGCTTCCGCTCCTGCAGTTCCAAACCTTTCCTCCGTCACTCTCATCCTTAAGGTAAGCTGCAAGTTCATTTTAAAGAAGCAAATCATTGCCTTATTTTATTTCCAAAAACATTAATTAATAGACTTGTTCTTTGTAGAAGAAGCCGAACGACAGGTCACGCTCAGGGTCCTGCAGCGCACGGATGCCATCCATCCACGACTCATCAAACTCATAAGCCTGCGGGTCCTGGAAATACAGGTCAACCGCATGGCGGAAAGCCTTGACGACAGCCACATTATAGGCAATCGGCTTGAGCAGGCCCTCAATCTTCAGGCTGTGCACACCGGCGGCCAGCAGAATATGCAGGTCCTCCAGAATGCAGACATCATCGGAGCTCATAATATGTGTTCCGTTGATATCCTCGTAGATCGGGAACTTCTCTTCCTGGCGCTCCGCCTCAATCAGGAACAGGCCGCGGTCCTTGCCCAGATTACCATCTTCTACCGGACGCCCCTGATGTGCCATATAGCTGGCTACCAGTCCGCGTTTGGAATGATAAATATTGGTCATCCCGTGTACCTGCACCTGGGCTTCCACCTCAAGCAGCGGCACCATTTCCGTGATTTCATCCATATTCAGCTCACGGGCCAGCACGACACGCGAAGCCCCTTTGCGGCCCCAGTAGTTGGCCGTATAGTAATTCGTCGAGGTCATCTCGGCGTTCCAGTGCAGCCGCAGTTCCGGTGCTTCGGACTTCACGGCGTACAACACAGCCGGATCACCAAATTCAATTCCGTCAATGCCAAGCTGGCCGATGGCCTTCACATAGGCCGGAAGCTCGTCCAGCAGACGGTTGGACATCAGGCCGCCCAGACCCGCATATACTTTGCGGCCCATGCCGTGGGCCAGTTCTATTACAGCTGCTGTATCCTCCAGCGTAAAATGGCCGGCCAGCCGCATCCCGAAACGGTCGTCTCCGATGAGCAGCGCGTCCGCGCCTGCATTCAGCAGCGCACGCGCTTCCTCCAGGGATGCTGCTGTGACCAGCAGCTCCGGTTTGTTCATCATGTTGCATCCTCCTGCCCTTGCGGTACATCAAACCGCAGTAATCTCTATTTTAATAGGTTACGGCGACTTTTGTTCACTTTTTTTGATATTGGCTAAATGTTCCTCGTACGTTTTACCGAACAGATGGCCCTGGGTGCCGTCTTTTTTGGTCACGTAGAAATAATATTCCGATGCCTCAGGCGCAAGCGCCGCCTGAATCGACGCCAGTCCGGGGCTTGCAATCGGCCCCGGCGGCAGGCCTTCATTTCTGTACGTGTTATACGGGCTCTCCACTTCAAGGTCCTTGTACAGCAGCCGTTCCTTCTGCTTGTCCAGCAGATACTGGACCGTAGCATCGATCTCCAGGTTCTGGCCTTTGTTCAGCCTGTTATAAATAACACCGGCCACCAGCGGACGCTCATCATCGACGACAACCTCACGTTCCACCAGCGAAGCCACAGTAAGCAGCTCATGCAGGGACATTTTCCGCTCGGCCAGCTGATTTTTCCAGTCTGGAATGCTGTCCAGCTTCTTCTCCAGCTGCTCCAGCAGCGCTTCGACAACGTCCTGGGGCGTGCTGTCCTTGAGCAGCTCGTAGGTTTCAGGGAACAAGTATCCTTCAAGACGGTGCAGCACACCCCCGCCCGCAGGAATCTCCAGCCTGTCAACTGCAGCGAGTCCTGCTCCGGAATCTATAATTTCAAGAAAAACCTCAGGCTTCTGCCCCCATGCCTCCGCCAGCTTGCCGGCCACCTGCTTTGCCGTATATCCTTCCGGAATGGTGAAGACCACCGTCTCCTTCTTCACGACATCACCCGCATTCAGGCGGGCAATCAGGCTGTCGTAGGTATCTCCGGGGCTTGCGGTATAGGTACCCGCCATAAAGCCTGACCCTTCCTTAACCCACTTCAGATAACCTTTGAAAAATAAAGCGTTACGGATAATACCGTTATCTTCGAGCAGATCTGCAATTTGCGAACTGCCCATACCCTTCTCTATCGTAAACGTAACGGCTGGCCCAGCAGGCTGGGCCGGCTGCATTCCATTCCAGACATACCAAGCGCCTCCCCCAGCTGCCAAGACCAACACAAGGACTATAATCAGCACGGCGCGGATTGCTGCTTTCAAATGGAACTCCTCACTTTCCAACAATATAGTATAGAATTGTATTATCTTAAATTCAACATATATTTTTGATGAGACTTTCATTCAACACCATTTTTACAGTCCTATCAAGCAAAAAGAGCGCGGAAATAAATCCGCCCTCTTCCTTGCCCCAGCATAGATATTGCATATCGTGAACAGTCTTTATTGCGTATCTTCTGCAGGAAAAGTCAGCTCATCATACAGCTCGGAGACATCTTCCCACTCTTCATCGTCAACGATACTCTCCAGCTCCGGCACACCGTCAGGCGAAACCACAATCCGCAGAATCTCCTGCTCCGCTTCCCTGCCAGAACCGGCCAGTACCGCATACGCGCGGTCACCGACCTCAAACTCGGCGACAATATTGTAAACGGAAGACCGGCCCTGCTCATCTTCCAGTTCTACTGTTTCTCCATAGGCTTCCTTGAGCTTAGATGTCCAGACCGCTTGTTCTGCGGAAAAATCAGTCATTCTCTGCTCCCCCGTCAAGCTCGTCTACAAGTGTATTGAAGGTCTCTTCAACGATTGCCCACTCTTCGTCATTCTCGATCATAAAGAGCTGCAGGTCGTCCCCGTCTTCCTCGTAGCGGAATGCGTAGACTTCATCGCTATCCTCATCCTCGGAATCCAGCGGCACTACCATCATATACTTTGCATCCGAACCGTCGACTTCAAACTTCATGATGACCTCAAATTCCTCTTCATTACCTTCCTCATCGGGAATATAGATAATTTCCGGTTCTTCTTCGTGGCCAATCTGTTCGTTTGTCATAATAGCGCACCCCTCACCTTTTACTGTTAGCATCCAAAAAATTTTGCAAAATCAGGGCTGCGGCCATTTTGTCCACAATCCCCTTGCGTTTCTTCCGGCTGACGTCCCCTTCAATCAGCATCCGCTCGGCGGACACTGTCGTCAGACGCTCATCCCAAAGGTGTACGGGTATTTCGAGTTCCTCCCGCAGCTGACCGGCAAATTCGATACAGATTTCACCGCGGGGTCCAACTGAGCCGTTCATATTCTTCGGCAGGCCAACCACGATCTCTCCAATCTCATGCTCCTTGACCAGCTCACGGATACGTTCAAACTCGTTGCCGTTTCCGCGGCGTTCAATGGTCTCCAGAGCCTGGGCGGTCCACCCGAAAATATCACTTGTGGCGACTCCGATTCTGCGGTCGCCGTAATCCAGTCCCAGCTTCTTCATCATCTCGGCTGATCCACCCGGTGGTTGGCCAGGTAGAAACGGACCAGTTCCTCGATCAGCTCATCACGTTCTTTTCTCCGGACCAAACTTCTCGCATTGTTGTGGCGCGGAATGTAAGCCGGATCTCCGGAAAGTAAGTACCCTACGATCTGGTTAATCGGATGGTACTCTTTCTCCACCAGCGCGTCGTATACGGCGAGCAGAATTTCCTGGGAAGAAGCTTCCTTTTCGTCGCCCTTCACATTGAATTTAACCGTTTTGTCCATGGAGTCCATTTGTGACACCTTCCTTCTGCAAAATCACCCTCAGAGAGCGGTTTCGCATAGTTGCTGCTGTACAGCTCACTTGCTGCCTTCATCATAACATATTCATGCCCCGCCTTGGAAATCCTCTATCCGAGATAACGCTTTTTTTGGCATTTTATCTACAAAAATATAGATAATTTTGGTTTTCAAGCTATTGCAGAACGGCCTTTAAGGCGAATTTTCGCTAAAATGCACCACACTGCCTCATTAACAAAGCAGCGGTACTGATATGAAGCTCTCAGTACCGCTGGGCATATTATATGGAGGAACAGTCTATGCAGACAGCCATCTTCACTCTTTAAGCCTGGGCAGCCACGAGCTCCTCGGCTTTGGCCAGTGCTTCGGACAGCTTGGAAGCATCCTTGCCGCCGGCCTGCGCCATATCCGGACGTCCGCCGCCGCCGCCGCCGCACACTGCGGCAACTTCCTTAACCAGCTTGCCGGCGTGGAAGCCCTGCTTGACCAGCGCCTGAGGTACAGAGACTACAAAGTTCACCTTGTCATCCATCGCAGCACCGAGCACCAGAATGGCATCCGGCAGCTTGACCTTCAGCTCATCAGCAGTGGAGCGCAGTGCATCCATATTGCCTGCCTGGACAGCAACGGCCAGCAGCTGCGTGCCGGCGCCTACGGTCTTCACGCTGCCGGTCAGCTCGGCGGCAAAGGTTGCGCTCAGCTTCGACTGCAGCGATTCGTTCTCGCGGGATACCTCGCGCACCTGTGCATGCAGTGCTTCGATCCGCTTAGGCACGTCATTCAGCGAGGATTTCAGCAAGCCGGCAGCCTGCTTCAGGAGATCAAGCTGGCTCTCGGTGAATTGGTAAGCATAACGTCCGGTCACGGCCTCAATCCGGCGTACACCGGAGCCGATGCCGCTCTCGCTGACCAGCTTGAAGATTCCGATCTGCGAGGTGTTGCCGACGTGGATACCGCCGCACAGCTCAAGGCTGTAATCGCCGACCTGTACGACACGAACGATGTTGCCGTATTTTTCGCCGAAGAGAGCCATTGCGCCCATAGCTTTGGCTTCGTCAATCGGCTTGTTCTCAATGACCACATCCAGGCCGCGCCAGATCTGCGCATTCACCCGGTGTTCAATATCGCTCAGCTCTTCCGGTGTAATGGCACCGAAATGCGAGAAGTCAAAACGGAGGCGTGCGCCTTCTACCAGAGACCCTGCCTGGTTAACATGACCGCCCAATACTTCCTTCAGGGCCTTGTGCAGCAGGTGAGTCGCCGTATGGTTCTTCACGATGTCTTCGCGTATTTCACGGTTAACTTCCGCACGTACGCTGTCGCCGGTCTTCAGCTCTCCGGCTTCCACGGTCACCAGATGTACATGCTGTCCGTGCGGTGCCTTGAACAGGCCTGTTACCTTGGCAGTAACGGAGCCGCCTGTCAGAAGACCTGTATCGCTGACCTGACCGCCGCTTTCAGCGTAGAACGGGGTCGCTTCCAGCACAACCTGGCACTCGGCGCCTTCGCTGACGGAATCCACAAGCTCGCCGTCAACAACAATAGCGAGGATTTTGGACTCTGCTACCGTGTCATTATATCCAATAAATTCACTTTTAACCGTCAGATCGGCAAGGGCGCCGCCCTGGATTTTCATGCTTGCATTGTCCTGGCGGGCTGCTCTTGCCCGGTCGCGCTGCTCCTGCATCGCTGCATCGAAACCTTCACGGTCAACAGTCAATCCCTGCTCGGAAGCAAAATCTTCCGTCAGGTCAAACGGGAAGCCGTAAGTGTCATACAGCTTGAATGCATCGACGCCGGCAATGGCGCTCAGGCCGTCAGCCTTGGCTTTTGCCGAAATTTCACCCAGTATAGCCAGGCCGTCGGACAGCGTTTCGTGGAAACGCTCCTCTTCCGTGCGGATGATTTTGGCGATATATTCGCGGTTCTCCACAACGGACGGGTAGTACACGCCCATAACCTCGCCTACGGTTTCTGTCAGCTCAAAGAGGAACGGACGGTCAAGACCCAGGTTCTTTCCGTAGCGTACAGCACGGCGGAGCAGACGGCGGATGATGTAGCCGCGGCCTTCATTGGAAGGAAGCACACCGTCGCCTACTGCAAAAGTCACCGTACGGATATGGTCGGCAATCACCTTCAGGGCGATATCCTGCTCCAGGTTATCCTTGTATTTCACTCCGGCCAGGCCGGCAGTCTTCTGGATCACCGGCTGGAACAGGTCAGTGTCAAAGTTGGAGTCTACATCCTGCAGGATGGAAGCCAGACGTTCCAGACCTGCACCGGTATCAATGTTCTTGTTGGGAAGCGGTGTGTAGCTGCCGTCTTTGTTGTGGTTGAACTGGGAGAATACGAGGTTCCACACTTCCAGCCAGCGTTCATTTTCACCGCCCGGATACATTTCCGGATCACTCATGTCACTGCCGTAGGCTTCGCCGCGGTCATAGAAAATTTCCGAGCAAGGGCCGCACGGGCCTTCGCCGATATCCCAGAAGTTCTCGTCGCCCAGCTTGATGATGCGTTCAGCAGGCAGGCCAACCTTTTCATTCCACAGCTTGAAGGCCTCTTCGTCCTCAGCGTATACGGTAACCGAGATGCGGTCCCCGTCGAAGCCGATCCACTCCTTGCCGGTCAGGAACTCCCAGGCCCAGGTGATGGCTTCTTCCTTGAAATAATCGCCGATGGAGAAGTTCCCGAGCATTTCAAAGAACGTATGGTGGCGGCGCGTTTTGCCGACATTCTCGATGTCATTGGTACGGATACATTTCTGCGAGTTGGTCAGGCGCGGATTCTCAGGAATCTCGCGTCCGTCAAAGTATGCCTTCAGCGGGGCCATACCGGCGTTGATCCACAAAAGGGATGGATCGTTGTGCGGAACGAGCGATGCGCTTGGCTCGATTTTGTGGCCTTTGCTCTCAAAAAACTGCAGCCATTTGGAACGGATTTCACTTGCTTTCATCATGTACAGCCCCCGTCTTAGTATTAATCTGCATCCGGCCAATACGCCGGAATACACAAAAACGCCCCTGAATAAATTCAGGGACGATGATTATCGCGGTACCACCCTGGTTATCGCCTTGATCCGTGTATTAACACGCGGACACCTGCAGACGATCGCCTTGTCGCGGCTGTTAACGGGCGCCCCCGGCGGGATTTCCCCGCACTCCGAAATCAGCTTTCCGCCGGTCTGTCTTCCGGGTTCTCACAGCCATTACGATTCATCCGTAACGGAACCCGTTCTCTGGGGGAGCCATGCTCCGGCGTACTTCATTTCATCAATGTTTTATCCGATTTGCATTTTAACATTTCAAGTATAGCCAGCGGCGGGGATTGTGTCAATGTTTGGCGGCGGAGCTGTCTACTGCAGACTGCTGCTTCGCCTTAAAACTGACGCAAATATGTCTTAAACAGATCATTTACAGCGCCTAAACGCAGGAGTATAATTCTGGATATTGAGAGTCTTTATGCGTATAACAACGCATTTCGCCTTCATGTCGAGACGTGGCTCAGCTTGGTAGAGCGCTTGCTTCGGGAGCAAGAGGCCGCAGGTTCAAATCCTGTCGTCTCGATTTATGTTGTGTAAATAACAGAAGCCGCAGGGTTTAGCACCTGCGGCTTCTCAGGCTGTCGAGAAAGTCTCGACAGCCTTCTTCATGTGATTTTGATTTCATACGACACCGCGTTAATGTTGTATAATATAGGTAACTATTTATAGAACGGATGGTGTGTCAGCATGCTGCGTTCCAATCGAGAAAAGCAACAAGCTTACGAATTTGTTTCCATCGAAGATTTAGTCCCTCAAGACCACTTGCTTCGCAAGGTAGATAAATATATTGATTTTTCGTTTATCGATGAGAAAGTTAGACCCCTGTACTGCTCGGATAACGGACGCCCTGCGATTGATCCAGTCGTGCTATTTAAGATGATTTTCCTGGGGTACTTCTACGGCATTCGTTCCGAACGCCAGTTAGAACGAGAGGTCCAAACCAATTTAGCTTACCGCTGGTTTCTTGGGCTCGGGCTAACCGACAAGGTTCCAGACCACTCCACCATAAGCTGGAATCGGCGAACCCGCTTTAAAGATACGAACATTTTTCAGGATATCTTCGATGAGATTGTTCTACAGGCGATTTCGCATCGGATGGTGGGCGGCCGTGTCCTTGTCTCGGACTCTACTCACGTTAAGGCGAATGCCAATAAACACCAATACACTAAACAACAGGTACTGCAAAACGCCAAGGATTATGTGGACGAGCTCAACGCTGCCGTAGAGGCAGACCGGAAGAGCCATGGAAAAAAGCCCTGAAACCTAGAGAGGAAGTGAACGAAGAAAAAGAAATTAAAGTGAGCAAGACCGACCCCGATAGTGGATACATGATCCGTGACGGAAAACCGGAAGGATTTTTTTATCTGGACCACCGGACGGTAGATATGAAATACAATCTCATTACGGATGTCCATGTCACGCCCGGAAATGTCCATGATTCCGTGCCGTATTTGTCACGTTTGGACCGCCAGCAGAAACGTTTTGGTTTTGAAGTGGAAGCTATTGCGCTAGATTCAGGGTATTTAACAACGCCAATTTGCCGCGGGTTACAAAGCCGAAAGATCTTTGCCGTTATTGCTCACCGGAGGTTTCATTCCAAGCAAGGACTGTTTCCAAAATGGAAATTTTCGTTTAACGCTGAACAAGAAATGTACGTCTGTCCGGCCGGACAAGAACTGAAATACCGCACAACGGACCGCAAAGGCTACCAGCAGTATGCGTCAGATCCGGAGCAATGTAAAAGGTGTCCATTTTTAAACCAGTGTACGCAGTCCAAAAACCACCGAAAAGTGGTAATCCGACATGTCTGGGAGGACAGCAAGGATTGGGTCCGGAACAACCGGCTCAGCAAGTCAGGCAAGCAGTTGTACCGCAAACGAAAAGAAACCATTGAGCGAAGCTTCGCGGATGCTAAAGAGCTCCACGGGTTTCGCTATTGCCGGTTGCGCGGACTCCCGAATGTCAGAGAACAAGCGTTGGTGACGGCAGCCGTGCAGAACATGAAGAAGATAGCGATCCACCTGGATCGCCGGGAAAAACGGGGTTAACCCCCTCGTCCTCCCATTCGCAGGTCGTTATTGAAATACAAAAGAAACCCAGGATCTTTAAAAGACCTGGGTTTCTCGACAATCTGAGAAGCCGCAGGGTTTAGCACCTGCGGCTTCTGTTATTGTATTTCCCGCTTCCCCGCCTACAATCCCCAAACCCGGTACACAATCACCGCTGCTTCCGCGCGGGTGAGCGTGTCTTTCGGGGCCAGCAGGCCGCTCTTGCCGGCGACGATACCGGCTTCTACCAGCAAGGATACGCTGTCGGCAGCATATCCGGCGACTTGCGCGGCATCCGGATAGGTATTCAGGCTGCCGCTGCTGCTTGTGGCAGCTTTACCCGCTGCCTTCAGTGCCCGCGCTGCAATCACCATCATCTCCTGACGGCTGATCGGATTGTCCGGACGGACGGTTCCGTCCGCGTAGCCGTCAATGATGCCAAGCTGCTGGGCAATGGCCAGCTCGCTGCTGTAATAGACGCCGGCTGGAACATCCCCGAAGCCCGGGGCAGCCGTGCCGGTTCCCTTCAGCTCAAGCGCTCTGACGAGCATCGTGATAAAGTCATCCCGTTTCACAGGTGCTGCCGGAGAGAAGCTGCCCTCAGCAGTTCCCTGCACGACGCCGCGGGCAGCCAGGGCGGTGACACCCTCTGTGGCCCAGGCCAGCTTCTCTATATCAGTGAAGCTCACAGGGTTAAAGGCTGGCGCAAAGGTGCCGGACCCGGCAATGTGGAACACAAGAGATTTGCTGACTGCGTCATAGCGGCTGTTCGGAATTGCCGTCAGGCTGCCGGTGCCGCCCAGCCGTCCGGCGATCAGGGCTGCAGTATTGCCAAGCTGTGCCGCAGCGGGAGTGTACGGGATGGACACTTTTACCGGAGTATCCGGGCTGCCCAGGGCAAACGTTTTGCCGTCTGCCGTCAGGCTCAGGTCAATAACAGGCCCTGCACCTATAATTGTGCGTGCCTTGGCATCCAGGCCATTATTGGAGGCCTGTTTGATATGGATTGAAATGAAGTCAGCGTCTGCTGCTGCACCGGACAGTATATTACCCGGAAGCTCTACCGCAGCTGCCGCCGTTTTCACCAGCATTACGAAGTTGGTCTGCCCCTTCAAGCTTTGTGCTGGCAGCTGCAATTCATAAGCGGCTACGTCTCCTTGCTTAGCCAACTCGATAATGACCTGCTTCCGGCCGTCAGCAGCAGGTACTGCCTGTTCAAGCGCCTGTTTCAGGCTTTCGGCGGAAACGATTGCTTTAGCTGCGCCGCCGGAGCCGGTAACCTCCGGTTTGAGTGTCACGGCACCGTCTTTGTTCTCGGCAGTTACAGGTTTTGGTGTAGCATTACTGTGGGTACCACCTGGAATCGCAATGGGCGCCGGGGTTGCAGTCGGCGCAGGTGTTGAAGTTGGACTCGGTGTTGGCTCCGGTGTAGGAGTTGCTTCCGGCTCATCCGGTTTGCCCGTGAGCGTAAGCACACCGTATACCGAGGTATCCTGATACCCGTTGCCGGTGGTATCATTCCATGCGGCTACACTTTGCCGCGCGCCATCCTTCGCGTCATTGATCTGCACGTCGAAGCCAAGCTTCTTGGCGTTGACCGGAGTAACGCTGTTAAGCGGTATTTTTACTTCAACCGTGTAGTTGGTTCCAGATATTTTGGTTGCAGAGGCGAATCCTGCCGCAATCTTGTCGGGATTAAATGTACTTTCGTTATCAAAATTAACCCGGTACTGGCCGTCATCGTCCTGATAGAAGGAGGTCTTCCCGTTATTCTGATCCACAAAAATCTCAACCGAATCCTGCTCCCAGACGTTCGCGCTCGCCTTATCCAGCTGCGCGTCGCTGACCTGAACCAGCACGTACAGATTCTGGTCATCCCATAGCGCTTTGGCTATGCCGCTTGCACCCTGCCACGCTAGCTGGTAGCGGTTAACTTGCATTTCGGGCACACTTGTCCAGAGCGCATCAACTGTACCGTCAATGACCGGTGTTCCATAAACAGCGTTAGACACATTAGCGTCCGTCGTATCCGGCTGATGCCCGGCGATATATTTTACCGGATCGATCACTCCGTAATAGGCCGGCTTGGCCTGCAGGCTCTTGTCGAACAGCAGCGGATTGGATGATGCTCTCCAGCTCGTATTGTCATCCATTCCCCAGAAGGTGACTCGGGCAATATTTGCCGCATGTTCCTTGTAGAGGCTCATAAGCTGGGCGTACAGATAACCCTGGGCATCGGCCAGCTTTTCTGACAGCTCATAGTTGCTTCCCGCCTGAATATCAAGCTCGGTGACGCTTACTTCAACACCAAGAGAGATGAATTTTTCCAGCGACAGTCTGACATTCTCAGGATTGGTGTTAACATTGTAGTGCGCCTGCATGCCGACACCGTCGATCAGCTTTTTGCCGGGATGATTAAGCGCGTACTTATCGTTGAGTGCTTTTACCATGTTATAGATGGCCTGGGCTTTATTCTGGTTATCTTCATTGTAATCATTGTAATAGAGCTTAATGTTCCATTCCGGATGCTCATCCAGCACTTGCCGCGCCGCCAGAAAAGCCTGCTCGACGTAATCTGCTCCGATTGCGGTTTTCCACGGGGCCTGGCGCAGCGATGACTCCCAGTCGGCCGGATTCCCCGGATTGTCATTCATCGCCTCATTCACGACATCCCAGGAGATCACCTTATCGCCAAAATGCTCCATAACAGTACGGATGTGTGTCCGCAGATTTATAAGCGCTTCTTCGCGGCTCAAAGGGACGGTGTTGCCCTCCGCATCCTTAGAAGTATTCATCCACACCGGCGACTGCTGGTGCCAGACCAGAACATGGCCGTGCATCTGCATGCCTTCCGCCAGCACCTTATCGACCATCGCATCCGCTGCGGTAAAAGTAAACTCGCCCTTCACATTCTGCAGCGCATCCGGCTTCATCGCATTGCCTGCCGTAGCCACGTTATGATGCATTTCCAGCAGCTCCAGCCGTACCCCTTCCAGATCCTCGGCCGTAATGGCGTTCCCGATTAGAAAATCATCCCGGTACGCATCCTTCAGCGGAACCAGATCCTTTTGGATAGAAATTGGACCTGTGCCCGTATGTTCAAAGCTGATATCGTCAATGTAAAAGGACGCTGTAGCGTTATTCGAGCTCTCCACGTAAATCGTCAGGTACTCGCCGCCTACGCTGTTATAGCGGTAGCTGCCCTCAAATTTGACCCAGCCGTCAGCGGCATTGATGGTTTTGGGAGAGAGTGCGACATAATTGGCGCTGCTGCCGTTGCCGACCTGTGTGGATAGCTGAAGCTGCGAACTGGCCGGATCGATCAGCTTGACCCAGGCGGAGATCAGATATTCGCTGCCTTTGTCCACATATTTCTCTACACGCAGCGTTGGCCCGTGCCAGGTTGAGGTACGGCCCTCCACCTTCAGGGCGTAGGAGCCATCCGCTGTATGATTCGCTTCATCCGTCACCGTCAGCGTCTCATTTCCCGACCTGCCGGCGAAGCCGCCTGCCGTCTGATCTTCAAAGGTAACCGTACTGAACGGCAGCGCCGGGTCTCTTACCGGCTCTTCCCCGCCGCCGGAGGCTGGTTTACCGGTAATCAGAACGTCTCCGATATAGAACGGAACCGCTTTGCCGGCCTCGTTGGAATTAATGCGCAGCGCCTGATCCTTGGACGTATCGGCAACGAATTCCCTGGTCAGCGTAACCGCCTTGCCGGCGACATAGGCTGCTTCGGCATAATTCCCGTAGCTGTTTACTGTTTGCAGAGCTGCTTTTGCACCTTCGGGCAGAATGACTGCAGCATCAACATAAACCACCGCAGTTACTGTATACGTCTCCCCGTTAACGAGCCCGAGATCGCTGTATTTAAAATCTGCAGCATCCCAGTTGTTCGCTCGGTTGCTTACATACAGGGCTGCGCCATCGGCGTTGCCGTCGAAGGGTATGCCGGTGACCGCTGCCAGGCTGGCCCCGCCGGATTGGCCGGCTTTGCCTGCCCCGCCCGCAAAGGTTTCGTGATAAACGGTTGCTGTTTCTGACTGGCTGACCTCTGCAGCTTGGGCATTTGGGACAGCATCCGCAGCCTTCGCTGCCGGAGTAATCCAGCCCAGCGGCAGCAGCAGGCTTGCAGCTAATACTGTGGAGAAAATTCGTTTGAACGTTCTACTCATGCACTGCACTCCTCTTTTTATGAATTTGTACCTGCCAATTAAGTTAAGCGCTTACAACACTCTGTTGAACAGCCCCCCTTCTCAAGCCAAATCGTAGCACACACGCAAAATCACTGTCTTTCACCAAACTAAAGATGATACCGGACTTTTTATATAACATTTACATTTGCCTGGAGAGATGCAGACTGGAGTTGAGGACCTATTTAGGTTAAGCATGTGATTTTACCAGCGGGAATAGCTGTGAATTTAGAGAATGTTTGGACTTCCGGTTGCTGTCCTTCAACATGACTCTTGGTCAGAGCCACTGATTGCGGTTGAAATACGAAAGACAGTTCATATTTCTGTGGCAAAGTTACTTTTTTATAAACGGGGATGAACTGCAGCTGTAGGAGGATTACTGATCAAGCTAAGTGGAAAAATGGCATCTATTTCTCCGCTCAATCCCACTTTCGGAAATCTAAGTAGAAAAACGCTATTTAATTTTACGGTTTTGCGCCTAATGGGTGGGGTTGGGGCTAAATTAAGTGCCGATTTTCCACTAGACATGCGGCAAACCTAACATAAATTTTTTTGAAATAGTTAGCTAATTATGGATAAAAAAGATGAGTTTACTCTGGTGAAAAATGAAAAAAGCCCTAATGTAGAGAGAGTAGGCAGGTTACCCACATCTCTCCACAAAAGGAGCTAATCCATGGGTAACATATCGCAAAATTCAGTTTTACGCAAGTACTTACAGCATTTAATGTTACATTCTTTTCGTTGTCCATTCGCAGATCATTATTCGAAAAAACTTACCGTTGGGGCCGCGATTACCCTTTTTGTAGAAGCTCAGTTGCAGCAGAGGCGGACTCTTTCCGACATTGTGCTCCATTTGGAAACGAATGCAGAGCTTCAGGACATTACCGGACTCACGACCATTCACGAATCGACCTTGAACCGCAAGCTCGGCACCATCCCTCTTGCTTATCTCGAGTGGTTGTTTACCGATCTTGTTCAGGAATTAAAATTGCGAAAAGCGGAAGCCAAGGGCATCAAGCATCTTGGAAAGTTAGCACCCGTCGATTCAACGAGCCTTTCGCTACCCAAAATACTCGGCGATTGGGCGTTTTATCAAAATAAGACCAAGGGTGTCAAAATCCATACGCGGCTGCTTTCGCTGGAAGCAGGGTGTCATTTTCCGGTTGAGATTGTCCTTTCCACTATCGGTGTGTCGGATCAACAAGCGGTCAAATATCTGGTTGTGCCTGGAGAATTCACCTACATTTTCGACCGTGGCTATGTGCATTACGGAAACTTCAGAGAATGGTCGGAAGGGACGGTGCTTTTTGTAGCCCGGATCCGTGCAAAAACAAAGTACACCGTGCTGACCGAACATCCCCTTTCGGGTAGCAGCAATATTACTCGGGACGCTGACGTTGAGATTCTGGATAAAAAATCGGGCCAAACGTTTTGCGTTCGCCTTGTACAATTCCAAGATAAGCATGGAAAAATCTACGAGGTCATCACAAATCGTCAGGATCTTTCAGCCGAAGACGTTGGTGAAATTTATCGCTGTCGCTGGCAAATTGAGCTGTTTTTTAAATGGATCAAGCAGCATCTGGCCACCGTAACGTTCCATAATCACCACCCCCACGCAGTGTGGGTCCAATGTTACATCGGAATCATTACGGCGCTACTTTGTCAGCTCATCCATTTAGAAGTGCAGTCCACCCTAAGTGTATGGAGCATGCTGCGAAAGATGAGGTATTACGCCATGAAAGACTGGGATGTATTTATTGAAGCGCTGAATCGTGAACCGACTCGTCGTTCTAAAGGTCGGCAAAAGATCCCTAAGCCCGCAGAAACTCCAGAACAAACGAAAGAGAAACGAGCGACGGTAAAGATAATTCTCAGATAACAAACATGATATACCATTAATTGGTAACTAACCCTACGTTTTAAGACGCCACTGTTCTTTTTTCATTGAGTCTATAAAACTAACTGTAAAATTATTACTTTTGGTTTAATTTAGCTCTCATGTAAGTTTGTATGCATGTCTAGTGCCGATTTTCCAACTAATCCTTAAAACGCAAGAGAATCGGAAGAAATAGATGGCGAAAATCCACTTAGCTGTTCAGGAACCTCATCCTGGCGGAAGTTTAATAAAACCCTTCTTAGATTCGCCCTTCACCGGCTAACCGCTTAATAAACCGGCCTCTGCAAAGCAGCATAATGAACACTAACCAGCCTTAGAATATAAAATCCGGCCTAAGAAAACATCTCCGGCATAGATCCCGCCGCTCTCTTTAGCCAAACTACCAGCTCAAGGTAGCTCATCAGCTCATCACCTCATCAGCCCATCAGCCCATCAGCCCATTAACCAGTCACAGCAAAAAGCCGTATAACCTCAGTTATACGGCCCAGCCACACTCTAAAACCGCAAAAGCGGCTTATTTTCCCCCGGCCAGCTCTGCTTCCGTCTCCCCGGTTATAACTGAGACTATGCTCTCCCGCAGCACATCGGCACCCCGCGCCTGGAACGGATCGGCGTTCCAGATTACAGCATCGGCCAGATAGCCTTCGGCAATCCGTCCTAAATCATGGCCGCGTCCGAGGATTTCAGCCGCGCCGGAGGTAGCGGACTGCCACGCTTCTGCGCGGGTCAGGCCGTAGTCCAGCAGCGTGTCCAGCTCCTGCAGGTTATAGCCGTGCAGCGCCGGCGTGGCATAGTCTGTGCCGAAGCCGAAGCGTACGCCTGCGCTTCTGGCATAGCCGATGGCCCGGGAATGGGCCTCGGCTGCCCGTGCGGCACGGTCGCAGATGACCTGCGGCAGCCCCAGCACGCCGGCAGGATCTGCGGCAATCCGGTAGATTGAAGCGGTAGACACGTAGGCTGTGCGGGATTCAGCCAGCCGGCCGGCCTGATCCGCGGTCAGGAACATTCCGTGCTCGATCGATTCAACGCCTGCCCGGATCGACCAGTCAATGGTCACCCCGCCCCAGGTATGGACCAGCACCTTAATCTGATGGGCATGGGCATGGCGGACAATGAAATTGAACTCTTCCTCCGAGAACACAGGGTCCAGCACTTTCTCCGCAGGCGCACCAAGACCGCCGGTTGCCATTATCTTGACCCAGCCTGCTCCTGTGGCATAAATCTCGGCCAGCCTGCCTTCCAGGAACTTTGTTCCCAGCGCATCCGCCGAACCCAGCATTTCGCTGCTGGTCTCGACCCTGAGCGGGTGCCCATAGTTCCGGACCAGGCGGCGGATGGTCTGCGGCGTAATCCCGCCAGCATCCCGCGCGGTCGTTACACCGGTCCGCAAGGTGGCTCCAAACGCCGCCCCCTGCATGACCTCCACCTCAGCACTGCTGCGCTTCAGCTGGTCAGCATGGTCAAAGTCCGTCCAGGCCAGATGTGTATGCAGATCAATAATACCGGGGCTGATCCACAGATCAGCCTGCGGGATAGCAGCCCCTGCAGGCTGCGCCGGTTCCGGCTGTCCGGACTCTCCTGCCAGGAGCAATTCTCCGGAATATCCGGCCTGCCCCGCCGGTTCCTCCTGCACCGTTTCCTTCACCGACGTGAATCTGCCGTCTCTGATGGAAATGTCGTAACGTTTGCCTTCGATCCCCGCAATGCGGATTGCTGTATAATCAAGCGCCTCCGGATGTTTATTAAGCATGGGCATTCCCCCATGCTGCACGGACCGCCTGCAGCGCTGAAGCAGCGTCTTGTTCGAGCAGCTCAGCCAGTGTTACAACCGCTTTTTCCACACTGAGGAGGCTCGCATTTACGCCAAAATGATTGATCCGCAGCAGACGGCCGTTAAGCTCCCCGTCTCCGGGAGCCACGATGCCCACCGGCTGCGCAATTCTGAGGCGCTGATCCCCACCAATGCGGACGGTGGTCGTTAGCGTGGAATAATGCCTGCTGTCCTTCTGCCAAGGCTCAAGTCCAAGTGCCCTGATGCCGGCAATGGCTGAAGCAGCCGCAGCCCTATGTCGTGAGATGACCTGATCCAGCCCCTCCTCCTCAACCGCTGCCAGCGCTTCAATCAGCGCTCTGGCCTCAAGGGCCGGAATATTAGGCGGAACGCGCACCGGCTCTGCATCAGCCGGGGACGGCTTCAGATCCAGCAGTGACAGAATCGAATTGCGCGGCGCATTTGGATTGGACTCCAGGAACTCCCAGCCGCGCAGCGAGATACTGACCGCACTGACACCGTTAGGTCCGCCCAGCGCCTTTTGCGCTCCCACAGCGGCGAAGTCAACGCCCCATGCATCTGCCAGGAGCTCTTCACCGCCGACAGCCGAGACGGAATCCGTTACCGTAATCAGGTTGTGGGTGCGGGCAATGCTCAGGATTTCTTTTGCCGGATTAGAGCCTCCGGTGACTACCTCAGCCTGCACGAAGGAAATGGCATCCGGCTTAACCCGCTCAATGGCCGCGGCAACCTGCTCCGCCGGCACGACCTCATCGAACGGAACCTTTACTTCCACTACTCTTGCTCCGCCGCGCTCCAGCCACCCGCCGAACAGGCTGCCGTAAGGTCCGGTTACCACGTTAATAAATGTACGGCCCGGTGCAGAAATCCCTGCAGCCACAGCCTCGATTCCCAGAATGGCCTCACCCGGAATGATGACCGGGGGATGTTCCGTTGACAGCAGCCGGGCGAACTGGCTGGTCAACGTGCTGAATTCAGCGCGTGTCAGCGGCACATATCCTTTATGTTCTTGGTTCATGTAGTCCTCCTGATGTTTTCATAGTCGGCATTTGGGGAACCGCAGACAGCAGCTCACGGCTGTAAGCTGCTTCCGGACGGCTAAAGAACCTGTCCTTCGGGCTGACCTCAACCAGCTTCCCCTGCCGCATGACGGCAACCTTATCGCTTACTGCATGTATAACACCCAGATCATGGGAAATAAACAGCATCGTCAGATTTAGCTCTGACTTGAGAGTGCTCAGCAGCTCCAGCACACTTAGCTGCACGGATACATCCAAGGCACTCGTCGGCTCATCGGCAATCAGCAGGCTGGGCTCAACGCTTAACGCACGGGCAATGGCAATCCGCTGGCGCTGGCCGCCCGAGAATTCATGCGGATATTTATCCAGCGCTTTTCCCTCGAGGCTCACACGCTCCAACAGCTGCCTGGATCGCTTTTCCACCTCCGCACGGCCTACGATCTTGTGGAACAGAAGCGCTTCAGCCAGAATCTGCCGGATGGAATGCTTCGGATTCAGCGAGGCGTCGGGATTCTGGAAGATCATCTGGATCTTTTTGCGCTGCTCACGGGTCCGTTTCCCGGTGAGCGGCTCTGCATCCAGCAGCAGCTGCCCCTGATCCGGGATAATCAGCCCGGCAATCACCCGCGCGAGTGTGGATTTGCCTGAGCCGGATTCTCCGACAAGCCCAAGAGTGGTATGCTGCTGCACCTCAAGCCGGACATTGTCCAGCGCCGTAAATCCGCCATACCGGACCGTCACATCGTTAACCTGCAGGCTCAAGTCCATAAAGCAGCGCCCCCTTCAGGTGCAAGCTCCGGCACAGGCAGCACCGAGTTGATCAGCATCTGTGTATACGGATTTTGCGGTTCCTGCAGAACACTTAGCGTACTGCCGTGCTCTACGATTTCACCTTTTTTCATAACGGCCAGCCTGGAGCACATCGCAGCGGCAACCGCCAGGTTATGAGTTACAAAAATCATCGCAAACCCAAGCTCCTGCTGCAGCCGGCCCACTGTCTCCATAATCTGCTTCTGCACCGTAACATCAAGCGCCGTGGTCGGCTCGTCACAGAGCAGAATGCCCGGCTTGCAGGCCAGAGCCATGGCAATGACGATCCGCTGGCACTGCCCGCCCGAGAGCTGGCCGGGATACCGGTCCGCCTTGCACAGCGAATCGGGCAACCCGAGCATATGCAGCAGCTCCAGCGCCGCAGCGCGCGAAGCTTTGCGGCTGAGCCGCTGCCTGTAATACACTACCTCCGCCACCTGCTTGACCACCGGACATAGCGGGTCCAGCGCTCCCCGCGGGTCCTGGAACACCATGGCGCTGTCCGCCGCACCCCGGATCACTCCGCCAGTCTGCTGCACACCGCGTGGTAACAGACCGAGCACCGCCCGCAGCGTAAGCGATTTGCCCGAGCCCGATTCGCCGACCAGGCCCAGACTCTCGCCCTGATGCAGCGAGAAGCTGACGTCCTTAACCAGCACTTCCTGCGATTTGGCAGTCAGTGTCAAGCCTTCTATTTCCAATACGGGTGTTGTAGCCATTATTTTTTCCTCCATAGATCTGCCAGTCCGTCGCCCACCAGCGACAAGGCAATCCCCGTGTAGACCACGGCGAAGCCGGGAACGGCCGAGAGCCACCAGGCTGTCGAGATAAAGGACTGTCCGTCCGCAATCATCGTTCCCCAGTCGGGAGTCGGCGGGGCAATACCAATGCCCAGATAGCCAAGCGTGACAATCGCCACCAGCAGGCCGACCATATCCGTCATCAGGACGACCACTGCCTGCGGCAGCACATTCGGCAGCAGATGCCGCAGAATAATGCGGGGGCCGGACAAGCCGAGCGTCCGGGCCGAAGCAATCCATTCCTGTTCACGGAACGATGCGCTAAGACCGCGGACCACCCGGGCGAACACTATCCAGCCGACGAGAATAAAAGTGATATAAATTCCGCGCTGGCCCGCGCCGCTGGCAAAGGCCACAATAATCACGATCAGGTAAAAAGGAAAAGCAATAAACGTATCGGTAATCAGAGTAATGACGTTATCGACCCATTTTCCGTAGTAGCCTGCCACCATTCCCAGAATAATCCCGGTACAAAACGGGATGATCTCCGCCAGTACCATAATGGTCAGATCCGTCCGGGCAGCGTAGATCAGTCTGGTGAACAGATCCCGCCCCAGCTGGTCAGTTCCAAGCCAGTGCTCGGCGGACGGCGGCTGCAGAAACGCGCTTAAATTCTGTTCAGTCGGGTCATAGGGGCTGATGTACGGAATGAAAATAGCCAGCAGGATCAGCACAGCGAACATGATGCCTCCTGCCAGCAGAGACGGGGTATTCAATATCCGGCGGAGCAATGAAGTCTTAGGTCCGTCCGTCTGCAGTTCAGGATAAAGGGTTGTCGTTTTCATCGTGTTCCTTTCGTCCGGGGATCAAGCCACTTGGCCAGAATCTCCACCAGCAGGCTGATAATCACCACAGAAACCGCACAATAGAGCGCAATTCCCTGGATGACCGGAAAATCCCGGTTGGAAATGGAAGTAAACAGCAGGCTGCCAATCCCCTTGATGCCGAACACCTGCTCAACGACCAGCGTACCGCCGATCAGATAAGAAATGTTGACACCCAGCAGCATCAGTGTCGGCAATGCCGAATTGCGCAGCACATGCTTGAACAGAATAACCCGGCCGGGAATGCGTGCAGCCCTCAGTGTAACTACGAAGTCGGACTCCAGCACCTCCAGCATCTGCGCCCTTAAAGAACGGACAAGCGTCGGGATTTGGGAAAAAGCGACCGTAACCGCCGGGAGTGTCAGGCTGTACAGCATGCCGGACCAGCCTTCGCCTACACCGCCGACAGGAAACCAGCCTAGCCGGACACTAAGCAGCATAATGAAAAGGATGCCAACCCAAAAGATTGGCATACCTAGAGTAATCGCAGGAAAAATACGGATCAGATGATCCGCCAGCTTGTCCTTATTCGTAGCCGCAACCGTAGCAAGCAGAAGGGCAATCACTACTGCAATGACACAGGCCATTGCAATCAGCAGCATGGTTACCGGAGCACGCTCGGCTATCAGCACCCGTGTTGAGGTTCCCGAGATAATGGAATTACCGGTATCGCCGGAGGTGAACAGCAGCTTCACGAACCGGATGAACTGCTCCCACAGCGGAAGATCCAGTCCGAGTGTATGATGCATGGCTGCGATAGCTTCCGGTGTGCTGTATTCACCCAGAATCATTTTTGCGGGATCACCGGGAACGATGCGGATCAGAAAAAAGACAGCGGTCATCACACAGAGGATAACGACAGCGGCTCTTATTAGAGCCGCCGTCAGCCATCTGTAGGACGTACGATTACCTGCTGCAGAACTTTGCAGCTTCCCCGGCATCATCATTGACCGATCCGCACATCTTCAAAGCGGACGCTGCCGTTAGGCAATACGGTAAGTCCCTCTACCGAAGAGCGGGCACCGATCAGGATGTCAGGGTAGTAAAGAGGAATGTACGGCACTTCATCAGCCAGCGTCTGCAGGAGCTTAGTGTAAATCTCTGCCCGGGCATCGCCGTCTGCTGTTTTTTGTCCTTCATACAGCAACTTGGTTACTTCATCATTGGTATAGTGCGTCCAGTACGATTTGCTGAAGCCTTCCGGATCGGTCTGGAAAGCCAGAATGGAGTTCGCTTCCGGAGAATCTGCCTGGCCGCTGTTCAGCATGGCAGCGAAATCATAGGCGAAGAACCGTTCACGGAAGGAAGCCAGCTCAATGGATTCAATCTCAATCTTGATGCCGATCGCCTGGCCTGCCGCCTGAATAATCTGCGCTTCCTGGGCTCTTGTGCTGTTGCCGGAGGCCACCAGCAGCTTGGTGCTGAAGCCGTTAGGGAAAGCGGATTTGGCCAGCTCTGCTTTGGCCGCTTCAACATCATAGTTCAACGCTTTAATGGTATCATTCGCATTGTAAGGAATGGTTGTCGGCAGCAGGGAGTTTGCCGCCCTTGCATAACCGAAGGTCAGCGCCTTGGTCAGGCCTTCACGGTCAAGCGCCAGCGCCAGCGCGCGGCGGACATGCACATCCTTGAAATGCTCATCCAGTGTATTAAAGAACAGCTGCTCCGTTACCCAGCTGCCGTTGGTTACTACAGCGGTATCAGCGCCGTTTTTCAACTCGTCAGCATTCTGCAGGGCAAGCGCTTCGATCGCGTTAACCTCTCCAGCCTTCAGCTGGTTAATCGCCTGGCTGTCGTCTTCGATCAGCTTATAGACCAGCTCATCGATCGCCGGCTTGCCTTCCTGCCAGTAGTTCGTGTTCTTGACGAACGTCACATCACCCGCAGGGTCCCAGGCTTCAATGGCGAACGGGCCGGTGCCGATTGGCTTTTTGAAGAATTCTTCCTCGGTAACCCCGCCGAAATCAGCCGGAATAATGCCGTTCGAGAAGTTGGACAGCTCGGAGATGAACGGTGTGTACGGCTCCTGGAGCTTAATCACCAGTGTCTTGTCATCCTGTGCAGTAACACTGTCCACCTTGGCTGCAATCGCCAGGGGACCGCCGACCTTCAGGTGACGCTCCAGCGAGAAGACAGCATCCTTGGCTGTAACCGCGTTGCCGTTAGAGAACTTCAGCCCGTCACGCAGCACAAAGGTATAGGTCAATCCGTCCTCACTGATCGTATGGGAGGCAGCCAGCCAGTCCACAATTTCCCCTTCACTGTTAAAAGCAACCAGGGACTCAAAGACTTTATCAATCGCAAACGCATTATTGGAGGTAATCTGATTATGCAAATCAAACGAGGTTACTGCAGCAGGCCGTCCATAGACAAAAGTCCCTCCCGCCGCCGGCTCGCTGGTGCTGTTGCCCGCATCCGCCGCCTGGCTAGCGCTTGGCTGAGCTGTCTCGCCGGAAGCAGCTGTATTGTTCTGTCCGGAGCAGCCGGCAATCACCGCCATTAATAGAACTGCCAGTGTTCCTGACCATAAAGTTTTCTTGATAGAAGCTGTGAATTGCATGTCTCAATCTCCCCTTCCTATAAACCTTATATGTTTAGTATGGATTGTATTATGGCCCATACTATCCCCCCTGTCAAACAAAATTCACATAATGCCAGAGCGGGTAAAACTATTATATCCAATACAGGAAATGAATCCGTTTTTATTATAGTAAACCGGCAAAATGTTTAGCGTAACCGCTTCCTTGCGGTCTTTAGATCAGCTTATGCGCAAACCATTTTTCTCCTCTGAACCGCCACAGAAAAACAGCCCCGCGGACGGCCCACTCGCTGTTCATCGCAATCCAGACCCCCAGTACACCGAAGCCGAGCACGATTCCCAGAACATAGCCAAAAACAACCCGGAACAGCCACATCGTCAGCATCGAGGTAATGGACGTGAACCGTGAATCCCCTGCTGCCCGCAGTGCCGACGGCAAAATAAAGCTGACCGCCCACAGCGGAACCTGGGCAATGGCATTGACCAGCAGTACTATAAACAAATCATCAATAATTTCCGGAGGCGGAGAAAAGATTGACACCAGCGGGTGAAACAGCGGCATCAGAATCAGGGCGATCAGGGCCAGAGAGCCCGAACCGATCCAAAGGAAGGCTTTGATGAACTTTCTGGCATCGGCGACATTTCCCCTCCCGATACTCTGGCCGACAACCGTCACAATGGTCAGCGACAGCGCACTGGCCGGTATCTGGAACACCATGGCTAATGAGCCGGCTATCGCATTGGTTGCGATGGCATACGTACCCAGGCTCACAATGAAGATCTGGGTCAGCAGCTTGCCGCCGTTAAAAAACATCTGCTCCGCCGCAAACGGTACACCGATGAACATAATTTTGCGCAGCATGCTGAGCGGAATATGGAGCAGGTCGCGGGCACGTACGCGCAGAGCGGTGTCGATTTTGAACAGATAGACAAGGGCACAGATCATCCCTGTATACCGCGCAATATTGACCGCCAGCGTCATGCCCAGTACACCCATGTCCAGCAGATTTATAAAAATAATGTTCAAGAGTACATACAACAGGTTCATGATCAGCGACAGCATCAGGGAAGCCCGCGTCCGGCCTACGCCCCGCAGCGCACCGCATACAGCCTGAACCACGGCAATCCCCAGATAGGAGATGCTGCTGCCGATCATATAAATCCGGGCATTGTCCAGCACATCGGCGGAGGCAGACCCGAACAGAAGATTCAATATCGGCGAGTGGAAGCCCATGAGCAGAAGACCGATGCCCACAGCGATCAGCGACACCGAAGTAACGGAGCCCGCAGCAGCCTGTGACACCATGCGGTCATTTCCGCTGCCTTTATACTGTGCAACCACCACCGTACCTCCGGTCGCAATCGCCACAAATACGTTGATCAGAAAAATATTCAGTGAATCCACCATATTCACCGCACTGACCGCCGCCATTCCGGACGAACTGATCATCGCTGTATTTACGAGATTTAGCCCGATGATGAAAGCCTGATCAATCAGGATTGGGAGAAACAGGGCGATAATCTGCCGGTAATCCATCCCTTCCCCGGAAAGGTGTTTCTCCAGCCATTTTTTGTTTGGCATTCGAGCCTGAAGCTGCATAAATAGATCACATTCTTTTCTGTAGGATTAGAGTGCGCGAAATACATTCCTTCCAGTTTACTACAAATTCTGACTTTCGTCTGTTATCAGGGTGATAACCGGTATTTACCACAGGCACCTTCTATGTGAAAAAAGCAATAACCCGCAGGCATATGCCTCGCAGGTTATTGCTTGGATACTTTGATATGACAGGCGCACTCCATTGCCTGCAGCCGTGCTTTTACCTGAATAAGGCCTTACAGCCCCACTTCCCCACCCGGGTACAAGGTAGAGCTGTACAGCCGCTTTGGCTGCGGCAGCGGCCGGCCCGGATGGACCGCTGTAAGAGGAAGCGGCTCGCCGGCATAAACTGCGGCCAGTTCATCCGTATAGATGATAACCTGCTCCGTGCCGCTGCCGAGCAGATCCCCGTGCACGGCATAACCCTGCTCGGCGAACTGTGCAACCCTGTTCATCTTCCCGTCATAAAGCGCCGGCAGCACGCCTCCCCCGCGCCGGTACGCCAAAATGTAATCCGGCGCATTCTTCCAGAAGCTGCTGACCGCATCCACGATCGTCAGCCAGCCGTCTGTAGTACGCTCCTCTTTCCACAGCTCCTTGCCGTTCTGATCCAGCAGGAACATAGCGTCTTTTCCCTTAAGGCCTTTGCCGTCATCCTCGCGGACCATGCGGTCAAGTCCGGCAATCTGCAGTCCCGGCAGCTCAGGGCAAAAGCGTCCAAGCGCCAGATGCTGGGATTCAATGGAGCCCTCGTACCGCCACAGCTCCTGCCCTTCCCGGTTATACATTACCGTAACACTTCCCCCGACCACCAGCTCGGGAAGGCCGTCGCCGTTCACGTCCCCGACCCAGAGGCAATCCGCATGATCGTCAAGATCACGGCAGCTCCATTTCAGCTTTCCGTCAGCATCCAGCAGATCGTATCCGGCCATGACCTCATCGCGTCCGTCACCGTCCAGATCATACACCCACGGATAATGGCCCACATTGCCTTCATGAGTCCATAGAAGCTGAAGGTTTTTGTCCAGCGCCCACAGCCGGTGATAGCGGTCTTTGAGGATAATGTCGGAAGGGTGCGCGTTACCGCTCAGGTTGGCAATAATGATGCAGTCATGGGCTTCAGCAGACGGAAGTTTATGGACTGCCTTTACTTTTCCCGTTGCCCCTTCCAGGATCTGCAGCTTATCGTCCATGACGCACAGCACCTCAAGCGCACCGTCACCGTCAATATCATAAACTTGGGCCGGATAATCCGAGCCCTGGCTGCCAGCTCCCTCATCCGGCTTCCCCGTCTGCCACAGCAGCCGACCGTCCAGATCAAAAGCGGTCAGGCACTGCACCTGATGCGGAATATATCTTACATCCTGGCGGTTATCGGGCTGAACCAGCAGCAGCTCAGCCCTGCCGTCCCCGTCCAGATCCCCCAGCAGCATTTTGCATCTTGGCCCGGCAGCCGAGATATCGATCCCGGCCAGCCGGTGCAAGGCTTGATCGCCTTCAGCCGGACTGCCCGCTTTATTCACATTATTCACAGTAGCTCCTCCTTGTCTCCCGTCCTGTGCTCAGCCTAAATCCACCGTCTGCCCCCCGGGCACCTCTACTATTTTTCCGTCAACATCAAGCCAGACTGCTGAAGCGTTCGGATTGTATACAAAATCCCGGCTTGCCGAAAAGATCAGATTCCGGCAGGCCTTCATATAATGGACAAACTCCAGATTAGTGGCGTACCAGATGTCATCCCGTCCGCCTGCCATGGCGCAGAATTGCTCCATCAGCTCCCAGTTATCATCATTGTCGAATTCATAGCTGTGGCCCCACACATACATCAGATAAAGGTACTGCCGTTTAAACAGTCCGAGGAAATTCTCCGTGTGCTCAAGCAGATTCCGGTTGTGATGGCAGGTCGCCGGCCATTCATGCCAGTCTTCCGGGAGACCGAAGCCGCCGGTGCTCTGCACGGTCCGGGCATACTCAATGCCCAGATGCGGCAGCAGCTTTTTGATCTCGGCGGTATATGACCCGTTCGGGTATGACATCCCGCGGACCGGCTGATGCAGCAGCGCCTCAAGCGCCTTACGGTCCTCCATAATCTCCTCAACGATGAATTCCTGCGGACAGCGGGCCATCGTCGGGTGCCGCCGCGTGTGGGCGCTGACTTCATGACCTTTATACAGCTGAGGCAGCTCCTCCGCTGTAATCCGGTCCCCTTCTCCCAGCAGGCCGGAATTTATGTGAAAGGTTCCTTTAATTCCATATTTGTTAAACAGGCCGACCAGCCGCTCATCGGCCCGTCTGCCGTCATCATAGCTCATGGTCAGCGCCTTGTGCCGGCCTTGCGGATAGCAGTAATACACTCCGGGCATTGCTGTTACGCCTCCTTGGATATTGATAGTTTTTCGCCCATTTGGCCGCATCGGCCGAATTCAAGGGCATTTTTGCCCTTCATTTCGCCCATTTGGCCGCATCTGCCGAATTCAAGGGCATTTATGCCCTTCATTTCGTCCATTTAGCTGCATCAGCCGAATTCAAGGGCATTTTTACCCTTCATTCAGGCCATTTGGCCGCATCTGCCGAATTCAAGGGCATTTATGCCCTTCATTTCGCCCAGTTGGCCGCGCACGCCGAATTCAAGGGCATTTTTGCCTTTCATTTCGCCCATTTGGCCGCATCAGCCGAATTCAAGGGCATTTTTGCCTTTCATTTCGCCCAGTTGGCCGCATCAGCCGAATTCAAGGGCATTTATGCCCTTCATTCCGTCCATTTAGCTGCATCTGCCGAATTCAAGGGCATTTATGCCCTTCATTTCGCCCAGTTGGCCGCGTCCGCCGAATTCAAGGGCATTTATGCCCTTCATTCCGGCCATTTGGCCGCGTCCGCCCAATTCAAGGGCATTTTTGCCTTTCATTTCGCCCATTTGGCTGCCCACGCCGAATTCAAGGGCATTTTTGCCCTTCATTTCGCCCATTTGGCCGCATCAGCCGAATTCAAGGGCATTTATGCCCTTCATTCCGGCCATTTGGCCGCGTCCGCCGAATTCAAGGGCATTTATGCCCTTCATTTCGCCCATTTGGCCGCATCAGCCGAATTCAAGGGCATTTATGCCCTTCATTTCGCCCAGTTGGCCGCGCACGCCGAATTCAAGGGCATTTATGCCTTTCGTTACTTACAATGCGCCCGCTTCCGGCGGCTTCCGATCCTTTCAGGGCGCATACACAATCAGATCACTGTACTCTGCAATCAGCGGCGCCATCTGGCGGAAGCCGATCCGGCCGCCGGCCAGCAGCGGACCATAGGCCGAGCCGTCATCGGTCCACTGCAGCAGCGGCAGTCCATTGATGGCGAACGTAACTGCAGCGCCCTGCTTCACTACCAGCATCTCGTAAGCTGAGGTCATATCGGCCACATCCGGCAGCGGGTCAGCCCCCTGCGCGACGAGATGAAAGCCGTAGCTTTTGCGCAGGTTACAGGTGTGAAAGGAACGCTCCTCCTCCCACATCCGCCGGAAATAGGAGATATGGAAAGCATTCATCTCCCCGTGATGATACTGATCGTATTCCCCTGTCCTTGCCCGTAGTGACGGGTCGAACAGATCCTTACCTCCGGCACCGGCGGCAGCGAAGAACAGAATGGCCAGCCCCGGCTCCCGCAGCGGCCGGAATGTCCACGACACTGCCAGGTCCCCCGGAAAAACCTCAGGGCACCAGAACACAACATTTGCCTTCTGCCCCTCCGAAGCAGCCCGGGTGCTCTCCAGCCGCAGCCGGCCCATCGGAAAGGTTACGGCCCCATCCCCCTCCATCCGGAATCCGGCCGTTTGCTCCGGGCCCGCCAGCGTATTGCGGTAGATCTCCCGCCACTGCTCCGGGATCAGCGCCGCATTCTGCTGTGCTGTCATGCTTCCGCCCCCTTCACGGATTCCCGCTCCGGCAAGGCTTCTGCAATCAGCTCCAGGGCAATGATCGTATTGAGCGACCATTGGGAGGCTTCGTTCGTATTCATCCAGCCGATTTCATTCAGCTCTTCCATGTAAGTGACCAGCGTCTGCTCTTCCTGCAGATGGACGGCTCCGAACGGATTCTCTAGCAGGATGTTCCAGCAGCGGTCAGCCGTTGCCCGGTCATCCTTGTACCAGGCCCCGTAAGCAGCAATGGCGACACTCAGCACAGGATGCTCGAACCGCAGCCTGCCTGTAATCGCCCCTCCGGCAATAACGTTCTTTTCTTCCTCCGGCAGGTTATAGAACACCCCAAACTCTGCAAGCATATCCTCCCACTCCGGGTCCTCCAGCATCATGGCCAGCTCAAACCACACCTGCGGCCCGCCCATGCAGATTGCCAGATGACGGCCCCAGTTATCATCGCCCATCGGGCTGAGGATGCCGGTCTTCGGATCATAGCCGTAGGTTGGACCGGAGATCAGCCGCAGATTGGCTGCTTTGATGCAGTCTATCCCCGTCAATATTTTGTCGCGGTAAGCCGTCTCCTCGTACCGTTCCCACCTCGTCATCCAGTTGGAGCTGAACGCAGCCCAGTCCGGGCCAACCCGCACATGTGTCGGAAATTCATCCTTGGGAAAATAAGCCCGCATCGGGTCCAGTGTCACGGTCGTATAGTCGGCATCCTTCACACTGTCCATGATGTCGCCGGTCCGCTCATCGCCGGTAAGATAATAGTAATAGCGGTGCAGTCCGGCCATCGCGATCCGCGCTTCCTTGCAGCCGCAGCCCCAGTGCACGACATTATGCCGCGAGCCGAGGCCTGCATACTCCCCGAAATGGTACACATCCACCTCGCTGGTATGCCGGGTCATTGCCTCAGCCATACGGAAAATGTCTGCCCGCCCGGTTCGCAAAAAGCTCACCCAAAGCCACATATTTGGCACCAGCTCCGCATTCTGCCAGGCACAGCCGCCGAGGTCATAGTTCCAGACATGGCGCACGGGATCATAGCTGTGCATGAAATCGCCGTAATCCCACAGGCCGTACCATTTGCGCTGCTCTACCTCCGCCTGGTAAAAGGAAATAATTCCGTCCAGCCGCTCCTCCAGATAAGCCTTAGCCGGTGTGCTCCGGTCGGGCAGACTCCAAAGGCCAAACGCCCGGCTGCGGTGATAATACTCCGGTTCACAAACGAGCAGGGGGGGGTGGTCGGCCTCAAGCTGCATCCGCTGCAAACCGGCCGGATCCGGCGTTCCTGAAGTGCACCACAGGGTCAGCTCATTGGTGTTGGCTATACCATACGGGGTAGCCCGCAGCTCCTCTGCACCTTCATAGGAGGATTCCACATGCGTCTTGGTGTCATAGTGGCGCAGATCCATGGCCGGCACCTCCGGCGACCAGAACCAGACGGTCAGCGCAGCCTCGTCACCGGAAAGGCCGCTGAGCTCAAGGCTAGATGGGCACTTCCGCCAGAAGTCCTTCACTCCGGCAGCCAGCCCGCCGCACTCTGAGCCGACATAGCCAAGCCCTCCGGCACGCCGCCCTTCCGCTCCCTTGATCCAGACACAGTCCGGACCGGTACGCTTATGAACTGCATAATGCTCGGAGGAATCCTGAACGAGACGGAAGCTGTCCCACACTGCCGAATCCCGCAGCAGCCCGGTGAAATAAGCATCCTCCTCCGGGTCAAACTGCAGTCTGCGGCCCTCCAGCTGGGCCGCGAACAGCTCCGCATATTTGCCTTTGGTCCTGCGGGTATGGAGCGTCTTGGGTGATTCGTTGAAGCTGCCTTCACTGCCTGTGAACCGGATATGGCGGTTATACAGCGGGCCGCTGAGCGGCACCTTGAACGAGATACCCAGCCCTTTAATGAAGTCCTGATGCGGATTACCGTCATAATGGAAGGTATGCACCAGCCGGACCTTCTCAAGCCCGGCATAGAAATACAGCCGCAGCGTGTAGGGAATCCACTCCCCGGCGCCGCTGCGGCTGCGGTGTCTTCCCTCCAGGCGGATAACGGCGCGCAGCGGCCCCGCTTCCTCCAGGGCAGCCTGCCGGGTCTCCCCGGTGAACCGTTCCTGCCGCAGCGTAAGCGCACCGCTAAGCATATCCCGCTGCTCCCGGACACAGACCAGCTCGCTTCCGCAGCATACCAGATGCTCTGTCTCTGCATTACAATCCTTTATATCTCCGGAATATCCGGAATTACCATCCGGCCTTCCCTGCTCTGCCTTACTGATATCCTCTGCCGGTCCCCTGCGGATGATCCGCGAGACCAGCTCCGCACCGCGCTTTTCCACGGTACATACAATAGCGCCAGTGTCCACAACGAAGGCAGCCTCTGTATCTTGAACAGATACCTTTGCTGCGTACTGAACCTCCTGCGGCTTCGCAGACCGCTCTATCACGTACTCTTCCGCGCTGCCCTCCGGGCAGACCGCAGAATGCAACGACCATTTAATGCTGCCGTCCGGCCAATAAGCGGCCGGACGGCTTTGCAGCGGCAGACGGGAATTGCCGTCTTGGCTGCCAAGATAAAGTGCAGAGAGTCCTTCGCGGTTCAGCTCTCCTCTGGTCCAGGGAACTCCCCAGGTAACTCCCGCAGCCGCTGCGGGTTGATTCAGCCAGTGTAATCGGATCGGCAAGGCTGAGGACAAAGCTGTCATCTCCTTTTGGGCGCATCACACAGCAGGCGGTACAGGCGCAGGAAGGCGGCCTTCAGGCATATTCCGGCTTCCGGTGCGCACCCTTACCGGGTTCCCGCATCCTTCTCCCCTTCATGCCGGCTAAGCTCACGGTAGCGTGTGGGTGTGATGTCCTCCTGTTTTTTGAATATCCGGTTAAAATAGCTCTGCTGATAGCCGACCTGCAGCGCAACATCGTTCATTTTCAGATCGGTGTCGCGCAGCAGCTCCTTCGCTTTTTCGATTCTGAGCCCGGTTAAATAATCAATAAAATTCTGTCCGGTAACCCGCTTGAAGGATTTGCTGAGCAGGAACGGACTGGTCCCCGTATAATCTGCACAGCTGTCCAGCGAGATATTGTCCATATAGTGCTCCTGAATGTACAGCATGGCCTGGTCAATCGTCCGCCGGATTCCGGCGTCGGAACGCTCAGACAGCTCCTTCAGGAAGGGCGAGACCACATGATCGCGGAACCAGGGCAGGATCATGCCCGGCTCATGGATCTGTGACAGGCTGGCATACAGGTTCCTGCCCTTGAACAGCTGGTTCGGCGCAATCCCTGCTTCCAGCACCGCATGCTGTACTGCACCGAGCAGATGCAGCATGCCCTGCTGCACATCAATTACCTTGGCGCCGTCAGCGGACAGCGTGGCGAGGAATTCCTCCAGCAGCCGGTCTGCCTCCTCCGCCTCGCCGGTGCGCAGCGCCTGAATCAGTCCGCGTTCCAGAGCGAACGAATACTGCGGCATATGGGCTCCCTCTCCTTCCCGCTCCAGTTGCTCCAGGCTGACCACCTGGTTGCCGCCCCCGTATCTGCGGTGGCTTGCTGCCTGCTTGGCCGCTTCAAAGGACCGCGGAATCGCGGAGATGCTGTCGATCGGCGCACTGTAGGCCACGGTAGCCTGCAGCTTCAGCATCCGGTTAATCGTGGCAGCCAGCTCTTCGCCGAACGCCTGCACCCTTCCCGTCTCCGGGCCGCCTCCAGGCCCGATCAGCAGAATGCCTGCTGTAAGATTGTGCAGATTGACTGTCTCGGCGCGCTCGAAATGCTCAGCCGCCAGTTCCCCGATGATGTTCACCGCCGCAAAGGACACCAGACTCTCGTCGCCGCTGCGGAACTTACCCTCCAGGCTGGAGATGCCGGTAAGCTGAATGTACAGCACTACAAAGACGCAGTCCTCCACCTCCCACTTATACTGCTTCATCCGGCTCTGCAGCTCCTGTTCGGAAAAAGCATATAAATAGCCCTGGAACAGCTGGTGGAGAAAGCTGCGCTGCACATGCGGCAGCTGCTCCGAAAGCGTATACTGCAGGGCATTCTGCTGCCCGTGCAGATTCTGCCAGTGCCGCTCAATCAGTGTTACCTCATCCTCCCGGCCTTCACAGACAACATGCTCAGGGAGCAGCGTCTGCAGCAGGCGGCGGAAGGGGGAATAGATTTTACGGGAAGCGATCCACGACAGGACAGCAGCGAGCAGCAGAGCGCTCAGGCTGACCATGATAATGGTCCGGGAAAGCTCCACCACGGGAGAGGTTATGCTGGAAATAGGCGAAGCCGATACATACAGCCATTCACTGGCAATCCGGGAAAAATCGCCGTAAGTCACCGCATAGGTAACTCCGTTCCAGTCGTACAGAAACGACGTACTGTCTCCGCTGCCCCTTGCCTCAATTGCCGCCTGCAGCGAGTTGACAAATGGCGTGGCGGCACCGTCAGTACCGCTCCCGGAGATGAACAGACCGCCCGATTTTCGCAGCATATAGACTTCTCCACTGTTGTACGGGGTCATGGTCCGCAGCATATCTGAGACCCTCTGTGTATCCATCCGCAGCAGCAATACCCCGAACGGCTCAAGGCTGCCGCCGGGAATATGATGCACAAGTGTCAGTTCTTTTTGCTGAGGCTTGGCCGGATCAAAAGCCTGCTCTGTCCAGTAGGTGCTTTGCTCGGTCTTCATCAGCTTTTCGTAAACGGCAGCTCCGCTGGAAGTGACCGTACCGTACTCCGTGTTAAACAGCACCGGACGGTCTCCGGCCAGATAAAGCTCCACCTGACGGGCCATGGAATTGGAGCCCTGCATGACCACCAGCGTCTTGGTGATGTCCCAGGCCCGCTCGTGGTTCATGGTAAAGTCCATATTCTTCAGGCTGTAGTCAAATTTGGGATCAAAAGCCCAGTGGGCCAGCATCAGCTCCAGATTGGACAGCTGGTCATCAATGTTGGCGGCACGCTGCTCGATCTGCCGGTTATGCATATCGAGCAGCTCCTCCTCCAGACTTCCGCCTGCCATCCAATACACAAGTAGTCCTATAATCAGGCCGGGAATGGACGAGACGATCAGCACAATAATCAGATTATTGCGGTAATACCGGCCTTTACGGCCCGCCCATATCCGCTTGTAGCCTTTGCGTTTCATTGCTGTTATTGTATTCTCCATGTGTATTCACCAGCCGAATTCATAGTTTTGCATTGCAGCCTTGCGGCGTTAATGAGGCTACTTACGGCCGGTGCATGGAGCGTGGCCGGACGCTATTTAGCCGTTTTTGCGTACAACTCGTTCATTTCTTTTACCAGCTCGTCCCCGCCTGTCTTCCGCCATACATCAAAGGCTGCCTTCAGGCCGGCCTCGTCAATTTGTCCGACAATAAACTTGATGCGCGCATCGTTGATGACATTATCAAGCTGTGAGCCTTTTTGCGTATATACGGTAGAAATCAGCGCTTCAGCAGGGTTTACAACAATGGTTGCTTTATTATCTTCCTGCACCTTAGTCTGCTTGTCCCGCAGCGGGGTCTGCTTAATCTGCTTCGCATCCTTCGCATTCTCATCAGGAATATAAGGGATCATCTGGTTAAGCCCTTCCACTTCCGATTCCAGCAGGACGGTGTCAGTTGAACGTTCGACAAAACCATCCACCAGGTTGTAATGAACACCCTCAAGCCCATATCCCAGCAGCGTCTGCAGATCCCCGTCGTTCACCTTATCCAGGAAGGCCAGCACACGCTTCAGCTCATCCTCGGTTTTGACGGAGGATTTCGGAATTGCCAGCATACCGGAGAAACCGGAGGTCGGGAGTGTATGAAGCTGTCCGTCCGCCCCTGTAACGCCGCCCATAACATCCATGTAGTGACGGTCAGGCTCGTCCTTACTTTCTTTCTGGAGTGCAGCATGGATCTTGTCGTCAATACGGGCCGCAGTGTCCACTACATCGACAATAACGCCGGCCTGGTTGTTTACAACCGGATCATTCCATTTGGAGCTGTCCATAACCGCGAAGTCGGAGTTAATCAGCTTCTCGTCGTACAGCTTTTTCATAAATTCAAGCGCTTCCAAATATTCAGGATATTCATGCTCAGGAACGAGCTTGCCATCCTGCACACCCCATCTGTTCGGGGAGCCGAACCACAGCTTGATCGTATCGAAGCCGCTGGCCCATCCGCCTGTCCACTTCACCATTACCATACCGTAGGTGTCATCCTTGCCGTTGCCGTCCGGATCCTGCTCCTTAAACGCTTTCAGCATATTATAGAATTCATCCACGGTCTGCGGATTCTCAAGCCCCAGCTTCTCCAGCCAGTCTTTGCGGAATACGACACCGTTGCGGCCCAACGCCCGGCCTCTGTAAATCCCGTAGTTTTTGCCGTCAATGGCCGAGTTGTTCAAAATAACCGGGTTGGCCTTGCTCAGGTTAGGATAATCCTTCAGGTAAGGTCCTACCTCCCAGAAAGCGCCTGATCTTGCTGCATTCACAAAGCTTGAAGCCTTAACATCGCCTACATAAATAATATCGGGGAGCTTGCCTGAAGCAAGCGTAATGTTGAATTTATCGGTATAGGAGGCATTCGGCACCCATTCAAAATGGATGTTCGTATTGGTCAGCTCCTCCAGCTTGGCCGCAACCGGGCTGTCATCCTTCGGATAATTCGTTTTAAAAATCGGCAGCATCAGCGTCAGATCCAGCGGTTTCTCTGCTTCTGCTCCCGCTGTTGTTTCAGGCTTGGCCGTTCCATCACTGCCTGCAGCCCCGTTTGTTCCTGCTGCATTATTTGTTCCGCCGTTATTTCCGCAGCCTGACATCACACTTACAATCATAATTGTTGACAGTAGCGTAAACAACCGCTTTTTGAATTTAATGGAACTCTTTCCTGTTGAACGTTGATTTTTCATAATGATCCTCCCTTTATTTGTTGGCATAACATCTTTACCTTTTTTAACCTTTAACCGAACCCAGCATCACCCCTTTGGCGAAATGTTTTTGCAGAAACGGATAGACGCACATAATCGGTAGTGTACCGACCACGATAACTGCCATCTTGATCGACTGCTCCGGCGGCTGTACAAAATTCGGGTCCATCGAGCTTAAATCGCCGGCTGCCGACTGGGACAGCATAACGATCTGGCGCAGCATCACCTGCAGCGGCCACTTGGACGGATCATTGATATATAGCAGCGCAGAGAAGAAGTTGTTCCAGTGTCCGACCGCATAAAATAGAGTAAAGGTCGCAAGCACCGGCTTCGAGAGCGGCAGTACAATTTTCCACAGCAGACCCAGCTCGCTGCAGCCGTCGATCCGCGCCGCCTCCTCCATTTCAACCGGAAGCTCCTGGAAGAAGTTTTTGACGATAATCAGATTGAAGGCGCTGATCGCCCCCGGCAGAATCAAGGCATTCAAGGTATCCAGCAGGTGGAGGTCACGGATAACCAGATAAGTGGGAATCATACCGCCCCCGAACAGCATGGTGAAAATAACGAGATTAAGGATCAGATTGCGGCCCATCAGATAGCGTTTGGCCATCGGATATGCCATGGTTACCGTAAAGAACAGATTAACAATAGTTCCGATTACCGTTATATATAACGACACCCCAATGCTTCGTACAATCGTATCTGTAGAAAAGATGAATTTGTAAGCATCAAAAGAGATCGTTGTCGGAATCAGAAAGACCGCACGCTTTGTGATTTCCGCTTCCGTGGCGAACGAACCGGCGACCACAAACAGGAACGGCAGGATGGCCGCGATTCCGATAATTCCAAGTATTAAATAGTTGAATACGTCAAAAGTAACCTCTCCGGCGCTTCGATATTGCTTCTTAACCACGCACGCAGCCTCCCTCTTTAATAAAGTCCCGATTCGCCGAACTTCTTGGCGAGCCAGTTGGTACCGAGTACCAGTACAACACCGATGACCGACTTGAACAGCCCGACCGCCGTACTGTAGCTGAATGCCCCCTGGGTAATCCCGAGTGCATACACATAGGTGTCGAACACCTCGGCTACTTCACGGTTAAGCGCATTCATCATCAGATAAATCTGCTCAAAGCCGTTGTCCAGAATGGTACCCATCCGCAGAATCAGCAGAATAACAATGGTACTGCGGATAGCCGGCAACGTGATATGCCAGATTTGCCGCCAGCGGCTAGCCCCGTCCATCACTGCTGCTTCATATTGCTCCACATCAACACCGGCCAGCGCAGCGAGGAAAATGATTGTCCCCCAGCCGCATTCCTTCCAGATTGTCTGCAGGATAATCATCGGCCTGAACCAGTTCGGGTCGGCCAGGAAGTCTATTTTGCTTCCTGTAGCTGTGTACAGGAATTCATTGACTGCCCCGCCCTGAGTTGTCAGGAATACATAGGAGATACTCGCGACAATAACCATAGAAATGAAATGGGGTACATAGATCAGCGTCTGGATTGTCCTTTTATAGAAGGACAACCTGATTTCATTCAGCAGCAGCGCAAGGATAATCGGTGCCGGAAAAAAGAACACCAGATTCAGAAGAGACAATACAAGCGTGTTGCGCAGCAGCATGAAAAAATCCGGATTCTGGAAAAACGTGCGGAAATGCTCCAAACCCACCCATTCGCTTTTCCAGAAGCCCAGAAAAGGCTGAAAATCTTTGAAAGCGAGCAGTACTCCCCACATTGGCACGTATTTGAACAGCAGAAAATACAGGATTCCCGGGGTCAGCAGGATATAGAGCCATTTGTCTCGTTTCAGGCGTCTAAAGAAAAGCTCCCGTCTGCTGCGGTAATTTGAAGCAGCATGTATTTCAGCTGTTCCGATTGCCGCTCCTTGCTTCATTACATTCACCTCCGATTGAATAGGCAGCCCCGTCTTGCTTTCAGGGGGCTACGGTTCCCATTATGTCGGCGGCAGATTTTTCCGGCAATCGGACTTTTTGGATTGCCCTGCATCAGCCCCGGTACAATCCGCTTCAAAAAAGTGCAAAGCCGGCAAAACTTTACTATTGCCGGTCCGACAGGCAGCAACTATGATGCCGGAAGATCAATTCCCTCATTATAATCTCCTGGAGGTATGCTTAGTGAAGCATAAATTGTATTACGGCGCCGCATGGTACCCCGAGCTGTGGGAGGAGGCTGAGCGGCTGGCCGATCTTGAGCTCATGAAGGAAACCGGGATCAATCTGGTCCGCATGGGCGAGTTCATCTGGTCAGAGCTGGAGCCGGAGGAGGATATTATCGATGTCCGCCCGTTTGCCGAGCATATCCGGCAGCTGCATGATCACGGTATTGACACCATTATGTGTACCCCGACGGCGACACCACCGGTCTGGCTGACGCACGGACACCCGGAGCGGCTGTTCGTCCGGGCGGACGGGGCCGTTATGAGCCACGGGTCGCGTCAGCATATCTGCACGAACAACCCTTATTTCCGGCAGCGGGCCGCTATCATTGCCGGACATCTGGCCCGGGAGCTGGGCCGGCTGCCCGGTCTTGCCGCCTGGCAGCTCGACAACGAATTCAAAGCACATGTGGCTGAATGCATGTGCGGTACCTGTAAGGGGCTGTGGCATAAATGGCTGGAGCAGCGCTACGGGAGCATAGACCGGCTGAATGAGGCCTGGGGAACCGCGGTCTGGAGCCATACCTACCAGGCCTTTGATCAGGTACCTCAGCCGGTGGCTACCCCCTTCCTGCATAACTCCTCACTGGTCACGATGTACCGGCTGTTCCAGATGGAAAAAATCGCTGAATTTGCGGCAGAGCAGGCAACTATTCTTCGCCAATACTCGGATGTTCCCATCACTCATAACAGCAGCGTTGCTTTTCATCTGGATAATGAGCAGCTGTACCATGAGCTGGATTTCGCGTCTTATGACACGTATGCCTCCCAGGCCAACCGGCACGCTTATCTGCTGAACTGTGATCTGTGGCGCAATTTCAAGCCCGGCCGGGATTTCTGGCTGCTTGAGACAAGCCCCGCATACGCCGGATCTCTTACGAGCTACGGACAGCCGCATCCGGACGGCTATCTTACGGCCGAAGCTGTGTCTGCCTATGCGCTTGGAGCCGGAGCTTTCTGCTACTGGCTGTGGCGGCAGCAGCGTTCCGGCAGCGAGCAGACGCATAGCTCCATCCTCAGTGCCTGGGGTGACCCGGCGCTCGGCTACGATAATGTGCGGGCCGCTTCGCAGGCCCGGCTGGCTATCGAGCCGCATATGCTGGATACCCGGCCGGTACAGGCTGAGGTGGCCATCACCTATTCAGACCGGACCAAAGCTTATCTGGCCACCGAGCCACACAAGCAGCTGAACTACCGCTCCCTGCTCGGCGATTTCTATAAGCGGATCGTGGACATGGGCATCCACCGCGATCTGGTGCCCGAAGGCGGGGACCTTAGCGGCTATAAGCTGCTGTTCACTCCCTTTGTGCATTATCTGTCGCCCGGATTTATGGAGAGGGCCTTGGCGTTCGCCGAAGCCGGCGGCATCTGGATCGCCGGCCCGCTGAGCGGGGGCCGCACGGCCGAACACACCCTGCATACCGATGCTGCTCTAGGTGAGCTAGAGCGCTATGCAGGCGTGCATACCAAATACGTCTATCCGATGGAGGGAACCGGCAGCATCGGGAAGGCCTTTGGCCTGTCCGCGCCGCTGTCCTTATGGAGCGCGGTGTTTGAGCCGCTGCCCGGCGGAGCTTCTGTGATCGGCGAGATCACGGAAGGCCGGACGCCGGGCCAGGCCTTTGTCACAGAGCAGCCTTATGGCCGCGGGGCCATCGTCATGCTCGGCTCTTTGCCGACCGGCGAGGACGGCGATCAGCAGCTGCGCGCGCTGATCGGGCATTACGCCGGCCGGGCCGGGGTGACGCTGCGCAGCGATGTCACCGCAGGCACGGTTGTGTGCCCGCGGCGCGGCAGCAGCGGCGAGCTGTGGACCGTCGTGAACATGGACGGTCTCGGGGGCACTGTTACCCTGCCGCGCAGCGGGCAGGATGCTCTGGCCGGCGGAGCTGTGCCGGCCGGCCCGCTGACACTCGGGCCGTATGAATACCGGCTCATCGCGCTGGAGGACTAAGGGCGCGGCGCTATATCGCGAATCATTCGGGAGCGGGTAATGCTGCAATAACCCCGGTGCACGGAATCCGGCACATCCGGCACATCGAATTGGGGATGTGCGTGTTGGCCGTACATGAATGGGTGCTCCCGTTTGATCGCACATGCTTGCCGTCATACACTCGTCACACACTCGTCCTACCTATGTCGCACATACTTGGTCGTACATGCTCGTGCTCGTCGCGCTCAGTTGAGTTGGCTCCACATCCCTGCCACACCCGTTAAATCGCAAAAAAAGCAGTACGCAGCCGGATTTACTCCGCTGCATACTGCTTTTTAAATGTTGTAAGTATTGCTTAAGGGTTGATTCCGCTTATTAGCAAGCTGCGTAGGCCACTTAACCCTGCCATAAATACTTAGTTACTCAACTGTCCCACTCATGAGCATACGTCTGCCCGCACACCCTCATACTTACTGCTGCCTACTCGCATACTTTCGCACTTATGGCTCCCCGAACTAGTTGGATTTTCGCCACTTAATTCCACCATTTATTAAACATTTCAATAATTAGGTGGATAAACCGCATCTATTTCTGTCCATTAAGCCACTTTAGCGTAGATACAGTAGAACTAAGTGTCGTTTTTCCAACTAACAACCTTATTCAGGGGAATTGGAGCAGAAATAGATGGCGATTATCCACTTAGCTTGCTCAGGCCTCCCCTGTAGACCACTCCGCCAACCAACTATTCTACATAGCTGCACTTTATACAACTAAAACAGCCCTTTTGGCACGGAAAACACATAATAAGTGTATTCCATACAATTAAAATGTCCGCATAACCCCACTTTAGGCCGATACGGGCAGATATAGCTGCACAGAATACACTTATATGGCGGGATGGCAGGAATGTACCGTTTTTAATTGTACAAACTGCAGTTAAAAGGTCTTCTGCTTTAAGCGGCTAAGCAACGTCTCCGTCAATAGCTCTTAATCGCTCTACACACCATTACGACAGCTATGCTGAAGCGAAGCTTCCACCCCACACTCCCCCGCTATTAATCCAGATCCGCACCATTCGAAGCAATCGCCTTCTGGTACCAGTAGAAGCTTTTCTTCTTGAACCGGTTCAGCGTACCATTGCCCTCATCGTCCTGATCCACATAGATCACGCCGTAACGCTTGGACATTTCCGAGGTCGAGGCGCTGATAATATCAATCGCCCCCCAGCTGGTGTAGCCCATCACGTCAACGCCGTCCATGACCGCTTCCTTAACCTGAGTTATGTGCTTGCGCAGGTAGTCGATCCGGTAGTCGTCGTTGATTGAACCGTCTTCTTCAACTTTATCCTTAGCCCCAAGACCATTCTCAACAACGAACAGCGGAAGCTGGTAACGGTCGTACAGTTCTTTGAGCACAATACGCAGGCCGATCGGATCAAGCTGCCAGCCCCACTCGGTCACCTGCAGATTCGGATTCTTCACCGTACTGAACAGGTTTCCGCCGGTCACGCCGTATTTCTCCGGATCCACTGTAGAGATTAGCGAGGTATAGTAGCTGAAGGAGATAAAATCTACCGTATGCTCACGCAGCAGCTGCTCGTCTCCCGGCTCAACAACCAGATTGATATTATTTTCGGCAAAATACCGCTTCACAAACGGAGGATAACTGCCCCGCGCCTGCACATCGGTATGCAGCAGATTGAGCTGGTTGTCCACCTGTGCCTGATGTACATCTTCGGGGCTGCTGGTTGCCGGATAGTGAATCATGCGCGCCAGCATACAGCCGATGCGGAAGTCCGGATTGATCTCGCGGCCTTTTTTCGTTGCCAGACTGCTGGCCACGAACTGGTGATGCAGCGCCTGGTAAGACGCTTCACGGATATTATCGACTGTATCTTCAACCACCCCGCCGCCGGTGAACGGTTCAATGACGGTCGTGTTGATCTCATTAAAGGTAAGCCAGTACTTAACCTTATCCTTGTAGCGGGTCATCACCGTCTCTGCATACTTTTCATAGAATCCAATCACCTTACGGTTTCTCCAGCCGCCATAATTCAGCACCAGTGACATCGGCATTTCATAGTGGGACATGGTAACCAGCGGCTCAATCCCGTACTTGTGCATCTCGTCGAACATATCGTCATAGAACTGCAGCCCTTTTTCGTTCGGCTCAGCATCATCCCCATTAGGGAAAATCCGCGCCCAGTTAATCGACATCCGGAACACTTTGAAGCCCAGCTCGCCGAACAGAGCGATATCTTCCTTATAACGGTGGTAAAAATCAATCCCGTAACGCTTCGGATACCCCTCAGCCGTAGTATGCTGCATTGCCCGCTGAATGGATTCGCTGGTGACATGCATCAGCTCTTTCAGATTGGTATAATCCTTTTTCTTAAAATAAGGCACCATATCCGCGGTGGACAGCCCTTTGCCGTCGGCATCAAAAGCACCTTCCGCCTGATTGGCTGCGATCGCGCCGCCCCACAAAAAACCTTCCGGAAACCCTTGCTGTATGCTCAATGTGCTCATCTCCTTGGTTGTTATATAGATTGAACTGGTGAATTTTTCATTTTGGGATTAGCCGTGACTCCAGGAATATTTGGACTTCCGGCCGCTGTTATGTTTGGATTTCCTGATTTAAACCGCTGAACGCGGTAGAAATCCAAACATAAAGGCGGACGCTCCGCTCCTACAGTTCCAAAATTCCTTCCGCCACTTCCCCCTTAATTTAAGTTTTCAAGTTCAATCTATATCATATTTTTTTGTAAAAAGTGCTCTGTATCTGCTGCGCCTGCAAATCCATCCTCGGTTAAGTACTACAAAATTGATCTAATTGCCCGGGAAATTCCCGAATTAGGGCGGTTGTAAATTCAACTTTTGTGCCTGCAAGCAGCACGGTCTAATATCGAACCTACAGCTCCGCCCGCAGCACCGGCTCACCAAAACCAACCGGACCCAGCTTGATCGGCAGAATCTGCTTATAGTCCGCAGTGTTCGTAACAACCATAGCGGTAGTAATATCATAATTCTGCGCAATCTGCTCCAGATCGAAGGTCAGCAGCTTGTCGCCGGCCTGCACCTGATCACCGGTCTGCACATGGGCTTCAAAAAACTGGCCGCGCAGCTTAACGGTGTTGATGCCGACGTGGATCAGCAGCTCCATACCGTCTGCGTCACGGATGACCATGGCATGTTTGGTTTTGAATACATTCATTACCGTCCCGCTGACTGGAGATACCAGCTCACCAACTGTCGGCACAAAGGCAAGCCCCTTGCCCATCAACTCATCACCAAAGGTAGGGTCGTTGACCTCTTTTAAAGGAATCGCTTTACCGCTCATCGGTGCGTAAGCCGTGCTGTCTGCAGTTGCGGATGCCGCTTCTACTTCAACCGCTGCCGGAGCTGCTGCCTGCGGTGCTTCATTAGCCGGTTTAGCAGCAATATTGCCGGAAATTTGTGCAGCATCATCCGCCTCTTCCTGGATTCCCAGCAGCACTGTAACGACAGCGCCGACTACAAAGGCGATAACCATCCCGCCAAAAGCGTACCAGAACGTCTGTCCGACCAGTCCAGGGAGACCCGGAATACCGCCGTTACCGGCAAGTGCGTATGCTTTAGCTCCAAAGGCCAGCGCGAAGCCGCCCCCTGCCGCACTACCAATCATCGCCGCGATGAACGGCTTTTTGTATTTCATATTGACACCGTACATCGCCGGCTCAGTAACACCCATAAGCGCGGTAAAGCTGGTGGAGAGTGCTACGGATTTCAGCTTTTTATCTTTTGCCCGGAAGAATACACCCAGTGTTGCCCCAGCCTGCCCCATATTGGAGATGTAGGTCAGCGGCAGGAATTTGTCGAAGCCAAGCGTTGCCAGATTGCTGATGATAACCGGAACCAGCGCGTAGTGCATACCCGTCATAATAATCAGGGCCATTGCACCGCCAAGGACGATACCGGAGATCAGTCCGCCTTCATTGAGCAGCCAGTTGATGCCGCCGGACAGGCCGTCACCGATAAAGGTTCCCAGAGGCCCAATTGCAATCAGTGTTACAGGAACCATAATAAGCAGGGAAATCAATGGAACAAGCAGCAATTTAAGCGATGGTGTAATGAAACGGTCCACCGTCTTTTCCACATAAGAGAGCAGCCATACGGCCAGCAGGATCGGAATAACCGATGAAGCATACGATACGGCAGTAACCGGAATGTTCAGAAAGGCAACCGGATTACCGCTCGACAATAATGCACCCATGTCCGGATACATCAGTGCCGCACTTACTCCAACCGCAATAAACGGATTGCTGCCGAATTTCCGGGCTGCGCTGAAGGCAATCAGGATCGGCAGGAAGTAGAATACTCCGTCACCGATGGCGGAGAGAATCCGGTACGTATCCGTTCCGGTTGTCAGCCATTCCAGTGTTACGAACAGGGCCAGCAGCCCCTTAAGGATACCGGCAGCCGTAATAGCCGGAAGCATCGGCGCAAATACGCCTGCGATCGTTTCGAAAATTTTCAGGATGACGTTCTGTTTCTTTCCATCCTCTTTTTTACTGCCCTCCCCACTCTGCTTGAGCGCCGGATAAGCCTTAACCATCTCATCGTAGACCTTAGGCACGTCGTTGCCGATGATGACCTGGAACTGCTCGCCTGAGATGTTGGTGCCCATGACCATATCCAGCTTTTTGAGTGCGGCCTGATCGGCCTTGCTGTTGTCTTTAAGCTCAAAACGCAGCCTGGTTACACAGTGGTACACCGAGTTGACATTGTCCACCCCGCCCACGGACTGGACGATTTGCTGTGCTGTTTCCTGATGTTTCATCTTACTTCCCCCTATTAATTGGCATATAAAAAACCCGAACGAACACACCGACTCCGCGCTCTTACGCGTACCGTGCCTCATCCGGGTTTTGCCTGATTGAACAGTAACAAGCCCTTGGTTATTTACTTTTCATCAGCCGCTCCAGATGCAGTGTCAGGTAGAGCTGCTCGGAATGCGTCATGACATAATCATAGTTTTTGAGAATAAACGTTTCGATCTTGATGATGCATTTGAACGTCTCCGGGTAATTCTTGCGGACAACCTCGTACAAATATTCCTCCGTGTCATCATGACTGGAATGGGTAATGACCCGCTGGCAGAAATATTTGAGATGCGTAATGAATCTGAAATAATTGACGCTGTCCTCATCCAGATCCACACTGAAATGATATTTGATGATGTTCATAATCTCCTGCAGCAGCTGCATCAGATGTGTCACATCGTTCATCGAATCATTGACCTCAGCATTAATGAAATGCAGGGCGATATTGCAAATTTCATCTTTCGGAAAATCAATCCTCAGCCGCTCCCTGAGAATCGTCAGCGCTTCCTTGGCCACATCGTACTCAGCCTTATAGAAGTGCTGCACCTCCCACGACAGCGGGTTACGGACAATCTGATCCCGGGCCATCCGCTGTACGGCAAAGTTAATATGATCCGACAGGGATACGTAAATCCCGTCACTGATCTGCTTATTCAGCTGCATACGGGCAAGACTGACGATATCATCCGTCACCTGCAAAATTTCAATCGGCACCTCGGTAACAATCGCTTTGAAGCGCTCGTAGATCGAGGAATCCTGCAGACGGAAGATTTTCTCAATCCGCCCTTCATCGATCGTGTCACCTGCACGGAACTGGAAACCGATACCCCGGCCGAGGATAAGCAGCTCCTGGTTCTTGTCATCAAGCGTACTGACGATGTTGTTGTTAAAAATTTGTTTGATGATCACTGTAAACCCACCTGTGTTTGAGGAATCAAAAAAGGGCAAAACAACAATGGCTATGACAGAATCATTTCCACTGTGGTTTTGCCCGCATTACCGGTAACAAGCCTCGGAAACAATTTAGCACAAGCTGAAAACGGTGTCAACCATCACTTTAAAAATGCTCCGGCCACCTTCAGGCTGCTTCCTTGCTTCCATATCTCCCCTGCGTGGTCTGCTGTAACCTAATTTTAACCAGCCGCAGTCTGAACTATGCATCTGCCTTGCATACTAAAAGTACAAATCCCATCCGATAATCAGCGCACTGAACAATACAGCCGACAGGCCGGACAGCACGTACAGTACCTTCCTCATTTTTCTGCTCTTGGTACGCTGCAGCTTCAGCAGCAGTAACACAATATAACCTGCAGCCAGTAAGACATAGACGATATTTATGATAAGGTTCACCCGCACTTCGGCATAATTGGCATATGCGTAATTGCGGTTTAGCAGAAACAAATTATTTATGATAAAAATAAGCCCCGCCGTACTGATTAAATAATGATATTTGTCCAAGCCGGATGCAGGACCGGGCACTCTCCTGATCTTCCGTATACTGAGGCGTATTAAACCGTTAATGAGTGCATATAAGATAATTGCTGTACCAAACCCAAAAACAATTTTCGAAATTGTGATACTATGAACTGCAAGTCCTTTAAGTAGCAGATAATCATCATACTGGGTAGAAAATTTGATAACCGCCCCTTGATCATTCCTTATAAAATGCTCTGAACCCGACCGGTATTGCGGAGTATAGGCATAGGGAGCAAACTGGTTAGAGGATTGCTTACCATTCCACGTATACATCCGGCTGTTGACTGCTGTAATCTCAACCTGATCAAGATACCCGTATATCTTAGCAAACCCTTCAAGCGCACGCCTCGCAGGCAGATAAGTGCCTTCTACCTCTGAACTGTCCGGAAGTTCCCCATTGTAGGATTCCGGCTTGTAGGTGCCAAAGACCTGATCGACAAGCTCTGTACAGTACTGATATTCGTACCGCTGGTTAACCATAACAATCATTCCGAATCCGGAAGAGGGATCCATTACAAAATTACCCGAAAAACCATACCGGTTTCCACCGTGCTCCAGCGTCGGTACAGCGTGCTCTTTCACCCAGAAGCCGTGGGCAATCCTCGGAATATCCGTGCCCTCAACATTCAGGCTGGGTGTCAGCATTTCCTGAAGTGTAACATTACTCTTGAACAGCGGGCTTACCTTCCCTTCGGGTGGCATAAAAGCAGCCATAAATTTGGCTAGATCCGCTGTTGTGCCAATTGTACCGCCTGTCGGATAAACCCCTTCATACCCGCGGCTGTTTTTGATCAGCTTCATTTCCTTTGTATAGCCCTGGATCCTGTCTCTCGCGGCATCAACAGCCGGATTATCCTCATGCGTCGGATGAATGGAAGTAGCATCCATCCCCAGCACATCAAAGATATGCTCATTAACATACTCATAAAACGGCTGGCCACTCTGCACTTCAACAATATAGCCCGCCAGGGTTGCGCCGTAATTGGAATAGGCCACTACTGTTCCCGGTCTGTAGACCTGCCGGGGTTCATAGATTTGTACCTCCTCGGACAGCTCGGAAACCTCATCTTTGGTCAAATATAAGCCGTCCGTAAACTGCTCCTGCCAGCCCCCGTTATGATGCATCAGGTTCAGCAGCGTAATCGGATCATCATATTTCAGCTTCTTCAAAAAGCCTTCAGGCAGATACTCACGGATATCCGTCTGCAAATCCAGCTTCCCCTGCTCCACCAGCTGCATAATACTGGTCCAGACCAGCAGCTTCGTAATCGAAGCCCATTCAAATACCGTGTCTGTGTCCGCTGCAATCTGGTTCTCTACGTCAGCCAAGCCGTACGCTTTATTGAATATCGTCTGTCCGTCCTTAACGAAAGCGACAGACACGGCTGCTGTTGTCTCCATGCGCGCAGGTGTCATATGGGAATTGATAACATTTTCAAGTGAAGACAGTTTGATTCCGGTGGGGGTAACATCTGCAGCCGGCACTACCGTACCTTCCGCCGCATAAGCGGGGAGCCCTGCAGACAAAAGCAGGAGAATAACGGTTAGACAGCTAAAGAGCGGCTTATAAAATGCGTAACGGATATCTTTTCCCATGTACAGCCTCCTTGTATGAGGTCGAAAACCTAAAAGTACAAATCCCACCCTATGATCAGCGCACTGAACAATACAGCCGACAGTCCGGACAGCATGTACAATATCTTTCTCATCCTTCTGCCCCCGGTACGCCGCAGCTTCAGGAGAAGCAATACTATGTATCCGGCGGTCAGCAGACAATAGAGAATGTTTATTATAAGATGAACTCTAACTGTAGCGTAGGAAGTTAAGCCAATATTACGATAGGTCATAATAACATTATTCAGAACCAGAAGCAGACTGGAAGTATTGATTATTAAATGGTACTTTTCAAAGCCGGGTAACGGTCCGGCCATTTTTTTGATTTTGCGTATACTGAAGTGTATCAATCCGTTAATAAGTGCAAACAGGGTACTGGTTATCCCAAGCGCAAGAACAACCAGCGTAATTCTTACACTATAAACAGCAAGACCTGTTAGGGGAAAATAATCACTGCTTTGAACAGAAAGCTTTTCAACCTCACCCTGGTCATTTCTAACAAAGTATTCATTGGCCGACCAGTGTACCTTAGAGTAAGCATCAGGTGCAAATTGGCTGGAGGGCTGTCCATTCCAGTTATAAGTGCGGTTATTTACAGCAACAATGTCCACCGTATTTAAGTAGGCATCTATCTTCCCGAAGCCGTGAACCACCCGCCGTGCCGGAAGATATGTCCCGGCGACCTCAGAAGTGTCCGGCAGCTTACCGCTGTAAGACTCCGGACTATAGGTGCCAAAAACGCTGTCAACCAGCCCCGTAGAATATTGCCATTCATTCTTTTGATTCGTCATCACGATCATCCCGAATTCAGAAGCAGGGTCAAACACAAAATTGCTTGTAAAAGCCGTCGTATTGCCCCCATGCCCCAGCGTGCGGACTGCGTATTCGTTTACGAAAAATCCGTGGGCAATCCTTGGCATATCAGTGCCTTCATACATCAGGCTTGGAGTCAGCAATTCCTCAAGTGTTGCATTACTCTGAAACAGCGGGCTCGTGCTGCCAGCCGGCGGGATAAGCGCGGCCATGAACTTTGCTGCATCTGCCGTTGTTCCGAGTGCACCTCCGGCCGGATAAATACTGATATACAATTGATTCTGCCGTATCAGCTCCCGTTCTGATGAATAGCCTTGAATCCTGTCTCTTGCAGAGCCGACAGCCGGATTATCCTGCTGCGTCGGATGAATGGACGTACGCTCCATACCCAGCACATCAAAAATATGCTCATTAACATATGCATAAAACGGCTGGCCGCTCTGCAGTTCAACAATATAACCCGCCAGGGCCGCACCGAAGTTGGAATAGGCCACTACCGCCCCTGGTTTATAAACCTGCCGTGGTTCAAAGAGGCGCAGTGCCTCTTCCAGTTCAGGAACATCCTCTTTTTGCGAATAATATAAACCTGTATACCGGTCTTGCCAGCCCGCATTGTGATTCATCAGGTTCAGCAGCGTGATCGGATCATCATACTTCAGCTTCTTCAAAAAGCCTTCCGGGAGATACTCCCGTATATCCTTCTGTAAATCCAGCTTCCCCTGCTCCACCAGCTGCATCACACTCGTCCAGACCAGCAGCTTCGTGACCGAAGCCCATTCAAACACCGTGTCCGTATCAGCGGCGGTATTATTTTCAACATCCGCTAAGCCGTAGGCTTTATTGAAGACCGTCTTACCGTTTTTAACTACCGCGACAGATACACCGGCTACGGTCGCTTGGCGGGCAGCAGTATTATAAGTATCGATGACACTTTCCAGTGAGGACAGCTTTATTCCTGATGGGGTCACATCAGAGGACTGCCTTTCCGCCGCATAAGCGGGGAGCCCTGCAGACAAAAGCAGGAGGACAACGGTTAGACAAATAAAGAGCGGCTTATAAAATGCGTAACGGATATCTTTTCCCATGTACAGCCTCCTTGTATGAGGTCGAAAACCTAAAAGTACAAATCCCACCCGATGATCAGCGCACTGAACAATACAGCCGACAGGCCCGACAGCACGTACATTACTTTTCTCATTCCTCTGCTGTTCGAGTGCCGCAGCTTCAGCAATAGCAGCACAATATATCCTGCGGCCAGCAGAATATAGAGAATGTTGAATATAAGATGAACGCGCAGTAAAGCGTATGAAGTGTAATTCAGGCTGCGGTTTATCATCATTGCATTGTTTAGAACAATGAGAAGACCGGTCAGGCTAACGCCTAAATGATATTTATCAATTCCGGATAAAGACTTCCTTACTTTCTTAAAACGGCGTATTATCCAGCTTATTCCATCAATAACAAGTGCAATTATGCTAAGTACTGCCCCGAGTCCGAGAACAATCAGGGAGATCCCGGTACTATGGGCCGCGAAGCCTGTAAGCGGCACATAATCACTGTAGGGGGTTGAGAGCATGACAACCTTCCCCTGATTATCTCTTACAAAGTACTCGGAACCTGAAGAGTATATCTTGGCATAGGCATCGGGTGCATATTGGCTAGAGGGCACTCCATTCCAGTTATACACACGCTTGTTGACCGCTGTAAGCTCAGCCAGATTGAGATATTCAAACATTTTTCCAAACCCCTGAACTACCCGCCGTGTGCGTATGTAAGTCCCTTCTACCTCCGAGCTGTCCGGCATTTCGCCTGTGTAAGCCTCTGCTGTGTAAGTACCAAAGACTCTGTCAACAAGCCCGACACAATACTGGCCTTCATTTTGCTGGTTAACCATGACAATCATTCCGAACCCGGAAACAGGATCTATTACAAAGCTGCTTGAAAAAGCCAATGTATTTCCGCCATGCTCCAGCGTCCGGACTGCATGCTGATTTACAAAAAAACCATGGGCGATTCTTGGCACATTAGTGCCTTCATATGCCAGGCTTGGCATCAGCATTTGATCAAGTGTTGCATTACTCTGAAACAATGGACTCTTGCTGCCTGCCGGCGGCATAAGCGCGGCCATGAACTTTGCAGCATCTGCTGAAGTACCGAGTGCACCTCCTGCCGGATAAATACCCATATAGGCTCTATTCTTCTTAATCAGTTTCCGGTCAGCTGTATAGCCTTGGGTCTTACCTCTTGCAGCGGCAACAGCCGGATTGTCCTGCATCGTCGGGTGAAAGGAAGTAGCATTCATCCCCAGCACCCCAAAAATATGCTCTCTGACATATGTATAAAATGGCTGTCCGCTCTGCTGCTCCACAATGTAGCCTGCCAAGGCAGCGCCGTAATTGGAGTAGGCTACAATAGTCCCTGGTTTATAAACCTGCCGCGGTTCATAGATTTGTAGTGCCTTACCCAGATCCGGGACATCTTCTGCCTGCCAATAAGCCAAATCCGTGATCCTGTCCTGCCAGCCCGCATTGTGATTCATCAGATTGAGCAGCGTAATCGGCTCATCATATTTCAGCTTCTGGAAAAAGCCTTCTGGGAGATATTCCCGTATATCCGTCCGTAAATCCAGCTTACCCTGCTCCACCAGCTGCATCACACTCGTCCAGACCAGCAGCTTCGTGACTGAACCCCATTCAAATACCGCGTCTGTATCGGCGGCGGTATTATTTTCAACATCCGCTAAGCCGTAGGCTTTGTTAAACACTGTCCCGCCATTGTTGACAACTGCAACGGATACGGCGGCCGTTGTTTTCATTCGCGCAGGAGTAAAATAGGTATCGATAACAGCTTCAAGTGCAGACAGCCTGATTCCGGAAGGGCTTTCATCATTAACCGGCACCTCTCCTCCTTCTGCTGCATATGCAGGTAATCCGGCAGACAGCAGTAATAAAACAGCCGTCAGACAGATTACCGGCGGCTTAATTAAAGTAAACAAGCTTTTCAGGTTCATGCACAGCCTCCTTTTGGAATACTGGAATTAGAGTAAAACTATTCCATTAGTGCGTATAACTGCTACTACGTTTCATTCGGAATTATGGTGCAAAAATTTTCCTTTAATAACAAAAGAAAAGCCTGCCCCCAACAGGGAGCAGGCCTTCAATCCAATATACCAAACCTTATTTCAAACCCTTCCAAACCCAGCTTTCAACCTCCGGCAGGTCGATGCCTTCCTCACGGATAAAGGCATTGTGCTTCTTGACCATCGCGTCCATCTCAGCGGCGATAGCAGTATGCTCAGCGGACTCCGGCAGGCTCAGTACTGCTTCCTTCGTCAGGTCGAAGCGGTCCATCTGATTCAGCACGCGCATATCGAACGGAGTGGTGATGTCGCCGTTCTCGCGGTAGCCGTGCACATGCAGATTGTGATTGTGACGGTCGAAGAACAGGTCCTTGATCAGGCCTTCATAGCCGTGGAACGCGAAGATGACCGGTTTATCTTTTGTGAAAAATTGATCAAACTCTTCGTCGGACAGGCCGCGCGGATCGAGCTTCTGGCTTCTCAGCTTCAGCAGATCCACTACGTTGATATAACGGATCTTCAGCTCAGGCAATTTCTCATTCAGGATGGAGATCGCCGCCAAGCTTTCAATGGTTGGCTCTGTACCTGCGGAAGCAAAGACCACATCAGGCTCGCCGCCCTTATCAGTGCTTGCCCAGTCGATAATCTTCAGCCCTTTATCAACCAGCTCCTGCGCCTCTGCCACACTGAACCATTGCGGACGCGGATGCTTGGAGGAGACGATCAGGTTGATCTTCTGGCGGTCATTCAGCACAGTATCGAATACAGCCAGCAGGGAATTCGCATCGGCCGGCAGATATTCACGGATGAATTCCGGTTTCTTGTCAGCCAGGTGGCCCAACAGACCCGGATCCTGGTGAGTGTAGCCGTTATGGTCCTGCTGGAATACAGTCGAGGTTGCCACAACATTCAGTGACGGGATATCGGCACGCCAGCCCTGATCGGTTGCCTTGCGCAGCCATTTGAAGTGCTGGGTAATCATCGAATCGACAACGCGCAGGAACGCTTCATAGCTGTGGAAGAAGCCGTGGCGTCCGGTCAGCACATATCCTTCAAGCAAGCCTTCCGCCTGATGCTCCGACAATTGGGAGTCGATAACACGGCCGTAGGAAGCCAGGAATTCATCGTTTGGCTCGATAATCTGATCCAGCCATTGGCGTTTGGTCACTTCAAACACCGGTGCGAGACGGTTGGACATCGTTTCATCCGGCCCGAAGATCCGGAAGTTGCGGTTAGGCTCGTTACGCAGGACAACCTCTTTCAGGTATTTACCGAGAACCGCCATATCCTGTGCCACCACTTGACCCGGAACTGCATTGTCCAGCGCATAGTCGGCAAAGTCAGGCAGATTCAGGTCCTTGATCAGGTTACCGGCATTAGTAACAGGATTCATCCCCATACGTCTGTTGCCTGCAGGCAGAATTTCGGCAATTTCGGCAAACAAACGGCCGTTTTCATCGAACAGCTCTTCCGGTCTGTAGCTCTGCATCCAGTCCAGCAGTGCCGGTGCATGCTTCATGTTCTTCTGGTCAACCGGGATCGGTACCTGATGGGCCCGGAATGAGCCTGTATTCGGTACGCCATCCCACTGTGCAGGTCCGGTCCAGCCTTTAGGGGAGCGGAAGACGAGCATCGGCCACAGCGGACGGGTAAGGTCGTTATTTTCACGCGCATTTTTCTGGATCGCTGCGATTCTTTCAACGATTGCATCCAGTGCCTTGGCCATTTCCGGGTGCATCTGCTCCGGATCTTCACCTTCTACAAAGAACGGCTCCCAGCCCATGCCGGTGAAGTAAGCCGTGATTTCTTCCCGTGACTGGCGGGAGAGGATCGTCGGGTTGCTGATCTTGAAGCCGTTCAGGTGCAGAATCGGCAGCACAGCGCCGTCTGTAACAGGGTTGATGAAGCGGTTGGAAAACCAGGATGCGGCCAGCGGTCCGGTTTCAGCCTCACCGTCTCCGATGACAACTGCCGAGATCAGGTCCGGATTGTCGAGGATAGCGCCGGCGCCGTGCGACAGGGAATAACCAAGCTCACCGCCCTCATGGATAGATCCAGGAGTTTCAGGTGCAGCATGGGAAGCTACGCCGCCAGGGAACGAGAACTGCTTGAACAGCTTTTTGAGACCCGGGATATCCTGGGTGATTTCCGGGTAAATTTCGGTGTAGCTGCCGTCCAGATAGGAATTCGATACCATAACCTGGCCGCCGTGGCCCGGTCCTTCTATATAGAACATGTTCAGATCATATTTGGTGATAACGCGGTTAAGATGGGCATAAATGAAGTTCTGGCCGGGAATCGTTCCCCAGTGCCCGATTGGTTTGATTTTGACGTCAGCATCCTTCAGCGGTTCTCTTAACAACGGATTGTCCTTCAAATACAGCTGTCCTACAGAAATATAGTTCGTTGCCCGCCAGTAAGCGTCCAGCTTCTCCAGATACGTTTTTGATGAGTAATCAACATTCATGGTCGATAATCCCATTTTCTCCACTCCCTAATTGATTGTATTTATAATTACCAATCTTTTTTCTCTACAGGTACATCATACCTCTGAAAAAAATAAATACAACCTTTTAGACAAGTGATACGGTCCAATTTTGTGAAATTTTGAACATAGTATGAAATGTGCAGGTAATTCAGAGGGAAAATGATTGAACAATATGTTATTCCCCATATTTTTACACTTGTTGCAACAGTAACTTTCTCAACGCTGCCGTTTTGATAAGTGACGAAGGTTTTATTTTCATTTATAGTTATAGTTAAAATTAGTAGTATTGAGGAGTTATGCTATGAGCAAACCGACCATAACGTTAAATTCTTGGACCAGCGTTACTGACGGGGGACATATTATCTACTTGTTTGAGGATTTGGATCGTTATGTTGATAATGCTCTATCGTATATTGAAACCGCCATTGAGCATGGCCATCACATTCTGCTTATTGAGCAGGCCGACGTTTATTACGCTATTCTGGAGAAGCTGAGGAGCGGCAGCGTATCCGGCAGCCTTCATTATCTTCATTACGCTAACAATGTTGATTATTACGGGTCACGGGGAGATTTTAACTTTCAGCATATTGTGTCTCATTTCGAGAAAATAACCGCTGCGATTCAACATAAAGACTACTCTCTCCGTACATGGGCCAATGTGATGACCTGGGGAGATCATGATGAGCATACCATCCGGGAAAATCTAATGGCATATGAGCGGCAGACAGCCGATTTTGTACGGGAATATGGGATGGTGTCCGTCTGCGCCTATAATGCACATGCCATCTCTGCATCCCTGCAGACCGGGCTTCTCAGAGAACATGAATATGTGATGACGGATGCCGAGTTTTACAAATCGCCTCTCTATAACCATCATGCCATGGAAGAAGTCATCTTCCCGTCCCTGTCAGTCCAGAGGCAGCTGCTGAATGAACAAAAGCATCTGCTTATTGAAAAGGAAGCTATGGAAATGGCTAATCAGGCCAAAAATGAATTCATCGCCATGATGAATCATGAGATCCGAACCCCGATGAACGGCGTAATGGGCATGGCGGATCTGCTCGCGGCAACGCCGCTGGAAAATGTGCAGAAGGAGTACGTTGCCACTATTCAGAGAAGCGGGAAGTCCCTGCTGCGGATCGTGAACGATATTCTGGATTACAGCAAGCTGGAGTCCGGTTTCGGTCAGCTGCTGGCTGAAGCGTTCAGTCTGCGGGAATCCATTGCGGAGACGCTGGAGCTGCTTATTGTAGCTATCCGGAACAAAAAACTGGAAGTAGACTTATCGGTTGATCCTGATATTCCAGAGATCCTCGTCGGGGATGACGGGCGGCTCAGGCAGGTTCTGCTTAACTTATTGGGAAATGCCGTTAAATTTACAGAGGCGGGGAAAATTTCTGTTACTGTACTCCTTATAGCAGCTACTCGTGACACAATCCGGCTGCAGTTTACGGTTCAGGATACCGGCATCGGCATACCTCCGGAGATGCGCAGCCAGCTGTTTCTTCCTTTCTACCGGGCTGATACCAATAAAGCCCGGCACACTGAAGGCACTGGCCTCGGATTGGCCATCTGCCAACGGATTGTTGAACTGATGAACGGGGAGATCCGCCTCGGTCCTGCAGACCCGGAGATAACCGGAACGACGATCCTTTTCACTGCGGAGTTCGGCAGCTATTCTACTCTTTCCTAAAAATAATAAGAGGTCCGGGATATTTCCCGGGCCTCTATTTTTTAGTGAACCGATACAAAGGTATTAAATTTCAGGTACTTGTAGTGGAATCTCATATGCGAGAATTCAAGCGGAGTGCCGTTATCGAGGAAGAAAATCCCTTCCATGATACTTACAGGCTCATTCGGTGACAGGTGCAGCAGCTCCTGGTCATCAGGCTCTGACGGCTCTGCAAAAACAGACAGGAATGATTTGGTGACAGCAAGATTGCGCGAATCCTCCAGATAATTAAAGATCGAGCCTTCAATAATCGTCTGATTGAGATCCTGGACAATCTTGATCGGGATGTAGCCTGTTTCAATCATGAACGGTTCATCGTCGAACAGCCGGAGCCGGACGATTTTGTACACAAAATCATGGGGCCCGAGGAACAAATCCCGCTGCAGCTCCTTGGTCGGAGGAATAACCTCGAAACTCAGCACCTTGACTTTGGGTTTCGTTCCGTGCATCTGGAAATTGTCGGTAACCCCCAGATTGGAGCCTTCATAATTGAAGATGGATTCATTTTTTATGTACAAGGGATTGATAAAGGTGCCTGAGCCCCGTTTTTTGAAAATAATGCCGACACTCTCCATTTTGGCGAGCGCCCGTTTGATTGAGCTGCGGCTGACCTGGTAGGTTTCACTGAGCGTCCGTTCATCGGGCAGGCGCATATCCGGATATTCTCCGGCAAAAATTTTCATTTTGAGGTCATCAATAATCTGCTTGTAAACAAATTGTGTCATGAAGTACTCCCTTTCAGGTCTGTTGCTGTCACTTCGTAAAGCTTAATGTTAAATATATCATAATCAGCGCACTGTTTATACAGAAAGGCTATGTTTCATGTACCTCTCAGTGGAGCTTTCCGGGAACACCGGGCTACTGCACCTGTTCTATCTGGTGCAGATGGCTAAGCAGCTGCGATAGCTCTTGATCGTTCACAGGTTGAGCATATCCCCGGAAGCTAGTAATATGGACATACTAATGGCGACAGCCAGGAAACGTTCCTGCTATGTAAAAAAGGAGGTATACGATTATGACCTATTCGCAACGATCAGCCCGCACCGGAGCCTCATCGGATTACACCTATCTGGAGTATCAGATCAGCATAGCTCAGGACGCATTAGCACAAGCTGAACAAGCCGGCGATGTGGAGCTTGCCGCCGCCATCCGGAAGAAGCTGGCCGGACTGGAGGATGAGCTGGAGCAGCTGGAAGACTAAACGGCCTCCCGTAAGAGAGAATAGCGGATAACAGGGTGTAGTAATAGAGCTTATGAGAATGATTAGGAATAGGCGCTACGCATATTGACCTTCAAAGGGATTTTTCCCTTTCATTTCAGCGTTTAGCCCTTCGACGGCGCAGTTAGTGGGATATTCCCCCTTAACTGTCGGCGCTCAGCCCTTCTGTACAACTCGCCGCATCACACTCAAAATATCTCCTTCATAACTCCCCTTCAAACAGAAAAGCGGCGGATCAGAGCATTTTTGCCTCTAATCCGCCGCACGCAGCTTAAACCAGTTTTACCAGGCTGTAGTTTTTCTTGCCCTTGCGAACGATAATGAACTTGCCGCCGATAGCATGCTCGGCGGTAATGTCAACCTCCAGCTCATTAACACGCTCGCCGTTGATGGAGATGGCTCCCTTGGTGATGTCCTCACGCGCCTGGCGCTTGGACGGCTCGATGCCCAGGTCGACCAGCCATTCCACGATATTCTTCGTTTCGTTAGTGGCGGTGAAGGTCGGCATTTCCTTGAAGCCTTCCTCAATCTCATCGGCGGTCAGGGAGCGGATGTCGCCGCTGAAGAGGGCGGCAGTAATCCGTTTTGCCTGCTCCAGCAGCTCTTCGCCGTGCACGAACCGGGTCATTTCTTCCGCCAGTGCCTTCTGCGCTTCACGCTTGTGCGGCTCGGATTCAACCTTGGCCGCAAGAGCTTCGATCTCCTCTTTGCTGAGGAAAGTGAAGTACTTGAGGTATTTGATTACATCCCGGTCATCTGTGTTCGCCCAGAACTGGTAGAACTCGTAAGGAGTTGTTTTCTTCGGATCAAGCCATACTGCGCCGCCGGCGGTTTTGCCGAACTTGGTGCCGTCTGCCTTAAGCATCAGCGGGATGGTGAGGCCGAATGCTTTGGCTTCGTTGCCTTCTTTTTTACGGATCAGGTCCAGGCCGCTTGTGATATTGCCCCATTGGTCGGAGCCGCCGATCTGCAGCTGCACATCTTCATGCTTGTACAGGTGCAGGTAGTCGATCGACTGCAGAATCTGGTACGAGAACTCGGTGAACGAAATCCCGCTGTCCAGACGGCTGGAGACAACATCCTTAGCCAGCATCGTGTTGATGCTGAAGTTTTTGCCGAAATCGCGCAGGAATTCAATGACATTAATGTCCTTGGTCCAGTCGTAGTTGTTGACCAGGCGGACCTGGTTGGCGTCATCATCGGAGATAAACAGCTTCTTCATCTGCGCAGTCAGCGCATCCACATTCTCCTGCACCTGCTCCAGTGTCTGCAGGGAGCGCTCGCTCTGGCGTCCGCTCGGATCGCCGATGGTTCCGGTTGCGCCCCCGATCAGGATCACCGGACGGTGACCTGCCAGCTGAAAACGTCTAAGTACCATGAACGGGATCAGATGCCCGATATGCATGCTGTCCCCGGTCGGATCTACGCCGCAATACAGCGAAACCGCCTTAGTATTCGTTAGTTCCCGCAGCCCTTCCGCATCTGTCTGCTGGTTAATGGCGTCGCGCCATTCCAGTTCATCAATAATATTCAACATGTACAGCCCCTTTGTTAGTGATCAGGTATGGTTAGTGAGATACGTTGGAGGATGAGCATCATCCGGGGTACGGCAAAGTTCTGCGGACCGTCAACAGCTGCATATTCGGCACACAGCCCGTCAGTCCGGCAAACGCAAAAAATCGCCCCTTGTCTATTCAGACACAGGGACGATTGAATTAACCGTGTTACCACCCAAATTGCGCGAACAGCCATAATCAGCCGATCCGCACCACTCATAAGCGAGTTATCGTTCGCTTGATTCCGCTTGGCATTACCCAAGATACTCCAGAGTGTATTTCGCAGCCCTCGTGTGTACCGGGTTCCATCACCCCCCGGCTTTCTGTGACAGGGACTAAGCTGCTACTGCGCTCATTCAACGTATACAAACTATAAGATTACAGAAAGTATAGCCAATTCACAATTTATTGTCAATCCAGGCGGTATCCGGATTAATACTAGGCATAACGCCAGCCCCCGGAGGCCGTTATATTTTCCGCTTCTGCCTCGGCATAGCCTTCACAAATGAAGCCCATAACCTCAGTGCCGTCCTCAAGCTCCACCCTTCCAAGCCCAAGAGGCGTAGGAATCAGGGCTGCAAATGCGCCGACCGATAGAACCGGCATCTTCCATAGCTCAAGCTGAATGGAGGCTCCCCCTCGGGCTTTTTTAAGCAGACCGGGCTTGGCAGGTGCAGTCTGCAGTCTGATCATATCGTAGCAGGGTGCAGTTCTGGACTCGCGCCAGAAATAAGCGCCGTGACCGGTCATCTGCTTTTCGAGCGGATAGCCCTGCATATGCAGGCCGCAGACGGCAATCGTAGTATATTGCTGCTCGGCAGCTGCTGATGCTGGTTTTGCTGTATCTGCTGTTTCTGCTGTTTCAGCTGCTACCGCCGCTTCAGCTCCCCCAGCCAGCTCCGTATCCTTCAGCCCGGAACTCCCAAGGTAAAGACCCGCCATTCCCGCCAGCAGATGCTCGCTGTCCGCCAGTGCGAATAAAGTAATCCCGAACGGCAAATCCTGCGCTGCTTCTCCGGCAGGAACGGCTACCGCAGACAGATCAAGCAAATTGCAGTGATTGGTGTAGCGGCCCATATCCGAATTGGCACCGACCGGATTCAGCTCCACCTGCTCTCTGGTCCAGGTTCCTCCACAAGTGGGCATGACCAGCACCGCGTCCTGCAGCAGCTCGCGGGATTTAGCCTTGTACTCCTGCAGCCGGTGCATGGCCTGGAACAAGCTGGAGGCTGTATGCCGTTCCCCGTTTCCTGACGATAAAATCTGTTCTGTTACAGGAAGCACGGAGGCGCGGTTATTCTCCACAAATGCTCCCAGACCGGCCCAGCGCTCCGCTACCCAGGGGCCATCGTACAGGATGGATGCCGCTTCGAAGAACATCGTACAGTCCACGTATTCTACCGGAATGCCCAGATCCTTCAGCGAGTCACCCGCTGCTTGCCAAGCCAGCCGGTACTCCTCCTCATGAGGCCCATAGAAGCCAAGCGGCTCTGCCGGGAACAGCAGCCTGGCAGGACGACGGTCTGCCTGCCGGGGGATGCTGCGGGACCAGGGATCGGAGACATCCAGGCCGCGCACCTGCCGGTCAACCAGCAGCGCCTCCTCCAGGCTGTTCGCGAACACCGTGACACAGTCCAGGCTGGCGCAGGCCGGGACTACTCCCAAGGCGGGCCAGGCTCCCAGGCTGGGCTTATACCCTACCAGACCATTCAGTGCCGCAGGCACACGCCCCGAGCCGGCAGTATCCGTGCCAAGCGAGAAGGCCGCCTGGCCGCGCGCAACAGCAACTGCCGAACCGGAGCTTGAGCCGCCGCTGATATATTCCGGTCTGAGCGCGTTATGCACAGCCCCATGCGGGCTTCTTGTGCCGACCAGTCCGGTGGCGAATTGATCCAGGTTGCTTTTGCCTACAGGAATCGCCCCGGCACCGACTAAGCGCTCTACCACAGAGGAATGTCTGTCCGGTATATAGCTGAATTGCGGGCAAGCGGCTGTGGTAGGGAAGCCCTGCACATCTATATTATCCTTGACCGCAAACGGAATTCCCCAGAGCGGATACTCCTCGATGTCCATACGGCTTATTGCCTCCAGATAAGGCTGTATCCGCCCGTAATCCGGCGGCTCAATCCAAATATTCAGCTCCAGATCCTGCTGTGAACGCCCGATAATCTCGCGGATAACCTCTTCCGGCGTAAGCGCTCCGCTTCTGTATTGGTCCCGCAGCCAACCCGCAGACAGCTTGAGCGGCAATTCGGCCATAGCCATATCGTTCATCTCCTATTCTGTGGGTTACGCTGCTTCTCATAAGGCCTCATCTCATGCAGCTTAAGGGCCAATTGAAGCTCAAGCATATCGTCCCCGTCATCTGAATTTAGGTTCAGCAGCTCACAAGCACGTTCAATCCTGTAAGTCACAGTATTATAATGCGTGAACAATGCGGCTGAGGTTTTTTTTACATTGCGGCTGTTCTTGAAGTACTGGGTTAGCGTCTGCAGCAGGGATACGTTGTGCTTATTATCGTAATCAAGCAGGGGAATCAGATACTGATCCCGGTAATCCCTGATTTCTTCAAGCTCCGGCAGATGATACAGCAGCCTGAAGACGCCCAGCTTTTTATAGTCAATAAACGGCTCACGGAAATCACAAATTTCGCGGATATGATAAATCTTCTTAGCTGACTCATAGCTGAAATGAACCAGATCAGGGCGGCTAACCTTGTCTCCGATACAGAAGACAAATGTATCTTTGGCACAAACCGCACTAAGCTCCGTAAGCAGTCTCTGCAGAGTGCCGGTAAGCGGGCTGTCCCCGTTATCCGCTATCGTAACTGCCAGCTCGCCTTCCATGATCGTCATTTTTACATGCTGTAAATCCGGCCTGCTCCTGATTCTCTTCACCGCCTGCTGCAGCTGCTTCACCTCAGGCTTCATGTCCAGCCAGCCTACCACAGCCGCGGTCATCGCCTGATCAGGCAGCGGACAGCCGCAGGCCTCTGCCCTCAGCTTCAGATCCTCGCCGGCAACAATCCTGCCGCTGATCCAGTCCTGCAGGAACTGATCCACGTACTTCAGCTCCACTTCTCTGCGGGCGTTCGCATTGATCATTTCCAGTCCGACCAGAACCCCTACCCGGTCTATAGTCAGCTGATCCACCATAGTCAGCTCCTGGTTCCATTCAAGCAAGATCAGCAGGCACTGGTTCATCTGCTTGTCATTAACTGCAGATACATAAGCCCTGATCCGCCGCTCTCCAAGGGTGATGAAACAGATGCCCAGACCCGCCTCCTCCCTGAGCTGAATCCAGACCGGAGACTGGCGGTGAAGCCCCAGCTCCTCCGCCTGCGGGGAGCAGAACAAATGGTCCATATCATCCAGAAGCACAATCGGATTGTGCAGCATCCCGTCCAGCGAACGCAAGAAGTCATCAACCCCGTCACCGTGCAGCAGTTGCTTCGACAGCTTCTGAAACCGGCTCTGGAGCTGGGAGAGCTCCCTGGCTTCCTGAACCAGCACCCGCTCCATGATATCCCTTACTACATCAGAGAATGAAGTCGAGGAGGGCAGCTCGAAAATCGGGAAATCCAGCTGGTCAGCAAGCTCAAGCGCCCTGGCCGGTACCTCATCAATAAAACGTTTGGTCTTGATGCCGAGCGCGGAGACGCCCTTTTGGTTCAGCTGCGGAATCATGTCTGAAATCAAATCCGGCTGGTCACGGAAGGGAAACCCGCTTGTAATCAGGAATTCCCCCGGGCGGACCCAATCGATAACATCCGGGACCTCCATCACGTTTACGCGATTTATGTAACGATGCAAGCCGCCCGCTCCGGCAAGCACAACTGCCTCCTTGAGATCGGGAATCAACAGGATGTCACTGCAGGTCAGACCTGTGATTACATTGTTCGCCATGGAGCTCCGCCGCCTTTACTTTAGCTTCGAGGAATAGATATCTTCAATAATGGTTGTGCCGAAAAAGGAGTTTGGAGCTACCTGATCTTCTGCCGGCAGAAAAATGCTGATCTGCTCAGAGGGCGTATTCCCCGCATTGGCTACCGAATGAACAACGCCGGCAGGCACATGAAAGGTATCTCCCGCCCGGTAGCTGCTCCACTCGCCGCCGCTCAGCAGCTTAACCTCGCCTACGGTAATATGAATAATCTCGACCACGTCGTGATAATGCGGAACCACCTGCCCGCCGACACCGAGCTTTTCCCATAAAATAGAGCTCATCCGAATCCCCAGCTTATCCGCTTGCGCAGCAGAGACAATCTCCCGGTGATACAGCTCAATATGGTTAGGCATCAGCTCCCATGTCATTTCCTCTGCCGTCAGAACCTCGGTTTCCTGTGTAAGCATATGTCATTCCTCCATTAAGATTCATTTATTGATTTCTGCGGAAAATAGCTGCTACCAGCCCTCCGCCCGCCGGTCCCTGGTGCTCTCCGCCGCCGGATACATAGATCATCGGATCTCCGCATACATAAGCCAGAACACCGCCGACAACAGCACGCGCATGACGGGTATGGTTGATATCTGAATCATCCAGCATCGTGTGGCGCCGCTCCCTTACATAGCCTGTTGGGTCAGCCTCCGCCTTGGCCAGCACCTGAATCAGCTCATCCCCGGCATGCCGGTCGATCATGCGCTGCAGTGCCGCTCCGTCAATGGAGTCCTTCATGACATCATGGTCAATATGATAAGGCCCCTCCGCTGCGGAGGAATTCCCGAATACAATGATCTCGCAGCAGGAAAGCTCACTCCCGGCTGACGTCGAAGCAACCGCGCTGTAAAACTCCCAGTTCAAGCAGATTTCCTCATCGCTAAGCCCCTCCCGGCTGACGTCGCCGAGTGCCACAGCCACACCAAGGGCCGAAGCGCCTCTGGAATACCCCATCGACTTATAGGTATCCTCTGTCACAGGTACAGCATTTCTGCCTTGGGCTTCATGAACTTGTTCTGCAGTCAGCAGCGGGCATTTAATCTGTACAAAATGCACATCCTCCGCAGACGCAATACCGGCATCGCGGACCGCATGGGACACGGCTTCAGCCACTGCATCCACCTGGCTCAGGCGCCCCAGCTCCTCCGGCAGGAAATTCCTCGTTCTCGAAACGCCAATCGCGAGTGATTTCAACCCATGCCCGGCCTCCCCCGCCTCCGTTGATCCGCTGCGGCTCATTACAGTGAAATGCGGACTCAGGATCCCTTCCGTCCCCCCTGACATGATATAGGACACATCCGGCTGTCCGTCAGCGGAATAAGTGGTAAAAAACTGCTTCAAGGCCATCACCGCGTATCCCCGGGTAAAATCGTTGACACAGCCGTTTCCCTCGGTCTTGCCCAGCACGGCAACTACATGTGCGGGATCAATGATCCCTGCTTCAATAGAGGCTTTAAGCCCTGACGTATCATGCGGAGCACCGGCAGGCACTTTTATAACTGAGCATCTCATCACAGATCATCACTCCTTGTCCAAAAGATGACTTTTTTCTCCAGCAGTCCGACACACCAGAACAGCAGCAGCCCGCAGGCCGCCGAAGCGATAATCGCCGAGAACATCACCGGGGTATCCATATGGTAAGACGAGACCAGAACCACGTATCCAAGCCCTTTATTCGCACCGACGAATTCACCGACAATAGCTCCGACGATCGCCAGGGAGGTTGATATTTTGAGTGCAGAGAAAATGTAAGGCAGACTTGTCGGCAGGCGCAGCTTCCAGAAGATTTCCCACTTCGTCCCTTTATAAGTAGAAAACAGCTCCCAGGCTTCATATTCAATCGCCTTAAGTCCTTTGACACTGTTCACCAGTATCGGGAAAAAGCAGATCAGCGTGGACGCCACGACCTTGGAGGAATATCCGGTACCCAGCCACACCACCAGCAGAGGGGCCAAAGCCACAAGCGGTGTCGTCTTAAGGGCAATTGCCAGCGGAAAAGCGCCCTTCTCAATCGGTTTGGAATGTACGAAAATAACGGCTGTAACAAATCCCAGAATGTTGGCCAGCATAAATCCGGCCAGGGATTCCATCAGGGTAACAAGCATATGTGAACCTAATGAAGCCTCAACTGCCGATAACACCGCAGTGGGGGCAGGCAGCAAATATACCGGGATCGAGAAGAGGCGTACGGCCAGCTCCCAGAGCACCAGGAACCCCAGGCCGAATCCGAGCGGATACAGGCTGTCTTTCAGCTTGGCTGTCATAAATGCTTCACCCTCTTTCTCAGTTCCTTGACCGTATAGTGAAATTCCGGCAGCTCCTCCATCCCCGCCTCCCGCGGCGAGGGCAGCGGAACACGGATAATATCCGTAACTCCGGCGGGCCGGGGCGACATCATCACCACCCGGTCCGACAGCAGCACCGACTCCTGAATCGAGTGTGTAACCATAACGATGCTGCTAAGGCTCGTTTCGGGACTCTCCCATAGGCGGAGCAGCTCGAAATTCAGCTTCTCGCGGGTCAGCTCATCCAGGGCACCAAAGGGCTCATCCATCAAAAGCACCGCCGGATCTGCTGCCAGTGCCCTGGCGATCGCCGCCCGCTGCTGCATGCCGCCGCTCAGCTGGTGCGGAAAGTGATTCATAAAATCCTGCAGTCCCACCAGGCGCAATGCGCCTTCTGCCTTCTCCCGCGCTTCCTGCTTCGTGAACTTCTTCTTGCTGCCGAGTTCGAGCGGAAGCGTAACATTCTGGATTGCCGTCAGCCAGGGCATAAGCACCGGCTTCTGGAAGACCATGCCCAGCGACAAGTCGGAGGAAGCATAAGTGACCTGCCCTCCCTTGTCGGGACCAAGCAGCTGAAGCATCAGCCTCAGCATGGTCGATTTTCCGCAGCCGCTCGGCCCGAGTATGGAAATGAATTCATTCCGGTATACATCCAGACTCACCCGGTTAAGCACCTGCACCTCTCCAAAGGACAGGGAGCAGTCCGATAACGAGAGCATCACTTCCCGCTCTTTGGCTTCCTGCAAGGGGCGGTGTCCTGCAATGAGATTCTTCTGTTCCTTTTTCACTGCCGTCATAAGACCGCCTCCTATTCCAGGTATTCGTTCGTAAACAGTGATTTCAGATCCTGCTCCTTTTTCACAAACCCAAGCTCAATCAGACTCTTTTGCAGGGTACCCCATGCTTCTTCCTCCGTCGATCCTAGCGGCAGCTGCTCCGGCTCTAGCAGCGGAATGCTGGCCTTCATCATAGCCACCTCATGCTCCAGATTCAGCTTATCACCATACTTCAAACCGAATTCCGCCGCTTCCTCCGGATTCTTCAGTGCGTAATCCCAGCCTTTCATGGAGGCCTGCACAAAGCTCTTCACCAGCTCAGGGTCTTTTTCAATGACAGATTCCGTCGTAAACAGCGTATCCGCGTAGAAATTGATGCCGTAGTCATTCGGATCGATAATATTTACCTCTTTGCCCTGCTCCTGCACAGCCAGTACTTCATTGATCACGTACCCCGGCCACGCCTTCACCTGACCTGTCAGCAGCGGACTAAGATCATATTTAATCGGCATTTCCTCAATTTGCGAGGTTTCGATGCCTGCACTTTTCTCCATAGCCCGGAATGTCAGCTCTTCATTGCCGCCCAGCTTAATGCCTACCTTCTGGCCGACAAGATCCTCCATCGTGGAAATTCCCGACTCTTTGAGCGCGAACATTACAAAGGGGGTTTTGCGGTAAATCGTTGATACAGCCTTAACGGGCACTCCCTTTTCCCGGGCAATAATAATCTGGTCCGCACCGGTTACCCCGAACTCTTCACTGCCGGAAGCAACCATCTGCACTGAAGGAAAGTCCGATCCGCCCGGCCGTATTTCCACATCCAGTCCGGCCTCCTTGTAGTAGCCCTTCTCCACAGCGGTATAAAATCCGGCAAATTGGGCCTGATGAATCCATTTCAGCCTCAGTACAACCTTCTTCAGCTCTCCGGATTCCCCTTGGCCGTCAGCCTTAAGTGTCTCCCCGGAGCCGCAGGCGGTAAGCAGCAGCATAAGTGACGATAACAGGACGAGCATTGCTTTTCTGGACATTTTCCACATAGGATATTCCCCCGTTATGATGTAATTGTAATGGTGAGTAATACTGTTCGGCCGCGCGGCAGTCTAATACTGCTCCAGTGCTTTGAGGACCTCTGCAGAATGGCTGACGCTCCCGAATACGCCTCCCTGCATTTTGACCATTTCCAGTGCAGCCTGATGATTGCGCGGATCGGTAGCTCCGGTGCAATCCTCCAGAATAAGACATTCATACCCCCGGTCATTCGCTTCCCGCATCGTGGTGTGAACACATACGTCTGTTGTGATGCCTGTAAGAATCAGATGGGTGATGCCCCTGTTTTTCAAAATCAAATCAAGGTCGGTTGCGTAAAAGCTTCCCTTTCCGGGCTTATCGATAATAAATTCGCCGGGTGCGGGTGCAAGCTCCTCAATAATCTGCCAGCCGCGTTCGCCCCGGACGAGAATCCGTCCCGCGGGACCCTCTGATCCGATCTCTGCCCCGATCTGCCTGCTGCGCCACCGTTTGTTGGCCGGCAGATCGGATAAATCCGGCTTATGCCCTTCCCTTGTATGAATGACGGTGAAGCCTTCAATCCGGCGGATACGCTCAAGCAGCTGTTTAATAGGCTCAATCGCCCTGGCTGTCAGGGATAGGTCGTAGCCCATCTGCTCCACATATCCTCCCTTGCCGCAAAAATCGGTTTGCATATCAATAATCATGAGCGCTGTTTTCCGGGGATCCATGGCCCCGTCGTAAGGCCACACATAAGGCGATGCTGTAATTTGCATAATATCGTTTCCTCCCCTGTATACCCGCATGGATTTGCGTCAGTTTATATAACACTTTTTCCTTTGTTTCTCTTATGAGTTAGATTATATTACAACAAATCGGCCTTGTCTTCGTTTTTATTACAACAATATTGATATTTTTTTCGTATTTTTCTATATAAATAACATACAAGGTTACTTTATATTACATAAAGTACTCCCGTAAAATCCATTTTCAAATGAATCTGGTGTCTCAGATAGGAAGTATATCTGCCCCGGAATGCTGTAAACCAAACAGCACAAAAAGCCGTCAGGAACACCGGGTCCCGGACAGCTTACTGTACTCTTCATTTTACTGCTTCATATAGCCGGATCAGATCAAAGGTAAGCACTCGCTGCTTATACTGGTTAAGCGTCTATTAGCTCACAGGTCACAATGCTGCCTAGATCTGCTGCAAAAGACTATCCAGTGAATAACGGCTGCCTGCTTCAGCATGGATTACCGTATGTTGCTCCTGTACGCGCACAGATAATGTACCGGTTGAATGAACACGCAGCACTGCCCTGACCAGCTGCCCGTCCGCCCACTCGATGTCTGCTTCGATATTGCCTTTTGCCCGGAGCCCGGACACCGATCCGCTGCCCCAGGCCGCAGGGAGCGCCGGCAGCAGGCGGATTTCCCCCGGCCTGCTCTGCAGCAGCAGCTCCGCAATTGCCGCCGTCCCGCCAAAGTTGCCGTCAATGACGAAAATATTGCTCTCCGCTCCCGCGATACCGGCCTTGGAATAGGTAAGCAGGTTATCGAAGCACAGCCCGCTGATCAGATGGGCAATATGCTTGTATGCCCGTTCCCCGTCATGCAGGCGGGCAAAATAAAGCGCAAACAGCGCTGCCGTAAACTCCACATCCTCCAGATCATCCTGCTGCATCCGGTTCTCCAGGCTGATCCTGGCCGCTGCACTCAGATCAGGGGTCTCTTCCGGTGTAATCTGACTGGCAGGATATAAGGCGCTCAGATGGGAGAGATGGCGGTGCTCCGGCTGCGCTTCAGCATAATCCTCAAGCCACTCCTGGAGCTGGCCCCGGCTGCCGGTCATCAGCGGCGGCAGCTGGGCAATGGCCCCGGTCAGGCGTGCCTGCAGCTCTTCATCCTGCTCCAGCAGCTCCGCCGCCCGCAGGCAGAAGGTAAACAGCTCGCGGATCAGCACCTGATCGAGCGTCGCGCCCATCGACAGCTGCTGCGGTTCCCCGCTGCCGTCAGGGTAGAAGCTATTCTCCGGCGAATTGGACGGTCCGCTGACCAGCCAGCCCTTCTCCGGATGAACCGTCATATAGCTGAGAAAGAAGGCCGCCGCCTCTTTAAGCACCGGATAGGCCTGGCGCTGCAGAAACTCACGATCCTGGCTGTATTCGTAATGCTCGATCATCTGGACAGCAAGCCACAGTCCTCCGGTAACATTCAGCCCCCAAGAGGTCTCCCAGCCGGGTGCGGTAAAGCCCCAGACATTGGAGAATACATGGGCTGTCCAGCCTTCACTTCCGTAAAAATCCTGCGCGCTGCGTCTTCCCGCCTGTGCCAGCCGCTCCAAATAACGCATCAGCGGCAGATGGCTTGCACCCAGATTCACGGCTTCCGCCGGATAATAATTCATCTGGGTATTGATATCCAGATGATAATCACAGCTCCAGCCCATCCGGCAGGCTTCGCCGTCATTCCAGATGCCCTGGAGATGCAGCGGAAGCGGTGAATCTTCCCGTGAGCCGGCGATCATCAGATAACGCCCGTACTGGAAGAACAGGGCGAACAATCCCGGGTCACCGCTGCCACTCCCCTCAGCCAGCCGGCGGATGCGGCCGTCGGTCGGGATTTCCGGATCGGCTGCTTTACCCAGCCGGATGGATACCTTGGAAAATTCTCTGCGGTAATCAAGAATATGGGCCTCCCTCAAAGCGGCGTATCCTTTTGCGGCAGCCTGTTCAAGACTACGGGCGCACCGCTGCTCCCAGCCCTTCGCCTGGTTGGGATAATCAGTACAGACGGTGAAGTATACACGGGCCTCATCCGCCCGCGCGACTGTCCACCGGCCATCCTCCATAGCCAGCTTGCCTCCGGTAAGCTCCAGCCTGATTCTCCCCTCAGCCCATACCCCGCAGGTGCCGTCACTGTGTATCTGCTCGGTAGCCTGGCAGCGGAATTGCAGCGTATTCTCGTCGAGGCGGCTGACTGTGAAGGAATCGGTTCCGCCCCCGGCACCCAGCGTAAAGGACACGCCGCCGGGCTGTCCGCTCCAGATTCTCGCCGCAATTACATCATCGGCATGGGAGGTAATTGCCTCCCGGAACAGTGTATATCCGCCGGGATAATGGCACTCGCTCCGGATCACCGCATGCTCCAGATCAAGCTCACGCCTAAAGCGCAGGCCATCCTCGCCCAGCCCTTCGGCCGGTAGCTCAAAAGCAAACTCCAGCTCACACAGCGCCAGATTGGTGCCGAAGTTCCGCTTCACAGGCTGCAGATACTGCTTGGCAAGCCGGTCGCCCTCAGCATAATTGCCGCTCAGAAAGGATCCGCGCATCTCTTCAAGCGCTTCCCTGCCCCCGAAGGGACCTGGAATCACCTCTTCGCGGCCGGACCAGTAGGTCACTTCATTCATGCTCCATACTTCGCGCTGCGGGGATGCCATAATGACAGCACCCATTCTTCCGCTGCCCGCCGGCAGCCCCTGTGACCAGCCTTCGGCAGGACTGGTGTACCACAACTTCAAATCACTCACTTGCACATCCTCCTGTCTGCTGAAACCCGAAACCTTTGGATACCGCTCAGGCTAAGTGGAAATTTGCCATCTATTTCTTAATCAAACCTCGAAATGAGGCTACTAATTGGAAAAACGTCACTTAAATCCATGGATTTCGCGCCATCAGCCGTCTTTGAGCTGAAATAAGTGACGTTTTTCCACCTAAATGGTCCTATCAATAAAAAATACTAAAACTAAGCAGCAAAAATCCAACTAGATATGAGAGGCGTGTGGAATTGGCAGACTGCAGCCTGCCACGCCTCATCGGGGCAATGCCCGGCATCCATGTTCACAATAAAGCGGAGCCGGAGCCTCAGCTGTACAGCAGCTTCAGCACCCGCAGTCCAGTGCCAGTACTGCGGCTGTCCCGGCGGCCCGTATTGCGGATGGTGATCCGCATTAAGGCACGCTCCGCCTGCACCGGAAACATGAACGGCACCGGCCGATACGCAGCCGGGCACCATTCATCAAACAGATTAACCTCCGTAAATGCTCCGCCGTTAAGCGAATACTCAAAGCTGCCCGAATCCGGCCCGCACAGCAGGACAAGCCCGGCACGCCGTCCGGTCACCTCAAAGCTAAAGCCGGCCGCCGGATCATCTGTCCATGCATGCACGGTGGAGAACCGCCAGTTCATCAGCGGCTCACCGGACGGAAGCTCCCCTATACGAAAATCCGGGGAATACGAGGCCACGCTGCAATCCAGCATCGCTCCGTATTCATAGTTGTAGCTGTCCAGCGGGACAGGGGGCAGAAAATTCTCCACCGCCGGCTCACCCGATGAACAATCCGCCAGCAGTGCCTGCTCCAGATACGTCCTCACAAAAGCCGCATACAGCGCATGTCCCTCATCCAGCGGGTGGTAGCCGTCAGGCGCGCATTGCTTCCAGTCCAGCCCGCCGGCCTGGATCATGTCATATACTCCCGCAGCACAGTCGACCGACGGGATGCCGTAATAGACGGCCACCTCTTCATGCACCGCGATGTTGAACGGCTTGCGGCCGGACAGGTTCTTATCCGCCGCCGTATAGATGAAGATCAGGTCCATGTCCGGATTCAGCCGCCGGCACTGCCGGACAATCCCCTCCATGCCGCGCACCGATTCTTCCCGGTCGTCCCCGTCATTTACGCTGAACTCAACGAACAGCAGGTCAGGCATCCCTTCATGGAACACATGCTCCGCCAGCCGGTGGGCCCCGAACGAGGAATCGGTGCCGCCGACACCGGCATTGATGCAGCGCAGCTGGCGGCCTTCATACACCGCCTGCAAGTACACGCCGGTCAGCGCCCGCCAGCTGGCCGATTCCGGCTCTGAAGCACCGGCTCCCTCCGTAATGGAGCCGCCCAGAAAGGCAACGGTAAGCGGGGAGCTGCCGGCAAGCTTCCTGCGCATGCCGGGCAGCCCCCGGCGCGGGGCAATGATTCCATTGCCGCCGCTGCTCCGGTGACTCATTGTTTCATCTCCCTTAGACTTTCAATGGTTATTTAGCTGAAGCATCGTAGGCCTTTTGCAGAATTTCCAGGTAGCGGTCCAGCTTCAGATCCTTCAGGCCTTTGACATAGGCATCCCAGTCTTTGGTCAGGTCTTTATTGCCGGTGATAAACTGCAGCTCATTCTGCTCGATGTAATTCTTCAGATTCGTCTGCAGCATGCTGGCTTCATCAATCTCATTCGGGTCAATCCAGATTGACCAGAGAGGGAACAGCTCCTCAGGCTCATGGCCCTCATAGAGCAGGGTTGCATCGTAAAGTCTGCGTTCGTATCCATTTGAGGCATAGATATCAGTTCCCTGAACCCAGGTGTCGCGGTATTCCTTCGGCATATAGAAATGTCCCATACCGCTCCAGCCCGCATTGCGCGGGGATTCGCCTTCAGCCATCGGAATTGCCTTCACCACCGGCTTGACATCCTTGCCGAGTGCCACGTCTCCTTCAGCCGGATCGGTCCAGTCAATCCCCTTCATACCGCTGGCCGCATTGGTCTGGCCCTCCGGGGTGAACATGTAATCGACCATCTTGATCAGGGCAATCTGCGCCTCTTCACTGGCTTTGTTGGTAATGACAAACTTGGCGCCCGGCGATACGCCGCCGGCATCATGCGTGGCGTAGGAGATACCCTGCGGTCCGGTGAGCGGAGCCAGCGGATTGTAATGCGCCGAACGGGTATTGCCTGCATCGATGTTAACGAAGATCGCCGGATGCATGCCTGCGCCTGCGCCGAGGATTTCGGCCTCGGCATTTTCACCGATTTTTTTGAAGGCCTCCGCATTCTGGGTGAAGGCTCCCGGATCAATCAGGCCGGCATCATACAACGATTTGATATAGGTCAGGCCTTCCTTCCACTCCGGCTTAATCGCTGCGGACTCCACCTTGCCGTCCGTCAAATTCAGGTAATTACGGTCATCGTCATAGACGAAGCTATTCATCAGATAAGGGATAATTCGTACGCCGAAGTCTTCGGTTGATCCGCTCAGCGGCACTTCATCGGCCTTGCCGTTGCCGTTCGGGTCCTGAGTTTTGAAGGCCTCCAGCATCTGCTTGAATTCCTCTGTTGTCTTCGGCGCATCCAGATTCAGCTTCTTCAGCCATTCCGTATTGATCCACATTTTGTTCGGGTAGGAGCAGTGGAAGCATTCGGCATACGCCCCCAGCCCGTAAATATTGCCGTCAGGCGCAGTAATCAGCGACTTCATCGCCGGTGTCTTTTCCATGGCAGCCTTGATGTTGGGTGCATACTGCTCGATCAGATCATTCAGCGGAATCAGCACACCCTGCTGCCCGTATTTCAGCACATCGCCCTGGGAGAACTCATCAATGTAGGCGGTAAGCAGATAGGCATCGGGATAATCTCCGCTCGCGAGGGAAATCTGGCGTTTCTCCTTGGCGCCGTCGGACGGATTGATCTGCCAGTCAAACTTGATATTGAATTTGTCCTGAATGAAGGTGGTGAATTTATTGGTCGGGATATCGATACCTGACTCCTGGACGGCGAACACGCTGACCTCTACGGGCTGCGAAGCACTCCCTGCATTATTACTGCTGCCGGACGATGTAGCGGACGGGCTTTCTGTATTGTTATTGCCCGAACAGCCGCTGAGCACCGCCGCAAATACGGTAGCCAGCATTACGAAACTCAACAGACCTTTTCTCAAAGCCGATCAACTCCCTTTTTATTGTTGGACAAGGCGGAAAAGAATAGTGCTGATATACCGGTAAAAGCCTCACCCCCTTGCCGCAGGCATGTTGCCTCAGCCCTTGACTGAGCCGACCAGCATTCCCTGTACGAAATACCGCTGTACAAAAGGATAAATGACCAGCACAGGCAAGGTGGCGACGACGATCAGCGCATATTTCAGTAGCTCTGCCATCTGCTGGCGCTCCACCATCGCTATTGCATCCATATTCCCGGCACTGTTGTTCTGGATGATAATACTGCGCAGCACCAGCTGCAGCGGAAACAAATTGGCCGATTTCAGGTAGATCAGGGCATCAAAATAAGCGTTCCACTGCCCTACCGCATACATCAGCACCAGCACCGCCAGAATCGGCTTCGACAGGGGCAGCACCACACTGAGAATAAACCGCATATCACTGCACCCGTCAATCTCGCTGGCCTCCAGCAGCTCCTCGGGAATCGAGGCCTGGAAGAAGGAGCGGGCAATGATCACCTGCCAGACCCAGATGGCATTCGGAATGAGCAGCGCCCAGCGGGTGTCAATCAGATGCATCTCTTTTACCACCATATAGGTGGGAATCAGCCCGCCGCTGAAGATCATAGTGAAGGTAATAATCATCATTAACGTATTGCGTCCAAAAAAAGTTCTGCGCGACAGCGGATAAGCGATCATAATGGTCAGGGTCACACTGATCAGCGTACCGGCCGCCGTATAAAAAATAGAGTTGCCATACCCGCTGATAATCTCGGGCGTATTGAACAGCACCCTGAAGCCCTTGAAGGAAATATCGACCGGCCAGAGCCAGACTTTGCCTGAGGTGACGGCTGCCGGAGAGCTGATTGAGCTGCTGATAATAAAAATAAGCGGATACAGCACAGCGATTACCACTAGTATAAGCACCGTGTACACTGCGGCCAGAAAGATCCGGTCTCCGGCGGATTCTCTGATTTTGCGGGAAGCTGCGGACGAAGCGGCCATACAACAAACTCCTCTCCTACCAGATACTGTTGCTGGTGATCCGCTTGGCAAGCCCGTTGACGGTTACCAGCAACACCAGATTAATCAGTGAATTGAACAGGCCGACTGCGGTGGCGAAGCTGTAGTTGGCATTCAGCAGGCCGATCCCGTAGACGTACGTGGCAATGATCTCCGAGTTGACGATATTGAGCGGATTTTGCAGCAGATAGACCTTTTCAAAGCCGATCGCCATCACATTGCCCACATTCAGAATCAGAATAATGACAATCGTCGGCACAATGCCGGGCAGGTCCACGTGGCGGATTTTTTGAAACCGTGAAGCGCCGTCCACCCTGGCTGCCTCGTAGAGCGTCGGGTCGATGCCCGCAAGTGCCGCCAGATAGATTACTGCACTGTAACCGGCCGTCTGCCAGATATCGGACCATACATAAATCGAGCGGAACATCCCGGGTTCGCCCAGGAAATTCACCGATTCCAGCCCGAAGAAGTTGAGCGCAATATTGGCAAAGCCCAGACGCGGTGCCAGGAACAGCATAATAATCGACACCATAACCACTGTGGATATAAAATAGGGTGCGAACGAGACCAGCTGGACGAACCGCTTGAACCGGCCGCCGCGGATTTCGTTGATCATCAGAGCCAGCAGAATCGGGATCGGGAACCCGGCCAGCAGCAGGTAGCCGCTGAGCAGCAGCGTATTTTTGACCAGTGTCCAGAACATCGGATTTTCAAAAAACAGCCGGAAATGCTTGAGCCCGACCCAGGGGCTGCCCCAGATTCCCTTAATAACGTTGTAGTCCTTGAAGGCCAGGACGGCGTTCGCCATCGGATAATATTTGAAAATAAGAAAGAACAGCAGCGGCGGGATGACCAGCAGATGCAGCTGCCAGTGCTTTACTATCTTTTTCCCGGCAGCCTGCAGTCTGGCCCGGCCTTTGCTGCGGGGCACTGTCCGGCTGCGCAGGGCTATATCTTTTTGCAGGTTGATCTCCCCCTAAAAGTTTTGTGAGCGTATACTTCAGTGATTAGCTTCGTACAAAACTCGCTTCGGAAGCATAGGCTTTGTTTTGTGAGCATTTACTTCAAAGGATAGCTTCGTACAAAACTCGCCTCGGAAGCATAGGCTTTGTTTTGTGAGCATTTACTTCAAAGGATAGCTTCGTACAAAACTCGCCTCGGAAGCTTACGCTTTGTTTTGTGACTTTTGTGTGATAGCGCTTTCTACACGAGTTGATCATAGAGGATAACCGCCGTCCCTGAACAGGTACACTTCCGTATTTTGCGTACATTTCACCCTGTTTGCAGGGGGCAGTACTTCCTGGTACGGCCTCTATTCCAGCATTTTGTAAGCGGATTCATATTATTCCGGCAGAATAGAACGGCTGCACCCTCCCTACCGGATGATGCAACCGTAAGCCTAATCCATATTAAAGCCTGAGCGGAGCCGGCCTCTATTCAGCACCCGATTGCCGGTAGGTACTCGGTGAGATTCCCGTTAAGCGCTTGAAGGCTCTGCGGAAGGAGTGTGAGCTGTTATAGCCCACCAGGGCAGCTATTTCATCGACGGTATAACGGCTGTCCCTGAGCAATACCGCTGCCCGGTCCATTCTTACCTTCACCAGATGATCGGAGTAATTGACCCCGGTCACCTCCTTGAACAGCTGGGAGATGTATTTTTCCGGCCGCTCCACATGCTCTGCCACCCGGTAGAGGGTCAGCTCGGAATCGGCGTACATTTCCTCGGTATACTGATACATCTGCTTGACGATCTGGGTATGGGCCGCTTTTTTCTTATTGGCAATGTAACCGCACAGCTCTTCCATAACCGCCTGGAATTCGGTTCTGATCATGTCCGGCGGCTCCGCAGAGCTGATGTCAATGATCCGCCGTTTAGCCCCCTCGAAGACCGGCGATTCCATAAAAGCCTTCTGATCCAGCAGCTTGAGGAAGGTTCCCTTCATCTCCCCGATCAGCTGGTGCTTCATCTCGACGGACAGCTCACGCCCGCCCAGGTTCTGCTCAAAGGCTCCGTCGAGAATCCGCACCGCCTCCGCCAGCTCTCCGGCCCGCAGTGTACTGATCAGCCGCTGCTCGGTATCGAGCGGATAATAATAAGTGCTGCTGCTGTTCTCAAGCTGTGCTTCATGCGCCCAGAGGATACCTTTATTGTTCGTATAGACCGCATACTCCAGTGCCTGCTTAGCCTGTTCAAATGAACCGCTGACCTCCGTAGCCGCCGAGAAGTAACCCCCGAAGCCGGACTGGATGGAGATCCGGTACTCTTTCAGGACGAACTGGGCCAGATTCTCCATAATGCCCGTAATACGGGCTTCCTGCTCCGGTACAGGCCCATCCTCACCGGTCTGCGCAAAGAACAGGACGACGATTTTATCCGAGCCCAGATCCGTTACCGGCAGGCTTCCGGCCATCGATCCAAACGCCTGCTTCACCAGCAGCCTGGCCGCGTTCAGCTCATTCAGGATTTCCACACTATCCATGCCGTTGTAGCCGCTGATCAGGATCACTCCGGCATAACCGGCTCCCTGATCAAGGCCGATATCGGCCTGGGCGGCTGCAGAGGCGATTTCTTCCCGCGACTCGAACTCTCCGGCAATCAGCCGCTTGACAAAAGCGTCCCGCACCAGCGGAAGCTGGCGTGTAAGCTCGCTTTCCAGCAGCCTGTTCTTGGAAATCATATCGGCGATATTTCCGCTCAGGAAATCGAACTCGCTCTGTTCTGCCGTTTCCTCCTTGCCGAACTGCTCCTTCATCACGCTGAGCAGCCGGTTGATCGGAGCACTGTTGCGGTAAGCCAGCACCAGTCCGGCCAGCAGGCCGAGGAACAGTGTACCTCCGGTAATCAGCCAGGACGTATACTTGATCCTGTTGGCATTCTCCATCAGGCTGCTGCGGGGAATTCCGGCCTGATACACCCAGCCGTTCGTATCTGAAGCGGTCGTAATGACCAGATCGTTCCGGTAGAACTGACTGACCCTGCCGGGATCGAATGAAGCGTCGGCATGCAGCTCCTCCATATAAGGTTCATCCTGCCCCTGCAGCACAATCGTCCTGCCCTGCGCATCGCTGATATGGACCCAGCCCCCGTAGCGTTCAGTCAGGCCGGAGAGGAGACTGGCAATAATTTTTTCGTCAATCATAACAACCACTACGGCAGGTGACGAATCGTTGAAGCTGTCGAGCGGCAGCGACTGCATATAGGTAATGACCGAGGTCTGCATACCTTTGCTGACAAAGGCGCTAAGCGGCCTGATTTCACTGCGGTGTGTTTTCTGGAGCACTTCCGTCCGCCACTGTTCGAGCGGCAGCTCATTATAATGATAGATTTCATAATAATGCTCCGGACGGTAGGAGGAGCCTGAGGTCAGCACCAGATCATAGTTGGCGAGATAAATATAATAATCCTGCAAAAAATCATTGGTCTGTCCGAAGGTGAGCACATTGCGCATCGTTCTCCATATGCCGTAGACATTCTTTTCCCCGCTTCTTTCATTCAGCAGCACGTTCAGCTCCGGATTGATCGCCAGCTGCCGGGTCAGCCCCTCCACCTCAGCCATCCGGCGCTCCAGCAGCTCCTGGCTCTTCTGCAGCTGAATTACGCTGTTCTCAATGGAGATGGATTCCGTTACGGAAATGGAGGTACGGTAAGACATATAACCGCCGATGCCGGGAATGATCAGAATCACCATATAAGAGATCAGAAATCTGCGGAATATCTTGGAGTACTTGAGCATGAGTTCATTCCCCTCCCGATTGTTAGCGCTATCATTATATAAGCTTAAAAGAATTTGCCCGGCAGTCAAGTCCCCTGTCAGGCGCTGACCTCTTTGGATCGGCATTTGACCATCCAAAGGTTAACCTATCCGTAGCCTATTCTATTGCAGCTTCTGCAGCACAATGCCGGAATTCTCCGGCTTTCCGGGCATTGGCTGCCCGGCGAAAAAAGGAGCCGCTACCGGCTCCTTTACGCTTATTCCTTGCATTTTTTCTCATGCCGGTGCTTAACTGTGCCAATTAAAAGCATTATTCGCCCAGCTCCTCACCGCCCCCGCTCTTTTCCGTGTAGGCGTGATCCATCGAAGCCTCCAGAATATCCCCGAAGGCCCAGTGCGTCAGCGGCACATCGCTCCAAGGGGAGACTGCCGCGCCGGACAACGGGCCTCTGCCGAGTGCCCTGTTCACGGCCGTTACTGCTTCAGCGCGGGTCACCTCCTGGCCGGGACGGAAGGTCCCGTCGGCATAGCCTTTCAGAATGCCGGCTCCCTGCGCCTGCCGGATAGCGGATTCAGCCCAGTAACCGGCGCTGACATCGCTATATCCGGCTCCTGGCGCTGCAGTAAGATTCCCGAGCAGCACGATCAGGCTGGCGAATTCCGCCCGGGTAATCTGGCGGTCCGGTTTAAAGCTGCCGTCCGGATAACCGTTCATCAGTCCCATAGCGGATGCACCAGCTATGGACTCTGCTGCCCAGTGGCCGGCTTTTACATCAGTGAAGGCTTGTGCTGCTCCCCCGCCTTCACGGCCGGATGCCTTAACCAGCAGCGCTGCCATCTCCGCCCGCGTAATCTTCTGCTCCGGCTTAAATAATCCGTCAGGATAGCCGCTGATATAGGCTTTATGCTGCTTCACGGCATCCTGATCTGCCGCGGGTGACGCGCTTGGCACTGGGGATGCGGAAGGCGATGCCGCCAGTGAGACCGGTGCTTCCGGGACCCCGCCCGGAATAGCCGTCACGGGTGACGGAGTTACTGTCGGCGCCGGAGTTGCTGTAGCAGACGGCGCAGGCGTAGGCTGCCCGCCCGGGTCTGTAGGCCCGCCGGTTCCGCCGCCGACAGTATAGCTGAGCTGGTCGCTGAGCATCAGGCTGCCTGAGGCTTTAACCGCCTTCAGTACATGGACCCCCGGGCTTAGGCCCGTCTGGCTGAAAAGATTTTGCAGCACCTGCCGTTCACTGCTGTAAGCACTCACTGTCCGGATAAACTCACCGTCCAGATAGATATCCATGTCGCCCAGTTCAGGGCCCTTGGGTCCGCTCATGGAAATGCCGGTGCCGCTGAATGTATACTCCAGATAATCCCCGTCGGCTTCCGTATAGTGGACATCGTTCAGGTAATCACCATTAAAAGCAAACGTCAGCTGCAGCGTGCCATCCGGCTGTGCAGCCAGATACTCCTGCTTCACTGTTACCGTATCGCCTGTAAGTGTATAATCTGTCCCTTCAGCCAGTGTATAAGCGCCCTGTCTGATGCCGCCGAACAGGGAAGGCTGGCGCAGCAGCTTTACCTCAAGTCCGGCTGGCGCAGCTTTGTCGAAGACAGCCTCCACCGGATTGATCAGATCGGGAATTTCCACCTTCAGCATATCCAGCAGCATGAAGCTGCCTGATTTCTTCACCGCCTTCAGGGTATGAAGCCCTTCCGGCAATCCTGTAATGCTGTACAAGTTCTGCTGTGCCAGGCGGCCGTTATTGTAGGCACTGACCGTCCCCTTAAATTCTCCGTCGACATAAATATCCATGTCGCCCTGGGAGGCGTCTTTCTCGGTATACAGCTGGATGCCCGTACCGCTGAAGGTATATTCGAAGGAGTCGCCGTTCTGCTCGGCGTACTGCACATCATCCTTGTAATCGCCCATCCCCCGGCCGGTGCTGCGTGACCAGGAGCCGTTGTAAACAATCGCCGGATCATCATTATTTATGAGCGAATAGCGGACCATCGCGGAGCCAGTGATGCTTATCTCAAGCACAGCGCTCGCTCCTCCATCGAACAAGAAGGTCAGCTCCGTTTTGCCTGAAGGAAGATCATACAGATAATCTTTACGGATGGTGACCCCGTCCCCGCTTACTGTATAGTCTCCTCCTTTTGCCAGAACCGCTGTCCCGTTTCGGACCTCCAGCAGCGGATCACTGCCCGCCGGAAGGCTAACGGTCACATCCGCCTGTTTGCCCGGCGCTTTATCAAATTCGGCTGACGCCGGTTCAAGCAGCCCGCTGACGCTGATTCGCAGCGCATCCAGCAGCATGTATTGGCCTGAGCCCTTCACTACCTTCAGCGTATGCTCTTCATCGGCAAGACCCGAGACACTGTAGACAACCTGCTGGGCTTCCTTGGCCCCTGGCGTATAAGTGCTTACTGTCTGCGGGCTGGCTTCATCGTCCAGATAGACCAGAATATCCCCCTGCGAGGAATCCTTCTCCGTCAGCAGGTCGATGCCTGTTCCCTTGAAGGTGTATTCAAAATAATCACCGTCCGTCTCGGTGTAGTGCACATCTCCCCGGTAATCCCCGTGGGGTCTGCCCGACTGTGAGGACCAGGCTCCGCTGTAGACAATGCCGCTGTCGCTGTCATTGATATAGACCGCTTGCGTGACTGTCCCGCCGCCGGGTTCAGTTGGATTTCCGCCGCCGGGAGGCTGCGCTGATTCAGCGATCTTTACAGCAATGTCCTGTGAAGCAGGAGTCTGCTCCTTGCCGCCGTTCCGTTTCCAGGAGCCGGTATAGCGGACATTCGTATCATCATCATTGACAATGGATGTCCCGCTCTTGGCCGTAACCTTGAGCAGCCTTGAGGCATGCGGCTCCAGCGGTCCGCTGCTGAAGCCGGTACCGAATGTCCCCAGCTCGCTGCGGCTCCACAGATCGCGCACAGAAGCCGGCCCCTCCAGGCCGATGTCACTCCAGTTCACATCCACAGCAACGCTGCGGCTGCCGAGATTGAACAGGGCCACATTATATGTCCCGTCACCGTTATTGGCATACCACACCTGCTGCTGGCTGTTCATCGACACCGGATGCGCTGGATGCCCGGCCTGATTGACGGCGATGACCTCCTCATTAGTCAGCAGCTGCATTCCGTAATCATCCAGCCGGGTCATATCATTGCCGATATAGAGCTGGGCCGCCGAGACTGCCCAGAAGGTCATGGCTGTCTGCCGCTCATCCCGCGTAAGTCCGTCCATCGCACCGTTGCCGACATTGAGGGAATCAAAATCATTCCAGCCCCCGGGGCCGGCCTCCCTCCACCAGATCGCGGCCTCAGGGAACAGGCGGGCGATATTGGCCCACTGGGTCAGCCCGACACTGCTGTCATAGGACTCCACATCCCAATGGATCCGCCAGCCGTTGGCATACTGCTTCCAGAAGTCCGCGTAGTTGTGGTCAAGCGCCCATGACAGCTCAAACCAGATATCATGCCGGTCCAGCGCCTTGGACCAGGCCTCCACATCCCCGCGCGCATCGCGGCTTAGATTATTAATGCCCGAGCCTGGAGTAACACTGTCGAACTTCACGAAGTCGATGCCCCATTCGCCGAGAAGATCGGCGATCGAGTCCACATACTTTTGGGCACAGGGATTGCTGAAATCAATTTTGTAAGTATAAGAGTTCCAGTAGTCCATCACCGTCAGCGGCTTATAGGTGATGTCCTGTATCCTGCACTCCCCGTTGGTGCCGTAAATTTCGAGATTCTGGTTATAGGCGTCGATTGATACACCCGGAATCAGATAAATCCCGATCTTTTGGCCGTTGTTATGCACATAGTCGATAACCTCCTGGAACCCGTCCGGATAGCGTTCTGCGTTAGGTATAGGCCGGCCGTATTCATCCATGCCGCCGTTCCAGCCTGCATCAATATTGATATATTCATAGCCGTAGTCCTGCAGCTTCTCGTGCATGGCATCAGACTGCTCCTTGATGCGTTCTGCCGATATCCAGTTGCCGGATGGTTCGTACACCTGCATGCTGTAGCTGCTCCAGCCCATATACGGCTTCTGGGCCAGCGCCTTGTCCGCCGCTTCCGCCACATTCCCTGTGATTCCCGCCGCTCCGGCCTGTACAGCTACCACCATGCAGAGCAGCAGACTGACCCCGATCCTTTTAGCCAAAGACTTCAAATGTTCCCAGCTCCCCTCGCGGTTTATGAAGCGCTTCCATTTTTGTTGCACGAGAAAAGCATAGGGGCAGACGCCCGGCTTGAACAGGTACATCTGCGGTCCCCGGCGTACAGCATTCCCGGTTTACAGGGGGCAAATGCCGCGGGGACAGCCATTTTTCCCTCTATGCCAAAAAAACCCCGCGGAGATTATCACCCTCCTGCAAGGTTCAATGGGATATCTGCTGTTTTCGCCGTTACAATGTTCCTGCAGTCTGCTTCCGGCCTTCCGGCTGCTGGCCAACCGTATAACGCTGTCTTACTTCCTCCACCACATTACGCAGCCGGTCACAGGTGGCGAGCAGCTGGTCAACCTCTTCCCGGCCCACCTTATTAATGATTTCATTCAGGATGCCTGAGTAACGGGCCATCCGCTCCCGGAATACTGCCTGCCCCTCACCGGTAAGGCTGATATATACGGCTCTCCGGTCGGCTGGGGAAACCGTCCGCCGGATAAAGCCCTTTTCCTCCAGCGCACTGATGGTCTGTGAAGCGGTCGGCCTGCTGATCTGCAGCAGCTCGCTTAACCGGGAAACCATAATGCCGCGGCACTCCGGCGAATCCGGCCGGGCCTCCTCTTTTTTCATCATCACATCGATCATGAACATCATCAGAAATTCACCGTAGGGAAGCGGATCATTCCAGTTCGTACGGTTCGTTAAACTTCTGATATTCTCAAATACCTTCAGCAGCTGCTCTTCCTGATGATTCTGGGAATCCATAAGATACCTCCGTATATTGTATAGTCAGTCCCGTCGTTACATAGCCCGAAAAACAGCATCATTCAGCTTCTGCAGCAGCTGCCCCAGCTGCTCACGCTCCGCTTCACTAAAGTCCTGCAGCAGCTGCGAGAATTTGTCCCTGCGTACTTCTGTATCACTTTTCAGCGTCTCCGCTCCCAGCTCAGTCATCTGCAGCGTGTACGCTCTGCCGTCCTGCGGATCGGGAACCCGGTATACGTAGCCTTTTTGCTCCAGGGCAGAAGCCTGGCGGCTGATTGTTGAAATATCCAGGTGGAATTCATCGGCCAGGGCCTTCACGCCGGCGGAGCCGTGCGAGGCGATCTGGTGAAGCAGCAGATAGGCCGAATGATCAAGAATCCCATACTTTTTATAAGTGCTGATGGAGGTCAGCCGGCGGCTGAGAATGGTCATTTCCAGTTCAATTGCTTCTAGCGGGCTTCGTTCCATAATGTGCAGCAGCCTCTCTTTCCTGCATATTCCGATATTTATTGACTTCAAATTCGCAGCTTGTATAATACAAGTATATAGTTTCATTATACAAGTTATTTCAGCAAAAGCTAGTCCATTCACAGGTGGGGGAACCTCATGAAAGCTCATGAAATCATGATTCGGCAGGTGTACAAGGTGAAGGAATACGATACCGTGCGGACTTTTATCGAGAAATGCCTGGAGCACCGGATCAGCGGCATGCCGGTCATCAACGACCGGAACGAAATTGTTGCCTACATCAGCGACGGGGACATCATGCGGTATATCGGGAAGCACGATGATCTGATCGTCGATTCCTTTTTTCAGATCAATGTGATTAAAGGCGACGAGGATGAATTCGAGGAGCGGACCCGGCGGCTGCTGAACCTCAACGTCATGTCCATCGCCAAGAAGAAGGTCACCACGGTACCCTGGGATGAAGATATTGAACGGATCGCTGCAGTCCTGGGCAAAAAACAGATTAAAAAGGTTCCGGTTGAACGCAACAATGTGCTTGTCGGCATCATCAGCCGCGGGGATGTCATCCGCCATTCTTTTAAATCCTTATTATAGCAGCAGGCAGCCGCACAAAGAGACCGCCCCGGCTCAGGACGGCCTCCAGTACATTATTCTTTTAACAACGCAGGTTACAGCTTGAGCAGCTGATCCACTTTGACCGGCAGACCGGTGGCAATCGACTGGTTGGCGGCAATGCCGGTCAGAATCGACTGGGCACCGTCAATGTGCGAGGCTGCCCGGTTAAACCGGTCATCCGCCGGACGCTCGAAAATATCGCGCAGCATCACCGGGTCCCCGCCGCCGTGTCCGCCTACGCCTTCCTCAATCTCCACCTCATACGGGGCAGCAAACTGCGGAAAGACCGTAATCTGCTTGTTTTTTACCGCACCCTCCTGATCCTTGCCGCCTCCGGCATTGACGTAGGATTGCTCCACAACCTTGACCTCCATCCGGCCTTTGGTGCCGTTAAATACAATATTGAAGCCCTCCCACGGCAGGTAGGCATTCAGGGAATAGTTCATGATTGTCTTGTTCTTGTATTTGACCATAACGCCCATGGTGTCCTCAATGCTGATATTATCGCCAAAAACGCTCTGGTCGCGCAGGTACCCGTCCTCGTGCTCGGTATCCAGATACATCTTTTTCAGCTGCTCATTGTCCTTGAGATGCAGGGCGAACGGGTCGTTCTCTGCCGCCTTGCTCCCGTGCACCCGCTGGTAGAACTCGGTAACTCCGCGCTTCTCGGCATTTTCCCGCCCGTAGAAACGCAGATCGCCCATCGCAAATACCGTATCCGGCTGCGAGCCGAGCCAGAAATTCATCAGGTCAAAGTGATGCGTCGATTTGTGGACCAGCAGCCCTCCGCTGTTGCGCTTGTCGCGGTGCCATCTGCGGAAATAGTCCGCCCCATGCTGCGTGTTGAGCAGCCATTCAAAGTTGACGGACAGCACCTCGCCGATCGCCCCGTCCATCAGCAGCTCGCGGATTTTGGTGTTGTGCGGCGCATAGCGGTAGTTGAAGGTTACGCGCAGCTTTTTGCCAGTGCGTTCGATTGCATCAAGAATCTCCTTGCACTTCTCTACATCCGTTGTCATCGGCTTCTCGGAAATCACATCGCAGCCCAGCTCCATGGCCCGGACTATATAACGGTGATGCGTGCGGTCAACACTGGTTACGATCACGGTATCAGGCTTCGTCTCTTCGATCATTTTATCAAACTCATGGGCCTTATACGTTGGAACCGCATGGTAATTGTATTTGTCGGTCAGCAGTGTATTCACGTAAGCCATTCTCGCCCCGTTGACATCACACAAGCCCACGATCTCTGCGGTCTCCCGGTAATTCGTTGTAATCTCCCCGTAAAAGAATTCGGCCCGGCCGCCCGTGCCCACAAAAGCGTATTTCTTGCTTCCCACTGTTATCACTCCATCGCTATTGTTTTGAATGCGTTTACTACGTATATTGTATAGTGTAAAATATATTCATTTCTAAACGGTTTTTGCTGAAAATGAACTTTTTTATGCATATTTTATCCTTAACGTAGGAGTGGGCAAAGTGCAGGAGGAGAAGCAGGAATTTTTGTTTTGTGTAGAGCAGGTGAAAAGGGCCGGCGCCTTCAGCATGGACACCGACCATTTTCATGAGACCTATGAAATTTACTATCTGCTGGCAGGGGAGCGCAGCTACTACATCAACAATCTGGTCTATTCCCTGCGCAAGGGCGATCTGATCTTCATTAACCGCAATGAGCTGCACCGGACGATGGCCAAGGGCACGGTACGCCATGAGCGCATCTTGATCAACTTCCGCCGGGAATTTCTGCAGGGGATGCTTGGCGGCAATGGCCTTACGCTTCCCTTCTTCAGTGAGCAGTGCCTGCTGCTGCGGCCGGATGCGCACGAACAGGGCACCGTTGAGAACCTGCTGTTCGCGATGCTGAAGGAGCAGCAGGAGCCGCGGGGCCATCAGAGCCTCTACCTGCAGACGCTGCTGATCCAGTTCCTGATTGAAATGAACCGTATCCGCGAAAGCGCTCAGGCCGCAATCGCCCCGGCCAATGACGAGAAGCAGCGCAAGGTATATGAGATTATCGAGTATCTTCAGGCCCGCTACACTGGTGCCGTTACGCTTGAGGAGCTGTCGGAACGGTTTTACCTCAGTGTTCCGTACCTGTGCCGCCTGTTCAAGCAGACGACCGGCTTCACGATCATTGAGTATCTGAACACGATCCGTGTCCAGGAAGCCCAGCGGCGGCTGCGGGAGAGCAGTGACTCCGTTACAAGGATCGCCGAGGACACCGGCTTCGACAGCATCGCACACTTCGGCCGCGTGTTTAAGGCAATCGCCAAACGCTCGCCGCTGCAGTATAGGAAGCAGAACCGTTGAAAGGATACTGGGGCTGCTAGGGTGCTGAGGGGTTGGGTTACTGGAGTGCTAAGGGACTGGGGTGCTGCGGGGGGGGGGGGATGCCGGGGTGCCGAGGGACTGCGAAGCTGCGGGGGGGGATGCCGGGGTGTCGAGGGACTGTGAAGCTGCGGGGGCTGGGGGCTGGGGTGTCGAGGGACTGCGAAGCTGCGGGGGCTGGGGGCTGGGGTGTCGAGGGACTGCGAAGCTGCGGGGGCTGGGATGCCGGAGTGCCGAGTGCAGCTGCCGGGGCTGCGGGGCACAACGTCTGCTCAAGTTGCAGGATCGCCTCGCCAGTAGCAGCAACTAAGTGGAAAATCGCTATCTATTTTCTCTGCTAACTGCCGTGAGGGGATATTAGTTGGAAAAATGCTACTTAGATCAGACGTTTTCATCACCAACCGGGGTTTTAGCTTGAAATAAGTGACGTTTTTCCACCTAATGCTAGCAAAATTCAAAAAAATACTAAATTAAGTAGCAAAAATCCACTTAACCTCTATGGGCACCCAAAAGCCCTGTTGAGTGACCTCCAACAGGGCTCGAAAGCAAAAAAGCCGGTCTCTTCTATCTTCTATCTTCTATCTTCTATCTTCTTGGTTATTCCTTTACGCCTCCCAGCGCCACACCCGCTATGATATACCGCGATAACAGGAAGTACACCACAAACAGCGGCAGAGCCGTCAGCGCCAAGCCCATATAGATTGAGCCAAACTCCGTTTTGTAAATATCACCGCGCAGTAAGCTTACCATGACCGGCATCGTATATTTTTCCTTCTGGGTCAGGAGAATGAGCGGCATGAACAGGTTGTTCCAGTTGGCCACAAAAGCAAAGATCGCCTGGGTCGCTACCGCCGGCATCATCAGCGGCAGAATGATCCGGTTAAAGGTTTTGAATTCACCGGAACCGTCGACGCGGGCAGCTTCTACGATCTCCAGCGACAGCGTTGCGAGCAGATACTGGCGCATGAAGAACACCACCGCCGGTGCGGCAATTGCAGGCAGGATCAGCGGAAGGAAGCTGTTGGTCCAGTGGATTTTATACATAAACTGATAGAACCCGATCGCACTCGCCTGGGAAGGAATCATCATCACGCACAGGATAAAGGTAAAGAACGGCTTGCGCAGCTTCCAGTCATAGGTGACAAGCCCGTACGCTGCAAGCGACGAGAAGTACACGGTCAGGATGGTTGCGGAACTGGAGATGATAAAGGAATTCAGGAACCCCTGCACCGGATCAAAGCTCTTATCCAGCAGCACCCGCAGATTGCTCATCATATGGCTGGACGGAAGCAGGGACAGGCCGCTCTGAATTTCCGCTGTTGACCGGGTAGCGTTAACGAACATGATCCAGAACGGGAGGATGCTGAGCACCGCCAAAAAGATGCAGACCACATAAATAATCGTCTTGTTGATCTTCCGGGTAACGGCTCCGCTTGAATGATTATGGTCCATATGCTATACCTCCCTCACAGCTGCTGCTTTGGCTGATTTCCGGTAATTTTTTTCCGCTTTCTTCAATTTCTGCGCATCGCGGTCACGCATCAGATAGAACACAAGGCCAGATAAAATGGCCGCAATCACAAACATAATCATGCTTGCCGCCGCAGCACGGTTATACATATAGCTTCCCTTGAACGCCTGCCCGTAGATGAACATGGACGTGGTAAGCGTAGAGTCATCCGGTCCGCCTGCCAGGAACAGCTGCGGGATATCGAACATCGTCAGACCGCCGATCATCGAGGTAATGAGTGTAAACAGGAGAATGGTGCGCAGACTCGGAAGCGTAATCCGGAAAAAGGTCTGGAAGCCGTTCGCACCGTCAATCGCCGCAGACTCGAAGAGAGCGGGGTTAATGCCCATAACGCCTGCGACCAGAATAATCATGGTGTTGCCGTACCACATCCAGAACTGGATGAACGCCACGATACCGCGCGCGGTTGTCTTGTCCTGCAGGAAGAAGATTGGAGCATCAGACCAGCCCATCAGTTCAAACAGGCTGTTCATGGGACCCATCGGATAGGCAAACAAAGTGCTGAACAATACAGCAATCGTACCCGCTGTAATGATATTGGGCATGTACAGCAGCACTTTAAATGCTCCTTGTCCCTTTATGTTGAGGCGCTTGTTCGTGAACCATGCCGTGAGCAAAAGCGCAAGAGCAATCTGAGGGATAAAGTTGACGATCCAGAGCAGTCCGGTGTTGATCAGGGATTTCCTGAAGGAAACGTTGTCGAACAGCAAATCCTTAAAGTTTTGAAAAGGGTTATCCAGTATATGAATCGGTTTGGGTATCAGCCCCTGCATATCTGTAAAGCCGATGACTGCGGTGTAAAGAATGGGATATAACGAAAAAATCAGAAAGGCCAGGACAAACGGAAACGTGAAGATGTAGCCGAATTTTGCGTAATTCACACCTTTGCGGCGCATGATCTCACCCCTTGTTATATGAAGGGACGGAATGAGTTCCCGCCCCTTCCATTTCTACTTGTCTTCTTATTCGCTGTCGATGCCAAGCTGGTCCTTGACCTGCTGCTTGAACGTTGCGATCGCTTTATCGCGGTCTTTGTTCCCGGCAGTATATTCACGCACCTGATCGCGCCACAGCCGGTTAATCGTTTCGTCGTACTGGGTCAGGTTCTTGCCTGATGCGTTGGCGTTGGCCGGAACAAACACGTCGAACATGTTCTGCCCGCCGAGCAGCGGCACTTCGCCGTTGGATTTCGCCATTACCACAGAGGAAGCCACGCTGTCCTTGGTACCCTGCTCGCCCTCTTTCATCGTTCCGTTAGCCCAGTAATACTGCAGGCCTGTTTCGGAGGTGTCGAGGGTTACCCATTTGATAAAGTCTGCCACAGCCTGCTTCTTGGCGTCGTCCTTGGCAGCTTCCTGGCTGGCAAGCAGCCAGGTGCCGCCCCAGAAGAAGCCGGTCGGTGATTCGGTAACGGCCCAGTCGCCGTTTGTATCTTTCACCTGCCCGTTCATTACGTAGTTAATCAGCCAGGCCGGACCAAAGAATCCGAAGACAGGCTGCGCGCCGGCGCCGGACATATCCGCATACCAGGCTTCTGTCCAGTCTGTCGTATCGTTGTGGTAGCCGCTATCCTTCAGCTTCTTGGAGAGATCGAGGAACTCCTCGCGCTTCGGATCAATATGCAGCTTGCCGTCGACAATCCAGCCTTTTTCAGAGCTGTTTTCGATGGCGTGCCAGATATCCCCGTCACCGGAAACGATGCCGTAGCCTTTGGCCTTCAGCTTCGCAGCGGCTTCATAGAACTTTTCCCAGCCGGGTCCCACTTCACTTTTGATCGTCGCCGGATCATCGGTTCCAAATACATCCTTGGCAATCGAGCGCCGGTAGATAAAAGCTCCGCCTGTCGCCTGGTAGCCAAGGCCCTTCAGCTGGCCGTCCTTGCTGCCGATATCAATCGAATATTGGGCAATGCCCGCATCCTTAACCATTTGATCATCAAGCCCGAGATCCGCATAGTTAGCTGCATAGCCGGAAGCGTCACCTTGCGTATATTTGAGGACGAAGGCCGCTTCAGCTGCAAAAATATCCGGTGCATCTTTCCCTCCGGCCGCAAGGGCCTGGTCAAGCGCAGGCTGATAAGCGCCATCGGTCGTTGCAATTACCGTCGTTTTGAATTCCACATTGGCATCGGGATGGATCTCCAGGTACTTCTTAGTCATGTTCGGAATCTCATCGGTGAAGCTCCAGAGATTGATCGTTACCTTTTCGCCGCCGCCTTTGGCCGGAGCCTCGGATGCAGCAGCTGATGCTGCCGGGCTTGCTTCAGAACCGGAAGAGTTTGAGCCAGAATTGGAGTTGCCGCCGCACGCTGCAAGTGCAGTTGACATCACCAGCAGTGCAGAAATCCCTGTAAACACACGTTTCAACCTTTTCATACTTTGCCTCCCCTTTTTGTTTGAGCCTGCGGTTTATGTAACCGCATACATGATTATATAGCTGATCACACTTCCCCATAAGGAGCCTGCGATTGGGAAAACTTCCACTATTTTTAGATTCAGTTGCCTTGAGGGTACAAAAAAGACACCAGAGATCATTCCCCGGCGTCTCCTTACCCTGCTATTCGTTTTGCTACTTATCCGCTTTTAGCGCCTCATCCTGCTTCCTGATGAATTCCTCCGGTGTTACCGCTTTACCAAACAGGGCCTGGACCTGGTTAATGTGTATGCCGGAAGCGCCCGGCTTCATTTGGGTATCCAGATACAGCGTTACTTTACGGGCTTTACCCAGTTCATCCAGCAGGTCAATAAACAGCTGCGGCAGCCTGATGGACGCCGTATCCACTTTGGTTGCGGGGATGACACCCGCGTCGACAACCGAATGCTCACCCCATTTTTCAATGAAAAAGCTGACAAAACGCTTCGCCTCCGCAGTATGTGCGGAATTGCGGGATACAAATAGGCCTGTCCCCGGTCCGCCAACCCAGTCATCTACACTTCCTTTACCGCCAGCTATGGCCGGAAACTTGAAGTATCCAATGTTGTCCTTGAATTCCTGCGGGATGCCTGCAGTAGTCGTATAGTCCGGCAGCTCCCAGGTCCCTGTAGCGAACATGGCCGCTCCCCCGTTCAGAAACTGGACTTTGGCTTCATTATTGGATAATCCGTTATAGCCTTTTACGAAGGTGCCCAGGTTAACCAGCTCCTGTACCGCTCTCGCGGCTTCCAGCAGCGACGGGTCCGTGAAATCCTGATCCGCTACAGCTTGATCCAGCAGATCAGGCCCGCCGATCCGGTCAGCCAGATACATATACCAGAAGGAGGACGGCCAGCCTTCCTTGCCGCCGAGGGTAACCGGAGTAACTCCGTTATAATCCAAAATGCGGATAATCGTCTTCAGCTCATCCAGCGTCCGGGGAGTCCGCAAGCTGTATTTTGCAAATATTTCTTTGTTATAGTAGACCGGAACAATGTTCAGTTCCACCGGAAGAGCATACGTTTTCCCGTCAAAAGAATAGGCCTCCGTCGTGCCGGCTACGAATTTGCCGTTCAGCTCTGTCTGCAGAAGATCGTCCAGCGCCGCAAATTTATTGCCCTTAACATAAGGGTCCATGGACCCGGCCGCCCAGGTGAATCCGATGTCCGGCAGATCATTGGACGCGGCCAGCACAGTAAGCTTGCTTTTGTACTGCTCGGTCTCCAGCGCCTCCGTCTTAACGGTAATGTTCGGATTTTCTTTTTCAAACTCGCTGATAATATCCTTTACCATTTTGTTCTGCGCTGAATTGCTGCTGTCCGGCCATGAATGCATCATTTTAAGCGTGATTTTTTCACTGCCGCTTTCAGCACCGTTCCCGTTGTTACCACCGCAGGCTGTCACTGTCAGAAGCAGGGCCAGGAGCAGGGCACAATATAATCCGATTTTTTTCGTGGGTCTCCCTCCCCGGCGGATTTTCATCATTAACGGACTTCCGCTTTCGTCTCGTTCCTCATGGACCGGTACTGGCCCGGACTCATTCCTTCGTGCTCCTTGAACAGCTTATTGAAATACTTTACCGCCTGATAGCCTGTACGGCTGGCAATTTCCGCTATCGGCAGGTTGGTTTTGAGCAGCAGCTCCTTGGCCTTCTGCATTTTTCTGCGGGCGACATATTCGCTGAAATTCATCTGGCACTGCTCTTTGAAAAGCGCACTGAAATAGCTGCCGTTCAGATGCACATGCCCGGCGACCTCCTGCAGGCTTATCGCTTCTTCTATATGCTTATCAATGAATTGGATGGCCTGGCGGACCGGTTCACTTAATGCGGCTTCCTCGTTTCTGACAGCCAGCAGCTGGGGGTCGGCCATCTTGCGCATGAAGAGGAGATGCTCCCGCTCCTCGCCCGCCTTCAGTGCTTTCTCCACCGATTCCACCAGCTTGTCCCGGCTGACAGGCTTCAGCAGATAGTCCACCACAGATAAATGAATCGCCTGCTGGGCATATTCGAACTGGGCGTAACCGGAAATAAGAATAACGGACGGCTGGGAGCGGATTCCTCTTTCCCGCAATTGGCTGATCAGGGCAAGACCGGTGATTTCCGGCATCCGGATATCGGTTATCATCAGCTCGACCGGAATCTGCTCAAGAATCTGCAGCGCGTCCACTCCATTGCTTGCCGTGAGCACCTCAAACTGGCCGGCAGACCACACCCCCAGCATCTTCTTTAGGCCTTCCCTTGATTTCGGTTCATCATCAACGATAAGAATCGTTCGGCTCCTCATGGCATTGTGCCTCCTTGGACAGGTATTTCGATGCTGATGGTGGTGCCTTGGCCCTTCCGGCTGTCGATGCGCATAACTCCAGCCCGTTCCCCCGTTCCCGGGAAAAACAGCTGAAGCCGCTTCTGGACGTTGGCAATTCCGACCCCGGAGGCCTTGGAAGAAGTTACCCTGCCGCTGTCCAGCTCTTCCCTAAGGGAGGACAGCTTCTCCTCATCCATGCCGATGCCGTCGTCCTCTACTGTAATGACAATCCGCTCGCCCTCGCGTGCAGCCGTCAGCTTGACCCTGCCGGGCTCAATCCTGCTCTCCACGCCATGCAGGACAGCATTCTCCACCAGCGGCTGCAGCAGCAGCCGGGGCAGCTCGGCATCCTGTGCTTCGGGAGAAGCCTCGATTTCCCATTCCAGGCGGTCCTCAAACCGCACCTTCATAATGTACAGGTACTTGCCTATATGCTCCAGTTCATCCCGGAGCCTCACCCAGCCCTCTTCACTCTGGCCAGTAATGGTATAGCGGAATAAATCAGACATGGCGACAACATACCCTGCCAGCTCGTCTTCATCCTTATCCAGCAGCGACCAGTACAGCACATCCAGTGTATTGAACAAAAAGTGCGGATTGATCTGGGCCTGAAGCGCTTTCAGCTCCGTGTGGCTCCGGGACAGCTCCTTCTCATAAACCAGCTGGATCAGCTCATTGATGTTATCCACCATTTTGTTATAGGAATAATTCAGCTCCTGGATTTCCATAGTGGATGACGCCTTCTCGGTGGGTCTCAGAATGCCGAGCCGGGTGCTTCTCATCGCTTTGATCAGCTTGAACACAGGACGGGTAATGAGCGTGGACAGGAAAAAAGAAAGCACGGTAAACAGTACAGTGCCGATAATAGCCGATACTACGATTGTGGTCCGCAGGACCGAAATCCCCTGAGTGATGACGTTAACCGGTGTCAGGATAAGCAGCGTCCAGCCGGTTACTTCAGACCGCTGTTTCACAACGACAAAGGAACGGTTGCCGATCGCAGCAGTCTGATCTCCCGACCTCCCGGCAAGCAGGGCGGCAGATTCCTGAGAGATGGTATCATCATTTGAGGTAATGAGCCGCCCGTCGGAAGCCAGGAGCAGTATCGTCTCTTTCTCCCCCTCCCCGGATAAGGAGTCTTCCAGCGCAAACTTGCTGCGGTCTGAGCGGATAAGCAGATAACCGCCTGTTGTGAAATACCGGTCGATCAGACTGATCTGCCGGACCGCCAGCAGCGAGGTGGGGTCGAGCGGATCAATCCCGTACCAGACAAGGCTCCCCTCCTTTTGAGTCGCCAGCTCAATCAGATTCCCGGGCACCTTCCCTTTCAGGCTGCTGCCGTCAAGCGGATACAGCCGCGTTCCGTCCTTGTTGTACAGCTCAACAGATTTGATATCGTCCGTGTATAACTGGACCAGATTGATAATGGGCGGCAGGGCCTGCCGTTCCGCAAAGGTCGGCGGCTGCCCCTCCAAATCCCGCAGCAGCAGCTGCTGGATATACTCATTGGTGGATACCAGTGTCGTCAAAGAATTGATCTGCTCCAGAATGCCTTCCAGACGGCCGTTAGCCTGAACCGCCGTTTGCTGAATATGCTTTTCGGCGTTGTTTTTGAGCAGCGTTGAAACCGAATGAAACGTGAGATAGCCCACGAATATGAGGATCAGGAGCATAACGGCAAGAAAACCGAGCAGCATCTGATTCCTCAGCGTATTTAACTTTAATCTTGGTTGCAGCCACCGCACGCGGCCTCTTCCTCCCCTTGTCACAAAGCCATAGCATGGCAGCCTGAAATAAAGTAAGGGCTTTCAAACAACCCTGACTGCATTATATTAGCACGCCTGCGGACGACCGGGAACCCCTTATATTAGTGGGATTTATTCTGACATAACGATGTCCGTTACAGGCGGCATGGTTAGAAAAGCCCCGAATCCGGCTTCGCAGGATTAGGGGCTTTTCAATTTCATCTTCTGCTGCAGCACGGCCGGGCGTTATGAATGTCCGTTGTGCAAAATACCGCTTTCCCCCACAACGCTCAGCCACTGCCGTGCGATCAGATCATGGCCGGCCGTTGTCGGATGCACACCGTCCCACAGCCAGTAGGCATTGTTCACGCGCTGTGCGGCAGTCTCAAACATTTCCTGCAGCGGAACAAATACCGCATTGTACTGCTGCGCAAGCCCGCGCACAATCTGCTGGTACCGGGTAATCTGCTGATGCCACCGCGGCCAGTCCTCCGCCGGCGCGCCAGTGTTCAGAATAAACGGCTCGCACAGGACGAGCCTGGTTTGCGGCAGCACCTCCCGTGTCTCCTCCAGCACATGCCGGTAAGCGCGTTCATAACGGTCGGTAATCCCGCCCGGCTCAGCCTTCAGCGATCTCCAGATATCATTGACCCCGATCAGAATGCTGAGCACATCCGGTTTCAGATAGATCGCATCCTCATTCCAGCGCGCGTACAGATCTGAGATCCGGTCTCCGCTTACACCGCGGTTATGGAATACCGGCCGGTGCTCCGCCAGCTCGTTCCCAAGCCTGGCGGCGATAATATACGCATAGCCGTGTCCGTGAATATGATTCGGGTCCTCATTGCGTCCGCGGTTGCCGTCCGTTATGGAATCCCCCTGAAACAGAATGACTTTGTTGGCTCCGGAAAAAGGGATGGACATGAATTCTCACACTCCGATTAAAAGGTAATGGGCATTTTCACCATTTGCACATATTTCCGGCTGATCAGCACGGATTCTCTACCATTATAGCAACTCTGTATCCCGATACCATATAAAGATGTGATAGTATTAACTTGATTGTTTCGAAACAACTACCTACTGTGCAGAAAGGAATGGAACAATATGAAATACAGACGACTTGGCAATACCGGACTGAAGGTAAGCGAGATTGGGCTTGGCAGCTGGCTGACTTACGGGACTGCAGCCGAACAAAAGGCTGCCGATGAGTGTGTGGCCGCTGCTTTTGAATGCGGTATCAATTTCTTTGATACCGCCAACGCCTACAACCGCGGTGAAGGGGAAAAAGCAATCGGGGCAGCACTCCGCCAGTATAAACGCTCCGATTATGTGCTGAGCACCAAAGTATTCTTCCCGATGGGCGAAGGCGTGAATGACCGCGGCCTGTCGCGCAAGCACATTATGGAGCAGTGCGAAGCCAGCCTGCGCCGTCTCGGCACCGATTACATTGACGTCTATTTCTGTCACCGTTTCGATCAGGACACACCGGTGGAAGAAACGCTGCGGGCGCTGGATGATCTGACCGCCCAGGGCAAAATCCTCTACGCCGCTGTCAGCGAGTGGAGCGCAGCGCAGATCGCCACGGCCAGCGGCATCAGCCGCCGGCTGAACCTGCGTCCGCTGGCCTCCAACCAGCCGATCTACAACATGTTCGAGCGTTATATCGAACAGGAAGTGCTGGAGGCTTCCCGGGAAGCCGGCCTGGGACAGGTGGTCTTCTCCCCGCTGGCCCAGGGCATACTGACCGGCAAATACAAGCCGGGCCAGCAGGCCCCGGCAGGCACCCGCGGCGCGGATGACTCGGTCAACGGCGTCATCCGCAGCTACCTGCGCGACGATGTGCTGGGCGTGGTTGCCCAGCTTGACGAAGTCGCCGCCGGCCTCGGCGTGAAGCTGTCACAGCTCGCGCTGGCCTGGGTGCTCCGCCAGCCGGGCGTCAGCTCCGCGCTGATCGGCGCAAGCAAGCCTGCGCAGGTTCAGGAGAACGCGCAGGCCGTGGACATCGTCCTCCAGCCGGACACGCTGGAGACGATCGACCGCATTCTGAGCCAGGTGGCGGATTTCGCACCGGCGAGGTAAGGGCCGGTGGGCGTTATCCCATCAGCCGGTACTATCGGCTGATGGGATACAACAAGCAGAGCAGCGGTTCCTTCGGGGAACGCTGCTCTGCTTATTTGGCTTTGCCCCGGGCGGCGCGGCCCGGGGGCGGGCGTTCGTACTCATCGGCTTCACAGTACTATAAACCCCAATAAGTTAGTCAGAACCCGGCAACCCGCCCGTTACACCCCCGCTCTTTTCAATGTTAGAACGCCTTCCTCCCTTCGACAGTCACAATACCTCCGCAGAAATCACCCATTTCCCAGACACCGAACGATCTCATCTTGGATATTCTAATATGCTCCGGAGGAAACTTTCGGCAAATGGCCTTTACGTCAAAAATAATTGCAACATTTTCTGCAAATCAACGTTAATAACAGTACATCCCCCGTTTGAACAACAGGACGGCGGGTAAAGAATGAATATGAGCAATTTTTTGGATCACATTTTGCCAAGGGGGAAACGAAAAGATGTTAATGAACAAACCGAAAGTTTTACTGCCTGTGCTGGTCCTGCTGCTCCTTTCCCTCATTACGACGGCAAGCACAGCTGGAACAAAAGCAGAAGCGCAGAGCGGAGCTCAGACAGAGCACCTGACAGTATATATCCACGGTCTGCAGACAAACACGGATGGCAGCCTGAAGCTGATAGCCGATCCAATTGAATGGTATGAGGGCGCTGAGGCGGACCGTATTTTTGCAGAGCGCGAGCCGGAAGCTGCCGCAGAGATCGGCGGAGCACTGGACGGCTACTATATCGTTAATGACAGCGAAACGCTCAGTAATTATCCGGTAGCAGCCAATGCGGCGGTGACGATGCAAATCTTTGACCATACCGGCAACCTTGAGGATCTGGACATCAACTGGAACGAGAGCATTACGCTCAAGAAGTTTACTGAAGAATTTGCCAAGACAGATGTGTTCGACCTCAGCGGGTCACCTTATCATCTGACGATCGAGAATGGCGTCATCACTTCCATTGTCCAGCAATACACTCCATAACAAACATACAAGAGGCTACCCCGCAACAGCATCTGCTAACGGGATAGCCTCTTTTTATATGCCTGTCTTCATACGGCCTGCGGAGACAACAACCTCACCCCTTGACCGAACCAATCATAACGCCTTTGTCAAAATACTTCTGGATAAACGGATACACCAGCAATATCGGCAGTGTGGACACAATAATTACCCCATACTTCACCTGATCCGCATACTGCTGCGCATAACCGCCGGCCGAGCCGCCTGCTCCCGCGCCCTGGGAGAACACCTGGTTGGAGAGCAGAATATCACGGAGCACAATCTGCAGCGGCTGCAGATCATTGCTGCGGATATAGATCAGCCCGGTGAAAAAATCATTCCAGTGCGCCACCAGATAATACAGCCCGATTACCGACACCACCGCTTTGGAGAGCGGGAGTGCAACCTTCATGAAAAATTTGAAATGGCTGCAGCCGTCAATCGAAGCCGCTTCAAACAGTTCCTTCGGCAGTGAGCTTTCAAAGAAGGAGCGCGCGATGATCAGATTGTACACATTGACACAGAACGGAAAAATAAATACCCACATCGTGTTCGTCATGTGCAGATCCTTCATCAGCAGATAGGTGGGGATCAGCCCGCCGTTAAAGAACAGCGTAATAACAAACGTCAGCATCAGAAACCGTCTGGCCCGGAATTCCTGCCGTGACAGCACATAGGCTGCAGGCAGCGTGAACAGCAGATTGACCGCCGTACCAAGCACCGTGTACAGAATAGTGTTGCCGTAGCCGGTCCAGATCCGCGAATCCTTAAAGATTTCGTTGTAGCCGAAGAAGCTGATATTTTTCGGAAAAATCGTCACCTGGCCAGTCGACACTAGCGTCGAGTCACTGACCGAAGCGATGATAACAAAATAAAGCGGGTAAACGATACTTAAAAAGATCAGCAGGCATAGAAGATAGACGGCCCCTTCGAAGAGGGTATCGGTCAGGCGCCGGCCTTTTTTATGAACAAACGGCACGGTTACTCCACTCCTTCCGGAATTTCTCCCTTACCACAGGCTGATATCCGATGATTTGCGGGCGATCATATTCATCGCATACAGGAAAATAAAATTGATCACCGTGTTAAACAGGCCGATGGCTGCAGAATAGCTGAACTGGTTGCTGATAATCCCGATTTTGTACACGTAGGTGGCAATGACCTCCGAGACCGGCAGGTTGAGGGCATTCTGCATCAGGAATACTTTCTCAAAGCCCGTACTGAGCACACTGCCCATACTGAGCACGAACAGGATGATGATCGTCGGGATCAGCGCCGGAATATCAACATGCTTGATCGTCTGCCAGCGGCTGGCCCCGTCAATTTTGGCGGAATCATAGAGCTGCGGGTCCACCGTAGACAGCGCTGCCAGATAAATGATGCTGTTCCAGCCGCAATGCTGCCAGATTTCAGACAATACATAGACCGGCACAAAGGTCCGGGTCGAACCCAGCAGGTTAACATCCCCGAGACCGAGCGACGTCAGCAGATGCCCGATAACACCGGAATTTGGGGACAGCAGCACATTCAGCAAGCCCACCATTACTACAATGGAGATGAAATGCGGCAGATAAACGGTTGTCTGCAGCGTCTTTTTCGCCCGCTTCCAGCGGACCTGGTTGATCAGAAGCGCCAGGATGATCGGGGCCGGAAAGCTCAGGATCACCGTGGCCAGACTGATCGTGACTGTATTCTTCATCAAATCCATAAACTGATAGCTCTCAAAAAACTGCCGGAAATAAAACAGTCCCCGCCACGCACCGCCGGTCAGCCCTTTGCTGAAATCATAATCGCGGAAAGCCAGCTGAATCCCGTACATCGGAATATAGTTAAAAATAAATATGACGACGATGGCCGGAAAAATCATTATCCACAGCTGGTAATCCCGCCGGAAGGTGTTGATGACCGTCGGCTTTTTATGGGCTCTGAGCTGAACCGGGCGTTCATGCAGATTTTTGGAAATCACGGAAACCACCCCTTACTGCTTGCTTTTATAGTCGTCGTAGTATTTTTGGATGATCTCAATGTTTTTGGATACGCCGGTTTTTTCAATGTTTTTCACATAGTCATCCCACTCGGAATCAATACCGCCCTTGGTAATCCACTGCGACCATTTGGAGAGCGCCAGCGACATCATGCTTGTATTGTTAAGGCTCATGGTGTTGTTATCCTGGGAGCTGTATTTGATGAACATGCTCGGCAGCACGTCTTTATCCTTGTCAATCGAATCCAGTGCGGCTTTCAGCGGTTCGGTCTGTTTGCCTACCGACTGCATATCCGTGCCCAGTGTCAGCTTGAGCGAATCAGCAATGTACATTGCACCGTTATCCGCCCAGGAGGAGGTCCACTTCCATGTACCAGGGTCCATCGCCGGATCTTCAGGAGCCAGAATACTGAATGTACCGTCGCCGTTGTCGCCGATATTAGTACCCAGGGAGCCGAACAGCACCTGCATGCTCACTTCCGGATCATACAGCTCATTGATAAACTTCATCGCGGCTTCTTTATGCTTGGAGGCAGCAGACATCTGGACTGTATTCACACCATAGTTCAGAGAGTTATAGTCATAGCTCCAGGAATTCTGCACAGTGGAATCCGCACTAACTTTTAACGGAGACATCGATGTGTACTGTGGAGCCAGCGTGTTGCCTACGCGGTCCGTTACTTCCCAGCCCCAGGTGAAGCCGACTGCTGCCGTTTCCCCGTTGCCGCGGGCCACTGCCTGGTATTTGGTATAATCCTGAGTGAATACTTCGGGGTTAATCAGACCCGCGCTGAAGCATTTGTTCAGGAACTCGACCAGCTTCTTGTAGCGCTCATCCGTGAAGAAGTTTTTCACCTGTCCGTCCTCGACAAAATATCCAAGACCGCTGTTATCCGTAAGTGTAATCCCTTCACTGCCCAGCAGCACAGTCGGCATAAACGCTCCGAACGCAACCGTTCCGGTCGGGGCAAAATCCATCGGGATCTCATCATTCGGATCACCGTTGCCGTTGGCATCCTGATCTTTAAACGCTTTCAGCACATCATACAGCTCATCCCAGGTGGTCGGCATCTGCAGTCCGAGCTTGTCGAGCCACTGCTGGTTAATGTATTGTCTGGTGGTCGTTTCCGGCCAGTAGCGCTGGTATTTCGGCAGGCCGTAGATTTTACCGTCAAGCTGGGTGGCAATCACCTTTGTCTCCGGCTTGGCATCGAACATTGCCTGCACATTCGGTCCGTATTCCTTGATCAGCTCGGTCATATCCTGGAACAGCCCCGGGAACTGCGAAAAGTCCGCATCTGTGATCGAGTTCACGCCGACAATCAGGTCCGGGATATCACCGCTGGCCAGCAGCGTTCCTTTTTTCTGATCCCAGTCCGCAGTAACCTCCTGCCATTCAATCTCAACGCCGGCGCGTTCCTCCGCTTCCTGCAGCCACTTCATTTTGGCGAACTCCTGGGTTAACGGATGTTTGGTCATAATCGCGGTAAGCTTAACCTTCTTGCCTGTGTTTCCGCCGTCAGCAGCCCCGTTATCTGTGCCTGTATTGTTGCCTCCGCCGGAGCAGCCCGAGAGCAGCGCCGTGCCTAATATAGCTGCCGATAATCCCGCCAGAAATCTCTTCATTGTTCTTCCTCCCTTTAGATAACCCTCATGATTTTCTAAAACAAATAAATGAACATGAAAATCCCTGAATACTTTCAGACTTCTTTCACTAATAGAAAGCTCGAATAACGCCAGACCCCGCAATGAATCCGCTTACATTTTATACTTTAAAAAGAAGCTGCCGCCCGCACCTCAGCATATCAAGCATAAGCATGCTGTCTTTTTCCATTGTTCCCTCCCTTTTCAGGACTGTGCGGCGATAACTTGTATATGTACAGCTTAACCCTTTAGGAAATCGGTGCAAATAGCCTAATGTTCGAATATGTGTAAAAAGGTTAGCGGGGAGCTAAACTTTTTTTCTGCAGAAAGCGCTTTACTGGGGGTGCTTTTTCCCCAATAATGGAGTAGCAAGTGTAATAAAGTAAGAAAAAAAGGGGGACATGTGTATGGTTGCTTTTGAGCTGATCGTGGATGAGCCGGTTGATTTGGAGATCACAGGCAAATTTTCCGCTCCCTCTCCGGACTGGATTCATCTCAGCCGCATTCTGCTCGACTACGAGCTGATCGTAATGACCGAAGGCGTGCTTTATCTGGCAGGTGACACCACCTATTTTACCGTCTCCAAAGGCGAGTACCTGCTGCTGCCTCCCTACACCAAGCAATTCGGTTACAAATCTTCTAATTGCAGCTTCTACTGGCTTCACTTCAAGGCGCAGGAAGGGCTCACCGTTACGGACATCACCAGCACCGGGCATGCACCTGAACAGGCAGATAACCGGCTGCTGCTTCCACAATACGGCACTGTAAAAAGCCTGGAGAAAATCATCGTCATGATGAAGCAGCTCCAGGATTCCGTCAGGGCGTACAACCAGAAAACGCTCAACAACTATATGACCACGGTCATTTTGTGCGAGCTGTACAATCAGGTATTCCAGAGTGAGCATAGCCCGGCCAGAAAAACCAAGCAGGAGCAGCTCTACAACGATATTGTGGACTATATCAAATGGAGCCGCAGCGAGCATATCAAGGTGTCGCAAATCGCTGAGTATTTTGGCTATAACGAAAAATACCTGTCCCATCTCTTTACCAAAATCTCGGGCATCCCGCTCAAGCAGTACATCCTGCAGCAAAAGATGGAGCTGGCCAAGTTCCTCCTGTCTGACACCAACCAGAATATCAGCGAGGTCTCGCTCCAGCTCGGCTACAAGGACTGCCACAATTTCATGAAATCGTTCAAAAAAATCGTCGGACTGACGCCAACGGACTTCCGCAATGCGTACGCCAAGCGGCTGTTGTTCTATGAGTAGTCGCTTTGGATATACAAAACAGAGCCACCCCCAATAAACAGGCTGGCTCTCATGTCGGAAACTATGAATACAATCAGGTCAGTCTGGCAAACGCAACAAGCGTCCCTTTATCACAGGAGACAAACCCGTTCTTCTCGTACAAACCTCTGACATCCGCTGCATCATCGGTTAAAAGCACTTTTTGACGGACAGCTGCGTACTGCTCCAAAATACGCTGCATGAGCTGAGTGGCAATTCCCCGGTTCCGGTAAGCCTTCAGAACAAGAATATCTTGTATATAAATGATCGTTAGCCCATCCCCCACTACCCGGATTAAACCCACTAATTCAGCTTCATCCCACGCGGAGATAACTGTCAAGGATTGTAAGAGTGCCTGCTGCAACAGGGACGGATCATTTGTATATGCGGACCACTCTGCGTCATTGTACAAATTAATAATTTTCTCGGTTTCTATTGCTTTGCTTGTTATGTAGGTTAACTCCACGTTTACACCCCTCCCACCCGTAAAATCAGGTTCTCTAAAGTTCATTTCCGCCGGCAAGAAAAAACCTCCTCTTCCCAGAATAATTCTAGTAGATACTACACATCATTTACCAGGAAAAACAGCACGGCAACGTTATCTTTTTATATTTAGTTAAAATTGTTTGCATTACCGTTAGTTATATGCTTAAATAGACTGACGAACGTTCGTAAGGGAGGATTGAGCGGATGACATCTAATAGAATCAGGGAAATTGCGCTGGCCCATTTTGCCAAAAACGGGTATGAAGGAGCTTCGCTGGCCGATATATCTGCCGAGGTGGGGATCAAGAAGCAGTCGATTTACAACCACTTTAAAGGCAAGGATGAGTTGTTCCTGACGGTTTTCCGTGATGCAGCAGAGCGGGAAATGCAGTTTACCAAAAGCTATTTGCAAAGAAGCAGCACAGCTCCGCTAAAGGATATGCTGTACGGCTTTTTGCACAGCTACAGTAAACGTTACGAGCAGGAGGATGACACTCGCTTCTTTCTGCGCATGGCTTTCTTTCCGCCCGGCCATCTGCGCGGGGAGGTCGTGGAATATAGCAACAAGCATCTCGACACGATAGGCAAGCTGCTCGAACAGCATTTTACATCCGCTGAACCTGCCGGTACTATCCATCCGGAAGTCACTGCGGTAACAGCTTCAGCCGCTTTTATTGCGGTGCTGGACGGAATGTTCGTTGAGCTGCTGTACGGCAATATGGAAAGTGCTGCCCTGAGACTTGATGCCTCATGGCTCGTCTATTGGCGCGGAATCAGGAACAACTAGAGGAGGATTACAGATGAACCGCAGTTGGATTTACATTTTTATCGGAGCATTATTTGAAGTCGTGTGGGTGATCGGATTTAAGCATGCCGACGACATCGTTACATGGGGAGCAACCATTATTGCGCTTGTTGTATCGTTCTATCTGATTATTACGGCCTCCATCAAATTACCGGTCGGGACGGTATATGCCGTATTCACCGGACTCGGGACCGCCGGCACTGTGCTGGCTGAAATGATTCTATTCGATGAGCCGGTTAAACCGGTCAAGCTTCTGCTGATCGCCCTGCTGCTGGCGGGTGTGCTCGGCCTTAAGCTGTACAGCGGCTCAGCCAAAACAAAGGAGGCGGCATAACGATGGCGTGGTTAACATTAATGTTCGCCGGTATGTTTGAGGTTGTCGGTGTGCTCGGCATGAACCGGATTAAGCGGGACCGCAACAAAAAGGCTTACCTCATCTTTATCACCGGTATTGTGCTGAGCTTCGTCTGTCTGAGCCTTGCTATGAGAGACCTGCCTATGGGCACGGCCTATGCGATCTGGACCGGAATCGGTACGGTCGGCGGTGCGCTGGTCGGCATGTTTTTCTTCGGGGAATCCAAGGAATGGCGCCGCGTTCTGTTCATCGGGATGGTGCTGGCGGCCGCGGTGGGGCTGAAGCTGATTTCTTAAGGCGGACGGGCTGGAGACGGATAAATAAAAACAGCGGCAGTTTATGGACCAAAACCAATGTCCATGACTGCCGCTGTTGTGATTTAAGGGCATTTATGCCTTTCATTCCGCCAATTCGGCCGCGTCGGCCGGATTCAAGGGCACTTTTACCTTTCATTCCGCCAATTTGGCCGCGCCAGCCGAATTCAAAGGCATTTTTGCCTTTCATTCCGCCAATCTGGCCGCGCCAGCCGAATTCAAAGACATTTTTGCCCTTCATTTCGCCGATTTGGCCGCGTCAGCCGGATTCAAGGGCATTTCTGCCCTTCATTTCGCCAATTTAGCCGCATCGGCTGAAATCAAGGGCATTTTTGCCCTTCATTTCGCCGATTTAGCCGCGTCGGGCGGATTCAAAGGCATTTTTGCCTTTCATTCCGCCAATATAGCCGCGTCGGCCGAATTCAAAGGCATTTATGCCCTTCATTCCGCCAAATTTGCCGCGCCAGCCGAATTCAAAGGCATTTTTGCCTTTCATTCCGCCAATCTGGCCGCGCCAGCCGAATTCAAAGGCATTTCTGCCTTTCATTTCGCCGATTTAGCCGCGCCAGCCGAATTCAAAGGCATTTATGCCCTTCATTTCGCCGATTTAGCCGCGTCGGGCGGATTCAAAGGCATTTATGCCCTTCATTTCGCCAATATAGCCGCGTCGGGCGAATTCAAGGGCATTTTTGCCCTTCATTTCGCCAATATAGCCGCGCCAGCCGGATTCAAAAGCATTTATGCCTTTCATTTCGCCGATTTAGCCGCGTCGGGCGGAATGAAAGGCATTTATGCCTTTCATTCCGCCAAATTTCCCGCGCCAGCCGAATTCAAAGGCACTTGTGCCCTTCACCACATCCGGCTAAGCCCTGCTACTTATTATCCGGCAGCGGCACGCCGAAGTCCGGTGTGCCGTCTTCCTTCCAGCCGATCACCTTGGCGCGGGTGTGGCGGTTAGGATCGTACAGCGGATCGCCTGTAATCTCCTTGTAGCTGCGGGCATGGTAGATCAGCACATCCTCCCCGTTCTCGCCCACGGTAAAGCTGTTATGGCCCGGACCAAACTGGCCGTTCTCTTCGCTGGTCTTGAACACCGGCTCCGGATGCTTGCTCCACGAGGCTGCGTCCAGCAGATCGCTGTCCTCATCTGCAGTAAGCAGTCCCATGCAGTAGTTAAAGTCGGTGGCGCTGGCCGAGAAGCTCATAAAGATCTTGCCGCCGCGTTTCAGCACGGCCGCACCTTCATTCACGCTGAAGCCGATTTTTTCCCAATCGTATTCCGGCTGGGCAATCATGGTCTGCTTCCCGGTCAGGGTCCACGGATTGCTCATCTCCGAGATGTACAGATTGGAGTTCCCCGGAATGTCCGGATCCTTCTGGGCCCATACATAATAGAGAATCCCTTTATGCTGAAAGGTCGTTGCATCCAGGGCAAAGGATTCCCACGCCGTCTTGATCTGGCCCTTCTCCACCCAGCTGCCTTCCAGCGGATTGGCTGATTCATTCTCAAGCACAAACATGCGGTGGTCAAACAGTCCGTCCTGTGTTTCTGTGGTACGTGCCGCAGCAAAATAGATGTACCATTTACCCTGCAGGTAATGGATTTCCGGTGCCCAGATGTTAGCGCTGAGCGGTCCGGTGTCATACTTGCGCCAGGCTACAACAGGTACGGCTTCTGCAAGGTCTTCAATTGCTGCGGCTCTGCGCACTTCGATCCGGTCATATTCCGGTACGGAAGCGGTAAAGTAATAATATCCGTCTGTATGCTTGTACACCCAGGGATCAGCGCGCTGCTCCACAAGCGGGTTGCTATACTCTTTGCGAGTGCTCATATCCGTTTCTCCTTTGGTCCATTTAAGCTGGATCTATTTAAGTGTAAGTACAGTGACCGATGCCGGCGGGAGCGTGCAGCTCAGGATGCCGTCAGCGAGCAGAGCGCCTTCATAGACTGAAGGTGCCACCGTTTCCGGAGCTTCAAACGTGTTATGCGCACCAAGCTCGGCATGAGTCAGTATCTCCCCTGATACTGTCTGAACCTGTTCACCTCTGATGTCCAGGCTCAGACTGGCGTCTGCTTCATGACTGAGATTGCAGATGGACACATAGATACGGCCTTCCCCGTCACGGGATGCAGAGATGCTGAGCTGCGGAACGGTTACACCGCCAAAGGTATAGAGCGGACTCTCAAAAGCAACCTCCAGCAGCTCGTTATCCTGATGCACCTTATACATCCGGAATACGTGGTAAGTAGGGGTAAGCAGCAGCTTGTCGCCTTCCGTCAGAATCAGTGCCTGCAGCACATTGACCATTTGGGCAATATTCGCCATATGCACCCGGTCGCTGTGATGATGAAAAATATTCAGATGGATGCCGGCAACCAGCGCATCTCTGAGGGTATTCTGCTGGTAGAGGAACCCGGGATTCGTTCCCGGCTCGTTCAGGAACCAGGTGCCCCATTCATCTATGATTAATCCTACCCGCTTCTGCGGATCATATTTGTCCATGATCGCCGTGTGCCGGGTAATGAGCTCGTCCATACGAAGGGATTTCTGCATCGTCTCAATCCACTGCGCTTCATCAAAGCCAAGCGCCGGACGCTTCTCTTCCCAGCTGCCGGGGATCGTATAGGAATGCAGGCTGAGGCCGTCCATCATGCCGCCCGCTTCCCGCATCACAACCTCCGTCCAGTTGTAGTCATCCACATTGGCTCCTCCGGCAATCTTGTACAGCCGGTTATCACCGTAATTCCGGACATAGGTCTGATAACGCCGGTAGAGATCCGCATAATATTCAGGGCGCATGTTGCCTCCGCAGCCCCAGTTCTCATTGCCGACGCCAAAATATTTCAGCGCCCACGGCTTCTCCTGCCCGTTCTCCTGCCGCCAGGCAGCCATCGGGGATTCACCGTCAAAGGTCATATACTCGACCCACTCTGACATCTCCTGAACTGTACCGCTGCCGACATTGCCGCAAATATAAGGCTCACATTCCAGCAGCTCGCACAGGCGGAAAAACTCATGCGTGCCAAAGTGGTTATTCTCCACGACACCGCCCCAGTGGGTGTTAACCATCCGTTTGCGGCCTTCCTTCGGGCCAATCCCGTCTTTCCAGTGATATTCATCGGCGAAGCAGCCTCCCGGCCAGCGCAGCACCGGAATGTCCAGCTGCTTCAGTGCAGCCACAACATCATTACGGATGCCATCCGTGTTCGGAACCGGCGAATCTTCGCCGACCCACAAGCCTTCATAGATACATCTGCCGAGATGCTCGGCGAAATGCCCGTAGATATGACGGCTGATTTTGCTTTTTGCGAGATCCGCATTAAGTACAGCTTTGGTCATCGTTCTCTCCTCCATCCTTCTGCTCTCCTGTCTGTTTAGGCTCCAGAAGTTTTTTTGCCCCATACAGCAAGGCCGTTGTCATCCAGTCCTGTGAAGACCAGCACTTGCCCGTCTTTCTCCCAGTCCCAGGCCGGCAGCATCTGCACCTTCTCTTCCCGTCCTTTGCCCTCTGAAGGATTGTTCCAGTTCAGCGTCAATGTCCGCTGTCCGTCAAAGGACCATACACCTATGCCGTGCTCGCCCATCATTTCCCCGCTTTCCTGCAGCGTAAGCAGCTGCGGACTAACCTGGCCGTCAATAGACGGATCATGCACCAGCCGTTCCCATCGGCCCGGGATAAGTCCTGCAGGAATATCCTGCTCCACTTCTCCTGCGTAACGCTCCGGTGAAACAACCGGCCAGCCGTCCTCCGTCCAGAGGATTTTGCGGATATGCAGATAAGGCCAATGCTTGTTCTCTCCGCCGCGCGCATGGTGCACCATATAATAGGTTCCGTTGTCGTTTATCACCGAGTTATGCCCTGGAGCAATCCAGCCGGCATCGTCACCGAACCGGTATCCGCCGAGGATTTTGACGCCTACCTCATGCTGCGGCATATACGTGCTATCCTTCATATCCCGGCCGTGCACATCCGTATACGGTCCGGTTATGGAATCTGCACGCGCCACCCGCACGTTGTAATCCTCAAAAAGCGAATCATACGAGACGAACAGGTAGTACTTTTTGAACTGTTCATTATAAACAATGTAAGGACCTTCCACCGCACCGTCCTCTGTAGCTTTGTCGCGGACAGCCAGCAGCCGGCCGAAGCCTTCCTCAAGCGGTTTGCCAGACTCCTTATCCAGCTCGATAATATGGATCCCGCCGAAAAACGAGCCATACACCATCCACATCCGGCCTTCCGCATCACACACTACATTGGCATCAATGGCATTCAGATGATCCTCTTCACGCGTCTTGATTACTGCACCCTCATCCGTCCACGGACCCTCTATGGAATCCGCCGTCTGCAGCCCGATCAGCGACTGCCTGCTGCCAAAGGAGGAGGCCGAATAATACATCCGGTATTTCCCGTTATACAGGACAACGTCTGGCGCCCACAGATTCGTCGCGCGGGCCCACTCTGCTGCAATCTCCGGAATACCGGGCAGCGCATAGTGCACCCATTCCCAATTAATCAGATCTGCCGATTTGCGCACCATCACACCGGGTACCGGCTCTCCCCCTACTCTTACATCTGTAGAAAAGATATAGTAGCCCTCAGGCGTTTTGATGATACCGGGATCATGGGCATTATGTGTCCCCCACGCGGACTCCGTGTCCAGAATGGAAGTATCATAGAGCTTCTGTTCACCCGGAGAATCCGGAAAAAGACTGCCGACGTCCGCACCGTTGCGATGAACCGGCGTACTCATCAGCCTTTAACCCCTGAGATGGCTACAGATTCGATAATCTGCTTCTGGAACACCAGGAAGATAATCAGCATCGGCAGCAGCGCGATAATGGAAGCAGCCATAATCAGCGGATAATCCGTCTGAATGGCATAGGTCGCATTAAAGTTGGCAATGACCAGCTGCAGCGTCTGCTTCTCCGGTGAATTCAGGTAAATGATCGGCGACAGATAATCATTCCAGATCCCCATGAACCACAGGATCAGCTGAGCGGCCACCGCAGGCTTGATCAGCGGGAAGGTGATGGAGCTGTACAGCCGGAAATAGGAGCTGCCGTCGATTTTGGCGGCTTCAATAATGGCGTTAGGCACACTGCTGAGATACTGCCGCAGGAAGAAAATCATGACGATGTTGCCGAACAGGCCGGGAACAATCAGCGGAAGCAGGCTATCCACCCAGCCCAGCTTGGAGAACATGAAGAACTGCGGGATCATAACGGCCGGATACGGAATCATCAGCGATGAGAGCATCAGCAGGAAGATTTTATTTTTGGCCGGGAATTTAAGCTTCGCAAAAGAAAAGGCTGCCAGCGACGAGGTAAACGTCCCTATCACGGTTACTGAAACAGCGATAATGACGCTGTTCTTGATCCCGCTCAGCAGCGGGCCGGCTTCCCAAATCTCTTTATATTTCCCGAAATGAACCGGGTTTGGAATCCAGACCGGCGGCAGGGCAAAGACATCCTGCTTGTCCTTCAGTGAGGTGGACAGCATCCAGAGCAGCGGGCCGATCATGAAAACTGCACCGATTAACAGCAAAATGAAAATAATGGTATTGGTAATTCTTCTTCTGCTCTTCATATTTATTCGCTCCTCCCTCTCATATCAATCAACATCGAACGACTGCTTCTCGTTCATTCTGAATTGGATAAGAGTCACGACAAATATAAACGCGCCCAGAACAACCGCCATGGCGGAAGCATAACCCATCTGGAAGTTGCCGAAGGCTTTTTGCCAGATATAGAACACGACTGAAGCCGAAGCATATTCCGGTCCGCCTGTAGGGGTCATAATGTTCATCTCGGTAAAGATTTGCGATCCTCCGATAATATTGGTAACGATGATAAAGAAGGTAACCGGGCGCACCATCGGCCAGGTAATATGCCAGAAGGCCTTGAAGCTGTTCGCTCCGTCAAGCTCAGCGGCTTCATAGTAGGATCTCGATACACTTTGCAGAGCCGCCAAATACAGCAGCATCGTATAGCCGACACCTTTCCAGACCGCCATAATGATCAGTGCGGGTTTGACCGTATACTTGTTGGCCATCCAGTTGGGTCCCGTTATGCCGAACAGGTCAAGGAACTGGTTAACCAGTCCATAATCCCCGTTGTAAGCCCAGTTCCACATAATGGATACCGCAGCCAGCGATGAGATTACCGGAACATAATAGATGACGCGGAAAGCTGTTGTACCGGGTACACCGCGGTTAAGTCCCAGCGCCAGCAGCAGGGCCAGCACAATCCCGATTGGAATGCCGAGCATCATAAAGAGGGTGTTGAACAGTGCTTTATGGAACAGCTCATCCGTCCACAAATCCTTGAAATTGCTTAAACCGATCAGGTTCATCTGGCCGAGGCCGTCCCAATCCGTAAACGAGCCGTAGATGGAATAAATCATCGGATACAGGGTAAAGATCAGCAGCCCCAGCAGCGGAGGAAGAATGAACAGAAATCCGTAGATTTTCTCCTTCCGGTAGAGGTTAGACTTTTGATTCATGGCAATCACCTCAAATTCGGATATCAGATAAAAGTGATGCCGGCCGGTGCTACTTTAAGGGCCGACATCACTTTTTTTCTGGGGTAAAGAAGGTTTACCGGGAATTATTTCTTGGATTTCGCTTCCTGCTCAATCGCTTTATCAAGCAGCTTCTGCATCTTAGGCTGTTCCTCTTTCACATATTCTGCAGCCGTAATCTTTCCGTCTATCACAGGCTGGATATCAGTGAAGAACAGATTGTACCACTCAGCATTGTAAGTATAGTGGCCTGGCAGTACTCTTCCGTACTCTTCAACAACCTGCAGGAACTCTTCTTTGTTCGCTGGTTTGGTTGTAGTGTCCGCTGCCCATTCTTTAGCCATGTCGATCAGGTTAGGAATCTGTACTTTGGCCTTAACCAGTGCGTCCATGCCTTCCTTCGAGGCTGTCAGATAGTTAATCAGCTCAACCGCTTCTTCCGGATGCTTGGTTTTGGCGGATGCGCCGATACCAAGGGAGCCTGTCCATGTAGCGGATTTGCCAGTGGAACCGGCAGGGTAAGGAATCAGATCATAGTCGAAAGGCAGTGTTTCGTAAGTGCTCATATCCCATGGACCTACAGGGAAGAAGGCCATTTCGCCTTTCATCCAGCGCTGATAGGTATCCAGTGTCTGCGCCTGCTCGGTGGATGGTGTAATACCGTATTTGTTCTGCATGTCAGCAAAGAACTGAAGCGCTTCCGCAAATTTCGGATCATCAATGGTAACTTTGGTTTTGGTTGCATCAATCCAGTCTGCACCATTACTCCATACAAACGCTTGCAAAGCCCAGTTCACATTAAAGCCTGCGCCGAACTGATCAAGCTTGCCGTCCCCGTCCTTGTCGATGGTCAGCTGCTGGGCAACCTTGATGAACTCATCCCAGGTGTAAGGCTTGTCCTTGTCAGGCAGCGGAATGCCGGCTGCTTCGAACATCGTTTTGTTGTAGCCGAGTGCAAAAGGACCAACGTCTTTAGGCATACCGTAAATGTTGCCCTGACCGGCCATTGTGCCGTCATAACGGTACAGATCCACGCCATATTTCCAGATATTCTCGAGATTAATGTTAGAATTGCCTTCAATGTAGCTGGTCAGATCCAGCAGAACGCCGCTGTTAACATAAGCCTTGAGGTCACCGGATTCAAAATAGAATACATCCGGTACGCTGTTGCCCGTGATGGAGGCTTTCAGTTTGGTTGCATATTGGTCGGCTGCAGTAACTATCATCTTTACTTTCACGTTCGGGTGATCGGCTTCGAATTGCTTGACAACGCCTTCATAAGCCTTCTGCTCATCTGTGCCGCCTCTGAACATAAACGTAAGATTCTTGGTCTCCTGCGAATTGCTGCTTCCCCCGCTATTTCCTGTGTTGCTCCCCGCATTATTGCCGGACGATGCATTGTTGTTCCCGCCGCAGCCCGCCAGTACAACCGATACCAGCAAAACTAACGACAGCAGTGTAAACCAGCCCTTTTTCTTTAACACTGAAACCCCTCCTAGAGTGTTGTGAACAATTGCGAAGCTTATATAGAAAGAACTAAAGTAACCGTTTGCGGTTGAACATAGTTCAAGCTACCATTTTGTGACGAAGCATTTTATATTTCTCTTAATCAGTTAAAAAACATTTGAATGTATTCGCTTACAGATATAAAATAACATATATAAGGTTTGTTGTAAACATAAAAGTATAAAACTTTTTAAACTTATTCAAAGTAAAGACATTTTTCGGGCTTACTCTGAAAAAAAATGTGTATTTTCAGCATAAACCGCCTTTCTTTTTTCGAATAAATCTAAAACAAAAGGCTTATTTATACAGAATTTAGCTTAAATTTAATTATAATGCACAAATAAAGGAAGAAAGCTTTCCTTTTTACCTCAATTAGTTTATAATTTTATAAAATAGTCATTAATGACGTCTGCGGAAGAAGGTTTGAGATGATATATATCAAAGATCTAATGAGTGGAATCGAAATTTTCAAAGCGCTGAGCTCTGAAATCCGGATTCAGATTCTGGAGCTGCTCGCCGGCAATCAGGCCCTTAACCTGAATGAAATTGCCAAGAAGCTGAACCTCAGCAACGGCGCCATCACAATGCACATCAAGAAGCTTGAGGAAAGCGGCCTTATTGAAATTAATACCTCTGTCGGCAAGCACGGTATCCAGAAGGTCTGCTATCTGAATAAGGATAAGCTGATGGTCGATCTGCGCAGCAAGGATGTAGACAATCTGTATGAGGTGGAGATCCAGGTCGGCCACTACAGTAACTATCAGGCGGTTCCAACCTGCGGTCTTGCCACTAAAGACAGTATTATCGGCGACTTCGACGAGCCGCGTTATTTCGCTGATCCCCAGCGGATCGATTCCGAGATCATCTGGATGGCGGAAGGCTTCCTGGAATACCGTATTCCGAATTATCTGAAGGCTAACCAGACCTTCCGTGAGATTCAGTTCTCAATGGAGATCGGCTCGGAGGCTCCGGGCTTCAGCGACAACTACCCTTCTGATCTGTATTTTTACCTTAATGGCATCGAGATCGGCTACTGGACCAGTCCCGGCGACTTCGGCGACCAGCGCGGAACATTCAACCCGGACTGGTGGCCACCGCACCTGAATCAATACGGAATGCTGAAGCTGATCCGGATCAATAATGAAGGAAGCTTCATTGACGGCTGCCGCATCTCTGACATTACACTGGACGATATCAAGCTCGATTACAAAAGCGAGCTGACCTTCCGTATCGCCGTTACCGACAAGCCGGTCAACAAACGGGGACTCACCATCTACGGCAAGCATTTCGGCAACTACAGCCAGGATCTGCTGGCCCGCGTGCTCTACAATGTGCATGAGGTGGAGGAAGTGAACCGGCGCGTTCCCGTTTCATCCGCCGACTAGCTTGCTCTGAGCATATCCAGAGCACTCAAGACATATCATACTCTTGCCCTTTCGCTTCCGTTATGGAGGCGGAGGGGCTTTTTACTTTTGCAGTTCCAAAATCCCCCCTTTACACATATTGTTCCGGACTATTATGGATTTAAATGGATAATTGGAACCACTGGGCAGTTGAGTCTTTGTTCACTGGTTATGGAATAATCCATTATTTACAATATAAATAATAATGTTCCAACCAATAAGAAAGAAGGATGACTTATGCAAATCAACAAATGGGGATTACGCCTGCTATTCCCCGCCGCAGTCCTGACTGTGATGGCCGGCTGCGGAAACAACAGCAATCTTAATCCTGCCGCAGAAGCCACACAAGAAGCCTCCGTCCCGGCCGCCGCGCACCATACACACTGGTCTTATGAAGGAGATACATCCCCTGAGCACTGGGCGGAGCTGGATCAGCTGTTCACAACCTGCAGTACCGGTAAGGCCCAGTCACCGGTTAATATTCTTCACGATAAAGTGATGGCAGATGATAGTCTCTCCCCTCAAGAAGTAGAGTATTCCCCTTCACCGGTGTCCATCATCAACAACGGTCATACCATCCAGGTGAACCTTAGCAATCAGAACAACAAGCTTACTATCGAGGGCAAGATTTACATATTGCAGCAATTCCACTTTCATCTGCCCAGCGAACATGAGGTTGACGGCAAACACGCGGAGATGGAGCTCCATCTGGTACATAAAAGTGATGACGGCTCACTCGCTGCACTGGGAGTAATGATTCAATCCGGCAGCGAAAATACCGTACTGAACAAGCTTTGGTCCGTGCTTCCGGCCGAAGAAAGTGAACAGGAAACTGTCGTTGAAGGGCCTTTCGATCCGGCCGGGCTGCTGCCCGCAGATCTTCACTCCTTCCGCTACCAGGGCTCGCTCACTACACCGCCATGTACCGAAGGCGTCCAGTGGATCGTCCTGGAGAATCAGGTCACCTGGTCCGGGGAACAGATCGGCAAATTCGCCGCGATTTTCCCGCATGATAACCGGCCCGTTCAACCGCTGGGCAGCCGGGAGATCGGCAGCGATGAATAAGGATTGATGCAATGCCGAAAAGGCTATCCCCGCGGTTGGCGGGGATAGCCTTTTCTAGGCGGTTGCATAAGGGAATTTGGGTAGTCTACGGAGGTATGCTGGCAGATGTCCGATAATCAAAGGCATTTTTGCCTTTGATTTCGCTCATTTAGCTCAGATGCCCGATTTCAAGGGCATTTTTGCCTTTGATTTCACTCATTCAGCACAGATGCTCGATTTCAAGGGCATTTTTGCCTTTGATTTCACTCATTCAGCACAGATGCTCGATTTCAAGGGCATTTTTGCCTTTGATTTCACTCATTCTGTTCAGATGCCAGATTTCAAAGGCATTTTTGCCTTTGATTCGGCTCATCTAGCCCAGATGTCCGATTTCAAAGGCATTTTTGCCTTTGATTTGGCTCATTCAGCACAGATGCTCGATTTCAAGGGCATTTTTGCCTTTGATTTCGCTCATTCTGTTCAGATGCCAGATTTCAAAGGCATTTTTGCCTTTGATTCGGCTCATCTAGCCCAGATGTCCGATTTCAAAGGCATTTTTGCCTTTGATTACCCTTCCCCGGAGCGTATCCGCAAAATCAACGGGATTTCCACCCTTCTTTTCCCTCGCCCGCGGCCAGCAAAGAAAAAAACAACTCATCCGCAGACGAGTTGTTTATAGCGCAGTACCACTGTTCCCTTTGAAGCTGAAGCGCATCCGCAGCCAGGCCAAAACGTAGATAACACACAGGAAGATCCAGTAGCTGTTATCAAACAATCCGCCCCCCGTTACCGCCGACAGAACCGCATGATACACACAGGTGAATATAAACAGAGACAAGAATAATAACGAAATTCCTTTGTACGATGCCGGCTTCCGGATTCCCGCTTTTGAAAAAACATATAACACGGCCAGCGCCAAAAGTAGAGTGAAAGGTACCCTGTAACTGAAGTCAGGATATACGTCGTGCATGGTAACTACTGCTGCTATGAGCACAAAACATAACGTAATGTTAAGCACACTTTGCTTCATCATTTAGTCCTCCGCAACAAAGTAATTTTTTCCATATATTCAAATAATAAAATAAAACCATGATGATAGCAAATGAAATTGCAGATAAAGAAACAAGCCGCCCACCACTCAAGGTAAGCCGCCTGCAAATTTAAAACCGGTCTATATCCTTGTCTAGCCTTGGGGTGAAGCCGGGTCGGGTCAGACTTATAGCCCTTGACCTGCCTACTTTTCACCTGCCCACTTTTCACCAGCCCTGGCCTTCACCAGTCTCACCTTCACCAGCCTCACCTTCCCCACTCTCAGCCCTTCACCGCACCCGCCGTCATCCCGTCAATAAAATACTTCTGAAACCCGAGAAACAGCGCCAATATCGGCAGAATGGAAAAGAATGAGCCGACGATCAGCAGATCATAGTTATTTCCGTAGGGGGTAAGCAGCGTCTTGAGGCCGATCGGCAAAGTGTATTTATTTTCATCGCTCAGCACCATAAACGGCCAGAGGAAGTTGTTCCAGCTGTTCATTCCGTTCAGGATCGCCATGGCTGCAAAAGAAGGCTTCATTACCGGCAGAATCAGGCGCACATAAATCGCATACTCATTCGCCCCGTCCACCCGTCCGGCCGCAATCATCTCCTTGGGGATGCCCCGCAGGTACTGCCTGAAGAAAAAGATCGTCGCCGCACCCGCCACACCCGGCAGAATAATCGCCGAATAGCTGTTCATCAGACCCATATTAAAGGTCAGCGTGTACAGCGGCAGCAGCAGAATCTCAAACGGCACCATCATAATGAGCAGCACGCAGACAAACAGCAGGTTTTTCCCTCTGAATTCATAGGCCGAAAAGCCGTAAGCAACCGTCGCACTGACGAGCAGCGTCAATACAACCTGTACCACTGTAAGCAGCAGTGAATTGAAAAACCAGGTGAAATAAGCATGCTCCCCGGTGAACAAAAAGACGAAATTGTCCAGGCTCATCGCCGACAAGTCAAACCGCAGGTTAAGACCGTAGCGGATCAGATCCTCCCCGGGCTTGAACGAGGCAATCGTCACGGCGTAGAAAGGCACCAGGATCAGCAGGCATAGCACACTGAAAAAGGCAAACAGGAGGATTTTGCGGAGCGTCCCTGTTTTCATTGTCTAATCCTCCTCCTTCTTGAACATCCCGCTGATCGCCAGTTGCGTCAGATTAATCACCATGGTGATGATGAGCAGCACGATACCGACTGCAGCCGCGTAACCGAGATTATTTTTCTCAATCCCCTGCCGGTACAGATAACCGACGATGGTCAGCCCGATGTTCTTGGGAGAATTATTGCCGTTCCAGAGCATCATGCTCTCGATAAACATGGCCAGTCCGGCATAAATGCTGATCGTCAGCACATAGATAGTCGTCGGCTTCAGCAGAGGTATGGTAATCCGGGTGAACCGCTGGAAGGCGGAGGCCCCGTCGATCGAGGCGGCTTCGTAGTAATCGTCAGGGATATTTTTCAGTCCGGATAGAAAATAAAGCATATTCACACCCATCCACCGCCAGCTCGCCAGCGCCACCAGAGCAACAAATCCGGTAGTCTGTCCCTTCAAAAATTTAATGGGCTCGACGCCGAACACACCGAGAATACTGTTGATCAGCGAGCCCTCCATCTCCCCGAACATCAGCCGGAAAATCGTCCCTGCCACTACCACCGAAGTCAGCGCCGGGAAAAAGAACGAGGATTTAAAAAACTCGCGGCCCCACATGGCTTTACTGTTAATCAGCACGGCGAACAGCATCGGGAATGGAATCAGGATCAGCAGAGTCAGAATCATATATACCGCACTGTTACGCACCGCTTTGAAAAAAATCGTGTCCCCCATCAGCTTGGTGTAGTTATCCGCTCCGATAAAGCTGGCCTCCTGGCCGAGCGTGACCTTTTGAAAGCTCATGCCGAATGAGCTCAGCAGCGGGTAAACCCAGAAGATGATGAATACGAGCACAAAAGGCAGCACGAAGACATAGGGAGCAACCTTTTGCGAATAGAGGAAGTTTTTGATCATTGCTTCTGCTCCTTTAAAGTAGAGCTGCCCACCGGGTGGACAGCCCTAAAGAGTAACCGTACCCGCTACTTCAGTTCCTGTTCAATCTGGGTCTGGGCATCATCAAGCGCCTGCTGAATATCTTTTCCGTCCTCAAAAATCTCGTTCAGCGTCACCGTACACAGCACATTGTTGATCGTCGGCGAAGCAGAGGTCGATTTGATCAGATTGATCTCCTCTTTAATTTCGTTCAGCACATCAAACGGGTTGTTGACAAAATATTTGACGAACTGGTTCTCCGGATTGTGGGTTACCTCCTTCATATCCCAGACGCTCATGTTGATCGGGTCAAAGCCGAGCGTATTCCAGATTTCAATATTGGCGTCGAGCGACAGCTTTGCGTAGGCGATAAAATCTTTTGCCAGCTGAATATCCTTAGCCGTCTTGGTCACGACTGTTCCGGTACCGCCGCCGCCGTAGGATCTGTGCATGCCTTTTTCGAAGACGGGCAGCGGGGCGATGGCAATTTTGCCGCTCAGGTCTTTCATGTAGTTGGTGTAGCGGGACATCTGCCACAAAGGCATAAAGGCGGTCGCGTAGTTTCCGGAGTTAAACTCACCGTACGCTTCTTCCGTATCCGGCTGCCCGCCGGCGATGGTTGAAATGACGTTATTGTCCTGCAGATCCTTCAGCATGGTCATCGCTCTGACCATCTCAGGAGAATTCACCTGCGGCTTGCCGTCAGCGTCCGTCAGATCCGATTCCTGCTGGGCCAGGAGCAGCGAAGCCTGCCAGATTGCACTGGTGTCGGCGGTGCCCATGTATTTGCCGGTTTTTTCGTAGACCTGAATGCCCGCCTTTTTGAAATCATCCCAGGTTACGATACTCTTATAATCCACACCGGCCTCATCGAGAATTTCAGTATTGTAAAAAGCGACCGTCGCCCCTACGTGGGTGGATAAACCGTAGATTTTGCCCTCTTTGGCATAGAGATCGAGCTGGGATTGCACGACCGTACCTTTATACGGCTCTGCCACATCGTTCAGCGGCTCCAGCTGCGGCTCCCCGGCCAGGAAATCCGGGAACTTACCGAGCTCGATATCGGCAATATCCGGCGCTCCCACACCCGTCTGCACCGCAATGGACAGCTTGTTGTGCATATCATCGTACGGCATGACGGTTACATTCAGCTTAATCTGGCGGTCAGGATTGGCAGCGTTCCATTTCTCCAGCATTTTCTCAAAATGCTGCCCGTGCAGCTCAACAAACGTCCAGTAAGACAGCTCTGTGGCCCCATCTCCGGCACCGCCGCTCAGGACAGAGGACTCTCCGCCGGATTTCCCTGAGCCAGACTTACCGCCACAGCCGGCCAAGAACACCAGCATAGAGACGACCAGTAAAGAAATCAGCCATTTGTTTTTCATGCATGACCCTCCTGTATAGAAAATAGTTGTTGCCCGGGATCAATGTAAACGGATACAACTCGAGTCTGATGGAATGGGCATATCGCTAGGTTGAGTTGCGTTCCTGCAGCCGTTGCTGCTCCCTCCTTTACACATTTATTAAATGTTTTAGGCTGTTATAATGTATTCGGCTGAAAGAGGAAATAGAAACTTTGGAGACACAAAAACCATATATTTCTTCCTCTCTCCGTAATGTTGCGTACACTGCCCTGCCTATTTGCGGAAATAAGTCATTTTATTTGCGAAAATGATGCCTCTTTACTCCGGAATTGTGTAAACAGAATTGGTGAATCAATCAAAAAATAGTAAAATATTGGTTTAAATTTGCAGAAGAAGATAGTTTCCGCACAGATTAAGCCTGTTTTCTTTAAATTTCTTTAAAACATCACGCATCAGTACCTTTCATACATAATCCGGTTGCGAAGAGCGGACAATAAACCTGTCTCCCAAACCACCGAGAAGGAGTGTTTCGAATGCGCGAAGGTCTGATCCCCACAGTTCTTGGTACCGTAGTTTCCGCTTCCGGCGCAGCTTTTATGGGAAGCAAGTATAAGCTGGCCGCAACAGGCGTACTTGGCTTTGGTCTGGCACATATTGTCCTGGGTGCCATCGACTTGTTTGAGCACCGGTAAAAGGTTGGAAGATGCCGGTTCTGTACAGCATGTACAGAACCGGTTCCCTTTTCATCAAGCACAAATCACACAAAATGCACGCACAAAAAAGGCCCTGCCGGAGGCGAGGACCTTGTCTTACATAAGATTTATTTCACAGCCACATAGAACAGGCGCTGGGCGCTGTCATCTGCAGGCAACCATTCGAAATCGGCATACAGCTGAACCTCGCTGAACCCTGCCTTACGGAGCTCCTCCGTCAGCCACTGCGGATCATAGGCGCGCTGCACATGATTTTCTTCAAACCGGCGGTACAGTCCGCTTCCCTCTTCCCGGGCGAAAATGGACAGATGATGCTCAATTTCACGCCGCGGCACATCCAGCTCACAGGTCCAGATGTAGGATACCGAAGGCTCATCCAGCACAAAAGGCTGTTCCTCCTCATAACGGACCAGCGTATTCGGATGATGCACATCGAACAGGAACGTCCCGCCAGGCTTCAGGCCGGCATATGTCCGGGCGAGCACCGCCTGAATATCCTGTTCTTCCAGCACATAATTCAGGCAGTCGCAGAAGGAAATGACGGAATCGACCGGCTCCGGAAGCTCCCATTCTGTCATATCCTGCCTGATCCAGCGCACGCTTCCCTCACGCAGGAAACGGCGTCCCTGCGGATGCCGCTCCATCTTCTGCTGGGCCACAGACAGCATATCAGAGGAAAGGTCAATTCCGGTCATATGATAGCCGGCTGCAGCCAGCGGAATCGTAATACTTCCTGTCCCGCAGCCGAGCTCAGCGACCGTCCGCGGCTTGCCGTATTTAACCCATGCGGCTTCCGCAAAATCCAGCCAGTCCGGATACGGCATGTCCGCCATCAGTTCATCGTATACATATGCAAATTTCCCGTAGGAAGACAATGCGCACACCGCTTTCTATTCCTGATTCTGTTCCGGTTCGCTCTCTTCAGGCTTGGCCAGATAGGTCCAGTTCTCTTTTTGAGTAATCAGGCCTTCCTTCATCAGCTTGCCCATCGCCCGTTTGAACGCGGACTTGCTGATGCCAAAGCGCTGTTTGATGATCTCCGGAGGTGTAGCATCCGAGTAAGGCATTGCGCCGCCCGGGCGGGAGTGCAGGAATTCCAGCAGGGCTGCGGAATCCACATCCCGGCCAATCTCCTTGCGCTGGGTCATCGCCAGATTGACGCGGCCGTCCTCGCGGATATGCGAGACACGCGCTTCAAACTGCTCACCCAGACGCAGCAGCCTGCTGCGTTCGGAGGAATGAACCATGCCGATTACGCCAAAGCCGAGTACTCCGCCATCCACAAGCACGAACGTGCCCATCTGCAGCGGCTTGTACACTCTTGCCGTAACGGTCTGGCCTTTCCACGATTCCGGTGCTGCAAAGGCCAGCGGAGCAAGCTCCTGCTCTCCGGCCAGCTTGGCGCGCAGTCGGCCCTGCTTGTCGTGCTCCATCAGCACGAATACCTTGTCGCCAATCTGCGGGCGGAGCTCGATCAGCTCAGGCAGCTCGCCGATCGGCAAGAGCAGCTGGCGGCCAAGCCCCATCTCCAGGAAGCAGCCCAGACGCGGATGAATGTCGGCTACTTCCAGCAGTGCCATCTCACCGAGCGTCAGAAACGGCTTTTTCATGGTGGCGGCAAGCCGGTCCTCAGTGTCAAAGAAGATAAACACTTCTACTTTGGCTCCGATCTTCGGCTTGCTGCCGACAAGCTCTGTATAATGCAGCATGACATCCTGGTCGCCTGCACCCAGGAAGTAACCGTATGGGGAAACCTCACGCAGTACTTCCAGTGAAACTATCGTTCCTGCAATCAGACTCATACCGTCTCCACAACCTTGGCGTCAGACCAGAGACGCTCGATATTGTAATACTCCCGTTCGTCACGGTGGAAGACATGCACAATAACATCCCCGAGATCCATCAGTACCCAGCGGGCGGCATCCATACCTTCGATCCCGCGGATAACACCGCCTGCTTCGTGGACCACTTTGCGCACTTCAGTCGCAATGGCCTGCACCTGGGTGTCGGAGTTACCGTGACAGATGATGAAATAATCACTGATCGGCGATACGCTGCGCAGATCCAGAGCAACGACGTTCATCGCTTTCTTGTCTTCGACCGCTTTCAGGGCCAGCTCCAGCAGCTTGCTTGATTGTACACTCATATTTTTTCCTCCAGTATTCTTACTAAATCGTTACGTGCAAGCACGGTAAGCGGAAATACGACCCGGCGCTTCTGCAGCAACAGGCTGATGGTCGAATCAAAGCCGGCAATCAGCCCTTCCTCAAGGCTCACCATGGACTTCTTACGGATCTCGTCCACACCGGGGAAATCCCGGCCGGGCTCGATATAATCCGCCAGGCAGACTACCTTCTCCAGCAGGGTCATTCCTTCGCGGCCTGAGGTATGGTACCGGATCGCCCCCAAAATCTCGGGATCGGTGATTTCATACTCATGCTCGGCGACAAAAGCCCCCACCTCAGCATGCCACAGCTGCTTGTCATGCTGCAGCAGCTCAGCTGAAAGGCCGTTCTGAACAATGATGTCCTTCATTCGCTCAACCGGCCAGTATTTGGCCACATCATGCAGAATAGCTGCCGTTTCGGCCCGCTGCGGATCAGCTCCGTAAGCTTCGGCAAGCTTGATTGAGGTCTCCATTACGCCCAGCGTATGCTGCCAGCGCTTGTCTGGCATCTGGGCGGAGACAGCCTCAATCAGCGCTTCGCGGCTGTAAGCCATACAATCCACTCCTTTGCACATATTCATACACCTGCTCAGGCACCATATAGCGGATTGAGCGGCCGCTCGCCGCCCTTGACCTGAGGGCCGTTGATGAAATATCCACCTGCGGCATGTCCGCCAGCAGCACCTTGCCGGAGATGAAATCCGGCAGCGCAGCAAGATCAAGCGGTGTTCCGGGACGCCCCACACCGATGAAGGTCAGAAGCTCCACCAGCTCACGGATTCCATGCCATTTGGGCAAGTATTCAACCATGTCTGCTCCGACAATGAAATAGAACTCGTGCTGCGGATACTCCTGCCTCAGACTCCGTGCGGTTTCAATAGTATAAGAAACTCCGCCTCGGACGATTTCCCAGTCGAGTATGCCGAACGCTTCATTCCCTTCCACCGCACACTTAACCATGGCCAGACGGTCAGCACCCGGGGCACCGGCCTCATGCTTGTGCGGGGGGATATGCGAGGGCATGAACCAGACCTCATCCAGCGAATACGAATCCCTGGCGGCTTCCGCCGCCAGCATATGACCTATGTGAAGAGGATCAAAGGTTCCTCCCATGATTCCCACTTTCAAGAGGTGTACCTCCTCTTATCATCCGGATAAAAAGCTTTAGCGCGGTAGCTCGATTGTTTTGTTGTCGCGCGATTCCTTGTACAGCACGATCGTTTTGCCGATCACCTGCACCAGCTCTGAACCGGACTGTTCAGCCAGTTCTGCACCGATTTCCTTCGGATCATCCGCATTGTTGTTCAGCACGCTGATTTTCATCAGCTCGCGCTTTTCGATGGCTTCCTCGACATGACGGATCAGATGGTCGTTAACGCCGCCTTTGCCGACCTGAAACACAGGATCGAGATGATGCGCCAAAGAACGGAGATAACGTTTTTGTTTACCAGTTAACATAAATGAACAAACCCCTTAATTAACAAATATTAAATATTATTACCCTGTTTAAGCATTTTCATGTCCGGCTCGCTGACCCCGAAGGCTTCAAGGATGGTCTGCCGCATGATATCCACCGGTGCAGCCTCTCCCGTCCAATATTCCAGGGCATAGGCACCCTGATAAATGAACATGCCCAGACCGCCGTGAATCGTGCAGCCTGCCTGCAGGCCTTCCTCAAGCAGCCGGGTACGCAGCGGATTGTAGATCAAGTCGCTGACCACCTGGCCTTTGCGGAACAGGCCGGAAGCAACCGGTGTTTCGTCAGGATAAGGGAACATGCCGACTGAAGTGGTATTGATCACAATATCAGCATCCGGGATCATCCCGGCAATGTTCTCCATACCCGCCCCGGTTACAATGCCTGTAGCCTGCCATGAGGCTGCGAGCTCCTGAGCCTTGTCTGCAGTACGGTTCGCAATGACGACAGAAGCCGGGTTCTCCTGCAGCAGGGCACTGATGATCCCTCTGGCAGCTCCGCCTGCTCCTAGCACCAGAATGCGCGCACCGGACAAGTCCGGAACAGCCTCGGCCTTGAGTGAACGTACGTAGCCGATACCATCGGTATTATAACCGGTAAGAACTCCGTTGTCGTTGACTATCGTATTAACCGCTCCGCCGGCAACCGCACTGGCATCCAGCTTGTCCAGATAGTCCATGACCGCAATTTTATGCGGTATCGTCACGTTGACTCCGCGGAAGCCAAGCGTGCGGATGGCCTGAACCGCTTCACCGAGCTGGTCCGGGGCAATGTGAAGCGGTACGTAAGCCCCGGGTATGCCGAGAGCCTTCAGCGCTGCTGTATGCATCAGCGGCGATTTGGACTGGGCGATCGGATCGCCCATGACGCCCAGCAGCAGGTCGGTATTTCTGATATTGCCGGTCATAGACACGCCCCTCCCGAAAATATGATTGATGCGCTTAAATCAGCGAAGGGCGGGTAAGCACCTTCACACCGCGCGGAACATGCACGGCGACTACTGCGCCTTCCGTCCCGTTGACTTTAATCCAGCCGAGCCCGGAGATGAACAGGTCAGTCTGGCTGCCCCGGCCGATCCGGAATTCATGACGCTGCCACTGCGGCAGCTTATCCATATCCGCTGCCGCCGGAGGCGTCAGCAGTTCACCGCGGTGATCCTGATACAGCGAATCTGCCCGCTCCAGCTTGGTACGGTGAATCTTCAGCGTCGTGCTGATATAGCAGGTGAAGGATTGACGCGGTCCCTGGATGAAGTCGAACCGTCCCAGGCCGCCGAAGAACAGCGTCTGTCCCTCATTCAGCTGGTATACCGCAGGCTTGAGCGGATTCTCGGGCATTACCGCGCCCAGGTCACGCCGCTCCACCAGCTCGCTGTAACGCCAAGGGTATACAATTCCCGGTGTATCAATAATATAGTGGCCGTCATCGAGCGGAATTTTGACCATATCCAGTGTCGTGCCGGGATAACGTGAGGTTGTCAGCTCCTGCTCCAAATCACTGTAGTCCGAGATCAGACGGTTGATCAGCGTGGACTTGCCCACATTGGTTGCCCCAACCACATAGATATCACGTTGTCCGCGCAGCTCACTTACCGTCTCCAGGAGACGGTCAAAGCCCTGGTTGCGCTTGGCGCTGACGAGAACGATTTCTGCTGTCCGCAGGCCGTGCTCCTTGCAGCGCTGCTGCATCCAGTTACGCAGCTTGTTCCAGTTCGTTACCTTAGGCAGCAGATCGCATTTGTTCACGGCGAGGATGACGGGATTATTGCCGACAAACCGCTGAAGCCCCGAAATCAGGCTGCCTTCAAAATCAAACAGGTCCACGATGTGGATGACAAGCGCATTCTTTTCACCGACTCCGCTCAGCAGGTGCAGGAATTCATCCTGATCCACAGATACCGAAGAAGCCTCATTGTAATTCTTAATCCGGAAACAGCGCTGGCAAATGACCGGTTCCCGTTCAAAGGCAGACTCCGGAATATAACCCGGAAGCTCCTTATTCCCGGTCTGCAGCTTAATACCGCAGCCGTTGCATTTCACCGGGCGCTCCGTTTCATTGTGTTGACTCATTAACGTTTATCCTCCTCATGCCACAATCCTTGCTTACGCAGCCGTGTCAGCGCAATCTGCTCGACGCGGCGGTTAATTCTTGTTCCAAAGCCTTCATCCTTGACGGAGATCGGCAGCACCAATACTGTATACAGACCCAGGCGGTTGCCGCCCAGCACATCGGTAAGCATCTGATCACCGACCACAATGGTTTGTTCCGGCTGAAGCTCCATCAGCTTCATTGCCTTCAGGAACGGGGTATTGATCGGCTTGCGCGCCTGATGGACAAACTGGATATCCAGCGGTGTGGCAAAGCGGGACACCCGGTCCATATTGTTGTTGGATACAATGACCAGCTTGAAGCCCAGCTCCTTTACCTTTGCGAACCACAGCAGCAGCTCCGGAGTAGCCAGGGGTGCCTTGGCACCTACGAGCGTGTTATCCAGATCTGTAATAATGCCGCGGTAGCCCTGCCGGTGCAATTCTTCAAGGTCAATATCAAAAACGGTATTCACCCGCAGTTTCGGGACTAGCCTCTCAAACAATACGTTCACCTCAATTTTATACAAGTAAAAACGGCTGTGCCATCCTAAACAGGAAGGTACCTGTTCCGTCAGAAAGATAAGGGTACAACAGCATACCCTCTCTTATCTTTCAAAAAAATAGATCACACTCTTTGCGCTTCGCAAATGAACCTGCCCCCGATAGCACAGGGCACAGGCTATCTGCGTCCTTTAAGCATCCGCTGCAGCTGCAAAGCTTCAGTATACACGCTGCGCCAGTCTTTGTCTTCAATAATATCAGGGCTGTACTTGGCCTGCTCGAACAGTCTGAGCAATGAAGTAAAACTGTCCGCTGCCTGCGGGGTTTCCCGGCTCCAGCGGCCGACCGCCTCACGCAGCGTTTCATGCTCTTCCTTCAGCATGCCCTTTCTGCGGACATACCTTACCCACCGCTCTGTTTCGGCAACCACTTTCTGCACCGGCGTCAGCGGACGGCCATTGCGCATCCGCTCCAGCAGGAAACGCAGGCTTAACCGGTGCTGCCATAGCTGATAGCCTGCCCAAAGCAGCAATACGGCAGCTGCAGCCGCCACAATCCATGCTCCGGTCTGCAGATTGCTTCCGGAATCTGTCTGCTCCGGTGTCTGTACCGGCTCCACAACTTCTTCCTCTTCCTGCTCCGGCTCTTCCGGAATCTGTTCCTCGCTCTGGGTCAGCAGCGGAACCGTGAAGCCCGGAGTTGCTTCAACAGGAACCCAGCCGTAATCCCCGAAATACACCTCTGCCCAGGAATGGGCATCGGCATTTGTAATCGTATAATTGTTGTTGGCCGCACCCTGCATCATCAGATTGTCGGGCAGCTGCCCCTGCTCGCCGGGAGCATAGCCTTTGACCCAGCGGGCAGGAATATCAAGTGACCGGGCCATCGTTACAAGCGCTGTAGAGTAATAGTCACAGTAGCCTTCCATAATTTCAAACAGGAAGCTTTCCACCATGTCCCTGCTCTTTTTGCGTGAAAGGTCCGGCTGGTTGGTATATGGAAAGGTTACCTGCAAATATTGCTGCAGCAGCGCTACTTTCTCATAAGGAGTCTGTGCGCCCGCAGTAATTTCTTCGGCAAGATCAATGACCCGCTGCGGAAAATTGTCCGGGAGCTGAAGGTAGCGCTCATTATCCTGTCCCTCATACAGCTGGTCGTATGTCTGCCGGCTCAGCTCCTGGACCGGAACAACCGGAACCTCGGAAGTCAGCACATACGTCTGCGGATAAGTCAGGACATCATCGGAGCCCCAGATCATCTCATTGTCCTGGCTCCGCCAGAACAATCCGTTGCTGGCCTCCTCACCGTCTATCGTATCCACGCTGGAAATGGAGTAAGCGCCGAACAGCACCGGATAATCATTGTTGCCCAGCAGCCTGACCGTCTGCTGCAGCGGCTCTGTCTCTGTCTTTGGAGAAGCCTCCCGTTCCAGCTCTTCGCCTACCCGGGCGCGCATCAGCGGGCCCCTGTTCCACCGGTCATCATCACTCCAGCCTTTGCCGGAATAAACCGCACGCGATTCTCCGCGCATGTAGGTGCGCTGGCTGGAGGTGACGGTCATTACGGGCGTATAGTCGAAGCTGAAACCGCCGCCCAGATTATCGTCGTTCAGGCTGTAGCCGGAGGAGGAGCTGCCGCTCCCGGTTCCGCCGCTCCCGGTTCCGGTCTCCGAAGTTCCGGAGGTTCCCGGACCGGACGGGCTTCCGCCCCCGTTCCAGTCCTGCCAGGCCGTATAAGGATCGGTCAGTGTCGGCCGTACATCAGGCATATTCACTCCTGTCACAATGACCAGCGAGAAAATGATCGCCACATTGACCAGAACCTTGAACGGATACCGCAGCAGATAGGTCCAGCCGCGCGGATAATGCAGCTGGAAGCTGCGCAGATGCTGCGTAACAAGCCAGCCCATACCTGCTGCTACCGTCCAGGCTACTTCCTGCCAAAGGATAGAGGAAGTAAAGGAATCAAGCGCTGCAAAAGCAACGATGTTAGCGGTAAGAAACATCAGAATCCGTGTTTTGGACGAGACCCACCAGGAGAACAGCAGCAACAGCACGCCAGCCGCCAGAGCGAACCAGACATAAGGCACCATGTCTGCCCCGGTATCTACAAGCCGGTCACGCAGCGTTACAGCCCAGGGATCGGGAACATGGATCGCCTTGTTCAGGATCAGCCTGTACGTAATGTATAGAATAACCGCTGCCTCAAGCAGCAGTCTGAGCCCCCATTTGACAGGCAGGAGAATTTCAATGACCGCCACTGCCGCAAGCGACAGCAGCACAACCCCGGTAGTGGCCTGCAGCCAGAACGGTTCCGTGAAGGATACCCACTGCAGGCCGATCAGCATTAGCCAGAGCAGGCTGAAGGAATGATGCCAGGAAGATTTGATTCCGTTCCACCATCGGCTCATACTGCAGCATCACCTCCGAGTACAGCAGGAAGATCCTGCAAGGAATTAACGCTGTAGCCTGTTATTCCGCGTGACCTCAGCACATCGTTCCATTCCCTGCCGCTATTGCCTGCAGCCGGATTACGAACCTGAATATGGGCCGGGGTCATGCCCCGGCTCTCCGCCCAGCGTATGATATCCAGCACCGGCTGGCCGCTTTGCGGACTGATCAGGACAAAATAGGCGCCTTTGGGAAACATCCGGTGGCTCTGCTCCAGCTTGGGCAGCAGCAGTCCGCGGCCTTCTGCGTTGATGTCAATCAGGTATTGAATCATTTTCTGGCGTTCCGCACCGCTCTCTGCCGGAACAAAGACCTTGGTCGTCCGGTCCAGACAGCAGAGGCCGATGCCGATCCGGTCACGGATCCCGTAGCCGAGCAGCGAAGCCGTTACGGAAACGGCCAGCTCAAAGTGGCTGGAGCTTCCGTAAACCCCTGTGCTGCCGTCAAGAACAAGAATGGTCTTGGGGACGGATTCATGCTCGAATTCCTTGGACTTCCACACGCCGGTCTTGGCGGTCGCATTCCAGTGGATCCGGGTTAACCGGTCACCGTAAACATAGTCGCGCACCCCGTTAATCTGTGTTGTCTCCCGCCGTGAATGCAGCAGGGAGGTCTGCAGCCCGGCCAGGCGGGATCTGCGTTCGTACAGCTGCCAGCGGGGCACAAAGACTGCCCGGGGAAGGACGCGGAACTGCCCTTCGGCCCGGAAGGTCCCCTTATGCTCCACCAGTCCGAAAATGTCCTCGGCCAGAATGTCGGTATGCTCAAAGGTGTAGCTGCCGCGCTCCAGCGGCGGGGTCTGAAACTGCAGCTCCCCATGCCCCCTCAGGCTGGGGATCAGGCTCTCTTCAAATACCCATGACTCCCCGTTATGCCGCTTCAGAATTTCTCTGACTACCACATAAGGCAGCGGTAAAAATCCCGGAATGCTCACCTGCAGCTTCACCCGCAGATAGCCGCCCGCATACAGCAGCTCAGGCTTATCCTGCTCCGAATACAGGCTGCGCGAGCCCTTGGCCCGCCGGACTCCGCCAACCGCGCTGACGACTAAATAAAGAATGAGGACCGAGACCATAATAAACAGCATAAAGGATGTTTTTCCGCCCTGAAACAGCACATAGAGGAGTGTAACAGCCCATATCGCGATTATGCCGGCGAATTTCCGCGGCTGGATTCCTGCAGCCACACCAGTCAGATAGCTCTTCATCGCTATTGCCTCATCGTAACGGGCACACGGATGCCCTGCAGCAGCTTTTGCAGCAGAGACTCCACGTTAACATTGTCCAGCCGCGATTCCGGACGCAGAATGATACGGTGCCCCAGGGCATAAGGCGTGAGAATCTTGACATCATCCGGCAGCACATAATCGCGCTCCTGAAGGAAAGCATACGCCTTGCAGGCCATCATGAAAGACAGCGAGGCACGGGGGCTTGCGCCCAGCAGCACCAGCGGGTGCTCCCGTGTCTGGCGGACAATGTCCAGCAGATATCCAAGGACAGGTTCACTCATATACACCTCGCGGATCTCCTCCTGGATCGCCGCAATCTGCTCCATGCCCGTTACCGGTGTCAGCTTGTCCACAGGCTGACCTGCCTGATGGCTGAGCAGCAGATTCTTCTCTGTTTCGCTGTCCGGATACCCGAGACTGATGCGAAGCATAAAACGGTCAAGCTGGGCTTCAGGCAGCGTATAGGTGCCTTCAAAATCAATCGGGTTCTGCGTGGCACAGAGCATGAACGGGTGCGGCAGCGGATAGGTTTCGCCGTCCACCGTCACATTTCGTTCCTCCATAACCTCAAGCAGCGCTGACTGTGTCTTCGTGGTTGCCCGGTTAATTTCATCGGCCAGCAGGATATTGGTCATAACCGGCCCGGGCCGGAAATAGAACATTTCATCGCGCGGATGGTAGACGGATACCCCGGTAATATCACTCGGCAGAATATCCGGATTGCACTGGATCCGCCGGTAATCACCCGACATGGACCGTGACAACGCCCGTATGAGCTGCGTTTTGCCGGTTCCGGGAACATCCTCAATCAGGACATGTCCACCGGCCAGAAGTGCTGTGAGCAGCAATTCTATTTCAAATGATTTTCCAAGTATGCAGGATTCCAGGTTAGAGCGAACAGCCTTCATAATTTGCGTGGATTCTTGACGTACGGGCATATATGATTAGACCTCCTATGTCAGAATAAGCAGTAATATTTATATTTTACATGATTATGGGACCCAAAGTACATTATTGAAGACATTGAAGTTGGCAGAGCCGGAACATATAGCCTGTTTTACAAATGAAAGAAGCGAATCCGCTAGTTTCTTGTAATAAATCACAAAAATCCGTGAGGATTCTGCATGCCGCAAACTATAGCAAACAGGACAGCCGCTCTCCCCGAAGGTTGAACAGCTGCCCTGCGCTGCTTGATCCCTGTATCCTGCTAAGCCTGTTTATGATCACCAACAAGTTCATTCAGGCTGACAATCAGGCTCTCCAGCTGCTTAAAGCTGCCCACCATGTTGTCTGTCATCGTGCGCTGCTCCTCTACTCCGGCCAGAATCTCCTCTGTCGCGGCACTGGACTGTTCTGTTACACTGGAGAACTCGGTTATTTCATTGACAATCTTTTCAGAGAACTGCTTCATGCCTGCCGAGCTCTGCTCCACATCACCGGCCTGCTCCAGCACTTTATGGGCATTGAGCAGAATGGACTGAAACACTTCTTCCGTCCGCTGCACCGACTCGCTGCCCGTCAGCAGAATATCGCGGCTCTGCTCAAATTGGGCAATTAGGGCGTCTGTCTGCTGCTGCAGGCCGGCGATTACGCCGCTGATTGAATCCGCTGTTTTACCGGAGTCCTCAGCCAGCTTCCGCACCTCTCCGGCAACCACGGCAAAGCCCCGTCCATGTTCGCCCGCGCGGGCTGCTTCGATGGAAGCATTAAGGGCAAGCAGATTCGTCTGCCTGGAAATCTGGGTTATCCCTTCAAGCATTTCATTGATTTCATGGCTGCGCCGGCTGAATTCCAGCATCTGATTCGAGGTCTGCTCCATCATCTCTCTGAGCTCGGAGAACTGTCCTGCCAGCAGCGAGACGTTTCCGCTACCCTGCTCGCTGACCGCAGCCGTTTCTGCAGACAGCTTTTTCATTTCCTGCGAGTACCCGGCCACATCACGGATATGCTGGTCAGAGACCGAAATGGCCTCCGTAATTTCACCGATGCTGCCGGCCTGATATTCAATGCCTTTGGAAACCTCCTGGAAACCGATGGCCACTTCACTTGTTATAGCTCCGGCCATCTCTACCTCTACCTTAAATCTGCCCGTAAACTCATAAAGGCCGTCCACCGCGGTCTTCACCCGTTCAAGCAGGAATTCTACCTGTTCGCCGGAGGCTTCAACCTGCTCACGCTGCTGTTCGCTTTGATGCTGAAGCTTCTCATTCAGGTAAGAAACAACAAAGAGCACGATACTGATTATGAGATACAGGCCGATCCCGGAAAAGTAGAGGAGCAGCTTACTCTCCGAGCCGGCGGCATCCTCCGGTCCTCTGAGCTGCTGGGCCAGAATCAGAACAGCGCTTATCCCGGAAGCCGTTGTGTAATATTTATAGTGCGGATAGAGTAGAAGCAGTGAGCATAGCAGCAATACAACCAGACTGTTTAACGAGCCCAGGGTTAAATAAAAGGCCATAACAGTAAGGACACCTGTAATAATCCATGGGATGACAAGCACCCCTTTCCGCCGGTTGTTAAACAGAGTCAATCCGACTGCGAGCGGAACAGCTACTGCGCTTGTCCCCCAGAGCTTGGGGGTCTGAAAGGCCAGAATAACCCCAATTACGGTTATAACCCAAAAAATAGCGATAATAATTTTGTTTCTTTTCCCAAACAACTCGACCTTCCGCTGATTCTGCAACTTGTGCACGTCCCCTGTCTTTATGTATATACCTAACTTCTAAGGCTATATATCGTCAATAATCGACATTTTTTTGATATTCTATCCCGGTTAAAATGAAAAAAAAGACCACTCTGCAGCGGCCTTTGTTCATACTCTGTTCACTTTAACGAAAAAGAGAGTTAGCCCTTTGGCCTTACAACGAGTGCCGCCAGGAACGAGAACACAATTGCCGAAGAAATCCCGGCGCTGGTAACGTCAAATATCCCGGTCACTACGCCGACCCAGCCGTCACGCTCCAGCTCGGTTAACGCACCGTGCACCAGTGAGTTACCGAAGCTTGTAATCGGCACACTGGCACCGGCTCCGGCGAATTTTACCAGCGGGTCATACAATCCGAATGCATCCGCCGCCGCTCCCAGCACGACGAGTGTACTCATGGTATGAGCCGGCGTCAATGCAAGCACATCGAACATCAGCTGGCCGATCACACATATAGCTCCGCCAACAAGAAAAGCCCAGAGGTAGATCATTGTCCTTCACCTCCGATCTCAAGGGCTACAGCATGGGCTACGCATGGAATGCTCTCCCCCTGCTGATAGGACAGCGGGGACAGCAGTGCTCCGGTTGCCACGACAAGCACCCGTTTCAGCTCCCCTTTTCTCATCCGCTTCAGAATGTGGCCGTATGTGACAACTGCAGAGCAGCCGCAGCCGCTTCCGCCGGCAATTACATATTTTTGCTTGTCCAGATTAAATATAAGCAGGCCGCAGTCGTCAAACGTAGTCTGTTCCATCGGGATGCCCTCTTCAGCCAGCAGCTCCTTGGCAATCGGCAGCCCTACCGATGCAAGATCACCGGTTACAATCAGGTCATAATGCCCGGGCGTAAGGCCCGTATCGCGGAAATGGGCGGTTATCGTATCCGCAGCTGCCGGGGCCATCGCGGTTCCCATATTGAACGGGTCTGTCAGGCCCAGATCCATGATCCGGCCGATCGTCGCTGAAACGACATGAACCTGTGTTCCCTGAGCGTTGCCGTCGTTGCGACCGACTATCGCACAGCCGGAGCCGGTAATGGTATACTGGGCCGTCGGCGGCTTCTGCGAGCCGTATTCGGTCGGATAGCGGAACTGCTTCTCTACTGTACAGTTATGGCTTGAGGTTCCGGCCAGCGCATACTTGCCGCCGCCTGAATCAATGATCATCGAGGCTATCGCCAGACTCTCCATGGAGGTCGAGCAGGCCCCGAAGACACCCAGGTAAGGAACGCCAAGCTTCCGTGCGGCAAAAGAGCTGCTGATAATCTGGTTCATCAGGTCGCCGCCGACGAAGAACTCCAGCTGTTCCTGCTCAATTGCGGCATTCATCAGCGCCAGCTTGGAGGCTTTTTCGAACAGGGCGCGCTCTGCCTTCTCCCAGGTTTTCTCGCCCATTTCAAGTGAATCGTAGATAAAATCAAAATCCGAGGCCAAGGGTCCTTCCCCTTCCTCAGGCCCTACAACCGCAGAGGAACCAAGAATGACAGGACGGGTGGTGAATTTCCAGGTCTGGCTGCCCAGCTGCTCCATAGTTAGTGAGTCCCTCCCCAGCCCATAACGGCATATACTACGCCCACCACAAAGGCAGCTACCACGCCAAATACGATAACGGAGCCGGCCAGCTTGAACATATTGCCGCCAACGCCGAGCACAAGACCCTCTGCACGGTGTTCAAGCGCTGCTGAGCACATGCTGTTGGCAAAGCCGGTAACGGGTACCGCTGTTCCGGCACCGCACCACTGAGCCAGCTTGTCGTAAACGCCAAAGCTGGTGAGAATGACGGACAGCAGAATTAGAACCGCTACCGTGGGGCTTGAGGCTTCTCGGGAGGTCATATCAAAGATCGCCATGAAGGCCTCCTGGATTGCTTGTCCCAATACACAGATCAGACCGCCCGATAAAAAGGCACGGACACAGTTTTTAAATACCGGACGTGAGGGGACAAACGGCTTGGACAGCTTCTCGTAGTCCTTGGGAGTCATGGTGTCGAGCCGCAGCTTTACACCGTTTTTCTTTGTTTTTGCCGGCAAAATAGGACACCTCCTGGAATATGTGCGAAGGGAAGCCGCCAAGTCAGTCTTATTGTCCGCTTCCCTCCGGTTCTTCTTCGCCTAGAAGTTTTTCCTTATTGTTCACCGTATTCCGTCTTGTTATGTCCCTGCATACTCAGGAAAAAAACAGCAGCACCACTATAAGCAGCATAAACAGAACCAAGATCAGCACAATCTCGCTTTCGCGCGCGTCACGGCGGCGGCGGTACTTACGCTGAATGCCGCTCGTACGTGCCCTGGTCGGAACCCTTCTTGGGGTAAAAGGCCTGGAACTGCTTCCTGCAACCCTCATTCTATCCGCTTCCTTTCCCGGCTCCTGCCTGCAGACCCGTTACAATATGTTATTCAGCCGCGCAGCCCCCGGTGTCCGCCCGGATCATCCGCGAAAGATAGACATTCGGGCCGGTGAAGTTCATACTATATAGGTTGAATCTGAACTCTTGAGGTCGAGAAAAGGAGCGTTACAATATGAATCAGGAAACGATGGACATGTTCAAAACACTGACCGAATTCCCGGCAGCCCCGGGTTTCGAGCGCGAACTGCGCGCTTATGTCAAGAACGCTATGTCACCTTATACGGATGAATTTGTACAGGACCGGCTCGGCAGCCTGTTCGGCGTGCTGCGCGGTGCCGAGAACGGCCCGAAAATTATGGTTGCCGGACACTTTGACGAAGTCGGCTTTATGGTTACCGGCATTACCCCTGGCGGTATGATCCGCTTTACACCGCTCGGCGGCTGGCTGGCTTCGGCGGTTGCTTCACAGCGGCTGCAGATCATTACACCTGACCGTGTGCTTGACGGGGTTGTCGGCAGTACCCCGATACATCTGCTTTCGCCCGAAGAACGTAACAAAACCGGTGAAATCAGCAAGATGTATCTGGACATCGGTGCCGACAGCAAGGAAGAAGCCGAAAGCTTCGGCGTAAAGCCCGGCCAGCAGATTCTCCCTGTATGCCCGTTCACCCCGCTGGCCAACCCGAAGAAGATCATGGCCAAGGCCTGGGATAACCGCTACGGTGTCGGGCTGGTCCTTGAGCTGGTGAAGGCGCTGCATGGCAAGCAGCTGCCGAACACGGTCTACGCCGGTGCTACAGTACAGGAAGAAGTGGGCCTGCGCGGTGCCCGTACGGCCGCTAACCTGCTGAATCCGGACATTTTCTTCGGCCTGGACGCCAGTGCCGCTGCCGACATGACCGGCGACCGCCAGGCGTTCGGACAGCTCGGACAGGGCGCGCTGCTGCGTATCTTTGACCCGACAATGATTACCCACCGCGGGCTGATAGAATATGTGCAGGATACAGCGGACACCCATAAGATCAAATACCAGTACTTCGTTTCCCAGGGCGGAACGGATGCCGGAGCGGTTCATACCAGCGGCATCGGCGTACCTTCAGCGGTTATCGGCATCTGCTCCCGCTACATCCACACCGCCTCCTCTGTCATTCACAGCGACGACTACGAAGCGGCCAAGGAGCTGCTGATCAAGCTGGTGGAAGGACTGGACCGCACCACACTGCAGACTATTCTGGAAAACAGCTAAATTGCAGTAAAGCGAGGAGAAGACATGCATCCTACTGAAATAATAGAATATGGTTTAGCCATGATCATGTTTTTCGTCATTTTGCTTGCCTCTCTCTTGTTCCGGAAGTCCAGAAGAAAGTGGATTTATATTGCTGCAGGCTTATACGTTTTATTGTCCTTCGGTTTCTTTATGTATCGTCCAGCTTATATTGATTCCCAGATCGCCCGCAAGGCGGTTACGCTAAATCAATATCTGGAACAGAAATACCCTGATGAAGCCTGGACCTTCTGGACGGTTCCGCACCGTGAGGATTCTTATGCATCCAGAAATCCTTATATTATTGAAGTCACGTTTGCTAACGAGCCGGATGTGCATTATGGTTTTCTGGTAAAAAGGGACTCTATAGAGCTGCGGAGTTATTGGTCTGAGCGTGATTCGATCGGGGAGCTCAGGCACTGGGAACCGATTCAAAAGTAAAAAAGAGCAAGACCTTTCCGGCATCGGAAGGGTCTTGCTCTTTTTGGGGTTGCTATAGTCTTAAAACCTCTTATTTCAGAGCTGCGTATTCCGCCATCACAGACTGATGAACGGCATGGTCAGCAGCGAGCCCGGTATATTGGGTCAGTGCAGCTTCAACGCCAAGCTCGGCAATAGCAGCCTGCAGCTCTACCGCTTCGGGATCATCGGCTGCCTGGAACAGCAGTGCACCGGCCATGGAACGAGTCAATGCCTTGTAGCTCAGGCCGCGGTCATAAGCCTGCAGGGCAGGCGATACCAGACGGTCATTCGGTGACAGCTTGCGGATCGGCGAGCGGCCGACACGGGACACTTCATCGGTCAGGGCCGGATTGCGGAACCGCTCCAGGATTTTGTCGATATATTTGCTGTGCTCTGCGCTGTCGAAGCCATGCTTCTGCACCAATACGGCACCTGTTTCTTCCAGCACTTCGCGGACCAGGGCAGTTAGATTCTCATCCGCCATTGCCTGCTGAATGGTTTCATAGCCGCGCAGGAAGCCCAGATATGCCGCGGAGCAGTGTCCGGTGTTAACCGTGAACAGCTTGCGCTCGATATACGGCTCCAGGTTCTCCACATAATGTACGCCTTCAACCGGTGTATATCCCGGAAGCATCTGGGATGCATCCACCACCCACTCGTAAAAAGGCTCTACCACGACCTTAAGAATGTCCTCATGCTGCTGCAGCGGTACAATCCGGTCTACTGCTGCGTTCGGGAACGCTACCGAGGCATCCGCCTTGGCACGGGCAGTATCATCCAGCTGTGCATAAACCAGCTCTTTGAGCTGGGCGCTGCCGCCGATGGCATTCTCGCAGGCAATTACATGGAGCGGCTTGTCGGAAAAGGCAACCCGTCTCTTGATGCCTTCGGCCACCACACCCGCAATATGCTTCAGAATGGATACGCCGACCGCAGTAGTAACCAGATCCGCTTCAGCAATTGCCGCCGCCACTTCTTCAGCATGGGTAACACTGCTCAGCGCTGTAACCTTTTTTACGATAACCGTTTCCTGTCCTTCGCTAGCCAGAGTTACCGGATATTCCCCGCGCTCCTTGAGCTGGGATACAAAAGCTTCATTTACATCCACAAAACAGACCTCATAGCCTGCCTGTGAAAGCAGCAGACCGATGAACCCTCTGCCGATATTGCCTGCACCGAAATGAACAGCCTTCATTATTCAAGGCCTCCTTCAAAGATCGCAATAACGTCAGCAGGAGTAGGGGCATTCATTACACGCTCAATGGCGTCGTCTTCAGTGAAGATCATCGCTACATTCGTCAGCACTTCCATATGTCCATCCCCTGCAGCCGCAATCCCGATTACGACAAAAGCAGGCTCATCGCCGCCAAAGTCAACGCCGTCCGGAAAGCGGATCACGGAAAGACCGGTAGATTTGATAAAAGGTCTTGCTTCCTTCGTACCATGCGGAATGGCAAGCCCGCCGCCCATGTAGGTGGACACGACTTCTTCGCGCTCCAGCATCTTCGGCACGTATTCCTCCGTTACATGTCCTGCATCAACCAGCAGCTTGCCGGCCATGGTGATCGCTTCATATTTGTCTTTGGCGGCACCGTTCATAATAATCTTGTTTTCTGACAGTATACTCATATGGTTTCTCTCGCTTTCACATTTTATTTTCGAAGAAATGCAGCAGTTCTGACGACAGGTAGCTGCGGATTTCGGATTCAGTCCGCTCCTCCAGCAGCTTCACCAGCTCTGAATTCAGCAGCATGGCACTGATCTCGCTCAGGACCTCCAGACTCTCCTTGGACAGCCTGCGCGGGGCAAGCATCAGCAGGATGACCCTTACCTCCGTGTTGCCTTCCAGCACAACCGGCTCTTGCAGACGATAAAGGGTCAGGGATGACATCAGGATGTGGCTGCTGCGGGTATGAAACAGCGCCAGTCCGGTATCCGGGATGACCTGGCTGGACATTCTTTCCCGTTCCAGCAGCCGCTCCAGCAGGATATCCGCATCCCCGACAACCCCCGTGCCCCTAAGCGAATCAAGCATTGCAGCAATGGTAGCCTGCAGAGGGATTCCTTCATTATCTAGCGGATAAAAGCGGAACCGGTCCAGCAGGCTGACCGTCTCATCCAGTATGCCTTTATAGCTTCTTAAGCGGTCCAGCGCATTGTCATCCCGTACGGAACGGTCATTCTCACCGCCAGGAACGCTCTCCCGCTCCCGCAGCGTGATATTCTGAATATAGCTTAAAAGCTTCTCCATTTCATCCCCCGTCAAAAGAGGGCTGATCTTGATATACCGTTCCTTATCCAGCGGCAGATCAATGGTTGAAATAATCAGATCATAATCCTCCTCGGGAAGGCGGGCTGCTTCATACCAGGAGATATTCCCGAGAATCTCAATCTGCGGCATTTCCTTGGCAAGCCGGGTGGCCAGCAGACGGGAGGAGCTTAACCCGCTGGCACAGACCAGAATGGCCCGCACACTGCGCTTCAGCTGATTGAGCCTTTCGATGGAAGCGCCGAAATGCATGACCAGAAAGCCCACTTCCTCATCAGGAATCTCCAGATCCAGCTGCAGATCCTCCACCGCAGCCCTGACAATCTGGAACAGATATTCATAATCTTTGCGGATCGGGCCGAGCAGCGGATTGCGGATGCGCGTTCCCTCGCGCAGCCGTTTGAAGGCCGGATCCATATGCTCCAGCAGCCCTTCCCGCAGGGAGCGGTCGCTCTGGAACGGCAGCCCTGTCCGCCTGACTACACTCTCGGTCAGCCTGTAGACGGTCTCCATCAGTTCCATGTCGCCGTAAGCAATTCCGCCGGAGGGGAATGAATCCTGGGCCCGGTCAAACAGACCGGCGATATACAGTATCTCAGCCCGAGGTATATCTTCCTCAAGCGCCAGGCTGAGCCGCTCCACAAACTGCTCCGCACCGGAAATGTTGCGGTGGTCAGACATCCTGGGATAGCCGGCGTCACCGCCGTTTTCGATCCCCTGGCCGATCGAGATCCGCCGGGTGGTGACGGCAAGGCCAAGCAGCATCTCCATGTATACTATTTCCGGAAGCTCTGCAGTCCACTGCCATTCCATATCCCACAGTGTACTTTCCACTTCCAGCAGACTGTTCTTTCCGACGGTCATGAGCAGGAGCCGGTAAACGGGGCTGCTGGCCTGCTGGGGAGTGTGTCCCACCAGGTCGGATAAATCCAGATGCTCTGCCGCCAGCCTGCCGATCGCCCTGCGCTTATCCACCTCGCTGCCGGTAATTTCAACCCCGTAGCCTCTCCTGCGGACCAGCTGAAGATTGAATTTACGGACCCATGGCTCCAGCTCATCCAGATCATAGCTCACGGTGGCCACAGTTACCTTCAGCCAATGCGCAAGAGTAAACAGCTTCACCGGATCTTCTGCCTCAAGCAGCGTACACAGCTCGTATATCTTGCGTTCCTCGCTGGAATACTCCGCCGGCTTCTCCTGGCGCAGGAACAGGCGAAGCTCTGCGAGGCCGTCCTCCGGCCCGCTCAGCTGTATGCCCTTACCCGACTTACGGATAAGATCCAGGCCGAAATCTGCAAGCAGCTGTTCAATGTCTTCCATCTCACGGTGAACGGTTCGAACACTTACCCCGATACCTTCGGCGATTTCGGCGGCTGTGATTTCTTCATTTACGCCCAGCAGCAGCCAGATGATCTGGCGCTGCCGGGCGGTAACCTTCCTCATAACCGTGTACCTCCGCCCTAAAATGGAGACAAACGCTGGCTCCCGGGGGCCAGCGTCTCCTTATTCAGCGTTATACGTCATTTCTAAACCGTATTTGATTATTTTAAACGCTCAACCAGTTCATCGTACTTCGGACTCTTGAGGAAGTTGTCGATTGAAATATGCTCTGCATTAGGATTGCTTGCAATAGCACGGTCAGTCAGCGTTTTCTGGGTAATAACGATATCCGCATCCGCCGGAATTTCACTTACCGCCGAATTGACTACAGTAAGATTAACGCCTGCGCTCTGCAGTTTCTTTCTCAGTACCGAAGCGCCCATCGCACTGGAACCCATACCGGCATCGCAAGCGAAGACGATTTTGCGTACATCTGCTTTGTTGCGGACGTTGGCAGCAACGTTATTAGCAGCTGCAGTTGCAACAGTTGCAGAAGCTGCTGTACCGGCAGTCTTCATGTCTTTCATTTTTGCAGAAGCTGCTTCCAGATCCATTTCTTCCTCATCCGTCTTCTTCACTGTCTTCAGGAGCAGCGTTGCAAGGACAAAGGAAACCACAGTTGCCACAACTACGCCGGCAATCATCGGGAAGTATCCGCCCTTAGGCGTCATAGCGAAATAAGCAAAGATACTACCAGGGGACGGAGAAGCTACCAGACCCGCACCCAGCATCTGGAACGTAAATGTACCGGACACACCGCCACCGATTACCGCAAGAATCAGACGCGGATTCATCAGGATGTACGGGAAGTAAATTTCATGGATACCGCCAAGGAAGTGGATGATTACGGCACCTGGTGCAGAAGCTTTTGCAGAGCCGCGTCCTACAAGCCAGTAGGCCAGCAGGATACCAAGTCCTGGTCCCGGGTTAGACTCAAGCATAAACAGAATGGATTTACCGATTCTCTGGGATTCTTCAAGCGCAATCGGTCCTAGAACCCCGTGATTGATCGCATTGTTAAGGAACAGCACTTTTGCAGGCTCGATGATAATGTTGACGATCGGAAGCAAGTTGTGATCAACCAGGAATTGCACGCCATTGGACAAAATGTTGGTAAGACCTTCAACCAGTGGCCCGATCCCTTTCAGCGCGGCAATGGACAATCCGCCGCCGATAATACCAAGTGAGAAGTTATTGACCAGCATTTCAAATCCGGCTTTGATTTTACCGTCAACCGCTTTGTCAAACTGTTTCAGAATCCAGCCCGCCAGCGGTCCAACGAGCATCGCTCCAAGGAACATTGGAATGGAGGAGCCGACGATAACCCCCATTGTAACTACAGCACCGATAACACCGCCCCGTTTGCCGTGTACCATTGTACCGCCGGTGTAACCGATCAGCAGCGGCAGCAGGTACTTGATCATTGGATCTACAAGAGCGGATAGGCTTTCATTTGGAAACCAGCCTGTTGGAATGAACAAGGCTGTAATCAATCCCCAAGCGATAAAAGCACCGATATTTGGCATAACCATACCGCTGAGCAAGCGGCCGAATTGTTGAACTTTCACCCTTGCCCCGCCGGATGAAGGTTGTGTTGCTGGCGTAGTCGCCGATGTGGCCATATAAAATGCCCCCCTATTGAATTAAATGGGACTTCCTACACTTAAGCTTTGTTGTAAGTTCATCCCCTATGCACACATCGTAAATCAAAGCGCTTTCTTTGTCACCAAATTGAAAATGCGGTTTCGTCATGAACGTTGTTGACAACATTTAAGAGCTGTTGCCACAGGCTTTTTCCGGGCCTTATGGCCTAACTTACAGAAAAAAACAGCGGAATCAAAGGCATTTATACCCTTCATTATGCTCGTTTAGCCGCATTAGGCGAAATCAAGGGCATTTTTGCTCTTCATTTGGCTCGTTTAGCCGCATTAGGCGAAATCAAGGGCATTTTTGCTCTTCATTTGGCTCATTTAGCCGCATTAGGCGAAATCAAGGGCATTTTTGCTCTTCATTTGGCTCGTTTAGCCGAATAGAGCGAAATCAAGAGCATTTTTGCTCTTCATTTGGCTCGTTTAGCCGCATTAGGCGAAATCAAAGGACAAACCTGCTTTTCATTTCGCTACCTTGGCTCATCTTTAAGCGGGCAACTTCAAGCCTCAGCTATATACGTCAGCCGTATACGAATGAAGCCTTTTACATAACTATCGTTGCAAATTTTAATTAAAATTTAATATTTAATACCCTAGATACCCGTTACCTACGCAACTTATTTCTTCATGATCAATAAAAAAGCCGCCCGTGAAATCACGGACAGCAGTCAATTCAAATCAAATCGAATCAAATCATATCCAGCGGAACTCTCCACGCCGGCTGCGGAAAAGCTTCATCCAGCTGCCGCAGCTCCTCATCGCTTAGCCTGATGGAGCCTGCTGCCGCGTTCTCCTCCACATGCTTACGTGAGGCTGCCTTCGGTATGGCAATTACGTCCCCTTCGCGGATGCTCCAGGCCAGCAGAATCTGCAGCGGCGTAACCTCATGCTTCGCGGCAATGTGCCGGACCGCGATGTTCTCGGTCAGCCCCTTGCGCAGACTGCCTGCCTGGGCGAGCGGAGAATACGCCATTACCGGAATTTTGTGGCTCCGCTCCCAGGCCAGCAGCTCATGTTCGATGCCTCTTGAGCCCAGATGATACAGCACCTGATTCACGGCACATTTCTCCCCGCCGGGTATGCTGAGCAGCTCGCGCATATCCTCCGTATCGAGGTTGGACACACCCCAGCGCTTGATTTTGCCGGCAGCCACCAGCTGCTCCATACCCTCGACGGTCTCTTCCAGAGGAACATTGCCGCGCCAGTGCAGCAGATACAGATCCAGGTGGTCCGTACCGAGCCGCTTCAGGCTGCTTTCACAGCTCCGGACCAGCTGATCCTTCCCGGCGTTGTGCGGATAAACCTTGGACACCAGAATAACATCCCCGCGGATGCCCCGGATCGCTTCACCGACCAGTTCCTCGGAGCGTCCGTCCCCGTACATTTCAGCGGTATCGATCAGGTTCATTCCAAGCTCTACGCCAAGGCGCAGTGAGGCAATTTCCTCGGCCCGGCTTGCTGCATCCTCCCCCATAAACCAGGTACCCTGCCCGATTCTCGGGACAGAAGCGCCGCCCTGCAGCTTGATCCGGTTGTGAATACTGTTGTTCATATGCCGATGTCTCCTTAACAGATGGATTGTATACTTACTATACTTACCATGTTGCTCCGTTCGAAACATCGTACAGGTGTCCAAATCTTTAACATATTGCCGCTTAAGATCAGCCGGTCAGCTTCAGCCCGACTGCCGCGCCAAGGATCAGCACAATGCAGAATATCCGCCGCATATCCCGTGATTCTCCATACAGCACCATGCCAAGAATGGCCCCTCCGGAAGCGCCGATCCCGGTCCACACTGCATAAGCAGTACCCATGGGAAGCGTCTCCATTGCCAGGGATAAAAGTATAAAGCTGGCACCGAAGCCTGCCATCAGCAAAGCCAGTGTCCGCCAGTTGCGGTGCGCCTGCAGCCTGGCCATCATTGCCACACCGAGCATCTCGCACAACCCGGCACCTATCAGCATAATCCAGTCCATTTTACGAGACCTCCTTTACCGGCTTCTTCGCGTTATCTTTGGTAGCCAGCTTGAGTCCGATTACACCGGCCAGCAGCAGTACGATCAAGACTACCTTCACCAGCTGAAACGGCTGCCCGAACCAGAGCATATCCGCCAGGACCGTTCCGGCCGTACCCAGTCCGACAAACACAGCATATACAGTCCCTGCCGGCAGTCTGCTGCTTGCAGAGATCAGAACATAAAAGCTGATAATAATAGCCAATACCGTAACGCCCCACTCCCATGGTGCCGCTGCATGCTTCAGTCCGATCACCCAGACTACCTCAAAACAGGCTGCCCCTGCGATTTTCAGCCATGCCTTACTGCTCTTGCTCATCTCTTTCTCCTCCCGCTTTACGTGAATTCTTAATCCGGGCCTTCCTCCGGCAACATAAAAGCCCGGAAGGCCACCGTCATCGCTGACGATACCTCCCGGGCTTTTATCCCTCCGTGTAGACACGGACTGGAGTCCGTGCGTTTTCCCTCGGACCAGTCCGGCCGTTACCAGCCGCGGAACCCTAGAAAACCAATTTGATTAAGTTACATCGTATGTTAGCAAATTACGTGCCGGAAAGCAACCCTGTCAGCTGTCAGTAAATAGATATGAATAATCATGCTCCCGCAATAGAGTAATTGGTATTATTATGTATTTATAACTTTTTAAGATAAAGGAGAGAAAATGATGTTTCATTCCCGGCATTTCAGCATCAAGCTGCTGGCAGAAGGCATCTACGTGCTTATTGCCACTGAGCAAGGCGGAGCTATGAGCAATGCAGGCATTATTGACATGGGCGGGTTTACGCTGGTTTTTGATACGTTTAACACCCCCCAAGCCGGCCGTGATCTGCGGGAAGCTGCGCTGCACCTGCTTGCACAGCCTATCGGCTATGTTATTAACAGCCACTGGCACGGAGATCATGTCCGTGGTAATCAGTGTTTTCCCGGCGTGTCTATTGTTTCCTCCGCCCGGACCAGAGAACTCATGCAGGCTACCCAGCCGCAATGGCTGGAACGGATGACACCGCTGCTTCCGCAACTGAACAAAGATATTGCCGCCGCAGCTGCCGCTTTGGATGCTGAACAGGGGGAGGCTGCCCGGCAGCAGCTAACCGCCCGCCACAGCTATCTGCTGGAAATCCGCGAGTCTATTGAGACACTGATTGTTACTTATCCCGCTGTTACTTACGGGAACGAGCTATGGATTCACGGTTCCAAAAGAAGCGGCAGGCTCTTCTCACTCGGCCGGGCACATACAGAATGTGATTCGGTCCTGCATCTCGGGGCCGACTCCATACTCTTCGCCGGAGATGCCATCGCGGTCAACAATCATCCGCTGCTTGAAGGCGGCGATCCGCACAGCTGGCTAAGCGCACTGGAGACTCTCGGGAACCTGGATGCCCGCTGCGTTGTACCGGGGCACGGCCCGGTCAGTGATACAGGAAGCATTACATCTATGAAGCAGTACATAAACGACCTGCTGGCGATCAGCAGCTCTTACCGCAGTCCGGAGTCCAAACCCGCGGCTACTGAAATTCCGATTCCGGAAGCATATCAGGGCTGGGATGCCGCTGCCGTATTTCAGCGCAACCTTGAATTTCTGCTGGACAGGCAGCCCTGATACCATTTAGGGCGAAGTCCATAAAACTACTGCCAGCTTTATAGATAACTCCAAATTGTCTACTCCTGACCGGCCAGAGCGTTCAGCTCACGCAGATCATCTGCGAGATTCTCTTCGGTATACTTGCCTTGGCCGAAATTGATCAGTGCGCGCAGCGGCATATATTTCATCATCGCCAGGAACATTTCCGGATTGTCCTCCATCGCATTCTCCAGACCGAAGATGCTGCTGTAATGCTTCGCCTTGTCAGCGGTCAGCGGATTGGCCAGCAAATCACCCACTGTGGTGTTACGGTGGAATTTAGCGGCCGTCTTTATAGCCGAGATCACTTCCAGCGGGGCGGTGAGACGGACTTCACGTGAAGAAGCAGCCACGGCAACCGTAAACTCCCCGCTCTCTACATGCCAGTCTCCCAGCTTCACATCATAATAGGCGAACGAACGCTTATCCAATGTAAATGTAACTTCCTGCGCTTCACCCGGCTGGAGTGCTATTTTGACGAAGCCTTTCAGCTCCTGCAGCGGACGGATCACACTGCTCTCCACATCGCTGACATAGAGCTGTACGGTTTCTTTGCCGGCTACAGTGCCGGTGTTTTTCACGGTTACGGTAACCTCCACTGTCTCACTGTCCTGAACACTCCGTTTATTCAACAACAGATTGCTGTACTCAAAGCTGGTATAGCTCAGTCCGAAGCCGAACGGGAAGAGCGGTTCGATCTCTTTTTTATCATAATAGCGATAGCCGACGAACAGCCCTTCCTTGTACTCCACCCTATCCCCTTCCCCCGGGAAGTTCAGGAACGACGGGTTGTCGCTCAGCTTCTGAGGAAAGGTCTCAGCCAGCTTGCCGCTTGGGCTTACAACACCGAAGAGAAGATCGGCAACTGCGCCGCCAAAAGCCTGTCCGCCCAGATACCCCTCCAGCACCGCTTTGGTTTTGGTCAGCCAAGGCATCTCTACAGGCGATCCGTTGCTCAATACAACGATAAGGTTTCCCTGGACTTCCGCTACCGCATCGATCAGCGCCTTATGGCTGGCCGGAAGCGAAAGATGGCTGCGGTCATAGCCTTCCGACTCGTATCTGTCAGGCAGTCCGAGGAACAGCACAGCAGCATCCGCCTGACCTGCAACGTCCTGCGCCTCTGTCAGCAGACGCTCATTGACCTCATCGCTTTCAAGCTCATACCCCTGCGCATACAGGAAGCTGGCTGAAGCTCCCGCAACCGCCTGCATCTCGGCAAAAGCATCATCCAGCTTTGTCGGATTTACATGCGAGCTGCCGCCGCCCTGATAGCGCGGTTTTTTGGCAAATTCGCCGATAATGGCAATCGTTCCGCTCTTCGCCAGCGGCAGAATGCCCTCTTCATTTCTCAGCAGCACCATACTCTCCCGGGCGACCTGACGCGCGAGTGCATGATGACGTTCCTTATCGAACGTAGCATTCTCCTTGCGGTTCTCCACACTTTTGAAAACGAAGGACAGCATCCGTTCCACAGCCTTATCCAGCGTCTCCACCGGCAGCTCGCCGCTGTTGACAGCCGCTACAATCTTGGCATCGCCAATCCCGCCGCTTGCCGGCATTTCCAGCTCCAGTCCGGCCTGCAGCGCCTTCACCCGCTCATTCACCGCACCCCAGTCGGATACTACAAAGCCTTCAAAGCCCCATTCGTCGCGCAGCACTTTGGTCAGCAGCGTTTCGCTCTCGGAAGCAAACTCACCGTTCACCTGGTTGTAGGAGCACATCACACTCCAGGGCTGGCTCTGCTTGATGGTTCCTTCGAAGCTGGCCAGATAGATCTCCCGCAGGGTCCGCTCATCAATCACGGCGTCAACAGACATTCTGCGGTGCTCCTGGTTATTCGCGGCAAAATGCTTGAGCGATGTTCCGACACCCTGGCTCTGTACACCACGGACATGACTTGCAGCCAGCTCCGAGGCCAAATACGGATCTTCTGAAAAATATTCAAAATTCCGCCCGTTCAGCGGCGAACGCTTGATATTATTGCCCGGACCGAGCAGCACAGCTACATTCTCCGCCTGGCACTCTGCTCCGAGCGCTTCACCAACCTGTGTAATTAAATCACGGTCCCAGGTCGAGGCAAGGCCTGCCGCCGAAGGAAAACAGGTTGCCGGCACACTGTTGTGCAGCCCCAGATGATCCGCGCCTTCCTGCTGCTTCCGCAACCCGTGCGGCCCGTCCGTAACCATCACGGATGGAATGTCAAGCCGCTCGATGCCCTTGGTATTCCAGAAATCCAGCCCCGAGCAGAGCCCGGCCTTCTCTTCCAGCGTCATTTGTGCGATCAGATCTCGGATCTCGGTTGTAGTCTTCGTCTTTGTCACTGTGTCAACCTCCCAGGAATGCGTTTTCTTTTTTATTATTTTAACGAAGCTCAGATTGAATTTATGGCATTTTCATTTGATTTTTGGTATTTTTATTGGATAAAAGGAGATGAGCTTATGCTGGATGCTGATGACGCCAAAGGACGGATTTCATATATATGCAAGCTAATCTATGAGGCATACCGTATTCCGGTATTCTGGCTGGATGCCGGCGGCAATGTACGTCTGGTCCTGCCCGCGTCCTTTGAGTGCCGGACAACGCTTCAAGGAAACGGCAGTCTGCTTGCTGAGGTTACGGACCATGCCGCCCAACGGACCGGGGTACAGGGCTTCGGCGCTTCATCCCTCCCGCTCCTGTATACGACAGGCTTCCTGGAGCAGTTCATTTTGCTCCGGCTTCCTGACGGGCAGCCCGGTTCCTCCGGAACTGTTATTATCGGGCCTGTTCTATCGGCACCGATTACCGGTGACAACGCGGCGGACCTGATGCGTGATTATAATCTTGCTCCAAGCCAGCAGGAGAGCTGGCTCCAATACTACCGCAGCCTGCCGGTGCTGAGCCGGACGCGATGGTACCACGCGGCTCTCCTGCTGCACATGCTGGTAACCGGAGAAGATTTGTCGGTTACCGACCTGCTGCTGGCTGCCCCGGTTCAGCAGTCAGCAGAGTATACCGGTGACGGGCCGGATCTTGACCTTTCTTACCGGCGGGAGAATGAATGGCTGCATCATGACCCGATGCTGGAGCGCGAAATGTTCCGTTTTATTGCAGCCGGGGATAAGGAGGGGCTGCTGGCGAGCCAGGCGGCATTTCCCGAAGAAAGCTTTGGCCTGCTGTCCAAAAAAAGCCGGCTGCGCAGCAAAAAAAACCTGGCTGTTTCCTCCATCACCCTGGCGACCCGGGCAGCGATCGAGGGCGGTTTGTTCTGGGAGATTGCCTACACCCTCAGTGATTTCCACATCCAGCACATCGAAGAACTAAATGATATTCCGGCTGTGGACCGCTCCCTGACTGCCGCTCTGTGCGATTTCGCCGACCGGGTCCGTGATAACCGCAGATCGAAGCATTCCCGCATGTCTGCCCTGTGCCAGAATTATATTTTTAACCATTTGTACGAGGAAATTACACTGGGCAGGCTTGCAGAAATCGCCGGACTAAATCCCAGCTATTTGTCCCACCTGTTCAAGAAAGAAACCGGACTGGCCGTAAGCGATTATATCCAGCGTGAACGGATTGAGGAAGCCAAACGCCTGATGACGCTGCCGGGCATTACCTTGTCGGATATTGCCACCAGGCTGCATTTTAACGACCAGAGCTACTTCACCAAGGTGTTTAAAAAATTCACGGGACTGACTCCCCGGCAGTTTCGGCAAGATATGGAGAATTTTTATTAGCCTGAACCGGGTCACACACATATTTTGAAAATTATGGTATGATCGCTTTAGAAGTCCTCTTTATTCACTTTCTAAAAAAAGGAGCGGAATCAGCTTGGTTATAGGAATCATTTTTGCTGGCGTTTTTTTGGTTATCATTGCTCAGGCTGTGGCACGTAATAATGGAAACAAGGGCAGAAGGAACGGCCGCGAGGGAAGCAGCAGCTCATCAGACCATTACTTTTTTACCGGAGCGGACCCGAATATGTTCACAAGCGATCTTCACCGTAATGAAGACCCTGACGGCACCCACAAGCATCACGGGCATCATAGCCAGCCCAATCATAATCATCATGACCATCACCATGGCGGAAGCAGCTGGAGCAGCCATGACAGCGGCCACAGCAGTCACGGGGGATGGGACAGCGGAGGCCACAGCGGCGGTGATACTGGCGGCGGGGGCGGCGATTCCGGTGGCGGTGGAGGCGGCGGAGACTGAGACAATCAGCATTAATAACCCGTCAGGCTGCGCGATTACACACAGCTGACGGGTTTACTTTTACCCATGTATTTATTTAATTGAGCCTCCGTGGAACAGACACTCGTAAATTTTCGTATCTTTAACGCGGATTTCTTCCGCACCGCTGAACCCGTCTCCGGTAACACGTCCGGCATAATTCTTCGCCCATAAGGGCTTGTCATCCTTCCATAGAGCTTCTTCCCCGGCATAGCTTTCAGCCCCCAGATAGGTATCCATATCTTTCAGATTCCCTCCTTTTTAGATATGATTTTTATCCCAGATCATACAAAAAAAGCCCCGCCATTCTGATCTCAGAATTAACGGGGCCTCACCTTACTTATTCATCTTCTCCTGACAATTAACTGCCGAGCATCTACACTGTAAACCGGAAGCGGCTGAGCAGAACTTCACCAGTAAAGACAATGAATACATCAGCTGTTCCGGCATCTAAACCTGCATCGGCAGTCAGAGTACTCCATTCCTGCTGTCCGCCCGCCGGTATTTGCAGCGTTGCCGCCAGCTTGCCTGCCGGACTGCCGGTTCTCACTTCAATACTGCCGCCGCGGCTTGAGGATACCAGCGCTTCGATCCCAGCAGCTCCTTCGGCAAGCTGCACATTATGGAAGCCGATCCAGGCACCGTCCTGTACCGGATGAACCGATGAACCGCCTGCCTTGCACTCATCGAGATAAACCGATGCGTAATCGTCATAATTCTCGGCTTTTACCGGGAGATACAGATTACGGGCCGGCACAACCTCGCCGTGTACTCTGATCTTCGCGGACAGCCGGATGTCGCCGGAGGAACGTCCAATCAGGATATTGTACTCTCCGTCCTCCACGCAGTATTGTTCCCGGGTTACATCCCAGAACGACAGCTCAGAGACAGGAAGGGAAAAGGCAACTGTCTGCTTTTCTCCTGCTGCAAGTCTAACCTTCTTAAACCCCTTCAATTGCTTGAGCGGACGCTTGATCCGGGTTGACAGCGACTGTACATACAATTGGACAACCTCGTCTCCGTTCACTGCACCGGCGTTCTCCAGCTCTACCTCAAGGCTGATCGTACCATCAAGCTCAAGCTCACCGGATTTAAGCACCAGTTCGTTGTAGGCTACCTGCGCATAGCTCAGGCCATGGCCGAACGGATACAGCGGCTCGCCATCAAAGTACATATATGTTCTTTTGCCCTTGATAATATCGTAATCCATCAGCGGAGGAAGCTGGTCAACAGACCGGAACCAGGTCATATTCAGCTTGCCGGACGGGCTGTAGCCCCCGAACAGCACCTCTGCAACCGCATTGCCCAGCTCTTGACCGCTGTGTGAGGTATACAGCACGGCCGGGATATGCTCGTCGATCCAGGTGGACGTAATCGGGTAGCTGCCGACGATAACCACAACCGTGTTCGGATTAGCTGCATAGACCGCTTTTACCAGATTCTCCTGTTCTTCCGGCAATACGATATCCGGTCTGTCGATTTCTTCCTTGCCGTTCAGCAGCGGATGGTTACCGACGAATACAACCGCAACCTCGGCAGCTTTAGCCGCTGCAACCGCAGCTTCCACGCCGTTCACGACGATGTTCTTGCGGAAGGCATGCGCTTTGGCCCCGGCATCATCCTGCTCCGCGGATTGAAGCGTACCGTCTGAAGATACGGTTATCGGCTTGCCGTTCCATGTGCGCAGGCTGACCGTTCCATCTTCCTCCGGCACAAGGTTCAGCGATTCCTTCACATACCAGCCGTAGATTTCGTCTGCGGAGGCTGTCAGCGTTCCGGCATCGTTCAAGGTGACATACTGGCCGCGGCTTGTCGCTTCAAGTGTATTGGCGGTCCAGCCCCATGCTGTATGGCGGAACAATTCCCCGCGCTCCGGAGCATCATACAGCACAGCCAGCCTGCCGTCTTCGCCGGTCATGCCGACAGCCTGCCCGCCGTCAGCCGAGGTCAGAATAATCCGGTCATCGCCGCTTTCAAAGGTCACCTGCTTGCCGGCCAGCTTCTTGGTCACACCCTGCAGTGGAGTCACTCCATAAGCCAAAGTGCCGGAATACCAGTCTCTGAAGGCTTCGTCCGCAAGCGGTCCGATTACAGCTACTTTGGATAGCTCCTGCCGGTTCAGCGGAAGTGCGCCATTCTCATTCTTCAGCAGCACAACCGACTGCTTCGCCGCTTCCAGTGACAGCTCACTGTGCGCCTTGCTCAGAATGACGGAATCGTCTATCGCTGTATACGGATTCCCTTCCTCCGGATCAAATTCACCAAGACGGAAGCGGACGCGGAAGGTGTTGAACAGCGCACGGTCCAGATCCTCTTCGGTGAGCAGTCCCTCAGCCAGCGCCTCATGAATGACCTTGATCGTTTCCACTGTCTCTTCGGTTACGCTGTCGATCCCGTTTTTGATCGATTCCGCCATGGAACGGGCAAAGGATTCATAATACTTATGATCCTTGACAATGCCGAACAAATCCCCGGCGTCACTCACAATAAAGCCGTCCATTTCCCACTCGCCCTTAACCACATCCATGACCGCAGGGTGCAAAATAACAGGCACACCATTAAGCGAATTGTAGGCGGTCATCATCGACTGTGCCCCGCCTTCCTTGAAGGCAGGCTTGAAGGCTTCCAGATAATATTCACGCAGATTGCGCGGGTCAATGCTGGACGAATCTACTCCGCGGTTAATCTCATTATTGTTGCCGAGAAAATGCTTCAGCGTTGCTACCGCTTTCAAGTACACCGGATGATCACCCTGAATCCCCTGAACCAGTGCAGTGCTTAGCTGACCGGTCAGCTCAGGATCTTCCCCATAGGCTTCCTCTGTACGCCCCCAGCGCGGGTCGCGCTCCATATCTACCGTCGGCGCCCAGAGGGTCAGTCCGTTTACAGTCGGATTTTTTTTGTAAAACGCTCTTGCTTCATCGCCGATCGCCGAGCCGACTTGCTTCAGCAGCTCCGGATTCCAGGTGCAGGCCAGTCCGACAGGCTGCGGAAAAGAAGTGGCTTTGCCCAGCCAGGAGATGCCGTGCGCTCCTTCCGTACCATGCTTATAGGCACCAATGCCCAAACGCTCAATCTCCGCCTGATATTGCGGAATCAAGGTTACTTTTTCATCCAAAGTCAATCGGGACAGCAGATCCTGCACACGTTCATTAAGCGGCAGTCCGGTCTGCTGGAAAGGATATGTCGCGGTTTCCATCCATAGTCACTCCTCAGCTCTTTATGATAACGGTTACATCCTATTTAATCATAAAAGATAACCGCTTTCAGAAACACCAGGACAATTGACGGAAAAATCAGTGCAAAATTAGAGATTTCATTCCGTCTTCAAAAACCTGAGCGCATCAGGGGACATCCCGGTCAGCTTGATCTCTGTGCCGCTTGTTATCACATAATCGCCCTCCGGCACGTTCTCCGGCCTGTGATTACGGAATTCCTTGGGCGAAATGCCGAACCTGGCTTTAAAAATCTTATGAAAATAGGAGTATGTCGGGAATCCGCAGCTTCCGGCAATGGCCTCAAGGCTCAAATCGGTAAAGCGGATGCGCTCGAGCGCATTGGACAGCCTGATCTCCTGTGCATAATGAATAATCGTATAGCCGGTCTGCTCCTTGAACAGATGCACCGCCCGCGAAACACTGAGTCCGGCAAAACGGGCCACATCCGCGACCTTCAGCCGGTTAAGCGCATGCTCGTTGATGTAGCGCTTCATCCGCAGCACCGGCTCGCTTCCGCGCCCGGGCGCATCCTGGCGGGGAAGCGTCTCCACCGGCAGGCGGTCCAGCGACAGGCAGAGCGCGCAGAGCAGATGGCGGATCAGCTCGGGATTATACTGCACAATCCGGTGCTGCTCCATGCTGAGCTGCTGCCACAGGGACAGCATGCCGGCATCCAGATGAATGCGCTGCAGCGTCTGCCGCGGCTGGGCTTCCCACCAGGCTTCAATCCATGAACCTTCACAGAGCAGGTAATAATCCCCGCTTTCAATCTTCCCGTCCATCTCCTCCACCTGCAGATGATAGGGCTCACCGGGACGGTAAACCAGCAGGTCCCCGGGCCCGATCAGACACATTTTCCCATGTACAAGGGCCCGGCAGCTCCCGACCACCTGCAGCCTGAACAGAAAAAAGGGCGGCGGCGTAAAGGTTGATCTGTACGGCAGCGTATGAAAGGAATAAGCGCAGGCATGCAGCCTCAGATCCATATTTGTCACCATCCCAGCCAAATAGTAGAGGTATATAATCAGATAAAACATTCACGAAGCTCAAACCATTAACTATACTATAACCAAATCAAAGAGAACAGCGCAAGGAAGCTCAAAGGAGACCGTTCAATAACATGTCCATCCGTATCCGCCGGCTGCTCGGCATTCCAGGCTATACCGCATTTATGATCTGCATGATGCTGCAGGGGATGGGAATATCCATCAGCTCCCCGTTTCTGGCCGTTTACTTTACTTCAGAGATAGGCGTATCCGCCGGTGTCTTCGGCATCTTCACCGCTATTACGCTGATCAGCGGCGTTAGCCTCAGCTCTTTCATAGCTAGACGCTCCGATCACGGAATGAACCGTAAAACCCTCATGGTTACGGCCATGTTTTTCAACGCCATAGCTTTTATGGGTTATTTGTTCATCCACGAATTCTACCTGCTGCTGGCCTATATGACAGTATTCACCGCGATCGGCGCACCGGCCATGCCCCAGCTGTTCGCCAGCGCCCGCGAGGCTGTGAACGCCAGCAGCAGCACCGATCACGCTTTTGCCAATTCAACACTCCGCTCGATGTTTTCACTGGGCTTCATTACCGGCCCGCTGATCGGAGCAGTTCTGCTGAAGCATAGCGGATTTCAGGGTATTTTTACCGGAACCTCTCTGATCTTTGTCATCAATGCCGTGCTGATGCTCTGCACTGCCAAACGTCCGGCGCAGGCAGGAGCTGCTCCGATGCAGCCCAAAAAGCCGCTGAAGCTGCATCAGGATGCCCGGGTGCTTATTCCTTTTCTCGTCATGACGCTGCTCTATTCGGGGCACTGGATGAACAACCTGAATATCTCGCTGTTTATTATTAACACACTGGGCGGCAGCACGCAGAATGTTGCTACCGTCTCGAGTGTATGTGCACTGCTTGAAATTCCGTTTATGCTGCTGCTCGGTATTCTGTCGGCCAAATATTCGAACCGCCTCCTGCTGCTGTGGGGAATCGTGCTGGGCGTAGCCTATTATGTGCTGGTTCTGTGCTCAGGCGGGCTGTGGCAGATTATTGCCGGACAGGTACTGCTGGCCTTTTTTGTAGCGGTGATTTCGGCGGTCGGCATCAGCTATATCCAGGATCTTCTGCCGGATCTGCCCGGTTATGCGTCAACCCTTTATACTAATGCATCTACACTCGGTAGACTGTTCGGCAGTCTGGCAGGCGGAGCGGCCGCACAGCTGCTCGGTTACCGTCACGCTTACTGGGGCTGCCTGCTGCTGCTCGTTGCCGCTTTTGTGCTTATGATCCCGCAATCCGCATCTTTAAAGGAAACATCGGACAAACGCCCTATTCAAACAGGAGGAACCCCGTAATGAAGATTCTGCTGATTGACGATACAGCCCAAGTGCGCGATTCCCTCAAACCGGTGCTGAAAAAGCTTGCTTACAGAAATGAAGATATTCTGGAGGCGGGCTGTGATCAGCAGGCGGTTCAGCTGATCGCTGCCCATCAGCCGGATATTATTGTGACCGATGCCAAGCTGCTTCTGCTCAGCGGGGAGCTTCTGGCCGGCAGGGATTCCTGCCCGCACAGCAGAATCATTGTTACGAGCAGCCACGAATTTGTGCTGGATGCCTTTTGCCGGGGAGGCATGGACTCTTTGCAGAAGCCCATTGACGAGGGCAAGCTGGAGGAGTTGCTGCGGGTGGGAGCTGTGGGATAATGAGGCTAAGGTAAAAAGCGGTAAGGCGCTCCTTCCGGACGACGCCTTACCGCTTTTGTATATGTCAGAAATGTTCAATTAAATTATATCTTCATATCCTTACCCGTATAATCCACAAACCTGAAATGGCCCTCGGGAGCCGTACGCTGATCAATCAGATCAAGCACGCCCCCGGCACTTTGGCGCGGGTCCGTCGGCGCCTGCTCCCCGCCCATATCGGTATGCATCCAGCCCGGGTGGACGCTGAGCACATGCACTCCGCGTTCCTGCAGATACACATGCAGCTGTTGGGAGAACATGGTGAGCGCTGTCTTGGAGATGCTGTACGGATAGTCTCCGGGATATGCATTGGTGATGCTGCCCGCTTCCGAAGAGATATTAATGATCGAAGGCTCTGCTTCCGTAAGCAGCGGCAGGAAATGCTTGACCACACGGATCGGACCATACAGGTTGATGTCCATAGTGGTCTCCATGTCCTGCAGGTCCAGCGCTTCAACCGGTGTGTTGCGCGCTGTCAGTACAGCTGCGTTATTGATAATGGCACCAAGCGTGCGGCCCTGCTCTTTAAGCTCAGCAGCCAGCGCTGCGATTCCCGCTTCATCCGTTACATCCAGCTTGGCGACGCTTAGCTTTTCTCCGTATTCAGCGGCAAGCTTAGACAATTCCTCAGCCTGCCCGTCCGGATTGCGTACACCGGCAATTACTGAATATCCGCGCTCCAGCGCCTCAGCGGTCAGGTCCAGTCCCAGTCCGCGTCCGGCACCGGTAATCAGAATATTTTCCATCCGTAGTCCTCCTCTATGGGTTAACCCTTATTAATTATCGTTTTCCAGCAGCTCCACAAGAACCTTCAATTCTTTAAAAGTATCCATATACGCATAACGGCCGCCGGTGTACTCCCCTTTTTGCTGCAGCGGGAACCCTTTACCTTCGAGTAACATAATTTTGTCCTGCATCCCTTCAATTACAAATGCAATATGATGCGGGCCTTCTCCATGCTCATTCAGGTAGGCGCGCCAGGTGCTCGGCTGGTGATCCGGCTCAATCAGCTCCAGCTGTACAGATCCCATGTCAAAAAAGGCCAGCTTCGCCCGCGCCTCCGTCTTTTCCCCGTTATACCGGGTCTGCGCAATATCAGCTGTATCCGTCACTATAATCTTCGGCTGCTCCAGCCCGAAGAACTTCGCATATGCCGCGCTTACCTTCTCCACATCATTCACCAGAATGCCTATCTGCGTAACAAAATGATTGCCTAGTAGCCCTGTCAACTGCCTCAGCCTCCCTTTTCATCTGACCAGTCTACCATAACGTCACTATGAAAGGGCTGTCAATATTAAGCAAAAATGATTCGGTTAATCACCCTTCCGGTTATTTAATCAAATGCTTAACTTTACACAAAGGAGTGAGGAATGATGGACCGTAGTAAACGATCACGCCTGATGCAGCAGTTCATTTTTGTCGGGCCGACGTCATTGTTTTTCTTTGTTATTGTTCTGATTCCGTTCTTCCTGGGGCTGTATTATTCGTTTACCAGCTGGAACGGGATCTCGCGTCATGTCGAGTGGACCGGGCTGAGGAACTATTTACATATTTTCACCAAGGACCCTTCCTTTCTGAATTCGTTCTGGTTTACAGCCAAGTTCACTTTATTCGGTCTTGTGCTGACCAACCTGCTCGGCTTCGCACTCGCTTACGTGCTGACCCGCAAGCTGTTCACCCGCAACCTGCTGCGGACGGTCTTTTTTGTGCCCCATGTCATTGGCGGGCTGCTGCTCGGGTTCATCTGGCAGTTTATTTTTGTCAGGGGGTTTACTTCAATTGGCGCAGCCACCGGCTGGCCGTTCTTTAATCTGCCCTGGCTAGGTACGGAAGGAACGGCGTTCTGGGCAATCGTCATTGTGTTTGTCTGGCAAAATGCCGGCTATCTCATGGTCATCTACATTTCCGCGATCAACAACGTACCGCAGAGCCTGATTGAAGCCTCCCGGGTGGACGGTGCCGGGCTGATGCAGACGCTGCGCCATGTAACCATTCCGCTGGTCATGCCGGCGGTGACGGTCTGCCTGTTCCTGTCGATCTCCTGGTCCTTCAAGCTGTTCGACCTGAACCTGTCGCTGACCAAGGGCGGTCCCTTCAAGGCTACCGAATCGGTAGCGCTCAATATTTACAATGAAGCCTACACGATCAGCCGGTTCGGAATGGGATCAGCCAAAGCGATGGTTTTCTTCGTCATTGTGGCGGTTATCTCCCTGCTACAGGTTAGGGCAACCAAGAAAAGAGAGGTGGAGCTGTAATGGAGACTACTGCCAAAAAGTACAGATTCCCCCTGCTGCTGGCCGAGCTGCTGCTCATTCTGCTGGCTTTGGTATTTCTTGTGCCGTTCTATTTTCTGCTGGCCAACTCGGTCAAAAGCTACAGCGCGATCCTGTCAGATTCCGCTGCACTGCCTGCTGCGTTCCAGTGGAACAATTACGCCGAAGCATGGAAGGCAACTGCTTTCCCGCATGCTTTTCTGAACTCCCTGGTCGTCACGGTAGCCAGTAATATTCTGCTGGCCTTCCTGTGCTCCATGTCTGCCTATAAAATGGTCCGCAATAACAGCATGTACAACCGTATTCTTTATGTCGCACTCGTCGCGGCTATGGTCATTCCTTTTCAGGCTATCATGATTCCGCTGGTACAAATCGTCAGCGGCCTTGGCGTGATGGATACGACTGCCGGCTTGATCCTCGCTTATCTGGGGTTCGGTGCCCCGATGACTGTATTTCTGTTCCACGGCTTTGTAAAGTCGGTGCCGATTGACATTGAAGAAGCCTCGCGGGTGGACGGGAGCAGCCCTTACGGCACGTTTTTCCGGATTGTCCTGCCGCTTATGCAGCCGATCATTGTAACGGTCATCATTCTGAACACGCTGTGGATCTGGAATGATTACCTCATGCCTTCACTGATTCTGCAGAGCCCGGAGCTGCGTACAATTCCGATCGCGACTTACAGCTTCTTCGGACAATACACTAAGCAGTGGGATCTGGCGCTCCCGGGTCTCGTGCTCGGTATTACGCCGGTGGTTATCTTTTTCCTGCTGATGCAGAAGTATATTATTGAAGGCATTGCCCAGGGCTCTGTGAAGGGCTAGCGCATGGTAACGTACTTTTCAGGCTGAGAGGATGATTGATATGAAAAAAAAACGCGGAATGCTCCTCGTATGCTCTCTGCTGCTGGCCGGACTTATCTCCGGCTGCGGACGCGGCAGCGGCAATGCGGATGGGATAAAAACGGTGCATATCTACCAGTTCAAGGTTGAAATATCCGAGGCGCTGGCCTCGCTGAAAACGGAATTTGAAAAGGAACACCCGGATATCCGTCTTGAAATCCAGAGTGTCGGCGGCGGCAGCGACTACGGCGCCTCCCTGCGCGCCAAGTTCTCGTCCGGGGATGAGCCGGACATCTTCACCATCGGCGGCAATAATGAGCGCGACATGTGGCTGGAATATCTGGAGGATCTCAGCGGCGAAGCCTGGGCCAAAGATGTAAAGCCGCTTGCCGCTGAACAAATGACTGTTGACGGCAAGCTCTACGGCATGCCGATGAATCTTGAAGGCTATGGCTTTATTTATAATAAAGACCTGTTCCAGCAGGCCGGAATTACCGAAAAGCCGCTGACGCTCACCGCGCTGAGAGAGGCTGCCGAGAAGCTGAAAGCGGCGGGTATTACGCCGTTTGCCAACGGGTATCAGGAGTGGTTCGTCCTCGGCAACCACAATGTGAACGTGGCTTTTGCCCAGCAGCCCGATCCTGAAGCGTTTATCGCCGGGCTGACGGACGGCTCGAAGACCTTTGCCGGGGACCCGGTGTTCTCCCGGTGGATTGACCTGCTGGATCTGACGGTGGAGTACGGCAACCGGAATCCGCTCTCGACCGACTATAATACCCAGGTCACCATGGTCGCCAGCGGGGAAGCGGCGATGATGCAACAAGGGAACTGGACCCAGGGCCAGATCGACGGCATTGATCCGGAGCTGAACCTCGGCATCCTGCCGATGCCTATCGACGATACAGCCGAAGACAACGACAAGCTGTATGTGGGCGTTCCAAGTAACTGGGTCGTTAACAAGTACTCCCCTGTCAAAGAAGAAGCCAAGCTATTTCTGGATTGGCTCGTCACCTCGAAGACCGGCAAAACTTACATCACCAAGGAGTTCCAGTTCATCCCTGCGCTCGACAGCATTGAGGGAACCGTAGAGGATCTAGGCTCACTGGGCGCAGAGGTGCTGGAATATACAGATAAAGATCAGGCTCTGACCTGGAACTGGTCACGCCTGCCGAACGGCATGCCGCAGGAGCTGTCCAGCAGCATACAGGGTTATCTGGGCGGCAAGCTGACCAAGGAAGGCATGCTGGAGGAGTTTCAGGTGAACTGGGACAATCTCAGCGTGCAGTAATCCGGAAGCTACCCGGCTGGCAGGCCGGCAAAATGGCACACGGCACAAAGCCGCGCATCTCTGCGCGGCTTTGATTTTATTTCCGTTCCTGTTCATTCGTAACCTTCACCGGATACTCCCCCATCTCCCTCCAGCGGCGGCGGAGCATGTGTGCGGCAGCCTTGGGCTGCCTTTGCCGGGTGAATACACCCTTCTTATTGCCGCCCACCCGCGTGATCCCCTGCTTGGTGGCGAAATCGGCAAACGCCCACACATGCTCGCCGATTACAAAATCCAGCCGGTCAAACACATTATGATACCGGGTAAGCAGCTCCTGCTGGTACTCCTCGGTGAACATCACCGGCGGGTCCTGATGGAAGCCTGCGATGGCATCTGCCCCATACTCGCTCATGATGACCGGCTTGCCGAAGGTGTTAAACCAGCCCTTCAGCTCCCACTCCACCTGATGCTCCACCAGCTCCAGCGCCCCCGGGTCCTGATACCACGAATAGTAACGGTTCACACAGATAACGTCAAAAAACTGCGATACCCTGCACTTGTCAGGCAGCGGCCACTGCACAATCGTTATCGGGCGGTGCGGGTCCAGTCTGCGGGTGGTATCCGCCAGCTGGCGGAAATACGGCACGGACTCCTCCTGAAAGTTAGCCGCTTCATTGGCCAGGCTCCACATGACCACAGACGGATGGTTTTTGTCGCGGGCGATGAGGTCTGTCAGCACCTCCAGATGATGCGCCAGTGTCTCATCATTGGCCTTGTCCGGGGCATACACCTTGTCGTTATAGTTGAAGAAGGTGAATCCCACCGCCGGAACCTCGCCGATAACGACGATTCCCTCCCGGTCGGCCAGATCGAGCAGCTCCTCGGCATACGGATAATGAGAGGTACGGAAGGAGTTAGCATTCATCCAGCGGAGCAGGTTCATATCCTTCACATTGACAGCCTGATCCAGCCCCTTGCCCTTGATGTCACTGTCCTCGTGCTTCCCGAAACCTCTGAAATAAAAGGGCTCCCCGTTAATCAGGAATCGGGTCCCTTCCACTTTAACCGTCCGTATTCCGATCTGCAGCTGATAATGATCTGCCAGTTCTCCATCAGCACCCCATACTTCAGCGTGAAAAGAATACAGATATGCCTGCAGCGGCTTCCACAGCCGGGCGTTCTCTATGCGCAGGATGCCAGAGCTCCCTTTGCCGGAGGCTACCGTTACCCCGTCTTCATCCAGCAGCCGGACCGTGATCTCACCTTCAGGCCGTGAGGCTTCCACGGTATAATGAACAATCCCCGTCCCATCCTGTACATCCGCCGTTGTTGTTATATCCTTAATGTAGCTTTGTGAGGTCCGGTACAGCTTCACCGGCCGGTGCAGCCCGGCATAATTGAAGAAATCATGAAAATACTCCTGAACCCGGTAACCCTCCGGATGCTTCTCATCATCAAACGTTTTAATCCGGCCCGGCGGCAGGGTCTGCCAGCTGAGCACATTGTTCACCACGATTGTTACCCGGTTCTCTTGACCATGCACAATCAGCTTCGTAATATCGGCCTCAAAAGGAAGAAAGCCCCCTTTATGCGCCGCCGCTTCTACTCCGTTGACCCATACAACTGCATGGTGACAGGCGCTGCCAACCCAGAGCACGATCCGGTCACCGGACCAGGAACGCGGAGCAATAAAAGACTGCTCGTACCACACATCCCCAATATGGTCGCGCAAGGATGCATCCTGGGTGATGTCGTTATAACTGGCGGGGACAGGCATGGGAATGGTGTCCTGAAGCGGCGCTTTGAACCATTCCTCCTCCCTGCCGTGATTGCCCGGGTCCGGCTTGAAGCGCCAGATGCCTGAGAGATCCTTGATCTCACGCGTCAGTGTATCTTTTGGAAACAGCATGCTGCATTCACTCCAATCTGTCTATTCCCTATCTATTTATCCTTCCGGCACGAGCTGAACAGAGATTTCATAGTCCCTGCCGTCTTCATAAGGAAGTTCTGTGCCGGTCCAGGCCTCGCCATCTACAAGCACCATCGTTGTTCCCCTGCTGATCCGGTCAGGGTTCGTCACTTCAACCCGGTATACTGCGTTGCGGAACCTGCGCTCCACCCGGTAACCGGACCATTCTGCCGGAATGCAGGGGTCAACGATCAGGCCGTCTGCCGTTGCCCGAATGCCCAGTGCGTACTCCAGTGTGGTCCAGAGCATCCAGCCTACCGTACCTGTGGAGACATGGTGGCTGGACTTGCCGTAGCTTGGCGAGTCAGCCAATCCGAAATAATAATTCGGCACAAAAATCGGTACCTGCCCGTTACGCTCCGGCGGATTGTCCCTGTTCGTCGGCAGCGTCCGGCTGATCGTCTCCCAGGCCGCCGTACCCCGCCCGGCGATGCAGTCGGCGAAAGCCTTGAACATGGAGGCATGGCAATAGACCGAGCCGTTCTCTGTCGTACCCGCCAGCTTAAGGCTGATCCGGCCCCATTTCGGATTCCAGCCGCTGAACGGCGGCACAAGCAGCCGCGGCCCGAACGGGGTATCCAGACTGTCAATTGCCGCTAGGCATTTCTCAAGCCGCTCCCCGACCGCGATCCCGCTCATAACTGCCCAGGTCTGAGTATTCAGGAACAGCTGTCCTTCCTCGTCCCGGGCTGTTCCCAGCGGCTCGCCGTTATCATCGAACCCGGCGATGTACCATTCACCGTCCCAGCAGCTGGTATTCACCGCTTCCGCCAGCCTTACAGCCGCCGACCGGAGGCGCTCCGCACCTTCCGTATCACCAAGCCGTTCACAGAACGGCAGAAGTGCCCGGATGCCATAGACCAGTGCCATCGTATTCCAGACCGACTCGCCGCGGCCCAGCCGGCCGGGACCGTTAATCGGATCATTCCAGTCGCCGTCACCCATCAGGCAAATGCCGTGTGCCCCTGTCGTACCTGCCATATAATCAGCTGCAAGCACCAGATGCTCATAAATGGAAGCGGTATCATCCGAACCTTTGAAAGCTGCCTGCCGGTGCAGCAGCTCCGGAGCTCCATTCTGGTTCACCAGCGCAATCATGCAGATGATCAGCCAGGCCGGACCGTCTGTATGCTTTAGGAGGCACAGATTTTTGGGTGGTGACCCGTCCGTCATAATCCACTGCTGGATAAAGCCGTTTTTTTCCTGGCCCTTAAGCACAGAGATCATATATTCTGCCGCTCCTGCCGGATCAACCAGCGCATAGCCTAGAGCATCCTGCAGCTGGTTGCGGACCGGGCAGTAATTGGACATTCGGTTTGTGCGGGTCTGCATGACGATCTGTTTTTTGAGCCAGATATTCATAAAAGAATTAACGTTCTCATCCGGAGTTTCTATCTGGAACGCACCGCTGATCTGCTCCCAATACTCCAAAACCTCCTTATGCAAAACATCAAAGCCCTTGGCGGTCAGCCTGGTCTTATCTGCAGCTGCCTCTTCAAGCGAATGGGCGCAGCCAACAACAAAATGGCTTACCGCAGCTTCTCCCGGCTGAAGTGTAATCCGCTGCTGCATCGCACCCGCCGGATGCTCCGCCTCCGCCCGCTGCCCCGAGCAGCTTCCATTCCGCACAGCTGCCGGCAGCTCATAAATGTCGTCACCGCCAAAGAAGACACGCTGGCTGCAGTCATAGGAATCTGCCTGCCGGTCAGAATAGACATAGACAACGTTGGTATGATCATCACAGCCGGCTTTTTGCTCATAAGTCACATGATAGGGAAAAGAATACGCAGACAGAATCTGCGTCTCTTCATCAAAATCACATTTGCTGCCCATAACGCCGCCGTTCTCCAGGGAAAACGCCGTGAACAGTGATAACTCTCTCGGCTCTGCCCCGGCATTCCTCAGTGTCACCGTCCAAATTTCCTGCTGGCCTTCACGCGGGACAAAGACGTGCACGGAGGTCTCAATCCCATGGGTAGTGGAACGGATTTCACTGTCCGCCAGGCCATGAATGCACTCATAAGCATCCGGTTCGCTCTTCAGCGGCTGATACAGCGGTGCCCAAGCCTGCTCTGTCCCGTGATCCTTCACATAAAAAAAGCGGAAGCCCCGCGAAATGGTACGGTGCCGGGGCTCAAAAGCAACGCTGTCCCCCTGTCCAGTCTGGGAAACCTCCATATAATAGGAATCATTAAATAAATAATTGAACCACCTTGCCGGTGTCCGGGGTGTCGTGATGGCATACTGGCTGCCATTTTCCTTAAAAAATCCGTAGGGTCCGCCTCTGTTCAAGTGCAATGCACACCTTTCCTGTTCGCTGTAGGCCCGGCGGCATTTATGCAGCTATTCCGTCAGATTATTCCGGTATTGGCCCGGTGTAATCCCCTCCATCTTGCGGAAATAGCGGATAAAGTTCGCCGGGTTGTTATATTTCAGCTTCATAGCAATTTCGGTAATCGTCAAATCGGTTTCCTTCAGCCATCTCTTGGCAACGGTCAGCCGGTATTGCGCCAGGTAGTCGGTGAAGCTGATGCCGGTCTCCTGGCGGAATACCCGGCTTATATATTGCGGATGATAATTCAGCCTCGCAGAGCATTTTTCCAGCGTCAGATCGGTGTCAAAAGCCTCCGCAATCAGCTGCTTCACCTCTTCGGAAATGCTGGTGAACTGATTTTTCTGCCGCTCTTCAAGCAGCCCGATGGCAGGCCCGACAAGCGTGTCATTGAACCATTCCTCTATATCACGGGGACTGTGCATGCCGAGAAGCTCTTCGAACAGCGAATCCCCGTCAGCCTTAAGCTGATGATGCAAAATGCCGGAGTCCTGGAGCAGCCGGATGAGGGCCATCAGCAGCCGCACCAGCGACATCTGATACTCCTGATGATCATATTCCTCGCTTGCGAGTGCATTCATCATTAAGGACAAGGCCTCTGCAGCACGCTGCCGGTCCAGCGACTTGATCGCTCCGGTCAGCTCATCCTCCAGTGTTTTGGGATAGACGATTTCCTTCCGCCGGGCGGGCTGGACATCCTCAATAAACAGGATGACCTCTTCGCCCAATCTGGCCCGGTATTTCAGCGCGTTCTCGCCCTCCTCATACCCGCGGCTCACCTCCGGCCATGCTGTACAGGAGCGGCTGATGCCGATACTGGCCTGCAGCTGGAGATAGCTTTTTACGGAAGCCTGCACCTCAGCAGCTCTGGCGTACACCGCTTCCTTAAAAGCCTCCTCCGACTGCGTCTTTGTACCAATCAGTATGACAACAGACTCCCGGATCACAATCGGCGGCAGCCGGTCTCCTCCGGGAACCACTTCAAGCGCTATATTGCTGACCGCAAACAGGAGCAAATCCCGGTCTTGTTCTGTAAAACGGCTGCTGTCGAGCCGGTCAATCTGCACAAGCATCACCCGCATAAGTGTCCAGTCCCCGGTGTAGCCGTACCCGTAATCCGCCAGCCGTTCCTTAATCCCCTGTGATCTAGCTTCGCCCAGCAGCATTTTGCGGACCAGAAACTCGGCCAGCTGCTGCTGCTGACCGGCCAGCTCGAACCTCAGCTTGCTCTGATCGGACAGGATACCCTGGATGCGGTCAGAGATGGCGGTGAACTCGTCTTTTTTGGGCCGCGGCTCTTTGTCCGGCAGCAAAGACCGGTAAATCGACCTTACCGGGGTGTACATCCGCCGCGAGCCGATCAGCGCTGTAAGCACGGTAGCAGCAAGCACCCCGAGACTGATCAGAATTGAAGTCCTTCCGATGGCTGTAGCCTGCTGCGTCACCGCCTGGGTAGGAACAACCGACACATAAGTCCATCCGTTGTAGGCGGATTTACGGAAGGAAATGGAGGCTTTGCTCTCTCCGGCCTTGCCGTTGAAGACCCCGTTAGCCTCCGTCTGCGCTCTGACAGCTTGAATGTAAGGCTCCTCTGACAGATCCTTGCCCAGCAGTGAGAAATCCGGATGGGTAATCACCCGGCCGTCCTCGTCCAGAATGAACACATTGCCCATGCCCGGATCGCTGTCAATCAGATCGCTGAGCTGCTGCGCAGACATTACCACCGCGATTAGGCCCCGCGGCTTGCTTGCGTTGATCGGCCATTTTTTCAGATTAATGACGGCATGATTCAGCTCGACCATCCCCTCCGCCCCCTGGATGCTGGCTGAATTGCCGCTGACCCACATCGAACCGTTAGACATGAAGGAGAACGAACGGAGCTTCTCCTTCAGCCCCGGCTGGTTGTATGCGTCAAGGCCCAAATTGGTAATCAGCCAATCCTGCTCCAGACTGTACAGATACACATCCTTGATGCCCAGCTCGAACGTCTGGATTGAGGAGAGATGTTTATACAGCTCGTGAATGATTTCCATATCGTCTATATCAAGCTTAGTCGCAATTGCCTTGGTCACTGTCGGCAGTCCCAGCAGCTGTGTCGTGGAAAAATCGATCATTTTGAGCGTCTGCTCCACCCGCAGCTGGCTCTGCCTGAGCACCTGAGAATTACGTTCCTCGACCTGCTGCAGCACAGATTGGGAGGAGTAGTGATAGGAATACCAGCCTAAGATCAGCACCGGAAAAGCACCGATCAATAAAGTAAGTATGATTAATTTCCGCAAATAGCTCGATATCCGCATGGCTCACTACCCCCCGCAATCGTTTGTTGCTTTTATTCTAGCATATGGGGATTTTTATTAACGGCATGAAGAGGCTGTTTCTCAACACTATTGCCCGTTCGCCTGATTGTACGCCGCCGTATATTCCTCAATCACCTTCGAGCCGCCGTCCTGCTCCCATTTGGCTACCGCCGCATTCCAGCCGTTCTCGTCCAGATCGCCCATAATGAAGCGGACCCGGGCATCGTCAATGATTTTGCTGAGCTCTGAGCCGCGTTCGCTGTACGTGTCGGAAATGTAAGGCTGGATCGGATTGACAACGGCGATTTCTGCATTCTTTTTCCACATCTCATCACGCAGATGCACCAGCGGTTTGCCGTAAGTCACCACCTTATCTCTTAACACAGCCAGCTGGGAGGAATCGCCCATCCCGTATTCGGCCAGCATTTTCGGGTCCGTTGTCTTCACGTAGTTTCCGTTATCCAGCGTGAACTGGCGGCCCTCCAGCCCGTTGACCAGCATGTTCTGCATATCGTCGTCGGATACTTTGTCAAAAAAGTTCAGCACCGCCTTGAGATCCGCTTCAGTCTTCACCGACGTCTTCGGAATCATGAAAGTCCCGTATGAGCCCGACCCGCCCGGACTGCGGAGTCCTGCCGGACCTTCGAGCGCGTTAACCATAGTAATTGCACCGGACGGCGTAACCTTCTGGACGCTTTCTTCAATGCCGTTGGCATCGTTCAGGTTGGCAACCCATGCCCCGGCTTTACCGGCATTTATCATCTGCTTGCCGTCTTTGACCACCGCGAAATCGAGGTTGATCAGCTTCTCGTCATAGAGCTTCTTGTAGAACTTCATCGTCTCCAGAAAAGCGGGCGACAGATGCGCCGGGCTTGCTTTGCCGTCCTTGATCTCCCAGTCGGCCGGACCGCCCATCCAGGTCAGCATCGCCCGCCAGCCTGAAGCAACCTGCTGCTCGGCGAGGCCGATCGTATCGGCTTTGCCGTTCTCGTCGGGGTCATTATTCACGAATGCCTTCAGCGCCTCGTAGAATTCGTCAATCGTCTTGGGCTCCTGCAGGCCCAGATTATCCAGCCAGTCCTTGCGCAGCATTAGGCCGTCCCGGGCCAGATCCCGTGCACGGTAAATCCCGTACACCTTACCGTCGATGGAGATGGCATTCAGGGCCACATCATCCATCCGGCTCAGGTTCGGGTAATCCTTCAGATAGGATCCAAGCTCCCAGAACATTCCGGAACGCACTGAATTGACGATATAGGGAAGCTTCTGGTCAAGTACAAGCACGGCGCTCGGCAGTTCACCCGAAGCGACAGTGGCGCTTAGCTTATCCGAATAGGTCGTCGATGGCACCCAGGTGATGTTCAGATCCGTATTGGTGCGTTCCTCAAGCTTCTTGTACAGCTCCCCCTCCGGGTCCATCGGCTCCGGATTGTAGCTGGTCAGCATCATGGACATTTTGAACGGCCCTTCGGCGGCTGGTGCGCTGCTGTCTCCGCCCTGTGCGTTCCCGGCTGCATTGTTATTGCCGCCGCAGGCTGATAATGTTCCCAGCACGAGCAGCGTTGAAATGGCGGTCATTGCTTTTCTTTTTAAACCTTGAGCCCCTTGGTTTGTTGTCATTGTTATGTTCCTTTCTTGACTGTGGTGTGTTGTGTCGCTTAACCCTTAACCGAGCCCAGCAGCGCACCCTTGGCAAAATGCTTCTGCAGGAACGGGTATACGATCAGAATCGGGACGGTGGAGATGACGATGACTGCCATTTTGACAGCCTGATCCGGCGGGATAAAGTTACTCTCAAGAGACGAGGTATCCCCGAGGCTGCCGCCCTGGGACAGCATGACGATCTGCCGCAGCAGCACCTGAATCGGCCATTTGGTCGAGTCGTTGATATACAGGATGGAGCTGAAATAGGTGTTCCAGTGGCCTACGGCATAGAACAATGAGAATGTAGCCAGCGCCGGCAGGGACAATGGAATGACGATCCGCAGCAGGATACCGGGGTCGCTGGCACCGTCGATTTTGGCCGACTCCTCCAGATCCGGCGGAAGCTGCTGAAAGAAGCTGCGGATAATGATCAGGTTAAAGGCGCTGATCGCACCCGGCAGCAGCAGCGACCAGTACGTATCGAGCATGCCAAGCTCTTTTACGACCAGGAACGTCGGGATCATCCCGCCGCTGAACAGCATCGTAAAGATGATCAGAAGCTGGATCGGCGAGCGGAAATCCATATCCCTGCGGGACAGCGGATAAGCCATTAGGCAGGTTAGCGTAATATTGATCAGCGTGCCGACAACGGTGATGAAGATGGTGACCCCGAGACTGCGCATCAAGGTGCTGGTCGAAAAGATATATTTGTATGCTTCCAGCGAGAATTCGGTCGGGAAGAGAATAAACCCTTTTTCCAGCAGCTCCCGCTGGGTGGCAAATGAGCCTGCAACAACATAGATGAACGGAATAATAGTGACCAGCGCGATTACTGCCAGAACGATGATGTTACAAATATCGAACAGCCGGCTGGCCCATGATGTTTCTTTTACCACAATTCTACCTCCTTTCGGATGATTTGCTTAGAGAATTCCTTCCTCGCCAAAACGTTTGGCTATAAAGTTGGAGCCGAATACCAGCACCAGACCGACCACGGACTTGAACAAGCCGACCGCTGTACTGTAGCTGTACTCTCCCTGCGATATCCCGGTGGTATACACATAGGTATCGAACACTTCACCGACCTCACGGTTGAGCGAGTTCAGCATCAGGAAGATTTGCTCAAACCCCGTATCGAGAAAATTCCCCAGCCGCAGGATCAGCAGAATAATAATGGTGGAGCGGATGGCCGGAAGGGTGATATGCCAGAGCTGGCGCATGCGTCCTGCCCCGTCGATTTTGGCAGCTTCATAGAGCTGTGTATCTACTCCGGCCAGCGCCGCAAGGAAGATAATCGTGCCCCACCCGGTTTCTTTCCACATCACTTCACCCGTTATGAACGTCCGGAACCAGCCGGGACTAAGCAGGAACTGGACCTTTTCCCCGCCCATGGAGGCAATCGCCTCATTGACCAGACCGCCTTCGGTGGTGAAGAACAGATAGGCAATCGAAACGATGACGACCCAGGACATAAAATGCGGGATGTAGACCATCGTCTGAATCCATTTTTTGTAGGCCTGCGAGCGCAGCTCGTTCAGCATCAGCGCCAGAATGATCGGCAGCGGAAAGAAGAACAGGATGTTGTAGGCGGCCAGAATGAACGTATTGCTGAGCAGCTTCCAGAACAGCGGATCCCCGAAAAAGCGGTTAAAATGCTTCAGCCCCACCCACTCACTGTCCACAAAGCCCAGAAAAGGCTGGTAATTCTTAAAGGCGAGCAGCAGGCCGTACATCGGTACATATTTGAAAATAATAAAATACAGCAGCCCGGGCAGAAGCATGATATACAGCCATTTATTGCGGACCATCCGTCTCAGCCTCTGCCTGCGGTACACATTTGTTATTGTCGGCTTGGAAGCCGCGATAGGATTTCCCATGTTCCTTCCCCATTTCCAGCATTGCTAAGGATCAATTGCCGGGATACAGCACCTGATCCTTCAATGCGTTGAATTGCCCGGTCGAGCGGTTATAGATCTGATACCAGCCGTTGTCATCCCATACCGAGAAGGCAAATCCCCCCGAGACCGCTTTACTCGCAATCTGCCGGTAGGAATCTAGCAGCGTATCGGTGATAACACCCCGGTGCTCGTACCCGAATTCGCCCATATATACCGGAATGTCGTGCACGTCTGCGAACTCTCTTTTTACATCGTCTACCCGCTTCAGATGGTCTGCCAGATTCGGATAATACGAGTGGTAGGTGCCGATGACAAAACGGTCCTCTCCCTCACCCGGCAGGTCCAGCGGATTGCGGTACGTATCATACAGGCCCCAAGCGCTGTTGTAGTTGTATCCGCCAAAAATAAGATTTCGCTGAGCGTGCGGCTGCGTGCCGTTAACGGTGAAGCTGCGGATTGCCGCATACGCCCGTTTGTTGAGCTCGATGACACTTGCCTTGGCCGCCGCCCCGGTGTTCATGCTCAGATGCGGCTCATTGAACAGCTCGAACAGCAGCGTCTCCGGCGCATCCTTGAACAGCCCGGCGATTCCCGTCCAGATCGTCTCCAGCCTCTGCATATTGCTCTCAAAAGCAGGCTCCCCCTGCAGCGCGCCCATCGCCCATTCTTCATGATGCGTGTTGATGATCAGGATGATTGGCTGTTTGTTCTGGCTCTGCCGTACGGTATTTACATCATTCAGGACATAATCCACCAGTTGTTTTACCGTTGCTACATTCGGGGCACTGGCTGAGAAATGCCCCTGCTCATCCGCCGTCGAAGCGTATTTCGTTCCCCGTCCGCCCCAGTTCACCGGAATCCGGATGTTCGTGTAGCCCGCAGCGATAAAAGCGTCCACCGTGTTCTTCACATCCTGATAACTCTGGCTGTTCCAGTTCCCTTCGAACGTGTTGCCGAGATTGGTTCCCCTGCCCATCAGGGCCACCATCGGCTTCGCTTCTATAGACTGAAAAGCTACCGTTCCCGGCGTCCCTTCGGCACTTGCCGCACCGCCGCTTATCAATAATGAAAGGAGCAGGCTCGCGCACAGGAACCACATCAGCGCAAGGCGTTTTTTTAGAATAGATACCATTGATACAGCCTCCTTGGATTGGGATTTCACCTCATCATGTACAGGAAAGCGTATTCATTTGAAAGCCGCACAGACAGGATCCTCTTTCTGTACAGCACCTTCGGGCAGCAGCTGCTTGCTCTGCCACCAATATAGTTTAGCTGCGGAATTGCCGTCTATAGTCATCTTACTACCAGTCTGAAACCCTTGCTGCTGCTGGCTTTGCGGTGCAGGATTGTTCATTTCAGACCCTCCGGTTGTCATTTTGGCGGATCGTTAAGGGCACATTGTTTAACCGGAAAAAGCAAAAAAAGCCGCAATCTGAGGTTCTCGTGGATGCAGACTCAGGTACTTTGCGGGAACGCCATTTTCTTCAATAAAAAAAGCCCCGCATCGCGGAGCTTGGGTTCAGTAGATATTGTTAGGTACGTATAGTTCGGCAATTATAGTTCAGTACATATAGTTCGGGACAGATAGTTTGGGACATATAGTTCGGGACATATAGTTCGGGACATATAGATCAGTACATATAGCCGGCCTGCATCATACAGTTACTCTATACGCATCCACTGTGACAGCGGAGCCGTTAATGCTCAGTGTCCCATTGTAATACCCCCGGTCGCCGGTCGGCTTACATTTATAATCGCCGGAGCAGCCGGTCACGAAAAATTTGGTCTTGGTGAAGCCCGGGTAAATATTGCTCAGCTTGCGGAAGAACTTGTGGCCGTGATGGGTGAAAATAGCCAGCACCTTATCCCTCGCTTTATCCGGTATCGCCGCAAAAAATTTCGCCGTCTCCGCGGTGCTAAGCACATGGCTGGGTTCCACTGTAATCCCGCTGATCTGGAGCGGCCAGTGAAAGTCGATTATATAATAGTAGCGGTCGTCCAGGTTTTTGAGCAGATTGATGCTATCGGCCGAAAAGCTCCCCAGCGCGCAATCCAGCCACACATACCGGACCAGCCCCTGAGTTCCCGGAAAATTCATTCTCCCTGTTACCGCTCCCAAATACTTCGTGAACAGCGGACGGGTGCTGGCCTCCCAGTTTCCGATAGATGCTTTGTAGGGAGTGCTGCCGAGTGTAGCGGTGACTGTGTTTTTAAAATCGCTGTAATATGCATCCGCATTATTCCCGTGATTCGCCCCGGCCTGCGTATTATCTCCGCCAAAAATGAAAAACCGTTTATTCCCGCTCCCCGCCGCCTTCGGCAACAAGTCTTTGAAGATAGCTGAGCTGTTCGCATAACCCACATGGCTGTCTCCGATCACGGCAAAATCCACGGTGTAGGCCTTTGCTGTGCGCTTAGGATTTGGCTTGGGTTGTCCGGGCCGTGGAGGAGAGCTGCTCCGTTTCTTTTTTAAGCCGGCGTTTAACCTGGAAATTAACCGTGTCCCCGGCTGCCGGGTACGCCGCTTCCCCGCTGCTGACTTCCGCTTCATTTATACCACCTCTTCAATTGTAGATTGAATATAGTAGCATGGTATTCGGCTCAGCGGCGAAGCTCTTGGACTAGACTGTATTATATAGAAGGAAAAGATTACGGCTTGGCCGGCTTTAGGCCGAATCAAGGGCATTTTTGCCCTTCATTTCGGCATCCGGCCGAGTTTCAGCCGAATCAGAGGCATTTGTGCCTCTCATTTCGGCGTCTGGCCGACTTTTGGCCGAATCAGAGGCATTTGTGCCTCTCATTTCGGCGTCTGGCCGACTTTTGGCCGAATCAAGGGCACTTTTGCCCTTCATTTCGGCGTACGGCCGAGTTTCAGCCGAATCAGAGGCATTTGTGCCTCTCATTTCAGCGTACGGCCGAGTTTCAGCCGAATCAGAGGCATTTGTGCCTCTCATTTCGGCATTTGGCCGACTTTTGGCCGACTTTTGGCCGAATCAGAGGCATTTGTGCCTCTCATTTCGGCATTTGGCCGACTTTTGGCCGAATCAGAGGCATTTGTGCCTCTCATTTCGGCATTTGGCCGACTTTTGGCCGAATCAGAGGCATTTGTGCCTCTCATTTCGGCGTCTGGCCGACTTTTGGCCGAATCAGAGGCATTTGTGCCTCTCATTTCGGCATTTGGCCGACTTTTGGCCGAATCAGAGGCATTTGTGCCTCTCATTTCGGCATTTGGCCGACTTTTGGCCGAATCAGAGGCATTTGTGCCTCTCATTTCGGCGTCCGGCCGACTTTTGGCCGAATCAGAGGCACTTTTGCCCTTCATTTCGGCGTACGGCCGAGTTTCAGCCGAATCAGAGGCATTTGTGCCTCTCATTTCGGCGTCCGGCCGACTTTTGGCCGAATCAGAGGCACTTTTGCCCTTCATTTCGGCGTACGGCCGAGTTTCAGCCGAATCAGAGGCATTTGTGCCTCTCATTTCGTCATCCAGCCGAGTTTCAGCCGAATCAGAGGCATTTGTGCCTCTCACTTTGGCGTCCGGCCTCACTCTACCATATTCCGTTATCCATCATAGAAGGAATGTACTCATATCGGCAGACCCTGCTGCTTCCGCTAGCCGGGACAGGCCTTAGTTTCCCCTTTTCACACAACCGGGTTAAGGATTTACGGACAGTGCGCGGATGAACCCCCAGCCCTCTTACCAGATCTGCAGGACGGATTAGCCCGTCCCAACGTACCGCTATACGCATAATCTCTTTTTCCAGTCGGGTGTATTGATGGTCTAACTCATCAGTATTTATCAGCAGACTTGGAGCCAATAAGGACTTAAACAGCGAGATTGTCAATTCCGGTGCCGATTCTAAATCATCATAGGGAACCGAAACTACCTGATAACCCGCTATCTGCAGATAAGTTTCCCGGTTGAGCTCCTGCCTGTACCTCGTCCGGTCCATTTGCTGCACATGCGGGCCATAGCCTTTTACCTCTATAGCTACCTTGATCTGCCCCCGTTTCCACACAAAATCAACAAAGTACGGCCTTCCCCGCCAGTCCGAGACCTCATACTCAGGATGCAGATCATTCATATGACCAAAAATCGGCCACCATACCTGCTCAACAAACATCTTTTCACCGTGCCCGTGTCCACGCACAAGGCGGTCCAGTCTTTCACCGCTCCTGCCCTTCTTATGAAAATCAATCCATTTTAAATGCTCCTCCGAAAATCCCATTATCCCTTTCTCCTCTCCAACAAAAAAAAATCCCGCACCCCAATAAGCTTGGAGTACGGGACGTTCTTCGACCGTTTGGTTTGATTATAGATTTGGCGTTTCCCGTCGTCAAGGTGATTTTTTGTAGCAAAGGCGATATTCTCTATGACCGGTAGCTTTGGTTGGGATAGGAATTGGTCGGGGGTTGGGGTTGGGGTTGGGGTTGGGGTTGGGGTTGGGGTTGGGGTTGCGTCCAGGGTCAGCAGCAGCGGGGCTTCAACAAAAAAACCGGACCTTAAGATCTCCCAATCTTAAAGTCCGGCTATTAACTTTATAGTCCAGCAACTCTACTCTGCGGGAACAATCAGCCTTTTACCGCCGACCCCACCGTCATCGCCCGCTCCACCTGCTCACTGAGCAGCAGATAGACGAGCACCATTGGAACCGAAGCAATCGTCATGACCGCCCCCATCGCTCCCCAGTCCGTGCTGTAGGAGCCCTGGAAAAAGAGCAGTCCCAGCGGCAGTGTCTTCATATTTTCATCCGAAATAAGAATATACGCCAGGGTAAACTCGTTCCAGTTGTTCAGGAATTGGAAAATCGCAATCGTAGCGATCGCCGGCAGCGCCAGCGGCAGGATGACCTGGCCGAACAGCCGGTAAATACTCGCTCCGTCGATGCAGGCAGCCTCCTCTATTTCCCGGGGAATGCTCACCAGAAACCCGTAGAACACCATTGTTGAGAACGGAAGACCGATAGCAATGTAGGGGATGATAAGCGCCCCATAGGTATTTGTAAGGTGGAAATCACGCACCAGAATGGCCAAAGGAATCATAATAACCTGCAGCGGCATAAACATCCCGACAATCATATACGTTCTTACCGCCGAGCGGAACTTCCACTGCATCCGGGCTACAGCAAATGCGAACATCAGCGCCAGCAGCAGAATGCACAGTGTAGATATAATGGAAACGATGAAGCTGTTCATAAAATAGCGCGGAATATTAAACTGTGTCCAGGCATTAACATAGTTCTCAAACCGGAAATGGGTCGGGAACCCGAACGGGTTGGTAACGAAGATTTCGTCATTATTTTTCAGAGAATAGGAAATCATCCAGAACAGCGGGTACACCGATACGATAAAATACAGCCACAGCGGAATTTGCAGCAGGAAACTGCCGATGGACCGGAATGTTGTTGTTTTTGGGTTCATGTTGTGCTCCTTTCCATTAGGCGTGCTGTCCGCGGTCGAATACTTTGTTGATTACAACCGTCGCCACAAGCGAGATCATCACGAGCAGGACTGATACGGCGCAGGCATAACCATAGTTACTCTCCATAAAAGCATACCGGTAAATCATAAAGGTCAGCGTGTAGTTGGTCGTGCCCGGGCCGCCGTTGGTCATGATCAGCATCTGCACGAACGCGCCGATCCCGGAGGTAATGGCGATGGTGAAGCAGAATTTGAATGTCTCGCGCATCAGCGGAAGGGTAACATGCCAGTGTGCCCGCCATTTACCGCAGCCGTCAATCGTCGCAGCCTCGAAGTAATCCTCAGGAACAGCCTTCACGCCGGCATACAAAAGCGAGAACTGATAGCCCATGAACTGCCAGGCGTTGACAAAAGCGATCGCAATAATCGACTGTGTCGGCGAAACCAGCCAGTTCTGCTGATAAGGGATGCCCAGTACATCGAACAGCTTGTTCACAAGCCCGTTCGTCGGGTCATACATGGCGATCCACAGCTGGCAGACAACGGTAACCGACAGGACCACGGGGATAAAATACGCCGTTTTGAGCAGCTTGCGTCCGCGAACCCGCGGATTCGCGCACACAAGCGCCAGAATGGTGCCGAGTCCAATCTGAAACACAGCCAGTACCAGGGCAAACAAAGCCCCGTTCTTAAGCGAAGTTCCCAGCAGCGGATCACTGAACAGCTCGCGGTAATTCGCCAGGCCAGCAAAGGTAGCAGTACTCAGACCGTCCCAGTCATAAAAGCTGCGGAATACGGTCTGCAGTACAGGATAGATCAGGATAACACTGTATAATAACAGGGCAGGGAGCAGAAAGAGCGCCAATGCCGGTTTATTTCCCAAATACTTATTCATGCGGTTCGTTCCCTCCTTGTTCCGTTACAGCCAGACCCCGGGGCATGGGCCACAGGGTCGGGACTGCATCAGAATAACTAAATTACTGATTTTCTTTGCTAAGCGTCCGGTTCAGGTTGGTGATAAAATCTTCTGCGGTAAATCCGTCTACCAGCAAATTCTGGGTGTTGTCGTTCACTGCGTTCTGGATCTGGGTGTTGCTCAGCAGCTTCGCATATTCTTTGGCATTTGGCAGCAGCTCATCAGCAATCCGCTGCATCATAACCGGCACATCGGACGCGATCGGCTTGTCGGTTTTAGGCGAAACGATCGGGCTGCCCAGCTGGGTATATTTATACTCTGCCGATTTGGCTGCCAGGAAGGCGGCTACCTTTACTGCAGTTTCCTTGTTTTCGCTTGCCGGAGATACTGCATAGCCCTGCGGGGATCCAGCTCCGGCGATGTTGTATTTGGATGCCTCGTAGGTTGCTTCGTCCTTAGCCGGCCAGTACATCCAGTCTACCTGGTCACCGAGCTTTTCAGCCGAGCTGTAGATTTCCCATTGGCCGTTGACGAACATTCCTGCACGCCCCTGGTAGAACTGGGAAGAAGCCTGGTCATAGTTGGTATTCGTTGCGTTGGCGTCAAAGAGTCCGGCCTGCTGCAGCTTTTCCATCTGCTCTGCTGCGGTCACGAATGCCTGCGGCAGCTCCGTGAGCCCCTGCTGATCCAATGCGCCAAATCCGGCAGCATCCTCACGGGTTACGAGACCGTTGTAGAACGCGGAGGTAATCCATTTTTCTTTGGCAAAAATCGACATCGGCACATAGCCCGCTGCCTTCAATTTACCGGCTGCAGCAGCCAGCTCATCGTAGGTCTTGATCGGAGTGGCAATGCCTACTTCATCAAAGATGGTTTTGTTGTAATAGATCACCTGGAACTCGATGCCGGTGTCAGGATACGCGTACACATGTCCGTCCGGGGCAATCAGGCGGGATTCCACGCCCGGGTTCAGGCTGTTTTTGTATTCGGTGGTGGCTTCGTAATCATCCAGAACTTCTACATTTTGGGATTTGGCAAAAGTCTGCAGTGTCGCCCAATCCGTGAAGTAAATATCAGGCATGTTGCCGGTTGCGGCATAGGTCTTCAGCTTCTGGTTGCCGTCCTGCACCGCCGGATCCAGCTCGATCTCCACCTCCGGCATTTCCTTCTTCAGCTCTGCTACTGCATAGTCAAACGGACCCTTTGTATCATCGTCAAAATGCTGGGCGTATACCTTCAGTTTTACTGCGCCGCCCTCAGCAGGCGTATTGGCAGCGGCATTGTTTTCAGAAGCTGTATTGTTGCCTCCTCCGCAGGCTGAAAGCACCAGTGTCATGGAAAGCGTTATCATTAGTGCACTTAAACCTTTGCGCTGTTTGTTCATAGTTGAATCCCCCTCGTACGAATATATGTCTTGAGGCTATCCTGTCTTTGCCACATTCACATTATAGCCCCGGACCCCGGCCGATCTTAAGGCACTAAACGGGCCTAACCCGTAAAAAACGGGACAAAAAAGAAAGTCACCCCTGTGAGGGTGACGGAATGCAATGCTTGTAAAGGTTGAGCGCACATACTGTGCCTATCATCTCGCCTACTTGCCCGCTTTCAGCAAAATCAAGGGCATTTTTGCCTCTCATTTCGCACGTTTGCCCGCTTCCGGCGAAATCAAAGGCTTTTTTGCCTCTCATTTTGCCCGTTTGCCCGCTTACGGCAAAATCAAAGGCATTTTTGCCTCTCATTTTGCCCGTTTGCCCACTTCCGGCGAAATCAAAGGCATTTTTGCCTCTCATTTTGCCCGTTTGCCCGCTTCCGGCGAAATCAAAGGCATTTTTGCCTTTCATTTCGCCTACTTGCCCGCTTTCGGCGAAATCAAAGGCATTTTTGCCTTTCATCTCGCCTACTTGCCCGCTTCCGGCGAAATCAAAGGCATTTTTGCCTCTCATTTCGCCCATTTGCCCGCTTTCGGCAAAATCAAAGGCATTTTTGCCTTTCATCTCGCCTACTTGCCCGCTTCCGGCGAAATCAAAGGCATTTTTGCCTCTCATTTCGCACGTTTGCCCGCTTACGGCGAAATCAAAGGCATTTTTGCCTCTCATTTCGCACGTTTGCCCACTTCCGGCGAAATCAAAGGCATTTTTGCCTCTCATTTCGCACGTTTGCCCGCTTCCGGCGAAATCAAAGGCATTTTTGCCTCTCATTTCGCCCATTTGCCCGCTTCCGGCGAAATCAAAGACATTTTTACCTCTCATTTCGCACGTTTGCCCGCTTCCGGCGAAATCAAAGGCATTTTTGCCTTTCATTTCGCCCATTTGCCCACTTCCGGCGAAATCAAAGGCATTTTTGCCTCTCATTTTGCCACTGGCACCAGGCTCTACAATCACTTTGTCCCTGTCACAGCTCCGGCCGGATTCATAGGTCCCCTCCCCCCCCAGTCTCCGTGCCCGCAAGCTCCCCAGCCAGCCCGCTTGCCTACCGAATGACCAGACAACTAATCTGCCGCTTTCATCGCCTGCCTGCCGTCCGGCCAGACAACGCACCCGCCGCTGCCATCGCCTGCCTGCCGTCCGGCCAGACAACGCACCCGCCGCTGCCACCGCCTGCCGTCCGGCCAGACAACGCACCCGCCGCTGCCACCGCCTGCCAACCCGGCCAGACAACGCACTCGCCGCTGCCACTGCCTGCCAACCCGGCCAGACAACGCCCCCGCCGCTGCCACCGCCTGCCTGCCAACCCAGCCAGACAACGCACCCGCTGCTGCCATCGCTTGCCTGCCAACCCGGCCAGTAGATGCACCCGCCGCACCGCACAAGGCTATTTCCTCACCAGCTGCTCATATTCGGTCGGCGTCACGCCGAAGCGCTTTTTGAAGCTTTTGCTGAAATAGTTAGGGTCCGCGTAGCCGACACTCTCAGAGATATCAGCCAATCGGCGGTTGCCTTCCAGCAGCAGGGCCCGTGCTTTTTTCATGCGGATATGGGTGATGTGGTCAACAATGGAGTGGCCGGATTCCTTGCGGAAGATGCGGCGCAGATAGCTGGAATCGACATAGACGCCGCCCGCCACCTGTTCGGCTGATAAGTCTGCATCCGCATAATGCTGCTCGATATACCGGATAGCAGCGCTGAACAGGCTGGACGCCTTCGTCGGCTTCACATCCTCCGTCAGCTGGATCACCCTGCGGTACAGGGCGATCAGCCAATCCTCTGCCTCGTCCCAGGTTGCACAGGCCTTCAACCTGTCATACGGCGCCTGATCTTCCCCGCTGTCCCACACCCGGCTGTACGCAAAGCCGCGTTCCCCCGCAAACGTTAACGCCAGCGACAGCAGCCCCATCATCATCGCATCCGCATATTCGCCTCCCCAGGTGCTGCTCCGCAGCCGGCCTACGGCTTTGCGCACCTCATCCAGCACGTCAGCATCCTTCATTCGCAGCCCAAGCACGATTGCGTCGCGTACCGCGCCTAGCTCCTGCGCCTCCTGTCCGGTACGGCCCTCCGTCCCGCTGTCCTCTACTTGCGGGCCGGCCTCGCGGCCGCCGGACAAGCGCGGCAGCTTCGGCCGGATGCGCTCCAGCATCTCGGTCATCTCCGCTTCGTTGAACGGCTTGAGCAGATAATCCTGCACGCCGGTGCGTACCGCCTTCTGCACATACTCAAACTCATTGTGCCCCGAAATGAACACAATCACGATCCGCTCAAAGCGGTCCTTCAGCTTGACCGCCAGCTCAATGCCGTCCATAAACGGCATATTGATATCTACCAGCGCCAGGTGCGGCTGATGCTTCTCCGCTTCCGCCAAAGCCTCCTGCCCGTTCCTCGCTTCACAGCATACCTGGAAGCCGTGGCGCTGCCAGTCCATTTTGAGCCTGAGAAAATCGCGGAACAGCGGCTCGTCATCAACAATCATCACCTTGTACATCGTGCACATCCCTCTTTTCGTTTCCAAGCAGCGGCAGCGACAGCTCCACTACCGTTCCTTCACCCGCAGTGCTGCGCACCGTCAGCCCGTACTCCTCGCCGAAATACAGGCTCAGCCGCTGCCGTACGCTGTAAGTTCCGATCGACCGGGTCTCCTCTTCAGGAGAATGCCCGGACATGATCGCCTCGATCCGCTCTTCATTCATGCCCACCCCGTTGTCTGTTACCTGAACAACCACCTTCCCTCCGGCAACACCGGCCTGAATCCGGATGAAGCCTTTGCTGCCTTTCTTTTTCAGCCCGTGATAGATCGCATTCTCCACCAGCGGCTGCAGCGACAGCTTCGGAACCGGCGTGCCTGACAGCTCGGGCGGAATGTCGATTTCATAGCGGAATACGTCAGGGTAGCGGATCTGCATAATCGCCAGATAATCGTCGGTGATCTGGGCCTCTTTTTCCAGAATAATCAGCTCTCTGCCCTTGTTGAGCACCATCCGGTAAAAATCCGCCAGCGCCTTGGTCGTATCCCGCGCCTCCTCATTGCGGTCCAGCTCATTCAGCACATAAATGGTATCCAGTGTGTTATACAAAAAATGCGGCTTAATCTGTGCGCTGATCAGCGCCAGCTCATACTCCCGCTTGCGGTTCTGCTCCTCCGTCACCGTGACCAGCAGCTCGCCGACCCGGCCGACCATAAAATTAAACGCCTCAGCAATCGTCCCGATCTCATCCTCTGTTCTCGCTGCAGCAACCGGCCGCAGATCACCGCTCACCACCTGCCGCATGGCCCGGGTCAGGCGCTCCAGCGGACCAGCCACCATCCGGGAGAGCAAATTGGCCCCGAACAGGGAAAAAATCAGACAAAGTGCACCGACCAGCGCAGTCAGCCGTACATTCTGCTGCACATCTGCCGTCAGCAGCTTCAGCGATACGACATTGATCAGCTCCCAGTCCATCCGGCCGTAAGGGCTGACAGTAACCAGATTGCCGCCCTCCTGATAGGAAAAGCTCGCTTCCCCGTCCGATCCGCCGGCTTCTGCGATTTTGGCAGCCACTGCAGGCTCTGCCGGCTGTAGCAGGCTGTCCTTATCCGCTGCAGCCACGATGCGCCCGCGCTCATCCACGAAGTAATAGGCTTTGGGTGCTGCCGGATCACTCGACTGCAAATAAGCTGACAGCTGCTCCTCCCTGATCATTAAAAATAGAGTGCCCAGCGTCTCGCCGCTGTCGATATTTATGACCATTTTGCCAAGTGTCAGGACCGGGGCCGCCGGGTCGGGAGTCAGAAAATTGCGCTGTTCCATCCCGAACCAGCGGGACACGCCGTAGCTGCCGGAAGCCTGTACCTTCTCCAGCATACCGCTTGCAGCAATTCCTGCTTCCTCACCGCCGGAGGCATAGGACGGGTAGACCGTACCGTCTTTGCCGACGAAGACCGCGGCATCCACCTCCCGGAAAATGGACAGGTCTGTAGACAGCCGGCTCTGCATCAGATTGGCAAAACGCACCTCCTCCAGCGGAAGCGTCCGGGCAGCGGGATAGGATTCATATAGCCGGTTGATATTCGTGACCATAATATTGGCCGCAGTCTCTGCACTGCGCAAAATATAATCTGTGCGCGATAGGATCAGCTGGGATTCGTCCGCAACATTGCGCGTCGTCCGCTCAATCAGCGAGCGGCTGAATAAATGGCTGGACAATACGCCCAGAATAAGCAGAGACAAAATCAGCAGGGGCAGAAAAATCGCAATCACCTTGCTTTTAAAGCGGAGCCGTCCAAACCAATTACCGATAAATACTGGAATTCTCAAGCCAGTTCTCCTCCGCCCTCCAATGAATATTCAACATGGTAACATAATCCCCCAGGCTTTAGAAGCTGTCAGCGTAGCAGGCCTGTCTCCCCATTCTCCGCGAAAAGTCTGCTTGAAAGTTCATCGTCCGGGTGATAGGATAAAAGCGTAATTATTATTTAGTAAATTTATTAACTAAAACAAGAAGGCGGGAGCAGCTTGGCCACGATTAAAGATATCGCCCGTGAAGCGGGAGTATCCGCAGCTACAGTATCGCGGGTATTAAATAACGACCTGACCCTGGCTGTCAGCGAGGATACGCGGACCCGGATCTTTGCCGTCGCGGAGCAGCTTGACTACAAGCCTGCCCGGCTGAAGCAGCTGAAGAGGGACAACGAGCTCGGCAGCAAAACTGTCTCACTCCTGCTCTGGTGCTCCCCCGAGGAAGAACGGGATGACCCGTATTACGGCTCCATCCGCCGCGGAGTGGAGCTGCGCTGTGAGGAACTGGGCATGCGGCTCGGCCAGACGCTGCGCGGCCGGGCGCCGCAGCATCTGCTCCGGCCCGGCGACGGCCTAATCGTTGTCGGCGGCTTCGATCTCAAAGACATCGAAGGGCTGCATGCCGATCCCGACACTATAGTGCTGGTTGACCAGTACCGGGAACGCTCTGACTATGATTCTGTGCGGACGCATTTCCGGCAGGCGGTGGACCAGGCACTCAGCCACCTGTTTGCCCTCGGCCACAGGGATATTGCCTTTATCGGCGGGGGTGACAGCGGGGAACGCCGGGCTCATCATTTCGGGCGGGTTATGCAGCAGCAGGGCTGTTACGATCCCGCGCTGCTCCGCACCGGCAGCTGGAGCAGCGCCGATGGCTACCGGATGATGGACGAGCTGCTGGCGGGCACAAAGCGGCCGACTGCCTGCTTCGCGGCCAGCGACCCGCTCGCGGTCGGGGCCCTGCGCGCCCTGCATGAGCACGGGGTCCAGGTGCCGCAGGAAATGGCTATCATCGGCTTCGATGATATCGAGATGGCGGCTTATGTCCAGCCGCCGCTGACCACAATCCGCGCTTATCCCGAGCAGATGGGCAAGGCTGCCGTTCAGCTGCTTGCCGAACGGTTCGAGGGCCGCGAAGCACCGTCGCATACGATTATCGGCACGAAGCTGATCGTCCGCGGAACGTGCGGAGCGGCAGCAGATTAATCTTACATTGACAAGGAGAGAATTAAGGTATGAGCATGAACATTTACGTTGACGAATCGCTTGGCCTGTTCCATCTTCAATCCAAAGGTACCAGCTATATTATCCAACTCATCGAAGGCTATCCTTCCCACGTTTACTGGGGATCACGCCTCCGCCATGACAGCACCCTGACCGATGCGCTCCAGATCCGCGAGCGTTCATCGTTTTCTCCGAATCCGGTGCCGGGCAAACCGTCCCTTTCGCTGGATGCCCTGCCTCAGGAGTATCCGCAGTACGGCACAAGTGATTTCCGCCGTCCCGCTTACCAGGCCCAGCTTGCCGACGGCAGCCGGATTACAGAACTGAAATATGCAGGTTATGCTATTACTTCCGGCAAGCCGGTTCTTGAAGGACTTCCCGCTGTCTATACTGAGAGCGATGATGAAGCACAGACGCTGGAGCTTACCCTGAAGGATGACTACGCGGGGCTTACCGTTAAGCTGCTGTACACCGTTTTCGCTGATCACAGCGCGATTGCCCGTTCCGTACACTTCGAGCATGGCGGCTCGGAGCCGCTGCGGCTGGAGCAGGCGCTGAGCGCCTCGGTTGATTTTGCCGACTCCGCCTATGATACCCTTCACCTCAGCGGAGCCTGGGTAAGAGAGCGTCACATCCAGCGCCGTGCACTTGTGCCGGGCGCCGCAGTAGCGCTGGAGAGCCGCCGCGGCTCAAGCAGCCATCAGGTTAACCCGTTCATGGCCCTGCTGCGCCACGGAGCGGATGAAGACCACGGTGATGTATACGGCTTCAGCCTGGTCTACAGCGGCAGCTTCGCTGCTGTTGCCGAGGTGGAGCAGTTCGGCACAACCCGTGTGAACATCGGGATTAACCCGTTTGATTTCTCCTGGCTGCTGGAGCCGGGCCAGACCTTCCAGACGCCGGAAGCGGTACTGGTCTATTCCGGCGAAGGGCTCGGCGGCATGTCTCGCACCTATCACCGCCTGTACCGGACCCGTCTGAGCCGCGGCGTTCACCGCGACAAAGCCCGTCCGATCCTGGTCAACAACTGGGAAGCCACATATTTTAACTTTGACGCCGATAAAATCACCGCCATCGCCAAAGAAGCCGGTCCGCTCGGCATCGAGCTGTTCGTGCTCGACGACGGCTGGTTTGGCAAGCGCGACAACGACGACAGCTCGCTCGGCGACTGGTTCGAACACAGCCGCAAGCTGCCCGGCGGTCTTGCTGACCTGGCCGGCCGCGTAAATGCAGAAGGCCTGCAGTTTGGCCTGTGGGTGGAGCCGGAGATGGTCTCGCCGGACAGCGAGCTGTACCGCAAGCACCCGGACTGGTGTCTGCATGCTGAAGGGCGCCGCCGTACCGAGGCGCGCAACCAGCTGATTCTTGATCTTTCACGTCCGGAGGTCTGCGAATACCTGTATGAAACCTTGAGCGCAGTTTTCGCCAGCGCACCGATTACGTATGTCAAGTGGGATATGAACCGCAACATGACCGAGATTGTCTCTGCTGCGGCAGCTCCTGAGCGGCAGAAGGAAACCGCCCACCGCTACATGCTCGGTCTCTATAATCTGATGGAGCGCCTGACCTCGCGCTTCCCTGAAATCCTGTTCGAGAGCTGCTCCGGCGGTGGCGGCCGGTTCGATCCGGGCATGCTGTTCTACATGCCGCAGACCTGGACCAGTGACGATACCGATGCCATCGAGCGTCTGGCGATCCAGTACGGCACAAGCATTGTGTACCCGGCCAGCAGCATGGGCGCACATGTCTCCGCTGTGCCGAACCATCAGGTTGAGCGCACAACCTCGCTTGCGATCCGCGGCGACGTGGCGATGAGCGGCAACTTCGGCTACGAGCTGGATCTGACTGCCTTCACCGAAGCAGAAAAGAACCTGGCTGCCAAGCAGATAGCCCAATATAAAGAGATCCGTACACTTGTCCAGCAAGGGGATATGTACCGGCTGATGAGCCCGTTCGAGGGCAGCGGCGATACAGCCTGGATGTTTGTCAGCGAAGACAAGACAGAAGCATTCGTAGCGTACTTCCGTGTACTCGCCAAGCCTAATGCTCCAATAGCACGGCTTGTGCTTAAGGGACTTAATCCTGAGCTGGATTATGTGCTGGAGACCGGGGCAGCCGACAATACAGACAGCCATGGAGGTGCGGCTACAGTAGCAGCCGACAGCACAGCCCCGTTCCAGCCGGCCTTCGGCGGAACGCCTTACGGCGGCGACCGCCTGATGCGCATCGGGCTCGTCGTCTCCGATCTGCGCGGCGATTTCTCCAGCTGCACCTACCGCCTGAGAGCGGTAAAGCGTTAAGGTTTCTTGCAGCAGCCAGTCTTCTAATGCAGCTATAGCAGCACTCAAGAAACGGGTATTCATCTCCGCCCGGGGGATGGATACCCGTTCTCTTTTTATCCACTACAGAAGCCCCGGAATTCTCCTCTATCTGCTCAACAATCAGCTGTAATCTGACGATATATATTTTGTTAAAATAATTGACATTATAGAGAAACAAAGGGGACATCCTGTATGAGACTGTTAAAAAACCTGGGTATTGCAAAAAAGCTTATGATTCTCATCCTGGTGAGTGCAGCATCTCTGCTTACCATCGGAACAATCGGGCAGGTCTACACGAATATAATGGCCGATAAATCTACATTAATGTACGAGGAGAATCTTATCCCGCTCAAAACCGTTATGCAGATCCGGATCAACGCCAGAGCAAGTGATGCCTATACACTTGAGCTGCTGACAACCAAAAATACTGACCGTATAAAAGAATTAAATGAAGAAATTATTTCCGCTTGGGCTGAAATTAATGACATGATCGGCGAGATTGAAGCGACACATCTCCGGGAAGCGGAGCGTCAGCTTATAACCCAGTATCATGAGCAGGCAGCAGCACTGGAAGCTTCGAGACTTCAGGTCATTGAATTAGCCTCACAGAATAAAAATGAGCTGGCCTATATAGTCTATACAGAAGAGGTGGAATCTCAGCGCAAGCTGGTCAATGATACACTAAAAGCCCTGCAGCAATCCAAGGTTGAAGGAGCCGGGGCAATTAATGCTGAGAATCAGAGCCGTGCCACCCGGATTACGGTTATAGCCTCATCCGTCATGATGGCTACACTCCTGCTGCTTGTTTTCCTCGGCCTGCTGATTTCGCGCATGATTGTCAGACCGGTCAAAGAGGTAAGAAGCCTGCTGCTGCAAGCCGAGCATGGTGACTTTACCGTAAAAAGCAGCTATGTCTCCAAAGACGAGATCGGCGGGCTATCCGCCTCCTTTAATGAAATGACCGGCAAGCTGCAGTCTATTTTCAGCACCGTTCAGGAATCCTCCCATTTTGTCGCCTCAACCTCCGAAGAGCTCAGTGCAAGCGCAGAACAGAACAGCCATGCAAGCGGGCATATCGCGGAGACGGTTCAGGAGCTTGTATCCGGTACCGAGAAACAGGCAGATATTGTCGGGGACACCTCGGTATCTATTTCAGACATGACAGGCTACACCCGGACCATTGCTGATCATACGGAACAAATGAAGCAGGATGCACTGCATGCCTCCAGGATGTCGCTGGAAGGTAATCAGGCTATCACAGAGGTTACGTCGCAGATGAATTCGATCTCCACGAACGTAACCAGCCTATTTGAAGCGGTTAACAGCCTTAATAGCCGCTCTGTTGAAATCGGGGAGATCATTAGTGTCATCTCCGGAATTTCAGCCCAGACCAATCTGCTCGCGCTGAATGCATCGATTGAAGCAGCCAGAGCAGGAGAGCATGGCCGAGGCTTCGCGGTCGTAGCCGGTGAAGTACGCAAGCTGGCCGAGCAGTCGAACAAATCAACTGAGCAGGTTACGCAGCTTATCCATCTCATCCAGCAGGATACAGAAACAACCCTGCATACGATGGATACCGCTTCAAAAGAAGTGCATGCCGGGCTAAACGTCGTAAATGATGCCGGCAGCTCCTTCCGGAAGATTGATGAGGCGGTTAGCCGGTTCGTTGACCAGATCGGAGACATTTCCGAGGCTCTGCAGAAGCTGGCCGGCGGTGCCGTGAACGTGAATACCTCTATTGAAGAGGTTAGCAGCGTGGCCAAGGATTCTGCTTCCCTCTCGCAGAACATCTCTGCTGCAACTGAAGAGCAGCTGGCTTCCATGCAGGAAATTTCTTCATCAGCCCAGGCATTAGCCAGTCTGGCTGATGATCTCCAAAAGATCGTGAATCAATTCAAAATCTGAGACGGATAAAGTATACCGTCCCGAACCAAACAGAAGGAGCCCCGCTGCGAAAGCGGAGCTCCTTCTTGTCATGCTGTCCTGTTCAGTGCTATTCCAGTTCAACGGTCTGGTTGAGGTTAGAATGTTCAGTGTCCTGATTGGTTATTCTTTTGAACATATAGGTTACTTTCTCAGCCAGGTTGCCGCTCTTCCAATACTCTGCCGCTTCCGCATGCACCTGAATCAGAATGACCTCCGGATCATCATAGCTCGTCTTCAAAAAGGCTTCATAGCCCGGATTCCAGTACTCCTTCTTCTTCGCTACATCCGTTACAATCCGGGCTACACCGCGGATGGAGACATAGGATTTATCAGCGTATACGACGTTAACCCGCGGGTCGTGCAGGATCTCATCAAACTTGCTGGTATCCCGCTTGGTCAGAAACCACAGATCCCCGTCAAACTCTACCTCCTGCGTCTTCATCGGCCGGGACACCAGACCTTCAGGTGAAATCGTGGTGAACATCGCCGTATCAATGTCCTTAATCAGCTTGCGGACCGTCTCGACGGCCTCCTGATGGCTATTGTTCAAAGTTGACATGCTTATCGCCTCATTTCCTCCGTGTTAGGTAATAGGTTGTCCAAAGACATACCATTTATTAACCAAACCACACGGGCGGCTATCTGTGAATTGTTCTACGGTCATTTACAGCTGCTGCGCAGCAGCCCGGGAAGAGTCAGCCCCTCCGGTAATAAGGCAGCCGGCTGAGCGGCACGTCGATTTCCAGCTCGGCCGGGCCGGTAACGATGCTGCCGTCATCTCCTGTCCAGGTGCCCTCCGGGAATATTACACGGCGCTGTCTGCCTCCCTTTTGGATGACCGGGGCAACCAGTACAGAGCTGCCAAGCATGAACTGGTTCTTAACGGCCTCCAGGCCCTGGCCCGGGAATTCATACGCCATGTGGCGCATAATCGGCTCGCCCGTGACGGAGGCGTGCCGGGCCAGCTCCAGAATTTCGCCGCCGAACTGAGTATGCAGCCTTGCTGCCTCTACACAGATGGCCAGATGCTCCTCATCCAGCACCCGCCACGGGGCAGCGGAATACTGCATCATCGGGAACAGCGCAGAGCACTGGGCATACCGGACGAATAATTCGGGATCGATCATGGCTGAGGTCAGGCTGCCGATTTCCCCTCCGCCGATCATATCGGGGCAGGTGTACGCATAGCCCAGCAGGCCTTGGGCCAGCCCGTCCGGAATCAGTGCGCCCAGCCCGTTCCCGTCCCAGTCATGGCCCTTATCCTTCAGCCGCTGAACCAGCGGCTGTCCGGCCAGCTTCCAGCAGGCCCGGTACTCGTTCAGCCTGTATTTCAGGCCGGCTCTGGCCCAGGCCTCGCTGTGTCCGCTGCGTGTGGACGGAACAAAAGCCTGATCATCCGGCTCATAGAACTCGGTGTCGCCGGCATCCAGCTTGAACCCGTCGATTCCGTACTCCCGCTGCAGGGTATCCAGCTGCTCCTGAATCCATTTCACCGCATCAGGATTTGTACAATCCAGAACCGCACTATAGCCGTTCCACCATTTCCGCAGGGCAGTCTTGCCTTCCCGGTCCTTCAGCAGAATGCCGGCAGGCTCAAGCTGGCGGAATGTGCGCGAATCCGGGCTGATGAACGGGCAGACCCACAGCATGACTTTGAAGCCAAGGTCATGAAGCTCCCGGGCCATCCTGCCCGGATCAGGGAACCTTCCGGAATGAAAGGTCCAGGTGCCGTAAGGCTCATGCCAGTTGTCATCGATCATGATGACACCCGGCGGCAGTCCGTGCTCGAGCACCTTGCGGGCATACTGCAGCACCTTTTCCTGGGTCGGCTCGTACAGCAGCTCGATCCACAGATTATATTGCGGAGCGGTGAACAGCAGCTCTTCGGGGATGCCGGCGGCTGGCGGAAAATAGCTGCGGGATACATGCTCAAACGCCCCTTTTAAGCTGCCGCAGCCCTCTCCGGCTATCAGCTCCCCCTTCCCGGTTACCGTTACAGACCCGTCCTCAAATAGAAATTCAAAGGGTTCTTCACTCCAGATATATCTCCCCAGGCTTGAGAGCAGCAGCGGGCTGGCCTGGTTTCCGTAATGATGCTCATCCAGATCCGCCCGGAACAGCTCAGTCCCGTAAGGCATGCTTTTACCGTCTGCGGCACGTCCGCCCCACCAGTATTCACCCGGAAGCAGCCTGATAAGCTGTTCATGCGTTGACATTGAAATCACTCCTTTTTCTAATCCGATCTTACCTGCGGGGCTGGCCTGAGACAATCTAAAAGTTGTGCGCTATAATATAACAAAATTGACTTTTTTGGTTTAGGAGGACGAATGATGAATGAGCCTTCAGCATTTGCATTTCATAATGACGATACCTCAATCTTGATGCTAAGCTCTATCGGATGGCAGAGAATCCGCAACGCTGAATACAGCTTTGACGGCAATGAGCGCCCGGACTCGGGGCATGTCATTTTTCAATATACGCTCAGCGGTCAGGGCTGGATTGAGGCGGACCAGAAGCTTATTCCCCTCACCAAAGGCTCGGGCTTCCTGATCAAGGTTCCCGGCAATTATCGCTACTTTTACACACCGGACAGCCAGCCCTGGGAAATTCTCTGGCTGAATATAAGAGGGGCTGAAGCAGCCCGGATCTGGGATATGGTTATCGCCCAGGAGGGCCATGTCATCCGCAGAGAGCCGGATTCCCCGCTGATCACAGCGTTATGGGGGCTGCTGCGGGCCATCGGCGAGGACAAGGTGACCGACAAATATCTGCTCTCCGCCCAGGTCTACAGCTGGCTGCTGACTCTGATCCGGACGAGCGGTGAGAGCACCAAGGATATCAGCGCGGCTACCAGCTCGATTATTCTAAAGGCCAAAAAATACATGAGGGCGCACTACGCCGAGCCGCTGACTCTGGACCTGCTTGCAGAGCATTGCGGGGTCAACAAGCATCATCTGTGCCGGCTGTTCCAGAAATCGGAGCAGACCTCCCCGCTCGCCTATCTTAGGGAACGGCGGGTGGAGGCGGCCGTCTCCCTGCTCCGTACCACCGATCACTCTATACAGGAAATCGGCCGTGAGTGCGGCTTTGACAGTCCCAGCTATTTCGGCAAGGTATTCCGCGAATATATGTCCATGACCCCGAAGGATTACCGGCTGAAAAAGCTGGAATTTCCATATGATGCGATTTATTATGAGTGAACCTTGCCTGCACTCCGGCAGAATTGCCTACAGAATGTCAATTGTAATCAGCCGGATGTCCCTGTACAATAAACCGTGTCAAAGAATGGAAGCACCGACAGGAGAATGCTGATGGGGACTACACAAAAAAAACGGTGGTGGGGCAGCCGGAGCGTGCTGCTCACCTGGACTTTATCTTATCTGGCCGTGCTGCTGCTGCCGGTCGCGCTGAGCTCAATCGTCTATTACCAGTCCAGCAAGATGCTGGCTGACGAGATCCATCTGGCCAACAATTCCTTGCTCAGGCAATTAAGAGAGCTGATGGACAAGCAGATTGAAGCGGTTAACCGGCTCGATTTCGAGCTGAACTGGAATACCAAATTCCGGGAGCTGGTCGATCAGCACAAGTACGCTATTTTTCCTGAAGAATATATGTATGACCTTTACGATGCCACCAAGGACATGTCCCTCTATCAGTCGGCTTACGGCGAGACCGACCTGTTCTATATCTATCTGGCGGCCAGGGATACCGTCCTGCTTCCCGGTGTATACCGGAGTGCAAGGTTTGCCTACAATGAGCATCATAGTTCCAGTATGCTCAGCTTTGAGGAATGGACGGATATTCTGCAGCGCCAAAAGTTCAAGGGCTTCGTGCCCGTAAAGCGCAACAATGAGAACGGGGTTTCCGTGGATGCGCTCGCCTATGTAAGCACCTATGATTACGAGGAGGGCAAGCCTTCAGGTGCCAATGTTATCCTGATCGACAAATCCAATATCCTTACCTCCCTGCTTAACATCGAGGCTTTCAGCAAGGGGCATGTACTGATTGCAGACGCCGATAACAATGTGCTGGTATCCAGCTCAAGTGAGGAGCTTCCCGCCAGGCTTCCCTTCGATACCCAGTCCGGCGGTATGTTCATCTGGGAGTCGGGAGGCCGGCAGTACGAGGTGTTTTCCATCCAGTCTGCGGTATCCAGCCTCAAATATATATCTATCGTTCCCAGTGAGGTGTATTGGAAAAAGGCGGAGCTTGTCCGCAAGCTCACTTATATCAGCATTTTGGCCAGCCTGCTCGGCGGCGGATGCCTGACCTACATCTTTCTGCGTAAAAACTACAATCCACTGCGGAAAATTGTACACGCTTTCAATAATAAAGCGGCTCTCCGGGAGAAAGGAACGAACGAATTTCACTTTATCCAGCAGGCCGTAGACAGCACACTGAACGACTTGGACAACATGATGCTGGAAATGAAAAAGCAGCATTACAGCCTCCGCTCGAATTACATCATGAAATTGCTCAAGGGTAAGCAGGACCGGGAGCTTCCGCTGGCCGAAGCCCTTTCCGCTTTTGATATGGAGCTGCTCTCTGCGGATTTCGGGATTCTGCTGTTCTACATGGAGGATGTGGATATTTTTCTGGAAAGAGTTCAGGGAAAGACGGCTGAGGAAAAGCTGCGGCTGCTGCATTTTATCGTGCGCAACGTTGTGGAGGAGCTGGTCAATGTCCGGCACCGCGGCTACCTGGTTGAAAATGATGAGGCTATGCCCTGTTTAGTCAGTCTGTCTGAAGGTTCCCCGGAAAATCAGGCGGAGGATCTGCTCCAGGCGGCCCGCTCCGCCCAGGAGTTTCTTGCACAAACATACAGCATTTATATTACGGTATCCGTCAGCCGGGTTCACCATGGTCTGGAGCATATTCCCCAGGCCTATCAGGAAGTGCTTGAAGCCATGGAATATAAGCTGGTGATGGGCAAGCAGGAGATTCTCGCCTACGAGGATATTCAGCGGTACAGCATCCAGGCCGACACGGATTCCGGCTATTATTACCCGCTGCAGAGTGAACAGCAGCTGATTAACCACGTCAAGGTCGGGGATTTCCCGGCTGCCAAAGCCGCGCTGGATGAGATCATACGGACCAACTTCTCCGCCCATCCGGTCAGGCTGCCGCTGGCCCGCTGTCTGATTCTCGACCTGGCCGGTACGCTGATCAAGAGTATGGGAGAACTCGGAGCCGGGCGGGATAACATCCTGATCCAGAACCCCAAAATGATCGACAGGCTCTCCTCCTCCGAGACGCTCTCGGAAATGCAGGAGCAGCTGGAGAGTATGCTGAGGGAGGTCTGTGATTACGCTGCAGCCAGACGCCTGCAGAATGTGCAGGAGAACCGCCAGCGGGCATTGATGGAGCTGATCGGCGAGGTATCCGCTTTTATCGATAACCATTATAAGGATCCCGGCTTGAACGTTTCTCTGCTCGGACAGCAGTTTGATATGAAGCCCACTTACCTGTCGCGGCTGTTCAAGGAGCAGTCCGGTGAAGGGCTGCTCGATACGATCAACAAGAAACGGATTGACTGGTCCAAGCAGCTGATCGCAGATAAACGGCTGACCGTCCAGGAGGCGGCGGAGCAATCCGGGTTCAATGATGTCGGCACTTATATCCGTACCTTCAAGAAGCACGAGGGCATCACCCCCGGCAAATATAAAGAGACGATCGATGGTTAACGCCTCCCTTCCCTGCCTGCCATCCTGTATGGCGGGCGGGGATTTTTTATACTGTTTTAGGCGGAAAAAGGCCCCAGAACCCCATTCGCCTATCCATTTGTCTATTTTGCCGATGCTGAACCTGCAGGTTTCAATCCCATTGGATATACTGCGCATGTACACTTACGCCGGGCGGACCTTATAGTTAGGGCATGAGCCGCCGCTGCACGGCAGGTTCAGAAAGATAAGCTCAGAAAGCACATTCAGGGAGGTTAACAAGAATGAGAAGAGCAAGCAGAAGGATCATGTTTTCGCTCATGACATTCCTCTTGGCGGGTAGCGCGCTTACAGGATGCTCTGGCAACAACCGGAACAAGGAGGCAGCCCCATCCACGGACTCGTCTACAGAAGCTGCGGCAGTGACGTACCCGATTGAGACAGATAAGACGCTTACGTATTGGGGAGCACTGCCGAATGCGCTGACCGGGGTAAGATCAGAGCATGCTGAGGTTCCCTTCTATCAGGAATGGCAAAAGCAGACGGGGATCAAAGTAGATTTCACTGCCCCTCCAACCAACCAGATCGATGAATCCTTTAACGTCATGCTGGCATCGGGTGAGCTGCCGGATATGCTGGAATATAACTTTTTCGGCTTCCCCGGCGGACCGGAGAAAGCAATCAAGGACGGCTACATTCTGGAGCTGAATGACCTGATTGACAAATATGCTCCGAATTACAAAAAGTATCTGCAGGAGCATCCCGAGGTTGAGAAAATGGTCAAAACCGATAACGGAAGCTATTATGCCTTTCCTTTTATCCGCGGGGATGAATCCCTCCTGACCTTCCAGGGCCCGGTCATCCGCAAGGACTGGCTGGATGAGCTGGGTCTGCCTGTGCCAGAAACGATCGATGAATGGACAGCAACCTTGAAAGCGTTTAAAGAGAAAAAGGGGGCAGCCGCACCGATCTCCTTCGTCGGCAAGCCGCGTGTATTCAATGAACTGGGCAACGGCGCTTTTGTAGGTGCGTTCGGCGTTACCCGTGACTTCTATTTGGAGGACGGAAAGGTTAAATTCGGCCCTGCCGAGCCGGGCTATAAGGATTTCTTGAGCCTGTTCCGCCAGTGGTATGCCGAGGGGCTGCTGGATAAAGATGTGGCTACAGTAGATTCCAAGGTGATGGATGCGAATATTACATCGGGTGCAACCGGGGCTACCTGGGGCAACTCCGGCGGCGGCATCGGCAAATGGACCCCGATCCTCAAAGAAAAGGACTCTAAGGCTTCAATTATTGCAGCGCCGTATCCGGTGCTCGAAAAAGGAACAACGCCTAAATTTGGACAAAGAGACTACTTCATGTCCACCGGCGGTATGGTAGCGATCTCGGCCACCTCCAAGAATGCTGAGCTTGCAGTAAAGCTGCTGGATTACGGCTACAGCGAAGCTGGCAGTATGCTGTTTAACTTCGGAACCGAAGGCGTCAGCTATACCCTTGAAAACGGCGAGCCGGTCTTTACTGATCTGCTGATGAACAATCCTGAGAAGCTGGCTCCGGCTCAGGCGATGTCGCTCTATATCCGGGGCAATACCATGGGGCCTTTTGTTTCTGACAAGCGGGTCTCCGAGCAGTATCTGAACCTGCCTGAGCAGCAGGAAGCAGTAGCAACGTGGCAAAAAACGGATATGGCCAAATACCAGATTCCGCTCGTTACCCCAACCCCGGAGGAAAGTGCAGAATTCGCCAACATTATGGCCGATGTAAACACCCTTGTAGATGAAATGACCCTGAAAATCATTCTGGGGACTGAACCGCTGGAAGCTTATAACGGGTATCTGGATAAGCTGAATTCCGTTAAGCTATCCCGGGCAATCGAAATTAAACAGGCGGCGCTGGAGCGGTATTTGCAGCGTTAGACCAAAGAAGGTACAAAACGGAGCAGGCGGGAGATATCCTCTCCCTGCTTCCTTTAAGGAGGAGGAGCAGAAAACCATGTCTAAACTGGCACCGATGAGCGGATACCAAACCAAGGATTCGCATAACAACTTTAGACAGCGCTTTATTCGCGATTTTAAGCTGAACAAGCTGCTGTATTTTATGATGATACCTGTCTTGCTTTACTATGTTATTTTCCACTATGCACCGATGTACGGGGCAGTAATCGCCTTTAAGGATTTTTCACCGATGAAAGGAATTATGGGCAGTGAATGGGTCGGGCTCCAGCATTTCCGCGACTTTTTCTCCAGCTATTATTTCTGGCGCATTCTGAAGAATACGGTGGTCATCAGCTTGTATTCCATCATCTTCATGTTTCCGGCTCCGATTATTCTTGCGCTGCTGATCAATGAAGTCAGAAACCAGGCCTTCAAACGGGTCGTTCAGACCGTTTCCTATATGCCTTATTTTATCTCCCTTGTTGTTATCTGCGGTATGATTACCGATTTCACCAACAGCATCGGAATCATCAACTCCCTCTTCTCCCTGTTCGGCTATGACGGAGCCGCCATGCTGCAGAAGCCGGGCCTGTTCCGTCCGGTCTATATCCTGTCCGAAATCTGGCAGAAGATCGGCTGGGAATCCATTATCTACATCGCCGCACTGGCGGGCATCGACCAGGAGCAATATGAGGCCGCCCGGATCGACGGGGCCAGCCGTCTGAAGCAGATGCTGTACATCACGCTGCCGGGGATTCTGCCTACGATCACCATCATGTTCATTCTGCGGATGGGCAATATGCTTAACGTCGGTTTTGAAAAAATCATTCTGCTATACAGTCCTGTAACCTATGAAACCGCTGATGTTATCTCCTCCTTTGTCTATCGCAAAGGTCTGCTGGAATTCGGCTGGAGCTACAGCTCGGCAGTCGGCCTGTTCAACTCGCTTGTGAATCTGATTCTGCTCATCTCGGCCAACTATATCAGCCGTAAGGTCAACAAGAGCAGCTTATGGTAGGAGGAAAATATGATGCAAGCCGAAAACGGCCTGAAAAATAAAGCTTTTGACTGGATTATCAACACCGCACTTATTCTGCTGGTCATCGTTACCCTGTATCCGCTGCTGTACGTCACCTTCGCTTCCTTCAGTGAGTCCTCGCAGCTGGTTGCCAATAAAGGATTTCTGTTTAAACCGCTGGGCTTCAGCCTTGAAGCTTATAAGAGTGTATTCAGTAATCCCGGCATCATCAAGGGGTATGGAAATACGCTGTTCATTCTCGTTGTCGGGGTTACGCTTAACCTGTTCCTGACTGCGGTCGCAGCCTACGTATTATCCAGACGGAACGTGATGTGGAACAATCTGTTCACCTTCCTGATTATCTTCACCATGTTCTTTCATGGCGGACTGATTCCGCTCTACCTGATCGTCAAAAATGTCGGCCTGATCGACTCCCTGTGGGCCACCATTGTTCCATTCGCTGTCAGCACCTTCAACCTGATCATCATGCGCACCTCCTTCTCGGCCATCCCCGAGAGCCTGGAGGAATCGGCAAAGATTGACGGGGCCAACCATTTGACGATCCTGTTCCGGATTATCCTGCCGCTGTCCAAGCCGGTAGTTGCCGTTATGATCCTCTATTATGCAGTAGAGAAATGGAATGCATGGTTCTATGCCTCCATCTTCCTGAAGGACCGGAACCTGTTCCCGCTGCAGCTGGTGCTCCGCGAAATTCTCATCGCCAACTCCACCGACAATATGTCCACCGGAGCCAGCTCTGCCGACCAGTTCATGATCGGGGAGACCATTAAATACGCTACAATTATCGTAGCAACGGTGCCGATCCTGGTTGTATATCCTTTTGTGCAGAAGTATTTCGAGAAGGGTGTCATGATCGGTGCGGTGAAGGGGTAACCGGTTGCCGGATACTCCGTTAAAAAGCAAAACATGCGGTACGCTGTTATCGGCGCACCGCATGTTTATTGTGCTGCCGGAGCAGCCGGGCTTATCCTTTTAATCCGGTAGTGCTGATTCCTTCAACAATATAGCGCTGGAAGATGAAGAAGACCAGAATGGGCGGGATGAGCGACAAGGTAGCCATCGCGAACATCGCGGACCAGTCCGTGCCTGAGCTCGGGTCGGCGAACAGCCGGAGGGCTACACTGAGCGTGTACAGCTGAGGTCTGCCCAGATAGATCAGTGCGCCGAAGAAGTTATCCCAGGCCCAGTAAAATTCAAAGATGGCTGCGGTGACCAGCGCCGGCTTGATCAGCGGCAGTATAACCCGGTAGAAAATGCCGAACCGGCTGCAGCCGTCAATTTTGGCCGCTTCATCAAGCTCATAGGGAATGCTGCGGATAAACTGCAGCAGGAGGAAGATAAAGAACGCTGAACCGAAAAAGGCCGGAACAATCAAAGGCAGGAACGTGTTAACCCAGCCTATTTTATAAAAAATAATATACTGCGGAATCTGCACAATCTGCCCCGGCAGCAGCAGCGTCAGCATGACGGTTGCGAACCAGAAGCCCTTCAGCCTGAACGGTATTCTGGCGAAGCCGTAAGCAATCAGGGAGCAGGAGACGAGCGTCCCTGCCACAACTGAGCAGACAATAATAACGGTATTCTTGAAAAAGGTTCCGAAGGTAATCCCGGCAAACCCGCGCCAGCCGCTGGCATAGCTGCTGAAGTCCCAGCTGCTTGGAATCAGCGAATGCGCACTCACAAACACCTGGGAGCTTTCTTTAAAGGAGCTCGCGACCATCCAGACAAGCGGATACAGCGAGACGATTCCGATCAGGAGGCATACCAGGTGAATCATCAGCCTGCCGGTATTCTTTTTAGGTTTTGACATCATAGCGGCTATCCTTTCGACTCGTAATGTACCCATGCGGAGGATGACTTAAAGACAAGCGCGGTCAGTACGGCAACAATAAGCAGCAGGAAGCAGGATAAGGCCGCCGCATAGCCCATGTCCAGAAACTCAAAGCCCTGCCGGTATACATACAGCTGATAGAATAAGGTCCGGTCCAGCGGTCCGCCTGACGTAATAATAAGCCCCTGGGTAAAGGTCATGAAGCCGCCGATAATCTGCATTACCAGATTGAACAGGATGACCGGGGTCAGCAGGGGAAGTGTGATTTTGACAAACCGGTGGAACCCGTTCGCCCCGTCTACAACCGCTGCTTCATAATAGGAATCCGGTATATTTTTGAGCCCGGCCAGAAAAATGATCATCGGTGAGCCGAACTGCCAGACCGCCATCAGGATCAGGGTCCACAGCGCCGTATCCGGATTGGCAATCCATGAGGTATTGGGGCTGGTGCCGGTGAACAGGCCGATGATTCCGTTAACGGCCCCGTTCAGGCCAAACAGCTGGCCCCACATGACCGCCACCGCTACACTGCCTCCGATGATGGAGGGAATGTAGAAGGCCGTCCGGTATAAGCCGACAAACCTGATCTTCATGTTCAGCAGCATGGCAATGAATAAAGCAAAGATAAGCCGGAGCGGGATGGCCGTCAGCACATAGAAGAAGGTAACCTTCAGGCTGGTCAGGAATTTCTCATCTACCGTGAACATGCGGATAAAGTTATCCAGCCCGACCCAGCCGGGTGATGACAAGAGATCGTAATCAGTAAAGGCGAAATAGAATAAAGCCACAAACGGTATGAGCGTAAATGCGGTAAAGCCTATAATCCACGGTAAAATAAACAGATAGCCGGTCCGGTTCTCATAACCTGCTTTGACGGCCTTTTGTGTCATTAGCTTCATCACACCTGTCTGCGGCCGGCTGCTTCACCGTAATCAGGAGCCGGCCGCTGTTGTATGTTACTCCTTGTTTCTGGCTACAATCGCCGCCGCTTCCTGCGTCAGCTTCGCATAGGCATCCTTGATCGAGGTCTGCTCGTACATAATCTGCTGCTCCAGATCCACCATAAGCTTATCAATTTCAGTCGCTCCTGCCGGGGCAGGCGGATCAAGCGGGCCGCTATGCTCTGCTACGACTTCCATATAATCCGCTACCGCCTTCATTTCAGGCTCGAATTGCTCCATAAGGGCAGCGCGCACTGCGCTTGAGACCGGCATGCCGCGGTTGGCATTCAGGATTTTGTTCGCTTCCACATCGTTGACGAAATAGCTGATAAATTTGGCAGCCGCCTCTTTTTGAGTGGAATTGACCGAGATGGAGAAATGCATCCCCGGCCGTACATCCATCGCCTTATCCGAATCCGGACCAGGCATCAGAATCATCTGCAGCGGTCTGCCCGCAGCCTTGACAATACCCGGATACTGGTTCGTGTAGGCGACCATGACCGCAGACTGGCCTTTTACCAGGAAGGATTCCTCCGGGTTCTTGACTGACAGGGAGGCATCCATTTTGGGAATCAGCCCCTCCTTGGACCATCCCTGCCGGTAAGTAAAGAAATCCGTGTACAGCTTCTCGTCAAAGCCGATTCCCGTCTCCTCGGCTGCGATCGTCTGGCCAAACTGGCGGGCATAATAAGCAAGCGTAAAATTGATGTTGAACAGATCGTCTGCACCATAGGCACCGGTAACTTCCTTCAGCTTGCCCAGATCGTCATGTAGCGCTTCCCAGGTTGCATATCCGTTCTCCGGAATGGTCAGGCCGGCTTTTTCGTACGCTGCCGGATCGACGATCATCACTCTGGCATTAACGCCAAGCGGTATCCCGTACAGCTTGCCGTCAGCGCCTCTTCCGCCGGACAATGTATTTTCCCCGATGTCCGCAACGTCAATGATACCGTTTTCAACATATTGATCCAACGGCTCCAGCAGCCCTTTATCCAGGAACTGGTTCGAATCGCTGGAGCCCACATAAAAGTTAACGACATCAGGCATATTGTTGGAGGCCGCGAGCAGCGTAAGCTTTTGGAAATACCCGTCAAAGCCCTGATATTCCGGTGTGAAGGTAGTCCCCGGGTTAGTCTTGGAGTAGAGATCGAGCACCTTGGACGTCAAATCATGCCGTTCCTGGTTGCCCCACCAGATGATCCGGAGATTGCCGCCGCCCGCATCCGGTGTACTGCTGCCTGCCGTTTGACCGGCAGGCTGCGCGGTTCCATCCGGCTCTGCCGTATTTGAATTACCTCCTGAACACCCGGTCAGCGCAAGGATACCGGCAACAGCCGTAATCATCATACTGGAAAAACATCTCTTCATTGGTTAGCGCCCCTCTATTGTTGTTATTTGTAACCTGAACGTATCGGTGTTGTCCGGGCCCGGATGTATGCAATACGTTTCTATATCTAAAATACACCGCTTCGTAATTCTCCAACATGTAAAAAACAGAGGTTGTTCCTGAAAAAAATCGGGTTCTTTCCTGGAGGCTACTGCTTCTGCGGCTCACTTCCGCGCATATATTCCGTCGGCGTCATGCCGGTATATTTCTTGAACAGCTTGGCGAAATATTGGGCGTCCTCCGGATATCCCAGCATGACCGCAATATCATAAATTCTCAGCTCCCGCTCCTGCTCCATCAGCCTTTTGGCCGATTCCATCCGCTGCTGCAGCAGATAAGAGGAGAATTTACTGCCGGTTTTCCTGGTGAACATTTTCCCGAGATAATCGACATTCACATAGAGCAGCTCGCTGCCAATCCACTTCAGCGACAGATCAGGATTGCCGAGATTATCCTGCACAATCTGCAGCACCGAGTCGATCAGATCGTTCTGCCGTTTGGCGGTCCGGCCGGAATTGCGCGCAGCCAGCTCCAGCGCTGTTTCCTCCAGCAGCTCAAAAGCTCCGCGCAGGGACGGCATATTATACAGCTGGGGAATTGCGTTCACGTACTCATCCAGGCCCCCTTCACTCTGCCGGATCACCGCCAGAAACAGCTCCAGGCATAATTTCCGCGCAGCCGCAGCATCATGCACACCGCTTCCCAGCAGTCCGCCCGCTTCGTTAATCGTCTCCCTTATCACAGCCGCATTGCCGGCGCGGACGGCCAGCACCAGCCGTTCCGATACATTGGCGGCATCTACAGGCAGTTCCTTTTCGGCATCCGGCACATCCTGCGGGGTCACGATAAAGCTCTCCTGAAAGGGCAGCCCAAAGCTAAGGCAGCGTCTAACTGTATCGTACATGGAGCGGATCGAAGTGAAGCCTCCTTCATTGCTGACAGCAACAAAGCATTCAAGCTTGTAATAAGCTTTATAAATCCGCTGAACCTGCTTGACCTTTGCCGAGATCTGCCCGAAATCAACGGCCTTTACAAGCAGGAGCACCTGGTCCCGCACCACTGTCGTTAAATAGGCACCCTCGTCCCTGAACACATCTCCGGCAATATTCCTGAGCGCAAATTTGTGGATATATTCCGTCTCCCCGTGGAGGCCAAACAGCACCAGCTTGAACAGCTGCTGCTCGATCATGAACAGATCCATGAAATAATCGCAGTCCTGCTTGTTGTACATGCCGGTGAGCACAATATCGCGCAGCAGCTGTTCTTTTACATGGGGCAGCACCTTCTTAAAATCATTCTGCAGACGCTCCACAAACTCCGCATGCTCCAAACGGCTTTTCAGCTCAGCCGCAACAGTATGGAGAACTTCAAGGATCTTCGTCTCATTGCTCGGCTTCAGCAGATAATGCTTCACTCCCTGGGCCATCGCTTCGCTTGTATAGTCGTATTCACCGTAGCCGGACAGCACAATATACTCCGTATGCGGAGACTCTGCCCTGAGCTGCCGGATCAGGTCCAGCCCGTTCATCAGCGGCATCCGGATATCTGTAATGACGATGTCGGCCGGTTCCCGGCGGAACCGCTCCAGCGCCTCCGCTCCGTTATAAGCCGGCTCAAGCAGCCGGAACCCGTTCTTCTCCCAGGGAATCAGGCTGGAAATCCCCTGCACCACCAGCTCCTCATCATCAACAAGCAGTACTTTATACATCGCCGCTGCCTCCTTTAGGTATCTTTATCCGCACACAGGTTCCTTTGCCGGGCCCGCTCTCAATGCCAATGCCATATTCCCCGCCAAAAGCCAGCTGCAGCCGCTCATGGATATTCCGCAGACCGATTCCCGTCCCTTTAGCCTCATAGTCCAGACTCTGCAGACGCTCCAGATAATCCGCGCCGATGCCGGGCCCGTCATCACTGACGGCAAAGACCAGATCACGGCCGTTATTAACGGTTTCAGAATGAATGGTAATATGGCATACCCCGGCTGTCTGGTCTACGGCATGGTACACCGCATTTTCAACGATTGGCTGCAGTGCGAACTTGGGAATCAGACTGTCCATTGCCCCGCTCTCCACCTCTGTGCTGAAATCAATCCGCTTGCCGTAGCGCACCTTCTGGATATACATATAGCTTCTAATCAGCTCAAGCTCCTCGCGCACGGTCACCATGGTACGCTTGTTATCCATCGCCCCCCGGAGCAGCTGGCTGAGGGACTCCACCATGGTTGAGATGACCTCATCGCTGCGCATCCGGGCCATCCAGTTGATCGAATTCAGCGTATTGTAGAGAAAATGCGGATTGATCTGTGCCTGCAGCGCCCGGTACTCCGTATCCTTGATTACTATCTGTTTCTTATAATTGTCATCGATGAGCTGCTCAATATTACGGATCATGCTGTTGAACCTTTTGTGCAGATAACCGATCTCGTCCATTTGTGCGGCAGCACGGATGTCCAGCAGGGAAGCGCTGAAATCTCCTTTTTCCGCGCTGCGCATCTGTCTGGCCAGCTGGTCGATCGGGCGGGTGAAGCCTTTGGCGAACAGATAGCTGATAGTGCAGGCGATTATAAGGAGGGCTCCGGCAATCCGCAGAATGGTGTTCCGCAGCACTTTTTTCTCCTGGAATACTTCGTCGTAGGGAATTACGCTGATATAGGTCCATCCCGTCGCCGGGGATTGCTTATATGCGAGAAAATAAGACTTACCGTCAATATGCTGCAAAAGGGAGCCTGTGCTTTCGGTCAGCCTGATTTTTTCTATATCCAAGTGATGCAGGCTCTCCGCCGCCGGCTGGTACAGCATACGCGACCCGGATAAAACGAACAGCTCTGTTGCCGTACCGGATTCCGGCTTAAAGTGGCTCTCCACCAGCCTTTGGTAATCAATCTGAAAAATCAGCGTACCCAGCGGCTCCAGAATCGGCTCAAAAATCGAACGGACCTCCCGGGCCAGCGTCAGCCCCTCCTCCGACTGCTGCGGTTCAATCCATACGCCTGACCCCTGCCGTTCATGTGCGGTCCGGACAATTCCGTCCACATCCTCCTCCTGATTCATCACTCTGTTCTGTCCGACCAGAAAGTCATAGCCGCTCGTATTCAGGAACCGGATGGAAGCGATGCTCTCCTCGGAGAACATGTATTGTGCAATTTTATTCTTGAAATCCGTTGTCCGGACCGTGCGCTCGTAGGCGGAGATTCCCCCCTGTATGCTGACCAGCTGCTCCTGGATTCTGGAATCCAGCGCCATGTTCATCGACAGCTCCTCGATATTGCTGATTTCATTCTCAATGCCGGAGACAGACAGGTTCATAGCACGGGAGGCCTGCTCGTAGAGCATTTCATCATAGGTTTTAAAAGAAAGCGTCGTGACCGCCAGGAATCCGGCACATACCAGCAGGATCAGCAGCAGCATAAAAAACACCAGCCGGTGGAAAATCTTCATCCGTTTGATTAGTCCAAGCATAGGTTAGCTCCTTTACGTCTGGCGTTGGTTAACGCTTACATAAAAGCAGGTCAGCCTGCCCTGAATTGATTATTAAGTATGTGAAGTGCTATGTGCTTTGTCAAGAAAAATGGGGATTCAGAGGATGGAGACAGCAAAAAGCCCCCGGGACTTGTCCCGGGGGCTTACATGTGTTAATCCGGCTTAAAATTTGATAATTCCCGACGTGTGCAGCAGCACCAGGAATACAAGCACCGGAGCCACATAACGCAGGGTGAACAGCCAGATGCGGAACCAGCGGGCATTCAGTCCGGCTGCCTCAGCCGCATTCTTCCAGAAGTACCCGGCAAAGATCGTAATCAGCAGGCCGCCGAGCGGCAGCATGATGTTCGAGGTGATAAAGTCCATCCAGTCAAACAGCGCTTTTCCGCCGAACGTAAGCTCAGGGAACATGCCCAGCGACATGGCTGACGGAATACCGACCAGGAAGCAGACCAGCGACAGAATCCAGACGGCACGCGGACGGCTCCAGTTCCAGCGTTCCATTGCATAGGATACGGGAACCTCAAGCAGCGATACGGCCGAAGTCAGGGCGGCGATTGCCAACAGGATGAAGAACAGACCGCCGAAAAAAGCACCGAAAGGCATTGCCGAGAATGCCGCAGGCAGCGCGATAAAGATAAGAGAAGGTCCCTGGTCAGGAGCAATCCCGAACGAGAACGTGGTCGGGAAAATAATCAGGCCGGCAATGAACGCATATAGCAGATCGCCTGCACCGATAGCCAGTGTGGCAGTGCCGAGTGACTGGTTTTTGTCCACATACGATCCGTAAGTCAGCAAGATCCCCATCCCGAGTGACAGGGAGAAGAAGGCATGTCCCAGAGCGACCAGTGCGGATTCCGCTGTCAGCACCGAGAAGTCCGGTTTAAGGAAGAAGGATACGCCGGCAGAAGAACCAGGCAGTGTAACGGCACGGATCATCAGTACGATCAGCAGCACAACCAGACCGGGAATCAGGACCTTGTTGAATTTCTCGATCCCGCCGGATACGCCAAGAATAACGACAGCAGCCGTGATCAGCATGGCTGCGCCCTGCCAGACAATCGGCATATAACCGGAAATAAACGAACCGAACTCGCCGGCATAATCGGTATTGTTGAACAGCTGTCCGTTAAAAGAAACCACCGCGTATTGCAATGTCCAGCCGGCAACGATGACGTAGAACGAGAGAATCAGAAAGGGTGCAATGACCTGCAAAATACCGGCAGCCTTCCAGCCTTTGCCGCCGCCTGCACGGATGAACGAGGTTGCGGCGCTTCCGCGTCCGCTCCGCCCGATCGCCAGCTCAGCCAGCAGAACCGGCAAGCCGATCAGCACGAGGCAGACAATAAAGAGCAGGAAGAAGGCCGCTCCCCCGTTTTCCCCTGTTATATAAGGAAATTTCCACATATTCCCCAGACCCACCGAGCTGCCGATGGCTGCAAAAATAAAGCCGCTGTTCGAGAAACGTTCTTTTTTCTCCGTCAGCAGGCTTTGTTGACCTTTTTGTTGATTCATGTACTGACCCCATTTTTTTGTTTTTTATGCCCCATTATAGCTTATATAACGCATACGTGTCATATATTTTTTTAATTCATTGCCGCGCTAAAATATGGCAGGGTAAATTAATGAAATGAATATTTTAAATCTTCTTTATAACATTTTTAGGTACAAAGGCCGATAAATGCTTTATATCTTTAATACATACCATCGCTAAAGGAGGCAGGCGAGTTTAGCTGACTGGAAAAGCGCTTCCAAACATTCAAAAAACCAACATCAAGGGAGATGAACACACTGAAGACCAAATCATTATCGTCCAAGCTTTCTGTATTGTTTCTGGCAGCAGCAATGCTTGTCAATCTTAGCGGACTTACGGCCTACACTTCGGCAGCCGAAGCGCCCGATCTGCTCCATAAGGCTTATATTACCAGCTTTAACACAGGCGTAGTGGATGTTGTTAATCTTGAAAATAATACCGTTGAAAAAGGAAAAATCAAGGTCGGGAGCTCGCCTAACAGCGCAGGCTTCAACCCCAACGGCAAACAGGTTTATGTTACAAACCGCAGCAGCTCCAGTGTATCCGTTATTGATCCGGTAACCGATGCTGTAATCAAAACAATCACAGTGGGAGTAGACCCGCACGGCGTTGCTTTTAATGCCAGCGGCAGTAAGGCGTATGTCGCTAACCGCAGCAGCGGAACAATCAGTGTTATTGATACCGCAACGCTCGAAGTAACGAATACAATTAATGTAGCTACCACACCGACTGTTATTGTCGTTGTAGGAGGCAAGCTGTTCGTTACCACCCAAACTGCTAACTCGGTTACGGTTGTAGATCTGGCCCAGGAAAAGATGGTATCCAGTATCGCTGTTCCTAACGGTCCATACGGACTGTCCGTCAACCCGGCCGGCACCAAGCTGTACACGGCAAACCAGAATGGCGGCTCAGTGACAGTCATCAATGTTGCTGACAACACAGTTGAGGCAACGATTACAGTCGGCAGTGCTCCTCATGCTACAGAATCTTCTCCCGACGGCAGCCGCGTCTATGTGGCAAATGCCTCGTCCAACAATGTGTCCGTTATTGATACTGCAACGAACACTGTAATCAAGACCGTATCTGTCGGCGGCAGCCCTTATGTTGTCGGCGCCTCTGCAGATGGAAAACATGCTTATACCATTAACTACACTGGCAGCAGCATGTCTGTCATTGATACGGACACTCTGACTGTAACGGCTACGATTCCGCTTAGCAACGGGCCGTTTATGGTCGGTACGTTTATGGTTTCCACTGCCGCCGCCGCGAATCCGGCCGTACCGCAGGTAGCTGCCCCTGCAGCCAGCCCTGCAGCAGGCGCTGTTCCTTCCGGTACAGAAGTAACTTTAACAACAGCAACGGAAGATGCATTGATCTACTATACAACGGATGGCAGCGATCCTGCTTCCGGCAGCCAGCTCTATACCGGACCGGTCGCCATAACGCAGGCGTTGACGCTGAAGGCAATTGCCGTTAAGGCAGACATGAAGGACAGTGAAATTATGAGTCAGGACTACACACTGACTGCTCCGGAGAACAGCATTATCGAGCCGGACACAGCTGTCTTTGACAAACGCACCGGTGCACAGGCTGATATAGCTGTAAGCATGACTCTGAAGGGCAACACCCTGACCAGCATTGAATATGCAGGTACACCGCTGACGGAGGGAACAGACTACACCGTTTCCGGTACTACCGTTACCCTCTCTGCTGCTTATCTGGCGAAGCAGCCGGTCGGAACACTGCAGCTCACCTTTATTTTCAGTGCCGGAGCACCGCAGGCTCTGACAATAGCAGTGTCCGATACGACGCAAATTCCGGGCGCTCCGGTTCTGCAATCGGCTGTTCCCGGCAATGGACAGGTCCAATTGACCTGGGCTCCTGTTGAGGGGTCTGCCGCCTACAAGATCTATCAGAGTGTAAGCTCGGCAACCTACGGCGAGGAACTGGCTACGGTCTCTTCATCCGTATACACCTACACTGCTTCCGGTTTGACTAACGGCACAGCTTATTATTATGCAGTCCAGGCCGTCAACTCAGCCGGAGACAGTCCGGTATCCAACCAGGCAAGCGCAACGCCAATTACAGTTCCGGGCGCACCGCTGTCAGTCAGTGCAGCAGCAGGTGACAAATTAGCTGTCATTCAGTTCACCACGCCGACAGACAACGGAGGCAGTGCGGTAACAGGCTATGAGATCAGCTCGGCTGAGGGCGGCATCAAGGTAAGCGCCGCTTCAAGCCCGGTAATTATCACAGGACTTCAGAATGGAACCACCTATACGTTCACTGTAAAAGCGATTAATGCTGCAGGTACAGGTACTGCAGCTGCCACAAATGCTGTAACTCCTGCCCCTGCTGTGATTACAGCTCCGGCTCCGACAGTAGCCCCGGTGCCAGCTGTTAAAGAAACAGCAGTGCTTGTCAACGGACAGCTGCAGACAATCGGACAGTCCACTGTTACACAATCCGGCGGCCAGAAGGTTACCACTCTGACCCTTGATGAAACCAAGCTTCAGGAACAGCTGAATGCCGTAGGCAACGGTGCCGTCATTACACTGCCTTTCACAGAAGCTTCCGATGTATTCGTAGGTGAGCTGAACGGGCAGATGGTGGGCAGCCTGGAACAGAAGCAGGGTGTGATCAAAATCCAGACCCCGCAGGCCAGCTACACACTGCCTGCCGAGCTTCTGCGGATAAGCAGTCTCTCGCAGCAGCTGGAGCAGGCTTCGGCACTGCAGCAAATCGCACTGCAAATCCGGATCGCAGCACCGGCCGCAACCCAGCTGCAAATCATTAATAGTGTTGCGACTTCAAGCAACTTCACCCTGGCAGCCGCACCGCTGGAATTCACGATTACAGCAACAAGCGGCGGTAAAACAATCGATGTAAATACGTTCAACAGCTACGTTGAAAGAAGCATCAAGCTGCCAAGCGGCACAGATGCAAGCAGAATCACAACCGCGATTGTTATTGAACCTGACGGTTCCGTCCGTCATGTCCCGACCAAGGTAATTACTGAGGACGGCGGACAGGTCGCCCGGATCAACAGCTTGACCAACAGCACCTATGCTGTAGTGTACAACCCGGTTGCCTTTGCAGATGTGGCGGGTCACTGGTCACAGTCTGTAGTTAATGACCTCGCATCGCGTATGGTCCTAAACGGAACCGAGGACGGTGCATTCCATCCCGGCCAGGATATGACCCGCGCCGAATTCGCTGCAACGCTCGTAAGAGCGCTGGGACTTAGACTGGAAAGCGGCACCTCCTCCTTCACGGATGTCCAGTCTTCCGCATGGTACAGCCAGGCTGTCCAGACAGCAGTAAGCCATAATCTGATTCAGGGCTTTGAAGATCAGACCTTCCGTCCGCTGGAGCAGATCACCCGAGAACAGGCAATGACCATCCTTGCCAAGGCTCTTGCCTACAGCCCTGCTGTACAGGCTGACGGAAGCCAGTCCGCCGCACTCAGCTCCTTTAAAGATGCCGGACAGGTATCCGCCTGGGCAGCTGCAGGTGTCAGCGAAGCACTGAAATCCGGTATTGTTTCCGGCCGCAATGAGAGCACGCTGGCTCCAAAAGCCAACGTCACCCGTGCTGAGGTAGCCGCATTGATCCACCGCTTCCTCGAAAAATCCGGTCTGATCTAAATCATCTGTAAACAGATTAAGCTATAAGTGTACAGCTTCATTCATTGCAACAAAAAACTCCCCGGACCGGGGAGTTTTTTGTTATTTTATTACATCATCTGTTAAGATCCGGTCACCAGCTCCATAACATCGCTGCAGTCCTTCATTTTCGGCTACAACCCTGTGTTATTGCACCGTCAATGTCTTCGTCTGTGTTCCGGAGAATGGGACCGGGATGTAGTGAGCAGCATTTCTTTAAATCCATTCTCCTGTACCAGAAATTCCTCATCATCGATTATCACTGACAATGAACCCTCTAACAGATACAACAGCTCGGCATCGCTGTGCTGATTGCTCCACTTGCCTGGACTTGCTGAACTGGCAGGCTGGCAGTCGGTCATTCTTCAGGTACATTTGCTTTAGCATCTCACATGCCTGCGCTTAAACCCGATCTTCTGCCCTTTATCCAGCGCCTTCTCAATATTCGCATAGGCATGAATGTACTTGCTTTTCCCCTTGCCGTCCGCGACTTCTACCGGCCCTACCTCCTTGGCCGTTGCGGCAGCCTGCTCATGAAGCGGTACATAGGATATGCTCACTGTGTAGAGGAAGTTATTCATGGAATATTTGGTCCGTTCAGGCGCATCGTGAATCGTATTCTTCACCAGCTCCAGCATACCGGCCAGCTTGTCTGCATCAAATTCCGAATCCTTCCGGCTGCCGAGCAGCCAGCAGTAACAGCTCCAGCCTGCCGACCTCCGCAGGTCCTCACCGCTGGCAATCCACTTATCAGCCACCTGCTGGGCAATATCCGCCTCCGCCAGGGTCACCGCCACTACAAAATCGGACAGCATATAGAAGTAGGCGCCATCCATCCACCGGTCATAATCAGCTTCGGACATGCCATTCGGATCGGCAATAATCCCGGCAAAATACATCGCGTCATAGTTGCCTGTTGCATACAGCTGCCCGGCCAGCTCCTGATTAATCCCGGTCTGCTTGAAAATCGGCTTCATCGCCCCGGTCGCCACGCCGAACAGCGGCTCCTGTGCACCGTTTGAGCAGTACATTTTCTTCGTGCGCTCCTTGCCGAGGGCTTCGAGCTCCTGCATTACCGTTTCTGCATTCATCCATAACACGTCCTTAGCTCAAGATACTGAAAGTGTACTTCACAGCTGCCCTTGCCGCAAGTGAGCGTGGCCGTTAGTGGAGCAGGCTTTTGTCTGTTGGTTACCGGCGGTAAATCTGCAGGGCTGGTCACCACGATTAGTTGGATTTTCGCCACCTAACTTCACTATTTATCAGGATTTTGGATGTCTGGTTGGAAAATCGCCACTTAGTTTTGCCTCATAAGCTCATTCGGAGCAAAAAGAGCATTATTAAGCTGCCTTTTTCCACCTAATTATCTTTTCCCGGTAGATTCTCCGAAAATAGATGGCGATTTTCCACTTAGTTTAGATTTCGCTTAGTTCCACAAGACACATCCAGCACTCTCAGCACTTTCAGCCCTCCAGCTGCACACGGATTACAATATCCTGGTCGTGATTGCCGAACCCGGCGCCGTACAGTGTCAGCCCGCCGACATGGGCAGCCTGCTCGTCGACCGCAAAACGCAGTGTCCAGAACGGCTCCTCCAGCCGGACGTCCCGGACGGTCACCTCCGACATCCACTCCCCGTCGATCCAGGTGCCTGAAGCATCGATGCGGATCGTCTTGAGCAGCCCGTACTGGTTCACATTGCGGTGCCACCAGGACGGCGTGTATTTGCCGCGAGCGGCCCGGCCGAAGTCTGCCGGACTGGTCCAGGTGCCGAGCGGGATGCCGTTGAAGGTAAAGGTGATATCTGACGGCCAGTCATCCTTCAGGCCCGGCGCCTCCGAGGCCAGCTCCACCGAAATTTCAAGCGCTTCGACCTTCTGGCCGGGGAGCAGATAATTTGGGGTTTTATACTCCACATACCCTTTGCCGAACCACAGAATGGTCGCATTCACCCGCTCGGGATCATAGAAGTAACGCGGATCATCCCACACACCGATCTCCATCTCACGTGTGCCCAGCCCGCAGGTCGGATGCACCTCAAAGGAGGTATAGTGGCCGACGGAAATGCTCTGCTCCCTGATTCTCGCATTGCGGTATGCCGACGGCAGTTCGACCTCGATGTGCTTTTCCTTGAGAAAACACATCTTGTGTGTCCCACCGTTCAGCCGTACTCTGCGGCTCCCCAGCAGCCCGGCCTGCTCCAGCTTGCGGATATGCATTGTAACTATCGATGGGCTGAGCTCCAGCCTGGAGGCAATCTCCTTCATGTTCATCTCCTGCCCGGCTAGCAGGCTCATAATCCGCCATCTCACCTCGCTTGCCAGCGCTTCATACAGCGGCAGATATTTCGGTTCCCCGTTTGCCCTGATCATTGGTGTCATCCATCCTCTGCAAATGAATTCATATATATATTAATTTAATTGATTTAATATTTCCGAACAACCCTAATCCATTGCAAGATTACTGGCGATATTGTTTAATTTCATTAGTTAGCGCTCACCCTTGATTCATATAAATAAGAATTCATAAACGAGGTGGATATTATGATATACAACAATCCGGTCATCAAAGGCTTTTATCCAGATCCCAGTGTCTGCCGGGCAGGAGATACGTATTATCTGGTCTGCAGCTCCTTTCAATTTTTTCCCGGTGTTCCGCTGTTTGAGAGCAAGGATCTGATCAACTGGACGCAAATCGGCCACTGCCTGACCCGGAACAGCCAGGTTCAGCTTAGTGAAGTAGGCAGCTCCGGCGGGGTATTTGCCCCTACAATCCGCTACAACGAGGGACGCTTCTATATGACAACAACCAATGATTCGCTGCGCCAGAACTTCTATGTATGGACTGACGATATTTACGGGGAATGGTCGGAGCCGATCTTTGTGGATCAGGGCGGGATCGATCCGGATCTGTATTTTGAAGAAGGCCGGGCTTACTTTATGAGCAACGGCCAGGACGACAACGGTGTTGGCGGAGTTGTCCAATGTGAGATCGACATCGCTACCGGCCGCAAGCTGTCCCCAAGCCGGACGATCTGGCAGGGTACCGGCGGACGGTATCTGGAAAGTCCGCATATGTACCTTATCAACGGTCGTTATTATCTGATGGCGGCTGAAGGCGGCACCGAGTATGGCCACATGGTTGTTTATGCGCGCGGTGAGCAGCTGTCCGGCCCGTTTGAGTCCTATCCGCACAATCCGGTGCTGACCAACCGCAATCTGGGCGGCTATGAGCTGCAGGGCGTCGGACACGGTGATCTTATCCAGGACCCTGAGGGTAACTGGTGGATGCTGCACCTGGGCTTCCGCCAGACCGGCCGCTGGCTGACCTTCCATCACCTGGGGCGCGAGGTGTTCCTCACCCCTGTAACATTTGATGAGGACGGCTGGTTCACCGCAGGACATAACGGCACTACACTGAGCAGCTTCGAGACAGACCGTTTTCCGGAAAATACAGTCCAGGAGGACAAGAAGCGCTATACCTTCGGCAACACGGACTGGAACCTCGACTGGTGTTATATGCGTCATCCGGCAGCGGAAAATTATGTGCTGGAGCCTGAAAAGGCAGTTTTGATAGGAACCGGGGTTACATTGGATATTCCTGCTTCCCCGAGCTTTATCGGCATCCGGCAGAGAGACTTCGATGGGGTCATTTCCTGCAAAGTGAAGCTCACCGGCAACGGTGAGGCAGGCCTCACACTTTACATGGATGAGCTGCATCACTATGATCTGGCAATAGTCCAGGATGAGGAAGGCTACCGGGTGATTGAGCGGCTGAATATCGGGGATGTCAAATCGGTTGAGCATACCGCTAAGCTGAATGATCAGCAGGAAGCAACGCTGATTATCAAATCTGCATCTGAACGCTACAGCTTCTTCCTTCAACAGGCGGACGGTACAGAGCTGCCGCTCGGCACAGCGCATACCAAATACCTCTCCTCCGAGGTGGCCGGCGGCTTTACCGGCGTGCTGATCGGACTGTATGCCTGCGGCGGGGGCTCATCCGCTGAATTCACAGAATTCGTGTGCGAGTACAAGTAGAATAATGCAATGTATGGCATAAAATCCCCTCGCCAAAGTGGCGCCTTAGCATTAAAGCTGACTGAAGTCCTTTACAGGGGAGCAAAAACATATACTTTCTTAGCCTTTTTAGAGAAGCCCCGCCTTGAGCATCATGCTGAATGGCGGGGCTTCTTATAATAGAAAGTAGTTTAATCTAATCCAACTGCTGATTAACTGCTAATCTAATGCTACTCCACTGCTACTGCTACTCAACTGCTACTCAACGGCTAATTCACTGCTACTCTACTGCTAATTCACTGTTACTCTAATGCTTATCCACCGCTACTCAACTTCTAATCCAACTTACATCATTTAATAGTTTCGCTTCTCTTATTTCGCACATTGGCTCAGCAATTAACAATCGCCCCCCCTCGGGTAACAATTAAGCGAATTGAACCAAGGGCACTTTTGCTCTTCATTCGCCGATTTAGCCGAAGACGGCATATTCAAAGGCATTTTCGCCCTTCATTTGCCTCATTTAGCGAAATACGGCATATTCAAAGGCATTTTTGCCCTTCATTCGGCCGATTTAGCCGAAGACGGCATATTCAAAGGCACTTTTGCTCTTCATTCGCCAATTTAGCCTTACAGGGCATATTCAAAGGCATTTTTGCCCTTCATTCGGCCGATTTAGCCGAAGACGGCATATTCAAAGGCATTTTTGCCCTTCATTCGGCCGATTTAGCCGAAGACGGCATATTCAAAGGCACTTTTGCCCTTCATTCGGCCGATTTAGCGAATTGAACCAAAGGCACTTTTGCTCTTCATTCGCCCGCTTTAGCCTTACAGGGCAAATTCAAAGGCATTTTTGCCCTTCATTCGCCTCATTTAGCGAAATAGGGCAAATTCAAAGGCATTTTTGCCCTTCATTCGGCCGATTTAGCCGAAGACGGCATATTCAAAGGCATTTTTGCCCTTCATTCGGCCGATTTAGCCGAAGACGGCATATTCAAAGGCATTTTTGCCCTTCATTCGGCCGATTTAGCCGAAGACGGCATATTCAAAGGCACTTTTGCCCTTCATTCGGCTCATTTAGCGAAATAGGGCATATTCAAAGGCACTTTTGCCCTTCATTCGCTTTTGCCCTTCATTCGGCACATTCTGCCGGACAGCGCATTGCCCTACCCGCTCCCGCAGCCTCCGCTACTCCTCCCCGTCTTTCCCGTAAGCTGCCGTGCCTGCCTGAAGCTCCCGGTACTGGCCCGGCGAGATGCCGGTGATTTTTTTGAACACGCGGATGAAGGAGGTCGCGCCCGCATAGCCAAGCAGATGTGAAATGTCCTGAACCGTGGCTTCCGTATCGCGCAGCAGCTGCTTGGCATGTTCAATCCGCAGCCCGATCAGGAAGTCGCTGAAGTTCTGGCCGATGCTCTCTTTGAACAGCTGACTCAAATATTTGGGGCTGATCTGAAACTTGTCGCTAAGCAGCGTAAGCGACAGATCGGGGTCCAGAAAATGCGCAGCAACATAATCGCGGATCTCCTTCATCTGCGTGTTATACCGCCGGCTCTGGGACAGCTCCCCCATCACGCCTGATAACCGGGTGATGACATCTGTGAAATCCCGCTCCAGCTGGGCCAGCGTATCTGACTGCTCCACTGAAGCCAGCAGCCCCGGCTTGGCCTCCTCCTGCCAGCTTCCGCTGATTTCCGGCAGCGTGCGTTCCAGCTCATATTCCAGATGGAAAATGAAGTAATGCAGCAGCCGCTCGACATCCTCCTTGCGCAGACGGTTGACGCCCATTTCGCCAAACAGCCGGTTCAGCTCGTTTAACCAGCCGGATTCGGCCATCCGCAGCTGGCGGACCACCGAGCGGATCATTTCCAGGTACACAAACCATTCGCCGTCCTTGTTCTCTTTAACCTCAACGGAGTCGATGACCCGGTTGAGGCCAAGCGACACTTTGCGGCTGACGGCGGCGGAGGCCTCCTCGAACGACACGGCTATTTCCGGCTCATTGTCCACCGCTGTCCCGATTCCGATCGTAACGGTAAAATCCAGATGGTTCTCCACCCAGGCCCGGATCTGCTCCGCTATCTGCAGCATCGCCTGCTCCAGCATACCGCCTGTCTCATCCGCCAGCAGCAGAACCAGCTGGTTCTTTGTAATCCATTCGACAACAATCCGCCTGCCGCTCTGTCCTGACACCTCACTAGCGACACTGCTCGTAATAAATTTGAACAGGGACTGGTCATTCTGGCTGTATTTCAGACAGAAGTCCACATAATGGTCCAGCTCCAGCAGCCCGACGATATAATGGCCTCCGGTCAGGCCGAAATGCTGCCGCTCCTGCTCCCAGGCTTCCCGGTCGTCCTCGTACTCCCCTTTTAACAGCGTCTGCAGGAACTGCTGCCTGCGGATCACCAGATGCTCCTGCTGCTGCTCCTGAAAAGCCATATTGTTCGTAATCAGCCGTTCAATCGCCTGGTCAATGAAGGCGAACTCGTTCGCGCCACCCTTGGAATCAGATGTTTTAACTGCCTGTGAAAACCGCTCGATCCGGTGCAGAATCATTTCAATCGGCCTGTAATTCCTTCGGGTCACATAGAAGGTCGTGCCGATGGCAAAAGCGATTGCCCCCAAGCCAAGCAGCACCCAAACCGTACTCCCGTGAAACAGCACATCCAGCAGCTGGCCGCCGCGGATGCCGACCCGGTAGGTCCAGCCTGTATAATCGGATTCAATATCCACACTCAGCCTGTTCTTCCCGGGAAGCGTCTCATCCTCCCCGAAAAAAGCCCGCCTGGCCGCATCATACAGCTCAGCTTCTGTAATGGAATAGTCAACCGCCTGGCCGATATACGAGCGGAGCGATGAGGTTTTGACGTTGATGACCAGATAGCCGAGGCTGCCGGAATTGCGGGGAATTTTGAAGCCCAGAGAGGTTACCTTATCCTGCACTGCTCCCCGGATACCCGCACTCTCCTTCAGGCGCGGCGAGGACCAGACTCCGGTATAGGCCTGCTCCAGCGCGGTGCGGACATACGCCTGGTCAGGAAACTGCTCCAAGGGGCGGATCGTGCTTTGATCAAGCACAGCCCCGTCCCTCGCCCGGTACAGATAGACCGAATCAATCAGTCCGTAGCGGACCATCATGCTGCTCAGAATGTTCGAGGCATCGAAATCCAGCGCCCCGTCGGACGGGGCATCCAGAAACTGCTGCAGCGTACCGCCTGTATCGATAGCCTGCTGTGCCTCGAACGAAATGCCCTTGAGCGTCGTATCGGTCATATTAACCACATATTTAGCCGTCAGCCGGTTGGCCTGAAGCGCATTGTTCACATTGAACTGATTCATGATCGAGAAGAAAATGAAAGTCAGAATGCTGACGGTGATAAACAGAATAGGCAGGTAGGTTAATAGCATTCTCATAATGTAATTGTTGCTTACCTTCACTTTCTTCCCCATCCTTTATACGTGAAAATACCGGCTGGCAGACCCCTTAGATTAATATGGGGCCTGCTGCTGCCGGAAACCGGTATTATTTTTTCATTTCGGCATAAGCCGCCTTGCGTTCATCATGCACCTGCTGTCCGCCGATTTTGAGGAATTCCTTCACATACGCGTCATAGGTTTCACTGAACTTCTCCGGCTTGGCTACGATTGATTTTACAATCGCCTCTGTAGCCTTAGCCTTGATGGTATCGCCATACTTGATCTCCGATTCAATCGGCCGTTCAAACCGGACCAGCGTGTAGCCGTCCTTCAGCGCATTCAGAATCGTCTGCTTGGAGAGCTCTTTATAGTCCGGCGTCTGGAGCGCGGCTGCTTCGATATTTTTTTCCTCGGAGCCGAAATCCTTACCGTTGGAGATAATGGCGATATCGCTGTTATTATAGAAGGTCTTTTTCGCTTCATCCGTTGTGATGGCTACCGGGAAGCCGTTCTCAAGATTATAATGCTCACCTTCGTTGCCGTTCTGGAGCGTAAAGAGCACATCTGCCTGGGACATCCAGTCCAGATATTTCACGGCTTCAGCCGCGTGCTTGCTTGTCTTCGGAATCAGAATATGCATGCCTACCGGATCATACAGCGATTTTGGCGTTTTTCCTTCCTCGTCCGTGAACGGGTCCATAGCCACATATTCCGCACCGGGAACATTCTGCTTCAGGGTATCAAACACCTTGCCCGGCCCCATCAGGCTGGCATGCGCAGCCAGTGCGGTGAAGGCGCCGACATAACCGTTGGCGACATCGCTTTCGAACTGCTTGCCGTCCTTATCCAGCGCAAAGTCCGGGTTGATCAGGCCTTCCGCATTCATCTTGTTCAGGAACTGGACGCCATCCTTATATCCGGGCTTGGAAATTTCCGGGATATAGCTGGTCGAGGTGTACATGTATTCTTCTTCTTCAGACAGCTTTTTGACAAAAGAGTTGACCAGTACCATCGGGCTTGTATAGGTAGTCCCGTCGATGGCACTGAAATCGTAGGCGATCAGCTTATTGCCCGCCTGTCCGGGATCCTGCTCTTTAAACGCTTTCATAGTTTCGTAGAATTGTTCTGTGGTTGTTGGAACCGGCAAGCCCAGCTTATCCAGCCAATCCTTGCGGATGTAGGAGGACTGGGTATACTGCAGCGGCCGCTTGGCCGGAATCGTATACTGCTTGCCGTCGAATACCCCGTAAGCCAGCACATCGTCACCGAGGAAGGTTTTAAGATTCGGGCCGTATTCGTCGATCAGGGCACCGACCTCTGTTAAGCCGCCGTCTTTGACATAGTTGTAGATCGTATTCATGTCATAGGTAAAGACCAGATCCGGGGCGTCACCGGTCGCCATCAGTACATTCAGCTTATCGACCTCCTGATTGCGCGGAACCGGCACGAACTCCATCTTGATGTTGTTCGGATCGCCGAAATTCTTCTGAATCCACTGAGTCCAGTAGTTGTCGGTAACCGGACCTGCACCTGCTGGTGCATTGCCGCGGTCAAATACTTCGACTCTCAGCGTAACGGGATCTTTGGACTTGGTGCTGCCGGCTTCTCCCCCTGAAGCCGGTGAAGAAGCGGCGGAGGAAGCGCCCTCATTCGAATTCGCATTACCGGAGCAGCCTGACAGGACACCCGCCAGAACCAGAGCCGCCGCTGATGCCGTGAACCATTTCTTTTGCTTTGTTTTCACGTATATACTCCCCTTTGTCTTGATATTGTGCAATATGTCTTTCAATTCCGCAAGCGCGGAATGATCAACCTACTCTTTGACCGCCCCGATCATCGTCCCGGATACGAAGTACCGCTGCAGCCACGGATACACGATCAGAATCGGCACGGTCGCGAACATAATGCTGGCCGCCTTGATTCCTTCAGCTACGACTTCGGTCTGAATAGCACCTTCCTGCGCCGTCAGGTCCGTAACCATACTGTTCATAACCACCTGATAGAGCTTCAGCTGAATCGGATACAGCTCCGAATTGGTAATGTAGAAAAGCGCGTCCATATACGTGTTCCATCTCGATACCGCATAGAACAGGCTAAGCGTCGCCAGGACCGGCAGTGACAGCGGCAGCACAATCCGCAGCAGGGTGCCGATATGGGAGCTGCCGTCCAGATAGGCGGACTCCTCCAGGCTTTTCGGTATAGAGGTAAAGAACGTACGCAGAATAATCAGATTGAAGGCGCTGATCATGCCCGGAACAATGAGCGAGGTCAGACTGTCCAGCATGCCGAGCTGCTTCACCAGCAGATACTCGGGAATCATCCCGCCGCTGAAGAACATGGTGAAGATAATCAGCATCGAGAAAAAGGATCTGCCTTTCAGATGCTCCTTGGTCAGCGGATAAGCCGCACAGATACTCATCACCATACTGAGCAGGGTATAGACCAGCGTCAGAAAGATGGTAATGCCCATCGACTTCAGCATCCGCACATCCTCAAACACCAGCTTGTAGGATTCCAGATTGAAGCCGACCGGAAAAATCGTCACTTTATCGGAAATGATCGCTTCCTTCGAGCTAAAGGATACCGCAATGATATTCAGAAACGGCAGGATGCTGAGCAGAACGGTCAGTCCGATGAAAATCATGATGAGTACGTCTGACACCCGGGTCGTCCGCTGAATTTTGTTGTTTACTGCCAGGCTTCTTACCATAGTCCCTGTTCCCCCATCCTCTTCGCGATCGCATTGGACCCGACGACAAAGACCAGCCCGACCAGTGCCTGGAACAGTCCCATCGCGGTTGCCAGCGAGAACTGTGCCGACTGCAGACCCACCTTGTAGACAAAGGTACTGATAACCTCCGCATAATCCATGACGAGCGCATTGCCCATCACAAACGGCCGCTCAAATCCGATCGTCATAATTTTGCCGAGCGCCATGATCAGCATGACCACAATCGTCGGGCGGATACCCGGCAGCGTGATATTCCACATTTTCCGCCATCTTCCGGCTCCGTCCACTTCCGCCGCTTCGTACAGCTCTTTATTAATGCCTGTCAGCGCCGCCAGATAGATAATGGTCCCCCAGCCGGCACTCTGCCACACCCCGGTTCCCAGGTAGACGAGCAGCCAGTGATTTTTCTCCGTCAGAAAAGGCACGGATTCGAACCCCAGCGAGGTAATCAGGTTATTCACCAGACCGCCGTTGTTCGAGAAAATCTGATAAACCAGCCCTCCGATAATAATCCAGGAGATAAAATGCGGCAGGTAAAGGATCGTCTGCGACAGCTTCTTGAACCAGACCGTACTGAGCTCATGCAGCAGCAGGGCCAGAATAATCGGCGCCGGAAACGACACGATCAGATCCAGCAGGTTCAGCAGCAGCGTGTTGCGCACAACCGTATAAAACTGGCTCATGGCGAACAGCTCTTTGAAGTTATCGAATCCGATCCATTCGCTGCCGCCTACTCCTTTAAAAATGCTGTAGTCCTGAAACGCAATTGCTGCGCCGTACATCGGCACGTACTTGAAAATAATGAAATAGGCAATCGGAAGAAACAGCAGCAGGTATAACTGATAATCCTTCCAAAAGCCCCTGGCCATCCGCTTCTGCTTAACGGGCCGCGATATTGCCTGTGTTCTGCGCTCTGCAAAACTCCGGTCCATGTGTACATCCCTTCCCTTACGTATAGGCTTGACAGATCTGTCTGCGCTCTTCCCGTAAGCCGCTGCCGGCCCCGGGTTGAATACCCACACTATACCCGGCTGCCGATTAAGGGCACAATAGACTCATTTCTGCGGCATTATCCTCATTCCGATCCCTTATGCGGCGGGCTTTTCCTGCTGTTTTCGGCCACAGAAAAAGAGCGCTGCCCGTAACCGGACAGCGCTCCCCTGTAAGCATAAAGTACAGTATATGGTTCATCAGCGGAATTTAGTTAGTCCCCCGGAAACCCGCATACCTCACTTGGCGTTAAAAAAATAATAAGGCTCATCCAGCCTCGACAGCACGGATACATTATTCATGGTCAAACCTTCAATATTGTAGGCTTTCAGTCCGTATTTACCGATAGCCGACACATTCTCCAGTACGATATTCTGCAGCGGCTGCTCCGGGAGCCCGGCCATGAATACAGCGTTGCCGGCCTGCGTGTCGAGCACGATGTTGCGGAAGGTTATGTTACGGATGATTCCGGTACCCTCAGTCACTTCTTCAGCACGGTCCGGCTCATACTGCTTATGTCCGTAGAACTGGTCAATATTGATAGCGCCTCTGAACCACTGGCAATCCTCATGCTCCAGACTATAATTGCGAAGTGTGCAGTCCTCATACACGATGTTCTCGATCACCGCTCCCCGGCCTCTGGGTGCCTTCACCGTTCCGATGCTGTACACATCTTCAAAGGTACAGTCTCTGACCGTGACATTTCGGACGCCGCCGGACATCTCGCTGCCGACGGCTACGCCGAACCCGCTTTTGAACCGGCAGTTCGTAATCCGGATATTCTCCGATGGAATGCCGACGCGCCTGCCCTCCTCATCCCGGCCGGATTTGATGGCTATGCAGTCATCCTGGCTGGCGATCAGTGAATTGAAGATATGGATGTTGCTGGAGGAGTCGGGATTCAGCCCGTCGCCGTTAAAAACATCTGTATATCTGCGTCCATACTCATCATTCTTGGTGTAAATGCTGACGTTGTTTGCAGTCACCTGATTGCAGTAGATCAGATGCACGCACCAGGCAGGTGACTGGCGGACGGTAATGTCCTTCAGGTACACATCATCCGTGCTCCGCAGGCAGACCGCCCGGCCCCGGAAGCCTTTTTTCTCAGCCATTTCGGCTTTGAATAAGGCTGCACCGTTCGCGTCAATCTTACCCCTCCCGGCAATCGTAATATCCTTAAGCCGCCCGCCGCCGCTGCACTCCTGCGTATTCACCAGGCTCGCATAGCAGAGCTGCTCCCGCCCTTCCCAGCGGTAGGTCATCAGCGGATAATCCGCCGGCTCCGCGCTGCCCAGCAGTACCCCGCCCTGCTCAATGAACAGGGTCATGCTGCTTTTCAGGAAGATGGCCCCGCTTAAAAATGTGCCTGCAGGCACGTATACCGTGCCGCCGGGTGTACAGGCATCAATGGCCGCCTGGATGGCGGCTGTGTTAAGCACCTCCCCGCCCTCTACCGCACCGAACCCGGTAATATCGAACAACTCCCCTTCCGGCTTTGTAGACACCATAATCAGATTACTTGGCGGAGACACTTCTCCGGCTGCAGTTACCGCACACACATACACTTTATATTCCTGTGCAGGCGCAAGCCCAGTTACTGTATAGTCCGCTGTCGTGCATATGCCGTGAACGGCATCATTCACATATACCCGGTAACAGGCGACATCTCCGGCTGCCTCCGGTTTATCCCAGACCACCGCAATGCTTCCGGACGTCCGGGCGGCCGGCGGAGATACAAGATTAAGCGGTGTTAACAGGTTAGTGTCCGTTGTTTGCATTGCCATCCCCTCCGTTTTCCTTCATTAATTCCAGCAGTCTGGCCGTCTCCATATAATTGAGGCTCCACTGCGAAATCCCGTTGGTGTTGGCATACGGAACCTCCCGGACCGGACGGATATATTCCGCTTCCGCCACATTTACATACACCGGATTGCCGTCCGGATCTATCTGGCCGGGGGTGTTCGAGCTGTGATCCGCACCGGCATTCAGCATATCCAGCGCCTGCTGCATCCGTTCAGGCTTCCCTAAGCGGTAACCCGTATAAGCCGGCATGCGGATACCGAACCGCAGCCCATCCCAGGCATTGTCGTTACTCTCATTAAACAAGCCGCCGGACGATATCTTCCGCTCTTCCGGTGTCATGGCGAAATAGTCTCCGAACTGGGCCAGCATATCCCTCAGCTCTTCATCACCGGTCAGCTCCGCCAGCTCAAACCAGATTTCCGGCCCGCCGAAGCAGATGACCATATGATACTGGTAATTGCCCTCGCTTAAATATCCCATTTCTCCGGTATCCGGGTTATACCGGAAATGGGAACCGGAGGCCAGCCGGTTCGGTGCCTGTTTGATTGAATCAAGGCCGGTCAGGATTTTGTCCCGGTACTTTGTATCCTGGAATCTCTCCCACCGGGTCATCCAGTTGGAGACATACGAGGACCAGTCCGGACCGGTCCGCACCTGATAGCAGCCGTCTGCGTCTGCGCTCTGATCAATCCGCGGGGCATAGTCGGCATCCTTTACAAAATCCATAATATCGCCGATCCGCTCATCCCCCGTCAAATAATAGAAGAACCGGTGATGCCCGGCCATGGAAATCCGCGGCTCCTTCCATTTGCAGCCCCAGTGGCGCACATTGTGGCGGCTGCCCAGCATCGCATATTCACCGAGATGATACATGTCCACCTCGCTCGTATGCCGCGTCATCGCCCGGGCGAACCGGAAGATATCATAATCTCCGGTGCGCAGGAACAGCAGCCAGTTCACGTAAGTATTGCACAGCTCCGTATTCTGCCAGGCAAAGCCGCCGACATCATAACGCCAGTTGTGGCGCACAGGGTCATAGGTGTGCATCACATCCCCGTAGTCCCAGAAGCCGTACCATCTCCGCTGCTCTACCTCTTTGATGTAAAAATCCATAAAGCCGAGCAGCGCCCGTTCATGCGCAGCTGACTGGTGCTGCTCCTGCCCCGGCGGATGCCAGTAGGTGCCGAACACCCTGGTGTCCGCGTATACTTCCGGGGCGGCAACCAGCAGCGCATCACCCTGCACATCTGCGGCAAAATCCAGCACAGCCTGCTTGCCCGGCATATGGTCAAACAGCTTGATCGTAAGCTCGTTGGTGTTGGCAATTCCCTGCGGATGGTTATTCATATCCCCGTAGGAGAAGGCATGGGATTCCGTGTCATACGCCCGGAAATCATAGGCTTCAGCGTACCGGCTCCAGAGCCAGACGCTCAGGCAGGGGTTGTCTTCCCTGGCGCCGGTAATCTCCAGCGCCATCGGGCTTTTCTGCCAGAAATCCTTGACCGCTGCCGCCATGATTCCGCTCTCGCTGCCGAAAAAGACGGCTCCGCTGGAACGGTTGCCCTGCGCCGCCGGAATATAGGCGCAGCGGCGGGCGGTGCTTTTGACAATGCTGTAGTGGTCGCAGGAGTCCTGCTGCAGCCGGAAGTTGCTCCAGGCCGCATTGTCGCGCACATTATCCAGCAGCGCCGGTTCGGCATCCGGGTCGATGTGGACGAATTGGCCGTCCGTCTGCTGCCGCTCGTAGAGCGGATGAATGCTGCTGTTATAGGTATACAGCGGCTGTACGGCTTCATAGAACATGCCCGTATCCCCGGTGAAGCCAGCATGGCGGTTCCACAGCTCCCCCGCAGCCTGCATCTGAAAATGTACGGCCAGCCCCTTCAGATAATCACGGTTCTCATCCGCATCGAACACAAAGCTGTGCACAATCCGGACTTCGCCGCTTTCCGCAAAGAAGTAGAGCCGGATGACGAACGGAAAACGCCGCTCACTGCTGTTCATATAGCGGTGGCTGCCTTCAAGCTTGACGACTGCCCGCAGTGGCCCCGCTTCCTCCAGTGTTATAGCGTTTGTATATCCGATCAGCTTATGGATGGAAACGGTCTCAAGACCTTCCTGCTCCTGGCGGTTCTCAATCAGCGCAGTTAATTGTGCAGATACGGGCTGCTGCCCGCTCTGTCTGCGGAGTAGAGATGAAATTAGCTGGCCGCCCGGGCGGATTGTGCAGGAGAGCAGCCCGCTTTCGATCTGGACAGAGCCGTCTGCCGCCCGGGCTGCGGTAATGCGGGCTCCCGGAGCAGCGCCTTCCCCTTTCTGCATAACATAAGCTGCCTTGGTATCCAGCACCCCGCTGTGCAGCAGCCACTTCACTGAGCCGTCCGGCCAGTAAGCGTTAATCTTCGTCTGAACGGGGACGCCATTTCCGGCCTCGTCCTGCAGCGACACGGGTTCCCCGGGCTGCAGTGCCCCCTGGCTCCACGGCGTACCGAAGCTTACCGGGGTACGCCCGGCCCGTTGTGCTGTCAGCCAGTTTAAACGCAGTATAGACATGCTTTTTTGCACCTCCAGATCATGTTGTTCCATTAACAGTGATGAACCAGCGCTTCACTGAAGAGCATCAGCGCAATTCCGGTATTGTACGGTCTGGGAGCGTAAGGCACCTGCAGATAGCCCGCCTTGTCCTGACAGTCTGTGCCGCCGGAAGCATGCAGCACCGTTCCGTCCTCCGCCAGATGCTCAGCCAGTATATTCCCCGTAACCTGCTTGCCCCAGTCTCTGAAGCGCCCATCCAGCAGGCCGAGCCGGAAGCCTTTGAGTGCGGCATAGGCGAACAATGCGGAGGCGCTTGTCTCCATATAGGCTTCCTCCACATCCAGCAGCGTCCGCAGCATGCCGTCTTCCATGCGCAGTTCATACGCTTTTTCCATATGCCGCTTGAACAGTTCCCCGAACCGTGCAGTATCATACGGCTGTCCCTGCAGCAGATCCAGCAGTTCCACCACACTTACAGCTGCCCAGCCGTTGCCGCGCCCCCAATGCTCGCCAAGCCTGATTTCCTGCAGGCAGTGGTAGCCGTGGGCATACAGGCCGCTTTCCGGGTCAAACTGGCAGCCGGTATGAATATCGAACTGGCGCAGCGCCTCCGTAATACAAGCCTCATTGTCTTTAGCGGTGCCGAACCGCAGCATAAACAGACCCGCCATAAACAGCGTGTCAATCCACAGCTGGTTATTGTAATCCTCAAGTCCGCCGGCTCCCGGGCCCCATACATGCGCGAAGCCGCCGTTCGATGTCCGCAGCGCCCCGTTTACACACCAGTCCGCTACCTCCCGGCAGCTTTCCAGATAACGCGCATTCCCCGTCTCCCTGTATACACTAAGCAGCGCACTCGCAGGCGCAACCCAGTTCACTGAGCCGTGCCGCAGCTTATCGCAGTTGTCCTCACACCACTTTTGCAAAAAGCTGAAATACCGCTCCTGCCCGGTCTCCTCATAAGCCTTGATGACCCCGTACAGCGCTACCCCCTGCACCCATTCCCACACATCCAGATTGTCATGTTCCTCCCGGCCGTGCAGCTTGTTCCAGAGCTTATCCAGACCCTGCATTAGCTTATCCCTTTGCATAATCACATCAGTCCCCATATCGTCCTCCCGCATGGAATGCTTAAGAATCGTAATCAGACTAACACAATAAAAATGGGATTACTCCGCATTTAAGCGCATAAAACTTCGTTATTCCATTTATTTTGCTATAATAAAAGAATCATGTTGCCTGAGGAAAGGAGTTCCGCATGTCTGCCCCGATCTATCCCGATATCATGCGTTTCGGTACTGACTACGACCTCTTTAAACTGGAATTCGACCGGCGCACCGGCCCGTATTCAATGAATAACAATCACTACCACTTTCAATATGAGGTCTTCTATCTGTTCCAGGGTGAACGGAATTATTTCGTCAAAGACACCGCCTACCATATCCGGCCCGGCGACCTTGTAATGGTCGATTCCAACGCCCTGCACAAAACATCCGAGTCAGGCAGGCCGAACCATGAACGGATTGTCGTCTATTATTCACCCGGCTTTTTCGATACGCTGCGGCCGGACGAGCAGGAGCTGCTGCTTGCCCCGTTTACCCGGAACACTCCGGTAATCCGGCTGAATCTGCAGGAGCAGATGCAGGTAGAGCAGCTGCTGTATGCCATGCTGGATGAAATGAAGGAGCAGGCTCCAGGCCATGCGCTCCAGCTGCAGAGTGTGACAGCCGAGCTCCTGATCTACATTGCCCGTACTGTCCAGAAGCGCGGCATCCAGCCGGATGATCCGGCCTCCCCCTCCCAGCGCAAGGTGACCGAGATCGTCCGGCATATCAACCAGCATTACGGGGAAGCCCTGCAGCTGGACGATATGGCGGAAGCCTTTTACATCAGCAAAAGCCACCTGAGCCGCAGCTTCAAAAAAGTCACCGGCTTCGGATACACAGAATACGTCAATCTGATCCGGGTCCGGGAAGCCGAGCGGCTGCTGCGGGAGACCGTCTGGAGTGTCACCCTGATTGCGGAGCACTGCGGATTCGACAGCCTTACCCATTTCGGCAAGGTGTTCAAGAGCATATCCGGGGTCCCGCCGCGTGACTACCGGAAGCTGCACAGCTCCTGACGCCGCGGGAGTACGAACGCAAAAAGAGCAGCTTCTCCTTAGAAAAGCTGCTCTCTTTTACCCTATTAAGTTGTAACTCCCCACGTTAGCCGATAACATCCCTGATATGCACGAGACTCGTTTTACTCAAATCTATGAACTCATTTTGCGCCAGGGCAATGAGCGGGCGGGTCGGATAGTTCGAATTAGTCAGCACAATAGTGCCCGTCCGACCATCCGATAAATGGACCTCGCAGCCAACCTGGCTGGCCAGCAGCGAATCGAGAAACGTCATGCCTATATAAGAGTCAAAGCGGTTATGTATGATACCTTCGTGAATATTGTTGATGACTTCAAAAAATGAAACTGCAGGCCTGTGCGGCCGGTCGGAAATCATGGCCATGTAGATGTCTGCCAGGGTAACGATTTTGCTCAGCCGGTCGATCTGGTCCCCTTTGATCCCGTGGGGGTAGCCGCTGCCGTCTTCTCTCTCATGATGCTGCAGGGCGACCAGGGCAATACGGGGATCAACCCCCGAATTGGACAGCAGCTCATACCCGAGAACCGTATGCTGCTTCATGATCTCGTATTCATGCTTGTCCAGCCTGCCAGGTTTGGCGATCAGCGTGGACGGCAGTCGGACCAAACCGATATCATAGACACAGGCGGCGGTTGCCAGCAGCTCCATTTCTTCGTCGTCCAGTCCAAGCCGCCGGCCAAGGGATGTAGCGATAACCGCAACCCCTATGCTCTGCTTGTAGCGGTAATCCTCCTGCTCCTTAAGCTCCGAGAACACCTGGAACAGATTGAACCGCTTCGCAGTATCTTTAATGAAAGGAAGAATCTTCTCCTCTACATCGTCAATCGGAACGATTCCGTTGGCCCGTACGAGCCGGTCTATTTCCTGCAGATGCTTTTCCGTGCGCTTGGCCAGTCTGCGTGATTCAATGCTTGAAGGGCGAAGCCTGGCTTCTGCTTCAGGATGCTCCTGCTGCCCCTCCCCGTTCTCTTCGACAGCCTCCTCCACAATCCTGAGCTTGATTTTGAAATTCGCCAGCTTGTCGATGTGATTCTGATGCAGAACGGTATCCTTCGAAATTAACAGGATTCCGTCCGTGCTGTAGATATTGCTGCCCAGCTTTTTTCCGATAAAAATATCATATGCCTCAAGCGACATTTATGGACTCGCCCCGCCTTCCTTCCCTTAATTGCACAGACGCGCCGGATCACGATGATCATCCATCTGATAGATAGTATTCTAAGCCCTGTTCGGGCAGGTTCAAAGCATTAATTAGGGTTGTTTCCGGAAAATGAATCCTAAGTATGAGCTGTTGAACACTCGGGCCCCCGGAAGTGCATTTAGGACTACAATATACGATTTATTTCTTGGGTCATTGGAAGGATTGCTGCAGGGGTATGGATGCGCTCATTTGCACGCTTCTGCACACAAATAAATATCAGATACATAAGCCGCAACAGCTGCCGGATTTTTTAGTATTTTCATATTCATCAATATAATTTTTAAGCGTTATCATTTTGAAAATATAATTTTTTGGCTTAAATCTATGAAAAAGCTTCCGATTTTAATTAAAATACTATATTATAGTTTTCTATATGTATATTAAATGTGTTTTATGTATATTAATTCGTCACACGCAATGTGAATATTACATATTCATGGGAGATTTGCCGTACGAATCTACAGGAGGGATGCATAAATCTGCATAAGCAGACTCTACTGCCGTCCGGGCAGCGATCTATCAAACAAGACACTGGGAGGTATATGATGACTAAGAAATTTTTATCCTTATTAATCGCGTTAACTCTGACCCTATCCGGAATTATTCCGTCAGCCTATGCCGGAGCAGCTGTTACCGAGGTCCAGCCTCAGGTACAGACACAGGTTCAATCCTCAACGGTAACTGAAGAAGTCTATCAGACCCCTCCGGCCACCGTATCGGAAGAAGTCTACCAGGCTTCGATGACCGAAGCCAGAACCATGCCGGTTACGCTGACCCTTCCTGAAGGCGTTACAGCAGACCAGCTTACCTGGACATTCGGCAGAACCGCGGAAGAGATGAAGCCGCTGGCCGAATGGAAGAAATGGAATAATGCTTCGAACGTTAGAGCTTATACGGGAGATCCTTTTGTAAAAGTATCCTATGAGCCTGCTGCAGCTTCTACGGTAACCGCTCTGGTATACTTCGATATGCCATACGGTGTGAACCTGGCCGTCAGCGGCATCCGGGCCGAATATGTGAAGCTTGCCGGGGTATATAACCTGACTGCAAAAACGCCTGCCGGTGATGTGCTGGTAGAGCAGCAGGTGGATCTGAACCCGTATGATACCTATCATACATATGATGAAATCAAGCCGGCGATTGATAGAATCACCGCTGACAGCAACAACAAATACGGCCGTTATGTGGAGTACCAGCAGATTGGAACGTCCACACAGGGACGGGCAATCCACTTCTCCATCGTCGCCAAGGACAAGGCGTCCGTAGACCAATATTTGAACGAAACGCTGCCGCTGATGAACAACGACCCTGCCAAGCTGCAGGAAATGATCAAGAACGGCCAGCTTAAGGATTATAAAGTGCCGATCTGGCTGAACAACATCCATGCGGATGAAGCCAACGGTGTTGACGTTATTATCAAGTTCCTGGAAACCCTGATGACGGAAAAGATCGTCAACTATGATACAACCGATGCCAATGGCAATGTAGTTCCGGTAGCCCTCGATATCGACAAGGCGCTGGACAATGTGATTTTCCTGCTGGATTATGTAGAGAATCCGGACGGCCGTGCGCTCAATACACGTGCGACTTCCACCCTGCTTGACCCGAACCGTGACAACTCTTACCAGACACAACCTGAAACTCAGGCTGTTACTGCACAGATTGCCAAATGGACTCCGCTGAGCTTCCTGGATATGCACGGATTCGTGAGCGGCTTCCTGATTGAGCCTTGTACCCCGCCGCATGATCCGAACATTGAGTACGATCTTGTTATGGACAGCATGCTTGAACAGGCCAACGCTATGGGTAATGCCGGTATCGCCAACACCAAGTATGATGCATACCACATTCCTTATCTGGAAGCTGAAAAGCTGAAAAATGATCCTAACTATGCCGACCCATACGGCAACGCAACGGGCTGGGACGATGCTTCTCCGGCGTACACCGCTGTCTACGCTATGCATCAGGGTGCGCTTGGACATACCATTGAGGTTCCTGAGCTGAACGAAGATTCCCTGGATGCCTTCTACTATGCAACACTGGCTGCCACTAATTATGTACAGGGCAACAAAGAAGAGCTGTTCCTGAACCAGCTTGAAATCTTCAAACGCGGTATTAACAATGAAGACCACAAAGAAGTTGATCCTTACCTGGTTAACGCCAACTACGAGTCTATCGGCCGTGAGCGTGAAACCGAAGACACGAACTTCTTCCCTGAATATTATGTGCTTCCTGTAGCTAAAGATCTGCAGAAGAACGCGCTGGAAACTTACAAAATGGTGCAATACCTGCTCCGTAACGGTGTAAAAGTTGAACAGACCACTGCAGCGGTAACGGTAGACGGCAACACTTATCCTGCCGGAACTTATGTCGTAAACATGCATCAGGCTAAACGGGGTTATGCCAACCTTGTCCTGTATGATGGACTGGATGTATCCGACTTCGACGCCATGTATTCCGATACCGTACAGAACTTCGCAGATATGCGCGGATTTGACCGTTACATCAGCCGCAGTGCTGGTGCATTCACCGGCAAAACTACGCAGGTCAGCAGTATCGTAATTCCGGCAACGAACCTGGATCAGTATCCATTCTCGCAAAATTACGTTATCCGCAACAGCAACAATGATGCAATCAAAGCGGTTAACGAGCTGATCACGAACAAAAAAGCAGTAACACTGCTCGAAAACGGCGGTGCCGGCTATGAAAAAGGCAGCTTCCTGGTATCCAGATCCAATCTGCGGACCGTAGCTTCCAAATACCTGCTGGACATTGTACCGTTCTATGCCACAGGCGACAAAACAGGCAAGCTGCTGAAGCCGGCTAATGTAGCCATTGCCGGAGCACCTTCCTACATCCTGGCGGATCTTGGGTTCAAGGTAACTTCTGATCCTGTTGCTGCAGACGTGCTGGTTAACTCCGGTACTAATCTGATCGCCAGCGGCAAGCCGTTCATCGGTTATGGCCGTACGATCCTGAGCAGCGTTAAAGCTTTGAACGTCCTGCCAGGCCTTAATTTTGCCAATCCGGTGAATCAATCGAATAGAGCCGCCGCACATGAGGGCTTGTTCAAAGCAACCCTTTCACAGGATAGCCTGATTACTGCTGCTTATGAAGAAAGTGAATACCTGTACACTGTATCTGCAGCTTATATCACAGCTGTTCCGGAAGGCGCTGAAATCCTGGCGAAATACGGAACCGGCGATGACTTCTTCAAAGCCGGCTGGTGGCCGAACAATGATGCTGCCAAAGATCAGGTACTGGCTCTGGATTACCAGACGGACAGCATTCATGTAACCCTGTTCGCCAACGACCTGCTGAATAAATATCACCCGCAGAACCAGTTCAGATTACTGGCTAATGCCATCTACGCTTCGGCTCCGGCAGCCACAGAAGCTGACGGCATGGATCCTGGCGTACTGGAATCCGAGCCTGTAACGGGTGGACCAGCTCCAGCTGCAACTCCGGCACCGACTGCAACACCAGCTCCAACGGCAACACCGCAGCCGACAGCAACACCTGCTCCGGCAGGCAGCTTTACAGATCTGGGTAAGGTAACCTGGGCTGCATCGGCAATTGAAGAATTAAGCGCTAAAGGTATTATTAACGGCGTAGGCAACGGCAGCTTCGCACCGCTCAAGGAAGTTACCCGTGCCGAATTCATCACCATGATCGTCCGTGCTTTCGCTCTCCCGCTGGAGAATGCATCGGCTGACTTCACTGATGTGGCAGCAACCAACTGGGCTTACAGCTATGTTGCCGCCGGTGTAGAGAACGGTCTGGTTAACGGTGTAGGCAACGGCAAATTCGAGCCTAACCGTTCCATCACCCGTGAAGAGATGGCTATCATTGCTGCCAATGCCCTGACGAAGTTCAAAGGGAAATCGGTAAGCAATGCCGATGCCGCCCTTGCAGGCTTCAAGGACAAGGCAAGCATCGCTTCCTACGGTAAAGACGCTGTAGCGCTGCTCACCCAGGAAGGCATTGTGAAAGGGATGACCGCTGACACCTTCGCGCCAAAAGGCATTGCCAACCGCGCTCAGGCTGCTGTCATCATCAGCAATATCCTCAATCTGCAATAATCTGCATATAAAAGCTTAAACAGGGATGCCACTCGGCCGTTACGGCTGAAGGGCATCCCTGTTTTGCCTTGCAGATTCGTCTTGGGGCATCCTGCCGTTGGCAGTAGAAGTCTGCAGACTACTGTATATACATACTTACTCGTTCAATCTAGTTAGTTGGATTTTTGCTACTTAATTCTTGTATTTATCGGAGTTTGCGGCCATTAGGTGGAAAAAAGACATCTATTTCAGGCTACTAATCGCAAAAGGGCATATAGGGTGAATTTAGTTGGCGTTTTTCCAACTAGATTCCCGATAACCAGGTTTAGCGTAAAAATAGATGCCGAATTTCCACTTAGTTTGGATTCCCCCTTCCCCGACAAGCTGTCCCCGAAAATATGACAGATAATCGGAACTGAAACGAAATAAACCGTATCACACCGGAGAGTCCCCCGGTATGATACGGTTTATCAGTTTATTTAGAGCTGCAGTTCTTGGCCGTCCGGTACCGGCAGGCCGAATACCGGAAGCCCCTGCTCATCCCACTCTACCGGCTGGACACGGGCATGACGGTTCGGATCAAACAGGGGATCCCCTGTAATCTCCTTATAGTTTCTGGCATGATAGACGATCAGCTCCTGCGATCCGTCAGCCGATACCGTAAAGCTGTTATGCCCGGGACCATACTGGCCGGTCTCCTCGCTTGATGTGAAGACAGGAACCGGGGATTTGGTCCATGAGCCGGCATCCAGCAAATCACTGTCATCTGCTGCCGTGAGCATTCCCATGCAGTAATGATGGTTTGTTGCGCTGGCAGAATAGGTCAGGAAGATCTTGCCGTTCTTTTTGAGAATTGCTGCTCCTTCATTGACCCGGTAGCCGATTACTTCCCAGTCATACTCCGGCCGGGTAAGCACCGTCTGTCCGCCGTCCAGCGTCCACGGGTTGGCCATCTTCGAGATGAACAGGCTGGAGTTGCCCTGGACTGACGGGTCCTCCTGGGCCCACACCAGATACCGCGCTCCCCCATGCTCAAAGGTCGTTGCATCCAGCGAGAAGGTATCCCAGGCGGTATAAATCCGGCCCTTCTCTTCCCAGCTTCCCGTAAGCGGATTGTCCGATCCGTTCTCCAGTACATACAGACGCTGTGCAAAAGGCGCATCGTCGCTGCCTGCGGAGAAATACACATACCATTTGCCGCCGATAAAATGAATCTCAGGCGCCCACACATAACCGCTCATGATGCCGGTGACATGCTTGGTCCAAATGACTACCGGCTCGCTGCCGGCAAGCTCCCCGAGGGTCCGCGCTCTGCGCAGCTCAATCCGGTCGTACTCGGGAACTGAAGCGGTGAAATAATAATAACCGTCACTGTGTCGGTAGATGCAGGGATCCGCCCGCTGCAGGACTAATGGATTGGTAATGGTTTCTTTCATCTCTATTCAACCTCCTGATTATCTGAAGCTTCTACAGGTTCACCGGCTGCATCAGCCCGTTCTCGCCGAAGCTTAACGGATCGATGCAGGTTTCGCGGTGTATTCCCTTATAATCGTTGAACCGGGTCAGCGGTGTAACGAACCGGTGATAGGCAATCCAGTACTTTCCGGTATCCTTGTCCAGCATAATGGAGTGATGGGCGGTGCCGAGCATATCCTTGTCCTTATTTTTGCTGAGAACCGTATACTGATAAGTTACCGGCCCGTACAGCTGCTCCGCCGTTCCATAGTTCACATGATAATCTTCGCTGCCTGTATCGTCACAGGACCAGGTGAAATGATACAGCCCGTCCCGTTTGAGCACGGTGACTGCTTCGCGGAAATCATGCAGTCCTTCCAGATTCCGCATGGTGTCTTCCACCACCGAAATCATATCTGCGCCCAGCTCGACAACCGCAGCATGGCTGTTTCCGAACAGCAGGTATACCTTGCCGTCATCCTCGGCATAAATGGACGGGTCAATCGCCTGTCCCATGGTGATTCCCAGCCGCTGCAGCTGTCCCATGGTAATGAGCGGCTCAGGCTGCGCCGTGAACGGACCGGCAGGAGCATCGGCAACCGCTACGCCGATCGCACTCTCTCCGTCCGGTTTTTTGCCGCAGAAATAATAGAAGTAGCGGCCGTCCTTGCTGGCGATGCACGGAGCCCATGCGCTGCTGACTGCCCACGGCACATCATCGGTTGCCAGATCCAGAATGACGCCTTCGTCCTTCCACAGCTTCAAATCATCCGATGAGAAGACATGGAACTGCGTTCCCGACCAGCCGGTAAAGCCGTCTGTTGTCGGGTACAAATAGTAACGGTCACCGAACTTGGCCAGATCCGGATCAGCGAATTGCCCCGGTAGTACCTGGTGGCCGTCCCCGAAGGCCTGCAGCAGCAGGCTGGACTCTTCAAAGGTGATTGGCAGCACACCGCCATGGCGTTTTTTGTTTCTGCCGAGGTCAAACTCGCTGTCTTCCAGCACCCGGAACTCGCCGCTGCCGAGGTCAGAGGTTAGAAGCGGCAGATAGCCCTTACCCTCCGCATAGCGGTCCACGATCAGGCACCACTCCTCGCGCCCGTTCAGCTTGAAGATTTCCGGGCCCTCCACACCCATAATGGCTCCCAGAACAGGAGCATCTACATAGCTGAAGGCATCCTTATCCAGCGACGCACCTTCCTCTACCCGGATATTCTTCGTTGTCTCATCCTTGGAATAGCGGTAATACTTGCCGCCTGCCTCAATAATTGTAGTATCAATAATATGGTTGTCCCGCTCGATATATTTCTCAGCCGGCGTGAAGGTACGGAAATCCTTCGTGCGTGAGCTGTAGATTTTGTGCTTCCGTTCGCTTTCCTGCGGCTCCTGTGTAGCGGAAGCCCAGAATACCAGGAATTCATCCGCAGTCTCGTCATATATGGCTTCCGGAGCCCACACACAGCCGGCTCCCTCCACCCCGACAGTAACCGGCCAAGGCTCTGACCAGTTCACCAGGTCGGCAGATTCCCAGACGATAATATCACGGCTTCCTTCCTCAACGGCCGCCCCCCAGCCCTTGCCGCTGGCAATGCGCAGATCGGTGGCGATCAGATAGAATTTCCCTTCCTTGGGCGAACGGACGATAAAGGGATCTCTGGCCCCCTTTTCACCCAGCTCTGAGCGCAGAACCGGCAGGCCTCCATTCAGATCCTTCCAGTGCAGGCCGTTCTCGCTGTAAGAGAAATAGACCTGCTCACCGTCAGGCTGCTCCCCGATAAAATGGACTAACAGATAACCGGAATAAGTTGGTTTCGATTCGGACAAGATGAACCCTCCCTGCGGGATTAATAGATAATGTAATGGCAAATAGCGGATCTTACGTCTTGTTTAAGCCTTCTGTACTCTGAACACAGTAACCGAATGTGCCGGGAACTCATAATCAAAGCTGCTTCCTTCAAAGGCAATCGTCCGGCTGGACGGGCTGACCTTCAGCGGCTCAGCAAAGCTGTTCTCCGCATCCAGCTCCACTCCCGACAGCTCATGGACCTCAGCCTGGTAAGAAGCTGCGGCCAATTCCTGCAGTTCGACTGTAACCGGAAGCGGAGTGTCCTGCACGTTGACCGCCTTGACGATTACATCACCGGTTGCCTCTTCCACACTTGCCGTGTAATACAGCGGCTGAATGTCCGGCACACGGTCTTCCGCCGAGTTGATAACAACCCCGTTTATTGAAGCTGTAATCACGCGGCCGCTGACATGCAGCTCCAGCTCATAATCGGTATCATTCTCTACGGTGAACAGGCTCTGGGTCAGGCAGGAGCCCCGTCCGTTAACGACCGCACTCAGCGTGCTGTCCTGGTTCTGCCAGCCGCCAAGCTCCCAGTTCAGCCGGTTCTTGCTATCCTGCATACCGAAGAAGATCAGGAAGGCGCGGACGCCGCCTGTTTTGCGGGCAGTCAGGCTGAGCGTATAATCCCTCCAGTCCGTTTCCCCCAGCAGGAATGAGCGCTGTTCTTCCTCCTTGCTCACAGTGTCTTCCGTATCATTTAGCTCAACAGGCGCTTCGATCCTCTTCTGTTCACCTGTCAGATTGTTGGTCAGCGTAATGTTGCTGTACGTAACGGCAGATTTCTCGGCAGCCAGGACAATGCTGCCCTTCACCGGCTCCTGGACAGGCTCCGGCTTCTCCGGAAGATTCTCCGCAGCGATACTTAGCAGCCGGTCACCCTGATGGTTCATAAACAGCTTCTGTACATAATAATTCGGCGTACCGAACACCTCATGGTTATTGAACCAGATCATATCCGGCTTCCAGTTAACATAGTCGACATTGCACAGCATCGGCGCATAGCAGGCCAGGCCGATGGCATGAGCATTTCGCTCCAGCCGGGTCATGAACGCAGCCTCTACTAGAGCGTTATAGTAGGTATTGCCCCAGGATGCATATTCACCCAGGAAGACCTTGGGCTCATCAGCCTTGAAGCTGTCGTACCGGTCCATGTTGGCCAGGAACCATTCCGGGGACTGGTAGTAATGCTCGTCAACCAGATCCGAGCCGTGTTCTCTGGCCGAGGCCCAGCCCCGTTCGTATTCGCCGCCGGCAGCAAACGGACCGCTGCTGTTGATTACCTGGATATGAGGATACCGTTCCTTGATCGCCTTATGGAAATACGGATACCGCTCAAAGAACGGCTCGCCGACCTCCTCGTTGCCGATCGCGATGTATTCCAGCCCGAAGGGCTCGGGATGGCCGAGTGAGCTGCGGATTCCGCCCCACTCCGTCGTTGCGTCGCCTGTGGCGAATTCAATCAGGTCCAGTGCATCCTGGATCCACGGTCCGAGCTCGTCAAGGGGAACGATCCGCTTATGGTGGGGATCATAGCCGCCGGGCAGTACAGGAATGGCTTTGGCCCCGATGTCTTCGCAGAACTGGAAGTATTCGTAATAGCCCAGACCCAGCGTCTGATTGTACTGCCAGTTATTCCGTCTAGCCGGGCGTGCAGCAAGCTCTCCGATTGTATTCTTCCAGCGGTACATCGAATTCCGGTCATCCGGGTTCAGTGACCCGTCATGAACAAGGCAGCCTCCGGGAAAACGCATAAATTTCGGCTTCATATCCGCCAGCAGCACGGCAATATCCTCGCGCAGCCCGTTACGGCGGCCGAGATAGGTGTTCTGAGGGAACAACGATACCAGATCAACCTCGAGTCTGCCTTGCCCGCCGGTCAGAATGACCAGCCTGCAGGCATTGTCGGTGCAGCCTGCCGTAAGAACCGCTTCATATTTCTGCCACTGATCAGATTCTACGGCAAGCTCAGCTGAAGCACATACCGCCCCGTTGCTGTCTTCAATGAGGACACGTACCGGTGTGCTGAAGCTGTCACTGCGCCGTGCATACAACGAGAACAGGTAATGTTCGCCTTCCTTTACCGGAATACCTGTATTAAAGCCGGCATTGGACAGGCCCACACCGTCTCCAGGCTCGGTTATTTCAATCACCGCATAGTGCGGGTTTTTGGGATGGAACGGGGATTCGCTCGCAATGCTCAGCTCCGCACGCCCGCCTCCTCGCTCTGCCTTTTCCCAGGCTGTCAAAGCGTGGTAGGTGGGATGATCAATGGGATCAAATTCAAATGAGCGGTTCTGGACCAGCTCCGCATACAATCCCCCATCGGCTGCATGGTTGAGATCTTCAAAGAAAATGCCGAACAAATCGCCCAGCGGCGCTCCCGTTTGTTGCGCATACACCTTCAGCTTGGTCTGTTTATCCATTGGTTTGAGTCCTCTCTGCATAAACTTATTTAGTTAACATATTTATTAATACATTTATAATTATAAAAGTATTATAGGCAGATGAAGGAGAAGGAGTCAATCCATTATTATTGAAGAAGCTGACTAAAGAGCAGTTCAATGAATCCGCTTGCGATTTTTAATTAATGAATATATTAATTATATTTACATTCCCCATATAGTACAGCTCCCGCCCGGCCGCTTCATATCTGCTTCACACCTAACAAAAAGACCCGCCTCCCGGCAGGTCGCCCCTCTTCATTCTTATACTCGCACAGTTTAGGATACACTTTCCTCCATACAGGCAGCATAATCGCTGACCCACGGCAGGCTGACCTTCACATTCGTTCCCGCCTTTACTACGGAATTCACCTGGATTTGTCCGCCGTACATTTCGATTAATTGTTTACAGATGGATAACCCGATGCCGGTTCCTTTTGGCTTGGTAGTAAAAAACGGGTCAAAGATCCGGCTTAGCTTGTCCATAGGTATGCCCGCCCCGTTGTCGGCAAAATACAGAATAATCTCGTTCGTATCCGCTTGCGTCGTAATGGTAACATCAATTTGGCCGCTTACGGCTGTGAAGGCATCGATGCTGTTCTTCAAAATATTCAGGAAGACCTGCTCCAGCTGCGAGGCGTTTCCAAGCGTCCACACCTGTTCAGCAGAATAATGTACATTCAGAACAATATTATTGCTGATAATGAGCTGATTTACGATATTTACTACTCTATGTATCACCTCAATTACATTGAAAATCTCACCGTCTCTTTGCAGACTGTCCCCCTTCCGGGAGAGCACCAGAAAATCCGTGACCAGTCTGTTCAGGTTATCAATTTCCTTGATCGTGATATCCAGATAAGCCCGCAATTCTGCCGCCTTGATCTCGGGCTCATTCAGCCGGTTATGGATCAGCTGGGCAAAGCCCTTAATCGAAGCCAGTGGATTGCGGATTTCATGTGCCATTCCTGCAGCCATCTGTCCCATTACTGCTATTTTTTGCTCATGCAGGCTGTCAATTTCCTCATTTTTATTTGACAGATAGCCCTGGGCGAAACCGGTAAACCTGACCCAGTTGCATTCCATCAGACGGCCGTTAAAAAACAGCCGGTTCACGGGTTCATCCACCTTCTCCTCGATAATTCCGAACATGATGTTCTGGGCTGTCAGGTTCAGATCCTTGCTCATTTCCATCATAATATCAAAGTGCTCGCCGAATATGTCCGCGAGGAATATCCCTTGCTGGACACCCTCCTTGTGCGAATTATCAAGAAACTGTCCATAATCGGCAGCGTTCATGTACAGGGCCTCTATCATAAGTAATAAAATCGTAGTGAAGCTGGAATCCAGCAGTTCCTTGTGTGATTCTATAAACCAGGCAAGATTGTTATCCTTCCTCATTAAGGACTGATAATGACTGTCCAGAATAACCGGAACCGATAACATTAATGACGTGCGCAATTCAACTTCACTGTATGCCATTACTGTCCTCCCTTTACATTAGCAGCTATATTCAAGGAGCACCTTAAGCGCTTAGCCCAATATTCCCTATCTGAACTGTACGCTGACCTGTGCATTTTGTAAATATTGGATTACGAAAAGTTTCGGAACCACAGGATCCCTGTCAGATATTAGCCGGATTCCGGCATTGCATGCTAAAATCATCTGAGAGAATTCTTGATGTCGACTGCTTACGGATCGGAGAGTATGAATGTGAACAATCAGCAATTAACCCGGATGTATATGGAGAATCTCGAGGTACGCGTAACGGCTGCAGGATACAATCAGGTATGGACCGACTGGCGGGAATTGGATTATACGCCCGACTATAACAAGTTCTACCTGATATGTGAAGGGGAAGGCTGGCTGAAAATCGGCGATGCCGAGTTCAGCCCGCAGCCCGGGGAATGGTTCCTGATGCCGCAGGGCATCAAGCAGTCCTTTTCTTATACCTCCGGTCCCCGGTACACGAAGTACTGGTGCCATTTTACCGCGCGGATCGGGGAACGCAATCTGTTTGATCTGCTGCAGACGCCCCTTTGGATCGACACGGAGCAGGACAGCGGGCCAATTGAGCTTTTCCGTGAGCTGCTGAAGCACCATAAGGATTCTGCCCTCACCGGTCCGCTGCTCGTCAAATCCGCCATGCTGAAGCTTATAGCCCACTATCTGGAACAGAGTGCCCTAACCCAGCAAGGCCTCAGGCCGGCAGCGGTATCTGAGCCGCTTCAGCAGGTCATCTCGCATATTCAGCGCTGCTATCACCGGAATCTGACCATTGAAGAACTGGCTGAGCTGGCGCATCTGCAGCCCAATTATTTTATCCGCGTGTTTAAACGGCAGTTCGGGACCTCCCCGATCCAATACATCAATAAAAAAAGACTCGAGGAAGCCAAGCTGCTGCTTGCAACCACGAATCTTCTGCTGTCGGAAATCGGCGACAGGGTAGGGATACCCGACATTTCCTATCTGTCCAGAACCTTCAAGGCATTCACCGGCTTCTCGCCCTCAGCCTACCGGCTGACCTTCAGCCCGGAACAGATGCCGGTGAACGCCAAAAAACCTCAGTAATGAGGTTTTTTGGGCTGAACAGGCTATTCCTTTACGGTGAGGGTATACCGCTTGCCGGCTTCAACCGGAAACTCGGCAATCCCGTCTGTTACCGTAATATTCTCTACTCTCGTTCCGGCTTCGCTGATCTGAATCTGCCGACCGGCCAATATCCGGCAGGTTTGTGTACGGGAGGCTGTAATAACCGCCCCGGACAAGCTTCCGTTGCTCCAGTCTATATCCACTTCATAGCCCCCTCTGGCCCGCAGCCCTTTCACATATCCTTCCGGCCAGGAGTCCGGCAGCGCCGGCAGCAGCGCAAGGAATCCCTGGTGGGACTGCAGCAGCATCTCGGCAATTCCCGAAGTGGCGGCAAAGTTGCCGTCAATCTGAAACGGCGGATGAGCGTCGAACAGATTCGCGTATACGCCGCCCTCTGCAGCCCGCTGGCTCGCCGTTTCATTTTCCCTGACAAGGGTGAGCAGATTGGAAATGAGCCGCTCCGCCCGGTTGCCGTCCTTGAAGCGGGCCCACAGGCTGATTTTCCAGCCCAGGCTCCAGCCCGTTCCGCCGTCTCCCCGGATCTCCAGCGCCGTTCTGGCTGCCCGGAACAGCTCGGGAGCTGACTTCTCCGAGATCAGCCGGCCCGGATATACACCAACCAGATGGGAGACGTGACGGTGATGGACGTCCTCCTCCGGATAATCCTCAGACCATTCCTGCAGTCTGCCCTGGCGGTCTATGCGCAGAGGCAGCATGCGTTCCTTCGCGCGCCCCAGAGCATCGGCGAACTCCTTATCCGTCTGCAGGAGTTCAGCCGACTCCATACAATTGCCGAACAGTTCGGCAATCAGCGACAGATCCATCGCTGTGGCTGCACTGACTGCATGCAGCCCGCCTCCGGAAGCAAACTTATGCTCCGGGGAGGTGGAAGGTGACGTAATCAGCTCTCCGGCCTCATTCTCAATCAGCCAGTCCAGGCAGAACAGCGCCGCATCCTTCATCACCGGATACGCAGTCTCACGCAGAAAATCCATATCTCCGCTGAAAAGATAGTGCTCCCACACATGCTGGGTCAGCCACACCGCGCCCATCGGCCAGAACGCCCACACCGGATCACCGTCACCATAAGCGCCTGCCGGGCCTGTCTGGGCCCACAGGTCGGAATTGTGATGGGCAACCCAGCCTCTGGCGCCATAGTTCACCTCGGCAGTCTTCCGGCCGTTGACCGCCAGAGCGCCGATATAATCAATGAACGGCTCATGCAGCTCGGCCAGATTGCACACCTCCGCCGGCCAGTAATTCATTTCGGCATTGATGTTCAGCGTATAATTGGAGCTCCACGGAGCACGGGTCTCCTGGTTCCAGATCCCCTGCAGGTTCGCAGGCTGGGTTCCCGGCCGGGAGCTGGCGATAAGCAGATATCTGCCGTAATGAAACAGCAGCTCCACCAGCCCGGGATCACTGCTTCCGTATTCGGCAATCCGCTGGTCGGTCGGCAGATCGGCAGGAGCCTTGCCTGGCCCGAGATGCAGCTTCACTCTGTCAAAAAGCGAGCGGTGATCCTGAAGGTGATCCTGCAGAACCGCAGCGTATTCCCTGCTGCCGGCCGCCTGAATAATCCGGGCCGTCACCTCCCCGGGAATACGTTCCGGGCTGCTTGCCCTGAGCAGCGGATCGAAGCTTGTCGCTGCGCTGAAGTACAGCGTGGCCGAGGTCGCCCCGCTGATACGCAGCCCTTCCGCTCCCGCATGCAGGCTTCCGCCCTCATGTGTTACTGCAAGCCTTCCGTGGAATTGCAGCCCCCGGGATGCTCCGGAATCGCCGTAACGGACCGGTTCGGCAGACGCATAATAATTCGGGTCCACATGCTCCGGAGCATGGCCGGAGAGGGTTAACTGCTCCTGCTCCAGCCGGATGCTGTGGCGGAGCGGGCTGTCCAGCCTGGCAAGGAAGCTCAGCGCGCCTTCCCGGCTGGCCGTCAGCCTAACGGCTATGACCTGATCCGGATGCGAGACAAATACCTCGCGCGCGTACTGCACGCCCCCGATCTTGTATTGTATGCCGACTACACCGGCTGAAAGATCCAGCTTCCGGCTGTAGCTTCCCCGCTCTAGCGATTGCCCGTGCTCCATCGTAATATTCAGGTCCCCCAGCGGCAGATAGGACTGCGTGTAGGGACCCAGCATTTGCCGGCAGAGCTGATCCGCCTCCCCGTAGCGGCCCTCCGCAATCAGGGATCTTACCTCCGGCAATACTTCCCTGGCTCCCGGATTGTTCCATTCGCGGGGATAACCTGACCAGAGGGTATCTTCATTCAAAGCAATCCGTTCACGCTCAATACCGCCAAATACCATAGCTCCAAGATTACCGTTCCCTGCAGGCAGCGCTTCTGTCCAATAGACGGCAGGGGCAGAAAATTGTATATTCACCAGGGTAGAACCTCCATTTATCCGGTTGATGATGTTTCCATCTAATCCTACCAACCCCGGGCAGCCGGATGAATGTCCGATCCTATCTTTCTTTTGGAGAAAATTATCATTCAATCCGAAAAATGCGGGAATCCGAAAATCCAGATCAGCACACCGAGAATCAGCATGGCTATACCGGCGATTCTGGATAAAATCAGCGGAACGCCCTTGGTATACTTTTTGGTTTCCACTTTATTGGGCGTGGTGATGTTTACGGTCACTTTGCTCTGTACAAGGTACAGAAGCCCAAGAATAAACAGCGCCAAGCCTGCCAGTACCCTAAGGATCAGCATTGTGTAACCCCCTCGTTCATAGTCATCTCTGCCGCATACTGTTCATTACCCCCTAAGCTGTGCATTTAATGATACGCCCGTTACTTTTTCCTGTGTTATTATGAATCAAAATGCTCAAAAGGGGACTTAGATGATGAAGCTGATCATTCTATTCGGGCCGCAGGCCTCCGGCAAAATGACCATCGGACATGAGCTGGAAAAGATTACTGAGCTGAAGCTGTTCCACAACCATATGACGATTGAGCTGCTGGCACCCTTTTTCGGCTTCAGCCCGGAAATGTGGGGGCTCGTCAACAAATTCCGCCAGGACATATTCGAAACGGCTGCCGGCAGCGGGCTGTATGGAATGATTTTCACCTATGTATGGGCCTTTGATCTGCAGAGCGACTGGGATTACATCGAATCCGTCTGTTCCATAATCGAAGACCGGGGCGGAGAAGTATACCTGGTTGAGCTTGAGACCGCACTTGAGGAGCGGCTGGAACGGAACAAAACACCGCACCGGCTTGAGCATAAGCCAACCAAACGGGATGTCGCCCGCTCTGAGCAGAACCTGCTGCAGACGATGGAACAGCACCGGCTTAATTCTGATGAGGGTGAAATCACCAGGGAGCGTTATTTAAGAATCAACAATACGGACCTGTCTGCCGCTGAGGTCGCACAGAGAATTAAGGAGAGCTTTCAGCTGTAGTGTTTAAACGTAAAGAGGAGAATTGGAAATGAATAACGGATTGGTCAACGCTATAATCGCTTATATCATGTGGGGAATTCTCCCGCTGTATTGGAAGTTATTTAATGATGTGCCGGCAGGCGAGATTCTGTCGCACCGGGTAGTCTGGTCGTTCGTCTTCATGGCTGTTCTCGTCGCCGTCCAGCGCCGCTGGGGTGACATCAGGCGGATTGCGGCCAGCCGCTCACAGCTGTTATCGCTCACCGCCAGCGGACTGCTGATCGCTGTGAATTGGCTCATCTTTATCTGGGCGGTGAATAACGGGCATGTCGTCGAGACCAGCCTCGGTTATTATCTGAACCCGCTGTTAAATGTGCTGCTTGCAGTCGTCTTCCTCCATGAGAAGCCAAACCGCGGCCACTGGCTCGCGATTGCCATCGCCAGCGCTGCGGTGCTTATTATCGCCATCAACTACGGACGTTTCCCGTGGATCGCGATCTCGCTGGCCGTGTCGTTCGGCCTGTACGGCCTTGCCAAGAAGAAGACTATGCAGGATGCTTCTGTGGGCTTGCTGTCTGAGACAGCCGTAGTTTTGCCCGTCGCGCTCGGCTACTGGATCTATTTGGCGGTCACAGGAGAGTCTACAGCCTGGTTGCTGTCCCCGTCTATGTTTGCCGGGTTGCTTCTCTCCGGCGCAGTAACGGCCCTGCCGCTGCTCTTTTTTGCAAGGGCAGCTGCCCGGATGTCACTGTCCGCGCTCGGCTTTGTACAATACATCGGTCCGACCATTATGCTGTTATTGAGCATATTTGTGTTTAAGGAAACGGTCTCGCCTGTTCTGCTCCTCGGCTTCGGTCTTATCTGGACAGCGCTTATCGTATACGCCACATCCTCGGTCCGCGGCACAAAGCTTGCCAAGGCAAATTAATCTTCCCCCTTAACCCAATCAAAAAGCGGCAGTCTAAAGACACTGTATTCCCGTCCTTAGCTGCCGCTTTTTTTTGCAATTATAGGGTTAAGCTATCGCGAACCGGTAATTCCCTGATCCTATGGTCAGCTTCCGGACGCCGGCGTTCTCTTCTGCGGATAGAACCCCGCTTACGCGATCCAGCGCTTCCCCGCTCTCCAGAATTTCCCCCTGCTGCCCGGCCGGCACTATGAACTCAGCTGTAGTATTGGCCGGGACCGTTATCTTCAGCTCCAGTGAACCATCCGCCTGTTTGCTCCATGCTGAACGGATCGGACCGTATACGGAGCTGTAGGAGGCTTCCGCCCAAGTGAGCTGACCGCCCGGCTGGGGCTGGATGCGGATTTTTTTGTAGCCCGGCTCGATAAGCTCGATGCCCCCGGCAATACGGTAGAGCCAATCTCCTACAGCGCCGTATGCATAATGATTATAAGAGTTCATATTGTCGCTCCAGAAGGAGCCGTCCTGCTTGATTCCATCCCAGTGCTCCCAGATCGTCGTCGCCCCCTGAAGGACGGAATACAGCCAGGAAGGGTATTCCTTCTGCTGTACCAGCTCATAGGCCAGTTCGGTGTACCCGAAGCGGGAGAGGACCAGGCACAGATACGGCGTTCCCACAAAACCGGTCGTCAGATGGGTCCCGTTTTCTTTTACATGATCAGCCAGCATCGCGGCCGTACGCGGACGGTCTTTTTCCTCCAAAAGATCGAACATCAGTGCAACTGCATAAGCCGTTTGTGTGGGAGAGGCCACCCGGCCGCTTGGCGTTACGAATTCCTCACGGAAAGCGCGGATGATATTGCCGTGCAGCTGACGGTATTTCTCAGCCTCCTCCTGTTGCCCGGTTACCTCTGCGGTTTTGGCCAAAAGCTCTGTTGAGTAGGCAAAAAAGGCGGTCGCGATCAGATCCTTCGGCGTTGCCCCGATGTAGCTGTTCTCCTTCGCATCCAGCCCCAGCCAGTCTCCAAAGTGGTGGCCGGTGTTCCACAGGAATTCATGCTCGCCCTGGGCACGGATATATTCCACCCAAGCCTTCATGCTTGGATACTGCTGCTTCAGTATGCGGACGTCCCCGTAGCACTGGTATAGTGTCCACGGACAAATGACGGCTGCATCCCCCCAGGCCGAAGATCCATAACCTGCTGTCGGGATGTCAGGAATGACATGCGGCACTCTTCCGTCCGCCTCCTGGTCGGTAGCGAGATCCTTTAACCATTTTTCGAAAAAAGGCACCACATTCATATTAAAGGCCGCCGTACGGATGAACACCTGCGCATCCCCCGTCCAGCCCAGTCTTTCGTCACGCTGCGGGCAGTCGGTCGGCACATCGAGGAAATTCCCTTTTTGGCCCCACAGAATGTTATGCTGCAGCCGGTTCACCAGCTCATCAGAGCAGCTGAAGCTGCCGGTCTGCTCCAGATCAGAATGGATCACACAGCCGGTGAACTGTTCCAGCAGCTGATCGTGCGGCACACCCGTCACTTGTACATAACGGAAGCCCTGGAATGTAAAATGCGGCTCAAATGTCTCCGGCTCTCCGCCCCGGCAGATATAAGTCACGGTCTGCTTGGCGGAACGCAGATTACCGGTATAAAAATTACCGTCACGGTCCAGCACCTCGGCATGCTGCAGCGTGACCACTGTACCGGCTTCAGCCTTCACTGTAAATCTGACCCATCCAACCATATTCTGGCCCATATCCAGCACAGTTGCTCCTGCCGGTGTAGTTATGACCGCGATAGGCTTAATGGTTTCAACAATCCGGGCCGGCTCGTTCTCCTGGGCTACCAGCAGCGGAGGCGGAGCATCCGTGAGTGCCGCCTGCTTCCAATGGTGGCCTGCAAAGTTGGGAGAAGCCCATCCGTCCGGCTCAAGCCGCGCATCATAGGTTTCACCGTGATACAGCTCTGACATCAGCAGCGATCCGGTTGAAGTGCGCCAGCTGCCGTCTGTGACAATGATTTGTTCCGAGCCGTCGGCTAACGTAATATGCAGCTGAACGAGTAACGCACGCTGTTTGCCGTAATGGTCCTTGCCTCCGTCCCAGGCCAGATAGCCTTTGTACCAGCCGTTTCCTACGATACAGCCAAGTGTATTCCCGCCCGCCGTGAGCATCCGGGTCACATCATAGGTCTGATACTGCAGCCGTTTGTTGTAGCTCGTCCAGCCGGGGTTGAACAGTGTATCATCCGCCGGGGAACCGTTTACATATAATCTGTACAAGCCAAGTGATGTTGCGTAAATGCGCGCAGAGACAGCACCGGCAGGAAGCTCGAATTCTGTGCGGAAATAATCGCACGGGTCTTCGTTCTTCTCAGTGAGCTGCCCGGGAACGGGTGCCGTTATCCAGCTCGCCTGCCAGTTTTGCGCTGAGAGCAATCCCGTTTCCCAGTATGCCGGTGCGCTCCATGCTGAGCCGTTACCTTCGGAATCCCATACCCGGATTCTGAAGTAATAACGGGTGCGCGGCTGTAAGGTCTGCCCCTGGTATTCTATGTGCACACTGGAATCGGATACGACCTTTCCGGTATCCCACACGAGCTCTGCTTCTGCTTCAAAGGACAGATCACAGCCCGCCTGAATCTGATAGGCGGATTGGATGAAGCCTCTTGTCTCCGCCTGGATCTGCCAGCTGAGCCGCGGGTTAAGATCATCCATTCCCAAGGGATTTCTTCTGTAATTCACCATCAGATTTAACACTTTACATTGGGTCATTTAAGCCGCTCCTTTAAGTAAGATGTAGTCCTCAGGCCGGTCACGGTCCTCTGCTTCCTTCTGTTCCCGGCATTTCTACGTCTATTGTATGGGGCAGATCGATTGTATATGGAGGCTATTCCAGACATAGTTATAGGCGGATCTGGACATTCACAGCCTGATTGCTTAGGATGAAGTCAGTATGTTAACCAACGTGCAGAGGAGTAATCCGCATGACCGTCAGACGCAGCAGCTTCGTGATGTCGGGCCAGGCGTTTTTTGGCCCGGATATTCCCGTCTATGTCAACCGTGCCTACGAAAATTTCGAGCTGCATGAGCACTCTCATGAGTTCGTCGAAATTACATATGTGAGTGAAGGCTCAGGGGTTCACTACATTGACGATGAGGCACTGCCGGTGGAGCATGGAACCCTGTTCTTTATTCCGGTCGGGCGCAGCCACGTGTTCCGGCCCAGAACAACCAAGAAGGACCGGCCGCTGATCGTATATAACTGCTTGTTTCCGGTGGACTATTTGACCGGGCTCCGGGGGGCTTTTCCGCAGGCTGCGGTTATATGTGATTATTTCACAGATGAGCATATGCCCTGGTTCTCCATAAAAGACACTACCGGAGTCTATCATTCGCAGTTCCAGGAGCTGTACAGCGAGTTCTCGGCCAGGCCGCCGGGGTATTTGGCCGTTATAGCCGCGCTCATTGTGCGGCTGCTGACCGGCCTGTACAGGCAGCAACTGCAGACCGGCACATCTGCAGGGACGAGACCGCAGTGGATGGCGGTCGAAGAAGCCATCGCCAGCATGAAAGTCCATTATGCCGGCGGTCTGACGCTAAGCGGGCTTGCCGCCGCAGCCAACCTCAGTGAGCGGCAGTTCAGCCGGCTCTTCCGGCAGCAGACCGGCATGAGCTTCACCGGCTACCTGCACAATATCCGCATGGATGCTGCCTGCCGGCTGCTTGCGGACACCAGCTTCAGCGTTGCCGAGACCGCTGCAGCCGTCGGCTATGCCGATCTGAAATTTTTCCATCAGCTGTTCAGGCGGAAGATCGGCATGGCTCCCCGGCAGTACCGCCTTAGCGTGCGGGCTGGGGAGTGATCTGGGCTAGGAGCGGGCTGTTTCGAGGCGCGGGGACGGGCAGCTTTTGTTTGGGGATTAGTGGAGGAAGGGGATTTTTCCCTTTAATGGTGGGTTGGGACGGGGTTTTAGCTCATTTAAGGGGATTTTTCCCTTTAATGGTGGGGTTGGGGCGGGGTTGCGGCTCATTTAAGGGGATTTTTCCCCTTAATAGTGGGTTTGGGGCGGGGTTTTGGCTCATTTAAGGGGATTTTTCCCTTTGATAGTGGGTTTGGGGCGGGGTTTTGGCTCTTTTAAGGGGATTTTTCCCTTTAATGGTGAGTTGGGACGGGGTTTTAGCTCATTTAAAGGGATTTTTCCCTTTAATAGTGGGTTTGGGGCGGTTTTTTGGCTCATTTAAGGGGATTTTTCCCTTTAATTGTGGGGTTGGGGCGGGTTTTTGGCTCATTTAAGGGGATTTTCCCCTTTAATTGTGGGTTGGGACGAGGGTTTTGGCTCATTTAAGGGGATTTTCCCCTTTAATTGTGGGGTTCGGGCGAGGGTTCGGCACATGGGGCGGGGTTTCAGCGCATTTTAAGCCGGCACAAATAGCAAGCTGCTGTGTCAGATCCATAGATTGTATAGAACATAATGTTAGTTTTAACAATCAGCTCGTCCTCTACTCTTGCGGAACACTGCGCGGCTAACTCCTACCGTCCCCGCTCTTCCAAAACACTTCCGACTAACTCCATACCGTCTCCGCTCTTCCAAAACACTGCGCGGCTAACTCCATACCGTCCCCGCTCTTCCAAAACACTGCGCGGCTAACTCCTACCGTCCCCGCTCTTCCAAAACACTGCGCGGCTAACTCCTACCGTCCCCGCTCTTCCAAAACACTGCGCGGCTAACTCCTACCGTCCCCGCTCTTCCAAAACACTGCGCGGCTAACTCCTACCGTCCCCGCTCTACCGACAACGGCAGCTGTATTGGATTAACCACAGCTCTATGGCAGCACACTTTTGGGTTGAAGATGCTGGCCGGGGCAGCAGATATTAGTTAGTTAAAGATGCACCAGTGCTATCCAGCGCTATCCCCGCTATCACAGTATCTCAGCCCCCAAGCTAAGCCTCATCCTTACTCTACCGCCACTTCTGCAGCAAGCCCAACCAATGTAATAACTAATTGCCCGTTTTCAGCACTATCAACCAACCGTACCTGCCGGGCCCTCAAAAAGCCAGTCCCTTATTTATTACGATTATTGCTCTCACACGATCCGGTTCAATACCGCCGCAGCTTCTTCTTCCGTGATAAGATGCCGGCTAAGCGGTTCAAATCCCGCATCACGGATTCCCCGGGCTGCCAGCCTCGCGATCTCAACAGCTCCTGCTTCCGTGAAATGGGTATTGTCCTCGGCACCCTCAGGCAGGTTAGCGTACTGACCCGGCTCTGCCCACAGAAAAACCTGCTTGGTGCGCTCATCCCCCAGCTCTTCGAAATAAGCTCTGCTCATAGAGGCCAGGTCAATATAAGGCACCTCCTCCCGCAAGGCAAGCTGCCGCATAGCTTCAATGTAATCCCCGTGTGTATTCCGGATACTCCCGTCCGCCTCGAAGAAGCGCCGGTGCATCGGGGATACCAGCACAGGATAGGCCTCTTTTTCTCTCGCAAGATTGATATACTGCTGCAGATAGTGCGGATAGGTAGTAAACGGCCCTGCTCCGTCCTCTGTTTCCTTTTCGTCATTATGAGCGAACTGAATCAGCAGAAAATCGCCTTTGCGCAGCTTTTTGGCAATTCTGGTCAGGCGGTCCTCTTTAATAAAGCTTTTGGCGCTTCTCCCGGAGCACGCATGATTGGCAACAGCAAGATCATCCCGCAAAAAAAGCCCGAGCATCTGTCCCCAGCCGGAATACGGATACTTCGACGATGCCTGATCCGTAACGGTGGAGTCTCCTGCGAGAAATAGTGTTGGAATTTCTGCGTTCCGCCTGATCTCGACCTGCCCCATTACAGAGCCTGCTCCCGAGGCAAGCAGCAGTTGGCCGTTATTAACATGAACAGCGAAGGAGGCCGTAACCTGCGGATCAGCTTCCGTATTTTGCCGCAGCAGTCTGATATGTCCCACTCCCTCCCGCAAGGCTGTTATCCCCTCCTGAGCCGATAATGCTATCTTTACTGCAACATTGTAATTGCCGTTCGGCACATCCATCAGCAGCGTGGGCACAGGCGGCGAATAATAATCCCCCGGCCAGGAGTCCCGCAAATCCTCGTTTCCGGACAGCCCCGGCGCAGCAGCATAACCGTTTCCGCGGCCCGCATCATATGTACATTCTGGATAAGGTTTCAAAACACAGCTATATTCCATTTCCATCCGCCTCTCTATTCTACTAAATTCCAACGCGAAAGCCCCCGCAGCCTGTTAAGCATTGTTTTCCCCCGCTCATTACTTGTGCAGACGGTAAAGACCGCTCTGAGGATGATACTTTCATGAAATTTTTTTCATAAATCCTTTTCTTCATATGCCATTTTAGCAACCAACGGGGTGCCGGGCTATAATCAAATCAATTGATTGTCGTACATTCATCCGCAGCACCGCACAGGAATGCGTTTCTTTTGAAACCTCCTCCCCGTGTTAACCGTAACTTTTACAAACAGGTTCCAAATCGTAATTATTGGGCAAACTGATGTATCATACCTGAGTAGAAGACGAATGTAACGGGTATTAGTCCAATAAATCGAAGCTTATGTGCTACAGATAAAAAGACACCGCACAGCAGAGAGGAGAAATCATTAGTGGAGTATTACCGCAAAAGTGTATCAGACAGCTTACAGGAGCAGAAAAGCTCGGCAAAAGGGCTCACCTCAGCAGAGGTCCAGAGGCGGCTGGAACAGGATGGCTACAATGAAATCAAGGGACGGGACAGGGATCCGCTATGGAAGCTTTTCCTGGAAAATTTCAAAGACCCGATGGTGGTCGTGCTGCTGATCGCAGCTGCCGTCCAAATTTTTATGGGACATGTCATGGAATCGCTCATTATTTTCCTCGTCCTGATCCTCAATGCCGTAATCAGTGTCATTCAAACCCGCAAAGCGGAAAGCTCTCTGGCTGCCCTGCAGCAGATGTCGGCACCTGAAGCTAAAGTGCTGCGTGACGGCGCCCCCCGGACCGTTCCCGCTCGCGAGCTTGTCCGCGGTGATATCGTTATTCTCGAGGCCGGGGATTTCGTCCCTGCCGACGGCCGGATCATCGAATCCGGAAGCCTTAAGATCAATGAAGGTATGCTGACCGGGGAATCCGAGGCTGTTGAAAAGCATACCAACACCATTGACCAGGAAGCCCCGCTCGGCGACCGCCGCAATATGGCATTCAGCGGTTCCCTGGTGGTATACGGACGCGGTGTTTTTCTCGTTACTGGCACTGCTCTGACTACTGAAATTGGTAAAATCGCCGAGCTGCTGGAAAGCGCCGAAGCCAAGCAGACACCGCTGCAGCGCAAGCTCGAAGCCTTCAGTAAACAGCTCGGTATTGCTATTCTGATCCTGTCGGTCATTATCTTCGGTATCCAGGCCGGCCGTGTATGGCTGTCGGATACTAACGTTGATACCACTGAAGCCATATTCAACGCTCTTATGTTTGCTGTCGCTGTCGCGGTAGCCGCTATTCCTGAAGCGCTCTCCTCCATCGTGACGATTGTCTTGTCTGTAGGCACGAACAAGATGGCCAAGCAGAATGCGATTATCCGCAAGCTGCCGGCTGTTGAGGCGCTCGGTTCGGCCGGTGTCATCTGTACGGACAAAACAGGTACTCTCACCCAGAATAAAATGACGGTTGTCGATTATTATCTGCCGGAGGGACAGAAGGACCAGTTCAAGCTTGAACATCATGAATGGTCCCCGGAAGCCCGCAGGCTGCTGCATATTGCCGTTCTCTGTAACGACTCGAATATCAATGAAGAGGGTAAGGAGCTGGGTGACCCGACAGAGGTTGCGCTTATCGCCTTCAGTAATAGCCTTGATAAGAATTACCAGGAAATCCGGGATAACTTCCCCCGGGAGGCAGAGCTCCCGTTTGACTCCGAACGTAAACTGATGAGTACCCTGCATACGTTTGGCGGACAAAAGAAAATGATCACCAAAGGCGGACCGGATGTGCTCTTTAGCGTATGTTCGCATGTGCTGATCGATGAACAGGAAGTACCGTTTACAGAGGAGCTGCGTGAGCGGTTCATTAAAGTCAATGAGGATTTCTCCACCAGGGCACTGCGTGTCCTCGCGTATGCCTACAAAACGGTACCGAATTCCACTACACAAATTACGCTTGAGGATGAAAAGAATCTGGTGCTCGTAGGATTAACTGCGATGATTGACCCTCCGCGTGAAGCGGTCTACAGCGCCATCGCCGAATCCAAAAACGCCGGTATCCGCACGATCATGATCACCGGCGACCACAAAACCACGGCCCAGGCCATCGGCCGCGACATTGGACTGATGAGCAAAACGGATATTGCCATCACCGGCCAGGAACTGGATGCCATGTCCGATGCAGAGCTCGACAGCAAGCTGGAGCAGATCGGCGTATATGCCCGTGTCTCCCCGGAGAACAAGATCCGGATTGTCCGCGCATGGCAGCGTAAAGGTAAAATCACAGCCATGACCGGCGACGGCGTAAATGACGCCCCTGCGTTGAAGCAGGCGGATATCGGCGTAGCGATGGGCAGCGGGACCGATGTTGCCAAGGATGCAGCCGCAATGATTCTGACTGATGATAACTTTGTCTCGATCGTTAACGCAGTCTCTGTAGGCCGGACGGTGTTCGACAATATCAAAAAAGCGATCGCCTATCTGTTCTCGGGCAACCTGGGTGCGATTATCGCCATCCTGTTCGCCCTGATCTTCGACTGGATCAACCCGTTCACGGCGATTCAGCTGCTGTTCATCAATCTGGCTAATGACTCCCTCCCTGCGATTGCCCTGGGTATGGAAAAAGCCGAGCCGAATGTGATGAGCAGAAAGCCGAGAGAGCTTAATGAAGGCATCTTCTCCGGCGGCCTGATGCAGGCGATCATTACCCGCGGTGTACTTATCGGAGCAGCGGTTATTGTCTCGCTGTACCTGGGTCTTCAGCATTCTGATGAAATGGGTGTAGCGATGGCGTTCACCACGCTGATTCTGTCCCGTACGCTTCAGACCTTTGCCGCGCGCTCCAATACCCAGACTTCGATTGAAGCCGGCTTCTTCAGCAACAAATATGTGATTGGAGCTGTCCTGGTCTGCTTCGCCTTCTACGGTGTTGCAGTACTGCCGGGAATCAGACAAATCTTCTCCATTCCCGATACGTTCGGCATGTCCCACTGGCTGACAGCAACAGGCCTGGCACTGGGTGCCGTTATCCTGATGGAGCTGGTCAAGCTGGTCCGCAGAGCCTTCAGCTCCAAACCGGCTGAAAGTGCCCGGGCCTGAGAATAAAGCCGGATACGCCATAGCCTTACTAGATAGACAGCACAGCGCTGCTCCCGCCTGCGGGAGCGGCGCTGTTTTTTGCGGACGGGTGTGATAAAGTTACAGTCAGATACTATTCCTGCAAGGAGGCCACCTACAGCTATGGATATGTCCGCAGGCACCTACGGCTTCCGGTTCGCCGAAGATAAAGAGCTCAGGCTATGCGTGCTGTATGCCGCCGGCTGTGATTCCATTACCACGCCGGCCTACCGCTGGGACGGACTGGAACGGACCGATGGCCCGCTTCTGCTGTTTCAGTACACCCTCTCCGGCGAGGGTGTGTTTGAATCCGGGGGCCGGACTTACCGGGTCACGGCCGGACAGGCTTTTCTGGCGGAGATTCCCGGACCCCACCGTTATTATTATGACCCGGAGGCATCAGAGCCGTGGGAGTTCCTGTTCCTGCTGTTCCGCCCCGACCTGATACTGCCCCATTGGCGCAAATTTCTGCGCGAAGCCGGGGAAGTCCCTCACCTGCCTGCCGACTGCGCGCCAATCCGGCTGCTGAAGCTGATTGTCGCCGATGCCGCGGCAGGCCGGATCTCCGACCCGCTAATCGCCTCCTCCTCCATCTACCAGTTCATGACAGAGCTGGCCAGGATGCAGGTAACGACCCAGCGGGACAAGGAAAACTGGTCGGATAACGTGAAGCGGGCAGCTGAATACATAGAGCAGCATTATGCGCAGATGATCAGCATCGATCAGCTGTCCGAGCATGTGGCGCTGTCCAAGTACCATCTGATCCGCCGCTTCTCGGCCAGCACCGGACTGACTCCCGGCGCTTATCTGACCCGGGTCCGAACCGAGAAGGCCATGGAGCTGCTCAGGGGAACCGGGCTCAGCATTGAAGCCATTGCCAGGCAAATCGGCTATTCCAGCGGAAGCTATTTCATCAAGGCGTTCCGGGGGCTGACCGGGCTGACGCCGGGCGAATTCCGCAGCGGAGGCGAGAGCCTGACCTACCGCAGGCTGTTCTTTGATTAACAGCAAACCGCAATATAGTGCTACCCGGCTTGTAAGATTACTATAGATATTGCGAATCTCCTACCTTATGATGATCTTAACAAGAGCAATAATCCATCAGAAAAGGAGATTTACAATGACACATAAGCTTGCAGCACCTACTCCTCCGCTCGGCTGGAACAGCTGGGACTGCTACGGCGCAGCCGTAACGGAAGCCGAAATCCGCGGCAATGCGGAATATATGGCAGAGCATCTTAAAGACTACGGCTGGAACTACATCACCGTTGATATTCAGTGGTACGAGCCTTACGCCAACTCCTCCCAGTACCGGCCGTTCGTTCCGCTGGTCATGGATGAATATTCACGGCTGATGCCTGCCGAGAACCGCTTCCCTTCGGCAGCGGACGGCCAGGGCTTCAAGCCGCTTGCTGATTACGTACACAGCCTGGGGCTGAAGTTCGGCATTCATATTATGCGCGGCATTCCGCGGCAGGCTGCACATGCCGGTACGGTGCTGCTCGGCACAACCGCAACTGCACGCGAGATTGCCCATACGAACTCCATCTGCCCTTGGAATACAGATATGTATGGAGTGGACGCCTCCAAAGAAGGTGCACAGGAATATTACGATTCGCTCTTTGAGCTGTATGCACAGTGGGGCGTCGATCTGGTCAAAGTGGATGACATCGCCGCTTCCAGGCTGTATGATACCCACCAGCCGGAGATTGCCCTGATCTCCAAGGCGATCGAGCGCAGCGGCCGGCCGATGGTGCTGAGCCTGTCACCGGGCCCGGCTCCGGTGGAATACGCAGACTTCTTCGTAGAGCACGCCAACATGTGGCGGGTCACGGATGACTTCTGGGATCTGTGGCCGCTGCTGCTGGACATGTTCGACCGCTGCCGCAAATGGCAGGGCGTACCCGGGGACGGCAGCTGGCCGGACTGCGATATGCTGCCGCTCGGCCATATCGGCATCCGTTCCGTGGACGGCGGCGGCGCAGACCGCTGGACCCGGTTCACGCGCGACGAGCAGCTGACGATGATGTCGCTCTGGAGCATTTTCCGCTCGCCGCTCATCTTCGGCGGCGAACTGCGCGACAATGACGAGTGGACACTGTCATTGCTTACGAACCGCGAAGTGCTGCGCATCCAGCAGGAGAGCCACGGCGCAAGAGAAGCCCTCTGCAAGGGCGAGCTCATCGTGTGGACAGCCGAGCATAACGACGGCACCCGTTATGCTGCGGTGTTCAACACCGGTGAGGCCCCGCTGCAGGTGGAGCTGGCTCTTGAAGAGATCGGCCTCAGCGCAGCAGCCGGTACCGAGCTGTGGAGCGGTGAAGCGGCTGAGCTTGCCGCAGGTACACTGCAGACAACCGTACCGCCGCATGGCGTGAGATTGTATAGCTTCGCTTAGATAGTAAGGGGTATCCCGTAAGCCGTCAGCAGACGGCCGGGATACCCTTTTTTGATGCAAAAGTTACACTACATTAATGATCAGCTGTGCCGGATACATTCCTTCCGAGTAAGCTGATAATACAATGCGCCCCTTCTCTCCGGTCAGACGGATGGCCGTGCTGAGACAGCCGTGGTACAGATGCATCCAGCTGCGGTCATACGGCTCGCTTGAGCTAAGATCGCCGTTGTCCACAGCAATGATCTCCGCCGGGCCTTCAATCTCAAAGGTCACCTTGGAGCTGTCACGGAACACAGGCACACTATCAGCATCTACAGCCCGGACAGTGAGCAGCTTTTGCGATACATCCTCCGCTTTCAGACGCACAATCTCCTGATCAAACACCAGCCTGACCGCAGGCCCTGCCGTCTTCAGCACATATTGGCTCACTTCTTCGCCGCCGATATAGCCCTTTACTGTAATCGTACCAGGCTGATAAGGCAGAAAACCGGTAATCATCCGGCCCGGGTAAGCGGCCGGCTTGCCCACATGAAAGCTTTTACCGTTCAATTCAAGAGTGACCTCTTCGCAGTTCGTAGCAATCATGTATGGAATCACCGTCTTGTTGAACTGCGGAAAGTTCCAGTGGCCGGCATACCGCGGCGTATCCCAGTGCTCCTTGGTGCCCTCGTCCTGCAGGGAATAATCCATGACGGCCAGATAGGCCATCGGCTTATCAGACCAGTAGCTTTCATAGAGATAAGACAGCGGCTTGCGCTCATTATTCGTATAGAACAGCGAGCCAGCCCAGCCCTTGGCCGGATACCCCATCGATTCCCCGAGGTAATCAATCCCGGTCCACAGCATACCGCCAATTACATAATCGTGCTGCTCCACATCCATCCAGGGAACCTCTGCCGTAAAATTCTGCATCTGCTCGCGGTGGCCGCGGAAAAACTGGTATGTCTCCGTGCCCAGAATCAGCTTATCCGGCAAAGCCTCATGAATCTCAGGGTACCATTGCTCCTGGTAATTGCAGCAGACCACATCGACGATTTCCCCGATCCGGCGGATCCGCTCCACCCGTTCGGCCACATCATAAATTTCCGTATCATCCGCTTCATCAACAAACTGCTGGATATCCTCTATTTTGGACACATCGACATTACTTTCAACTTTAAAATGCGGGTTCATCGCATACGACACCGGCCGCGTATCATCCAGCGTTAGCAGATGCCCTCTCAGCATACTAAGAATCTTCAGCATGGAGGCCTGCCCCTGATGCTCCACCTCATTGCCGACACCCCACATAAAGATGCACGGATGATTCCGGTCGCGCTTCACCATCCCCTCCAGATCACGCTGCCACTCCGTCTCGAAGTAACGCCCATAAGCCCCGCCGGTCCATTTGTCAAAAGGCTCCTCGTACACCAGCAGGCCCAGCTCATCACACAGGTCCAGTAACTCTGCCATAAAAATATGGTGGGAGGTGCGGATCGCGTTACAGCCGATTTTTTTGAAGGCAAGCAGCCGGTCTTTCCAGATCTCAGTGGTAACTGCCGTTCCGAGACAGCCTGCATCCTGGTGGATACACAACCCCTTGATCTTGGTGAGCTGCCCGTTGATGTACATCCCCTTGTGCGGAACCATCCTGATCTCTCTGATGCCGACATTCAGGCCGTAATGGTCCACAGCTTCATCCCCCTGCAAAAGCGACAGCTCCAGACGGTACAGCTGCGGCTGCTCCGGACTCCACAGCTTCGCTGATGGAACCTCAAACCGGATAATGCCCTGCTCGTCGGACTCTTCCGTGTAAGAGGTGTCTGTATCTGCATCAGTGAGAACGGCTTTTACGAGGGCAGTTGTGCCGGTTTTTACAGTGACAATGCCTTTGTTGTCATCAATTTTCGTTGTTACTTGAATTTCATAAGGCACCAGATGATTCTGCGGCAGCTCCAGCAGCGTTACATCACGGTAAATGCCTGCACCCGAATACCATCTGTCCGCCGGGAACACGGTGTTATCTACCTTAACCTGAATCAGGTTATCGCCTTCATGAATCAGGTCTGTGATATCCAGTTCAAAGCTAGTATAGCCGTATTTATGGCCGCCTGCTTCTTTGCCGTTGACCCAGACTGTACTATTTTCATAGATTCCGCCAAAATGCAGCTTATACACATAGCCTTCCTTAATTCTGCTGATGGTCAGCCGCTTTCTGTACCAGCCTGTTCCCCAGCGGTCCCTGAAGCCCTGAGCCTCACCCTGCTTCATCTGCGTATTTACCGCAGCGGTGATCGCCCAGTCATGCGGCAGCTTTACGGGTGCGAAATTTCCGTCCCCAGGCTGCTGCAAGGTGAATTCCCAGCCATCCATGATTTTGGTTTCAAGCCTGCTCATTGTGATGTACCATCCTTTTAATATATTTGTAAGCGCTACACAAACTTTGTTATATTTATATTGTAATGATGTCATCCCCTGCGAACAATCTAAGGATATTCATATAAACATTAAAATATTAAGGTCGTGATCCTATGTACAGGCGGCTTCTGCCCCTTATCACGGAATCAGACAAAGCGCTCCCCTACTACCTTGTGGACGCGGGTGTTCACTGGGAGCAGGAGCCTATTGTCCGTCCGGACGGCTACTTATATCAATGGATTCAATGTGTGGAGGGTGAGGGCGAGCTGATCACCGGCGGCAAAACCTTCCGGGTAAAAGAAGGCACCGCGATGCTGCTGCTCAAGGGGGCTCCCCATGAGTATTATGCGGTCAGCCCGACCTGGCGGGTGAACTGGATTGTGTTCGACGGCCATCAGGTGGAGGGATTCCTGAAGCGAACGGCGGGGATTACCGCTCCTGGCGTTTACTATATTTCGAAGCCTGAGGTTTTTACAGCCAGAATCCAGAGCATTATGGATATTCAGCAGTCGGACTATGCCCTGCGAAGCCTGGAGTGGTCTGCGCAAATCTATTCCCTGCTCATTGAAATGGTCCAGTATGCCTCTGTCCACCCGCACAACAGCGCATCCAGCCTCAATCTGAAGCTGAAGCCGCTGTTTGACTATATCGAGCAGAATGCCCACAAACCGCTGACGCTGGAGGAGATGGCCGGAGTGGCCGGCATTACGCCGCAGCACCTGTGCACTGTGTTCAAGAAGACGACGAACATCCGGATTTTCCAGTACATCCATTCGGTGCGGATCAAGAACAGCAAGGAGCTATTGCTGCGCAGTCCCAATATGCCTGTAAAAGAGGTGGCCCTCCTGTCCGGGTTCGAGGACCCCAACTACTTCTGCACCGTGTTCAAAAAGCACGAGCAGCTCAGCCCGAACCAGTTCAGGAAGCTGTATTACTGAGCTGGTTCGGGTGGCGGTGCGGGGGTAGCGGATGCGAGACTGCCACGGCTGAGGCTGGGACGCAATGCAGCCGCAAACGCGAATGCGCTTGCGGCTGCTGATGCGGCTATGGGTGGGATAACTTTTGTGTAGCTGCGATCTCCTTAATGGAGCGGATGTGACGCAGACAAGGATATGGTGCGGACATGACTGCTTGTGCGTTCGTGGATACTGATACAGCACGGCATGTCTCTGGGGCGAACGCAGCTGCGGGTGACTTTTGGATGCAAATGCGGTGCGGATGATCATGGCGCGAGCGCATCTGCGAGCTCGTCTATAGACGCTGATGCAGCGCGGATGACTATCGCTGAGATGCGGACGTAGCTACAGTTATCGAGCCGATGCAGTTGTGGTGGCATTGACCGCAGCCTCCACAGCCTCACCCCAGGTCCCCTCATCTCCGCTGCCCCCGGAGCCGTCCATTACAAGCTGCAGGCTGCCGCCGCTGGCTGCAATTTCACCGATCCGGCTCCAGGGCTGGTCCATATTGTCCTGCAGCAGTCCGGGACGGAAGTCATCCATCGACACGTCGATCGGCTTCCGCTGGATTTCAATATGCCCGTTGCCCGAGTGCAGATCAGTCCCGCTGTCCTCTGCCCAAAAGGCGGCGTAATCCAGCATACTGCTCTTGGCCTGCTCATATGGAATGTCGGGTTTTACCGTGGCGTAGGCCCAGTTATCCCACTGCCGGCCGACCTTATAGCCCCTTGAAAAGCCATTGTCGTCCATGATCGGCAGCGGCACGGACGAATCTCCGTCTACATAGACCAGCCGGGTCTGAAACCCATACTTCTCATAATGAGTTTCCGTGTATACACCATGGTTAGTCCAGCCCAGAACGGGATAGGTTACCCGCTTGTAGACTGCAGCTGTGTCCCTGAGGGCAGCCGTCAGGCTGCTGTTCTCGCCGGTGAAATACTTCCCGTAGGCCGGTGTCCCGAAGGAAATGACTACAAACGAGACCGCCCACAACAGCAGGAATGTCCCTGCCGGCCAGAATTTCCCGGCAAAAGGAGTCGCCGCCTTCTCCGGCGGAGCCACGATCCCGATGCCGCAGGTGCTGTCTGTGCAGCCGCCCTCCCGTTTGCGTTTCGCTGCCACCTTGCCGTAAATGGCCGCCGCGATACCGTGGAACGGCGGCAGGCCCAGCAGAAGCCCTGCCGGATAAGCCCAGCCCATCGACCGCAGAACCGCAGCGTAGGTATCCACTCCTTTATGCAGCCTCTCTCCCTTTTCCACGGCATAAATGTCATGCAGCAGATCTGCCTCCGGAATATCAGCCAGCAGCTTTTCCTCAGCCGCAAAATCCTGCAGCGCCTTCCACTCAATTCCCTTGCGGAAATCCAGTGCCGAGAGAATGCCTAACGTCTGGCGGCACAGCGGGCAGAGCCGGTCATAATAGACGGTCAGCCGTTTGCGCTTCGCGGCGATCCACCGGTCATAGAGCTTGCGGTAGGCGCTCTCCGGAATTATCGCCAGATGAATGGTGATCACCAGCAGGCTCATTGCCGGAATCGGGAAAACAACCAGCACACCGGCATGCAGGAGTATTCCGGCAAGACTCATCCATATCCTGAGCCGCTTGAACCACACCAGGAAGATATACACGCCTTCATAGAGAAGCAGAGAATAGCCAAGGATGCGCACCAGCCATTCATGATCGATCAGCCAGGAGACATCATAGTAAGTAGTAAAGGGCAGGGAGGCCGGGGCCCATAAGCCAAGTCCCGAAAGATACATGTCCGAGGAGAGCTTGTAGAACATCGAATCCAGATAAAACAGCCCGATCAGCAGAATCAGAAACGCGGTATGCATAAATCTGGCCTGGGGCCGGGGAAGCTTCCGTACACGGACTCTGGACTGGCGGCGTCGTTCCATCAGACTCTCTATTGACAGGCAAGCCGGCACAGGCATGAACATCAGCAGAAACGAGCCTGTCAGAAACAGCGAATCCACCTGCCAGTTGTTCGCTTCATTCACCACAACAAAGCCCAGTATATAGACACTAATCAGATAGTTGACGATTGCAGCGGGGCGGGTCAGGTATCCGATCAGCAGCAGGAACAAGGCGATCATCCAGAGTACAAACAGGACGGTCAGGAAGGCCGGCACGGTTGCGGCCAGGCTGTCTTTTTGAAAAATCAGCTCCCTGAGCGTCATCATCTGCAGCAGCTCAAGCATAAATACTAGCGAGAACCCGATCCGGAACAATGCCAGCGGAAAAGCCGGCTCCTTCCGGTCATACAGCTTCTCTTTCATCTTACTCCACATCGCATAGCCCCCTTGCACCTGTCTTGGTGTTCACTCACTCAATCATTAACCGATTACCCGCCGTGCAAACAGCAGGAACTCAGACGCAGCCGGCTGTAACGGACTCAGATAACCTTATTTAGCCAAAATCCCGCTCTTGGCCTGGCTAACGGACACCAGCGCTCTTATTTGCGGAAATGACCTGTCCGGCCTTCATTTTAGGGATAATAAGAGCATCCCGGTCCGTTAGCGCCAATAAAAAAACCTTGATGGCATCCAGCCATTCAAGGTTTAATAAACGATCCGGCAAGTATAGCGTCATACCGGCTGAACTCCAGATGAGGCTGCCGGCCGTCACCTGCCTGCAGCCCCCGGGGATTATACCAACAGGCCTGCCAGCCTGCTGCCAGCGCGCCGGTCACATCTTTGTCCCAGGAGTCTCCGATGTATATACATTCCGGCGGCAGCGTTCCGGTCATCCGGTTAACGTATGCAAAAAGCCCAGGGTCCGGCTTGGCCAATCCAAGCGCACCGGAGATAAAGATCAGCTCCCTGGCGATGAACCGGTCCAGCCCGAGCCCCCGGATCTTGGCCCACTGGTAATCCTCGGGCCCGTTGGTAATAATGCCGACCGGATGCCCGGCCTCCATAAGCCGGCGGATACACTCCCTTGCTCCGCTGATCCAGTCAAACCGGCGCTGGCGCTGCAGATAATCGCGCTGGAATTGCTCCGACCGGCTGCGGTCCAGTTTCAATCCGCAATCCTTGCAGGCCAGCTCTATTCTAAGCAGCTTAAGCTCGGCCAGCTCCAGCTCACCGCTCTCGTAACGCGGCCAGAGCTGATCGCTGTGGTGGCGCATCCGGTAGAACAGCCGTGCCGTATCCGTTGCTTGTTCATCCGCAGTAAGCAGCCTGCTTACTGTTTCCTCAAAGGGCACAAAATGATCGTAAAGCGTATCGTCCAAATCAAAGAAAAAGGCCTGTTTACGGGTTATCACGGCAGACTCCCTTCACTGCAGATTTAGGTTATCCCGGCAGCCGGATCCGGACCAGCTCGGCAAAATATTCCGCCCCCCGCTTCAAGATCCGGTCATTAAAATCATAACCGGAGCTATGCAGCGGAATATTGCCCGAACCTTCAGCATCGTCGCCGTTGCCGATAAATGCAAAGCAGCCCGGAATATGCTGCAGAAAGACGCCAAAGTCCTCGGAGATCATCATCGGCCGCACATTCCGGTCAACACAATTATCACCGGCGACGGTACGCGCTGCTTTTACAGCGAATTCGACGCACTCCGCCCAGTTAACAGTAGGTGCAAACTCATGGGTATATTCAAACGTGCATTCCGCCCCGTTCATTCCGCAAATGGCTGTGCTGATCGTCCGCATCCGCTCCTCCAGCAGCTGCTGCACCTCAGGCGTATAGCTGCGGGTATCTCCTTTGATTTCAACACGGGTCGGAATGGCATTGCGGATTCCGTCCGTATGAAGCTCCGTGCAGGAAATTACTGCCGGCACGCCCGGCTCGAGATTGCGCGAGATGATGGTCTGCAGAGCAATAATGATTTCCGAGGCAATAACCAGCGGGTCCTTGCTCATATGCGGTCGTGCCGCATGCGCACCCTGCCCCTTAATCCTGATCACAAAATTATCCTCACTAGCCATTATACCGCCGCTGCGGGTAGAAAATGAACCCGCCGGCATTCCGGGCATATTATGCAGGCCATAGATTTCATCCACCGGAAAGCGTTCGAGCAGCCCGTCCCGGAGCATGGCCAGCGCCCCTTTTCCCGGCTCCTCGGCAGGCTGAAAGATAAAACGGACCGTGCCGTTAAAATGCTGGCGCTGGGTTAACAGCCTTGCTGCACCCAATACCATTGCCATATGGCCATCATGACCGCAGGCGTGCATCTTGCCGGGATTCAGTGAAGAGTAAGCGTGCTGTGCTTCTTCAGTCAGATTAAGGGCGTCCATATCCGCACGGATGCCGATGACCCCTGGCCCGTTCCCCGCTGTCAGGCTGGCCACTATACCTGTTCCGCCGATGCCTCTATGTACCTTGAGGCCCATCTCCGTCAGTACAGCGGCGATATAATTGGAGGTGTCCTTCTCCTCAAACGCAGTTTCGGGGCGCCTGTGCAGATCATGTCTCCAGGCGGTAAGCTGCTCCTCAAAGTCTGACACATCCGTATTCATCGCCGCAGCCTCATCTATATCCCTGTCCTTGTCTTTGTCCTTGTCCTTGTCTTTGTCCTTGTCCTTGTCTTTGTCCTTGTCCATGTTTTCCCCCTTCCCGCCGGCCCGAAAAACTGCCTTTCCAGACAATCTCCCTGTAGCTCTCCGGATCGGTATCACCCTCAGTACTAATCAGTAGTATTTTGGCATTCTGGTCAAGATTTAGCCTTTCAGCCAGCTCATGCTGATCTCCGTGCTCCAGAATAGAGTATAATACGCCCAGCCCGACTGCCCCGGATTCGCCTGAGATCACTTTGGGATCACCTTCCAGCGGATTGCCGAGGATTCTCATTCCACTCGCGGCGGTATAATCCGGACAGGATATGTACAGATCCGCATAATCACGCAAAAGCGGCCACGCCATCGTACTCGGTTCCCCGCAGGCCAGTCCTGCCATGATTGTAGGCATATAACCTTCTACAGCATGCGGTTTGCCGTCACCTGCCGCCGCTGACTTGTAAATGCAGGCCGCCTCATCCGGCTCAACAATGACGGTTACCGGCCTGTCCGCACCAAACTGCATCAACAGATAACCAAGCATGCTTGCTGCAAATGACCCCACCCCTGCCTGCAAAAAAACATGCGTCGGAGCCTCCTCCCCTTCCGCCCTGATCTGTTCCAGCGCCTCATCGATCAATGTGCAGTAGCCCTGCATAATCCAGACGGAAACTTGTTCATATCCGTCCCAGGCGCTGTCCTGCACCAGTGTGCCGTTATTCTCAGCCGCATAAGTGCCAGCCCATCTTACCGCATCGTCATAGTTGAAACTGGTGACCGATGCGTCTGCGCCTTCTTTTCTTATATTAGCGAGCCGGGTTGCCGAGGAGTCCCTGGGCATGAACACGACCGATTTCTGGCCCAGCTGCTGTGCCGCCCAGGCAATGCCTCTGCCATGATTTCCGTCTGTCGCCGTTACAAAAGTGACCGCTCCAAGCTGCGCTCTAACCGCATCCGTGTTCAGTTCACCGAAAGTCAGCTGCGCCGGTTTCCTTTCAAGCTTTTCCGCCAGAACCATTCCGGCTGCGTAGGAGCCTCCCAGCACCTTAAAAGCATTAAGGCCAAACCGGAAGGACTCGTCTTTAACCCAGATTTTATTAACCCCGAGTTTTCCGGCCAGCTTATTCAGACTGTGCAGCGGCGTTACCTCATATTGCGGAAAGCTCTGGTGGAATGCCCTCACCCTGTTAACCGTCTCCCTGTTTAAAAAAGGGACTGCACTCTCCTCTACCTCCTGCTTCCGGGCCCGTTCATTGGCCACATATTTCAGTTCACCAGCTTTCTTCACATGCGACCCTCCTTAGAAAAATATGGTGCTTGGCCTGTATTGATGATTCCGGTTTGTATTGATGATTCCGGCTTGTGTTGATGATACCCGTCGCCAAATTGATATGTGATATATTACATGTTAATCAGACTGCCCGCTTGCTGTCAATCCAAAATTGTATGTGATATATTACTTCTATGTGTAATTGTAATGAAGGAGGGTTTTCGATTGCTGCCGCAAGATACTGCCAAGGTCAAACGCTCATCCATCCGTGAGCAGGTGTACCTTCAAATACAGGAATGGATTATTAACGGGGTGCTGAAGCCGGGCGATAAGCTCAAGGACCAGGAGTTGGCTGAAACACTCGGGGCCAGCCGTACTCCGATCCGCGAGGCGCTGCTCCGGCTCGAAGAAGAAGGTATGATTCAGAGCAAGGCCAACAGCTGGACCCAGGTTGCACCTGTGGATGTTAATCAGGCTTACCGGCTGTATCCGATGATCATCTCACTGGAAAAGCTGGCTGTCTCCTTTGCCAAGGACCATGTCACCTCTGCGCATATCCGGGAAATGGAGCAATATAATGAGCAGCTGGAGCAAGCGTTGAACACCCGGGATGCACTGGAAGCCCAGCGTCTGGATACGTTATTTCATCAGGTGCTGATCAGCCTGTCAGCTAATGAGGAGCTGATCAGCGTACTGGACGGGCTCAAAAAAAAGCTGCGCCGCTATGAAGGAACCTACTTCAACGGTTTCACTGGTGCCGGGCAGTCGGTTGAAGAGCATCAACAGATTATCAGCGCCTTGCGGACAGGTGATTTCACGGCTGCGGCAGCGGGCATTGAACGGAACTGGCAGGAAAGCTTCAAGCGCCGGCTCGGCGGGCAGGGATTGGACGCATAAGCGCCTATTTTCGCGTAACGATCAGAACGGTAAAGGGGATATCATGGAATCCAATACAACAGAACGAATTCAAGAGGACAACTACAAAGTCTTAGCCTTGTTAAGCCAGTATTTAAATAACAGGCCAGATTACATTAGCAAAGAAGATATAGATGAGATAACCGGACTCGGCGTGTCTGCGGAGTATGCATTCGGTGTTCTTTTTGCGGGGGCGCTGGGGCTGGATATTGTGGATAACGCTGAGGATACGATCCTTTACAACCAATACTTCAGCAAAATGCTGCACAGGCTGGATGTCCAGGAATATTACGCTAACCCCTACTTCAGGAACATTACAATACCTGCGGTCACGATCGGCGGCAGTGAATTGAAATATGAACAGTACAAGCCTTATGAGGCTTTTGTCTGCAATGACATCATTACCACGCCCGAAGGACGGCTGATGCCGCAGATCGGCTTTTTTGAGACGGAATTCCGCTTTCCGGCGGTGCTCGAGAATAACCGGATCTGGATGACGATTACCCCGAATGAGATCGAGACGATGAAGGAAGCTGTCACAGGAGCGACTGGCAATGTGCTTACGTACGGGCTCGGGATGGGGTATTATGCCTACATGGTGTCGGAAAAAGAAGACGTGCAAAGTGTAACGATTGTGGACAGCAACGAGGATGTGATCAGGCTGTTCAGCCAGTATATTCTGCCCCAGTTCGGTAACGCGCACAAGGTCAAGGTTATTCAGGCAGATGCTTTTGAATATGCGCAGCGGCAAATGTCCCAGGGCCAATTTGACTTTGTGTTCACCGACCTGTGGCATGACGTTTCAGACGGCCTGGACATGTACCTGCGGATGAAGACATACGAGAACCAGAGCCCGGCTTCCCGGTTTATGTATTGGATTGAGCAGTCTATTCTGTGTTACTTGTAAAAAGAGGATACTTGCCTCTGAGAGGGATGAAGAGGGCGGTGGCGCATGGTTAGCGTGACCCGAGGTGCTGAGCCGCGTGGGGGACGAGGCGCGGGGCCGCAGGGGCCGCAGGGGCCGCAGGGGCCGTAGGGGCCGCAGGGGCCGCAGGGGCCGCAGGGGCCGCAGGGGCCGTAGGGGCGCGAGGTGCCGTCACGGTTGCTGCGTAGGAGGTCAGTTTAAAGGGAAAAATCCCCCTATTTGACCTCCACCCACCTGGTTTGAGCCAGTATAAAGGGAAAAATTCCCTTATTTGACCTCCATCCACCTGGTTAGAGCCAGTTTAAAGGGAAAAATCCCCTTATTTGATCTCCACCCACCTGGTTTGAGCCAGTTTAAAGGGAAAAATCCCCTTATTTGACCTCCATCCACCTGGTTAGAGCCAGTTTAAAGGGAAAAATCCCCTTATTTGACCTCCATCCACCTGCTTTGATCCAGTTTAAAGGGAAAAATCCCCTTATTTGACCTCCACCCACCTGGTTTGAGCTAGTTTAAAGGGAAAAATCCCTTTATTTGACCTCCATCTACCTGTTTTGAGCCAGTTCAAAGGGAAAAAATCCCTTTATTTGATCTCCACCTACCTGGTTTGAGCCAGTTTAAAGGGAAAAAATCCCTTTATTTGATCTCCACCTACCTGGTTTGAGCCAGTTTAAAGGGAAAAAATCCCTTTATTCAGCCACAGCCACAAACAGCCAGTCCCCGGTTTTTACTAAAACAAGGAGCTATGGCTGTCGTCCCCCTGTCCCAGGCGAGCGGGGGCTGCTTTAACCTTCACAGTAAGCCGACCAGAAAGCCATAAAAAAGCGTTCAGCCCGCAGACGGGCTGAACGCTTTTTACACATCAACAGTATTGCTTATTTTTCAAGGAATCCGGTAGATGGATTTGTGATAAAGAAGCCTTCCTGCGGCACGTAGAAGTATTGAATCCATACTCCGTCCAGCAGCGGCTCACGTGTATCCAGCAGGACCTCGATATCCTTGTCGGTTGCCACAATTTCATCATGCTCAGTCGGTGTATCCAGGGTCACATCATAGTGGCCGTGGTCCCCGTGATTCTGGGTAATCACTACGCGGATCTTTTTGCCTTCCGCTTCCGGAGTGTTCAGCATGTCCTTCAGGACTTTAGCGGCATTACGGTTAATTTTACATTTCATCCTCTGGCGACCTCTATTCTTCATAGTTTGCAGTAAGAAGTCCATTATAACATATTATAAGGTACTATATATAATTTAGTGTGACCTAGTCCTTGCCATCTAATTTAGTGCGGCCTGGTCCTTGCCATTTAATTTAGTGTGACCCGGACCGTAACATATAATGTAGTGCAGCCCCGTCCAAGTCCATGCCGGATTCCTGTTTTATTACTCCCAATCCCCGGCACTCAGCTGTACTTCAAATCCCGGCTCCGAAAAATCGAGCTCGATCCGCCGCTCCCTATAAACTACAGTAACCCTTCCGCCGGCTATGGAGCGAACGTTGGCCCGGACAAGCCTGCCGCCGCTCCACTCCATTTCCACCTCGAACCCTCCGCGCGCCCGCAGACCTTTGACCAGTCCCTGCGGCCAGGCACCGGGTAATGCGGGCAGCAGGCGGATGTCTCCCCCGTGGCTCTGCAGCAGCATCTCGGCGATGCCTGCCGTCCCTCCAAAGTTCCCGTCAATCTGAAACGGCGGATGATCGCAGAACAGGTTGGGCAGCGTGGAGGTGCGAAGCAGCTCAAGAATATTTTCATAAGCACGCTCAGCCTTCCCAAGTCTCGCCCACATGTTCAGAATCCATGCCCGGCTCCACCCTGTATGTCCGCCCCCATGGGCAAGCCTTCTTTCAAGGGTGATCCGGGCAGCCTCCGCCAGTTCCGGGGTTGTGTCCGGGATAATTTGTGATCCGGGATGCAGGGCAAACAGATGCGAGATGTGTCTGTGTCCCGGCTCCAGCTCTTCATAATCTATACTCCATTCCTGAATCTGACCATGCTGTCCGACTGCAAGCTCCGGAATCCGCTCCAGTGTCTTGCGCAGACTATCCCCAAACTCCCGGTCTTCCTGAAGAATTTCCGTACTGCGGCTACAGCTGTTAAACAGCTCCCTGATAATCTGGCTATCCATTGAGGCGCCATAGCACAGTGCCCCTGACTCGCCGTTTGGCAGAAGGTAACGGTTCTCCGGCGAGGAAGACGGGCTGATGACCAGGTTCCCGGACGGATCTTCTATTAAGTAGTCCAGCAGGAAGACCGCGGCTTCCTTCATTGTTCCGTAGACTTCCCGGAGGAACGTCAGATCCTGCCCAAACTCATAGTGATCCCATAAATGCAGGGACAGCCAGGCTGCACCCATGACCCAGAACGTCGAAGTAATGCACACATCCTGCGGAGCGGTATCCGCCCAGATGTCTGAATTATGATGGGCCATAAACCCTTTGCAGCCGTACATCACCTGTGCCGTCTCTGCTCCGCGTTCCTTCAGCCTGCCGATAAAATCGAACAACGGGAGGTGACATTCAACCAGATTCGCTGCTTCAGCAGGCCAGTAGTTCATCTGCGTGTTAATGTTGATCGTATATTTGCTGTCCCAGATCGGCAGCATATGCTGATTCCAGATGCCTTGCAGGTTGGCCGGCAGAGAGCCGGGCCGGCTGCTTGCGATTAGTAAATAACGCCCGAACTGGAAATACAGGCTGATCAGCCCGTTATCCGCCGCCCCGCTTCTGACCCGCTCCAGCCGCTGATCAACCGGAAGCATTTTTACTCCATCACTGTCTTCATCCTGCAGCGATAATTCTACACGGCTGAACATGGCCGCATAGTCCAGCACATGGCTGGCCCGCAGTTCCTCATATGTTTTGGCTGAAGCCTGATCGAGCCTGCGGAGACATTCCGCTTCCAGCTGATCCTTTGGCACACGGAAATCGGTGCAGGCTGATACAAGAACCGTCGCCGCGCTCCCTTTTTCGAGGGCAATCTGCCCGCCCGTGCAGGTTAACCGGCCGTCCCCGGCTACAATCCGGATGGCCGCGCAGAACCGGATCCCTTCCTCACCGCCGGTGCGGCCGCGTACAATCAGATCAGCCGGTGTGCGTGCCTCGGCACGGTCCAGATAAGCCTGGAATCCTACAGGCCGCTTGAGAATATCGGACCATGGGGTCGGTTCCAGCACAGTCCCTCTTCCAAATAAAGCTGCAAAGGACAAGCTTCCCGGCTCACTTGCATTCAGCCGAATAGCTATCACCTGATCAGGATAGCTTGCAAAACATTCCCGGCTGTAATGAACCCCGGCTGCACTGTAGCTTACAGATGCCACACCTTGTCCAAGATCAATCTGCCGGCTGTAGCCAGCCGCTTCCCCTTCATTATGGCCCAATTCCAGATACAAATCGCCCAGCGGTTCATAGTGGCGCTGTCCGTCAGGCACGCCAACCAGCGATTGTGCCGCAAGCTGCTCTGCTTTACTGATTTGGCCCGCGAACAAAAGCCGGCGTATTTCATCCACAGCCCCGCGCGCCTGCCGGTTGTTGCGGTCCATAGGACCGCCATACCACAGACTGTCCTCATTCAGCTGAATCCGCTCGATTCCGTTCTTGCCGAACACCATTCCCCCAAGAGTTCCATTCCCTATAGGCATAGCTTCTTCCCATTGTTCTGCCGGCCGGTTAAACCGGATTATATGTTCACTCATTCCCTGGCCTCCTGTCGCTAAGACTCTCTCATTCTAATGCCTCCTCCCTGCACAAATGAATGCAGAAAATTATCTATGTTATGTAGAATCCTATCGACTTAAATCCTCCCTGTTTAGTTCCTCCGGCACGGGTTATTTATAATGTAGCACTTTATAAATCTACAAGGAGGCATACATGAAACAGCACTTGAGCTGTCCAAATAACCGCAGGAAAAATTCGCACTATTTCCGGCAGTCCGGTTAGATCCGGGCTTTTTTTTGACGGCAATTATTTGACCCGGCTTATTCTATTTTATAAAGGTAACAATAAAAACCATACATCATCCACTTACAGGGAGGAACAAAGATGATATCCAATGAACAAGCCATTAGCTCTGCTAACCTTACCACAAATATTCATTTGGAGAGTCTGCATCATGTTCCCCACAGCAACTGGGCCTACCCTTACGATAAAGACACCTTTCATCTGCGCGTCCGGACCAAAAAGCAGAACGTGGAGCGGGTCTATGCGCTGACCGGGGATAAATATGACTGGGAAACCTACAATCACGAATACGAGATGCGGAAAGTAGGAACCGACCGGCTCTTTGACTACTGGCAGACGACCGTGAAGCCGGACCATCGCCGTTTCTCCTATGCCTTCCGTTTTCATACCGGCGAGGAAACCGTGTGGATGACAGAGAACGGAATTCATACCCGGGACCCGGAAGCGCCAAACGGCTTCTATGACTGGCCGTACATCCATGAGATTGATATCTTCCAGGCGCCGGAATGGGCAAAGTCGGCGGTGTTCTATCAGATCATGCCTGAACGTTTTGCGAACGGGGATACAAGTAATGATCCCGATGACGTTGCGCCATGGGGGGATAAACCCACCACGGATAATTTTTTTGGCGGAGATCTGCAGGGGATTATCGACCATCTCGACTACCTGGAGGACTTGGGCATTACGGCCATTTACCTCACTCCGATCTTTGAGGCACCTACGAATCACAAGTATGATACCACCGACTATATGAAGGTTGACCCTCATTTTGGCGATACGAAGCTGCTGAAAAAGCTGGTCGATGAAGCCCACTCCAAAGGAATCCGGATCATCCTTGATGCCGTGTTTAACCATATCGGGTCTAATTCTCCCCAGTTCAAGGATGTTATTGAAAAAGGGGAGCATTCCAAATATGCGGACTGGTTCCATATTAACGAATTCCCGGTCCAGGTCAAAGACGATAAGCCTAATTACGATGCCTTCGGATTCTTCGCCGAGATGCCCAAGCTGAATACGGCCAATCCGGAAACGCGCGAATATCTGCTGAATATTGCCGAATACTGGCTCAAGGAGCTTGGGATGGACGGCTGGCGGCTGGATGTCGCCAATGAAATTGACCATCGTTTCTGGAAGGAATTCCGTGCGCGCATTAAAGCGGTTAATCCGGATGCGTATATTATCGGGGAGAACTGGAATGATTCCCTGCGCTGGCTGCACGGGGACCAGTTTGATTCGGTGATGAATTATCCTTTGTCTGACCGGCTGATTGAATTTTTGAAAAGCGACGATATGGACGCCCAGACCTTCTCGGAATATATCAGCAGTCTGCTGATGCGTTATCCGCAGCAGGCCAATGAAGTGCTGTTCAATCTGCTGGCCAGCCATGATACCGCGCGGCTGCTTACCCAGCTCGGAGGCGACAAAGACAAGCTCAAGCTGGCGGTTGCCTTCCTGCTCACTTTTACCGGAACCCCGTGTATTTATTATGGAGATGAAATCGGACTTGCGGGTGAAGATGATCCGGATTGCCGGAAATGCATGATCTGGGAGGAAGACCGGCAGGACCGCGATCTGCATCAAGCCTATAAGCAGCTGATCAGGCTCCGCAAAGAGCATCCGGTTCTCCGTACAGGAGACTTCGGGTTCCTGCTGAACAACCCTCAGGAGCGTCCGCTGATTTACGAACGTTATAATGATGAAGATCATTGTACCGTCTGGATGAATCCGTCCGGAGAGCCGGCAGCCCTGGCCCAGAAGCTTGAGGGCAGCTGGAAGGATGCCCTGACCGGAGAATTAGCCGAAGCGGATGATGGCGAGATCAGACTTGAGCTCGAGCCCTTCAGCTTCAGGATTTTGATTAAAGAATAAGAGCGGCTGCTTTTGCACAACCTGGCTGCTTTATTCTCTTCCGGGAATAAAGCAGCTTTTTATTTGCCCGGATTTCCATATAAATAATTCTGCAATTTCTGTACATTTCCGGGCATGCTATTTGTTGTTCCATATTTAACTTTAACGACAAAGGAGCATAATCATGACAGGAATTTTAGGCGGTAATCCCAAAGACGAGCCGATGCATTACGGTGAGATTTTTAGTGTGTGGTCAGCCTCGACAGTAGCCAAAGGCGCTTTATCCTGTTATCGGGCATACATGTATCACGCCGGTGATCATGATCTGAAGAAGATATTAGGGTCTATGATTGATCAGGCGGAGCTGGAAATCAGCGAATTGGACTCACTATTGGCCGAACAGGGCCTTGCTTCTGCACCGGCTATGCCGCTGCGCCCTGAAGCCAAGCTGGAGGACATCCCGGTTGGTGCAAGATTTACGGATCCTGAGATTGCAGCCAAGCTTGCTGCAGACAGTGCAGCCGGATTGGTTGCCTGCAGCCAGGCCATGGGAATATCCATCCGTGAGGATGTCGGCGCCTTGTTCGGCAAATATCACCTCACCAAAGCAGCACTTGGGTTGAAGGTGCTTCACTTAACCAAGAAGAACGGCTGGCTGATCCCTCCGCCGCTTCAGGTTAAAAGACCCGAGGCTGTCATGGCGTAACCGCTTTATTTACAACACTAAGGCGGACATTTCGGTGAGATGCGGACATTGATGCAGTATTTCTTCCAGAGCAGCAGCTTCCGCGGCAAGGAGACCCTGTAACGGAATCTCCTGCGCGGCGTACTTCTGGAGGAAATTGCCCATGTGGAGTTGTTCATGCCTTAAGAGGCCTGCGGTTTCCGCAGGCCTCTCTTCTTGTCAGGCACCAGTCCGGCTGTAATGGATCGGCTCCTGATATTCCCTGTGCAGCAACCGCAGCGGAATGTCATTCTCCCGTTGCATTTTTTAACCGCTATTCCCGCTGCATAAGCTCTTTAATATGGGCAGCCAGTTTATCAGCCGCTTTATGATGAGTAACCGGAGACGGATGAAAGTCGGACGCATAACCGTCTGCAGCCTGCTGTACTTCAAATTTCATCGCCGATAGATTGCGGTCGCCGGTTTCTTCGGTGTAGCGGCTAACCGCCTGCTCTACATAAGGATACAGCCTGTCCCCCATAATTCCCAGCGTACACAGGATATGCGCATGGGGGTTGCAGCTTCTGACCGTTTTTAGAAATCCGGCATATTCCCGGGCATACTCGGCTTGCCGCACAGCTTCATCTTTGGTATAGGAATCATCATTGGTACCCAGATTAATAACGATCAGGTCGGGTACAAACCGCTTGAAATCCCACGGAATCTCCTGGGGAAGAAGCGTATTATTAAATCTGCCCTCGGATTTGCCCACTTTTTCATAGTAATCCGGAAGCAGATGTGTGGTCAGCTTCTGGTCATTTTCCGTATAGCCTGTGATAATCCCGTATCCGCTGAAGGATACCATGCTGTAGTCTGCCTGAAGTCTCCGGGCGGTCAGATACGCATAAGCTTTGGTTACATCTTCAGTAGCTGTGGTAAAAGGGTGCGTTCCGTCCTCATCATCCACACCATAGCCGCAGGTAATGGAATCGCCGATAAATTCGATCTTATGTACTCTGGCCGGGGCCGGCTTAATGCCGTCCGCAGCATCGACTGTAATGGCCTTAATCCCAGCGGTCGACATGGCCGCCTCGGACAGCTTGATGACGGTTACCGTGATTTCCTGCTCTGTATCACTTTCAAACACCGTATAGGTTACCAACGGCTGTTTAATCTGGTCATCAATTACCCTCACGCCGTTTACACAGATAGCGATCCGGGCCAGGTTATTGCCGGTTGCGGCGATGGCATCCCCCTGCAGCGTAATTTCCGCTTTGCGGCCGTAAAAGGTGAACTCAACGCCGCTGCCGGAGAGGGCCATCCACAGCACATCATTATAATAGTGGGTCCTTCCGATAATTTTTACCTTGTCCTCCGTTGCTTTATATACCTGAATGGATTCTGTCATACTGCAGCAACCTTCCTTCTTGGCGTTTATACTCGCAGTAGTAATGTAAACCCAAGTCCGGTTTTTTGGCAACAGCTTTAAAGGAACAGTGAGGCTGAATTCATATAAATGTTGATTCATTTTTTTTGCTGAAAAAAGAGGTCCGCTCACTCTCCCTTATTAGCCTTGCCCTGAAAGCTGTCTTGCAGGGGCAAGCATGTAGCTGCGGTATAGAATGGTGACAAAACCGAGCATTAAGGATAGTATGCCTACCCAAATAACATAGGGTGTACCCATCTGAGAAATAAAGACTCCGCCCGCAGCTGCACCTACAGTCGTTCCGACATTACAGGCAGATATGAATAATCCATTAGCAAAATCAGGCGCATCAGGAGCAGCCGACATAATCAGATATTGATTCAGATTAGCCATAATCCCTCCGGCGAGTATTCCCCAAAAGACCGTCGTCAATGCCATCGGCACAGCAATAGGTCCGGTAAAGAAAAGAAGGGCGTAAACAGCAGCAAGCAGCAGCGGAAAGACGATTACGGTTGCAGCAGCCCGGCTGGTAAGCAGTCTTCCTGCAATAATATTTCCGATTATATTCGCTCCGCCGAAGAGGAATAACGTCAAGCTTACAGTATTGGAAGACATACGGGTTACTGTGATCAGGTACTCGGTGAGGTAGCTGTACACCCCAAATATAGACGCGTTCAGTAAAATAACCGTAACAATCGAAACCCATAAGAGCGGCCGTTTCAAAACAGAGAACTGTGTGCCATAAGAAAGCCGTTCCCCGACAGGCAGAGAGGGCACAAACAGTAAGGTAGCGATGAATACAAGGATATTTACCAGGGGAAAGAGGGCCATCGCCATTTCATAGGAAAGAGTACTATTGATAAAGCTTGCGATCGGAACGCCTGCCACCATCCCGGCAGAGACGCCTATAAATATTTTTGACACAGCTTTGGGCGCTTCTTCTTTACTTACCGAGGAGGCTGCAACTGTAAAGGCCAAGGAACAATAGATCGGATGGAATAAGGCTGGTATAATTCTGGCTATTAATAAAACAGTAAAGTTAGTTGTAAACAGGGAGACCAGATTACCCAGAATGAAAACTCCCAGTACCAGCAGCATGACCTTTTTACGGTTTATACCTGAGAACAACAGCGGCATGACCGGACCCGATACAGCGATCCCCAGAGCAAAAACACTCACCAGCAGCCCCGCTTCTGTAACACTGACATTAAAGCGTTCAGCAAGGGACGGCAATATGCCAATTACGCCCATCTCGGTATTGAGTATACCGAACACACCTATCGTTAGAATGAAAATCAGTAACGGATTTCGTTTAGTCAATCTTGATGCAGCGTTCATTTATTCATCCTCACAATCTAAAGAAGTAGTCACAATTAATTCCAACAGCAGCTGCATAACCATAAACATTTGTTAAAACAACTCGTGTCTATTATTATAGAATTACAACGTGCAGATTCAATGGTTAAAAGCATGCATTCTGTTGATATCTCAACACATCAGCTTGAATTGTCAATTAACTGAGAAGGTTTGGTGGAAATCGTATGGCAAAAGTGGACCGGAGGATTGTTAAAACACAAGAGGCTTTAAAAAAAGCGGTTCTTGAGCTAATGGGCGAAAAAAGCTTTGATGAAATTACTATCCAGGACATCGCTGACAGGGCAAACCTGAACCGGGGCACCATCTATCTTCACTATCAGGATAAATATGATCTTTTGGATAAACTGATAGAATCCCATATGGATGAATTAAGCGAGATGGATGAATGGGCATGCAGGCTGGATTGGAGCAACGGGCTCACACCTTTTTTTGAATACTTCGAAAAAAACTATTTATTCTTCTCGACCATGCTGGCAAGCAAAGGCGCCCCTACCTTCAGAGCCCGGCTGCTTGAATATGTCATGAAGGGGTTCAATGAAGAAATCGACAGGGACAGCGGAAAAAATGCCGATATATTTGAAGATGTGATGCTGCAATATACAGGCACCGCTTATGTGGGGATTATTGAGTGGTGGATTATTAACGGAATGCCGCATCCCCCGCAGGTCATGGCAAAGCAGGTTGGCACCCTTTTGGAAAGAAATCTTTAACGGTATAAAAAAGGGCTGCACAAAAAGCGCCTCCACATGGGAGGCGCACCATAAAGAATAATACTGTTACAGCTTATTAATAATTCTGTACATAATAACCGCAGCCTCTGCTCTGGTCGCATTGGCGTGAGGATTGAGCTTGCTTCCGCTTCCGCTGACGATTCCCTCTTTTACCATCGCAGCCACATCCTCCACCGCATAAGCGGCAAGCCCGGCCCGGTCGCTAAACTTACGGATATCGTCAGCGCTGCCTGCCGGTATTGCCGCCCCGCTAAGCGAAAGAGCCCTGCTGCCGAGCACCATCAGCTCCTGGCGGGAGATCGGCGTATCCGGCTTAAAGAGGTTATTGCCCGCTCCGCCCGTGATCCCCAGCTCCCTGGCAATCCCCAGCGCTTCATAGTAGTATTTCGCAGGACTAACATCGCTGAAGTTATCATTGAAGCTGGCTGTAAGTCCCAGACCTCTTACCAAAATAACCAGGAAATCCGCCCGGGTGATGTTCGCTTCGGGGGCAAAGGACGTATCCGAAATCCCGTTGATCACCCCTTTGGAGGCCAGTGCTTCTATGGATTGCTGCGCCCATGTAAATTTAGCAGCATCAGCAAAAGTCTTGAATGCATAGGAAACGGCAAACTTGCTGAAGTGCGTGGTACTAAAGGTTACCCTCCCTGCCGCCGCGTCAAATCTGGTATTAGGTATCTTGGCTGCCTTCCCCGCCGGATCAATATACCAGACTACAAGATGTTCACTGCTGTTAAGTTCGTCCTGCTTAGGTGTGTATGGAACAGATACTGTAACCGGTGCATTTTTGTTGCTCCATTCAACGGCTGCACCGTCAACCTTCGCAGTCAGCTCGATGAACGGTTTACCGCTGGCGCTTTCTCTCAGCGACGGGTCATTTATTGCCGCCGCATCCGCTAAGCCGATAACCACGGAAACAGTGGAGCTGCCTGCTGTAAGCGCAGCTTCGAACATATTTCCGGGCAGCTGGGCGGTTCCAACCGGAGTAACCAGCCGGATCACTTGCTTCGGATCTCCTGCAAACAGGCTGGCCGGCAGCACCGGCTCATACGCCTTGGCTCCTTCTGCCTGCGTTATAATGATCTCCACCGTTCTGATTCCTCTAGCATCCGCTGCCGCCATGGACAAGGCTGTGCTGACGGCTGCTGCAGAGACCTCTGCCTTCGCGACAGCCGTTGCCGGATCAAGCACCGCAGTCAGCGTGATAGCAGAGCTGCCTGCCGATGGCGATGGCTTCGGTGTCGCTGTTGCTGCGCTGGGTTGCCCCCCTGGTACAGGTGGCGCTGTCGCAGCAGGTGTGACGGTTGGCGCCGGTGTTGATGTTGGTGTTGGAGTTGGAGTCGGCGCTGTCCCGCCGCCGACCTTTACCACCAGCTCCACCGTTTGCAGGCTTCCGTTCACATTACCGGTAACCGTGAATTGGCCGGCTGTACCGGTATCCGGCACTCCGGACCATTTCACCCCTACCTCCCGGTTAGCCCCGCTGTCGAATACAGCAACTACGGAGCCGGGCAGTACAAGCTTCCCGCCTTTGGCAACTGTAATAGCCTGCAAGGGCCTGAAGCCCGTTATCGTCTCGGTATGCTCAACCATGAAAGCCTGCAGCTCTGCCTTCCCGCTGCCGGCCGAGCTCACGGACCCGTAATACTCTCCCTTTGAAAGCACGGTCTGGAAGGTGTGCTGTCCGTTTTTAAGCTCAGCCTGATCCATATAGGCGATGGACCCGGTCTGCTTTTGCATAATCAATACCGTTACTGTGTCCTGCTCATTGGCTGTACTGGTAACCTTGATTGCTGCTGTATTATGATCTACCTCCAGGCTAGCCGTTAAGGCTGCAGCTGCCGATACACCGGCACTGCCGAATGGAAGCACCAGCAATGAGAATATGATCCATGCTATACATGCTCTGAAGCACCTCTTGTTCATAAGCCTCCTCCTAACTGCACGGACTTCTCGTTGGAAATGAGCTGCCCTTCTTGCACATTATTGACCACATAAGCCTTTATCTGCAGCCCTGTAAGATGCAGGGGAGTGCTGAACATGGCTTTTACAGTCTTGGTCCCGTTCACCCCAAAGGCTGACTTCACATAAGACGAGGATAGGACATTGCCCTCAGCGTCACACAGCTGGACTACAATGACCCCCTCCGGGGCAGCAATGGAATTCCGTTCAACGGTAACTGCGGCTACTGCGGTCAGCCCCGGAGCCAGCTCCGTTGCCTGATTTCCCAAGGCATCTGTAAGCTTGATATCCGTTACCGTAAAGGAGCTGCTGAGCTGCACATTCGAGAATTTAGCCGTGTTGTAGTATTTATCCCCAATCGCAGGCTGGGTCCCGTCGACGGCAAATCCGATATAAGCCTCCTTATCCATAGCAAAGGTATCCCTGAACAGCTCTTTCCAATGCTCACCGTCATAGGAGGTAAAAGCAACAATGGTATCCCCTACACGCTCCAGCTTCAGCCAGATCGGCAGGGTGTTATCGGTTAAGGCCGGCAAATAATCCTGCGGATAATCGGCATTGTTCAGTGTGCGGATTGTCTCTCCTTTGTTCATCCGCGATGAGAAGTAGGTGGCGTAGAATGTATCATCCTTATCACCGTTTCCAAGCTCATCCCGGTCTGCCTTCACGATGGAGGTGCTGATCACCGCTGCAGCCGCGTCCGGCTCCAGGCTGTCCCGGATCATCAGGCCCGAAATGGCGTTGTTGTCCAGCAGGGCAATGGAATCCAGTCTGGCGGTTAAGGAAGCATTGCCGCTGACCTGCTGATATACATAATGGAAGCTGTCATTGCGGCCGGTGATTTTTCCGGACCCTTTCACAGTCAGCGTACCGGAGCCGTCCAGGCTCCCACTGCCCTTCACCGGCGTATTGCCGATATCCGCAGAGGTCCAGCCCGAACTCACCCCGGGACCGTTGACATGAACCGGCAGGGAGGTGGACTGGGTTGCATTTCCCTTCGTATCGTAGGCACGCGCCGAGATAAAATAAGTGCCGTCCTCCACATTGTCCAAAGAGAAGCTGTACGGGGCCTTCTTTACTTCCCCCAGCAGCACATCATTGCTGTAAAATTGCACCTTGGCAATTCCATCCTTGTCTACAGCCTCTGCATCGATTTGGATGGCTCCGCCCTCGGCAAACAAAGCGTTATACACCGGTGATTTCAGCTTGACCACAGGATTGTCTGCAGCATGGGTCATATCTGTCAGACTGTTCAGATAATTTTCCAGATTGCTGTACCCGTTCGGACTGATGGCTTTGCCGTCCGCTTTGTCCAGCTTATTCAGGCCATTAGCCTCTTCCCAGGCATCCGGCATGCCGTCATGATCGCTGTCCAGCGGAGCCTCTGCGGATCGTAATTCCGGGTAACCGCCCACCTCATATTCCCGGTTGATCGTCCGGCCGGTTCCGTCTATTACATCCTGCACGGCCCGGGCGTCTGCGGCATCTCTTCTTGGCAGCACCGCACCAGCCATGTTAAGCACATCATTGTATGCCTGCTCGGCATCCGTGATTTTTACGGTTGTATAGCTGTCATTCTGAAACGGGGCCTTTGAGATAACCGTGGCGGGGATTGCATTCTGAATCCCCTTGCTGTTGTCCGCGCTGATCTCCGGACTGCCGTACATGTAATTGCCGCCCACAAAAAACTCGCCGTCCCCCGGATTAACGATTCTTCCTTTTACAGACTGGAGTGTGGATGGCCCCGGCTTGTAGTAATTATTCACTACGTTGAACTTCATGGCAGTCGTCCCGCCATAGCTGCTGTTGAATCCCCAGTTGTAGATCACATTATTGGACATCGTCATATCTCCGTTTGCGATTCTCGGCATTCTGCTGGTATGGCTGGTAAGCAGATTGTGGTGGAAGGTTGTCGCATTGCCGCCCCAGATCCCGCCGTACCCGTGTTTTCCTTTTACATGCCCTGATAAAGTAAGGCTTTCGCTGATAATGCTCCATTGCACTGTCATATTAGTATTATCATAAAAGGACAGAGATTCGTCTGTAGACCAGCCGGCCGAGACATGATCTATCATGATATAGCTCGAGCCCCGGCCTCCCAGCGCATCCGGCTCGCTGGAGATATTGGATGAACCGGGCCTGAATCTCAAATACCGGACAATAATATTGCGGGCATTGCTTACGTCCGTATTGTGCCCGGCAATGCAAATCCCGTCTCCCGGAGCTGTCTGTCCGGCAACGGTAATATTCTTTCGGTTGTTAAAGCTGAGCGAGCTGGATAGCTGAATCGTTCCTGACACGCGGAACACAATCATTCTGTTATCTCCGCTGATCGCGTCTCTTAACGAGCCGGGACCGGAATCATTCAGATTGGTCACCTCATACACGTCATACCCCCGGCCGCCGCTGGCATACATCCCGCCGCCTTCAGCACCCGGAAACGCCGGTATCGCCGCCGGTGCCTGGTCTGCATAAGCAGGCATTGCATCAGCCAGAAAAGAAAGGCCCAGCAGCCCACAAAGCGCAGTTGAAACTATCCGTTTCTTCATATTTATCCTCCCTGCGGATTAATTAGGCTTCAATTCAATAACTTCAGAAACAGGCTGCATGTCAGTCATGTTGTCCCAGACAAAGGCTTTGAGCGTATAGCCGTCCACATCATCAGGAAGCCTCAGCCGGGCGTATAGGGTATCCGTCTCACCACTGTACAGGGTCTCAGCCGTACTGATGAATTTGATCAGGTTGTTATGTTCGTCATACAGGCCGATAAACAGCAGGACATCTTTGGTGTCAGCGATATAATTTTCAGCTTCTGCCTGTATCCAAATTTCCTTGCCTGCTTCGAGCACAGTAACGGTTTGCCCCTCTGCATCATAAAAGCCAATGCTGCCCGCTCTATACGTATAAGTGACGGTATACTTAATAACGGTTTCATTGCCGTACGTATCGGTGGCCTTGATTTCAATTTCATTCAGTCCCGGCACCAGAATCAGCTTCGCACTGAACGTATCCCCTTTGTGTAAAAGTAATTGCTCTTCCGTCCCGTTCAGCTTTTCTGGAATTCCGTTATTTCTGATTGTCAGGATGCTCTCCTTATCCACGGTCCCGCTTAGCGGCAGCAGAGCACTGAATACCCGGGCGGCCGGCTCAGCCGAAGTCATCGTTAGAACCGGAGGCATATCCGCTGAAGCAGCAGGCGAGACACTTACCACCTGTGACGGCACGCTTTCCCCGCTGGCATTCTTTGCAGTTACGGCAAAATAGTAGGTTCTGTCATTTTCCAGCCCTGTAACGAAAGCTTCGTATACAGAGCCCCCAACGGTCAGCGCTTTTGTAAACGGCCCTTCCGGGCTTGTGCTTTGTTGTACCGTATAGGAAGTGGCTGTATTTAACGCATCCCAGGTAATGCCGGCACCTGCATTATAAGGCTTGGCCTGGACATTCTTCGGCGCGACCGGCTTGCCGGCGTTGGCATCAAACAGCACGGTTCCATCGGCCATCACAATTTTGACATCCTCGAATACAGCCTTAAGGGAAGAAGATGCATTGGCGGCATTCACCATCAGCCCCACGTACAGCTCCTTGGGATTCCCGTTCTCATCCAGGCCCAGCTGGCTGGCAGTAGCTGTACTGACCGCAAGCGTCTCCGAAGCAACCGGATTAGCCGGAATCGGCAGGGTACTGACGATCGAGAGGATTTTGTCGCCGGTTTTGGTGATCTGCAGGTAGGCTGTTCCCTTCACCGGCATCACGGAATTGGAGCCGTTGGAGGAGCCGCTGTACCGGAACATTTTTCGTCCGCCTGTAGCGGTAGCCGCCTGTGTGTAATGATAGCTGTTCGGGTCCAGGCTCTCTCTGAGTGTTAAGCTCATCGCCCCCAGCTGGCCTTCACTGTAGACCGCTTTGGCGCTGATCGTATAATCTCCCTTGACCTTGACTGCCTTCATATAAAACTGATCCAGTCCGGTAGCATTCTTATTAATTCCCGTTCCTGAACCGGTCAGCGTGAACAGGTTGGTATCCTCATCAAAGCTTGATGAGCCCGGTGTGCCGGGACTGCCGATGTCATAGCCGGTGAAATCCTCCGGTTTAATAACAGTAACGGGTGCAGTTCCGGTTCCCGGAGTTACCGCAGCTTCATTGGAATCCGGACCTTCCCCGTGCTCATTGGAAGCGGAGACAACAAAATGATAGGCTGTTCCGTTGGTTAACTCCGAATAGGTATATGAGGTAACCGTTGCCGGGCTAACCGTATGCAGCATGTCGTATCTGTCACTGCCTACAGACCTGCCTTTGACGGTATAGTAGGTAGCGCCTGTTACTGTGGACCAGGAGATCGTTGCATTCCCATCGCCGGGTTCAGCCGTTATGACCGGTGCTGCAGGCAGTCCCTGCTCGGCGGTAGTAATCTCTACAGCATTACTTTCCGCCGTATTTCCGGCAGTGTTGACGGCATTGACCTTAAAGGTATAGCTTGTCAGCGGGGCCAGATGATCCGCCGCATAAGTGGCTTCAGTTGTTGTGGCGACCTTGCGGCCATCCTGATATACCTCATATAGGATGGAGCCGATGCTGCTGACAGCACCCTGCCAGCTGATAACAGCCCGGGATTCGCTGACGGAGTCAGCCTGCAGCACAGGCGGTGTCAAAGTACCCGGCTCATAATAGTGAGGCACCCAGTCAGCGCCAAAATATTTGGTCACATCAACCACAGCCGATGCTGCGCTAAGCAACTTCCCTTTTCTCGCAGAGGTGTCTACCGGCACGCCGTTATAGGTCGTGTTGTATTCATAGAAATCTGCCTTTTCCGGAACGGAGCCGCCCATGCCGGCCCAGCCCTCCGGATAGATGATAGAGCTGTTCTCCAGTCTGGTATCCAGAAAGGTCACCTTGGCATCCTGCCCCCACGGTCTCCCGAAATCCCCGGATGCCTTGTAGTTATTAGTAGAGCTGCCAGTGACTGTGCTGTCCCTGAACAGATAGCCGTGAAAGGACGGATCAGCTGCGGAAGAAGGCTTGGCTGCTGTAATATGGCCCCCCGAATCCTGGTCGCTGTAGCCTGTGAAGTTAAGCGTGCTGTTATCGAATACAACGTTGCCCGAGCCGAAAATATAGTCGGTGTTGCCTTCTATGAAGCTGTCCTTGTAATACTGGCGGGTGTTGCCCGTGAACAGCGTATCCTGGTTGGACAAAAAGGAGCATTTATAAAATTCTGCCTGATCGGCTTCGACCGCGATGGCAGCCGCCCGTTCTGTTGCCCCTCTCGATCTGGCGTCCAGGGAAGCTGTTCTTGGAGTCAGATTGGTAGGCGTGTTGATCGTTGTGACCTCAACTCCGTCCTCCAGCTCCTCCTCAGTAATGTACTTGTTAAAAGAATTCTCAAACACGATGTTCTCTGCCCTGAAGCCGGTTGCAGCACCCGTAACAAACACGGTGGCACCCCATTTGAAGCTGCCCGGATTGCCCTTCAGGTATTTATCAAAAGCCCGGTCCTCATTGTACAGTCCATCCGGCCCTGCGCTGTAATAATCGTATCCAACCCCGTAGTACCAGGTGATTATAACCTCCTTACCCGGATCGGCATTGACGAGGCTGATGTAAGGAGTGGCGATTTTCAGCTGTGCCCGGTAAGTGCCGGGGGCAATATGGATCGTAATCCGCTCAGCCTCGCTGGAAGGATTCATTCTCGCGGCTGCTGCCAGTGCTTCCCTGACTGAGCCGAAATTATGCTCCTTGGTGCTGTCACCCACATACAGATCCTGAACCAGCGGAAGAACGGCCGGAGCCTTGGAGGTTGAGAATTTGAGATCCTTTACCGCGCCGCTTCCCTTAATAACGGTGTGTCCTGCAGTTGTGTAGGCAGGGTCAGAGCAAACGGCGGTCACTGCATAAGCGCCATCCCTCAGCTTGGCTGAATAACCGCCGCCCGTAACGTTTCCGGTATAGCTGTACCCGTCATTTAGATTCGTAAATTGGAGACTGCTGACGGTGACCCCGGACGGCAATCCGGTAAAAGCACCGGTTGCATCATAAACCGCTGCCTTCGCAACCGTGAGAGGCCGCATAGTATCCGCGCTGATGTTAACATCCGCTTCGCTGGTAAGCACGTAATCGTTCACGCCGGATAGGGTCAAGGTATAGCGCTCTCCGGCACGGAGATCTGCCGAGTACGTCAGCGCTGCTGTATCCAGCGCAGCTTCTACAACCGGAGCAAGACTCCCCTGGGGCGGAACCAGATTAAGCTTCAGACTATTGAGGCTGTAGCCGGACTCAAATCCGCTAAGGATACCGCTGAGCTTCGCCATGGAGCTTTTAACCACATCTAATTTGACATTCTTAATACCGCTGCCCAGATCAGCAAGCGTAACGGCTACTGTCTTGGAGGTGTCCGAAATGGCATACTCAGAGCTGACGCCCCGGAGAACGGCGGTATAGGTGTAGCCTGCTGTAAGAGCGGCCGTGTAAGTGCCGTCAGCAGCAAGCTCAACCGGCAGCAGCTCCCCGGTGGACTGATTCTGAAAAACAATGGAATGACCGGAAAGCGCGTGCCCATTCAGGCTCAGCGTACCGGAGACTGTAACACCCGGTGTTCTGGTAATGCGGGCCACATTAGGTTTATAGCTTCCTGACTCCGAATAAAACAGCTGCAAGGTTCCCGAGTCCAGTGCATGATATTCAAGGATCTGCCCCGCTGAAGTAAACGAGTCGGTGCTTCTGCTCACCACTTCACCGGTGGTGCTGCTGGTCAGGGCAAAATTAACGGTTGCCGGCCCGGACCCGTTGGTAACAAAGCCGTATACCGTGATCTTGTCCCCGGCTTCCACATTCTCCAGTCGGATGTATTTGGCTGAAGCATCCCCGTTGCCGGCGGAATAGACAGAGCCCTTGCTCGCATAGCCGTCGCTGAAGGTCTTGGTGGTCGGCTTGCCGTAGGATAATGCGCCGTTCCCTTCACCGTCGTAATAATATAGTCTGTGGTAACCGCCCCCGGCTGGGGTCATTACCGTTAAGTCGCCGAACGCGGTATTCTCCCTGAACCAGCCGGCCCCGATAAAGGAGCCTAATCCGTTAAGGGTATTCACTGTAATGTGATTGATATAGGAATCTCCCGCTGCCTGTACGCCTCCGAAGTCCCATACCTCGATCTGGCCGCCCTGTGCATTGCCCTCCGCCTCTGCGGGGGCAGGCTGCAGGCCCAACACAGCCGTTACCAGCATCACAAGTACCATGAGCTGGCTCAAGGCTTTTTTCGTCTGCTTGTACATGTGTGTCCTCCTTGTTTTAAAAATGATAAACCTGCATTCATCTAAGCGCTTTCATCTTTACTCTAAAAAAACCGCCTTACTTCCTTTCCAGGTTCATAAGACGGTTCTACTCCAGCCGGCAAATCTTATTTGTTTTTCAGATAAGCTTCCTTATACTCTTCCATCAGGCTGCTGCCGCCGGCCTGCTTCCATTTCTCAATTTCGGCGTTCCAGCCTGCTTCATCAATTTTGCCCATGATATACTTGGTTTCCGCGTCCGTAATCATCTGCTCAAGCTCGCTTCCACGCTCTGTATAGGTATTTGAGATCAGCGTAAGGGCAGGATTGGATACCACATATTGTTCATTGTCTGATACGATTTTATTGTTCTTCTGGAACAGCTCTGTCTGCTTCATCGGCTTATCCATGTTATAGGACTCTCCGCGCTGAAGCAGGGTATCCCGGTAAGGCTTCACTTCCTTGGCATCGGCATCCTTATCCAGCGGAAGGGTATGATCGCCTTCTACTGAATAATGCGTCCCTTCGATCCCTTTATTGATCAGATTGACCATTTCCTTGTCGAGCAGCTGATCGAGGAACGTCATGACCCGTTTCATTTCCGCTTCATCCTGAACAGAGGACTTCGGCAATGCCAGTATTCCGGCATTTCCGCTCTCGGCAGGAACCCGGATTCCGCCCGGCCCTTCAAGTGCAACCACATCCATAACGGCGGAAGGCACGACCTTCACCAGATTGGTCTGCATGGACTGGGCATTGCCTCCGGAGATGCGCATAGCTACCCGGCCTGCTTCATATGCCTTATCGATGGTCTGGGCATCCGTTACAGCAAAATCCTGATTGATCAGCTTCTCGGCATACAGCCGTCTGAATAAATCCAGCGTATCGTTAAATACATCGGTCATGAACTCAGGAGTGAAGTTTCCCTGTTCATCTGCCTCCCATTTATTCGGACCACCCTGCATAACAGAAAATCTGGTTAAGGTCGAAGCCACACCCTGATTGTAGTTCTTATCCAGCATGATTCCGTAGGTATCCTTCTTCCCGTTCTTGTCCGGGTCATTCTCCGCTACAGCCTTCAGCACGTTATACCACTCATCCAGCGTCTTCGGAACCTTCTGGCCGGATTCATCGAACCAGTCCTTGCGGTACTGCAGAACAGCGCGGCCTACACTGCGGAATACCGGCAGTCCGTATAGCTTTCCGTCAACTTTAATATTGTTATAGTAAGTCTCAGGCTGGGCGGCGAGGTTCGGATAATCCTTCAGATAAGGCCCAATCTCCCAGAACACATCAGCCTGCATGGCACTGATAATGGTTGGAACATAGCTGACCTTCAGGATCTTGGGAAGCTCTCCCGAGGCAATCATGACATTAATTTTTTCGTCATAGCCCGAATTCGGAATCCACTGGAAGCTGAGCTTGGTATTTGTATATTTCTCAATCGCCTGCTCCATCGGATTTCCCTTGGCAGGCGCCTCAGCGGCCTGGTGTACGGCAATGGACAGCTCCAGCGGTGAAGTGTCCTCCACAGCAGGTGCATTTGTGTTACCCTTAGCCGCGTCCGTATTGCCGCCCGCCGCATTCTGCTCATTATTGCTGCCGCATGCCGACAATACAGATGTGGCCAGTAACGCGCCTCCCATTAGTAACGCCATTCTTTTCTTCATTAACCTAACCCCTCCGGTTGTAGAAATTTCTATGGTAAGCCTGTAACGCCCGTTTAATCAGGAGCTACAGGCATTCATAGCCTGTTCATTGCCTTTCAAGCATACTTAGCCCTTAACCGATCCGAGCATTACCCCTTTGGCAAAATGCTTCTGGAGGAACGGATAGACCAGCAGAATAGGAACGGTAGCAAACACGATGACGGCCATCCGTATGGTCAGCGGCTGAATCTCTATGTTGTCAATCGAGGTGTCACCTATGCTGCCCTGCGCTAAAATAACGATCTGGCGGAGCAGCACCTGAATCGGGTACAGCCGGCTGTCGTTGATATACAGAATGGCGCTGAAGAACTGGTTCCAGTGACCGACCGCATAAAACAGGCCAAAGGTAGCCATCGCCGGCATCGAGAGCGGAAGCACAATCCGGAACAGCACGCCAACATCGGTGCAGCCGTCGATCCGAGCCGAATCCTCCAGGCCGTCAGGAATCTGCTGAAAGAAATTTTTAAGCACAATCAGGTTAAAGGCACTGATCGCATTCGGGATCATCAGCGACCACAGGCTGTTCGTCAGCCCCATCGCCTTGACTACGAAGTATGTAGGAATCATGCCCCCGCCGAACAGCATGGTGAACAGTACAGCAAGCAGAATAAACTGGCGGCCTCTGAGTGTTGCTTTTGCCAGCGGATAGGCCATAAGTGAAGTGAACAGCAGGTTGATGAAAGTCCCCACTACCGTAATGTAGATGGATACCAGCATGCTGCGGAACAGCGTATCCGTTGAGAAGATATACCGGTACGAGGCCAGTGACCATTCCTTCGGCCACAGAATTAACCCGCCTCTGGCGACCTCCGCCGGACTGGTAAAGGAAACCGCCAGCACATATACAAAGGGCAGCACGCAGACCAGAGCGATCAGAATTAACAGTGTGTAATTGATAATGTCAAAAATCCGGTTACCGATGGTTTTATCTTGAAGCATAGTAGAATACTCCTCCTCCGTTCCTTGTTCATCCAGCGGGTTCAGTAGACCCCTTCTTCTCCGAATTTTTTGGCCAGCCAGTTGGACCCTAATACCAGCACCAGCCCTACTGCCGATTTGAACAATCCGACCGCCGCACTGTAGCTGTACTGGGCCTGGGTCATCCCTTTGGTATACACGTAGGTATCGAATACTTCCCCCACCTCGCGGTTGGTCGGTGTAATCATCAGGAATATATGCTCAAACCCGGAGTCCAGGAAGTTGCCCAGCCGCAGAATAAACAGGATGATGATTGTACTGCGTATCGCAGGCAATGTGATATGCCACAGCTGGCGCCAGCGGCTGGCTCCGTCAATCCGGGCTGCTTCATACTGCTGCAGATCGACACCGGCCAGGGCAGCCAGAAAAATAACCGTACCCCAGCCGATTTCCTTCCAGATCGATTGGGTGATAATCATCGTCCGGAACCATTCCGCTTCCAGCAGGAAGGCTATTTTTTCGCCGGTAATCCGGTAAAGCAGCTCATTCAAAATGCCATTCTCCGTTGTTAGCAGAATATAAAAGATCCCGACAACCACGACCCAGGAGACAAAGTGCGGAATGTAGATCAGAGTCTGCACGAAATTTTTGAATTTGGCTCTTCTTACCTCATTAAGCATAAGGGAGAGGATAATCGGCATCGGGAAAAAGAACACCAGATTGTAAACCGCCAGAATAACCGTATTGCGGAACAGCATGCCGAACTGCGGCTCCGAGAAAAACCGTTCAAAATGCTTGAAGCCTACCCACGGGCTGCCCAGAAAACCGGTATACGGCTTATAATCCATAAAAGCCATCGATACCCCGTACATCGGGACATACTTAAAAATAATGAAATAGATGACACCGGGCAGCAGCATCAGATACAGCCACTTGTCCCGGATAATATCCCGCAGCAGGGTACCCGCCTTGCCTCTGGGGGCTTTGATGCCGGGCATTCCTGCAGAAGTTGAGACATTCTGCTTCACCTTTTGTAACCTCCTTATAGTCCTGTTTGGTTTCTGGCCCCATCTTATTTCAGTTTGCCGTAACCGGCTATAAGGCTGGGGCAACCTGTTGACCGCTGCGGCTGTCCGGCCGCTGTCCATAAGGCTTTCCGGGGATTCCGAATCCCCCAATAACCTTCAGATATCCTTTACCGTTGACTCCAGGCAACCATGGTTAAAGCGTCTATAAACAAAAAAAACGGGTGAGATCTGTGATCTCAACCCGCCGGTTATTCCGCCGCCCTGCTGCTGTAGGCCAGCTCGTATTCAAGACACATTTGAATGCCGCCTGCCGCCTTCCACTTTGCCAGCTCCGCCTGCCAGCCCTCCTCATCAATCATGCCCATTATAAATTTGGTCTCGGCATCCAGAATAATAGTCTCCAGCTCCTTGCCTCTTTCTCTATAGGTGTCCGACTCCAGTGTCAGGGCCGGATTGTCTACGGTATATTCCCTGTTCATTTTGCCGATCTGCTGATTCTTCTGGTACAGCTCAGGCTGACGGACCGGCTTGATGGAGCGCTGATACTCTGCGAGATTGGGCAGCAGATCCCTGTACGGCTTCACCTCTCTCAGATCCAGCGTGCGGTCCGTAATTTCGGCATAATCTCCCTGGTCAGACCAATGCCGGTCTTCAATTCCTCTTGTAATGACGGTCTGCATCGGAGGCTCAAACAGCTTGTCGAGAAATTCGAGGATCTGCCTGACCTCCTCCAGTGTTTTTACAGAATCCCTGGGAACTGCGAAGAATCCGGCATTGCCCGGTTCACCCGGCAGACGGCTGCCTGCTGGTCCGGCAAGAAAGACTACATCCACCTTCGCGTCCGGCACTGTCTTGATTAATTTATCCATCCAGCTCTGGGCGTTACCTCCGGAAATCTGAATGCCCGCACGTCCCGAATCATATATTTTAGACGCTTCATTATTATCGATAACTACAAAATCAGAATTAATCAGCTTCTCCGCGTACAGTCTTCTGAATAATTGCATGGTTTCATAAAAGGGCCCGGTCAGGAATTCGGGGATAAACTTCCCGTCCTCCACCAGCCACTTGTTCGGCCCGCCCTGGGAGACGGAAATCCGGGTCAGCATCGAACTGGCATCCTGGTTGTATCTTTTATCCAGCACCATGCCGTAAGTGTCCTGCTTTCCGTTTCCGTCCGGGTCCTCCAAGGTCATGGCGCGTACGACAGTGTACCAGTCCTCCAGCGTAACCGGCACCTTCAGGCCCAGCTTATCGAACCAGTCCTTGCGGTACTGGATGGTCGCCCGGCCGAGATCACGGACAATGGGGATGCCATAGATCCGCCCTTCCACCGAGATATTGCTGTAATATTCGCTGTCAAGCACCGATAAATGGGGATAATCCTTCAGCAGAGGGCCCAGCTCCCAGAATTGGCCGGCTTTGATCGTACTTATATAGTCCGGTGTATAGCCCAGCTTAACCAGCTTGGGGAGCTCGCCGGCAGCAATCATCAGCCTCAGCTTATCGTCATAAGCAGACATCGGAATCCAGTCAATCTGCAGCTCGGTATTCGTATAAGCTTCGATTGCCTGCTCTACTGCATTATTGTTGGGCGGCAGCTCACCGATCAGGGTGGCACCTATAGACAGATGGAAGGGAGCCGGACCGGAGGATATCCTGCTGCTTCCGTCCACAGGTCCGCAGCCGGCAAGAACAGCCGTCAACATCAGGATAGCTGCACCACGGCAGAGATTTTTTTTCATTCCTGGACTCCATTCATCATATTCTCCCGGTATTGGCCCGGGGTAATCTGATAGGTTTTCTTGTAGCTGCGGATAAAGGAGCTGATATTTTTGTATTTTATTTTCTCGCTGATTTCCGCTATCCTCATATCCGTCGTCTCCAGCATCTCCTTGGCCATCTTCATCCGGTAGTCTGTCAGATAATCGCTGAAAGAGACTCCAATCTCCCGCTTGAAAATACGGCTCAGGTACACCGGATGATAACTCAGCAGCTTCGAGTACATCTCCAGTGTAATATCCTGATCGTACTGCTCATGAATCAGGTTCACCAGCCTGTCGGCAATTTTAACGTACTGGATTTTGGAGCTGTCTGACAGCAGCCGGATTATAGGCTTGAACAGTCTGGATTCAAACCAGTGAATAATCTCCTCCCGGGTCTGCAGCTGAAAAATGGTTCTCAGGCTGCTCTCCCCATCCAGCACCTGCTTAACCGGAATCCCCTGCTCCTGGGCGATCCTCAGAATGCCTGAAGCCAGCTGCAGCAGCATGGTCTGGTGTTCATACAGCGGGCGGTCCTTATGGACAAGAGTGTCCATATACTGGCCCAGCAGCTCAGAAGCGCTGTCCGGCTGCATTTCCTTAATGGCGTAGATTACCCGGTCCTCCAGAATTTTCAGATGAGAGTATTCATAATGACTATCTGCTGCATGGTTGCCGGTATCGCCGTAATGAATGATCATTTCCGGCCCCAGGCTGATCCGCGCCTTCAGGGCATTGAGGCTTTCCGCGTAGGCATGGACGGTATCTGTGAGCCGGGCATACGGATTGCTGATCCCGATGCTCACCTTAATCTGCAGCACCTTCTCGGCATTTAGCTTGATACACTCTGCAGCCTCATACAGAATCTTTCTAACCGCCTCCCTGTCTTCTTTATCTGTAGCAATCAGCGTAACCTGAGAACCGTTCAGCGTAATCGGCGGAAAACGGAGCGAGGCAGGAAGCACCTCCTGGGCAATATTGCTGACCGCATAGAGCAGCAGCTCACGGTCCTCTTCCCGGCAGCGGGTCTCCTGCAGATTATCAATCTGCAGGGCAAGCACCCCGAGGCTCCTCCAGCCTTCAGGAAAGCCGTATTTATCTGAGCGGAATAAATAGTCGTTTTCGCTGATCTGTCCTGTAAACAGCTTTAATACGAAGTATTCCTTCAGATGGCTGGTCTGGCCCATCATCTGCTTCTCCAGCTGGTCCCGTGATCCGGCAAGGGACTGAAAACTCGACTTGATGTATTCAAGATCATCCCGGCTGCGCGGGGTGCGCGGGTCTGAATCGGAATCCCCGTAGGTCCGCGCCACCTTCAGCAGATTACGGATAGGCAGATACATTCTGCGGCTTCCATACAGAGCTATAGTAACAACAATCAGCAGGATAGTCAGACATACCAGAATGGTGAATCCGGCTATTTTCTGCGTATCCTTTTTGATCTCTCCAATATCTACTACCGATATATAGGTCCAGCTGTTATAGCCTGAGGAACGGTACATGACAGCTGCTTCTTTTCCGTCCAGCCGGGTATTCAGTATTCCTGATTGCCGTTCCGTATCGGAGGCCAGCCGGTCAAGCACCTCGCTGTTTATCGCTTCATATCTGGTCTTATCCGGTCCTGCAGCCAGAATATCTGCACCCGTCCGGTCCAAAATATAATTCCGGCTGGATACGTTGGAGGATAACTGCATGACATCCTGGATTTCCGATAAAACAATGCTCACGACCAGCAGTCCCTGCGGTTCATTGGTCCGCGGCAGAATCGGGATTTTATGCACTAATGTAATCGTTTTCACAGGTTCGTATAAATCTTCTGTTCCGGGAGCCGACACCCCCGTATACCAGAAGATGCTTTTGGGCTGTCTGGCATTCTCCAGAAATTCCTGATAGTTATCCAGCTGATCCAGCGGCTTCATAACATTCAGGCCCAGCGCCCAGTTCTGCTCCAGGCTGACCAGGTAGGCCTGCGTAATAATGGCATCACTTGACTGCAGGTTATACAGTTCCTTGGTTAGCTGGCGGACGGCCTCAAAGTTATATGAAGATAACGGGCTGCTCATGGATTCCCTGACAAGCGAGGAGTTGGCAAACTGGGTAGCCGATTTCTCTGTCGTTCTGAGAATCTGCTCGACGCGCATCTGCGTCTGATCCAGCCACTGCATATTCATTTCCTTGACCTTCGTCTCCATATCCCTTGAAGCTGTAGAATAGGAGGCAAAGCCGATAATGATCGTAGGCAGAATGCCCAGCACCAGACTATATGCAAGCAGCTTCAGCAAGTATTTGCTCAACTCTATTCCTCCTGACATCCATTCTGTAGAGCAGATCATAATCCCCAGGCAACCTTTATCATCCCAGCTAATGGCATTTCACACAATATACTTCAGATAACCTCTTTGACATTTTACTGATTTTTCCTGTATCCCACAAGCAGTCCCCACCTTATTAAGACGAGGACTGCTGCAGCTATTCAGATTGAACGCGGTATTTCTGCTGATCGCAAAAAGTAAAAAATAAAAAACGAATCTGTAAAATAAGTGCACTATACAACCGTTTCAGCAGCATCAAGTCAAAAAAGTAACGGGTTCCCGTCAATATAATTGATTACGCTTCAATACCGCCTCGTTTAGAATAAGTGGTGCAAGTTACTCTTTAACTACAAGATTAATGGGGGTAGATGTATGGTCAAGAAATTTACAGTTGTGATCCTGACATTTTGTATGGTCTTTGTACTGGCGGCATGCAGCGGCAGCGGCAATGAAAGCAATAGCCCGTCGGGAGAAGCAGCCGGCAACAATGAAGCAGCCGGCTCCATTGAGGTTGACCCTTCCGATCCTTCCTTTAGCGCCTTCAAGGAACCGGTAACCATTCACACGGTAACTTCTGAATACGCTTCCGCAAAATATCCGGAGGGCGATGATATTACCAATAACGTCTGGATCGGACGCTACAAAGAAAAATACAACATCAGTGTCGTAACGGACTGGGTCAGCGATGAGTACGATACCAAGCTCAATCTGGCGATTTCCTCCAATGATCTTCCCGATGTATTTCACGTAAATGCCTCTCAGTTGCAGCAGTTAATTGAAGCAGATATGATCATGGATTTAACAACCGTCTTTGAGGGTTATGCCTCCGACCGCCTGAAGGGTTACATGGAGGCTGATGCAGACAGCTTTGAATCAGGCAAAAAGGACGGCAAGCTGTACGGCATTCCGCAGCTGCACTGGGGACTCATCGACCAGCCGGATTACATCTGGATCCGCAATGACTGGAAGGAAGAGCTGGGAATCAGCGACCCGCAATCCGTTGCCGATCTGAAGGACATCGCACTTACATTCATGGAGAAGCATGGCGGCTACGGTATAGCAGTAGATCAGACGCTCGACTATCTCAATCTGCTGGCCATTGCCTGGAATGCACATCCTGATATGTGGATTGAAGGCAGTGACGGCAAACTGACCTACGGCTCGATCCAGCCTGAAATGAAGGCTGCCCTGACCGATTGGGCGGAATGGTTCAAGCTGGGGATTATTGATCCGGAATTTGCCATCAAGGATTTCAGTGCGATGAATGCTGATGTGGTAGCCGGCAAGGTCGGCATGCAGCCTTACTATCAGTGGTGGGGCTACAACCCGGGGGTAGATACAATCTCCAATCTGGGCAAGGATGCCATCTTCTATCCGTATCTCATTCCGACAACCGACGGTAAAGAAGCCAAGCAGTCCATCTTCTTCGCTAACGGTAGCTATACCGTTATCAAGAAGGGATTCAAACATCCGGAAGCCGCAATTAAGCTGCTTAACGACTATGCCTACATCGTAGATGAAGGCGTCGGCAAAGAATCCGAGGAAACCTTGTCCGCTCTTCTGGACAATGATATGGCGCATGTAGTTGGGGCTTTCCGGGTGCTGAATCCAAACTCCGACTATGAGCAGTTCGAAGCAGTCTCTGCAGCTCTGCAGTCCAAGGATACCAGCGGCCTGACCACTGCGGGCATGTGGCAAAAATATAACAATAGTGTCGATTTCATTAACAATGCCACACCGGGTGCCACAGGCGATTATCTGCAGCAGGGTGCTCCCAAGACCGCCTACGGCTTGTCCAAAAAAGTTCTCGACAGCGGAAATTACATCAAGACCGCCTTGTGGGGAGCCAGTCCAGAAGCACTCGCAAGCTTCGGTACAACACTGGACGACATCCTGACCGAAGGCTTCACGAAAATCATCATGGGCACTGAAAGCATCGATTACTTCGATACTGTAGTCCAGAACTGGCGGACAGCCGGCGGAGATGCAGCCGCTGAAGCCGTTAACGCAGCATACGGAAAGTAAAGGTTCCGGTGACAGGGGGACGAGAAAGCTCGCCCCCCTGTGTTATGTATGCGTGAAGATCGATTGAAACGGAGGATTTCGAATGCTCAAAAAATTAAAACAGCAGGGCCCCTTTCACCTGATGCTGCTTCCGAGTATTGTTCTTGTATTTATCTTCTGCTATATCCCTTTCTACGGGCTGGTCATCGCCTTTCAGAAATACAATCCCGGCCTTGGATTCAGCTCCCCGTGGGTGGGCTGGGACAACTTCCAGCATGTCTTTAATCAGCCTAACTTTGTACGGACGATCTGGAATACGCTTTACATGTCCGCCTTCAAGATTATCGGGGGCATTGTAATGCCTGTTATCTTTGCACTGCTGCTGAACGAGGTGGCCAGAAGCAGTATCAAGCGCACGTTTCAGACCCTTGTCTACATTCCGAACTTTCTGTCTTGGGTCATTATGGCCGGCATCCTGCTAGATATCCTAAGCGCAGACGGCATTGTCAACAACTTCCTGGCCATCTTCGGCGTTAACCCCGTCCCTTTTCTGGGCAATCCGTCCATCTTTCCATGGACGATGATTGTGAGTGATATCTGGAAAGGCTTCGGGTTCGGCACAGTTGTCTATCTGGCTGCCCTGACCAGTATTGATCCCGGATTATATGAAGCGGCGGTCATCGACGGAGCCAAGCGATGGAAGCAGACGCTCTACATCACCCTGCCTTTACTGATGCCGACGATTGTACTAATGTCTGTACTGGCACTCGGCAACGTACTGAATGCCGGCTTCGACCAGATCTTCAACCTTTATTCACCGGTTGTCTATCAGACAGGGGACATTATCGACACCTATGTATACCGTCTGGGTATTCAGCAGGCACAGTATTCCATCAGCGCGGCTGTAGGCCTGTTCAAATCCATAATCTCCTGCATTCTGGTAGGTGTATCCTATATTCTGGCCTACAAAGTAGCCAATTACCGCATTTTCTGAGGAGGCCTCTTATGATTCAAGACAACAGCCTGGGCAGACGCCTGTTCCATATCCTGAATTACACCATACTGATCGCAACCTCCCTGCTCTGCATCCTGCCGTTTATTAACCTGCTGGCCGTATCCTTCAGCAGCAGTGCAGCAGTATCAGCCGGCAATGTGGCATTCTGGCCGGTCGAATTCACAACCAAAGCCTATGAGTTCGCCTTGACCGGCGGTGAGTTCTTCAGCTCCCTGTGGATTTCCGTCAAACGGGTGGTGCTCGGCACCCTGATCAATATCATCCTGATGGTGCTGACCGCATATCCGCTCTCCAAGTCTGCCCAGAAGCTGACGGGCCGCAATCTCTATATGACTTTTTTTATCATCACAATCCTGTTTAACGGCGGGTTAATCCCAACCTATCTTGTTGTAGTGAAAATGGGACTGATCAACTCCATCTGGTCGCTTATTCTCCCCGGCGCCCTCCCGGTGTTCAGTATGATTATCCTGATGAATTTTATCCGCGGCCTTCCCGAGGAGATCGAAGAATCAGCCATTATAGACGGCGCAGGGCCGATGCAGATCCTGACCCGCATTCTGCTTCCCTTGTTGAAGCCGGCCTTGGCCACTGTCGGCCTGTTCAGTATTGTCGGCCACTGGAACTCCTGGTTTGACGGCATTATCTATATGAACAACCCTGACAATTATCCGCTGCAAAGCTACCTGCAGACCCTCCTGCAGAGCTTTGAGCAGATTATGCTGAAGTCGGGTACGGATTATACCCAGCTGTTATCCATGATGAATGCGAGAACCGGCCGTGCCGCCCAGATGTTTCTTGGCGCCATCCCTATTCTGTTGGTATATCCATTTTTACAGAAGTATTTCACCAAGGGCCTGGTGCTCGGAAGTGTCAAAGGTTAGGATCAAGTTACGGGCAGCAGCCATCATCCGAAAAAAACAGCAGAGGCGCACTCTCCCCCGGCGGAGAATGACACCTCTGCTTATTTGTCTGACTATCCGGGAATACCCGGCAGCAGAATATAAAAGACTGTTCCTTCCCCCAGGCGGCTCTCAGCCTTTATTCCGTAGCCTGCGCCAAAATGAAGCTGGATGCGGCGCTGGACATTATACAGCCCGATTCCTTTCGCTCCGCCTTGAGTGGCCGTCCAGCTCTCCGTCAGCTCCTGTACCATCGCCTGATCCATACCGCTGCCGTTGTCACGGATTGTAATCATCAGATCATTGCCGCTGGACCCAATGGTTACGGTGATCATCCCCTCTTCTTCGAGCTCCGCAAAACCATGGAAGATTGCGTTTTCAATAATGGGCTGCATAATCATCTTGGGAATCCGGTAATCCAGCAGCGTCTCTTCAATCTCATATACTGTCTGAATCGAATGATAATATCTGACATTCTGGATCGTGATGTAGTTCATGACATTATCCAGCTCTTCGCGGACGGATACCAGCGTTCCGTCCAATCTCGTAGCATAACGGAGCATGGAGATCAAAGCTTCCGTCATATCGACGATTTTGTCCGCTTTCTGCATGGAGGCAATCCATTTGACCGAGCCCAGCGTGTTATACAGAAAGTGAGGGTTAATCTGAGAGTGCAGCGCTTTGATCTCAGCTGCAGCCTTTTCGCTTTCCTCCTGCTGAACCCGTTCGATCAGCTGCTTTAATTCGTAGGACATTTTAATGAAACGGCCCGACAAATGCCCGAATTCATCTCTGGAGCCGATATCCTCGACTCGCTCGAATTGCCCTTTTTCAACAAAACGGATATTGTTCATAAGCTTTTTGATGGGCCGGGTAATCACATTGGACAGAAAGACGGAAATAATAAGGGCAAACAAGGACATTACGATAGCCAAGGTAATCAGATTGCGTCCCAGAATTTCGCCTTCATCAGTTAATTCATCCATGGGCATATACAAATAGGTGGTCCATTCCTGCTGGCTGAGCGGATTAGTCACCACAATATTCTTAATTTCATCCGGACGGACATTATCCCTGAATAAGGTGCCGATCAGCCGGTCATCGGGGTTGTACACAATTTTATCGTCAGCATCGACAATCATGAACCTGGAGCGCAGCGCCTCCTGCAGATTGCTGTTCACAATCTCGATAAACCGGATATCGATACTGACGACAATGACGCCAAGCAGCTTGCCGGTTGTCCCGTCGTATATTTTTCGCGCATGGGAGACCGCCAGCACTTTATTTTGCAGCTGCTCATCGATCCGGGTAGTTAAGGTGATCGTCCTGTCCTTGGTATGCATAAATTTCTTGAACCACAGCTCGTTAGCGACTTTGAAATCATAGTTAATCGGCTGATTGGGGCTGACGAACAGGTCGGCTCCGCCGTTTAAATTGTAGAGATAAATGGAGAATACACGGTCTTTCATCATGATGTAATTCATCAGAATGTTATAGGCTGAGTTCTCGTTCTGCTCGCCGCCAAACCGCAGATAATCCTGGATCGGATAGCTGCCCTCCATTGTCGCGGATAGGGTACTGCTTAGCCCGATGCCGGCCAGCAATGTGATTTTTTCGACATCCTTCAAAAATTCATCAATTCTTATATTCGTTTGCTTTGCAAGATCCTTCAGCAGATTTCTATAGTTATGCTCCAATAATCTTTCAGAGGACCGGTACGAATTGATGGTCATGACAAACACAGGCAGAATAATTACCGTCAGGCAAATAATCATAATTTTGGTCTTTATCCGAACCGGATATCGTCCCCGCATATGCACCTCTCCAGACCTCATAAGCAGAATTGGTGTTATTCCCGGTAGTCCTCAGGAGAGACACCTACGATTTTTTTGAATATCTTGCTGAAATAGGTGTGATTGTGATAACCAACCTTGTCAGCGATTTCATAAACCTTCAGCTTGCCTCCCTTTAAATACGCTTTAGCCCTTTCAATCCTGACCCTGGTTAAAAAAGAGATGAAATTCTCTCCCTGCTCCTGCTTGAAAATCCGGCTCAGATACGACGGGTTAACGTTGATTTGGCCTGCCACACTCTGCAGCGAAATATCCTCCGCATAATATTTGTTAATAATATCTACAGCCATCTCTGTATACGTGCGTTCGCGCATCATACTGGAGTCCACTTCAAAGCAGTATTTCATGTAATCGAGTACACCCTGATGAATATCGCCCCAATTCTCCCCTCTCAAGATGGCTTCATAAGGCGATCTTTCTACCGGTGAAGGGCGCAGCCGTTTGGCAGCGAGCGGAAAATGAGTGTGCATCTGCTCCATCAGTAAAATATACTTTTCCCGGATGCTATGCTCATCAGCCTGTAATTCAGCAAGCCTGGAACGGAATCCGGCCAATAATTCTGCCGCCTGCCGTTCATCCTTACTCTCCCAGACGGCCGCAAATTCATGCTCTTCGTCAGGGCTGATTAAAGTTATAACCGGTTCACGGGAAGGTAATTTAGCCACGTCTTCATAGAACAACACGTTCTTGGTGCTGTCAAAAAAACGGTAACCGAGAGCCAGCTCAGCCTCCTCATAGGCTGTCTTGATCGATTTATAGCAGGCAACGACTGTACTTACTCCTGCAGTAAGCTCAAGATTCATAAAATCTTTTATCGAAAGAATGATCTTATCGCACAGCCGCCCGATATCACCGCGTATGGAACCGCTACCAATAAGTGTGTTCACAAAGACCAGATATTCGGATGAATCGCCCAGGATAACCTCCCTGTCCCATTTTGCAGGAATAACCTCTTCAATAATGTTAAGAATCGAGAACCTGAGCAGCTTTTCATCCTTCTCCACATATTTCTTCTTCACTCTATCAAAATGATTCACTTTAAAGATCAGCACCGTCAGACCGCTGCCCCTGACCCTGATCTCAAGCTCCTCCGCTCTTGCCCTTGCAGCCTGCTCACTGATGAACCCGCTGATCAAGTCCTTGAAATAGTCCTCCTTCAGGTGCCCCAGTCCCCGCGTAACGTTATACGGCAGCTTGCGGACACTCCCCTGGCTCTCGTGCTCTGTCTGCAGCTTATCGCGGATTACGGCAAGAAGATCTGTTAAAGAGGCTGGTGAGATCTCACTTTTGATCAGGTAATCTGCTGCACCCAGCTTCAGCGCTTCCTTCACATAAGCGAACTCATCAAAATTGCTCAGGATGACATATTTGCAGGCCTTTAAGTTAAGAGAGAGCTCCCGTATAAACTGCAGGCCGTCCATCACAGGCATTTTGATATCGGTAATAATCAGGTCTGGCGAGGTCGCCAGGGCCATTTCCAGCCCTTCCTTGCCGTTCCCCGCTTCTCCCACCACCTGAAACCCGTGCTCTTCCCAATCAATCATTGAACGTATGCCCACACGCATTAATAATTCATCATCGACAATCATTAATTTGTACATAATCATCCCTCGGGTGTATTGTTCTTAAATAGAATATAATCAATTTCTCTTAAAAGGGATACAAATTAATTAACGTTTTTATAAAATAGATAGGCGGATCCTGCTGTCTTATCCATCTCTTCTCTTCCGCTGGCTCCCGCCTTACGTTATGATATGGGCAAGAATCGCCGGGGAGGAACCTATGCGCAATCTATTTCACAATGTAGGCTTATTCAGGCAGCTGGTCTATCTAATCGGAGTGACGTTTATTATCGTGCTTGTATCGTTTGCTGTGTCCAATAAAATAGCGGAGCGCACAGTAGAGAAGAAGGTCGCGGACTCGGCTGACAAAATCGTGCTGCAGGTGGAGGAGACACTTGCCAACTTTTTCAAGGATATGGACGGTATCTCTTACTCTCTGCTCTACAGCACGATCCTGCAAAACTATTTAAGCAGCAATGATCCGCTCACGAAGATATTGATGAATCCGGAGATCGTTGCCGAGTTCTCCAGCACACTGGCTCTGAAGGAAGAGGTGATGGGGATCCAGCTCTATGACCGGGAAGGGGAGCTCGCTACCAGTGTCGGCAAACCCTTTGCTCCGGTGCAGCAAAGATCGGTAGATGAAATTAAGTATGAGCTGGGCACCTCCGATCAGGCCGGCAGAACCTTTTATACCATTTCGGTACCTGTGTACAATTTGCAGAATAACCGGGTGCTTAAGGACTACCGCGGCATGTGTGTATTTTATATGGATGTTAAGAATTTCACTTCCGTCCTAAGCAAGTCGAAGCTGACCGAGCATTCGCGCCTGTTCCTGACCGATGAGCAGGACCGTATCATAACAGGCTCTGACGGTCCTGATCCCCGCATGCTTGCAGATGTGGATCAGCACAGCTCCGGCAAAACCTATATTGTGCTGAGCAGGACACTGGCCAACGGCTGGAAAATTGTCAGTGACATCCCCCGTGCCGAGCTTCTGTCCGAGCTGGATCTGGTCAAACGGCTGAACATTGTGGCCTATGCCGTAATTTCTCTGGTGTTCCTGCTGTTTATGCTGCTCTTCTATTTCCAGCTGCTGCGGCCCGTACGCGCCCTGCTGGATTTCGTAAATTCGTATACGCGGAGCGGCGGACAAGCCAGGTTCCATAGCAGCTACCATAATGAAATTGGCGTGCTGGGCACAAGCATCAATCATATGCTGGATTCCATTGTACAGCTGGGAAATGATGTGCAGAATGCCCAGCGGAAAATGTACGAATCCGAGCTGGACCGCAAGCAAATGGAGATCACCGCTTACCGGAATCAGATCAATCCCCATTTTTTGTACAATACACTGGAAAGTATCCGGGCTTTATCCCTTTACCACAAGGTAGGCGACATCGCTGAAATCACCTCCTCCTTATCGAGGCTGTTCCGGTATTCTGTTAAAGGGGATAACTTTGTTACCATCCGTGAAGAGATAGCCCATATGCAGGAATATGCCCGTATCATTGACTTTCGTTTCAGAGGTAGAATCACGATCCGCTTTGAGGTGGAAGAATCCTTAACCGAGGTGAGGACACTGAAGCTGCTGCTTCAGCCGCTGGTTGAAAACGCTGTCTTCCACGGGCTGGAACGTAAAGTCGGACCCGGGACAGTGACCGTTACGCTGCACAGCGTTCATCCAGACTCCATCCGGGCTGTCGTTGCAGATGACGGGATCGGAATCCGGAAGGACAAGCTGGAGCAGCTCCATGCTTTTTTGCTGCAGGCTGAGCTTACAGGCGACCACCGTACAGGACTGCAGAGCTCAGGGATCGGCCTCGCTAACAGCTTCCGTCGGCTCAAGCTGTTTTACGGCGGGCAGGCTTCGCTTAAGATTGAGGCCGGACCTGTACAAGGTACAGTTGTGACGCTGGATTTTCCCATTCAAATTCCCTTAGGGGAGACGGAGGCCGACTAACATGAGAAAAGTATTAATCGTCGATGATGAACCTTGGGTTGCCTATGGCATATCCCAGCTGATCGACTGGGAACATCTCGGCTTCCGGATTATCGGTGAAGCCTATGACGGAGCCAGTGCATGGCAGCAGGTGATGCAGGAACAGCCTGAACTGGTTATTTCAGATATCCGCATGCCCGGACTGGATGGCCTTGAACTGCTTGAAAATATTAAAAAAAGCGGACTGCCGACTCAGGTTGTGCTGATCAGCGGGTATGCGGATTTCAGCTATGCCCAGCAGGCAATCCGCCACGGCGCCTTTGATTATCTGCTCAAGCAGGTGGAGCAGGACCAGCTGGAGGATGCGGCTGTTCGGGTAGGGGAATATCTGGATGCCAGGAAGCAGCCCGACAGCAGTCTGGATCTTTTCCTGGATGACCTGTTCGAGCTGCTTGATCCGGATAACAGTGTGAGCATCGCAGAATTCACTCTGAACAGGCGGATACCGGCCAGCTTCCCCCACTTCCGTTTCATCAACTGCCTGTTTCCGGAAGCCTACTCTGACTGGCCGGCCCTCACCAGCCCTGCTGCCGCCGGACAGCTTCAGGAGCTCCGCATGCGTACAGGACACAATAAGCTGTCCATTCTTATCAATTATGACGAGGATAACCATCCTCTTGATTTGCTGACTTACATTTCAGAGCATCTGCAAGTTGCGGAATGGACCGGCATCAGCAGCCTGGGTCTGCTGGATTCCCCTCTCTCGCGCCTTCATCAGGAGGCCGACATCGCACTGCACAGCTCAGCCTTTTACCGGACAGAGCCTGTGATGCGCTACAAGCTGATACAGACTCCTGCAGATCTGCGCAAAACACTGCTTAGACTGGAGGTGTCGGTCAAGGAACGAAGCCATGACGAGATTGCCTCTGATATCGCGTTTATTGCATCCATTTGCCGGGCTCATCTGCTGCCAGCCGATCAGGTGGCTTTTGTCTACAATCAGGTTGTCAGCCTGTATTACAAATACTATGAAACTTCCTGGAACTCGGGTCCTGAGCTATTAACCTATGAAAATATCGCCCGCCAGCACTGCACCTCTGAAGAATTGTTTGCCCGCCTTGCCGCCGGTTTCGAAAATGCCTCCGGAGAAGCGGCTGTTAATCCGAGCGGACTTGCCAAGCGGGTGCTGGATTATATTGATGACAGCTTTACCGAAGATCTGCTGCTGAGCGAGGTAGCCCGGAACTTCAAACTCAGCATCGGGTATGCAAGTGCCCTGGTCAAAAGGGAAACAGGCTCTACGTATTCAGACTATGTGGCTGCCAAGCGTCTGCAGCTGGCCCGCCAGCTGCTCGCAGACCCGGAGCTGTCGATCCAGGAAATCGTGCAGCGCATCGGCTACAAGGATTATTTCCATTTCAACAAGCTGTTCAAAAAACATTTCGGTGTAACGCCAAGCAAGTACCGCAAACTGTGAAAGCGGATTCAGTCCGTGAACAAAACACCAAAACTGCAAACTCCAGCCCTATGCCCTGGACGGCTGAACGTTTAGCATAAGAATTGTCTTATGCCTCATTACAACAAACGGGGAGGTTCAAAGAGAAATGAAAAGAATGAAGCCACTGGCATTAAGCGGTTTATTGGCCTTATCCCTTCTGGTTACAGCATGCGGCAGTTCCGGTTCTTCTAACGGCACTGCAGGCAACGCGGGCAATGCCGCATCACCGTCACCGGATACCGCCGGAGAGCAAAGCGGGAAGCTGGATCAGGCTATATGGTTCTCCAGCATTGATTTCTGGAATCCGCCGGCTACCTGGAACACGGACCCGAAGTCGGTGCAGGGCGCCATTTCGGAAAAAACCGGATTGAGCTTTGAATTTAACATTCCGGCCCAGGACGGTGATACGAAGCTGAATCTGATGCTCGTATCGGGCAAGGATTTCCCTGACGTTCTGACAGTGACGAATGACGTGATGGTCAAGAAGCTGATTCAATCGGGCAAGGTATGGGATCTGGAGGAATTTTTGACCAAATACGATCCTGAATCTCACATTCTTAAAGACTTTCCTACTGACGTAAAAGAAGTTATCGAAGAGCGTGACGGCGGCTTCTATTCCTACCCGAGCCATATTAACTCCGCAGATGCACGCAGCGTCTACCCGCCTTCCGGGGAATTCTACGTTGACCTGGTGGATTACGCCTCCAATCTCGGCATAATGGTCAACAGCAAGATTCTGGAACAGATCGGCATGACGCTTGAGGATATCCGCACGGAGGAAGGACTGCTGGCTGCATATGATAAGGCCAAAAATCTCAAAGTGGACGGCGCACCGGTAATTCCGCTGCTGGTTGACGGCAAAGGTTATCAGGACAGCACGCTAAGGTTCCTCCAGGACACCTTCGGTGCAATGGTTGTCGACAAAGACGGAACCTACAGGGATCTGCTGCTTGCCCCTGAAACCAAAGATGCCTTGTCCTTCCTGAACCAGTCCATGCGCAGCGGTTACTTTGAACCGGGGCAGATGACCGTTGACAACGCCGCCGTCAAAGCCGATGTTGCCTCAGGACGGGTCTTCACCTTTATCGGTAATACTGCCAACACTTCATTCCAGCTTAACGATTACTGGCAATCCCAAGGGCCGATCCTGTCCTCCAGCGGCAAAATCCCCACTCTGGAAAAGAGCAAGCGCGCCGGCGGCGGCTGGATGAAAACCCTGATCTCCAAAGACACCAAATACCCGGAGAAGCTGGCTAAATGGCTTAGCTATATGACCAGCAAGGAAGGGATGATGCTGCATATCTACGGCTTTGAAGGCGAGCATTACACCCTGGACGACAAAGGCTTGCTTGTCAAAACCGAAAAAGGGCTGAAGGACGCTGCAGATTATATGAATACCGCTGTCAGCGCGATCTGGCCATTCCATCACACCACCTTCTCCTATTCGGTACAGCAGCCTCCGACTGAGGAAACGGATAAAGAAGCCGTGACGGCCAATAAGGTTCAGGCAGCCTACGGCAAGGATAAGCAGACTCAAATTTACGACAGCTCCGCACTGTCGCTGCCAGCCGATCTCTTCCCTGCGAACAGCGATAACGCCAATATTGAAACACAGATCAAGGCTTATAAAGAAGCACAGATTGCCAAGATTGTGATGGCCAAAACGGATGATGAATTTAACCAGCTGTACGATGAACTGATTGATCAGTTAAAGAAGCTGGGCATTGAAAAGCTGGACACCGAACGCAACCAGTATATTCAGCAGAAAAGTGAAGAATACGGCGTTCACGCCAAAGGCATAAACTCCTGATAAGCAGTTAAACCAAAGAAAGAAAGGCTTGGGCCAGTCTGAGGCAGGCCCAAGCCGGATTGGAGGAAACCGGTATGGCGATGATTGAACCGTTCACTTCTGCTAAGAAGAAGAATAAGACACTCCGCAAGCAAAAATCCTTCAGGCTTGGCTACGACTTCCGCACACAGCTGGAGCTTAAAACCATGCTGCTGCCGGCAGTGTTCCTGATCTTCCTGTTTGATTTTACGCCGCTGTTCGGGCTGCTTATGGCCTTTAAGGATTTCGAGCCGGTCATGGGTGTCAAAGGTATTTTCACCGCGGACTGGAACGGCCTGGCCCATTTCAAAAGGCTCTTTACGAACTTTCAGTTCTGGCCGATGATCCGCAACACACTGGGCATTAATCTGCTCGGCGCAGCCGTCAGCATTCCGTGTACCCTGCTCTTCGCCCTGCTGCTCAATGAAATCCGCAGTTCCCGCTTCAAGGCGGTGGTCCAGACTGTCACCTATTTACCGCATTTTCTGTCCTGGGTTATCTTCGGCGGTTTGTTTATTACGCTGCTGAATAGCGACGGTATCGTCAATTATATGCTGCTTCACCTGGGCTTCATTGACTCGCCGCTGCAGTTTCTGGCTGATCCGAAATATTTCTGGGGTGTCGCCATTGCCACGGGCCTGCTGAAGGATCTCGGCTGGGGTGCCATTCTGTATCTGGCCGCCATGGCCGGAGTGGATCAGAGCCTGCATGAAGCGGCGGCAATCGACGGAGCCGGGAGATTCAAACGGATGCTCCACGTGACGATTCCGGGCATCCTCCCGACCTTGATGGTGCTTATTATTTTTGCAGTCAGCGGCATGCTGAATAACAACTTCACCCAGATCTATGTTCTGCAAAATACGCTAAATCTGCCTGCCAGCCAGGTTATCGATACGTATGTCTACCAGACCGGACTGCTCAACTTTCAATTCTCGTCAGCGACCGCAATCGGGTTAACAAAGTCTGTCTTTGCACTGATCCTGCTGGTCAGTTCGAACTGGGTATCCAATAAAATTACAAAAACCGGATTGTTTTAAGGAGGAATACTGTTATGGTGGGCGGAAACCATGCCGGAGAGCGGCTGTTTAACGGTTTAACCATTGCAATAATGATCCTGCTCATGATCATGACCGTGTACCCGTTCTGGTTTTCGGTTATAAGCTCGTTTAACAGCGGAGGAGACTTACTCCGTGGTCCGGTGTTCCTCTGGCCGCGGGAATTCACCTTCGCCAGCTGGAAAGCGGTGCTGTCCGATCAGGGCATTCTATACGCAGCCTGGATTACAGCTTCAAGGACTGTGATTGTAACGGCTGTGTCCATCCTTTACACGTCGATGTTTGCCTATGCCTTCTCCCGCCCCTACCTGCGGCGCAAAGCCTTTTACATTACGATCGGCTTCATCAGCATGTATTTCAGCGGCGGGCTGATTCCTTCCTATATGCTGATGAATTGGCTTGGCCTGTACGACAGCTACTGGGTGTACATTCTCCCTGCCCTGTTCGGCGGGTTCTGGAATGTCATTATTTTCAACGCCAACTACAAGGGCATTCCGGAAGCGTTATTCGAATCCGCCAAAATGGACGGCGCCAGCGAATACCGCATCTTCTTCCAGATTGTCCTTCCCTTATCCAAGCCGGTATTGGCCGCCTTGTCTGTATTCACAGCCGTTAATATCTGGAATGACTACGGTGCAACGCTGTACTACACCCAGTCTACCGATCTGCAGACCCTGCAGTATCTGATCCTGCGGCTGATCCAGTCCAACCGTGCGGTAGAAAATATGATGAGCATGAACAATGGCACCAATCTTGCCGTGGCCAACCTGCTTAACAATACCGGCGGTGTCGGAGCCGTCACCGCCCGCACGATCGAACTGGCTGCAATGGTCATTGCTTCTCTGCCGATGATTATTCTGTACCCGTTTGCGCAGAAGTTCTTTGTTAAAGGCGTGCTGCTGGGCTCGGTTAAGGGTTGAACATGGTCTGGCAGAAGAAACAAAAGAGCAGGAAGCCCCGTTACCGGTCTTCCTGCTCTTTTGGCTTAATCAATAAACAAAGTGTTATTCACTACATAATAAAGCGTTCCTTTATTATCGTAGAAAATATGCTTTGCTCCGGTCAAATCCACGGACCCGATCTTCTCGAAGGTCGTAAGGTCATAGATTCCCTTTTTGCCGAGTGCCGTGTTATTCACCGGATTCACTGCATAAATCGTTTCGGGGAATGTCCCTTTGATGTCCTGCAGATTATCCTTATTGAATGCTTTATTCTTCACAATGATCATGCCCAGACTCTCCACCAGGAGAGCAGGCGTATCCAGCGGATCTCTGTCCAGTCCCGGGTAATTCAGGCCAGACTCATTCACAATGGAAAACCCGTCATCATGAACAGAATACATGTACACATTGGAATTGCCCAATCCGGCATCCCATCCGTATTGGCTCCAGTAATAGAAGCTTGTGCTGTCACCGGTAAATACCATTTCTCCTATGCCATTGATTGTCTCATTACCGGGAGCAGGCTGGAACGACGCCTGATCAAAGACCAGCAGCGTTGGTGACCAGTCCCCTAATACAACATACAGGCGGCCCGCTTTGCTGTAAATATGGCGATCCGAGAAGTCCCGGGAATCCGGTGCATTCGCATAAGTCAAATGCCGGATAACGGAATAATCACTTAAGCTTACCTCTGTCACCAGAACGTTAGCATCCTTATTAACGATATATAGCTTCGTTCCGTCTTCAGATATCGTCAGGCCGGCCGGTTTGTATGGCAGTTCCATTTTTTGAACAATAGACTGGCTGGAAGAATCGACTATGACCAGTTTCCGGAAGGCCTGATCAATAGCGTAAATCTTGTTATTAGCAGGGTCATACACGGCATCTGCAACCGTTCCGCCCAGGTAAATTCCCGGTCCGTCTGCCGGTGGGACTTCCCCTCCAGAAGGCTTGTCAACGAATTCAAGAACCGTTTGTGTTCCCAGAGTGGTCAAGGCGAGCAGCTGATTTCCTCCATCGAATACCCGCTTGCCGGTTCCATCTACAGCTATGGATTCAACCTTGCCGAAAGTGCTGTATTCATATACGTCGATTGCATGATCTTTTACCGCATACATTCTGTCTTGCTCCAGATCAAACACCAGATCATCAAATGTTCCATCCATTTTGTACACAAAATTCATGTCATCAAACCGGTTTTCCGTAGTTAAGAATACCGAACCCCCGCCGTTAAAGAGATACTGGCCATCCGGCGATAAATGGTTATTGGTTGCCATCGGATAATCCCCGTGATAAGGAGAGTCATAGTTTGAGATGAATTGCCCATTATTGATCACAAAAGTCTCGATATCCCGCGGACTCGAATCAGTATCCACCGCATAAAGCTTATTTATCGTCGGGTGCATCAGAATATGACTTTGCTGCCTGATTGAGGATTTACCAATGAAGGTAAATGTCCCGCCGGTATAGGAGTGGATATCCGTCCATTGGCCTGAACCGGATGCAACATATACATTGCCCTGCCGGTCTGCTGCAATGCTGTAAGGGTCCAGATTAATATCGTATATACGGTCAACCTTAAGCGTTGCTGCATCTAATACTGCGACAGCACCTTTCTGCTGTTCATCGAAGATATAGTAAGAATGCTCCGCCTTCAGAAGAGCTACATACAGTTTGCCGTCTGCATAAGTAATATCTTCCGGCGGCAGGTCAAACGGGATGTAGGAAATCTGTCTGGTCTCATAGTTAATGACAGCGAGCCTTTTATTTTGCTTGTCTGTTGCATAAATAACAGGCTTGTCCGGGTCTTGAACGCTATCTGCAACCTTGAAATCTAATGTCATATGCTCATTAGCAACAGTAGTTCCTGTCGTGTACTGGCTAAGTGCCGATCCGGTGCCGTTAGCCATCGCCATCACTTTGTAGTAAACCGTTGTATGGGGCGCAAGTCCGCTATGCGTATAGGAGGTTCCTTTTACCCGAATGTCGGCCCCTGAAATGTCTTTGAGCGGAGAATAAGTTCCGTCCGCTGTACTGCTCGTATAAATAGTATAGTATTCTGCTCCCGGTACCTCAGCCCACTTTACGGTGATATCACTTCTGGAAGCCGGAATTGCCGTAACCTGCCCCGGAGCTTTTAAAAGGCTTGAAATTCCCTGATACACCCACTTCTTGCCTGTACCATCCCACTTAGCCTTTAATACGAGAAAATCCCCGTAATAAACAGAAGCTATATCTCCGTCCGCCAATGGAGCGGCAACACCACCTCCGGCTGTAGGCTGATTAGGATTATTGGTAATCCCGTCCTGATTAATTCTTAGCTGAATGTTAAGCACACCCGTGTAGTACACAGCAGGATAATAAGAACCGTTTGTAAGCGTCTTAGTTAGCAAAAGACTCGGCAAAAAATCATAATAATCATCATTATATATAGCAGCAATATACCTGGCCGGCGGAAGTGCGCCGCCTGTTAACGTATAAATCCCGATCCGGCCGTCTGAATTCTTGTACGTTGTTGCGTATTCAGCTTCACTGTCCAGATTAAGCAGATCCCACTGCATTTGGCTGTAATTACCGTACTCTTCGAAGCGGGAGTACAGCTGATCTTCCACGATAAATACTCCCATAACCTCCAGGAGCTCTACCGCTCCAGGCTGCGGCTGAGGTTGCGGAGCAGGTCCCGGGCTTGAGCCTCCGCCTCCACCGCCTCCGCCTCCGCTACCTCCGCCTCCAGCAGCTGGCAGCAATGCATTTAATTGCTTGTTTATATCCGTCTCTGCAGCAACAAGCTTGCCGTTCACAGACGTTATCACGTCTTTGGCTATAACGTAATTTTTAATATCCTGCTCAAAGGTAGTACCGCCGGCATTAATGAATGCTTTTGAAATGGTGCCCTTGCCCTTAACTGTAGTCGCTGCATTCAAGGTCAGCTCCTTCAGTACACTGCCCTCGGCTACGTTCACTGTGCTGAATGCTGCTACTCCGGCTACCTCAAACGTACCGATTTCAGACTTTTCAAGCACATTAACTAATGCCTTCTGTTTAACCGTTACCTTGCTGAAGGTACCGCTCAAATCTACATATTCACTTGAATCCGGTAGATCCAGCTCAATGGAGTCAAAGCCTGCCTCTTTATTGGCCTCCTCCAGCCTGGCCCCGGACTTCACAGTCGTTCTGGTAATCCGGGTGCTGCCTTCCGACACGATCCGGACCCTGCCCGACTGCTTGTTAACAAGCATATCATTCACCTGTGAGTTCAGCAGATGAATACTGTTCTCCCCGCCGCCGGCGACAACCGTTCTTCCCGACACCGTTACCTGATCGAGCGTCACATCACCTGCACCAATGCCTGCTGTCAGCAGCAAGTCACCGGTTATTGAAATATTCTTCAGAATAACGCCTGGTGTGTTAACCGTCAGATTTCCCGTTATCTTAGTTGCCTCTGTTCCTCCGAAGGTCCCTTTATCCATAACAAGAGTACCCATTACCTTATCAAGCATGACAACAGCTTCTGCCCGCGTGATGGTCTGGAGCGGTCTCAGTGTCTGATCCGGATACCCGTTCATGTATCCTTTGCTGACAATCTCATTTAAATAAAGCTTGCTCCATGCCGGTACCGTGCTGTAATCCTTAAACGTTGTAATTGCAGAATCTGTACTGGTACCGTTTAGCTGCAGCAGCAAATACAGCATCTTTGCCGCTTCCTGTCTGCTGACAGCCGCCTCGGGCTTGAATGAATTATCTCCGAATCCCGATATGTACCCGGCAGATTTCGCTACTGCGATCACGGAATAATACCACTTTCCTGATTTCACATCATTGAAGCCGGTCTGCGCCTGTTCCTTAAAACCAAACGCCTTATTGACAATTGATGCAAACTCAGCCCGTGAAATACTGGCATTCGGTTTGAACGTATGGTCCGCATAACCCGAAATTAAACCCTTGTCCAGCCATTTGGTAATCTGGCTGCCGGCCCAGCTGCCCTGAATATCCGTTGCCCGCCCGTCCTGCGGTGCCGAGGCTGCAAGGACCATCCCCTGACTCCCGAAAATTACATTCACCAGGACTAAAGTCCCCAACAACAAACTCAAAATCCTTTTCCCCATACGTCCCCCCTGTGATTGCGATGGACTAAAATATGCAAATAATGCTAGGTCCACCGATCCACAAGAATCATATAATAATCAATTATCCAAGTCTATACAGCAGAGTCATAACTTCCGGTAAAAATTATGACAATTAACAGGAGCCAGCCTGCTATAAAAGTTGCCGCTTACCGCGTCAGCCCCCTCGTAAACGTCCCCACACTCTCTGTGATGAATTCTTCCAGCGTCAGATTAGGGAAGTGTTCACCGGCCGTCAAATTGTTAAGGAATACGCCGTAATTCATAGAAATGAAAGAATAGGCCTGCAGCTCCGCGTTGGTCTCGATCAGCTTGCCCTGAGCAGTCATCTCGGTAAAATAACGGGTTAGAATTTCAATGAATTGCTTCGGGTGCTTAATCGTCCGCTCACGAAAGCCCGGCAGATGATCTGCCTCCTTTACACTGATCATTATCATTTTGCGGTTGCGGTTCATGATCTCATGGTAGGTCCGGCTAATTAACAGCAGGTCTGTTTCCAGGTCCCATACCAGCTTTTCATTAAACAGCCTGGTCATTTCCTCCGCATAATGAAACCGGTCAAAAGCTGCCTCAAGCAGGTTTTGTTTACATCCGAAATGGCGGAACAGCGTCTTCTCGCTCAAACCGGCGGCTGCGGCAATCTCTTGGGTTGTTACCCCCTTATAGCCTTTGCTTGCCATCAGATCGATCGCAGCCAGCAGCAGCTTATCACCGGTACTTGTAGCAGCGTTGCTTCCTTCACTCATTCTTTCCACCTCATGATTATAGTCTGGCCGTTCCTGCCCGCTCAGCTGAGTCCTTTTTAGAGCCGCGCCCGAATTGCAGAAAATATAGAGCAGCCATGATTGCCACCAGTAACGCCAATGCTAAGAAAATATTACTGTAGACAAAAGCAGCGTCATTCCGGGGAATCGGATTAAACCGGACCGTCGTTGTGCCTAAATCCAGAATTTTGCCTATTGCTGCCGTAGATACCGCTCCTGCAATAAAGTTTAACATGGAAAACAGCCCCATCCCGATCCCGATCTGCTCCTTCGATAAAGTGCGGGAAATGGTGTTTGATAAAGCAATCTGCATAAAAGACTGGCCCAGCACAGTAAAGATCAGCGAGACGGCAATGAACACAGGCAGCATACCCGCAACCGTAGACAGGCAGATAAAGCCAAAGATCAGCAGGGCTACCGCCGCAGTTAAAAGAAATGAATTCCCTTTTTCATCAGCCAGCCTGCCCCCTTTGCGTCCCATATATGCCGTGATAAGCGCAGCTGGCAGCATAATCAGTCCGATTACAGCCGGTGACAGACCGTTTAGCTGTGCCAGGAGCTGGGGCGTAATGAACGGAGTACTGAAGCTGATTGCAGTCAAAACAAAGGCAATAGCCAGACCGGATGTATACGCCTTGTTCCGGAAAACAACGGGATCAATAAACGGATGAGCCGCATAGCGGATACGTAATACGAACAGAACCAGCAGAACAACTCCGCCTACAGCATACCCGGCCCCTCCATTAGTTAAGCCAAGCAGCAGTACAGCAACGGTCCCAGCCAAAAGAACACCGCCGATAAAATCGATTTTGCTGTCGTTCCCTTTTTCATCGTCCAGGTATTTACGGTAGAACGGCAATGTGAACAGGGCAAGCAGCGGAATGACGAAAAGCACCTGCCAGCTCCACACCGTTGACACAAACCCGGCAATAATCGGGCCGAGTGCTGAGCCAAGCGCTATCCCGATGGCGGAAGTGCCCAGGGCACGCCCGCGCTTTTCCGGTGAAAAATAACGGATCGGGATGATCATCGCCAGCGCAGGAATGACGGATGCCCCGACAGCCTGCAGCAGACGTGCCACAATCATCATCCAGTACTGGGTGGACACGATTCCGAATATGGAGCCTGCTGCTAAAAAAATCAGGCCAAACGTCAGCAGGTTTTTAAGACTGTATTTGTCCGTCAGCTTGCCGAAGGTAACGGTACCGATCGCGTATACAATCAGATAACCTGATACCATCCAGCTTACCTGTGACGGCGACAGCAGAAATTGCTTGCTGATCACCGGAAGCACTACATTAAACATCGTTCCGTTCATCACCGAGATGATCAGTGTAAATACAAGAATTCGCATAAGCCGCTCACCGTTATTGGCGGGGATGCTGGTGTTTGTCTGCATTAAACTGCCTCTTTTCTATAAAATAAGCCTGCCGTTCCCGGCCCGACTAACTGTCAGTACTGACTGACATTTAAGCAGATGATAGCCTACATCCGGTTGTTTGTCAAAGGTTGATAGGGTGCTGTTACACAAAAATAACGCGCTCGCGGAAGAAAAGTGATCCTCCTGCAAGCGCGTCATATGGTGCTTAGTGAATGTCTTTCTTTTTAAAGTTACCGCCCTTAACCTCAGCCACATCGTACACTACGACAAAAGCACCCGGGTCAATTTCGTGGATGATATCTTTAATCTTGCTTTCTTCCAGACGGTTGATGACACAGGTAATTTCTTTGAACTGCTCATTGGAGTAGCCGCCGTATGCATCAGTATAGGTTGCTCCCCGTCCAAGCCGGTCACGGATGGTTTCTACCATGACTTCAGGCTGGTTGGTGATGATTTTGAACGTTTTGGAGCCGCTTAGACCTTCCTCTACGATATGTATAACCTTTGAAGCAATGAAATAAGCAAGCGCGGACAGGATCGCCCCCTGCAGACCAAACACGGTTGACACGACAATAAATACAAAGGTGTTCAGGAACAGGATCAGGTCACTCGTACCAAAAGGCAGCTTCCGCGACAGCAGCACAGCCAGCATATCAATCCCGTCCAGCGCCCCGCCGTTACGCAAAGCAAGACCCATCCCGAAACCGATAATAATCCCGCCCACCACCGTAACCAGCAGGGTATCCCCCTGAATGATTGTCGGTACGTGATGCATAAGGACAGTGCCGACCGCTAATGAAGCAATTCCGAGAATGGAATAGAGGGCAAAGCTTTTACCAATCTGTTTATAACCCAGCCACACAAAAGGGATATTAATGACCGCAATCAGCAGCCCCAGCGGCAGTCCGAATAATTCCGAACCCACGATACTGAGACCGGTCACGCCTCCGTCCGAGACGTTGTTCGGTATTAACACAGCCTCCAGCCCGTAAGCAGCGATCATGGCTCCGATGGTTACTAATAGTGCTTTTGAAAAAATCTTCAGCTTATTGGACTTCGGTTGTCTTCTTACATTCATTAAACTTCCCCGTTTCTGAATAAATTTCCCTTTTAGAAAAAAGCTCACAGAAACCAGTCTATAATATTTCTCACAACATTAGCAAATGAGCGGTACGTCTGTGGAAAAGGAATAGAGGACTTTATGGTTCATGCGGTCCGGGGACGGTTATCGTTACATATAACGGCTTTTTGTGACACATCCTTAGATAGAGTCTGCACATAGAAGGGAGATTATCCATATGAAGGACAACAAGGAAGCTCCGCTGGACGGACGCAAGCCGGGTGTACACCCGATCCCGGAACCGGATTCCAAAGCGGATAGCGATACAGGCGCAGCGGGTAAGCTCGACGAAATCGTCGGCGCTGTGCTCGGAGATGCCCCCGAGGTAACCGCTCCCGGGATAGCCCCGGATCGTGAGGACAAAAAGGACGGCCGGGACTGAACAAGGGTCTGAAAATCTATAGGCGCTTTGTTTAGCAGGGTGGATCGAACAGGCATTGCGTGAGCAGAGGCATTTTTGCCTTTCATTTGCTCGTTCCGCCCACTTTGGGCAGAATCAGAGGCATTTTTGCCTTTCATTTGCCCGCTCCGCCCACTTTGGGCGGTACCGTAGGTTTTCCCTTTACTTAGTCCGGCCTAGCCAGGCCTGCACTAACGCATTGGGATTTACTCCAAACATCAAACAAGGTATCCCGGTCCGCCGCAGGCTGCGGAGTCCAGGATACCTTGTTTTTGTTAAGCACCATTATCGTTCAACGCACCTTACAGCGATACGGGGCCGCCATTTCCTTTTGCACCCGTTTTGCCCAGCAGCTTGTTCGTAAAATGCACATCGAAGAAATGAATAATCGGACCCAGACCGAATGCGGATACCAGCGTGCCCAGGCCGATGATCCCCCCAGCCAGGAAGCAGATCAGCGCACACAGCGCGTCGGTAAACATCCGGTGCCAGAAGTAAGAAATTTTCGGCGCTCTAATCTTCATGATCAGGGACAGCGCGTCATAGGGAGCTACTCCGACATCCGAGCTCTGATACAAGGATACCCCGAAGCTGCACACCACCACACCAATCGCCACAGTAATTACCCGCTGCCAGAGCACATGGGGTTCTCCCAGGACATCTATCCAGATATCATAAAAGAATGTAGCAATATAACCCAGAAAAATAGCATTGACGAATGTTCCGGCTCCAATAAACTTCCTTCCGGTGATCCATTCAACTATGAACAGCACTACATTCAGTAAAATCAGAAAATTAGCATAGGTGATAAAACTGAGATCTGCAAGGGCCATCACCATGCCGCTGAAGGGATCGTTCCCCATGCCGGACAGCTTGAAAATACTGATGCCCATTCCCAGAAAGATGTTGCCGATCACCATAATGATCAGCCGTCTGGGATTCACGCTTTTAATATACCTTATCATATAGCTCATCCCGTCACCTTAATGCTGACTTCCAGTTTGACCGGGATTATCCCGTCATCAGCAATGAATTCTGCAATATATGGTTCATTCCGCACATCATCCGCAGCAGGTGTCCAGCTGAACACACAGGCCTTACCCGGTACAAAAGATGAGGAGTCAAAGCCCGCCCCCTCAGGCAGCTTACCAGTTGTCAAAATCATCGGCTCCGCAATCCCCTGTACTACCGGGTCCCTATCCGAGGATGTCTCATTATAAATTTTGCCGTCCGTTTCACGGGCGGAAGCCTCGTACGCAGGCTGCCTGGCTACAACGGCAAAGGAAAGGAGTTCACCCGCCCGGACACTCTGCTCCGGAACAAAGGCGAAGAACGGCCGGAATACCGTCTGCGGCAAAGGAACCTCCGGAGTGGCAACGGGATACTTGTATCCACTCTCAGGAATTGCGACCGTTTTATACGGATACAACGAATCCCCGGGCGTCCCCGGAGCAGGTGCCCCGACTTCTACAGCCTTGACAGACAAACGGCTATCTAGAGCTACATATTCAACCTCAGTCTGCTGATACGGATAATCCGGCACATATTCTAGTCCTGCAGGCCGTTTGAACCGGTTCTTCACCAGGACAATTTCTTCAACACCTTCTGCATGGTCTGCACGGATATTCTGAAGTGAGCCGTTTACGACATCATCAAGCACAATGGGATGCCGGGTATCTTCAGTAAGATAACGCAGCTCAATTTCATCCAAAATCAGATTTTCCACATGTCTTGCATACAGCCCGTATGCCGGGAGGATTCCCCAGTTGCTCGGCTCCGGATAAACCTCCGGCAGCTCCGGTACGTTGAAGGGAGCATTCTTCCACACTCCGGCTTCCGCATCCCATTCCACCCGGGGCAGCAGCCCTTCATTTTTCAGGAAAAAGGTGTTCACCAGCCACGGAAGCGACTGCACACTGCGTTTGTTCCCGCCATACTGGGCATATTCCCAGTTCGTATTCAGCTGGCGCTGCTCCGCCGCATGCTCCAGGCTTAGACCGCCGCGGTATTCCACTTTGACGTTGGAGATCAACACATTGCAGATCCGGCTGCCAATCAGCCCCATGATTTCAATCGGATAGCGGGGATCGGCATTCCTGACCGTAATATTCCGGATGATAATGTCGTGAACATGAGCAATGTGATCGCTGCCGTTCGCATTGGCATACAGCGGAAGTTCACTTTCCCGCAGCTCTTTATCATAGTCGGGCACATACTTATTCAACAGCTCATCAAAGCGGACAGCAAAGAATCTGCCATTCTCTTCGTGTATGTTCGCCGGATTGAGCCGGAGAGGCTGCTCAGCGTCCACAATGTAAAAGGAAGATGCGCCGTCCGCAGAAACCTTGCGGGTTCTGTTATAGGACGGAAGATAGCGCCTTGCCGGGTACACCTGATACGGCTCCTTAGCAGGGAGCACCCAAAACGTTTGATCCAGCCTGACATTCGGCTTCGCATCCGGGGCCGGAATAAAGTCTTCCTCCGTGCTGTTTCCCGTTACCGGGAAACGTCCGCGGTCTCCTGCTTTTATAAAAATCGGCGAGCTGCTTACATCCTCCATAGTGGAATCCTCAAAAATAATATTGCTCAAATCCGCCCCGTCGACAGCCTCAAGGGCAAAGCCTCTGGATCTTTTAAACTGGACGCGCCGTACCGTTACGAGATCATACCCGCAGGTGGATTCCGTACCCAGCTTGACCCGGGCGGTAGGGCCGCAGCGGTCAGTAGCAATCAGCTTGTCCTGTGTATACGTTTTCGCATATACCGAGCCCATGTCGTAACCGCTGACGATGCAGTCCTCAATCAGCACATTCCGCAGCGGCATGAATAATCCGCCGCCGTAGGAGGCTTTTAGCACAATGGCATCATCGGTCAGGGAGTTAAAGACGGAATGGACAATCGTCACATTCTCACAGCAGTCCACATCGAATGCATCGCGGTTCGTATCCACCAGAATACGCTCCACGTACATATTTTTCACACAGGTTGTAATAATCGCAAAATGGCCGCCGGCCAGGATGGAAAAATCGCAGAAGGCCACATTTTCACAACGTACCAGAGCAATTGCCTTGTTGCCGAACCATTCTCCCTGATGTCCAGGCCCGTTACGGCGAACCGGTTCATGCGGGTCTCCGCCCATCAGAATCTGCTCCAGCTCCCCCTTATCATTCAGAGAGCTTCCATTCAGCAGCCCGGGCCCATAGATCATTACATCACGGATATCCGCACCATAAATCAGGCTGTTGGCAAAATAAGTGTGGCCGTGATCCTGCAAGCCGACATACAGATTGACCTCAGGTTCTTCAACATTACCGCCCTCTCCAATCTGAAGCTCATAGGACCGGGTGATGTCCGTTCTGGCTGCAGAAAGTTCGCTGCCTGGGGACAGATACAGATTGACGCCGCTCAACAGACGGATCGTATACACTCTGAAGCTGCCTTCTGGTATAACCACGGTACCGCCTTCTGCTGACGCAGCCTGAATAGCGTCATTAATCGCCGCAGTATTCACCACAGGCGAATGTTCTGCACCCGCCCCAAAATCGCGGATATCGAACCGGCGTTCTTCCTTTAATAGATAGCTTCTGTCAAAAGGACACCCTGTTGCTTCTGTTACCTGAAACATAATAGCCTCCATTTTATCAGAGAGAACCCAATCCGATCATCCGGCGCAGTCTTCTCTTATTCTATTTCTGTGTTGCCGTTAAGAAGCCGGCTTGCATTACTGAACCCTTTCATTATAGCGCGTACCGCTACATTATAGGCAGTGTAATCTCAACAATCGTTCCAGAAGGCTGATTCGCCTTGAACAGAAACGTCCCTCTATGATTATGTATAATCTTTCTGCTGATCATAACCCCGAGCCCGTGTCCTCCCGGCTTGGTGGTGAAGAAAGGCGAGCCGATCTGGTCTATGTATTCTGCCGGAATGCCCCGTCCATTATCGCTGATCCGAATGATGGCTATATCCTCTGTGCGGTCCAGCTCTACGATAATTTCCGCTCCGTCCGGGCTTGCTTCAATTGCATTTTTAAGTACATTGATGAAAACCTGCTTCAGCTTGTTGGCTGATCCTTTAAGCGTAAGGCAGACAAGATGGGTATGCATGAGAATCTCAATATTCGTCATATGCGCCTGGGCATTCAGCAGCACGACGGCTTGTCTTAACAGCTGGACCAGATTATAGTCAGCCAGACTGGAAGGGGCCTCTTTGCCCAGCAGCAGCATTTCACCAATAATCGAATTGATCCGGTCTACCTCCGATATCACGATCTGATGAAACTCGCCGCCTTTTACCGAATGGGCGAACAGGAGCTGGACGAATCCCCGGATACTGGTAAGCGGATTACGGATCTCATGGGCAATGCCTGCAGACAGCTCCCCAATCATGGAAATATTCTCCGTATACCTGAGAAACTCCTCGGTCCTCTTGCGTTCAGTCAGATCACGGCTGATCGAAACGACCATTTTACGGCCGTTCAGCTTAAACGGCTTGGCACTGATTTCCACGGGGATTTGCTTCCCTTCCCTTGTTACCTGAATCCACTCAACGAACATTCCGTCTCCTTCAAGGATTCTTTCGAACAGATTATCAACCTCGCTCTGCAACGACTCTGCTGCTATGCAATACGGTGTTTTGTCCAGGAGTTCCCCGCGTGTATACCCCAGCATCCGGCAGGCCGCTTCATTGACGTCCAGAAATTTTGACGGCTTCCCGTCCGGGCTCTGCTCATAGATAAAAATGGGGTCATTCGCTTCATTAAATAGTTTGTAGTACTTTAACTCAGAGAACTTAATCTCCGTTACATCCCTCAGTACACATACATAAGCCTTAATGCATCCTTCCGGATCCTTTACCGGGGAAATGGTTATTTTGACACTGATCAGCTCCCCGTTCCGTTTAATGCGGAACGTATCGAGGGCAAACAGCTTCCGGCCCTGATCGATGAAAATATACATCTGGGCAAGCTCTTCCCTAAGCTCCAGGGGGATATGCGGGAAATCGAGCTGATTCAGCTCTTCCATTGACCATCCATACAGCTCTACGAAGACAGGGTTGGCGTAGATTACCTTTTTATCGTTGCCCAGAATGTAAATAGGATCAGGACTGTACTCGGCAAAAGAAAACAGCGAATAATGTATGATATCGTGAACTGAGTAAACACTCATATAACCGCTCCCGCAGCCAGTTTATTTCAATATATAGTAGCATTACACGGGTAACATATCTATGAAAAATCAGACTGTAAACCGAGTACATCTAAGGTTTTACAGCCTATCGTCAAATTAATAGGATGCATTTATGGTTAATGATGCTTAAAGAGACACCATAATGAACAGATTGGAGTGTTCCTGTGAAAGATATCTACGATAAAACACATGCTGCGGAGATCTTACAGCGCATAGATCAATTAACTCCGCAATCAACCCCTCAGTGGGGAACCATGCAGGCCGGTCAAATGCTCGCTCACTGCTCAGCGTTTCAGGATATCCCGATGGGCAGTTCCTCTCCCCCCCGAGGCTTGCTGGGAAAACTCATCGGCCGGTTCGTAAAACCTGTTTTTTATAACGAAAAGCCGCTCCCTCATAATATGTCAACCATTCCTGAGACGCTCATTTCGGATAACAGAGATTTTGAGGCAGAAAAAGAAAAGCTGAAACTACGCATTATAAAGCTTCAAAGTGACGGTCCGGGTAAATGCTCACCCCATCCTCATCCCTTTTTCGGCCCGTTAACGCCTGAACAATGGGGCAAAGGCATTTATAAGCATCTTGATCATCATTTAAGACAGTTTGGTGTGTAGCCTATCCTTTTATAGCCCTCCCCGGGAAAAAAAGCGGTGCTCACAATAAGGAGCACCGCTTCGGCATGATATTTATAGATTAAGTCAGCTGCAGGCTTCTGAAAATAACATGTTCTGCAATCTGGATTTAGAGCCCTCATTCGCGGACGTAAGGCACCCTGCTTTACTTTTTCCTACACCCCTGCTCTAATATTTTTCACCGTTTTCTTTTCTAATGAGAAGCCAGCGTAGCGTCTGTCACCGCCGTTACCATTGGGAGCCTGAGGAACGAAGCCTACCTTTACAGTCTCCTCCACCGGTAAATTAAAGAATCTCACCATATAGAACCGGTCACCATCTAATGAATAATGAAAAGCAAAGGCTTGACCGACTCTGGTAATCTGGAGCCACACCGAATCGCCGTCAATATTGTTTCCATTTGCGTCGTCTGATAACGGATTCGTTACTACACTTACAACGGCACGGGTATTAAAATCCGTCAATTCAAAGCACAGCTTGGCCCACACCGCGAGATCCTTCATGACCATAACTGAAGCAGAATCATACACATCCCTGAAATCATGCCCTGCCTTAACCCTCATCACAAAATCACCGGAAACCTCTGTGTAAAAAAACGGGGCGTTTGTAAGCGAGCTTGGCGTAATTCCTTCTTCCGAAACAGTCCCGTTGTTGCAGAAAAAATCACTATCCTTCGGAGCGTATAATATCATTGCTTTATTTTCAAACCGGATGCTGCTTTCGTTAAGCCATTTAAAGTTACTGAAATCCTTGTGATCCATTCAACTTCCCTCCAGCTGGTTTAGGATTAGTAAATTTTCACACTACAGTAAATAATTTTATCACTACAGCTGCCATTTCGTGTAGAACGATTCCGCTCAACTGATAGCACAATCTGAACAATCCGCGCTGCACTCAACCAACCGTTCAACTCCCCAATGAAGACGGCGGTTTACATGTCCTTAATGTGTTTCTTAATAAGCCCCTCTTTGTCGATCTTATATCTTTTCAAAAAAGAACCTTAACTTCATAGAATCTTATTTCACTTGCTGATACTTACGGACTCGGGTAATTTATTTTTAATCAATTCCAAGAATGTTGTGGTACTCATCGATACTAACGTAGCCTATGAAGAAGACGAGCCTTCCCTTCAGCTTATTTCTGTTTCAGCAAAAGAAAAGCATGTGGCTGTTTTTGTGGACTATTTACCATCCAATACTCAAGTAAATGTATACCGTTTAGAACAAGGTACATTAGTTAACAAGCTAAGATTTATGGCTGACTATTCTGCTGAAGTCGACAAAGACGGACAGCTCCATCAGTTTTGGAAAAAATATAATTCTGATGGCGGTTATAAATTAGCGCACGGCGTTTTTAAGTGGGATGCTAAGACCAACAAATATAAGGGCAGCGGCCAGTTCGTCAGCCAATAAAAAGCTGCTCTGCGGCTAAATCACAGTACAGATAAAAACCGGTGCCAAGATATATCTAAACTCTTTATCCAATAATGATGATATTATTATGTTCAGTTGCAATGTCCACTCTACAAAATCCGCAGATAAAGGTGATAATGATGAACCGCGAAGCTGTTATTGAGCTGTTGAAGCAGCAGAATGTAAGCCATGAAGTGATTGACCATCCTGCAGCCTATACCATCGCAGACATGGAGAGCTTCGGGCTCCCCAGAATAGATCAGATAGCCAAAAATCTGTTCATCCGCGATGACAAAAAAAGAAACTATTATCTGCTGACGATCCAAAAGGATAAATCCGTTAATCTGAAGCAGTTACGTACGCTGCTGGAGTCCCGTCCCCTTACGTTTGCTTCTGAAGAAGATCTGCTGCAGCTGCTCGGGCTTACCAAAGGTGCTGTCTCCCCGTTTGGCATACTGAACGACAAGGAGCGCACGGTAAAATTCGTACTGGACGAGGATTTGCAAAAAGGCAAAACCATCGGCGTCCATCCCAACGAAAACACCGCTACCGTCTGGCTTGCGCCCGAAGACCTGCTTAACATCGTAACAGCTCATGGTAACGAGATTAGTGTAATAACATTGCAGGTATAGATGAAATGAACCCAGGCTCTTATCCTTTTTGGGGACAAGCGCTCGGGTTCATTTGAGTCCTGCAAAAAGCAATGCTTATTCAGCACTATCAAGCATACGCAGCAGCACATCCCGCAAATGCCCCAGGTCCCCCTCAGCATTGCTGAGCAGAATAACTCCGGTTTCCTTAGACATATCCCGCCAGATCTCCGAGGAGAAACCATTAATCGCCCCGTTATGTGTGTATATCGTTCCCGTTGAACCGGGAATTGCCCAGCCGAGTGCGTATTCATTAAGCTCCGGTGTGCGCATCGCTTCCCATGAGGCCTTGCTAAGGATGGTCCCGTTCTCAAGCCCCGTAAGCCATTTATAAAGATCTTCTACAGTGGAATAGATGCCTCCAGCCGAATAAGGCACGGTCATATCGATAGGCTGGGCGATCTGAGAGACTTCAGGAGTAAGAAGGGAATACCCGGTTGCAATATCTGTAGAGATGCTGTCTTTAGCTAAATAACCAGATCTGTTCATACCCAGCGGTGTAAAAATATGCTCCTGCAAATAATCGCTGTATGGCTGCCCGCTGACCTGTTCAATTACTGCTCCCAGCAGCACGTACCCGGAATTACTGTAGGCGAACCGGCTGCCCGGATCAAACTCTAATGAGAGGTCTTTAAACTTGGCAATCAGTTCGTCAACGCTAACTCTGACATTCAGCTCATTTAGAAAATCCGGTAAACGGGTATATTCGGGTGTCCCCGACGTGTGGGTTAATAAGTGGCGGAGTGTAACTTCATGATGAGGATAATCTTTAATGTATGCATCTACGGTGTCGTCAACGCTGAGCTTTCCCGCCTCTTGAAGCTGTAAAATAGCTGCAGCGGTAAACGCTTTGGTAAGTGAGCCGATCTTGTAAATCGTATCAGGCCCGTTAGGCAGGTTATTCGCATAGTCCGCCATGTTATAGCCTTTGGAAACAACGACCTTGTTATCTTTGACAAGCAGCACAGAGCCCGAAAAGTTTTTGGACATGTACTGGTCAAGCTTTGCTTCAAAAGTCTCTTCGTGAACGGCTTCTTTCACTGGCGGCGGTGTACTCTCTTTAACACTGGTGACGTCATTGATTGAACAGGAAACCAGGACAAGGGTTAAACTGAGGATTGCAGCATATTTTGAAAATTTCAACAAACTAAGTCCCCTCCTCTGTAAAATAACACTGCTCCATTTCCACAAAAAACCATACGTTATCTTAAAAATAATGTTCCATATTTTCCAATTGATTCCCTGTATTCCCTCATTAAAAAGAAAAGCAACTTATCCGAAGACAAGCTGCTTTCCATCCCAATATTCCAGCTATGGCTTAATATCTACATTTGTTACATACCAGTTACCGGATTTCAATTTGTAGCGGAAACACAAAGCCGATATGATGTGAGCCTGTGCTATATTCAAAATTATCTGCTGTCATTCCACGTTCGACCGGATTAATATGTTCATACGCTGAACGGCTCATGTATTTCATATCGGGATTCCGCTTCTTGCCTTCTTTTATTTCTCATTCGTAATTTCACCTCAGGCATTATCTGCCGGAAGCTTAACAAGTACCTTATATTGTCCCCCTGCTTCCAGCCCTTTAAGGACACCGTCCCGGACAAGCTCACCGTCCAGATAAACCTCTGCAGCCGTAACTCCGGCTTCACGCTTCATTTCAACATGCAACTGTGCGCCTCTGAAGGTACGTTTAACTACAGCCTCATTCCAATCCGAAGGCAGCTGCGGCCGCACCCGCAATCCTTCACGGTTACCCTGTAATCCGAACAGGCCGTCAATCAGACAGCGGTATACCCACGGCACGGTTCCTGTATTAAAAAGATGGCTGGAGCGTCCGGCCGTCTTCGGAAACTGTCTGTAAGCTCCGCGGTAATAGTTCGGAATAAAGACCGGCAGCTGGCCCCGCTGGATGATGTCCTCGATGTCAGGTCCCGGAAGCATTTTGCGCAGCAGCCGGTAGGCATCATCCTGCTCGCCCACTGCATATAAGCCATAAATATAGAACGCTGCGGCGTGATTATAGACCGCCCCGTTCTCGGCTGTCCCCGGATGCTTTTGTGTTACCCGGCCCACATCTTCCCGCATAGCGGTGTAGGAGGGTGCCAGCTTTTCCACCCCATACGGGGTTTCCAGCTGTTCGCGGACTGATCTCATCAGCTTCTCCCGCTTCTCCTCATCGGCCGCATCGCTGAGCAGCGCCCAGCCCTGCGGATTAATGAAGATTCGTCCTTCCTTATCTTCGCTTATGCCAAACACAACATTGTCGTCGGTGATTCCCCGCGCATACCACTCGCCGTCCCAGAAATACTGATTGACTACCGCATTCGTCTCATCCGCAGCCAGACGGAATGCCTTCCCGATCTCCGGCCGGCCGCAGTGTTCACAGATGTCTGCCCAGATCATAAAAGCATACGCCGTAGCGATCGTCAGCCACCCGGATACACCTGCACCCTTATAGCCGACCATATTCATCGGGTCACACCAGTCACCCTGATTAATGTAATTCAGGCCTCGTCCGTCCCGCTCATGAATCAGCCAGTGCATCGCCCGGTCGATGTGCTCGAAGACAGAGCCGGTTTCCTCTCCGCCCGAGTAAGGAACCTGCTCCTCGAGAATGGTGTAATCATCCGTCTCCTCCAGATAGGTAATGAGGCAGATCGGCAGCCAGACGCAGTGATCTGTATGCGGAACCTGATTGATATATTTTAGCTCAGCCGCTTCGTGCAAAATAATACCATCCGGCATGGCTCCGCTTACATTTTGCTGGCTCAGGGCTGTCAGGAAGGCCTCCCTCGCCATGTGCGGCTTAATATAACTCATGCCCATATTATCCTGCAGATAATTCCGGGTTTGTGGATCTGTCGTCAGGCGGTTCGTCTGGCCGTGGTAGTACATTTGCCGGGGCAGCCAGTGGTTAACCAGATTATCAAGATCCGCATCTGGAGTAGATATCTCGATACAGCCTCTGCCCTCCCGGATGTATTCCGCATACTCCTCCTCAGCGAGCACAAATCCGTCTTCACCGGCTGCGTTGGTAGTCAGGAACAGCCGCTGACGGATAGCAGCAATCTCCTGCTCATCATGAGCGGGTCCAAACACGAAACGGTATTCCCGTTCTTCACCCGGAGCAAGGCCGATGCTGTACTGAAGAACGGCTACGGGCGTTTCATAACGTGCTTCTCCGTTGGCCAGCAGTCCGCTTTTGAGTGCAGATGGTGAGCCGATTCCGCCCTCTCCTTCAAACGCTTCCTGATTTACCTCCCAGGCTACGGGCGCTTGATCGGCAAGAAGAAACGTCTTGTCCTTCAGGTGCTTGATCTTGTCATAGTCCTGATATTTCTGGTAAGGTGTGACGGCTGTAGCTACGATCCCCTGCAGAGCTTCCTTATACTCACCGGACTGGTTCATCCAGGACATATACCCGATGGTGAAATAGGGATAGATGCTGATTTTCCGGGCAGCAGAGGACAGATTGGTCACCTTCACCCGCCACAGCTCCATGGGCTCATTTTTGGGCAGGCTAAGCGTCATTTCAATGGCAATGCCGTTTTTCTCTATTTTCCAAACAATATTATGTTTACCTACAGCAAAGGTATAGTGATCCGGAGGCATGCGGACAGGCTCGTACGGAGCAGAGAACAGCTCACCGCTCTCCTCATCCTTCACATAGACAAACCGGCCGGGATGATGGGCATAGTAAGGCTGCTCCGGCTGCATAAAGGTCTTGGCCTCCAGATTCGGGGCATACGAATACTTCGCAGGCTCAGGCTGCATAAACTGGGCTACCGCATACCCCCGGCAGTTCATATGGATCATCATTTGCTCATTCCACAGGAAGCCCGAAGCCTTGGGCAGAATCGTCGGACTCGACAGCTCATAATACTGGTCATCTTCAGAAGCTCTTATCATTTACTTGCCTCACTTTCCATAAAATCTCATATTTATCCAAATTAATAGTTTATCTGTTATAAAATTTAGCGTCAATCTGCTAGCTCATATATTAAATGGTATTTATTGGCATATAATCTCTTTAATACCCAAAGGAGGTGAGATCATATGAAAAAGGAAGAACAGGAGCTGCTCGCAGCCATTCTGGAGGTCACCGAAGAATTTGACAGCGTTGTTACACGCGAGAACAACATCAATAATATCCACTAACCGCTTTCCGCAGCCCGGCCTCCTCATTGACTCTTTCAATTGGGGAGGTATTCTCTTTAATATGGAGGTCATGAAATGGTAAAAACTGCGCTTATCTACCCGCCTGTCAGCGATCCTACCTCGGGTTATCACAGCCTTTGCTGTTTGGCGGGCTATGCGCGGCAATTCGGATTTACCGATATCGATATTATTGACAGCAATATTGATTCATGGCTATATACCACAACTCCTGAGCAGATCGAAAGAACGATGCAGGCTATTAATGAACGGACTGCACAGCTTCAGGTACGGGAGCACCTTACGCCTGTTGAACAGATGGAGCTTTATTACTCGCTCAAAGTACAAGGCATGAACTTCGCTAAGGAGCTTCCGTCCGCACTGCATACGTTCAGGAATGAAGCAGCCTTTTTTGACTACACGCTGTATACAAGCGCCGTCGAGACCGTAATGCTCTGGATGGATGCCTTATCTTTAACGGGCTTCCCGGGGCAGTTCCGGGGATTCAGCCTGGCGACCAGTGGATTTTTTATTATTTTCAGCTCGCTGGATATGCGTGATCCTGAAATCACCGGAGTGATCTCCCGGCCGTTCACTGATTATTATAGCAAAGAATTGATCCCTGCCATTAGTACAGGCGGCTATTCCCTCGTTGGCATAAGCATCACCTATGTCGCCCAAATCCCCTTCGCACTCAGCATGGCACGTCACATCCGGACAAGCTGTCCGGAAATCCGGATTATATTCGGCGGTACTGCCGTCTCGGATTACTGGAAATACATTTTGGACAGAAAAGATTTTTATGCGGTATTTGATTCTGCAGATGCCTGCATCATCGGTGAGGGCGAAAGTGCCTTTGTCTCTATTCTCCAGGCCTTGAAGCACGATACCTCTATACCCCTGTCTCCGAATATTGCCCTGCACCCAAGGCATCAGGCTGTGACTGATCCTTTCACGCTTGAAATCAAATACGAGGATATCTGCTCCTTTCCGGCACCGGAGTACAGCAAGCTGCCCTGGGAAAAGTACCTGTCCCCGTATCCGTTCATATACTATTCTCCTTCGCGGGGATGCTACTGGAACCGGTGCACCTTTTGTGATTACGGCTTGAATACCGATTCGCCTACCAGTCCCTGGCGGCAATACCCGCTGGATAAAATTATGGAAGATTTGAGGACGCTTGCCGTCACCTACAAATATATATATTTTTCAGTGGATGTGCTTTCTCCTGCTTTGCTCCTGAAGCTTGCAGCGGCCATTCTGGAAGAAGGGCTTGATTTCCGCTGGGGAGCCGAGATCCGGCTTGAGGAATACTGGACACCGGAACGCTGCGAATTGCTGCATCAAAGCGGCTGTACCGCCATCTCGGTCGGCTTTGAATCCGGCAACCAGCGGATCCTCAATCTGATTAATAAAGGAACCAAGGTCGACCGGCTGCAGGAAACGATTCAAATGTTCAGCGAAGCCGGCATCGGCGTGCAAATTATGGGCTTTACCGGCTTCCCTACCGAAACGGTTGAAGACGCTCTGAGCTCTGTTGATTTTCTGCAGGAGAATACCAGGCATTGGACCTTTGGCGGACTCGGCCAGTTCGTCTTAACCAAAGGCGCTATAATAGCCAAGAAGCCGGAGCGCTTCAATATTCATGGTGTCCGGCCATTTGAGGGGGAGGATGTCACATGGCGGCTGTATTACAATGAGCCTAAGGATTTACTAGCTGACACTTCACGCTGCGGATCGAAAGAGCTAACACAAGCCAAAGCCGCTTTGCGGGGAGGTCTGCTGGACCGTCCCTGGGTGGGGGGAGTGGATACTGCGCATTCGATGTTCTACCATGACTGGTTCGGAACCAATATCCTGAGCGTCATTGGAGGTGCAGATCATACGCCCGCTAACACAGACACAGTCATGGAATTAAACGGTTATCTCCTCAAGGGAAGTTATCACCTTCCAGTACACAAGCTGTTCAGCAAAAAGAACCTGGATAATATCCTTGATACTTCCGAACGCGAAGGAAAGGCAGTCACTGCGCAAAATATAACGGAGCTGCTTCAGCAATGGAAACCGGACGCTCCAAGCTATATGGAGCCGCTGGAACAGCAGCTGTTCGTCCGGCGTGACGGTACCCTTTTCCCGTTTCCAGCACCGATGCTCGGGTTTTTGCAGATGTTCGAGCATGGCTTAAGCTTAACGGAGCTGCTTCGGCACTCCTCACAGCTAGAGTTCCATACCAAGCTATGGCAGCACTGTATCAGCAGCCGGTTTCTGCGGCTGAAGCAGCCGCAGGTCACCGAGGTATGTAAAGCCTTGGACAGAGGAGGAGTGTTCAGTTGAAATCCGTAGTAAGCAAGCCTAGTTACAGGCTTCTGCTGCAGCATAATGCGGACTTCCGCTATTTATGGCTGGCCCGTGCCTGCTCCTTCTTCGGGGATTCCTTATACAATCTGGCCATCAGCTGGCTCGTATACTCAATGACCGGCTCCTCGCTCCAGGTCGGGCTTGTGATCGTCACCAAATTCCTGCCGGAAATGATCCTCGGCCTATTCATCGGCGCATGGGTTGACCGGTTAAACAAAAAAATCCTAATGCAGATCTCCGATGCCGCTCAGGCCCTGCTAACCGGAACCCTTGCTGTACTCATGTTAACCGGACAGCTGCAACTGCTGCATATCTATCTGATTACAGCCACCCTATCGATCATGGGCAATCTGTTCGGGACTTCACAGAGCTCCCTGATGCCCGAGCTCATCGCGGATAAAGCCTATCTTATCTCGGCCAATTCACTGATGTCCGTTTCACTGCAGATCACCCGTATTCTTGGTACCGTTACGGGCGGAATACTGGTGGCCTCCATCGGAAACTCAGGGGCCGTAATTGTAGATGCGGTATCCTTCATCCTCTCACTCTTCCTGATTCAGCGGATTAAATTCCACAGTAAGACCGGGAGGCCATCCGGCGCTGCCGGGTTGTCCATCTTCGCGGAAATCCATGAGGGCTGGGGATGGCTGCGGAGGCAGACCGCCCTGCTGCTGCTCATCCTTCTCGGTACACTCAGCAATATTGCCTTGGGTCCAAGCAATGTGCTTCCCCCCCATGTTGATCGGGGAGCTGCTGCGGGGCGGCTCCCGCGAACTTGGTATTTTTAATGCCTCTATAGGAGCCGGTCTGCTTCTGGGCGGACTCTTTGTCGGCAGCCAATCCCCGCGGCGAATCGGTCTCTGGTTCTCCTGCGGTCTGGGGATCCAAGGCCTTGGCATGGGAGTAATCGCAATATCTTCTGCACTCTGGCCTGCCTGCTTTGGCAACCTGCTCCTTGGCTTTGGCGTGACTGTCACAGTAATCCCGATGAGCACCCTGTTTCAGCTCCTGGTTCCCTCTCAGCTTCGGGGACGCGTCAACAGCATCAGCTCCATGGCCTTTAACCTCTCCATCCCGTTAACCTACGGCGGAGTAGGGATTCTGGCCGACCGAATCGGTGTGGCCATTTGCTTCGGGATTGCTGCCGCCCTATTTGCTGTATGCCTGACCACCGGCCTGACCAATCCTCATCTGCGCAGTCTTGATATAAAGGATCCCCTGGCTTCCCAGGCACCGGGAATATCGGGCTGACGGTAGGACTCCCCTTGCATTATTCCAATCCTGCCCTATCTCTTCTGTGAACATTAAGTTTACAATTTGAATACTTATGTTTTTTGCGGCACCAGCGCCTGCTCCTACGCTCCTTGCTTCGAAATAGATCATTACTGATCCATTCTTCGCAGCAGGATAGTTCTAATTCAATATGTGTTAAAATAATATGAGATATTTTTACAGGTACAGATATTCGATATTCAAGTATTGGGGAGAGTATATGACAGAAGTAACCAATTATATAAAGTGGATTAGAAACAAAGTTGGACATGACTTAATCTTCCTCAACTTTGCTGGAGGTATTATATGCAATGAGCGTAATGAGGTCTTGTTGCAAAGACGAGGTGACAGTGATCATTGGGGATTTCCAGGAGGTGCAATGGAATTAGGTGAATCTGCCGAAGAAACTGCGATTCGAGAAATCTACGAAGAGACTGGACTGAGAGTCGAAGTAGAACACATGATTGGTGTGTACACAAAGTATTGTCATCAATATTCCAGTGGTGATAGGGCTCAGACCATTACGTTCTTCTTCCAATGTAAACCCGTACAAGGTGAACTCACCATTGATGGTAACGAAACTCTGGAACTGAGATACTTCTCCCGAAATGAACTTCCACAGTTATTCGCGCAGCAACATCAGGATGCTTATGATGATTGGCAATCAGGTAAAATCGGAGTATGTCGTTAAAAATGACTACTATTGACGGAAGACAACAACTCAATAAACCGCCTTGGTGAACAAGGCGGTTTTCTTATACTAAGCCAACATGCTGCTGTCTCCCGCTCTCAAGAGCTATACTTTATCTCGCCTTAATGTTCGGCAACCAGCTGCCACACAACATCACTCTTTACTCCTGCACTAAGACATAATTGAATATATTCCCCATGCTCATTCTGTTCCACCTTGGCTTCACTCCCGTTAACCACAGCCTTTGTCCATGGAAGCCCTAGCTTTAAGCGGATGGTATTATCCTCCCTGAGAGAGTTCAAGGTCACTTGTACCGTTCTCGCGGGCAAATCCCAGGACAAGACCGTCACCTCGACTGTTGTTCTTGCCATAAGTCCATTTATGGAGCCGGTTTGCCAATCGGAAGGCAAGGCCGGAAGAACCTCTATTTCCCCGGTATTCGAGAATACTAATGCTTCATTGACGGCTGCCACTGTGCCGAAGGAGGTGTCTGAACAGTAGCAGTTACACCTTCTGTTAGAATCATGATCTGTCATCAAGGAGCTGTAGTACCCGGCATCCCGCATCATCGGAAGCAGTGAGGAGAGCACTCCGTCACCATTTTTCAGCCTGGCTTGAACCAGCGCCTTATGCATCCAGCCATGCCCTGCGGTATCATCGCCGGTATTATACTGGTCCCTGTTGACAATCGCAGTCTTGGCAGCCCGGGCCAACCCCGGATTGTTCTGCGTTTCATAGGCAGGCCATGCTGCATAGAGATGGCTCAAGTGCCGATGGTTGTTATTCTCCATATATTCATTCATAGCCCACTCGCGTAAGGCACCGTCCGAATCGTATTTATAATCCGGCAGCAGCTTTAGCAGTGACTCCCATCTAGCAATTGCGTGTTCATAGCCTTCCCTCTTGACTGCCTGCTCCATTGCGATAACCATGGATAGACCATCCCGTGCGGCTGAAATATCCATAGTGGCATTAGCTGTAATGGTGCTGTTGTAGCCGATGGGATGATTTTCGGGTGAATACGCCGGAATAATCAGGTATGTTTCACCCGGATTTAGCGCGGTTTTGCCGTGCTGGTGACATGCATTGCCGTGAACATCCGTGTAGTATTCCGGCGTACAGAGCTGCTCCCAGAAGTTAGCCTGCTTGGTCAGCAGGGGGAGCAGAATATCTTCTGCAAGATTCAAATAGCCTTTATCCTTAAGCTGTGCGAACTCCTCATCATTCAGGCCTCCATCACGAACACCAAGAACCGGTTTCAGCTCATCGAACCGCATGTTATCGTTAATCGGAATCTGCTGATTGCCGTAACACTGCCAGTACTCATAGATAGGCAAAAGACACCAGCTGGCCCCCGCATTCCAGTATTCAAACGGATAATCATTGTCATATTCCACGTGCATCCCGCGGTCGCCGTCAGAGTTAACGGATACCTGCAGCGCATCATGCATGCCGTACGCCATCCGCGCATTATATTCAAAATCGGGAGTGTTCCTCAAGAAAAAAGTAATATATCCAAGCTGGGCATGTGTCAAATGGCCCGTGTTCATGGCGGCAACCTGCAAATTCACATTGGCATCAAGCGTATAAATCCCGCGCCAGCCAGGATTCCACTCTCCCGTCCACATTCCATACAAGCGCGGTGCGCTTGCACCGCTGCAGCAGATCATGCCATACCTTCCCTGGTTATACACCTGCTCCATAAAAGCAGGGTTGACTTTTTTCGGAGTTGACTTTTGCGCATGGATTAAGGCCAGGTTATTAGCGTCCTTATCCTGCTCATCGCCTTCAATGCTGAAGCTGACTGCGTTAAACTCTGCTGAATGCTTCTCTGAATGGGCCGCAAGAGCCGCATCATAATCGAACCCGACGCCCGGAGCCGAATATTTTTGCACAACTGCATTCGTGTCTTGGAAGAGCTGGTCTACAATATCGTATTGTGTCATTGCGGAGAAATCTTCTATTTTCCCCATGGAATGCGTTCTACTAGAGCGTGTAATGAGATATACGGCATCGGCATCCTTAACCTGAACCGCTGGAGTTGCTGTCCCGGACACATTCATCGGTTCATCGCCGCTGTCAGCCAGCAGTACTTTTTCCTTAGTACCGTTAACCACAACAACCCGGGTCAAGCCTGCGTATCCCCCATAGGCCAGCTCACTTCCCGGATAGGACGGGTAATGAACAACCTGCGCGAGATAATCCGCACTAGAATCCGCCAGCTTTTTATATTGGAGTGCCTTCAAATCGTTAGGGCCAGCATATGCCCCGCTCAAAGCTGTAATGTCATCTATGGAGAGAGTTAAGTTAACCTTGGCCCCCGTAGAGGATGAAGTGATCTCCGTTATCGAAACATTATCCTCCCTGGAGGTAAAAGATGTGCGGACCCACTCCCCATTATCATCACTGTAGCGCACTCCCGTCTCTGCCGTTTCATAGTTCGTCCATCTCTCATAACCGTACAAACTTCCTTTATCGGGTATGTTAACCCTGATCTGATGTCCCGGATGGTAGCTATAGTAAAAGGTTCTCTTCCGCGTCCCGCCGTCCTTGTCCGTAATCTTCCAGCTATCGTTCTGGCTAAAGACGTTCTGCCGGGCATCCGGGAGCTGAGCGGTTAATTCCTTCGGAATGTCTCTGGGGTCTCTGGAAGGAAAGTTAAACCACATGTACTGAAAAATAAAGCTGTCCGAGTACGGTGAGCCGGAGGTGATATACCCGTTCTCCCCGTTTCCGCTGATCATGCCCTCCCGCCACGCATTACCGGGATTGACGGCAGGAACCTCTGTATACGTGTTAGCGTAGTTCCCTTTCTGATACATGCGTCTTGTCATCTGTTATCCTCCTGAACGGCTGAGTCTGAATGCAAAATAATTATATCAATGGGCGTTTAGATTCGTTATCCTTAGAGATGACAAGGGAGCCGGAAAGATGTCGCATTTTTACAGGAGGGAACGTCTGTGGGCATAAAATTACCCAGCATCAACATTGATCATATGGATATCAAGCTGAACCTTGAGGGAATGGCGCTGAACGTATTGTATGTCAAATTCGGCTATTTCTACAGGCCGATGCCTGAGCACAGCCACAGCCACAACAGCTATGAGCTTCATTATATTCCGGCCGGTCAGGGCATTCTGTATGCAGAGGGGAAACGTTATGCAATCACCCCCGGCACGATATATGTGACCGGACCGGAGGTCGCTCATGAACAGATCCCTCATCCCGAGGATCCGATGGCGGAATATTGCATCTTTTTTGAGATTTTGCCAGGTAACGCCGTTCTCCCGCTGGTCAAGCGAACCTTCGTGAATGAGCCGTCTCTTCCGGAGCTGCTCCTGTCCACTCCCTTCTGGATCGGACCAGACAGCGGAAATTTGCTCGGATTGTTTGAAATGCTTGCGGATGAGCTCTCTCTGGAGCAAGCCGGTGTTCATCATATGGCAACTAACCTTCTTGAGATGATTGTAATCCGGGTGATCAGACAATACAGTACGAATCGCGCGTCCACCCAAGTCCTTCCGCTGAAGACGCTTGACGACAGCAGACTGCTAATGATCGAAAACAGCTTCCTGTACCATTACGATTCCATTACACTTCAGCAGCTTGCTGACCAGCTGGGGCTAAGCACCAGACAGACGGAGCGGATGGTATACAAGCAATACAGCATGCCCTTCAAAGATAAGAAACTGCAGGCGCGAATGGGCACCGCTTCACGTCTTCTGCTCACAACGGACACTCCAGTTAGCGAAATCGCAGCACAAGTGGGGTACGCCACACCGGAACAATTCAGTAATGCGTTCAAAAAATATTTTGGGATGACGGCTACTGGGTATAGAAGCTTGGAGGAATAAGATGTCAAAAACAATATTAGTTGTAGACGACGATAAAGAAATCGTACAACTCATCACAAAGAGCTTAAGGTACGAGCAATTTGCAGTAATTCCGGCATACTCCGGAAAAGAAGCCTTGGCTGCATTGGAAGAAAACCACATTGATTTCATCGTTCTGGATATCGTGATGCCTGATATGGATGGACATGATGTCTGCAGAAGCATCCGAGCATCTTATAATGCTCCGATCCTGTTTTTAAGTGCGCGTGATAAGGACATTGATAAAATCGTCGGTCTCGAAATAGGAGCAGATGATTACATGACCAAACCCTTCAGCATTCAGGAGCTTGCCTCCAGGATAAAGGCCCATTTCAGAAAAGTGGACAGGCTGTTTAAAGAGTGGGAAGAGCTCAGTCCCGGTAACGAAAAGGCGGATGCTCCGCTCCTTTTGAACGATAAAACATTTGAAGCCTTTCTGCATGGCAGGAAGCTCGACTTATCTACGAAGGAATTTCAAATTTTGTCTGTTCTTATGCGTCATCCCAATCAGGTACTGACTCGTGAGCAGATCTATGAAAATGTCTGGGGAGATGAATACGGAGAGTTAAATACCGTAACGGTCCATATTAAAAATATCCGTAAAAAACTGGGGCCTGAATCAAATTTTATTACAACCATATGGGGCATAGGATATAAATATACGGAAAGAGAGCAATAGTATGAAACTGAAAATGAAGCTCCCTCTTCTATTCCTTCTGATGTTTATCATTTTGATGTTTTCCATTGGATTGTACCTGAAGTTCGTATTTGCAGTGTATTCGCCTATAAGCACTTCATTGCTGGACCCACAGTATATAGCCTTGCTTCTGCCCATATTTGCCATAGCGCTCTTTATATTTATTATTCTGATTATCTACATTTATTTTTGCATAGAGAAACCCATACGGCTGCTAAATACCCGGCTGGAAGAAGTAAATATTGCACATCCGATGCCTCCGCTGGCTTTGAGGAGTAACGACGAGATCGGAGAACTTTATAAACACTTCAATAAAATGGAGCATAGACTTCAGCTTGCCCACAGAGAGCAAACCGATATGATTGCGGCGATTGCCCACGATTTGAAAACACCCCTGACATCCATTAACGGTTTTACTGAACTGCTTGCTGCACATAAGGACTTACCTGAAACTGAAAAGCAGGAATATTATGAATTGATTCAAAGGAAGTCAGCCTATATGGTCGAGCTTATCAATGATTTCTCCAGCTTCACCAAAGAAAAGCTGGAGCTGGAATCCATGGTAGCCGCACCTGTACAAGCATCACAATTATTTGAACAAATTGCTTTTGAATATGAGTACGAGCTGGCCGGACTTGATTATGAGCTTGCTTACCGCCATTCATTCACGGACAATATATTGCTGATGGTCAATGAACCGATGATCCGCCGGGTTTTCGGCAACCTCTTTAGCAACGCCGTAAGATATGGAGGAAAAAATGAGCTGAAGGTGTATATGACCGGATATGTGGAAGGACCTTATGCTTACTTCCAAATCGAGGATAATGGAGTCGGAGTGCCGGATAAGGATATTTCTTCACTGTTCCTTAAATTTTTCACTGTGGATAAATCGCGGCAAATCCAAAAGGGAGGGCTGGGGCTGGGCCTTGCAAGCTGTAAATCTATTATTGAACATCACGGGGGCGAAGTTGCTGCCTACGCCTCCGAATACGGCGGTTTGGGGATCAGGTTCAGCCTTCCCCTGGCGGCATATCGTTGATTTATTAGTTCCCTTCTTCTTTCTGCAACAAAGGTAAAGGCTTCTGCCTGGGTGTTCACACCCGGCAGCAGCCTTTTTTTTGCGTTTTATAGTTTTTTATATCCTCTTTATAAACCTTTATTTTTCTTTTAAAGCAGCTTTATCTTTGAATGTAAAAATGAATTGTAAGGATTATCACATTTTTTACGGAGGAGTTAAAGGCTATGCGAATATTATCAAAGAATAAGAGTGCCGGGACACCCGCTATACAAATTGACGGGGTGCACAAAAGTTATGGAGACTATGCCGTATTAAATAATCTTTCGCTGGAGGTGCACCGGGGAGAGATATTCGGATTTTTGGGACTGAATGGCGCAGGGAAGACAACGACCATAAAGCTGCTCCTGGCAATGCTGAAGCCAACCTCCGGCAAGCTCTATATGTTGGGTGAACAGGTCCATGCCGGAAACTATAAATTATGGAGCAGCGTTGGATATCTGGAGGAGGCTACTTTTTATCCTGATCTGACTGTAGCTGAGAATCTTGACATCGCAAGGCGAATGCAAGGGGTGCCTGACAAAGATTCCGTACATCAGGTTATCTATAAGCTGGGACTTGAGCCGCACAAAAAAAAGAAAGCAAAGCATCTCTCTTTAGGGAACAAACAGCGTCTGGGACTTGCCAAAGCGATGCTTCACAATCCGCAAATTCTAATCTTGGATGAGCCGATCAATGGCCTTGATCCCGCAGGCGTGGCGGAGATACGTGATATGTTATATAACTTGGCGAAAAATTTCGGCGTAACTGTTTTTTTATCCAGCCATCTGCTAGAGGAGCTCGCGAAAGTGTCCACACGCATTGGAATCATTCATCATGGCCATCTTGTTAAAGAAGTTGCTATGGATCAACTGGAGCAATCCTTACAGAAAAGCTTAGTGGTAGGCGGCCGGGACAAGCATGCTTTAAAGAAGGTGCTTGTAGAGCACGGTTATGCATTTGAGGAGACTATAGACGGTTTTATTAAATTAACCGGTGAACACGCAGCGGATCGTCCTGAGCGGCTGGCCGAACTGCTGGTGAAATGCAATCAGCCGCCAACCTCGCTTCAGGTGATTACGGAGGATTTGGAGGGATATTTTCTCCGCACGATTGGTATGACCAGGGGGAATAAATAATGAGTATATTTTCTGTTTTATATTGTGAGACCCGCAAGATTATCCGCGCCAATGTGTTTTGGCTGATGTTTCTGGTTTTAGGCTTTGGACCGATCATGATGGGAGTAGGCATTGTTTTATCCGGTGACGCCGGCGGTATCCATTGGGAACAGTATTTGACCGAATTGCTTGACACGCTTGCCCCGCTTGGACTTATAGGATATACCTTTATCGCGGCATGGGTATTTGGACGGGAGTTTTCAGATAGAACCATTAAAGATATGCTTGCCAAGCCCGTTTCCAGACCGAAAATAGTATTGTCCAAATTTCTTGTCATTCTGGTATGGTGCCTGTTACTTTCCATCTATATGTTTGCCGTAGGCTTTGCAGCGGGGGCTATCCTGGGAGTTGAAGGCGGGGCAGCTTCTTTCATTTGGAGTATCTTCTTGAGGTTCCTTTTAACATCACTCTTGTACATTTTTGTTACTGCACCAAGCACGCTTTTGGCCAATGTGACCAAGGGATACCTCGCGCCACTGGGACTCATCCTGATCATCGTCATTCTCTCCAGTGTGTTGGCTTCTTTTGGATTTGCTCCCTATTTTCCATGGACCATTCCCTCGGTATTTCAAAGCACCGGTTCTTTAAATCTGAGCAGTATAATGATTCTTGCGTATACGGGAATAGCCGGAATAGCCGGAACATTTGTCTGGTGGAGGTATGCCGAGCAGCGATAAATGTATCCTTCAGTTAATACGGGAAGACGCCGGGCACGATCCCCGGCGTCTTCTTTTTTCCCTTTTCTGACATTGAGTTACCTGAATATAAGAAGATAGATGTAACCTTTTACCCTTTTCGTACATCTAATCATCAGAAACGGCGACACCGAATGAACTATAAGACCTCATAGAGAATGGAGGCTGACGGTTGGATATTGATCAAGAGGAAAAAGTCAGGCGCGCGCAGGAAGGAGATGAGGAAGCTTTCATCCATCTTGTGAAAGGGATGGAGCTGCAAATGTACAATGTGGCGAAATCCATTGTGAAGAAGGATGAGGATTGTGCAGACGCGATGCAGGAAACGGTATTGAAGGCTTACAAGGCTATTTCAACGCTGCACAGCCCCTATTTTTTCAAAACATGGCTGTTTCGTATTTTGATTAACGAATGCAATCTGATTTTACGTAAGCGAGCACAGAATATCACTATGGCCGAACCGCCCCAGAGGCAAACGGTTCCCACCGAAGTTGAAGCTATCGACCTTCGCGAAGCGGTCTACCGGCTGGAGGAAGTGTCGCGGACGATCATTATCCTCCATTATTTTCAGGATCTTCCGCTGCAGCAGATCGCAGACATCCTGGAGCTGTCCGAGAGCGCAGTCAAGACACGGCTGCACAGGGCAAGAAAAACGTTATATGGATGGCTTGCAGACCCCGCAGAAAGAAAGGTGAACGCATGAGTAATCCGGAACTTGAGCTTGATCTGGGAATTTTGAAAGAGCAGAGGATTGAAGAGATGCCGGAATCAGTACGTGCCCGTATGGAGCAAACCTATCAGATGCTGAGCAGTGTGCCTCCGAAGCCTGTCCCTGTCAAGAAAAAAAGCCGCTGGCTGCGGACTGTTATGATTACAACGGCAAGTGTGGCGGCTGCAGGCATTCTTTTCATCAGTTTGGGATTCATATCACCTGCGATGGCAGAAACCTTGAAACAAATCCCCTTCGTAGACAGTGTATTCCGGTTGGCGGGAGACCTCGGGCTGCAAAACGCGAATGAAAAAGGGATGACTGCCGCTGTTCACCAGACGGTTACCCATCAAGGAGTAACGCTTAGTATCTCCGAACTAATGTATGACGGGAGCCGTTTATCTCTGGTGTTGACCCGTGATATGCCGGAGGACACGAATGAAACTTTTTATGATTTGTGGGGGAGCGAGCAGAGTCCGGAAGGGTTTGTGAACAACATCGACTTTTTTATCAACGGCGAGCTGGTAAATACCAGCTGGGGATTCTCCTCCGGCGGAGAGCAGGCCCCTGACTCCCTCATTGTCACCACCTTTGAATCGGTAGAGGTACCCGACGAGTTCGATTTTTCCATGGTGGTCAGACTAGCACAGCTTAATCAGGATTATGAATTCAATATTCCGGTGAAAAAGAATACTGCGAACAGTATCGTGCTGACCCCGGCAGAGATGAAGACACACGATCAGATCCACATGAAAATCAAGCGAATTGAGCTTAGCCAAACGACGACGCGTTTGATTGTCGAGATTAAGGGTGAGCCCGGTGAAGACATTCGGGAGCTTCAGCAAAAGATTCAGGAAAAATATAAAATTTCAGGGTTCCTTAATATTGCTTTTGATCTTACCGATGAGCAGGGGCGAACCCCGGCATTTATTGGAGGCAGCAGTTCGGGTGAAGGGGATTATTTATCCTATACAACCATGTTTGAGCCGATGGAGGCCACGCCGGAAACGGTCACCGTAAAGCCGTATATCCGCTCCAGAGAAAATAAAGTATATATTCCCGAGCTTGAATTCACAGTGCCTGTACAATAGCAAATAGTCAAAAAATCTGTCGATAAAGAGCTTTTAGTATATAAAATAATAGAATAAATAGCCTGCAGGATCGAGACATTTAACTTCTCATTCCTGCAGGCTATTTATTAGCTACCACTTCGCCTTATAAAACTCATGATAAAGCTTCATCAGCGCCCTCTCCTCTATCCGCGAAACATAACTCCGGGAAGTCTCTTAAACCTTGGCAATATCCCGCTGGGTCCTCTCTCCCCTGCCGGTTCTTGGTGTCATCCAAAAAGATTCCCCCCTCAAAAATATCATTATATGTTAGGTAACCTACATTCAAAAATGCTATTTAATATGAAAAATGATAATCAAACCCTTTTTCTCCAGACCAAAAGCCTGAAATATATTAAAATTTATATTAATTATTGACTGAAAAGATTAACAGTGTTATATTCCCTAACATGAATTAATAATATACATAGAGGAAAAGGAGATTGCTAAAATGAATAAGTTAAAACGTCTGCGTAAAACTGAAAGAAATCGTTCTGGTTCCTCCCGATCTGAATATTCACCATCAAAAAATAAGCGGAGAAAAAAGCAAGTTATAGCTACTTCCATTGCGTTATCCGTAATGGCTTCGGGAGTCATTCCGTTTCAAACAGCGGATGCTTTAACTAGAGTCACTTCAGAGAGTGGCACAGTATGGGAGATTCACGATGCTTTTGCTCCCAGCTTAGACACAGGAAGCTTACGTACAGTGGGTACTACGCAAGTACAAGGCTTTGGTAATATTTTTGTAAAGGTGTCCTCCCCTTCGGCCTCACTGATGAATGGCCAAATGATGCGCGGGTTTGACTTGAAATTCGATGGCGTTAATACTTTCACTTCAACTCAGTCTGTAAATCTGGGAAATGTAACGGTTACTCGAGCGGTGTATGTAGATACAAAAACTAATAGAACGAGATTCTTTGATACATTTACTAATGTTAATACGGAAGCTGTAAAGGTCGATGTATCTTTCGGCGGCTCTTTAGGCTATGGTACAGCGGCAAATGCATCAGTAGTAAAGGCAACCTACTCAAATGACCTGGAGGTAACTACTGATGATTCATGGATTGTTGTAGACAGCAGCGCCAGAAACAATAAACCGCTTGGTATTGCGGTCGGCTCTCCTTCTCCGTTTAATAATGGCTTAACCGGTCTGGGTAATCAGCAAAAGGATCCATTCACAACACCATTAGCTAAGTCAGGAAATGATGCGAATTTCTATGGGTTCATTAATACATTAAATATTAGGCCAGGCGAGTCGAAATCCCTTGTACATTATGTACAAGTTGGAGAAGCCGGTGAAGAAGGATTGAACAACCTGGTTACTATGCTAAATGGACTTAATAGTCAGCTGGATGTAACCGGATTAACCAACGCACAAATTCGTTCCATCAGTAACTGGGATATATCTGGTATTGAGGGACTTGATACTGGTGATAGCCTGGTTACTCCAAATGCGCCTGCAGCCAAAGCATTAGTAACTTCATCCCCTTACGATGTGACGAATAAGTCCATTGCACAAATGCAGCAGGATATGATAAATGGTAAAACGACTTCTGTTCAGATTACTCAAGCGTATTTAGATAGAATCACGGCTTACGATGAAGGTCAAATGGGATTACACGCCTTCCTGCATGTATCTGAAACGGCGCTTACCCAGGCCAAAGCTGCTGACGATGCCCGGGCACAAGGCGCAAAAGGTGATCTACTGGGGATTCCAATTGCCATTAAAGATATATATGATACCAAAGATATGCCGACTACAGGCGGTACTAAGGCTCTCGAAGGCTGGCAGCCTGATTCTGACGCCTTCCAGGTTGCTAAACTAAGAGAAGCCGGAGCTGTTATTATTGGCAAGACCAATACCTCCGAGTTTGCTAATAGCGGAAGCTTTAGTGAAAGCGGCTGGATGCAGACATGGAATGCGCTATATCCCTCCAAAACCTCTTTTGGCTCCAGTGGAGGATCGGCCGTGTCTGTTGCCGCTGATTTCGCAGCAGCGGCAATGGGATCACAAACAGGGGTATCTCTTTATGCACCAGCTACCGGCGGAAGCTTAACTAACTTCCGTGGCACAGACGGTATAGCAAGTGTTACTGGTGTAATGCCGCTCACCTGGGGACAGGATTATGCAGGCCCTATTGCCAAAACAGTAACGGACCTGGCTATTCTTTTAAATGCTACAACGGGTACAGATCCAAAGGATATCTTTACAGTGACTGCCGATGCTGATAATAAGCGTCCGGCTGACTGGAAGGAATCTCTGGATTCAGCTGCATTGCAGGGCAAGAAAATCGGGTATATCCCTGCCTCCTTTGTCTCTACCTTTGCCGATGATGACACCGGACAAGCCGTAATGGATAAGTTCTCAGAGCTTGAAGCAGCCGGTGCGACAATGGTTGAAATGTCCGCACTACCATCAGCTCCTAGTCGTCCATCAGGAATTAATGGATCTACTGAAGGCTGGGCACGGTATATTGAGCTTCATGAAGACTTCCCTTACATTGATGGAGCAAGTGTACTGGCTTCAGATAAGGTGCTTATTTATAATCAAAGAGCGTACAATACTCCAACCCGTATGACTGAACAGGCTGTTCAAGACTATATCAAGTATAGAACGGACTATAAGGAAGTTATCAAACAGTGGATGGACGATAATAAAGTGGATGCTGTTGTTTACGCAGGATTTATTAGTGACGTATATAACAATGACGCAGCGGCTTCCCAATTAAGCTCTGACCGTGGAACAGGCGTACTAACGTCTACTGTCGGATTGCCTACAGTAGTAGTTCCTGTAGGGACGAATGACAGCGGATATTCTATCTCTATGCAGCTTGTTGGCAGAGCATGGGATGATGCGGAAATTCTCGGGATGGGCTATGCACTTGAGCAGCAGAGTAAAGCCAGAATCCTTACAACATTCGCTCCGGCACTTCAATACGTTTCTAACTCTACTAATCCTCCAATAGATAACGGAACAACCAACCCGGCTCCAGGTACTGGAGTAGGCACAACGACTCCGCCAGCAACAACAACGCCTACAGAAACACCAGCACCTCAGCCGGAAGTTGTCAGTTTCGCAGATACACTGAATCATTGGGCAAAGGCAAGCATTGACACGCTTATTGCCAAGGGATTACTGACGGGTTATGCCGATGGTACCTTCCGTCCGAATGCAGGTCTGACCCGTGCCGAAGCTATCAAGGTCATTGCAACTCACATGGGACTTGAAGGACAAGCAAGTAACTTTACGGATGTATCTTCAACGCATTGGGCCAATACCTTTATTGGTGCAGCTGCCGGATCTGGCTTGATGAACGGATATAGTGATGGAAGCTTCCGACCGGATGATAAGATCAGCCGCAGTGAATTAGCGGTGCTGATAACTAGAGCCTTTAAGCTAACAGGTACTGGAAATGTATCCTTCACAGATGTTCAAAAAAATGCCTGGTATTATGCTTCCATTGACGCACTAGCAGCCAATAATATTATTACAGGCTACGCAGACAATACATTCAAGCCTGAAAAAGATATTACTAGAGCAGAGTTTGCGACAATTGTTTCTAGGTTACTGGAGACTGCAAATTAATATAGGTATATTACAAATGACAGGGTACTTGATCTAGATGCAACCCTATAAACAAGAAAGGCCATTCCAAAAAGGATGGCCTTTCTTGCCGTTGCAGATTCAACAACCATTAATTACCCCACCCGTGCTGATGAGATTCTGAGTTTCTAAACTAAACTAACCAGCAGGATCGGGACATTAAGGTTTCTGTTCCAATCAGATAATTTACTTCATTATAATTTCATTAATAATTTCAGCATTTAGTCTTGCAATATCACCATCAACCATCTCCCCATGTTCCCCGTAACCTTGATACATCTTGAAACTTGACTTAGTTAACTCCCCCCATTTATTCACCTTCTTCAATTTTGTTTTGAATGCCTCTTCGTTAAGATGCTCACTGGCATTTAAAATAAAATGAATATTTGCATTTACTTCTCCACTATTAATAAGTTCATTCCAATAAGGGACAAAGGCTTCTACTTTATTTTGAACATTTTCACTAATTTGATTTACCATATAGGGTATATTTATATTTAAGCGCACAGCTTCAACTACTTCCTCAAATACGTTAAAGTCCTTTGGAGTTACACTAAGCTTTTCATCCCTCAGTTCACTGTCTAATAATATTAGATCACTCACTTCAAATCCTTGCTTTTCTAATTCCTTCGCCACCTCGAAGGCTAGATTGCCTCCTGCTGAATGTCCCATCAATATATATTTCCCTTCACTTTGAATCTTAGTGATTTGTTCAACATATTTTCTCATTCTATTTTCATCTTCAATAAAATCAAAACTATAAATAGTCAGACCCTCAGCATGTTTAGCAAAGTCGCTGTACACATATCCATATCCAAGTGTAGGAGGGAAGAGGAACATTTTTCGGGTAATTGTGCTTGACTCATTAAAGCTCGTTACCATCCGACTTTCTGAATAGTTTTTATATTTCCCAAAAATCTCTTTATTCCGTATGCATCCGGATATCTCTTTAATAGTCGGTATCGCAAAAATAATATTAAATGGTAATTCCACATTGAATTCCTTGTATAATATTCCGGCTAACATTGCGACCTTTAATGAGTTTCCTCCTAGTTCAAAGAAGTTATCGTTTATACCTACGGTTTCGAGCATTAATATATTTCCCCAAATTTCTATAAGCTTCTCTTCCACTTCATTTCTCGGTCCTTCGAATTCCGTTTCTAGCACTAGGTTGCGTTTTGGTTTTGGCAACAACTTCCTATCAATTTTCCCGTTTGATGTTAGCGGCATCTTATCCAATCTGATAAAATACGACGGTATCATATAATCCGGGAGATTTTTCAATAAATGTGCCCTCAATTCCCCTGCTGTGAATTCATTTTCTGAGACTATAAAGGAACTAAGGTACTTGACACCATGTGCATCCTCTTGGTCCAGGACTACGGCTTCTCTTATTCCTTCATAGTGCAATAAATTATTTTCGATCTCTCCAGGCTCTATTCTATATCCCCGTATTTTGACTTGATGGTCTATTCTTCCTAAACATTCAACTTTACCATCGGGTAGCCATCTTGCTAGGTCACCTGTTTTGTACATTCTAGAGCCCTCTTCAAAAGGATTCTCTACAAATTTCTCATTTGTTAGTTCTTCTCTGTTTAAGTAGCCTTCAGCCAAACCGTCACCTGATATGCACAACTCGCCTGCAACACCTATTGGCTGCATAGCTTTATGCTTATCTATTATATACATCCGTGTATTTGCTATTGGCTTGCCAATATTTATTGTTTTACTGCAGGTGAGTTCTCCTACTGATGACCATACTGTAGTTTCTGTAGGACCGTACATGTTATAGATTTTTAGATTCGGGTAATTATTGAGTTCTTTAAACAGATATGTTGGAAGGCTCTCTCCTCCCACCAATATTGCTTTTAGATAATTCAGACCTACCTTAAAGCTTTCATCTAACATTAACAATGTTAACCTTGAAGGAGTGATTTGCAATACTTCAATTCTATTCTTAATAATAATATTATTTAATTTTAAGGCATCAGTTTGATCTTCTTCACTGCCTAAAACAATCACCATTCCTTTCATCAAAGGAACTAATGTTTCAAGAGCAAAAATATCGAATGTAATTGTGGTTAAGCAAAGAATGTTTCGATATAACGATAATTCTATTTTATCACCTACACCTGCTCCAAAATTGTTTAACGCCCTATGACCTACCATAACCCCCTTCGGATTTCCGGTACTGCCTGAAGTATAAACAACATAGGCCAAATTCTCCGAAGTGCTCATAATGGGTAGATTATCCGATATATCCGAGAACATTCCTTCATCTTGAATATTTAATAACTCACCCTGAAATTTCATTTTTTTTAATAACCGTGGTTGTGTCAACAGAAATTCGGTATGACTATCCTTCAGCATGTATTCAATTCTTTCCTGCGGGTAGGCCGGGTCGATCGGCAGGTAGGCTCCTCCTGCTTTCAAAATTCCCATGATGCCTACGATCATTTCTATTGTTCTCTCCACCATAATGCCTACAATCGTATCGGTCCCTACCCCTTTGGTTCTTAACGTCCGGGCCAGCCGGTTCGCCTGCTCATTTAATTCCCGGTAGGTGAGTTGCTCCTCTTCGAAGACCACCGCGACCTGCTCCGGTGTCCGCTCTACCTGCTCCTCAAACAGCTGCTGCACGGTCTTGTCTCTCGGGTAATCCGCACAGGTATCGTTGAATTCGTAGAGCAGCTTCTGCTTTTCGGCTTCTGTCAGCATCCCGATGTCTTGCAGCCGGGTTTTCCGGTCCCCCGTGATGGCTTTCAGTATATTTACATAATGCTGTACCATTCGTTCAATCGTTTCTCTCGTGTACAGCTCCGTGCTGTACTCAAAGTCGATTTCAATCGTTTCACCCGCCTCTGCTGCCGACAGGTTTAGATCGAATTTGGCTACTTTCTGTTTCTGCCCGTAGTCCTTACATACCAGCTCTTTGAGCTCAATCTCCGCCCTATCGAAATTTTGCATCGTAAACATAACATCAAACAACGGATTTCTACTGATATCCCTTGGTATATCCAGCTGCTCTACCAATTCGTCGAACGGGTAATCCTGATTCTCATACGCTTGTAATGCACTTTCCTTGACTGACTTAAGGAATTCTTCAACGCTCAGATCTCCCAGCGGATAGTTTCTTAGCGCAAGGGTATTCACGAACATTCCGATCAGGTTCTCCAGATCGCTATGCGGTCTTCCCGCGATGGGGCTGCCCACGATAATATCTTCTTGTCCGCAGTATTTGGACAATAAGATGTTGGCTGCTGATAACAGCACCATATACATCGTGCTTCCTGTTTCTTGGGTTACACGCTTTAATCCCTGCGTGAGTTCCCGGTCCAGCTCAAACCGGACACTATCTCCCTCAAAGCTCTGCATCAGCGGTCTTGCATAGTCGGTCGGCAGGTTCAGCACAGGCACTTCACCGCTGTACCGCCCGATCCAGTATTCCTTCTGCTTCTCCATCTCTTCCGATTGTAAGAGCTTGTTCTGCCAGGCCGCATACTCTTTATATTGGATCCGCAGCGGCTCCAGCTCATCGCCTTCATAGAGCTTTGCGAATTCTTCGATTAATACGCCCATCGATACCCCATCGGAGATGATGTGGTGCATATCGAACAGCAGAAGATGTCTGTTCTCTTCCCGCTGAATTAGCCCCACCCGCAGCAACGGTGCCCGGCTCACATCAAAGGCCCTCACAAATTCTCCGATGATCTCATCTGCTTCTTGTTCTGTATCCGCCTCGTAACGCTCCAGAAGCAAGTCAACCGGATCATTTACAATTTGGACAATCTTGTCTTCTCTCATTTCAAAGGAGGTTCTCAGGGTTTCATGTCTCCGGATCAAGCTGTTGAAGGTGGCCTCTAGACGTTCTACCTCCAGCAGGCCTTCTATCGACAGCGCTCCAGACATATTGTATCCCGTGTTCTTCAGGTCAAATTGCTGCAGCAAATACATTCTCTTTTGTGCCGAAGACGCTTCATAGCTTTCCTGTTTCTCCACAGCCTCAATCGAGGCATACAGGCTCATTGTTTCCTTATTTGTAATATACTCACTGATCCCTTGGATCGTCGGTGACTTGAACAGTTCTCTAAGCGGCACTTCCACGTTGCATGTTTTATGTATTTTTGAAATGAGTACAGTCGCCTTTAAGGAATGTCCCCCGAGCTCAAAAAAGTTATCCCGGATGCCAATGCGTTCTGCCCCCAGCACTTCACTCCATATCCCGGCCAGCTTCACTTCCATTTCATTTCTCGGCGCTTCATACGCTGTTCCTGTAATCACACCGCCATCCGGCTCTGGCAGTGCCTTCCGGTCTATTTTTCCATTGGGGGTGACCGGCATTGCTTCCAGCTGGACAAAGTGGGACGGGATCATATAGTCCGGTATTCTTGTGGAGAGGTACTCATACAGGTAACCTGAAGTTATTTTTTCATCTGAAACTATATAAGCACAAAGAGAATCATAGCCTTCTGCATCCTTTTTACCAACGACAACTGCTTCTTTAACCATTTCATTTTGCAATAAATTATTTTCGATTTCTTCAACTTCAATTCTGTAACCTCTTATTTTAATTTGTGAGCCCTTACGTCCTATAAATTCAATACTTCCATCTGCTAATAATTTCCCCAAATCTCCAGTCCAATATGTTTTCCCTACATAGGGGCTATATTGAAAAGCTTCCAGGGTCCGTTCCTCATCCTTCCAATATCCAAGAGCTACATAATCGCTCACAATAACAATTTCTCCAATATTCAACGGGGATACTTCTTCTCGATTCTCATCTACCACTAAGATTTCCGTTTCCTGTACTGCTTTCCCTAAAGTTACTTTTCTAATATCCGAATCACCCGCATACATTTGCGCCGAGTTAAACGAAGATTCTGTTTGCCCGTATAAGTTCACTAACCTAGTACTTGTAAATATTTCTTGGAATGTCTCAATATCATTTAACAGAACGTTTTCCCCACCCAAAACAATGAAACGTAACGTACTGAACTTTTCTTTCTTCGTCAGTGAATTAATAAAATATCGATACACCGTTGGCACCGAGTGCCAGATTGTGATTTGTTCCAGTTCGAGCCACCTTGCAAGATCACCAATTCCTATATCATGCTTAATATTCAATGGATACAACGTTGCCCCGTTTAATAATGCTCCGAAAATGTCCATAATTGCGGCATCGTGGCTAAAAGCAGAAAATAATGTCATTCTATCATCATTAGTTATAGATAAAGTGCTTTTGTAGCATTCTATAAAATGCAGTACATTTCTATGCGTTTGAAAAATCCCTTTCGGTTTTCCGGTTGAACCAGATGTATATAAAATATATGCAATATCATCACTGCAAATTTTTCGATTAATAATTTCTGCAGAATACTCCAAATCCATTTCACACAGATTAATTATCTGTATGTCTGCCCTTGCTTCTTGGATTAGACATCTGGCCAACTCAACATTCTGATTGTTTGTGACAATGCAAGTTGTTTCAGAGTTCTCAAGCATATAAGCTAAGCGTTGTATTGGATAGCTTGGATCTAGTGGTACATATATTGATTGTGCCTTTAGAGCAGCAATGGTTCCTATAATCATATCCTTACCATGCTCAAACAAAAGAGCAACAATTTTCTTTTCTTCCAAAGCAAATGTATAGTGAATAATTTCATTTGCTACTGCATCAGCACTTTGCTTTAACACTTTATATGTAATCTCATGTTCCGAAGTTTTAATAGCTATTTGATCTGGGTTTTTCTCCACTTCCTGCTCAAATTTCGAAATTAACACACTCTCACATCCTTTTCCTTTTTTCCAAAAAGTATAAATAGTAACCACCCCATGAAAATGCTACAGTTCACGGGATGGTTACATGTTACTTAGATTTTTCTTTTAGCCTTATCTACAACATATTCTTCCAGTAACTTATTAGGATCTGCTAGCACCTTATCCAACAGCAATATATATTTTTGCATCATATATTCAATTGTTAAAGGTTCAAACAAACCCGCGAGGTAATTACACATAACTTCTATTCCATTTGCGTATTCAGTAACATACCAGACTAACTCAAATTTAGTATCTTGTACTCTTTCAATATGACTGAAACTAAAATCATTAATGTACTCCTTAGTACTCCCCCCCATATTCAACATGTTGAAAAAGGCGGATATCTTTGGATATTTAATTTTCATTTCATCTGCAATTAATTCCAAGGGATAGCTTTGATATTCTAACGCGCACAATGTGTTTTCATTTATTTTTTTCATTAATTCAATGAAGCTTTCTTTCATATCCATTTCATTCCTAAGAATGGTGGTATTTATAAAATACCCTATTACATTCTGTAAATCCGCATGTTCTCTACCAAATGTCGCAGTTCCGATTAATATATCTCTTTGTTTTGTCAGAGAAGATAAAAAGAAATTAAATGTGGTTAGCATTACCACAAAAAGACTAATACCATTTTCTTGGGCCAGTTCTTTTAATTTATCTTTTGTTGCTTCCGTAAGAATAATTCTATATCCGCTGCTCTCTTTTTTATTTTGATTATTCGCTCGATAATCTACTGGTAATTTTAGAATCGGAACTTCTCCACTTAGCTGCTTAAACCAAAATGTCTTAGCCGGCTGTGTCATTTCCTTACTTCCAATTAACTGATTCTGCCATGCCGCAAAGTCCTTATATTGTACTTTCAAAGGTTCTAGCTTATAATGTTTTCCTTGCTTATTAGCTTCATACAATAAGAAAAATTCCTTCTTTAATACTTCTAATGACCAACCGTCAGAAATTATATGATGCATGCAATAAATCAAGTCATACTCATTCTCGGTAATTTTAACTGCCTTTACATAAATGAGCGGTCCTTCATTTAGATTAAATAATCTGGTAGACATTTCTTCATATGCTCTTCTTCTTCCCTTAAATCTTTCTTCTTGGTCTAAAGTAGACAGATCTTCCGTTTCAATATTGAAATTAACCTGTTCATCAATGATCTGAACAACTTCATCAGCATCGATAAAGCGAGTTCTAAATACTTCATGTCTTTGTAGAAGAGTGTTGAATACATTTTGTATAGCGGAGAGATTCACCTCTTCAAATAATGTGAAATATTCTGACATATTATAGGCCGGACTGTTTGGTTCCAGCTGATTTAGAATCCATAACCTCTTTTGAGCGTAGGACAGTTCATAGAATCCATGCTTTGGCAAAGGTACGATCTCGTTATAAATGGAGTCTTGACTTCCACTGCTCTTAATTCTCCCAGCCAAAGATGAGATATTAGGAAGGCTATATATTTCTTTCAAAGAGAGCTTCATACCAAAGTTCTTTTGTATTAAACTAACTACTTGTACTGCTTTTAAGGAGTGGCCTCCCAGTTCAAAGAAATTATCATTAATCCCTATAATCTCGACCTCTAATACTTCTCTCCAAATATCTACAAGCTTCTCTTCTATTTCATTTCTTGGTGCTTCATACGCTGTACCTGTTGCTATACTTCCATCCGGCTCCGGTAATGTTTTTCTGTCTATTTTCCCATTAGTCGTCACTGGCATTCTTTCCAGTTGTACAAAGAAGGATGGGATCATATATTCCGGAAGTCTCTTCAATAAATACGCCCTTAGCTCTCCTATTGTTAATTCCTTCTCCGATACGATATAGGCGCAAAGATACTTATCCCCTTGCACATCCCTTCGATCCAGTACGACCGTCTCTTTAATTCCTTCATAAGTTAGGATGCTGCTTTCGATTTCGCCAAGTTCAATTCTAAATCCGCGAATTTTAACTTGATGGTCTAATCTTCCTAAATATTCTATATCTCCGTTTGAAAGAATTCTGCCCAAATCACCCGATCTGTACATTGTCTCATTTAATTTATACGGATTTTTCAGAAACTTTTCTTCGGTTAGCTCTTTTCTGTTCAAATAGCCTCTGGAAACTCCTTCTCCACCCACGCAAATTTCTCCGGCTACCCCGATTGGCTGGAGTTTTAAATGGTTATCCATTATATATGCAGCTAATGTCGGAATAGGATTGCCAATATTACTAATCCCTCGTTCCATCTCCCTAATCGTTATCTCTTTATAAGTAACATGTACAGTGGTCTCTGTTATCCCATACATATTTACTATTTTTATTTCAGGATACTTCTCAATCCATCCTTTTAAAGCCTCCGGCTTTAGCATTTCTCCACCGAATATTACATATCTCAATTTTAACTGCTTATCACTACACTTTAATTCCTGATTCATTAGTCCATAAAATGGAGTTGGTATTTGATTTAGTATGGTTACAGCCTCTTTTTTTAGTATCTTTAAAAACTCCTCTGAATCAGCCGCAGTTTCTTTAGATACTAATACAAGTTTCCCTCCATACAGCAGCGCTCCATACATTTCCCATACTGAAAAATCAAAACAAAATGAATGAAACATTGTCCAAACATCATTCGAATTAAAGTCATAGGGATTGTTATCATTAAACATTAGTCTGATAACGTTCCTATGTTCAACCATTACTCCCTTAGAATTGCCTGTTGTTCCTGAAGTATAAATAATATAGGCCAAGTCGCTCGGGGCATTTATGGGCTCCGGATTATTCGGATTTTCATTGAATGAGCTCTCATCGGCCAGATCAATCAATTCTCCCGCATACTCTATAGCTTCCGCTATAGCAGTATTGCTCAGCAGCACTTTGCTTCCACTATCCTTCAGCATGTATTCAATTCTTTCCTGCGGGTAGGACGGGTCGACCGGCAGGTAGGCTCCTCCTGCTTTCAGGATTCCCATGATGCCTACGATCATTTCTATTGATCTCTCCACCATGATGCCTACAATCGTATCTGGACCTGCACCTTTGGCTCTTAACGTTCTCGCCAGCCGGTTCGCCTGCTCATTTAATTCCCGGTAGGTGAGCTGCTCCTCTTCGAAGACCACCGCGACCTGCTCCGGTGTCCGCTCTACCTGCTCCTCAAACAGCTGCTGCACAGTCTTGTCTCTCGGGTAATCCGCACAGGTATCGTTGAATTCGTAGAGCAGCTTCTGCTTTTCGGCTTCTGTCAGTATTCCGATGTCTTGCAGCCGGGTTTTCCGGTCCCCCGTAATGGCCTTCAGTATATTTACATAATGCTGTACCATTCGTTCAATCGTTTCTCTCGTGTACAGCTCCGTGCTGTACTCAAAGTCGATTTCAATCGTTTCACCCGCCTCTGCTGCCGACAGGGTTAGATCGAATTTGGCTACTTTCTGTTTCTGCCCGTAGTCCTTACATACCAGCTCTTTGAGCTCAATCTCCGCCGTATCGAAATTTTGCATCGTAAACATAACATCAAACAACGGATTTCTACTGATATCCCTTGGTATATCCAGCTGCTCTACCAATTCGTCGAACGGGTAGTCCTGATTCTCATACGCTTGTAATGCACTTTCCTTGACTGTCTTAAGGAATTCTTCAACGCTCAGATCTCCCAGCGGATAGTTTCTTAGCGCAAGGGTATTCACAAACATTCCGATCAGGTTCTCCAGATCGCTATGCGGTCTTCCCGCGATGGGGCTGCCCACGATAATATCTTCTTGTCCGCTATATTTGGACAATAAGATGTTGGCTGCCGATAACAGCACCATATACATCGTGCTCCCTGTTTCCCGGGTTACGCGCTTTAGTCCCTGCGTGAGTTCCCGGTCCAGCTCAAACCGGATACTTTCTCCCTCAAAGCTCTGCATCAGCGGTCTTGCATAGTCGGTCGGCAGGTTCAGCACAGGCACTTCACCGCTGTACCGCCCGATCCAGTATTCCTTCTGCTTCTCCATCTCTTCCGATTGTAAGAGCTTGTTCTGCCAGGCCGCATACTCTTTATATTGAATCCGCAGCGGCTCCAGCTCATCGCCTTCATAGAGCTTTGCGAATTCTTCAATTAATACGCCCATCGATACCCCATCGGAGATGATGTGGTGTATATCGAACAGCAGAAGATGTCTGTTCTCTTCCCGCTGGATTAGCCCCACCCGCAGCAACGGTGCCCGGCTTACATCAAAGGCCCTCACAAATTCTCCGATGATCTCATCTGCTTCTTGTTCTGTATCCGCCTCGTAACGCTCCAGAAGCAAGTCAACCGGATCATTTACAATTTGGACAATCTTGTCTTCTCTCATTTCAAAGGAGGTTCTCAGGGTTTCATGTCTCCGGATCAAGCTGTTGAAGGTGGCCTCTAGGCGTTCTACCTCCAGCCGGCCTTCTATCGACAGCGCTCCGGGCAAATTGTATCCCGTGTTCTCCAGGTCAAACTGCTGCAGCACATACATTCTCTTTTGTGCCGAAGACGCTGCATAGCTTTCCTGTTTCTCCACAGCCTCAATCGAGGCATACAGGCTCACTGTTTCCTTACCTGTGACATACTCACTGATTCCTTGAATCGTCGGAGACTTGAACAGCTCTCTAAGCGGTATTTCCACATCGCATGCTTTGTGCATTCTGGAGAGAAGGACCATCGCTTTTAAGGAATGTCCTCCCAGCTCAAAGAAGTTATCCTGGATCCCCACGCGGTCTACCTCTAATACTTCGCTCCAGATCCCGGCCAGCTTCTCTTCCCTTTCATTTCTCGGCGCTTCATACGCTGTTCCTGTCGTTACTCCGCCGTCCGGTTCTGGCAAGGCTTTCCGGTCTATCTTTCCATTCGGGGTGACCGGCATTGCTTCCAGCTGGACAAAGTAGGACGGGATCATATAGTCCGGAAGTTTCTCAGATAGATAAGACCTGATTTCTCCGACGCTTACTTCATGCTCGGAGACCATATAGGCGCATAGATACTTATTCCCCTGCGCATCCTCCCGGTCCATTACGACCGTTTCATTGACGCCTTCGTAATGCAGGAGGCTGCTTTCGATCTCTCCCAGCTCGATTCGGAATCCGCGGATCTTCACCTGATAATCGGATCTGCCTAAGAATGCGATATTGCCGTCCGGCAGCCATCGTGCCAGATCCCCGGTCCGGTACATTTTTGCACCGGCTTCGAATGGATTCTCCACAAACTTTTCTGCCGTTAATTCCGGTTTATTCAGATAGCCTCTGCCTACGCCAATCCCTGAAACACATAGTTCACCCGTTACTCCAACAGGACATAATTGTCCCTGATTCAGGATATAGATTTTCATGTTCTGCACGGGCTTACCGATAGGCACGATATCCTTCTCAGAGTCGGAATCGATCACGAAATGCGTGATATCATCTGAAGCCTCTGTTGGACCATAGGCATTGACCAGTTTGATATGGTCATACAAGCTAAACCATTCTTTCGTGGCTTTTCCCTGCAGGACTTCTCCGGTCACCAGCATATATTTCAAGGAGGGCAGCTCCACGCTGGACTGCTTCATTTCATTCAGCATCGCCGACAAGTAGGTCGGAACAACCTCTAAAATGCTGATTTGATCTTCAATCACCCGCCGGATGAACGCTTGTGGGTGTAAAATCAATTCGTCCGGATAAATGACAACGTTGCCTCCCACTACAATCGAAGACAGCAATTGCCATACGGAGATATCAAAGCAATGGGAGGCGTTTTGTGCAATCACACTTGTCTCGTCAATTCCGAGATCGTGGATCTTCGCAAATAAATGATTCACCATGCCGGCCTGCTCGATCATGACACCTTTGGGTCTGCCCGTACTGCCTGATGTATAAATGACATACGCTAAATCGCTTAATTGCCCTGCCTGCTCCAAATTATCTGCCTGCTGGTCTTTTCCTACGAGGCTCGTGAACACTACGGCTTCAAGGCCAGCACCCGCGCTCAATTGCTCCCGGTACTGCTCTTTTATGATTACGATAGGGGTGGAACTATCTTCCAAAATATAATGTATTCTGTCCGCTGAATATTTCACGTCGATAGGCAGATAGGCGCCCCCGGCTTTTAGAATGCCCAGCATCGAGATTAGCATCTCCAGGGAACGCTCCATCATGATGCCTACGATCGTATCGGTCCCTACCCCTTTGGCTCTTAACGTTCTTGCCAGCCGGTTCGCCTGCTCATTTAATTCCCGGTAGGTGAGCTGTTCCTCTTCGAAGACCACCGCGATCTGCTCCGGTGTCCGCTCTACCTGCTCCTCAAACAGCTGCTGCACAGTCTTGTCTCTCGGGTAATCTGCACAGGTATCGTTGAATTCGTAGAGCAGCTTCTGCTTTTCGGCTTCTGTCAGCATCCCGATGTCTTGCAGCCGGGTTTTCCGGTCCCCCGTGATGGCTTTCAGTATATTTACATAATGCTCTATCATTCGTTCAATCGTTTCTCTCGTGTACAGCTCCGTGCTGTACTCAAAGTCGATTTCAATCGTTTCACCCGCCTCTGCTGCCGACAGGTTTAGATCGAATTTGGCTACTTTCTGTTTCTGCCCGTAGTCCTTACATACCAGCTCTTTGAGCTCAATCTCCGCCGTATCGAAATTTTGCATCGTAAACATAACATCAAACAACGGATTTCTACTGATATCCCTTGGTATATCCAGCTGCTCTACCAATTCGTCGAACGGGTAATCCTGATTCTCATACGCTTGTAATGCACTTTCCTTGACTGCCTTAAGGAATTCTTCAACGCTCAGATCTCCCAGCGGGTAGTTTCTTAGCGCAAGGGTATTCACAAACATTCCGATCAGGTTCTCCAGGTCGCTATGCGGTCTTCCCGCGATGGGGCTGCCCACGATAATATCTTCTTGTCCGCTATATTTGGACAATAAGATGTTGGCTGCCGATAACAGCACCATATACATCGTGCTTCCTGTTTCTTGGGTTACACGCTTTAGTCCCTGCGTGAGTTCCCGGTCCAGCTCAAACCGGATACTTTCTCCCTCAAAGCTCTGCATCAGCGGTCTTGCATAGTCGGTCGGCAGGTTCAGCACAGGCACTTCACCGCTGTACCGCCCGATCCAGTATTCCTTCTGCTTCTCCATCTCTTCCGATTGTAAGAGCTTGTTCTGCCAGGCCGCATACTCTTTATATTGAATCCGCAGCGGCCCCAGCTCATCGCCTTCATAGAGCTTCGCGAATTCTTCGATTAATACGCCCATCGATACCCCATCGGAGATGATGTGGTGCATATCAAACAGCAGAAGATGTCTGTTCTCTTCCCGCTGGATTAGCCCCACCCGCAGCAACGGTGCCCGGCTTACATCAAAGGCCCTCACAAATTCTCCGATGATCTCATCTGCTTCTTGTTCTGTATCCGCCTCGTAACGCTCCAGAAGCAAGTCAACCGGATCATTTACAATTTGGACAATCTTGTCTTCTCTCATTTCAAAGGAGGTTCTCAGGGTTTCATGTCTCCGGATCAAGCTGTTGAAGGTGGCCTCTAGACGTTCTACATCCAGCAGGCCTTCTACCGTCAGCGCTCCAGGCAAATTGTATCCCGTGTTCTCCAGGTCAAACTGCTGCAGCACATACATTCTCTTTTGTGCCGAAGATGCTTCATAGCTTTCCTGTTTCTCCACAGCCTCAATCGAGGCATACAGGCTCACTGTTTCCTTACCTGTGACATACTCACTGATTCCTTGAATCGTCGGAGACTTGAACAGCTCTCTAAGCGGTATTTCCACATCGCATGCTTTGTGCATTCTGGAGAGAAGGACCATCGCTTTTAAGGAATGTCCTCCCAGCTCAAAGAAGTTATCCTGGATCCCCACGCGGTCTACCTCTAATACTTCGCTCCAGATCCCGGCCAGCTTCTCTTCCCTTTCATTTCTCGGCGCTTCATATGCTGTTCCTGTCGTTACTCCGCCGTCCGGTTCTGGCAAGGCTTTCCGGTCAATTTTCCCATTCGGGGTGATCGGCATTGCTTCCAGCTGGACAAAGTAGGACGGGATCATATAGTCCGGAAGTTTCCCTGATAAATAGGTTCTAATCCCTCTGACGGTTACTTCCTTCGCAGAGACCATATAAGCGCATAGATATTTATTCCCCTGCGCATCCTCCCGATCTAGAACCACAGCCTCTTTGACTCCATCATAAGCTAATACATTTCTTTCAATCTCACCCAGCTCGATTCGGAATCCGCGGATCTTCACCTGATAATCGGCTCTGCCTAAGAATTCGATATTGCCGTCCGGCAGCCATCGTGCCAGATCCCCGGTCCGGTACATTTTTGCACCGGCTTCGAATGGATTCTCTACAAACTTTTCTGCTGTTAATTCCGGTTTATTCAGATAGCCTCTTGAAAGCCCATCTCCACTAACGCATAATTCTCCATAAAACCCTATAGGCATAAGCATATAGTTTTTATCTACTACATAAGCTTGTGAATTTGATATAGGCTTGCCAATCGGTATATTAGTCTCAGCTGTTTCCTCTATTAAATAAGTGGTTGAAAAAGTTGTATTTTCAGTTGGCCCATATCCATTTATAATTTCAAGTTCACTACATTCTCTTCTTACAAGGTTAATATACTTAGTTGACAAAACATCCCCGCCAACCAATAAACATCTCAGCTTTTTGAAGATCGTTATACTCTGTTCAGCTATTTGATTAAACAACTGAGAGGTTAACCATAAAATTGTAATATTTTCCCCGGTTACAAGCTCCTCTAAAAGTTGCGGATAAATAATAGTTTCTTTCCGACATATATGTAATTCTAATCCATTCAATAAAGCTCCCCAAACTTCAAAAGTTGAAGCATCAAATACCATGGACCCGGTTTGAAGAATTTTATCATTTTCTTTAAAAGCTATATAATTCGTATTTTTAACCAATCTAACAATATTCCGGTGTTCACACATTACCCCTTTAGGACGACCAGTCGTTCCGGATGTATAGATAACATATGCCAAATCGTTTGAATGATTAATGATATTCAGATTGTTTGATTCTGTATAAGCTATGCCCATTCCAGACAGTTCTATAGTCTCACCATCAAATACTATATTTTTATCTATCTCTTTTTCACTCAATAGCAATATACTGGAACTATCTTTCAGAATATATTCTATTCTTTCTTTCGGATAGCTTGGATCTAGCGCGAGATACGCGCCACCCGCCTTAAGAATCGCTATTATTCCCAATATCAAATCCAGAGAAGGTTGTGCCATGATTCCAACTATCGTATCTGAGACTACACCCTTGGTTCTTAATACTCTTGCAAGTGTATTTGCCTTATCGTTTAATTCCTTATAAGTTAAGTTCTCATTTTCAAATGCCACAGCTATATGATCGGGCGTTTTTTCTACTTGTTCTTCAAATAATTCATGTATCGTTTTCTCTCTTGGATACTCTTCTTTAGTGTCATTAAACTGAAGCAAAATCTTGTTTTTTTCCTCTTCTCCAATGATCTCAATATGTTCGATTAATACTGAATCATTTTCCACCACGCACTTTGCTATATTTTCAAAATGCCGGCCTATAGCTTCAATCGTTTTCAGATCATATACAGCCTCATTAAACAAGAATTCTAAATTGAGCGTACCTTCCATAAAGACGGTAATATTAAAATCATAATTTGTGCGTTCACTGGATGTTATATTTTCCACCGTAAATCCCAAAGAACCATCCTGGCTGTTACTTTTCACTTCTTTTCCCACTGGAAAGTTTTCAAAAGCAATTATATTATTAATTAATTCATTCCTCAGATTTGAAGAAGCTTGTATTTCATGTAGCGGATAATAGCTGTATTTTGTCGCCAAAATAGACTCAGTATTCAATTTCTTAAGTATATCCTTGAATTTCATAGACTCGTCACATTTCACCCTGACAGGGACAGTATTAATAAATAGCCCCACCATTGTTTCAATTCCTTCAACTTCAGGATTTCGACCTGAAACTACAGACCCATATACGACATCGCTCGTATTGTTGTATTTCTGAAGAAGTATTCCCCATATAGCCTGAACTACGGTGTATTCAGTAACCCTATTCGCCTTCGCCACTTCTTTTATTTTGGTTGTTAACTCTTCCTCTAAACTGAAGCATAGTTTGTTTAATAAGTAGCCGGAACCGTTCTTCTTACGCTTGCTACAAGGAACAATTGCATTACTATCGTAATTTTCAAGGTATTCTTTCCAATATTCCCTGGCCTCTTCTTTGTCTTGATTATTCAGCCATTTAATATAATTCAAATATGGATATACTGGCTTCAGGTTTGGTTTACTTCCTTTTTTAAGAGCATTGTAAATTGTGAAAAACTCACCGATGATGATGCCCATGCACCATCCGTCCATAAGTATATGATGATGACTTAGCATCATCATATACTCCTCTTCTTCTGTTTTTAGTACGGATATTCTCATTAAAATATCTTTGGAAAGATTAAAGCCCTTTTTCTTATCATTTTCAATTAGCGTTTCAATATACTTTTTCTTCTTCTCATTCCCCAGTTCCGTTGCATCTTCAAAATATATCTTGGCATTCCTATTCTTAAAAACGATTTGCCTTGGCTTACTTAGATTTTCATACACAAACACTGTTCTTAATATGTCATATCGCTCAATCAGTATATTGAAGCTTTTCTCAAAAACATCCACATCCAGTTGTCCATTTATGGTGAGTACATCGCTTGTAAAATATGAATCATGCTCATCATATAGCGAATGGAACAACATCCCCTCTTGCATAGATGTTAACGGGTAGATATTTTTAATATTCGGATTCATCCCCATTATTCTTCGCCTCCAAAACTACTCAAATACTCAAGTTCTTCTAGCGTTAATTCATCATCCCCAAGATCAGAGGGTGTTAGTTCTACTCCTTCCTTCAAGGCGCAGTGGTCAATTATTGTATTTAAGCTCTCTCTGTAGCCCTCTAAGATATTCTGCATTGTATGCTCAGAGTAATTACCGGTGTTAAATTCGACTGATATATTTAATTGATTCTCTATAACAATTCCCTTAAAACTCAGGCCCGGTAATATTTTATGCCCGCTAATCACTGAGTTCCCATTATTTATACTGGATATTGTAAATAGATCTGTTGGTATACTCTGATCAAATTCCCCTAAATAGTTGAAACTAATTTCAGGCCTTTGTCTAAAAATCAATCCATCTAACTGATTTTTATCTGTTAGATATTTCAGTATCCCATAGCCTAGTCCCTGATTAGGAACATGCCTTAGGTTCTCCTTAACACTTTTAATTACATAAGCTATATCCTCGGATTTTGTCATATCTAGTACTATTGGATATTGTGATGTGAACCATCCAACAGTCCTGGATATATCGACATTTTTCAAAACAGCTTCCCTTCTATCCCCTTCAAAATCTATAATTATTTTGTTTTGCTTCATATAATCTTTAATAGTTAACCCTAAAGCTGCGATCAGCAGATCGTTTGTTTCAGTATTGTACGCTGAGTTAACTTTCCGTAATAACGCATCTGTTTGTTCTGTTGAGAATACAATCTCCAATTTCCTTGTACCGGTTATTGTACTCACGCTAAATTCATATTCCTTTTGCAGTGGCTTAATTTCATCAGCCTCTATCTGCTTCCAATACACAATTTCTTTTAGGAGTCCTCGGCTTAAAGAATATTCCTTCAGCCTCTGTGCCCATTCTTGGTATGAACTAGTCTTATCGGCGAACCTGATTTCTTCACCATTAATATACTGACGATAGCCTAATGAAAAATCTTCAAGTATTATTCTCCATGACATATCATCTGCTACCAGATGGTGAATTATTACTACCATATGATCTCCATCATCTGCTTTAAACAGTCCAACCTTTAAAAGAGGACCAACATTAAGATTCATATTCGCTTGTAGCGCATTGCACTTCCTCACCATTTCTTCTTTACAGTTTTCTTTTTTTCTATAGTCAAAGATTTCAAAATCATATACTTCACCATCATTGCCCCGATTGAATTGGATTACATTTTTATGTGTCGTCTCGTAAACCATTCTTAAAGCATCATGGTGTTGAACAATCTTCTCAAAAACTGCCTTGACTATTTCTTCAGTAAACCGTTCCTTTCTGTAAAGCATTACTGATTGGTTCCAATGGTGTGCATCTACATCACTTTCTTCAAAAAACTGTGCTTGAACAGGAGTAAGGAGAACATTCCCTTCCACAGTCCCTTGATTACATACTATTTCTAAGGGTTCAACATGTTGTGCAATTTCTTTTATTATTTGATTTTTGAATATATCAATAATTTCCAATTTTAATCCATAATTATATAATCTCGATGCTATTTGTATAGCTTTTATCGAATCGCCGCCAAGCTCAAAGAAGCTATCATTTATACTTATTTGTGCTCTCTCAAGTACCTCTTCAAAAACTGAACACAGCTTCTCTTCTATCTCATTTCCCGGTGCTTCGTACTCTTTTCCTGTCATCATACTGCCATCAGGTTCTGGTAGCGCCCTTCTGTCTACTTTCCCGTTTGATGTGACCGGCATTTCGTCTAAGCTTATGAAGTAGGCTGGAATCATATACTCCGGAAGCGTCTTTAATAGATATGTTCTTAGCTCTCCTATTGATAAAGCCTGTTCCGATACTACATACGCACAAAGGTATTTATTCCCCTCTTTATCCTTACGGTCCAGAACAAGGGCTTCCCTCACGTCACCATGCGTTAATATTCTGCTTTCTATCTCTCCAAGCTCTATTCTGAATCCGCGGATCTTAACCTGATGATCTACTCGGCCCAAAAATTCTATATTCCCATCTGACAACCATCTTGCAAGGTCACCTGTACGGTACATCATTACTCCAGGCTCAACGGAGCTTTCACCAAATTTCTCTTTAACTAATTGAGGGTGATTCAAATATCCCCTGGCTACCCCATGTCCGGCTATATATAACTCTCCGGCAACACCTATCGGAAGCAGATTTCTCTCCTGATCCAAAATGTATGCTCTATAGTTTGAAATAGGTTTTCCTATAGGTATATTATTCTTATTATTAATTTCACATTTATAATAGGTTGCGCATACGGTAGTCTCGGTTGGGCCATATGTGTTATATACTTTGGCGCCACCTATTAAGTTATTAAAATACTCTGTTTTTAAAATATCCCCTCCACTTATAAAGGTGTGTATAGAGCTTAGATTGTTACTCTTATTTAACTCATTTAAAAATAAAGGAGAGCAGCTTACCATGCTAATATTATGTTTAGTAACTATATGCTCCAATTTCTGAATATCTAGGGCATCGTATTTATTGCATATAACAAATTTACCGCCAGTAAAAAGTACCGGATATACCTCGTCTACAAAACCATCAAAACAATAGGTTGCCTGCTGGAGGAAGGTATCTTCATCACTTAGATCAAATTCATCTAAAAATGCAGATATATATGCATTCAGATTCCTATGTTCAACCATTACTCCCTTAGAATTGCCTGTTGTTCCTGAAGTATAAATAATATAGGCCAAGTCGCTCGGGGCATTTATGGGCTCCGGATTATTCGGATTTTCATTGAATGAGCTCTCATCGGCCAGATCAATCAATTCTCCCGCATACTCTATAGCTTCCGCTATAGCAGTATTGCTCAGCAGCACTTTGCTTCCACTATCCTTCAGCATGTATTCAATTCTTTCCTGCGGGTAGGACGGGTCGACCGGCAGGTAGGCTCCCCCTGCTTTCAGGATTCCCATGATGCCTACGATCATTTCTATTGATCTCTCCACCATGATGCCTACAATCGTATCGGTCCCTACCCCTTTGGCTCTTAACGTTCTCGCCAGCCGGTTCGCCTTCTCATTTAATTCCCGGTAGGTGAGCTGCTCCTCTTCGAAGACCACCGCGACCTGCTCCGGTGTCCGCTCTACCTGCTCCTCAAACAGCTGCTGCACAGTCTTGTCTCTCGGGTAATCCGCACAGGTATCGTTGAATTCGTAGAGCAGCTTCTGCTTTTCGGCTTCTGTCAGTATCTCGATGTCTTGCAGCCGGGTTTTCCGGTCCCCCGTAATGGCCTTCAGTATATTTACATAATGCTGTACCATTCGTTCAATCGTTTCTCTCGTGTACAGCTCCGTGCTGTACTCAACGTCGATTTCAATCGTTTCACCCGCCTCTGCTGCCGACAGGGTTAGATCGAATTTGGCTACTTTCTGTTTCTGCCCGTAGTCCTTACATACCAGCTCTTTGAGCTCAATCTCCGCCGTATCGAAATTTTGCATCGTAAACATAACATCAAACAACGGATTTCTACTGATATCCCTTGGTATATCCAGCTGATCTACCAATTCGTCGAACGGGTAATCCTGATTCTCATACGCTTGTAATGCACTTTCCTTGACTGCCTTAAGGAATTCTTCAACGCTCAGATCTCCCAGCGGATAGTTTCTTAGCGCAAGGGTATTCACAAACATTCCGATCAGGTTCTCCAGATCGCTATGCGGTCTTCCCGCGATGGGGCTGCCCACGATAATATCTTCTTGTCCGCTATATTTGGACAATAAGATGTTGGCTGCCGATAACAGCACCATATACATCGTGCTTCCTGTTTCTTGGGTTACACGCTTTAGTCCCTGCGTGAGTTCCCGGTCCAGCTCAAACCGGATACTTTCTCCCTCAAAGCTCTGCATCAGCGGTCTTGCATAGTCGGTCGGCAGGTTCAGCACAGGCACTTCACCGCTGTACCGCCCGATCCAGTATTCCTTCTGCTTCTCCATCTCTTCCGATTGTAAGAGCTTGTTCTGCCAGGCCGCATACTCTTTATATTGGATCCGCAGCGGCTCCAGCTCATCGCCTTCATAGAGCTTTGCGAATTCTTCGATTAATACGCCCATCGATACCCCATCGGAGATGATGTGGTGCATATCGAACAGCAGAAGATGTCTGTTCTCTTCCCGCTGGATTAGCCCCACCCGCAGCAACGGTGCCCGGCTTACATCAAAGGCCCTCACAAATTCTCCGATGATCTCATCTGCTTCTTGTTCTGTATCCGCCTCATAACGCTCCAGGCTGAAGTCAACCGGGTCATTAATTATTTGGACAATCTTGTCTTCTCTCATTTCAAAGGAGGTTCTCAGGGTTTCATGTCTCCGGATCAAGCTGTTGAAGGTGGCCTCTAGGCGTTCTACCTCCAGCAGGCCTTCTATCAACAGCGCTCCAGGCATATTGTATCCTGTGTTCTCCAGGTCAAATTGCTGCAGCACATACATTCTCTTTTGTGCCGAAGACGCTTCATAGCTTTCCTGTTTCTCCACAGCCTCAATCGAGGCATACAGGCTCACTGTTTCCTTACCTGTGACATACTCACTGATTCCTTGAATCGTCGGAGACTTGAACAGCTCTCTAAGCGGTATTTCCACATCGCATGCTTTGTGCATTCTGGAGAGAAGGACCATCGCTTTTAAGGAATGTCCTCCCAGCTCAAAGAAGTTATCCTGAATCCCCACGCGGTCTACCTCTAATACTTCGCTCCAGATCTCTGTCAGCTTCTCTTCCCTTTCATTTCTCGGCGCTTCATACGCTGTTCCTGTCGTTACTCCGCCGTCCGGTTCTGGCAAGGCTTTCCGGTCTATCTTTCCATTCGGGGTGACCGGCATTGCTTCCAGCTGGACAAAGTAGGACGGGATCATATAGTCCGGAAGTTTCTCAGATAGATAAGACCTGATCTCGCCGACGCTTACTTCCTTCGCAGAGACCATATAGGCACATAGATATTTATTCCCCTGCGCATCCTCCCGGTCCAGAACGACCGTTTCGTTGACGCCTTCGTAATGCAGGAGGCTGCTTTCAATCTCTCCCAGCTCGATTCGGAATCCGCGGATCTTCACCTGATAATCGGATCTGCCTAAGAATGCGATATTGCCGTCCGGCAGCCATCGTGCCAGATCCCCGGTCCGGTACATTTTTGCACCGGCTTCGAATGGATTCTCTACAAACTTTTCTGCCGTTAATTCCGGTTTATTCAGATAGCCTCTGCCTACGCCAATCCCTGAAACACATAGTTCACCCGTTACTCCAACAGGACATAATTGTCCCTGATTCAGGATATAGATTTTCATGTTCTGCACGGGCTTACCGATAGGCACGATATCCTTCTCAGAGTCGGAATCGATCACGAAATGCGTGATATCATCTGAAGCCTCTGTTGGACCATAGGCATTGACCAGTTTGATATGGTCATACAAGCTAAACCATTCTTTTGTGGCTTTCCCCTGCAGGACCTCTCCGGTCACCAGCATATATTTCAAGGAGGGCAGCTCCACGCTGGACTGCTTCATTTCATTCAGCATCGCCGACAAGTAGGTCGGAACAACCTCTAAAATGCTGATTTGATCTTCAATCACCCGCCGGATGAACGCTTGTGGGTGTAAAATCAATTCATCCGGATAAATGACAACGTTACCTCCCACTACAATCGAAGACAGCAATTGCCATACGGAGATATCAAAGCAATGGGAGGCGTTTTGTGCAATCACACTTGTCTCGTCAATTCCGAGATCGTGGATCTTCGCAAATAAATGATTCACCATGCCGGCCTGCTCAATCATGACACCTTTGGGTCTGCCCGTACTGCCTGATGTGTAAATGACATACGCTAAATCGCTTAATTGCCCTGCCTGCTCCAAATTATCTGCCTGCTGGTCTTTTCCTACGAGGCTCGTGAACACTACGGCTTCAAGGCCAGCACCCGCGCTCAATTGCTCCCGGTACTGCTCTTTTATGATTACGATAGGGGTGGCACTATCTTCCAAAATATAATGTATTCTGTCCGCTGAATATTTCACATCGATAGGCAGATAGGCGCCCCCGGCTTTTAGAATGCCCAGCATCGAGATTAGCATCTCCAGGGAACGCTCCATCATGATGCCTACGATCGTATCGGTCCCTACCCCTTTGGCTCTTAACGTTCTCGCCAGCCGGTTCGCCTGCTCATTTAATTCCCGGTAGGTGAGCTGCTCCTCTTCGAAGACCACCGCGATCTGCTCCGGTGTCCGCTCTACCTGCTCCTCAAACAGCTGCTGCACGGTCTTGTCTCTCGGGTAATCTGCATAGGTATCGTTGAATTCGTAGAGCAGCTTCTGCTTTTCGGCTTCTGTCAGCATCCCGATCTCTTGCAGCCGGGTTTTCCGGTCCCCCGTGATGGCCTTCAGTATATTTACATAATGCTGTACCATTCGTCCAATCGTTTCTCGTGTGTATAACCTTGCGTTATATTCCAGTTGAACGATAATATTTTCTTTCATTTCACTTGTTATAAATTCCAGATCAAACTTGGCTATTTTCTGTTTCTGCCCGTAGTCCTTACATACCAGCTCTTTGAGCTCAATCTCCGCCGTATCGAAATTTTGCATCGTAAACATAACATCAAACAACGGATTTCTACTGATATCCCTTGGTATATCCAGCTGCTCTACCAATTCGTCGAACGGGTAGTCCTGATTCTCATACGCTTGTAATGCACTTTCCTTGACTGTCTTAAGGAATTCTTCAACGCTCAGATCTCCCAGCGGATAGTTTCTTAGCGCAAGGGTATTCACAAACATTCCGATTAGGTTCTCCAGATCGCTATGCGGTCTTCCCGCGATGGGGCTGCCCACGATAATATCTTCTTGTCCGCTATATTTGGACAATAAGATGTTGGCTGCCGATAACAGCACCATATACATCGTGCTCCCTGTTTCCCGGGTTACGCGCTTTAGTCCCTGCGTGAGTTCCCGGTCCAGCTCAAACCGGATACTTTCTCCCTCAAAGCTCTGCATCAGCGGTCTTGCATAGTCGGTCGGCAGGTTCAGCACAGGCACTTCACCGCTGTACCGCCCGATCCAGTATTCCTTCTGCTTCTCCATCTCTTCCGATTGTAAGAGCTTGTTCTGCCAGGCCGCATACTCTTTATATTGAATCCGCAGCGGCTCCAGCTCATCGCCTTCATAGAGCTTTGCGAATTCTTCAATTAATACGCCCATCGATACCCCATCGGAGATGATGTGGTGCATATCGAACAGCAGAAGATGTCTGTTCTCTTCCCGCTGGATTAGCCCCACCCGCAGCAACGGTGCCCGGCTTACATCAAAGGCCCTCACAAATTCTCCGATGATCTCATCTGCTTCTTGTTCTGTATCCGCCTCGTAACGCTCCAGAAGCAAGTCAACATGATCATTTATAATTTGGACAATCTTGTCTTCTCTCATTTCAAAGGAGGTTCTCAGGGTTTCATGTCTCCGGATCAAGCTGTTGAAGGTGGCCTCTAGGCGTTCTACCTCCAGCCGGCCTTCTATCGACAGCGCTCCGGGCAAATTGTATCCCGTGTTCTCCAGGTCAAACTGCTGCAGCACATACATTCTCTTTTGTGCCGAAGACGCTTCATAGCTTTCCTGTTTCTCCACAGCCTCAATCGAGGCATACAGGCTCACTGTTTCCTTACCTGTGACATACTCACTGATTCCTTGAATCGTCGGAGACTTGAACAGCTCTCTAAGCGGTATTTCCACATCGCATGCTTTGTGCATTCTGGAGAGAAGGACCATCGCTTTTAAGGAATGTCCTCCCAGCTCAAAGAAGTTATCCTGGATCCCCACGCGGTCTACCTCTAATACTTCGCTCCAGATCCCGGCCAGCTTCTCTTCCCTTTCATTTCTCGGCGCTTCATACGCTGTTCCTGTCGTTACTCCGCCGTCCGGTTCTGGCAAGGCTTTCCGGTCTATCTTTCCATTCGGGGTGACCGGCATTGCTTCCAGCTGGACAAAGTAGGACGGGATCATATAGTCCGGAAGTTTCTCAGATAGATAAGACCTGATTTCTCCGACGCTTACTTCATGCTCGGAGACCATATAGGCGCATAGATACTTATTCCCCTGCGCATCCTCCCGGTCCATTACGACCGTTTCATTGACGCCTTCGTAATGCAGGAGGCTGCTTTCGATCTCTCCCAGCTCGATTCGGAATCCGCGGATCTTCACCTGATAATCGGATCTGCCTAAGAATGCGATATTGCCGTCCGGCAGCCATCGTGCCAGATCCCCGGTCCGGTACATTTTTGCACCGGCTTCGAATGGATTCTCCACAAACTTTTCTGCCGTTAATTCCGGTTTATTCAGATAGCCTCTGCCTACGCCAATCCCTGAAACACATAGTTCACCCGTTACTCCAACAGGACATAATTGTCCCTGATTCAGGATATAGATTTTCATGTTCTGCACGGGCTTACCGATAGGCACGATATCCTTCTCAGAGTCGGAATCGATCACGAAATGCGTGATATCATCTGAAGCCTCTGTTGGACCATAGGCATTGACCAGTTTGATATGGTCATACAAGCTAAACCATTCTTTCGTGGCTTTTCCCTGCAGGACTTCTCCGGTCACCAGCATATATTTCAAGGAGGGCAGCTCCACGCTGGACTGCTTCATTTCATTCAGCATCGCCGACAAGTAGGTCGGAACAACCTCTAAAATGCTGATTTGATCTTCAATCACCCGCCGGATGAACGCTTGTGGGTGTAAAATCAATTCGTCCGGATAAATGACAACGTTGCCTCCCACTACAATCGAAGACAGCAATTGCCATACGGAGATATCAAAGCAATGGGAGGCGTTTTGTGCAATCACACTTGTCTCGTCAATTCCGAGATCGTGGATCTTCGCAAATAAATGATTCACCATGCCGGCCTGCTCGATCATGACACCTTTGGGTCTGCCCGTACTGCCTGATGTATAAATGACATACGCTAAATCGCTTAATTGCCCTGCCTGCTCCAAATTATCTGCCTGCTGGTCTTTTCCTACGAGGCTCGTGAACACTACGGCTTCAAGGCCAGCACCCGCGCTCAATTGCTCCCGGTACTGCTCTTTTATGATTACGATAGGGGTGGAACTATCTTCCAAAATATAATGTATTCTGTCCGCTGAATATTTCACGTCGATAGGCAGATAGGCGCCCCCGGCTTTTAGAATGCCCAGCATCGAGATTAGCATCTCCAGGGAACGCTCCATCATGATGCCTACGATCGTATCGGTCCCTACCCCTTTGGCTCTTAACGTTCTTGCCAGCCGGTTCGCCTGCTCATTTAATTCCCGGTAGGTGAGCTGTTTCTCTTCGAAGACCACCGCGATCTGCTCCGGTGTCCGCTCTACCTGCTCCTCAAACAGCTGCTTTACGGTCTTGTCTCTCGGGTAATCCGTGCAGGTATCGTTGAATTCGTAGAGCAGCTTCTGCTTTTCGGCTTCTGTCAGCATCCCGATCTCTTGCAGCCGGGTTTTCCGGTCCCCCGTGATGGCCTTCAGTATATTTACATAATGCTGTACCATTCGTTCAATCGTTTCTCTCGTGAATAATCTTGCGTTATATTCCAGTTGAAAGATAATGTTATCTTTCATTTCACTTGCTGAAAATTCCAGATCAAATCTAGCTACAGTATTATCCAGTTTATAATTTCCAAATTTCAAGTTTTCAAGTTCAATCTCTTTTGAATTAAAGTTTTGCATTTTAAACATAACATCGAATAATAAATTTCTGCTCATATCTCTAGTCAAATTTATATTATCCACCAATTCCTCGAATTGGTAATCTTGGTTCTCGTAGGCCTGCAATGCACTTTCCTTGACTGCTCTAAGGAATTCTTCAACGCTCAGATTTCCCCCCGGATAGTTTCTCATGGCAAGCGTATTCACAAACATTCCGATGAGATTCTCCAGGTCGCTATGCGGTCTTCCTGCTATTAGACTTCCTACTATAATATCTTCTTGTCCGCTATATTTGGACAGCAAGATGTTTACTGCCGACAACAGCACCATATACATCGTGCTTCCTGTTTCCCGGGTTACTCGCTTTAGTCCCTGCGTGAGTTCCCGGTCCAGCTCAAACCGGATACTATCTCCCTCAAAGCTCTGCATCAGCGGTCTTGCATAGTCGGTCGGCAGGTTCAGCACAGGCACTTCACCGCTGTACCGCCCAATCCAGTATTCCTTCTGCTTCTCCATCTCTTCCGATTGTAAGAGCTTGTTCTGCCAGACCGCATAATCTTTATATTGAATCCGCAGCGGCTCCAGCTCATCGCCTTCATAGAGCTTCGCGAATTCTTCAATTAATACTCCTATCGATACCCCATCGGAGATGATGTGGTGCATATCGAACAGCAGAAGATGTCTGTTCTCTTCCCGCTGGATTAGCCCCACCCGCAGTAACGGCGCCTGGCTTAAATCAAAAGCCCTGACAAATTCTCCGATGATCTCATCTGCTTCTTGTTCTGTATCCGCCTCATAACGCTCCAGGCTGAAGTCAACCGGGTCATTAATTATTTGGACAATCTTGTCTTCTCTCATTTCAAAGGAGGTTCTCAAGGTTTCATGTCTCTGGATCAAGGTGTTGAAGGTTACCTCTAAGCGCTGTACATCCAGTTGCCCTTCTACCGTCAGGGCTCCAGACATATTGTATCCCGTGTTCCTCAGGTCAAATTGTTGCAGCAAATACATTCTCTTTTGTGCCGAAGACGCTTCATAGCTTTCCTGTTTCTCCACAGCCTCAATCGAGGCATACCGGCTCACTGTTACCATATTTGTGATATACTCACTGATCCCTTTGATCGTCGGCACCATAAACATTTCTCTAAGCGATATATCCACATTGAATACTTTATGTATTTTGGAGAGAAGCACAGTTGCTTTTAAGGAATGTCCTCCCAGTTCAAAGAAGTTATCCTCGATCCCTACGCGGTCTACTCCTAATACTTCACTCCAAATCACGGCCAGCTTCTCTTCCATTTCATTTCTCGGCGCTTCATACGCTGTTCCTGTAGCTACACTTCCATCCGGCTCTGGTAAGGCCTTTCTGTCAGCCTTACCATTAGGTGTAATCGGCATTGCTTCCAGCTGTACAAAGTAGGACGGAATCATATATTCCGGGAGTTTTCCCGATAAATAGGTTCTAATTCCTCCGACAGTTACTTCATTCGCGGAGACCATATAGGCGCATAGATACTTATTCCCATATGCATCCTCCCGATCCAGAACCACAGCCTCTTTAACTCCATCATAGGTTAATATATATCTTTCAATCTCACCCAGTTCTATTCTAAATCCGCGAATTTTAACTTGATGATCCAATCTTCCAAGGTATTCAATATTTCCGTCAGGCAGCCATCTTGCTAAATCTCCAGTCCGATACATCTTTGTGCCGGCTTCAAATGGATTATCGACAAACTTTTCTGCTGTCAATTCCGGTTTATTAAGATAGCCTCTAGCTATCCCGTCCCCTGAAATACATAATTCACCGTTAACTCCTATCGGCTGGACATGAAAATTTTCATCTACGATATATAGTTTTATATTATCTATTGGTTTTCCAATGGGGATCATCTGAAGATCAGCTAAAGGGGAGCAGTCAAAATATGTAACATCTATAGTTGCCTCTGTCGGTCCATACAAATTACAAAGTTGCATTTCATAGTCATTAAATAGAATATCATTAAACCTTTTGACAAGATTTAAAGTAAGCGCTTCTCCGCTTGAGAAAACTTGTTTAATCCCTTGGACTTTTTCTTGCTTTTTTTCCTTTTCAACATAATCTAAAAATAGATTCAGCATAGAGGGTACAAAATGAAGAACTGTAATATTGTTGGATTGAATGGTCTCCGTAATTAATTTCAAATCCTTCTCCCCACCCTGAGGGAGTAAGCACACACTAGCCCCAACCAGTGACCACCAAATTAACTCCCATACGGAGACGTCAAAAATATACGTTGTTTTTTGTAAAATAACATCTTCGGGGGTTATCGGATATTTTTTTTGCATCCACAGCAACCTATTAACAAGTGAATAATGTTCAATCATTACCCCTTTAGGATTTCCGGTACTTCCCGATGTATAGATTGTGTATGCCAGATTTTTTGAAGTATTGATGTTCTCCAGGTTATTTTTACGATATGAATACGTTTTTTCATCATTCAAATTTAGTTTCAGGCCCTTGAAATCCACCTTATTCAATAGATGCTCTTGAGTAATCAAAATTCCCGTTCCGCTGTCTGCAAGCATATATTTTATTCGATCATTTGGATATCCCGGATCTATCGGCAGATAAGCTCCGCCTGCCTTTAATATCGCCATTATCCCTACTATCATTTCAAAGGATCTTTCTGTCATTATTCCCACGATCGAATCAGCTTTAACCCCGTTACCTCTTAGTACCCATGCAAGACTGTTTGCTCTTTCATTTAACTCTCTATATGTCAAATTTTCATTTTCAAATATTACTGCGATGTTGTCGGGTTTCTTCTCCACTTGAGCTTCAAATAATTCCTGAATTGTCTTAGTAAATGGATAATCCGATACAGTATCATTGAATTCGTATAAGACTTGATTTTTTTCTTCTTCAGATAATATATTTACCTTTTCTAATCTAACATTAGGTTCAGTTATTAAAGCATCTATAATTCTTTCTAAGGCCCCTCCCAATTTCCCGGCTAGACTGTCATCTAATGAAAAACTGTTATAGTTAAACTTAAATTCAATCCCGTTAAATGTAACTATCTCCAGGGACAGGTTGTAGTTTGTTTTTTCTTTAATCGAGAAATTGTCTATTGATAAAATATTTCCCTTTTTCAAGTGAACATCCAAGGGATAATTTTCAATAGTAACTATTGAGTTGAAAATTTCCTCATTAAATTTCAATCCAGTGTAATCCTTTATATCAATTAAAGGTGTGTTCTCGAATGCTTTTCGATCATTAAGAGTCGAATTCACATTTCTTATCAAGTCAATAAGCTGAGTGTCACAGTCATATTTTACTCTTAACGGTATGATGTTGATAAATAATCCAATCATATTGTCTACTGATTTAAGGCTTTCCGGTCTACCTGATACCGTTGTACCAAATAGACCTTCTTGAGAGTTACTTAATTTATTCAGTAATACTCCCCATGCCCCATATAATATCGCTGATAATAAAATCTTATTTACCTTTGCAAATTCCTTAATTGCGTTTACTTTGTTTTCACTCAATGTATATATTACTTCTTTATTAGTCCCTGCCTTTTTACAACTAAAAAAGTCCGATTTCTCATCCATATTATTCAGATAATTGGTCCAATATTGTTTTTCTTTTTCTTTATCAAGACTGTTTAAATGTTTAATAAATTCACTGAAACTTATTTTATTTTCATTTTTTACATCGCTTGACTCATATAGAGAAGTATATGTATCCATTAATTCTTTTAATATTATCCCGGTACTCCAGCCATCATACAAAATGTGATGATTGCTAATGATCATTTCATGAGTGTTCTCAGTTAACTTACACAGGTAAACCCTCAAAGTTTCATACATTATATCTATTCTATTATTTAAGTCTTCAGCTTTAATCTTTTCCAATTGCTTGTTTAGATCGAGCTCCATTGTAAGATCGGAGTAGTTAATTTTCATTTCATGCTCTTTAAGCACGATTTGAACCGGTTTTTCTATGCCTTTCCATCTAAAAATAGTCCTTAACATTTCATTCGATTTAATGACTAAGTCCCATGCTTTTTGCAGTAAATCTAAATTCAAATCACCTGAAATCTTTATACTTAACTGTTCGTGATATTGTTCACTGTTTGTATCACTAATATAATGAAACAACATTCCTTCCTGGGTGCTTGTCAGATTCATTATATTTACAATGCTATCTTTTTTAATTTTCCTGTTCATTTCATTCACTTCCTTTTAATACAAGTATTTTCATTCCAGAACTTCTCCGGCATTCAATTCGTAAGCTTTTTTAACATAATAATCTCCTATAGAAATATCAAAAATAGCCATCCCCATAGGATTAAACATAATAACATCATCTACTGCGTAATTTTCGAGGCAGTCACTACAAATCACATCTACTATAGATTTAGTCTCGTCTTTTTGTAGATTTTTTTCCAAATGCATCATTTCTATATCAGTCTTCTCTCTACATACCTCATCCCAATCGTCCACTATAATGTTGCCTTTTACATATTCATAAACATCCGTTTTAAAATCTCTTAGTGAAACATTTAATTGTAAGGAGCCTTTCTTCGGCTGGGCATCAATATAAGGTTCTTTCGACACGGTGCATGTAATAAAAATATCAGCATCCTCATAGGCTTCTTGCCAACTATTTACTACTTCAACTTTCCCGCTATAGTAAGATGGAATACTATCCACAGCAATTGGGTTTAAATCAAACAAAAATATTTTGGAAATCTTACTCCCTAATAACTCTGTTACCATCTTAAAATGATTTTGACCGATTGGCCCCCAACCTATTATCCCTACATTTATGTCTTTCAAATCTCTTACTTTGTCAAAAGCTTTAATAATAGATCCTGTTACACCTGCTGTACGAATAACACTTAGAGAGGCCGTATTAATGATTGCCTCTGGCTTTCCGGTATCTGCGTCATTTAAAATAACTACACTGTGAGCGCGAGGGACATTTTTATTTATATTATCCGGGAAACTGGCTATCCACTTTATTCCGGACTTATTGATATCCCCTCCAATAAAGGCCGGCATTGCAATAATTCTATTCTTCAAATCTCTATATCTTAAATAAGGCTTGATTGGTTGGGCAAAATCATTATTAGCTAAGGTTCTCGTTGCATATTCAATAACAGTTATAACTTCATTCCAATTCACTCCGATAGTTTTAACTGCTTTTTCGTTAATGTATATCATTTATTTTTTCCTCCAAAATCATTATTTATCACCACATTACATTACATGGATATATATCAACTATAATGAATGAATGAGTTTTTTTTCCATATATAGATATGTGAAAGCACAGCAAATTAAATAGGCACGCACTTAGCCTAGTTTACCTGCATCTAAACAATATAAAATCCCTTATTAAGAACGTCCCTAAGGATTATAACTTCAACACGTATACTTCTTCGCCTTCGTTTACTTCCCCTGTATTCTTAAACCCCAGACATTCATATACATGTTTACCTTTTGTATTCTCAGCTTCTGTAGATAAATAAATTTCCTTACAACCAAATTGAGCCTTCATCTCTTCAATAATCAGGGATAGAGCCTGCTTACCATAACCTTTCCCCTGAAACTTTCTATCAATCATAAATCTGCGAAGCTCATAAGAATTACTTTCTTCCGGAAATCCATACATTGCGAATCCTATTAATTCACTGTTAAGATCAATCGCTTTTACTATCCAGTTCGATTCGAAAAAGGATTCTACAATAGAATATGCATTAGAAGCAACAAACTCCTCATCGATCGTATGCTGATTATCCGCATTTGTCGTCAAGAGTATAACTTTTTCCCAATTGGCTTTTGTGATCTCAATAAGCTTCATCCCTTTTCCCTACCTTTACCTTATTTTTATATTTTCATTTTTTCTTTTTGTATGAATTCTGCACACCAATTGCTATCATATATCGAACTAGCATATCTATCTCCTCTATCTGCAAATAGAGTAACCACATTAGGTTTTATTTTATAGGATTTATCTTTAAAGTATTTTTTCACTGCTGCAAAAACAGCACCCGAAGAGCCGCCAGCAAAAATTTTATGTTCTAATAATAGGTTGTTACATTCCTTTACCACATCACTCTCATCAATTTCCATCACTTCGTCTATTTTGGCCAATCTCAGAATTTCAGGAACTCTACTCGAGCCGATTCCGGGTATGTATCTCTTTTGGGGCTGCCCTCCAAATATTACTGAGCCTACTATGTCTACAGCTATCACCTTTGCATTAGGATAAACATCTTTTACCTTTCTCGAAATACCAGTTATTGTCCCGCCTGAGCTAACTCCCACAAAAACATAATCAATGTTATCAACTTCATTACATATTTCCAGACCCAATGTATTATAGTATGCTGCCGCATTATATTCATTGGCATACTGATTTACCCAATACGAATTATGATTACTTTCAATTAATTCCTTTACTTTTTTTATTCTTGTTAAAAGATAAGCTCCATTCTCATCTCTTTCTGTTACCTTTATGACCTTAGTACTGAATTTTTGAATTAACATTTCATTCGTGTCAGTGATAAGGGGATCAATAACACAATAAAACTTCAGTCCCTTACTTTTACAATAAGCAGACAATGCTATCCCAAAATTCCCGGAAGATGATTCAATTATTATCGTGTTTTTATCAATAATTCCTTCCTTTTCAATTCTATTGATTATATATTGGGCCGCCCGGTCTTTAACACTTCCAGTTGGATTACTCCCTTCTAATTTACTATACAGATTTACTTTCTCTAATCCTTCTCCTTTGAGATTAATAAGTGGTGTATTTCCTACCAAACTAAAGATATTTTCGTAGATCATACCAGCATCTCCTAAGCGATTATTTTTAAATTTCCCATCTCAATTTTTATAATCTTATCCGCCAAGCTGAAGTAATGCTCATCGTGAGTTATCGCAATAATACATTTTCCAGCTTGTTTTAAATCTGGTAAAAGAATGTTATAAAAAAACATTCTGAACTCTGGATCCTGATCTGCAGCCCATTCGTCAAACAAATATATTGGCCGATCCTCTAAGTATGTAACTAATAATGCCAGCCGCTTCCTTTGCCCAGTGGATAATTTTTTCGTACTGAATTGCCCGCCTTCTATCTGAACCTTCTTATCAAGATGCAGTAAACTTAAATATCTTTTTATTTCACTGGCCTTATTCCTGTAATCAATCCCGTAAAGTTTATCGAATAAATAATAATCACCAAAAATAGCAGAAATGTTCTCACTCATCATCTTTTCTGAAACTGAACAATTATTTAAAATTATCTTTCCGTTATATGGCTTATAAAGCCCTGTAATTATTTTAGCTAGGGTTGATTTTCCACTCCCATTTCCGCCGGTAATGAAAACGATCTCCCCCGAATTAAACTCATAGCTGATCGGGCCCAGTTTGAAACTTCTTTCATCATTTCTATCATAGACATACTCTATTCCATCTAATTTCAAATTTATATTTCCATCAACATTAACCGTAGCATCATTTATTGGTTCATATTGTGAATCAGTTACTTCACCTACCTCATCTACTAAACCTCTGATTCTTTTCAGGCTTATTCGTAATTCAATAAAACTCGGAATACTATCCAGTATTCCATGTATGGGACCCGTCATGTAAAGTAATATAAAAACATAACTCGTTATGTTTACTGTCTCCAAATTTCTTAACAGCAACGGAAAAACAATAGCTATAGCACCAATGGCAACAGTAAATAACAATTCTCCTACTATAAACATATTTGCAAAGGCTAATGCGGACTGTCCTTTTTTTATTCTGTATTTATAACAACTTTTCTCCATGTCTTCTTCAAATTCATTTTTCTTTTTTTCACTTAAACTTAATTCCTTTATACCGCCTATTAAATCCTTGATGAATTTAAAAAAGATATTTTGGAGATCTCTTGACTCCTCTCCAATTCTGTTAGCATACCTCCCAACTAAATAATAAATGCTCGCAATCAGCAAAATGACTGATCCAGAGAGTAATAAAGCATATATATTAATGAAGCCTAAATAAACAAAGCAGCATACCAGTGTTACAGCACCAGTTATGCCTCCAACTAAAATATTGGCAAATCTGCTAATTGTTTCGGTATCATTATTTAGCGTTGCCTCTATCTTTCCCTCTTGTATCTCTTCAAACTTTTTATAAGGAGCCCTTAACAGACCTTTAATTACTTCCATTCGTTTTGAATAGACGATCTCATTTGTAATGTCTATCAGCTTTTTCCTGACTATTTTTTGACCATAGACATAGAGTATTATTCCGAGAATAAAGTAAACCAATAATTTCAGTTTCACATCATTTCCGCTGTCTATTGCCATATTAATAGTGAAAATCACAAGTGCATTACCAAATCCACTAGCAATACTAACTAGTACGATGATAAATAAGGACTTATCGTTATTCTTTTTAAACAAGCTTGTAAATATAGAGTATATGTAAACTAACCAAATGCTTCCATATATAAGATAAAGCGAAAGCTTCAGATTATTAGGAAGCCAGACAAAAACGAACTTCCATGAAACACCCTCATATAGAATATAAGGAAGCAGGTATATTGAATAACTTAAGCCAATCATAAAAATTAAAGAAAGACCGAATGTAATGATACTTTTTACTCTTTTTGTCTGAAGTCCCCTTTGTCTTTTAATAACTTCGATTAATCCCTTAATCAAAAAGTAGAGTGTAGATAGAATAATTAAACCTGCAGTGGCTAAAATCATAAAAGAAATTTTATCTGCGCTTCTATTCAAATCTTTTATCTCTTTGTTATAGGATTCACCTTGAATTATATGATTAATGCCTTCGCCGATCTCTCTTGTGTAATCTGAATTCATATTACTAAGCACAGCTATACCGACCTTATCCTCCGGCTTAAATAGTATGAAGGAAGAGAAGTTAGGATTATTCCCTCCGTGAGAAAGCTCTCCACCTTGTTTCTGATATACATACCAACCACCGGCATAGGATGAACCGTCTTCAAAAGGGGCAACTTCACGATTCGCTTCTTGTGATCGTTCGATTATTTCCTGGTCAAAATTAGAATCACTTTGGCTTCCCATTTGAATTTTCAGCCACTTCGCCAGATCCTCGCCGCTAGAGATAATATATCCGGCTGGTTTATTCCCTCTATATTCTGGCGCTTCATAAACTTGTGGTTTTAAAAAATTCACTTTATAACCTTTTGCCATATATTCATTAATAGCCTCATTCTTAAAAAGATGAGTATTACTTAATCCCATTGGCTCTAATACATTTTCCTCCATGTAGGACTCGTAACTGGTTCCTGTTACTTTCTCAATAATCAGTCCTAACACATCATAATTAATGGTTGCATATTGAAATTCTTCGCCGGGTTTACTATCCAGCTCAATATTCATTAAAGTTTTAATCGTTTCCTCAAGTGCATTATCCCCATCAGAAATTGGGATTCTATCAATTGTATTGAAGGGGATGCCACTCGTTTGATACAATAATTGTTCTATTGTTATTGCTGCTTCCTTACCCTTGTAAGTAACCTTCAGCCATGGTAAGTATTTTGACACTTTATCATCCAGTTTAATTTGATTGTTCTTTTGCAAATTCAGAATTCCTAATGCTGTAAAGGCTTTACTATTAGAGCCGATCTCAAATAATGTATTTGAATTGATTTCTTTTTGAAGCTCTACATCTGAGTAACCAAAGCCATTAGAATATACTGTATTTTCACCTTGGACTATCGTTATATAAACCCCAGGGATCTTACCTTTTTCCATATTTTTCTGAATTAATTTTTCTATTTTGAGTTTTTTATCGTTAGTTAAAGAGCCGACATTTTGTGTAGTAGTATCAAAAGCATAACTCTTCAAAGATGGTGCAAATAACAAAATTAAAATAGTAAGTAATACAATCAATTTCTTCACAGGCTGCATGGAATAGACTCCTCACATTTTCTAATCGAACAAAGACTCCAAATCCTCCAGTGAAAGTTCTAAAGCGTTAAAATCAGATGTTGTAAATTCTGCTTCTTGTTTACTTATGCATGTATCCAAAATCAGGTTTAATATTTTTATATAACCTTCCACAAATTCTTCAATGGTTTCATCCTTGAATCTATTCCTGCTATATTCAATAGCAATATACAAACTTTTATTTACTATCGAAGAGTTTATATCCATCAATGCTGTCAAAGAGTTATTCTTGTCACTGTCCAGTCCCATTGTAATATTCGTAAGATTAATCATTTCATTATCGATTACGTTGTCGAAATCCCCCAAAAAATTAAATCGTATACGATTATTACCTTCTTCCTCAAACCCCTTATTCTTTAATTTAATTATGCTATAGTCGAATCCTTTATTAGGTATATCCCTGAGCTGCTCCTTTAATGATTTGATGTTATCCTCTACCACGTCACTATCCACCTTAAAATAAGCGGGATACATACTTGTAAACCAGCCAATGGTTCTACTCACATCAATATAATCGTTAATCTCTTCCCTGCCATGCCTTTCAAGTTCAATTAGAACCTCTTCTTGGCTATACATTTTGTTGATAGTAAGCACTAATCCAATAATTAGAACCTCATTAAGTTCAAGCTTATAAATTTCATGAGTTTTTCTAATCAATTGATTTAAGGTTAGCTCATCTATGCATCTGCTTATCATATTAGAAGTTACTACCGTAGCTTTTGCTTCAATGTAATCTGTTTGATAATTGATTTGTTTATTTAATATTTCTTCCCAGTATTTTTCCTCTTTATTGAAATCTTTATTACTGTATTCTTTCAAAACCTTTGACCATTCTTGGAATGAATTTGTCTTCGCTGGTAGTTTAATTTCTATTTCTTCATCAAGTTGTCTCAAAATAATCACAAAATCATTAAGCAGTACTCTCCAAGACATTCCATCTACTATTAAATGATGGGCCACGAATAGTAAGCTCTCTCTGCCATCGCTTAGTTTTAAAGTAGCTATTTTAAATAACAGGCTGTTTTCAATGTCAAAATGGTTACCTAGTTCATTTATTATTTTTTCTACACTCTCATCCTGTTCCTCAAATGACATTTTTGATAAATCAAAGGACTCAACCACAGAATCATTTTTCAAGTGTTCATTATTGTAATACAGGTTATTTCTGTCATAGTTAATTCTTAAGCCATCATGATGCTCAATTAGTTTAACTGCAGCAAATCTGATTTTATTAATATCTAGTTCACCTTTGTATTCAAGCAATATATATTGATTATAATGATTTGGATTTGTGAAATTCCGGTTGAAAAACCAATCGCTAATAGGTGTATTTTCAATTGTTCCTTGACGCAGTTCCTGATTAATCACATTGTACGCCTTACTTTTTGTCATAGCTGCAGCTATCTCTTCGATCGAATCATATCTCAGTATGTCATTCACACTGATATCCAACCCAATATTCTTCAAACTTGAAGAAATCTGAATAGCTTTTATAGAGTCTCCACCAAGTTGATAATAATTATCACTCATGCTTATGACTTCTACCTTTAAAAACCTCTTTATGGCTTTCACTAGTTCTTTTTCTGCTGAAGATTCGGGCTGTATAATAAGCTGCTTTTCAGCTTTTGTTGGTTCTGGGAGCGCATTATGGTCTACTTTTCCATTAGCATTTAAGGGGATTGCATCCAAGAATATAAAATGACTTGGGAGCATATATTTAGGCAGGAATTTTTGAAGCCATTGTATTAATTCTGTAACTGGTATTTCTGTTTTCATCACTAAATAAGCATTTAATAATTTATTTCCTATTGAATCTTCTTTTAAAGCGACGACTGCATCGATCACAGACTCATTTTCAAGTAAGGTCTTTTCTATTTCACCAATCTCAATTCTATAACCTCTTATTTTTAATTGATTATCGGCTCTCCCCATATACTCAATGAATCCATTTTCAGAATATTTGGCCAAATCACCGGTTTTGTACATTTTATATCCATTAATAAATATATTCTCAATAAATTTCTCCCGAGTTAACGCTTCTCTATTTAAGTAGCCTCTTGCTACTCCATCGCCCGAAATAAATAGCTCGCCTACAAAACCTGTTGGTACTGGATTCAATTGCTGATCTAAGATATAAACCTGCACATTATCTGCTGGATAACCTATTGGGACAGCTATTCCCTCATCCTCTATCTCTTCATATTTATAGATCATACAGCCAACTACAGTTTCAGTCGGCCCATACTCGTTATATAACTCAATATCATTAGAAAACTGCTTTATTACTTCTTTCACTAAATTTATTTTCAGTTCTTCTCCGCCTACAATAAATCTCTTCAATTTTGATTTAGCATAATTCGTATCTTTTAATAGAGATAGATGTGCTGGAGTAAGTTTAATTACTGTTGTTTTATCTTCTCTTAATATTTTAAATAGAGTAAACTCTTTTTCATCATTCTCATAAATGATAATTTTATTTCCTGATACTATTGGAGCAAATATAGACGTAACTGTTAAGTCAAATGAAATTGAAGAATAGAGTGCCATAGCTTCATCTTCATCTTTTAAATACATTTTATTCGCCCACCAAATATAATTAGTTAGGCCTTGATGCTCAATCATTACTCCCTTTGGAGTGCCTGTGGAGCCTGAGGTATAAATGATATACACTAAGTCATTTAAGCTGCCAGTCATTAATAAATTTTTTTTGCAGTAACTATCTATATGTATTTCGTTTACATTCATTATTTTAGTTTCAACGTTTAGGTTATCGAGTCTAAAATTACTTAACAGCATTGTGCTCTTCGAATCCTCAAGCATGTACTTTATTCTTTCAAGGGGGTAACCAGGATCAATAGGTACATACGCAGCTCCGGCTTTTAAAACCGCCAAAATGCTAATAATAAGTTCAGTTGAATGTGTTTGCAATATTGTTACAATTGACTGCTTATTTACTCCATTATCTCTCAGGCAGTTTGCCAATTGGTTAGATTTCTCGTTGAGCTCCTTATAGGTGAGTACTTCGTCTTTAAATTCTAAAGCAACTGTATCAGGTGTTCTCAATACCTGTTCTTCAAACAATTCACATACTGTTTTCATTGGATATTGTGTATGAGTGGAATTAAAATCATATAATTTATAAGTGGTTTCTTCCTTATCAAGAAGCTTAATGGAATCAACCGTAAGGTCATTTTCACCCATCATTTGTTTAATTATGTTAGTTAAAGAGCTATACATTCTTCCGATTTGTTTATCTGAATATTCCAGTACTTTATAGTCAAAGTTAAGCGTTATACTTCCTTCATTCCATTCCTTAATGGTCAGCTGTAGTGAATAATTCTGATATCCGGAATAATACTCAATGACTTCCAAATCGTTTCCGTCCATAGACTTAACATTTTTGGAATTATAATAATTCACACACATTTTATATAAGCTGTCGTATCCTCGCTTACTCAACTGTAAATCTTGGATTAGAAGATCATATGGATACCTTTGGTGCATCAGGCAAAGCTTTAACTCCCTGTTTAGAGATTTAATTAGATCATTAATCTTCATCTCAGCATCTAAAATAAATCTAACAGGAACCGTACTTGTAAACATTCCTACTATATTTTTCTGCGTGTTTCCATTTCTATTAAAAACAGGTGTTCCTAACACCACGTCTTTTTCGTTTGTAATTTTATTCACATATATAAATAATGCTGCAATAAAAAAAGTATTCAAGGAGATCTTTTTATTATTGGCGAAGGTCATTATTCTATCTGATAAATCTTTATCTATATGAAAACATTGCCGGTTCCCTTCTGAACTATCAGAGGTTTTGTATAAAAATTCTTCCGGCAGCTCCGAAAATTTTTTTTTCCAAAAATCTTTGTTTTTTACAAATCTCTCTGAGTTCAAATAGCCTTCTTCTTCTTTAAGAACATCCAGATAAGAGGGCACATCGTCCTTAACCAAATCATCCCCACATACTATTGTCTCATATATGTGACATAACTGTTTTTCTATAAGCGATATAGACCAGCCATCTGAAATAATGTGATGTATTTTTAGTAACACACCGAATTCTTCTTCGCTAATCTTGTATATGGCAAAAAAATATAATTGTTCATCTAAGGCAAATGATTCTTTAAATATTTTTTGAGACCAATGCTCAAATCTTTCTTCAGGCTGTTCATCAATGCTAAAATCTAAAAAAGCTATATTTTCTCTTTTAAATTCTTCAACGTACTGAAAAGGCTCTGCTCCTACTTCCTTAATTCTTAATCTTAAGCTATCATTGCGCTCTATTAAGACATTAATGGTTTCTTTCATCACCTCAACATCTATAGCTTGATTAATTTTCATGCTCCCGCCGATATTATGTATCGGTAAGTTACTATTCACTTTATCTATGTACCATATTCTTTTTTGGGGATGTGTTAGCTTATAATAGATCCTCTCATCCTTATTCACGTATTATTCTCCTTCGATTAATATTTACTCTGCGCCAAGGTTGTATTAATGACTTCAATTACGCTTTCAACATCAGTATTCATGAAGAAGTGTCCTCCTTCAAAAGTAAGGATATCAAATCCTTTGAGAGCATGAATTTTCCAGGCCAATATTTCTTCAGGAGTTATGTCATCTTCTTTTCCGTTTAAAACGGATATATCACATCTTATTTGATCTTCTCTATTCACGAATGAATAATTTTCAATCATCTTATAATCGCTTCGGAGAATAGGAATAAAAAATCGAAACAACTCTTTATTATCTGCAATTTCTTTTGGGGTCCCGCCCAATCCAATAATTTCTTCCATAAATTCATCTTCATGAAGGGAGTGGATCTGTCGTTCACGCCGTTTAATATCCGGAGAATGATATCCTGAAAAAAAAATATGTTTAGGTAATCTAAGCTTTTCGCTAATGATTTTGTAATACAATTCATACGCTATAAGACTTCCCATACTATGTCCAAAAATCGCGTACTCATTGTCTGCGATCTTATCTTTAATGTGCTGAAAAATATCTTCAACGGCTTCATCTAAAGTTTCATAAGTATCCTCATTAAACCGCTTTCCCCTTGCTTTAAGTTCAATGGCTTCCATATGTATAGCCGGGCTTAAATACTTCTTCCAATTATGAAAAATAGCTTCTGAGCCACCCGCATAAGGCAAACAAAATAACAGCATTCTTCAGATCACCATCACCCAATTAAATATTGATATCTATTATTTTGAGAAACAAACTTCCTTCACACACCTTACTCACATACATATACGGATTCGGGGTAATATCTTAACTTCTGCTGTATTGATTTCAATAAAGTTCCCCAGTTATCCCCATAGGTATCGCTTTCCATAAATTCTACCGGGATTCTTATATTCAGCAGTCTTTGATTGATAGAAAATCGTGTTATTCCGGTTGGTAGTTTAATCCCTTTTGAAATCAAGTCAACTATATCTTCAAATTTAAACTTATAGAATTCTATAAGCACATTATCTCTATAGATAACACAATTATTAATCTCGCTAACTCTAGAAATATTCTCATGCTTATAATTTTTAACAACTTCATGCAATAAATTCACATATTCTATTGTACTTTTGTCGTTAGGATAATAATAAAATAAAGATTCTAACTCTGTATTTGTTATTTTGAATGCGAAATTCATATCATCTATAGCTTGGGTTGATACAAATAATTGTTCATTATTTATTTCATTGATCCATTTCTCCGCTTGGACTAGATGTGCCCACATTTGAAGATTAAGATCTTCAAACTCTATTACTTGACAAGCTATATATTTACAATCAAGTTCTTTTAAAGATAGAAAACGGTGAACTCCATCTATTAATAAATAGTTATCATTGTTTATTTTCTTTACAATAACAGGGTTAATAAGAACCTTTTCCTTTTTAATTGCTTGAAAAGTTTTTTCAAATCTGGTTATTTGAAATTCTTCGTGCATTAGAATACTTTCGACTGGAAGTAGCTTCAAACTTGTATCTAAATCAATCATATCAGTCTCCTCTTTATTACAAATTTCGCCTTTAATTCATGGTACTTCACCACAAATTTTTATCTTGCTGTTTAAATGTAATACTGGTAGAGCTAAGAGCTTACTGTTTAACAATATTGTTTAGAAATACAAATAATTAAGAATTATTAATCAATGTTGAAACGGCATTTCTAACAATACACTTGCTGCAATCAAAAAAACGGAGAAATGTACAATAAAATACTTTCCTTTATTCATAGTTCTACACTCCTTAGAAATTGTTATTTGTGAAGTATACACAATTTATCTGAATTATGATTTCTTCATAATATGGTATACTAAGGATAAATTCCAAAATAATCATTAATATTTCTTTTTTTTCTTAATAATATATAAGAATACTTATTAAGGATGGATAATATGCAGCAGACTCTGGGCAAAGTGCTATCTTATTTACGGCACAAAAGTGGACTATCTCAAAATAAGTTGGCCGAAGGTATTTGTACTCAAGCTCTTATTAGCCAAATCGAAAAAGGCTTACACATCCCCTCCATTACTATTTGTCATCAGTTGAGTCAAAAACTTAATGTTTCAATAGATTATTTAATGAATTGTGCAAGGTATCCTAATTTCGATTATATTCAAGAGCTTAATACGCAGATTAAAAAGTTTCTTCGTGAGAGAGACTATAAAGAGCTTTATTCAATTGTTTTAATTGAAAAAAACAGCCCTAATTATAAAGAACTAAACTTTAAGCAATTAATATTATGGCAAGAAGGTATATGTACTTATTATCTTTTAAAAGATTACTCTAAAAGTATAGTTATTTTAAACGAAGCACTTCATTTAATACACTCTACTGAGCACTATTCAGAACGAGAAGTTGAAATTTTAAATAGTATAGGTATTATACACGGAGAAGAAGAGGATAATAAAAGTGCCTTACAACACTTCGAAAAGGCCAATACTTACCTAAGCGCCATTTCCTATTTACAGAACCCAACTATATTTTTAAAGATTAAATATAACATTTCAAAGATACTAACAAGATTAGAAATGTTTTCAGAATCAATTACTCATTGTGATGAAGCAATAAAAGTTTGCTCAGAGCTAGAGATCTCATTTTTATTAGGTGAGCTTTATTATCAAAAGGCTTACAATTTGGAATCCATGAATGAACAAAATGAAGCATTAATTTGTTATGAAACCTCATTACAGCTATTCAAAATTCATAATAATGATGTATTAGCTCCCTTTCCTAAAGAAAAAATACAACAAATAATGCAAAATAGGGAGTTAACCTATTGAAACTTCTTGGCCTTACGAGTTATTTATCAAATGTAATTTTGAATCACAGCAAGATCTCACTGAGCTAATCGGGATGCGGATACTTTCTTCCGATACGCCACGTAACTCAATTATGCCATTCCAAGCTATTCAATATGGAATCCGATCATAAATAATTGGCACCTTGTACATGTTCCTAAAGTATGCAGCAACTGAATATGTAATCTTAAACATTTTTTTGTATGTCAGTTCAATGTTCCCTATTAGTTTTCAAGTTTTTCAGAAGTAAAAGTAATATATATCAAAAGCGACTTACCTAAGATAAGTCGCTTTCTAATTCCTGAATTATTAACAAAATTCACTTTTATATTAGTATTAAAAACTCACCGCTTCGCCTTATAAAACTCATGATACAGCTTCATCAGCGCCCTTTTCTCAATCCGCGACACATAACTCCGGCTAATGCCGAGGTCCTTCGCAATCTCTCGCTGCGTCCTTTCTTCCCCACCTGTGTCTAACCCAAACCGTCCTACTACAACTTCCTTTTCGCGCTCATCCAGAATATCGAGGTTCCGATAGATCTTACTCTTCTCAATCTTCAGATCCACCTCTTTAATCACATCATCCGTCTCCGAGCCTAGAATATCAATTAAGGTGATCTCATTGCCTTCCTTGTCCGTCCCAATCGGATCGTGGAGGGACACGTCTTTCCGTGTTTTTTTCAGCGAGCGAAGGTGCATCAATATCTCATTCTCGATACATCGGGCCGCGAATGTGGCGAGCTTAGTACCTTTGTTAGGCCGGTAGCTCTCAATGGCTTTGATCAATCCGATGGTGCCAATGGAGATCAAATCCTCCATATCCTCACCAGTATTATCGAACTTTTTGAGGTTATGGACACGATGCGATGTCATTAGTTATCAATTCGTCAGTAGGGGCAATTGCTTAATTTGTTTTAACAGCAAGGTTAATATCTCAACAGAAAACGGCCCCTTATCGAGCCGCTTTCTGTTGATATCTTATTGCATTTAACATTACTATTGTTGATTAAGGTCTTCTATTTCAGCCTTAAATCTTTCTTTAACAGTTTGTTTGAATTCATTGTGTTCAACTTCGTCGTTTTCATGATCTGGATCTAATGTTTGTATTTTCAATACATCAGAATCCAAACTAAATCTGCCGTTATTCATATTAATAATGCTATATTCACCAAATGAATTCTTTTTGAGGTATATTACGTACCTTTCGCCCTCTTTTATTTCATTATAATTCTCAATAGAATAGATCTTCGAACCAGTGTCTCCCTCAATTAGAGAAATAGGTTCAATAATATTCATTTTTTCATTCTCGACAACCGGTGAAGATGCTGGGTTTTTCAATACCTTTAGCACCTCAATCGGAGTTCTTGTATAAAAATCTTCAATTGCTTGAGGTAACTCTGCTCCCGAGGCATCCGGTTCAGCGTATTTGACAACATGTTCACGGTCATGAAAACTGATACCTGTCTCCGCTATTACAACCAGATCGGCATCATTAAACAATTGGCTTTCTTTATCGAACTTCATATAATTACCTTGAGTTACAACTGTCACTATGGTGTTCTTATCACTATTCTCCTTACTAGCATTCTCTTTCACATCATTAGTGCACGCAAAAAGAAATATCGATAATGATGCAATAAGCAAAGCAAGTTTAATATTTCTCATTTGAACCTCCTATAGTAATATTTTTAACAAGAAAAGCTTATAAAGGCCATTTGCTGTTAATCTCCCCTGAATCATAAGTCGTTATTGAAGAAGGAATAACTCTCCAACCTTGCGGCATTACTGAATTATATGCGGCAGCTGGATGAGCCATTTTAATAGTGTGCCCTGTTTCATGAGCTGCATTAAATTTTACATGATCAGCAGTATAGGCGGAACCCATTGCTCTCATCACATTATCATACATATATACAGTTGTGTAATCCCAATAATTATCTGGTAAGACTTCAGTTCCAGAGCTATTGTAAGGAACAGTTTGTCCTGCAAGACCTGCTATCGCTGTATTTCCGATATAGTAAATATCTGGACGGTCGGTTACAGAATTGAACATGGTTCTGACGATATTGACTTTTGAATTACCATTCCAATATGCTCTTCCTGCATCATAGTGACTTGTATAACCAGCACTTGCTACCGATGAATGGTAAAACGCAAGTGGTTTTGCATTATTTTTTCTTCCTCCTGCAAGATAATCTGCACTAGCTAGGTTTCCAAATAAAGATACAGCTAAAAATGTAAATGTCATCGTAAATAAATATTTCTTTGTATTATTCTTCACAGCCTTACCTCCATATTTATAATTTCTAATTGATAAGTATTTAGTTTTTATCGAATCTCAATATTCATTCAATTGAATTCAATTTGTCCTCCCTTCTATTAGTCTTCTAAAGAAACTTAAAGGCAACTACATATATATACCCAAACAATTGAATTTTGTTTCTTTTATTTTCCATTATTATTAAATTTGAATATATATCCCAAAAAAAGTGAACCTACTAAGTTTCCCAGGTAAAATGGTTTCAAGAGTAGGCAAAGCCCAATATACTACACCATTATTTGTTAATAAAATCATTTTCCTGTTTTTGAATATTGGCAAGAACCTTATTCAGGCCAGCCTTCTTCTGTTTTTTGATATAGCTATTAATTGCAGCATCAATATCATTATTTTTAATGATACCGACCAGCAGAAGTTTGCCCTCTTCTGAAATCAGCTGAGCACGTGCAGCCAGCTTGGTTTTGATATTGTCCGTTATTAGTACGAAACCTGCTACAGGAGAACAATAATGTTTGGTTACTCAACAAATGCAATTCCCTTGTCGATAGCTTTCTAAGGACGGGCAAGAGTTGGTCTCTTAAATCAGCTCTAAGGAATCCCCAATCAAACCAGTTCTGCTAAAGCGACTTCGAAGGATCATACCTGGCAGCACAGCCCACTACACCATTCTCATCCAGCGAATACGTTTAATCTTTAATGCCGTACTTGAACAAATCATAAACCTCTCTGTCAGTGGTAAGCAGATTCATAAACATAAGCATACGTTCTGGATTTGCTGCGTTTTCATTAATGCCAATCGCATTATTGATTTGAGAATCACGAATAAATTTATTCCCTGGATAAACCTCAACGGCTGTACTTTCTGCATTCGTATCAGTAAAGTTTGTTTTCTCAAAGAGCGCTCCAACCGTATTTTTCTGTGGAAAATCTTTGCGACATAAAAACGTGCTTTAATGTCTTCAATGCTGTCCGGGGGGTGGTTATTTCCTTACATACGTGTTATTGGGGGACTTCAGATCGCCCGGATTAGTCTGTGTTATTGTCCATTAGTCCAGACAATTGAGCAGCATTCAAAGTGGTCCCAGGATTGTTTACGGTAAGAGCAGGAAAATAAGTTGACTGCCGGACGAATAAGCCTGCACAGATGCTGGCCAGTAGGTCAGCTTTAACACCAAAATCAGTAAAGTAGCTAAGTAGCCCCGAACGCTATGCCTGTTTATTTCCTGTAACGTGCGCATCTTATTTCTTCTCAACAAATCCAACCTCCTGGTGTATTAAATTTCGTAAGCTACACAGATTGTAGCGATTAGAGAGGGAGTTTTGTATGCGCTTTTTTATGACTATATAGATTGAACTTAAGAATTTATGTTAAGGAAAGAGTGGTGGAGGAGAATTTTAGAACTGGAGGAGCGGTAGCGACTGCCTTTGTCTGCGGATTTCACCGCGAACAGCGGGTATGATCAAGAAATCTGCAGAAGGGCAGCGACTGGAAGTCCAAATATTCTCTGGAGTCACATGCAATCCCAAAACAGCAATATTATTAGTTCAATCTATGTAGCTGCTTATTTTTTGGACATAAGTTTTTTTATATTGAGTGGGTCAACAATAAAAAAGCAACTCATCCGCAGATAAGTTACTCTTATTGTTACTGGCACTATATCTTTTCCTCTCACCGCTTCGCCTTATAAAACTCATGATAAAGCTTCATCAGCGCCCTTTTCTCAATTCTCGAAACATAACTCCGGCTAATGCCGAGGTCTTTGGCAATCTCCCGCTGCGTCCGCTCTTCCCCGCCTGTATCAAGCCCAAACCGCCCGACCACGACTTCCTTCTCCCGTTCATCGAGAATATCGAGATTGCGGTAGATTTTGCTTTTTTCGATTTTAAGGTCAACTTCCTTAATCACATCATCCGTCTCCGACCCGAGGATATCTATCAACGTGATCTCGTTCCCCTCTTTGTCCGTCCCAATCGGGTCGTGGAGAGACACGTCTTTCCGTGTTTTTTTCAGCGAGCGGAGGTGCATCAATATCTCATTCTCGATACATCGGGCCGCAAATGTGGCGAGCTTAGTACCCTTGTTCGGACGGTAGCTCTCAATCGCTTTGATCAGCCCAATCGTACCGATGGAGATCAGATCCTCCATATCTTCTCCGGTGTTGTCGAATTTTTTGAGGTTATGGACACGATACGATGTCAAATCATCTTGTAATTTTATAATTTCTTTCTTAGAAGTCTTATTTCAAGATGCTTGTAGATGTCGCATGGGATATATTATATAGTTAAAATATGGAAAATATGGTATTGCGGATTATGACTTGGTAAAGAAGGAGTTCGGATGGAATTCCTCAGTACCAACTCAGTTCATAACTTTAGAAACTCATCAAAAAGCTAATGACTACATTCTAGGAAATCTATTATTAGGACTTTATTCTAAATCGGGCATTCAACTGTGGATCTTAAATTCATCCCTATCATCAGATTGTTTTATTGGGTTGGATGTATCTCATGAATCTGGTAGACAATCTACAGGGATTGTACAGGTCGTAGGAAAAGACGGCAGAGTATTGTCCAGCAAGGCAAATACCTCTAATGAAGCCGGTGAAAAGTGGGAGACCAAGCCAGGACTGTGTTATGTAAAAGATGATTTGACATATCATATCGCCACAAATCCTCATCCGCGTGTCGGCACAGCGCAACCGATTAAAATTATCAAGAAAAAGGGATCGCTACCGATTGACTCTGGCGAAGCTCTACATTTTGTATAACAAATAAACCTCCCGTATAATTGAGAGGTTTATTTGTTATACACTTAAAAATTAAAGCACATAAATACTTTCTTTTATGACTCAACCTTAATGCTTGACGATTAGAGCAACAGGCGGTGCCGATTGCATTCCAGAAGAATGTCGTCTTGGTAGCGGTTACGATTTCGTGTGAAGTAATGGCGACTTTGGAATGCTTTTATGCGATTGTGCCGCCGCCCCTCGACCGTGGCATTCGTTAATCTGCAACAATGGTAATTAACGATTTCCTCTTTTCAATTCCGCATTGTTTTTTGCGTCTTCCGAACCGCAGGATGGTCCATTCGTTTCCCCTGTTTCTACCAACGTTCAAAACCAGATTCGGCAATGGCAATCGTATCTCGCATATCTCAGACCCCGCGTGCCACAGTGTATCGCTTTATTTACCGTTTCTGTAATACTACTGCGAAGTCCTTCAAGCAAGTGATGACCGTGCATTTCCATGAATCCATGAAAGTGATCTTTTAGAATCTGACGAATGACTCCATGTCTCCTGCCTCTTCACGTTCATCCCCCTCCCTTCTTCTTCGGAGTTATCCACATTTTTTTGTAAAAAATGAAAAAGACAGCGCTGATCTTGCTGGCGCAGTCTTTAAGAATTATATAAACTAATTTAATGAAGTGAATGTTGTAAAAGTCTTCCTCTTATCTTCAATGTAGCTGGTGAACAAAAGTGAAATGAGGCTTAATATATTCATCATTTTTGTTTATTTGTTATTAATGAAAACAAATATATAAATAAATAAGGAGAATACAAACGCACCCAATCCGAAAAGTAATATTTACTGTAATGAAGCATACACATCATTCGCAGAATTGAGCAAAAGAATTAATAAACCAAGTAGAGCACCAATAAAAAAATATAGAAGGAAGTGTACAATGATACTGCGATTTATGATTATTTTATCTATAAATAATGAAACAGGAGTTACTAAAAATAAATAAATGCAGAGCATGAACAAAAAACCATTAAAAATTCATTCATGAATGAATAGTACAGAACGTTATCATCTGTATTATTATTTTGGCTGACCATTGTGAAAACAAGTGACAGAAGTAAAGCAGAAAATAATGAAGCCAAGAGTCTAGTCAAAGCCCGCAGTTCCTCCTTTTATAATGAAATGCTTATTTACTAATCGCTTTTACATAAAAATATAATTCTTTTGCTTTATATAATGCCGAGGTAATAGATATTACTTCACCTGAAGCTAAACTGATTTTTATCGAATATGGATCTCGGGAAATGTTCTTAATATGATTGATATTTATTATATAAGTTTTAAAACCCGATTTATATTGTAATTCAGACTTGGATAATACAACCTTCGTTGTCGGAAGATAAATCAGCAATAAGATTGCTCCAATCATAAAGGCGCCACTGACTAACACTAAATTTAAATCATCATTCCACGCTATAATAAAGCTGGCCATAACTCCAATAATCAATATTGGCGCTAAAAACATCAATGGATGAATCCTATAAATCCGAGGTTCGCTTCCTTTTTCTTCGAAACTAATGTTATTCAATTCCTCTTTCCATCTAAATAATATTCTCCAACAATTAGCACAAACTATAAAAATAGCAAGAGCAATCAAACCAACTTCAATTCTTGGCATACTCTCGCTAACCCCCTTTTAAAATTCCTAGGATTTCTTTCTACTTGTTGTTGAAAGAAACCCTCAAAATTAATAGCTTAATAAATAAGCGTTCTTAATGTGTGCTAATTATCGCATCGGCGAAAAATGCAGTCTCTCCGTTTTTGATATACGCACTTCAATATAAATCGGGTTTGGTGGAACTAATAACTCCAATGCTGTTGTTACGACTTCTCCAGCTGCTGTTCCTAACCCATCATACGCAGCATCCTTTATCTCTCCACCATTTGCTATTTCAGCAAAAAAGGCTATCGCACCACTTCCAAGCGTGTTCCAGGCTAACAGGGCAGCCCAAGCAGGAAATTCTCCACTCGGATCCATCTAAGCGGATTATTCACCACATAAATATACGGATTCTGGCTATCCGGATGATTCAGTCTCACCTTCCCAGCTGTCCTCTGTGATAAATCTTCCGACACTCGGATCATACCAGCATGCAAGGAGGTACTGCAGACGTTCTCCTTCATTCCAGTACTCCCCGGAGTAGCGGAACGGGTTCGAGTATTGACCTACTTCTTCTTTTACAGTAGGATTACCCCAAATATCATAATCGTAGGTGTTCAGGAGGGTCTGATCCTGTCTTTACAGATTGACTACATCCCCATGCCCGTTTCTGGAGGTAGTATCCACTTTCCCCATTGGTTCTTCATGCTGATTATCTGCAGTCCGCGGACACAGCGGCCTTTGAAGTTGACAGTACTTCCGGATACGCTTCCTTCTGCGATAATATTCTCTCCGTCATAGTAATAGCGGGTTGTGCCGCCATCATTTTTTTCACGCATCAGACCGTCGCCATCATACCTATAGCTAGTTGTGAAGCCGTTGCGGGTCACTTGCTTCAGCTGGTTAGCGCCATCATAGCTATATTCCATTGTATCTGTGTGCGGGCTCGAAGCGGTTGACAGCTGTATCGTCCGACTTTTACATCATATCCATACTGTTCATTACCCTCTGAACTGGAAATGATTAATAATTCCCAAGATAAGTCTACATTTTATCTCCTTGTCTTCACATTTCCTCTCTGACACCTTGCCTTCGACTTATAATAGTTGCCATAAGCCTACACTCAAAAGTATTTTTCCTAAAGATGCAATATACGTTCTCCCTACTAAATCAAAAAGCAACTCATCCGCAGACAAGTCGCTTTCCCAATGCTGTACTCATTTTAGAGAATTCCTTTTACACTGATCTTTTCATACTCTCCGCTTCACCTTATAAAACTCATGATACAGCTTCATGAGTGCTCTCTTTTCAATCCGCGACACATAACTCCGCGAGATCCCCAACTCCTTCGCAATCTCCCGCTGCGTCCGCTCTTCTCCACCGATGTCCAGGCCGAAGCGGCCGACGACCACCTCTTTTTCCCGGTCATCCAAAATATCTAGATTACGATAAATCCTGCTCTTCTCGATCTTAAGATCCACTTCCTTCACAATATCATCTGCGTCGGAGCCGAGGATATCGATCAGCGTAATCTCGTTGCCTTCCTTATCCGTCCCGATGGGATCATGCAGGGATACATCCTTTTTGGTTTTTTTAAGCGATCTCAAATGCATGAGGATTTCATTCTCGATACAGCGGGCGGCAAAAGTGGCGAGCTTCGTGCTTTTATTCGGGCGGTAGCTCTCGATGGCCTTGATCAGCCCGATAGTGCCGATGGAGATGAGGTCCTCCATGTCTTCCCCTGTATTGTGGATTTTTTGAGGTTATGGACACGATGCGATGTCAAAAAATAAACCAATTACGATCGATCCGATTCGAATTGGTTTACTTTTGCGGTTTATATAATCTGTAATTTTGGATTTTTTGTGCCCATTCAGGAAATTCATCTGAATAATATTTATTTGGCTTACGCTCTTACCACATCAAATATTACCATCAAACACGAACATTGTTGCAACTGTCTCATCGAAGCTTGCCTTTACCACTACACTGGTAATTTGTGATTCAGCTTCAAGTGTAAGGCTAAAAGATTCGATTCCACCTGATGATGAAAATGAACTTATCGTTTTGGTCTCAGTGGCTTTGTAATTCTTATCATATTCTTAGCAACAATCCTACTGATTGCCCCTAGGTATTACTATTTGCAAAAATACCGCAGACAGATTTCTTATATTGGAGAATCTGAAACAGCCCTCAGAACTTCAAAACAGCAAATTTTATGTGCAACTTCTGATGCGTAACTTTTTTTAAAAACTTGTACTTTTGGTAGGTTTACTCCCCCGCTGGAGTAAAGGGCGAATCTGCCGACGAAGGCCTTTTCCCAGTCATTCAGGATTTCCGTTTTGAATATATTGTGCCGCAAAGGAAGTGAGCTTCTTGACTTTCTTAAGGTTCCTCCATATCTTCACAATTGCTGTCGTTCTTCAGATTATTTGTATCCCGTTAAGTAAAAAATCTATTGAAAAACGCTTCAACAATTTTTTGTGATAAAGAATACCCTTCCAAGGCATAATTATCACCTAACCACTTTCTATAAAATTCTACATCATTATAGATATAGTCCTCAATAAACATTGAAGTCATTAGTTTTGAATAATTCTCCATAAAAATAGACTCTCTATTATCTTTGTGAGTAGATTGAAACTGTACCAATTGCAATTGGTCACCTTCGTAGGCCAAATGAAGTTTATAGTTAGAAAGACTGCAACAATCAGTATACATGACTTCGAAATCAATATTATCTTTCTTGCATATACCATGAGAGTTCTCAAAGATGACTTTGGCAGCCTCATTTTTATTCATTTCAATCTTATTATCACTCATCATATCACCTCTTTGTTATATCTTTATAAAATAATTATTCGACAACAAACTCCAATTCCCTTCCATTAAATTCAAATAAAAATCCTAAAAAGTAATAGATTGTATATTTTTAATGAATAAAATATAATATTATTCATAAATTCATAAAGAGAGGAGCGGCATATGCCAAAAAAATTCAGTGAAATTGAAAAAGCTCACATAAAACAAAAGCTACTTGCATCTTCGAGAAGCCTCTTTACCCGTTATGGAATTAAGAAAACTAGTGTAGAGGACTTAACAAAAGGTGCAGGCATTGCAGCAGGGACTTTCTATGCCTTTTATCAATCTAAGGAAGAACTCTTTTTCGAGCTCCTGGAAGTTGAAGAAAGTCACATAAGGACCGTTCTTTTAGAGAACGCAGCAGAGAGGTCGCTGAATAAAGAGTCTTTCAAGTTATTTTTATTGGAATCTTTCAAACTCATGTCGGAAAATCCAATCATCCACCAAATCTTATTGGCTGAACAATTTGAAGCCTTAATTCGCAAACTCCCACCCGAACGATTAGAACGTAATTACAACCATGATCAAGATATGCTGTATCCCTTTATTCAAAAGTGGCAAACAGCAGGGTTGCTCCAAAAAAGCTCTCCCGAGATCATTGTCAGTATGATTCGCTCACTCTTATTACTCTCTCTACATAAACGGGAAATTGGAGAGACGGTGTATGAGTATACACTTGAAATGCTTATATCTACCATAGCTGAAGGTCTATTCTCAGAAGAGGAGTGGATTCAATAATGATTAAAGTCCAAGAACTATCTTACACTTATCCAGGTCAAGACAGCCCTGTTTTGAAGGGACTGAATTTCGACATCAAGAAAGGAGAAATATTCGGTTTTTTAGGGCCATCAGGCGCCGGGAAAAGCACTACACAAAATATATTAATTGGCAAGCTAAAACAATATAATGGGTCGGCTGTCGTTTTAGATCAAGAAGTTAAATCGGTTGGTTCGGAATATTTTGAACGGGTCGGCGTTGCGTTTGAATTCCCGAACTTTTATAACCGTTTTACTGCTCTGGAGAATCTAAGACATTTCGGGTCACTGTACCGCAAGCGTTGTTCAGACCCCATGGAGTTACTCCAGCAAGTAGGTTTGATGAAAGCTGCACATATGAAAGTTGCAGACTTTTCAAAAGGAATGAAGATGAGACTGAATTATTGCCGTGCTGTGCAGAATAATCCCGACGTATTATTTCTGGATGAACCTACCTCTGGGCTGGATCCTACCAATGCCGATATGCTTAAAAAACTTATTAAGCAGCGTAAAGACGCTGGGACGACAATCATTCTTACCACCCATAACATGCAGGCTGCCGAGCAATTATGCGACAGAGTTGCTTTTGTCGTGGACGGCGCAATCAAGTTAATTGATTCCCCGAAGAATCTGATGCTTCGAAGCGGAGAGCGTAAACTCAGGATTGAATATCAGATGCAAGGAGTAAAGAAAACGGCAGAATTCCCTTTAACTGATATTGGAGATAACATTGAATTCCTCTCGATTATTCGTTCTAAACCAATTGTTACCATGCATTCTTTAGAAGCCACATTGGATCAAATCTTTATGGATGTCACGGGGGAAAGCCTAGTATGAGAATATGGAGACTATTCCTCTTTGATGTTCACTTCCAGTGGAAGCATGGGTTGTACTTAGTCTATCTGCTTGTTTGTATTGTTTATATTGGGGGACTTAGCTTTATTCCTGAAGCGTATTTGAAAAAGACACTGGTACTGCTTACTTTTTCAGATCCAAGCGCTCTTGGTTTGATTCTGGCAGGAGGAATACTGCTGTTGGAGAGAGATCAAGGTGTTTTTGAAAACCTTTTTGTTACACCTGTTAAAACGCTGGAGTACATTCTAGCCAAATGTTTTTCTTTAAGCTGCTTATCCCTTGCTGTTGCATTTGCTATACACCTGACTTCTGAAGGATGGCCTGTGTCTCTGGTTCAGTTTGTTCTTGCTATTGTTTTGACCTCTTCTTTTTTCACCTTAATCGGCTTAGCCGCAGCCATAAAAAGCCGTTCGATCAACAGCTTCTTACTACTGTCTCAATTATTTTCTCTGGTTTTTATATTACCTGTGTTGGGTTACTTAAATTTGTTTACAACACCTCTCTATGCTGTCCTGCCTGTTCAAGGAACGTTAATGTTATTGGAAGGCGCCTCTCATCCTCTGAATTTATCTGATTTCTTGTATGCAGTGTTCATACTGTTGATTTGGATCGGTCTAGCAGTCTGGTGGGTCTATACCCTAATAGAAGGGACTGTGAGAATACAGGACGGAGATGAAAAACATGTTTAAGTATATAACCATGCTTCGGCAAGATTCTCAAAATGCAGTAAAAGACCCTATGCTACTGCTCATTACTCTTGGTCCGCTTCTGCTCACGCTTATTGTAAAGTATGGCTACGTTCCCTTATCAGAGTGGATAGCTTCCATCTCGTCCTTCTACCTTCTTTCATACTCAAGTTTTATTACCGTTTTTCTGATGCTACTTGTTCCTCAATTAGCCGGGATAGCAGCGGGTTTATTGATCCTGGATGAGCGTGACGAACATTTGATTGAAATCTATGCAGTAACCCCCTTGATGAAAAATGGTTACCTTGCTTACCGACTGATTCTCCCAACCTCTATCAGCATAATAATGACAGTTGTTTTTCTACTATTCAGCGGTGTTTCACAGTATGAACGAGAAAATATCGCAGTACTCCTGTTGCTCGTATTGGAGACACCTATTCTTGCGATGTTCTTAGCTACATTTGCTGCTAATAAAGTAGAAGGGCTTGCTTTTTCCAAAATTATTGGACTGACTCTTCTGGGAGCGGTTTTCGCGTATTTTGTTCCTGAACCCTGGCAGCTAATAGCCGGTGTGTTCCCAACGTATTGGCCGGCCAAACTATATCTTGAAGGCATTGCCGTTAATCATTCTATATATAAAATAACCCTCTTCTTTATTGTGGGACTCCTCTTTCATCTATTGCTCTTACAGCAGATGTTTAAAGTTTTTTGGAAGAAAATAGAGCAATAAGTGTATAGATAAAAGCCGGTAACTAGGTCATCCGCCTGGTTCCGGCTTTCATAATGTGTAGCTTAACCTTGACAATTCACTCCACCCTGCTCTTTAAACTATCCGCCATTGAAATTTCAATAACTTTCTTCTTACTTAAATACTTCGACACTTCGTAAGTAACCAAAATAATTAAGAAACCAATCACTATATTCTTAAATTCAAGCTTTGTTGGAATAGCCATACTAGGAAACGCTGCTTTAAAAAATAGTTCCATCAGCTGATTAATAAGCGGGATGGATAAACAATATCCTATAATCACTACAAAAATATTACTGTTTAATATCAGTGCGCTGATTTTTTGCTTGCTATACCCTAATATTTTGAGTAATGATATGGAAGCCTTATTCTCCTCAATAATCATGGTGGTAATAACATAAATAATAATCAGGCCAATAACAAAAGAAATTAAGGCAACAACGCCAACCATGTATCGTATAGGTTTGACGAAAGTCTGGTACCCTTCGATTAGCTCACTTTTATCATTGAAAGACAACACATTGGCTTTATCAATTTCTAATTTTTCCTTAGAAATCACCTCCATAAAACTGTTTTCCGGATAATTGTTCAATGAGTTGAACATAGACAAAGGAATGTAGATGATATCTCCAGTATAGACCGTGCTGATGTAATCAATATTTAATTTAAATGTAGAGTCGTTAAGTTTATTCGTCAGCGCCACACTTTCACTTTCCTGTATATTAAGTTTTTTGGCCAAAGATGCTGTGATAACTACACTATCTTTACTTAACTCATTTCCGTCTGCATCTCTTAAAGAAAGCAGCTGGGAGCCTTTTTCAACCCCATACAGTATGAAATTATAGTTCTCCTTGTTGTTTTCAGCTTCAAAAGGAGCAAATGATAAAATTTCCGCATCTTTGGGACGATCTTGTTGCAATGAATTATAAATATAGTTGTAATTATATTTGAGAGTATTTGTATAATTGTCGTAGATCATATAATCCATAGAGTCATTTGTTGTAAAACCAAAAAGAAGCAACAAAGAAGCAAATGTGATGCTTATCATCATAATAAAAGTCCTCGTGATATTTCTGAGAATTCCACGGATCTTAAATTTTGTATTAAAGCTAAAAAAATTCAGGTTGAGTTTTTTTTCCAAGAAATTTATTTTCGTTTTATTGGCTCCCCCCTTAAGTAATGTTACCGGAGAAAGTCGCAAAGCCATCTTTACAACAAGGAAGGTGGTTGGGATTAAAAATAGAAAAGGAAGGACAAGGCTAATACATAAATAAAGATAATCTGGTTCAATGTCAATATGAGGCAAATTATATTTAAACAAAAGTAAAGATGAAATAGGTTTTGCCAAGAAAATACCGAGCGACGTACCCAAGATACTTCCGGATATCGAGAGTACAAACGAGTAACTCAGGTAGTGCCTTATGATTTCTGATTTTTTGTAACCCAAGGCATATAAAGTACCGATTTGAACATATTCTGTTCTTAACAGTCTCCACATTATTATTGCTAAAAGAGCACAAGTGAGAATCAGAATGATAACCGGAATGATTTTCCCTACTATAATAAAACTTTTTATGTTTTCATTCACATGAGTCAGTCGCATATTATCAGTCTGTTCAACCCATTTAACAATCGTTGACAAATTATTGATTTCATCTTTTACGGCCTTTATGTCGTCATCATGAACAATTAAACTATAAAAGGTTGAACTATCCGGAAAATCTTTCATGGCTTCGTTCGAAATAACTGCTATTCCAAAGGTCTCGGGATTAACAAGAATGTCTTGATCCTCTTTCACCAAGTACATAAAATCCGGTAATGTAATAAATCCGGTAATCCGATATTGCTTTCCATTAATGGTTGTATTCTCACCTATCTTCAGATTATGCTGTTTCGCATAGGATGGATCAATTACCATATCGTTTAAGTGTTCTAATGGTTCCCCTTCTAAAATCGAATACGTATCTATTTGTGATGTTTCACTAAAGATTCTCAATGTCGAATTACTATCAAAAGCAAGGTCATACGATTTTCTTGTTTCAATCGTTACATTGAACTTATCTTCCAGCTCAGAAACATTTTCTATGGGTCTTTGAACATAGAAGCTTGCGTCATCAATGGTATGCTGCTCCAGAAATGAATCCACACTGGTTCTCAGACTTCCGCTTGCAAGATTAAAACCGACAAAAAGCATACAACTAATAGTAATCAATAAAAAAGAACCTATAAAACGAGATTTATTCTCCCGGATCGTTCTAATAATTTTACGTCTGATGATCATTACCATTCAATCCTCTCTACAGGGAGAATTTCCTCTTCATTTTTAGACCTGTCTTCGATAATTTCACCACTTCGCAATCGAATAACCCGGTGAGCAATTCCTGCTATGGCTTCGTTATGAGTAATAATGAGAATAGTGGTTTTAAACTTTTGATTTACTTCAATGAGTAATTTAATAATTTCTTGTGAGGTAGCGAAATCCAAAGCTCCTGTTGGTTCATCACACAAAAGTATTTTTGGATTCTTAACCAACGCTCTAGCAATAGAAATCCTCTGTTGCTGCCCTCCGCTTAATTCACGGGGAAAGCGTTTTTTCATATCCTTCATACCTACTGCTTCAAGAACATCATCCGTATTTAAAGAATTCTTACTAATATTTGAAGCAACTTCCACATTTTCGTAGGTTGTCAAATTAGGAATCAAATTATAAAACTGGAAGACAAAGCCTACAGTGTCTCTTCTATATTCTGTAAGCTGATTATCAGTTAGTTTGTTTAAGTCCGTTTGACCTACCATAATTTCACCGGAATTAATCCGGTCTATTCCGCCTAATACGTTCAATAAAGTGGATTTTCCAGAACCCGAGGGCCCAAGGATGACTGCAATTTGACCTTCTTTAACGGTTAAAGAAACATCATTAAGGGCTTTAAAAGGTACTTCTCCTGACTCATACGTTTTTTCCACCTGTTTTAATTGAATATACATTAGATCTCCTCCGACTAGAGTGTTTTATAGGTCCTTATTTATTTTATCAACCGATCCGAAACAGTTTCTAATAATAAGTCCAGCATAGGGCTATAAGTACTTTCCTCAAAATCGTCTTTGTGTAAATTAATTAAGAAAATCGCTTGGAATAATCCAGCTATCGCTTTAGGATTAAGATCATGAAAATATTGCTTATTTTGATGAATAAATTCGTAAATAAACGAATTATCATCCAGTAAGTGGGCCTTAACCGTATCTTTGGGGAGCTTATGAAATAAATAATCCAGATCCTCTTTCCTGAAGTTCTTCATGACCGGGTTATTCTCCATTAATCTGATTGCATTCAAAAAAAATGCCTTCAATGTTTGTTTAGGTTTGTCTCCATTCTCAAAGGATAGAGAGAGTAACTGTTCACGGAATTCCTTTTGGAACCTTTCCAGAATTTCCAAATACAATTCTTCTTTTGAACTAAAGAATAAATAAAATGCCCCTTTGGAAATACCGGCAGCTCGGGTTAATCTCTCAATATTGGCTTTCTTTAATCCGTAAATAATGAACATACTCTCGCCTTGCTTCAGTAATTTCTCCCGAATAATTAAACGTTCCTTTTCAGTAAAGCCTTTTGGCATAACCTCACCCTTTTAAATGAATGTATGACTATATTTTTTTTTGAGTCACAAAGATTTTAACCCCCCCCCCTTCTAAAGTCAACCTAATTTATTCCAATTTTAATTTTTGAAGGAATAAATAACAAAGACCCCCTATTATTCAGGAGGTCTTCAATCCAATTTTATTTCCTATTGTTTTTCCCAACAATAATACTTTGCGGCAATTCATCCTCACTTGTATCTGGCGTTCCGCAGATTTGAACACTGTGAAAACCTATTTTTTTCAACTCTGCCTTCCATAATTCAGTACTGAGCAAGGGTGAATGTTTGATTCGCTTATCTTCATCCGTATAAAGCCACCACCCGCTTGTTAATCCAAAAGTCAAAGTATTGTAATCAATGACCTGGGTTAATTCATTAATTAGCACTTCACCTGAATCCTTCAATAGGCTATGAATATGTTGTAATGTGTTCCCCATAACACTAGTGGTATGAAGTACATTACTGCAGACAACAAAATCAAAACTATAAGGCTCATAGCCTTGTAATTCCGGATTCTTTTCTATATTTAAAACCCTGTAGTCAACGAATGGATAGCTACTGCCGTATTCCTTTCTGCCGTACTGAATGAAAGCTGAAGAAACATCGCTGTACACATAACGAATTTGAGCTGCGAATTCTTTAATAGAGTCAAAAATAAAGGCACTTGCACCTCCTGTTCCGGCTCCAACTTCTAAGATTTGAATGTGAGTGTGAGGATATTTATTTAGCCGCTTTCGTATAGAGTCATGTAACAATTGAGCCAACAATTGATTGTAGTAATCAGTTTGAATGTTCCCTTTGTAAACATCTGCTACATACTGCATTGAACCGTTCGGGAAAATCACATTCATATGATCGATTCTTCCCGAAAGGACATCTGAATACGCATTGGCGCAAACCTCAAGCAAAGGAATATAGGACTTTATTTCTGAATAATCCTTCATAAGAATACTTTTTATCTGGCCCATCTCATTTAGCTGTTTATTAATTGTCTTACTTTGAAGAGTTCTCGTTGTTAATATTAATCCATCCTTAATCTCTAACCATCCTTTCTGAACCATAATCCCGATCATTGCACTAAACAAACGATGGTACTCCGGAATAATATTGAGTTCCTCAAGCAATTGTTCCTTTGTGTACTTCTCTCCAGCAGATTTAAATATACCCATTGTTTTAAATGCACGAAGTAATAAAAAGTGTCCATACTCTGTTAGTTTTGTAAAAGCCGCTTGAAATCGGCCATATTCATCTATATCGAGTGGTACATGAGTAATTCCCATAAGCATCTCAATCTTCTCCGAAACGTAGGGAAGAACAGGATGATCTAACAAGCCGTTATGGTCGCTATCTACCGTAAGAATATCTAATTCTGTACTAATAATTTCTTTCCAATAGAGAGAATAATCATAATCTTTAAGAATATCTACTGCCGGCAATCCCATATTATTATCCGGCCCAACAAAACCTTTCGTCGTTTTAATAAATGTTACGTTAGAAGCATCATAAGGCTCCGGCTTGTGTACTAGATAGGTCTCCTCTGCAAAGTCTGATACAAGAAGTCCTCCTTTAATAAAATTAAAAATTTCATCTGCTTCAATCAGCTTATTTGATCTTTCTTTAGCAAGTTTTGCTAAATATGCAACTTGAAATCTTTTTGGAATTCCTTCAAGATCCTTGGATGTGATCACCAGGGAAGGATTTTGGTCAACCTTCAAAAAAGAATTGACTAAATATAACTTTAAGAAGTCAAAATCATATGTCTCATAAAATTGATCATTTACTTCTGAGGTTGTTGGATACGTATCAAGCATTACTAAATGAAGAATGACTTCCCCCTCGGATTTAAGTTTCCTTGCTATCTCCATTGCAACTAGTCCGCCAAAAGAATGGCCTCCTAAAAAGTATGGTCCCTTGGGTTGAACCAGTCTGATACATTCCAAATAGTGCAGAACCATTTCATCAAACATTCGCGGAATCGATTTCCCATCTGTTCCTTTGGCTAGAAAGGAGTACAAAGGATAATCAGGACCAAGAGCTTTGGATAAATTATTAAAAACATTGGGATAGCCAGTTGCACCATGTACCCAGAACGATATTTGCTTAGTCCCTCTCGTATTTATAGGTATGATCTCTGGCGGCAGTTTGGGTTTATTAAAGCTACTAACAGCACGTACTGCTGTATTTAGGCCCATAACTTGTGGTTTGATTCTTTCTGCAAGATAAGTGGAAAGATCTTTTATCGTTGGGTATTCGATGATTATTCCCAAGTCAATCGCTTCCCCAAATCGCTCTTGTACAATCTGTACAATCATTGAAGATAACATGGAGTCCACGCCATATTCTGATAGTTCTACATGATCCTCGATTTCATCTGGTTTAAGTTTAAGTCTATCTGCAATAATATGCCGTAGTTCCAAAGCCAGTTCTTCCTGTCCTCCTAAACTAGGAGCTTGCTCTATAGTTGCTTCCTGCGAAACAGCGATTTCTTTAACTAATGTAACAATGGTCGAGCTTGCCTTAGGAGCCCAGTAACGCTCCTTCGCAAATGGGTACACTGGAATAGGTATTCTTCGCGCGAACTCCCCGTTTGAAATCTGTATCCAATCAACAGATCCTCCATTGACCCATAGATTAGCAATAGTATTTAAGGAGAGATCAGCCGGATTCACGGTATTATTTTGATCCTCAAGAGATTGAGTTCCTTTCATGCGTTTCTTTTGACCCAGGTATAAGCCTGAACTTTGTATTTTGTTTATATAAAGTTGTAACTTATCTATTATTTCTGTCACATTTGAAGCCACAATAGCTAGTCGTACGTTCATTTCTTCACGACCTACTTGCAATGTATAGGTCAAGTCGGCCAGAAAGCCACTCTGTTCCAATGAATCTGAACGTACTTCTGAACTGTCTTCTAAGAATCTGAGCACATAATTCACCAATTGAACAATCGATGAATAGTCTCGAAGAAGGGAAGCATCAACGTTAAGGTCGTATCGTCCAGTCACACGCTGAAGTAATAGAGTTAGTTCTTCTTGCCCCACTCCATATTCCTCAAACGGCTCATCCCAATCAAGATCCTCTACTTGCACTTTAATTATCTCACTAATATGCCCGGCAATCTTTTCTCCACAAGTTTTTACAATACTATAGTTTTCATTTCTCTTCTCTTTTAGGTATTCGATGTAATTTTCAGCGTACTCTTTCAAGCTCTCCTCGCTCTTTGCAGATAAAATAAATAGTTTATCTTTTTGAAGAACTTTTTGAGCTTTTGTCTCGTAGTGAAGGCATTGAGGCGCTTCCTCCAATACAATATGAGCATTTACACCTCCAAAACCAAATGAACTTACTCCAGCCCGTAGTGGTAGTTCATTCCCTTGTTCGTTTTTAAATCTGTTCCACTCCTGTGTCCTTTGTACAATATAGAACGGAGAATGATCCAGGTTGACATAAGGATTCAATTCTTTGAAGTGCAGAAGACCAGGTAGCTTACTATGATTCATTGAGAGAATAACTTTAATAATCCCTGCTATACCAGATGCAGGTTCAAGGTGACCAATATTAGTTTTTACAGATCCTATTCCGCAAAAAGCCTCTTCTTTTAGCAGGTTCCCGTTTTTTTCCGATAAACGTTTGAAAGCTTTCTTAATTCCTTCAATTTCAGTCGGATCACCAAGTTCTGTGCCTGTGCCGTGCAATTCTATATATCCAACTGTTCTTGGATCAATTCCGGCATCTTCATAGGCAGTCATTAGCACTTCCGCTTGGGCTTCTGAATTTGGTGCGGTTAAAGACTGCGCCTTTCCACCATGATTGACAGCCGACCCTTTGAGTACAGCGTATATGTTGTCATTGTCTTCCAAAGCTTTGGATAAAGGTTTAAGTAATAACATCCCAACTCCTTCGCCTTTAACATATCCGTTAGCCTGTTTGTCAAGGGTTTTGCACCGACCTTCAGTGGACAAAATCCCCATCTTCCCTGCGCTGATCATGGCGTATGGAGCAAGAATCAGACTGATCCCTCCAGCTACGGCTATTTCACTTTCCCCGCTTCGAATCGATTGAATGGCACGATGTACAGCAACGGATGAAGAGGAGCACGCTGTATTATATGGCTCACTCGGACCGTGAAAATTCAATAAGTATGAGATACGATTCACGAGAATGGAAAGCTCATTGCCGGTTCCCATTACAGCGTTTAGTTCGCCGTCATCATGGAGAAGCTGCAGATAATCCTGAAACTGAGCCCCAATAAATAATCCTACACGATGTCCAGAGAATTCAGAGGGTTTATAACCTGCATCTTCAAAGGTATGCCAAACAGCCTGTAGAGCAAGTCTCTGCTGTGGATCCATCATTTCAGCCTCATAAGGTGATATCTGAAAGAAACGTGGATCAAACTTATCTACATGGTCAAGAAAGCCACCCCATCGGGAATGGGATTGATACGTTTCATCTTCCGAAGCCACAGCACGCCAATCCCAACGGTCAGAGGGTATTTCCGTTATTAGATCTGTTTCGGATTCTATCTGTCTCCAGAAGTGATGGAGATCGCTGGACTGAGGAAACTGCCCCGTCATGCCGATGACAGCAATCGCATCATTAGAAGTCGCATTCAAGTCATTGTTTGTCTTGTCCAACTGATCCACACTACTCCGTTCCAATAATGGGGCCGATGATTCTGGTTTGTAATCGTGAAGCATATTTTCACTTTTATAGTGGGCATGCAGTTCCCCGGCATAATCACGAACCAACGAATTTGCGAGACTTCTAAGTTTGCCTTGTTCAAAAAAGATCGAAGGTGCTATAGGTATAGCGAATTTCTGACTTAAACGATCTGCCAGGTCTTTTAATGTCACAGAGTCAAAACCAAAATCCGTAAGACTTTCATCAAGATCAATCCGCTCCGGATTCAGTTGAAGAACATCACCTACCAAATTGCGGAGCACATCAGTCACTTTAGACAGCAATTCGCCGGGAGTCCATTTAATTTCAGGGGAGTGATGCTTCACCTGATCAGGTTCAATTGTTACGACTGGAATATTTATTTCGGATTGTTTCGAATAGGCAAGTCCATTCGGTATTTCAATCCAATGCCGTTCCTTTTCAAAGGGATACAACGGCAGAGAGATCTTCTGTGGTTTTTGCACATCATAGAGCAGTTCCCACTGAATGGATACTCCAGATATCCACAAACGGGCTAACTGTTCCAAATCACGATCCGCAGTAACAGCCTCCATAAATCCCTTTACCGATTTCCCCGTATTTTGTGAAATTAACATTTCCTGTTTCAAGCTGCCCTCAAACGTATTTTGTCCGGATGTTCCGTCAGCGTACGATTGCAACAGATGACTTAATTCATCTTTGTGAGATGCGATAATAGCCACACGTTCCTGCATCGGTTCACGTCCGGATTGCAAAGTCCAGGCGATAGATGCCAGGTCCTGCTGCGGATGTGTTTGAAGGTAATCATGTAACCGTCTTGCAGCTTCCTGAAGGGCTTTTCGCTGCTTTGCCGAAAGAACAAATAAGTAAGGTGCGGGTGCATTAGAAGCTGCAGTGTCCTCTTCATTCCATTCTTCCAATATCACATGGGCATTTGAACCTCCCGCTCCAAATGAACTGATTGCCGATATACGTGAAGCCTCTGTACTCCAATCCTTCAGTTCCTGCTGAACCGTAAAGGGAGTCTGTTCGAACTGAATATTCGGGTTAAGCTTTTGTGAGTGCAGTGATGGAACGATCTTCTTGTGCTTCATTTGCAGCAGAATCTTTGTAATTCCAGCAATTCCCGCTGCAGACTCCAGATGCCCGATGTTGGATTTGACTGATCCGATCGCACAGAATTGTTTATCTTCTGTATACTGACTATAGGCTTTTTGTAGAGCTGTAATTTCAATAGGATCTCCCAGCGCTGTCCCTGTACCATGTGCTTCGATATAGCTGACTTCTCGTGGGTCAACGTTAGCATTGTTCAATGCTTCTTTGATGCAGGCGGCCTGAGCATTTGGATTTGGCACAGAAAATCCGTTGGTTTTCCCACCATGATTAAGTGCAGTTCCGCGAATCACAGCGTGGATTTGATCGCCGTCTTCCAATGCTTTTCCAAGAGGCTTTAACAGTAATGCACCAACACCTTCTCCGGGAACATACCCGTCTCCCCCCTCTCCAAAACTGCGGCAACGGCCATCCGTAGAGGCAAACTTCCCCTGGCTTAACAAGTGGTATTTATAAGGATGAATGGAGACATTAACACCTCCGGCCAACGCCGTTTCACATTCTCCAGACCTCAGGCTTCTGCAAGCTAAATGGATCGCAGTTAACGACGAAGAACACATCGTATCAACTGCCATACTTGGCCCCTTCAAATCTAAAAAGTAAGATACCCGGTTTGCAACTGAAGCATAGGATGAACTTGGAACATATCCTTCCCCCTGCATTGCATTTTCCGCTCCAAAAAGCTGATATTGTCCATACATAACACCAACATAGACACCGGTTTTACTTGATTTCAGCTGGTCTCGCGTATATCCGGCATCCTCCAGAGTATGCCAGACAACCTCCAGAAATAGGCGTTCCTGAGGATCCATAAGAGCGGCCTCACGAGGAGAGATCTGGAAGAATTTAGCATCAAATTTATCCACATCACGAATAAATCCTCCCCATTTACTGTAGCTCAAACTGCCGGGAACGCGCCAACGCTCTTCCGGGATTTCAATGACACTGTCTTTTCCCTCTTGCAAATTGTTCCAGAACTGATCTAGTGTGTCTGCCATTGGGTAACGACCACTTATTCCAATGATCGCAATGGGTTCCTGCTCCTTTTCTGTTTTATCCTCTGTTTTGAATCGTCTTTCATTGCGCATTCGCTGCTTTGAAGGTACATAAGTCTCCATGGATTGGGGGACTTCATCAGTAGCTCTTCCGGACTGACCAAACATTTCTTGCAACTTATCACCATGATATTCAATAAAATAAGTTGCTAACGAACTAAGATTCTGATATTCAAAAAATAATGTTTTTGACAGTGTCCCAAAGTTTTTTTCCAAAACCCGAGTCATATTAACAATCATAGAGGAGTCGATTCCATAGGTCTCTAGAGGTTCGTCCGGCACAATTTTAGAATCATGAATTTTCGTTTCCGTTGCCAGCACTTGAATTAAGTATTTTAATAACGTATCAGTAAGTTGTTCACTTAGCTGTTTATCACCTCCCGTAATTTTTTTCGTCACCTGTGCATGATGAATTACTCGTTTGCCCGATTTAGACCAAGGAGTTGATGCACTGCCAAGTACAATCCACTGTCCGGATGTTTGCTGTAAAATCGTATTTAGTGCTTCTAATCCTTGCTCGCGGGTAATCGGGAACAATCCGTTCTCCTTCATAAGCTGAACGCTATCCTGATCTATTTTCATTCCCCCTCCATCTATCCACAATGGCCAGTTCACTGCAAATGTTTTACCAGAGCGGCTGCCCTCCAACTCCATACCTATTCTTTTTTCACTGAACGCATCCAAAAATGCATTGGCATAAGCATAGTCACTTTGCCCTACGTTACCAACTACTGCCGATAATGAAGAGAACAGGACAAAATAATCCAGCTGTTCTTTTAATGTATATAAATCCAGCCAATGTGTTCCATGAACTTTAGCTGCTAGAACGGCCGTCATGTCTTCTTTCTTTTTATTCTTTATTAACCCGTCACATAGGACACCAGCAGTATGCAGAACACCATGAAGTGCACCATAACGCTGCTTGATCTTCAGTATCAGATCCTTGACCTCATCAGAGTCGGATATATCACATTGAACATATATCGCTTCTCCACCAGATAGATTAATATCAACTAATTTTTGTGATATTACATCAGTTACAGGAGATCGACCGGACAGGACTAGTTTGACTTGTTGACCTTGGGCAGCCATTGAACAAGCGATCATGTAACCCAGTGCTCCCATGCCACCAGTAATGAGATAGACTCCCTTTTCCCGTACAAATGGCTTAACCTCAAAAGGCTGTAAAAATATGGATTTCTGCTGTAATATGAAGCGTTCCTTGTCTTTGTAGAGGATTGAGGTGTTATTAAAATCAACTTGATTATCCTTGCGGGCACACCATTCCTGCAAACATAGCTCTTCCAATGCCATTTGACCATCTGTCTCTATGCAGGCGTATTGATAATCAGGGTGCTCCTGTCTCAAGGTGCGGATCCATCCACCGATGGCCACATCAGTCGGTTGTTTTCCTGAAGCAGGGTATACATATAAAAAACACGGAGACTTCATAGATTGCCCTCTTTTTTCCATCAACCATTGTGTTAATCTAACAACTGAGAACAGCCCTTTGTCCAGTAAGTCGGAGGTAGGCGTATCATTTGTCAATGCGGACGTTGACCAATGATGAATAATTAACGAGGGTAGAACACCCTGTTCTTCGATCCGGTCGAAGATCTCCCGGTACCCGTTATCCTTGGTTAGATCAAGTCTGTATACATCAGGTTCAATCTCTTCAAATTGATCTCCCGGCTGTATGAGTATCACACGTTTCCCTTGAAGCTTTTCTTTCAGCTTTCTAAATAAAACGTAGTCTGTATCCAGTAGTAAGACATCTCCATCAGGGAAATTTTCATTGGTCACACTAAGCTGTAAAGATTGCTTTGTCCAGACGGGACGATGATAAAATAGGCTTTCTTGATCAGGATGTGCAGAGATCGTATTATGAGCCCGAACAATCAGACCCTCCAAACGGGCAATTTCACTGCCTTCTTGGTTGATCAGGTGCAGATTATATTTAGAAATCTGTGACGAGGAACTATTCAGTTTCACAGCATAAGCATAAGAAGCAATCTCCGAAGGCTGGAATACCTTTAATTGGTCCAAAGAAAAGGGCAGGTAAGCAGTATTGTTATCCGCTCCATACATCGTTCCCATAACCGTTTGAAGCGCTCCATCTAAAATAGAATGATATAGGTGATAATCAGTCATCCGACTGCCTGGTGCTAAAGTGGATTTGAACTTAGCAAGCGCTTCATCTTTTCCTATATAAACATGTTCAATGGTCTGATATTCCGGTCCATAATCAAAGCCACTGCTCATAAACCATTTATACAGTGATTGTTCCTCCAGCACCTTGGGGCAACGAGAACAAATTTTTTGTACATCAATGTGATTAGAAATTGAAATAGATTCATTCCTCATAAGGACCCCGGAAGCATATACTACTCTTTCATTCTTCAGCGCATCATCGTCTAAGCTTGCACTCCAGATATTAAATTCAATGTCACTCTCCTTAGGGTATAAACTCACATGAACTTTAATACTGCTATTAATGACTAAAGGCTTGAACCATCCAATATGTTTAACTACAACGTAATTCTCTTGAGCAGACAATTGAACAGCTGCAAGAGCCATCTCAACATAGGCAGCAGCTGGGAGGATCGGTATGCCTTGTACTACATGATCCCTAACTAGTGGATTCTCAATGGAGAAAACCGATGTAAATGTCTGCTCCTCTAAAGTAGAAGTATTTGTGTGAACAAGCGGATGCAGGACCTGGGAAGAAAGTTCAGTGTTTTTCTTGCTATGGCCTTCAAACCAATACCGCTCTCGATCAAAGGGATAAGTTGGCATAGATAACATAGATGGACGGGTTCTTCCGAACAGCAAATCCCATTGGGGATCGTATCCGTCAACATATCCTTTTGCCAATTCCTCCATTTGAACCAATACACTTGAGTCATCTTGCTGGGATAATCCTATACTTTCCGATAGCTTTTGTATTCTCTGAAGTTCAACTGTTTTTGGCTGCTGAATGATTTTTACTGTATTGTCTATCGTAAATTGGGCCAAGTCTCTCTTTAATTCCTCCAGATTGCGCACCACATAACATGCTCGATAGGAGAAATGTTTACGACGTGCACCAAGTGAATAGCTGATATCAGAGAGGGAGAGTGAATCATCCTTTTCGTGTTCTTTTATCCATTGAAGTAAGTCTACAGCTTTCTGGTATAGCGCGAACTTTGACTTGGCCGAAAACGGGATCAAATAAAACGGCTTGATTACCTGCTCAGAGTTTCTAGAGGGGGCTTCGGATATTAATAAGTGTGCATTGGTGCCGCTAAATCCAAAGGAGCTAACTGTTGCTAATCTCGTATTGTCCGGGCTTGTCTTCCATTCTTTCGATTTTGAAAGTACGTAAAACGGACTTTTTGCCAAATCTATATGCTGATTACAATGTTTATAATTTAATGAGGGTGGTAACAGCTGATTTTTTAAGGCGAGCAAAACTTTAATTACACCTGCAATCCCTGCGGCAGCCGATGCATGCCCGATATTCGTTTTGACCGAACCGATCGGACAATATTGTTTTTTATCCGTATACTGACGATATGCATTGCTAAGCGCTTCAATCTCGATTGGATCTCCCAATTTAGTTCCAGTTCCATGAGCTTCTACGTATTGAATATCCCCTGGATTAATGCCCGTTTTACGGTATACCTCCAATTCTAACTCGGTCTGTGAAATAGTGCTGGGAGCAGTGATTCCATTTGTCTTTCCATCTTGATTGATTCCCGACCCTTTAATGACACCATAAATATGATCTCCATCACGAAGGGCAGCTGCTAAGTCTTTGAGAACAATAGCCGCGATCCCTTCGCCAGGAACAAAGCCATTCGCCGCTTCATCAAACGTGGAACATAGACCATCAGGGGATAACATTCCAGCATTACTGGCAGCAATATGAAAATAAGGGGTAGTGGAAATAAAAGCACCGCCTGCAATTGCCATTTCACATTCAGCATTCTGAATGGATTGACAAGCAAGATGCAGCGCAACGAGCGAAGAGGAACAGGCAGTGTTAACAGCGACACTAGGCCCTTTCATATTCAGGAAATAGGAAATTCTTGCCGGGAGAATTGAACTTTCAGTTCCCCATAACGATTGAGGATCCACTGCATCCGATACGTTCATCATATAATCAGAACTACCAACACCGACAAAGACAGCACATTTTTTATTGGACACGGAATCGTTGGCATAACCGGCGTCTTCAAGTGCTGACCAGCTCTCTTCCAAAAATAGGCGCTGCTGAGGATCCGTCAATTCTGCTTCTTTACCGGACATATTAAAGAAATGAGCATCAAACATATCAATTTCATCCAAAAAGCCTCCCCACTTGCTGGATGTTTTGTTCAGAGTTAGCGGATTAGGATCATAATAATCCTCCGCCTTCCAGCGTTCAGCTGGAACTTTTCGTATAGAGGATAACCCTTGGGATAAATTATCCCAGAATTTTTTTGCATCCTTTGCACCTGGGAAACGGCAGGATATCCCGATAACAGCAACTTCTTGATTGGAAGTTGATTGAGCTGCAGTGTTGTCCGGCAATAAGGGCGGTGCCAAATCATCCTCATATGTATTCAAGTTCTTGGTAATCTGCTTGGCTACATATTCTGGAATCAGCTTCTCAGCAAAACTTCCCGTTTCAGGAATAACCACAATTTTCCCTATATTTCTGCGGGACTCTAAACACTGATATGCTTGTTGAAGTTCTTGCATAGTGAATATTTGCCCGACAGTTGGACGGATTATTCCGCGGGCCAATGCTTTATACATACTTTCCAGCAAATACCTGATCCGTTCAGGCTGCTGTAAGACTAGTCGTCGCAGATCTACACTGTGGATGGTCTGGTTATGTATCAGGCGAGACAGATCCAATTTGCCCGATTGATGCAGGCCCGTCTGGGCAATTTCCATGTACCGGCCCCCAGGTGCTAACAAATCAATACCTTTTTGAATGGCATCCCCTGCAAGTGTATTGATAACGACATCAACCCCATAACCATCGGTGATATGTCGAATACGATCCGCGAAGTCCTCCTCACGATAGTTGATCAAATGTTCTACGTTCAAATTTTTTAGATATATTAATTTATCCTGACTGCCGGCTGTAACAAAACATTCAGCACCGAGCTGCTGCGCCATTTGAACAGCAATTAACCCTATACCGCCAGCTGCAGTATGAATAAGCACTTTGTCCCCCTTCTTGATTTGTGCTACTTCAAATACATGCTTCACTGTAGTGAACACAATTGGAAAGGCACAAGCCTCCTCAAATGTTACGTTTTGCGGTTTTTGGACAACTAAATGCTCCAAAGTGTTAACAACACTTTGCTGTCCTCCCATAATTGAACCCATTAAACCAATGACTTCATCGCCAGGTTGGAAAAGGCTTACTTCTGGGCCCGTTTTCATTACAACACCCGACACCTCGAATCCCGGGGTAAAAGGGTACGTGGGCATAGTCGGATATAATCCTTTTACACAAAGCAAATCGCCAAAATTCAAAGCAAATGCCTTTACTAATATCTGCACTTCTTTACCCTGTGGTTCAACCAATGTTACATTTTTGACCGGAATGTCCTGTATCGAATTTGGTTTATCTAATATGACAGCCTTGAACTCTGAGGAGTGAGTATTACTTATTTCTTGAATGATCCTATATCCTTCATTGGGTGTAATTGTGCCCTTTTCAATTAAATCCAGGATTCGTGTCAAATCATATTGGTTATTCTTCAATCGAGTCACCCTTTCTGAATTTGCTAAACCAATAAATTATTTCCCTCCCACGTAAAACCCCAAGCTGGTCGTCATTGACCATTTTCACCAATGACGACCAGTTGCCGATTTTCCCCGGGGCTCATCTCCAATTTTCAATAACTTGATTAACACTTAGACTACCTTCTGCCAGCCTTTCCAGCAATCTCAGATGATCATTCGGAACTTTCTCATTTTCATTTTCATTTTTATTTTTATTTTCACTTTCAGTTTTCTTCTGCTTTCTATTCATTAGTTCTTCACCAAATTCATTCCAAATGTGTCCCGTTAATTCCTTTAGAGTGCTGTAGTCAAACAATGCTGTAGTCCGCAACACAATACGCAATTCTTCGTTTATCTTACGGATTAAATCCACACCGGAAATGGAATCTACGCCGTATGATGAAAAAGCGCGTTCCTCATGAATATCTTCATCCCCGATACCCATAGCTTTTTGTAGATTGTCGCGAAGTATTTGTTGAATATATCCTTTAATATTTTCTTCATCCGCATCGTGAGTCACTGGATGAGCCGATTGGTTTATCAAAGTACGCTTACTTCCCAAAATCACATTCTGGCCTAATTGTTCTGCCCCGTGTGTGGATATTTCAGCAAATCCCTGATCTTCATATTGTTTTATCCAAGCACATGCCGACAATAACGGAGCATTCGGTAAACGAACTTTCTCATCTTCATACAGCCACCATCCATCAAGCAATCCAAAAGTCAGAGTTGCAAAATCATGAACCTCAGTCAGTTCATTAACGATTAATTGACCTCCTTCACGAAGTAAAGTACGGCATTGGCCAAGAGCTTTGTTAATATGACTGGTTGCATGCATAACATTTGTTGCCACTATTACATCAAACTCAGAATCCACATAGCCCTGCATGTGAATATCCTTTTCAATATCAAGTGTTTTGAAAGTGACAAAGGGGAACTCTGATTCAAATTTAGTCCGTCCGTATTGGGTAAACCCGAAAGAAATGTCAGAATATACGTATTCTATATGCGCTGCATATTTTTTGAGGCATGGAAGAACATGGGCTGTCGTTCCACCTGTCCCGGCTCCAATTTCAAGAATTTTCAATGTTCTGCCTTGCGGCAACGTGATCTTCTCCAAATGGACTACTACAGAATGTGCAACGATCTGATTGAAATAATCTGCGATTAAATTATTTTTATAGATATTTTCGACAAGAATACTTGAGCCTTTTGGAAACATGATCTCGGTAGCTGGTACTTCTCCTGTTAGGATTTCTCCGTAGTTCTGAAATAACGCCCACAGTAGTTCGAGATGCGCTTTGATGTCTGAATATTGAAGAATTAGTTCACGTTTCTTCACTTCCATCAGCTCAAAAGTCTCAAAAATAGGAATTGTATCTATCTGGTGCGTTGTTACACAATATCCGCCTTCATGTTTGATTAATCCAGAATGTTCAAGAATCTTCATCATAGCTCCAAACAAGCGTGCATACTTCGGAACGATTTTCAATTGTTTCGAAAGGGTAGCTGAATCATAACGTTCACTTGAAGTGCGGAATACTCCCATTTGGCGCAAAGCATTCAGCAACAGGCTTTTACCGAATTCTGCTAAATGATTGAAGGCTGTAATAATCTTCTCTCTTTCGGACTCTTCTAGAACTGGAAATTCATTAGGTGGTTCCAGCTGCTCCCCACCGAAGCCGGATGGTAAATTTGTTTCCACACCCAATTGATCAAGCACATGCCGGTCCGCTTTAAAGGCTAATACTTGAGCACTTTGATTGGCTATTGTACGACTGATCACATCCATGCCCTCTTGCGGGCTTATGGATTGAATGCCCATGGCGCTCAGACGCTGGTTATACGCATCCGACGACACGACACCAACAGTCCCCCAATATCCCCAATTAATAGTCAAAACAGGATAGGATGCTTGTACGTTCCACTCATGAGCAAATGCATCTTTAAAGGTACAACCAGCAGCATAGTTGCTTTGTCCCGGATTCCCGGAGAATGATTGTATAGAGGAGAAGAATAGAACAAAATCAACCAGCTCATCTGCCAAAGCTTGACGCAGAACGGCACTCCCTTTTACCTTTATATCCAGGGAAGCCCTAAAATCATTTTCTGACATATTCTCGATAATCCGATCACGCAGAACGATGGCAGAATGAACAGCGCCATGTATGGCTCCATATTTTCTTTTAATCTGATCGACTACCCGGGAGACCGAAGCCGGATCTAAAGCATCCGCCTGCATGTAATCTGCCGTCCCACCTAATGAACAGATCTCTTTGAGACCAAGATCAATCGTTTGATCCATTGGACGACGGCCAACAAGTACAACATGAGCTTGTGCAACACTGGATAGATATTTACCCAACTCCATACCTATACCGCCTGCGCCTCCAAGAATCATATAGACTCCGTTATGCCTGAAAGGAATGCTATCCGGCTTGTGCAATGAGAGCGTTTTGAGAATACACTGATAACGTTCCCCATTACGAATTGCGACAGCCTCTCCTTTGGGATGAGCAGGTTCATGAATAATTGCATTAGCAAGGTGGTGAATTTTATGCGGACTATCCTGCAGATCCTGTTGACCTGCAAGATCAATATCGATAATACTTACCTTCCATGACGGGTATTCCTTAGCCAAGGATTTGACAAATCCATGCATACTTGCCCCGTTTGGCAAATGTAGCTGATTGGAATGAACAGGCACCGTAAAATTAGTAACAACCTTTAAGATGAGTGATTCCCGATTCCCTTTAGAACTTATGTTCTTAACTAGACGGAATAGAGATAGAACACCTTCCTGCTGGCTCTGCTCCAGTGTTTCTAAACGAACAGATTGAGTATCGGGACCGATTTGAAGGCCACCTAAAAAATACACAATATCAATCTTGGGCATATCTTCCAACAATTCACTGAACACTTCTGTGTCCGTCATTCGAATTATCCAGTCCTTCGAAGATACGCGACGCGTTATTTCTCCAAAATGAACATTAATCACGTTACAGCCCTTATGCTCTGCACTCAGTGCCCTCTGCAAGCCTGAATCCAATTCTGGGCCAATGATTAGAATAGTAGGATCAGCCGGTTTTTCTTTTTCAAAAGTTGACAATTCGGACAATTTCCAATGCGGGATATATAATGAGTCTCCAATATCCGCTGGTCTGTTATTGACTTCAATCAATAAAAGCCCTCGCAAAATTAAACAAATATAGCCGGCCTCGTCTGTTACTTGCACTGTATAACTACGCTCCCCTTCTTTGAGGACATGGGCGTAAGATTTTTGTTGCAGCGGCCTGAATACCTCAATACTGTTTAATGAAAAAGGCACTACGGGTTGAACACTCGGATTAAGCCCAGCGATTGTATGCAGCGCGGCATCCAAAAATGCTGGATGAAAGCGCCCGAAAGCTTTATCCGCGGTACATGAATCTGGTAGTTCTAATTTTCCTAAAGCTTCGTTGGCTCCTCCCCATATTTCTTTTACACCACGAAAAGCCGGGCCATATTCCAGACCAATTTTCTGTAACTGATTGTATATCCCTTCGTCTTGATAGGAAGAGCAACAGCTAGTACGAATGTCTTCTATTGCTAGTTTTCCGATCTGACCAGGAGTTGACGGTACCGCATTTTTTTTGAATTCTCCCGTTGCATGAACGATTAAGTTTCCTTGCTGCTCTGAAATCATCTCGAAGAACCATGGTGAATGTTCTACAAGCCGGAGCATTAATTTAATCGGCTCATTTTGCAAGACTAACGGTCTGAGGAAGATTACATCTGCTACAGAGAAAACACGTTCGGCATCCAGATCTACAAGTGCTTGATCGGCCAAAGCAAGAAACCCACTACCGGGAAATAATTTACGTCCGGATACACGGTGATGACAGACCATATTATCCAGCGGTGTAATTAGATGAGTTGCAAGAACGTCTCCACTTTGTTTTTTTTGAAGGCTTGAATACACGACGGGTATGGAATCGGAATTAGCCTGTGTTTGCGCTTCAAACCAGCAACGTTGCAGCTGAAACGGATATGTCGGTAATGACACTCTGCGTCTGCCGCTTTGTGAGTGCAACATATGAAAGTTGATCTCTCCCCCGTTAACAAAGAGAGAAGCCATTTGCATTATTAATTCCTTATACTCGTCCAAGGACAATGATAATGATGTATCTGTTAACCGCTGCATTACTGAAGAAACTGATGGTTGATCCCTTTCATCGAGCTCTGACCTTTTTTTATTTGGATTGCCTTCAACATATCCGTCAATGTTACTGCTTCCTTCTAACCGTTCTCGCAATTTTTTGCACAAATCTTCTATATTGCGAACGATAAATCCGTGGCGTACCGAAAAATGCGAACGACCAGACTGAAGCGTATAAACGATATCTTCAAACGGCACCCTTCGTCCTTCACCCTCCAAATAAGAAAGCAATTCCCTCTCCTTCTGATGCAACACAGTATCACTTGCTGCTGAGACGGGTACAAATTCATATGGATGTCGTGTTCTGTGATTGTTTACAACCACAGGTGATTCTTGAATAACAACGTGAGCATTTGTACCACTAAATCCAAAAGAACTGATGGCCGCAAAACGAAGCTTACCTGGTTTAGGATTCCAATCAGACAAACGTCGGTTGACAAAGAAAGGTGAGTTCGTAAAATCGATGTGTTCGTTTTCTTTATCCACAAGGATCGTTGGTGCCAGCTTGCGATGTTTTAAACTAAGAAGAACTTTAATTAAGCCTGCTATTCCTGCTGCAGGAAGGGCATGTCCAATATTACTCTTAACAGAACCAATCGCACAAAAGCCTTTTTGATCGGTATACATACGAAATGCATCTGTTAAAGCAGCTATTTCAATAGGATCACCTAATTTGGTGCCTGTACCATGCGCTTCAACGTATTGTATATCCGACGGATGAATTCCAAACTGCTTGTATACATCAAGTTCAAGTGCTGTCTGGGAAGGTGCGCTTGGAGCAGTGATCCCGTTGGTTTTTCCATCTTGATTAATACCCGATCCTTTAATGACCCCGTAGATATGATCTCCTTCCGCCAGCGCAGCTTCCAGTGGTTTCAACAGCACTACACCTACCCCTTCGCTTGGGACGAATCCGTTTGCCTGATTGTCGAAGGCCTTACATTGACCATCAGGGGACAGCATGCCTGCACGGCTGGATAGTACATGCACTCTTGGGGTATTCAGAACAGATATCCCTCCGGCGAGTGCCAAATCACTTGTTCCACAACGGATGCTTTCACATGCAAGGTGTAGAGCAACCAGTGAGGATGAGCAAGCCGTATTAACAGCAATACTCGGCCCCTTGATGTTCAAGAAATACGATATTCGCGCCGGCAAAATGGACTCGTCATTCCCCATGAAGGCATAAGCACTTGGTACAACACCATGTTCTTTCATTAAATCCATGTAATCACCGGATCCGCATCCGACAAACACACCACATTTTTGATTGTCCAGAGCAGAAATGGAATATCCCGCATCTTCAATTGCACGCCATGCTTCCATTAAGAATATCCGTTGCTGAGGATCCATCATTGCCGCTTCTTTGGGCGAAATTGAAAAGAATAGAGGATCGAACTGATCCGTATTTGCGAGCTGCCCCATCCATTTGGAATAACTCTTATCCGCCTTTTGGGAATTCTCGTCATAATAATCCTGTTCATTCCAGCGCGATACGACTTTTACAGAATTCACACCTTTTGAGAGGTTGTCCCAGAATTCATGGACTGAATCGGCACCGGGAAATCTTCCTGATATTCCGATAATTGCAATATCTGCAGAACTTTCCATGCAGTCTACAGAACTCATGGTCGAAGAAGATTGTTCTTCTTCTTCTTTTATATTTAAATTTTGCGGTTCAAGTGACGGAGCAGGCTCTGAATGATTTAAAGTATCATTGATTTCTTTAGCATACTCTTTGACCAAATGACTGCTTAGCTGACGTATGGAACCATAGTTGAACAAATCAACACTGCGAAGTGAAATGCGTAATTGCTCATTAATCCGGTTGATGATTTCAATGGAAAGCACTGAATCTACACCAAAATCAATGTAGGGCATATCATGATCAAATTCATTATCGTCAATATGCAGCACAGAGGACAAAGCCTTTCGGATGACTGTTTCTGCTTGCAATCGCAGATCTTCCGCTGAGAATTGAGCTTCCAATTTCTCTTGTACAACAGTTGCCGGGGGGCCTGCTGATATCTGAACCTGCATATCTACATTCCCCTGTTTTTTTATATCAGTTTGTAAATGTGACGTTGCCCTTAATTCAACATTTTCCAAATAAACGTATACATTACCACTAAGATCACAAATTGAGACATCATACAAGTTCTCTGCCACTTTTAGGACATAAGCTAACATTTGACCCTGCGTTGATTTACGGATAGTAATATTCCGCACCGAAAACGGAACCAACGTCTGAGTAGAAGAGAATCCATCTGACATTCCTGTGATACCAGTAATTGATTGTAAAGCCGCATCAAGCAAACTTGGCGAAATATTACAACACGCCAGCTCTGATATTGCTATGTCAGGAATCCTGATTTCTGCAAGAGATTCGTCGGTATTGCCCCAAATTTCTGAAATATTTCTGAAGTAGGGTCCATACTTCATCTCTCGCTGCTCAAATTGGCTATAAACTTGTGAACCAGTGGTCAAAACTGTACAACGGGAGCGTATTTCCCCTAGAGAAAGGATAGTTGCCCCTTCCATGTATTCTTTACTGGATGACACTTCCCCCTTTGCATGAGTGACTATTTGTTCGTTTTCACCGCTACGGATATAGAATTGCTGTACACCTTGATTACTTGTGAATTCCACGCGAACAGTTAGTGTATCCTGTCGTACAATAACAGGAACCATCCAGACAATCTTGGTGATGTTAATCTTATTGCAGCCGCTTATCTGCCGGTACGATTCACACACCATTTCAATCAGAACAGCGCCTGGTAATGTATGGTATCCTTTTATTATGTGATCTTTCAGGACGTTGTCATTTGATCCGTAAGTCTTGTGATATACCAAGCCTGTATGCTCCATACTGCGGGTCACATCGATCCCATCTACAAATGGATGGTTTAGCGGAACTTCAGACGCAGCAGGGCCATGATATTCTCTACGGACAGCAGAATCGATCCAGTAACACTCCTTAGCAAAAGGATATAACGGAAGTGATATGATTTTGCGGTTGTGATGACCCGGAAATTTAATCCAATCAATATTCACGCCATTGATCCAAAGTTCAGCTAATTTATCCAGCTTACCTTTACGGGTCCAACGCTCGATTAACTCCCGACTGTCCTCATCGTCACCGAGAAGAAACGGAGTTATCTTCCCTTTTTTGACCGTTCCACGTAACCAAGGTTGTTGCTGTATACCGCTATCTTCAGTAAACGCCGTCAATTTCTCAAGCAGATCTTGCGGGTCTGTTACAACTGCCGCCCAGCGTTCCTCCATAAATTCCCTGCCCACCTGAAGGGTAAAAGCAATATCCGAAAGGCTGAAAATACTGTCGCTGCATTCAGTTGTCTTTTGTTGCAGCTGTTCCCAAATATAATTAGAAAGCTCCTCAACACTGCTATACTTGTAAAAATCGAGAACAATATGAGGTAACGCTAAAGTACCTCGTAGCATCTCCTCCAGTTTGTTGAACAAAACCTGATCGAATCCAAACTCCTGAAGCTCTTCTTGGAGTGTTATATCAGCCGATTGAACATTTATAGCGGAGGCTGCCATTTGCTGAATCTGTTTTTGTAACGTTCGTAACCCGTCATTCTCAGGAAGCGCCCTCGTAATTGGACTTTTCAAGAAGACAGCAAGATTTTGGGCTATCTGCTTCAAGCTTTCTTCATTCCTAGCAGACAAAACAATCAACTGAGGACGCGCTTCTTGTTCAGGATCTGAAGATACCAAGACCTCATTCTCCCATTCCTCCAGAATCAGGTGTGCATTTGAACCCCCTGCGCCAAAAGAGCTGAGGGAAGCCATACGTGGCAATTCTTTATCAACATTGTCCAGCTTCAAGACCGGTTTTTTCCATTCCGTTAATTCCTTCTGGACGTAAAAAGGAGTCTCTTTAAAGCTGATGTTTGGGTTCAATGTATCCGCATGCAAGGAAGGGACCAGTTGTTTGTGTTGCATCTGAAGTAATATTTTGGTTAATCCTGCAATGCCAGCCGCCGATTCCAGGTGTCCGATATTCGATTTAACGGATCCAATCGCACAATTAGGTTGCCCATTGACCGGTTTGCCAAAAGCTTTTGTCAGTCCGGAAATTTCGATAGGGTCACCCAATGAAGTTCCGGTACCATGGGCTTCAACATAGTTAATTTGCTTAGGATCTATATTTGCCTTCCTCATCGCTTCAGCAATAAGTTCGCCCTGGGCATTCGGATCAGGGACAGAGTATCCATTGGTACGTCCACCGTGATTCAATGCGCTAGCCCGGATAACCGCATGTATATGATCTCCGTCTGTAAGAGCTTTATGGAGTGGCTTTAAGAGTACTGCTCCAAGGCCCTCTCCAGGAACATACCCATCCCCCCCTTCTCCAAAAGATCTGCAGCGGCCATCTGTTGAAGAAAATTTACCTTGACTAAGCAGCACATATTTATGGGGGTGCAAGGAAAGGTTAACCCCCCCTGCTATGGCAACATCGCTTTCTCCCTGCCGGATACTCTGGCATGCCAAATGAATTGCCGTGAGTGAGGAAGAGCACATTGTATCGAGTGCAAGGGAAGGGCCACGAAAATTGAAGAAATATGAAACACGATTAGCTATGGATGCGAAAGAAGAAGAAGGAAGTTCTTTTCCCTCCAATCCCAACCCCAGCATTTGATATTGTGCATACATGACTCCGACGAACACCCCTACTTTGTCTGAAGCTAAACGTGATTTTGTATAACCAGAATCTTCTAGAGTGTGCCACACGGTTTGAAGAAATAAACGTTCTTGAGGATCCATCAGTTTTGCTTCTCGGGGTGAAATATTAAATAACAGCGGATCGAAACAATCGATCCCATCAACAAATCCTCCCCATTTACTGTAAGCAGTGCCTTTACTTAATTTATCAGGATTGTAATAAAGACTGTGATTCCAACGTTCATCCGGGATCTCGGTAATGCTGTCAAGCCCTGACTTGAGATTATCCCAGAACATTTGTAAATTGTCAGCATCGGGATAACGTCCGCTAATACCGATAATTGCAATGGCATCACTCTTATTGCCTTGAATATCCGATTCATTGAATTTTTGCGGATTTTTGTTTTTGAGTATCTCAAAGGAATTATAGCTTGGGATAATGTCCCCAAACTGTTCTAGAACCTTATTCTCATATTCCACTAACAAATATTTAGCCAGATTTTGAATATTCCGGTACTCAAAAAACAGCGTCTTTGAAAGCGGACCGAATTTCTTTTCTAAGGCCGTTGTCATATTCATGATCATCACCGAATCGACACCGTACTCTTCAAAAGCTTCTATCACTGAAATTTCGCTCTTGTGAAGTTTAATTTCTCGAGCAAGCAATTCTTTGATGAATACTTCAATTCTCGGGATCACTTCTTGATGATCGAATGAAATATCAGTCTTATTGCTGGCTAATGACGGTATTCTCGCTTCACTACCGCTTGTTAACCAAGATATTTTAACGGGATCACCTTGAACTACTACTAGTTGAGGTTCATTTATTTGCAATCCGATTTGTAAGCCGGAAAATCCGTTTTTTGTATCAAGCGGTGACAGACCAGGTAGTCGATCTTGCAGCACGGCAAGCAGTTTATTATCAATGCGCATACCACCTTCTTTCCATAAGGGCCAATTAACAGAGAGAGATTGTCCATTTCGTCTCCCTTCAAGCTCCTCGCCGGATCTCCACTTTGAATAGGAATCAAGAAAGCTGTTTGCGTATGCGTAAGAACTCTGCCCTGGATTTCCTATTTCTCCTGTTAAGGAAGAGAAGAAAACAAAAAAATCAAGGGGCTCATCTTTGGTAGCTTCATCAAGTAGTACTGAACCCCACACTTTGGGGGCAAGCACCCGTGCTATTTCATCCGGATGACTTGAAATGATCAACCCGTCACTTAGGACACCTGCAGAATGAAGAATCCCTTTGACAACTCCGTATTGTAATTTCACCTGTGTTATAAGCCTGTTCACTTCTGAACGTTTAGAAATATCGGCTTGAATATACTGAACATTCGCATTTAATACATTCAGTTCCTTTATATGTTCTTTAAGCTTAAGAGTCTCACTGGAACGTCCTGTTAATACAAGGCTTATTCCCGGATAATGAATCGCCAATTCTTTTGCGAATAACATTCCTAACCCGCCTGCTCCACCAGTAATGATGTAAGCGCCCTGATGTACGGTGTGCATAACGTTATTCTCTAAAGGTTGAATTGGAACAGGTTGAAGTTTCCGTACCAGACGTTTACCCTTTGAGAAGTGAATTACCGGAGTTCCCGACTGTTCCTTGAATAATTCAGGCAGCCATTGGCTTGTACATAGCTCCGGAGCTTCATCAACACAGATGCTTTGACATTCGAATGCAGGATGTTCTTGCATTAAGGTTTTTAACCAGCCACTGATAGCGGAGTACACCGGCTGCTCTTTCCCTAGTGAATGATACAAATATGATAGCCGCATAGAGGATTTCCATTTGGAATGTAAAATTCCTTTAACAAGTGAATGCAGGGAATAGAGGCTTTCCTGGTAACACTCATCCAGTTGATCGTTTAAGGCAAATGCGGTTTGTGACCATAAATGTATCACTGCCGATGGTTTTCTTCCTGAGTTCAGAAGCTCTTCAAATAGTTGATTATATGAATATTGTGAAGATAAAGGAATAATATAATGATTCTTATTAAGAGCTATAAATTGTTGACCTGGTTCAATTAAAATAACTTGTACGCCGGCCCCTGATCTTTGGATTTCCTTAACCAAAACATCCAATACTGCTGTCCCTCTGTCGAACAACAGGATATCACCATCTATAGACGAAAAAGAGACCACTTCGCTTGCTTCTTCTTCAATCCAGACTGGCCGCATTATAGACATCGTTTCTTCAAGATCTTCTGCGGAGTGTGATGCTTCAACATGAGCGGAAGAAAGAGCTTTTCTTATAGTGAACCTGCGGATATCCGCTACTACTAAACCTTGTTGATCTGCAAGCCGAAGATTGAAATACCGCTCCATAGGATTAGTATCTATTCCGATTTCCAAAGATTCTTCGTTTATATAGACATAATGAACCTTTGATATGTCACCTGCCAGATGAAGCTCTTCAAACCCAAAAGGCAAATAAGATCCTTCCGAGTGATGTTCTTCCATCCATCCAATAATCGCCTGAAAAGCACCGTCAAGCAACACAGGATGAATACCGAAATTCGCAGACTCTCCTGCCAGATGCTCTGGTAACACAATTTCTGCCAATGACTCACTATTCCCGTATTGAACGGATACTATGGATTGAAACGAGTCTCCGTACTCCAGTCCCTTATCAGCAAAACGTTCATAACAGGTCCCCTTGTCCAGCCTTTTATTACAACGCTTTAAAATATCAGATAGGGGAATTTTCTCTGACTTGAAAGTATCCTGAACATTACCAGCCACTTCAAGTATTCCTGCACTGTATATAATTGGTTCTTTGTGCTGTTGCCCTGACCATAGTGTGAATTTAATCCTGTTATTGTCTACCGGGTATAAACTTATTGAGATCTTTAGTTCTGTGTTTTCATCCAAAAAGGTTAAGGGAGCTCTCCACTCCACCTCTCGAATTCTATGAATCTTACGATTTAGTGCCATCTCGCAAGCAGCATGGGCAATTTCAACAACAGCTGCTCCGGGTAACAAGTAATTTCCATTAATTTTATGATCGCGAATTATCCATTCTCGGCCACTAAACAGAGTTGAATAAATCTGTTCATTAAATGTGGAGTCATTGGTACCGATAAGTGGGTGCAACCGTATTACAGTATTCAATGGTTTGTGAGACTTGTTCTTTATCGAGTTTCCAATCCAATATCGATTGCGTTTGAACGGATAGCACGGAAGAGGGATTCGACGCGGTCTATCCTCGTATAACAAATTCCAATCGGCAGGATCCGCTCCTCTAACCCATACTTGAGCCAGACTTGTAATGTTTTTCTGCTCAAGAAGAGATTGAACAAACTTACTGTAGGTATCCTCATCAAGTAAGTTGTTCTCATCCATCTGTTTACAATTACCACTGAATACTTCCTTTTCTTTTTTCGCGCCGTCAACTAACCACTCACTGAGCTTCTGTATGAGTTCTTCAGGGTGCCGGGAGATAATAGCAAGTCTTTCTTCCATTTGCTCTCGTCCAACCTGTAATGTGTATGCGATGTCTCTTAATGAATAATTCTCTTCAGAGTTACACAGATAAGTCAGTAGTCGTTGAGCGTAGGCTTGAAGCCTTTCATAATTCCGAGCAGACAATATAACCAAATGTGGTTGATAATTTATTGGTTCCTGCAGATCCTTAACTTCATCCCATTCCTCTATGACCAGATGAGCATTTGCCCCACCCGCTCCAAAGGAACTGATACCTGCTATCCGCGATCCTTTATGTTGTTCCCAAGGCGTTAAAGTACGTTGAACGGAAAGTACCGATTGAGAAAAGTCAATGTTTGGATTCAAAGCCTCTGTGTGAATTGAAGGTACCAGTTGCTTATGTTTCATCTGTAATAAGACTTTGGTCAAACCCGCGATACCGGCTGCTGACTCCAGATGTCCAATGTTCGACTTTACAGAACCGACGGCACAATTCTTTATATTTTTATCACGCTTACTCAACACTTTGTTTAAGCCTGTAATTTCAATAGGGTCGCCAAGAGACGTGCCTGTACCATGTGCTTCAATGTAACTTATTTGTTCAGGGGAGACTTGTGCCTGGTCTAATGCTTCAGAAATCACTTGTCCCTGAGCCTTAGGGTTGGGAACGGTATAACCATTGGTTTTCCCGCCATGATTCAACGCGCTTCCACGGATTAAGCCATAGATATGGTCCCGGTCAGCCATAGCTTTGGACAGAGGTTTTAGTAATACTGCACCAACGCCCTCACCCGGAACATAACCATCTCCATCTGCACCAAAGCTGCGGCAACGCCCGTCTGTTGAGGCAAATTTACCTTGTGACAGAAATAAATATTTACTGGGATGAATCGAAATGTTGACCCCGCCTGCAATAGCAAGTTCACTTTCACCTTTTCGCAAGCTATCACATGCCAGATGAATCGCTGTTAGTGAAGAAGAACACATTGTATCTAGTGCCAGGCTTGGACCTTGGAAATCAAAAATATACGACACTCGATTAGCGATTGAAGCAAATGAAGAACTTGGAGCGACGGGATGCCCTTTATGAGTCTCTTCCAAGCCAAAAAGTTGATACTGGCCGTACATTACTCCGACATATACGCCTACTTTTCTAGTATCTAGTGAACGTCTTGTATACCCTGCGTCTTCAAGCGTATGCCAGACCGTTTCTAGAAACAGGCGTTCCTGCGGATCCATTAATTCAGCTTCTTTAGGTGAGATATGAAAAAAAAGTGGATCAAATCGATCAATGTCGTCTATGAATCCTCCCCATTTAGTATATATAGTCCCATCTTTGCTTTTATCGCTGTCGAACCATTCGGCGTGATTCCACCGCTCACTGGGGATTTCTGTTATGCAATCTTTTCCTGACTTCAGATTTTCCCAAAACCTATCTAGATCATGGGCCATAGGATACCGTCCGCTCATCCCAATAACCGCAATGGGTTCGTTGGAAGTACCTTTGAAAGGCTTATTGAGTGTCTGTTCTTCATAACGACTATATCCGTTAGATTTAAAACGATTTGTCGAAATACCTGAGTTATTCTCTAATGCCTTCATTTCAATCACAGATGCAGCAGTTGGTTGGGAATAATGAGCTACATTTGAAGAAGCATGGAGAAGTAGCTTCTCCAAGTTCGCTTGATGTTCTAACAAAAAATAGTCTACCAGTTCACCAACTGTCTTATATTCAAAAAAAAGCGTTTTAGGTAAAGGTCCCAAATCGGCTTCTAACCTTCTAGTTAGGGCAACAATTAACACAGAATCAATACCATAATTCTCCATAACATCTTTACTTTTTATTCTGGAAAGGGGAACATGCAATTCATCAGAAATGATACGTTTTATGTAGGCCTGAGTCTTTTCTACTATATCAGTTGATGCATTTTTCGACCCAAAGTCCGACTGTTCACTCCCATCAAGATGTTTCAAGATTTCACCTCCCTTATGACTTAGAACGTTATCTTCTGCTCCATCCACAACGATAAACCGGTTCCCTTTATTCTGCGAAGCTGTTACAAGTGTATACTCCAATGCCTGCCATCCTTGATTGGTACCGAGTGGTACAATACCCATCCGCTTCTCCATCCAGTGTATTGTGGAGTCCGGTACTTTCATGCCCCCTTCGAGCCAGGGGGACCAGGCAATAGAAAGTGTAATTCTGGCAGCGTTAGTTCCGTCAGCGCGCTTGCTCCAATATTCAGCACAAGCATCCAGGTAACGATTCGCGAAGCTATACGCAATCTGCCCTTCATTTCCAATCCAGGAGATCATCGAAGAAAACAAAACTAAAAAATCTACTCGTTCTCCCTCAAGGGCTTGATTAATCCACTTTGTACCAAACACTTTAGCGGCCAACACTTCATTCAGCCCGGATAGCGTCATTTTGCTGAGTTTATTATCCCGAACTGTGCCAGCAGCATGGACCACACCGTTTAGACGTGTTCCCTCTGCCTTTATTTGTGCAAATAATTGATTCACTTCTTCTTGCTTAGAGACGTCAACTTGCATATAGCTTATATGTGAACCGGATTCCTGTAGTTTACGCAGCCGCTTCTTCGGCTCGCCGCTTAATTGGGAACGCCCGACTAAAAGGATACGAACATTGTTGTAATGCTTAAGTACACGTTCAGCAATCAAGAGACCAAGGCCCCCAGCACCGCCTGTTATCAGATAAAAACCGCCGTTTTTCCATAGTTGGGAGTGAACAGTTGCGGTGCTGATTTGCCTTTCTTCAAATCCCCGGACATAACGGAGCTTTTCAGAATACCGAACTTCAACAACCCCTGCTTCTTTTTCAACAGCCTCGTTATAAAGCCAATCGAAATATTCCTCATTTTCGGAAGTAATTGCAATGCTCTTGGCACATAATGAAGGATATTCTTCATGCAATGATTGAAAAAAACCAGCTATTGCTTCATTTTCAGGACCTCGTACGGCTTCATCAGGGAAGACATATAACCAGTTAATTGAATTGATTCCATAGCTTTTTTCAATTGCCTGAGCAAGCCTGGTTACAGATAGAAAACCTAGTTTTAGAGAGTGCTCAAGATCAGTTGCAGGCAAAAAAGACCAAAGATGAATGATATCTGAAATTTTAAATGCTTGTGTTTTCAGATTCTTCATTAGTTCTATATAATCGCCGTAAGAATCCGGGCAAACCGTGTAACTCCATTCAGAAATTTTCTCAAAAGTATCGCCGGGAAGAACCAATACAGCTCTCCGTCCAGCTTTTTCCATTTTTTTTCGATTATTATTGTTCTGATCAAAAATGATGATAATGTCTTGTTCTGATCCCGTGAATTTGATACTTGAACCAGAAAGGGGGACAGACTTCCAGACCGGCTGGTAGCATCGCAGCTTTCGCGCGTGTTTGTTAGTTTCTTTCAGTTGTTTAAGACACCTTAATCCTTCTGCAGCACATAATTTCCCAGCTTGTACCTGGGATAAGATTTCTGATTGATTAGCAAAATTCCCTTCCACTATGCTCACACCTCCATTATCCCTTGCAAGGCATTCTCAATTTCGGGCTGACTCCGTTCTCCCCGCTCCAGTTCCAGTAACAGCTTGAATATTTCAGAATCTGAATTCACTTTTGGACTTAGCTGAATCGTAAATGTGAGTATTCTCATCGCAAGTACGCCCTCATGATCATAAATGTATATATCAAAACGTTTATACTCTTTATCATCCTGAACTAATCTCATATGGGCAACTGCATCTTGGGGTAGTGGCCGATACAGCTTTGCCTCTCTAAAACCTGTAGGAAGATAGGAGTATCCTTCCGGTAACCTTTCCTTGTTAACGAAAGCAATCACGCCTTGTAAAGCACCATCGAGCATGGAAGGATGGAGATTGGGAAAACTATCATAACTAGGTCTTGCAGCATCAGGCAAACTCAATTGCGAATAGATCTCTCCTGATTCATGATTCTTATAAATGGCTTTTACTGAACGAAAACTTGGGCCATAGAAAAAACCTCTTTGTTCGAACAATGGGTATACTTCAGTAGAGTCTAAATATAGAGAGCCTAAGTTAGCTAATTCATTAACTGTAATTCCGGACGAATATTCCTTATCTGCGGATGAGCTGGATTCATACAAAAGAAGACCGCTACAATGTAGAATTTGCACGCCCATAGCCTTTGTAGAAATTTCAAATTCTACGTTATCCTTTTGTGGGATCAAGCGAATTTGCAGCTCAAGTGAATCTTTCACTATTACTGGTTTTATCCACCTTACATTCTGTACACTAACCACACGCCGTTCTGCGGCGAGTTCCGCAGCAGCACGACACATTTCAACATAACATGCTCCCGGAAAAACACTGTTAGAACCTACCTGATGATCTTTTAAAAAGAAGGCGGTCCTATGCAGAGTTGTAGTATAGCTTTGCTCATAAAATGTCGAGTTATTCCGATCAATTAAGGGGTGAAGCGTATCCACTTGCATTTTGTTGTGTCGAGCTTCAGACGACGGCTCTTTTCGGACCCAATATCGTTCTCCTTCAAATGGATATGCAGGCAGGGAAACTAGTTGAACATTTGCATTCCTGTACAACTCATTCCAATCCAGTTCCATACCTGTTACATAACCGTTGGCCAATTGGATCAGCAATTTCTCTTCTTCAGCTGCTGCTTCGCCATGGATAGATAATAATTTCTGCATCAACTGTTCTCCGTCAGCATGTGTTAAAGAAGCAGGTTTACTATAACTATTCAGATCTTCACGCAAACGGATGATCAATTCATCCCTACTGTTGACTACATAAGCTCTGCGCTCTTGGAAATGACTACGTCTAGCATTCAATGTATAAGCGATGTTAGACAGACGAGAAGTTCCTCCCTCTCCTTCCAACCAGTCCGCCAGTTGAATGCACTTATTGAGAAGTGCTGTCTCACTCTTTGCCGAGATTAGAATCAAATAGTTTGATTTAGGCACCTGAACGATTGGTGATTGTATTCGCGGGAAATCTTCAATGACTATATGTGCATTGGTGCCACTAAAACCAAATGAATTAATGGCCGCTCTAAGGACTTTCCCGTTACTCTCCCAATTCTGTAATTTAGTATTAACGTAAAAAGGACTATTCTCAAAATCAATGTGTTCATTTGGAGTCTTAAAGTTAAGGGAAGCAGGTAATTGCTTATAACGCATAGCCTGCAGGATTTTAATCAAACCAGTTACACCCGCAGCAGCAGCTGTGTGTCCAATATTTGTTTTGACTGAACCTATGGCGCAGAATCCATTTTCACTTGTGAATTTCCGGAATGACTGCGTCAATGCTTCAACTTCAATGGGATCACCAAGTTTCGTTCCGGTTCCGTGAGCCTCAATGTAACTAATTGTTCTGGGATCCAGTTTATATTCTTGATACAGCGCTGACTGTACCTCCATTTGAGCCCGAACGCTGGGCGCTGTGATTCCATTTGTTTTGCCATCCTGGTTGATTTTTGTACCTTTTATTACGCCATAAATTTGATCGCGATCCCGAATTGCCGCTTCCAGCGGCTTAAGTACAACAGCTCCAACAGCCTCGCCCGGAACAAATCCATCAGCGCTGTTGTCAAACGTGCTGCACTGCCCACGGGGGGATAACATTCCTCCACTGGATGCCACTTTGAGAAATCCTGGAGTAGTGTATATAAATACTCCCCCTGCAACAGCTAATTCGCATTCACCATACCGAAGACTTTGGCAAGCTAAATGAATGGCTGTAAGCGATGAGGAACATGCAGTGTCTACAGCAACTGCGGGTCCCTTGAAATTCAAATGGTATGAGATACGTGACGCTAGAATTGAACTTTCATTCCCCCAAAAAGATTGAGCTTCTGTATGCATACCGTATTCATGCATTTTATTAATATAGTCCCCTTTTGCCACTCCTACAAAGACACCACAATTCATACGATCGCTACTTTCAATTGCATATCCGGAATCCTCGAGCGCACGCCAGCTTTCCTCAAGAAACAATCTTTGCTGCGGGTCCATCTGCTCGGCTTCAAGCCCAGATATTTGAAAAAAAAGGGAGTCAAAACAGTCAACATTTTGCATAAACCCGCCCCAATTATTGTTTGTTTTATTCCATTTCTGATGGTCCGGGTCATAATGCTCACGGTTGTCCCAGCGTTCAAACGGAATTTCGACAATTGAGTTTTTCTCATTTACTAAGTTACTCCAAAGTTCCGTAATATTATTTGCATCTGCAAATCGACCCGACATGCCTACAACAGCGATATCAGGAGTATTAATACCGGATGATATCACCTTCTCCTCTAAAGCATGAACAGGTGGAGTGAACAAAGACTGAGTAAGATCTATGAAAGTATCTGCCGGACGACCTGGCTTTAGTGAAATATTCTCCACATCAGGCATTCTGACGATAACTCGACCAATCGTCTTGCGATTTTGTTTATACGAGTATGCTTCATGAAGATCAGCAAAAGGAAAAATTTTGGCGATATAAGGCTTAACCAAACCTTGTTCAAGAAACGCCGCCATTTTATCTAAATATGAAATACGGTGTTCCGGATGATTGGTTATGAACTTCTTCACATTAAAAGAGAAAAAACTTTGATTATCTACTAGATGAGAAAAATCCAGTCCACCAGAGGTCTGTAGGCCAAATACCGCAATTTCTACATATCGTCCTTCTGGAGCAAGAATATTCAAGCCTTGTTGAATGGCTTCGCCGGCTACGGTATTAATAACAACGTCTACTCCGCGACCATTGGTTTGTTCAAGCACTGAATGTACAACATTCTGTTGTAAATAATTTATGACATGGTTAACCCCCATATTACGAAGCCTATCCAGCTTTTCCTCGTTACTGGCCGATGCATATATTTCTGCACCGGCCAGTTTAGCCAGTTGTACGGCAATTTGCCCGTTAGTACCGGCAGCAGAAGAAATAAATACACGCTCGCCCGGCTTTAATCCCGCTTTTTCTAAGGCCATGTACATGGAGAGAAAGGCTGCTGGTATACCGCACGCTTCTTCATGTGTTAGATGAAGCGGTTTACGAACTACCAAACTTTCATCCGTGATGACGAGTGCACCTTGTCCTCCACACTCTAAACGCATTACTCCGATGACTTCGTCACCGACTTCTACACGCGTTACTCCGGGACCGACTTTCCGAACAACACCAGATACTTCTACTCCAGGAGTGAACGGATATTCCGGCATCATCGGATAAAGTCCCTTGATAAGCAGGAAATCCGAGAAATTAACCGGGAATGCCTTTACCAGAATTTGAACCTCACCGGCTTGTGGTTCCCTGTCTTCTTGTGCTTGTATCCTTAATTCATCTGGATGACTCGGACGCTCCAGCACAACTGCCTGAAACGGGGAAAGATGATTGGAACGGGGGATTTTCATCTCTCTTTCAATTTTATGAATTAGCTTTTCCCCATCCTGTTCAGAAATAATCCCTGATTGAATCATTTTTTTGATCTTGAGTTTTGCGGAAGTGCTTATCATGAAGAACCTCCCAATAGATTACTAATTTCATCAATGGACAACTCGTTTGATTCCAATTTATCCAGCAGATCTAACACATAATCTTCTCTGTTTATTTTTCCTGATCTTTGGTTACGTCCGCCATGCTCTTCAAAAATATATCCTGCCAGAGCATTTACGTTTGAATAGTCAAAAATAGTAAGAGTCTTCAATGAGAGTTGGAATGTTTCATTGATCATATTAATCAACTCCACACCAACAATGGAATCTACACCGAATTCAGAGAAGGTTCTTTTCCGGTCGATACTTGAAGGTTCAGTCCCCAGTGAAACAGCTAACTGATTGATAAGAACATCAGCTACAGCTTCAGATGTAAGCTTCAGGGAGTCAGTCTGCGGGTCTTCCAGGCCCTCTGTGAACGATGTACGCCCCACTAGAGACTGAACGTTAATAGAATTTTCAGTTTCAACTGCTGCGGCCGACTCTTGAACAATAGTCTTCTGTAATTCCTCATACAGAAACCTTGAAAGACTTATAATATTTGAGTATTCAAAAATGATCAGTGTACGTAAACGAACGGTAAACTCATCATTGAGTGCATTAATGAATTCAACTCCAATTATTGAATCCACTCCGTAGCTGGAAAAAGAACTGGAAGGACGAATTTCCGAGATATCCGTTCCAAGCAGACGCGATAGAATAACTGAAAGCTTTTGCTGAATCTCAAACTCAGAATAAATATTACCTTTAACAAGGAGTTTCGGCATCTCTGCAACTCCTGGATTTCTATCCTTTAAGTTTCTTGCAGTCATTACTTGCTGGGGCTGATGTTCCAGCGTTGTCTTTCCTAACACTGTAAAGCTATCAAAGTTCAGATCATTTAATACCTGCTTCCACATATTTGAATGAAGGAGGGGGGAGCCAGGTAATCTTATCGGTTGATCTTTGTAAAGCCACCAGCCTTTTAATAATCCAAAAGTAAGCGTATGGAAGGTCTGTACTTCTGTCACTTCATTCAGAATTAGCAACCCGTTTGGCTTCATCAGCTTTTTGGTATGTGAAAGAGCTTTGCTTATATCACTTGTAGCATGCATAACGTTAGCTGCCAGTATAATATCAAATTGATCCCGTTCATATCCTTGAGGCTCAGGCTCATTGTTGATACTGAGCGTTTGAAAACTCATAAATGGGTACTGTGTCCCAAAGCGACGGCTACCGTACTGTGTGAACCCTTTTGAGATATCACTGTAGACGTAATGAATGTGGGGTGCATAAGCTTTTATAGCATTCAGCACAATTTCGCTTGTACCCCCTGTACCTGCACCAATTTCAAGAATATTCACAGTATCTTTAAAACCTTTTTGAGATTGATTTAGCAGATAATCTAGGACAGAGTTAGCAACGAGACGATTACATTCATCAACATAATAGCTGCCTTTATAAATGCCTTCTACCAAATCCATAGAAGAACCAGGGAAGATTATTTCCGTTGCAAGTGTATTCCCTTTAATCACTGTATCCAAGTTATCCATACATACTTTTAGTAATCGAAGATGAGGCCGGATCTGTGAATAGGTTCGCTCCAACTCTATGCTTGTTGTCTCCAGGATAAGTAACGATTGCTTAATCGGCCATTCTTCCACACGCCTGGTCGAAACATAATTCAAACCGTTATATGAAAGAAATCCGGCGTGCTCCAATCTGCTCAACATCGCTTGCAGAAGCCGTTCGTAGTCAGAAGTTATGCCCCATTGATCCTTCATCCGTTCCAAATTAACATGTTCACCTGCTGCTCGAAGCAGTCCCTTCTCCTGAAATTTCTGCAATAATAATGAGTTTGCATATGATTCCAGCTCAACAAATGCTTGAATACCGTCCGTATTCTCCGATGAAAGAATACCTCCTTGCAAATCATCAATAAATGCCTCGCTTGCTTTAAGTGCAAGCATGCGTTTTGCTCGATTAAACAAAATGCAGTTCATAGCAGTTATGCCTTCTTCAGTCCCAATCGCATAAATCCCTTGTGTACTGAGGCGATCCCGATAATCTTCAGTTGCAACCCCGCCAACCTCCCCCCAATATCCCCAGTTCATTGTATAAACTGGATATGTTTCTTGCTGATCTATAAACCGGGCATAAGCATCCATAAATGTACTTGCTGCTGAATAATTGCTCTGACCCCGGCTGCCGGTAAAAGATTGGGCAGAGGAGAAAAATATCATAAAATCCAGATTCTCATTACGGAACGTCTGATGCAAGACTATACTCCCTTCTACCTTTGGGGTTAAGACCGCACGAAATGCACTTTCATCCATCCGTTCAAGAATTCTATCTCTTAATACCATCGCTGCATGAAAGACTCCGTTAATTTTGCCGAAGCGATCAATTGCTGACATCTTCACCCTTTTCATGTCAGCTATATTGGAGACATCTGCAGATTCATACATAACAGTGCCACCCAGAGAGTTAATTCTAGCAATTTCGCATTTTTGAATATCATTCAATTCGCTGCGTCCTACGAGGATTACTTTCCCCTTCACAGTTTTTGCCAAGTATCGGCTTATGGCAAGACCTATTCCTCCGGCACCCCCGATGATCAGATAAACTCCATTTGGCTCAAAGGGCGATTGGGTTGCCATTGGTAAGTTCGATTTTTGAAATCCTTGAACGAAACGATTTCCGTTACGAATTACAATAAATTCTCCACTTGGATGTGATGGTTCTTCGAATATTGCTGTCACCTGATTGCTGACCGGTTCCTCTACACATACATCCATACAGCGGATAGCTAGCTGCGGATATTCCTTGGCTACTGACATTACAAGGCCATGAAGGCCTGCACCAAAAGGCTGAATCTTTTCTTCGGGATGGATATTCACTACATTATTAGTAACAACATACATATCCATGTTCTTATGAATCCAATCACATTCGCTCAACCCTTTAAACATATTAAACAGTGGAAGAATGATCTGTTTGGTTTCAAGTGTAAGGTCGATTTCCTCTAGAACAGCTTCTTGCTGTATAGCTGCAAGGTAACAGACGATAGATGCCATTGGTATCTGCGTAAGACAATTCCTCCATGAAGCCATGTCATCTCCCTGTACAATCCATTTTCTATCATTTATTCGGGTAGTCTGCTGACCGAGCTCTATTTCATAAATGTCTCCTGATTGTAGAATGCCGCGAACCTCATCAGACCATGTTTCCAGTCCAGGTTTTGTTACCAAAAGTATCGTTTGTCCATTCCCATGAGCTATCTCTTTCTTTTGAGAAGATAGTAATACTTTTGGTTTCCAAACAACTTCATATAAGAAATCATTTATTGGAATAGTCTTATCTGACTTAACACCTAGATGTTTAATTACCACGTGATTCAGAGCAACACAAATTTGACCATTACTGTTCACTAATGAAACATCATATGAATCGTTTCCTAAACGTTGCGTATGGACATAACACATCTCAGATAAAGGTGCATACCATTCCACCTTGCCTACTGAAAATGGAACTGTCACACTTGCAGCATTCTTCTCATCAGCTAAAATCATCCCTGCGATTGTCTGGAGGGCACTGTCCATTAGTGTAGGCTGAAATAAAAGGGTACCCCTTTCATAAGAATAGCTTTGGGGTAATTGAATCTTTGCAATGCTTTCTGCTCCAGACACCCAAAGATCACTGACTCCCTGAAAGTATGGACCGTATTGTAGTCCACGCTCCCGTAACAAGGCATAAAACTCGTTTTGGGGGTAGTTTTTATCACTAAGAGAGATCATTTCTTGAATTTTTTTTCCTTGAAACTGAGCCGTGACATGCTCTTGCTTAGACACATACCCAGATACATATTTAACTGAGCCAGCCATTGTACTTTGCTGTAAAGAGAAACGGTAGCGTCCTTTTCCTTCCTCAGAGAGGATGAATTGAAGATCACTTATATCCTCCACAGTTAACGGCTGCAACCAAGTTACTTCTTCCAGGACTGGAATACTGTCAGGAATAATTATGCTTAGAGCGGAACGGGCCATCTCAAAAATCCCAACCCCCGGAAAAATAGATTTCCCGCCGACTACATGATCCTGAAATATGGGATCACTAGCTTTCAGTTGGAAATAGAAGGTGAGTCCGTTCTGCAAACTAGATGTAAGATCAAGTTTAGCCTCCAGAGGATTTGCAGGAATTTGGGTAGAGCGTATCAGATTAGCAGATCCCGGCTGTTTTGCTTCAACTGCCCGAAACCAGAAGCGTTCCTTAGAAAAAGGATAAGTTGGAAGCGAAATCCTTCTTGGCTTGAAATCGGGATACAGGATAGACCAGTCTATAGATATGCCGGACACCCAAAGTTGAGCTAGCTTACTCCAGTTACGTTCTTCGATTAACACTTCTAAAAACTGACGCCCTTCTCTTCCCTCAAGTATAAGATGGATCCCCTTGAAGCTGTCTCCCTCACTTACTCCGGTAAAGAGAGACTCTGAGCTCTCATCACCTTCTAAATATTGAGATAACTTCTCAGCCAAATCATCATATCCGTTGACAACAATTGCTAAACGCTCTTCCATCTCCTCCCTGCCAACCTGCAACGTATACAATAAGTCATGTATGGATCCTTTATATAAATTACCGGATGGATCAGACTTTATCATGGGAATCTGGGCAGCCATCAAATCTAACGTGGAGTAGTCCCTCAGATGGGAATGGTCCCAGTTCACTTTGTATCGACTGTTGATTCGCGCCAGCAAGGAAGAAAAATGAATAGGTTCGAAGCCATATTCGCTGAGGGGCTCATCACAGAGAATTTCGATTTCTTCCAGATCCATTTCCTCAGATATCATCTTTATCAGCTCACTGCGCACAACATTGGTAGAGCATGTGGTTAGCTGTTTCTTTGACGAGTGTAGAGTCTCTTCAACATGCGCAAGCATTTTGCTTACATATTCTCGCAAACGCCCTTTATTTCTTGCGGATAACACAAAAATCCCGGGGCCCTTAACCTCATCATCTTGTTGTCCAATCTCCTGATATTCTTCTAACAGCACATGAGCATTGACGCCCCCGAATCCGAAAGAGCTGACACCAGCTCTTCTAGGCATTGTACGATTATGTGAATCCTTAAGAGCTTTCCAATGACATGTTTCATTAACTAAATAGAACGGACTATCCTCCAGTTGCAGATAAGGATTAATTTCTTGCATATGCAGACTTGCTGGAAGAGTTTTGTATTTCATTGCAAGTAAGATTTTAAACAGTCCTGATATTCCTGCCGCTGGCTCCAAGTGACCTATATTGGTCTTCACAGAACCAATGCCGCAATACGCTTTCTTGGGCAAGACGATGTTTTGGCGTTTGGCGATTTCTTTGAATGCCCGCTTTAGACCATTTACCTCTATGGGGTCTCCTAAACTTGTTCCCGTGCCATGAGCCTCTATATATGTGACAGACGTTGGATCGATCTCCGATTCTTCAAAAGCATCTATAATAAGTTGAGCCTGGGCATGAGGATTAGGGGTGGTCAGAGTACTGACTTTGCCCCCATGGTTTACTGAAGTCCCACGAATGACCGCATATATATGGTCACCCGCCGCCTCTGCTTCGCGGAGTGGTTTTAGTAGAATCGCTCCCACACCTTCAGCACGCACATATCCATTCGCGCTTTGATCGAAGGTTTTGCAGCGGCCTTCAGAATTCAGCATGCCAGCTTTAGCAAACGAAATATAGATTGTCGGTGACAATAATGCATTGACGCCTGCAACAATAGCTGTCTGACAACTGCCGTTCCATAATCCCTCTACAGCTTGCCTAACAGCAACAAGCGAACTAGAACATGCGGTATCGATAGGAAAACTAGGCCCATTTAAGTTAAGAAGATAAGAAATACGGTTTACTAAAATGGAATGAAAGTTTCCGGTAGTAGTGTAAGCTTGTATATCACCACCGTTTTCTTTTAATAATTCCATATAATCATTCGTGGAAGCCCCAACATAAAGTCCGGTTTTGAGCTTTGACAAGTCCGATACCTTATATCCTGCATCTTCAATTGTCTTCCAGACGGTTTCAAGGAGAATCCGTTGCTGCGGATCCATGATTTCAGCCTCGCGTGGTGAGATACCGAAGAATTTGGCATCAAACTTGTCGATATCGGGAATAAACCCCCCCCATTTACTATTCGTCTTGTTACCTTTTTGGGGATCTCCCAGGTACTCTTTATAATCCCAGCGATCAGCCGGAACCTCTGTGATCAGATCTGATCCGTCAATAAGATGTTTCCAGAATTGAGAGAGATCCTCCGATTGCGGGAGTACACCATGCATACCTATGATTGCGATCGGTTCTTTGGTTGTGGCGTGGCCAGCACTCCCTTTGACTTCGACTTTGCTTTCCGCTTCACCGGGTGGTGAAGGCACTGGAGCCTGAACACGCGGTTCTGGAGCTGTCGAAGCGTTAGTTTCCTTATGCTTACTGAATAATGAGATTAGGTTATCTGCAAATTCCTCTGTTATATATCCAATAAAATCTGATATTGTGGAGTATTCAAAAAAGTCAGCCGGTGTGACTTTAATATTGAATGCTTTGTTTATGGTGTTGGCGAATTCAACAAAACGCACGGAATCAAAACCATAGGAAGATAATTCTCTTCCCGACTGAATGCGATTAGCTGGAATTTTGAGCAATTGCGAAACCATTTGAGTCACACTTTGTTCCAATTCTTGAATCCAGGCAGAATTCCCAATCGATTGTCGTGATCCTTCAACCACATCACTTTGTTCGTATTCAACAACGTGCTCAGATTTCATTATCTGCAAGATGTCATTCGTTATCAAAGGATTGCCTTCCATCACCATTAGTTGGGCTCCCTCAAAGTTCAGACTTTTTTCAAATGTCTTCAGGCCAGTGGAGGTAGACATTGGTTTCATGCCGAATTGACGCAACAATTGTTCTTCTGTCTGTTCGTCAACACGCATTCCTCCCGCCCGCCACAACGGCCAGTTCAATGACAGTGTTTTTCCTTTCCGCTCTCCACCCAAACGTTTTTTTTCACGCCATTCGGAAAATGTATCCAAAAAATGATTAGCGAACGCGTAGTCTGTCTGTCCGTAGTTCCCCAACACAGCTGAACTTGAGGAGAATAAAATGAAATAGTCCAAATCTTCTTGCGACATGGCTTCATCCAACCAAACCGCGCCAAAGAGCTTTGGTGCAATCACCTCTTGGATCATTGCTGCCGTCTTACGGTAATAATAGGTATCCCGAATAACACCCGCACCATGCAGTACACCATGAATACGGCCAAACCGCCGCTTCACTTCACTGACGAGTTGAAATACTTCATTGCGGTCAGAGATATCGGCAGCCAAATAATGCAGATTAACTCCTCGTGAGCGTAATTGATTCATTAATAAATGGTTATCTTCATTTTCCGGAGTTCGCCCTGTCAGAATAATTGTAGTATCTTTAGCTTGTGCGCTTAGTTCTTCAGCAAATAGACGCCCCAGACCACCCAGTCCCCCTGTTAGAAGATATACTCCATTGGGGCGTATTCCTGGAAATTCAGAAGTGAAAGAGGACGCATTATTGAATTCAACAGTTTTAAACCGTTGTATCAAGCGTTGTCCATTTGCATATTTGATCTTGGTTCCTGCTTTTTCTTTAAATCTGCATTCTGATTCCAACACATTAATAATATTGACTTCCTTGCTTACTGCTAGCGTACATCCATGGATGCGCGGATTCTCTAAATGTAGAGTTTTCATGAGTCCACTGAGTGCTGCATAAACAGGCTCAATTCCATTTTTGTCCTCATGGTAAAGATATAAATAGCGAATCTCTTCTTTCATCTTCTGTTTGGTTATATATTGCATTAGATAAATAACAGAATAGACTGATTTATCCAACTGCTTTTGTATTCTAATCCCATCGGCTGCTAAATCCGGCTCTCCCCAATCATATATAATGAGGCTCGGGACCCACGGAATATAATCCAACAGCCTTCCATAATCCTCAGGATTCTGGGGATTTATGCGAAAATGTTGAGCACCCGCCTGATCAAAACAGTTCCCTGGTGTGACAAGGATACAAGTCCGTTGTTTCTGAATTGCATGTCCAAGCACCTCATTTCGACTGAATAATAACCAGTTTCCAAGTTCTGAAGGCGGCAGATGTTTTGTTGTTAGTTCTTCCTGTACCCACATTGGTTCATAGTAAGTAATATCAGAAGAATGTGCAATTTCAGGTTCTTTGACAAGAAATTCATCAGGCTTCACAGGTCTGGCTAAAAATCCCTTGACAGTTACCAATACTTGACCTGCCTCATCAAGCAAATTCACATCAAATCTAGACATAGCATGCTGACGGCCTGACTTCGACTTCGCAAGTTTGGTATGGGAATATAATTTTTGTGATAAAGGACGATACAGTGAAATTTCTGAAATTGTATATGGTAAATGAATCATAGGTTCTTCTCCACGCATTCTGGCAGCTGGAGGGACCTGAAGTGCTCCGTCCATTAGTACGGGCTGGAGAGTATAAGGATTGAATTCATTAAGCAAACGCTGAGGTAATTCAACTAACGCGATCGCTTCCTCTTCCCCTATTGCGAGATGGTCAATGGTTTGGAAGCTTTCTAAGAGATTCAGTTCGATTAGATGCAAGTGGCGGTATACTTCTCTTTTATTCAGAAAATTAATATTGCACCGGTTCTTAATTTCCTGAATATCGACTGCTGGAGGTGCTTCAACAGGAGCGTCCACAACTTCAATTTCTCCCTGTCCATGTGTAACTTTTTCACCCGCTTTATTAAACGTGTAAATAATATAATTCAGTGTCCCACCTTCTTCTTGGAGCGATATCCAAAGCTGAATGGGGGATTCCTCAATTATTATGGGGCTCATAAACACAATTTGTTTTATTTTGGAGACGATTCCCCTTCCGAGTTTCTCACAGGCTTCCCGTGCCATTTCCACATATGCTACTCCTGGAAGGATCTTTCTCTTTCCCACATAATGATCGGATATAAAGTGTTCATTCCCAACAAGAGTGGTTGAAAACGTCCAGTTCATTATCTCCGCTTTCGAATATGTGGCCTCTTCCAGTAATGCTAAATTAAATACTGCCTTGTATTCATTAAAAGAACATGGATGATTTGATACCGAATCGGTTTCAGGAATCCAATATCGTTCTCGAGCAAATGGATACGTTGGGAGAGAGACTCTGCAGGGTAATCGATCACCAATAAGCTGCTTCCAATCGAAACGCCCTCCCTTTATCCATTTTTCAGCAATATTAATTAAATCTGCTTCATCCCGCTTGTTTAGTAATTCTAATTTCACATTATTGGCTTTTGATGATAAGACCTCACCTGTAAAGAGTAAATCTATCACTTTTTTTTCATATGGATTTATGAACTCTTCTAACTTGTGCACCAGCTCTTCCCTGCTTCGAATGATTACAGCAAGACGATGTTCCAAAGCTTTACGGCCAATTTGAAGAGTGTATGCGACATCACTAACATTCAAAGAATGCTTCTTCATATGTTCTAACAATTGTGATGCATACACCTTTAAACGTTCTTCTGTTGATGCAGATAATACAACCAGGCAAGGATCCTCTTTTTCTTCAAAGGTTGCTGAGGTATTACAGGAAGAAGGTTCCAAATATTCTTCTATAAGAACGTGAGCATTCGCCCCTCCGGCCCCAAAGGAACTAATTCCCGCCCTAAGCGGACCTTGGTCCGGTTTCCATTCAGTAAGTTCACGCTGAACGAAAAAAGGAGTGTCACCGAATGAAATATTAGGATTTAACTGTTCCGCATGAAGTGACGGAACCAATTGACGATGCTTCATCTGCAGCAATATCTTGGTTAACCCTGCGATTCCTGCGGCCGCTTCTAAATGTCCGATGTTGCTCTTGATAGAGCCAATGGCACAGGAGTTTTTCTCAGCTTTTTTCCCATAGACCTTCGCAAGTCCAGCTACTTCGATAGGGTCACCTAGTACTGTACCTGTCCCATGTGCTTCAATGTAAGAAATTGATCCTGGATTTACCTTTGCTTTTGTAAGAGCCGCAGACACAAGATTAGCCTGTGCATTTGGATTTGGCACTGTATATCCGTTAGTTCTGCCACCATGATTAATGGATGTCGCTTTAATCACTCCATAAATGCGGTCCCCATCCTGGACAGCTTCCGGTAATGGTTTGAGGAGAATAGCCCCCGCTCCTTCACCAGGTACAAATCCGTCGCTTGCAGCCCCAAAACTATGACATTTTCCCGAGGGAGACAGCATACGCATTTGGCTTAACCATACATATTTAGATGGATGCAAATATAGGTTTATTCCTCCTACCAATGCTACTGAGCACTCTCTTCTTAGAACGCTCTCACAAGCGAGATGAATCGCAGTAAGAGATGCTGAACATGCTGTATCAACAGTCATACTGGGACCATAAAAATTCAATAGATATGAAATCCGATTGGAGATGGACCAAGGGAGCGACGTAGGAATTACCGTTTCTCCATCCGGCTTAGTCATTTTCCATAGTTCTGGTCCCCACAACGAGTAAGAAAAAGTCGTTGCTCCCACAAAAACGCCGACATCAGCTCTTCCCTTACGATCGATAGTCGCACGAAGTTCTTCTGGTGTGTACCCGGCATCTTCTAACGTTGCCCAGGCTGTCTCAAGAAATAAACGCTCCTGAGGATCGATCGTCTCCGCTTCGGCGGGTGAGATCCCAAAAAAGAGAGGATCAAATTTGTCCACATCAGTCAAAAAAGCTCCCCATTTGGAATAAGACTTTCCTTCAGCAGATTTTGAAGGATCCGGGTCATAGTACTGACGCCAATCCCACCGTTCCTTTGGAATTTCGGTGACCATATCACGCCCTTGGCATAACAATTCCCAGAATGAATCTAAATGATCAGCACCAGGATATCGACCGCTCACTCCAATAATTGCAATATCGTTTGTTTGTTCAGCTTGTTCTTGAAGAACTGCTGTGTTAGAGTAGTTTCTTGCCACTTCCTCTGTGGCGTTCTCCACCTTTGCATGGTTCAACTGCTGCTCAAGAGCTTTGTTAATGAGGATGCGGCTGAATTTTTCCTGGTGACTATCCGCTAAATACCTTGATAAACTGTCGATATTGTCATATTCAAATAAGAGTGTCTTTGGAAGCGATCCGACGGTAAGTTCAAGTTGTCGATTAAATTCGTGTATAACGAACGAGTCTACTCCATAAGCTTCGAATCGGATATCTCCACGCAGTTCTTCTAAGGGAAGATCTAGTTTGTCAGCCAAAATCGCTTTTATAAAGTTCCCGATTTCTTGAAACAATCTGTTATCCTGTTTAGTGTCCATGCCCGGATCCCCTCTTTTATCCGTTTCTGCGCTACAACTTTTCTTCTGTTCTATGTCCAAATCAATTACGTTTCTAGCTGGTTCCAGCCGAAAAAACTTTCGATCGAACTCATACTTCGGCAGAGCGGTTTTTTGATACGAATTTTGCGGATATACTTGAGTCCAATCAATGTCAACGCCGTATACCCATAAGCCTGCTAAGATTTCCTCAAGTGAATGTTGAATGTTCACAATCGACTTACAGACGATAATCTGTTCTTGAATGGAAGAACCGGCCTCTTCTTTTAAGTAGCCTATCTGTAATACTGAATGACTTTGGTGAATTTGAGGAGTTATCCCTGACTCCGCCTCTCTTAGCCATCGGTTGATATCCGGCACCTCAGTCAGGCTACTGTTTCTCTCTTGCATCAGCTTTAATTGTTTTCCGGCTAACAAAGACTGCCGGGATTGCAGCTGGATGACAGCTTCATCCCAGTTAGGCTCATCACATAGAATTAGAGTGACTGCTGTCTCTTTGGGGAGAATCTCTTCTGCGATTAATGTCACTAGTTCTTCAGTTTGAGTATATTCCTGGTACCCGGATACTTGCAGACTCCATTTGCGGTTAACCTTGCGTAGAGCGAATTGTATAATAATGTACATTAGCCTCTGCTCTTTATCTGAGAGCTGATCACTGTATAAAAGTTCACTCACCAATCTTCTCTGCTGCTTTAGAATGGTATCCCATTCAAGCAGAAAATTGATAAATGTGTGTTGTGATTCAAAAAGCACGCGAGCCTTTGCCATGACATCAGGATAATCAATGGGCACACAAGAAAGTCCTTCTTGGAAAAGCATTTGCACATATTCAGCGTCTATACGATACGGCTGAAACGATTCACCATTAACAGGATTGAGAAAAGTAAGACTAGGGCGGACTAGAGTCTCCGCTGATACCGGGAATTTATCACTGAGCATCATTGCCAATTGAAGCTCAGACATCATGCCACTTATAACCAAACTGATATAAAGTCCATTTCCTTCCCCTGTTATCAGATCTACTTTCAACCCTGACTTCTGCAATTTCAGAATCCATTTGCACCCGACCAAGGCTGAAAAGACAAAATTATATTTTTCCGGCCAAGGGTGCATCTGAAACCGCCGCCATAATGCATGTCCACCAACAGAATTTAGTAATTCTTTTAGTTGTTTCTTCTCGGTATCCCATCCATTCAGATCATGATATCCGCAAAAAATGATTTGTCCTATCTTAAGTGCCCACGGCTTTGGATTATTTTTAGTGGCAGTTTGTGCTGCAACCTTCAAGAAAGACGCTAATTCATCCTTATTCCTTACCCACTTGCAGTTTCTAAGTGAGTAGTGTTGGCGGCCCAGCAATTGGGTCCGGCAGATGTTAGTTAACGATGTGGTTTCATACTCTTCACTTGCAACAAAGGTTTCCCACTTGGCCACCTGTCGCTTTAATCCGTCCTCATTAGAAGCAGAAATGGTGAACAGCTCAGGCATATTATCAATAACCTTAACATTTAAGCCGGGCATTTCGATATATTCCTCAAGAATCAAGTGTGAGTTCACCCCTCCGAAACCGAAGGAACTTACACTTGCCCGTAGGGGATCAGATGGTGCTTGCCTTGTCCAATTTGTCAGTTTCTGCACTGGCACGAATGGTGTCCGGCTAAAATTGATCAGGGGGTTGATGTGCTGAAGGTTCAGCATCCCGGGAATTAAGCCATGTCTCATCATCTGCAGCACCTTGATAACACTGGCAATACCTGCTGCAGCTTCAAGATGACCAATATTCGTCTTGACAGAACCAATGCTGCAGTAGCCGATTTTCTCTGAGTACGCTCTTACCGCCTGACTTGCAGCTTCAATTTCAATCGGATCACCAAGTGAGGTTCCCGTACCATGAGCTTCCCAGTATGTAACCGTTTCAGGACTTATCTCCGCATCCCGATAAGCGGCCAGAATTACTTCTTTCTGTGCTTTTACACATGGAGCAGTTATAGATAACCCCCGTCCCCCGTGATTGACACCAGAGCCTTTTATGAGACCGTAGATATGATTGCCTTCACGAAGAGCTGCGTCAAGAGGCTGAAGAAGCAATACCCCAACTCCTTCACCGGGAACATATCCGTCAGCTTCTTTGTCAAATGTCTTACACTGACCTGTTGGACTAAGCATCCTTGACTTTGAGAATGAGATGTATTTCCATGGATGCAGGTTTAGATTTACACCTCCGGCAATTGCATATCTGCATTCTCCGTTTTGCAGTGCCTTCTTAGCTTCATGGATGGCTACAAGAGATGAAGCACAGGCAGCATTAATTACTGAACTAATACCAGTCAATCCAAGTACATACGAAAGACGATTTGCTAACATCCCCTCATAGTTACCAAGGCTGGCATAGCTGTCAACATCATATTCCGGTCCCGTAATTTTCTGCCGGTAGTCTCCTGTCATAACACCTACATAAATTGAAGTTTTATTCATCTTTAATGCGCTCAAGGAAATACCGCTATCCTCAATACAGTGCCACGTTTCCTCTAAAAGCAGCCGCTGCTGGGGATCCATATTTTTGGCTTCACGAGGTGATATGCTAAAGAAGGCATTATCGAAATATTCCGCTCGATCGATAATGCCGCACCATTTACTTATGCTTTTATTATTGGCTTCAATTTGAGGCGAATAATATTGGTTTATATTCCAACGCTCACGGGGGATTTCTTTAATAGAATTCACGCCCGCAACAAGATTGTTCCAATATGAATTATAATCTTCTGCTCCGGGAAAACGACCCGCCATCCCTACGATTGCTATTTCTTTTGCCATATCAGTCCCCCCCTGCTATTACCTGCTGTACTGAAGTGAATTCCAACAATCGCTCAGACAACAAGTTAGCCGTTTCGTTCATTAAATGTATGCCTATTTCATCAACATGTCTGTTTCTCCATGATTCAAGGAGGCCACCCTTTACCCATTGATTAAATGCTCCAAGGGCTGGACCACAATGAACCTGGAAATCAACCTTGTGTTCCGTTTCTCCGCTCATTGCTATTCGAGTGGAATATGCAAAGTACCACTTAAAGATTAAGGCCATCTTATGTTTTGGATTTTGTTCTGCCTTCTCAATCTCTTCATGTGTATGATAAGCCTTCACTTCCTGGTAAACCTCTTCGAAACTGCGTTTAAAATAGCGATTTTGTAATTGAAGCTGCAGTTTTTCATCTAGATCTTCAATGGAATCATGATGACGATAAATATCATATAATTTATTGGCTCGAGCGGGAAAAAACAGCCCTTTTTTCAAAACTTGCACTTTAGCACCGATTTCAAACATATCACCGGCCGGAGCTGAATCAGTATCTTGTACATTCATCTGATTCAGCAGATCCTTAACCACATCACTTGTGCCTGCTTCTACTGTGCATTGATTAATGGAACCCGTTAGTATGAAATCCGCTCCCATCATAAACATTGAAGCCGCGGCCCCTGGTGTGCCGATACCACCAGCGGCCCCAATCCGAATGTTTTTGGAATAATTATATTCATTCATTAAGTCGTCCCTCAGACGCTGTATAGATGGAAATAAAGTTAGCGCAACGGCATGGTCCGTATGACCGCCTGAGTCTGCTTCAACACAGATATCGTCAGCCATTGGCAGATTCCGCAACAATGCAGCTTCTTCCCAGGATATTTTCTGTTCAGCCAGTAATTTATCGACCAGCTGCTCTGGAGCCGGCCTCATAAATGCTTCTGCCACCTCTGGACGAGAAACTTTTGCTATAAGCTTACGAGGAACCAAAACTTCACCGTTCTCCAGACGGCGTAACCCCTTTGCTCTATACAAGATTAATGCTGGAGTTATACTCATAAAGGCAGAGGCTTCCATAAAACGAATGCCGTGTTTCATATATAAATTCACTGTGTCTTCTTCAAATGACGAATTGGAAGGGTTGTGCACGATATTCATGCCGAAAGGTTCCCCTGATCGCAATTCATTTTGAATGTACCGGATTGCCTGTTCTACACGTTCCAAACCCAGACCTCCCGAACCAAAAAATCCGAGCAAGCCATTTTTGCCAAGCCGTACTATCATTTGTTCTGAAGAAATCCCTTTATACATAGATCCGGTTATGTATGCCAGCTTTACCCCATACTCCTTAAGGAATGATGGGTCACCTAAAGCTTCGGCTTGAATCATGTGTCTCATGATCTTTTTGGGAGTACCCGAAGTAGATGAATTGTCATTGTTATATGATTTTTCATGTTCTGGAGCATATATTGGTAATGGCTCTTTATCTAAAATGATCGGCGTAGCTTCTTTTTTTATTTTTTCTACAAGTTTGGTCAGCACCAGACTCGGCCCTATCTCAATAATCTGCGGATCGTTCATCCCCAGTAAAACTCTGACTGATTCGGTCCATTTCACAGGATTCGTTAGTTGTTCGCCTAATAAGTCTCTGATTGTTCCGGAATTATAATAACGTGCTGTAACATTAGAAATTACGGGGATTTGTGGTTCGCTTAAAGGTTTTGACTTAAGAAAAATTTCAAACTCCGTCCGAGCTTCTGACATATAACGAGAGTGAAATGCGCCGCTGACTCTTAGTGGCAATACTAACTCTGCGTTTGCTTTTTCAAATAGTTGTTGAACTAGCTCCATGTCTTGTTTTGGACCTGCCAAAACGATTTGCGTTGGCGCATTCAAGTTCGCAATGTCAATTGAACCCAGATTATGATTATGTAAAATATCATTGACTTGTTCTTCCGTTAAACCAACAATCGCGGTCATCCCACCACCCATCATACGGCTCATTAATTGACCACGTTTTTGGACCAGTTGAAGACCTGTCTCAAAGTCAAAAACTCCAGCTGCCAACAGTGCATTATATTCCCCCAAGCTATGGCCTGCCACAAGATCAGGATATCTACCGGTTTCACGTATAGTTTTTTCATAATGCAATGCATTAACCACATAAAGAGCTGGCTGTGTGTACTCTGTCTGATTCAATTGCCGGGCCGGATCCTCTAAACATAAAGTACGAATAGAGTAACCAAGAATCCTGTCCGCACTTGCCACCTTTTCAGGAAAAAAGTCGAACAGGTCTGCCCCCATTCCTACTTTTTGTGCACCTTGTCCAGGGAAAATATATGCTAGCATAGGCTTTTGTATCTCCTCTCGTTGTTTATTTAAGATTTGTTCGAGTTGAAGATCATCATGATGGAAAGGGGTCATAATACGATGACAAACAGATAATGAGGGTAGGGAAATCAGTTTATTAACAAAACCTGCGAGTGTTCCTGCGGGTCCCACGTCTATATAATTGCAGGAATAGTAAGCTTCGAGCTCTTTGATGGTTTTTTCAAACTGGATAGGCTTACGTACAGCATCCCAAAAGTGTTCCGGTGTGATAACCGGTAATTCACCGCCACTCTCGCATGAATAGAAAAGGATGTCTGCGCTATGAATAGGTAGTTTCTTCAGGAACGACAGGAATTTTTGTTGAATCACATCCATTTTGGATGAGTGAAAAGAATAGTTTATAGGCAATAACTGATGCATAATCCGCCTTGAGTCCAGTTCCATCTCTATTTGTTCAATTGTTGATTTATCTCCCGTAACAACGAAATGATCATCGAAATGCACCGCTGCCAGTTCACTATTCGCAAAAATGTTCTGTCCCTCATAGAAGAAGCATGAATTAGTGAAAACCGCTAGCATTCTGCCATTACTACAGAAGGATTCTGTTAGTTGAGCCATTGTAACCAATGTCTTTAGGGCATCATCACGCTCTAATACTCCTGCTGATACTGCAGCAGCGTATTCCCCCATGCTGGCACCAACAACCACATCCGGGATAATTCCACTCTGCCTAAGTGTATACTGAAGAGCGTGCTCAACCATAAATATAGCGGGGTGCGTTTCAAGCAGTCTTTCAAATGGTTCGGAAATTTGATCATTATTATATAGTTTGTCAACTACAGAAAAGCCCGTCATTGTCTTCACAATGTTATCCATCTCCAGCATAGAATGCTGAAATATTTTATTTTTTCTGAATAAAGACTCACCCATACGCCGATAATGCGAGCCCTGACCAGAGAATAAGAAGGTAGTTAGCCTAGTCAAATTCATAACCTCCGCAGTGGCTTTTATTGAAAACGAAAGATTCCCTTTTGACCTTTACGAGTACGAAACTGAACAAAGTGTTCTTTTGTTTCTAGCAAAAAATAAATGTTATTCTCCAACAAATAAGATAATGGATAGCCGGGAGACTTTCCAAAAGAATGTCCGGGATATATCTGTACTGTCTGATCAACATTTTGTTTTATTTTCTGTATGCTGTTATATAGTCTTCCAGCCGCTCCTGTTTGCGCTTCGGCAATCCCGCATCCTTCGATAAATACAGTGTCTCCTGTGAAAAGACAATCCTCTAAAAGGTAACACATGCTGCCCTCCGAATGTCCTGGTGTTAACAAGCATCTAATCAAAGTTTGCCCTAAATAAAAAGACTGGTTATCTTCTAATAGAACCTGGTTGCTGCAATTATAGCCAGAGCTTTCAGCTTCTTCTCGCGACAAATATACTCTAGGATAGTAACGTCTCTCCAACTCAGGAACAAGGTTCACGTGATCAAAATGGGTATGGGTCAGTAAAACAGCCGCAACCGAAGCGTTGATTTGTAATAATCGCTGCTCAATTTTGTCCAACTCCCAGGCAGGATCCACTATGGCCGTCATACGGGTTACTTTATCGATAATGATGTAACAGAAATTCTTAAAAATCCCATGTTCAACTTTTAGTGTATGTACATCATAAGTGGCAGTAATTGAGATCCCCACCTTAGAAGAGATGTTGTTTCAACGAACTTTTATTGGGAATAACAATTGAACAAATCACTGAATTATGAATAAAAAATGTAACCGCTTTGTATTGCGGAAAATGTGTAAAGCTGCTAATAAAGTAGCCGGAAAGATATGCGATGTTGTTGATTTCATATAAAGCAAAGGATGTCATTAGTCCTGTCATGAGTACTTTGGATAATGCCTCTTTGGCTGTCCATAATAAACCAAGTATTTCATTAGTTTGCCGTGGATAAGCTTTCAGCCAGGATAGATCGAGAGAAGTCATTTGGGTTCTGATTGCTTCTGTCTTCTCCTTGTCTTGAAACCTGTCCATCATCTCAATATCAATAGCCATAGGATGTTGTTCTGGAAATGCAATTGCCGCTGCATACGACCCGCTATGAGAAATACTCACTTTTAAATTTTGAATATTAGGATTAACCACCACAGGAAAATGGAAGATGCCTTCAGAAATCCAGATTTCATCCAAAAACCCAGCTAAATCATTTACTGCTTTCATGATGGCTTTTTTTGCTGCGTATCTGCCCATAATGTAAGACTCACGCCTTACAGGAAATTGATAAGCCTCAAACCGTTTCCGCTCCTCAAAATGCCAAATAGGGTATTCCTCTAACATTTGTATATCTTCGAAATGGCCAACGTAAATGCTGGAAGTAAACTCAGCATCCTCTCTTTCCATTAACAGAAAATCAGACATAAGGGTTCGCACGAAATACGTCATGCCTTGTCATCTAGATCAAATGTCCTTGCTTCCACTTTTTCATTCAATAATCAACACTTCCTCAAATAAGTTCAACTGACAGCAGTCTTTTAAATATTCTTCAAAAATTAAAAGTATATTTTGTTGTGAATTACAATCGCCAACTTGCTTTCAACTTACTAATATGGAACTATATATTATATATTACATAAATAGTATCAGGTAATTTTATACATTTCAATGAACTTATTTTCGATTATATCAATTTAATCCATTTTTTTCATTCTACATGGAAATGATAGTTATAGAAATTAATATACTTTTCAACCATTTCATATTTCATTATACATATTTATCTATTTTGTTACATATATAGTATTATAATAGACGCTATGTTACAATCACAGGGATTATTGTTAAATTTTATATTTCCTCGTCGAAAGGAATGATATTTGTGGAAGACCGTCATTTATTTACATCCGAGTCTGTGACCGAAGGTCACCCGGATAAGATGTGCGATCAAATCTCAGATGCTATACTTGATGCAATTCTGATACAGGACCCAAATGCAAGGGTAGCCTGTGAAACAGCGACATCTACAGGTCTCTTACTGGTGACCGGTGAGATTACAACCTCGGCCATGATCGACTATCCGCAAATTGTTCGCAGTGCTATTCGCGATATTGGCTATACACGGGCAAAACTCGGTTTTGATTGTGATAGCAGCGCAGTACTGATAGCTATAAATCAACAATCCCCCGATATAGCTATGGGAGTAGATGTTTCCTTGGAAGCTAAGGAAGGACGAATGGAAGAGGATGAACTGGAGATGATCGGGGCAGGTGACCAGGGTCTTATGTTCGGTTTTGCCTGCAACGAAACCCCGGAATTCATGCCGATGCCCATCATGCTGGCACATAAACTTGCCAGAAGACTAACTGAATTGCGCAAGACCAAGACGCTTTCTTATTTACGTCCTGATGCCAAAACACAGGTTACAGTTGAATATGAGCAAGACAAGCCGGTTCGCATCGATACGGTTGTAATATCAACCCAACATGACCCGAACGTTACATTGGAGCAAATCAGACAGGATATGATACGCTTTGTTATTGAGCATTCCATCCCTTCGGAATATCTGGATGAATCCACCAATATTTTCATCAACCCGACAGGCAGATTCGTTATCGGAGGTCCGCAAGGTGACGCCGGTCTAACCGGACGTAAAATTATTGTCGATACTTATGGCGGTTATGCAAGACACGGCGGCGGAGCTTTCTCCGGGAAGGATCCGACCAAAGTGGACCGCTCCGGAGCTTATGCCGCAAGGTATGTCGCCAAGAACATCGTTGCCGCCGGCCTGGCCGACAAATGCGAAATTCAAATTGCCTACGCAATCGGTGTGGCAAAGCCTGTATCAATCATGATAAATACTTACGGAACCGGAAAAATTCCCGATTATGAAATCGTCGAGTTGATCAAGGGTCTCTTTGATCTTCGCCCGGCAGGCATTATTAAAATGCTGGATCTTCGCAAACCAATCTATCGTAGAACAGCTGCATACGGACATTTTGGCAGGAATGACTTGGATGTGCCATGGGAACGTATAGACAAAGTTGAAGCTCTGCAAATTGCAGCCGAAACAATACTTTCCAGAGTCCAAATCGCTTCAGCTAACGCTTAGCATGTTACTTTATCAGTAGAGAATCGGCACAGATGTTACAATATGTAGTATTTTAGCGCTGCTGCCGATCCTCCGTTAATTGAAAATGCAGACTCTATAATTCTTTGTTTGTCATCCTAATGTCCTCAATGAATAACTACATGTCAAACAGCAACAACTTATCCTCAGATAAGTTGCTCTTTCTTCTTTGTCTGTCAAAATCCGGTCGTACAGGAATATGTCTTTACGGGTTTCTTCAATTACCGGGGGTGCATCATTCTCGATACATCTGGCAGCATCCGTGGCGAGCTTCATACCTCCCCTGTAAAGTGACTTTTGATCACAACTTAAGAGTTATGCTATCTTGGGCGGAAGGTTTATTGACCCCATGATAAAAACAATCTTAATGATGTATTCTACTGCGAGGGTAGCAGAGGACAGCCAGGACTCGGTAGATACGATGCGTTCCTTCTATGATTATTGGATTATCACGAATAGTGGAAATAAGTAACCACTTTTCGGTGCGGTCCCTACCCCTAAGCTATTTTTGATAATCGCTTATTCGAAGTATTCTTCAGAACACTACTTAACAATTTGCTCCCTTCCCTTCTCATGGATCTTTATGAGTTGGTTCAACACAAAAATTCGCTGAACTATATCTTCTGTAAGAAGAAGTTGTTTCTTAAAATAATTAATTTGCTTCTGATTTGCTCCCTGATGCGTTTCGTTCTTTTCGTATATATGGAGCAGTTGAACATGAAGATCAAATATTTCTTTGTATGTTGCCATAATAAAGTCCCCTAATTGCAATGCATGTGATTTCTAAATTCCACTTCTAAAAAACAAAAGCAACTCATCCGTAGACAAGTCGCTAAGTAAAGGACCTTTTATTAACGAATATTACTCTTTAAATCGGTTACCGCTTCGCCTTATAAAACTCATGATACAACTTCATCAGCGCCCTTTTCTCAATCCGCGATACATAACTGCGGCTGATTCCTAGCTCCTTAGCAATCTCCCGCTGTGTCCGCTCCTCCCCGCCGGTGTCCAGGCCGAAGCGGCCAACCACCACTTCCTTCTCCCGGTCATCCAGAATATCCAGATTACGATATATCTTGCTTTTCTCGATCTTCAGATCCACTTCTTTGACAATATCATCTGCGTCGGAACCGAGGATATCGATCAGTGTAATCTCGTTGCCTTCCTTGTCCGTCCCGATAGGATCATGCAGGGATACATCCTTTTTGGTCTTTTTAAGCGATCTCAAATGCATGAGGATTTCATTCTCGATACAACGGGCGGCAAAAGTGGCGAGCTTCGTGCCTTTATTCGGGCGGTAGCTCTCGATGGCTTTGATCAGCCCGATGGTGCCGATGGAGATCAGGTCCTCCATGTCCTCCCCTGTATTGTCGAATTTTTTGAGGTTGTGGACACGATGCGATGTAAGATCATCTTGTTTTCTTAGAAGTCTTATTCCAAGATGCTTGTAGATGACGCATGGGATATATTGTATAGTTAAAATATGCCATATAGATATTGCGGTATAGGACAATAGGGAGAGTGAACAGAACAGATTATGAATACACCACTAACACACTACGTACTTACAGAATGGGAATCAGACACTAATACAGATACTCTAGATATTCATTTTTATACGCTACCAGTGCGTAATGTATTTGAACAGCATAAAGAAAACGGAAATGCTTGTTTTGATCTTAGAAAATTGAACAGATCGCTCATTATCGATTTTTATGATCAATATATTGCAAGCTGGCAACCCATTGAAAATTGGGGTGAATACACATTCATTCAGCATGAATACCGCCCAATTAATCCCAGCATCTTAGCAGAAAGAGCTATACTAGAACGATTACTTTTAAGAACTATAGAAAGCGTTCAACCTAAAAAAGAAATTGCTGCTGGGAGTCGGAAATTCACCTGGTTAAAAGCTGAAAAAGTCGTAGAAAATATTTCAATACACAGGGTTATACAATGTGATGTTAATGTAGATTACACGGGTAAAATTACCGTTGGTTTTGATTTAAATCATAGCTATCGTACATATGAATCGGTATATGATCTAATGAAATCAAATGCAATTTTTAAAGGCGATCGAGTAATTGATATATATAACAATCTGCATTATGAGTTTGTGGAGATCTCCAATTCTACAATCAATGATTCAATTCCAGAACTTAATCAATCTGTTGTTAATTATTTTTCTAAAGAACGAAAGCAAGCTTGGAAAGTTGATAAACTTGAACAGAGTATGCCTGTTGTCTATCTAAAAGCGTTTAATGGATCTCGCATTGCTTACGCACCAGCTATGCTACAAAAAGAACTTACTTTCGAGTCGCTTCCTTCTAATGTAATGCGTCAAACATCAGAAATTTTTAAACAAAACGCAAATCAAAAAATTAAGACATTGCTGGATGAAATACAAAAAATATTAGCACGCACTGATAAAATTAAATTTAATAGACAAAAGCTCCTAGTCCAACAAGCTGGGTATGAAATATTAGAGTTGTCAAATCCTAATCTTCAATTCGGAAAAAATGTTACTCAAACACAGCTTAAATATGGACTTGATAAGGGCGGTGTAATAGCCTCAAGACCTTTATCAATAAATTTACTTGTTTACCCGGAATTGATAGATTCAAAACTCGATGTGATAACTGAATTTAATGATAAATTACAAGCGCTATCCCATAAATGGGGTGTACCATTATCAATCTTAAAAAAATCAGGAGAATATCGGAACAAACCAATAGATTTCACAAATCCACACCAACTTGCCATCCTACTGAAGGAGCTTACAAAAAATTCGTTTAAAGAGTTGACTCTTGTAATAATCCCAGAGAATATTTCAGGCATGTGGTATGATTCGGTAAAGAAAGAATTCGGAGGAAATTCTTCAGTACCAACTCAGTTCATAACTATAGAAACTCTTCAAAAAGCTAATGATTACATTCTAGGCAATTTATTGTTAGGACTTTATTCTAAATCCGGCATTCAACCCTGGATCTTAAATTCATCTCTATCATCTGATTGTTTTATTGGGTTGGATGTATCTCATGAAGCTGGTAGACACTCTACAGGGATTGTACAGGTCGTAGGAAAGGACGGCAGAGTATTGTCTAGCAAGGCAAATACCTCTAATGAGGCCGGTGAAAAAATCCGTCATGAAACTATGTGTCAAATTGTATATTCAGCGATAGACCAATATCTGCAACATTACAATGAAAGACCAAAGCATATTACTTTTCACCGGGATGGTTTTTGTAGAGAAGATTTAAATAGTCTAAACGAAGTAATGAATAGTTTGGGTGTACAATATGACATGGTTGAGATCATCAAGAAAACGAATCGCCGCATGGCTCTAACTGTCGGTAAGCAAGGTTGGGAGACCAAGCCAGGGCTGTGTTATCTTAAAGATGAGTCGGCATATCTTATCGCCACAAATCCTCATCCACGTGTCGGCACAGCACAACCGATTAAAATTATCAAGAAAAAGGGATCGCTACCGATCGAAGCAATAATTCAAGATATTTATCATCTTTCTTTCATGCACATCGGTTCATTATTAAAATGTCGCCTACCTATTACTACGTATTATGCCGATTTAAGCTCTACATTCTTCAACAGGCAATGGCTCCCGATCGACTCTGGCGAGTCTCTACATTTTGTATAGCAAATAAACCTCCCGCATACTTGGGAGGTTTATTTTTTTACACTTAAAAATTAAGTTATATGGCATATTCCAAAAAATTTATTTTACAAGAATAGTTTTATTAAAACGACCGCATTAATGTATATACCTCTTTTTTATTTCCAAAGAAACAGCGGACACAGTTTCCGGTAAATGTAAATGACGTTCTATTAAAAAAGCACTGTCTATCCTCCATCCGGAGAAGCAATGCTTTTTCATTTTAAATACGTATTAAGCTTACGATTCCTTTTTCGCTAGATAATACTTTGACAGTACAAGTATGGATTCGTTGTGCAAAAGCTTTCGGTGTTCCTCACTAGTCTCAGTAAAAAAACTGGATAAAAAACATTTATACACCAAAAATGCACACATCCCTACAATTAGGTAATAGGCGGAATTTGCTATAGTGGCATTCGACCGAAGAACATCCCCTGCAAACGCAAGCAGAACCGATATCCAAACGATCCAACTCAGCAACCTGAACACGCCCATAAGCGAGCGATGAAGAATAGTTTTAGCCAGCATCAACTGCAAATTTGATCTATCAGAAGAATTGGAACTTAGTATATTTGCCCATCGGTAATAAACAATCCATTTGTTCTTGCCGACCACGGAAGTCCAGTCTACTTTCATTTGCGATTGCAGCTCTTCATTGATGAATGTAACCAGCTTTATATTTTCCTTGTTCACATCACTAAAGTCCTGTTCATTCTGTTGATCCTTGCTCCCAAACTTCTGCGTTTCGAAAAAAACAATTCCGGTAATATAACAAACGATAATAACTAAAACAAGAATAAAAGCTTCACGAGAAACAATAGCCTGGACAAAAGGGTAAGATGTGTCTGCCAGCAGCATTGGTTTGTTCGAAAGCTTGTTCACAAGAGTTTGTAAGCTGTCCATAGGAAGAAGCAGACCTGTTGTCAGCCAGAGGAAAAGCCAGAACGTAACACCCGGTATAAATATCCCAATAAAATCAAAAAGGTAATTCAGTACTTTCTCCACAGTGTGCAGACTCTCCTTCTTTGCTATTTCACTGCTAACAATAATACGGATCTTTTAATGCCTCAATTGTCATATTCAGAATACGCAAATATTGTGCCCGGCTCCGGGTCCCTCTGATGAAGGATGTCTCCATGCCTGACCTTCTAAGCTTCTCAATCCAATCGAGGGCAGCCTCCCTTCCAATGCCTTGCTGCAGCATCCCATAATACATGTATACCAATTCATTACTGACATTCGTGTTGAAGACCATAGGGTCATCAGAGTTTATATTCACTATAATATTAGATAAATCCCGATTCTCAGCGGACTGAACTTTGAACAGCTGATTGCCAAACAGCGAGTCTATTTCTCCGATTGCTTCGTTGGAGGAGGGATTCACCTCAATAACAATGCCGCTTAAGGAAATTTTGTGAACCAGATAATCTTGCATATCTTTAATCATCATCTTCTCGATTGCATTCATATCCACATAAATGGGTTCATTCATTTTAGTTAAAGTGCTTTCCTGGTGATAGCATAAAAACAGATGATTTTCAGGGTTTTCCTTTTTAAAGTTAGCCTTTTGTACTTCGTCTTTTATTCTCTTGAAGCGCCTTTTGTATGTTTTAAAAAGAGAGGATATGCGAAGATTACCAGCAGAAACGTTGCCGCTAAAAATACAGTCTGCCATTTCATCAATCTGTTTCTCCAAATAAACCAATGTTTCTGTCCGTAGCTGGGTTGTACTGCTGTATACTCCCCATATCCATAATAAATTGTCGAGATATTCACCACGGGGCATAATGACGATCGGATTTCTTCGAACCCACTCCTCAATATCCACTCCCAGTGCGATTCCATGCCCTAGCCGATCCCCGGCATGCAGTTTACAGTAATCAATGACCTCATCCATACGTCTCAAACCCGAATTCAAGTGGCGGAATTCTTCGCCTGCATGAAACGTGAAGAATAAGCTTTGTCTAGGCAGAACGTTCCCTTCCGGGTCAACAATCCTCAATGAGTCATACTGACTATCCCGTGCTTCCTCAAATACAGGCGCAAATACTTGAACAGGCGTATAGTTCTCTACACTCGCCGCGTCCAGCCCAACAATAAAATTTGTGGCCATCGGGACAGTTTTACGAAGCTGTTGTAACATCTGCACTTGTTTAATGTAAGTTTCTTGATGCTCACCGAAATAAAGCTTCTTTAGTGTATGGTCACGCGCTTCATCAAACCACGAGCTGTCCTTATCCACATTATCCGGCCGTTTGATTAAATGATACACAATGCCCAACAATGGAAATTCCGAATTTGGATCATCCTTCACCTTAAAATCATCAACAAGAATTTGTCTATACGATTCTAGGATATGAAGCAGTTTCGTCCTGTTCTTAGTTTCGCTATCCATGATTGAAATCCGGAGTTCGATCTTCTGCAAATATCTGTTTTGAAACAGTGACCGCAGCATAATCGTGTAATAAGCTTGATCTGCTTTTACTCCATCTGTAGCCCGGCCAAAATAACCTCTAAAGAAATCCAAGCCATGCAGAACTGAAGGCTGTGTGACTTGCTGATAAAATTCATTCTTTATAGAGATGTACATAAAGAACAGACGGAAGAATTGTTCATAATGACTCGAAGAACCAACCTTATCCTCCAGCTTGCGCTTGTAGGCCATCACTTGGTGCAGAAAGATATTTTCTCCGTAAGTCTTAATATATTGAAATTGCGGAAAAATCCAGTCTATAAAATCAGGATACTTCTCCTTCGCTCCCCCCAAAAAAGCAATCTCTACACGCTCGATGGCTTCCTGGAGTTGGTCCAATCGAGCAAACCGGCTGTCTTTATTCTCATATAGATCAAGCAACAGTTTACACGTTTCAGGCTCACCTTCAAAGCTGTCTTTGATCCATTCATACATGGATTGAGAATAACCGGCGTAAGTGTCTTTTAAATACAGAGACATCACCAACCGCAGCAGCCGTGCAGTCCATATGTATTCATGCACCTGTGGGGAGGCAGCAAAATGAGTCGTTGTAAATTTCCTGAAATATTCCGACGGATATAACCCGTTCATCAATCTTTGCCACAGAATTGAGAAGTTGAATGCAGCTGAAGCATGCACGTGATTCTCCGCCACTCCTCTGGCAAGGATGTCGTCTAGCGGTGCGTCCGCAAGATTGATGTGCTGGTAAAATTCGTGAAGCTGTATAGGATCGTGAATGTTATTCCTGGAGTGGTGCACAGCGACCAGCAGATCTACCGGAATAAATCGGCTAAAAGCATGAAAAAAGAGCACTTTGTCCTGCCCCTTGAACTTCTCCATAAAATCAATGAACTTCCACTGCTTATCCTTATTCGCGTCATTTTTCCAATACTTGAAGATGACATCTCCGTCACGATAAGACAATAACGCATTTGAGAACTCTTCTAATATATAAAAATAATGCTGGTACAACATTTTCTCGATAAAATACACTCTGATTTCTTCTGAATTTGCCGATTTGAAGCCGCATCGTTCAGCCTCTTTCTCACTGCAAAACATGGGGTAAAACTTTTGCAGCATGAGATTGATTTCATCCAAACTATTTGGCTCGGTCTTACTAAGAATCTCTGCATACAGCTTGCTGCGAATGCCGCTGTGCGCATTCTCCCGCTTTTTCTTGGCCAGACTTCCAGTTCCCGTATAATCCAAAGCCTGCACAAGATCCTGCTGACCATAAAACTTAAGATTCTGAATGGGAAACAATGAGATGTTGATTAGAAGGTTAATTTTGGAAATCATTCGGCTTCACCGCGGGATTCCGGTTGTTCTTCTGCCTCATCTAAGTTAAAACCAAACTCACTGAGTTCGATCTCGGTTTGGACTTTGATATAGTTAAAGGCCTCATCCAGTTTTGCTCTAATGCCAGCCTTCGCATTCTCATAAACTTGATCATCTGAAAATGTTTGTGTACCAGCATAATATTGATAATATAAATTCAAAATGAGCTTATCATTACCGGTAAAAAATGAATTCATATTCTCCTCAGAAGTATTCTGATTACGTTCAGCTATAATCGAGGAGTATCGCAAAGAATTATACAAATTTCTAGCTTCACTTCGTCCATACCATGCACGGTTATTTGTTGCTAGTTTTAGCAGGCTTTGCATTACTTTTATATAATTCTCGAAATTAATATAGATGCGATTATCATATCGATAAAGATATTCAAATACAATGTATTTGCATTTATTGTAAATAGTGTTTCCATCACCAGAATATCCATCTCCAAATTCTTTATATGCCTCGCTTAATGGTACAGTCATATCAATCTGCACCGTAATATTTGATTCCTTAAGCTTACTAAATATGTATTTTCCGAATATATTCATCCTATTATTAATAGTTTGGGTTACACTCTTAGACAATTTGGTTCCTGGATTCTCAGATAACCTTTTAGCAGTAGATACCAATGCTTTTGCCAAAATGTTATTTTGATCTTTTGTTATAACAGTTATACTACTATTCAAATCACCATGCGTACTTCCAGTAGAGTCCTCATGTTGCATTTCTCTAATGAGGGTTAGGCTATTGATAAATAACATCCTCTTAATTTCGTCATCACTTATACTATCTTGAGTTTTCTGAAAGTTGAAATTTCGCAGCACTTCTTCAAATACACGCTCTGTTACTTCATACTCTGGAGGTATGTTGCACAGATCATGTAAAATATTGAGTGCTTTATTGACTTCGTCATTTTTTTCATTCTGAGCTTTGTAATAAAGTGGCCTAAATACGGAAGGGTACTGTTCTTGCAATTGGGCTATACACTCCACTACAAACCGATCTCTTCCCCTTCTGTTATTATTACTCGTGTACTCGTACTCGTAATAGTATGGATCATATGCAGATTTCGAAAGGTACTCTATCATGAACATTGCCTCAGGTACATCTGTATGTAACACTAAGGCGCGCATCAGATGGTATAATCTATGTCTATAATAATAAACATCATCTTTACTCCCTTTATTTCCTCCAATGAAATCCTCAAACAATTTGTCTTTAAACGCTGTAAACGTCCCCACTTCATATCTCACATTAGGCAATAATTCCTTGGCAATTTCTGCAACTATAAATATTTGTAAACTTAAGTCTGCTTTATCTTTATTTTCATCCTCATACTTGTTCCAAGCGGAGTAATTTATATTAGTAGAGTTCTCATCACTCCCCCACTGCAAAAATTGCTCAAACAGCCATTGCTGATGCTTAAGCAATTTCGTATTGGAAAGAATCAGCGTGTCTACAAAGACTTTGACAGATTCGAATAAAACTGTCTTGTTATTCTCAATGTCACTTAACAGTTGCACCAAATTATAATAGGCATGCACAAGCCCGCGCGGTCTCTCATCAAATACGATATAGTTTTTCTTTAACGGTAAGTAGCGATCACGTTCATTTTTACTATTTGGGTTCACATAGTTGAATATTGACCGTTCCCCCATCAACTGAGCCATTCGATCCAGCAATCTATACTGACCAAATGAAAAGTACGGAATCGTTTCCGTATTCCAATTCACCAGCTGATGTCTTCTGGCTGATGGAATGACTTTTTTTAAATATTCATGTGCCAGCTCCGACTTGCGCCTTATAATTGTAAGTAGCTCTCCTTGATCAGTACTCTTTCCTTTGTAAGGATGATCCAGTGACTTTAATGAATCATACGCATTTAAGCCGACTTGTTGTAAGGGCTCGTCCGCAAGCAATGCCAACGTCAGTGATTCTAACAATATATCGTAGTCTCCCGACAGAACTGTAACCAAATTGGGATGATCCGTATTTTGCAATAACGCCTCCATCAACTCCCTTGTTTTGGAGGTCTGGAGGTCAATATCATCAATAAAGATAAAGATTAATATTGGTTCATTTGGATTGTCCAATGCTTGCTTCACGCGAATAATTTCATCGATCAGCTCATAGAACTTCTTCTTGAAGGCAATGTCCGGACTGAGCACACGGGATGAGTTTTTTACATAAACAGCCAGGTCCTCGTAATGCTGGGTAAGGATATTCCGATATTGATTCTCGGTATATAAGTGATATTCAATCGTATCATTGATCAGCTGTTTCAGCTTATTATTGGGCTTGTATATTCCCGCATTATAGTAATCGGCTAAATTATCGATTAGATGTTTCCTTTCATCACACTTCAAATCTCTCTTTTTTAAGTCTTCCAGCAAATTTTCTCCTGTTTCTTTTAAAAAACCGACAATCGATCCGACGATCTTCGTATTTTCACCAAAATTATCTGGTTCGATCAAGGGCAGCAGGATACTGGATTTACTGTCCATTTTGCTTCTCAATGTATATAGGGCGGACGATTTCCCAGCGCCTCTAGGACCAAATATGCCAATAGTATTAATGTAGACCTGCTTTCCAGTATTTTGGTCTCTATTGCTGCATTCCAACCGCTTCACTTTTTCTCTTATTTCGCTGATCTGACTTAACATGATGTCATAGGTCGGCATGATTTTAGGAATCTGATCTCCCAGGGCTCTTGCTCCCAGAATCACTTCTTCTTGCTGCATAGGTTCCATCCTCCACGTTTAAACTTTTATGTATTGTTTGTTCTGCACCATCTACTGATATATATGTGTAGACATTTATAACTCCATATAAATACATATTTCTACATCAATCCCCCAAACCCTTCCAAACGTTGATTGGATCAATAAAAAATGAGTGGCTTTAATCTTAACTTTACCAAACCACTGTGGCTTGCAAGCTTTTTAATTTTGCTGGCATCTAACTGAACAAATATTATCGAAGATTTGCATAAGGAGGTATTTAACATGCTTCTCATCATCCAGCAGGTGAGTAAGCAATATAAGGAGGGTTAATAGGCGTTGCAGGATATCAGCCTGCTGCTCAACCGGAAATTGAAGAAATCCGTTTTATATACAAACAAGGCTGTCTAAAGACAGCCCCATACTCTCACCGCTTCGCCTTATAAAACTCATGATAAAGCTTCATCAGTGCCCTCTTCTCTATTCTTGAAACATAACTCCGAGAAATCCCCAGCTCCTTCGCAATCTCCCGCTGCGTTCGCTCTTCCCCGCCGGTATCGAGGCCAAAGCGGCCGACGACTACCTCTTTCTCACGGTCATCCAATATATCCAGATTACGATATATCTTACTCTTCTCGATCTTCAGATCCACTTCTTTGACAATATCATCTGCGTCGGAACCGAGGATATCGATCAGTGTAATCTCGTTGCCTTCCTTGTCCGTCCCGATAGGATCATGCAGGGATACATCCTTTTTGGTCTTTTTAAGCGATCTCAAATGCATGAGGATTTCATTCTCGATACAACGGGCGGCAAAAGTGGCGAGCTTCGTGCCTTTATTCGGGCGGTAGCTCTCGATGGCTTTGATCAGCCCGATGGTGCCGATGGAGATCAGGTCCTCCATGTCCTCCCCTGTATTGTCGAATTTTTTGACTATATGGGCAACAAGCCGCAGGTTATGTTCAATTAACAGATTTCTAGCCTTGGCATCTCCCTCAGCCATCATGCCTAAGTATTTGCTTTCATCCTGCTCGGAGAGTGGTTGTGGAAAAGCGTTGTTTCTTACATACGACACCAGCAGCGTTAACTCTTTAATCAGCAGCGCGATTGTACTTATGATCCCTGGCAACTTGGCGACACCTCCCGCACATGTACAATGAAACCGGTCTATGATGAGAACTACGGGTTCATGGTCCTTTTATTGTATGTGGGTTAGTGCCCAGAAGTGCATGTACGGGTGAAATAGGTACGGGCCTGCCCGCTCCTCATTCCTCAGCCTCTCAGCTCAGATCCTCCCGCAGCTTATACCGGACCGCAAGGAAGCCAAATATAAGAATAACAATCACCGCAACCGCAGCCGTATGGATAACGTCATTTATATTATTGAAGTCTTTTACCCGGACAATGGTGTTAATGAGCAGATACTGCGACAGATGTAGGCCGTTAACCAGAGCTTCCAGTGCAGACAAGGCCATCCCAACCACATTCAGTGCCAGGACGAATCCGGCGGTTAGACTGATCAGCACATTTTTGACGACCATAACGATATAAAGGATAAGAATGGAGAACGCCCAGTGCAGCATGAATTGGCTGAGCAGCAGCTTAATCAGGTACATAAGATCACCAAGACTGGTATTGTCAAAAAACAGCGATCTTCCGATCCAGTCTGCAACGAGCATGGTAAGGAACAGCATAGCGACAAACGCTGCGAGAACCAGTATTTTTGAACAGACAGAGTGGACTCTGGCTCTGTGCATCGGGATGTAATTTTTATGGAAGCCTGAATTGAATTCGCTTGTGTAGAAAAAAATGCTGAACACCGCAATGTAAATCAGCATCCACGATGGCGGCTGCGAAATAGTGTATTGGATGAAATCACTCTCATTCAGGCTGCTGACGGAAACACCGCCTTTTTCCATCTCCTGAGCGTATTGCTTTGTCATAAAGATCCCGAAGATTTGGAAGCCACAGAATACCAGAAGCAGCAGATACATGATTTTATTGCGCCGGAACCGGTAGAAATCCATTTTGAGAATATTAAGCATGAAGTTCACCCGCTCTTTCCGTCCGTTCCAGGAAGTATTGCTCCAGGCTCTGCTTGTGCCTCGCTATCGAATCCACCATAACTCCATGCTCAACCAGCACCTGCGTAATCCGGCGGATTTGCATATCCGTGTCATATACATACAAAGTCCGGCCGTCAATCACCTTATATTTCGTGATCTGCAGCTCACGCTCCAGAATAGGAATCGCCGCCTCTGCTGCTTCCACACTGAGCTCAATCCGCTCCTCGCACTTATGCTGCAGGTCCTCTCTGGAGATCACCTCGACAATTTCACCCTGATGAATGATGGCATACTTGGTCGCTATTTTGGATAACTCCTCCAGAATGTGGCTGGAAATAAGGATCGTTAGCCCCTTTTGGTTAAGCTCCAGAATCAGCTGCCGGATCTCCATAATACCCTGCGGATCAAGACCGTTAATCGGCTCATCCAGGATCAGTACATCCGGGTTACCGAGCAGAGCGACTGCGATACCCAGACGTTGCTTCATTCCCATGGAATAGCCTTTAACTTTGGTCGTATTATTACTGTCCAGACCCACCAGCTGCAGTAATTCCTCTATTCTGGCTTTACTGTCCTTGAGGCCGTAGGCTATAGCCAGCAGCTTCAGATTTTCGTAGCCCGAAGTATTCGGGTAAAGTCCGGGGTTCTCGATCAGCACACCCATCCGCTCAAAAAAAGACTGCTCCCCGGCCGCCGCACGGTTGAAAAAATGTAGCTCCCCCGAGGTAGGATACACCAGTCCGGAGATCATCTTCAGCAGGGTCGATTTGCCTGCACCGTTTTTACCGATGATCCCGACAATTTCGCCCCTGTATATTTTGAGCCCGGCATTCAGCACGGCTGCTTTTGATTTATACCTTTTGGTAAGTCCGCAGCATTCAATTATACAATCAGTCATGGCCCGCACCTCCTTACAACCAGGTTAACAGGATGAAACTAAGATATCGCCAATAAAAGGTTAAGAAATGTCAAAGCCGCTTATTTACTCAGCCGGAAGCCTATTCCCCAGATCGTATCGATATAAGCTTCACTGTCGTACGGTTTGATTTTGCTGCGGATGTTGCTGATGTGCACGGTTATTGTTTTGTCCTCGCCCATATACAGCTCATCCCAGGCCAGCTCATAGAGATCCTGCTTCGTGAACACCCGGTCCGGGTTCTTCACCAGCAGCTCAACAATCCGGTACTCCTGCCTGGTCAGATTAAGCGCCGTTCCGTGAACGTTCACACTGTATGTGTCTGTGTCCAGCAGCAGATTTTTATGCCGGAAAGTCTTAACCGGTTCACCGGCGTTATTTCTCTGAATATGAACATGAATGCGGGCAATCAGCTCCTCGAGCTCAAAGGGCTTGGTCACATAATCGTCGGCCCCCAGTGCGAACAGGTTCAGCTTATGATCCAGCCCGTCCTTGGCCGAGAGGATAATCACCGGAACTCCGGACTTAAGCTCCTTCCGCAGATAATGCATGAACTGCTCTCCAGATAACCCGGGGAGCATCAGGTCAAGCACAATAAGGTGGTACTCCTGAGCAGCCAGGTTCATTTTCCCCTCACTGCCCGAATACGCCTGCGTGCACTCAAAGCCTGCTGATGCAAGGCCGTCACGGATGATCCCGTTAATATGCCAATCATCCTCAACGATCAGAATCCGCCTGCCGCTTCCGTTACCGCACATGTGTACGCTCCTTTACTGTTTTTTTGAATTCAACACTGATGCTAAAGGTATGCTCTGTGCATACAGCCTCTGTATGTCCGTCCAGCTTGCCCATCAGCGCTTTCACAATAGAGAGGCCAAGCCCGGAAGAGTGAACGGTACGGGAAGGATCTTCTTTATAGAAACGGGTAAAAATCTGTTCGACATTAACCCGGCTGCCCTCCTTCAGCTGATTGGTGAAGCGTATGCATACCGTATCTTCTTTTTCCTCACAAGCAACGGTAAACGGCCCTTCCCCATGCTTGAGATAATTACTGATGATATTTGCAAAAATCCGCTCTGCGGCACTGATATCCCCCATTACAGGTACGGCCAGCTCCGGGAGCTTTAGTTCAGGTTCACATCCAGCCCTTGAAAAATCATCAATGAAGGTGAACAGGTTCCGCTTCAGCAGTCCAACAATGTCAAAGGATTCGAGCTCAAAGACATACTCCGGATTTTGAAGCTTGGTATATAAAAACAGCTCATCTACCAGCTTGATAATCTGCTCTATTCTCGACTTGGCCTGTGAAATGTACTGATCCTTGTCCTGCTGATCTTGTGAACGCTGCGCTAATTGCAGATAGCCGCCCAGTGCCGTAAGCGGAGTTCTGATATCATGCGACAGACTGGTGATGGTGGCATTCATCTCTTCATTTTTACGGCTGAACTGCTGATCGACCGCCCGCTGACGGTCTAGCAGGGCATTGCATTCACGAACCAGATGGCTGATTTCCCGCGGCTTTAATTGGGTTGTAATAAACTTGAATGAATGGTGCTCCATAATAAACGACAGCTGGCTGCCGATATTCCTGACCTGGCTTTTATAATGCAGGATATACACGGTCTGGACTATCACTAACAATATGAGTAATACCAGAATGATAAGGATAGGATCACTTCCTTTCATGACTTAGTGCTCCATGATCGACTCACTGATGTAATATAGAAGCTTCACCCGTGCATACCATTCTTCAAGTTCACCTTGGATGCCCGATTTATTGAGCTCCTGATACATCAATCCGTCCGCTTCCATGTAACCCACCTCAGCTAACCCGCAGCTTTTTTGTACAATTAGCGGCCATTCGGCATCCGTCATCTTTGATTTGGATGTTTCAGATAAATGTAACAGCATTTCTCTGTTCATGGCACAGGAGCCTGCGCAAATATCTGCATAACGGTCAAACTTCATCGAGAACATTTTGTTCGTTAACGACTCTGTTTCTTTCCAGTCGGCAGGATGTGAATCAAAGGCTGCTTCTGTCCGTCCCAGTATCAAATAGCTGTATTTCATTAATTCTCCATGTACTTCCGGTATCTCCTCAGGGTACATTGACATCCAGGTAATGAGCCTGTCTAAATCACAGTAATGATAGTACTCATGACTGAACGGCCGCATTTGTCTAAGTATACTCCTCCGGGCTTCGGCCACTCCCTTTTTCTCCACAATAAACACTTCGAAATGATGGACTTTAAGAAGCTCTATCAGAGCCGCGGAGGTTAACGCACTAACAGCTATGTATTTATATTTAAAAACCTTTGAAATTGCTGCTGCAGCTTCTTTCAGTGGTTCTATCATCAAACCGGCCGGATCATGAACTATGGTTATTAAGGCAACATCCTTGGCTTCCATTATCAGGGCCTCCTGCTAGCTTTGCTCATTTTACTTTTTATAGTAGCACAAAATCCCCGCCAGACCTCCACTACTGTGGAGATCCGCCGGGGATTTTTCATTAATAGCTCTATTCAGTTAGTCCTAAACTCTAATCTTAACGGAACTTGCCTGCGTCGATCGCAGCCTGCTTCTCGTCAAGGATTTCCTGGTAGCCTGCGTTCAGGAAGGTTTCCTTGGCTTCAGCATAGACTGCGTCGAACTCAGCTTCAGGAGCCAGTACAGTCTTCACGTACAGATCCTGGAACAGGGAGTTCAGATCCGCTTTATACTCGTTAACTTTTTCAAGAACAGTGGTGAACATAGCGTCCGGTGTACGGAATTCAGCAGCTTCGTTATAGTATTTCACCATATCTTCAGCCAGATACTCATAACCGGCTGGTGACCAGTTACGCATGTTGGATTTCAGTGTCTTCTCGGCATCCGGATATTGAGCGATTTCAGTTACAAGTGCCCAGTAGTCTTTGTTGTTGTTCTGTGCCAATACGGATTCGCCTTTGAAATCAGGGTTCTTCACTGCAATGCCTTCTGCATCAAGTGTGTAGTTTTCGCCTTCTACCCCGTTCTGGAACTTGAACAGGTTCTCCGGCTGGCTCAGCCATTCCAGGTACATCCAGACTGCGGCGCGTTCTTCAGCAGAGGTTTCATAGTTGATCCCCATGATGAAGCCAAACGGCCAGTATGCGCGTTGCTGAGGCTTATTGCCTTCAGGTACCAATGCATAAGTAGGGATTACAGCGAATTCTGCTTCCGGATTGTTAGCCAAAGTAGCTGCGAAAACGTCAGCGTTATTAGTCAGATAGGTTGCATAAGTACCTGTCTTGCCGGCAACAAATTCAGCTTTAACCTTGTTATCGTCGCTGCGGAGATAGAACTCTTTATCAATCAGGCCATTGTTGTACTGATAGTTCATGTTGCGCAGGAAACGCTCAGTATCTGCAGTAGTGAAGTCAGCCACACTCAGATCGGAGTACAGTGCACGGTATTCCTTATCAACCGGCCATTCGCGGAACGCGTAGCTGTAGTTGAAGCTGTTCTGGATCAGGTTGCCGGCAGTCACGCCAAGTCCGGCTTCTTTCCATTTTACCAGCATTTCATTGTACTTCTCGAGGGAAGTCAGGTCTTCCACCTTCATGCCAACCTTCTCCACCCAGTCCTTACGGATCATGTTGACGAAGTTGTCCGCTTCCGGACGTGCCGCGAAGAAGAAGATGTTCTGATCGTCCACTGTGCCGTACTGTTGAATGGTTTCACCCATGTTAGTCCAGTAAGTAGGGGCATAATTTTCTATTTCTTCATAATTAAGCGGCTGCATAACATCCTCGCCGTAATAAGTCAGCGCCTGCGGCATATCGTAGTGGAAAAGAATGTCCGGGGCTTTGTGTGACGCCAGCAGCTGCTCGTAATCGGTTACTTCACTGCTGCGGGTAATCGGAACATAGTTGACCTCGATGTTGTATTTGTCACCAAACTCGGATTGTACCCAGCGGGTATAGTAGTTATCGGTTACATTCCAACCTTCGAACGCACGTTCATAGACCGGGATATCGATGGTTACCTTTTCCTTAAAGCCCTGAGAATAATCAGCGAATTCGCCCTCAGCCAGGTTATTCGCAGGCGCATTGCTGCTTCCTGCACTGTTGTTGTTGTTTCCGGAGCAACCGGCCAGCATGCCGGCTGTCATGACGGATGCCATCATTAAGGATACAAAACCCTTTTTGTTCATTGTAATACCCCCATTTTGAATTTTCGGACTGTATAACTGCTGCTTGCGGATTTTACAACTACTCTTTGACTGCGCCAAGCATCGTACCTTGAACGAAGTATTTCTGGACAAACGGATAGACGCAGAGAATAGGTAAAGTAGCAAAGACTACGACCGACGCTTTAAGAACTTCCGGATTACTGAGTGTTACTGTAGTTGCTTCCAGCTGGAAGCTCTCGCTGGCCTGGATGACCAGATAGTACAGCTTGAGCTGCAGCGGCCGCAGATCAGTGGCGTGCTTGATATAGAACAGAGCGTCCTGATAGGCGTTCCAGCGGCCAACTGCGTAGAAGAGCGACAGTGTAGCGATAATTGGCTTGGAGAGCGGAATCACAATGCTCCAGAGAATCCGGAAATGTCCGGCGCCGTCAATGCGCGCAGATTCTTCCAGACTCACCGGAATACTGCTTGTCAGTGACGTCTTCATAATCAGCAGGTTAAACGCACTAAAGGATAGCGGCAGAACCAGTGACCAGATCGTATCCATCAGACCCAGATTGTTGATGTTCATGTAATCCGGGATAATCCCTCCACTGAAATACATCGTGAACAGGAAGAAGAAGGTGATGACCCGGCTGCCCTTAAATTGGGCTCTGGACAGCGGATAAGCTGCGCAGATGGTCAGAACCATTCCCAGCACGGTGAACATGACGGTTACGATAACCGAAATGTACAAGGAGCGGAGGATACTCGCATCAGCAAAAATTTTGCTGTATGCCGCAAGAGTGAAGCCCTTTGGCCACAAAAATACTTGATTGGCAATGACATAAGAGTCAGCGCTCATGGACTTTGATACCACATGCAGGAACGGTAATAAACAGGCTAGTGAGGCTACAATAATAACGAACTTAATCAGAATATCCCAGATGTCAAAACGACCTTTGCTTGGTGCGGCAGGATTGCCGGTTGATGCGCTCATCGGGTTCTCTCCTTTCTATAAAATACCGTCTTCGCCGAGTTTTTTGGCAATGCGGTCAGCCGTAATGACCAGAATGATTCCGATTACGGACTGGAATAATCCAACCGCTGTCGCCCGGCTGAAGTTACCGGATTCGATCCCCCAACGATACACCAGCACCGGTATGGTCGTTGTGAACTCTGTAGTGGCTTTATTCTGCAGCGACCAGATCCGCTCGAACGAGCCTTCCATGACTTTACCCAAGCTCATGATCAGCAGCGTTACAATGGTTGCACGGATCGAAGGAATGGTAATATTCCATACCTTTCTCCAGCGTCCGGCTCCATCGACCGTTGCCGCTTCATACATTTCCGGGTTAATGCCGCTGATTGCAGCCAGATAAATAATCGTTCCCCAGCCCATGCTCTGCCATACCCCGATGGCCAGATAACTGATCAGCCAGTTCGTATCCTCCTGAAGGAAAGGTACTCGGTTACCGCCCATCATTTCAATCAGATTGTTGACGACACCGCCGCCTTCACTAAGCAGCTGATACGCAATTGCCCCGATAATAACCCAGGACAGGAAGTGAGGCAGATACAGCAGGGTTTGGTTCACGCGTTTGAATTTTACACTTTTGACTTCATTCAGCATCAGGGCCAGAATAATCGGCATTGTGAAGCTGAATATGAGATCAAGAATGTTGAGCAGCAGCGTATTACGGATAGCTTTTGTGAAATCAGGCTTGGAGAAAATATCCTGGAATATCTGGAAGCCTACCCACTCACTGCCCCAGAAGCCTCTTGCGATCTTATAATCCTTAAAAGCGATTACAAGCCCGGCCATCGGGAAGTATTTGAATACGATTACAAAAGCCAGCGGAATCGCTACCAGCAGATATAGCTGCCAGTCACGCTTGAGGAACCCGAAGCGCTCATTCTTTCTTAGTAGAGCATTTTGATTTGTCTTTGAAGCGTTTGCAACTTTCAAAATCTCACCTCCTACACCATTTCATCTCTGTGCCAGTTGCCTAACCGGCCTCGAGATCTATGCTAGCCCGATTGTCCGCTTTTGAAAACAATGAGTAATGCTGCTCTCCATCAAAACTGATAGAATCGCGGTTTTAAAGGGCTTTCAGGAAGGTGAATGATCATTTTTGATAGCTAAAAACGTTTTCATTAACTTCTGTTTCCTATAAAAAAACGGCCGGGAGCCGTCTCCTAGGAGCCCTTGCTCTTGGCCGTTTTGTAGCTGCTTGGCGGCATCCCCTCATACTTGCGGAAAAACCGGTTAAAGCTCTGGACATTATAGTAGCCGACCTCTGCGGCAACCTGCTTAATCGTCAGATCCGTATCGAGCAGCAGCTCTTTGGCTTTATCGATCCGCAGCTGATTCAGATAATCGATCATGCTTTTTCCGGTCAGCTCATATACGATCTTGCGCATGTACGAGTAGCTGATTCCGAATTCAGTGCTCATATCCTTCAGCACAATTTCTTCCTTGTAATGATCCTTCAGGTATTGGATGACCCGTTCCCCGTGATTGGTCTCTGCCGGGCCGCGGTCCAGGTTCTGAACAATCTCTTGGAAAAATGTATGCAGATACTCCTCCAGCTCATCCAGTGTATCCATCGCAGCAAGCACACTGTAAATATCGCCTTTGCCCATAACCGTTCTTCCGGTGCTGATATGATTCTCACGCAGATGCTTAATCGTCGCACCGATCAGCTGATGATAGATAAACATAATATTATCGTAGGAAATATGCTGTTCGGCGCTAATCAGACCACGGATGTTGTCCAGCTCCTTGAAAATCCCCTCCAGATCGCCGGCATCCAGAAAGTTGAGAATCCGCCGCTCACTGTTTTCGGAGTCAATATATTTGCGGCCGTGCTCATCTTCCTCCTGCCAGTACATGATGCTTCCGGCACCCTTGATGATCCGCTGTTTAATTAATTCCATCGCTTCGAATAGCCGCTCGGCCACCATTTCAGGTGCATCCGCCACACCGCTGACTGCAATGGTGACAGTATGCGTCAGCAGTTCAAGCGATTCATCCCGGATGGTCTCCAGCGCCTGACGGATCGAATCATTGCTGCAGCCATGCTCCTCCTGGGCAAAGTTAAGCACAACAACAATACTGCCGTCGGTATGATAGACGGAGTGGGCCACAACCCCTTCAGGAAACAGACTCTCGTACTTTGTATTGAGCAAGTAGCGGTGGTAGCTGCGGGTCTCCACATTGGTATTGCCGACATATACTCTGTAGCGGTCAATCGAGACTACAACAACTCTGTAACACGCCTCGGGAAATACCTCCGTAAGCCGAGGCGGTATCTCTCCGCGCAAAAGACGGTGAACCGCAAAGCTGCGGGTATCCTCTTCGCGCTCCTGCAGCAGCCGGAACAGGCCCTCTTCCTCCTCCTGCATCCGCTTAAAGGCCATGTCCAGGAAAGCAAGCTCATTCCTGTTGGCAACCTCCAGATCGCTTTTGGAGCGTATAGTCCGCACCAGCTGTCTGAGCGGCCTTGACAGCCAGGTTGCGAGAACGACAGCCAGGACGGTTCCCAGCACAATAATGGCTCCGGTAAGCAAAATAATATTACCCTGCATGTCACGCGATTCTGCCATCAGCTTATCCATCGAACTCCAGCTAACATTCCACCAGCCGGATAATGCCGAGCGGCTCCATGCATAGACCATCCGGTTGCCTTCCAGATCGCGGAATGCATAACCTTCACTGGAATCCTGATTCAGAATCTCCTGTACAAAAGGCAGCTCAAGGCCATCGGTAAGCAGCAGCGACTTGTTACTGTGTGAGATCACTTTTCCGTCCGCTCCCAGCAGCAGGGAACTGCCGTCCTCCACCTCAGTTGTATTCAGATATTTACCGATCTGGCTCTCCTTCATGTTGACAACGATCAGTCCGCTTGTCGGAGAGGATAGTCGGTTGAGCGGATAGACATATGACACAACATGTTCACCCGAAGCAAGCTGGCGCGGGACCCATACCCCGCTTATTCCTCTGTGATCTTCAAGAGCTTCCGTTGTCCAGTCCATCGGCTCGTAACGTTCCAGTGTTGTGATAGCGTTATCAGTAGAGATGACATAATCAGAATCCGCCAGATAAAAGTAGGAGGAACTCACCCCGTCTACACGGCGGTTCAAGTTCAGCAGCTCATTCAGTACGGACTTAGCCTTGGTGTAATTAGCATAGCTGGCGTTCACTTCATTATAGGTTTCAAAACCGCGGATCGGTTCAAATACATTAGCTGCAGCCAGACGCGCCGTGTCCTGGGCCAGATTGGCCAGGGCATTCTCGTTCAGCTTACGGTTGGCATTCAGCCCGGCTAATGCAGATTCTCCGATGGCCGCTTCTGAGTTCTCTATAATCTGTGCCCCGCTATACCACGTCAGGATGGCTGTCGGTATGGCCATGATGCAGAATAGAATCACTGCCAGCTGTAGCATCATCGGTATCTTCTTCATTGCATGTCCCCCTATTAACTCTGTAAACGTTATCAAATCAAATAGAGAAGCCCCGCATGCAATGGGCTTCTCTGCTAATAATCTTATAAATTACGGAGAGTAACGGATTGCATGTGTTGTATTTATGTATGTAGATTCTTTTTTTATGATAACATAAAATCTGCTATCCAGTCCTGTCATTTACTATTAATTGTCGAACTTTGCTGGCTGTTCACAAGAATGATGCTTTTATCGGGCTTGTGATTGCATAAAAAAAGCCACCTCACTGGAACGTCTTAAAGGACAGGCCCTCCGTAAAAATGCATCATTGTCTGCAGCTCGGGACTGGGCAGGGGACGACTGCTGTATCACAAGCTCAGCAAGCTGACCGGTTCCCGGCTGGAAGTGCTCTTATAACCTGAGTATGGCAAGGCTTGCCGGAAGCCATTTTCCAGCTTGCATAGACCTGCATATAAGGAGCGGTGCGACAGCACTGCTCCTTTTAATTTTGACAACCCTATCAGCTATTGGTAATCTTTATTTTAGAAGAGATTAAATCAAAAGATTATTTTCTAAAAAAAACGAGCAAATTCCTGGAGGAAACAACATGACGCAATGGATTACAGAATTCATCCTGTTCTTCAAAGATTTGTCGTATGCCGGTATCGTCATTGCCCTGTCCTTTGAATTTGTGCCTGCTGAACTCGTGCTTCCGCTTGCGGGTTACTGGGTTTACCTGGGGGACATGAAGCTGGTTTTAACGATTCTGGCAGGCACACTTGGAGGAACCTTTGGTCCTCTTACGTTGTATGCGATCGGCCGGTTTGGCGGGAGACCTTTTATTGAGAAATACGGCAAGTATATCTTCATCCGCCCCCATCATTTAGTGGCATCCGACCGTTTTTTTGAAAAATACGGCAGCGGCGTTGCTTTTTACGGGCGCTTTATACCCGGGGTCAGAACATTAATCTCCGTCCCTTGCGGTATGGCTAAAATGAATGTGTTAAAATTCAGTGTGTATACTTTTTTAGCAATGCTTCCTATCACTTCACTGTACGTTTATCTGGGCTATAAGCTGGGCTCACAATGGGAGCATGTGGACGAAATCATCAAGCCGTACATCCTTCCGGCGGCAGCTGTATTTATTCTGGGCTTCGGATTCTATGTGCTGATGAAACGGTTTAGAAGCAGACAGGCTTAAGAACATCAACATTGTAGACAACAGGAGGAATACATGGAAAACATAGTAACCTGGCTAAAATATCTGCTGCTTGGGATCGTACAGGGAGTGACGGAGCCGATTCCCGTCTCTTCGAGCGGGCACCTGATTATCGTGCAGCGCCTGCTTGGCATGCAGCAGAACGGGCTGTCGTTTGAAATATTGACCAACACTGCTTCACTTATTGCTATCATGTTTATTTTCCGTAATGACATCAGAGCGTTAATCACAGGCGCGTACCGTTTTCTGCAGACACGCCGTGCAGAGTATAAGGCAGACTTCATGTTCTGTCTTTACATTATTATTGGTACGATCCCGGCTGCCGTTGCTGCAGTGCTGTTCAAAGATACGATAGAGCGGATATTCACTTCAGTACATACCGTCTCCATCAGCCTACTGGTTACAGGGGTTGCCCTGTGGCTGATCCGCAATCTCCGGGGGCAAAAGAGAGACGGAAATCTTACCGTAAGAGATGCGCTTATTGTCGGTCTGGCTCAGGCGGTAGCGCTGATTCCCGGCATCAGCCGCTCCGGCTCGACGGTTATCGCCTCCATTGCAGTCGGCATGAAGCAGGAAACCGCGCTGAAATTTTCCTTTATGCTTTACATTCCGATCAGCATCGGCGGCCTGATTCTGGGAGCGTCCGACATTGCAAATGATCCAAACCGGGCTCAGCTGGCCATTCCCTACATCATAGCTTTCCTTACAACGCTTGTAGCTACCTATTATGCCATGCGCTGGTTTATCGGCATTATGGCCAAAGGTAATCTGATCTATTTTTCATACTACTGCTTTGCGGTCGGCACGCTTTTACTAATTTTTCTCTAAGGGGAAAGGTGAACGTTAATGGTCAACAAACCAATCCGGTTCGGCATTATCGGCAGCGGCTGGCGGGCGGAGATGTATCTCAGGCTGGCTCACCTGCTGCCGCAGCAGTTTCAGGTTAGCGGTGCCCTGATCCGTAATACCGCTAAATACGAGCAGCAGATCGCTAAACATAAGCTTACTGTATGTAGTTCGGTGGAGCAGCTTGCGGCTGAGAGTGATTTTGTGGTACTGGCGGTGTCCAAATCTGCTGCTGCTTCTCTGCTGATGGAGCTGGCGGCTTTGAACATACCCGTGCTGGCCGAAACACCTACCGCCTCTACTCCGGCTGAATATGAGCTGCTGCGTCCTCTTGCCATGAGCAGCCCGTTAATTCAGGTGGCCGAGCAATATCCGCTGCTCCCGCATCATCAGGCGCGAACTGCCTATATCAAGGCTGGCGAGCTGGGCCAGATCGGCCATGTTCAAGTCTCTGTGGCACATGGTTATCACGGCATCAGCCTGATCCGTAGGTGGCTCTCCGTCACAGGCACTGCCTGTGAAATTACAGCCCGCCGGGTAGAGCTGCCGATTATGGACTTTTCCTACCGGGGGCGTGCAGCAGAGGACAGCGTAAAGACGGAGCAGCAGGATATTGCGATCATGGTCTTCCCTTCCGGCCAGAGCGCCGTGCTGGACTTCACCCGCTCCCAGTATTTCTCCCCGCTGCGCTCGAACCGTGTGCTTATCCGCGGATCGCACGGGGAAATCCGCGATAATGAAATTATCCGCCGGCTGGGGACGGAAGAAACAGAGTATCTTCATATAATGCGGGTTCAAGGCGGACAGGAGGGCAGTCTGGACAGTCTGGGCCTGCATGAGCTGCGGGCAGGACAGCGCAGGCTGTTCCGCAACCCGTTTGCCGCCGTTCCTCTCTCCGATGAAGAGATCGGAATAGGACAGGCGCTGCTTAATATGGCTGACTATGTGAATACCGGTGTTTCCTCCTATGCCCTGGCAGATGCGTTAACAGATGTGAAGCTGGCGTTTGCAGTCGATGAGGCTATTGCATCGGGAAGTACGGTTACTGTACAGAATGAGCTTGTGGCGGATAAGTAAAGAACGGAACGTTTATTGGACTGGACTCCGGTGAGCAATAAGCTGCCGATAGGGCCGGCTGGGCCGGCTATGCCGAAATGAAGGGCATTTTTGCCTTTCATTTCGGCTTTTTGGCGGTTTGGGCCGAAATCAGAGGCATTTTTGCCCTTCATTTCGGCTGTTTGGCCGGCTGGGCCGAAATCAAAGGCATTTTTGCCCTTCATTTCGGCTGTTTGGCGGTCTGGGGCGAAATCAGAGGCATTTTTGCCCTTCATTTCGGCTGTTTGGCGGTCTGGGCCGAAATCAAGGGCATTTTTGCCTTTCATTTCGGCTGTTTGGCCGGCTGGGCCGAAATCAAGGGCATTTTTGCCCTCCATTTCGGCTCTTGGGCGGTCTGGGCCGAAATCAAAGGCATTTTTGCCTTTCATTTCGGCTGTTTGGCGGTTTGGGCCGAAATCAGAGGCATTTTTGCCCTTCATTTCGGCTGTTTGGCGGTCTGGGCCGAAATCAAGGGCATTTTTGCCCTTCATTTCGGCTGTTTGGCCGGCTGGGCCGAAATCAGAGGCATTTTTGCCTTTCATTTCGGCTTTTTGGCGGTCTGGGCCGAAATCAAAGGCATTTTTGCCCTTCATTTCGGCTGTTTGGCGGTCTGGGCCGAAATCAAAGGCATTTTTGCCCTTCATTTCGGCTTTTTGGCGGTCTGGGCCGGCTGGGTCGAAATCAAAGGCATTTTTGCCCTTCATTTCGGCTTTTTGGCCGGTTGGGCCGAAATCAGAGGCATTTTTGCCTTTCATTTCGCTTAGGTTCCGCCGGCAACGAAAAGCCCATGAGAAGGTTACACAACCACTCTCATGGGCTTTAAACTTTCCTATCTATAAATCCCGATTGCTCAAAGTAACACTACAACTCCAGTCAGCCCAGCACTAGCTCCAGCACACTGAAGCCGGTAGGCCGGAGTATGGACAACGCTGCTGTGCGGGCAGAACCATCTTTAGTTCCACTGGTACTGCCGGCACTATCCGGCAGTACCATATGCACCGTCTGTACCTCTCCCGGTGCCAGATCAGGAAGCTGCTGCCGGATCACCTCACCGCCAGCTAAAGCTAACGACAAGCTGTATCCTCTCACCGTATAGCTCGGAATATCATTGCGGCATGCAAGCGTCAGCTCAAGTCCGCCGCCCTTCCATACCGGCTCTCCTGCGAGCACAAGCGGAGATGATTCTTCACGCAGGGCGGCATAGGACGGCTTCACCCGGTTGTACAGATCCACAGAACCATGGACTCTTTGCCGCAGCCGCCCTTCCCCTTCCTCACCCATCTGTGTGCGGTAATCGTTCAGGCTGAAATAGATCAGCGCCGCAAACGCCGGATAACGCCGGTAAATCGCTGTTTTTTCCCGCAAAATACTTGTTCTTCTGGCATCCCCGCCCTCAAAGGCCGGTTCGCACAATCCATATTCCGCAACAACAAGCGGCTTGTCCGGATGATCCGCAATGATCTGACGGATGACCTCATCCTCATCCAGATCACCATGCCAGGTGCCGATATAGTCGTTCCACATCAGCATATCTCCTGCTCCCGTAGCATCGGATGCCGGCTGAAGCTGCAGTGTATTGCTTACATAGTTTACTAACCGGGTTGAATCAAGCTGCAGAAACTCCTCTTTAAGCTGCTCCATATATTGGTTAGTTACCGCAGATTGACCGTCCAGCTCGTTGCCCATTCCCCAGGCGAAGATACACGGGTGATGCGAGTGGCTTGCGATCATTTCTTTGGCTTGGCTTAAGGCAAGCAGGCGGGTGTCCTTCCCCGGTTCAGCCGGCTGCTGCCAGTGCGGAATCTCCTCCTGGACCAGGAGGCCGTTACGGTCACACCAGTCCAGCAGCTCATTGCCCTGCTGCCAGTGGAAGCGGGTGATAATGCAATTGGCTTCTTTAAGTCTGACGAGCATGGCCGTAAGGTCTTCAAGCCGCTCTGCCATACCCGTCTCCGGGTGCGAGCCTGGCATCCACTCCACGCCCATCAGCCGCACCGGTTCCCGGTTAAGCAGCAGCTGATGACCCTCCACCACAATCTCGCGGAAGCCAAAGGAGCGGACAACCCGGTCCTGAATCTCTCCGCCAGTAGTCAGCACAACCTCAAGCTCATACAGATGCGGATGGTCAAAATGCCATAGCTGCACTTCATCCAGCCCGATCTCAGCAAAGCTCCAGGTCAAGGCTCCAGCCGCAATCTCCTCCGTCCCCTGCCAGATCCGGGCTTCATTCCGGTAAACCGCAATCTCCGCATGGACGGCAGCAGCCGGCGGCTCACACAGCTTAATTTCAGCAGCTACCGTACTGCCTGTATGCTTGCCATCACTGTTGAAGCTGACCTTAGGTTCTACCCGCAGCTGTCCTACGGCCGTGTTGCCCGTAACTACCAGCATTACCGGCCGGATCAGCCCGCCGTCATCTGCCCAGTCAAAGCTGTTGCTCACGGGCAGCGCCGTATCACTGTTCCGGTTATCCACTCTGATTACCAGTTTATTTTCTCCGGCAAGAAGGTAAGGAGTAATATCCGCCTCAAACGGCGTATAGCCGGAATTATAATGGCTCCCGGCCAATGTGCCGTTAACCCAGATATCCGTATCCCGGTAGGCTCCCTCGAAGAAAAGCCGGACCCGGCGGCCTGTCCATTCCTCCGGAGCCTCCAGCAGCTGTTCATACCAGCCTGCGCCGCGGTATTCCTCGAGGCCCTCCTGCACATTCCAGGTATGGGGAACTGTAACTGCCGAAGGGGACGGCAGGCCTTTAGCCTGCCAGCCTTCCCGTTCACCTTGGTTCTGAGGATCGGGCTGGAACATCCAGCCCGTATCCAGTTTTGCTCTATATCGCCCGCTGCTAATCAAAGTAACCGCAACCCTTCATATGAGATCTGGTGCTTCAAATCGTCCAATTACTCCGCTGCTTCCCCGCACAACCGGCGGTGGATAATGGCCCCCTGATGGTTAGGCTCCATTTCCACTGCCGTATCAAGCTCTCCCGCCGCTTCTGCGGTCCGGCCGAGTCCAAGCAGTCCCAGACCGCGCATATACCGGCAGTGAATAACGTTGCGGCGGTTCAGATTATCTTCAAACACCAGGAAGTCCGGCAGGGATACCGCAAAGTAGTCGATTTTGATCTCGTCAAAAATATGCTTCTCCGCGTAATCGATCAGCTTGTTGAACCGCCGCTTCGCTTCCTTCTCATTGCCAAGCTTGGTCCAGGCCAGTCCCTGATAGAAAATCATTTCCGGCGGCTGGTCGTTATAGAACATCGCGCTTGTCGGTTCCTCCAGCCCCTGTGAAGCGGTCATGTAGCTCTCCTTAGCTTCCTGCTGCTTCTGCAGACCTTCATAAGCCAGCCCTATATAATAGTAGATATTATTTTCCTGCGCCCCTTCAAGCTTGCCTTCGCCCAGATTCAGCGGATAAACCAGTGCCTGCTGAAGGTGGGCCAGCGCTTCCTCCTGGCGGCCTTCCTTAAGCAATTGTTTGCCAAGCTCGGTATGGGCAAATTTATATTGTCCGGTTACCTTGCCTTCTCCGCCTTCCCAAGGGTGGAAATTACGGGAGCCCAGTGCTGCCAGGGCCTCATCGTAACGCCCCAGATTATTCAGCAGCGTAACATATTCTACAAACAGATCATCCCGCTGCTCTACCTGGCTGCGCTTAGCTTCAAGAATATCCAGCCGCTCCTGTGCAGGTACAGCCAGCTTCTTGCGCAGCTGATCCAGCTCGAACAGAATACGCACATCCTCCGGTGAGCAGGCATAGGCTTGCTCCAGCGATTCCATGGCTGCCTGCGGATTCCCCTGTTTGTTGAAATAGGCAAGACCAAGATTGCGGTGTACGGTTGCAAAGTCTCCGCGCAGCTCACGCGAACGCTCCCAGCCGGCAATCGCTTCTTCCGGACGTTTTTTATCATAATAGAAGTTACCGAGATAATAGTGGGCCTTGTCATCTTCCGGGTTGGCGCGGACGGCGCTTTCCAGCAGACCCAGCTCGAACAGGGTGTTCGGGAAGCAGTAGGTCGGGTCGGCAGACTGTCCGGCACGGCGCTGCACCTCAGCCAGATCAGAGCGGCCGGCAAGTGCATACAGCTCACCCAGCGCATAATGCACCATCGGATACACCGTTCCTTCAGCCGGAACCATTCTCAAACCGGCTGCTATAGCTTCCTCCAGCAGACCGCAGCCCATGTAATCGGCAATCAGGTTCAGATAGTTATGTGCGTCATCGCGCATCAGCAGCTTCAGTCCTGCCAAAGCCTCTTCAGCAGCGGCTGCATCACCAAGTGCGGCAAGTGCCAGGGCCTGCTCATTATAGGCGCCGAAGTCAGCAACATCGAGTCCTGTTGTCTCCTGTGCAAAAGCCAGTGCCTGCTCATACCGGCCAAGCTTGCGCAGCATAGCCGCTTTCAGATTACGGGCCTTGTAGTTGCGTGAATTGCGGACCAGTGAGCGCTCAGCCAGATCAAGAGCTTCAGCATATTCACCCTTGCAGCTTGCGATCTGGGCAAGTGAGAAGTAGCCGGCATCCTGCCAGGCAGCAGACCAGACCGCTTTGTGGAATGCGTTAAAGGCTTCATCTAACCGGTTCTGGCCGCGCAGTGCCACTCCCAGCTGGTAGTAAGCTTCACTGTCGTAAGGGTTCGGATTTCTCCAGGTCAGCCGTTCAATTGCTGTACGGAAATAAGCTTCACTCTCACTGTACAGGCCACGGCGCAGCAGCAGCGTGCCGTTAGCCACATTCAGGCGGATATCGCCTCTATCGCGCTTTAAGCCTTCCAGGTAATAATCCTCCGGCTCAAAGGTGGCGTGCCGGTATTGCTCCAGATGCAGGCCAGCCAGATACAGCTCTTCAGTGGAGCGCAGCTCATGCGGCTCAGCGAGCGGCTTGGCGGCATCCGGGACCTGCTCAATGTCAGGGCGCTTCGGCTGATAAGCAATCAGAAGTCTGCCTCCAGGAGCTGTGACAGTCAGCTTCAGATCATGCTCCTGCTCACCCGCATCCAGCGTTACACTTTCTTTAAAAGCATCCTCATCCTTCGGAGACAGCTGCACCGTACGATCGATATATGTCCGGCTTGCTCCCTTCAGCACAATCGTGGCCTGCTCCAGCAGCGAGGTTGCATACGCCTGAACCACAGCCTGGCCGGATGCAGCATCCACCTCGAGATTAACCGCTGCTTCGATCGAAGCATTTTTAACAACGCCAATATTTTTGTACGGCATAAAATACTGCGTGAACGTCTTCTCCTCATATGGCTGCAGCCAGGTGAAGTCAGGCTGGTTATCTGTATACACACCGGTCATAAGCTCAATATACGGGCCGTCCTCATCGGTCAGCTGGCGGTCCCAGGCCTGGCCGAACTCACCGTTGCCCCAGGTCCACTGCTTTTTGCCGGGCGAGATATGATGATTCGCTACATGCAGCAGGCCGGCCTGGACACCGTGGTCATAGCCGCCTACGAAATTATAATCCGATTTGTAAGCCATATAAGAGGTTGGTACAGGAATGTTCTTGTAGCGGGAAATATCGACCCCTTCCGAATAGTCCTGTTTATAATACGTTCCGGTAGCAATCGGGAAGCGGGATACGTCCCGTTTGCCATGATCGAACACGGCGGTAACGTCCGGAGGGAATACAGACTGTGTGTGGTCGTTGACCGCCACTGCCGGATTAGCCCACCACAGGAAGGTCTGCGGCTCCGCCGTCCGGTTATACAGCTGGGCGTTAATCTCCAGGTAGGCTTTGCCGGGATACAGCTTGAACTCGGCAGTTACCTTGGTGCCGTACATCCGGTCAATTTCGCTTACCCAGACGGAGGCGCTTCCATCCTCTGATTGCCCAAACCGGTATTCTACCGGGCCAAAGGTGTTCGGACGGTGATGCTGCGGCCAGTTGAATTCAATTCCGCCGGAAATCCACGGCCCGGCCAGACCCACCAGCGCAGGCTTGATTACCCGGTTGTAATAGACAAAATCATAGTTGTTGGTTTTATCCAGTGCACGGTAGATCCGGCCGCCGATTTCCGGCATAATCTCGATCCGCACATATTCATTTTCGAGAATAACCAGCTTGTAGTTTTTATCGGCTTTCACATCCGAGATGGACTCAATTACGGGATGAGGATACACGCGGCCGGTGCTTCCCTGATACACCCGTTTCTCCAGGAACATCGGATTCGGATCTGCCTTTCCCGCCTCATACGTAGGAATGAGCACCTCTGATTCCCATACCTGCACCTGTCCAGCCGCTGCCCGACTTTCTCCGGGCGTGTGAGCATTTATTGTTTGATTCATGTCTGCATTAGCCTCCCTTGCTTTTATAGTTCTACTTTAGCCTCCGGCAGCGAAGGTTCCAATTGACGAAATGCGGGAAGTGATGGATTATATTCATATCCGGACAAGTAGAAACGGCTACGCCGTCCTAAACAGGACGGTATCCGTTTCTGCGAGAAATATAAGGATCATTTATAACGCAAAACATACAAATACTTATATTTAATACAAAATAAGGAGGCTTACAAATGGCCGGCCGCATGATGCAAAAGCGTGAAGGCTTCACCGAGGAGAAGCTGTACGTTCTCCCTGATTATTGGATGAAGGAGCTGGAGCAGGAAGCTCTGACTTCAGAGCTCTATGTAACGGATATCGGATATTTTCCACATGCGCAATACCACTTCCGGGAACGCCCTGAGGGGGCGCCGGCGCATATCTTTATTTTTTGTGAATCGGGCGAGGGCTGGGTTGAACTTAGGTCCGGGGAACGGATGACTGTGCGGGAGGGTGAACTGGTTATTATTCCGCCGGATACCCCCCACCGCTACGGGGCCGGAGCCGGGAATCCCTGGAGCATCTACTGGTTCCACTTCAAAGGAAACCATGCCGCCCGGCTAGTCAGCCTGTTCGGTCTGTCTGCCGGGCCGCTTCCCCTTTCCCCCAGCGGAATTGCAAGATTCACCGAATGGTTCCAGCCTGCCTATGAGCTTCTAGCCGAACGGACGTATTCGCTGACCTCACATGTTCATGTAGCCCAGACCACCCGGCAGCTGCTGTCCGGCATCGGGCTTAACACCAGCAAGTCGGCGCAGGAGAAGAAACGGGAGCATTATCTGGAGCAGGCGATAAAATACATGAACCAGCACATGGAGGAATCCATCCGGCTGACGGAGCTGGCCCGGCATGTCGGCCTGTCCCAGCAGCACCTGATCCACCTGTTCAATCTGGAGACAGGGGTCCCCCCGATTGAGTACTTTCTGCGGCTCAAGATTCAGCGGGCCGGCCAGCTGCTCGACCTTACGGAGCTCAGCATCAAGGAGGTCAGCTCGGCTGTCGGGATCAGCGACCCTTACTATTTTTCCAGACTGTTCAAAAAAATGTCCGGCTTCTCGCCCTCCCGCTACCGCAGCATCCCGAAGGGCTGAGCCTTTACTGCTAGATGGTTCCCCTTTATTAGCACAGATACCGGACAACAGACAAGGGCCCTGCCGTTAAACCGGCAGAGCCCTCTTGTTCAATAGACTATTTAACATCCTTGCCGGTAAACAGCGACACTCTCGCTTTAACCAGCTCCGTATATTCCTTCTCCATCTTCTCGGCGCCGGCCTTGTTCAGCTCGGCAATGAAGTCATCGTAGATTTTATCAAATTTAGCCGGACTGGAGAGAATGGCTTCCGGAATCCGTTTTTGGACAATATCCTGTGTCTTCTGGTAGATTACCTGATAGTCTCCGTCCGTCGGTACAGGCATATTGTAGAGTGCACCCCACTCTTTTACCGGGAATTCGTCTTCAGCAGGGAACAGGTCCTTCCAGGTGGTTGCCTTATACGCAGCCAGGGACTCTTTCTCCGCATCCGAATATTCGGCAAGAATCTGTTCCGGGAAGTTGGTGGTATAGTAATTATCCGTAGAATCCTTCACGCCGTCTCCGTAACGGACTCCAAAGATAGAATACAAGCCAACGCCTGTATTTTTGGCAAAATTCCCCGCATCATTAACCTTCTGATCGAGAATTTCGGCAGGCATCACCCGTTTTCCGTTCTCCATATTGTAGGTTTTGCCTTCGATCCCCCAGTTTCTCAGCACCTGGCCTTCCTCCGAGGACATCCAGTCCAGGAACTTGATCGCGCGGACCGGATCTTTACATGCAGTAGTGATGCTGATACCGTAGCCGTCTACTCCCACAGCCTGCATCGCATGATCCTTGTATTCCTCACTCAGGGTAACCGGGAAATGCGCGTAAGTATACTCGTCTTTGCCGGCAGACTTCAAGGCATTCTCCGCATCCTGGTACTCCCACTCAACCGAGCTGAGACCAAGCACGCGGCCGCTGGAGATTTTCGCTTTATACTGGTCATCCTTTTGCACAAAAGAGTCCTTGTCGAGCAGCCCCTCATTGTACATGTGGTTCAGCCAGCGGAAATACTCCTTTTCCTCCGGTTTTTTATAGTGCAGCATCGTCTCATACGTCTCCGGATTCACAAAATACTCCCCGTCATTGGCCCCGCCAGTCGTAATATCCCCCTGGTTGGTTACGGTAATCATGATCTTCCAGCCGTCGGCATTCAGCGTCATCGGGATTGTCGGCTGACCGTCTGTCGTCGGATGCTTGGCATAATATTCTTTGAGCACATTCTCAAAATCCTTGACTGTTCTCACTTCCGGATAGCCCAGTTCCTTAAGTACCCTGTGCTGAATCTGGAAGCCGTTGGTCGCATCAAATTTCTGTTCGCCTACGCCGACATTCGTCGGAATCGAGTAAATCGCTTCGTTGTCCTTGCTGTATTTCATGCGGTTCATGTTGCCTTCCATGACTTTTTTGATGTTAGGCGCATGCTTATCGATCAGATCGGTCAGATCAATCAGGGCTTCGGCATCCACCAGCTTGCCAATTTCCCCCTTGGCGAAAATAATATCCGGGTACTCGCCGCTTGCGGCCATCATGGAAATCCGGTCCTGTCCGCCTCCTCCGCCCACATCAAATTCCGCCTGCAGGGTAACCCCGGTCTTCGCTATAATTTCTTTGCCTACATCGTCCTGCATGTTATTCCAGTTCGGGCTGGCATCTGCTCCAAAAAACGTGAAGGTCACCGGCTCCGTACCATTACCGCTGTTCCCGTTCGTATTATCCGTAGCATTGTTCCCGGAATTGCTGCAGCCGGCCAGCAGTAAGCCTGCCAGCAGTGCTGCCCCCAGCTTTTTCGATACATTATGATTCATCTGGTAAATCCCCCTTTAGCTCTAATCTGATGCATAAGCTTCTTGAATGCGGTTGCAAACATCATCGCCTATCCGCGTTGCTCTTGGTGATGCTCTCATTTTACTCCGCGCTCTTGGCCGGATACCTTGATTTTCAGGTCATAAAATAGCATTATATAGACACGAATGCTGTATTTTCCGGGAGGTCCCCTTGTGAGTAATGTCTATCTGAACTGGTTCACTACAGATGAGCAATTCCCGTTCTTTATCCAATACGGCGGTCATGCGGAGGACATGTCTCTCCATAAGCATGCCGACTTCTCCGAGCTGGTTATCGTGCTTAACGGACACGCCACCCATGTCGTCAATGATGAGGAATCCTTTATCAAAAAAGGCAACGTCTTCGTCATCAGCGGCGGCACTCCGCATGCTTACAAGGCACCGTACGATTTTAAAATCTGCAACATTATGTATAAGGCCGAGATGCTGAAATCCGCAGGACCGGACCTCAGAACCCTGAACGGCTATCAGGCGCTGTTTGTGCTGGAGCCGTTTTACCGCAGCATCAACGGGTTTAATAGCAAGCTGAATCTGCCGATCGCCAGCCTTGAGCATGTCTCCGCCTTCATCGCTGCGATGATCAAAGAATACGAGGAGAAGCAGCAGGGCTACCAGACGATGCTCGCCTCACGCTTCATGGAGCTGGTGGTGTATCTGTCCAGGCACTATGAGAATCAGGAGGCCGGGACGGATAACAGCCTGATGCACCTCGCCAGCGCCATCTCCTACATCGAGGATCATTATTGTGAGCAGATTACACTGGAGGATATCGCCGCGCAGTCGCGGATTTCAGTCAGGCATCTGAACCGGATCTTCCGGGCTTACTACCAGACGACTCCGATCGCCTACATCCAGCGCCTGCGGCTGGAGCTGGCCTGCACGCTGCTCCGCGGGAGCAGGCATTCCATCACGGAGATTTCCTATATGTGCGGCTTCAATGACAGCAATTATCTGACCCGCCAATTCAAAAAAGCCTACGGCATGTCGCCGAAGGCTTATCGGGGGAATTCTTGAATTAACGCGGAGCAACTTCGAATAAGCGCCGAGCCGAAGAAAGGGTGAAGTAGAATGCAGTTCAAGCTGTATACGGATGTGCATGATTTTTACAAGGATACCTATGATGTACTGATGCGTCATGAAGCGCAAAATTTGATTCCTCTTGGCAATATCATCATGGGGCATGAAGCAAAAGACAAGACAGACTGGCGTGACCCTGTAAACTGGCTTATGGCAACGATTTCGGATGACAAGGGCATACAGCTTACCGCCATAATGACGCCGCCGCACAATATTACGCTTTATGCAACAGATAACAACATTAATCCGGAAGCTGTAAGCTGTCTGATTGACGGGCTGAAAGACCGTGAAGTTCCAGGTGTGACAACCGAAAAAACGCTGGCTGAAACTTTTTCCAAAGAATATACCTTACGCAAGGGAATAACCTTCAAAACAACAATGAGCCAACGTATCTATGAACTTACAGCAGTAAACCCGGACATCCAAAAGCATGGAACCGTTCGATTGCTTGATAAAAAGGATATTCACTTTTTCCCGTACTGGGCGGAAGCATTCTATGCAGCGGGGAATTATGGCACAACAGAAATGTCCATCCCGCAAGAGGCAGCCCCTTACCTTTACCGGATCGAATCGAAAAAAATCTATATTTTAGAGGACAACGGGATACCCGTTTCTATGGCGGGATTTACAAGGGTAATGCAGACGGCTATTGGTGTGGCCTTTGTATATACCCCTCCATATGAGCGCGGGAAGGGTTACGCTACTTCAATTGTGGCGCAGATAAGCCAGCTTGCATTGGATAAAGGATTTACCAAGTGCGTCTTATATACAGACCTGGCAAATCCCACATCTAATAGCATCTATCAAAAGATTGGCTATATGCCCGTTTGTGATTCGCTCCAGTTACAATTTGAATAGTTTAATGTAATGCTACCGGCTGTCCTGCTGCTCTGAGGGCTCATAATCAAACCAGTCAAAAGCTGCCGGAGCGGATTGCCCCTCTGCGGAACCGGCCGCATACATGGCAACAAATACGCCGGTAAAGCCTCCTGCAACCTCTGTACTGAGCAGATGCGTCTCGCCCCAGCCAAGGTCTATCGTGCTGCCTTGCGCTGTCTGCAGTGAAGCAGCTATTTTCTTAGGGAAAGCTTCGACCTTCAGTTCAACGGAACCCTCCGGACAATCCCAGGTTTGTTCTGTCTGCAGGGACCCGATGGTTTTACGGAAAACTACCTTTTTGCGGCCCTCTACTAGGGTTACGGCGAGATCATAATGATGCTTTTCGTTCATGAAGACCGTTAATCCGGCTTCCTCCCCCTCATGCTCCGGCTCATACTCCATCGCCGCCGCAATGCTGCAGGAGAAATGGCTGAGTCTGCGGCCGACAAAAGCCGGGGCACCGGCATTGCTCAGGCCGGTCTTATGCCCGTGCAGCACAAGATTACCTGGCCGCTCCTCCAGGGACCAGCTGCCTTCCAGTGGATTGCGCAAAAAGCTCCAGTCAAAGCCCAGCTGTTTCTCGTTGAAATCGTCTCTGACCGGAGATTCCGGCCAGGGAGTCTGAGGCAGCTCCGGCGCTTCCATCTGCGGATCAACATGTGTATCGCGGCCGAATACCGGCCAGCCCTCTTCTGTCCAGGTGACAGGAGCCAGATAAACCTCCCGCCCCAGATGATGCGCCTTCGGATAGGCAACCGGCCTGATGCCAAGGCATACCGCCCACCAGCTGCCGTCTTGTGCCTCGATCAGATCAGCGTGTCCGGCAGCCTGGATGCTGCTGTCCATACTCCGGTTAGTCAGCACCGGATTGTGCGGACAGGGCTCAAACGGCCCGTATGGCTGCCGGCTTCTCGCAATCGTCTCCATATGCCCGTATTCGGTGCCGCCTTCTGCGATCATGAGATAATACCAGCCGTCGATCTTGTACAGATGCGGGGCTTCCGGGTGAGCACCGCCGGTTCCCTTCCAGATATACCGGCTTTCCGTCAGCATCTCTCCTGTTTCAATATCAATCTCACACTGGTAGATAGCATGGCCCTCAGTCCCGTTACACGACGACTGGAAGTATACGCGGCCATCATTGTCGAACAATAGGGAAGGGTCGATGCCGCCCTGCTTGACCGGAATAGGGGCTGACCACGGCCCTTCCGGATTTCTTGTTTTGACGTAGAAATTGCCGGTCCCGCTGACGTTGGTAGTAACCATATAAAACCAGCCGTCATGGTAACGGATTGTCGGGGCATAAATACCGCCCGAGCTCCACGCATTCGCCAGCGGCAGCTGCTCAGGAGTGGTCAGGCAATGGCCAATCTGCCGCCAATGGACCAGGTCCTTACTATGAAAAATCGGTACCCCCGGAAAATATTCAAAGGTACTGGTAACCAAATAATAGTTGTCATTAACCCGGCATATGCTGGGATCGGGATGGAACCCGGGGATTACGGGGTTGCTGTATTGCATCGGCTGCACTCCTGTCCATTTGCTTGTTATTGTGTTTTTATTGTAACGGTCGCCGGCGGCTTGAAACCTTAAGTTTCAAGTCATCAATTAGGAGGATACGGACATCCGGCTTACAGACAAATCCCGTTCTGGAATGAAATCGCAGCATATATAGCTCCCTCTTTTTCAGCGGCTCCCCCGCCTTTTTCCCGTGCAAAAAGCACAAGACCCGCTAAGACACTGGTTCTTGTGCTTTATTGTGGCGCTATAAGGGGTAACTGTTATTCTCCGGCAGGGTAAGGATCGATTGTCTGAATAGTACCGTCCTCGTTATATTTCAGCTCCGTATATTTCACGCAGCGCTTGTGGTTCACACCTTCCGACAAAGAGCTGTCATGATAGAACAGGTACCATTTATCCTCAAACTGGACGATGGAATGGTGTGTAGTCCAGCCGATTACCGGGGTAAGGATGGTGCCTTTAAAAGTGAACGGTCCAAGCGGGCTGCGGCTGATGCCGTACACCAGCTTATGCGTCGAGCCTGTCGAGTAGGACAGGTAGTAATAGCCGTTATATTTGTGAACCCATGGTCCTTCAAAATATCTCCGCTCCTCGTCACCGGCAGTAATCGGATTACCCTCCTCGTCGATGATCGAAATCTCCTGCAGCTCGTCTGCAAAAGAGAGCATATCCTCGCTTAGCTTAGCTACGCGCGGCCCGATTGCCGGCTGGTCTGCAGGCGGCCCGTCGGTCTGCTCCGGCTGGAAGGTGCCGGTCTGCCATTTCTCCAGCTGGCCTCCCCACAGTCCGCCGAAGTAAATGTAGGCCTGATCATCCTCGTCCACCAGCACAGCAGGGTCAATGCTGTAGCTGCCTTGAATGTAATCTGGCTCAGCCTTGAACGGACCGGCCGGAGTCGGCGAGGTGGCTACGCCAATTCTGAAAATTCCGCCCTTATCGCGTGCCGGAAAGTACAGATAATACTGGTTGTTCTTGTACGCCGCATCCGGTGCCCACATCTGGGCCGAAGCCCATGGCACGTCCTTCAGGTGAAGCGCTTCGCCATGGTCCACAGCAGGAGAATCGAAGTTGTCCAGCGACAGCACATGATAATCCTCCATCTTATACTGGTCGCCGTTATCATTATCCGGACCGTCGTGATCGAGGTCGTGTGACGGATAGATGTAGATTTTATTTTCAAACACATGGGCGGACGGATCAGCGGTAAAAATATGGGTGACGAGCGGTTGATTAGGTTTAACACTGCTCATGATTATGGACTCCTTTTGGATTGTAGTTTGGCTTTAAGCCAGGAGATACTTTTATTAGGGCTTGTCAGACCCGCTACTTGCGGCCAAGCCGGTTTCTTTGCAGCCGGTCAGGGTTATTCTGGAGTTACATTGTTACTGTTTGCGTCAACAGGCGGAATATCTCATCACATTGTTGCTAGCGCTTACAACAGATACTTCATGACCACTTCATTTTACTCTTCTCGGTTGCCCTGTCCTATACAGAAACTAAAGAACTTACCACCAAAAATTATGGATAATGAACGGATGCGCTAAAAAAGTTCGTAAACCGGCCGCAGCCGTCTGCTCCACCCCGCCTCTGTCAAAAAAGATCTGCCTGCAGCCCCAAGGAGCTGCAGAGTAGATCTTCAATAGCCTATAGTATCTAGCTAATGTAGCCCTTAATCAGCCCCAGCGGCAGCGGTCTTGGCTGTTCGCAGCTGGTGGCGAGTTCTACGTAACGCTTCGTATCCGAGCTGGTGTGGAAGGCGTGCATGATCTCCAGCACATGGTTGGCCAGCTCGCCGCCTGCCCGCGGACGGTTGCCGCTCGTGATGCAGTCCGCAATGTCGGCTACTCCGATCCCCCGGCTGTTGCCGGCGTAATTATGCACCAGCGGGATTTCCATGAAGCCCGCGCCGCCCGCCGGCTTAAGCAGAACAGGCCCGCCGAAGGTATTGGGATCGGGAACAATCAGCGTTCCCCGGGTGCCGTAGATTTCGATGCGGGGCAGCGTGCTGTCCCATACGTCGAAGCTTGTAATCATAGTGGCTACGGCACCGCTGGTAAACTGCACTGTACCGGCAACATGTGTCGGCACCTCGACATCAATCTGCTTGCCGAATTTTTTCTCGCTGGTAATGGTTCGCTGCGCAAAGGAAGTCTTGGTCATGCCCGCCACCGTTGCAGCAGGACCCAGCAGCGATACGAGCGCTGTCAGATAATAAGGTCCCATATCAAACATCGGCCCGCCGCCTGCCTGGTAGTAGAATTCCGGGTTCGGATGCCAGCTCTCATGTCCGTGGCAGACCATGAATGCCGAAGCAGCCACAGGCTCGCCGATAAATCCGTCGTCAATCAACTTGCGGCAGGTCTGAATTCCCGCACCCAGGAAGGTGTCGGGGGCACAGCCGAGCATCAGCCCTTTTTCCGCAGCCAGCTCCACCAGCTCCTGACCGTGCGCAAGCGCAAGCGACAGCGGCTTCTCGACATAGACATGCTTGCCGGACAGCAGCGCCTGCTTGCATACGTCAAAATGTCCTTTCGGCGTAGTCAGATTAACCACAATCTGAATCTCCGGTGAAGCAAGCAGTTCCTCCGTGGACCATACATTCGGCACACCGTATTTCTCGGCAGCTTCCACGGCCCGTTCCCTGAATACATCGGCGCAGGCATAAACCTCTGTATTGACGAACAGTTTGGTCAGATTCTCAAAATAAATTCCGCTGATATTCCCGCAGCCGACAATCCCGATTTTTACCTTATCCAAAAGAATCCCACCTGTTCATTGTTAAGTTGCATATAAATTGAACTTGCTGTTTCCTATTTCAGATTAGTCGTGACTCCTTAATATCGTATTCTAGTTCAATTGATATAGTTGGTTTTCCGCAGTTATCTCGCCGCCCACACAAATCCTCTGCGCATCAGTTCCTTCGCTTCCGGAATGTCGAAGATATCCGCGTGATGTCCCAGCGAGTTATAGAATACGCGGCCTTCGCCCCATTTCTTGGTGTACACAACCGGCACGGTAATTACGCCATTGGCGGAATGCGGGCCTTCGCTGATTGGAAACGTTGTGGTTGCCAGCACATTAATGCACGGATCTACATGCAGGTAATACTGCTCCGATTTTACTTTAAAATCCTTAATTCCCTCGATAAGCAGACTGGAGCTGGACTGCACCATGTTGATCACATAATCCACCCCGTCGTTGAACGGATGGGCTACCCATTGCGATCCGGTCATAAATTGCCATTCGACGCTGTTGCGGAAGGAATCGCACATCCCGCCGTGACAGCCCGCCAGCCCTACACCTGAAGCTACTGCCTTCAGCACAGGCTGCAGCTGCTCGTTGCTGATCTCGCCCATGGTCCAGATCGGTACGATGAGACTGAGGCCGAGCAGCTTTTCCTCATCCTTGAAGCTGTCCAGTGTGTCGGAAATTTCAACCTCGAAGCCCTCAGCCTCCAGCAATCCGCCAAAAATCTCCGATACCTGCACCGGCTCGTGACCGTCCCAGCCGCCTCTTACGATAAGTGCTTTTTTAGCCATGTTTATATGCTCCTTTACTGTTCCAGTTATTGTTGTACAGATTGAACCCGGGTTACAGGCCTCCTGCTTATTTCAGCTCCCGGCTGCCCCTGTTGCTCTTCCTTAGCTTTTTCAAATTCGATTCCTACTGCTCTCTTGTTCCACTCCATTGTAATGCAAGCGCTCTCGGACGGCTCGTCATTTTCATTGTCTGTATGGTCATTTTTTGCTATTATCTAATAAAATCTACCGGCAGCACCTATCCGCGTGCCTGCTTTCAAAGGAGCAATGTATGAAGGCTTTTCACGAAAACCGGATGTATCCTTCCCATTTACCTTTCAGCTCCTGGCAGGTGAGCAATATTAATTTCCTGGCTCATTGGCATACGGATCTTGAGTTTGTATATGTACGTGAGGGGTCCATCCGGATGGGCATCAATCTGGAGAGCCGTGTGCTTCATAAGGGAGATATGGCTTTTTGCAGCAGCGGAGACATTCATTATTACGACAGCACTGGCCGGGAATCGGTCATTCAGCTGATTATCTTTAACCCGCAGCTGATCGCAAGCCCCGCCGGCTGGCCGAAGGATGTGCGGCTGACTGACCCTTTTATTTGCACAGGCGGCCAGGATCAGTCAGACATTGAAGCCTCAGGGATGGCCGACATCCCCAGACTTATGCTTCAGCTAGAACATGAACTTTATAATAAGCTGCCTCATTACGAGCAGGTCATTACCGGCCAGCTGAATGAGCTCTGCGGACTGCTGCTGCGTCACCTCCCCTCTGAGCCCGCCGACCAGAAAAAAGACATGCGGCGGATGAGCAGCATGAAGGTGATGCAGAACGTACTGGATTACCTGGAAGACAATTTTGCGGAGGTCATTACTTTGGAGGATGCAGCAAGACAGGCGGAGATGAGTCTCTTCTACTTCTCAAGGTTCTTCAAAAGCACCACCGGCATGAGCTACATCTCTTACCTGAATCACATCCGGGTCAACAAAGCCGAAGAGATGCTGCTCAGCAGCGACAAGCCGATCATCGACATCGCGCTCGACTGCGGGTTTACAAATGTGCGGACCTTTAACCGGGTATTCAAACAGTTCAGAAACAGTACACCGTCAAGTTACCGGTAAAGCTGCCTCGCGGAGCGTCCCTTAGGGTATGAAATACTGCATAGCACCATGCCATGCCGGGTCTGGAACTCCATACCGCACCGCTCGTCCCCATGCCAGACATGGAACAACGTACCCGCCTCACGCCGGACAAACACAGCTGCTCAACACGCCACCGTCGCTGCCTGCCCCAAACATCATCAAGCTCCCCCGCCGAACCTCTAGTTGGATTTTCGTCACTTAATTCCACTAATTTCTCCGTTTTCCCAATCACTAGTTGGATAATCGTCACTTATTTTAGGCCGAATCCCACATTCAGAGCGAAAACAGCAGATTTAAGTGACGTTTTTCCATTTAATGTCCTCAGGCAAGCAACTTTTCCGGAATTAGGTAGCGAATTTCCACTTAGTTGCTCAGCACAACCCGAAACTCCACACTCCCACCTCCGCAGACTCCTGTTTTTATAAAAAATAAGCCGCCCAGCCAGTCATCACCATGACCAGCCAGACAGCTCCTTTACCTTTACCTTCCCCTTCACTTTTACCTTACCCGCACTTTCCCTTTACCTATTCCCCTTTGCCACATAACTCACGTAGTCGCCCGCTGCACCAGGCAATACTGCAGCTTCTGCTGCGGCTCGCCCGTACCGGTCAATTTGTCCAGCAGCAGGTGAAAAGCATTTTTCGCCTGGTCGGCGATCGGATTATATATGGATGTAATCCCCAGCGTATGGGCAAGCTCTGTATTGTCGAAGCCGACGACGGCCAGATCCTCCGGCACCCGCAGCTGCTGGCGGCGCGCCTCGCTCACGATGCCTGCGGCCACCAGATCGTTGGCGCAGAGAACGGCATCCGGCCGCTGCAGCGGATCCTCCACCGCAAGCATCTCCTTGACCAGCTCCTCGCCCTGCCGGATGGAATGGATGCCGGTTCGGGACCACTGCGGCAGCTCCGCCAGCCCGTGCTTACGGGCGGCATCCTCATAAGCTTTAATCCGGCCCAGCGTATTGATGCTGCTCGGCCTGCCGTAAGCATTGGCAATGCGCGTATGCCCCCGGCTGATCACATGCTCAAGACCCAGCATATACCCGTCATACTGGTTCATCGCCACCGATGCAATCTGCGGAAGCTCCATCCGCTGCCAGGAGACAATCGGCCCGTATTTGCAGTAGCTGCCCAGCAGCGCAAGATCGTTGACACAGGTGCTGATGACGAGCGCATCCACTCTTTTTCTGCGCATATCCTCAAACGCCTGCAGCTCTTTTTTCGGATCACCGCTTGAGGTATAGATAATGGTCTGATAGCCGTACTGGCTGGCCGTCTCCACGAAGCTGTTCAGGAACGGCAGCATCACCTCATTGATGCCTTCCGTCACCATCCCGATCTGCAGCGTCTGCCCCTTGGACAGGGAGATGGCGTTGCCGTTGGGCACATAGTCCAGCTCCTCCATAATCGCCAGAATCTTGTCACGGGTCGGCTGGCTTACATGGCGGGACTGGTTCAGTACTCTTGATACGGTGGCTTTGGAAAATCCCGACAATTTGGCGATTTGCTCAAGATTCGACATAGCTCTCTCCTTATTTTCACAAAAAAGTTCTTGACATGTAACGCGTTTCAACATTTAGCATGCAGGTATAGGACATATTAATAGCTTACCATAACTCTCACTACAACTATAAAAGGCGGGATTTAAATGACTGTAAAATTTCCTGAAAACTTCCTGTGGGGCGGCGCAGTAGCAGCCAATCAGCTGGAAGGCGCATATAATGAAGACGGCAAAGGCCTGTCCACCCAGGATGTGGCTCCGCAAGGCATCAAAGGACCGATTACCGAAGCGCCTACCGAAGATAACATGAAGCTGGTCGGCATCGACTTCTATCACCGTTACAAGGAAGACATCAAGCTGTTTGCCGAAATGGGCTTTAAGGTGTTCCGTACCTCTATTGCCTGGACGCGTATTTTCCCGAACGGGGACGAGCTGGAGCCTAACGAAAAAGGCCTGCAGTTCTACGACGATCTGTTCGACGAATGCCATAAATACGGAATCGAGCCGCTGGTGACCATCTCCCACTATGAGACACCGCTGCACCTGTCCAAGCAATATAACGGCTGGGTTAACCGTGATCTGGTAGGCTTCTACGAGCGTTATGCCAGAACACTGTTCACACGCTACAAGGGCAAAGTGAAGTACTGGCTGACTTTTAACGAGATCAACTCCATTCTGCACGAACCGTTCATGAGCGGCGGGATTTACACTCCTAAAGACCAGCTGAGCAAGCAGGATCTGTATCAGGCCATCCATCATGAGCTGGTAGCCAGTGCAACGGCTGTCAAAGTCGGACACGAAATCGATCCCGAGGCCCAAATCGGCTGCATGATCCTCAGTATGCCTACTTACCCGCTGACTCCGAACCCGGATGACGTGATCGCAGCAATGAAGTCCGAGCATATGAACTACTTCTTCGGCGATGTGCATGCGCGCGGCGTATATCCTGGCTATATGAAACGCTACTTCCGTGAAAATGGCATCGAGATTCATATGGAGCCGGAAGATGCAGAAATCCTGAAACACACGGTAGACTTTATCTCCTTCAGCTACTATGTAAGTATCTGCGAAACAGGCGATGACAACAACCGTAAGCAGACGGAAGGCAACCTGTTCAGCGGTGCAGCCAACCCGTACCTGGAAGCAAGTGAATGGGGCTGGCAGATTGACCCGCAGGGTCTGCGTTATGTGCTGAACATGTTCTACGACCGCTACCAGAAGCCGCTGTTCATCGTTGAAAATGGACTTGGCGCGAAGGACGTGCTGATTACAGGCGAAGACGGCGTGCCGACAGTTAACGATGATTACCGGATTAAATATTTGAACGACCACCTGGTTCAGGTAGGCGAAGCGCTGGAGGACGGCGTTGAGATTATGGGTTACACCGCATGGGGCTGTATCGACCTGGTCAGCGCATCGACGGCAGAGCTCAGCAAACGTTACGGCTTCATTTATGTAGACCGCCACGATGACAACACAGGTACGCTGGAGCGTTACCGCAAGAAATCCTTCCACTGGTATAAGGATGTTATTGCTACTGATGGCCAGAGCCTGAAGTAACAGCAACGTTCACCTGTACAAAAAAACCGTAAGCTCTCCATCATCCGGAGGCTTGCGGTTTTTTGTTACTTTATTAAAAGCCGACTACACCGGCATTCCATTCTGCAGCTCCATCATCTTGCGGATCGTCAGCAGCACGCCGTTCTCTTCGTTCGACTTCGTAATGAAGCTGGCGGATTGCTTCGTATTCTCGCAGGCGTTGCTCATGGCAAAGCTGTATTTGGCCGCGGCCATCAGCTCAATATCATTTTCCCCGTCACCAAAAGACATAGTCTCTTCCTTGGTAACTCCGAGCATCTCCTGCAGTCTTCTGACCGTCTCTCCCTTATGGGTACCGCGGGCTGTAATGTCCACCCATCTCGGTTCAGAATCAACGATATAAATCTGCCCAAGCAGGCTTTCTTCAATATGCTGTCTGATCAGCGCACTCCGGCCGGCGGCATCAAAAACGGTAAGCTTAATGAACTCCCCTGTCACATCGGCAAAAGAATCCGTTCTGCTCAGGTTCGCATACGAATGCCGCACCAGATTGAAGGCCTCCTCCGAAAGCCTGCTGCTGACAAAAGCGCCCTCACTCGTGCAGGCAATCAGAATCAGATCATCGGCAAACGCTTCAATCGCTGCAATAGCCTGCATCGCCACTGAGTGCTTCAGCGTAAACTCCTTTACCAGCACCCCGTCCCGCTTGATGCGTGCGGCGCTGTCCCCCAGAATCCATATGCCTTGCCCGCGCCCGCGAAACAGCTCCTCTACCCGCTCACACTGCTTGCCCGTGCAGGCCGCAAAAGCAATATTGTTTCTCTGCATCTCCCCGTACACCTCATCGAACAGGGCCGCATCAAAGGTTCCGCTATCATTCAAAAAAGTCCCGTCCATATCGGTAACAACCAGCTTCAGCATCTCTATTCCCCCTTAAATTAAACAGTGTCATGATGACTGATTTCAGTGTAAATGCTGGGACGCGTTTCATGTCAACTATGCAGATAAAGGGTAATGAACGGTAATCGGACGGTCACCAACCCGCCGTCACCCGTAAAAAAAGGAAGATTTTGCCGCATTACCTATAGTAAAATGGATACATTAATAAGTAGCACATTATTCGGATCATTCACTAAAGCCAATGGGGGAGCTTATGGAGCACTTTAAAGAGCGTCTGAGGTCCATAAAGGAACAGCAGGATGCACTGTCTGCTGAATACCGTGATCTGGTCAAAGCCTATGAGGGCAGCGATCTGGTTAACGAAAATGAGCTGCTCAAAAGAAAAGCGGCGGCTGTCGAGCAGGCCCTGGCCGAAGCTGAGGCACAGCAGGTCAGGCTGAAGCAGGAGAATGCCGAGCTGCGCACAGCGCTGACCGAGCAGATTCTGGATGAGAAGCTGGGCATCCTCAAGCTGTCCCGGCAGAAGCTGCATACGTATTTTGCCGGGCAGAGCGCAGGCCAGCATAACCGGCTGACCGCGTTCGAGGTGCGGACCCGGCAGCGGATCGCCGAAATGTACCGCACGACAGAGCGGCTGCTCAGCAGTGACCGCGAGCAGATGCGCAGAATGCTGGATGAGCTGTCTGCCAGGCTGAGCGAAGGCATTCACCGCCAGCGCGAAGCTTTGCGGGCGGCCGAGCAGCCGCTGGCAGCAGAGATGGACAGCCGGCTGGATGACTTCGCTGCAGAGGGAATCAGCGAGGAGACCATTCAGCGGCGGCGCCGGCAGAACCGGATCGAGATGAAGATCGGGCTGAACTGGATCAACTGGCTGGGGATCCTCCTGCTGATTCTGGCTGTCGGTGCAGGCTTCAAGTACACCTACTCCAACTGGTTCAGCGGCTATATGAAGGGCAGCGCTTTTTTCCTGCTTGGCGCGCTGATGCTTGGCGGCGGGGAATGGCTGTTCCTCAGAGGCCGTGGCACCTTTGCGCTCGGATTGCTGGGCGGCGGGATTTCCGTGCTGTACGGCTCTGTATTTTACAGTTATTTTCTGCTGGAGATTATCGGCATTTACACCGGGCTGGGCCTGTCCGTGCTCATTACGCTTACTGCGGTGCTGCTGTCGCTCCGTTATGAGTCCAGAACGATCTGCTCGCTGGGGCTGGTCGGGGGTTATCTTCCGCTCTTTTCCTATATAGGCGCGTTTGGACTGGAAGGAACTGCCGTTTATGTGGCCATGGGTTATCTGTTCCTGCTGAATCTGCTGATCCTGATGATCTCGCTGCGCAAGCGGTGGGTCGTGGTCAATTACATCAGCTTTTTGTTCAACACACCTTCGATGCTGCTGCTAATTATCTTATCGGACAGTCACGGCATCAGCATGTTCTATTCTGTCCTGACCTTTGCCATGTATCTGGGTATGACGCTGTGGTATCCGTTCAAGTTCCGGACCAAGCTGTCCTGGTGGGACTTCGCGCTGCTTGCCTGCAACACACTGACCAGCTGTCTGGTTCTGTACGTGCTGTTCATTAATGCCGGCCTCGGTGCATACAAAGGTGCACTTGCCCTGGCCTTCTGCCTGATGTACCTCGGTCTCGGACAGCTGCTGGAGAAGCGGATGGCCCAGGAAAAAGAGAGCATGGTGCTCTTCTATTCCACTGCACTCACCTTCGCCGTCCTGATGATCCCGTTCCAGTTCGGTGCTGTGTGGTGGTCGATCGGCTGGCTGATCGAAGCGGTTGTGCTGACGGTATACGGCCATTTACAGCGCGTTAAGGCTGTAGAGCGGACCGGCTGGGGGATTCTCCTGCTGTCGCTGGGCATTTTCTTCTGCATCGATGTGCTGGTACAGTCGTCGTCCGTCGATCCGCTGATTCTCTACGACAATTCATATTTTGCGCTAAAATACACCTTTATCACGGCAGGGCTGCTGATCGTCGCCTTTCTCTATGCGATTCGGCATACCGACCGTGAGGTTGTCCTGACCAGCACTCCTGCCGATATTCGAATGGGAATCTGGTTCAAATATGCGGCCGTGGCGAACCTGTATGCCTATCTCATATATGAAGCCATGCATCTATACGATCTGTATGTGCCGGAGGATTTCACCCGGGCTTCGTTCTACAGGCTGCTGCTGGCGGCACTGCTGACGCTGGGACTCGCTTATGCGCTCCCGCGGATCAAAGTCCTGTACGATAACGTGATCGGTTATATGGTTTATTTCCTGTATGCGGTCGGTTATGTTATCGCAGTGGGACTCACCTTCGGCCAGCATACCCTGCAAGCTGACTTCCGTGATAATACAGCCGCCGATTACATCGCCTTCGGGCTGCTGCTGCTGTTCAATGTGTTCGTCTGGCTGAACGGCGGGCGGCTCCTGAAGGTACTGCTCAGACGGGAGTACAACAACGCCGAGCTGTATCCAGTCATCATGGGCATTTATCTGCTGGCTGTCGTTACCGCCTTCCTTGGCGTACAGCTGCGGCAGACGGACGGCGGGCTCGTGTACAGCATCACTTATCTGCTGCTGGCGGTGCTGTTCATCATGTTCGGCTTCCGCCGCCGGTATGTGTATATCCGGCGTTTTGGACTCGGCCTGACGCTGCTGGCTACCGGCAAGCTGCTGCTCTATGATCTTCTGCTACTCGGAACCGGCAGCAAAATCATTGCCTATTTCAGCTTCGGTCTCTGTCTGCTGGGCATCTCTTATCTTTACCAGCGGGTATCGGCCAGAATGGAGGAAGCTTATGCGCAGACACAACCGGAGCAACCAGAGCAGTCAGAACAGGATGCGAATCAAGAGTAGTGCCGCGCTCCTGCTGCTGGGCGTGCTCAGCCCGTTCGCACTGTTCTCCGGGCAGCCTCTGTCTGCCTCGGCTGGCGGAGTTACCGGCGTGAGTGATGCGCATCCGGAATGGAAGTACTCCAAGGTAATTGTGCTTCCGGGACAGACTCCCTACACGGAGCTGTACCTTGATCCGGAAGTATATGCAGGCGCTGCGGATAATCTGGGCGACCTGCGGATCGTGGACAATACCGGTACCTTTATTCCTTTTTATAAGGAGAGCAGCGAAGAATTATCGGAGGAACAGCTTATAAGCTACCCCGCAACGCTGATTCACAGCGCCAAAAAGGACGCCAACACTCTGTTCGATTACAAGGTAACCCCCCTGGCTGAGAATGTTGACATTCTGGGCAACCGGCTGGAGTTCGGGCTGCCGGACGTAAACTTCCTGCTTCACACACAGCTGCTCGGCAGCTATGACGGAGTGGCCTGGGAGCCTTTAGCGGACGGAGATCTATATAATGTAAACGGTCGTGTGCAGAGCAGCATTGACCTGGGCGCGAGCTATAAATACGGTTATTACCGGCTGATTGCCGAGAACAACGCGGCCAATCTGACTTTCCCTTCCCTTACCCTGCTGCGAAGCACAAGGGTGACGCATACGGATGCCTTCAGGCAGCAGCAGGATGCCGTTTACGAACTTCAGCAAAAGGACCGGCAGACGGAAATCACCATTCAGAATCCGGACCGGCTGAACATCTCCGGGCTGCAGCTGGAGATCGGCGGCATCGGCAGCTTTACCCGCCGGTTCGAGCTTTATGACGGTGAAGGCAGGCTGCTTCCCGCAACAGGCAGCGGGGAATTATACCGGCTGGACTTTAAGGATACCGAAATTGCCTCCACAATCATCATCCCGGCCAGTTCTTCGTCTGCCTCCACGCTGCGGATCGTCATTTATAACCAGGATGATGCTCCGCTGCCGGTTGAAGGCCTGAAGCTTGAATATCTGCTGGACCGGCTTGTTTTTGCGACTGAAGGCGAACAGCCGCTGCGGCTGCTCTACGGCAACGCGGAAGCTGCGGCGCCGCAATATGATATTGTTAACTTTAAGGATTACATTGCGGGTGAAGGCAAAATGCTGGCCGGTCTCGGGGCGGCAGAGCTCCGCCAGGCACCGGAAACGGAGCCCCCGCAGACCAGCTGGTTCCAGGGCCGGACCGGGTTCAACATCGTGATTATTGCCGTGTCTCTGCTGCTGGTTGTCTTTCTGGCCCGGAAATTGGGACGGAAGTAGACTCATGCCGGTGCATTCATCAACAGCACAAAAAGATACCTCAGGGCATATCCCCGCAGGTATCTTTTTCGTGTCCAATGATTCCTTACTTACGCTTTACCAATTGCCAAAGCTCCATTCCGGGAGAAACCGGCACTTCCATATGATCATCCGCATAAAGCTCAGCAGCCAAAATGTCCGTCATGGTATATTCCGAACCCGGCAGCCATGTGCTGTAAAGATAATCATAAGCACCTTCCAATGCGGAATTGGTGAGTGTGTCCTTGTCAACGGCCTGAAAGGCCACCCGTGCGTACAATCCTGCAGCAAGGGTAAAGCTCCGCATGTCTCCCGGGATTTCATTCAAGCCTGTAACCTGCATGCCCATCATGTAGGTTCCTGAGCTCATATCCTGTTCGCATTCACATACCAGTCCAAAGCAGGTGGAAGGTACCGCCTGATGCGGTATCCGTTCGGTCACGTCGTTACCATAGAAATTGCTGATCAGCTGCTCAATAATCCGCTGCTTTTCCTCATAATTGTTGTAGGGCACCTTTGCAGCACAGCCAATAATATAGAGCGGGTCCTTCTGTTCCAATACATCCACTTTGTATGCTGTTGAAATTTCCATCGGCTTAAACAGCTCCCTTCCGTTGCTTATTCTTGTTTGGAGAGCGAGAAGTTCCTGCTCGATGACAGATAGGAGGCGTCCCTCCGATCGGACTGCTGTCAGACGCGCTTGAACGGACCGGGTCCACAACCAGGGCTCAGCATCCAAAAGCATACGAATGTCTTCAAGGGAAAAGCGCAGTCTCCGAAGATATTGAATACGCTTCATCCGCTCACGCTGCCCGTCTTCATAGAAGGCATAACCATTCTCAGGATCAATGCCCGCCGGCTCCAGAAGTCCGATGTCCCTGTAGTACCTTAGCGTTTTTTTGGATACCTGAAGCATTCCTGCAAACTGCCCGATTGTGTAACCCATTGTTCTCACCTCTGACTAAAGCTTAATGCGTTCCCCAAGGGCACAGTCAATAGCCGGTTGCTCGCATTGCCTGAATAATTCTTGCCACACAAGAATCCGTGCTCTCGGCAAAAGTATCCACCTCAACATCATACACTTCTTCCTTATGGACGAACGCCAGCTGTCCCAGCGCCTGTCCGATTCGCCGGTCTCCCCGTTCCCGTTCTCTGCGCGCAAGCTCTTCCGGCGGACAATGGACACCGACCCGCAGCAACGGATACCCAGCCAGGCTTTCCGCAAAATCTGCTCTGGTGCATTCATCATGAATCACATGATCCAGCACGAGATTAACCCCTTTATCCGCAAACACCGCAACCATGCGGTGATAGAAATACTCGGTGGCGACCGGAATCAGCCGGTTATTCTGCCGGTCCTCCATCTGCTCAATTACAAGATCGAAATCATCCACACTGAAATGAAAATAATCCGGCAGACGCTCTACGATTTCCTTTGCGAGTGTTGTTTTACCGGAGCTTGAGACTCCATTTAACATAATGATGTTTCCTCTTTTCAAGCCTGCCCCTCCTAAATCTTCCTGGCAATAATATGTGTAAAAATAGCAATGTCCCTGTACGGGCTCTGCCTGCCGACCGCAAGCTCCAGCTGCACCATCCGGTTATGCCAGTCCTCATTCTGCTTCACTTCATTGTCAGTAATGTATCCGTATAGGTTATGTATGCCAAAATACTCTTCAATCTCATAGCCCGCGCTGCTCAGCCACTCCGCCAGCTGCTCATAAGAATAAACTGTAATGTCCGTTTTAATGATTCCGCTGTACTCCTGACTGTTGCCGATGGCGGCCATTGCGCTGTCCGGGTCCTTGTTCAGAATAGCCTTCTTCATTACCTTGGCCGCCGGATTATGGGCAATCAGCGACAGGTACCCGCCAGCCTGCTGGCAACCGCCAATCCGCCCGAGAAACCGCTGCGGATCTTGCGTATATTCAAGAATATTGTGGCAAAAGCTCCATCCGAACGTCCCCAGTCTGCCGGCCGCCTGCTCAAACGAATCATTTATGTAGCGGACATCCGGCCCGTTCTTAGCTGCGATAGCAACCATTTCCTGCGTCGGCTCCACCCCGGTAACCAGCTGGCCTCTCCTGCTATACTCATTGCTTGATATGCCAAAGCCGCTGCCGATATCCAGTATAGACTGGGCTTCACCGGTCAGAAACTGGTCAATCTGTTCCCAGGCTGTCAGGTAAAACAATCTTCCCCACGGCATCCGGGTGTATTGTAAATAGGCTTCGATTGATGCTGAAAAGGCGGCTGTTGTGTTCACTCGCTTCATCCTCTGCTATCGTTATTGGCAACTCTGCTCTGAATTGCAAATTTCACCCACAGTAAACAATATAATATAGAACCGGTTAACACGGATGCCTAATTGATCACCTTCAAGCATAGATCCGGCAGCTCCAAAAGAAACAGCCCAAGCCATAAGCTTGAGCTGTACATATTTCCTAAACCCTATATTACAGTGTTACGGCTCCCGCGGAGCCTCAAATGTATGCCCGCAGTTTGGACAAAACCGCGCGTCCGCCGGCACAGTGCTGTTGCAGCCCTTGCATATTTTCACATCGCCTAGTGCGGAGATCTGCTCCTGGTTGGCTTCAATTTCGGCTTTCAGCGCAAGGATACGGCTCACGTTTACCGCATAAGCCTCCGCCTGCAACGGCGAGCCCTGGAGAGTAGCTTCAAACAGCATTTTGCCCATGCTCTGATACTGCTTGTCGATTTCACTCTGCTTGCCGCTGTTCTGCAATTTGAGACGGTTTACCTCAACGACTGTCTTGGCTTTGTTGCCGGCCTCGGTCACACCTGCCTTGAACTTATCAAAAAAACTCACTTGGCACCCCTCATTTCCTGAAAATGTCGTTTGCCCGTAAAATTCGTCAGGAAGCGCAGCTTCCCTGCTATGTTTATTCATCAAAACCCAATGATAGCCCTGACAACCCTCCGCGCTACAGCATACATATTCATTGTATAAATCAATCTACCCTTCCTTCATCATAACGAATCTATACAACTTTTAATATTTTTATCCTATTGCTGGACTGCATCTGGAAGATAAATTATAGTAGTCTAAGGAATAATCTGTAAAAAGGACGTTGGCCTGCTGATGCTGACTGCACTAATCACCGCTGTACTTATAGCATTCTCATTTAAAATCGTTGAACTGCTCATTGGACTATTCAGCAAGCATCATATACGTTTCGCCGTTTATTACTGGGGAGCTCTGCTTATTGCCGTGAGTCTGTTCATCAAGGACAATTTTGTCTACAGCCTGCCGCATGATTTTCTTGCCGTACTGCCGCTGTGTCTCATTATTCAGCTCATCAACGGACTGATAGCCAGACGCTCCGGCTATTCGCCCAGAGGCCGCTTCAACACCATTAATTTTATTATCACCTATCCTGTACTTGAGGAGATTGCCTTCCGGGGGCTGGCGCTGCCCGTGCTTGCACATAATGAAACCTTTGGCGCCTTATCCGGACTGGAGCTTGGATATGGCCTGATTCCGCAGCTCAGCCTGGCGGTGATTATTACGGCCGTTCTGTTCGCTGTCTCCCACCTGCAGTACTATAAGCTCAATGCCGAAAGCATCCGGTTCATGGCGTTTGCGCTGAGCGGCGGACTGTTCTTCGGGCTTGTCACACAGGAGACAGAGTCTATACTGTTAACCATTTTAATGCATATATCCTTTAACGCTTCCGCGGCACTATATTCTTATAACAAGAGAAAGCTGGCTAAATAAGTAGAAACGGCCATGCCGTCCTTCAGAGAAGGCGGTAACCGTTTCTGCGAGAAATATAAGGATTATTTATAGCGTCAAACATACAAATTCTTATATTTTAAAAAAAGAGTACCGCTCATCACCTACAGAGCCAGTGCCTCTTCTGTAATTCGTCTGATATCCACCGGAGACAGCGTCTCCTCGTTCACCATATCCGGCAGGATCTCTGCCAGGAAATATTCCACGCATTTCAGGTCAATGTTCTTGATCTTGATCAGCGCATTGCGGTACATGACCACAAATTCCTTCTCCGTATTGCCCCGCTGCATCTCCGCAAACGCCTCATACACCTGGTCCATTTTATCCGCAACCTCGAGAATCAGCCCCTCCAGCGACTCATCCTTGCCCTCACGCAGCTGCTGGACGAAGATGCTTTTGAACTCCTCCGGAATATGCTCCTCAATAAAGTTATGGATCATCCCTTCCTCAACCTGCTGGATCAGCGACCGCAGCTGCAGCGAGGAATGCTTGACCGGCGTTTTGATGTCCCCGATAAAAATCTCTCCATAATCATGGCTGCTCGTTATCTCGTAAAGCTTTTTCCAGTCGATCACCGCACCGTTTTTTTCTTCAATATCGGCCAGCGTTTTGGCATACTGCACAACCTTCCAGGAATGGGCGGCTACGCTATGCTCCTCAAACTTGAACTTACCCGGACAGCGGATAATCCGTTCCAGCTCATTCAGTGAGCGAAAATACTTATGAATCCCCATGGCCAGTCCTCCTTCTTCTTCAAAGTCTTAACCGGAAAGTGAGTTCATCTCTTAGAGATGGGGAGGTAGAGCTATCTACAGTATAGGCCGGGAATGTTAAGCGTAAATATAACCGGATGGCTTCTTATGTTAAAAGAGTACCTTTTGCCCGGCTGGCCTGACCAGGTCCGGCCCCGTCTTTTTGCGGACCCCATCCCCGTCTTAGGTCTGGATTCAAAAACAGTCCCGGGGCCGTTTTGCGCAGCTTCAAATCGCCGTACAATTAACACATAGATAACGGATATTGAGAAGAGGCCTTCGGGTGTATCCATAACATGAGAGGAAGATTATTAATGAGAAAATTGTACCGCTCCACTACTGACAAGATGTTTACAGGTTTATGCGGAGGGCTGGCGCGCCACTTTAATCTGGATACCACCCTCGTAAGACTGCTCGTCGCAGCCGCTGCATTCTTCAGCTTCGGTACCGTCCTGTTCATCTACATTATCGCCAGCATCCTTATTCCAAAAGACACTTACACCAGCTTTACAGACAGCTTCGATCACTATTAATCGCAAATGATATATTGGCCCGGCTTTAAGAAAACATCCAAAATTAAAATTTGAAGGAGAAATGAACATGAGCAGCATATTTGAACGTATTACAACCCTTACCAAGGCAGCTATTCACGAAGGATTGAACAAGCTGGAGGACCCGGTACTGCTGACCGGCCAATATCTGCGTGACCTCGATGACAAAATCAGCAGCGCCGAAAGCAAGCAGCGTGAGCTGAAGGTTACCGCAAGCGTACTGGAACGCCGCAAGGCCGAGTATCTTGTACAAGCGGACAGCAGCGAAGCTGCCGCAGTCCAGGCAATGAGCGAAGGCAATGAGCCGGCAGCCAGAGCCGCTGTAACAGCCAAGCTGCGTTATCTCGAAAGTATTCAGGAGACAGAAGCCATTCTGGACGAAACCCTGCAGGCCTTGGCCGCTCTGGAAGTTAATCTGCAGAATGCCAAAGCAGAACACGCCCGGCTGAAGGCCAAACGGGCAGAGCTGGCCGAACGCGCCCGCAAAGCTGAGGCAAGTAAACGGGCCGCGCAAAACAGCGCAGCTTCCCACACAGGAGCACCCGTATACGGTCACGTAATCAACGCCGGCGCCGCCTCCCGCGGCTTCGAGCGGATGGAAGACAAGATCAACGAATGGGAAGCACAGGCAGGGCAGCATGCACAGACTGCCGCTCCCGCCATTGACCCTGCACTGCAGGGCGCAGTGGAAGCCGAAATGGCCCGCCTGCGCAGCAAGCAGACGGACAGCGGTAAATAAGTCTGATTAACCAAGCATTCTATTTCAGGTAAATAAGCAGCGATCCCCGCGTTATCCGGGGATCGCTGCTTAGTGTTGCAGATAGATAGGCAACTGCCATATCGGTGAACGTTACGAACCTTACAAGAACATTAGCATCCTGCTGTAACAGACACAGGGGGCGTTATTTTGCGATAATCCCAGATTTTTGCTGGTTAACGGACTCAGATGACGCTATCTGGTGTTTTCGACTGCAATCATCAGCATTTCACCCCTGTTAAGGTCACTGGAGTCCGTTACGTTTCCGCGGCGCACGTAAATCCGGAAATAACGTCTGCTCAGTCCGTTACACACACCACATCCCAAATTACTGTTTACTTTATCACCCGGAGGCTACTCTGCTTGTAACTCTCTACCCTTTTCTTTGCTCCTCCAACTCCCCACCTCTTCCCCGGCCTAATTACTCTACTTCTGAGCTTTCTTCATTTCTTCAGCCTTCTTCCTTTTTCTATCTCTCCACAGCTCCAAATTCTCTACTATTCTGCCCTCCTCACTTTCCCAGCCTTATATTTGCACAAAACGTACATTGTCAGCACATTGACCAGCAATCCTCGTCCGCACCTTTTTATCTATCCATACACAATATCAAAAAGGAGACCCCCACAGCCGCTTACCCGGCTCCCGGAATCCCCTTTCCATTACACATTCCATTCAACTGTGCTCCATTACAAGCCGCCCCCATAACCGTACACCGTGGATCAGCACGTCTTCGTCAATGTTGAACTGGGGCTGATGGATCGCATGCGTGATACCCTCAGCCTTATTCCCGCAGCCGATGAAGGCAAACGCGCCGGGCACCCGGTCAAGATACCAGCCGAAATCCTCCCCGGCGAGGCTGGGCTGATTCAGCAGTATGGCCTGCTCCTCACCCAGCACTCCACGCGCTGCCCGAAGCATCCGCTCTACCGCCGCAGCGTCGTTAATGACGGCGATGCCCTCGCGCAGCTCCAGGCTGAAGTCACCGCCGTAAGCTGCGGCTGCTGCAGAGGCATGGCGGCGCAGCCCCTCGGTGATTGCGGCCACCGCTGTCTTCGAGAAGGCCCGGAATGTTCCGGTCAGCTCGCTGTGTTCAGCGATCACATTAACTGCCGTACCGGCTCTAACTGTACCGAAGGCCAGCACTGCCGCTTCCTGCGGATCAATCTGATTGGCCATAAGACCATTAACGCCGGCTATGAACTGCGCAGCCATCTGGATCGCATCCGCTGCCTTATGCGGTGCACTGTGGTGTCCGGCTGTGCCGCGGAGCTCTACCTTGAAATGACTGGAGGCTGCCATTGCATAATGCGGATGAATGCCCAGCATACCTGCCGGAAGCTCCGGCATCACATGCAGCGCATAGGCGTAATCGGCTTCCTCCAGAATGCCGGCCTCAATCATATCGCGCCCGCCGGAGAGCAGCCTTCCGTCCAGCGGACTCTTAACCGCGCCTTCCTCGGCAGGCTGAAAGACGAATATCACGGTGCCGGCCAGCTGTTCCCGGAAGGCAGCCAGCGTTCTGGCCGCCCCCAGCAGCATTGCCGTATGGGCATCATGACCGCAGGCATGCATGATGCCCGCATTCACTGACTTATAGGGCAGCTCATTCTGCTCCTGTATCGGGAGTGCATCCATATCAGCCCGGAGCAGAATGACCGGTCCGCTGCCCGTATGCCCCTGCAGCGTACCAACGACGCCCATCCCGAAATGCCTTCCGACATTCCGCTGCACGGTAAGTCCCCATTCCTCCAGAAGCCCGGCGACAATTCCGGCGGTACGGGCAACATCGTACAGCAGCTCCGGATGAGCATGAAGGTCACGGCGGATAGCCGTGACCTTCTCCTTTAATTCACCAGCATAGCTCATCATAGCTGCCAGATCCGGTATCTCATTATCCATTTTAACCATGCGGCTTGTAACCCGCCGTCAAATCTGTCCCGCCGGCTGTGAAGCCTTGGCGTAGCGGTTCTCCGGCACCGGAATACCCAAATTGCCGCGCAGGGTATCGCTCTCGTATTCCGTACGGAACAGTCCGCGTTCCTGCAGAATCGGCACGACCCGGTCCACGAATTCCTCCAGGCCGTTCGGCACCGCCGCTGCAATCATAAATCCGTCAGCGCCGCCGGATTCGAACCAGTGCTGCACCTGATCGGCCACCTGCTCCGGTGTGCCGATGAAGCTGCTGCGCGGGGTTGCCGACTGCAAAGCTACCTGACGCAGCGTCAGGCCGCGCTCCTTCGCATCCTTCTTAATTTTGTCCGTGCCGCTCTGGAAGCTGTTGCGTCCCAGATCGCCGACATCCGGGAACGGCTCATCCAGCGGGTACTGCGAGAAGTCATGATGCTCGAAGAATCTGCCCAGATAATTCAGCGCATTTTCGATGGTTACAAGTCCGGCTACCTCCTGGTATTTGCTTTCTGCTTCCTCCGGCGTATCGCCGATAATAGGGGCAATGCCCGGGAAAATCAGCACTTCGTCCGGGTTGCGGCCGAATGAAGCGATCCGCGCCTTAACATCACTGTAGAACGCCTGCGCATCTTCCAGCGTCTCATGTCCGGTGAAGATTGCGTCCGCTTCCTTGGAAGCATAGTTTTTACCGACCTCGGATGAGCCTGCCTGGAACACTACCGGCTGGCCTTGCTTCGAGCGGGCAATGTTCAGCGGTCCCTTCACGGAGAAGAACTCTCCCTGATGGTCCAGCGTATGCATTTTTTGCGGATCGAAGAAGATACCTGCTTCCTTGTCACGGACAAAAGCATCATCCTCCCAGGAATCCCACAATCCGCGTGTTACCTGCAGATACTCCTCGGCGATGCGGTAGCGTTTGCCGTGATCGGGATGCTCCTTCTTGCTGTAATTGGCAGCAGAGCCCTCCAGCGGTGAAGTCACCACATTCCAGCCGGCCCGGCCGCCGCTGATCACATCCAGCGAACCGAACTGGCGCGCCACGGTAAAGGGTTCACTATAGGAGGTAGATAACGTGCCGACCAGACCAATGTTAGTGCTGACACCGGCCAGTGCACTGAGCAGCGTCAGCGGCTCGAACCGGTTCAGGAAATGCGGAATCGATTTCTCGTTAATATACAGGCCGTCTGCGATGAAGATCAGATCCAGCTTGCCTTCCTCCGCTTTTTTCACCCACTCTTTGTATAACTCAAAGTTCACGCTTGCGTCCGGCTTGGCATCCGGGTGACGCCACATCGAGGTGCTGCCGCCCACCCCGTGCAGCAGTGCGCCCAGCTTCAGTTGTTTTGGTTTGGCCATGATCGTTCCTCCTCAAAGTTTTGATAGCATTTGCTTCATTGAAATTCTTCGCAAAACTCACTTCGGAAGCATACGCTTAGTTTTGATAGCATTTGCTTCATTGAAATTCTTCGCAAAACTTGCTTCGGAAGCATATGCTTAGTTTTGAATAGCATTTGCTACACTGAAATTTCTTCGTCAAAACTTGCTTCGGAAGCATACACTTAGTTTTGATAGCATTGGCTACACTGAAATTTCTTCGCAAAACTTGCTTCGAAAGCATACGCTTAGTTTTGATAGCATTTGCTTCATTGAATTTCTTCGTCAAAACTTGCTTCGGAAGCATACGCTTAGTTTTGGTAGCATCTGCTTCATTGAAATTCTTCGCAAAACTTGCTTCGAAAGCATTAGCTTAGTTTTGATAGCATCTTCCTCATTGAATTTCATTTTGCAGACGTTGGCTGAACGGATTAAGTGGAAAATTGCTAACTAATTCTTAGAATGACTGTAGGAATGAGGATGCTAATTGGATAAACAACACTTAATTTTGCTGTTTTGTAACCTAAAGGTGGTTTCGAGCCAAATTAAGTGCCGAATTCACAACTATTCATTAGAAATCAAGAGAAATAGAAGAAATAAGCAGCAAAAATCCAACAATCACGAATAGCGATGAAGCCGCTGCCGCTACGGCGGTTGGAAATTTTATTACGGATCCACCGTCCGCGAAAAATTTTTAAAAAAACACTGTTTCGCCTGCCACGAAAGCTTAGACTAAGCCTCACTGCACCAATGCTGCAGCCGCCGCTCCCTGCTTAATCCGCTCAATCTGGGCCAGATGGTTCTGCACATGGGCAATGAAGCCGCGGACGATGTCGCTGATTTTGACCGTATCGCCCTTAAAACTAATTCCGCTCAGCTCCCAGTCCTCAGCCGGCAGGCGGCTAAGCAGCAAACTGTTATAGTGCAGCAGACTGCGGAACAGCTCCAGATTATCGGCCGCGTTGCCGTCATTCGCATACTGGCCGCTGACCCAGGCATCCTGATTGAAGGCCGGCAGCTGCGCCGTCGTGCCCGCAAGGATATCACGGATACGGAACGATACCACAATGCTGTGATCAGCCAGATGAGCCAGCACCTCAGTAACACTCCAGATCCCCGGACCCGCCTTCCATTTCAGCTGCTCCTCCGTTAATCCGTCTGTAGCCTGCACCAGCTGCTGGTGTGTGTTCAAGTAGTCTTCGAGTTGTGTGCTGCTCATGTGATCCCCTCCAAGGTAAGTTCTGCCTGCGGATAGTCAGGCGGTGGCAAAGCGTGATAAGGCAAAAGGACTGATATTATGGCCGGTAGCACCACTGATTGCCAAGTCCGCTAGAATTTCTCCAACCACACTGGAAAATTTAAACCCGTGCCCCGAGAAGCCGCCTGCAATTAATACATTTGAATGAAGCGGATGGCGGTCGATGATAAAATCCTCATCCGGTGTATGCTCATATTTGCAGACGGAGCCTTTCAGCAGCCGTCCGGCAGCGCCGGGCATGTAAGCCTCCAACACGCGGCGGAGGTCGCCTTCATCGCTCTCTTCACTGCCGAATGGCCTGAACAGTTCGCCCGGCTTCCATTCCTGGCCGGTATCATGCCGGCCGATCTTCAGGCCGGCGCCGCCGATGCTCGGAAAGCCGTAGTAGCCGCCTTCCTCCGATCCCAATGTGAAGCCGGGAAAACTTCCGGCAGCATAATCAGGGCTGCTCTCAAACCAGCCAACTACCTTGCGCACCGCCTGGATCGGCAGCTGCACAAACGGCGCCAGTCCGCTGAACCAGGCTCCGGCGCTAAGGATTGCACTTGCCCCGTGAACATCGCCGACGGCTGTATGAACCGTGACGCTGCCTTCGCGGGCCGTCACGTTCAGCACCGGCGTATCTGTCAGCAGCTCCGCCCCGTGCGCCAGAGCCAGCTCTCGGTAGGCGGTGATACAGCGCTCGCTGTACAGATATCCGGCCTCAGGCTCATACATCGCCGTAAAGGATTCCGGCAGCGTAAGCCCCGGCCAGCGCCGACGGATTTCTGCGGCCTCCAGCAGCTCGGCCTGTACCCCGCGCTGCTGCGCTTCAGCCAATCGTCCGCCGAAGGAATACACCTTGCGGTCTGCAAGGTTAAGCACGCCCGAGCGGACCAGCAGCTCTGAACCGCTGAGCTGCTCCACTTCCTGCCACAGCGTATCCGCCCGCAGAGCCAGGCCGATATAGGCAGGATCTCCGCTGTAAGCGTGGCGGATCAGCCGGGTATCCCCGTGATGGCTGCCCTCCGTGTGCGGCGGATCAAAAGCATCGACCAGCAGCACCTTTACTCCGCGCCGGGCCAGCTCATAGCCGGCACTCATGCCCATCGAGCCTGCGCCGACAACAATGACATCGTAATTCTTGTGTTCTGTTATATTCATGCACCTCCGCCGGAGGCGTAGTACGCTATTGAACGCACAGCCATATCTGCAAGGAACCTTGCAGCCACCGGCAGCGCCTGCTCATCCAGATTGAACGCCGGATGATGCCATTCCCGGCTGCCGCTGGTGCCGACGAATACGAACAGTCCGGGCACCTCGCGCTGGTAGAAGGCAAAATCCTCACCCGCCGGAGAAGGCACCGGCTTCACTGCCTGATAACCAAGCGCTTCAGCGGCTTCCACCCCAAGTGCAGCGAGCGCCTCGTCATTGATTACCGGAGGCGGCCCTTCAATCCAGCGGACCTTAGCCGTCGCGCCCAGGGCTGCGGCCACTCCGGAAGCCACCTGCGCGAAGCGGTCCAGCACATCCCGGCGTACCGCTTCATCGAAGGTGCGGATGGTGCCTTCCAGCACGGCCTTTTCCGGAATCACATTCCAGGAGTTGCCGCTGTGGAGCTGCGTTACGCTGACAACCGCGCTGTGCAGCGGGCTGACATTGCGGCTGACGACGGACTGCAGGGCAGTCACGATATGTGCCGCTGCCACGATCGGATCAATAGCCGCTTCAGGTACAGCCGCGTGTGAGCCGCTGCCTTTGACGGTAGCGGCGAACCCGTCCGCGGCAGCCATCAGCGGGCCGCCGGTAATGCCGATCGTGCCGACCGGCAGGTCGGGCTTGTTGTGCAGCCCGATTACGGCGCGCACCTCCTGCAGCGCCCCGCTGGCAATCACCCGCTGCGCGCCCTGCGCTTTCTCCTCTGCAGGCTGGAACAGCAGGCGCACCGTTCCCGGCAGCCGCTCCTCCTGCTGCTTTAACAGATAGGCGGCGCCGAGCAGTGCCGCCGTATGAAAATCATGCCCGCAGGCGTGCATTTTGCCGGGGAACAGAGACGCGTACTCAGCACCCGTCTCCTCTTGAACCGGCAGGGCATCAATGTCGGCCCGCAGGGCGATAACCGGACCTGGCCTGCCGCTTCCGATCTCTGCGATTACGCCAGTTTCCAGGCCGTAATCCAGAACCCGGATTCCGGCCTGCGTAAGCTGAGAAGTAATATATTTGGTAGTCTCATATTCTTCATTGGACAGCTCCGGGTGCCGGTGCAGATGACGGCGGATACCGGTTAATTGTTCTCCAAGCGCTTCCGCGCTCAGCTCTGCAGCTTTGCTTGTCATATGCAGACTCCCTTCCTTATGCAATTTCCTTTAAGCTTTTAAATCCCCTCGCTTTATACTCAACGTCTTACACGCTTTACGCATTATAAGCCTAAGCTTTAGCCTTACGCCTTACAGCCATGCGCCCTAAGCCTCCGCCGGAACCTCAGCCAGCGCCTCGCTCAGCAATTCGAACGAGCGGAGCCGCTTATCAAAAGGCTGGATATTCGTTGTCACGATAAACTCATCGACACCGGATGCCTCAGATAGCGCCAGCAGCTGCTCACGGACAGATTCCTTGGTCCCCTTGGTAATCTCGGGCTCCCGCTCCTCGATGGTATAAGCTTCCTTAGCTTGGCGGGTGAATTCCTCCGCCTGCTCCCGGGTAGCCACCGTCAACGTCTTGCCGCTCTCAAGCGTAATCCGGATCAGCTTGTGCGCGCCTGCCAGCTCCTTCGCCTCTTCCTCTGTGTCCGCAGCGATCAGCGAGAGCGCAATAATCGCCTGCGGCGCTTTGCCCTCCGCAGCAGCAAACCCGCTGCGGTAAGCACGGATCGCTTCCAGCGCTACAGCCTGATCGCCGTTAATGAACAGCGAGAACACGTATGGCAGTCCTAGCTCAGCAGCTATCTCTGCACTGCTTACACTTGCACCGAGCACATACAGCTCAGGTGCCGTAACAGGCAGCGGCCCTGCCTTAAGCCCGGCCAGCGGATGGTCTTCCCCGAGCCGGTTATGTACATACTGCTCGAGCTCGACGATTTTGTCCGTAAGCGTGTCTGAATCCGTTCTCCCCTTCTGCAGCGCCTGTGTGCTGCGCGGCAGACCGCCCGGTGCACGTCCTACACCAAGGTCCACCCGGCCCGGAGCCAGCGATGCCAGCACATTAAAATTCTCAGCCACCTTGTAAGGGCTGTAATGCTGCAGCATAATGCCGCCGGAGCCGATCCGGATCGTTTCGGTCTTAGCGAGCAGGTGCGAGATCAGCACCTCCGGGGAAGACCCGGCTACCTGCTCGGAATCATGATGCTCGGAGACCCAGAAGCGGCGGAAGCCCAGCTTTTCGGACAGCTGCGCCAGCTTGACCGTATGACGGAACGCCTCCTCCGCCGTTTCTCCCGGATAGATCGGGCTTTGATCCAGTACGCTGATAATAATAGCCATGCTTTTGCCTCCTATATGGAATAGTTCAGTTCAGGTGTGATCCGCTTCAGGAACTGCTTCGTTCTTTCCTCACGGGGATGGTTAAACAGCTCAGTAGGAGTTCCCTCCTCAACAATAACGCCGCCGTCCATAAAGACCACATGATTGGCCACATCGCGGGCGAAGCCCATCTCATGCGTCACCACGATCATTGTGATGCCTTCCTTGGCGATTTTGCGGATAACGGCCAGCACTTCACCGACCAGCTCCGGGTCCAGCGCCGATGTCGGCTCGTCGAACAGAATGACCTCCGGCTCCAGCGCCAGCGCCCGGGCAATGCCCACCCGCTGCTGCTGGCCCCCGGACAGCTGGCTCGGATAGGCATCCAGCTTACTGCCGAGGCCGACCTTTTCAAGCAGGGCAATGCTCCGCTTCCGCGCTTCGTCCTTTGACAGCTTTTTGACGATGAGCAAGCCTTCCATCACGTTCTCCAGCGCGGTTTTGTGGCGGAACAGATTGTACTGCTGGAACACCATCGCCGTCTTTTGGCGGAGCTGATAAATCTCCTGTTTGCGGGCATGCCTGCAGTCCACCTTGAAATCACCGATGGCGATCTCGCCGCTGCCCGGCTTCTCCAGATAGTTCACACAGCGCAAAAGCGTTGTTTTGCCGGAGCCGCTTGGGCCGAGAATGACCACTACCTCACCTTTGGTTACCGTTAAATCTATATTGTTCAGCACCTGATGACGGCCGAATGATTTTGAAATTTGCGACAGCCTGATCATGCCACTCCCCCCCGGTTATACAGATTAATCCGTCTTTCAATCACCGATGTTGCGCGCTCAATCAGGAACGTAAGCCCCCAGAAGATCAGCGCCGCCGCCAGATAAGCCTCAAAAAACTTCCAGTTCGTCGAAGCCACAATCTGCGCCTTGGCATTGATATCCACCACCGACACGGTAAAAGCGAGCGTTGACCCGTGCAGCATCCCGATGACGGAATTCGACAGGTTAGGCAGGCTAGCCGCCAGCGCCTGGGGAAAAACAATCCGCCGCAGCGCCTGCGGTGTAGTCATTCCAATGGAATGAGCCGCCTCCAGCTGACCGCGGTCCACCGCGAGCAGGCCGGATCGGACCACTTCAGACATATAGGCTCCCGCTGTAATCGAGAATGAAATGTACGCGAAGCCGATCATCGGAATCGATACCGACCGGAAGCCCCAGCCGAAATGCTCTGCCAGACCGTCAATCAGCACGGGAAGCCCGAAATAAATCAGCAGCAGATGCGTCAGCATCGGCGTTCCGCGGATAAAGGTGACGTAACCGACAGCCAGCGGATAGAGCACCGGAACCCGGTAGATTCTTATCAACGCCACCGCTACTCCAATGAGGAATCCCGCCAGTACAGATACAACAGTGATGTAAAGGGTCGTTGGAATTGCACCCAGGATCTGCACGAAGGCAGTCCAGATAAACGACGGGTCCAGCTTCATAATCCGGCGCCTCCTTTACCCGGTCCCAGCTCTGCAATGATGCGGCGGTAGGACCAGCTCTTGTTGATTTTGAATGCTTTTCGCTCCGGACCGGTCCGTTTCTCATGCCGCAGCAGCCGGCGTTCCGCCACAAGCAGCAGCTTCTCAATCGTAAAGCTGATCACCAGATAGATCAGGGCAAGTGCAATATACGTTTCAATAAAATGCTGCGTCAAGGTACCAAGCGTCTGCGCTTTCCCCGTCATCTCCATCACTCCGAGCGTAAAGGCCAGGGACGTATCCTTCAGCAGCGCAATCACCAGGTTGGAGAAAACCGGAACGGCAATCCCCAGCGCTTGCGGCAGCACGATCCGTCTGAATGCCTGAAACGCCGTCATCCCGGTCGCATAAGCCGCTTCCACCTGCCCTTTATCCACCGCCTGCACAGCCGCTCTGATCATCTCGGACATATAAGCCCCGGTATGCAAACCGTAGGTCAGAATAACGAAGACCAGCACCGGCGTCCGCGTCATATCCACATTCACCAGCTTGAGAATTTCCGGCAGGCCGTAATAGAACAGGAAGAGCTGAATCAGTATCGGCGTGCCCCGGAAAAAGGAGATATAGACTTCAGAGCAGGTCTTCAGCACCGGAATTTTATAAAGTCTCGGCAAAGCTACCAGAAAGCCGACAATAATCCCTGCCAGCAGCGAGCCGCCGACAATCAGCAGCGTAGTGCCCAGCGTACCAAACAGCTTGGGTAAAAAGGAAAACACATAACTGATATCAAACGGCGCGCCCATGCGCTCCCTCCCTTCCCCGGTTCACCGGTCTCCTCACTGCGCCGAATCCGCAGTAACGTCAGCACCCAGCCATTCTGTGCTCAGCTTGCCGAGCGTACCGTCTGTCTTCAGCTCCTTAATGGCACCGTCGATGGCATCCGACAGCTTCTGGGAATCGGCATCATCCTTGCGGAACACATAGAGAATGTCTGCGGAGGACAGTTCGGGACCGGTAGCCTTCAACTGGTTCTGCGGGTCAACGATCGGGAGGACAAAATCGGCAGCCAGTGTAGCATCCACACGGCCGGTAGTAATCTGTGCGGCTGTATCGTTGGCCGTTCCGCTTTGATAGACGATATTAATCGCATCCGCATTCTCTTTATTGTAGTTTTCAAGGATCTGCGCCTGTGCGCTTGTCGCGCCGACCAGTACCTTTTTACCTTTCAGATCATCCAGTGTCTGGATCGAATCATTATCTTTTGCTACGACAATACGGTTTCTCCAGTGGGCATAAGCTTCTTTGTTAAACGAGTATTTCAGCTCCCGCTCGGGATTTTTCTCCATAACATGGGCAACCAGGTCGATCTTTTTGGTTTCCAGGCTCAGCAGCAGGTTGCTGAAATCCATCGTCTGAAAATCAAATTCGTACTCCGGCAGCTTGTTATCAATTTCCTTGAGCAGCTCCACATCAAAGCCGGTCAGTTTGCCGTTCTCATCAATAAAGCATACCTGCGGGAATCCGGTACCCGTTCCCACAATGATCTTTGTTACCTTAGCCGCTGTATCCGCCGGTGCTGCTGCTTCAGCTACCTTGTTGCCTGTGCTGCCTGCGCTGTTTCCGCCTGCATTGTTGCTGTTATTTCCGCAGCCGGCGATCGCCAGCGTTAATACCGATGCAAATAAGAGCGAAATGGACTTTTTCATGTTTCTATCCCCTTTGAATGGATTGTGGTTTATTTATAAGTGTCTTTTTCAGCAGATACATAATGCCGTCGCCGTTCTGCGGATCAAGCTCCACGAAGCGCTCATATCCCCGGCGTTCATACATTTCAACCAGCCATGGATGCTTTTTCGCTGTGGCCAGCGTAACCTCAGGTGAGCCGAGCTTGCCGAGGATAATGTGCTCCTCTACCCAGTCCAGCAGCTTACCGCCATAGCCCTTGTTGCTGTAATCCGGGTGGGTGGCAAACCATTTTACAAAAGGCAGCGGGCTGAACTTGCGGATCTCCTCTTCATTCGAGAGGGTGATGGTAGCCACAACGGCTCCATCCACTTCAAGCACATAACACTCATTCGCAGTGATGTTGTCTTCAATCAGCGCCAGATCAGCGTTCGCCGCAGGCCAGTGCAGCCCGAGCTCGCGGATCAGCTGATAGGCACGGTATGTAACATCCAGCAGCTGCTCTGCATCCTTCAGCTCTGCCAGCCGGTAAACCTCACTCATCGCAAGCCCTCCATTCTTCCGGTTTATTAATTTTATAATCCCTATCGATTTAGTCGTGATTATATGCAATTAACTTTATCACTGCATGTGACCATGCGCTAATAGAGTTTTTTAATACATCTATACAATTAGTCGATTATCGACTTTACCCGGGGCTGCTTCCAGCAGCGTTTCAATAAACTCCGCATTCTCCCCGTTCAGGGAGATCAGGCTGGTCCGCAGGGAAATCCCCTCCGTCTCCGCGATATCCACCCGGATCAGCGTTCCTGCCGCCACTTCCTCCTGCACGCTCAGCGCCGGCAAAAAGCAGATACCCGCCTGCTTCAGCACCAGCTTTTTCGCCGTCTCCAGATTGTCCACGTGGTATTCAATATTCGGCGGCTGCTCCATGCTCTCGAATACGCGGTGCAGCCGCATCCAGTCCAGGGAGCCGCATTCGAAAAACACCAGCGTCTCAAAGCGGATATCCTGCAGCGTTGCGCGGCCGCTTGCGGCCAGCCGGTGTCCCGCATCCACATACAGCGAAATGGGATCCTCGCAGAACGGATACGTCTGAATCGCCGGGTTAACCACTTTGCGGATAAAAGCAAGATCGATTTCCTTAGCCTTCAGCTTATCGATCAGGACATCAGTCGAAGCCGTTGTCAGCTTGATCGTAATATGCGGATATTTCCGTTTCAGCCGGTGCAGCAGCTGCGGCATCAGATAGTTGGACACCGATACGGTGCTGCCGATCCGCAGTTCATTCGGAATATGGCCTTTGGCCTGAAGCTGATGCTTGCCGCTCTGATAGACCTGGAGAATCTGCTGGGCGTACGGCAGAAACTGTTTGCCTTTATCCGTAAGATGAACCTGCTTGCCCAGGCGGTCGAACACCCGGCAATCCAGCTCCCGCTCCAGCGATTGAATACGGGCCGTTACCGTCGGCTGCGAAATATACAGCACCTCGGCCGCTTTATTGAAGCTTCCATAATGGTTGATGTAGACAAACGCCTCAATATTATCAATATTCACTCCAAGCCCTCCCTGAAAAGCTTTATAATTTTAACTATTCCGATGAATTAACAATGATTTATAACCGTGCTTACCTATAGATTTTGTATATATATTAGTTACGCCTCATTTTTTTGTCAACATCTTTGCACTGTGCATCTGCCTGTTTTCCATTAAATTAATCACAAATATAGATAGAACTTTTCTATCCATTTATCGGAAAGTTTAAATCCCTCTTATGTCGCTATGAATTATCAGGTATAATAACAGCAATCAAATGACCGAATCCGCAGGATGAAGGGGGTTTATTGAATATGTCCAAAGAAATTATTATCCGTGACGCATCAGACAGCGACCGGGAAGCCATTGCGGGCGTGTTGCTGGATGCTTACAGCCAATACTCCGCTTATTTGCCCGAGGCTTTCTGGCTGGAGTACCGTAACTCCATCCTTGATTCTGTTCACGGAGATGCACCGGCTGCACGGATCGTCGCCGAGACTGACCAGCAGATTGCCGGCAGCATGCTGCTGTTCACCTCGTCGGAGGCCGCCTACGGCAGGCCCGAGCTTGGCATCCATGCCCCTGTGCTGCGCCTGCTTGCAGTTTCTACTGCCGCCCGCGGCCGCGGAATTGCCACGCTCCTGATTGGGGAAGCCGTTCGCAGATCCCGTGAATGGGGCGCAGCATCCCTTCATCTGCACACCTCCGACATGATGGCCTCTGCCATCAAGCTGTATGAGCATCTGGGCTTCAAGCGGGCCTATGAGACCGACATTATGAACGGCGAAACGCTGGTTAAAGGCTACCGGCTGGATCTGCTGTCCGACCCTGCATATGACGCTAACCTGCCGCTATCTGCGACCGGGTTCTGAGCAATCTGCGCTGCCGCGCGAATGTGTACGCTGCGGGTTGACCGGCCTTGTCCGGCCGGGGACCACGGCTTACAGCCGCCTTTCCACGCAATATGCGCCAGTCCCGCTTAGACCAAACCACATACTACTCGCCAACTCACGAGCTCTTACCGGGCCGACTGTCCGCGCAGTATCGCACTGCAGTTTAACATGCAAACAGGCCAGCCCCCGGGGCTGGCCTGTTTCACATATTGCTTTTGCAGCGTGTTAAGGTTGTAATATCCGTTTGTCCTTTGCAGCCTTGAGCCATTGCGGAAATTCATTCAGCAGCCGGTCGTACAGCTCCTCATCCGACACCTCTTCAATCCGGTCCAAATGCACAAAATCCGCATTATCCACGACCCGCCCCGTCATGTTATCCAGTCCTTCCAGCACTTCAAAATCGGAGTTCCCGATCCCGACAAACTGCCAGAAGATCGGCTGGACGGCTGCATTCTTAATGATTTTTTTCGTAGCTCTCACGACACCTCCGTCATTGATAAAAATAATAAAGACCGGAGTCTTATCCTTCTTCTCTTCCTTGGTATATTTGCGGATCACATCCTCCATGACGGGAGGCTCATTATTAAATCCAAACTTATGAATAGACCGGTTATTCAGAATATGCCGTTTGACGTAATCCCCGAAGTCCCGCTCCGTTACTGACTCCATCCGGCTGAACTCGTTATCATACACCCAGACATCCAGCACACCGTTGTCATCAAATTTGCTGGCCACAGCGAGAATCCGCTCAACCACTTCCTGCACCACGCCTCTCGCATACAGATTCCTCATGGAGCCGCTGATATCCAGAACAATGCCTACTCTGGCCGTTACGCCGGTCAGCTGCTTCTTTTCGAGGGTGAACTGGACGATTTTTTTACGCAGGTCGATCTTAGACAGAACAGGTGGATTTATAGCCTGTGCCGATGCTGCTGCAGATGATGCTGCCGCTGCCTGCGGGACAGACGGGTTAGCCGGAGCAGGTGTAAATGGCGGGACGGATGGATGGTTAGAAGCTGCTGCTGGCGTTTGTGCAGACAGGCTGGCGGATGCGGAGGCTGGTGCAGACAGCTTGTCCGGCGCCGCCGTATTATTAGCCCCTTTAACAGCCGCTTCCGCTGCAGCCGCAACCTCTGCGGACCCGGAGGATTCGACTTCTAATCCATAGTTCACACAAAACGCGGCCAGCCCGCCGTTAAACCCGCTGCCCACAGCGCTGAATTTCCACTCACCATTATGCCGGTATAACTCGCCTACTACTATCGCTGTTTCCTGCACTAAATCGGAGCCGTAATCAAAACGGTGCAGCTCCTCGCCGCTCTGCCGGTCCAGCAGCCTGACGTAGAGGGCGGACACATCCTTCATCCGGTGGTTCAGCTGCTCACCTTCGTAGATGGTTAGTGTCAGCGCGATCCGGGCAACTTTTTGTGAGAGACGGGGCAGCAAGACGGTAATGCTTTCCTTATCGCCATTTCCCGTAGCTGCGTGGCTGACGGCACCATCCTGAGATACCGGGTTTCCATAAAAAATAAAATCCTCATCCCGCTCACACTTCCCCTGCTCAGACAACAAAAATGCGGCGGCATCAATCCCCATCTCGGCATTCGCGGCCGTCCATCCAAAAGATAATATAAGCTCGTTCAGGTTCCTGCCCTTGGTCACATCCGTTTTTTGGCCTTTTAACAGCTGCATTCGTTCATCTCCTTAGCCTATTGGTATTTTCCAAATATTCATAGTTTAGGAATATCATACTCTCCGGGTTTTGTAAATTCAGCAGATTGTATTTACTCTTTCACTACTTTAATATTAAGGATACATATGATAGATAAGGGGCTTTACCAATGAATTTTACTTCGATTGACTTTGAGACCGCGAACGCGAGCCGCTCCAGCGCCTGCTCCCTGGGACTTGTCCAGGTTAGAGACGGTATAATAACGGCCGAGCATGTATGGCTGATCGATCCGCGCCAGCGGTTTGACGGCATGAATATTGCGATCCACGGCATTACCCCCTCCATGGTTCAGGGACAGCCTACCTTTGAGGAGCTTTGGAGCACGGTGGAGCCGCTGCTGCAGGACGAAATCGTCGTGGCCCATAATGCCGCGTTTGATATGAGCGTTTTGCGCTACTGCCTGGACGCTTCGGGGAACCGCTACCCTGATTTTCAATATTTATGCACATACTTACTCGGCAAAAAAATGCTCGATGAGCTGCCGTCCCATAAACTAAATGTCATCTCCCAGCATTTCGGCATCAGCCTGAAGCACCACGATGCACTCGACGACGCCCGTGCCGCAGCGCTGATTCTGCTGAAGCTGATGGAGCAGGATCAGAAGTTCGAGCCGCTGCTGCTGGCAGACAATCAGGGCTACACCGCCGGAAAAATGTTCGCAGGCGGCTACACCCCGTTCAAATCGCCGCCCAAAAAGACGCCGCGAAAGAAGCAGCCGCCCAAGGCACCTGCCTTACCGCCATCTTCTCCGTCTGCTAAGCCTTACTTTTGATCTGGGAGTGCCGGGCTGGCGGGCCGCTGCTATTCAGGCGGCCCGCCTCACTTTGCGTGGGCATTAGTGGAACCTGCACACTTTCTGCACGTGGCAATAACGGGATTTTTCTTATTGCTGCCAATTCCCTCTCGCCACACGCCATTAGTGGGATTTCTCCCCTTATTGCCGCCGATCCGCCTCACACGAGCGGAATCAAAGGCATTTTTGCCCTTCATTCGCTCATTCCGCCTCATACGAGCGGAATCAGAGGCATTTTTGCCCTTGTCCAATCCTCACGACAAAAAGCAGGCTCTCCCGAATCCGGGTGAGCCTGCTTCTTGATTCGGCTGCACGCCGGGGCTACCATCACACCTTATAGCCTGCTTACAGCTTCAGCCGGTACACCGCCTTATTCTCCAGCCCTCTGATAAATGGAGTCCATTCCTCAGTTTCCGGCGTGGTATCGAGCGCGTCCTCCACCATCTGCAGCTTGGCATCCATCGCATCAATATGATGCAGGGCGACCGCCTCGGCTGTCTGCGGCTGAACCGGACTGCCCCACTCGCCTAAATTGTGATGTGACAATACAAGATGCTGAAGCGCCAGCACCTTTTCCGACTCCAGATCAATACCTGTACGGATCGCCGCTTCGGTAATCCAGTTTGAAGCCATCGAGATATGGCCGATCAGCTTGCCCTGTACACTGTAATCCGAGACGATTCCGAAGCTTGAAATCATCTCTTCCGGTTTGGCGATATCATGCAGAATAATCCCTGCCCGCATGAGGTCAGGATTCAGGAACGGCCGCTGCTTGCACAGGAAATCTCCGATTTCGAGCATACGTACCATATGATAGGCCAGTCCGGCATAATAGGCATGATGATGGGTTTTGGCCGCCGGATAATGCATCAGCTTTTCCTCAACCTTACCGACACAAAAAGCAACGAGCGCCGAGATTTCTGCATCGCGGATACTGGACATCGCCCCTTTAATCGTATGCAGCAGGTCCACCGGACGGATCGGGGCCGAACGGATAAACTCAGTCAGCGATACACCATCTGATTCCTCAGCAAGCCGCATCTTGGTAATCTTGACCTGCAGCTTTTCCCGGTAGGTGTGGGCAATCCCGCGCACCTTCACCAGCGACATCGGAAAAAAGGTTTCTTTATCAGCTGTACTTACATCCCAAAATTTGGCGGACAGCTGCCCGCTGGAGTCACCGAGTACAATATCGAAATAATCCTTTGGAGGAGTACCGTTGGTTTGTTTGATTGCCAGCTCTCTAAGGAGATAAAAGCCTGTAAATTCATCCTGTGGAGATAGTTGCTTGATAAGTGTCATGTTGGAGCCTCCCGTTACTAACAGGCACACACCTGCTGTGTATAGTAAACTTTGTACATTGACTGCGAAATCCCTTTAAATACTATACGAATTTCCATATGAAATATGCCGCAGTTATAATAAGTCTACTATAATATAACCGATTAATACACTAAAAGGGGCTGCCCCCCGCCATTTGCACGGCTGAGGACAACCCCTTGCTAATACTCATTAATACTTACTTGCCTGCTGTTTCCAGAGCCGCTTTGATAGCTTCTACAGCTTTGGCAGAAACAGCTTTTTCAGCATCGTTGGCGCCGAATGCAGCTGCTTTGTAACCATACTTGTGCAGGCTGTTGCCGGTCGAAGTGGACTCAATTTCACTCTTCACCGCGAGTTGAGCGGCTGTCAGGTATTCAGGAGTCTTAACTTTTCCATTAGCATCCAGGTAATATACAAGCATTGCTACAGGAACATTGTTCTTTACAGTAACCATAACGTTTACGGATTTGTCAGTGCTTGCACCGATGAAAATACCGTTGAAGTAAGCTGCTTTGTGCGCTTCTTCAACTTCAGCTTTACCGTATGCTCTGTCTACTGCTGCTTTCAGTGCGTTGCTGCTGCTGGTTGCGCCGGATACGGCATCAACCTCTTGCACGCCTTCTCTTGTACCGGCAGCAAGGAAGCTTGCTGTCAGCTGCGGGATCGCTTTTTGCACTTCTGCATAAGCGGCCTTGCCCAGGTCTACCATGTTCATACCTACGCGGGACAGGACTACGTTTACGATTTTGCCGTTACGCAGGGTAACGTCAGCTTTGTTCGTACCTTTATCATAAGCGTCACCGTATGCGGTGAATGTGCCGTCTTTGTACTCGCCTTGTACTTTAGAAGCATTATCCAGAGCGTCAGCCAGAGCTGCTCTTGCTGCTGCAGTCAGTGCTTCCTGGCCTGTAACATCGGCAAGTGCTACACCCTTATCAAGCAGGCCTGCTTTCAGCTGATCAACCAGCGTCTTTTGTTCTGCAGTCAGTTTGGCGTCAGCAATCAGCTTGCCGTCCGTGCCAAACAGGCTCAGTGTCAGACCGGTTACTTTATCAGCTTCAATATCAGCCAGCAGCATGATTTTGGACTGGTTATCCACACCTGCAAATTTACCGTCAAAATATTGTCCTTCAGTCGGAACCTTCAGCGCTTTTTCGAATGCTCTTTCTACAGCCTGGTTCCAGCCGTGGCTGCTTTCGGTAGCGCCGGAAATACCGTCAACCTTCTCATCATAATTAGCGATATAAGATCCGTTTGCCAGCAGTTTGGCAGTCATCGGAGCATTTGCTTTTACCACTTCAGCATAAGCAGTTGCGCCTCTGTCAATCAGGTTGGTGCCAAGTCTGTACAGCTTCACATCTACAAGCTTGCCGTTGCGGATAATAACATCGGCTCTTTCTACGCCTACGCTTCTTGCAGTACCGTAGGAGGAGTAGAATCCGTCAATATAAGCGGATGTGTTGTTGATTGCAGCGTTCTGCTCTGCATCCCAGAATGCGTTGATCGCAGCTCTGGATTCCGCTTCGAAGCCTGGAACCGCCTGTGCGGAGGAACCTTTAGCCAGCAGTGCAGGAGTGATTGCGGCGATTGCAGCAGTCTGCTCTGCAGTGTAGTTCTTTTCGTCTACAAAATCACCAGCGGCAGTCAGAGGGTACAGCTTAACAGCAGTAAGGCTGTTCTCATCAAAGGTTGCAAATACAGCGTATTTGCCTTCAGGGTCGATACCCATGTGGTCACCTGCAAAATATGTTGCATCAGCAGGTTGTACTTTAAGCGCTCTTTCAAACGCTCTGTCAACAGACAGCTTCCAGCCGTTGCTGGTGCGGGTTGCGCCGGATACAGCGTCAACTGCTGCTGCGCCGTCTCTTGTTTTGCCGAGCAGCTTATCCTTCATCAGGCCGTAAGCAACCCATACGCCGCTGTAGTTATCACGGACATTACGGTCGATGAGCTTAGGGCTGGTTCTCATCAGCTCGATATCGGTAATCTTTCCGTCTTTAATGGTAACCTTAGCACCTTCAGTGCCTTTGGAGTATGCATTGCCGTAAGCAACATAAACTCCGTCTTTATATACGTTTTCTTTAACCGTTACAGGCTTCGCAGTTGCAACCGGTTTGGCTGTTGCTTTAGCAGTTGCTGCCGGTTTAGCAGTAGCTGCAGGCTTAGCAGTAGCTTTGGCAGTAGCAGCAGGCTTAGCAGTTGCCGCCGGCTTGGCTGTTGCCTTTGGTGTTGCCGCAGGCTTAGCTGTTGCTTTCGGCGTCGGTTTAGCGGTTGGTTTGGCTGTTGCCTTAGGTGTTGGCTTGGCTGTTGGTTTAGCGGCTGGTTTGGCTGTAGCTGCCGGCGCTTCCTCCGAAGCGGCCGAAACGGCATCAACAGTCAGCTTCAGAGCCGGTGCGTTAATAGTGTAAGCGAATGGCGCAAGCAGCAGGGCTGCGCTGATAGTCAAAGAAAATAATTTTTTCAATGCGTACTCTCCTTTACCAAATCCCCAGTAGTATATAGCTCTTCAAAACAATCCTCCTGCCGGTCTTCTCCTGTCCTTTCTTACGAAGAACAACCTGTTTCTTCATAAGAAAACATCCCCCCTCTCCCGTTCGTGCATGACCCGTTACCTCTCTCTTGAGAAGCTGCTTTTTCTTTTTTTTTTACTATTACTGGTGCATAAGGTGAAAAAAATCACATAAAAGGTGAATTAATTCACATAAATTTTCAAAACCTCAGCGAGGTAATTTCTGGCTTGATGGTAACAAATCCCGGCTTCTTTTCTCTGTATATAAAATCACACACCCTATAAGAAACATCACTATTTGTATTTAACAGGAAAAAAATATTTTCGAAAACTCTCAATTTCTCCCATTTACTCCGTCTTATGAGAACACTGTGATTTTACGTATTGTGCAGTCTGCAAAATCTATGATATTTTTAAACGATGTCATGTTTAGGAAAGGAGCATTTCCGGCAATGAAGCAGCCGCTTATCGGGGTCATTCTCGCCCAAATCGGAACACCTGATGCCCCAACCGCCAAGGCTGTCCGCCCTTATCTTCGCAGATTTCTGTCGGACCGCCGGATCATTGATTATCCGCCTATGCTCTGGCAGCCTCTGCTTCGCGGGATTATTCTGCGTGTTCGTCCGCGCAAGTCCGCAGCGCTCTATAGTGCTGTCTGGCATAAGGATGGCTCCCCTCTGCTCCTGCACTCGCTGGCTCAGCAGAACCGCCTGCAGGAACTGCTCGGCAGTAGTTTCCGGGTCGAGCTCGGGCTTGCCTACAGCCAGCCGGGCATGGAACAGGCCATGGCCTCACTCGAAGCCGCCGGCGTGCAGCGGATTATTGTCGTACCTTTATTTCCGCAGTATTCATCCACCACCACCGCTTCTGTCTATGACGCCGCCTGCTTCGCTGCTCTCGGCAGAAACAGCGCCTCAGGCCCGGTAACCAAACGCTTCGTACCCGCCCTGCGGTTTATTGATACATATTATGATGCACCCGGATACATCTCCGCCATGAAGCAGCACCTGCTCCACCACTTACAGGCATTAACCGCTAAGCCCGATTTCGCCGTGCTCTCCTTTCACGGTATTCCCAGCCGATATGCGGAGACAGGCGATCCTTATCCGGAGCAGTGCCATGAAACCGCCCGGCTGCTCGCAGAAGCCATGAACTGGGAACCGGGAAGCTGGCAGATCAGCTTCCAGTCACGGTTTGGCCGGGAGGAATGGGTCGGCCCCTCTACTGAGGAAGTGCTGAAGAGCCTGGCCGGGCGGGGAGTGCGCAGGCCAATGATTTTCTCGCCTGGCCTGGTGACCGACTGTCTGGAAACACTGCATGAGCTGGCTGTCGAAGGACGGGATTTTTATGTTTCAGGCGGAGGGGCCGCAGAGCATTTCCTGGCTGTACCGTGCCTGAACGATAGTGCGGAATGGCTGGATTTCCTGGCCGGACTGGTCAATGACAATGCCCGGGGCTGGCTGCCGGCGGCTGTTGAGCCGCCGAAGCCTGAGAAACACACCTGAATCCGGATCCCTCACCAAACACCTTTACATCGGAAGCTAAAATTAGACCCTTTTAATGTAAAAAAACCGCTGCCTCCGTCAATACAGCACGGAGCAGCGGTTGTTCGTTATGCGGGCATTCTTGATGCCTATGCAGTCAATTGTTTGTACTTGGCAGTCAGTTCCTCAAACCACACTTTATCCTGCAGGGACAAGGCGAAGTCAATCAGCTCGGCAATCTCGGACGGCTGCAGGTCAGGAGTATCATTGAAGCTTACCTCTGCTGATGCAGTCGCAGCGCCCTCCGCCCCTTCCGCAAAATCATAAGAGAATCTGAGCTTGATGTCACTTTCCATAAATTCGTTGCGGAGGAAATACAGCACCTCGCACATCAGGACCGGTCTGACATGATTTTCGAACACACAATCCATCACCTTAGCCCAGTATTGCTGGTTGCTGAGATGCAGCTTATCATTGGTTAGCAGATATTGCTCACCCTGAAAATCGTTAACAAATCTGAGCTCAAGCGGCTCCATTTTGAAGATGCCGGCAATCTGCTTCATTGTGATATTCACAATGTCCTGTGTTCCTAATCTGATCATCTCATACACCCCGTTCCATATATTTAAACTTTCTACAGCTTGTCTGGTAGTCGGCAATTGGAAAACAATTATAATTAATTTAAAAGTATTATCGTCCATTTCTACAGGATTGTTAATGTTTTTCATTAAATTCGACAAAAAAATGTTTCAAATTGTGATGAATTGGTTAATATTCTTCCCTTTATGACAGAACTGTAACCATTTAAGCTTTTTTTGGCAGGGAAATCGCCCCTCTGTGAGGAAAAATTGCAATAAAGAGTGAGGGGGCGACAGTAATGAACACTATTCAGCTTAAGGATTTTTTTACAACATTTAATGAAAATACTCCCGGGATCGGTGTAATCGCCAACTTTAACGGAAAAACAGTCTACCAGGACACGCTCGGCCTGGCCAATTGCGAGCACAGGATACCTATACAGCCTGACAGCATATTTAACCTAGCCTCTGTCTCCAAGCAGTTTACCGGAATGGCGATTCTCCAGCTTATGGAACAGGGGGAACTAGACGCCAAGGATAAGCTGACCCGGTTCGTACCAGAGCTCCGGCATTATGCCGTTGAAGTGAGCATCTATGAGCTGGTTCACCATACAGCAGGATTAACAGACTACAATGATCTTTTGTGGCAAAAAGCGCGCCAGAATGCCCTGCACTCCAACAACGCCGAGGTGCTCAGCTTACTTACACAGCAGGAGCAGCTCCGCTTCACTCCGGGCAGTACATTTGAATATTCCAACTCCAACTATGTGCTGCTGGCGCTGATTATTGAGCGGATAACAGGCTTGTCTTTGCGGGACTATCTGAGGAAATATATATTTGGGATCATCGGGATGGAGAACTCCACGGTTTTTAATGAAGAGCAGCCAGTTGTCCCTAACCGCGCTTACGGATATGAACAAAACGGAGAGAACTGGAAGTGTAATTACACAGACACGTTTGCCACCGGCGCGGCTAATGTCTTGTCTTCCTTAGAGGATCTGAAAAAGTGGGATGATGCTCTTTACAGCAATCAGCTGCTGGGTGAGGAGGCTAAACGCGCTATTTTTACTCCTGGTCTGGATTCATCCGGCAAGCCGTTAACCGAATTCTGGGGAGGCTACAGCTACGGCTGGATGATTCAGGAACGCTGCGGCGCCAAAACGATATGGCATACAGGCGGAGATGCAGGCTTCCGGAGTATTATTGTAAGATTCTATGAACAGCAATTCAGTGTAATTCTGCTCTGTAATTCAGCCAGCTTGGACTGGTCAGAGACTTATGCGTTTATTGAACGTTTGTATGCTGAGTTTCGTTAGGCAGGAATCTGAAGATAACAGCTGCCAGGTCACCTTATCCTCTCAGTTCAGGGCTAAACCGAAAAGAAAATCACCACGCAGGTTATCTTAGTGGAAAATCGCCACTTAATTCTCTGCGGGACCCCTTTTTCAGGAAACTAAGTGGAAAAATGCACCCTATTTTCACCCAAATCCCCTCCAACGCTCTAACTGGCCTGAAATAGATGGCGTTTTTCCACCTATTGGTCGCAGACAACGTAAAAAGCCGAAATTAAGCAGCGAAAATCCACTTACATTTAGCTATAAAAAAAGGCCTCCAGACCGGAAACCGGCTGAAGGCCTTTTCTATACGATGGAGTTATTGCTGCAGACAGCCGGTTAGCAGAACAGCGGCACCAGTTGGATGCCGTCTTCCGGCGAGATCCGTACCAGACCCTTGTCGGAAATCCGCAGGGTCGGGATAACGGCAAGCGCCAGCAGGGACAATGTCATAAAGGCATAATTTAGCGTGCAGCCTGCACCATACAGCGCCGTGCTGATTGCCGCAGACTGGGCCGCTGCCACTTCAAACGGCTCTGCTGACATCAGGCCGGCGATCGCCAGCGGGAATAGAGTGGTATCTGATTCCGTAATGACAGCTACGCCGCCCTGGGCTTCGGCAACAGCAGCTGCCGCTTTTGCCATCAGGACATCGCTATTTCCGATCACCAGCACGTTGTGGCTGTCATGGGCAACCGTCATTGCTATCGCCGCAGGCTCATGGAAGCCGATCCCTTCTACTACACCTACCGATTTGTTGCCGGTTCCCTTGTGCCGCTCGAACACAGCGATTTTGCAAAGGCCGCTGCCGACCTGCAGCTCCCCGTTCTCCACTGGCAGCTGAACGATCAGCTCTTCCGTCTCCACATGGTTCTCGATCACCTTGATAACACGGGTAGCCAGGCTGCCGGACTCCACTGGGGCATGAATGATGAAATCCTCCGGCGCCGGAAGCTGCTGCAGATGAACCGAGGCACGCACTTCCTCAGGATAGGTATAGACCGGCAGTTCAGCCGTCATAATCCCATTTTCAGCGACCACCACACCTGCTGCGATAGTCGTTACTACATGCACATCAGCCAGATTGCCGTCCAGCAAAATAATATCGGCACAGGAGCCCGGCGTGATCGAACCGATGTCACGGGCCACCCCGAAGCGTTCAGCGGTATTAATCGTTGCCATCTGGAAGGCGGTCACCGGCTTTACGCCCTGGGAAATTGCATGGCGCACCACGAAATCCATATGCCCTTCATCGCGCAGCGACTCCGAGCTCCGGTCATCGGTAACCAGCATCATCCGGCGCGGGTCCAGCCCGTGCTCCGTGTGGGCGGTGATCGTCTTCGCTACATCATGCCAGGCAGAGCCGCGGCGCATTTTGGCGTACATGCCCAGCCGCACACGTTCAATCACATCCTCAGCCGTTACACATTCATGATCTCCTGTTACGCCGGCTGCAGCATAAACCGGAAGCCTCCAGTCACTGGAGGGCCAGGTGAAATGTCCGTCAACATACCGTCCGGCACGCAGCGTCGCCTGGATTTCTCCGATCATTTTGTCATCGCCGTATACAACGCCCGGGAAATTCATCACTTCACCGAGAGCAATCACATCCTCCCCCCAGGTAAAAGCTTCCGCTACCTCAGCCGGTCCCAGCGAGGCGCCGGTGGTTTCAAACTCGGCACCTGCCGATGGTACACAGGAGGCCACCTGCATATAGGCTGCCAGCGGTGTGCCGCGCATTTCATCCAGCATCAGCTTAATACCCTTTAGCCCGAATACATTGGCAATTTCATGGGCATCAAAAAATCCGCCTGTCGTTCCCAGAGGCAGCACCGCCCGGGCAAACTCCGTAACGGTCAGCTGTGTACTTTCGATATGGCAGTGTCCGTCAAGCAATCCGGGTGCGATATATTTGCCGGCCGCATCAATAATCTGTGTCTCTTCTCCAATGGTATGTGAAACATCCTTACCTACATAAGCGATGCGTCCCCCCTGGACCGCGACAGACATCCCTTCCAGTATTTCTCCGGAAACCACATTGACCAGCTTCCCTCCAGTAATAACCAGGGATGCCTTCTGATCACCGCGGGCCGTAGCCACCAGCTCAGGCACACAATCCGCCAAGGGCTTTCTTTTGAATGACATGACTTCCACTCCCTCCGTATTTTAATAAAAACGGCTCTGCCGCCCCTCGCGGGGCGCAAGCCGTTTCCTGGGTAAAGCCGGGACAGCAGGCCGTCCGCAAGCTTCTCTAAACACCATTTCTCCAGTTGCCGTTCAGACGATTATCTACCTTTTTGTTCATACACGTCAAGTGCCGCCTGGACACTAAGGCCGGGAGATAGAGCATGGCCATGCCGCAAAAGGATTGCTTCAAGCGCCCCGAGCACGCGCAGCACATTATTTTCACGGCAGCTGAAGCCCATCGTACCGATACGCCATATTTTTCCCTTAAGCGGACCGAATGAGCTGGCGATCTCAATGCCGAAATGATCAAGCAGCATCGTACGCACCGACTCCCCGTCTATCCCCTCCGGAATCAGCACGCAGGCCACCACCGTCAGCTTGCAATCCGGATCGCCGTATAGTGTAAGCCCCATTGCTTGAAGTCCGGCTACCAGCGCCTGTTCATGCAGAGCATGCCTCGCATGGCGCGCCTCAAGTCCTTCCTCAAGCACCAGCCGCAATCCTTCACGCAAAGCATAGAGCATCGACGTCATCTCTGTATGGTGGTTCAGCCGCTGGGGACTCCAGTAATCCTGAAGCATTCCCAGATCAAAATAATTACTGCGCACAGGCGGCAGTTCCCCTGCCTCAAATCCGCCTGTTCTAAGCCCGCGTTCGACCTGCTTGCGCTTCAGCAGCTTGGCTTCTGCCCGTTCATTATACGTAACCGGAGCCATTCCCGAAGGAATCGACAGGCATTTCTGCGTCCCGCCGATGACGGCATCGAGCATCCATTCATCCGTCTCAACAGGCACGCCGCCGATGGTAGCCACAGCATCCACAATCAGCAGTACATCCTGTTCCCGGCAGGCCCGCCCGATTTCAGCCAGCGGCTGCATCCGTCCCGTAGACGTTTCACCGTGAACAATGGCCACTACATCCGGCTTGAAGCTGCGGACCGCAGAGATCACTTCCTCCGGAGCAAACACGCTGCCCCATTCTTTCTCTATCGTATACACCTCAGCTCCGCACCGTTCCGCAATCTCATGCAGCAGATGGCCGAACCGGCCAAAAATCGGAATAAGCACCCGGTCGCCCGGCGCAATCAGACTGACCATGACAGCTTCAATGCCGGAACGGGAAGTACCGTCAACCGGAAAAGCCCATTTATTGCCCGTCTTAAACAGCCCGCGCAGCATTTCCATCGTTTCATTCATAATATCCGTAAACTCGGGATCAAACTGGCCCAGCACCGGAAAAGACATAGCCCGCAGCACCCGCGGATCAACCTCTACCGGCCCTGGAGTCATAATACACCGCAAGGACGGCGACAAATCTTCGTACCGCTTCATGCAAACCTCTCCCTCTGATGTTCAGCTTTCTTTATAGGCCAGCTCATATAATACTGCCGTAAGCAGGTTCAGTCCGGCAGCCAGCTCATCCGGTGAAGAATACTCCTCCGGAGCGTGGCTGATCCCCGCCCGGCTCGGCACAAAGATCATGGCCGTGGGGCAAACGGGAGCAAAGAGCTGGGCATCATGGCCTGCTCCGCTTACCATATTGCGGAAGCTTCTTCCCTGCTGGCGTGCTAGATGCTCAAGTTGTTGATTTAATCCCGTATCCATCGGCGCAGGAGATGTAGCCAGAGTAGCCGTATACTGCAGGGTAAGCCCCCGCTTCCTGGCAATCTCTTCGAACGCAGCCAGCAGCATGGAACAAAAATGCTCCAGCGCATCAGCTTCACTATGCCTTATATCAAGTGTAAACTCCACCTCGCCGGGAATTACATTGGGCGTGCCCGGCGCCGCTTCCAGCTTCCCGCAAGTGGCTACCAGCGGATCACCCGCAGCCGCCGCCGCCTGCTCCATTGCCAGAAGCATCTCCGCAGTACCTGCAAGCGCATCGCGTCGCAGTCGCATCGGGGTTGTGCCGGCATGGTTTGTACTGCCGGCAACCTTTACACTATACCGCCGCTGTCCGACGATCGCCTCAACGATCCCGATCTCCAGTGCTGCCTGCTCCAGCACAATGCCCTGCTCGATATGCAGTTCAACAAATGCGCCAATATCCTCTCTGAGAGGAGTCCGCCCAGCCGCATAGTCAGCGACGGCTGCAGTCCCGCAGTCTTCGGGCCTGCGCCCCAATCCGCAGCCCTCCATTGCTGAAGCGATCGTCACTCCTGCAGAGTCAGCACACTGCTGCGCCTCACTTCCGTCATACAGCCCGGTAACATTGCCCGAGCCCCAATACGCGAGCGGAAAGCGGCTGCCTTCCTCCTCACAGAAGGCCACGGCCTCCACTGTCCGCAGCGGCTGGCCGAAGTTCTGCCTCAAGTAGTGAAGCGCAGTAACAGCGGCAGCAATCCCGTAGGCACCGTCATATTTTCCACCATTCAGCACGGTATCGATATGTGAGCCCGTTAAGATAACTTTTGCGGCCGGCAGCGAGCCTGTAAACCTTCCATAGACATTCCCCACGCCGTCCGTCCTGACCTCCATGCCAAGCGCCGCCATTCTCTCCTGCAGAAAACGCTGCGCCAGCAGCCATTCCGGGGTGTAGAGCAGCCGGGATACACCCGGTCCTGGAGCACTGAAGGCCGCTAGCTCCTCCAGCAGCTCCATCATCTGAAGCGCCGGGGCTTTAATCGCTGGCGCGCTCATCGGGAAAACTGCCCTTCGTTGACGCGCAGCCATTCCCCGCCGTCTTCGATCAGCAGCCCGTCTTCTGCGGTATACACTACCGTCCCGCGACTTATCGTTGCCGTTACTTTGCAGGATAAAGTCATGCCGGTATAAGGGCTGTGCTTATGGCGGTACAGGAGATCTTCTGCCTTCAAGGTATAGGAATGGTTCGGGTCCAGCAGGACCAGATCGGCATCCAGCCCCGGCTTAATGGACCCTTTGCGGCGGTCCAGCCCGAACCTCCGGGCCGGCTGCTCGGCCAGCAGCGCCGCCATCTGAGTAACCGGCAGGCCCCGCAGGTTCACCCCTTCATGGAACATCAGCTCCAGGCTGCTCTGCGCCCCGGAGATGCCGCCCCAGGCTTCAAAGAAGCTAAGTCCGGGATCAAGCTTCAGTTCAGGCGGACAGGGGGAATGGTCGGAGGCGATTAGATCAACCCGCCCTTCTGCCAGCACCTGCCACAGCTTCCCCTGCTCCTCCGGGCTGCGCAGCGGCGGTGCGCATTTGGCCAGTGCGCCCAGATCCTCCAGACTGTCCTCATTCAGAACCAGGTAATGCGGGCAGGTCTCCGCCGAAACATCAAGCCCGCGGAGCTTTGCTTCATGAATCATATCAATAGCCGCTGCCGTGCTTATATGCACAAAGTGCAGCCGGCAGCCTGTGAGCTCACTGTACAGCAGCGCTCTCGCCACCGCCTCAAGCTCGGCCTCTGCCGGACGGGCAGCGGCGAAATCCCGCGCGCCGGTCCGGCCGCTCCGTACCGCATCAGAAGACAGCGTTGCCGTAATGGCCTCGCTCTCCGCATGCAGCGCCAGAATGCCGCCGAAGGCGGCAATCCGCTGCATCCCCTGATACAGGGTGTCATCATCGACCTCGCGGAACCGGCCTTCCCCTTCACCGCCGGGATTGGAGATGAATGCCTTGAAGCCGGTAACTCCGGCTGCCGCCAGCTCCTCCAGTTCCTCCAGATTGCCCGGGACCAGACCTCCCCACAGGACATAATCGACGGCAGAATTCCCTGCTGCCGCTTCAGCCTTGAGCTGCAGCGCAGCCAGATCTACCGTAGGGGGATTGCCGTTAAGCGGCATATCCGCATAGCAGGTGCAGCCTCCGGCAGCCAGGGCCGCCGAGCCGCTGCGGAAGCCTTCCCAGTGTCCAAATGCCGGTTCATTAAAGTGGACATGCATATCGATCATGCCGGGCAGCACATACAGCCCCTGCGCATCAATAATCCGGGTGTCCGGGAGAACCGGCAGATCCCGGCCAAGTGCAGCTATTTTTCCGTCCTTTACAGCAACATCCAGCTTGACTACTTCTCCGGGAAGCACAACCTCCCCGTTCCTGATGATGAGCTCATATGATTCCTTCATGGTCCGGCCACCTCCGCCATCGGTCTATTTATTGTGTCAGCTTCCCCGGTACGTGCTGTACCCTCCGGGTGCTACAAGCAGCGGAACATGATAATGCTCTGCAGTATTCGTGATATTAAATTTCAGCGGAATCTGTTCGAGAAAAAGCACCCCGGAGTCCGCACCCGCTTCTCCGGCGCCAGCCGCCTGTTCAATGCTACGGAAATAATCCCCGGCCATAAACAGCAGCTCATAGCTGCCGGGGGTAAGCTCCGCCCCGGTCAGCAGAGGGGCATCAAGCCGCCCGTCGCTGTTCGTCACCGCCTCGCGCAGCAGCTCTCCCGCCCCGCCGTCAAGCTTCCAGAGCTGGAGCGCCATCCCCGCTGCAGGACCGCCCTTTGCCAGGTCCAGCACATGCGTAGTCAGCCGCCCGCTCATGGTGCGGACCCTTCAGGCTGCGGCAGCAGATCATGCAGCCGGAAGCCGGTGATCCGGCCGATTTGATACAAGGCCTGCTCCCGCTCCTGTTCCAGCGGATAATGCACCCGCTCGGAAATCGCCACAATAATGTCATCCTTGTTTTTGCCGCGGACTGCAAGAATAAACGGAAAGCCGAACTTCTCTGTGTAAGCCGCATTTAACCCTGTAAGCAATTCGAATTCTTCCGGCGTCAGCCGGTCAAGCCCCGCTCCCTGCTGCTCCGCCGCCGAATACGGGGTAACCTGCAGCCTTGTAGCCAGATCCGGGTGGGATCTCAGCAGCTCTGTAACCTGACTGTCAGGCGCGCTTCGCGCTGTCTGCAGCATAGCACGATGCAGCTCATCGACAGAATGAAACGGAATCTGCTGATAAGTCCCCTCTGCCACCCAAGGTGAATGTTCAAAAATCCCTCCTAGCGCCGCTACAAACTGTTCCCGGCTCATGCCGTTAATTTGCTCTAATGTTAATGCACCTGTCTCTGCACTCATACTTCCGCCCCGCTCTCTGTAGTCTCACTAACTGTGCAATGATATTCCTCACAATGCTTCAAGGGTAAAAAAAGTCCATTTACTGTATTCAACCGGTCAGAAGTTCGAACGACAATAAATGGATTTTAATGATTATAACAGATAATCAGGCAAAGCTTCTTTGGTTAGAACCGCTGTTCGCGGATGTAAGGTGTCCCCAGAGACTCCGGAGTGCCCGAAGGCTTGTTGCGGTTACGGTAGCCGAGATACATCAGTACCAGGATGGTTACTACATAAGGAATCATTTTAAGGAAGTAGGACGGTATCACGCTGCCAAGCAGCTGGATGCGGAATCCGAGTGAGTCCAGCGCACCGAAGAAGTAGGCGCAGAAAAGCGCACGCAGCGGATTCCATCTGGCAAAGATGACGAGTCCGACGGCAATCCAGCCGCGGCCGGCCGTCAGGCCTTCATTCCAGGTCGGCGCATAGGCCAGCACCATGTCTGCCCCGGCAAGCCCTATCAGCGCAGCACCGGCAGTAACATAGCTGTAGCGGATCAGCTGCACCCGGATGCCCATTACATCCGCTGTCGCCGGGTTATCCCCGACGGCCCGCAGATGCAGCCCCCAGGAGGTATGATGAATCAGCAGATGCAGCACCAGCACCAGCACCAGGCTGAACCAGGTCAAATAATCCAGCCGTCCAAAAATATCCCCGATCACCGGGATTCCCTGAAGCCAGGTTAGATTCAGCTTGGGTGAAGTTCCCGGCAGGGGCAGGCCGCTGATGGACTTGCCGAGATACGCGCTGAGTCCGCTGCCGAACAGCGTCATCGCCAGCCCCGACATCGTCTGATTTGCCCTCAGTGTCACGCATAGGAACGAATGCACCATGCCAAGCACCGCTGTCACGGCTATAGCTGCAAGTAAGGCCAGCAGCAGATTGCCGCTGCGGATGTACACGATACAGGTGGTCACCGCCCCCATCAGCATCAGCCCTTCCGCACCCAGCTGGATGATGCCCGCCCGCTCATTCAGGATACCGCCAAGCGTGGCCAGCAGCAGCGGGGTTCCGGCGGAAATGGCTGCTATCAATAACTGTGTAGTGAAATCCATAGTCTAACTCCCTTCTTTCTAAGGCGCCGCCTAAGCGCTCCGGCGTATGCGGAAACGGTGAATCATATCGCCGGCAATCAGGAAGAACAGGATCGAGCCCTGCAGCATTTCTGAAATGGACGAAGGCAATCCGATGGTTTGCACGCTGTAGCCGCCGACAATCAGGCCGCCGAACAGGACGGAGGTAACGATCAGGCCGAGCGGATTCAGCTTGGCAAGCCAGGCGACGATGATCGCGGTGTAGCCGTAGCCGGGAGAGATACCCTGCATCAGCTTATGGGTTACCCCGGAGACCTCAGCCATGCCGGCAATACCCGCCAGCCCTCCGCTGATCAGCATCACGATGATAATATGCTTCTTGATATGAATACCTGCATAACGCGCAGCCGTCGGATTGGCTCCAATCAGCCGCAGCTCATAGCCCCAGCGGGTAAATTTGACCATCAGGAAGTAGATAAATACAGCGACCAGTCCAAAGATCAGACCGATATGTAATCTTGTCGATCCCAGAACCGGCAGGGACTGTGCAGCCGTAAACATCGGCGAGCCCGGAAAATTGAAGCCCGCAGGATCTTTCCACGGACCAAACACCACATAGTCGAGTGCCAGCAGCGCGACATAATTCAGCATCAGCGAGGTAATCAGCTCATTTACCCCGAAGTGTGTGCGCGGGATGGCAGTCATCAGGCCCCAAAGCGCACCTGCAGCCGTACCAAAAATCAGCATCAGCGTAATGGCCCAGAAGGACGGCAGATCAGGAAAATAAATCGTTACCGCCGTTGCAGCCATCGCGCCGACGGTAAGCTGCCCTTCTGCTCCGATATTCCATACGGAAATCCGGTAGGCTACAGCGATACCGAGGCCGCACAGCAGCAGCGGAATTGCTTTTACCATCGTCTCCGTGAAGCCGTAGGAGGTGCCAAAGGCACCGCGGAACATTTTCTCATAGACTGTCACCGGGTTCATCCCGTTTGCAGCGATAAAGACCGCACACAGCAGCAGCGCCAGAATTACGGACAGAACCGGAGACCACCACGGAGAGCGGGTACGGCTTGAATCGTATTCCAGCCGCAGCCGGAAAGGTTTGCCGGACTTGGCCGGAAGCGGCTCCAGAACCGCCGCCGTATTGCCTGTATTTTTTGGACTCATACCGCACTGCCCTCCCTGTGCCGGATTCCGGCCATCATCAGACCAATCTGTTCCCTGTCGGCATGCTCATGATCGCTTTCACCGATGATTGCGCCGTTATATATAACCAGAATCCGGTCCGACAACTGCAGAAGCTCATCCAGATCCTCTGAGATCAGCAGCACGCCGCTGCCGGAGCTCCGCAGCTCCATCAGCAGCTCATGTACACCCGCAGTAGCTCCCACATCAAGCCCTTGTGTAGGGTGAACGGCAACCATCAGCTTTGGCTTATGGCTGACCTCACGGGCAAACAGCAGTTTCTGCTGATTCCCGCCGGACAACTGCTGCACCGGAGTATCGAGTTCGGGCGTCTTAACGTCAAAACGCTGCACCAGCTCCTGTGACCACAGACGGTTCTTTGCCGCCTTCAGAATACCAAATTTGGAGTGTTCCTCCGTTCGGTAGGATTTGAAGAGCAGATTATCAACCGAACCCAGCCGGCCGGCCAGACCGCTCTTCATACGGTTCTCCGGCACATGGGAAATCCCCGCATCAATGGCACCGCGGACCGAGGCTGTTTTTACCCGGCTACCATCAAAAATAATCTCCCCGTTCTTCCAGGTTCTAAGACCCGTAAGCACCTCTGCCAGCTCCTTCTGCCCGTTGCCCGCAACCCCTGCAACGCCGACAATCTCACCCTCACACACAGTGAGCGACAAGCCGTCGAGCGCCTTGCGGCCGTGATCGGCCGAGACATCCAGACGGTTGACAACAAGCAGCGGCTCTCCCTGGGTGGCTTCCCGCTCCTGGCGGCTGATCGTGACCTCCCTGCCTACCATCAGGCGGGCCAGCTCCAGCTCATCTGTCTGCGCTGTAGCCAGCGTGGCAATCATTTTGCCTTTGCGCATGACGGAGATCCGGTCAGAGGAAGCCATAACTTCCTTCATCTTGTGAGTAGTCATAATAACCGTCTTGCCCGCCTGCTTCATTACACGCAGCGTTTCAAACAACTGCTCCGCTTCCCCCGGCGTTAGCACGGAAGTCGGCTCATCCAGAATGATGATATCCGCCCCCCTGTACAGCGTCTTGACGATCTCCACACGCTGCTGTTCACCGACGGACAGCTGCCAGATTGGCCGGTTTACCGGAAATTTCAGCCCGAACCGCTCTCCCAGCGCTTCAATCTCCTCATGCTTCTGCCTGATCCACTTGCTCCCCCGCCAGAAAGACGACTTTTCGCCAAGCACGATATTTTCCGCTGCCGTGAGCGTCTGCACGAGTCTGAAATTCTGAAACACCATCCCGACCCCCAAAAGCGCCGCATCCTTAGGGGAGCGGATTCTGGCAGGCTTGCCGTGAATCAGAATTTCGCCTTCATCCGCCCGGTATACACCTGACAGCATGCTCATGACTGTGCTCTTACCTGCTCCGTTCTCACCAAGCAGCGCGTGAACCTCACCCGCGTTTGCCGAAAAATCGACTTGATCGCTTGCCGTTACAGAACCGAATCTCTTCACAATCCCCCGCATTTCAACCGAATGGTCCTGCATAATGGGATGCTCCTTCCTTATAGTTGTAGTACGGGTGGGGAAGGTTCCATTCATCCGGAACCCGCCCCACCCATAGGAACATGAAGTATGATATTAAAGTTAAGCTATTATTGCGGGATTGTGCCCTCTACGCCTTTGACAAGCCAGTTCATGCCCAGAACTTCTTCAAGCGTAAGCTTCTGGCCTTCCTGAACCTTGACGTTGCCCTGGTTATCGGAGATCGGGCCGGTGAATACATCCATTTCGCCGCTGATGATCTTGGCCTTTGCTTCCTCTACCAGTGCCTTCACATCATCAGGAACCTTGTTGCCGAACGGTGCCAGCTCAACCATGCCGTCTGCCATATCCCCGGAATACTGCTCGCTCTTCCACGTTCCGTCCATTACCGACTGGACAGCCTTCACGTAGTAAGGACCCCAATTCCAGACCGGGTTGGTCAGGTAATTATCCGGCGCATACTTGCTCATATCCGAGTCGTTACCGCCTGCATAAGCTCCGCGTTCAGCAGCTGCCTGAAGGGTAGCCGGGGAATCCTGATAGGCCAGCAGGACATCAGCGCCTTTATCCAGCAGACTGATTGCCGCCTGGCGTTCTGTTGCCGGGTCATACCAGGTGTTGGTCCAGACCACATCTACCTTGATATCCGGATTAACGCTTTGTGCACCGAGTGTAAAAGCATTCAGATTATAAATAACTTCGCTGATCGGAAACGCGCCTACATAACCGAGATGATTTTTGGTAGTCATTTTTCCGGCGGCGATACCTGTGAGATAACTCGCCTGATAGTTCTTGCCGAAGTAAGTGCCCATATTCTCAGCTGTCTTATAGCCGGAAGCATGGAGGAATTTCACGTTGGGGAATTTATTAGCTACATTGAGGGTGAAGTCCATATATCCGAAGCTTGTGGTGAATACGATGTCGTGGGATTGTGCCAGTTCAGTAATGATGCGCTCTGCATCGGCACTTTCCGGAACGTTTTCAACGAAGTCCGCTTTGATGCCGAGCTCTTTTTCCATGTACAGACGGCCCTGGTCATGCTGATACGTGTAACCGCCGTCGCCCGGAGGCCCGATGTAGACAAAAGCAACCGTCGGCTTCTCTGCTGCCGGCTCCGTTGTTGCCGGTGCCTCTGTTGCAGTCCCTGCATTCGCCGCAGCCGGCGCCTCCGTTGCAGCCGCGTTAGAAGAAGCAGCGTTGTTGTTTCCTCCGCAGCCCGCCAGCACTACTGCAAGCAGGAACATAAGCATTAAGCTTACCGTAAATCCCTGACCCCTTTTTTTCATAATTCTCCTCCTCCAGGATATCTCTCTTAATGGCTGAAACCATTAATGTATCTCTACTATACTGAGACAGAGCGTTTACGTAAATTTACATAACATACGTTTGTGCTATATAATAAGAACTTTACAGGTTTTTGTGCTTAATGCACTAAACTGAAGCGAATTATACTTAAAATATGTGATACTTACTTACATTTGACTGGATAATCGTCTTTCAATGTCAGCTTTTCCCGCGAATACTCCATGCTTTATGGGCTTCATAATTATCAAACCGGGGATCAGCATCCGAAAAGAAACCTGCAGAATCAGTCTGCAGAACAGCCCCTTTGTACTCAGAGGACCGCAAAATCCCCGCAGCCCCTTCTTCTCCTTCCAATCCCTGCAATACCGTGAACATCTTTCTGGAAAACAGAGCCGGCGGCATCGCCAGCCCTTCATGGGTCCCGGCCACATAATCAAGCTGCGGATTCCGCATATACATGTCCTTCAGCCGGTTTACAAGCGAAGTTGTAACAGAAGTCTGACCGGCAAGCGCCACCACTACAGCATCAGGCTGCAGCGGCAGAATAGCATTCAGTCCGCAGCGCAGGGAAAACGACAGCCCCAGGTGAGCGGTCAGGCAGGTTTCAGTCCTTCTCGGGCTCTGCTCAGCGGCAGGCGGCAGCCATTCCAGATTGTCATCTGCCCGGACAACCACGACCAGCGGATCAAGGGTGCAGCGTTCAAGCTCACTGACCACCACACTTTCCGGTGTGACCTCCGAAGACAGCTTTGGCGATGCTTTGGGTACTCCCGCCCGTCTGCTATGCCCTGCCGCCAGGTAAATACCGGCTACTCTCATTGTTTCCGCTCCTTTCGGCGGCGCCCGGCGCCTGCCCTTTTTGATTTTGTTTGGTTGTACAGCAGTTTCCAAGATGCCGCTTAGCTTTGTGTCCGGCAAAAACGCCTGCAGGATTATTCACGTTCCAGCATTTTGCGGAACACAAACACCAGTTTAAGCCTCATCAGATCATTGATCTTTTTAAAATCGACATCCAGCAGCTCACTGAGCTTCTCAATGCGGTAAGTGGCCGTATTGCGGTGGATGAACAGCTTTTTGGCTGTTTCGTTGACATGACCGTCATTCTCCAGATAAACCTCCAGCGTATGGAGCATCTCCTTGACATACTCCGGCTCCCGGCTGAGCAGTCCGCGAAGATTGCCGGTAATGTATTTCTTCATTGACTCTTCCGGAATCTGGCCGAGCAGAAGATTCAGCTCAAGCTGCCGGTAATGCACTACATTCCCGAATGCCCCCCAGTGCTGGGACATGGCCATACATTCTCTGACCTCGGCAAAAGCTTCTTTAAGTCCCTCCGGCTTCACTTTGACCGCACTAGCCGCAGCCCGCGGATAATATCCTGTATCAAGCTTCAGGTTATCAAAGCACTCATAAATCAGCTCACGGAACTGCCCGGCACTCAGCCCGTTTGCCTGAAACAGTGACACCAGCCCCTCATCCATCAGAACATGAACGGCATTTAATTCCCGCAGGGCAGGATGCTCAGCATATTCCTCCTTCAGCCGGAGCAGCTCCCGCTGCCGTTCATCCCCACTCGCTGCCGTTTCTGTCAGCAGCACCTGAAAAGGTGAATGCAGCAGCTTCACTCCCAGCCTCAGAGCAGCCTGAGACAGCTCACTGCAGGACAGCCCGCCGCTCAGGCAGCGCCGCAGCAGCCCGCTGAACTCCCTGTGCTCAGCCAGCTCGAAATAATCCTCATACCCCGAATGAATATGAAATGAAATCAGTTCAGCCCCCTGGATAAACAGGCTCTCTTCCACAGGCAGCAGAAGCGGGTCAATCTGACAGTATAAAAGATAGCCTGAGCACTTCTCCCCCTGCATTAGCGGAAGCCGCAGACCGGTTCTGTCTCCGATCCGGAAGCGCTGGCTGCGGTTCTGCCAAGGCCAGCCTTCCAGCAGCTGGCGGCTTGCATATTCAGAGTTGTTGTAGACTACGTCCCCCCTGCTGCTTACAACCGCAAGCTTATAACCGATCACCTCAGAGACGGATTCAAACAGCGGACCGCTGCGTCCCGAACGCAGCGCGAAGCGCATCAGCTTGCGCTGCTTCTCCATAATTTCCTGGAGCATGCTCGTGCTGCGCGACAGTTCGGCACGGAACAGCCCGTTCATCTGGTCGGAGAACGTAAACTGGAACGGCAGCTCAATCAGCGGAAAGTTCAGCGTCTCCGCTTCGGCAATCAGCTCCTCAGGCACGGTATCCCAGAAGCGGCCCAGCTTGATGCCGAGCGCCGACGAGCCCCGCCGGTTCAGCGTCTGCAGCAGCGCAGAGGCATCCTCCAGACTGTCCTTGATCAGATAAGCGGTCGTTAACAGCATTTCCCCCTCTTTTATCCAGTCCGAGATATCCGGCGCATCCATAACATTGATTGACTTCACAATTCTGTGCTTGCCCCTGGCTCCTGCGATAAGCTTGGCTTCGGATAAAGGATAAATGGACAACGCTTCTTCGACGGTAAGATGCATGCCACCCCTCCTTAAGTAAATATGTTTAATTAACCATCGTTCTTTATGTTACTTTATGTAACATTATAGATAAAATAACCCCTATTGGAAAGATAAAAGTAAAAATTTCAATGCACTATGTTAGGTAAAATGACGTATTTCACATAATCTTAAAGATTGGGAGTGGGGATAATGAAGCGACTAGCCCCAGTGACACAAAGAGTATGCGGCTGTTAAGGAAGAAGGCGCCAGAAATATTCCTGCTGCGCTCTTTTAATGAGTGAGCCATGCGGGGAGGTTTCCTTGCAATATGGACGATGCATAATCTCTACTTTGGCATAGCCTCTACTTTGGTGTGAAAATAGAATCTATTGGTTGATGGTTGTTGGGCGCTTGGGTGATTGTTTGATGGATAGTTAGCTTTATGCTTGGCGCTGTTACTTGGTAATAAGTGTTTTGGATTATGGGTGGGTGCGTGGGGTGGGTGCGTGGGGTGGGTGCGTGGGTGCGTGGGGTGCGTGGGGTGGGTGCGTGGGTGCGTGGGTGCGTGGGTGCGTGGGTGCGTGGGTGCGTGGGTGCGTGGGTGCGTGGGTGCGTGGGTGCGTGGGTGCGTGGGTGCGTGGGTGCGTGGGTGCGTGGGTGCGTGGGTGCGTGGGTGCGTGGGTGCGTGGGTGCGTGGGTGCGTGGGTGCGTGGGTGCGTGGGTGCGTGGGTGCGTGGGTGCGTGGGTGCGTGGGTGCGTGGGTGCGTGGGTGCGTGGGTGCGTGGGTGCGTGGGTGCGTGGGTGCGTGGGTGCGTGGGTGCGTGGGTGCGTGGGTGCGTGGGTGCGTGGGTGCGTGGGTGCGTGGGGTGCGTGGGGTGCGTGGGGTGCGTGGGGTGCGTGGGGTGCGTGGGGTGCGTGGGGTGGCTTAGTAACTTTAACTGATTGTCTGGCGCATCATTGCTACATTTAGTATTTCCTGAGCGTCCCCAATATTTAGTTGGATTTTAGCAGCTTATTTTTACCCTTATTCTATTTTTCAAAGCATTAGTTGGAATATCAACACTTATTTCTGCTCCCTACTCCCCATTCGGGATGAAACTGCAAAATTAAGTGTTGTTTTTCCCACTAGTCTTCCCGTTTCGGTAATTTGGCGGAGAATTAGATGACGAAATTCCACTTAGTTCAGTCAGCGATCAGTGGCGGTACCTCGCAGAATCATTCACATGCAGGCAACTGTCACTGTCTACTGAGTCAGAACCCGGGTAGACTCCGGGCCTGACCGTATTCCCCAAAGTGCCGGATAAGAAACAGCTTGCACAGCTTGTTATCCACCTCAACGCCAGGCCCCCAGCACCCACGAGAGCAAGCGGAGATCCTGCCCGTGGCCGCCGATGACAGACAGCCCCAGCGGCAGGCCGTCCGGTCCCTCCAACGGCAGGGTGATCTGCGGCAGGCCGGCAAGCCCGGCAATGCAGCTAAGCATCATAGCGCCGCTGCGGTTGCGTTCCAGCTGCTGCAGATCCCCGCCCACCAGCGGAGCCGGCCCGGGAACGGTCGGGATGACCAGGCAGCGGTCCTCCCCGAGCAGCTGCCGCAGCCTGCCGGCAATCTCACTGCGCAGCGCGGCTGCCCGGCTATGGTCTTGTCCGGCGATGCTTGCCGCCCAAGAGAACCGGGCCGCGATATCCGGCCCGAACTCCGGCTGCTCCAGCCTGATCCACGCGCCATGAGTCGTCCAGATCTCTGCAGCCTGCAGCTCCCTGAACAGATCCATCCAGCTTATCAGGCCTTCAGCTGAAACAACATTTTCTACCGTCTCATCTGCAGCGGCCTGCAGCCGTCCAACTTCCCGCCTCAGGCAGGCAGCACTTGACGGCTCAGCCAGCGCCCAGCAGTCCGCAGGGAGATAGAGTCTGCTCATTCTGCCTCCGGCCGGAGCAGTACCTGAACCAGAAACGGATCTGGATCCAGACAGAGACAGATTTTCTCCGCCAGCGTTCGTTACATCTGCCTGCTCAGGTGCCCTCTCACCCGTATCAAGCAACACCCTTCCCACACGCTCCAGCAGCTCCAGGCTGTCCGCCATCCAGCCCACCGTATCAAAACCCGGTGCCAGCGGAATAACGCCCTCCATCGCCACGGCTCCATGGGTAGGACGGAAGCCGTACACGCCGCAGTAAGCAGAGGGGACACGGACCGAACCTCCGGTATCCGTTCCAAGTGCGAAATCCACGGCGCCGGAGGCCACCGCCACGGCTGACCCGCTGGATGAACCGCCGGGAATCCGTCCGGCTCCGCGCGGGTTAACCGGCGTGCCATAATGAACGTTTTCGCCACCCAGGCTGTACATCAGCTCATCCGTATGCGCTGCGCCGCTTAGGGAGGCCCCCGCCTCCAGCAGTTTAGCAACAGCCGCCGCATGTGCCTCAGAAGGTCCGTGGCTGCGCAGCCAGGCGGGATTTCCGGCGGAAGAGCTGTGGCCGGTTACTGCGAACACATCCTTTACTGCAAACCGGAGGCCTTTCAATCCCCCTTGCCGGGAGCCGTTCACCTCCAGCTCTGGAGCAATAAATGCACCATAATTATTATTTAGAATCATCTCTTCCACTCCCTTCCTGTCCGTTACCATCCGATGGCTGCCCCGTCACACCGCGGATCGGTTCCGCCGCTGCGGAGGCCTCCGCTGTCTATTCCAATAACATGGGCATGGCCCATAATGCCGTCAAAAGCTGCCGCCGGCCGCACCAGATGCCCGGCACCGGCCAGCGCATCCAGCACCTGCTGCCCGGCGCGCTGCTCCACCTTCAGCTCCTGGGTCGGCTCTCCCCAGGTTCTGCCCCACACGAACCTTGGGGCACTCACTGCCTCCAGCGGATTCATGCCGTAATGCAGCAGCCTCGTCAGCAGCAGCGTCTGCGTCTGCGGCTGCCCTTCCCCGCCTTGTGTCCCGTACAGATAGGCGGGCCTTCCGTCCCGGCACGCCATCGCCGGCATCAGGGTATGGAATGTACGCTTGTGCGGCTCCAGTGTATTGATATGCCCCGGGTCCAGCGAGAAGAAAGAACCTCGGTTCTGCAGCAGAATACCTGTATCCCCGGCAACAACCCCAGAGCCGAATTCGAAATAGAGACTCTGAATGAACGATACCGCATTGCCTTCACTGTCCACTACCGCCGCATAAGCCGTATCCCTTCCGACCGGCTTACTTCCAATCGCCGCCGCACGGCTCATGGAGATGGAGGAAGCCAGCTGCTGCGCATATCCTTTATCCAGCAGCCGGTCCAGCGGAACCGGATGGTGAAGCGGATCCGTCAGCACCTGATCCCGGTCACGGAAGCTCAGCTTCAGCGCCTCCACCAGCAGGTGGTAATATTCATAGGAGCCATGCTCGATGCCGCTGAAATCAAAACGCTCCAATATATTAAGCGCCATCAGGGCTGCAAAGCCCTGCGAGTTCGGCGGCGCCTGATAGATGCTGTAGCCGTGATATTCGGTCGAGACGGGCTCAGCCCACTCCCCCTGATGACCGGCAAAATCCTCGCGGGTAAGATACCCGCCCGCAGCCCGCATATAATCGCTTATGTCCTGCGCAATCTGCCCCTTATAGAAGGCGTCGCGCCCGCCCGACGCCAGAGCACGCAGCGTACTTGCCAGCTGCGGCTGCACAAACCTCGACCCGGCAGCCGGCACCGCCCCGCCGGGCAGGTACACCGCCGCTGCGCCGGGACTCAGCGCGGCTCCGGCAAGCACGCTGCCCCCGTGCTGGTCCGGGGACAGCGGGAACCCCGCGGAGGCGTGGCTGATCGCCGGCTCCAGCACCTCCGCGAAGGCCAGGCGGCCGTATTCGCCCTGGACCGCCGCCCAGCTGTCCGCCATTCCGGGCACCGTAATGGCGCTGCGCACCCCGCGCCGGGGAATCGCAGCTTCCCCGGCATACAGGTCCCGGCGGACGCCATAGCCGGACCGTCCGCTGCCGTTATAGGCCCGAACGCGCCTTTCGCCCGCGCTGTACGTGAGCCAAAAGGCGTCGCCGCCCAGCCCCGTCATGTGCGGGTACACCACGGCCAGCGCCGCGCTGACCGCCACCGCCGCATCAAAAGCGTTGCCGCCTTTGTGCAGGATTTCCGCACCTGCGGCGGAAGCCAGGTAATGGGGGCTGACCACCATTGTTTTTGCACCGGTTACCGGCTGTTTCGTCATGCGCCATCCCCCTCTGCAGTTCGCTTAAAGTTACCGTCATTTAACCGTACAGCAAATTCCCCTGTCAATGCACTAAGAGCAAACTCAAATTCAGGACACTTCTTTTTGTATACGGTGCACAAAGATTCGGGCAAACCGCGTTAACCAGGTAGTTGACCGGCAACGGCTGGTATAGAATGTTCCAAAACCATGTTCCGTTTCAGCTGCTGCATAAATGTACTAACTTGCTGAAGTCCGGCTGTCCTGCATACATCTTTAGGAGGGATCCTGTGAAAAAAGCCAAAAATGATTATGTACAGCTTGCCGTTGCCATGTGCAGAACAGGCATCCTTGGCTACGGCGGAGGGCCTTCTGTCATTCCGCTGATCCGTCATGATGCCGTAACCCGGTACAACTGGCTGAGCGACGATGAATTCGGGGAGACCCTGGCCATCGCCAACGCCCTTCCCGGCCCGATCGCCACCAAAATGGCAGCCTATCTCGGGTACAAGCTGAAGGGAGTCCGCGGAGCCTTCCTCTCCGTTCTCGCCCACATTTTACCCAGCTGCATTGCGATGATCGCCCTGCTCTCTGCCGTCAATTACTTAAGCGGCTCCCGGACAGTAGCTGGTATGATTGCCGCAGTTTCGCCTGTGATCGCGGTTATGCTCGGGATGATGGCTTATGAGTTTGCCCAAAAGGCGTTTAAAGGACTGGGGAAATGGATCGGGGCTGCTTTTCTGCTGCTGGCCCTGTTGCTGCTGGAGGTACTGCATGTGCATCCGGCCATCGTCATCGTGCTTTTTCTGGGCTATGGAACCGTTCACTACCGGATACTCGCCAAAATGCACAGCAAGGGGGGAAGTGTATAAATGGAATGGCTTGAGCTGATTTACGGCTTTTTTATGGCGAATCTGCTGGGCTACGGCGGCGGCCCCTCCTCCATCCCGCTGATGTATGAGGAAATTGTCCCGCATTTCGGCTGGCTTACCGATGAGCAGTTCTCGAATATGCTGGCGCTTGGCAACGCGTTGCCAGGCCCGATTGCTACCAAAATTGCCGCTTACGTAGGTTACAATGTGTTCGGCTGGGCAGGTGTCGTCCTTGCTATTCTGGCTACAGTCCTTCCTTCGGCCGCCGCCCTGATCATCCTGCTCCGGATCATGCAGAAATACAAGCAGTCGCCTGTCGTTAAAGGCATGACGCTGCTTGTGCAGCCAGTTATTGCGGTTATGATGACTGTCCTCACGATTAAAATGGCCCAAGGCCCGGCAGAAGCCATCGGGATCTGGCAGACGCTAATCATCGCCGCTGTTGCTTTTTCCGCCATGAAGTGGCTGAAGCTGCATCCCGCGGTGGTAATCGTTGCCGCCTTTGCCTATGGAGCGTTCGTACTCCCTTATACCATCTGACATTGCCGCACAGAGATTATTTCAGGATATACTGCGACAGCACCGCCTGAACCTCATAAATATTGACCGATTTATTGAACGTCTTCTTTAGCGGCAGGCTACTGCCCGATACATACAGACACAGTTCCGCATCCAGATCGAAATGACCCGCCGTTTCCACGGAATAATGGGAGATGCTTTTATAGGGGATCGAATGATATTGTATTTTCTTACCGGTCACACCTTGTTTATCGATGAGAATCAGCCGCTTATCGGTAAAAATAAACATATCCCGGATCAGTTTGTACGCCCGCTCGATCCTCTCACCCGGAGCCAGAATCCGTGCATATTCGCGCTGTACATCAGCAAGCGCCACCTGGGTGGCATTCCCCAGAAGACCGTCAAAAATCGTCATATCCCCGCCTCTTTCCTCAGAAAGGTTTCCGGGCGCCGCCGCGCCCTTTTACATCCTACTTGTGCTGCCGAAGATATATGATTGCAGTGATCGGGCTTTTTTCGCTTGCATCTTCCAGCAATATTGGTTAAACTAACCTTAAATTTGTAAAAAGGAGGTGTGGGGAAATGGATCACAATGTGACTAATAGTGTTAATAGCCGGCTGATTACGATCATGTCTGGCATCGTTCATGTAAATGCCAACAACGGGAGAAGTCTGTCCATTTACAAGAACTCAATAACACTACACAATTGTGAAATGCCTTTCCAGCCACACTTCAACGGATAAGCTATACTGCCGGAGAATGTTCAGGGCCGCGGGGAAATTTCCTCGCGGTTTTTTTGTGTCCATTTTCGCCCCTCTATCCGGGAGAACAGCGGCTGCAGGCATTATATAAAGGAGAATACCTATGATTATCTCATGCCAAAATGTCCAGAAATACCACGGTGCCCAGCTTGTTCTGAGTGATATTACGTTCGATATCCGCCAGGGAGAAAAAATCGGCCTGATCGGCCGCAACGGCTGCGGCAAAACCACCCTGTTCCGCCTGCTGAGCGGAGAAGAACGCCCGGACCAGGGGCAGATTTCCATCCGCCGGGGCAGTATTGTCGGCCTGCTCGCACAGATTCAGGAGGCCGGGACCCGGGACACCGTCTATACCGTGCTCCAGCGCAGCTTCGCTGAGCCTCTCGCCTGGCAGAGCCGCCTGCGGGAGCTGGAGCAGCAGATGTCCGGACTGGACGCCGGGACGGATGAGGCCGCCTGGAACAGGCTGCTCAAGGAATACGGTGTCCTGCAGGAGAAGTTTGAGGCGGCCGGCGGATATGAAATCGACGCCTCCATCCAGCGTGTCGCCTCCGGACTCGGCATCGCCGCATCTCAATACGACCGCGAGTTCGCTTCTCTCTCAGGCGGCGAGAAAACCAAGGTCGGCCTGGCGGAGCTGCTGCTGCGCCGTCCGGATGTACTGCTGCTCGATGAGCCGACCAACCATCTGGATATGGGGGCCATCGAATGGCTGGAGCAATACCTCCTGGCCTATGAGGGCACCGTGCTCGCGATCTCTCATGACCGCTATTTCCTGGATGCCGTAGTCAAAAAGGTAGTCGAGATCGAGGATGGCGAAGCCATCACCTATCACACCAACTACAGCGGCTATCAGGTGGAGAAGGAAGCACGGCTGCTTCAGCAGTTCGCCGACTATCAGGAGCAGCAAAAAAAGATTAAGCAGATGCAGGAAAGCATCAAGCGCCTGATTGAATGGGGCAACCGCTCGAATCCGCCTAACCCTTCCTTCCACCGCCGGGCTGCTTCGATGCAGAAGGCGCTGGACCGGATGGTCAAGATCAAACGGCCGGTTCTGGAGCGCAAAGCGATGGATCTGCAGCTGCAGCAGGAGGACCGGACCGGCAACCAGGCTGTCATCCTCGACCGGATCAGCAAAAGCTACGGCAGCCGCCCCCTCTTCACCGGCGCCAGCGACATTCTGAGATACGGCGAAACGGCCGCGCTGATCGGCGGCAACGGTGCCGGCAAAAGCACGCTGCTGCGGATGATTCTCGGCCAGGAGACGCCGGACAGCGGAAGTTGTACGCTCGGCTCGCGGGCGGCCGTCGGATATCTGGCCCAGGAGGCTGTGCCCGAGGACGGCAAGCTGTCCGTGCTCCGCTACTTCCGCGAGGAAGCGGGGATGGAAGAGGGCGAAGCCCGCGGGCAGCTTGCCCGCTTCCTCTTCTACGGCAGCGATGTGTTCAAGACCATCGCCAATCTGTCGGGGGGAGAATGGACGCGGCTGCGCTTTGCGGTGCTGATGCACCGCCGGCCGAACCTGCTCATCCTGGATGAGCCGACCAACCATCTGGATATCGATTCCCGCGAAGCGCTGGAAGAAGCCTTGGAAGAATTCCCGGGGACCGTGCTGGCTGTATCCCATGACCGTTATTTCATCAACCGCTGCTTCGGCAAGCTGTGGGCGATCGAGAATGGCCGCTTCCGCGCCTTTAACGGCAACTATGAGTATTACAAGGAGAAGCAGGCTCAGGCGGAACAGGCTGCTGCCGCCGCTTCCAGCACACCGTCAGGTAACGGAAGTATGCCTGCCGGCAAGGGCGGGCTCCAATATCATGCACAAGCCCCGGCAAACGGTACAGCTTCCTCCCGTAAACAGCGCTCAGCTGCAGCCTGGGAGCAGGACATTGCCGCTGCCGAGGAGCGGCTCGGCCGGATCGATGCCGACATGCTGGCTCCCGGCATCGCCAGTGATGCAGTAAAGCTGGCTGAGCTGCAGCATACCCGTGACACAGCACAATCGGAGCTGGATGAGTTATACGCAGCCTGGATGGAAGAAACGGAGCAGTGAGTCCCCCGGGCAATATTTGCCCGTTACAACAATAAAAAGACAAGGGTGATAATAATGACTCAAAACACAGCAATATCTGAATATTGGAAAGCTTACGTAGAGGAACATCCGGAGGCGGCAGATCAATTTGACAGCGCCTGGGCCTTCGGTGACAATCCGCGGCTGGCGGATGAGCTGCTCGGACTCGTGCTGCAGGGAATCAAAACAGGGACCGCTTCTAATGAGGCCTTGTTTGAAATTCAAGAGCAGAAGCCTCCGTTTATTGGCGGATATTCGGTTCTGCTAGACGGTGAAGGTAATCCGCGGGCCATTATTGAAACGATAAAGGTAGAGACTGTCCCCTTCAACGAAGTGACCGCTGAGTTCGCCTACTCCGAGGGTGAGGATGACCGGTCCCTGGAGTCGTGGCGTTATGAGCACGAGGTCTATTTCACAAGAGAGTTCAAGCGTTACGGCATGTCCTTCGATCCGGCGATGAAGGTCGTGTGTGAGAACTTCCGTGTAGTGCATGTGAAGCAGCTCCCTTAACCGGAAGCCTAAAAGGCTGGCCCCTTCTCCAGAGGGCCAGCCTTGTTTTATAACAGTCATGCAGCAGTAATTCTGCCCAAACCAAAAAGGCCGCTTCTTTGTCACAAAGAAACAGCCTTTAACCATATAAATTTATTTAGTACAGCTTTTAGTCAGCGATGTGCTTACCGCCATATCCCCATGATCCAGCCGAATACCGAGATCCATAAGGGAATGCTGATCAGGACGCCCCATACAAGCCCGGTAGCAATATTGCCTTCGGCAGGACGTACTTTGCTCTCCTGCGTAAGCGGAAGTCTTAACTCTTCTTGTTCCATTGCGATCCCCTCCTAAAATATCTTATCGTCACAGTAGAGGAAAAAATGTAGACCGCCTGGCCTAAAAAGATAGAATTTCCGCAACTAATTTTTAGATACAAAGGCTCAGCGGTTTGTTTTGTAACTGCTTTCATAATAATTATTAACCAAATTTTGTCTAATAAAACTTATAAAAGCCGGTGTATTTTATTATATGCAGCAGATTAGTCCAATATGACTGGTTTTTGGGGATTTTTGAGGAATTCAAAGAGCGTTCTAATCTGCTTCTCTGTGTTACGTTCCTGGGATAGCTCGGGAAGTTCATTTTCCGCAAAAAAGCCTACTCCATCCGTCTCTACGCCTTCGGCTGCTTCTCCGCCTGTAATCCGGCACAGAATAAAAAATTTGTAGACATGATACGGCTCCGGCGGATGATCATGGAACTTTTTGTCCAGTACCGCCAGCAGCCGCAACGCCTCCGCCTGATACCCCGACTCTTCAGCAATCTCCTTAACCGCTACTTCACTCGGCGACAGCCCGACATCCCCCCAGCCTCCGGGTAACGCCCAGTTCCCGTCCAGCTTTTCGCGGACCAGCAGAATCTTGTTGTCCTGGAAAATAACCCCGCGGATATCCACCTTTGGCGTGCAATAGCCCTCATCCCCGGCAAAAGCAAGCCGGATCTTCTCCTTGCTCTCATAGGTATAGTTCGCCAGAATATCCACACTCAGCTCACGCAGCGCCTGGTAACGTTCAATATCATAGACATCCTTCGCGTATGTAAGCCCGGTCTGGGCAATGGCCTGGATTTCTTTGGCCCATGTTAACCATTTCTCTTCCAATGCTCGTACCTCCACTCCAAGGATAATATAATATGGTGAGCTGCCTTTACACGCACAGCATCAAATGGCGGGAAAAGGCGCCCTTGCGGGCCACACAGCGGTCGATAATCTCAAATCCGGCCTTGCTGATCATCTCATCCATCGCCTCTATCGCTACTACGACAACCCGGTCAGCAATTCTGCGGGCGTTGACGAGAATCTCAAACTGCTCCTCCGGCGTAATGCTGGAGTACAGATTATAGGGCATGTCCACAATCGCTGCCTCGTAATGCTCCGTGATGTCTGCGATATCCCCTAAAGTGACCGGGGCATCAAATCCGAAGTGGGCAATGTTGGTCCGCGCCCCCTGGGCAATGAACGGATTGATGTCCCGGCCGACGATATCGATTCCCATGGACAGCGCTTCGATCATGACCGTTCCGATGCCGCAGCAGGGATCAATGGCCCGGATACCGGCCGGATCGGGTACAGCCATGTTGACTGCGGCGCGGGCTACACGTGTGCTGAGGGCAATGGAATAGCTGCGCGGCTTCTTGATCTGGCGGAACCAGGTCGCATTGTTCTTATGGTAGGCTCCGAAATACCAGCGGCCGCCCAACGTCACGATGCCGTATACCAGCTCCGGATGATTCACATCCGCTTCCCCTTCGATACGCAGGCCGATTTCCCGCTCGATCACCCTGCGTTCATTGTATTCTATTTTACGCTCGGGCGGCAGATCGTTGGTCTTCACAAAAATGACCTTGAACGTCTTTCCGTTCAGTTCAACCTGCTCCGTCTGGTCATAAATCTCCGGCAGGCTGTCGCCTGTGTACATAACCTCGATCATTTCCTTGATGAACGGGCTGCGGCTGGGCTCTATCCTGATTCCGCTCCCGAAAATCCCCGGCGGGATGTCCTTCCCGAACAGGCAGCGCAGCTCCATTCCGCATAAATCCTGCTCGTCACCCGAGCACGCATACGTATAAATATAAGCAGGATCTGCTTCCTGCCGGTTTAATTGTCTTTCCTGCTCCTTGCCTGGTTCCATGTTCACTGGCACTGTCACTTCCGCTCCTGTCTGCTCATGAGTCAGTTAAGTCTAGCACGGTTATGGGGCGTAATCAATAACTGCAAGTCTGCTTTGATTCCGGGAGCTTCTCCAGTATAATGGAGGCATTACACTGCCAAACCAGCCGGTGGTCAATTAACGGCCCGGTTTGAGGTTTTGAGCTTTACCTGACGGTTATGCGCAGCGAAACTCCAAGGAGGTACATATCCCTTATGTCCTATGAACAATATTTTCAGGCTGAGCGTGAAGCCCAGCTGGACGACCTGAAGCAATGGCTGTCCATTCCGAGTATTTCCGCCCTTTCTGTACACAAGGAGGACGTTCAATCCGCCGCTATCTGGCTGACTGAAACCCTGAAGCGCGCCGGACTGGAAAACATCGAAATCCATCCTACAGCAGGACATCCGGTCGTTTATGCCGATTACCTGCACGCTCCGGGAAAACCGACTATTCTGGTTTACGGCCACTATGATGTCCAGCCGGTTGATCCGCTGAATCTGTGGACCACCCCTCCGTTTGAGCCGCAGATTCGTGACGGCAAGCTGTATGCGCGCGGAGCAACGGACGATAAGGGCCAGGTGTTCATGCACATCAAGGCCATTGAGGCCATTCTCAAGCAGGAAGGCACTCTGCCAGTCAACATCAAGCTTTGCATCGAAGGCGAAGAAGAAATCGGCAGCGTGAATCTGCCCCCGTTCCTGGAAGCCAATCAGGACAAGCTGGCGGCGGATGCCGTGCTCGTATCGGATACCGCCCTGCTCGAGCGCGGACGCCCGGCGATCTGCACCGGACTGCGCGGCTTATGCTCCATGGAAGTCAGCGTTCATACTGCTTCCACCGACCTCCACTCCGGCTCGTACGGCGGCGGAGTACCTAATGCACTGCATGCCATTGTGTCCCTGCTCAGCTCATTGCACGATGACCAGGGCCGCGTAGCTGTGGAAGGCTTCTATCAGGGCGTGCCTGAGCTATCTGCTGCTCTGCGTGAGGAGTTCGCCAAGCAGGGCGTAAACGAGGAGAAGATCAGAGAATCCCTCGGTCTTGAGCAGTTGTACGGAGAAGACGGCTACAGCTTCGTTGAACGGGTCGGTGCCCGTCCGACCCTTGAGCTTAACGGTGTCTACGGCGGATTCCAGGGTGAAGGCGGCAAGACCGTCATTCCTAAGGAAGCCCATGCCAAAATCACCTGCCGTCTCGTCGGTGACCAGGACCCGCAGCATATCCTTGACGCTGTGGAAGCCCATCTGAAGGCCAACATCCAGAAGGGCGCTACCGTAAAAGTGAAGCAGATGGAAAAAGCACGTGCGTTCAACATTGATCCGTCCGATCCGATTCTGCAGACCGCAGCGGATGCTTTTGGCAAAGTCTACGGTACACGCGCCCTCTTCACCAAGGATGGCGGTTCGATCCCGATCATGGAGAGCTTCTCCCGCATCCTGAAGGCACCGGTTGTGCTGATGGGCTTTGGCCTGGATGACGAAAATCTGCACGCTCCGGATGAGCATTTTAACCTGGAGAACTTTGATAAAGGCCTGCTGACCATTGTCGAGTTCCTTAAAACCGTCTAATCCCGGTTAAACACAATAAAAGCCAGGGCCTCCGCACAACACGGGGACCCTGGCTTCTTTTTTACAGAACTACAGTATAAAAGCCTTGGAGATGATGACCAGCAGAATAAACAGGACCAGAATTGCAGTCGCAGAAGTCATTCCGCCGAAGCCTCCGCCATAACCAGCAACGTTCTCGCTCATGGATTCTTACCTCCTTTGCAAGTGGGTACAGCTTAAAATATGCCTGCAGGCTGTATATTGACTGGGTTCACAGATAAAAGCACCCTATTTCAGGCTTTACTGAATGAATCATTCTACCGGAGACGCAAAAAAACCCTTGCTGCGCAAGAGTTCGTGAATGTAATATTGGAGCGGGTGATGGGAATCGAACCCACGCTATTAGCTTGGAAGGCTAAAGTTCTACCATTGAACTACACCCGCGTAAATACAATGAAGACAAAGAGTATTGTATCATCCCACAGAATAAAACGCAACCCTATGGCTATTGTATTTTACATTTGTACCGGTATACCAAGCAGAGGCTTCAGGAAGGCCGCTTCAAATTCTGCCGCTTTGATCGGCTTGCTGAACAGATACCCCTGGGCTTCATGACAATGCTGCTGGCGCAAAAAGTGCAGCTGGTCCTTGTTCTCCACGCCTTCTGCCGTAACCTTCAGCTTCAGGTGATGAGCCATTGATGTAATTGTAGAAACAATAGCCGCATTATTGCTGTCCTCCATTACATCGGAGACAAAGGAACGGTCAATCTTCAGCCGGTCTATCGGCATGTTCTTCAGATAATGCAGCGAGCTGTACCCTGTGCCGAAGTCATCTATGCTGATGAAAACTCCCAGCCGCTTCAGGCGGTTAAGCTGGTCGAAGGCAGTCTCCTTGTCCAGGGTCATGCTCTCCGTGATCTCCAGATCGACATAGCACGGATCAAGTCCGATCTCCTGCAGAAGGGCGTCTATTTTGCCGGCGAGGTTCGGCTGCAGAAATTGGCGCATGGACAGGTTAACGGATACGCAGATGTGCCGGTATCCCGCCAGTTGCCATTCCCTGTTCTGCTGGCAGGCTGTCCGCAGCACCCAGTCGCCGATCGGAACGATCAGCCCGCTCTCTTCGGCAATCGGGATAAACTCGACGGGCGAGACAATCCCCCGTTTGGGATGCTCCCAGCGCAGCAGTGCCTCCATGCCGACAATTTCTTCTGTTTCGAGCTTTACCTGAGGCTGATAGACAAGATAGAATTCATTCCGCTCCAGCGCCCGGCGCAGATCATTTTCCAGCTTCAGCCGTTCTTTGGCCTTCATCTGCATGGACGGGATATAACGCCGGATTTCCACATTCTGCTCTTTGGCATTATGCACTGCCGTATCCGCATTCTGAATCAGCTGCTCTGCTGTATTTCCGTCTCCGGGATAAATGCTCATCCCCAGGCTTAACGAAATATGATACTCTCCGGATTCGAGCTGAACGGGTGTTTCAAACAGCTGCAGCAGCTTGGATGCGCGGACCAGGCAGCTTTCCACCCCTGTCCGTTCTGTCATCAGGAACGCAAACTCATCCGCCCCCATGCTGAACAGCTCCTCATGCAATTTTACCTCACTCTGAATACGCTGGGCCACGAGCTGCAGCAGAAGATCACCGGCATTATGACCAAGGGAGTCATTGATATTTTTGAAATGGTTGATGTTCATGATGGCCACCGCCGAGAAACCGCCATTCCCTTTTGCTTTTACACTATGGGCCATCATTTCTTCCACACGCTGCATCAGCCGCCGCCGGTTGGGCAGGCCTGTCAGATCATCATGATAAGCCAGATAGTTAATTCTTGCTTCAGCCTGCTGGTTTTCATGAAACGGTTCTTCAATCGTCAGCCGGTAAACCCCGGTCAGCATCAGATAATAGGCGACCCCGCTGCTAAGCATGCCAAAGAGATTATCCATCTCCCCCACACTGAGCAGATTCATGAAGAATACCTGGGCCAGCGCAAAAAAGATTAAAGCACGGATAATAATGAGCATTGAAGCGGATTTTTCAATTCTGCCCGGATATACGATCATTCCCACGCTAAGCAGATAGATAAACAGAACCGCCATATCTACCAGATGCTTGACCGTACCAAGCCATGAGGAAGCCTGTAATTCCGGTGCAAGGACATCACTGAATACCAGCACCAGCAGTGAGAGAGCGATAACGACAAGGGACACAGTAAGTACTTTTTTCTTGCCTCTTACAGATACCGGCTCGTCTTCCTTGCTAAATATAAACAGGATGCCTAGGGCGCTGGCCAGACGCGAGAAGGTAAGCAGCCAGAGGGACTGGTCCAGACTGATGATCGAGGAGATTGCCGGTATACCCACAAAGCTCAATGTGTGTAAAAAATCAAAGGTGCACACCCCTAAAAACAAAGCGGAGATGTACAGTCTGGATTTGGATAGTGTATCGGAGAAAAACAGGCTGCCTTGGGCAAAAATCGCAAAACCGAATGCTATATTGCAGCAGCCTATTATAAGATAGAGCGCCAGCATTACATCCTGGTTCTCAATCTGGCTAAGCGGAGTACGGAAAATCTGAATCAGAAGGAACAGCACCGCCCCTAAAACTGCTGCCTGAATTGTCTTTCTCTCTTCTTGTCTCATAAGTCCCTCGCGTCTGAAAAATGATATCTATGATTAGTATGGATAATGTATTCAAGCCCTTCTATAAATATCGGCTTTAAAGTCCCGTAAAGTTACATTCCCCCCATACAATATAAAAGAAAAAGCACTGCCCCCGATTAGAGGTCAGTGCTTCAGCCCAGATAAAAGCTATTTATCCCCGAAAGTAACCTCAGGTGTTGTCAGCTTATCATAAAAGTCAACAGCCTTATCCTTGTCTTCCGATGCCCGCAGCGCCATCGCCGACCGCGGATGCTCGTCCAGGGTACCCGTAATCATGTAAGGAATGATATACCCCCACTCTTCCTTTTCGCGGAGCGGAATCATCAGCTGCTCAATAATATTAAGCACCGGGCGCAGCGTATATTTCGTGTTCTTCAGGTGGGTAACCAGCAGTTCGGTCGGGCAGTTGCCCGCGGCACGCCCCATTCCGTAACAGGATGCATCCAGCAGTTCTACTCCGAGCTCTGAAGCAATAAGAGTATTGGAGAAGGCCAGCTGCAGGTTGTTATGAGTATGCACGCCCAGTCGTTTGTTTGGAAGGTGGGTTTTGAACTTGTCCACCAGGTATTTAATGTCATTGTGATCCAGGCTGCCGTATGAATCTACAATGTATACCACGTCTACAACGCTGTCGCGGATCATGTCAAAGGCTTCCAGAAGCTCATTCTCCATTACATTGGACAAAGCCATAATGTTAATGGTCGTTTCATATCCGCGGTCATGGAAAATCTGCACCAGCTGCAGCGCCTTGTCCACATCCTTGCTGTAGCAGGCCACACGGATCAGATCCAGCATGCTCTCGCTGCGCGGCAGAATATCATTTTCATCGACCCGGCCGATATCAACCAGCGCCGACAGTTTGGTATTGCCCTTTTGAGGAATAACCTTGCGCAGAAAATCATCATTCAGGAACCGCCAAGGTCCGGCGCTTTCCGCCCCCTTTAGCAGCTTAGGGGAATTTTTATAGCCGATTTCCATATATTCAACACCAGCCTCGTTCAGACCGGCATACAATTTTTGTACAAACTCGACGCTAAAATCCCAGTTATTAACAAGTCCTCCGTCACGGATGGTACAATCGACAATTTTACTCTGATTATTCTTCACAATTTGTTCTCCCTTCAGCGTATCCTTCATTATTTCCGCCAGCATAAGCTTACTATGCAATCATTATCGTACAATCATACTTTAATGAAGAATAAAATGTAAAGATTATTCTGCTATCTTCCATATCTGTTTTCAGTCCGAACGACCGTGATTAAAATCATGGACAGAACCCGGACAAAATGCTACATTACAAGAAATTAATGAGATTGATTATCAGTCTCTTTTGGAGGGATTATTAATGGCCTCTACATCCTGCTCTTTACTTCGCTTACAACCGGGCTCGACAGGTTCCATTTATAGAATTGAAGGTATGAATCCCATTCTGCGGCGGCGTCTTGCAGATCTTGGGGTGTCTGAAGGCGTTATGATCTCCCTGAAAGGTAAAGGACCCTTCATGGGCCCTATCACACTGGAGTGTAACGGACAGCTGTTTGCCATTCGCCGGAAGGAAGCTTCCCGGATAGAGGTGAGCGTATCATGAGCTCAGTCGCTCTTGTAGGCAACCCTAATACCGGTAAAACCTCGCTTTTTAACACGCTGACCTCCTCTTACGAATATGTCGGGAACTGGGCGGGTGTAACCGTAGAGAAAAAAGTCGGCAGCCTGAAGAACGGCGCCGGCAAGCTGATCGATCTGCCCGGAATATACTCCCTTCATCCGCTCTCCCGTGATGAGGGCGTGGCTGCGCAGTATTTAATCGAGGAATCTCCGGAAGCCTTGGTTAACATCGTCGATGCTTCACAGCTGGAGCGCAATCTGCTCCTCACCCTGCAGCTCCTTGAGTATGGAAAGCCCACAGTGCTGGGCCTCAATATGATTGACGTTGCCAAAGCACGCGGTATTCAGGTCAGCCCTGAAATTCTGCAGAAGCAGCTGGGCATTCCAGTCCTTCCGCTCATCGCCAGAACCGGCAAAGGCAGCGGTGAGGTGCTTACTGTCCTGAAGGAAACCTCCAGCATTCCGCCGGTAAGCTTCCGGCTTGATTACGGGGAGCTTGTTGAGCAGGCCATCCAGGCTATCGAGCATGAGCTGCAGCAGACCGACGGCTTGCCGAACCACCGCTGGATTGCTCTTCAGCTGATGGAGCAGAACCCGGTAGTCCTGGAGCTGCTGCGCAAACGCTTTGATACCGGACGCCTGCTCGGCATCTGCGATGCTGTGCAGAGCGAGCTGCAAAGCCAGAAGCTGGCCCTGACGCTGCCGCAATGGATCCGTTCAACCCGCAAGGAATATATTCATTCCCTATGCCTTGAAGCAATGGATACTACTGCCCGGAAACCGCATACTCTGACGGAAAGACTGGACTCCATTCTTACTCACCGTTATTTTGGCCTTCCTTTGTTCCTTGTATTTATGTATGTCATGTTCAAGGCCACCTTTGACTGGGTCGGCGGCCCCCTGTCCGATCTGGTTGACGGCTTCATTGCCGGCCCGCTCAGTGATGGTGCCAACTCTCTGCTCCAGAGCATTGGGGCTTCAGAATTCACCCATGCGCTGATTGTGGACGGTATTATCGGCGGTGTGGGCGGCGTACTTGTATTCGTTCCGCAGATCTTTATCCTGTTCCTGATGATTTCCTTCCTGGAAGACTCGGGATACATGGCCCGTGTGTGTCTGCTCATGGACAGTACCATGGAACGGATGGGACTGAACGGAAAGGCCTTTATTCCCTTTATTATCGGCTTCGGCTGCAATGTTCCGGCGATAATGGCTGCGCGCAGCATCGAACAGCCTAAAGACCGGATGCTGACAACCCTGCTGATGCCGCTGATGTCCTGCTCTGCCCGGCTGCCGGTTTATCTGCTGTTTGCAGCTGTATTCTTCCCGGCCCAGCAAGCTACCGCAGTCCTGGCAATGTATGTGATGGGCGTTGTCTTTGCTCTGATTTTGTGCAAGCTGTTCTCGAAGCACTTGTTCAAGAATGAGTCTTCCGTATTTATCATTGAACTGCCTCCTTACCGCATGCCGCAGCTGAAGACACTCGGCCGCAGCACCTGGGAGAAAGGAAAGGGGTTCCTGCGCAAAGCGGGAACGATCATTCTGGCAGGCTCAGTCATTATCTGGCTGATGTCTTATGCAGGTCCAACCGGCTTCAATGTGGATATGGATCACAGCTTCCTGGCCAAATTCGGCGGGCTGATTGCACCGGTCCTGCAGCCGCTCGGCTTCGGAACCTGGCAGGCCGGATCGACGCTGGTTCCGGGCTTCCTGGCCAAAGAGGTGGTTGTATCCACGATGAATATCATTTACCACACTCCGGATAACGCCGGGCTGGAAAATCAGATTGCACAGGTGTTTACACCGCTTAGCTCCATCAGCTTCATGGCCTTTATCCTGCTTTATATCCCTTGTCTGGCTACTGTAGGTGTAATCAAGAAGGAGACAGCGTCCTGGAAGTGGACTTTCTTTTCTATGGGCTATTCACTGGCGCTGGCGTATCTGGTGTCGCTCATTATTTTTCAAGGCGGACGGTTACTCGGATGGTCGTAAAGACCTGGGATGGTCATGAAGAAAGCGGGGAATAATTAATGATAGTCAATATTGTGATCGTAGCTGCGGTTTTCGGTTATTCCGGGTGGATGATCTACCGTCATGTGCAGAAAGGCAAGCAAGGGGCCTGTGCGGGCTGTGACAAGAGCAAGAGCTGCTCGGCAGCTTCGCTGGATTCGCCTTTTTCCTGCAGCTCAGGGGCGGCTGACGGCAAGCTGTAGGGCTGCCAACTTCATACAGCAGGTTTAAACACTTTGGTATCGGGGTATGTTTGTTATAAGCAATTGCAGCTAGACCACTACCTAAGGAGGAATAACTATGAATACGAAAAAAACGTTATTTACTACCGCAGCATTGGGAGCAGTATATTTGCTTAGAAACAAAGACACCCGGAACAAGTTAATGAATGGCATCCAGTCCTTCACTAATCAGGTTAAGGCTAAACGTAACGGCTGAACCGACTCAGCCCGCACGCTGGAAGCCGGCAATCACAGCTAAGCTAATAAGCCGTAAAGTCCGTTCCCCGGACTTTACGGCTTTTTGTTGGCCAATTGTTTCCCTGCCCTCTTTACCTGCGCCCAGGCAGGACCGGACCGGATTCCCCGCCGAGCTCCAGCAGATATTCCAGCAGCGTCCGGACCATGACTCCTGTGGCTCCCTTGGGATTGACGCCCCGCTCCTTGGACAGAAATGCCGTACCGGCTATATCCAGGTGAATCCAAGGGGTTCCTTCGGCAAACTCGCCGATAAACAGACCTGCTGTAGAAGCCCCGCCGAAACGGCCCGCAGCATTGCGGATGTCGGCCACCTCGCTCCGCAGCATCTCGCGGAACTCGGGGTATACCGGAAGCTGCCAGATCTGCTCCCCTGACCTCTTGGAGGCATCCAGCAGCTCCTGCAAAAACTGCTGGTCGTTAGTAACTGCGCCTGTAGCAATATCCCCCAGGATAGACAGAACAGCCCCCGTAAGCGTAGCTACATCAATGAGCCGTTCTGCTCCCCATTCCCTGGCATAGGTCAATGCATCACCGAGCACCACCCTGCCCTCGGCATCAGTGTTCAGTATCTCAACCGTCTTCCCGCTCAGCGTAGAGATGACATCGCCCGGTTTGAACGCTCCTGCAGAAGGCATATTCTCAGCGGCAGGAATGACCATGACTACATTGATCTGCGGCCGCAATCTGCCGAGCGCTTCAATGACACCGAGCACAGTCGCTGCACCGCCCATATCACTGATCATATCCTCCATACCCGGTGCCCGCTTGAGCGAAATACCGCCGGTATCAAAGGTGATCCCTTTGCCTATAATTCCTGTAACATTAGTCCATTCACTGGCTCCCTGATAACGGATGACAATCATCCGCGGGGGATGTACACTGCCTTTGCCTACAGCAAATAATCCCCCCATCCCCTTCTGCTCAATCTCCCGTTCATCCAGCACCTCCGCCGGTAGTCCATGCCGCTCAGCTATTTCAATGGCAGCCGCCGCAAGCCCGGACGGGGTCAGCAGATTACCGGGGAGATTAGTCAGCTCACGGGCCAGATTGGTTGCATCCGCAAAAGCCGATCCCCGCTGTATTCCTTTACGCCAGCTTTGTTCCAGCGCATCTTCTGCAGGGAGCTGCGGCTGCATTTTAACTGATGACGGTCCTTTATAGGAAGCCTGCTCCTGCTTGTAATGCTTCCTGCGGTATTCGCCCAGCACCAGCCCTTCTGTTAGTGCCTGTGCCGCCGTTATCCCCTGAGCCAACAGATATTCAGGTATCTCAAGGGTAAGCACCGCAGCCTTCACCCGGACAGCCGCCCGGGAGATATGTGCTGCAAGCACTCTGAGCTCACCCGCACCAGGAATCTCCTTTCCGCTTCCGGCCAGAATAACTGCAGAGTATCTGGATGGATCCGCTAACGGGAGTATATAAGTCTGATTCAGCTTGCCCGCAAAAAGCCCTGCTTTGGCCACAAGCTCTATACCCTTTTTCCATTCTGCCGCAAAACGGCCGCCATCCAGCTCGGCCTCGGATACAATAATACATAACACTTCGCCCTCTGGCCCGGCAGACAGGCCTCCGTTATTCCATTCAATATTCATACTCTTTCCTCCCGCCATTGATGAAACCTGCGGACCCTGGTCACGCAGATAAGGCTGACTTCCCGCACTAGCCGTGCAACGCAGGAATCAGCCTCTTTAAGATCATTATATTATAATGCATGGCCTGCTCAGATAACAGCCCGACTATTGTATAAGCGGCAGGGAGATGACAAAGCGTGTGCCCACATTGATTCTGCTGCTGACCGAAATGCAGCCTCCGTGGTTCTTAATTATCCGGTCACTGACGGACAGCCCGAGTCCCGTCCCATTCTCCTTGGTGGTAAAAAAAGGATTAAACAGCCGGTCAAGCGTACAAATATCCATCCCCTTCCCGTTATCAGAGATGAAGATGCGGACCTCTGCACCTTCTCTGCGGGCCCCGACCTCAATTTTGCCTATACAATCATCCGCTCGCTCTGTAATCGCTTCCATTGCATTTCTTATCATATTCAGCACTACCTGTTTCATTTGCTTGGCATCTCCGGATATGATCATATTATCATGAAACGGATGGAGATCAATCTGGCAGCCCTTCATCAAGGCCTCGCTCTCCGTAAGCAGTACCACCTCTTTAAGCAATGCCGATACAGGAATCAGGCTTACCTGCGGGGCAGAGGGTTTGGATGATGTCAGAAACTCATGTATAATGTCATTGGCCCGGTCAATTTCTGCGAGAATAATCTTGGCATATTCCTCCTTGCCCAGCTGATGCAGGTGGGGGTGCAGAAGTTGGATAAACCCGCGGATTGCCGTCAGCGGATTCCGGATCTCATGTGCAATAGAGGCAGATAATTTGCCCAGCATAGCAAGACTATCATTCTGGTAGGCGGTCTGCTCGATCAGCTTATAATCGGAAATTTCCTTAAACGTATACAGGTAGCTTCCCTTCATCTGTTCACCGGTATGCAGAGTCACCCGCCAGTAACGGCCATATTCATCTACAAATTCGTAATTCGGCTTACCCTTCTGCACCATTTCCCGGTATCCGCGCAGTACCTGCTTTTTCTTAAAGCGGCTCAGCTGAATATTCGCCAGCAGGTGAGTCATTGTGCAGCCCAGCAGGGAATGGCGCGGCAGCTCAAGTATGCCGTACATTTGTTTATTTAGAAAAGTCAAAACTCCATCTTCATCAAACAGCATAATTCCGCTGTCAATGTGCTCCAGCACATCCTCATATGTAGAGTTCATCATCATGGATTGAAACGTTCTTGGCAACAGCAGGCTTTCCTGAAATTGGCTTATCACGATACGAAGTTCCCCCTTTTACTGCATTTGGCATAGACGCTTAAGCGACATCAAATTACTATGTAAATGAGTATATGACGAAGCCGCCAGAACATTCGGAAATCGTATTATATTATCCAACCGTTTCAACTATATTCCAATCATATCCAAGAGAAGAAGACAACGCAATCAGAGAAACTGTCGAATGGCAAAAAACTTGTTAAAATGATTCTTAAGGCATACTAATTTTATCGCGATTCTCGTATACCAGCGGAAAACCCGGTTTTATTATAAAATCCACGCAAAAAAGCCTCCGCTGATGCGGAGGCCTTTACTGCAATATAGCCGTATCTGGCAAAAAGCAAACGGAGAACGCTGCGGACCCGGCAGACGGAAGTGAACGGGCTTAAAGCCGGAATCAGGCCTTCTGCTGCAGCCGGAGACGCCGCTGGCTCATTACAGCCAGACGTTTTTTAAGCTCCCGCTCCCATTTGCTGTCCCCGATCTGCTTGGCAACAGCCAGGAGATCAAGCGCCATGTCGATCTGGCTCCGGATAATGGCCAGCGGGTCTTCGCTCTCCATATTAATGACATTCTCAAAAATCGCTTCCTCGTCTTCCATCACATAATCCTGAAAATCAACGTCAGTAACGCCATCTCCATGAGCATATTCCGCAAGAATCTCATACTCATTCTCGACTTTGTAATGTACCTCTACCCGGTGGCATACCGGGCAAAACAGCAGGGGAACATTATGGACTTGCGTGCGATAATGTTTAAGGGTTCCCTTCGTTCCAACCATACTCGCTCCACAGCAAAAGCTCATTATTGTTCACCCTCCTTGGGTAAGTTCCATTGATTTCTTATTATTGTATTACAAAATGATACCGGAGATTCCTCTCCTACAGGCATTATATTAACCTCAGCGCCTATTTTCAAACAACAATATTGGAAGTTACAGACAATTTGTTGCAAAAACCCCCCTTGGCGGAAAAAGCTTCCGGCAAGAGGGGTTCTCATTAATCTCTCAAAGAGCAGACAACCCTTACAGGTTCTTGTCGCCCGGTTTCCAGTTCATGGCGCACAGACCGCCGGATTGCAGAGCCTGCAGTACACGGAGTGTCTCTTCCACGCTGCGGCCCACATCGTTATGATTGACTACCTGGTACTTCAGTTCGCCGTCCGGATCGATGATGAACAGCCCGCGGAGAGCCACGCCTTCTTCTTCGATCAGTACGCCGTAATCACTGGCCACCTTCTTTGTGATATCCGAAGCCAGCGGGAAGTTTACCTGCCCAAGACCGTTCATATCGCGAGGTGTAGTGATCCATGCTTTGTGGCTGTGAACAGAGTCAACGCTCACTCCGAGAATCTCGGTATCCAGATCAGCGAAATCTGCTGCTGCATCGCTGAGTGCTGTAATTTCAGTCGGACATACAAATGTGAAATCAAGCGGATAAAAGAAGAATACAAGCCATTTGCCGCGGTAGTCGGACAAGCTAACTTTACCAAAATCTTTACCGTCGCCAGTTACTGTTTCCATTGTGAAGTCCGGTGCCGGTTTACCTACCAAACGTTCTGCCATTGCTTAAATTCCTCCTTTAATTATGTAAGAAAAACAACCACCGGCATGATCCCCTGCAGAGGGAATGAGGCAATATGCTTTACTGATTGAATGAATTGGCCACTTACTTGTTGCTATAGACCAAATGGTATCATCGCACTAAATTAAAGTCAATATTACACTCATTACTTTTTTATAATTATTATAAATAAGCAACATTCTGTGAAGTTTATTGTCTTTCTGCGTCAAAGAAGGAATCCAGCGGCAGGTTTACGCTTTGCGGATTGCCGCAACAATCAGATCGCCCATTTCGGTAGTGCTGATCGCCTTGCTCTTATCTACAGCAATATCGCTGGTACGGTGTCCCGCATCAAGCACCTCTGCCACTGCGGCTTCAATAGCTGCAGCTGCATCCTCATAGCCGAAGGTCATACGGAACATCAGAGCCAGCGACAGGATAGTCGCAATCGGGTTAGCCAGGCCTTGGCCTGCGATGTCAGGAGCAGAGCCGTGTACCGGCTCATACAAGCCGTAGCTGCCCTCGCCCAGTGAGGCCGAAGCCAGCATGCCGATGGATCCGGTCAGCATGGCTGCCTCATCACTCAGAATGTCACCGAACATGTTCTCGGTCACAATAACGTCGAAGCTTGACGGCCGGCGCAGCAGCTGCATTGCACAGTTGTCAACCAGTACATGCTCCAGCTCCACCTGCGGATATTCAGGAGCGATCCGGTTAACGACCTCACGCCACAGGCGGGAAGTTTCCAGTACGTTTGCTTTGTCCACGCTGGCCAGCTTGTTGCGGCGTTTGCCCGCAATTTCAAATGCCTGGCGCACAATGCGCTCCACTTCCGTTACATTATATACGCAAGTATCTACTGCTTCTTCACCGTGTTCCCCCTGCCGGCGCAGCTTGTCCCCGAAGTAAATACCTCCGGTCAGCTCACGCACAACCATCAGGTCTGTGCCTTCCAGCACTTCCGGCTTCAGGGTGGATGCATCCTTCAGGCAGTCAAATACATTGGCCGGACGCAGATTGGAGAACAGTCCCAGCGCTTTGCGGATACCGAGAAGTCCGGTTTCCGGCCGCAGCTCTTTCGGGTTGTTGTCCCACTTCGGTCCGCCGACAGCCCCCAGCAGGACGGCATCTGCACTGCGGCAGATTTCCAGCGTATCTTCCGGAAGCGGTGTTCCGCGCTCGTCAATGGCAATCCCACCAAACAGGGCATGCTCTGTTTCGAAGGCATAGCCGAATACTTCTTCCGCTTTTTTCAATACTTTTTCTGCTTCAGCCACAACCTCGGGTCCGATTCCGTCCCCGGCGATTACGGCGATTTTTTTAACCTCGCTCATTTCCGTCACTCCTTAGATGTTCTGCTGTACGCAGACATAGTTCTTCTGTATATTGTTGTATCATAACGGGCGCCAAAGGACAAAGATATAGATTCTATGAAAGTGATAGGCAGAGCCTATAGGATTTTTCCAGGCAAGTCCGCTGCATAATTTGCTCTTCATACCCGGGTTGGATACAATAAACATGCTGTTGTTTTCCTTGAGGCACTGGTCTATTTCATAAAAGGAGTGAATGTGAAATGCAGTATACTAAGCTTGGAAAATCCGGTTTGAAGGTCAGCCGTCTCTGTCTGGGCACGATGAATTTCGGCCCGATTACGGACGAGAAGGAAGCCTTCCGCATTATGGACGCTGCGCTTGATGCAGGAGTGAATTTCTTCGATACCGCCAACATTTACGGCTGGGGCGAAAACTCCGGGCTTACAGAGACAATTATCGGACGCTGGTTCAAGCAGGGCGGCGGACGCCGCGAGAAGGTAGTGCTTGCTACTAAGGTGTACGGTGCCATGAGCGACAAGCTTGACGGTCCTAACGATGAAAGCGGTCTCTCCTCATATATAATCCGCCGCCACCTGGAAGGCTCCCTGCAGCGCTTGCAGACCGACCACATTGAGCTGTACCAGATGCACCATGTTGACCGCAGCGTGTCCTGGGACGAGCTATGGGGCGCATTTGAGCTTGCAGTGAACCAGGGCAAAGTCGGCTACGTCGGCTCCAGCAATTTCGCAGGGTGGGACATTGCCATTGCCCAGTCCGAGGCGAAGGCACGCGGCTTCCTCGGCCTGGTATCCGAGCAGCATAAATACAGCCTGACCTGCCGCCTGCCCGAGCTTGAGGTGCTTCCGGCAGCGCAGAGCCTCGGTCTTGGCGTTATCCCATGGAGCCCGCTCGACGGGGGATTACTAGGCCGCAACGCCCTTATGAAGATTGAGGGCAGCCGCAGCGGCGGAAATGCTGAACGTATAGAACAGCATAAGAGCCAGCTTGAAGCCTTTGCTGAGTTAAGCCGTGAGCTCGGGGAGCCGCAGGACAATATCGCCCTGGCCTGGCTGCTGGCTAATCCTGCTGTAACAGCGCCTATTATCGGTCCGCGCACACTGGAACAGTTCGAAAGCGCACTGCGCTGCCTTGAGGTTGTGCTGGATGAGAGCGTACTGAACCGGCTGGACGAAATTTTCCCGGGTCCAGGCGGTTCAGCACCGAAGGCGTATGCCTGGTAACAAACCTGACTATTAGCACTCCCTTAACCTAATACAGATCAGCAAAAAAGGAGCAGCACCACCGGACAATGTCCGGGCAGCTGCTCCTTTTGTTATTCGGCTGTATCTACAGTAATTGCACCGTTACTGGTTGACAGGGAAACTTCATGTTTTCCAGTCCCCAGCACTGCTGTTCCCTGGTTATCTTCATCGCGGTCCCAGTTAACATTCCCCTTCAATCCGCCGTTGCTCGTCTCCGCATTAATCTCAGCGTCTGTTGCCGCCGGCAGGCTGACGGTTATTTTGCCGTTACTGGAGTCCAGTTCCCAATCGCCAGTAACTGCAGAGTTAACGGTGATTCTGCCGTTGCTGCTCTCTGCTGACACAGAGCCGTCAATATTGGTAAGCGTGATTGCACCATTGGAGCTGGAAAGCTCGGTTTCCCCCTGCACATTCTGTACAGAAATGGTCCCATTGCTGGTGTGGGCATCAACTCCGCCGGTGATATCATGGATATCCAGTGTACCGTTGCTGGTATCGATCTCAATGCCTGCCGCAAGATTGGCGGCTTCAACTGCGCCGTCGCTGGTCTCTACCAGGACCGCAAGATTCTGCGGAAGGCTGATATTCAAATACGGCTCCTTGATATAGACGCCGAAGTGAATGTTTGACAGCCAGTTCGTCTCCAGATCCAGCTTCAGAACAAGCGTATCCCCATCTTCAGACACCTTCCATTTTTTCTCCATAGCGTCCGCTGCTTCAGTTTCGTTTTTGCCCGGAAGCTCAAGTTTGCCCTCATACTCAAGGGTGTTCCCGTCAGTCCCTTGAATCATAACCTTTCCGCTTGGCAGCTCAACCTTCACGCGCTTGATCTTGGACTGAATGTCCACTGTACCACTGAGCGGAGTCAGCTGCGTCCGGCCGAAAATTCCGCCGAGTGTTCCGCCAGCCAGCACGGTCTGCCCGCCGCTTGCCAGCACCAGCACGATAATGAGCAGAATAGCCCAGCCGCTGACGCGGGTTTTGACATCTGAGCGGATGAACAGCCGGATCAGCATTTCCAGTCCAAACAGAATAAGTAATGCCGGCCACAAATAACCCAGGGTATCGTATGAAACCACATCATATTGAGCCAAAACTATTAATACACCCACTGCGATGCAGCCGATTGCGGCAGAGAAGCTGCCGATTTTCCATCTCCCCATGGATGAAATCCCCATTTCCTATACTTTTGAATTTTTTTTGAGCATTCTGAAGCCGTATCCGATCAGAGCCAGCGACAGCAGAATGGACCCGATATTCATATCGGTAAGTATACGCCAAAGCCACGGAAAAGCGGTAGCCACCAGCAGCAGGAAGCCTGCCGCCACACAGCCGATGCCCAGCCATACAGGATTTACATCATCCTGCGGATACTCCGATACCGGAGGCAAGCCCATGCTCCACGGCGCACCGTAGCTGTCCGGATGGAACATCATCCGCTCATGCTCGGCGATCGTCAGCTTCAACCAGGCCGCTTTTTGCAGGGCATCAAATAATTGATAGAACCAGAGGGCGGCAAGGGCGAACGGGAACACCGTCGGCATGGATGGAATAAAAATGATACACGCCGAGGCTCCGATCATATACTGCAGTCCAAGCTTTTTAAATCCAAGATATAAATGTCCCAAGCCCGGTACAAGCGCCAGGAAAAAGGTAAGCCAGCGTTTTTTCTTAATCATACTATATCCTCCTAAAAGTTTGGTGAGCATTACTTCTTCGCTTCGTTTTCTTTTAAAACTCGTCTCATAATCCAAAGCTGTTTATGCTTCTATTTATGGCCGCCCTGGGCATTAAACCATGCTGTAACGGATGTCGACATCTGCCCGTTGATCTCGGTGATGCCGTAGGCCAGATTCTCAAATACCCCGAACTGCAGCAGCAGGAACGTAAGGCCCACTGCAACTCCGTAGTGCATCCAGGATGTGCCCGGTGCAGTACGGCGTCGGGCTGCGGTCGATCTGACAGCGCGCTCACGGCGGCCTGCTTCCAGCTGTCCAATATGTTCCATTACGTCATTCGTTATATCGGGAAAATCCCATGTGTCCGGCGTTTCTAATCCGGCTTCCATCTCATTCCACAGTGCGGCGAGCGCTCTAGCCTCCTCCAGCCATGATGAGCAGCCGGGACAAGCTTCGATGTGCAGACGGAGATTCAGCTCCATCTCCGGAGACAGTGTGCCTTCGATATAATGCGGCATCCATTCTTTGACTGTTGCACAATTCATCGCCATTCCTCCCCGCTTTTTCGCATCATCTGTCTGGCTCTGTAGAGCTGTGATTCTACTGTTTTGACCGAGACGCCCTTCTGTTCGGCAATTTCCTGATAGGAGTGGTGCTGAAAATAATACAGCTGCACGACCGACCGGTACGGTTCCGTGAGGCTGTTCAGATTCTGATCCAGCTCCTCTGAGGCTTCCTTGCTCAGTGCCGCCTGCTCCGGCGTCTGTGAGGTAATCCAGTCATTCTCTGTGTAATCCGCCGTACTGCGGTGGCGCCATTCCCTGTCATTGGCCCGTTTCCAGTCCAGACAGGTCCTGTATGCAATCCGGTACAGCCAGGTAGAGAATGAGGACTGTCCCCTGAAGGAGGGGAGCGCCTTGTAGGCTTTGATGAAGACTTCCTGGGCCATATCCTTGGCAGATTCGGCTTCTCCCGTTATTTTGATGCACACTCGGTATACCATGCCCTGATAACGCGTCACCAGATGTCCAAAAGCCTGGCTCTGCCCGTTAAGCACGGCTGAAATCCATTCTGCCTCTTCCAAGTCGTTCTCCCCTCCTTCTTCATAACGTTAGACGCCGGGCAATCCGGTTCCCCTGCAGGTCTTAACGTTTTTTTTCAAAAAAGATTGCTCATCCCTAGTTTACCGTAGAATCCCCTGTAAAAGTCCGTAAACATTCTAGAATATAAGCACCAAAAAACAACCCACCCGAAGCGGTTCATCAGGTGGGTTGTTTCATTGCTATGAATGTTATTTATAGTCTTAAAAATTATTCCTGTTTGTTGCGCGTTCTGAATCTTACGGCCAGGCAGATACCGAGAACCATAAGTCCTCCGCCTGTCAGATACAGCGGAAGCGGACTCTCTTCGCCTGTTTTTGGAAGATTGCCGGGCAGACCGTTATTATCATTATCCGAATTAGTGCTATTATCTGTACCAGTGTCATTATCAGGTACCGAACCGAGCGGAACTTCATCTATATCAACTTCAATGATGATCTCCTGCTCATTGCCGTCCTCATCCGTTACAGTGACGGTGAATTTATCCTTTCCGGTAAAGCCGGGATCAGGGGTATAAGTCCATTTTCCATCAGGTGTAACCACAACCGTACCATGTGACGGCTCCTCACTGATGCTCGGAATGCCGCCAAGCGGAATCTCGCCATCAATCGGGATATCCGCAATGGTAGTAGCTGTTGTAGCTTGCGGTGTCGGGGCACTGCTCACGGCAGGCGTTCCCGGACTCGCAGTTGGGCCTGGCGTTGTCAGGCCTGGTGTTGCCGTTACCCCTGGTGTTGGCGTTGCAGAAGGTCCTGGTGTAACGATAGCTCCCGGTACCGTAGAAGCAGTTGGTGTAGAAGCCGGAGTACCCGGATTTGACGTAGCTGGTGCCGGTGTAGGCGTTGCCGTTGGTGCAGCTGTCGGTGCCGGTGTTGCAGGTACTGCTTTGTTGGTAATCTGCTGCTGCACATTTGGTGCAGCAGCAGTCAGGTTCGCACTACGCTCGGTTCCATTCAGCACGTAACCAACCGGGGCCACCGTTTCCTTGAAGGTGTACGCTCCTAGCTTCAAGTCCTTAAACTCCACAACACCGTTCGCGTCGGTTGTAGCTGTTGCCACCACAACATCGCTGGCGTTGTACAGCTTGAATTCTGCTCCTGACAACTTCTTCGCCGTATCATCCTGATCGACCTTCGTCAGCTTCAGTGAGCCCAGTATCTCTTTATTGGTAATCTGCTGCTGCACATTTGGTGTAGCCACAGTCAGGTTCGCACTGCGTTCGGTTCCATTCAGCACGTAACCAACCGGGGCCACCGTTTCCTTGAAGGTGTACGCTCCTAGCTTCAAGTCCTTAAACTCCACAACACCGTTCGCGTCGGTTGTAGCTGTTGCCACCACAACATCGCTGGCGTTGTACAGCTTGAACTCTGCTCCTGACAGCTTCTTCGCCGTATCATCCTGATCGACCTTCGTCAGCTTCAGTGAGCCCAGTATCTCTTTGTTGGTAATCTGCTGCTGCACATTTGGTGCAGCCACAGTCAGGTTCGCACTACGCTCGGTTCCATTCAGCACGTAACCAACCGGGGCCGCCGTTTCCTTGAAGGTGTACGCTCCTAGCTTCAGATCCTTAAACTCCACAACGCCGTTAGCGTCTGTTGTAGCTGTTGCCACCACAACATCACTGGCGTTGTACAGCTTGAACTCTGCTCCTGACAGCTTCTTCGCCGTATCGTCCTGATCGACCTTCGTCAGCTTCAGTGAGCCCAGGATCTCCTTATTGGTAATCTGCTGCTGCACATTTGGTGCAGCCACAGTTAGGTTCGCACTACGCTCGGTTCCATTCAGCATGTAACCAACCGGGGCCGCCGTTTCCTTGAAGGTGTACGCTCCTAGCTTCAGATCTTTAAACTCCACAACGCCGTTAGCGTCTGTTGTAGCTGTTGCCACCACAACATCGCTGGCGTTGTACAGCTTGAATTCTGCTCCTGACAGCTTCTTCGCCGTATCGTCCTGATCGACCTTCGTCAGCTTCAGTGAGCCCAGTATCTCTTTGTTGGTAATCTGCTGCTGCACATTTGGTGCAGCCACAGTCAGGTTCGCACTACGCTCGGTTCCATTCAGCACGTAACCAACCGGGGCCGCCGTTTCCTTGAAGGTGTACGCTCCTAGCTTCAGATCCTTAAACTCCACAACACCGTTTGCGTCTGTAGTAGCTGTTGCTACCACAACATCGCTGGCGTTGTACAGCTTGAATTCTGCTCCTGACAGCTTCTTGGCGGTGTTATCCTCATCTACTTTAGTCAGTTTAATCGAGCCTAAAAGCTCATTATTGGTAATCTGCTGCACAACTTGCACAGCCGAAGTTATATTAACGCTGCGTTCAGTCGAATCTAGCACGTAGCCGGACGGGGCCGCCGTTTCCTTGAAGGTGTACGCTCCTAGCTTCAGATCCTTAAACTCCACAACGCCGTTCGCGTCTGTAGTAGCTGTTGCCACCACAACATCGCTGGCGTTGTACAGCTTGAATTCTGCTCCTGACAGCTTCTTGGCGGTGTTATCCTCATCTACTTTAGTCAGTTTAATCGAGCCTAAAAGCTCATTATTGGTAATCTGCTGCACAACTTGCACAGCCGAAGTTATATTAACGCTGCGTTCAGTCGAATCTAGCACGTAGCCGGACGGAGCCACCGTTTCCTTGAAGGTGTATGCTCCTAGCTTCAAATCCTTAAACTCCACAACCCCGTTCGCGTCTGTAGTAGCCGTTGCTACCAAAGACTTGCTGCTGGCGTCATAAAGCTTGAATTCTGCTCCTGCAAGCTTTTTCGCCAGGTTAGCCGAGTCGACCTTGGTTAGCTTAAGCGAGCCGAGCACTATTTTATCATTAGTAACGGTTAAAGTTTTCTGTTGTGCCGGATCAATGGTTACAGCAGTACTGCCGGCAGTAATTACATATCCGTCCGGAGCCTTCGTCTCCTTAAGAGTGTAGCTTCCACCCATTAACTTAGTGAAAATCAATTCACCGCTGGCATTCGTAGTTCCGGAACCGACCAGTGTATTGGCTGAGTTATATAACTCAAAGACTGCTCCTGCAAGTTTAGTAGCCGTATTTTCTTTCGCCACCTTGGTTACCTTGAGCGAGCCGTTGAAATCATTGGTCACTGTCAGCAGAACTGGTGTGGAGGAATTGATAGTCACCGTACGCTCTGTAGTATCAACCGCATAACCGGCTGGCGCCTTGGTTTCCTTCAATATATATTTGCCAGCACGCAAATCCTTGAACTCCAGGTTACCGCCGGAATCGCTGGTCGCATACTTTGTTTCTTTCAGTTCAGTACCAACGATTCGGCCCAGGGAAAATTCGGCACCAGGCAGAATTAGCGTTTGATCCGCATTGGTCTTTAGTACCTTGAGCGAGCCTTTTACCCCGCTGCCCGTACCGCCGGTATCAACCATAGTAAAGCTGTTGCTGTATGGAAAAGGCTTGCTTACTACTTTCGAGCCCGTTCCCGTGAAAGACACATTGTTGGTCACCGCTACAGTTCCTACAGCCGTAATAACAGTCTGGTACTTAAGAATGTATGGTTCGGATATCGTGTTCTTAAAAGCCAGCTTAAAGATGTCCTTACCGCTGGAATCTGTCAGGAATTCAAGTGTATAGTCTGTTCTCTCGGCCAGTTTAACAGATGTTGCTGTTACGCCTCCGCTTGAGTTCACCGTTGTCTTAAAAAGCTGGAAGCTGGCTGGCAGCAGCACCTGATTGGTACTTGGAGTATCCACAACCTGAGCATCGCCCACTACAGACTGGTTCGCGTTAATGGTCATGGTCCAGTTTATAATTGTCTGATCCGAGGAATCTCTGGTTCCGGTCTTAGTCACATATTGGCCGCCGTTCGGAACACTTACCTCTGGAGAAGTTAAGGTTTCCGACACCGCATTGGACTGTGCATCATTCAAAATTGCATTATTGGTTACCTTATCCAGATTAATATCTCCGGCTATGAACTCTGTCTGGAAAATTACATAGAAAGCATAGCCGACATCGTTCTTGAATTTAACCTTAAGCTTACGTCCATCACTGGTTACGCTCGCTTCATACTCTGCAGCATTCACAAGGCTTCCCTGTACCGGATTCCCGTTAGAAGTATAAGTGAGCTCATATACTTTTACCGAGCCGGCATCTCCGCCCGCCATCTGCTGGCTTGTAGGCAGCGTGTCTACCAGCTCTGCACCAGCGGCCAGCGCCCTTTTGTTATAGTTCGCGCCGACTTTCCAGGTGATGGTCTTGCTTGTCGCATCATAACTGCCTGACTTGAGGCCATTTTTTATGACTTCGATTCGTGGAGTGAATGTTTGAGCTGACGATTGTGTACCTGTTGTTGTTTTTTCATCCCACACAATGGAGGCAGTATTCCTGAAGTAGCTGGAGGCTGTTATTAGCTTGTAATAATCAAATTCTGTGCTGTATGTGATCGTATATGCTTGTGTAATGGGCTTCAAAAATTTGATCTGGAAGCCATCATTTACACTGAAATCTCCAGAACCTAAATTAGTGATTGTATAATCAACATTTTCTACCAGCGCAGGAGAAATAACCGGTTTTCCGATCAGCTTCAAGCCTGCATTATCAAATTTGTCTGTCAGCAACAGATTTGTCATCGTTCTGTTGTCTTCATTAACCTTAATCGTCCAGTTTACTGTTTTGTTTAAATAATTTACACCTGAAGGTGACTGTTTGTTCAAAATCCGTTGGGAAGTAGAAGCAGAAGCTTGAACAGTCTGGCCGTTGTATGTAACTTTATTTACAATACTTTCACCGGAATATACCCGATCCGCTACCTTGGTATCGTAGACAATCCGGTATGCTGACTGGATGTCATTGTTGAACTGAATTTTAAAGCCTGCTGTATTCGCCGTATCCGGCAGTGTAGTCACAGTATAATCTGTGCCTGCGTTCAACTGGCCATCATCTGTACCACTTCCGTTTTGGTCCAGCTTCACTTTGAAAATTTTCAGCGATGCGGGAACATAGTCCTGGCTTATGTTAAAATAGTCAGTTAGCACGGCTTTATCCGCGGTAATTGTTTTTTCATCATAATTAAATTTAATTTGCCAGCTAATCGTTTCCGTTGTTGAATTATAGCTGCCTGCCGTCTTTTCCAGCGGTTTCCCGTAACTGACTCCAACGGCTAAAGACGATCCGCTTTGGGATGCCCCGTTGCCATTTAGGGTAGCTATGTTAGTAAAACTGGATTTACTCGTATCTGTAATGCTGGTAGAGAACTTCACCCGATAGGCTTCATTAATCGTATTATTAAATTTCAGGTTCAAATTTCTCGCGGTACTTGCAGATGTATCATACAGTGCCGGATCGAGCTGGCTCCCTTGAGTTACGTTTCCCTGTACATCCACATTCAGACCATATACAGCTATGGAGACCGTATTCAAATCCAGACCTGTTGGAATCGAATCTGTAACGGATGCATTAGCAAGCCTGCTTAGAGATGTATTCACATCCACCGTCCACTCAATTGTGCTTGCATTATATTTTTGCGGCAGCGGGACTCCGGATTTGCTAACCGCCTTTCCGTTATTGGGCTGAATCTGGAGTGTAATGGAGTTACTCGCATTTCCTGCAATCGGAAAAGGAAGCACCTGCGTCGTACTGCCGGTAACTGTAGTCGAGCTCAGTTTGGACTCCACCCAAAAGCTTCCTTTTATATCAAACAAGTCCTCAATATTCTTATTGAATTTAAATACGACTTTATTATCAGAACCTACCGTATATGTGCCGACACCATCAGCAAATTCACTGTTAACCAGTGTGCCCGAATAGGTTTGATCAATTTTTAACTGGGACGGAAGAGTATATGTATAAGTAGAACCCTCTCCATACTTGGCATCCGGAAGCTCATAGGTCAAATTCAGCTTAACTGTAGAATCCAGCTTATACACGTTGCTCGTAACCTGCGTGCCGTTCTCATAGACGGACAGGGTTACGCTTTTAACAATATTCTCTGAAATTTGAGTTTCTGCTGCATCTGCATTGACATTTGAAAAGAAACCTATTGTGGTTGCAAGTGCTGTTACCAGCATAACTACTCCGAGCCAAATGGCCCATTTGTTTTGTCTTATTACTCTCAAGACTTTTCCCTCTCCCTCATCTTTTATTAAGAACAGTGTTGGAATACTACTGCATTTTCCCTACAAAATCCCTATAAAGCTGGCCTTCACGACAAAAAATGCGCGTAAGCGCAATAACGTCAAGATACATTGTAACTATTTTCGCTGATAAACCACTGATAAAATCACTTTCTTTTGCCCTATTAGCCTCATCAGCACAAAAAAAGCCATACATCCGCAAAAAACGCTTTGCAGAATGCATGGCTTTCATTAACTTCATTTCATTTTCTTCTATAAAATAGTCTTACAGCTGTGCATGATCACGGCGGGTGTACGTCTTACGTTTCTCCAGCAGCTTGTTGAGTGCATCCAGATAAGCGCGGGCACTGGCCTCAAGAATATCCGTGCTCAGTCCGCGTCCTTGTGCAGCTACTTCACCCTGGGACAGCACCACATGTACCTCACCCTGTGCATCCTTACCGCGGCTTACAGCTTTAATGGAATAGTCACCCAGGGTAACTTCCTCGCTTGTAGCCAGATCGATCGCATTATAAATGGCATCAACCGAACCGTTCCCCTCGGCAACTGCTACGATCGGCTCAGCTTCCTGGCCTTTAATGACTACCTTTGCTGTAGGAACGGACTCATTGCCGTAAGTGACATAAATGGTCTGCAGACTGAAAATTTCCGGCGTATCGCCCAGCTTTTCCTCCAGCAGGGCCAGAATATCCTCATCGGAGACCTCTTTTTTCTTATCCGCCAGATCCTTGAATTTCGCAAAGGCGGTATTCACTTCTTCCTCCGGCAGGTCATATCCCAGATCATTAAGTTTATCCCGGAAGGCGTGACGGCCGGAATGCTTGCCCAGCACCAGCTTACTCTCCTTGAGCCCGATCGTTTCCGGCGTCATGATCTCATAAGTGGTCTTCTCCTTGAGCATGCCGTCCTGATGGATACCGGACTCATGTGCAAAAGCATTGGCCCCGACAATTGCCTTATTGCCCGGAACGGCCATCCCGGTCAGTCTGCTGACCAGACGGCTGGTACGGGAGATTTCCGAGAGCACCAGAGAAGTCTTTGCTCCAAAAAATTCACTTCGCGTCTCCAGCGCCAGAGCCACTTCTTCAATCGCCGTATTACCGGCGCGTTCCCCGATACCGTTAATGGTACCTTCGATCTGATCCGCACCGTTCTGAATGGCCGCCAGTGTATTGGCAGTAGCCATTCCCAGGTCATTATGACAGTGGGCACTCAGCTGGACCTTTTCAATGTCAGGCACCGTATCCTTCAGGAACTTGAAGATGGCTCCATATTCCGAGGGGTTCAGATAACCGACAGTATCGGGAATATTGACCACATTCGCTCCCTCACGGATCGCCATGGCCACCATTTCCGCCATAAAATCACGCTCGGTCCGTCCGGCATCCTCCAAGGAAAACTCCAGCTTGGAAAAATACTTTTTGGCGTAACGGATCGCAGATTGTGCGGTTTCGAGCACCTGGGCTTTTTCCATACGCAGCTTGTGCTGCCGGTGAATCGGCGAGGTTGCCAGAAAAATATGAATGCAAGGGTCCTGCGCGCCTTTCAGTGCTTCTCTGACCGCGTCAATATCAGTCTCTCTGGAGCGCGAAAGTCCGATAACAGTAACATCCTTTACTGCTTTCGCCACGGCGTTGACTGCTGCCAGATCGCCCGGTGAAGCTGCGGGGAAGCCTGCCTCCATCCGGTCAATTCCAAGCTTTTCAAGCTGGTAGGCGATTTCCACCTTCTCACGTGTATTCAGGTTCACACCCGGCGACTGCTCCCCGTCACGCAGCGTCGTGTCGAACACATAGATTTTCCGCAAGCTGAGCACCTCCTGAAAATTGTGCTAAAACCCTCAAATGCGGCCCGCAAAGTTACGGCCGCATCTGAGGATTACACTATTGTGTCTTACCAATTAAGTATATGAGCCTATTTCTTAATCCAGTGCATCATTTCACGCAGCTGGCTGCCGACTACTTCTACCGGATGAGCAGCTTCGTTGCGGCGGGTAGCAGTCAGGAAGGCACGGCCGGACTGGTTCTCCAGGATAAAGTCACGGGCAAATTTACCCTGCTGGATATCAGTCAGTACAGCCTTCATTGCTTTTTTGGTTTCGTCAGTAACAATGCGCGGTCCAGTTACATAGTCACCGTACTCGGCAGTGTTGGAGATGGAATCACGCATAGTAGCAAGTCCGCCTTCATACACCAGGTCAACAATCAGCTTCAGCTCATGCAGACACTCGAAGTAAGCCATTTCAGGAGCATATCCTGCTTCAGTCAATGTTTCGAAGCCGGCTTTGATCAGTGCGGATACACCACCGCAAAGTACAGCCTGCTCACCGAACAGATCGGTTTCGGTTTCTTCACGGAAGGAGGTTTCGATAACCCCTGCACGTGTACAGCCGATACCTTTAGCATAAGCAAGTCCGATTGTCTTGGCATTTCCTGTAGCGTCTTGTTCGATAGCGATAAGACCAGGAACGCCGAAGCCTTCTACATAAGTGCGGCGAACCATGTGGCCCGGGGATTTAGGTGCAACCAGCAGTACGTCAGCATCCTTAGGAGCAACGATCTGGCCGAAATGTACGTTGAAGCCGTGGGAGAACATCAGAGCTGCGCCGTTTTTGAGGTTAGGCTCAATATCATTCTTATATACGGATGCCTGTGTTTCGTCAGGCAACAGAATTTGCACTACGTCAGCACGGGATACTGCTTCAGCTACAGGCAATACTTCAAATCCGTCATTCTTGGCGGTTTCAAAGGATTTCCCTTCACGCAGGCCGATGACAACCTGAAGACCACTGTCGCGCAGGTTCTGCGCCTGGGCATGTCCCTGGCTGCCGTACCCGATTACTGCAACTGTCTTTCCTTTTAATACGCTAAGTTCTGCATCCTGTTCATAGTACGTTGTCACTGCCATTGTCAATATCCTCCTTTAATTTGGGACCCATCGTAAAGAGCGGGTACTTCAAGAGCGCCTGAGGCCTGCTGATACCGCAGCTCCTAGCTGCTCCTCAAGTCCCCGCTCTTTCGCGGGCAATTCATTATAATATTATCAAATTAATGCACACAAGCAGCAATCCGTTAAAGCTGTAAATTATACCGATTAGGCGTTCCCGCGAATCATTGCGGTAACTCCGGTACGGGACAGTTCTTTGATGCCGTATGGCTTCAGCAATTCAATCATCGCATCGATCTTTTGTGTATCGCCTACAACCTGGACCAATAGGCTGTTCGTACCGATATCGACAACAGAAGCACGGAATGTCTCAACTACCCCCATAATTTCCGGACGCTCAGCCGGCTCGGCTTTGACTTTGATCAGGGCCAGTTCGCGGGCAACCATTGGTTTGGAGCCAAGATCTACAACCTTGATGACATCAATCAGCTTATAAAGCTGCTTCTCGATCTGTTCCAGCGTGTGCTGGTCGCCGAGTGTAACGATGACCATCCGGGACAATCCGATTTCTTCGGATTGCCCGACCGTAATGCTCTCAATATTGAAGCCGCGGCGTCCGAACAAGCCTGCTACCCGCTGCAGCACACCCGGCTGGTCATTCACAAGCACAGAAATCGTGTGTTTCATCACTGTCATTCATCCCCCATAAGCATTTGATCAATGGTTGAGCCCTGAGTTACCATCGGGTAGACATTTTCGTCCTTTGGAACAACGAATTCTACCAGAACGGGTCCCGGCGTTTCCAGTGCTTCTTTCCACGCTGCGCCTGCTTCTTCCTTATTCGTTGCCCGCAGTCCTTTTACACCGTAGGCTTCAGCCAGCTTAACAAAATCCGGGCTGCCGGCGAGGTCTGTGTAGCTGTAGCGTTTCTCATAAATGAGATTCTGCCACTGGCGCACCATACCAAGAACCTGGTTGTTGATGACTACGATTTTGACCGGGATATTATTGATTGCACAAATCGCCAGCTCCTGGGAACACATCTGCATTCCGCCGTCCCCGTTAATGGAAACAACCAGCCGCTCAGGCTGAGCCATTTGTGCGCCGATTGCTGACGGGAATCCGAAGCCCATTGTTCCAAGTCCCCCGGAAGTAATCCATGAGCGCGGGTGATTAAATTTATAGTACTGTGCAGCCCACATTTGATGCTGGCCAACGTCAGTAGTTACAATGGCTTCGCCTTTGGTAGTCTCATTAATCATTTCAATGACCCATTGCGGCTTAAGCTCTGTGTCCGAATCATTGTAGCGGAGCGGTTTCTCAAGCTTCCACTGGGCGATTTGTGTTCTCCAGGCATCCGCCTTAGCAGCGCGGGTAAGGTCCGGAATAAGCATTTCCAGTACCGTTTTTACATCGCCTACAATCGGAATATCAGGTGTAACATTCTTGCCGATTTCTGCCGGATCAATGTCGATGTGGACAATCTTCGCTTTTGGAGCAAAGCCGTCCAGCTTACCGGTTACACGGTCATCGAACCGGGCACCGATGTTAATGAGCAAATCACATTGCTGTATGGCATTATTGGCTGTATAGGTACCATGCATACCGGGCATTCCCATCCAGAGGTCGTCAGCACTCGGGAAGCAGCCGAGTCCCAGCAGAGTTGTTGTAATCGGGATTTCGGTCCGTTTTACAAACTCAGTCATAGCTTCATGCGCTCCGGAGTAGATAACGCCGCCGCCTGCGATAATAATCGGACGTTCGGCTGCCGAGATGGCCCGGATCAGCTTATCCAGCTGAAGCTTATTGGGAACGGTGCGCGGGTTATAGCCGCGGAGGTTGACTCCCTGGTTCTGCACCGGTGTGAACAGCGTCTTTGCTGCCGATACATCCTTCGGAATGTCGATCAGTACCGGACCCTTGCGTCCTGTATTCGCGATATGGAACGCTTCATGAATGATGCGCGGCAGATCTTCAACATCCCTTACCAGGTAGCTGTGCTTCGTAATCGGCATTGTTATTCCTGTGATATCCGCTTCCTGGAAAGCATCTGTTCCAATCAGGCTGGAGAAGACATTACCAGTGATTACTACGAGCGGAACCGAGTCCATAAAGGCCGTTGCAATACCGGTAACAAGATTGGTTGCTCCCGGACCTGAGGTTGCGATACATACGCCCGGCTTCCCGCTTGCTCTGGCATAGCCGTCAGCCGCATGAATCGCGCCCTGTTCGTGGCGGGTAAGAATATGCTTGAAATCATCGAATCCGTGCAGGGCATCGTAGATATACAATACCGCTCCGCCCGGATAGCCGAATACCGTGTCCACACCTTCCAGTACCAGACTGCGCAGCAGGATTTCAGAACCTGTTATCACCTCGGGATTTTTCCATTTCTCACGTAATTCTTCTGTAGACCGCACTTCCGGTGTTTGCGCGCTCATCAGTATTCCTCCCTTCGATAGTTAACATTCATTATGCAAATGACGGACCGTCCTTTATTCAGCAGCAGGGGCTTAAAACCAAAAAAACCTTCCGCCTCCCACGCGCCAAAGCAAAGCGCGTGAGGGACGAAAGGTTTAGCTTCCGTGGTACCACCCATGTTTGCATTGCATCTCACGATGCAACGCCTTATCAGGTAACAAAAATCCATCGATGTAGGCAGGGCCCAAATCTTTGTAACCTGAAGTCCGTAACGCGGACCAAACGATTCCCCCTAATAATTCCACCGCTCTAACTGATGGACCTTTCAGGAAAACAGCTCCGAGGTGAGCTCGTATATAAGGGATTTCGGTGGAGGTTGCAGCAGATCCTCACACTCTCTGAGCAAAAGAGCCCTTAAAACTTCGTCCTCATCATTGCCGATACAAGTATGTTCGTTAAAATGTTTAGACACATTATATGATTCCTCACATGGATAAGTCAATACCCATATTTCCTAATCTGTCACAAAACGTTGTTCTGTCCTTTCCGTAACGCCCACACCCCTGCAGGCATATGATGTACGACAATGCGTGGAAAGGGGGGCGCGCGATGATTCGTTACCGCAGACCCAGGCAGGATGACAGCGTCATTATGGACTTGATTGAGAAGCAGCTCGTCCCGTTGTCGCATCTGCCGCAGACTATAATCAACCAGGTCAGAAAGGACCTGCCCCGCCGCCTGAGCCAGGGTGTAACCCTGGTTGCTTGTCCGGACTATGAGAGCGACCCGCTTGGGTTCGTCCATTTCATGCTGCACGGTGATCTGCTATACATTGATATGCTGGCCATAGCTCCGGAAGCGCGCCGCAAGCACTGGGGGAATCTGCTGATGGACCGGGCTGAACGATTTGCATTATCCCGCGGCTGTAAGCGGGCCAAGGTGGCTGTGGACACCGGAAACACAGCAGGTATCTCCTTCTATGAAAAAATGGGCTACAGCGTAGCCCGTTATCAGCCGCAGAATTATTGCTACGAGTTCGAGAAGCAGTTCAGCTGAAACTTAAAAGAATCCGATCGGCGGGTACGGCTTACCTCCGTAATAACCCGGTCCCGGTCCATAGCCGCCATAGCCTGGCCCTGGCCCGTAGCCGCCGTAAGGTACGCCGCCGTAGCCGTAGCCGGCATATGGTGCAGTACCGATAGCAAGCAGATCAAACAGCACCAGGGGAATCAGTGCTTTGGTTTGCACTTTTTTACCGCTGACCCGCTGAAGAATAAGACGGTTGCCCGATACACGCACCAGTTTGCCCGTGACGTTGGAGCCGTCTTTTTTTACAGCAACGATATGTTTGCCGACAAGCTTCATAACCTGTTTCTTTGTAACCTGGTGAGCCATAATATCCCTCCTAAAAGTATTGTGAGCTGAACTTCCCTGTAATTTCTTCGTTCAAAACTCGCTTCGGAAGCCTGAGCTTTGTTTTGAGAGCTGGAATTCATTGTGTTACCTTCGTGAAAAACTCACTAAAGAAAAATACTGAGTTCTGCTTCAGGTTCAACCACAGTCTATTCGGAATGGATGCTGTTCGCCTGTACACGTGTCCCGGCTGCCGTGGTAACAGACCCCAAGGACGCATGTTGTACCGCCGGAAAACCAAACAAGCGCATGTCCGGAAAATCCGGACATGCGCTTGTTCTGAATATTTGAAAAACATAGCCCTGTAACGATTAACGCTTACCCGGGTCGTAAGGTTCACCCAATGCTTTAGGCGCGGAAGACCGGCCTACGGCACTCACCAGTACAATAATAGTCAGCACATAAGGAATCATGAAGATGAATTCCTGCGGAATGCTCTTGGACCATTCGAACAACTGTACGTAGTTGCGGATTGCCTGCGAGAAGCCGAAGAATACAGCGGCTCCAAAGGCGCCCAGCGGATTCCATTTACCGAAGATCATTGCGGCAATCGCAATAAAGCCCTGGCCGGAAATGGTATTGTGCGCAAATGTGCCTGTGGTTGTCAGAGTGATGGTCGCTCCGCCGATACCGGCCAGCATACCGCTCAGCATAACACCTATATATCTCATCCGTTTTACGTTAACTCCCAAGGTATCCGCAGCACTCGGATGTTCACCGACTGCGCGCAGACGGAGTCCGAAAGGAGTTTTGAACAGTACGAAGTAAATCACAATGACGAGAATAATCGCCAGGTAAGTCGTCGGGTAGGAATTGAAAATCCCTTCACCGATAACCGGGATTTTGGAAAGTCCAGGAACAGCCACCTTCTTGAAACCGTCAATTAGCGGGGACTCGCCAGCCCCGTCGAAAAACAGCTTAACCATGTACAAAGTACTTCCTGCCGCCAGGAAGTTAATTACCGTACCGCTGATCGTCTGATCCGCTTTGAAGGTGATGGAAGCAACAGCGTGAATCAGGGAGCCGATGACTCCGACTGCTATCGCGCAGAGTACGCCAACCCATGGAGCCCATGCTCCCAGTCCGGCATCCTGGGCATAATGCCCCCCTACCGCTGCTGCAAAGGCACCGAACATCATTAAGCCTTCAAGACCGATATTGACCACACCGGAACGTTCAGAGAAGATGCCGCCAAGAGCAGCGAAAATGAGCGCCGTGGAAAAAACAAGCGTCGTATTGAGCAATTGTCCTAACGTCAGCAGATCCATCTATGACACCTTCTCTTTCTTCCGCTTGAGATAAAAGGGCTTAAGCACCCAGCGGACAATTCCTTGTGCTGCAATAAAGAATATAATCGAACCGATTACGATGCGGATCAGCTCCGGCGGAACATCCGCCCCAAAGCTCATACCTGCAGCACCGTAAGTAAGCATACCATACAGAATCGCCGCCAGAATAACACCCAGCGGGTGTGTCAGTCCCAGCAGGGCTACAGCGATACCGTTAAACCCATAACCTGGAGATGCAGCAAATACAGACTGGTAATGGAATACGCCCAGCACTTCACCTGCACCTGCAAGTCCGGCAAAGGCACCGCTGATGAACATGGCCTTAACAACATTACGGCCCACATTCATCCCGGCATATTCGGCAGCATTCGGATTGAGACCAACTGCACGCATTTCGTATCCCTGCTTGGTTTTCCACAGGTAGACATAAAAGAAAATTGCCGCACAAATTGCAATAGCCGTTCCCCAGTGAACACGGGCATTGTCGAATACCCCGTTCAGGAAAGTCATGGACAACGAGGCCGGAATATCTTCGGAACGGTTCTGGCCTTTGAGCAGCAGGAAGTTCCGCACAATATAATTCGACAGATATAGCGCAATCCAGTTCAGCATAATTGTAGTTATAACTTCGTTAATCCCGCGCTTTGCCTTCAGGTAACCTGCAATACCAGCCCACAATCCCCCGGCTAGTCCAGCTGCGATTACAGCAAGCGGAACGAGCAAAAATGACGGTAAACCCGATAGCTGGATCCCGACAAGGGTGGCTGCCGTCATGCCTATAAGCACCTGTCCGTCAGCACCGATGTTAAACATCCCTGAACGGAATGCGAAGGCAACAGCAAGACCGGTGAACATCAGCGGAGTCATCTCGCGGATGGCCTCACCAAAGTCATACGGACTGCCGAATACCCGTTTGAACAGCGCGGAGTATGCGGCGATAGGGTCATAACCGCCAATCAGCATAACGACGGCTCCGACCAGGAAGCCCATTACAATCGCAACCAGAGGCACAATATAGCTGTCTGTTGCGAAGATTTTTTTAAGTCTATGCACCCGCATTTCCTCCCCGCTTCAAGCTGCCCGCCATCATCAGACCAAGCTCCTGGTCATTCGTATCCTGCGGGAATACTTCGCCGACAATCTGCCCTTCATAAATAACAGCAATTCTGTCGGATACATTCATGATCTCATCCAGCTCAAAGGAAATCAGCAAAACCGCCTTGCCTTGGTCACGCTGGGCAATCAGCTGCTTCTGCACGAATTCAATCGCTCCTACATCAAGACCTCGCGTAGGCTGTGCCGCAATAAGCAGTGTCGGATTTTTATCTATTTCCCGCGCAATAATCGCTTTTTGCTGATTACCGCCGGACAAGGAGCGGGCTTTAGTCTCGATTGAAGGTGTCCGTACATCAAATTGTTTAATTAAGTCCTCAGCATGATTGTTAATGACATCCATTTTGAGGAAGCCGCCCTGGTTGTAAGGGCTCTTATAATAGGTTTCGAGCACCATGTTCTCACTGACGCTGAAATCCAGTACCAGACCGTGTTTGTGACGGTCTTCCGGAATATGCGACACGTTCATCTCAGAGATTTTACGCGGTGACAGGTTGGCAATCTCCTGGCCTGACACAGTAATGGAACCGGAATCGATTTTGCGCAGGCCGGTAATAGCCTGGATCAGCTCGCTTTGCCCGTTTCCGTCAACGCCGGCGATCCCCAGGATCTCCCCTGCCTTCACTTCAAAGCTGAGACCATTCAGGACAGGAACCCCATCCTTGCTCTTGCTGTTGACATTCGTCACTTTAAGCACATTTTCTCCTACATGCGGAACCTGCTTGTCCACTTTGAAGGTTACTCCGCGGCCAACCATTTTTTCAGCCAGCTCATTCGGATTCGTTCCGGAAGTTGTAACAGTATCAATAACCTTCCCTCTGCGGATAATGGTCACCCGGTCAGAGATCTGCATAATTTCCTTCAGCTTGTGCGTAATCAAGATGATGGACTTACCCTCTGCAACGAGCCGCTTCATAATCGCCATTAATTCTGTAATTTCCTGTGGCGTCAGCACAGCGGTAGGCTCGTCGAATATAAGTATATCCGCACCGCGGTACAAAGTTTTCATAATTTCTACTCTTTGCTGCATGCCAACCGAAATGTCATGAATCCGGGCATTCGGATCAACCTGGAGGCCATACTGCTCAGATAGCTTACGAACCTGTTCCGCTGCGGATTTATAGTCGATTTTAAGGCCCTTCTTCGGTTCCATCCCAAGAACGATATTCTCGGTCACCGTAAAAGGCTCAACAAGCTTGAAATGTTGGTGAACCATACCAATGCCAAGCTCAATAGCTTTATTGGGGCTATCGATAATAACCGGTTTCCCGTCGATTTCGATGCTGCCTTCATCGGGCTGGTATAGTCCGAATACGATATTCATCAAGGTTGACTTGCCTGCCCCGTTCTCACCAAGCAGCGCATGAATCTCCCCTTTTTGGAGCGTCAGACTAATCGAGTCGTTCGCGACAATACCGGGAAAGCGTTTTGTGATTTGCTTCAACTCTACGACAGGAGCCGCAGCACTCATGGAATCACCCTCATCACAGAATATATAAAACCATACAGGCACGGTTAACCGCCCTGGACGGGGCGGCTATCTGTACCTGACAAAAACCGGTGCATTAACAGGGAACAAGGCCAGCTTAAAGACCGGCCTTGTTTCTTGCTCTATGCTGTTACGCAAAAGAATTAAGACAAATATTACTCGGCAGGAACAACGATTGTTCCGTCGATGATTTGTTTTTTGTATTCTTCAACCTTAGCCAGGATTTCAGCGGAAACGTTAGCCTTAGATGTTTCAGGAAGGCCTACGCCGTTGTCTTTCAGAGTCAGTACAGTTGTAGTACCGCCTTTGAATGTTCCGTCAACCACTTGCTGGGAAACCTTCTTAACCGCTTCGTCAACGCGTTTGATCATGGAAGTCAGCGTTACATCATCACCAAACTCCAGGGATTGGTCTTTATCTACGCCGATAACCCAGACTTTGTCGCCGCCTGCGCCATTACGGGACTTGGCTTCGTTGAATACACCGTTACCAGTTGCGCCTGCAGCCGGGAAGATGATGTCGTTGCCGTCATTGTACAGTGTAGCAGCCAGGGACTTACCAGTATCCGGCTTGTCATAAGCACCTGCATAAGTGATGCTTACAGTTGCATCAGGATTAACCGCTTCTACGCCAGCTTTGAAGCCAACTTCAAAACGTTTGATAACCGGGCTTTCCATACCGCCGATGAAGCCTACTTTATTGGTTTTTGTAGTCAGACCTGCAACCACACCAACCAGGAAGGAACCTTCGTTCTCAGCGAATGTTACAGATTCAACGTTAGGAGCGTCAACCACGCTGTCGATGATAGCCAGGTTAGCATCCGGATTTTCTTGAGCAACCTTCAGCAGAGCGTCACCCAGATCAAAGCCGATACCCCAAGTCAGGTTGTAGCCGCCTTTTACGAACTGGTTAAGGTTCGGCTCATAGTCAGCACTGGAGTTACTTTGCAGATATTTAATTTCAACGCCGGCTTCTGTCTTAAGGGCTTCAAGAGCTTCCCAAGCAGACTGGTTAAACGATTTATCGTTTACTCCGCCTACGTCAGTAACCAGACCGATCTTCACATCGGACTTAGGAGCATCTGTTGCTGCAGGTGCATTGGTAGCTGTTCCGGCGTTGCCACCTGTTTCTCCGTTAGCGGCATTTCCCGAGTTCGCGTTATTGTTTCCGCATCCTGCCAAGATAGCTGTGCAAGCGGTCAACATAACGAGCGACGTTTTCAAAAACTTTTTCATCGATTGTGATCCCCCTTAAAAAATTGGATGTCTTCTGTCTTCTGCTTGGACATACCATTAGCTCAAATTATACCTGCAAAAAAACCTAAAATCCAGTCCATAAATGACCTCAGGTCAATAATAATTTGCATTTTTTCACAAGAAAACGCTTTCCTTGACACGGTACGTCATGTTAGCAGTCATGTTATGTTAGAATACCTCGGATGTCTTCATTCCGGGTCAGTTGTCTATAATATTATTGCACGACAATCCGATTTCTATTATCATGAATGCTTACATATTGTATGAAAAGGGAGTACTGAAACCATGGAAGAACATAGCGATCCCCAAACCGTCCCGCCCTTCAAGTACAGCCGCGAATCCCGCGTCTTCAAGACTGGCCGCGTCTTTCCAAACGACGTCAATAACCACAAGACGTTGTTCGGAGGCAAGCTGATGAGCACTATAGATGAAGTTGCTTCAATCTCAGCCATGCGCCACTGCCGTAAAAATGTCGTCACGGCCTCTACCGATTCCGTAGACTTCCTGCGGCCGATCCGGCCTTCCGATTCCGTCTGCTTCGAATCTTTCGTCTCTTGGACAGGCCGTACCAGCATCGAGGTATTTGTCAAAATCATCTCCGAGAACCTCTACACCGGCGAACGCGCCGTTGCCGCCACTTCATTCCTGACCTTTGTAGCCATCGAGGAGGACGGCACACCGGCGCCTGTACCAGCCATCATTCCGGAGACCGATGAAGAGAAGCTGATTAGCGAATCCGCAGGCGAGCGGTCCGAACTCCGGAAGATCAGACGCGCCAGCAGCAAAAAACTCGCCTCACAGCTCAGCACCACCAAGTACTGGGAATAACGGTCCGCAAGCCATAGCCGCGCAAAAAAAGCACCGTCACACGGGTTCCCCCGCAGGCGGTGCTTTTCGGTTAATCATAACACTTACGCGTTGATCTTCTCTTTGGCTACAACAGCCAGGGAGTTGAATGCGTTCAGGTCATTTACTGCCAGGTCAGCCAGCATCTTGCGGTTCACTTCTACGCCAGCCAGTTTCAGGCCGTGTACAAGCTTGCTGTAGGACAGGCCGTTTTGACGGGCTGCTGCATTGATACGAACGATCCACAGTTTGCGGAAGTTACGTTTAGTCTGACGACGGTCACGGTATGCGTAAACCATCGATTTCATTACTTGCTCTTTAGCGGTTTTGAAAATGCGGTGCTTGGAACCGAAATAACCCTTAGCCAGCTTCAATACTTTTTTATGTCTACGACGAACTACAAATCCGCCTTTAACTCTTGCCATATTAATAAACCTCCCAAAAATGTGTAATCAAACTATTTCAAGTTAGCAAGTCCTTGTTTCAAACGTCTAACGTCACCGGCAGCCATAACCGGATTGCCGTTCAGTACGCGCTTAGCGCGTTTGGACTTGTGGGACAGCAAGTGGTTCTTGTGGGCTTTGTAGCGCAGAACTTTACCGGATCCGGTGATCTTGAAGCGGCCTTTCAGGCTGCTGTGTGTTTTCATTTTAGGCATGGTGTTTCCTCCTTGATTATTATGCGGCGCCAAATTGCTAAGCAAGTGACTCCAGAATTATTGAGGCTTAGGAGCCAGAATCATAATCATGCTGCGTCCTTCCAGCTTAGGCTGGCGCTCAACAACAGATATGTCAGCCACTTCATTCTTAACGCGCTCCAGGATCTTCTGGCCGATATTCGCGTGAGTAATCTCACGTCCGCGGAAACGCACGGAGCACTTCACTTTATCGCCTTCGCCCAGGAACTTGACCACATTGCGGAACTTGGTCTGATAATCATGTTCCTCAATGTTGGCACGGAACCAGACTTCCTTGATGTCCACGATCTTCTGGTTCTTGCGCGCTTCCTTCTCTTTCTTCTGCATTTCATAACGGAACTTGCCGTAATCCATGATGCGGCATACCGGCGGTTTCGCCTGCGGTGCTACGTTGACTAAATCGAGGTTAAGATCAATCGCCATCTGCAGCGCCTCGCGGATCGGCTTGATCCCGATTTGCTCACCTTCCGCTCCAACCAGCCGGACCTCTTTGGCCCGAATTTCATCATTGATCATATGTTCCTTACTGATAACTCTCCACCTCCGGATCTTCTTGGACAATGTATTTGCGGTTCTCCATAAAAAAGGGGCGCCGGTAACTCCCGACACCCCGTGTTTGATCAACGTTCATGAACTATAACATTCATAAAGCATTGAGATCAAAACCAGCTGACGTATTGCCAGTCAGGTGAGAAGCCGGTGCTTCTGCTTGCAATCCCTATGTTTTGCATACTTGAATACTATACATCATCATTCATAGCACTGTCAATACTTTTAACAAATATTAAACCTGCTTGCTCTGTACTTCCTCAAGCCGGACCACCCGAGTGTGCTTGGTATGGCTCCACTGCTTGTTGTTTTGCGTGAAGAACGCATAGAACGTAATCGGATACCATGACAGCAGATAGATCGGGAAGACCAGCAGGTACAGATAAACCTTCTTGAACTTCACCTTCTCCAGTACCATTGACAGAAGGAAGGTCAGAATGTTGGCTCCGATCGCGAGATAGCTCAGCCAGATTGGCAGATGCCCGTAGATGTTGGCGATGTGCGGACCATCGAACAATGCGGTGTCGATCCACATCACTGCCGTCATCAGAAAGGTCAGCAGGACAATGTAGACGTTGGCTCCGTACAGGGCCAGGTCAAACTTCGTCAGGCTGCGTTCCTTGATGCTCTGCCACAGCAGCGGGAAGAAATACCTCCGGGCCACGGTGAAGTGCCCCTGCATCCAGCGCAGGCGCTGTCTCGAGGAAGCCTTAAAGGTAAGAGGCTTCTCATCGAACACCTTGGCGTCATAGTTGAACTTCGGATAGACGCCCTTGGAGGCACTGCGCATAGTGAACTCCAAATCCTCTACCAGACTGGTAGCACCCCAGCCCATTTCCTTAAGCAGGGCTGTTTCGAAACACATCCCGGTACCGCCCAGGAAGTTCGCCATCTGCAGATTGTGGCGCGAGAGCTGCCACAGGCGGTTGATGTACCAGTAGGAGACACCATAAGCTGCAGTAATCCATGAATCCTCCGGATTCTTCGTATCAATGTAGCCCTGGATGACCCGGGCGCCGGAGCAGAGGTCATTGTTCATCTCCATCAGAAATTCCGTGTGAGCCAGGTTGTCGGCGTCGAACATGACTACAGCGTCATACTGCCGCGGCATGGCCCAAAGTTCCTTAAGCATCCATTCAATGGCATAACCCTTGCCCCGCAGGTTGTTGTTGGTGCGGACACAGGCGTTCATGCCGTGCTCCCTTACGATCTTTGCCGTCCCGTCGGTGCAGTTGTCGCAAATGACAAATACATCGTACAGATCCTGGGGATAATTAAGCTGTTTCAAATTCTCCATCAGTGCGCCGACGACCTCTTCCTCATTGTGCGCGGCCACCAGTACTGCAAAAGACTTTTCCGGTGCAAAATGTTCCTTTTTCTTTTTCCTGTGCAGTCCGAACAGCGAGAACGTGAACTGATAAACTGCGATTGCCGCCAAGATCACTTGGAGCGTAACAAACAATGCGTCTGCCATGACCTTTTGATGCCCCCTTTTCCACTCTTGATATGCCACTTTTTATGTCTATGGCATGTTAAACGATGGTGCTGACCCTTTTGTTGCATCCCTTACAATAGACAAGCGCTTACCCTTTTTTTTGCGGCCAGGCGTTCATTTATTTAATATCCCGTTTAAAAGATGTTGTAGGGTTTTCCGGTGTGACGGATTCCTCATTTTCTCTGTTACCTTTTAAACGCGTCCGGTCCGCTTGAATCATTGTACGGTGTCAGGGGTTCCCAAGTCAAAACTGACAAATTCCGCGCTTCACCAGAGCTTTTCCTTGAAATGGACTACCTTTAAAACGTATGATAAAGACAGCTTCGGGGTATTAATTTGGATTGGCGGCAGAAGCGCCAGCTATCCTCAGCCGGACTATCGGAGGGACAAGATATGAGACATTTATTCATGAAATTACTACTCTGGGAGCGCCGTCTTTTCAAATGGATCAACGGCCGCCTGCATAACCCTTTTCTGAACTTCTGGCTCTTCTATCTTACCCATCTGGGCGGCGCGACAAGCGCTATCGGCATCAATGTGCTGATCTGGGCCTTTGCGCCCCAGCCGCTTAGAACGACAGGCCTTCAGGCCCTCACAGCACTGGCTGTCAGCCATCTGCCCGTGGCCATCGCCAAAAAGCTGTACCCGCGCATGCGGCCCTACCTGGCTCTGCCGGGGACAAATACGTTTCACAATCCGCTAAAGGATCATTCTTTTCCTTCAGGCCATACTACAGCTATCTTCGCCTCTACGGTTCCTTATATGGCGGCTTACCCCGCCCTTACCGTTGTTCTGCTGCCGCTGGCATGCATTGTCGGATTCTCACGCATTTATCTCGGGCTGCACTACCCGTCTGATGTAATGGCAGGCGCAGTAATCGGCAGCGGCGTTGCGGCTGGCACGGTTGTTCTGTGGTTCTGAAGCCCGCCTTGGCAAACCATTTTGGGAACAGGTGAATCAAACATTGCGCAAAAAAAGAGTATTGTTGCTGTCGGAAGGCTTCGGCGCAGGGCATACGCAGGCAGCCTACGCGCTGTCGAGCAGCCTGCGTAAGCTATCGCCGAATATCCAAACCAGGGTGCTGGAGCTGGGGAACTTTCTCAATCCCAAAATGGCTCCGCTTATTGTGTCGGCCTACCGCAAAACGGTAACCTCGCAGCCCAGGCTGATGGGGTATGTGTACCGTCACCAGAAATCATTTAACCGTCTTACCACGCTTGCCCTGCACCGCATATTTTATACACATACGCAAAATATTGTGAGACAGCTGAAGCCCGATATTATCGTCTGCACGCATTTCATCCCGAGCGCCGTAGTCTCCAGATTGAAACGGCTGGACCCGGGCTTCAAGGCGCCGCTGGTCACGGTCATCACCGACTATGATGCCCATGCCAGCTGGATCAGCCCGGAGGTGGACCGTTATTTCGTTTCCACTCCCGAGGTCAAATCCAAGCTGCGCCGGCGCGGCGTATCCTCCGCCAAAATCCGGGTGACCGGCATGCCGGTTCATCCAAGCTTCTGGGAGCATCCCGGGCGGCAGGAAATCCTGGAGCAGTTCAGCCTTCAGGATCTGCCAACTGTACTGGTCATGGGCGGCGGCTGGGGGATGATGAACGACCGGGTGGTCAACGAGGGGCTGGCCGGCTGGCGGGAAAAGGTGCAGATTGTCTTTTGTCTCGGAAGAAACGAGAAGCTGCTGGACGAAATGAAGGCAGATCCCGCGTACCGGCATCCGAATATCTCACTGATCGGCTTCACCCGCGACATTGACAAGCTGATGGAAGTCTCCGACCTGCTGGTTACGAAGCCAGGCGGGATGACCTGCAGCGAAGGCCTGGCCAAAGGCATTCCGATGCTGTTTCATAATCCGCTGCCGGGACAGGAGGAGGAGAACGTCCGTTACTTCACCTCAGCCGGTCTTGGAGAGCCGATATCCTCCCTGGCGGTAGTCGACAAGTGGATGGAGCGGCTGCTGTACCACTACGATGATGTGCAGGCCAGGCGGAAAAGCCATCTGGAGGCCATTGCCAAATTCCATCCGCTGCAAAGCGCCCAGAGCATTATTGATATGCTGGACTAGGACAGACCAGAACAAGGGCATACAAAGCCGTACGCAATAATCAGCTCTCTTTAAGATCAAAAAAACGGCAGTTACAGGAAATTTCCCGTAACTGCCGTTTTTGTATGGCCTACCAATAGCTGCCGGAACCGGCCCGGCTGTTACAGCCGGTATTTGTCCAGACGGGTTGCCTGATAGTTCGCCAGTGCCTCTGCTCCGACAATGGCCTCGCAGCGGTGAATGTTTACGCCGCGGTTATAAAACTTGGTCTCATATTCTGTCATTACATGCTCTTCATTGATGATGCCGTCCGCATGCAAATCCAGGGAGATATTCTTCATCTGCAGACCGAAATCGGCAAACGCATTCAGCGAGAACTCAAACAGGCTGCGCGAATCCGTCTTCAGATGAATTTCACCGAGCGGGCTAAGCAGGCCGCGGTATTTGTCGAGGAAGCGCGGATGGGTCAGGCGCCGGCGGGCATGCTTGCTTTTCGGCCAGGGATCACTGAAGTTCAGATAAATCCGCTCCAGCTCGCCCGGTGCAAATACTTCCTCCGCATAATCGATGTTCGCCAGTGCCACCTTCAGGTTAGGCGGGGTCTCGTGTCCCGCAGGCTCCCAAACCAGTCTTGCCTTTTCCGCCGCACGGCGGATCAGCTCATCATACATATCAACGCCGATAAAATTAATACCGGGATATTTGAAGCTCATCTGGCTGATAAACTGTCCCTTGCCCATCCCGAACTCCACATGAATCGGGTTATCGTTGCCGAACACTTCCGACCAGCGCCCTTTAAGGCTGCGTGGATCGAGGACCACCAGGTCGGTTTGCTCCTCCAGGCTTTCACGTATTCCTTTTCTTCCGCGTAAACGCATAGTATTCCTCCGCTTGTTCTCTTATACATTACTTGAAACATTGTGCCGAACTTGTCCGCAAAAGTAAAGGGATTTGCCCTAAAACAGCAAAAAGGAATTCTCCGGGGGGCAGGAAGCGGCCGCTGGAGAATCCCTTTTCTGTTGCTTGTTGTATTTGGAATTGGGGTCCATTTTCAACAGTTCATAGTCTACCTTGCCGGCGAGTCAAAATCAAATTTCTTCTCAAATGCGTTTCTGATCTTGCGCTGTGCTTCGGTCTTGATCTTATGATTTCCGTTAAATTCAACGCCGGTAAGCGCCAGGGCCTCATCGGGAGTCAGCTGTACATCAATCGAACCTTTACCTTCAGCATAAGCTGTTTGAGAATTCATCGTGATCACCTCTTAGATTTAGTATGGGCGGGACGACACGAAAGTATGAATTCAGGGATAGAGTTTTTAAGTTGCTGCAATCGTTTTTTTACAATTTAAATATAACATAAGGTGTAAGCATTAACAAGTAAAACAGCGGGTTTTCCCTGCCTATTTTTAACGTTTTTTCCCGGTGCCAATGTTACGCTTGACGCTGAATTTTGTTACAATAGACGGGTTAGAAAAGAATGGGCTGCACTTCCTTTACCGGACCCTGTGCCTGTTCGATACAAATATAAGGATATGCCGGCCCGGCAGATGATGCCCGGCTCTCCAAATAAACGTTCTTATATTTTGGAAAGGAGCTTTACCGTGAGTCTTTTACAGACCTCCACTCCGCTGATGTGGGGAGATAAACGGTTCCATACGTGGAACTACGAAATGCGCGGGGTTATGGATACCAAGGTGTTCAAGGTCATGCTGGACGCGGGCTTTACCTGTCCGAACCGTGACGGTTCAATCGCCAAGGGGGGCTGCACCTTCTGCAGCGCCAGAGGCTCCGGCGATTTCGCCGGCAGCCGCCGCGACGATCTGGTCACCCAGTTTAACAAGGTGCGCGACCGCCAGCACCTGAAATGGCCGAACGCCAAGTATATCGGTTACTTTCAGGCTTATACCAATACGTACGCACCGGTAGAGGAGCTGCGGGAATACTACGAGGTTATTCTGCAGCAGCCTGGAGTAGTCGGCTTGTCCATTGCTACGCGGCCGGACTGTCTGCCGGATGATGTTGTGGAATATCTTGCGGAGCTGAACAAGCGCACCTACCTCTGGATTGAAATGGGACTGCAGACCATTCATAACTCCACTTCAGATCTGATTAACCGTGCGCATGATTCCCAGTGCTATATTGACGCTGTCGCCAAGCTGCGTGCCCACGGCATCCGCGTCTGCACCCATATCATCCACGGGCTTCCCCAGGAAACCCATGAAATGATGCTGGAAACCGTATCTGCTGTAGCCGCCATGGATGTGCAGGGAATCAAGATTCACCTGCTCCATCTCATGCGCAAGACCCCGATGGTCAAGCAGTACGAGGCCGGCCTGCTGCGCTTCCTGGAGCAGGACGAATACGTGAAGCTGATCGTGGACTCGCTGGAGCTGCTTCCGCCGGAGATAATTGTCCACCGCCTGACCGGCGATGCACCGCGCGAGGCCCTGATCGGGCCGCTGTGGAGCCTGAAGAAATGGGAAGTGCTGAACGCAATCGATGCCGAGCTGGTTGCACGTGACAGCTGGCAGGGTAAGTACTGGAGGAAGGGCTGATGGGCTTCCTGTCCGTTCTCAGCTTTGCGCATAAAGTCACGGCGGAGCGCCTGGCCTCCGGCGGCCTCGCCATTGACGCCACCGTGGGCACCGGTGCGGATACGCTGTTTCTCGCGAGGTGCGCAGGGCCGCGCGGCGCAGTGTACGGGTTTGACATCCAGCCTGCGGCGCTTGCGCTTGCGGAGGAGCGCCTGCGGCTGGCCCGGGAGGAAGCGCCGGCTGCGCTTGCTCCCGTCACGCTGCTTGCGCGCAGCCACGCAGCGATGGAAGAGGCCGTGCCGCCGCAGTGGCACGGGGCAGTCTCGGCGGTGATGTTCAACCTCGGCTATCTGCCGTCAGGCGATGCCGATAAGACCATCATCACCGAGACCGGGAGCACGCTGGCTGCGCTGGATGCCGCCCTGACGCTGCTGCGTCCGGGCGGCATCATTACAGCCGTGCTCTACCCCGGCCACGACGGCGGCGAACGTGAAGCCGCCGCCGTGGAAGCGTGGGCGGCGGGCCTGCCGCAGCGCCTGGCGCAGAGCATCATTTACCGCCAGCTGCAGCGGGCCGGCGCGCCATATGTGGTTGCAGTTGAAAAGAAAAAAGGAGCTGAATCGAACGATGGCAGTAAACAAGCTTGAGCACATCGGCATTAAGGTAGCACAGCTTGAGCAGTCCCTTGCGTTCTACCAGGAAGTCATCGGCCTTACCCTGCAGGACACTATCGGGGAACCGGGCGACAGCCTGCGGCTCGCCTTTCTGAGCTTCCCCGGCCAGACCAGCGTGGAAATTGAGCTGATCGAGCGCGTATGGACCGGCCTGCCGGATGAAGGCAAGGTCAGCCATGTCGCCTTCACCGTCACCGGAATTGAGGCTGAGCACAGCCGGATAGCCGCGCTGCAGCTCCCCGGACTGACTGAGATCAGCACGCTGGCTAACGGCAGCCGCTATTTCTTTTTTGACGGGCCGGACGGTGAAAAGCTGGAGTTTTTTGAGTCTACACGCAGCAAATAGAGACAGGTTCAAACCAAACGGAGAGGAAGATACTATAATGACAAAAGCATATCCACTCAAGTTTCAGCCGGAGTTCAAAGAACGCGTGTGGGGCGGCCGCGCCCTGGAGAAATTCGGTCTCGACCTGCCTGAAGGCCATATCGGTGAAGGCTGGATGATCGCTGACCATCCGAATGGCGTATCCACGGTAGTTAACGGCGAGCTGGCCGGCCAGGGCCTGGATCAGATCCGCGAACAATTCGGCAAGGAATGGTTCGGCAGCAAGGGCATCACCGGAGAGGACACCCGGTTCCCGCTGCTGATCAAACTGCTGGACTGCAACGATAACCTGTCCGTCCAGGTACACCCGACAGATGATTACGAGGGATTGCCGAAGGGCGAGCTGGGCAAAACAGAAATGTGGTATGTGCTCGACGCCAAGCCCGGAGCCAAAATCATCTACGGCCTGAAGGAAAATGTCACCCGCGAAAGCCTGCAGGCTGCGCTGGAGAATGGCACCGTAATGGATACCATGCAGGAAATCACCGTTGCCGCGGGAGATGCCTTCTATATTCCGGCAGGTACTGTACACGCCCTCTGTGCCGGAGTCGTTGTGGCTGAAATCCAGCAGAACTCGGACACTACATACCGTATTTACGATTACGACCGCCCGGGTCTTGACGGTAAGCCGCGTGAGCTTCATATTGAGGACTCTCTGAATGTCACCGCTTATGAAGGCGCAGGCGCTACTTCCATGAAGACAGACAGCGCTGTTGCCGGAGAATGGCTGCAAATCGCCTCCTCCCCTTATTTCATCGTGGAAAAAGGGATCGTGAACGGCGAATGGAATCTCGCCACCACCCCGGACAGCTTCACCATTCTGGTCATCTGCGAAGGCAGCGGCCATCTGACCTGGGAAGGCGGCTCCCAGCCTTATGCCGCTGGCGAATGCTACCTGCTGCCGTCTACGCTTGGCGCATACGGGATTGAAGGACACTCCACCGTGCTCCGTTCTTATCTGCCATAAAGCAGGCATCAGCGCGAACAGGTTATGAATGGAACGAATGTGAAAACACACCACCGAGTCTATTTCGGATCTGCCCTCTACTAAGGATGGTTACGTTTAGCTTTTGAAGCAGCCTGGTATGGCATAATCTCGCAGCAGGGTTGATCACTACACTAAGCCTGTGCTTGCGGAATAGGCTCTGTCAGATGCTATCTCCGCGAAGGATTTTCTTCTACAAAACTTTCAGGAGGACATGCAATGAGGGAGAACAGCTTTACCATGACCGACCCTTTAGGTGTCAATATTCATGTCTATGTATGGCTGCCTGAGCCGGAGGCCCCGGTCAGGGGGATCGTGCAGATTGCCCACGGCATGTGCGAGACGGCTGCCCGTTATGCACGCTTCGCCTCGGCACTGACCGCCGCCGGATACGCCGTTTATGCCAATGATCACCGCGGCCACGGCAAAACGGCAGGCAAGGTCAACCTGCTCGGTGACACCGGCGAGAACGGCTTCTACTGGATGCGGCGCGATCTGGTGCAGCTTGCGAATATCGCCCGCTCCCGGCATGAAGGCCGCCCGGTGTTCCTGCTCGCCCACAGCATGGGCTCCTTTCTGGCCCAGAAGCTGATGTGCGAGGAAGGCAGCAATGTGTATGCCGGTTATATCCTCAGCGGCACCAACGGCCCCCGCACCATGCTGAAGGCCGGAGAATCGCTTGCTGCGCTGCAGCTGAGGCTTCAGGGTGAACGCCACCGCAGTGTGCTGCTGAACAGTATCGTATTCGGAGCCTACAACCGCTCCTTTTCGCCGATCCGGACCGCTTTTGACTGGCTGAGCAGTGATTCGCAGGAAGTGGACCGCTTCATCGCCGACCCGTTCTGCGGGGCCATCTGCACCACCCGCTTCTTCCGCGATTTTTTTCGGCTGCTGCGTGATATTCACTCTCAGGAAACGCTGCTCAAGCTCTGCAAGGATAAGCCCGTCTATCTGTTCTCCGGCGCCAAAGACCCGGTAGGCATGAACGGCCAGGGTGTGCTGCGCCTGGCTGAACTCTACAAGGAGCAAGGCCTCAGTGATGTGGAATACCGCCTGTACCCGGAAGGACGGCATGAAATGCTGAACGAGGTCAACCACGAGGAAGTCACCGCAGATGTGCTGGATTGGCTGGTGCGTCACCTTCCCGCTGAGTCACTTCTGCTTCAGCCGGCGGCAACCTGAACGCCTTGAAGTGAATAGACAAAGAAGCCGTCCCCGCAGCCAGGGACGGCTTTTGTTGTGCGCTGCTGTTCGCTGGCCACACTGAATCTACCCGACATATTCTTTTCACCTGAACACTATTGTGGTCAGTCCCACTGTTTTCCGTCGCCTTACTACAGGAAAAGTAAAGATTCCCCGTTCCGTTAGAGGTGTGGAGAATAGCGAGTGGTCAGTGGTGAGTGGCGCATGGCAACCTGCTACATAGCGGTGTAGGGAGGGGTGCCAGGTAAGTCGCTTATTAGTCACACCGTCTCCTTAGCTAACTGCATATGCCAACCCCGTCAGTCTAATCTCTAACGGACCCAGATGACCTTATTTGCTGATTTTTGACACACTTCCGGCTCTAACGGACTCAGACGCACTAATTTAGGCTGATTAGCACCAATCCGTGGAGTTTTGCCTGTGATAAGGTCATCTCAGTCCGTTACAGCTTCAAATCCCCCCTATTGCGGGAAAATAAAGGCTGCTCGGTCCGTTAGCCGCCCTGCCTGCTATAAGAACAAATGCGACTAGGGACTTGAGGCAGCTGTTCAGCCCGAAGGATCTTTCCAAGGGATAATCTGCAGCTCCGGCCACTTGGAGTGCCATTTCTCTGCCTTACTGTGATATACCGCCTCACTAATCAGCGCCTTATTGGGTCTTATAGTCAGGCTGTATAAATCCTCCAGACCGAAGGGTGCGTAGATCCGCCATTCTCCGGACGGCTCAAGCCTGGCTCCAAGTGAGGTTACTGATGTCGGCCAGCTGTCTATGGCTGCTTCCAGGCTGGAGTATGGCTGAAGCCTGATTCCGAATTTGTTCTCGTACCACAGATGGACGCGGGCCTGATTCTTAATATCCAGCGGAACGGGAACCCCGTTAAACTGCCTCCGCCCCTCAGCTATCTGTGCACTCTCCGTCTCAAAGCTTAGATCCGCCGGATCGAAATAAACCAGATCAATATCGCTGATCCCATACTCTGCCGGGCGTCCGGTCAGCTGGTTCCACACAGTCTGTACAAGACAGCCTGCACCGACGTAATACGGCAGAGGCTCCAGAAACCGTGCCCTGCGGAAAACTTCCATCAGCAGCGGGCTCTCCGAGAACAGTCCGGTCAGACGTTCACGATACAGCTGCTCTTGTAAATCCGCCCCGTACACTTGCAGTGAAGCCCGCAACCTGTCAGTCACCTCTGCACCTCTCCCTGTACCTAACTCAACGGCAAAGCATAATACTGTGCACGCTGGCTCTCATCCTGCTGATACAGCACAACCAGCAGAGTGCTGCCGCCCGTCTGCGCCGGGGCTTCAGCAACGGCAGCAGAAGGCTGGCTGCCCAAGCTTCCGGCAATCCCCGCCGCTGCATTAAAGGCCGCTGCAATTCCGGAGTTCTCCGGCTGTGATATAGCAGCAGCCACACCGCTATTATCAGCAGCCTCGCCTGCTGATGCAGGTGAAACTAACTGTACTGCATCCGCCCGCAACCCGCTGATAGATTCAAGCACGCTCCCCAGCCGGAACGGAAGCACCTCAAGCACCATGAACTTCTGCAGCTCACGCTCACTGTATCCTGCTTCCGCCAGTGCTGCCGAGACCCGCTCCGGATGAGCGGCAATCTCTTTCATATGGCGCGCCCACTCCGGCTTGTCCAGCGCGTTGTCCCACCAGATTTTGCGCGGCTTGTACTTGTGGCCCAGGAAGTAATCCAGCTTCATCAGCCCTGTTATAATCTCCATCCCAAGCGTACCGCTGTCAGTCAGGAAGGCATGCAGCCGGGTAAACAGATCCTCAAGCTGATGCCCGATCTTCTGCCAGCCCCGCTCCTCCCAGTAATCGCCAAATTCCTGGAAGAAATCAAACGGCGACTCAAAAACATGGCGGATCAGATACTTAACGGTATGATCCAGCCGGTGGCTGTTCCAGTATTTCTCCAGCACATCCTCCAGCCGCTTCAGCCGGATAATATCGGCAAAGGACATCACATGCGAGCTGAGAATCTCATAAGGTGCATGCTCCATGTACGTATAGTCGTATTTGGCAGCCTGGGCGCGCAGGCCGGTGCCGCGGAGCATTTTGAGAAAGCCCAGCTGCAGCTCCTCCGGCTCCATCACGAACACATCGTTAAAGGTCTTGCGGAAGGTCGCGTAATCCTCCTGCGGCAGGCCGGCGATCAGATCCAGATGCTGGTCGATGTTGCCGCTGGCTTTGATTTTCATCACGGTACGGGACAGCTTGGTGAAATTCTGGCGGCGCTTGACCAGCTCGTTCGTCTCGTCATTGGTCGACTGCACGCCGATTTCGAAGCGGAAGATTCCCGGCGGCGCATTCTCGGACAGAAAATCCAGCACCTCCGGCCGCATAATATCCGCCGTAATCTCGAACTGGAACACACAGCCCTGATGGTTGTCGATCAGGAACTGGAACATCTCCATCGCATAGCTGCGGTTGATGTTGAAGGTGCGGTCAAGGAACTTGATAACCTTGGCTCCGTTGTTGATCAGATAGAGCAGATCCGACTTCACCCGCTCAATATCGTAATAGCGTACGCCGACCTCAATACTAGATAAGCAGAACTGGCAGTTGAACGGGCAGCCCCGGCTGGTCTCAAAATAAACGATCCGCTTGCTGAGATCCGGCAGATCATCGGCGAACCGGTGCGGTGTCGGCAGGGTATTGAGATCGCTTTTGGGACGCGGAGGGTTGACAATCAGCTCCTCGCCTTTGCGGTAAGCAGCCCCGTAGACAAAATGGAACTTGCGCTCATCGCGCAGCTCCTGCAGCAGGTGGTGGAAGGTCTCCTCCCCGTCCCCGTTAACCACAAAATCCACTCCCGGCTCGCGCTTCATCCAGTAGAGCGGCTCGTAGGATACCTCCGGCCCACCCAGGACAATCTTAACTTCCGGCAGCACCTGTTTGAGGATACCGACCAGCTTAATGGTCTCTTCAATGTTCCATATATAACAGGAAAATCCGATCACGTCGGGCTTCTTCTGGAATAAGTCGGACACGATATTCATCGCAGGATCCTTGATGGTATATTCAGCCAGCATAATATCCGGGAATTCATGCTCACTGTATGCCTTTAGCAGGCGGATGGCCAGCGAGGTGTGGATATATTTGGCGTTTAATGTAGCCAGGACGATTCTCATGCCTTATAACCTTCTTTACATTTCATTTTGAAAAAACTCCAGAAACGGCTTGCCGTATTTCCGGTACTTCACTTCCCCGACACCCTTCACCCTCAGCATCTCCGCTTCCGTCTGCGGACAAACCACACTCATCTCGCGCAGGGTCGCATCATTAAAAATAATGTAGGACGGCACATGCTCGCGTCCCGCCAGGTCGCGGCGGATCAGGCGCAGCTGCTCGAACACCGTCTCGTTGACTGCAGACGGTGAATGATCGTAGCCCCGGCTGCGGCTCCGCCCGGAGCCGGCCCCGCCGGTAACCAGCGGCCGGGCAACCCGCTGCTGCACCTGACGCTGGCCGCGCAGCACCTCGGCTGCCTGCGGCTGCAGCCGTACGACCGGATACTGGCCTTCCGAGAGGGCCAGATACCCCTCCGAGATCAGCACATTGATGCTCTCGGTAATTTCCTTCTCTGTGCGGCTTGACATCGCCCCGTGGGTCGGCAGCTGCTCGAAGCCGTACTGCAGCACCTTCTGATTGCGGGAGCCCTTCAGCACCGAGGCGACCAGCGCCACCCCGAAGCGCTCCCGCATCCGGTGGATGCAGGAGAAAATCTTCTGTGCATCCACGGTCATATCAACCAGCTCGCGCTCATCCGTGCAGTTGCTGCAGATCCCGCACAGCTTGTCTTCATCATCTTCACCGAAATAAGCAAGCTGGGCGCTGCGCAGGCAGCGGGTCGTATAACAGTAATCGATCATCTGCTGCAGCTTGCGGTATTCATTGGCTTTACGCTCAGGGTCCTGCGGGTTCTGCTCAATCAGGAACTTCTGGGTCATAATGTCCTGCGCGCTGAACAGCAGGATACACTCGCTCGGCTCCCCGTCCCGGCCGGCGCGTCCGGCCTCCTGGACATAAGCCTCCATATTCTTCGGCATATTGTAGTGGATTACGTAGCGCACGTTGGATTTGTCGATTCCCATACCGAACGCATTGGTCGCCACCATGACACGGATGTCGTCATACAGGAACCCTTCCTGGCTGTCCGCCCGCTCCTGGTCGCTCATCCCGGCATGGTAACGTCCGGCGGCGATCCCTGAAGCCTGCAGCCGCTGGTACAGGTCATCGACCTCCTTGCGGGTCGCGGCATACACAATCCCCGGCTGGTGTGAATGGCTGGCGGTATAGTCAAGCACGTATTCGCGCTTGTTCTCCCCGCGCAGTACCGACATCGCCAGGTTATCCCGGCCGAGGCCGGTCATGAACACGCCCGGCTGGCGCAGGCGGAGCAGCCGGACCATGTCCTCCATAACCTCCGGCGTTGCCGTCGCCGTAAAGGCGGCGAGAATCGGCCGCTGCGGCAGCTCCTCTACGAACGGCGCCACCGCCAGATAGCTGGTACGGAAATCATGCCCCCACTGGGAAACGCAGTGGGCTTCATCCACAGCCACGCAGGAAATAGAAAGGCCCGCCATTTCCAGGCGGAACCAGTCCAGCTCCAGCCGTTCAGGGGCAACATAGAGCAGCTTCAGCTCACCCCGGCGTGCAGCACGGATCCGCTCGTTCACTTCCTTGCCGCTCAGGGTGCTGTTAATATATGCGGCCGGGATACCGGCCGTAGTCAGGGCGTCCACCTGATCCTTCATCAATGAGATCAGCGGTGAAATGACCAGGGTCAGCCCCGGCATCAGCAGCGCCGGAACCTGGTAACAGATCGATTTCCCCCCGCCGGTCGGCATGATGCCCAGGGTGTCGCCGCCTTCCAGCAGGTGCTGCACGATTTTTTTCTGGCCTTCCCGGAAGTCCGGATAGCCGTAATATTTCTGCAGTTCAGCCTGCGCCTGTTCCATAGTAGGTGCTTGCATTTTCATCGCTATCATAACTCCTAAAAGTTTTGTGAGAATTGACTTTCTTGTATCGCTTCATACGAGTAATATCCTCTTACGAAAGCATCGGTTTGAGTCATTCTCTCTTTAGTTTACCGGGCAAACGGCCAATGAGCAACCGCAGGTTACCATCCAATTTACTCATGATGCAACTCCCCAATGTACGCAAATATTCGCAGCTAAACTATTTATATAAAGAAAAAGGGGAGGGCTGGAATAATCCATCCTTCCCCTACCGGGTCACACAACTCATGCCTGAACTCACAACTGTATTAACATGCGCTAAACAATTCCCAATACAGCATGATTGGAATCATTGGAATTCCAATAATCGCAATACCACTCCACCGTGTTTCTGATTCCTTCTTCAAGAGAAGTTTCTGCAGACCAATTGAGCATCAATTTTGCTTTTTCCGGTGACAGGTGCTGGTGCAGGATTTCACTGTTTTTTTGATGCTCGTACAGTGGTTCAATGTGTTCAAGATTCATCGCACGCTGAATGATTTCAATTACTTGTTTTATGTCCCACAGCTTGCCTGTGCCAAAATTGAAATCGTCACCCTTACCTTCTTTATCTATAAAATGATACATAGCCATATAAGCGGCGATCAAATCTTTAATATACAAAAAATCTCTCATATAAATCCCGTTTGAAGGGATTCTAATAACGGGAGGCCGTTTTGCATACAGCCGTTGTACGGTACCGGGAATCAAGCGGCGATAATTCAAGTCGCCACCCCCATAAATATTACCGAAACGGCCTATCGCTATAGGCAAATTAAAACTATGTCTATAACTTTGAGAAATAAGATCGGAACAAGCCTTAGATACATCGTAGGGGTTTTTGCCTTGAATAGGCATATCTTCATAATAGGGGAGGATGGGACTGTCACCGTATACCTTGTCACTGGACGCAACGATTATTTTCGATACCTGGTCTTGATGAACACGGCAAGCCTCCAATATATTATAGGTGCCCTTTACATTGGTTTCAAAAGTTTGCCAGGGGATTTGGTAGGCCAAATCTTGAAGGGAAACAGCAGCGAGGTGAAAGACAGTGTTTATTTTTCCGTCCGTAATTGCACGTTCAATCAGATTGTAATCGGTAATATACCCGTAATAGCATCGGATCTCTTTGTCCAATCCCAGCTTTGCAAACGGGCTTCGCGGGTTGAACTCGCTAATGATAGTGGTTACTTCAGCACCTTGATCAACGAGGTGACGAGCTAGCCAGGCGCCTATAAATCCGGAAGCCCCTGTTACTAAAGCACGGCAATCAGATAAAGAGCGTTGCATTATCAAAACCTCCTAAGTGTTTTAGATAAGGCTGCGACTAAGGTTGGATTATCCATTTTGGACGATGATATACCTTTTACTAAATAATTACAATATTTTTTTCGTGAAACAACCAGTAATCGCTGTATCATATGGTGTTCTCATCGAAATACGAAACAAAGTGTGGAAAATCCCACATTTCAGGATTGACCACAACATTCTATATCTACGTCCCCGTTTATTCCCGGAAAATGGCGGTAACGGAAGGATACGCTGATGCGGGTCCTTATCTGTCGCGGTTATTCTACAGCACGGCGGCGGTTCCGTAGTATTTCTGCAGCGGCCGTGGTATATTGAGGAGTATTCTATTACAGGACGGAGAATGTGCGTATGAACACAAGAAGAAATCCCAAGGAAGCGTCCAGACGGGGCGCCAAGCCCGGTGCCTCCTCCCAGGCAAAACCAGAGTCAAAACCGGGTGCAAGAACCCGTTCCAATAAACCCGGCGGCAAGCCTGGTCCGACCAGAGCAAAGGCTGCGCCTCCGGTCAAAAGCTATACCGTAAAAGAACCTGCCGAGCTCCTGCCGTTTCTGCTGGACACGCTCAGCGGGCGCGGGCGCAATTCTGTTAAGTCTCTGCTGTCCCACGGGCAGGTATCCGTGGACGGCAAGGCCGTTACGAAGCATAACTATCCGCTGCAGCCGGGCCAGACCGTAGCCATCGACCTGGAAAAGCAGGTACAGGCCAAGGAGATGGCCGGACTGACCATCGTCCATGAGGATGATGATCTGATTGTCATCCAGAAGGATGCCGGACTGCTGTCGATCGCCACCGGTGATGAAAATGAACAGACGGCATACCGCCAGCTGATGGAGCATGTACGCCTCGCCAATCCGCGTAACCGTATATTTGTGGTGCACCGGCTGGACCGCGACACCTCCGGTGTCATGATGTTCGCCAAAAGCGAAGCGGTGCAGCAGAAGCTGCAGAACAATTGGAAGGACATGGTCAAGGAACGTTCATACGTGGCGCTTGTGGAAGGAGCCGTCAAAAAAGCCGAAGGCACCATCAGCTCCTGGCTGAAGGAAACCTCCACGCTCAAAATGTACTCGAGTCCGCATGAAGGCGACGGCCAGCATGCTGTGACCCATTATAAGCTGATCCAGGCGAACCGCCACTTCTCCCTGCTGGAGGTACACCTTGAGACCGGACGCAAAAATCAGATCCGTGTCCACATGGCCGACATCGGCCACCCGATCGCCGGAGACAAGAAATACGGCGCTGAAACCAAGGCCGTCGGCCGGCTCGGCCTGCATGCCCGGGTACTCTCCTTCGTGCACCCGACAACAGGCGACCTGCTGACCTTCGAGAGTCCGATCCCGAAGACATTCCTGAAGTACACCGCGCCTGCTCCGGCGAACTAAGGGTGCCGGCGGAAGACTCTGAACCGGCTGGAGGCTGAGCATGAATAAGCCGGGGAATGAGCATGATTTGTCCGGAGGCTGAGCCGCCTCCCGGGTAACAAAGCAGATAGTTATACTTCGTGCAGCTATATCGCCTGTTTCATGGTTGTTGTACAGAATAACTGCACTTTGTGCACTAGACATGCATACAAACTTACATGAGAGCTAAATTAAACCAAAAGTAATAATTTTACAGTTAGTTTTATAGACTCAATGAAAAAAGAACAGTGGCGTCTTAAAACGTAGGGTTGGTTACCAATAAATGGTATATTATGTTTGTTATCTGAGAATTATCTTTACCGTCGCTCGTTTCTCTTTCGTTTGTTCTGGAGTTTCTGCGGGCTTAGGGATCTTTTGCCGACCTTTAGAACGACGAGTCGGTTCACGATTCAGCGCTTCAATAAATACATCCCAGTCTTTCATGGCGTAATACCTCATCTTTCGCAGCATGCTCCATACACTTAGGGTGGACTGCACTTCTAAATGGATGAGCTGACAAAGTAGCGCCGTAATGATTCCGATGTAACATTGGACCCATACTGCGTGGGGGTGGTGATTATGGAACGTTACGGTGGCCAGATGCTGCTTGATCCATTTAAAAAACAGCTCAATTTGCCAGCGACAGCGATAAATTTCACCAACGTCTTCGGCTGAAAGATCCTGACGATTTGTGATGACCTCGTAGATTTTTCCATGCTTATCTTGGAATTGTACAAGGCGAACGCAAAACGTTTGGCCCGATTTTTTATCCAGAATCTCAACGTCAGCGTCCCGAGTAATATTGCTGCTACCCGAAAGGGGATGTTCGGTCAGCACGGTGTACTTTGTTTTTGCACGGATCCGGGCTACAAAAAGCACCGTCCCTTCCGACCATTCTCTGAAGTTTCCATAATGCACATAGCCACGGTCGAAAATGTAGGTGAATTCTCCAGGCACAACCAGATATTTGACCGCTTGTTGATCCGATACACCGATAGTGGAAAGGACAATCTCATCCGGAAAATGACACCCTGCTTCCAGCGAAAGCAGCCGCGTATGGATTTTGATACCCTTGGTCTTATTTTGATAAAACGCCCAATCGCCGAGTATTTTGGGTAGCGAAAGGCTCGTTGAATCGACGGGTGCTAACTTTCCAAGATGCTTGATGCCCTTGGCTTCCGCTTTTCGCAATTTTAATTCCTGAACAAGATCGGTAAACAACCACTCGAGATAAGCAAGAGGGATGGTGCCGAGCTTGCGGTTCAAGGTCGATTCGTGAATGGTCGTGAGTCCGGTAATGTCCTGAAGCTCTGCATTCGTTTCCAAATGGAGCACAATGTCGGAAAGAGTCCGCCTCTGCTGCAACTGAGCTTCTACAAAAAGGGTAATCGCGGCCCCAACGGTAAGTTTTTTCGAATAATGATCTGCGAATGGACAACGAAAAGAATGTAACATTAAATGCTGTAAGTACTTGCGTAAAACTGAATTTTGCGATATGTTACCCATGGATTAGCTCCTTTTGTGGAGAGATGTGGGTAACCTGCCTACTCTCTCTACATTAGGGCTTTTTTCATTTTTCACCAGAGTAAACTCATCTTTTTTATCCATAATTAGCTAACTATTTCAAAAAAATTTATGTTAGGTTTGCCGCATGTCTAGTGCACTTTGTGCAGTTATTTTTGCATTTTTCCGGTAAATATCGCGAAATCAGCAAATATAGTTGCACAAACTGCAGTTATTCTCTCATTTCCCCGATAATCCGTCGAAATAAGTGTACAAAGTGCAGCTATCCGGTTAAGTCAGCTTAGGTTATACTTTATACTGCGCTTAATTCACAAAAAAAGGGGGTGTCCCGGCAGCATTAACTGCCGGGGCTCCCCTTTACTTATAACCCGCCGTTCCCCGTCCCCGGCTTAGATGAACCCGCCGGGCTCCAGCAGCGGCGCCGTCCGTCTCATAGACAGCCTTCAGCATCAGGAAGTCGCCGAGTCCGGCCAGAGCTCCGAGCGTTCAGCCTTCTCCTCTCCCATGCTTTGACGATTGGCGCGCAGCCGTCCGCCTGCACCGCCACCAGCCGCGGCAGCCGGCCCTGCATCCAGCCGATTTCCTTCAGTTCCTGCAGCGCTTTAGCGGTTTGCCAAATTTCATATAGCATTGCCGCAGCCTCTCCTTATATTCATGCCGCCAGCTGGAACATTTCCGCTCTCTTTTGCGTCATGATACAATAAACAGAAAAACGTAAGAAGGTGCGTCCTTGTTCCACCCCACTGTTTTTGACAACATCAAGATTGCCTTTGAAAACCAGCTGTACGACTATGATAATCTCGACGGCATCCTGATGATTACCGATCGCACCGACATGCTCAACCTGGCCGTAATGTCCCGAGAATTCACACTTGCTTTCAAGCTTACGGACGGATTCAAGGTGACCTCCGAGGTCGTCCTCCTCTCCTCCGTGAAGGAGCTCAGCGATGAAATCCTGGAAACACCGGGCAGCAATCCCGGCTGCAGCCTGCTGCTCAGATTTTATATGGAAGTTACCGACCCTCCCCTCCAGTGCCCCGCGGTTGAACGCATTCTGACCGGCATTTGGGGGCCTGAGCTGAAGCCCGAGCAATCACTCAGCTTCCGCTATGGCGGAGAAGAACAGATTTACAACAACTGCATCCAGCTCACCTTCAAACGGCAGATCACTGAGGAGCAGATGGAGGATATTCCAAACCTGCTGGCCCATCTGCTGCAGAGTGCGGAAGAGCTGGAGAACGTATAAATGGACAACGGGGTGAACCGGCTATGAGATTTTTGCCAACCGCCAAAAGCAACACCTGGTTTCGCTGGATGGCCGTCTACGGCCTTCTGTTCTGGGCAGTACTGCTTATTTACCGCTTTGCGGCGCTCGCCGAGCCTTTTGATCTGATGATTGCCCTGCGCTTCGGCCTGCTTGCACTGGTGGTGTCCGTTCTAATCAATCTGCTTGGCTGGCTTGGAGGCAGGCTGGTCTGGTACCTGTCCACGGCCGGACTGATCACCGGACTGGTTCTGATGTTGAGCTATACGTACAGGGATATGTCCGGCTGGGAGGATCTCGCGGGCTTTCTCACCTTCGTAATGTTCACACTGGGCGGTTTTGCGCTGGGGCTGGCCGCAGAAGGGGTCTATTTCCTGATTAAGCGCAGGCGTCAAAGTTAGAGCAGCAGGCTTTTTAACGTAACCGTAATGGCAGGGGCTTCTATTTAAGAGGAATCCAAGATGAGGTGACCCGAATGTCCACATCCCTTTTGACCAAAAAAGCGCTGGCCTGCTCCCTGAAGCAGCTGATGGAGCATACGCCGCTGAACAAAATTACAGTCAAGCTTCTGGTGGAAGACTGCGGATTGAACCGCCAGACCTTTTATTATCATTTTCAGGATATTTTTGAGCTGCTCGGCTGGATTTATCAGACAGAGGCGGTGGAGAGCATTGCCCGGTACCGCAGCTACAGCACATGGACGGACGGCTTTTACAGAATCTTTTGCTATATCGAGAACAACAAAACCTTCTGCTGCAACACGCTGGATTCTCTCGGCAGAAGTCATCTGGATACGTACCTGTATGAGGTGACGAGCGATCTCGTTATGGGTGTCCTTCAGGAGCTGTCAGCCGGGATGGAGGTCAGCGGTGAGGACAAGGCGTTTATCGCCAATTTTTACACTCTCGCCTTCACCGGACTCATTATCCAATGGATGCGCAGCGGAATGAAGGAGCAGCCGAAGCACATGATTGAACAGCTCAGCGTAATGATCGAAGGAAATTTTACACAAGCGCTGCATAAATACGAGAAAAAACCGGTACAGCCTTAGGCCGTCCGGTTTTTTTCAGATACCCGCCGTTATTTCTCCCACAGCTCGACCAGCCGGCCGTCAGGGTCCTCTATCCAGATAAATTGGCCGTATTCACTGTTCTGCTTCTCCCTTGCAAGGGGTACGCCCAGATGCTCAAGATGTCTGATCGTCTCATCCAGATTATCCACCTCGAAATTCAGCATCACCTGCTGCTCCGCCGGAAAATAACCATCATCTCCGGAAAATAGCGAAAAAGCCGTCTCATTTCCCGCCTGCGGTCTGATTACAGTCCCGTTCCATTCTCCGATATCCAGCAGCAGCACATCACTGTACCATTTTTTTGCAGCCTCAAGATTGCCGGTTCTCCAGAATATTCCGCCAAAACCTTTGATCATACCCTCAGCTCCTGTCTTCGGATGTATAGCATGTCCCCTCATAATATTCGCATTGCAAATAAAATCTCCTTTACCGGCTGTATATTGTTGTCAAAAAACTAGACACTTTATGCCAAATGACCAAAATCCGGACACTCCGGCAGTTTTGATTATACCTTCTGTTCCGCGCTTGGATTACATTAGGGGCAGAAAGTGAACAGCATTTCAGAACCTTATGGAGGCGACCTTTGTGGCAGAAGAATACGGTAACCGGCAGGTTTATTTTGTAGGCGGCGGCATTGCATCCCTTGCGGGTGCGGTTTATCTGGTCAGGGACTGTGATTTTCCGGGAGCAAACATTCATGTTATTGAAGAAATGCATATTCTTGGCGGCAGTAATGACGGCGCAGGGGATGTAGAGCAAGGTTATGTCATCCGCGGCGGGCGGATGCTTAACGATGAGGCGTATGAGAATCTGTGGGAGCTGCTGAGCACCATTCCCTCTATCGACCATCCGGGACAATCGGTGCGCGAGGAAATCATCGCCTTCGACACCGCCAACCCGACCCATTCCAATGCCCGGCTGATCGGCCGCAGCGGTGAGGTTCAGGATGTGCTGTCGATGGGCTTCGATATGGCCGACCGGCTCGCAATGGGCAAGCTGATCATTACGCCGGAGGAAGCGATGGGCAAGGCGCGGATTAATGACTGGTTCGGGCCGCACTTTTTCACGACGAATTTCTGGTACATGTGGGCGACCACCTTCGCCTTTCAGCCTTGGCACAGTGCCGTTGAGTTCAAACGGTACATGCTCCGCTTCATGCATGAATTTCCGCGGATTCAGACACTTGAGGGGGTAACCCGCACACCGTACAACCAGTATGATTCCATTATTCTGCCGCTGCAAAAGTATCTGGAGCCCCGCGGCGTGGACTTTTCGCTGAAATGCACCGTTACCGATCTGCAGTTTAAGGACGGTGACGGTATTACGGTTACAGGCATGAATGTGACGCGCATGGGCGTAGAGGAGCTGATTGAGGTAAAAGATGGCGACCTCGTTATCGTCACAAACGGCTCTATGACTGAAAGTGCAAGCCTTGGCTCCATGACCTCGGCTCCTGAACTGAACGGCAAGGGCAGCTCCTGGAAGCTGTGGGAGAACATCGCCGGCAAAAAGCCAGGGCTTGGTAATCCCTCTCCGTTCGCGGATTATGTGGATGAATCGAAGTGGGAGTCGTTCACCGTCACCTTCCAGGATTCCGTCTTCTTCGACCTGATGGAGAAATTCACCCGCAACCGGGCCGGCACAGGTGCACTTGTCACCTTCAAGGATTCGAGCTGGTTCATGTCGGTTGTGCTGGCCTTCCAGCCGCATTTCCGCAATCAGCCGGAGCATGTTAAGGTGTTCTGGGGCTACGGCTTGTATCCGGACAAAGTCGGCGATTTCGTTAACAAAAGAATGTGCGACTGTACCGGGGAAGAGATCATGCAGGAGCTGATCGGCCATCTGCATTTTGAGGCGCACCGGGACGAGATCATGGCGACAGCCAACTGCATCCCGTGTATGATGCCGTACATCACCTCGCAGTTCATGCCTCGGCTTGGCACCGACCGCCCGAAGGTTGTTCCGGACGGCTCGACCAACCTGGCGTTCATCAGCCAGTTCTGCGAAATTCCGGACGATGTCGTGTTCACCGAGGAGTATTCCGTACGCGCTGCGCGGATCGCCGTTTACACCCTGCTCGGCATTAACCGTCCGGTGGAGCCGATTCACCAGTACCATTACGATGTACGGACGCTGTTCGCGAGCTTTGTAACTTCGTTCAGGTAGAGGACCGGGGGCCGCGGCGGGGTTGCCGCTGGCCGCGGCGGGGTTGCCGCTGGTCGCTGCGGGGTTGCCGCAGATCGCTGCGGGGTTGCCGCAGATCGCTGCGGGGTTGCCGCAGATCGCTGCGGGGTTGCCGCAGATCACTGCGGGGTTGCCGCAGATCGCTGCGGGGTTGCCGCAGATCGCTGCGGGGTTGCCGCAGATCGCTGCGGGGTTGCAACAAAAAACGCCAGATCTCCATTGCCGGAGATCTGGCGTTTTTATTGTGTAAGCTATGCGGTGGCTGTGCGTACCTTAACTATTGTACCGGCTATGCCTCATTTTACCCGTGTGCTCCAGTTGCCCCTGAGCCCAGTTTATAGGGCTGCTCTCCGGGTTGACTGCCTGCGCTCCAGTCGTCTGGTTATGCTCAGCCCCGCTGTTCAGTACTCCTGTTTCCTCCACGTTCGGCGGTATAACAATACTGCACAGGAACAAGGCTAACTAAGCCAATAGGTAATTCTAACGGACCGTATTGCTCTTATTAAGCCGATATCCGCCTGTTTACCACGCTAACGGACTCAGATGCTCTTATATGCCGAAAATCACGCGTAATCTCAGATCACGGGGGCCAATAACGTCATCTGAGTCCGTTAGAATCCATAGTTACTGGATAGAGACATGATAACGTCCCTGGTGTCCGTTAGCCGGATCCGACTGGCTCAGAACAACCATACTCAGCATTCCCCGACCGATTTCAGTAATCCGAGGAGCTTCAGTCCCCCCGCGGGTTCAGCAACCTCTGCAGGTTCAGTAACCCCCGCAGGTTCAGCAACCTCTGCGGGTTCGGTAACCCCTGCAGGTTCAGTAACCTCCGTAGGTTCAGTGCCCCTGCAGGTTCAGTAACCTCCGCAGGTTCAGTAACCTCCGCAGGTTCTGTAACTCCCGCGGATTAAGCAATCAGATGCTGCAGGAGCCGTCATCGCAGCCTTCGCCGTCCGGAGCCTGGGATTTGGGCTGGCCGACAACCTGCAGTGCAGGCTTGCTCTGCTCTTCTGCCCAGACAGTGTCGAGCACCTCTGTAAATACCGGGCCGGGCTGTGCACCGGATACGGCATATTTATTATTGAAGACAAAGAACGGCACGCCGGTCACATTCAGCTGCCGGGCCGCATCAATATCCTGATTCACTTCGGCAGTATAAGCATCGCTGTTCAGGACTGCCGATACCTCTTCAGTGTCGAGGCCCACTTCCGCAGCCAGTGAAGCCAGCACATCATGCTTGCCGATATTCACTGAATCGGTGAAGTACGCTTTTAGCAGACGTTCGGTCAGCTCTTTGTCTTTGCCTTTGGTAGCAGCATAATGACTAAGGCGGTGTCCGTCAAAAGTATTCGTAGGCACCAGCGTGTCAAAGTTAAACTGCAGTCCCACGCCCTGCGCCTGCTCGGCCAGCTGTGCATTCATCGCTTTAGCCTTATCGCGGGTCATTCCATACTTGGATGCTAGTATCTCATGAATGTCTCTGCTTTCATCCGTCCGTGCTGTAGGATCGAGCTGGAAGCTGCGGAATACAACCTCCACCTTGTCACGGTCCGGGAATTGGCTCAGCGCTTGCTCCAGCCGACTTTTGCCGATGTAGCAGAAAGGGCAGGCATAATCAGACCATACATCTATTCTCATTGTAAGTACCTCCTAATAATGTGCATGCTTAGTTAATGTACCCATAGGCATCCGGCCTGTTGCGTACACCATGATTTTAATAACAAATATTATGTCACTTACTATTATATAGTTATAAACCGAAAAACACAAACCTATTCTGCGGCTTTCGCGATGCACCGGGTTAATCAGTATCAAAGGAGCGTGAGCTTATAGAGGAATGGACTTTGCTTGACTGGGTAACCCGTTTGCTGGGAGTCCTCTTTGTCATTCGCGGCATCCGCTATACCCGAGGGACAACGGTAAAATACCACAATGGCTACGGAGGAAAAAGCACAACTTCAGCTCATACGAACCCCAGGCTAAGGAATATCGTGCGCGTGGCGGGAGCGGCCGGCATCATCTTGGGTCTGCTAATGCTCATTTATGGTGGGAGCGTGCTGGATCTCCTTTTTCCTTTTTTCTGAGCCCTCAATGTTAGTCCACACCTGCAAATTTCAGAAAATCTGCAAAAAAAGTACACGAAAGTGGTATATACGGCCTTCCCGGAGGGAATGTACACTTGGATTAACAAGAAAAACCGGAAGCATTTCTAAATCCAAGTCAAAAGGACGGTTCCAGCGTCCCGGAAGGAGCAGCAGCATGCATGATGTATCCATAGTCATTCCCACGCGCAACCGGATCAGCGATCTTACGCTGTGCATTGAATCCATCGGCAGGCAGACCGAGCTGGAGGATGTCTCCATTGAGCTGCTGATTGTCGATGACGGTGAGATCGCGGACAGTGCGCTTACGTATTTCCGCAAGGTGCTGGCCCAGATGCCGGATGCCGAGCTTCATTATTACCGCAAAACCAGACCGGGCGTCTGGCTCTCCCGCTATGAAGCGCTCGGGCTGATCGACGGCGAGATTGTGCTGAGCTTCGACGATGATGCCGAGCTGGACGACCCGCTCTATATCCGCCGGATGCTCGATACCTATGCATCCGATCCGTCCATTGTCGGCGTCGGCGGTATCGCCAAGGGCTTATCCAGCAGTGCATCCGGGAAGCTGCTTGGCAGGCTGACCTGTCAGATGTCCGGCTCGCCGGGCAGGCTGTCGGCAAGTACCCTTGCAGGCTCGCTGCTGCTCTGGGGGGAGACGGAAAATATTTTTGAAACCGACTTTTTCCACGGCTGCAATATGTCGTTCAAGCGGGAGTCACTGAAGGACATGAAGCCCTATCCATGGATGACCAGCTATGCCGTGGCCGATGACATTTACATGTGCCATTTGGCCAGCAAATACGGCAAGCTTGTGATCAATCCCGAGATGAAGATCACCCACCATGAGTCGCCAAGCTCGCGCGACAAAGCAGGGCGTGTAGCCCGGGCCACTGCGGTGAATCATTACTATCTGCTTAATCTGCGCAAAGCGCCGGCCAAAAATTACGCCGCCCTCCTCTGGACACTCACTTATCTGGCCGGCAAGTTTACACTGAAGCGCAATTTCAACGCCGTATCCGGCTATGCCAGCGGCATTTGGTTTGTCCTCAATCCACGAAAGAACAAATACAGGGAATACATGCTGGATTAGCAGGTGTTCAGCATGTACACCGGCTCCTCACCGGTGTACACCGCAAAGCTTAGCGGCAGCCCCGCCGCAATGCATCACCGTAAAGGAGCAAGGCAGCTTTTACATACCTCTGCGCTGAAGAGTCTTCCATGCTACCCCGCTTGCCTTCAAGAGGTAAGCCTGCTGAACGCCGCCTCCCCCACAGCTGCGCTGCCCGCAGCCATCCGCCGCTCCGCACACAAAAACTCCCGCACCGCCTTACCAGGCGTGCGGGAGTTTTTCATTTCATTCAGGCTGTCAGCTCTTGAGCCGGAGTCTTCGTCCGTTTGCCGTTCTGGCGCAGGAAATAGAAGAACGTCAGGCACAGGAATACTACGGCATAGCTCAGCAGATATACGATCTGCTCGCGCATCAGGGCGTAATCGCCGCTGGCAATGATTGCTTTGTAGCCGACGATGCTGTGGGTCATCGGCAGCCATGGATTCACCTTCTGCATCCACTGCGGAAGCAGCTCCAGCGGGAAGGTGCCGGCACTGGAGGTCAGCTGGAAGATCATCAGCACGATCGCCAGGAAGCGGCCCGGATTATCCAGCCAGGTAACGAGCGCCTGGACGATCATGGTAAAGGTGAAGCTGACAATCAGGGTGAACAGATAGAACAGCGGTACGCTTTGCACCTGCAGCTTCAAGCCATACAGAAGGACTGCATCAGCCAGCAGTGACTGCAGCACACTGACCATGATGAACATCAGCGTACGGCTGGCGAACCGGCCCATAGGCGAAGCATCCGGCACACTGGATTCCCGCAGGGAGAATACCGTTGTGAACACGAGAGCTCCCATAAAGAGCGCAAGCGATAAGAAATACGGGGCGATGCCCAGCCCGTAATGATCCAGCTTACGGTCGGTGTTCTCAACCAGCTTGACCGGTTCAGCGAACATGCTGACCGTGTCATCGCTGGAGTTGACGCTGGCGGTTTCCGTTGCCGCGTCGTTCAGCTTCTGGGCCAGCTCACCGCTGCCGCTGGCCAGCTTGCCGGAGCCGTCCTGCAGCTCGCCGGCACCGTCCGTCAGCTTGCCGGCGCCTTCGGACAGGCCGTCCACGCCTCCGGCCAGCTTAGTCAGCCCTTCAGCCAGCTGCGAAGCGCCCTGCTTCAGGGCCACCGCACCGTCAGCCAGCTTGCTGCTGCCGGAGGCCGCATCATTCAGCTTGTCGCCGAATGTGCCGAGGCCGGTGACCAGCTGCGTTCCGCCGCTGCTCAGGGCCGCAGCGCCGTCGTACAGCTGCTGCTGCGCTTCCGTCAGCTGCGTGCTGCCCGCCAGCAGCTGCTCCTGGCCGCTGTGCAGCTGCACGCTGCCGGCGGCCACCTGCTTGCTCGCAGCCAGCAGCTGCTGGAACTGCTCGCTGTCCTGCAGCTCCGGCGTCGCTGCGAGCATCTGCTCCAGCCCCGCCGCCACCTGCTCAGCGCCGGTAGCAAGCTGGCCGCTCGCCGCCTCGGAGGCTGTCAGCCCTGCGGTCAGCTTGCCGCTGCCGTCCTTGGCGCTCTCAAGCCCGGCGGCCAGCTGCGAAGCCCCGCTCTGCGACTTCTCAGCGCCTGCCTGCAGCTGCTGCTCCGCCTTGGAGAGCTGGCTGAGGCCGCTGGCCAGGTCGGCAGTTCCGGCTGTCAGCGTGCCTGTGCCTTTATTCAGGCTGCCTGCCCCTTTATAGAGCAGCTTCAGTCCGCTCTGCAGCTCGGTTGTGCCGCTGGACAGCTTGTTCAGGTTGGTCTTCAGGGTGGACAGGCCGTCTGTCAGCTTGTCCGCACCTTCCTGCAGCTCGCTTGCCCCGCTGCCGGCGTCTCCAAGCCCGGCGGCAATCGTATCGACTTGTTCGTACATGCTGCGGGTATAGGCCTCGGTAATTTTCGCGGACAGCTTCGATTTCAGCTTGTTCATCGCACTGTTGCCGATCTGTCCGGCGACAAAGTTATAATCGCTGTTCGGTTCAAAAATAATCTCCGACTGCACCGGCTTCTCCTGAGTCAGGGTAGTCGCATTTTGCGAAAAATCCGCCGGGATCGTAATGGTCATATAATAGCGGTTGTGCGCCATACCGTCTTCAGCTTCGGCCGCATCAACAAATTTCCAGTTGAAATCGGTGTTTGTTTTTAACTCGTCCACAAAATCATTGCCGACCTCCATCGTCTTGCCCTCGTACTGCGCCCCCTTATCCAGGTTGACTACAGCAACAGGAAGCTTGCCTGTATTGCCGTAAGGGTCCCAGGAGCCTTCAACGAGGAATCCGCTGTACAGCATCGGCAGGGCCGATACACCAAGCAGCGTAATCAGCAGCATCGGTTTCCCGAGCAGTATTTTCAAATCTTTCCAGAATACATTAATGGCTCTCACAGGGTTCACCTTCAATCTTCAATTTGTAAATGCATGAAAACTTTCATACCCATTCATAATTGTTGGAAAAAAATAGCCCTTCTCAGGCTAGGATGTTCAGCTTTACTTGAGAATACCGTTTGAAATAAACAGCATCATATGCTCCTTGATCCGGGTCTCGTCCAGCGGCTCATGGGCTTTGTTCCATTCCGTTGTAAGCGCCAGGTATAAGCGCAGAATCATAAACGCAGCCACACTGGAATCGCAGGGCTTGACTTCATCTCTGGTGATCGCCGTTTCAATCTGCTGCCGGAGAAAATCCAGCGCATAATCCTCCATCCGCTTTACCCCTTCCAGCGCCTGGACGGTACCGATGTCACGTACCTCCTGGGCCAGCTTCACGAACAGCTCATGATCGGAGCGGAACTCAAGGATCGAATCGAGCAGATTAAACAGCTTATGTGTAAAAGTGTCCTCCTCAGCGGCAATCCGGTTCATGACAGAGGTTAACTCCTGTGTGGCCTTGTCCAGAATTTCCTCAAACAGCTCTTCCTTGGTCTTGAAGAACGTATAGATGGTGCCTTTGCCGACGTTGGCAATCTTGGATACCTGCTCCATCGTGGTCGCCTTATAACCGAACTGCACAAAGGACTTGGTTGCCGCCTGAAGAATTAACGCTTTGCGGTCGATAGACATGACTTGGACTCCCTTCCTTCTGGAAAAACACCAGAATTGACTAAATTCATTTTTTGGTCATTCGGTCAATATGTAATTTACCATGTCTGCGGGAAGAAGACAACACCTTATTTAAAAATTTATTTATTCTTCATCTTAAATATCCAACTGTTTATCAATTAGCCTGTGCGATGTTATCTGTAAAATGTCATGAAATTAGTATCCATTGCCATTCTTTCTGGGGTATGATAAGAAGGATGTGATCTAGAAACTACATTTATGGATGGTGGAATATGTTTAAAAACAAAAAATCACTGCTTATTCTGGCCGGTCTGGTCATTATTGCGGCTGTCGTCATCTGGCTTGTCGTCGGCGGCAAAGGGGATGGCAGCGGCAATACCGCTGCAACCGAAACCCCGGGAGGCGCAACCGTAACCGAAGAAGGCGGCACCAAAGCGCTGGCGCAGACTTTTTATATCTATGATACCGTTGTAAACATCAAGATATTCGGCAACGATGCTACCCAGCAGAATATGGATGATATCCAGAGCATGCTGGAGCGGATGGATACCCAGTTCAGCCGGACGAAGGAAGACGGTGAATTGTATGCCGTGAACCAGGCTGCCGGCAAGGAAGCAGTAGCTGTATCCGACGAAACCATTGATATTGTAAAGCAATCCATTAAATATGCCGAAGATATGGACGGGCTGTATGAACCGACGATCGGGCCGCTGGTGGACCTGTGGGCGATCGGGGAAGGCGGCGAGCATGTGCCTGACCAGGCAGATATTGACGCGGCCAAGAGCCTGATTAATTATAAGGATATTATCATTGATGAATCAGCCAAGACCATCAAGCTCGCCAGAGAAGGCATGGTGCTGGATATGGGCGGAATCGGCAAAGGCTACGCCGCTGACCGGATTGCCGATTATCTGAAGGAGCAGGGACTGGACAGCGCGATGATTAATCTGGGCGGCAGCAGCATTATCGCCCTTGGCAACAAGCCTAACGGTTCCCAGTGGAATATCGGCCTGCAGGACCCGGACCAGAGCCGCGGCACGCAGCTGGGCACAATCAAAATCTCTGATGAGGTTATTGACGCTTCCGGGGTATACGAGCGTTACTTCATGCAGGACGGTGTCCGTTATCACCACATTCTGGACCCGCGTACCGGCTTCCCGTCCCAGAACGGGCTGAAGAGCATTACCATTATGAGTCCGAATGCAACAGATGCGGATGCCCTGTCCACCGGCGTATTCCTGATGGGCCTGGAGGAAGGCATGGCATATCTGGAATCACTTCCTGAAGATGTCGAGGCATTCTTTATTACCGATGACAACAAGATCTATGCTACGGCCGGTATCCGCGAACGGCTGCAGCTGACTGATCCGACGTATAGCTTCGCAGATTAACCTTATATTCTTACCATGCAAAAAGGAGGAGGCGCTCAGCCCCCTCCTTTTCTTTTCCTTCCCCCTAACCGTCGCTATCCTCTGCAAGCAATTCACCTGCCGCCGTGTCCGGATTCAGCCATAGCTCAATCAAATCGTGAGTGCTTTGCACATCTTCCTCATCCAAAATATAGTACCACTGATCCGTCCGCTTATCGGTTCCCTGGAGCATATGGCTGTTAATCTGCGGAGTGCCGCTTTCAAAGATAACCTCCTTCGCCAGATCCAGCATGAAATCTGCCCTCATATTTGTTTTGAAGTGATCTCCGGCAACCCCCATAATTTCTTTGATATTAGCGATATTACTTATATTTTTCATCCGCTGCAGAACTGCCTTCAGGAATATTCTCTGTCTTTCTGTCCGCTTGAAATCCGAATCCTCCCGATACCTTACATACATCAGGGCTTCCTTACCCGAATAAATAGGCTTATTAGGCTCAATGCGAAGCTTCTCATGCGCCGGGTTTTTGTTTTCGATCACCTTGGTGATAGGCAGTTCCACCCCTCCTATTGCATCAACCACCTCTACCAATCCGCTAAAATTAATCGTTGCATAATAATTTACCGGTGCATCCAGCAGATTCTCAACCGTATCCACACTCATTTGTGCTCCTCCGTACGAATGTGCTGCATTAATTTTCGTGTTTTTTCTTGCCCCTTTGATATCTTCTGCCCCGACAATTCTGGTGTAGGAGTCCCGCGGAATTGAAACGAACAGGACTTTATTATCTTTGGGCCGGACTACTGTATAAATAATGGAATCGGATAGCCCGTTCTCCTTCCCCCGCTGATCTGTGCCAAGCAGCAATAAAGCGAATGGCGGACTCTGCTCCAGCCTGGTTGAAGCCGCCTCCGACTCACCGTTGTTATTCTTGAGCGGAACATATGAATTTTTAAGTGTACCCCGAGCGGCCGGGGCAACCACATGGTCAAAACCGAACATCATTACTTCCTTGCGGAATATAAAGGACAGGCTTCCTGCAATAAAAATAAACGCCAGAACCGTGAGCCATGCCTTTCTTCTGCGCTTACTTTTCTTTTTGAGTTTGTTCCTGCCTGATCTTTGCAAGGGCGATGACGGGGCCGGGTTACTCTTTTTCATTGGTCAGCGAACCTTTCCTTGTTCTATAATTTTACTCTATTTTACAATTAATGACTCTGTTGAGGGTATGCTTTCTATCATGCTGTCAAAATTTTCTTACATGAAGTTAAGAGTAAAGTTCCAGAGGCATAGCGCCCGGAGCCCAAAACCTCGCTCTAAGTCCCCCCCCTTCCAAAACAGCAATATCTCCAAATTAAGAAATATAGCTTTAAGTGTAGTTTATACAATTAAAACACCTGTTTTTCACCGCATCTGCCGTTTAACTGCACTCTCTGCAACTAAAAAAGGGGATAATGCTGATTTTTGCTGTTTCGGGTTTATTTAGTTATACAAAATGCAGCTATATGATGAAAACGCTGATATCCGCTGGTTTTAATTGCAGAAAGTGCAGCTATATGGATTCATACCCAAGCCCAACAGAAAGGCCTCATATATAAGCTCAGGCTTAAAGTATTTATAGATAACACAAAAAAGCGCCGGAGCCCAGCCTCCGCCGCTTACTGTTATCTTTGTATTCCGCCAGCCCCTCAAATCAAGGGAAGTCTGCTGAACTCCTTGTAATCTGCAAAAATATAACTCGGCACATGCTCCGTACGCGGCTGTCTGCCGCGCGGGTTGTACCAGCATACTTTCCAGCCAGCCGACAATGCGCCTACCACATCGTTATCCCACGTGTCGCCGACATACAGCGAGTTGTCCGGGGTAGTTCCTGTAGTCTCATTGACATGCCTGAAAATCGCCGGGTCCGGCTTCGCCAGTCCGACCGCATCCGAAATGAAGATCATCTCCGGCGGAATCAGCTTGTCGATGCCGAGGCCCCGCAGCTTGTTCGTCTGATGCTCCTTCGGCCCGTTGGTGATAACCCCTACCTTATGACCGAGAGCCTGGAAGCGCCGGATCTGCTCCTCCACGCCGTCGATCATTTCAATGGTGTACTGCCGCCCGATATAGGCCGCCTGTACACGTTCCGCCTGCTCCCGGCTAAGCGCTATGCCATATTCGGCAAAAGCCAGCTCCAGCCGCAGCACCCGCGTCTCCTCCAGCTCAAGCTCACCGCTGAGATACTTCGGCCAGAGCAGATCGCTATGATGCCGTACCGTATAAAATAATTCCGCGTAATCCAGACTGCCCTCATCCGGCGCCAGCACCTCGCGCACTGCTTCACGGAACGGCACCAGATGGTCGTACAGCGTATCATCCAGATCAAAAAACACTGCTAATTTACTGCTGTTATCCACGCCTATTCTCCTTACTTGAAGCTATCATTTAAAAATAAGATCATACGTATAGAATTCCTCATCCCTAACGTACCCTTGAGCCTCATACAGGCGCTGTGCCCGGATATTATCCGTCATCGTGGTCAGCGTCAGCCCCTTGCTCCCCGTACTCCAAGCATACTCTCGCACACCTGCCAGCAGCAGCTTGCCCAGAGCCTGCCCGCGCAAATGCTCCGCTACATACAGATCGTTCAGCACCCACAGCCGCTGCATGGTCACCGACGAGAACGACGGATATAGCTGTGCAAAGCCGCCGGCCTGCCTGCTGCCATCCTTATCCGCTACAGCCATAAAAATGACCGACTCTTCTGCCTTAAGCCTATCCTGTATAAACTGCAAAGCTCCTGTGGGATCGGGCTGCTGCCCGTAATACACCCTGTACTCATTGAATAGCGGGGCAATCAGCTCCGCATCCTGCCAATTCGCCTGTTCCAAACGATAGGCTTCCATTCTGGTTCCCTCTTTTCGCCGCTGCGGCTTGTTATAATGGAATTCTAAAATAACCGCCGCAGCACTGCCATGGAGAGAATGACAGATCATTTGGACAAAAGCTCCGGCCCTCGGCTATTCCCTGGAGTCGTAGAAGACATGCCGGGCGCTGATCTTGCCGTTTTCAATATCCAGTATTCCAAAAGAATACTGCTTCTCGCGCCGCTTGTCGGTGGGCGAACCGGGATTGAACAGCAGGACGCCATTCTCCCTGCGCATCAGCGGCTGATGGGAATGGCCGAACAGGATGCAGTCCACCTCCTCACCTTCAAAGGCCAGCAGCGCGTTGCCGTCGGTTCCTTTGCGGGAGTACGGGGCATGCCCGTGGATCAGTCCGATCCGCACCCCGTCCAGGGTAACGATCTTCTGCTCTCCGAACCGGCGGATAATCTCCGGACCGTCGTTATTGCCGGCAATCCCCTCTACAGGAGCAAGCTCAGCCAGCAGGTCATAAATCTCCATAGCCACCCAGTCGCCAAGATGGAGAATCTGGTCGACATGGCGGAATTCCTCTACAAGCGCCTGTGGCAGTGCCTTGGCCGCCCGCGATAAATGGGTATCCGATACAACTCCTATTTTCATTGATTCAGCTCCTAATCTGCATAATCTGCATAAAAATCTTGTGAGTCTATCATGACTTCAGCGAATGCATATTTTCAGATTATTGTACGATTTGCAGCAGGCAGAAGCAAGTAAAGCGCTATCATCAGCAAAACAGGGACACCCTTTTCGCGAAAGGTATGCCCCTGTTGCACCAGCCTTAGCTCAACTTCAGTCCCGCCAGTTCCACAGCCGCACCTCACCGATCCGGATATGGCTGATCCAGGCATCCTCCTGCAGCCCCAGCAGCTCCTTGACCGGCCCTGTAACAACCACGCCGTATAGCTGGACCCCGTTCTTCTCAATATAACTTAACGATTCGTCCAAGTCTGAGAACAATCCTGCGTTACCAGACAGAAGTTTATATTCCTTCAGCAGCCGCAGCGTATCAAGAAAGTTCTTCTCACGGAGCCCGCTGCTGCCGTAAGCTTCAACGGAAGGTGAACTGGAGGAGCGGGAGGTTACACTGCTGAACCAGCCCCGCTTCTCTGTTGTAGTCGACTGTATGGTCATATCTTTAGCATGCCAGATCGGCTGATAAGGGAAGCCCAGCGGGCTGGTTACCACAGGGTTGTCTGTACTTAGGCCATCATCCACAGCAAACCATACGGGCAGCACATTCAGCGGCTCCAGCTTTTTCAGCAGCTCATCTGTGCTGTACAGCTGGTCGAGAGAAAGATAAGCCTCGGCCACCGTACCCTCCGGCAGCTTATCAAGACGCTCCCACTGCTCACTATCGTCAATACCCTGGGATTGGCCGTCCTGCGGATAAGTGAAAAATTGGCGGGAAGTACGCTCATCGGTCCAGTTATAGGTTCCGACTCCCCCAAGCCCGAACAGCATCCGGGTAGAGTAGCTGCCCGCATCGACCTGATCACTTCCGACCTGCTTCAGCAGTCTTCCTGAATAATTCATTCTGAAAAAAGTTTTGGCATTGGCATTTAAATGCACGACTGTATTGGGACTCGAAACTGCAATTGCTGAAGAGATGACATCCCCGTACGTTACTCCCCGGTCTCCGGTGCTGTAATAAATAGCCGTTATGATCGAGCTGATGACCGTAAAAGCCAGAAAGGCTGAAAGTACAGTCATGGCATTAGATATGCGCGCCTTCCACTTGCCCCTGCGGATAATCCGCTTCTCACTGGATGACGGCTTCTTTTTTTTTTTTAGCGGCGATTTGTCTCCGTCTTGTGCCGTCATCCGGCCGGACCTCCATGCAGCTTTCTGTGCAGACTGCTCCTCTTCCTGCTCCATCAGCTCATCCAGATAGCCCTGATAGGCCTCCAGCTTTTCCAGCTCCTGCTCCATTTCCGCCTGCTCTGTCTCTGGCAGGCTGCCTTCGCTGTATTTGCGCAGCCTTTCTTTAAACTCTTCACTCATGTCCGCTTCTCCTCCGCTCCTCTTCCCGCAGCTTCTGCCTCGCCCGGAAGATCAGTATTTTGTATTGCGGCAGGCTGACCTCCATGATGGCCGCTGCATCCTTATAAGCGATTCCGTGAAAATCATGCAGCAGCAGCGCATGGCGCTGCGCCTCCGGAAGCCTGCCGATGGAGTCAACCAGCGCTTCAATCCTCTGCCCGCGCATAAATACCTCTTCCGTTGTTTCGGGGTGCGGCAGCGTATTGAAGTAGCCTTCTTCTGTCGGGATGCTGCGGCGCGCTTTGCGCGTGTGATCAATAAAAGCATTGTAGGCCACCCGGAACAGCCAGGGCTTGATCCGCTCCTCCCGGCAATCCTCCAGATACAAATAGGCCCGGTAAAACGTCTCCTGTGTCAAATCCTCGGCGTGGTGGTGATTGCGGCAGAGGGCGTACAAATAACGGTAAATATCGTGAACATAACTCTGGTAGTGATGATCCAGCGAATCCGGCTTCATGCCCTCCCCCCTCAAACTAACCACGTTTCAGCAACCCAAAAGTTACAGATTTCCCCAAACAAATATCTCAACAATAAAAAGCCATGGCCGGCCGCTTAACCTTCAGCGGCCGTCATGGCTCAAACTATACAGCAGAGGTTCAGTAAAATCCGATCGTGGAGGAGGCATCCCGCAGCCACTCCCGCTTGCGGCCCTTATCCAGCTCGCCGCGCATGCCCCGGACAAGCTGCTCGACATCGGCGGTGCCGTTCTCATGCCACTCCAGTGCAGCGCTGACATACAGCTCACCGAGCTGGGTGAGCGAGAAGTCCGCGGTCAGGCGGGCAGCCAGGCTGACCCCTTCCTCACCGGCAAAAGCGGAGAAGCCGCGCAGCCGCAGAAACTCCAGCCGCAGCGCCTCATTCGGCATTTTGATCTCATAGGCCCGGTCGAAGCGCCCGGCGCGGTTCATGAGGCCGGGGTCGATTTTGTCCGGATAGTTGGTCGTTCCGATCAGAAAAATCCCTTCCTTGGAGGTCGCCCCGTCCAGTGTATTCAGGAAGAAGGAACGGACCTCCTGCGGCATCGAGTCAATATCCTCTATGACCAGCACCATCGGTGCAAGCCGGGCCGCAGCCTCAAACACCTCATTTACCGACTCGCTGCTGGTATACTCGGTAATCTGCCAGTACACTACAGGACCGGGCACACTGCCGGCGATGGATTTTACAAGCGTGGTCTTGCCGTTGCCGGGATGACCGTAGAGCAGAATGCCTCTTTTGTACGGGATATCATATTTGACATAAAAGCTGCGGTCCGCATCAAAAAACTGGTCCAGTGAACGGTAGATTTCTTTCTTGACGGCGGCATCCAGCACGACCTCCTCACGGGAGGCGGCCCGGGTAATCGGCTCATCCTCACGGCAGACCCCGTTACGGCGGTCGGTAAACACTGTCACCTTATTGATGTTCTGCTCCCGCTGCCGTCTGCGCACATTGCCGAGAAAAGCCTGCAGCTGCGCATCCGATGCGGCGAATACAAAATCCTGAAAATTAATGCCGTTTTCCTGGAATACAGGCACCCGGGCGAGCGCTACACCCATCGACGGATAGGCCAGTACATTATTGCGGATCGACAGATGAATATTGTACTCCGGCTGCTCCTTGTCATCGTCGTATACGAAGGTCCTGTCCTCCAGCCGGTCAAAAATCCGCGCAACATGCTCAACCTCCGGGTTGCCTGACTGCACATCATCCTGCAGCAGCTTCCAGTACTCACTGTTCGGATCATCGCTGGCGTACAGCTCATAGCGGACATTATAGCGTGTATACAGGGCTTCAAGAATACCGTCAACGAGCCGGGCATAGACGTCATAGCCCTTGATCAGACCGCCGGCACCTGCATCATAAGGAAAAACTACAGCCTGCTTCTCATACTCCTGCTTCATCCTATTTCGTCCCCTTTATCGCTGCGAGCGGCTTGCATTTGGCTACCACAGCAGCCAGGCCGGCGCCCGTAACGCTTTCTATGATCTCATCTACATTCTTATAGGCTTGAGGGGATTCGTCAATAATAGATTCCAGGGAATGCTGATTTACTACGATCTCATCCTCCCTGCCGACATTAAGCGAACGGGAAAATTCCTGGACCGACACCAGCCGTTTCGTGGCTGAGCGGGAACGGATGCGGCCTGCCCCGTGGCAGATGGAGTAGTAATTTTCTTCTCCGCCGCTCTGCCCGACCATGATGTACGACGCAGTTCCCATTGAGCCGGGAATGAGCGCAGGATGGCCGGTTGCGGCATAGACAGCCGGGTTATCCGGATGACCGGCCGGCAGAGCCCTGGTCGCCCCTTTGCGGTGTACAAACTTCGTGCCGGAGGACGTCTTTTCCTCCCAGGCATAGTTGTGCATCAGGTCGTACAGCGTCCGCAGCTCGCATTTGGTGCCGAACACATCACGGAAAGCTTCACGCACACCGTAAGCAATCAGGTGGCGGTTCACCACCGCATAATTCAGCGCGGAGTACATCAGATTGACGTAACGCTGGGCCTGCGGGTGGGCAAGCGGGGCATAAATCAGCCGCGGGTCGGCGCTCCCGAGTCCCAGCTGGCCCATGACCTTGGCAAAGGCCGGCGTACAGAACTGGTTCACCATCCCGCCCCAGGCCCGGGAGCCGGAGTGAATCATCACGGCAATCTGCCCGTCCTTCAGGCCCCAGGCTTCGGCTACGGCCCGCTGCTCCTCAGCAATTTCAATCGCCTGAATTTCTACGAAGTGATTCCCGCCGCCCAGTGTACCAAGCTGGCGGTGGCCGCGGTGCCAGGCCATATCCGGCAGCTCGTTCAGAATCTCCTCGTCAAAGCCGAGCCGCTTAATCTCGACATGCGACAGCGCGCTCGATTTCTTGGGCGTATAGCTGTCTGGCATATATTTGTTCGGCAGGCCCTGCAGGCCTTTGCGGACAATATTCTCCAGGCGGATATCACCATAATGGCCGCGCTGCTGCTGCTCCATCGGCAGGTATCTCTCGATCGCACGCACCAGCTTGCGGCGCAGCTTCACCTCGCGCAGATCATCCTTGTGCAGATTGGTCAGATGCACCCGCATGCCGCAGCCGATGTCGCTGCCCACGATGGACGGCGAGACATAGCCCGAGGCAGCGTCCCATACAGCAGTTGTCCCAATGCAGGTTCCGACACCTACATGTACATCGGGTGTATAACTCATATATTCAATACCGGGAATCTGCAGATTGTTATTGGCCATTTCAAGCACTTTATAATCCAGGGAGCCAAACAGCTGCTCGCTGGCATATACCTTGAGGTCGCCGCCGGGAAGAGCCACCTCATGTTTATAGCGGGGCTCATAGCCCGCTTGCTGATTAATGTTATTCATTTATATTTTCATTTCCTCTCAGGTTTAGATACAACAAAAAGAGCCGCAGATCAGTTTCTGATCATACGGCTCCAGGTAAGGCAGGATAGCTTGAGGCTCCGGGCTGCGCCGGCTCAAAGCATATCCTTATTTCGATTGAGACAGATGAGCACAACTGCGCATCATGTCTCCCGGACGAAGGCGCTGGGATCAGATGGTTCATATGCGGTTGTGATCTGGCTTAGCGGCAGTGTCTGTACATTTGTTCCAATCATGACCCGTCGGCCTCCCTTCTGTTCTTAGTAAACCCAATATAATCGGCGCTGGTGTAAATTGTCAACCCGACAGTCCGGTAAAAAATTATTTAAATTTGTGCCAATCCTGATTGCTGTTCTCCAAAAGATGGGCAAAATCGTTCTCCAGCCGCTTCTGCTCAGCCTTGCGCTGATCCTCTGCAGCTTTGCGTACAGCTTCCTTTTTATCCTGTTCTTCTGCCTTCAGCGCATCCGACTGCGCCTTCAGCTTGCTCAATACATCACTGCTCAGCAAGTCCTTGAGTGTAGCCGGAGCATCCGTCGCAGCGGGGCGCGGAGCGCCGGTATTCTGCTTCTTTTTGGCCATTGTAATCGTCCTTTCAGCTTCTGTATTTACTTCACCTTTGTTTTAGCAGGTAGTCTTTCCGTTTATAATGTAAGGTAAGAGGTGAGCCTTATGAAATCCGTAGACCTGTGTCCAAAGCTGCAAAAAAGCATGGATATTATCGGCAGACGCTGGACGGGCTTAATCATCTATCAGCTTCTCCAGGGGCCGCAGCGGTTCAGTACGATCGAAGCTGCGCTGCCAGTCAGCGGCCGGCTCTTGTCTGAGAGGCTTAAGGAGCTTGAACAGGAAGGCATCGTGCTGCGTGAAGTCTTTCCCGAAACACCTGTAAGGATTCAATATTCCCTGACCGATAAAGGCCGGGGTCTGGAATCCGTCATGCGTGATCTGGAAAAGTGGTCAGACGCCTGGATCGACTCCGCTGAATGCCCGCCGCAGTAGAAGCAGCCTTCCTCCGGGAAGCAGGCTGCTCTTTACACAGCCTTGGGCGGCTACAGCTTGCGTCCGATGATAACCAGATCACGCGGGATGCCGTCCATTACGGCAACACCCGGAAGCAGCCCCCAATCCTTGAACCCGAACTTCCGCAGCAGGGCAAGGCTCGGCTCATTATGGCCGAACACAAAACCAACCAGATTCTGGAGGCCAAGGCGCGGACATTCCTCCAGCGCCTTGGCCAGCAAAATGCTGCCGGCTCCCTTGCCGCGGAATTTTTGATTCACATAGACGCTGACCTCAGCGGTTCCGTTATATGCGGGACGCCCGTAGAAGGATTGAAAGCTGAACCAGGCAGCAATTTCATTCTCATGCTTCAATACCCATAGCGGACGGTGATGGCTGTTGTGCTCATGGAACCATTTCAGACGGTCTTCTACGCTCACAGGCTCCAGATCTGCAGTAACCATACGCCCTGCTACAGTTGAGTTATAAATCTCCACGATTGCCTCTAAATCCTCAAGTAATGCATCTTCTATGCTGTAACTGTTCAAGGCCATCCGACTCTTCCCCCTAGTTATTATCTATATCATTGTAACTAATGATCTTGGTGCATTAATAATCTGTACATCTCTTATTATACTACCCTTGGGTCGTCTACTGCTCCAATCCGGTGTGCCCCAAGCTCCATTGCCACAGGCGTGCCGCTTCTTTCGCATCTGCCGCTCTCGGCGACAGCTCCTGAATTTGGCGGCGGTAGTAGTACTGTCCGCTCACGCCGCTGACCTCCGGTGCCGTTGCCAGATAAACGGCTGTATCCGCACCCTGCTCAGGGGTCAGGAAAAAGTACGACAGCAGCTTCAGCACCGAACGGCCGAAGCCGGTCTCCCGGTTCACTCCGATGCTTGTTCCGACAGCTCCCGGGTGCACTGCATTTACCGTAACCGCAGTACCCTGCAGGCGGGCAGCCAGCTCACGCGTAAACAGGATGTTAGCCAGCTTGGAGCGGGCATAAGCCTTGGCCGGGTTAAAGCCGCGCGACAGCGTGTGGTCCTCCAGATAAAGCCTGCCGATCTTGTAGGCGCCGGAGGCGACCACAACAATCCTCCCCTGTTCAGCCTTCTTCAGCGCTCCGAGCAGCAGATTGGCAAGCAGGAAATGCCCCAGGTGATTGACGCCAAAATCCATCTCGTAGCCGTCTGCCGTCAGCTCACGCTTAACAGTGACAACTCCGGCATTGTTGATCAGCACATCAAGCACCGGATAGGCCTCCAGAAATTCTCCCGCAAAGCTGCGGATACTCTGGAAGGAGGCAAGATCACACAGCATCAGCGTAATGTCCTCCGACCCGCTCCGGCGCCGGGCTTCAGCCACAGCTGCTTCGCCGCGCGTCCTGCTGCGGCAAGCCATAACCACCTTCGCGCCCCGGCGGGCCATTTCAATCGTTGTAGCCAGTCCCATACCGGAGTTGCCGCCGGTGACGAGCACAATTTTGCCATGCATAGCCGCTCATTCCCCTCCCCTGCACAGGACCCTGCCGGCTTCAGTCCCGGCCTGGCCTTTTCCAGGCAGTTGCTCTAAGATAATGTTACATTATATCAGGGGTTTAAGAAAAGAATAGCCCCAAAACTTTCAGGAGGTGAGTCCGGGAGAAGTTCCCGGAGCTATCCATGCAGATCAGACCGAATGTTATTGTGCTTACTATACCGCTGGGAGAATCCCACGTGCATCCTGTATTGCTTAAAGACAAAGACGGACTGACGCTGATTGACACCGGCATGTTCGACCAGTATGAAGCCCTGATTCAGGCCATTGAGGAAGCAGGCGAAGCCCCCTCCAGCCTGAAGCGGATTATTCTTACTCATCAGGATACAGACCATATCGGGAACCTTCCGGCACTTGCCCGTGAATTCCCCGGCGTCCGGCTGTTCGCCCATCCGGGGGATCTGCCGGTCATCAGCGGTAGCCAGCCGATGCTCAAAATGACCCCGGAACGGATTGCCCAGCTGCCGCCGGAACGCCGGGAGATGTTCGAGCGCTTTCTGGAGCAGCTGAAGCAGCTGCCGGAAATCGAAGAGCTTCAGGATGCTGAACGTCTGCCCTGGGGCGGCGGTCTTGAGATTATTCATACTCCCGGGCATACACCGGGACATATCTGCCTCTACCTGCGGGAGCAGGAGCTGCTGCTTGCTGCCGATGAGCTGCGTGTTCTGGGCGGGGAGCTGGCCGGACCATGGGATGCAGCCACACCCGATATGCCGCTGGCGCTGCGCAGCCTGCTGAAGCTGAAGGATCTGCCAGTCCGCACCATCCTCTGCTATCACGGCGGTGTGTATGAAGGCAGTCCGCAGGCGCTTATCGGGACATTGACTGAATCTCTGCTATAATTAGAGAATTGAAGTGCAGTTTAGAAGAGTTATACGAAAGGGGAAAATCTTAAATGAACGATGCTCTGAAAAGTCTGGAGCAGGGAATGGCGGGAAACGGGCTGGATGCACTGCTCGTCACCGATCCCAAGCATGTATATTACTTGACCGGCTTTGCCTCGAACCCGCATGAGCGGTTTCTCGGCCTGCTGCTGATCCGCGGCGAGGAGCCGGTACTGATTGTTCCGGCGCTGGACAGTGAGGCTGCACATGCAGCTTCCTCCGTTCAGACTATTCTGACACACAGCGACACGGATAATCCGTATGAGCTGCTTCAGTCCCGTTTTGGCGACAAGGCACCGGGAACACTCGGCATTGAAAAAGAGCATTTCTCCGTAAGCCGCTTTGAGCTGCTGTCGGCAGCCGTTCCGGCCGGAAGCTTCAGCGATATCGGTCCCCTGCTGCGGGCCATGCGTGCCAGAAAGACTCCGGAGGAGATCAGCCGGATGAAGCACGCCGCCGAGCTGATTGAAGAAGTACTCCGCCGCGGGCTGAGCCACATCAAGAGCGGAGTAACGGAGATTGAGCTGGTTGCCGAGCTTGAATATCTGATGAAAAAGGTCGGCGCCTCCGGCCCCTCGTTTGATACGATGGTGCTCTCCGGGCCCAACACGGCGCTTCCGCATGGCGTTCCAGGGGACCGGATCATTCAGCCGGGCGATCTGCTGATGTTCGACATGGGCGTATATGCGGCGGGCTACGCCTCCGATATAACGCGTACCTTTGCCGTCGGGGATATCGACAGCAGGCTGGTTGAGATCTACAATACCGTTCTGGCCGCCAATATGGCCGGAATCGCTGCTTCCAGAGCCGGGGCTACCTTCGGTTCTGTGGACAAAGCTGCGCGCGATGTGATTGAAGCTGCAGGCTACGGCGAATACTTCATGCATCGTGTGGGACACGGTCTGGGCATGGACACCCATGAATATCCTTCACTGCACGGCCTCAATACCGACATCATCGAGAACGGCAATGTGTTCACGGTCGAGCCGGGCATCTATGTACCGGGTCTGGGCGGTGTGCGCATTGAGGATGATGTGTTTATTACCCCCGAAGGTCCTGTCACCCTGACCAGCTTCCCCAAGGAGCTGACAGTTCTTCATCTGTAGGCAGCGGCGGTCCCGCTGCACCGCAGCCGGACAAAAAAAAAGCAGCAAGCCCTTTTCCGGGGGCTTGCTGCTTTTTTATATATGCGGTGAATTTATTCTTTTATGCATCAAGTCCGGCTCCGGCATCCTTGCGGCTTCCGGTCTCTTCAGCAAAGCTGAAGGAACGGGCAATATACAGGATAGGCGTGCCTGCGCCGGTCAGCAGGAATTTGGACAAATAGGTTGTCAGCAGAATCTCCGTCCACACCTTCAGATCATAGAGCCCGGCAAAAGCAATGGTGCAGAAAATCAGCGTATCCACAAACGAGCTGATCATTGTGCTGCCGTTCGAGCGGATCCACAGCTGGCGCGAGCTGCCGTAGTACTTTCTGATCCAGGAATAGAGGCGTACATCCAGGAACTGGCTGATGAAGTAAGCCGTCAGGCTGCCCAGCGCGAGGCGCGGCATCATGCCAAAGATCGTCTCAAGCGACGATTGCGCGATATCCGTCTCCTGCGGCTCAAAGACAAGCACCATCTGCATAATCGCCGTCGTCATCAGCAGCGTGAAGAAGCCGAACCAGACTGCGTTACGCGCTTCAGCTCTGCCGTATTTCTCATTCAGCAGGTCGCTGGTCATATACAGCGTGACATACATCGTATTGCCGAGCGTCATTACAATGCCAAACGGCATTTCGATTGTTTTGGCTACTTGAATGTTGGCAATGACAGTCGCTACTCCAACCCAGGCATAGAGGCCCTTTTTGCCGAACAGCCGGTAGCAGATCAGAAAAAAGGCAAAATTGACAATAACAAACAATATTCCCCACAGCAAATTAAACATTTATCTGTAAATCCTCCTAGTTTTGGTTACGCGGGATGGTTACGAACCGCGGTTATGATGTTATGCCGGAACAAAACATTTCTACTCTACCACAATAAAAGCTTACAAGCCATGAAATTTTGTTTCCAGCAAATTCAACAATTTCTCTGCATATTTTCAAAAATCAACGTTCGCATTCGAAATTTATAAAATTTTTCAGAAAATTCTGCATTATTGTTGTATTTTTCACTATTCAACCGGGGGTTAATTCTATAGAATAGTTATCAATTGCATTTCTGAAACCGATATCCTCATATATGACCCTACCGACGGAATATATTGTGCCTGCTATCATTGTGAGGCATTGCAGCGGGATATGCTATGCATCTTAACCACGAAGGAGAGAATGAAATGGTACGCTTTAAAAATTCGATCAGCCGCAAGTTCACACTTCTTTTGTTTGCGGTATTGTTGCTAACGTCGCTTGTGCTAAGTATCAGCTTCTACTTTATCTCCATGAGTACCATCGACAGCTACGTAATGCCGCAGATTAACAAGCTTCTGACTGCAGCCGCCCAGGATTCATACAAGGGAATGAACGCTACACACGCCCAGCAGACGCTTAACAAGAGTGAACAGGCCGCAAGCAATCTGAAATTCTATTTCCGGGAAAAAAGAACACAGCATGACGTGGAAACCATCTTCCTGATCAACCTTGCCGAAGGCAAAGCTACTGTACTGACCGCCGATCAGGATTCCAAGCTGAAAGCCGGCGATAATCTTGCCGTAACCCCCGTAATGGAGCAGGCCTCGAAAGGAAAATCAGGAGTCAGCGATACATACAGTGACAGTCATGGTATACATAGAACCGCGTATGTCGGAGTTCCCGGCGGCACGATGCTGATTGGTGTGAGTTACGATGTAGGTTTTGTTCAGGATAAAATAGACAGCATTGTCTGGACCAGTGTTGCCATTACGCTGGCCTCGCTGATTGTCGGACTCTCGGCCGCCTACTTCATGAGCCGCCGGATTACCCGTCCGCTCACCCAGCTCACGGCATACAGCAATAAGCTGGCAGAAGGCGATTTCACCCAGGAGCTGATTATCAAAGGGAACGATGAGGTCAGCCAGCTGTCGGAAAGCTTCCGCAGCATGGGGCACAAGCTAAAGGATATGATCGGCCAGGTACTGGAAACTTCCAATACCGTTGTAGCCGATGCCAATGATCTGAAGAAGCGTGTCGAGGTACTGAACACAATGGCTGAACGTTCCGCCGAGTCGGTGACTGAGATCAGCAAGGGCAGCGCAACCATCGCGGCCAGCGCCTTAGAGAATTCCAAGGCGATGGAAGAAATCAATGTCGGCATCCAGCATATCGCTGCCGCTGCCGGCGAAGTGACCGAGCAGATCAGCGAGGCTTCGCAGGAAGCGGCCGGCGGGAATGAAACCGCACGGAGTGCCGTTGAGCAAATGCGCCAGGTTGAGCAGGTCTCCGTACATTCACTTGAGCAGTTCCGTATCATGAGTGAACGTTCCCAGATGATCGGCGAAGTGGTTCAGGGAATTACCGAGATTACGAAGCAGATTCAAATGCTGTCACTTAACGCTTCGATTGAAGCGGCCCGTGCAGGCGAGCATGGGCGGGGCTTCGCCGTTGTCGCCGGAGAGGTCCGCAAGCTGTCCGAGCAGTCGAAGCAATCCAATGAGCAGATCCGTGAGTTCCTGCTCAGCCTGCAGGAGGATATGAACCGTTCGGTTGAGGAAATGAACCACGTGAACGCAGAAGTTTCCTCCGGGGTCGGCAAGGTTGTTGCTGCGGGAGACGCCTTCAATCACCTGCTCATTCTGATTCAGAGCATCAGCCACAGCATCCAGTCCGTCTCTGCCGCAACCCAGGAAATCTCCGCCGGCACCGAGGAAGTCAGTGCCTCTGTTGAAGAATCGGCACAGATTACAGCCGTGTCACAGACCATTGCTGATTCGCTTGCTGAAGACTCCTCACGGCAGCATCAGGAGCTGGAGAGCAATTCGCTGACTGTAGAGCATCTGCACGAGCAGGCTGTCAAGCTCCAGCGGGCTGTCGCCCAGTTTAAGATTTAATAATAAAGGACCCTCTGAAAGCGCCGCTTGGCGGCGAGCTTCCAGAGGGTCCTTTTTAGTTGCGATTGTCGATAGAGGAATGGTTGTACAACCGTTCCAGAATACCCCGCTGCTTTTTTGTAAGCTCTGCATGCAGCCTCTGCCTAGCCAGCCAGTGTATTTGTGCCGCTAGCGGGATAGGGCTGACCGCTATTTATTGCGGCTTACTGCTGATTCTGATAGCCGGCCGCGAACTTTTGCGGCTTACTGCTGTTCTGAATTCTAACGGACCGTAGCGACCTTATTATCTCCGTTTTTTCAGTTTGCCCCAGCTAACGGACCGTAGCGCTCTTATTGACTGCCTGGCAGGCGTTTTTCTTCCCAATATAGCCAAATAAGGACGCTGAGGTCCGTTAGGTTGTAAAAACAGGATTTTAGCGGGGAATAAGGTCATTTCAGTCCGTTACAAGGCTGCATAATATTTCTGCCATATGCCGGTTAGCGTTGCAAACTTTGATTGGTTAAGCACTCAATAGGCAGCGACCTACAGTAATATAATCAGCTTCTAGGTGCCCACAGTATGACTGAGACTCCGACTACGCAGATGGCAGCGCCGATCCAGTCATACATATCCGGTGTTTTTTTGTCGACCAGCCAGCCCCACAGGACTGCCAGCACAATGAACACACCGCCGTATGCTGCGTACACTCTGCCGAAGGATGGAAACTTCTGGATAGTAGGGATAATCCCATAGGCAATCAGGATGATTGCGCCTGTAATCCCGTACCATAGCGGGCGGGACTCCCTCAGCCAGAGCCAGACCAGATACCCTCCGCCGATCTCGGCCAGTCCGGCCACTATAAACAGCAGTATGGCCATGAACATCGCTATCCCTCTTTTCCGGGCAGGCCCATTATTGTATATACAGCCTCCATATTCAGGTTCTCCCGCACAGATGAAGCCAGCCGGTCGAACTCCTGCTCACGCAGCGCGGCCGCAGAGAAGGTAACAGCCAGCGGCGTTAATCCTTTGGCTTCCCGTATACCGTCCAGCCAGCGGCGGCGCAGCTCATCATTATGGAACAGGCCGTGCAGATAGGTTCCCCAGATTCTGCCGTCAGGCGTCCCCCAGCCTTCAGGCAGCTCCTGCCCGTCCTCCCCCGCCAGTCTGAACAGGCTGCGTACCGCTGCAGAATCATGATTTGCTGTTGTTCCCATATGAATCTCGTATCCGCTGACAGCGGTACAAGCGGCATCTGCCGGAGCAGCTCCGCTTAACTGCAGCGGATGTCCGGCGGCGAGTACACCATGCACCCGGACGGTGGTTTTATGCTGCAAAAATACCGTCGACAGCGGCAGATAACCGAGCCCGTCGCTTTCTCCCGGCTCTGTGCTCTCCACCGCATCCGGATCAAGCAGCTTCTGCCCCAGCATCTGATAGCCGCCGCAGATTCCGGCAAGCTGCAGTGTCCCTTGGCCGAGCGCCTGTGCAATAGCCTCCGGGAATCCATGCTGCCTCAGAAATGCCAGATCGGCCGCTGTATTCTTCGTGCCCGGCAAAATAATGACATCCGGCGTCCCCAGCTCTGCGGCGGAGTTCACGTAACGCACCGAGGCATCCGGCTCATCCTGCAGCGGATCGAAATCGGTAAAATTTGAAATGCGCGGATAGCGGATAACCGCGATATCCAGTTCTTTGGTGCTGCCGGATGGCCGTGCCGGGGACCCTTCCAGAACTACGGAGTCTTCCGCCTCAATCCGCAGCTGCGGCAGGAAGGGCAGCACGCCAAGCACCGGGATGCCTGTACGCTCCTCCAGCCAGTCCAGCCCCGGCTGCAGCAGTGACAGGTCACCGCGGAATTTGTTGATAATAAAGCCCTTTACCCGGGCCCGTTCATGCGGCTCAAGCAGCTCCAGCGTCCCTACCAGGAAAGCAAACACGCCGCCCCGGTCAATATCTGCAACCAGCAGCACCGGGGCATCTGCCCAGACTGCGAGATTCATATTGACGATATCCCGCGCCTTCAGATTAATCTCTGCCGGGCTGCCTGCACCCTCCATCAGCACGGCGTCAAAGGTATCACGCAGCCTGCCAAGCGCAGACAGCACGGTATCCTTCGCCTCCGGGAGAAATTTCTCCCGGTACTCCCTGGCACTAAGCGCCGTATGCGGCACACCATGCACCACAATCTGCGCGCTCATCTCTCCGGATGGCTTCAGCAGAATCGGATTCATGTCCGTGGTAGCAGTTATGCCGAAGGCTTCGGCCTGCATCCCCTGGGCGCGGCCGATTTCCCTGCCGTCTTCGGTAACATAGGAATTCAGCGCCATGTTCTGTGATTTATAAGGCGCTACACGGTATCCGTCCTGTGTCATAATCCGGCCGATGGCCGCGGTGACGAGGCTTTTGCCGACATCCGAAGCGGTTCCCTGTATCATCAGAACGGCCGCTGGCCGCTGTGGTACATATCTGGCCGCTTGTTGCTCTGCTTGCTTCTCCATGTATGGTTCCTCGCTCTCTTCCTGCTAATCGGAGTAAAGGCCGTTGGCCAGGCAGCTGCTACAGCAGATTGTGCTGCAGCAGCACGAGAAGCAGCAGCAAGGCTGCTTCAAGCAGCTCGTTCAGCGCGCCGTACACGTCGCCGGTGAGCCCGCCGAGCCGGCTGCTGATCCGCCGCGCCGCGTATCCGCCGCAGGCTATGGCGGCCAGCGGCGCCAGGCAGGCCGCAGCCAGATGCTGCGGCCACGCCCCGCCTCCCGCGCCGAGCACCAGAGGTGCTGCGGCTGCGGGAAGTGTCAGCAGAGCGGCGAGCAGCATGGCGCGCCGCTCCTGGCGGACCGGCAGCGCGGCAAAGCTCGCTGCCAGGCCTTCATTGCCGCGGGCCAGGGGGAAGCGGGCCATTGCCCGCACCATGTACCAGCGGCTCCACACCGGCGGCAGCAGGAGCAGCGGCAGCTCGTAGTAACGGCTGCCTCCGATAAAGGCTGCCAGGAGCGCTGCCTTCAGCAGCAGCAGCAGGACGCAGGCCAGCACGCCCATGGCCCCAACGCGGCTGTCCTTCATGATCTCCAGCATCCGCTCGCGTGAGCGGTAGCTAAGCAGCGCATCGGCGCTGTCCATCCAGCCGTCCAGATGCAGCCCGCCGGTCAGCCCCACCCACAGGATGAGGGTGATAACAGCGGCAGGCCAGGCCGGCAGCAGCCAGGCGGCAGCCGCTGCTGCCGCCGCTACGCTAAGCCCGATGGCTGCGCCGACCAGCGGGTAATAGACCACACTGCGCCGCAGCAGCCCCGGGGAGAAGTCACCGCCATCCTTAACCGGAAAGCGGGACAGAAACTGAAAAGCCGCCGCGGCATCCTTGCGCGCGCTCACAGCTTATACTTCCGGCTCTTGAGCTCTACCGGAATGCCTGCGGTGACCAGAAAGACCTGCTGACAACGTGTAGCCAGCCTGGCATTCATCCTCCCGGCCAGATCCCGGTACAGCCGTCCGAGCGCATACTCCGGTACAATTCCGTCACCGACTTCGTTCGTTACCAGAACCAGCGTCCCTTGGAAGGACGATACGCTTTCCTCTAGCCGGGCGATCTCCTGCTCCACCCGTTCCTGCCTGTCCGGCTCACTTTCAACCGCCAGCAGCACATTTGACAGCCAGAGCGTCAGGCAGTCCACCAGCACCGCCTTGCCTCCCGAGAGGCGTTCAAGCAGTGCAGGCAGGTCATGCGGCTCCTCCAGCGTCTGCCATTGCCCGCCGCTTTCCCCGCGCTGCTGCTGGTGCAGAGCAATCCGCGCCCTCATCTCATTATCGAATGCCTGTGCGGTCGCCACATACACTGCCTGCTCTGCCAGAGACAGCGTCAGCCGCTCGGCAAAGCCGCTTTTGCCGCTGCGCGCACCGCCTGTTACAAGAATGCTCATCGGCTCTCCGCTCCCGAGACCCCCGCGCTTTCGAAGGTGGCCATCTCGCGCATAATGCGGCTGGCTGCTTCAATCAGGTGGAGGCAGAGCACGCCTCCTGTCCCTTCCCCAAGACGCAGCCCAAGATCAAGCAGCGCTGTCAGTCCAAGCCGCTCCAGCATCAGCTTATGCCCCTGCTCGCCGGAGATATGGGAGGCAATCATGTAGTGAACAGAATCCGGGGCAAGCGCCTTGGCAACAAGCGCCGCCGCTCCGGAGATGAAGCCGTCGAGTACCACAGGAACCTTGGCAGCTGCCGCCCCCAGTATGAGTCCGGCCAGACCGGCGATCTCAAGTCCGCCAACCTTGGACAGCACATCCATTCCATCCCCTGGATGAGGTGCATTCAGCTTCAGCGCACGGTCTACAACGGCAATTTTGTGACGCAGCCGCTCATCGTCAATACCGGTGCCGCGGCCTACAGCCGTTTCGGCCGGGATGCCTTCCAGTGCACAAAGAACCGCAGCGCTGGCTGTTGTATTTCCGATCCCCATTTCGCCGGTAATAAAAACCTCGGTTCCGCTCTTTACAGCTTCCTCAGCCACGCTGATCCCGGCCGCAATAGCCTGCTGCGCTTCCTCGCGGCTCATCGCCGGGCCCTGCGCCATATTGCCGCTGCCGTAGCGCACTTTACGGGCGATCAGCTCAGGATGGCTGACGTCCCCGGCTATGCCGATGTCAACCAGCTTAACCTCTGCCCCGGCCTGCCGGGCCAGCACATTCACCCCTGCGCCGCCGCCGAGGAAATTATAGGCCATCTGAACAGTGACCTCCTGCGGAAAAGCGCTGACCCCTTCGCTGCACACGCCATGGTCAGCTGCCATAACCACCACTGTCCGCTTGCCGTAAGCCGGCTGCTCCGTGCCGGAAATCCCTGCCAGCCGTACCGCCAGCTCCTCCAGCCGTCCGAGGCTTCCCGGCGGCTTGGTCAAAATATCGAGCCGCTGCTCCGCGCGCCGGACCGCCTCCTGATCGGCCGGTGTGATTCTGTTGATTACTTGCTCGATTGCTTGCCCGATTGCTGAATGCATCCTTAATTCCTCCTATGTATCGTCTATGTATCGTCTATCTCTCGCCTCACACTGCCCGCCAAGCCATTTGTCATTTGTCGCTTATCGTATACTTTCACCTGCAGCCCGTCGTTCATCAGCTATCTTACTCCGCCTGTACCCTCACACTTACCCCGCTGCTGCTGCACCACCATAATGAGCCCCTCCTTCTAACGGACCCTACAGCCCTTATCTATCAGCAAACGGACCCTTTCCTAAGCTAACGGACCTAGGAGCCTTTATTTGCTGACAAAATAGCCAACGAGACGGGTTTTGGGAGTAATAAGCGCACTGGAGTCCGTTAGCTTGGACAAAACGGCTAAAACAAGCAAATAAGGTCGTCTGTGTCCGCTGCAACTGAACCGAACACTCATAAGCCAAGCCGGTTAGGGAAGCACTCAGATGGCAGCCCCGGTAGCGTCAACTTAGGCAGGAAGCCGCGAATCCGCAAGCACCGCTGGAACAGCAGTCCCGGCCCGGCAGCCCTTTTGTCCGGCCCGTTTCACGCAAAAAAGCCCCCATCCGAAGAAGGGAGCTCCCGTCTGCCGCCGTTATGCATCAGCACACGTCTCATTGCCATATCCCTTTTTCTTCTTCAAGGATTATAGGGGATACGCCATGATCTTACAATTACATTTTTACCTTCATGAAGCCTTCCATCCGCTCCAGCGCCTCGGTCAGCTTAGCGGTGGAAGCTGCATAAGAGCAGCGGATATGGCCTTCGCCGCCGCTTCCGAACACATGCCCGGGAACAGCCGCGACCCCTGCCTCCTGCAGCAGCCGCAGTGCGAACTCCTCCGACCGCATTCCTGTGCGGGCAATCGACGGGAAGGCGTAGAACGCCCCTTCCGGCTCGCGGCAGTCCAGCCCGATGCTCCGCAGGCCTTCGACGAACAGCGTTCTGCGCTGCCGGAAGACTCCCTTCATCCGGTCTTTGTCAGCCAGCCCGCTGCGCAGTGATTCCAGGGCTGCGATCTGGCCCAGCACCGGCGCGCACATCGCGGTGTACTGATGGATCTTCAGCATCGCAGCCAGCAGCTCACGGTTGCCGCAGGCGTAGCCCACGCGCCAGCCGGTCATGGCGAACGCCTTGGAGAAGCCGCTGATCAGGATCGTCCGCTCCTGCATCCCGGGAAGCGAGGCAATGCTGACATGTGTGCTGTCATAGGTTAGCTCGGCATAGATCTCGTCTGACAGGACCAGCAGGTTGTGCTGCTTCACCAGCTCAGCAATAGGCAGCCAGTCTTCGTAAGACATCACCGCCCCGGTAGGATTGCTGGGGAAGTTCAGCACCAGCAGCTTGGAACGCGGTGTGATCACCTTTTCCAGGGCTTCAGCCGTCAGCTTAAAGCCCTGCTCTGCCGTAGTCTCCACCTCAATCAGCGTGCCTCCGTTCAGATGGGCAATCGGCGAGTAGGCGATATAGCTCGGCGAAGGGATAATAATTTCGTCGCCCAGAGCAGTGAACGCACGCAGCGCCAGGTCCAGCGCCTCACTGCTGCCCACGGTAACGATCACCTCATCAGCAGCCTGATAGCCCAGTCCGAAGCCGTTAGACAGATAACGCGCAATCTCCTCCCGCAGCTCAGGCAGTCCGCTGTTCGGCGTGTATGTGGTCTCGCCGCGCTCCAGCGCACGGATACAGGCAGCCCGGATATGCTCCGGGGTTTTAAAGTCTGGCTCACCTACGCCAAGTGAAATAATCTCGTTGTTACCCGCTGAGAGATCAAAAAAAGCGCGGATGCCCGAAGGCGCGATCTCCCGCACACGCGGGGCAATCCACCCCTGCGCGTGCGGAGACACCTGCTTGTTAAACACGGCTGGTCACCTCCCGTATGCCTATTCCTTCCGTTGCTGCATGTGCTGCGGCCGCGGCGGCTTCCGCATTATAGCCCTCAGCCACTGCTTCGCCCGGCCCATCCCCTTTCTGCATCAGCTCTGCATTCAGCCCGGCGGCGCCCTTACTCCGCCCCGCATCTTCCCCGCGCTTCCGCAGCGAGCCCTCAATAATCGCATCCAATAGTCCGCTGAATGTATACCCTGCAGCGGCAGCGCTGCGCGGAAGCAGGCTCGTTCCGGTCATGCCCGGCAGCGTATTTACCTCAAGCACGTACGGCACGCCCTTTTGCAGTAGCATATCCACTCTGGCATAGACAGAGCATTTCAGCGCCTTGTAGCAGGCGAACGCTGCCGTCCGCACCCGTTCATGTGTACCCAGTGACAGCTGGATAACCTGCTCATCCGCTCCGCCCTGCTCGTATTTGGCGCTGTAATCGAACCATTCCGCACCCAGCGACTGGATGCCGATCACCGGCAGCAGCTCCCCGCCAAGAATAGCGCAGGTAATCTCCTGCCCTTCGGTGAAGGCCTCGATCAGGATCGCACGATCCTCGGCAAAAGCTTGTTCCACCGCCACACGCAGCCCCTCAGCGTTATCCACCTTGGACATACCGATGCTGGAGCCGCCGGAATTGGGCTTTACCATAACCGGGTAGCCCAGCTGTCCCACAGCTTCCTCTGAATAGTCCTCCATGCTCTCCCAGCACAGCCAATTTGGGGTCAGCACGCCTTTGCTGCGGAGAAGGGTTTTGGACAGATGCTTATCCATGCACAGGCTGCTCGCCAGCACACCGCTCCCGGAGTAGGGGATACCGAGCGTTTCCAGCGTTCCCTGGACCGTTCCGTCCTCGCCGTAGGCACCATGGAGCGCCAGCAGCGCGAAATCCAGCCCTTTTACCGCAGCAACCAGCTGTCCGCGCTCCTCAATTACAACCGGCACCGCCTCATATTTGCTCCGGTCCAGATGCTTCAGCATCTCTTTACCGGTATTCAGCGACACTTCGTATTCAGAGGACACTCCGCCCATAATTACGCCTACTTTTAACATATCCCCATTCCCCTTTTCATCTCATCCGAGTAGTAGTTGCCGTGCTGTCCTGCCGATGATTCCGATTCCCCTGCGTATATCGTCATCCGCCACCCTGGAAAAGCCCAGCCGCAGCGTGTTCTGTCCTGTTCCGTCTGTAAAGAACATCTCTCCCACCGTAAAAATAACCCCCTGCTCCCGGCACGCCGCCAGCAGCTCTCTCGTACTAAAGCCCTCCGGAAACGTGACGAACAGATGTAATCCCCCGTCCCCGCTCACTCTGCAATCCGGCAAAAACTCCTTACAGCACGCCATCGTCAGCTCATATTTCCGCTTATATTCCGTTCTGGCCCGTTTGAGATACTTTTCTAAATTCCCGCCGAGCAAATATTGATACAGTATGGACTGGTCGAGCGTGGAGGTGTGGATGCTGCGTGCTCTTTTGACACTTTCCAGATAATAGATCAGCTCCTGGTCCGCCAGCACCCAGCCTACTCTAAGGCCGGGGAACAGCACCTTGGAAAAGCTCCCCAGATAAATCACACTGTTGCCGCCCCCGGCCGCCGCGATCAGCGGAGCCACATGCGAGCCGGAATAGCGCAGCTCCTCGTTGAACCCGTCCTCAATCACCGGCACACCGTAGTCGGCCATCAGCTTCATCACGCCCAGCCTTTTTTCAGGAGACATGACAATTCCGGTCGGATTGTGGTAGGACGGGACGAGGTAGGCGCAATCATACATCCCTTCCTCCAGCGCCCGCTTCAGCTCACCCAGATGGATGCCGTCACGCTCCATAGCGACCCCACGGATGCCGAAGCCGTTCAACTGCAGGTTTTTGAGCGCCGTATGATGGGTCGGATTCTCGCACAGCACCTTCCCGTGCCACTGCCCCAGCGCTGACAGCACAATATCAAAACCCTCCGTGAACCCGTTCGTAATCAGCAGATCCTTGCCGCGCATGTCTACGCCCTTGTGCTCCATATATTGCTTCAAATAATCTATTAAAGGCTTATACCCCTTGGCATAACCATAGTTCAGCAGAACATTGCCTTCTACTGACATCCGTTCCAGAAAGGCGCGTTTTACATTATCCAGATCGAACAGGCTTTCATCAGGTGCGATACTGGTAAAAGAAATCGTGTCCTTCCCCGCACGGATGCCGCGTTTCATAATATCCAGCTCTTCGGCCAGCAGCGCCCTGCTGCTTAAGCGGCTTTTCCAGTCCACGCTCCAGACGGGTGCTGCTGTATTCTCTGGAAGGGCTGCGTTGCTGACGTAACTCCCCTGCCCCTGCACCGTATAAGCGAACCCGTCATCCTCCAGCGCCATATAGGCGGAGATCACGGAGTTGCGGCTGACCTTGAGCAGCAGGCTCAGTTCCCGGGTAGAGGGCAGCTTCTGCTCCCCCTGGAGGGCACCCCTCAGAATAAGGCTTTTCATATAATCCTTAACCTGCACATACACCGGCCGCCCGGCAATGAGCCTGAAATCATTAAACATCCGTAAGTCGCCCCCTTGTAGCTATCATGGCATAATCTTTTCCGTAAAAAAAGAACCACAGACCCGGCATTTTCCCCCGCCTGTGGTTCCTCTTGTCTGCTTACTCCCCGGATCGCTGGCTGCTCCGGTAGGCTGTCGGCGATACGCCGTTCAGCTGCTTGAACATTTTGCTGAAATGGTATTCCTCGTAGAATCCGCACAGCTTGGCTATTTCCCGCACCGGATAGTCCGTAAACGTCAGGTAGCGGCACGCCTGCTGGTTCTGGATGTGCATATGATATTCCTTCGGCCCCATGCCGGTATATTTCAGGAAAAGCTTGCGCAGATACGAGGCCGAAATGCCGTACTCCTCCGCCAACTTCTCGATCCGGTGATGGTCCATGTAGGCATTCTCAAGCTTGCTTTTAATCTGCTCAAAAGCGGCAAAGGCCCCCGACTCCATCAGATTCCAGTCCGCCCGGACGCTCTGGTGCAGCTTATGAAGCAGAATCTGTGTTTTGGCGCGCGATACGGCCGTTCCGGCAGTCTGCCCCGGCAGCCATTCCTGGTTAATCTCCCGGAACATAGCGCCGATCTCCTCAGCCTGCCGGGGGCCATACTGGCTCAGAAAAGGAAGCCGGAGTGTCTCTATCGGCCGCACATTCTTCCAGACCGCATCATAGCCGAGCTCCGCACAATCGAACAGCAGCATCGTGATGCGCAGCGGGGCTTCCATTTCTGAACGCATGGACATTTTGAGGCCGGGCTTCAGATAGGCGAGCATCCCCGCCTGGACTTTATGCTCCACATTGGTCCGGAAGATCCCCTCACCCTCATGAATCCAGTACAGGCTGTGTACATTGACCATGTTGCGGATGTCCTCCCAGCCCGGAAAGGTCACTTTATCCAGCACAAAATGAATATGCACGCTAAGATCATTCAGGTTATAGGCATTCTCTTCCAAGACGGTCTCCCCTTTGCTGCTGCAGGCGCGATTTATACAAGACTTTATTGTTTTTTTCTATTCAATGCCACAGTGGTAAATGATACTATCCATACTAACACGATGCCTGTAAAAGACAATGCCATCGCACAATAACGGGGAGGCGCACACACTTGTTAAGAACTTTTCGTCAGCATAATATCCGCGTAACAGAGCTACTGGACGGGCCTTGGGATTTCGTGAAGGATCCTTTAAATGCAGGCCTTGAGGAGAAATGGTTTGAGCGTTTTCCACATTCTCGGCAGGCCCTTTACGTCCCTTCCTGCTGGAATAATGAGCTGGGAATGTATGAATATGAGGGCGTAGGCTGGTACCGCAAAAAAATAGTGCTGGCCAGTGAGCAGCATGTCCGGCTGATTTTCCACGCGGTGCAGGGCCACTCCGATGTTTATCTGGACGGGCAGCATCTCGGCTACCACTACGGCGGCTTTACGCCTTTTGAGTTTCTTGTGCCGTCTCTGGCTGCAGGAGAGCATGAGCTGATTATCCGCACGGACAGCACGCTGGACCGCTTTACCATTCCGACGGAGCAGGTGGACTGGTTCCATTACGGCGGGATCATCCGCTCGGTGGAGCTGCAGTTTTTGCCGGACCTCTATATTGAACAGCTGAAGATAGATTATGAGCTGCAGGGTGCGGAGGCTGAGGTGTCTGTACAGGTGCAGTTGCGCTCGTTGTCGACAACTGTGCAGGCGACCAGGCTGGTGCTTAGTGAAGGCGGTCAGGAAATGCACGCGGAGGATGTGCAGGTTGAAGCCGGCCAGGTGCTGGGCCATGTGATTAAGCTGCAGTTGGCGGCGGTCCGCCTGTGGAATGTCGGCCAGCCGGAATTGTATACGTTCCAGCTGCGGACTGCGCATGACGACAAAATTGAGCGGATCGGCTTCCGCACGATTGAGACCAAGGACCACCGGATTCTGATCAACGGCGCCCCGGTCTATCTGAAGGGTGTGAACCGGCATGAGGAGCATCCGGAATGGGGCTTTGCTTTTCCGCCAAAGCTGATGCACAAAGAGCTGGATATCATTCTGGAGCTGGGCTGCAACACCGTCCGGGGCTCCCATTATCCGCAAAGCTCCTATTGGCTTGACCTGCTAGATGAGAACGGGCTTGTATTCTGGAGCGAGATTCCGATCTGGGGTTGCTTCCTGCCGAATGAGACCGTCAGCGAGCCGCTGTTCCGAGACCGCGCGCTGACCATGATTGAAGAGATGATCGGGACGCATTATCATCATCCGAGCGTGGTGTTCTGGTCTGTACACAACGAGATCGATACCCGCACGCAGGAAGCCTATGCATTCACAGAAGCACTGATCGGACTTGTCCGGAAGCTCGATACTTCACGGCTTGTCACCTATGCGACCATGCATCCGCTGGAGGACATTCTGCTGCCGCTGTTTGATGTGATCGGCATCAACAAATATTTTGGCTGGTATGAAGGAGAGGTCAGCGGCTTCAAGGGCATGCTGGAGCAGTTCCATAAGCGGGCGGAGCAGCTGGGAGCGGGCGACACGCCGGTGCTGATGACCGAGTTCGGCGGCGCCGGACTGTCCGGGGACGTCGGCTGGGAGCCGCGGCTGTTCAGCGAGGACTATCAGGCGCATATCGTGACCGAAGCGCTGAACATCTTCCGTGCTGATCCGAAGATCGGCGGCACGTACATCTGGCAGTTCGCCGACATCCGCGGCGACCTGAAGAGCAGCAGCCGAAACTTCCGCGACCGGGCCCGCGGCTTCAACAACAAGGGCCTCGTGAACGAATACCGCAAGCCCAAGCAGTCGTTCCGCGAGGTGCGGCGGATTTATCAGTCGTGGACTGACTGAGGTTTGTTTGGTGGTTGATGGTTGATGGTTGATGGTTGATGGTTGATGGTTGATGGTTGAAAGCCCATGCCTGACGGCATGGGCTTTTTTTTAACCTTACAAACAGGCTAACGGACTCAGATGACGTTATCTTCGCCAATTCGCCCCACGGCCCAATGTAACGGACTCAAATGACCTTATTTGCTGCCGAATCGCGTCTCCGGGTCCATTTGGCGGCAAATAGCGGCTGCTGGGTCCGTTAGATCAGAAAACTGCGCAAAAACCAGCAAATAGCGCCTCCTGGGTCCGTTAGCGGGACCGGGTCCGCAACAAAACAGGCGAACCTGCGCCCCATTCATGGAGTAACTACTGTTAAACTTTGCTACTGGACTTTAATGCTAACTCTCCTGATGAACTCAACTACGGAACTCTGCGCTGGACGTTACTATTGCACTCTACTACTGCAACCTATCGCTGAACTCAACCTCCGTACTCCACTGCAAGAGCACACTATAGGTACTGGCCCCCACTAACTAACATTACAATCAGGATAACGGACACAGATGACGTTATCTGCGCCAATTCGTCCCCCATTCCAACCTAACGGACTCAAATGACCTTATTTGCTGCCGAATCGCGTCTCCGGTTCCATTTGGCGGCAAATTGCGGCTGCTGAGTCCGTTAGTTCAGTAATACTCGCGAAATCCAGCAAATAACGCCTCCCGGGTCCGTTAGCGGTGCCGGGATTGCAACAAAACAGGCGAACCAGCGCTCCCAATCCAAGGAGCAATACCGGTTCGCCTGTTTTTTTGCATATAGTTACTTAATGAAGGAGCCACACTGTTCTGCCGGGCTTTTTCAACATATCCAATGAAGAGCTACAATGCTCCGTTTAGCCTTTTTGCGAAAGTCACTAACAAAGTCCCGTCTTTGCTCCGCCTGGATTATTGGCGAATAGTTACCTAACGAAACCTAACTATTGCCCCGCCTGACTTTTTGCGAGCAGGATGCAGATGCTAACCCGGCTAATGTCCCCTCTTACCGCCCCAGCTCGATCACCGCACAAAGGAACGCCAGTGCCAGTCCCTGCCCCCAGCCCTGCGCCCACTTCCGGTCGATGCCCAGATAGCCGGCCAGGTCGTTCATTACTGCCGTTCCGCCGGATACATTCAGTACACGGCCATTGTCGGCGATATTCTCGAGCAGGCCCTGCAGCGCCCGGTTGACATACTTTCCGTGCAGCGGATTCCCCTGCATGACCATGGCAGCGGCAATTCCCGCTGTAGCCGACACCTCGCCGTACGCTTCCGGATGGTCGAGTACAGTGCCCCAGAGGCCGTCAGGCTTCTGCAGTTTTTTGATCGCTGCGAGCTGGTCGCGGAGTGAGCTGGAAATATGCATATATGGCGGATACAGGTAGGCTTCCGGCAGAATTTTGCCGACTCTGGACATGGTATAGGCTGCCCAGGCGTTGGCGCGTGCCCAGTAGAGGCCTGACATGTGATTCTGCTCAATGTGATTGTATCCGTGGAACCACAGGCTGGTGGTTTCATCCTGCAGATAGTTGATATGCCAGAAGAACTGGTGGAGTGCGTCGTCGATCCACTTTTTCTCTCCAAGAAGCACGCCTGCACGCAATTCGAAGTATGCTGCCATGAACAGAGTGTCGGCCCAGGCCTGCTCCGGGAAGTCATTTTTGGCCGAAACCGTATGCTGGAGCACCCGGTCACCAAAACGCAGAGCCCGGTTCTGCAGATAATCCAGCTTACTGACAATCAGGTCAAGATACTTCTGCTCCTTGGTCTGTTCGTAGAGCGTGAGCAGCATATGGCCCATTGCACAGGTATTAACCGTCCACTCGGCCGGCAGCCCTGCCTCAATATATTCCGCACACCAGTCGGCCATCCGCTCCAGGTAGCTTTGCTCCCCCGTGACTTCAAAAGCCCGGCTGACTCCGTAATAAGCAACACCGCAAGGCCAGTTCCAGGTCAGATCCATGCCAAGGGTGTAATTGACTACGCTGTCGGTAACCTTTTTCAGATCAAGATTAGATAAGTCCAGCTTCATTGTACAAAAAGCCTCCCTGTTGTTTATGTACTGCCGTTATTACACGAGATTAGTCCGGCTGCCTCCCTTGACCTCCACAATCCGGTCATCATCCACGCTGAGCCAGACGGACGCCGCCCCCGGATTCCATACGAACTGCCCTGATGCGGCAAATTTCAGTTGGCGGTAAGCACTAAGGTAGTCGACAATCTCCATGTTGGTGGCATACCAGATGTCCTCCCGCCCGCCGGCCAGCCGGAAGAACTGCTCAATAATTTCCCAATTGCCGTCATTGTCGAACTCGTAGCTGTGGCCCCACACGTACATCATGTACAGATACTGCCGCTTGTTAAGCGAAATGAACTGTTCGCCGAGCTGCAGCAGATTTTCCTTGTGGTGGCACGTCGGCTTCCACTCCAGCAGGTCCTCAGGCATGCCAAACTGTCCGGTACTCGGAACAACTCTGGCATATTCAATGCCCAGATGCGGCAGCACCTGCTTGATCTCCCGGCTGTACGAGCCATTGGGATAAGACATTCCGCGGACTGTATAACCGGTAATAGCCTCCAAACGCTCACGGTCCTCCAAAACCTCCCGGACAACCAGCTCCTGCGGACATCTTGCAATGGTCGGATGGGTAACGGTATGCGCTGAAACTTCATGTCCCTGATACAGCGCTGCAGCTTCCTCTCCGGTAATCCGGTCCCCTTGCCCCAGCAGCCCGGAGTTCAAGTGAAACGTGCCCTTGATCCCGTACTGGTTAAAAATCGACACTAGCCGTCTATCGGCCTTCTTACCGTCGTCGTAGCTCATGGTCAGCACTTTATGCTTGCCCTCCGGAAAAGCCAGATAAATCTTCGGCATCCCTCTGCCCCCTCTGCAAATCTCTCATTATCAAAATCGTATCATGCTCCACCCGGGCACTGGAATGGAAAAAAATAAGCTTCATTTGTAAGATTCGAGCTTTTTTCTGCTAATGTATCCGCTTTCCGGCTCACGTATCCCTGGTCATTGTCATTCTAATCTATCTGTGCTAGTATCCTTTTTGAAATTGAGAGCTGTGGAAAAAATAAACAGGGGTGTTGCAGCATGCGCTTATTCTTGTTAATCGGACAGTCCAATATGGCAGGCAGAGGATCACTGGAGGGGCCGGACATAAACGCGGAGCCTGAGAAAAATATTTATAAGCTGGACGACTACGGGGTCTGGCTGAAAGCAAAAGAACCTGTACATAATGACAAGCCGGCACTGGTGGGTGTAGGACCGGGACTGACGTTCGCCCGGACAGCTCTTGGCATGTTAAACGGGGAAGCGGTCGGGCTGATTCCCTGTGCAGTTGGCGGAACAAAAATCGAGCGCTGGGTACCCGGCGGGGATCTGTATGAGCGGGCTGTCCTGCGGGCACATCTGGCCATGGAGAACGGTCAGCTGAGCGGTATTCTATGGGCCCAGGGAGAGAGCGATTCCGAGCTGGAGGCTGACGCTTCAGCTTACAAAGACCGGTTATTCAAGCTAATCACCAGCCTGCGTGAGGAGCTGAATGCAGAGGATATTCCTTTTATAGCGGCAAAATTGGGCGGATTTATCCGTCCGGAAGAATACCCGTATACGGATCAGATTAACGGGGCGCTGGAGTCAGCTGCAACGGTTTTTGACAAGTTTTTTCTGGCGGAGTCGGCCGGACTTACCCATAAAGGCGACTATCTGCATTATGACGCTGCTTCGGCAAAGGAACTCGGCCGGCGCATGGCCGAGGGCTGGCTGACGTTTCAGTAACACAAAGCTTCTTGCCCGAAGGCTTAAAAAGCAAAAACCCGCGCTGGACGCGGGTTGGCGTGTATTACAGCTGAATGACTGCCGCCGTCCCCGGAGGCGGTGCTGCTGCAGTGCGGAATGTGACGCCCGGCTGGGTCACCGCCAGCAACTGGCGGATCACGCCGCCGTGGGTGACAATCAATACGCGCAGTTTCTGCGGTTTATGACCTTGGAGGACGGCTGCGTCGGCTGAGCTGCTGCTTTTCTGTCTGTTTGCCCTTTGCTGTTCCCGGCACCGGATTGCTCCTGCTTCTGCCTCATGAAGCAGTTCCGTCAGAAACTCCTCTACCCGGGCTGCAAATGCCGCCCAGGCTTCACCTCCCGGCGGTGTAACCGCCGCCGGATCATCAATCCAGCTTCTGTACAGCGGATTATCGCTGAGCTGCTCATAAGTGCAGCCCTCCCATTCTCCGAAGGAAGTCTCCCGGAGACGCGGGTCATATACAGCTTTCTTGTCCAGCCAAGGCACTGCTGCCGCCACAGTCTCCCGGCAGCGCAGCAGATCGCTAGAGTACACCCGCCAGAACTCCCCGGCAAGCTCCGGCAGCTCTTTGCGCGCAGCCAGCTTCACCCGTTCTTCTGGCAGCAGCGGCAGATCGCTGCTGCCCAGATAACGGCGCTCCTTATTCCACTGCGTATGCCCATGGCGCAGTAGTACCAATTCTACAGAATGCTTGCCGCGCGGCTCCCCTTGTTCTGTATTATCCATATTAAACTGCTCAGCCCCCGTTCCATAAGAAGGACGCTGCTGCACACAGGACCACAAATATAGTGGACGACAGCAGCATCAGCCGGGAGGTTACAATAATATCGTCCGGCTCCAGGCTGCGCACGGGTTCGCCCATATAGGCGCGGAACGAGGCCACACCGTGATAGACATTCACTCCGCCCAGGCGGATACCCAGCGCTCCGGCTACTGCCGATTCCGGGTAGCCGCTGTTGGGGCTGGGATGCAGGCGGGCATCACGCCGCACGGTCTGCCAGCATCTGCGCCAATCCAGCTGCAGCAGCCATGCACAGAAGGTTAAGAGCAGCGCAGTGATGCGCGCTGGTATGTAATTCGCCACATCGTCAAGCCGTGCCGAGGCCCAGCCGAGATTGATGTATTTGTCGTTCTTATAGCCGACCATGGAATCCAGTGTGTTAACAGCGCGGTAAGCCATGGCCAGCGGAGCACCGCCAAGCAGCGCGTACAGCAACGGAGAGATGATTGCATCGACAATGTTCTCGGCAACCGTCTCTACCGTGCCGCGCACAATTTCCGGACTGTCCAGCTGTGTCGTATCACGGCCGACGATCATGCTGAGCGCAAGTCTGGCCGCCGGCAGGTCCCCCTTTTTAAGCTCTGCATAGACCGCCATCCCGGCATCTTTCAGCCCTTTGGAAGCAATGGTTGTAGAGATTAGCCAGGCTTCAGCCGCCAACGCCAGCCAAAGCGAGATCTGCGACAGCAGCCAGAGCAGCACAGCTGTTATCAGCCAGCTGCCGCCTGCTACCAGCAGGGGCAGCAGAACACCGGCACGCTTCAGGCTGCGCGGCTGGCGGACACAACGGCGGATTGCCCGCTCTAGCAGGGTGATCGCTTTGCCCATTAACACAACCGGATGGGGCAGGCTGCGGGGATCGCCTATAAGGAGGTCCAGTACATACGCTGCAAGCAGCACCATTGCAACCGTCATGGGCAAGTCCTCCATGGCTGGAATAGTGCTGTGCTTATTTGTTGAGCCCGCCCTATCCGGTTCAACACAGCGTCCATTTGCCGGTTATTAAACACCCGGCGCAGATGAATGTTCATTCGCCATTCTTCCTTGCCTGCTCCTGCACAGCACGCACCGAGCGGAGACTGCCCGTTACCGCTGCATATACCAGCCTGCCAATCGCTCCGCCAAGATCAGTCGCTGTACCGGCGTACACATGCTCAGCCCCGTAACGGCGGCTTCCGCTGACTGCCAGTACGATTGCATCCGTGGTAGTCCCTGTAGCGGCCAGTCCATTCTCGGGATCTGTGATACCGAGGTCGGCCAGGGCAGCGGCCTTGGCTTCGGTTGCCGTAATCACGGCGTTCACCATAGCAGACGGAGTCAGGAGACCGTCTATGCCAAGCATAATATTGATCGTACCCGGGCGGTAAGCCTTCAGCACACTCCGCTCCACCCCGGCACGGGCCGCATTGCCCGCAGCTGCAGTCACGCAGCAAAAAATCCCTGCCGAGCCGGTATCCTCCTCGGCAACCGCCGCATGCTCCAGCGGCACTGCCGTCATCAGACCCGCGCTGCCCTCCTGCGGGTAACCCCACTCTGCCAGCTTATTCTCCATATCACGCACCGGATTGCTGCACTCATAGTCACGGCTGACATACTGGTTCACAGCCCGCTTCAACCGGCCCATTCCTCCGCCGTACACTGCACTGGAAATACTATACGCCTCTGCCGGAAATTCAAGCAGCAGATGCTCCTCTTTCCACTCCAGCACCAGCCCGGGCCAGACGCCGGAGCAGAACGACCGTTCTCCGCCAGCAAGCCCGAAAGGAGTCTTTACTTCTGCCATACCTAATCACACCCTTTACTTTTACTTTTTCTTTTAGGTTACTTTCCCTGTACACTCTACTTACTTACTCTACTTTTACTCCACTGATTCTATGGTACTCCCTCTACCCTTACTATTCACTCATTCCGCTCACGATACCATTTATGTTACTGTCTGCTCCACTGCCGTAAACATTTAGTTGGATTTTAGACACCTGATCATCTCATTTACAGGAAATTTTTATTATTAATTGGAAAAACATCACCTATTTCAGCCCGAAATCCTCTTTACGGGCAAAATCAGTGGAATTAAGTATTCTTTTTCCACTTAGTTTATTCCCGCCAGTAGCTGGCCCCAAAATAGATGACGAAATTCCACTTAATTGAATTGAAATGCTCAGCGGAGCAAATTTCCTCCCTAGAAGTTACCTGCCTTCTACCAAACTATGTACCGCAACCACATAATCAGCCTTGATGCCCTTATCCCCACCAGATGGGTACCCATGCATACCATAACACTCGCAGCATCTAGTAGTATCCAGTAGCATTTAACAGCACACATAAGCATTCTGTAGCATACTAATGCATTCAGTAGATGTCTAGTTTCATTCAGCAGCATTCTGTAGTATTCATAGCATCCAATAATACCTGGCCGCGTTAATTTGCTAGCCCTGCAGCATCCAGCCGCCGCAAAACTTACTCGCCCGCCAAAACCGCCTCCAGCTCCCGCAGCAGCCGGGCGTTGTCCTCCGGCCCCTTGACGGCCGTGCGGATATGCCCGGCGGCGAGGCCCGGGTACATCGCGCAGCTGCGCACGAGGATGCCCCGGCGGCCAAGCTGCTCCTGCGCGGCCGCAGCTGTCCACCCTTCCGGCAGCTCCGCCAGCAGGAAGTTCGCTTCGCCCGGCGGCACGCTGCAGCCGAGCCGCCGCAATCCCGCCCGCAGCAGCTCCCGCTCTGCTGCGATCAGCGCACGCGTGCGCGCGGCATACCCGCGCCCGCTGCGCAGACACGCTTCCCCGGCCAGCTGCGCCAGGCCGTTCACGCTCCAGGTCACCTGCTTGCCGCTCATCCTCGCGGCAAGCTCCGGAGCTGCTATGGTGAAGCCCAGCCGCAGCCCCGGAATGGCAAAAAACTTCGTCATCGAGCGGATCAGCACCGTATGACGGAACCCGGCCAGCTCCGGCAGCAGCGATTGCCTCCGCTCCTCCGGGATGAAGTCGATGAACGCTTCATCCACGGCAAGCAAGGTCCCGCAGGCCTCTGCCTTGCGGGCCAGGAGCCGCAGGTCGTCCAGCGCATACTGGACGCCGTTGGGATTGTTCGGCTGGCCGAGGAACAGCAGATCCACCTGCTCCAGCAAACCGGCGATTTCTTCCGCCTCCGCCCGGTACTCCTGTTCCTCCGTTCCCTGAACAGAGAGCACCTCTGCGCCGAACTGCTCGGCCAGCTGGCGGTACTCGGAGAAGCAGGGCTCGACGATCCCCACTCTGCGCGGGGCTGCAGCCAGCAGCAGCAGCGCCATGGACTCCGCCGCCCCGTTGCCCACAGTAATCCATTCTGCGCTGACGTCCAGCTCGGCAGCCAGCAGCACTTTTAACCGGCGGTGCCCCGGATCAGGATAGGCCGTGACGGCAGCCGCAGCATCCTGCAGCAGCTCCAGCACGGCAGGCGGCGGGCCGAGCGGGTTAATATTGGCGCTGAAATCAACAAAAGTGCTATCCCCGTCCCCGCTGCCTCCCCCATAAAGCTCCGCTGCCGTCAGCAGATCCCCGCCGTGGCCATATTTTTCAAGCATCGTTACACTCCCTCTGCTAGTCTCGTATTGAGTTACCCATAGCCCCAATTATTGCCTTTCCCGCAGAAGCGCGTCAATAATGGATGTGGGACTTTTTTGCCAATGTAACCGGCACGCACGAATCTCCCCCGCTCTTGGCCCCTACCAGCTCCCCATTCGCTCAACATAGCCTAATCTGCTGAAATACACTTTCTATTTTGTGAAATGCGGGCTTTTAGTTTAGAATAAATGCAGTAGTTAACCATGTACAGGCGGAGGAATTCACTATGCTCTTTATTGATAACACCGGCATTACAGACGCTTCGATCAACCTGGCCATTGAGGAGTTCGCGCTCAAAAACCTCCCGATGGACGACAGCTACCTGCTCTTTTATATCAACAGCCCGTCCATCATCATCGGCAAGCACCAGAATACAATCGAAGAGATCAATCAGGAATATGTAAAAGAAAACAACATTCAGGTCGTACGCCGGCTCTCCGGCGGCGGAGCAGTGTACCATGACCTTGGCAACCTGAATTTCAGCTTCATCACCAAGGATGACGGCGAATCGTTCCACAACTTCCTCAAATTCACCCAGCCGGTCATCGACTATCTGCAGTCCATGGGAGTCAATGCTGAGCTGAGCGGACGCAACGACCTGCAGGTCGGCGAGCGCAAAATCTCCGGCAACGCCCAGTTCTCCACCCGCGGACGGATGTTCAGCCATGGTACCCTGATGTTCGATCTGAATCTCGATGATGTACAAGCTTCCCTGAACGTGAACCCGGAGAAATTCAAATCCAAGAGCACCAAGTCCGTACGCAGCCGGGTTGCTAACATCAAAGACCTGCTCGGCAATACAGAAATGACGATTGAGGAGTTCCGTGAGGGGCTGCTGCGCTCGATCTTCGGCATGGAGGCTTCCGAGGTTCCGCAGTACAAGCTGACAATGGATGACTGGGTCCGCATCAATGAAATCTCCAAGGAGCATTACCAGAACTGGGACTGGAACTACGGCCTGTCGCCGAAGAGCAATGTGAAGCACACCCGCAAATTCCCGGCCGGCCTCGTCGATATCCGCATGGATATTGAGGATTCCCTCATTAAAGATATCAAGATTTACGGCGATTTCTTCGGCGTCGGTGACGTAGCGGATGTCGAAAATGCGCTGCGCGGCAAGCGTTACGAGGATGCTGAGGTCAGAGAGGCGCTGTCCGGGCTTGATCTGAAGCATTATTTTGGACGGATTGAGCCGGAGGACTTTATCGGTCTGGTATTCCTGGAGGAATAGCCGATCGGGCCTATCTTTTATTCGCAGGTACAATAAAACCAGCCAATTCCGGGCACCCGGGGTCGGCTGGTTTTTTAATAGAATCCGCTTATGCCTTAGCTAGTCTGCGTTTCCGGTACAGCAGGAGTCCTGCCGCAGAATAAACCATTGTAAGCAGGGTGATCATAATAAGCTCCCGTCCCACTTCCGCCAGACCGGCACCATCATTCAGAATTTGATTAAAGGCACTGGCAGTATGCGTAAGCGGCAGCAGATCTGTCATGCCAAAAGCGCGCCCGTGTATAGTAAACAGATTCAGCTCCGGAAGGGGAAACATGCTGCCCGAAAAAAACATCAGTATAAAAAACGGAAAACAGCCGACCGTCAGCACATCAAATACCGTGTTCAAAAAGCTGGCCACAATCAGGCTCACTGCAACCATAGCGATACTCGACAGCACCCCGACAGCCAGAATAGCACCAAAATGCCCTTCCGGTTCATAACCTAATCCAAGGGCCGTCCAGTACGACAGAACAACCGCACCGGAGGCAACAGCCGCCTGGGTAATGCAGATTCCGCCCAGAAAGTTAAAAGCGCCAAGCCGGCTGAGCTTGAGCCGAAGCAGTGTTTTTTTGTCATTCTCCTTCACAATGGAGGCCGAGGCTGTGAACAGAACCATTAGTACAGCAAGAGAGATCAGCCCCGGGACGTAGCTTTCGAATTCGTTTAGGGGCTGTTTTTTCTCAACAAAGGTTTCCTGTATAACGGCCGGAAGCGTGATCTTTGCTGCGCTCATTCCCTGCCTGTTCACCTGCTCGGCCGCCCAGACTGCTGCCACAGGATACCTCACATTCCCCATACTTCCGTAAAAGCTTACCTGCGCCTGTACCTCGCTGACCTTCCTTCCTTTAGCCTTGGACGCAAGTGCCGCTGAATAGTCCTCCGGAATGACCAGGCCGATATCGATTTCCTTTTCTTTTACCTTAGTCTGCAGCTCATCCCGATTTGGAAAGCTTCTTATATTAAATACCGGAGACCCGCCCGCCTGCCCCTCCATCTGCTCCAGACTGCTGATAAGCTGAGCCGACCCACGCCCCGCATCCAGATTCAGAACGCCCAGCTTATAGGTAACCGCGTCTCCTCCGTAAAAAAAGGACATCAGCAGCAGAAAAAACGGCGAGAACAGCAGCACCATGGCGAGCATTTTCCAGTCCCGGATACTCTCCCTGACGGACTTGTTAACCGCTGCCGCAAGCCTCATTCCCGCAGCCCCCTTCCGGTCAATGCAATGAACGCATCCTCAAGCGTCCGTTTGCGGATTGTCATATCCAGAGTCTGGATCTGGTGAGCCCTCAGCCTCTGCTGCACCTTCGGAATCCATTCAAGAACGCTTCCTCCGCCAAGGAGGAACAGTCCATCGGTGTAGGTTTTTTCTGTACATTCCGGCGGCATCGTCTGCAGAACCTTCTCAGCCAGCTCCCTGCTGATTCCGGTCACCCGGAGCTGCAAAAGCTCTCCCGTGCCCGCCTTGGCCTTAAGCCTGGCAGGGATGTCCAGCAGCAGTATTTTTCCGTGATCCATAATGGCTACCCTGTCCGATAGTCTGTCAGCTTCATCCATGTCATGTGTAGTAAGGATTACCGTCTTATCCCGGGCCAGTCCTCTGATGAAGTCACGCACCAGAATTCTGCTCTGCGGGTCAAGTCCCGCCTGCGGCTCATCCAGAACGATCAGCGGCGGATCGTGGACAAGCGCCAGCGCGATATTCAGTCTCCGCTGCATCCCGCCTGAGAGCGTCCGGCCCAGCTTGTTTCTTTTATCCCACAGGCCCAGTGCGTGCAGCAGATTTTCTGCCCGGTTGCCCGCTGCCCTGGAAGAGAGTCCATAGGCGATGCCTGCAAAACGCAGCTGCTCCAGGCAAGTCAGCAGCTCCCAGATGACAATCTCCTGCGGACATAATCCGAGCATCGGCTTAATCTGCTCATAGCTGCCGGAGGTCATTGGTATGCCATTGATATGAATCCGGCCTGAGTCCGCTTTTAGCAGCCCGCACACCATCCTGATCGTGGTTGTTTTGCCTGCTCCGTTGGGCCCCAGCAGGCCGAACACTTCCCCTTTGTGCACTGTGAAGCTTATGTTGTCTACGGCTGACACTGTACCATAATGCTTGCTCAGACCCGTCACCGCCAGAACCGCCTCATTCTCCATGCAGCACCTCTTATTCCATTTATTTCTAAAATGGTGATACGACCAATTTATCAGAGCTTTTGCGGAAAGGCAGTGAGCTACCGCTCATTCCCCCTGGCGGCTGCCTCCTCTTTGCACACCGCCTGCCCAACCAACGCCAAAAAAGCTCCCCGCTGCAGACAGCGGAGAGCCTTATCCTGCCCTTCCGGGCTCCCTCCTCTTTTAGGAGGGGGTAATAACGAACACATAGACAACCAGCAGCAGTGTGAGCACAATGCATACCTTCTCTACGCCGCTGCCCTTCTTCGTACCGGTGCTCATCAGCTTCAGACGAAGCTTGAAGGGCAGCGGCGGCAGCGGGGTAATCCCGCGCTGGGTCAGTGAGTCGGCCAGCAGATGCAGCGCATACGACAGGCCTCCGGCAATCCACAGGCTGCCGCCGTCATTCATGCCAAGGGAGACAAAGTACAGCAGTGCCCCCCAGCCGGCCACCGCATACAGGGTATGCGTGATTCCCCGGTGCGGAACAACAGAAGCTACCACAAGTATGCAGGCGGCGATGTAGTTCCACGGATCATAATCGTCAGCGAATGCAAACAGCGCGAGAGCGATAAGCAGCATAACCAGCTGCCGCAGCCTTCTGCCCGGAAGGAATGATACACTGCCCACGAGCAGTGCCAGCACGATATGCCATGGCGGTTCAGCGATGCCGGCAAAATAAAGATAAATCGCCGCGCCGATCAACGCCACCTGCAGCAGCCTCAACGCCGATTCCGGTACAGCACTGCGTACCAGCAGCGAATTCGGCTCATCAATATCGGGCAGCAGGGAGCTGACCGCCGCTACAGCAACTGCCGGAACCGTGATTTCGTAACCGAGCAGATTCATCACAGAGAGCGTAATCCCGGTGCTGATAATAAAATGGGATTTGCCCATCATCTTTGAAACCGCCCCTTTCTAGGATGTCAAAAATAAGAACAAATGTGCGGTTACCAAAGTATACTAAGAGAGCGTTTTTTTGTCTAGCCTGCGGCTGTAATAATCGCTTCAAAGCCCTTTAGCCGCCGGGCTTCCTTATAGTTTTGGCTTGTCCTCCCCTGTGTTTTAGGATACAATTTGGACAACTTGATACGTTTTCTGTATTTCATGAAAGGATGACGATTGTGAGCCGCTCGCGAATCGCTGATCTCAGCCTGCTGCTGGTGGCGCTAATGTGGGGCTGTACCTTCCTGATCGTCCAACATGCCGTCAGGGTACTGCCGCCGCTTGCCTTCAACAGCATCCGGTTCACAGGCGCCGCCTTGCTGCTGGCGCTGATTACGGCTGTCTTTTACCGTCATGAATGGAAACAGCTGAGCTGGCGTATGGTACTGCATGCCCTGCTGCTGGGCCTTTTTCTGTTCATGGGCTACGGTCTGCAGACGATGGGACTGCTGTACACAAGCACCTCCAATACCGGGTTCATCACCGGCCTGTCCGTTGTGATTGTCCCCTTCCTGTCGCTTGCGCTGCTGAAGCATTCCATCTCCCGCTACACATGGCTTAGTGCAGCTATTGCCGTTGCAGGACTTTATCTGCTGGCCTTCACCGGCTCGGCATTTTCGCTTGGGCTGGGCGATAGCCTGGTTCTGCTCTGCGCGGTCGCTTTTGCTCTGCAGATCGCCTATACCGGCGTGTATGCGCCGCGGTATCCGGCACTGCCGCTGGCAACACTGCAGCTTGCTGTTGTCGGGCTGCTCAGCATTGCTGCCTCGCTGATCTTTGACGGCAGCGGCCCGCTGCTGCAGAGCCGGGAGCTGGTCAGGGAGCCCGATGTGCTCTGGGCGCTGCTGATCTCCATCGGGCCGACCAGCGCGTTTGCCTTCTGGATTCAGACCGCCTGCCAGAAATACACCACACCGTCCCGGGTGGCCATTATCTACGCGATGGAGCCGGTGTTCGCCGCTTTTACCGGACTTGTCTTTGGCGGTGAAAAGCTCGGTTTGTCCGCCGGGCTTGGCTGCCTGCTCATCCTTGCGGCTATGCTTACTGCCGAGCTCAGTCCTGCGCCTGACAAGGAGGGACGCTCAGAAGAGGATGCCGTTCCTTTAGCTTCATCAGACGGATAATTTCATTTATACTAGTACAATAACCTTTAGGAGAGAACACGAATGTACAAATTGATTGCTATCGACATCGATGACACACTGATTAATGATGACAAGGAAGTGACCCCTGCCACACAGACCGCACTCGAACAGGCTGTTGCTGCAGGCGTTGTAGTTACACTGGCAACCGGCCGCGCTTATGCTTCTGCCCAGGCTATTGCCCGCCAGACCGGCCTTAATGTGCCGATTATTACTTATCAGGGCGCTCTGGTTAAGAACCTGATGGACGAAAAAGTGCTCTACGAGCGTTATGTACCGCAGGATGCTGTACGCAAGCTTTTCCAGTATTGTGTGGAGCATGATCTGCACCTGCAGACTTATATTGATGACAAGCTGTATGCGCGTGAAGAGAACCAGAAGCTGATTGAATATTCCCAGCTGAACCGCACCCAATACTTCATTGAACCAGACTGGGAGAACAAGCTTGTTCCGCAGAAGACCCCAAAAATGCTGATCATCGACGACCCGGCCTACCTGGACGAGCTGTCCCCGATCCTGCGTGAGCTGCTGGGCGATTCTGTTCACATTACCAAATCCAAGCCGCACTTCCTCGAAATCATGCACAGTGAAGGCACCAAGGGCATCGCGCTTGAGTTCCTGGCAGGCCACTTCGGCTGCGAGCTGTCCGAAACGATTGCTGTCGGCGATTCCTGGAATGACCATGAGATGCTGGAGGCAGCCGGTCTTGGTGTGGCTATGGCCAATGCCATTCCTGCGCTCAAGGAAATTGCCGATTTCGTCACCCTCAGCAACAATGAAGACGGCGTAAAGTATGCGATCGACAAGTTTATTTTGAAGACAGTAGAATAGTTTTTTATGTATAGTAAAAGGGTGCGCTGCTGCCGGTTTTCCAATCAACCGGCGCAGCGCACCCTTTTTATTGCTTACCATCCTCTTATAAGGCTGATCTGGGTAACACGCAAATCCCACGTCGTCTCGCAAGCCCGCTTCCGGCTAAAATTCCGCTCCGCGCACCTTCGCATACACTTTGCTGTCATGCAGCTCTCCGTCAAAACCGCGGGTGCTGAGCCGCAGAACACCATCCAGCTTATAACCGGCACGCTCTGCTACGGCAGCGCTTTTGGCATTGCGTCCGCTGCAGCGGATTTCAATCCGGTTAGCTTCAAGCTCATGGATGGCGAAATCCGTAATCGCATTTACTGCCTCTGTCATGTACCCTTTTCCGGAGCAGGAGGTTCTGATCCAGTAACCCAGTTCGAAAGAACGGATATCCCAGTTGATATGGTGTAGCCCGCTGCAGCCGACAAAGGTCCCATCAGTCTTGTTATAGATGCCCATATGCATGTTAGTGCGCTTCAGATAATTGATCCGCGCTTCCCGTACGAAGATTTCACTTTCCTCAGGCGGCTGCGGCTTTTGGGCGAAGATCATCCAAGGCTGCAGCTCCTTCAGACTCTCTATGATAGCCTCGTTCATCTCTGCCCCGTCGCCCCAGCGCGCCGCGCGGATCAGGAGCCTGTCCGTTTCTATACTTTCAGGAATATCAAGCAGAATTGGAATTACCGGTTCAGACATCTTGTTAGCCTCCTATTTGTCTAATCAAATCTCCTTTCCGGAATTATATTTGGAAAACCTTTTTCTGGAAGTGATAAATCTTATGTGCATTCGACCGCCTGCGCCGGAATCAAAGGCATTTTTGCCCTTCATTTCGCTCATTCCGCGGCCTGCGCTGGAATCAAAGACATTTTTGCTCTTCATTTCGCCCATTCCGCCGACTCCACCGGAATCAAAGGCATTAATGCCCTTCATCTCCACAGCCCCCCTAATGTAGTTGGAGTCCTCCCCCACAAAAATGTAGACTTTATACATGAGGAGGATGAGCACAATGGGAAAAATGTCCGAACAGAGAGAGAAGGCTGCACAGGAGGTCTTGTCTGGCATTAAGGCAGCGGTTGTTGCTAGAAAATATGGTGTTACCCCGGGTACGGTGAATCAGTGGGTAAGGGATTATCGGGAACAGCATGGCGAACAAGAGCATCCCTATCCCCAGGAGCAGGCAGAAGAGCTGAAGCGCCTTCTTGAGGTCGAGCAGAAATACGAGAAAGCCGTCAAAATGCTTGGAGAAAAAGATCTGGAGATCGAGATTCTACGTGAACTGCTAAAAAAGCCAACCCCTGCTTATCCGAGAAAATCAAGGTAGCCGAGCGGTTCATTAAGCAGGGGAATTCAGCAGTCCTGGTGCTGCGTATCATTGGGCTGGCGGAGTCCACATACTATGACCACATCAAGCGCAAGTTGCAGTCCCCGCAAGCAGCTCAAGGTGGGCGCGGGAGACCTGTACCGGGTTATTCCCTTACGGAGTCAGGGGAGAAGATTAGCGACGAGCAAATTCAAGAGTGGCTTCTGGAATTGATTTCTGGAGAAGAGCACGTGTACGGGTACAAGCTGCTTGCGGAATGCTTGTGGAATCAGTACAGGTTAAAGCTGAACCATAAGAAGAGCTACCGGCTGTGTAAGGCACTAGATATCCTGCAGCCACAACGTCAGAAGCGCTTCAAGCATCCCCGGAAGCTGCCAGAGAACCGAGTCATCACCGGATGTAACCAGCTCTGGCAGATGGACATTAAATATGGTTACGTCGCGGGTCGCGACAGGCATTTCTTCGTCCTTAGCATTATCGATGTATTCACCCGTGTCATCGTCGGCTACTACAGAGGATCGTCGTGTGAGGCGAAGCATGTCTGTCAGACGCTTTGGAGAGCGATGGACTCTCACTGTACGAATCACAGCGAACGCCCAGTGATACGAACCGACAATGGACCACAGTTCGTGAGCCACCTTTTTGGAGATATGTGCGAAGGTTGGGAGATTACACACGAACGGATTCCGCCTCGAACGCCGGATCTCAGTGCTTTTATTGAATCGTTCCACAGCAACATGGAGAGAGATCTATTTGGCAAGGAAGAATTCGCAACGTTTGAAGACGCCTATGAAGCCGTAGACGGGTACATGGACTTCTACAACAACCGCAGAATGCATACCAGTCTTCGCAGAATGCCACCGGCCAAATTTTCAGAGTGGGTCATGAGCCTAGAAGACCGATCCGCCTTCTTCTGGCCGAGGAAAAAGGCGAAATAAAGAGTAAGTCTACGACAAGAGTCGATTTTAAATAGGAGACTCCGGAATTAGGGGGTCGCACCGTCATTTCGCACATTCGGCCATCTGCGCCGGAATCAAGGGCATTTTTGACCTTCATTTCGCTCATTCCACGATCTGCGCCGGAATCAAGGGCATATTTGCCCTTCATTTCGCACATTCCGCCGCCTGCGCCGGAATCAAGGGCATTTTTGACCTTCATTTCGCACATTCGGCCATCTGCGCCGGAATCAAAGGCATTTCTGCCTTTCATTTCGCTCATTCGGCCATCTGCGCCGGAATCAAGGGCATTTCTGCCTTTCATTTCGCACATTCGGCCATCTGCGCCGGAATCAAGGGCATTTCTGCCCTTCATTTCGCTCATTCGGCCATCTGCGCCGGAATCAAAGGCATTTCTGCCTTTCATTTCGCTCATTCGGCCGCCTGCAGCCAAATCAAAGGCATTTCTGCCTTTCATTTCGTACATTCGGCCATCTGCGCCGGAATAAAGGGCATATTTGCCCTTCATTTCGCACATTCGGCCATCTGCGCCGGAATCAAGGGCATTTTTGCCCTTCATTTCGCTCATTCGGCCGCCTGCGCCGGAATCAAGGGCATTTCCTCCTTCTCCTAACCGTTCAACCGTTCAGCCGTTCAGCCCGACTCTACACCCGCTCCAGCGCAAGCCTCATACCCGTAACTGCCAGAGTAACGCCCTCGGGCAATATGTAGTCCTTGCGGATATCCACATCATGCGACATATGCGTATAGACGGTACGGGCCGGCTGGACCACTTTCAGCAGCTCTGCTGCTTCCGTCATATCATACACGGAGCGGGTGGACAGCTCAGCCGCTTCATAATAGAAGCTGGTGCCCAGCACCAGCAGGTCAGCTCCGTGCATCGGAGCGTACTCCTCCGGTCCGAGTGAGATGGAATCGGAGCAATACACCCATGTATACTCAGCCTTCTCCAGCCTGTACGCGTAAGAGTAGCCGTTCTTGCCATGATTCACCCGCCAGGTGCTGATCTGCCAGCCGTCCAGTCCGATCCCCTCGTCACAGGCAATCATATCAATATGACCGCCCAGCCACGGGTACTGCCGCTGAATAATCGGGATTACCTCGGCCGGAGCATACAGCTCTCCTCTGTAGCCCATCCAGCGGCAGGCGTCCGCCCATTCCGGTAGCCCGCCGATATGGTCAAAATGGGCATGAGTAATCAGCAGCCTGCGCATGCTGCGCAGCCCCTGCTGCTCCATCTGCCGCCGCCAGTCCGGCCCGCAGTCAATCGCAAAGAAATCACTGCCGTTATCTATAAGCACGGATGAGCGCAGCCGGGCATTTAACCCGCCAGTTCTCGCCTCCATGCAGGTCTCACAGCTGCAGTACACCCGGGGTACGCCCATTGCGTCGCCCGTCCCCAAAAACACCAACGTATCCATCTGCACTCACTCCTTCAGTTCCAACAGCTAAGATTAGTAACCCTCATTATAGTACATATCACACTACATATCACAGTTCATCTCATCCAGTCTCTTCACTCCGCCGCGTTTTCTGCATCAAAAAAAGCCGCCCTCCAGCTCTGGAGGAACGGCTACGCTTACCTTCATTCTTGCTTCCTGGCCGGCAGTCCTTCCGCTAAATCCCCGCCAGCACCTGATACCAGACGCCGCGCTTGGAATACAGCGTCTCCCGGACCTCGGCCCAGCCCCCGAGGTAATCGATCCCGAATAGTCCGGCGGGAACCGGATACCGGCTCTCATTGGCCGCGTAGACCTGCTCGTTCACCGGACGGAAGCCGTGTTCGGCGAATACCTCCTGCGCAGCAGGTGTAGACAGATAATCGACCAGCGCCTCGGCAGCCTCCCGCGTGCCGCGCTCATCCACGTATTTGTCCACGACAGCCGCCGGATTTTCAATCAGAATCGTATCCTTAGGGATAATGATTTCATACTTCACGCCTTTGGCGATCCGCGCCAGCAGCTCATTCTCATACGTAACGATGACATCGCCCACTCCATATTCAAAGGCCGCCATCGAGGCCCGCCCGCTTTTATCCAGAGATTCCACATTAGCGTGTACCTGCTCCAGAAAAGCTTTTGCAGCCGCAGGATCCTTCACTCCGGTCTGCTCCTCGGACATCTTCAGCCCCGCTCCATAGATCGCGTTGATATCCCACTGCGCCCCGCCGGAGGTCTTGGGATTGGGGTAAAGCACCTTCACTCCCGGCTTCGCCAGATCGGAAAAATCCTTGATTCCCTTCGGGTTACCCTCACGCGTCCCCAGCGCCACCACCGAACGGGTAATCATCCCGTCCGCACCATGCTGTTTCCAGGTATCCGCGACCAGCCCCGCTTTGACCAGCTTCTCAACATCACCCTCAAGGGCCAGCAGCGTTACATCCGCTTCAAAGCCGCCGGCTATGGCTCTGGCTTGTGTTCCCGAAGCTTCATAGGATTCCTGAAAAACAATCGTCTGGCCGGTCTTGGCCTTCCAGTCCGCTGCGAATAAGGGCAGAATGTCGCCCATCGCATCCTTCACCACGCTATAAGCGCCAATGACCAGTGTAACGTCCCCTTTTTGGGGAGCTACTTCACCATCCACCGTTTCCTTACTGTCTCCGCAGCCTGCCAGAGCCAGTGCGAGCAATGCCAGCATTAGGGCTGCCAGCCATCCGTGCAGTTGTCTGCTCCTTTTGTGAACCCTCATACCGGCACACATCCTTTACTTAGATAAACACAGGCATCGGATCTTCCTTCAGCCCGTTCTCCTGAATCCAGCTGCGCTCGTCATTGAACAGATAGGCGCGGTGGACCAGCACGGAGATTTCCTGACCCGGTGTAAGAGTTTCCTTCTCAAGCGACCGGTACGTCACCAGCTTGTGCCCGTTCACTTCCACCTCGACCAGCCATTCGCTGCCGCGGAAGTGCAGATGCTTGACGATACCCTGCTCTGTCGCCGAGGCCATTTTGAACTCATGCAGATGGCCTACCTCGATATACTCCGGACGAATCAGTGCCTTGGTCGGCTTGCCGCCGCCAGCATTTTTGAAGCCCTTCAGCTCGCTCGTGCTCTCGATCAGTGTTGATTCACCGATAAAAGTGGCCACAAACGGCGTCTTAGGCTCTTTGTAAATATCCCACGGGGTGCCCTTCTGCTCCAGACGCCCCTGATTGATGATCATAATCTCATCGGCTACCTCAATCGCCTCATCCTGGTCATGCGTGACAAAGATCGAGGTAATCCCGACACGTTCGATCAGCTCGCGCAGCCAGGAACGCAGCTCCTGACGGATCTTCGCGTCGATGGCTGCAAACGGCTCATCCAGCAGCAGCAGCTGCGGCTCAGGCGCAAGCGCCCGGGCAAAAGCGACACGCTGGCGCTGCCCCCCGGACAGCTGATGAGGATAACGCTTTTCAAAACCCTTAAGTCCGGTAAGCTCGACGAGCTCAGTAACCCGGTCACGGATTGTATTCTTGTTCGCTTTCTTGACCTTTAGCCCAAAAGCGATATTCTCATACACAGTCATGTGCTTAAAGAGCGCGTAGTTCTGGAACACAAAGCCGATTTCGCGCTCCTGCGGCGGCAGATTGTTAACCGTTTTGCCATGAAAAACAATTTCACCGCTATCCGGTGTTTCCAGTCCTGCCAGCATGCGCAGAATCGAGGTTTTGCCGCCGCCGCTTGGGCCGAGCAGGCCAATCAGATGACCTTTGGTAATGCCGAAATTAACGTCCTTCACGGCGTGAAAATCTCCAAAATGCTTATTTAGTCCCCGAACCTCTACATGCATCTCTAATGCACACCCTTTCGTCTCTTACTCCATTCCATCAGCAGTAGCAGACCTGCGGAGAATGCCGCCAGCACCAATGCCACACCGCCTGCAGCCGTCACATTAAAATTCTCTACATCCTGATAGACCAGTGTAGTTGCGGTCTGCGTCTTATTCATAATGTTACCCGATACAACTAGCACGGCGCCGAATTCACCCAGCGAGCGGGCTACCGTCAGGATTACGCCATAGATGACCGCCCAGCGGATCGAAGGCCAGGTGACCTTCCAAAAGGTTGTCCAGCCGTATGCCCCGAGCGTCGAGGCGGCCTCCTCCTGCTGTGAACCGATCTCCTGCAGCACCGGCATCACCTCACGCACCATCAGCGGGAAGGTCACGAACAATGTAGCAATGACCATTCCGGGAAAAGCATAAACAATATTGACCCCAATCTGTTCAAAAAGCGCACCCAGCGCGCTGTCCGGACCGAGCAGCAAAACGATCATCAGCCCGCCGATAACCGGCGATACGGCATACGGCAGATCGACAATGCTGTTCAGCAGGCCCTTCAGCCGCTTGCCCAGCCAGTTCGCCCGCACCAGATACAGGGCCAGCATAATGCCGAACAAGGTATTCAGCAGCGTAACCACCACAACCACGAACCCGGTCATCATCAGCGCGTGCAGCGCCTCAGGTCTCGATAGTGAGGCCCAGAATCCGCTAAACCCGCCCTTGAACGCCTCCGTCGCCATTTTACCCAGCGGAGCGGCAATCAGCAGGATAAATACAAGATAGGTAAGGATAATCCATAGTTTTCTCATGATCTTCGCCCCCGCATCTGCAGCAAATTAATCAGCCAGAGGATGAGGAAGGACAAGGTCAGCAGAATGACCGACACCGCGGCGGCACCGACAGGATTATCACTTTCCACTTCACCAAAAATAAAGACTGAGGATACCAGCGTCCGTCCCGGAATATTGCCGGCTACCAGCACGACTGCACCGAATTCAGCGAGCGCCCGCGAGAAGGCCAGCATACCGCCGCTGATCATTCCCGGAGCCATCGAGGGCAGAATCACCTGCCGGAATACCCGGCTGCTCCCCGCACCCATCGTATAGGCCGCTTCTTCCTCGGAAGGATCAAGCTCCTCCAGCAGCGGCTGGACCGCCCGGATGACGAACGGGAATGTTACAAAGATCATCGCAATGACAATCGCCGGCTGATGGAACACAATCTCAAAGCCGAGCTTCTCCGCCAGTCCGCCGATCAGACTCCCTGGGCCGAGCAGCAGCAGAATCATCAGGCCTCCGACCGCCGTTGGCAAGGCAAAGGGCAAATCAACCAGACTGTTGAGCAGCGCCTTACCGGGGAACCGGTAACGGATCAATACCCAGGCAATCATCGTACCCAGCAGAACATTAATGACAGTGGCGATAACCGCCAGCTTCAGTGTTAACAGGACCGATTTCCAGGCGATCGGGTCGCTTACACTTTCGATAAAGGTACTAAAGCCCAGCGAAAAAGAATTGTAATATACGCCCAGTATCGGCAAAACAATCAGCACGACAAAATACAGCAGAATCGTTGTGCGGAATCCCCAGGTCCAGCCTTTGTGTCTAAGCAGCGAGTTCAAATTAGAAGTCCCCCCACCTCCGGATATCCGGTCGGTATAGTAGCCATTAAGCCCAACATTATTCCTATTAATATACTTGGTATTATAATTATCACTACTTTACCAAAGCCGCCTGTGTCCGTCAATTACTTTCGTTCAATTTGGGGTAAACTATAGTATATTTTATTTATAGTACAGGGAGGGGATAGCATTATGTTACATACAATCGAGATTTCGACCAGCAAAAGGGACGAACTGCGTGATATTACCCGTGAAGTTATTTCCTATGTAAAAAAGAGCGGCGTGCAAAGCGGCATTGCTGTAGTCTACTGCCCGCATACCACTGCAGGAATCGCCATTAACGAAAATGCCGATCCGGATGTTAAGCACGACGTGCTGATGAGGCTGGACGAGGTGTATCCCTGGGAGCATCCGAAATACCGCCACGGCGAAGGCAATACCGCTTCCCATTTGAAATCCATAACCACCGGGCCTTCCCAGAGCATTATCATTCATGAGGGCGCATTACTGCTCGGCCGCTGGCAGGGCATTTATTTCTGTGAGTTCGACGGGCCCAGACACCGCCAGTATTATGTAAAAATTATTGAGGGATAGAACGTTCTGAGGAAAATAACAATTAAAAATACGGCTCCGCCTTTTCAGGGCGGAGCCGCCTCTATACAATATATAGCTTCTATAACACTTTCACTATGCAAAGTTATACCAATGCACAGCTCTAAAGCGGTAAGCCCCCAAAAAGAAAGACAGCCTATAAACTGCGGCTAAGTACCTTTATATGGGTAAGAGCGGCCGGTTTAACATCATCAAACGATACTTTATCCTGGATATAATAAGAAATAAATCCGTGCGCGGACAAAAACAATGTCAGCGGAACACTCTGCCAATCCTCGGAAACATAGCCTTCTTCCTTCATATGCCGGCGTACAATGCCCGCGAATAACTCAAAACATCGTCCCTGTTCTGCCCGGCAATAAGCCAGAAGCTCTTCGTCACGGATCATGAACATGATCTCGTATTGATGCGGATGATCGAGTCCAAAACGGATAAATTCCATTACCAGCTGCTCCACCCGGGTCATTCCCGGTTCAGGAGGATTGTTCATAGCTTCATTGAGCAGGCCTGCCACGTGATTGAAATCCTCAACCATAATGGCATAGAACAGCTCCGCTTTTTCCTTGAAATGATAATAGAGCGAGCCATGGCTGTACCCCAGATGCTGTCCGATGCTGCGCATTGAAATTGCACGGTATCCTTTGGTGATGAACAGATGCCTTGCCGCCTCCAGAATTCTCTCTCTCGACAACTCCCGCTCCACTGCTCTTCTTGCCATAATCTATTCCCCTTCGCTGAAGTAAAGCCGCCGCCCTTCTGTAACCAGCGCTTGCCCCTGGGTAAGATCCGTTATCCATGCTACAAAAGCGTCACCTTCATCATTTCGCGGCAGACACAGCAGCGTTACTGTATCCGTAAAGGACGTTTCACCTGTTTTGGTGCCTTTGGCACGCAGCTCATTCTCGACCTTGCCAAGCCACGTATAATCGATCTGTACGAAGACCTCGCGCCTCAGCACCCGGGTTATGACTTCTCCAGCCTCAAGCGCCAGCACAGCGCCGTCGGCATAGGCCCGGATCAGTCCGCCTGCACCCAGCATAATGCCTCCGAAATAACGGGTAACGACGATTGCGACATTTTTAACTTGTTGGTTGCGGATTACTTCCAAAATCGGTTTCCCGGCCGTTCCACTCGGTTCCCCGTCATCTGACTGTCTTTGAATCTCATCTCTTTCGCCAATCATGTAAGCAGAGCAGTTATGCGTCGCATTGCGGTGCTGCTTCTTGATGTCCTCAATAAATTGCATAGCCTCTTCTTCATTGTCCACCGGCATCACATGGCCGATAAACCGCGACTTACGAATTACGACTTCCCGGGACCCGGGAGAACGCACCGTCCGATATTGTTCAAGCATCCTTAATCCAGTCCTTACCTGTATTTATTAACTTGATATAGTTTAGGAGCAGCCCCGGTATGGATAACCTATGGACTGCTCCCAGTTACTACATTTGTATGAAAGATCTGCGATGTGCTCTAGTTCTATTCAGTAAGTCTGGCTTCCAGCTCGGCTTTTTCTTTTTCGTAGCCCGGTTTGCCCAGCAGTGCGAACATGTTCTTCTTGTATGCTTCCACACCCGGCTGGTCGAACGGATTAACGCCCAACAGGTATCCGCTGATACCGCAGGCTTTTTCAAAGAAGTAAACCAGATAACCGAAAGTATATGGAGTTTGGTCCGGAATGGTCACAACCAGGTTCGGCACTTGTCCGTCTGTGTGTGCCAGCAGTGTTCCCTGGAATGCCTTCTTGTTGACAAAATCAACCGTTTCACCGGCCAGGAAGTTCAATCCGTCAAGATCGTCAGCATCGCTTTCGAGTGTGATGTGGTGACGAACCTGCTCAACCTGGATAACCGTTTCAAAGATGTTGCGGTTACCCTCCTGAATGAACTGTCCCATGGAGTGAAGATCTGTAGAGAAGTCAACAGAAGAAGGATAGATTCCTTTGTAATCCTTGCCTTCGCTTTCGCCGTAAAGCTGTTTCCACCATTCGGAGACAAAGTGCAGGGAAGGCTCGTAGTTGACCAGGATTTCTGTCGTTTTGCCTTTGCGGTACAATGCGTTGCGCACTGCAGCATATTGATAGCTCTGGTTGGTAGCTACATCCGGGTTGTTGAACTCATCGGCTGCAGCTGCGGCACCCTGCATCATTTCCTCAATGTCAATGCCTGCTACAGCAATCGGCAGAAGACCTACAGGTGTCAGCACGGAGTAACGTCCGCCTACATCGTCAGGGATAATGAACGACTCGTAGCCTTCTTCAGTAGCCAGCTTCTTGAGTGCGCCCTTCTCCTTGTCTGTTGTGGCATAGATGCGTTTACGTGCTTCTTCCTTGCCGTATTTCTTCTCCAGCGCTGCGCGGAAAATGCGGAACGCGATTGCCGGTTCAGTAGTTGTCCCGGATTTGGAGATTACGTTAACGGAGAAGTCCTTGCCTTCAACCAGATCAAGCAGGTGTGTAATATATGTAGAGCTGATGTTATTACCTGCGAAGTATACTTCCGGAGTCTTGCGCTGATCCTTAGGCAGATTATTGTAGAAGGAGTGAGTAAGTGCTTCAATTGCAGCACGCGCTCCCAGATACGAACCGCCGATACCGATAACGATCAGGACATCGGAATCATTCTGGATCTTCTTGGCTGCCTCTTGAATACGGGCAAACTCTTCCTTGTCATATGCGTTCGGGAGATCAATCCAGCCCAGGAAATCGGAGCCGGCCCCAGTCTTGTTATGCAGTTGCTCATGGGCTAGTTTAATCGGAGCAGCAAAGTAGTCAATTTCATGCTGGTTAAAGAAGGACAGCGCTTTGCTGTAGTCAAAATTAATCTTTTTGGACATCGGTTATGGTAACCTCCTGTTTATCTCTTTGGATTTGACACCGTTTGTTACAACTTTATAATCTAGGATACTTTAATTTGCCTTGACTGGCAAGGTCTTAGGGCACAGCGCCGGCTTTTGGAATATGTTTTTGAGAGTTACATGAAAGCGTTTGCTGATTATACATGCTCTGCTATCCCGGTGGAACAACCCTATATGCCGTGATAGAATGGTTAAAACACAGCTGGAGCAACGAACCGGCGATAAGCCGCTTCTGCTCCGGCAGCGAACCTAAAGAGTGAAGGCGGAGATGGAATGAAACAGATCGGCTTTATCGGACTCGGAACCATGGGGGCTCCCATGGCGGAAAATCTGCTCAAAGGCGGATATCAGGTTACGGTGTACAACCGTACGGCGGCAAAATGCAAGCCTTTGGAAGAAGCAGGCGCTGCTGTTGCAGCTACCCCCCAGGCCGCAGCACAGGACAAGGATGTTATTATTACCATGATCAGCAATGACGATTCGATCCGTGAGGTTTTTTACGGAGAGAACGGCATTCTGGCCGTGCTCAAGCCGGGAGCGGTAATCATCGACTCCAGCACCATTTCTCCGGGACTGGTCAAAGAGGTCGCGGCAGCCGTGGAAGAACGCGGCGGCAGCTTCCTTGATGCGCCTGTAACCGGCAGCAAGCCTGCAGCGATCGAGGGTACGCTTGTATTCATGGTCGGCGGCGGCGCCAACGTTATTGAAGCGCACCGTGACCTGTTTGATACGATGGGCCGCCTGCTGCTGCATATGGGTGAGAACGGCAGCGGCGCAGTGGCCAAGCTGGCCCACAATACCATGGTCGGCATTCATAACGTTGCCCTTGCCGAAGGATTCTCCATCGCCGTGAAAAACGGCGTTCCGGCTGACAAGTTCCTGGAGCTGGTCCAGAACGGATCTGCTGGCAGCAAACAGGCTGAGCTAAAGGGCCGCAAAATTATTGAGAATGACTTCAGCAACCAGTTCTCGCTGGCGCTTATGCTGAAGGACCTCAAGCTCGCATCGGCACTCAGCGATTCCACAGGTGTACCTGCACCGATGCTCGGACTGGCAAAGAGCATGTTCCAGGCCGGATATACACAAGGCTACGGTGACGAGGATCTGTCCGCAGTAGTCAAAACCTATGAGGAATGGATTGGCCGGAAGATCGGCTCAGACACGGCAAACCAGGAATAGACTCTGGTACAGGCTCAGCTGGCTGCTGAGGGGCTGTTATACATTCAACTAAAAAAGGTGTTCCACACCCCGCACTGCGGCAGTTGGAACACCTTTTTTGTGGGGATAACTAGCTTCGCCTTACACTTCCGATGCGCTCACTGGCTCCGCAGTGATTTGCCCTGAGCCTTCACCTTCAGTTGCCGCTCCCTGTTCTTCGTCCTCAACGGGCCACCGCAGCTCTGCCGTACGGCCGTCAATCCACCAGCTTCCGGCCGGTGTCCGGGCCAGCAGCCAGTTGCCCCATCGGCCGGTTACCTGAACCGTCTGAGGCTCCAGCATAGTTACCTTAGGAGCATAGGTTTCCGGATATTTGTACGCCGGAACGCTCTGATTCAGTACAGCTGCCGCTTCAATCTCCTCGACTATTGCCAGCTTTCCAGGGGAGGGGTGAATCCAGCCGGTGCCTTCACCTGCCTGCACCTGATACCAGTCCCCTTTTTTGGCGATTACATGCAGCATTTGCGGCTGAATGCTGATACCCCCGGTCACCATCCCTATCTTTGGATACATCTCTGTTCCGGCTAATACACTCATGGACTGCTGAAGATACTGAACCTTTTGCTTGTTCAGCCATAAGGAATGGGACTGCAGCCCGGAGTACAGCCCTACTGCCCGGTTATCGTTCCACACGCTTGCAAACTGGCTTAACGGAACATTGCTCTCCCCGGCATATTTGGCGATTTCCACTGTAAATCCGGGACGGCCAAACTCCTGGATGAACCAATCCTTGTATCCTCCGCCCGAAGGATTCTTCTCCGGGGCCACCAGAGCATATCCGGTCATCCGGCTAAGTGCCCGGGCCATTGCCTGATCGCGGGCTACATTAGCGCTAAGGGTATTAAAATGCCAAAAAATAATTTCACCTGAACTATGATAGGAGATTGTTACCTCCGGATCAATCCGGCGGGTGAAGTCCATCATAAGCTGGACCTCCGGCGCCTGTCCGGGTCTTTGTCCCTTATAATTCTGATACCAAGGGAAAGAGCCGGCATTCTTAATAGTACTCCAGTTCGCCGGATACTGGCGGTTGAGATCGATTCCCTGCATATTCGCCTTCCATCGGCTAAAGTTTGTACTGTTGCCGTTATAACGCTGCAGCGTCTTGGCCAGCTCTGCCGGCAGCCCTGACGTGCCCTGCTGGGACAAGGTAACCCCATCGGGATTGACCATCGGAACGATCCAGATGCTTACTTCGTCCAGCAGTTGGCGGACATTGTAACCTGCGATAGTTGTATTATTCACGTATGCCCCGGCATATGTGTCGACCATTTTCATCAGCACCGTGCTTGTCATCCACTCTCTGGCGTGATGGGAACCGTTCAGAGACAGCACTGCTTCCCCTCTGCCCAGCTTTACAGCCCATAGCTGCCGTCCGTATGGACTTTGTCCCAGCGACTCCATAGATACCAGATCCGGATACGCTTTCACCAAACGTTCAATATCTCTTTGCATAATAGTATAAGAATAGATCTGGTTGGGATTCACAACAGCAGCCGATGCAGAAGCCTCTGCCGGTTTTATCGCCAATAACAGGACTAGGAGCATACAACTCCACAAGCCCAGCCGAACCTTATGTACCCGCCTGTACTTCCGCGAACCTTTCATCTTCACGCCTCCTACTAATCTATGTACTCTAGCAGCTAGTGGAAGTATAAGAGAATGTCCGTATATCGTCAATATTCAACATTTTTCTGCAGAAGTTTCAACAATGCGGGCGAGGCAGGTATAAGACAGTACTTTCGCGAATTCCTTAATCCTGTAGATTATTCATAATACTTCAAGGAGGGGATTATCAGAATGCTCACTATTGTACTCGCCGATCTGCAGGATGCAGCCAGGCTGGCAGATGTCCAGAAGCTCACCTTTGATGCTGATGCCAGGCTGTACCAGAATAAAGAAGAAGACGGGCCTCCAGGTTACAGCTCTGCAGACTGGCAGGCCGAGCAGATGAATAAGGCACATTACTATAAGCTTATGGCAGAGGATAAGATTATAGGGGGCATGATTGTCTTCTCTGCTCCAGAAGCAGGGGAGTGTCACCTGGGACGCATTTTTATTGATCCTCTGCATCAGAACCATGGCTACGGGCAAGAATCATTCCGGTTCCTGTTTCAAACCTATCCCGCTGCCCGTAAATGGACGCTGGACACCCCTTCCTGGGCGCTCAGAAACCACTACTTCTATGAGAAGCTCGGCTTCGTACGTACGGGGAAAATTACAGATGAGGTAAGCGGCGAAGTCATTATCGAGTATGAACGGGTCAAGTAAGCATACCGTCACCGGTTCTGCTTAGCCACTCCTTTACCATAGCTCCTAAAAGCTCCTCCTGCTCCATATGCAGATTGTGCCCTGCACGGTCCAGGACAGCGAAGGTGGCGTGCGGGTATAAATCCAGCAGCCTCCATGCATCCCTGTACCCGGTCATGGAATCCTGTCTTCCGGTCAGAATGAGGCTCGGTTTAAGAAACGGGGGCATCCTTTCAGCATCAAAGCTAAACGGATATTTGCCTGCCGCCTTGATTCGCTCCATAAATCCGTTATCTGCCAGCTGCAGGGCGCTCACAATCTCACGGTTATAACGTTCCCAGGCAGTCCTGGTCTGCACTACAGCAATAGATGTGAATTCGTCACGCTCTGCTTCACTTAATTCCTCAAGTAATTCCTTGTCATAGACTGCAGCCTGATGCTGCGGCAGCTCTCTGTCACGCATCTCTGCAATAACACAAGGACATAAAAGAAATAAACCTCCGATAAAATCTGCGTAATTTCTGAGCAGCCCTCTTGCAAGATAGCCCCCGTACGACTGGCCGACCAGAAGAAAACGTTCACCGGGTAGCAGTGCCTCAATCATCATCTCCACAGCCCGCAGCATATCGTCTGAAGACCGTATCCAGTCTGCCGCCGGCGTTCGCCCCATACCCGGTAAATCCACATAGATCCGCCGGTACTGCTGACCTGGTGTGAATAACGGCTCCAGGCAGCCCATCATCATCCTGTGGTCCGGGCCGTTTCCATGCAGAATCAGAATAGGCTGTCCTTCCCCGGCTTCCTCATAGTTAAACGTTATGTAATCATTCGAGTACAGCAAAGCGATCAGCTCCCTGAAACAAGTATTATGCAATAGAAACAGTAACTGTTCTATAAACAAGAACATCAGTTCCTATTAACTATACCAAATACCATTATTTTGGACAAGCCTTATTCTCCGCGCCTCTGCTCGCCCGACAAAAAAAAGCCCTGCAATTAAGCAGAGCTTCTTTCTGTAGAACAGATGAAATTACAGGTTCGGGTAAGAACAGCAATAATCAGTTAAAGCGAATACTTCCAGCGCAAACTTGGAGTTTCCGGGAACGTGGAACGTTTCAGCACCCTTGATTTCTTTCCAGACGTCAGTACCGGGAAGCAGTACCTTCAGATCGCCCGACAGGATCTCCATGGTTTCCGGACCTTCCGTACCGAATTCATACACACCCGGCAGCATGATGCCGAGCGTTACCTTCGTGCCATTCTCCAGAATGACGGTACGGCTGGTTACTTTTCCATCGTAATAGATATTGGCTGCTTTGTGAACTGTTGCGTTGGTAAACTGACTCATGCGCTTATTCTCCCCTTTATGTTTATTCCGTCTATTATAGCAGGGCTTTAACGCGGCTGACTACATTTTCTACTGTAAAGCCGTATTCTTTCATTACGATATCGCCAGGCGCGGAAGCACCGAATGTAGTGATACCGAGAATATCGCCCTGATCGCCTGTGTAACGTTCCCAGCCGAAGGTCTGTGCCATTTCAACTGCAAGACGAGCCTTAACTTCAGGCAGGATAACGGAATCACGGTAAGCTTTGTCCTGTTTCTCGAACAGATCCCAGCTCGGCAAGCTGATTACACGTACATCGATGCCTTCTTCAGCCAGTGCTGCCTGAGCTTTTACAGCCAGCTGTACTTCGGAACCGGTAGCAATGATCTGTGCCTGCGGGGTACCGTTCTTGGCATCGGAAACAACATATCCGCCGCGTTTGATGTTCTCGCGTACGCCTTCTACAGTTCCGGCAAGGATCGGCAGGTTCTGGCGGGTAAGCACCAGTGCCACAGGGTTAGCTGTGTTCTCAAGCGCATAAGCCCAAGCCGCGGATGTTTCGTTGGCATCAGCCGGACGGATTACAGTCAGACCCGGGATAATACGCAGGGAAGCCAATTGCTCGATCGGCTCATGGGTAGGGCCGTCTTCACCGACAGCGATACTGTCATGAGTCAGAACGTAGGTTACCGGCAGCTTCATGATGGAAGCCAGACGGACAGCCGGACGCAGGTAGTCGGTGAATACGAAGAACGTTCCGCCGAATACTTTGAGACCGCTGTGCAGGGCAATCCCGTTCATTGCTGCAGCCATACCGAATTCACGTACGCCGAAATAGATGTTACGGCCATCATAGGATTCGGAAGTAAACTGGGTCAAGCCCTTCAGGTGAGTCATTGTGGAACTTTCAAGGTCAGCAGATCCGCCCACGAGCTGCGGAACTCCGGCTGCCAGTGCGTTCAGTGCATTACCGGAAGCAACGCGGGTGGATACGGCTTTGTCTTCTGCTGTGAAGAACGGAAGCTGTGCATCCCAGCCTTCTGGAAGCTCACCGCTGATTGCAGTTTCAAACTGTGCAGCCAGCTCAGGATATGCTTCTTTGTAAGCTGCGAATTTCTCGTCCCATGCTTTATTAGCGGCAATCCCTTTTTCCTTCACTTCAGCAAAACGTGCACGTACTTCATCCGGTACAAAGAAGTCCTCTTCATATACCCATTTGTAGAAGTCTTTAGTCAGTTTCGCTTCGTCAGCGCCTAGCGGAGAACCGTGGGTACCGCCATGGCCGCCTTTACCTTGTTTGTTCGGGCTTCCGTAGCCGATAACGGTTTTAACTTCGATCAGGGTCGGCTTGCTTGTATCGGCCTGTGCATCAGCAATAGCCTGTCCCAGAGCCGGAAGATCGTTACCGTCCTCAACGCGCAGAACCTGCCAGCCGTAAGCTTCAAAACGCTGTGCAACATTCTCGGAGAACGCCAGGTTCAGCTTGCCGTCGAGCGAGATATCATTTGAATCGTACATTACAATCAGCTTGCCCAGCTTAAGGTGTCCTGCCAGGGAGGCGGATTCGGAGGAGATACCTTCCATCAGGTCACCGTCGCCGCAGATTGCGTACGTATAGTGGTCGATTACATCGTGATTGTCTTTATTATAAGTAGCTGCCAGCTGAGCTTCAGCCATAGCCATACCTACTGCCATACCAATACCTTGTCCCAGCGGACCTGTAGTCGCATCAACACCTGCAGTGTGACCGAACTCAGGATGGCCTGGAGTCAGGCTACCCCATTGGCGGAACTGTTTCAATTCTTCCATCGGCAGGTCGTAGCCGCTCAGGTGCAGCAGGCTGTACAGCAGCATAGAGCCGTGTCCGGCGGACAATACAAAACGGTCACGGTTAACCCATGTCGGGTGATCCGGATTATGATTCATTGTTTTGGCAAACAGTTGGTAACCCATCGGTGCGGATCCCATCGGCATACCCGGGTGGCCGGAGTTAGCTTTTTCGATAGCATCAATAGCGAGCGTACGGATCGTAGTGATCGCCAGGTTATCCACCGTCGAATTTTCTTCCTTATGGATCGCTTGCTCTTTTGCCTGCTCAGTCATTAAAATAATCCTCCTCTAAATCAAGAATGTCATTTTGACTATTATTGTATCACTAATGTGGAAGCATTACCAATTGTTTTTGCAAAACACAGGCTTTCAACAGCTTATATTCTGCTGGTTCCCGCCGGATTATACACTGCCCGCACACAGAAACATCATCTAATCTGCACATCACATACTGGTCTCAAGACCAGGTACTTAGCCTTTAGTCCAGTTTCAGGTTAAGACTAAAGTTTGTTTCCCGGAGACGGATTATACAGTAAGATGAAGTTACCTAACGAGGATTTTACCGGATTATCCATAACTTCCAGCAGAAAGGAATCTTGAGCATGAATGCACGCAAAAACATTTATATCGTACTGACCGGAACGGGCACCGCCTTCAGCGGATTAATTAAATGGTTCACCAAGGCTGAGTTGAATCATGCTTCGATTGCCTTTGACCGGGAACTGCAGGAGGTCTACAGCTTTGGACGGAAAAAAGTGCATAACCCGTTTGTGGCCGGACTGATCCGCGAGCATTTTGACCATCCTTTTTACAGTACGGCGGATTGCGCAGTCTATGAGATGAATGTGAGTCTTGAGGAATACGATACCATGTACAACCATGTACAGGGCATGATGGAGAACCAGAAGCGCTACAAATATCATCTGCTTGGCCTGATCGGAGTCCTGCTGAACGTAAAATTCAACCGGGAGGACGCCTATTTCTGCTCCCATTTTGTCGCTTCTGTCTGTGAAGAGGCTTCCTGCCGGCCCGTGGCCAAGCCCTCCTGCTTTGTCACACCAGAGGATTTCGCCGAATCACTATGCGCAAGTAAAGTATACAGCGGCAAGCTGTCCTATTATATGCACCTTACACATGGCAACACTTACATAAACGCAGCAAAGGTATCTGCCTCTTCCGCAGCAGCGTCAACCGCACGCAGACTCCTGCTGGCAGAAGAACGGGCCGAGGGAATCATCTAAAGATTCATCCTCAGCCCGTTTCTATACGGCTGTAAGCCAGCACAATCTGCTATTTAATCCGGTGACTTTGAAAATAATCCTGCCAGTCCCCCTGTATGGTCACCGTTACCGTATCTGTTTTGGTGCTATACGCATTCCTTGCTGTAAAAGTAAACGTGACCGGCCCGTCGGGCAGCCTTTCGAATGATGAATCGTACAGTTCACCGCTCCACAGCTTCTTACCGCTGTCATTCGGAGTCAGCACGGTCCGGTACCCTCCCGTCATCGTGACCTCAATTGTATCCGGCATCCCTGTTGCGTCTGATTGCAGCACGAAGCTCTCCCCCGCCCAAAAAACACTGTAGCTCCGCGGACTTTCTGCCGTCCCGCTTTTTTTCATATTATAAGCCTGCCGGTTGTTATTCCATTCCGCTGTATGGCGGACAGCACCTTGGACAGTCAGCAGACTGACCATAAAATACTTGCGCGGAGACACATTGCTCCAGTTAAATCCGTCATACACCTCAACCTCCACGGCGTATTTCTGGTTCTCTGCTAGTGCGCCGGCCGGAATCTGCCACTCCTGTGCGGAGGAAGTTTGTTCCCCTGACTGTACAGTAACTGCCCCGGTAGCCAGATTAATGACTTTTACTTTATAACGCTGCTGCGCATCCCCGTCTTCATCCTGATAAGCCCATTTCACTACAGGTGTAAGTGTGTTCATTACCGTTGGAGCACTCTCGCTGCTGCTCACCGGATAAGTGATGCTTGCTGCGGGGATACGGTTGGCTACCGTAATTGTCTGAATCAGTTCCCGGCTGAGTCCCAGCGAATCTGTTACAACCTGCCGCAAGGTAAAGGTTCCGTTAGTGCTGAACTGCTTGGTGAATGTACTTAGCGTGCTGGCTAACCCTTCTGTTCCGCCGGACGGTTTTAAATAATACTGGTAGCTGATGCTGTCGCCTGCTGGTACATCTGGATCTGTCGCCGTTCCTTGAATGGTCAGTGTATCAGTACGATAGATCGGTAACCTTGCAGCATTACGGCCTGTGTCGGTTACAAGCATAAACCCGGGCTGCGGCGGATTGTCGATGATGAATGCCTTCTCATTGGAGACGTCCGACCAGGAGTTCATCGAGTAAACCCGCCCCAATACAGTAAAGAGCTTAAACCTCTCAAAAGTTCCGTTTGGCACCTGATATTGCCTTATCGTGCCAGCGCTATCCGGGGCTTCTACTGATTTGGCCAGAATGCTGTCTTTGGTGTAGAACTCAAGTGTGTATTTTTCCTGCGTATCCCCCTCTGGATCGATGTAAGTCCAGACAATTGTTGGATCCCCTGCAATACTGGCATCAATTATAGTCGGGCTGATTACAGTGCCAGCCGGGGACGTGAGAGTCATAGAGGGCTTCAGATTTTCCCGAACAGTCACTTTGAGGCTAGCCACATTGGATTTTGCACCAATCTGGTCGGTTACCCAATGCTCAACCGTATATATTCCGGTATGGTGGAAATTCACATCGATTGATTTATGATTGCGAAGGATACTGGCCTGCCCCTCGCTGTCGATGATCCTCCAGTAATACTGCAGGCTGCTTGCATCTGAGCTGTCGAGATCGGTTGCTCCAGAACTATATGTCCTCGTGGTGTACTGCGTGGCTTCCGCAGGTCCAGACAGCTCGGCTGTAGGGACATGGTTCAGAATTTCAAACATCCGGGTAGCATAAGCCTCCTGGCTGCCGTCTGATACGTTGAGCCTCATTTCCCAGTCCCGTGATATAGCAGCCTTATCTGTTATGCCCAGCCCGCTAATCAGATTCCGGATGACCACATTCTGGTTCCGTGTGCTGCCGCTATAACTATAACCGCTGTTACCTTTACGGCCGTACCAGGTGTAGGCCAGTGCATCACCGTCTGCATCCGGATCTGGAGTCATATTTTCCATCGCCACAATATCATCCCGGTACACCTGTGCAGGCATGTTGAATTGCGCTACTGGTTTTTGATTGATGACATTTGCCCATTGCGCGTAGTAGTCCGACCATGCTCCTCTGTTATCCCGCACTCTCAGGACAACCTGATAGCTTCCTGCTCCGTAGCCCGTGAAGCTTGGCGGAACAGTAATTGCGCCGTAGTGATAGTACACCTGGGTCCCATTTTTGCGGATTACCCATTCGTAGGTGTCCAGGTAATCATTGTCGGGGTCATATGACTTATCTGTTATTACCGTGCTTTTTCGGTAACTCACATTAATAGGATCGATAATAAAGTTTGCAACCGGCGGTAAATTGGCACCTGTGCCCAGAACCTGAGATGTCCAGTCAGACCAGACTCCGGCACCTTTCAGCCCGTCCACATCCCTGACCCTCAGCCGTATTTCGTATGCATCCGTTGTTGGCCGGCTGCTTAACTGGCCGTCATTCCATGCTTCGTCTCCCGCTTTTCTCCATTGCCATTGCCTCTCATATAATCCTTTGTCAGCTGCACTTGTATGATCAATATCATACGAATGATCTATAATCTGTATACTGTTACCAATAAGCTTTGCCGAAAACATGGCCGTAGGTTTCCTGTGTACTAGAAATATAAGTGAAGACTCATTGTCTCTGCTCCATTTCCGAAATTCATCGAAGTTATCACCTGAAGGATTATCCCTGACCTGTACTATTGCATTGTACCAACCTGGGTATGCAAACGAGGTATACATCGATGTTCGCCATAATCCAGAATCACTAATCATTGAAGTAGGATTATCAAAATAGTTAGGATCATGCTCATACCTAAACCGGGTTGATATTTGCGGGTCAGCTTCGTAATCCTTATACGATGAGCTGATCTCAACCGGCGAATTAGTTAAGTAGAAATTCTGATTCTGCAGTTTATGTTTAACATGAAAAGTGAATTGCCCGCTTGCCTTATAATTTCGCCTATCCACTACTTTAACTGTCCCCGTATAGCTGCCTGGCGGCAAGGAATCTTTGATGGCATCTATAGGGATAGTAAATTGTTGAGCTGTGTATGAGTTGTAGATTTTGATCCTGCGGTAATACACATTAGGGATCTCTACAATAACATCCAGCTCTTCATTATCGGGATCTTGCGCATAACCGGTAACATTCAGAATATTTTGCCCGTCCACATTATAGAGCGTAGCTCCGTTTTGAGTGGTCAGAGACAGGGTGGGCGGTGAATTTACTTCCAGCTTAATATCCACTATATCCATTAAAGGCCATTCACTATATCGACCATTTTGTAAATTGTCGGTATATAAAAACATATGACGAATCTTTTTGGGATCATTAAGTAAGTATCGGTCATACCATCCAGTGGCTGGTTTTGAATAATCCAAACTATAGCTAGCCGCTGGAATTGATAAATTCATATGGTCTCTTGGTGTTATAACTAGATCCGTATAAACGTTGGACGGCTTTGAATTCAATTTGTGAATGAGATTTCCTTGCGCGGGGTGTCCAAGGTCCAAATTACCACTTAACCAATAAGGCCCCCAAAAATCATTCCTTGTAAAATAATTACCTGAACTCAAGACTTCTCGGTAATCCCCCAGAACGAAGCCCGTAACTTCAACATAAGGATTAGCAAGCATTGCTTTTTGATCCCAATATAAAGTGTCTTTTCCTGGTCCTCTTTCGACCGTAATTCCATAGTTTATGTCTGGTACATCATAGCTTAATACTCTTGTCACACGATTCCACTTTATGTTGGTCACCTTGAAAGCACTTCTATAGCCCGTCACCGTTGAATTTATATAATAACCCCAATATGGATCATCAGTTCGATAAGTATAGGGATTATATACCGGTTCATGAAAATTATTCGGCATAGTTATCGTTCCATAAAATGCCGGAATTTCAACATCCATGTAATTGACTACAGAAGTGTTTGCTGCATTTACTTCAGCCTCTGGCATATAAGGGATCATTGATGCAAACATAGCAAAACATAAAATGATTTTGCCAATTAATCTATGTACAGATGATTTTTTTCGTTCTTCCACCCTAAATCTATCCCTTCTCCATTACCATGACCAATCTGAGGTCGGAGGACGATTTTCGACCGTTACAATTCGTTCGAGTAACGGCTGCGTATCAGTATTCGCAGATTTGCGATCTGCCGCAGTCACAAACGCATCTATCGTAGGCTGCCCAAATTCTTCTGTCACGGTTAGCCGGATCTCGTATCTGCCCACTTTTTCCGGATAAAAATTTATGCGGTCAAAGTTAGCGTTATTTATTTGAACCCATGCTTCTCCTGTGAAATTTCCGTTGTTATCTGAATCATATCGATATTCCCAGACCCGTTTTGCCAGGTGGTCGTAGTCAGTTGAAACGGTGAAGTCCTCCAGAGTTACACTTGCCTTATTTCCATTGTCCGGATCACGGTAGACTATTAATGGCATCGAAATGTAGGGTAGAGGTGCTTCGTCAGGGACAACAGTGAACGTGAAAGAAGTCGTTCCGGAGTATCCGGCAGTATTTTCAACATACAGGGCAGCCTTGTACTGTCCGGGCGTTTTCATAAGCACATCTACTTCTTTGGTTCCTACAAGGCTTCCACTATATTTGATATCTGCATTGGTACCGCCAGAGACTGCAGTAATAGTAAAGCGTGTGCTGCTTTCTATGATTGGGAAATCATCCGAAACATTTTTAGTTGCATTACGAATTGTGATTTTTCGATTTTGCTTCAAGGTGCCCAAAAGCTGGATTTTAGCTTTCGGTGCAGGAGCTACAATCTTGATATCACGTGAGGTAGTAGCAGTCAAACCGTCGTTATCTGTAACTGTAAGCGTGATGGTCTGTGTTGTATCAATTGAATCCAAATCGTATGATGTATCACTGGACTTGCCGTATAATGCAAGATTTACATTTGGATGCTGCCAAGAGTACTTGACGATTGTGCCGTCAGGATCGAAGGATTCGGCTCCGGATACGGTAAAATTCTCGCCGGCAACTACTTGATCAGGCATGGTGATTCGGGCAACCGGCGGTTTACCGGTAGCTGGTGTGGGCGTAGGGATAGGTATACTACTTGGCGGTGGACCGTTATACGTTCCAGCATTAATGGTGAAATTCTCACTTAATGATGATATGCTTCCTACTGCTGTAACCACCGGCTTAGCAAATCTTACAGTTATGGTCAAAGTGTAATTCTGAGTAAATTCAGGCTGCGTAGCAGCTTCCTGTTTTGAAATGTTGAAATCAAACTGCCTCTCACTGGACAGCACCTTTGCCGTATCTTTTTTAGTGACTAGTGATGCATCATCACCTGTCTTTTTGGCATAAAAAACCCATTCCAGGATGTTGGAAGTATCTGTATAGGCAGCTAAGGATCCCTTCAGTGATAGCTTCACCGGTACCGCCTTTTCGGAATATTTTTCAGGGTTAGGGTTAGGCGCAAGCAATGCGACTCCTCCAGCTAAAGTCGGTTCCGTTGGAAGGACATAGTCAAATGTGACGGTACCAGCATAGCTATATGAAGTAACCTTAGCTGTGCCTGTGAAGTAATAGGGGAAAGTAGTGAAATAGAGCCACCCTTTAGCCCAGCCACCCTTCATGTAATCAGGCAAATCCTCCGGCTGTCTTTGAGCAGAGGGAATCTTATAGGTAACAAGAAACTTCCCGGCCTCTACTTTCGCCTCCCCTTTGTCTCCGTACATTAATTTTTCAGTCACAGGAACTATGCTAGACAGTACTACACTGCTAAATTCTACTTTGTTATCTCCTTTACTATCATCCCTATACCATTTTGCTATACTTGGATCTACTGGTTCAGATCTTGTAAGAACAGTATTGGTAGGCGGAACCTCGGATGGTGTCCCAAAATCTTCTGCACTTCTGATCTTATAAACATTGATACCTTTATCTTTGTCATACTCATTTATTTGCCAGCGTCTTCCGTCTGAATATAACCAAATAGAGTTCCCTGGATTCGATTTAAAATGCTCAAATTTTTCCCCATCAGTCCCCTTTACAGGAAACGTCTCGAAGCTCTCGTTACCTTTAAGTTTCAACTTAATTTTTCCATTTTCTAAAATAATGGAATCAATAAGAGAATTGTTACCGGAATACTTGAATGTGTTTACTTTTATTGACCCTGATGAAACACCATTAGGCAAATCTATTAAAAATGATTTCGCTGAGTTACTTGAACCTATTAGTCCCTTATTAACTGGAATAGAAACAGATGCTGATTTCAAAGTAGGGGCTGAAGCTGAGTACGCACTCATAGGACTAATGAGTGCGATTAATAGTGAAAGAACAATAATTTGATTAAATTCTTTGATTGATCCCTTAAACATCCTTTTCTTCTACCATCCTTAAGTATTCTTTAGTGTTTTTAATTTTGAGAGAGATAAAAAATAATTCAAAATCACCATTATACGTGTAAGCCTGATATGAGCTAAGTTTTTGACCAGGGGCAAGTTTCCAGCCCCAAAGCGCCAAAGGACTGTTTATTTTATCCCAAAGCTTATCGGGCATAAGTGCGTATGCTTCTTTTCCAAAAAACAATCTCCATTTATCGGCTAAATCCTTAGATGTTTGCTGTACAACATATTCGCTATTATTGGTAATGGTAAACTTGGTCCAAATGAAATACTTATCATTTGCTATCCCCGTAAAACCATATTGCTTAATCAAAGCTTGTGCCGCAGCCGACTTTGTCTCATAAATCATAATTTTCTCCAGCGTGTAACTGAATCCATCAGCCGTAACTGTAGCCGGTAACTCAATGTCTTTTTTCAGCCCATACTTAAATAAATTATCTGTCATAACCGCGGCTGGTTTTGTTGAAGTGGAAGCTGCTGCTGCTGCTGAAACCGTATTCTCTTGCGATCCTCCACCCATTGAGAGCAGCTGACTCAATAAAAATACCGCTGCAGTTACTTTAACAATCGACTTTTTCATAATAATATCCCCTTTAATGTTCTTATGTTTAACTTCTGGTTCGAGCTAATGCCCCCCCCCCCGCCTAGTCCCCCATCCTATACTCCTGCACCGCCGGTACAATGATGGCTTCTTGAACCTTTGAGCGGGAGATCAGGACCGGGTGCTGTGTCTCAATGACGGCGATGACCGAAGGGCCTTGTATGTATTTGGTGATGCCGTAGGTACTGTCTTCGTAAAGGAACGGAAAAGCCGCTCCGGTTGAATCATCGACAATGTCGAATTTCATAATCTTCACTTGGGTTTGCAGCCTGCTGCCCGTTATAGGGGATAAGCTGTCGTCAAGTCCGAGGTTTACCTGCAGTGACTCACGGAAGGTGTTGTACGCTTCAGCGGGATCAATGATCAGGCGTCCCCGTGCACGCTCGGTTTCATTAAGCTCCTGAGATGCATCGTGTACAGCCATGTTGTTGGCATCTTTCAGCATGCTGCGCACCATGTCCCACTCCTGATTTTGAATCTGAAAAAACCAGGAGTAGACAAAGATCAGCAGGACAAAGGCCAGTTTGATTACGTAGTCCATAGCTCGGAACCATTCCTCAATTAATCAAGATATTCACTCATTATTGAACCGTGTCCGTAATAACGTGTTGGCTGAGACTTTCCCGAGAAGTCATAAGGAAACAAATGTAACCGTGGAGCACTAATGTACACGTCAAGCCGCTGTCTACGCTCCTGCACAATCTCCGTATTGCTGGAAATCACAATAGAAGTCTCCGGAAAGCCAACAGCCTTCAGATTGGCAATAACCTCATTTTTCATAGAGCTGGTGACTATTCCTTCTGTAGCTGCCTTTTGTGTGATGTAGGAGGTGTTGGCTTTGACCTGCAGATCGAGCAGATAATCAATGTAAGTAAAAATAGGCTGAAGGAGAATAAATAAGACCAGCCACATAAACAATGCCCGGAGGACCGTTTCCTTCACGCCTGTCCCTCCCTCTAGTATTGCTCGACTTGCTTGGTATGTTCGATGATATCATCCTGACTGCTGCCGATTATATGGGTAGCCGCCGTGATAAAAATCCCGGCAATTACAAAACCGATGGCCAAAAAAATGGCAACTGAGATCGAATCCTTTTTCATAATTGCTTAGACCGCGGGCCGGGTTGGGGCTTGTACCGCTGCTGTTGCTAAACCAGGCTCTTTGAACTCAATCACACTTACACTTACTCCGGGAATATCCGGTCTGTTATCGTCCGCATCATTGACTACATCACGGACTACAGGGACGAGAATCGCGATAACAATTGCCACACAAAGGAATCCGATAGCGATAAACAAACCAGTTGAAATAGCGTCTTTTTTCATTGTAAATATCTCCCTTTTCATTTTATATTTTTAAACGCTGCTTGAATATATCAAAAACCTCATCCAAGCAAATTCTTAGACAATGGAACGTAATCCAATCACTGGAACATTCCCACTCCGTTAAAATTCCCTTTGATCAGCATAATGTACTGCATTGCGAGCGATACGATCATCAGGAATGTGGCGATTGAGGGGATAACGTTGATAATAGTAGAAACGTCGCCGATAAAGGACCATTTTTTCAAATACTGATCGCTGGATATTTTGGTGATAATCTTACCCTGCTCCCTCAAGTAGCTGGCGGCCTCGTTATCGTCATCCATCCCTTCCGTTGCCAGCAGAATAGAGCGGATATCGTTAATAAAAGCATGCCTCTCCGGGAATTTCCCGCAAAACCATTCAATCGCCTTCTCTGTCCCCTCATCCACCGCCCGCTCGGACAACTCGTACAGCTCCTGCCGGATGTAATGAAATTGATTGGCCGTCCCCGCGCAGAAAGCACCGAACTGTACATAACCGCGCTTACGCAGCCTGTTATTCTCGTATAGCCGGATAAAGGAGATCAGCTCGCCGTCCTTTTGGATCAGCGTCTTTTGATGCAGCCAGGCCAGCAGCCAGCCAAACGGCAGATAACGCATGGGACTGCTGACGATCAGGATAAGCAGGGCTATCAACAAGTCGGTACCGGAAAAAGGGGCCACCTGCACAAAACCGCCAACCGCCTGAACCGCCAGGTACAGCAGTGCCGCCGAATACCGGAAAACCGTGATTTTACCTGCAGATACCGAAAGCCCGCTGGATTGCAGCAGCTGCTGCAGCCGTTCATTCCGGACCTTTTCGCCAAGCGCTGTCCACTTGATCCCCAGCCGTAATGCATAACGCTCCTGTTTGCTGCTGCTGCTCACAAATACAAGAAAGGCCAGATAAACAACGCCGCATACGGCAATTAAAAGCAATACCCGTTCCATCTTAATATCACCTCAGTGGTAGTCCAGTTTGGGCCTGGCAAGTATGGTACTGATAAGGAAGGATACGAACAGTCCGGCTATAATGACCATCAGAAAGGCAAGACCGACACTCGTCTGAAACTGCAGTTTGAAATAGACATCAGGCTTCAGCATATACATGAAGGTTCCGACAGAGGATACCAGCACAACTAAATTACCGTAAATCCCCAGACTGATCGCATCCCGGCTGCCTGCTTTTACCGTCAAAATGGTCTCCCGCTGCTGCTCCATTGAGCGGTTCAGCATCAACAGCGAGCTTTTGAGATGACGGGTTCCCTCTTTCTCGCAATATAGCAGATCAGATACAAACTCTATGGCAAAAGTAGTGCCGATCGCACCCGAGAACCGCATCGCCTCCTCCTTAAGCTCATATTCATTGCTGTAATTGGCAAATCCCGCTCCCAGTAGCCTTAGCGGAGTTTTCAGCACATTTTCCTCAGTCAAAAAATCTGCCGTCCTCGACAGAATGCTGTCTACCGACAGGTGCGTAAACTTGGAAGCAATTTTGATCACATCAAGCAGATCATAGCTTCCGCGTACTTTCCGCTGGGCGCAGATGTATCTCATCCGCAGGTATGGAATACTTGCCGCAAGGACTGATACAAACAGCGGAAGCCGCCAGGCCTCCTCAATAGGCATCCGTTCCCCGAAGCTGATCCCATCCAGAAAAGGATTACTGAATCTCATATGCCCCGGCAGCTCCCTGAGCGTAAGCATGGTGGACACAAAGACTGCAGCAAACAGAAAGGCTGTTTGCAGAGAAAATCGCATCACACTGATTCCAGGCTCATATCTCCGGTGTGCAAAATACAGCAGATCATCCAGGTGCCGGTACAGCCAGACCCGCTTATCCGCCCTGCTGACTTTTTTGCGGAGCAGAGTCCTTCTAAGGTTCATCTGCATATCGACTTTCTGCCCCAGCTGCCGTAAATGCCGCTCAATCAGCGGTCTCACCATCAGCGATAGGCCAAAAACAACCAGTAAATGCAGGGCAAAGCGGATGATATAAAAAACAAACTCCACGCCTAACGCCCCCTCATTCGTTCAGCACAATCTTTGACTTCAGGCTTTCCTTTAGCGGCTCCTCCATCGGCTTCATTGCTGCCAGGTGCCCCAGTTCCCGGATGAATGTGCGCATAGCTGCAGCATTCTTTTTGGTCATCTTGGCCATCAGCTTCGCGGTCAGCTTGTCATTATAGCTCCAGGCCGAACGTTCTTCCTCCCAGCGCATCAGATCATTGGCAAACACTGAATTGCGCTCTTCGTCATAAAACACCTCGGAAATCCGTGCCAGCCGCTTCTTGCCGTCCGGGACGCTTTCCAGAATAAACACCAGCTCGCATGACTTCAGCGCCGAGATCAGATGTCCCTTCAAGCTGCCGCCGATCCGTGTGGAGACTGCAAAAGCGCCCTGGTACGGAATATCCTCTGAATCAACCGTATGAAAAGTTCCTGTAATCCCGTCATAGCCCTTCTCGCCGCTCCACAAATAAAACTCCCACTCGTTATAACGCATTTCAGTCATATAGAGGATGTTCGGATCATGGCGCAGTGACTCCACCCCAACCTCCATCAGCTCCTCGTTGGCCGCCTGAATCGGAATAATCCGGTGCCCTTTAATCTGGTACGGCAGAATCGACTCCGGATGCTTCTCGATCATCACCACCCCCATGCAGGAGCTGGAGCCCAGCAGCTGTTCGCCTACGATCGTGTTCGCAAAGGTTGTTTTGCCTGAACCTACAGCCCCCGCGATGATTGTGTTGCGGAATGTGCCGGCCAGCGCACGGATCAGCTCTATAGCTTCCGCCGGGATACATTCTGTTCCCGCCTGATCCTCCAGATCAAGAAACTCAACCACCTGCCGCCGCATGGAAATGGTTGTGAACCCGTCCCACACCCTGGGCGATACCCAAATCGCAAGCCGGATGAACCGGCCGGGCCAGAGCGGATCATCCATTTTGAACTCCACCGAAGGATTGTCTTTGTTCAGCTTTTTGCCCGGATCACTTTTGAGGAGAGAGCGTTTGAGCTGCTCCACCCGGTCCAGCGAGGGCATCTCATACGGATAAGCAACAAACTTGCCGCGGTGATTATAAAAAATCTGCCGTCCGATCATCTGCAGCCCGGTAGATTCACTGTAGGCACGGTCTGTAAACCAGCGGTAGGCCGGACCGAATCCTTTCCATTCATGAAAAAGCGCCTCGGCAGCAGTCCGATAAGCCTCCGGTACTTCGCCGGTGAACGGTGTCTTGCGTAAATATTTTTCAATCTCATTCATAAAAAAACTTACCGCTTGAGGATCCCCAATCAGCGCCTTGGCATTCAGCTCGAAATAGCTGTCATCCTCCCGCTCCAGCCCTGCGTTCATGTCCTGCTTCATCTTGTGCAGAAAAGCATAGAAGTCTTCTTTTCCCGGGATGCTGGTACGCAGGACACTCTGTTTCAGAGAAAAAAGGGGGCGTGCTTCCGGTAACAATTCTCCTCCACACTGTCCGGACAGATTGAACGGCAATTCAGTTTCAGTTGCCTGCGGGTTCTGCTTCCGCCCTCCCGGACTGACATAACGCTGTCCGCTCACCCTGCGCGGCTTCTGGTATATTTCTTCCCGGTACTCAATCATTGAAAGATCCCCTTCTTCCGCACTTCCTGCGCAAGTCCCAGAGAGACCAGCAGGGAGTGAACCTTATCATCCACATGCTGAAGCTCTTTTTTACCTAAAGGCAGGCTATCCAGCAGCGGCTGATAATACGGCAGCTCCAGCAAAATTTCGCAGCCGAAGCGCAGCGCCAGACTTTTGGGCGAGGACATCTCCTCCACATTGCTGCGGTTGATGATCCACTGAAAATCCTGCGGATGCAGGTCCATATGTCCGGCAAGCTCCATTAGAGCCTGCAGCCTGTATTCGTGTCTGGGATGCGTAACCATCATGCGCAGTGCCGATTTCTGCATTCCGGTATACCATGCGGCGCTTTCGGGAATCGAACCAAAGTCAGCCACCACCACATCCGCATGTACACGCGCTTCTGCCAATAGATATGCGATCTCCTCCTCCTGGTAATCATGGACGCTCAAATAGTCGAAATTGCCGGGCAGGTATACATATCCGTCCTGCTTAACCAGCCCTTCGAAGTCCTCACCATGAAGCATCTTGCCGGTAATCCGCGGCCGCAGCCTGTCCAGGCTGATCTGGGTTTTACGGTCATAGCCGGGATCATACAGATCCAGCCCCAGTAAAATCACACGAAACCCTGCGGCGGCAATCCGTCTGGCGAACAGCTTGGCTGTACTGGTACAGCCGATTCCCGGTCCCGAGCCGAAAAATCCAACCAAATTACCGCGTTCTACACGTTCCTCCTCTGTAATAAAACGCAGCTTTTCGATAATTGCCGAGGCTGTAGAGCGAGGGGGCACAAAAAACACCCCCAGACTTTCGCACAGCATATGAATAGCCTGATAGCCGTGTACCCCTCTTTGCAGATACAGATACAGGATCGTGGACTGCGCATATTGACGGCTAAGTTCGGTTAAAGCGGACACAGGGACCTGTTCACTTGTTACCAGCAGCAGATGGCCTTCGGTGTGCGCCGGTTCTGGCAGTACATTTTGCGTAATGACCGTAAATCCCGCCAGTTTGATCTCATTAATCGTCAGTTGCTCGATCCCCAGACTGAATATTTTCATGAATGCTCCTCCTTTCTACTCCACACGAACAATCCACAGCTTGAGACCCTGCTCCAGATACTGACCCAGCAGCTCACCGTCGCTCTTCTTGAGCTTTAATTCAGGCGCCGCCACCTTGCCGGTTGAAGTAACGCGGTTATTGGTGTTGCCGTTCTCCGAGTCAAGCACATCATTGTTATCCTCAGAACGTACATAGTTCACAGTAACGCCGCTCAGAAACACCTTTCGGGCGGCTGTTGTGGCCCCGGAATCCTTCTGCCCGCTGTCAGATGAAGGTGCAGTTGTACCTGAAGGCTGAAAGCCCCCTCCTGCATCACTGCTTCCACTCCCCGGTCTGTCTGCTTTATCGCCTTCCACCAGGTAAATATCCACCTTGTCCCTGCTGCGCAGCGAGCCGTTAATGGCATAAATCGCCTCCTTGGGAATGGGGAAAATCCCTTCATCAGCCTGCGGCTCCAGATCACTGACATCTACCAGCGACGAAGTAAGAATGCTGCCGTCCATTAGATTGACATTGGTTATCTTGTCCTTTACCTGGCTGTACTCCGTAATGACACCTGAAGGAATGTCCTTGGTCTGGACTGAATCGAGATAGAGATCGCTTTGCTGGAGCTGAACATTTTTCGGTATAAATCCGCCGTCGGCCGCTTTAATTTTGACCACGGTCTGCGAAAGCACATACGGCTTAAAGTAAAGGTCGTAGCCGAGCAGCCCGCCGAACCCGGCGAACAGAATTAGAAAGGCAAACAGATAATTGCGTTTTAACAGTTGTCTGCGCTGTGAAGCCAAGCTCTTACCTCCTTGAGTACTGTTTTTTGGAACGAAAAAAGGCACTTTGGCAGACTTCGCCAAAATGCCGGTAAAATGCTTTTTTACCTGTAAAGCTCTTCAGAACTATAGGGTTAGTTAAACACTACTGTTTTATTGTGATGCACCAGAATGCGGTCTTCAATATGCCACTTCACAGCCCGCGCCAGCACAACCCGCTCAATCGTACGACCGATCCGTTTCAGCTCGTTCACATCATCGCTGTGGCTGACCCGCTGCACGTCCTGCTCGATAATCGGTCCCCCATCCAGCTCCTCAGTGACATAGTGGGCGGTTGCGCCAATAATCTTCACCCCGCGCTGGTAGGCCTGCGCATAAGGTTTGCCGCCGACGAACGCCGGCAAGAACGAGTGATGGATATTGATAATCCGGTGCCGGTAATGCTCGATGAACGACGGTGAGATGATCTGCATATAGCGGGCGAGAATGATCACATCAATGTCATTGCCGATAACCTCAAGCTGACGCTTCTCGGCTTCAGCCTTGGTGTCAGCCGTAACCGGGATATGATGGAATGGAATCCCAAAGGATTCAACGTAAGACTGCATATCGGTATGGTTGCTGACAACCATCGCAATATCCGCATCCAGATCACCGGCCTGCCATTGCCAGAGCAGCTCAACCAGACAATGATCTTCTTTGGAAACAAAGATCGCCAGTCTTTTCTTATGGCTCACATTAAAAATCTGCCAGTCCATCTTAAAGCGCTCGGCAACGCCGCCAAAAATATTGCGCACCTCATCCAGCCGCTCGTCCAGCTTGGGCAGATCAAACTCCACTCTCATGAAGAACATACCGCCGTCCGGGTCCATCGTATACTGGTCTGACTGGACGATATTTGCTCCATGCTGATACAAAAAATGTGAGACAGCCGCTACAATACCCGGCCCGTCCGGACAAGAAATGAGCATGCGCGCCCGGTCCGGATATTGTCCGCCTGAAGAATGATCTCTTTTCACATGTAATTCCATAGTCCCCTGTCCATCCTCTCAAATGCTAGCGCAATCTGTAGTTATTCTTAAGCGTTCACGAGTGCCTGTCTGCCTGCCAGCCAGGCGATCAGGCGCTGATTGACAGCTTCCTCACTAAGCTGCGGGAAGAGTCCGGCTGCCAGCACATTGTCATACAGACGTTCCAGCGGCTCGCGCGGATCAGCCTTTTTGGCTTTGGCGTCATTCTTGAGCAGCCCCCATACATCTAGAACATACCCGCGGGGATCAAGCTCCTGCTTGGCGAAGAACGAATGCAGTTCTTCCACTTCCTGCAGGAATTCTGCACCGAAGCGTTCTGCCACATTACCGCGCAGCAGAGCGATTTCGATCTCGTACATCGGACGGAGCTTCTTGGCATCCTTTCCGATCCATGGAGTCTCCAGAATAAACGGCAGCCCGGCAAGCGCTTCGTGGTGGACGACTTTATTAATCGTCTCAAAACCGATCCAGCCTGAGCCAATTGGAGTATGGCGGTCTTTCCCAGCTCCGCGCGGATTTTTGCTGTCATTGATATGGATTACTCCAAGCCGCTTGAGGCCGATAATCTCATCGAATTGGCGGAGCACACCGTCCAGGTCGCCAACGATGTCATAGCCGGCATCGTGAATGTGACAGGTGTCCAGACAGATGGACAAGCGCTCGTTATGAACGACCTTGTCAATGATGGAGGCAATTTCCTCGAAGCTGCGGCCGACTTCTGTTCCTTTGCCAGCCATTGTCTCCAGGGCAATATGCACTTCCGTCTCGTTCGTACCGCCAAGCACTTCATTCAGTCCATCGGCAATCCGCTGGATACCGTATTCTGCATCCTTGTCTGTATAAGCCCCCGGATGAAGTACGATATGTTTGACCTCCAGCTGATGGGTACGGCGGATCTCCTCCTGCAGAAAATCAACAGCAAGCTGATAGGTATTATCCTTATAGGAACCCAGGTTAATGATATAGGGAGCATGTACCACAATCTCTTCTACGCCATTCGCTTTCATCGCGAGCTTCCCTTCAGCAGGGTACATCGCTTCAATCGGCTTGCGGCGCGTATTCTGCGGCGCCCCGGTATATATCATGAACGAACTGGAACCATACTCATTTGCTTCATTGGCTGCGCTCAAGAGACCCTTGTCCGCGCAGGACACATGTGAACCTATTTTCAGCATGCCTTTTTTCCCTCTTTCCTTCACGAATTAACCCTTATTCTACCGTGATCGGGAAAATAAATCTAGGCAAGCCCCGGCAGGCCGCTTCAGCTTCGCAAAGCTTTAGAAATACGCTATACTTTAGATGAGATGAAGGTTTGTGACAATCATCATTGTCAAAGGCGGTGTATACATGTCTTCTGAACTGGGATTCAGGTTATTAACGTCCATGCCAAGCAACTGGTTTATGAACTCCATCGCATTTTGGACCTTTTTACTGCTGGGCTGCATGTGTATCGGCGGTTTTTTCATGTTCCGTAAATTTCTCAAGGTGCTGCCCAAAGCGGACGGCAAGTCCAAGCTGGACTGGCAGAACTACTGGGTGGAACGCAGCCGGCCGCTATGGAGCGACGAAATGAAGGCTTTTCTGGACCAGCTCGTGCAGCCGGTGCCCGGACCCTTCCGCGATATCGCCAAGCATTCCATCGCTGCCGAGATCGGCAAAATTGCTGTTGAAAGCGGCGCTCCGGCGGTGACCCGGGAACACTGCATTAAAGGCTATATCGTAGCTACCCCGCGCCGGGACAACAAGTTCCTTGTATCTTTCCTGGAAAAGAACGGGATCGACTACTCTCCCTACCGTCATCTGATCAAGTAAGCCGCATCCTGAAACGGAGGATTTCTGCATGAAATACATTATCTGCGGCGGCAGCGGCTTTATCGGCCGTGAGCTCACTGAATTGTGGCTTACAGCCGGACATCAGCTCATTGTCGCAGGACGCACGCTGCCCAAAGACGCATCTTCTCACCCTGCTCTAAGCTATACAACCTGGGACGACCTCGCCGCCAATCCGGAATTGGCAGAGAACGCAGATGCGCTGGTCAATCTGGCCGGAGCTTCGCTCAGCCAGCGCTGGAGCGCTGAAGGTAAGCGGGCTATTATGCAGTCCCGGCTTAAAACGGTGGAAGCCGCCGGCAGACTGATTGCGGCGCTTAAGCATAAGCCGCCTGTTATTGTGCAGGCTTCCGCCGTCGCCATATACGGCACCTCACTCACGGATACCTATAATGAAGACTCACCTGCCCGGGTTGTAGATTTCCCATCAGAGGTGGTCCAGACCTGGGAGGCCGCCGCCGATGCAGCCTATCAGGATATACGGCTCATCAAGCTGCGGACCGGTGTTGTGCTCGGCAACGAAAGCGGAGCCTTTCCCAAGATGAAGCTGCCCTATAAGCTTGGCTTTGGCGGGAGAATCGGCAGCGGAAAGCAGTGGTTATCCTGGATTCACCTTGAGGACATCGCCCGCCTGGTCGATTTCTGTATACGCACCCCGGAAATAGCCGGTCCCATTAATGCCACCGCCCCCAATCCGGTGACAGGCGGGCAGTTCGGCCGGATGATCGGCAAGGTCTACCATCGTCCGCACTGGTTCCCGGTTCCTGCTTTTGTGTTAAAGGCAGCTGTCGGCGAGCTGTCGGAAATCCTGCTGGAAGGCCAGCGTGTACTTCCTTCCAAAGCGGTAAGCCATGGCTTCACCTTCAGCTATCCGACTCTACAGCCGGCACTGGAACAGCTGAAATCAGAGAAGCAATAATTCATTCAGGCGGTACGAAAAGTATAGCTGCCCTTAATAATTGTAAAGACGCTGCCTTCGGTCAGCGGATATTCTTTATAAGGAATCATTGGGTTCCCCTGATACAGCGTGCCGTTCCGCGAGTCCAGATCCTTAATGATGTAACCCGCAGGGCCTCTGGAAATTTCTGCGTGCACCCTGGAGGCTCCCTCCGACTTCTCTACATACTGGGCCACATCAGGTGACCGGCCGATTATGAAGCTTGCACGGTCCAGTTCAATCTTCTCGGATGCTCCATCCTCGTCTGCGCCGGTGCGTTCCAAAAAGGGACCGGCAGGGCGGAGCTGCCCCTTCTCCTGTCTGCTGAGCGCGCTATCGCTGGCCGTGAGCAGCGCTGTTGCCGCCACTTCAGCGGGCTGAGGCTGCACTTGCCCCGCAGCCCCTAATAGTGAGCCCCCGGAATCCTGCCTTACCTGTGAAGGCAGCTTCTGTTCAGCCCCTTTCTGAATATGCGGCCTTGCCGGCATTACCGGATTTCTGCCACAATCCCACTCTGAACGGAGCGGTTTACTGCTCACACTGCGCTCCCGGGTCTCAGCTAATGCAGGTTCAGGTATCTCTCTGCTTATGTCACTGACTGAGTCCCGCACAGCCATGATCCTCCCGCTCCACACCATCCAGCTTACAGCCGCCAATATAGCAGTAGCAGCAATACAAACAGCCAGCCACAGGGTCATCGGCCTGTCCAGGTACAGGAACTTCCAGAGCAGCGCATCAGCCAGAACAGCACCTAATATAGTATAAGTTCTGTAGGAAGAAGGCACTGCTGCGGCAGTTTCTCCTGCATCCTCCAGATCACCTTCCTCGAACTCTTCACTCAGCCTCAGATTCGGCAACCCGTTTCCCCATCGCTGCTCCTTAGCGTGGTTACTGTCACTTGCCGTTTCCTCTGAACGGGCACTTAGCTGTCTCTGCTTCATAGATATTCCCGCAGCTGCAGGAGCTGCAGAAAACCTTGCCGGTACATAAGATTGCGGGCCCTCTCTATGCCGGACTGGCATTTCTCCGGATACAGCAGTTCCCCCATCAGACGCCCCCATTAACGACACGGCTTCTGTACTGCCTGCAAACTTCCCGGCAGAATGATCTTCTGCGAGCAGCTCTGCCAGCAGTCCCTTAAGCCCTGACGGTGAAAAATCCCCGCTCCCGCAATATTGAAGTAATCGCTGCAGCCCGCTTCCCGATAACTCCGTCACAGATGCAATGAGCACCATAATGAGCGACTTCACTGCTTCTCCGGGAGATATTGGCGCTCCTGTCGGCTGCAGAGGTATGTAGGTAAGAAACACCTTGCCGCTGCCGAGCGGTCCCTCGATAAAAATATAATCCTTATGAAGCGCGTACTGCTCAGCCCGCAGCATATATTGCCTTCCTTCCTCCATTCCCCGGGCAATCTGCAGCAGCAGCCCGAAAAGCTCCGTCATGCTCATCTTTTCGCTTTTCAGCAGATGACTGAGCATTTTGCGCCGGGATACGGCGTACTCCAGCGTCACCTTGAGGTCAATTTCCCTAAGCAGCAGCCGCAGATGATGCGGGATAGCAGTGTTCATCAGCATCTTCGCCTGGACCATATTCAGCTCCGCCAAAGATAATCCGTACGTAGTACCAAGCTGCATGGAGATGCCGTCCTGTTGTATGAAATCACGGTTTAATCCAAACAAGATATGTTCCACCTCCCGATCTAAAAGCAGAAATAGGTATACAGAAATCCGGGAATCACGGCCAGCATAAACGGAAACCTTAGTACCTCACCGCCTGAACCGCTTCTAAAAAGAACAGGCCTCTGCAGCAGCAAAAGTCCGGCGGTTATGCTCAGTGTACTGCGGATTCTCCCGGCTGCCTCCCGTCTAAACAGGACAATGATCCAGCCGATTACCGCCCCGAATAATATGGAATACATAATGACCTGAAAGGTAAACCATATCCCTGTCCAGGCTCCGATCCCCGCAAAAAGCTTCACATCTCCCGCCCCGACCGCTCCTACACCATACAGGAGCAGGAGAACGGCAAATCCGGCAGCAGCACCAGTCAGTGCAAACAACAGTCCGTGACCTCCGGATACAATGCTCCTTGCCAGCAGTCCCGTTGTCAGGGCAAATACGGAAATCCAGTTCGGTATCCTCATCCACCGCAAATCTGTGACAAAGGCCGCTGCCAGAATCATCAGACAGCCTCCAAAGGCCCACCCTGCCATACCGTCCCCTCCTTCATTTATAATCTTTTTACAACCCTAAAAACTGCCTCCAGGCTGGTGCCATCCTCTAACGTAACTATAAAAGTCCAAGAACCGGGTGTCGTATTTACCCCGATCTTCCACTCCCATTCAATGTACCCGGACTCGTCGGCCTGCTTCCAGCCTAAATGCCTGGCTGTACTTTGACCGCTTTTGTAGAATATCGAAAGATTTGCCGTTGCTCCCGGAGGAATCTGAACCTTGATTTTTCCCTGCTTGTTGGCAACACCAGGGTCGGGCTTCTCCAGTACGATGATATAGCCCTGCGGCTCTTCAGTTCCGCTCTCTCCGCCCTGTCCGGAAGCATCGGTGTTCCCTACCCATACCCGTTCTAAGCTGCTGGCTTCCAGCACAATTGCTTTATTCAGAAAAGGCACCTTCATCGGAAGCTCGTAACTGACAACCAATCCGAAGTACGGGTGTGCACCTTTCTTTAAATCGGGAATAGTGACATTGGAGACATGGATCCGGTCATAATCAAGCCAGTCTGTGGCCAGGTAAGGCTTCATTAACGGTTTAAGTACATGATCAAGCACAGCCTCCGAGGTCTCAGCCTGCAGCTCCTGCAGTGGGCCCTCTGCCCGCTGCACAGCCGTTCTGACCCAATCATTGATAGGTGCCGGCATCTCCTCTACGTAACTGCCGCTCCACTCCTCAAGTGACAGGCGGGGAATCCTCCACTTTCCGGAGGGTGCACCTGCGGCCGCTTCATCCGCTGTCCCTCCTGCATTAGCAGCAGTGTCTGCCGGATCCGGGCCGCCATTGTCTGCCTGACCCCATTTCTGTGCCGCCAGCGCCGCCGGATAGATATGCGTGGATATCACCTTGACTGTGTCAGATGCCGTACTTTGCAGCGCCGTGGAGTATAGGGTCATCTGAATGATAAAAATCAAAAACAGGACAAACAGCAGAAACAACGGGAGCACCATCGCCGCTTCAACAACCATACTGCCTTCATCCCGCTGCATCTCAGGATTCTGATTCCGGCCCTTCATTCTTCCCTCCTTCTGCTAATAGGAAAAGTCAGCCTGCACGGTACGGTAGTATACCTTGCCTTCTACCCCTCCCGGCAGGCCGGAGGTATGATCCAGCAGCTTCACTGCCCCCGGCAGGAACCAAAGCCGCAAGCCCGTACGGATGTCAGCGGCCGCATAAGTAAACCTTTCCTGCGGGTTGATCCCTGTATTCAGCCTGATTAGTGCAAGCATACGGGACAATTGCGTTTCACCTGCCCCATGTAGCAGCATGAACAACCGCAGATAACCGCGGTAGTCCAGCTTTGCGGGCAGGTATTTGGACATAGCCACCTCTCCCGTCCTGCACAGCATGAGCATGTCCTGAACCGCCTGCTCAACCCCGTACAGCAGCGCTGCCGCCAGGATGGCCAGCGGATTGCTGAGCCGGGCATTCTCGATAAAGCCTTCCATTGTCCGGATTGCCAGCCTCAGCGCAAAAATCTCGCCATATGCTGCTGCCACATTCCCCGCAGGGTTATGAAACCCGTACAAGATATACTCCAGCTCCTGGGAATGAGGATCAAGCTGGCCCGCCAAAGCAGAAACCACACTATCACCCGATTCTGCTGCTGCAGTCAGTGTTGAAAGGTCAAAATGCGGAAAATAAAGTGCAGCATACTCCGTTTGGAACAGCCTGTCCCTTGCACCAGTCATTATGCTGCCTATGGATGTGTATAGTCCGTCCACCTTCCCCATTGCGGAGCCGGCGGCGGAATAAATATCTGTGCTCCCGGAATCCGCAGCTGCAGCAGTCTCCTGAGCCTGATTAAACCGGATATTCTCCCCATAGTATTTCCGGAGCGTGCTATAACGCTGCTGGGCTGCTGCTGCATTATCGCCAAAGCTGCGGAGCTGGTCCACCAGCTTCATGGCTTCCCCCAGCTTGACCTTGGCCTCCTTCTCCATCTGCTTGCGTTCAACGTCGGAGGTGCGGTGCGACTCAATCCGGGCCGCCTCTGCAGAGATTGCCGCACCTGAATTACCGTAATTCTGCAGATACCCGGCAACGGCCTGCGAAGCATCTAATACAGCCTTGTTCATACGGGAAAGGTCAGCGTACAGCCCGGAAGCTTCAGTGAGTACAGCAGGCAAGTCGGATACGGCCGGTTCAAACGCCTGTGCGGCCTGCTCTTGGACGCTTATATTCCGTTCCATTCCGCTGAGCTCATCCGGTGGTAAAATCAGTGCATCCTCCTGTTCGCGCAGTTTAGCCAGCGCCTCAGTACCAAGTCCGGTGCTTTCACTGCCGGGGATGTCCCAGTTGCCTGCCGAAGCCTGACCGGCTTCAGCTCCGCTGCTTCTGGACTGCTCAAGCACATTTTTCATTTGGATATTAAGGTCCACTGCCTGCTGCAGCGCCGCTCTGGCCTCAGCCATAAGAGAATCATGCTTCAGCCTGGCAGCAGCCAGAGCTCCCGGTATCCCGGAGATCAGGTTCTGCGACTGCTGTAAATAGCGGCCTATGTCATATTGATACCTTTCTTGCTCCTTCTCTCTGTCACGGTACAGATCGGTGTAGTATTTGCCTACATAATCGTTATACATGGCTGCAATATCTGCAGCTGAATCAACATTGCTTAAGGAGCGGGGGCTGATATAATCCTGCGGCGGATTCATAATTGTCTGCTGCAGGCTCCTTGCGCTCTCTGCAGCCTGCCGCCGCCGTTCCAGCATCTGATCAAGTGCAGCTTCACGCGCATCGTAGAGGGGCTGAAGCTTGCCGAGCACCTTTGTGGAGCGCGAGGCTTCTCCCATTGCCGCTGATAGCGGCTTGAATTTGCCGGCCAGTTCAAGAGCGAAATCGACCGGGGCTTTATACTTCATCTCCTCGGCGATCTGCCGGCGGAAAATATCATAGCTTCCAATCGGCCTGCTCAAGTCCAGAGCTGAGCTATCCAGCTTGACGGGCAGCAGATTAAAGGTGTCTCCCCGGCCGCTCTCGAACAAATTATCATTCAGTACTGCAGACAATAGCTGTCCGCCGTCGTCGCCCCCGAAGGCAAACAAGCCATATCCCTGCTGCAGGCTGAGGTCATAGGAAGACATTACGGACCGTACTGCCGCCCTTGCCAGCCGTTCCTGCTGCACATTGGCAGCGGCAATCCTTGCGTAGTCAATCAAAACAGCTGTGAACAGGAAGACAAAGGCGAGTGCCGCAATCAGAAAGATCGAGACGGATCCTCCGGTTTCCTTTATCCATAAATATTTCCGCCTTCTGTAATGGCTCGGATCCGGCAACACATGATGTACATGCCTCACACTCCCCTGCTCCTCCCTGCCTGTAATCCTGGCCTCAGCAGGATAAGTAATCAGCTTCAGCCGTCTCATTTCTTCAGCGTAGACAGCATTTTTGCGGCATCCTGCTTATCCATGCCTGTTCCGGAGCTGCTGTTCTGTCCACCGCCGCTCTTAAACTTTGCACCGTAATAGCGCATAAGCTCAACCGTACGGATGAACTCCACAGGTTCTGTGACCACAGACCGTGTCGTTACCACAGGCACTGCCCCATCCTCCAGCAGCCCATCCAGTATAGGAAGCTGAAGCATCCGCTTCAACTGGGCGCTTATTGTACGGCTGGCCAAGCCATAACTGTAGACGAGCTCTCCGGTCATATTAGCCGGAATATTCTCTGCAGACTGCCCAAGCTTTACCTCAGGCAAAGCCTGCTGAACACCGGCAGCCGGCACAGCGAGCTTCACACCCCCATTTAGTGACCCTGTACCGAAAAGAGAGGCAAGCAGACCATCTTCACCAATCCGCCAATATAAGGAATCATATTCTCCGGCAGCAAACTCTCCGCTAATCCCCTTATGGCTGTTGTCCCAGTTGTATACAGCCCTTTCAGCTGTCACAGAGGAAGCCTGCAGCAGCATCGTCCGCTGATAGGTATACAGGCTGAAGAACAGGAGCAGCATGATAATTCCCATAATGATGGGCAGCAGTAATGAGGCCTCAATAGTGAAGCTGCCTTCCTCACTCCGCAGATTCATTACTCAAAAACTTCCTGGCTCTTGCTTCCCGCCGTACTGATCAGATCCTTCACTACCTTGACAATTTCCGTACGGAATACAAGGACCACCGCGATCAGTACCGCGATGATCATAATCATCTCCAGCGTGCCCAGCCCCTCTTCATCCTTCCACAAGCGTTTTGCTGCTTCTGCTACCGTTATCATCATTGTCCTCATCCTCCTACATTTTAAGCATCATGATTGCAGGTGTTCCCACCAGCACAATTACAATCAAAAAGATAAGCACCATCGGGAATACCAGCTTCGAGGAAGCCTGTTCCCCGCGTGTGCGGCTTAGCGCCTTGCGTTTCTCCCATAACATCCGTGACAGATCACGCAGAGAGAGTACGAAATCCGCACCTCCCCTGCGGTAATTCAACAGCACCGTAGTAGTAAATAGCGACACCTCCTGAACTGCGCAGCGCTTGCTGAAATTCTCAAAAGCCTGCTGGAATGAATAGCCGCCCTCCCATTCGGTAATCATTGTGAACAGCTCTTTATAGAGCGGATGGCTGTAATCCCCTTTGCGGCTCTCTACACAGCGGACAATCGCCCGCTGCACAGTCTCGCCGGCACCAACCAGCAGTACAATGCTGTTCAGCAGCTCCGGCAGCTCCAGCATAATGCCCTGCTCCCGCAGCTTTACTTTCTTGTGCAGATCACTGACCAGGGCGGCCGGCAGAATCAGCGCCAGCAGCACGCCGAGAATGAACCCTGCCTCCTCACCGCTAAGCAGGGTGAGCAGACTGCCCCCGAGCATAAACAGCCAGCTGTAGCTGAGCATTTCACCCGTGAAGAGCAGTGTGCGCTCCGGGCTGTAGCGTACACCATAGCTGCGCTGCAGCGAGCGCTGGATTCTGAACATGACCGAAGGCAGATGGCTGCCGATCCGCCATTTCTCGATCAGCAGCAGAAATGGCTCCCCGGCCGCCCGCAGCCTCAGGCCCTCCATCGGCAGACTCCGCAGCCCGGCATAACGCCGGCCGCATTTCACGCGCAGCAGAAGCCAGCCAAGAACCAGCGCAATTGCTGCAGCACCGCTTACCCACCGCATGCCTTCACCTCCAAACGGCCTTACCGCTCTATAGCGGAATATCCATAATCTTTGTCGTCCACCGGTAACACAGGAACAAGCCGGCTAATGATAATGTTGAAATAGCCATGCCTGCGCCGGTGTACATGGGCTGCATATAGTCACTAGCGGTCAGGCTCATAAACAGAACCATCAGCAGCGGTGCCGCTAACAATGCCTTGGCTTCAAACTTCTTCTGGGCGATACTTACCGCAATGTCCTGCTGGATATCCAGCTTCTCTCCAATAATGGTGGAGGTGCGGCGCACCACTTCAACCAGATCACCGCCAGTACGCTTACAGACGGTAAATACATCGGCAAACCGTTCAACATCCTCCATTCCAGCCCGGCGGCTGAAATCATGCAGCGCCTCTTCAACAGGCTGGTTGTATTCCATCCGTGTACAGATAATCGACAACTCGGCCAGCATATCGCTGTTCCCCTCCGGATCAAGCAGCTGGAGGTCGGCTGCAGCTTCGCGGAAAGCATTCTCCACAGAGCGTCCTGCAGACAGCGAGGAGGAAAGTGAAAACAGTGTCTGCTTAAACTGCAGGTTAAGTGCTGAGCGCCGCCGGTCCTTCAGATATTGGCGAAGCATCCGCGGCGCATAAGCTCCGGCCGGAACCAGCAGCAGAGAGACAAGCAGCTGATGATAGAACAGGTAACCGATGCCGAACATCAACAGCCCGCCTGCCAGCAGTGCCGTTATTTTCAAGCGGGGAGACAGTACATAGATGGTATAATCCGGCAGCTGCGGCCTGTTCTCTGCCCCCTCCTCAGCACTCGGGATAACACGTTTTCTGACCTTACCCTGCCGGGGGGCAGGCTTCTTATCCGGATGCTTCAGCATACCGCCTCCTTCATCCCGGGTCCGGCTGCAAAGCCCATCAGCGGGTATTGATCAATGCCGGCCAGCTTCAGCTTCCCGGTATGCAGCAGGGGATTGCCGCATGCCGCAAGGCTGCCCTCAATCTTCCCTCCGAGTTCCCCGGTTTCGCGGAACTCGTACAGCGGGTTCAACACCACCTCCCCTTCCTGTAATCCGGCCACCTCGCAGATTTCCACCACCCGCCGCGAACGGTCCCGCAGCCTCGAGAGATGTACAAAAATATCAATGGCCGAGCTGATCTGCTGCCGGACTACGACAACCGGAAGATCGGCTGCACTGAGCACCATCGTCTCCAGCCTGCTGACCATATCCCGGGCACTGTTTGAATGTCCCGTTGACAAGCTTCCGGCGTGGCCTGTATTCATCGCCTGCAGCATATCAAGGCATTCCGCCCCCCGCACCTCCCCAACAACGATACGGTTGGGTCTCATCCGCAGGGAAGAACGGATCAGATCCCGTATGGTAATCCCCCCCCTCCCCTCCGTGTTGGCATTCCGCGTCTCCAGAGAGACTAGATTCGGCACGGTAACAATCTGCAGCTCGGCTGAATCCTCAATCGTGATGACCCGCTCCTGGGACGGTATGAACTGGGACAAGGCGTTAAGGAAGGTGGTCTTCCCGGAGCCGGTTCCGCCGCTGATAAAAATGTTGTAGCCTGCCACCACAAAAATCTGCAGCAGCTCCGCAGCTTCCCCGCTCAGCGCGCCCCGGCGCACCAGGTCATTCATCGTCATCGGTGTTTCAGGGAATTTGCGGATGGTCATGGCCGGCCCCTTCAGGGCAACCGGCGGCAGCACCACATTGACCCGGGAGCCATCCCGCAGCCGGGCGTCTACAATCGGCGAAGAATCATTGACCACCCGGTCCACACCGGAGACCACAGTCTGAATGATGTCCTCCAGCCTGCTCCTGGATTCAAAGGCCAGCGGCAGCCGCCGGATTTGTCCCTCCTCCTCCACGAAGATCTCTTCATGGCTGTTGATCATAATCTCGGTAATCGCCGGATTATCAACCAGCGGCTGCAGAATATCGAGCCCCCGGAAGGAATCGAACAGCTTTTTTACCAGCTCATGCTTCTCCTGGGCGGTCAAATAACGCAGGCTCTGCATCCCTAGAATGGTCCGCTCAATATAGCTGCTGAGCTCGCGGTTCCCGACGGCTGCGGTGACGTCAAGCCCGGCACGGATATCCCGTTTCAGCTTTCTGAATAATTCCTCATTCATGCAGACTGCCTGTGAATACTTCCGGGAGCAGCGGCTCGATGATATCCTGGCATAATTGCTGTACACCTGCTATAAACGGCGGTGATTCCAGGCAGAGCTCCATATGATGCTGCAGCGCCCAGGCCGGGATAAAAGGAAGCACACCGGCCGGTTCAAGCCCCTCCAGAGCCGCACTGTTATACCTGGAGGCTTCAGCAAAGTTCAGAATAAAACGGCTTTTATCCCGGACATCCTGCGGCCAGCCGGAGTGGGCATAGCTGCCATGCTCCAGCCATTTGACCGTCTTATAAAGACTCGTCTCATCACTTCTGAGCATCCATAGCAGTACGCCGCAGCGCTTCAGTACTGCCTGCGTCCGTTCCTCCTCAATGCTCCCTGTATCAACAAGCACAACGTCGTAATGGCCGGCTGCAGCAATCAGATCCAGCAAATCCAGCATATCGGGCTCTGTCATCTGCAGCATCTCCTTGAAGTTCTCCACCATCATAAACCGGTCACAGCGCAGAGCCTCATGCCTGCATACATACCTGCCCAGCTCAATCCTCTCCGCCGCACCTTCTCCCCCATCCGGATATCCAGCCTTCAGCTCATACAGCAGCTGTTCCAGTCCCTGTGACTTAGGCGCAGGCATCCGAACAAGTACACCGCTGCTGTCCACGCTCTCCAGGTTCAGATAGAAGACGGACAGGCCCGTTGCTGCAAGCTGTCTGGACATGTTGAGCGCAAGAGTTGTTTTGCCGCTGCTGCCGCTGGCCGAGACCACTCCAAGCAGCAGTGTCTTCTCTCTGCGGGCAGAAACGGCCCGGGGACGACTGGCCTCGCACAGTTGAAGAACGGATTCCAGAAGCGACGGCAACGACTGATATTTCTGAATGACCATCCCGCCTGCCAGATTTTCATTGTTACCCGCAGTTCTTCCATCCTCGCTGAGAACCGCCCATGGCACGGTACTCTTCCCTTCCACCAGCCAGGCTTCAATAAAGACAAGATCGCCCACTACAGCATCCACCGGCTCTCCGCTGCTCATAAATTCCATGAAAGTATCCGGCCTGCTGAATGCAGATATTCTGAGCGATTCCCCGTAATCGCTATGATGCAGATAATGCAGTAAGGGTTCAATATATTGGCTCTCGCGTACGGCCAGCACCACTCTTGCCGCCATAACCGCCACTCTCCTCTCTGACAAAGCAAAAAAAGCACCGTCAATAACCGTAGAAACGGTCATTGAACGGTGCTTCCGCTCGTAATCCTTTAATTTACAGCTATAGTAGCATATATGCAGTAGAGCGGCAATCTTTTTTTGAAAATAATATTCCTATAAGTACCTCCATAGCTCTCTGGTACACCATGTCCATTATGGGATATATACCCAAAGTGCATTAAAGGTTATACTGATAGTTGGTAAAGAATTGCCAGACAAAATCATTTATCTACAAAGGAGACCTGCCACAAATGAAATTACTACCCGGATTTATCGCTGTCCTTACTTTATCCAGTGCAATCAGCCTCTCCGCGTCCGCAGCCGAGAAACCGATTACAGTCCAGATCGACCAGCAGCAGCTTAAGCTTACCACTGGCGCACCGTTAAATGACGGCCATGCGATTCTCGTACCGATGCGGCCTATCTTCGAGAAGCTGGGCATGAGCGTCGTTTTTGATGCCAAGACAAGCACCATTACGGCAACCAAAGAGGGGCTGGTCATCAAGCTGCAGCTCGGCAGCAAAAACGCCAGCATTAACGGTATCGTCAAGCCGCTCCATACTGCTCCCAAAATGATCAAGAATGTCACCTACGTGCCGATCCGGTTTGTAAGTGAAGCCACTGGCAATCACGTAGTCTGGAATGCTGCTACCAGAACCGTTGAGATCACAAGCCTGCAGGCTACTGACGAAACCGCCGCGGTTGCTGACTTTTTCAGCAAGTATGTAAAGTATTCTAATGAAGAAAATTATGATGGCTTTATGAGTCTCATTGATGCCAAATCACCGCTGGCCGCGATCGGCCCGCAGCTCAAGCAGCAGTTCGAAACCTATAACCTTAACGTTTCCGTGGACCAGCTGAACATCGTCGATTCCAAATCAAATGAAGTAACTGCACATACCATCGAGACGACAGAAAAACTCAGCGGACCCTTTATGCCAAACAGCCAGATGGAATATATTTATTCCCTCACCCGCAGCTCCAAGGACACCGATTGGAAGATCAGCAATATTCAGCTTCAAGCCGTGAAGTACAGCCTGCCGGAGGGCGCCCTGACTGCAGCCGTGACCGTTCCAAAAGCGGATGAAGATGCCATCAAGGCTGTATTTGCCGCCAATATGGACTACACCAACAAGGAAGATCTCGATGGACTGATGTCTACTATTGATGAGTCCTCCCCTGGTTATGAGCAGAACAAAATAGTGGCAGCCCAGCTTTTCCAGGCCTATGACCTTCAGGGTACAGTAGAATCGTCGAAGGTTATTGATTATACAGGCGACACAGCCGCCCTATATACAGTACAGTCCATCAAAAAGCTCAAGGGACCGCAGTTCCAGGACAACCGCAGCACCACAGTCACTACGCTTAGAAAGACGGCAGACGGCAAATGGAAGCTTGTGCAGAGCTACCCGCTTTCTTCCGAGCCGCTTAAATAACATATTGAACCAGCACAAAAAAAGCAGCGGGAACCTCCCGTTGCTTTTTTTTTATTTTATCCTCAAAGGAATCTGCTCTTAATATCCGGCGATGGAAGCAGGCATGCCTCATCTCTGCCAAACCAGCGGTAACGGTTCCTCGCTACCACCCTGTACAGCATATTGCGCAGCGGACGGGGGACAATTACAAAAGCATAAGCCGCCGGCCACGGAAAATGCAGCCTAATCGCAATGCGCAGCACAGCAGAAGATTCTGTGTAAACCCTGCCGTTCTCCAGCAGAACCACCGTATCAAGCCGGTCAGCCTCAAGTCCTGCAGCCAGCAGCAGCTCACGCCCTTTGTCACTCTGCAGCGAAGCGAACTTTATCCGGCCATCAGGATCACGCGGAATAATGAACCGGACCAGCCCCTGACACAGATTACAGACACCGTCGATCAGCACCACTGCCTGCCCTGCTTCCCGGCCTTTTCCCATTTCCATTCTCCGCCTCCTTCTAGGTTCCAATTATCCATCCTGTCTATAAAAAAACAAAAACGCGGGATAGCTCCCGCGCATTTATTGTCCGTCCGTTACAATTATTCGGCAATCGCCTTTTCAATCCACTGGTCACCGATCATCTGATCTTCGAAATCAGCGGTGTATGCTTCCATGCACTTGCAGATGAAGTCCTTGCGGCACACCGGGCATGGAGTTTTAAGCAGGCGGCTGATGTTCGTCATTTTCCATTCCGGATTCCGGCTGTAAAACGCGCGGCATTGTGTTCCGTCAGCAGTTTTAATAATAAATTCGTACAAGCCCACTTTATCATTGCTGCTGGCTTTGGTCACGCTCGTAATTTTCGGTCTGTAAGACATCTTCATCACCCATTATCTAAATTTTTGGTTCTGATAGCACACGTAGCTTTAACAAGTACTTAGACATAATAAAGATTTTTGGGGGTGATGTCAACCGAAGTACGCGCTGCCGCCCGCTATTTGTCCCGCCAACCAGACTTCCGTCTCTATTTAGCCATTTTTCCCAAAAATACAGCTTTATAGTCAACTTAAACGATATTGAGCTCCACATCGATATTTCCGCGTGTGGCTTTGGAGTAAGGGCAGAATTCATGCGCCTTCTTGGCCAGGTCCTCAGCCTGGGAACGTTCAATGCCCGGCAGGCTGATGTCCAGTCTCACACCCAGCTTAAAGCCGCCGTCGCTCTCATCCTTGCCGATCAGCACATTGGAGGTAACCGAAACATCCTGAAGCTTCACGCCCTCTTTACGGGCAATATTGGCGAGCGCGCTCTCATAGCATGCCCCGTATCCTGCTGCAAACAGCTGCTCAGGATTGGTACCGTTACCTCCGGGTCCGCCAAGCTCTTTAGGCATTTTCAGATCATGCTTGAGAACGCCGTCCGAGGATTCTACCGAACCTTCGCGTCCACCTTTAACCGTCGCTGTCGCTGTATACAAAGCTTTTAATGTGGTCATCGTTAATCTACTCCTTTTTGGGAATCTATTTTTGACTTACACACACTTAAAATTAAACTACAGGTATATTTTGAAACGATAATACCAGTCTTGTCACAATCCTTACGCTTGCATCTTGAAATATATAGTGTAAAATTAAATTGTGATAAATTTATGTTCGGGAGGCCTGATTCATGAGTATTTATGATTATGAAGTGAGTACCCTGCGCGGCCAGGAAGAGTCGCTCTCCAAGTACAAAGGCAAAGTGCTGCTCGTCGTGAACACAGCCAGTAAGTGCGGATTCACCCCCCAGTATAAGGGTCTCCAGGAGGTCTATGATAAATTCAAGGACCGTGGCTTTGAGGTGCTCGGCTTTCCGAGCAATCAATTTGCCAGCCAGGAGCCTGGTGAGAGTGAGGATATCGCCGAGTTCTGCGAGATTAATTACGGGGTAACCTTCCCGATGTACGAAAAGGTCGATGTCAAAGGGGACAGCGCACATCCACTCTTTAAATACCTGTCCAAGGAAGCGCCGGGCGTATTGGGCTCCAAAAGTGTCAAGTGGAACTTCACTAAATTCCTGGTCGACCAGGAGGGCCGTGTGCTGAAGCGGTTTGCCCCTTCCACCACCCCAGACCAGATTGAAGCCGATATCGCCAAGCTGCTGGACTAATCCATTTACCGTTGGCTATACAAAAACTCCCTGTAACAGCCTTTTGAGCTGTGTACAGGGAGTTTTTTATCACCGCATAATTACCAATTCATGAGAACGGCAACAATGGCAATCAATGCAGGTACTGCTTGAATATACAAAATGGATCTTTTGGCTGTCAGGCTGCCGACAATTCCGGCAATCAGCACGCAGCTGAGAAAAAATAGCTGGATATGCTGGCCTACAGCGGCATCCGGATAGAAAATCCCCCAGATCAGCCCCGCTGCCAGAAATCCGTTATACAGTCCCTGGTTAAAAGCTAGCCCCTTCGAATCCTGTGCCGCCTGAGCGGTAGTGCCAAAGGCCTTCTGTCCCTTCGGTGTCGCCCACAGGAACATTTCCAGATAGAGTATGTAGATATGCAGTAAAGCAATAATCGCAACCAGCACTACACTTATTGTCATGTAATTCCCTCCACAGTTAAATGTAAGAACATTATATCACTAACAATAATATTTTGCGCAATTAATTTTGTTCGCTTTATATCTCTACGTTTCAAGTCTCTTAGATTCTTCCATGAAATAAGCTGAATCCCGCTGCAGATTGCTTACACAATTCAAAAGCTAAGATTATAAAGATAAAAACTTGAAGCAAACAACCACTTATTGCTAGTATTGGATCATATGGTATGAGTTTCATCAAAAAGAGAATATCATAAGGAGCCTTATAATGAAAAATCGGCGGTTTACTATTATTGCTGCTGCTCTGGTGCTCGTAGTTTTGGGATTCGGATTGTTTATATACTTTAATCAGTACTCAACTTTCGATGAAGCTATAAGAAAGTCATTCAATTTAAATAAGGTTAGCGAAATAGAAATTATTCAGACAGACGGTCCGGATGAAAAGAGTGTAACCATAACCGATTCAGAAACAATCAGCAAAATCATGTCAGTGTTTTCTGAATTGCAGCTGAAAAAGGGATCTTTTTCAGATATTGAATTTAACCATTCTTATTGGATTACAGTAAAGGGAGAGAACAAACAAAACACAGCTGGAATCACTCTATATGACAATCATTATTTAAATTTATTTCTGTATAACTTAGATACTTCAAGAAATCAGTCTTTATCTTATAAAATAACAAGTGATTTTGATCTTCAATTAATAACAGAATTATTCAATTAAAAAACACTCGGATGAACATTTCTCACTCATATGGTATATATTTAGGGATCATTGAATCAGCCACGTCTTAGCATGCTCAGGGTCGCTATAATATTGAATCGGAACCGTAAATTTGCCAGCCTGCTTCCGCAAATACCTGTGGAGCCGGTGCCTGCTGAAATAATCCCCGACGATCGCCAGCTTTCGGATATGGGGCTGCAGCCTGGCCAGATTCCCTGCAAATTCAAGCATCACTTCCTTCGTAAGCTGTGTTTCGTAAAAATCCACCCATACAGCAAGACGTCTGGGCTGCCCTAAAATAAAAGCTTCCTCCGCTTTCATTAATTTGAACAAAGATTCGCTATTGGAATGGAAGCTGCCGTATTTCAAACAGTGTATTTCTCCGCCTTTGTAGTGATACGGGAAAATGGAACCTCCAGGAGATTTGATGATCATACGAATATCCCTCCATAAATTTTTTCCATCAAGCTTGTAAAAAAAACAACAGGGCAGCAACTCTCATCTAGAGAATTACTGCCCTGTTGTTTGTTCTGTTCAAACATATGATGCGGTAGAGAGGACTCGAACCTCCACGAGCGTACGCCCACTACCCCCTCAAGATAGCGTGTCTGCCATTCCACCACTACCGCGCGGTGTGTTACAAATGGTATTACTTTGTCTGAGGCCAACATTCAATATTATAAACCGTTGTGCAGCAATTGTAAAGATAGCCTGTCAGGAATTTTCTTCATCCTGTTTCTGCCTGCGGTATCGGGTAAACGCTATGTACTCCTTGATAAATTCCTGCTCCTTGGGCAGCAGCTCTTCATTTTGGCAACTCAGTTGCCTCATTTGGGCAGAAAAATACGCTTCTCCTTCTTCACGCACTCCATCACCCGCCGATTTGCCCAGGATCAGCCAATCCAGGCTGACATGAAAAAATTCAGCGATGTTGATCAGATGCTGAGTTCCCGGCGTAGACTTTCCGCGCTTCCAGTCCCCAAAATTACCTGAGCTGATATGTAGATGCTCATAAAAATACTTTTTCGTAATTCCCCTCTGCTTGATCAGATATTCAATCCGCTCATATATCGACTGCATCGGACCCGTTACCTCCACAACATTTTTTGACGTAAAAACGTTATTTTTATTGTAAAATGACGTAAAAAAGTGTATAATTGGTTATTATCAGTTCCAAACGATTATATCATACGGCTGGATGGTCGATAAGAGGTGAAGCCTGTTGAACAGCAAGCGTCCTGTGACCCCCTATGGCTGGGCGATCAAACAGAGACTGACGGAATTACAGCTTGATCAGAAAAAATTCTGCGAGCTGCACGGAATTCCGCCATACCGCCTGTCCAATCTGATACATGGTACACGAAAAGCCGAGCGCTACCGGCGCCAAGTATCCGAGCTTCTGAATCTGCCTCTGTCTTGACTACCTATCCTGCAAGCACTCAAGGAGCGATAATCTTGCCATTAAGCTTATCTACATCCCTTACTTCTTCTCTTAACACGCTGACACATAAAGCTCTGGTTATAGACAAAAGCGGGATCATCCTGTTTATCAATGATCATTATAACGCATATTTGGAGCACTCGGGGCTGTCTTCGGCCATCAGAATGAAAGGAAGCCATTATCTGGAGCTGTTTGAAGAATGGATCGCCATTCCTGTTCAGCTGACAGCACTGGATAATGCGGTGCAGCATGTCATGCACGGAGAACGCCTGATTTCAAGCTCAGAATTCATTATGCACATCCCTGATCAGCCTGACCGCGTATTCTGTCTGGACGCTTTTCCGCTATTTACAGAACGCTCCTGCGGCATTCAGTCCCTTGTTCTCTCCGTGCACGACAAGGGCTCCGCTGAACCGCGCCAGCATGAGCATGTCCGCAGCTGTCATCCTCTGCGTCCCCGCCGTATTTCCGGCAGTCTTGTACCCATTTGTGCTTCCTGCAAATCTGTCCGCGGCAGCAAGGAGGAATGGATTACCGTTGAACGCTTCCTTCAGCTTCAGCTCTCCCTGCAGTTTACCCATGATATATGCCCGGATTGTATACGCCAGCTCTATCCGCAATATGCCGGGGTTCTGAATCAGTAAATTCAATATTATGTGCAAAAAGCAAAAGGAACGAAAACCTTGATGACCAAGGTATTCGTTCCTTTATTTATGCGGTAGAGAGGACTCGAACCTCCACGAGCATACGCCCACTACCCCCTCAAGATAGCGTGTCTGCCATTCCACCACTACCGCATATGGTGACCCGTAGGGGATTCGAACCCCTGTTACCTCCGTGAAAGGGAGGTGTCTTAACCCCTTGACCAACGGGCCTTACTGAGAAGTTATGTTTACCACAACAAAAATGAGTATATCAAACTCCGCTCACTTTGACAAGCACTTTTTTGAACAAATAAAAATGCTATCTTATACGGGAGGCGGCGGATGACCGGATTCCGTCCCTCCCGTCCAAACTCTATAGTAGTGTTCCAAGTCTCTATCCGCCATACACAGCCAAGGCTTCTACTCCGTCAACCGGCTCATAGCCAAGGCTCCTGGCAACCGCTGCATTCGCGACATGTCCGTCAACCACATTAAGTCCGCGGGCAAGCGCCGGATTATCAAGCACTGCCTTGTAAATGCCTGAACCCGCAATCTGCAGTGCATAGGGTACCGTCACATTGGTTAGGGCAAGCGTGGAGGTTCGTGCCACCGCACCCGGCATATTGGCTACTGCGTAATGCACCACGCCATGCTTCACATAGGTAGGATTCTCATGAGTCGTCGTCCGGTCGATGGTCTCAATGGAGCCGCCCTGGTCAATCGCCACGTCCACTATGACAGAGCCCTCGCCCATCTGCTGCACCATATACTCCTTCACCAGCTTGGGCGCACGGGCACCAGGAATGAGTACAGCCCCGATCAGCAAGTCAGCTTTACTCACGGCCTGTTCCAGATGATATGAGTCCGACATAACCGTAATCAGGCGCCCGCCAAAAATATCATCCAGATAACGGAGCCGGGCGGCATTGTTATCCAGCACAGTTACCCGCGCACCGAGTCCTAGCGCCATCTTAGCAGCGTTGGTGCCTACGATACCACCGCCCACAATAACCACCTCACCGGGCTGTACACCGGGCACACCGCTCAGCAAAACGCCTTTGCCGCCCTGCGGCTTTTCCAGCAGCCTCGCTCCAATCTGGACTGCCATCCGTCCGGCAACCTCACTCATCGGAATCAGCAGCGGCAGCGAGCCGTCCGCAAGCTGGATTGTTTCGTAGCCTACAGCGGTAACTCCGCTGTCCACCAGCGCTTTGGTAAGCTCTGCCTCAGGTGCAAGATGGAGATAGGTAAACAGGATCAGTCCCTTGCGGAAATAGCCGTATTCTTCAGGCAGCGGTTCTTTCACTTTGAGCACCATTTCCGCCTCATTCCATATTTGAGCAGCTGCCGGATACAGTACCGCACCCTTATTCAGGTATTCGCCGTCGCTGAAGCCGCTGCCTATCCCGGCTGACTCTTCGATCAGCACTTTATGACCGGCTTTACAGAGAGCTTCCACACCGGCAGGGGTGAGGGCTACACGGTTTTCGTTGTTTTTGATCTCCTTGGGTACTCCTATAATCATGTCCGTTCCTCCCTTACTGACAAAAGAAAGGCCCGCAAAGGAGCCTTTCTCTCTAAAGTCATTATTCATTCATTCCCCATATTGTATGCGGAAGAACCGTTTATGGATTAACTTTTGCCTCAAAAGTCTGAACACCGTCAACGAATTTCAGCACGACAGCCGCTTTAACCGGGTCATGAGTTTCGTTCAGGGTGATTTTACCTGTAGCCAGCTGCAGATCCTTAGTTGCTGCCAAAGCATCTTTGATCTTGGCCGGATCAGCTTCACCTGCACGGGTAATGGCATCAGCAACCAGCTTCAGCGCATCATAACCAAGAGCTGCCATACCGTCAGGTACCGCACCGCCGTTAGCTTCTTTGTAAGCATCCACGAAGGTTGTTACTTCAGTTGCTGTATCTTCAGGTGAGTAGTGGTTGGACATATAAGTGTTCTCAAGGGCTGCTGCGCCGGCAATTTCAGCCAGCTGCGGGGAATCCCAGCCGTCGCCGCCCAGGAACGGTACAGTGATGCCCATTTCACGGGCCTGCTTCACGATTTTACCCACCTCTTCATAGTAGCCCGGCAGATAGATAACATCCGGATTAGAGGATTTGATGCGGGTCAGAACCGCTTTGAAGTCAGAGTCCTTCTGCTGATAGGATTCCTGGCTCAGAATTTCTCCGCCGTTAGCCTTGAAGGTTTCTTCGAAGAATTTCTGCAGACCCTTGGAGTAGTCACTCGAAGTATCTGTGTAGATTACCGCCGTTTTGGCACTAAGGTTGTTGCTTGCAAAGTTAGCCATAACCTGGCCTTGGAACGGATCGATAAAGGCTGCGCGGAATACCCATTCGTTCACATCGCCGCTGCGCTCGTCAACTGTAACCTTAGGGTTCGTCGCACCAACAGCCACAAGCGGAATCTTCTTCTCGGTAGCAACCGGAACGATCCCCAGTGTGTTGGTAGAAGTGGATGCCCCGATAATAGTAACTACTTTATCGTTGGTAATCAGCTTCTGTGCCGCCTGTGTGGCTTCCTCAGATTTCGAAGCATTGTCGGCAACAACCAGTTCCAGCTGCTTGCCCAGAATACCGCCGGCGGCATTGATCTGGTCTACAGCCAGCTGAGCGCCCTTGGATGCGGAGTCGCCGAAAGAAGCCTGACCGCCTGTGAGCTCGAGGTCGGCACCGATCTTGATTGTGCCCCCGGCAGCATTTCCGCCGCTTGCAGAGTTAGCGCTGTTCTCTGTGTTGTTGCTGCCGCAGCCCGATGCCAATACCGCAGTCAGTACTGTCGACAAAATGATGGCCCCAATTTTTTTCATAGTTTCTCCCAGCCTCCCGAATAATATAGTTTCTATGTGTTGGTTCTGTGATGCTTCAGCTACAGTAATCTAGTGGCCAAGATAGGCCATCTTGATCTCTTCCGAATCCGCCAGCTCAGCGGCGTCTCCCTCCAGAACCACTCTTCCGGTTTCCAGCACATAAGCACGGTGAGCAATTTTAAGCGCCTGATGGGCGTTCTGCTCAACCAGCAGCACGGTTGTGCCGGCAGCGTTGACTTCCTGAATGATTTTGAAAATGTCCTGTACCAGCAGCGGGGCAAGTCCCATGGACGGCTCATCCAGCAGCAGCAGCTTGGGGTGGCCCATTATAGCGCGGCCCATGGCCAGCATCTGCTGCTCCCCGCCGGACAACGTTCCGGCCTGTTGTTTTTTGCGCTCAAGCAGTCTAGGGAACATGCTGTAGACCCTCTCGAAATCGGCGGCAAGACTTTTGCCGTCCTGCAGGTAAGCTCCCAGCTCAAGATTTTCCTCTACAGACATATTGGCGAATACACGCCGTCCTTCCGGGCAATGAATCAGCCCTTGCTTAACAATCGCTTGCACACTCTGGTTAGAGATCGATTTACCCAGAAACTCAATGCTGCCGGTCTTGGGCTTGAGCAGCCCGGACAGCGTCTTGAGCAGTGTGGATTTTCCGGCGCCGTTGGCACCGATCAGTGTTACAATCTCCCCTTGGTTAACCTGGATACTGAGATCCTTCAATGCGTGAATGGCACCGTAGTATACGTTGATTCCCTGTACTGTAAGCATCGCCCTTACGCCTCCTGTCCCAAATACGCTTCGATTACCTTCGGATTGTTCCGGATTTCCACCGGCGTACCGTCGGCGATAAGAATTCCGCGGTCCAGGACATAGATCCGGTTGCAAACCCCCATAACCAGTGACATATCATGCTCAATCAGGAGAATGGTAAGATCGAACTCTTCACGGATCCAGGCTATCAGGTTCATCAGATCCCGCGTTTCATTCGGGTTCATGCCGGCCGCCGGCTCATCAAGCAGCAGCAGCTTCGGTCCGGCAGCAAGCGCACGGGCAATTTCCAGACGCCGCTGGTTCCCATAACTGAGGTTGCCGGCAGTCTCCTGGGCCTGATCAGCGAGATTGAATATTTTGAGAATATCCATCGCCTTCTGTGTAATTTCCTCTTCGCCCTTGAAGTGCTTCGGCAGCCGGAGCATCGAGCTGAACAAGGAATGTCTGGCATGCTGGTGGAAAGCAATTTTGACATTTTCCAGTACAGTCATGGCCGTAAACAGCCGGATGTTCTGGAACGTGCGCGCAGCACCCTTATGGTTAATCTTAAAAGGCTTCATACCGCCTACCGACTCATTATTTAGCAGAATTTTACCGGTAGAGGGCGGATACACCCCGGTTAACAGATTGAACAATGTTGTCTTGCCGGCGCCGTTCGGTCCGATCAGACCGATCAGTTCCCCTTTGTTGATATGCAGGGAAACCTCACTCAGCGCCTTGAGGCCTCCAAAGGAACGGCTGGCCCCTTTAACATCAAGGAGTACTGCTGTCGATGCTGCCATTTGCTTTGGCCTCCTTTTTACCGAGCTTGCCGAAATTGATTCTGGTTTTGCCAAGCAGGCCGCTTGGACGGAAAATCATCATCAGAATCAGCACGATGGAATAAATAATCATCCGCCATTCCGGGAATTCACGCAGATAAGTGTAGAGCAGGGTAACGAATACCGCCCCCACAATGGAGCCCGCCGTACTGCCCAGACCGCCAAGAACGACCATTACCAGAATCTCGAAAGATTTCAGGAAGTTGAAGCTGCCCGGCGTAATAACATAGAACGTATGCGCCGACAGCCCGCCTGCCATACCTGCAAACAACGCACCGATGGTAAAGGCGATAACCTTGTACAGGGTAGTGTTAATTCCCATTGCTTCCGCGGCAATTTCATTCTCGCGGATGGCCAGACAGGCACGGCCGTGGGTGGAGCGGATAAAGTTGTTTATGAGCACAACAGTAAATAGCGTAAAGAAGAAAATAATCGTCCAGGTCGATTTCGCCGGAATGCCGCTGAGGCCGGAAGCACCGCCTACATACTCTGTGTTCAGCAGGATAATCCGGATAATCTCCCCAAAACCCAGTGTGGCAATAGCCAGATAGTCACCGTTGAGGCGGAGTGTTGGCATCCCAATCAGCACACCGAAGATGGCTGCCACGATACCGCCAATAATAATTGCCAGAATAAACGGCACATCATAATCCAGTGTCAAAATTGCCGATGTGTACGCACCTACGGACATAAATCCGGCATGCCCGATCGAGAATTGTCCGGTAATCCCGTTAATCAGGTTAAGCGATACCGCCAGCATGACATTGACGCCTACCAGAAGCAGCATAGACCGGGTTACATCATTAAATATCCCCGTTGTTAGAAGAACTTGAACGATACCATAGAACGCCAGGGCAATGATTATGCCCAGCCAGAATTTTGAATTTAGCTTCTTCATGCCGTTCCCCACCTACACTTTCTCCCGGACATTCTTGCCAAACAGCCCGGATGGTTTAAAGATCAGGATCAGAATCAGCACGGCAAAGGCAACACCGTCACGCCAGGATGAGTAGCCAAGCGATGAAATTTCCGTCTCCACTGTTCCCAGCAGCAATCCGCCGACAAGCGCGCCCGGAATGCTTCCGATTCCTCCAAGTACTGCTGCTACAAAGGCTTTGAGTCCCGGCATAACGCCCATAAGCGGATCTACCGAATTGTAGGTCATACCGAAGATTACGCCGGCCGCTGCAGCAAGCGCAGACCCGATAGCAAAGGTTGCCGAGATCGTGCGGTCTACGTTGATCCCCATCAGCCGTGCCGCTTCCATATCAAATGATACAGCCCGCATTGCCTTGCCGGTCTTCGTGTAGCGTACAATATATTGCAGAATAATCATCAGGACAATTGTAGTAATCAGAATCATAACCTGGTTGGAATCGACCTGAATCGAGGTTCCGAATAACTGGTACTGCTTCTTCTCCATAATATCCGGGAACCCTTTGGCCTGCGGTCCAAGGATAAGCACCGCTACATATTCCAGCAGGAAGGATACCCCGATCGCAGTGATCAATGCGGCAATTCTGGTGGACTTGCGCAGCGGCTTATATGCCAGCCGTTCAATGGTAATACCAAGCAGCGAGCTCATGGTCATCGAAATGATCAGCGACAGCAGCAATACCAGCACCGGAGGAAGTCCGGCATTCGCCAGAAACTTGGCACTGTACAGGCCGATGAACGATCCGACCATAAACACATCACCGTGGGCAAAGTTGATCAGCTTAATAATCCCGTAAACCATTGTGTAGCCAAGGGCGATCAGAGCGTAAATACTGCCTACGGAAATCCCGTTAATTAATTGCTGAATGAAGTACTCCATCGCCATCCCCTTTTCCCCATAGTAATTAAAATCCCCTTTCTCTGTCTCCCAATCTGTTTTTCTTTCTAAGATGTCATTTATATTAACACAAGGTTTTGGGTCCGTCACTAAAAAATGCAAGGTTTTAATATAATTTTCGAAAATTTGTGTTACATTACATAAAAGGTAATGGTATCTATAGGTTACGTTTTTTGGGTTTTCCGAATAATTCGGAGTAAAACGGAGAAAAACAGAGGATTTACAAGGATACTGCTTTCAAAAATCTTTTCCTTTTCTAATACAATACTTTATTTTCCCGCAAATAATATAACATTTGTCTCTTTACAGCAGCAGTTCTTCAATCCATTAAAGAAATAACGGACTACATCACTAGAATGCCGTAGCTTCATGTAGTATAATGTAGTTTTTAGTTAGAAAAGCTTACATCAGACACAAATCTTTAACAAATCCCTAATGGCCGCCGGTCCATTAGCCGGAATGGGAAGATTCCATGAGCAGTCAGCAGATCACCTCCGGATGAATCACCTGGAGCCCTTTAACAATCCGTCAGCGGATAACGTCGGTTGAAATATGCGGGATGCAAACCATTGCCACCTTAATCCTGCTCCCGGTTCAAGCTCCATAACTTCCAAAAGCACAAAAAAAGCCCCCGGAAAACCGGGAGCTTCATTTCTATTATTACGACGGAGAGAGAGGGATTCGAACCCTCGCACCGCTTACGCAGTCTAACCCCTTAGCAGAGGGTCCCCTTATAGCCACTTGGGTATCTCTCCAAGAATGGCTCCCCGAACAGGACTCGAACCTGTGACAACTCGATTAACAGTCGAGTGCTCTACCAACTGAGCTATCAGGGAACATTACATGAACAAGAAATAATTTATCATGATTTCATGTTCCCGTCAAGCGGAGGCAGCGATTTTTTATAACGGTTACATTTTGAAGCCGGATGTCCGCTAAATCAGCGGATGACAATACTCCCCGTCCGACGGAATGCTAACACGCTCCAGCAGTCCTTCATTAGTCAGACGGGCTCTCAGCATCTCCCGGGTTACGAGGCAGTGATTGATCGCTTCCATATGCACTGCAATAACGGCTGCATCCGGCGCATAGCGGCATACATCCACAACATCCTGCTCATCCATCGTAATAGGCCCGCCGGTCACAAAACGCGCACCTCCGGCATTTACGACAACCACTTCAGGATGATAAGTATCCAAAGCCTCTTTAACCTCTGCGCACCAGATTGTATCCCCGGCCAGGTACAGTGCAGGTTCATCCTGAGCCTGAAAAATAAACCCCGATACCTTGCCCATCAGCTCCCCTATCTCTCCTGTACCGTGCTGCCCGCCTATTCGTGTTAATGTAACGCCTCGGAAAGCAAGCGGCTCTGTATCAGGTACAGCAGTGACATTAATGAAACCTTGTCCGCCGATCCTTTCCTGATCCCCTTCCTGACATAGCACAGGCAGATCATGCGCCAAAAGCGAAACGGCGGCCGCATCCCAGTGATCCTGGTGAAGGTGGGTTACAAGCACCACATCCGGATTCAGCCATTGCTCAGCGGGAGCAGGCAGCGGCACCAGCGGATTTCTGCGCTCATTGGCCGTGTTGATTATCGGCGGGTTGGCTTCTTTTTCGCTAAGCATAGGGTCAATCAGGAAGGTAAGACCGCCATACTGCAGCCACAGGGCGGCATTGCGGATCAGATGAATTTTCATACAGGAACACCTCTTTCTTCAGACTGTCTTCTGCTACAATTCATTATAGAAGGTCTCTGCTGTACAATACATTGCGGCGCGAAACAGATCTGCCGTTTCTACTTTCATCCGGAAAGGATTAACCCATTATGACTTCCCACCTGATCGACGATACGGATTACCGCATTCTGCAATACCTTATTGAGGACTCCACACTTAGCCATAAAGACATCGGGGCACTGGTGCATATGACCGGACAGGCCGTAGGCGCGCGTATCCGCAGAATGCGGGAGCTGGAGATTATTGAAGGCTATACGGTGCGCTGGAATCCGGCTAAAATCGGACAGGGTCTTCTTGCCTTTGTCACTGTGTTTTTGGGCTCCAATGCCGCACACCCCCTTTTTCAGCAGTTTGCCATAAAGCATGACAGCGTGATTGAGCTGCACCGCGTCAGCGGCGAAGGCTGCTACTGGATGCGCGTGCGTTTAGGGGAGCAGGATGAGCTGAATGCTTTTTTGGACGAGCTGCTGGAGTTTGGCAACTACCGGGTGAATTTGGGGATGGGGCAGCTTAAGTAAGGGGATTGGCGAAAAAAGGCTATTTCCTTGTGCGGGATTCGACGGGACGGCGGGCCTTCATATCTAAGTGGATTTTTGCCATCTAATTGCGTCATTTCCCCGAATTCCAGTTACTTAGTTGTAAAATCGGCACTTAGTTCTGGCCAAAACCACCTACAGCCGCCAAAACAGTAAAATTAAGCAGCAATTATCCAACTAAACTCCTCTCCACCATAGTTTTCGCAGAAATAGGTGACGTTTTTCCACTTAACGCAATGGAAAGCGTGCACGCGAATAGGATTTAAGCTGCATAAAAAAGGCCGCCGCCAAAGGAATGGGATTCCTGAGGCGGCGGCTTTTTTGGGGGGCGCTGCATTAAGGCAGGATGAACAAGATTAATCGTTCAGCAGCTTGCCGGCCCGCAGCAGCCGGGCCAGTATGACCGCCGCTTCGGCACGGCTGGTGACGGTCTGCGGCGCGAAGCTGCCGGAAGGCCGTCCCTGCATAATTCCTCCGGCGGTCAGGGTGTTCACCGCTTCCTGGGCCCAGGAAGCGGTGTCGGCAGCGTCGGTGAAGCTGCCGGTGGCGGTTGGTGCTGCGGCGGCTACTGTGGCACCACTCGCTGAGGCGGTGGCAGTTGACGTTCCGCCGACAGCGGTGGCTCCAGATGCAACGGCAGTGGCTGCCGTTCCGCCGGTGCCTACGATAGGTGCGGTATTAGACAGAGCTGAAGCGGACTGTACCAGCTTCAGCGCTCTGGCGGCCATCACCGCCAGCTGCTCCCTGGTGACCGGAGCCTCCGGACGGAAGGTTCCGTCCGCGTAGCCCTGCACCAGGCCCAGATCAGCAGCCGCTCTGGCATCGGCTGCAAACCAGGCGCCGGCCGGCACGTCGCTGAAGGCGGCGGCGTCAGCCGCAGCGTCCGGCTGCAGGCCGAGCGAGCGCACCAGCATGGCCGCGAATTCGGCCCGGCTGACGGTCTGCTGCGGCGCAAAGCTTCCGGCGCCGCGGCCGTTCAGAATGAGCTTGCCGGCCAGCAGCTCAATTTCGGTCTTGGCCCAGTGGCCGGAGAGGTCGCTGAAGCTGACCGGGTGCAGCGCAACCGCGATTACGCCTCCGGCCACACTGCTCTTGACGGTAACCTTCGTTACGCCGCCGGCCGTCTCGAACAGGGCCGGCACATACCGGAAGGTACCGGTCTGTGCGTCGTACAGCAGCGCTGCTGCGCGGTCTGCACTGACCGCTTCCTCCACGGTCAGCGTCCGCTCTGCGTAAGCAGCGCCGAAGCCGCTGACCGGCACGGCGGCTGCGCCGCTGCCGCCGAGTACGCTCAGGGTGAAGCCTGCCGGCACACCCTTCACCGCAAGGTCCTGCTTGCCTGCACCGGCAAGCAGCTTCTCAAGCGCTGCGCCGCTAAGCGGAGCCAGCGCAAATTCCAGCGTGCCGTCCGCAAGGCCGGCCGCTTCAAGCACGCTTTCCGCGCGGTGCAGCGGAAAGCGGTAGGACGCGCCGCCGCTCGTGACCACGAGCACGGCGCCGGGCACTGCCGCAGCCGCGCTCCGCAGGGCGGCTGCACTGAAGCGCGCCGTGCCTCCGGCACCGGCAGCGACCGTGATCTCGCGCTGCCCGGCGGCAGCAGCAGCGCTCAGGCGGGCGTCACCGTCCGCCGCAGCAGCGCCAGTTCCTGCGCTGCCGCCGGAGCCTCCGGTGCCGCCGGGGCTGCCGGACTCCGTATCGTCCGGCTTCAGCACAGCCAGGTCATACACCCGTGAGCTGCCGTTCACGCTCACAGTAAGCAGGGTATTCCCCGCTGCAACAGCCTGCAACCTGCCGTCCTTAAAGCCGGCTGTACCTGCATCTGCAAAGCTGAATTCAGCCTGTGCAGTAATGTCAGCGCCCGCCTGATCAAGTACCTGCAATTCCACAGCCATGCCCTGCTTCAGGATAAACGGCCCCTTCTGCCCGTCAGCCAGCTTAACGGCGAACGGCTTAACGGCAGTAGCGATACCCTGGTTCTTCTCACGGACAGCGAACCCGGCTGCCGGATTAGCCAGCAGGTTCATCCGTTCCCCGCGGATAATCAGATTGTCGATCAGCAGGCTGCCGGTCAGCTCCGGCGTCACTTCCACGCCGCTTGTGCCTGCCCCGTCAATGATGTTGTCCGTGAGGACAACACCGTCCAGCCTCATATTGCCGTGTGTAACCAATCCGGAGTAGGTACTGTCCAGTATGGTATTGCCGCGGATCTGCACATCGGCATTCAGATTACTTTCGCCTGCATACAGCCAGATTGCCCCTAAGTTGACACCATAACCGGAATCATAGCTGCCGGTGCGCAGCAGCGTATTGCGCTCCACCACCGTAGTTCCCTGGAACGGTTCAGCCGAGAAACGGGTCGATACCGCAATACCCGCACCGTTCGTTACGGTGTCTTTGACGATATTATCCTGGATTTTGTTGTCCCGGCCGCCAAAGACGACGATATTATCGGCCAGCCAAGGCAGCGCAACGGTATTGAAGCGGGCTGTATTATTGAAGCTCGGCGTCCGCTCGCTGCCGTTAACGTCACTCAGCTTATCATCGGTAAAAGACCACATGGCAATCCCGTCATCTCCCGGATAACGGATGTCGCTCTGCTCCATCATGCTGTTGCCTGTGCCCACGGCAAAGTTAATGCCGTCCGCCATCAGATTGCGGATGCGTAGGCCGACCATATGCAGGCCGTCTGTCCGGGCTTTCTCGCCTCCCGGCTGGGTCAGCCATAATCCGGCCTTTGTATGCTCGATCCAGACATTCTGGATGAGCGAGCCCTGCCCGAACGCCCCGTGAAAAGCGTTCGTAACCGCCTCATCGTCACGCACATTAATCCCGCCGTCAATCAGGAGATCATGGACGCGGACCTTCCCTCCGTGACCGTAGAACTTGGCCCCGTTCAGCGTCGTGTACCACATCCCTGCTCCGCGGATGTCTGCATGGTCCAGATCAAGCAGCCCGTCTCCCACATTGAAGCTGCCCGCCGGGAACCAGACACCGCTTCCGGCTGCTTCTGCCGCAGCCAGCGCAGCCTTGAAGCCGGCAGTATCATCGCCTTCATCATCAGGAACTGCGCCGTAATCGGTCACAGACAGATACCCTTCGGGCTTCTCCAGTGCAGGGGCAACCTGCTCCAGCTCTGCCAGATCGATAACATAAGAGGCTGCCTGATCCTGCACACTTTTCTCCAGACGGATCACAGCCCCCGCCGGAGCATCACCGATCAGGGCATGAATCTCGTCAAAAAAGCGGTGCCCGCTGCCCTGCCTTGGATCATTCGACCACGGATAGCTGCCGTATTCCCAAGCATATTTGGAGGTCAGGCTCAGCTCCTGCCGTTTGCCGTTCACCACCAGCGTCAGCGTCTCCTCAGCCCCTGCACCGTCCGGACTGTCCGGAATGGAATAACGGAGCACGATGGCATTCGCTGCCTCAGCAAGGGTGAACTCGATATAATCGCCTGTATCCTTAAGCACTACCGCCTGCCGCCCGGAAGCTTCCGAGGCTACACTGCGGTACTTGCGGGACGGGCCTATAAGCTCACCGTTCGTAACTGCATCCTCTGCCTCATAGCTGATATAAGGAACTGTAGCCCCGCGATAGGCTTTGGCCACACTGTCCTTGACTGTGAGACTGTCAACGGATACCTTACTCCAATCACCATCGCCGCTGCTGATCGTAACTGTATTAATACCAGCCCTGAGCGCCAGCTTCACAGTTACCTCTTGCCAGTTACCACCGCCAGCCGTCAACGCAGCTGTACCCTGCGGGAGGCCGTTCACGGTTACATCCAGTGCAGCTCCTGCAGAAGCTGCATATTTATAGCGGAGTACCGCGCTGTACTCTCCGGCCTTCTCCACATTTACAGCAAAACGCAGCAGCCCGTTGCCACGGAAGGCATCCTTGCCTGGATACACAATATTCTTTGGCACCGGCATAAAGCTCCATTGCTCATTGCCGTCCACAGCGAACACAACACTCCGGTCTGCGCTGCTGATCAGTATCCGGCCAAGCTTCTCTTCCATATACCACTGCGAGGCCTCCCCGCCGCCGGAAGTCAGCTCAGCAGCACCTTTTTCATCAAGTGAGAGATAATGACCCGTCTGCACATTTTTAATCCTTTTGCGGCCGTTAACATCCTGCACCAGCCACTCCGCCTTAGCAGTCAAGTCCTCGCTGTCTGCATAAACCGGCTGGCCATCCCTCTCTGCCAGTACTTTCCCTGCCGGTGCTTGCGGTGTGATCCTCACAATGTTGGTATCATCCTGAACGGGTGTGGAGGTATCACTGTTCCGCGCCTCACCAGCCGGTCTGTTGAATTCGGCCGGTGCTGCTTCCAGCGCCCACTGCGCGGATGCCTCGCTGTCCAGCAGCAGGCCGCGCTCGGCATAACCTGTTTTATTGCTCAGATTGATCAGTTCATCGTCATATTCCCCGTATAAACTGCAGATCAGGTAATTGCGGTAATCTGCGCTCAAGCTTACTTTCCAGGCTGAAGCACCGTGCGTATCCGGCTCAGTGCTGCCTTCCAGGAACGAATAATCCCCGTTCAGCGTCAGGTAATGACCGGTAGCCCGGTTCACAATGAACGGACCGCCCGCTCCGTCCGAAATCGTCCAGTGCGAGTAACCGTTATCCGCCGCAGGCTGTCCGTATAGCACTACACCATGTTCATTCTCATAGAGGTAGTCGCCGGTCTGTGCATTCTTGAATCTGACCGGATCAGCCGGAACAGCCGGCGGAGCTTCTGTCACCGCTTCGGCGGTAAACTGCGCACTGTCCATACCGGCGGCTCCGTCAGCCTTGCTGATCCTAATGACCGGCTCGCCGTCCGTACCGGATGCACCGTACAGATAATGGCCCGCCCAGGCGCTTTTAATAGTAGAAACACCTGATGGCTGCATATCCACCACCCACCGGATGCTGGCCCAGACATCATAGACCGTCTGCTCTGTAGGTACAGCCAGCTCAGGGCTCTCCTGCTCGATCGCCTCACCGAAATTCTGCAGCGAGAGATATCTGCCTGTGCCCCTGTTCTTAAGCTTTACCGCTCCGCCGGCGCCCGGGATTTCCTGCATCTGCCACACAAAGCTGTCATCCTCCGGATCAAGCGTACCGTAAGTCGCCCGGCCGACCGTCATGTCAACATCAGCAGCTTCAAGTTTCGTTTTCTGCTCAACCGGTTCCCCTAACTCCGCGGTCAGCGCACTCTCTTGCCCGGGGTCCGCAGCCTGCACCTCCGCACCGGATTGCCGGGCATACACGTCCTCCGTAACCGTAGCGCCGTGTTCTGCCAGCTTCCGTTCATTCTCCTGCACAGCCGGAACAGGACCATCCTGCAAATACTGATCTTCCCCGTTCACACTGTTTAGCTTGAAGCGGAACAGATCCTGCTTCTTCTCCGTCACCGCGACGAATCTCCATTTCGGGCTGCCCCAATCCGGATTAATGACACCGTACTCGGCATATTTGGTCAGGTTTTGCAGAGAAATATATTTCTCGGGCCGTTTTCCCGGCTCCTTGTCGAGCACACTGGAAATAACGTAGGTGCTGTCACCGGTATTTTTTCCGGTCCAGATATAGGTCTGATCCACATTGGCTTTGTCTGCCAGCGGGCTCACCTGAATATGTCCGTCCGGCATCTGCGCTATATTGATGTAGTGTCCGGTCTTGCGGTTCTTGAACAGCTTTCGGCCGTTATCCTTTTCCACCAGCCACTGGTCAGAGCCGTCCTCCTGCATATTGCCGTATTTCAGCAGCCCTTCCTTGCTCTCGTACCAGTAAAAAGACTGCCAGCCGTTCTGAATCCGGTAATAATGCTCGGCGTTATCTGTTGGAGTGCTTGGGTCCAGCAGCTGCCACTGCGCCGCAAGTGTACTGGCATCCGTTCCGGCACCGGCACCGCCGCCTGCCAGCATCGCCAGATAGACGCCCGGGCTCTGCACATTTTCAATCGTCTGATAGTCATCGTAATCGTCAGATTCATTGAACACCCACCGGTCGGAAAGCATACTTTCGCTGAGCGTGAGCGCTTGTACCGTATCCCCTGTGTATGAGAGATAATGGCCGCTCGCCGCATTACGTATCCGTTTATCGCCGTCATAATCCTCGGCATACCATAAATAGCTGTTCTCATTAGCCGCATCCGGCGTAATCGCCCCATGCGCTAACGCCCCGCCGGAAGCTTCATAGAGGTAATCCGCTGCCGTCTGCGCATCGGTATAGGCCGCTATCCGCACAGGCTGCAGCTCGGTAACCGGCACGATCATCCACTGTGCACTGTGATTGCCTGCCCAGCCCGGCCAGTTGTTGGAGCGTACATTATTGTCGTCGCCGTACTGGGGATTCAACCACAGCTCTTTGCCCCCGTCGGTCAGCCGGTGGTTGCGAAGTGTGATATAGCCTGGCCCGTCTTCACCGGGAGCGGCCTCCTGAACCCATTCACTTAATCCTTCGTCCGCCGGATCAATAACATCCGCAAAAACACCAAGCCAGTGCTCCGTGTTCTGCTTGATGTAATGCCCTGTCGCACGGTTGCGGATGGTCAAGGTTCCGGCATTCTCTCCCGGCTCCAGAAACCACTGCGCAGCCTCATTGCCCAGCGCTGCTTTGCCGTAAAGGACTTTACCTTCCTCTTCATACATAACCTGCCCGGGACGCATCCGGCTTTCCAGCCGCACCGCTGGCGCTGCACCCAGATCAATAAAGGCCCACTGCGGGCTCTCGAAGGTCACATTGATATCCGGGCTGACCTGGGCATAGCCGAGCTGATTTTCCTGATGGATGACCAGCTTGCCCTCGGGCGCAGTAGCACTGCGGATGACCATGTACCCGCTTCTGTTCGAGAGATCAATCAGCCACTGTTCAGATGCGTTCCCTCCACCCGCACTAGCCGCTGCTTTCAAAGAGTCCTCTTTGCCGGCATTACCGGCGAGCGTGATGTAGTGGCCTGTTTTGACATTTTTGATCCGGGATACACCCTCCGTGGTTTCGACATTCCAGTGCGCTGAGGTATCTGCCGGATTCGTCATTCCGTAACGGACGATCCCTCCGCTGGTCTCGTAGAGATAATTGCTTTTCCACTTGTTCTTGATCAGGACTGTGCCTGCCGGAATTTGCCCCGCCCCTGTTCCCCCGACACCTGCAGCCTCCGCCGGACTTCCTCCCGCGCCAAAAGCAGACAGATCCGGAAGCATAAGCAGCAGCACCAGCAGCCCCGCCACCAGTGACCTGAACCGTTTCATAAATGCGCCCCCTCTAAGCCAAAATGGACTTCCCTTTCATCTTAGGTTGACAGCGTTTACAAAACGAGGTGTGATTGTACTCGGCACAGGTGTATTTTTACGGAGATCCGGCCAGGCTCGTTCTATCTGTTATAAATATAGAAACAGCAGCCACAAAAAAGCAAAACATCGCTCTCCCGGCTGCCGCTATATTATAGAAGAAATATATTTTTAAGAAACAACGATCTGGCCGTCCTTCATCACTAATCTTACGTTTCGGAGGTTCCCTACATCAGACAGCGGATCTCCTTCAACAACAAATAAATCCGCCCTCTTGCCTGGTTCGATTGTTCCGAGCTCATGAGATACTTTGCCTATTTTTGCACCGGTAGAGGTTGCTGCCACTATTATTTGCATCGGGGTAAGACCAGCCTCCCCTAACAGACGGATCTCTTCCCAAGGCATCCCCAGCCGGTACCAAGGACTTTCCTCTTCCACAAAATCATCCCCCAAGCCAATTTCTCCGCCTGCCAGGACAAACCTGCGGACATTATCCAGCCCTTGCTGCAGCAGCGGCGCACCGAACTTATCCTGGAACATCTGCAGTACAGTTAGCGTAGGAACGATCCGGATGTTCTGCTCTACCATCTGCCGGATCAGACTGTCGTCCAGGCGGTCATAGACCATATGCGCAGCATCGTTAATCCCGGCATCGGCTAAAATCTGCAGATTACGTGAGCTGGTTACATGAGCAGACACATGCGCTCCGTTCTTTGCGGCTTCCTGACAAATGGCTTGCAGCAGTTCCTGGTTAAGCTTGGGCAGCCCGAAGGTGCTGGGGTCGTAGCCGTCTTCCAGTGCTGTTTTGATAAAATGAACGCCTTGCGCCAGTACCTCCCGGACCTTAACTCTGGCTTCCTCCACACTTGCAACCCCTATAGGCGCTTGTCCGCCGTATCCTCCGGGAGCCGTGAACACTTTACCTGAGGTGAGGACTCTGGGAAAAACCCGGCTGTCCAGCTGATTTGTATGTAAGATCACATCATCAATCGTTGCGTCCGTTGTCATGCCTTCGTCACGGACCGTAGTAATCCCCTCCCTGAGACAGGCAGACAGATATTCCTTATGGTAACCGTGCAGCGGCTGGCCCTGAACCCATTTAAAGCTGGTGTGCGCATGGGCATGTATCATTCCCGGCAGGATGGTAAGCCCTCTCAAATCGATTTCTTGTACATTTTCATTCCTAATCCGGCTGCTTGTCTCCTGCTGTGTAATGGCTCTGAAGCGGCCCTTTACGATTTCAATCGTTACGTCGGGTATAGGCCGGACCCCGGTTCCATCGATCAACGTCCCGTTTCTCAGCACAATTGCTTCATTTTTCATGAGAAAATAAACCCTCCAGCACAGAATGTTTGTTTGCATTCAGGAGAGAGTTTACCGCATAATAATTACCAGATGAAGGTAATCTTCATTTATATACGTTTGTTACCTGGAGGCATTCATGAAGAACAAGACGGATAAAGCTGAAAAAAACGATAAAATCGAAACCCCGAAAATCACGGACACCGCTCTTTTGCCGCTGCAGCCTATAGATGCACTGCAGACCAAAGAGGAATACAGCCGCTGCCAGATCAGCGATATTCAGCTGGAGTATCAGGAAGCCGAGAAGGTCTCTTTTGACAAGGTATTATTCAAAAATGTGATCATCAGCGAATCCTCACTCCGCGCCATTGAGCTGACGGATGTGATCTTTGAGAACTGCGACCTCTCTAATGTAAATTTCAGTGAAGCCTTTATCCACCGGACCGAGTTCAGACATTGTAAAATGATCGGCACCGACTTTACCCGCGCCCGCTTCCAGAATGTCTCTGTAATTGATTCACTCTGCGATTTCGCCAGCTTCCGGTTCAGCAAGCTCAAGCTTACCGCCTTCGGGCAATGCTCGCTGAACAGCGCCGATTATTATCAGGCCGACTTTCAGAAAGTCGCGTTTGAGGATTGCAAAATAGACCAGGCCGTCATGGCCGGAGTCAGGCTGAAGGATACCGATCTGAGCAGCTGTGAATTCACCGGACTGCTGGTGGACCTTGAGGACCTGCCGGGCTGCATTATTTCTGCCGATCAGGCGGCTTCTTTTGCCGGACTGCTGGGCCTTGTCATTAAATAACGGATTATTTGCCGGCTTCGAGCGTCAGCAGCTTCAGCCTGCCGGCACATTTGCCGCAGCGGTAGCGTGCCGGATCGGCCCGCCGTTTGCGCGGGTATTCCATGGCACAGGCCGTACACACCAGCTTGTACCGGTAAGGCTGCGGCTTACGCGCCTTGGCTCCGGGAAGGGTCTGGCAATAGCGGCTGCCGCCGACTTTGGCCAGCAGGCTTTTAAAATCGGCATCCCGGTGCATATACCCCCGCTTCGCCAGGTGAAGGTGATAGTGGCAGAGCTCATGCTTGATGATTTTTTCCGTCTCCTCATGTCCATGGATGGCAAGCTGCTGCGGATTAATCTCTATATTATGGCTTTTGGTAAAATACCGTCCGCCCGTCGTCGTCAGTCTGCTGTTAAAGCTGGCCTTGTGCCGGAACGGCACGCCGAAGCTGCTGAGCGATACCCGCTCGATCCACTGCTGCAACTCCTCGTTGCTCATACTGATGCTGGTACTGGTCATAGCGTCCGCCCCCTTTTTTACATATGCAAAATAACATCACCACTTGAATTGTAACTTGCCCATAGGCTACACTGTCAAGAAGGAAGACAAGTACGGAGGGAGACATAGGGAATGCCGAAAATGCGGTATGTAATTTTGCAGCAGCACCAGGAACTGCAGTTTGTAGAAATGCCTGAGGAGTATGCGTACCAGCTGAGTGCGCTAAATCTGCGCCTGAATAAGGAGATTGCCAAGCTGACCGCCGACAATGTGCCGGATCTGCCGCTGGCGGTTGCGGAATGCGATGCGCTGGAGCTTTTGCGTGAAGGGGATGTGCTGGAGTCTGGGCTGGGGTATATCAACCGGCTGGAGAGCGCTTTTGCCTCCATTCAGGAGAAGGAATATCCGCTCATCTCGCTGCTGACCGAAATCCGCGCACTGCAGGCGCAGCTGGAGCAGTGGTACGAAGAGGAAGAAGAAGGCGTGCATTAGGCTTTTTTGTTTAAGACGGATCAAGCAAATTCTTACCCGCTGCCGCACCATTGGGCACCTTTCCCCATATGCTATCTGTACATAGGATGCATGCTCATAAGGAGGGGTACACTTGCCGCAGTGGCTCTGCCATCAACTGATGAAGGCTTATTTCAAAAAAGACCGGCGCCAGATCAAAATGCTCAACGAATGCTGGTTCTTTTACCGTAACTCCGGTGATCCCAGGGAATTTACCCAGCGGGATGTATAGTTTAGAAAGCAAAAGCCGTGTCTACCATCAGGTAGGCGCGGCTTTTTGGATTGGGTGTACTGTGGCAGTCACAGCTGACTTCAGTAAGTGGCACAGTGGCGAGTGTCTGCTCACCCTCTAATTAAAACATCGGGAAGACGTACCGCACCAGGAAGAACAGGATACCAAAGATAATAATGATATAAGCGGCGTATTTAATAAAGGTGGATGCGACAGCGCTGGAGTCCGAGTGCTTGCGTACCTCCGTGCGTTCAACCTCAACACTTCTGTCCTTGTAATTCGGATCCATTATCAATCTCTCCCTTCGATTATCAAGCTGTTATGACATCCATTAACCCCGGATTTTTCTTCTTGAAACAAAGAGCCGCACCCCGCGGCGCCCGGAATGTACTCAGGCAGCAGGAGGTGCGGCTTAAAGATTAGCGAGAATTACGGTACACTGAATAGTCCTAGTTAAAGCTGCGGTTTGACGGCCAGGAGCCCTGCAGCTTGCGGATCAGAACAATCTGACCGGTATGGTAGCAGTCATGCAGGATAAGGCTCATGACCTCTTCGCCGGGAGCGTGTCCGGAACCGCCCCAGTCATACGCGCCCTCTTCCAGCGCTTCAATAATCTCACGCAAGGATGCATGAACCGATTTCAGCTTGGTGACAGCCTGTGTCCAGGCTTCTTCCCCGCTCTCTGTTACTGTAAACGTGGCATCGTTGCTCTCCAGATCCGGCAGCTTCGGAAGCCCCTTAAGCTTACGCAGCAGACGCTCCTTGTAATAAGTCAGATGATTCACCGTCTCCCAGATCGAGTTGCCCGCTTCACCCGGCTTCCAGACCGCCTGTCCGGCATTTACACCCTCCAGCGCATCACTCAGCGGCGGCGCCCAGTCCTCGGTGTCCATGGCATAATCCCAGTTTTGCAGCAGTACTTCGCTGATTTTGTTTTGCATGATATACCTCCTGTGGGGTTATTAATGGTTAGCGTAAAATGCTTAGTACATTCATTGTCCATTGTCTCGTATTTAGTATTCAGCTCAGCTATAATTGATTCATCCTTTGTAACCACTTAAATTCATAAATAATAGTTACACCGAAAATATAGCACAACTCCAAAGCTGAATCAAGTAACTAGCAATACCTAGTTTTAACTGTTACAATCAAGAGAACAATGATTACGGAATAAGTTGCGGGAGGAGGGATATCCAATGCTCTGGGATGATTACATTAACAGCTATTGGCGGGACTGGCGGACCGGCGACCGGAGCCTGGACCGTGACCGACTGGACGATCCGCAGTGGCTGGCGGAGTGGCTAGAGCAACACGGGCTGCCGGCAGCTGCACCGGCAAAACCGGAGGAATTGCAGCAGCTTAAAGAGTTGCGCAGCTTGCTTTGGGAAGAAGTCAAGAAGCTTGTACAGGGAGTTCCCCCGGATCAGTCACTGTTTGACCAGCTTAACAGCTATATGACGGCAGGTCCGGTTATCCGGCAAATCGTCCGTAATCCGGACAAGCCTCCAGAGCTTGCCCTCCTGCCGCAGTGCAGCGATTGGGGACAGATCATGGCCGAGATCGCCGCGTCTTTTGCCGATGCTGTACTGGAGAAGGAACCTTCCCGCATCCGCATCTGCGACAATCCCGACTGTCTCTGGGTCTACTATGATGATACACGCAACCGCTCAAAGCGGTATTGCGATGATAAAATGTGCGGGAATCTCATGAAGGTGCGGCGGTTCCGGGCGCGGAGGAAGGCTGGGGTGTAGAGATAGCGCATAATGGGCGCACTAAAAAATGAGCTGTCCCAGATAACCATTTCATGGCTTTAGGGACAACCCTCTTCATTACTATTAATACCGTTGTACTTCCTCGTAGGGTACAAGCAGCATTCTACGCTGCACATCCATAAGCGACCGAATCGCCCAAGATGCGATCACGGCAACGACCAATCCTACTACAACATAAGAAATGTACTGTTGAGGTAATGTCCAGTGGATATTAAACAAAGTAAATACATTATTCTCAAGAATGTTCAAATCCATCGTTTGCAGAAAAATCTGATGTAGCACTGGTAGTGTAATCAGACTCAATGCAGTCGCTACCATAGCTACCGTAAATGAAAAGAAGACAATACTGGAAACAAACCGCCCCATAATCAACATAATGTTACGTGCAAAATCCGCACCATGAAAACCCAGCTTTATTCGTTGAAGGAACCCTGCTACCTCCTTCTGCATATCTGATCTGTGTTCTTCGGTCGATCTAGGAATATCCAGCAATGATCTTACTAGCTCTTGTTCAAATTTTACAATGTAATCTAATCCCTTAGCTACTGCAAAAAACAAGGGAATACCGATGAAAATCGGTGTTAATCCAATGGATAACGCTAGCCCTGTCACCATAAACACGAAATAGACAATCGTGATCGGCAATGATATTAAGAAATACAAAATACTCCGATATGTCTTGGGACTTCCTCCACGTTTGCGTGGTTTAGATTGTGATTCTACAGGAACTTGTATGGAATCCAGCATTCCAATCGGCCTAGTATACACTTTATCATTCATTTTCCCTGTCCTTCCTCTCACGTTTTTCAATTACTTTCATTATACGTGGTGAAGAGAAGGCTAAAAACAGTCTATGGAATGGAGTTGAACCAGACCTAAGGCTAGGATTTGTTTCTCTGAGCAACAGATAATTTAAGTCTACATATCCAAGGCAGCATGAATCCAATAATGTTATGACTAAAGCGCTTATAACAAATCTGATTGCGCTGAGGTTAATGCACAGTACGAAGATATAGCATCGTACCATGCTATAGGCAGTTTTTTAAACAGGAATAAAGAGGAAAGGCAAAAAGTGAATGCGGGGAGGTGAATTAGGGTATAAGAAATGGAACCAAAAAGGAGTGATATGAGATGAAATCCAAGCGCTCGATGAACTCTAACTTTGATCATACAGCGCATTCGGATTCACTACTGAGGGAACTTGAGAAATACCCCAAGCAGAAACCAAACGAAGACGATATAAAGCGGGTTGCTTCAATGGTTAATGAATACAAAGGCAGCATCAAATCCCATCTGCATGAACAACAGGAACAAAAGGTTGGGCATGGGGAGCGTTTTGCGGATTGGGTTGCGAAATTGGGCGGCAGCTGGCTATTTGTTATCAGTTTCGGTCTGATTGTCATTCTATGGCTCGCGTATGACAGCAGCCGCAGTTCCTTATTTATACTCAGCTTTTGTTTATCCGTCTTTGCGGTATTTCAAGCAGCAATGATCCAAATGAGCCAAAACAGGCAAACTATAAAGGACAAACAGGAACAAATGCTGCATATCGCGATTAACTATAAAGCCGAAAAAGAGAATCTTGAAATGCAGGAGAAACTGCACAAAATCGATAACTAGCTTCAAGCTATCGAGAATCATTTAACGTCAATGCGTAATTCTAAATTTTTTTAATGTATGAGGTCAGAGTTATTTATGCATCAAAAGCTGTGCCTAAGCCATAAAAAAGTGCGCCCCTCCAGTTTCCTGTCCGCTGAGGGCACGCACTTATTCTACATTGGATAGTTATCTACTCTCTGGCCACCGCCATCTCCCGCTCCAGCTCCGCCTCAATTTCTTCATTGCTCACGACAGCTTCCTTTGTCTCCATTATCCCCAAGTGCTGCTTAATCAGCTTCAGATCACTTTGTACCTCCCTGACTCTGGCGTGAATGCTGAACAAGAAACCAAAACCCACCGCAAGCATCGTAAGCAGCCCGTACGGACCAAGGAAGGAGGATATAATGATAGCGGTTACAATTGCAACGATGGTTCCAAGTATGACCATTCGCAAGTCTCCTCATCTCTAAATAATATAGTTTATTCAGTGACTCATTGTTTATTTACGGAAATTTAAACAGATACAGTTAAGAGTAAACCGTTATTTGCTTATATCTTCAAAAATCCTTGGGCAGACGCCTGAGATTACGAATAACTGCACTCTGTACAATTATAATGGACCTTTAAGGGGATTCGGAGGATTAACTGCATTCTATACAACTATATTTACCCATATCACTGATAATTGTGAATTCGGGCCGTTTTAGTTGTATGAAATACATTTAACTCGCGAAACACTCTAAATATCGGCATTTTAGTTGCACAAAGTACACTTGTCCGCTGGCGAGGGTAGTCAGGCCGGAATGATAGCGCTGGGTCAGCCTATCTGCCAGTCAGCCCATTGCCATTCTGTCAACTCAGCCAGCCCTCCAATGCCCCCGCGCGGCAAGCAAATTCACCCCTGCAACGCCTTCCGCACACTCAAAATATATTTCGCCTGGTCCAGCGGGTTCACGCCGCGGCGCGTGCGCTCGGCGGTGACGTCCGGCGGGCACGGCTCGTAGCCGGCATAAGCGGAAGCGAAGGTGCTGCGCCCCTTCGTGTAGGAGCTGAGCGTCACCGGATAATCCAGTGACGTGGCCAGCGGCAGCCGGCCTTCGATGATCATCCGCTCGCCCTGCAGTACGGGCGGCTCGAAGCTGCCGCGCATCTGCACGAGGTCGTTCATCACGCGGCCGGCGTTCTCCTCCGGCACAACGATGCGCACAGCCAGAATCGGCTCCAGCAGCCGGGTGCCGATCCGGTTCAGCCCGTCCATCAGGCCCATCGGCGTAGCCACCGCAAAATCCAGCGGATGGGTATGCCACACATGATGGTTCCCCTCCACCAGCGTCACCTTCAGGTCGGTGACCTCCCAGCCGTACATCCCCTGCTGCAGTGCCTCCGGTACGCGGCGCGCCGTCTCGTTCTGATACTGCGGCAGCAGGTCGGAGCTGCGCACGACCGATTCATATACGAGGCCGCTGCCCGGCGGCCCCGGCTCAATATGAAACCGCAGAATCGCCCAGCATGGCTTCGGCATCAGGTAGGCGACATAGCCTTCGCCCGCAGTGCGCGGCGTTTCCTTGTAGATCACCGACGGCTGGCCGAAGGTGACCTTCAGGCCGTATCGGCTCTGCAACACACTGTCCAGCACCTCCAGCTGGATCGGCCCCATCACCTTGATGTGCAGCTCGCGCTCCTCCGGCAGCCACTCGGCGCCAAGCTGCGGATCCTCGTCCGCCAGCTCCTGCAGCGCGCCGATTACCTTGTGGTCGTCCATGTCTGCGCCCCAGAACACCCGCACGGTCAACAGCGGCACAGCCAGCTTCGCCTCTTGCGGAACCGCATCCGGCCGGCCCAGCACATCACCGATCCGCACGCCGGACAGACCGTAGACTACCGCGATGTCGCCAGCCTCAAGCGCGCCGACATCCTCAGTGCGGCCGCCTTCCACCTTACGGATCTGCGTTACTTTGGCTTCAATCCCCTGGGAGTAGTTCGTTACCGTATCACGGTTGCGGATCGTTCCCTCATACAGGCGGACAAACGCCATCCGGCCCATGCTTTTATCCCGCTGAATATTGTAGACGATGCCGGACACCGGCTCCTCCGCCGCACCTCCCGCCCTCGGAAAATAGTCAATCATCGCATCCAGCAGCTCCGTAATACCGATTCCCCTAGCCGCAACTCCGTATGTGAGCGGGAACAGACGCCCGGCAGCAGCGGCGGTCTGCATGTATTTTTTCCAGTAGAGAAGATCCGGCTCCCCGCCCGTCATATACAGCTCCAGCAGCGACTCATCCCGTTCCGCCAGCGTCTCCAGCAGCTCTGTCCGTGCATCCGTATCCGACTCACCAGACCACAAATCCGCTGCCCCGCGATAATCCTGCTCCCTGCCGAGCGGCTGCTGCACCGGAATAATGTCACCCGACAGATAGGTCCGTGCCTGTGCCAGTACTGCTTCCGGGTCCGCTCCGGTCCGGTCCATTTTATTGACAAAAATCAGCGTAGGAATCCCCAGCTTGCGCAGCGCATTCCAAATCATCTCGCTCTGTGCCTGTACACCTTCAACCGCCGAGAGGATTAGTACCGCGCAGTCCATCACCCGCAGGCTCCGCTCCACCTCAGACAGAAAATCAACATGCCCCGGCGTATCGACCAGGTTCACCTGTACCCCTTTCCAGCTAAAAGAGGCCAATGCCGCCCGGACTGATATGCCCCTCTGCCGCTCCACCTCCATCGAATCGGTCACCGCCGTACCGCTGTCCACACTGCCCAGTGCGCGGATACGTCCGCTTTCATATAAAATATGCTCCGTAGTCGTCGTCTTCCCGGCATCGACATGGGCAAAAATCCCGATATTCATACGCTCTGCGCGTTGCTGCTGATTCATCTATTGTCTCCAGTCCTGTACGTATAAGTTATAATAGCGCTCTCATGCGATAAGTGTACTGCGAAACTGCAGCTTTGATCAATGCCAGAGCCTGCCGGGGTGGTTCATCCGGGGTCATGCGGGTATTAGTTACTGACGTGCCGGAAGGCTTTTTATGTAGCCAATCCGCGTCAATGCGGTCTGCGCTGGTGCTATAGATACGAAAATTGGCGATAATACGTATAAGAGCGATGACCTGAAGGAAGTTAAGATTCCGGTAGAGTTCCCGGAGGGCAGTCATCCGCTGGAGCAGGCTCCCGGCAAGCCGGAGCAGGTCGCGAATCTGGTGCTGTTTCTAGCCTCGGATGAGTCGTTCCATGTTACGGGGACGGAGATTTTTGTGGATGGAGCAGAGTCGCTGCTGCGCGGTTAACTTTTCAAATTGCAATTAATTTGCGCGAGTCTGCAACCTTTTGCCGCTTTTCCCCATCTAGGAGTATGAGAGGTGAGGCACATGAAGAAATTATCATTCCAGACGGGCGCTAAAAAACTGACATTAGCGTGCGGTATCCTGGCGGCAACAGTATCCATGGGAACATCGGCGTTTGCCTTTTCCGATATGAAGGGCGATGCCAACGAAGCAAAGATCAACGCACTGCACAGTGAAGGCATTGTTAACGGAGTAACAAGTGATTTGTTCGCACCCAAAGCAAAAGTAACCTTTGCCCAGGGCGTGCAGTTTATCGTCAGCGGCCTAAAGCTGTCCCCTACCGAATCCGGTAAGGCAAGCGACTATTTTGACAAGGTAAAAGATAATGCCTGGTATGCATCCGCATTCGTAGCAGCCAAGCAGAACGGACTGGCTCTGGACAAGACTGTAGATCCTAACGGAACAATCACCCGTGCCCAATTCGCCCATCTGCTGACCCAGGCGCTGCAGAGTAAAGGAAATTTCCCGGTTACCTTGATGTATGCTATGGTATCTGACGGCGACAAAATGTCTAACGAGCAGATGAACAGCCTGCAGATACTGGTTAACACCCGTATTCTGAGCCTTGGTGCCAACGGCATCTTCCGTCCGACTGAAGCGGTAACCCGCAGCGAAGCAGCGGTATGGGTCCACGATGCTGCCAAATTCGCCAAGGAAGTCATCACTCCGGACGACAGCACGGAAGCTCCAGCCTACGAATACGATGCAGAAGTGAAGGTGGAAAAAGCGGCCGACGGCATCAGCAAAGCCACCGTTACCGTTAACAACCTGCCGAACCCGGGCTACGGCCTCGCTATCGACAAGATCGAATTCGGCAAAAACAAGACTGCTGTAATCTACTTCAGCGTAACCAAGCCTGATCCGAACAGCATGTACCCGCAGGTCATCTCCAGCGCATCTGCTGTGACTTACCTGCCTGAAGGCTACACTGCAACAGTGCAGGCTTCAGATGGCAAAGCGGCTGGTGCGGGTTCAGCGATCAAATTGAAATAAGCTTTACTAAAAAAACAGGCCGTGCTTACCATTCAAGGTAGGCACGGCTTTTTTATGCTGGTATCTGCCTTAGCGTCATCTTAGTCTAGTGTTGATTTATTTGACTAACGCCCCCTTTGGCTATTCATTTGAAGTAGGGGTAAATATTAATTCTCTTATTTGATTTAAAACGCTAGGCGAGCCTTCTTGTGGGTGCATAATAATTGCTACTAACATAGTTATCAAAATAACCGTTATCCAATACAAGTTTTTATATACTCCTGGCTTAATTTTTCGAGTAATCAGTATAGAGATTAACAAAATAACAATATTAAGAAATATGGTTATCGGAACACTCAAAATCCTTCCAAGACCAGTATAAGGAAAGTATTCGATTAATAAAAATATGGTTAGTATACTCGGGATCATGGCTAGTAGAATAGTTTTTATTATCTTTTCCATGTTGGTCTCCTTATTCAGTTTTCTTTATTCTCACATAACGTTATAACACTGAGATTAGATATTCGTGGAATTTATTAAAGTATCCTGCACTGTTTAATTCCCTCGACATGTAAGGATAATCAAATGATAAGCAGCTACAGCTCATCGGAGATTCAAGGTAGTGACTGTTATTATTTCATGTGTTCTTCTTCATTTGATCCATCATTGCTTGAATTTCTTCTCTACTAGCAATACCTGTTCCGTCAAAAGAACACATCATGCATGAACGCAGCTCAAATTCTTTTCCATTTTCATCAATTTCGGTAACGGGTTCAGTCCAATCCATCTCTTTACCACAAAAATCACATATTCTTTTTCCGTAATCACCTTCTTGATAAATATCTTCGTCGTCATATTCATGCACAGAAGCAGCCTCCTTTTTTGTCTTTCCGAAATCTGCATAGGCCTGATTTGAATTAACCAATGCTTATAGATAGGTGTTTCAAAATCAAATTTTAGCACCTAAAAGATCCACTAAAATACAACGGTGTTTTTTTAGTCCTTCCTGAGTTGCTACTTGCGGATAATCAAATGAGCTAGCACATCCAAGGCCGTGGATAAATACAATGGGTGTTTGCTCTCCATGGAAATCATTATAACGAAGCATACATTTCGCTTTTTTAACAAAAAACTCCTTCATTAATAAAATTCCTTTCTATATTGAATTCCTATCATATTTTACCATACAAAAAAAAACGCAGATTCCCACCATGCCGGGATTGCGTCTTCTAATTCAATCCTATTCAGTTACAAGCCACAGATTCCGCCAATCCATCCACTAATATTGCAGATCTATGCTGCTAATGTGGAGTCGTAACCCATCAAATGCTAGTCCTGCTGTTTTTTCTTCTCTATATAAATCCATGTGTGGTAAGTATGAAACTTATTCATTCGTATTAACCTGAGAGAAGATGACTCCAAAAATGATCCCGAAAATAAGGCCAAACAAAATGCTATCAAGTGCTACCCAAAATATAACTCCGAAGCAAAGGCCTAAAGAGACGCCAGTCGTAAGCGATTTATTATTCATGGTAAACACCTCACTTTTCTATTTACTACGATTTAACGGCATGAAAGTTTCTATAATTTTACAAGTTTTAAAAAAAGAAAACGCAAATTCCCACCATGCCGGGATTGCGTCTCCTTTAAACAGTTCTATTTAGTTAAGGCGTCCACTCATCATGCACAATCCCTGCCAGAATCCGGTCCTCACCAACTTTTTCAAAAACAAGCCGAAGACTGCGCCAGTCCATCCCCTGATACTGCGGATCAATGCTGCTGATGTGGTAATCCACATAGTCATATTTGTCGGCGGGGTATACCTCATTGATGTTATTGATCATCGTCCCTTTATTCTCTGCCGTGTTCAGGGAAATCTTCGCATCCTTTGCGAAATCTGCATCATACACAAACCGTTTGAAATACTCGGCAAAAGTCAGCTTGATCGGCTCCCCGCTTCCGGCAAAGCTTCCCCATGTGCGTTGTTCGGTGTCCTCCATCAAACCGCTGATCTCCTCGTGCGTGAAAACAAGGTCGTTCTCAGTGTCCACGTAACCATATGGTGAAAAGCGCACCCCCTGATCCCTCGATACCCAGGCGGACAGGGTGTCCATATTGCCGTTCTCCAATGCTCTCATTACTGTCGAGGCTGCTTCGAGTGCTGTCGGCGGTGTCCCTTCGTCTGGTACTGCTGCTGGGGATGCAGAAGCAGATGGCTCAGCTGAAGGCTCCGGTGACTGGCTTGGTGCCGGCGTCTCCGCAGCAGGCTGTTCTGTCTGTACCGGCGTTGCTGTGGCCTCCGGCTCCGCTGCCGGCGTATTGCTGCAGGCAGCGAGAAGTACGAACGCCGCGGCGGCCAGGGCCAGCTTGCCAGTCTTTTTTACAGTATGCATAAAAACCCTCCTTATTTATTGCTGATATAGGTTAGACGGCCCAGCGGCAGCTTTTGTTGCTGGATCAGCTGTCAATGCCAGGCCTAATCGTACGCTATCGGCTTAATTAACAGCTTCTCTAAAAATACACATTTCCCGCTTTAATCATGGTGATGAAAACGTTATAATTTTGTTCAAGTGCACAAAGTATACTATTATGCCGCGCAGGGGCTTCTTGTCCGGCCTGGCAGAGGAGGATAAACCGGTTGTTTCAGCTCTCAGAGAAGCAGGCACAGGAAATTGTAGACAAAATGATGACGGACATCCCCTACAACATCAACATCATGAACCACGAGGGCATCATCATCGGCAGCGGAACCCGGGAACGGGTCGGTACGGTTCATCAGGGAGCGGTCAAAGCACTGGCAACCGGAACAATGGTCGAGGTCTGGCAGGACGGCCGTTTTGAGAAAAAAGGCACCAACGAACCGATCGTCATCGCCGGCAGCCGCGTCGGAGTAATCGGTATATCCGGCAATCCCGATGAGGTACGCCCCTTTTGCAACATCGTCCGGACGACCGTCTCCCTTCTGATCGAACAAAGAAACGCCCTTGAGGATCTTGCCAATGAGGCGAGCCGTAAAAAAGCCTTTTTGGAGCTGCTGCTATCCCACCAGGGAGCCTATACCCAGAAGCTGCGTAAGGAGGCTGCAGCTTATCAGCTGGATTTGCTGCTCAGAACAACGGTGCTGCTGCTCAAGGGCTTCGTCCCGGCCGAAAAACAATCCAAGCTCCTGCTCGGATATCCCTCTTTCCTGATTGAGGAGGATAGCTGGCTGATTCTGGTTCAGAATCAGGAGGACTGCACCACGCTGATCCGCCAGCTGCTTGACGGACAGCCACGCGCTCTGCTGGCTGCCGGCAAACAGGAAGCCAATATCGCCGAGAGCTACCGCCAGGCTAAATCGGCGATGGGTATCCTGCTGGCACTCAAGCCTGAACAGCAGGCCATTCATTATGCCGAGCATGAATTCTTAGTGAAGCTGAGCCATGCCAATCTGACCGCAAGTGCCGGCACAGTAGTCAAGCTGGAGGATACCGCTGATCTGCTGGAGACGCTGCGCAGCTTCATCAACCATAACTGCAGTGTCTCCCAGACCTCGGAGGCGCTAAACATCCACCGCAACACCCTGCAATACCGGCTGAAGCGGATTGAGAGCCTGACTGGCAAAGATCCGCGCAACCTGCTTCAGCTGCTGGAGCTTACTTATGGCCTGCTGGCATTGTATAAGTGACAAGGTGACTAACTATAATTAACCAGCCCTCGGTGAAGCTTCTCCTCCAGTATGTAAATGATTCCATAGTACAAGTCAAAAAGAGGCCGTCTCCAGCACATTTACATGCTCTGGAGATGGCCTCTATTTGGGTTATTCCTCTACTCTGTGATATGCTCTGCCCCGTTTTACTCGGCCAGCTTCAGCACTCTGGCGATGTTCTCACAGGTCCGTTCGACGTTGGCTGGACCGTCCTTCAGCAGCTTGTCCAGCTCGGAAGCACCTGGCACGATACCGAAGATTGCGTCGATTCCCTCCGCATACAAGGTGTCGATGCCTTCGCCGATATAACCGGCCAGGGCGATGACTTTTTTGCCGCCGGCCTTGGCGGTCGCGGCAACGCCGTAAGGGGTTTTGCCGAATTTGGTCTGGAAGTCGATGCCGCCTTCGCCGGTGAATACCAGATCGGCACCCGCCATTTTTTCCTTCAGGCCGGTATACTCGATCACAATCTCGATCCCCCGCTGCAGCGTTGCCCGGGTGAAGATCATCAGCCCCGCGCCAAGCCCTCCGGCGGCGCCGGCACCCGGCAGGTCGCGGACATCCTTGCCAAGCTGCTGCTTGACGACCTCTGCATAATGGGCCAGATTGGCATCGAGCTGCTGCACCAGCTCAGGCGTAGCGCCCTTTTGCGGCCCGAATACAACAGATGCGCCCCGTTCACCGCATAGCGGGTTGGTCACATCGCAGGCCACGATCAGCTGCACCTGCTGCAGCCGCTCATCCAGCCCCGACACATCGATGCTGGCCAGACGGTCCAGACTGCCGCCGCCGCGCGGCAGTCTCTCACCCGCCGCATCCAGGAACTTTGCGCCCAGCGCCTCAGCCATCCCGGTGCCCCCGTCATTCGTCGCACTGCCGCCGATGCCGATGATGATACTGCGGATGCCGCGGTCCAGACATTCCCGGATCAGTTCGCCGGTACCATAGGTTGTAGTGATCAGCGGGTTGCGGTCTGCCTTATTCACCAGCTGGATCCCGCTGGCCGAAGCCATTTCGATGGCTGCCGTATTGCCGTCGCCCATGATGCCGTACTGCGCAGTAACCGGCTGGCCCAGCGGCCCTGTTACTTCTTTTGTGTACACTTGCCCGCCCGAGGCATCTACCAGGGACTGGACGGTGCCCTCTCCGCCGTCCGCCATTGGAACATGTATATATTCAGCATCCGGATAAACCTTCCGCAGCCCTTTTTCCATTGCCATACAGACTTCTTTCGCGCTCATACTCTCTTTAAACGAATCCGGCGCCAGTACAAAGGTTTTCTCTCTCATTTCCTCACCCCATGTTTAGTTTAGAACAAAAATCCGTAGATAACTGTAGCCACAACCGCCATCGTTCCGCCGACAATCGCCTCGTAAGGCACAACGCCCATACGCTGCTTGATGCTCATTTTCATACTGTCTGCAGTCACGTGGAAGTAGTTCCCCTGCGGCAAAGAGTCGATAACCGTGGCTCCGGTGTGCACCATGACAGCTGCCGCCAGCGGAGCGGTACCCATATCCAGGATGGCCTGCCCGAAGGAGCCGGTTGCCAGAATTACGCCTGTGGAGGTTGAAGCCGTAGCTGCCGCCATCAGAATACCGGAGATCGGTGCCAGGAAGGTGCCGGAAATGCCGGCCGTCTGAATCAGCTGGACCACCTGGGTGGACAGATCGGATGCCGAGATCAGACCCGCTATACCGCCGGCACCGATCAGAATCAGTACCGTTGCCGTCATTTTATTAAGTCCGGAAGAGGTGTATTGCAGAATTTTCTTACTTTGGCCCATAGCCAGCATACCGACAATTCCGGCAATCGGCAGGATATACAAGGCATCCACCTTAAAATTAGCCAATGCGTCAATGCCGGACAGCGAGCCGATCGGATTAATCATCAGCAGGATGACCGCTACAAGCGGAGCGACAATGGCTTTGCCAAGCGGCGGATACTTGGAAGTATCTATGTTACCGTTCAGCGCTTCCTCATCCGTAACCATATTTCCTTTTTTCTTCAGGAGTGAAGCCACAATTACCGTTACAATCAGACCGCATACCGCAGGGATCAGTCCGGCCAGCATCACATGACTGAGATCGAGATCAAAGCCGCGGGCTGCAGCAATCGTATTCGGATTGGGCGAAATGATATTCCCCGCCTTCCCTCCGCCCGACAGTGCCAGCAGCAGCGCCGTTTTGGAAATGCCCATTTTGTTGCCTACCGACAGTGCGATCGGCGCTACAATCAGCACCGCTACCGGAATAAAGACACCTACTGCGGTAATGATCATCGTTGCCAGCGCCAGTGCCAGGATGGCTTTACTGCCTCCGAACTTGCGCACAATAGCTTGGGCTATCGTCTCAGCCGCACCCGACTCCATCATCACTCCGGCCAGCACACCAGCCGCAAGCACACGCAGTACCGTTCCCATCACACTTTGTGTACCGCTTACAAGAACGCTTACAGTCTGCTCCAGGTTGGCACCGCCAATCAACGCCCCGGCAATCGCCCCCAGAAACAAAGCATATACCGGATTGAGCTTTCTCAGTATCAGAATAATGGCTAACGCCAGTCCCGCCAATGCCCCATACCAGCCAATTGTTAATCCTTCCATCGTTAATCCCCCTAGCACTCATGTTGAACACGCTTTCAGTATAATGGCTCACAGAGAGAAAAAATATTGATGAACGGACGAAATCCGTTGTGCAGTTGACCAACTGGGTATTCTGCCGATGAAGCATATAAAAGCGGCTACTACTCTTGGTATCCAGAGCAATAACCGCATACTTTTAATTAAAAACCTGTCTCAATATCCGCAAAATTCTACTTTCGTTCACGGATAGCGTCACTGAAGTCCGCAAACACAGGCTTGTAGCTTAGCAATTCGAAAATAACGTCGTCTCAGTCCGTTAAAAAAATTGTAGATCGATCGTACTCGACGGGCAGGCGTATAGTTAATTGTCCGGTTGCGGTTTCGTATCATCCGTGATCTTTTTAAGCTCAAAAATAGTTGCCTCTGATAACAAGATAAGCCTATCGTTGTTAATAACAAAAAAACTTAAAGGTATGCTTTGTTTTGTAGAAGGGTCACTTATATGTATTACTTTTAATACATCATTTAGTTTTAAATCCGGGATGTCTATTTTATATAGTCTATAAAAAGAGTCAGAGTTATAGCATGCCGTTGTAATCTCATATAAGGGATTTGTTAGTTCATATTGATAAACGCTATAGTTTTTAAGTCCTTTTGATGAAAAAAAAGCTTTATGGATGATCATTTCATCTCCAATAAATTTTTGCCCTGACGGATATTCAGAAGCATCATTATATGAATTTGCAAATCCTAAATGCTTCTCCACTTTCCAGGTTCCATAGACATATTTTTCAGTTTCACTATCCAAACTTATACTGTCCATATCGCAATATTCGGATCTGTTGTTTGGGATAACAGACTCATCCATTGCAGGTTTAGACTCACTGAGAATATTTGGATTGATCGTCATTTTAACATTTTCATAAGCCGAAGCCAGCAGCACCATTATCATAATACAAACCAATAACATCTTATCCATCTTTCACACTCCCGCTATAAAGGTATGTCAAAAATAATATTCATAATCTCATCCGGATTAATTGCCGTTGTGGGCGAAGTTCAAGCTCTGAATTAAGAATACCACATATGGGAAAACCATACAGGTTGCACCCTGCCAGAACAGCGCTTTTGAGTCCTCACTCTGTAATCCGTTCCAGCCCGTTGGCCTGAACCAGGCAGCGGAAACCTACCTGCCCTGCAACAAAAAAATGTCCCCACTGCCGTTTCCGGCATGGGGACATTTTTATCCGTTAGTCTTCAAAACGCACGTTAATGTGCATGTAACATAACTCCAGCTGCAGCCTACTTCACGCTGCCCGCAGCCTCACGAGGCTGGCGCATGGTCAGGCTGACGCGGCCCTTCTTCAGGTCGACGCCGAGCACCCAGACGGTCACGTTGTCGCCAACGGAGACAACGTCCATCGGATGCTTGACGAAGCTGCCGCTGAGCTGGGAGATGTGCACCAGCCCGTCGTTTTTGATGCCGATATCGACGAACGCGCCGAAGTCGATAACGTTGCGGACGGTTCCCTGCATTTCCATGCCGGGAACCAGGTCCTCGATCTTCAGCACATCCGTGCGGAAGATCGGCAGCGGCAGCTCCTCGCGCGGATCGCGGCCCGGACGCTGCAGGCTCTCCAGGATGTCGCGCAGCGTAGGCACGCCGACATCCAGCTTCACGGCGAGCTCAGCGGCATCCTGCGCTTCGAGCTCAGCCGCGACCTCGCGGCTGCCGAGCTTCTCTACGTCCAGCCCGAGCTCGCGGAACAGACGGTCGACCACCGGATATGATTCCGGGTGGATCGGCGTACGGTCCAGCGTATTGTCCCCTTCGGGAATACGCAGGAACCCGATGCACTGCTCGAAGGACTTCGCGCCAAGGCGCGGCACCTTCTGCAGCTGTTTGCGCGTGGTGAACTTGCCGTTCTCCTCGCGGAACTTCACGATATTCTTGGCGATCGTCGAGTTGACTCCCGCCACATAAGAGAGCAGCGACGGCGAAGCCGTGTTCACGTCTACGCCGACATGGTTAACGGCCGATTCCACGACGGCCTTAAGGCTCTCCTCCAGATGCTTCTGCGAGACATCGTGCTGGTACTGCCCGACCCCGATCGCCTTCGGGTCGATCTTGACGAGCTCCGCGAGCGGGTCCTGCACGCGGCGGGCAATCGATGCGGCGCTGCGCTCGGCCACATCCAGATCCGGGAACTCCTCCGCGGCCAGCTTGGAGGCGGAATAGACGCTGGCTCCTGCCTCGTTCACGATCAGGTACGCCAGCTCCGGATCACCGACCTCGGCGATGACCTCGGCGGTGAACTGCTCCGTCTCCCGCGAGCCGGTGCCGTTGCCGATGACGATCAGCTTGATGCCGTATTTGGCAATCAGCTCCTTGAACTTCGCCGCCGCCTCCTTCTTCTTGTTGTTCGGCGGCGTCGGATACGTTACCGCCACCTCCAGCAGCTTGCCGGTGTCGTCAACAACAGCCAGCTTGCAGCCGGTACGGTACGCCGGGTCTACGCCGAGCACATTGCGGCCTCTAACCGGCGGCTGCAGCAGCAGGCTGCGCAGATTGCCTGAGAAAATCGAGATCGCCTGCGTCTCGCCCTTCTCGGTCATTTCCCCGCGCACCTCACGTTCTACAGATGGCGCGATCAGCCGCTTGTAAGCATCCTCAGTTACAGCTTCCAACAGCTCCTTGACCGGGGACGGCCCCTTGATCAGCTTGCGCATAATAAAGGCATGTATCTTGTCAGGAACAACCTCGATCCCGACCTTCAGCACACTTTCCCGTTCTCCGCGGTTGATCGCGAGAATGCGGTGCGGCGGCATTTTATGTACCGGCTCACGGTAGCTGTAGTAGTTCTCGTAGACACTCTCCTGCTCCGCGTCCTTCGCTTCCGAGACAAGAATCCCCTGGCTCGCCGTGTACTGGCGGACCCAGGCCCGGATCACCGGATCATCGGCGATGTTCTCGGCGATAATGTCCATTGCGCCCTGCAGCGCGGACTCGGCACTGTCTACACCCTTGTCCGCATCTATATATTTGGCAGCCTCATCAAGCGGCTGGCCCTGGCGGCGCTGCTCCATAACCCAGTCCGCCAGCGGATCCAGCCCTCTTTCCTTGGCTACGCTTGCTCTTGTCTTGCGTTTCTGCTTGTAAGGACGGTACAAATCTTCGACTTCCTGCAGCTTGACCGCCTTCATAATCTGCGCCTGCAGCTCGGGAGTCAGCTTGCCCTGCTCCTCAATGCTGCGGATAACGTCCTTCTTGCGGTCACCTAGGTTACGCAGATAGCCCAGACGCTCCTCAATGTCGCGCAGCGCATTCTCGTCCAGCTCGCCCGTCATTTCCTTACGGTAGCGCGCGATAAACGGAATGGTGTTCCCTTCGTCCAGAAGACCCACAGTGGTCCGCACCTGCTTCAGGCTGATGCTTAGCTCCTTGGCGATTGCCGCAAGGATCAGTTCCTGTTCCTGCCGGAGCGCTGCATCATCCTGCAGACTGCCGGCATTCGTATTCTCTGCTGCCAATAGTATCCCTCTTTCCGCACACGTGCTGATCTCATAATTGCCTAACTAAAATAGTATCACAGATTGCCGCTGCGCCAAAGTTACCGGGATACTGCATCACCACACTGCACGCCAAAAGCTTACTTCACCTGCACACTGCGCCGGGCCATCCGTTTGGCCGAGCTCAGGGACAGCAGTAAGCAGAGAACCAGCACAAACGCTGCTGCCGCATAAGGGAAATTAATGTCCAGATCGAACAGGACACCGGCAACAATCGGCCCGGCAATATTACCAAGGCTGGTGTACGCAGAGTTCATCCCCATTACGAAGCCCTGCTGCGTCTCTCCGGCCATTTTGGACAATTGGGTGCCGACAGCGGGACGCAGAATATCCATAGCCAGGAACACGATAAACGTCACGGCCATAATCAGGAAGTAGCCGTGAACGAACAGCGTGAGCAGGATGAATACGCCGGAAGCCAGCAGACTGATGGAAATCACTCTATTTTCCCCAAAACGGTTCAAAATCCAGCTAAAAGCAGTCAGCTGCACCACTGCCCCGGCAATCGAGCCGAAGGTCAGCACAAAAGCGATATCCTTAGGCGTGAAGGCAAATTTATGATCGACGAACAGTCCGAACACCGTCTCATAATTGGCAAGGCCGAAGGACATGACGAACACAATAACCAGCCCGACAAAATAAGGCTCCCGGTAAGAGCGCACCAGCTGGGAGATCAGACTTTCATTCTTTTGCTGAGCCGCCGCTGCATCATGGACAGCCGCAGCAACACGTGATTCCGGCAATAAAATAAACGTGATAATAGCTACAAATGCCGCGGCAATCGCCGCCGCGAAGAACGGAACCCGGATCCCGAACTCCGCCAGATAGCCGCCGATTCCCGGTCCGATAATGAACCCGGTCGTGATGGCCGCATTAATCATCCCCATCCCTTTAGCCCGTTCATCCATCGAGGTGGTATCCGCCACATACGCCATAACCGCAGGCATAATCATCGCCGCTCCGATCCCGCCCAGCATCCGGGCCACGAACAGCATCCATGGCAGCTCAGCCACACCGAACACTACCTCCGACAGGGAAAAGACGACCAGCCCCAGCACGATAATTCTTTTGCGTCCCATCCGGTCAGACAATCTTCCGGCAAGCGGCGAGACAATCAGCTGAGTCAGCGAAAAGGCAGCGACCAGCATCCCGACAACACTGCCGCCGATATGCAGCTCATTCATATATGTCGGCAGAATCGGCACTACAAGCCCGATCCCTGTAAACGTTAGAAAGATACTGATCATCAGCATCAGCATGGCACCGCGGTTTCTTAGCAGCAAAGACATTGTGTTTCCCTCCGTTATTACACTTTAAGTTGGTATTGAATCGCCATGCAGGCAGCTTCTGTTTAATTTCCGCTTATCCTGCACATCCCATTCGGTATATATATAAAAATTCATAACTGCTATAAGACCGACCATCCGGTCTAATTAATGGTATGGAAAAGCTTATGCAAACTGTCCGCTAATCCGCCAAGTTCAGCGTTAAGAGCTTCCATTTCACATTCAGGCCCGCATCCCCTGCAGCAGCAGGCGTATGCCGTCCCGGTAATATTTCATTACATCCGCCGGCCCCTCCGAGGGCGCTGTAATTTCTCTGACTCTGCCGATTCCCTCCAGCATACCGCAGACAATCACCACATAATGATCCAGGTTGCCGTTGACCAGATACCCGGAGTCCATTCCCTCCTGCAGCAGCATGCGGCAGGCCGTAGCCCCGGATTCATACAGCTGTGACAGCCGCTGGTAAATCTCCTCTGAATGGATACGGGATCTTGCGTATTCCTCAAGACCACAAATCAGCGGATTCTGAAAATCACCCGCGTAATGTTCTCCAAGCGCATAAAAACGCTCCTCAATTCCTGTGATTCTGCCCCGGATAACATCCCATTCCGCAAGCCACTGCTCTGTATCCTCTTCGACGATGGACAGAAACAGCTCATCCTTACTCGGAAAATGATGATACAGGCTGCCTTTGCTGACTTTTGCAGCTATGCAGACTTCATTCATCGTAACCGCCGCATACCCCTTTTGCACGAACAGGCTGGCTGCCTGCTGCACAATGCGTTTCTTCGTTTCTTCTCCATCCGAGCGTCCTTTTATACCCGTAACCCCCTTTTAAACCGACCAACCGGTCTAATTATAGCACATGAGTTATGATGACTTCAAAAATGGTTGTCGGAATACCTGCCGTATATACTAAAAAGACGTACTGCCTAAGCAATACGTCTTCCTTGTTCACGCGAATATTGGTTCCTGTCCCGGTCTAGAAATCGATCAGGCCCAGACTGATTTGCAGCGAATCATCCACCTTTTTCATGGTATCATCGTCAAGATGGGTGATCTTATCGGTTAAGCGTTGTTTGTCAATCGTCCGAACCTGCTCCAGCAAAATAACGGAATCCCGGTCAAAGCCGTGAGCAGCCGCATCAATCTCCACATGCGTCGGCAGCTTGGCCTTCTGGATCTGGGCGGTGATAGCCGCCACAATAACCGTCGGGCTGAAACGGTTGCCAATATCGTTCTGTATGACCAGTACCGGCCTTACTCCGCCTTGTTCAGAACCTACAACCGGCGAAAGGTCGGCAAAAAAAACGTCGCCGCGTTTAACGATCAATATCTACACCCCGCTTACTAAGCGGCCAAGAGTACTGTCTGCATCTTCCTCCGCGAGAAATGCCTCGCTTGCCATCGTCAAATTGATCTTGGCCATCTCCATGTATCCCCGCTGCATCGATTCCCGGATTGTACGCTTTCTGCGTTCCGTTAGATACAGCTTCATGGCCTGCCTGATCAATTCACTCCGGTTAGAGTTCTCCAATTGGGCTATCCCATCCACTTCCTGCAAAAGATGATCGGGCAAACTGATCATAATTCTTTTGGTGTTCTGCAAATTGGCCAACTTCTCTTCCACCCCCACAAGCCTTCTGCCCTTGTGTTCCAGTGTTACAATATACAAGGAATTTTATACAAGGAATATATGCAGATAGTATATCAAGTATGCTGCATCCCATTATAAACTAGAAATGGCGGTACGTATAGACTATATGTCACACTCGCCTATACGATTATCCTTTGTATTCTTTTCCTGTATAAGCTAAACTGTCACTAAATTAGGACTTCAGCAGTGGATTCACCAGATTGGGGGCAGCACCTTCACGTATATATACGCGCGGTACACGGTGAGCCAGCATACAGATGACTTCGTAGTGAATTGTGCCTAAATGGAGCGCCAGTTCATCCGCCGTAATCGAGGCGTTGCCCTGGCGGCCGATGAGTACAACCTCTTCGCCAGCTTGGATTTGTTCCGCTTCTCCAGCGAAAGATTTGAGCGTTACCATACACTGGTCCATGCAGATTGTTCCGACGACCGGAGCGCGGCGTCCGCGTATTAGCACCTCCGCCTTGCCTGTCAGCATGCGGGAATATCCGTCTGCGTACCCCACCGGAAGCGTTGCAATAACCTCATCGCTGTCCGTGAAGTAGCGGGTGCCGTAGCTGATGCCATAGCCTGGCGGCAATGTCTTGATATATACCGCCTGTGTCTTCAGCGTCATTACCGGGTGTAAAGCCACGCGCTCGTGGTTTACCTCTGTTGAGGGATAAAATCCGTACAAGCTTATGCCTACACGCACCATGTTACTGGATAGGAAAGGTGTATCAATGGCCGTAGCGCTATTGCCCGTATGTATGATCGGGATCTGTATTTCCTTGTCCCGAAGCGTTTCCGCCACGCTCATGAACCGCCGGTGCTGCATCAGTGTATAGCTTTTGTCTTCTTCGTCTGCTTTGGCAAAATGAGTAAACATGCCCTCCAGCTCCGCCTGCGCTGTCCGGTGCACTTCTTCGATGAAAGCGGGCGCATCGGCCGGCAGAAGCCCCAGCCTTCCCATCCCGCTGTCAATCTTGATGTGTACCTTCAGCCGGTGCTCCGGATCTACAGGAAGCTGTCTTACCGCCTCCAGTACCTCCGGCGTGAATAATGTTACGGTCACCTTGTTCTCCCAGGCAACGGCTATGCCTTCCGGTGAGGTATAGCCCAGCACCAGGATAGGAAGTAGTATTCCCGCCTGACGCAGCTCCAATGCCTCATCCAAAAAAGCCACACTAACATAGTCCGCTCCAAGCCGTTCAAGCTCCCGCGATACTTCCACTGCCCCGTGGCCATACGCATTTCCTTTGACGCATCCCATAAATTTCGTTTCCGCCGGCAGAGCCGCCCGGAAAGCTTCGTAATTGGCACGCAGATCATCCAGATTTATCTCGGCAACTGTAGGTCGATAGCTTGCTTGCACTTCAAGGTCACCTTCTTAATTGTAGTAAAACACCGTCACGGATAACCGCAGCGTTTGTAGTCTTACTGCCAATGGTAATCTTAGCGAAGGATGCTGTCAATGTGAGCATGGCTATCTTTTTGCTGATTGTTCAGAGGTCCCGTCATCATCAATCCATAGTACAAAAAAAAGCGGATACGGCTTGTAGAGGATTGGCTCCCACAATGCACTGTATCCGCCTACTGAATATTACTTACCCGATTGTGCCTGCATAGAAGCGGCAATCTGCATCATTTCGTCAAGCGGCAGATTCGCGCTTGTAATCCGGAATTCCACGCCGTCATTCATCCAAGTGAGCGTCTGCTGCTCATCGCCGGTAAGCGCTCCTGCAGTGAATCCGAGATCGACCAGCGTTGCCGGAGCCAGCGATACCGCACGGTCCAGCGGACGGGCTTCCATAATCGTATACTGGTAATCCCCTTCATAACGGATGAGCACCGCATGGTCTTTATTTCCTTCGATTTTGTGGTAGTCCTTGAAGGTTACACCTGCCGGTATGTATTCCGGCTCAATGACCCCGAAATCTCCCGGCTCAGCTGTTACCTGCTCTGCGTTTTCTTCCCCGGCCGGCGCCGCTACCGGATTGCCGTTTTCGTCAACCTCGGCCACCGTGCTTTGGGAAGGGGTGCCGGTTGCCATATTCCTTTGCATATCAAAAGAATCCTTGGTAAATTCCGGATCAAACTTGAAGCTGTCGAACTTCACGTCCACCACGACCTTGGCTTCGGAATCGGAGACCTGCACCTGCTTGGGCTCGTAGGTTTTTTTGGCCAACCAGATCTTCTGCCGTACGAGTGCGCTGCTCTGGTAGTTCGCCGCCACCTCGAATACGTAGTTGTCGCCTTCCTCAGTCAGCTGGCGGTTGTTGTCGGCAGTAATGCCGCGCAGCAGTGTCTGGTACAGATACACCTGACCCTGATTGTCCGGCCAGTCGCTCTGGAAGCGGAAGCTTTTACCGAGGCTTGGGGTGAGCACGAATACTCCTTCATCGTTACGCAGCACGATCTGCGTTACATCCTTCTGCACATTGGAGAGGCTGATCCGGTAATACGAAGGGTTCTTGTACCATACCTCCACCTTATACTCCTGCGGCTGCTCGCCGGTATAGAGAGTCATCGTGCCCGACCCCTGATAGGCTCCCTGCTTGCTCTCCAGCTTGTCAGACACAGCATTCAAATCCTTCACCACGGAAGCGGCGTCCTTCTTCCCGCAACCCGCGAGCACCAGGGCCACGCTCATAATGATCGCGAGTACCCATGTTATCCGGCGCATGACATCATCCCCTTAACCTGTTTTGAAAAGCATTGATTAGTACATGTCTATGAGGGACTTGCCTGCATTATGCAGACGGGCATGACAAGCCGGAAGGATATTCGCGGAGGCTGGCGGACGCGCCAAAAAGCCCATGCAGGTGCACGGGCTTTCGGGTCTGATTTTATTTCAGCGGAATGAGCTGATAAACACTGCTATAGATCATGTAAAATTTGCCGTTTACCATGATAAAGTCATCGAAAAAAACGTCAGGCTGTTCTCCGCCATCGAACGGACATGCGAATGAATACAGCGTTTTGTAGCTTTTGCGGTCCAGCACGGTCAGCGCAGTTTTTAGATTCATGCCGTTATCGGGCGAAATAGAGATGTACTTGTCATCGATCCGCAATCTGTAGGTTATTCCATTAACAGGTATAGGCGAAAGGGGAATATGCATCAGCTGCTCACCGCTGCCGCTCAGTACATAGAACCCTGAATTATTGGCGAACAGAAGCTTGCCGTCCGCGATGTAGACTTTGGCCGTTGTCGGATCAATCTTCTTGGTCCATTTTTCTTTCCCGTTTGCGCCTACAGCGACCAGTTGCGACGTACTCTGAGATATCTTTATGTTGAGAACATAGGTTTCATTGTTAAGCTTGAGTGCTTGCTCTACTGTGCTGGTTGCATTTAACGGAAAGCTGGATTTTTTCTTAAGATTCCAGTCGTGGACGTCAAAGGATACCGATTGGCCCTTGGTATTGTATTTGAGCGTCAATACTTCATTCTCGGCAATTCCTCTCATAAAATTGGCTGGCTGCATTCCCTTGCTTGTGAAGCTTTTAGTCCAGGCTATGGTGCCTTCAGGTTCACTGCTGAGATCATAGAGTCGCCGTACACAATTAATTTGTTATTCACCATATTATGTATACTTATTCTTTTGGGATATAAGGTCTGCCATTGTATCGTCCCCTTGGGGCTTACCGAATACACGAACGTATCATTAGAGAATTGTTTCAGTCCTGCTCCAATTACACTGTAGAGATTTCCCGCTTCGTCAAAAAAGGCATGGTTGCCCAGTTTAAAGCCTCCATAGACCGGAAGTTTCCACTGAACTTTATTCGTCTTCGCATTAATGGTTACGATATACTGCTGAAGCAGCTGCCCCTTGGCATTACGCGGATTATTACCCGTGATTGGCGCTCTGAAGTACAGAAGTCCGTTCGCTGTTCCTAAATAATAATAGCTGTGGGAAGCAACAGGGAAAAGGATCGGTTCCAGCATCTCGAAGGGTTGCTCCGTTCCAGTATCCGGGTTCACGGCCGCAGCAGCAGCGGCGGGGATATAGCTGAGCGGAACAACGACTACCATCAGCACAATTAGAAGACTTAATATTTTTTTCATAGCAGCTCCTTATATCAGCCGGGCAATCTTTTCAATCTCTGCTGCGGAGGCAGCCAGCTGCTGCATGGAGGCTGTAATTTCTTCGGTTGCCGCAGCCTGACGCTCACTCTGGGCCAGACATTCCAGCAGCGTTGCATCCATCTGATGAATATTCTTCTTGATTCTTTCCAGAATGCCGGTGATCTCTTTGGCGGATGAGGCACTGGAAACAGACATTTTCCTGATCTCCTGCGCCACAATACCGAAGCCCCGGCCGTGCTCGGCGGCATGCGCCGCTTCAATGGCCGCGTTAAGACCGAGCAGGTTGGAGTTATCGGCCACTTTTTTAATAAAATCGAGAATCTCATCGGTCTTATGGAGCTCTTCGACCACTGTCTGGCCGAGCCCCTTCAAATCACTTACGATGTTCGCCAGATCAGAAGCGGTGCCCGCAATTTCTTCCGAGGTCGAGCTGATCTCTTCGGAGGTGACGGACAGGACGCTTGCTGCATCGCTTAACGTCTCCTGATTGCTGAGACTGATACCAATCGTAAACACACCGCTAATTGCCCCTTCTCCGTCCCGGATCGGTATTGAGGTTGACTTAAAGGGCCAGCCGTAGATTTCTTTGGAAATATCGGCACTTACCATCTCGCCTGTCTCCAGCGCTGCCCGTATTCCTCCTCTCGGCGGGACGGGCATGCCCTCCTGAATGCGGATATCCAGCTCTGTTCCCGGAAGATAGTAGATAAACTTCTCCATATCTGCCAGGGCGAACATGACATCAATAGGAAATAAGCGCTGTACTAACGGCAGTGATATTTTCAAAGATTCCAGCAACTGCTCATGATTTGTCTCATTTTGGTTAATCAAAGCTTCTCAGCCCCCGCAATAGCATTTTTTGCCCATTATAACATGGGACAATAAATCTCTATGTTACATATGCACACAAAGACTTCAGATTTTTTATTTTTATATCCTATTGCTTGCACAAATACTTGATACAACCAGATTGTAAGAACCAGCTACTGCTCTGATTAGGAAGCGGAGGCATAATAGCTAATATTTCTCAGTCAACATTCATCTTTGCACAGCCGATAGATATAGACGAGTCTGTCTGCAGGGTACTCAAGAAACTAAAGGAGAATGAATACGATGGGGAAAGTAAAAAAAATATCTAATTCAATAAGTAATATCTCTTTGAGGGTGAAGCTTCCTGTCTTATTAAGCTTGTTGGTTGCCTTAGTCCTCTTGGCCACATCGGTAACGGTATACTTCTTCTCCTCGGATCTGCTGCTCCGGAAGAGCAAAGATGAAATTAACGCAAACGTGGACCGCATTGCTGAAGGGCTGTGGACTTCAATACAGCTGCAGGAGCAAGTATCGTATTCAGTATCAGTGCATAATACCTTCAAACAGCTATTGAATCTTAGGGCACAAGGAACCCTGTCTGATGAAGCGTTTTTTTCTTCAGAAAACCCCTACTTTGACAAAGCAAATACTATTCTTCAGGAAAGCCTGAACGGCGGAAGCGCCAGTGATTCCTTGCTCGTCGTGGACCCTAAAGGGACTATCCTTGCAGCAACAAACAAAGACAACATAGGGGCTTCCCGGGCAGACCGTGAGTATTTCACGGAAGCCTTGAAAGGACAACCCTTTGTCAGCGATGCCATTGTATCTAAAAGCAGCAACAAGTTATTACTTGTATTCTCCCAGCCGATCAAAGATTTGGAAGGAAACGTTGTCGGCATCCTGGCGATGACTGTAGACAGCAGCTTCTTCACGGATAAACTCGGCAACATAAAAATTAACGGTCAAGGTAAAATAGAGATTTTAAGCCGGAGCGGAATTATCCTGTATAACTCTACCGACCCTACACGGATCGGACAGAGTCTTGCCGGTACTCCCGGGATGGATAATGTACTGGTAATTAAGGCAACGGATGAGATAGAAAGGCAATCCACTGAATTGAGCACGGAGTATCTGAGAATGAATAAGATCCCAATGGCCGACCTTACTATTTCCGTTATCGATTCCTACGCCGATATTAAACGTCCGATTCAGGATATATTGATGAAAATCTTCATTGTAACGGTTATCGCCCTGCTTGTCGCCATTGGTTTCGGTATGCTGCTGTCGCGTTCTATAACCAAACCTGTTATCAAGCTGACCGCGCTGTTCAAAACATTGGCAAACGGAGATTTAACCATCGGTGCCGATGGCCGCTATACAAGTGAGTTCAAGGATTTGGCTGACAGCTTCAATATCATGGTCCGGCAAAATAAAGAGCTAATCACCAATATGAATAACTCTATTTCAGTGCTCAACACAAGCACCAATGAACTGGAGCAGACTTCTAAACAGACCGCCCGCTCCATTAATGAAACCTCGGTAACCTCCACGAGTATTGCCCAGGCGATGGAACTGCAGTCCAATGATACCGAGCACATAGTCGGTAAGTTCTATGGATTCAGCGAGAAATTTGCTACGATAAACGATAACGCTCAATCCGTCAGACAAAGAGCTGAGGAAATCATTGAGGTCTTCCATACCAGCAATCAGGTCGTTGATGGTTTAATTCAGATCAGTGATAAGAATGAACAAGAGGTCCAGAAAATCTCGGCGATCACAGTAAAACTCCAGGAAAGCTCCAGCAGCATCAGCAATATAACAGGAGCAATCAATCAAATCGCCGCTCAAACGAACCTGCTTGCACTGAACGCATCGATCGAAGCCGCAAGAGCCGGGGAACACGGAAGAGGTTTTGCTGTAGTAGCCTCCGAGATCCGGAAGCTCGCTGAACAGAGCACGAAGCAATCGAATGAAATCTATGACATCATTCAACAGAATCTTGACTATGTCGCAGAAAATAATGATAGCGTAGCAGAAATCAATAATATCTCCGCCAAGCAGGATGAGCTCGTTGCACAGACCCAGAAGGCATTCCAAACCATTCTGGACAAAATCACAGACATCACGGATCAAATTAAAACGATGGCCGATGAAATTGCTCATATGCAAAAAGACAAGGACGACGTGCTCGATTCAGCTCAAAGCCTCTCGGCTACCGGTGAAGAAGTTTCTGCTTCGGTGGAGGAAGTTACCGCTACCATGGTGGAACAATCCTCCACCATTGAACAACTGGCTGAGATGGTAGAAACCATTGACCAGCTCACTAAAAATCTGGCAGAATCAGCCTCTAAATTCCGCGTCGAGTAAGTGTACCATTCTCATACGTTTTCATATTAGACATACCAAAAAGAAACCCGGGTCATTATCAGACCTCGGGTTTCTTCTACGTTTCCACGATATTGGCTTGGCCTGCAGCAAATATCATTTATTTTTCCTCACCCTCTTGCCGATACGACATTTTATGTCGTACCACCTGTTATATACTCCGGATGTAACAATCAAACCAGCGAAATGAGGTACGCAGACCTATGCCCAAAACAAAACGCGGACGTGTGCTTTGGTCCCTTCCTACACGGGGCCGCGGGACATGCCCGATCTGTACAAGCACTCGCATCAAGCTGCTCTATCCGAAAGTGAAAAGCGACGGCACTGGCGTTAAAGTATGCAAACGGTGCAGCAAGGCGCCGCAGGTTAAAGTGGACGCCATCTAAGCTGCTGCGTAATGGCCGGCTATTTCCAGACACTATTCTGGGGCAGCCGGCCTTATCTCCTATCCGGATTTGTCACATAACCGGAGGCTGCCTATACTGAAGCATAGATGAAAACTGCGACACTATCTTTTTCTACTATATATTTACTATAAAAAGGAGACTTTTCCTTGAGCCATACGCACCGCATCCAATGGTTTGACCAGCAGGTGAGAGCCGGCCGCTATCCGAACAGCAGATCGCTCGCAGAGCAATTTGAAATTTCCAAGCGTCAGGCTCAGCGGGATATTGAATATATGGGTTCCTCCTTGTGTGCACCGCTGCAGTATGTAGCCAGGGAACGCGGCTATTGCTATGAGGATGACAGCTTCATGCTGCCTTATCTGTATATGACTGATCAGGAGAAGCAAATCCTCAAATATCTGGCTTACCGTTACAGCCAGTATAATTACGAGAACGGGCCGGAGATACGGCGGATCGGCCATTTGCTGGGCCGCCTGACCGGACAGCAGGAATTGGAGCGTGAGGCACGGCTGCCGCTTTTTGCAGTCAATCCCCGCAGCCTGCAGATGTTTGAGCTGCTGGATCATGCCATCCGGAGCCGGATCACTGTGAAGCTGATCTATGACGGTACAGACGGCGAGCTTGAGCTCTGTCCCCTCAGGCTCGAGAATCACTACGATGCCGACCATCTTATCGCCAGACCGGCGGATCAGCAGGCGGGGCAGCCCAGGTACTATCTGCTGTCCTCCATTCTTCAGCTGCAGCTGACCGGGCAGCATTTTGCAGACGGGCCTGACCCGGGCTCCCGGCCGGCGACCGGACGCAGGCTGAAGCCGTTCACTGCCCGGCTCCGGCTGTCAGCTCCCCCGCCGGACGGACACTGGCACGGCTTCCCGGCGCGATTATGCAGCGGGGATCTCTGCGAGGTAGATTTTCTGGACACAGAGCTGTTTATCCGCCATCTGCTGATGACAGACTGGCTGGAGCTTACCGGCCCCACATGGCTGCAGGATAAAGTAACTGCCAGATGCCGGACTGTACTCCATTTACTGAACCCGGAGGAACCACATTAATGATACTGGATCATATTGAGATGCGCCGGGAGTCGAAATCCTTTACAGATGCAGCCTACGCCATTCTGACTGCAGCCGGCCGCTTTGACGGGCCCAAGTTTATGCTGTCCGGACTCAGCGGCATGGCTTTCAAGTTCGCTGCTCACCGGAGGCTGCTCCACCATTCGGTTACCGCCTACGGCCAGTGGGGCATCGAGCACAACCCCGGCATCGATAATCTGGGGCTTCATACCGTACATGATGCCGGGCGCTCAAGGCACAGCTCCTTCGGGAGCTATCAGCAGGATGCCGTCAACTGGGTCAGGCAGAGCATTAATTCCGGCATCGGTGCCGTATATTGGATACCGGAATTCGGCGTTATACACGGCTATGACGATGAAGCTGAAATATTTTATCTGCAGGACGGCAGCTCCGCAGGCACGCAAGTACTGCTGTACGACAATTTCGGGATCAACTTCACCTCCTTCTGGTATTGCCGGATTTTTGGGGATCAGGTGAGCATTCCGCTGACAGATGCTGTACTGGAATCACTGCGGCTCGCACTGTATAACTGGGACACCCCGTACAAAACGCTCCCCGACCGGGAGATTGCCTCCGGCCGACTGGCCTACCGGTATGTAATTAATGCACTGGGGCAGGACGATTACGATGCCGATGGAGCCGGCTATCTATTAGCTTCCTACCTCTATTCACGCACAGAAATCAGGGATTATCTGCAGGAGGTCCATTGCCGGCTTCCGGGCCTTGACGAGGTTCACCGTCTCTACCGGGAGCTGACACTGATCATTGGCCCGGCAGTTACCGCTGTACTGCCTGCTCTTTCCAAAGGACAAAAGCTGCCGGAAGGCCTGATGGCTTCTTTATGCGATGTATTCAGTCAGGCTGAAGCACTGGAAGAGAGGGCCATGGTGCTCGTCCGCCTGATCTCCGGACGCTATCCTGACCGCAAGCGTTCGCTTGTTCCCCGGTGGGGTGCCCACACCGCCAGGTAACAAACAACTCCCCTCCAGAAAGCAGGATGATCTATGAGCGCAATTATGCTTCCCTCCGTTCAGTTCAGAGCGGAGTCCCTTTCTTTTACAGATGCTTTATACGGTGTACTTGCGGCCAAGGGCTGGTTTAGCCTGCCCAAGCCGATGCTCGCCGGAATGACCGGGGCGTGCTTCCGCTTCTCCGTCCACAGGCAGCTTCATGCCGATTCAGCCACCGCCTACAACTGGATGGCAGAGCATCTGGTGGCCTGCGACCTGATCGGCGTTACTGCTTCACAGTGGGGCGGGTTCCATTTCACACCGACCTTTCCCCTCTATCAGCGTCAGGCTGTCCGGGACATCAAAAGCTCCATCGACCGCGGCACCGCTGCCGTCCTGTGGAAGGACAGATTTGTTATTGTGAACGGATACCACGAAACAAAGCAGCTGTTCTACTATCTGGACGGCCGTTCGGCCGGGGTACAGGAGCTGTCTTTTGCCGGACTGGGTCTGAACCAATCGCCCTATTGTTATTACCAGGTCTACGAAAATCTCCTTGAAACCGAAGTACTCCAGGTCATTAAGGAGTCCTATATGCAGGCTGTATTCCGGGCGGAAACTCCTGATGTTATGTTACCCGAAGCAGACTATGCCTGCGGGCTTGCCGCTTACGACGCTATTCTTAACGCGCTGCAATCCGGTAATTATGATGCTGCAGGCGCCTATGAAACCATCTCTGTCTATGCCGCAGCCAAACGTGATGCCGCACAATATACACGGTTTGCTGCAGGCTACTGGGCTGCTTCACAAGAGGTAGCCCGGTACTATGCTGAATTGGCGGTTTTGTATGAAAAAATGCTGGCTTCTTCCGAGATGAACAGCATACCTGGCGCTCTCTCTGAACCCGGCAGCACCTTCATTGACTTATTTCACGCTGCCCGGGCAGCGGAAACAGCAGCTATCCGTTCGATCCGGACGCTGCTGCATGAGCCGATTGCCAACCGCTTCGATGATGTCGGGCTGCGCTGACAGCTGTTATTCGATCGGAAAGTACAAATCCATAAAAATTGAATTGCCCTGCTCAAGCTTTTCTTCAAGCCAGAAACGCTCATGGCTACAAGAAGTCTGGTAACCTTTGCTGTTTACCCAGGCAGCCAGCTTCTTCCAGCCCAGCGGGATCCGCTCAAAAGGATCAGCGAACGGCTCGGTAATCCGCAGCACAGCATATTTGCAGCCTTCCACATGCTTGTAACTTAGCCCGGAGTCCAGCGATTCGGGCTGCTGATCCACCGCTATCCAATATTCATAGCCGCGCAGCCCCTTTTCCTGCTCCCCGTCAGTAACGGGCACATCAAACCCGAATTGCCTTGCTCCGGCATCCATCCCGGTTTCCCGGGCCCACTCCGTAACCATAGCGATCACTTCCTCCTCCGGATTACGGCTGATCTTTACTCCGCTGACCACACTCATAGACTCCAGGCTGCACACAGTTATCTCACTTAAATACTCCATCATTACACCTCCGTGAAATTGGTTAATCTGCTGTCCCAATACCGGCTTTGGCGGCAAAATATAACCTGCATTCCTGCAGCTGCTGGGCAACTGGCTGAACTCCTGCTGGAAAGCTCTGCTGAACGCCCGCTCCGAGCTGTAGCCGTAATCGAGTGCAATATCCAGTATTCTTTTTCCCTGCATAACCTCCAGCATCGCATGCCCCAGCCGTCTTCTGCGGACATACTCCATCAGAGTGACATCGAGATGAATGCCAAACAGCCGGTGAAAATGAAACTTGGAGAAGCCGGCATACTGTGCGCATTCTTCAATAGTAAGCGGTTCTTTCAGCCTTTCCTCAATGTAATCAATTGTTCTTTGCAGACATTCCATATAATCCAACAGGCTCCACATCCTTACTGCAGCAGTTAAGCCAATTATAATAAGACACGGTTTTCACCGCAGGACATTTCTTGCTGCTTCCAGGCAATAAAGTTATAATCACTATATATTTTAAGAACTAAAATAGTTATGGAGCGTGTCTGCCAATGAGCACGGATCAACAAAAGTCACAGGCTATCCTTAGCCTTATGGATACAATGGCTGCTGTCCAGCAGAAATCACAGGTATTTATTGAACGCATCAACAAGAATGAAACCCTGAGCCAGAATCAGCTCATGCTGCTGTTTCAGCTGCAGCTTGCCGGAAGCCTGAAGATAACGGAAATCGCAGAAAGATTCGTTGTTACACCGGGTGCCGCTTCCTCCATGTGTGACAAGCTGGAAGAGGCCGGCCTGATTCAGCGGGTCCGCACGAATGAGGACCGCAGGGTGGTCAACATCGAAATTACCGGGGAAGGAACCCGGCGGATTCTGCAGCTGTTTGACAGGTTTGAAATCGCCGAGCTGCACAAGTTTACAGATACTCTGCACCAGATCAGCAGCCTGATGAATGAAATTACCGGCCAATAAGCTCCTTACAGCACTGACTCTGTTAATGAGGCGGTGTTTTTTTTTGCTTCAAAGAGAAGGAATTTATTTTATTGACTATATATTATAATAAATATATATTTTAATTATTAAAATAAAATCAGACGAAGGTGATCACTGCATGCTTAGTCCATCCACCCAATCGGCCGCACCAGATATGCCTCCTTTTAAGGTAAGAGGCGCTCTCAGCCGGCGCGAAGATTTGACTGCTTCCTCGGTTGAGGTATTCGGCCAGTTCAAAGCGTCAGGAACAGTGACTGCAGGCCGGTTTAAGGTGTCGGGAGAATGCCGGATTGCCGGGCATTGTCAGGCGGCACAGGTCGACAGCTTCGGAAGCCTGAGGATGCACAGTCTTGAGGCAGAGCATGTCCGGTCCAGCGGATACCTGTCGGCGGCGGAAGATATCACCACAGTAACCTTTCTGGCAAAAGGAGCCGTACAGCTTGGCCGGCTTACCGCCTCAGAGTCCGTTATCATCCGCCTGAGCGCCAGCAGCAGAATAAATCAGCTTAAAACGGAGGGTTCCTTGACTGTAAGCAGCACTTTGCCGGGCCTCTCCTTTTTTACCAAACCTTTTCACCGCTTGAACTGCCGCTTGCTGGAGGGGGATTCACTTCAGCTTGAGCATACGACAGCTGAAAGGGTCTGCGGCAACCGGATTACCATTGGGCCGGGCTGCCGGATTCAGGAGGTCTGCTATACGGAAAGCCTGCATATCGATAAAGCTTCCACGGTAAAAACGATCGTAAAACTTAACAGTCCAGGAGGAACCTCAGAATGAATAACGCCACTGTATTCCGTAAAAATGCTGCGTCCCTTGCCGGCAAAATCGTTGTCAGCCTGTTTATGCTTCCGATCCTCGGTGTATGGACGGCCGGCAGCGCCGTTTGTTCAATCCTCGCGCTAATAGCAGCTTTTCTAGGGTTATTCGGCTGGAAGGGCGTCTCGCTCACCCTTTATCCCGGGTATGATCTGCCGCGTATCCTCAGTTTTCCGTTAGGGCTCGTACTGGCTCTGCTGCTGTATGCTTCATTCGTATATACCAGACGTTTTCTCCGGCGCTGTCTGCACTATATCAAATCCTGAGTTATACCTGCCCCAAGGCAGCAGAAAGAGCCCGCACCATGGCGGGCTTCTCTCTGCCAGTTCCAAGCCTCCGGTTAACGGAGTGATTCGGCGATCTTCAGCACCTCGTCCCGCTCCAGCCCGTGAGTTACAAAATTGTACAACACGCCATCAGCTTCCCAATCCAAATTCCGGTCATCCATCATTACAGCGTCAACACCGTTAAGCTTTACCGGTTCTACTTTACCGTCGAAAGACATTTCGTAGGCCGTTTCCTTGTCGGAATAACGGAACTGCATTTTGAGGTCCTGCCCTTCATGCTCACTGCTAAAGAACAGATCCAGATACTTGCCGTTAACGCCTTCCTCCGACTTAGAGAATTCCCCCCGGTCAAAAGCAAATCCCTCCGGCAGATACTCCGGCAGCTTAACCTTGAACATCGCATATTGGTCCAGCTCCGCCCGGCTCTTCACGGCCACTATACGTTCTGCCGCTTCTTTATCGAGCCGCTCTTGTTCACTTTTGGTAATCAGCTTATCCCCGTCAAAATTAACAATCTGCTCTCCGGCGGCATTATAAATCTCATCAACTTTGAGCGAATCAGAAGTGATTACGTTACCGTCCTTGTCGAACAGCTTGCCCTCCCATTCCTTTGGAAAATCGGGAATCTGCGTTGTATCCATCTCATGGGCAATAATGTTGCCGAGGTTAATGCTCTGCAGCACTCTGCCCAGAAGCTCCTGGGCATATGACGGCTTGACGAAGCTGACGCTCAGCGCACCGGCCACCAAAAGGGATGCCATTATCATGGCCGGGCGTTTCCACCCTGTTTTTATTTTCATTTGTTGTGCCTCCTGTTTAAGTTGGGTACGGCTCTGCACTTTGGCAAGCACTGCCGCCTTATGAGCCTTGCTGTAATCCTGTCCGGCCAGCGCCCGGCCCAGCTCAAGCAGCTCAAGTGATTCCTGCGGTCCGCTCCAGTCCGGAGCATTGTTCAAATGCACACCGTCATCAACAGCCTTTGCAAACTCCTGTACATTGTCTTTTTTCATAGCTGCTCCACGCTCCCTATTTCAGCCTTCAGCTTTTTCATGCTCCGGTACAGAATCACGCCGACGTTGCTCTCGGACATGCCGGTTAGGCTGGCGATCTCTGTATTTTTCAGATCTGCACCAAATTTCAGCGCGACAATATTCCGCTCCTTAGCTGATAAAGCATCCAGTGCCATGCCCAGCCGGTTGTTGCGCTCCCCTTCCAGCAGCTGCTCGTCCGGCGTTTTTTTGCCCGATACCAGCTCCCGGACCGCCTCCAGCGGAAAAAACAGATTTCTCTTCCGGCTGCGGTAATGATCGTTCACGACATTTCTGGCGATGGCGAACAGCCACACCTCAAAGGGTGCTTTGTCCGGGGAGTAGCTGTGCAGCTTGGACCAGGTTTTTTCAAAAACCTGGCTGGTCAGGTCCTCCGCCGTATAACGGCAGCTGACGCGGTAAGCGGTATAGTTGAATATCCTCGAATAATAGTCTTCAAAAACGGAAGTGAACACCCTGCCCGTATCTGCACTAACGGCCGCAGCAGCGGGGTCTTCTTCCTTCACTCTCGTGTGCCAAAACGATTGCAGCAATGCGCGCTCTTGCATCTCTCTCAGGCTCTCCTTTCTTAAGCAAATTCACCGGGCCAAGTGATTTACCCCAGCTAATACGCGGATAATGGGTTTTCATTACAAGCCCTGCAAAAATTCCGTCCGGATGAACATTCAACTCCAGTATCCCTTACTGACGGACCGTTTGTATGCGGATTATGTTGCACTATTACCGGTACAGCAAAAAGCCGCCCGCCGGGCCGGCAAAATCCGGCCTGATGAGCAGCTCTCCGTTTCTTATTCAATGCCTGTCAAATAATCAGCTTACGCCTGCTTCTTCTCGGTCAGGTAATATACGAAAGCCAGAGCCGGTACGGCAATACCGATTAGCGAGGTCAATTCCCAGCCTCCGTAGGCATATGCCCAGCCCCCCAGGGATGAGCCAATCGCTCCGCCAATGAAGAAGATAGCCATAAACAATCCGTTCAGGCGCCCTCTGGCTTCATTGCCCAGGGAGTATATCGCCCGCTGGCCCAGTACCAGATTCCCAGATACGCCCATATCCAGCAGGATAGCTGCGGCAACGAGCAGACCCAGTGTGACTGCAGAATCACTGCGGAACAGGTAAGCGATCAGGAAGGCACCCCCGGCAAGCAGAAAAGCGAGCCCGGTCAGCGGACGGGTCCAGCCCTTGTCAGCCAGTCTTCCGGCAATCGGTGAAGCAACGGCTCCGGCAACACCGGCCAGGGCAAACAAGGCAATCCCCTGCTGGGACAGGTGATACGTATCGGCCAGCCGCAGTGAAACGGTCGTCCAGAACAGGCTGAATGTTCCAAACAGGCTGGCCTGATAGATTGCCCGGCGGCGCAGCACAGGTGTATTCATCAGCAGCGTTCCCAGGGAGCGGATCAGCCCGCCGTAGTTCATAGCCGGAACCGGCTGGCGCTGTGGCAGCACTCTGGACAGAAGAAGAGTAAGCAGGGCAATAATAACAGCTGAAATGGCATAAATGGCGTGCCAGCCCCAGAGCCCCGAGACGAAGCTGGCCAGCGGACGGGCGAACATGATGCCGAGCAGCAGCCCGCTCATTACATTGCCTACTACCCGTCCGCGGTGTTCTTCAGCAGCAAGGAAGGAAGCATACGGCACAAGAATCTGGGCAGCCACCGAGCCGAGCCCGATGAACAGGGAAGCGCTCAGGAACAGCACTGCACTTCGAGCGAGTGTAGCCGCAACCAGTGCCGCCACAACAACGATGAGTGAGATTACAGTCAGCCGGCGGTTTTCGATAATATCACTGAGCGGAACAACGAACAACAGTCCGATTACATAGCCGATCTGTGTCAGAGTGACAATCAGCCCCGCTGCTCCGGAGGACAGGTGAGTTGCTGCGGCGATCGGTCCGACCAGTGTCTGGGCATAATACAGATTGGCCACAATAAGTCCGCAGGAAGCTGCCAGCAGAAAGGTAATCCAGCCGGGCATTGCTGCGCTCTCCGCAGCCTTCTTCGCCCCGGTTACCCCGTTGATTTGACTTACCTGATTCATATTAACTCCACCTTTCACTTTTAAATACTGAACGTTTAGTTTATTAATTATGGATATATAATATACTGAACGTTCAGTTTTGTAAATAGGCAGACTAAATATTTTCGTCTCCGCCATAATTCTGCTGCTCCACCTTTAAGATTGGCTATTTTCTCACGATGTTTTGTATAATGAACGTATAGTTTAGTTTTGTGCCCAATGCTGTACTTGAGCTGATTATGAATCAGGAGGTCATTTTGATGGATAAAAAAAGAGGACGCCCGCGCAACAACGAAGCAGAGGCGGCGATTCTGGCTGCATCCTATGAGCTGCTGCTGGAAACAGGCTTTGAAGCGGTGACGGTGGATAAAATTGCCGAGCGGGCAAAAGTAAGCAAGGCCACCATTTACAAATGGTGGCCTAACAAAGCAGCGGTAGTCATGGACGGCTACCTCTCTGCAGCCACGGCACGCCTTCCGGTGCCTGACACAGGTTCCGTAAGAGAGGATATTGAGATCCATGCGACAAACCTGGCGGTCTTTTTGCGCAGCCGGGAGGGCATGGTCATTACCGGGCTGATCGGTGAAGGCCAGTCCGATGCCGGACTGGCCGAAGCTTACCGGACCCGCTTTTTTGCCCCGCGGCGGCAGGAAGCCCGCGAGCTGCTGGAACGTGGAGTGATGCGGGGTGAGCTGAAGCCGGATCTGGATATCAGCTGCAGTATTGATCTGTTGTACGGGCCGATTTTTTACAGGCTGCTGATTACAGGTGATGTGCTGGATGAGGCTTATATCAAAACGATAACGGCCGCTGCCTTCGAGGGAATCAGACAGTAGCTGCAGCACACCCAGTAAGTAGCTACTCTGCTCTGTTATTTCCCCCTGAATCCATTCTTGTATATATATTGATCAATTCATCCAGCTTCATGGACTGTCTGATTACCCGCGGATGAAGTAGTCCGTAGGTCTGTTCCATTTGATTAAGCCTGGTTCTTTCGTACTCTATTTGCTTGCGCAGGATCTTGAGCTTGTCCATCTGCACTACCTCCCGTACATATTTTAGAGGTATATGTCAAATTATAGGACTGCAGGCTCAATGCATCATGTATAGATATTCAAGGTTCCGTATATGTGCCATCCTACCTGTTAGCGCTGCACAAGGAAAAGACCTGCCGGGGTGTACACCGGAGGCCTTTTCACCTATTCAGGATCTTGGTTTAATCATGATTCCAAGCTGCTTCAGATATGGTCCAAGCTCCTCATACAGCCGGCTAAACCGGGCTGTATCCTCTTCGCTCAGCCGGTCCGGATGAATGCTGCCGTCGGAGTCGGTAATTTCCGCATTATAAGCTTGCAGCTCGTTTATCAGCTGTCTGAATGCTGTGAGCTCCGTGCCGCTGAAAACCTGCTCTCCCCGGGCCAGCTGCTCCTCCCAGAAGGTACCGCTGTCCAGGGGAGGTAATTTGCCGGAAGCAGACGGCTGTGCCTCCTTCTCTATTTTCCCGAAATACGGCTCAAGCTTCTCCGTCAATTCCTGATACATCTCCTGCTCCGTAGGGCTCAGCTGCTCCGGATGAAGGTTCCCTTTGTCATCGGCAATCCTCAGATTATAGCTCCCGATATCATGCAGCAGTTCCGTTAGCGCTGCAAAATCTTCTGTGCTCAGGCTGTTTTTAGCCTGCTGCAGCTTGGCTTCAAGCCTGTTGTACCCTTCCAGCGTTCCGCCATTCTCCATAAAATGTTCCTGCGAGCCGTACACGGAATCCGCCAGATACGTATACCCGGCATAGGCTCCGGTTGGAATCAATAAAGCGGCTGCCATTACTGTGGCGACAAGCCATTTTTTCATGCGTCTTCCCCCTTGTTCCGGAGTAATCCTGCTAAGGATTGTGTCCTTCAGCTCAGGTGGAGCGCTCCAGTCCCCGGCCTCCTCCCGGAGTGCCTGCCGCAGCTGCTGTTCAAGACTCATGCACATCCTCCACCCTTCTGATCTGGATTATGTCGGCCTGATGCTTCCGGCGCAGCTTCTGCAGTGCAGCATGGATTCGCGACTTAACAGTGCCCAGCGGTATTTCCAGAATTGCAGCGATTTCCTCCTGGGAATACTCCTGCAGATAGTGGAGGATAACAGCCTGCTTCAGCTTGAACGGCAACTGATTCACCGCCGTAAGCAGCGCACGGTTCGAGATCCTGTCTACTACCTCTCCTGCAAAATCATGCTCCATCCGCTCGGTTGCCTGCTCCGCCCGCCGGATCAGGCGGAAATACCTCCAGCCCCTGCGGCGGTAAGCAAGGATCTGCCGCATCACCAGTCCCATCAGCCATGGTCTGAACTCGCGGGAATGATCATAACGGACCAGCGAACGGTGCAGCTCCATATAAATTTCCTGCACGATATCCTCAGCATTTACCTGCTCGGAAACAAGGAAACGCACGGTTCTGTACACATCCCGTATCGTCGCTTCATACAGCTCACCGTAGGCTTGGGCGCTGCCGGCCAGCGTCCGCTCAATGAGCTGCGAGTATTCTATTGGATGCTCCATCCGTCATTCCCCCTTCAGGCTTACACTATGTATTGGCGGGCCGGGCAGATTTCGTTCGGTTTATTTTTTGGAGCAGCTATAAAAAAACAGGTCTACAAGAAGATGCCTCTTGTAGACCTGTTACGCTGCAGCGCTGTGTTACAGCTTGATTCGCTCCAGTAAACCGAGCAGCTGCCGCTTCTCCTCCGGGTCAAACCCCTCATACACCGCTGCCAGCAGTGCTGCCGACACTTCCTCAAATACCGGCCGCAGTTCTCTGCCCTTATCCGTGAGGGACAGGCGGAAAATCCGTCCGTCCGTCTGATCCTGCTCCCGCTTCACATATTCCAGCCGCACCAGCTTGTCCACCAGCGCTGTAATCGTAGACTTATCCTTATCAATCGAGCTGGATAACTGATTCATCGTTATATCTTCACGGATGAACAGCTGATACAGAATATCTCCATGTGAGGGGGCAATGCCGTGAATATTATGCTTTTTGAGCTCCCGTTCAATAAACCTGTTGCCGCTCCGGTGAATACGGCCAATGACCGCCAATATTTTGTTCTCGTCCATGCTCTCATGTTAATTTTAACCAAATGTTGTGTCAAGTCCCTGCTCACTACATCATATAGGAGAGTTTGTGCAAGCCTTTTTATGTTTTGTTTTAAAAATATTCAAATTTTAGTTTGATATAAAAATTATTTCGGTAATTGTGATTTATATCACACTTAATGTGAAAAAAATCACTTATTATAAAGCCATCGAAGATGATCATCCGATACCACACAGAGAAAACAACCATACTATACATTTAAGGAGTGGATATCATGTTTAACAACTGGTTCCGTACTAATAAAATCGCTATGCTGCTGCTGACTGTCGTTCGTATATATGTTGGTTATCAATGGATTGAGGCCGGCTGGCACAAGCTGACCGGGGGCTTCGATGCTTCCGGCTTCCTGAAAGGCGCCATTGCCAAAAGCGTCGGCGAGGATGCTACCGTACAAGCCTGGTGGGGAAGCTTTCTCCAGCATGCCGCTCTGCCGAATGTGGATTTTTTCAATCTGCTGGTTCCTGCCGGTGAATTCCTGGTTGGTCTCGGACTGATCCTGGGTACTTTTACTACCTTCGCTGCCCTGATGGGGCTCGTTATGAATGCAGCATACCTGCTCTCGGGCACTGTAAGCACGAATGTTCAGCTGCTGCTGATGGAGGTCATCATCATCGTATCGGCCGCGAATGCCGGTGCAATCGGTCTCGACCGCTGGGTACTCGGTTACCTGCGCAGCCTGTTCCACAAAAAAGACAACTCTGCCGCTTTACGGCCTGCAGCCGCTGCTCCCGGAATGAAGCGCTCCATATAAATGAATAAATCTTCATGCTGCAATGCCCCGCAGACAAGGACAACGCTCCGGCGTCCTTCTGCGGGGCATTGTTTATTTTTGCTCATTATACAGTCATATGTTCCCGTCCGGGGCTGCCGCCATCAAAGCGTAACAAGCTTGTCTTATCAATGTTAACAGAAAGTGACCTTCACACGTTCAATTTGCTTTATACTAATAAGAGTTACGTTTACCAGATTAATGAACAGCATATATAAATGGAGGATTTACTCATGAAAAGATGGATTGCCAGCGTGGCTGCCGCAATGCTGATTGCTGCCTGCCCCTCGGCTCTTGATATAGATAAAACGTTTGCCGCTGCACCGCTAAAACTGATTGTCGACGGAGAAGCCGCACTTACCCCCTTGCATCCGTTTATTAACCAGAATATCGTGTATGTTCCAGTCCGGGTTCTTACTGAATTTTATCCTGCCAGACTGCAATGGGATAACCGTCAAAAGCTGTTGACGATTGCCGACGACAGCACCAGTACGCTGATTAAACCAGGAAGCCAGCTTGTACTCTACTATGGCAGTTCTACTGCGCTTGAAGGCAAGGCTATTCTGCGGAACGGGCGCATGTATATTCCGGCATCTGCGCTGAATCTTATATCCGGAGCCGACTTCCGGCTGGATCAGGAGCAGAATTCGGTATCCATTATATCCGGGAGTGTAAGCACAACGATCCGTACCCCTACAGAAGCGCTTGCTGCCGCGGAGGATCACCCCGAATTCAAAATTTATGCTGCCCTGAAAGACAAAACGGCCTATAAAGGCTATGTGCTTGAGATAAACGGACGGAAACACAAATATGAGTGGCAGACCTACCGGGATCTGAGTCATCCGCCCGAGCTTTATTATGCTGATGTCAATCAGGATGGGCAGCCCGAAGCCGTGGTTATTCTGACACTGGGCACAGGAACGGGAATTGTGGAGCAGGAAATCCACGTCATTAATCCTCAGACCTGGCAGGAGCTTGCCGTACCTGAAGCCTGGGAGGCTGCCAGCCAGCTTGTCTCCTCCAGCATTACTGCAGACGGGAAGGATATGCTCGTTTCGCTGAAGCTTGCCGGCGCCCTTCCTGCGCAGGTGGAACTGCGGCTGCCGGACCGCAGCGACGATCCGAATATCGGCGGAGAAGCAGGCATCGGTACAGTTACTTACTACAGAGTAGATAAAGGACGGCTCAAGGCTGAAGTGAACGTGACAACCGGCTTTCTGGAGAGCATCGGCAGTCTGGAGCTGATTTACAAACCGGCTGCTTCGGGAAAAGCACTGGAGCCGGAAGCCGTCACGTTCCAGGCATACGATGAATATCCGGCAACGGTGAAGAAGCAGGCCGCCAATGATTGATGCCCACATTCATCTGGAGCAGTATGATCAGGCCGTGCTGGTGGACATGCTGCCCGGACTCCCGGGGCAAGGCATTGACGGCTTGATTGCCGTTTCGATGAATTTGGACTCCTGTGCCCGTACATTGGAGTTGGCCCGCAGCGCTCCCGGACTGATCAAGCCGGCCTGCGGCTATCATCCCGAGCAGCCGCTGCCGGAGGAAGCGGAGCTTGCGGCACTGCTCCGCTTCATTGAAGAACACGCCGATGACATGGTGGCCGTTGGTGAAATCGGCCTGCCTTACTACAGCCGGGCCGAAGCGCTGGAGCGCGGCGGGTCTTTTGCAGTAGAGCCTTATGTCCGGCTGCTGGACACCCTGCTTGGCCTAGCCGCAAGGCTTGGCAAGCCGGTGGTGCTGCATGCCGTCTATGAGGATGCACTGACCGTCTGTGATCTGCTGGACAAGCATGGCATCCGCGATGCCCATTTCCACTGGTTCAAAGGGCCGGAGGAGGCCGTCGCCCGGATGATTCAGCGCGGCTATTATATCTCCTTCACTCCGGATATCGTCTACGAGCCGGAGATTCAGGCCCTGGCCAAACGCTATCCGCCGGAGCTGGTTATGGCGGAAACCGACGGCCCTTGGCCGTTTGAGGGGCCTTTTGCCGGCCGGCCTACGCATCCGGCCATGATCCGCGATGTTGCCGCAGCCTGGGGTGCGCTGCACGGCTATTCGCCTGCACAGGCAGAAGCGCTGCTGAGCGCGAATACAGAGCGGTTTTACCGGCTGCATGAGGGTGCTGGAAGCTTAGAATAGTTCGTCGTGTCCTGCGGATTTTTCCGAAAGTCCGAAGGGCTATTTCCTGTTCCTACTTAGGCGATATGCTGGACGGCTGCTCAGTTCCCTGGTGTCACCTGGCAGTCACACTAATGATCCGCAAAGATACAATTTAAAGTGACGGCGTCGCGATAGGTACATGGAGTAATCCAATGGGCCGACGGGGATGCGAATAGTTGCACTTCATGCAGCTAAAACAGCCGGATTTGCCCTATTGTAGTCCTTTAAGTGTAGTTCATACAACTAAAAAAGCTCCATTCCCGCAAAACGGCGGGAAATGGAGAATATAGCTGCACAGAATACACTTACATGTCTGATTCAGCTCAAAAAGCTGTTTTTAGATGTACAGAGTGCAGTTAAAGCAGCATGGCATACCGGCCGGGAGCACCAGCGCGGATGGACTCAGGACTAATCCAGATGGTTGCCCCCGCGTGCCTTAAGTGTGTAATAAGTGTTCCATATATTAACCAACGCGGTGCACCGGCAGCAGTCCGGGAAAGGCTAAGCTATCTTGAAACGTCTCCCTCTACCCTGCCTGCTCCATCCGCTCAGCCCCGGTCTCCCGCTTCTCCCGCCAGAGCACCCGGCCGAAGAGCAGGCCGGCCAGTCCAAGAGCGACCTGGATGAGGCCGAAGATCTGGAAGATACGGCCGGGTCCGGCGAACTGCACCAGCAGGCCGCCGAGCAGCGGGGCGATGATCAGCACAGCGCTGAGCACGGTGTTCTGGATGCCGAAGATGCGGCCGGTCATGTGCGGCGGGGTTTCTTTTTGCAGCATATAGTTGAAGGCAACAGCAAAAGCCCCGTTCCCCGCCCCCAGGATAAAGCCGAGCAGCAGCACCCAGATAACCGGAGCGCCCGGCTGCAGCAGTCCGAGGCCGGCAACCGACACGCCGATCAGCATATAGCCCATTCCCAGCCGCCATGTATAGCTGACTGCGCTGCTCAATTTGCCCAATAGAAGGATGGTCAGCACTGCACCCACACCGGAAGCTGCGACCATCCAGCCCAGCACCGCTTCACCTGTCGGAGAATATACCCGGAACAGGCTGGTGAACTGAAAATCAATGACCTGGATTGCCAGAGCCCCGGCCAGCCCGTACAGCATCATATTCAGCAGGATACGGCTGTTTAGCATGAAGCCCCAGCCTTCCTTCCACATGGTCCGCAGCGGAACCTTTTCTTCTGCGGCTTCCTGTACAGGCTCTGTTTTTGCCTCAATATTGCGCACAGACAGCAGCAGCAGATAAGAGCAGCCGCGCAGCAAGGCATTCAGCACGATACACCACTGGGGTGTAAGGAACGTGAGCGCGAGTCCGCCGAGCAGCGGGCCGGCGATTTTGGAGCCCTGGTTCACCAGCCCGTTCAGCGAGGAGGCCTGGAGCAGCTGGTCTTCTCTGACAATGCTGCGGGTCAGTGACTGCTGGGCGGGGACATTGACCGTTGAGATGGCTGAGCGCAAGGACAGGAGCGGCAGCAGCCAGAACATATTCGGGGCAAGCAGCAGCACCAGCGTCAGCACTGCGGTAAGCAGATCGCAGACCCGCATCAGCTTCAGCTTATTCAGCCGGTCGGCGGCAACCCCGGCCACAGAGCCAAGCAGAATGCTGGGCAGCGCAATGGCTACGGGAATCATCGCGAGCATCAGCGGGCTGACCTGCCAGCGGTACCCGACCAGCACCTGAATCGCCAGAGAATCGAACCAGTCGCCAAAGCTGGCGGTGGCAAAGGCGCTGTATACGCGCACGTAGACTTTGTTATGCAGCAGGCTCGTTCCCTGCTTGGATGTAGCTTCCATCTGACATTCCTCCAGGTACATTTATGGTCTCGATGAACCAGTCATCTTATGACCTAAATGTAGCTGAGAATTGTCAGAGCATTATCAGAGGGATTAGACATTCATCACCCGTAGCAGCAGTTTTTCCAAGGGCTGCTCATAACGGATTAGCCCGCTCTCCTCCATCGCCTCAATAAACCTGCGTTCATATTTACGGTGCAGCGGATGCGAAGGCAAATACAGGCGGCAGTAATGGTAGATCCGGTAAAAGCCGTACAGGCTAAGCGGAACAAACCCCGACCGCTCCAGCACTTCAAGCCCCTCATCCAGCAGCTGCTCGGCTTCAGCCATTTGATTTTCCCGCAGCTGCCAGAGTCCCTTTACAATTTTGTAGCCGCCGGTTTCTCTTAAAAAGGGCTTCTCCTGCAAAATCTGCACCACAGCCTCATCCAGCCGCATAAGCACATCATTTCCTGATCCTGCTGCCAGGTGCGCAAACAGCTCGGTAATCATGGTTACCGGCACAAAGTTATCATAGCCACGCTCCGAGATTGCCTGATAGGACCCGGGGAGCCGCGCCAATGCCCGCTCCGGTGTACCGGAGAGGATAAACAGATCGAGAATCGTCAGAATATCCAGCTCCAGCTGATCCCGCTCATGCATCACCTGCGCATTAACCATCCGCTCACATACAGCAAGCTTCTTTCGGGGGTCTCCGGTGAACATGTAAAATACAAACAAATGAAACAGCCGGTCCTTCAGCGGAACCTCCTCAGTATGAATAAGCCAATCGAGATCCCCCTGCACAAAATGAAGGGTTACAGCAACCTGGGGGTCCAGCTCATAGCCCAGAGTATCCTTTTGGCTGGCCAGACTGAGCATCGATTTGCCCTGGCCGTAGACATGAAACTTGCTGAAAACTTCGCGCATCGCCTCGCGCAGCTCCGGGTCATGGGTAGTCGGATTGAACAGCGGGACTGATGCCGTTTCCTCCAGGGACAGGCAATAGCCGGAGCCTCTTACGGTCTGAAGCGTGAGGCCGCTGAACGGGCGGAGCTTTTTGCGCAAGCGGTAAATATGATCATCTACGGTCCGCTCCACCGGATATTCCAGCGGCCAGACCTTGTCCAGCAGTTGTTCGCGTGTGAAGGTACGTCCCTTATTCCTGTGCATAAATTCCAGCAGCGCAAATTCCTTGGGCAGCAGCTGGATCGCCGTTTCGCCGGCCGCCACAGTAAAATTGCTGCCATCTAATTTCAGTTGCATCGCAAGTTCCTCTTTTCCACGGATAAATCCATGGATGTATTATATCAGCCGGACTTCCGCCCGCTCCAGCCCTAACGTCATACAATAAGCAGAATCCCCTCTAACGGGTCAAAAAAAGAGCAAACCCGCATTCAGCCTGCAGATTCACTCTTTCCTTGCTTTTAGCCTGCCATATTGTTAAAGGAATCCTGTTCGGAAAAGACCGAGATATGATCCACGGTGCCTGTTGCTTCGGGAATAATAAATTTCAGCTGGTACTCCTTACCGGCCTGGTATATATAAATCTTGTCACTGCCGTTCACTGCAGTATCCTCCGGATTGCCAAGCGTCTGTTCAATTTCCTTCAGCGTCAGCTGCTGCAGGTCAGCGGCACTGGAACGGACATCAAAAATTCGGCTGCCCTTATTGGAGCCAAAAACCACATGTTTGGCGCCGTAGGTGGAATAAATGCCTTTGCCGGCTGATTCTTTGATGTCCGGCTCCCCCCATGCCGCCTCAACCTCATCAATCATTCCGCTGTGTGCGGCATATTCCACACCCGGGACCTTGCCCTGTCTGGCCAGCTCCAGCAGCTCCTTGAGCTGAGCGGCACTGTCCTCTGCAGCAGCCCCGTTTCCTGCTGCTGTGTCCGGTGCTGCCGTGGCTGCTGGCGGAGCAGATTGCTCAGCTGCCGCTGGCGAAGGGCTGGCAGTGGCAGCCGGCTGGGCAGGCGCGGACGCCTCAGCTACAGGGGCGTTTGTGGCCGTCGCACTATTCCCGGTATTGCTGCCGGAAGAACTACAGGCCGAAAGTCCGAGTGCGCTGGCCAGTATCATGATTCCTGCTATGGTTTTGAACGATGTTGTCATGCTGTCATCTCCTTGGTTAATAGAACTGCTTGGGTTATAAGTAATGAAATTGACGCGCTGGACGTAATAAAGGTTGCAGACTGTGCTATTGGGGAGACAAACCACCGCCGGAACGTACCGTACCGCTCCGCGCAGAACGGACAGGCTGGAAAGCTGAGTTTATTTTGGACAACTCCTCCCGTATCGAACCACTTGGCAGCAGCAAATAAATTTTAGGGTTACGTACGCAACCATATCGCTGCAGCCCGCATCTTATTAGTAAAGGGAGGGGAGCTTCGTCTGGATATTATAGAGAGAATCAAGGCCAGGGATGAGTCAGCTCTCCGCCAGCTAATGGATGAGTACGGGGATATGCTGCTCAGGACGGCTTGTCTGCTGCTTAGGGACCGGCAGTCTGCCGAGGAAGCCGTACAGGATGCGTTCATCCAGGCTTACGGCAAAATCGGCCAGCTTAAGGAGCCCTCCCGGCTCCGTTCCTGGCTGATTGCGATTACGGTCAACCGGTGCCGGATGAAGCAGCGGACCTGGAGCTGGCGGAGTATTTTTCCGGCGGCAGAGAGCGGGCAGTGGGCAGAGGCTGCAGGCGAAGCGGCTGCAGGTGCGGAAGAGCTTTTTATGGCGGAGTGGCACAATGTAAAGCTGACGGATGCTATCGGGAGTCTGGACTATATCTACCGTGAAAGTCTGACCCTGTATTACTTTCATGAAATGAGTGTACGGGAAATTGCCTTCCAGCTGAAGACCAGGGAGAACACGGTAAAATCGCGGCTTGCCCGCGGACGGCAGCTGCTCAGGCTGATTTTGGAGAAGGAGGACATTGATAATGGATAACGGACGCGAAACAATCAGGCAACGGCTGGAAGAAGAGCTGGCTCATGTCACCTTCTCCGGCCATGACCGGGTACTGGAACAGACCCATCCGCCTACCTTCCGGGCACGTCTAGCCGCGCTGTGGAATAAGGAGCTGGAAATACCGCTGGGGACGCTCGGTGCTGCGGCAGCAGTACTCACGACAGGCGTTCTTCTGTTCTATGCCCCGCAAATTACAATAAAGGAACAGCAATCGATCCAAATACAGGAACGGCGTGAATTAATAGAAACCGGGGGTAACACCTACTGGAAAGACCTTTACGAGCAGGCGGTGAAGCAGCATGAAAATTAGAATCAGGGTCAAGCATCTGGTGCTTTTTCTGCTGCTTCCCCTCACGCTGCTGACGGCCTTTGTGCTTACCCGGCCTTCAGCCCGTGCTGACTTAAGTCCGGCACAGCAGGCTTCCGCAGACGCCAGGACTGTGCTGCTGCAGAAGCTTGCCGCCAGCAGCGGCAGTGCGCGAATGCAGCTTATCCGTGAGACGGTGGTGGAGCCATCCGGCTTTCATACGACCTACTGGTATAACGTATACGCAGGCGGGTCGATGAGCCAGGTCAACCAGATCGGGGAAGATGAGGAAGTCTCTCCGCTTCTGCCCGCGGACAGAATAAAGCTGCTGGAGGAGTATGTTCAGGAAGGGCCGGCTGATCATTCCCTACAGAATGCGGTTAAGCAGCTGGTCTACGAATACGATGCGGCAGGGAATGCCGGCGATCAGGCAGACCAGGCTATTGCTGCTGCTGCACAAAGATTCAGCAGCAAATCTTCAGCTTCCCGCGAGCTGACCCTGCTCCGGGCGGAGCGCGCGCTGAATGCCGGGCGGTTCATTCAGGCCGGGCAGCTGCTGGAGCAGGCAGAGTTCTCTGTCCAGTATAACGAATCAGAACTGGACGCCAGAGCAGCCTGGCTGCAGGGGCGGCTGCTGTTCACACAAGGCAAGGGCCGCGAGGCGCTTACACTGGTTAACAGTGCACTGGAGGAGTACCGTAAGATCTGGGCTGAACGGGATGCCGACCTTAATCCTGCTGGCAGTGGTTCGCCGGAGAACGCCTCCTCTTCTGCCGGCTCCGGCGGTGTGGACGGCGATGGCGCAGATGGCGGTGGCGTGGACGGCGGTGGCTCAGAGGGCGGAAGCAAAGATACTGGCAACAATGCGGCTGAACAGGTGTATAGCACATCATCCTCCACAGAGGAACAGCTTGTCGCGCTTCAGACAGCGCTGCGGGAAGCTGTGAAGCTGGGCTTCGATGCTCCTGCTACCCTATCAGGCACACTCACCAAAAGCGACGGAACCCCGGTAGCCCGGGCAGGTATATTCCTCCGCGCGGAAAGCGAGCTATATCATAGTGTGCAGTCTGACAGTGAGCCGTATCAGATTGTTACGGATGCTAAAGGGCGTTTCCAGTTCTCAGGCGTGATTCCCGGATTCTATCAGATCCAGCTCGGCTTCAGCTTCGAGCAGATTGACGGCTGGACCTGGCCTGTGCAGTCGGACGACTGGATCGAGCTCCAGGCCGGCAGCTCGGTCACACATGATATCACACTCCAGCCGCTGCTGGAGCTGCAATCACCTGTTAACTCACAGGTGCTGACCGGTGATGCAGTACAGTTCAAATGGGAGGCCGTTGATGGAGCCGCCTATTACAATCTGTCAACAACAGTCGATGACAAAGGCAGCTTCTTAAGCAATGTCACCCGCCAGCGGATTACGGATAATCAGGTTGAAGTTCCGGTCACAGAGCTATATAACAGCGGGGGCTTCTCTACCGCCAGCTTCTCTACCATAGAAGGCGGGGAAGGCTGGCAGTCGGTTTCACCCGCTTCCCTGCTCGGCTTTGCCAATCCGGACAGCCGGTTCTCCTGGAGCATTGATGCTTACGATGCGCAAGGTCATGTTATTACCCGCAGCAATGGCTACCGGCTCAATGAGAAGACGGTCGGCAATCTGCCGTTCTTCTATCTGAAATCACGGACTATGACCGCTGCGGATAAGCTCGTTGCTGATCAGAAGCTGGAAGAAGCACTGGAAGCGTACCGTAAGGACTATGCCGAGAATCCGCAGGATGACCATACGCTCAAAATGCTGATTCATCTGCTGTTCGCCAAGCATTCCTATTCCCGGGATGCCGGAACCATGGATGAAGCGATGACCTTATTAGTCAAGCTGGTGGAGCTGAGTCCGGATGCCAATTTTGCTTTCAATCTGGCAGATTATTATCTGGACCGCTCCGACTGGAGCAGCTATAACAAATACCATTTACTGTATCTAAAGCTTAACGGTCACGAACCGGACAGCTTTGACCGTTCCCTGAACGGGGTTGCCCTGATGTACCAGGGCCGGCTGGACGAAGCCCGGCAGCAGCTGGCTCAGGCAATGGAGACAGACCCGAGTCACCGCTTTATCGGCAGTTATCTGGCTGCCGAGCTGGCTGCGGGCCAGCCGCTGGATTCCGTGCTGGAGCTGGCGAAGCGTTATCCCCAGCACCTCTTCAGCCAGAGCGGATATAGCTGGACCCTGCTGATTATGGAGCTGCAGGCGGAACGCGCCGAAGCGCCTGCTGCTTTTGACAAGCTGCTGGCCGAACAGCTGGATGCCTATATGAGCCGGCAGGATGAAGCGCTGGAGCAGTGGTCCGGTGAAGGCACGCCGACGGCGCTTAAAAAATTCATTAAAGCTGTCCTGGAGGTTGGCTAGACTTACGCAGCCGGGACAAACGGCAGCATAGCATGGCAACATAAAAAGACGATCAACATCAGCAGTATGCTATCTGTTGACCGTCTTTTTAGTTAATTTAAGGGCAGTTTTGCCCTTCATTCGGCCCATCCGGCCGCCAAGGCCAATTTCAAGGGCAGTTTTGCCCTTCATTCGGCCCATCTGGCCGCCAAGGCCAATTTCAAGGGCATTTTTGACCTTCATTCGGCTCATTGGGCCGCCAAGGCCAATTTCAAGGGCATTTTTGCCCTTCATTCGGCCCCATCTGGCCGCCAAGGCCGAATTCAAGGACATTTTTGCCCTTCATTCGGCCCATTTGCCCGCCAAGGCCAATTTCAAGGGCATTTTTGCCCTTCATTCGGCCCATCCGGCCGCCAAGGCCGAATTCAAGGGCATTTTTGCCCTTCATTTGGCCCATCTGGCCGCCAAGGCCGAATTCAAGGGCATTTTTGCCCTTCATTTGGATCATTTGCCCGCCAAGGCCGAATTCAAGGGCATTTTTGCCCTTCATTCGGCCCATCTGGCCACCAAGGCCGAATTCAAGGGCATTTTTGCCCTTCATTCGGCCCATTGGGCCACCAAGGCCGAATTCAAGGGCATTTTTGCCCTTCATTCGGCTCATCTGGCCACCAAGGCCGAATTCAAGGGCATTTTTGCCCTTCATTCGGCCCATCTGGCCGCCAAGGCCAATTTCAAGGGCATTTTTGCCCTTCATTCGGCCCATCTGGCCGCCAAGGCCGAATTCAAGGGCATTTTTGCCCTTTATTTGGCTCATTGGACCACCAAGGCCGAATTCAAGGGCATTTTTGCCCTTCATTTGGATCATTGGGCCGCCAAGGCCAATTTCAAGGGCATTTACGCCCTTCATTCGGCCCATCTGGCCGCCAAGGCCAATTTCAAGGGCATTTTTGCCCTTCATTCGGCCCATCTGGCCGCCAAGGCCAATTTCAAGGGCATTTTTGCCCTTCATTCTCACTCTAGCGCACACTTGCCCGCTTCACACGTAATCTTTTCCCGCCCCGTAACCCTCATCCAGCAGCGCACTCTGATTCACCACATAGGTTCCGGCCATCATATCGTGGAGCGCCCGGTTACGCATGCTAAATACAATAAACAGACAGTCGATGATAATGATCAGAGCCAGGAATCCTGTCAGGTCGCTGGCGAGCGGCGCCCAATTGGCATAAGCTTCAGGCAGCTTGGACAGAGTACCGTCCCCGGCGGCAACAATGACGGCCAGCAGGGTGTTGACCAAAAGGAAACTATACCGGATAACCGCCTGCTTCAAGCTAGGGTACTTTCCCTGTTCATTTACAATTTTCGTCCGCAGAATCAGCCTGCCCGGGGTTCCGCCGTATTTGACAACCAGTACGATGTTAAACAGCGAGATCAGGACCCATTGTATCCACAGTGGAATTCCCGACTGGTACCGCTCAGCCGCCGAAACCGCCCAGCCGTTGATAAAATAGACGGGGAGCGCCAGAATCAGAAAATCCACAAGGTTGATCAGCACTCTTTTCCAAAAGCCTGCGTAGTCACTCTCCGCCAAACGTTCCGTTATACTGTGCTCCATGAAAGTCCCCCTTGCTGTATGGTGTCTCACTATAGGCTATTTCCAGTTACGTTGTTCCGTTACTCTAGGCCGATGATATCCCTTGCCACCTGCTTCGCCTCCTCCAGCGTATCCGCCGGACCGGCAATGTAGCCTTCCTTCTCTTTTAAGCCATACTGCTCGTTTACATCATTCAGCATGACCCATATCTTATCCAGTGACAGTGACACGGTTACTATTCCTGCCGTCTGTTTACTGCCACCCCCGGTTACCTCAGACATAACGCCCAGATAATAGCGGCCTCTTTCCCTAAGAGTAACTTCATAATGAAGATCCCCATCCGCCAGCAGCGTGCCGGTCATTTTACGCTCCCCCGGGATTCCTCTGTAAATCTCACCTTTAAGCCCGAGCAATATACTTTTGGCCTCTCCGGTATCCGCTGAATAAATCACACTGCTGTATTCACGCTCAAAAGATTGCGGACGCAGCCACACATACGCCAGTATAAGAACAGCCAGACTCACGATAACTGCTGTAAGACGTTTGGTGTTCATTATTCCTCCTGCTGACGGATTAGGTTATATCTACTGCTTCTGCACCTTAAACTTGAATTGCCAGGTTGCTGTATTGCCAGAGTAGCGTCCGCGGTTTTCCGTCACGGTCACCTTCACCGCTTTGGTTATCGGCTTGGTTACATCGGATACTTTGATTGAGCTGACAGTCTCACCTTTATCCGGTATTTTATCCTGTTCCTCCACATAGCCCTTCAGCCCAATGCTCTCGGTTGCCTTCAATTCCAGGACGACCGATGAGCCTTCGCTTATTTCCTTGTCGTTAATGTAGCCTGCCGTGTACCATTCATTGCCGACATGATTGTTTTCGGTCAGCTCCATACTGACCAGTGTGACCTTTACTTTTACGTTTTTGGCCGCCGCTGAAGTGTACGCTGACGGTACCGCCAGACTGGACAAAAGCAGCAGTGCAGCCGCCAGCTTTGTTCCTTTGTTCCACATTTGAGAGTGCTTCCCCCAATCACTTCATGTATTTACCTGATATTTACTTCTCCGCAGCTGTCAGATTTCCTTTATCTTGCTCTGGATCGTCTGCTGTACGGCCAAAATCTCCTCCAGCAGCTCCCGGTCCTCCGCCTCTGTCCCTGCAGCTTCCATGCTCATAAGTCCGGCCAGCCGGAGCTGCAGCAGCTGCATTTCACCCTCACGGGCCTGCTCCTCCGGAGTCAGCACCCGGCTGCGTTCCTTAGCATAATATTCGTCAAAAGTGCCGGAAAAGAACTGTGGTCTCTCCCCCCGTCCCAGCTTCAGCAGGCGGTTAGCGACCCTGGTATGCAGATAACGGTCATGCGAGACGATGACCAGTCCGCCGGGATAGGCGGCAAGCGCCTCTTCCACCCGCTCCCGGGTGTCGATATCCAGATAGTTGGTCGGTTCATCGAGCACCAGCAGATTCGCCTTGCCGAAATACAGCCGGAGAAAAGCGACCCGGCATTTCTCGCCGAGGCTGAGGTCTCCGATTCTTTTAAACACATCCTCCCGCCAGAACAGGAAGCAGCCGAGAATGGTCCGGGCCTCCGTCTGCGTCATGCCCGGCAGCTCCAGCAGGCTGTCCAGGATGGTCAGCTCCGGGTTCAGGTGCTCCAGCTCCTGGGCAAAATAGGCAATCTTCGTGCGGGGATGCAGCCGCAGCCTGCCGCCGGCGGGCTGTGCGGCACCCGCAATCAGCCTCAGCAGCGTGGATTTGCCGGCCCCGTTCGGGCCGAGCACGGACAGCCGGTCTCCCCGGCGAAGCGTAAGATTAAAATGCTCCAGCAGCTGCGGCGCACCTTCGTAGCCCAGGCTGATGTCCTCCATTGCCAGCAGCGCGTCCCCCTGAAATGCTTCACCTTCCAGCTTCATGTTCAGCTGGGGTGCCGCCTTCGGCAGCTCCACCCGGTTCTTCTCCAGCCGCTCCAGGCTGGCTTCCTTGGCGTGCAGGCGCGAGACGTTCTTCTTCGACTTCGCCCGCCGGAAATCATTTTGCCCGGCGGCAGTATGCGCCTGCTGGAACCAGAGGGCATAGCGGCGGATGCTCTCCAGCAGCTTTTCTTTTTCCAGCTCCTGCTTTTTGTGCTGGCTCTCCAGCGTTCTGAGTTCCAGTTCCTTCTGTTCCCTGTACTGCGTATAAGCTCCGGGATAGCGGCGGCAGCCTGTCGGGCTCAGCTCCAGCACACTTGTTGCAGTCCGGTCGATAAAAGCGCGGTCATGCGACACATATAGCACCGTGCCGGGGTAGGTACGCACCCACTCCTCCAGCCAGATCATCGTCTCCTCGTCGAGATGGTTGGTTGGCTCATCCAGAACCAGCAGCTTAGGCTGCCGGGCGAGCAGCACAGCGAGCTGGACCCGGGTCTTTTGGCCTCCGCTGAGCTGGCGGTAAGGCTGGCTCCACAGTGACGGCCCCAGCTTCAGCTGCCGGAGGCATTTTTCCGCCTTGGCTTCCCAGCCGTATCCGTCAAGCAGCATATAGCTGTCGCAGACCTCGCCGTATTCAGCCACAGCCTCCTCATCTGTGCCACCTGTCTCTTCCAGTCTGCGGGCGAGCAGCTCCATTCTGCCTTTAAGATCCGCGAGCTCCTCTGACGCTGACAGCACAAATTCCATAACGCTGACGCCGGAATCCGTCTCCAGCTGCTGATCCAGCACTCCCCATTCCCCGCGCCCCAGGCCGTAGAAGACGCTGCCCTCTTCAAAAGCAAGCCTGCCCAGCAGGCCCTGCAGCAGGGTTGTTTTGCCGGTGCCGTTGCGGCCGAACAGCAGGACACGCTCGCCTTCAGCGATTTCAAACGATACCCCTTCAAATAAGGGGGTGCCGTCCCATTCTTTTTTTACATTCTTCGCTTTCAATATAGTCATTGCAGTCATATAAATTCCTCCGCTTCCTTATTAGCTCCTTGGTAAACTGCCGCATCCGTTACAGAAACAGCAGCAAAAAACCGCAGCCAGCAGGCTGCGGTACAGGAAACGTATGAAGGGAGCCGCGTACAGGAAAGAAGCGGCAGGACAGACATACCCCTGTAAATAGCTCAAGGCGCATCGTCAATCTTTTGCCAGCCAAATTTCTGTATCGCATGAGTCCCGGCAGACACACGTATCCCTGACCGTACACCCTTTCGCAGGTGTCCCGTGGCATGTGCTTATGCACATCACAAGTAAACTGGTCATTGTATAGGAAACGTGTTAGTTATTCATCAGCCGGTGTCCTCCGTATTGTCCGAAATCAGTAATACTTATAATATAAACAATCTGCGCGGCAGAGATAAGGTTAAGAACGGTTTTAATTGTTTTTGCCCGGCGGGGTGCCTGGATTATTGGTATTTATTAAATATCTCAAGTATATAATTCCGGAATGCTTCAACATATGATTCAGGCTCTACAATGTGCAGTTTTGTTCCGAATCCTGCCAGAAATTCAAATCCAATATTATTATATGGAACCCAAATGGTTGCCATGAAAAGCTCAGAGCCATAGTACTCGATACTCTTTTGCCCGTATCTTTCAATGAATTGATCCTTTATGCCAGGCGAAATCAACGCCTTGACTGCGACCAGTTCCGGCTGATAGCCTGCCTCCTGCTCTTGTTCCGTCAAATCATCTCTGGGAGTATACGTTTGTTCATTCATATGAATATGATTGATCCGGGATAATTTAAATTTTCTATATCCCATACGCTGTAAGCAGAATCCTTTGAGATACCAGCTTGATTCGCTAAAATGCAGCTGGTAGGGCTCAACGGTTCTTTTCGTTGCAATGCCATCTTTATCTGTATAATCAAATGAAACCAAACGTCTCTTTAATATGGATTCCTGCACTGTCTTCAAGATTGGATGAAGCTCAGACCGCCCTTCCCAATTATAAAAAGAAAGCCGGATGGAATCTTTCCGGGACAACGGGCTAACCATGGCTTCTATTTTTCGGATCGTCCTTTCAATTTCTTCGCTCATCAGGATTTGTTCCAGTCCTCCGAGCGCAGCTAATATATTCTCTAAATCCGAGTTGCTCAAAAGACGTTTATCGACTTTGTATTCCCCAATAATACCATAGCCCCCGTACACTCCATTGACTGAATAGATGGGGATGTTTGATAAACTCAAGGTTTCCATATCGCGAAGAATCGTTCGTTTAGAGACATTGAATAATTGCGCGAATTCTGTGCTGGAGACGACATCCTTTTTCAACAGGATCATAATAATCGAAATTAGTCGCTCAACCTTCTCCACCGGCTCACCTCTTTTTTTTAAAATCAGTGTAGAACAGTGACAATAAGATGTCACCTATTATCTACTATACTTCCTTTATAACAAGAAGGAGGTTATGTTTTATGTCAGCTATTGCCTATCTGAACTTTGATGGAATTACTGAACAGGTGATTGGTTTCTATTCGGAGGCTTTAAACGCGATTGAAGTAAAAAAAGCGAAGTTTGGGGATATCCCGCAAGATCCAAACTACCCGCTGCCGGAAAACGAGTTAAATATGATCATGGAATCTTCCATTGCATTCACTGGCGGAAAAATTATGCTGTCGGATATTCTGCCTTCAATGAAGGCGGTAACTGGTGAACTAGTGACAGGGAATAATATCCTGATTAGTCTGGTCATCGACGATAAGCAAAAGCTGGAGGAATACTTCAACCGTTTATCTCTAGGCGGAACTGTGATCATGCCGTTATCCCAAACTCCCTGGTCTTCCTGCTTTGGAATGCTTATTGATCAATTCGGAGTTAACTGGAAATTTAATAGTGACGCAGATGTATTTCTTGATAACATAATGTCCAGTAAACAGTAACTGTAAAAAGACGGCTCCCGGATTAATCCCGGGAACCGTCTTTGTTTGCACTTCCGGCAGCACATTATGCTTCCGTAACTCAACAACAACTACAGGCTATTCTGCGCTCACCAGGCCGCGGATGAAGGTCTCCACATTCTTGGCCAAAAAGGTAACCTTACGGTTATTCGCCAGATCAACAAATACCACTTCCGGCTCCCCGTCATTGCCGGCAGGCCGGTAATCCAGCATTACAACCCCCTGATCGGCCGACGGCGCATCGCATATGACCACGCCGAATTCAGGATAGTTCCATTTATCAATGACAGCCAGGCTGCCCTGCTCACCGCAAAGGGAGTATTTCTTGGTCCGGCCGATGCCACGGATGCCGGAGATCTCAATGTGATCCTTGCCCGCTTCAGCAGCCTGGTTGCCCAGCGGATATTTGGTATTACGGGGAATACCGCCGTTCTGCTGCTTCATCATGGCAATGTAGAAGGTCGGCAGCTTGAAGACCAGCTGCTCTTCCACCGATTCAATCAGCCCGTCCGTTAGCGGCTCAGACACATAGTCCTCCTGCTCTTCTGTGCTGTCCGCCCAGAAATTGGCACCATCGAACTTCGGGAGGGGACGCAAGCCGGTCGTTTTTTTGGCGGATGCTTCTGCTGCGGCTGCTTTGGCTGCTTTCTTAGCAGCTTTGCGCCGGCTAAGTGCCAGAAACTCCAGTGTATCCTCGTCTTCAGGATCAAGACGGTCGGCCGTTTCAAATGCGCTTACAGCCTTGTCATACTGCTTCAGATAGTAATAAGAAAACCCGACACGGTAATGCCAGAGCGGATCATCTTCGCCTTCCTCCTCAACGGACATCAGCTGCTCCAATGCCTCTTCGTAGCGTTCAAGGTTAAGCAGTGCCCTGCCCAGATGGCTGACCAGTATATAATCCCTGTCCTCCTCGGGGATATCCATCACCGCATCCACAATTTCCTGAATCTCGTCTTCTTCGTGCCATAATTCCAACTGTTCCACAAGCTGCTCGCTCATCGTTTCAGGCCTCCCAGTTTCATAACGCATATACTGGTGAAAATTATACCATTTCTGCAGGGCTCTTCTCCACCAAGGGCATCACAGGAGTGATACAGTCATAATTTGCGCAGTTGGCACCTTTATTTTGCAGCTAAATATAGTATGCTGGTTCTAAAAAAAGAATGAGAGGATGTCCGCAGTGCAGCAGAAGGATGTTGTAATCGGAATAGATGGCGGAGGGACACATACCTGGGTCATTGCCGCAGATATCCAGGGAAACATACTTGCCCACAGTATTAAAGGAAGCGCTTCAATTTACAGGGACTCTTCTGTTCAAATGAATGTACAGTCAGCTATAGAGGACGTAATGAACAAAGGCGGGATTGAGGCCGGCCGGGTTGCCGGACTCGCCGCCGGTATTGCCGGCTATGATGCGCCGGAGGATCTGGAGTGGATTACTCCACTTACCGCGGTTCCGGGTTTAACCTGTCCCAAATGGCATGTGAATGATGCCCTTATCGCCCATTACGGGGCTCATCTTGCCCGGCCCGGCATTATTGCCATTGCAGGCACCGGCTCGATTCTGATCGCAATCAATGAAGAGGGACGGTATCTGCGCAATTATGATTTTCATCATTACGCAGCCAGTGCTGCCCGGCTGCTTGGCTATGAGGCGGTTTTTGAGGTACTGGCCGGTCATGCCGATGCCAGCGATGAACGGCTTGTTGCCAGAATGCTGAGGCATTGGAACACGGCTACTGTCGCTGAGCTTTATCATTTGGCATCCGGCGGATTCGATGCTGACCGCAAGGCAAGGGACCGGCGCTTCGGCCGGTTCGCACCGGCAGTCACTGAAGAGGCAGCACTCGGAAGCGCTGCCGCAATCCGGGTCTGCAGCCGGGCGGTTAAGCAAATAAAGACCGGCATTGAACTGCTGGGCGCTTCTTTCAAGCAGCATCATGTACCGGTTGCTTTTATCGGAAGTGTAGCAGGCAGCCGCTATTTTCAGGAAAAGCTGCGTGAGGAGCTGAAAAATGCATCGAACAAGCAATATACGGTTGTAACTCCGCAGCTTCCTCCGGCGGCGGGAGCTGTGCTCTATGCATTGGAGCAAGCCGGACTGCCGGTTACAGCCGGGGTCATCCGCCGTCTGCAGCCCAGCGGCCTGCTGCTCCGGCAGGCGCTTGAACACGAAGCTCCGCCTGATCCAGCGGAATTATAAAGCCAATTGAAAAACGCCGCTTTCTTTCCGGATAGATTCCGAAAGACGCGGCGTTTTTACTAAAACAACTAAATATCATTCATTCAAAGTCCAGCGGGTCCTGCGAACACTGCTACTGCTCTTACAGCTTCACTGTCCCCTCCTTGGCGTTCCACGTGAAGGATAAACCGAACAGCGGAGTCAGGCTGCTGAGCGGAATATAGAGACGGCCGTTTACGTTTTGGGACGCCAGGATGTCTATCTCCTCGCCATTTACCTTAGCCGTGCTGCTTAGCGGCTTATGGACTGCTGTGTAACTGCCTATTGTAATAATCAGCGAGCCGGTACCCGGCTCCTGCTTCAGACTCCCCCCAAGAAGTGCGACCGACTCCCGCAGAGGAATATAGACCCGCGAATTCTCCAGCACAAAGGATTCCTTTACCTTTACCGTCTCTCCATCCACGATAAAAGCGCCTGCCAGTTTAGTCGGGCCGACGGAATATCCATGTTTTGCGGCAATGCTTTTGAGATCGAGGCTGGAGGTTGTAATGATGACCGTTGTGTTCTTGGCCACCTTCGGATATAACCAGTGGATGTCGTCGTTATGCATCCGGATGCAGCCTGCGCTGACATATTTGCCGATCGAAGATTCATTGTTATTGCCGTGAATGGCATAGGTGGTACCATACGTACCGTTCACTTCGAGCCCCAGCCAGCGGTCGCCGAGCGGATTAGCCGGATCGCCGCCGGGAATATTCTCCTTATAATAAGGCCTGTTCTTGGCTTTTAGCACGATCCGGAACGTTCCCTCCGGGGTCAGATTCTTCGTTTTGCCTGTTGCGACCGGAAATACCTTTTCCAGCTTTCCGCCGCTAAAAAAGCCCAGAGTGTTCGTTTTTTTGTTGACGACGATCAGCTCTGAGGACGTTGCCGAACCTGCAGCAGCTGATGCCAATCCGGGAAAACAGGCCGTAAACAACAGTAAAAATACCAGCGGCAGCTTGATACCCGGCAGCCTTCTGCTTCTGTTAAGTCCGGCAGCTTTTTGCCCTTTCATGTTGCCCCACCTCCACATTATGGGTTATTCTGGAAAACTCTTTATACATAGACGGTGTTAACCCGGATAAGTTGCAGTGCAGCCTGTACCTATTTGATCCTGCCTGTCCGCTCAATAATGTTCATGAATATTCACCTTGGCCTCCAGAGATAATAAGCCTGCATTACCAAACCGAAACTGCCAAGGAGGCAATGACTTTGAATCCGAATCTCTCCAGCCAGATCAACCAGTGTGAAACGATTATCCAGCAGCTTGTCGCCCAGACCCAGCAGGCCAGCCAAAACTACCAGCAGCTTCTCCAGCAGGAGCAGCAAAACGCGGCCAAACTGGAGGAACTGGCTCAGCGCGAGCACAAAGCGAGCCAGGTTATCCAGCAGGCGCTGCAGGGTCACAGTACCGTTGTCCAGCAGCTGCAGCAGGTTACTCAAACCTTGAGACAACTGGAGCAGAGTGCACAAACAGTCGGCTACAATACAAGCCCAAGCTATAATACAAATTCAGGCTATAATACCGGGCTCCCGCACTTTAATACCGGAGCCGCCAGCTACAATACAGGAGCTCAGGGATACACTCCTTCCTACAGCTCGTCTATGAATCAACAGCCTATGCACATGCAGCATACTCAGGCTGATGCTTCAATGCATTCTATTCCGTCGCACATCAGCTCAGGAAGCACAATGAGCCCATCAGGTTCGATCGGCCGGATCGGAACCCTTGGCGCAATCGGCTCCATGGGCAGCCAGAACCAGAGTTACGGATCATCCATGAACCAGGGCCGCAGCTTCCAATAAGCAAATTGGGGTGCGGTAGGTTTAAAAAATGCTCCCGGCGTAATGTCCGGGAGCATTTTTTTGATGTTCTGCACCTGTTCCGGGGAAATTTCGGGCCTCGGATGTTTCTGAGATGTCCGTAATGCCTGGGCCGGCGCTCCTTGCGCAGTGGACCAAATCAAAGGAATGGATGTGGCTAATCAAAGGGATTATTCCCTTTGATTTGGCACTTTTAGGCCGCTGATGGTGCCATTAATGGGATTTTTCCCTTTATTCTGGCACTTTCAGCCTACTGTTGGTGCCATTAATGGGATTTTTCCCTTTATTCCGGCACTTTCAGGCTGCAAGTGATGCCATTAATGGGATTTTTCCCTTTATTCTGGCACTTTCAGCCTACTGTTGGTGCCATTAATGGGATTTTTCCCTTTATGCCTACCTTGAGGACCAATTTTTCCGCTGTCAAGGGAATTGCTCTGTGACTAACCAAGCTATGCGCTCAGACCACCAGCCGTCCCCGTTTCTCTGCCAGGCTGATTACCGCTTCTACGCCGGAGTTGAACTCCAGGAAGTCACTCTCCACGCCATCACTGAAGATGACGCCATCCTCCGGCATCTGTGAGGTGATCCGCAGCGGCTCATCCCTGCCGACCCGGCCAAACACTACGCCGGCGGAAGTGGTCCGGCTCGGAAAGGGCTCCCTAACCGTAAAATACAGGTTAGGGTCATCCCAGGCCAGCCGGCTCGCCATGCCGGCTTCAGCTGCAGAAGCTTGACCTTGCCTGCCGCTGTCACGGGACACTCCCGCCGCTGCAGCAGTCTCACCGGCTTTCGCACCTGCGGCCTGCCCCTGCCCATGCCCCTGCCGCTCACCGCCGCCAGGCCTTCCAGCCGCTGCAGCAATACCGCCCGCTGCTCCCCGGGCGGCCAGCCCCAGCCCGGCGGCGCTGCGGGTAATACCCGCCGCCCCGGCGAGCACGCTGCGCAGCCAGCCTGTAGAGCCCAGGCCGGTGGACACGATGATGCCGCTGGAGGATTGCTGCTCGGCGGTTCCGCCGTACTGCAGCAGGTAGCGCGCCGATACATGCGTCCTGCGGCCGATGAACAGGTCGTTCACGCCGTACAGGCTCTGGCCGTCGTTCAGCTCGGCCTTGGCCAATGTCACTTCACGCACCTGCCGGCGGCTGCGGAAGACCTCCGGCAGCAGCAGCCGCAGGTCGTTGACGGTGAACGGCAGCAGCACACCGTCCCAGCGCTGCGGATCGGGATTCACTCCGATCAGCGGCTGCTCCTGCAAATATTTCAGCGTATTGGCCACCAGACCGTCCTGTCCCAGAACGACTACCGTGTCCTCATCGCCAAAAATAAAATTCGGCACATGCTGCCGTTCCAGCACCTGCACCCGGCCCAGTGCACTCAGTTCGATAACCGCCGTCTCCACCGCCTTGCGGTACGTAAGATCCTCGCTTATATAATCACTGAAGTCTGCGCCCAGTCGCTCAATATAGAACTCGGCCTGCTGGACCGTGTTATAGCGGACGACCAGCTCCTCAAGCCGGGTCTTGCGCTTGACCAGCACGATTTTGTTCTCCGACATCCGTACCCCGCTGCTCATCATCGTCCAACTCCTCTCTATGCATCTAACCGACGCGCACCAACTTTTAATATCACCTACACCTGTCCGTTACTCATTGTCCGCCAGTATCACCACGCTGCCCGTCACTCATCATTCGCCTGTATCACCTCACCACACCGCACGTCACTCATCATTCGCCAGTATCACTACACATGCTTTCCCCACCGTCCACCCGCTTCTCTGACTTTACCCGCTCACTGTAACTATCTTCCTGCCCCGTCCTCTATATCTTCCCTGCCTCTCATCGTCCTCCCGCTCCTCTAGCCGCACCTGCACCGCTGCCTGCGCCGCCCGGCGATCCGGCCATAATTCCCTGCAGCAGATCCGGCGTTATGTTCAGCTGCCCGATCTTGCCGGCATTCTCCGCCAGCTCCTGGAAGGCGATGGCGATCAGCTTATCCGGCTTCATGCCGACATTGGTGAGCGCCTGCAGCACATTCGGCGATACGCCCTGCAGCGAATTCATCACCGCAGACAGCTCGTAGGCTTTGGCATCTGCCTCTGCCTTCTGGTTGGCGACTGTCAAACCAATAAGCTCCTGCTTCTTCTCTTCCAGCGCCGTATCGAAGCTGAGCTGCTCCTCTTTCATCTCATTCTGCTTCTGCTTTACGAAGCGCTCGGAATCCAGCTGGGTCTGGCGGATCTGCTTCTTTTTCGTCTCCACAGCAATCTCGGTATTCAGCTCGTTTTCCTTCACCCGGCGTTCCTGCTCAATCGACGCATTGCGGCGTTCATAGAGCGCGTTGTCGGCACTGCGGAGAATCTCCTCCCGGGCCTGTGCCTCCAGCGCACGAAGCGTTTCTTTGTTCGGCACAATGGCCAGAATGGACAGCCCCATCAGCTCAATGCCCAGCTTCTCAATCTCCGCGTTCCGCTCAATCTCCTGGGTGATCGTCTTGGCCAGCCGTTCGCTCGACTGGATCGCCTGGCGCAGCGGCAGCTGCTCCAGCTGTTTTTTAGTCAAAACCTTGGCAATATTAATCACCCGCTGGGCCAGCTTGCCGGGATCATCGGACAGATAGGTGTTTTTTTTCAAATTATAGGTGTAGTTAAGGATCTGCGTTGTTTTACTGTAGTCGACAATCCGGTAGGTCAGCTGTCCCTGCACCGTTACCGTCTGATAATCAGCTGTGATCTCTTCGAACATGAACGGGACATCAATCGAGGAGACAGGCACCACAATGACGGAAGTCGTAGGCACATAATAGTAAAAAGAAAGCCCCACTCCCTCACGCACCACTTTGCCGTTCTTCACCTTGAGCACGTACTCGCTGGGCTGAAATTTCACGAATTTGAATCCGAACATGGTCATTACCTCCCGAAAAGTGTTATTAACATTTTGTTATTAACAACACTTTATCACATTCAACTGATATTATCAATAAGTTAATAACATCTTTTCAAAAATAAAATTCCCTCCCGGCACATTCGCTACAATATTATGATCAGCTGACAACCTGCATACGGTGTGGTCCGAATACCCTTTTAAAATACTGCGCTCTATGTTCACACCTGTTCCGGCCTGTTTTGTACAAAACCAATTCTGCTGCCGGAGTTTGTCCATTGAGCCGCAGAAAGCTTTATTTTATGATGGTGCAAGCGAGAATGATTCTCAGTAAAAAAGATCGTAATTCATCGGGGAGGTACTTTTATGTTGAAAAAAGCAAGACAACCCTTAGCCGTTCTATGCGTCATCTTCCTGATGAGCGCACTTCTGCTTGCCTGCGGAAACAACAACGCACAGACAGAAACTGGCAACGCCGCAGATACAGCAAGCAATACCACTGCCAGTGCAGCACCATCTCCGGAGGCTTCCGCAGACGCCGGCACCGCAGCAGCAGCCGGGACACAGTCCTATACAGATTACATAGGCCACACAGTCGAGATTCCGGTAACACCTCAGCGCATTATTTATTCAGGAGAAACCTACGGCGATCTGGTTGCGCTGGGCGTACAGGCCGTCGGTTACCCGCTGTCTATGGGGGAAGGGCAGATTTTTGAGGAAAAGCTTGCGGGAGTGGAAGATGTCGGCTTCCCGATCAATCTGGAAAAAACACTGGAGCTTCAGCCTGACCTGATCATCTATGCCGGAACGGATGAAGCAGACTTTGAGGCCTTGTCCAAAATCGCGCCGACGGTTATTTTCAACACCTTCGCCCCGCTGGAGGAACGGATGACCGAGCTCGGCGTGCTGCTGGGTAAAAAGCAGGAGGCGGAAAGCTGGCTGGCGCAGTACAAAACCAGTGAAACCGCCATGTGGGAGCAGTTGAAGGCTGCCGGCGTGAAGGAAGGCGAAACTGCCTCCGTCTTCACCTATTATCCGGGTGACCGGCTGTTCGTCATGGCTGCGACCGGGCTGTCGCAGGTGCTCTACGGCGAGGGCGGCTTCAAGGCTCCGGCACCTATACAGACTCTGCTGGATGAAGGCACCGGCTTCCTGGAAATCTCAATGGAGGTCATCAGCCAGTATGCGGGCGACCGGATTTTTATCCTGACTCCTGTAGCTGATGAAGCCAAGCAATCCACCGATGCAATGATACAGAGCGAGATCTGGAAGAGCCTCCCTGCTGTCAAAAACGGCTACGTCTACACACAGGACATCATGAAAACCTCTGCCGACGCCTCGACCAGAGAGTGGCTGCTTACAGAATTGCCGCGTCTGATGGGCGGAAAATAAACGAATCCTATTCGGGCCGGTCTCTTCCCGGCCTTCCGAATGCAAAAAGCTTATCAACATCCGTTGATAAGCTTCTTTGTTTTGGATACAATGAATTTATTTGATAATCATTCTCACTAACATAAGGGAGGCCTGTCCATGCTGCTATCATCCACGCCGCCCGCCCTGCTGCATTCGTTACTGTTTCAGCTTACAGATGCGATGCTGGCCGTCCAGCCGGCCTTGTCCTGCACAGAGCCGCAGACAGCTCAGACTCATCTCCTGCTTATCTGTACCGGAGGCAGCGGCGAGCTTACGCTACCGGGCGGAAGCGTTGATCTGAGTGCAGACAAGTGTTTTCTTCTGTCTCCCGGAACCACATATACAGCAGCTAATCCGGAAACGACGCTGTACTATTATCAGCTCTCCTTTAATATCTACCAGACTGACGGCCGGCCCGTGCTTTATACGCAGGAGCTGCTGCCGGGCAGACAAGAGCTGCTTGTTCATCCGTTCACCCGGGTCATCCGCCTCGCCGAAGAACTGACGGCAGGTCCGGATAACCGCAGTGAAGTCCGGCTGTACAGGCAGCAGCTGAAATTTCAGGAGCTCCTGCTCCTGCTGCTGGAGCATAATTACCCTTCCGATGAGGCGCCGAGCCCAGCCGAGTCCGTGGAAGGAACCATCCGGTATATGCAGGAGCACTATATGGAGAGCATCACAGTCAAACAGCTGGCTGAGCAGGCCGGAGTGTCGCTATGGCAGTATACACCGCTCTTTCAAAAGCTTACCGGCCAAAAGCCGCTCGAATATCTAACCGGGCTGCGCATCAGCCGATCCCAGCAGCTGCTGCTGGAGTCGGCAGAGCCGCTGCGTGAAATCGCCCGGCTGACCGGATTTTCCGACGAATATTATTTCAGCCGCCGCTTCCGCCAGATTACCGGAGTTACACCCGGCCAATATGCTATGACGCAGCGCGGGAAGGTCACTGTTCAGGATTGGACCGGCCATACCGTGGACATTCCAGAACGGCCCAGACGGGTCATCTACCACGGCGAGACGATCGGTGACCTGCTGGCGCTCGGCGTGAAGCCGGTCGGCGGCGACGAGGAATTTGCCCGGAACAGCGTCTATAAGCACCGGCTGAAAAGTCTGGCCAACGTCGGATTCCCGCTGAATCCGCAGCTTACGGCCTCACTCCGCCCGGACCTGATCATCATCGCCAACTCCGATGAGAAGGTGTACAAGCGGGTCTCCGGTATCGCCCCCGCCCTCACCTTCGATTCGTTCGCCCCGCTGGAGCACCGCATGCGCACACTGGGCGGCTGGCTGGGCAAGCAGCGCGAAGCCGAAGCCTGGCTTGCCGGCTTCGCGGACAGGAACGCCGCCATGTGGCAGCGGCTGTACGGCAGCGGCGTGCTCTCGCCCGGCGAAACCGCCTCGGCGCTGATCTTCGACCATGGCAATCATCTCTATGCCATGGGGCTGAGCGGGCTGTCCAGTGCGCTCTATGCTCCGGGCGGCCTGCGGCCGACTGTGGAGATTCAGGAGGCGCTGGACGCCGAGCTCGGCTTCGCCGAGGTCGATCCGCAGCGGCTGCATGCCTACGCGGGAGACCGCGTCTTCATGCTCGTTCCGGAGCGTGAAGACTCCCGCGCAGCGATGGATGCGCTGCTCGAAAGCCCGGCCTGGCGCAGCCTGCCGGCCGTGCAGCAGGGCCATGCCTATTTGCTGGACAGCAGCAAATGGAACTTCAGCGACGCGCTCACACGCGAGCGGCTGCTTACGCTGCTGCCGAAGGTGCTGGGCGGGCACGGCGCCGCCCAGTAAAAGGTAAGGCCCCGCCACTTGGATGGCGGGGCCTTATTGCAGCTGCGCGAGGGTCCGGCAACAACGGGATTTTTACCGTTGGTTGGACTCGGCTTGCAGCGCGTTCAGAGGCACTTTTGCCTCTTATTTAGGCCTCAGGCCAGCTTCCGGCGCATTCAGAGGCATTTTTGCCTCTGATTTACGGCATTGGCCGGCTTTCGGCACATTCAGAGGCATTTTTGCCTCTCATTTCCGCCATAGGCCGGCTTTCGGCACATTCAGAGGCATTTTTGCCTCTGATTTACGGCATTGGCCGGCTTTCGGCACATTCAGAGGCATTTTTGCCTCTGATTTACGCCATTGGCCGGCTTTCGGCGCATTCAGAGGCATTTTTGCCTCTGATTTACGCCATTGGCCGGCTTTCGGCACATTCAGAGGCATTTTTGCCTCTGATTTACGCCATAGGCCGGCTTTCGGCGCATTCAGAGGCATTTTTGCCTCTGATTTACGCCATTGGCCAACTTTCGGCGATTTCAGAGGCATTTTTGCCTCTGATTTACGCCATTGGCCGGCTTCCGGCACATTCAGAGGCATTTTTGCCTCTTATTTAGGCCTCAGGCCAGCTTCCGGCGCATTCAGAGGCATTTTTGCCTCTGATTTACGCCATAGGCCAGCTTTCGGCACATTCAGAGGCATTTATGCCTCTGATTTACGCCATAGGCTGGCTTTCGGCACATTCAGAGGCATTTTTGCCTCTAATTCATGCCATAGGCTAACTTTCGGCGATTTCAGAGGTATTTTTGCCTCTCATTTACGCCATAGGCTGGCTTTCGGCACATTCAGAGGCATTTTTGCCTCTGATTCATGCCATAGGCTAACTTTCGGCGATTTCAGAGGTATTTTTGCCTCTCATTTCCGCCTCGCACCGCTTCCTCCCTGCGCACAGGCGCTTGTGCACAATCATTCTATCTCGCCAGCTCCGAAGCGCTGTATTCGATCCTCAGCACAACAATTCCCTGCCCCCGGACAGCAGCAGCATCAGGCAGCTTCACCGTCAGCCCCTTTACTTCGCGGCTCCATTCCAGCGGCTCCTTCCAGCCGAGCAGCTCCACCTTGCCGAGCTCACCGGCCAGCAGCTTGCAGCCGCTGCCCAGCGTCTCGACGACAGCTGTTCCACCCTCCGGCCAGCCCATGATGGAAGCATACAGCAGCTTGTCGCCTCTGGCCGTGAAGCGCACATCCTGCGCGGTGAACGGGCTGCGCTTCGTATCATTAAAGGTGCCACTGACGATTTGTGTCGGCCCCTCGCCGTACACCTTCCACGGCCGGGTACCGTAAATGGCCTCGCCGTTAACGGCCAGCCAGTCGCCCACTTCGCGCAGCAGCACCTGCTCCTCCTCCGGAATTGTGCCGTCCGCGCGGGGGCCGACATTGAGCAGCATGACGCCGTTTTTGCTGACAATATCGACCAGGTCACCAAGGATGGCTCCCGAGGTTTTATACTTATGGTCGGCAATATGACACCAGGCTGTCTCACCCACCGAGGTGCAGGTCTGCCAAACCTCCGGATTGATGTCGGCCAGCTGGCCGCGCTCCATATCATAGACGGCAGTCCCCTCGGCAAAAGCATCAAATTTATAGTTGATGACCGCTCCCTGCCCCCATTCCGCAGCCCTGTTGTAATAGTATGCAGCCAGCTTTTGCAGATAAGGCTTAAAGACCGGCTGCTCGATCCACCAGTCAAAGTAGAGCAGCTGCGGGCCGTAGCGGTCAATCAGATCACAGGTGCGCACCAGCCAGTCGTCGAGAAACTCCTCATTCGGCGGCAGGATCGGCAGCGGATAAGCCGGATCGCCGTAGGTAGGCTGTGCCGGACCGTAGAGCTCTGCATATGCCGGGTCCTGTACATCGGACGGAATATCGCGCCCGCCGTTGTAATACCACCAGTTCTCTGCCCGGTGGCTGGATACGCCAAAGATCATATAATGCCGGCGTACCGCCGCCGCAAGTTCTCCGATGATATCGCGCTTCGGTCCCATTTTGGCAGCGGTCCACTCGGAGTAAGGACAGTCATACATCGCGAAGCCGTCATGATGCTCAGCCACCGGAACAACAAACGCGGCACCTGCCCGCTTGAACAAAGCCGCCCATTCCTCGGCATTGAATTTCTCCGCTGTGAACTGCGGAATGAAATCCTTATAGCCAAAAGTATCAGGTGAACCGTAAGTAGCAAGGTGGTGCTCGTACACCTCAGTCCCTTCCCTGTACATGTTACGGGCGTACCATTCCGTCCCGAAGGCAGGCACAGAATAGACACCCCAATGGATGAAAATGCCGAACTTCGCATCCTCATACCAGCGCGGAACCGAATAGGCATCCAGCGAATTCCACTCCGCCCGGAACGGGCCGTTTTCTATAGCAGCGCCGATCTCCAGCTTTTTGGCTTTACGCAGTTCATGTAGCGTTGATTTAGACAAGCAGCTCACCTCTTCCAGAAATTCAAAATCTGCCGGACAGCCTCAAGCCGGCCGGGGTCAACCGGGTTTAGCGGATTGCCATCCTTTCTTACCGCAGAGCCGAAATGCACACTGCCTACTGCCGTTTTTTCCAGAAAATCTTTAAGCCCCTCCGCGGTCAGCCCGCTGCCGGCCAGAATCGCAGGCTGTCGCTGGATGTGCGACAGCCGCTGGAGGACAGCAATCCGCTCCGCCCCCTCCGGAGCAGTAGCCTTTCCGCCGGAGGTCAGCACATCCGTAATCTGCCTATAGCGGCACAGCACGTTCAGCGCCGCCAACTGATCCGGAATTTCATCAAACGCCCGGTGAAAGGTCACTTCCATTCCGTCTGCCGCATCCAGCAGCCGCTTCAGCAGCTCCTCATCTATGGAACGGTCCTCGCGGAGCATCCCTGTGACCAGCGAAAGACCGCCGACGGCCCGGAAATGGCGGATATCCCGCAGCATCACGGCAGCGTCCTCCGCGTCATAGCAAAAGGAACGCGCATGCGGCCGCACCATCACCCTCACAGGAATGGAAACAGCTTCCCGCACGGCTTCAGCCAGCCCCAGGCTCGGCGTCAGGCCGCCCTCTAGAATCCCCGTAATCAGCTCAATCCGGTCAGCACCGTGGCGTTCGGCGGTAACCGCATCATTCACCGTTGTGGCAATAACCTCTAACAGCATTTTATATATCCGCTCCTTGTCCAGGGTCAGTCCGGCGGACCGGCCAGGGTTCTCATTGTTTGTCCTTGCCTGTTCTAACCGGCTTGCGGCACAATCCCCGTTTTCTTTCCATACTACACCCGGTACAGCCTCCCGGTCATTGCCATTCGCAGAACAACTTGGCTATCCATCGGCAACATACCTGGTCCCTTTTCCTTTCTCTTTTCACTTCCTCTTATGCCAAAAGTACTTCGGCACTCCTCGCCACTCCGGTACTCTCTAGCTCTGCTCCCTGTCCATGATCAGCTTAGCCGCCCCGAGCATCCCGGCCTCATTCCCAAGCTTGGCCGGCAGCACCTTGATGGACAGCGGGGATAACACCGCCAGCCTGCTCTGCCAGGCCTCCCACCAGACGGAGTGGGAGTCGGCCACCCCGCCGCCGATAATAACGGCGGCGGGATCCAAATAGGACTGGATGTTATGCACCGCATAGCTGAGATCATCCAGATACGCCTCTACCGCACCCGCCGCCAGCGGATGTCCGGCCGCACAAGCTTCCAGCAGCCGCCGTCCGTCCCAGCCGGCAACGACCTCCGCCGCCCGGCGGCTCAGCGCCGTGCCGGACAGATACTGCTCGGCGCAGCCGCGCTGCCCGCAGTTGCAGGGCAGCCCGCCGGGATAGAGTACGGCGTGGCCGAACTCCCCGGCGGCCCCTTGGCTGCCGGACACCGGCACGCCGCGGTGCAGGAACGCTCCGCCGACGCCGGTACCCAGCGTCAGCATCGCGAAGCTGCCGAGCCCGGCGGCCGCGCCGAGCCAGCCCTCGCCGACGGCCGCAGCGTTGGCATCGTTCTCCACCGCGGCCGGCAGGGCAAATTCGGCGGTCAGCGCCTCCGCCAGCCGCATGCCGGTCCAGCCCGGCAGATTGTCCGTCGCATAGCGGACAACCCCTTCCTCGGCGTCGATCCGCCCGGCGCTGCCGACGCCGATGCCCCCCACATCCGCGCCTTCACTGAGCAGGGCGCGGATGACGTCCTTCAGCGCGCGCAGGATGCCTGCCGCGCCTTCAGTGACCGGCGTTGCCGCCTTGCTGCGGGCGGCAATAACGCCATTGGCATCAACCAGCGCAGCCTTGATGCCCGTGCCCCCGAGATCGGCGCCGATGTAATAGCGGCTCACGACTCGCCACCGGCAGGCGCCGCGCTGCGCAGCGCCTCCACATACCGCCCGGCGATCCACTGCGGGCGGGTAATGGCCGAGCCGACCACGACGAAGGCCGCCCCAAGGCGCAGTGCCTCCGCCGCCTGCTCCGGCCGGCTGATTCCGCCTTCGGCCACAACCGGAACCGGCAGCGCGGAGGCCAGCTGTTCCAGCAGTGCAAGGTTAGGAAGCTCTGCGCCTGCAGTCTCTGCGGTATAGCCGCTAAGTGTGGTTGAGATATAATCAACCCCCCACGCCGCCGCCTGCACACCTTCCTCAAACGTTGCAATATCGGCCATCACGGCCACCCCAGCTTGCTTCAGTCCGGCAATTGTCTCCTGCAGGGAACGCCCGTCCGGCCGCGGCCGGCCCGTCCCGTCGATGGCTACAATATCCGCACCGGCGGCATGGATGTCCAGCGCATCCTCCAGCGTTGGCGTAATGTAGACTTCGCAGCCCTCGGTCTGCAGTTTGACCAGCCCGATCACCGGCAGGCCGGTTTCCGCCTTGATCGCTTTAATGTCAGCAGCTCCGCCAGCGCGGATGCCTACAGCCCCCGCTTCCTTCGCCGCCCTCGCCATTGCCGCCATATGATGGCTGCCGTGAAGCGGCTCATGCTCCAGCGCCTGGCAGGAAACGACCAGACCGTGCAGGGGAATCCCTGCCTTTTTTCCAGCGTCCATTAAACCCGTACCTCCTTAGCCATTTAATTCGGTTGTACCCTGTACATTGAATTTCTTGCTGAGCAAGCCGTATAAGTCTCCATCACATTACCGATCCAACTATATAAAATTGATTTGAATGATTGGATTTCCAGCCGCTGCTCTTCTGCAGATTTCTTCATTTATACCGCTGCTGGCGGTTCGAAATCCGCAGACTGGTTATGCTTCCGTAGCGGGCTTTTCTGCGAAAAGCTGAAATAAAGAATTTAGTTGGAAAAAAGCAGCCTAATTTCACTCCACATGCGCCTGAAAAAACTTTAGTTGGAAAAACGACACTTAAATCCGCAGTTTTAATGCAATACGCATACTAAGCTCAAGAATAGATAGCTTTTTTCCACCTAATCCCTGCAAACCACGAAAAACAGCAGAATTAAGCAGCAAAAATCCACCTAAATCCAATCCGGTATTCTCTGTAATCTCGGTAATCTCGGTAATCTCGGTAATCTCGGTAATCTCGGTAATCTCGGTAATCTTGGTATTCCTGATATTCCCGGCACCCCAGGCATCCTCCGCATCCCTTCAGAGTCTCCCGCACATCCCGAAGAATCCGCACGCCCTAACCTGCTCCGCTCCTTTCCCACTCCGCAGCTACCCCTTAACCGCTCCGCCGACCAGACCTTTAATAATAAAACGCTGTACAAACAGGTACAGGATTATGATCGGCAGCGCCACCAGCGCGGCACCGGCGAACATCTGCGGCCAGTTGGTGTTGTATTGGCTTTTGAAGGCCATCAGGCCGACGGGCAGCGTGCGCATTTCCGGCGAAGACAGGTAGACAAGCGGATTGAAGAAGTCATTCCACGAGTTGATCGCCACCACAATCACACAGGTAGCCGTAATCGGCAGAGTCAGCGGAAAAATAATCTGCACAAACGTCCGCCACGGCCCGCAGCCGTCAACCAGCGCCGCCTCTTCAATTTCGCTCGGAACGGTTTTGAAGAAATTCACATACAGGAAGATCGGCAGAGCCAGCCCCGAAGCAATCTGGATCAGCGACAGCCCGATATGCGTATTAAGCAGATTCACCTGGCGCAGCACCAGAAATGCCGGAATCGTACCGGAGAAAGCCGGCAGAATAAGGCCCATCAGGAAAAAGGTCGACATCGCATCCGATTTGTAGCGTTTGCCGTGGTGCAGGCCGTAAGCGGCCAGTACCGAAACGCCGATTGCGGCGGCGGTGGTCATAACCAATACGAGAATACTGTTACCGAAGTAGGGCAGAAGATTACCGGTCTTGAACGCCTCCGAATAATTACTCCACTGCGGGTCCTTGGGCAAGCTCAGCGGGTTCACCGTCGACGGGGTCTGAAGCGAGACGGAGACCAGCACCGCCATCGGCACCAGCACGATAATCAGGGCGACAATGAGCACAGCGTAAATTGATGTTTTCTGCAGGGTTGTTGTCAATTCGCCACCTCCAGACGGCTGAGCAGTTTAATCTGTACATAGGTTACAGCCAGAATCATCACGGACAGAATCATCGCCATCGCGGTGCCGTAGCCCATTTGCGAGGTTTTGAAGGCATACTGGTAGATCATGATGCCAAAGGTCTGGGTCGAGTTGGCCGGTCCGCCCTGGGTCATGATGAACACATGCTCAAACATTTTCATGCAGCCGATGACCGACAGCACGGTGTTGACAATAATCGAAGGAATCAGCAGCGGCAGGGTGACCCGCCAGAATTTATTCCACGGCCCGGCACCGTCAATGCTCGCAGCCTCATAGATTTCACCCGAAACCGATTGCAGGCCGGCCAGATAGATCATCATCGAGTAGCCTGTGTACTGCCAGACCATGACGAGCGCAATCGCATAAATCGCCAGCTTCGGGTCACCCAGCCAGTCCAGGGCGGCCAGTCCGTGTAAACCGATCGCGTCAAAAAATTTCGGCAGAAACCCGACCATCGGCGCGTACATGTAGCTCCACACATACCCGATAACAACCGTATTCAGGATAACCGGGAAGAAAATGACCGCCCGCATCCAGACAATCCCTTTAAGCTTCTGGTCGAGCAGTACAGCCAGCAGAATCGAAAAGCTGTGCTGAAGCACGATAACGACCACCGAGAGAATGAGCATATTTTTCAGCGCGGTCAGCAGCAGCGGATCACGGAAGGCCTCGCGGAAATTTTCCAGCCCCACCCAATCTGCCTTGAACGAAAAGCCGTTCCAGTCCGTGAACCCGTAATACAGGCCGCTGAAGATCGGTCCGGCAAAAAACAGCAGATAGATCAGAAGCGCTGGTAGAATGAACATTATATAGTTACGGAAATTCATGAATTTCATGTTGCGCCTCCATCCTTCACCCTAAAATGGGTAAAAAAAAGAAAAGCTGGCGAAAGACAGAGTCGTCCTTGTTCTGATCTTTCGCTATTCTTTTCTGTTCTTGTGCTATTGTTGTTATCTAAAAAGCCTTAGATATCCTTATCCTGCGCAGCCTGCAGCTGCTCCAGCAGCTTGCTTGTATCCACATCCTGCTTCAGCAGAATCTGCTGGAAGATCGGGAACATGACCGGCTCAATGGATGAGGTCATGCTCGGGAAAATCTGCGCTTCACTCGCATCCACCAGCGGCTGCAGCGATGCGGCAAGCGGGCTGTAGGTTTCGGAGGTGCCGCCCTTGACCGTTACGGCCTGCTTCGTTTCATCGGACCAGATTTTGGCAATTTCCGGATCAGCGACGAATTCCATGAACAGCTTGATCTCTTCCTGATGCTTGCTCCAGGACACGCCGACCAGCAAGTTGTCAGATACCAGATTCGTTACGAGCGGCTGGTCGCCGCGGTTAACCGGAATCGGGAATGCGCCCAGCTCAAAGGCGGAGAAGTCGGCATCAAAGTTCTCGCTGTAGCCCCATTCGCCCATCGGCCACATAGCCGCCTTGCCTTCTTTGAATACCTGGGCCACCTGGTCATAGCTCAGTCCAACGGAGTTCTCCAGCAGATAGCCTTTATCCGCCAGCTCCTTCATCCCGTCAAAATAAGTGCTAAACTCCGGATCGGTCCACTTCTTCTCCCCGCTGGCCAGCTGTGCGAAGACATCCGGGTTGTCATGCTGGTACAGGCCGAACTGCGAGGTGGTGATGAACTGGGTAGCCCAGCCGTCCTTGCTGCCGATGACCATAGGTGCGGTGCCGCTGGCCTTAATCTGTTCGCTGACAGCGAGCAGCTCATCCCATGTCTGCGGAATCTCAAGACCAAGCTCGCCGAACAGCGTTTTATTGTAGAACATTACGATCGGCTGGCTGTTATAGGGAACGCCGTAGGTTTTGCCGTCGACTGTGCCCAGCTTCACCGCTGCTTCCAGGTAATTATCCAGCCAAGGGCTGCCGGTAATATCCATCAGGACATCTTCTTTCGAGAACTCGGCCACCTGGTTGGGGAACAGCCAGAGCATATCCATATCCGATTTGGACACAATCCGGGTACGGATGATTTCGCGGAACTGGTCATACACCTTGTCATGTTCTATCGTGATGTAAGGGTACTTTTCCTGGAATTTATCCACGACCGTCTGGCTGATCGGATTCCAGGTTGTCAGCTTCAGCACAACCGGTTCTTTCTCGGCATCGCTGCCTGCAGCATTTGCTGTTGTATCCGCCGCTGCACTGTTGCTGTCCGAAGCCGCATTACTTCCGCAGCCGGCAAGAACGGCCAATAGACTAAGACTCCATAACGATGACCGCCAGAACCCTTTTTTCTTACTCATGTGTTAGCCTCCCTGACATAAAGTAAATTACTTAAGCCCATATTACCGTTTATGCGTCAGGTTAAATACCGTGCCTAATTGCTGGTTTACAGCTAATTATTGCTCAGTTTTGCTTATTGATGGAGCTGATTAGCTGCAACTGGCTGAAAAATAGATGAAAATTGCTTTTTCACGCAATGATTTGCTGTTCTGCTGTTCCTCAGCTACTGATTGCGGAATTCCAGCGGTGTCATACCTGTGTCATCTTTGAACAATTTACTGAAATAATGCGGATTCGCATAGCCCAGCTTTTCCGCCACCTCATATACCTTGTCATTGCTCTCACGTAGCAGCCTGCGGGCCAGCAGCATTTTTTTGGCCGTAACATACTCATTGAAATGCTGTCCGGTCTCCTTCAGAAACAGGCGGCTCAGGTGGCTTACACTGATGTGGATATGCTCCGCCGTTCCGGCAAGCGTAAGATCCCCCAGCAGATGCTCATCTATATACGCCGTTGCCAGCCGGATCACACCGCTATGCCGTCCGCCGGTTTCCGGTTCCTGCTCGGCCGCAGCCCGGTAGGCTCCCTCCAGCTCCCCGGCTGTCAGGTGAACACCGCTGTAGGTGTAAGCGAGCCGGATGCCGAGCATTTTATCCAGCCCCTGGTCGAGCTGCTCCAGGTAATTCCGCATCGCTCCGCCATCCGCGCGCTCTGCATCCAGCGGCAGGATCCAGACCAGCTCCCTGTCTTCCACATTAAGCAGCTGGCCGCCCCATTCACGGGAGGTATATTCTTCAAGGTAATAACGAAAGGACATGAAGCGGGCCGGACCGGCCGGTTCCGCTGCAGTGCTCCGGGCCATACGCAGCACTGCCAGCTGCCATCCCCTGCTGTAACGCTGCTCCAGTCCGATCTCCCGCCATTTCTCCGGCAGGTCTGCCGGCTGAGTCTCTGCTGTAAGCAGCCGGAGCAGCAGCTCTTCGCGGTCTTTGTCCGTATAGTCTGCGGCCTGCTGCTCCTGATACAGCTCCTTCAGGGTAGCAGCCGCTTTGTGCAGGGCAGCCGCGATCTCCTCCTCCGCCATCGTCGGCTTATGCAAGTAATCCACGACTCCAATCCGCACGGCTTCCTTGACATATGGAAAATCTTCAAAGCTGCTGAAAAAGATAATCTGCACTTTGCCGTACTGTGCCTTAATACGGCGGGCGAGCTCCAGTCCGTCCATACCCGGCATCCGGATATCCGTCATAACAATATGAATCTCCTCGTCCGCAAGCACCTGGAGCGCTTCAAGACCGTTCGAAGCCTCCGCCTTCCAGGTAATCCCCAGCTCATCCCAGTTCAGCATATATCTGAGGCCCAGCCGGACAATGGTTTCGTCCTCCACCACAAGCAAGTTCCACATTATTGTCACTCCCCCATTCTGCTCAGTCTGTCTTGTCCATCCTCCGCCCGGTACGGCAGATGCAGCAATGCCCTCGTTCCCGCTCCGGGTGTGCTCTCAAGCTTCAGCGTATACGGCTCGCCGTAGCGGAGCCGGATGCGGTCGCGCACATTGGCGATTCCGATGCTGTCACCGGATCTTCCGGATGATGGCGGTGTCCCTCCGCCGTTCAGCACAGCCAGCATCTCCTGATCTATCCCTTGGCCGTTGTCACTGATCCAGATCAGCAGCTCCGTGCCCTCCGGATTGACTTCAGCTCCGACCTCAATCTGCAGCAGCCCGCCGCCGCTGTGCAGCGACCCGTGAAATATCGCATTTTCCGCCAGCGGCTGCAGAATCATCGGCGGCACCCTCGCACCAAGTACATCTTCGCTTACGCTCCATTCCACTTCAAAACGGTTCGTATACCTCAGCTCCATGAGACGCATATAATGCCGCAGCAGCTCAAGCTCAGCCTCCAGCGGAACCAGCTCACTGTCCAGCTTCATATTAGCCTGCAGCAGCTTGTTCAGCGACTGGAGCAGGCGGGCAATTCCTTCGGATTGCTGCAGTACAGCAAGCATGCGGATCGAGTTAATCGTGTTAAACAGAAAATGCGGTGTGATCCGTGCCCGGAGCGCATACAGCTCGGCTTCTCTTTTTTGCCGCTCCTTCTCTTCGATGGATTCGACCAGTATACCGAGCCGCTTCACCATGGTGACATAGCTGAGATGAAGCTGGCCGATTTCGCCCCGCACCGGCGGTGCCGCCGGAGTGACGAACAGCCCCCGCTCTACATCCCGCATGGAGGAGATCAGGCTGCGGATCGGCCTCGCCAGCCCGCGGGCCAGCAGCAGCGACAGCAGCCCTGCCAATACCGTTATAATCAGCACCAGAATCATTGTGAAGTTCCGGATAACGTTGGCATCTTCCAGCAGCTCGTCGCGGTCGATCAGCAGATAACTGGTCCAGCCAAGGTATTCACTGTAGGCATACACGCCGGTAGCTGCTTCCAGCCCGTCGCCAAGTGCAGGAACGGTAATCATCCCCCGTGCCGTACCGGTGTGAACGGCCTGGTCTCTGGCTGCGCTGAGAAAACGCTGGTTATCTGCCGTATGCGTAGAGTAGATCAGCTCCCCTTTTTCATCAGCAACCATTACATGCATGCTCTCCATTTGAAAGGAGCGGACAATCTTGTCCATAAAATCCGGCCGGATGTCCACCGCCACCACCCCCGCTGCCGTAAAATCATCATTCAGCAGGACGCGCGAAGCCGTGATCGTCTGAAATGGCGCACTGTTGAACTGCCGTTCCAGCCGGAGACCGGATATGGCGATGCCGCCGTCACGGCTGAGCGTCTCCTGATACCACTCCTCTTTCTCCGGATTGACTGCCTCATTAATGGAGGACCTGTCGCTGACCCTGTACCCGTAAGTATTGCCTGTGCTGCTGTAGAAGACGAGGCCCTGAATCGTGGAAAAGATCGAAGGATACGTGACAAGAAGCTTGGCAAACTGCTGCTGGCTCTCAATCTCCTGATAGCTCCACTGGTCGCGCGGCACATACGGCTGATTCAGAATCTGAAAGATTTCCGGTGTAAAATAGGGAAAGGTGCTGAACCGGTCCACATCCTCAACCTGCCGCTGGATCGCTGCATTCAGCTGGCCGGCAATCACACCCAGATCCTCATTCACCCGCGCTTCCAGTGTCCCGACCGATTTGAAGTACGCCATCGTGCCAATGACCATTGACGGGATAATACCTAACAGGAAGAAGGCGAGCATCAGCTTGCTCTGATAGGTAAGATTGTTCCACCGCCGCATTCTTCATCCCCCCTGGAAGGCTTTAAATTTCATTTATTATAAGGGATAACCTCAGGCGCTGCATGGGAAAAATCAGTATAAATCTCTAGCATCTCCTGTTCTGCGAACCGGTTAAGGAGTCAAAAAGCCCGTCAGAATCACCTTTATATTTGACACAGATATATCATCAGTTCACTGACAAAAAATATATTTGTAAACTTTAATGACACAGGTATAATGAATCTTATGTAAAAAAATAAAAGGATTGTATCCCTTCATTCGATAATCAGAGAGGACTTATACCATGAGCGAACCTATTTCTGTAATTCCTTTGGACGGCTTAACGCCGCCTGTCTTGCACGAATTAAGCAGGCTGCTGACCGACACTGTGGAGGACGGCGCTTCGATCGGTTTTCTGCCGCCGCTCGCTGAAGATGAAGCCACTGCATACTGGCAGGGCGTGCACGGTCCCGGTGTACTCCTCTGGGTTGCTATGGATGGTGAAGCGGTGGCCGGCACCGTTCAGCTCCATCTGGCACTTAAGCCGAATGGAGCACACCGGGCCGAGCTGGCCAAGCTGATGGTACATCCCGATCACCGCCGCAAGGGCATCGCGGGCATGCTGATTGATGCGGCTGAGCGGGCTGCGGCTGCCCACGGCCGGACCCTGATCGTCCTTGATACGCGGGAGGGCGATCCTTCGAACCTGCTCTATCTTTCGCGCGGATACATAGAGGCTGGCAGAATCCCCGATTTCGCTATCTCCGCTGAGGGCGGACTGGACACAACGGTGCTTTATTACAAGAAGCTGTAGCAGCAGACAAAAAGAAGCGGCTTTGGTCCCGTAACACGGGAGCAAAGCCGCTTTATTTATTGCTGGCTGCCCATCATTGCAGCTGCTGATAAATCTTATACAGCACCTGCGCAGCCTGGGCTCTGGTGGTCACGCCCTTAGGATTCAGGGCTGCATTGCCCTGCCCGTTAATGAATCCGAGCTCAACCATCGCAGCCAGATCTTCCGCTGCGTATGCGGCGACTTGGCCGCTGTCTTTGAATTCCTTGAGATCTCCGGAGGTACCGGTCTGTAATGCCGGATCGGCTGCACGCAACGCTCTCATGGTCATTACAGCTATATCCTGTCTGCTGATCTCCGCACCGGGATTGAAATTGCCGCCGGAGCCTACCGTAATGCCGAGGGCTCTGGCAATTCCAATTTCTTCATAATACTGGTTAGTTGCATGAATATCATTGAAGTTCGCATTGAATTCCGCTGTCAGGCCCAGTGTTCTTACCAGCCACGCCAGATACTCAATTCTTGTAACTGTGCTGTCCGGGCTAAAGCTTGTAGACGAGGTGCCGTCTATGAAGCCCTTGGAGGCCATCATTTCCACCGCCGGCTGGTACCATGCATTTGGCGCTACATCTTCGAAGCTTTTTTTGGTGTAGGCAACGGCATACGTACCCGGCTGTGTAGCTGTAAACACTACTGCTTTTTTAACAGCATCATATTTAGCGTGCCTGATCTGAACGGGCTTTCCGTCTGCATCAGCGTACCAGACTGTCAGAAATGCGGAAGCAGCCAGTTCATTAAGCGCTGGAAGATATGGAATCCGCACCTCCACCGGTGCATTCAGGCTGTTCCCAGCTGCTACTGTTCCGTCTATTTTGACAGCCAAATTGATTATTGGTCTGCTGCCGGCCATGCTTTGGGTAACAGGATCAAGCGTAGCCGCGCCGGCGCTTCCAATAGTCAATTCAACATGTTTGGCATCCGCAGCAGCCGCCTTATCCAGCATCGCCGAAGATACTTGTATCGTTCCAAAGCCTGTTGTGATCTCTATTAGCACATCTGCTATATCCGAGCGCAGTGCAGCGGCAGGTAGCTCAATCGTATATCCGCTTCCCCCTGCCATAACTGGAACCTGCACTCTTATGGTCTTTATTCCATTGCTGTCTGCCTTGGCACCCGACAGTGCTCTATTGAGGTCTTCCTGACTGACAGCTAACCCTGCAGCTATGCCGGTCACCGTATCCGGCTTCAGTGCTCCAATCTTAACCACCGCTCCTTCAACTGTGTTGGTCAAAGGTGCAGGTACGTACACTGTTGCCGGCGGCGAGGATGGCACTGGTGTCGCTGTTGGCACTGGCGTCGCTGTTGGCTCTGGTGTTGCCGTCGGCGTTGGCGTCGCTGTCGGCTCCGGTGTTGCCGTCGGCGTTGGCGCCGCTGTCGGCTCCGGTGTTGCCGTCGGCGTTGGCGTCGCTGTCGGCTCCGGTGTTGCCGTCGGCGTTGGCGTCGCTGTCGGCTCCGGTGTTGCAGTCGGTGTTGGCGTCGCTGTCGGCTCCGGTGTTGCCGTCGGCGTTGGCGTCGCTGTCGGCTCCGGTGTTGCCGTCGGCGTTGGCGTCGCTGTCGGCTCCGGTGTTGCCGTCGGCGTTGGCGTCGCTGTCGGCGTTGGTGTCGCTGTCGGCTCTATTGCCGGACTGCCAATAACGATTTCAAGGGATGGACTCGCGTGATGCGTTGCCGTTTCCTTGAATCTCACCTCATAGGTTCCCGTGCCAAGTCCTGTAACCTCTATACCTGCGATGGCCGTCCAGATCCCGGCATCCGCTCCCTGTTTCCGGTATTCCATCGCGGAGGTTACGCCTGTGAGCTTTCCGTCCTTAGTATCGGCTTCACTGACATCTACACCTTTAACCTCTGTAGCAGACGGCGGCTCCTGATCCTGCTTCTGCCCTTCCGGACGGATCACCTCCCATTCCCATAAGCCTACGCCATTATCCCCTGCTGCTGACTGCTTCGTCATCGTAACCCGCAGCGCCTTAACCTCAAGCACCGGATCGAACTCGTACGGGTTCACGGATTCTGCAGGATTATGCTCAACCACCTTGATGCCCTCGGTGACTGTTCCGGCTGTGACCCATTCATTCGTTACGCTGTTCAGTGGAATGTAGGAATAGACGTACTTGGTCGGCGGGGTGATTCCGCCTGCATCTGACCACAGCACCAGATTGGAGCTTTGGATGACAGCGCCCTGCGGCCAGTCATACTGCACCCATTCCGCTGCCCCTGCATTGCCCCAGGTTCCCCAGTGCGACAGGTTAGTGCCTGTTTTTTTGCCGTCATTCACTGCGGCAAGGCTTTCCCATGGCGAGGTATAGCTGGATGATACATTGGCCAGATAGGCCATATTGTTATCGCGCGGACTGAGCAGACGCAAGTCGGTCAGCAGCTTCTCCAGCGCATGGGTAACTTCGCCGTCTGTGGCAGCCAGATTTTTAATGACAGCGGAAGCTTCAGCCTTGGCCGCTTCAACCGGTGCAAGACCCGGTGCGTCAAAGTTTGCAGCGTTCAAAGTATTAACATAGTTATACAGCTTGATCAGCTCTGCCTTATCTACTGCGCCTGTATAGCCGTAGACCTTCCATTCCAGAATCCCGCTTCCATTGGCAGCCGGCTTCATATCCATCCGCACGCCTGTAATATAAGCAGGCTCAAAGGTGGTTGTGTTGTATTTGTTAAGCTCATTGCCTAGCCCCTTCACGGCTCTCGGGGTATACCATTTGCCGTCCCCGTCACGAAGCATCAGCTGCATTTCCTTCGGACGGAAGTTTCCGCCGCCGTCCTGGAATACGTAGACATCCATGGAGGAGGCGAGAAACGGCTGCTCCCATTCATACGTGACCCAGGCCGGATCTCCTTCCCGGCCCCAGTTATGCCAGGCGCTGTTCGGTGCCCCGCGGTTCGGCGAGAAATCACCTGAGCTTTTTGGCTCAATGCCGTTGTTCATCGCTTCCGGATACCCGTCGCCGCCGGAGAAGCTGGCGGACGGCTTAGCGGTCAGCGCGGCATTGGACAGCCCCGAACTCACAACATATACGGTAGCACGAACCTCAATATCACTATCTGTGACTGTGCCGTTGGCTTCAAACTGACCCGCAGCTCCATAGCTGGCCGGATCAATGGCCTCCCACTGAATATCCCGCTCCCCATATCCGTCTTCCGACAGGACATTCACCTTACCCGGAAGAACCGGAGCTGTGTCCTTTTTGGTTACTGTGCTGAGTGCCCGGTAGGCGTCCACAGCATCTTCTTTAATTTCAATCGTGACATCCTTGCTGCCTTGTTTGTCATCGTCTGACGCGGTAAAGGTAAACACATAGGTGCCTGCCTTGCTGATGCGGGCATAGGCCGTTTCCTTGTTACCGGCTACAAAAGTAACCTCACCCGCACCCTCCGGCTTCTGCTTAACCGTCCACGCATAGGTCAGCTCCGGCTCAAATACGGCGCTGTGCACCGGATCGGGAATGGCTGTGCCGGATAATATGACGATGCTGTTATTGGCGACATCCTGTACGGCAGTCACCTGGCTGATCTGCGGAGGCTGCTTCTCAGGCGGCGCAGCCAGCTGGAAGGTCACCTCGCCGGAGCCGGTCTTCGCCCCGTCACCTGCGGTAAGCCGTAACGTATAGGTGCCTTCTTTTGAACCCGTAGCCTGTGTAATGTTTGCCTTCGGATGATTGAAAGTGAGCTTGCCGCCTTCCGGCGTGCTGACAATCTCCCACTGGTAGGTGAGGGTGCCGCCCGGCGCACCATCATCGGTTACAATGCCGTTAAGCATAAACGGAATCAGCGCCTGCGGCTTTTCCACCGCAACTTTTGCAGTCACCTGCGGAGCTTCATTTTCGCCGGTATCCGCTTTTTCGATGACCAGTTCAGCCGTCTTTGCGCTGCTCATATGGAACATGGCCGTACCTTTATTGTTCTGTACATAGAACTGTCCGGCATCTGCACCATCCAGCTTCATTGTATAGTAGCCGTTCCCGATGCCCGCCCCGTCAAAGGTAATCCGCGATGCATGCTCCTTCTCCGCCGTATTCTCAAACTGCAGGGTAAAAGCTTTACCGTCTTTGCGGATGTCCGCGCTTGTCACCTTATCGTTCCCGGAGACCAAATACATCTTCTCATCCAGCAGATTGATCCGTCTGCCGAACCCGTCTTTTGGCGTGATCTGATAGCTGTCCCCTCCATCCGTAACCAGAGCTCCGTATCCGAACAGCCCGAATACCGGATCAGTCACAATATCGGCGCTGATGCTGAGCAGGGAACCGTACAGGCCTTCCTCCGCTTCGCCGGAAAAATCATTCCAGCCGTTATTCATCACCCGCGAGCCGCCATCAAATACATCCTTGGTGCCCGTTCCTCCCTTGTACATGGAATATCTCCATGAGGTGCTGCCCACAGACTGTGCAGCAATCTGCCCCATATTGACGGCATTAAAGTTGGAAATCTTCGCTGCATAGTTGCGCTGCTGGGCGATCGCGGTCTGCTCCTCCGACCTGCCGTCATCCTCATAGCGCAGCCAGTCATCCATAATATAGCCTGCCAGTGAGGCGGTGTACTGGAAGTTCCACCAGCCTTCACCGCCGCGGAATACTGGTACGGAATAATGGAACCAGGTTGGCTGAATACCGCGCATGGCGCGTGTCTTCCAGTCTGCCATTTCCATGCTTTGTTCAGCAGCGGCTGCGCGTCCGTCGTTCGGATAATAGGTGCGCAGCGCCTTGGCCGCCGCATAAGCGCCTTCTTCACCGGTGTTATCATACTCAAATTCGGAACCGTAAGGATAATTGGCATTGGTCATATTCCGGCCTTTGTCCAGAGCGAACTTCCGCTGCAGATTGGCCGATTCGGTCAGCATGCCCTCTTCCTTCAGCGCCTCAATCATATCCGGGATCTGCTGCTCGCCGTAGAATCCGATTGCTCCGCTGGACACCCGGTTGTAGTAGATGCCGTAGGCTTTTTCCAGATAAAATTGCGGGGACTCCCGGTACTCAATCAGGCTTGGATAAGCCTTTTGAATCCGGTACATGTTGAAGAAGCCGGTCGCTTCCATCATTTCCGAGAACGCCCGGGTATACGGCTGCTCTTTATCCGTAAAAGCCCCCGAATCTCTGAGATAGTTCGCTACCGTATAGCTGTTCTGTGTATTTTTCATATAACGTTCCCACATGAAGTCGATCAGGTACGTTTCGATGGAACTGATTTCAGCGGGATCGGGATCAAGCACATTTTTCATCGTCATGAAATTGATATTATCGTGGCTCCAGTCATCCCCCCAGTGGCTGGTGTTCTTGTCGAGGCCGCCGGTGAGATACCAGTCAAAATAGTTGCCGTACGTCGGACTTTTCGGGTCCTTATCCTGCGTCTGCTCCACCATAAATGCGGAATGGGCCTGTGACGTCTGGTCCAGCTCGGCCAGCACATTGAATTCATACTGGGTAAATTTATCGACCCATTCATTGCCAACCTTCAGCTTGTAATTCACACGTACACTGTTATTGCCGATGGAACCGAACTTCAGCGAATAGATATGATGCTGTTCACCGTCAACTATCTTCGTCTCTACGAACTCGTAGGCTTCATCGTAGCCCGGATTCCCGTCAGCCAGGCCGCGGCCGGTTCGGGAATTGTTGACCATCTCTGCTCTAGTCCTGCCGGGCTTGATGTCCGGGATATGCTCTTCGTCAAACGGATCGTTCTCGTCAACATTCTGGATATCGATCGATTGTACGTCGATAAGACTGTCGTCATAGTGCAGATCCAGCTTGGCTGGCATATTAATCGCTGTCTGAAAGCCGGGGACCGCTACCGCATCGATCATGCCTGACTTGTACAGGATGGAACGCAGATTGGCCTCACGGTCCTCCATCGAGGTGGAGCTGTTATTCGGGCTCTGGGCATTAGCCTGCGGCGTATTGTCGCCTGCCCGGACAGCGGAGAATTTGAACTTGTATGTCTGCTCCTGATCCGGTCCCAGCACCAGGCTGGAAGCATCGGTGTAATAGCCGCGACCGGTCTTCCGGATATCCTTCGAGTGGATGTATAGCACATTCAGCCCCGGATACCAGCCGCCGCTGTCGCCGGTCCAGTTCGCGAAGGTATTGCCGGCACGCAGCTCTCCGCTTTCCTGCATCCAGTAGTCCACATATTCGATCCGCGCGCCGCTCTCCGGTACAGGGCTGAACAGCATGAAGTTACCCTCGCCGCTGGTACGGATCGCATAGGAATACCCGCTGTCTGCGCCGGCAAAATTATGCACGGTTACGCGGTCATCATAAGTATCGGATAAGGTCCGGTATTTGTTGTTCCAGGGCATCGGCAGGCCGATATCACCGAATTCAATATATTTGCTGCTCTTGTTCTTCAGCGTGATTTCCCACAGCAGCGAACCGTCTTCAGTATCCATATCGAATACCGACTTGACGTCAAAGCCTTTCATCACCCGCTGGGCGGTTGAATCCAGATTTTGTCCCAGAAAGTTGACTTCAACCTTTTTGCCGTCAGCTGAGGCTGTTTTTTTGATATAGGGGTTATCCGGGTTGATGGTGGAAACCTTGGTTGATCCGCCGGCGGCCAGTGTTTTATTGGTATCCACTTCTGTGAAGCCGTCTCTGTTATCGGGGAACTGCCCGCTGTCACCTGTACGGTACGAAAAAATCATCTCACCCATCCACTGGTGCTGGACATCATTCTGCGGTGAGGTCGTGTTCGGCAGCACAAAATTGATCGGTGCCCCTTTTTTATTGACGGGATTATTGTTGATGTACAGCTCCTCAATCTGGCCCAGATCACCGACTTTGGCAGACAGGCTGGCATTGGAGATGTCGTTCTTTACTGCAGCGGCTGCCAGGGGTTCTGCACCTGCATACAGAGGGATTGCCTGGACAAGCATCAGCAGCGCAACCGCCAGCGGCTTCAGTTTTCGTGTAATCATTCCCATTATAACCTCCCGTTCGGACTAATTTTTTAATCCGGTGAGCGTAATGCCCTCTACGAAATACCTTTGACCAATCAGGTAAAAAAGGACGCCCGGCGCAAACGACAGACAGGTCGCAGCCATTGTCAGCGGCCAGTCGCTTTTGAGCTGGCCCCTGAAGTTGGTCAGCCCGAGCGCAATCGTATATTTATCGCTGGAGTTAATGTAGATCATCTGCTGGAGCAGATCGTTCCATAGCCCGATGAAGATAAACAGCGCGACAACAATCATGGCCGGGCGGATCGCCGGCATGATGATGCTGAACAGGATCCGGAAGTAGCCGGCGCCGTCAATGGTTGCAGCCTGATCAAGCTCGCGCGGGATCGACACAATAAACTGGCGGATCAGGAAGATGTTAAAGGCCCCGCCCCCGCAAAAGTAAGGCAGAATCAGCGGCCAGTAGCTGTCATTGAACCCCAGTCCCCGCGTCCAGCCGATATACAGCGGAATGAGTGTTACCATGGCCGGCAGCAGCATCGAGCCTACGCAGAGCGCCCACAGCAGGCTTTTTCCTCTGAACCGCAGCCTTGCAAAGGCATATCCGCACAGCGTAGCCGTAAAGGTCCCTGCCAGACAGGAGGGAGTGATAATGACCATCGTGTTCCACAGGTACTTCCAGAATTTAAAGACCTCAAGCGTCTTCTCATAGTTGGAGAACAGCCAGTTCTGAGGCAGCAGCGAGGGAGGATACTGATAGATCTCCGCATTGGTCATGAGTGAGGTGCGAAAAATCCACCAGATAGGGAAAAATGCGATCAGTGCAAATAAAATGACAACGGCAAAGGTCAGGATATTCATTGCCCTGTGTCTGCGTTTTTTGCTTTTTAGTCTGCCGTATGCTGCTACACTCACTTGTCGTCGCCTCCTTCATTAAAAATCCACCGGTTCGACGTCTTGAACAGCACGGTAGTAAACACGGCAAGGATGGCGAAAATAATCAGGGTCGTTGCGCAGGCATAACCGAGCCGGTAATTCACAAAGGCCTGATCATACATCAGATAAGTCAGAAAGCGCGATGAGTTGCCCGGGCCGCCATTGGTTAAGGCCAGCGCCGGTGTAACGATCTGGAGATTGGCGATCAGGCTCATCAGCAGGTTGTAGAAAATGATCGGCGTCATGCACGGCAGGGTGATATGCAGGAAGCGCTTCCAACCATTCGCTCCATCCATCTCGGCAGCTTCATGATAGACGACCGGAACATTTTGCAGACCAGCGAGGAAAATAACGATCAGATTCCCCGACAGCCAGACCGAAATCAGGGACAGCGAAGGAACGACATAGCTGGAATCCGCGATAAAGAGGATTTTATTAAGGCCCAGCTCAGAGAGCAAATAGTTAAAGAAGCCGAAATTCCCCTCGTAAAGCCACGACCAGCCTACATAGATCGCTGCAGCAGGCAGTACATACGGCACATAAAAGACAGCCCGGAAAAAGCCCCTCGCCGGAATTTTACGGTTAAGCAGCATGGCAATAAACAGCGAATAGACCATGCTTCCGGCTACCGAAAGGATAGCAAAATAAATCGTCGCAATAATCGAATCCTTAATATAAGGGTCCGTTGTAAACAGCTTGATATAGTTATCAAAGCCGATAAACTCAGGACTCTTCAGCCCCGTCCAGTTCGTCAGGCTGATCCCCAGCACTCCGGCAAGCGGCAGATAAGTCAGGAAGATCAGTCCCAGAAAGGCAGGAATCAGACAGATGTACGCGGTACGCGCCTCGCTGGCATGTATGCGGGATCGCATACGGGGACGGCGTTTTTGCAGCTTAGTAATGGTTTCCATATCTCGCACTCCCTCACAAGTGGAGGCTGGCCGCCGCACAGCAATGCCGGCAGCCAGCCCTCTATTCTTTACTTGTTGCCTGCGTGTACGGCTTTCAGCGCTTCAAGATTTTTGGTGATCGCTTCTTTGGCCGTCGTTTTTCCGGTCCAGACATCACCCAGAACGGAGCCGAGCAGCGTATTGAAGTCTGTAGTATAGTTCGTATAGAACCACGCAGCCGGTCTTGCAGCAGGGGACTGGGCATAATCAACTACCGCGGACTTGTATTCGTCGTATGGCGGGAAGTTCGGATTTTCCACCCATTTGCGGGTGAGCGTCTCATCCTTATACCACTTATCCAGCGTCGGCATCCAGATACCCGAGGAGATCAGCTCCCAGTTGTTTTCTTCCGAGTTGTACCATTTCAGCCATTCCATCGCTTCCTTCGGATGCTTGGTCTGGGAGAAGACGACGTTGGCGCCGCCTGTGCTGATCGTTACCTTATCCTTCATATAAGGCAGGACGGCTACGCCATAATTCAGCCCTTCTTCCTTGGCCGAATTCAGGCTGGTTCCCACATTCCATTGCCCGTTCGTTGCCATAGCGACTGTACCGGCAATGACTGTACGCTGGATGCCGTCATCGGTCTGACCCACGGACAGCGGAGCAACGTGATCCTTCAGGTACAGGTCAGCCACCCGTTGAATGGCTTCCATGCTGGCGTCTTCGCCGATCCGTACCTCTGAACCGTCTTCGGAATAGAAGCCCCCGCCATTGCTGAGCGTCCAGGCTTCCAGCTGCCACGGAAGATTTTCGACGGAAGCGCCGAACTGGACGATACCCTGTTCATCAAAGCCATCCTCGCCGGGATGCTTGCCGTTCTTGTCAATGGTCAGCTTCTTGGCCGTCTCTACGAACTGATCCCAGGTCCAGGCCTGATCGAGCACAGCCGGAGGGTACGCAACACCTGCTTTATCAAACATATCTTTGTTATAGTAGAGCAGGAGAATTTCATTGGCGGCCGCATAGGCCACGGTATTGCCTTTATGTTTGTAAGCCAGGCTGTCGAGCGGCTTGCTGTCACTGCCCTCATACATAGCGCTTACATCGTTCAGCATACCTTCAGAGGACCACTGGATAACTCCGTCTTCCTTCAGCATTCCTGTGTCCGGCAATTGGCCTGCCGTGGCGAGCGTATTCAGCTTCGTCATGTAGTTCTCCCAAGGGATTGCCTGCACCTCGACTTCGATTTTGTCCTGCGAGGCATTGAACCGGTCAGCCACCTTCTGGGTTGTATTCCCTTCTGCGGCACTACCCCACATGGAGTAGACGATTTTAACCTTTTCAGCAGAGGCCTCTGAGGTTTTGGCCGGCTCCGCACTTTTAGTTGCCGTGTTGCCTGTGTTTCCCTTATTTCCTGAGTTTTCCGTGTCTGCCGCGTTATTCCCGCAACCGGCGGCGCTTACCATTAATGCAGTCAGGATAAGACCTGCTCCCAGTTTTTTTGCTGTTTTCATATTTCTGATCTCCCCTCATCATTTACTTCGTTTACCCGGCCAGCCTTCATATTCACCTTGAAATCATTAGCCCAACCTTTTTGTTAAACGTTTAAATAAAATCGAAAGCAAAAGTCCTCTCTGCAGCTTTACAGACCCTGGCACTTTTCCCCTACAGTATATTTTCAACTCTGATCTTTATAACGCAATTATCAAAAGAAACGTGATGCTTCAAAGGTTCAAACCGTGTTCTGCCTGAAATCAGGTTAAATTCCTCCCTCCTTACAACGGCTCAAGCTTCAAGATAATCGTTTAACAAAGAATCCAAGCTTAGTGATCTCCCCTGGTTTAATTGAATGTTGCTGCTCTTCCCCTCCCCGTTACGGAAGCGCTTACTTCATTTTAGCACCCCCCATTTCAATTGAAAAACCGATATTACAACCTATATTTATAAAATTTCAATCTTTTTAGGCGGAAGAGGGTGCTATGGAAACCGGAAGAGCCCGGAAGTGCCTGCCCGTAAAATAAATAGTTCAAAAAAAGAATAATTGATTATATATTTTCACTGTTAATCATAGTTCTTTACTTATGCCAGAAGTTGGGATACATTGGGTGAAACAGGCAAGGCAAGCCGGAGTGCTTTTTCATAATTGCAACCTATGGAGATGGAGGAGCCTATTCAATGAACGCGCCCATCCTGCATTTTATTTCGCCCCCGATTCCCTATTTTGTGGACTGCGGGCATGCGTCATACGAGGTTGGTGATTATCACATAGACCGCAACTGCATTGGGGTGTTTGATTTAATCGTGGTTGTCAAAGGCCTTCTGCCGGTCGGGGAAAATGGTATTTTGCGTGAGCTGGGTGCAGGTGAAGGCGTAATCCTCCTGCCGGACGGCCACCATTACGGGTTCGCCCCCTGCACTGTGCCCACCGAAATCATCTGGATTCACTTCCAGACCTTTGGCAGCTGGCAGGAATGTGCCGATATGAATGAGTGCCTCCTTAATCAGCAGCTCCTGTTTGAGGAGCACAAGAATAAAGCCTATGTCCATCACACCGATCTCTGTTCCATCTTTCTGCCGAGACTTCTGAAGATCTCCGCCAAGGCAATGGAGCTGCTGGAGTTATTTTTTGAGCAGGAATCGGAGCCGAAATCCCTTCGCAACTGGCGCCGGCAGGCCAGCTTTCAATCCTTCCTGCAGCATCTGGACCGCAGCCTGGCTTCACCGAGCGATGCAACCGCAATCCATCTGGCAGAGCAGATTGAGCTGTATATCCGGAACAATTACATGCACGACCTCACCAATCCTGTTCTGCAAAAGGAATTGAACTACCACCCGAACTATCTGGCCAAAAGCATGCTGAAGGTCTTCGGCATGACGCCGATGGCCTACCTGCAATATTACCGGATCGAACAGTCCAAGCGGCTGCTGCTCCAGACCTCCTGGTCTGTGGCGCGTATTGCCGAGGAAGTCGGCTTCCATCATGTCTCCCACTACTCCTCCTGCTTCTCCAAGAAAGAGGGGCTCTCCCCTTCGGCCTTCCGCAGCAAGTTTGTGAAGGAGCGGTAGTGTCTAATAAGAAGAATCAGAAGAAAGACGGATTAGCCTAAAAAGTTGAAATGATTCAGCCGCTCCCGCCCTGGAGTGGTTTTTTTATATTTGTATAGATAAAGCGCTTGAAAATATTGTAAACCAAAACAAGGGTATGATAAGATAAGTATGAAGCGGAATTGAATTAAGTTACCTTAATCAAATAAGAGGTGTATTAGATTGAACGATAACAATATTAAAGTTGGTGTCTCTAATAAAGAAGGTCAGTTAGGTTTTGTTTTTTCGAGGGGCGGTCTTCGAGAGGGTTCAGGGAGGAAACCTATAGGTGTAACTAAAAAAGTATCACTGACTTTAACCGAGGAAATATGGGGAAAAATTGAGGAGTATTGCAAGGACAATGACCTTTCCCGTTCGGAGGTGATCCGGACCGTTCTTGAGTCCCACTATTCACAATAAATTTGTTCGAGGCAGGTGAGGTCTTTGCTGGTTGAGATAACAAAAGATTCTCTTATAAATGCAGTTCGACATGTAATAAAAGCAATAGCAGTGAATAGTCCAATACCCATACTTCATGGGATATTTATTCAAGCAGGTGCGGACGAACTTAGGTTTACTGCAAGTAATACGAGCATGAGCGTACAGTCCGTGATTCCTCAAAACGGTGTTTTTATGGCTGTAAAAAGAACAGGAAGTCTCGTTATACCATCACGTTATTTTTACGACGTTATTCATAAACTAAATGATGAAATAGTTGTACTTGAGACTAAAGAGCAACTGATTCTTTCCATAAAATCGGGGAATACTCAAATACGTTTATGCGGTATGGACTCAGCAGAATATCCTTATTTTGATAATAGTGGAGGGCTTTCAGCTGGTAAACTGCAAGTGAATAATGCTTTGTTAAGGTCAGCAATTAAGCAGGTAGCCATAGTCGCATCCACGTCCGAAACCAGACCCATATTAACAGGAGTTTTCCTCGAGTTCCATAATAATCTCCTAAACCTTACTGCTACTGACGGAGTCCGCCTTGCTTCCCGAACCTTGCATGTAGAAGGTTATACAGCCGGCAGCTTTACCGCAATTATTCCAGCTAAAAATCTGCATGAAGTATCTAAGATGTTAAGTGACGCAGATGATGTGACTGAGATTGAAGTGCGTAATAACAGAGTGAGGCTTATGACAAATGGCCTGAAAGTCGAATCTGCTCTTATTGAAGGAACTTTTCCCTCCATAAAAAATATAATCCCCCAGTCTTATCTATGTGAAATTTTAGTTAATAAAGCAAGTTTGTTAAAAGCAGTTGAATGTGTGACAGTAATGGCTATTGACAACGTTATCCGGCTGGCAGCCGCTTCAGATACATTAAAACTATTGTCCAGAACTGCCGAAATCGGGGATGTCAAAAATGAAATTTTCTTACTAGGGATGAGCGGAGAGGGATTTAACATATCGCTGAACGGAAAGTTTTTTATTGATATGCTTCGTAACAGTGATTGCGCGAATATCCGAATAAAATATGCAGGGAAAACCAGTCCCATTATCGTACTTCCAGAGGATTCAACCATGTCTGCTCTGTTCCTGATTACTCCAGTGATGACGCAAAGTTGATTATTTTTTCAGTTCCTTTAGATAGCTATAAGTGAAAAAGCCGTCCCTCCCGGGAACGGCTTCTTTACACTATTTAAGCCCACCACATATCCAGCGGCTGCTCGCGGATCAGGATCGACTGCAGGTTGGTTACGGCACGCTGGAAGCCTTCGTCTACCGACATCAGCGGGTCCTCATGCTCGATACTTACCACATAATCATAGCCGTAGGTGCGCAGCGCGCTCATAATATCCGACCATTCGGACAGGCTGTGGCCGCAGCCGACGGAGCGGAAAGTCCACGCCCGGGTCTGCACATCGCCGTAAGGCTGCATGTCAGTCAGGCCGTACATATTAATGTTGTCCTGATCGAGATAGGTATCCTTGGCATGGAAGTGGTGGATCGCTCCGGCTTTGCCAAGGATCTTGATTGCGCCGACCGGATCAATCCCCTGCCACCACAGATGGCTCGGATCAAGGTTAGCTCCGATCGCATCACAGGTCGCTTCTCTCAGCTTCAGGATCGTGTACGGCGTATGGCACAGGAAGCCGCCGTGCAGCTCGATCCCGATTTTCACACCATGCTCCTCTGCCAGCTGGCCGATCTCTTTCCAGTACGGAATCAGCTTCTGCTCCCACTGCCAGGTCAGAATATCGCTGTACACAGTCGGCCAAGGTGTAACCGGCCAGTTCGGCGCTTTAGCGTCGTCACTGTCTCCGGCAGTGCCCGAGAACGTATTAACGACCTGAACACCCATCAGCGAAGCCAGCTTGATCGACTTGCGCAGAATCTCGTCACCCTGACGGGCCTCCTCTTTGTCCGGCGAAATCGGGTTGTTGTGGCAGCTGAACGCGCTGATCATAATGCCGCGGCTGGTGAACTTCTCCAGGTAAGCCTTGCGTGCTTCCTCGCTGGCCAGCAGCTCGTCAGTCGGGCAGTGCGGATTGCCGGGGTTGCCGCCTGAGCCGATTTCAACGGCATTCAAGCCTGCGGCTGCGATTTTATCAAGCATCTCATCAAGAGTCAAACTGCCGAATACGGGATCAAATACACCTAATTTCATTTATACGCCCACCTTTTCGCGAATTGGCTCCAGAGCCTGGGAATGGCCGTATACCGGATAATCGCGCTTGGTCGGTGCGCACCAGTTTACGCCGTTGATGATAACCTTTTGGATTTCTTTATGGTAATAGGTCGGATGGGATTCATGGCCCGGCTGGAAATAAAAGATTTTGCCGCTGCCGCGCCGGTAGGTCGAGCCGCTCGGGAACACGTTTCCGCCCTCGAACCAGCCGACAAAGATCAGGCTCTCCGGTGCCGGCACATCAAAATGTGCCCCATACATCTCTTCCTGCTCCAGGTCGATATACTCGCCGATGCCTTCGGCAATCGGATGGCTCGGGTCCATCACCCAGAGGCGTTCCTTCTCGCCCGCTTCGCGCCATTTCAGATCACAGCTGGTGCCCATCAGCTTCATGAAGATTTTGGACATGTGGCCGGAATGCAGCACAATCAGCCCCATTCCCTGCAGCACACGGTTATAGACCCGGTTCACGATCTCGTCGCTTACCTCCTGATGGGCAATATGGCCCCACCATACCAGTACATCCGTGTTATTCAGCACTTCTTCCGTCAAACCGTGCTCCGGCTCATCCAGCGTGGCAGTTGCCGTATCAAACCCGGCTTCCTCAAGAAATCCGGCGATCTGCGCATGGATGCCCAGCGGATACACCTGGCGGATGCGCTCTTCCTGCAGCTCATGGCGGTACTCATTCCATACGGTTACTCTTGTCACTTCTATGACACTCTCCTAAATGGATCTATATTGATTAAATTGATGTTCATTTTGGGCTTAGTCTTCAAAAAATACCGGCATCCCTGTCTCGGACGACTTGTAGATAGCCTCCAGAATCCGGGTTACCACCAAAGCCTGCTCCGGCTTAACAACCGGCTCTGTATCATTAATAATGCTGTCAATCCACTGCGTGGCTTCAACCAGCGCCGGATCTTCGCCCGCACCGTCGTAGAAGTCTACGCCGGCAGCATCCAGGCCGATGTGCTTCTCGAACGTTTTGCCATACTCTTCGCCGTTGATGCGCAGGCCTTTTTCCATATCAGCCCCGCCTTCTGTACCGCAAAGCGTTGTCTTCGCTTCACCGACATCCAGGGTATTCAGCGCCCAGCTGGCTTCAAGCACAATGGTCGCCCCGTTTTGCATGGTAATGAAGCCGATCGCCGAATCTTCAACCGTGAATTTCTCCGGGTCCCACGGACCCCAGGCGTTGGCGGCGTTTTTGCGGCCGGACAGCTTGTGGTAAGCATTGCCCACCGCATATTTCGGCTTGTAATTATCCATCATCCACAGCGTCAGGTCGAGCGCATGGGTGCCGATATCGATCAGCGGACCGCCGCCCTGTGCTTCCTCATCCAGGAATACGCCCCAGGTCGGTACCGCGCGCCGGCGGATGGCCTTGGCTTTGGCGTAGTAGATTTCGCCGAGGTCGTTGTTTTCACATACCTTATACAGGTAAGCCGAATCGGACCGGAAGCGGTTCTGGTAGCCGATTGTCAGCTTTTTGCCGGTACGCTTGGCAGCATCAATCATGGCCTGTGCCTCAGCGGTCGTCTTCGCCATCGGCTTCTCGCACATGACGTGCTTGCCGGCCTCCATCGAGGCAATCGAAATTTCCGCATGGGAAATGTTCGGGGTACACACGTGAATTACATCTATAGTTGTATCTTTCAGCAGCTCTTTATAGTCTGTGTAAACCGCTGCGTTCTCATCTCCGAATTCCGCTTTGGCCTGCTCGGCCCGTTCAGGTACGATATCGCAAAAAGCGACCATGACAGCGCCTTCCACTTTCTTAAGTGCCGGCATATGCTTGCCGGTTGCGATGCCGCCGCAGCCGATAATCCCCACTTTTAAGGTCATTCTCTATTTCCCTCCAACGTTTGTTGTGAACTCTCTGCCTCTAATCATACAAATCCTGAGAAGCGCTTTCTTCCTGCATTCTTGCCCTGTTATTCCTGAATATTGTCTTGTGGTATTTGAGCGGCGAAATGCCGGTTGCCGACTTGAAAAAGTGGTGGAACGTCTTCACGCTGCCAAACCCTGCAGACTCGGCTACGGCTGACATCGGCAGGTCCTCGTTGAGCAGAATCCATTTGGCTTTGTTCAGCCGGTATTCATTGAGGAAGGCGACGAAGGTCATGCCGGTATGCTTTTTGAACAGCTTGGTAAAATAATAAGGGCTGAAGCCCATATGCCGGGCCACCTCATTAAGGGTAATCGGCTCCTGGTAATGCTGCTCGACATAGATAAAAATCCGCTCCAGCCGCTCCAGCATCTCCCGGGACTGGGACAAAGTGTCCTCCGAGAATTTCGGCAGCCTGCCGGCGTTATTCCTGGGCACTTCCCGCAAAATAACCGTCAGCAGCTCAAATAAACGGGCTTTGATCAGATAGGCGTACCCTTCCCCGCGCCGGGTGTCCTCCTCATATATACTTTCGATCAGGGAGATCATCCGCCCGGCCGTTTCCCGGGGCCAGCCTGAGCTGGAATGCTCCATCGCCGTGAACACCTCGCGCAGCGAGAAATCATTGCCGCAGGTGGCTGCCAGCTCCTGAAACAGGCTCAAGTCGAACTGGAGCACTACCCGTTCGCTCTCCGGCGAAGCGAGAAAATAATGCACGTCCCCGCCGTTGATAAACTACACTTCTCCCTGCTCCATACGGATTGGAGTATCATTTATTCCCAGATTTAGTCTTCCCTTAGTTACGTAAATAATTTCGATTTCTTTATGCCAGTGCGGATAGCACAGCTCGTCCCCGCCGCAGATGAGGCTGCGAAACGGAAAATGCTTGTCCACATCCGGAAGCTCGAGATAGATGCTCATAAGTGCGGCTCCTTGTGCGTGTGGTTCTTTTTCTACGGATTATGATAATCATGCCGTATCTTACAGTTATCGTACCTTATCCCTGTAAGCAAAAACAAATGCCTGGACGACCACAGTAACAACGCAAAAAGGACAACGCAAAAAGGACAACGCAAAAAGGAGCCTATCCGGCTCCCTCCTTAACATATGCTTTGCAGTTGTATCCTACAGCTTTATCTTCAGCACAACCTTGCGCACCGCTTCCTTGCCGCCGGCTTCAATTCCGGTCATATGGCCGTCCTGCGGATAGCAGACCACCAGCGCCCCCGGCCCTGCGGTTACCGCTGATTGCAGTTCACCCGTGAAGAACACCGCGTCCTTCTCGGCACTGTATTCCTCTTTTACCGCCAGCTGTTCAATGGCTGCATAGCCGATCCGCTCCGTACCTTCAAGAATATAGTGCAGGTCCAGATTAATCCGGTGCGCCTCCCAGAAGCATTCCCCGGCATCCTTTGTTTCATATTCGTTAATGAAATAGAACATGTTCTCATTAACTTCATGGCGTCCTGCCGCCTGTCCGCTGAAATCCGTATCCCGCAAAAAGTGCAGCCCCGCCTGGATCTTCTCCCCGTAAGCAGCCTCATTCTCAAGCAAATGTCCCAGTGTGTCTACGATCAAGCCGATCATCTCCTGCAATCTCTGATTTATTACCGCCTCTCGCGGCCTACAAAAAAAGAATAAATGATTCCACAGTCCGCAGCTATGCATTTGTTCACGCTTCCCCGGCATATTCTAATACTAGCAACCTTCACAAAACTTGTAGGAGGCGTAAATATGCTGATCTTCCTGATGTACATGTTCGCCGTACTGGGGGTAAGCCTGCTGCTGGCGGCTGCGGTGCTGAGGTTCCGGCTCTCTTATTCCTCATCCAATCTGACCAGGCTGGCCCGTGCACTCGGCTCCTTTAATTTAAATTTTCCCCGGCGGTTCGTCACCCCCGACCAGTCGCACATGATCGCTCTGGATGAAGCCGGCAGAACGCTGGCCATCGGCAGCTGTAGTCCCGGCAAGGCAGAGCATGCGACGGCGCAATTGTACACTTTTGACACCATACTGGGTTCAGAGATCGTCGAGAATGCCCTGACCCTCACGAAAGTCAGCAAGACAAGCCGGATCACAAGCAGCGCCAGAAAAAACAGCTATGGACTCAGCCGTCCTGAAACTGAAAATCACAGCGGAAACCCTGCAGATGCCATTCCAGCAGATGAAGAGGAAGTCAACGAGCTCACACTCAAAATCTACCTCAGCAGCGCCGATACACCCGTTCTGTCCATCCCCTTCCTTCCCGGTATAGCCCCGGCCAGAAAATCGGATCGGGAATACACCCTGGCCTTCTCAGAGGTTCAGCATGTGCATGAAGCGATCCGCGAGATTGTTTCGGCGTAACTCCCGGGCCGGGGCACAAATTGATTGAGACGGACAGGGTTTCGTACAGAGATGTGGAATAAGAGAATAGATGCCTGCAGCAAGCAGGAGCAGGAAATCCATAAGCCGGAGGGAAAACAACGTATGAACAGCATCATCAACTTTGCGCACCGCGGCGCATCCGCAGTCTGCCCGGAGAATACGATGGCGGCATTCCGCAGAGGGCTTGAGCTTGGAGCTACAGGAATTGAAACAGATGTCCAGATGTCGCTTGACGGAGGACTGGTCATTATACATGATGAGCATCTTCGCCGGACAGCCGGAGCTGACGGATTGGTTAAGGATAAGACGCTTAGCGAGCTGCTGGAGCTGGATGCCGGTTCCTGGTTCGGGCCGGCATTCGCCGGTGAACGTCTGCCTGTGCTGGAGGAGCTGCTGGATCTGCTGAAGGACCGGGATACCGTGCTCAACATAGAGCTGAAGAACGGGGTATTCCTGTATACCGGGATGGAGGAAAAGGTTATCGCCGCCGTGCGCGATTACGGTATGAGTGACCGTGTGGTGCTGTCGAGCTTCAATCACTACTCGCTGGCCTATTGTAAATCCCTTGCCCCGGAAATCCGCACAGGGATTCTGTATTCGGAGGGCCTGTACCGTCCGTGGGACTACGCGGACAGCCTGAATGCGGATGCGCTGCACGCCTATCATCCTGCCGTATTGCCGGAATTCGTAGCCGAGGCGGCTGTGCAGGGCAAGGTTTACCACCCGTGGACCGTCAATGATCGTGAAGTGATGAAATCCCTGATAGCCGCCGGAGTCGCCGGCATAATCACTGACTATCCGGATGTGCTGGCCGGACTGCTGGCCGACAGACAGGCGTAATATTGCTGTAAAAAAGAGTCCGGGCTGCAGCCTGTAAACTGGCTGCGCTGCCCGGACTCTTTGTATTAAAGCACTGCATTTAATTGGCTTTGGAGCTGCCCAGCCAGCTTACCGGCTTGATGACATTGCCCTGCTTGTGGACGGCATACCGGCCTCTGCCCAGCTGCTTGGCATTGTACATGGCGGAATCAGCCTCCTTCAGCAGGCGTCCGGGATCAACCCGTCCCTGGCTCGCCGTAATGCCGACGCTGGCCGACACGAACAGCTCATGATGCTCCAGCTGGTAGGTGCGGGTGGTACTCTCCAGGACCTTTAGGGCAAGCTGTTCGGCTTCTTTATAGCTGCAGCGCTTGGCAATGATGACGAATTCATCGCCGCCAATCCGGAAAATATGCCGCTTTCCCTTGCAGGAAAACTGCTGCAGCGTGCCGCCGACCGCCTGGAGCAGCAAATCACCGGCATGATGGCCAAGCTTGTCATTGATCGACTTGAAGCGGTTCAGATCGAGGTATAATACAGCCAGCTGCTCATTAGGCTTGCAGTGATCCCAGAAATGATCCATGCCGTTCTTGTTGAACAGCCCGGTCAGGCTATCCCTGTAAGCCAGCTCTTTAAGGTGTTCCCTTTCAGCCATGATCAGGCCTGTACGGTGGAACAGCCAGATCAAAAAAGCCAGGGTCAGCGAGTAAAGCACCAGCGGGGCAAGCAGGCTGACGCCGTCCGGACTAAAGCCAGGTACAGCCTGCAGGCCGAACAGATGCATGCCGCATAATCCGCAGCTTAGCATAAGAATGATCAGGCTCGTGCGCAGCGCACGGGCTTTTTGGCTTCTGGCCGCGAAATTCCGTCCGGTCCGGAGAACGGAGTAGGCTGTCACTGCTGCGAGGAGAACTGAGAATATAGTAAACATATAATTTCGCGATTCTTCCATGAATAGGAGCACTCCCTTTTACTTCTAATTAAGCAATGACGTAATCTGTCAGGTGAACTGTATTATGCTTATTATCGGCAGGCGGGGTCTGATTCTCCATGGAATCTTTTGGATGGTGCAAGCGGCAGCGCAGATCCCGGTTAAATGCTGTGATGCTCCACACAGTTGTAAAGGTCACAGGTCCAGGCTCCGCCTGACTTTATGATCCGGGTGAGCGAAGTATTCTTCAGCAGCCGGCTCAAATCCAGCCCGGGCACAAGTCCGCCAAGCGTACTCCGGAGAATCGCCCCGTGGCTGACTACCAGTATACGCCGGCCCGGATGACGCGCGGCAAGCTCCTCAATGGCCCTGCTCCCCCGGAGCCGGCCTGACTCATTGGTCTCCAGGCCAAGCTCAAGCGTTCTCCATTCCTTGCCCCAGCGCTCCACTCGTTCCTGTTCCGTCGTGCCCTCCAGGAGACCGCCGTGCATCTCCCGGATACCGGGCAACAGCCCTGCGACCGGAAGGCCCAGCCTGGCAGCAATGATCTCAGCGGTCTGTCTCGCTCTGAGCATATCACTGGAGTAGATCAGCTCCCACTCCTCCCCGCTAAGCCGGCCGGCGATTTCAGCTGCCTGCTGCAAGCCCTCCTCATCAAGCGGATTATCCGTGTGTCCCTGGATACGGCCTTCTTTATTCCATAAAGTGCTGCCGTGCCGGATTAGACCTATCGTTGTTGTCATTGGTGCAACCGCCTTTATTACAGATTGAAATCGATTCCCTAAATTATATACGAAAAGCCTGCCGGGACGCATGCGTCAGGACACATTAACCCTTTCTCCGTAAATTGACGATATATATAGGCAGCGCTATGATTAAGTGGCTCCGGATGCATCATTCTGGGGCAGGTTCCACATTCATCCTGATATACAGGAAATACCGTTTGAAGTCAAAGGAGATTCTGTTCATGTTTAAGAAATGTACCGCCGTCTGCCTCATTCTCTTGCTTATGCTGTCCGCCCTGCCGTCCCTTCAGCCTGGTTCAACCGCATCTGCTTCTGCCGCCCCCAAAAACGCCGTCTTTGTGGACAAAGCCAGCCAGTCCTATATCCCGCTTCGGTTCCTGAACGGCCTGTTCGGAATCAGCTCGGTTCTGAATGCTGGTACTAATGAGATTGAAATATCCGGGGAAAAAGCTTCCGTTCTGCTTAAAGCAGGACAGGCCCGGGCAACCGTCAACGGGAAATCCGTCACCCTGACTGCCCTGCCCTTCAGCGCAAACGGTACAACTTATGTGCCGCTGTCCGTTGTCAGTACGGCAATGGGAATTACACTGAAGTGGAATAAAGAGCAGGGTTCCGTCACCCTGTCATCCGCCGGAGAAGAAGCAATTCTGCCGGTGTTAAGCGGCTCCCTGATTAAACCGGATGCGCCGGCAGCTGTCAGCGCGAAGCATACATACAAGGTCGGCTCCAGATCATTCAGCGTGCAGACCGTCACCATTCCCCTGATGCATCCTTCAGTCCACCTTGATGCTGTGCTTGCGGGCAATACGGTCGGCAAGACGGAAGCGCTCGGCAGCATTGCCAAACGCAGCGGAGCTGTCGCAGCGATCAACGGCACTTTCTTTGATGCCTATACTAACGGGGCTTACAAAGCCCCTTACGGGTATATTATCAGCGGCGGCAAAATGCTCAAGAACAGCCCTGGCGACAAGCGGATTGTGTTTGCCTATGACCGCAACCTGCTGGCAGAGCTGATTCCGGGGAGCGAATTCAGCGCCAGATACCAGAGCGGCAGCATTGAGGGCGCACTGCAGGCTGGCCCGCGGCTGCTGGTGAACGGCAGTGTCTCGCTGAATGTCGCCGCCGAAGGCTTCAAGGACCCGAAAATTCTAACCGGCGGCGGAGCCCGCAGTGCGCTGGGCATCACCCGTGACCACAAGCTGATTCTGCTGACTACCGGCGGGGCTACCATCCCGCAGCTGGCCCAGATCATGAAGCAGGCCGGTGCTTACCAGGCAATGAATCTGGACGGCGGAGCCTCCAGCGGCCTGTATTACAACGGCAAATACCTGACTACCCCGGGACGTCTGATCAGCAACGCGCTGGTCGTTACCCGGTAATCCCATCCTTTTCTGACGGGAGGCCTGTGCCCGATGTCCAAAGCTGACTACATGCTGTCTATCCTCTGGATGCTGCAGCAGCGCAAAAGAACCGCCGCCGAGCTGGCCGAAGCCCTTGAGCTCAGTGTGCGGTCCGTCTACCGCTATATCGATGCGCTCTGCGCCAGCGGCGTGCCGGTCATTGCCGATGCCGGACCGGGCGGCGGCTTCCGGCTGCCGGACCATTTCAGCGCGGCCCCGCTCTTCTTCGATGACGATGAGCGGCGGGCGCTTGTACAGGCCGCCGCGTTCGCCGAAGGCAGCGGCTACCCGTACATCGGGGCGCTGGACAGCGCTATCGCCAAGCTCAAGCGCTACAGCAATGACGAACAGCTGCTGCAGATGCAGCGCCATGAGTCCGGCATGGAGATGCTCCATGCCCCTTCTGTGCCTTTGACTCCGCTGCTGGCGGAGCTGGAGGCGTGCGCCGCGGCCGGGCTGACCGTGCAGATGGAGTACCGCAAAGGCAGCGGGCAGGCAGCCTCCCGGCGTTCCGTCGATCCTTACGGGCTGGTGCACTGGAAGGGCCGCTGGTATGTGGCCGGCTTCTGTCATCAGCGCGGGGAGGTCCGCAGCTTCCGGGTAGACCGGATTGGGCAGCTTGAGCGGAGCGGCGGTGTCTTCATCCGGCCTGAGGGCTTCTCGGCACGGCAGTTTCTTCTGGACAGCCTTCTGCCGGGTCCTGACCAGCAGGCTGCACTTGTCCGGGTTGTGATCGCCTCCAGCGAAGAAGTGCTGAATGATCTGTGCAGCCACTGGCTGTTCGGACATTCACTGGAGCAGCGCACGCCCGGAGAGGCCGTCTTCCTGCTGGACGAGATCATGCTGCTCCGCTATGCGCCGTACTTTCTGCTGCCCTACGGCAGATCGCTAAGCATCCTTGAGCCTGCTGCCCTGAAGCAGAAGCTTGCAGCAGCAGCTGCCGATATCTCCGCTTATTATGCGGAGTCATAAGGTTTATCCGAAATCACTGACCGTAGCTGTCAGTGATTTTTTGGTATATTGTCCGTGTGAAAGAGGTACGCTGCAAGCATACTGAGGAACATAACCTTGAGGAGGAAAATACATGAAGGAACTTAGGTATGAATTCTATATTGGCGCGGCGCCTGCGGCAGTCTGGGACTGTCTCGTTTCTCCCGGAAAAGTCAGTCAGATCTACTACGGCAGCAGTATCCGGTCGAGCTTCGCGGAGGGAGAGCCGCTTGAGTATGTAGGGCCGGGAGCCGACGGTGACGAAACGGTGCATGTATATGGAACAGTACTGGAATACAAGCCGCAGGAGGCGCTGCGGTTCACGCATAAGGCCGGCCCCTCCTATGTAAAGGACGGTGAACCCTATGAATCTGTCATCTCCTGGCTGCTGTCGCCCATCGGCGGCTGCACGAAGCTGATACTGATTCATGACGGCTGGCATCCGGACGATCCTTCTTACGCGCCAAGTGACAGTGCCTGGTGGCAAATCCTCAGCAACACCAAGACCTTAGCCGAAACCGGCAGAACGCTGGATTTTGGCGGCTAAGCAGCAGGCAGGCGCTCAACCTGTCTGCTTGGGCCGGGATGAAGGGCATTTTTGCCTTTCATTTCGGCTGTTTGCCTGCTTGAGCTGAAATCAAGGGTATTTTTGCCCTTCATTTCAGTTCAGGCGACGCTCACTATAAACTAAGTGGAATAAAGCTACTTAAATCAGCAAAATCGGCCAAATTGAAGACATTAGTTGGAAAAAGCACACTTAAATCAGCCGAATCCCCTCATAAAGCAACATTTCGCACAAAATAGATAGCTTTTTTCCAACTACATTGGATTGGAATCAACTTTCCACTTCATTTAGATAGCAATAATCCAACTAAATTCATGTTCGGACGCTGCACTCAGCTCTCGTAACCGCTTATTAGCTTGAATGTCCCAATAAAACCGGGAAAACTTAGTTGCTCCGAACACATACACCTGCCTCTTCACCCCGCCACCTCACCGCCTAAGCCGGAATCAGCAACCTTTTCTCCTCCAACCCCGCTATTCCACCAGACCAGTCACAAATCTTATTTACTCTTCACCCCGCCACCCTACCGCCTAAGCCGGAATCAGCAACCTTTTCTCCTCCAACCCCCGCTATTCCACCAGACCGGCCACACACAACTTTTTTTACTCTTCACCCGGCAACCTCACCGCTTAAGCCGAAGCCGCAACTTTACTTCCTCCAACCCCGCTATTCCACCAGACCAGTCACAAATCTTATTTACTCTTCACCCCGCCCCCTCACCGCTTAAGCCGGAATCAGCAACCTTTCTCCTCCAACCCCCGCTATTCCACCAGACCTGTCACAAATCTTATTTACTCTTCACCCCGCCACCTCACCGCTTAAGCCGGAATCAGTAACCTTTCTCCTCCAACCCCGCCAATCCACCACACCCGTCACAGCTCCTTTTACCCTTCATCCCCGCCTTTGCGCTGAGAAACGTAGGAAGGGGTGCAAAATGGGCGAGTTATCCCGCACCAATCTTTCCCCAAGGAAACTTTATTGTTGCAAGGACAAATTTGTTTACATATACTAATATTGTGGCAAGGAACAATATTTTATCACCTATGCATAATAGATGCTTATCTAAGCTCTATACACATAAAACATAAGGAAAGAAGGAGCTGCTATGGCTGGAGCCGCTATTCCATTGTCTGAAGCATCGAACGGCAGCCTGCTGCGCATCAGCGGCATTGACGTTCAGGGCGTACTGCGAAGAAGACTGCTTGACCTCGGTTTTGTCACCGGCAATACCGTGGAGGTGCTGCGGCGCAGCCCGCTTGGAGATCCTGTCGCATTTCGGGTAAGCAATACAACGATTGCCTTGCGCCGGGAAGAAAGCTCGCTGATCTACGGGGAACTGCTTGGGGGTGAGGAGAGATGAGCCATTATACTGTCGCTTTTGCCGGCAATCCCAACACGGGGAAAAGCACTTTGTTCAACCTGCTGACCGGACTGCGCCAGCATACCGGCAACTGGGCGGGCAAGACGGTGACTACCGCCGAGGGCGAATTTACCCACAACCAGCATGTCTACCGTGCTGTTGACCTGCCGGGCACATACTCGCTGTACTCTAACTCCGCTGATGAGGAGGCTGCCCGGGATTATATTATTTTTGAGCAGCCGGATGTGACGCTGGTTGTGCTGGATGCTACTTCGCTTGAGCGCAACCTTAACCTAGCCCTTCAGGTGCTGGAGATTACAGGCCGGGCTGTTGTATGCATCAACCTGATTGATGAAGCGAAGAAGCTGGGCATCAGCATCAATCTGAAAGCCATCGCCAAGCAGCTCGGCGTTCCGGTTGTGGCCATCTCGGCGCGCAACCAGACCGGAATCGGGGAACTGCTGGATCAGCTGGAGCGCGTGGCGACAGGCGCTTTTACCGGTAAGCCGCTTAAGATTACCTACAGCGATGAGATCGAGCAGGGCATTGCCGAGCTGCTGCCGCTGGTGGAGCAGACCGTAGGCTCCCGTTATCCGGCACGCTGGATTGCCCTGCGGCTGCTGGACGGTGACAGCAGTCTGCTGAGCTCACTCAAAACCCATATGGGACGCAGCACAAGTCCTGCGCATAAGGAGGTAGCCGGCCATGGAGTCACCGCATGCCATTAAAGGTCCCGATCCGCTGGATTCCCTGCTGACAGCAGCCCGGAAGCTGGCCGACAAGGGCGCAATCCGCGATGAGATTGTCACCGGTATCTACGGAGTATCAGCAGGCATCTGCCGTGAGGCGGTCAACTATCAGGATAAAAAGAAGCTTAGCAGCACCTACAAGCTGGACCGGATCGTTACCTCGAAGCTCTGGGGCTTCCCGATCATGCTTGCCGGGCTCGGCCTTGTGTTCTGGATTACGATCGCCGGGGCGAATTACCCGTCCAGCTGGCTGGCTTCTTTTTTCGGCTGGATCGAAGGGTATCTGACCTCCGGCTTCACAGCGGTGAATGCACCTGCCTGGCTGCACGGCGTGCTTGTTCTGGGACTGTACCGGGGCACCTCCTGGGTAATTAGCGTCATGCTGCCGCCTATGATGATCTTTTTCCCCGTGTTTGCGCTGCTGGAGAATTTCGGCTATCTGCCGCGGGTCGCTTTTAACATGGACCGTCTGTTCAAAAAATCCGGCGGACACGGCAAGCAGGCCCTGACCATGTCGATGGGATTCGGCTGTAACGCCGCCGCTATTCTCTCCACCCGGATTATCGAGTCGCCGCGGGAGCGGATGCTGGCCATTCTGACCAACAACTTCGTGCCGTGCAACGGACGCTGGCCGACGCTGATCCTGCTGTCCTCACTGTTCATGGTCGGTGCCTCTGCAACAGGCGCGCTGCGCACCTTCTCCACCGCTCTTGTACTGATGGGGATTGTGCTGGTCGGCATTACCGTCACCCTGACGGTATCCTGGGTCATGTCCAAAACGATGCTGCGCGGTGTGCCGACCCATTACACGCTTGAGCTGCCGCCTTACCGTCGCCCGCAGATCTGGAAGACGATTGTCCGCTCCTCCAAGGAAAAATCACTGAACGTGCTGACCCGCGCCATTGTCGTCGCTGCTCCGGCCGGCATTCTCACCTGGATCCTTGGCAATGTGGTCATCGGCGGGGACAGTGTGCTTAATCATATGGCGGCATTTTTCGATCCTTTTGCCCAGCTGCTTGGTCTGGACGGCTTCATCATTATGGCCTTCATTCTCGGGCTGCCTGCCAATGAAATTGTGCTGCCGATCCTGCTCATGGGCTACATGTCCTCAGGTGCAATGGTTGACGTTGAGGGCATCGGCAGCATCAAGGAGCTTTTTGTGAGCCACGGCTGGACCTGGCTGACCGCGCTGAACATGATGCTGTTCTCGCTGCTTCACTATCCGTGCGGCACCACGCTGGTCAATATCTACAAAGAAACCAAAAGCCTGAAATGGGCGGTGCTCTCCGCCGTCATTCCGCTCGGTATCGCCATCGGCGTTACCTTTGCCATCGCACAGATCGCCCGGCTGCTCGGCTGGGCCTGAGTTATCCTACACACCCGCTTCTCCCGTAACAGGGAGGGGCGGGTGTTTTGCGTCCATTAGCTGAAATACCGTTCCCAGGCCATTTGACTCCGTTTTGCCCAGATGTTAGGGTGAAACTGAATCCAACATTTTCCGGGAGGGATTATTGATGACGGAAGTAAAGCTTGCTGTCGGATACGACGAATATGAAGACGGCCAACGAATGAATACGGAGATTGAGCGCCTTAGCACCAGCCCTGAAGCTGCGCAGCTGACCAGCCTCATCATCGGGGATTGGGGACAGGCCTACGAGAACAGCTCGGATGAGGTTGTGGAGGCTCTTGTTAAACACAGCGGAAGCTTTCCGGCCCTGCGCAAGCTGTTTATCGGGGACATGAGCTTTGAGGAATGTGAAATTTCGTGGATTACGCAGACCGATCTCTCCCCCCTGCTCCCTGCCTACCCCGAGCTTCAATCACTCACTATTCAAGGCGGAACAGATCTTGGCCTCAGCAAGCTGCAGCATGACAAGCTGGAGGAACTCATTATTATTACAGGCGGTCTCAGTAAAAAAGTGCTCGCCGAGATCGCAGCCGGCTCTTTGCCGAACCTGCGCAAGCTGGAGCTCTACCTCGGCGTCGATAACTATGGATTTGACGGCAGTCTCGAAGATCTCCTGCCCCTGATTGAGCCGGGCAAATTCCCGCAGCTGACTTATCTGGGACTGAAAAACAGCGAGATTCAGGACGAGATTGCCGAAGCCCTGGCTGATGCACCAGTCCTCGACCAGCTTCATACGCTCGATCTTTCCCTTGGAACGCTTAGTGACAAAGGCGCGGAGGCGCTGTTAGCCAGTGAGCGGATCAAAAAGCTGCAGGCGCTGAACCTGAGCTATCATTATATGTCGGACAACATGATTACCCGCTGGCGGGCCAGCGGTCTGCCGGTGGATGTCAGCGACCAGCAGAAAAGCGATGACGATGAAGACTGGCGTTATCCGTCCATCACTGAATGATGCAGGAAGCGCAGCCGCTGATCCTGCTGTGCAGCCCCGGCGACAAGCGTTCCGCCGGGATTCAGCAGGCACGCAGCAGGCTTGGGCTGCCCCCTGCTCTGCTCATTTCGTACCATGAGCTGCTGCAGGGTGCTTCGCTGGCGGAGCTGCTGGAGCGCCAAGCACCAGCCGGACTGACGGCTGAGCAAGCGGAGCAGCAAATACCGGCCGCACAGGCTGCCCCGCTCCTGCGGCTGGAGTCGCCCGGCGGCAGCTTCGAAGCCGAGCGGGCCCTTATTGCTCTCGGCGCCCCGGATGCCGCGGAGCAGGATGACTCGCTGAACCTCTTCGCGCAGCAGCGCGATCCCTACCCGCTGAGTGTGAAGGCCGCCGGCCGGCTGAAGGATATACCAGGCGTGCTGCATCATCCGTCCCAGTGGTTCCGCGGCTACTGCCGGCTGCTGGCCAGGATTCAGCGCGAAGCCACCGCACTTCTGCCGGCAGCCCGCTGGCAGAATCATCCCGGCGATATTGCCGCGATGACAGACAAACGCCGGACGCAGCAGCTTCTGGCAGCGTCCGGCGTTCCGGTCCCGCGGCCGCTTGGCGGCAGTCAGCCGCTAGCCGGCTATGAATCCCTCCGGGAGCTGATGCTGGCTAAGCGGATGCACCGGGTCTTCATCAAGCTGGCCTGCGGCTCAGCCGCTTCAGGTGTCATTGCTTATCAGATCAACCCGGCCACGGGGGCCGAGCTGGCAGTTACCACAATCGGGGTCGAGCAGTACATTACCCGTCCCCCCGTGTACTATAATGCCGGGAAGCTGCGGCGCTACACAGACTTTGCAGTCCTGAAGGAAATTATCAACTGGCTATACAGTCACGGCGCCTATGCCGAGCAATGGATTCCCAAGGCAGGATCGGCCGGGGTATCGTTCGATATCCGCCAGCTGGTCGTCCTTGGTGAAGCCGGCCATTCTGTAGCCCGGGTCAGCACTACACCGATTACGAATCTGCACCTGCGCAGCCGGCGGATGACACCTCTGGAGGCCGGACTTACAGAAGCGGAGCAGGAACAGGTACGGCGAACCGCCGTACAGGCACTGGCCGCTTTTCCCCGCTCCGCGGTCGCCGGCATTGATGTTCTCGTCTCGTCAGGGTCAGCCGGCGCAAGACGCACCTATGTAGCTGATGTGAATCCTTTTGGCGACCTGCTGTACGATGTTAAATATGAGGGTTTCAGCACTTACGAATGGGAAATGAAGAAGCTGATGGAATACCGGAATCTATCTACCTAGAAAGGGTGCTATGAACAGTTATGACAGATATGAATACCATCGTCGGCACCCATGACATTCTGATGATTACGCTCGATACCCTGCGTTACGACGCTGCTGTCCTGGAGGAGGCGAACTGTCCCAATCTGTGCGGCACCGGCTCCTGGGAGAAAAGGCATACCCCCGGCAGCTTCACCTACGCTGCACATCATGCTTTTTTTGGCGGCTTCCTGCCGACTCCCGCTAACACGGATAAGGCCTCGCATGTGCGGCTGTTCCATTCCAGGAACACTGGCCTGAAAACCCATCCCCACACCTGGCTGTTCGACACCCCGGATCTTGTATCCGGGCTTGCCGGAGAGGGCTATCGTACAGTGTGCATCGGCGGGGTTATTTTTTTCACCAAAAAAGTGCCCTTAGCCCGCATCCTGCCCGGTTATTTCCAGCAAAGCTACTGGCGGATGACCTTCGGTGTCACGAATCCGCGCTCCACGGAGCATCAGGTGAATCATGCCTTGAAGGTACTGGACAACACCCCGCTGGATCAGCGGCTGTTCCTGTTCCTCAACGTGTCTGCCATCCACGGGCCTAACCATATGTTCCTGCCGGGTGCCCGAAAAGATTCCGTGGACAGCCAGCGTGCCGCACTGCGTTATGCCGACGGGGAGCTGGGACGGTTATTCGCGCGGTTCCGGGAACGCGGCAATCCGGTTTTTTGCATGGCTTTTTCAGACCATGGCACCGCCTACGGGGAAGACGGCTATGAGGGGCACCGCCTGGCGCATGAGACGGTATGGAATGTCCCTTACCGGGAGTTCATCCTCTAACCTGGCACACTGGTTTACCGGTTCAATCCGGATGAAAGGAGAAACGTATGACGTCTACCGGCAACTTTTTGCAGCAACCCAGTACAAATGGCGTAAGACCTTCTCTCTCTTCGGGGGAGGCCGAGCAATGGAAAAAGCAGATTACGTCTAATCCATACCGCAATTATCTCTATTCTTATCCGCACAAAACCGCTTACCGCGAATTTCAGCCGCCTGTTTCTCTGGAGCAGCTGTGGCTGAATGAGCCTGCGGAAACGTTCTTTCTATACATGCATATCCCGTTCTGCGGCGCGCGCTGCGGCTTCTGCAACCTATTCACTCTTCCGGACAAGCGCGCCGATGTTCACGCCCGCTATGTCGATGCGCTGGAGCGGCAGGCCCGGCAGTGGTCGGCTTTTACCGGCCATAAGCCGTATGCACGCTTTGCAATCGGCGGGGGTACGCCGACCCTTCTGGCCGCGCCGCAGCTGAGCCGGCTGTTCCGGATTGCCCGGGAAATCATGGGGCTGGACACCGCCCGGGCCTCGATCTCGGTAGAAACCTCACCTGAGACGATTACGGAAGAAAAGCTCTCTGTCCTCAAAGACAACACCGTTGACCGGGTCAGCATGGGGATTCAGAGCTTTGTTGCTACCGAGTCGGCAGCTATATACCGTCCGCAGAATCCTGAGGTGGTATACCAGGCGCTTGAGCTGCTCGGGAAATACCAGTTCCCGATCCTCAATCTCGACCTGATCTACGGGCTGCCGGGCCAAACGGTGGATTCCTGGCTGTACTCGCTGGGTCAGGCTCTGCTGCATGAGCCGCAGGAGATTTTTATCTATCCGCTCTACACCCGCGAGCATACGATTGTTAAGCCAGGCGATCTGCTGCGCCACGAGGATCTGCGGCATGAGTGTTATACTGCCGCCTGCAGGGTGCTTGCTGAACACGGATACCGCCAGTATTCGATGCGCCGGTTCGCCAAAGAAGAAGCAGGTACAGACAAGGCCATCCTTGACTACAGCTGCCAGGAAGAAGGCATGGTCGGGCTCGGCTGCGGCGCCCGTTCCTATACCCGGGAGGTGCATTACGCCTCCCGCTACGGAGTCAGCCGCAAGGCAACGGAAAGCATCATTGCCGACTACGTGTCAGCGGAGCGTTATGACACGGCTGATTACGGCATTGTGCTGAGTCTGGCCGAGCAGAAGCGGCGGTTCATCCTGAAGGCCATCCTGCACAGCGAGGGTCTGCGGCTGGCTGATTACAGCGAACGCTTCTCTACTTCGCTGTGGGACGACTATCCCGAGCTTGGCCTGCTGCTGGAGAGCGGCTTGGGTGAGCTGCAGTATGAGGCCGAGGCTGTGGAGCAGCGTGAGGATCGTGGCGGAAATATGGCCGAGTCTCCTATTGGGGACCGGGGTGACGCCCGGGATGAGGGGCACCGTGAAGCTCAGAGCAGCGGACTGCATTTTTATCGGGAGAATGTCCGGGTTACAGCTCAGGCCAAAGGGCTCCGGGAGGATAAGGACGGGGATCAGCGTGTGAGTCAGAGTGATGCACGGGATGTCATTCAGGAGGGAATTAACCGGGCCGCTCCTGGCCGGGAGCGGGACGGCATTCTGCGCTTAACCGCCGAGGGTCTGGGTTACTCCGACTCAATCGGTGACTGGTTCATCTCCGGTGACATCCGGGAGCGCATGGAAGGGTTTATTTTTCCATGAATGCCGTTCTCTACTACCGGGGGGCCCTCACCTCCTGCAATTATGACTGCCCCTACTGCCCGTTCGGCAAAACCAGAGACAGCGCAGCAACACTGGCCAAAGACCGCGAGGGTGTAGAAACCTTTGTCCGATGGGCTGCGGAGCAGGGTGCAGCGGGGCACCGGCTGTCCATCTTTTTCAATCCCTATGGTGAAGGACTGATCCACCGTTGGTACAAAGATGCGCTTGTCACCCTCTCCCACCTCCCGCATGTGGACAAGGTGGCGATTCAGACCAATCTGTCGGCTAACCTTGCCTTTTTGCCGGAGCTGAATGCTGCCACAGCTGCCTTCTGGGCTACGTATCACCCGGGGCAGGTTAGTGAGGACAAATTTCTGGCCCAGTGCATGGCCGTCCATCAGCAGGGGATTCCGCTTAGTGTGGGCAGTGTGGGAATCCGCAGCGCTTTTCCGGCGATTGCTTCGCTGCGGTCCGCCCTGCCGGAGGAGATCTACATGTGGGTGAACGCCTACAAGGACAAGCCGGATTATTACTCAGCGGAGGATTTCGCTTATCTGCGCGGTATCGACCCGCATTTTCACATTAATGCTGCCGACTATGAGAGCCTGGGCAGAAGCTGCAACGCCGGCAAAAATGTGTTTTATGTCCAGGGTGCCGGCACTGTAAAACGCTGTTATAAGGACCGCGGGGTCATCGGCAATCTTTACCGCGACGGCCTTGAGGGCCTCGCCGCTGAGCGGAGCTGCCGGATGAAGGTCTGCGACTGCTATATCGGCTACATCCATATGCCCGAACTCCAGCTGGAGCAGGTCTACGGTCCGGGCCTGCTGGAGCGGATACCCTATGGATTAACGGAGGTGACGGGATGAGGACGTATGTCAAAGGTGACGGATTGGCTCATGAGGGTGCTGCGGCTCTGGAGGTTGACGGGACTGGGGCGGCAGGTGCTGAGGCAGAAACCTTAGGGAATGTTGGGTCGGGAGCAGCTAACGATAATGTTGCACACCGGGTTGATGACGGGATTGCCGGCACGGCCGAGCGGCTGGATAATGAGACTATAGTTACTACAGCTGGTTTGGTAAGCCAGACGGACGATGGGACTATTGTGACTACAGTTGGTTCGGTAAGCCAGGCGGATGATGCGACTATTGTGACTACCGTTAGTTCGGTAAGCCAGGCGGATGATGCGACTAGTGTGACTACAGCTGGTTTGGTAAGCCAGGCGGATGCTACGACTATTGTGACTACAGCTGGTTTGGTAAGCCAGGCGGATGATGCGACTGTTGTGACTACAGCTGGTTTGGTAAGCCAGGCGGATACTACGACTATTGTGACTACTGTTGGCTCGGTAAGCCCGGCGGATGATGCGACTATTGTGACTACAGCTGGTTTGGTAAGCCAGGCGGATACTACGACTATTGTGACTACAGCTGGTTTGGTAAGCCAGGCGGATGATGCGACTGTTGTGACTACAGCTGGTTTGGTAAGCCAGGCGGATACTACGACTATTGTGACTACTGTTGGCTCGGTAAGCCAGGCGGATGATGCGACTATTGTGACTACTGTTGGTTTGGTAAGCCAAGCAAATGCCGGGATTGGTGTGACTAGTGACGGGAGGACAACTGACGCCGCAGGTCAAGGCATGACGATCTGGCTGACCGGTCTGTCCGGTGCAGGCAAATCGACCATTGCCTCTATACTGACGGACAGGCTGAATAAGCTAGGCATTGCCGCTGAGTGGCTCGATGGAGATGAGCTGAGGCGCGTGCTTGGCAAAGGCCTCGGCTTCAGCCGGGAGGACCGGTTCGAGAATATCTGCCGGGCGGTATACCTTGCTGAAATACTGAACCGCCACGATGTGGTTACAGTTGTCTCACTCATTAGTCCCTATGCAGAGATGCGCGACTATGTCCGCCGGACTCTCCCGCGTTTCGCCGAGGTCTATGTAGACTGTCCACTGGATATCTGCGAAGCCCGGGACATCAAAGGACTGTATGCCAAAGCCCGCCGTGGAGAAATCCCCTCATTCACCGGGATTTCCGATCCTTATGAGATACCGCCCAGTCCCGAGCTGACGCTCCATACGTCGGGCCAAACGCCAGAGGAAAGTGTAACCAAGTTATTAGCCTGGCTTACGGAACATACCTCACTACGGCTAAACGAATAAACAAACCGCGCCCTGTCTGCTCACCCAGACTGGGCTCGGTTTGTTTATGGCTGGTTACTTTGGATGGAGTGCTGCTGCGAGAAATAACACGTTCTGACAGGTTACGGTTACTATACGGATCAGATAAAATTCGTCGTATAGATCAGCAGCTAGATTCTGGACGTTCAGAGGCAGCTTTGCCTCTCATTCCACTCCACAAGCCCTTCCAACCAAATCAAAGGCATTTTTGCCTTTGATTTCGCACCGCAGCCCACTTTCAGCCAATTCAAAGGCATTTTTGCCTTTGATTTCGCCTCGCGGCCCACTTCCAGCCAATTCAAAGGCATTTTTGCCTTTGATTTCGCCTCGCGGCCCACTTCCAGCCAATTCAAAGGCATTTTTGCCTTTGATTTCGCACCGCAGCTCACTTCCAGCCAATTCAAAGGCATTTTTGCCTTTGATTTCGCCTCATAGCCCACATTCAGCCAATTCAAAGGCATTTTTGCCTTTGATTTCGCACCGCAGCCCACTTCCAGCCAATTCAAAGGGATTTTTCCCTTTGATTTCGCCTCGTAGCCCACATTCAGCCAATTCAAAGGCATTTTTGCCTTTGATTTCGCCTCTTAGCCCACATTCAGCCAATTCAAAGGCATTTTTGCCTTTGATTTCGCTTCATAGCCCACATTCAGCCAATTCAAAGGCATTTTTGCCTTTGATTTCGCACCGCAGCCCACTTCCAGCCAATTCAAAGGGATTTTTCCCTTTGATTCTGCTCCACAGCCTGCCTCCAGGCCAATTCAAAGGGATTTTTCCCTTTGATTCCACTCTGCAGCCTGCCTCCAGGCCAATTCAAAGGCATTTTTGCCTTTGATTTCGCCTCTTAGCCCACATTCAGCCAATTCAAAGGGATTTTTCCCTTTGATTCCACTCTGCAGCCTGCCTCCAGGCCAATTCAAAGGGATTTTTCCCTTTGATTCCACTCTGCAGCCCGTTTCCGGCTGGCTCAGAACCATCCCTGTCCCTCACTTCTCCCACAGCCCGGCACTCGGTCTGTCAGTCTGTCCGGTCTGTCAGTCTTTGGGTCTATCGGTCTATCGATCCATTCGGTCTATCTGTCAGTCTGCCCGGTATCGGTCCAGTCTGTCCGATCTGTCAGCCTTTCTGGTCTATCGGTCTGTCTAATCGATCCTCCAGTCTGTCCGGTCGGTCCCACCCTGCTCAGTCGGTCCGCCCCCCTCAACGGAACCTCACCCGCTCAAACGCCACCGCACCTCACAGCTCCCGCGCCAGCTGCATCAGCTTACGCATCCCCTCGCGCAGCACATTCTCGCTGGCGAAGGAGTAGCTGAGCCGCAGCCAGGAGGTCATCTCCCCGAGCGGGTCGCACAGCTCCCCCGGGACGAAGGAGATGGACTGCTCCATGCTGCGCTCAAACAGTGCGGCGGCGGAGACGGACTCCGGCAGCTTGATCCACAGGTTCAGCCCGCCCTCCGGCGCGGTCCATTCCCAGCCGCTGCCGGCCAGCTCCTCCTCCATAATCTCTTTATGTACCTGCAGCGCAATCCGCAGCTTGCCCAGATGCTGCTGCAGGCGCGGCGACGTGTAATAATGCAGAAAGATCTTCTGGTTCAGCAGCGGCGAACCGTTGTCGGCCATCGACTTGGCCGTAATCAGCCGTTCCATGAACGGATGGCGGCAGGCTACCGCGCAGATCCGCAGCCCCGGCGCCACATATTTGCTGAAGCTGCTGATATAGATGACCCAGCCCTCCGTATCGTAGGCGAAGAACGGCGCCGGAGGCGCCTCGCCGAAATAAATGTCGCGGAAAGGGTCATCCTCGACCAGCAGGCAGCGGTACCGCTCGGCCAGCTCCACCAGCAGCTTGCGCTGGCGCGCCGGCACGGTGTAGCCGGTCGGATTATGATGGGTCGGGTTGATATAGAACATCCGCGGCCGGCAGGTGCGCATCAGCTCCTCGACCGCCTCCAGGTCATAGCCCTCCGGCGTGATCGTAACCGGCAGCAGCCGTGCACCTGCCCGGCGGAAAATATCAAGCGCCACACTGTAAGTCGGCCGCTCCACCAGCACATAATCCATCGGCCCGAGCACCAGACCCGCGATCAGATTGATCGCCTGCTGGGCCCCCGAGGTAATCAGCAGCTCAGCAGGCGACAGCTGCAGCTTGAAGTGCTCCTGATAATGCCGGCTCAGCACGCTGCGCAGCTCAGGATCGCCCTGGACGGAGGAATATGTGCCCATGACCTTCGGGTAGAGGTCGAACACTTTTTTGACATAATCGGACAGAAACAGGTTCGGCAGCAGACCCGGATCAATCAGCGCCTGCGAGAACTGGTATTGAACCGGCATACGCTGAATATCGGACATCGGATTGGTCAGCGAATAGGCCGGTACTCCTGCAGCAGCTTCTGCCGCCGGCTCTTCCCTCAGCATACCGGCGGGTGCAACATAGTAGCCGGATTTGTCTTTTACATAGACCCTGCCGCTGCTGGCCAGCTCCCGGTACGCCTTAAAGACAGTCAGCCGGTGCACCTGCAGCTCCTCGGCCAGCATCCGGATCGACGGCAGCTTGTCATGCACCCTCCATTCCTCCCGCATAATCCGGTTCACCATATAATCATAAACCTGCCGGAAAAGCGGATGATTCTGCTCCATGTTGGCCGGTTGTTTCATAGCTTTTGCACTCCCCTCAGCAATTCCCGCAGCCCGTATCTTCTGCAGAGACAGCGTTACAGCCGCAGCCTGCAGCCCGTAGCTCTTGTTATTTCCCCCTATTGTACAGCATCCGGCCCGCAATCTGTTCTGTCACTTATTAACTGTTCTGTGTCCGGCCCGTTATGATTAACCAAAATGCTTCACCGTACTGCCATATTACATTCACAAAGGGGAACTTTTCATGATTATGCTGGCTTATTCGCTCGTCTGTCTGATCTTCGGCACTACCTTTCTTGCTATTAAAATCGGAGTGGACGCCGGGCTCCCGCCCTTCTTCTCCGCAGGAATCCGGTTCTTTCTCGCCGGTGCTGTCCTGTTTCTCTGGATGGTCATCAAAGGCAAAGCCAGCTTCTCCCTGCTTCTGCGCAAAGAAATGCTGATTACCGGAGCCGCCCTGACCTTTGGCACCTTCTCCGCACTGTACTGGGCCGAGCAATATGTGTCGTCAGGACTTGCCGCCGTGCTGTCGGCTACCGGGCCGATGATGATCCTGCTGATGCAGACCGCTTTTCTCCGCCAAAAAGCACCCTCCTACTCTCTTTACGGCTGTATCATCGGCTTCACCGGCGTTCTGCTGCTCGTGCTGCCAAGCCTTGTTGTGGACGTGTCCCCGCTATGGATCACCGGCTGTATCGTTGTGCTGATCGGGGAATGCTGCTATGCAGCCGGAGCGATATATTCCAAAAAAGTGATCACAGCCTTTTCCGGCGTCTCGCCCGTTGCCTTGAATGCGGCGCAGATGATGTACGGGGGTGTACTGCTGTTTCTTTTATCGCTTGCTGCCGAACCATGGCATCCCGAAATCCTGCTCTCGCTCAAAACCGCCGGCTCCCTGCTGTACCTGACCGTGATCGGCTCCATGGTCGGACATACCCTGTTCTACTGGCTGGTCGCCAAGACAAATCCCGTCTTCCCGTCCACCTGGCTGTACATCTCGCCGCCGATTGCCGTTGGTGTGGGTTATCTGTTCTACAATGAGGCCGTGACCTGGATTACGCTGCTTGGCGTGTTCACCATCATCGCCGGAACCGTACTGGTAAATGCGGGGGCTCTGAAGGAGCTTTTGTTCAAAAAGAAAACGGCGCCCGCTGTCCTTCCCGTCCCTCCACTCGATGCTGCTGCACAGAAATAAAGCAATTTGTGATTACTAAATTTATTTATGACGTACTATATGTTGCATTTATGATAATTATTGCGTATTATATAAACAAGTTAAGGGGTATTATTACCATTAAGACGTCTGAATGAGAGGGGGAATTGGCGACAGCACTCCTTTTCCCATGGGAGAGACCTGATAATATCCGGAAAATGGAGGGACCTGCAATCGAACTGACATCCCGTCAACTGCAAATTATTGAAATTGTAAAAAAACGCGCACCGATTTCCGGCGACCAGATCGCCGAAAGCCTCAACCTCAGCCGGCCGACCATCCGCAACGACCTGTCCATTCTGGTCATGCTGGAGTACATTGACGCCAAGCCTAAGGTCGGCTATTTTCCCGGCCAGCGGTCTGTGGCGCATCTGGGCAGCGGCTATCTGCTGCGGGAAACGAAGGTCAAAGATATCCAGAGCATCCCGGTGGTCATCCGTGAAACAACTACGATCCAGGATGCCGTTGTCACCCTGTTCCTGCAGGATGTAGGCACCCTGATTATCTGCGACGGGGACGGCAGGCTGGCCGGAGTGGCCTCGCGCAAGGATTTCCTGAAGGTAACGCTCGGCAATCCCGGTGCGGTATCCATGCCGGTCAGCATGGTTATGACCCGTATGCCTAAGGTAGTAACGGTATCGCCCGATGAGCCGGTGCTGGATGCTGCACATAAAATGATTTTTCACGAGGTAGACAGTTTGCCGGTGGTCGTACCCGGCGGCGCGGAAGATACCGTCCCGGGACTTCAGGTAACGGGCCGGCTGACCAAAACTTCCATCGTTAAGCTTCTCCTCGATCTCGAAGCCAAAGGATAACGGGAGGATTAGAAACGCATGGAGCAATCTTCGCACTACATCACGATATGCTCAGATTCAATAGGCGATACGGCAGAAGCAGTAGTGCAGGCCGTTATCCACCAGTTCCAGAATCAGCGTGTCACGATCAGGAGATACGGCAATGTAAGGCACGAGGATGAATTGCGCAAGCTGATGGAGGAAACGGCGCAGCTGCAGGGTTTTGTCGCCTACACCCTGGTGCAGCCTGAGCTGCGGGAGATGATCCGTGAGGAAGCGGTCCGGCTGGATCTGCGGATTGTCGATATTATGGGCCCGATGATGCAGGCCTTCATCGACACCTTCGATGATGCGCCGCAGGCCCGTCCCGGACTGCTGCATCAGCTGGACGAGAACTATTTCCGGCGGATCGAAGCCATTGAATTCACCGTTGCCTGCGACGACGGCCGTGACCTGGGCGCCATGCTGAAGGCCGATATCGTGCTGCTGGGCATGTCCCGGACCTCGAAGACACCGCTCAGCATCTTCCTTGCCCACCGCGGCAAGAAGGTGGTCAATTATCCGGTTGTACCGGAGATTGCTCCTCCCCAGCAGCTGCTGAGCCTGCCGCCAAGCCGGATTATCGGCCTGACAATGGAGCCGGAATATATGCTGAAGATCCGTTCCGAACGCCTGAAGATGCTGGGCTTGCCTGCCGGCTCGCAATACGCCAGCCTTGAGCGGATCCAGGAAGAGATGGAATACGCCGCAGTGCTGTTCAAGAAGCTGGGCTGTCCGGTAATCGACATTACCGACAAGGCCATCGAGGAAACCGCCGGCATCATTATGGGCCACTTGTAGACGCATAAACGGCCGCGCGGATGCTTTGCACAACAAACAAATAGATAACCTATAAAATGGAGGGAAAACATATGGAACGTGAGTTGGCACTGGAGATTGTACGGGTAACAGAACTGGGCGCTTTATCCTCAGCACGCTGGATTGGCCGGGGCGACAAGAATGCGGCGGATGATGCCGCCACAACGGCCATACGTTCCATGTTTGATTCTGTCTCCATTGACGGAACCGTCGTAATCGGCGAAGGCGAAATGGATGAGGCCCCGATGCTCTATATCGGTGAACGGGTCGGCACCAGGAACGGTCCTGCTGTAGATGTAGCCGTTGACCCGCTTGAAGGTACAGAGGTCGTTGCCTGCGGGCTGCATAACGCCCAGTCGGTCATTGCAATTGCCGACCGCGGCAGCCTGCTGCATGCGCCGGACATCTACATGGAGAAGCTGGCCTGCGGTCCGGAGCTTGCCGGCAAGCTGAGTCTCGACGATTCCGCCGAGGTTACGCTGCGCAAAGCCAGCATGATTACCGGCAAGGCGTTGTCCGAGCTGACTGTGATGGTGCTCGACCGCAAGCGCCACGAGTCGCTGATCAGCACCCTGCGTGAGCTGGGTGTGCGGATCAAGCTGCTCGGCCACGGTGATGTGGCCGGAGCGATTGCGGCAGCGCTGCCGGACAGCGATGTCGATCTGTACATGGGCTCCGGCGGTGCGCCGGAAGGCGTACTGGCCGCCGCTGCCCTGAAATGCCTCGGCGGCGAACTGCAGGGCCGGCTTCTGCCGGAAGGGCCATTCGAGCTGCAGCGCTGCCTGATGATGGGTCTGGATAACCCGACCCGCGTGCTGTCGATGGAGGACATGGTCGGCACCGGCGATGTCATCTTCGCTGCGACCGGGGTTACCTCCGGCGAATTCCTGAATGGTGTCCGCTTCATCGGCAAGGAACGCGCCGAGACGCATTCGGTTATCATGCGGGCGCAGAGCCGGACTATCCGCTATATCCGCAGCATCCATTTTCTGCCCGGCAAGGAAATCCCGCAGGGTGTCTCAGACCGCCAGAACGTTGCTTTTATGTAAGCTGCCGCCGGGCTCCGGGACCTGCCGCACAAGTTTCAGCGGCAACCGGACTGCATAGTACCGCAGCAAAAAGGGTTTGCCCGGGGTCCAGCAGGACCCGGGCAAACCCTTTTATTCGTTATAACACACTGTCAGCCTGGCCGCCGCTTAACGCGTGCGGCTGTGATCTCTGTCTCTCAGCAGCTCATCGCTGGCATTCACCTTCACATCTCCCGTCTTATCGACACGGGCCTCTTCGCGTTTCAGGGTATCTTTTACCTGCTCAGTGCCCTGAACTTCACGCTTGTGAATGCCCACCTCACCGGTGACCACCGTGTTCTTGTGAACCTCGACCTGCTCTTCGCTGACCGGGATACGGATGGTCTCATCGGTTCCGACTGGCGTTTGGCTGGAGTCATTGTTGACCGAGCGCCGCTCAATCACAATTTCCTCATGGGATACAGGGACGTTGATCGTCTTCTGCTCCTCCACGATTTCCTTGCGCACGCTGACCTCACCGGCCTGCACCCTGTTTTTGGACACATCCAGCTGTTCCTCACGCAGGCGGAGCTTACGGGCTTCGTCATCCTCGCCTCCTTCATAAGCACGCGAGCTTCTGCTGTCTACATCCTTGCCCATGCCGTCAGGCGTTCCGGAGTACAAATCAGCCTTCATTCCCGGCCGGTTTAAATCCTCATGCGCCCGGTTATCCGGCAGATCGTGCACCGGAGCGGAATTCATGGTATCAAGCCCGGTGTCTGTCCGTCCTTCAAGACCTGAGCCGTTAAAGGCGGCATCCACGACATCTGACACTGAATGATCAGCCGCATCTCTATACGAACCGTTCATGCTGTTATCTTCCATATATCTTTCGGCATTGGCCGAATTATGGTTACGGAATACAGTGTACACATCGTTAACACGTGTATCATCCGCATCTACCATGACCAGAATCCGTCCCTCGTCTACATAATTTTCATAGCTTTCCGCTTCATCCTCCGGAATGCCGAGGCCGATCAGGCCGCCTACCAGCCCGCCGGTACCGGCTCCGATAGCTGCCCCTGTCAGTGTTGCGGCAATTGGACCGGCAGCAATAATCGGTCCGATCCCCGGGATAGCCAAGGCGCCGATCCCTGCCAGGAGGCCTGTCACCCCGCCGAGCAATCCGCCGGTTGCTGCACCGGAGGCCATGCCTTCCGGGGCTTTGGTGCCTGTCTCTTCATTAATGGCTTCGACATCTCGTTTATTACGGGCAATCACGGAGATGTCCTCTGTCAGAAATCCGTGGCTTTTCAGCTCTTCAATAGCCTGCGAAGCCTCATATTCGGTATGGAACACACCTACAATTTTCTTATTCATAACGATTCCCTCCTGATAGCTTTTTTTGATTTTCTTGGCCACTCTTTCACATTTCTTAATTAACCACTCCCTTATCGGCGAAACTGAAAGTTTTTCAATTTTGAACGATTCCTCAAATATATTTTCGAAACAGAATGTGCACTGGAAATCCTATCCTCTGACACATTTCCATCATATTTCCCTTGTTAAAGTCAGGAAAGATCACACAATATTTACGGCATCAGCCCATTTGTTAAGCCTTTTGGAACAATCGCTTCAACCCCATTACACCATCGGCAAAAGGGACTATACTCCTCGTAAGATAGGTCAGCCATTTTCACATGACCAAGGAGGTCTACCCATGAATATGCGTTTAAAGGTATTGAAGAAGCATCTGCTGTTCTGCTGCAGTGAGCATTGCAACAATCAGGAGGTCGAGGATGTCATGCAGGCGTTCAAGGAGCAGCTGGTCGAGCAAGGCATCAACAAAACCGTCAAAATCAACAAAACCAGCTGCCTCGGGCTGTGCGGCAACGGTCCCTTTGTCATCGTCTACCCCGACGGCGTCTGGTATTACAATGTAACAACGGATGACGTTCCGCGCATTGTGGAGGAGCATCTTGTTGGCGGCGAGCCGGTGGATGAGCTGGTTATGCTGAAAATGGAAGCCTGACGTTATAACGCCGGACTTCCCCGTCTAACAAGCCGTTCTATCTTATCTTTTGGAACAAGTCCCCGCTCCGCTTCCGTCACTGGAAAGGCGCCGGGACTTTTTGCGTTGTCTTACGCCGCTGTAAAACTATTGTATAATGGTGACTGTACACGCATATATCCAAGACCACTTTACACAGGAAAAGAGGCTGAAGGATGGCCATATTTAAATATAATCCGCAGCGTCCGCTGCGCAGCAGCCCCGATCTGCATCTGCATTACTGGGGCTTCGAGCATTGTGCGCCCGGCCATACCGTCGGTCCCGGCGTGCGTGACCTTTACAAAATCCACTTTATTCATGCGGGCACCGGCAGGGTTGCCGTCGGGGAAACCGAGCACAGGCTGCAGGCCGGGCAGGCTTTTTTGACCTATCCCCATATCGTGACTTATTATGCAGCAGACAGCACGGAGCCGTGGACCTATTCATGGGTTGCTTTTACCGGAGAAGAGATTGAATCCCTGTTGTCCCGGACTTCGCTGTCGCCGGAGCTGCCCGTGTTTCCGATGGATCAGCAGCTGATGCCTGCCCTTTACGACCGGCTGACTGCAGCAGCGGATACGGCCGAGGGGCTCGACCTGCCGCTTAAGGCAATCATGTATGAATTCTTTACGATGCTGCTGCGTACAGCCCCGGCGGCGAAGGACAATGTACGGCTTCCGCGTGCCAAAAGCTTCTATGTCGAGGAATGTCTTCATTTCCTGCATGCCCACTACTGTGAAAATATCACCGTGGAGATGATGTCGGCCTCCCTGAAGCTGGACCGCAAATATTTGTCGGCCCTGTTCAAACGGACGGTCGGCCTGCCGCCGCAGCAGTATCTGCTGAATTTCCGCATTGCCAAAGCCTGCGAGCTGCTGGCCGAGAGCAGCTGCACCGTCGGTGAAATCGCCCGATCGGTCGGCTATCAGGACCCGCTTCTATTTTCGCGGATGTTCAAAAAGGTCAAAGGCTGCTCCCCCAAGGACTACCGCAGCCGCCATGCGAATAACGACATTGTGCTATAAACATCTTCCATGCTGACATACGCTTTTGTCCCGTGGTTCCGCTACAATAGAACGTGTCAGTTAAGCCGTAAACGCTTCCGTTATGAGGAATAACCCATCACAACTATTAGGAGGATCTCACATGTATATCGCCAGTCCTGAACGTTATGACAACATGAAATATAACCGCAGCGGCCGCAGCGGCCTGCTGCTCCCGGCAATCTCGCTAGGCCTGTGGCATAATTTCGGCGGCAACGACCTGTTCGAAAACGGACGGGCTATGGTTCGCCGGGCCTTTGACTTAGGCATCACCCATTTTGACCTTGCCAACAACTATGGACCGCCTCCAGGCTCCGCCGAAGAGAACTTCGGCCGGATTCTCCGCCAGGATCTCGCCGCTTACCGCGATGAGCTGATTATCTCCACCAAAGCCGGTTACTATATGTGGCCGGGTCCATACGGCGAATGGGGCTCCAAGAAGAATCTGGTGTCGAGCCTCGATCAGAGCCTGAAACGGATGGGCCTGGATTATGTCGATATTTTCTACCATCACCGTCCGGACCCGAATACTCCGCTGGAGGAAACCATGGCTGCGCTGGATCTCATCGTCCGCCAGGGTAAAGCACTGTATGTCGGTATTTCCAACTACCGGCCGGCGGAAGCCCGCGAAGCGGCGCAGATTCTCCGCCGTCTGGGCACACCTTGCCTGATCCACCAGCCGAACTACTCGATGATGTCGCGCTGGATTGAGGATGAGCTGCAGGATGTGCTCGCTGAAGAAGGCATCGGCACCATCGCCTTCTCGCCGCTGTACAAAGGCATCCTGACTGACCGCTATCTGAACGGAATTGCAGCGGATTCCCGCGCAGCCGGACCAAGCGTGTTCCTCTCCGAAAAGGAGCTTACCGAAGAGGTGATCGGCAAGGTACGCAAGCTGAATGACATTGCCGCAGCCCGCGGACAAAAAATGTCGCAGCTCGCCCTTTCCTGGGTTCTGCGCGGCGGTAAAGTAACCTCTGCGCTGATTGGTGCAAGCAAAGTGAGCCAGATTGAGGACGCAGTGGCATCCCTGAACGCTCCCGAGCTCAGCACGGAAGAGCTGGAGCAGATCGAAGCCATTCTGCGCGGATAATTGCGGTGATAACCGCAAGGATGACTGCAGATACATCCATATAAAGACGGCAAATGAACCTGAACGGCCGGGAGGCCAGGCAGGGACATTTGCCGTTTTCTGCATCTGTGATGCTATAATGGACACAAAACCGCACAGAAGGGGATGCATCATGAACAAGAACCGGTTAGGGCAATCCGATTTATATGTAAGCGCTATGGGGCTGGGCTGCATGTCTCTGGGAACCCAGGAGGCACCGGCTGTATCCATCATCCACGAGGCGCTGGATAAGGGGATCAACTTCCTTGATACAGCTGATCTGTATGATGCGGGCCGCAATGAGGAGATTGTAGGCAACGCCATACGCGGCCGCCGCAGTGACGTTGTTCTGGCCACTAAGGTCGGCAACCGGCGGATTCCCGGCCAGGAAGGCTGGTCGTGGGATGCGTCCAAAGCCTATATCAAATCCGCGGTGCATGACAGCCTTCGCAGACTGCAGACCGACTACATTGACCTCTATCAGCTCCATGGCGGAACGATGGAGGACAATATCGACGAGACGATTGAGGCCTTTGAAGAGCTGAAGCAGGAAGGGCTGATCCGTTATTACGGCATCTCCTCCATCCGTCCCGCTGTGGTCCGCGAATATGTGAAACGCTCGGGTATTGTAAGTGTGATGAGCCAATACAGCATTCTTGACCGGCGTCCGGAGGAGTCGATTCTGCCGCTGCTTGAGCAGCATGGCATCAGCCTTATTGCCCGCGGCCCGCTGGCGCGCGGCATCCTGACCGATAACGGCCGCTCCAGGCTGGAGAAAGACTACCTGGATTATTCTGTGCCGGAGCTGGCCTCGCTGCAGGACAGACTGACGCAGCAGGCTCCGGCTTCCCGGACCCTTACGCAGACCGCGCTGCACTACCCGCTGTCACAGCCGTCGGTAGCGTCTGTCATTCCGGGTGCAAGCAGCCCTGAGCAGCTGCGGCTGAACATTGCCGCGGCCGAAGCAGCGCCGCTCACCGCCGCCGAAGCGGACGCCGTCCGCCAGGCCAGCAAAGCGGGTGTCTATGCGGCCCACCGCTAGGCTTTGCCGGGCTAGCCTCTCTACCGTCTACTGCCAGGCTCAGGCGAGTTTAATAAGCCGGCATAATTAGCCGGCCCGGTGAACAAATATGCCGTCGCCAGCCAGTACAGCACAACAGGCTATCCCTGCTGCGAGATGCAGCTAACGGATAGCCTGTTGTGTGCTTTTCCACTATACACCTGCTGGTAACCCCCGGGCTTTGCTCCAAGCTAACGGACACCAGCGCTCTTATGTTCTGACATTGGCATGAAAATCGCCATCAAACCGGGAAATAAAGGCGCTACGGTCCGTTAGGTTGGCCAAACGGCATTACGGGCTGAATAGCGCCCTCTTTTTAAGCTGCAGCGGGTTAATCCGGTAACGTTTCTGAACACTTGCTACGATTTTTTCCGCAAGCGGAGAATCCAGAAGACCAGCGACACCAGAAACACCAGTCCCGTGATCGCCCAGGTCAGCAAGAAAGCCATCCCCAGCCCGATATTCGCGTCGGCAGCCTCCCGGAGGCTTTCCTGCACCAGCAGTACTGCAAGCGGAGCACCGCTCGCCAACAGCAGCACCAGTACACTATAGCGCGCAAAAGTGGTGCGTTTGGGTAATGCGTAATACATACTGAGATATGAAAGAATTAATAGAACAAAAGATAACGAAGCCTGCTGTACAAGTCTGTCCATCCTGTCCACTCCCTATCTTAAGCCTTCGAATGCGTACAGTATATCGGCTCTGCCGGCCTGATGCAAATGCAGATGCCAGCTCTGCCCGGTCAGCCGAAAAATTGCGTAATATACACCATCGCCAGCAGCCCGAAAATAAAGGAATAGGTCGATGGCCGCTCATAGCCGTGCCCGTGGCTCTCCGGAATCAGCTCCTTATAGACGATGAAGAGCATCGCTCCTGCTGCAAAAGCCAGCCCGTAGCCTACCGCATGCTGCAGCGAGCTTGCTGTGAAATAGCCGATAACCGCCGACACCATTTCCATAAGTCCGGTCAGCGTGGCGAATCCCAGTGCCTTCCAGCGGGTTGACTTGGAGTTCATCATGAACACAGCGAGAATCAGGCCTTCGGGCATGTTCTGCGCCCCGATCGCGATCGCCACCATGGGGCCGAGACTGGCCTCCTCGCTGGCATAGCTGAAGCCTGTACTCAAACCTTCAGGGATATTATGGATAAAGAGGGCGATCATTACTAGCAGCGCCTTGGAATCCATGTTGGCAAAGCCGGGTTTGTTCTCGACATCGATATGCGGAATGTTATTTTCGATAAGGTCAAGCAGCAGCACACCGGTGATCAGCCCGAGCGTCAGGGCGGTAATCCCCGATTCTTTAATCGCCTGCGGCATCAGGCCAAAGGTCGAGGCAGATACCATAATCCCCGCGGTAAAAGCGACCAGTATATCCTTCCAGCGCTCGGACAATCTCCGCACAAACAGAATGGGTACCGCACCAAGCACCGTTGCCATTGCAGATAAAAAGCTGCCTAGCAGCGCAGTCTCCAAGTTATTTCCTCCTCTTGTCAGGACAGAGTTTCATAGACCCAATTTATGCGGCGGGCAGCTTAGATTATGACCAGTCCGGCATTTTGGTGCCTATCCTGCTCATGCCCATGCCCATGCTCATGCCCTGCCCCTGATCGCCTGATCCCAGCCCCAGTGTCATCAGGTCTTCGTCCAGATAACGCCCGTCCAGCTTTACCGCATTGCGCTCCGTGCCGTAGCATGTGAAGCCGAGTGCAGCATACAGCCGCTTTGCCGGCTGGTTGTCCGAAAATACGGTCAGATTCACCGTTACAAGCCCCGGCATTTGACCTGCACGCATGATGAGCTCACTCATCAGGGAATGGCCCAGCTTCTGCTTGCGGGCCTCGGGAGTCACATACATGGCAAAGACACTGCCTTTATGGCGCAGCTTCTCCCTGCTCTCCCGGATAAAAGTAACTACGCCGGCCAGTTCACCCTGCTCGGTGAACCCGCCCAGGGTGAACTTGTCTTCCGCAGGCTCCAGCCTGCCGCTTGTAACCTCCAGCGGCATTTCCTTCTCTGCTTCATAGGTGCTGAGGAAGGCTTCCGGATGAAGCTGCAGCGCCTGCAGCCGCAGACCGCGGTATTGTTCTGCATCGCCGGGATTTAGTAATCTTATGTACATGGCAGCTCCTTCTTCCGCCCGGGGCGGACAACTGATCTAGTTAGATTATAGCCGCAGACCGGGACTTTTGAAACGGGAAGGCAGGCCGGGAGGCAGCTCCGCCGGAGAGGCGCAGCCCTGTTAATGACAGGCGCTGCACCTGCTCATTAACCATTTCATCCCCGGCTGCCCCATTTTCCGAACAGCTCATCCACCCGTCTGCCTATAGCAGCTTCCGGTACAGTCAGCAGCTTTCCGCCGCCTGCCACAACCCTGCCGCCTACCACAACCGTTGAAATAGCCCCCGGCTGCATGGCGTAGACCATGTTGGCGAACAGCTCCTGCCGCGGGGCAAGTGACAGGTCATGAACATCAAGGGCAACAAAATCCGCATACTGGCCGGCTTCCAGGGTGCCGGCCGGCAGCCGCAGGATTTCACCGGCGCGTGACGTGCCCATCTCATAGACCTGACCGGCGTTAACGCAGGTACCGTCCAGACGGCTGACCTTCTGCAGCAGCGAGCACATGCGCATTTCCTCAAACACGCTGATCCGGTTGTTGCTGCATCCGCCGTCAGTGCCGAGTGCCACCTTGACACCGGCGCTCAGCAGGTCGGGAATGCGGGTCACCCCGTCCGCCAGAAACATATTGCTGGACGGGCAGTAGGCTAAAGCTCCTTTTCTCCGGCCGATCAGCTCAATCTCAGAATCCTCCAGCCAGACCAGATGAACAGCGATTATTCTCTCATCCAGCACCCCCAGCGAATCCAGGTAATGCACCGGGCGAAGCCCGTAGGCCTGCAGTATCTCCTCAACCTCGAACATCTCCTCGGCAACATGGATGTGAAACGGCGTATCCAGCTCCTGCGCCAGCCGGTGTCCGGCCCGGATCATCTCCGGGGAAGCCGCGTGCGGGCTGTGCGGAGCCGGATGAACCGTAACCAGCGGATTGCCCTGGTATTTTACAGCCAGCCGCCTCGTCCGTTCAACCGCTTCAGGAACCGTTTCGCGGTAAGCCGCCGGAGCGCCGGCCCAATCATACATCGTCCGGGCGAACACCAGGCGGATACCCAGATCATTGGCCGCCCGGATGACCGCTTCATCATGTGCTGTACCTCCGCCGTGAACATAGAAGAAATCACAAACTGTGGTTACTCCATAACGCAGCATTTCACCGAAGGCCAGCAGGGCGCCGGTATAGACCGCCTCTTCGTCCAGCAGCGGGGAATAACGGTACAGCGCCTGATCCCGCCATTCCAGGAACGGCTTATCGATGGCAATCCCGCGCAGCAGGCTCTGGAAAGAGTGGTTGTGGGCGTTGATTGTGCCGGGAACAATCGCTTTTCCATCCCAGCGGATGTGCCGGATATCCGGATACCGCTGCAGCAGCACCTCCCGGCTGCCTACCTCTGCTATCAGGCCATTCTCGACCAGCACAGCAAAGTCTGGCCGGAACTGCTTCTTCGTGTATACCGCATCTGCCGAATATAACGTCCGCAAGCGGCTCCCCCCTGCCTGTTATGGGCTAACTTCAACATCCAGCGCCAGAATGGACTGCAGCAGCACATTTCCGGCCTGTTCAATATCCCCTATCCGGCTTTCTTCTTCAGGACAGTGGCTTTTTCCGCCGAGACTGGGTACAAACAGCATGCCGGCGCTGGTCAGAGACGCCATGTGCGCGGCATCATGACCGGCCATGCTGCCCAGCGGATAGGTCTTAATGCCAAGCCTGCCGGCCTGGGCGGCAAGCAGCCGGATCAGTAGCGGGGACATCGGCTGGGACGGCTGATCCAGGATAAGCCGCCGCTCCAGCGACAGCCCCCGGCGCTCTGCAATAGATGCAGCCTGCACACCCCAGGCTTCCATCACCCAGCGCTTCTGCTCCTGCTGCGCTGCTCTGACCTCCAGATGAAAAACAGTCTGCCCCGGGATAATGTTCGCGGCGTTCGGCTCATTGCTGATCCGGCCGACAGTGCCCACCACTTCATCTGCCGGATGCTCGCGGCAGAGCTGCTCAAAGGCCAGCATGATTTCGGACGCGCCCATCAGCGCATCCTTCCGGTCCTCCATCAGAGTGGTTCCGGCATGATTGGCTTCTCCCGAGACCGTTACCTCCTCCCGGTAAATACCGGTTATAGCCGTCACAATTCCGACCGGGACAGCCCGGTTCAGCAGCCGTTTCCCCTGCTCGATATGAACTTCAAGGAACGCTGCCAGCTCCTCCGGACTACGCCGGGCCCGCTCAAAACGTCCGGGGTTCCCGCCGGCAAGCCGCAGCGCCTCAGTCAGCAGCTGCCCCTGCCCGTTGCGCACACCTGTGAGATCGTCCCGGCTGAGCTTGCCGGAAACTGCGCGGCTGCCGAAGGTGGACAGCCCGAAGGGATTCGGCTCTTCAGCGCTGAAGGACACCAGCTCCAGAGGGTGCCGGGTAACGGCGTTGTGATCCGCCAGCACCTGCATTACCTCCAGTGCCAGCAGCACACCAAGCGCACCGTCATATTTGCCTCCATTTGGCACTGTATCTATATGGGAGCCAAAAGCAATAACAGGAAGCGTATCATCTGATCCGCTCCGCCGCCCCCAGATATTGGCCGCCTCATCCACCCTGACCTCCAGCTGCAGCCGGAACAGCTGATCCTCCAGCCATTCGCGGGCGGCGAGTTCAGCCGCAGTGAACGTCGTCCGGTCCAGGCCTCCGGTAGCTTCATTCAGCCCGAACCGGGCCAGCGCTTCGATATTCTTTTGCAGCCTGACCGCATTGATCCGCAGTTCTTTCATCTGCATCCCGCTCATGCCGTCACCCTCCTTCCGTCACGGATAACAATCCTGCCCTTTTTCAGTACCGTATCCGTTAAATTCACCGCGTAGTGATATTGCAGGTATTGATAATTGGGCGCATCGAAAATGACCACATCGGCCTGCTTGCCGGCCTCAATGCTGCCGATATCCGCAGCACGGTCAATCGCATGAGCCGCATTAAGAGTACAGGCCGTCAGCACCTCGGCCGGGGTCATTTTCATCGTTAGGCAGGCAAGATTCATAATAAAAGGCAGCGATTCCGTCGGCGAGGAGCCCGGATTGCGGTCCGTTGACAAGGCGACCGGCACACCGGCGTCAATCATCGAACGTGCATCGGCCGGCGGGGCCATCAGGAAAAAGGCGGTCCCCGGCAGCAGCACGGCGATTACTCCCTTCAGGGCCATCCGGCGGATGCCTTCGGCTGAAGCATGCAGCAGATGGTCGGCGGAGACAGCACCCAGCTCGGCGGCCAGCTCCGCCCCTCCCCCGGATACAAGCTCATCAGCGTGGAGCTTCGGCTTGAGCCCCCAGCGTTTGCCTGCCATCAGGATTTCACGGGACTGCTCCACGGTGAACACCCCTTTCTCGCAGAACACATCGCAGTATTCCGCCAGCCCTGCCCGGGCCACAGCCGGGATCATCTCCTCGATCACCTTCCGGACAAAAGCATCCGTATTTCCTTTATACTCCGGCGGAACCGCATGCGCTCCCATAAAGGTGGACACCAGCTCTACCGGGTGAACCGCATTCAGCCTACGGGCTACTCTAAGCTGCTTGAGCTCATCGGCCAGCCGCAGCCCGTAGCCGCTCTTTGCCTCAACCGTCGTTACCCCGTGGGCCAGAAACCGGTCCAGCCGCCGCTCCGCTTCAGCCATCAGCTGCTCCTCAGAGGCTTCACGGGTACGCTCCGTTGTAGAGAGGATTCCGCCTCCGGCCTGCAGGATATCCAGATATTTCGCTCCTTGCAGCCGGAGCGTAAGCTCGAATTCCCGTGAGCCGGCGAACACCAGATGGGTATGCGGATCAATAAGGCCCGGGGTCACCGTCTTCCCGGCAGCAGACAGCACCGTGACCGGCTTTCCTCCGGAGTGCAGCTCCACATACCGCCTGGCCTCCCCGCTGCTGCCCACGAAGACAAACCTCCCGTCCTCAATGACTATGCCGCCGTCCTCAATCAGACCGAGCTCTGCCATCTCCCTGCCAATTTTGGGCTTCATGCCTGCCCCGCCCAGTGTGGCAATCTGCGCAGCGCCATCAATGTGGATCATTCCGCTGCTCCTCCCCAGGCTCCAGCATGGGCATACGGATGCCGTGGACTCTTACGGTTTCGGCAGCCAGCGGATAGCCGGCATCCGCATGCCGGACCACGCCCATACCCGGATCTGCCGTCAGCACCCGCTCAAGCCGGGCCTCTGCCTCCTTCGTGCCGTCTGCGACAACCACCATCCCGGCATGCTGCGAATAGCCCATCCCCACTCCGCCCCCGTGATGGATCGACACCCAGCCGGCTCCTGCGGCCGTGTTGACCAGCGCATTCAGCAGCGGCCAGTCGGAGACGGCATCACTGCCGTCCAGCATGCGTTCCGTCTCCCGGTTAGGCGAGGCCACGGAGCCGGCATCCAGATGATCCCGGCCGATGACCACCGGAGCGGACAGCTCCCCGGAAGCAACCATATCGTTGAGGAGCTTGCCGAACGCTGCCCGCTCGCCGTAGCCGAGCCAGCAGATCCGGGCAGGCAGGCCCTGGAAGGCAATTTTTTGCCCGGCTAAAGTAATCCAGCGCTGAAGGCCTTCATTTCCGGGAAATGCCCGGAGGATGGCCGCATCCGTTTTATAGATATCCTCGGGATCACCCGACAAGGCGGCCCAGCGGAACGGGCCTTTCCCTTCGCAGAACTGCGGACGGATATAGGCGGGAACAAATCCGGGAAAATCAAAAGCCCGGCTGACGCCCTGATCGTATGCCGCCTGCCGGATATTGTTGCCGTAGTCAAAGGTGACAGCCCCTTTGTCCTGCAGCTCAAGCATTGCCTCAACATGCCGGGCAATGCTGCTGCGGGCAAGGGCAATGTACGCCTGCGGATCACTGCCCCGCAGCTGCCTTGCGGTTTCGGCAGTGAAGCCGGCCGGCACATAGCCGTTCAGCGGATCATGCGCTGACGTCTGATCGGTCAGCACATGCGGCACAAAGCCGCCGGCCGCTATTTCCGGCAGCAGCTCCGCCGCATTGCCCAGCAGGCCGATGGAGAGCGGACGGCCTGCGCTGCGGGCCGCCTCAGCCATGGCCAGCGCTTCTTCCAGCGTTTCTGCTACAGCATCACAGTAACCGGACTGAATCCGCTTCGCAATCCGTGTCCGGTCCACTTCGATGCCGATGAACACACCGCCGTTCATGGTCACGGCAAGCGGCTGGGCGCCGCCCATACCCCCGAGGCCGCTGCTAAGCGTGACCGTCCCCTTCAGTGTGCCGCCGAAATGCTGTCTGGCGCATTCGGCGAAGGTCTCATAGGTGCCCTGCACGATACCCTGCGTGCCGATATAGATCCAGCTGCCGGCAGTCATCTGCCCGTACATGATCAGGCCCTTGCGGTCCAGCTCATGAAAGCTCTCCCAGGTTGCCCACGCCGGAACCAGATTGGCATTCGCCAGCAGGACGCGCGGGGCATCCGGATGGGTGCGGAATACCGCCACCGGCTTGCCGGACTGGATCAGCAGGGTCTCGTCGTTCTCCAGCGTCTTCAGCGACCGGACAATCGCGTCGTAAGCCTCCCAGCTGCGGGCTGCTTTACCGATGCCGCCATAGACAATCAGCTGCTGCGGATGCTCCGCCACGTCGGGGTCGAGATTGTTCATCAGCATCCGCAGGGCTGCTTCCTGCGTCCAGCCTTTGGTATTCAGCGTACTTCCTCTGGGGGCGCGGCAGATTCTCTCCTCGTTACGGCTCATACGGCTGCTCTCCCTCCGTTCCTTATTCCTTCAGGTGCTCCCAAGATTTACTCCACACAGGAATCAAAGGTCACCCTGGCAAACAGTCCGGCCAGCACACCGGGCTGTTTCATCCACTGCGCAACCGAAGCAAAATCGCCGGAAAGCACACGGTCCTCCTTCACCGGGGCCGCCAGCTCCCGGCAGCGGTCATACAGCCACTTCGTTCCCCGTCCAAGCTGCTGCGGGCCGCGGAAATCAAGGGCCTGAGCCGCGCACAGCAGCTCAATTGCCAGCACGGTATAGGCATTATCAACGATTTGGCTTGCCTTACGGGCAGCGATGGTGCCCATACTGACATGATCCTCCTGATTACCCGAGGAGGGTATGGAGTCCACACTGGCCGGATGGGCCAGAGCTTTGTTCTCCGACACAAGAGCAGCGGCAGTGTACTGGGCGATCATGAAGCCGGACTGCAGTCCCCCGTTCCCGGTCAGGAACGGGGGCAGCCCTTCATTCAGCTGCGGATTAACCAGCCGCTCGATCCTCCGCTCGGCAATACTGGCCAGCTCCGCCGCACAGACGGCCAGATGGTCCATCGGCAGCGCGACAGGCTGGCCGTGGAAATTGCCGCCGGAGATGACCCGGTCCAGCTCGGTAAAGATGAGCGGATTATCCGTGGCCGAATTCAGCTCGGTCGTCAGCCTCCCGGCAATATAGGCCAGCGCATCCCGGCTCGCTCCGTGCACCTGCGGTGCGCAGCGCAGGGAATAAGCATCCTGCACCCGCTTCTCCCCCTGATTGGTCATCAGGGTGCTCCCGGCGGTCAGGTGCCGGATGTTGCCGGCTGACTGCTGCTGTCCACGATGCGGCCGGACAGCATGGGCCGCCGGATCAAAGGCGTCCCGCACCGCCAGCAGCGCCTCACAGGTCAGCGCTGCCGTGCAGTCCGCCCAGTCGGCCAGGTTCATGGCATCCCGGCAGGCCAGCACGCCGACCGCCGTCATGACCTGCGTCCCGTTAATCAGGGCCAGCCCCTCCTTGGCCTCGAGCACGATAGGTGCAAGCCCGGCCTGCGCCAGCGCCTCTGCCCCGGGCAGGCGTATGCCCTGGACATACGCTTCGCCCTCGCCGATCAGAACCAGCGCCATATGAGACAGCGGGGCCAGATCACCGCTGGCGCCAAGCGAGCCTTTTTCCGGAATAACCGGGATGACGCCCCGGTTCAGCATATCGGCCATCAGCCGGATAACCTCCGGGCGGATCCCGGAATAGCCGAGGGACAAGGCGTTAATCCGCAGCAGCAGGATGGCCCTGACCGTCTCTTCCGGAAGCGGCGCTCCGGTTCCGCAGCTGTGGCTGCGGATCAGATTAAGCTGCAGCTGCTGCGTATCCTCCGGGGAAATGTACGTGTCGCTGAACTTGCCGAAGCCTGTAGTCAGTCCGTACACCACTTTTTTCTCCAGCAGCAGCCTCTCCACATACCTGCGGGTCTGCTCCACCCTGCGGCAGCTCTCCTCTCCAAGCTCCACAGGATGGTGATAACGTGCAACCCTGACGACTTCCGCAAGGGTCAGCGAATGGCCCTGAACAACAACTGCAGTACTGTTTTTTTCCGGCACGGGCGTCACCTGCTTCTGCGTAATAGAAAAAGCCCATACCTAGCAAGAGGTACCGGCTTCCATCTCATTCTGATCCTAGCGGCATGCGTTCTTTGATGCACCTGACCATGAAAGTGCCCTATTATATCCTATTCTTCCGCTGCCCGGATATGATCGCCGACAGCAAAAAGAGCAGAAGTTCCCGGGTAAGGTACCTTCTGCTCTCTGCAGCCCAAAGCTCTACAGCAGCTTATCCAGCTCCCTGCAGGCTTCTTCATATGCAATCTCCAGCTTCGGCAGCTGCCGTACAGCGAGCTCGAATTCCTTTGCTCCGGCATGGCGTTCCACCACTGCACACAGATGGGCGAAATACTGCACCCCAATGCTCAGACTGCCTGACTTCAGGCTGTGGGCCGCTGCCGCCATTTCCGTCAGATCCCGTCTGGACGCAGCATTCTCCAGGGCAGCCAGCCGCTGCGGAGTATCCTTCTTGAAAATCCCGATCAGCATACGCAGCAGCTCAGGCTCGTCTTCATCGTCCATCTCCCGGATGCCCGACAGGGTCTCCTCCTGCAGGACGGGAATATAAGGCTTCATGCTGTACCATTTAACCAGCAGCTTGCTCAGCGCCTGCAGATTCAGCGGCTTAACCGTCCAGTCATCGAGTCCTGCCTCAATAAATTGCGCGCGGCTCTCCTCGCCTTCATCCCCGGTCACGCCGATAATCGGAACCCGCGCCCTTGCCCCGGAAGCTTCCAGCCGGCGGATGGTGCGGACCGCCTCCTCACCGCTCATGACCGGAAGCCGGCTGTCCATCAGAATAAGCCCGTATTCCTGCCGTTGCCAGGCATCCACCGCATCCTTACCGCTGCCTACCAGGTGGACATCCGTCACCCCCAGCTTCTGCAGCTGCCGCAGCAGCACTGCACTGTTCAGTCCGTTATCCTCGGCGACCAGCACCGGCAGCACGCTGAATCCGTTCACCGGCAGGTCTGCCCCGCCAGCCGGAGCCGGCTCCGGAAGGACGGACGGCTTATCCAGCGGAAGCTCAAACCGGAAAACCGAGCCGGCTCCGGGCACACTCTCCGCCATAATGGTTCCGTCCATCAGCTCTACCATGGACTTGCAGATGGACAGCCCGAGTCCCGTTCCCTCGGCAGACAGCTCCGCGTCATGGCCTACCTGCGAATACGGCCGGAACAGGGAGCCAAGATCCTCAGGTGATATGCCAACCCCTTCATCCCTTACTTCAAAGCATACCCGCTGGCGCGCTGCTTCATCAGAGACCAGACTCACTGTAACTTCTATTTTACCGTTCTGCGTGAACTTCGCCGCATTGCCCAGCAGATTAATAAGCACCTGCATTATTTTGGGTGAATCTCCTTCCAGCTGATCCTCAACCCCGTCCAGGATTCGATAGGTTAAAGTATTTTCCCGCTTTACCGCTGCAGGAGAGAGCAGCCGAAATGCATGCTCAACCAGCCTCCGTATGCTGAAGGGAACTCTGCTCCTTTCCATTTTCCCGGCTTCAATTTTGGAGAAATCAAGCAGATTCCGGATCATCTGCAGCAGATACTGTGCCGATTCCCGGATCACCTGCAGATGATCCTGCTGTTCTTCCGTAACGTCCTCAGCCTCCAGCAGCTCGGTTATACCCAGAATTCCGTTCATCGGTGTTCGGATTTCATGGCTGACCGTAGCCAGAAACAGGCTTTTTGCCCTGCTTGCTGCTTCCGCCTCCTCCTTGAGTGCTTTAAGCTCCGCATTATTTTTGGCCAGCAGCCGGTGCATCGTAATGAGTTCATTGTTCATGGCGGAAAACTCGGCCAATGCCTGCTCTTCTCTATGCTTGCCTGCGATTAACTGTTCTGACAGATTTTCAATCGTGTCCCTCAGGACACCGATTTCCTGCTCACTGCCGTTCATTTTAGTACCCCGCCTTCTGTATCAGTTCTTCTGGCTCCAGGTACCCGGAACAAGCTGTGCTGCAATTTCGAGCGCGCTCCCGGCATCGGGGGCATAACCGTCTGCGCCGACCTTTTTCCACAAATCCCTGTCTATATTAAACGGCATTCCGCCGACCAAGATCTTCAGGCCGTCAAGCTCCGCATGACCGCGGAGCACTTGAATCAGGCGGACGACCTCAGACACATGAAAGGTCATTGTAACCGAAACAGCCAGCAGATCGGCAGGCTGCTCCTTCAAATAACGTATCAGGCTTTCAACAGGCATGTTGGAGCCCAGGTAGAAGGTATTCCAGCCCTTCATTTCAAAAAAGTCCGTCAGCATCCGCAGGCCGATTTCATGCAGTTCTTCACCTACACCGACTGCAACCAGCCTCTTGCGGCCGCTCTGTGCCCGGATCCAGCGGGGGTACAGCTGGGAGATGATGCTCTGGGTGCAGGCTGTGCAGTAGTGCTCCTGAGCGACCGTGATTTGTCCCAGCTGCCACAGCCGCCCGATTTCGTATTGGCTCTGCTGGAAGATATGAAGGTAAATATCCTGAACCGGTATGTCGTCATCATACAGCTTCATTACAAATTCCGCGGCCTGGCGCCGTTCCCCGTCCAGCAGAAGCCCCAGGTATTGCTCCGCCTCCAGATAATAGGGCTGATCCGGCTGCAGAAACGAGGGCACACTCTCTTCCCCGCGCATATGATACATACCCATATCCAGGTAGCTCAGGATCAGCTCTCTGTCCCGCGGCTCTACCTTGACGTTGATTGCATCCTTCATCAGTTCCAGATTGATCCGCAGATCCTCAGCCGTAATCTTATACTGCATGAGCAGTACTTTAAGCCAAATAATATAGTTAATGAACAAAAGCGGGCTTTCCAGCGACACGCTTTGTGCAAGATAACGAAGATGATATAGGGAATCCTGCCTGGTCCGGGCTATTCCGGAAGGACCAAAACGCTGCCTTAATTCAGGCTGACGTTCATATTGACGCAAGGTAACTTCTTCTGCAAGCTGCTCGGCTATCATTTTAAGGCGCTCTCCTGCATTTTGCTGATTAGAATACATTGAGTCACTCCTTCAGTATGCGCATAAAAATAATGCTTATCTCCTATTATACCTTATTTGGCAAGTCTACCGGAAAAACCGCAGGTTTTGTCATATTTTACACACTGCCTGAGAATCTATTGAACTTTTGTGAGAATGCAAAAGAAACCTGATCTCTTAGTAGAGACCAGGTTTCCTTGACAACAGGCGAAGCTGGTATCAGGCAGTTTCAGGCGGCTGATTATTTCCGGGCTTCATCCCCTGAAGCAAACAGCTCCAGGTAACGCTCCAGCCCGTGCGCCGCAAGCTCCTCCCTGGGGACAAAACGCAGCGCAGCTGAGTTGACCCGGTAATGCAGCTTCGCAGGCTCAGGACCGTCATACAGCAGCTGGCCGAGATAGGCTCCGCTTAACCTGCTCCGTAGCACAGTTCTCGCTGCACCGCCGCTTAAGTCAGCCTCACGGCGGATCAGCCCCGGCTCAAGCGGTGCGGCAAAGGACGGCCAGCCGGTGCCGGAATCAAATTTATCCAGCGAACTGAACAGCGGATCTCCATTCAGCACATCAATATAAATGCCTTCACGGTATTCATCCCAATGGGCGTTGTCATATGCAGGCTCTGTACCCTTGTTCCGGATAACCTCATATTGCAGGGCCGTCAGCCGGGCACGCAGCCGCTCCCGGTCTTCGCCCCTCTGCCAGTGCCGCTCCAGAAAATCATCACGGCCCGAGCCCTTGAGATACAGCTTGTAATCCAGCGGATGCGTCTTATAGTAATCCTGATGCTCAGCTTCAGCCGGGTAGAACGGTGCAGCCGGCAGAATCTCCGTTACAACCGGTCCTTTGAACCTTTTTTCTGCCTGAAGTGCAGCCTTGGACGCCTCCGCCGCAGCCCGCTGCTCCTGACTGTGGACAAAGATGGCGGTTCTGTAGGAATGCCCGCGGTCCATGAACTGGCCGCCGCGGTCTGTAGGATCAATCAGCTGCCAATAAATATCCAGCAGACGCCGGTATGGAAACAGCTCCGGATCAAAGGTAATCTGCACCGCCTCGATATGGCCTGTCGTCTCCGTCCCGACTTCGGCATAAGTCGGATTCTCCGTATGTCCGCCTGTATAACCCGACACCAACGAGATGATACCCGGCAGCTCGTCAAACGGCTTGACCATACACCAGAAGCAGCCGCCGGCGAAGGTGGCCAGCTCCAGCCGCTGCCCGGCTTGCTGTAATTCATTCATCCGGTCTGCCTCCTGTTGTTCAGAATAGTTGTGTTATAAACTCATTATAGCCACAAATGATCAGTACCGCGCAATCATCCCTGCCGGTTTATTACTTCTGCATGACTACCTTGTATAATGAAGCAAGAATACAGAAACGGAATGGAAGCAGGGATAACAATGAATTCAGCGGAAAGTGCAGACAACAGTGCAGACAACAAAATATCCCGCACCAGAAGGGGGCACAGTTCCGGCGCCGGACGCAGGCCTGTTATCGCTTTAGCCGGGGTAGAGAGATTCACAGATCATAATCTGCTGGCGCTGCTGACGGAGCATAGCGATCTGATTGTGTTGGCAGAGAATGGTGACGAATATTCCGATGGCAGCGAGGGCAAAAATGGATACGGTGCTGAGCACAGCGCTGGTGCGGGGTACAGCAGCGGCAAGGGCGGCCGGCACGGGAACAGAGAATGCGGCAGAGAAGTCTACCAAGACCAGACAGATCTGTACCCGCGTGTGCAGCGGCACCCCTGCGACCTTTTCTCTTTGCCGTCTGCCACTGCCGCGCTGCAGGGTGCAGACTATGCCATCTACCTGGTTCATCCCTTTATGTCACAGGCCAGGCTGACCCAGGCAAGCTTTGCTGATATGGCCGCCATACAGGCAGATATATTCACCCGGGCAGCTTGTATAAACGGCATCCGGCATATTGTCTGCCTGAGCGGGCCTGCCTCCCGCAATATCCCGTCCGGGCAACGTTCCCGTTATCTGCACAGCAGCCTGGAAGCGGAACAAATCCTCCGCTCCTGCGGGCCAGCCGCAGCGCAATCCTTGAATTGACCTATCTGCCGGAGCGCAGCAGCGCAGCGAACAGCATTTACCGGATTTCCGGCGGGTTCCTCGCAAAGCAGGATAATTCCGATCAAAGCAGGCTTGAATTTCTGCAAATCCCCGGCAGCCGCGAATGCATCATTGCTATCCATGACTACCTGCCATCCCTGCCCTGGTTTCTCTATAAGCACACACAGGCAGGAGTTCACCTGCTTGTTATGGCAGCATTCCGCAGGCATTTACTTCGAATGAGTAACCGAATCTAAGACGTTTGCGGCGCCAGCAATAATCTGCGGATCCTCCATGGCATCTCATAACCTATTTATCCTGCTCGTTAATGTCCCACAGATCCTTGTGCGTCAGTCCGGCAAACAGAAGCAGGATCAGCGTCAGAATCATCACCAGCTCTCTGATTGTATTGGATAGGCTGTCCACGTTATAACCAAAAATAATATTCAGCCGCCCCCACAACAGGTTAAGGCACAGCAGCGAAACCATGAAATACGTCGTCCATACACTCCGGAGATAGAGATTATACGTCCGGTTCGGGCCTTTTCCAATAAAAAATGTACGGTATCTCAGCACATAAGCGGCAAACACAATAAAAACAGCTACTTCCAGAGCAATAAGAATCAAATCAACGATGGCCATGTAAATCATCTCCTCTCTTGCCCAGGCCGTTACGGTGCAGATCTAACAGGCTCTCAAGATCATTCATTTCATAGGCCTCCCGGATTCTGCCCAGATTCTCTATTTCCCGTTTTACAGAGCTGGGCTTGACTTCGTTCTTCTTAAAAATATCGAGGAGCTTCACTTGTTGACGACCTCCTCACCATTGGTTTTATCGGCTCGCGCGCGCTCCAGGGCCTCTCTTTCAATTAAAAGCTTGACCAGGGAACGGTTGTATTCATTCAGCTGCTTCTCGTTCTCCTCATCACGTTTCTGGTAATTCTGAATGACCTTCTCTTTGCCTGCCATCTGCCGGATAGCCCAAATTAAAGCAACCGATAAAAGGACATTTAGCACGACTGAACCGTTATTGTTGGCAAACAGGCCAGTCAATGCAGTCAAATCCATCCATATCACCCCGTTTATTGTGGTCTGGTTTTGCTGGTTATCAGGGCTGTTTATAACCGGGTGAACCTGTCCATCCCCGGGCTGCGCACATAACTAAAACGCGGCTGCCGCAGGATCAACTGCAATACTCTATTCTTTCGGTGCTAGATTGGTTTGGGTAATCCAGTATCAATAAAATAAAGCCTCCCGCATGTCCATTGGACTGCGGAAGGCTTAGCTATTACGTGCGGGCGGGGCAGACTTCGGCCTCATGATTATAATCCGTTAACAGCGATCATTTCAGCCTACTAATTTAGTTGGATTTTCGCCACTTAGTTTAACTATTTCCCTTGATTTAGGACAACTAGTTGGATAAACGTCATCTATTTCGGGCGATTTACCGCTCTTGGAGCGATTTCGGCAAAATGAAGTAGCACTTTTCCACTTAGTTTCCTGGGAACGGGATTCTCCGGAGGATTAGATGATGTTATTACACTTAACTACAAGCTTACACTTCTTCCGCATGTGTGCGTATAACAAAAAAACCTTGAGAAGCCTGTAAACAGGCCTCTCAAGGTTTCTGGTAAATCGTCTTACATCATGCCGCCCATTCCACCCATACCGCCCATATCTGGCATGCCGCCGCCTTTTTCAGGCTCTGGCTTGTCAGCGATGACAGCTTCGGTGGTCAGGAACATTGCCGCTACGGAAGCTGCATTTTGCAGCGCGGAGCGTGTTACCTTCGCAGGGTCAACGATCCCGGCTTCGAACATGTTCACCCATTCGCCGGTAGCTGCGTTGTAGCCTACGCCAACTTTTTCTTTCTTCAGACGGTCCACGATTACGGAACCTTCTTCGCCGGCATTTGCAGCGATTGTACGGATCGGCTCTTCCAGAGCGCGCAGAACGATGTTTACACCGGTTTTTTCGTCGCCGGATACATCTACTGCTGCTACTGCATTATATACGTTCACAAGAGCTGTACCACCACCGGATACGATACCTTCTTCAACCGCAGCGCGGGTTGCATTCAGGGCATCTTCGATGCGCAGCTTGCGCTCTTTCAGTTCGGTTTCAGTTGCTGCGCCGACTTTGACTACGGCTACGCCGCCAGCCAGTTTAGCCAGACGCTCCTGCAGTTTCTCTTTGTCGAACTCGGAAGTAGTTTCTTCCAGTTGGGCACGGATCTGGCTAACGCGGGCATTGATGTCCGCTTTGTCGCCGCTGCCGTCTACGATTGTAGTGTTTTCTTTGGTTACGCGTACTTGACGTGCGTTACCCAGCTGATCAATGGAAGTGCTCTTCAGGTCAAGACCGAGCTTCTCAGTGATCACTTGGCCGCCTGTCAGGGCTGCGATATCCTGCAGCATAGCTTCACGGCGGTCGCCGAAGCCAGGAGCCTTAACAGCAACAGCGTTGAAGGTTCCGCGCAGTTTGTTCACGATCAGCATAGCCTGTGCTTCGCCTTCGATATCTTCAGCGATGATCACGAGCGGACGGGCCTGCTGTACGATCTTCTCAAGCAGCGGCAGGATTTCCTGTGTGCTGCTGATCTTCTTGTCAGTGATCAGGATGTACGGGTTGTCCAGAACAGCTTCCATTTTGTCCGTATCAGTAATCATGTACGGGGAAATGTAGCCGCGGTCAAACTGCATACCTTCTACCACTTCAAGCTCAGTCAGGAAGCCGCGGGATTCTTCAACGGTGATAACGCCGTCTTTGCCCACTTTTTCCATAGCTTCAGCAATCAGCTGGCCTACTTCGTCGTCAGCAGCGGAGATAGCTGCTACCTGAGCGATAGCCTGGGAATCTTCGATTGGCTTAGCGATGTTCTGAAGCTCAGCAACAGCCGCTTTAACCGCTTTGTCGATCCCTTTGCGGATAACCATCGGGTTAGCGCCTGCAGTTACGTTCTTCAGACCTTCGCGGATCATAGCCTGAGCCAGAACGGTTGCAGTTGTAGTACCGTCACCGGCTACATCGTTAGTCTTGGTAGCTACTTCTTTAACGAGCTGTGCGCCCATGTTCTCGAAAGCATCTTCCAGTTCGATTTCTTTGGCAATGGTAACACCGTCGTTAGTGATCAGCGGGCTGCCGAATTTCTTCTCAAGTACCACGTTACGGCCTTTAGGACCCAGTGTAACTTTTACTGCGTTAGCCAGAGCATCAACCCCGCGGAGCATCGAGCGGCGGGCGTCTTCACTGAATTTAATTTCTTTTGCCATTAGTGTTAACCTCCTAGAAATTGTTGTAAGTGTATAAAATCATCTAAAGCTTAAGTATATTTACTGCTATCCTTATAAAGGATCTTCTTAGTCAAGAATCGCGTGAATGTCGCTTTCTTTCATAATCAAATATTCTTTGCCTTCGTATTTGATTTCGGTTCCGGCATATTTCGAGAAGATCACGCGGTCGCCTTCTTTAACTTCCAGCGGTACACGCACTCCGTCTTTCAGAGCTCCGCTACCTACTGCGATAATTTTGCCTTCCTGCGGTTTCTCTTTGGAAGAGTCCGGAAGCACGATACCGAAAGAAGTGGTTTCCTGCTGCTCGCTTGCTTCTACCAATACGCGTTCACCTAATGGTCTGATCATGAAAAATAGCCTCCTTTGAAATTATGTGGTTTAGCTTGAAAACAACATTGGAATACAAGAATCTGCCCGGGATAATACCGGTTCGGCACAGCTGCTGCCTGCCGTTTCCGTAATATCCGGCAGCATTAGCACTCAACCTTCTTCAGTGCTAACAACAATTTTTATGATACTCAACTTGAAGACGGATTTCAAGTCCTTTTACGTAAAATCAGATCCTGAATGCGGAAAAATATGGCTGAACGGGTTGTCCTTGCGCACACTCACATACATTCTTTCCACCGGGAGGCAAAATATGCCTCCACGGCTCCAAAACCAGGCAGCAAGCTGGTAACGTTCCTAATGCTTCACATAACGCGCCTCCCGCGCAGCATCCTCTGCGAGCTGTCTGCGGTAGACCAGCGCTGAAAGAAACACGCTGAACTCATACAGGATAAGCAGCGGAATCGTGACCAGGAAATCCGAGATGAAATCCGGAGGTGTGATGACCACAGCAATAAAGACAAGCGCGAAATAAGCATAACGCCGCATCCGGCGCAGCCGCAGCGGATTAAGCACCCGCAGCTTGGTCAGAAACATGACGATCAGCGGCAGCTCAAACAGCAGCGCCAGCGGAATGCACAGGCTGAACATAAAGCTGAAATACTCGGTAATTCCGTACGTCTCCTCCAGCCCCATGCTGCGGGTAATCGTGATTGTAAAGGACAACGCCATAGGAAATACAATGTAATAAGCAAATAATAGGCCTAGTACAAACAAAACGGCTACATAAGGCACATACCGCAGCGCCGCACTCCGTTCCTCCGGCCGCAGCCCCGGGCTGATGAACGCCCACAGCTGGTAAACAATGAACGGCAGCGAGACGGCCAGCGAGACAGCCATAGCGATCTTCATATACATCCCGATACCGTCCCAAAAGGAAAAAGCATGCAGTACAAAGCCCTGAGCCTGATCGGCATCTATCAGATACAGATATACGGGCCTTGCCGCGAACAATCCGCCTATCAGCCCGGCTGTGAATACAAGCAGCACATAAATAATCCGTCTGCGCAGCTCAGTGAGATGATCAACCACCGACATTTCTTCCGATTCCAGAGACATGACTGACACCACCCGGATCCATATGTAAATTCCCCGCCAAAATGGCCTGTGTATAGCCGCAGGTTCAGAACCTCTGCAGCTCTCCTGTTTACAAAAAAAGGGGCGCCGCCCGGTCTGAAGCAGACTGAGAGAAACGCCCCCGCGTAGTTACACTGTTATTCCGGCAGCTTCCGTTCCTGCGGAAGATCTGCAGCTAATGTCTGCGGGGCCGGCGGTGCAGGAGCTTCACTGCGCCGAGCCGGTTCCGGCTCATTGATAATTTCACGTGCCCCGTCCTTGAATTCACGGAAGGTGCGTCCGACCGCCCGGCCAAGCTCAGGAAGCTTATTCGGACCAAAAAGCAGCAGCGCCAGGATCACCAGTAGAATAATTCCGGGAGCACCAATACCATTCAGCATTCGCTTTTCCTCCTCGCCCTTTGTCCGTTCATGATAGATTAAGCAGCAGCTTAATAATACCATAACTTATGTCACACATCCAACAGCTTTCGAGCTGAGGCGGCAGGGCGGGGCAATCGTCTGTTACTGGCGGTATTGACCGGTAACCATAAGCAGCGCCTCCGGCAGCTGATCCATGATCGCCGCCAGGTTCTCATGCACTCCCTTGGGGGTTCCCGGCAGATTGACAATCAGCGTCCGTCCGCGGATTCCGCAAATGCCGCGGAAGAGCATGACCGCACGGTTCTTCTGCATCACTGTGCTCCTCATCGCCTCCGACATTCCGGGCACCTCACGCTCAATGACCCGCCGGGTAGCTTCCGGAGTAACGTCGCGGATCGCCAGCTCGGTTCCGCCGGTAGTAAGCACAAGATCCGCCTTGAAATAATCGGTAAGCTCGATCAGCGCAGCAATAATCTCGTCCTGCTCATCCGGTACAATTCTGACCTCGATGATCTCACCGCCAAGCTCCTCTTCCACCAGCTCGCGGATAACCTGGGCGCTGGTATCTTCCCGTTCGCCCCTGGATCCTTTATCGCTTGCCGTCAGGATTGCTGTTTTCCACGCCATAGGTTATTCCTCCCTCTTATGTTCTATGTAAGGAAGGCCGCAATGTGCAGCCTTGCCGCACTTCTCTCTTGCAGTGACTAAGCTTCCAGCTCGTAATTCCCGTTCTTTCCGCCGCTCTTGGAGACAAGCATCGTAGGTCCGATGACCATATCCTTCTGCAGCGCCTTGCACATGTCATAGACGGTCAGAGCCGCCGCCGAAACGGCCGTCAGCGCCTCCATCTCCACTCCGGTCTTTCCGGTCGTCTTCACCGTTGCTTCTATATAAAGTTCATCTTTGCTGTTGTCCGAGAAGCGGATGTCAACACCGGTCAGAGAGAGGGGATGGCACATCGGAATCCAGTCCGAGGTCTGCTTCGCAGCCATAATGCCGGCTACCTGTGCAACTGCCAGAACATCTCCTTTGCCGACGCTTCCAGACTTGATGGCCTCAAGCGTCCCGGGATCCATTGTTACCTTGCTTCTTGCAGCCGCTGACCGCTTGGTGATGTCCTTGTCGCTGACATCCACCATACGCGCCCGGCCCTGCTCGTTAAAATGACTAAATTCCATGCTGTCTCTCCCTCCGGCAATCCATGACGCCGTCTTCCGTAATTAACAAGTCCATGTAAGCATCATGGTCGTCCATAGGCACTTCCTCAACCACCTGCCGGCCGAAAGCCAGACCAATCCATAATGGATCTTTCCCTTGCAGGGCAGCTTCAGTATCCAGGGTGGCCCGCAGACGGTCGTAATATCCGCGTCCGTAGCCCAGCCTTCCGCCCCGCCTGTCAAAAGCCAGCCCCGGGACAAAGATCACATCCGGCCTGGGCAGGCGCTCCTGCCTGTCAGCAGAATCAGCAGCCGGCTCCAGTATGCCGAAGGCTCCCGGTACAAGCTCCTTCCATGAGTGTACCGGATGCAGGCTCATCATTCCTGTGGCTTGTATCACACGGGGCAGCAGCACCGTGCAGCCCTCTGCCCAGGCGCCGGCAATCAGCGGGCGCGTATCCAGCTCCGACCGGAAAGGGACATACGCAAGCAGCGTCTTCACTTCTTCCCCTGCCAGCCTTTCCGCCGCATGCCTGCAGACCAGAGAAGACAGTGCATTTCTCTGGTCCTCCGGCAGCATGCCGCGGGCGGCGGCGGCCGCTGCACGCAGCTCCCGCTTCCTTTCAGCGGGCAGGGCACTTTGGCCTGTCATGTGCAGCCGCCTCCCGTTTGTTTTTGCCTAGCTTATCATCGTTTGTAAACTCAGTTTACCACTCTTCTCCCCGGTTCGCCAAGGTTGTATCATTCCCCCTGTTAGACGAAACCGGAAAACCGTCCCCCTCGCGCGGCAGAAGCTTTTCATGTAAACTGTAGTATAAGCAAGATATACAGCCGGGCCAGAGCGCCCGGGCGAATATGCAAGGGCGGAGGGTTCAATCAGTATGCTTCTTCAAGCGACAGGAATTTCGAAATCATATGGTATTCAAAGCGTGCTGGACGGCATCAGCCTGCAGGTGAACGAGAAGGAGCGGGTCGGACTGGTTGGCGTCAACGGTGCCGGCAAATCCACCTTTCTGCAGATTCTTGCAGGCGAGATGTCCTATGACAGCGGGCAAATTCATAAATCCAAAGAGACAACCGTAGGCTATCTTGCTCAGAACAGCGGCCTGCAGTCGGACAAAACCATCCAGGAGGAAATGCTGGCTGTGTTTGCTCCCTTAATTGAAGCGGAAGCTGAGCTCCGGCAGATGGAAGCGGACATCGCTGACCCGAAGCTGGCCGATGATCCGAAGCGTTATGAAGATCTGCTGGAGCGTTACTCCAAGCGCTCGGACTGGTTCAAGGACCACGGCGGCTATGAAATGAACACCCGGATCCGCAGTGTTTTGCACGGTATGGGCTTTGGGGAATTCACGCCGGATACTCCCATCTCCACACTCAGCGGCGGACAGAAGACACGGCTGGCACTTGCCCGTATTCTGCTGCAGGCTCCAGACCTGCTCATGCTGGATGAGCCTACGAACCATCTGGACATTGAGACGCTGACCTGGCTGGAGGATTACCTGCGCGGTTATGCCGGCGGCATTCTGGTCGTTTCCCATGACCGCTATTTCCTCGACCGGCTGGTTACAACAATCGTTGAAATAGAACGCCATCAGTCCCGCCGTTATACGGGCAATTACAGCCGCTATATGGAACTGAAGGCAGCGGAGTATGAAATCCGCATGAAGCAGTATGAGAAGCAGCAGGAGGAAATCTCCCGGATGGAGGATTTCGTGCAGCGCAACATCGTGCGCGCCTCTACTACCAAGCGTGCCCAGAGCCGGCGCAAAGCACTGGAGAAGATGGAGCGCATTGACAAGCCGCTTGGCGATCTCAAAAAAGCCAGCTTCTCCTTCGAGCCTGATTTCATGTCCGGTAAGGAAGTGCTGCAGGTGCGGGACGTTGCCGTATCCTTCAGCGAAGCATCTTCCCCGCTGTTCCGCAGTGCCTCCTTTGAGCTGCGGCGCGGAGAGACGGCTGCGCTCATCGGGCCGAACGGGATCGGCAAATCGACGCTGCTGCAGTGCCTGACGGGCACCCGCCAGCCGTCCGCCGGAACCGTCAACTGGGGAGCCAAGGTCAAAATCGCTTACTACGATCAGGAGCAGACACGCCTCAATCCGCGTAACACTGTGCTGGAAGAGCTTTGGAGTGAATATCCGATGCTGGAGGAAGCGCGCATCCGCACCATCCTGGGCAACTTCCTCTTCAGCGGCGAGGATGTCCTGAAGAAGATCGCTGCGCTGAGCGGCGGAGAGAAAGCCCGGGTGGCGCTCTCCAAGCTGATGCTGCGCGGCGCCAATATGCTTATTCTCGATGAGCCTACCAACCATCTGGATCTGGTCAGCCGCGAGGTGCTGGAGGCAGCCCTGATTGATTTTGAAGGCACCCTGCTGTTCATATCCCATGACCGTTATTTCCTGAACAAAATGGCTGAGCGTGTCCTGGAGCTGCATCCCGGCGGCATTGACCAGTATCTCGGTAACTATGACGACTACATCGAGAAGAAAAAAGAGCTGGAAGCCATTGCACTGGAGGAAGCCGGACTGCTTGCAGCCAAAGCTACACGGATTGCCGATGCTGAAGCTGCATCTGCCGACAAGGGCAGTGCATCCTCTTTTGAAGCGGACAAAGCGGCCAAACGGGAGGAGCGTAACCGTCTGCGGCGGATTTCCGAGCTGGAAGAAGCCATTGCCCGGCTGGAAGAGGAGATTTCATTCATTGAGAATGAAATGACGAAGCCCGAGGTATACCAGGATTATATGGCTCTCCAGCAGCATGAAAGCGACCTGAAGGAGAAGAAGGAGCAGCTCAGCGGACGGTTCGACGAATGGGAGCAGCTGGCTGACGAATAATGTAAACAGGTTAAATAAATATTTTTAAACTGTTCCCGATTTGTTCATAATCAGTTATCCACATGCCCATCCACAGTTTTCGTGTATAACCTCAAATAAAAAAAGCCCCCGGGGGCTTTTTTTTATGCATTAAATCAGCATTTCACCTGTCAAGTACTTTTTATCCACCGAATTGTCCACATTATCCACAGTTTCCACATAAACCTCACATTGGAAAACTCCCCAACCCGGGGGTGCGCAAAACAGGCGTTAATGCTGATTTTACACGGTTTTTACACAATCAGAGCAGAATATGTGGATAACGTTGTCCACAGCTTGACAAAACACGCATTCGCTAAATTTCTACCTTTTCAGACAACATAATCTGCCGCAAAAAATCACCTTAATATTCTGCAAATCTGCTTCTGCACGCGCTCTGCTTCCGCTTGGACGATTCCCCCCGTTCCCGGCCTGCAGCCTGGTGGACGCTGGCCTCTTGTCATCTGAGCCCGCAAACTGTCCAAACCCGTCTGCACTGCCGGTTACACGGCCGTCTCCTGGCCGGTTTCCGCACGGGCGGAGAGCAGCGCCGCATTGCAGGCGGCTACATAGGCTATTCCCGCCGCCATTACGATATCCTGATGAATCGCCGTGCCTCTGAATTTGGCGCCGTTCCATTCCACCATGACTGCGGCTTCAGCCTGGGCCTGCTCTCCGCTGCCCAGTGAATGCAGCTCGAGACCGGCAAACCCGATACTCTCGGCAATCCCCCGACTGATTGCTGCAATCACTGCTTCCAGCGGGCCGCTGCCTGTGCTGGTGTAGGCTTGCTCCGCACCGCTCTGCAGATTACGCACGGTCACTGCAGCCACCCGGCGCGGCGCACTGCCGGCAAGCACCTGGACATCGCCAAGCTCATAGAACTGCGCCTGCTGTCCGGTCGCACTGCTGACCATGCGCAGAAGCTCGTCATCGCTGACTGCTTTCTGGCGGTCTGCCTTCTCCTTAAAGGATTCGTAGAGCGCATCCAGCTCTGCCGTATCCAAAGCAACACCGTACTTGGCGGCACGGTCCTTCAGCGCATGCCGGCCGGAGTGCTTGCCCAGAATAATCATGCTGCGCGGAATGCCCAGCCGTTCAGGGTCCATAATCTCATAGGTGCTGCGGTCCTTCAGCAGGCCGTCCTGATGGATGCCGGATTCATGCTGGAAGGCATTGCGCCCGACGACAGGCTTGTTGAAGGCAATCGGGAAATGCATCGCCCCGCTGATCAGCCGCGAGGTATCATACAGCTTATCCAGCACGATTCCCGTCTCCGCGCCAAGCACATCCCCTCTGGTCTCAAGCGCCATGACCAGCTCCTCCAGAGCACAGTTTCCGGTACGCTCCCCGACGCCGTTCACGGTAACCTCGATTTGCGTTGCCCCTCCTTCAATGGCGGCCAGACTGTTCGCAACGGCAAGCCCCAGATCGTTATGACAATGGGCGCTGTAGCTTACGTTCTGTCCGCCTCTGGCTCCCAGGCGCACCCGCCGGAACATCTCCCCGTATTCGTGCGGTAAGGCATAGCCGACTGTATCCGGCAGATTAATGATGCTGGCCCCCTCCTCAATAACGGCCTCAACCATTTCAATCAGGTCATCGATTCCCGTCCGGGCCGCATCCATCGCGGTGAATTCCACCACATCGCAGAACTGGCGGGCATAGGCCGTCATTTCACGGGCGGCTGCAACCACCTCAGGCCGGCTCTTGCGGAGCTGATGCTTCAGATGAATATCGGAGGAGGAGATGAACAGGTGAATCCGCCGCCGCGCCGCATCCCGGGTTGCCCGGACAGCTGCATCGATATCCCCGCGGACCGCACGGGCGAAGCCGCAAATCTCTACACCCTGTACCTTCCGTGAAATGGTCTCTACTGCGGCAAAATCCCCCGGGCTTGAGACCGGAAAGCCCGGTTCCAGTACATCTACTCCCAGTTCGGCAAGCTTGTGGGACAGAACAATCTTCTGCTCAGGGGTCAGGCTGGCCCCCGGTGCCTGCTCGCCGTCCCGCAGCGTCGTGTCAAAAATCTGAATACGTTTTTTTACCGGAATAATCATCATGAACCCTCCTGAAATGTAAGTTAATTTAAGCTGTCCTTCCGCTGATGCAGGGCACACGTCGACTTGTACCCTGCTTCTGTTCCCGCCCACTGCTGCCGGCAGCACCCGATCCAATAGCAGATAAATACCGGGCCATAGCCCGGCTAACTGCGAATTAACACAAACTCCCCCACAGAAATGGGGCTTTTACATGAAAGCCGACTCAGGACCTTTGCGGGGCCCCCAATACCTTTCTGAAACGACAAAAAACCCGCCGTCTCCATAAAGAGACGGCGGGTTACCCCTCCGCGGTACCACTCTTCTTGACGCATCCGGCTTACCTTCACGGCAAACCGCAAGCTGCGTCCAGCTCACCCCATACCTGCTCTGGTCCATGCAGTCATGGTCAGGCAAGTATGAGTGTCCGGTAACGGGGACTTCCGTTGCGGCGTACATTGTTTCCGCCGCTCCGCTCCCGGGCGAGATTCAATGCCTCTCAGGTGACTGCGTCGCACCAACCCGCAGCTCTCTGCACACCTTCATCATCTACTGCTCCCGTTCATCGCATTTAATCCTTATAAGCATACAAAAAAGCCCGCCGTCTCATTCAAGAGACGACAGGCTGTTCACCTTCGCGGTACCACTCTTGTTGATATCCCGGTTCAGCCGTATCAGGCCGTCCGGAGAATATCCACTCAATTAATCAGGCAAAAGCATCCGGATGACTTCAATCACCCTACCATTGCTGACCACCCTTTCACGGAGGTTAGCCGTAGACGGTGTACGAAAGGCCCGGCACATTAGTGTGCCGTTTAATGTTCTTCCCGGAATCTCCTCCAGAAAAACATCCCGCTTCCACCGCTCCGCTCCAAGACGAGTTCAGGTCTCCTTCGGCTGCGTCGCACCTACCCGCAGTTCTCTTAACCCGGAATTACCTTACTGCTTCTCTTCATTGCGTTTCATTATTTGGATTGGGTTGATTATACGCTTATCGTTCAAAAGATGTCAATAGGCAGAAACTGACCACTTCTCCAGCGACAAGCCGGGATCGGCGACCATATCGAGCGGTGTACTGCCGTCATGCCGCCATTTCACGTAGGCTGCCGCCCCGATCATCGCCGCATTATCCGTGCAGTATACCGCCGGAGGAATAATCAGCTCGATGCCCTCTTTCTCACAGCGTGACACCAGTGCTTCGCGCAGCCCTTTATTGGCAGCAACTCCGCCGCAGAGCAGCAGCTGCTTGGCTTTATTGGCTTTGACCGCACGCACGGCCTTCTCCACCAGAACCTCCACCACGGACTCCTGGAAGCCCCGGGCAATACCGGCCACATCCGGAGTCAGCCCCTTCATCTTGCTCTGGTTGACCACATTCAGCACAGCCGACTTCAAGCCGCTGAAGCTGAAATCGTATGAATCGGGCTCCAGCCATACCCGCGGCAGGGCTACTGCCTCTTCCGCTTCATGAGCGAGCCGGTCGACATGCGGACCTCCCGGATACGGGAAGCCCAGGGCGCGAGCGACCTTGTCGTAAGCTTCACCCACCGCGTCGTCACGGGTGCGTCCGATAATCCGGAACTCCCCTTCGCGCTCCATATTCACCAGCTCCGTGTGCCCGCCGGATACAACCAGCGTCATACACGGATATTGCAGCTCCTTAACCAGCCGGTTGGCATAAATATGTCCTGCGATATGATGGGTGCCGATCAGCGGCTTGCCCCAGGCCAGCGCCAGGCTCTTAGCAGCCACGACACCGACCAGCAGCGCACCGACCAGCCCCGGACCCTGGGTTACCGCAATGGCTGTAAGCTCATGCGGCTCTACACCGGCAGCTGCCATTGCCTCCTCAATGACCAGGGTAATGACCTCCACATGCTTGCGGGAGGCAACCTCCGGTACTACACCGCCAAAAGCGCGGTGGGTTTCGATCTGGCTGGAGATGATGTTCGCCAGCACCTCACAGCCGTCCTTGACAACAGCTACCGAGGTTTCATCACAGCTCGTCTCGATAGCCAATATAAGTACAGGCGCAGCTGCGCCCGTTTCTGTATTCATTTCAGATCCACTCTTCCTTCCATCATTCCCTGCTCCCCGTAAGCCGGCAGGTCCGCCCACATGATGAGCGCATCCTCGCGGTTGTCCGAATAATACCCTTTGCGGGTTCCGGCCGGACGGAAGCCTTTTTTGCGGTACAGGTTCTGGGCCACCTCATTCGAGACCCTGACCTCAAGTGTAATTGATTTCATGCCCAGGAAGCCGGCTGTTTTCATCAGCTCATCGAGCAGCCGCTCTCCCCATTTACGTCCCCGGTAAGCCTCCAGGAGCGCAATGTTTGTTACGTGCGCCTCATCAACTATCGCCCACATCCCGGCATATCCGATAATGCGCCCCTGCAGCTCCATCACCATATATTTGGCGAAATGATTATGCGTCAGCTCATTGCGGAAAGCTTCCTCGGTCCACGGCATGGTGAAGGCTTCCCGCTCAATTACGAGAATTTCCGGAATATCCTCAAGCTTCATCAGGCGAAAAACAAGCTCGCTTCCCTGATCTCCCACTATCATAGGCTCCGTCATACTTGGCTTCTGCTCCCTTCACTGCTCCGGCGCAGATTGGCTTCCGCTTCAGAAAGCTGGGTATAGTTCGGGATTAACCCGTGAACATCATCACTGCCCGCCAGCAGTCCCGCCTCACCGAGAAAGCCGGCCCAGCGTCCTTCCAGCTCGTACGGCACCGGCTGAATTTCAGCCTCGCCAAGCAGCGGCTCGAGGCTGGCGTCGCTTGCATGCTGGGCGGTTTCACCTACGAACCACAGGACGCGCGGCCTCATGCCCTCTGCCTCTGCCTGCTTCAGCCGCCCGGCAAGATGCGCTACCCAGTCAGCCATAAGCCGGATGGCATCTGCTTCAAGACGCTGCGGAGCAGCCTGGCCATCAGCTGCAAACAGCCCGGTGTAGGCTTGACCGCGTCGGGCATCGATCAGCGGGATGATCCAGTCGGGTCCATATCCGCCTTGTCCCGCTTCAGCAGCCGGGCCTTCCGCCTGCTTCTCCAGCGCTGCAGCATAACCGCCCCAGGCCAGCGCATGCAGGCTGGAAACGCCGGCAACCGGCACCTTCCAGGCCCAGGCCAATGTCTTGGCCGCGGATACCGCAATACGCGTCCCGGTGTAAGATCCCGGGCCGACGCCCACAGCTATTCCCTTTAGCATGGATGCAGCGGTACCGCTGGCCTGCATTGCCTGCTCAATGATCGGGAGCAGATGCACGGAATGGTTCCGCTCCCCGGATGCATTAATCTCATGCAGCACCCTGCCTTCCTCCGTAACAGCCACGCCCAGAATGGCCGTCGAAGTATCCAGCGCCAAAAGCCGCTTGCGCGGCCCGTTATTTTCGTTCATCATCATTCGTTACCCCACTTCTGGATCAGCTCGCGGCACAGTCCGCCGTATGGCTCACCGGCTGCTTTCACCGTAATCAGGCGTTCCTCCGGTCCAGCCGTTTCCATGTATAGATGCAGATGCCGCTCGGGCATCAAATCTGTAATGATACTGCTCCATTCCACCAGGCAGACTCCCTGCCCGTAGAAATATTCATCGAGTCCCAGCTCGTCCGCTTCCTGCGGGGAGATCCGGTACACATCCATATGGTACAGCGGCAGGCGTCCGTTGTATTCTTTGATAATTGTAAATGTAGGACTGTTTACAATCCCCTCTACACCCAGATGGCGCGCAAAAGCCTGCGAAAATGCCGTCTTGCCGGCACCCAGGTCACCATCGAGGCCGATCACCATGCCTGCCGATGCCGCACCGGCTATCGCAGCTGCAAGCAGCTCCGTATCCTGAAGGCTGTGTGAACGGTACGTAAATACCGTTTCAACATTATTGTCCAAGCTGCAACTCCACCTTATATAGTATCCTTTTAAAGACATGAACCGACATAGCATAACAATACTTTTAATTATATCGGTATGCTACTTGTCCCGCAACAACCCTCTCTATTCCCGGCTTCCGGCCGTAAAGGATGAATGCGGCTGCCTGCTTATGTCTGCCTGTTTTTTCTTCGGGGTGTGTCCGGAAAACAGGCTGTGCAGCACCATTCCGGCAATAATGACCGCGATTCCAGTCCAGGACAGCAGGGAAGGCAGCGGTGCAGACAGAATCAGGATTTCCCCGATCAGCGCAAACAGCACCTCCAGTGACTGGGTGGCTTCCACCGCAGCCAGTCCGCTCATGCTGCTGCGGACCATGTCTGTAGCCCGGAAAAACAGGACGGTGGCAATTACACCTGAGGATAGAGCTACAATGACAGACTGCAGGGTCTGGGAGCCGGAGGGCAGCCCGGTATCTGCCAGACCGATGAGCGAGATCACAAGCCAGAACGGCAGGCTGGCCAGTGTCATGCCGAGAATACGCTGAAATACGTCAAGCCGCTCCCCGCACAGCTCCATTGTCTTGCGGTTACCAAGCGGATACGCGAAGGATGCGATCAGAACCGGGACTATGCCCAGCAGTACCTGTGACGGTTCCAGCTCACGGGCATGATCGGCCTGGAGCAGCGCTACACCAGCCAGAATGATCAGGGACAGGCCAAGGCCGCGCAGCGGAATCCTGCCCCGTTCATAGACGCTTGTGCCTCCGGATCCGGCAGCCCATTGTCCGAAGAACGGGGCCAGGAGTGAACCGGAGATAATGGTGATCTGCCAGGTTCCGGCGGTCAGCCAGCCTGGCGCATAAGCAGCCGCGAAGCAGATTGGCGCGTAGAACAGGCCAAAGCCGACCGTTCCCCAGAGCAGCCAGGCCCCCGGGCGCTCCTTCATCGCTGCCAGCAGCGGCTTCAGCCTGCCGCGCCCCACAACAATCGCCACCAGAAACGGCAGTGTAAACAGATAGCGCAGTGAGGCGCTCCACGCCCAGCTGCCTCCCGACAGCTCCATCCGCCGGTTAAGGACAAAGGTTACCGCAAAAAACAGCGCCGAACAGACACCAAGTAAAATAGGACGCACGCTCATCATCTCTTTTCATCAAATTCACCTCCCCAATATAGGGTCAGGCTTTCTCCACCGTCAACCCTTGTGTCAGCTGTACGGCAGCTCGGTATTCACTCCGCCGTGAACACAGCCGCCGGACAGACATCCTCCAGCAGCCTGCCTGTTTATGAACACAGCAAAACAGAGCAGCCATCCCCCGTAATCCGGACAACGCTGCTCTGCCGCTGATTAAACCCTTCAAAACTACTCGCTAAAATCTGTATTCTGTGTCATCTGCAGATTTAATTGCGCACACCGCAGTTATTTACGCTGCTCCTCCAGCCGCTCTACTCCAACTGTATGCGTATTGGTTGGACGTGAGCCTACCTGTACCGTCGCCATTCCATTTTGCTCGTCCACACGCTCAATCCATACCGACTCCCCGTCCAGATGAACCGGGATCATCTCCTTGGATGCATATATGTCCTTTGCCCGTTTTACGTCCATGATTTAACTCTCCTTAATGTTTGTGTATTTAGCATAAGTCATCTGAATAGCGGTGTACCATACTGGCCTCCAATGCATACACTCGCCTCAGTATCAGCACAGTTCTAACTTCCGCTTACTCCTCATCCGCCTCAGGCTCACCGATGGTGGCATCGGCATCGAGATATCCGGCCTCCGGACCGGAATCCTCTTCATCCGGATCGGCAATAATACCAGCCCAGTCCACAACCTCGGCAGGAATATCCTGTTCGGATAAATCATCAAGCCATTCCTTGCGCCCCTTGCCCATGGTTCTTATCCCTCCGCTTTTCTCCATACATGACAGACATGACTGCCGGAATGTTGGCTTTTTACAAGCCCGGCTTTATTTTTTCCCAAGACTCGCAAAAAATGCATCAGGGTAGAAACTGCGCCCGCACACCATACTAAACAGTAATTACATGATGAGGTTTCAGCTCATACAACACTTCTTTCAGCACTTATAAATCAGGAGGCGATATCCATGCATACCGTCTGGAAAGGGGCCATCAGCTTCGGCCTGGTGCACGTCCCGGTCAAAATGTTCTCGGCAACCGAGGATAAAGACATTTCACTCCGTTACATCCATAAGGAATGCGGAAGCCCGTTATCCTATGTCCGTAAATGTCCTGTATGCGAAAAGGAAGTCGGGTGGGAGGAGATCGGCAAGGGCTATGAATATGAAAAGGGTAAGTTTGTCCTGTTCGACAAGGAAGAACTGGAGCAGCTGACCGAGGAGAGCAGCAAGAGCATCACGATTCTGGATTTCGTGGATTTGACGGAGATTGACCCGATTTATTTTCAAAAAACCTACTACCTGTCCCCGGACCAGGCCGGCAGTAATGCCTATAGGCTGCTGATGGAGGCGATGCGCCAGACCGGCAAAATCGGAATCGCCAAAATTTCCATCCGTTCCAAAAGCAGTCTGGCGGCCATCCGGGTGCTGGAGAACTGCCTGGCGATTGAGACGATTTTTTATCCGGATGAGGTGCGGCCTGTAACCCAAGTTCCGGGGCTGCCGGAAGCGGGAATTGTCAGCGACAAGGAGTTGGAAATGGCCAAGCTGCTGATCTCCCAGCTGTCCACTCCGTTTGAGCCGGGCAAGTATACCGATGATTACCGCCAGCGGATGCTGGATCTGATCTCGCACAAAATTTCCGGCGAGGAATTCCACATCGCACCGGCCCGCCAGGAGAGCAATGTAATTGACCTGATGGCCGCGCTGCAGGCCAGCATCGAGGCGGTTCAGCATATCCCGAGCGATCCCGGAACAGCTCCGGCCGCGGCAGCCAGCAAGCCCAAAACGGCTGCCGGCACCCGAAAAAGAACAGCCAAGGCCAGCGGCGCCGAAGCGGCAGCCGGTACTCCTGTCCTCAGCGAAGCAACCGGACCCATTCCGGTCATTGCCCCCAAGACCAAACGGCGCAGCCCAAAAAGCAAAGAGACCGTATCCTGACGCGGACGGTCGGTCACCCAAGGAGGCGGTTTGATGGATTTGAAGCCTGTTACACCGTTCGAACCGGTGCTTGCTGCGCAGCTTCCCTCCGGCAGCCAGTGGATTGCCCAGATCAAATGGGACGGGGTCCGCATGCTGTCCTATTATGACGGCAGCCGCATAGAGCTTGTTAACCGCCGGGGCAACCGGCGTACGATGCAATACCCCGAATTGGCTGTGCAGGACCGCTATTGCCGGGCAGACAGCTTCATTCTGGACGGTGAAATTATCGCGCTGGCCGGCGGTAAGCCGTCCTTTCATGAAGTGATGCGCCGTGACGGCGTGAGAAGCGAAGCCGCAGTCCGGGCCGTGCTGCCGCAGGTTCCGGTACTCTATATGGTATTCGACATGCTGTACTGCAGCGGCAAGTGGCTGCTGGATCAGCCCTTGTCCATGCGGCAGCAGATGCTGCAGGATATGCTGCTGCCCCATCCCCATGTGCAGTATGTGCCAAGCTACACTGATCCGGCACAGCTGTTTGCCGCTGCCAGCAGCGGAGGATTAGAGGGGATTGTCTGCAAAGACCTGGGCAGCACCTATGCTCTGGGCGGCAAAGACAAGCGCTGGCAGAAGCGGAAGATCATCCTCGACGTAACCGCTGTAGCCGGAGGAGTCACCTTCCGGGACGGGATCGTTAATGCCCTGCTGCTCGGTCTTTATGACAAGGAAGGCAGGCTGCACTACATCGGCCATGCCGGGGCCGGCAGAATGACCGCCATGGACTGGCGTAATCTGACTGCCCAGGCCCATAACCTGACTGTACCGGCATCGCCTTTTGCATCCTTGCCGGAGCGCAGCAAGGATGCCGTATGGATCAGGCCGAGCCTGGTGTTCAAGCTGCATTTTCTGGAGTGGAACCCCTCCGGAACGCTGCGCCAGCCGGTCATCCAGGCACAGGTAGATTTGCCGGCTGAGTCCTGCCGCCTGGAGCAAAGAGGCTGAGCACTATTTTACAGGAGGTGAATCTGTATGCCGGCAGCCCTAAAAGGCACGATTACCGTTGACGGGCAGGAGATCACGGTTACGAACCCCGAGAAGCCGCTTTGGCCGGAGATGGGGATTACAAAGCGGATCTATCTGCAGAAGCTGGCCGCCCTTTCGCCTTACCTGCTCAGCTACTGCAGAAACCGGCTGCTGACGGTGATAAGATACCCCCACGGCGTTCCCGGGATGTCCTTTTATCAGAAAAACGCCCCACAGCCGCGTCCTGAATTTGTAAAAACAGCCGTGCAGGACGGGATCGAATATATTGTTCTGCATGGCTTGCCGGAGCTGTTATGGCTGGGGAATCTGGCCGCGCTGGAGTTTCATCCGTCCCTGCATTACGCCGGAAGCAGCCTGCCCTGTGAGTGGATGATTGACCTCGATCCTTCCCTTGAGGTGGAGCCGCGCATTATGGAAGCAGCCGCCCTGGTCGGCGATGTGCTCAAATCACTGGGACTGTCCTCGGTTCCCAAAACCTCCGGGGCAACAGGGGTTCAGATTATTGTTCCGGTACAGCAGGGTATTACTTTTGAAGAGCTGCGCAAGACGGGACATTTCATCGGGCGTTATGTGACCGAGAAGCGTCCTGACCTGTTCACGCTGGAACGCCTGAAAAAACACCGCGGCGATAGGATTTACTTTGATTATCTCCAGCATTACGGCGGCAAAACGCTGGCTGCCCCGTATACTCCCCGGGCACGCCCGGGAGCTACCGTGTCCACTCCGCTGCTGTGGGAAGAGGTTGCCCGCAACGTGTCACCGCTTGATTATCATCTGCTGAATATTGAAGAACGGCTGAACCGCACGGGTGATCTTATTGCACGGGTTGCGCCACAGCCTGTTGGTGAGATAGCTGCGAAGCTGCCTTGAAGCCGCAGATCAGGCAGGGCCGGCAGAGACGCAGAACAGCATACAGACAGCAATAAGCCCGCAATGCCTATACTGGCTGCGGGCTTATCAGGCGTCCAGCTTGTGGACGGAAGGTATTGTTCTATATGAGAATTCGGTACAAAGAGCTTCAGGCACCGGATTGATTACTCTGACTTTCGTAAATATACCTTCCTTCGGACAGCGTACCCGTTCCCCCGGATCACGCTAGTGGATTGATTTCTTTTTGAAGCGGCCGCCTTTTACATCGTGGATGTTGCCAATTGCAATAAATGCATCAGAATCCCAGTCTTCTACAATGGACTTGAGCTTTGCTTCTTCCAGACGAGTAATGACTACAAAAATCACCTTTTTATTTTCACCGGAAAAACCGCCTTCGCCATCCAGATACGTCACACCGCGCCCGAGACGCTCCGTCAGCGCTTCCCCGATGTCGCGGAACTTGTCGCTGATAATCCAGACCGACTTCGACTGGTCCAGACCTTCGAGTGTTACATCAATCATCTTGAAGGCAATATAATAGGCAATCAGGGAAAACATGGCATTATTCCAGCCGAACACAAAGCCCGCTCCGGAAAGGATAAAGAAGTTGAAGAACATAACTACTTCTCCGACAGAGAACGGCAGCTTCTTCGCAACCAGAATAGCCACAATCTCCGTACCGTCAAGCGATCCTCCGTATCTGACAACGAGCCCGACCCCGACGCCCAGGATAACCCCACCGAACACGGCTGCCAGCAGCGGCTCAACGGTAATCGGATTAACGGGATGCAGCAGCTGAGTACCGATCGACATGACAACAACCGCAAATAAAGTGGATAAGGCAAAGGTCTTGCCGATCTGCTTGTAGCCGATTATCAGAAACGGCAGGTTGAGCAGGGTCAGCAAAATACCGAGAGGAATATGAAAAATATGGGATAGCATAATGGAAATACCGGTTATTCCGCCGTCAATCAACTCATTGGGAACCAGAAAAATTTCCAGGGCCACCGACATCATCGATGCACCCAGCACCATCATAACCACCCGCCCGGCAAACCGCAGTCTGGCGGTTTTCAAGGATGCTTTCTGCGGCTTTTTCTGATCCTCATTCGTAAAGATTTGCTGGCTCACAGTCATAGAACTCCCCCTATAAATAAGTGTCCAAAGAATAACTGAAAGCATAAGGTTAAGCTATACTTTCTTATATTTCTTCTCGTACTTATATTATATCACAAAAGACGGCCAAATAAGGTATGGAACATATTCGCGCCTTAGAAAAGTTAAGGTTTAGTCCTATTTTTGGTCATAAAAGCGGAGATAACAGCTGACAAAGACCTTGAATCAACTTGACATTCCTGCCCCGCTTCATAAACTTCTCAGGGTCAATAAACTCGCTGTGTTTCTGGTCTTTTTCAAAAGCGGCGGCAAGCCGGGCAACCATATCCGGGGCCAGCAGCACCGCCGTCAGCTCGAAATTGGAATAAAAGCTGCGCATATCCAGATTGGCACTGCCGGCTGTTGCCAGCAGATCATCCACAATCATGACCTTGGCATGCATGAAGCCCGCAGTATAGCGGTAAAATTTCACCCCGGCATCCTGCAGATTCTCCAGATACGACAAGGACGCAGCATAAACAAGCTTGTTGTCCGGTTTAGCCGGAATGATGATCCGCACATCCACTCCGCTCAGCACCGCATTTTTCAGTGCCCGGCAGATCGCCGGATCTGGTATGAAATAAGGCGAGGTGATCCATATCCGCTTTCTGGCCGCTGTAAGAGCGCCAAAAAACATCTCCTGGGACGCATCCACCGCGCCGTCCGGCCCGCTGGCCACAAGAAGCACAGACTCCTCCCCGCTGCAATGATGCTCCGGAAAAAACCGCGGATGGCTGAGCCAGTCTCCAGCGGCCAGCTTCCAGTCCTTCAGGAATACATATTGCAGATCATATACCGCATCTCCCTCCAGCTTTAAATGAGTATCGCGCCAGTTGCCCATTTTGGGATCCTTGCCCAAATACTCATCTCCCACATTCATTCCGCCCGTAAACCCGACCAGCCCGTCGACAACCATAATTTTGCGGTGATTCCGGAAATTGAACCGCCGCTCTAGCAGCGATACCAGCGGCGGCAGGAAGAAATGAACCTCTACGCCGGCATTTTTCAGCGTCCGGATGAACCGCTTACCCAGCGCATGACTGCCCAGGCCATCGCACAAAAGCCGGACCTTCACCCCCTGGCGGGCTTTCCGGACCATTACATCCTGGAACCGTTCGCCAATTTCATCATCGCGGAAAATATAAAACTCCATATGGATATGCTCCCGCGCCTCTTCCATTGCCTCCAGTATCGCCTCATACGCTGCCCCGGCGTTCGGCAGGATCCGGCAGCGGTTGCGTCCGGTAATCTTCATATCGGACAGCCCAGAGAGCAGTCGGAGCAGGCTGCCCCGGCCGGCAAATTTGGGATTTCCGCATTCCTCCGTTTTTTTGATTATCCTGATTTTACTGCAGACATGTGTGCGGATTTCACTGCGCCGCGCCGGCGTACAGCGCCTGCCGATTCTGCGGCTCTGCCAGTAATCGCGCCCGAGGAAATAATAGAACGCAAGACCTGCCGGGGGACAGCAGAAGCTGAGAAATATCCAGGCCATCGCCCTTTGCGGACGGCGGTATTCGAACAGCATGATGGCTGCAATCTGCAGCACAAAAAGAGCCAGTAATAGAGCAATAATGGTCAAGCCGTCACCTCCGCAATCTCAATAAACACCAGCCGGCAACCTCTGATCCGCTGCCCCGGACAGATTGATTCTAGTACAGGTTTTGCCTGAACTCTCCCTCTTTATTCAATCAAACCGTTGTCATGTTCATCCAAAGGCCTGAATACATAGAGTAATAGGACAAATCGGATGAGCCCCAGGATTACAGAATTTCCGGATTCACAGCCAAGCACAAGGCGGCCGCGCAGCCGCAGAAAGGAGAAGCTATGAAAACCCAGCATAAGGATAACCGGATTACCCTGCTCGTTGTCCGCGAAGCCGGACGTCCGGTCAGACAACTGCAGCTGTCCAAGCCGCTGGCCCTGGCCCTGCCGGCTGCGGCCGCCCTTTCCATTTCCAGTCTGGTCACCTCGATGCATTTTCATGCCTCACGTTCCATTGCCGAGCTGGAGGCGGAGGCCGCCTCCTTGTCGCTGGCCAATCTCCGGATGGAGATGAAGGTGGCCGACAAGGATCAGACGCTGCAGCAGCTCCGCAGCCAGGTAATTGAGCTGTCCGAAGAAGCCGAGGTAATCAAAGACAAGCTCAAAAGTGTAAGTGAGCTTGAAGCAGAACTGCAGTCGCTGATTGATACAGAAGAAGCACCCGGTGCACATTCTGGTACAGATTCAGATGCAGATATGGACTCTGCCTCTATCTCAGGGATTCCCCAGGTATCCACTTCCGGAAATGCATTTGCGGTTACTGCAGCAGGCCCGTCCGCAGGCTACAGAGCAGCTGCCTTGAATGCAGGACCGCAGCTAAGTCCTGCCGTCGCCGTTGTTGCCTCCCTGCCGGCCATCAGCTTCCGTCTGGGAGCCATTTCGGGCGCAATCAACAACACGGTAACTCCGCAGGTAGGCGGAGAATATATCGCTGTCTATCAGGATGATCCCTTGGGAATGGTACAGGAGGCACGGGATGACTACGAAGAAATCCGCAGCCTGCTGGATGAGATGCTGGCCAGCCTGTCCGCCACCATTACAGGAGCCAAAGAGGTCCGGGATGCAGAGGCCCAGCTTAAGGCCAGCCAGGCCCTCGCTGAGAAAGCACGTCTGGCTCCGGCCGTTATCTGGCCTACCCGTTCCAAGGTCATTACCTCCAGCTTCGGCTACCGTTCTGATCCCTTCAAGGGAATCTCCGCCTATCACTCGGGCATCGATATTGCCGGCAGTATCGGAGACCCCATCTATGCAGCCATGGAAGGCGAGGTTACAGCGTCGGATCAAATGGGCGCAAGAGGCAAATACATTATTATCAAGCATGCAAACGGTCTCGAAACCTGGTACATGCATCTGAACAGCATGACCGTCTCCGCCGGTGACAAGGTCGGCAAAGGCGATCAAATCGGCACTCTTGGCAATACGGGACGCAGCACGGGGCCGCATCTGCATTTTCAGGTTATCAAGCAGAATAAAGCGGTCAACCCTTTGGGTTATGTCAAACCATAGAACATGGAGGAGAGGTGGGTACACATGTGGAATAAACGCAAGCAGGCTGCGCCGTTCAGGTCAACGGATTCGCTGATCGGCCACGGGGGCAATCTGGAGGGCAAGGTGCAGTGTGATACGAATCTGCGGATTGAGGGGAACTTCAGCGGGGAAATCCATTGCCAGGGGACCGTTACAATCGGTGAACAAGGAACCGCACGCTCCACAATTAAAGCCAAAGAAATCATCATAGCCGGAAAAGTGTACGGTGACGTCACAGCGGATCAGCGGCTCACCATGACAGGCACCGGTCAGCTGCACGGCAACATTCTGGCGGGCACGCTGAGCATTATGGAAGGCAGTGTGCTGAACGGCTCAATTGCTACAGCCGAACAACCTGCAGCCTTGCTGTCAGACGCCGCCGCCGGGGCGGAGAACACGGATAAAGCAGGCAAGCGCGGGTCCAAGCAGCAGGGCAAACGCGAAGCGGGCTAAGCGGGCGCTGCCCGCTTAGCCTCACTTTTTTTGTATAAGATGCCCTGTCTAGGCAGCCACATCTCTTTTGCTGAAGACAAACCAGGAAACTGCCAGAAACAGCACATAGTAGGCAGCCAGCACTGCAACCGAGAAGCCGAGGCTGACCCCTCCCGGACCCGTATCGCTAAGCAAATAGCCCCGCAGATCCATATGGGTAAAGATCAGATACTTGGCCCACTGGAAGCGTTCAGGATTAAAAATCTGGACAAAAATATTTTTGGTGAACATGATAAACAGCGACAGTCCGATCGCCAGCCCGCTTGCACGGAAGACACTGGATACCATAAAGGCAAGGGCTGCTGTCAGGAACAGCTCAATATAGCGGCAGAACAAATCCATCAATGAGTATTCCGCCGGGGTCCAGGACATCAGATTGGTTACATCAGAGGTATCCTGTCCGGAGAAAATGAGCGATGACGCATAGCCGAAAGCAACCAGCACAGCAGTGCTGAGCAAGCTGAACAGAATCATCGAAATGTATTTCGAGAGCAGAATTTTGGAGCGGCTCCACGGACGGATCAGCAGCAGCTTGATGGTCCCCCAGGAAAATTCACCGGCCACAGCATCAGAAGCGATCACCACCGTAAAGATGGTATTCAAAAAGAAGGAGATCGTAACCGTCAGCTGAAAATTATCCCACACTCCAACCGGATCAGAATTGCTTGTAAAATAAATCAGTGCCGGAAACAGCGCACTCATGAGACCCAAGATAACCAGCATAACCCATGTGCGGACCCGGCTGTAAATCTTGATGTTCTCATTATGTATGAGAGCTGCGAACTCACCCAATGCCTTCACCTCCGGTAATCTCCAGGAATTGATCTTCCAGTGACCGTGACAGCGCCCTGATGCTATAAACTTTGAAGCCTGCCGCCACAAGTCTTGCATTCAGCTCAGCAATGTCCTCACGCGCGGCCTCCACGGAGATCCCTCCGTTTTTAAACATACCTTGTCCCAGCACGGCCAGCGCACCCTCAGGATCATCAACCTCAAACAGCGTTTCCGTGACCGGCAATACAGCGTCTCCTACTGCTTTTAGCTGCTTGACATCAATCAGCCGGCCGTTCTGGATGATTGCCACACTGTCACACATCAGCTCCATCTCGGACAGCAGGTGGCTGGAGACAAATACGGTCGTCCCCTCCTCCTGGCACAGCCGCCGCAAATAGTCGCGCAGCTCCCGGATGCCCTGGGGATCAAGACCATTCGTCGGCTCATCAAGGATCAGCAGCTTCGGCCGGTGCAGCAGGGCCTGGGCCACGCCCAGCCGCTGGCGCATACCAAGCGAATAGGTTTTGACTTTGTCGTTAATTCTCTGACCAAGCCCGACCAGCTGCACAACCTCATCAATCCGCTGCTTTGTAACACCGGGAACCATCCGGGCATACTGGCGCAGATTCTGGTAGCCGCTCAGGAACTTGTACATTTCCGGATTCTCCACGATCGCACCGACATTAGCCACAGCCTCTTCAAAATGATCCTTGATGCTGCGTCCGCAGATCAGAATATCACCGCGGCTGATCGAGATCAGACCGACCATCATGCGGATCGTAGTTGTTTTCCCGGCGCCGTTGGGCCCAAGGAACCCGAAGATCTGTCCGGACGGAATATCCAGCGTCAGATCACTTACCAGTGTTTTGGAGCCGATTTTTTTGCTTACCCCCATCAGGCTGGCTACAGGCTTATTCGCCGATTCTGCCGTAAGTGGCATTCCTTCACTTCCTTTCTTTCGTTTATAAAATGAAATAATTTTAGATTGAACAAAGAAATATCCTGTATTAGGATTAGCCGTGACTCCAGAGAATATTTGGACTTCCGGCCGCTGCCCTTCTGCAGATTTCTTTATTTATACCGTTCTTAACGGTTGAAATCCGCAGACTGCCTATGCTTCCGTAGCGAGCTTTCCTACGAAAAGCTTTCAGGCGGTCGCTACGCTCCTCCAGTTCCAAAATTCCCCTCCATCACTCTTCCTTAACATAAATTTCCAGTTAAATCTATATAGCCATTTCATTTTATATATTTTCCATTTTACCACATCCTGCCTTTTTTCTGAAAACCAGGGAAAAAGGCAGAGTTAACTAATAGACGGTTTAATAGGACGGTAACCCTGCATATATAGAAAATTTTATGAAGAATGTCGCTCCATGCGCCCCCCTCTACCTATAAGCCTGAATTAACCGCCGTCAAACTTTAAATAGGACAATGTTCAACAGAAATAACGGGATTTTTCCCTCTATTTCCGCTCACTCTGCCTACTTTGGGGAGGTTTGCCCACTCCTGCATTTTGGACTGAGCTGACAGGCCTGCTTTAATGGAGTTAATCCATGATTAACTATTTATCATGCTTAGGATGGAGGAGTGCCACCAACTATAACGGTACATATGAAAAAGGGCCGTATCCTTCGCCAAGCGGAAGAATACAGCCCTTTTCTCTTTATTCCATTAAACCGGTCAAAAAGACACGGCTATGATGATTTAGCCTCCAACACGCGCAAGCTCACGCATATTGGCCTCAAAAGCAGCCATCAGGGCAGCTTCGCCGGTCAGGCCGGTCTGCTCCACCTTGCGGATCTGCTCCAGCATCCGTTTGTAATCCTTCGGAATGACGCGGACGAACTTAGGCAGCGACGCTTCCCAGGAGTCCAGAATCCGGCCTGCGGCAGCACTGCCAGTAAGCTCGGCATGACGGCTGATCAGCTTGTGCAGCTCTGCTGCTTCCTCAGCTTCTTCAACCCGCTCCAGCAGAACCATTTCCAGGTTGCAGCGTTTGATGAAGCTGTTCTCCGGATCGTAGACATAGGCGATACCGCCGGACATCCCTGCCGCGAAGTTGCGGCCGGTTGCACCCAGCACGGCTACACGGCCGCCGGTCATATATTCACAGCCGTGGTCGCCCACGCCTTCTACGACTACATTCGCGCCCGAGTTGCGGACAGCAAACCGTTCACCGGCAATACCGTTGATATACGCTTCACCGCCGGTTGCCCCGTAGAGCGCGGTATTTCCGATAATGATGTTATCTTCAGCGGCAAAGGTAGCCTTAGGCGACGGCTTGATGATCAGCTTGCCGCCGGACAGTCCCTTACCCACATAGTCATTGGAGTCGCCTTCGACCGTAATCGTGATCCCCTTAGGTACGAAAGCACCAAGACTTTGTCCGGCAGAGCCGGTGAAGTTCAGGCGGATCGTATCATCCGGCAGTCCGGCAGCCCCGTATTTGCGGGTCAGCTCACTGCCCAGGATGGTACCGACAGCACGGTTGACGTTGGTAATCGGCAGGGATACCTCCACCGGCTGGCCGGATTCCAGTGCCGGAGCCGCCAGATCGAGCAGCTTCGATACATCAATCGTTTCTTCCAGGCCGTGGTTCTGGAACTTGCTGCGGAAGCGGGTGCTTCCTTCCGGCAGTTCCGGTGTATGCAGCAGGCCGCTCAGATCGACACCCTTCTTCTTCCAGTGGTAATCAGCATGGACAGCATCCAGGCAATCCGTACGTCCAACCATCTCTTCAATGGTCCGGAAGCCAAGCTCTGCCATAATTTCACGCAGATCCTGAGCTACAAAGGTCATGAAGTTAACGACATGCTGCGGATCGCCGGTAAAGTTTTTGCGCAGATCCGGATTCTGGGTGGCAACGCCGACCGGACAGGTGTCCATCTGGCAGACACGCATCATGATACAGCCTACCGCTACGAGCGGCGCGGTTGCGAATCCGTATTCTTCGGCTCCCAGCAGTACAGCTACCGCAAGGTCGCGTCCGCTGAGCATTTTGCCGTCGGTTTCCAGTACAACACGGTCACGCAGATTGTTCAGCATAAGCGTCTGGTGAGTCTCGGCAAGCCCGAGCTCCCATGGCAGACCGGCATGGCGGATCGAGTTCATCGGGGAAGCCCCGGTACCGCCGTCATAACCGCTGATCAGGATAATGTCGGCACGGCCTTTGGCTACGCCGGCGGCAATCGTTCCGACACCAACCTCAGACACCAGCTTCACGTTAATGCTGGCCCGCGGATTAGCGTTCTTCAGATCATAGATCAGCTCTGCCAGATCCTCGATCGAGTAGATGTCATGATGCGGCGGCGGCGAGATCAGGCCTACGCCTGCTGTAGAGCCGCGCACTTCCGCAACCCAAGGATAAACCTTGCGGCCCGGAAGCTGTCCGCCTTCACCAGGCTTAGCTCCCTGTGCCATCTTGATCTGGATTTCATCGGCGTTCACCAGATAGTTCGAGGTTACCCCGAAGCGTCCCGATGCCACCTGTTTGATCGCACTGCGGCGGGAATCGCCGTTAGCGTCAGGAATGAAGCGGGCCGGATCTTCCCCGCCCTCACCGGTGTTGCTCTTGCCGCCGATGCGGTTCATTGCAATCGCCAGCGTTTCATGGGCTTCCTTACTGATGGAGCCGAATGACATTGCTCCGGTCTTGAAGCGTTTCATGATCGATTCTGCCGGTTCAACCTCATCCAGCGGAACCGGCTGGTTCACGGATTTAAATTCCAGCATGGAGCGGATCGTCTGGTGCTTCTTGCTCTCCCCTTGAACAAGCGCCGCGTATTTCTTATACAGCGCGTAGTCACCGCTTCGCACAGAATGCTGCAGCAGATGAATGGTCTGCGGGTTGAACAAATGATCTTCCCCGTCACTGCGCCATTGATAGTCGCCGCCGGAATCGAGCACCTTGTCGTTGCCGTCCTTGTCAGTGAATGCGCGGTTGTGATGCATCAGGGCTTCAGCCGCCACTTCTGCAAGGCCGATACCGCCGATGCGGGAAGGCGTCCAGGTAAAGTAACGGTCCACAAACTCTGTACTCAGGCCGACCGCTTCAAAAATCTGTGCGCCGCGGTACGACTGAATTGTGGAGATACCCATTTTGGACAATATTTTAACTACGCTCTTTGTCGCAGCCTTGATGTAGTTCTTAACAGCCTTCTCATGCGAGATGCCGCGCAGCAGACCCTGGCCGATCATATCGTCCAAGCTCTCAAATGCAAGATACGGATTGACTGCACTCACGCCGTAACCAAGCAGCAGCGCGTAATGATGTACTTCACGCGGTTCGCCGGACTCCAGCAGAATGCTGACCTTGGTGCGCGATCCGGAGCGGATCAGATGGTGATGCAGGCTGGATACAGCCAGCAGCGCCGGAATAGCTGCATTCTCACGGTCTACGCCGCGGTCAGACAGGATAAGGATATTGTGGCCTTTGGCCATTACACGGTCAGCCGCTTCATTCATGCGCTCAAGCGCAATGCGCATGCCTTCCGCTCCAAGCTCAGCCGGGAACAGGATCGGAATCGACATCGACTTGAAGCCGGCACGGCGGACGTGGCGGATCTTGGCGAAATCCTCATTGGAGAGGATCGGCGACTCCAGGGAAATCTGCCGGCAGCTCTCCGGTTCAGGCTTCAGCAGGTTGCGTTCCGGACCGATTGTGGTAGCGGTAGACGTAACCAGCTCCTCACGGATAGCATCGATCGGCGGATTGGTTACCTGTGCGAACATTTGTTTAAAGTAGTTATAGAGACGCTGCGGACGGTCCGAAAGCACGGCCAGCGGGGCATCATAGCCCATCGAGCCAACGGCTTCGGCGCCGGTGGAGGCCATAGGCTCAAGCACCTTGCGCAGATCTTCAAAGGTATAGCCAAACGACTGCTGCAGCTGCTGCACATTGTCATGCTTAGGATTTGGCAGCTCAGGCGCTTCAGGAAGCTGATCCAGACCGATCAGATGCTCATCGAGCCACTGGCGGTAAGGCTGCTCGGAAGCGATTTGGGCTTTAACTTCCTCATCCGAGATAATCCGGCCCTGCTTCGTATCTACAAGCAGCATACGGCCCGGTCTCAGACGGTCTTTGTATAATACATCCTCTGCCGGAATATCAAGCACTCCAGCCTCTGAGGATAAGATAATCATATCGTCTTTGGTTACATAATAACGCGCAGGACGCAGACCGTTGCGGTCAAGCATCGCACCGATTTGTACACCGTCGGTAAAGCCCATTGCGGCCGGCCCGTCCCACGGCTCCATCAGCGTGCTGTGATACTCGTAGAACGCCTTCTTCTCTTCGCTCATAGTCTCATGGTTGCTCCAAGGCTCAGGAACCATCATCATGGCCACATGCGGCAGAGAGCGTCCGCTGAGATAGAGGAATTCAAAGGTGTTATCGAACATAGCGGTATCCGAACCGTCAGGATTTACAATCGGCTTGATTTTGCCGAGGGATTCCCCGAATACTTCACTCTTGAACAAGGACTGGCGGGCATGCATCCAGTTCACATTCCCCCGCAGCGTATTGATCTCACCGTTGTGGATCATGAAGCGGTACGGGTGGGCACGCTCCCAGCTCGGGAACGTGTTCGTGCTGAAGCGGGAGTGAACGAGGGCAATTGCCGACTCCAGGGCTTCATTCTGCAGATCCAGGTAGAACTGGCCTACCTGCTCGGTTGTAAGCATGCCTTTGTATACGATCTTGCGGCAGGACATGCTTGGCATATAGAAGGATTCAGCCTCTTCAACACCGCCGTAGCGGATAGCAAGCTCTGCACGCTTGCGGATTACAAACAGCTTGCGTTCAAAAGCCAGCTCATCAGCAAGGCCTTCCGCACGGCCGATAAACACCTGGCGTACATAAGGCTTGGCAGCCTTAGCGGTTTTGCCCAGCATTTCATCATAGGTGGGAACATCACGGTATCCCAGCACTGTCTGGCCTTCTTCAGCAATAATCTCGCTTAACAGAGCTTCATGACGGGCACGGATCTCCTCGTTATGAGACAAAAAGATCATACCCACGCCATATTGGCCCTGTTCCGGCAGCTCAAAGCCAAGCTTGCTGGCTTCACCGGCAAAGAAACGGTGCGGAATTTGCAGCATAATGCCGGCTCCGTCACCGGAGTTCGGCTCGCTTCCCTGTCCGCCGCGATGCTCCATATTAAAGAGCATGGTCAAAGCGTTGCTTACGATATCATGGGAAGGTTTACCTTTAATATGGGCAACAAAGCCCATGCCGCATGCATCTTTTTCGAACTGGGGATCATAAAGACCTTGTTTGTTGGGCAGTTCAGTGTGTCTCATCATACGCAACCTTTCTATTCTAAAGTAGTACCTTGATTCTCAGGAAAATGTTACAAAGAAATACTTAATATTTATTCAAGCCAGATTGGTTATATAAGTTTATCATCGACCTGACATGAGCGCAATTTAAAGTTTTTTATGAGTTTGATTAACATTTGTTTTTACGGTACAGCTTTACTTGGCGAAAGTGTAAAAAAACTTTATCATGCATATTTATGCATAACTAATGTATAAGTCCTTATTCAATGAAAACGCTTCAGACTGTTTTCTTTTTCACTATGTACTCTTTTTTATGGACTTTTCCGCATATAAAAAACCAAGGGCGCCCCCGCAGGGACGCCCTTTGTTCATATCAGCCTTTTTCAGATAAAGTGATTATACAGTCAAAACTTGTTCACCTTTTACAGAAATTTCATTCTCCTGCTCACGGGTCATGAAGTACGTAAACGTAAGCGCCAGGAATACAATCCCATAAATGGCCAGTGCTCCCGCATCACTCCACATCACACCGTAATTGCCGGTGGAAATGGCTGCCTTGAACCCGCGGACACTGTAGGTCATCGGAAGCAGCGGGTTGAAGAATTTCATCCAGCCCGGAATCAGCTCCAGCGGGAAGGTTCCTGCGCTGGTTGTCAGCTGGAAGATCAGAATCACAATCACTACAAAGCGTCCAGGCTGATCCAGCCAGGTTACAATCGCCTGGATCATCCACATGAACGAGATGCTGGTGATAAAGGTAAAGGCGTAGAACAAGGCCACATTCTGCACCTCAAGGCCAAGACCATACAGTACAATCATTGCCGCCATCAGCGACTGGAGCACGCTCATCATCGAGAAGGTCAGCGTACGGCTGATGAACCGGTTGAACCGGCTGGCGCCTGGAACTTCGGAGCTGCTCATCGGAATGACCAGTGTGCAGATCAGCGCGCCTACAAACAATCCGAGCGACAGGAAGTAAGGGGCAAAGCCTGTGCCGTAATTCGGCACTGCGCTGACCTTCACTTCTTCAATCTGCACAGGCTGTGCGAACATGGACACCAGCGCATCCGTCTTGTTCACGGTGCTGGTCTGGGAAGCGGCATCTCCAAGCTTGGAGGCCAGCTCACCGGAACCGGACTTCAGCTCATCCAGGCCGTCCTTCAGCTGGCCCGCACCGTCGCTGAGCTTCTTCGAGCCGTCCGCTACCGAGCTCAGGCCGCTGCTCAGCTGGCCTGCGCCCGCCAGCAGCTTAGAGGTGCCGGCTTCCAGCGCCTTGCCTCCGTCAGCCAGCTTCGCTCCGCCTGCAGCTGCTTCGTCCAGCTTCGCGCCGAACTGCTGCATCCCGGCGGACAGCGTACCGCCGCCGGTTTCCAGCTTCGCTGCGCCGGCAAGGAGCTGCTGCTGCCCGGCCAGCAGCTGCGTGCTGCCTGCATTCAGCTGCTGCGCACCTTCATGCAGCTGGGTAACCCCCGCATCCAGCTGCTGCGTTCCCGCCTGCAGCTGGTTCGCGCCCTGCACCAGCTGCCCGTGGCCGCTGTGCAGCGATGTTGCGCCAGCCAGCAGCTGCTGCTGGCTCTGATCGAGCTGCGCTGTGCCTTCGGCTACAGCGGCGCTTGCGGCCAGCAGCTTCTGCACATCTGCGCTTGCAGCAAGCTGCGGGTTCGACTTGGCCAGCTGCTGCAGGCCGTCTGATACTGCCTTGGCAGCGGCGCTAACCTTCGCGCTGCCTTCCTTGGAAGCCTGAAGACCGGCTTCCAGCTTCGCACTGCCTTCATTCGCGTCCGTCAGACCGGCCGCAAGCTTCGCGCTGCCGTCCACGACAGACTGTGTGCCGGCCGCAAGCTTCGCTGTTCCGTCTACGGCCGACTGTGTGCCGGCCTGCAGAGCCTTGGCTCCGGCTTCGGACTGTTTCAGTCCGGCGCTGAGCTGCTTGCTGCCGTCAGCGGTCTGGGCAACGCCTGCCTGCAGCTTCTTGTGTGCAGCGGACAATTGTTCAAGTCCGCCTGCCAGGGTGCTGCTGCCGCTCTCCAGCGCCGCAGCACCCGTATTAAGGGCAGTTACACCTTCGGTCAGCGGAGCTACGCCTTCTACCAGCTTGCCTGTACCTTCGGTCAGCACAAGCAGATTATCCTTCAGCTTGAGCGCACCGTCATCCAGCTTGGCTGCGCCGTCGGCAATTTTCGTTGCACCGTCTCCGGCTTCGCCGAGCCCATCGGCGATTTCCGTAATTTTATCGAACACGGAAGTTGTATAAGCTTCAGTAATTTTTGCGGATACCTTGGTCTTGATATCCTTTACTGCAGTCCCGCCGATCTGGCCGGCAAGGAAGTTATAGCCTTCGTTCGGCTCATAGATGATTTTGGCCGGCTGCGGATCTGCTTCCAGCAGCGTCGTTGCGTTCGCAGAAAAATCCTCAGGAACGATAATCGCCATGTAATACGTATTATCGTCCAGTCCGGCTTCCGCTTCGGCGCGGGATACGAAATGCCACTTGAACCCGTCGGTCTTTTTAAGCTCCTCCACCAGATCACTTCCCGCGGTAAGCTGTGAGCCCTCGTATTCGGCGCCCTTATCTTCATTGACAACAGCGACCGGCAGCTCGTTCATCTTGCCGTACGGGTCCCAGAAGGCCTTGAGGAACAATCCGCTGTACAGCACGGGAATGAACAGGACGACAAACATGGGAATCAGCACCTTCGGATTCTTCAGTGCCGCGCCCAGGTCCTTGAAAAAGACAGATAAAGATTTCATTCTGGTTCTCTCCTTATAATCATATGCTCTTTATACAAAGCTATAAATCTCTCTCTGTTTAGGCGGTACTACTAATTTGCTGGCTGGATGAAAGTTGCAGTAACACCAGATGACCATTTTCCCCATTCGGTCAATCAAGAGCAAAAAAAATTTGTTCACCCATTCTGCTGTACTCTCCAGATGCAGCGCCGCATTCAGGGACAGCGGACAAACTGTGCGCCGTTCCCTCCCGCAGGTCATAACTTACTGTGCCAGGCCATCTGACAGAAACAAGTGAAAATAATCCTTGATCTGTTCCTTGCTCAAAGGTACATGCACCTTGTTCAGCTCGGCGGTCAGTACAATGTACAGCCTGAACATTACTATGGACACGATCTTGGGGTCGCACGGCTTGATCTCCCCTTGCTGTATGGCCTGTTCCACCTCCCGCTGCAGATATTCCAGCACAACGTTCTCGAGCTTGTCGAGCCCGTCACCGGCCTGCGGCGTTCCGAAATCGCGGCTTTCCTGGGAAAGCTTGATAAACAGCTCATGTTCGCTTCGAAATTCAAGCAGTGCATCCAGCACCCTGTGCAGGTTATCAAAAAACGGCTTATCCCGCCTGATCTCCCGCTCGGCGATATGCTTCATCTCGGTAATGACATCACGCAGAATCTCATCAAACAGCTGCTCCTTATTCGTAAAAAAGGTATATATCGTGCCTTTTCCGACATTCGCAATCTTGGCGACCTGATCCATTGTCGTTGCCTTATAGCCGAATAATGAAAAACATTTCGTCGCGGCCTGAAGCACCAGCTGCCTTCGATCTACCACAGCCACCTGCATCCACTCCCTTTCCTGCAAAAAATTCGCTGCCACATTGTCCTGACCACTTTACTAATCCGGTCATTTGGTCATTACCCACTTTATCACTTTCCCTTTCACTTGGCAATACCCGGCTGTGCTCTTTATTTTTAATTTATTGCAGTGTTTTAACTTTCCATTTACGTCTTATTTGTATAATGTGAGATAAGGGGTTCATTCCCTTGTATAATGTAATAGAACTATTACAGAGAGGTATCTCGTATTCGATCTAAGAAGAGGACCCGCAATTCTACCCATGAAGGAAAGTAGCAGGTGAACTTATGCGAAAGAAAAGAGTACTGCTGTTTTCGGAAGGCTTCGGCACGGGCCATACAGGGGCAGCCTATGCTCTGGCCGAAGGAATCAGACTGCTTAACCCGGACGTCCAGTGCCGGGTCATTGAGCTGGGCAAATTCCTGAATCCTACGGTTGCGCCTTGGATCCTTTCCGCTTACCGCAAGACAGTCAGCAGCCAGCCTAAGCTGGTCGGCATGATGTATAAAACCCAATATCATAAATCACTGAACCGGCTGACCCGTGCAGCGCTGCACCGGGTTTTTTATACTCATGCCAAAAAGGTGGTCGAGCAGCTGAGGCCCGATCTTATTATCTGCTCCCATCCGATTCCTGCCGCAGTCATCTCCAGGCTGAAGCAGCAGGGGCTGGATATACCGCTTTATACTTTGATTACAGATTATGACGCGCACGGCAGCTGGGTGAACCCTGAGGCTGACCGCTATCTGGTCTCTACCTCTCGGGTCAAATCCATCCTTACCGGGCGGGGAGTTCCGCCTGAGCTGGTCACAGTCACCGGAATTCCGGTGCACCCGAAGTTCTGGGAGCGTTCCAACAAAACCTTGCTTCGTAAAGAGCTCGGACTCGCTGATATCCCTACCGTTCTGATTATGGGCGGAGGCTGGGGCCTGATGTTCGGCCAGGATGTCATGGATTCCCTTACCGCCAGAATGGATCAGATTCAGCTGATCTTCTGTATGGGAAGCAACGACAAGCTGGTAGCGCGGATGCGTTCCACCCCGCTGCTAAATCATCCTAATGTAAAAATTCTGGGCTACAGCAGCGAAATCAACAAGCTGATGGACGCTTCAGACCTGCTGATAACAAAACCGGGCGGGATGACCTGCACGGAAGGGCAGGCCAAAGGGATTCCAATGCTGTTCTACAGCGCCATCCCCGGCCAGGAAGAGAAGAACTGCCAGTACTTCGTAGAGCTCGGGCTGGCCGAGGTGCTTGACTCACAGGTGGTGGACAAATGGTTCTCCCTCCTGCTCCGCGAATACGCGGGGATTGAGGAGCAGCGCAGACGGCGGCTCGCCCTGGAACGCCAGCAGCCCCATAACTGCGCCTCCACGGTGCTGCAGCTTCTGGGCAAGACCGCGGACGGACCTGCCGAGCTGCGGAGCACACGGACGCAGGCGCGGACAGAAGAGGCTGTTTATGTTACGCCCTGAACGATCAAAAACCTCCAATTCTGCCTGATGCAGATTTGGAGGTTTTTTAGTTGTCTGCAGGCAGGGCCTTTATTTATAAAAGGTATGATTGCCGATGGTCTTGGCATAGGTGCGTGAATGATGTACGGTCAGATCCTGTGCCAGCTGCAGCGACAGGAAAAAATACGTATCGTCCGTAACCTCTTTCACTCCGGAAAGAGCGGCATTGACCGCTTTGATGCTGTCTTCATTCGGTTTCACACGTTTAAGACGCCCGTTAGCTACCGGGCTAAACTGGCTTTTCTGATAAATGACCTCATATATAGTGTCGGGAAAATTGGCTGACCGTAGCCTGTTCAGAACAACGTTGGCGACTGCCACCTTGCCCTGGTACGGTTCACCCTCCGCTTCTGCCATTACAATCTTTTGCAGCAGTAGCAGGTCTTCTTCGGATACGGCGTAGCTCCAGGTTGCTTCCGCTTGCTGTTCCTGGTTTAGTAGCTTTGTCCGGGAGAAGAACAATTTTAGGGGGGGATTTTGCTGAGATGCCGTTTTGACTTTGTTTACGGTCTGATTCCCCTTGGCTGCCGCCTGTTTGAGTGCTGTCTGCACTGCCGGCGGGGCCTTCATCAGAGTGGCTTTGGGCTGAACGGTCGGTTTAACGGCTTCCTGCTTGGGCTTCAGCTTGCCAGGATCGATCCATTCCGCCTTGGGCTGCTTGTCCTGCCAGACCTGGCCAAGACTTGCTGCTGATGTATAAAAGATAGGGGTGCTTATCCTGCTTGACCTATCCGGAGCTGACGATTGCTGTACCTGCAGCGCTGCGGCTTCGGCATGGCCGGCTCCGCCTAGTTTATTCAATTGCTGTGTATTCTGGCCTTCGGTAACAACGCCGGGGCTAAACAGGCTTATCGCTGAGAAACACACTAGAATTACGCCGACCAGCAGCGCAATACAGCGGTTTTGTTTAAAAATCTCCATCACTTACCTCCTAGTTTACGGCACATTCCTATTGTATGTAACCGAAAATGGAAGCTTTGAAAACTTTCTTGTCGATTTAAGCTTAGAAAAATGACATTTTTCCGATCATTTCATACATAGGAATGGCATGCATTCTAGTAGCATACACCACAAAAGCATCAACCGTCCAGTCTTTTACCGAACAATTGTTCTCTATTGTGTGTGGCCGGCCCCGCATATCGCTCAGCAGTCCCGTACTGAAAACGCGTTCATCCCGGTATTTACGGGCTAAAGTCAGGTGCGGAGAATAGGATCTTTTTTCCGTCATGAATCCCAGCGCCGAAGTTGCCGAAACAACATTGTGCCGGAGCTCCTGCAGCCGCTCCAGCTCACCGGAAATCCCGGCCCAGAGCACTCTTGGCGACTCCGGAGCACCGAAGGTCCCCCACTCCCCCAGACGGAGCCTGAACGGTTCCTGTCCGGCAGAAATTACCTTCAGGGCAGCAAGCAGTGCCGGAATTTGGGCAGCCGGGGTGTCACCCAGAAACTGGAGGGTAATATGATAATCATCGGGATATGTCCATTTGGCGAACTTCAGCCTTGAAGACAGAGCGGCCGCTTCCTGTCCCAGCAGCCTTCCCTGCTCCTCAGGCAGCTTCACGGCAACGAACAGACGCTCAGGATCACGGCCGGTCAAACGGTTTTCCATGCGAATTTCACCTTTCGGGACAGATTTGTTATCCTTATTGTATACAAGATCAGCCAATTTTACGAAAATTGTATAACGGGAGGGAACCATCATCACTAAATCCATTGTTTGTTTGCAGCCCCTTACTTCTCAGCAGCAGGAGACCGTTCTCGCCGCCGCTCCGGGTTATACCCTTACACTCGGAAATGCCAAAAGCCCGGATCTTGATCAGCTTGCGCACGCGGAAATTATAATCGGCTGGGGCAAAGGCATAGCAGATACCGTGCTGCAGCCGGATTCACCGCTCCGCTGGGTCCAGACCTGGTCTGCCGGCGTGGAGAAGCTTCCGCTCGGGAGGCTTGCGGAGCGCGGCATCCTGCTGACGAATGCCAGCGGTGTCCATGCCGAGCCGATCACGGCCGTTATTATCGGATTCATGCTGATGTTTACCCGGAACTTTCACACAGCAATCCGCAATCAGCTGGAACGCAAGTGGCATTCGGACGGCAAGGAGAGCGAGCTGACCGGTAAAACCGCCGTCATTGCCGGAACAGGCTCTATCGCAAGCGAGACCGCCAGAATCGCCAAGGCTTTCCGGATGAAAACCATCGGAATCAGCCGCTCAGGCTCAGAGGTTGACGGGTTTGACAAGGTCTACACCACTGCACGGCTTCAGGAAGCAGCCGAATCTGCCGACTTCCTGATCAACACCCTGCCGCTTACTGACGAAACGCGTGGACTCTTTAATGCCGATGTGTTTAATGCCTGCCCGCAGGGGGCTTATTATATCAACATCGGACGCGGGGCGACCACGGATACGGAAGCCCTTATGACCGCGCTGAACAGCGGGCAGCTGGCCGGAGCCGGCCTCGATGTCTTTGACCCCGAACCGCTCCCTTCTGAACATCCGCTCTGGGGCATGGAGCAGGTCATTATTACACCGCACTGCGCCGGTACGACGGACCGTTATGCCGACCGGATCGTAGAGCTCTTTACAGAGAATGTACAGGCTTACCTGAAGGACGGCCAGCCGTCCCGTAACCTGGTGGATTATAGCCGGCAATACTAATATCGTATAGCATCCGGTTTAATTATTTAAAAAGGGGTATTCCCGGCAGCCTTTCCTGGCCGGGAATACCCCTTTGTCTTTTGCTGATCGCGGTTTATATCCGGAAACGCGTTACCGACTCCTCAAGCTCCACCAGACGGCTGCGCAGCTGGCCGATGCCGGCTGCCACCTCACTGGTCGCCTGTACCTGCTCATTGGCGGAGGCTGACGTCTCCTCCACCCCTGCTGCCGACTGCTGGGCAAGCGCCGAGATATGCTGGCTGAATTCATTCATCGTCTCACTTGCACCGGCCATTTTCCGGATGTCTCCGCCCATATTATCAATGGTCCCAGCCATCACTTCTACCGAGCGGTTAATATCCGCCAGGGCGCTGCCGGTCTCCAGAATCTGCCGTCCGCCCTCCTCTGTCTTCAGGACACCTTCCCGCAGCTGCTCCACCATCTCTCTTGAATCAGCCTGAATCCCCTGGGTGATGCTGGTGATTTCGGATACAGTCTGCTGCACATCCTCTGACAGCTTGCGCACTTCCTGGGCAACGACCGCGAATCCGCGCCCGCTGTCCCCGGCTCTGGCTGCCTCTATCGCCGCGTTGATGGCCAGCAGATGGGTCTGTTCAGAGATGCTGCGGATGGAGCCGACCAGCCGGAAGATCCCTTCATTCTTACGGTTCAGCTCCTCCACCGTATCCATCGAGTGGGATACAACTTCGGCAATCTGGCCCATCTGCGCCACCGAGCTTTCCATTAGTGCCCTGCCCCGCTCGCCTTTGGTACGCACCTGATCCGAATGCAGCAGCAGCTCATTTCCTTTGCCGGAAAAATCATTGATCAGCTTGTTCAGATCCTCAACCGCCTTGGAGGCTTCCACTGCTGATTCCGCCTGGCTGCCTGCCGCATTAGCCAGCTCCTCCATTGTCACGGCAATCTGGCTGCTTCCCTCTTTGGTCCCTGACACCGTGCGGACCAGCTCATCGCCCTGCCGGGCGATGATTCCGGAGACATTACGGATCTGGCCGACGATCGCGAGCAGCGTCCGGTTTGTTTCATTGACGGTTTTGGCAAGCCGCCCGACCTCATCCTCATTACGGATCAAGGTATCCTCAGAGGTCAGATCCCCCTCCGCAATCCGCTGCAGATGGGCGGTTACCGCTTTGATCGGGTTAATAATCGTCTTACGGATTACCATATTGATTATGCCAATGGTCAGCAATACAAGCAGTATGATTATACTGATAGTAGTAAGCGAGGCGTGAAATGCATCCTCCGAGTGTCTCCCTTCCTGCTCGGCATCCTCCTGGCTGTGCTTGACCAGCGCCTCCAAATCAATCTGCATCGCATTGAAGGCTTCAATCCCTTTTTGCGAGACCTCCAGCGCCAGCTCCTCATTTCCCTCATCACTGAGCTTGATAGCCTGATTATTGATCGTCATGTATTCATTCCATTTGTCACTAAGGGCTGACAGCTGCTCCAGTCCTGTGTCACTGTTAAGCGATTCTCTGTAAAGCTTCATTATATCGGCAACCTTACGGATCGCCTGACCCCTTTGTTCTTCCAGCTTTGCCTTTTCAGCACTGTCTGTATTGAGAATATGCTGCATGCTGAGCGCCATAATGTGCTCTGTATAATAGTTGATATCATGCACCTGATTAAGCGCCGGTATTGCTTCTTCAACAATATTCCCTGTGTTTTTCTGCATATTGTACATTTGATAGAGGGAGGTACCCCCGATTAGCAGAACCAGTAGGGCCAAGGCTGCGTAGCCTGTGGCGATTTTAGCTCCAACGCTTTTTTTTCTGGCCTCCATGCCCTTTTTCATAGTACCTTTTGTCTGCTTCAGTACGGATTCCATACGATTCCGCTCTTTTCCCACAACAATGCCCCCTCTGATTTCCGAAAACTTTACACGTAATTTACAATCGATTGCTTTCATTTTCACAATTGGGCAAAACGACACATTACACTCTATATTTCGGCAAGGATTACGGATATTTTTAGATGATGTCATATATTCCAAACCATGAACCGGCTTTACTCCTCTATACAAATAACCGGGCTCCCGCAGGGAGTCCGGTCTGTCTGAACGGCTTTAATCCAGGTCGTAAATGGAGCCTACCTTAAGGCCGTACAGCTCGTTATAAATTTTTTCGGCAAAAGCATCCGTCATCCCGGCGATATAGTCGATCACCATATGCTCCCAGGTCCAGATCGGCTTCTGCTGCCGCTGATCCTTCTCAAATCGCTGCAGCCAGTCGCTCGGAATGATCGCCTTGGAGGTCTCCGGATCGTTGAACGCCCCCCACAGCCGGCGGAGAATCCATTCACTGCGTTTTTGCAGGCGCTGCACGCGCAGGTCGCGGATCATTGTAACCCAGGCGAAGCTTTTGAGCACACTGACCGTCCGCAGCATATCTTCATCCTCTGCGCCATCCTTGATGAATGTGACCTTCTTCCAGTCCCCGTCGGAAATGACCCCGAGACTGGCCACGAAGGTGCTTACCCAGTAAGCCTTCACCTCCCGGCGCGTACGTGAATAATCATTTTCGCAGGTCGGCATCTTTTCCATCCAGACTCTCAGGAACTCGCTCAGCACCGCCTCCACCTTGATATGGATCGCTTCAGGCTGCCAGTCCTTCCAGAAGGAATCCTCCAGTGTCGTGATCTTCTCCACAATCAGCCGCTGGATATAGGCATCGTGCATAAAGTGCTCATGGACTTCTATTTTGCCCGCCTTGATCCCGTCCTCCAGATCATGCGCGGAATAGGCGATGTCGTCGCACAGGTCCATCAGCTGGGCCTCCAGCGTCTTTTTGCCGTCAGGAATTCCCCATTCCTTGCGGATCTCCGAGATATAATTCCATTCGGACAGATACATACCCTTCTTCAGCACCGTGCCGGGAAAAGGATACTTGTTGATCCCCAGCAGCACAGCATCGGACAGGTTCAGCCCGTCGATATTCTCGCGCTTTTCCAGGAACATGATCAGCCGGAAGTTATGCGCATTGCCTTCAAAATGCTCATACTGCCGCTTCATATTCCCTTCGATCGTCTGCTTCTGTACCGGGCCGGCGCCTGACTTCAGCGCTTCCTCGGCTGTTTTTTTGGCGATAAGCTGCTCCAGGATATTGTCCAGCACCTCTTCCCCTTTATGCCCGAACGGGGGATGACCGAAATCATGGGCGATGGCTGCACATTCCACCACTTCAGGATCAATGACAAGCCCGGGGTTGTCCGCCTGTCCGGTTTCCACCTCGGGATAAGAACGCAACAGGCTTTTGGCTGCCTCGCGGGCAATCTGCGCCACCTCGAGCGAGTGGGTCAGACGGGTCCGGTAATAATCGCCTGTGCCGGCGCCGAATACCTGTGATTTGCCCTGCAGCCGGCGGAAGGTCGGTGAGTGGATCAGGCGTGAATAGTCGCGTTCATACGCGGCTCTTGATGTCTCCAGACGGGTAATCTCCGGATATTGCCTGTGCTCTCTTTTCTCAATTAGTGTCATATCCGCTGCCCCTATCCATGTTCTGTATTTAGTACTTCATTATAGTCATTTCCGGCAAAACTTTCACTCTAAAATAGAAAAAACGAGTTCTCGCCTACCGTGAATATTTCAGCACAGGGATGGAGCATTCTAAGGTCAAAATAGCCCGTTCCCCGCACACGGGTCCGCTATGGAGTGAAACTGACAACCATGAAAAGATTTCGCCGAATATCTGCAGCAGTACTGGCCCTGCTCATGCTGCTGGCCAGCTGGTCAAGCCACGCCCTGGCCCGTTCCGATATCAAGAACCGCCAGTATCACGAGCAGAAGGGCGACATGATCTGGGAGGTGCCGACGCGCCAGAAAGTGATTGCCCTGACCTTCGATGATGGACCTGACCCGACCGACACCAACAAGATTCTCGATGTACTGCAGGAATACAACGCCAAGTGCACCTTTTTCGCCATAGGCAAAAAAATCGCCGCCCACCCTGAAATTGCCAGCAGGGTTATCTCAGAGGGCCATGAGCTGGCCAATCACACTTATAACCATGTATATTTCAAACGGCCCATCTCTGTAGAGCAGGTAATGAAGGAGCTGAAGCAGACGGAAGACGAGATTGTAAAGGTTACCGGCCGGCACAGCAGCCTTTTCAGACCGCCGGGCGGGATGTACGACGAGACGCTGGTCAATGTCTCTAACCGCATGGGGCTGAAGCCCGTGCTGTGGTCGTGGCATCAGGATACACGCGACTGGAACCGGCCGGGGGTTTGGAATATCTCGAGCAAAGTCATCACGAATGCTCATAGCGGTGATATTGTGCTCTTCCATGACTATGTTCATGGACAATCCCAGACCCATGAGGCCCTGCAGATCATTCTGCCCGCTCTGGAGAAGCAGGGATACCGGTTTATTACCGTCTCCGAACTGATCGGACTGTCAGCCTCCGAGAAGGCGGGAGACATTAGACAGCTTGCCTATTAGGGACTACCCTGCCTCCTGAAGGTTCTATAATTGCACAGGCTCTCAAAATAAGGTAGGCTTGATCTATCATTTAGACTGATTGGGCGCTGCCGCAGTGCACCTCTAGGAGGCTTTATCCCATGTCCGAGAATACTTCCTATACAACCGAGGAAATCGCCCGGCTGTTGAAGATATCGAAATTAAAGGTCTATGACCTGATCAAAAAGGGTGAGCTGCCGTCATACCGTGTCGGCAAACAGATGCGGGTAGACCACTCTGATCTGGAGGCCTACAAGCAGAATTCGCGCAGCACCAGTGCGTCCGCAGCGCCGCAAGGTGCTTCTGCCGCACCCGTCCCTCTGCAGACGGGTATGCCGTTTGTTCTGCCGCCGGCCACCTTTTCGCCTCCGCTTCACCTCACCCAGCCTGGGGCCGGACCGGTTAAGGCTGCTGCAACGAACATAGTGATTACCGGGCAGGACATGTCACTTGATATTCTGGCTACCCATCTGGAGCGCAGCCTGCCCTCCTCCCGGCCGCTTCGTTCTTATGCCGGCAGTCTCGACAGCCTGATTGCCATGTACAACGGCGAATCGGACATAGTCAGCACTCATCTGCTGGACGGCGATACAGGGGAATATAACCTCCCCTATATCCGCAAGCTGCTGGTGGGCTTCCCTTATCTTGTTGTGCATATGCTGACCCGCAGCGCCGGGCTCTATGTACAGCAGGGTAATCCGCGGAATATCCGCGGCTGGCAGGATTTGCAGCAGCCGGGCCTGAAGCTGATTAACCGTGAGCGCGGCTCCGGCGTCCGTGTGCTGCTGGACGAGCAGCTGCGGCTGCACGGAATTCCTGCAGCCGGACTGAGCGGGTATGGGACCGAAGAGAACAGCCATTTGGCGGTAGCCGGCCGCGTGGCCCGAGGTGAAGCCGATATCGGCTTCGGTATAGAAAAGGCCGCCAAAATCATTGAAGGTCTGGATTTCATCCCGCTGATTCAGGAGCGTTATGATCTTGTGATGCTCAAGAAGCCGGAGAATGAACAATGGATTGGCGCAGTGCTCGATATTTTGCGTTCCCCGGCCTTCAAGAATGAGCTTAATACGATTCACAGCTATGATCTTACAGGAACTGGTGAGATTATCTACGAAACATAACGCTTGGAAGCATAAAGAAAAACTCCGGCTTTCCCTGACTGAACAGGCAAAGCCGGAGTTTTTGTATGTAATCGTACACTTTCACCGCTTAGGAACGGCGGTTAACAAACATCAGCATAAGCGCAGAAATGACTATGATTGAACAGACCCACATCCACGCGAGGGTCATATTGCCGCCGTCAACGGCAACATAGATTGCAGTCGGTACAGTCTGGGTACGCCCCGGAATATTCCCGGCTACCATAATGGTCGCCCCGAACTCACCCAGCCCCCGGGCGAAGCCCAGCACAAATCCGGCAGCCAGCGCCCGGCCTGCCAGCGGCAGCGTCACATACCGCAGTACCTGCAGCTCGCTGGCCCCCTGGGCGCGTGCGGCGTCCTCAAGATCCTTATCCACTTCCTCAAAGCCGGCCTTGACGGTCCGGTAGACCAGCGGAAAAGCGACAACTACAGCCGCTATAACCGCTGATCCCCACGTAAAGAGAATAGTCTGCTCTGTAAAGCGTTCATACAGCTCACCGATCCAGCTCCTGCGTCCCAGAATGACCAGAAGCACAAACCCGACTACAGTGGGCGGCAGGACAAGCGGCAGCATCAGTACAGTCTCCAGCAGACTGTAACCCGGGAATTTCCGGCCCGCCATCAGCTTGGCCGCATAGGTAGCCAGAATAAATACAATAATGCTGGTAATTACAGCGATTTTGACTGAAAGCCAGACCGGGGCGAAAAATTCAGTCCAGTTAATCTCCATCCGCTTTCACCCCGCTTATCTTCATTCGATGAATTAATTGGCCAGTGAAAAGCCGTAGCTTGTAAAGACACCGCCTGCTGCCTTTGTCTGAACATAGTTATAGAAGGCCATGGCTTCTGCCTGATGATCAGATTCCTTGATAATGCCTACAGGGTAATTAATGGCTTTATGCACATGTGCGCCTACAGTAAGTGCGATCTTCACCTTTTTGGAAGTCAGGGCATCCGTCTTGTATACGAAGCCTGCATCCGCATTCCCTGTCTCTACATAGGAAAGCACCTGGCGGACATCCTTGGCAAATACCAGCTTGCTTTGCAGTGTATCCCATACATTCTTGGCAGTCAATGACTGCTGGGCATACTGGCCGGCCGGCACGGATTCAGGCTGGCCGACAGCTACCTTTTTAAAGGTTTTGTCCGTAAGCTGTGTTATAGTAGTAATTTTTGTTTTGGAGTCCGCAGGAACAACCAGCACCAGCTGATTCTTTAAGAGCTGCTTATTCTCCGAGATAAGCCCTCCGTCTACCAGCGCCTTCATCTGCTTATCCCCGGCAGAGAAAAACAGGTCCGCCGGCGCTCCTTGTTCAATCTGCTTCTGCAGTGTGCCTGAAGCACCATAATTGAAGACAAGGTCAATATCAGGATGCTGCTTCTCGTACTGTACCGCGATTTTGTCCAGACTGTCCTGCAGGCTGGCAGCTGCGGATACGATAATCTCAGTTTTCTTGGCTGCTGCCTGTACCTCATTCCCGGGCGCTGCCGATGTACCCGATACGAGCAGAACAGACATGATGATCACAGCGAGTTTCTTGAACATTTGGATTCCTCCTACTTATGTATCTGTATATTTTGGTGTTATTTTAGCACATCCTTTTTTATAATACTATATGTTTAGTTATGTTTGTTTATATTTAGCTATGAATAGTTATATATAATATAAATTGAACATAGGTCAAATACGCACGAATCAGATTAGTTGCCTGTATCGCGGGTCTAAATCCAGGGTACAACAGGAACAATTCCTGATGTATCCTGATTATTTGTATAGCATCAGCCATTGTTCCATATGATATCTGAGCACATCCCTGTAATAAAACGGCTCCAGGATCTCAGCCTCCTCCTCAAACCTCATCAGCCAGCGGACAAAAGCGATATCCTGCTCAATAGCGACCTTAAAATGCATACAGCTGTTCTGTCTGTCCACCTTGCTAGGCTTTACCGGCAGTTCCTCATACTTCAGCCGCTCCATCATCCGCTCCGAGAACCGGATTCTGAATTCGATCTGTACACTGTCCTGATCAAGATTCCATTTTTGCGACATAAAGGCCTGCAGGTCAAAGCGTTCCTTGGAAAACCAGTTATTCAGCGTCTTCACCTTGGAGAAGCCATTAATATGAAAAGCGCGGATTCTTCCGAAACGGTGACAGGCACCTATCAGATAAATCCGGTTCTCCAGCGGAACAAGACAGTAGGGGTCAACCTGGAGCGCCTGCTCCTCCTTGCCATTCTCACAATAGTCTGCCTGCATGCTCCGCTGCTTCATTACAGCTGAGAGGATTTCCGTAAGAAAAACAGACTGCTCCAGCTGCATGGAATTCCAGTCTGCGCCGGGCTGCCCGGCTTCCTTTCTCACACTTTCCATCGTTTCTTCCCTTTCCGCCCTTTGCTTATATTGTGCAGCCATTATTTTTTCATAGGCAGTTTCAAACTCAGCAGGCAGCAAAGGCTTGATATCTTTCATCACTTTACGCAGCTGTGAAAAGGCAGCCGCCTCGTCATCCGTGAGATCTAAAGGGTACAATGCAAAATTACCGATAAAAGCATATCCCTTCCCATGCCCCAAGTGGGTAATCGGAATATGCATGGCGCTGAGCGCATCCATATCCCGATAAATCGTTCTTTCGCTGTTGCCGCAGCGCTCCGCCAGCTCACGCGCCAGAATCCCAGGTTTTGCCTGCACTAGCGTGATGATGCGCATCAGCCGGATTAATCGGTCTGTCATTTTTCAGTTCCCCTTGATATATGGTAAAATAGACCCATTATTTTTAATAATTTAGTTATATTTATCTATAAATGATAATCAAATAACCGAGTCACAAAAAGATAATAGAACTATTTTACTACATTACCACATTTATATTACATGAGCTGTAAAGCACCTTATTCAATATCGGGTGATTCTTATTATGTATGTAACACTGCTTATCCCGCTGAATTGGCCTGCTAGGCTTCAAGCTGCTTATACAGCACTTCAGCCTCCTTTACCAGCTGCATATCGCCTGAACGTGCTGCCAGCAGCAGCAGCTTATCCGCCTGTCTGCGCAGCCTCTCCTCCAGCACCAGATCCCTTCTGCGGCTGTCTGACAGCGGCACCTCCTCAAGCACCTTAACCATCTTTAGAAGTTCCAGATGCTTTTCAACATGAAAGCAATTATCCAGCGTCAGTGCATCGGTATGATGCGTATATTCGAGTCCCAGCTTTTGCAGCGGCAGCTCCCTGATCCGTTCCACCGGCGGCTGCTTGTATTGCCACTGCAGCCAGAGTGCTTCATGGATTCCGGCAGGCATGCCTTCGGTTTTAAATTCCAGGCAAATGAACTTGCGGGCTCCGGCATGGATCTTTCCCAGCTTCAGGAGCAGGGATCTCCCTTCCCCGGCTTCAGCGGTGCAGCCGTAGGCCCCGATAAAGGTCAGGTGTGCTTCCAGCCAGATTCGCAGCTCGATCTCCTTTGCCACCAGCTTGCGGCTTTGCTTACGCACCTCCTCCCGCTGGTTCAACCCTTTCCATTCCACAAGCAATATTAAATTCCGGGATGCTCCGGCAAAAATCCGGCTCCGGCTCCATGTAAATATGGGCTGGATACTTGCTTGCATATTTCCACCTCTTTCTTTTTTTGGTTCTTCTATTAATGTACCAATAATGGCGGACAACTCCTTGTCATGGAATGTATGTTCGTCTCTATATTATCGACAAAAAAAGAGCCAAACTGCTTAAAAAGCAGATTGGCTCTTTTTGAATTGATGTCCTTTTGTCTAAATCTGACGAATTTCTCATCAGACCTTCACCGGCGCCCTCTTGTAACCTTCGCACGTTCCTTTCTGAAAAAGCAGGCGAGCGACCATTTGGCACAAAGCAAGGAAAACAGAAAGAATAATGCAGCCCAAAAGACGGCAGGCAGAACAGTAAGTCCGGCCAGATTTGCCGCATCTCCCGCTCTGGACGGTGACAGCAGCGATGCTGAGAGCAGAAACAATGTGCCCATTACCGACTCTTCCAGCGTCAGAAAGGCCAGGAACAGATAATAGTATTTGAGTGCCTTGGGCCAGATGTACAGCAGGGACAGATTAAGGGCGATGAACCCGCCCAGCCAGAGCATGCCGAAGCCGCCCCTGACATACAGCACCAGCATAATCAGAGCGACCAGCGAGGATAACAGCAGCCCCCAGCGTTCACGCCCTGCGGCGTACAAGTAAAACAGCAGCAATGCAAACAGCGACGCCAACGGATAACCCGAAAGAGATACCAGCACTGGCCGAAGTCCTGCTTCAACAGCCGAATAGGTTACACCGCTATGGTCTGCATACAGCTCGATCCTCAGCACTTGTCCCGAGAGCAGCAGGGTTACCAGCGCATGCCCGAATTCGTGGAACATCGTATCCAGATTGCGGAACACCGATGAGAATGGAATCAGGCGTGTCAAAAGCGCGGAGCCTGCGAGAAACAGCACGGTTTTCAGCCATTTATTCATACGATCAGCCCTCCCCGTTCACAGTATACGTTAAATTCATTATTTAAGAAAAGCCATTTGAAACCTGCCTGTCCGAATCGCTGTATTACTCTTTGGTTACTGCTGTAGGCCGAAGGGTAAAAGTCCTTAAACTGATCTTTTCCGCCAAAATCACACACCGTCTGTCAGGCAGATGCCGAAATGCTGCCAGACTTCGATCAAAAGTGCCAGGGCCTGCCTCTCTATGCTAAAATAATAGTAAGTACGAACCTATTTTCAGGTGGTGAATGATATGAAACTCATACAACCTTTAACCCGCACATGGAAGAAGCTGACGCTATCAGCCCTGCTGCTGCTCGGTCTTTCCGTCTACCTCCCGGCTCCGGCAGCAGAGGCCAATTATTTCAGTGATTTATATAATGGATTACAGAACTTCTCAGAGCTGCCGGGCGAAGTAAACAAGCTGCAGCAGAGCTATCAGGAGACTGTTGAAGAGCTCCAGCAGACCAAGGATCAGCTTGGCCAGACCGTTGATGCACTGGGGGAAACCCAGAGCCAGCTGGGGCAGACGCTGGAGCAGATGGAGACCTACCGTGCCCAGAATGAGGCCCTGCAGGAGCAGAACCGCCAGCTCAGCCTCGTTGTTGATGAACTCAAAAATGACCGCACCGAGCGGGAGAATTATTATAACCGGATAAAGGTTACAGTGATTACCGGAATTGCCCTTATTCTTGGCTATTTTGTTATCATCCGGCTGCTGCGCTTTATGATGCGCCACCGCTCCACAAAAAGCGACAGCCTGCGTGACAGGCTGCGTTAACGCAGTATCTGTTTCTCTCTCAACAGGAAGGAGTATGAACGATGAACGTTGACATCCAGGATGAAGGTGACAGCAGCAGCGGACAAGCCCTTGCTTTTACTGTCGGGGAGAACGAAGAGGTTCATGTCCTGCATCCTCAGCAGATAATTGCATATCAGGGCCCTTCCTCCGGAAGGGCTGACCGGCTGATGGATGTCAAGGGCATGTACCGCAAGCGCAAGCTGATCCGTTCTGATCTGTCCGGACCCTGCCGGTTTGTCGCAGCGCTTCCTCCAGGCTACAAGGTCAAAACCCTGCAGCTGGACGGCAAAAGCGATCTGCTCTATGACTTCAGGCACCTGTTCTTCTACAGTAATGGAATTACGATGCAGACACGCGTACTGAGCATGAAAAATATGCTGGTGACCCGCGATGTGGTGAAGGTGAAATTTGCCGGCCACGGCAGCATCGGCATTCTTACCGAAGGAACGGTCTGCGAGGCTGAACTGCATCCCACCGAGCCGCTGTACGTGGATGCAGGCAGTATTATTGCCTATCCGGAGAACGCCAGGCTCGAGCTGACCGTTTACGGCAATCATCTGGCCAGCCAGCATATGAGCTATCACTGGAAAATGACCGGCCACGGTCCGGTGCTGTTTCAGGCAGGCCGCCAGAGCCGCCGCTTTGAACGGGAGCATGACGAGGATGGGATCATCAAGCGTTTTCTGCGTGAGGCGCTGCCATTTGGCGGTGTATTCATTAAATAGGCTGTATAATTAAAAGTGCCCGTGCGGTTATCGCACGGGCACTTTTAATTATACAGCAGCCTGCACAGGGCAAAACAGCTCAGCCATTCATCAAGCAGTTGTTATTAAGCCAGATAAGCGTTCAGCATCCAGGCATTCTTCTCGACACTGGTTCTGATTCCGATTAGAAGATCAGCCGTCGGCTGGTCACTAAGCTCCTCCGCAGCGGAGATCGCACTCTTGAGCTCTTCGGAGACATGTGCAAAATCCTTAATCAGCTGGGCAACCATTTCTTTTGCACTTTCGCCGCCGACAGCTTCCTTCAGCTCGGAGAGGGCCAGATATTGGGTCATTGACGAAGCCGGCTTACCGCCGATAGCGAGCAGACGTTCAGCCAGATCATCCACATAGGTGGCAGCCTCGGTGTAGAGCTCTTCGAACTTGGCATGCAGGGTAAAGAATTGTGTTCCGCTCACATACCAGTGGTAGTGATGCAGTTTCACTCCGAGCAGGGTCCAGTTCGCAGTCTGGCGGTTCAATGCAGCGTGCAATTCAGTCTGATTATTGACTTGAGTACTCATTCTAAATAGCCTCCTATAGTGAATTTATTTGTTATTGTATTTAGACTCAATCTAAATCTATATACAATATAACATAATGATATGCTGTCTGCAAGGTTGTTTTTCGCTTTTGTTGCTGCAAATTCTAGCATACCTAATAGGAGAAACCTGTTATTTGTATCACAATCAGCGGAGTACAGCTATATTGACATAAATCACCTGGCGGCGGGATAGAATCTGACATAAACAGCATAGCAGGGCGATTATCTGCTTCTTTTTAGCATGTGCAAATCCCGCCGTCCTATACAAAGCAAAAACCCTGCCGGTAGCGGCGGGGTCCCTTCACAAGAATGCAGAATTGCTGCCACTCCTGTACCCTATTCTCTTGAGTATACCTGCAGTTCCTGAATGGACCAGTAATTCCCTCCGGCTCCTGTCTGCAGAATCTTGATATAACGCGTCTTTAATTGAGGAAAAGGGATCCGGGTCATACTAAGCTGGCCTTTACCGCTGACCACCCGCTTCCAGTTCTGCGCATCATCTGAAACGTACAGCTCATAGCCGCGGGGATAGTCATAGGAGGACAGAGTATAATCTAGCTCTACCACCTCAACCGTATGGGCTTTGCCGAGGTCAATCTGAAAATATTCCCCTGATGCCTGATGCTTGCCGGTATCCCAGCGTGTGCGCCGGTCTCCGTCTATGGCACCGCCCGGATTGGAAACACTGGTACTGATGTTGGAGGAGACCTTCCATTCTGAACGGTCCAGCGGAACCAGACCTGTAGCAGTAATCTGCACTTTGTCCGACAGAAGATGCGAACCGGCAACCCTTACTGCATAAGTATAAAGCATGCCCTCCTTCAGCTTGCTGTCGGTATATCCGGTGCTCTGCACATTCGTGGCTACAACCTTCATATCCCCGCCGGAGCCGTCGGCCCGGAGCACCTCATAGCTTGCTCCGGGAGCCTCCAGCCAGCTCAGCTTCATGGATAACCCTTTTACTGCCTGCGCTTTGAAGCCTTGTGGCGCAGCATCCGCCACCCCGGAAGAAGGCTCCAGAATATACTGGACCGCCTCTCCCGGCGCTAAGGTCTCGGTGAATTCGAGCTCAGGGGCTGCATTTTTTCCGGTTACATAAATGCGTGCTGCCTCATAGGTATCCCCGTTGCCGAAACGTTCTCCTTCGTATACCGTTTTTTCAGGCATAGTGACTTTAACCTTAACGGTTTGTTCTGTTTCTTCAAAGTTAATGAAATTCACCAGCACCTTATTGGATGTAGCTCCGCTGCCGGCCAGCGGCTCCAGGGTTGAGGTGTCTACAGCCCGGACATAGACCAGCTTGTCGGCCAGCTCATCCTTATTGGTGATCTGATAGGTTAATGGTGCTCCATGCGTGGCATAGGCAAGACTCAGCCTGCGCATAATGCTTACCCGGGAATCCTCATTTTCTTTGGTGTAATAGATTTCCGTCTTGGCCGGATCATGCTCTTCCAGATTAAAGCCGTATTTAAACAGACTGAAATTTTTGAAGAAAGCGGCATGCTGCACAAACATATCCGCGTAACCAACATGGGCGCGCATGATCCGGTCAAATACCGCTGCCGTAGGCTCGGAAGCCCCGTACTGGTAAGAATCGACATGTGAATCCGAAGTACCGAATTCAGTGGTCAGCATTTTTTTGCTGAGTCCGTCTGCCGCACCGCCGAAGGTTTTGAGATTCTCAGTGAAGCTTCCCCCGTCGCTGAAAATATAGGAGTCCCCGTAGGAATGCCCGTTTGTCAGATCCGTAACCTCTTCCAGCTCGGCCCTCTGCTCGGGATCACGTTCCCAGCCGTCAGGATCGCCGCACTGTTTGACGGTCCCTTTCTGATTGCCGCAGGAATCTGTTCTATATTCAGGCCAGTAGGCCCAGCCCGGTGCAACAGTCTGCAGATGCGGGGCAATGGTCTTGCCCTTCGTATTCAGCCAGTCGGCAATGGCCAGGTTAACTGCTTTGGAACGGTTAAACAGCCCCGGCTCATTATCAACCTCATAATATTGAAAATAAGGGCTGTATTGCTCGAAGTAATCTGTCAGCTTCTTCTCTGCATCCGCCGGCAGTGAGCCGTCAGCATTCAGCTTGATATCTCCGGTATACAGGTAAAGAGCCACCGACTGCATATTGTAATCCTGAAGCACTTTGTAATAATCCGCCATGTTGGAGCAGGAGCGGCCGACGTCGCTGGCACAGCTGGTACGCATAACGTTGCCGCTGTATGCTATACCGAGCCATTTCATAATATACGGAAGATGGGTAACCGCACCTTCGTCAAAATAAAACTGCTTATTGTTGACCATCGTGCCCGTCAGTGTGTAGCTGCCATGTATCGGTTCCAGAATCGGCTCATTCAGCGATTCCAGACTAAGGGCATCCCAGGTCCACCAGTTGTACTTATCCTCCATACTTGACGAATAGATTCCCCGGGCAGCCTGCAGCTTCAATTCATTGCTCCCTGCTATAAGCTGCTCTTTCGGTATATAAAGCTCATAGGTTTTGCGGAAACCGTATTCGTTGTCTGTGCCGGCCACACCGGCAATCTGGATGATGCCGGACAGCTGGCTGTTGGAGAAAACACTCATTTGGGGGACGGATTTGTAGGCATCAATGATGCTTACGCGAAATAAGACCCCGTTCTCCGGGATCTTATTCAGATTGTAGGTGATACTCAGCTCAGGATTGGTATCCCCTCTCAGCCCCGAAGGTACGCCCTGAAGATTTGAAGGCGTCTTGCCGGAGGCGGAAGAAACAGTATAGGCGGCTTTGACACCAGCAGAAGTAGCTGCCGCAAATTCTGCGGACGATCCGTCATGCTTGCCAAGCTGCCACAGCATAGTCCCGTCAGGCAACTTCGGGCCAGAATCACTTGCTGATGACAGTTTGGTCATGTCTACCTCCACCTCGCCCCGTTTCGTGCCGTCCTCTCCGAAGACAGAAATAGACACTAGAAACAAGATGGCTAAAGCTGCGAATTTAAGCAGTAGATGAAGAGGTTTAATGGTTTTTTTCTTCTTATTTCTGGTCCTCATTCCCTTGTCCTCGCTTTCTTCCGGGGGTAGATTACTTAGGAGGAGTCAATGCGCTCGGGGGAATAACTCCCTGCTTCTGACTGGCGCTCTTCCATTGTAAACCAATGCTTGCGTTGCCGTGATCCTCATAATATTCGACTTTGATGTCATATGGAGTTCCGGCTTTCAGCAGTATACTACCCTCCCGGCTGTCGCCGCTCTGCTTCTTCCAGCTGTCGATAATCAGCCTGCCGCCGATCCAGACGCGGACTCCGTCATCCGAGGAGGATATAAAGGTATATCTTTCGCTGTACAAAGGCTTAATGGTTCCGGTCCAGCGGACGGAAAAAAGATCTTTCTGGATTCCGACCGCCGGCGAATTCTGATGCCAGTTAAAGTCGATCTTACTGTCATTGCGGATCAGATCTGCACCGCCGGTCAGGTCAATATTATTGAAATACTGTGCCCTTAATCCTTTGGCCTGAACAGCGGTTGTCTTGTCTACCTTGCTGGCCAGGTTAACAATGTAGTCATCCCTTGAAACAATGTATTTATTGTTCATAAAACTGGTTATTTTCTGGTTATTATTATTCTCCGTCAGCATTTTCCCCCATGTCATCGTATATACCCATTTGCTCTGGGTTTGAGACAATGTTACAGGGTCTGGAAGCTCTCCGCTTTCGCCGATGCCGATCGGCTTTCCTTGCGCAAGTCTCAGCAGCTTATCATAGTAGGACTGCCTGAAGTCATTATTGTAAATATCTGCAGCCAGAATATCCACCTTGTCGATACCCGGAAAATAAGGATCATATTCATCAGACGATTCATTAGGCGCATTCGGATTCCAGACCCACAGCAAATTATTCAGTCCGTGTGTACGGGTCAGGCGGCTGTACATAATGTCCCAGAGCTTGACGAAGTTTTCCTTCTCCCCCCACCAGAACCAGCCCCCGTTCATTTCATGATAAGGCCGCCACAGCACCGGAACTCCGGCTTCCTGAAGCTGGTCCAGATAAACGGAAATTTCATCAATATCAGCAATCAGCTTGTTATATTCTGCGGTACCCGGAGTCACATAAGCATCAAACTTCTCCTGGCTTAACCCCATCTTGACATTCTTCCATTCGTCAGAGGTTCCGGGCAGATTCTGATGGAAGGTCATCGCTACGATGCCTCCGCCCTCATGCCAGCTGATCGCACTGTCCACAACCCACTGGCGCTGCTGGGCTATAAGGGATTTCGGCTGATTGCCAATTGCTCCGAGCTCATAACCATGCAGCACGGCGGACTGCCCGCTTATTGACTTCAGCTTTTTGTTAAATTCATCAGGGCTCTCCAGATAGTCATGCTGCCCGGAAATCAGTCCGGTACCGCTCAGGCTTGTGAGATAGCTTAGTAAATCTTCCGCTTCCGGGGAAGCGTCAGGATTAATCGGGGTAATTTCTGCTGCCGGGCCTACCGGTGTTTGAGTAACAGGAAGACTGCGCACCTCGGACCAGGGCAGCAAAGAAAGGATAAAGATAATGGGCAGGACAGTGGTGTACAGCCGGTACTTGCGGTAAGTGTTCAATGTTATCTCCTTTCTCCAGCCGCATAGCCGCATAGGTGCCAAAAAAGGGTTCCCGGCAGGGATTCCTATTCTTGCAACCGGATGAGGACTATAGCTTAGTAGCCCTGCCGGTAAGCAGGGCCCATAAGGTGGACTGTGAGGATTTAGTATTGTAACAGCTCAACCAGCATCAGTGACGGCGAAGAACTCAGCAGAACACACACTCCGTTTCCTGATCAGGAAACGGAAGGCAGGAATAAGGCACTGGCAGGAACAGCCTCCTTGATTTGGCTGGCACTTTCCCACATCAGTTTAGCCTTTGCATCTCCTTGATTCTCGTAATATTCCACTTTAATATCATATAATTTCCCGGCCTGCAGGCTGATGCTTCCTACACGTTCGGTTCCGCTCTGCTTCACCCAGCTGTCGATGATCAGGTTGCCATCGACCCAGACGCGGATGCCGTCATCTGAAGTGGTATAGATGTTGTAGTTTTCACTGTACAGCGGTTTAATTTTGCCGCTCCAGCGTACGGAGAAAAAATCAATCCCTATCGCTGCATCGGGCGTGCCCTGCCGCCAGTTGAAGTCCAGCACCGCATCGGTACGCACCAGTGCAGGAGCACCGCTAAGCTGAATATTGTTAAAATATTCTGCCTGCAGTCTGTTTACAGCCACAGCTTGTGCAGGTGTGGCTGTTGGTACTGGTGTTGGCGCCGGCGTTGGTGCCGGTGCAGCTGTAGGCGTTGGCGCCGGTGTTGCTGTTGGAGTTGGTGCCGGCGCTGGTGTAGGTGCCGGTGTTACCGTTACTGCTGCTGCCGATTCCAGTGAAGCTGTAACTGCTGTATTGTCAGCAGAATTCTTAACAAACAGTGCGCCGGTTGGAACAACTACCTTCGCCTGGCTCGGGCTCTGCCACAGCAGGCGGACGCTGGCATCGCCGGCATTCTCATAATATTCTACTTTAATGTCGTATAATTGGCCGGCCTGCAGGGCAATGCTGCCGGTACGCTCGGTACCGCTCTGCTTCATCCAGCTGTCGATGACTGCTGTGCCGTTAACCCAGACACGGATGCCGTCGTCCGAGTTAGTAAAGAACTGGTAAGCTTCGCTGTAGGCCGGCTTGATCTGGCCAGTCCAGCGGATGGAAAAACCGTCTACCGGGAGTACCGGATCCGGAGCTGCCTGACGCCAGCTGTAGTTAATCTGTGCATCATTGCGTACAAGCGCCGGAGTACCAGACAGCGTCATGTTCTTGAAATACTCACCTTTGAGCCCGTTAACCACCGGCTCCTGCAATACAGAATCCGGAGCCAGTCCCGGTTTGACAGCCAGCACCGGCGCTTCTGTTGGTACTGGTGTTGGTGCTACAGTTGGTACTGGTGTTGGCGCTGCTGTTGGCACAGGCGTAGCCGTTGGTACTGGCGTTGCTGCTGCCTGGCTGGATGCCGGGTTCTTAACAAACAGTGCGCCGGTTGGAACAACTACCTTCGCCTGGCTCGGGCTCTGCCACAGCAGGCGGACGCTGGCATCGCCGGCATTCTCATAATATTCTACTTTAATGTCGTATAATTGGCCGGCCTGCAGGGCAATGCTGCCGGTACGCTCGGTACCGCTCTGCTTCATCCAGCTGTCGATGACTGCTGTGCCGTTAACCCAGACCCGGATACCATCGTCCGAGTTGGTAAACAACTGGTATGTTTCACTATAGGACGGCTTGATCTGGCCGGTCCAGCGGATCGAAAATCCGTCTACCGGGAGTACCGGATGCGGAGCTGCCTGACGCCAGCTGAAGTTAATCTGTGCATCATTGCGTACAAGCGCCGGAGTACCGGTTAGCGTCATATTTTTGAAATACTCACCTTTAAGTCCGTTAACTGCCGGCTCCTGCACTGAGGAATCCGGAGCTGGTAGCGGAATTGTTATTGGTGCCGTTGTTGCTGTTGGTGCCGGTGTTGCCGTTGGTGCCGGTGTTGCCGTTGGTGCCGGTGTTGCCGTTGGCACTGGTGTTGGCGTAGCCGTTGGTTTGACTGTCGGTGTCGGCGTCGGTGTTGCTGTCGGTGCGGCCCATACCTTATACTTGTCACGGGTCAGGGTATAGCTGTCATTCATAAAATTTTTGATAGTATCAGTAGTGTTGTTTTCGTACAGCATTTTTCCCCAGTTCATCATAAAAACATAGTTTTGCTGGGAAAGCTTCAGCTTGGCAATACTCGGCATTTCACCGTTTTCACCGATACCAATCGGTTTACCGGCAGCCAGGCTGAGAAGACTGTCATAATATCTGTTCAAAAAGTCATTATTATATATATCTACTGCGAGCACATCCACTTTATCCGCACCCGGATAGGTCAGTTCGTAGGGATCCGAATTGGAATTGGGAGCATTCGGATTCCATACCCACAGCAGATTGTTTAATTGATGAACGTTGACGAAACGGTCATACATGATATTCCACAATTGAGCAAAGTTATTTTTCTTGCCCCACCAGAACCAGCCGCCGTTCATTTCATGATAGGGTCTCCAGAGGATGGGAACCCCTGCGTCCCGTAAACTTTTGAGCGAAACAGCTACTTTATCCAGATCAGCAATCAGGGCATTATACTCCGCAGTTCCAGGTGTTACATACTTGTTAAAATCAGCCTGGCTGATGTTTTTCTGTACATTGCCCCACTCATATTTGGTGCCGGGCAGATTCTGGTGAAAAGTCATTGCTACGATACCGCCGGCTTTGTGCCAGTTGGTGGCGCTCCAGACGATGTTCTTGCGCTGCGCAGCTACCCCACTCTCAGTCTGTCCGCCGATCGCTCCAAGCTCATAGCCGTGCAGGGCGGCATACTGTCCGCTTATGGTCTTCAGCTTGTTGCTGATTTCATCCGGACTTTCGAAATAGTCATGCTGTCCTGTAATAATCCCCTTCCCGGAGATGGCGTACATTTTGTCCAGCAGCTTGACTGCCTCTGCTGAAGCATTGGGATTTACTGGGGCTCCGGTCACGGAAGCTGCTTGCGCAGATAACGGTGCAAAGCCTAATCCTATAGGTACAGCGGACAATAAAACGGCCACGGACAATACGGCAGACAACAGACGAGACTTACGGTAAGCTTTCAATATTCATCTTCCTTTCGGTAGCCAGGCTGCCACTTGGTAGAGGCCCTATAGCTTTGCGTCCCTATCTTTCGAGTAGGTTTGCCTTTGTCGTTTTGGAAGGAAATATCCTTCTTACCGTAAGTATCGACTCTATGAAGTTGTAGGTTTATAGCAAAAATGAATAAATCTTAATAAATAGTTCCAAATACCCGTTTCACACTTTTCACAATTGGTTAAATAGATAAATTAGACCTAAGAAATAAACTGGTGTAATTCAATATCTTCCCAATCGAGCGTAATCCGGATGTTATCCTCTTCCACCAGCTCGGAGCCGCTCTGCACCTCGATAAACTCTACATCTGTCAGCGCCAGAATGGCATGTTTGGTTCCTTCGGGGATGCGGACGACATCGCCTGCCTTTACCTTATGCATCTTTTCATTGATGACGATGCTGGCTTCCCCGCTTACAAAGGTCCAGATTTCACTGCGTTTGTGATGAAGCTGGTAGCTGATATTTTTACCCTGCTCGATAAAAATCCGTTTGGTCAACACTTCATTGCCCTCATCATATTTCACATAGTCAATTACCTTGTAGTGGCCCCAGCGGCGTTCCTCGTACATCGGTCTTTGTTCATGAGATTTGAGCACTTCCTTGATGCGCGGGCTTTCCGCCTTATGCGTAACAAGAATTCCGTCAGGGCTCGCGGCGATGATCAGATCCTTGGCTCCGATAACCGTAATCGGAATATCCAGCTCATTGATCAGGCAGGTCCGTTCGGAATCCGAGGTTACTACCCCTTTGCCGACCAGATTGCTGCTCATTTCCTCTGTAAGCGTATTCCATGTGCCAAGATCCTTCCAGAAGCCGGCATACGGCTGAACGACGATTTTCTCTTCTTTTTCCACCACTTCGTAATCAAAGCTGATGGAAGCCATCAGTTTGTATTGCTTCTGCAGCTCCTCGTAGTTAAGCGGCAGACCTTTGCTCTGCAGAATATCCAGCAGATAACCGAGGCGGAAAGCAAATACGCCACAGTTCCAAAGTGCGCCCTTACTGATGAGCCCTTCTGCCTGCACACGGTCAGGCTTTTCCTGGAAGTGGCTTACCTGCAGGTAGCCGCTTGCCCCCGCCGCATCACTGGTAGGAATAATATATCCGTATTTTTCTGACGCATGTTCAGGCACTACGCCCATCAGCGCCAGGTTCGCGCCGCTCTCCTCCATCGTCTGCTCCAGCCGGACTACCGTATCGAAGAAGGAAGCCTCCACATACGGATCGACAGGCAGAATGGCCACTGTTTCCGCCGGGGAAACACCGGCAATGGAATACAGGTAAGCCGCTGTCAGCGCAATAGCCGGGAAGGTATCGCGGCGTTCCGGCTCCACGATAATCGGCACATGACTGCCGAGCTGGCTCTGGATGGACTCCACCTGGCTGCGGCCTGTAGCGAGGTAGGACGAGCCCGTCATCCCTGCTTCCTCCAGCTGTCTCCAGACCCGCTGCACCATTGATTCCGGTTCACCTGCCGGGCTTTCCAGTACTTTCAGAAATTGCTTGGAGCGAGAATCGTTGGACAATGGCCAGAGCCGTTTACCTGAACCGCCTGATAGAAGTACTAGTTTCATGGGAACCCCTCCTTGGTATATGTGACGCGAAAATTTCGGATTGTTATTGGGAGCTGTATGTTGTCGGAAAGCAAAACCGTTTCTGTTGTAAGGGTCACTGCAAGGAATGTTTGGGCTTCCGGCCGCTGTTGTCTTCGGATTTCCTGATTTAAACCGCTGGCCGCGGTAGAAATCCGAAGACAAAGGCGGACGCTACCGCTCCTACAGCTCCAAAATTCCTCTCCGATCCTTTTTACAACAGGTGAGCTGTTTGCTGTTCACGCAGGGAAGGCTCCCTGCTAAAGATCCGGAATTGCCGCTTGGTTGAGCGGCAGCTAAAGATTAAGAGCTAAGAATTAAAAGCTAAAAATCAAGGGCTATAGTTATGTCAGAGTTTTGCACTATGCACGAAAGAGATAAGAGCGTACAAGCGTACAAGCCTTCAAAAAAATTTACGAGCTTAAACCGCGCCGGCAACCGGAGAATATCCGCTAAGCCCGCCCATCTGCGGACGGCCGACAGAATGATACTCCAGGCCCGTGCCCTCGATCTGCTCCTTCGAGTAGACGTTGCGCCCGTCAATCAGGATTTGGCGGCGCATAGTGCCGGACAGGTGATGCAGATCAATATCCTTGAACTGTGCCCAGTCGGTCAGCAGGCAGACAGCATCACTGCCTTCCGCAGCCTCCTCCGGCACGCCGCACCAGCGCAGCTGCGGATGATCATATTGTGCGCGGAAGTTGGCAGCGGCGATCGGATCGTACAGCTTCACTGTAGCTCCCTCCGCTACCAGTGCCTCCACGATCTCGCGGGCCGGAGCCTCACGGACATCATCGGTATTCGGCTTGAAGGCGAGGCCCCAGATGCCGATCACGGCGCCGCGCAGGCTGCCAAGCGATTCATGCAGCTTGGAGATGATCATGAACCGCTGGTCCTTGTTCACCTCGACCACCGATTTCAGCAGCTTGAACTCGTAGTCCACGTTGCCGGCAATTTGAATCAGGGCATTGGTATCTTTCGGGAAACAGGAGCCTCCGTAGCCGATGCCGGCCTGCAGGAACGAGGAGCCGATTCTCCGGTCCATCCCCATACCTTCCGCCACCATGGTCACGTCAGCTCCCACCTTTTCACAAATGTTGGCGATCTCGTTGATGAAGGAGATTTTGGTCGCCAGGAATGCATTGGATGCATATTTGATCATTTCCGCACTGCGGATGTCCGTTACGAAGATGTTTTCCGTGAAGCCCTGATGAAGCTGGCGCATAACCGGCTCAATCGACGGGTTGTCGAGGCCGATAACGATACGGTCCGGGTGCAGGGTATCGCGGATCGCGGAGCCTTCACGCAGGAATTCTGGAGCGGAGACAATATCGAAGGGGTGATTGGTGCGGGAAGCGATGAGCTTGCGGATTCGTTCATTCGTGCCGACCGGAACCGTGGACTTGGTCATGATGATTTTGTAGCCTTCCATGGCATCGGCAATTTCAGCGGCAGCCCCTTCGATATACTGTAAATCGGCTTCGCCGCCAGGCAATGACGGTGTTCCTACAGCCAGGATCACGATATCGGAGCGGCGTACCGACTCCTTGAGATCCGCTGAAAAGGACAGTCTGCCTTCACGCAGATTCATTTCAATCAATGCCTCAATGCCCGGTTCGTAAATTGGGGATTCCATCCGGTTAAGCTTGTTGATTTTTTCCTCATCCTTATCGACACAAATCACATGGTTTCCATTCAAGGTAAAGCACACGCCTGATACAAGACCGACATAGCCGGTACCGATAACTGCCAGCTTCATACAATCATCCTCCTTTTAGGAAATTAACGTAGGCTTGCTCTACATACTGCTTGAACTGCACCATAAACGCCTGTTCATCGAATTTGCGGGCATGCCCCATAATCCGGCCGATATCCCATGCGTAGGACTCCACTTCGTTTATGGCCTTCAGTAAATCGTCAACTTCCTGATGCTGAAAAAATACCCCGTTCACATAAGGCACGATTGTATCCAGCGCCCCTCCGGCCTGGTAAGCAATAACCGGTCTTCCTGCAGCATTCGCCTCCAGCGGAGTGATGCCGAAATCTTCTTCTCCCGGGAAAATAAAGGCCCGGCACTGCGACATAAGCCCCGTTACCTCGGCATCCTCCAGCCGGCCCAGGAAGGACACATTGCCCTTGGCCATGCCTTCCAGACGCTTGCGGTCCGGTCCGTCACCGACGATGAACAGCTTCAGCCCGTTGCGGTTAAAAGCTTCCACCGCGAGATCGATCCGCTTGTAGGATACGAGCCGTGAGACGATCAGGTAGTAGTCGCCGATTGAGTTCGAGCTGCTGAAGCGTGCGGTGTTGATCGGCGGGAAGATAATATCCGCATCGCGGTGATAATAGTTCTGGATCCGCGTCTTCACGACGGAAGAGTTGGCTACGAACTGGTTAACATTTTTACTTGTCCGCTGATCCCAGGTCTTGAGCCGCTGCATGTAGATCTTCAGCAGTCTTTTGAACAGTCCGGAATTGGTCTGCCGCTCCATATAAGTGTCATAATCCCAGGCAAAGCGCATCGGTGTATGGCAATAGCAGAGATGGAACGTCGATTCGGGCACCTGAATGCTTTTCATAAAAGCACTGCTGGAGCTCAGGACGATATCATATCCGCGAAAATCCAGATCACGGATGGCCATGGGATATAGCGGCAGCACCCCTTTAAAATTGGTCTTCACTCCCGGAATTTTCTGCAGCCAGGAGGCCCTAATGTCCGCGTCTTTGAGGTTGTCGGTCAATCGGCTTCCGTTAAACACGGTTGTGAAGATCGGAGCCTCCGGATACATGTGGTGGAATACCTCCACTACTCTTTCCGCCCCGCCCATTTGGATTAAGTAATCGTGCGCTATCGCAATTTTCATGTGAATCATCCTCAAAGTTTTATGGAGCTGCATCATCAAGCACAATCAGGTTGCCGCCAGCAGTCCTTTGTAGTAATCAACAATGTCCTTGACGGTATTCTCGATGACAAAATGCTCTTTCACCCGTTTCGTTCCATTCTCGGCCATCCGTCTGCGCTCCTCGGGGTGTTCCAGCATCCATGTAATGGATTCTGCGAGTATCCCTGCGTCTCCAGGCTGGATCAGCATTCCGGTTACTCCCGGTACTACAATCTCTACAGGCCCGCCTTCGTTCGAGGCGATGACCGGCAGCCCGGCTGCCATGCCTTCAACAATGACCTGGCCGAACGGCTCAGGCGTAACCGACGTGTGAATCAGCAGATCGGCTTTTTGCATTAATCCCTGTATGTCATCCACATGGCCCAGCAGACTGACATTGGTCAGATCATTCTGCTGAATCGTCCGGATCAATTCCTGTTTGTATTCCTCTTCTCCGAACAGCGCATCGCCGGCCAGCCAGAATTTCACTCTGCTGTCCTGCTTGAAGGCCTTGGCTGCCTCCAGCACGACATGCTGGCCTTTCCAGTGTGCCAGCCGTCCGACCAGCAGCACGTTGAAATCCTTCTGGTCCCGTCTGCGGGTCCCTTCACTGATCGCCTTGGCGAAGGCGGAGTAGACAACGAGTGTCTTTTTCGTCTGCGGCAGCTCCAGAGCGCTCAGTGTAGAGTGCGAATTGGCGATGACCCCGTTCGGCAGCATGCGTGACATCGTGCGGATGGCCTTGGCGACCACCGGCTTTAAGTAAGGGGCACCGATATGGTCCCGGATATGCCAGATCAGCGGTACGCCCGCTTTCTTGGCGGCGACTGCACCGTAGAACGCTGATTTCAGCGAATTGGTATGCACACAGTCCACCTTTTCCTGCTTCAGCAGGGGAGCCAGCTTGCTGCCGTAGGCCAGCAGCTTGATTGCTGCTGCCGGAGCGCCAAGATTGACGGCGTTGCGGCCGCGGCTGCGGATGCTCTCATCCAGCGGAATTACGCGGACATCAATGCCCTTTTCGCGCAGCCGTTCAGCAAGTGCACCTTCTTCGGCCAGAATGACGAGCGGCTGCACATTTTCTCCGATATTGGTGAGGATATTGAATAAGGCAACCTCTCCTCCGCTCCACTTGGCGGTGTGATCAATATAGGCTACTTTTAGCATCCTGCGGCCACACCCTTTCCCAAAGTCTGCAGAAATACCGATTCAACCTGATCTCCGACATGCTGCCAGGTGTACTTCTCAAGTACATGGCCACGGCATTCTTCACGGCTCGGCAGGAGCTTGCGGTTGCTGAGCATATGAATCATACCCTCTGCTATATCGTCGCTGGCTGCACTCTTGAACAGCAGCTCCGGCCGGAAGCCCTGGAGAATTTCCTTGTTGCCGCCTACCGGGGTAGCCATAACCGGAAGTCCGGAGGACAATGCCTCGACGGTAATCAGCCCGAAGCCCTCCAGCGCCTGTGAGGGAACCACGAACATGTCGGCTGCCTGGTAGTAGGAGGCCAGCTCATGGTCGGGAATATATCCGAGCAGCCGGACCTTGTTGCCAAGGCCGTAATCGGCGATTTTTTCTTCAAGCTCGCCGCGCAGCGGCCCTTTGCCGCCGATCAGCAGAATCGCGTTCGGGAAGCGCTCCGACACCTGCTTCCAGGCATCCAGCAGCTGCAGCAGCCCCATGCGGTTCATCAGCCGCCGCACGGTCAGCACGGTAGTTGCCCCTTCGGGCAGATTCAGTGTCCGCCGTACCGCCAGCCGGTTGTTCGCCGGAACAAAGCGATCGATATTGGCCGCTCCCGGAATCACGACAATCTTGTGCAGCGGTACTCCGTGCAGCTGATGCAGCATGTCGCGGAAGTACTCGCTAAGGACGATAAATTTATCTGCCAGCTTGTAGGCTTTGCGTTCGATGGACTTGGCGATGGTCGTCTTGACCCGGTGCTTGATGCCCTGGCCCTCGATCTTCATCTCTTCATTCCATGGACCGTGGAAGGTCATGATAACCGGAATCCCCCGCTTCTTTGCCTCAATCGCCGGCCCTACGCCGTAGGGGGCAAAGTGCGAGTACAGGATGTCGATGCGTCCGCTGCCGCTGCCCATCAGATCTGCCGCTTTGCGCTGGAAGGCATCCCTGCGCTTCCAGATCGTCTCTTTGGGATCACCCGCGTTATGGATGATCAGATCCTTGGGAGTCGGCGGTGTCTCCTGGCTGCAGATCAGCGCATGCACCTGATTGCGTGTGGAGAGCTGCTCGCAGACAGATTTGAAATACGTGTTGAGCCCGCCGGGCTGCAGCGACGGCCAGCTGAGGCCGGTCGTCATAATGTTCAGTCCGTCACTGTACGGCATAGCTTCTCTCCCCCTTCTTCTTTCCTTTCTCCGCTTGGCCCTGCGCGTTATGCCGGGCCAGCCTGCCGGAGCTGGTTAATTCGTAAAGCTTGAAGCCGACCATGAATTCATACATCACCCAGAATACGGATACCGCAAATCCGGAAATGCCTTTCTTGAACAGGCCATGCAGGAAGTATTTCTGCAGGAAGCGTGCCGGCGGCCGCAGCAGCAGGTTTCTCAGCTTGAACGGCTTGCCTTTCTCAAATGCCGCTTGTGCCTCCAGGTCGGTATATTTGTTGAAGCGGGCCACATGGTCGTTGATGCTGCGGAAGCCCTGATGCCATAGCACCCCGTTCAGCCGGACCGTCCTTTCCTCCTCAACCTCGGGCATCTCATGCACCAGGGAATTACGGATGCCGTACTCCTTGCGGTTGTACAGGCGGACCAGGTACTCCCCTTTGTCCAGCCATCTGCCCAGGAAATCACCGATCCGGTAAAGTGAGAAGGCTACGCCCCGGTCTGTCAGCCCCGGCTTGCGCTGCAGAATATCCTGTGCCAGCTCCTCGCTGACCACTTCGTCGGTATCAATCAGGAAGACCCAATCATGGACGGCGCGTTCCACTCCGAATTCCCTTTGTTTGGCATATCCGGGCCACGGGTTGACGTATACCCGGCAGCCGAGGCTTTCAGCCAGCTGCACCGTCCCGTCCTTGCTTCCTCCGTCGATTACGACTACTTCGTCGGCGAAGGGCCGGCAGGACTGAATTGCTTTGGATATGCGAACTTCGTCATCCTGAGCAATGATGACAACCGAAATCGGGTAACTGCCCGGGCTGCCAAGCACGCTTGTTACTGAATCCATGAAGGTTTCCTCCTTTGCTTAACTGCTGGTATCCGCTGGTTTCTTGCGGATGTAAGAATTCATCGTTGTCTTCATCCATTGGATGTCTTGCCTGCTGATCAGCAGGCGGGGAAGCTTAACTTTCAGGTTGTATCTGATATTAAGAATAATGAACAGGAAGCGCAGGATTGCCGATGACAGCATCGCCACTCCCGCTCCGAACAATCCGAACTTTGGCACCAGCAGGAAGAGCAGGGGGATTACCAGAAGCAGCCCCACCCCCTGGAGGATGGATACAAACTTCGGTTTGCCGAGCGCCATGAAGGTCTGAGCCAGAATCAGGGTGCCTCCGCTGATCGTTACCTCCAGCAGCAGCAGCCGGAATACCGTCAGTGCGGTGTTGAAATCCTTGCCGTACAGCAGCGGGATAACAAAGGGGGCTACCAGCATCAGGAACAGTGCGCCGAGCAGGGTGCAGGTGGTGCTGATCCGGAAAGCCTTGAAGGTCAGCGAGATTGCTTCATCTTTCGAAAGCTCGGAGGCTTTCGGGAACAGCACCACAGTAATGGAATTCGAGAAAAAGTTGACCATCCGCGACAGGCTTACCGCCACGGCATACAGCCCCAGGTCGGCCGGCCGCAGCAGGCCGGCGATAATGATCTGGTCAATGTATGTAGAGAACTGGCCGAGCAGGTCATTACCGTAAGAGCCAAGCCCGTAGGTGAACAGTCTTTTGAAATTAAGGTAAGTGTTTCTCATCTTGACTCTGTAGGTGCGCAGCAGCAGCAGCGTCATCCAGATAAAGAGCGGCACCGAAGGAACCAGATAAGCCAGTGCGGTAGTATATGGATTCATACTGCCGGTAAGGATCAGAATGCCGATGACCGCCAGCGTCAGGAGCGGCACCAGATACCGCTGCCAGTTGAAGGTTTTGTAATCCCCTCTGAACTGAAAGGCCGCATTGTTGATCTGTGAGACCACAATCAGCGGGCACAGGATCATGGACACTTGCGCGAACAGCACAACCTCTGAACTGAAGGAATCGAGCCAATACGGCAGAACGAAAATCCCTACTGTCATCGCTATTATCCCGAAACCCAGGCCGATCAGCAGCGCCACCCGGTACAGCACCCCGGCTTCATCGGGGTTCTTCTTGGCGTTGTAGATCAGCGCCGACGGAATCCCGAAGCTCATACTGAACGCCAGGAACTGCGACCAGCTCACCATCGCCGTCTGTTCCCCGCGGCCGGATGGTCCAAGGTAGCGGGCGGTCAGCACGCCGGTCAGCATATTGACCAGCAGGATCAGCACGCTGACCATCATGGTTTTGACTGCCGCCGAGCTGTTGTTCTTGCTCTTGGTAAACCGTTTGAGCGAGGACCAGACCGCGCTAGTGGGAAGTGATTTGGCGTTCGACTGCTGCATGCGGTGTTCCCTTCTTTCTACTCTCAATAATCTCTTTGGCTCCGAGACCCAGCCCGATCAGCATCCAGATCAGGTACCCCTTCAGTCCCGGGAAGCCGTTATCGGATAACAGGCTGACTACCGCTCCTGTCCAGGCTGCCAGTGAAAGTCTGGCGTACGGCTGAAGACTGTCCTTGCTCGTGACCCTTTGGGCAATCTGTTTGATGACAACGCCCAGTGCGCCGAAGAAGAACAAGGCTCCCAGTACTCCGAAGGTGAGCAGCAATGCGATAAACCCGTTATCCATATTGCCGTACTCGCCAAGTTCGCCTCCGTTACCCAGCTTGGTACTCTGTCCTACACTGCCTATTCCCTGGCCAACGGGGTTCGAGGCTACCAGCGGTACCATGTTCTGCCAGAGGGCGAGCCGCTCATTGTAGGAGTGATCCTCCTGTACCGAGGTTAATGTCTCCATCCGTGCGACCAGCCCTTCTGCACCCGGAAGCTTGGGAACAATCCAGAACAGTGCTGCGGCGACAAAGCCGAGCTGGAGCAGCGTCTTCCACTTGCCTTTGGAAGGAGAGGAAGCGATGTAGACCAGCAGCATGACCAGCAGCACCAGCCAGGCCGAGCGGACCAGGGTGGTCAGCAGGCAAATTACGACGAGCAGGACGCCGAGCCAGCGCAGCGTACCCTGCCATCTCCGCTCCAGAATCATCGGCACCAGGGCGAATACCAGGAAGGTAGCGGCCGGTCCGGGTGAATTCAGCGTGGAGAACACCCGGACTTCCAGCGGATAAGGCGTTCCGATAGAGATCATATCGGCATTGCGCATCCAGAAGGCATCCCATGGCGGAACGGTCAGATACTGGATGATGCCGTAGATGGCTACCAGCACTGCAATGTTGGCAAAAGCGTACAGCAGCCGGTCAATATCCTTCGGCGTGAACCGGGTAACCGCAAAGAACGGAATCAGCAGCAACGGTACGATGTAGTTCGCCAGATCGTACACCGAGCCCACGCCGTTCTTGGCCAGCCCGATCATTGCGCCGTAAGCCAGCGCCACCGAGAACAACAGAATGATCCGGGATGACGACTTGCGGATCCGGTGAATCTCGCGCAGCACCGGGATGGCAAGGGTTGCCCCCGTCAGCAGCGGCGCCAGACTAAGCAGAGATACCGAATGGTACACGCCTTCCGACCAGTCGGCGATACGTCTCAGCTCCGGGGCCACTGCCCAGATGAGCAGCGTATAGGCAATCAGCTGTTTGGGTTTCAGCAGTGCCAGCAGGAAGGCGGGAAAGAGCAGCCCTGCCAGAATGGCTCCCTGCAGACTGTCGGAGGCACTGAGCTGTGCGCTGGCGAACCCGATGATCAGCGGAAGGCCAAGACATATGGCGCAGATCAGCGCTGTCGCTGCGCCGGATTTCATCGTGTTCAGGGATGGCAGCGATATACTGCTCTCATTCTGCTCCGTCATCTTCGTTCCCCACCTCCTGCCGGCAACTGTAATTATTCAAGGCTTCTGCCCTTTACCCGGTCTTTCTTGCGCAGCTCCTTGAGCAGCAGAACCAGGAATTGGGCATCGTCTACAAGATATCTCTTCCAGAGCCTTCCCGGCTCCTGGCTTAGCCGCCAGAACCATTCAAGCCCTGTCTTCTGCATAAAGTCCGGCGCCCGCTTCACGGAACCGGAGAGGAAATCGAAGGTTGCGCCGACACCGATCGAAATCGGCGCCTGGTAAGAGGTGTAATGGCGGTAAATCCATTTCTCCTGCTTCGGCGCGCCCACGCCGACGAATACAATGTCCGGCTGGCTGTCCGTCAGCATCTTGATGATGTGCCGGTTCTCCTCCTCGTTATGCTCAAAGCCGTAGGAGGGAGAGTAGCAGCCGACAACATTGATGCCGGGATAAGCCGCTTTTAAATTCATTGTCGCCTTTTCCGGCACACCTTCCGCCGAGCCCAGGAAGAACAGCCGGTACTTCCTTTGCTCGAAGGCGTTGCCCAGACGGCTGAAGAGATCCGAACCGGATACCTTCTGCTTAAGCGGCTTGCCAAGCATCTTTGAAGCCCAGATCAGCGGCATCCCGTCTGCGACGACTGCGCCCGCCTCTGAATAAACGGCCTGGAACTCTTTGTCCTTGCGCAGCTTGATTACATGATCGACATTGCAGGTCAGGATGTAGGACTGGTTCCTTTCCTGAATCGTTTTGTCGATGTAATCAAGCAAGTCCATGAAGTCATAGTTATTAAAGTTAACATCGAACATATTCACTTGATTCATCGTATCACTTCTTTTTGTGGGGAATCGGCCTACTGTGAAGATCGATACAGGCAGTTCAGGTACCAACAGAACGGAATAATGAATTGGACCGTCGACAGCGTGTTATCTGAAAAGGAATATACTAGAAACGCTGCAATCAAGAGTGCGTAATAAGGTCTGACCCGCGGCGCTAAAGCTCTGTAAACCACAAGAAACACAGCCAGTAAAGAAAGCATTAGCAGGATGGCGCCGATGTACCCTCCATCGTAGTAAAACCGGATGTACTCGTTATGCGGAACAACAAACCCGTAATAGAGTGTACCGTCATTGGCTACGGTGGCTGATCCAAGTCCCCGGCCCGCCCAGGGCGACCCGGCTGCCTTGTTCAGGAAAAACTCCCAGGCTTCCGTCCGGCCCGACAGGTCAATCCCCGTCTCGGTAGTCCGCTCAAAGGAGCGTTTTCTGAGGTTATCCAGCTGCAGATAGACAGCTCCGGAGAGTACGATCCCCCCGCCCAGAAGCAGGAACAGGTACTGTGACTTGCCTTTTAAGTACTGGCGCGAGATGTCGTAGAAATAATAGAGAACCATAGGTACGAGTGCCAGCATCGGCCCTCTCGTTCCTGTTCCGACAAGAATCAGAAAGTTCAGACCCAGCAGGGTGTAAAAAAGCCGGATATGCTGCGGGCTGCGCTTGATCTCTATGAAGCAGATCGCCACGCCCATGAACGCCAGCATCGCCAGATGCGGTGCAATATTTGCTCCCTGCAGCCGTACAGCACCTGTAAATTCAGTAGACAGAAGGGAATGCATGCCTGCTATCTGCAGCAGTATCCCTATCCCTACACTGATTACGGGCAGACTCGCAAGAATGCGGATCTGCTTGTCGGCGACCTCCTTCTTCCAGTTGATCAGGAGAAACACGAAGGGGAGCGACAGTCCGATAAAAGCTTTTACAGCAATGGAAGAGCTCATCTCCGGCAGCCAGATGGAGAAGCCGAAGGTGATAATCACCAGAATAAACATCGCCCACAGGGGGGGACTCAGCTTGAATCTCAGTCCGTTCACCAGAATGCAGGGTACCAGCAGCATCAGGATTACCAGCTTGTAAAGCGAGAGAATTTCGAAACCGAACATGCTGCCGCTGAACAAAAAGTTGATCGAGACCGCTGTCGTCAGCAGTACGAAATAACTGATAACATCGGGGCGTGAGATGGAGACAGTCAGTAAAATAATCAAGAGTACGGCCGCTACCGCAAATACCGGCTGGTAAATGACCGCGGTCCCCAGAAACAGTGCGGACACGAGGTAGAGCATTCCGTATGGCAAAGCGTTTAGTTTGGTGCCCCACTCAAAATTAGTCATTGTCTACCCTCACCCCGCTGCAGATTCCCTTTTCCGGTTCCAAAACATATGAAGCGTCCCCCGAATGCTTTCCAGCCGGCACTTGTTCAGCAGCTTTCTGCCCTGGCTTCTGGAAAAGACCGAATCGGCCATGACGTACACGATTTTGGCGGCCGTTATACCCAGCAGCAGCAGATTACCCTTCAGCCCTTCGCTTTTCATGGCGTTGGAGATGCCCTGGCTGTAATACCTTTTCATAATCCAGTCTTCGGTCAGACGCCCTGCTGCCACGAAATGGTCTACGGCCATCTGCGGGTGATACAGGATGGTGTGTCCCTGCTTCTGCAGCTGCCCGAAGAGCCAGGTTTCCTCACCGGAGATGAGGGAATCGCCCTTTCTTCCGAGATCCAGCGGAAACAGGCTGATATCGAAGGCCGGCTTGCGCATCGCCATATTGGCTCCGCATGGATGCAGCCGCTTCGGATATTCCCTGACCTTGCCTCCGAGATCCACGATGGTGTAAGGCAGCTCAAACGGCTTGATCAGCCAGTCGGGGCGCTTGCTTTCGAAGATCGGGGCCACCTTTCCGCCCATGGCCATGACTTCCGGCCTTTCTTCAAAGGTGCTGATTATTGTTGTAATCCAATTCCGGCAAGGTATCGCATCGTCGTCGAGAAAGGCGATGATCTGCGATTTGGAAGCCAAAATTCCTGTATTCCGGGCCGCCGACAATCCCTGTACCGGCTCCAGAAGATAACGGATATCCATTTCTGTACCATGACTCCCGATGAAGCCCTTGATCGCTGCTGCCGTATCATCCGGTGAATTATTATCCACCACAATGATTTCAGCCTGATGCAGATTCTCAAGTCCGATCAGCGACTGAAGGGTTTTAACCAGCAGGGCCGACCTGTTATAGGTGCAGATAATAATGGAAACCTTTGGGATGTCTCCGTACTCAGTCATCGGCAATCACCCAATTCCCATATTTTTAATAAGCGTCCTTGGAACCGAGCAGCATCAGTCCGGTTTTGAAAATGATCTTCAGATCCAGCATCGTGCTCCGGATATGGATATAAGTCAGATCCAGCTGCACCATTTCGTCAAAGCCGACGCTGTTTCTGGCGTTAACCTGCCAGTATCCGGTACAGCCCGGCGTAACCAGCAGCCGCTGCTTGTCGTAATCCGTATACTGCGCCACCTCTTCAACGAGCGGAGGACGGGGGCCGACCAGACTCATGTGGCCCATCAGCACGTTCCAGAGCTGAGGCAGTTCATCAATGCTCGTCTTGCGCAGAAATTTTCCGATCCGGGTGATGCGGGGGTCATTTTTGATTTTGAACATCGCCCCGCTCACTTCGTTGTAAGCCTTAAGACTTTCTTTCAGCTCCTCGGCATTGGAAACCATGGATCTGAATTTATACATTGGAAACAGCACTTCGTCCTTGCCCACTCTGGTCTGCCGGAAGAATACCTTGCCTTTGGGATCCTCCAGCTTGATCAGGATAGCCACAAGAGCAAAGAGCGGCAGCAGTACGAGAAGACCAAGTGCGGAGAAAAGAATATCAATGATCCGCTTCATTACCAGATAGGAATCCATCCCTTTGCTTCCTTCTTTGGCATGCAGCATGTAAAGTTTCGGCAGGACGGCCTCGTAGTCTTCCGGCAGTTTTTGCATGCTCATTTCTCCTCATTCCTCCTAAAGGTTTAAATATATTTTTAGCTGCTGAGTGTGGTTTGTCCGGCTTTACTGAGCCATTCTGCCATTGCATCCATCACCGGATAACGGAGATCATCGCTCTGGAGGGCAAATTCCAGTGTAGTCAGGATGTAACCGAGACGTTCACCGACATCATATCTGGTTCCGTCGAAGTTATAGGCATATACCCGTTCGCTCTGGTTCAGCTTCTGGATGGCATCGGTCAGCTGGATTTCGCCACCGGCGCCTTTTTCCTGCAGATCCAGGTATTTAAAGATTTTTGGAGTAAAGACGTAACGTCCCATGATTGCCAGATTGGATGGGGCTGTGCCCAGAGGAGGTTTTTCCACAAAGTTGTTAACCCGGTAGAGCCGTCCGTCCTGCAGATCCGGTTCGATAATCCCGTAACGGTTGGTGAATTCATCCGGAATTTCCTGTACTCCGATTACCGAATTCTGTGTTTCCTCGTACTGGTCAATCAGTTGTTTAAGGCAAGGTGTATTGCCTGTTACGATGTCATCCCCGAGCATAACGCCGAAAGGCTCGTCTCCGATAAAGCGCCGTGCGCACCATACGGCATGCCCCAGACCCATCGCTTCTTTTTGGCGGATATAGTGGATTTCCACTTTAGAGGAACGCTGAACCTCTTTGAGCAGCTCCAGCTTTCCATCCTCCAGCAGTCTGGATTCCAGCTCGAACGCATTGTCAAAGTGATCCTCAATCGCCCGCTTGCCCTTACCGGTAACGATGATAATGTCCTCAATGCCGGAAGCGATGGCTTCTTCCACGATATACTGGATGGTCGGCTTGTTGATAATCGGAAGCATTTCCTTAGGCATGGCCTTTGTCGCAGGAAGGAAGCGCGTTCCTAACCCAGCTGCAGGGATAATTACCTTCTTTACCTTTTTCATCATCGCACTTACCTCCTGATCGTTATGTGTAGGATTGTAAATCTTGGGACTTTACCGGGTCTGATTCATGGCGATGCCGAGAATATTCGACCCGCTCTGCTCAAGCAGCCCCTTCAGCTTGCGGACCGCTTCGCGTTTCGTCTTACCGTGCCTGGCCACCAGGATCACTCCGTCGGAGAGCGGGGCCAGAATACGGGCATCACTGTACTCCACTGCCGGCGGGGTGTCGAGCAGGATCAGATCAAAGCTGCTCTTCAGCTCCTCCAGCAGAGCGCCCATTTTGTCGTTGCCCAGGAGATCCGGCGGACTGATGCGGGTCTTGCCTGCCGGAATGACGGCCAGGTTGGCCAGATTGCCGTATACGGCAATATCCTTCGCAGCCTCCTGACCGCTCAGGTAGGCGGCCAGTCCTTCACTGCCTTCCACCTCGAACACGGCATGCAGTCCGGGATGACGCAGGTTGCAGTCTACAACGGCCACCTTCTTGCCGTCCTGTACAAAGGATACAGCGAGATTAGACAGCACTGTTGTCTTGCCCTCCCCGCCTTCAGCAGAGGTAAAGAGAAGCACCTTGCCGCTGTCCCCCCCGGTCAGCCCGAGCTGGCGGATGTAGGTGCGCAGCGAGCGGAAGGATTCGGAGATATGCGAGGATGGATTCAGGTCTGCAATCAAGCTTTTATTCAGCCGTAACATAAGTACCCTCCCCTACTCTTGCTTTGGCGTTTGCCGCACTGCCCAGATCACGTTTACGGATGGCGGGGATGCTGGCAATAACCGGCAGTCCGACATCGAATTCCGCTTCCTTCTCGGTGCGGAGCGTTCCATTCAGCGTTTCTAGCAGCAGGATGATACCGATAGCAGCCATTAATGAAATAACAAAGCTGATAATCAGGTTCATGGCGACGCCGCCGTTAGATGGAGCTGGAAGATCAGCCGGATCAGCCGGGGTCAGGAAGGTAACATTGTCCAGCATCATAAGCGACGGCAGGCTGCGTATGAAGCTTTGCGAAACCGCGTTTACAATGTTGGCTGCCGTGCTGTAGCTTTCGTCCTGTACACTCAGATTGATCACTGAGCTTTTCTCCGAGGATCTTACCTGCAGCTTCGCGGCCAGCTGTTCTTCCGTGAGACCAAACTCGGGATGATCGGCCACAACACTGCCCAGAATTGCGGGGGACTTCATAATTTCCTTGTAGCTCTCGATGAGGTTCAGGCTGAAGTTCAGGTTGTTGAGATTGTTGCTCTCGGGTACATTTGCGGTATTGTTGACCAGCAGCTGTCCGGAGGCGGAGTAGACGGGTGTAACGAAGTTCTTGCTGACATAGAAGGTAGTAGCACAGGAGATCAATACAAATACCGTTATCAGCCAGAGCCTCTTCTTAATCAGGTTAATGTAATCCAAAATCGTCTTTTCCACAGTAACCCTCCTTCCGCATTCATTACGTTCTGAAAGCATTCATGAAAGTTTCAGATATCTTGTGTCTTATTCTATCAATCTGTACGGATTGCCACATGGCTCCTCCCATTACTTTAATGTTCACTTTCGAGTGAGTGAATTTGGTGCCTATGCGGGGCAGAATGGTATACTTTAGTACCATATCTCCGGGCAATCGTTTCCGGCATATGGAAGATAAGCCTACGACAACCGGCATCTCATCCTCTGAACCCCCAAAATTCCGTACATAATATGTCAGTTAAAGAGAATTCGGACGCACGCAAACAGGACCGCCTTTAAGAAAGAGGGCCCTGTTTTCTGTAATATACTTACATTTGCACAAAACATTCTTAAATTTGCACAAAAAAACACGGACAATCCTGTCCGTGCTCTGCCGCCTGTATAAGCTTTATAAAGTGCTGTTAATCATAGGACATTTCAAATTTCGTCAGTCCGACTGCATTGGCATACAGCGCCGCCTGAGTGCGGTCGGCTACCTGCAGCTTCGCCAGAATCTGGCTTACATGCTTCTTGACGGTGAATTCGCTGATGAACAGGCGCGAAGCAATATCCTTGTTGCACGCTCCCTGGCCGAGCTCAATCAGAACTTCCTTCTCCTTGGGTGTCAATTCGTCGGTAGGACTGCTGCCGCTCATCCGCATCTTGTCTTCCATCAGGCCCGGATCATAATACTTCCGTCCCTTGTAGACCAGCTGGATCGCGAACAGCAGCTCCTCCGGCAGAGCCTCCTTCAGCACGTATCCGTCAACCAGCACCTCTTCCGCCTTGAGAAAATCCTCCCGGCTTGCCGACGAGGTAAGCAGAATGAATTTGCTGGTGAGGCCGCGCGTCCGGGCAGCCTTGATTACATCAAGGCCTGACTCGTCTGCCAGCCGCAAATCAATCAGTACAAGATCAGGCTGAGTCTCTTCTATAACCTGAAGAGCTTCCTGGCCATTCGTTGCTTCGCCTGCAAAATGCAGATTGGGCTGCATGGAGATAACCGCAGCCAATCCTCTTCTTACCAACGGGTGATCATCAACAATGACGATATTCACTTGAATGACCTCCTGCCTAAAGTTTATGCATTCTTTAATTCAGCCACGCCGACAGGTATCGAAATCAAAATCCTGGTTCCTGCATTCTCGCTGCTGGAGATGTGGAATTCTCCGCCCAGCGACTGAGTCAGATATTGCATATTCTTCATGCCAAGCCCGCCGGTGGTATCCTCAGATGTAGTCCACAGAAGATCCGTATCAAAACCGATACCATCATCTGTAATGGACAGTCTGATCCATTTGGGCTTCAGAGACAGCTCGACATCCACCCGGCTGGCCGCGCCATGACGTATGGCGTTACCTGTCGCTTCGGAAATAATCCGGAAGAGCGCCTTGTGGTAAGGATAAGGGAGGCTGAAATCATCCCCCGTTATTTTGAGTTCAATTTCAACATCGTTGAGCCTGGACAGGCTCTTCAGATGCGATCTGACCATCCCCAGCCAGGTTGGCCCGCCGCTCTTCTTGGAGCTGAGGCTATAGATTGTTATCCGCAGCTCTTTGGCAACCCTGGTTGCCGAATCATGAATCAGGTCAATCTGCTCTTCAAGCTCAGAGTCAGACATCTTGCGCCAGGTCTGCTTCAGTGAATGGGTTGCGTATACGATACCGAACAGGCTCTGCGATACGCTGTCATGCATTTCATCCGCAATCCGGTTCTGCTCATTCGTGATGATCAGCCGGTTTTCAATGACACCCAGCTCATGCCGTTCCAGAATAATGGCACTCAGCTCCGACAGGAACATCAGCTGCTGAATATACCATCTGCGCCCTTCAAGTCCCTCTGAGGATTCCAGCTTCACGCCGATCATACCGACAAACCGGGTGCTCATTCTCACCGGCATCAGCAAAAAATCGCCAAGGCCCGGCATACTTTTGAACACCGGCTCACGCTGCAGCCTCCACTCGTGCTCATGCTTTTCCAGCTCTGTGAACAGAAAACGTTCTTCTTCATGCTGCCAGCCGGTCTGCCGGCTCTGCGGAGCGGGCTCACCGCTCTTTTTGGCAAACCAGAATAAGGCCTTATCCAGTTTGGTCAGCTTCACCACGTAATCCGTTATGACCTGGCCGATGTTCATGAAGTCATGCTGGCTGGAGGTTTCGACGATGTGATAGAGCGATTTGATATGCTCCATGGTTTCGTTGGTCCGCGCGTTCGCTTCTTCCCGCTGCCGCTTGATCCTGTTAACCATCTGCATAACTATAACCGCAAGAACCAGGGCTAGAAACAGGTTGCCGTTCTGAAGTACTGCTTCTGATAAAGATTTGCCCGCAGCGTTCACAAACATATAACAAAATCCGGTTACGACAGCAATGTAGCCGAGCAGCAAACTCCACCCGAAGTACACGGACAGCGACCCTGCTGCAATCAGAACAGGATTAAGTACATACAGCTTAAACACACTGTCAAACCCGCCGGTCAGTAAAGTCAGTGCAATAACACCGGCCATCTCTATGCTGACTGCCAGCATAAGAATCCGCGGTCTGGTCCGGAGCCTCCGGTAAATCATTACGAATACTTGGGCGATTAAGAAAAGCGAGATAATTAATAGGGATTTATAAATAACGGAAGGCCCCGTATGGTCCAGGAGGTACATCAGAGATGTGAGGGACAAAGAAAAGTATCTGTAAAATGCTATCATTCTGTCTTCCGCGGTTGTTTTGATTTTCATCCCACCACCCTATTCTCCACCTTTTTTGGAAAATGCGAGCTCATCAAAGCTTTGTTTAAAAGCATCATACATGAGAAAAATCACAATAACAAGTTTCTCTATTTATTGACAACGTTTTCTTTTCAAAAAAATAACATTATGGCCTAATTTTTTTTCATGATTTTATTATATTTTTATTCCTCCTCCTTATACCTGGTACTGGTAATCTTAGGGATCCGGAATCAAGGGCATTTTTGCCTTTGATTTCGCTCGTTCCGGCGCGGGAGCCGGAATCAAGGGCATTTTTGCCTTTGATTTCGCTCATTCCGCCGCGTGGGCCGGAATCAAGGGCATTTTTGCCCTTTATTTTGCTCATTCCGGCGCGGGGGCCGGATTCAAGGGCATTTTTGCCCTTGATTTCCTTCATTCCTCCACGTGAGCCGGATTCAAGGGCATTTTTGCCCTTGATTTTGTTCTTTCCGGCGCGTGGGCCGGAATCAAGGGCATTTTTGCCCTTGATTTCGCTCGTTCCGGCGCGGGGGCCGGAATCAAGGGCATTTTTGCCCTTGATTTTGCCCGTTCCGGCGCGTGAGCCGGAATCAAGGGCATTTTTGCCCTTGATTTCCCTCTTTCCTCCACGTGAGCCGGATTCAAGGGCATTTTTGCCCTTGATTTCGCTTAACCGGCCGTATTCCGCCTAACAGAAGGGGCTGCGGCACGCAAAACAGCCTGTCCGCAAAGCGGACAGGCTGTTTACAGAAGCATTATTGGTTACGGGCATTCAGGGCGGCTCGGCTTGACAGGACTCCGGGTCTAAGACGGCTGCGGCTGTTTATTATTACAAATACAAATCTGATAGCGCTGCTCCCCAACGATATGATAGCCGGTGGAAAGGACTCGGATAGTATGATTATTACGCACATCAACCTTATGGAGACTACGGCAAGCAATGCAATAAAACTCTCTCATGGTTTCATCTCCGGAAAACGCATAGTCAAAAAGCACTAAAAAAGGGCTAATATTATCTAAAATAATAGCATCCCGTTTTTATGAGTGTCAACATAAATCCGCATAATCCGACAAAATTCTGCTATTGAACATTGCTGCGGCAGAGCTGCGGAGAGAGCCCCATATATTTCTTGAACAGCCTTGAAAAATAAAACGGGTCACTGTAATGCAGCATGCCGGAAATTTCCTTGACCTGCAGCGATGTATTAAGCAGCAGATGCTTTGCTTCCGCCATTTTCATCCGGTGTATATATTCATGCAGCGGATAGCCGCTGCTGCTGCGGACCAGCCGACGCAGGGTGGACATGGAGATATGGTGCTTCGCAGCAATCCCCGGCAGATTTGGCTGCTCATAAATGCAGGCTTCCAGATCGCCGCGTATTTCCGTCAGTGTCCCCTGCCGGCGGAACCGCGGATGATCAGGGAACAGGCAGGCGCATTCCAGCAGCGTGGACTCCAGCCGCAGAGCTGCCCGGTCGGCATCGGCCGGAACGCCCCCGTCCATCAGACTCAAAACCTCCTCAAAGAAAGGGACCAGCTCCTCCGGACTGCCGGCCTGAAAGACACTTCCGCCTGCTATGAGTCCCGCTTCCAGCCACTCATCCGCCCGGCTTCCGATAAAGTTGATGTAATATTCATCCCAGCTCCCGCCGGGGGGCGGACCAAAGCTGTACCTGCAGCCCGGCCGGAAGAAGAACAGGCTTCCTGCGCGTACCTGCTGCGCCGCCCCCCCGCTCTCGGATATACTGCCGGAGCCCGCGGCAATATAGACCAGCGCCCAATGCCCGAACACTACCCCGCTGCGGAAAAGCGTTCTTCCCGGCAGATGTCCGGCCTGCCCGATCCGGATGCCTGTCAGCCGGAGCATGGAAGCATCCAGCTTGGGGTCAATGATTCTGACAGGATACGGGCTGATCATATAATCCATGATCTTGGGCATCCCCTCTATTCCTCCCTTAATTGCCGAATGGTATCGTTAATGCAGGTGAACATATTCTACAGGAACAAGAGGTGTTTAAGCTATGCCTGAAATCTGTAATCTGCAGCTTTTGCCCGTTCCGCAGACCCTTACAATGTCTGAAGGGCTATTCCGCATTCCGCTAAAAAGCCGCATTATTCTCCCTGCAGCAGAAAACCGGGACATCCTGCCCGCTGCCCGCAGGCTTCAAGAGGCAATCGGCCGAATTCTTCAGCTTAGCCTGCCCCTGTCGGTCGGCAACCGCTCATCTGTCCGGCCCGCTGCCAGCTTCTGCTGCAATCCCCTGCTCCCTGCGCAGAGTTACGAGATCACAATAGCAGCAGACGGCATTACCGTAACGTACAGCACACCGGAGGGCGCTTACTACGCCGTTGCAACACTTCAGCAGATTCTGGAGCAGTGCGGCAGGGAAGTACCCTGCCTGTTCATCCGTGATCAGCCGGACTTTGCCGCCCGCGGCCTGATGCTTGATATCAGCCGGAACAAAATCCCCAAGCTGGAAACCCTGTATAAGATTATTGATCTGATGGCTGACCTTAAACTCAATCAGCTGCAGTTATATATAGAAGGTTCTCCCTTCGCCTACGAATCCTTTCCGCAGGTCTGGGAGCTGGAGACACCTGTTACCGGTGACGAAATTCTGCTGCTGGATGCCTACTGCCGCGAGCGGTATATTGAGCTTGTACCGAACCAGAACAGCTTCGGCCATATGGAACACTGGCTGACCCGCCCGGAATTCAATCATCTGGCAGAAATTCCGGAAGGCTTCATGCTGCCTGATAATATGTACGACCACGACTTGTATCCGGACGGCCTGTTCATGCAGCCGGGAACCTTCGACACAGGAAACCCCGGAGTCCTGGAGCTGCTTGAAACAATGTACGATGATCTCCTGCCCTACTTCACTTCAGCCCAGTTCAATGTCGGCTGCGATGAAACCTATGAACTGGGACTTGGCAAAAGCAAAGCACCGGCCAATTCAGCGGGCAAAGGCCGGCTATACCTGTCCTTCCTGCTTGAAATTCATAAGCTTGTCACTGCCCGGGGTAAAAAAATGCAGTTCTGGGGCGATATCATTATCCAGCATCCCGAGCTGATTCCGCAGCTGCCTAAGGATATCATTGCCATGGAATGGGGCTACAGTGCGGAGCATCCGTTCGAAGCCGATACCCTGAATTTCCGCGAGGCGCAGATTCCGTTCTATGTCTGCCCGGGAACAAGCTCCTGGAATTCCGTAACCGGCCGCACGGACAATATGCTGGCCAATCTGCGCAGTGCAGCTGTTCATGGCAAGGAAAACGGGGCAATCGGCTATCTCATTACCGACTGGGGCGATTTCGGCCATTGGCAGCATCTGCCGGTCAGCTATGCCGGATACGTATACGGGGCCGCGCTGGCCTGGAATGTCCGGAACAACCTGGAGGCCGATGTGGCCGGATACCTGAACCGCTCCGTTTTCCGGGACCGCTCGGCTAAGACCGGACAACTGCTGCTTGACCTTGGAAATTACTACAAGCTGGAGTCCGGCGCCCTGAGGCCCAATGATTCCGAGCTGTCGATGCTGCTGCGCAGCCGGCTGGATAACATGGGCATCGCCCGGAAGCTCAGCCCGGTCCAGCTTGACCAGCTTGAGGCTTATATCCTTGGCATTGAGAACCGCCTGGAGGAGCTGTCTCCCGGCTGCAGTGATGCCGGGCTTGTCTTGCAGGAGCTGGCGAACGGCATCCATTTCCTGAAGCATGCCGTGCAGCTGGCCCGGATCAAGCTGCAGCTGGACGGAGAGCCGGGTGCCCTTGATCCGGCGTTTATCCACAGCCTGATCAAGGATCTTGACCTGCTGCTTCATGATTACCGCAGGCTATGGATCCGTCGCAACCGCCCCGGCGGACTGGAGCAGAGTGTGAGCCGGCTGCTGCGTCTTAGAGGTGAATATGACGCCCTGCTGCATACCCTTCCGGAGCGTCCGGCAGCACCGTCTGAATAAAAGTAAAACGCATTAAGGCCCGGCTTCTTCTGCCGGGTCTTTCCTTCTCTCAAGAAACAACTGCCGCGCTTCCTCATACTGGTTCACCAGCATTTCACGCTCCCTGCGTTCATGCGTCTCCCGGTCCCCGGCCTCCCGCAGGCTTTCTTCATCCTGGGTTATCGTCCAGATGTCGGAGAACAGGTAATCCCTGATTTCAACCACAGCACCGGCAAGCCTGCCCTCCTGCCAGACCAGGCCGCCGGAAGTGCGGATTACGGTACGTCCGTCAGGTGTGGCTGCCCTCTGCCCGAGGCGGATCTGCATCAGCATTTGCCCGAATGTGTACCATTCCATCAGCTTCATTCCCCCTCTCAAGTTCTAATTGAAAAAGACGTTATTGCAGCATACAATCAGATTAACCTACAGCTAAAGATTTACGTACAAACCTTATAGTGACAGGGGACAAGCCTATGGATTGGCTTAACGATTATGAGCAGGAGCTCCGGACGGTATTTGAGGAATGCAAAGCGATCATTTCCGGATTCCCCGAGCCGCTTGACTCCCGCGGGCTGGCCTATCTTGAACAGTTCGATGTCTTTGAGGCCCGCAGCAAAAAGAACTATATCTGCTATCTCCTCCCGTTCTGGCTCCGCAGTGAATGCGGACTCGGGGCAAGAGAGGCGCATATCATGTCCTCAGGCAATGTTCTTCTGATGCTCTACTTCTTCCTGCAGGATGATCTGATGGACAACCGCCGCAGCTCTGCAGCAGAACTGCTGCCGCTTGCGAATCTGCTGTATGCGGAGTTTCTGGATCTTTACCGCCCGCTCTTCCCTGCAGAATCCTCCTTCTGGACGCATTTCAAACGTTATCTCTTCGAGTGGTCAGACAGCGTCAGCGGAGAAATCGGCGGGGATTATTACTTTAACGACCGGAGCCGGATTGCCGGCAAAGCAGCGCCATTAAAGCTGTCTGCCATAGCCGCCCTGCTGCTCGCCGGCGTGGACTCCTCTATTTCCGCTGCAGAACAAGCATTGCAGGAAGTGCTGATCACCCTGCAGATGCTCGACGATTATGAGGACTGGGAAGAGGATCTGGCTGAAGCCAGCTATAACTGCCTGCTGTCCCTGGTCCGCCACCGGCTGCACCCGCAGGCTGACAGAGCTGTTCTTACTCCGGACGAAGTAAGGGCATTTATCTATACGTCCGGCGGACTAATGGAGTATGCGGCAGCGGCAGCAGCCAACCATGAACGGCTGATCTCGGGCGCTTTCCGCATTCCCGGACTCACCGCATTCCATCAGATGCTGGCGGACAACCTCCGGCAGATTGCCGCAGCGATTGAAGCGGAAAAGATGCTGCTGCAGCAAGGCGGCTTACAGTACTGGCTTTCCAGGCATATGAAAGAAGATCTGCGTTCTATTCATTCAGATAACAACCAAAAATAGTCATAGATTCAAATAAAATGCTATGGTATGCTTACGGGGTAATATTACCATTTCGGGGAAGGGTGATTATTGTGTCAGAGGCGATTTTTAAGAATCAAGTGATTCAGAAAGCATGGGAAGATCCAGGTTTCAAAGCGAAGCTGCTTGCCGATCCGAAGGAAGCTCTCAGAGAAGCACTAGGTATCAATCTGCCTGATCATATTACACTCAAAACGGTCGAGGAAGGCTCCAATGAGTTCTATCTGGTTATTCCTCCAAATCCGTCCTCCGGTGTTATGAAAACGGATGTCACCACCCTCGGTTCCTGGTAAGCATACATCACGCCTCTGACTTCACAGGGAGCCTGAACCTTCCGGAGGCTTTGCCAATGGCAAAGTCGTAACGGATTCGGTTCCGGCTCCTTTTTGGCTTTCGAAGCGGATTTCGCCCGCCATCGCTTCAATGATCCGGAAGGTCACCATCAGCCCCAGGCCAGTCCCCTTGGTTTTATTGGAGAAATACGGTTCACCGAGCCGGCTCAGCACTTCAGGGTCCATCCCCTCACCGTCATCCTGAATATGAATATACACATAATCACCGACACCGTAAGCGATCATCTGTATGCTGCCTTCATCTCCAAGCGATTCAATGCTGTTCTTGATAATGTTGATAAAAGCCTGCTTGAACTTCGAGGAGTTGCCTTTGACCCACAAGCCCTCACCGGCCTGCATGAGCATTTTACCCCCGTTCAGATGGCACAGCGGCAGCATAATGCTCTCGATATGCTTGAACTCCTCCCTGACATTCAGAATGGAAATCTGCTCGAATTCCGGTTTGGCAAAGGTCAGAAAATCCGTAATGATATTAGCTGCACGGTCCAGCTCACTAAGTGCCATGGATAAATACTGTTCCTCGCTGCCGCTTGCCTTCTCACTGAGAAGCTGCAGAAATCCTCTTGTCACCTGCAGCGGATTACGTACCTCATGAGCTACTGAGGCAGCAAGCTCACTGATGATTTCCATTTTTTCGGAACGCTGCAGCTCGTTATTGAACAGCTCCAGCTCCCTTGAATATTTGACCACCTGCCGGTGGTTCAGAGCCAGCCTGCGGCCCAGAATGATAATCAGTGAAAGAATGAACACGACCAGCGCCCATTTCCAGTAGAACAGATCGTAGTCACCGTTGTTGATATAATACCAGACCAGCTCGGCTACCCCGGTTAAGGCTGCTGTACCGAAGCCTATGGCAAATGTAATCGCGTCCTTGTTCTTTTTTAGTGAAAAGAAGATTACACAGGCAATGAGCAGGACAAACTGGGCGATCATAATAAAACCGATTACCGTAGTAGAGACAAAATAATAGAACTCCACAAAGCGGTTGTCTGTCAGTGTATTAATGATCAGGCACAGAATGCAGAATGCGGAGTAGGCCGTCTGAAAAATGCGAAACCGCCGGATGATGGCGAAGCGGCCGCTGCCGAATATTTTCTCAAACAAATACGTAAGCGCCGGGAGCAGTGACAGCAGCCCCAGATCCAGAAAGATGATACTTAACGCTCCGTATTGACTGTAAAACGTATAAATAAAGGGCGAATAGGTAATCGCCAGTATACCCGTGGCCGCAATGACAATGGATAAAGACACGGCAATCGAAAAGTGCTCCCTGTCCAGAAAGAAACCGCACATAAACAGGACCAGCGCCACAAAAATAAAAGACCCGCCGAGAATGACATCAATGAGCCCGTTTTTGACAAAATTGCGGATCAGCTCGCTGTGCTCGCCTATCACGATTGAATCCTTGATTCCGATCCGGTCCTGGAGCGTCGAAGTCCATATATACATGGTTTTACCGTTATCCTCGCCCGTTAGCGGTACAAGCAGGGAATAGTTATCCTTGATGTAGCTGCGGTCCCCCTCCAGCACAAGCCGGTCCTCTACAAATACCTTGATATGCAAGGCATAGAGCTTTTCGATGTAAACGGCAGGCGATACATAGTGAAAGGCCGGAAGCTCGATGCGGGTCCACGCGGAGGATAGCCCGTCCGGAAGATCGCCTGCAGGATTAGCCGTTCCGCTGTCGAACCAGGCCCCCTGATCCCCGTCCGGGACTCCAAGGCCTGTGTCGCCCGGGCTCTTGCCCCACTGCATCTGCCATTCTGTTATTTTATTTACAGCATAATGCCCTTCCCCGGAGGCCGACAATGACACGAACATCATCATCAGCAGCAGCATCGCTGTTATATGTACACTTTTACCGATCAAGCGCATGCAAGCACCCCAAGAGAACGTATTGGTATAAATGCGGGACAGATCACAGCTAGTATTTCGCCCAGCAATGCCCTTATCCCTTTAAAATACCCATTTTTTATCAAATCTTTTCTATCTGCTGTAATCCGCTGGTAATTTTACGACAACCTCGGTTCCCTGGCCTTTTTTACTATAGAATTGAATGGTGCCGTTCATCGCTTCGACGATCCGGAAGGTGACCATCAGCCCCAGGCCTGTTCCCTTGGTTTTGTTGGAATAATACGGCTCTCCCAGGCGGGACAGCTCGCTGAGCTTCATGCCCTCCCCGTTATCCTTCACACTGATGATAATATGCTGGCCCGATTTCCAGGCTGACACCGTAATCAGTCCCTCTTCGTGCAGCGATTCCACACTGTTCTTGATCAGGTTGATGAAAGCCTGCTTAAACTTGGCGGGACTGCCCAGCACGTAAAGCCCTTCCTGCAGCTTCAGTTCAATGGTACCGCCCTGCAGATTAGCCAGCGGCACCAGGATTCCGGCAACATGCCGCAGCTCCCCGGACAGCTCGAATACATCCACTTCCTCCAGTCCGGGCTTGGCAAAGGTGAGGAAGTCTGTAATGATCAGAGAGGCACGGTCCAGCTCCTGCACCGCCATATCGAGATATTCCTTCTCTTTACGGCCGGAACGTTCACCCAGAATTTGCAGGAACCCGCGCGTCACCTGCAGCGGATTGCGCACCTCATGTGCTACAGAGGCAGCGAGCTCGCTGATGATCTCCATTTTTTCCGAGCGCTGTGCGGCATTGTTGAACTGCTCCAGTTCACGGGAATACGCAAGCGCCTGCTCGTAATTTCTGGCGAAGCCCCGGCCGAGAATGATGATCAGCGAGAGAATAAACGCCACCACGCCCCATTTCCACCAAAACAGATGGAACGGGTTTGTTGAGGTAAAGTACAAAACCAGCTCGCTCATCGAAATGACTGCGAAGATGGTGAAACCGGTGGAGAAAATAGCGGCATCCTTGTTGCCTCTGTAAGCATATACCACGGCCAGCCCAAGCAGATATACCAGCTGAACAATCATCAGCACCCCTAGCACATTCACCGTCATGATTACATACAGCTTGTCCAGCCGGAAGGACAGCAGGACATTCACCAGCAGAAACACAAAGCAAAAACATGAGTACCCCAGCTGTATGTTGCGGAAGCGGACAAGATGCCGGCCTTTGCCGGGTCCGAAAATCCGTTCGAAATATAAGGTAAAGGCCGGCAGCAGGATAAATAGTGCCGTATCAAAGCTGGCCTCGACCAGCCGCTTGCTGCTGCCCAGAACCAGAGACAGGAACGGGGAGTACGTAATAAACAGCACGCCGAATGCAAGAATCACCAGCACCAGGTAGTACCCGCCGGACAATGTCTGCACCCTTATAAAAAATAAACATACCAGCAGGACAGCAGCCATAAAAATGAGCGAGGTCCCCAGGATCACATCCACCAGGTCGTTTTTGACATAAAGGGACATGAGACCATTATGGTCTCCCGCCCTGATCTGCCCCCCTACCCCGAAGCCCCTGTCCCCTCCGCTGCTCCACAGATACAGCGGTCCGTCAGCCTGTCTTGCCGTTAACGGAATCAGCACTTTACTGCCGCTAAAATTAACGTTCTGCCTCGAATCGTAGATGAGCGTGTGATTGCTATACGCCTTAAGCGTTGTTCCGTATACTTTATCAATAAGCAGCGCTGAATCTGTCTGCATTGGCGGTATTTCAATGCGCAGCCAGGCTGCGTCAACATCTGCAGGAGGCAGCGGTCTGGCTGTATCCGCAGAACATTTCATCCAGTCCTCCTGCGGAGCAGCTGCCGCTTCAGCAACAGTCTCATCCCCGGATTGCGCCCATTTCAGCTCCCATTCCGGCAGGACAATATCCTGTTCACCGCTCCGCCCGATCGCAATCCCTGCAGTCACCAGAACGGTCAAGAGCAGAAGCATGAATATGGCGGCCACTCTCTTTGGTGATGACAGCTTCATTAGACACCTCAATAAATCATAAGTTGGATTTTAATAGTTCGTATGATTCTTACTTTCGACAACCTTCGCACTTTCCCTGCCTCTATCGGCAAAATTCAGCGAAAACCCTGTTTTTTATTATCGGCACGGTTAATCAATCTGAAGAATGAATATATTAAGAATGCCCTGCCAAGCCCGGGAGGCGCAGATTCGCAGCCGTTTAATCGGGTATAGAATTACTATAGATCAGGGTAAGGAGGTCCGGCTATGACTGACAAAAAGAAATCTGATGCCAGCGCGGAACGGGATGACGACGGGCTCATAACCGAGCGGGATATAGATGAGGATTTCGGCTTGTTTCAGGAAGGCTCTTATCCCGGTGCACTGCGGGATGAGGAGCAGGAAGCTGCCATTAATCATGCTGTCCCCAAAGAGGGACAGACTTAAATCTAAGGAGCTGAACGGCTATGGGTAATGAGTTCAACAAGACTGAAGCCGATTTTGCATATGAGCGCTATCAGAAAATGGGCGACGCCCCACCGGAACAGGATATTCCGCTTGAGGATCGTCGCCCTCTCGGCACTATTACAGAGCAGGGTGTAAGCGGTGTTACTCTGGATGTGGAGCGCCAGCCGCTGGAGTCGTCACTGGCCAGCCATGAGCCAGCTCATGAAAGACCAGTTGATTATGTTGACGGCATAGCGGATGATGGGGCTGATCCGGCGCTTGAGGGTGACTCCATCCTCGCCGCCGATATCGGTGTAAACGAGCCACAGCCGGCGCTTGGCCGCAGAGCCGACCGGGATAGCAGTATCTTTGCTTCCCCTGCCCCGCAGCGGGACGAGCTGCTGGAATCCGACTCGCTTTTCGCCGCCGGAGCAGCCGGTTTAACCGGCAGTGTTATTGATTATGCCGATGACGAGGAAAGCTATGAGGAGGAGCAGCCGCTGGAGGATGTTCCGGATGCCGATGAGCTGCAGCCAGGCACGGCGGTTGACCCGGCCGCCCCTCCGGTTGATGTTATGCCCGGAACCGATCTGCTGAATGGCTCTACAGGCGAAGAGGATTAGTCAAGGAGCTTTAGCTGAAGACGTTTAAGCAATAATGTGCAAAGGGCCAGAAGCAAATCCGGAAACGAGTTCCCGGTGCTTTTGGCCTTTTGTTATATTCTTTTTAGATATTGCCGCTTGCCTGCGCATCTGCTGCTTCACCGTGGGCACGCGCTTCACTAACCTTGTCCTCCAGGTTCCGCAGCTTGACCAGCAGCGCTGCTGCAAGCAGTATCATCCCGTTAATAACGAATACCCAGCGGATCGGGATGAACGCGCCCAGCAGCCCGCCGATGATCGGCCCGGCCATGGTAGCAAGCTGCGAGGCTGCCTGATTCAGGCCGAACGCGCGGCCGCGGAAGCCCGGTTCAATCGTCTGGACAATCATTGCATTGACTGAAGGAAGCACTCCCGCATAGAACAGGCCGTAGGCAAACCGCAGAATGGCAAACTCCACATATCCGGACACGAAATATTGCAGAATGTTGCCGATCCCGCCGCCGATCAGGCCGATGAACAAAATAAACCCGAAGCCCTTACGGCTGCCGATCCGCCCCCACTGCGGAGCCATTATTACCGTTGCTATGCCGACAGCAGAGAAAACAATCCCCGAGCTAAGCGATGCCGTGTTCCTCGAAATCCCCATATCCAGCAAATAAATCGGCAGCAGCGGCTCCAGAATCATAACGGAGAAGGTGCTGATTCCCACAAGTGACAGCAGCGTAATGAACGCTTTATTTTTGACTGCCTCCCGGATGTCATCGCTGACACGCGATCTCGCCGCGGAACGGTTAAAGTTCTCCTCCCTGGCAAAAAAGGTGGCGATCAGTGCTGACACGAGCACAATGGCCGCCGAGAACAGAAACGCATCACGGTTGCTCGAATAATAGCTCACCACCCCGCCGATCAGCGGGCCGATAATGCTGCCTGTCGCTCCCGCCGTGGACATAATGCTGAGCGCATAACCCGTCTTTTCCTCCGGTGTATTGGTTGCTACCATCGCAATTGCGGCTGGAACAAACCCGGCCAGCAGCCCCTGAAGCACACGCACAATCAGAAACACATACGGGTCATGAACAAAGAAATTAATCAGATAAAGTGCAGCCAGACTGAAGCCCGAGCGGATAAGCATCGGCTTGCGCCCGTATTTGTCAGCCAGAGACCCCCAGTAAGGTGAGATCAGCGCGCTCGCGAGAAAGGTAATCCCGAAGCTCACCCCTGACCAGATTTCCAAATGACTGGTAACTCCGAGCTGGTCACTAAGAAAAATGGAGAGGAACGGAATCGAAATCGAGTAGGCGGTGCTGCAGAAAAACACCCCTATCCAGAGCACGATCAGATTCCTTTTCCATGAAAATGCCAAGACAACCACCGTCCCTTCTGTTAAACCCTGAAGTATCTACCATTCTAGACCTCTTTTCCCGTGATGCCAAATCAATGTTATTCCCGGGACTTTGCATCAGGACGGACAAACCATGTATGATGAGTGATGAGCAACCCAGCCTACTCATGATTAAAGGAGAGATTTACAACGTGAAGCGCATTAGAAGAACCCCTGTCATTCTGCTGCTGATGATGACCCTGCTGATGGTCTTTGCCGCAGGCTGCGGCAGCAAGCCGGCAGACAACAATGCAGCAGGCAATACCGGCGGAAACCAGGCCAGCCCGGCTCCCCAGGAGGGTGCAGCTGCCGCCACCGAAGGCGTCCCGTCTGCCACGGCCAGCCATCCTGTCGTTACCATTGAGATGGATAACGGAGGCATTATCAAGGCTGAGCTCTACCCTGAGGTTGCCCCGAATACCGTAAACAACTTCATTTCCCTGATTCAAAAGGGCTTCTACGACGGAACGATTTTCCACCGTGTTATCCCGGGCTTTATGATTCAGGGCGGTGATCCCGACGGCACCGGCATGGGCGGTCCGGGATATAGCATTGCAGGCGAATTCTTGGCCAACGGCTTCACGAATAACCTGCTGCACACCGAGGGTGTGCTGTCCATGGCCAGAAGCCAGGATATGAACTCCGGCGGCTCCCAGTTCTTCATTATGGCCGCAACTTCTCCTCACCTTGACGGCAGCTATGCCGCCTTCGGCAAGGTAACGGAAGGCCTGGATGTCGTGCAAGCCATCGTTAACCTGCCGCGTGACAGCTCGGACCGGCCGGACACGCCTCCCGTCATGACCAAGGTTACGGTAGACACGCTGGGCGTTACTTATCCGGAGCCTGAAAAAACAGAATAGCTCCATCCTGACCGGGGGAGCTTCAATCAGTACAGCATAGAAGCCCGTCTCCGGGTTAACCGGAGACGGGCTTCTTTACGTTCCAGCAGCCTGCACCGGATGGCTTCCGGTGCAGGCTTGCTGTTATCTTCTGCTGATGGCATGATGCGGATTGCGCAGGAAGGTGCTGCGGCTGTTGCGCAGCAGGGCAATCCGTTCCTCGGCCAGCCGGTCTGCTGCGGCATACGCAGGAATACCGCTGGTACGCGAAATTTCCAGCACGCGGGTAATGCTGTCATAGATTTTGCTGATCTGTTTGAAGGCGCGGTCCTTATTGTAGCCGTTCAGTTCGTCGGCAATATTAATGACGCCGCCGGCGTTAATGACATAATCGGGCGCGTAGACGATGCCCATCTCATGCAGGGCGTCCCCGTGGCGCGGCTCCTTCAGCTGGTTGTTGGCTGCGCCTGCAACCACCTTGGCCTTAAGCAGCGGCAGCGACTCGTCGTTGATAGTCGCTCCAAGCGCGCAAGGTGCGTAAATATCACACTGTACACTGATAATATCCGCCGGATCAACCGCCTTGGCGCCATAGGCTTCAACCGCCCGGGCTACCGCTTCCTTATTGATATCCGTGACAATCAGCTCTGCGCCTTCCTCATGCAGATATTTGCACAGCGTAAACGAGACATTCCCGACACCCTGCACAGCCACCGTTCTGCCCGCCAGCGAGTCACTGCCAAAGGCGGCCTTGGCCGCTGCCTTCATCCCTTGATAGACCCCGTAGGCTGTCGCCGGTGACGGGTTACCGGAAGAACCGTAAGTAGCCGAAATCCCGGTTACAAAATCGGTCTCCTGATGAATAATGTCCATATCCGCTTCTGTGGTTCCAACATCCTCAGCTGTAATGTAACGTCCGTTAAGTCCTTGTATGTATCTGCCGAAAGCACGGAACATGGCTTCATTTTTATCCTTCTTCGGATCGCCGATGATTACGGTTTTACCGCCGCCCAGGTTCAGACCGGCCACGGCATTTTTGTAGGTCATCCCTTTGGCAAGCCGGAGCGCATCGGTTATAGCGGCCTCTTCAGTAGCGTAGGTCCACATTCTCGTTCCGCCCAGCGCCGGTCCCAGTGTAGTATCGTGAATCGCAATAATTGCCTTGAGGCCCGATGCTTTATCCTGGCAAAACAACAGTTCCTCGTAATCGTCCCGCTCCATTGCTGCAAACAATTCCATTATGTCCATATCTCCTGTCTTATCGCATTATGCGTGTTACGTTTCATAACAAAGCTAGTATACTCAACTTTTGTTGTCAAGTTCATTTGTCCTTTTCTTAGGAAAAAACGCAAAATAAACCCAATAGCCGACATCAATATAACGTATGATGTTACCCCCAAGTTGAGCCGGCTATGCCATCCTTAACGCTTAAAAAAAGAAGCGCAGGTGCGCCTCTATTCCCAGTATTCATCCGGCCGGTATTCGATTTCTGATTGTATAGTGATGCTAAGACATTGAGCATCCGCATCATATACAACAGGGTTATCCCCGACATAATACCAATGCTTGATCACCGGGCCCTCGGCCGGCTCTTCAAACCGGAACACATTCAGCTCCGATCTTAGCTCCACCACGGCCGCTCCCTGCGCAGCCTTTACTCCGCAGAGCTTAATCACCGTAAGCTTCCCTTGCGGGCTGAAGGTGTATGTCATTCCATCCGTGCTGCTGATAAGCATACGCCCGGTTACGGAGTGCTTCACCAGCACCCTCTCCTGCTGCTGCATTTTTGGCTCCTCCTTCATAGTGGGATTGTCCGTACCTGACTATGGCAGATCAATAACCATGACCAGAGTGTCAGCTTCACTGGCTAGCGCAAGCCTGCTGATTCCCTCAATCCGGGCCGAATCTCCCGGCTGCAGAAGCTGATCATCCGGCAGCTTAACCTGTCCTTCAATTAAATAAATGAAAATACGGCGGCCTGACTCCTGCTCAAACGTCAGCTCCCGGCCTGACTCGGCCCGGCCGAGATAAATCGTCATATCCTGGGCGATGTCTACTATCTCCGGTGTGCGCTCCGGGGCAACCACCGGCAGCAGTCTGCCTTCAAGCCTGGCGGGATCAAACCGCCCGGTTGTATAGGAGGGGGCTGTACCGCGTGTGCGCGGCATGAACCACAGCTGCAGCAGCCGCACTGGTTCTGTGTCCGAAGGATTATGTTCGGTATGGATCGCCCCGGTACCGGCCGACATCCGCTGAACGCCGCCGAACTCCGTCTCCGCCACATTGCCCAGATTGTCCTCATGGCGCAGCCGGCCGGACAATACAATGGAGACGATCTCCATGTCGCTATGCGGATGGGCGCCGAAGCCTCTGCCCGGTGCAATGGTATCATCGTTACAGACGCGCATAGGACCAAAAGCCGTATTATCCGGATCATAGAAATCCCCGAACGAGAAGCTGTGGCTGCCCTTCAGCCAGCCATGATCAAACCGGTGCGCGGATGCCGCGGGATAAACCTTGATCATATGGATCCCTCCTGATTGTCTGTTGCGTTTTAAGTTCATAATTCAGTGATTGCTGGAAGCATAAATTCTGCTGTAGAAAGCCTGCATTATTGCAGGGCACTAACAATAGTTTAGCAGAAAGACCGGCAAAACCAAAAATGACGGTTAGCAGCCGGAGAAAGCACTCCATCTGCCAAAAGAAAAAGGAGCAGCCGGCATACACCGGCCACTCCTTCATTTTTCAAGTCACCCCTCGAATCCGTTCCACTGGACTACTTCTTCCAGCGGCAGTCTGGCGGTGGAGCGTCCTTCCGCTGCTGCTTTGCCCAGAGCAATCAGCATTACAGTCTCGTACCGTTCAGGAATGCTGAACAGCTCACGGAACTTATCGGGTTGGAAGCCGCCCATAGGAACCGTGTCGTAGCCCTTCGCCTTCGCCGCAAGCATCAGCTGCATGGATACCAGGCCGCCGTCAACGAGGGCAATTTCCTTCAGCTTCTGGACCGGCATGCTGGAGTATCCGTCTCTGCTGCGCTTAGCCATTGCCGCCCCCACCTCTGCAGTAACATATCCGGCTGCTTCAGCGTACTCATATATTTTGTCTGCATTGCGGTAAGCCTCGATGTCGCCGATTACAGCAATCGTTGCCGAAGCATCGACAACCTGCTGCTGGTTATGGGCAATCGGAAGCAGCTGCTCCTTCAGCGCCGGATCTGTAATAACAATAAAGCGCCAAGGCTGCAGATTGGATGAGGACGGGGCCAGAATGGCATCATCCAGAATCGCTTTGATTTCCTCATCGGAAATTTTCCAGGACGGATCATATTTCCGCACCGAATGCCGCTCCCGGATCACCTTACTGAACTCCACTTCCGCCTTCAATTCTGTTGTCATTGTCTAACTCCTCCTCTTCCTGATTCCAATTCTGTGATTATAAAAGCACAGTTAATGTCAAAAAAATATCTGCGTCTTCATGCCCTATGCTGCCCAACATTTAACTGTAATTAATTATGCACAGTATAGTTCACAAAAAAGCCTTCTGTCAACAGCCAGCCTTGCGCACCATTTCAGCCAGCGTATATTTTTCCAGCACAACCACGATACTGCGGTCCATTTCGGCAAAAATATCACCGCAGGCGTCCATCATCTGCTCACCCAGCGGATTGCTGCACATCGTCTCGCTTACCGCTTTGCTGCACACTTCGTCTGCCTCCAGTGCCTGATAAATCTCGGCAAGGGTCAGCTTTTCCGGGTCACAGTTAAGCGCGTAGCCCCCGTCCCGGCCTTCTTTGGTTACCAGAATCTGCGCTCGCGTCAGCTTGGCCATCGTCTTTCTCAGCAAAGTTGCCTCGGAAGAGAGCAGCTCGGCCATTTCACAGCTTGAACAGGTATCCCCTTTGCGGGCAAGCACCACCAAGGCCTGCAGTACCAGTCCGAAGGATTTATATTGGGAAGCGCCACTGCTGCGTGTTTTTGTCATACGGGCTCCTTTCTGACTCATTGATTGTATGTTAAGTATAGAACGCCGCACCTTTTTTGGCAAAAAGAAAGCCCCCGCCCTAATGAACACAGGTCCAAGGCAGAGGCTTGCTGCTATACACACGGGCCGTCAGCTGGTAAGCTTCCTTGCCCTTCTATATTGACTACAGCTTGGCGATCGTTTCAGTGAGTACCGGCACGATCTGGGATTTGCGGGATACAACGCCTTTGAGCACCGCTTTGTTGTCATCCAGCTTCACATTGTAAGCCTGCTCAACTGCACCGGCGATACGGCCGAGCGCCAGACCTACGGAGTCGTTGTTCAGGATATCAGTTACTACGAACAGGAACAGATCCAGCTCCTTTTCAGCAATAATGGCTGTCAGCGCTGTTTCCAGTTCCGTCTGCTTGGAGAGCACATCGTTCACGTCAACCGCGTTGACCTGGGCGATTTCTACCTTGTAGTCTCCCATTTTGAATTCCTTGGCATCCAGGGAGATCAGCTGGGCAATGCTCTTGTCGCTGAGGTCAGCACCGGCTTTGAGCATAGCCAAACCGTATTCTTCGGCATTTACACCGGCGATTTCAGCCAGTTCACGCGCAGCCGCTACGTCCTGCTCGGTGCAGGTCGGCGATTTGAACAGCAAAGAATCGGAAATGATTGCGGACAGCATCAGACCGGCGATTTCCCGGGGAATCGCTACACCGTTTTCTTTGTACAGCTTGTTCAGGATAGTCGCTGTGCAGCCTACTGGCTCAGCACGGTAGTAGAGCGGGTGCGCTGTTTCGAAGTTGGCGATCCGGTGGTGGTCGATTACTTCAACTACACGGACCTGCTCAATTCCGTCTGCACTCTGCTGGCGTTCGTTATGGTCAACCAGAATCACCTGAGCGGCTTCTCCGGCAACATTTGTAACGAGACGGGGTGCAGCTGTGCCAAACTGATCCAGCGCGAATTGAGTTTCCCCGCTTACTTCACCCAGGCGTACCGCTTCAGCATCCCAGCCCAGCTCCTTCTTGAGTGCTGCATAAGCAATTGCTGAACAAATTGTATCCGTGTCCGGATTTTTGTGTCCAAAGACGAGTGTTTTTTCCATTTCCAATCTCCTTACTTTGTTTTTTGTGAGAATAATATACCATACATTGATAGGGACAAGCCAGAAAAGGAACAGGAAGTCTTTGTTGTCCTTGCATTCTATAATTTTTCGCAGCTAAATGCCTTTAATCACCGCCATCGGTTTGCACTTGGCTACAACATCAGCGAGCCCTGCCCCTGTGATGCTGTCGATAATCTGGTCCACATCCTTATAGGCTTGCGGACATTCATCAAGAATCGTATCCAGGGAGCGGTGATTAACAATAATCTCCTCGTCGGTACCCACCCGCAGTGACTGGCTAAATTCATCTACGGTCACTGCCAGCCGGGTCGCTCTTCTTGAACGCACCCTGCCGGCCCCATGGCAGATGGAATAGAAGTTCTTCAGGCCCTCCTCGCGGCCGAGCATAATGTAAGACGAGGTTCCCATAGAGCCGGGAATGAGCGCCGGATGACCTGTCGCTTTGTACACCGGCGTATTCAAAAAATGCCCCGGCGGCAGCGCCCGTGTAGCCCCTTTACGGTGCACCAGCATCGGCTGCCCGCGGTGGAACTCTTTTAACGCATAGTTATGCATCAAATCATACAGCACCGGCATTTCAAACTGCGGCCCGTACAGCTCGCGAAAAGCCTCCCGCACCCCGAACGCAATCATATGCCGGTTCGTCACGGCAAAGTTCAGCGCAGAGTACATCAGATTCAAGTATGTCTGGCCCTCGCGGCTGCTGATCGGCGCATAATTCAGGTTCGGATCAGGGTTCGTTACACCCCACAGATGCATCGCTTCCTTGATGGTTTTTGTGTGTTCACGGCCGACCATCGCCCCCCAGGCACGCGAGCCGGAATGGATCATAACCACAACACCGCCGTCGAAGAGCCCCCATTGTGCTGCCAGCTCTTTGTGCTCCTCGGCAATTTCCAGGTACTGAATCTCGCAAAAATGATTACCGCTCCCCAGGGTGCCGAGCTGGCCGTGGGCGTTTTTGCGGATTTTAGGCGGCAGCTGCTCAAGCGCAGTATGGTCATAACGGAAGTTGCTCTCCTCCACATGGGTGATCCATTGCGGCGAAGGGATATATTTATCCGGCAGACCGTTCAGGCCACTGCGTACAACCTCCATAATATCGATGTCGGCATAATTGCTGTTGACCCGTTCGTTCGTTGGCACATATTTTTCAATCGCTTCGATCAGTCTGCGGCGGACCTCCTTATCCTGCAGATCCCGCTTATGCAGCGGTGTCGTGTGCACACGCATCCCGCAGCCGATATCTACACCGACAATCGAAGGCGAGACCATCCCGTCCTTCATGTTCCACACCGCCGTTGTGCCGATGCAGGTTCCCACGCCGACATGCGCATCCGGTGTATAGGCCATATATTTATTGCGCGGAATCCGCAGATTGTTGTCAGCCATCTCAAACACTTTGTCTTCGAATGACTCGTAGATTTCCTGATTGGCGAACACATGCAGCGACCCGTGCGTGAGCTCCAGCTCATAGTGATTGCTGCCGTGCAATTTGATCTTTCTGTTCATTGATTCTCCTCCTATAGTTTTGTTTATATAAAAAAGCTGCCGGCCTGCGCTGTCCCTGCTATACCTGTAACCAGGTATAGCGAAACCTTGCGCAATCCGGCAGCCTCATTCAACGTCTATTGCTGCAGCACGGCTATGCGTGTTGCGGCAAATGTAGACCAGACCTGTACCTCTGCCCCGTGTGAGAGGGAGAGATGGCGGAATGAGACGGATAACAGCCGGATAGATAGAGCCCGCGCTCCCCGCTCTGCCGTCTGAATGCGGCGGAACGGAAGCGAAAGGGTTGCGGGTAGAGGCCTCGCTCGATATCGGCTGCCGGGTTTAGAGCCGGAGCTGGAGCTGGCGATAGAGCTGGCGATGGAGCTGGCGATGGAGCTGGCGATGGAGCTGGCGTTATGTCTAAAACCGGATCGGATTCCGGGGTTATAGCTAGAGCTGTAGCTAGAAATAGATCGGATTCCAGAGCCAGAACTGGAGCTGGGGCTGATTGCGGAGCAGGATCTTGTTCATTGCCCATACCTGTGCCCGTCTGTATGCCAAGCCCTGCTGTCCGCTCTAACTGCTGCTCATTCCAGGTGATTAGTTTGCTCATTCTTCTCTCTCCTTTCAGGGATGTGGGATTGGCTAGGTGTGGGTTCAAAGGGATTTTTCCCTTTGATTTCAATATTTGGCCCGCTTGCGCCTCGGATCAAAGGGATTTTTCCCTTTGATTTCAACATTTGGCCGCTTGCACCTCGGATCAAAGGGATTTTTCCCTTTGATTTCAGCATTCGGCCCGCCTGCACCTCGGATCAAAGGGATTTTTCCCTTTGATTTCAACATTTGGCCGCTTGCACCTCGGATCAAAGGGATTTTTCCCTTTGATTTCAGCATTTGGACCGCTTGCACCTCGAATCAAAGGGATTCCCCCCCTACTTCAGCTCTATTGCTCAAGTTTCAGGACAATTAGTGGGATTTTTCCCCTTAAGCCTTGTTTACTCAATATCTAAGAACAACAAAAAGGCTGCGTCGCGCCGCCCTTCTCTCCGCCCTTGCACAAGGTCAAAGAAAAAGGCTGCGGTGCACGCAGCCTGAAATCCCGGTATTGCCATAGATTTGGCGGCAGAATCAGATCTGCCTGACCCAAGGCACGGGAGTGCTGCGTGAATCCTGAGTTTCCTCTGGATAGGAATATGCCGGACGCGTGAAAGGTATCGTTAGCTCACGGTCAAATCGTTGGCTAACTTGTTCATCCCTGTTCAATGTCTGCATTGTTCCTGCTCCTCCCTATGCCATCTGCGGCGTAAATTTGTAGCCAGCTTACCATGGTTTTCCAGAAGCTGTCAACCTCCAGAATCGTCAGTACACATCGATATCATAAGCCTGCATACTGATACTCTTTCCATACCTCTAACTAATACGGCAATGAAACCACCCGTTAGTTCCCGGGCTGAGCTGGGAGGGAGAATTCTGCGCTAGCATCCAGCTATAATCACCTGGCACTGAATTCTGCGCCAGCCTTTTAGCTATGATCATCTAGCCCTGCCCGGCACCCGACCGCGGCAATCCACGCAAAGTCCTGGGCAGGGGATCAGGTACGGCCTGGCCATCCAGCGGCTCATTGTCTCCGAACAGATCCGGGTTCCCGGCCAGCATGCCGCTTATGATGTCTGTAGTTTCCGCTGCACCGCAGATCATGACAGGAGCAGCGCCGAAATGCCCCCTGCGCAGCGCTCCGCCGTCCTCCAGCACATGCTCCACCTTCCAGAAATGCTGGGACCACGACAGCCCGCAGTGTTTGCGCGACGGCACAGGGATCTCGGTTCCGTCCGGCGTAATCGTGTACAGCTGCTCCGGTTCATCGGTCATTCTCCCCGGAATGTCCACCCATTCCTCAATGCCGTGAATGAACGTATTCCTCCGCAGATCCACGCCAAGCAGCATGATCTCCGCCTCACGGTCCAGCAGCTTGCCGTAGACCGATCCGCGGGCACAGGGAGTATCCCAGCGGTAATCCCCCGCGGTAAAAGCTTCGGCATCCTGCCCAAGGGCAGCCACCGAGTGGGTCGGGTGCCAGGAACGGATAACACCCGGACGCGCCCGGAACAGCTCGGGCAGAACTCCTACGCAGGATGGTGAATCCTGTACGGAGAAGCGCGGATTCGCTGCATCAATATACGACCAGGTATGTGTCGGCAGGACAAGCAGCCCTTCCTTCATATATTCGGACAGCACATCCAGCACGGTATCTGCGCCACCTTCTACGGGTCCAATGCTTTTTAGTGAGGAATGAACCAGCAGCGTTCCTTGGGGATTAATCTGAAGTTCCTTCAGCTGTTTGAGCAGGCTGGCTTTCGTATACATTGCGGTATTCTCCTTTTTACGGTCGATATATAGTTTCCACTTGCAATTTAATAAACTAACTATTAAAATTATAGTAACTTAATTTAATTCACCTATTGACCCAATATTAACGCTGCAACATTGTGTAAATAATGAAAAAGCATTTACGAACTCTGTCTATTCCAGTTGTCCCTTCACTCACAATATTCAAAAATACGCTTACATCATTCCATAACATCACAAATCCGAGGAGGATCTACAATGAGTTTAACATTAAAAGGCCTTCACCATGTATCCGCCATTACAGCCAAAGCTCCGGAAAACTACAAATTCTACACTGAAGTGCTGGGACTCCGGCTGATCAAAAAAACAGTCAACCAGGATGACATCTCCGTCTACCACCTGTTCTACGGCGATGAAGCCGGCAATCCGGGCACAGAGCTGACCTTCTTTGAGCTTCCGAACGCCGGACGCAACCGGGACGGCAATAACAGCATCTCCGCCCTGTCGCTGCGTGTACCGGACGATAAGGCGCTGGATTACTGGAAAGAACGGTTTACAGCCTTCAATGTAGACCACGACAGCACAATCACTGACCGCGGCGGCCGCCTTACCCTTGGCTTCCGCGACCATGAAGGCCAGCGGTTTCTGCTGGTCTCCGACCAGAACAACCAGGGAGTTGCCGGCGGCAAGCCATGGCCGGCCAGTCCTGTGCCGGCGGAATATGGCATCACCGGTCTTGGGCCAGCCCATCTGACCGTTGAGGATGCCGAACCGACAACGCTCATCCTCCAGGATCTGCTCGGCTTCCGCCGCAAAGGAAGCTATCCTTCACCGGCGGCCGGACAGCCGGACATCGTCGTATTTGAAACCGGAGAAGGCGGCTCCGGTGCCGAGGTCCATCTGGAGGAGCGCAGCGATCTGCCGCAGGAGCGCCTGGGCCGGGGCGGTGTGCATCACGTTGCCTTCCGGGTGGATAATGAGACGGAACTGAAATTATGGATCGAGCGTATCCGCACAGTCCAGCTGCCCAATTCCGGCTTTGTGGACCGCTTTTACTTCCGGTCCCTGTACTTCCGTGAGCCGAACGGCATCCTGTTCGAGCTGGCTACGGACGGCCCCGGCTTCGCGACCGATGAGCCGCTGGAGCATCTCGGCGAAGCCCTCGCCCTGCCTCCATTCCTGGAAGCGAAACGGGATCAGATCGAAGCTTACCTCAAGCCGCTCGACACCCGGCAGCAGCAATGACATAGAACCAGAATGTAACCCAGCTCAGCCCAAACAGCTGCGTTCCGCACAGGAACGCAGCTGTTTCTGTTGCACCTATTCCCGGTCCGCTCCAGCTTCAGACAGCCGCAGAAGCGGTCAGCTCTCCGACCAGGTAATGGTGAAAATATTGAAGCCGGGCCGGGCCGTAGACGGCTTGCCCGTAATCGAGACCGGACTTATGCCGCCCAGCCGGCCGGTAATCTTCACCGTTGTTGCCGACACAGTCTGCGAGGCATTGTCGAGCCGTTTGATTTTGGCATATTCACTGTAGACGAAGCCCATCGTCTCCAGCGATTCCTGTGTGGAATAGCTGAAGGCAGCCTTCTTCACGCCGCCCGAATCGGTATCCAGTGTCGTTGCGATGATAGCATCACCCGGAATCGGAAAATCCTGCGGCAGGTTGACCGGCCGCACCGTGCTCTCCACAGGCGCAGCAGTGCCTGAACCTGAACCGGAGCCAGAGCCAGAACCGGCAGAGGTCCCCGCATCCGCACCAGTGCCGATCCGGACTTTATAGTTTACCGCATCATACGTAATCGGCACATTCAACGCCTCCGCAACCGAGCGGACCGGCAAATACGTAAGGCCCTCGTACGTTATTGGCCTTAAGGTTTTGCCGTTGCCGTCTCTCAGCCAGTATGGCGTGCCGTCAACCACTACTCCAATGCTGTTGTTCAGATAGGCCTTAATCTCCTGAAGCTTGGCTCCGGCATATACACCGGCTGATCCGGTAAGCGCCATACCGGCGGCAACCGCGGCGATCAGCCATTTCCGGTTCATTTTCATGAGAAATCCTCTCCTGTTCACTGGGATGATGTAGCTATAAATACTGCGTCCTAATATATTTAACACCGGAAGAAGTCTTCCAACCTTTTATCAGGGCAAAACACCTGCCGCATACGTCTATATTAATCACTTAACAATATCCAGCAGCTCCGCCAGTTCACGGATTTCATAGTCCGGCACAACACCGGCACTGTTAGTCTTTCCTAGAGGATTGAACCAGCAGGTATCAATTCCATAGTTAACCCCGCCGCGGATATCCGAGGTCAGTGAATCTCCCACAATCAGCACCCTGCTTTTATCGGAAATGCCCAGCTTGTCAAAAGCATAATCAAATATCCCGGCCGCCGGCTTCTGATAACCCGCTTCCTCCGAAATAATAATCTGCTCAAACGTGCCCGCAAGCGGCGAGCCTTTAATTCTCGACAGCTGCACATCCTTGATTCCGTTCGTAATAATTGCCAGCCTGCAGCCTTCAAGCGCCCCGCACAGCTCGACCGCCCCCTGGATCAGAAACGTGCCTTCCCCCAGAAAACGCAAATAAGCCTCGCTGAATTCCTCCGGATTGTACTCCAGATTATGCCGGACAAACAGCCGGTTAAAACGCTCCACCCGCAGCGCTGCAGAGGTAATCTGCCCCGCCTCCAGATCGGCCCACAGCGCACGGTTAATCTCCTGATAGCTCGCAGCATACTCCTCTGCTCCAGCCGGCAGCCCGAAGTGGGTGAACACATTCAGAAACGCCTGCCCTTCAGCCATTCCATAATCAAACAGCGTATCGTCAGCATCAAACAGAATTACGTCGTATTTCATCATCCGCCTCCAAAATGGTTGTACAATCGACAAGTTATTGCACTCTGAGATATAATCTAGACAGCCCTGCTCATAAGACAATTTATCGTGGTACATCTTAAGCTTATCTTTTTAAAAAATCAACGGTGGTGATTGTCATTTTTTACGTTTTGGCGTTTCTGGTATCGTTTTGTATCGTTTATCTGCTCATTCCTCCGCTCGGCAGGCTTGCATTCCGGCTTGATTTTGTGGACAGGCCCCGGGAGGATGTAGAGCGTAAAATCCACAGGGAGCCTATCCCTCTGACAGCCAGCTATGCGATATTTATCGGCTTTTTCATTACATACCTGCTGTTCGCCCGTGATTTCTCGCTGGAGACGCTCGCCCTCTTCATCGGCGGGGTGCTCCTGCTCACTATAGGTACTATTGATGACTGGTACAAGACCAAAGGCAAGGATTTCCCGGCATTGCCCAAGTTCATCGTTCAGATTGCGGCAGCCATTCTTGTCTTTCTGTCCGGCAATGCTTTTACCGGCTTCATCAACCCGTTCTCGGGAGATTATGTCTCCCTGCCGTTCATCCTGCAGTTCATTCTGACGATCGTATGGATCTTCGGTGTGACTACAGTAATTAACTTCTCTGACGGCATGGACGGGCTGGCCGGCGGGCTTACAGCAATTTCAGCCGTTACACTGTTTATCGTTGCGCTCACCAAGGGTCAATCCGCTTCCGCAATCATGGCGATTTCCCTTGTGGGTGTCACACTGGCTTATCTGCGCTTCAACAAAGCTCCGGCCAAAATCTTCATGGGCGATGCCGGCGCCACGTTCATGGGCTTCATTCTGGCAGTCATCGCGCTGGACGGTGCCTTTAAGCAGGCTACGGTGCTTTCCCTGTTCATCCCGATCCTGGCGCTCGGCGTGCCGATCTTCGACAATTTGTTTGTCGTGATCAAGAGGTTCCTCCAGGGCAAAGCGATCTATCAGGCCGATGCCAGCCAGGTGCACTACCGGCTGCTCAAGGCCGGCCTGAACCAGAAGCAGGTCGTTGCCGTGCTCTATCTGGTCAGCGTCTGCCTGTCGCTGTCCTCCATTATTCTGCTGCTGATTGAAACATAACGGACTTTGCAGCAGCGTGCTGCCCCAAACAGCAACACCTCCTTCACTAATGTGAGGGAGGTGTTTTTTTGCCTTCAGCCATTCTCCTGAATGAAGTCATATAACTGCCGGTAGATGCCTATAATCTCCGTCATCGGCATCCGGACCAGCCCGCTGGAGGAGGGGGCGACGAACTCGCGTACCCCGTCGACAACGGGCTCTGCTGTCTGGAAGCCCCAATCCGCTTTGGATCTGCGGCTGAACTCCGTGTAGACCCCCTTGCCCACAAAGCAGGCAATCTGCGGCCGGTACTGCTCCAGCTTCCCGCGCAGCAGCTCCCGCCCGGCATTATATTCCTCGCGCGTGATATCCTCCGCACCCACCGTAGGCCGGGCCACAATATTCGTGAAGCCGTAACCAAGCTTCAGCAGCTCACCATCTTCTGCAGCCTCATACAGGCGCGGCGTCAGGCCGGACTGCTGAAGAATCCGCCAGAAGTTGTTGCGCGGATTCGCATAATGATGCCCCAGCTCCCCGGAGCGGATGCTCGGGTTAAAGCCGATAAATACAATCTGCAAGCCGTTCTCCAGGTGATCCGGCACTTCCTCCATGAACATCCCTCCTGCCCTTCGTTATTTCTCCTTGTTCTCCAGCTCAGCTATACAGTCCGCAGGAACAGCTCCTGCAAGCCACACCTCATTGCCCGCATAATAGAAGGTTACACCGGAATTCGCTGCCTTAACCGTATCTATGGCAAGAAGCACAAGCGCTCCCCGGCGGCGGCCGGCCAGAGATGCAAAATGCAGCCCCTCCGACAGGTGAACATACTGCCGGCCCATGGGCTTCAGCCCTTCCCTCAGAATGACGGATAGCGCACTCCGGTGCGTTCCGTGATAGAGCAGGGCCGGTGGCTCTCCCGGCGGATAGGCCACCTTGGTATGGCTGTGCCCGTACCGGGCTCTTATCCGCTCCCCCTCAATGGCAAAACGCTGCTTTTCACAGTTCGATACCGTCTGCCTGACATCTGACTCGGTGATCCCTGACCACTTGGGAGCTGCCTTGATTACATCAAGCAGCTCTTCCAGCAGGCAGGAGCCGTCCTCCGGATCAAGAATTAATCCGTACTGCTCCGGCGTATGCCGCAGCACCTTGGTCATAAATTTGCTGAGGGAAACCTCAGCTTTTGCATCTAACATCCTATAGAACTCCCCTCATCCCGCTACAGCCGGGGATCAACCGGATCAGACTCCAGCGCAAGAGCAGCCAGCACACATTCATGCACACGCTCCAGCGGCTCCTTGCGGATGAACCGGTTTACGGATTCCACGCTGAGCGCGCATTCCATCAGAGCGTGGCGCTCTTTTTTGGAGGTCCGGCGCTGCTTGAGCCGTTTCAGGTTATCCGGCTGCAGATAGTCGATACCGTATATAATGTGCAGGTATTTCCGTCCCCGCACCTTGATGGCCGGCTGGACCATGTGCCTGCCGTTCTTCGTAATAAAGGTTTCCGGCTTGATGACGATGCCTTCATGGCCGTCCTCCGTCATGTCCTGCCACCATTTGATGACATCCGCCTCATCAGCCCCGCTGCGGATGACCCGGTACTCCGTCTCCATGAACAGCGGCGAAATTCCGGCCAGCAGACTGGTCTGCTCCATATGCCAGATATGGCTGTGGTCAAAAAAGCTCTGCCCGCTATGGGCCAGCACATGAAACGGGGCGATCCGGATGCCCTCAAGCCCGCTCACATCCCAGCAGTACTGCTGGAAGGCCTGGCGGAAGACCTGGACATTATGCAGCTTCGCTTCCATCTCCTGCACCCAGCCGGAGACATCGCGGCCCGCCGCTTCTGCCTGACGCAGCTTAACCAGCAGGTGCTCACGGTCCATTTTCGCCGCTTCTGCAACATGGGCATATTGGGTGGCAATCAGCTCCCGCGCCTTGAGGTTCCAGGGAATAATCTCCGCATCCAGCAGCAGCATTTCCGTATTGTATCTGGTAAAATAACCGGCCTGCACCAGATCGGCATTCAGCCGGGCCAGTACCTGCGCTTCCGTCTCCCGGTCAAAAAACGTCCGGCCTGTACGGCTATAAATAGTGCCCAGCGCCGGCCGCCCGATATAGGACACAGCCGCCTGCTCGTCGCGGAAGAGGAGCAGCACGGCACGGCTGCCCATATGCTTTTTCTCGGCGACCATCGTGGTAACGCCCTGCGAACGGAAATAGTCGAAAGCCTCCTGCGGATGCTCCAGGTAAGACTCATCTGCGGATACAGACGGAGTCGGACTCATGGTCGGCGGAATATACACCAGCTCCTCCAGCGGAACTGTATAGTGGGAGACAGTGTCGACCGCCGCCTTCACATAATCCCCGCGCACCGCGACCTCTCCGTATGCGTCGGTAAAGACAGAATAGCCATTTACCAGCTTGCCGAGGTTAGGCGGAGCAAACCGCCCGCGCTCCCAGCGGATCAGCGGGCTGTCCGGATCTTCCGCATAATCGCGGTGTGCCTTGACGCTGACAAATTCCTGCTCCGGGTAGCGGTAAGCCGTAAGTGCTCCGCCGAATACCGCCCCCTGGTCGATGTTGATCGTATTCTTCACCACTGCGGGATACGGACGCGGGTCATGGCCCCAGATAATCAGCTCGCCTGATTCATGTCCGGTATACCACTCTTTGCGTACCGGTGCTCCTGCAGCGTCCATCCCGTCAGTGTCACCGTAACGGCAGAAATCCTGAACACGCCGCGACTGCCTGCCGATATATTCATCACGGATGCCCGCATGGGTAATGACAAGCCGCCGCACCCCGTCCCGGCACATAACTAGATGGCTGGGGGCAGACAGAAGAAACTGCTTCAGCTCATCTTTTAAGGCTGCCGCAGCCTCAGCGCCGGACGTCTCGGCGAATAAGCGGAGCTCCTCGGCAATATTCTCGTCACCGTGACTCAAGGTGACATTGCGTCCGCTGAGGTACCGGGCGATCTTCCAGCCGTGGTTGCTGTCGGTCATCCGGGCAATCCCGGCATCAAAGTGCCGCTTCCAGAAGATCATCGTGTCCAGCGATCTCGGTCCGCGGCTCATGACATCACCGACCGAGACCAGCGTCCGGCCTTCAGGATGCCTGTACAGCCCGTCTTCACCGGCAGCATAGCCAAGCTCTCCGAGCAGCTCCAGCATTTCATCGTAGCAGCCGTGGATGTCGCCGATCACATCTATTCCGGCGCCGATATCAGCCAGCAGCGGATTGTCCCGGCGCACAAACTGCACAGCTTCAGGATCCTTAAGCATGTATGTAAAGTCAAAGCCCTCCTCGCGCAGCCCGCGCAGTGAGCGCTTGAACTGGCTGTACTGGCTTTTGACCCGCTGACGGCCGCGCGGCTGCTCCCGGGTCTTGTCCCGTGCAAGCAGTGTCTGCTCAGGCACATCCAGCACCCATGCCACGCAGGGCAAATCATGCTCCGCTGCAATATCAATATACTTGCGCCGGTATTCCGGCTGCAGATGCGTAGCGTCCACTACCGTCAGCTTACCCAGCCTGCTGCGCATGGACACCACTGTGTTCATCGCCTCGAAGGCCAGGCCGGAGAGCTTCTGATAATCGTTGTAAAGGATGTCTGCCTCCTCCCGCGGCCGCCCCTTCCAGTCCAGGTACTCGACATCACCAACAAGGGTACGGTAGGTATCCGAGGATACCATTTCCGTCTCCAGCAGCACGCCTTCCTCTACCAGTCTGCGGAGCAGAGTGGTTTTACCGCTGTTTGACGGCCCGACCAGCACGATAATGCCTCCGTGCGGAAACGGAATGGTCCGCTGTGCTTCATTTTTTTCCGTCATTGCAGGTGTTCTCCTCTCGTAAATACCGCCATCTGCGTCGGGTATCCATACTCCGCAGAACCTTCACCGATTCCTGTAATCTCAGCTGTATAAGGAAATGCTCCTGTCCAGCGGCTGCACCAGGCCGAGAAAGCTTCGCGCCCCCACTCAAACCGGTGGTCAGCATGCCGGATCTCCTCCTGCTCCATCCCGTAAACGGTGTTGTAATCCTTGTTCGGCGTTGTCACAATCAGGGTCTTGGGGGCATACTGGGCAAGAATAGTATCCATCACCCGGTCCAGCCGGTGTTCATCGATATGCTCAATAACCTCACACAGAATCATAACATCACTGCCCCGCAGTGACTCATCGAAATAGAATAGCGAGCCGGTCACGGGCTCGGGAACCACTGCCCCCGGTCTGCCCTCCAGCTTGGCGAAGCGCTCCATTGCCCGCAGCTGTGAAGCAGCCGACGGCTCTACCGCCCTAATCTCGCGGACGCCCGGCACACTGCTGAGCCTGGCCGACAGCTTGCCTTCCCCGGAGCCAAAGTCCACAATGCTGGCTTTGGCTGCCAGCTCCCCGACCGTCCGGGCAATCGCCTCATAGCGCAGATCGTTAAGCCGGACCTTCGGCGCTTCCTGATCTCCGGATGGTTCTGCAGAACCGCCGGGAGAGGCTCCTTCCAGTACGGGAATGTCCGCCGGTGCTCCGGTGCCGCCGCCGGCTTCCCGCAACTCTTTTGCCGCCATTTCCTCATATTGTCTGATCGCTCCGGCAAAACGCAGTGTGCGCTTCAGAATCAGTGCCCGCTGCGGATGCTGCTCCAGCCAGCCTGCGCCGTAACGCCGGATTTTATCCACTTCATCATCACTGATGTAATAATGCTTGTAGTCATCCAGGGCGGGGATCAGTACAAACAGCTGCTGCAATGCAGTCTGCAGTGTCTGCTTCCCTTTAAGCCGGATATACCTTGCCGAGCTGCGCGCTTTTAGCGCAAAGGTATATTCCGCATCGCCACGTTCCAGAGAAACCTCATAGCCGAGAGCACCAAACAGCTCTTCCACCGTGCGGTCCGGCAGATTGGATGCCACAGGCCCGAAGCTCAGCGCAAGCTCCAGCGGCTCCTTCACCCGGGGCACATAGGCTTCCTTCGGTTTGCCGTTCAGTGCCGTGCCAAGCGCCGCCCGGATGTAAGTACAGAACAGGCTGCTGGTCACAAATTCCCGGTCATTGATATATTGCGTAATATCATTGTGCGCCTGTGAGTCTCCCTTTACAAGCTCCACCGGATCAGGCGTCACATAAATAACGGCTTCGGTCACCTCTTCGGAAGAGGCGGTAAAAACAATGCGCACTCTTGCCTCTTTTTCAGTCCGGTCGTACAGGTTATTCGGATTTTTGGCCAGCAGATGGGACAGCATGCCTGCTCCCGCTCCCGTCGCCCTGATGATTAAATGCATCTCTAGTTCCCTCCATAAGCGTTGCCTGACGGCCTCCTGACCTCTTTTAATCCTGCAGTCCAGGAGCTTTCATTACCCCAAACCTCCGCCAGTGCGCTGTAAAATAGTACGTCCAGTTGTTCATCCGGTACTCCGTCAGCTGCTTCAAACAGGGAAGCCGACTCTTCAAAATGGGCAATTGACTGCTCCAGATAATTATTTATAACCTCAAGCCGGGGCTCTACATTCAGTTCGTCGCCGGACATTTTACGGATCAGCAGCTGATCTACCGTTTGCCGCAGCGGTGTTCCCCCGGGAATCAGCGTCTCTACGAGCACGGAGAATTCCAGCGGCGGAACCTCGTTATATTTCTCAATCCACGCACAGGCAAGCAGCGGCCGTAGCACATAAAAGTATTTCTTGATCTTGACCTCGCTGCCCTGAAGATAGCTGCGGTAGTTCCCCCGGGCCATGTTCAGATAATGATAAATGCAGGACTTCGGTGAAAAGCCGAGCGGCGAAAGCGCGCGGATGCTCTCGGCTACGGTGTAATTTTCCTCATACCGGATGCCGGACTGCAGCCATTCCAGCAGCGGCGGGTTGGATTTGCGGAACAGCAGCAGCGCTTTTTTCAAATCCCAGCCGTTAATGTCCAGCAGATTGTTGATCGGCCGTTCAATGACATCCCTTGGTTCAAAAATCGACAGATACGCTTCAGGCCGGCGCACGTACAGGAAGCGCACATCGTAGTCACTGTCCCTGGACGGAAACCCCCAGGCCCGGCTGCCTGATTCGCAGGCATACAGGATACGCACATCTTCTTCCGACTCGATCATGCGCAGCTGGCGTATAATCTCCAGCTTGATTTCAGACATTCTGTTCATGCTCCTTTCGACTCAAAAAATATACAAAAAAGGCCATGGACTCCGTCGTCCATGGCCTTACCCCATTCTGCAGCTGACTGCCGGTTACGTATCGCGGCTTCCGGTAAATACCGGTACCGTCAATAAATCACCTGCTGCCGAGACGGGTTATGATCCAGGGAGGCCAGAGAGATGGAATACATGTGCGGATTCTCGGAATGCATAAGATTTTCATAGCTATTATTGTTGTTGAACGCATTCTTGTAAGTATTCATCTGCCGCTGACCTCCTTTAACATTTTGTTTGGTGAATTGAATTTGAAAATATATGCTTTGCCTGAGTATTTTCCAACAGCATAATTCACAGGCCCAGTTTCTGTCAACCCGCCGGGCACCGGCAGGCCGGTGCCCGGCACACTGTAGAGGCTACGGAAGAACCGCCCTGATTGCCGGCGTCAGATCCTCTTCCCGCAGGGTTATGAAGTCCTCTCTGCCCTCATTATAGACCAGCTTCACCAGATAACCCCCGTCGGAGTTAGTATAATATCGTCCCCGGTCAAGGATATCCTTGACCGCTGCAGCATCATTAACTGAAACGGAGCGGTTCTCCTTGCGGGCCAGCTCCAGATGGCGTTCAAGATTATATCGGTCACTTCCGGTGAACCGGCTGGAATATTCGTTCGGAATTACTTCTGCCGACTTCACATCCCCCGGTGTCACACGGATTTTGTCGGCATAACCCAGCTGCTCAAGCCGCTCCGTCAGCTTACTGAAGGAATGCATCCACTCATAGCTTGAGAAGTAAGGATATCCTTCATCATCAGGCTTGCCTATAATCTGAATGGTTGCGTAAGAACGCTGCCGACCGGTCTGGTCATCATAGCTCATATTCATAATTTCCTGTTTCAATAATTCTTTCAGTTCATCAATTTCCTGCGGGTCCGAAATAATAAGTGCCTTGTTGTAATCACTGAAACGCAGGCCTTCTATTTCTTCATCCAGCTGATAAAGCCTGTACAATGTACGTTTATACCCGTCGCTCTCCATTACGGCCCGCAGCTCCGGTTCAAAACCGGCAACGGGAACCCGGTAGCTCCGGTTCAAAATCCGTCCGTTGTCCAGTTTATACATGAGATAAAAATCACGGTATTCCACATTCTGCGGATGTGGCCGCATGGTTGCCATTGCCTGATGCAGCCTGCGGACAGCTTCAACATAGTCCTTATCCCCGATGAAGGGGTCCTGTTTGTCTGCAAAAGGATATGCATTGTTCCAGTAGGCATCATAGGTGGAATAATTATCTGAAGCATATACACCCGCTATCTTATCCGCAGCCGGAACCCTGTTCTCATAGCCGGTGAGCCCGGATACCGGAATATACAGCACAAGTCCCAGCAGCGCTGCATATCCGGCAAACTCGAGCGCCGCCTTGCGGGTCAGAATCAGCCAGGTTTTGCGGATAATCATCTCTGCGGCAATATAGCCGATCAGTGCGCCGATCAGATGGCCGCCGATAATCCAGCCAAGCTGCTGGTACCGGAGATGAGCGAAGTAAGTACCCGATAACAGCATGGCACAGAGCATAATCCCCGCTTTGAACAGCGGGTTAAAGTAAGTAAAGGCAATCGCCTGGCCCGCTTTCTCCCCGTGCCGTCTACGGTACAGCAGGAAGGACAGCCCAAACAAAAGGACAGTCAATGCCGAATAGAACCAGAGATAGCCGGCGGTGAACGGATTGGTTTTGACATAGATCATATGCATCAGCGGAGACCAGACTTCACTCCGGCCCCTTAATCCGTACCATGCCGGGTAACCATACAGATACATGCTGAAATGTTCATTCACCAGCATCAGCAGCGCGGCAGGCAGAACCAGCAGAATGTAGATCACCACCCCCTGAAGCACGGATTGCCCGGTACAGATGCCGACAAACACACTGAACACAAACAGGAACAGCGTAAGGATCGTCAGCGTCAGGCACCATTGCCCCACGTCTGCCCAGGAGTAAATATACATGTTGCCGGCCATTGGCCGCACTATTGCGGTCACGGCAGCAGTCAGCCAGACCGGTCCGAGCACCAGAATCAGCCCGCTTGCCGTATGGGACACCAGCAGGTGTTCCCGGCGCAGCGGCAGGCTGTGCCACAGGTCGGATGGCGCTTTGGCCTGCAGATAACGGAACAGGAACAAGGCTGCCGCGACCGGCACCGTAACGGAGAACAGCATCTGAATCTCTCCGCCGATGAAGAACAGGTTGTCTATAGTCCTGCGCTCCGGGTTGGGGTCATTGTTTAAGAACAGCTGCAGCGGCAGCGCGAATAAAAGAACGAGCGAATAAATAATTCCGATCCAGCCATGCTGGCGCAGGTTCTGGCGGATGACACTGCTGTTAAAGAAGAATCGGCTGCGCATCATATCCGGCATCCCCCATTTCATAAATAAAGATTTCCTCCAGCGTCAGCGGCAGCAGGTCGAACACATAAGGCTCATACACATGAAAAGCCTGCGTGATCCGCTCACGGTCGCCTTTTACAATATACAGGCTGACGCTGCCCCGCTGTTCCTGGTGGAGAATCTGCAGCTTGGCGGCAAGCGCACCGGCGTGGCGCTGATCGCGGAAGGCCACCTGGATTTTATGCGTATCCGCCTTCAGGTCATCCAGCTCCTTCTCTACCAGCATCCGGCCGCCGTGCATGATACCGACATGGTCACACAGATCTTCGATCTCGCGCAGATTGTGGGAGGAGATCAGGACGGTCAGCCCCCGGTCGGCCACTTCCTGAAACAGCAGATTCTTGATCTGCCGGCGCATAACCGGATCAAGCCCGTCGATCGGCTCGTCCATGATCAGCACCTCCGGCGTACAGCTCAGAGCAAGCCACAGTGCCGCCTGGCGCTGCATCCCTTTGGAGAACCTGCTGAGCTTTCTCTTCCTGTCCAGCTTAAAAGCTGTCCCAAGCTCCCCGAACCGCTTCTCACTCCACGAAGGATAGATCGACCGGTAAAAAGCAGCCATGCTCTGCAATGTTGCCTGCGGAAAAAAATACGGGCTGTCCGGCATGAAAATAATCCTCCGCTTTACATCCGGAGCTTCAAAAACCGGCTCACCGCCAACCGTAACGGTCCCTTCGTCGGGCCGGTAAATCCCGGCCAGTGTTTTCAGGAGCGTGGTTTTGCCCGCGCCGTTTGATCCGAGCAGGCCGTAGATCGTCCCTTGCCGCACAGACAGCGAGAGGCTGTCGACGGCCTTTTCCCCTTGAAATATTTTGCTTACCCCGCGCATCTCAATCATGCTTCTCCCCCTCTCTCTGCTCCATAACCTGCCGGTACAATGCACTTACTTCGCTCTCGGTGAAACCGAGGTATACCGCCTCGGCCATCAGCCTCAGCAGCTGTCCGCGCAGCTCTGTCCGCTTACTCTCACTGCGCTCCTGGGCAAGCGGTGCTACGAAGCTCCCTTTTCCGGGCAGGGAATAAATAAAGCCTTCACGCTCCAGCTCCCGGTAAGACTTCTGTATCGTATTGGGATTGACTGTGAGCTGTGAGGACAATGTTCTTACCGATGGAAGCTGTTCATCCGCCTGCAGAATGCCGTGCATGATCATTTCTTTTACCTTATCAGTCAGCTGCTCGTAAATCGGCTTGCGGCTGCGGACATCCAGTTCGAACATAGGCGCCCTCCTTTACTAAGCTACAAATATGGAAAACTTAGGTGTATTAACTGTACTACTATTATTAATACAGTTAGTTGGAATTGTCAACGCAAAGAAACGGCCTGCCCGCTAGAATACACTTATTTCAACTTCGCAGTTCCGCCACTAGTAACGTTTATACGCAAGCAGCCCATGCACAGCAAAAAAGCCGGCAGACTAAGTCTGCCGGCCTCTTTTCACAAACATCATGTTTTCCGTTCCATAAACCTGCTGTTACCGCTCATCATTCCAGAAGTTCAGCGGCTTCAGATCTTTGGTGATTACAGCAAAGCTGTAGCCTTCCTTCTTGAAGGTCTCCAGCAGGCGCGGCAGCACCTTCAATGTTGCCTTCTGGTCATGCATCAGGATGACCGGATTAGTCTTGGATGACTGCAGCTTGTGCACCTGGTCCATAACCGATTTATAGATTTTATCGCTGTCTTCCTTGTATCTCCAGTCCTCCGAATCGACATTCCAGTCCCACAGGTGGTAGCCCTGGGCCAGCACCTTGTCCCTGAAGCTTTTGGTGAAGTAGGGCTTGCTTCCGTATGGCGGACGGATCAGCGTAGTTTCCGCCCCGCTGATTTTCTTCAGCACCGCGTTATCCGCCGTCATTTCAGCCAGCGCTGCCGCAGGCGAAGCATAAAATTTCTCCTTACGGTGGGTCATGCCGTGCAGCCCAAGTCCGCCCCCTGCCTTCACAATCCGCTTCACCTGGGCGGGATAACGGTTCATGTTCGGGCCAAGCATAAAGAATGTTGCCTGGACTTCGTACTTATCCAGTATATCCAGCAGCTGTGCCGTGGTCGCCGACGGCCCGTCATCAAAGGTCAGATATAGGGTCCGCCCTTTAACGTCCCCTTCTCCGGAAGGTTTAGCCGGACTTACAGCCTGCGGCTTCAGTTCGTCCGCATACTGCTTCACAAAAGCCTCATCGCTCATGGCCGCCGACCCGTCGCGGACTCTCAGTAAATATTTATCTCCCTGAAAGGTTATGCTATACCCGAGGTATCCGCTGAGCTTCACCGGTACCATCAGATTCCCGTTCTGCAAGAAGCTGTCCATCGGCACAACTGTACCGTCCTGCAGCTTTAAGCCGCCGTTATTCTTGAGCAAAAGTACGGATTTGCCGCCCGCAGCAACCGCAATTCCGTCAGTCAGCCCGGTAATCGTCCACTTCAGCTCTGCAGATACAGCCCGCAGGGGGACATAATAGCTGCCCTTAACCGGCACAGCTTCAATTCCGGTCAGCTTGTCATTCACACCCAGCTTCAGGCTCGGGCCCGCACCGGCTGCACTTGCTGCAGTCTGCAGCACACCAAAAGTTACAAATAAGGACATAAGAACAAGCATTACTTTTTTAAACACAAGCAAGAGCTCCAATCTATGTATATTTGCCTCTAACTCTACCATACATAGATATAACGTAATTTGAGAGATTGTAACCGGGTGCCTAAAATATTGTTACTTTTTCACGCTGTGACAAATCACACAATAGCACTTTACGCCAATAGGAGTGCAACTTTCGTCGAATACTGTCAGACCAACAAATAAAGCGGTTAATTTCTGTGAATTTCACACATTATAATTGTGACGAAATTAGCAACAATACGGTAATTTTGAACAAAGTTTGAACAACCTTAAATTTAGCTTAAAGCCCGCCGCTACAGTGATCTTTGTCATACATAACTGTACTTGTAACAAATTGATCACACATCTTTAACTTTATCGCCATTTTTGAGGACGATTATAGATATTTTTACAAATTATGTATTTTGCAATCCGGGTAAGTAATTCTTACTATATATACAGGTTATTAATTCGCCCGCCAGCAACGAACGGCTAATGAAAAGAATTATTGAAGGAAGGAGTTCTATATGAAAAAAAAGGGACCGTTATACGCTTTGTTTCTCAGCCTGCTCTTTATTCTTCCGGGATGCAGTTCGTTAACCGTACTGAATCCTAAGGGCCCGGCTGCACGGACGCTGTCTGACACCATTATCCTCTCCATTGCGGTGATGGCCTTTGTCCTGGCAGTTGTCTACATCTTATATATCTTCGTCCTGGTGAAATACCGGGCAAAGAAGAGCAATGAAGGCTACATTCCTGAACATGAGGAGGGCAATAAGGTTCTTGAAGCGATCTGGATTATTATCCCGATCATCATCGTGGCCTTCCTGTCGGTTGTGACTGTAAAGTCCACCCATGCCGTAGAGAATGTGGCGAATGAGTATAAGGACCAGAAGCCGCTAGTCATCTATGCCTCCTCCTCCAACTGGAAATGGCATTTCAGCTATCCTGAGGAAGGCATCGAAACAGTAAACTATGTGAACATCCCGGTTCACCGTGCAGTTGAGTTCAGACTGTATTCCTTCGGAACGATCACCAGTTTCTGGGTTCCGCAGCTGGCCGGACAGAAATACGCAATGAGCGACATGCTCACCTATCTGAACCTCTCTGGTGATACCGTAGGCTCTTATATCGGAAAGAACTCGAATTTCAGCGGTAAAGGCTTTGCCCACATGGAATTTGAAACGCTGGTTATGACTGACGCGGATTATCAGGATTGGATTAAGGAAGTGAAGGAGACTGCTCCTGCGCTGACAGAAGACGAATTCAAGGGCCTTCTGGCCGCCGAGCATCTCGGACGCAAGACTTATTCTTCTACCCATCTGGAATTCAGTCCGCCTCCTGGCGATCACAGCGAGCATATGAGCGGTGACGGCATGGAAATGGATATGCAAAACGGCGGCGAAGAGCATGAGGACAACAAGGAAATTCATCCTTCCCCGGCACCTTCAAGTGAGACTGAATTCAAACTGGACCCGAATCCGGAGCTCTTTGAGCCACTGCCGACTTCCGCTGTCCAGGAAAATTCTCAACGATAAAGATTAGATCCGCAACAGCAACAACCTGAAAGGAGCCACCCTAATGGATTTAGAAAAATTTAAGGTTCACGGCGGAGCCTTAATATATGGAGCCATGGCCAGCATCGTCCTTGCTACCATTGCGATTATTATCGGGCTGACCTACTTTAAGAAGTGGGGCTATCTGTGGCGCGAATGGCTGACTACCGTGGACCACAAAAAAATCGGGGTTATGTATATCCTGGCTGCCCTCCTGATGCTCTTCCGCGGCGGCGTGGACGCCATGATGATGCGTCTGCAGACTGCAGCACCTGAAATGAAGTTCCTTGATGCACAGCACTATAATGAGGTCTTTACCACTCACGGTCTGATCATGATCCTCTTTATGGCCATGCCGTTTATCATCGGTCTGATGAATGTCATCATTCCGCTGCAGATCGGCGCAAGAGACGTTGCTTTCCCGCGTCTCAACGCCGTCAGCTTCTGGCTCTTCTTTTTCGGGGCCATGCTGCTTAACATCTCCTTCGTCATCGGCGGTTCCCCGGATGCAGGCTGGTCCGCTTACTTCCCGCTGGCGAGTCTGGAATTCAGCCCGACTGTAGGGAACAACTACTACTCTCTGGCGCTGCAGATTTCAGGTATCGGTACGCTCATTACAGGGGTTAACTTCATTGTTACCATCCTCAAAATGCGCGCTCCGGGCATGACACTGATGAAGATGCCGATGTTCACCTGGTCTGTTCTGATTACCAACATCATTATCGTCTTCGCTTTCCCTGTGCTTACCGTAGCACTGGCACTGATGATGTTCGACCGCCTGTTCGGCTCGCAGTTCTTCACGATGGCCAACGGCGGGATGGATATGCTCTGGGCCAACCTGTTCTGGGTATGGGGACATCCTGAAGTATATATCGTTATTTTGCCGGCCTTCGGTATTTATAGTGAGATTATCGCCACCTTCTCTAAAAAGAACCTGTACGGATATACCTCCATGGTATTCAGTATGGTTATCATCTCCCTCCTGTCCTTCCTGGTATGGGCGCACCATTTCTACACCATGGGTCAGGGCGTAATGGTCAACAGCTTCTTCTCCATCACTACAATGGCGATTGCTGTACCGACAGGGGTCAAAATATTCAACTGGCTGTTCACCCTGCGTAAGGGCCGGATAACCTTTACTACACCGATGCTGTACACGCTGGCCTTTATTCCGATCTTTACCATCGGCGGTGTTACCGGCGTCATGCTGGCGATGGCCAGTGCCGATTACCAGTACCATAACACGATGTTCCTGGTAGCGCATTTCCACTACGTTCTGATTCCGGGCGCTGTGTTCGCCGTTATTGCCGGGTTCCACTACTGGTTCCCGAAAGTATTCGGCTTCCGTCTGAACGAACGTCTCGGCAAGCACGCTTTCTGGTGGATCATCATTTCCTTTAACGTAACCTTCTTCCCGCTGTTCTTCCTCGGTCTGATGGGGATGACACGCCGCATGTACACCTATTCGGAAGAGACCGGCTTCGGTCCGCTGAATATGCTGTCGTTCGCCGGAGCGGTAGGTCTGGCTATCGGTTTCGTTCTGCTGGTGTACAACATCTACTGGAGTACCCGCTATATGCCGAGAGACACAACAAGCGATCCTTGGGATGGACGTACCCTGGAATGGGCTACACCAAGTCCGATCCCTGCCTACAACTTCGCTATTGTGCCTAAGGTTAACTCCCTGGATCCGTTCTGGGAAGCCAAGCAGAAAAAAGTATCGCTGTTTGAAGATAAAATCACCAAGATTCACCTGCCTAACAACACTGGGAAGCCGTTTATCCTGGGTGTAATCTTCTTCTTCCTGGGCTTCTTCCTTGTATTCAGCATGTGGATTCCTGCTATTGTTGCCGGAGTCGGTGTTATCGTTATGCTGGCTGCAATGTCCTTTGACCAGGATCATGGCTTCTATGTAAGTGCAGAAGAAGTTATTGCTACTGAAAAGAAACTGCGGGGTGAGACTGTATGAAAATAGATGCGTCGAAGCCGCTGGAATATTCAACGGAAGAAAACAGTAACAAAATCTTCGGCTTCTGGGTTTTCCTTGGAGCTGAAATTCCGCTCTTTGCTACATTGTTCACTGTATACTTCGTTATGGTTAACCGTTTTGCCGACGGACCAAGCGGCCCTGAAATTTTTGAAATCGGCCCCTTGCTGATATCCACCTTCCTGCTCCTGACGAGCTCGTTCACGATCGGCCTTGCCGTGCACGCCATGCGCCTCGGCTACAAGAAGGCTATGATGTTCTTCATGGGGATTACACTGCTGATGGGTCTGGGCTTCATCGGCGTTGAAATCGAGGAGTTCCTCACCTACGTTCATGAAGGAGCAACCCTGCAGACCAGCGGCTTCCTGTCCAGTCTGTTCGTATTGCTCGGAACTCACGGTGCCCACGTCAGCTTCGGCTTCCTGTGGGGAGTAGGGATTATGATTCAGTTGTGGCGCCGGGGGATCACACCCGCTACCGCCAACAAGACTTTTATCTTCTCACTGTTCTGGCATTTCTTAGACGTAGTCTGGATCTTCATCTTCAGCTTCGTCTATCTGAAAGGAATGATGTGATATGATAAAGCAACTGTTTCCAATCCGTCATGTAATGGGCTATCTGGCCTCCCTGGTTCTTTCAGCCGCTGCGCTGATTGTTATTTACGGTGATCTGTCCCACGCAGCCAACGTGGTGGTTCTCACGGTCACAGCAATTATCCAGGCATCCCTGCAGCTGTTCGTGTTCATGCACATCGGCGAATCAGCAGATACCAAAAAAGAGCTTTACATCAACATTGCCTATGCTTTGTTCGTAGGCCTGATTACCCTTTTCGGTACCCTCTTCATCTTCGTATGGGGCTGGTACGCGTAAGCTTTACAGCTTCATAATCGTTTTCACAATACAGCCCGCTTCCGGCATATGCTCCGGTTGCGGGCTTTTTTTTCGTGATGGGACACCTTGCCTTCAGGCATTTTCAACAAACATTCAGCCCGGGTTCAACCAACATTCAGCGCAGGCTCAGATGGTTCTCAGTTAGCGGTTCTACAATGTAGTTATTCACAGCACAGAAAGATGGAACTACATAGCAGGGCCTACACTAACAGCAAAGGATGAGAACAAGTATGAGTAAAAAAAGTGGAATGAAGGGTTTTGTCGTTGGAGCCGCCGTAACCGCCTCACTCGCCATGTCAGTATCAGCTTATGCCGACACCATTACGAAAAAGATTGCCGTCACCTACGATGATATTATCGTTGAACTGAACGGCCAGGAAACCGCACTGAAGGATGCCACAGGCGCGACTGTAGAGCCATTCATCTATAACGGCACCGTCTACCTTCCGGCCAGAGCGATCTCGGAAGCGGTCGGATTAACGGCCAGTTATGACAAGACCACCAAAACCGTCAGCCTGACCGGGGCCGGCGAAACGGGTTCAGCACCGGAAGAAGCAGCCGGAACTGCAGATGCGGCCAGCTTAGGGAGTGCAACTTATCTGCTGGACGGCAGCACTGCCAGCAAAACAGATGAATCCTTAACTGCGGTGACAACAGATACCTCCGCAGTCAAAGTTACAGCCGGCGGTGCCCTCACGCTAAACGGAGTGACTTTGAGTAAAACCGGCGGCACTTCCTCTGAAGACAACAGTAACTTTTACGGGCTAAACGCCGCGCTCCTTGCAGCCGGGGGCAGCACGGTGTCCCTGAATGATTCAACCATTACCACCAGTGCAAACGGAGCAAATGCCGTATTCGCAACCGGTGCCGGGTCAACAGTCAATGTATCCGGTGCAACCATCACAACTACCGAGGATTCATCCCGCGGTCTGGATGCCACCTATACAGGAACCGTCAATGCGACCAATACCAATATCACCACAGCCGGCACCCATTCCGCCAGTATTGCCACTGACCGCGGAAACGGTACCGTAAATGTTACCGGAGGCAAGATGCTGACAACCGGTACAGATTCGCCGGGGATTTACTCCACCGGTACGATCGCCGTCACAGATGCGCTGATTACAGCGCAAGGATCGGAAGCAGCCGTAATCGAAGGCAAAAATTCCATCACACTGACAAATACTCACCTGTCCGGTGCCAAAAAAAGCGGGATTATGCTCTATCAGAGCTTTTCGGGTGATGCCGAGACCGGAACCGGCTCGCTGACAATGACCGGCGGCTCGCTGACCGCTTACGAAGGACCGCTGTTCTATGCCACCAATACTGATGCAGTTATCAATCTTAAGAACGTTGGACTGATAAATAACTCCGGCATCCTGCTGGCTGCCAATGCTGATAAATGGGGCACAACGGGTACAAACGGCGCTACAGTAACGCTTAATGCCAATGCCCAGCCTTTGACCGGTGATGTCACCGCCGACAGTATCAGCTCGGTTAAGCTTACTCTCTCGGACGGCAGCTCCCTGACCGGAGCAATTGACGCTGCCAATGCAGCCAAGTCGGTTTCACTTACGCTTGATGCAGCCAGCGTTTGGAACGTTACTGCCGATTCCTACCTGAGCACCCTGACTGACGGTGATATTACCCTGTCCAATATCAAGGATAACGGATACACCATCTACTATGATGCGTCGGCAAGCGCCAACAGCTGGCTGGCCGGGGCGACTATTACACTTAGCGGCGGCGGCCGTCTGACACCATTCACCAGTTAAGGCCATTTGAATAACCGGACGGATCAAGCATGAAAACATAACAGCCCCTGGAACCTAAGCGTTCCGGGGGCTGTTTGCGGATGACATTCTTTATACTCTGCTATAGCTTGAACCTTGCCAGCTCCTTCTGTAAATCTTCAGCCAGCGTCGCAAGGTACTGGGCGGACATGGACATCTCACCCATAGAGGACAGCTGCTCTCTGGTCGCAGCACTGGCATCCTGAACATCCTCCGCACCTTTGCGTGAAGCTTCGCCTACCTGTTCCATCGCTTCTGTCACCGACTGTGATTCCCCGGAGACATGCTCCACCGCGATTCTGATCCGCTCTGTCTGCCGGACAGCCGACCCGATGGCAGACTGGATTTCCGCAAAGGCCAGCGCGACAGCTTCACTCTGCGCGACACCCCGCGCCACGAGCTCCGATCCGGCTGTCATGGAATCGACCGCACTGCTCGTCTGCTGCTGGATATCCGTAATGATCTCCGTAACCTTTAGTGAGCTGTGCCCTGTCTCTTCAGCCAGCTTGCGGATCTCCTCCGCAACCACTGCGAATCCCCGTCCGTGTTCGCCTGCTCTGGCAGCTTCAATAGAGGCATTCAGCGAGAGCAGATTCGTCTGGTTCGCGATATCGTTTATTGTAGTAATGATAGTGTTAATCTCTTCCGAGAGGCTGCCCAGATTGCCGACAATGGCTTGGGTAGCAGCAACGCTGGCATTGATTTCACTCATCCGGGTGATAATGCCGTTTACCGCCTCGGCACCGTATCCGGTGGAAGCCGCTGCACCGGTCATCAGTTCAGCCATATCGTTGCTGCTGTGCTCGACTGCTGCAATATCCTCTGCCATGGTCTGCACGGATGCAGTGGTACGGATGATACTGTCAGCCTGAGTCTCGAATCCGGCCGCAATATCGCCCGAAGCCTCGGCAATCAGCTGTGAAGCGCGCGCCGTCTGCTCTGCGCTTGCACTCATCTCCTGTGAAGAAGCGGACAGCATTTCCGTACTCTCCGATATCCCCTGCATCATCCGCTTCAGGCTGGTGAGCATCGAATTGAAGGACTGGTTGATCTGGCCGATCTCATCATTGGAGGCATACGCCGCGGTTACGGTCAGATCGCCTTCTTCCGCGCGTTTCATAAGAGCCTGAAGCTCCTTCAGCGGTTTTGTGATCAGCCGGGATATAATGATGCTGATGGCAATGCACAGCACCCAGGCAGCGGTAATCAGCAGGGTGCTGACCGCACGGGAGGTCTTGGCATTGGATAGTGTAAGCTCGTTATGTGCTTTGGCATCTGCAATCAGGGAAGCGGCGGCATCGTCTAGCAAGCCGACCATCTTGTTCCGCGAATCGCTGAAGGCACTTCCCGAATATACCTGGTAGCCCTCTTCATTCAGATTTTTGCCTGCCAGCTGAAGGATATTATCGCGCTGTGTCCGGTAGTCCTCAAGCAGCGACAGATACTCATCGATTAAGCCGCTGATCTCTGCATTATTGAATTCAATGGATTTCAGCTGCCTCATCAGCTCATTGTTCTGCTCGATCTTGCCCTGAATGTCAGCGGTAAGCTGTTTGCTTTTGTCCGATTCCCGGGTCAGCAGATCCTCCAGGAGAAAAGACTCGATCGCCCGGTTATTGGCGCGTGTTTCAGTAACCAGATAGATGGGAATCAGATTCTGATTGTAAGTCTCCTGGGACCGGTCAGCAAGTTTACCCGTAAAGAGGATCCCTACAGTTCCGACACCAACCACCAGGATTACTGCAACAGCTACCAGAACTGCCATTTTGAATTTTACTTTTAAATTCCTCATTAGCCTTATTCCCGCCTTCTCCCTATCGTGCTATAAAATCTATATCGGCGAAAAAAGTCGAAAAATGATGCATATGTTAAAAATTTGTAGAATACTTCAGTGTCGGCTGAATGCTCCTACAGGGATAATGAACCCGTTCAATCCTGCAGCAGCCCGTATTTCCGGCGAAAACGCTCCAGTACACCAGTCCATCCCCCGGCAAGTATGGCCAAAAAGAACACATTGGACAAGGCATGGGCCAGGTCAAAATAAAAACTGGAAGCGTAGGCAGTCATAACCAGCCCCCAGCTGAAGGCCTCCGGCAGACTGATAATGTACCAGATGTTCATGATCCATCCGAACAGGAAGCCCCAGAGAAAGCCGAACAGCAGCATGCCTCCGCGCTTTTTCATCCACCAGGAATTCCGCAGCCAGCCTGCGCTTAGCCCGGCCATTCCCCAGGCGAACATCTGCCACGGTGTCCACGGCCCTTGTCCAAAATAAATATTGGATACCAGCGCAGCTACGGCCCCGATGATAAACCCCGCTTCCGCCCCAAACACATAGGCCGACAGGATCACAAGGGCGGATACAGGCTTCACGCTCGGCAAAGCTGCGAACGGAATCCGGCTGACTGCGGCAATCGCCGACAATACAGCCAGCAGCACCAGCTCCCTGGACTCCAGCTTCCGCCGTTCCAGCCGGAGAAAAACAGGCAGCAGTGCCGCCCCCAGCAGCAGAAGGCTCAAAAGCATATAATGGCGGTCCTTAAGCGCAGCCGTAAGCGCCAGCCCCCCCAGAAACAGGGCTACAGCAACGATGAGCGGAAAGCGTAACCTTGCCATGCTGTCATCACATCCTCTATTGTCAGTGCCTGGGGCAGTATATCCCGCACCATGCGGTTAACTGCAGTCGTATAAAAATAGTTGCTGCTGAAAAAATCCGCCGGACTCCCCTCCGCCGTAATGCTCCCGTCAAACAGCAGGGCACAGCGGGAAGCATACCGTGCAGCAAACTCTACATCATGTGTTACTACAGCGATACTTATCCCCTGCTCCAGCAGCTGCCGTAGCAGCCCGGCAAAGCGCACTTTCGCGTCAGGGTCGAGTCCTTTGGTCGGCTCATCCAGCAGCAGGACCGCCGGCTTCAGCAGCATGACCATGGCAAGCGCCAGCTTCTGCTGCTGACCGCCGCTGAGATCATGCGGGTGGCTCTGCAGCACCTGCTGAAGCTCAAACGCCTCTGCCAGCCGGGTGATCTCCGATGTGGCTTCATCCGCCGCCAGACGGGCAAACGCAACCATGTGCTGCAGCTCTTCCAGCGCGGTATCATAGCTGAAATAGAGCAGCGGGTTCTGGGCAAGAAATCCTGCTGATATCCCCCTGGCCAGCTCCACCTTGCCGCGCTGCGGCTTGGCCAGCCCGCTCAGCACATGCAGCAGCGTGGACTTACCGGCGCCGTTGCTGCCCAGAATGGCAAGCAGCTCCCCCTGGTACAGCGACAGACTCAGCTTGCGCAGCACCTCCCGGCCTTCCTTCTCGTAGCGGAAGGTAACTTCTCTCGCACTTAACAGCGGAGCGGAATCAGCCTTATGCGGCAAGGCAGCGGTGTTACTGCCGGAAGCGGCAGCAGAATTGCCGCCAGGCGGTTCGCCCGCCGCAGGTGACACAAGGTTATGCAGCCAGCGTTTACCTTCGCGAACCGTCAGGGGGACGGACTCCGTCAGAGCATCCGTCTTCCCCTGTGCAGGCAGCGCCAGGTACAGGCGCGCTGCGGTAGGCAAATACGATTGGACCGCGGCAAACGTGCCCTCCGCTGCTTTGGCAACAAGCTCCCGCGGAGGACAGGCCGCCCGCAGCATTCCGCCCTCTATAAGCAGCACACGGTCAGCCAGCGGCAGCACCTCCTCCAGACGGTGCTCACTGATGATAATAGTCACCGACATTTCCTCATTCAGGCGGTGCAGGGTCTGGATGAATTCACGCGCTGCAACCGGATCGAGCTGTGAGGTCGGCTCGTCCAGCAGCAGCAGCTTTGGCTGAAGCAGCAGGACGGAGGCCAGATTAAGAAGCTGCTTCTGGCCACCCGAAAGCTCATGCACCGGCTTGTACAGCAGCGGCTCCAGGCCGAACAGTCCGGCCATCTCCGCCAGTCTGCTCCGCATCACCTGCGGCGCGAGACCCAGATTCTCCATCCCGAAGGCCAGCTCATGCCAGACGGTATCCATGACAATCTGCGCCTCCGGATTCTGGAAGACCATCCCGATCTCCCCGGCCGCCCGTTCCTCCGGCAGTTCAGCCAGCGGCAATCCTGCATAACGGATCACGCCGCTCCCCGTTCCTACAGGGGTGAGCTCACGCTTCAGCTGGCGCAGCAGCGTCGTTTTGCCGCCGCCTGACGGGCCCATCAGTACTACAAACTCCCCTTCCTCTACCGTAAAGGTGAGCTCATGGAGCGAGTCCCGTTCGGCTCCGGGGTAACGGAAGGATAGGCCTTCCGCCGCGATGATCTCCATAGCCAAATCTCCTTTCCTTCCAAGCCCGTCGGTATCAGCACGAACAGGCAGAAGCTGATGTACATCACTGCTTCTCCGCTGCCGAATACCAAAGGCTTCATACGCGGATAAATCTCAAATGTTCCGAAGCCCTGCAGCCAGAGAATCAGCGGAATCAGTCCGCTTAGCCCCAGCAGCAGGAGCACGGTTTTGTCTAACCAGTCCATTTTGTATATCGAGTACGTACTGCGTCTGCGGATACCGTACCCCCTTGCTTTCATGGAGTCACCCGTCTGCAGCGCCTCCTCCAGCGACCAGGTCAGCAGTACCTTCAGCAGGGTCATGCCGTCACGCATTCTTTTGCGCAGGCTCCCTTCACCGACATCAATTCCCCGAAACCGCTGGATCAGGGTGATTTCGCGCAGCCTTCTCTGGAACAAAGGCACAAACCGGATGGCCATCAGCGTCAGCAGGGCCGTCTTGGGCGCAGCCGCAGCAAAGGCATACATGAATTTATCCGTTGTTACGGTGTAGTTGTAAGAGATGAATAACAGAAATATCGTAAGCAGCACCAGCATCATGATCAGCCCGTACAGCACAGCCTCCAGCGTAATCGGCTGGTCCCACAGGTAGAACAGGATATGCGCTCCCCTGTGCGAGAACAACGGGTTCAGCACAGCCACGGAGCCGGCCATCAGCAGATAGAAGGGCAGCCCGCGCAGCAGCTGCCGGCCCTGCCCCTGCAGCAGCAGCAGGAGGATTAGCCCTGCAAGCTCGGTAATCAGAAAGAGCGGATGCGTAATCAGTGCGGCGAACAGCAGTAGCCCGGCGTAATAGAGCAGCGCTACTGCCGGATGCATGGCCCGGAAGCCGCTGCTCATGGCGCCTTGGCTCCGATGTCCTTGCCGAGGTCAAGTGTATACAGCCATTCTATCGTATCCCCGGGCTGTACGGTGTAGCTTCCGGCACTCTTGTCCGGAAACTCCCCGTTCACCCGGTACATCCAGCCGCTCTCCGCGCCATGATCCAATTCATACAGATTGTCTATGCCTTCGACATAGGCAAAGCCTTTGGCTCCCTGGAATTCCATCTGGATTTTGTGCTGGCGGGTAATCCGCTTCAGCAGGTCCAGCGCACTTTCGCCTTCCTTGATCTCGAACGCCGCCGGCGCAAGAATCACCCCGTGCTCCGCATCTCCTGTAATGGAGATGACGGCTGTATCGGCCACGGCGGCAGGCTGCGCAGCCGCCGTGGGTTTGGCCGCCGCTGGCGGCGGCGTTGCTGCCGGCTTCGCAGCGCCGGCAGAAGGGCTTGCGGCAGCGGACGGCTTCGCCGCTGCCGCCGCGGTGGCGCCGGCGCCCTTGGCGGGCGGCGCCGTAGCCGTGGCCGCGCCTTGGGTGGCCGTCTCCGCTGCGGGAGACGGCGTGGTGTGCCCCGCCGGCGCGGACGGCGGGGCGGTGACGGCAGCGTCTCCGGGCTGCGGAGACGCGGTGGCCGCCGGCTGCGGGCTCTGTGCCGCAGCCGTGGCGGTGGCGCTGCCGCCCGCGTCCGGGGCGGCGGCATCCCTGCCGGGGGCTGCGCAGCCCGGCAGCAGCAGCGCGGCCAGCAGCACTAGCGCTGGCGGAAGCAAACGGCGGATAGCCGGTCTAATCATTACTCTTTGCACCTCCTGGAATAATCCGCAGAACATACCCTTTTTATCTTTGAAAAAAAGGGAAAGAACGAGAGCCAGATGCCCCCGTTCTATCCCGATCCTATCATCTTCATTTATTTTAGCTTAAACCGGGCTGTAAATCTGCTCTTTCTTGTAACCTTTCGCATAAACCGCAGCAGCGCTTTACGGCAGCCGGACTGCAACGACCGCGGCCATCTCACGGGTTACCGCAGCTGCAGGATCAAAGGAGCCGTTATATCCGCTCATATAGCCCAGCTGTGACACCGTCCGCACAGCAGTCAACGCATAGCTGCTGATCCGGCTCTCGTCCGTGAAGGCGGCAGATGCTCCGCTGCTCTCCAGCTTGAAGGCCCTCATGATCATAACCGCCATATCCTGGCGGGTAATATAACCGTTAGGATTGAAGGACGTATCGCTTACACCCGAAATCATTCCCAGCTCCTTCGCTTTCAGCACCGTCCCGTAATACCATGAACCGGCTTTTACATCGCTGAATACAGCAGCTGCCGAGGAATCAGCCGGTGTTTCTCCAGTCAGTCTTAACAGCAGGGCTGCGAATTCGGCACGGGTGATCTTCTGCTTCGGAGCAAAGACCAGGTCCGTTTCACTAACGCCCTTCATCAGTCCCTGATTAAAGGCCTCTTGTACGGAAGCAAGCGCCCAGGCAGAAATTTGGCTTTCATCGGTAAAGGTAACGCCGCTCACTGCTCCCGGCGTAATGCTGAACAGCTTGGAATCACCTGTCAGGAAGCGGCTATAGGCTGACAATGCCAGCAGCGCCTGCTCCGTAGCCAGACCGTTGCCTTGCTGTCCTGCAGTGTGGGCATAGCTGCCGTCTGCCTGTCTGAATGAAGCCAGATGGCTCAGCAGACCGCCCTTCGCTTTTACAAAACGTGCATCTCCGGGACCAATGCCGGCAGTACTGAGGGCGATAATGACCTGGGCCGTACTCTCACTGTTTTCAGTGCCGGATACCTTGTAGCCGCCGTTCTCCAGCTGCTGTCCGGACAGCCACGTTACCGCTTTGTCCAGAGCGGCCTTCACTGCCGTCTGGCCGGTATGCGCGGAGAGTGCCGTGACCGCCATCGCGGTCAGATCCACATCATCAGTGCCTCCGGCGGTCAGCGGGAAGCCACCGTCCTTGCTCTGCAGCTCCAGAATCGCAGCAATCAGACGCTCCCTGGTCCACAGCGCATCTGCAGGCACCTTATAGGAGCCGCTATCGAGAGCAATCAGGCCAAAAATCAGACCGTTGCTTCCCTGGCTTGCCATATTGCGGTTGTTATAAATCTTCTCAATCAGATTATATCCGCCGATACTCTGCGGATCTGCCCCGGCCGCAGCCACGGCCAGCACCAGACGCTCATAATCGGTTACCTTGCGGAATTCACCGCTGCTTGCAGCAAGCTGCTCCTTCACTGCGTTCAAATAACCTGCCGGTACAGCATGGCCGGTGCGGGCCAGGCCAATGGCCTGCCAATCACTCAGCTCCTCTGATGCTGCCACAGTCTTGGCTGTAGCCGTAATATCACTGGCTAGCTTGCCCTGCTGCGGCTCAAACTTGCTGCGGTCTACGACCGCGTATGTGGTGAAGTGGCTGACTTTACCGGTCATGATGCCAGTCTTCAGATCAAGTGAGGCGGGTACCGGTATCCAGTTGCCTGTACTTTCATCCAGCCAGGCCAGCGCCAAATTGCTCGGATTAACGGCTGTAACGGGAATGCGGATCAGCAAATCCGCTGTCTTCAGGAATTTCGTACCGTCCGGCTTGAAATCATACAATCCCGATACAAGCTCGGTACGGCTTGCGCTGCTCTCTCTTACACTGATTTTCACTGTTCCGGACACTGCACCGGAAGGCAGCTGCAGTTCTACTTCTCCGCCGCTGTCCTTCAGGGAGGCTGCCGCCCCCGGAGTCACATCCTGCTCAATAGTGACCACGTTGGCCGCCAGCTGCTGTTTAAGCGCCGCAGCTTCAGCTGCTGACATCACAGTACCGGTTACGGCTGTTGTCTGGCCGGCCTGATTGAGCGGAAGAGTATTGTCTGCAGTGATGGTTACTCCTGCAAGACTTCCGGAACCGGCTGCTCCTGTTCCTCCCGAGCTTCCCGCGCCGCCCGGCGGATTTCCGATATCTGCTCCGCCGTCGGTTGTATAGCGCCAGGCCAGCACATCCCCGCTGCTGAGCTTATAGCTGCCGGCACTTGTTTTGGGATAGCTGCCGTTGACCGAATACATCCAGCCGCTGTCCTTGCCGCGGTCCATCTCAGCCAGGCCGTCGATGGATCTAATATAGACACTGTCACCGCTGCCGCCGCTCACCACTTTGCTGCCAAGCTGGCGGACCAGCAGGCTGTAAGCTGTTTCGCCTTCGTTCAGCGTTACAGTTGTACTGGAGAGAATCGTACCTTTCAGGCTATCGCCTGTAACGGAAATGGTGGCTGTTGCCGGCTGTGGAACCGTGGACGGGCTCACCACCGTCAGCGCCTGTGTAAAGCGGGCAACGTTAGGCGTCTTCCCGTCCACATAACCGGTGACAGTCAGGGTGTAAGCACCGGCCGCCAGGCCCTGGTTGAAGGAAGCCACACCTTTCTCGTCCGTTGTTACAGTTTTTCCGCCAATGCTGACCTGTACGCCAGCAGCCGGAGAAACAACCGGGTCCATCGTAAAGGTTGTATTGTTCCAGACCCATTTTTTCTGTTCAACTGCAACCGTGAAAGCCTCGCCTGTCTTCGGCTGCGAAGGCGATACGGCCAGCGAATGCACTACCTGCGTATTATTCCCTGCATAGTACACGAGCACATGATCAGACGGCTCAAGTACAAAGTCATTCAGCCCTACATCCGGTGAAATCCACTCCCCGCCGCGCAATACGGCGAAGGCCCAGTAATCCTGCTGATTGTAAGTGCCGTTCTCAACACCGCCAATGCCAGACACAAAAATACCGTATGCAGACTCCGTGCTTTGCAGTGCAAGGCTGCCGGAAGCAGCCAGCTGCTGCAGGGCATCGTAAGCGTTGAACGCCTCAAGCCTGCCCTCGGCCATAACCCCCTGCGGTCCTTCTATCGCCAGGCTGGCTGTAACATTTCCCGGGGCTACCTTCAGGGACTCCGCGTAGCGGGCAACCTTTGGGGCAGCTCCTTTGACGTAGCCGGTTACTGCCAGCGTGTATATTTTTGCAGACAAGCCTTGTTCAAATACAGCAACGCCGTTACTGTCCGTTGTTACCGCCGTTCCGCCAATGGTCACCTGAACGCCTGCAGCCGGTGAAACCACTGGGTCACTTGTGAATGTTGCGCTGTTCCACACCCACTGCTTCTGGATAACCTTAACCGTGAATGCTTCATCCGGCTTCGGCTGCTGCGGAGTTACTGTTACCGAATCGACAATCTGCGTACCGGTTCCGGCAAAATAGACCAGTACCCGGTCCGATTGCTGCAGCTTGAAATCTCCCATACCCACGCTAGGGTAGATCCATTCTCCGCCGCGGTAGACTACAAAATTCCAGTAGCCGTCATAGGTTCCATTCGTGATCCCGGCAATGCCGGACACATAGCTGCCGTAGGCGGAATCCGTAATCTGCAGCGGGATGTCCTGTGCAGCAGTCAGTTTTTTCAGCGCAGCAAGTGCATTTGCGGCTTTCAGCGTTCCCTCTGCCACCATGCCTTCCGGTCCTTCGACCGTCAGATGGGCAGCTGCGTTTCCGGAAACTACTGTAACAGCCTGAGTATATCTGACTAACGCCGGGGCCTTGCCGGCAGCATAACCGGTTACGGTCAGCGTATAGCTTCCTTCCGCCAATCCGTCTTTAAACGCCGCCAGCCCGTTCTGATCCGTAACAGCCTTTTGACTGCCGATCGTGACCTCGACCCCGGCAGCTTTTGAAGTCACCGGCTTTGAAGTAAACGTAGCGTTATCCCAGACCCATGTAATCTGAGTAACCGTGACGTCAAAAGCCTCATCTTCCCCTGGCTGCGCCTTGGACAAAGTCACTGATTCAACAAGCTGGGTATCAGCACCCCCGTAATAGACGACAATCCGGTCAGAGCTCTTGAGGCTGAAATCCTTCATGCCTACATCCGGATACAGCCACTGTCCTCCGCGGACGACAGCATAGCTCCAGCCATCCCAGCCGCCGAACATTCCCGCAGCTACATTGCCGATGGCCGTAACATAATTGCCGGACGGATTCGTAAGCGCCAGCCCGTTCTGGGCAGCAACCTTCTCCAGCGCTTCGAGGGCATTGCCTGCATAGGCATTCCCTTGGCCCAGCGTACCCTGAGGTCCTTCAATTACAAGCGGTACATATACAAGCGGATTCTGCGCTGCCGGTTTAGTAAAATCATACAGCTTCCCGTTGCTTCCGCCGCTGAACAGATTATAGGCAACCAGCGCCTGCAGACCTTGTTCGGTAGCATACGCATTGACCTTCCCGCCTTCGTTATGGGCAAAACCTCCGCCGGCTGTAAAGAAGCTCAGCAGTCTTCCGGTCAGATCTCCTTCTGCTTTGGTAAACTCAGCTCCTGACGGATCTATGCCAAAGGAGGTCAAACCAATAATAACCTGGGCAGCACTTTCACTGTTGTCGCCGTATCCGCCTTTGCTGTCCTGCGCAGCGGATAACCAGGCTACCGCCTTCTGTCCGGCTGTCGCTACGCCCGGTTCATTCCGGTGTGCAGCCAGCGCCGTCAAAGCCATTGCTGTCATATCCGGGTCGCTTGCACCTGAGGACAGGGTAAAACCGCCATCCGCATTCTGCTTGGACAAAATCTCGCCGAGCAGCGCAGATTTGGTCCATTTCGCATCGCCCGGAATGGTATAATTACCGGAATCCAGTGCGAGCAGCGCATATACCGGGGCATTCAGGGTCTGCCCGCTGATTCTGGTATTGTTATAAATTTTCTCAATCAGATTGTAGCCTGCAGTGGTGCCGGTACCGGCATAATTCTCCGGATCAGCGCCGGCAGCCTTTACTGCGAGCACGATCCGGGCATAATCCGTTACACTGGAAAAGCTTCCGCCGGCAGCCTTCACCTTTTGTTCAAGTGCCTGCACATAGCTGTCAGGTACGGTATAGCCGGCCTGGGCCAGCCCGATGGCCTGCCATTCCGATGTCACACCGCTGCCCAAAATATATTCGGCAGTTTTATAGGTGGCCTCTTTTACAGTAACTTGTCCATTTTGCGCTACTGCCTCCAGAGTAACCGGCAGTTCCGAGGAGGAAGCGTCTGCTGCATACACAGCATCTGTTACACGTTCAGCACTTTGCACCGCTGAATCAGCGGCTGCATAGCTTTGTCCGGAGGGAACAACAGCGCCTCCAATAATCGAGATAACCAGCAATAAAGCCAGGCCAAGCCGCCAATACCTGGCAGAGAATTTCTTCTTCATTGTTAACCCCTTTTCTGTTAATAGAATGATCGTACAAATAGTGCAGTTAGCAGCACGGACTGGGATTCCCCCGCAGCCTCACTTGCCCAACATAAAAACCGCCCTGTTAAGGGCGGCCGGGAAGAATACAAATTAACGGCTGGACAGCTTGTAAGCTGAGCTTGCTGCTCACAGGCCGGCCATCAGCAGGCGTACCTTCTGCAAGGCGCGCATCTGCTCTAAGCCGCAGTTCATCTGCATGTGTTCCGCATTCTTACCCCACGAAGAAGTGAAACGTCCATGAAAAAAGGCAGGTCTCCTGGCTTATGCCTCATCGCTTCCCCTTTGCCTTCCCGTCAGCATAAACAGCCGGACAGTGGCGCATCCGCAGGAGTCGCTCTGCATTTACAGTGGCGGGACCGCGCCGGACTTGCACCGGCCTTCCCTATTAAGCGGTTCTATGAAACACAAGAACGCGCACCCTTTTCAATAGCTTATTAAATTTTAATATTCATAATCATATCTACTATTTCCCTCTATGTCCATAGAAAAGCTGTTACAATCTCATTCCATCCCATGTCAGCTATTAGCGGCGGAATAAAGCTGCACAGAGCTTGCTTCAACCAGCCGCTTGTGTCAGAAGGGGCGGTGTATATGCGGACTGCTCTTAATTGGCAACCACCTTATCTGCGCAGACTACCTTCTGCTCCTACCTAGACCAGACAACCACTAGCCATAAGGACTACACAAAGCATGAAGTCTGCCCAAGCACTTAAGCTACTCTAACTCAAACTACCTGCCACGTGAGCTAACCTGTCCTTGCAGACTACCTTTTACTTTTACACAGACCACTCTAACCACATCGGCTGTTCCAACCCAATATAGTTGGCCTAAACTCCCCGCCCTGGCAAGCTAACCTGTTCTCACAGACTATCTACCACTCCTACATAAACCAGACCAACCACTCGCAGACTACTTTACTCTTACACACGACCACCCCGACCACACGCAGACTACTTTATAAAAACTTGTCGCCGTAGCTAGTTGGAAAAAAGCAGCTTAATTTCACCGAAACCCTCATTCCGGCGTAATTAATTGGAAAATGGATACTTCATTTACTGGTTAAGCACACATTTCAGCAAAATCGCCTGAATTAAGTGGCAAATTTCCACTTAGTTCTGTTCATCACTTGTTTCGGCAGAGATTAGTTGTCTAAAATCCACTTAGTTACAACCAGGTGGCCGCAAAGAAACATAAACATGCTACCCGTCATCTGCGGATGGTTGTACTGCTCAGAATAGAGTATATGCTGCGAATAAGATCAAGTTAGTCTGCAAGAAAACGTTCCTCCACTCTGACTGCTCTCTGCACCAGTATTCTGTTGCCAGCTCCAACACATTCTGCTGAAAAAAAATCCTGAACGCACTCAAGCCGTCATCCGGCTGTTTGTGCTGTTCAGGATTATAATATTTGTTTATCAGTTAATTATGAAAAATAGTCGCTACTCCGCACCGGCAGTGCTCTCTGCACCAGCACCGTTTGTGCCGGATTCGCCAGTACTTGTCTCACCCGCTGTATTGCTTCCGCTGGTATTGTCACCAGTGTTATTGGTACCAGCTGAAGCATCAGGCGTGGCCTCAGCTGTGGCAGAAGGCTGTGCTGCCGGCGATGCGGTCACTCCCGCCGCAGGATCAGGCTGAACAATCAGCTTGTACTTACCGGCAGTAATCATATTGCCGGCTGCAAGCACGGCGCCCTGCTCCAGGTCAACGGTGACCTGGTAAGCCGGCGGAGACGAGACTGCCGCGCCGCCGTCTGTCCCAGCACCCGCGTTGTCCGCCGCGCCGCCGTCTGTCCCGGCACCCGCGTTGTCCGCCGCGCCGCCGTCCGTTCCGGCACCCGCGTTGTCCACCGCGCCGCCGTCTGTCTCGGCTCCCGCGTTATCCGCCGCGCCGCCATCCGTCCCGGCACCCGCGTTGTCCGCCGCACCGCCGTCCGTACCAGAGCCGGCCGCATCCGTGGCAGCGGCTCCCGGTTCCGGCGACGCCACCAGGCAGCTGCCCGTCGTTGCAACAACATCATACATGTCCGTCACCTCATCCCCGGACATGAGCCCAATTTCCGCCGGCTTAAAGGCGGAGCATTCCGCTGCATCCTCAAAGGTGAACACCAGCCTGGTCCCGGCAGTCCCGCCGCTGCCAAGCATAGCGGTAACCGTCGAGGCACCGCCGGCCCCGGAGCCAGTCGCCGGCTGCGCCGTGTCAGCAGGGTCCGGCCGCAGCAGGCTGACCGCTATAATGACCGCGATGATCACTAGCCCCAGAACAGAGCCGCTGATCAGGAGTTGAAATCGGCTGCGGCTGACCCACCGCGCCAGCGGTGAAGCCAGCTTGCTGCGGGCTTCATTGTAGATAGTCTGCAGCGCCGGTCCTGCGGCAGCTGCATAGCTTTTGCGGAAGTCACGGCTCTTGAACGCTTCACGGTCCTTGTTCATGAAATACTTCAGAATGGCCCGTTTATATCCCGGCCACAGCTTTTTATTCGAGACTGTGAACAGCCGGCTGCCCTGCGACCAGTCGAAGAAACGGTACACCGTCTCTTTATCTCCGCCCGCCTTGCGCACAACCAGCTCCAGCAAAGCCTCATAATCCAGCGGCCCGTCCTCGCGCTCACTGATATGATAGAAGGCCAGCGGCAGACGCTCAAAAGGCTCTGCACTGCGCATATCCTTCAGCCAGCGCCGTCCGAGCAGCTGCACATCGTCCAGCTCCCGCGGGGCAAGGCCGGCAAAAATCTTCTCATCCGGCTTCTCCTCGCCAAACCAGCGGTAGGCGGCCCGCAGGGCATTCGCCTTGCGTCTGCTGATGGAATCCAGCGGCGGCTGCCAGTCCTCAGCGTCACGGTAACGCAGGAACGAAATATCCAGCAGCTGCTCCAGCGTCAGCTCGTCCAGATCCACACGGCTGAGCAAGAAGCGGTCTGCAGCATCCGCAAGCTCCAGCAGCAGCGACATCGCCTCCGGATAGAGGCCGCTGCCTCTGCGCCGTTCTTTTTCGGCCTTTTCTACAAAATCATGGGCGGCCGCTACGGCGGCCACAGGATTGTTGTCCCCGGCCAGCTTTTCCAGCAGATATTCTTTGATCATATCCCGGGCGAAGGACTGCTGCAGCACCTCCGGCAATGACCGCCCCCAATGGAATACGAAGCGCATAACGTCCCTTGAATCAGCCGCAGCAGCAAGCCGGGATTCCATATAAGGCTCCAGCAGCTGTCTGCGGAATATGGGCTGGCCTAGCACTTTTTTGAAAAAGGCTGCACTCAGCCCGTCATTGCTCTCGATAATGCCATAAGCCGCAGCCAGCACATCCTCCCGACCTGCAGCCGGACAATTCAACATGCCGTTGATGAAAAAGTCGACGATTTTGCCCCGGTAGTTATGACCCTCCAGCACAAAGTACTCCTTGAACTGCTCAAGTACTTCAGGCTGGGGAATCCCGCGCTGCCGGATGGCATCGTACTCACGGTCGAACCGCTCCAGGAACAGATCGTTCAGCCGCACCCGTGACTCCAATGCTCCCTGGGGCTTCAGGTAGGACAACAGACCGCTGAGCACAGCTATTTTATTGTCTGTGTACGCCTGCTCATCCCCCTGCTCAATCTCATAAAAGACCGCCAGCTCGTTATATACCGCCAGCTGCAGCTTACGCTCCGGCCCTTCACCTGTCAGCAGGGAATCGGCAAAACGGGCATAATCCTCCATGCTGCCCTTCCGGTTAAGCGTCTTCCAGACAAGCTCGGCAAAAGGCTGGCGCGTTCCGCCAAAATCAGCATTGAGCATGCGGCCGGATGCCAGATCAAACACATAATCCTTCTCGATATTGCGGTCCCCGGGACGCAGCGAGCCTTTTTCCACAAAGGTCAGATGGATATATTTGCGGCTCTGCGGCTCATTCGCATATGTAATGACGCCCAGCCGGCGGCGGAAATCATACGGCAGCACGCTGAACAGAATCTCTGTCAGGTCTGCGGCACGCTGCGATACCTCGCTGATGGGCACATCGAGCGCAATATAGATTTTTTTCTTCCCGGCCACGGAGAGCATGACCGCCTGCAGCAGGGCCTTGAACCATTCCTCGTTAAAACCGAGCGTACGCAGCACAGTCAGCGGGTCAGGCCGGCTTTCGCGCTGCCGCACAGGAATATGGTCCAGCTCCGGCAAGGCTCCGCCCGGCTCCCCTTCATGACTGACGGCAAAGTCCGCATGCAGCCAGTCCCCGTAATGCTCCACAATCTCTTCCGAGCGGATCGGCGGCACAACAAAGTTATGGGCGAAAAAAGCGCTCCGCTGCCCCGTAAAATCAGCCGCCAGATAGCGGCTCTGCCCAATTACGGTATCGTTCGTCTCCGTATGGAACAGATGCAGCGCAGTTGGATAAATCTCCTCATTCTTCTCGCCGCGTGCCGAAAGCTCAGCCGGAGCATCGTAGACGCAGAAGGGGTGGAGAATTTTTTTGACAAAATTATTATCTAGACTGTCCGATTTCGCTACTGTATCGAAGCCCTCGGTTGCCCGGTAAACCCCGCGCCGCTCGCGGGTGTACATCTGCTGGGTGATGCCGGACCCTGAAAATCTGTTCACGGCCCGTCGCTCCCCTCAATATAATTCAGCTTATGCAGCAGCCAGATAAACGGCTCGTCCACCCGGATTGGGCTGACCACACCCTCTATTCTCTGATTGACCGGGTTGCTGCCCAGCGCAGATACAGCGAAATACCCCGTGTTGGCAAAATAAACATCCATCGTATCCTTGAACGGGCGGTCCACCTTCTCGATGAAGCGGCGGATTTCCCCGTCGATGTTATGATACTCGTCCAGATTCAGTGTTTTGCGGTGCACATAGTTATTAAAAACATTGCTGTTCGACTTGATATAATCGCCGTCCTCATCCTTGAGCGAATGCAGCATATCGCTTTTGGTCAGCACGACCGCTGTCGGGATGGAGGTTTTGCTCTTCTCCTGATAGGCGATAAAATCGCCGAACATCGTCAGCACCACATCGCGCGGCTCATCATACTGTGAGACCCACTCGCCGGGCTTGTCGCCGTAGTTGATGCGGATTTTCTCGCGGATGGAGCGGATCTGCAGCGGATCGACCATGAACAGGATGCCCGCCGAGTTTTTGATATGCTGGCCGTGCAGCCCGAGGTAATCCTGATCAACCATGCCCTCACCGGCAACATCGAAGAATACCAGTGTCAGCGGCGGCTTGCTCTCATCCTTGAAGACAAACTGGAAGATGAACGGCTCCTGCATTTTTTCCTTCTGGGTCGAAGCCAGCAGATCGCCGCGCTCAAACAGCGGTTCTTCGTACAGCGTGCGGAACTTGCGGCTGATTTCGGCATTCAGCGGCATGCAGGCTGCGTCAAAATGCCCCGCCGTCGTATGCTGCAGCGTATGGATCAGTGAGGTCATATACACCGACTTCCCTACCTGGGAAGCGCCGATGATGGAGATAATGTTGCTCGGCACCTTGCCCGCGGTTACAGGCAGCTCATTATGGCAGGCCGGGCAGAGCCGTCTGCGCGTCAGCACCCCGTAGCGGTCGGTTAGACCGGTGAGTACATGGTCCGTGTAATGATGGTATTCTTCCGGAATGTCAGCCGGATTCAGAATCGCTTCCATATCATCCACCGTATCGAGCCCGAAGCGCTCACGGTATTTATTCAGAGCGTCATCCTCGCCCAGCGCGTAATTCTCATCATCCTCACGGCTGTGCATGGCCCGGAAAACAACTTCCTCCGGCTGGAATTTCGTGAAGCAGTACGGGCACACAATATCATAGAAAAGCGGCCGCGGCTGCGGCTGGTTTTTCTTCATAAAGCGGCTGAAAAAAGACATCTCTTGTCCTCCCAACGTTTTGTCGTTGTCTGAGCGTTACTTCTTGTTGGCCATTTGTTATGGGCTATGCGCTGCTTCGCGCCTTAACTGCACTTTGTACAACTATTTTGCCTTTCAGTCCGGATATTTTCCTTTAAGCTGCATAAAGTACACTTATTCAGGCACCAGCTCATAATACTGACCGTACTTCCGTCCGTCGGTGAAAAAAATCCGCACAAAGTCCTCTTTGCCGATCTCGATCGGCGGCAGCGCGTTCCGTCCGGCGGCAAAATCCTGCACGAACGGGAACAGCACGCCGTCCTCCCTGGAAGCCGGGTACCCGCCTCTTTTTTTGACATAGCAGAGTACATCCTTCGGCACCGGCACTTCGGCGGTAATCGTCATATGTACTGTTTTTTGCTTGCCGAATATCGTTTTCTTCTGGTTGACGGAATAATAAATTCTGGCCTTGCCGGCGCTGACTGTAATCTCGTTGGAACGGTCCGGCTGCCTGATGAGCAGTGTCTCGCCGTTATCGTTAATCCGGGCATATATGGTATAGACCACCAGGCCGATATCATCCATCCGGTCCCGGTAGCCGTTGTTCGCTTTGTATTCCTCACGGGTGTACAGCTTCATGCCGGAAGGCGGAAGCTCCCCTTGGCCGGGTCCCTCCGCCGTTCCTTTGTGGATGCAGACCGCCTGTACGCCGTCCGGCCAGCGCCATCTCAGCGTACAGAGCCGGTCCTCCACCCGGGCAGTCACTTCCGTAATGGCCTGTGCAGGGGGAGTTTCTTCGGCGTACCTCATGACTGTATGCTCCTTTCACCTGTTCATTAGCTTTAGCTGATGCTGCCGGGCCTTAAAAGCCTTTGCTGTTCCTGTTTCTGCGCGGCGAATGAAACCCTTCGGAACCGGATGCTGCCGCCTCTCTTCTTCCCCGGCGGGACAGCCGTCCTTCGCCGACCGGTACCACATAGGTAAAGAGTGAAATAATAGCCGCCAGCACCAGTACAGCGCTCAGCCGGACCAGCGTATCGCCGACAGAATGGCCGTCAAGCCCGAATTCGAGAATCAGACCGGCACACAGGCCGGCTGCCCAGCCGCCAATGCCGAAGCTTTTGGCCAAATGCCGGTTATCAAAAATAATGCCAAGCCCGATCCCAAGCGCAGTACCCACCAGCATCAGCGCCAAAATCCGCACAACTGCATAATAAGGGCTGTCTGCTGTAGCATCGCTGCGCTCTGTGAGCAGGGTACGGTCGCCCAGCCGGTCATAGATTTGCTGGAACACCTCGCCCAGACGGCCAGCATCGGTAACATCATAATATTGCCCGCCTGTCGCAGCGGCAATATCCCGCAGCAACGTGGCGCCTGACGGGTCGTCCAGCGCAAGCCCGACGGTGTTCACGGCGATTCCCCGGCTTTTATACTCATTTAATTCAGTAGCTGTATCAAATTGGCTAAAGCCGTCTGACAGCATGATCACCATAGCTCCGCGACTGGCTCCGCTGTCTGTGTTAATTACGTTCATGGCTTCGGTGAGTGCTCCGCTGATATTCGTGCCGCCCTCCGTCGTCTGCAGACTGCCGATAACCTCCGATACCTTCTCGCGGTTTTCGGTACTCCGCAGTGAGGTCAGCGGCTGAACCACTGCTGCATCCTGGCTGAAGGTGACTACGGCCACCTGATTATCAGTGTCCATCTGCTGCACCAGTGACTGCGCGGCGGCATACCGGCTGTTGCCGGGGTCGCTCTGCTGCATGCTGCCCGAGTCGTCGATGACCATCACGACATTTTTGACCGTTTTGATGCCGCCAAAGTTCAGCTCATACACAAACTCCATCAGCGTGCCGACGCCGAACAGGATAACCACCGTCAGCGGCAGCAGCTTCCACGACAGCCCCAGATAGCGCTGCTTCCATGACAAGCCGTTCAGCTGCGGGGAGATCATCTCAGCCAGCAGTGCACCCAGTCCGATGCCAAGCGCCACTATGGCGAAATAGATGCCGACAATCAGGATTGACGGCAGATCATAAGGCCTGCTGCCCAGCAGCAGCTCTCCAAGCACAAAAGCTATGCCGCCGCCAAGCAGGCTAAAACACAATAAGAGCAGATTGATTTTCCGCTGCATCCATCCTCATCCTTTCAGGAACAACTATTGTTAGATTTATACGTTGCGGAGCACAGCCAGCCTGTTATCCTCTTGGACGTGTGTTCCCTGGCGAAGTAGGCGGCGGAAAAACTCCCTTGCAGTTAACAACTGGCGCATTGCCCGTTTGGGCTGGAATCAAAGGCATTTTTGCCTCTCATTTCGGCCGTTTGCTCGTATCGGCTGGAATCAAAGGCTTTTTTGCCTTTCATTTCGGCCCTTTGCTCGCATTGGCCGAAATCAGAGGCCTTTTTGCCTTTGATTCGGGCCGTTTGCCCTCATTGGCCGAAATCAAGGGCTTTTTTGCCTCTCATTCGGCCCATTTACCAGTATTGGCTGAAATCAGAGGTATTTTTGCCTCTCATTAGGGCCGTATGCCCTTCCTTATTAGTCTGGAGTATGCACGGGCTAGCTGCAATACCTCAGACTGAAATGTCGGCAACTTCCTTCCCAATTTCAGCATTCAATCGTCAGCATTGCAGCACTACGACATTCTGGCATTTTGGCAAATCAGCATTTAGACATTTTCAGCAATCAGCTATCAGAATTTCAGCACCTTAGCTTTTAACGTCCTTAACACTTCAGCATGCTTAGTACCTCAATACATACTCTTACTCAACAGTTCCACAACCAAACAGCACCTTCGCAGCCTGCCTGAGGGGCAGCCTTCCCCAGCCTCGTTACTCATCTAAGCTCAGGCAGCTGCTCCTCATCCACACCGTGCAGCTTGTAGCCGTTCTGCACATAAGTCTCGTAGTAAACCTTGCCGTTGCGGTAATAGAGCAGGTCCTCCAGATGGAAGCCGCCCATCAGGTTGAGCTTCTCCACACCGCTCCGGCGCTGCTCGTGGACGACGCCCAGGCGGTAGATCCTGGTCGTTCCGTCAGCGTTCAGCGCGTAGCGTAGGAATTCGGAGCCGCTGTCGCCGAAGAAATATTTCTCCTCATGACGGTGCTCCTGCGTATACTCGAACAGGCGGACGTTGATGACTGCACCGTCTTCAAGACCCAGATAGAGCTGCTTGAACAGCTCCTCTCTGGAGACAATCTCCCGGTTCTCGTAAGCCGCTGCAACATTGGCCCGCCGCAGCAGCTCCTCCTCAAACGGGAGGACGAACGGCGCTGCCGTCAGCAGCTCTTTTCTGCATACTTCGATCAGGCGGCGTACAACTGCCGGACCGCCTTGGCGCAGCAGCTCCGAGATGCTGCCCATGAAGCGGTCGCTGAAGAAGATGCCCGCACCGCGCCGGGTCTCAATGTCAAGCATGACCTCTGCGGTCACTGTGCGGTAGTATTCCATGATATTCTGGTCCACCGCTTCACCGGAGCGCCCAATGCTTGCCAGCGCAAGGCTGCGCAGCTCTTCTTCCAGCGCCTGCATCGTCTGCACTTTGGCTCTGCTCTCGGCATGCAGCTGTTCCAGTGCAGCGTCATAGCGGAGCGCAATGTCCAGCTCCAGCTTCAGCCTGAGAATCTCGTATTTCCTACTATATATACTCTCAAACAAATAATGAATGAAATTGCGCACGGTCCGCTTGTCGAGCAGCGGCACCCGCTGGAACGGCTGGCGCTCTACGCTCTGCGCATAGAGCTGCTCCAGCTCCTCCTCGGCGCTGGCCAGCGCCGAGCGCAAACCGCCCATGTGCTGACGCAGCGCGTTCAGCACACTGCCTCCGGCCTCGCCCTGCTCGGCCGTCCACTCCGCCAGCTGGTAGAACGTCACCGGCGGAGTTGCCTGCTCCTGAGCCGCCAGTACGGCGGCCCACTCGCGCGCAGGGTCAAGGGCCGCAGCACGCGCAGCGGAAACATCCGCAAAGTTGCTGCGGAAATACGCCTCACCGCCGTCGCCGAACAGCAGAGCTTCCGCCTCGCGCAGCGAGAGCGGCTTCAGCTCGCTGTAGGACGGACGGCCGTGGCTCATCAGCCCGGTCATTTCGGCGATACCCGCCTCATCGGGCAAGAGGCCCGCTGCCCGCTCGCGCAGCGCTTCCGGCGTCAGGCCGAGCAGCGCCTGGCGGTCGCGCAGACTAAAGCCGCCGCCGGTCTGCAGCTTCGCGGCCAGAACATGAAAGGCATGGTACAGCACCGCCATGGCAATCGGCTTGCTCGGCCTGCGCACCGCCGAGAATCCGGCGGAGGCATAGCCCTGCCTGCCGGTACTGCCGCGGATGCCGCTTTTGAACGTCATATTGTTGTAGCCGCCGTGACCGGAAGCCTGATCCGAAGAAGGACGTACCCGGTTCTTCAGCAGACTGATGTGCGCGATAATCTCGTAGTTATCCTCCATGCCGTTCACCGGGGTCATGCCACGCTCGTTTTTGTCCGAGAGCAGGTAGACCAGATCGAACAGGGCGGAGGGGCCGTGAGCCACCGGTATCGACAATCCGTCCTCCGTAACGAGGAGCGGCGCTTTAAATGTATAGTCCGGCAGCTGCATGCCTTCCAGCTCACGCAGAAAAGCCAGCCCGACCGAGCTGGAATATCCGAAGTTATCCCCCTGCTCCCGCTCGTTAATCAGCGTGTACAGGTCGGTCTGCACCGATTTGAACGACTGGCTGAGCACCGCCCGGGCGAGCAAGGCAACTTCAGGCAGCAGCACATTAAGCGGGTCATCGACCCGCGTAATGATGGAGAGATGGATTACGTCAAAAGAAGAATACAGCCGTCCATAGTCTGCTATCCTGTTGCCAATCTGCCGGAGCGTCCGGTTCATCCCGGCCAGATAACGGCCGTCCTCGTGAAATTCCCGGTAGACTTCCTGGCGCACCATGCGGGGATCACGCCCGGCCGGATCCGGCAGGGCCATCGTCATCACCCGTTCCTTGCTATCTTGCACCTTGCCGCCATTCGCGCCGGCATGCAGCGCCAGCACCCCGGCAGCATTATCCCATTTCCGCTCGCAGCGCATAAGCACCGGCTCAATCGCTGCCGACACCTTATCGCCAAGGAACAGAAACAGCGCAGGGTAATGGATGCTGCTGCGTCCATCCCCCTTGCTGTGCAGCGCCTCTTCCTGCGCCGCATATTGTTCTGCATAGACCAGTGCTTCTGTTCTAATCATAGGCTTACTTCAGCTTTCTGCGGATGCTGGCCAGCTTCCCGGTCAGACTCTTGTAGAAGCCGTACATTTCATCGCCGTCGGCATGCTCTACCCGCTCGTATTCCAGACTGTCGCGCGCTTCAAGGAAGGAGACATACAGCCCCTCCAGCTTATAGAGCAGCGGAGTTACATCCTCGGCTGCGGTCATTTCTCCGGAACGGCGTGCCGCTTTGCGCAGCAGCACACTCCGGCTCTTCTCATCCAGAGCGCGGAAATGACGGTAGACGGCATATTCCACGTAGCTGCGTTCCTTCATTAGATTGGCGAACGGCTCCCAGGCATCTTCTTCCTCGTCGCGGTCGTAGACGTAGAGCGCGCCTTTTTTGACAATGGTATCGGTGTAGAGCGCCTCGATGAACTGGTCAAGCCATTTATCTTCATCCAGATACTGGCGCAGCAGCACATCCAGCTCGGCAGCCTTGGCTGCCAGTGCCTCATATTTAGCCAGCTCCTCGCGCACACGGGCAATCAGCTGCGGCGAACGGATCAGGTTCTCCTGAGCCATCTCCTTGTTGATGCTGCCGAAGATATCCTTCACGCCTTCACGCTCCAGACCGTTCTCACGCAGCGAACGCAGTTCATCCGCTGCCTTCTTCACTTCACCGAGGTTCGGACGGGAAGCGCCCAGCTGCAGGTCATATCCGCTCAGCAGCTTATCGAGATCAAACGGCTTGGTAAAGACAACAGAGTAGCGGCTGCTCGTATTTTCATCCAGCCCTTTTTCCGTAATGACTCCGGTATCCAGCGCCCGTGCAAAGTCAGCCCGGACTCTGGCGTTGTACTCACGCACACGGTCATTCACATAAGTGTCGCCCCATGATTTCTCAGGAATCGGGGACGGCAGATAGGTCCAGTTATTCTTGTCGGTCATCACCAGATGGCGGCCAATGCCTTCCTTATCTAGAATGGTGCGTTCGTAGTTCTCTTCATATACTCTTAGCGGAGTATAAACGAAGAGCGGCACACCGTTACGGGTGTTAAGCCAGAAAATCCGGTTCTTGACCTCGCTCTCCTTGATCGTAAACTGCGATTTGCCGAGCGCATTGTTCTGGTAATTACGGATCCCCTTCAGGATGCCCGGCGCTTTAACCGGCACGGAGACGAAACCCCATGACGGGAAGTGCAGGCTGCCCGAGCTGTTGCTCAGATGGAAAATCGGCACCGCATCCTCATCCAGCCGTCCTGCGATAATCCGTTCCACAAATTTGTCCAGCGGCTCCTCGCGGCCGTACTTCATCACCAGGAAGTCTTCCATCGAACGGGTGATCAGATCGCCGAATTTGTCGGTCAGGAACTCGGAAATCGAGCGTACGATATCAATCTCCTGCTCTCTCACCCAGCGTCCGGAATGCTTCAGCATTTCGCGGGCAAAGTCACGGATCAGATCGTCCCCGTCCTTCTGGTCCATCAGCTTGGAGATGTTCGCTGCAATATCCGGCACGTTGACGATATTCCAATAGTAGGTTTTGTTGCCGCGGTGGTCGGTCTGCTCTTCACCGTTCAGCAGAATGTTCCCGTTCTTTTCAAAAATCGTACTCAATGCGCTCAGAATTTCCGTAAACACCCCGTAAATCCGGCTGTTTTCTTCGTTCAGCAGCTCAAACAGATCCTCGTAGAACTGAATCATCTGCTCCGTACGCTCCACATCGGCATGCAGCCAGTACTCGTTGATTTTGGCTTCGATATAAGCATTCTTCTTCTTCTCTTTGGACACAAAAGCGCTCCGCGCATCGCCCAGCTTCTCTTCCGCACTGTCCTGGGCCGTCTCGATATCACGCGGCAGACGCAGCAGGCTCTCGCGCAGCGCTTCGATATAGGACTGGATCAGCTTCAGAATGCAGAAGCCCTTCTCGGTATAGAGCAGGCGGGACACATAGAACGGACCCTGCTCCGGATGCAGGAAAATGCGCTCCAGCTCCTCGCCGAACCGTCCGGTGATTTCGCCCGGCAGCTGCTTTTTGGCCTTGATATATTCCTCACGCGCACGGGACAGGAAGCTCTGTTCGAGCTCAGTGTCCATGTCAACAACCTGGTTCTTGATGACATTGGCGTGGCTCAGCCGTTCGCTGTTCTGATAGCCCGGCAGCGGTTCAGGTACGCGTGATTCAAACGTTTTGATCATCGTATCGAGATCGATGCCCAGCTTGCGGGCAAACTTCTCGACGTCCTCCTGGCCCGGAGCCTGCTGGAACATCTTGTCCATTTTGTCGAACAGGCGGTAGGCCAGATAAGTGGTCATCTCTTCAATCGGCAGCACGGCCGACGAAGCCCCGATAATGTTGTATTGATAGTTGGCCGGATACGTTTTGTTCATCTGGGCAATGTTCGTGTTGATGTTGCTGATATAGTCATGGATGGCGAATTCCTCGCCGGAGGCTTTTTCCTCGCTGGCCATAAAGTTCGTGATATTCTCAGCCGTTACGTTCATGCAGTAATCATAGGCATTCTCCAGCAGCTTGCCTTCTGTGTTGGTTGCAGAGATCAGATGGCAGAGGTTAAACGGCGGCAACGGTGAATTTACGGTCAAAATATTGCCGTACTGCTGGCGGAACCGCTCACCCCGGCTGTCCACATTCATCCAGTAATCCAGCTCTTTGAGCGCCGCATAACCGTTCTTGCGGATATACTCGCGGGTGTGCTCGCTCAGGCTTTTATTGGACAGATTGACGTCCGGCGTGAACAGGTAACCAAGTGTATTGACCCGGTCGATGCCCGCCGCACCGTAGTCACGTTCAATAATCCCGCGCACAATATAGGCGATATCGAGAAATGAACCGCTGCCTGTCCCGCCGGAAAGGCCGGTAAGCAGGAATACCATCAGCTTTTTGTTAGTGCCTACGGACAGTGTCTTGATCTTCTTGTCGATCGCGCCGACGACCTGGTTGATCTTGGTGAACATCAGCAGGCGTCCGGCCTGGCGCACACCGGCGGCCCCGTTCATGCCATCGGTAATGCTCAGCTCAGGCGACAGCCATTCCGTAATATACGGATCAAGGATGCTTCTGTTCTGCAGCAGACCGCCGATTTCCGCATTTGCCAGCAACACAAATTCACTCTGCGGGTCAAGGCCGATGCCTTTGTATTTTTTGCCTCGGTCTTGTTCATTCGTTTCAAAAGCCAGAAACTCCACGTTGTCCGGCTTATCCCGCTTCTTCTTGGAAATCGGGTCCTCTGGCAGCTTAAAGCGGCGGTTAATCTGATATTTCAGGCGCAGCAGGGCATCAATTCCCGTGCCCCCCAGGCCGATGATCAGGATCGGATTGTCAATGGTATCCACTCTGATCTTGTCGCTGACGATTCCCCCGCCGAGCGATACGTCCAGCTGCTGAATATGCTCTCTTACTACCGGTTTCATAGGTTCTCCCCCTCTATATTAAAAACTCCAACAGAATCGTCTTGTCTACTGTCTGCAGCGGCACCGAAACGCGGTCCCCGCTCTTCAGCTCCAGCCCGCGCGAAGCGTCAGCCGCCCGCCCGGATCTCTCAACTGTAATTCCCTCGCTGCTGCGCAGGAGCAGCCGGTCGTTTTTGCCCGGTGTGAAGATGACCTTCTCACTCTCCTTCAGTTCAGGAGCCAGCTGGAGCAGCTGGTGCAGCGTGAATTTGCCGCGGAAGCCGGACAGCTTCTTGTACTGCGGATACGTCTTCTCTCCGGTGTTGCCGTCCAGCACCTCTACGACCATCTGCCCGACAAAGCCGCGGTTGGCCTGCTTGCGCAGCATCCATACTGCCGCCGCCGCTATGAGCAGCAGTAGTACGCCGCCTATGATAAAGTACAGGGTATTTGAGGATTCTTTTGGCTGAAGCGGCTCTTCTCCGGTGGTTCCGCTGCCTGCAGCAGGCGCTGTACTTACAGCCCCTGTCTTCGCGTCGATCTTGAGCACATCACTTTCACGGTAAAAGCTGCTCTCCTCCGCACGGACCTTCAGCTCGTAGGTATGGCTCTCTTTTATTTCAAAAGAACCCTTGAACTCTGCGCCGGAATTGTCCAGCGGAAGCTCCTCTACTGTCCCCGTATCGAGGTCCGTAGCGAGCAGCACCGCATTCATATCTTGATACAAATTGCTGAGTGTTACCTGAGCACCGTTGCTGTAAAGGTGGGAGACGATGTCGATGGTGTCGCCCTTCTTGTACGCTGCTGACGGAGGTGCGTCTATCTTGAGCTCGAGATCATAGTTGAATACGAGATTAATGTCGATTTTATCCTTGGGAACACCCTTCACCTGAAGCTTCCAGTCTCCCTGCTCCGGCGACAGCAGCTTAATCAGGCTATAGGTGGACGACTTGGACAGCAGCACATCATCTGACGGGATCGCCACTTCCTTGCCCGACGGATCGGTCAGCTTCGCAGTCACCGGCTGTGCTGACATAATCGAGATATTCGCCTCCAGCACGCTGCTGTTCGGCACATTTACCGTAACCTCCTGAAAGCTGCCGTCCGCCGTGATCGACTGGACCGGAACAATCTTCAGCTTCAGGTGGCTGGCAAAAATCTCACTCAGAATCTGCGGCAGATCATCCGCGGAATTCGTCGTAAACGATTTGCCGCCTGTCTCATTGGACAGACCGGCCAGAATATCCTTATTCAGCTTGCCATCAGCATTAAGCCCTATAGTATACACCGGGTAGCCCTTCTGCTTGGCGGCATCCACCGCAGCGGACAGCTCCTGGTCAGACTGGCTCTGCGTCCGGCCGCTTGCCTCATCGAGGTCATTGTTGCCGTCAGCCAGCATGACGATCATCGGCTCATGGGTGGGGTCACTGCCGTTCTCAAGCACCTTGACCGCTTCTTCCATACCGACGGCGATGTCGGTGTACGGCCCGCGGTTCAGCCCGTCGATGAAATCCTTCAGGTCCTGCTTGTCGCCGGCTGAGCCGATTTCAAGCAACGCCTTCTCGCGCTGCACCTTGTCGGTGTAGGCTACGATTCCGACCTTATCACCTTGGGTGGACAGCATATCTATAAACATCTTCATCGCCTCACCAGCGATATTGTTCTTGTCACTCTTGTTCATGGAGTTGCTGACATCGATCAGCAGCACTGCATCAATCCGGGACGGGCCCGCCGCTGAAGCAGCCGAACCGGCCGAAGCCGCCGAAGCACGCAGGGTGGTGAACGGCGATGCCGTAAGGCACAGGATCAGCAGCAGTACAGGCATCAGCCTCTGCAGCATTTTCTTGATTGTTCTGGGGCAAAGCTGTGTACGAAGCATAAAGATGGCTCCTCTTGTGTTATATTCGGTAATAGAGACGTTGCAGCAGTTAGCTAAATTCTGTCAATAGCATGCCATTATGATATAATTAAACATTGTAAACTTCAACTTTAGGCCTGCATGAAAGGAAGAGTTCCATGATTTCATACGTCCTGCTCGGCATTGCGTTTCTATATGCCGTCATTCAAATTTCAATTTATGCCTCAAGGCGGCGCAGTCCGCTTACCCGTGACGATATCGACGAGCGGCTGCTCGCCGCCCTGAACGGAGGGACAGCATCCCGTGACTAAAAAAAGACCCGTAACCTTCCGGCCGTTCAAGGCTCCGCGCTACGCCTATAACAAGCTGCGGATCTGCCGGCACTGCGGCAATTATACGGCGCTGGGCGAAGAACGCTGCCTCAAATGCGGCCGCGCCGCGCTCAGACCGGCCCTGCAGCAGGCTGCAGCGCTTGCCGGACGAAAGATGCAGACCCGCCTGCTGCTGCTCCTCCTGCTTACCCTGGCTGCGGTCTACTTCGGCCAGAGCCTGCAGCAGATGGCACTCAGCGGCGCCGGGGGAGCTGTGCTCATCGCAGCTCTCTACTATATGCAGCGGAAAGTCCGGCAGAATGAAAATCTTGTCTCCCTCAACGAGCTGCTGGGCCGGAATGTCGACCGCATCCGGGAAGGCCTGGAGCTGAACCGGCAGGAGGCCGTCGCCGTACTGCGCGAGGATGATGTGCTGGCTTATGAGAAGCTGCGCGAAATCTCCGTCCTGCTGCGCGGTGACCGGATCGCCCGCCAGCGTGTAGCCCTGCTGCACGGCTTCCAGCTGCGCAAGGATATGAATCTGGAGCTGGAGCAGCTGCTGCTGCGTGATTTCGAGCCGCTGCTCGCCGAATATATCGGTGAGATTGCCCGGGTCCGGCCCGAGCTGATCAAGGACCGCACGCTCCGCTATGTCAAAAATTATGAGGTGCAGATTCTCGAAATGGATAAGGGCAGAGACATTCTGGCCGGTGTTGCCGGGGCGGCTGTACGCCTGAAGAGCTATGTACTGCTCTATTCCGGTTTGATCGGAAGATATATTCAGGATCTGCCCAAGGACCGTTTTTTGCGTCTATCCAAGCTGATCTCCGCCAGCCCGTATGAGGCCTGGAACGGACTTGACCAGAAGGTAGCGGAAGTCAGAGAAGCGAAATACCGCTGGGACCCCGATTTTTAGATAGAGTGCCGGGAGATTCAGGCATGCTGTATTTTCGAAAAAAGGGGCTACTATACTATGACGTTCAAACAAGCCATAACCCTGCGGAATATTATGATCATTCTGTGTATATGTATGGCGGGGCTGCTCATCTCGAAGGCGCTGCGGATCGAAGACAAGCTCCGGATGGTGCAGGAAGCTGAGCGGCTGTACGCTGCCGGGGATCTGATTGCCGCCGAACGGCTGTACCGTCAGGCGGCGGATAATTTTTCTATCCATTATAAAGAGGAACAAATTGCCGGACGGCTCATGGAGCTGGCACCGATTACGGCGATCCGCAGCGGTCTGGACTCACTGGTCCGTACATCTGCAGATCAGCTCGTAACCAAAGATTTTTCCGGATTCATGGAGAGTTATGCTGCTCTGCTCAGCCTGAAATCCAAGTATTTTATCAGCGGCGGGCCATATGAGAGCTTTTACCGCCAGCTGTCGGAGGAGTCGGGAATTTCCGCGCAGCTTACGGGCGGTTTCCGGCAATTCAAAGACCAGTTTCTGGCTGAGCTTGCGGCCGGTGGCGGGGATGATACCGGTGAGACTTTCAAATGGAACCTGCTGCTGATTCCGGACGCATATTATGGAGGTCAAGAGGCCAAGGATGAGCTGCTGGCAGCCGGCTTCAAATCCCATGACGTTGCCAGGCTGAAGGTGCTGGCAGCTGCCGGAAGCTTCCAGCCTATGCTGGACAGCGCCTTATCCATGGCACAGGCCTACAGCAGTCACAGTTATACAGCTCCATGGGTGCAGGAGCAGGCGGAAGAAAGCGCACGGCTTATCCTCGGCAAGGATCTTGAAGGCGAGAATGTATCGGCTTTTGCCGGACATGCGGTGGCCTACCGTAACTATGCTGCATCAGCAGGACTTGATGCCGGCACTTCCAAAGTGCTGGCCTCCATTGAACGCAGCACCTCAAAGCTGCTGTCGAGTGCGGCCCGGCTGGTCCGGGACGGACAGTATGCTGAAGCGATTCAGCTGTATAGCAGCCTCACTCCGCTTCAGGATACTTCAGCCGGGATAGCCGCTGCGCAGCTGGCCTGGAATACGGCAGAGCCTGTCCGTCTGCTGCCGGGCGGTGATGAGCAGGGGAAATATGTATTGGTAACTTCCGTTACTTCTAAGTATGGGGCGAAAATCGCTGTAGCCGGTATAGATAACAGCGGCAGGCTGTACTATGCCGATCTGCAGGAGGATGGAATCAGCTCCACCCGGACAGGAGACATTATTCCGGACTTCGGGCGGCTAAGCGGCATTTCTTTTGACGACCGGCTGGCTGCAGTGGCCGAAGTGCCGGTTGTGGTAGCCCAGGGGAGCCGGGATGACGGCCGCATTGATTTTACAGCCTATCAGATTAAGCCTGAGGGCATTTCTGTACTGTTCACCTTTGCCGGTGACAGCTATGAGCTACAGGCAGAGGACGCCTCCATTCTCGTAGCCAATGCAGATACTGGCGACGGCGCGTCCGGCGAGACCGGAGTGTATACTTTAGGTGAAGGCAGCTATCAGTTTGCCGGAATCCGGCAGGTGGTGACAGAGCCTCCGCTTATCTCCGCTAACGATTTGGAGCTTTATCCGTACGAAACCGTGAAGCTGGGTATGGAAATTTATATCGACAATAGCGGACGGAGCGCCGGCTTCGCTGACGGTCGTTACTTCGCTCTACAAGGTGCTGCCGGTTCGTTCACAGGCTCTGCTCTGGTCACAGGGCAGTACCAGGGGAGCAATGATTATATTGGGACGGGAGCCGGTGAACAGTATGTTCCTGTATTCGTTGTTGACTCACTCGAGAGTCTCAACTCAAGCGGTGCAGAAACGGGTACGGATCCGAATATGGATTCCGGTCTGAATATAAACCCGGATGCAGGTGCGGATTCGAATCCGGCTTCGGATGATACAGGTGACGGCACGAATTCCAATACCGGTTTGGACTAAATAAAACAGAGCAGCGATTCTTCAGTTCATCCGAGGAACGCTGCTCTGTTTGTTGTTGTAGAAGATATGCTGACTGTGTAAATCCTGAATCCCTGTCCACGTCAGGTTCAGCAATTTCTAACGGACACAGATGACGTTAAATGCCGGTTTTGCGGTGACTCTCCCATTTAACGGACCCGGATGCACTTATTTATACCACCAAGCCGGGTTATCTGAGTATAGGCGGGCAATAAAGGCTTTGGAGTCCGTTAGAGCTGAGCCGTACCGTAAATTAGGTGTATAACGTCATCTCAGTCTGATAGATCCGCAGCCAGCAAGTCTTGCTTTTTCCCGCAAATCCCCGCTCACATGTTCCAGACACATCCCGCCACCACCGTCCATTCCAGCTCATCCAGGTACTCCAAAAATCACATCACCCTGCCGGGATTATCCTGCTGAACCGGCAATGTCTGACTTTTTCCCGCGTCCCATAAGACGTCTATAGCGCTTCTGCGCATAAAGAACCTCCGAGGCGGCGGAGACGGTATCCTTGACCTCACCCAGCACTGCTTTTGTCTCCTGCACACAGGCTTTCATCCGGCCGAACTCCGACTTCACCCCTGCCTGCCTGATTTTCGCCTCATCCAGCGTCACCTGGACATTTGCCTTCACCTCATCCACCGGCTTTTTGAGGCGGTCTACCGACTGCTTCACTCCATCCAGCGACTGCTTCAGGCCGTCGAGGCTGTTCTTAAATTCCTTAATCGGGTTACCCATGTCTATCCCTCCTGAATATCCTTTCCCTATACTTACCCAGAATGGAAATAGCGGATTCAGCATTTCGCCCGGTTTATATATGCACAATAATGAAGGATCTCTGGAACATTTAAGTACGAGACAGCCTGCTGCGCTCAGCGCGCCGAGCCGCGCAGCTCCGCACCTTCCTGCTTGCCGCTGCGCCGGAAGGAGTACAGCAGCCAGATGCAGGCGGCTGCCACGCCTGCCGCGCAGGCCAGGAACATAGCCCTGTATGTCCCTCCCTCTCCGGCAATCCCGCCTCCAATAACCAGGCCGCCTGCCGCCGTGCCGAGCATCATCCCGATATTACGGGATAATGCGAGTATGCTGCTGACCATACCCAGCCTTTCTTTGGCGGCAAGACCCATAACTATACTGGTGTTGGGTGAGGTTATCATACCCATCGCACAACCCAGCAGCAGCACAGGCAGGAACATCGAGCCTGCACCAAGCGCCGGGGCGGCGAACCCCAGCGCCAGCAGTGTGGCGCTCATGAGCAGAAGTCCGGCCGCCAGAATGCCGAGCGGGCCCTTGCGGTCTGCAATCCCCCCACTTAACGGGGCCGTCACCACAAGTGCCAGCGGATACCCGATCATGATCAAACCGATCCAAGCAGGTTCGGCCCCGGACAGCCGCAGCACCGCAGGCAGAGCCAGCTGTGCTGTAAAAGCCGTCATATACGTAATCACCGTAATGGCAATTCCCATGACAAAGTTTCGGTCGGCAAATCTTCCTTTTCCGGGTACTGCAGAAGCTGGCCTATCCCGGCCAAACCCCGGGCCAGCCTCCACGGACTCCTTAGCCTCCACTTCAACAACAGGCCGCTTCTCCCTCCGGCCCGCTGCACGGGTATGAGAGGCATAAGCGGCACCTGTTCCTGCCGAAGCCGCGAACAGCAGCAACACCGGCAGTGATAAGAACGAAGTCCGGCCGCCGAGATCCAGAGCAAGCATCAGCGCAGACAGGGCAACAGCGAACCAGACGGCTCTGCCTAGATTCAGTCTGCCTCCCGCTGTTTCCATATCCGGAGGAATTAGCAGATGCGCGAGCCCCCCTACAACTCCGGCTACTGCGGCCAGCAGCCAGAAATTGCTCTCCCAGGATAACCACTGGATCAGGAAGCCGCCAAGTGCCGGTCCGGCCATAGAGCCTGCGGCTACAAAAGTGCTCATCAGACCGAGCGCCCGCCCCCGCTGCTCCCCGGGAAACACAGAGACAATCAGGGCCATATTAGTGGCCTGGTACATCGAGGCGCCAACTCCCTGAATGACTCTGAAGACCAGCAGCAGCACCGCATTCGGAGCCAAGGCGCAGCCCAGCGCTCCGAATGCAAAAGCAAACAGGCCGAAGTTATGCACCTTCCTGCGCCCGAGCATATCCCCCAGTCTGCCCATCACGGGCAGCAGTACCGAAATGACGAGCAGGTAGATGCTCACCACCCACTGGGCGGAGGCCACCGGGATATTCAAATCCGTTGAAATATCGACCAGCGCGATATTGAACATGCCGGCAGACAGGTTGGACAGAAATGCGCCCAGACAGATGACTACCTTTACGGGTGAAAGGTTTACCCGCTTAGCCGGGGAATTCATAGAATCTTTTGCAGTGCAGACTGACTCCAGATGTTCCAATTCTCCTCTACTTCAGCTGCCGAAGAGACTAAGCCGAAATAGCCCTTCATGTTCTCCACAGTCATCTCATGCGCCGCCCGGGAGTACGAGGCACAGGCATCCTCTGCCAGTACAATATGGTAATCCCGCATAAAGCCGTCGCGCGCCGTTGATTCCACACATACGTTAGTGCTTACTCCGGTCATGATCAGCGTTTCAATCCGCAGCGTCCGCAGTACAGAATCGAGCCGAGTATTGATAAAGGCGCTGTAACGGTGTTTGTTGACTACAATCTCATCCGCAAGCGGCGTTACTTCAAAAAACTCCGCCCCCCAGCTCCCCCTCCGGCATACCCCCAGCGAACCGCGTCCGGAACGCGAGACCCATACCTGCGAATCCGTGGCTCTTTCATGGAACGTCTGGATATAAATAACCGGGACATCATGCGCTCTTGCCGCCGCAATCAGCCCGTGCAGCCGCGGCATCATCTCTTTTACAGCGGATACATCATTCCCTCCTGAGGCAAGCACACCTTCCGGGTGGCAATAATCATTCTGTACATCTACTATTATGAGCGCTGTTCTTTCCGGCATAATCAGATCTGCTGTTAATTCCATATCGTCACCTCTTCTTTATTTGGGGGAACCCCGTTGCTACATGCTCAGTTCCCGTTTGTCTTGTTGACGAACTGCATATCCACAAGCCCGTCGTAGGTATATTCGCCATTAAAAATCCCTGTCTTGATCATCACATTCATATCCTTATCGAGCGCTTCCTCCGAGATGATCCCGTCCGGACTCCACAGCTGATCTTCGAACGCCCGGTCAAGCGCAGCCTGCGCTGCCGTATCCGAAAGGGTCGGGAACTCGGCCTTCAGCACCTTCATTGCTATCTCCTGATCCTCCTGAATCACCTTCAGCGCTTTAACGACTGCATTTACTGCCTTCTGAACCGTTTCCGGATCCTTTTCAATCGTCGATTTCTTCACGCTAAGGACTGAATACGCATAGTCACCCATGTCATGAAATTTATAAAACGGCTCGTCCCATACCCCCTTCTCCATCCCGTCACTGATCTGCGGCTCTGCACCGTTCGCAATATCCGCAGCTCCCTGCTGCACCATCGCTACAACCGTCGAGCCGTCTGCCGGCTCCAGCAGCTGTACATCCTTTTTGGGATCAAGACCGAGCTCCAGCAGTAAATACTGGGTCAGCAGATTCGGTGTTCCTCCATGCCGTCCGGCATTTACTTTTTTGCCCTCTATAAAAGCTTTTAATTCCTCATTCGAACCGCCTGCCGGTGCCGTACCCTTTTTGGCCATCAGATAGACATTCGCACGGTTGACGACATTGCTTACCGAGATAATCGGATCCGAATTGCCGATGTTCGCCAAGGCGTTCGACTCCGGCCCCCCGATGACCCCCCACGCATCCCCGCTGACTACCGATGTGACATGCGCACCGCCCGCAGCCTGCAGCATTTCCACCTCAAGCCCTTCTTCCTCAAAATAGCCTTCCCGCTGGGCGACATAGAGCGGCAGATAACCGGTGTAGTGAAGGGGCTCGGCGATGATGAGCTTCTTCAGCCCCTTATCTGCAGTGGCGGCGTCGGCATCAGTGGCCCCATCGGCACCGCAGCCTGACAGCAGAATCATACCGGAGATAACCAGCAGGACGGCGGGCAGCTTGAACCTACGTGTGTTTTTCATTCATTTCTCCCCTTTTGGATAAATAATCTATAATGATTTCTGCTACGCCTTCTTCATTCCGTAACCTTTGGACAGCCATTTTTCCAGCAGCACGACTCCCATATACATCACCATGGACAATACTGACAGGACTACAACCCCTACCCAGACCAGATTGATGTCCAGAATCGTTCCGGCATAAATGACCATCCGCCCGATCCCGTGGCTTGAAGCAATAAACTCTCCGACAATGGCTCCGGCAAGCGACAGGGCAATATTAATCCGTAGACTGCTGATCATCCACGGCATTGCCCACGGAATCACTACTTTTGTAAACACCTGATGTCTCTTGGCGCCGAGGGAGTACATCAGCTTCTCCATATCCTTGTCCACACTCTGTACACCGCTGTGCGCCGACAAGGCGGCGACCACTACTGTCATGGCAAATGCCAGCGCCACCTTCGAGAAGAATCCGATACCAAGCAGAATGACCAGCACCGGAGCCAGTGCCAGCTTCGGCATGGCATTCAGCAGGATCAGAAACGGCTCGCTAATTCCGGCAAATTTACGCGACCACCAGAAGGAGAGACCCAGCAGTGATCCAATCAGAGTGCCGCCTACAAATCCGAGAATCGTTGAGCTGGAGGTGTAGGCGATATCCTCAAGCAGCGTCCCTTGCGTGATCTGCGTCCAGGTTGTGGTAAGAATTCGCACCGGACTGCTCCAGTAGTACGCATCCATCCAGCCGATCCGCGTAAACAGCTCCCAGCAGAGTACAATCAGCAGGGCGACTGTCAGGCGTCCGAAACTGATTACCCTTTTGGTACGGCGGACCATTGCTTCTTCGTCCTGAATGAACGGCTCCACCTGCTTTTTCTCCGGCCTGGGCACCGCCGGCCCGGCAGCTTCAAGCTTGTGGATGATATACCCCTTCTTTTGCACACTCTCCATTCTGTTCTCCCCCTTAAGGTTGTAAGTATTAATTAATCCGGCTTCCTTCAGGTATCTGCCCTTCAGGAAATATGAGCAGACGGCTTGCCGGAGAGCAGATCCAGCAGATGGGCCTTGAGCTCCATGAAAGAAGCAGACACAGTATCTTCCATATGCCTCGGGCGCGGCATGTCCACCGAAATTTTGGAGATGATTCTTCCGGGACGTCCCGAGAACACATAAATGTCATCCGACAGGTATATCGCCTCGTCAATATCATGGGTGACAAAGAGCACCGTCTTCCGGAAGTCCTCCCAGATTTCCAGCAGCCAGTTCTGCATCGTCAGCCGGGTCTGGGCATCGAGCGCACCGAAGGGCTCGTCCAGCAAAATAATATCCCGGTCATACAGCAGTGTCCGCAGCAGCGCCGCCCGCTGCCGCATGCCGCCGGACAGCTCTGCGGGATAATGCCCACCGAACCCCTTCAGCCCGTAGCGGTCCATGAGTGGCTGGGCCCGGGCTACGGCTTCTTTGCGCGGCACACCGCGGATTTCCATTCCGAGAATGATGTTGTCGAGAATCGTCCGCCAAGGCAGCAGCATGTCTTTTTGCAGCATATAGCCCACATGCCCGGTCTTTCCGATAATATCCTCCCCGTCAGCCAGCACACGGCCCGTGGATGGAGGCATGAGACCCGCTATGATATTGAAAAGTGTCGATTTCCCGCAGCCGCTGGGGCCGATGATGCTGACGAACCTGCCCTCTTCAATCGATAGATTCGTCTCTTGCATAGCGATAATCTCCTGCCCATCCCGGCGGAACCACTTGCTTACTCCGGCAATTTCAATCTTTGTCTTCATCCCATCGCCTCGCTTTCCAGTCTCTAAATATGCAAAAAGCCGTCAGCTTTAGACAGAGCCCAAGGGCTCATGTCTGAAAACTGACGGCAGGCCGGCTCTCATGACAGATCAGAGTTCCAACGTAACGTTCAGGTACTGCTCCAGGTCCTTCTCCAAAATTATGATCGTACCGGAATACTCGGTCTCCACATCATAATCTTTAAGAACGGCCTTGATATTCAATTGAAATTCATCCATAAACGCCTGCTTAATCTCCTTCTTGAACACTTCATGCAGCACCAGATTAATCTCGCGTCCGGCCGAAGCATGATGGGTATCAAGCACTTTGAGAACGGGAACCCGGCTGTTAACGGATAAGATAATAATCTTGTTCCCTACAAAATCGACCTTCTGCTGCTTAACGCCAGCGTTGAACAGCTTCTTGTTGATCTCGTTGTACACCCTTAGAATATCCTGTTTCCATTGTCCAGCGGAAGCGATCATGGCGATCACACCTTTATAGCTCATAGTAATGTTACATAATACTACACAAGAACCGAAAACCGTGTTATCACCTATCACTTATACATCATTATAGATAAAAAGATAGAGTTGTCAACCGAAATAATGTCATATTTATTAACTCAGAGAAATAAAAAGCATTTAAATGTAAGGTATAGTATCACAAGATTCCCATTAATCCATACAGATGCAAATGCCCCCGAGTCTGACAGGATACCCCTGCCACTCCCTGACCTGTACTCGTCCCCTGTAAGCGAAGGAGGATTTAGGGTATACAGGAGCGGAATCTTTTAGCCGCGAAGCTCTTGCAGCAGCGCCATTATCGTATCTTCCTCCACCGGAACAGAATAAGAGCCATCCGCAAATGACTTCATCGCCCCGATCCCATCCTGGAAAACAAAGCGGATTTGTCCGCTGCGCACTTTTTTATCGGTATACATCTTCTCCACCAGCATCCGGTTCGTAATGGACGAAGGCACTTCCGTAGGCAGGCCTGCCCTCCGCAGCAGAGCTTCGACCCGCCCGGCTTCATCACTGGTCATATACCCGAGCTTCACTCCGAGTCTCGCCTGGATTACGAGCCCCACGGCAATAGCTTCCCCGTGCAGCAGTTCATACCCGCTGACCGCTTCCAGCGCCCTCCCGGCCGTATGGCCGAGGTTCAAGATCTGCCGCAGATTGCTCTCATGCTCGTCCTGCTGGACTACCTCATATTTGATCCGGCAGTTATGCAGCGCAATCTCTTCGCAGATTTCAGGATCCAGGATCAGCTCACCGTCCGGTGTAACAACCCTGCTGATATTCTCCTCGAGATAACGGAAAAATCCGGCATCCGCCAGGCAGGCATGCTTAATCGTCTCGGCCAGACCGCTTCGGAACTCACGGACCGGAAGCGTGCGCCAGGCGGCCAGATCAATATACACCTTGCGCGGCTGATGGAAAACGCCAATCAGATTGGTTGCAACCGGCGTATTCACGCCGGTTTTGCCGCCGACGGATGCATCGGCCGCTGCCAGCAGTGTCGTTGCATAGTTCAGGCTCGGAACCCCGCGGCCGAAGGTTCCGGCCAGAAAACCGGCCAGATCCGTAACCGCCCCGCCGCCTACTGCGATGATGCAGCAGTCCCTCCCGTAGGAATGGCTCAGCAGCTGGTCTTCCAGCAGCGCTTTGGTCTCGCGGGTCTTGGATTTCTCGCCCGCAGGGAAGGCGAACAGCTCTGCCGCAAAGCCATGCTCGCGCAGCAGCTCCAGCAGCGGACGCCCGTACAGCGGCTCAACGGAAGAATCCGTAATCACAGCAAACTTGCTTACGCCGGGGACAAGCCCCAGCTGCAGATCGCGGATCAGCGAGGGAAACAGCTTTTCACCAATTTCAATTGCGTAAGAGTGATCGACCCTCTTTTTCAGTACAACCTCGAAGCTCCGGGACATCGCTTTTCCTCCTTTTTTTCTCCTGCTCAAGCAACTCTCCTGCCGTAATTCCTGTCATCCATACAGCGGGGCTGTCACCATCTTCATATATTTGGCCAGATCTGCTCTGGCCTGTCCGTTCTGCTGCCATACTCCCAGATTCCAGCACATAAACCGGAGGCCAAGGAAGCGGGATGCCGCCCGGAACAGCATGGCATAATGCTGCTGCGGGATTTCGCAGCCCAAGCGGCCAAGATGTCTCCGGTAATCCTCTGCCTGCTGCAGCGTCCCGCAGCGCATGGGGATATCCATGAACAGTGAGCCGTAGCGTGCCTCTTCCCAGTCGATGTAACAAACCTCCACATTGTCCTTTACAAGAACATTGCCCGGGTTCAGATCATTATGGATCATCGTATACGTATCTGTATCATGGATTACCGGTATCATGTCCTTTACAACCCTTTCGGCTATCGCCTCAATTGCCGAAAGGGTTTCTAGCCCGAATGCTTCGGCAAAAGCCGGATTCTGCCTGGCATATTCCCAGGAAACGCTCCAGTTTGCATGAATGACCTCCGACAGATAGGCTTCGTTAACCTGCGGCAGCCACGGCAGATCGCATCTGCAGCCAAGATTCACATAATGGATATACGCCAGCGCCTCCATCTCCTTATGCTGTAGTGCAGGCACATTCAGCCTGCCGTAATCGGTCCGGCAGTCTGCATCTTCAATGCACAAAAGGCTTCGTCCTTCATGCAGCGGCTGGCCCGAGAGGCTGAACGGAACCTTCGCCCCCTGCGAATAGAGCCTGGAGAGTGCCGAACGCTCAACAAAGGTAGCCTGCTTCGTGATCAGCGAGACCTCCTCTTTCGGAGCGGCTCTGCCTGTCATTCCCGGCCCGGACTGAAGCCAGACTTTATTGCGCGTCAGCTCAACGGCCTTTGACCCCAGATTCATAGGGGTGCTCTCGATCTCCAGCACTTCAGCTGCGGATGAGATAAAGCAATAGACTGTATCCTTGATCAGGCCAATCCTTTTGCTGCTGTCGGTCAATTGCATAGGCACTCTTCCTTCATTGTAATGGACTTACTGGTTGTTTCGAATATAGGTATGATCAGCAAAGCTTGCGGTACGTACAAACTGATTCCTTTCGTAAAATCTCAGGGCACCCTTATTGCTGGCAGCCACCCGCAGATAAATGTTATTTTCGCCCGGCCTTTGCTTCATTCGATTGATGCAACGGTTCACGATGCTCTTCCCGTACCCTCTGTTCTGCAGCTCCGGCGCAACTACCAGATCACGGATAAAATCTCCGTCGGCAATGTATGCGCCCGCCAGCCTGTCCCGAAGCCAGAATGACCGGACCTGGCCCGAAGCTTCGTATGCATCCAGCATTTCCCTGAACGATTCAGGCCCTCTGCTGCACTGGTCCGTCTCCCAGCCGTTTTCAATCCTTAGCTGCTCGTAGGCAGTATCGAACAGATCAATGAACGAACCCAGCATTTCCGGAGTAAACCCCCGTTCGGTCAGCAAAGAGCCGTCTCCGGTATACTCTTGATTATCGTTCACATACTGCAGCTGATAGCCCTCCAGATCAGACACAAATCCAAGCTCTCTTACAAACTTTATAATTTCAGTGTTGTTTCCATAAACGTTAAAGCAGATTTCCCGCTGCTCCCCCGGCTGCAGGTAAGGAGAGATTCTGTCATTTATCAAATTCAACAGTACGCCAGGCTCCCCGCATTGGCTGAATGCAGCGTAGGCTATCACACAACCGGTATCTTCCGCCAGACACAACACTCCCTGGTTAATCCCGGATTCCCCGTAATATAACACCGTAACTCCGTTACGTTCAAAAGCGGACTGTACATACTCCAATGCCCCTACGGAGATCAGCGAAATCAGCTGTAAAATCCGGTTATTACGCTCCTCCATTATTCATATGCTCCTTCCGGATCATCGTCCGGTAGACGAATTTGGGAAGCGCCGCCTGTCTGCGCCAGCGGGACTTCTGGCCTTTGGCTACAGGTGAAAAAAGCAGCCGGTGAGCCCACTCCAGATTGAGCTTTTTCCAGATGGCGGGAGCCGGCTTCACCTTGCCCGAGATGACGTCCAGGCTGCCGCCTACTCCGAATGCCAGCTTTACCCCCTCCAGCTCTCCGCGGTGATTATGCAGCCACTTATCTGAATAAGGCGCCCCCATGGCAAGGATCAGCACATCCGGCTTGCTTCTCCGGATATCGGCTATGATGTCCGGTTCATCCTCCGCGCTGAAAAAACCGTGGTGCCGGCCTGCAAGCTTCACCTGCGGATAACTGCGGGCAATCTGTTCCACTGCCTGCACGCTTGTCCGCTCATCCGTCCCCAGAAAATAAAAGCTCCACCCCTGCTCATTCCCTTCTGCAAGCAGCCGCAGTAGCAGATCATAGCCGGTGACGCGTTCTGGGACGGGTTCACCTTTTCTTTTGGCCGCAAGCACAATCCCGATGCCGTCGGGTACAACCAGATCTGCTGAGCGGATAATCTCCTGCAACAGCGGATCTGACTGGCTAGCCAGTGTAATTTCAGGATTAGCTGTAATCAGATGAAACAATCCGAAGGGCTCCTTGCCGATTTGCTCAGCGAGACAGGCCACCGTCCCGTCAAGCGTCAGTCTGGAAAACGGCACACCCAGAATCAAAACATAATCGCTCATATATTAACCTCCCAGTCTTCCAATACGCTCCAGGTCATAGCAGGCTCTCCCTGCAGCGAATGCATAGTGCCCGTAAAGATAGATTCGTTACGTATCCCATTCTCAAAATAATGCTGCAGCACAGCGCGGGTTGACGCCGTAACATGCATGCCGCCAAGCCTGCCGGCTTCGAGCCACAGCAGCTCTCCTTCTTCACCGGAAACCAGCCGGCTTCCAGGTGCAACAATGCCCATGAATATGTACTGCATGCGGATCTCCTGCCCGGCCTTGAGCCGGCTAATGATGTAGCGGAGCTTCAAGCCTCCGACATCCGGCCCCGCAAGCCCTGTTTCTTCTGCAATTTCCCGCACACACGCCAGCTGCGGATCGCCGAATTCCCCTTCCTCTATATGGCCTCCAATAGGAACCAGATGTCCGCCCAGAAAACGGCTGCCGCTCTTTTTTTGCAGAAACAGCATTTCTCCGGCTTCATTAAACAAAAAAGCAACTGCCATCTGCCTGAGCCGCATACTAAATCACTCCACTCCCCGGATACGAACACGCAGGAAAATTATACCACAGTACATTCCAGCCAATCAGCCAAAAAAGCCATATGCAGGAAAAGTATTCCCGGCAGGTGAATAAGAGTACAAGCTTAATCTATTGGAGGCTGATAAAATGTTGATTAATGTGCTTGATAAGGGATACGTCCGGCTTGTAGATCATATGGGCAGTGATCTGACCGTTGTGAATGCAGCAAGGGTTTCTTATGCCAAACAATCGGAGGAGCTTAGCGAAAAGGATATCCGGCTGATCCAATTTCTGGCCCGGGAAGGGCATACTTCACCGTTCAGACATGCTGTCATCCAGTTTGAAATCTATGCGCCGCTGATGGTCGCCAGGCAGTGGTGGAAGTATGTGGTCGGTTCGGCCCATTACGAGGGTACCGGTGACAGCCTGGAGGCCTGGAATGAGTCCAGCCGCAGGTATATCACGGAGGAGCCGGCCTTTTACCTGCCTGCGGGCGGAGAGTGGAGGAGTGCGCCGGAGAATTCCAAGCAGGGCAGCGGCAGCCTGATTGCCTGGGAGCTTGGGGAGAAATATACGAAAGAGCTGATGGACTACACCGGGCTGGGTATGCAAAAATACGAGGCCGCCCTCGCGGACGGCATCTGTGCAGAGCAGGCACGCCTGTTCCTCCCTGCCTACGGCCTGTATGTCCGCTGGTACTGGACGGCATCCCTGCAATCGGCCGCCCATTTCCTGCAGCAGCGGCTGGAGCATGATGCCCAGAAGGAAATTCAGGATTATGCCAAAGCCATCCTCAGCGTAGTAAAAACGTTATTCCCGGTTACTGCGGACGAGCTGCTGTCACGCTGACTGTCAGTTGTCCTCTGTGCGGAAATCCCGCAAACCGGCACGAACAAAAAAACACCCCTGCATTAAGACTGCAGGGGTGCTGCTTCATTGCATAAAGTTCATTATTCAGTAAGCTTTAACAACCTGCTCCTCCACAAACCTGCCGACACGTTCCGTATATTCAGCCCACCGGTGATCCTTATTTTCTATAACCAGCTTCGGAATATCCCATGCGTCCACTACCGGCCGGACGAATGCCTGACTGCCGCCCCACAACGCAGCGGCCTCCCGGAAATCCTCATCGGTGTGCAGCGAGACGGGTCCCCATTCATTGCCGCGCACACTGCAGATAAACCGCCACTGGGCCTCCACATCCAGCTGGTAGAAATAGATCAGCACCGGGTTCAGCGCGGCCAATATATCCTGCAGCGACGCGGTCATTTTAGCCAATTCAGGCAAGGCCATGCCCATATGATGAGCATAGCTAATAGCATCCTGAAACAGCACACTTTCAATAATCGTTACTTCATCGCTGCTTCCAAGCCGCTCCTTCACAAATCTCCGGAACACAGCCTCAAGCTGTGTCCTAAACAGGCCAGCCTGTTCCTCATCCGCCAGGGAAGTGAATTCATACCCCCGGATAAACAGCGGATGGTTTTCCTCCAGCTCCAAAATGCACCTGCTCACCACTCCCTGTGACGTAAGCAGCTCTGCAACGGAAGAGGCACAGGTTGTTTTACCGGAGCCCGGCATACCGTCGATGATAATCAACCGTTTAATAGACGTTGTCATTTTTGCCACCTCCAATCTGTTCCCTGGTCAGCACGTACATCTCTTCTCCGTTACAGTCCGCGTAATCTCCAGCCAGGCCTTCGAGCACACGGTCCAATGTGAAGCCGAGCCTGCCAAGAATCGTAACAGAGGCTGTATTTCGCGGGTCGGCCTTGGCGTATAACCGGTCCAGCCCGACTACCCCAAAGGTATATTCCGCCAAGGCCGCAGCCGCTTCAGCAGCATACCCCCGGCCCCAGTACTGTCTTCCGATCAGATAATACAGCTCTTTGTCAGGCGGGCAAAAATCAAGTGTGCCTACACCGCACCAGCCGATGAATGCACCGGACTCTTTTTCCCGGATGGCGAACGAATATTTAAAGGCTTCATCAAACGGTGTATCGTAGCTGCTGATCAGCCAGTCAAAAACCCCCTGATACTCCTCAGCGGAAAAGACATCCATATGCATATAAGTAAGCACTTCCGGGTCCTGCATCAGCTCAAACGATTCCTGCAGATCACTTTGGATGTACGGGCGGATAAGTAGCCGCTCCGTTTCCAGGCGCATCACAGATAGAGCCTCTATCATGGCAATTCCTCCTGTTTCTTTCAGGCAATATGTGCTAAGCATAATCCGGCGCGCCGGCAGGTGCCAATGTAGAGTTTGATTTTAACCGAGTTTACCCGCTGCTTATAACAGTCGGAGGCTTCTTAATCAAGAGTCACCGCGTCATATAAGGCTTCATCGATCCCCTCAATAAAAGGCGTCCAGTCCCCAGAGGAATAGAGCATCAATTGATGCATCGCACGCGTACATGCTGTATAAAAAAGCTTCCGCTCACTCTCCCGCCGGTACGTCTGCGCAGAAGCGTCATAGATCAGCACGGCATCGAATTCGACTCCTTTGGCGAGGTAGGCGGGGAGGACCAGGATTCCTTTTTCAAAAGTGAGCGTATCCTTCGTAACCAGCCTCAGGCCTATAGCGCCGTGTGAAGAGAGTGCCTCATAGGCTTCGCGGCTTTCGTCAGCTGTTTTGGTAATGACTGCAATGGAATCGAGGCCTTCCGCCTTGAGCGCAGCAATATCCTTCATCATCCGTAACGAACGTTCATCGGCACTGCCCAGCTTGGTGAGACACGGCTTCCTGCCCTCCCGCTCAAACGGAATGATCCCCGCCTCCGGCAGCAGCGATTTCGTAAACTCCACAATCTGGCGGGTGGAACGGTAGCTCCTGACAAGGGTGATCAGAGCTGTCTCTTCCTCACCATACAATTCCGTTAAAGAGGAGTCTGCTTCAGCCAGATTCGTCGCCTGCGGAAAAATCGCCTGCCCGAAGTCGCCGAGCACAGTCATCCTCGCCCTTGGAAACAGCTGCTTCAGAAAAGCATACTGAAACGGAGAGTAATCCTGACCTTCATCTATAAAGAGATGTCTGACAATGGTATTCGTCCGCGTCCCCTCAATGAGCTCCTTCAGGTACAGGAACGGGGTTGCATCCTCATAGAAAAGCTCAAGCCCATCCAGCTTCTCCCGGGTCTGCCCGCAAATATCAGGCCACAGCTCCGGCACAGCTGCAGTCCCCGTCATCTGCCGGTAAGCCTCATCATCCTCCGCAAACAGCTGGCTGTAAAGTCCGGTTACATCTATAAATTTCAGGCGTCTGACCTCCCGCTTCAGCGGCTTAAAGCTCTCCTTCACAATCAGCCGCAGCAGCAGCTCCTCCTCCTGATCGGCGTAGTCGAATACGTTCTCTTCACCCTGCTCTTGTCCGCGCAGCTCCCCGTAGATTTCCTCATATTGCTCTGCGAAATCGAAGACGGCCGACTGCCGCTGCACTTTTTTGAGCAAGGTGCTGTAGGCTTCGGCATATTGCTCGGTATCGAGATAATCCAGCTCATCCCGGGCCCAGTCCGCCTCCAGCTCCTTCACTTCAAGCGCCGCCAGCTCCCGCAGCAGCCAATCCCGCAGCAGGGTAATCCGGTTAGCCAGACGTATAGTAGGGGCATAGCTGTAGAACTGCGATTTCATCTGTGCCGCCGTAATCAGCTCACGGTCCCGGAAGCGGATGCTGCGGAATAACATGCCGTCCTGGCCCAGCCACAACGCGTAGCTGCGGAGCGCCTGCAAAAAATCACCGGATGCCTTATAGGTCATCCCGCTCATCCGCGCTTCATAACCCGGAGCCGTCTCCGGACTCATCGCATATTCGATCTGCGCGAACGGGTCCTCTAGCCGGAACTCTGTCCCCAGCCAGTGCTCCAGATATTCCTGGAAGGTCGTCTGCTGCATGTTCTCCTCTCCGAGCTCAGGCAGGACGGTGGATACATAGCTGTTGAACATCGAATTCGGCGAAAAAAGCACGATCTGGTCTGCCGTGATCCGGCCACGGTGCTTATACAGCAGATAGGCCACCCGCTGCAGCGCTGCGGAGGTTTTGCCGCTGCCGGCAGCGCCCTGGACAATAAGCATAAGGCTTTTGTCATCACGGATAATCGCATTCTGCTCCTTCTGGATCGTAGCTACAATGCTCTTCATCTGTGAATCAGCACCTTTGCCGAGCACCTGCTGCAGCAGCTCATCACCGATGGTCAGGCTTGTATCGAACACATTCTGGAGCTTGCTGCCCCGGATCTGATACTGCCGCTTCAGCGTCATCGTTCCTGTTATTTCTCCGCCCGGTGTCTCATAAGCTGCAGCGCCGGGTGAGTGGTCATAATACATACTGGCAATGGGCGTGCGCCAGTCATAGACCAGGAAGTCCAGGCCGTCTTCAGTGGCAAAAGAGGCTACACCAATGTAGATCGGTTCGCTGCCGCCCTGGTTCTCCTCCTGAAAATCAATGCGTCCGAAGTACGGGGACGGCAGCAGCCGCTTCATGCTCTTGTAACGCTGCATCCGCACCCGGTGGCTGCGCTCCCGCTCGGACAGCAGCGCCTCCTGCTGCTTGATGCTGTAAAAGGTCTCTTCAAAATCCTCGTCAGTGCTGGTATTAACGGTCACTTCCTCCCAGAACCGCTTACGGATCTCCGTTACCTGCTCCCGCAGTCCGGACACCTCCGGTTCAATTCCGGCAATGGCTGTCTGCAGCTCCTCCGTTACCAAATCCAGCCGCTCCTGCTCCCGCTGCCAATCCTCCGCATGAATCATCCGCTGACACACTCCTTTATTCATCTGGTCTGCCTTCTGCAAAAAATCAGGTTTGACAAAGCTTCAAATCCTATGGTAAGATTAAAGTATAAATAAGATGTAATACTTATGTCTTTATCCAAATGAAAATAGTGACGCTGTTTTACTATATCACAACGGATTTTATCGTGCAACGGATTTATTTATGTGGACCCGGCAGAGACTGCCGGGTTCTTTTTATTCAGCTGGAGATTTCGGCGGAGATTTTAGGCGCGGCTCCGCTCTGCTGATTGAACGGCCGGCCACTTCCCGTTATGATAAAAGTATCCATGTTTGCAGGAGGTTAACGATCAATGGCAGTATTCATGAACGAACAAATACGGGCGTCAGAGGTTGTACTGACCGGACTCCGGGGCGAGAAGCTCGGTGTTGTCTCCAGGGAGGAGGCGCTGGCGCTGGCCCGGTCCCAGGGGGCCGATCTGGTCTGCACCTCGCTGATGAGCAGCCCTCCGCCCTGCACCCTGATGCCCAAGGGCAAAGCAAAGGCTGCAGCCCAGAAGGAAGCGGCTTCCGCACGCAAGGCCGGTTCCGGCCAGGCCGCCGGGCGTAGCGGCGGCAAAGACAAGGTCAAGGTCAAGGAGCTGCGCTTCACCGCCCATATCGAGGAGCACGATTATGACACGAAGCTGCGTCAGGCGGACAAGCATCTGCGCTCCGGCAAGCCGGTGCTGCTGAATGTCCAGGCTTCCGGTGCCAAGGAAGCGGCCGCAGCCAAGGCCGTAATGGAGCGGCTGGTTGCCGATCTGAAGGAAGCCGGAGTCAAGGACACCGGTATCCAGAGCGGCGGCAAAGGCTCAAAGGTGCAGCTGAATCCGCGTTAAGCAACGCGGCAGCTAAAAAAAGGGCGTCATTACAGCCGGGATATGGCTGTAATGACGCCCTTTTGTTGCGGGGGGCAGCCGGGAGACATCTAACGGACTGAGATAACGTTATTCTGTGGTTTACCGGCTCATATAGCTGCAGCCTGGCGAGATTCAGACTCCACCACGGACAGCTACAACCAGCAACAGTCACACTCACACCACGTCCAGCTACAACCCAGCGATTAGTTGTACCCGGCAATATGAACAACTGGTATGCTGTGCATGCATAGACCAGCCCCGAATCAGCTTACTGTACTACTCCTTACTCCCTGCTCTCAAACCCTGATTCCGCCCCCCGCACAAACGACAGCACCACCTTGGTGCCCGCCCCTACTATACTCTCAATGGCGATCGAGCCTCCGTATCGCTCCATAATCGCCTTGGCGATGGCCAGCCCCAGTCCCGATCCGCCCTTTGCCCGGTTCCGCGACCCTTCCGCCCGGTAAAAGCGGTCAAAAATATGCGGGAGCTGCTCAGAAGAAATCCCGATTCCCGTATCTGTCACAGATATAATGACCTGATCCTGATCTGCCTTATGCGCAATACGCACACTGCCGCCTTCGGGGGTATATTTCAGCGCATTCTCCACAATATTGCGCAGCACCTGATAACAGGCACCGGCCGGCATCCGGACCGGCAATGGACCGGCATCGGTTACTTCACCTGCGCTCAAAGTGACACCGGGACCTACATGTACGGTCTGGGGCAGGAGCTCGCACAATACTTGCCGCACATCACACTCTTCCCCGGCTCCCTCCTGCTCCGGCTCCTCCGTCTCGGCCAGCAGCAGCAGCTGGGCAATTAGCTCCCTCATCCGGCCCGCCTCATCCATCATGTAGCCCAGGGATTCCTCCAGCACCTCCGGCGACTGCTTGCCCCAGCGCTGGATCATATGTGTATGTCCCTCAATGATGGCCAGCGGTGTCTTCAGCTCATGGGAAGCATCCGCCACAAAACGCCGCTGCTGGTCAAAGGACACACTGAGCTTTTGCAGCAGCGCATTAAAGGTCGCCCCCAGCTGGTGCAGCTCATCCTGCGCAGCAGGCAGCGCAAGCCGGTGCGACAGATTGTCCGCCCCGATGCTCTGCACCTCGCCGATCATGCTGCGGATCGGCTTCAGGGCGGAGCGGGCGACGAGCCACCCGGCCAGCGCTGCTGCCCCGGCAGCCAGCAGCAGGCCGAGCAGCAGCAGCCGGCCTACCTCGCGCGAGGCTGCCGCCGCTGCAGAATACCCGCTGTCAGCCAGCCGCAGGGTTACCGTGCCAAATGCCGGCAGGGTCAGGCTGCTTACCGCCTCATACTGCCCGGACCCTACACCGCCAAATACCGACGCGCCATTCTCTGCTGCTGCACCATCCGGCCTCGCCGTGTCCTTCCCTGTGCCTGCACCGGCTCCCAGCGCCGATCCCTCTTCTGCGAGTACCCGCCCTTTGGCATCCAGCAGCTGCAGCGTCTGTCCTTCATCCAGATCAGCGGCAAAGGAAGACAGATCCGGCTTCAGCACCGCTGCCGCCCCGCTCCCTCTGCCGAAGCCGGGCCTGAGCAGAGAAGGGAGGAAGGTAACCTCCTTAATCTGCAGCTCGAACTGCTTCAGCTTTTGGGTGAGCAGCTCTTTCTCCTGCTTCTGCGTCCATTGGCTGAAGGTAATATACACAAAGCCGCCAAGCACAGCCGCGACAATCAGGGAGGCCAGCGCAATGGATGCGCTGACCTTGCGGGAGAATGTCCACCTCTTCATTTTCCGTTCACCCTCCCCGTCAGTCCCTCAGAATATAACCGCTCCCGCGGACTGTATGGATCAGCTTGTCCGCGTAGCCCTCATCCACCTTCATGCGCAGATACCGGATATAGACATCCACCACATTGGTTTCGCCCTCATAGGAATAGCCCCAGACCAGATTCAGCAGCGCTTCCCGGTTCATCAGCCGGTTCTTGTTCTGCAGCAGGCAGCGAAGCAGCTCAAATTCACGCTGTGACAGCTCGATGTCCTGACCGGTGCGGGTTACCCGGTGTGAAGCTGCGCTGAGCGACAGGTCCTTGGCTTCCAGCAGATCCTCCGGCTCCCGGCTCTGCTGCAGCCGCCGCTGCAGGGAGCGCATCCGGGCGAGCAGCTCCTCGATGGCGAACGGCTTGGGCACATAATCATCCGCGCCGGTATCCAGCCCCCGCACCCGTTCGCTGATGGTATCGCGCGCGGTAATCATAATGATCGGCGTCTGCTTGACGGCGCGGATTCTTTTGCAGACCTCAATTCCGTTAATTCCCGGCAGGTTCAGATCAAGCAGAATAAGATCATAGCTCCCCTGCACTGCCTGCTCTGCACCGGCCAGACCGTCTCTGGCAACGGTAATGTCATAGCCCTCATAAGCCAGCTCCAGCTCCAGCAGCCGGACCATGGCCGCTTCATCCTCAATAATCAGGACATGCTCCTTCATACTCAAACGGTACTCCACCTTCTCACAATATCAAATTAATTGCTGTGCTGAAGAGACAAACCGGCCAGCGATGAAGCCTCAATGCGATACGTTCCGGCGCCGATGGTTCCGCTGACTCTCCCGCCCTTTACTGTTAACGGGAAATCCGTTTCCGGCTTACCGAATGTTGCACTTGCCTCCACCTGCACATCCGCCTGCTCAGGCCAGGCCAGGCTGACATTACCTGCGGTATTGGACACGTCCCAGTGGCCGCCCACTTTTGAAGACTCAATATGAATATTGCCTGCTACGCTTTCTGCCTTAATGGACGAGTAAGCATCCTCAACAGACAGATTGCCGTTTACAGTCCGGATATCCAGCGGCCCTGTAACGTTTGTAGCATCAATGTTTCCGTTCACCACGGAGGCTGCTGCGCTTTTCCCGGCACCCGCTAGCGTAACTACCCCGTTGTCCGTATGGAGGGTCAGATCGCTCCCGCTCTCTTTTGCCGTAATATTGCCGTTATCCGCAGTTAATGTAATGAGCCCGCCCACCGTCACTTTTGACAAAAGCACGTTTCCATTAGTAAGCTCTGCCTGCAAACCGGCTTTAACAACCTTTGGCAGCGTAACCGTCAGATGAATGCTGATATTATAGCGGCTGCTGGCTGCTTCCCCGTAGGTCTTTATGCTGAGCTCCTTGCCTTCTTGTACCTTAATTCCGCATTTGGCTGCGATAGCTTCCGCTTCTGGACGGGATGCATGATCGACTACCACCTTTGTATGTACCTCTATCTGTGTCCCGCTGCCCTGCTTCAGTTCAATGGAACCGTTCACCCCGGTAATGGCAATCATCTTTGTGTCAGCGCCCGATTTGATGCGGGTAGTCCCTTTGTCAAAAGAATATCCCGACTCTGTCACCTCAACCGTAACCGGCGTCTTCACTTGTCCGGCCGGCTTCGCTTCAAAAACAGCCTCATCCAGCTGCCGGGCAAGCACCCCGCTTCCGAACCCAGAGCCTGCATACAGCAGCACAGCTGCCGCAAATCCCGCCGCTGTAACCTTCACGGATTTTTTCATAACCTTATTCCTCCCCATCCCTTGTGATTGTTCGGCTTAATGGTATACCACAAAGGATGAGAAAGGCTTTGCAGCCAGATTAGAGTTTGATTAGAAGGGCGGGACAAAGCTTTTTCCTGATATGTAATAACATACCACCCGAAAGTCAAATCCGTCTATTTCAGCACACACCCTATTCGCCGGTTCCTAAGTAATTGCCAAAAAGACCATCCGTAACCGGATGGCCTTTTCTATCTAACATCTCTTACCAGTTGTTCCCCGAACCTGTGACGGTGAAGCCGGCAGAAGCATTCATAAATTTACCCGATGGCGCACCAGTAACCGTATTGCTGTTGAACATCGAGCTGCCGGTTGCCGAGCCGTTGATATATACGCCGTAGGTTCCGGAATTCAGTATGCTATTGTTGGCATAAGTAACTGAAATATTCGGAGCCGGTTCTTCCACAAAAATCCCCGAGTACGTGCTGTCCTGGATCGTATTACCGCTTACATTAACCGCGAGGTTCTGCGCCTTGCCGCTGTTGTTCAGCCAGTAAGCCCAGATGGCCCCGATCTGATAGCCGTAGTCACGGTGAGCCGAGCCTGTACGCAGCAGCTTATTCCCCTGAATAGTCAGCGTACCGGTCATGGACGGAGGATTGAAATTGGTGCCAAAAGAGATCCCGCCGCCTGTCCGCACAGTGTCCGTAAGCAGGTTGCCGATTACCTTGTTGTCCTTGCCGCCGTAAATGGCGATGTTGTTGGCCAAGGTCGGAAGCTGCACCGTATTGTAGCTGAACGTGTTATTGGTATTGAGGAACGTGTCAGACCACATAGCCATGCCGTCGTCGCCGCTGTTCCGCACCGAGTTGTTCGTTACGGTAGAGTTTGATGTGCCCCGGTGCAGGTTGACGCCGTCCGCCCAGACATTGCGGATTCTGGAATTGGATGCGGTAACGTTATCCGTCTGATTGGTGAACCAGAAGCCTACTTTTACATGCTCGATCCACAAGTTGGTTATGAGCGAATTCGTACCGTTGCCCTCGACAGCGGTGAGCCCATTGTAATCGTCACGGATGATGTCGCTGCCGCTGATTTTGAAATCGGACAGGGTTACATTTCCGCCTCTCAGATAAAAGCCCGCATAATTGCCGGACAGGGTGGAGTGCCAGATGCCTGCCCCTTTTACGGATACCCCGCTGTCGAGGTACAGTCTTGTTCCGCTGCCGTCATAGCCGGCGCCTTTGTTACCATTGTTCAGATGAAAGGTTCCCGCCGGAATCCATACGCCCTTGTAGGTGCCGCCGGAGTTTTTGACAGCAGCAATTGCGTTGTTAAAAGCCACCGTATCATCTGCACCGTCGTTTGCCACAGCACCATATGAGGTAACAGCTACATAGTTGGACGGCATAGCGAGCGCAGCAGGAACGGCTTCTGTTTCAAGCAAATCTACCGTAACATAAGCGGTCGAGCCAAAATTCAGATTGGACGCATTCCGCTGCAGCTTGATGACCGTTCCGGCCGGATAGACTGTATCGAGCAGTACAGACACTTCATCGTACATATGTGCAGGTGTGGTCGAAGCCGCATTCGGATTGTTGGACCAGCGTACCTCTCCGCCCTCTGTCCCCCATTCCCCGTAGTTCCAGCTGTATTTGGAGGTGAGATTGATGTCTTTGAAAAGCGTTCCGCCCACGTACATGCTGACCGCCGACTCTATGCCCGTTCCGGACGCATTATCCGGGATCGCATAGCGGATTGTTATACCCTGTGCAGGCTTGGCGAGCGTAATCTGCACGTACTGGCCTGCTGCGGTCAGCTTGACCGCTTTTCTGCCCGAGGCTTCGGAAGCAAGCTCTCCGGCTGTAGTTGACGGACCGATGAGTGCGCCGGTGTAGGCGGCATTTTCAGCTTCGTAGGTGTCGTAAGGCATCATTGCTCCAAATGCTCCCGCCGATGGCGTAGGTGTTGGAACCGGCGTGGCTGTTGGTACTGGTGTTGCGGTCGGCACCGGTGTCGGTGTCGCTGTCGGTGCGGCCGTTGGGGCAGGTGTCGCCGTCGGTGCAGGGGTCGGGGTAACTGTGCCTGAGCCGTATACCTCAAGCTCTGCAGCCTGGCCCCCCGTTGCCCCGCTGTTTGCTGTGAAATTCACTCTGATATATCTGGCTGAAGCTGCTGTAAAGGTAATGGATACCGTGTTGTTCGCAGCCGGGTTAAAGGTATAAGTCTGGGAAGCGGCAAGCGTGCTGTAGGAGGTATTATTCGTGCTGCCCTGTACAGACAGGGTCTGCGTTCTTGTCCCCCAGGCGGACGGAAGCTTGAGCTGAACGGTATGAACCGTCTGCGTACTGCCCAGATCAACGGTCAGCGTGTTAGGGTAGCTGTTAGCTGCCCCCTCGTAGTAGCTGGATGCATTTCCGTCCACCGCATTAGCTGCGGGAAAACCGGAGACGGTGTTGTTTGCGGTAACGCTTTTGTTAAGAGCCAAATTGGCTCCCTGGGACAGATCCAGCGACAGATTGTCCAGATTAACGTTGCCGCTGTCTGCTGTATCAAACTTGTAGGTGATTGTGCTGCTGCCTGCACTCAGGGCAACCGTCTCTGAGGCAATGGCCCAGCTGCTCCAGCCGGCTGTGGCTGGAAGCGATATTTGCTTCAGCTTGGTGCCGTTCACGTACAGGCTTAAGGTTTTGGCGGAGCCCGTGCCGTTGGCGTATCTTAGAGCAGCCGTGTAGTTCCCTGCCGAGGAAGCGTTTACATTAAACTTCGCTGAAGCATTTCCTTTATTGCTGTCCGTGAACCCGCCCGCGAATCCGGTCCCGGTGTAGCCGGAATGGTCGGACGCGGACGCCGCCCCTCCGGACAGTACAGCCGACTCCGCTTCATACACTTGTGCTGCCGCCAGAACCCGTGGAGCTCCCGGAAACTGCAGCGCCACAAGCGCGATTACCAGAAGATAGATCAAAAATTTGCCGTTGCTTAACCTTTTTAACATTATACTTCCCTCCCGTGTGTAACAATCTGAGCGCTGCCTGCGGATCATAGAATATGAACGCGTATTGCGGAAGCACTTTTATATTAAAATGTTTTGGCGGCATTATCCGGACCTTTGGCGGTGGAATCCGGACGTTTGGGGACATTTGCCTCTCATTTCCCCCGTTTAGCCAAATGCGCCGGATTCAGAGGCATTTTTGCCTCTTCTTTCGCCCATTCAGCTAAATGTGCCGGATTCAGAGGCACTTTTGCCTCTCCTTTCGCCCATTTAGCCAAATGTGCCGAATTCAGAGGCATTTTTGCCTCTCCTTTCGCCCATTTAGCCATATGTGCCAGATTCAGAGGCATTTTTGCCTCTTATTTCGCCCATTTAGCCAAATGTGCCGGATTCAAGGGCACTTTTGCCTCTCCTTTCCCCCGTTTAGCCAAATGCGCCGGATTCAGAGGCACTTTTGCCTCTCATTTCGCCCATTCAGCCAAATGTGCCGGATTCAGAGGCATTTTTGCCTCTCCTTTCGCCCATTCAGCCAAATGTGCCGGATTCAAGGGCACTTTTGCCTCTCCTTTCGCCCGTTTAGCCAAATGCGCCGGATTCAGAGACACTTTTGCCTCTCCTTTCGCCCATTCAGCCAAATGTGCCGGATTCAGAGGCATTTTTGCCTCTCCTTTCGCCCATTTAGTCAAATGTGCCAGACTCAGAGGCATTTTTGCCTCTTATTTCGCCCTTTCAGCTAAATGCGCCGGATTCAGAGGCATTTTTGCCTCTCATTTCACCCATTCAGCTATATGCGCCGGATTCAGAGGCACTTTTGCCTCTTATTTCGCCCGTTTAGCCAAATGTGCCGGATTCAGAGGCACTTTTGCCTCTCATTTCCCCCAACTAGCCATATATGTGCCACTTCTCAGCTTTTCGGCCTGCTGAACACTACATTTTTCACACCAATTAATCAAAGATATAATGTAACATTAAAATACTAATGCACGCAGCCAAGCCTTATCGCGTAAAGCAAAAGCAAGCATCATTTAAGATCGGAGAACTCCACAAATGCCAAACATTCTAATCATAGAAGATCAGGAGGACCTCAATCTCCTGCTGGCGGAAGCTTTGCAAAGGGCCGGTTATACGGTTACTTCCGCATACAACGGCCCGGACGGGCTCAAGGCCATCCGCAGTAACCCTTATGATCTGCTCCTGCTGGACATTATGCTTCCTTTTCTGAACGGGGATGAGCTTCTGGCGGAAGCGCGGACCATCACCGACATCCCGGTCATCATCATCTCTGCCAAGGATCAGGTCAGCACCAAAATCGGTCTGCTGAAGCTCGGCGCGGATGATTATATTACTAAGCCGTTTGATCTGGGCGAGGTTGCCGCCAGGGTGGAATCCAGTCTGCGCCGCTCCGGTAAACAGTCTGCGGCTGCAGCGATAAGCCGTTATAAGGACTTGGTGCTGGACAGCGGCAGTAAGCGGGTAAACGCCGCAGGAGCTGTACTCGAGCTGACGGCCAAGGAGTATAGCATTCTCGAGCTGCTGATGACGAACCAAGGCAAGGTTTTTACCAAAGCCAATCTGTACGAATCACTCTGGGGGGATGAATACCTTGGGGATGACAACGCGGTAAAGACGCATATGAGTAACCTGCGCAGTAAGCTGAAGAAGGTGAACCCCGCACACGAGTACCTCGAAACCGTCTGGGGGCTGGGCTACCGGCTGAATAAAGAATAAGCAGGCCGGACCGCGTTATAATGAATATTCTTAACCTTTTCTTAACCACCGGGACTTATTCTGTTGTCAGGAAGGAGAGGTTAACTGATGAAATCCTATGTACTCAGAACACACAAGCTCACCAAACAATACGGCAACGCCTCCGCCGCACTGCACGAAGCCTCCATCTCAATGGAGTCCGGTAAAATCTACGGGCTGATCGGCCAGAACGGGGCCGGCAAAACGACCCTGATGCGCCTTGTAGCCGGGCTGTCTTATCCGACTGGGGGGATGCTTGAGCTGTTCGGGCATACAGGGGAACGCGCTCTTCAGGCAGAGCGGAAAAGACTGGGCTGTATGATCGAGCATCCCGGTTACGTTCCCCATATGAGCGCAAGGGATAATCTGCGGTTTTACCGGCTGATGCGCGGGATTCCCGGGCGGGACATTGAGGAGGAGCTGCTGGAGCTGACCGGACTATCCGGCACCGGCAAAAAGAAAGCCAGAGACTTTTCCCTTGGCATGAAGCAGCGTCTGGGCATTGCCATTGCCCTGCTTGGGAGTCCGGAGCTGCTGATTCTGGATGAGCCGATCAACGGGCTTGACCCGCTGGGCGTCGTCGAAATCCGCGAACTGCTGAAGCGGCTGTGCGGAGAGCAGCAGCTCACCATCCTGATCTCCAGCCATAATCTGCCCGAGTTGTACCAGACGGCGACTGATTATATTTTTCTGCATCAGGGCCGGATCAGAGAGAGCCTTACCCTGGAGCAGCTGGATGAAAACTGCAGGCAGTACCTCCGCATCGGCAGTGACCAGCCGGAGAAGGTTGCAGGCATTCTGGAGCTGCAGCTCCATACAACCCGGTATACGGTTATGCCGGACCGTTCCATCAAGCTGTATGATTATGTACAGGATAAGGAAAAGGTAAGCCGGGCGCTGCATGATAACGGTGTGCTTGTATCGGAATTTTCAGTCCAGGGCGATACGCTGGAGAACTACTTTTTGTCCCTGATTGGCGGTGATTCACATGCTTAACCTTATTCAGGCCGATCTGTTCAAGCTGCGCAAATCCGCGGCACTCAAGCTTCTCCTTGCCATAACAACAGTGTGTGCAGCGGTGATGGCGGTCTTTGCCCGCCTGATCCCGAACGGCAGTCTGGATGCCGGTGCCACCGGCCTTGGCTTCCTGTTCTCTGATGTAAATGTCATCAGCATTCTCGGCGGGGTTGCTGCCGGGCTGCTGGTTTGCGGTGATCTGGACAACAAAACAATCCATGATGCGGTTGCGAACGGGTATAGCCGGTTTACAGTGCTTGCCGGAAAAGCGGCTGTACTCAGCCTAATGGTTGTATTGCTGCTCCTCCCTTATGCCGTCATTACCTGGATTGCGCTGGGCACCGGTGCTGAATTCAGTATGGGCTCAGCGGCTCTCGGATTCCTGAATGTGCTGACGAGCGGCAGCAGCGCCGCAGGGGCTCCCAAAATGCTGACTGTTATACTGAGTCTGCTTATCGTATACGCAGCACAGCTGAGCATCTGTCTGCCTGTCGCTTTTTGGATTAAAAAGCCGGTTATTGTGGTCGCTATTGCTTACGGATTCTCGATGCTTACGGGACAATTAATGCAGTTAAGTACACGTCTTCCAGTGCTTAAGCGAGTGCTGGCTGTAACGCCGTATGGGGAAAATTATATTTTCATCACACCGGCTACGGCAGCAGGTGATATGCTTACTGCTATTCTGGTTAGTGCGGGCTTTGCTGCTGTAATGCTTGGACTATCGTATCTGGTGTTCCGCAGAACTGAGCTAAAATAGGATTACAAGGAAGGGTTGTGGGCTATTTGCTTCTTGCCGCCGGAATAACTGCCGTTATCTTAATAGCCGGGCTAGCCTGGCACAATCTGTTGATCCGGCGGCAGCTGCAGAGCATCAACCGGCAGCTGGACAAACGCCTGAGGGAGAATACCCGCCAGCCGCTCCGGCTTGCCCTGATGAACAAGGAGCTGACGCTGCTCGCGGGTCACATTAATAAATGCCTGAAGGCGGAGGAGATGCTCCGTCTTCAAGGCATTCAGGAGGAGCGGGAGCTCCGGGAGCTGATCGCGAACATCTCTCATGACCTGCGTACTCCGCTAACAGCGATCAGGGGATATCAGCAGCTGGTGATAGACGAGGGTCTAACCTCCGGACAGCAGAAAAAGCTGCAGACAGCGCAAAAGCATGCACAGGCGCTGGGGCAGCTGATCGATCATTTTTTTGAATACTCCTATCTGCTGCAGACTGAGCCTGAGCTGATCATACAGGAGATCAACCTGAGCAATGACACAGCTGAATGCCTTGCCGCTTCCGTCGCTGTACTTGAGGAGCGCCGGCTTGGAGTTGAGCTTGTGGAAGCAGCGCCGGTATTCGTGTGTGCAGATAAAGAACACCTGTCCAGAATCATACACAACCTGATCCGTAACGGAATTCAGCATGCAGACGGTATCCTTACGGTGAAAGTTATATTATCTGAGGACGGCAGCCGTGGCGTCCTGTCGTTCAGTAATCCGGTCAACAGTGCTTCTTCCGTGAATGCCGGACGGCTGTTCGAGCGTTTTTATACCGGTGATCAAGCCAGAAGCGGCGGCTCCGGACTGGGCTTGTCGATTGTCAGGCTGCTGGCGGAGCAGATGGGCGGAGCGGCCGGAGCAACCATCCAAAGCGGAATTCTCGAGATCCGCGTTGAGCTGCCGCTGGCCGTCAGAACCGGTACAGCTGTACGTGATTAATGCTATGAATACTGCTATTTAGGACTGCCCTTTCTCTGCAAGCTGCTCCTGGGCCAGGCGGATCATTTCCCTGACCATGGAGCCGCCGATTCTGCCGCCGATATGCCCGGCCTCTTCGGTTGTCAGGTTGCCGTTATTGCCGGACTGCAGCGGAATGCCAAGCTCCTTGGCTACCTCATATTTCACATCATCCGGGTGATTCGGATCCACCGCGTAACCTTCGCGCCTCATTACATCCGCTTTGAAGTTCTGCATGCCCTGCGCAACCCCCGGCACTGCATATTTCCGGCTTCTTCTTGCCATCCTGCTTCACTCTCCTAAGGTTATTTCCCCTAGTTTCTCCGGAGTGCGGTTATCTCATCCAGCCACAGCGCCGGCTGCAGCCGGCAATTCATGGTTCCCTGCAGAGCCGCAACGAGTAATCGTCGATCAGACTGCGCATGGCAAGCCTCGACACCCAGCCTTCCGGGATGCCGCTGAGCCCGTAATAAGCTCCGGCAATCTGGCCGTATACCGCTCCGGTCGTATCAGCATCATTGCCCAGATTAACGGCAAGCAGCGCTCCTTCAGCAAAGCTCTCTGAATGGTGAAATGCCCATAGCGCCGCCTCCAGTGATTCCACAACATATCCGCTGCCCTGAATTTCCGGCGGCTTCTTACGCTTGTAGGAGCCGCGCTTGATATCGAGGATGTGCGGGGTCAGTTCCTCCTCTTTAAGCCAGCCGGCCAAGGCTCCCGGAGCCAGCATTTCCTCCTTGCTCCAGCCGTGCAGGCCGGCCAGAATATAGGCGGCCATCAGGCGGCAGGCGCTGAGGCATTCCGCTGCTCCGTGGGTAGTCCTGGAGCTGAGCGCCGCATAGCGGATGGCCTCAGCCGGATCAGCCGCATAAAACAGCACAACAGGCGCAAGCCGCATGATCGAGCCGTTTCCGGCGGCCAGAGGATTGTCCGAGCCGCTGTAAGGCTCCCCGCCGGACTCATACCTCAGCAGCGCTGCCCGCGTAGCATTACCGATGTCGAAGCATTCCCCGGTGCTGCTCAGGTGGCCCTCGCGGAACCAATTCAGGTACCGCCTCATCTGGTCGGCGGGATCAAAGCCCTGCTGTTCCAGCAGGCTTTCCGCCAGACAGAGTGCCATGGACGTGTCATCCGTCCATTGTCCCGGCTGCAGCCCGAATACCCCGCCTCCGATCATATCCTCCATAAGCGCGAAGGTGCCGGGAGCCTTGAACTCCACCGTGGTTCCGAGCGCATCCCCAGCGGCCAGCCCGTGCAGGCATCCCCGATAGCGGTCTTTACTTAATGCCATAAACTCATCCTCCTTATGGTTGATGTAATAAAGCGGCTCTCAGAGCTATTAAACACATTCTCTGAGAGCCGCCGCAGGTATTATAAGAGCATGAAATTATTCTTCGCCCGGATACTTAAGCCCCCACTGGGCCCGGACCTGATCCAGCAGCTTCATAATGGCAACGGACTCATCCAGCGTCATAACAGGACTTTCGGTCAGGCCAGCCTGCAGACAGCGGCCTACCTCCTCGGCCTCAAAGCAATAGCCGTCCGAAGCACGCTCCTGCTCAAAGGACTCTGCCATCTTCCCGCCGATGTACAGCTCAGCTGCCCGCGGATTCACCAGCGTATCTTTGACAACAATATAGCCATCGGTTCCAAAGACATGCGCTTCCTCCGTCAGTTTGAGCCGGATTCCGCCGTTCAGCGAAGCGCTTTTACCGCCCTCGTAGGACAGCAGCAGCGAGAAGTGCTCATCCACTCCGGTCTCCCCGATATGTACAGTACTGGATACTGACTCCGGATGCGGCCCCAGGATCATGGAAGCGAAGGATACCGGATAGATGCCGACATCCAGCAGCGCGCCGCCGCCCAGTTCAGGATTAAGCAGTCTTCCCTGCGGATTCCAGTCTGAGCGGAAGCCGAGGTCAGCCTTGACCAGACGGACATCCCCGATCCGGCCTGCTGCGATCCATTCCCGCACCTTCACGATGGCCGGAATATAGCGGCTCCACATGGCTTCCATCAGGAACAGCTTGTGTTCACGGGCGTAAGCTACAACCTCTTCAAGCTCTGCACTGTTCACCGTAAACGGCTTCTCGCAGAGTACCGCCTTGCCGGCGCGCAGGGCCAGCAGCGCATTCTCTTTATGGAACGGATGCGGAGTCCCGATGTAGATGGCATCCACCTCCGGATCGCTGACAAGCTCCTCATAGGTAGCATAAGCCACCGGAATGCCATGGTTCCGGGCAAATTCATCCGCACTTTCCTGCGAGCGTGATCCGACGGCATAAGCGATACCATTAGTGGCATGAGCCAGGTCCGTTGCAAACTTATGGGCAATCCAGCCGGTGCTGAGAATCCCCCATTTTATCTTGTAAGCGTTATCGTTTGTCATTATTGTCCCCTCCTGCCGGATTCTTGTGATTCCTAATGATTCTATCAAACTGCAACTCATGTGTAAAAGATTGCCGCCGGCTCAGACCATAGCCAGCAGCGCAAATACGCCCAGTGCCGAGAACAAGACTGTTACCAGCAGTGTGGCTGCATTCCACAACCGGTGTATCAGCGCCAGATTCTCGATATAGCTGCGCAGAAACACCCGGCGAAGCAGCTGCTGCAGCAGACGGATAATTCCAAAGCCCAGCCAGCCGAGCAGACTGATAAGTATGACCTCATAGCTTCCCTTCAATACGAACCTGTCTGCTACGGCGCCGTCGTAATGCACCGGTACAAAATCGGGCATCCGCTTGTATAGATACAGATAGAGCAGTATTGGAATCGTGGCGGCAACGGCACTAAGCGAAAACGTCATTCTGTTCTTGAACATCCGGTTAATCCTCCGCATGCAGCAGAAAAACACGGTTATTAAACCCGCCCCGCTGTGCCGCCTTCCCTGCACGTATTTGCTCAAGCAGCCCGCTGTGTCCGCCATGAACCTCAGCAAGCGCCCGGATCACCTCCAGCAGATCAGACAACTCCTCCAGCGCATGCTTGTCCTGCTCAGCCGTGAAATATTCCTCCATCTCCTCGCGCAGCTTCTCCCTCAGTGCCTGTATGTATTCTCCGGTGTCCATTATCCTTGTAGCACATGTCTTACCCTGCGAAGCAATCAGCGCCGGAATACCGTCTCTGACAAGCTTGTTGTATTCAGTCACAATCGATCATCCGCCTTTCAGCTGTTCTTTTTGTCCCTTATCAGCCGCTCCACAAAGGGCAGATCCGCCGGGGCAAAGTCATATTCCGCCAGCTCATGCCTCTCCACCCAGCGGCAGGCATCATGGTCGCTCATCCGGAGCTCACCGCCGGTATATTCCGCTTTCCAGGCGATCAGCCTGATTCTCAGGCTGCCGTAATCATGCTCATGGCTGCCAAAAGCCTCATAAGGCCGGATGCTGATATTCAGCTCCTCCATCAGCTCCCTGCGCAGACACTGCCGGGCATCCTCACCCTCCTCCAGCTTGCCGCCGGGAAACTCCCATAGTCCGGCCTGCGCTTTGCCCGGCTTCCGCCGGGCGATCAGCAGCTTTCCCTCTTCATTATGGATAATCGCCGCAGCCACTTCAATCATCATTTTTCGCTCCTTTTATCCCGTTACCCGGCATTGATGGAATATGCCATATAGTGGTTTATTATGGTAAAATATGATCTATATACCGTTTCGATGGTTCATAGATTGATAGAGCAGATACTTCTGCGGGGAGGCTAAATGTGAAAGACATATTCAAGCCCAATGTTATGAAGGATGAACCCAAACCGAACCAGTCACTCAGTCTGCGCATCAATATCTTTTTCTTCAGCACGTTTATTATATTCTGCATTATTATTGTCCGTCTGGCTATTCTTCAATTTGTCGAAGGCCCCACCCTTTCTGAGGCAGAGGCCAGCCGCGATACCAAAAATGTGCCGCTTGCCTCCATCCGCGGGACCATTTTCGCAAAAGGCGGAGAGCAGCTGGCTTATTCGACTCCGGTGCAGACGCTCTATTTTTCCCTGACGGCCGAATACGCCCAGACCGCTACTGACAAAGCCACCGGCATTACCGCACGGACTCCCGAGGCCGTTGCCAAAGCGGATTTGCTGGCTGCCGGGCTGGCTGCTGATTTTGCCAAATACGGCGCTAAGGTGCCTGAGGATCAGGTGCTGACCAAAGCGGCTATCCTCAAAGCGATGGACCTTGATTCCAAGGTGTATTCAGGCTTCATGCTGCGGCCGGTCAAACGCGGTCTCACTAAAGAGGAAATTGCTTATTTTATGGAACACAAAGACAAGTATCCGAACCTCACAGTCAGCGAGGAGGACGAACGCCATTATGACCCGGACACGGTAGCTGTGCAGACAGTCGGCTATATCAAAACCTTCAAGAAATCGAACAGTCTGGATATTTACAAGAACATTCTTGCCGCCATGAAAAAAGATGGTGACCCCGGCCTCTCCTACCGTGATGATGAATTTGTCGGCTTCGACGGGCTTGAGCTGCAGTATCAGCGCGAGCTGCGCGGGCGTAACGGCTACATCTCCGTTGGGGTGAACGCCAAGAACATGGCTGAAGGGATCGAGGCAACCGTTCCTCCCGTGAAAGGCAATGATCTGTGGACTACCATCGACAAGAACATTCAGCTCAAAACCGAGCAGGCTATTCTCGATCAGATCAAGTGGGTTCACAGTAATCCTGTGCAGGGAAAAGTTCACCGTGACGCCAAAACCGGCTATGCGGTGGCAATGGAGGTCGATACGGGTAACGTTGTAGCGATGGCAAGTATGGAGGATTATGATACCAACCTGTGGACTACAGGCACGATGCCTGCTGACGTGTGGAACGAGCTGATGCTGAATTATCAGAACGGTGCAGTGACTCCGATTTCCTCAGGCCGTTCAGGTCATAATTTTGACTCGGCGGTATTGCTCGGTTCGGTAATCAAGCCGCTGACCGTACTAATCGGGCTGAATGAAGGCTTCATCACAACCGGTACGAGCTATACCGACAAAGGGAGCACCACCTTCGGGCGGGCCGGTTATGAAACTACGGTCCGCAATTCCGGCGGCCATGCCTACGGGTACTTTAAATCTCCGGCTGTAGCCATCGAGAAATCCTCCAACGTCTTTATGATTGATATGGTCGGCAAAAAACTCTACGAGAAGTATGGCTCCAAGGGCGTCGATGTATGGGATAAGTATATGAAGGAGTTCGGGCTTGGCGAGCCGCCGGAGAGCGGATTACCGAAGGAGCATAAGGGCGTAATTAACTATTTCAAAGAAGCGGAGAACGGGAGTCCCCAGTCTGCACTGGTCTATGCCTCCTTCGGACAGCAGGGACGGTATACCGTGCTGCAGCTTGCCCAGTATGCTTCCACACTGGCTAACCGGGGTGTACGGATTAAACCGCAGCTGGTCAGCAAAATCACCGATCCGGCCGGCAACACCGTCAAAGCCTTCGGCCGCGAGGTGCTGAGCGAGGTTACTTTTAACAATGCTTACTGGAACGAAATCATCAAGGGCATGAACACGAGCGTTACTGCGTTTGAGGATTTCCCGTATGACTTTGCCCGCAAGACCGGTACGTCCCAGCAGGAATATTATGAAAATAAAAGCAGCCACCTGGCCGATAACGGCGTATTCATCGCCTTTGCCCCGCGCGACAAGCCCAAGCTCGCGGTCGCTGTAGTTATCCCTGAAGGGGGCTTCGGCTCCAACAGTGCTGCTCCGGTAGCCCGCAAAATTTTTGACGCCTATGACTGGGAATACGGCCTGGACGGTATACCCAAGAAGAGCCTTCCGCAGGCGGAGAGCACGGCGGAAGGTGCAGCGGCAGACGGAGCTGGAACGGATCAGGAGCAGGGAGATTAGCTGTACTGGCTATTATAATGATCTGTTATCCAGCAGATTCTCAAGAGTTTGCCGTGATTCTCCGGGAAGGACTCCACGCTTACAATTTATTAATTCACAGGCACATCATACAAAAACCAGCCCGTTCCTGAAGCGGAACGGGCTGGTTTTTCATGCGTTATTTTATAAAAATAGTGTTCATTTATATTAAACGTTACTTGTTCAGCACAAGCTCCAGACGCACCTCAAGGTCATTCTCTGTTTCCATTACGATGTTATGCGGACTGGTCAGGCCGAAGTCGGCAAAGGTAACCGTTGTTGTTCCTGACAGCATAAGCTGTCCTCCGCTGTATACCACCTGCGAATCAAAAACAACGTCCTTGTCAATTCCCTTAACGGTCAGTGTTCCCTGCATCTGCACAGGCACCGCTGTACCTTCCGTCCATTCGGCCGGCAGCTCGGAGAAGGAGCTTACGACGAAGGTTGATTGCGGGAATTGGGCTGCATCCAGGAAATCAGCAGCTTTTACATGCTCGTCCCGTTGTCCGTTTCCGGAATCCAGCGCACTCATCTCAATTGCACCTTCACCGGTCATTGCCGCTGCATCATCCAGATTAACATTCCATGTCCCTGTAACCGACGGATTCACAAAATTCACTGTTTCCTGGGAGGTTGTAACCGACCAGTATACCTTCGATGTATCCGCTACGCTCCATGCACCGTTCAATTGCTCTGCGGTAACCGCAGTGCCTGCTGTCTCTGACGTATTTGCACCAGCTGTACCCGAGTTAGCGGATGTCTGTTCCTGCGCAGGGATAACCGACTCGATCTCCACGTTATTGCCCAAGCTGTTGTTCAAAAGTACAAAGCCTGTGATTGCTCCTGCGGCAACGACACCTGCGGCTGCCCATATCCATGTTTTCTTCATTATTATTTCCTCCATCCATGTATTTTCTCTATGCCTTGTCCGGCTTGAACCCATTCTAGCAAAGCAATATGTCGGGAATAAGTCGAAGCACCCTGCGGTGGAATGTGGTAAAATGGTCGTGATTTTAAGTACTTCGGATTGATCAGTCCGCAAAAGGAGGGCTATGACATGAAATCCATTCTGATTGTTGAAGATGAAGAAGCCATTGCCCGCGTGCTCAGCGCCTACCTGAAAAAAGCGGGCTACCACGTCACCCGTGCCGCCGACGGGCGGACGGCACTCGAAGTGTTCGGGGGATCGCCTCCTTCCCTTATATTGCTAGACATTATGCTGCCGGAAATGGACGGCTTCGAGCTGCTGGGCCAGATCCGCAAAATCAGCAGCTGCCCGGTCATCATGCTGACTGCCCGGGACGGCATCAAGGACCGGCTGGCCGGGCTTGACGGCGGTGCGGACGACTATATGTCCAAGCCGTTTATTCCCGAGGAGGTCGTCGCCCGTGTAAATGCGGTGCTGCGCCGCCCTTCCCAGTGGTCTGACGGCAGCGGCAAGCGCCATTTCGGCAGCCTGTTCGTTGACTTCAGCGCACGCAGCATCTTCCTGAACGGGGCAGAGGTCAATCTCAGCCCGCGCGACATGTCCGTGCTGCTGTTTCTGGCTGAACGGCCAAACCAGATCTGCACCCGGGACCAGCTGATTGAGCAGGTGTGGGAGATGGACTATGACGGCAGTGACCGCGCTGTTGACCTGTCGATCAAACGGCTGCGGCAGGCACTCTCGCACTGGCCTGCTTCAGAAGGGGAAATCCGCACCCTGCGCGGGACGGGGTATCAGCTATGGACCGAATAACAAAACCGCGGAAACGCACCTCCATTCTCACCTACTGGACGCTCCGCTACATCATCATTATCAGCACCGGGCTGCTGCTGACGGCGCTATTGACCTTCTGGTGGATTCAGCAGGAAGCGATGAACAACCGGATGCAGACGACCGGCCTGCTGGCCCAGGAAATTGCCGACCGCAGCGTCAGCAGCGACGGGACGATGCAGATCAGCCCGACGCTGGCCAAGCTGGTCGAAGACCGGAAGCGGTTCTTCAAGGTATCACTGGAAATGTGCGTCATTGTTACGGACCCGGCGGGCAAGCTGCTGTTCTCCGATCCGCCGCTGACCCAGGAAGAGATGCATTACAAGCTTAACGACACCTTGACGGATGCCCGCAGTCCGGAATTCAAGGCCGCAGTTGCCCAGATCCGGGAAGGCAGCGAGACACTGGGGCAGGTTATCGTGCTTCAGTCCAAACGCTCGCTGCGGCATATTCCGCAGGAGGAGATTATTTTCTTCTCCATCATTGTTCTGTTCCTGATTATTCTCAGCTGGCTGACCATCTATCTGTTATCCGGCAAGCTGGCCAAACCGATTCAGCGGGTAGCAGCAGCCGCTTCGCAGATCAGCAACGGTGAATATAACATCATTCTGGATACAGGAGCCAAAGAGCGGGAGATTCATGAGCTGCTTGTCTCCTTCCAGGAGATGTCCGGCAAGCTGCAGCAGTTCGAGCAGTCCCGGGCGGTCATGCTGGCCGGAGTATCCCATGAGCTGAAGACGCCGGTCACCTCCATCAAGGGATTGGTCCACGCCGTGCGGGAGGGTGTCGTTGAGGGTGACGAGGCAGATGAGTTCCTCGACATCGCCCTGCTGGAGGCGGGCCGGCTGCAGCGCATGGTCGCCGATCTGCTGGATTACAACGCCCTGACCGCCGGCATCGTTGCTGTCCGTCATGACAGGATAGACGCAGTTCCGCTCCTGTCGGAAATCATCTACCAGTGGAGGCTGACACAGGCCGAAGAGGTGATTGAGCCGGTGCTTGAGCTGCCGGAGAAGCCGCTGTATGTGCGGGGTGATCCGCTGCGCATCCAGCAGATTATTGTCAATCTGCTGAACAACAGCGTGCAGGCCGCACCAGCGGGAGAGCCGCTGCAGCTGACGGTTAAGCTCAGCATGGTTCCACGGGGATATGCGGAGATTTGCATCACTGATGACGGACCAGGTATAGCCCCGGATATCAGGGACAGGGTCTTCGAGGCCTTCTTCCGCAGCAGCAGCAAGCAGAGCCAGCTGCGCGGCCTGGGGCTTGGCCTGACCTTTAGCCGCCTGCTGGCCGAGGCAATGGGCGGCACCCTCATGCTCGGCGAACCTCCGGCTGAAGGCTGTACGTTTGTGCTCACGCTGCCGCTTCAGCCCTAGCGCCCGTGCAGGCGCGGAAGCAATGGCACCGCGCGGGCGAACCAGTAGTACCGCAGCCTGCGCACATGGTATAATCACTTGCACGGGCTTTACATTAAGATGAACCGTGAACCGGAGGCTGTCTATGCTTACTTTTGAACAGAAATTAGCGATCTTTGATTCATACCCTGAGCTTGAGCGCAGAAATGTCTCGCTCGGCCGGGTGAACTACCATTTCGAGGGAAGCCGGCATGAGAAGAAGACCGTCGCCTCCCATCTGCATCCGAACGGCAACGGCTTTGTCTATGCCGGGCTGCTGCGGGGCTACGAGACGGACGGCAAAGGGCTGGTGAATATCCGTGAATATTCCGAAGCCGAGCTGCGCGAGCTCATCGAGGCTTCCATCGCCTCCCTGTCCATGTATATTCCGGAGGCTCCTGCAACAAGCAAACGCAAGAAAAAAGCGGCGGCAGCTGCTGACGCGGAGTCCCTTTGGGTTAACGCTGACGGCAACACGCTGAGCCTCAGATTTGAAGAGGATCTGTGGTACCTCTACGCCGGTCTGCAGCTGGAGATGGCTTTTGAAACCATTGAAGAAGCTGAAGAATATCTGGCGGAAGAGGGCTTCCGCCCGGCAGGGAACTAAAAACTCCGCTGTGAGGCATCAAAAAACCTGTACGCTGCAGCGGATGCTGCGGGGTACAGGTTTTTTTGGTTGTTACTCAACGTCTACCGCTTGCCCGGATTGCATATTCAACGGGGCGAAATTTGTATCGTCTTTTTCGGCAGCATGCCTGTCCTCCCCGCTTATTCCGCAGCCTTCAGCACTTCCTCAGGAACTACTATTTCCTTAACGGTGTTATACTGGCTCATGGCAGCCTCCTGCTTCACTTCCCTGTATGTTCCTTCCCCGTCCAGCATTTCTTTGATTACCAGCTCTTCGGTTGTTCCCGTCGGCCAGTACGTCTGCTTATCTACGCGGTATTCAAGGCTCATGCTCTTGAGCAGCTCAAGCTGTTGAAGAGCCAGTTCTTCACTACTGTACTGAAGCTTGTAAAAGTCCTCCAGATCCTTCGTCTGGTCACCGGACAGCTGTGCGCTCAGGATATATTCCTCCCCTGTCTCCGATACGGTCACGTAAGGCAGAATCGTCTTGAGCATCTCCATCCGCCGTACAGGACTGGACTGTACCTGCACCGTTAGCTTCAAATCTTCCAGAAAAGAGTCAGGCATCTTCCGCCACAAGCCCTCCAAAAACATATAATAGCCGTCATCCGTAAAATACGACTCCGTATCCGCAGGTTCCTTATCTCCTATGATCATCGAGCCGGCCTGATGCATCTGCAGCGGGTCGAGAATATACTCAGACGTTGTTGTTGTCTCCGAGGTATACTCGGCAGCCTTAGTGTCCGGTGATATGCCGGTTGATATCCGGGAATGCGACTCCTGTACATAGCTGTTCAGCGAACCGCCCGCTTCAGCGATTCTGTCTATCAGCTTCTCCGCTTCCTTCTCCTGCTTCTCTGACGGACCGCCATCCGCACAGCCAGCCAGGCTAACCGCGATCAATGCAGCCAGCATACCTTTTACCCACTTCTTCACAATGTAATCCTCCCGTATAAACTTTATATGGGATTATACACCAAAATTAGGCTGTCTGCCGTTACAAAACTGCAATTCACTCTATCTACACGCTGCAATCTATGGTTAGATGAATGGAAGACCAACCAATCCAAAGAGAGAAAGAAGCGTGGACCCGCATGAGTTTTGAAATTGTAGAGGCTACCATTCCCGAAATTCAAACCGCACTTGCCGCCGGAGAAATCACTTCACGACAGCTGGTTCTCATGTATTACGAGCGCATTGCCGAGCATGACAAAAACGGCCTGACGATCAACTCTGTGCTGGAGATCAATCCGGATGCGCTGTTCATCGCCGAAGCTTTGGATCGGGAACGTACACTGCAGGGACCACGGGGCCCGATGCACGGGATTCCGGTCTTGCTCAAAGACAACATCAATACGGGGGATAAAATGCATACCAGCGCCGGATCGCTGGCGCTTGCGGATTCTTTTGCCGGCGAGGATGCCTTCATTGTACAGAAGCTGCGCGAAGCCGGAGCTGTTATTATGGGCAAAGCCAACATGACGGAGTTCGCCAATTTCATGACGAACGGAATGCCCTCAGGCTACAGCTCGCGCGGCGGACAGGTGCTGAATCCCTATAATATCTCCACACCGACCGGCGGCTCCAGCGCCGGATCCGCCGTCGCCGTTGCCTGCAATTTCTGCACGGTGTCAGTGGGCACTGAAACATCGGGGTCGATCCTTAATCCCGGCAATCTCGGCTCGATCGTAGGCATCAAGCCGACCGTCGGACTGCTCAGCCGTTCCGGCATTCTGCCGCTGTCGAACACACAGGATACGGCCGGCCCGATGGGCAGAACCGTCCGCGACGCCGTTCTGCTGCTGAACGCCATGCTCGGCCGGGATGACAGCGATGCTGCTATGGGGACAAGCACCGGCAGGGTGCATGAGGACTATACCGCTTTTCTTGACCCGGACGGGCTGCAGGGGGCGCGGATCGGGATTCCGCGGGATTATTATTTTGAAGAGCTGACGGAAGAACAGCTGGCGCTCTTCAACGCTTCTGTAGCGAAGATGCGCGAGCTTGGGGCAATCATTATTGACCCAGCTGATATCCGCACCGCGCGCGAGATTAAATATTCCTCTGTGGTATTGAATGAATTCAAAACCTCTCTGAATGCCTATCTGGCCAAGCTTGGAGCCGGCGCAAAAATACGGACGCTGAAGGATATTATCGACTTCAACCATGCCCATCCGCAGGAGACGCTGCGCTATGGACAATCAACCCTGATTGATGCCGAGTACACTTCCTCGGGTACGATGACCGAGCCAAATTATCTGCGCGACCGGGCCACCGATCTGCGGCTCTGCAAAGAGCTGGGGATCGACGCAACCATGAAAGAGCACCAGCTGGATGCACTGCTGTTCCCGGCCGATTTTGGCGCAAGAATTACTTCAAGATCAGGCTACCCGTCCATCGTTGTTCCTTCCGGCTACACCTCGGCCGGCGCCCCGTTCGGGGTAACGTTCTCGGCGCAGGCCTATCAGGAGCCGCTGCTGATCAAGCTGGCCTATGCCTATGAGCAGCATTATAAGGTTCGTAAAGCCCCTTCACTGCGCAGCTTCATTTAAGCCGCCAGCCAATCTGCTTACTCCGCAGCTATGCCCATGTGCCTGTTGCCCGCGTGTGACAGCCCCCAGGTACGCAGCTCATAGCTGCGGATGCCGGTAGTGACATAAGGATCACGTTCGGCAATCCGGACGGCTTCTTCCCGTGAAGCCGCCCGGATAATGACCATGCCGCCGGGACAATCGCTGAACGGGCCGCACAGCACCAGCTGGCCGCTGCGCTCAAGCTCCTGCAGATGCCTTACATGCGCCCGGATAATCTCCATATCCCGGCGGTCCTGCTCTGTGGGACTAAGCAGAATCACATAACAGATATCCTCCTGCATCTCCGTTGCTTCCATACTCGATCCTTCCTCTCTTTTTCCGGTTAAATGGTGCTACTCATAATCACTCCGGCTCTCTTCATCCGCAATATTCTGAATCTCCTCCGCCAGCATCAGATAGAACCCGTAGTCACTCTCGGCATGCAGCTTCAGCGCCCGTTCCTTCATAAATTTGGCACTGCCTTCTGCCGCCTCCTCGTCGTAGAACAGGAGAATGGCATCGCTTTTGCGGAAAAGAAGATCATCCCTGGCCCTGAACTGCCAGCTTCCGTCATACGGCGCATTGCTGACTGCCCCGCAGTAATCCGCTCCCGCCACAATCCGCCGGTATTCGTTCTGCTTATCCTCCTTCCACTTCTCTTCCGGATTGGCATGGGCGGTTATGATCCCCAGCTTCAGCTGCGGATACAGCCGTTTCAGCTCCAGCACAACCTCGCAGGCCCAGAGATCCACACCGTATTGTCCGGGCGTAATCACCCAGTCCACACCGTCCTCGATCAGCGGGATGAGCCGGTTTTCCAGCGCTTTTTTGATATAGGGAATGCCCTGATGCTTGTTGTCAAAAATCCCGAGCTCATGCGCACGGTAGCCTGTTACCAGTAAAGTTGTCATGGGCTCCTCTTTTCTAAAATCGTTCTCTGTGTTTGCCGCATTCTACCCTTCATTATATACCAATTGTTTCACCGCTTCCCCCGGGGATTACTGTATCCCGACTTTAAGCCGGCTTTCAGGAACATCTGCTATAGTAACCTCGAAATTCAGTTGAGAGTTCCAATTAAAGGAGAATTGAACATGAAAAAGCATGTCCCTTATATGCTGGCCAGCGGCCTGATTGCCGCCATTCTGCTGGCAGGCTGCAGCTCCGGCAACGGAAATACAGCATCACCCTCTGCCGTTAGCCAAAACGCCGGAACCGGAGCAAACAGTACTGCCGTTCAGCCTGGAACGGACGGGCAAAGACCGGACGGTATGAACAGGTCTGGTATGAATATCGGGAAAATCAAAAGCATCAGCGGCAGCACCATCACCCTGTATACCGCGCAAATGCCGGAAGGACGGCCGCAGAATAACGGTGAAGGCGGACAAGCCGCACCGCCGGACGGCGGCAAGGACGGACAACAGGCTGACGGCCAGCAAAGTACTCCTCCCGAAGGTGGCGCACAAAGCGGTGAAGCCGGCCAGCAGGGCGGCGGACGCCAGGGCGGAATGGGCGGTATGATGCAAAATTTCTCGGAGGAGACGACTGACATTACCGTCACCGCCGATACGGAGTATGTCTCTGTTACCTATGAGAACGGCCAGCAAAAGGAGACTGCATTAACCCTTAGGGATCTCAAGGCGGATGATGTTATCCAATACACCCTGCAGACCGATACTGCCACAGCAGTGAAAATTACGGTTGGTTCAGGCGGCTTCGGTTTCGGCGGAGGCGGCAGGGGCGGTGCTCCCGGATCCGGGAACGGCCAGAGCGGCACTGACAGTTCAGCTGAGGCCGGCTCCACCGGCAAATAAGCCGGGAAAGAGGTTGGAATCCTGAAAGGGAGCCCGCCTCTTTTTTTTTGCCGCTGTACATATTTTTTAGCAGAAATGACTAAATTGAAGCAGTCTTTGGAAAACTTCATATACACAGCTGTCTACTCCAGAAAGGTCGGGTGATCCCATTGCTTGCTACTATCGTGTCCTATATCCCGGGCTGGGCAGTGTTCGGCCAGGCAGGCATTGCCCTGCTGTTCCCCCTTCTCGCAAACAGTCTTTATAAAGGACTGTATTCGCTGGTAGGCAGCGGCAGAGCCGTGGAATCGCCGGGTACCCCAAAAGGACAGCCGGCCGATCCGGCGACAAGTCCCGCCCCGGCTCCCCAAGAATTCAGCGGCGACTATACCGCCGATCTTAACTATATTAAGGAACGCATCGGCAGAAATTCCGATCTTCATTTCAAGGAATTTACCATCACCAGCCTGCAAAAGCAGGCCGTGCTGATCTTCGTGGACGGTATGCAAAACGACCGGCATTTGAACCTGAAGATTATGCAGTACCTGATGTCTGAAGTCACCGCAGAGTCCCTGTCGGAGCAGGGCAAGACCAGGCTTGGCCTGCCCTTTAGCCAGCTCAGCGAGGCCAGCGATCTGACCATGTTCAACCAGTCCGTCCTGTTCGGACATGCCGGTCTGCTGGTCGAAGGCCTGCGTCAGGGCCTGCTGATTGAACCGCCTGACGGCGCCAACCGTTCGCTGGGCGAGCCCGTCTCGGAAGCGCTGCTGCGCGGGCCGAGACTCGGCTTCTCGGAAGTGCTCGGCGAGAACACCTCCATCCTGCGCCGCCAGGGCTTCAGTGATCAGCTGGAGATGCGTTCCCACCGGGTAGGAACCAGGATTAAAAAGGATCTTGTCCTCGCCTATATGAAGGACATTGTGAATATGGATTTGCTCAAGGAAGTAGAAACACGCATCTGCAAGCTGGATTTTGATTTTATGGCGGAGTCCGGATATGTTGAACAGCTGATTGAGAACAACTATCTGAGCCCGTTCCAGCAGGTACAGAACACCGAACGCCCTGACCGGGTAATCAACGCCCTGCTGGAGGGCAGGATTGCCATACTACTGGACGGGACGCCGTTTGCGCTGATCGTTCCGGTAACCTTCAGCATGCTGCTTCAGTCGCCGGAGGATTATTATGAGCGCTGGCTGCCCGGCTCTTTGATCCGGATGCTGCGCTTCGCCGCCTCTTTTCTGGCACTTATGGCTCCGGCCCTGTATATTTCGTTCATTTCCTTTCATCCCGGGCTGATTCCGACCGAGCTCGCTTTATCAATCATTGAAACCCGGCAGGGAGTTCCCTTTCCATCTATCATCGAGGTTCTGATTCTGGAGGTCTCCATCGAGATTTTGCGCGAGGCCGGCATCCGGCTGCCCAAGCCGGTCGGACCGGCGATGGGCATCGTCGGCGGTCTGATTATCGGTGACGCTGCCGTAAATGCCGGGATCGTCAGCCCGTTTCTGGTTATTGTGGTTGCGGTCACCGCCATCTCCTCGTTCTCCATCCCGATGTACAGCGCAGGGCTTACACTGCGGCTGCTCCGCTTTCTCGGAATGGGCTTTGCTGCGGTTCTGGGAATGTTCGGCACCATTCTGTTCTTCCTGCTGCTCTGCAGCCATCTCACCAGACTGAAAAGCTTTGGTGTGCCCTACCTGACTCCAGTATCCCCTTTCAGGCTAAGTGACTGGAAGGATCTGTTCTTCCGTTCACCGCTCAGTCTCATGAAACGCAGGCCGGTCATGATGAAGACACAGGACAGCAGACGGAAGTCATAATTACATTGCCAAGAGAGGAGACACACGATTGTTTATTCGTACGGATGACAAAATCACCGCTACTCAAGCAGCAGTATTCCTTAATAACACCGTGCTTGGTGCCGGAATTCTGACCCTGCCGCGCGGCGTAAGCGAAGCCGTGAAAACTCCGGACTCCTGGCTGTCCGTAATGCTTGGCGGTATCATTGTGATGGCGGTGGTAACGCTGATGGCAAAGATCAGCCAGCAGTTTCCCGGCAAAACCATTTTCCAGTATGCGGGGAGAATCATCGGCCGGGTCCCCGGTGCGGTGCTCTGCCTGGTGCTGATTCTTTATTTTCTGATCCTGGCCGGCTTTGAAATCCGTTCACTGGCGGAGGTTACGCTGTTCTTCCTGCTGGAGGGCACGCCTATCTGGGCAATTGTCCTGCCTTTTATTTGGGCGGGAACCTATCTTGTCTACGGCGGCATCAATTCCATCGCCAGGGTGTTCCAGATCGTATTCCCGATCAGCATCATGACCCTGATGATCTGCTACGCGCTCAGCTTCCGGCTGTTCGATATCGACAATCTGCGCCCTGTCCTCGGAAACGGAATAATGCCTGTCATTCACGGTCTGAAATCAACCGTTCTCGTTTACAGCGGCTGTGAGGTCGTCCTGACGCTTGTAGGGTTTATGCAGAGACCGGAGCACGCGGTAAAAACAATGCTGATCGGCATCGGCATTCCGGTCGGGCTGTATCTTTTGACAGTAGTCATGGTCATTGGCGGGCTCTCCATAAATTCGGCCATCACAAGCACCTGGCCGACCATCGACCTGATCCGCAGCTTTGAAATCAGCGGCTTCCTGTTCGAGCGTTTGGAATTTCCGCTGATGGTGATCTGGCTGATGCAAATGTTCTGCAACTTCTGCAGCTTCTTTTTTCAGGCCTCACTGGGCCTTTCCCAGGTTTTCCGGGTGAAGCTACATGCGGTGATCTATATGCTGGTGCCAGTCATTTTCATCTCGGCGATGATTCCCAAAACCGTTAATGAAGTGTTCAGTCTCGGGGACTTCATCGGCAGAATGGGGCTTGTCCTGTTTCTGCTGCTGCCCGTGCTGCTCTCCATCATCTGGTTCATCCGCACGAAAGGACTGAAGCAGCATGTATAGGCGGCTACTGCTGCTTATCCTCTGTCTCTCTCTGTTAATTACTACTCAGACCGGATGCTGGAGCAGTAAGGAGATCGAGGATCTGGCGCTTTACACCGGCCTCGCCCTCGATACGGGAGAGCTGACCAAAGCAGAGAAGGAGCTGGAGGAGAAGGGCATCTCCTATTCCAAACGAAACAAGGTCACAGCCACAGTTCAGGTTGTTCCAGTGAAAACTATAGGGAATACAGACAAACAAGGAGGCCAGCAGGCTGCGCATTATCAGAATGTCTCGGGCACCGGAGACTCTGTGCTTGAGATTTTCCGTCAGTTCTCTATCCGGAACGAACGGCCGATTGTCGGCCATCATCTTAAAGTTATCGTGATCTCAGCCGAGCTGTTGAAGCAGCAGTCGATAGGGCAGCTGTTGGATTTTGTGCTCCGTGACAATGATATCCGGCCCAGCACATTGGTATTTATCAGCCAGGGCCGGGCAGAGGAGACGATGGTCACCAAGCTCAATGATGAAATCCCTTCCTTTCATATCCGGCAGATGCTCCGTAACCAGGCCAGAACAAGTAAAGTAATGGGTCCGATGATTCTGTCCAAACTGGATGCGCTCATCTACGCCAAGCGGAGCTTTGCGCTTCAGAATCTCGTTACTGCGGACGGCGAGACCGAATTTGCCGGAGCAGCGGTTGTTAAAGGAGACTCAGGAAATTGGGTCGGCAATCTAAGCCAGGAAGACACGGAATGTCTGTCCTGGCTGACCGGCAAGGGTGATGCCGGCGCCATCAAAACCTATGACTGGGACAATGAGCCGATGACCTATGAATTGAAGGCACTGAAAAGCAAGATCAAGGCCCGTACGGAAGGGGACGAGATTCTGTTTGAGGTGTCCATCGAGACACAGGGCCGGCTGATTGAAACGTGGAGCACTACAAGCATCCCTTCTACGGGTGATAATACGGAAAGGGCAGCCAAACTTTTCGAAGATAAGCTGAAGCAGATGATGGAGCATATGATCGGCAAGCTGCAGCAGGATTACAAAGCAGATGTCGCCGGCTTCGGAGAAATACTCAGCATTCAGCAGCCCCGGGTTTGGAAAAAGGTTGAGGACCATTGGGACGAGGCGTTCAGCCGCTCCCGGATCAGCTTCAAATATGATCTCAGCATTACAGATTTCGGATCCTTTACCGAGTAAGGTTCCCGCTCCTGCGGTCATTCAAATAAAAACCGGCAGGCTTCCTTATCAGGAAACTTGCCGGTTTATTTGGCATATTCAAACGCTAAGATTTGTGTTACTTCTTATCGGACAAAATCAGAACACCCCGGCCCGGAACCATAGCCGTGCCGCTGTAGGTTTGGCCGGTCAGCAGATCGGTGCGCTCCGTTGTCCCGATATCCGCGCCAAGCTCCTCCTCCTTGTGGTTCAGGAGGAACAGATACGATACGCCGTCCTTCACACGCTGAACCGACTCGATGCCTGCCGGCGCCTTTACCAGCGGCTTGATGCCGTTCTCCTCGCACAGGTTCGTGAGGAAGCCGTGCAGGAAGCCGGCTTCCGGACTGGAAGCCACATAATAAGCTTTACCGTCCCCGAAGCTGTTGGCGGTCAATACCGGCATGCCCTTGTAGAAGTCTTTTCCATAACGGGCCAGCACTTCTGCTCCTTCAGAGTGAATCAGATCGCAGAGCAGATTGCATCCGTAAGTGCCGCTTAATGTCCCCCACTCACTGTCCATTACGATTTCGTTGCTCATCTCCGGCAGCAGCGCATCGATCTCCTCCGCCCAGATGCCGAGCACCTTGCGCAGCTCTCCCGGATAGCCCCCTACTGTAACCAGATCATTTTCATTGACGATCCCGCTGAAGAAGGTGGTCACGAACGTTCCGCCTGCCTTGACAAAAGCCTCAACCCTGGCGGCAAAGCCCGGCTTAATCATGTACATGACCGGTGCAATGACCACTTTGTACTTGAACAGGTCCTCTTCTACACCGATGATATCAGCTTCAATATTTTGCTGGTAGAGCGCATCATAGTATTTATGCACTTCTTTTACATAATCAAGGGCTACTGTTGGTCCGCTCGACAGGTCGAGTGCCCAGCGGTTCTCCCAGTCATAGACGATCCCGATCTGCGCCGCGCTGACTGCATCCAGCAGCTCATCGCCAAGCAGCTCAAGCTCCCGGCCAAGCTCTGCACATTCCCGGAAGACGCGGGTATGCTCGTGGCCGACATGCTCGATAACGGCGCCGTGGTACTTCTCGCAGGCACCGATCGAACGGCGCAGCTGGAAGAAGAGCACAGTGTCTGCTCCGCGCGCTACCGCCTGGTAGCTCCACAGACGCATCACACCCGGACGTTTCACTGAGTTGTAAGGCATCCAGTTCTGCTGGGCCGGCGTTTGCTCCATCAGCATGAACGGCTGGCCGTTCTTCAGTCCGCGCATCAGATCATGCGTCATCGCCGTAAAGCTGACCGGAGTATCCAGCGCCGGATAGTTATCCCAGGAGATTACATCCATATGCTTGGCCCACTCAAAATAATCCAGCTCCGGATAGAAGCCCATCAGGTTGGTGGTTACCGGAATATTAGGGCTGTGCTCCCGGATGGCCTCCTTCTCCAGCTTGTAGCATTCCAGCAGGCTGTGAGACATGAACCTCCGGTAATCCAGGGAAATGCCCTGGAAGTTGGTACGGTTCCCGTTCCATTCCTCACTCAGCTCATTCGGCACCACAATTTCTTCCCAGTCATAAAAGACATGGCCCCAGAACTTGGTATTCCAGGCTTTGTTCAGCACGTCGAGCGAGCCGTAACGGTCCTTCAGCCAGACCCGAAAGGCCGCCGCAGATTCCTCTGAATAATCGTAGCCGCCGTATTCGTTGGAGATATGCCAGATCAGCAGTGCCGGATGGTCCTTATAACGCTCAGCCAGTTTGCCGGCCAGCCTGGCTGAATATTTGCGGTATACCGGGCTGTTCGGATTAGAGTTATGCCGGCCGCCGAATTTGCGTTTTCTGCCCTGGACATCAACCCGAGTCACTTCAGGATAGCGGTGTGCCATCCATGCCGGATGCGCCCCCGTTCCCGTTGCCAGACATACATAGGTTCCATTTTTATATAACCGGTCCATCAGCTGATCCAGCTCCGAGAAATCATAGGTATCTTCAGAAGGCTGAATCATTGCCCAGGAAAAGACGTTAATCGTCGCTACATCAATCCCGGCCAGCTTAAACATCCGTTCATCCTCTGCCCATACCGGGGCATCCCACTGCTCGGGATTATAATCACCGCCGTACCAGATTTTCGGTAATTTATTGTTGATCACGTATCGCACTTCCTTTATAGTATAAGTATATACTTAGTTTAACCTTTAAACTTACCGCTATAAATATAAAATTCGCGCCATTAGATATAATAATATGGCATAACACAGAGGTGACTTCTATTGTTATCTTCACCCCCGCGCAGAATTGTATTCGCCCGTGAAGGCGGGGAGCATCTGCCCATTACACTGGACAGCATGGGCTATAATCCTGACCAGGAAAACGTTTCGCGGCCGGACGGCTATTACGTCTATCACTGGCTGCAGACGGCTTCCGGCGAAGGGATCATCCATTTCGAGGACAAGAAGCTTACGCTGTCCGAAGGCAGCGGCATACTGCTGCTGCCAGGTACCCCGCACAGGTATGAGGCGCTATCGTCACAGAACTGGTGCACCTACTATCTCACCTTCGGCGGCAGCTCATCCCGGCACATACTTGAATCTGCAGGCATGCACAGGAATTCCTTTTACCGCTGGGAGAATGAATCGCCGCTGGCCGGGATGCTGCAGGATATCCTGGACCGGCATGATGCCGCTGCAGACATGTTCAGCCTGGGCGTATCCACCGACGCCTACCGCTTCCTGCTGACGCTTAACAAGTACGGGCACCTGCATAACAATACCTCCATCTCGCGGAATGTCGATAAGCTACAGCCGCTCCTGAAGTGGATGGACAGCCATTACGGCGATCCGTCTATCGGCCTGTACGACCTTGCTTCACAGCTTGATGTGTCCGGCCGCCATCTGAACAGCCTGTTTCTTCAGACCTTCGGTCTATCTCCTTACGCTTATTTTGTACGCCTGCGGATCCGCAAGAGTAAGGAATTACTGGTCAGCAAACCGGCTATGACTGTCAAAACCATCTCCCAGCTGGTCGGCTTCCGCGATGTCAGCCACTTCGTAGCCACCTTCCGCAAGCAGTCCGGCACAACCCCGGATCAGTTCCGGCGGCTGCACTGACCGGCACTGTGGCAGATTGAAGACTGTTAATAGTAGCGTGTTCTGTGGAACCCGCGCGGCTGGTGGTATTGTGCCACAGCTGGCGTTTGGCGGATCCGGGAAATTCGGGAAATTCGGCAAATTCAAAGGCAAAAGTGCCTTTCATTTGCGCTGATCCGGGAGATTCGGCAAATTCAAAGGCAAAAGTGCCTCTCATTTGCGCTGATCCGGGGGATTCGGCGAATTCAAAGGCAAAAATGCCTTTCATTTGCGCTGATCCGGGGGATTCGGCAAATTCAAAGGCAAAAATGCCTTTCATTTGCGCTGATCCGGGGGATTCGGCGAATTCAAAGGCAAAAATGCCTTTCATTTGCGCTGATCCGGGGGATTCGGCGAATTCAAAGGCAAAAATGCCTTTCATTTGCGCTGATCCGGGGGATTCGGCGAATTCAAAGGCAAAAGTGCCTTTCATTTGCGCTGATCCGGGGGATTCGGCGAATTCAAAGGCAAAAGTGCCTTTCATTTGCGCTGATCCGGGGGATTCGGCGTATTCAAAGGCAAAAATGCCTTTCATTTGCGCTGATCCGGGGGATTCGGCGTATTCAAAGGCAAAAATGCCTTTCATTTGCGCTGATCCGGGAGATTCGCCAAATTCAAAGGCAAAAGTGCCTTTCATTTGCGCTGATCCGGGGGATTCGCCAAATTCAAAGGCAAAAGTGCCTTTCATTTGCGCTGATCCGGGAGATTCGGCAAATTCAAAGGCAAAAGTGCCTTTCATTTGCGCTGATCCGGGGGATTCGGCGTATTCAAAGGCAAAAATGCCTTTCATTTGCGCTGATCCGGGGGATTCGGCGAATTCAAAGGCAAAAATGCCTTTCATTTGCGCTGAAATAAACATCGAGCCTTGTACAAGAGTGATGAGCATTAAAATAGGCGTAACAAACACAACAAAACAGGGCACCGCCTTCCCGGATACTCCGGGGGCTGGTGCCCTGTTCCTTTATCTCCGGCTTTCACGGTTTCCGTGAAGCGGAAGCCTGCTTACTTTAGCAGCATCTGCCGGCAGGCCTCAGGTAGCATCTATCTCAGGCATCCACCCGCCTGCCCCCGGCAGCAGGGAGCCCGTTGCTGAAGACCGCCTCCGGCAGATGCACCTTCAGCACTTCGATGAACTCGCGGAAGGCGCTTGTCATATACAGGTCACGCCGCCGGATGAATACGGTCGGCACCTCTGCATAGCGTTCCGGGAACGGGTAGCAGGAAATCCCCTGCGTAATGTTCATCCGTCTGAAATAGGAGACCGGCAGCACTGCAAAGCCGATTCCCGCCCTGACGCAGGCCATTAGGCCCTCCATCGTCCCGAACTCCATCACCTTGCCGAGCCGGAAGCCCTCCTCCCTGAGCCAGGCATCCAGCCTCATCCGGTACAGGCACTCCGCATTCAGCATGAGCAGGGTCTGCCCGTGAATGGATTGCAAGCCCTCGTAGTCCATGCTGTCCGGAATGATCAGCCCCAGCTGCTCATTGATGACCAGCTCCTGCACAATCTCCGGATGCTCGACCGGTCCGTCCAGAAAAGCGCCCTGGACAGTATGCTGCAGAACAGCGTCGATCAGTTCAGAGGGCCGGCAGATCTGCAGCTGGACCTCAACGTCCGGATAACAGCTCCGGTAGGCGGAGAGTATAACAGGCAGCCGGACAGCAGCGGTTGTATCGGAGCCGACCATAATGGAGCCCTTGGGAACCGGCGAATCCAGAACCGCCTGCTGCGCTTCATCCAGCAGCTTGAAGATCCGGACTGTATATTCAAGCAGGGTCTGTCCGGCTGAAGTCAGCGTGATCCCCCGGCTGTGCCGGTAGAACAGCGGCGTCTTCAGCTCCTGCTCCAGCTGTTGAATCCGTGCCGTCACATTCGATTGAACATAGCTCAGACTTTGCGCCGCTTTGGAGATGCTTCCTTCCTCGGCCACTGCCTGAAATACCCTGAGAAGCCCTATATCCATAATCCGTACTCCCCCTCCAAAAGCAGCCATCACTTGCAGTGATGCCATCCATCATTTCCCTTCATTATACAAGAAAAGCCGCAGGGAATATGATGGAAATATAAAAGATGACTGCGTTATCAGACCCAAGCGATCCTACAAAACTTTTAAGGAGTGAACAAACATGGATACCAAACGTTGGAGCTTCAAGGTGCCCGGAGGCCAGGAAGGCAGCGAAAAAGCTATAGATATCAGCCGCATCACCACTGTGTATGAATTGCTCGCCATCATGCGCGGCGAAGAGGAAGCTCAGCAGGCCGGCCTTGAAAGAAGACCGGCAACCGCGCCAGTTCCCTTTTCACGCCGCCTCGGCAATAAAGGCAGAAGACGGCATCCCTCAGCTTAAGCCATAAGCGTCCCTTCCATAAATGAAGTAACGATTTATAAATGCAGCAGCCATCTATGCACTGAAATTGAGCACTAACGATCTGCGGATGCTTTTACAGAGCCCCCTCTGCCCGCTCCTGCAATTCTTACGTTCAGCAGCGACCTTACTTACCCGAAAAACATACCTTTATCCGTTTAACGGACCGAAGCGCTCTTATCCCCTTACTTCCAGCCGCATTTGGCAGAAAATCCGGAGAATAAGAGCGCTGATGTCCGTTAGACTGCGAAAATATATGATTTATCAAAATAAAGGCTGCTCAGTCTGTTGGCTTCCGGCTGGCCGCTACCCTTCCAGCTCCAGAATCTCCACGCCGTATGGAGCAAGCAGCAGCAGACCTGAGCGCGCCTCTCCGCTAAATGCGCAGCGGTAATCCTTGTCCAGCGGTACGGCCTGCTCTGTCCGGCTGAGATTCAGCAGGAACAGGAAGCTGCCGTTTTCCCCGCTGCGTACGGAAGCCTGAACGCCGTCCGGCAGGCCCGCGAAGCGCCGGAGCCCGTGCCTGCCGGCCAGACTGCCAAGCAGTCCCGACCAGTAGCGTTCCTCGGCTTGGGTGCCGAAGTAGTAAACCTCGCCTTTGCCGAAGCGGTTGACGGTGATTGCCGGAGTGCCGGCATAGAAATCATCATTGTACCAGGCAATAGGCTCTGCAGTTACCGGGGTCAGCAGATCGCACCACTGGCTGCAGGCAAAGGTATCACTGGCCTCGTCCCGGATTACATGGGCAGCGCCGCCGACCGGATCATATTCATGCACCCAAACTCCGGCAGCGCGGCTCAAGAGGCCCGGCAGCGGCTGCATGACGCACACATTGTCCATGTTCTTCACACCTGTCCGGTTCGTCAGGATCAGCGTACCGCCGGCAATTGCGTATTCCTCCAGCTGTGCCGCCAGCTCCTCGCCAAGCAGATACAGGCTTGGCGCAATGACCAGCTTATAGCCGTCCAGCGGCTCTCCCGCACGGATCACATCGCAGCCGATGCCCAGCTTCGTCAGAGCACGGTGAATCTGCTTGATGTTCTCATAGTAATCGAACCCCTCAGCCTGCGGCTGAATATCCAGTGCCGCCTTCTGCTCATGGGAATGCAGTATGGCCACCTCATGCCTTAGTACGGTTCCCTTGAGCTTACCGCCAAGCTGGTTCACCTCACTGCACAGCTGTGCAAACTCGGTGAATCTGCGTCCCGGCACATTGCTGTGGTCGATCAGCCCGTGCCAGTACTGCTCAGCGCCGGCAACCGCGCTTCTCCAGCGGAAATGGACAACCGTATCCGCCCCTCTGGCGATGCTCTGCCACGCATAAGCGCGGATAAATCCGGGATATGGCGTGCGCCACATCGGCATCCAGCACCCCGGCGGTCCGCTGAGCTGCTCCATAATCCAGAAATTGCTCCGCTTGATCCCGCGTGTCACATCCAGCGACAGCGCCCCGCTGTAAGGAGTCGTCGCCTGCTTATCCGGCGACGTATTAGGATAATAATCAAAGGACGCCACATCCAGATCCGCACCGACCGCATACATATCCAGCCGCTGCGGATAGCTGTGGAAGTTGTGCGTAACGAAATGTCCCGGACATTCAGCGCGCAGTACCTCCAGCTGGGTCTGCTGGAACTTCACCACCGAATCCCACTGGAAGCGCTGGAAATCCAGCAGCAGCGAGGGATTCTGGAACTTCGAGCCTCCATAAGGGACAGTAAGCTCGTCCCAGTCACTGTACTCCCCGCTCCATACTACCGTGCCCCACTCGGCATTTACCCGCTCCAGACTGCCGTACTTGTCCTGAACCCAGCTGCGGAATGCCGTATTACAAGCATCGCAGTGGCAGTCAATCATCCCGAACTCATTGTCTGTCTGCCAGCCGATTACAGCCGGATGTCCGCTGTAATGCCTGGCCAACTGTTCTACAATACGCGTACCGGATTGCTTCAGCGACAAGCTGTTATAGCAGCGGTGTCCGCGCACTCCCGGATGATAGATCTGCCCGTCAGCAAATATCGGCAATACATCAGGATACGCCGTTGTCAGCCAGCGCGGAGGCGTTGCTGTAGGCGTTCCGATAACCACCTGCATACCGTAGCGGTGCAGCAGGTCGATCGCCCGGTCGAGCCATGCAAACTCAAAGCGCCCTTCCACCGGCTCAAGCCGGCTCCAGGCAAACTCGGCTACCCTGATCACCCGGACGCCGCTTTCCTTCATTAACTTCATGTCCTCTTCCCACATGGACTCATCCCAATGCTCCGGATAATAATCGACGCCGATCTGAACGTTGCTGTAGTCACTCTTTTCCTTACTGTAATCACTATCCCCCTTGATGTAACCGCTCTCTTCTTTACCGTAACTGTTCATCCCCATTGATTCCCTCTCCTTTCCTGCATGGTTCCATTTTACCAAAAAGGCGTCCCCGCCTCACATCACTGATGCGAGAGGCGGGAACGCCCCGGCAAATCCACTTTCTTAATCCAACTTAAACGGTCCTTTATAGGACTCTATATCTCTATCTCAAAAATCTTACTTCTTCAGCTTGTCCCAAGCACCCTGCATAGCTGTTTCCCAGCCTGCTTCGTCAACCTTGCCGGCGATCAGCTGCTGGATTACGCTTGCGAATTCCTGGGTTACACCGTCAGGGAACTTGGAGGACTGCAGTCCGTAGACTTTGCCTTCCTGCACGTATTTGAATACGTCAGAACCAAGGTCGCCGATATCTTCAGGTGTTGCTTCAATAGTGGACAGGGCCGGGATGAACTTCCATTTTTTCGTGATATATTCTTTACCCATGTCGGAAGTTACGAGCCAGTTCAGGAACGTTTTAGCTTCTTCTTTGGATGCGGAATCCTTGTTCACAACCAGGTTGGCCGGAATCCCTACAGTCATCTTGTCGTTCTTCTCGGCATCATCGTTGATCGGCATTGGGAACATACCGATGTTCATGTCCGGAGTGATATTGTCAACCAGCGTCTGTGCCCAGTTGCCTTCCTGCATCATCGCCGTTTCACCGTTAGCGAACATAGCCAGGTGAGTGTTGGCATCGGTAGTCAGCGGGTTCTTTTGGCCGTATTTCACAGTCAGGTTCAGCAGGTTGCTCCAGTCCTTGAACACCTGGTTGCCGACGATCGAAGCCGTTCCGCCATTCAGGCCAGCGATGAATTCATCCACATTATCCTGCTGTGCAAAAGCTACGCTGATCCCCTGGTTACCCAGCAGCCACCACTCCTGATAAGCATTACCGAAAGGAATAACGTCGATAGCCTGCAGCTTTTTAGCCGCTTCTTCCAGCTCGGAGATGGTTTTAGGTGTTTCGGTGATGCCTGCTTTTTCGAACAGATCCTTATTGTAGACATAACCGATACCTTCAAGGTTCATTGGCATACCATAGGTTTTGCCGTCCTTGGTCATTGGCTCAGCTGCCAAAGGAATCAGATCCTTCACCCAAGGCTGGTCAGACAGGTCCTCGAGCTTGTCTCCCCACAGTTCCATTTCCGCATAACCGCCGTTTGAGAAAATATCAGGCGCATCGCCGGAAGCGAATTTAGTCTTCAGGGCTGCCGCATAGTCCGCACCGCCGCCGACAGTCTGGATGTCCAGCTTGATGTTCGGATATTCTTTTTCAAATTCAACCTTCAGCTCGTTCAGGCCTTCTACGATTTCCGTTTTGAACTGGAAGATTTTAACCGTTTTCACTTCTCCGGAAGCGGAGTTGCCAGCGCTTCCATTTTGTGCGTTATTTGAAGCGGTATTGTTATTGCCGCCGCAAGCCGCGAGCACAACAGACATCAGCATTACGCTGGACATCATTACTGCAGTACGTTTCTTATTCATTCTATTTTCCCCCTTGATAAGTTTGAATGCTTGATAAAATGTATGGAACGAAGGATTCGAAGAAGGGATTAACCCTTCACCGAACCCGCCGCGATTCCCTCAACAATGTAACGCTGCATGAACAGATAGAACACAACAATTGGGGCTACACCGAGTGTCAGCGCCGGAAGCGCCATATCCCACTGCTTCGTATACTGCCCGAAGAACGAGAAGGTTGCCAGCGGAATGGTCCGCAGCTCAGGTGCCTGAAGAATCAGGGACGGCAGCAGATAGTCATTCCAGATGCCCAGTGCATTCAGTACGATAATCGTCATCAGCATCGGCTTGAGCAGCGGAAGTACAATCCGGAAGAATACAGTAAGCGGATTACAGCCGTCAACGGTTGCCGCTTCTTCAATCTCCAGCGGTACGGATTTGATGAATCCGTGGAACAGGAAGATCGCCATCGGAATGCTGAGGCCGAGTTGGGCCATTACCAGACCGGGAATAGAATTGTTGACTCCCAGGAAGTTAACCACCTGCAGGATCGGAATCATGATGGTCTGGAACGGCACCACCATTGCCGCTACGAACAGCAGCAGGAGAATCCGGTTGAACTTTGAATCTGCGCGGACCATCCGGTATGCCGCCATTGCAGCGAACAGGGCGATCAGGATCACACAGATCACTGTGATGATAATCGAGTTCCGGAAGGCTTCCGAGAAACGGGCCAGCTTCCAGGCCTGCGAATAGTTGGACCAGACGAATTCGGACGGCCAGGCCGCCGCATTACTAAGAATTTCCCCGAACGATTTCACCGAGTTAGCCAGCAGGAAATAGAACGGTGACAGGAACAGCAGGCCAAGGAGAATCATAATGATTTCCAGGCCGTAATTCCACTTGCCTTTGCCTTCGGTTTTCATTACGCTTCAACCTCCTTGCTCTTCGTAATCCGCACCTGAATGACTGTGATGATGGCAACGATCAGGAAGAACAGCAGTGCTTTTGCCGTACCCAGTCCATATCGGTTGTTCAGGAAGGCTTCGTTATAGATGTTCATCGCTACGGATTCTGTAGATTTGAACGGTCCGCCCTTGGTCAGGGAGAGGTTGAGGTCGAACATTTTGAAGGACCAGGAAATGGCCAGGAACAGTCCGACTGTTACGGCAGGCATAATCAGCGGAACGATGATGCTGCGCAGAGTCTGGCTGCGGGAGGCACCGTCGATTTGCGCTGCTTCCAGGACTTCTTTGGATACATTATTAAGGGAAGCAATGTAGATAACCATCAGGTAACCGGAGGACTGCCAGACAAATACGATAACGATAGCCCAGAAGCCGGTTGTCGCATCGCCGAGCCACGGAAGATTGAAGAAGGACCAGCCGGTCAGATCGCCCATAGTGGCGAAACCTTTGATGAAGATGAACTGCCATATAAATCCAAGCAACAGGCCGCCGATTACGTTAGGCATAAAAAAGATGGTCCGGAGCATGTTGCGTGTCTTTAGCGCTTTGGTCAGGAAATAGGCCAGGAAAAAGCCCACTACGTTGGTCAGCACAACCCCCAGCAGCGTAAACCGCACGGTAAACCAGAAGGATGACCAGAAATCCGAATCATTTGTAAAAATCGTTTTAAAATTGTCAAAGCCTACCCAGGCGACATTCCCGGATACGCCGTTCCAGTCGGTGAAGGAGTAATACATCCCCATCACAAACGGGATAATCATGACGATCGTAAAGAACAATAATGCCGGGCCAACGAAGAAAAACTGTTGACCGAGTTGGGACAACTTATTGCCGCGCATATATTGGCCCCCCCTTTCTTTTACTCACTTACTTGTTTATGATCTATTCATATTATCTGTTTTTTGACGGACCTCTTACACCTACGCAAGTGATCTTTCAGGTGTAAAATATTGATCGGATGTGACAAGAATCGATGAAATGGAACAATATCCGCACCAAACTGATCGTTTTTTTACTCCTCCCGACCCTTGTCTGTATTATGGCGACCATGTATATCAGCTATTCTTATACGACCCAATCGCTGCGGACACGGGCTGTCGACGAGAACAAAAATCTGCTCTATCAGGGCTACAAAAATATCGACAGTCTGATTCAGGAGATCAACCGGCTGTCGCTGAGCGTCTATTCCGACTCCGATTTTTACAGGCTGCTTGAAGCCGGTTATGACGATCTCTCCTCCGATATCGCCATTTATAATTCGCTCAGTTACATTTCCACTTCCCTGCCCAATATTTCGCAGGTGTACCTGTACGGCGTCAAGGACGGCAAAGCCACACTGATTACCGACAACACTACGCCGAAGCGCTGGCTGGGGAACTCCCCCTATGAGGAGGCCAATCTTACCGGCAGCTCTCCGGTCAAGGTGCAGAGCACCCATATCAGCAATGTGTATGGCCTGACTCTGCCGCTGACCCAGTTTGTTCCGGAACCGGTCTTTACCTTTCACCGCAGAATCGAACGTATTCCTTCTTCGGAAGCACTCGGCTATCTGTCCGTTGACGTCAAGCTGGCGGCGCTTACCGAAATTGTAGAGCAGCTGTATGAGCAGGATCAGGAAAATATCTATCTGGTGGACAGCGATGGCAGCGTGGTCTACGGCCGGGATGAAGCCGCGCTCGGCAAGCCGCTGAATGCAGGCTGGTACAACCGGCAGATTGCCGCGAATGCAGAAACCCAGGGTTATTTTGAGGAAGGCGGGTCTGTCTTTATTTATCAAAAAATTGAAAGCACCGGCCTGAGCTGGACGCTGATCAAGCAAATTCCGGTCTCTTATCTGTTCCGTGAAGCCAAGGAGGCCGCCGGCATTAACATTCTGCTGCTGTTCCTGCTGATGAGCATGATCATCGCCCTGACTGTCCTGATCTCCTTCCGGATCACGGCCCCGATCAAGCAGCTGACCCGCTATATGAACCAGGTGCGGACCGGTAATCTGGAGGTGGACATCCGTCCGGCGGGCAATGATGAGATCGGTGTGCTGACCGAGCATTTCCGCAGCATGATGGACACGATTAACAATCTGATTTTGCGGGAATACCGGCTGGAGCTGTCCAACAAAACCAATGAGCTAAGGGCGCTTCAGTCGCAGATTAACCCGCATTTCCTGAACAATACGCTGCAGATTATCGGTACTCTGGCTCTTGAGATGAAGGTTCCGCAGATCTACTCCCTGCTCTCGGCCCTGGCCAAGATGATGCGGTACAGCATGCATAATGATGAAAAGATCGTCACGGTCAAGGATGAGCTGGAGCATGTCAAAGCCTATATCGAGCTGCAGCGCGAGCGTTTTGAAAATAAGTTTACTTTCCGCTACGATATGGAAGAGCCGCTGCTCGGTGCACTGATGCCGAAGATGATTCTTCAGCCGATTGTGGAAAATTACTTCAAGCACGGCTTTAATCTGTCCCGTACGGATGGATTCATTGAGATTACGGCCAGCGGGCTGAACAGCGGTCGGATGGAAATGACCATCCGGAACAACGGTACTTCCATCCCTGCCGCCAAGCTGGAGAAGCTGCGCCAGGAGCTTAGCCGGCCTGATCCGCTTGACGTCTCAGCACTCAAGAACAGTGAAGAAAGACGGGATGCGCCCGGCGCAGGCATTGGCCTCGGCAACGTGCTGGCCCGGCTGCGGCTGGTATGCGGGGAAGATGCTGCACTTACTGTGGACAACCTGCCTGAAGGCGGCGTAATGGTCAGACTGGAAATTGACATACTAACGGAGAGTGAACGCATATGAAGGCGCTGATTGTGGATGATGAGGCAAGAGTCAGGAAGGCGGTCCGGCTGCTGGTCGACTGGGACGCCCATCAGATCGGAGAGATTATGGAGGCCGGAAGCGGCAATGAAGCGATAGAACTGATCCGTGAGCATAAGCCAGGGCTCGTAATTATGGACATGATGATGGAATCCGGCAATGGCATTGAGCTGATGACGTGGGTCAACGAGTTCGCCGGGAGCACGAAGTTCATTGTTGTCAGCGGGCATAATGATTTTGATTTTGTGCGCGAGACAGTCCGGCACGGGGGAATTGACTATATTCTCAAGCCGATTGAGCCGGAGGCCATTAATAAGGCTGTCGCCAAGGCCGTTGCCGCCTGGCGCTGCGAGGCGGAGGAACGCAGCCAGCGGCAGCGGCAGAGCATCCGGCTGAACGAGATCAAGCCGATCTACGGCGAGCGGCTGCTGTCCGCACTCATTGATGATCCGGTAACCGCCGAGACTACGCTGCGCCGGCTGGTTGCCGAGGGCGTTATCCCCGGCAGTGCCGGAGCCGCGCGTCTGCTGCTCGTGCAGACGGATGCCGGCAATAACCCGCTGCTGCGGCGTTTCGGCGGAGACAGCGAGCTGCTCTATTATGCCATCGTTAACATCTGTAACGAATTTCTGCAGCCGCAAGGCATAGGCACAGCCTTCCGCTACTGGGGCGGACCTCCGGAAATCGCCATTCTGCTGTGGGATGTTCAGGAATCCGTTACCGAGCTGATCGGCAAAATCAATCAAGGCCTGTTCCATACCCTTCAGCTGCGGATGCACTTCGGCATCAGCTCGGCCGGCAGCCTTCCGGGCCGGCTTGCCGCGCAGCGTACAGAAGCTGCCGAAGCCCTGCTGCGCCGCAATCTGCTGCGGCATGAGGATTACAGCCACTTTAGTATCGCTTCGGCAGAATACAGGCAGGATACGGGCGCAGCCGGAGCAAGACCGATCTTTGCCGATGTCCAGGAGGACTGGAAAATGGCGGTTGTCAGCGGCAACACAGACGCCCTGTCCGCCGCAGCGCAGCACTGGACCGAGGAGCTAAGCCGCAGCGGTGTCATCACTCCAGAGATGCTCGGCTCCTGGAAAGCCGATGCCCTGCTGTTCCGTTCCCGGCTGGTCCGCGAAACGCTGGGCAGCCGGGCCGAGAGCGCCCTCGCGGAGCTGGAGCTGGCCGACCGCGATAACCCTGCTCCATATGCAGGCGGCTACTCGTTCTCGCTGTTTGCCTGGCGCGACTGGTCCTATGCGCTGATGGCCAGCCTGTCCCGGGTGCTGTCAGCCGTACAGGTCAAGGAACGCAACCCGCTGTCAGAGATCGTAAAATATATCGATCAGAACTACATGGCCGATCTCTCGCTGCAGGAGGTTGCCGGCAAATTCTATGTCAGCCGGGAGTATATCTCACGCAAGTTCAAGCAGGAATATGGCATTAATTTTACTGACTATATCGGAACCGTGCGGATCGAAAAAGCCAAGCTGCTGCTGCAGAACCCGAACCTGAAGCTGTCGCAGATTTCGGAAATGGTCGGCTTTCATGATGTGAAGTATTTCAGCAAGGTATTTAAGAAGCAGACCGGAGCTACGCCGAAGGATTACCGGATTCAGGTTACCCTCTGAAGTACAAGCAGACGGAAACCGGCTAATGCTCATTAATTTAAACTCCAATTATACTCAAGCAGGTCAAACGTCTATGCACCGGAGGCGGATGCTGCATAATATGGGTCTGTAAGATGATCTTGCGGAGGAGGTAATACGATGAGCGGTTGTGCAAATGTCGGCGGTATGTTCACTTCCACTACTACAATCCTGGTGCTTTACATTCTGCTGGTAATCATTCTTAAAACATTCTAGGAAGAAAATTTAAACACAGCAAGGAGCCTGGCGGCCGTGAAACGGCTGCCAGGCTCCCCGTCAGTTCTACTTGGATCAGAAGCCGCAGAATTAACCGCAGGATATCAGCTCTGTCAGTGAAATCATGTATACAGAAGCGTAATAACCAGCAGTTCATAGAGTACCAGGGTCAAAATGGCCTCGTCACTGGCGCCGAAGAAGGCACGCTGTCCTCCATGCTGCTGAACCCCCAAATAAAAGAAGCCCCGGTCACAGCCAAGTAATCTTCCCGCTACAATCTGTCCGTCCATCGTCTGAACCTGTACATACTGATTGACATGCTGTCTGCATACATTGTGCACATGATGTCTGACTGATTTCAAATTTTGGACGGCCTGATTATCCGCCTGGTACAGCACTTTTTGCTGCATCCCCGCTTGAATCCCCATAGTAAGCACACTACCTTCCTCAACTAAAGTACTCCATAGTATGCCTAATAAGCTTCAAGGGTTCTTTACTTGGCCTGGCCGTACCAGGCCAAAAAAGCTTCAGCCACTGCCTTGCCGGCATGACCGTTCGGATGCGGATCAAATTCGTTGCTCATGTACTCCAGACGGATCCGGTGCTCCTGTGGTACAGGCTCTGCCAATACAGCGGCTATATCGAATACCCGGTCCACGCCAGCGGGAGGAGTATTGCGGATCGCCGCATTTACCGTACGCCAGTAGGTCTCCCTCTCCTCTGCAAAGTTGAACGGGGGAACGGTACTGAGAATAATCTTGGCCGCCGGGTTCGCTTCCTTGATCTTGGTAATGATCCCGGCCAGGTCGCCGAGCAGCTCATCTGCGGTCCGTTTGCCGATATCCAGGTCGTTGACGCCAAGCACCATCAGTACCTCATCGCCCTGTTTCGCCTTGTTCAGCCACGGGCCGTCAGCGGCCACATCATAGGCTCTGCCCCAGCCTGAACCGATGTTCCACAGGCCGTACTCCGTGCCCAGCCCTTCGGCAATACGTGCCGCCCAATAGGTGTAGGCATCCTTTTCTGTACGCACCCCCTGGGTAATCGAATCGCCCAGGAAGACCAGCTTCTTCGCTACCCGCTTCTTATAGCCGATGTAGCTTGGTGCTACCAGCAGCTTATCCGATTCATCGAAGCCTTCAGTTGCTTCACTGCCCGCAAGAGTGCCCGGAGCATCGAACCCGCTGACCAGCATCCCCTCAACGTTATACGGGAAGGACTTGCCGCCAGCCAGCGTCCGTATCGTCCAGGTGAACGCCAGATAATGCCCTTCCGGCAGTTCAAGCTGCGCCTCATCGCTCCAGAAGCACTCGCCGGGAGCAACCTGCCGGGAGCCTGCTCCGCAGAAGGTAACCGGTACCTGTGTTCCCGGCGCTACCGTACCGTCCGGCACAAGCCCGCCGTCAGCGATATAAGCAGCCTCGATTACCCATTCCCCGCCCGGTTCGCCGCCTTTGGCTTCCTGGCCCAAATCCCATGTAGAATCAACGCTGTTGCTATGCCAGAGCTTCAGCGTCAGGCTGCCGTTCTCCCGCAACCGTATATAAGTCCGGTATGTATGAGTGAACGGATCTGCAGAAATCATAATTTGATTCGCTGCAGTAGATACTGCTGTTGCCGCTGAGTAATCAGTCTGGCTGAGCACTCCGTTGTTATCTTTACTGTTCATAATGATTTCTCCTGTTCTGTTACGCTGGCAATCCAGTACCCTCTATACCGGGCTCCAACCAACATTTAGTTGGATTTTCGCCACCTAATTTCACTATTTTTCATCTTTTATAATCACTAGGTAGAAAATAGTCACTTATTCTAGCCCTTACACTCCATTTAGAGCGAATACTGGACAATTAAGTGTCATTTTTTCACCTAGTATCCCTCAAACCACCGATTGGCTAAGAAATAGATGGCAAAATTCCACTTAGCTTAAAGCAAAACTCTGAAAAATCACAATAATCCATAGCATCCGCCTATTCTCAGAGGTTCCTTTAAATGCTCCAAAAAAACTCCCTAATAAACCGGGAACCATCTGTTCCCGGTTATTAGAGAGCTGGTCTTAACCTATTTCAATGTAATGGTGAAGGAGACAGACTTCGCTCCCGCAGCAACGTTCACAGTAGTTTCATCCGACTGCTCAGCACCTTCAACGGATGCGATGGCACCCAGGTCCTTCACAGCCAGCGAGAAGGCTTTGCCGCTGCCTTCGGCAGTCACGGTAACCTTGCTGCCCTGACGCTCAGCTTTTACAGTCAGCTCAGGCGCACCCTTGATGTCACGCACAACCGCGGTTGTTGCAGCGCCGTCTTCCAGCGAGTAGAGTCCAAACTTCACACCGTCTGCAAAATCATAGTCCGGACGGGTATCTTCACTGCCTGTAGCAAGCAGCGAGTTCTGGCGGACGTACAGCGGGAGGCTGAAGAAGTCGTGGTTTTCTTTGCGCCAGGTTCCGCCCTGTACAGTCTCTCCGCTCAGCAGGTGCGTCCAGCGGCCGGCCGGCAGATAGTATTTCACGTCGCCGTTCTCCTGGAAAATCGGAGCTACTAGCAGCTTGTCGCCCAGCATATACTGGCGGTCGAGCACTTCACAGGTAGGATCTTCCGGGAATTCCATCACCATGGCCCGCATCGAAGCCCAGCCCTGCTCATGCGCCTGTCCGGCAACATCATACAGGTAAGGCATCAGGCTGCATTTGAGCTTGGTGAAGAAACGGGTAACATCCACCGCTTCATCGTCGTAAGCCCAAGGCACACGGTACGAGGTGCTGCCGTGCAGACGGCTGTGGCTGGAGAGCAGGCCGAAGGCCAGCCAGCGCTTGAAGACATGCGCAGGAGCGGTATTCTCGAAACCGCCGATATCATGACTCCAGAAGCCAAAGCCGGACAGACCGAGGGACAGGCCGCCGCGCAGGCTTTCTGCCATCGACTCATAGTCCGCGTAGCAGTCGCCGCCCCAGTGAACCGGGAACTGCTGCCCGCCGGCTGTAGCCGAACGTGCGAATACGGCTGCTTCATTTTTGCCGAGCTTCTCTTCCAGTACGTCAAAGACAACCTTGTTGTACATTTGTGTATAGTAATTGTGCATTTTTTGCGGATCAGAGCCGTCAAAGTATACAACATCGGTAGGAATACGCTCGCCGAAGTCGGTTTTGAAGCTGTCCACACCCATGTCCACCAGGTCACGCAGGTAACCGGCATACCATTCGCAGGCTGCTGGGTTGGTGAAGTCCACAAGGCCCATTCCGGCTTGCCACAGGTCAGTCTGATATACGTCGCCGCTCGGTTTTTTGATCAGATAGCCGTTCTTCTTGCCTTCTTCAAACAGCGGGGAGCGCTGTCCGATATAGGAGTTGATCCATACGCAGATCTTCAGGCCCTTCTCCTTCAGGCGTTTCAGCATGCCGACAGGGTCCGGGAATACGCGCGGGTCCCACTGGAAATCAGTCCATTGGTATTCACGCATCCAGAAGCAGTCAAAGTGGAACACATGCAGCGGCAGGTCACGCTCAGCCATGCCTTCTACAAAGGAATTAACGGTAGCTTCATCGTAGTCCGTTGTGAACGAAGTCGTCAGCCACAGGCCGAAGGTCCATGCCGGCGGAAGCGCAGGCTTACCGGTCAGGGAAGTATATTTGCTGATAACCTCTTTAATTGAAGGTCCTTCAATTACGAAATACTCAAGGCTCTCTCCAGCTACGCTGAATTGGGCTTTTTTCACTTTTTCAGAAGCGATTTCATACGATACCAGCTCAGGCTGGTTCACGAATACACCGTAGCCCTTGCTTGTTACATAGAACGGAATGTTCTTGTACGCCTGCTCGGAGCTGGTGCCGCCGTCTTTGTTCCAGATATCAACGACTTGTCCGTTTTTGACAAAAGCAGTGAAGCGCTCGCCAAGTCCGTATACAAATTCGCCTACGCCGAGATCCAGCTCTTCACGGACAAACGTGTTGCCGTCCTGGTCGGTAATATAAGCCATCGATTTGTAACCGCTGCCTGTAATGCGCTCGTCGCCGCGGTAGAAGTCTACGGACCAGTGAGTGCCTTTGTTGATGACTACACGGAGTCCGCCGCTGATCAGCACGGTCTGTGCTTCATTTTCTTCCACCTGAACGTGGTCGCCGGTGCCTTTGGTTAATTCAAAAGCCGGTCCGCGTTCGATGACGCCGTCATTGTGAATAATTTTCACGCCTACAACGCCCGGAAGCGGCGAATGGAATTTAACAGTAAGGAGCGTGGAGTTCAGTGTTGCTGCACGTCCTGTAATTGGAGTTGTCTGGGTAATTGCGGTCAGACCTTCTGAAGTCTGCTCTACTACATAGTTCTGCACTGCGCCATTGATATTGATACCGTCGCGCACCAGCCAAAGGCCGTCTGTAAATTTCATAAGTGTACTTGCCACCCTTCAATTTGGTGTTTATAGTTGCATTATACCGATAAAAAAACAACAAAACTAATATAATATAGCTCATTTATAACACTATTTTAATGTTTTGCTGACAAGGAGGCATAATTATGGACCGTACGTCCCAGCGATTGCTCAAAGAAGACCGCGTACACGGCGATGTCATGTTTCCTCTGGCCGCCTACTGGATCGAGCTTCCGGCCGGAACCCACATCCTGGACACACACTGGCATGAGGAGGCAGAGTTTTTTATGCTGCAGGAAGGGGAAATTCTGTTCCAGGTGGATACCGATTATTTCCCGCTCCGCGCCGGTGAAGCCGTATTCATCGAGTCCGGGGATATTCACGCCGCTCACGTCCTGAAGGAAGGTCCCTGCCGGTTCTGCGCACTGGTATTTCATCCGGATCTGCTGGCCAGCGCCCAGTACGATACGATTCAGCAGACGGTTATTCTGCCGCTTCAGGAGAAGCGCCAGAGCTTCCCCCGGCATCTTACACCGGCTGTTCCCTGGCAGCAGGAGCTGCTGCTGCAGCTTGAGCGGCTGATGGACGCATATGCTAATAAAATGCCCGGATTCGAGGCCTTTATGAAAGGAACCTTGCTGATTATGCTGTCACAGATTGCCGCGCCGGACCGTTCCGTGAACCACAGCCTGTCGCCGGGTGCAGATACCGCCAAGGTCAACCGGCTCAAAAAGGTGATCCTTTACATTCAGGAGAACTATCAGGAGCCGATCCGCACCCGGGATCTATCAGAGCTGATTCCGATGAGCGAGGGCCAGTTCTGCCGGTTTTTTAAAGCCATGACCCGCAAAACGCCGGTGGACTATATCAACTCCTACCGCATCCGCCAGGCAGCCGCCCTGCTGCAGCAGACTGAACGCAAAATCTCCGACATTGCGCTGGAGGTCGGCTTTGACAATGTCAGCTATTTTATTAAAGTGTTCCGCAAAGCAATGAACTGCTCGCCTTCAGAGTTCCGTAAAGATGCGGTACAGGGTGCGGGAGCGGGACAGCTGTATCCGTGAAGAAGCTGCTTACCGCTCCCCGGATACGTTTAAGTTACCTGTAAGGGCGGGTCCGCCCGTCCGGAAATCTACTTACAGGAGGCAGATCCCATGAACCAGCATGTCACTATGCCGAGTGAAGTACAGGAATATTACAATGCCATCAATCAATATCAGCCGGAGGCTTTTATTGATTTGTTCGCTGAGGAAGCCTTAGTCAGGGATAACGGGAAGCAGATTCAGGGCAAAGAAGCTATAGAGGCCTGGGGCGAAGCAGAGCTGTTCTCGGCCAAGGTCCGCTTCACCATTAATGAAATCGAGGAGTCCGGGGACAGCATCGCCGTAACTGCGGAGATGGAGGGCGAATTTAACCGGAACCGGGTTCCCGCCCCGCAGCTGTTCAGACATGAATTCAAGCTTCGTAAAGGTAAAATCAGTTCGCTGGCTGTCACGCTAAAATAGAGTTAGTGCCACAGGAGCCGCATAGTGCGGCTCCTTTTTGTTATTCCCCGCGCCAGCGTTACATAACTGCCGGCCGTGCTCTCCGTTACGAGGGTTTGCATAAGCCGGGCTGCTCTTTTAAGCTTAATGGTATTATTCATTCATCAGGCAAACTAATAAGGAGGCACCTTGCATGAATTGGAGCAACCTATTCAGCAGCAGCTACCATAAGCAGCCGGGACTCTCAGCTGAGGAGCTGGAGTCTTTCGCAGCCGGCTGGCATCAGCCGCTGACAAAGAGCGAACGGCAGGAGATTATCAGCAGACAGCACAATCCCTTCCCGGCATCGCATCCGCTGCACGAACAATATACGCCGTTTGATCCCGGCTTGTGGTCCATACCGCAAATGCCGTTACCAGCAAGCTATCTGGACTTTTTACGTTATTCTGATGGGGGCGAGTTCGGCAACGGCGACCGGTATTTTCAATTCTTCAGCGCCGGAGAACTGCGTGCCATGATGCTGGCTTATGAATTTCCGGAGTATATGCCGGGAGCAGTGCCGTTTGCAATGGACGGGAGCGGCAACCATTATATCTGGGATCTGCGCAGCCCAGCGGACAGCGAGGGGGAGTATCCGATTCTGGTGTCCCACTCCGGCAGTCTCGGCTTTGACGACTCTATTGTTATAGCCGGGTCATTCCTGGAGCTGTGCAGCGGAACCACTGCGGCGGATGATGAGCTGAACGGGTAGACAGAGTATCTGGCGTGCCAGGCCCCGGACACTCAATAGGCCTGAAACTGCTCGGCGTTATGCCAATACAGTCTCAGGCCTGTTTTTTACGATAAACTTCCGGGCTTAATCTGCCGCCTGCCCCTTGCGGATCACAATAAAGCAGGTGCTGTCCGGCAGCGGCACCTCTGTTCCGTCTTCGCCCATCACGGCAACCCGCCCGCGCAGCGCCTCGGTATAGCCCTCCTGCAAATAGTGGCGGAACACCTCAATCTGTGCCCGGCCGCCTAAATGCTCCCGGATAAAAGCTTCATACTGCGACGGAGTGAAGTAACCGAACTGCTCCTGGACTTCATGAACGTAAGCCTCGGCTCCCCAGGTATACGTGTATAAGAATTCCATCGCATCGTTCACCGGCATAAGCACTTCCAGCTCTCCGGTAACCTGGTACTGAATCTCCCGCCCGGCAAAATCCTCCGCATACCGCTTCAGCCACTCCAGCCCGTTCTCCTCCAGGAAGCGGATTTTCCGCTGCTGTGTCTCCGGCTCCGTCATGATCCCGTCACGGATAATAATCACTCCGCCTTCAGCCAGCACCTCAAAAGCACTCGTTAACGCCGCCGCAACCGTCCGGTGATTAAACTTCCGGCCGTCCATCGGGACATAGGAATACAGTTCATGCAGAATCGACGAGAAAATAACCGTGTCTACCCTGCCCGCGTCCACATATTCCTTCAGGTTCAGCGCATCGCCCTGCAGCACCTCCCAGCGCCGCCCCTCCCGCGCCTTCCGCTGCTGCAAAGCCTCGATCACATTGCTGGAGATATCAATGCCGACCGGTGTAACCCCGGGCATCCGTTCTTCGATCAGATCAAGCAGCACACCGCCGCCGGGTCCGATGTCCAGTACAGTAGTGCCGGTAATGTAATCAAGAATAACGGACTTATAATCGGCCGTGTCATTCATCTGGCTCAGATAGCTGTCCTCATTATGGAACCGGTCGAAGGCATCGCGCCGCAGCTCAAACAGATCGAACAGCATCAGCACCGCCCGCTCATACAGCACCGACTTCTCGGCTTCCATGCAGAACTCAATCAGCTTCTCTGCGGCAGGCGAGAACTCGAAGTCAAAAAACACTGTATCCGGCAGATGCCCCTGCCGGCGCAGCCTGTGCACCAGATGCGGATTGCCCGGAGTAAGCTCGCCCTCCGCAATATCCTGCCAGCTCAGCCCGGACAGATATTTTTCGATAATCCGCTTCTTATATACATTGATCTTCTTCGTTCCCTTGTAATCGTAATAAATCGAATTCATCACCGCTTCAAAGCTGAGATGACCCAAGCAGCCGCCGTTGCCGTTTCCGCCACTGCCGCCGCGGGAGGCCAGCGCCAGCACCTTCAGAAACTGCTCCAGCGAGAAGGTCTGCAGCGCCGATTCCGCATACCAGAAGGTGGCAGGCTGCAGCTCTTCAAGTATTTCTGCGGGCAGCCCTTCCTGCTCCAGACGGCTCCATTCCGCCGCAAAATCCTCACCGCGGAGGATCGGGACGGACCGCATGCGCCGCAACCGCTCCTTCATCGGCAGTGGCTCAGCCGGCTCGCCGGATGTGGCGGCCGCGATCAGCTCCATGATCTCGGTGCGCACGTCCTGCCACAGCACCGGCGAAACGGCGCCGATGATGCAGTGGTTCAGCGCAAACAGCAGCCGTTCCAGCTCATCTGCGGTCAGCAGCCCTTCCTCGGCAATGGCAGCCAGCGGCTGGTTGACCTCCGGCGGAACCTCGCCGCGGATCTGCTGGCCGAGCAGCCCGTGTGTCTCGATCAGCCGGTGCACAATGACCAGCGTTTCCGCATGCGGTACACCCGCCGCCCTGAGAGCAGATGCCTGCGGCCTTCCGCTTACATCAAACGTCTCCCCTGCGGTGTGCTGCCAGTACAGCTGGGCAGAGCCTATGTTATGGGCAAAGCAGTTAATACCTTCCTCCTGCCACCTCCGGCGCTGACGCGGCGTTCCTCCTTTGGCTGTTTCTGACCAGATCAGCGTCTCCTCGGCCAGCTCCTTGATCCAGTAAGACAGCTGCAGGCTGTCAAGCAGCCTGAGGCTCCGTTCCACATAATCCAGCACGGGATTGCGCTGATCCAGCTCCTGCAGCGATTCCACCCGCTCCAGGTTAACGATCGGCATCTCGGCAGACACAATGATATGAAGCCATGCCGGCCCGGCCGATGGCTGCAGCCGGCCTTCGCGGTAAGCTTCAATGGCTTGCAATGATTTCAGCATGGAAGGCCTCCTATGTAATATATAAGTTAGTACTTACTATACCATAGCCCCGCTTCCGGCCGTTTGAATCAGGCACAGCCTAAGGATTTCCTCCGCAACTCGCATCGTACGCCCAGCTGCCGGGTCACGTGCCGCTCTTCCGGTTTCCTTTTTTACGCCAGTAGATTCCGGCCGCCGCCAGAACAACCAGACCTGTTACAAGTACAATTGTTATAGTCGACCTGCTGCTGCCGCTCCCCGGCTCAGGACCGTTTTCCTCTCCGGCAGGAGCCAGTGCAGGAACCGCTGACTCCTCCGGCTTGGCAGAAATCACAGGGTTCTCTGCCGGCTTTTCCGGCTCCTGGGCTACCGCCTCCGCATCCTCAGCCGAGATTCCAATAATCGAGAAGCCCTCCTTGGTTATAGTATAAGGAACGGTTTCCCCGCTGCGGAAATGCATCCGCAGTTGCATCTCTCCGTCCTTCACCCCGCTCCAGAAGGCATCCGTGAACTTGATTTCACCGGTCTTGTAATCCGGAAAGAAATGACGGATATATTCCTTGTACGGCGTCCACTCATCCGGGCCGGCATTGCCGCCTGTGGTATAGACCGCTTCCAGCGTAGCCAGACTATCCCCGTTAAACAAGACCGGCAAAGAATAGATTCCTTGCGGTCCCTGCGAGCTTCGCAGAACAGGAGTATCATAGCGGATCAGCTTGATAGGCCAGTCAGCTCCGCTGCTAAATTTTGCGGTCAATACCGCATTCACTCCATACTCCTCCGTAAGCAGCCTCTCCAGCAGTGCGGAGGTGAGTATTAACCGATCTCCCTCAAGCTTGTAGTCGGTACCCTCCGTAAGCACCTTGTCACCGGCCAGCAGCTCCCTGAAGGTGTTGCCGTTCATGTTCAGCTCCAGCGCGGTATCCTGCAGCGGTGAGCCTTTTCTGATGTAGAGCGAATCGCTATAGGCATTGGAGGAACGCCCCTTCCAGCCCTGCACCATCACCTGATGCAGCTCCTCATCCACCCATTTAAAGGAGCGTCTGTCGAAGTGCTGTCCGTTGTCCCACAGCAGCAGCGGCATTTTTTTCTCCCGGGCATAATAGCCGATATACTCAAAAAACTTCAGAATCTCGCCGTGCTGCACCGTCTCCAGTGATTTATCAAACCCCAGCAGGCCATATTCGCCGACGATAACCGGAATGCCTTTCGATGTAAAGATGTCGTATGCCCGGTCGAAGGCCTGAATTAAATCCTGCCTGGCGGTATCATCAAAGGTTGTAGTGCCGGCTGTATTTACACTGAACGGATAATAGCCGTAGTAATGGAATGTTGCAATCAGCCGCTTGTCCTGAAGCTTCGTTATAGTCTTGGACAGCTCCAGCAGCCTGGCCCCGGTCGGGGCGGCGGTCAGCGTAGAGAGTACCAGTGGACGTTTGCCGTTGTTGCCCCCGGAGCTGCGGACGATGCTGTGGAAGGAGACGTTCAGCTCATCCAGCATTGTAAAATATTCCGGATCATCCTTGCTCCAGTCGTCGGAATAACGCGGCTCATTGACGCTCTCGAACATCAGCGTATCCGGATAAGCTTTGAAATGCCCGGCAATCTGCGTCCAGGCGGCATTAAATCTGGCCATCACTTCATCATGCTCTGCCGCCATGTTCATAATCCAGTTGGAATCATGGTGGAGGTTGATCATCACATGCATTTTCGCCTCCAGCGACCAGTCGACTACTTCCTGAATCCGTGCCATAAAGGCCGGATCGATGGCATAGTCCGGGGCATCCCCCATCCGGTGCCTCCAGGTAATGGGAAGCCGGATCGTCTTGTAGCCCTCGGCGGCAAGCTGGTCAATAAAAGCCCTGGTCACAGGCGGGTTGCCCCAGGAGGTCTCATCTCCGCTGGCTTCAAAGGTATTGCCCATGTTCCAGCCGGGACCCAGAGCTTCCACATAGGCCTGCAGCGGATTCTCCGCTTCCTTGGCCTGAGCAGGCAGAGCAGGTAAGGCCAGAGCAGCCGCCAGCAGCAGGATGATCAGGCTGAACGGATGTTTATTTTTCATTGTACGCACCCTTTCCTACAAGTAGAAACCGCTACGCCGTCCTAAACAGGACGGTATCCGTTTCTGTATATTTTAAAAAATGCCGGGGGCGGCAATCCAGCCCTCCGGCATTCTTTTCATGAAGCAGTGTTATCCGATAATACCGCTCCGCTCCACACTCTCCACAAAATACCGCTGCACAACCATATACAGCAGAATCAGCGGAATAATGGCCAGCAGGATGCCGGTGTCGATAATCATGGCTACGTGGTTCGGATCGGCTTTGACCGCAGACCCGCCCCCGCCTGCCCCCAGCATACCCGGAATCAGGGCATTGGCCTGGGCCGCCAGCGAGCTGACCTTGGTAGGCATCAGCGCCAGCTCGCTCATAAAGAGCGAAGTAAAAAAGGTATCGTTATACTGCCACACGAAGCAGAACAGGATGACGGTGATCATCGGCGAGACCGCATTGGGCAGCATGATCCGCAGGAACGTTTTTACTCCGCCCGCGCCGTCGATCAGGGCAGCTTCTTCAATTTCCTTCGGCATCCCCTTGAAAAACTGGCGGAAGATATAGATAAAGAGACCGGCCTTCAGCCCGATCGCGGTTGCCGAGGTAATAATGGAAGGCCAATACGTATTAAGCAGGTTGAGCCCGGACTTGCCGGTAAGCAGATGAATGATGCCCATTATATCGAAGCTTCTGAAATGCAGGTACATCGGCACCATCAGCGTGCTGGTCGGCACGAGCAATGTCAGAATAACCAGGGCGAACAGGATATTGCTTCCTGGAAAGTTAAATCTGGCAAAGCCGTACCCTGCCAGGGCACAGGAGGCCGTGGTCAGCAGTGTTGTCACGACAACGAACAGCAGCGTATTGCCGAGCAGCGGGAAGTAATCCAGGATCTGCATCGCCATCCGTATATTGTCCATCGTGAAATGAACGGGAATCATGTAGATCGTCGGGTTATATATATCCGCCTTATCCTTGAAGGCAATGGAGAACTTCATCAGCAGCGGATAAATAATGATGAAGGATATCCCTATTACCAGCGCATAACGGAACACTGCGTACAGAATATCGACTGCCCTGCCTCTCACCTTCTGGATTCTGTAATGCCGGGCTTCTTTACGGACAGCTTGCGGGGACTGCATGCCGTATCCTCCTTTGCATAAATCAGTTGTAATGCACCCGTTTGGACAGCACATAGCCCACAATGACCAGGATAATGCTGATGATCAGTGTATAGATCCAGGACATCGCCGCGCTCAGCCCGAAGTTCTGGGTGGTGAACGCCGTGGTGAAGATCATTTTCGTTACTGCACTGCCTGAGAAGGAGTCGATGATCGTATAGATTACATTAGTCAGGATCAGCGGGCTCACGAGCGGGAAGGTGATTTTCCAGAAGGATTCATAGGCAGTCGCCCCTTCAATCTTCGCCACCTCATACATCGCTCCGGGAACAGACTGCAGGGCGGCAAGGAAAATCAGAATCTGCACACCGGAGCTGGTTATAATCTCATAGATCCGCAGAATCGCATCGACAATGTAGTCCACGAACGACAGCGGCAGACCGATATCGCTCAGAATCATTACCATGGACATGACGTTGTACTGGGAGCCTGATTGGCCCAGTTCATTCACCGCGGTTGCATCACCGACCAGATTGATCAGCCCCGAAGCTTCTGCTGCCGATATGGCATTGGAGGCCAGAATAACCGGCAGAAAAAAGATGGCCCGGGCGACGATTCTTCCCCTGAACTTCTGGTTCAGCAGCGTTGCCGAGAACAGGCTGAAGAACAGGATCATCGGCACATTCAGCACCATATCCCAGACCGATTCGGTCAGGACGCGGTTAAAGGTTGCATCGACAAACAAAGCATTGTTGAAATTAGCCCAGCCCACGCCGTCCAGCGTGAACCCCGAGGGATCAACGGTTAATTTGCTGAAGCTGAATTGGATGGACCGGAGCAGCGGAGCTGCGAACAGGAATATAAATCCGAGCAGCCACGGCGCTATAAAAGCAATGCCCAGCAAGGAGCGCTTATGCTGCAGGCTCAGCTTGTTTCCGTTCATGACGCTTCACCTTCAATCACATATTGTCCGGCACCGACAGCGGTTCCCTGCACGGAGACATCCTTGCCGGTGTAGTTGACATAGATAGATATACCGTTGCTGTACTGCACCTCCACAACACCCTCCTGATGGCGTATATGGTTTACGATCTGAGCATGCTGTACCGGGGCAAGCACCTCATTTACTTCCTTGTACATGGAAACCGCCTGCTCATACCAGTCCTGATAGGAGGTCGCATACATGCTGTCAAAATGCGTGAATTTCAGCTTCGAGGACGGCTCATAGGACCACGAAAAATAGGGTGCTGATCCCAGCTCAATGGAACGGAGCAGCTGAGTGTGCATATCCTGCTCATCGCTCAGGTTGACCGGCGCCCCCGTATAGCTGATGAAGCCGTGAACTACCATCTGATAGAAGGGCACCTCTTCATCCGTAAGCGCAAAGCCGCTTGAGGATTCAGGAACATTAATCAGATGGTCGGCATAAGGCCAGGCGTAGGCATTTCCGCCTGACACCATGGTTTGCCCGACATCCTGGCTGATTCTGTCCAGCTGCTCCTTCACGATGGCTTTAGCTGTCTCCCGCTGGATTACCCGGCTGGCCCGGAAATCGGAGCTCAGCACATTGCCGAGATCCCGCAGAGACACGCCTTCCATTCCAAAGCCGGCATACTTATCCATAAAAGCATTCACATAATAGGGCAGCTTGGCTGGTGATAACAAATAGTAGCTTCCAAGCATCATATCCATCCGGTTCAGCGCCCGGTTATACGGATATAGCTGTGCCTCCTCCCGTGTAACAAACCTTGCCGCATCGGAGGAAGGCGTGAACCCGCCGTCATTGTGATAAATCTGCTGGAAGGCTACATCCGGGAACAGCGTTCCGCCTGCCTGTGCCAGCTGGTCCCGTAGTAGGGTCAGCTCTGACCTGCTGCCAAGCACGCTTTCGGTTTTCAGCTTATCCGGCGTGGAGTGATTCACGCCTTTGCCGGACCAGCCGGTGTACCGCATCAGCAGCCGGCTGATCCCGTCCTGCTTCAATTGCCCCGCAATTAGCGCAGCCTGCCGGAAGGAGGTCATGGAAATCTCGGAGCGGTAAGGCACGCCGAGCAGCGATTTCTGCTTGTCGACAGCACCAAGCATATCCAGATAGAACGGAATGCTCTGCTCCTCCGCCAGAGGCGTGAGTGCCTTCTCCGCAACCAGCTTATCCCGGTACAGCTCAGCCATCCCGGAGTAGCTGGCCTTATCCCCGCTCAGGAAGCTGTAGCGGACCTGAATATCGCCCTTGTAGATTTCTTCGCTAAGCAGCTGTATTTCCTGGATGGTCGCACCCGTGTACAGCTCAAGCTCATCCTCACCGCGCAGGGAGTAGCTGCTGTGGATGAAATTGTAGGAGTTCTTTTTGCCGCTGATATCAGCGGCGATACTGGCGATGGCATCACCCTTCTCGATGACAGCGAACCACGCCCCATCCCCGGCCTTCATGCCGAAGACCGGCATCCGGGCATTCTGGCTGACCTGCCCGCGCCGGTAGCTGTTATCATTGGGGTCCGGCCCGTACACGCGCTGCACATACTGCTCTTCCTTTACCTTGCCGTTGTTCAGGCCGATCAGGCTGCCGGAGCCGTCAGGAATCAGCATATAGCCGTCCGTCAGCTGGTCCGCAGCGCCGAACATATTAAGCAGCTCCAGACTGCGGATCTGATATTGCCCGCTCTCCTTCACCTGATTCACAGGCACCGTTACGACCAGAGAACCATCCTCCAGCCGGTATTCCAGCGGGATAACGAAATTAGGCTTGGAAGATCCCGAGCCTCCGCCGATTCCGTTCTCCGCATTGTCCTGTGCCAGATCCTCGGCGGAATAGCCCGCCAGCACAAAGGCGGCGGTCATTTTCTTAAGCACCAGGGGCTTTGAGACCTGGGCATCGATCCGCTCCATAATCTCAGGGCTGCCGTCTTTCGGATAGTAGCGGGTCGCAACATATTTGGCGGTCGCTGCATCCAGCTTGGACAGCACCGCCTCCTCCAGCCTGGCCTGGCTGATATATTGGGGCAACGCATCAATGCCTGCCGACGTATCCCCGATGGTATAAGTAATCCGCAGCCCGTTCTTCAGACTCTCGGCCGTGAACTGCTTGCTGCTGATACTTTGGGCAAAATTAGTGTACGATTCAAGCGTCCCTACAGCGTCACGGAACAATACAGTCAGCTGCGAGGACAGCAGCTCCTTCTCAAAGCCCGAGGCCAGCGTATCCTCATTGCGGCCTGCCGGATTGCTGTACCAGATCTGCCCAGTCTCTTTATCCTTCACCGCGATCTCAGTCGTTTCAGCGTTATAGTACAGGGACAGCTCTGTATCGTCCGCTGCCAGCAGCATGCCGGGCACACCGCCGGAGGAATCAGGCAGTGCAGCCAGCTCGCTTCCTGCTTCAAGCTCAGCCGTCACCTCCATGTAGGCGGAGGCTTCAACGGCTTCCGCTCCGCGGGAGCTGAAGTACAGGACAGCCGCGGCGATGATACAGAGGACTGCGGCACAGGCCAGCACCGCAGCCGGTAATTTTCGGTTTTTCACAGATGCGGCCTCCTTCATGTGCGGAAAATCAATTCACGGTAAATATTGATAAAGAACTCGATAATCTGCTGGATCATGCTAAGGACAAGGGTTCCCAAGAATACAACGATGCCCATAACCACTACCGTCAGCAGCATCGTGACGACCGTTTTGAGCACGGTGTACTGGTGAACGGTCATAATGCCGACGAACAGCAGCGCGATGAACCAGATGGACGCCACCGACATCATCAAATAGTAGAAGGCCGTTTCTTCCTCCGCCATGAACCGGCTGGCCACGACCATCGGAGTATAAATAATGACAATGGGAACAAGCGCATAGCCTGTGGCCATCATGATTTCCTTGAATTTCCCCTCGCCGTCCATCAGCGTGGTAATGGCCCAGTTGGACAGGCACCACAGGAAAAACGGAAAAACAACGGTGAACAGCTGTGTAATGCTGTTTAAATGGCGCGGGTCATTGTAATTGACCAGAAAGCCTGCGAACTGATTCTTCAGGATCATGGAAATCACCACAAGCAGCAGAATCGCCAGTGTTACCCGCAGCTTTCCTTTGCCCTCATATTTCATATCCCAAAAGCTGTCAAACGGATGTACAATGAGGTGCAGCGGGAATTTAATGAAATCCTGCCTCATGGGCGTTCCCCTCCTTAAGGTTATGCGGAGCCTGGCTGGAAGCCCGTGATTGCCGTTTTCTTCTCCAGAAGCCGAAGATCCGGTAGGCAATCCATACGGCAGCCAGCAGCATTACCGATGTCAGGAAGGTTCCGAAGTGCTCCTGCATCACTTCTCTGCGATACCGTTTGAAGGCTACGGAATAACCGTCCCGGTCCATCCCGAGCTTGAAATACTTCATCGCTTCCTTGTTGTTCTTCTCCATCAGCAGCGACTTGCCTATGCCGATATACGCGATATCATAGTTGGCATTCAGCTTCAGCACTTCCTTCCAGACGGGAACCGCCTGTGAATCCTCGCCGTTGTAATGATAGCCGACCGCCTCATTGACGATGCTGCCGAACCGGGTCGGCTTGAAGACCACGATATTGCCCTTCCCCCGGTCCAGCACAAGCTGGCTGCCGCCGGCGTACTCGATGGCTGCCGGTATTTTGAACGTCCCGGTCTGGTTGCCCTTGCCGCCGTATACATACAGAAGGTCGCCTTCATCGTTATAAGTGAACACCTTGCCCTGATTGGCATCAAGCGCACTGTACTTGCCGTCCGGCAGCACCTTGATATCGGTGAACTTGGACGGTCCCACCGACATCCGGTAACGGATATCCCCCAGAACATCGAAGTAGCCGAACCGTTTAAGCACATCCTCACCGGAGGGATTAAGCCGCTTGACCGGCTCCTTCGAGCCCGGATCAATATTGGTCGCATACAGGAAGCCCTTGTCATCCACATCAATATTGGAGAATTCCGTAGGGACAAACAGCGCCATCTGCGCCTTCTGCGCTTTGGTGGAGAACATCCGCCAGATATATTCGGTGTAGTCACGCTTGACCTTATTCGTGCCGACGTAGCCGATAAACACGCCGTTCTCATCAAATTGCATAATCCCCTCAAAAATACCCTTGGCAATAACATAGACCCGTTCCGCCTGGTCCACCGTTACCTTTACCGGGATAAACTTGAAGTCCGCCGGCAGAATATCCGACTCCGGCTGCTCAATCATCCTCAGCAGCTCCCCGTCCGGGGACAGTACGACGATGCGCCCGTTGTCCGTGTCGGCCACGAACAGATTGCCCTCGTCATTCACGTAAAGACCCGACGGATTCTTGAAGGTTTCTTCCTTCCCGCCGTTGTCAAAGCCGGTGATGACCTTATCCACCTTCCAGCTGCTGTCCAGACAGATGATCCGGGCATTTCCGGTATCAACAATATAGATCAGCCCGCTGTCCGCAACGACCATGTCGGCGGGGTCGAGGAAATCACCCACCCCGAGATCCTTGCCTGTAAGGGTACGGTCAGGCACATATGCTGCCGGAGCAGGCACGGCTTCCTCCCAGTAATTATAGTTATAGCTCTCATATGGCACGGCCTCGGCATGCACTGGCGCGGGAGCCGCATAACTCAGCAGCAGGGATGCCATTGTCCCCGCAAGCAGCCACTTTTTTGCAATCAACTGCCTTCCCCCCTAGTCCTTCATTCCTGAAGTAGCCATCGTCTCAATAATCCGGCTCTGTGAAAAAACAAACAGCGTAATCGGCACGCTCATCAGGATCAGTGCCACCGCCGCTGCCGCACCCGAACGGGCTATGCCTCCGGCTACTACCTGGCCTGCCGCGAAATGGAGCGATTTCAGCTGTTCGCTGTAGATGAAGCCGTTGCCGTCGCTGCCCCACAGGATCTGAAACAGCAGAATAATCAAGGTCAGCCAGGCCGGCTTGACGTTAGGCATAACGATCGTCCAGAAGATGCGGTATTCGCTGGCACCGTCAATTTTGGCGGCCTCCAGCAGCACATCCGGAATCTGCTCCATGAACTGCTTCATCAGATACAGGCCCAGAGAATAGGCGAATGCCGGTATAATGACGGCCCAGTACGTGTCGATCAGCCCCAGCCAGGACATGATCATATAGTTGGGCATAGCCGTTACGGCCGGCGTGAACATCAGCGACAGGACGACGATGGTGAACAGCACTTTTTTGCCGGGAAAATGATGCTTGGCCAGCGGATATGCCGCCGCCGAGGCAAAGATGACGTGTCCGATAATGCCTGCGCCTGTAATAAACACCGTGTTGAAAATATACCGGGAGAACGGCACCCACGAATTGCCGAGCAGATTAAACAGATCAACAAAATTATTCAGCGTGGGATGGCGGACAAACAGGGTCGGCGGGAAAATAAATATCTCATCCAGCGGCTTAAACGCATTATTAATGGCATAAACGAGCGGTAGAATCATAAAGGCCCCGAAGAGTGTCAGCAGGGCGAATAAGGAAAACGTGCCCCAGGCTGAACGGTTCACCCGTTTTTTGGGCATCCGGACTGCACGCCCGAGCCGGCTCCTGGCATTAACCTGAAAGGGGATATTCATGATTATTCACCCACCTTTCTAAGGAGCTTTTGGACGATAAGGTTCGAGGCGACCATGATCAGGAACAGCACCGTAGCAATCGCTGACGCATATCCCATTTCAAACCGGGTGGTGCCAAAATCAATCAGATGCGTAACAATCGTCTCCGCCGCATAGTTCACACTCGGGAACCCGGCCAGGGCAATCGAGACATCGGCTACGGCAAAAGCGGTCGTAATCTGGATTACGGCGCCGAACATTAATTGCGGCCGCATCGACGGAAGCGTGATGTACCACAGCTCCTGCCAGCGGTTTTTGATTCCGTCCACAGCTCCGGCTTCATATAAAGTGCCGTCCACCGTCTGCAGGCCGGCGATGAACGCCAGGAAGCCGGTTCCCAGACTGAGCCACAGCTGCACCAGGATGATAATTGGCATGATATAGCCTTCCGTCTTCAGCCACAGGATCGGCTCCAGTATGAAGCCGAAGCGCAGTAGCAGGCCGTTCATAATCCCGTACCGGTCACCGGAGAAGATCATCAGCCAGATGAAGTAGACGTTCCCCGAAATGGAAGGCGCATAGAAAACAAGTGTCATTACAGCCCTAAGCTTGGGTGACAGCTCGTTGATGATCCACGCGAACACAAAACAGGCAATGTAGCTGATGGGCCCTGTAATCACCGCGAACAGCAGCGTATTTTTGAGGGCAATCAGAAAGACGTCGTCCTCCAGGAACAGTCGGGTATAGTTCTGCCAGCCGATAAACTTCGGAAACTCTAACATATTGAAATATGTGAAGCTGAGCACAATCGACACCAGGACAGGCAACACCGTAAATACGGCGAACAGGATCATGTACGGCGCCATTAAAATATAGGAATGCTTATTGGCTCTTATCTCATGCCATTTCAGGCTCCACCAATTCTGCACGGCTTGCTCCTCCCCCTTGCTGCTATAGACCAAACTCTTTGCGCTTGGTGCTGATCTCATCCTGGATATATTGAACGTAGTCCATGATGGATTCCCGTGCTTCCACATTGCCGACTACGGTCTTGTAGAAGGCATTAAATAAATGCCTGCCCGTAAAATATCCGCCCGGCACCTCAGGCACACCCTCAGCCCATTCGAACTGGGCTTTCAGATTATCGTAATCGGCAACCGGCCAGGGCAGACTGTCCAGCGCCTTGATGTTGGCGGTCGGATAACGTGCGGCGGCTCCCATCAGGCCCTCCATCTCGCGCCCGAACACGGTTTGTGTCTCCTCACTCGTCCACCATTTCATGAACTGCCAGGAAGCATCCTTGTCTTTGGCCTTCTCCATCATAATGACACCGCTCCCGCCGCTTGAAACTGTGCGGTCAATCGTGCCGTCCGGCTTCACGGTTCCCGGTATCGGTACGAAGCCCCACATGCCCCGGATCTCCGGAGCGAAGACGGACAACTGGTTGTAGACCGTGTAATCCGCTATGCCAAAAGGCATTTCTCCGGTGCGGAACCGGTTTGCGAAGTCATACTCCTTTTCGAGCTTGTAATCAGTATAGAATTCCGTCCACTGCTTGAACGTTTCAATGCCTGTCCGGGAATCCAGATCCGATTCCTCTCCGCCGTTACGGTAGAATTGTCCGCCGTTCTGGAACAGCAGCGCCGCATACATCGAATTAGGCGGAATATTCTGCCCTTGAACGGCAGACTGGATCACAACCGGCAGACCGAACTGCATGTGGTTCTTGCTGAGCACAGCCAGCAGTGTAGATACATCCTCCCAGGTCTGGGGCACCTCAAGATGAAGCTCCTCCAGAATATCCTTGCGGTAGAACAGCATGTTGAAGGTCTGCGTTTCAGGCAGGGCGTAGGCACCGCCGTCATACCGGAACGGCACCATCGCACTGTCGCGGAAACGGTCCTCCACTTCGCTGTAGTCTGCGAACTGCGTCAGATCCGCCGCCGCATTGCGCATGGCAAAGTTAACAGGAAGATCGGTACCGATCTGCATCGCCACATCCGGCCCTTGCCCGGCCAGCGTGGCAGGCAGCAGCGTGGACATGTTCACCAGCTTCAGATTCACGTTGATGCCGGTTTCTGAGGTAAAGGTCTCATCGATCATCGCCTTCATCGTATTCGCCTGATCGCGTCCGCTGCCGATCCAGACCGTAACTGATTTTTGGTCATCCTCATCGGATACATTCCCGATCTGGTTGTAATCAGTGAAGAAGGAGGCAAAGAACGTTGCTGCCTCATGCTTGATCTTTGAACCGATGCCCATCCCTTTCTTCGGAAGCTTCATATCCGGAGAAGCGACATACAGCGCATCAATTTCCAGCGGCTGCTCTCTGGCCTTCTGAACCCATGTGCCAAGGCCCCCGGTATTCGTCTTGTAGGCGGTAAGTCTTCTCGGGATGGTATCCGGGTCCTCCATCAGCTCGCTGAGCTGCTGCGCCATCGTCTTAAGCAGCGCTTCCTGGTCACTGGACTGTCCCGACAGCCGGGCTAACTGTTTGGCGACGCCTCTCAGCCGGTCATGCTCGGTCCCGAATACCTCCAGCATATCCGGCACCTTTTTATCCAGCTGGTAATCGCGGTATTCATCCGGCTTCGTGCCGGTAATCATCAAAATTTTGCGGTACATCGAATTGAGGTTGTACAGACTTTCCTCAACCTCGCGGATCAGCGGAGCGAACTCACCCAGACTGGCCTCAAGCCTCACCACATGCTTTCCTTTTTCGAGATTGTACAGATAGGGTTCATCTCCGCCCATCACATCAATCCGGTAGCCGCTTTTATAGCGGAAAGGGACCATGGCCATTTCCGCAAACGGCACCGTGCCATCAATGGTCAGCCTGCGTGTGGAGTAAATCCCCCTCACAAAGTTTTGCTGCGTTTTAAAGGCTATCTTGTATAGCCCGGTCTCAGGAACCTCGATTTCCCATTCGATCCACTGGCCGGGTATCCGCCAGTTAAATCCGCCAATGGTGTTGATTCTGATCTTGGAGGAGCTGTACGGGTAAACCGCAGAGCTCGAGCGCTCACTGAGCGGGTACAGCGTCGGGGATGATTTGGCTGCTGCCGCTTCTCCCTCTATGACGAGCAGCTGATTATCCGAAGGCTTCGCACCGGCGGCATCCAGCTGCTTTTTCAGCTCCTCATAGGACAGCGGCTCAGGCTGCTTGTACAGCTTCAGCTGCCTGATGATAACCGGCTCTCTGGAAGACTCCAGTGCCAGCGTATGCATACCTTTGGAAAAATAAAATAAAAAGGGCTCATTCTCATACCCGTCAGAGTCCTGAAACGGCTTCTCGCTCCAGCGCGGCTGCTCAAGCTGTCTGGGTCTCAGGTCATTTCCCTGATTATCCGCTTCCAGCTGATCCAGCTGATTCACCCAGATGCGGTCAAACTGCAGAAAAGCAGCTTCACGAAACGGGAGCTCTCCATCAATGTACAAGGCACGTTCAATGGCCGAGCTTTTGCCTGCAACCGGATAATACAGCATGGACAGATTGTAGAGACCGGCTTCAGCGACGCTGACCGTCCATTCCACCTTGCCCGACTCACCGGTGAACAGGGATTCTCCGGACATCCCTTCGTAATCAGACAGCCTGCTGATCCCGCTGCCCTCAGCCAGACTGTAATCCGCAGCCTCAATAATGATTTCCTGCTCCGGTCTGGCAGCATCCTTATGCCCGGCCAGGTAAGCTGCGTACTTATCCTGGTTAAAGGCTGCTGTTCCTTCTGCAGCGGCTGCATCATCCGGAGTCTCCCCGGCTTGCGCTGCTGTCTGCGCATTCTTTGTTGCCGGTACTGCCTGATCACTTGCATCTGCCTGTACGTTCAAGCCTGCCGGAAGCATAAGGAACAAGGCTAAAGCGGCAAGCGTTATATTCTTGGCCAGTTGAAAACGGCTAGTTTTACCGGTCACCAGAAGTCCTCCTTACAGCAGAAGCAGCAGTTCCCTTGTACGGGAAGACTGGCCTGCTGTGGTGAAATCTTACCTGTATGCAGCAGGGGGAGCCCGCAGGCTCCCCCGCCGCAAAAGCGGCCCAGGCCGCTCCTGTTACTTGCCCAGCTTGGCAATGGAAGCTTCAGCTTCCGGTTTATACTTCTCAGCAGTCGCAGTAACCGACTGGTTATCAACGATGATATCCTTCATGAAGCCGTAGGTCGGGAAATCAGGATAAGCGGTTTCCAGCAGAATCTGGCCTGTGTTGTTGATATGGTCATGCAGCATGGCTACATCCTCTTCATGGGCATAAATGCTTTCCAGCCATTCCTGGCTCGGGAAATCGCCGGTCTGGGTAATGTCATACGTTTCCTCGAACGCCTGGTAAGCGGCCGCCGGATCTTTTACACCTTTAGGAATAAAGAAGGCATTTTTTCCGTTATCCGCATACGTCATCTCCGGCGATCCCGACGGACCGTTAGGGAACGGTACGACACCGAAATCAAAGGTCAGATCGCCCAGGTTCCACACCGGAGCCGGGAACATCGCCACATCGCCGTCTTTGAAGGTGTTGAACTCGTCATAGCCGATTTTGTCAGTGCCCTTGACCTTCATGACATTCTCGACATTGTAGAGCCGGTTGATGAATTCAGCGGTTTCAATCACTTTAGGATCAGTCAGGCCTTGGGTGCCTGTAGCTTCGTCAACAATTTTGCCTCCGTTGGCTGCAGAGAAATTGCGGAGGATGTCGATAGCCCAGCCCGAGAACCCGTACGTATCGATTTTGCCGTCGTTATCGGTATCCTTGGTGGCCTGCTTGGCGATTTCAATGAACTTATCCCAGTTCCATTGGCCGCTCGCATATACCTCCTGCAGATCAGGCAGGCCCAGCTTCTTGAACAAGTCGCGGTTGTAGTGCAGGCCCGCGCCGCCTGTACCCGGTTCCGCGAAAGCGTAATATTCATTAGCGATCTGCGGGGCTTTGACCAGCAGTGTCGCTTCGTTGTTAATATTGGATTCCGCAGTGGTGAACTCGCTGACCTTCATCAGCTGCCCCTTGAGAATGGCCGGCCATGCCGAGTTGTACTCCATAATCACGATGTCGGCAAAGGGCTCTCCTGTAAGCGCAGTAGCTGTGAACTTCGGCATAAACTCTTCAAAAGGCACATTTACGAATTCAAATTTGCAGTTGTATTTTTTCTCCACTTCAGCAATTTTGGCCAGCCGCTCCTTCTCGGAAGCGGAGTTTCCCGCCGGCTTGAGATCCCACCAGGCAGCTACCTTAATGACGCGCCCGCCCATATCCACTGGTGCTGCCGTAGGCTCTGGCGTCGCTTCTGCAACCGCCTCTGTTGCCGCCGGCTCTGCAGTCGGATTATTTTTCGGACTGTTCGCCGCATTATTCCCGCCGCTGCAGGCTGTAAGCAGGAAGACCAGGCACAGCAATAAAACGGAATACCCCTTTACTCTTTTCATTCGTATAACCTCCCGTAATTTAAATAAAGCGCTTACAGACGTGTATAAAAAAATAACAACTTTGCAGAAAACCCGTTCTTTTCGGCATACCACCTTTTTATTTGTTATTATTTTTGTTTTTATTTTGCATAACAAATATTACCACCCGTTAGGCAAACGGTCAATCCTATTTTGACGGTTTTTTAGAATTAACACGCTTTCATTTTCTAATTTATGTATCAATACCTAATTTAATGAATGATTTAACTTCTTTTTATTAATTAAACAATAACATAAATAACATCAAACAAAACAAAAATCACCAAACAGCTCTCAATCGCATTCATCTGAATCTACTTATTTTTATTTTCCATCCCCAAAAAAAGATGTGTGAGTCCAGCCTTCTTCATGTAGAATTGTTATTACAGCTCCCTTTTGATAAGTTGACCAATCTGACTAGAGTAGGATGATTTTATGCGACGCAAAGTAACGATTCAATCTATAGCGGATTTCACAGGACTATCCAAATTTGCAGTTTCACGTGCCTTATCGAACAAACCCGGAGTCAGCTCCCAAACCCGGGATACGATACTCAAAGCCGCCGGCCAGCTTGGCTATTTCAAGGACTCTCTGCCGGCAAAAGCCCCGGGCGGACCGGTTGATCTGGATATGCGCAAATGGTCCGGGACCATTGTGATTCTGTTTCCTAACGTCCGCTACCAGAATCCGGAATCCTTATACTGGGGCCCCGTGTTTAACGGTATCTCCTCCCGGCTGGACCAGCGGGGCATTAACGTAGTGACCTTAACCGAACCCAAAGGAGACTCCCTGTTCTCCCTTCTGCATCCCGAAGCCATAATGGGCGTCATTACGGTCGGCTCGATTTCCACCCCTATTCTGCTGGAGATCAGAAGCCTTGGGATTCCGGTGATGATGGTGGATCACGCTGACCCCGGCTTCAGGAGTGATTCCATCTTTACCGATAACATGACTGTCATGAAGGAACTGATGAGCCTGGCCATCGGGAAAGGATATACAAATTTCCAGTTCATCGGCAACATCCGCGATGCTGAAAGCTTCTACGAACGCTTTCTTGTCTTCCGCGCGGCGCTAGAGGATAAAGGGCTCGGACTCAGCCAGATCCCTTCCCTGATCGGGCCTGAGATCGATCAGTTCAGGGAGACCTTTGCCGCCGCAGTCACCGAGCACGGCCTGCCTGACATTTTTATATGCGCCAATGACACCTATGCGCTGTTCGCGCTTGAAACCCTGGAATACATGGGCCTGCCTGTTCCCGCCAATCTGGCCTTCACCGGCTTCGATAACACCTATCCTTCACTGCCTCTGCTGGCTACTGTTGATGTCGATAAGGGACAGCTTGGCACGCGGGCGGTAGACCAGATGCTGTGGAGAATCCTCAATCCCGGCACCAGCTATGAAAAAATCCTGATCCAGGCTGATCTGATCATCAAAGGCTGACACTGAAGATCAGGATTCCGGTGCGCAGCACAACTAAAAAAACCTCTCTTCAGCAGAATGGATAGTCATACTCCATTTCGCTAAAAGAGAGGTTTTGTTACAGACAGACTTCTTATCAGGTCCCGAACCGCTGGCGGTACCCGCACTTGCGGCACAGCTCCTCTACCGCTTCCCTGCGGGAGAAGCCGTAGAACAGATTATTCGCCCGCTCGCCCTCGATAATCTCGGAGAACGGCTGCTCATGCAGATTGCCGAGGTTGATGACACCCTCGCCGTCCAGACAGCACGGGACCACCGTGCCGTCGACCAGCACCGCTGCCTGGCTGCGCAGCGCATGGCAAAAGCCTTTGCCGTCATCCTCCGGCTCATGCAGGGCCGGCCATCTGAACTCGTGGTCCTGATTCAGATAGACGCGCGGCGCGATCTTGACGCCGCTGCCGGGAACCACCTTCTCTTCAATCCGGTAATCCAGATTGAAGGCCTCCTCCAGCACCGCTAATGTCTCGCGGTTGCGCATCCGCGTCACATTCGTCTGGTTATCCTCCGTCAGATTCCACAGCCGGAAGGAGATAATGACACCTTGGGCCGAGGCTTCACGGACAAACGAAATAATCTCCCGCAGATAGCCCTCGCGGTTCTCGGAGCCCTCATGCCCGTCGAAGCTGTGCAGGGAGAAGTTCATCTGGCGCAGCGCCGGCTTGCCGATAATCTTCGGGCCAGCCTTATGGATCAGCGTTCCGTTAGTCGTAATATTAACCTTGAAGCCTTTGGCATGTGCAGCATCCAGCAGCTCGCCGATCTTCGGATGCAGCAGCGGCTCTCCCTTAACATGAAGATAGATATGATTGCTGTGCGGCTTGATCTCATCCAGGATTTTGTTGAAAGTGTCCAGCTTCATAAAGTTTTTCGTCCGCTCCGTCGGCGGGCAAAAGCTGCAGGCCAGGTTGCAGACGCTTGTAATCTCGATGTATACCTTTTTAAATGTCTTCAAGTGCTGCTCCCCATTTCACTATAAATCCGATGCATAACGCAGGCCGATCTGCTGTCTGGCTTCCTCCATAACTTCCGCTACCGCCAGCGAAGTTTCATGGCTGTTGATGCTGCTCTCGCGCTGGCCGTTTTTCAGCAGCTGGGTGAATTCATGCGCCTCATAATACATCGCCTCGAACACCTGAGGGACTGTAAGCTCCTCAACCGTCCCGTCACGGTAATGGATTTTAACCTGATAAGGCTGGTTGATTTTATCGATGACCATCGTTCCGTTCTCCCCCTGAATCTCAGCGGGCAGATAGGAGTCGGTAATTTTGGAGTGCATAACAATGGCATCCATATCAGGGTAGCTCATGACCATGCTGCCTTCCCCGTCCACCCCGGAGGACAGCATGTAGCCTGTCGCCTTAACCCCATCCGGCTTACCGAACAGCGTCACCATCGGATACAGACAGTAAATGCCCAGATCCATCAGCGAGCCGTTGGAATATTCCGGGTTGAACGCATTCAGTACAGTCCCCTGGAGATATGCATCGTATCTGGATGAGTATTGACAATAGCTCGCGAAATAACGCCGCACTGTACCAAGCTTATAGAGATTGTCTTTAATTACGGTGAAGTTAGGCATCATCGTCGACTTCATCGCTTCCATCAGCAGCACATTATTCGCACGGGCAGCTTCAATCATAAGCTTCAGCTCTTTGCTGTTGGAAGCGGCCGGCTTTTCACATAGAACATGCTTGCCGTAATTCATGCAGATGATCGCCTGCTCGGCGTGCATGGAGTTAGGACTGGCTATGTACACAGCGTCCACTTCCGGGCTGGACACCATATCTTCCAGATTCGTATAGATAGCGGCTCCCGCGTATTTGGCGGCAAAAGCCCGGCCTTTTTCCTCTGTACGGGAATATACCGCAGTTAGAATAAAATCCTCATTTTCCAGTCCAGCCTGAATGAAACGGTCTGTAATCCAGTTGGTGCCAACGACCCCGAAACGAATTGTCATGAGTGATCCCGTCCTTTTGTCTTATTAATCTATAACTGCTATTTTCTCATTCCATGTCAGGGATGTCCACTTTTTGAAGGGTAATTTCCGACAATTTCCGCTAGATTTCTTATGTGAAAAAATGCACCTGAAAAACTGCCGCATTCCGCCCGGTAAATGCCTTCCAAAAAGCGGCTGTCAGCAGAATACCCACCATTTCCCAATGCTGTTCAGCAGAGCCTGCGGTGATCCCGGACCGCAAAAAAAGCCCGCTCTCTATAAAGAGAACGGACCTTCCGTATACCTCAGTCTTTTAGCCGAAAAAATCCTGCAGCTCGCGCACAATCTCCGCCTTGTCATGCTCCACAACTGTCATATGCTGCGGCATATCGAACAATGCGGAAATCTGCGGCGGGAATTCCTGCTTAATGCCGGTGAGGGCAATGGCCTCGTCGAATTTGGCAGGATGTGCAGTAGCGAACGTAATAGTAGTTTCATCCGGTCCGCTGAACGCCTCATAGGCGGCAATTCCGCAAGCCGTGTGCGGATCAAGCAGGTAGCTGTACTCCTGCTTATATTTGCTGATGATGTCCAGACACTGCTGATTCTTCGCGCCAAGCGCTGCGAAATCCGCCTGGACCCGAGTGAACAGCTCGCCGTCCACTGTAATTTTACCGTCTGCCGCTAGACCTGCCATATACTCAGACAGCTTCGCTGCATCCTCATCCAGCAGATAATACAAATACCGCTCAAAATTACTCGCCACCTGAATATCCATCGAAGGGCTGTAGGTACTCGTAAATTCGCCTGGTTTGTATTCGCCGGTCAGTACGAAACGTTCGAGAATGTTGTTTTCGTTGGTGGCGATGATCAGCTTGTTGACCGGCAGGCCCATCTTCTTGGCCAGGAAGCCTGAGAAAATGTTGCCGAAGTTGCCCGAAGGCACGCTGATATTAATCTTCTTGTCACCGCTGTTCTCAATCTGCAGGTAAGCATAGAAGTAATAAACCGTCTGGGCCAGAATACGCACAAAGTTGATCGAGTTGATCGCCCGCAGGTGGTATTTTCCTTTGAAGTCCAGGTCGGCGAACAGCTCTTTGATCACCTTCTGGCAGTCGTCAAAGTTACCTTCCACAGACAAATTCAGCACGTTGCTGTCGTCCACGGTGGTCATCTGCAGCTCCTGCACCTTGCTTACTTTATTATGCGGATGCAGAATACAGATTTTGATGCCTTCTTTGCCGCGTACGCCCTGAATGGCCGCCGCACCGGTATCCCCCGAGGTCGCCCCGAGAATATGGATAATTTCACCGCGCACCTTGGCGATATAGGAATACAGCTCACCCATGAACTGCAGCGCCACATCCTTGAACGCAAACGTCGGCCCGTGGAACAGCTCCAGCACGTACAGGGAGTCATTCACTTTATGGAGAGGCGTCACTTCCGGCGCGCGGAAATTGCCGTAGCTGGTGTAGACCATTTCTTTGAGGTCATTATAAGGAATCTCATCATTGGTATAGTACGAAAAAATCTCCAGGAACAGCTCCTGGAAGCTGAGCTTGCGCCATTCCTCCAGCTTATCCGCAGAAATAACCGGAATCTGGATGGGCACCATCAGTCCGCCGTCATCCGCCAGTCCCATCAGAACTGTATCAATAAAGCCTCTAGCCTGAACTTTTCCTCTTGTGCTTATATACTCCATACCTGTCTCATCCTCCTGAACCCCTCTTTAATCACTCTATACAGAACTACCCTATATATTAACACGTTTAAGCGTTAAAGTCCGTTACTTCTGTGTCAACTTTTGCAAGTAGAAACGGCTTCGTCGTCCTTCAGGGAAGGCGACACCCGTTTCTGCGAGAAATTTCAGACCTGTATAAGTCCATTGAATTATACTTTCTGATATTTTGAAAAAAATACGGATGCCGCCTCTACTTCTTCTGCAGCTCTTTCCAGACGGTTTTGTTGCTGTATCTTTTCTCTGTGCTTACATCCTGCCCGAACCATTCCGGAGCCTTAAAGCTCTCCGCTTCCTCCAGTGAGTCGAACTCCACTTCAATTACTGTGAGCTGAAGCTGGGTGTAGACGTCGATCTCTACGGTGATGCCGTTCCATACGGCTGTGGTGCGTGTTTTGACCAGGGGAACAGCCTTAACGGCCTCAATCATCTGGTTATACAGGCCTTCCGAGATGTTATATTCAATCTCCTTGCGGCTGATGCCCTTGCCGTCCTTGAACGTATGCGTAAACGTAACCTCTCCTGAATCCAGATCAGTAATTTTGCGGACCCGCAGCTCCTGCCCGTCCTCAATCGCCAGATACGTCTGGTCAATGCTGTGCCGTGTGATTACTTTGAGCTCTCCGCCCTCAATCAGCTGCTCCGGATATTCCGGCAGCAGGAATTTGAGTTCAATTTCCATAGACATGCTGTCTCTCTCCTCCATGCGCTGTACGGTATACGCTCTGCGATGTTTTATATTATTTATCATCATAGGGGCAGGTCATACGTTAGTCAATCGGTCAGGGAGGGAAGTTGCCGGGCTGGCGCTCTCCATTCACCAATTCCCAATCCCTCTCCGCTGCTCTTCAGTTAACTTATATTTCTAAGTTACATCTAACTAGGTGGATTTTCGCCACTTAATCCGGCCTTTTTCCGCCGTTGGAGATCATTAGGTGGAAAAAGGCCATCTATATTTGACCGTAATCCCCTTCTGTCGCGGAAACTGTGGAATTAAGTAGCGTTTTTCCATTTAGCATCCTCATATTCGGTAGTTAGACCATAAATAAGTGTCGAACTTCCACGTAGTTTGCTCGGCGGCTCAGCATCAGCAATCCAGCACCAACACTCACCATTGCTAATCCATTATTCACAAAAATCACGCCAAGTTACTACTAAGCAGCACAGACCGGCCACGCGGGCATGGAGTCTCTGTTTCCGCTGCAATTACTGTATTGCAAAAAGGGGGCATCCCGATTGGGATGCCCCTCCTTTATCGCTTCGCCCTAATCAACGGCAGCGCCTTATCCTCACGTTTCACGCAGCGGAGCGGAAGCACCTCTTCCTCACTACTCACCCAGGGGAACGCCAGCAACTGCCACCTTAATCCTCACCCGGCGGAGCAGCAGCGCCTCTCACGCTTCACACAGCAGAACGCCAGCAGCTGCCCTCCTACGCTTCCCCCAGCGGGAACAGCAGCGGCACAACCTTGCCCGCGACGACATCGATCAGCCCGAAGTCCGTAATCTTCAGCGCCGGGCTGACCGGCAATGAATGCGTGCTGATCGACATGATCGGGTTGTAGTGGTTGTAGCCCAGCGACTCCATCGCTGTGCGCAGGCCCAGCACGCGCTCCGCCGTCTCGGCGAGCGGCGCCTCGGTCAGGATGCCGCCGACCGGCAGCGCCAGCAGGGCCAGCACTACGCCGTCACAGACGACGCAGAAGCCACCCTGCTCGGCAATGACCGTATTGGCGGCAAGCGCCATGTCCTCGGCGCTATGGCCGACGACGAGCAGGTTGTGGTTGTCGTGCGAATACGTTGTCGCAATCGCACCGCGCTTGATCGTGTCGCCGCCGATCAGGCCGTAGGCGCGGCCGCCGGTTTTGCCGTACCGCTCAAAGGTGGCGATCAGGCCGCAGCCGGTGTCCTGCCATTGCAGCAGGCCGTTCTTCACTTCGGCCTCCACATGCTTCTCCTCGGTAAACGTGGACACGTTGTTAACCGTCATCACGCGCGCGCCGTAGCGGCCGTCAGGCAGCTCCGACGGCACGGCCGCGAAGTCCGCGGCGCTAAGCGGCGCAAGCTGCACGCTCCGGTAAAAATGCGCCGGGAAGCGCGGCGCAGGCGCAGGCTGGGCCTGCGGCCGGCTGCGGTCCCAGACCTGCGCGCCCCGCTTGTAAACCGCCTCAATCGTGAAGCTGCTGAGGTCAGACAGCAGCAGGTAGTCGGCGGTTTTGTTCGGCGCAATCACGCCGCGGTCGTCCAGCTTCATCCGCTTGGCCGGCGTGTAGGTGGCCGCATAGACAGCGGCCTCAGGCGCCATGCCCATGGCGATGGCCTTGCGGACGAGATGATCCAGATGCCCGGTCGCCGCCAGCGAGTCGGTCATCACATCATCGGTCACGAAGCAAAAATGCTCGCTGACCGGATGCTGGATCAGATAGTCGATGACTTCCGGGGTCATCGACTTCTCCTGGATCTCGATGAACATCCCGGCGGCAATCCGCGCGGTCAGACCCTCGATGCTCTGATGGGTATGATCCGAATCAATCCCCGCAAAGATCAGCTGATGCAGATCGAGGTCAAGCAGCTTCGGCGTATGCCCTTCGATAACCAGACCGGGATACTTGCTGCGTACGTGCTGGAGAATCAGGTTGCTTTTGCAATCGGGATCACGGATCACATCGACGAAATTCATCACCTCGCCCAGGCAGATCATTTGCTCCGTCGCCATCAGCTCGTCAATATCGGCAATTTCAATCGAGCCGCCTGTTGTTTCCAGCGGAGTCGCCGGCACCGAGCTCGGAATCGCATAGAACATATCCACCAGACAGTCCTTGCTGGCCCGGATCATCTCATGCACACCTTCAACGCCGAACACATTGGCCATCTCATGCGGCTCGGGAACAATCGTCGTTACCCCATGCTGCAGAATACCGTAGGAGAACGTCTCCGGTGTAATCATCGTGCTCTCAATATGCAGGTGAATATCAATCAGCCCGGGCACCAGATACTGACCCTTGGCGTCAATTGTCTCTCTGGCTGCGAACGTATCCGCACCAAGCTGGCCGACATAGAGAAAACGCCCGTCTTTTACCGCAACATTCGCTGTCTCGAACCGTTTATAGTAACTGTTGTACACTTTAGCGTTCATTATAAGTTGATCTGTAATCATCATGTTTGCTCCTTATGAAGCGCTACTGCACCAGCACCAGCTTCTCTTTTGGAAAATAAACCGTAACCTGCTGTCCCTGCACAAATGGCTGCTCCATCTCCTGATTCACTGTAAACACACCCAGCTCTGTCTCCACCTGATATTGGTAGCTGCGGCCAAGATACGTGCTGATCTGCACCGTTCCAGGAAGTGTATTACTGGCTGTGCCCGGCTCCGGGCTGGCTGCAAACAGCTGTAAATCATCAGGACGGATCGCTCCGAGCAATCCTTTGTTGCCGAGGCCCTCCGGCCGTTTGGCCGCGAGGAATTTCAGCGCTCCTCTGCTAAGTTCAATATCTGAACCCATATCATTCCGTCCGTCAAAAGCGATAAAGTTCCCGAACCCGATAAACCGGGCCACGAACTCGCTCGCCGGGTATTTGAAGATGGCCGACGGCTTGTCGAGCTGCTCGATTTTGCCATTGTTCATGACCGCTACCTGATCGGAGATCGAGAAGCATTCCTCCTGGTCATGCGAGACATAAACGGTCGTGATCCCCAGCTCCTGCTGGATACGGCGGATTTCCACGCGCATATTCACCCGCAGGTTCGCGTCAAGGTTGCTCAGCGGTTCGTCGAACAGCAGCAGATCCGGCTCAATGACGAGCGCCCGGGCAATCGCCACCCGCTGGCGCTGTCCGCCGGACAGGGCTGCCGGAAGTCTTTTCTCAAAGCCGCCCAGACTGACAATCTCCAGCATCCGGGTTACCCGCTTCTTCACTTCCGCTTCCTTCAGCTTGCGCAGCCGCAAGCCGAACGCCACATTATCAAACACCGACAGATGCGGGAACAGCGCATAGCTCTGAAACACGAAGCCAAAATTACGTTTTTCGACCGGAACCTTGGTGTAATCCTTCCCGCCGAACATAAAAGCTCCCGCTTCCGCATTCAGAAACCCGGCGATCAGGCGCAGGGTGGTTGTTTTGCCGCAGCCGCTGGGGCCGAGCAGTGAAAGCAGCTGCCCTTTGGCCAGCGACAGATTGAAATCCTCCAGTATCAGACGGTTGTCATAAGCAACCGATACCTGCTCAAGACTTAAAAGTGACATTGCGTTATGCCTCCGTTATCCTTTAATTGGCTATCTTTTGGTGAAATATGCGAATCCCATCAGCCGCTCGATGACGAACATCAGCGCCGCCGTCAGCACCATCAGAATGACGGAGATCGCGGCAATTGTAGGATCGAAGTAATTTTGCACATAGGTCAGCATTTGAATCGGCAGGGTACTGATCCCCGGACCGGTCATGAAGACGGAAATATCCACGTTGTTGAACGATTCCAGAAAAGCGATCAGAATCGCCGCCAGAATCCCCGAACGGATATTAGGCAGTACGATTTTGAAGAACGTGTACAGCCTCGAAGCCCCCAGGCTCTGTGCTGCCTCTTCCACCGCGAAATCAAAATTCTCCAGACTTGAAGCTATAACCCGGATAATAAACGGCAGCATGATCACCGTATGTCCAATCAGCAGTCCGGCCACAATCGGCAGCCCGTAGACGACAATCAGGTAGCGCAGCAGCGTGAAGCCCAGCACAATCCCGGGAATCAGCACCGGCGACAGGAAAATCGCATTCAGCGTATCCCGCCCGCGGAACCGGTAACGGCTCAGCGCATAGGCCGCAGGCACACCCAGCAGGAGCGCCAGCAGATTGCCGAGCAGCGAGATGATAATGGAGGTTTTGAAGGTGTCCATAAAGGCGCTGACCTCAAAAATATTCCGGTACCATTTCAGCGAAAAGCCCTCAGGGGGGAATTTCAGGACCGTGCCCGGCTCAAAGGATGTAATCGAGATGATCACGAGCGGACCCAGCAAAAATATAAAGACCAGCAGCGTGTACAGCGACAGCGCGCGGTTACCTTCCTTCATGTTCTCACCCCTTCGGATTCAGGCGGTTGGCCCAGGCGTTCATCAGCCCCACCACCACAAATGTAATGACAATCATAATGACCGCGATGACCGAGGCTGCCTGCCAGTCGTTCAGCGTCATAGCGTTCTGGTATAGGAAGGTGGAGACCACCCGTTCCTTACCTCCGAGCAGCGCAGGCGTTGTATACGCCGTAAGGCTGCCGACAAAGACGAGAATGCCGCCGATAATCAGGCCCGGCACCGTCAGCGGGAAGGTGATTTTGCGGAATGCGGCAAACGGGGAAGCCCCCAGGCTGCGCGCCGCCCGCACCAGCTCGTGATCCAGATTCTCCATAACCCCGAGCAGGGTGATAATGATCAGCGGCAGGAACAGATGCACCAGACCGATCATCATCGCCACCGGCGTGTAGAGGATGTCCAGCGGCTTGTCGATCAGTCCGGTGTTGACCAGGAAGGAGTTGATCAGCCCTTTTTTGCCGAGGATAATCATCCAGCTAAAAGAACGTACAACAGGACTCGTCAGCAGCGGAAAAATCGACAGCGCCAGCAAAATACTCTTCTTGCGGGCACTTGCCCGTGAGATATAATAAGCCGCCGGATAGCCGAGCAGCATGCAGACCAGCGTTGTCACCACACTCACCCGGAGCGTAGTCAGCAGGATGCGGTTAAAGTACCCGTCCCGGAAAAAATGCAGATATCCTTCGAGCGTCAGCTTCCCGTCCTGCACAAAAGTGGAGGCAATGGTCAGCGTAATCGGGACCAGCATGAAGGCCGCCAGGAACAACAGGCCCGGCAGCAGCAGGTACAGTGCTTTTTTGTTCATTCTAATGACTCCCGTCCTTCTTCTGCTATTGGTTCAGGCTGTTATAGCTATTGCTGTTCAAGCTGTTAATGAAGCACTCCAGAAACGCGGGCGCATCCACCTCCAGGCAGACACCGGCATTCGCCGGCCGTCCCAGCCGGTTCTGGAAATCGCAGACGGTCTGGCCGTCGCAAAGGTCACTTCTAGTCTCTACATCTACATAATAATCGTGTACACTGACAAACGAATGGCTCAGTGCCACACCCACCGCCAGTGGATCATGCAGCGCACAGGCCTGCACACCGTTCCGTTCCCAATATCGCGCGCGGTAATCCGCCGTACTCTTCTCCACATAATCGCGGATGACCGGATTCTGCAGCCTTGCAATATCGTCTGCGCTTAGCAGCGCCTTGCGGGTCACATCCAGCCCGACCAGCGTCAGCCGGGGGAACCCGGCCGCCAGCACCAGCTTGGCCGCCTCCGGATCGACGTACATGTTGTATTCCGCCGTCGGCGTAACGTTCCCGAACCCCTGCACCACGCCGCCCATCACAATGACCTCAGCGGCGTACTGTATAAGCTCCGGGCATTTGTGCAGTGCACGTGCCAGGTTGGTCAGCGGCGCAGTCATAATCAGCGTGACCTCACCCGGCTGCGCCAGCACCTGGCGGATAATGAAATCCTCCGCCCGCTCTGCTTCTGCCTGCTTCGTTACCGCCATACCGGCCAGTGCGCCGCCAATCCCGTCAGAGCCGTGAACACGATGCTCGAACACGCTATCCCGGACCAGCGGCTGATCAGCCCCGCGGAAGACCGGAATCTGCCCGGACACGCCGAGCAGCTCCAGAATTTTGCAGGTGTTCAGAGTCGCCTGATCCAGCGAGACATTGCCGCTGACGGTGGTGATCCCGAGAATATCGAGTTCTCCGCTCGTGACAGCCAGCATAATCGCCAGCGCATCGTCCACTCCTGTATCTACATCCAGAATGACCTTTTTACGTGCTATCATGCTTAGCCGCCGATCTCACGGTTGAAACGGTCGGTCCACTCAGTGATGTGCTGGTTTACAAACGACATGTCCAGCTTGCGCAGCTGCCCGATAACATCTGCACCGTAAGTCACGCCTACCGCTTCTTCAGGTGTCAGCATGACGTTCATGTTAACCGGGGAATCCACTTTTGCTTTTGCAGATGCCGCCTGTACCTCTTCACTCAGCTGCCAGTTGATGAATTCTTCAGCCAGCTCTTTATTGTCACTGCCTTTAACTACGTTAACGGTGTTCATTACAGCATACGCGCCTTCAGATGGTGCCACGAATTTGGCATCCGGCACCGCCGCCTGCAGATCCTTGAAGTACATTTCCATGATCGGGCCGCCGGCGATTTCCTCCTGGCCGAACATGTTCACATATTCGGAGGTCTGGCTGTAGTATTTTACAACATTGCTGTCCAGCTCTTTCAGCTTCGTGAACGCTGTATCTTCGTTGAAGTCCGCATTGCCAGCCGCAAGGGATGCTGCATCAACGATCATCGGGCCTGCTGTAGCGGTAATCGCCGGCATCGCCAGGTTTTTATCAAACTTGGTCCACAGATCACTCCATGCGGTTACTTCACCTGAGGTCAGCGCCGGGTTGTAGGCAATGCCCAGACGGCCGATCGTGTACGCGGGACCGTATTCTGCACCAAGCGGTGCTTTTGCGATATCATAAATGTTCTGGAGATTCGGAATTTTACTGCTGTCGATTGTATCGAACAGCCCTTCGTTAATGGCCTGCTGCGCGTAATAGTCTGACAGGTAGACCACATCGACATCTGAGCTGCCTTGACGGATTTTGTTCAGGCGCTCGGCGTTGTTGCCGATTTCTACGACGATTTTGACATTATGCTCTTTCTCAAAAGGTGCATAGACCGCTTCCTTGAAGAAATCCTCCGAGAAGCCCCACGTGGAAATGACCAGTTCTGTCGGCTCTCCGGACGCTGTGTTTCCTGTTGCCGCATTGTCAGTACCTGTGTTGTTCGTTGCCGCATTGTTTGCGCCGCAAGCCGCCAGCATTGAAGTCAGGGCCAGGGCAAGGCCGGTAGTCATGATCTTTTTCATTAGTAAATAACCTCCCAGAAATGTTTGTATGGTCTATTTTTTCAATAAAAAAAGAAAAGCATTCTTGTAGGAACAAGAACACTTTTCTTTGTGTAAACAAAGTCAAGAGCTACCCGTTATAGAAGGACGGTCTTCGCTTAAGATAGATCAAAAGCAAAAATCCGCAGATATGATGATGAAGCTGTTATTCGCCGGCCAGTATCATATTCGTAAAAGCCCACTGGGTCGGTGCGTCGTAATCTCTGAGCAGAACCTCAATCGTTAAGCCCATCTCTTCTTCAAGCCGTTCTTTGAATCTCTTCTTGAACAGCAGCGACATCCGGAAGTCCACTTCCTGCTTAAGCTCCGGCGCTTCCCCTTCCAGGGCGGTCGACCGTGGAGATCTGCGGTGCTTGGCGTGAAAGGTAATGACCCGCTGATCGACAGATACGCGGAGCAAGGTCGTCCCGAAACCAAACAATTCCTTGGAGATCTCATTGTAAATCTGGCACATCTTTTTCTTCTGCTCGCTGTTTTCCAGTTCTGCCATGAAACCACCTTTGAAAACCAGAATATCGTACAATCACATCGAGATTAATTGCTATTATACATAGTTAAACTGTTTTCGGCAACAAAAAAACTAAAACTAACATGAAAGTAACGCTAAACACGAACATTCAACGTTATGTGAACGGGGAAAGACCAGGAAATGGTGGGATTATAACTTGTAAAACTGCCCTTTTACCGCTGAGTGTGAGGTCATGAGCGCCTGGCGGTCTGAATGTAAAGCCGTGAGCATATGGCGGCGGGCACTCAATGTGAGGCCGTGAGCATATAGCGGCGGGTGCTCAATGTGAGGCCGTGAGCATATAGCGGCGGGTGCTGGACTGCGTGCGCTGCAATCAAGGACGGACCGGAATCAGAGGCATTTCTGCCTTTGATTCCGGCGTTTCGCCCGGGGGCGCTGGAATCAGAGGTATTTTTGCCTTTGATTCCGACGTTTCGACCGCGCGGGCTTGAATCAAGGGCACTTTTGCCTTTGATTTCGCCGTTTCACCCGCGCGCGCTGGAATCAGAGGCATTTTTGCCTTTGATTCCGGCGTTTCGCCCGAGAGCGCTGGAATCAGAGGCATTTTTGCCTTTGATTCCGTCGTTTCGCCCGCGCGCGCTGGAATCAGAGGCATTTCTGCCTTTGATTCCGCCGTTTCGCCCGCGCGCGCTGGAATCAGAGGCCTTTCAGTCTCTCATTTTTTATTATTCCCAAGTGAATTTAAAAAAGCCAGGTTTCCCTGGCTTACTCAAAGCTATTCATTTAATTAATCATGTTGTTTATTTAATTATATTAATTCTGCGCCTTCAAATGGAAGCAGCCGCTCACATAGTCACGCTGGATGTCCGGCAGCGCCAGCCCGGCCTGCATCAGCCGGTCACCGCCGAAGACTTCACCGCTATCCAGCACCGTATAGTCGAGGTCCGGGTTCAAGCCGCGGACCTTCAGCGTCCGGCGTGCCGGATATGGCACAGCCATTACGCGGAAGTAATAGACCAGCGCCTCGCGCTGATCGTCCGAGACGAACATCCACGCCGTTTCATTCCCCTCGAACGGGCTCTGCAGGCGGTACAGGTTACCTTGTTGTACTAGACTGCGGATTTCCTTGTAATTCGCAACCTGCTGCTTCACCAGTTCCTTCTCCTCGTCGGTGAACTTAGTCAGATCGAGCTCATAGCCGAAGTTACCGGACATAGCCACATCCCCGCGGAACGACAGTGGTGTAACCCGGCCGACCTGATGGTTTGGCACTGCCGAGACATGCGCACCCATCGCGCTTATCGGATACACCAGGCTGGTGCCGTACTGAATCTTCAGACGCTCTGCCGCGTCGGTGTCATCGCTGGTCCAGGTCTGCGGCATGTAGTAGAGCATACCCGGATCGAACCGGCCCCCCCCGCTGGAGCAGCTTTCGAACAGAATATGCGGGAAATCACCCGTCAGGCGGTCGATCAGCTCATACAGCCCCAGTACATAACGGTGGGCAGTTTCAGCCTGACGCTCAACTGGCAGCTCAGCCGAGCCAATCTCCGTCAGGTTACGGTTCATATCCCATTTCACATAGGCGATCGGCACGCTGGAGAAAATTTTACTCAGCGCATTATACACATAATCCCGCACTTCAGCACGCGTCAGATCAAGCACCAGCTGCCAGCGCGCTTCCGTCCGTCGGCGTCCGGGTACATGCAGGCACCAGTCCGGATGTGCGCGGTACAGGTCGCTGTCCGGCGAGATCATCTCCGGCTCGACCCAGAGACCGAATTGCATCCCCAAGTCATTGACCCGCTTTGCCACATCTGCCAGTCCCCCTGGCAGCTTGCGCAGATCCTCGGTCCAGTCGCCGAGTGAGGAGTTGTCAGCATCACGTTTACCGAACCAGCCGTCATCAAGCACGAACAGCTCGATACCCAGCTTTGAACCTTCGGCAGCAATATCCACCAGCTTGTCGGCATTGAAGTTAAAGTAGGTCGCTTCCCAGTTATTCACAAGAATCGGACGCTCTTTATCACGGAAGGTTCCTCTTACCAGACGTGTGCGATAGAGGCGGTGATAAGTCCGCGACATGCCACCGAGGCCCTCAGCTGAATAGACCATTACCGCTTCCGGTGTCTTGAAGCTTTCTCCCGGGGCTAGCCGCCAGGAGAAATCAAACGGGTTCAGCCCGATACCCAGCCGGGTATGGCTGAATGCATCCACTTCGGCTTCAATAGCGAAGCCGCCGCTGTATACCAGGGAGAATCCATATACTTCTCCCTGGTGCTCGTCCGTTCCCGGCTTAGCCAGCGCGGCAAACGGATTGTGCTGATGGCTGCTCATGCCGCGGCGGGACTGCAGTGCCGTTGTGCCCTGCTCCAGCCGTCTGCGGGTGAGATTCCCTTCCCGCGACCAGCCGCCGGACAGATAGATCAGATCGAACTGGTCGTCTTCCGGAAAATCGACGGAAGCACTCAGCGCGCGCAGCAGATCCAGCGGAGCCTGCCCGTCATTGACCAGCTCCACCGAGCGGGCAATAACATCCGTGTCGCGGTATACGGTATAGCGCAGAATTACATTCAGCGATGCATAATCGTCACGCAGTATAATCTCCAGCGTATCCGCTTCTTCCGGCGACTCTACATACACGGATGGAAGTCCGGCAAGCTGCGGCTTGCCTGCCAGCACCCGGTATCCGGTGTACTGCAGCTCTGTGATCCGCGTGCCGTCTTCCAGCTTGACCTGGTAAGCCGGCACCCGGTAATCTCCAGTGCCATACTGCGGATATTCCTGCGGAAGCCGGTCAAGCGCAGTGCCCACACCCAGATGCGGCAGCCCGTCCAAATTGCCGTCATGACGCAGCCTTTTGCCCCAGTATACGTGCATCGGATAGTTATTATAAAGGCCGATGATATAGCTCATACCCTTGCTCTGCAGATGAAAGATTCCCTTGTCTTCCTGTACCCAAATCGCCATTTTCCGGCTCCTTCTCCCTAAAAGTTAGGTGTATTTTGTTCCACTCCGCCAATTTATCCGCATTGGGCGAATGTAGTGGGGAGATAGAGGGATTTTTCCCTTTATTCCGCCTCTGGCAGCCCCCTTCAGCCTCATTTAGAGGGATTTTTCCCTCTATTCCACCTCTGGCAGCCCCCTTCGGCCCCAATTAGAGGGATTTTTCCCTCTATTCCGCCTCCGGCAGCCCCCTTCGGCCTCATTTAGAGGGATTTTTCCCTCTATTCCGCCTCTAGCAGCCCCTTCAGCCTCAATCAGAGGGATTTTTCCCTCTATTCCGCCTCTGGCAGCCCCCTTCGGCCTCAATTAGAGGGATTTTTCCCTCTAACTCTCTGCTCTGCACAAGAAGGCTTCCAGCTTGCGCATCATCATGGCTATGCCGCCCGCCTTACTTCACATAGTCCGCCATTGAGCGGACTTCCAGTCCTTGCGGAACAGCCGGTATGAAGTCCGGCGCTCCCGCCTCCATGCCTGCCGTCACGCCGCCGCTCTGCAGGAACTGCACCGTCTTCTCCTCCCCCGGGAGCAGGTCGAAGAAATTGTCGGAGAAGATGCCCTCCTGCTCCGCCGTCAGGTACACCCCTCTGGCCAGCAAGTCGCTGCTGACAGTGAAGCTCACGCCGCCGCTGCCCGGCACCTCTGCCACTGTCAGAGCCGGCCGCTCCAGCTTCAGCTCCTTCGCCGCCGCGAAGTAGTGCTCCTTGCGCTCAAGCAGCGAACCGTCCGCCGCCTCCAGAGCAGCTACCAGCACCACTTGCTCCGCAGCATGGCCCGCCAGCAGCTCCGCCACCGGCACAGCGAACACAACCGCTGACGAATCAGCCTCCAGCTGCACAGGCTGCTTCCACTCCTTCAGCACCGCTCCGCTGAAGTCATGCAGCCGGACCACCAGCTCTGCGGCCAGCGCTTCCCGCAGGTCAGACACTGCATGAACCTGCAGCTTCTCACCGTCCATCGCCTCCACAGAGAGCAGAACATCCTTGAAGCTCCGGCGCGCAGTATACTGCAGCGCCTTCCAGCGGCCATAGTAGTCCATACCTGCCCAGGAAGCCACCGGCCAGCAGTCATTCATCTGCCAGTACAGGGTGCCCATGCAGTAAGGCTTGTTCCGGCGGTGGCTCTCAATAGCCATCCGCATGGCCTCTGCCTGAAGAATCTGGCTCATGTACAGAAACGAGCGGAAATCCTTCGGCTCCGGCAGATAGATGTCCATATATTCCTTGATGATCTGATTGCCCCGGCCGTTCTTCTGGTGGGCCAGCATTACTTCCGACTCCAGCTCCATGTCCTTCTCTTCCGCGTAGGTCAGCACCGATTTCAGCTCAGGGAAGGATTGGAAGCCGTATTCGCTCATGAATCGGCCAACCTTTACATTGTAGTTCTCGAACGGCTCAATACCGTGCCACACGCCCCAGTAATGAATATCCCCGTCGCCTGCAATCCGTACAGCGTGCTGGTCGATATCATTCGTAAGCTCACGGAGCGGAGAGGACGGCCAGTATTCCATACCCGGATGATGAGCTGCTACCGCCTCCGGCAGAATCCGGTGGAAAATCTCTTCATAAGCGGTCCACAGCGTCTCACGGATTTCCGCACTCAGCTTCTCCTTCCAGCCCCAGCCTTTATTTTCCTCGAATTGAGCCCAGGCAGAGTCAATCTCGTTATTCCCGCACCAGAGTGCAATACATGGATGATTGCGCAGCCGCTTCACATTGTAAGCTGCTTCTTTTTGCACATTCGCCAGGAACGCCTCGTCTCCCGGGTACATGCTGCAGGCAAACATAAAGTCCTGCCATACCAGCAGGCCGTATTCGTCGCACAGCCGGTAGAAATCCTCCTCCTCATAAAAGCCGCCGCCCCACACCCGCAGCATGTTCATATTCGACGCTGCCGCTGATGCAATCTCATGCCGGTAGCGTTCTTCCGTTACTTCCGTAATAAAGCTGTCATTCGGGATATGGTTTGCCCCCTTGGCGAATACCGGCACACCGTTCAGCTCGAACTTAAATGAGGCGCCCTTCGCATCCGGTTTACGGATCAGCTTGATCTCGCGCAGACCGGTCTTCACCTCAGTGCCAGCCACGGCCGCCCCGTTATCCAGCAGCTCTACCCGGAACGCTGTCAGCTCCGGCGCACCCAGCCCGTTACACCACCACAGGCGCGGCTGATTAATTACCAGTTCAAGCTCCACTGTGCCCTTACCCGGTTCCAATGCAACTTCCCGCGTCCACTCCTGCCCTTCAGCAGTAATCCGCAGCATTCCCGCCCATGTTTCCGGCGTATCCACTTCCACTATGGCTGTCGCGCGTGCCGATGCCTGTTTAACCTCATCCTGCCGGATGTACACATCAGCAATCACAGCAGCATCCCGTCCAGAAAGCACCGCTTCACGCCAGATACCGCTGGTCAGAAAGCGCGGGCCCCAGTCCCAACCGTAATGATAAGGCGCTTTGCGGGCAAATACGCTGATCCGCTGCTCCTGCAGCCCGCCCAGCTCAGACTGGTCATTCGGCGCCGGCAGGTCATACCCGAGGTGTTCCAGCTTCGGCAGGTCCTCTTTTACAACGGAGCGGAATTTCACCACGATCTCGTTTTCGCCTGTCCGCAGCAGCTCCTTTACATCCACCGTCCACGCCAGGAACATATTATCCGCAGAAAGCGCATGCACATTGTTCACATAGACATCGGCATACGTATCCAATCCGGCAAAATTCAGCTCGGTAACCGTCAGGCTCTGCCAATCCTCATCCAGCTGCAATATCGTTCTGTACTCCCAGTCCTTTTTGTCAATCCACTGCAGCTCGTGCTCGTTCTTTCCATAAAAGGGCTGCGGAATCAGCCCGTTGCGCAGCAGGTCCGTCTGCACCGTACCCGGCACAACTGCCGGGAACCATTTTTCCTCACCGCAGGCCCTGAATTCCCAATCTGTTAAAGCAAGCTGTTTGTGCGTCATGAGTCCTCCTAAAAGTTTTGTTAGCATATGCCCACTATACTCGCCTCGTACAAAACTCGCTTCGGAAGCATACGCTTAAGTTTTGTGAGCCTACACTCCATTGATTTCGCTTCGTACAAAACTTGCTTCGAAAGCATACACTCTAATCTCGTTAATCAATAAATAATGGCGTTTTCAGAACCTCGTACGATAACCATTGTATTTTGTTATTATATTGTTAGCAACATTCTAATTATAATCCCAGAAAGAAAACAAATAAAGACAATAAATAATAATTCAATACATTTCCTAGGCCAGAAAATCACGCTATAATATCCATGTAAACGCTAACAATAAAACGAAAAGGGGACAATGCAATGAGAAACAAGTTATTTTCGTTATCTTTTGTTATCATTATGATTCTTTCTCTATCCCTGACAGGCTGCGGTTCAAACAACAATAACAACAATGCCGCTACAGCCACAGACGAACCCGCAGCGACTGCTGCTCCTGCCGACACCGGCGGAAATGCAGCGGCAACCACTGAACCGGCAGCTCCAGGCGGAGCAGACATCAGCGGCAAAATCACCTTCCTGACCAACAGAACCGACATGATCGGCAAAGAGTATGACGAATATGTTAAGCGCTTTAATGAGAAGTATCCGAATATCAAGGTTGAATTTGAAGCCTCACAGACCGACTACAACCAGCAGGCAAAGGTCAGAATGGCCAGCGGCGAGCTTCCTGACGTCATGTTCATCCCGACCATCCCTAACTCGGACCTGCCGAAATATTTCGCACCGCTTGATGATCTCGGCCTGACCGACCAGATTACATTCAAAGACTTCAAATCCTATGAAGGCCAGCTGTACGGGATCACCACCGGTAACTCCACTACAGGGATTGTCTACAATAAAAAAGCGTTCGCCGATGCCGGCATCACTGAAATCCCTAAGACCTGGGACGAATTCCTCGCTGCCTGCGAAAAGCTGAAAGCAGCCGGCGTTGTGCCGCTCGCTTCCAACTTTAAAGACAAATGGCCGCTGAACGACTGGGTATACTCCGTTCCCCGGATTATCGACGGCGACCCTAATTTCCCGAACGAAAAGCTGACCTCCGATACTCCTTTTACCATGGACAACGGCTACGGCAAATCGCTGAGCCTGCTTAGAGAGCTGAATGAGAAGGGCTATCTGGAAAAAGACATCAACTCCACCAACTGGGAACAGTCGAAGAAGGACATCGCATCCGGCAAATTCGCCATGTATTACCTGGGCAACTGGGTCATCAACCAGGTTATCGGCGCAGGCACAACTTCCGACAATGTAGGCTTCTTCCCACTTCCTTATGACAACTCGGGCACAATCACTGCTCCGCTGAGCCCTGACTTCTTCTATGCAGTAGCCAAGAACAGCAAAAATGTAGACGCTGCCAAGGCCTTCGTCAAATGGATGATCGAAGACTCCGGGTATGAGGATTTTGCCGGCTTCATCTCTCCGCTTAAGGGCAAAGAATCCAATCTGACGCAGCTCAAGGAATTCCAGGCTACCGGCGTAGTCCTGCAGGAAGGCACTGTGGATGACGCCAAGGTTACTGAAATCACCAACAAGGCACAGCTCGACCTGCCGGCTATGGCTCAGGAATTCGTTCTGGCCAAAGATCCGCAAACCGTCTTCGACAAATGGAATAAAGCATGGGCCAAAGCCAAAAAAGACCTCGGCTATTGATCCTGTAGACACGCTGCAGCTTAGCTACGCATAAACTTCGGCGCAAAATGGATTATGCCTTCTCTGGGTAATCCATTTTGTCGTCATACCATGAAACGCTTTTACGGAAAGAAGGTTGAAGACATGTTCGGCACATTATCCTATAACAAACAAAAGATGATTATCATCATTTCCTTTCTGACCATTCCGCTGCTGCTTCTGGCAACGTTCACCTACTACCCTGCCCTTAAGCTGGTCTATTACAGCTTCACCAACTGGGACGGCTACAGCCCGGAGAAACCGTGGGTCGGCCTGGACAATTACCGCGAGGTGTTCGGCAACCCGGATATTTTCAAGGTGTTCACCCATAACTTTGCTTACTTTGTAATGGGGATTGTCCAGAATATCGTCGCCATCTACTTCGCTGTGGTACTAAGCAGCAAGCTGCGCGGCAAAAACGCCTTCCGCATTATGCTGTTCCTGCCTTATATTATGAACGGTGTCGCGGTGGCTTTTATGTTCGGCTATGTTTTTGATACGACCAACGGCTCCTTGAACCTGTTCCTGAACAGCATCGGACTGACCGGACTCGGCCAGACCAGCTGGCTCGGTACCGAAGGGCTGGTTAACTACTCGCTGGCTTCCACCGGCTTCTGGCGGTTTATGGGCTATAACATGGTTATCTACATCGCTTCTTTGCAGGCTATTCCTAAGGACATTTATGAAGCGGCCAAAATAGACGGTGCGGGCTCTTTTCAGACACTATGGAGAATTACCCTGCCTAACATGAAGCCGGTCATCCAGCTCAACCTGTTCCTGACCGTTACCGGCGCACTCGAAGTATTCGATCTGCCGTTCGTCCTGACCAAAGGCGGCCCGGCCGGCGCCAGTGAGACTTATGTGCAGAAGGTAGTTGATACGGCATTTGCTTTTAACAATTACGGGCTGGCCTCGGCCATGAGCATCATCCTGCTCTTCTTTGTGGTCATTGTGCTGCTCGTGCAGCAGCTGGTGCTTAGCCGGGGAGGAGACAAATAACATGACCCACAGCAAATTCCGCACGGTTGATTTTCTCAAATACGTTACGCTCCTGATCGGGGTGTTTGTCGTCCTTTTCCCGCCTTACGTGGTGATCGTCAATGCCTTCAAATCTACCGATGAATTCAACACCAGCAGCTCGATGGCTCTCCCAAAAAGCTTCCTGAACTTCGACAACTTTATCGCCGTGTTCCAGCGCGGGGGTCTGCTCAGCGGCTTCGGCAACGTGCTGGTCATCATCATAATTACATTGACCCTGAACATTCTGTTTGGCACAATGGTGGCATACGTGCTGGGCCGCTTCAATTTCAAACTGAAACCGCTTGTATTCGGAGCTTACCTGGTCGCCACCATCATTCCGAGCATCACCACCCAGGTCGCCACCTTCGGCATCATCAAAAGCCTGGGACTCTACAACACGCTAGGCGCTCCCATTGTGCTCTACATCGGTGCCGATGTTATCCAGATCATTCTGTATCTGCAGTTTATCCGCAACATACCGTTTGATCTCGACGAGAGTGCCATGGTGGAAGGGGCTTCCCTGTTCAAAATCTACCGTTCGATCATCTTCCCGCTCCTCACTCCGGCAACCGCTACGCTGGTGATTCTGAAGACGATCAGCATCTACAATGACATGTACATCCCTTACCTTTATATGCCCAAACAGAGCCTTGGCGTAGTGACCACGATCCTGATGCGGTTCCAGGGGGTCAACTCGGGCGAATGGAATCTGATCTGTGCGGCGATTCTGCTGATTTTGCTGCCGACGGTCATTCTGTACTTCTTCCTGCAGCGTTATATTTTTGAAGGAGTCACCAGCGGCGCGGTAAAATAGGGGTGTACGGAAAGGAACAACTTCAGTGGTTTCCTATATCCTGAGCATTCCCCGCAGACTCTGGCTGTTCCTGGCCAACCTGCCGATGGAGCGCAAGCTGATTGTCGTATTCGTCTTTGTGCTCTCCCTGCCAATCACCTATGTCAGCTACCTGTCCTCGCGCTCTACCTTCAATTCGGTGCTGCAGAGCTCCACGAAGAGTGCCGGGCAGATGGCGGGCAATGCTTCGGATACCATCGACAGATATATCGCCGACCTGAAAAGATACACCGCACTGCCGCTATACAATACCGATGTGCAATTTTATCTGGAGCAGCAGAACGCCGACTGGGAAAAGAATACCAGCATGTCGATGTTCCTGAGCTATTTGATCCATACCAAAGAAGAAATGACTGCCGTATACCTCGTGGATAAATACGGTTATGTGTTCTATGACCGGGCTCCCGGTATAAATGAGCTGTTCCCGGCAGAACGGATGGCGCAGTGGCGGAGCCTGACGGAAGAAGCCGGAGTAGGCCCCGTTGTGCAGGGCCGGCATACCATCCGGGTAAACTCCGGCGAGCACCGGGAGGTGTTCAGCGTGATGCGCACAGTCTCCTCAGTCAGCATGCTGAAGCCGATCGGAATGATTGTCTTCGATATCGACATCAAGCTGTTCAAGGGCATCGCCGATCCGGTAAACGCGGTCACCCAGGGCAACACGATCATTGTTGATGAGCATGGCGGGCTGGTCTATGGCGGTATATCTGCTGATTCAGCCGGTTCTGCCCATGCAGACAGTCCGGACCGGGAGCAGCAGGATATCGCTCTGCTGCTGGAGAAGACAGGCGGCCCGGAAGGACATTTTCAGATCCGGCTGGAGGAGCAGGATTATCTGGCCGTATACACCGTATCGCAAAAAACCGGCTGGACGACGATGGTCACAATCCCGCTTGAACGTATCCTGACTCCGGTGCAGAAAACCCGCAACACGCTGATTTTGACTACACTGGCGATTGTCGCCATTGCTCTGGTGGTAGCCACCTTTATTTCCCATGCACTGACCAAGCCGCTGAAATCGCTGGTCCGCCTGATGAAGCAGGTGCAGCATGGCAATCTGGATGTATGGCTGTCACCCAAATATAATGATGAGATCGGAATGATCGGCAGCCACTTCAACCGGATGATTATCCGGGTCAAGGATCTGATCCAGGAAGTGTCGCTGACGGAGAAACGCAAGCAGAAGGCCGATATGCGTGCCTTGCAGAACCAGATTAACCCGCATTTTATTTACAATACGCTGGAGTCCATCCGCATGCTGGCAGAGAGCAGCGAAGACCCGCGTGTAGCGGAGCTGACCTACTTGCTCGGACTGCAGATGCGCTACGGCATCGTCCGCAGCGAGGAAATGGTAACGGTCCGCCATGAGCTGGATCATGTACGCAACTATCTCAACCTGCTGCATATCCGTTTTCCGGATAAGTTCAGACTGCAGCTGGATGTTCCGGAGGCGTTTCTGCCGCTTCCTCTGCTTAAGCTGGTGTTTCAGCCGGTAGTCGAAAATGCGGTATTCCACGGGCTGGAGGCAAAAGAAGGTCCGGGTACCATCCTAATTACAGCCTGGAGCGAGGATGGTAAAACGGTATTTTGCGTTGAGGATGATGGTGTAGGCATGGACGGAGACACGCTGCGGCTCTTGAACAGCAACCTGCTGAACAGCACCGACAGCGAAAAGTTTGGCATCGGGCTGCGCAATGTCAATGAGCGGCTGCGCCTCCATTACGGCAGCGCTTGCGGGCTGCAGGTCTTCAGCGAGCCGTGCCGCGGCACCCGTGTTATCATCCGGATTGACGCTCTTGCGGATACACGCGATACGGAATGATAGGGCAGTATAGCCAGGAAAGGGGGAAGCCGCAATGCTGCGTATAGTAATCGTAGATGACGAGGTTTTGATCCGTGAAGGCCTGGCCCGGATGATCAGTAAAGAGAGCAGTACCTTCTGTGTAATTGGTACCTATGCGGACGGCAAGCAGCTGCTGGATGAGCTGCCCTCCCTGCAGGTAGATGCCGTCATTACCGACATCCGCATGCCGCAGATTGATGGCCTGGAGCTGATCAAACGGCTGAAAGCCAGCCACCCGCAGATCCGTACGCTGCTGATGAGCGGGTTCACGGAATTTAATTATGCCCGGGAGGCGATCCGCAGCTCGGCTGTCGATTACCTGCTGAAGCCGATTAACAAGGAGCAGCTCTTTGAGGTGCTCTATTCGCTTGAGCAGGAACGGAAGCAGCAGCAGGACAAAGAAAACCTTCAGCGCGCCGGCCTGCTCCTCTCCCTGCTGCAAATCGAAGAGCCTGCGGCTGCGCTGATAGGCGGCATTCTTCTGCCCCTTCCCTATTTCACAGTCACTGTAGTGAAAGGCGGCCGGCTGGAAGGAGCTATCGCCTATGCCGACCGCCTTCGGGCAGATCAGAGGATTATCTCTGATCTGCTCGAGGTTCATAAAGGGCTTCTGGCCTGGGTCCGCTATTCCCCGGAGCCGCTCACGCCTGCGGAGCGCCGGGAGCCGGCCGGCGAAATCGGAGCGGCCTGCCCGCAGCAGCGGCTGCACCTTGGAGTCAGCCGCTCTTATGACGATCCGGCCCGGCTGCGGACTGCCTATCTCGAAGCCAAGCTCGCCTGTGATGCAGGAATCTATAACCCGCAGCCGCTGCATTATGCTACTATTGAGGAGCTGAAGCCTGCCGGTCACATAGCCTCCGCAGATCCCTTTCTTCCGGTCCGGGGGCCGCTCATTCATGAGCTGCAGATTCTGAATATTTCCGGGGTCCGGGAATGGATTCACCGGCTGTTCTGCGCCTTCGAGGCTCAGCAGGCCTATCCGGAGCTTATCCTCCGCTGCCTGCAGCAGGTGGAGGAAACGGTACGCAATGAGCTGAAGGAATTTGAAGAGACTCACCGGCAGCAGAGCCCCCCGAGGCTGGAGGAGAGTGTCAGAGCGTGCATGAGTCTTGGCGAGATCGAGGAACTGTTCACCTCCACATTAAGTGCTGTGCTGGAGGATATCCGCACCCGCCGGCTGGAGCTGTCCGGGACGGCCGTTGAAACCGTAAAACGCTGGATCGCCGCCAACTATAAGCAGCACGCTGATCTGAACATGCTTGCCGGAATGGTATTTTTGACACCAAGCTATTTAAGCAAGCTGTTCAAGCAGGAGACGGGTCTGACGCTGACCGACTATGTGATCGAAATCCGTATCCGGACTGCCAAGCAGCTGCTGAAGAATGCTCCGGATCTGAAGGTGCACGAGATCGGCACAGAGGTTGGCTATCCCGATCCCGCCTATTTCAACAAGCTGTTCAAAAAAACCGTCGGCGTCACGCCGAATGAATACAAACGAATTTCCCACGTGTAAGGAGTCCTTAATTTGCACCCACAGCATGACAACAATGAAATTCAGGTGTATGAAACCACTGAGCTATATGGTGAAAAAGGGCGCTTCCGCGTCCTCCAGTTCTCCGGCGATGCCATCCAGGGCGCGCTTGACCTGGAGCAGCCGAAGCGGGTTGTGTTCGAATACCCGCGGGCGATGATTCACTTGATGGAATACAACAGGCCGTTGTTTCAGGATGTTTTCTTAATCGGGCACGGGATCGGCACGATTGCCGGGTATTTTGCGGAGAAGCGCTTCAAGGTAGCCGAGGTGAATGAGGAGGTTGTCCGCTACAGCAGATCCCATTTCGGCTACACCCAGGACAACGTCCTGATCGGCGACGGCCGGAGTCTGCTTGAAGCGGAGCGGGACGGCCAGTATGATTACATTCTGCTGGACGCCTTCACCGCTGCCGGCACGCCGCAGCATCTGATCTCTAGCGGTTTTTTCGCTCTTACCCGCTCCAAGCTCCATTCCGGCGGTTCCCTCCTCATGAACCTGATGGGCAAAAGCGAAAATGACCGGCTGATGGGCGCCATTCACACTACGCTCAGCGAACACTACCCTTATGTTGAAGCCTTCACCCTGCCGGCCGAAGGCGCTGCAGATGTCCGCAACATCCTTCTGATGGGCAGCGGCCGCCCGGTCCGCTACCAGGCCCGCCAGCTGGCCGGCTTCGTCCCGGTCACCCTCGGCCAGGGGCATGTGATCTGGGATTGAGGGGTGGCAGAGACTGATGCCGGGTCCGGCAGCTGGCCGGGACGCCAGCTTGCGGCGGAATCAAAGGCACTTTTGCCTTTGATTTGCCCATTCCGCCCACTTCAGGCGGAATCAGAGGCATTTTTGCCCTTGATTTGCCCCTTCCGCCCACTTTCGGCGGAATCAGAGGCACTTTTACCCTTGATTTGACCATTTCGCCCACTTTCGGCGGAATCAAAGGCACTTTTGCCTTTGATTTGACCATTCCGCCCACTTCAGGCGGAATCAAAGGCATTTTTGCCTTTGATTTGCCCATTTCGCCCGCCGTCAGCGGAATCAAAGGCATTTTTGCCTTTGATTTGCCCATTTCGCCCACTTTCGGCGGAATCAAAGGTACTTTTGCCCTTGATTTGCCCATTCCGCCAACTTTCGGCGGAATCAAAGGCACTTTTGCCCTTGATTTGCCCATTTCGCCCACTTTCGGCGGAATCAGAGGCACTTTTGCCCTTGATTTGACCCTTCCGCCCACTTTCGGCGGAATCAGAGGCATTTTTGCTCTTGATTTGACCCTTCCGCCCTCCATTGGCGGAATCAAAGGCACTTTTGCTCTTGATTTGACCCATCCGCCCACTTTCGGCGGAATCAAAGGCATTTTTGCTCTTGATTTGACCCTTCCGCCCTCCATTGGCGGAATCAAAGGCACTTTTGCCTTTGATTTGCCCATTTCGCCCACTTTCGGCGGAATCAAAGGCATTTTTGCTCTTGATTTGCCCATTCCGCCCGCCGTCAGCGGAATCAAAGGCATTTTTGCCTTTGATTTGACCATTCCGCCCTCCATAGGCGGAATCAAAGGCACTTTTGCCTTTGATTTGCCCATTTCGCCCACTTCAGGCGGAATCAGAGGCACTTTTGCCCTTGATTTGACCATTTCGCCCACTTCAGGCGGAATCAAAGGCACTTTTGCCCTTGATTTGACCATTTCGCCCACTTTCGGCGGAATCAAAGGCACTTTTGCCCTTGATTTGACCCTTCCGCCCACTTCAGGCGGAATCAGAGGCATTTTTGTCCTTTACTTCGCTCGTTCCATCCACTGCCTCCTGCCTTATCGCCTCCATTCCCACCTTCGCTCACGCCGACCAAAATAAAAATGACTCCCGGCCATCCGGGAGTCAGCTTCAAATCCAATCTCTTACCCTATCTCTATCTCTCACAATATCTCCAACTCTATTCCTAACTCTTACTCTATCTCTAACAATATCTCTAACAATATCTCTAACAATATCTCCAACTCTATCCCTGCTTCTATCTCTTAATCCTAACCTCTTAAAAGGTTTGGCCACCCCACCTGGTGCAGTGCAGAGCACCGCACGCCACGAGGCGCGCACGGTGGAAAACCGCGCACTAGGCCCGCAGCTGCGACAGAATCGACGGATCCTTGATCTTCGTGTCTTCCGCCAGCAGCACTACCTTGGACAAAATCTCCGCGGTCCGCGGGTCCTCGTCCAGGAACGGCAGAAACAGCCGGCCGCGGTGCTGGGAATGCACCGGAATAATATGCAGCGCCCCGCTAGCCTGCTTGTAGACCTGGCCGCTGCCCAGGTGCACGGCATATTCGCCCAGCTTGCCGTCGATCCGCGCGTAATTCCCCTCAAGACGCACGTTGCCGATCTTCAGCAGGCGCAGCGATTCATTGACAATTACCCGGCGCATCTCTACTGTGGTCAGGCTGGCCTCCGGATCTACTCCGCCTACGTGGGCAACGCTGACCACCAGATCGACATCGCGCATCACTTCGGAGAAGATCAGCGGCGGCACCTGGTCCAGCGGAACATTCTTATACGTCTTGCGGTCGAAGAACTCCACGCTTTCCAGCGCCGGCGCTTCCGTATCCGCCGGTGAGAACCAGTCCGCCATCGCATATAGGCGCACGATCAGATTGGCGGCATAATAAACCTTCTGCAGCCCTTCCTCGTAGCTGACCGTCCACTGGCGTTCGCGGAGCAGCGCGACGGTCTTGCGCGGCTGCACCTGATGGCCGGCATAACGCTGAGACACTGCCCTACTGGCCAGCTCATCCGCATTCGGCAGGTACAGCTCGCGGAACACCTGCTTGAACGGCTGTCTGATCTGCCGGTCGAACAGGTCCTTCTGGTACTCGCTCCATTGCCCGCTTGTGTACAGGTCCAGCGGATGCGCAATGTACAGCTCCGCCTCTGCAGCAATCACCGCTTCTTCGCCCGAAGGAGCGGCAAGCGTACCCGCATCCGCCTTGAAGTAGCCGAGCGCCGTTCCGCTGCGCAGGACCAGGGTCCGCAGCAGCGGCGCCAGCACCGGATTACGGCTGAGCGAGCGAATCTCCTGCAGCGTGAAGCTGCTGCCGGCTTCCATCGACCGCTCCAGCTCTACCCGGGCCCGCCGGTACTGGCTGGTCAGCTCGCTGCGCGTTTCCTTAAGCGCTTCTACATACTCATGCTTCTTGAAGCGGGTTGGCACAGACTTCAGCTGTTTGCCTTTGCTGATGACCTCCAGCTCGCTTTGCCCCTGATCGTCGATGACCAGCCGGACGGAGGTGTCTTCATCCAGCATATGCGGCTCGAAATAGGCGCCCAGCTCATCCAGCTTACGGGCTTCAATATCCCACATCAGCCGGGTAACATCGGCATATCCGGCTGTACGGGCAAGATTGCCGAGGGCAATCCGGGCGGCCAGCCCTTCGCTGGCCCGGCGCTGTGCGCCGAAGGTTTTGCTCTCGGCCAGGAAGCGCTGAATCAGCTCATACCGTTCACGGACATCCTGCTCCCGGTCCTTACCGAGCGGAATCAGGCTGTAGCTAAGCAGGTGATCCTTGTTACGCTTCTCGATTACCGACGTTTTCATATCCGTGAGGCTCAGCTTGCCCAGCGCTGCATCGGCGAACAGCTGGGACCGGCGGTGGTTGGAGCCGGCGGAGATATATTTGGCGCAATCATAGAGCAGCGCAAATCGCTTTTCCCCCAGTGTATTATAAGCCGACAGGAACCAGTTCCCGTCAAACGCCCCGTCATTGAAATCCTGCGGCGTTATAGGCGAGTAGTGGGCGACCACCGTTTCTTTTTCCGCCGAGAAGCTCTCATTAATGTGGGCATGGAAGTACCAGGCGGCGCTGCGCAGTCCTTCCCAGCCGAGATATTCAGCCACAAGCTCGAGCCACTGCGGGGCATACATCGCCGCTTCGAGCAGCCTTTTTTCCGAAATGCCGCTTCCTGTCAGCATCTTGCCCAGCACAGCAGTATCTTCGCCTTCACGCGGATGGCAGTTTTTAAGCAAATGGCTGAAGGTTTCCTTCTTGGTAATACTCCGCCCGTAGCCGTAAATATAACCGCGGACAAAGGTTTCCTTATCGAGACCATCCAGAATCCGGATAAAATAATCCATACCTTCAATATGCTGCAGCCCCATTACGAGCGGAGTTACCTCTGTCGGCAGGTCACCGCGGGCCAGCTCAATCTCCATCAGCCGGTCAATCAGCCGGCTGCGGAGCGCAGTAATTTTGGCACTGTCCTCGATCCAGGCCAAATGCCGGTGGGGAGACGTCAGATTCTGCATATGCTGCAGATTACTCTGGCCGGTAAGCAGCTCCTTGCAGAGCTCATTCTCGCCGATCCAATCCGCTTCAAAGGCCCGCAGATAATCATCTAGTGACAGCTTGCCGTTCCACCAGTTCTGCGCAGGCGGCGTTATTTTGTCAAACGTATACAGGGTGCGGAACATTTCCTTGTAATCCTCCTGATCCGCCACCCTGCCCCTGATCATCAGCAGCCAAGGCTCAGCAAGCACATTCAGCAGCGGGGCTTCGCTTGCCATTCTGTCCTCCGGTATCGCTGCCAGCAGCGCATTCAGCGCCCGGTTTACTATCCTGAAGCCCTCTTTCTTGGCACTGTCGGCATAAAAAGCGCGGATCAGTGTATCCACATGCTGGCCGTACTTCAGCTTATCCAGCAGCCGGTCCACTTCACGGATGCGCTGCAGCGGATAAACAGAGGCGGCAAATTCACCTCTCCAGCCCTCCAGCAGCTTGTGCTTCCTTAACTCGTTGTAATCCATGTCGCTGCTGTAAAATCCGTGATAATCATTCAGCGTCTTATTCAGATCCTCAAGCTGCAGATAGAAGTGGAGCTCAAGCAGGCGTTCAGCATCCCAGCCCTGCCCCTGTAAATAAGCAGACCAGACCTCATGCAGCGGATACTGCTCCAGCTGAGAGGTACTCTCCTTATCCTCCTGATCCCACAGGCTGTTCCATTTCAGCGGCTTCAGCACGGTCCCAAGCAGCAGGGTTTCTTTCCGGTCCGAATAATCCTCATGCTCATATTCCGTGTCCCTATGCTCATGAATCAGCTGATCCAGCCCCTGCAGGAACCCTTTAATGTCCTCCAGGCTGCTGTTAAACACCTCATCCCACTTAAAATCACCCGGCTGCGGCCCTTGAGTCAGCCATTCCTCCGTCCCGGCAGGGTCAAACAAGCCAAATCCGTTTGCTGCCGTATATTCATTCCGGCGCTCCAGCTTGGCCAGCAGCTCCCGTTCCTTCGCCGAGGGGCTGTCCATGGCCTCAATCAGCGGCTTCACCTGCCGTGCAATGGCATTCCGCCCCTCATCCTCGAACAGCACGGTAGCCATCTCCAGCCCGGCCAGCCGCTGCAGGCTGTTCTTCTCCTGCAGCAGCCGGGCAACGGATTCCTGCAGGGAGGCATCCGGCTGGCTGAGCAGCAGCAGCGTTACGCTCTGGCGCAGCGAGCCGGTCTTCAGCTTCAGCAGCCCTTCTGCCTGCAGCAGCTCCTGCGGAGTGAGCGTTAATTCGCTGGCTTCGTTCAGCGCCAGCTCCCGGTTCTTCATGCTTTTATCCGACAGGCTTGCGAACAGGAACTCCCGCTGGACTTCACTTAACGGATGATCCATGAAGCAGGACAGCAGTTCGCCGCGCAGATCGCTGCTTAACTGATCCTTCAGCTCAATCAGCCCGTCAATCCATTCCTTGTCCATATCATAGGCAATAAGATATAACATTTTATAGACAGGCAATCCCGTGGTGTAGTTGACCTGAACGAAATCCAGCACCCTGGACGGCCCTGCTGTTTCGCGGCGGGACGGGTTCAGGACTATCGCCTTAAGGAGGTCAAAATCCTTCCGGCGCTCCTCCTTGTCCTCCAGCTGCGGACTGCGGATCAGGCTGATTTTGGGCTCGTCTTTTTCCGGTCTCCACAGGCGGTTATAACCGTAGCAGTAATTCAGCAGAACCCAGTACTGCAGCTCGTTATCCTGCTCATGCAGATGTTCTCTCGCCAGCCGCAGCCGCAGCTCGGTCTCCTGGCTGTTCGCCAGCAGGTACTGGGCAATAATCTTCTGGTACACCTGACCTGTGGCCATTAGTAATTTAATCTTTTGGTACAGCTCAGCTTCCTCATGCACCGCCGTTGCCCACAGGCTGATATACACCCGGTTGGCGTTAGCATCTGTAAGCCACTGCTCCCGCAGCCGCGCGTCCTGCAGCGCCTGATAAGCATCTTCGATCAGCCCTTTGGCCACCCGCTGGTTCTGTGCTTCAAGCCCCATGCCCGTCCACACGCCAAGCGCCCGTACAACAGAGCTGTAGCGGATAAAATCATTCCCGATAATGATCTGCAGCATGTACAGATTGTTCGCCAGCGTCCCCTCATCCATCCGTTCCACCAGGGACTGGCGCAGGCCTTCCTGAAGACGGGCAGCAATCAGCAGCTCGCCCATCATGGCCACAGCCTCCTGGCGGTGGCTCATGAATACGCCTTTTATAATCTCATAGCTCAGCAGAGCCCCCTGATTATCCCCGTAGACGATTGTCCGGATCTGCTCCAGCATATCGCCGTCCGGGCGGTCCAGCTCATAAGCGATGATGTCGCTGAGCACAAGAGAAATCCGGTGCTTCCGGCTATAATCTGCCCCCAGAACCTCAACATTCTGCATGTACGAGCTGAGCGGCAGCCCTTCCCGGTCCATCAGAATCAGTGAGCCCATTTTACTGAGAACCGTGAATAGATGCAGCTCGGGATTTCCCGACCGGAATGGTCTGCGTGCATAACCTTTGCTGTACGGATATTCCGTACAGTGTTCTGCAATATACTGCATAACCTCCGCCGTATACGGGCTGAATAATTGCCGGACCGTGGCAACCAGCGGCTCGAACAAAGACTGCTGCGCGTTACCGGCAAGCTTTTTCAGCACATCTATACATTCCCGGCACTCCTCTTCTTCCCCGCCTATGTATTGTATTCTGCTTATACTGATAATGAGGGAAGCCAGCCCGGATACCCCGGCATCCAATTGCTGCGCCTTCGCCTGTTTCTCGGCATACCACTGCTTCTCCCGTTCTTCCGCATTCAACAATTCCATTCCGCCTCCTCTTTTACCATAGACTTCCTGCCAGCATCGTGAACCGGATGAATACGAGCTCATCCCCTTCATTCAGCACCAAAGGAGCCTGCAGCCGTTCACAGGCTTCCTCACGCAAAAACACCTTATACAGCCCGTCCTCAAACGCCAGCAGCGCAGCCTCCACCGCTGTCCCTGGCTCAGGCGGATTATCATTATAGACCGTCCCGAAGCCGATTTTACCGCTGACCCGCTGATTGTTAATGGCATCCCCCGTCAAAAAAGGAATCAGCTCGCCGCGCCCCTGCTTATCCGTAAGCTCCTTCACCTGCAGAGCCACAACGGCTGTAATCAGCTCCTCCAGATTGCCCGGGGTCTCTTCAAGGACCAATTCACGGCGTCCAAGCACCGGCTTGCGTTTTCCTACGCTTTTCACAGTGACATACAGCAGCATATGCATCCCTCCCCTGTTCGTAAGCAGACGCTCCGCTAACCAATAAACAGAGCATCTTCATTCATTACCCAAATTTAACCAGCGCTACCCGGACTCAGGGCTGTTCATGAACCGAAATAACGCTCCATCCGCTCAAAATTTTCCTGCAAAGACGTACTTCCGTCCACCTCCATAAGAGGCAGCTTTAGCCGGACGGCTTCGTGCTTCACTTTTTCCGCGAATAAAGCATCCCGCTTCATCCAATTACAGAACGCCTGTTCCGGTTTTTCCGTCCTTTGCAGAATACCCTGAATCCATGTCCGCTTGCTATAGTGCTCCAGTTGGAATTGTTCGGCCGGTATGGCCCATATGGCCCGGTCTGTGTCCCTCAGCAAAGGCGCAACCAGAGCAGGCAGCAGCTGATTCCCCTCAACTACAACGGCTTCTTTTCCCATACAGGCCAGATCATCCAGCACAAAAGGGAAGTCCTCCTGAAAGCATTCAATATACGTATCCAGCTGCTCCTGTACCTCCCTCGTCAAAAAAACCTCATTCATCGTAAGACCGCTGACTCTGCTCAGTGCCGGCTGCCGCTCTGCCGTAATCCGCTGCAGATGCTGATCAAAATGCTCATCACAGGCATACAGCTGTAAACCGTACTTTTTCGCATACATCCCCGCAAGCGTACTTTTGCCTGCACAAGCTGAGCCGCCGATCCAGTATATAGCTCCCGGTAACATCCCCTAAGCCCCCTTCCGTTCCATTTCTTCTGTTCTACATTTCTCTTACCCCGCTGCCCTCTCCTGCTGTACGGCGGGTGTTCCACGCGGGTTCTCCCTTTTACCTGCATTTTTTGCTAAAATAGAAAGGTCGGCGCATTCTTCTTCATTACAAGCGCCAGTCAACGAAAACGGAGGCATTACCTGTGGATTATATTATTCTGGACATCGAATTCAACGGCCGTAAATTTGCCAGCGAGCATCCTATGGAGGTCATTGAGATTGGAGCTGTCCGGTTAGACGCTTCACTGCAGTTTAAGGATGAATTTACCGCCTTAATCAAGCCTATATATTTCTCTACCCTCAATTCGTTCATTAAGAAAAAAACCGGCATCCCGCAAGAGGACATCGATGTTGCCGCCCGGTTCCCCAAAGTCATCACCGCTTTCCGGAGCTGGCTTGATCAGAGCCCTGACGGTGTGCTGCTGCTGACCTGGGGCGGCGAGGACATGAAGCGGATCATTCAGGACGTGCGTATGCACAAAATGGACGAGTCCTACTGGATGGAGGCCACTTATTTCGATCTGCTGAAAGGGCTGCTGCGCGCCCGCGGACTTACCAACGATATCAGTGTGGAAGGCGCGATGGCGCTGCTCGGCCTTGAGCCTTCCGGCTCTGCCCACCGGGCGCTTGACGATGCGCGGATGACAGCGGAGATTTTCCGTGCGGTATTCGAAGAGCTGGACTTCTCACGGTCCCAGCATTTTGTGGATACCTTCTCCAACGCCAGAGAACGCAAAACGGTCAAAATCGCGATCAAAGCGATGACCTCCCAAAAAATCGTACCTACCTGGGAGCTGGTAGCCGAGCATTACTTCAAGGGCGAGGGCGCTTTGGCTGATCCGCGGAAGGTCGCGGAGCTGCAGGCGTACTTTACAGCCCAGCTCGGCAAAAAATAATAAGGCTATCTGCGGCTGCGGCAATTTTCCATAAGGGCTTCCTGTGGGAGATTGCCGCTTTTTGTATGACTGTTTTGCTCTCCGGTTACGCTAAAATTAGCGTTTGACATTGCCGTTACGTCAAGGTGTACAGTTGGTTTTGTAAGCAGGAGCTTACAGACGTAATGCACGAACATCCGGTGAATGAACCAAGGAGGTGGCGTACATGGAATATACCGTGCAGAAGCTGGGGGCGCTGGCGGGCATCAGTCCGCGGACATTGCGTTATTACGATGAGTTTGGTCTTCTGAGGCCGGCGAGAATCAATTCCTCGGGATACCGCATTTACGGCCAGGCGGAGGTCAATCTGCTGCAGCAGATTCTTTTTTACCGCGAGCTTGGCCTTACACTGGAGGCAATCCGGGACATCGTGACCTCACCGTCCTTTGACGGCGCCCGGGCATTGCGGGAACACCATGAGCAGCTGCTTCAGCGCCGGAAACAGCTGGATGAGCTGATCGCAAACGTCGAGCAAACACTGGCCCAGTCCGAAGGGAGAATAACCATGAGCAATGAAGAGAAATTTGCAGGCTTTAAGCAGAAGCTGATTGAGGATAACGAGCAGAAATACGGACAGGAGATCCGCGAGAAGTACGGTGAGGAGGCTGTCGAGAAGTCGAACCACAAGCTGAGAAATATGACAGAGGAGCAGTATGCCGCCTGCCAGCAGCTGGAGGAGGACATATTTGCCGCACTCGAGCAGGCGATGGAGGAAGGCGATTCAGCAAGTCAGCTGGCGCAAAAGGCTGCCGATCTGCACCGCCAGTGGCTCGGCTTCTCCTGGGATACCTATACCAAGGAAGCACATGCCGGATTAGCGCAAATGTATGTGGATGATGAGCGCTTCACCGCTTATTATGACAAGCGCCGCCCCGGTATGGCCGCCTTTCTGCGGGATGCCGTGCATGTCTATACGGGAGCGAAGCAATAGGATTGCCGCTGAGCAGATTCAGCCAAGTTGTATAAACGCGCATGAAAGAGGCAGCCGGTTTCCGGCTGCCTCTCTTTTTGCTGATTTAATCATCATAACCATCGTTATCGTCATCATCGGAATCTACATCCGTGTACAGTACCTTGCCTGTATAGGCATCAACGCCGACTTCCGTCGATGTCCGTCCGTTTCTGATCTCCACCTCATAGACAGCCGTTCCGTCATCCCGGTCAAGGTCTACATCCGTTACCTTTCCCGCGACTTTGGCTGTTGCCGCCTCTGCCGCCTTGGCTGCAGTGATCAGCGCTGCACCTGATGCCGTGGATGTGTAGTGATCATCGTCGTCATCGTTGTCGGTTTCTTTTCGCACACTCAGAACTTTACCGCTATAAGCATCAACCCGGACATCTATCTCCTGGTTTTTCTGCTGAATATCGATGTCGTAATAAGTACCGCTTAGCTTCTTCTCCAGATCAATGCTCTCCACCTGACCCGGCGCCGCCTTCAGGGCAATCTCCTCCGCTTTGGCCACACCGATCAGCGTTTTGCTCTGAGTCTGCTGTACCGCTGGTGCCGCTTCTGCCGTCCCGCTCCGGATTTCATTGATGCCGTAAGCACCCCCGAGAATGATCGCCGCTGCTGCTACACTGCTGAGTAATTGTTTCTTCATCTTTTTCCGCCTCCTGGTTATAATCTGGCCTGCTCATGTATTTAATATAAGGCTTCAACATGAGAGGTCAGCAGCAGCAAGATTAGAAATCGATGAGAAAATACTTCATTTCTTACTCATTCATTATCATCATCCGGCTCTTCCCAGGTTACAGAACGGATATTTCCCGATATCGCATCAACCTGTACTACCGCCTCACGGTCATCAGGCGTTTTAATCTCCACCAGGTAAAAGGCCCCGGCTTCATTGATTCCGGTATCCACATCATCTGCCTCCCCCGGCACTTCTTGCAGGGCCAGCTTTACAGCCTCGGCTTCGGACACTACCCGCTGCAGCGGGGATGGTGAGGGCGCGGGAGGAGTGGCCGAAGCTGCTCCTCCCGGCGGTGTGGCTGAGACCACGGGAGCTCCTGAAGCATCGGGAGCTGGCTGGATTTCCGGTGTAGGCGTAGGTGCAGGTGTAGGAACCGCCTTAAGCTGCACTATGGAGATGATCTCGCCGGTAGCACCGTCCAGCTTAACCTCGTACAGTCCCTGAGCAGTCTGCAGCTCAGCCATATAGTTACCGGAATGCTGGCTCAGGTACGCTATACTTCCAGGATACTCCTGCAGCAGTGCCTGTTCTGCCTCTTCCCTGCTGAGCAGCGGGCCTGTTTCTTTCCGGAAAAACCATAGGCAGGCTATCGCCAGCAGGAGGACGGCAGCGGCAATCAGTATTGTTTTGTATTGAAGGTTCAGGTTTATTCGCGGTCTGCTCATGTTCTCCCCCTGCTCTCAGCGGCAATCCGGATGGTGACCGAGGTTCCCCGGCCGGGAGCACTGTCCATGGACAGCTCCGCACCGATTGCCCCGGCTATCTCGGCAGCGAGCGACAGGCCCAGGCCTGCCCCGCCGCCCTGCCGGCTTCTTGCCGTATCCACCCGGTAAAAGCGGTCAAATATTTTGGGCAGCTCGTCCGGAGAAATTCCGATTCCCCGGTCGGTAATGACGATAATGCTCTCACTGCTGGCAGCCTCAAGACTAATGCTGATGGCTTCATCACTGTATTTACGGGCATTATCCAGAAAAATAAACAGCAGCTGCCGCAGCTTGGCTTCATCGGTGTATCCCTGGACTGTCCCCTGCGAGCGGACAAGAACATCCCTTCCATACGCTTTGTAAAAAGCCTTGGCCGAAGCACCAGCCAGTTCCCCCAGATCCATAAGCTTCATGGAGAGTACCCACTGCTCCTGATGCTTCGCCAGCAGCAGCAGCTGCTCTGTCAGCTCCTTCATCCGGACTGCCTCGGAATGGATCGCCTCAACCGATTCATTGAACAGCTCAGGATGAGCAAGTCCTCTGCGCTTCAGCAGACTGGCATAGCTCTCAATGACAGTAAGCGGTGTGCGTAGCTCATGCGAGGCGTCGGACACAAACTTCTCCTGTTTGAGATAATTGCTCTCCAGGAGTGCAATCATCCCGTTGAAGGTATGTCCCATCTCCACCAGTTCATCCTTGGCACCATCCTGCAGCGTCAGCCGCCGGAATTTCCCGCTGTCCTTGATCTCCCGCATCGTGGCGGTCATCTGGACAATCGGCCGCATAATCAGCCCGGACAGCAGCCGGCTGGAGAGCAGCAGCGGAATCAGCGCAACAGCTGTTGCTCCGGCAAGCACAATCCGCAGCACCCCGAGCGTATTCATCGTGCTCTCCATACTTTTCGTCATCTGCACATTCATTACCATTCCGTCATTCCAGATGACCGGAACAGATACAAAGGCATAGGAGTGCCCTTCCAAGCTGAGCATACGGGTCTGCCTCTCCTGATGGTATACCGGCTTCAGCCGGCTAAGCTCCTGTTCCGAGGCCGAGGTTACAGGAGCCGGTCCGCTCCCGCCCCCGGACAGCAGCCGGAGCATTCCCTCAACCGGGACATAAGCACGGAGAAGCTCAGCCGGAGGCACCTCCCCGGCGGCCCTGCGCATATCGGCGGCGATTTTGGCTGTCTCTGCCCCGGCCTGATCCAGCTCATTCTCGGTCAGCAGCCGGCTGAACACCGCATAGATAAACAGATTAATAATGATCAGAAGGACGGCGAACAGCACGCTGGAGTACAGATAAATTTTACTGCGCAGCTTCATGGGGCATCCTTCAGTACATAGCCGATGCCCCGTACCGTATGGATAAGCTCGCTCTCATTATCCAGCGCAATCTTTTTACGGACATAGCGGATATAGACATCCACCACATTGGTGTCACCGTAATAATCATAGCCCCAGACGGCGGACATGATCTGCTCCCTGTTCAGTACCTGGCGCTTGTTCTTCAGCAGGTATACGAGCAGGTCGAACTCCCGCGGGGTCAGCTCAATGCTCCGGCCTGCGCGGATCACCTCACGGGTGGCCTCATTCAGCTCCAGATCCTCTGCCCGCAGCCAGGTGTCCGGCTTCCTGTCTGTTTCCGCTGTCCTGCGGCTCGCCGCCAGTCTGAGTGCAGCCCGTACACGCGCCAGCACCTCCTCGATCTGGAAGGGCTTTGTAATATAATCGTTCGCGCCCAGATCAAGCCCGGAGACCTTATCTTCAACCGAGCTTTTGGCGGTCAGCAGCAGAACTGGAGTATGGGCATCACTGGCCCGGATGCGCCGCAGCAGCTCAATTCCGCTGAAGCCGGGCAGCATCACATCCAGAAGCAGGAGCCCGGGCTGCTGCTCCTGGTACATTTCAAGCCCGCCGGGGCCGCTGCCGGCAATGGATACCTGATACCCCTCGCATTCCAGCTCAATCTGCAGCAGACGGGCGATTTTCTCCTCATCCTCAACAACCAGAATGGATTCCGTCATGGGCATTCCTGCCTCCTTTTCCGGCGTAAGCCGTAAGCTGTTGGTATATATCTGCTTCATACGAATGCCTCCATTGTAGGGCATATGAGGCTGCAGTTTCAAATTCACCTGCATCCTGTGCACACAATAAATGAGCGGCAGCGTATATTCGCTGCCGCTCATTGCAGATCCAATCCGATGTCTTCCTCCATCTCTTTGTAGTACTGAATTTTGCCGGAAATCTTCTCCAGATTCTCACCGAGCTTAAGCATCTGCTGCTCAACCCTGAGCTGGTGGGCTTCCAGCATAAGCCTGCGCTCATGCACAGTAGAAGGTCCTTGGCTGCGCAGACTGGAATAGCGCTTCATCTCGCGGATCGGAATATCCAGCTCCCGCAGGATCACCAGAAATTGTACCCATGATACATCTGCCTCTGAATAAACACGGTATCCCTGTTCACTCCGCGCCACGCCCTCCAGCATTCCTTCTTTCTCGTAATAACGCAAAGTATGTGCGGAGAGTCCCGTTAGGCGGGACATTTCCTGAATCGTAAGCAGCTTGTCCATGGCTGTATTTTACCACAACAAATAAACAGTTGCATTAGAGCGCGCTCTAAACTGTACGCTTGGATCAGGAACAATAATTCACTCAAGTGGAGGGTTAACTTATGACTGCAGGACGTTACGAACGCGGGTGGGAGAAGCTGATGGAGGTGGATGGCACCGGGGGAGCCAAAGTCATTGAATCGCTGAAAGACATCTCTCCCGATCTGGGGCAATTTGTTATCGAGTTTGCTTTTGGGGATATTTACACCCGCGACGGGCTGGATTTGCGGCAGCGCCAGCTTATCACTATCTCCTCACTCACCACTCTGGGCGGCTGCGAGCCGCAGCTTAACGTTCACATCAATGCCGCGCTTAATGTAGGACTCACCCCAAAGCAAATCGTGGAAGCCATCCTGCATTGCGCGCCCTATACCGGATTTCCGCGTGTGCTGAATGCAACCTTTGTGGCTAAAGACGTCTTTCATTCACGGGGAATCACAGTGCAGGATCAGCAAAAAGACAGCTCCAACTGACGGAGCTGTCTACGCTTCCTCGTTTGCCTCAATGCCCGCGGATCATAGACTGCGGTGCAGCAGCTCCAGCACACTGCGCAGCTCGGTTACCGCCACCTGGCCCGGAGCCGAGGGCTTGTGTGCTGCACCAAAGGTCAGCGCCGAGCCGAAGATTTCTCCGGCCAGGCGGCTTATTACCCCTTCCCCGGCCATGGACATTGTAATAATCGGACGGTCGGCATACTGCTCCTGCATCCTATGGGTTGCCGCCAGCAGCGTCAGCACATCCCCCGGGCTGCCCGGCATAACGGCAATCTTCGGCAGATCGCCACCCAGCTCCTGTGCCCTGCACAGCCGGGATACAATCTCCTCTTCGGACGGTGTTCCCTGAAAATCATGATTGGACAGGATTACGAATACGCCGCTGGCGTGCGCAGCCGCAATTAAATCACGAACGATATTCTCCTCGTTGAACAATTCCACATCAATAATATCGACCAGGCCGCTCTCGGCGGCAGCCTTATTGAGCTGAATATAATAGTCCGTGGAAATCTCCTTCTCCCCGCCCTCTCTGGCGCTGCGGAAGGTGAAGATCAGCGGAAGGTCAGGCAGTATGTCCTGAATCCGCTCCAGTGCTACTCTAACCGCCGCGATATCTTCCACTTCAGCAAAAAAATCGCTCCGCCACTCCACTACATCCGGTGCGAGAGCCTTCAGCGCACCGGCCTCTTTTTCCAGCTCAGCCAAGGTCCCGCTAACCAGCGGTACACAGATTTTAGGCATCCCCTCGCCTAGCGTTACCTCTTTAACCGTTACAGTGCCGCTCACCATGCTCAGCTCCTTATGTATCTGAAATATGCTTATTTAAATTTACGCTCTAGCCGATTCCTTAAGGAACTGTTCGACCTCCGCCAGCTGCGGCAGTGATGGAATTGCCCCCTGCTTGCCTACCGCCAGAGCCCCGACTGCATTGGCGAAACGCACGGCCTCAGGAAGCGTCTTCCCGGAGGTCAGCTGACAAGCCAGCGCTCCGTTAAAAGAATCCCCGGCAGCTACCGTGTCGACCGCTTGCACAGGAAACCCCGGGATGTGCTGGCTTCCGGCATGATTCACAATCAGTGCTCCTTTGGAGCCGAGCGTAACGATAACATTCGCTACACCTTTCTGCAGCAGAAGCTGTGCAGCCTGCTCGGCATCCGCGATGCTGTTCACGGCCATTCCCGCCAGGATGCCCGCCTCCGTTTCATTGGGAGTCAGGTAAGCCACATGCTGTAGCAATTCATCAGTAAGCACGCGGGCCGGGGCCGGGTTCAAAATCACCGGAATGCCATGACTACGAGCCATAGACGCAGCCTGCTCACACATGGAGAGGTCTGTCTCCAGCTGCATTACCACCATTTCCGCCTGGCGGATAACCGGTTCCAGTGCTGCGATATCCTCGCGCCCCATTTCGAGATTCGCCCCGGGCACCACGATAATCCGGTTCTCTCCTTCTCCGTCCACCACGATGGAAGCCACACCTGTAGCCTGTGTCTCACTCTGCCCGATATACCCGGTATGGACCCCCTCCTGCCGCATCACCTCAAGCATTTCACGGCCGAAGCCATCCTTGCCCACTCTGCCGATCATTGTCACTTCTGCGCCAAGACGGGCTGCGGCTGCTGCCTGATTCGCCCCTTTTCCCCCGGGAGATAAGGCAAATGCCTGTCCAAACAAGGTCTCTCCGGCCTCAGGAGCCCGGCTTGTGCGCACCACCATATCCATATTCAGGCTGCCGATTATTACGATTCCCAATTTTTTCACCATCCTTAATAGTTACTTTCTATCTTACTCGGATTTCCCCGATTTAATCAAACCAAGACTTGCTCCATTTGCTCCCTATACAACAAAAGACACGACAGGATCTGCCGTGCCTTAACGAATTAAAATGTATATTATATTTCCGTTGGCCTGTCTCTAACGTAAAAGACTACTCTTCGTAGATGACTACAGACTGGGATACCGGCTCCCATTTAACGGTAGCTTTCAAGGCTTCACTGACAAAGCGGGCTGGCACCACGGTAGTCCCTTTAACGATTGCAGGTGTTACCTGGAGAATGACCTCCTGACCGTTAACATACGCGGTCTTCTTATCGATAAACAGCTTCACGGTGGTGCCTTCCCGGGTCATGGTGACAGAACGCTCCTTCGCATTCCAGATCACCTCGGCCTGCAGGGCCTCCGCAATAGCTTTGAACGGTACTAATGTATTTCCTGCTTTGAGAACCGGGGCAACCTCTGTGGCGGATTCTTCGCCGTTAACATACAGCCTGATCCCTTTTTGACCGGTTTGTGCATAGAGCTCGCCAAGCTTTTTGTACGAGTTGAGATTCTTGACATTAGCCAGAATAGCTTCCTTCTGTACATACACAGCATCCGTTACACTTCCCTGCTGTTTCAGCATTTCCGCCAATGCCGTCAACGCAGCATCCTTATCCTGAATGGCTTCCAGCTCAGCTTTCATTTGCGGTGTTAGCTCCGTATTATATTTAGTCAACAAGAGTCCCGCAATAACAGCCCCTGCCGGCTTGTCCTTCACGTTTTCGATCGCATTCAGAAGCCCCTTATATCCATTGTGACCCTTGTTTCCATATGTATCATAAGTGACAGAAGTAACGCTTTCTTTCACCTTTTCATAGCCCTTCTCTTTGTCCTTCTCTTTGTCCTTTTCTTTCGCTTTGTCTGATGCAGGGGTCGCTGCAGGTGCAACGGCTTCTTTATTGCTGTTACCGTTATTATTGCCGTTGCCGTTACCCTTTCCGTTACCGTTTTCAGATTTTGCCAGTGCTGCTCCCGACATCATGCTGACTGCCAAAACACAGCTTGCCAGAATACTTAGGATTTTTTTCATGTGCTCAGTTCCCCCTATGTTGTGATATGCTTCATCCTTTATTTCGGCCGCCGTCCTCCGCCTGATAAGTAAAAATGAATATTTGGGAAGTTCAGCTCAGTCCCGAAACCGCTATACTCCCTGGGCACTAGCCAAAGATACCTACTCCGTGCAGAAGATCAGCTTGCTTTATTTATTGGTGTGCTTTTCGTGGCAAAATTGTTTTTCAAACTTCGCTATGCTTTTTTTCAGCAAATGTGCTAGAATAAGTGTGCAACCGCTTCCAGGTAAGTTTTTGCCATTTTGAGCAAACGTTTGCACCTTAGATGTAGCCTGCAGCAGCACCTGATTATAATCCAATTCGTATTTAGGAGGCTTATCAAGTGAACCAGAACAAATTACCGTCTGTCGCTTATTTCAGCATGGAGTATGGCCTGCATTCCGACTTCAAAATGTACGCCGGCGGCTTAGGCATTCTTGCTGGAGATTACATCAAAGGTGCAAAGGATATCGATGTCCCCATCATCCCGATCGGGCTGAAATGGAAGCAGGGCTATACCGACCAGAAGATTGATGCCAGCGGCAATCCCTATGACTCCTACCACAATTATGTCTATGATTTTCTTGAAGATACAGGCGTTAAGGTCACCGTAAAGGTCAGAAAAGTAGATGTGGTCTGCAAAGTCTGGAAAACAGACAAGTTCGGCAATAACCCGCTCTATCTGCTTGATACGGACATTCCGGAGAACGGTGACGCCTGGATTACCGGCCAGCTGTACGGCTGGTTCGGCGAAGAACGGATTGCCCAGGAGATTGTGCTCGGGATTGGCGGGGTAAAAGCGATGCGTGCGCTGGAGATTCCAATCGACGTCTATCATTTTAATGAGGGTCACGCGGCCCTGGCTGCCATCGAGCTGATCCGCGAGAAGATGTCCGGAGGCAGCACCTTTGAGGAAGCCTGGAAGGCTACGCGCGAAGAAGTGGTATTTACTACCCATACTCCGATAAAAGAGGGCAACGAAACCCATCCGCTGGACCGTCTCGAGTACATGGGCGCCTTTAACGGCCTGACCCGTGCACAGATGGAGCGGATCGGCGGCGAGCCGTTCAATATGACTGTGGCCGGCCTGCGCTTGTCCCGCATCTCTAACGGTGTGGCCCAGCTGCATGCGGAGACAGCCAACAAGATGTGGAAGGAAGTGGCCGGCAGATCTCAGATCATCGGCATCACTAATGCGATTCACACTCCTACCTGGGTGGACGAGCGGATTACGCGTGCTTATGAGGAAGACGGAGACCTGTGGGCAACCCATAAGGAGATTAAGAACGAGCTGATCGGCTTCATAGAAGAGCGTTCCGGCATCGCCCTGAATCCTGATAACCTGCTGATCGGCTTCTCCCGCCGGGCTGCTCCATACAAGCGCAGTGACCTGATCTTTTCCCAGCCCGATATCATTGAGCCTTACCTGAAGGACGGTAAAGTCCAGATCGTCTTCTCCGGCAAAGCCCATCCGCTGGATGACAACGGAAAAAAAATTGTCAGCAACCTCGTCGCCATGATGAAAAAATATCCGAAGAGCGTCGTGTTCCTGGAAAACTACGATATGACCATCGGCGCACAGCTGACCCGCGGCTCCGACATCTGGCTCAACAACCCGCGCCGTCCGCTGGAAGCGAGCGGCACCTCCGGCATGAAGGCTGCGATGAACGGCGTGCTGAACTGCTCCATTCTCGACGGCTGGTGGCCGGAAGCCTGCCTGGACGGGGAGAACGGCTGGCAGATCGGTGAAGGCTTCGAGACAACGGACTTTGCCGTGCTCGACAAGCATGACAGTGACGCGCTGTACGATACTCTGCTGAACCGTGTACTGCCAACCTTCTACGAAAACCGTGAGAAATGGGTAGAAATGATGCGCAAGAGTATCGAAACCACCCGTACCGAGTTCGCCACCAAACGGATGCTGGATGAGTATTACAGCAGAATGTACATCAAGGAGTAGCCTGTCCGGCTCTCCCTAAGCTATGGTGTAACCATATTAAGCTCCCGTCTGCTTCTCGCGGCCGGGGGCTTTTTTGGTGAAGCAGGGAAGATTAATTTTGCTGCTTCATTCCCTGAGATCTGCGCCAAGCTCAAGCTTGAGCGCTTCGATACTCAAACTTTTCGCTGAAGAATGATCATTAAACTCCATAAACCCCTTTTTTACATTAATGAAGGATTCCTCATAAAAAACGCCCGAGGAAATTTCAAACAAAAAAGGCAGCACGCTTCAAGTATATTGAAACGCACTGCCTTTTTTACAATCCACTTCATTAGTAATTCTTTAAAAATCCCCTACCTTTTAATTCCTGACCATAGCCCGCTTCGAACAGCAGCTTAAGTATAGGTGATATACTATTGGTTATCTTATTCTCAAGTTCTTCCAATTGCTTCTGGGATACTTGATTCTTAATAACAGAAGCATTTTCCTTTAGTGCGCTGAGCTGTTCTTTTCTCAGATACATTCTTTCGAGCCGTTTAAATTCAATTTCGTAGTGCATAGGAATAATATCCTCTTCACCTGTCCATACTTTCCCAAACAATGGCTGCCGTTTATCTCTCCGTCCGTCAATCTCAGGTGACATTTTATTGAAACGTTGAGCAATGTTTAACATTACCTCAAAAGCCCCCAATTCCTGCTATTGTATCATTTGACTCCACAGGTTAACTTCGGATTTCGTGGTCAACCCGACAGTACACAAGTCTTACGTCTTGTTACTCTCAACTACGCCGAAACCTACGTTCATTACAAAAGACGGTGAGTCTCCGCTAACAGAGACTCACTCACAGGTTTATCAGATAACCTTTGTCTAATGCACATTAATAGAAATCTCTATATCATTCCTGAGAGTCTTAGCAGCTTCTCAATAATGGTCACTGCCTCAGCTCTGGTTGTTAAATCAGCAGGAGCCAGCTTCGCACCGCTTCTTCCGGATACGAGTCCTGCATGGATCCCTGCAGCAAAGCCGTTTTTGGCATAATCGGCAATGCTTGCGGCATCAGTAAAGCTCTTCAGCAGCTGTTCCTTACCGGCTTCTGTCACCTCTGTCTGCAGGCCCGTAAGCTGCATTGCTCTGTATAGAATCACCATCATCTGCTGACGGGTAATCGGCTCCGTCGCTCCGAATCTGCCATCAGGATATCCGGACACCAAACCGTACTCAGCTGCGATTTTGACATTTGAAGCATACCAGGCTCCGGCGCTTACATCACGGAAGGTGTTGCCCCCCTCTGCGGCAATTCCGTCGAGGCCCAATGCCTTCACAATAATGGTCGAAAATTCGGCCCGGGTAATGCTGCGGTCCGGTTCAAAGCTTCCTTCACCTATACCGCTCACAATCCAGCGGCTGGTCAAGTCTGCGATGGCTGCCTGTGCCCAATGAGATTGAACATCTCGGAAAGAGAGATCTTGCCGTGCAGTGACTAGGGCAATTATGCCGCTTCCCGACAAACTCTTCATAACCGCCGTCAGACTATCGGTATTTTCGTTTATCCGGGTTGGCAGCGGGTAAATGCTTCCTTCAGCCGTAACGTTCACGCCGATTGCTTTCGATCCATTCGTTGTCTTCGGTAAAGTAATCGTGCGTTCCACATAAGCGTTAAATCGATCAACCTCTTTCTTCTGATCTCCAACCGTGTACACGGCACGGAATACAACTGGCTTTGTAAGGAAGGAATACGAACCGGCCTCAGCCGCTTGCTCGGCAAGTTTTGTCTCCTGCTCATCTGGTGAATTAATCTCAAGACTAACGGCTGCCTGTTCTGAAGGAACGTCCAGTAGCAGAGCAGGTATACGGAACCCTGCAGTTCCATTATTCAGTTGGATTACTGTCTGGTGCTCCGCCAGCAGCTTGACCAGTTTTCCACTCAGCTCTGCTTTGTTCACATCAGCCTTTTTGCTAAAGATAATCGCAATCTCAGCCGGACCTTCAGCTTCCTGAAGCAGCTTTGTAAGAGCAGCCTCATCCACAACAATGGTTGTTGTTACTCTGCCGTTTTCTGTGCTGTCTTTGGCTTGAGCGACCGCCCGTGCTGTTCCGTTTACCAGGATATCGAATGTGGCAGTGTCTGTGTGCACTGGACTAACTCCGCCTCCGGAGCTGCCGCCACCGCTGCTACCACCGCCACCGCCGCTATCTCCACTACTGCCGCCATTGTCGGTGTCTGGTATTTTCTTAAACTCCGCAATGAGCATTCCGCTGTCATTCTTACCCTCTGCTACCGTTATCGCCTTGACTATAGCAGAGTCACTAAGCGGAATAGGTTTTGTGTATACCGGGGACACCTCAGAAGGTGCCGTGCCATCAACGGTGTAATGAATCTGGCCGTCCGACTCGGCGCTTACCAGCACCACCTCGGTCTTGTCCTTGAAGTCGGGGGCCGTGGCGCTTGTCGGCGCGGCCGCCGTCTCACCATAAGCCAGCGGTGTTCTGTTAATAATGATATGACGGCTCTGGCCGCCCTTCGACGCAGTCAGATTAATCGGGCCTGGTTCACCCTCAACCGTCCAATGGATCGTAGTGTCAGGAGTAGTAGTATAGCCTCCTCTCACTTTAAACGCCGTATCCCCATCCTTCAGTAAAACTGCAACGGTGGACAGGTCACTGTCCAGCGAGCCGGAAAAAGATGCTAGCTGTGGGTAGAACCCCCGAACCGCCTTCCATACGGAAGAAGCTTCCAGCCCTTCAGGCAGCGAGCCTCCCGTCAGCTGTGAGGTGCCTAATCCTTCCGCTTGCCCCTTAACTCCGGTTACTTTGCTTCCCTCCGACGTGTAATAGGCTGCCGGGATCTGAAGCATCTGTGCATCAAAGATATTGTGGAGCAAAATAATAGCAGTGCCGGTCTGTCCGGTGACACCTCCGGCTAAAGTTCTGCCCTTGACCAACTGGCCGTTGATACTAGCCGCAATTTGTCCACCATTCACAGAATCGGAGATCGTCCCTGCCTCTGCATAGCCCGCGATGCCTCCCGCCCGGGCGATGTCGTTACCGGCAGCTTCTATGGTTCCTGTGTTATAGCTTTCGGTAATGATACCCGAGCTGGCCCCGGCGATGCCCCCCGAGCTTGCGTGCTTCGCTGTCGCGGCTACATCGGAATAAGAGAAGCTCTCTCTAATAGAGCCTTCAGCTCCGTTCTGACCGGCAATACCACCTGCAATACTGGTTTCTTCAGGATCGGAAGCAGTGACGACGGCTCTTGTATAGGATGACTCAACGCTTCCCTCGTTGAGCCCCGCAATGCCCCCCGCCACAGAAGGGGAAGTGATCTTTGTCAGGCCCTTTACAGCAGCTGCTTCGATCTGGCCGTTGTTGCTGCCGGCGGCCCCGCCGGCATACACTACGCCCGCAACCTTCAGGTTCTCTGCCATTACACTGGTAAGCAAGCCCTGATTGTCACCGGCTACGCCACCGGCCATCCCAGCCGATACGCTTCCGCCGCTTACGCTCACATTCTTAATGATTCCCTCCGAATGGTTCACGCCTGCAGCTGCACCTGCACTGTTCACTCCGGATATGGCAACATCCCTCAGCTTCAAACTCTTGATAGTGCCGTAATTTTCAGCGATTAGACCAGGGTGATCGAATGATTCAGAATGATAATTCAATCCGGAGAGGGTATGCTCTCTGCCATCCAGCACACCTTCAAAGCTCGCTATAGGCAGCCATGGCTTACCGGCCAGCGAAATATCCCCTGTCAGTGTGATGCTGCTGATTTCGGGCGGTGCTTCTGCAGCCGGATCAAACAGCGCATACACTGTATCGCCCTCATCATTCAGCAGTGCAAGTCCCGCAAGCTCCCTGGCAGTGCCCGCCGTGAATGCAGTCTGATTCTTCCCTGCCTGGGTAAGTACATGCAGGTCTGGCGAGAAACGCCAGTCTGACATATTCATCAATACCGGAGCATAGGGCTGTACTCCATCAGCAAAGCCCCATATCGGCTTATTGCCCGAGAAATTCCAGCCCTCCGGCTGGTTATATCCGGCAAGCGATAATTGCTTCAGTTGGCTGCCCTGCCCCTCGTTGCTTGTATCATGCCCGATAGGGGAAAGACTTCCTTCATAATAAGAATTCTCTATTAATCCGTTCCGGTAATGATAGCCGATAAAAGCTCCCATATAGGAGTTGGAGCCGCCCGCCATAGCTGAAACTACGGACACCCGCTCATACACCCGTGCCAGGCTGCCGTCGTTATATCCAGCGAAGCCGCCGGCGTAGGAACGGGTTGCCCCATTGCTCCCGGCAACAGTGACCTCTTCCTGGGCAGCATAGGCATCTTCAATTTCGCTTCTTTGATAAATAACGCCTGCGAAACCGCCGCCTCTGGCATCAAAGCCCGTGCTCGATACATCCCCCGAGGCATAGGCCTGCTTAATGCGATACTGATTGACCGTGCCGGCGAAGCCGCCGGTGTAAACCCCTGCCGCTCCGCTCACAGTAACCCCGCCTGAGGCGTATGCCAATGAAATTGTTCCGCTTACGCTCTCTCCCAAGAGACCGGCGAAGCCGCCGGCGTAGATAGTGGTATACGGATTAGCACTATCCATCCGAATATCCGGATTGGCCGAGGAGGCATAAATATCCGTACCATCAGCCAGCCCAATGAACCCGCCGATATGGGCATCTGCTTCCGTTCTCCCGATTGCAACGCTCTCTCCAATAACGATCGGCTTGTTATCTGCCGCTTTTGCATGGGCATAGGAAATACTGCCACCAGACGACTGTCCCGCCAGGCCCCCTACATTGTAGTTTGTGTTTCCCTCAGCCTGGATGAGGCTTTCGGTCTCAATTCCGGCCAGACGGCTGTCCTTGACATAGCCTACTGCCCCGCCAGCCGTGGCCGTCCTCGCTCCGCTCAGCTCAAGCGAAACTGAGGAGGAGGAATTATACAAGGAGACAGAATCCAGCTTCCCGGCAATACCTCCGGCATACAGCTGTGCTGTCTGACCCGTCGCGTCGATAGAGATTGTACCTGCAGGAAGCTCCGCTTCATATACCCCCGGGTACAGCGGCACCAGCAGTCCGAAATCCAGAGTAGTGTCTCTCTTCGAAGATTCTATCGTTCCGGCAACACCACCGGCTGCAAGTACACCAGACGAGGCGCTGACTTTAATCTGCGGAGAAGATTCCAGCTTGTACAGAATAGAGTCCCTCACCTGGCCGGCGATCCCCCCAGCTATAGCTCCATTGCCTGTTGCCAGTAGGGTTCCGCTGAATACAGCCTCCTTCAGTGCAGCATCGGCCAGCTTGCCGGCAATACCGCCCACAATACCGCCTTCATCCGCAGACGCTATCGTCACACCCAGGACCTCAGTATTCTCTATTTCAAATGTGTTGCCGCCAAGACCGGCTTTAGCACCAACGATACCACCGGCTGCCGCACTTGCAGCGATGATTGCTCCGGGAGCCTGGTCACCTTGCACTTTGGCATTACGAATCACCTGTCCTGTTCCAGAGCGTCCGAATACCCCTCCGGCAATGGAACCCGCAGCAAGGGCCTGCACACCTTCGCCAGCCAAGTTAACGCTGAGGCCATCGGCCGTTCCTGATTCTGCCGCACCAGCCAAACCGCCAGCTAGGCTGTTTTGGCCAGTTGCTACGATACCCCCTCCATCCTGCATGAGAAGAGACCCCTCAGTCAGGTCACCTTTCATTCTTCCTGCCAGACCGCCTACAGCCGCGTTGTCACCTGCGGCTTCAATTTTTCCTGCTGCCAATATGAGGCTGCCGTGGTCCAGGCCTGAAAGGTTATCGCCGATCAGCCCCCCAACATAAGCCCCGTCCTCATCGCTCGACACCTTGCTTCCTCCGCTGACTGACATCGATAAGCCGGAGACCTGGCCTTCATTGCCTCCGATAAGACCTCCCGTTGCCTTTCCGCCATTAATCTCGGCGCCGCCTGACAAGCTTCCTTCTGCCTGTTCGACTTTCCCCAGATTCAATCCCGTCAAAGCTCCGGCATAGCTGCTGCCGGCTAGCGACAGGGGCGCTACAGAAACCTGACGGACTACAGCTTCGCTGCCGATGACACCGAATAGCCCAGCATATTCCCCTTTTGTTACCTTGAAATCACTGATCAAGTACTGATTGCCGTTAAAGGTTCCTTCAAAGGCATGATTGACATCCGCCCCGATAGGCGTCCAACGTGAGGCCCTAATACTAATCGGTCCCGTCACTTCTATCGTTCTGCCGATGAAATTAAACGTTTCGACTCCTGCTGCCTTACCGTTTACAATCGCCGCCAGACCCGTTAGGTCATCCCCCGACTTGATGCTAAACCGCAGTGCATTAGGATTCTGTGTATACCAGTTCAAATTCATGCTGGCAGAATCATTGCCTTCATCACCAGCGTCAGCGCTCAGGCTCAGCTCCGGGTACTTGTAATTGGCACTAGCTAAGCTATACCGCCATGGTGAACTGCCGAACGTCCAGCCGGACAACGCCGGAAATGCTTTACGGTCGGCGAGCGCCGAGGAAAGAATCGGACTCAGACGCGCATAATTGTTCAGCTCATTGAAGGTCCCGCCGCCAAAATCCAAGACTCCGCTGTTAATCGACAAGCTTTCATCCTTAACATAATAGGTATCATCGATGAGCTTCTTGTCTGTGCTGGCGTAGTATCCCGCAAAGCCGCCGGAATACGCGCCTTTGTCTCCGGTAATCCGGCCAGCAGAGTAGCTGCTTGCTACCGTTCCCGTCGTTATCCGTCCGATCAGACCGCCGCTGTACGAGCCCTTTCCGCTGGCTGATACATCCTTGCCTGCGTAAGAATCGACGATGGAGCCCGAATGATCGCCAATCAGGCCGCCTACATAGGTATAGGCCCCATTTCCTGTTACTTTTGACATGGTAAAGCTCTTCTCTACACTTCCGCTGTTTCTGCCAATCAGACCGCCCAGAATGGCGTAGCTGCCCGCTGTACCGGCAAGATCAGTTTTCAGATCAGCTTCAATATAGGAGGAGATGACTCGGCCAGTATTCTCGCCGATCAAGCCTCCGATAACATTAGACATGCCGCCGGACGATAGGACCGTATTCGAGGACATGTAATAGATCGTTCCTGTGTTTCTTCCGATGAGCCCGCCAATCAGGCCGTTGCCTCCGTCAGACAGAACGGGAAGCTGGCCGCCCATGCTGTTCTTTGCAATGAAACTCCGGTTCTCGCCGACCAGACCGCCGGTTACCGAAGAAGCTCCGTGTACTGTGATGCTCCCGCTCAGCTTACTGTCCTGAATTGAGCTGCTAGAAGCTGCCACAGCGGCTGCAGTATCTTCATCTCCTCTGACATCATTCAAGCCTACCAGGCCACCAGTAATAGAGGAAGAGGCTGAAGCCGACAAAACCATCGACAGCGCACTCATCAGGTTATCCTTCAGCACTCTGGAAGCTCCCGAATCACTGTAACCGGCAACTCCACGGTTATAGCCGGCCACGCCGCCTGCGATCGTTCCGGCCCCTTTTAATGCAAGCTTGACCGTAGAACCGGACATCTGTGCGATCGTACTAGCGACGTTGTAGCCCACAATGCCGCCTGCATAAAGCCCGGTTGCCGTTTCCGTCCCGGTTAGTAGAACATTTTCGGCTGCTGGAGCCGCCGCGCCGCTGCCCGTGAGAACCGCATTTTCTGCCCGTCCGGCCAAGCCTCCGGCTTGGACTCCGTTACCGGACACATTGAGCAGGGCATAGTCTGGGAGAACCCCTTTAACAAATGATTGTTCGATTTCCGCGCCGGTAATCTGGCCGACCAGACCACCGATCCTGCTGCCTTCACCCGGTGCATTCAGCACCGGATTCTCCACAACCACCCGGCGGATCGGGGAAGCATTGCTTTCCCCAACAATTCCGCCTATTCGTGCACCGCTGGCCGATTTCACGGAACTGACCGTCAGACCGGATACATTACTGTCTGTTCCATTCCCGCTTACAGCAGCCCCGGCGCTTACTGCTCCGGCCACCCCGCCCACAGCGGTGTCTGCACCTTCTGCGGCCAGCCGCAATTGGCCATCGCCCGGAGCGACGATTGGGTTGCTTATGGCACCGGACGTGAATCCGGCCAAACCGCCTATCCGATTGTCGCTGCCAAGGGCCTTGATGCTTAAATCCATCGCTGTCAATCCTGTCAGGCGGCCGCTGTTGCTGCCCACAATCCCTCCAAGGTCTGAATGGTCGCCCTGAGCGTCGATTGTAATCCCGGATACCGCCTGCAGGGTATCCGAATCAAGCTCCATGCCGCCCTCCCCGATTACACCACCGATTGCATTGCTTGCGGCAGCTGAAGCAATCGTGATACTCCGCACCACGATGGGTATTCCGTGCACACTTGCCGTGGCTTGGGAAGAGATCTTGCCCGCCAGACCGCCCAGTCTGGAACGGATCGCTTGCGGGCCTGCCGACAGGCTGATTCTGTTAACAGATGCCTTCCCCAGCACCAAGGTGCCCCGGTCTTCGCCAACGAGGCCGCCCGCCGCTGAGTCGGCAGCTTCGGTGAAAATATGCAGACTGTCAGTCCCCTCAGAACTGGCGTTGCCTATTACCGCATCAGTGATTCTCCCGAGAGCCGAGCCTGCGATACCGCCCGCTGTCCCGCCAGTTCCCGAGATGCTAACCTCTGCATACTTAACTGCTGCAGACTGAATGATACCGTCCGCATACCCTGTCACGCCGCCGGCATTGCCGCTCGACTGGATCAGAGCCGGGGCCTTCGCTGTGCCGCCAACTTCCGCACCGGCGATCATGCCGCCTCCTGTCATATAGCCGGCCACGCCGCCGGTATGTACGCCGTTGCCTCCGGCTACCTTAATCCCACCGGTGAATACAGTATTTTCGATCACGCCGCCCAGCCCGTAGTACCCTATAATGCCGCCGGTGTACACCTGGCTGTCAGCGCCGGAATCGCTGGAAGTCACAGTAATGTTGCCGCCATAGGATTCGCCTGCTATTCCCGAGTCGCCATCCAATGCATTTCCGACAAAACCTCCGGTATACAGTCTGCTGGCTCCCGTAACCTCAATATCTCCTTCGCTGTAGATATTGCCCGCCGCCTTGTGATAATTGCGATTTCCGATTATACCGCCAGTGTGCACATCGGATGCCGTGCCGGTTACGGTAATCCCTCCGCTATTGCCATACGCTTCAGCGGTATTGCTGTGGAACAAAAGCCGTTGGCCTGCGAAGCCAACCAAGCCTCCGGTATACACACCATTGCCGGAAGCTTCGACCTGAATCGCCGCCCGATTCCTGGCGCCTTCCTGGAACGCAGTGATGCCATCCACCTTGCCGGCTATAGATCCGGTGTACACCTCCGACGAGCCGACGGCAGTCACAGGCGTGTTGTTAAGCACACTGGTCCCCCAGGTGAAATCGCCCGCCACACTGCCGGCAATGCTGCCGGTGTATGTCCGCTGGCCTGCCTTATTGACTATGGCAGGGGCTGTCTGCACAAAGGGGATGGATACATTCAGTCCCCCGGAATTTTCATACGCACCAACCAGACCTCCGGCGGATACGCCTGCAGTCGCGGTACCGGAATTCACATGAATCTCTCCGGAGTTCGAAGTCTGAGTGGAGAAGGTGACGAGGGCATCCGCTCCCACCCGGCCCATAATACCGCCGGCAGAACCGCTCCCGATATCCGTTAGCGTAATCCGTCCGCTGTTGCGCATGAAGGTCTCTTCTTCTGCCATGAATACCGGCGCAGATGCCAAGCCGACGATACCGCCCGCATCGGCTTTGTAGACAGTGCCCGTAATGCTTACGGGACCGGTGTTCTCGCTCTTCTTCAGTGTCAGACTGCCGTTGGTTGAAGCTGCAACGCCTCCGGCTATGCCCAAATAAGAACCGCTGAGCACGACACTGCCATGATTGGCCACACCAGACAGCATACCCGAGCCGCTGCCGACGATCCCGCCGGCATACACATTGCCGGTGACTGTTCCAGTGACCTGTATAGAAACATCGCTGGTCACATCAAGGATTGTGCTGTCTTCATCCATGTAACCGGCAACTCCGCCCACGGCTGCATCGCCGGAGACGGTAGTCTGAATGCTGCCCGACAGTGTAAACCGGCCGACCGTGGCTCCGCTCATGCGGCCGATCAGCCCTCCATACACACTGTCCGTCACTCTCAGACCCGTCAGATCCGGGCTATGCCCGGCCTGACCGATAAGAATTCCTCTGAATGGATGCTCGCCGGTACCAATCGGCATCCATTCGTAGTCAGCAAGTGACAGGGAACTGGAGACTGCAATTTGCAGTGTTTTGCCGCTGAAATCGGTAGTTCCGTCATTGACCAGTTTGGCGACTCCCGCCAGCTTGGCCGCTGAATCGATGATATACGTAGAATAATTCGTTTCATACCAGCTTATATCTGCATGTTCGCTCCAGCTTCCGCCGCTGGCTTCTGCCGGTTTTCCGGCAGGCAGCAGGGGAACCAGCAGCAGCGCGCAGCATAACAGCTTGATCCATTTTTTTGTAAAAAACATAGGTCACCTTCCCGCTCTCTGAATAGTATTGCTTCTTCCGCACTCCTTACGGATTGCCCACAGGCACAAGATTACTCAGCCTGATCGCAATAGCAGCGGCCTGGGCACGGGTAAGTACGCCATCAGGGAGAAGGAAGCCGTCCTGTCCTGAGATCAGATTCTGCTTGACGCATAGGACAACTGCGTCTCTTGCCCAAGCCGGAATAGATTCCCCGTCCTTGAACTTCGCCAGAATAGCATCAGCCTCAGCCTTTGTAATCTGCTCGTCCAGCCCCAGCAGCTTCGCCGCCCGGCCGGCAATTACCATGGCCGACAGCCGGGAAATCTCTGCATTAGGCTGGAACGTTCCATCCGCAAAACCTGTAACCAGCCCGTTCTTAACGGCAATGGATAAAGCGCGGCTATACCAGCTATCCGCCTTCACGTCAGCGAATGCAACCTGCTCCTGCTGATTCATCAGCCCAAGCACCCGAAGTAATACTGCAGGATACTCTGCGCGGGTAATTCTGCTGTTTGGCTCGAAACGCTCTTCAGAGCGGCCCTGCATGAACAGCTTAGCCGCAGCATCCTGGATTGTCGTCTTAGCCCAATGGGTATCGCTCACATCCGTAAACGCCGGCTTTTTGCTGATAAATCCAATGCTTCCATTCCCGGTCAAAGTCAGATCGACATACACCTTGTTGCTGACGATATCCAGGGACCAAGGCACCGTAGTCCAGCTGCCAGTGCTGTCACGAAGCACTACTGCAGTAATGTCTCTTGCTGCAATCGTCTCGGGCAAAGCTACCTTTGCCGCAATCGAACGGTTCTTATAAATGCTGGCCTCTTGTATATCAAAGGTGACACCCTCACCGTCGCCCAGCAGCTTGGAGTTCAGCGCCTTGGCGATTTGTGCCAGCTCCGCCTTCCGGCTGCTGCTGTTTTTGTCGATGAGAATCTTCAGATCATCACCGGTTGTTGCCGCCGCACCGGATGGGAAGCTCAGCTCCGCAAAAGGCAGAACCATACGGAGCAATTGCCCGTGTCCAGCTGCCTGCGCCAGCAGCTTGCGGTCAATCGCGAATTCATATCCGCTGACCGCTGTATCCTTGCCCTCAATCAACAGCGTCTTGGATGAGCCGTCGCTATCGCCTGAGATTCTGGCAAACAGACGGTTATCCTGTTTCTCCGCCTCAACTGCAGAGCCTCCTACGAGAACGCCGGAATCACTGCCGGTTTCGGCACCGCCGATGGCCGCACCTCCTCCGCCTGCGCTGCCACCGCCGCCTGTACCGCTGCCGCTATCAGACCACAGCACCGCTGGCATTAAAGTTGATACAGCAAGGGCCTGCTTACTGCCGTTCGGGAGCTTGGCAACAGCAATACGGTCACCGCCGACAGCCGGAATAACACCATCTTCAGGAAGGACCTTCCAGCTGCTTACATCATCTTTGTAGCGTGGAGCAGCCGAAGAAGCATCTGCCGCAGGATACACCTTATAGACCAGCTTGGAGGCGTTCATGTCTCCCGCCGCCAACACATTGACTTTCGTGGAGGATGCATTCCCGGAAACAGCCGAGGTATAGGCCTTAATCTCGATCATTACATTTATTGCTGTCATTCCTTGAAGCGATATGCTGTCCGACAGCTTATAGTCTGCGGATACAATCGCTGAGCCTTCGGCAAGTCCCTTCACCTTGCCGTCCTCGGATACCTCGGCAGCCTCTCCCGCATACAAGGAGTAGGTCAGCTTCGCCAGATCACCGTCAGCGACAGGAACTTCCTTGTACTGTGCCTTGCCGGCAGCATCCTTGCCGTCAGGTACTCTCAGGAAGGCTTCCAGCTGCCGCTCGTCTTTAACACCAAGATTTGTCACTTTCCGTAAAACCAGGCCGACCGGCACCTGATATCCGCCATTGGTCAGGACGACCGAGGCGCTGTTGCTGTTACCGGCGCGATCCACAGCCTCAAAGGCCAAATCCAGTGTGGGCTGGCTGCCAGTGATGGTCACTTCACCGTCAAAGCGTCCGTTTTGGCCTACCGTCACCAGCTGCCCGTTAACCTTCAGCACAGCATCATTGCTGGTCTGTCCGGATACCCTGATCTTTCCGCCGGCTGTGCGTGTTCCCGGAAGCGGAGTATCAATGTACAGAACCGGATCAATGGTGTCTACTGTCAAATACAGCATCGTAATCGTGAAATCGCCGGTCGTCTTGTTTCTCGTCCGGAGTTCCACCGCATAAGTGCCATCAGTAATAAAGGTCGAAAAGTCCAGCGTTCCGGCACTGCCGGCCGAATGGTCTGCAAGTGCTACTGTGCCAAGCGACTTACCGTCATAGATCGCCTCTACCTCCACATTCTGCTGGTTGGAAGCTACCTGAATAGTCTGCTTCTTAGCGCTGCTTAGCACCTCTGCATAAGCGGAGGTTGCCGTTCCCAGCCGGGTTGAACCAGAGCCCTGAATAGTCAGGGCAGGCTTGGCCGTAACCGGGAGCAGCGTGTTTGTCGTATCCACCCGCTTCGCGTAATGCAGATTTTCATTCTTGTCTGCATCCTTGTCCGGCTTCACTGCCGCAGATACGCCAACGACATATTTCTCTCCGACCTTCAGCCCTTTGTACTTAAGCGAATCATCGGCAATCGTCTTGCCCTCCAGGCTGGAATGATCCACCTGGCTGGACTTCGAGGTCGGCGTCCAGCCTCCAAGCCGGATACCCTCGAATTTGCCGCTCTGCTCATTCCAGTACGGCTGTAATTCCTTCTCAGTGAACAGAAGCGAGCTGAAATTTTCGTACTCCGCAAGCTGCCCTTCCTGCTGCTGAAGTACTTCTATGCTGTAACTATGCTCGTAACCGGTCTGCCCCGGCTTCTTCGCCGCTGGCTTGAAGGACAACTCAAAATATCCGTTGCCCGCAGGCTTGACTGCTACGTCAGTAACCTCAGCAGGAGCAAGCGGGTCTACCAGCTTGAACTTGTCCACACTCGTCTTCGTGCCGAAGGTGGTAGACGAATGCAGTTCCGCCCGCAGATAATAATCTCCCTGGGCCATCAGGCCTCTGATATCTTCCGTTGCTCCAAGCAGTGAAACCTGAGTAGCGTCGATCCGTGTGCTGCCCGAAGTGACGCTGCCGGAGACCCCGCCGCCTTGATCTACCTTCAGGTCCTTGGCAATCAGCACACCCGCATCTCCTGGCGCTGTAATCGCTCCGTCTGCAGAAACAGGAGGCAGCACTGCATCCTTCGTGAGATACAGGTTGATCGTATCATCCGGTTTGGCACCCGATACCTTCCAGGAGGCGGTGAAGGCGTTCGTGTCTCCGCTGCTCTGATCCAGCCTGACCTCATCCAGCCTGGACACCTCAGGGATGTTGAACAACCGCGTATCTACTGTCTGATCCGCATACAGCTTCCAGGTTCCGCTGCCGGCCCGGCTGGCAGGAATGGCAATGTAGGCTTTGCGGACCGTTTCGTTCTGCCCGGCAATTTCCTGTGTAAATGCATTTGCATTCGGATCATTTATTTTGAGCTCATCGTACACGATCTTGTAATCGCGGCTGTTATTATCCTTTAGTACAAGCTGCGGTACTGTTTTACCGTAATACTGAACTTCCACAATAGCGTTGCCGCTTACCGCCGACATCGGAATTTCATGAAGCTTGCCATCATCAGACACCTTGATGCCGCCGATGCCCACATCAAGGGATCCATTGTCGAGCAGGCTCACGCCATCGGCGACACTGTGATACTCAACTTCATGCTGCATATCTTCCTTCGTTACCCATGACGTAGCCACTGCTTCTGCCCCCTGGCCGAAGACAACCAGCTTAGGACCGGTTTCCGGGTCCTGAACCTGCAAGTAGAGCAGTCCGTCCGGAAGCTTCTCGCCAGAGGTACCGAATTCAATATCGCCGTCAAAATAATAAGTTACGCCCAGACTAATGAACAGGATAGCGAAGCTGCCCCACATTTTGTCATTGTTGACACCCAGAGACACACCGGCCAGCGGCATTCCGCCAACCAACGGCACATCGGATGGAATCTGCAGCTTCGCGCCTACGAAGCCTTCAAAATCGATCCGGTTCTTGATCAGATTCTCCCCCACGAACAGTGAGGCTTTGCCGATAATGACATCCCAGCCCAGAACGTCTACCGTTGCGGAGGCGCTGACGAACCATGGTGTCATCCATTGGGCAGCAATCTTGGCTTCAGTCAGCATGGCCAGCTTCTCTGATTCCGGGGAAGCGCTATAGTCCATTTTGCCGACCAGCTTGATTCCCGACTTCTTGAGCGTCATGTCGATGCTGCCATAGAACGTAGCCGGCTGCACGCCAAAGGTGATATCAGCACCTGCCTCAAGCGTCAGCGGCACATCGCCTTCTCCGGCAATGGTATCCGCCAGCTCACGGATAGCCCCGCGTATGCCGGTGAGATAGGTAGCGCCTGTAATCAGCACGCCGGGATCGCCCAGCTCCGCCTCAAAGCCAATAGTGTCAGGCAGAATCCGTTTGTCCGCCACCTGCTTGAAGGCAAGCTCAACACCAACACCAACACCACTAACGGTCGCATTGAACTTCAGACCGTACGTATTGGACACATCCTCGACTTCCTGTACATAATGGACAATCGTAATTTCTCCGGATGGCATATCACCATCTTCCTCATCGCCCTCTTCCGATTTGGAGATTAGTCCGATATCCTCGTTCAGATCAAATTTCAGACTCGTATCAATGCCCACAAAACCTCTATCGTTAAAAATAACATTCTTGATCTCCGAATCCAGAAGCTTCAGATTAATATCGCCGCTAAATGAAAGGCCTCCAGGGCGCAGGATATAATCATTGAACTTCATGGCGAAGCCGTTGACTGAGAAGCTCGGAGCCGCGAACAGGCTCTGCCGGTTGAAGTACACATCCGGAATCATCAGCTGCCGCAGCGGATTCAGCCGCTCACCGAGTGTACCGGCCGCCCAGGTCAGAGCACCGTTAAGCGAATCGTCTTCCGCTCCTCCGCCCTCATCTTCTTTCTTCTGGGCGTCTTCCTCCTCTGCTTCCCCTTCATCCTCTCCGCTATCCTCCTCCTCTTCGGACGGGGTCAGCGACTTGCTGAAGCCGTTGAAGAAATCAAGCGTCCATTCTCCTTTGAAGAAGACGAACCCGCTGCCCGCGACGCTCAGCGTACCATCGCCTTTAACACTCAATGTATCGAATAATGGCGTATCATCGGTATCAATGGCCTTTTTAATACTCAGCACATCAAGCTTGCCTTTCGCAAATACCATATCCTTGCCTTCATAAGCTACAGCATTGTTAATAATTGCCGGTTCGCTCTTCGTATCTACCACGTACTCGGCATCATCACCGCTGCCGATCTGGTTAATCATCCCGCGAATTTCCAGCAGCACCTCATCGCCAGGCGCCTCCTCGTCCTCAGCGCTGCCTGTACCGCTATCTTCTTCAGCCAGGCTCTCCTTGAATGTCTCCAGCTCCTCCTCACTCTCGAAGGCTTCCAAATGGTAAGCAGGAGCCTCTTCTGCCTGTGCCAGATACTCTCCTCCGAATTCAGGGTCCGTCACTTTAGCACTCAGGACCATGGCATTCATGGCTGTAGCAAAGATCGTCTTCATTCCGGCATATTCAGCCTGGCTAGGGAAAGTGTAGCCGGGATACGCTTCTTCGTAAGCTTCCTCCAGCTCACTCTTGTTACTGTTGTCATAAGGAGTCGTCATATCAAATGTTCTCTTGACGACTGCCAGAATGCTCGCCTTTTTAATCCGCGCCTCCTCATTGTCACTGACCACAAACCGCTGAGAAGTAGTCAGATCATAAAGGCCGCCAGTATCTGCAGAGTCTTTATAGTCAATCTCGACTTCATATTCGCCCAGGGGCATATCCGGTCCAAGGTCCTTCTGTTCCTTGCCTTCATCATCCATCAGGATGTTGCCGTCTTTATCCACCAAATCGCCGGTCCGGTAGGTGATCCGCATATCTCCTGCCAGCCCGTCATTCGCGGGCTGGACAATAACCGAGTCCTTCACCGGAACCTTGTATCGGTTGCCGGTGGCAACCTCTTTGAAATAAAGATCGAAGTTCGGGTCCGTTGTCTCGTTGCCGGTATTGTACGCCTCAATGTTGGATAAGTTGAGGGTAATATACTTCACATCGGAGGTATACGCCTCTTCCGGTGACATCGCATACACATAGGTTGGTGTAGCTGTGCCGACAGGCGGCAGCAACACAAAATTAGCCTTGCTCGACTTATACTGCGCCTTGACCGTTTCATCCTCGATGCTCTCTACCTTGGCTTCCGTCTCCGGACTGCTGACACTCAGCAGATATTCCGGCGTTGTCGGCCAGGCCTTGCCAGTGGCAATGACCTTGAAAGAGGCCGTAACCGTCTCTCCGGGCTTGAACTTCGGCTGAATGCCTTGCTCCGCCTCCGCCGGTGTTGCTTCCTTGCGGAAAATGGCGCTCTGGGAATTGCCGGTTCTGGTCATGATCTTCCCGCTCGCATCGCGCTTAATCTTGCCATTTGTATCCACATCAACGAATTTAAGTGCATTATCGAGCTGCAGACTGACATTAATGCTGGATTGCTCCATATTGAAAGCTTCCAGATTCTCCACTTCGGCTGTAATATCAAAGACGCCTTCGTCCTCGTAGCCGCTGTTGTCCTCCAGCGTCGCGAGCTGGTTTACCGGATCGATATAGCGGATAGAGAACGCCTTGTCCGGCTGCACAATTTCCCCTATCCCGTATACCGTTTCATAGCTGTGCACAGCTCCTGCCGGGATAGCATCAGGGTTCCAGTACAAGGCAACCGCTGAATCTGCCGTGCCGTAATCGTTCGTGTCCATAGTGAAATCCAAATTGGGATTGACTTCATAGTCCCACTTGGTATTAGCCATTTTGCTCCAGTGGCCCACTACCATTTCATCCACAATATTCATATCGTTCTCAGAGAAATTATTAAATCCATAAGCCACCGCATGAGTTGCTAGAGGGTCGGTACTGTCATATTTGTCTTTCATGACCCAATAAGCCGGCAGCGTATAGAGTGACTTCTCATCCTCACCAATACCGGGAGGAAGCTTATCCTCATCTACCAGTCTCCGCTCTACCTGCAGAGGAGTTTTGTAGACCTTACCCACTTGAAAGGCTGGCCCGTCATTGCTGCCCACCATCGTGTCCAGCAAAATGCGTGAGCCGACCTCTACTGTGGAGTCCGTGTGATTGACGACCAGATAGCTTACATTCACATTACCGGCGTTCATGATGTCGGAAGTGTTCATATACAGCTTGATGATTTGTTTGATCTGGATGTCCTTAATCGTCCATACCGTTTCGATCTGCTTGGTTCCGTCCGTGTTCTGTACAATCTGGGGAGTACTGATCTCGGAAAAGAAATCTGCAGCGAACTTGTACGGATTGCCAAAGATATAATCCGTTCCGTCTATCCGGAAGGTCGTAAAGGATGTCTCCGGGTCATCTCCCTTGAACATCAAATTAATATTCTGATCCTTCTTGCGGACCGGCTGGCCATCGACTGTGCGGATGGCGAAACGCCCTGTATCATTATTGACCGTTATCTTGACGAGGCCATTGCTCAGAACCGTTGTATCTGCCTTGCCGATCTCATTCGCTAACGCCGAGACAGGTGAACCAAAGGCGAGGAGTACTACCAGTAGAACTGTGATCGCCTGCTTTATTCCTCTCATCAATCTTGACTCCTTCATTCTTGGAATTTAGGAAGAAAGCCGGCAAACCGGTTAGACGTTGATCCGCCTCCCCGTCCGCCCGGCTTTCTCCTTCTTTATCGCCGCTTATGAATTGCTTATGATTCCATACCGCCGATAAAGAAGGTAACGATCTCCCGTTCTCTCTCCTGCGTTCTGACGATAATGGTATACCAGCCTGTCTTCGGGAAGACGACCTGGTATTGATTCGCCGTGAGCTCTTTAAACGGAATCTCCTCGGCGATATACTTCATCTGCCCCTCCCGATAGAGTCCGGAATGATAGAGAAGCGTGTAAGTCGCCTGCTCATTGACAAGCTCTTTCCCGTCCACACTCATCTTGTCATAGCCGAGCACACTGAAGGTGATCCGGTTAGTATCGAACAACACCGTTTCCGCCAGGCTGGAGGACAGTACTTGTCCGTTCCCCGTAATCAGCAGCCCACTGTCCTTCATAACGACAACCTGTTGAGTGATGCTTGCCTTATTGCCCACCTGATCCGTTACGGTATAAGTCACGGTCTGCTTACCGGACCGGGTCAGATCCAGCTTGCTGACTGTGACCTTCAGGTTTTCTTCGTCTGATACGTTATCCCTGGCGGTGTAGCCGCCAAGATCCCGCAGCGGATCAAAATCCTTCTGGCCCTGGATCACAGCGGTCACTGCGCGCTTCAGTGTGATCTCAGGTGCTGTATTGTCCAGCCCATCCACCTGAATCGAGGAGACAACGGTGCGGCCCAGCAGATCACTGAGCACCGTTCTGGTATTGCCGTTGGCGTGGTAAATCGCTGAATAGGAATAGCTGCCGTCTGCACCGCTGATCTTGTTGGCATAGCCTTTACCTTGAATTACCGGCACAGCTCCTACGAACATCTGGTTAGGCTTATCGATCTGGCCGCTCAGCGTCACTTTCACCGCACCTTTGGCATAGGTCTTGCCGTCAATGACAACCAGCTTGTTTGAAGCCAGCGGTTGCCCGTTATCGTCGACATATTCCTGTGTAATTAAGGGCTGTTCTATAGCAGGAGCAATGTGGGTGATGTTGTCCTCCAGCGCTGCGGTATTCCCTTGCGGATCCTGCACGATGATACGGAACGAATTGTTCTGCAGTAGAACCGTTGGATTCTTGCCCTGCACCACCTGGAAGGCTTCACTTGCCGGAGAGCTTTTCTGTGCCGTCAGCACAACGCCCGCAGCCAGCACCACATTTCCCTGATCATCCAACAGCGTCTTGAAGAACTTGGAGCTATTTAGTCCGTAGGCGTAGGTCTTAACCAGCGAAACCTCCGGAGGAGTTCTGTCAATGTTGGACACAGCTGCCGTAACAGAGCCTGTGTTCCCTGCTTCATCCTCAATCTCGAAAGTAAACGAACCATTATCTTTGAAAATGTAGCCGTCTCTTCCGCCATTGTTCACAATGCGTACCGGCTCGGAAGCGATAAGCTTGGCGGTAACATTCCCCCTGGTCGGACCAGTGATGTTGTACTCAACGACTCCCTCCGGCGGGGTTGAGTCAATATTACTCACTACAGCCAGTAGCTCAACAGTGCGTTCCGGATCTGTCAGGTCTACCAGATCAAAGGTGTAGAGGCCATTCTGTGAAATTGTGAAAAGATTACCCTTCACCCGCTCCGCAAGCGCCGGATTATCTGCCGCAGGCGTGACCTTTATGCCTGTAGACACGGAGAGGCTAAGCGAGATACCGCCACTCTTCGTGGGCTTAAACGTACTGTAAGAGGCCAGCGCATACAGCGGATCAGCCGCTGCATCATAATGGCCCGTATCAATGGCTACCGGAGTGCTCTCCACTCCCGAGGGAGAACGAAATTTAGCCTTCAGCTGCAGTTCCCCTGGAGCGGCCTGCGTCACGTTAACCTGTACAAAGTTCGTGTAAGGTCTCCACACACTCCATGTAGAGCCGTTGTCGCTGGAGATGGAATATTCAAATCCGTCCTTCGAAACACTCTTCAGCTCCAGCTGCACAGTAGCCTTGCTTACTCCCCCTGAAGCGCTCTGAAAGGCAATCAGGTCGGATTGCAGAACCTCTACTGGCGAGGTATCGGCCCGGAACAAGTTGAAGGTTCCAGTATGGATAACCTCTCCATTACCAAGTCCGTCCCGGGCGTATACGTACAGGATATAGCCTGCCGATGTGCCTGGAGCCAGCAGATCGCTGTCAATGGCGGCTTTGCCATCATCCGGAAGCGGCAGCCAGCCGGAGGAGGATTCAGCCGGCGGGGCAGCATTGTCTGGTATCCACTGGTACTGGACTACAGTGCCGGACGGGGTATATTGATCATCTGCCGTCACAAGCACCTTATAGGCAGAGCGGGGATAGCTTACACCATTCAAGCTGAACGTCACTGCCGGTGCAGCATTGTCAAACCGATACAGCGAACTGTATTCATAGAACCGGCTTGTCCCCTCTTCCTTGACCTTTACATGCAGGTACTGCTCTCCATTCAGGCTGTACACTGCTGTAACAACGCTGCTGTAGACGGATTCAGTAACCGTTTCCTCCTTATCGGCAGCCTCCAAGTCAGCTGACTGATAGAGGTTATCCGCCGGACGGACGGCAGAAGAGCTGAACGCGTACAACAACTCCTGCACCTTCGTTCCTCTGACGCTAACCTCAATATCGCGGCTCTGGATGTAGGCTTCCGGAGCTTCAGGAGCGAAGGCGATACTGACCTGACTCGTAGAGTCGACCACGGCCGGCTCACTCATCTGATATTGTGCCGTATTGCCGGCCCGGTCGGAGGTTCTCAGGTAAAGAATATACTCACCATCTTCAATTACATTGTTCAGTGTCGTTACCATCCGGTCAGCGGGCACAACCTGCCAATCCAGCTCGCTAGGCGAAACCCCAGTCTTGACCCACTGAAATTGCAGCGAATCCGGATCAATGCCACTGTGCTCATCCGACGCTTTCACCATGGCTTTAACTTCAGCCGTGTGGTTGATGCCGGAGATCGAAGCTCCAAGAACGGGTGCCATGTTATCTAGCAATATGGCGGTCTTACCATAAATCCAATTGGAATCGTCACGCTTGAAGTCTGCCTCTGTCCACAGTGACAGATCACTATAATCACCTACTGCTTCGAGGGCTTTGCCACTCGCATAGATTTCGGCATCCGCATCGGATGCATCCTTATGGTTAGCCTTATATTCATTGATCCAACCTGCGTAAGTACTGGCGTGGCTGGTCTTGTACGTCTTCATTTTCTCGTATTGCATCAGCTCACGGGCTGTATCCCAGGTCATATCGGCCGTCCAGGTATGCAAATACCAGGTGCCGCTGCCTTCCACTGTTCTTGCTTGGGCGGGAGGGGACAATAGATTGGTGCTGTTATTGGCTACCATCAGATTGAAATCCCCAAGTTCACCGGCATACAAGCCTTCCCGGGGCTGTTGCCCGGTCAGCGAATAACGCTTGACCGCCGCGAACGCGTCGGCCTCTTTCCCGGCCAGCGGATCAACCGGACTCTGGCTCCAGTAATAATAGACCAGGCCCAGGCCCGAGGAATCCGCTGAACCGCCGGTCATGTTCAGCGGCCGGTAGATGCCGCGGCTTGGCCGGGTTTGTCCAGCCTCGTCCGGATCGAGCGCCGGAGCAACTACTCCGGGATCACGGGCATCAACGGTAATTCTGCCTGATTTGCCCCATACACTATCCGTAGCTCCAGTGACGTCGTAGACATAGCTGAAATCCGGGTCCGTGTTGTCGATGGACAGCTTCGCCCAGTCAATCTTGGTGTTGGGTACCTGCTTGGATGGGTCTGTAGGTGCAGGGTTCGCCGACTTACTGGTATTTACCGGGTCCAGGAGCAGATTTCCGGCGTAATCCTGAATCACACCTTTGTCCGCAAAGGCAGGCGTGTCGCCAGCCCTGGATGAATGGGTCAAGGCTATAACTTTAAGCAGCGCCACATCCAGATCGTCCTCCGCCACGGTCGCCCGGAAGGTCCACAGGGATGAATTTTCCCCCTCCACATAATAGGCCTTCATACCATTGTTGAAGTACAGGAACAAACCATCAGCCGAGAGCCCCTTTCTCGCGATAGTCTCCTCCGTCAATTGCACCTTAAAATCCAGGGTATCACCTTTGTTCAGTGTACTTCCCGTGACAATGTCCGGCTGAATACCGTTGGCAACAAAACTATATTTGGGCGGTACTGCATCAACGATTAGCCGGAAGCCATCGTTCGCATTTCCTGGATCGCTTGTCGCATCGAACGGATTAATGGCCTTGCCGCGAAGGAAGGAATCCCCCTCGGAGACAGATGCCCGCTGCCCGAAATTACTGACAATCAGCGGATTTCCCGCAGCATCATGAAAGTCGGCATCGATAATCTTTTGCTTCAGTGATTTGTCGTTCAAGTTGATCCCTGACGGAAGCGTGGACAGCTCACCGCCGTTCATGATGGGCAAATTGCCTGTATGCTGGTAATTGACCGCCTCATAGGTATAGCTCAACTTGTCCGTATATTTAGCCCAGTTCGTTAAGGCAGGCAGCGTCAGGCCCTGGTTCTCCCCTGCTGCAGGCAACCCTGTTCCTGCCGGATTAGTGAACAGATTGTGGCGGTTCAGATCGGAGGCCTCTCCTGAATAAGCCTTAAGCGGCTCACTGAACGGGTAGGTCAAATCCATCTTGTCCCCCCATTTCAGGAGCAGCTCGTTCTCTTCAATACTGGTATTTTCGCGCTGCGTACCGTTGGTATCAAAGATGTAGTCCTTGACGGTCGGAGCGGTAATGTCTCGGAAAAACAAGTGGACACCTACCATGGTCGCTGACCCGTCGACCACAATGTTGATATTAATCACATCATTGACATCGAGCTTCTGCCAGCCAGAGTCAAAATTATCTTTACGGCTGGGATTGGAATTGCCATGCTGCTCCAGGTATTTGGAAAACCCCGATACACTGGTCGATATCTTGGCACTCACAAAGTCGTCATCAGATTCATACAGATTGCGCACGAAGAACCGGAACTCACCCTGCCCGCTCAGCGCCAATTGCTTCAGATTTTCGATTTGGGAAACAGAAATCGTTCCGTCGAAGTCATCATCGACTTTATCTGTGCCATAGAGATCGTCCGGATCATCCATCGTAAAAGATACACCTTTAAGAGGGGACTGCTTCGATCTCTGGAACCACATAAAAGCGTCGTACTCACTGGCGTCTGCCCCCTCATCATACTCACTGTCATTAGGCACGAAAGGATTAGACGCTATCGTGCTCTGATTATAGATTGTCGTTCCGTAAATGTTCACGTCCTCATAGCTTCCCGCTGCTTCTGCCCGCTCTGCGCCTGACCATGGCACCCCAACTGTCAGCATTGCTGCAGCCAGTGTGGCGGACAAATATTTCCTCGCCCATTTTCTCATGCATGCACCTCTTGTAAGAATTTTGAATACCACTCTTTTCTATGTAAAAACGTCACCGGAGTACATGCCGCAAGTGTGCACCATCCGGGACGCTGCGCCGCCTCTACTTTCCTGCCCGGCTGATTATCTGCTTCAGCGTCACTGCATCCACAGCCAGATGAATGCCGCTCATCGTGCGAAGAGACCCTGAGAGCAGTCCCGCCGCATAACCGTCCTGATCGACCAGCGGCCCTCCGGACATGCCGTTGACCAGCGTTGCCGACATCAGAATACGGTTCCTTCCGTTAATAGGAACGCCAGGCGCATTCACTATCCCTTCAGTTATCATCTTCGTCCCTTTCAGTGGATATCCGATGGCAAATACGCGCTCTCCCTGATTAACCAGTCCTGTTCGCAAAGGTAAATAAGGATAAGGATTGTTTTTGCCCGCGGCAGGCAGCTCCAGCACCGCCGTGTCCGCCGCTTCATCCGCAACTAGAATCCGGCAATCAGCTTCAGAACCGTCATTCCGCACACAGCCAAGGCGCGCCGCCCCTTCCACCACATGATAGGCAGTTACGGCTGTACCGTCTGGCTGAATCAGGAAGCCGCTGCCCACATCCTTCAAAGTGCCTTCCTCTCGATACGCGCGTACGTAGAATATCGCCTCCTCCGCATAGGCATAAACACTCTCCGCATCGTACTGAACCGGCGTCTCTGCCCTAGAGATCGCCGCGCGGTCCTGCATCAGCAGCACGGCACAAACCGCAAGAATAACCACTCCGACCTTTAGCCGCATTGGGCTGCCATCCTTTCCACACATGATTTTAGTCACACTCCTACGCTTAATTATAGAAACACATTCTCTCAAATTTCTCTCAAAGACACGGTATCCATGTCGAAAGTAGTCCAATATTGGAGAAAAACAAAGAACCGTCAGCCATTATCTGGCTGACGGTTCTTTGTTCGTGCTTGTCATTCCCTATTATATGAATCTGCAAGTTCCTTCATTTCCCGAGGTGGCGCAATTCCAAACTCTTTACAGTACTGGTACTCAAAATCGGCATAATGTCTGGTCATTCTCTCCCGCCTGCCGCTTGAAGCGTATACCCGCATCAACAAGAGATTAATATCTTCATCAAATGGATAAAGTGCCAGATATGCACTTAAACGCTGTTCCGCAATTTCCCAATCCTTGCGGGCTAGGCATAGCCTTCCTAAATTTTGAACCATAGAAAAAAAGCGTTTACTGTACTCTTCTTCTAGGCGGTGTTTCCACAAGTAATCCTTTCTGTCAAACAGATGGCCTTGATACATTGCGCACAAGCTCGTAAGGCGCGGTAAATCTTCCTGGGCATCGGTCAGAGCAGGGGTATAACCTTGAAACTCCAATAGGTCGTAAGTGGTCAGGAAAATCTCCAGTTGATAGCCCTGTCCCGTTTTTCCCACATCTACACCCAAATCATGCTCTTTCAAAAGCTTCTTCAGCCGGTAAACCGTATTATGCAAATTATGTACGGCACGCTCCTCGTCCATGTCCGGCCATAAGGCTTCTAGCAATTGCCACTTATCCGCCTCCTGATTGGGATAGCACAGCAGGTATGCAAAGAGTTCCTCTGTTTTACGGGTAGGCCACCGTACTAACATTCCCTTGGAATTACGGACCTCAAAACTGCCGAAACAGCGGATGGAGACTGTATTCTTTAGGTAATCAGCAGCCTGTACAGCGGAACGGTCAATTGCCTTCAGAAGACGATCCGTAATCCGCTGAACACTGGCAGGAGTTATTGGCTTGAGAATGTAGTCAAAAGCAAAAACATTGAAGGCTTCCAGAGCATACTCCTTATGGGCCGTGGTAAATACAATACGCGTCTGCTCACAACATTCATTTATTCTGTGCGCCAACTCCAAGCCGGAAAGTCTGGGCATCTCAACATCCAAAAACGCAATATCCGGCTTAAGGTCCGGAATAGCCTCCAGCGCCTCGAAGGGATTGCTGAACGCACCTACAACCTGACAATAGGGGTTCCTCCCTACCACAACTTTCATTAATTCAAGGATCGGCTTTTCATCCTCGACAACGACTACTCTGAACAAATATCCCTACCCCTTTAGCTTTCATCTTGTTCCATAGGCAGGTACATTGTAACCGTGGTACCCCGGCCCAGCTTTGAACTCACAGTTAAAGTAGCTCCCGATATCGCTTCCAGTCTGCGCCGGATATTGAAGATTCCGATACCACCTTGTCCCTCCTGAGGCTTACCCCCACTGGATATGAGGTACAGTAAATCATCTGAAATACCCGCACCATCATCTTCTACGGTAATCAGCAGGTAGTTCTCTCCTTCAGAAACGGAGAGCGTTACATTTCCTAGACCGTCTTTATCAAAAAGACCGTGACGAATGGCATTTTCTACGAATGGCTGGATACTTAGTGAGGGAATAAGCAGGCTCTTTAACCGTTCGTCTACATAACTTATATACTCAAAACGACCCTCGAAACGGGCTTTCTCAATTTCTACGTATGCATCTATCAGTTCCAACTCCCTGCCCAAAGGAACAAATATCTCCTTATGGTCCATATCCAGAATATAACGTAAATACTGGCTAAGGCTGGACAGCAGGTAAGCAGCTTTCTCCCCGTCTGTATAGCAGAAGGAAATAACACTGCTCAGGGCATTATACAGGAAATGAGGTTTGATCTGAGCCTGATAAAACGCCAGTTCATTTTGAATGGCCTGATGAATAGATGTCTTCATAAGCAGCAATGTCTGAATTCGGGCAATCAGGGTCTCCCCGTCAAATGGCTTCGTCAGATAATCGTTTGCCCCGGCTGCAAAACCCAGTGCAATATCCTGCGACCGATCCTTGGCAGTAGCAAATAATATGGGCAAATCAAGAATAGTATACTTCTCACGCAGCTTGCGGCATAACTCAATGCCTGACATTTCCGGCATCATTACATCGAGAATAACAAGGTCAATGCGTGGATATCGGCTGATTTTAGCTAATGCCTCTCTTCCTGACAATGCTGTAAGCACATTATAAGGATGTTTCCGTAAAATGGTAAGCAACGTGTGAAGATTTGAGGCTTCATCATCTACAATCAGAATCGTATAGTCATATTGCTCTTCTATTTCCAGAGAAGCAGGGCTCCGAGGAGAGCGCAGCTTTGAGTTTACATCTCCGCTTTTTAAGACTGACTCAGGCCCATTCACGAATGGCAATGTAAAAGCTATACATGTCCCCTGTCCAACTTCTGTCCATACAATACGGATTTGTCCAGCCATCCCCTCTACGAGCTTGCGGCAGATGAACAACCCAAGGCCCATGCCGGAATAACGTCCTTCGAGTGCAATCGAACCAAAGGGATCACTCCCGGAGAGCAGGTTCGATTTTCTGTCCTGAGATATACCCTCACCTGTATCAAGCACAAATAGTTCCACCAGGTTATCTCTGACTGTGCCATCCACAGAGATTTTCCCTTTTTCAGTATACTTGATCGCGTTATGCACTAGATTATACAAAATTTGTCTGAACCGATTCTCGTCTGCATGGACCCACAAGTATGGCGGTACACGGTTCTCAAGCGCTACATCCTTATCTGCCAACTCAAATTGCAACACATCCAGTACAATTTGTACTGCAGCCCGCGCATTAACTACCGTTAAGTACATTTGCAAATCTCCATGCTTAAGCCTTGTCACGTCAATTAAGTCCTGCATCAGCATGCTCAACTTCGTTGCCGTATCTTTCACCAGCCACAAATTCTCCATCTGCACGGCAGACATAGTCCCCTCATCATCCTCCAAAAGCGAGGACGTAATATTCATAATACCATGCAGTGGGGTCCTAAATTCATGAGAAGTATGCATGAGAAACTCATCTTTTACCTGATTGGCCACCATCAGTTCATGCGTTAAAGCTTTGGTTTTCTTAAAAGCTCTTGAAAAGCGGACTGCCATCAGCGTATTCATCAACATAACAAAACTCAACCCAGACAATTTGCTTAGAAGATCAGAGGCAAGCATATTTTCCGAAGACAAGTAATCGCCGATTAGATAGATCATCATCGACATTATCGCCGAAAAAAACAGCAGTAGCTCTTTCCTTTCATTGGTCTCCTTACCAGCCGTGAAATAAAGAATAGCCAGCCTTAGCATGACATAAAAGTCGATGAAAAACATATATAACAGAAACTCCGGTTTGATCTCGGTATATACCCGGTAGGGCAACACGATTATGGCCGCAGTATAAACTGCTAATGGTATAAGAAGCAGAATCTTAACCCGCCGGGACATGAGTCTGGCATTAAGAGAAGAGAAGAATAGAATGCCCAGTATAGGAAGCATAAAAATACTGAAATCAAGAAGCTTGTAGGAAACATAAAATGGTATATCCGGAAGCAGACGTTGGAAAAGCTTCTCGTCCTGCAGCATCTGGCCTACCGAAAAAAACAGCAGAAACATTCCACAGTACAAGTTGCTTCTGTCCAGACGTTCCGGAAAATACATTAACAATTGATGAGCTCCAAACATAATAAATATCAGAATGCAGGCCAGATCTGCTCCGATGGCAAGACTGCCTAACTTGAATACCTCTTTCTGTGCGCCAAACTGAATGGGACGGATGATCCCTCCATTGATAAACTCGTAGTTAGCTATCTGTATAACAATATCAATGCTCCCTGTACTGGAATGAAAAAAAACAGTATAGGGAGTATTTCCAGGACGGCTCAGTTCTCTTGAAATGGCAGGATGACCACTCTCCCCCATCAGATTTCCGTTGATAAACAATTTATGCGACATCCGGATATTGTTTACTTTAAGTCCGTAGACCGTATCTTCCTCCGGAACGAGGAGTTTGAGATGAAGGGTACCATAACCTTTACGATGCACATTGTCCTTTTTACCCTTCCCTTCCCATGCACCCGGTACGGTTTGATAACTATCCTGCTGCATCGTATCTTCATTCAACTCTGCTTGTGTCAGCAACTTATCTTCATAAAAGGCCCATTCTCCGTTCAAGTTCACTAATCCTTGACTTGGAAGACCTATTTCCCGCAAGTCCAGTATGCCCTGCTTCGCAGTGGGTTCCGTTGTACTTTCCATCGAGTCCATATATACAAAAAGCAGAGCGACAACAAGCAGCACCCCCGCTTTGATCAATAACTTACCCCAACTATTCATAAGTAACCCCTCATTCTCCATCGTGACGAATAAATATATCATACGACAATAGTCTCACAAGAAACTCACAAACGAAAATAAAAGATCGGGCGTCTTTACAACTCCGCAGATCTAAACAATTCTTTATAGACTAGCTCTATCGCCCCTTCATTCTATTTTCCGCATATTGTTAATTATAATAATTATAAAAAAGGATTGATTTCTTTAAATTTTTTGTTAATATAGAACTTATACTAATTCTAAATTCAAATCCTATACCGAGGTGATTGTATTCATGAGTCAGAGCAACAATAAACTAACTACAAGCTGGGGCGCCCCCGTCGGAGACAACCAGAATTCAATGACAGCAGGCTCACGCGGACCTACTTTGCTGCAGGACGTTCATCTGCTGGAGAAGCTGGCCCATTTTAACAGAGAGCGTGTTCCTGAACGGGTTGTTCATGCCAAGGGAGCGGGTGCTCATGGATATTTTGAGGTTACACAGGATTTGTCCCAATATACCAAGGCAGCTTTTTTATCTGAAGTAGGCAAGCGTACGCCCATGTTCATCCGCTTCTCGACTGTAGCCGGTGAGCTCGGCTCTGCAGACACCGTCCGTGATCCGCGCGGGTTTGCCGTTAAATTTTATACAGAGGAAGGCAATTATGATCTTGTCGGCAACAATACGCCGGTCTTCTTCATCCGTGATGCCATTAAGTTTCCGGACTTCATCCATACGCAGAAGCGCCATCCGCAGACTCACCTGAAAAATCCGAACGCGGTGTGGGATTTCTGGTCTCTATCTCCTGAATCACTGCATCAGGTTACTATCCTGATGTCTGACCGCGGCATTCCGGCAACGCTCCGTCATATGCACGGGTTCGGAAGCCATACGTTTAAGTGGGTTAATGCTGAAGGTAAGGCTGTGTGGGTGAAATATCATTTTAAAACAGAGCAGGGCGTCAAAAATCTGGATGTCAAACTGGCGGCACAGCTGGCGGGTGAGAATCCGGATTACCATACAGAGGATCTGTTCAATGCGATTGACAAAGGGGATTTCCCGGCATGGAGACTGTGTGTGCAGATTATGCCGGAGGAGGATGCAGATACGTACCGGTTCGATCCTTTTGACGTAACCAAGGTCTGGTCACAGAAGGATTACCCGCTGATCGAGGTTGGCCGGATGGTGCTGGACCGAAACCCGGAGAACTATTTTGCGGAAGTTGAGCAGGCTACCTTCTCTCCGGGTTCGTTCGTGCCCGGCATTGAAGCCTCCCCCGACAAAATGCTGCAGGGCCGCCTGTTCGCTTACGCCGATGCCCACCGCTACCGGGTAGGGGCTAACCATAATCAGCTGCCGATTAACCGTCCTGTAGCCGAGGTGAACAACAACCAGCGCGACGGTGCGATGAACTCGACCCGTAACGGCGGCGGTTCCGTCTACTATGAGCCCAACAGCTTTGGCGGAGCCAAGGAATCTCCGCAGGATAAGCCCGCCCCGTTCCAGGTTTCCGGCCACGCTGACAGTGTCGCTTACGATCATAATGATCACTACACTCAAGCCGGTGATCTCTACCGTCTGCTGAGTGAAGAGGAACGTGCCCGCCTGGTGGAGAACATTGTTGGCGCCATGACACCGGTAGAATTCGAGGAGATCAAAATCCGTCAAATCGGACACTTCTTCAAGGCCGATCCTGAATTCGGGCAGCGTATTGCGGCCGGACTCGGATTGCCTGCTCCAACGGATGCGGCCCAGGCTGAGTAATATTCTTTTTCTCAAATATGTAAGTTAGCTTATAAAGCACAACTCCCTGATTCTATCTGTTTCGGGCAGTTGTGCTTTTTTCTACTGATACATCTTGATCCATCGCTCCAGCTTCTGCTTCATCTCCAGTCGGGCCGACGCCGGCTCCAGAATCTCCGCCTCCGGACCATACTGCAGAATCCATTTCATGAATTCCTTGGCGTTATTGACGGTCACCTCAAACAGCAGACTACCGTCCTTCTGATCGCTCATCCGCGGATGCACGAACAATTCCTCCTCTCTGATATAACGTGCCACATCAGGGGAGAAGCGTACCTTAAACCTGATATTTTTGCTGCCCCGGTCGATGGACCATGTATTCTTGAGATAATGCTTGATATTAAAGCCGCTTTTGTCAAAAGTGGAACCCGTAGCCTCAACCTGCTGAAACCGGCTGATACGGAAGGTACGGATATCCTGCTTGAGATGACAGTACCCGATCAGATAAAAGCGCTGATCCCGCGGAATCAGATAATAAGGATCGATTTCACGTTCAGTTGTGGTATTACGCGCCTGTGAGTGATAGACCGTCCGGATGCTCTGCTGCTCCAGGATAGCCCCTATAATCGGCTGGAGAAAATTACGGCTTTCTTTACGGTACGCGGGCGTCCCCATCTGGATAATATCCGCAATATTTTCAAGCACTCCGTTTAGTTTGGATTTCTCCTTGAGATGTGTTCCCATCACCTTGTCATAGGCGGTATGAAAGCCCGGAGGGATTTTATCTTCATGCAGCACCGAAGGCAGGAGTGAAAAAGCCAAGGCTTCCTGTTCAGAGAAATCAAGCGGGTATTGGAAAAACGTCCCCAGAAACCTGTAGCCTGTGCCCCTGCCTTCATTCGCAACCGGTGCAAAATGGCTGATGACATCCAGATCCCTGTAGATCGTCCTGATGTTCACATCGCATCTAAACGCTAAATCTGCTGCTGTAATGCCGGGGTTAGATTGAATGGCGTTAATGATTTTGAAAATCCTTATTACTTTGTCTGTCATTGCTGTGCTCCTTGATTGCCTGTAATAGTGAGGATAATTCTGTAAGTATACTATAACAGGCTTAGGCTCTTGTCAGCTGTCATTTAACACACTTCTGGACGGCCAAAAAACACCCCTGCAGGTCACAGGCGTGTTGTTAATGAGCTATAAAAAAGCAAGAGCTGCGGCTTATCCACGGCTCTTGCTCTATTTCGTAAGCGGGTGATGGGAATCGAACCCACGCTATTAGCTTGGAAGGCTAAAGTTCTACCATTGAACTACACCCGCAAAATATAAAATCGGGATGACACGATTTGAACATGCGACCCCCTGGTCCCAAACCAGGTGCTCTACCAAGCTGAGCTACATCCCGTAATACAGTGGTTCATCTTGCTAAAAAATAAATGGCGCGCCCTAAGAGATTCGAACTCCTGACCTTTTGATTCGTAGTCAAACGCTCTATCCAGCTGAGCTAAGGGCGCACAATCTATATGGAGCGGACGACGGGAATCGAACCCGCGACCCTCGCCTTGGCAAGGCGATGCTCTACCGCTGAGCCACGTCCGCATAAACATGGTGCGCGTGAAGGGACTTGAACCCCCACGTCGTGAAACGCCAGATCCTAAGTCTGGTGCGTCTGCCATTCCGCCACACGCGCACACCTTGAAAGGAATGGTGAGCCATGAAGGACTCGAACCTTCGACACCCTGATTAAAAGTCAGGTGCTCTACCAACTGAGCTAATGGCTCTCAAACATTAAAGTAAATGGCTGGGGATATAGGATTTGAACCTATGCATGACGGAGTCAAAGTCCGTTGCCTTACCGCTTGGCTAATCCCCAACA